>NZ_CP141274.1:785000-5027500 GCF_040267515.1 Delftia lacustris | reverse complement strand
AACGGCGGCCGTAACTATAACGGTCCTAAGGTAGCGAAATTCCTTGTCGGGTAAGTTCCGACCTGCACGAATGGCGTAACGATGGCCACACTGTCTCCTCCAGAGACTCAGCGAAGTTGAAATGTTTGTGATGATGCAATCTCCCCGCGGAAAGACGGAAAGACCCCATGAACCTTTACTGTAGCTTTGTATTGGATTTTGAACGGATCTGTGTAGGATAGGTGGGAGGCTTTGAAGTGAGGACGCTAGTTCTCATGGAGCCGACGTTGAAATACCACCCTGGTGCGTTTGAGGTTCTAACCCAGGTCCCTTATCGGGATCGGGGACAGTGCATGGTAGGCAGTTTGACTGGGGCGGTCTCCTCCCAAAGCGTAACGGAGGAGTTCGAAGGTACGCTAGTTACGGTCGGACATCGTGACGATAGTGCAATGGCATAAGCGTGCTTAACTGCGAGACTGACAAGTCGAGCAGATGCGAAAGCAGGACATAGTGATCCGGTGGTTCTGTATGGAAGGGCCATCGCTCAACGGATAAAAGGTACTCTGGGGATAACAGGCTGATACCGCCCAAGAGTTCATATCGACGGCGGTGTTTGGCACCTCGATGTCGGCTCATCTCATCCTGGGGCTGTAGTCGGTCCCAAGGGTATGGCTGTTCGCCATTTAAAGAGGTACGTGAGCTGGGTTTAAAACGTCGTGAGACAGTTTGGTCCCTATCTTCCGTGGGCGCTGCAGATTTGAGGAAGCCTGCTCCTAGTACGAGAGGACCGGAGTGGACACACCTCTGGTGTATCGGTTGTCACGCCAGTGGCATTGCCGAGTAGCTAAGTGTGGAAGAGATAACCGCTGAAAGCATCTAAGCGGGAAACTCGTTTCAAGATGAGATCTGCCGGGGCCTTGAGCCCCCTGAAGAGTCGTTCAAGACCAGGACGTTGATAGGCTGGGTGTGGAAGCGCAGTAATGCGTTAAGCTAACCAGTACTAATTGCTCGTGAGGCTTGACCCTATAACTTTGATGACGTTGATCATCAAGGTGGTTATGCCAAGTAAGGCGCAGTCAAAATACAAAGCTGATTACAGACTCTATGAATTCGTTGTGTTGCTCGCAAGAGCAGCATGACAACAAGTTATGCCTGATGACCATAGCAAGTTGGTACCACTCCTTCCCATCCCGAACAGGACAGTGAAACGACTTTGCGCCGATGATAGTGCGGGTTCCCGTGTGAAAGTAGGTCATCGTCAGGCTCTTACAGCCCAAGAAACCCCGTAGCCCAAAGCTACGGGGTTTTTTGCTTGTTTGCGCAGAATACCTGTTCCGGCCCTGCGCGATGTGCGTGCGCCATGGTGGGTGCGCCGGCTTGAAAGACCAACATGCAACTGCAAGACATTCTGTATTCCCAAGGCTTCGGTATCCGCCGAGTGTGCTCGGGCCTGGTCCAGCAGGGCTGGGTGGAACTGTGGGACACCGAGGCCAACGACTGGGTGCGTTGCCTCGACTCCACGCAGGACATCGATCCTGAAGGCCTGCGCTATCGCGTACAGGGCGTGGAGTGGGCCTATCACGCGCTGGGCTATGTGCTGCTGCACAAGCCGGCGGGCACGGAGTGCTCGCAAAAGCCTTCAACCTATCCGAGCATTTACTCGCTTTTGCCCATGCCGCTGCGCCAGCGCCCGAACAAGGGTGCCGTGCAGGGCGTGCAGGCCGTGGGCCGGCTGGACCAGGACACGACGGGCCTGCTGCTGCTCAGCGATGACGGCCAGTTCATCCACCGCATGAGTTCGCCCAAGAAGCATGTGCCCAAGGTCTACCGTGTGACCACCAAGCATGCCGTGGATGCGCGGCAGGTGCAGCGCCTGCTGGAGGGCGTGGTGCTTGATGACGACCCCAAGCCCGTCAAGGCGGCTGCCTGCGAGCAGGTGAGCGAGCATGTGCTGGACCTCACGCTGACCGAGGGCAAGTACCACCAGGTCAAGCGCATGATCGCCGCCGTTGGCAACCGCGTCGAAGGCCTGCACCGCTGGAAGATTGGCGAGCTGGAGCTCACCGAGGACCTGCAGCCGGGCCAGTGGCGGTGGTTGACGGCCGAGGACCTGGCCAAGCTCAAGGCCAAGTGAGGCAGGGGGCCGCGTTTCCATGATGAATTGCGCTGACCCTGGCCGGGGCTGGGCCCTGTTGTGCACTGCTTTCGATGCGCCCGTGCCGGATGCGCTGCGCATCCAGCAGGACGTGCTGATCGTGGTGGATGGCCGTGGCATGATCGATGCCGTGCTGGAGCGCGGTGATCCCCGCCGCGCCGCTCTGGAGGCAGCGCATGCGGCAGCGGGCACGCTGAAGCGCCTGCCCGAGGGCCAGTACCTTTTGCCCGGCATGGTGGACCTGCATGTGCATGCGCCGCAGTGGCCGCAAAGCGGCAAGGCCCTGGATGTGCCGCTGGAAACCTGGCTGCAGGAGTACACCTTTCCCCTGGAAGCGCGCTACGGCGATGCCGGCTTTGCCACTTCGGTGTACGACAGCGTGGTGCGTACGCTGCTGGCCAATGGCACGACGACGGCCATGTACTTCGGCACCATCCACGCCGTGGGCAACCAGGTGCTGGCCGAACGCTGCCTGGCCCTGGGCCAGCGCGCCCTGGTCGGCAAGGTGGCCATGGACGAGCCGTCGCAATGCCCCCCGTACTACAAGGACGACAGCGCCGCCGAAGGCATTGCCGAGACGGCGCGCTTCATCGACTGGCTGCGCCAGCATCCGGACAACGCGCAGCAGCGCGTGCTGCCGGTGATCACGCCGCGCTTCATTCCTTCGTGCACCGACGAGCTGCTGCGCGGCCTGGGCGACCTGGCTGGACGCACCGGCGCCCATGTGCAAACCCATTGCTCCGAGAGCGACTGGGCCCACGCCCATGTGCTGGAACGCCAGGGCCGCACCGATGCGCATGCGCTGCATGATTTCGGCCTGCTCACGCGCCGCACGGTCGTGGCCCATGCCAACTTCCTCACGGCCGATGACGTGGCGCTGATGGCGCGCACGGGCGCCTCGGTGGCGCATTGCCCGCTATCCAACTTCTATTTCGCCAACAGCGTTTTCCCCGCGCGCAGCGGCCGCGAGCAGGGCCTGGGCATGGGGCTGGCCACGGACATTTCGGGGGGCTACAGCCCCAGCATGTTCGACGCCTGCCGCCATGCCATGACAGCCTCGCTGGCCTTGCACGAAGGCGTGGATCCGGCGCAGACGGCCGCCCGGCGCGGCAGGGCGGGGCAGGGCGTGCAGGCCCGCATCGACCACGTCTTTGCACTGTGGCTGGCCACGGCGGCGGGTGGCGATGCGCTGGACCTTCCCATTGGCCGCATCGAGCCCGGCCATGCCATGGATGCCCTGGCCGTCGACTGCCTGGCGCCGGACTCCAATGTGCAGATCTGGCCCGAGCAGGACGGCCCGGCCGACATCCTGCAGAAGATCATCCACCATGCCACGCGTGCCAATGTGGCCTGCACCTGGGTGCAGGGCGCGTGCGTGCACCGGCGCCAGGCGGCCAGCCCCGCCTGAAGACCGGCTGCGTTTGCGCACTGGCTGTTCCCGCGTTTTCCGCTCCATGACCGAACCGACCTCCTCCTACGAAGGGCGCCTGATCGCCCGCCCTGACGACCGCGTCACGCTCTCCCAGGCCCTGTTGCTGGGCCTGCAGCATGTGATGGCCATGGACGTGTATGTCGTGCCCTTCATCATTGCCTCGGCCCTGGCGCTGTCGCAGGCCGACGCGGCGTCCATGATCCAGTCCACCTTCCTCGCAGCGGGACTGGGCACGCTGATCCAGACGGCCTGGTGCATGCGCATGCCCGTGGCACAAGGGCCTTCCTACATTCCCCTGGGTGCCATCCTGGCCGTGGCCTTTGGCGCGGGCGGCGGCTTCGGCGGCATGGGAGCGGTCTATGGCGCGCTGATTCCGGGCGCGCTGATCGTCATTGCGCTGGGGGCGCTGGGCTGGTTCCACCGCGTGATCCGCTGGCTGGTGCCGCCCATCGTCGGCGGCACCATCATCCTCGTGGTGGGGCTGTCGCTGCTGCCGATTGCGCTGAGCGCCAACGTGTTCTCTGTCCACGGTGGCATGACGGTCAACCAGTCCATTGCGCTGGCTTCGGTATCGGCGGCGCTGCTGATTGCGGCCATGATGCTGGGCCTGCGCTTCGACAACCGGCTGGGCCGCTGGATGCGCCTGTCGTCGGTGATCATCGCGCTGGCTGGCGGCACGGCCGTCGCCTGGGGCATGGGGCTGTTTGCCTGGCAGCCCATTGCCGATGCGCCCTGGCTCACGCTGCCCAAGCTGGCGGGCATCGACTATCCGCTGCAGTTCTCGCTGCCCGCCGTGCTCACCTTCGTCGTGATCTACCTCGTGGTCATGGCGGAGACCACGGGCACGTGGTTCGCGGTCTCGGCCGTGATCAACCAGCCCATCACCAGCCGCCAGCTGGACCGAGGCGCCGTGGGCGAAGGCCTGAGCTGCAGCGTGGCCGCGCTGATAGGTGCCACGCCGGTCACCGGCTACTCCACCAACGCCGGCGTGATCTCCATCACCGGCGTGGCCAGCCGCATGGTTTTCATTGCAGCCGGCCTGGTGCTGGCCTGTCTGGGCTTCCTGGGCAAGTTCTCCGCACTGATCGCGGCCATTCCCTCGCCCGTGATCGGAGGCATGTTCGCCGTGGTCTGCGTGACCATTGCCATGGCGGGCATCCGCATCCTGCGCCATGTGCGCCTGGACGAGCGTGCCATGCTGGTGGTGGGCGTGCCCATCATCTGCTCCTTCTTTGCCACCCTGGCCCCCAAGGACTGGGTGCAGACCCTGCCGGACATGCTGCAGTACCTGCTGGGCTCGGCCGTGACCGTGGGCGCCATGGCCGCCATGGTGATGAACCTCATCCTGCCGCGCGCGCAGGATGACGACGCCCCGGCCAGGGACCAGATGGTCTGAACGCCGCAGGGCCTGCTTCCCGCAAATCCATGCAAAAAGGCCATGCGCAGTTGTTGCGCATGGCTTTTTTGCTGGAAGAGGCGGGCAGGGCCGTGCGATTCAGCGCCGCTCCAGATCGTCGATGGAGGCGCTCCAGCGGCTGTCCCAGCTGCCGCGCTCGCGCACCTGGTCGATCTGGCGGCGGTCGCGCTTGGTGGGGCGGCCTTCGTGCTGGCTGGCGATGCTGCTGGCGGGCTCCGGAGCCAGCCGGCGCTGCTCTGCCAGCCGTTCGCGCTCGGCCAGGCTTTCGGCGGTTTCCTCGTACAGGGCCTGGGCCACGGGGGCGGGGCCCCGCATGCCTGAGAGGCCGCGGATGACCACGGTGCGCGGGACCTGGCCCTGGCGCAGGGCCACGGTGTCGCCGCAGCGCACCTCGCGCGCGGGCTTGACCAGGGCTCCGTTGACGGTGACGCGGCCCTTGCCGATTTCCTCCGTCGCCAGGCTGCGCGTCTTGTAGAAGCGCGCGCACCACAGCCATTTGTCCAGACGCATGGATTCGATATCGGTCATGGCGTTATTGTGCGCGCGGCGCGGGGTGCTTGCCAGTGGCCGGCTGCAGCGGAATCGCCACGTGCGCATGCAGTCCGCAGACCAGGCCTTGCCGGTAGATGTTGCGAAGCTCGATGGCGCCGCCCAGCGTCTGCACGATCTCGTGGCAGATGGCCAGCCCCAGACCCGAGCCGCTGCGCGCATTGCCGGCCGAAAATGGCTGGAACAGCCTCTGCGCCAGCTCGCTGTCTATGCCCGGCCCGCTGTCGCGCAGGCTGAGCACGGCCTGGCTGCCGGCCTGGTGCACGCTGATGTGCAGGCTGCCGGCCGCAGGCATGTGGCGTATGGCGTTGTGCAGCAGGTTGCGCGTGAGCTCGCGCAGCATCCATTCGTGGGCAGGAACGGGGCAGGGCTCCGTGTCTATGGAAAAGTCGATGTCCTGCTCCGCAATCAGCGGCGACAGTTCGATGGCCACGTCGCGCACCACTTCGTCCAGCAGGCTGGGCGCGGGCGATGCGGGCTCGGCGCTGTCTTCCTGGCGCAACTGCTCGACCTTGGCCAGCGCCAGCATCTGATTGGCCAGGCGCGTGGCGCGGTCCACGGTGGCGCCGATTTCCTCAAAGGCCTGCTCGGCTGGCACATCGCCGCGCTGGGCCGACTGCAGCTGTGCCTTGAGCACGGCCAGCGGCGTGCGCAGCTGGTGCGACGCGTCGCGCACAAAGCGCTTTTGGTCCGACAGCAGCTGGCGCAGCCGCAGCATGAGCTGGTTGATGGCCTCCAGCAGCGGCTGCAACTCGCGCGGTGCTGAGGGTGCCGACAGCGGGCTCAGATCGCCGCGCGGGCGCGATCGCAGGTCGCTGCTGAGCCGGCGCACGGGCTGTGTGGCGCGCTGGACGACGAAGATCACGATCAGCGCCACGGCGGCCACCAGCAGGGCCTGCCGCGCCAGCGTGGTGCGCAGGATCTGCAGGGCCAGCGCTTCACGCAGCTCCAGCGTCTCGGCCACCTGGATCACGGCCATGCCGCGCCCCTTGGCGCTGGCCACGGGCTGCAGCAGCACGGCCATGCGCACGGGCCGGCCCCGGAACTGCGCGTCGTAGAAGTCGACCAGGGCCGCGTAGGGCGGGCGCTGGGGAATGACGCCGTGCCACATGGGCAGCTCGCCAAAGCCCGACACCATTTCCCCCTCCAGCGTGGAGACGCGGTAGAACATGCGGCTCTGGTTGTCGGCCTCGAAGATCTCCAGCGCCGAGTAGGGAACGATGGCATGCAGCTGGGCGGACTCGTCATAGCCCGTCACATCCAGCTGCTCGCTGATGCTCTTGGCCGAGGCCAGCAGCGTGCGGTCATAGGCGGTGTTCAGCGCAGCCAGCGTCTGGTGGTACAGGCTCCAGGTATTGAAGCCAATGAACAGAATGACGGGCACGAGAATGCCCGTCAGCAGCTGGCGGCGCAGCGACCAGGGCTGGCGCGTGCGCGCGGGGGCGGGAAGGGGAAGACCGGGGTCGCGCATGGGCTGCGGTGAGTGGTGGAGTGCCTCAGGCCGACTCGGCCTTGAGCAGATAGCCCAGGCCGCGCAGCGTGACCAGCTGCACGCCCGTGCCCGACAGCTTCTTGCGCAACCGGTAGGCGACGACTTCCACGGCTTCGTACTGCACGTCCGACTCGCCGGGAAACACCAGCGCGAACAGGCGCTCCTTGGCCACGGCATGGCCGGGGCGTGCCAGCAGGGCGTGCATCAGGGCCAGCTCGCGCGGCGTCAGCTCCATGATCTCGCCATCGCGGTGGATGGCGCCGCTGGCCTTGTCGTAGCGCAGCGCACCCATGGCGATGGTCTCGGGCGGCGGCTTGGGCGTGAAGCTGTCGCTGCTGCGGCGCAGCAGGGCGCGCAGCCGGGCCTCCAGCTCGTCGAGGTCGAAGGGCTTGGCCAGGTAGTCGTCGGCACCGGCGTTCAGGCCCAGCACGCGGTCGCCCACGGTGCCGCGCGCGGTCAGGATGAGCACGGGCGTGCGCAGGCCCTGGCCGCGCGCACGCTCCAGCACCTGCAGGCCGTCCAGGCCGGGCAGGCTCAAATCCAGCACCACGGCGTCGGGCTCGCGCACCAGCCACTGCGCCAGGGCCGAGGGGCCGTCGGCCGCCGTCTCCACCTGGATGCCGCGCCGGATCAGCGTGCGCTGCAGCGTGGTGCGCATGGCGTTGTCATCTTCTACGAGCAGCAATTGCATGGGCCGGACGTTAGCACCGGGCGCGATGCAGGCCATCGTGGCGAGAGCGATCTAGGGATTCCCCTAGGGGTTTGGACAGCCATTTGACAGGTAGCGAACCGATCATCGACAGCCTTACAACACAAGGAGTCAAACCATGCGTCGTGATACTTTTCTGAAGTCGCTGGCCGCACTGGCCGCCGCAGGCAGCCTGCCGCTGTCTGCGCAGGCTGCGGCAGCCGTCAAGATGATGCTGCCGGCCAACCCCGGCGGCGGCTGGGACACCACGGGCCGTGCCCTGGGCAAGGCTTTGCAGGACGCTGGTCAGGCTGCTTCCGTCACCTATGACAACAAGGGCGGCGCCGCCGGCGCCATCGGCCTTGCGCAGTTTGTCAACGGCAGCAAGGGCGATCCCAACGCCATGATGGTCATGGGCGCCGTCATGCTGGGCGGCATCATCACGGGCAAGCCGCCCGTGAACCTCACGCAGGCCACGCCGCTGGCCCGCCTGACCAGCGAGTACAACGTCTTCGTGCTGCCCGCCAACTCGCCCTTCAAGAACATGGCCGAGGTGATCGCCCAGCTCAAGAAGGACCCGGGCTCCGTCAAGTGGGGCGGCGGCTCGCGCGGCTCCACCGAGCACATCGCGGCGGCCATGATTGCGCGTGAAGTCGGCGTCGATCCCTCCAAGATCAACTACGTGGCATTCCGTGGAGGCGGCGAGGCCATCTCCGCCATCCTGGGCGGCAACGTCACCGTGGGCGGCAGCGGCTACAGCGAGTTCGCCGAGTACATCGGCACCGGCAAGATGAAGCCCATCGGCGTGACCTCGGGCCAGCGCCTGAAGGGCGTGGACGTGCCCACGCTCAAGGAGCAGGGCATCAACGTGGAGATCGGCAACTGGCGCGGCGTGTACGGCGCGCCCGGCATCACCAAGGCACAGCGCGATGCGCTGGTCGCCATGATCGAGAAGGCCACCAAGAGCAAGGCCTGGGCCGAGGCGCTGCAGAAGAACGACTGGACGCCTGCATGGCTGGCCGGCGATGCCTTCGGCGAGTTCGTGGACCAGGAGTTCGCGAGCCTGCGCGCCACCATGGTCAAGTCCGGCATGGTGTGATCGAGCTGCTGCACCGGTCTCTTGCGGGGTCGGTGCAGCAACAGGCCCGCACTCCTGCGGGCCACGGCAGGCGCCAGTCGCAGCGCCTGCTTCAAGAAGCGGAAGATGCCCGCGCGCCGCGCCAGCGGCTCGCAGGCCCCGGCGGCTTAATTTTTTCCCCACGTCTGCAGCGGTGGCCGGCCCGGTCGCCGGTCCCGCTGCGGCCAGGAACTGACCATGTCCGAGTCCTCACAACCCAATCCACTTGCCACGGATGCCGCCCAGGCCGATGAGCCCAGCGGCTTTCCCTCGGTACGCGCGCAGACCATCGTCGGCTCCGGCGTGCTGCTTGTCGCCGCAGGCCTGGCCTTCGGCGCGCTGCGAATCCCTGGCGATGCCGGCTACGGCGGCGTCGGCCCCAATTTCCTGCCCTGGCTGTGTGCCTTGGTGCTCGCAGTCTGCGGCGCCTGGCTGGTCTGGGAGGCACGCACGGGCGGCTTTCGCGAAGCCTCTTGCGGAGGCGGCCACCCACGAGCCGACATCGGCGCCTTCGTCTGGGTGTCGACGGGCCTGCTGGTCAATGCCGTGCTGATCGGCACCGTGGGCTTCATCGTCAGCTGCACCGTCTGCTACGTGCTGGCCGTGCAGGGCCTGCGCCGTGCCGGCGGCCAGTCCCAGGCGGGCAAGCCCATCACCTGGGCCAAGGACGTGGTCACCGGACTGCTGATCTCGGCGCCTGTGTTCTGGGCCTTCACGCAATTCCTGGCGATCAACCTGCCGGGCCTGACTGAGACGGGGTGGCTGTAATGGAAATCTTTGACGCACTGCTGGCGGGCTTTGCCACCGCCATCACACCGGCCAACCTGCTGTGGGCCCTGGTCGGCTGCGCCCTGGGCACGGCCGTGGGCGTGCTGCCCGGCATCGGACCGGCCGTGGCCGTGGCCATGCTGCTGCCCATCACCGCCAAGGTCGATGTCACCGCCTCGATGATCTTCTTCGCGGGCATCTACTACGGCGCCATGTACGGCGGCTCCACCACCTCCATCCTGCTGAACACTCCCGGGGAGACCGCGAGCATGGTCACGGCCATGGAGGGCAACAAGATGGCCAAGAGCGGCCGCGCGGGCGCCGCGCTGGCCACCTCCGCCATCGGCTCCTTCGTGGCCGGCACCGTGGCCACCGTGGTCGTCACGCTGTTCGCGCCTTCGGTGGCCGACTTCGCCGTCAAGCTGGGCCCGCCCGAGTACTTCATGCTGATGGTGCTGGCGTTCACCACCGTGAGCGCCGTGCTGGGCCAGAGCGCATTGCGCGGCATGACGGCCCTGTTCCTGGGGCTGGCGCTGGGCTGCATCGGCATGGACCAGATCTCGGGCGCTGCGCGCTACACCATGGGCAAGATGGAACTGCTGGACGGCGTGGACATCGTGCTCGTGGCCGTGGGCCTGTTCGCCGTGGCCGAAGTGCTGTACGCCGCCATGTACGAAGGCAAGGTCGTCGATACGCAAAACAAGATGGGCCGCGTGCACATGACCGGCCGTGACTGGAAGCGTTCGTGGCCCGCGTGGCTGCGCGGCACCGTCATCGGCACGCCCTTCGGCTGCATTCCCGCCGGCGGCACCGAGATCCCGACCTTCCTGAGCTATGCCACCGAGAAGAAGCTGGCCAAGGGCGAGGACCGTGCGGAGTTCGGCGCCAAGGGCGCCATCGAAGGCGTGGCCGGCCCAGAGGCGGCCAACAACGCCACCGTGACCGCCGCGCTGATCCCGCTGCTGACCCTGGGCATTCCCACCAGCAACACCACGGCCGTGCTGCTGGGCGCCTTCCAGAACTACGGCATCAACCCCGGCCCGCAGCTGTTCAGCTCGTCCGCGGCCCTGGTCTGGGCGCTGATCGCCTCGCTGTACATCGGCAACCTGATGCTGCTGGTGCTCAACCTGCCCATGGTGGGCCTGTGGGTCAAGCTGCTCAAGATCCCGCGTCCCCAGCTGTACGCCGGCATCCTGATCTTCGCCACCGTGGGTGCCTACGGCATGCGCCAGAGCGCGTTCGACCTGTTCCTGCTGTACGGCATCGGCGTACTGGGCGTGATCATGCGCCGCTTCGACTTCCCCACCGCGCCCGTGGTGGTGGGCATGATCCTGGGCCCCCTGGCCGAGGCGCAGATGCGCAACGCCGTGTCCATCGGCGAAGGCAGCTGGTGGATCTTCCTGCAGCGCCCCATGTCGCTGACGCTGATCATCATCGTGGCCTGCGTGCTCATCGTGCCGCGCGTGCTCAAGCGCCTGCAGCCCAAGCCCTCGCCGCAGGCCACTGCCGGCTGACGCCAACCCGTTGCTAGCCGGCCCGTCGATGCTACGCATGGCGTCCACGGGCCCCTGACAGCCCCTGCCTTTCGAGGCAGGGGCTTTTTTATTGACGCGCCTTGATGCGGATCAGCAGGCGCCTCATGCCCATTGCACCAATGGCATGTGGGAATTATCGATATGGCCGTCCATGGGTGAAGCTTCATTCAATTGCTGATGTATCCAAGATAATTAATCTGCTTACATTTATAGGAAAAGTCTGACGCATAAATCAATTGCGCCATTGCCATTGGCCTGTCTATGATTCGCGCTCATCGAGAGAGGGGAGCCGTCCGCAGGGCGGTTGACACAATGACACGACCATTTGACATCCGCACGCCATGGGGCGAGCCACTGCATTCTCATGAAATGCCTGGCCATCAGGGAATCCGCCACTGTCTCCATCTGCCTGGGATGAGGCAATGTGAAGCAATTGCCGCTCTGGATACAGCGATACGAAGCGACTGCGCCATCAAGTCCACTCAGGAGAAGTCCGCATGAGTGGCCAACCCGCAGCCCGCATCACCGACAGCGTCGTCAAGGGCAAGATCGTCACCGGCTCGCGCACCGTGCTCATCGGCAGCCAGGGGGGCCTGGCCTGCTCCGTCTGCCCAGGTGGCATCACCGTCAGCTCCCCCGTCAACCCCCAGCTGGGCGCCAAGGTCCTGCTGGGTGCAGAAGACCTGGACTTCGCCCTGCCATCGGCTGCGCTGCCCGTGGCCTGGCAGCGCCAGTACAGCAGCTACGTCAACCCCGAGCACGGCGCTGCCTGCGGCCTGCTGGGCCATGGCTGGCACCTGCTGCAGGAGCTCAGCATCCGCCTGCAGGAAGAGGCCACCTTGCTGCTGGACGCCAGCGGCCGCGTCATCACCTTCGACCAGCCTCTGGCCCCGGGCGGCCAGCTGCACAGTGCCAGCGAAGACATCTGGCTGCTGCGCGGCGGCAGCCCGGAGCCGGACGGCGGCACAGCGCCCTGGGCTGCGAACCCGCGCTGGTCGCATGTGGAGGCGGCGCTGGCGTGCAATCCCGAGGCCATCCTGGCCTTCAGCGGCGATGGCGACACCCTCTGGGGCTTTGGCCCCCCGCCCGGTGAGTCGGTCGATGGCCCCTGGCGCCTCATGGCCCAGATCGACCGCTACGGACGCCGCCAGCTCTACCACTACAGCGACGGCAAGACCACGGCCCCGGACGTCAACGGCAGTCCGGAACCGCTGCCCGCAGGCCGCCTGGTCTCGCTGAGCGACGGCACAGGCCGGCGCTACCGCCTGCTGCACCAGCGCATCCACGGCGGCAAGGACGCGCAGGGCCTGAACGGACTGTGGGGCGCCGACGATGGCTGGCGCCTCATCGGGGTCGACCTCACGCAGGACCCGTTGCATCCCCTGTCCACCCCCATCACGCTCGTGCGCTACGGCTACAGCAGTGCAGGCGATCTCATCACCGTCCACGACCGCGCAGGCCAGCTCGTGCGCGAATTCGAATGGGACCACCACCGCATCAGCGCCCACCGCCATGCCAGCGGACCCTGGCACCGCTACCGCTACGAGAGCGCCCAGCCCGGCGCCCGCGTCATCGAACACAGCAACCAGGAAGGGCTGTCCTACCGCTTCGACTACCTCAGCCAACCGCCGGGCCCGGACGGCCAGCCGCGCGCGGCCACCCGCGTCAGCGACAGCCTGGATCGCATCGAGACCTACTACTTCGAAGGTGCGGCGGGCCTGTCGCGCCTCATCGCCCACCACAAGGCCGACGGCAGCCGCTGGCTGCAAAGCTACGACAGCTTCGGCCGCCTGGCCTCGCGCACCGACCCGCTGGGCCGCAGCGTCCACCTCAGGCGCGACGGCCAGGGCCGGCTCATCGGCGTGCAACTGCCCGACGGGCGCAGCACCCAGCAGGAACACGACGAAGCCACGGGCCGCCTGCTCGCCTCCACGGACCCGGCAGGCGCCACCACCGGCTACCAATACGACGCCTGGGGCCGTCTCACCCAGATCACCCAGGCCGACGGCAGCACCGAGCGCTACCACTACCCCGACCCCCAGGAAGCGCCGCTCACCTGCGACAGCCCCCGGCGCATCGAAGACGCCCAGGGCGGCAGCAAACAGCTGGCCTGGAGCGACGCGGGCCAACTGCTCAGCTACACCGACTGCTCGGGCCACAGCACGCACTACCACTACGACCGCTGGGGTGCACTCATCGAAGTGGGCAACGCCCTGGGCCAGCGCCAACGCCACCAGCGCGACGGCCAGGGCCGCATCGTGGCCAGCGAACTGCCCAACGGCCAGATCGAGCGCTACCACTACGACAGCGCAGGCCACCTCACGCGCATCGAACCGGCCCAACCCCCGCTCACCCCTCTCATGGGGGGACAAAGCCCTGCTGCACCGGCCGCCGACCCCAGCATCCACCTGCGCTACGACCTCTGGGGCAGGCTGGTCCAGCGAACACATGGCGGCCTCACCCTGGCCTTCGAATACGACAGCGCTGGCCGCCTCACGCGTCTCGTCAACGAAAACGGAGCCCAAAGCCGCTTTGCCTGGGACGCGCTGGACCGGCTCGTGCAGGAAGAAGGGTTTGACCAGCGGCTGCAGCGCTACCGCTGGGATGCGGCAGGCCAGCTCATGGAAGCCACGGACGGCAACGCTGCACGGCAAAGCAGCAGCCACTACCGCTGGGACGAAGGCGGCAGATTGGTCGAACGCCAGCTGCCCGCCACGGCCCATGCGCCGGCCCAGACCCACCGCTACGAATGGGATGCGGCCGGACGCCTCATGGTCGCCAGCGTCTGGCAGCACACCGTCGAGAACACCGCAGAGAACACCACCCAACTGCAAAGCCGCATAGCACTGGAACGCGATGCCCTGGGCCGCATCACCGCAGAAGTGCAGCAGCTGTACCGCCCAGGCAAGGACGGCGGCGCAGACCAGATCGAATACGAACACCGCATCGCCCACAGCCTGGACGCGTTGGGCGCACGCCAGCACAGCCAGCTGCAAGGCCTGGGAAAGATCGCCTGGCTCACCTACGGCTCAGGCCATGTGCACGGACTGCAGCTCAACGGCGCCGGCCTCATCGACTTCGAACGCGACGCCCTGCACCGCGAAGTCCGCCGCAGCCTGCACCCACCCACCCCCGCAGCAGAAGCAGATGCAGAAGCAGATGCAGACGCAGACGCAGACGCACACCACCCCCTGCAGGTGCAACGCCAATGGGACAGCATGGGCCGCCTCACGGCCCTGGGCACCACAGGCCTGCAAAGCACGGAAGGCAGGGATCACCTCGTCCAGCCCCTCATCGGCCAGATCCTTGGCCGCCGCTACCACTACGACAGCCTGGGCCAGCTCGTTGCCATCGAACAGGCCGGCGCCCCGAGCCAGGCCGCACAACTGCTGCGCTACGGCTACGACAGCGCCGGGCGCCTCAGAGCGGCCACCGACAGCCAGGACCCCCAGACCACCGCCCGCTGGCAGATCGACCCTGCCGGCAACCGCCTGCCCGCACTCGGTGCACCCGGTGCACCGGGCCAGACGAACACCCAGGACAGCTGGGCCGCCCAGGTCCATGCCCACTGGCGGCACACCGACTTCAACCTCATGGGCCTGGGCCACCTTGCAGGCCAGCGGCAAGGCCCCGTGCAGCGCTGGGAAGACAACCGCATCGGCTTCACCGAAGACCGCGTCTGGCGCTACGACCCCTGCGGCAACCGCATCGCGCAAATGCATGCAGACCACAGCCAGCAGCAACTGCACTACGACGGAGCACACCAACTCATCGCCGTGCGCAGCAGCCAGATCCAGGGCAACGCCGAGCAGTTGCGCCACCACAGCCGTTACACCTACGACGCCCTGGGCAGGCGCCTGAAGCAGCAGGTCGAAAGCGCGGACTCCACAGAATCCACCCGCACCCACTACTACGGCTGGGACGGCGACCGCCTCATCCACACCGAGCGCCTGCAGCACGGCAGCGACACCCGCCACATAGAACACACCATCTACGAACCGGGCAGCTTCACGCCCCTGGTGCGCCTGAGCACCACGGCCAGCGGCGACCCCCAAGACGAGCCCCACCTGCTGGTGCAAGCCATCACCGCAGGCCTGCCCGACCCGGACGACCCCAACCACACGCCGGCCCTGGCCCTCATGCAAACCATGCTCGACGCCATGCCGCGCGACATGCAGCAAGACGCCGCCCGCCACCTGCGCCACACCCTGGAGCACGGCCTGCCGCCCAGTGCCCAGGCCATGCTGGGCGAACAGGCCGAAAGCACCACCCGCCTGCTCAGCGGCATGCAGACCCAACTGCAGAAACAGGAAAAAGAACAGCACGCCCGCATCGCCATCCACCACTACCACTGCGACCATCTGGGCACGCCCATGGCGCTGACGGACCAGACCGGCCAGGTGGTCTGGGCCGCAAAGCTGGATCCCTGGGGCAATGTGCTGCAGGAGTACAACCCGCAAGGCATCCACCAGGCGATCCGGCTGCCGGGGCAGCACCATGACAGGGAAACGGGGCTGTATTACAACCGGCATCGGTATTACGATCCGGTGGTGGGGAGTTATATCAATCAGGATCCGATCGGGTTGATGGGGGGATTGAATATATATTCTTATACAGGTGGGGAGCCGATTAGCAGAATAGATACTTTAGGCCTTTCATTTTTTGCATCATTGCCTTCCTTGCCGCAAGGGGTCGTTGACTTTTCGGCAGGAATGGGTGATGGGATATTGAGTACTATGAGTTTTGGATTACTTAAAGGTCAATCTCTGCGTGACTCTTTGGGGGTGGATGGCGGAATTGACAAATGTACAGGTGCATACAAGTCAGGTGTTGTGACCGGCGCAGCGGCAACACTTGCCACTAACGCGGTAGGTGCAATTCCAAAAACACTTACACACTTCACAACTGAAGCGGGAGCAGCAGGTATCGCACAGTCGGGGATAAAATCCTCAAGTGCTGGATTATTTGGTGCTGGTAAATACGCATCCTCAGTGGGGGGATATCCAAGGAATCCTTTTGTGCCACCTGGTTCTGCCATACCGGTGGCTATTAATAAAACGACTGGTTATGTAAGAGCGGTGCCGGGAACATTTGTCCAACCAACCACGGGAGGAGCAACTCAGCTGGTCGCTATGAATGCTGGTTATGGGGCTGTTGCAAATCAAAATAATTTTACTTGTCAATGCAAATAACCATATGATCATAAAAATCTCAAAGAAAAAATACCAGATTGTTTTGATGTTAGGAAAAATATTGGGGATAATTTTCTTCTTTGCTGGCGTTGGAATGTCTATTGTTGCAGACAATAGATGGTTTTTTCTGATTGGGGTTCTTCTGGCGTGGATTTTAAATTATCCAATAATCAGGGGTGTATTGGCGGAGGAGGCAGATTAGTGGGGTATCAGGGTGAAGGATCCACTGAGATTTCTGAAAATCTCATCGTTTGACTTTGCGATATAACTCTTATTTAGTGCCGTGCAGCAAGACGCTGCCCGCCACTTGCCCCACACGCTGGACCTGCCGCCCGGCGCCCAAGCCACGCTGGGTGAACAGGCAGACAGCACCCACACGCCTGCTGGGCAGCATGCAGGCCCAGCTGCAGGAACAGGAAAAAGAACAGCACGGCCGCATCGCCATCCACCACTACCACTGCGACCATCTGGGCACACCCATGGCCCTGACGGACCAGAACGGCCAGGTGGCCTGGGCCGCGAAGCTGGACCCCTGGGGCAATGTGCTGCAGGAATACAACCCGCAGGGCATCCACCAGGCGATCCGGCTGCCGGGGCAGCACCATGACAGGGAGACGGGGCTGTATTACAACCGGCATCGGTATTACGATCCGGTGGTGGGGATTTATGTCAATCAGGATCCTATTGGGTTAAGCGGCGGCATGAATAAAAGTATCTATCCATTGATTTCATTACAAAAAATTGACCCATTAGGGTTATGGGCTTCCCAGAAAGGCGCATACGTGCATCAAAGAGCCGGTTATTTGGTTTTTGGCAAAGAGATAAGTCAATCACAATTGTCGGCCGTCGCAAGAGGTCATGTGTGGGCCGATAGCGCTGAGCACCAAACGCCGGAGTTTAGTCATATGCACGCGATGCGACGCCCCGGTCAGACCAAAGCAGGGGCATGTGCCGCCACAAATAAATTTATAAAAAATGAATCGCAGAAAGCGCTGAACGCCAAAAAATCTGGCGATATGGACTCAGCACTATTCCATTTCGGCGCGGCATTGCACACTATACAAGATGCGACGTTCCCATTTCACTCGGGTTTTCAACTGTGGACTGGACAAGAGAGTGCTGCGGAAATTCTTATTCATATAGGCAAGGAATCGATTGTCCCCAGTAAGGATAGCTCTCTATTTGAGAGTGCAAAGAAGGCGTGGGAAGCATTTAAATCCGGCGACATAAATGGATTCACCTGCCCCTGTAAATAAAATGAGGAATTACAGTTTCATAGCATGCACAGCATTTATGTGGCCCGCTACCTGCTGGGCATCAGGCGATATATCTGCCATCTATTTAATTTCAGTAGATACGCTGGTTTTATATTCTCAATATATTGCGTAACAAAAATCAAATGTACGAAGAATAAAGTATATGCAATGGCATATATTTTCCTTCTATTTCTTTTTAAGAGCATTATTAATTTCAAAATACCTTTTATTGATAATAAATTTTCCATAATAACATCAACTTGTATTTTTGTTATAACAAGTGTTTGCATCATCATCCGTTTCAAGAAATAGTATATATACAAAATATACTATGGAAAGCTCCGTCTAAAATTGGTGATAAAAAAGCGCCACGGCGCACAGCACAAAGCAAGTTCAGTTAAATGCAGCCTAACTTCAAGGGCAGGAAAAGAATGGCAACGGCGCATCGCCATTCCCTGCCATCCCTGCGACCATCTGGGCACGCCAAACCCATCCTCGCTGCCAAAGCACAGCACAGGCCTCATCGTGAATTAAATTCACAGATGGTGTTCCAGCAGACCGTCTAGTCCCGCGCAGCCCTTGAATCCATGATCCCGCCATCGACAGACATCGGATTCCTTGCATGCGGCAACTTTTTCCATCGCTTTCCACGGCCTCGGGCGCGGCCCTTCTGGCGCTTGTGATTTCCACGCCAGCCATGGCGGATTCAACGGTGCCGGCGGGTTCGGCTGAAGCCTCCAACTGGGCTGCCACGTGGCAGGCCAGCCCGCAGCCAGTCTGGGGGGCGGACTTCCTCTTTCCTACCAACCTGCCCGCCGTTCTGCAGGACCAGACCGTGCGCCAGGTGGCGCGCATCAGCCTGGGCGGGCCGCGCCTGCGCATCGTGCTGTCCAACGCCTATGGCGGCCAGCCTGTGACCGTGGGCAGGGCGACCGTGGCAAAGCCGTTGCCGGAGGGCGCCATTGACGCTGGCAGCCTGCAGGCCGTGACTTTTGGCGGCAGCGCGCAAGCCACCATTGCCGCAGGCGCATCCCTGGTCAGCGACCCTGTGGCCTTGCCTTTGGCGGCGCTGTCGCAGGTGGCCGTGAGCCTGTACCTGCCCGGCGCCATGCCTGTGCAGAGTTTTCACTGGGATGGGCGTCAGACCGGCTGGATCGTGGCGGGCGACCAGTCCGCGGCTGCGGCGCTGCGGACTTCGGCTCCTGGCACGCTCAGCAGCACGGCCCGCCCGCTGTTGGCGGGTATTCAGGTCGAGGCCGACCCCGCGGTGCCCGTGGTAGCGGTGATGGGCGACTCCATCACCGACGGTGCCACGGCCAGCCTGGACAGAGACAGCCGCTGGCCGGATTTCCTGGCCGCGCGCCTTGCGCCGCACGGCGCGGCGGTGGTCAATGCCGGCATCTCGGGGGCGCGCCTGCTGTCCGATGGCATGGGCGAGCATGCCCTGGCGCGGCTGGAGCGTGATGTGCTGGCCCAGCCCGGTGTGCGCAGCCTCATCGTGCTGCTGGGCATCAACGATATTTCCTGGCCCGGCACGGCCTTTGCGCGGCGGGCGCAGCGACCCACGCTGCAGGACATGGCAGAGGGCTATCGCCAGCTGGTTGCCAGGGCGCGCAGCCACGGCCTGCGCGCGATCGGCGCCACCTTGCCGCCTTTCGAGGGCGCCTTGCCAGGCACGCCGCTGGACGACTACTACCAGGACGGCAAGGACGACCTGCGGCGGCAGGTGAATGCATGGATACGGTTGGGCGGCGCCTTCGATGCCGTCATCGACTTCGACGCCGTGCTGCGCGACAGCGCCCACCCGGCACGCATGGCGGCGCGCTTCGACTCGGGCGA
Organism: Delftia lacustris; assembly: GCF_040267515.1. Taxonomy (NCBI): domain Bacteria; kingdom Pseudomonadati; phylum Pseudomonadota; class Betaproteobacteria; order Burkholderiales; family Comamonadaceae; genus Delftia; species Delftia lacustris. Next base: position 5,008,081 of record NZ_CP141274.1, on the reverse strand, counting down.
CCACCTGCATCCTGGCGACGAAGGCAACCGCGCCATGGCCAACGCGGTAGACCTGAACGCCATACTGCCCGGCCTGCCGCAGCGCTAGTGCGTCGCGGCGGCGGGGGCTGGCTTCCATATAAAATGCAAATGGTTCTCATTTGTCATACGTCCCCGGCGTGCCTGCGCCCTGGGGCACAGGGAGGGGTACTGTGGCCGCCGCCGAGTTTGCGCATCAGCAACAAGTCGAAATTCTCTACACCGATCACCACGGCTGGCTGCGCGGCCTGCTGCGCCGCAAGCTGGGCAATGCCTTTGATGCGGCCGATCTGGCGCACGACGTCTACCTGCAACTGCTGCGCACGGGCCGTGTTCCGCCGGCCGATGAGCGCCGCCGCCATCTCACCCAGATCGCCAATGGCCTGGTGATCGACCTGTACCGGCGCCGCCGCGTGGAGGCGGCCTATCTTGAAGCGCTGGCCCTGCTGCCCGAGCAGATGGCTCCCTCCGAGGAAGCCCGCGCCCTGGCGCTGGAGGCGCTGGTGGAGATCGATGCCGCGCTGAACGGCCTGCCGCCCAAGGCGCGCAAGGCCCTGCTGCTGTGCAAGCTCGACGGCATGGCCTACCGAGATATCGCGGCCGAGCTGGGCGTGTCCGTGTCCTCGGTGGAGAAATACATCGCTGCCGGCCTGCTGGCCTGCTACCAGGCGCTGCACGGCGCCGTGTGCTGAGTGGCCGGCATGTCTTCATCTCCGGCATCGGCCGCGTCAGCCGCATCCACTGACGCCTGCGCAACTGCGTCCGCCAGCGAGCTGCTGGAGCCGGCCATTGTCCAGCGCGCCGCCGAATGGATGGCCCGGCTGTGGGCTGACGACGCCAGCGATGAAGACCGAGCCGCCTGCGCCCGCTGGCGTGCCGAGCATCCGCGGCACGAGCTGGCCTGGAGCCGGCTGCAGGCCTTTGACGACAAGCTGCGCAGCGTGCCCGGCGGCATCGCGCGGCATACGCTGGCGGACACCTCCGCTGCGTCGCCGGCGCCCCGGGGCCGCCGCCGTGCCATGCAGTTGCTGGGCCTCATGGCCACGGCCGGAGGCATTGCCCATGTGGTGCGCGGCACCGATGCATGGCAGGTCGCCGCCGCCAGCCATGGCACGGCGCGTGGTGAAGTCCGAGAGATCACGCTGCCGGATGGCACGCAGGTGGTGCTGGCCTCGGCCTCGGCCATCGACCTGCGCTTTGACGGGGCCGAACGCCTGATCCTGCTGCGCGCCGGAGAAATCCTCGTGACCACCGCGCCTGATCCGCAAAGCACACCGCGCCCGCTGCGCGTGCGCTCGCGCCACGGCACGGTGCAGGCCCTGGGCACGCGCTTCACCCTGCGCCAGGAAGATGAGCAGTCCCGCGTGACCGTGTTCGAGGGCGCGGTGGAAGTGCGTCCCGCCCGGGCGCCGGGCCAGGTGGTGCGCGTGGAGGCAGGGCAGGGCGCCGTCTTCTCCGGCGATCTGGCCCAGCCCCCGGTGGCCGCGCAGGAAAGCGCCGCCGCCTGGGCGCGCGGCGTGCTGGTGGCCGACAACATGCCGCTGGGCGAGCTGGTGGCCGAGCTGGCGCGCTACCGCACGGGCCTGCTGCGCTGCGACCCGCAGGTAGCCGGCCTGCGCGTCACGGGCGTGTTCTCGTTGCGCGATACCGACCGCGCCCTGCAGAACCTGGCGCTGGGCCTGCCCGTGCAGGTGGTCGCGCGCACGCGCTACTGGGTCACGGTGCAGGCGGCGGGCTGAGGCGCCTTTCATCGCGGCGCCTTCCTCGTCTCTCGGAACCCGTTACCGGCTGATTCAACTTCCTCGCCCTGCGGATTGAGGGTTTGGCGTTCTCGTTCGGAAGACAGGCAAGAGCCCTTGTTTTCTGTTCCGCCATGCCTTCCAGGAAATCCCATGCACTCCACCGATGCCGATGACCCCCAGGCCGGCCCCGGCCCCATTGCGCAGACGCTGCAGCCCATCCGCGCGCAGCTTGTTCTTGCCGCGCTGCTGTCGTTTGCGGGCGCCGTGCTGGCGCTGGCGCCGCTGGCGGGCATTGCCCACATCGCGCGGCTGGCGCTGGCCGATGGCGGCATGGTGGCGGCCGATGCCTGGCGCGTCATCGCGCTGTGCCTTGTCTGCCTGTTCGCGGGCATGGCCCTGGTGTCGGCGGGCGAGCTGGTTGCCCATCTGGCCGACAACCGCCTCACCCACGGGCTGCGCCTGTCGGCCATGCAGCGGCTGGCGCGCGTGCCGCTGGGCTGGTTTACCGAGCGGGCCTCGGGCCAGGTCAAGCAGGCCATGCAGGACGACGTGGCCACCCTGCACGAGTTGACCGCGCACTTCTACACCACGGTGGGGCGCGGCGCGGGCACGGTGGCCGCTTCTGCGGTCTACCTGGTGGCCATGGACTGGCGGATGGCCCTGGTCTCGGCCCTGCCGTTCGGCATCTTCTTTCTGGTGATGCGCCATGCCATGCAGGCCAGTGGCGCCCACATGCCGGCCTTTGGCGCGGGGCTGGCGCGCATCAACAACGCGGTGGTGGAGTTCGTGCACGGCATTCCCGTGGTCAAGGCCTTTGGTGCCAGCGGGCGCGCCCATGGCAGCTACCGCGAGGCCGTCGATGGCTTTACCGATGCCTTCCTCGGCTTTGCGCGTCCGCTGGTGTCGGCGCGCGCCAATGCCAATGCGCTGATCGCGCCCGTGGCCGTGCTGGGGGTGGTGCTGGCCTTTGGCACGCTGTTCACGGCCCTGGGCTGGATGGCGCCCGTGGACGTGCTGCCCTTTGCCCTGGTGGCGCCGGGCATCAGCGCGCCGCTGCAGCTGCTCAGCTTCAACCTGCATGCGCTCAACCACGCCACGGGCGCCGCCCAGCGCGTGCAGGCGCTGCTGCGCACGCCCGTGCTGGAGCAACCGGCCGCCCATCAATGCAGGCTGCCCCAAGGCTGCGAAGTCCGCTTCGAAGGCGTGGGCCATGCCTACGAGGCGGGGCATGACGTGCTCAAGGGCATGGATTTCACGCTCAGGCCCGGCACGGTGACCGCCGTGGTGGGGGGCTCGGGCGCGGGCAAGTCCACGCTCGCCCGGCTGCTGCTGCGCTTCTTCGACCCGAACGAAGGGCGCATCACGCTGGGCGGGGTGGACCTGCGGCAGATCGAGACCGCACAGCTGTACCGCCACCTGGCCTTTGTGCTGCAGGACGTGCGCCTGGTGCATGCCAGCGTGCGCGAGAACATCGCACTGGGCCGGCCCTCGGCCAGCGCGCAGGAGGTGGAAGAGGCGGCGCGCGCCGCCCACATCCATGAACGCATCCTGGCGCTGCCGCGCGGCTATGACTCGGTGATCGGCGAAGACGCCCAGCTGTCCGGGGGCGAACAGCAGCGCCTGAGCATTGCGCGCGCCGTGCTGCTGGATGCGCCCGTGCTGGTGCTGGACGAACCCACGGCCGCTGCCGATGCCGAGAGCGAGGCCGCCATCCAGGAAGCCCTGTCGCGCCTGGCCGCCGGACGCACCCTGCTGGTCATCGCTCACCGGCTGGATACCGTCATGCATGCGGACCAGATCCTGGTGGTGGAAGGCGGAGCCATCCGCGAGCGCGGCCGCCATGCCGAGCTGCTGGCGCTGGGCGGACGCTACGCACGGCTGTGGGCGCTGGGCGGGTGCGAGTCACAGCCCTCCCAATCCCTGCCTTCCACCCCCGCCCTGGCCCCGGAGCTGCCCCCATGCTGAAGACCCTGATGCAACTGCTGGGCGACGACGCCCGGCTTTTCCGCCGCTATGCCTGCATGGCCGTGCCGCATGGCCTGCTCAGCGGCCTGGTCGTCACGGCCCTGGTGCCCGTGCTGTCGCGCCTGCTGGCAGGCGATACGCGCGGCGCCGCAGCCTGGCTGGCCGTGCTGCTGGCGGGCGTGGTGCTGTGCTGGGCCTGGCAGCGCCAGGTGGAAAAGGCCGGCCTGGGCCTGGGCGCCGCCGTTCTGCGCGTGGCGCGCCACCGGCTGGGTGACCATGTGGCTCGCCTGCCCGTGGGATGGTTCACGCCCGAGAACACGGCCCGGCTCAACCACGTTGTCTCGCAGGGAATGATGGAGGTGGCCCAGCTGCCGGCCCATGTGTTCACGCCCGTGTTCAGCGGCGCCGTGGCGCCCGTTGCCGTGGTGGCCGCGCTGTGTGCCATGGACTGGCGCATGGGCCTGATTGCGCTGCTGGCGCTGCCGCTGCTGGCAGGCGTGCTGCTGGTCACCGCGTACCTGGGCCGCCGTGCCGACGAGCGCCTGCAGCGCAGCATGGCCGGCGCCAGCCAGCGCATGGTGGAGTTTGCGCAGGCGCAGTCCGTGCTGCGCGCCTTCAATGGCGAAGGCGGCGGCACGCGCTGGCTGGAGCAGGCCCTGGGCCGGCAGCGCGCATCGGGCGCGCAATCCATCCGCTTGGCGGCGCTGTCGGGCGTGCTCAACGGCTGGGCCGTGCAGGCCGTGTTTGCGGCCCTGCTGGTGGCCGGCGCGCTGTGGCTGGACGAGCGCCTGGGCGGCGTTGCAGCACAGGGCATGGGCATGGGAATGGTAGCCGCCATCCCCGTGATCGTGGCCCTGCTGCTGGCCTGCCGCCATGTCGATCCGCTGCTGGAGGTGGCCGGCTACGCCGACTCGCTGCGCGCCGCGCGCGTGCAGCTCGATGCCGTGCGCGACATCCTCGCGGTCCAGCCGCTGCCCGAGCCTGCCGTGCCCCAGGCGCCGCGCGATGCCTCGGTGGAGTTGCGCGATGTGGTGTTCCGCTACGCGCCGGGCCAGCCCGAGGTGCTGCGCGGCCTGAGCCTGCGCGTGGAGCCGGGCTCGATGACGGCGCTGGTGGGCGCCTCGGGCTCTGGCAAATCGTCCGTGCTGCGGCTGGTCGCACGCTTTTTCGATGTGCAGCAGGGCAGCGTTCTGGTGGGCGGCATCGACGTGCGCCAGATCGCGGGCGAGCGGCTGGCCGGGCAGATCAGCCAGATCTTCCAGGACAGCTACCTTTTCCAGGGCTCCATTGCCGACAACATCCGCATGGGCCGCCCGCAGGCCAGCGATGCCGAGGTGATGGAAGCCGCCCGCCAGGCCGGCGTGGCCGAAATCATCGAGCGCCTGCCGCAGGGCCTGGACACGCCGGTGGGCGAGGGCGGGGCGCGCCTGTCGGGCGGCGAGCGCCAGCGCATCGCCATCGCGCGTGCGCTCATCAAGGATGCGCCCATTTTGCTGATCGACGAGGCCACGGCCGCGCTGGATGCCGAAAACCAGGCCGCCATCGCCCAGGCGCTGGCGCGGCTGCGCGGCCGGCGCACGCTGATCGTGATTGCCCACCAGCTGTCCACCGTGGCCATGGCCGACCAGATCATCGTGCTGGACCAGGGCCGCGTCAGCGAGCAGGGCACGCCGCAGCAGCTGGCACAGGCGCAGGGCCTGTATGCGCGCTTTCTGGCGCGGCGGCGCGCCGCCAAGGGCTGGCGCATTGCGGGCACGGACACGGTAGCGGGCACGGGCACGGGCACGGGTGAGGACCTCCGTTGAGCGAGCCTGCGAAGCCAAAGACAGGGACGCAGGTCCCGCGCCTGGCGCCGTGGCTGCTGCCGTTTGCCGCGCTGTGCTGCGCCTCCGTGCTCACCGGCGCGCGGCAGGTGGAATGGGGGCAGCTGCTGTCGCTGTCGGGCGATGCCTGGCTCACCCTCACGGCCAGCCGCCTGCCGCGCCTGGCAGCGCTGGTGCTCACGGGGGTGGGGCTGTCGGTGTGCGGCGTCGTGCTGCAGCAGATCGTGCAGAACCGATTTGTGGAGCCTGCGACCTGTGGGGGGCTGGATGCGGCCAAGCTGGGCATTCTGGTGTCGCTGACGGTGGCGCCCGCCTCGGCCTTCACCTCGGGCGCGTGGGGCGTGGCTTGGCGCATGGTGTTCGCGCTCGTGTTCTGCCTGGGCGCCAGCCTGCTGTACGTGGCCATCATCCGCCGCATGCGCCTGCGCAACCTGGTGCTGGTGCCCGTGGTCGGCCTGATGTACGGCAGCGTGCTCAGCGCCATCGCCGAGTTCCATGCCTTCCGCCACAACCTGCTGCAAAGCATGCAGGGCTGGCTGCTGGGCGACTTCTCGCGCGTCGTGCAGGGCCACTACGAGATCATCTACCTCATCGTGCCCATCGTGGTGCTGACCTATGCGTTTGCGCACCGCTTCACCGTGCTGGGCATGGGCGAGGGCATGGCCACCAGCCTGGGGCTGAGCTATCCGGCGCTGGCCACGCTGGGCCTGGTGCTGGTGGCGGTCACCGTCTCGGCCACGGTCATCACCGTGGGCGCCATTCCCTTCGTGGGCCTGGTCATTCCCAACCTGGTGGCCATGCGATGCGGCGAGAACCTGGGCCGCACCCTGCCCATCGTCGCGCTCAGCGGCGCCTCGCTGCTGCTGGTCTGCGACATCGTGGGCCGGCTGATCATGCACCCCTTCGAGGTGCCGATCGGCCTGACGGCGGGTAGCGTGGGCGGCGTGCTTTTCCTCGTGCTCATCCTGCGCAGAAGGCCGTGATGCGCAAGGCCTTGCCTCACACCACCGCATGGATTGCGGCTGCCGTGGTTGCCGTGGTTGCCGTCGCGCTGGCGGCCTGCTTCGTGCTGCTGGGCTCGGGGCTGGACTTCGGCTACGTCATTGCACGGCGGCTGACGCGGCTGTCGGCCATCGTCATCGGCGGCATCTGCATTGCGCTGTCGTCCATCGTCTTCCAGACGCTTGCGGGCAACCGCATCCTCACCCCCGCCATCATGGGCTACGAGGCGGTCTACCTGCTGCTGCAGGCGCTGCTGGTGCTGGCCATGGGCGTGCAAAGCCTGGTGGTGCTGGGCCCCAGCGGCAACTTCTGGCTGTCGGTGGCCTGCATGCTGGGCTACTCCTGGGTCCTGCACCGCTGGCTGCTGGGCGGGGGCCGCGACAACGTGTACTTCCTGCTGCTGCTGGGCCTGGTGCTGGGCATGGTGATAGGCACCTTCACGCAGTTCGTGCAGCTGCGCATCAGCCCGGGCGAATTCTCGGTGCTGCAGGGCTACAGCTACACCTCGTTCAACCGCGCCCGGCCCGCGCAGCTGCTGTGGTCGGCACTGATCGTGGCCGTGGCCTGCGTGATCGTGCGGCGCAGCCTGCCCGTGCTGGACGTGCTGGCCCTGGGGCGCGAGCAGGCCATCTCGCTGGGCGTGCACTACCAGCGCCAGCTGCGCCTGCAACTGGCGCTGATTGCCGCGCTGGTGGCGGTGTCCACCAGCCTGCTGGGGCCCACGGCCTTCATGGGCATCTTCGTGGCCCACATCAGCTATGCGCTGGCGGGCACGGCGCGCCACCGGGTCACGCTGCCGCTGGGCTGCGCCGTGGCCGTGTCCATCTTCCTCGCGGCGCAGCTGGCGGTGGAGCATGTCTTCAACTACCGCACCTCGGTGGGCATCCTGGTCAACCTGGTATGCGGCAGCTACTTCCTCGCGCTCATGGTGCGCGGGCGCGGGCGGGCCTGAGCCGGCCCCGGCTTCCCAAAAACACCCAACGCAATGCATCCCATTTTTCAGGAGAGAAAGCCCGTGACCCGTCTGTTCCGCGTTCCCCATCACGCTCCCATGTTGGCCCTGGCCGCTGCCCTGGCCCTGTCGGCCTGCGACCGGCCCGCCAACCCGTCGGCACAGGCCGCAGCGCCGCAGGCGGCGGGCACCGGCGAGTTCAAGCCCGTCACCGTGCAGCACCAGCTGGGCACGACGGTGGTGGAGCGCCCGCCGCAGCGCGTGGCCGCGCTGGACATGAACGAGGCCGACTTCCTCGACCAGCTCGGCGTGCCCATTGCCGGCATGCCCAAGGACTTCGTGCCCCACTTCCTGGCCCGGTACAAGGACGATGCCAACGTGCAGGACCTGGGCTCCATCGTCCAGCCCAACCTGGAGCGCGTGCATGCGCTCAAGCCCGACCTGGTGCTGATCTCGCCCATCCAGGCCAGCGCCTACCAGGAGCTTTCGGGCTTTGCGCCCACGGTTCATTTCGACGTGGACTTCAGGAACAGCGGCACCCGGCACCTGGACACCGTGCGCGATCATCTGCTGACCCTGGGCCGCATCTTCGGCAAGCAGGACCTGGCGCGCGCCAAGGCCGCCGAGATGGACGACAAGGTGGCCCAGGCCCGGCGCGCCACCGAGGGCCGTGCGGAGACGGCCCTCATCGTCATGCACAACAACGGCGCCTTCACCTCGTTCGGGCCGCAGTCGCGCTACGGCTTTGTCTTCAACGCGCTGGGCGTCAGGCCCGCCAGCACGGCGGCCGAGGCTGACCTGCACGGCCAGCCCATCTCCAGCGAATTCATCCAGCAGGCCAACCCGGACATCCTCTACGTGATCGACCGCACGGCCATCATGCAGCGCCGCCCGGGCATGGATGCTGCCGGCATGGACAACCCGCTGCTGCGCCAGACCAGCGCCTGGAAGAACAACCGCGTGGTCTTCGTCGATTCCGAGGCCTGGTACGTCACGGCGGCCAGCGTGACCTCGGTGAAGCTCATGGTCGATGACGTGCTCAAGGGCTACGGCGATGTGCCGGCAGCGGGCGCGGGCCCGGTGGCCGCTGCGGTTGCAAATTGATCGCATTCTCGATTGAGGGTTTGTCGTTTTCGTTCGGAAGACAAGGTGAAACACCCAACGCCTACCCGAATCGAAAGGAGTCCCGCATGGCACTACGCCATCCATCCCGTCCCGCGCACAACGGCGCATCGCGCGCCCTGCCGCACCCGGCCTTTGCCTGCAGGCACACGGCCATCGCCGTGCACATGCTCTGCATGGCGGGCCTGGCACTGGGGGGCCTGGCCGTGGCCATGCCGTCCGCGCTGGCGCAGGCGGCTGCCCAGGGGGCCGCATCTGGAGCCGCCTCCGGGGCGGCACCCGGCGAGGCCCGCCGCGCCTTCAGCATCCCGGCCGGCCCGCTGGGCCAGGCGCTCAACGCCTTTGCCGCATCGGCCGGCGTGGAGCTGACGGTGGATTCCAGCCTGCTGCAAGGCCGCAGCAGCGCAGGCCTGTCGGGCAGCTACAGCGTGGCCGAAGGCTTTGCCGAGCTGCTGCGCGGCCAGGGTCTGCGCGCCCTGCGCGAAGCCAACGGCAGCTATACCCTGGGCCGCGACCGCAACGCGGCAGCGCCCGTGGACGGCGGCGTGCTCATGCCTGCCGTCACCGTGCGCGCACAGGCTCAGCAGGCGCCGGAAGCCTATGCCGGCGGCCAGGTCTCCACAGGCGGCCGCATGGGCCTGCTGGGCGACAAGGACTTCATGGAGACGCCCTTCAACACCATCAGCTACACCGAGAAATTCATCGCCGACCGCCAGGCCCGCGACATCACCGACGTTATCTCGGCCGCCGACCCCACCGTGTTCAGCACGGGCATGACCGGCATCATCAGCGAGAACTACTCCATTCGCGGCTTCAGCTCCAGCATTGGCGATGTGACCTTTGGCGGGCTGTTCGGCGTGGCGCCGTTCTACCGCGCATCGCCAGAAATGTTCGAGCGCGTGGACGTGCTCAAGGGCCCCTCGGCCCTGCTCAACGGCATGCCGCCCGGCGGCTCGGTGGGCGGCACGGTCAACCTCGTGCCCAAGCGCGCGGGCGACGAGACGCTGACGCGGCTGACCACCTCCTTCATGTCGGATGCGCAGCTGGGCGCCCACATCGACCTGGGCCGGCGGTTCGGCGAGCGCAAGCAGTTCGGCATCCGCTTCAACGGTGTGCTGCGCGACGGCGACGGCGCCGTGAACCACCAGGAAAAAGAGACCCGGCTGGCCTCGCTGGGCCTGGACTGGCGCGGCGACCGTGCCCGCCTGTCGGCCGACCTGTACAGCAGCGAGGACCGCACCGACGGCCTGAACCGCGGCATCAACCTGGCCGCAGGCCTGCCCGTGCCCAGGCCGCCCAAGGCCGACACCCTGCTCAACCCCAGCTGGGCCTTCTACGACACCAAGGACAAGGGCGCCATGGTGCGCGGCGAACTCGACCTGGGCGACCGCGTCACGGCCTATGCCGCCGTGGGCACCAGCAAGACCCGGTACCGCTCCACGGGCGCCTATCTGATCCAGGTCTTCAACACGGCCGGCGACTACCGCACCAACCTGGCCGACCTGGGCTTCGAGATGGACAAGAAGTCGGCCGAGGCCGGCCTCAAGGGCAAGTTCAACACGGCCGGCGTGGGCCACCAGTGGGCGCTCAATGCCACCTACTACACGCATACCGACAAGCAGTTCGGCCGCCGCAACGTGCTGGCCCAGGACTGGATCACCAACATCTACCACCCCATCTGGGGCCCGGCCACCAGCTTCAACGCGCCCCCGATCTCGCGCACCGAACTACGGCTGACCAGCATCGGCGTGGCCGACACCCTGTCTTTTGCGCAGGACCGCGTGCAGCTCACCCTGGGCCTGCGCCGCCAGCAGGTGCTCAGCGACACCTTCAACGTGGCCACGGGCGCGCGCACCGCGCGCTATGACGAAGGCGCCACCACGCCCGCCGCCGCGCTGCTGGTGAAGGCCAGCGAGCGTGTCTCGGTCTACGCCAACTACATCGAAGGCCTGAGCCAGGGCGCCACCGCACCCATGACGGCGGCCAACGCGGGCGAAGTGTTTGCTCCCTACAAATCCAGGCAAAAGGAGCTGGGCCTGAAGCTGGACCTGGGCGACTTCGCCCACACCTTCAGCCTCTACGAGATCCAGCGGCCCAACGGCTACACCGATCCCGTCTCCAACGTCTTCTCCTTCGGCGGCGAGCAGCGCAACCGGGGCGTGGAATGGGGCTTCTTCGGCAACGTGGCCACGGGCGTGCGCCTGATGGGCGGCATTGCCTACGTACAGCCCAAGCTCACCCGCACGGCAGGCGGCGTGAACCAGGGCAAGCTGGCGGCGGGCGTGCCCAGGCTGCAGGGCAAGCTGGGCGTGGAGTGGGACCTGCCCGCCGTGCAGGGCCTGACGCTGACGGCCAACGCCACCAAGGCTTCCAGGCAGTACATCAATGCCGACAACTCGCTGTCCGTGCCGGGCCGCACCGTGTTCGACATCGGCGCGCGCTACGTGACCACGGCGGCCGGCCATCCGCTCACGCTGCGCGGCAGCATCACCAACGTGGCCAACAAGGCCTACTGGGCCACGCCACTGTGGACTAGCCTCGGGCTGGGCGCACCGCGCACCTTCATGCTGTCGGCCACGGTTGATTTCTGAGCGATGACAGGGCGGCTTGCCTTCCATCAAGCCGCACCGAGCCTGCGCTGCCGCCCTGCGGGCTATAAACTAGCCCGGTCGGGCGGCAAAGCATGCCGGCCCCCTTGCCCTCCCGCCGTATACCAGGATGACAGACGCCTATGGACAGCCGCAATGACAGCATGGACCTGAGCGACGACAGCGTTTTCGAGAGCGCTGCGGAGTTGTTCCGTGCCATGGCGGCGCCCGTGCGCCTGAAGATCATCAGCGTGTTGTGCAATGGCGAGAAGAACGTGACCGAGCTGCTCGCCAGCATCGCCACCACGCAGCCCAACATGTCCCAGCACCTGAACACGCTGTACCAGGCCGGCGTGCTGGGCCGGCGCCGCGAAGGCGTCAGCATCTACTACTTCATCGCCAACGAGCAGGCTGCGCAGATGTGCAGCGCCATCTGCACCCAGGTCGCCATCGAGCAGGGCTGAGTGCCGCAGCCTGGCAGGGGCGACTCGGCTAGGATGCCATCCATGCCGCCCACACCCACCCTGGTCCAGCCCCTGCCGCTCGATGCCGACGGCATCCTCGCGCTGGCAGCGCGCTCCATGTTCCAGCTGTTCTCCACCATGAGCCAGGGCATGTTCCTGGCCGACAGGGCGGGGCGCATCGTCTGGGTCAACGAGGGCTACCAGCGCTTCCTGCCCGACCTGGGCGTGGCCTCGGTGGATGAGTTCCTGGGCCACATGGTCGAGGACGTCATTCCCAACACCCGCATGCGCCGCGTGCTGGAAACCGGCGAGCCCGTGCTCATCGACCTGCTCACCAACCGTGCCGGCACCTTCGTGGTCAGCCGCATCCCGCTCAAGGACGATGCGGGCGCGGTCATCGGTGCCATCGGCATCGTGCTGTTCGACCAGCCGGAGACCACGCTGCAGCCCCTGATCAGCAAGTTCGCCGTTCTGCAACGCGACCTGGACGAGGCCCGGCGCGAGCTGGCCGCCCAGCGCAACCGCAGCCTGCGCGTGGCCGTGCAGGGCGAGCGCCGCGCCAAGTACAGCTTTGCCAGCTTTGTCGGCAGCAGCCCGGCGGCCGTGGAGGTCAAGCGCCAGGCGCGCCGCGCGGCCCAGTCGCTCAGCCCCGTGCTGCTGCTGGGCGAGACCGGCACCGGCAAGGAGCTGCTGGCCCATGCCATCCACGCCGCATCGGCCCGCAGCGGCGGCCCCTTCGTCACCGTCAACATCGCCGCCGTGCCGGACGCCTTGCTGGAGGCCGAATTCTTCGGCGTCACCCCCGGCGCCTTCACCGGCGCCGACCGCAAGCCGCGCGACGGCAAATTCAGGCTGGCCGACGGCGGCACGCTGTTCCTCGACGAAATCGGCGACATGCCCCTGAACCTGCAGGCCAAGCTGCTGCGCGCGCTGCAGGAAGGCGAGATCGAACCGCTGGGCTCCAACCAGCTCGTGCGCTTTGACGTGCGCGTGGTCGCCGCCACCTCGCGCGACCTGCCGCAGATGGTGCGCGACGGCCGCTTCAGGGAAGACCTCTTTTACCGCCTGCACGTGCTGCCCATCCGCGTGCCCCCGCTGCGCGAACGCAGGCGCGACATCCCGGCACTGGTCGAAGTCCTCTCCGAAGAACTGGCCCTGCGCAACGACATGCCCCCGCCCGAACTGCTGCCCGACGCCCTGGCCCTGCTGGCCGGCCAGACCTGGCGCGGCAACATCCGCGAACTGCGCAACGTGCTGGAGCAGGCCGCCATGCGCAGCGAAGACACCGCCATCAACGCAGAGCAACTGCGCGAAGTGCTGCGCTCATCCGGCGTGGAACCCGCCGCCCCCGCGCCCGGCCCAGAGACTGCACCCGCCCCGTCCTCTGCCCACAACAGCCCCGCCGACACCGACCTGCTGCGCCCCCTGGCCCAGCAGGTGGCCGAGCTGGAGCGCAAGGCCATCACCGCCACCCTGGCCGCCAACAGCGGCAACAAACTGGCCACGGCGCGCCAGCTGGGCATCTCGCGGGCCACGCTGTATGACCGGATGGCGGTGCTGGAGCTGCAGGGCTGAGTCACCCGCCGCCTGCAAGCCGTACCGTCGCCAGGTATCGGAGCGATGCTTTGCTGGCATGCCCATACCGCTTGCTGCCCGATGAATATTCGGCGTTCAGAGCTTTCTTGGCGTGCTTCTGGGCAACCGGGGTCTGTAGGTTCCACGGCGCAATTGCGGTGGTGAGAGTCCTAGGGAAGTTGCAATAGATGCTTCTTGCGGCATGGTGATGGGAGTACTACTTTGGCTGATAGGCACGGCCCCCGTTTGCCACCCACAATCTATGGCTCATTCCATAGTAGCCAATGACTCCTTGCGTCATCTGCTTTTTTGCGGCATCCGTGCCGTGCATCCGGTAGATGTTTCTGATGTGCTCGGCCTCGCGGATGTATTGGCTTTCCATGGCGGCATTGAGGGATGGGCGCAAGGGAATTCTTGCAGCAGGTAGCTCGTCTAGCATGGACCTGATCGAGGTCAGGAGATGTTGGTGCTCCACCAATTGTTCAGGCACTGGGTGGCCGCATGCTGCCAGTGCCAAGTCGACGATCCGGCTTGCGTATGGAAGGCTGGGGCGGCGGTCCTCCAGCATGGCGCGGTATTCAGGGGCTGGGGCCAGCGCCGCTAGGAGTGCACCCCAGTTGGACTCTCGCCAGCCGTAGCAAAAAAGCAGATCGTGTAGCAGCGATCTGTCAAAGGCATTGAGGCTGGTGCGAAGAAAATACAGCGAGTCCAGCGGCTCGCAGCGTACTTCGGGGTACAAGGACAGGAACTTGCGGTAGGTGCTGCCCCCGTGGTGGATCGTCTTGAGCAGACGAAGAATTCCACCATTGCTGATCTGCAGGGTTTGAAAAGGTGCAATGCTGATGAATCCAAGGGCATCGCCTGCGAAATAGCGTGGCGTCATGTCATGGGAATGGCTCTGGGGTAAAAATAAATCATCCTCAGGAGATAATTTTGTGAAAATTAAATATAGTAAAAAATGGATATTTATCATCCTGGGGATGGTAGTGTTTACGGTATTGCTTTTGCTGTTCATGATACCAAAGAAACAAGGTGAGAGCATCAGCCCGCGCGGTGTTTACAGGGTTGAGTACTATTACGTGCCATTAGCCCAGAAACTGATTTATCACCAGATGAAAATGCCCATGACTGTGCGTCTTTATGAAGTAAAAACAGGTAGACTTATTTCTGAAAGCGCTGTGGTGGATCTTTGGCTGAATGGCTCAATATATTGGTATCTTGAACCGCCAATGAATAGCATTATGGTGGGAAATGATGTGATATTTGAAAATATTCCAAGGGAGTGCCAAGATTGCCCAAGATTAACTCTTGAGCAAATGACAAATTAGGTCATCGTTGCCAGTAGATACGGACTACCGCCCACAACACATCCCGCTGCGCCGCCGTCACCACATCCAGTCAGCTCTAGTCCCCTGCTCTGAGCTGCACCTGCCAGCGCGGCATCAGCGCGTGCAGAGCCAGCGCCACATCTTCCGGCCCCGGCCGCAAGGGCATGCCTGGCGGCAGATCCACCGACTGCCACATCTCCCGCCGCAGCACGGCAGCGCAGCGCCGCACACACCACCAGGCGCCATGCGGATCGGCCCTGCCCGCATCCGGCTGCCCCGACCAACAGGCCCGGCCCGATGGCGCGCGGGCGGCGTACTTCCAGCGTGCGGCGAAGCGCAGGCCGGGGGTGAAGTGGTGGGTGATGTGCATGGAATAAGGGCAAGCGTGCATTCACAGAAACGATCAATCGCCATTGCATCGTTGGAATCGCTTCTTGTTAACACCCTTTGGTGTAATTCGTGGGCTCAAGTACACCCATGAGCGACACGTCAAATATCCGTTGTGCGAACTTGAATGCCTTTTGCCTGCGCTTGGGCAGGACCAGTCGGAAGGGCGACAACTCGGGCTCCCCTTTGGAGTTGATCAATCGACTTGGCCGGACATCGAGTTATTGGTCTGATCGCTTGAGAGGGAGAAAGCCAATAGGCGCGAAGCTGGCGCGGGAGATAGAAGAGGCGCTGAACCTGCCGAAATATTCCCTTGACGGGGATGAAGAACACAGCGACTTCGTTCAGGTCTCGCAACTCAGCGTCGGCGTGACCGAAGACTCGGATGTTGGGAGCGCTCTTGTGGCGGAGCTTGGCGCATTGCAGTTCCGGCGCGACTTTTTGCGCTCAGTTGGTGTCAGTGCGGTGAACGCGGCCCTCGTCCATGTGGCAGGAACCAGCATGGAGCCCACGATCCGGGATGGGGCCGTGCTCTTGCTCAATCGTGCGGATGGAACGCCGCGCCGTGGCAGCGTCTATGCATTCGCGTGGGAAGGGCAGATGCTTGTGCGGCGCTTTCAGCGGGTGGGCGATGTTTGGCATGCAGTGGCTGACAACGCTGATAAAAGCGAGCACCCGGATATCGTCATTGCCGGGAAGGCAGAGGGCCTGGTGCAGAGGCATATGGGTTGGGGCCAAGCTCTGAGTCTGTCGTTGCTTGGTGGCTGACTCTTTCATCCGTCGCGGACACTTGAATGCTTTGTGCATGCGTTTGGGATATGGCAGTCGCAGAGCCAAGCGCTTGGCTCTCCCTTGGAACTGATCAACCGGCTTGGCCGGTCGCCCAGCTTTTGTAAATCACCGTCTCGCGACATTGCTGTCATTGAGCAACCGCACCCGCTGCGGCGAGAATGGCATCATGCCGACAGAACGGAGTGACATATGACAAGCCGGATATTGACGGTTGGACTTCTTGCGACGCTGTGCGTTGCGACAGCACAGGCACAGACCCCGCCGGACCTTGCCGATCTTGTCGGCGCGCGCGGCGCCGGCGGGGAAACCCAGATGCAGGCGCGTGGCTACCAGCAGGTGCGCGCCACCCGCGTGCGGGAACAATCCTGGACCTTCTGGTGGAGCGACGCGCAGCGTGCCTGCGTGGCGATTTCCACCGACGATGGCCGCTACGCGTCGATCAACCGCATCCCTGAGCAGAACTGTCGTCCTGGAGGCGTGGCAGGCGACATACCGCCGCGCCCGCACCAGCCGGACGCGCTCACACTCATCTGTTACGGTCAGGGCGAGCATGCAGTGTTCTCCAGCCACTCGGGCTACGAGTGGAACGACAGGCGCAAGCACTACGAGCCCACGCAGCGCGTGGAGTCTGCGAACGAGCAGTTCCAGACCGGCGTGCAGTTCGAGTTCCGCGATGGCCGGGGACGCATCCACCTGAGCGACAAGATGATTCCGCCCCTGCATTCCGGCGGCGTCGACGGTTGGTGGCAGCTGGAGGATGTGCAGATGTCGCCCGACCGCATCACGGCGCGCTATCAGGTCAACGGCCTCAACAGGCTCAGCGTGAACATCGACCGGCGTACCGGCATGGTCGAGATCAAGGACAAGCCCGGCTTTGTCGGCAAATGCGACCAGGGAGACTGGGGCGCGGGCCGCAAGTTCTGAAGATGGAGGCCTCCACCCCTACAACCGACAGCGGCCCTGTGCGCAGCACGCTGTCAATCCGCTTGACCACATTGCTGTGGGCAGTGCTTGTGCTTTGTTTCGTGGCGGGCCTGCCGATCCTTCTCGGTGCGAGTTGGCTCTCGCTGCCTGCTTTGCTACTAGCAGCCGCGCTGATCGCGGTTCCGCTGGTCTGGACTTGGCGGCGGATCTCGCGTTCGTCCAGGGCACGGTCCTGGGCTGCAAGTTGGCTGCATGGCACCGTCGGATTGTGGTTTTTGTTGTGCGGATTGGCGGCAGCACCGGTGTATGTCCTTGCCGTCATGACGGAGACACGTCCAGCCATCGTGCCCACCGTCACCATGTCCAACGGACCCCGCACCGTCGTGCTGCAAGGCATGCAGCACGTGGGTGCCGAGCGGTTCTTCAAGACCATCGTCTACGACCTTGAGAAGGCATTAGCCGACGGTTATGTGTTGGCCTACGAGGGCGTGGCCAACAGCGATCCGGAACCCGACGCCTGGTTCAAGAAGGTCCTGACCCAGGGTAAAGACCTTGGCGACAGCTACCGAGAGCTCGGCCAGAACTGCGGTCTCGCCTACCAGATCGACTACTTCGGGCCGGTGGTGGCTGATGCCAAGGCCCACCCCGAACGGCACGTGACCATGGACGTGGACACGCGAGCGATGAAGCAGGAGTACGACAGATTGGTGCAGAGCGACCCAGCCTTCGCGGCAGCGATGCGCCAACGTGAAGTGCAGCAAGCCACCGACGCTGAAGACGATTCATCGGAAGTCGTGGCGCGTGTGATCGAATGGCAGAAGTCTGGCGATGAGCGGCAGGTCACGCTCGCCGGCACACTGTGCCGCGGGTTCATGACCTATGTGATGCGCCGTTCCGGCCAGGGCGGCGGCGGGGACCTGGACCCGGTGGTGCTCGACTTCCGCAATCGCCACCTTGCAAGGCAATTGCTGGATGACAAGCGCCCGAAAATCTACGTCACGTATGGCGCTGCGCATCTGCCAGGCGTGATGGAAATCATGCAGCGTGAGCCAGGCTGGAAGGTGGAGTCGGTGAAGTGGATGCGCACCATCTCGGCGCCTGAGCATCTGGAGGGGCGGCTTTAACCTGGCGGGGACGCATGGCGCCGAGTGTCTTGGTCGAGACTGCTGTCCGGTCTTGAAAACAGACAACACCCGCGCAGCATTCAGCCTCGATTCGCGTCTCTTGATGCACCAAGCGCGCTGCTGCTCGTGCGGAGCAGGGGGCCTGTGCGGCGGCTCTTCTCCGCAGCGGTCGCTCGCGGCTTAGTGGGGTACGACTGCTGATGGCCGGTAGTGCGCGTTCGACGGCGAAGTCTGGAAGACCGCAACCGCCGCAAAGCCGACACCGACAGGCCCGCGACGAACGACTGCAACGGGTCGATAGCCGTCGTTGGGTTGTCGCCGCTGAACGTCGTCAACCAGCCTGAAGCCGTCGCTCGAAAGTCTTCGCGCGACAACCACAAGAAATGCAGTTGATGAAAAACCTACTGCGAGGGGCAGCGATCACGGCGTTGCTGGCAACTCTGGGTTGCAGCCAGCCGCCAAATGGCCGGTGGGAAGCGAGGCAAAGCGTCGATGTTCTGCTGAAAAAGGGCCAACCGCAGACAGTGGCATTTGTCCTCAACGCAGGGGACTTTTGCGCATTCGGCCAGCAGTGGAGCTTTGAAAAGGAGCTGCGCTACAAGGAAGTGATCTGCCCCCAGGGCAAGGGCTGGATCACTTCCGACACGCCTTTCAAAAAGCTGGGCGGTTGAGCTGGCGATGGGGCGAGTGTTCGCAGCGCCCCTCAGAAGCTATGCATCAACCCAGCAGTAACCCCCGTAGCCACATCCTTGTTTTGCCCGCCCTGAAACCCTCCGCTCCAATGCGTGCGGTCCAGTTCCGCATACAGCTTGCTGCGGCGTGACAGCTTGTATTCCGCAAACAGCAGGGCGCGGGTGTAGCCGTCTGCGGCGCGGCCGCTGCGTTCGCGTTCCACGCGGTACAGGGCGGCGGTCAGGTCCAGCGTGCTGCGGGCGGACCAGGTGGCGCCCAGCGAGTGCACGCGCTGCACGGTGCGGGCGGTGGTGGCGTTGGTCTGGCCGTCGCTGCGCGCGGTGTTCAGCGCAAGGCGCAGCTTGTCCCATTGGTAGCTGGCGCCCAGGGTGGCGGCTTTCAGCTCCCACTGGTCTGCGGTCTTGAAGCGCTGGTAGGCGCCGGAGACGGTCCATGTCTTCGTGCCATAGGCCAGGCCCGCGCCGGCCGATGAGCGGGCGGAGCCGCCTTGCGCCGTCTCGCCAAAGCTGTACATGGCGCGGGCGGTGAGGCCGCCGAAGCGGCCGGTGTACTTGACCGAGTTGTCCAGCCGGTACGAGCCGGTGGTGGCGCCCGCGCTGCCGTATTCCACGCCCAGGCCGTGGCTGCTGAGCGCGGCGGTGGCGATGTTGGGGTTGAAGGAGGCAAACCGCATGCCCACGGGGTCCACGGGGCTGATGGCCTCTGCCAGCAGGTTGGTCTGGCGGCCGGCCGTGATCTGGCCCCAGCTGCCGCCCAGGCCCACGATGGCCGCGCGGTCGAAGAATTTGCTGGAGTTGGCGGTGGTGCCGGTGTCCAGGTTCAGGCCGGTTTCCAGGTTGAACAGGGCGTACATGCCGCCGCCCAGGTCTTCGCGGCCGCGAAACCCGAAGCGGCTGGTGGTGTTGACGCCGCTGGACAGCGCGGCGCCCGAGGTGTTGCTGGCCGCGTTGGCAGCGGTGAGGCCGCTGGTGTAGCGCACGCCGGTATCGGCAATGCCGTAGAGCGTGATGCTGGATTGCGCAAGGGCCGACAGCGGTGCGGCGGCAAGGGTGATCAGCACCAGGGTTTTGGTGTTCATGGGTGTGGCGAGGGTGATAGGGCTGGGCAGCGGCATGCCGCAGCAGTGCCGTTGCAGCGCCGCTGGATGGAGGTCGAACCGGGGAGGGGGAAGGCCCCCTGTGTGTCGAGGGCCTTGAGTGCCTAGAGAGCCTAGAGGGCCTTGAGGGCTCGGGGGCCTGCCGTCAGGGCTTGGCCGCCGGCTCCATGCCGGTGCTGCGCACGATGGGCGCAGCGGCGGGGGCTGCCAGGAAGCGGATCAGGTGTCGCGCCGTGTCAGGGCTCTTGGCGCCGGTGGCCACGCCTGCGGAGAAGAAGACGCGCTGCTGCACTTCATCGGGCAGGGGGCCGACGAATTCCAGCTCCTTGAACGGCAGCAGTTCGCTGACCTGCTGGAAGCCGATGTCCGCATCGCCACGCAGCACCACGGCGCCCACGCGCTCGCTGAGGATGCGGGTGGCCTTGCCCTTCATCTGCTCGGCCACGCCCAGGCGCGGGAACAGTTCGTTGGCCAAGTAGGTGCCGCTGGCGCTGGCCGAGTAGGCAACGGATTTGGCGTCCAGCAGGGTCTGCCTGAGCGCGTCCACGGTGCTGATGTCGGGCTTGGGCGTGCCCTTGCGCACGCTCATGCCGATCATGGAGCGCGCCAGGTCCACGCGGCTGCCCGCTTCCACCTTGCCTTGCGCTGCCAGGTTGTCCAGGGCCGAGTCGGCGAGGATGACCACGTCGAACTGCTCGCCCCGCGCCAGCCGGCTGGGAATGGAGTCCTGCGCATTGCCCATGGAGGCGCCGCGCGAGGTGACGACCTTGTGGCCCGTGGCCTGCTCGTACAGGGGTATCAGCTGGTCGTAGGCGGCAGAGAAGCCGCCCGAGGTGACCACGCGGATTTCATCTGCGGCGGCGGTGGAGGGCGCGGCAGCGCCCAGGGCCAGGCCCAGGCTGAGGGCGCCGCCCAGCAGCGCGCCCAGGGTGCGGCGGCGCAGGGTGGATGGCACGGAGGACTGCAGGGGGGTGGAACGGATGGCGGTCATGGTTTGTCTCCTGGTTTTTTATGGTTGGGGAACGGCTAACGGCTGGCGAGGGAATCAATCGGCGGTGATTTTTCGCTCGCGGATGATGCGGCCCCACTTGGCGTGCTCGGCGCCAATGAACTGGCCCAGTTCCTCGCGGGTGCCCGGGGCGGCGGTCTGGCCGTGCTTGAGCAGGTTGTCGCGTACTTCGGGGGTGTTCAGCACCTTGACCAGCTCGGTGTTCCAGCGGTCCAGCAAGGGCTTGGGCGTCTTGGCGGATGCCACGAAGGCGTACCAGTTGGTGGCGTTGAAGCCGGGGAAGCTTTCGGCCACGGTGGGCACGTTGGGCAGGTAGGCCGGGCGCGTGAGGCCCGTGGTGGCCAGCGGGATGAGCTTGCCCGATTCGATGTGGGGCAGGGCCGTGGGCGGGGCTGCGTAGAAGGAGGTCACGCGGTTGCCCAGCACATCCTGCAGGGCGGGCGCGCCGCCCTTGTAGGGCACGTGCAGAGTGTCGATCTTGGCGACATCGTTGAGCAGTTCACCGGCCAGGTGCGATGCGGAGCCGGGGCCGGTGGAGGCGAAGTCCAGCTTGCCGGGTTCGCGCCTGGCCTTGGCCACGTATTCGCCCAGGGTCTTGATGCCGGTGGCGGCCGGCACGACGAGCACGTTGGGAAAGTTCACGCCCATGGTGATGGGGGCCAGGTCCTTGAGCGGGTCATAGCCGATCTTCATGAAGTGCGGCGCAATGGCCAGCGGGCCGATGGAGCCGAAGAGCAGCACCGAGCCGTCGGACGGGCCATTGGCCACCTGCGTGTGGGCCAGGTTGCCGCCCGCGCCGGGCTTGTTTTCCACGACCACGCTCTGGCCGATGTTCTCGCCCAGCTTCTTGGCGATGATGCGCGCGGCAATGTCGGCCGAGCCGCCTGCAGCAAAGCCGACCACCATGACCACGGGTTTCTTGGGGGGGAAGTCCTGGGCCTGGGCAGCGCCCACGGCCAGGGAAAGAAGGGCTGCCAGGGCGCCGCCCGCGATCAGTCTGCGTTGGTGCATGTCGTCTCCGTTTGTTGGTCTTGCCTGCCCGCAGGGGGCAGCGTTATCAAGGGCGCCATCCTATGCAGGGGCTGCTATTCTGTGAATTGCAACTTTTGGAGGGACTGTTGCATGCAGCGCATCAAATTCGACATGGGGGAGCTGATCGCCTTCGTGACCACGGCCGAGAAGGCCAGTTTTCGCCTGGCCGCAGAAGCGCTTTTCCTGTCGCCGCCTGCCTTGAGCCGGCGCGTGGAGCGCCTGGAGTCGGTGCTGGGCGTGCGGCTGCTGGAGCGCACCACGCGGCAAGTGAAGCTGACCGAGGTAGGCCATGAATTCCTGCAGGAGGCGCGCCGGGCCCTGGCCGGCCTGGACGAGGCCGTGCAGCGCGTGGATGACCAGGTCAAGCTGCGCCGTGGCCGGGTGACGGTTGCCTGCGTGCCTTCGGTGGCCACCAATCTGCTGCCCCCGGTACTGAAATCCTTTGCCGTGGAGCAGCCCGATGTGCAGGTGCACGTCATCGACGAGAGCGCGCACCAGGTGGTGGAGGCCGTGCTGCGCGGGGAGGCGGACTTTGGCCTGAGCTTCACGGGCAGCCAGGAGCCGTCGCTGCGCTTTGAGGCGCTCACGCGCGAGCGCTATGTGCTGGCCATGCCGCGCAGCCATGCCTGGGCCGGGCGCAGCCAGGTGGAATGGGCCGAGCTGGCGGGCAAGCGCCTGGTGTCCGTCTCCCACCAAAGCGGCAACCGGCTGCTGCTGGACCAGGTGATGGCCGGCCTGCCAGAGCAGCCCGTGGCCTGGCACGAATGCAACCACGTCACGGGCGCCCTGGCCCTGGTGGAAGCGGGCCTGGGCCTGGCCGCCGTGCCCCAGCTGGCCCTGCGCCAGGACCATGCCCAGGTCTGCGGCGTGCCGCTGACCGCGCCCGATGTGTGGCGCACGCTGGGCCTGCTGCAGCGGCGCGATCGCATGCTCGGGCCTGTGGCGCAGGCCTTGCGGGAGTGTCTGGTGCAGGCCCAGGAAGCGGGCCGCTGAGCGGGAATGCCGGTTCGGCAACGGCCCGCTTGTGCGCGATGCAGATGCCCGCCTCGCTTGTGACCCGGATGCTCCCCCGAACAGCACCGACGGGGCAGGTTTAAGGCTTTATATGAGTTTTAATCATGTAATTGTGAGATAAAAACATTTTACTTCATTGATTTGGCTCCATATCATCCGCTCCCATTGTTCGTTTGCATTTTGGGAAGCAGTCATGGCCATCACTTCACCTCGGACCGCATGGTCGCCACAACCGGCTCCCGCGTTGAACCCCGGCCATCTTGCGTGAGAGCAGCAATGACACGTCCACTTCGTCTGGTCGCCGTATCCGGCGGACTGCAGCGCCCCTCCAAGTCTGCCGCCCTGGCAGAGCATCTGTCTGATCTGATCGCCGACGAAGGTCCGTGCGAACAACGCCTGGTGGAACTGGGCCAGCTCGCGCCGCAGCTTGCCGGCGCTGTGTGGCGCTCGCAGTTGCCCGAGACGGTGGAGCGTGAGCTTGCGGCGGTGGAGCAGGCGGATGTGCTGGTGGTGGCCACACCGGTCTTTCGCGGCGCCTACACCGGACTGTTCAAGCACTTCTTCGACTTCGTCCACCAGGACGCCTTGATCGACAAACCCGTGCTGCTGGCGGCCACCGGTGGAAGCGAGCGCCATGCCCTGGTGATCGACCACCAGTTGCGGCCGCTGTTCAGCTTCTTCCAGGCACGCACCCTGCCACTGGGTGTCTACGCGACCGACAAGGATTTCTTGGACTACCGCCTGCACGACGAGGCACTGCTACAGCGGGCCGCGCTGGCGGTTCAGCGGGCATTGCCGCTGGTCGAGCTGAGGCAGCGCACCATGCCCCATCTGGCCGAATCAGCGGCTGTTGCCTGAAGAAAACAACGGTTTTCTCTCCACGCCCATGGGCCTCCTGAACTCATGAGGCTGCTGGCCGGCCAGGACGTGATGGTGGGCCAGGCGAAGGGGAACATCCCAGGAGTTCATGGTTTGCCCTGTATCGGATTCAGGCAGCTGTCTTGGAAAAAGACACTGAATCTGTCCAATGGCCAGACACTTTCGGCCCTGGCACGGGCTGCCTGGCCCCGGGGGGCGCAAGGCCGTCCCTGTCTTGGTGCCGCCTGGGCGTGCCTGGCACAAAGCATGCATGGTCCCCTTGCAAAACGGCAGGCCCAGCCAGGCCATCAAGCCGCAAACCCCAAAGGAGACAAACCATGCACCGCCGCCCCTTCCTCCATTGCGCCATCGCACTCGCCGCCATGGCCGCTGCAGCTCCTGCTGCACTGGCCCAGCAGGGCGAGATCCGCATTGCCCACGTCTACAGCAAGACCGGCGCGTTGGAGGCCTATGGCAAGCAGACCCAGGCCGGGCTGCTGATGGGGCTGGAGTACGCCACGGGCGGCAGCATGGCGGTGAATGGCAAAAAGCTGGTGGTGATCGAGAAGGACGACCAGGGCAAGCCCGACCTGGGCAAGAGCCTGCTGGCCACGGCGTATTCCGATGACAAGGCCGATCTGGCCGTGGGGCCCACGTCGTCCGGCGTGGCGCTGGCCATGCTGCCGGTGGCCGAGGAGTACAAGAAGATTTTGCTGGTGGAGCCGGCCGTGGCCGATTCGATCACGGGCGACAAGTGGAACAAGTACATCTTCCGCACGGGCCGCAACTCCAGCCAGGACGCCATCAGCAATGCGGTGGCCATCGACAGGGCGGGCGTGACGATTGCCACGCTGGCCCAGGACAACGCCTTCGGCCGCGACGGGGTGAAGGCCTTCAAGGACGCCATCAAGAAGGGCAAGCTGGCGCATGAGGAGTACCTGCCTGCCGCCACCACGGATTTCACGGCAGGGGCGCAGCGGCTGATCGACAAGCTCAAGGACCAGCCGGGCAGGAAGATCATCTGGATCGTGTGGGCCGGGGCGGGCAATCCGTTCAAGATCGCGGACCTGGACCTCAAGCGCTACGGGATCGAGATCGCCACGGGCGGCAACATCCTGCCCGCCATGGCGGCCTACAAGAATCTGCCGGGCATGGAGGGCGCCACGTACTACTACTACGGCATTCCCAAGAACCCGGTGAACGAGGCGCTGGTGTCCATGCACTACAAGCAGTACAAGACGCCGCCGGATTTCTTCACGGCCGGCGGCTTCTCTGCGGCCATGGCCATCGTGACGGCGCTCAAGAAGACAGGTGGAGACACCAAGACCAACGGTCTGATCAAGGCCATGGAGGGCATGAGCTTCGACACGCCCAAGGGCCAGATGACCTTCCGCAAGGAAGACCACCAGGCCCTGCAGAGCATGTACCACTTCAAGATCCGCGTGGACCCGGCGCTGGCCTGGGGCGTGCCCGAGCTGGTGCGCGAGATCAAGCCCGAGGAGATGCAGGTTCCTATCCGCAACGGCCGCTGAGCAATGTTGCGCACAGAGGATCTGACCATCCGCTTCGGGGGCCATGTGGCCGTCAACGGCGTGAGCTGCGCTTTCGAGCCGGGCACGCTGACGGCCATCGTGGGGCCCAACGGGGCGGGCAAGACCACGTATTTCAACCTGATCTCGGGGCAGCTCAAGGCCACGGCCGGGCGCGTGCTGCTGGGCGGGCGCGAGCTGACGGGGCTGGCCCCTTCGGCGCGCACGCGGGCCGGGCTGGGGCGGGCGTTCCAGCTCACCAATCTGTTCCCGCACCTGAGCGTGCTGGAGAACGTGCGCCTGGCCGTGCAGGCGCGCGACGAGGGGCCGCACCGGCGCGGCCTGAACCTGTGGAGCATCTGGAGCGACCACCGGGCATTGACGCAGCGGGCGCTGCACATCCTCGACCAGGTGGCCCTGTCCGCCCGGCGCGACGAGGCCGTGGCCGCGCTGCCGCATGGCGACCAGCGCAAGCTGGAGGTGGCCTTGCTGATGGCGCTGGAACCCCAGGTCTATATGTTCGACGAGCCCACGGCGGGCATGAGCCATGACGAGGCGCCGGTGATCCTGGACCTGATACGCAAGCTCAAGCAGGACCGCAGCAAGATCATCCTGCTGGTGGAGCACAAGATGGATGTGGTGCGCGAGCTGGCCGACCGCATCATCGTGCTGACCAATGGCACGCTGGTGGCCGATGGGCCGCCGGCCGAGGTCATTGCCTCGCCTGTGGTGCAGCAGGCCTACCTGGGTGTGGTGCCGGAGCAGGGCGCCGTGAAGGAGGCCGCATGAGCGCTGCCGCCAACCTCAACCCAAACGCCAACCTGCTGGAACTGTCGGGCGTGCACACGCATATCGGGGCCTATCACATCCTGCATGGCGTGGACCTGGCCGTGCCGCGCGGGCAGCTGACCATGCTGCTGGGGCGCAACGGCGCGGGCAAGACGACCACGCTGCGCACCATCATGGGCCTGTGGCGGGCCAGCCAGGGGCGCATCGCCTTTGGCGGGGCCGACATCACGGCCCTGCCCACGCCCGCGATCGCGCGGCTGAACATTGCCTATGTGCCCGAGAACATGGGCATCTTCGCGGACCTGACGGTGCAGGAAAACCTGCTGCTGGCCGCGCGCGGCGCCTCGCGCGCCGACCGCATGGACGCGCAGCGGCTGCAGTGGATCTTCGGCATGTTCCCGGCCGTGGAGAAGTTCTGGAACCACCCGGCCGGCAAGCTGTCGGGCGGGCAAAAGCAGATGGTGGCGGTGGCGCGCGCCATCGTGGAGCCGCGCGACCTGCTGATCGTGGACGAGCCCAGCAAGGGCCTGGCACCGGCCATCATCGAGAACATGATCGCGGCCTTCGCCCAGCTCAAGGCGGGCGGCACGACGATTGTGCTGGTGGAGCAGAACCTGGGCTTTGCGCGCCGCCTGGGCGACCGCGTGGCGGTGATGGACAACGGCCGCGTGGTGCACGCGGGCGGCATGGCCGAGTTCTCGGCAGACGCGGCGTTGCAGCAGTCGCTGCTGGGGCTTTCGCTATGAACAAGCTGAACAGGCTGGATGTGGATTTCAAGCCGCTGCTGCTGGTGCCCGTGCTGGCCCTGGCGGCGCTGCCGCTGGTGGGCTCGGGCTCGACCTGGCTGACGCTGACGGTGGCGGGGCTGGCCATGGGGATGATCGTGTTCATCATCGCCTCGGGGCTGACGCTGGTGTTCGGGCTGATGGACGTGCTGAACTTCGGCCACGGCGTGTTCATCGCGCTGGGTGCCTTCGTGGCCACCAACGTGCTGGGTGCCATGGGCGACTGGACGGGGTCGGACCAGCTGTGGCGCAACCTGCTGGCCGTGCTGCCGGCCATGGTGGTGGCCATGCTGGTGGCGGGTGCCATCGGGCTGGCGTTCGAGCGCTTCATCGTGCGGCCCGTGTACGGCCAGCATCTCAAGCAGATCCTGATCACCATGGGCGGCATGATCATCGGCGAGGAGCTGATCAAGCTCATCTGGGGCCCGCAGCAGATTCCGCTGCCGCTGCCCCAGGGCATGAAGGGCGCCTGGCTGCTGGGCGATGCCGCCGTGGAAAAGTACCGCGTGGTGGCCGTGCTGGTGGGGCTGGCGGTGTTTGCCCTGCTGGCCTGGACGCTGTCGCGCACCAAGATCGGCCTGCTGATCCGCGCGGGCGTGCAGGACCGCGAGATGGTGGAGGCCCTGGGCTACCGCGTGCGCCGCCTGTTCGTGGGCGTGTTCGTGGCGGGCTCGGCCCTGGCCGGGCTGGGCGGGGTGATGTGGGGCATGTACCAGCAGAGCGTGGTGCCGCAGATGGGCGCGCAGGTGAATGTGCTGATCTTCATCGTGATCATCATCGGCGGGCTGGGCAGCACGGGCGGGGCGCTGATCGGCGCGCTGCTGGTGGGGCTGATGGCCAACTACACGGGGTTCCTGGTGCCCAAGGTGGCGCTGTTCTCCAACATCGCGCTGATGGTGGCCATCCTGCTGTGGCGCCCGCAGGGCGTCTATCCCGTGGCCAACCGCTGAAGGAGTGATCGACATGCTCAACCGATTGCTTTCCGGCGACCTGCCGCGCAGCCGCGTGCTGGCGGTGCTGCTGCTGTTGATCTTCCTGGGGCTGGCGGCGGCGCCGTTCGTGTTCCCTGGCGTGAAGGCGCTGAACGTGGCGGCCAAGGTGCTGATCTTCGTGGTGCTGGTGGCCAGCTTCGATCTGCTGCTGGGCTACACCGGCATCGTGAGCTTTGCGCACACCATGTTCTTCGGCATTGGCGCCTATGGCGTGGCGATTGCATCGTCGCGCATGGGCGCGGGCTGGGGCGCGCTGGCGCTGGGCCTGGGCGCGGCGCTGCTGGTGTCGCTGCTGCTGTCGCTGGCCATCGGCCTGTTCTCGCTGCGCGTGCGGGCCATCTTCTTTGCCATGATCACGCTGGCCGTGGCGGCGGCGTTCCAGACGCTGGCCTCCCAACTGTCGGAATGGACGGGCGGGGAGGACGGGCTGAGCTTCAAGCTGCCCGAGTGGCTGTCGCCCAGCTTCGAGCCGTTCGAGAACGAGGTGCTGGGCGTGCTGATCGACGGGCGCATCATCACCTACTACCTGCTGTTCGTGCTGGCCGTGGCGCTGGTGCTGGCGCTGCTGCGCATCGTCAATTCCCCGTTCGGCCGCGTGCTGCAGGCCATCCGCGAGAACGAGTTCCGCGCCGAGGCCATCGGCTACCGCGTGGTGGTGTACCGCACCCTCTCCAGCGTGCTGTCGGCCCTGTTCGCATGCGTGGCCGGGGCCATGCTGGCGCTGTGGCTGCGTTATAACGGGCCAGATACCTCGCTGTCGTTCGAGATCATGATGGACTGCCTGCTGATCGTGGTGATCGGCGGCATGGGCACCATCTATGGCGCGGCGATCGGCTCGGTGCTGTTCCTCATCGCCCAGAGCTATCTGCAGGACCTGCTGCGCGTGGCCAGCGAGGCCGCGCACAGCCTGCCCTGGCTGGCCGCGCTGCTGTCGCCCGACCGCTGGCTGCTGTGGCTGGGCGTGCTGTTCGTGTTGTCGGTCTACTATTTCCCCACGGGCGTCGTGGGGCGTCTGCGTTCTTCCCGCGCCGGAGCCTGACCAGGGCCCCTGGCGCATTCGTGCATCAGAGAACTACCACAAGGAGATGGGCATGTTGAAGCGTGAAGAGATGGTGTCGTCGATTCCTGCAACCCCCTGGCGCTGGGCCTTCACGGCGTTGGCGGCGGCCGCGCTGGCGGCCTGCGGCAGCGGCGAGCGTGAGCCCAGCAACGACCTGCCCAAGGGCTTTACCGAGCTGGGCGCCACGGTGTATCCGGCCACGGCTACCGGCACGGGTGCCACGGCAGCCACGCAGGACTTGCTGACGGGCGGCCTGGGCAAGACGGGCCTGGGCGCCGCAGCCGCGCCCCTGTATGCGGACCCTGCCAATCCCACGGCGGCGGAGCTTCGGCGCAATGCGCTGTACTCCAACTACCGGGGCATCCTGGACCCCACGGCGGGCGGCGGCTATGGCACGCTGTACGGCCCCAACATCACGGCAGACGGGCAGGTGACTGCGGGCGAAGGGCTGATCCCCGGGCGCGAGTACCTGGCCGTGCTGGACGACGGCACGGGCCGCAAGCAGACCATGGTGGCCGTGCAGGTGCCGGACAGCTTTGACCGCAACCGGCCCTGCATCGTGCTGGGCCCGTCCTCGGGCTCGCGCGGCGTGTATGGCGCCATCGGCACGGCGGGCGAGTGGGGCCTGAAAAAGGGCTGCGCCGTGGCGCTGACCGACGCGGGCAAGGGCGTGGGCCTGCACAACCTGAGCGACGACACCGTCAACAAGCTGGACGGCACGCGCGCCACGCGCACGGATGCGGGCAGCCTGTCCTTCTTTGCCGCACGGCTGACCGATGCGGCGCGCGCCGCCTACAACGCGGCGTTTCCCAACCGCATTGCCATCAAGCACGCGCATTCCCAGCAGAACCCTGAAAAGGACTGGGGCAACGACACGCTGGCGGCGGCCCGCTATGCGCTGTACGTGCTCAATGCCCGCTATGGCACCACGCAGGACCCCGTGCCCTTCGGCAAGGACAACACGCTGGTGCTGGCGGGCTCGGCCTCCAACGGCGGCGCGGCCGTGCTGCGTGCGGCCGAGCTGGATACGGACGGCCTGATCGACGGCGTGGTGGCCTCCGAACCCGTGACCGAGATGCCCACGCGCCAGGGCTACACCATTGCCGTGGGCAATGCGACCATGCCCAACCCGGGCCGCACGCTGGCCGAGTACACCACCTACGGCAACATCTACCAGCCCTGCGCGGCGCTGGCTCCCGATGCGGCGCTGACCGAGACCTCGATCTTCAACTACATAGGCCTCACCGCCATGACGGCGCGTGCCGAGGCACGCTGCACCAGCCTGGCCGCCAAGGGCCTGGTCATCGGCGCCACCACGGCCGACCGCGCCGCCAATGCGCTGAGCAAGCTGCGCCTGTACGGCTGGACGCGCGACCACGACCGCATGCACAACGCCCACTACGCGCTGGGCAACGGCCCCATCCTGTCGGCCATGTACACCATGGCCTATGGCCGGTTTGGCGTGGATGCCAACCTGTGCCGCACCAGCTTTGCGGCCGCCAATGCCACGGGCGACGTGGTGCCCGCCACGGGGGCCGCGCTGGCCCAGAGCTTTGCCACGGCCAATGGCACGGCCAACGGCACGCCCGCCACGGTGGTCTACAACGACTCGGTGGGCGGGGCCAAGGCCTGGCAGTTTGCCGTGTCGCCCTCCACGCGCGTGGCCGACCTGGGCCTGGACAACGCGCTGTGCCAGCACGCGCTGGTGACGGGCTTCGATCCGGTGACCGGCTTCAACCTGTCCGAGAGCAGCGTGCCCACGCGTGCCCAGAGCGACGCCGTGCGCGCCGGCATCAACGAGGTGCTGCATACCGGCAGGCTGCGCGGCAAGCCCACCATCATCGTGGCGGGCCGCAGCGATGCGCTGGTGCCGGTCAACCACAATGCGCGCGCCTACACGGTGCTCAACCGTGGCCTGGATGGCTCCAGCACGCGGCTGCGCTATATCGAGGTGGTGAATGCCCAGCATTTCGATGCCTTCCTGCCGTTCTCCGGCTTCGACACGCGCTTCGTGCCGCTGCACCCGTACTTCAACCAGGCCATGGATGCCGTGTGGGCCAACCTGCGCAGCAGCACCGCGCTGCCCGCCAGCCAGGTGGTGCGCACCACGCCGCGCGGCGGCCAGCCGGGCGCGGCGCCTGCCATCACGGCGGCCCAGGTGCCGCCCTTCGTGACGCGGCCCGCAACGGCCAACACCATCGAGGTCAGCGACGGGCTGATCCGCATCCCTGAGTGAGCCAGGCCCCGGGGCGGCCGGCTGCCACGGCGGCCGGCCGCTCCTGCACAGAGATTTCTTCCATGGCTTCCACAGCATCACCCTCGTCCGCATCCCCTTGTGTTGCCGTGCCGGATTCCCGCTACGCGCACTGCTCGGGCTATGAGATCCACTACATGGACTGGCAGCCTGCGCCCGGCGCGGAGCCTGCGGGTACGGTCATCGCCTGGCACGGGCTGGCACGCACGGGGCGCGACATGGATGCGCTGGCGCAGTTCCTGGCGGGGCAGGGCTGGCGCGTGGTCTGCCCCGACACGCTGGGCCGGGGCCTGAGCCAGTGGAGCCGCGCGCCGCGCGAGGAATACCGGCTGGGCTTCTACGCCCGCATTGCGCGCGGGCTGTTCGATGCGCTGGGGCTGGAGCGCGCGCATTGGGTGGGCACGTCCATGGGCGGGGCCATCGGCACGGTCTGCGCCTCGGGCCTGTTCGAGCCTTCGCTGCGCGCCCGCATTGCGACGCTGGTGCTCAACGACAATGCGCCGCAACTGGCCGAGTCAGCGCTGGCGCGCATCAAGGCCTATGCGGGTGAGCCGCCGGCCTTCGACACCGTGGGCGAGCTGGAGGCCTTTTTTCGCCAGGCCTACCGGCCCTATGGCTGGCTCGGCGAGGCCGAGTGGCGCAAGCTCACCGAAACCAGCGTGCGCCGCCTGCCCGATGGGCGCGTCACGCCGCACTACGACCCGGCCATGATCGAGCAGTTCACGGCCCATGACGACGACTACGGCATCTGGCCGCACTACGACGCGCTGGAGATCCCCGTGCTGCTGCTGCGGGGCGTGGACTCGGACCTGGTGCTGCCCGAGGTGGCCAGGGAAATGACCACGCGCGGCCCCGGCGCGCGCGGCCTGCTGCACTGGCAGGAGGTGCCCGGCTGCGGCCATGCGCCGGCGCTGAACGTGCCCGCGCACTGGCAATGGGTGCTGGAGCATCTGCAGCGCGGCTGAGCATCAACCCGGGCCGGGCGCGGATGTTGCAGCCGCGCTAGCATTTGCGACGGGTGCAGCCTCGCCTTCTTTTTCGGGTGCGGGCACCGTCTGGGCAAGAGAGGCCTGACATGGGTTTTCTGGTGGAGCTGATCCGCGAGTACGGCTTCGGCATCGTCTTTCTCAATGTGTTCGTCGAGCAATTGGGCGCGCCGATTCCGGCCTACCCGGTGCTGGTCGTGACCGGTGCGCTGGAAGGCGCCGACTGGGTGCGCCTGCTGTGGCTGGTGGCCGTGGCCGTGAGCGCGGCGCTGATTGCCGACCTGTTCTGGTACCAGGCCGGCAAGGCCTACGGCCACCGTGTGCTGGGACGCATCTGCCGCATCTCGCTGTCGCCCGATGCCTGCATCCGCCAGACCGAGACCGTCTACGGCCGCTGGGGCGCAAGGTCGCTGCTGGTGGCCAAGTTCGTGCCGGGCTTCGCCTCCATCGCCAGCGCGCTGGCCGGCGTGATGGGCACGCCGCTGCGCAGCTTCGTGCTGTATGACGGGCTGGGTGCGCTGATCTGGGTAGGCTCGGCCGTGTACCTGGGCTCGCTGTTCAGCTCCACGGTGGAAGACCTGCTGGGCGTGCTCACCGCGCTGGGCCAGTGGGGCCTGTTGCTGCTGGCCGTGGCGCTGGGGCTGTTCATCGTGCGCAAGTGGTGGCAGCGCCATCGCATGGTGCGTTCATTGCGCATGCCGCGCATGTCGGTGCGCGAGCTGGCGGGCCTGCATGCCCAGGGCATGCAGCCCACGGTGATCGATGTGCGCGCCCTGCCGCAGTACCGCCAGGGCCATATCCCGGGTGCACAGTCCTGGGAGCTGCGCCCGCGCGATGGCGGCGAGTCGCATGCGCACCTGCTGCCCCAGCACGACCATCCTCACGGGGTGGTGGTCTATTGCGACTGTCCCAATGAAATCTCGGCCGCGCGGCTGGCGCGCCAGCTGCAGCGCGCGGGCTTCGCCAACGTGCGCCCGCTGGTGGGCGGCCTCAAGGCCTGGCAGGCGGCCGGCTTCGATGTGGAAACCGCGCCGCTGCCCGTGACGGCTGGCGCGGATGAGGGGCCGGCGCCCAGCGTCCCCTGACCTTGGTCTTGGTCTTGGTCTATTTGCCCGCCGGCATCGAGCAGTGCCCGCCTTGCGTGGCCTTGCCCGAGCCGGCCGCGATCAGCGGTGCCTCGAAGCGCAGGTCCACGGGGGGCGAGTGCAGGTGGTCCCAGGCCAGGAAGAGGACGAGCACGGCCCAGAAGACCGCGCGCAGGCTGTTCTGTTGTGTCATGGCGGGTCCTTTCAGAAATTGAAGTGGCGGCGGATGCGCAGGCCGAAGATGGTGCCGGCAAAGGCCAGCGGCACCCAGATCCAGCCGTGGATGCTGCCCGTGGAGATGCCCGAGAGCATGGCGCCCACATTGCAGCCGAAGGCCAGGCGCGAGCTGTAGCCCAGCACCAGGCCTGCCACCAGGGCCACCATCCATTGCGTGCCAGTGAGCGGCTTGGCATTGACGGGCTTGGCGGCAGCCACCCACAGGGCGCCGCCCAGGATGCCGATGTTGGTGATGCTGGTCACGTCCAGCAGCACGGTCTCGTGCAGGCGCGCGGCGTTGCCGGGCTGGCTCCAGAACCAGTTGCCGGCCAGGTCCACGGCGCCTGTGGCGTTGGCGATCTTGGCGGCCCACAGGCCGAAGCCGTAGACCACGCCCCAGGGCTGGCCCGCAATGATGAGGTTGAGCGTGGCCAGCACGGCCAGCAGCACGGCACCCACCACCCACTTGCGCACGAACAGCGGCTTGGCGGGGCGCTTGAGTGCCACGTTGGCGCCACGCACATACCAGGCCACGCCCAGCGCGACCACGGCCAGCGCAGCCAGCGTGGCCAGCAGGGCAGGGGCCCAGCCCCAGGCCGTGACCAGGCCCACGGGCTGGGTGTTGCCCAGGTCCAGCCACCAGCCCAGGTGCAGGCTGCCCAGGAAGCTGCCGATGGCAAACACGGGCAGGATGGCCGCATTCATGGGAATGCCCATGCCGGCCTTGTACAGCGTGCCGCTGCCGCAGCCGTCCGCGATCTGCATGCACAGGCCGAAGACGAAGGCACCCACCAGCAGGCTGATGCTGGGCGGGCCCAGGGCAGCCGTGAGTTCGGGATAGTGGCCCAGCAGCGGCATGGCCAGCGCAGCGGCCAGCGCCAGCAGCAGCAACTGGCCGAAGACGCCGCTGGCGTCCTTGTCCTCGATCAGCATGCGCCAGCCCGTGGTGAAGCCAAAGCGCTTGCCGGCCAGCACCGCGCCCAGGCCCAGGCCCACGGCGAACAGCGCGGCCTGGCGCACCGAGACGCTCCACAGCAGCCAGCCAAAGAAAACGGCCAGGATGGCCGCAAGAGGAAGTCGTTTCATATCATTTTTCTCCATGCAGTCGCCCTTCCCCGCGAAGCGGGTAGAGAGGCGCCGTGCCACGGGGGGAAGGCGCGCAAGCGCCTCAGGGAGTGTTTATTTGAACTTTTTTTCCCACCACTGCTTGGCGTCGTAGGCCAGGGATTCGGCGCGGCCGGGCTGGTTGGCCATGGGCGGCGCATCGGCCTGCTGCGTCCAGTCCACCATGGAGCCCGCATACAGCTTGACGCCCGGCAGGCCCGCGACTTCGGACAGGCCGAACCAGTCGGTGGCCGCCCAGTGGCCGGTGTTGCAGAAGGCCACCATGTCCTGGCCCTGCTCGCGCTTGACCTTGGCCGCGATCTGCTTGGCCGTTGCGGTATCGACAAAGGTGGAGGTGCCGGGCACGAACCACTGGTTGAAGTCCAGCTGCTGCGCGCCGGGCAGGGTGCCCGAGAGCTTGGCGGCCGGCGCGCGCGTCTTGCCCTGGTAGAAGGCGTCGGGGCGCGAGTCCACCAGGGCGGCGTTGCTGAGCCTGACATGCTGGCCCACATCCTCGCGCGTGGCGATCAGGCTGGTGTCCAGCTGGGGCTGGTAGCTGCTGCGGGCCACTTTGACGGCCTCGTTGTCCTGCGGGAGCTTTTGCTCGTTCCAGGCCTTCATGCCGCCGTTGAGCACGGACAGCTCCTTGAGGCCCAGCAGCTTGAGCGTCCAGTACACGCGCGCTGCGGCGCCGAAGTCGGTGGCGTCCGCGCCCGTGGAGACCACGATGGCGTGGGTGGCCGGCGTCAGCCCCAGGGACTGCACGAGTTCGGTGAGCTTGGGCAGCTCGGGCAGTTCACCGGGATTGGTGGCGGGGCCGCGCCATTTGCCGTAGGGAGCGTTGAGCGCACCGGGAATGTGGCGCTCACCATAGGCCTTGGGATCGCGGATGTCGATGATGCGCACGGCGTCCTGGCCGGCGGCGGCCTGCACGCCTGCGGGCGTGAGCAGGGGTTCGGCGGCGTGGGCCGTGCCCAGGGCGGTGCAGGCAAGGCCCAGCGCCAGCAGCGGGGCCGCCAGGCGCAGAGCAGGGGAAAAGGTCTTGGTCATGATGGCTGGGGCCGGCCATGGAAGACCGGCGGGACAAGCAACAGAGGTGCAATTGTCCCGCTTGCAGCATCTATATACAAAGACGCTTATGCATTCTGCTCATGAGGCAGGGTTATATGGCGCGGTGCAGAAGATGCAGAACGGCCTCAGCGCTGTGCGCCCACGGCCTTGGCGCGCTCCAGGCTGGCGTCCAGTTCGGCCTGCGGCGCCTTCTGCGTGGGCCAGCCCTGCAGGTGCTGCTGGGCGATGCGGCTCAGCGCCGTGATCCAGGGCGCGCTGTCGTTGAGGCAGGCGATGTACTCGAACTGCTCGCCGCCCGCATGCATGAAGGCTTCGCGCGCTTCCTGGCTGATTTCCTCCAGCGTTTCCAGGCAGTCGCTGGTGAAGCCGGGGCAGACCACGTCCACGCGCTTGGTGCCGCTGCGTGCCAGCTCGATCAGCGAGGGTTCGGTATAGGGCTCCAGCCATTTGGCCTTGCCAAAGCGCGACTGGAAGGTCACTAGGTATTGCGAGGGCGACAGGCCCAGGCGCTCGGCCAGCACGCGGGCGGTCTTGCGCGATTCGCAGTGGTAGGGGTCGCCCAGGTGCAGCGTGCGCTCGGGCACGCCGTGAAAGCTCATGACCAGTTTCTCGCCACGGCCGTTGCCGCGCCAGTGGGCCTCGATGCGCTGGGCCAGCGCGTCGATGTAGGAAGCGTCGTCGTGGTAGCGGTTGACGAAGCGCAGCTCGGGGATGTGGCGCTGGGTGCGGGCCCAGTCATAGACCGCGTCGAACACGCTGGCCGTGGTCGTGCCCGAGTACTGCGGGTACAGCGGCAGGATGAGGATGCGCGTGGCGCCTTCGGCCTTGAGGGCATCGAGCACGCTGGGGATGGACGGGTTGCCGTAGCGCATGGCATGGCGCACCAGCACGTTGTGCCCGGCCTCGCCCAGCCAGCCGCGCAGCAGCAGGGCCTGGCGCTCGCTCCAGTGCTGAAGGGGGGAGCCGTCCTTCTCATGCCAGACGGTGGCGTACTTGGCCGCCGACTTGGCCGGCCGCGTGCGCAGGATGATGCCGTGCAGGATGGGCAGCCAGGCAATCCTGGGGATCTCGACCACGCGGTCGTCGCCCAGGAATTGCGCCAGGTAGCGGCGCACGGCCGGGGCCGTGGGCGCGTCGGGCGTTCCAAGGTTGCACAGCAGCACGGCGGTGCGCTGGGGTTGGTCGTGGCGGAATGGGGGTTCTGGCGCAAAGCGGGATGGCATGGCCCCGATTGTGGCAGGACGCGGCGGCCTGCCATGCGAGCCCGATGACCCGGCGGCAGCCTGCAGCGGCTGCCTTCGCTATGCTCGGACCATGTCCCAAGCCACCACCGCTCACCTCGCCGAATCCTCATTTGCCCCTGCACTGACCGCCTTGCAGCAGTTGCGCCGCAGCGGCCGCATCCGCGCCATATCCATCGATCTGGATGACACGCTGTGGCCTGTGTGGCCGGCCATCTCGCGTGCCGAACAGGTGCTGCTGGACTGGCTGCACACCCATGCGCCGGCCACGGCCGCGGCGCTGCGCGACGTGGCCGCCGTGCGCGCCATCCGCGTGCAGATCGAGCGCGATCGTCCCGACCTGGCCCATGACCTGAGCGGCCTGCGCCGCGAGTCCATCCGCCTGGCGCTGCAGCGCAATGGCGACGACGGCGCGCTGGCCGAGCCGGCCTTCGATCTTTTCTTTGCCGAGCGCCAGCGCGTGGACTTGTACGAGGACGCGCTGCCCGCCCTGCAGTTCCTGGCCGCGCGCTGGCCCGTGGTGGCCTTGAGCAATGGCAACGCCAGCGTGCATGTGGTGGGCATCGGCGAGCATTTCCATGCCGCGCTGAGCGCCAGCAAGGCCGGCATGGCCAAGCCCGATGTGCGCTTTTTCCACGCGGCAGCGGCGGCGGCTGGCGTGGCGCCTGACGAGGTGCTGCACATTGGCGACGACGCGCGGCTCGACGCGCTGGGCGCCATGGATGCGGGTATGCACGCAGTCTGGCTCAACCGCACGGGCGTAGCATGGCCTCACGAGGGGT
Organism: Delftia lacustris; assembly: GCF_040267515.1. Lineage (NCBI taxonomy): Bacteria > Pseudomonadati > Pseudomonadota > Betaproteobacteria > Burkholderiales > Comamonadaceae > Delftia > Delftia lacustris. The sequence continues at coordinate 4,970,679 of NZ_CP141274.1, read as the reverse complement.
CCACGCCCCACGTCACGGTGGCCAGCCTTGCGCAGTTGTGCCAGGGGCTGGCTGACAGCTGACCCTGCCTGCCCGCGAAGCCGCGCCACGCCATGCCCATCAGCCACAGCACAGCTTTCCTCCACCCCCCCGTCCTCCCCGCCGTGCGCAGCATCGGCTGGAAACACCCCCTGAGCTGGCTGGCGCGTGGCGCGCGCGACATGGCCAGGGCGCCCTGGCTGAGCCTGGCACATGGCTTGGTGTTGACCTTGATCGGGTTTTTGATCTTGACGCTGGGGCACAATCGCTTTTGGCTGATGGCCGGGGCCCTGTCGGGGTTCCTGATCGTCGGCCCTGTCGTGGCGACCAGCCTCTACGCCATCAGCCGTGCGCTGGAGCGCGGCGAGGCTGCCGATCTGTCCCTGGTGCGGCGTACCTGGACGCGCTGGCAAAACGGCCATGCGGCCAAGGCCGAGGGGCAGGGCGGCTACTGGTGCCTGGTGCAGTTCGGGCTGCTGCTGTCGCTGGCGGCCACGGGTTGGGTGCTGGTGTCGGCGTCGCTGATCACCGTGCTCTCGCCCGTGCGCATTGCCACTCCGGCGGATTTCCTGCAGCACGTGGTGCTGGCCCGCGACGGGCAGTTGTTTGCGATATGGCTGGCGCTGGGCAGTTTTCTGGCAGCGCCTATTTTTGCGTCCAGCGTGGTGGCCATGCCGCTGATGCTGGACAGGCGGGTGACGGTGCGCCAGGCCGTGCTGACCAGTTGGTTGGCCGTGCTGGCCACCCCTGTGCCTCTGGCACTGTGGGCCGCCCTCATTGTGTTATTGACCCTGCTGGGCCTGGGCAGCTGGCTGCTGGGACTGGTGGCCGTGATGCCCCTGCTGGGGCACGCGAGCTGGCACGCGTACCGCGATCTGGTCGATGCGTCGGCCTTCCCGGCGCGTTGAGCCGGGCGGGCCCGGACCGGCCGGGCCTGCAGGGGAGGATGTAGGACGGTGTTGTCGTGATATTCGGGTATACAGAAGAACAGATCGCCCATTTCTTCCTCACCTACGGCGTGGGGGCCTTCATCCTCTTCATGGTGTTCATCATCCTGCAGCTGGCACGCCAGTCCAAGGCAGGAAAGTTCGGCACCTTCGTGATTTTCCTGGGCCTGGGCGTGGGCTTTGTCGGCTACGTCGCCAAGATCGTCATCCAGTGGTGGATGGAGAGATGACGCCGCAGGCGTCACACCCATGAGCTGGACGGACTACTACCGCTTTACCGAGGGACGCAAGATATCTCCTCTGCTGGTGCAGGCGCTTGACGCGTTGGCGGGTGATACGGCAGATAAAGCGGCCATCGATCTGGGCTGTGGCGCGGGCCATGAGTGCCGCGTGCTGCTCAGTACCGGCTGGCGCGTCCACGCCATCGACAGCGAACCTGCGGCCATCGAGGGCTTGCGCCCCCTGGCATCGCAGGCGCCCGGCGCTTTGACGCTGCAGGCTTGCCGTTTCGAGGATCTTTCCTCTTTGCCTGCAGCGCATCTGATCCACGCTGGACTGAGCCTGCCCTTTTGCCATCCTGAGTGCTTCGATGCGTTTTGGTCGCTGGTGCGTTCTGCGCTGCGTCCGGGCGGTGTGTTCGCCGGTCATTTTTTCGGGCCGCGCGATGCCTGGGCCGATTCGCAGTCCATGAGCTTTCATTCGCGTGATCAGGTCTTGCACCTTTTGGATGGCATGGAGCTGGTGGCCTTCAAGGAGTTCGATGGCATGGCCCCCAGCATGCGGGGCCCCAAGCACTGGCATCGCTTTGATGTCGTGGCCCGCAGGCCGGTGTCGTCGTAGTGCGGCGTTACTCGGCCTTGGCCCCCGCAGCCTTGATCACCGGGTCCCAGCGCTTGATTTCTGCGGCGGTGTGCTGGCGCAGGGCGTCGGGGGTGAGGCGGTCTGCGGGCGGGATGATGACGCTCATGTCCGTGAAGCGCTTGACCAGGGCGGGTTCGGCCAGGGCGGTGCGCAGCGATTTGTTGAGGCGCTCGATGACGGCTTGGGGCGTGCCTCGCGGGGCGTAGAGGCCGTGCCATACGGCAAGCTCGAAACCGGGCTGGCCTGCCTGCGCGAAGGTGGGCACATCGGGCAGGGAGGGCAGGCGTTCGCGCGTGGCGACGGCGTAGCCCTTGAGCATGCCCGCCTGTATGTGCGGGCCGGTGGCCACGGGCTGGTCGCAGATGACATCGACATTGCCTGCCACCAGGTCCTGCAGGGCCGGACCCGTGCCACGGTAGGGCACCAGGGTGGCCTCGGTGGAGGTGGTCTGCAGCAGCAGCATGGCGCACAGGTGGGAGGTGGCGCCTACGCCGGCATGCGAGAAGCGCACTTCGCCCGGCTTGGCCTTCATGTGGGCGATGAAGTCCGCCAGCGTGGCGGGCGCAAAGCCTTTGCTGCGCACCAGGATCATGGGCACGTCGCCGGCCAGCGCGATGGGTTCCAGGTCGCGCCTCACATCGAAAGAGAGCTTGCTGTAGAGCGCGGGCGCCGTGGCGATGCCCATGTTGTGCAGCAGCAGGGTGTGGCCGTCGGCCTGGGCGCGTGTGACGCGGCTGGTGCCGATGGTGCCACCGGCGCCGCCCAGGTTCTCGACGATGACCTGCTGGCCCAGGTCGCGCGTCATGGCCTCGGCCAGCACGCGGGCCAGCACGTCGGTGGAGCCTCCGGCCGCGTAGGGAACGACGATGGTGACGGGCTTGTTGGGGAAGGCCTGGGCGGCAAGGCTGGCTGCTGCCAGCGCGGCGGCGAGAAGGGTCTGTGCGAGGGGATTGCGGATGAGGGGGCGCATGGGTTTGTCTCCTGGAGGCGCGTGCAGGGGCCGCCGGCTCTGTGCGGCCGGTTGTCGGTGGCGTGTTTGGTGGCGTGAGGCAGGAAGGCAAGGGCTGCATGCGGCCCTTGACGACGGCGAGACGGCGCAGGTTCAGGCCGGGGCCACGTACCTGTACAGCTCGGTGTGGTCGGCGGCGGGTCCCAGGGACCTGGAGGCGTCGGCCGCCATGGCGCTGACCTGTTCGGCCAGTGCCATGGGCGTGTGCATGGCCTGGCCCAGCGACAGGGCAATGCCCACGTCCTTGGCCTGCAGCGCCAGCGAGAAGCCCGAGTTGAAGGCGCCGTTCAGCATGAACTGGTGGGCCTTGTTTTCGGTGGTGTTGTTCTTGCCGGTGGAGGCATTGATCACGTCCACGATGGTGGCCGGCGCAATGCCGAAGGCCGCGCCTGCATGGATGGCCTCGGCCGTGGCGATCAGGGCCGCCGCCGAGACATAGTTGTTCAGCGCCTTGAGCGCATGGCCTGCGCCCACGGGGCCGACATGGGTGATGGCCTGGCCCATGCGCTGCAGCAGCGGCAGGTGCTGGGCGAGCAGGTCCGCATCGCCGCCGACCATGATGGACAGCGTGCCCGCAATGGCGCGCTTGACGCCGCCGGAGACCGGCGCATCCAGCAGCCCGATGCCGCGCTCGCCCAGCAGGCCGGCTAGCGCCCGCGTGCGGTTGGGGTCGGCCGAGCTCATGTCGATGATGCAGGCGCCGGGCGGCAGGTGCGGTGCCAGTTCGCCCACCACGGCATCGACGATGCGGGAGTCGGGCAGCATGGTGAAGACCACGCTGCAGCCGGCAAAGTCGGCCGCGCCGGATGCCACGGCCACGCCCTCATGCTCCTGAGCGAATCGTGCGGTGGCAGCGGGCACGGCGTCCCGGATGACCAGGGCGTGCCCTGCGGCGTGCAGCAGGTGGGCCATGGGCTGGCCCATCATTCCGAGGCCGATGAATCCTATGGTGGTCATGCTGCGTGCCTCAGATGTCCATCTCTTTGAAGACTTCCGACGCCACGCGGAAGGAGTCGATGGCGGCCGGCACGCCGCAGTAGATGGCGGTCTGCAGGAAGACCTCCTTGACCTCTTCCTTGGTCAGGCCGTTGTTGATGGCGCCGCGCACATGCAGCTTGAGTTCATGCGGGCGGTTCAGCGCCGTGATCATGGCCAGGTTCAGGAAGGAGCGCGTCCTGCGGTCCAGGCCCGGGCGGTTCCAGACATCGCCCCAGCAGTACTGGGTGACCAGCTCCTGCATGTCGATATTGAAGTCCGTGGCGTTCTGGATGGACGCATCGACATACTCGGCGCCCAGCACCTCGCGGCGGGTGGACAGGCCCTGGTCGAAGAGGGCGGGGTTCTTGGGGGCGTAGGCTCGGGTCATGAAAACTCCTGATGGAAGGCGGTGAAGGTGTCTTTCGGTGGAATGGATTTAATCAGATTGTCAGACAATCATACTTGATGAAAATCGGGATTGCCTGCCGGGCCAGGTGTGTGTATGACAATCCGTCAGTCCGTCCGGCCCCTGGATTGGCGGGTAGGATTCGTCCCATGAACCAGATGCTGCGTGTCCCCCGCGAAGAAACGTCGCTGCGCCAGCGCACGACGCAGACCCTGCGCACGGCCATCCTCGATGGCGTGTTTGCGCCGGGCCAGAAGCTGTCCGAGCGCGAACTGTGCGAGAGCCTTGATGTGAGCCGTTCGTGCCTGCGCGAGTCCCTGCAGCACCTGCAGGCCGAGGGGCTGATCACCATCGTTCCGCACCGGGGTCCCGAGGTCACGGACATCTCGGTGCAGGAAGTGCGCGATATCTACGAGGTGCGGGCCAGCCTGGAGGGCCTGGCCAGCCGGGGCTTTGCGCTGCATGCCTCGGCAGGCCAGCGCGCCGCGCTGCGCGCCAAGCTGGGCGAGCTGGCAGTGCCCGCCGTGGCCAGCGACAAGGTGGCCCTGCTGGCGATCAAGAACCAGTTCTACGACGTCCTGATCGAGGGCTGCGGCAATCTGGTGGCCGGCCAGATGCTGCGGCAGCTGAACAACCGCGTGACGGTGCTGCGGCGCATCTCCATGTCCCAGCCCGGGCGCCTGCCGCAGACGCTGGCCGAGCTGGATGCCATCGTGACGGCAATAGAGCAGGGCGACGCGGACCAGGCTGCGCGCCTGAGCGCCGAGCATGTGCAAAAGGCCAGCCAGGGCGTGTTGCGCGCCATGGCCGAGAAGGCTGGCCCGGCCAGCTGATGCCGGGGCCTGCGCCTGTACCTGGGAGTGTCAGTCCGTGTGCGCTCAGTCCGGCTTGACCTGGGCGCGCTTGAGCACTTTCTGCCAGCGTGTCTGCTCGGAGGCAATGAACTGCGCGAACTGCTGGGGCGTGCTGCCGATGGGCTCGGCCGCATCGCCCTGCAGGCGCTTGAGCGCGTCCGGCGCCTTGACGGCCTTGGCGCACTCGGCGGCCAGCTTGTCCACGTGGGCTTTGGTCATGCTGGAGGGGGCGAGCATGCCGTACCACTGCGTCATCTCGAAGCCCGGGAAGCCCTGCTCGGCCACGGTGGGCACGTCGGGCAACTGGGGCAGGCGCTGGGTCGATCCCGTGGCGATGCAGCGCACCTTGCCTGCCTTGATGAAGGGCAGCAGGGCGGCAGCGCCGACCGAGGCAGCGTCCAGGCGGCCCGACATCAGGTCCGTCATCATGGGCCCCGTGCCGCGATAGGGCACGTGCAGCATGAAGATCTCGGCCGTCATCTTCAGGTACTCGAAGGCCAGGTGCCCGGCGCTGCCATTGCCGGCCGAGCCGTAGCTGAGCTGGCCCGGCTTTTTCTTGGCGTAGGCGATGAGTTCACGCAGGTTCTTGACCGGCACATCGGGGTGGACCACGTACAGGCTGGGCACCTTGGCCAGCAGGCTGACGGGCTGGAAGTCCTTGTTGGCGTCGTAGGGCAGCTTGTCGAAGATGTAGGGATTGACGGCCAGCGTGCCGATGTGGCCCAGGATGACGGTGCTCTGGTCATCGGCGCGCGCCACTTCCTGCATGGCGATGTTGCCGGCCGCGCCGGGCTTGTTATCCACGAAGACGTTCTGGCCCAGGGTCTTGGACAGCTCGGCCGCCGTGGAGCGCGCCACGATTTCCGAGCTGCCGCCCGGCGCAAAGGGCACGACAAAGCGGATGGGGCGCGTGGGCCAGGCGTCCTGCGCCAGCGCGGCCGCAGGCAGCAGACCAGACAGGGCCATGGCGCCCGTGCCGGCCAGCAGTTGGCGGCGGCTGAGCGGGGGCAGGTCTGCGTGGTGAAGAAAGTCGCGCGAAGGCATGTCTGGTCTCCTGGATATCGTTGTAGTGGATGGTCCGCAGCAGATGCGGCGCCAGCGATGGTGGCGCTGGCGGCTGTCAATCTGCTGTCAAACCGGGGTCCGCAGGCTACGGAGATACCCGGGGGTCAGTCGGTGTGTGCTGTGCGATGGGCTGCGGCTGCGGCCTCGGCAGCCTGCATGCCGCTGCGCACGGCGCCTTCGATGGTGGCCGGATACGGCCCGTCCACATGATCGCCGCAGGCCCACAGGCCGTGGCCCAGCTCCAGGCCGGGCCGCTGAAGTTGGGGCAGGCAGGCGAAGGTGGCGCGCTTGTCGATCACGGTGCGCAGCGCAACCAGTCCATGCCAGCCCAACTGCGCCCGTGCCTGGGCCAGCACCTGGGCCTGCAGGGTGTCGCGGTCCGATGCGCTGTCGCTGATGACGAAGGCCATCAGGCCCTGAGGGCCGCCGAGTTGCCCCCGGTCGAAGACGAACTGCGCAGGCGCATCGGGCGTGGAGCGCAGCGCCAGCCAGGGCGCGCCCGGGGGCAAGGTGTGGGAGGGATCGCCGGTCTGCGCATAGACGGTGGCAATGGGGCGGTGCTGCAGGTCCTGGGCCAGCTGCGCCCAGCGCTGCAGGGCTATGCCGTCGCGTGCAGGCAGGCTGTCGTGCTCGGCGGCGGTGAGTGCCAGGCGCGCGGCCTCGGGTGCGGGGCAGGCCAGCAGCACGGCGTCGAAGGGCGCGTCTTCGCCCTGGGCTGCGCCCAGCGTCCAGTGCGGGCCCTGGGGTTGCAGTTCGGCCACGCGGCTGCCCAGGCGCACGGCGTGGCCGCGCTCTTGCAGCCACTGCGCGGCCGGCGCGGGGAACAGGCTGCCCAGGTCACGGCGCGGCACCAGGAAATGCGAGCCGCCACTGCCGCTGAACAGCGCATCGCGCAGCACGCGAAGGAACACCGTGCCGCTGGCCAGGTGAATGGGTGTGTTGAGCGCCGAGATGCACAGCGGGTCGATGAACTCGCTGACCAGGCGCTGCGGCAGGCCGGCGCACAGGTCGGCCACGGTGGCTTGCGGCACGCAGCGAAAGCCCGCCAGCCGCCAGCGCACGGCACGCGCCAGCAGGGCTGCACGCTCGCCCAGGCTCCAGCCGCGTGCGGTGGCAATGCCGGCCAGCGCATCCAGCGGCGCAGGCCAGTCGGGAAAGCGCAGGCCGCTGCCATCGGCGTAGGGCAGGGCCATGGGCTGGCGGTGCAGCGCCCGTTCAGGGTCCACACCCACCTCGCGCATGAGGCGCAGGCTTTCGGTGTACGCACCGATGAGGATGTGCTGGCCGTTGTCCACGCGCAGCGGGCCCTGTGGCGTGTCGAGGTCCATGCCGCGCGCACGGCCGCCGGGCTCGCGTGCGGCCTCGTGCAGGGTGATGTGCCAGCCGCTGCGCGCCAGCGCAAGGGCGGCCGCGAAGCCGGCCCAGCCTCCGCCGAGGATGGCGGCGCGCGGCTTGTCTTTGGAGCTGTCTCTGCTCACCGCGCCATGCGCCCCAGCGCCTGCATCTTCCAGGCCAGCCAGAGCTTGCGCAGTGGCGGCAGGCTGATGCGCTGGTGCAGCACGCGGAAGTCGTCGGCCTCGATCTCGCGCAGCAGGGTGCGGTAGATGCTGGCCATCATCAGGCCGGGCTTTTGCGTGCGGCGGTCGGCCGCGGGCAGCAAGGCCAGGGCCTCGTCGTAGAGGCGGTGGGCGCGCTCGGCCTGAAAGCGCATCAGCGCGGTGAAGCGGTCGGAGTATTCGCGCTTGGTGATCTCATGCGCCTTGACGTCGAACTGCTGCAGCTCGCTGATGGGCAGGTAGATGCGTCCGCGCATGGCGTCCTCGCCCACGTCGCGGATGATGTTGGTCAGCTGGAAGGCCAGACCCATCTTGTGGGCGTAGGCGGTGGTTTCTTCCTGTGTCTGGCCAAAGATGCGCGCGGCCACTTCACCGACCACGCCTGCGACCAGGTGGCAGTAGCGGGTCAGGCCCTGGAAGTCCAGGTAGCGGGTCTGCTCCAGGTCCATGCGGCAGCCGTCGATGACCGCCTGCAGGTGGCGCTCCTCGATGCCGTAGACCGGGGCGTGCGGCATGAGCGCCCGCATCACGGGATGCGAGGGCTTGCCTGCAAAGGCCTGGTGCACTTCGTTTTGCCACCAGCCGAGCTTGGTGGCGGCCACGCCGGGGTCGGAGACTTCGTCCACCACGTCGTCCACTTCGCGGCAGAACGCATAAAAGGCGGTGATGGCGGCACGGCGCTCGCGCGGCAGGAAGAGGAAGGCGTAGTAAAAGCTGCTGCCCGAGGCGGCAGCCTTGTCTTGGACGTACTGATCCGGATTCATATGGGGCCGGATTGTCCCATGGACGGCTGGGAGCCAAAGCCTGGGTGTCGCAACGGCCGGCCCGCCATCACATGCGCAGGGCGCGCCACAGCAGCAGCGGCGCATCGGCCTTGCCGACGGTGGGGCGGCGGTAGAGGCTGGCGCCCTGCAGCGCATCGACCTTGTCCAGGATGCGCAGCCCGCCCTGCACGACCAGGCGCAGCTCCCAGCCGATGCGGCCCGGCAGGCGGTGCACCAGCGGTGCGCCGGACTGCATCAGTGCACGCGCCCAGGCCGACTGCTCGGCCAGCAGTGCGCGCACGGCAGGGGTCAGTGCAGCGGGCTCGGCGCGCAGGTCTTCACGCCGCACGCCATGGGCGGCGCAGTCGGCATCGGTCAGGTAGTGGCGCTGGCGTGGCAGGTCCACGCTGAAGTCCTGCCAGAAATTGATCAGCTGCAGGGCGGTGCAGATGGCGTCGCTGCGGGCCAGCGATTCGGCATCATCCACCCCGTACAGATGCAGCAGCAGCCGGCCCACGGGGTTGGCCGAGCGGCGGCAGTACTCGAGCAGCTCGGCGCGGTCGGCGTAGGTGGCGCCGGATTCGGTCTTGCGCACGTCCTGCGCGAAGGCGCTGAGCAGATCGTCCATCAGCGCCAGCGGCAGCTGGTGGGCGCGTACTTGCGGCGCCAGCCCTGCAAAGACAAGAGGCCAGGCCGTGCGGGCGAGCATGGAGGCCTCGCCTTCGGTGCCCAGCGCCATCAGGTCGGCACGGTAGGCGGCCAGCGCAGCCAGGCGCTCGGACGGCGTGGCGTCGCCCTCGTCGGCCAGATCGTCTGCAGTGCGTGCGAAGTGGTAGAGCGCGGCAATCGGCGGGCGCAAGCGGGGCGGGCACAGCCAGGACGCCACGGGAAAGTTCTCGTAGTGCGTGACCGGGGCGGGGGAGGCGGGCAGGGTGGGAGCGGTGGACTTCACGGTGGCCGATTGTCGATGCTGCGCGCAAGGCCATGCATTTCACTTGACGGGCTCAAGGGCTTCTCCTAAATTACTAACCCGTCAGTCAGTAAACGGCGCCAGCCAGCTGCCGCGGCATGTTGCCCGGATCTTGCAGCCCGCAGCCGCTTTTCGCACCAGCCCTCCCGGATCCACATGCCCGACTTGCCATCGAACCCTGCCGCGCCCGCTTTGCCGCGCCATCTTCTTCTTGCCCCTCTGTGCCTGGCCGCCGCGCTGGCGCTGGGCGCCTGTTCCAAGGCCGAGCCGCCGCCCGAGCCGGTGCGCGCCGTCAAGCTGCTCACCGTAGGCGTGGGCGCGCTGGACACGCAACTGGAATACGCGGGCGAGGTGCGCGCGCGCATAGAGTCGCGCCTGGGCTTTCGCGTGGCCGGCAAGCTCGTGCGCCGCGAGGTGGAACTGGGCCAGCACGTGCAGGCAGGCCAGTTGCTGGCGCGGCTCGATGCCAGCGACTACCGGCTGGGAGCTGACGCCGCGCGCGCCCAGGTGACGGCCGCGACCACGCAGCGCGATCTTGCCGCCGCCGATGTGAGGCGTTACTCGCAGCTGAAGGCGCAGAACTTCATCAGCGGTGCGGAGCTGGAGCGGCGCGAGGCCACGCTCAAGTCCGCCCAGGCGACGCTGGACCAGGCCAAGGCGCAGCTGGCATCGCAGAGCAACCAGGAGGCCTATGCCCAACTGCTGGCCGATGTGCCCGGCGTGGTGACAGGCATAGACGCCGAGCCCGGCCAGGTGGTGTCGGCCGGCTCGCCCGTGGTGCGCATTGCCCAGGACGGCCCGCGCGACGTGGTGTTCGTGGTGCCCGAAGACAAGCGCGGCGCCATCCGCGTGGGCCAGAAAGTGAATGTGCGCCCGTGGTCGGCCGGCATGCAGCCGCTGCAGGGCCAGGTGCGCGAGGTGGCGGCCAGTGCCGATCCGGTCACGCGCACCTACCAGGTGAAGGTGGCACTGCCCGCGTCGGATGCGGCCGCCGTGCCGCCGCTGGGCGCGACGGTCCATGCGCTGCCCGAGGGCATGGGCCCCACGGGCCAGCCCGTGATCAAGCTGCCCACCACGGCGCTGCGCCAGGAAGGCGGCGGCGGCCAGGGCACGGCCGTGTGGGTGTTCGATGCCGCCAGCAGCACGGTGAAGCTGCAGCCCGTGCAACTGGCCACGGCCGATGGCAACGAGGCCGTGATTGCCGCCGGCCTGACGCCCGGCATGCAGGTGGTGGCCGCCGGCGTGCATGTGCTCACGCCCGGGCAGAAGGTCACGGTCTATCAGGACCGGTATGACAAGACGCAGCAGCCGGCACAGGCGCCTGCCGCCGCAGGTGCCGCAGCTTCCGCAGGTGCTGCGTCCAGCGGAGCGGCCCAATGAGCGGGCCCAAGCACAAGGCGCCGCAGGGCGGGCACTTCAATCTTTCGCGCTGGGCGCTGGACCATGTGGCGCTGACGCGCTATTTCATGGTCGTGCTGCTGCTGCTGGGCTTTGCCTCGTACTTCCAGCTGGGGCAGGACGAAGACCCGCCCTTCACCTTCCGCGCCATGGTGGTGCGCACCAACTGGCCGGGCGCCACGGCGCAGCAGATGGCCGAGCAGGTCACCGACAAGATCGAGCGTACGCTGCAGGAGGTGCCCTACGCCGACAAGATCAGCAGCTACTCCAAGCCCGGCGAGTCGCTGATCATCTTCCAGCTCAAGGACAATTCGCGCCCCGGCGATGTCCAGCAGCTGTGGTACACGGTGCGCAAGAAGATCGGCGACATGCGCTACACCCTGCCGCAGGGCGTGCAGGGGCCGTTCTTCAATGACGAGTTCGGCGATGTCTATGGCGTGATCTACGCCCTGCAGGCCGACGGCTTCAGCTACGCCGAGCTCAAGACCATGGCCGACGACGTGCGCCAGCAGCTGCTGCGCGTGCCCGATGTGGCCAAGGTCGAGCTGTTCGGCGTGCAGGACGAGAAGGTCTACATCGAGCTGTCGCAGCGCCGCCTGTCGCAGCTGGGCCTGGACATGAACCAGGTGCTGGGCCAGCTGGGCCAGCAAAACGCCATCGAGGGCGCAGGCGTGCTGCAGACGCCGCGCGAGGACGTGCAGGTGCGCGTGGCCGGCCAGTTCCTGGCGGTGGACGAGTTGCGCGCCATGCCCATCCGCGGCGCATCGGGCGCGCAGCTGCGCCTGGGCGATATCGCCGAGATCCGCCGCGGCTATGCCGATCCGGCCAATGTGAAGGTGCGCCACCAGGGGCGCGAGACGATTGCGCTGGGCGTGTCCATGACCAAGGGCGGCGACATCATCCGCCTGGGCAAGTCCCTGCGCGGCGCCGTGGGCGACATCGCGCGCACGCTGCCGGCTGGCGTGGAGCTGGCCAACATGCAGGACCAGCCCAAGGCCGTGGCCGACTCGGTCAACGAATTCCTGCAGGTGCTGATCGAGGCCGTGGTGGTGGTGCTGGCCGTGAGCTTCATCAGCCTGGGCCTGCACAAGCGCGAGGGCCACCAGCCGCTGTGGAAGCGCTGGTACATCGATCCGCGCCCGGGCCTGGTGGTGGCCATCACGATCCCGCTGGTGCTGGCCGCGACCTTCCTGGCCATGTGGTACTGGAACATCGGCCTGCACAAGGTGTCGCTGGGCTCGCTGATCATCGCGCTGGGCCTGCTGGTGGACGACGCCATCATTGCGGTGGAGATGATGGTGCGCAAGATGGAGGAAGGCTACGAGAAGTACCGCGCCGCCACCTTTGCCTACGAGATCACGGCCAAGCCCATGCTGACCGGCACGCTGATCACGGCGGCGGGCTTCCTGCCCATCGGCATGGCCAAGTCCATGACGGGCGAGTACACCTTCGCCATCTTCGCGGTGACGGTGATTGCGCTGGTGCTCAGCTGGTTCGCCTCGGTGTACTTCGTGCCCTACCTGGGCATGCTGCTGCTCAAGCGCCCGCCGCACGCGGCCACGCTGCCGCCCGAGGTGGCCTCGGGCGAGGTGCCCATCGAGGAGACCAACCTCAATGCGTCCTCAGCCGAGCATGAGGTCTTCGACAGCCCGTTCTACAACCGCTTCCGGCGCGCCGTGAACTGGTGCGTGACGCACCGCTGGCTGACCATCGCCATCACGGTGCTGGTCTTCGCGCTGGGCCTGGTGGGCATGTCGCGCGTGCAGCAGCAGTTCTTCCCGGATTCCAGCCGACCCGAGGTGCTGGTGGACATCTGGTTCCCCGAAGGCACGTCGCTGGCCGCCAACGAGGCCGTCACGCGCCGCGTGGAAGAGCGCTTCATGAAGCTCGACGGCGTGCGCACGGTCAGCGAATGGGTAGGCTCGGGCGTGCCGCGTTTCTACCTGCCGCTGGACCAGGTGTTCCCGCAGAACAACGTCTCGCAGTTCATCCTGGTCGCCCAGGACCTGCCCACACGCGAGCGTCTGCGCAAGGCGCTGCCGGCGCTGCTGGCCCAGGAGTTCCCCGAAGTGCGCGGCCGCGTCAAGCTGCTGCCCAACGGGCCTCCCGTGCCCTATCCGGTGCAGTTCCGCGTCTCCGGCACCGATCCGCAAAAGCTGCGTGCCTATGCCGACGAGGTCAAGCAGGCCATGATCGCCAACGCCGACATGCGCGGCGTCAACGACAACTGGAACGAGTCCGTCAAGGCCGTGCGCCTGGAGGTGGACCAGGACAAGGCGCGCGCCCTGGGCGTGAGCAGCCAGGCCATCGCCCAGGCGGCCCGCGTCATGCTCAGCGGCTCCACCGTGGGCCAGTTCCGCGAGGGTGACAAGCTCATCGACATCGTGCTGCGCACGCCGTATTCGGAGCGCGACGCCATCACCGACATCGCCAACGCCTACCTGCCCACGGCATCGGGCAAGTCGATCCCGCTCACGCAGATCGCCAAGCCCGTGATGGTCTGGGAGCCCGGCGTGATGTGGCGAGAAAAGCGCATGTTCGCCATCACCGTGCAGGGCGATGTGCGCGAGGGCCTGCAGGGCGCAACGCTGACCCATGCGCTGCTGCCGGGCCTGCGCGAGATCGAGGCGCGCTGGCATGCCGCGGGCGACACGGCCTACCGCATCGATGTGGCCGGCGCCGTGGAGGAAAGCTCCAAGGGCTCGGACGCCATCGTCGCTGGTGTGCCCGTGATGCTGTTCCTCACCTTCACGCTGCTCATGCTGCAACTGCGCAGTGTCAGCCGTTCACTGCTGGTGTTCATCACCGGGCCGCTGGGCATTCCCGGCGTGGCGGCGGCGCTGCTGCTGCTGGGCCGGCCCTTCGGCTTCGTGGCGCTGCTGGGCGTGGTGGCGCTGATGGGCATGATCCAGCGCAACTCGGTGATCCTGATCGACCAGATCGAGACCGACCGCGCGCGCGGCGTGCCGGCCTGGGACGCCATCATCGAAGCCGCCGTGCGCCGCCTGCGCCCCATCGTGCTGACGGCCGCTGCCGCCGTGCTGGCCATGATCCCGCTGTCGCGCAGCGTGTTCTGGGGCCCCATGGCCGTGGCCATCATGGGCGGGCTGATCGTGGCCACCGTGCTGACACTGCTGGCGCTGCCGGCCATGTACGCCGCCGTGTTCCGCGTGCGCCGCGAGCCCACGCATTGAGGTGGCGGAAACGCAGAGGCCGCCGCTCAAATCCGGGGTATGGCAATGCACCCCGCAATTGCGGCTAGAATCTGCGCCCTGACCTAGGAGCCGCCGCGCAGGCGGCTCCCCCAAGAACCAGCGCGGGTGGCGAAATTGGTAGACGCACCAGGTTTAGGTCCTGACGCCAGCAATGGTGTGGGGGTTCGAGTCCCCCCCCGCGCACCACGCACCAACGCCGCTCAACTGCGGCGAACACTGCTCAAGCCCGCTTCCTGTAGAGGAGGCGGGCTTTTTTTCTGGGTCTCCGCTGCAAAACGGAACGGGTTGAAACCGGCACAAAACAGCGCAAAATCACATCACAATCCCGCGCAGATCCCGCTTGTGATCCCGCGCGTGCAGCAGGAGATGGGATGGCGTATTTCCGGAAGGTGAAGAACGGCTGGCGGGCCGAGGTGGAGCGTGCGGGTATTCGGCGCACCGCCACGCGGGCGACCAAGGCCGAGGCGCAGGGCTGGGCCGTGGCCGAGGAGGCGGCCATTCTGGCCGGCGCGCGCGGGGAGTTTCCGCGGCGCACGCTGGCCGAGGCGGTGGAGCGCTATCGGCGCGAGGTCACCGACAAAAAGACGGCCAGCACGGCGCGGGCCGACCATTTGCGCTTTGATGCCTGGCTGCGCGAGTTCCCCGAGCTGGCGGCCAAGGTGTTCCACGAGATCACGGGCGACGACCTGGCGCGCTGGCGCGATGCGCGGCTGCAGCAGGTCTCTGGCGCCAGCGTGCTGCGCGAGGCGCAGCAGTTCCGTCCCATCTGGACGCTGGCGGTCAAGCAGTGGAAATGGGTGGGCAAGAGCCCCTGGCCCGAGATCAAGCTGCCGGCCAAGTCCCATGCGCGCCGGCGCACGGGGCAGTGGAGCGAGGTGCGGCGCATGCTGCGCTCGGCCAATGTCTCGCCGCGCCTGGCGCCTGTCACCGCCATGGAGCAGACGGCCTGGACCATGCTGGTGGCCCTGCACACGGCCATGCGCAGCGGCGAGATCCTGAGCATGGGCCGCAGCAATGTGGATCTCAAGCGCCGGGTCTACCACCTGCCGCACCACAAGACCGAGGCCAAGGTGGGCGAGCGCCATGTGCCGCTGACGCGCCGTGCCGTGCGCCTGCTGCGCGTGCTGGACGCCGCCGCCGAGGCTGCCGGGCGCGACGCCTACTGGACCATCAGCGACGCCAGCCGCGACACGCTCTACCGCAAGCTGCGCGACCGGGTGATGGTGCAGGGCCTGCGCTTCCATGACCTGCGCGCCACGGCGCTGACCTGGCTGAGCAAGCGCGTGGATGTGATGACGCTGGCCCGCATCAGCGGCCACGTGGATATCAACGAGCTGTTCAATACCTATTACCGGGAGACGGCCGAGGACATCGCGGCACGGTTGTAGGCAGGATGGCTGCCAGAAATATCACTCCAATATGATATCTTGACAATATTATTCTAGAGTGATAATTTCAATTCATCATCTTGAGATGATATTTTGAATGCCCTGGCCAGGAGAACACCATGGACCACCTGTTGCAACTGCCCGATCAGCTTGCGCTGCACCTGAAGTCGCTGCGCAAGGCCGCCGGCGTGAGCCAGGCTCAACTGGCACAGCGGCTGGGCGTGTCCCAGTCGCGTGTGGCGGCGATAGAGCGTGATCCGGCCGCCATCAGCGTGCGCCAGCTGATGGAGATCCTGCAACTGCTGGATGCCGATCTGCTCATGCGGCCCAGGGCGGATGCGGTGGCTTCTCCTGCGTCTGCACCTATGCCTGTGCCTGTGCCTGTGCCTGCGCCTGTGCCTGCTGCGTTGAGGGTGGCTGAGCCCGCTCCACAACCGTACGCGGGTGACAACGTACCCCGCAAGCCTGCCGACCGCCCCGTGGCCTTCAAGCCGCAGGCGCTGCCGCCGCACTGGCAGGACCGCAAGCCGAAAGGGTCCTGGTGATGGCGGCGCTGGGCGTCTGGATGAATGGGGAGCGGGTGGGCACCTGGGAGGTCACGCGCACGGGCCGCCATGTGTTCGCCTATGACCCGGCCTGGCCGCAGAGCGCGCATGCGCGGCCGCTGTCACTGTCCATGCCCTTCACCCGCGACCTGACGGTGGCGGGCGAGGTGGTGGCCCACTATTTCGACAACCTGCTGCCGGACGGCGAGGGCATTCGCCGGCGCATTCACCAGCGCTTCGGGCTGCGCGGGATCGATGCGTTTTCGCTGCTGGAGGCCATTGGCCGCGATTGCGTGGGTGCCGTGCAGCTGCTGCCCGAGGGGGCCGTGCCCGACGGTTTTGACCAGGTGCGCTTCGAGCCGCTGAGCGAGGCGCAGATTGCCGAGCACCTGGCCAGCCTGGGTGGCGGGTTTGGCGCGCTGGAGGTGGACCAGGAGTTCCGGCTGTCCATTGCCGGTGCGCAGGAGAAGACGGCGGTGCTGCGCCATGGCGGCCAGTGGTGCCGCCCGCTGGGTGCGACGCCGACCACGCATATCCTGAAGCCGGCCATCGGCGTGGTGCCGCACTGGCACTACGACCTGAGCGAGTCAGTGGCCAATGAGTGGCTGTGCGCCCGCCTGCTGGCCGAGCTGGGCTTTGCCGTGGCCGACAGCAGCATCGAGACCTTTGGCGGGCAGCAGGTGCTGTGCGTGGAGCGCTTTGATCGCGCCTGGACGGCGCAGGGCTGGATTGCGCGCCTGCCGCAGGAAGACTTCTGCCAGGTGCGCGGCGTTGCCAGCGCCAGCAAGTACGAGACTCACGGCGGGCCCGGCATGCTGCAGTGCCTGCAGGTGCTGCAGCATGGCAGCGAGCCTGCCCAGGATTGCGCCCGCTTCGTGATGGCCCAGCTGGCGTTCTGGCTGCTGGCGGCCACGGACGGGCATGCCAAGAATTTCTCGGTGTTCCTGCAGCCGGGCGGCGGCTATGAGATGACACCGCTGTACGACGTGCTGTCGGCCTGGCCCATCATCGGTCACGGCCACGGCAAGATTGCCCGCCAGCGCGCCAGGATGGCCATGGCCCTGCCGGGGCGCAGCCGCCACTACCGCCTGGGCGAGATCCAGCGCCGCCACTGGAAGGCCCTGGCCGAGACCACGCGCATCGCAGGCCTGTGGGAGAGCATGGTGGAGATGGTCGAGGCGCTGGACGGCGCCATCGACCGGCTGCAGCCGCGCCTGCCGGCCAGCGTGCCGCAGCCTATGGCCCGGCAGATCTTCGACGGGGCGCGCGACCAGGCACGCCGTTTTCTTGCGGGCAGCGATCACTGAGCGCACGGCGATGGCCTGGTGCCTGCTCACCGGCGCCCCTCGGCCCAGGCCTTGACGTCGGCCATGCGCCAGTAGCGGATGCGGCGGCTGGCGTTGATGAAGGGCTTGGGAAAGTCCGGGCGCTTGGTCAGGCGCGCGGTGACGTGCTCGCGGCTCAGGCCCAGGTAGTTGGCGATGCCCTGGGTGTCCAGGCGCGGGGCGCTGTGAAAGAGTTCCATGTTCTGTTGCGTCATTGCGGTGTTCTCCGATGTCGTGTCCGGTGCTGGGGTGCTTGATCAGGCCTGGCGCGGCGTGATGGACTTGCCTGCCTTCTTGCGCTCCACACGTTCAACTCGCTCGACTCGCAGAACGGGCCGGCCGCTGGCCAGCAGGGCGCAGGCCTGGGCGTGGCTGGCGCTGGCCGCCTTCAGGCGCAGCACGGGCAGCAGGCGGGCGTCGGCCAGTTGATCCAGATGCGCGGCGTCCACGCCGTGGGGGATGAGGGTGGCGCGGTAGCTGCGCAGGGCGGTGATGTTGTGGTGCATGGTGGGTCCTCCTGGGGTGGATCAGCTGGTAAAGAACGGGTGGTTGGGTGGCGTGGCGCCGGATGCGGGGCGGTGCAGCACGGAATCGGGCGCGGAATCGGCACCCGAATCGGGCTCGGACGGGTTGGCCCGGTCCTCGCGCTGGTGCCCGCCGCGGCCGATGAGGGCGCGCAGCGTGTGGCCCGTGAGCCGGGCCGTACAGTTATTGAAACCAGTCCAAGCGCGCGCCAGTGGCGCGCGGGCGGGCAGGGCGGGCGGGGCCACGTCGGCGACCTCGGCACCCTCGGCGCTTTCTGCACCTTGGGTTTCCTGGAACTCCAGCGTGGCGCGCGCCACGCTGCGCCAGGCGATGCGGCGCGAGACCAGCCACTGGCCGCGCCGGGTTTCCAGGCCCACCACGCGGCCGCAGCCGGGCGCGATGGCCTCGCCGTATTGGTTGACGGCGCCGGCGGGCACGGGGCGGCGTGCCATGCGCAGGTGCCAGCGGTCGCGGGCCAGGCAGTGGCCGCCCATGGCTTCCATGTAGCGGCGCCAGTCGGCGGGGATGTCGGGCCCGTGGCGGTGGCTGGCGCCCCAGGCCTTCCAGCTGGCCTTGTCGCCGTCGATACGGATCTGTTCGACCTGGTCCTTGCTGACACGGCGCAGCTCGCGCCAGACGCAGACGCTGGGCATGCCCACGGCCTGGAACTGGCGAATGCCCCAGCAGGCGGCCCAGGCGTCCACGCGGCGGTGGCCGGGCATGCCGCCCTGCTCCACATCCCACAGGCGGCCCTGCACCACGTCCAGGTGGTCGGCCAGGGCCGCATGGCCCACGCTTTTGGCGATGTACTTGGCCACGTAGCCGGCAGCGCCGCCGCCGGTCATGCGCTTGACGTTGACGCGGTTGCGCTGGGCGCCGCGCTCGTCGCCATCTTCGCTGAGCCACCATTTGCGGATGGCGGCCTCGATGTGCTGGGCGTGCTCCTCGCACTCGGCCCAGACCAGGGCGTGCCAGTGCGGCGTGGCGTCATGGTGCGGCTCGGCCACGCGGATGCCGTACATGGCGATGCGCTGGCGGCCCAGGTGCGATCGCACGCGCGCCCACATGGTGCGCAGCCACAGCTGGGCATCGCGCGGCGTGCTGTGGCCGTCGTAATGGGGATTGGGGCGCGGCCGGCCGCCGCTGCCCAGCGTGACGGCGTGAAAGCGGCTGGGCGCCGTCAGCGTGAGAAAGAGGCCGACATGGCTGCGCGCGTCGGCATATTCCTCTGCGCCGCGGATGCGCGTCATCAGCTCGCCGCCACGGATCACGGGGTTGGCCGGCGACAGCGCGGCCAGCTCGGCCAGGGTGAAGACTTGGCCGGCCTCGTTTCGGTAGAGGCTGCGCTCCAGCGCGCGGGCGTTGCGTTCGATCTGCGCGGTGCGCCGGCGCACGGTGGCGTTGCTGGCATAGCCGCCGGCGCTGCGGTTGACGATGCCCAGCTTGACGGCGCCGGCCTCCACGGTGCGCGTGACGTGGCGGCGCAGCATGCGGCGCCACCAGGCCGCGTCCAGCGCGCGGCGGATGGCGGGCTCGCCGGCCAGCGGCGTGCTTTCCTGCAGGCCCAGCATGCGCAGCATCAGCCGAACCAGGTCCACGCGTGCGGCCAGGTCCATGTTCTGGGCCTGGGCGCCGGCGTCGAGCTCACCGACTTCGTCGCTCAGGCGCCTGGCCATCTGGCAGATCTCGTAGTCGTCCAGGTTCCACTCGGCCGCACGGCCGTGGCGGCTGGCAAAGTCGTCAATGGCGGCCAGCGCGTCGTGGCAGGCAGCCCATTCGGGCTGGCCGTTGGCGTGTTGCGCGCCCTTTTGCCAGTCGCCCAGGCCCAGCAGCTTTATGGGCTGCAGCCACTGCGGCGGCAAGGCTTTTTCCAGCGCCTGCATGGCGCGCTGGACCATGTGGGGGCGGGGCTTGTGCTGGTCCCATTGCTGCAGGCTGGCGGTGCGCAGCCTGCGGCCGGTGGATTTGGCGGCGAGCAGGACGGACATGGGCTCAGGTCCTCAGGGCCAGCGCGCGCAGCGGCAGCAGGCAGGTGCGCAGCGCTCGGATCTGGCGGCGGATGGCGTCGCGCTCGGGCGGCGGCATTTCGCGCCAGTCGCGCAGGGCCAGCTCCTCGATCTCGCCGTCTATGCCCGCCAGCAGCACCAGGGCCATGCGGTAGTGGCTGGCCAGGCCCGCCCATTCGCGGCTTTCGGCGCTGCCCGAGCGGCCGTTGGAGGCGCGCTGCGCGGCTTCGCGCTGCAGCTCGCGCAGGCGGATGCGGCAGTCCCTGACGCTCAGGCGCTGGTAGGCCTCGGGCAGTGCGGGCGGGTCCACGGGCCGGTATTCGGGCCGGTATTCGGGCGCGGGCGCATCGTCTGCCTGCAGCAGTCGCATCAGATCGGAAAGGCGCAGGTCGCCGAGCTTCATGGTCTGTCCAGGTCGTTTCAGGGTGAGCGCATCCCGCAGGGCCTTCATGCAGGCTCCGCAGGTTGCGGGAAAGGGGGTGGGGTGGCGGCGGTGCAGGCGGGCTGCCCGCGCGCCGGGTGGGGCGCCGTCAGGAGCGGCGAAGGCGCCCCGGCCGCGCTAGCTGCGCGCGCCTTCGGTGGATTGGGCGGATTCGGCCGCCTGGGCTGCGCGGTGCGCTGTGCCTTCGTATTGCGAGGACGGCATGGCGTCCAGCTGGGTCTGCAGCAGCTTGCGCTTGATGTGCGTGCTCATCGGCAGAATCACCATGGGGTTGGGGATGGCGCTGGGGCTGATGGTGCGGTTGATCTCGGTGACCGCCGAGAACACATGGCCGCACTCGAAGTTGCGGCACTGGAAGATGGTCTCGCGGCTGGTGCTGGTCAGCTGCAGGCTGGTGCGGGTGTAGGCGTGTTCGTTGCAGTGGGGGCACATCATGCGCATGGCAGGCTCCTGGGGGCAGTTGGGATCGAAGACAAGGCGGTGAACAGGTCGGCGCGGGTGGCTATCGCGCCTGATCGGCCTGGGGCAGCGGCGGCATCTGCTGCTCGTACTGCTGCATGCCCATGCGGTACAGCTTCAGCGCGAAGTTGGAGGCGCTGCGGCTTTCACGGCTGGCATAGCGGGCGTGGCGTTCGCGTTCGGATGCCGTCATGCGCAGTGGCACGGGCCTGTCATGAAGCACCGGATCCGCAGGGATACCGGGCACGGCTCTGGGGGAGTGCATGGCTGTCATGTAGTATTTGGGATGGTTTGGATGGTTTGGTTACACGCTGACTGCATCATTGCTCGAAATTTCGAGCATGTCAATTGATGAATAGAAGAAATTTCGATCACATCGGTGAAAGGCTGAGGCAGGAGCGTCTGCGTCTGGACGTGGCGCAGCTCGCCATGGCCGACGCCTGCGACGTCTCGCGCGGCACCCTGGCCACCTGGGAGAAGGGCGAGCAATCGCCCAATGCGGCCGCCCTGGCCGTGATGGCGGGCCTGGGCGTGGATGTCCTGTATGTGGTCACGGGCCAGCATGCGAACGCATCGGTCCAGACCCTGGCGCCCGACGAGCGCGAGCTGCTCGATTGCTACGGCCGGGCCGACGATTCGGGCCGCGCCGCCATCATGGCCGTGGCGACCCTGGCCGCGCGCTGAACGGCCTGCGCCGGCCGCTCCAGGACGCGCTCTACCCGCCCCTCTCGCTCACTTGGCGCGTGTCTCCAGCGTCAGCTTGGAGGTGAAGCCGGCGTCGCCCAGCTCGTGCTGGATCTTGACGACCAGCCACGGCGTGTCATCGATCTCCGCCTTGAACCCCTGCAGCTTCAGCGGCGTCTGCGGCATCAGGTCGGGCCGCGCCAGCGCCAGTTTCAGGCCCATGGTGGCCTTGGCGCGGTTGATGCGGCCCATCTCGGCCTTGGCGGCGGCCTGCGCCTCGGCCTCGCTGCCGTAGGTGTCCTTCAGGCGCTTTTCGTTGTCTTCGGCGCCCTGCGTGGCACTGCGTTTTTCGGCGCGATCCGCGTCGTTCCAGTACGCGCGAACGCCGCTGTAGTCGTTGCGCGCGGCCGTGTGGTAGGCGTGGCTGTCTCCCTCGGCGCGCGTGAGCGTGGCGGCCTCCACGGTCTGGCCGCCGGCGGTGATCTTGCTGTCGATGGCGATGAAGGCCAGCTTGCCCTTCTTGACCGTACACACGGCGTCGTACTGCCGCGCCAGGCGGCTGCAGAAGTTCAGGTCGCTTTCGTGGGTCTGGTCGATGTGGTCCACGCGCAGGTTCTCGAACTGCGCGTCCACGCGTACCTGCAGGCCGTTGCGCTGCGCAATGCTGCGCACGATCTGGCCCAGCGTGCTGTTGTGGTAGCTGTGCTCGGAGCGCGTGCGCAGCTGGCGCTTGAGCTCGGCCGAGCGCGCATGCACCACGATTCTGTCGGGCGCACCCTGGTGCTCCACCTCGTCCACCTCGTAGGTGCCCTTGTCGACCAGGCCGTGGCCGGCCCAGCCCAGCTTCAGCGCGATCTTGGATCCCTTGCCCGGCAGGGCCAGGCGCCCATCGCTGTCGTCCAGCGTGATGTCCAGCTTGTCAGCCTCTTCGCCGCGCGATTCGGACAGCGTCAGGTTCATCAGCCGCGTGTCCACCTGGCTGGTGATGTTGCGCCCGTCCAGGACGATCTCGTACTGGGGCTTGGCGTGCAGGTATTCCTGTGTGGCCATCAGATCCACCATTCCCAGAAGTCGTCATCGGGCCAGGGATCGACGCCGCCGCCGCCTTCGGCCAGGTGGTCGTCCACGCGGGCCAGCTTGAGATCGAACTCGATGCGGCGCGGCTTGCCGCCCGGTGTGTAGTGCGTGCCGGTCTGCTGCAGGCTCTCGATGACCCAGGCGCCCAGGATGCTTTCGCCGCCCACCAGGGCCCATGCCTTGCCCTGGTCGGCCATTTCGCGCAGGTCGTCCAGCGACTTGGCCGTGCCCCGGAACTCGGGTGCGAGCACGCCGGTCAGGCCCAGCGTTTCATCGCCTGGGCCCAGCGACTGGCGGGCGGGGCGCGCGCCCACGCGGCTGTTGCTCGGGTGGCGCCAGGTGCTGCTGCGCACCAGCTTGTCGAATGCCAGTGTGTCGATGCCGAAGGCAAACTGGCCCAGTGTGATCAGCATGCTCATGCTCCTCAATCGATATCGGACAGCTGCGACAGCACGCTGGAGCGCTTGGCCATTTCGCGGCGGTCCAGCTCGGCGGCCACGGCGCGGGCAATGGCCTGCGCATCCTGGCCGGGCGCAGCGTTGACGGTGATATGGATGGTGGCGCCGGCCACCGGGGCCGGTGCCGGCGCGGGAGCAGCGGCGCTGGCCAGCGGCGGGCGGCTGTCGATGCGCACGGCGCCCGTGTCGGCCAGGGCCGGCATGGCGCCCGTGGCCAGCGTGGCCGCCGTGGCTGCAGCCGCGACACCCTGGCGCAGTGCGCCGGCGCGGCCCTGGTCGGGTGTCGACGCATCGCCGGACTTGAACCATGAGCCCACCGACGAGGCCAGGCCGCTGATGCCCTTGCCGGCCAGGTCAGAGACCACGCCGAACAGGCCGCCCGTGGCGCCATCGAGGCCGGCCTTGCCGGCGTCCAGCAGCGTGCCGCCGACGCCCTTCCAGTCGCCGGCCTTGAAGGCGGTGGAAAGGCCGTCCCAGTTCTGCATGATCGAGCCGCCCGCGCCCATCAGGCCGCCTGCCAGCCGGCCCATGGGTGTCATGCGCACCAGGCCCATCAGCGATGCGGCTGCACCACCCAGACTACCGCCCAGGCCACCGCCGACGGCGCCTGCGGCACCCAGGCCGGCACCCAGCAGGCCCATGACGGCGCCCGCACGGCCCTTGCCTGCACCGCCGCCGAAGATGCGGCCTGCAGCGCGGCCCGCGCCGGCCAGGGCGGTGCCTATGCTGCCCATGGCAGCGCCGCGGCCCATCATGGCCAGCGACAGGACCACGGCTCCCAGCCCGCGCCTGAGCACGCCCGCAGCGTTGCTGGCCATGCGCAAGCCTCCCGACAGCAGACCCATGGCTCCGCCACCGCCGCTCATCATGGACAGGGACAGGACCACGGCGCCCACGCCGCGCCTGAGCACGCCCGCAGCGTTGCTGGCCATGCGCAAGCCGCCGGCCAACAGGCCCATGGCACTGCCGCCGCCGCCCATCATGCCCAGCGACAGGACCACGGCCGCCAGGCCGCGCCTGAGCACGCCCAAGGCGCCGCTGCCTGCGCCCATGGCCGCGCCCAGCAGGCCGAACACGGTGCGCGTGAGCAGCAGCGGCGCCAGCAGGCCGAACAGCACGCTGCTCACCACGCCGACGCCTGCCACCAGCAGGCCCAGCACGGCCACGATGCGCAGCGTCCACTGCACGATCTGGGGATGCTCCTTGACCCAGGCACGCATGCCTTCGGTCATCTCGCGCAGCGTGCCCAGCACGGCCTTGAGGTCGGACTCGATGGTCGAGCCCATGTCGCTCAACAGGCCGTTGTAGCTGTCCTTGACGGACTCGTATTGGGCCGAGACCGAGTCCTTCAGGATGGCCACGCGCCCATCCAGATCCGCCTGTGACTTGAGCTGGGAGGCGATCTGCTGGTAGCCGCCCGGGCCCTGCTGGAGCAGCGCCTCCAGGGCCTTGCGCGTCTGCGCATCGCCGCCCGCCAGCTTGTCCAGCGCAGCGGCGCGCAGCTTGTCGCTGCCCAGGCTCTGCAGCTTTTGCAGCTGGGCCATCATCTGCTCGGTGCCGCCGAACTTGCCGCTGGCGTCCTTGAAGTCCAGCGACACGCCCTGGCCCGCGAGCATCTTGTTGACCTGGCCCAGTTTGGCCGGGTCCATGGAGTTCTTGACCAGGTTGCCCACGGCCTTGCCGGCGGCCTCGCCGCTGATGCTGGCGTCGTTGAGCATGAGCAGCAGCGGCGCGAACATCTGCCCCGATCTTGCGCCCTGCTGTCCCAGCTGCGGCAGGGCCTTGCCGATGGCGTCCAGGCCCTTGACCATGCCTGTGGGGTCCAGTCCCAGGTGGGAGGTGCGCTGCACCGTGTCGGCCAGTGCGGCCATGTCGCCCGCGCTTGCGCGGGTGGCCTGCTGCAGCTGCGCCGCGAACTCGCCGGCCTCCTTGGCGGGCATGTTCAGCACCGCGCCCAGGTTGGCCGCCTGCCGGGCCACGCCGCCCAGCACATCCTGCGAGGACACGCCCTGGCGCTGCAGCTGGTTCATCATCACGATGTAGTCGGCCGTGCTGCCGGGCATGTCGGTGCCCAGGCTCTTGGCCATGTCCAGCACCTGCTGGTAATCGGCGCCCGGCTTGCCGTTGCTGCCCGCCATGGTGGCGCGCAGCTGTGCGGCGGCCTGGTCGTCGGTCATGAAGGCCTGGCTCACGGCGCGCACGGGCGCCAGCATCTTGCCGCCCGTCTCGCGCAGCGCCTGGCCGCGATCGGCCAGGGTCTTGCTCTGCTCGCGCAGGGCGTCGATCCTCTCCAGCCGCTGGGCGGCCGGTGCCACCACCTTGCGCTGCTTTTCCATCTGGGCCGTGGTGGCGCGGATGTCGTTGTGCAGCTTGCGCTCGTGCGCGGACAGGTTGCCCGTGTCCACGCCCGCGCCGCGCAGGCCTTCGCGCATGTCCATCAGGCGCGATCGCTGCGTGGCGCGCAGCAGCGCCAGGCGCTCTTCCTCGACCTGGGCCGAACGCAGCGCGCGCAGCATGGCGCGCGAGGGCTGCTCGCCCGCGCCCGATTCCAGCCGCAGCTGGGCCATCTGCTGGCGCGCGCCGCGCAGCCGTGCCGTGGTGTCGGCCAGGCCGCTGCGCAGCGCGCGGTAGTCGCCCAGCTGGGCTTGCTGCTGCTGCAGCTTCTTCAACTGGTCGACCGTTTCCTTGAGTTCCCGGGCCGTGTTGCTGCTGGTTCTGCCCAGCAGCGCCAGGGGCTGGTGCACGCGCTCGGCCTGCTTGAGCACCTCGTCCAGGCGCAGGGTGTCAACGGCCATGGAGGGCTCCCTGGCCGGTGCGGTGTTGGCGTTGGGTGGAGGTCATGGGCAAGGGGCGTGCAAGAGAGGGGCGAGAGGCGGGCGATGGAGTGGGGGTGGTGCTCAGTCCTGGCTCAGTCCTGGCTTTCGTAGCGCTCGCGCGCCCGCTCATGCCATTGGCCGAGTTCGGCCAGCGACATGTCCTCCATGTCCGCCGGCCGCCAGTGGAAGACCATGGCCAGGTCGGCCATGGCGTCCTCTACGCGCTCGGGAATTGCTCCCTCTGAGCCTTCGGCACCAAAAAAGAGGCCACCTCCGTACCCAGGGTCACCAGGTCGGCGGGGTCCAGCTGCAGCACCTCGGCCTTGTGCAGCATGGGCTCGGTCACGCGCGGCAGCAGGGTCTGCAGCGCGGTCACGTTCATGTGCAGCAGCTCGACCAGCGACAGGCCGCGCAGCGCGCCGGCATTGGGGCGGCGCACCAGCACCCGGGCCAGGTCGCCGCCGGGGCGCTTGAGCGGCACGTCGAGCGTGATCTCGCGCGCATCGCCCGATGCGAGGGCGGCCGCATTGGCGGCAGCCTGGTTCTGGAGGTCTTCCTGGGGCTTGGTGGTGTCCATGGTGTGTCAGCGTTCGGGTGAAGAAGAGGAGGACCGGGCCGGCCGGCCCGGTCAGTTGAGCCAGGCTCAGATGCCCAGCGCGGCGCGGACCTGGGCCAGGCGGTCGATGCCGTTGACGACTTCGACGAAGTTGACCGGATCGATCTCGATCAGCACCTGGCCGTTGATGGACAGGCGGTAGTAGCTGACTGCCAGCTTGTACTTGATCTCGGTCTTGTCGCCGGCCTTGGCCTTGCCGGGGTCGAACTCCGAGAAGCGGCCACGCATGACCACTTCCAGCGAGTCCACGCCTTCGCTGTCATCGCCCTGCAGGGCGCCGGCGAAGCGCAGCAGCACGCCGTCGTGGCGCAGCGTGCCCCAGGTGGAGATCAACTCCTTCATGTAGCCGGCAGCGGTCAGGTCGGCCTCGATGGCCTCCATGCCGAAGTCCAGGCTGACCTCGCCGTTCATGCCGCCGGCGCGGTACTTCTCCATCTTGCGGGTGAGCTTGGGCAAGCCCACTTCGGGCATGTCGCCGATGTACGAGTTGCCATCCACGAAGGTGGCGAAATTCTTGAGAGAGCGGGGCAGTCCCATGGTGCTTTTCTCCTGTGTATCCGGTGTGTTCGGTGTATTGGGTGTGTCGGGTGCGGCCGCCGTTTACTGGCCGGTGCCCACGCGCAGGGCGAAGTCGGCGAAGTAGCGATCGGTGATGCGCTGGCGAAAGCCCAGGTCCTCCAGCGGAGGCACGGGCGTGTAGTCGTAGTCCAGCACCAGCTTGCCGGCCTTGAGCGTGGCGGTCTCGTTGACCGTTTCGTCGTACCAGGCCTTGCCGTCCAGGATGTAGCCCAGGGCCTTCAGTTCGCGGAACTTGGTGTTGATGCCTTCCAGGATGTCCTTGACCAGGCTGGGGTGCATGGGCTTGTCCACGGCCCAGAAATGCGCCTCGGCCATGGTGTCGGCCAGCACCTGCGCGGTGCGCACGCTGGACTCGAAGCGGAACAGCTCGCTGTCCGTGCAGGTGCGCGAGCCCCAGAAGCGGTGGCCCTGGCTCTGGATCAGCGTGGTGATGCCGGCCTGGTTGAGGATGCCGGCCTCGGTATCGGGGCTTTGCAGGTCCCAGTGCACATCGCGCGAGATGCCCAGCACGCCGGACAGCGGCACGTTGGACAGCGTCTTGTGCCATCCCTGCTCCTGGTCGATGCGTGCGCGCAGGCCCAGGGCGTAGGCCACGGGCGAGGCATCCTGCACGGCGGCGGTGGACAGGTCCAGTGCCTTGAAGCCGGGCCACAGCAGCATCAGCTCGCGCTGGCCGAAGTGCTCGCGGTAGGCCTGGGCCTCGGCCACATCGTTGCCGATGGCCGCCGCATAGGCGAAGCCGCGCAGCTTGATGGCCACGGATGCCAGCGCGTCGGTCACGGCCTGGCTGTCCAGGCCCGGCGCGCCCAGAATGCGCGGCTTGACGCCGAGCTGGGCCTGGGCCGCCAGCAGCGCCTGCAGGCCCGTGTACTGGTTGCCGGTGGTCGTGCCGATGACCTTGGCGTCCTGGTCGGTGCGGCGCTCGGCCTCGGTGGCGCCTTCGCCATCGGCCACGCGCACGACGACCAGTACCGGGCGGCACTGCTCCTTGATGGCGTTCAGCGCCTGGGCCAGCGTGCCCTTGGTGCCGGCCTTGCCGATGGCCGCATCGACCTTGGTGACCAGCACCGGGCGGTTCAGCGGGAAAGTGGCCGCATCGGCGTCGCTGGCCGTGGCCACAAGGCCGATGACGGCCGTGGACACGATGCGGATGGAATTGATGCCTTCGCTCACTTCCGTGACGCGAATGCCATGATGGAACGGGGCTGTCGCCATGGTGTTCTCCGGGTTGGGGGGTGGTTGGGCCGTGGGGCTGTCGTCAAAAAAGGGGTGGTCACGGCTGTTCGTGGGCTTGTACGGGGCCGTCCAGGATTTCCTGGGCACGCCCCGCGGCGATGAGTCCGAAGGCCTCGAACCGGCGCAGGCTGTCGGCCAGTTCGGGGTCGTCAAGATCGAGTTGCCGCGCCTGCTCGATGTCCTTGAGCAGCGAGCGCAGCGTGGCCGCGTTGAGCCGGTCGGCCTCGCCCGCCTCGGCGCGGTCCACCACGGCCCACTCCAGCGCCGTGCGCTCGACCACGGTGAAGCGGCGGCGCAGGGCGTGGGGGGTGATGTGGCGGGGAGCGGATTCGTTGGACGCTGCCCGGTCTTCAGGCAAGGCCTGCGCCACGTCTTCCCAGTGCGTGCCGGTCCAGCGGCGGCCGAGCACCGAGGTGTCGTAGCGGGGCAGAGGGAGCAGGTCGGGGGCGTTGAGCTCGGCGTGCGTTTCGGTGATGGCGAAGGCCACGCCGGCGGGGGTGAGCTGGGCGTAGTGGTGGGGCATTTATTTGTACTCCACCAGTTCCCAGGAGACCAAAGTGTTGTAGTAAGGCGTTTGCACTGTGCCATTGGCCTTGATCTGATTGCTGTTGACCAGTTCAAGCATTACAGAATTGCTGGACAAGACATTGGAGACCCCTTGGGAGGTGTAGACGCTAGAGAAAAATGCGCCTGTGTTGCCCAGGTTTTTGAGCAAGCTTTTGCCTGGAGTAACTGCGGTGATGGATATGGTCTTCGTCGCTTGGCTGCTCATGTCGATCACCCCGCGTTGAATGCTCTTGATATGGCTGCTGCCGCTTATCTGAGTGCTCAGGCCCGCGATTTCATCGAGCGCAGCCGCCACGGCACTGCTCAACGCAGCAATCTCCGCCCGCGTCTTCACCAGATCGGCACTGATGACGGCATCCAGGCTCATGCAGGCACCTTTGCGCAAGCTGCGGTGTTGATGGAATCGACAGTGATGGTTTGTGTCATGCTGAAGTTCATGCAGCGAAGGCGGCCTGGTTGTCCTTGCAGGGCTTGGCGCCTGCCGCCTGCAAGGCCGCTGGCGCTGTGCCCGGGTTGCATTGATGTTCTCGCGGCGGGGGCATGGGCGCCAGCGACCTTGGCTGTGCGGGGGGGCTGCACAGAGACTTGGTTTGGCGCTGGTTCCGGGGTAGGCCAGAAACGAAAAAGCCCCAGCTACGTGTGCGCTGAGGCTTGGAGGCAAGAACACTATGTGGATGAAAAGCCCGCGTTTGGCCGCTTGGAATCAGTACTCTTCAATGCGGATGTAGCCGCCAGTGCCTGGTATGAAGCCCCCGGCCCCGGTGGAGCCTCCACCGCCTGAGCCGTATCCTGTGGCTGCAATGTGCGGTGGGGTGCCCAAATAGCCGCGGCATTGCCCCCCTTCCCCAAGAGAAGACGAACCTCCCTTGTAAGGAGTACCTGATTCGCCGATGGATATGCCGCCGAAGCCGATTTGTGGAGTAGCCGAACCGGGCTCGTTGAGGGAACCTCCGGAGCCGCCTGCAACCCACAGTGAGCCAAGACGCGAATTGCCGCCACTGATGCCGTCTTTATTGACTGACGCACCCACTTCATAGGTCAGGCTGTTTTTTAGCGCGGTCCGCAATCTCAACTCATAGCCCGCGTTGCCGCCGTAGCCGAGCTTGCGCTCATATTGGGTCTCATAACCCGCCTTTCCAGCGCCCCCCGCTCCGATCAGTGTGATGTACTGATGCGTGCTTTCTGCAAGGAAGGTGTGGGTTCCCGACCCCGACGTGTACTCCGTCACTCTCAGCGGCCTGCGCGAGGCAGTCTGCGCCGTCCCCAGATTGGCCAGCGCGCTCTCGATCTGCGCCAGCTTGGTGGTCAGCGCAGTCGTCTGCGATTGCACCGTGTTGACCTGACCCTGCAGCGCCTTGACGCCTGCATTCGTGATGGGGTCGAAACTCATCCCTGTACCTCCGTAGCATTCACCCCCGACACCCGCCCCGTGGCGGCGTCGTAGGCATAGGTTTCCGTGCGCACGCGCCCGCGGTAGCTGGTCTGCTGCTGGGAGACGCGGCCGGCGCCGTCGTAGCTGACGGCGGTGGTGGCGCTGAAGCCGTTGACGGTGCGCGTGATGCTGCTGATGCGGCCCTGGGCGTCGTAGCCGAAGCTTTCGCTGGTGGCACCGTTGGCCGGGCCCAGCGCGATGTGCTCTGGGTTGAGCTTGACGTTGACGCCGGCCACGCCGTTGACGCTGGCCACCTTGCCGGTGCTCAGCGACTGGACGGCGGTCTCCAGTTGCTCTATGCGGTGAGCCACCACGTCCATGGCGTCCTGCACGCCCTGGGAGCTGGCCTTGGTGTCGATGAGCTGGCGCGCTGCGGTCAGCGCCTGGTCCACGTCCTGCACGGCCTGGCGCAGGCGCAGCACGTCGTCTTCCAGGCGGTTGTCGGGGTGGGGCAGGGGCCAGCCCTGCGCTGTCTTGTCGTCGTGCAATGTCATATCACGATGGCTCGCAGGTTGGTGACCTGGGGACGGGCGCCGTGGCTGCCCGTGAGGACCAGGCGGACACGCAGGCGCTCGGCGCTGATGCCGGTGAGGCGGTAGCTCAGCTCCAGCACGCCTGCGGTCTGGGGGCTGGTGCTCAGGTAGGGCACGTTGGTCCAGGCGCTGCTGCCTTCGGCCTGCATCTGCACGGCCAGGGCGCTGCCGGCGGGCAGCACGGCCTCGGCCACCACGTTGAGCGTGACGTTGCTGCCGGCGTTGATGGCGGGGCTGATGTAGTCGCCCGTGGCCTGCAGGCTGCCGGCTACCAGCTGCATGCCGGGCAGCAGGTGGGCTGCGTGGTTGGTGTTGCCCGAAAGTTTGGCGCGCACGGCCACGTTGCCGCTGTAGCGGCTGGCCAGCTGCACGGCCTGGCCTGGTGCGGCCTCCAGCGTGCTGCCGTCTTCCAGCTGCATGGCGAAGACCAGTTGTGCGTCGGCTGCGGGCAGCATGGCGCCGGCCTGGACCATGAGGTCGGTGGCGTCCTGCACGGCGATGCTGCCCAGCTCGATGGTGCGCGTGGTGGCCGTGTGTTCGGCCGCCAGCAGTTCGAAGGTCATGTCGCGTGTCTGGTGGGGCGTCCAGGTGCTGGCATTGCTGCTGGACAGCAGCACGCCCACGCTGTACGGCTGGCTGGTGACCCACTGCGCGCGCGCCGCGTCCCAGCCGCCCAGCTCGGCCACGGCCAGGGCGGTGGTGGCGTCGTTGGTCAGCACGACGATGGCGTATTCCACGCCCGACTCCAGCAGCACCGGCGCCCATTGCGCCTGCGTGGGCTTGGCTGCGGCGATGTCGGCGTTGATCTGGGCCGGCTTGAGCACGCATTCGGCCAGGATGCTGCGCGAAGGCACGCCGCTGGTGACTTCACGCAGTTGCACCTGCACATCCTTGTCGCCCGCCGCGGCGAACCACAGGCGCGTGCCGCAGATCTCGCGCGTGGTGCCCAGGGTGAAGGTCTGCGCCAGCGGGTCGTAGAGCTGGACCGTGATCTTGGCCACGCTGCGCTCGAGCAACTGGCCCTGGCCCGTGAAGACGGCTTCGGCATGGCTGCCGGCGCGTCCCGTGAAGTGCACGCTCTTGGTGCCCGAGGGCACGCCCGCCGGGATCTTGAACGTGCCTTTGAGTCCCTGCGCCGTGGCCACGAGCGTGCCGCCCGTCAGGGGCTGGGGCGTGACGGGAATGCCGTCGAAGATCAGCTCGGTGAGGGTTTCGCCCACCGGAAAATCCAGCCAGAACTGCACATCGATCTGGCGCAGCTTCTCCAGTGCCTTGGTGGATTCGGACAGCAGCTTTTCGGTTTCCGAAGGACGCGCCTGGCTGGGCGTCAGGCGCAGGATGATGGGGTTGGCCCATTGGGTCTGCACATCGGTCCAGTAGTCCACGGCCGGCGTCAGGGTGGCTGCGCTGGGCAGCACATCGAAGGCGCCATAGGGATTGACCAGCATGGAGCCGGTTCGGCCCAACTGGTCGAGCACGACCACAGGCTGGTAGGGCGTGGTCTGGGGAGCGGTGATGTCGGTGCCGATCTGGTGCAGCGCGGCGTTCATGGGCAACTGCAGCTGTCCGCCCAGGATATGGGCGCTCTGGCTGCGCCCCGCATCGCGCAGGCCGTTGTCCAGCATCGGATCCGCAAACAACCCCTTCTTGACCCCGCTGTGCCGCCCCGACACGTCCACCGACAGCCGCAGCTCGGCCAGGTCGGCGTAGATGGTCTGGATGTGGTCCTGGTAGGCCTTGAGGGTCTGCATGGGCACGACGCGCACGGCGTCCTGGTCCACGCGGCGGTTGCTGTCCCAGCTTTGGTAGACCGAGGCCAGGGCCAGGGTGCCGCTGGGTGCGGCCGGGACCTTGGGCGACCAGGCGGCGGGCACGCCGGGCACCCATTGCAACTGGCCTTCGCTGTTGAGCACCAGGCGGTCGTAGCGGCGCAGCGCGTAGTGGTAGCTGACCAGTACCAGGGTGTCCTTGAGCGCGCCTTCCACGGTGAAGCCCGTGGAGTCCACGGCCGTGGGCGTGGCGTTGAGCATGTACTGGTAGGTGACCTGGTAGGTGCTGCCGGGAACGGGCTCGGCGCCTGAAGGGCTCCAGTCGATCTGGCCGCCGACCAGCTTCCAGTCCGTGCCCTGCACGTAGGTGGTGCCGGCCTGGACCACGCTGTCCACGGCCAGCACGGCGTTGTCGGGCAGCGGGTCGGCCGCGCCCGTGAAGCCGCCGTGCGTGAGCGTGACGGTCTTGCGGGCCTGCACGCGCACTTGTGGCGTGCCCACGGCGGGCTGGCGGTCGAAGCGGATGCGCTGGGCGGCCGTGCCGGCCGAGGTGTGGGGCTCGCTGTCCACGAAGAACAGGTCGGGCTTGGCCTCGTAGACCAGGCGGCGGCTGGCACCCAGTTCCAGCGGATGGCCGTTGACGCGGGCGGCGCCCTCGCGCACGGTGTAGACCTGCTGGCCGGTGGCCAGGTCCTCGCCCATGATCACGTCCAGGCCGCGCACCACGTAGGTGCCGCCCGCGCTGTCGCGGTCATAGCGGGCCAGGGCCTGGGTGACGGCGTCGATGTTGGGCGGCGGCTCCTTGGGCATGACCGAGCCGTCGATGATGGTCCACACGGGATAGAAGGTGCCGGCCGTGCCGTCGCCCTGCGCGCCCCAGACCAGGGTGACGCGCTCGCGCAGCGCACCGGGCTCGCCATAGCCGCGCGTGCCGGCGGCGGGGTTGAGCAGTTCGGGGTCCTGCAGCTCGGTGACGGTGTCGGTCTGCAGGTAGGCGCCCACGTAGACCGTGCCCACGGTGGCCACGGTGAGCGTGCCCGGCGTGATGCCGCGCACGGCGCCGGCCACGTAGAGTGCGCCGGCCTCGATGGTGGTGGCGCCCGTGTCGGCGGAGGTGATGCACTGGCAGCCGCGGACGATGTCGCCCTCCTTGAACAGCACATCGGTGATGCCGCGCAGGCGGTGCTGCTGCATGCTCTGCAGCTCGTTGAGTTCGGCCGATTGCAGCACGCGGTCGGCCGCGAACTGCAGCCTGTCGTAGCGCTTGCCGGCGTCGAAGCGGTCGTAGATCTTGGTCTGGCTCATGGGGTGCCGTTCAGAAGGGGAGGATGATTTCTTCGACCTGGCGCACGCTGCCGCTGCGCAGGATCCGGGGGCGGCGCTCCAGCGTGTACAGCTCGCCCTTGCCGGTCAGCTGGCTGGCCAGCACCCAGCGCTGGCCGGGCGGCACGTCGGTGGCGACCTGGGTGCCGAAGAACACGCCCATCTCGCGCACGTCCTCGCCCTTGGCGTCGTCGAAGCCGAAGGCCGCGCGCAGGTAGACGAAGGTGGTGGGTGTGTCGCTGACGCTGTAGCGCGCGCCGCTGGGCAGCTCGATCTCGCCGTTGTCGTCGGGCCGCGCAAAGCGCACCTCGGTGACCAGGCGGCGGCCGATTTCGTCGACCAGGGCGTTGGCGGTGATGGGTTCGGGCTCGGGCGCGGCGTCCCAGGCGGGCAGGCCGCGGCCCCAGGCGATGTGGATGGTCTGGGCGGCGACGGCCTTGGCGAGGGCGATGCGGCCCGCTTGCTGCAGAACTGCCATGTTCAGGGTTCCTCGGGTTCTTCGGTGGTGGTGGTGCGGGTTTCGAAGGATCGGCGCCAGGGCGTGCTGTCCCAGCGTCCGGTCCAGGTACGGGTGTTGTCGTGCGGGCGCTCGGTGCTGGCCCAGGGGTGCAGGCTGGCCAGGGCCAGCGGAGCGGGCGCCGTCCAGGCGCTGTGGGTGGCCATGGCCTGGGCGGGAATGGGCCGCAGCGGCGCGTAGTAGGCGGGCTCGCCCGTGGTGGTGGCGTTGACTTCGGTGATGCCCAGGCTGGCGTCGATCAGGATCTCGCTGTCCAGCGTCCAAGCATCGAGCAGCATGCGGTCGGCATAGGTGGCGATGGTGGTGACGCGGAACAGCTGGGCCGTGAGCACGCCGTCCGAAGGCGGTGCCTCGGTGCCGGTGCGGCGGGGCAGGCCCTGGCTGAGCTTGACGGGGTCGCCATACGGCGACACATCGATCCAGGTGCCGCTGTCGTTATCCAGCATGCCGGCGTCCAGGCCCGGGCCGTGGTCCAGCCGCAGCGGGCGCAGGTCGTGGCCGTGGAAGACGCGGTAAAAGCGCACATGCGCCGGCAGGCTGGCGCGCACCACATGGGCCACGCTGGCCAGCTCTGCGTCGCCGATGATGCGGCCCAGGTCCAGGTGCAGCCAGGCACCATCCTCGTCGAGCTGCGCGCCGTCATAGCCCAGCCAGCCCAGCGCGCGCTGCATGGAAGCGGCCGTACCGCGCTCGCGCAGCCAGGGCAGGCCGTTGGCGATGAGGGCGGGCACATCGTCGAAGTAGCGGTCGAACTGGGCAATGCCCCATTCGGCCGCCAGCCAGGGCAGAAAGGCCGCAGGCTCGCCCTGGGCAGGTGCGGGAAAGGCGCCGGCCAGGCCATCCCAATTCGGGACGACCTGGTCCACGGCCTTCTCTAGCGCCGTGGCGTTGGGCGGCAGCACGTGGCGGCGGGGCGCCGTCGGGACGATGGCGGCGGTGCTCATGCCTGCAGGCCCTCGTCCACCAGCTGCACTCGGCCCAGCACCGGGTATTCGTCGGCGGCCAGCGGCGTGAGCTCGGCCGGGGCCTGGGCGTCGGGGTAGGTGACGCGGGCAATGCCGTCCACATGCAGGCGCGTGGTGATCCACGAGCGCGGCACATCGCGGCCCAGCAGCGCGTAGGCGGCGATCTGGGCGGCCAGGCCGGCTTGCAGGCGCGCCACGATGTCCACGGGCGCACCGGGCTCGCGCAGCAGGTGCGCCGTGATGTCGATGGGGTGCGGGCGCGCCAGCGATACCGACACGGGCACGCCCAGCGGCCGCGCGCCTGGCGCATTGAGGGCCGACAGCACGATGGCCAGGGTCTCTTCGGCCTGTGCGGGCTCGACCAGCCACAGCTGCACGCTCACGCGGCCGGGCTGGGGCTGCGTGGCGATGGCGCTGTGCACATTGGCGCTGGCCGTCATGGCCAGGTGCTCGTAGTGCTCTGCCGTGCCGCTGCCGGCCAGCGCGCGCACGCGCAGCAGGATGCGCTGGCGGTAGCGTTCGTCGCTTTCCCCGGGCAGTCGGGCCACATCGTAGAAGGCGCCCTTGTGGTCCAGGTCCGAGCCCCGGGCGAACGCAATCAAATGCGCACGCGCGGCATCGTTGACGCGCGCCCGGTACAGCAGCTCGCGATAGGCGTGCGCCTCCAGCAGCTTGTTGAGCGGCTCGCTCTCCAGCGCCAGGACCGCGGCGGCCTCGGGGTGGCGCGCCAGCAGATCGGCGCGGTGGGCGTCGAGGATGCGCTCGAAATCCAGCGTCTCGACGACGCCGGGCGGCGGCAGGGCGTCCAGTGCAGGGGTCATGTCTTGCTTCATGAAAGGGTGCGGGCGATGGGCATCTGCAGGCTCAGCGGTGCCGGGCGGCGCGTGTTGTTGAAGGTGCCGATCAGCGTCAGGTCGGCGCGCCCGGGTGCGGCCGGATCGCGCTCGATCACGATGCGCGTCAGCCGGATGCGCGGCTCCCAGCGCATCAGCGCGCTGGCCACGGCGGCGCGCAGGCGCGCCTGGGTGGCGTTGTTGTCGGGCTGGTCCAGCAGCGCCGGGACCAGCGATCCATAGTCGCGGCGCATCACGCGGGAGCCGATGGGCGTGGACAGGATGTCGGCCACGCTCTGGCGCAGATGCTCCATGCCCTCGATGCGGCGGCCTGTATGGCGGTTCATAGCGGCCCCTGCGTGACGGCGTCGCCCGCCCTGACGCCGCCGTGGCGGTGGCGCAAAAGGCTGATGGGGCCGGTGGTCACATCGGGCGCGCCGGCCAGGCCTTGCGCGTTGACGATGGCCGAACCGCCACCGGCCTGCAGGCTGATGCCTTGCTCGTCGATGCTGATCACCGAGTTGCCCACGCGCAGCGTGATGCCGTGGGCCACGTTGATGTTGAGACGGCCCGTGGTGCTGTCGTGCTCCATGAAATCAGTGGGGCTCCACTGCGTGTGGCACACCCCTTCGCGGTCGCTGGGCTGGGCTGCGGCGCTGCTGTAGATGCCGGTCAGCGCCACGGCGCCCAGCAGGTCGCCGCCGGGCGACAGCAGCACGCACTGCTCGCCCACGGCAGGCGGCCACCAGACGCTGGCGTTCTCGCCTGCGGCGCGCAGGGCCAGCCAGGGAATCCAGTTGGTCGTCAGATTGCCGGTCTTGACGCGGCAGCGCGCAGGGCGCGCATGGCGGACTGCGGCGATGGTGCCCGTGCGGATCAGCCCTTCCAGGCGGCGGATGATCTCGTACGGGCTTTCGGTTTGTGCGACGGGCGAATCCATGGCGTTCATGGTGCCGGCCGGGCCCTTGCGTGTCGCCGTGTGCCGGGCGTGGCGCACGCTGCCACATGCAGCCCGGCATGCAGCCCGGCATGGAGCAGGGCCACGCCTCAGCGCGGGTCGTAGTTCCACTCGGCCACCTTCTCGCCGAACAGGAACAGCTCCCACAACTGGCGCTGCGCAATGTCGAGCTGGCCCGGCGGCTCGGGCTTGTAGATCAGGTCGAAGGCGCCGGGGCTGCCCTCGCGCGGGCGCGCCAGCACGGCCTCCACCAGGTCGATCTCGA
Source organism: Delftia lacustris (assembly GCF_040267515.1). Taxonomy (NCBI): domain Bacteria; kingdom Pseudomonadati; phylum Pseudomonadota; class Betaproteobacteria; order Burkholderiales; family Comamonadaceae; genus Delftia; species Delftia lacustris. Next base: position 4,933,320 of record NZ_CP141274.1, on the reverse strand, counting down.
TGGCGAGCTGCTGCGGCTGCGAGGCGGCTGCAGGGTCCGTGGAAGGAGGCGCAATGTCGAAGCGGATCGCCTGCTCGCGCCTTTCGGCATGGTCGAACAGGTCGGGCTGGTGGCGCCGCGCCCAGACCAGCAGCGGCACGGTCACGGCATCGATGCTGCCGGTGAAGTCCGCAATCACCAGGCTCAGCGTGTAGCGGTATTCCCAGGAAAGGGACGGCGTGCCCGTGTTGACCACACGGCCCCTCTGGATGGTGAAACGGATGTTCCCCGGCGACTGTTGCAACTGGGGCAGGGCAGCGACGAGCGCGTCGCGCAGGCTAGCGGGCTTGAGCATGGCGGGGGTCCTGGGTCATGGTGCTGGTCAGGGCGCTGGTCAGCGCGAGCCCGGCGTCGTAGGCGCGCTCGCAGGCGCTGCCTCGGTGGCGGGCGTCGTCAGCAATGCGCGCCAGCGCTCCCGCTCGCTCGTCAGCGCGGCGCTGCAGCTCGGCGAGCAGATCGAGGGCTGCGGTGTCTGGCGCGCACTGTCCGGCAGCGGCGCGAGCCTGGGCGGCGGCACGGTGGGCGGTGATGTAGTCGGCGAGGTCGCCGCGCAGCCGGCCAGCAGCAGCGCGGGCAGCATCGGCATCCGCCGCAGCGCGCGCCAGGGCCAGGTCCGTGTCGCGTGCAAGAAAGTCGAGGCGTTCACGGTAGGCTCCTTCCCGTTGTCGATAGCGTTCGGATGCGTGCAGCGCGGCGGTGGCAGCGGCCTGGCGGTCGGTCGCCAGATCCGTGCGCGCCTGCGCCGCATCGCGCTCGGCACCCAGCCGCGCCAGCGACTGCCAGACCAGCAGTGCCGCCAGCAGCAGGGCCAGCAGCTGCCAGGCATGGGTTTGCAGGCGGTCCATCAAGGCTGGGCCTCCATGCAGGCCGCGTGGCGTGCCTGCTGGCGTGTCCACACGCCGCGGCATACCTTGTTGCCGGGTGCAGAGCAGTCAAAGCGCCAGCGCGTGGGCCGGCCTGCGCCATCCCATCGATAGGCGCTGAAGCCCTGCAAAGGCTGGCTGCTGGTCATGAATCGCCAGGACAGGTAGGACTGGCAGGCGCCGGCGTAGTCGCCAGCCCGTGTCCTGGCCAGCATCGAGGAGCCGCGCCAGGCCCCGCAGCCGTATTGGCCTGCGAAGTCCACCGCCTGGGCGAACTCGGCCGGGTGCACCCGCGTGTCGCCCAGCGAATCACGCACGCAGGCGCCGTACTGCTGCTCCAGCAGGTTGATGGCCAGCTCGCGCGCCCGTTCGCGGGTGATGGGCGGGTCGGCCAGGGTCACGCGCGTGCCGTCCTCGTAGCGCGTGGTGCCGTGGCCGATGGTGGGTACATCGCCGCGAACCGGGATGATCGGATCTGCGCTGAAGCCTTCTGCGGCAATCCAGGCCGCGAGAATGGCCGCGCCAATGCCCAGGCCTGCCGCTGGCATGCGCGCTGTGCTCATGGGGCCGCTCCGGTGTCTGTGGCGGTCGAAGACGCCTTCCTGCGCGCAGCGTCCTCGGCCTGGCGCGCGCGCCGGTCCTCGCGTTCATTGCGCCAGCGCCACAGCAGATACGCGGCCTGCAGCAGCACGTAGACGATGGTCAGCGCGGTCGCTGTATGGGTCATGGTCCAGCCATTGGCCACGTTAGCGGCCACGACGGTGACGGGAGGCGCGGCCTTGGCGCCTTCCAGGGCGGCGGTCTTGACGATGGTTTCTCGGTCCATGTCAATCCCAGAAACTGATCAGGGGCAGGCTGGGCGCCTGGGCGGGTTCGGTCAGCTCGACAGCCAGGCCGGCGGGCAGGTGGGGCCCGTGGGCCGACAGGCCCGGGTTGCGCTCCAGCGTGGCTTCCACCACGCCGCGCGTGGCGCCCAACTGGCGCATGCACAGCTCGTCCAGCGTTTCGTATTCACGGGCAATGGCCTGCATCAGTCGCGCTCCCTTTGACCATGGGTGGCGGTATGGGCAGGGGGCGATATCGCCTGAACCGGCGCAGGAATGGGAATGGGAATGGCAAGACTCACTGAGGCTCCTCGTGGGCCGGCCCGCGTGGACCTGTTCCTGGTGCACCCGCCATGCATGTGACTGCGGATGCCGGGAACGCCTCAGTCCACCGGATCACGGAGGCACCGGGCAGGCGGTATGCCAAGTCCGGCGCGCGGGCCGGGGATGAATGCCATGTTTGCCCAGGGGCGCCAGCCGGGCAATCGCCGAAGCCTGTGCGCAAACCGGGCACACCATCGGCGTATCCGGTGCAGGAACGACAAGGCCCCGCAGGGCGGGGCCTTGTCGAGGCGAAGGTGGGCTGGGCTAGCTGCGCTTGCTGCCAATTGCCTGGCTGCGATGCAGATGGTCGGACAAGTCGCCCGCCGCCGCGCTGAGCTTGCGTGACACCGGCAGCAGCAATGCGGTAATGGCCGAGGCGTGCACGGCCGTGCCCCGGGCTGCCGCCAGCAGCTCGCAGATGGCGGCCACTTGCTCGCTGGCGCTTTCCACATCGTCCCTGACCGTCTCAATCTGGTGCTGCATCACGTCTTCTTTCTACTGTATGCACATACAGTATAGGTCGAATGGGCAGATGTTTCAATTTGAAGTGACCCTGTTTCATCTGCTGATTGAGGACGGCAAGCGGGGTTTTGATCAGGTCGTGTACATGTCGACCTGGGGTGTGCAGAGTGCACCTCGAGGCTTTTGAACGGCCCGCGCGAATCCCGTGCTGTGAAGGCAAGTGATTGTTTTTGAATGGTTGACGACCCGCCCCCCGCGCACCACGCACCAACGCCGCTCAACTGCGGCGAACACTGCTCAAGCCCGCTTCCTGTAGGGACGGCCCGTTTGCAAACGGATTGGGGGATTCCCCGCAAGTGGGTGCGTCCGGAGGTTAAAACCGCCTCGTTTATAATGTCCGGCTTCGCTTACATCACGGGTTGAGCGAACCATGTGCGGTCCCCAGCGGCCAGGCGCATGTGATGTAAGCCCTTGAAATCTGAGGTGCCGCGCGGCCGACTGGCTTTGGCTCGCGTTGCACCGTGACTTTTGCGCAATACGGTGCGGGCTGTACAGCAGCCGGCACGGTCCAATCCCTCATAGGAACAAACATGGCCGTTACTGTTGAAACCCTTGAAAAGCTCGAGCGCAAGATCACGCTGAGCCTGCCCCTGAACTCCATCCAGAGCGAAGTCGAGAACCGCCTCAAGCAAGTGGCGCGCACCGTGAAGATGGACGGCTTCCGTCCCGGCAAGGTGCCGATGAGCGTGGTGGCCCAGCGTTATGGCTATTCGGTGCAGTACGAAGTGCTCAACGACAAGGTCGGCGAGGCTTTCGCACAGGCTGTCAACGAAGCCAAGCTGCGCGTGGCCGGCCAGCCCCGCATCTCCGAAAAGGAAGGCGCTCCTGAGGGCGAGGCCCAGTTCGAAGCCATCTTCGAAGTGATGCCTGAAGTCAAGATCGGTGACCTGACCTCGGCCGAAGTCGAGAAGCTGACGGCCGAAGTGGACGACGCCGCCATCGACAAGACCGTGGACATCCTGCGCAAGCAGCGCCGCACCTTCGCGCAGCGCGCCCAGGCCGATGTGGCCGTGGACGGCGACCGCGTGACCGTGGACTTCGAAGGCAAGATCGACGGCGAGACCTTCTCCGGCGGCAAGGCTGAAGACTTCCAGTTCCTGGTCGGCGAAGGCCAGATGCTCAAGGAATTCGAAGACGCAGTGCGCGGCATGAAGGCCGGCGAGTCCAAGACCTTCCCCCTGGCTTTCCCCGCTGACTACCACGGCAAGGACGTGGCCGGCAAGACCGCCGACTTCCTGGTGACGGTCAAGAAGATCGAGGCCGCCAACCTGCCCGAAGTGGACGAGGCTTTTGCCAAGGCCCTGGGCGTGGCTGAAGGCACGGTCGAAGGCCTGCGCGCCGACATCAAGAAGAACCTGGAGCGTGAAGTCAAGTTCCGCGTCCAGGGCCGCAACAAGCAAGCCGTGATGGACGCCCTGGTGTCCAAGGCCGAGCTGGAACTGCCCAAGGCCTCGGTGCAGGCTGAAGTCGCACGTCTGCTGGAAGGCGCCCGCGCCGAGCTGCAGCAGCGCGGCATCAAGGACGCCGACAAGGCCGAGATCCCTGAAGACGTGTTCCTGCCCCAAGCCGAGCGCCGCGTGCGCCTGGGCCTGGTGGTGGCCGAGCTGGTGCGCGCCAACGAGCTGCACGCCACGCCCGAGCAGATCAAGGCCCACGTGGAAGAGCTGGCCGCCAGCTACGAAAAGCCCGAAGACGTGGCACGCTGGTACTTCGGCGACCGCCAACGCCTGGCTGAAGTCGAAGCCGTTGTCATCGAAAACAACGTGACCGAGTTCGTGCTGGGCAAGGCCAAGGTCTCCGACAAGGCCGTGTCCTTCGACGAACTGATGGGCCAGGCCTGAGGGTTTGAGCACCACCTGCCTGCCGCTTCGTGAGATCGGCGGGCGGGTTGGCATCTGCGGGGCTTGTGCTTTGGCGCACAAGCCCCATTTTCTTTCCGGATACGGCTAAAGTAGCCCCCTAGTACTGGAGAAAACATGAGCGCATTGGAAACTCAGGGTTTGGGCATGATCCCAATGGTCATCGAACAGTCCGGCCGCGGAGAGCGGTCGTACGACATCTACTCGCGCCTGCTCAAGGACCGGGTGATCTTCCTGGTGGGCCCTGTCAATGACCAGACGGCCAACCTCGTCGTGGCCCAGCTGCTGTTCCTTGAAAGCGAAAACCCCGACAAGGACATTTCGTTCTACATCAACAGCCCCGGCGGCTCCGTGAGCGCTGGCCTGGCCATCTTCGACACGATGAACTTCATCAAGCCCGATGTGTCCACGCTGTGCACCGGCATTGCAGCCAGCATGGGTGCCTTCCTGCTGGCCGCTGGCACCAAGGGCAAGCGCTTTGCGCTGCCCAATTCCCAGGTCATGATCCACCAGCCGCTGGGCGGCATGCAGGGCCAGGCCACCGAGATCGAGATCCACGCCCGCGAGATCCTCAAGACCCGCGAGCGCCTGAACAAGATCCTGGCCGAGCGCACGGGCCAGCCGCTGGAAAAGATCCAGCACGACACCGAGCGCGACTACTTCCTGTCCGCCGACGAAGCCAAGGACTACGGCCTGGTCGATCAGGTGATCAACAAGCGCTCCTGAAGCCCGGAGGCTGTATGAGAATGGGCGGCGTTTTCCCCCTACGGAAAACGCCGCTTTCCATTTGGTTATCATCCTTTTCCATATTTCTGTAACAAGGCACCGACCCCATGGCCGAGAAAAAAGGCTCCTCCAGCGAAAAAAACCTTTATTGCACCTTCTGCGGCAAGAGCCAGCATGAGGTCAAGAAGCTGATCGCGGGTCCGTCAGTCTTTATCTGCGACGAGTGCATCGATCTCTGCAACGAGATCATCCGCGACGAGCAGCCCAGCACCGAGGCCAAGGACGGCCGAGGCGACCTGCCCACGCCCGCCGAAATCAAGGCCAACCTGGACAACTACGTGATCGGCCAGGACCTGCCCAAGCGCACGCTGGCTGTCGCCGTATACAACCACTACAAGCGCCTGCGTCACAAGGACAAGGCCGGCAAGGATGAGATTGAGCTGGCCAAGAGCAACATCCTGCTCATCGGTCCCACGGGCTCCGGCAAGACGCTGCTGGCGCAGACGCTGGCGCGCATGCTCAACGTTCCCTTCGTCATGGCCGATGCCACCACGCTGACCGAGGCCGGCTACGTGGGCGAGGACGTCGAGAACATCATCCAGAAGCTGCTGCAAAGCTGCGAATACGACGTCGAGCGTGCGCAGCGCGGCATCGTCTACATCGACGAGATCGACAAGATCTCGCGCAAGTCCGACAACCCCAGCATCACGCGTGACGTGTCGGGCGAGGGCGTGCAGCAGGCCCTGCTCAAGCTCATCGAAGGCACCATGGCCAGCGTGCCCCCGCAAGGTGGCCGCAAGCATCCGAACCAGGACTTCCTGCAGATCGACACGACCAACATCCTGTTCATCTGCGGTGGCGCGTTCGCGGGCCTGGAGAAGGTCATCGAGAACCGTACCGAGGCGTCGGGCATCGGCTTTGGCGCCACGGTCAAGAGCAAGAAGCAGCGCTCCATCTCGGAAGTGTTCCAGGAGATCGAGCCTGAAGACCTGATCAAGTTCGGCATCATCCCCGAGCTGGTGGGGCGCATGCCCGTGGTCACGGCCCTGGCCGAACTGGGCGAAGACGCCCTGGTGCAGATCCTGACCGAGCCCAAGAACGCCCTGGTCAAGCAGTACAGCAAGCTGCTGGCCATGGAGGGCGTGGAGCTGGAGATCCGGCCCGCCGCGCTCAAGGCCATCGCCCGCAAGGCGCTGGCGCGCAAGACGGGTGCGCGTGGCCTGCGCTCCATCCTGGAGCAATCGCTGATCGGCACCATGTACGAACTGCCCAATGCCGACAATGTCGAGAAGGTGGTGGTGGACGAGTCCACCATCGAAGACGGAAAAGCACCGCTGCTGGTTTACCGCGAGGCGGCCAAGAAAGCCTGATGCGCCGCTGCCTGCAAAGGTCCGGCAGCGCAAGTCCCTGTGGCCCGAAATCCTTTCGGGCTGCGGGGTTGAAATACACCGGTGGGCGGACCATCTTCCGCTGACAAACCGAGGATTCCCATGTCAGGACATACCCCTTTGCCTTCCACCCCCCTAGACCTGGCGCTGCTGCCGCTGCGCGATGTGGTCGTGTTCCCCCACATGGTGATTCCGCTGTTCGTGGGCCGCGCCAAGAGCATCAAGGCGCTGGAGCTGGCCATGGAGGGCGACCGCCGCATCATGCTGGTGGCCCAGAAGACCGCCTCCAAGGACGAACCCACGGCGGCCGACATGTTCGACGTCGGCTGCGTCTCCACCATCTTGCAGATGCTCAAGCTGCCCGACGGCACGGTCAAGGTGCTGGTCGAAGGCCAGCAGCGCGCGCTGGTCAAGCAGGTCATGGATGAAGAGACCCACTTCGTGGGCTCCGTCGTGCCCGTGGCGCCCGAGGCCGAAACCCACAAGCCCAGCGAGATCGAAGCCCTGCGCCGCGCCGTGACGCAGCAGTTCGACCAGTACGTCAAGCTCAACAAGAAGATCCCGCCCGAGATCCTCACCTCCATCGCCAGCATCGACGATGCCGGCCGCCTGGCCGACACCATCGCCGCGCACCTGCCGCTCAAGCTCGAGAACAAGCAGGCCGTGCTCGACCTGGTGGACATCAAGGAGCGCCTGGAAAACCTGTTCGAGCAGCTGGACCGTGAGGTCGACATCCTCAATGTCGACAAGCGCATCCGTGGTCGCGTCAAGCGCCAGATGGAAAAGAACCAGCGCGACTTCTACTTGAACGAGCAGGTCAAGGCCATCCAGAAGGAGCTGGGCGAGGGCGAGGACGGCGCCGACATCGAAGAGATCGAAAAGAAGATCAAGCTCGCTCGCATGCCCGCCGAGGCGCGCAAGAAGGCCGAGGCCGAGCTCAAGAAGCTCAAGCTCATGTCGCCCATGTCGGCCGAAGCCACCGTGGTGCGCAACTACATCGATGTGCTCACGGGCCTGCCCTGGAGCAAGAAGACCAAGATCAAGCACGACCTGGCCAATGCCGAGGAGGTGCTCAATGCCGACCACTTCGGCCTTGAAAAGGTCAAGGACCGCATCCTTGAATATCTTGCCGTGCAGCAACGCGTGGACAAGGTCAAGGCGCCCATCCTGTGCCTGGTCGGTCCTCCGGGCGTGGGCAAGACCTCGTTGGGCCAGTCCATCGCCAAGGCCACGGGCCGCAAGTACGTCCGCATGGCGCTGGGCGGCATGCGTGACGAGGCGGAAATCCGCGGCCACCGCCGCACCTACATCGGCGCCATGCCGGGCAAGGTGCTGCAAAGCCTGGACAAGGTCGGCACGCGCAACCCGCTGTTCCTCCTGGACGAAATCGACAAGCTCGGCATGGACTTCCGTGGCGATCCGTCGAGCGCCCTGCTGGAAGTGCTGGACCCCGAGCAGAACCACACCTTCGGCGATCACTACGTCGAAGTGGACTTCGACCTCAGCGACGTGATGTTCGTGGCGACCTCCAACTCCATGAATATCCCGCCCGCGCTGCTGGACCGCATGGAAGTGATCCGCCTGTCGGGTTACACCGAGGACGAAAAGGTCAACATCGCCATCCGCTACCTGCTGCCCAAGCAGATCACCAACAACGGTGTGAAGGAAGGCGAGATGCGGGTGGAGGAATCCGCCATCCGCGACATCGTGCGCTACTACACGCGAGAGGCCGGCGTGCGTTCGCTGGAGCGCGAGCTGTCCAAGATCTGCCGCAAGGTCGTCAAGGGCCTGCAGCTCAAGAAGCTGGAGCCCACCGTCGTCGTCACTGCCGACAACCTGCCTGACTACCTGGGTGTTCGCAAGTACACCTATGGCCGTGCCGAACTGAACAACCAGATCGGCCAGGTCGTGGGTCTTGCCTGGACCGAGGTCGGCGGCGATCTGCTGACCATCGAGGCCGCCATCATGCCCGGCAAGGGCGTGATCTCGCGCACCGGCTCGCTGGGCGACGTGATGAAGGAATCGGTCGAAGCCGCGCGCACCGTGGTGCGCAGCCGCTCGCGCATGCTGGGCATCAAGGACGAGGCCTTCGAGAAGAAGGACATCCACGTGCACGTGCCCGATGGCGCCACCCCCAAGGACGGCCCCAGCGCGGGTGCGGCCATGACGACGGCCTTCGTCTCTGCGCTGACGGGTATCCCGGTGCGTGCCGATGTCGCCATGACTGGTGAAATCACGCTGCGCGGTGAGGTCACCGCCATCGGCGGCCTCAAGGAAAAGCTGCTGGCGGCCCTGCGTGGCGGCATCAAGACGGTGCTGATCCCCGAAGAAAACGTCAAGGATCTCCAGGAGATCCCCGACAACGTCAAGAGCGGCTTGGAAATCATCCCCGTCAAGTGGATCGACCAGGTCCTCAAGGTGGCGCTGGAACGCGTGCCAGAGCCTCTGTCCGACGAGGAGGCCGCCGCCGTGGCCCCGGCGGAAACCAAGGCTGTGGAGCCTGCAGTCAAGCACTGAAGATGAAAAAATGTAGCGTTTTTCCTGAACCCTCCAAGAACTACGCTACAATTCATCCCATCGCAGCAAACGACGTTGTAGAATGTCAGGCTTCGATAGAAATGCGGGAATAGCTCAGTTGGTAGAGCGCAACCTTGCCAAGGTTGAGGTCGACGGTTCGAACCCGTTTTCCCGCTCCAGATTTTGAACATGCCGTTTCGGGTGTGTTCGGTTCTGGTGGCGGTTGGCTGCCAGAATGGATGATTCAAGCGGGAATAGCTCAGTTGGTAGAGCGCAACCTTGCCAAGGTTGAGGTCGACGGTTCGAACCCGTTTTCCCGCTCCAGTTTTGAATGTGCCTTGTGTACGTTCGATTCAGGTGACGGGTAGTTGCTTGAATGTTTGCGGGAATAGCTCAGTTGGTAGAGCGCAACCTTGCCAAGGTTGAGGTCGACGGTTCGAACCCGTTTTCCCGCTCCAGTTTTAGAAACTGCAGCAATGCTGCATGTTTGATAGTGATCTTGGCGCGATAGCAAAGCGGTTATGCCCCGGATTGCAAATCCGGTTAGACCAGTTCGACTCTGGTTCGCGCCTCCAAAAATTCATTGCGAAAACAGTTCAAAAGGCCCTTCGGGGCCTTTTTCTTTTTCTGCGTCAGGATCATGGCTTGTCCTTGCTGTCTGGTTCGAGCCGGCCCCGTGCCCGGTCAAGCTCCATCTCTCCCTCTCTCTAAAGTTTCGGCACTCTGCGAGTGGTTCAGGGCTTGTTCTTCTGTGACATGAAGAGAATTCCATTCTGTAATTCATTGCCAGTTCGGTGAATTATTTTGTTTCCAATTGTTCTGCCTGGATCCTCGCCACGAGCGTGCTTATTGGAAGTTGGTTGGAAAATTGCAAAAAAGTGCAAATGGCTTGCCATTGGCAGTGGTTTCAATTGGCCGGTCGTGGATATGATGCGCGCTTCATTCATCGGGAGGGATTATGAAGATCAAGCTATTGACGGCGATTGTTGCCAGCGGCGTGGTGCTGGCGGGTTGTAAAACCATGGAGTCCGCTGATGTGGGTGGGCTGCTGGATTCGGGCTCCACGGCCATGAAGGCCATGACACTCACGGATGACGATGTGGTCACGCTGTCCAACGACTCCTGCGCAGCCATGGATGCGCAGAACAAGGTGGCCGATGCCAAGAGCAAGTACACGGTGCGGCTGAACAAGGTCATTGCCAGCATGCCGCAGGCCGTCAATGGGAAAAAAGCCGTCTACAAGGTCTATATGACGCAGGACGTGAATGCCTGGGCCATGGCCAATGGCTGCATTCGCGTCTACAGCGGCCTGATGGATCTGATGAACGACGATGAATTGCGTGGCGTGATTGGCCATGAGATCGGGCATGTGGCGCTGGGTCATAGCAAGAAGCGCATGCAAACGGCCTATGCGGCATCGGCTGCGCGCTCGATTGCAGCCAATAGCGGCAATTCGGCGCTGGCCTCGCTGTCGCGCTCGCAGGCCGGAGATCTGGGTGAGAAGTTCATCAACGCCCAGTTCTCCCAGTCCCAGGAGTCGGCGGCTGATGACTATTCCTTTGACCTGCTCACGGAAAAGAAGATGAGTCGCCAGGGCCTGGTCACATCGTTCCAGAAGCTGGCCAAGCTCAGCGGCGGCAGTGGCGGCAGTGGCGGCAGCTCCATCCTGAGCTCTCACCCCCCGTCTGAACAGCGCGCCAAGCGCATGCAGGACCGCATCGACGGCAAGTAAGCGACGGCATGGAGCGGGCTGCTGTGCGGGTGGGCATTGATCCGCTTCGACGTGGATTTTTTCCGGACTTGGTCCGGAGTGCCGGAAATCTGCGCTAGAATTAAAGTCTGCTCTGTGAGGCGCACAGCTTGACAGATATGCGGGAATAGCTCAGTTGGTAGAGCGCAACCTTGCCAAGGTTGAGGTCGACGGTTCGAACCCGTTTTCCCGCTCCAGTTTATGATCTACAGACTTCCACTGACGTCTGTAAGTCATTGAAAAGAGGAGCTTCGGCTCCTTTTTTCTTTCCAGCGAAAGCCATGGGAATCCACTGACAGCCACCATTTTTGAGGCCAAAAACAAGGCCAAAGAATGCGGGTCGTGCCGGTTCCGGGTTGTTGCTGGGGTTGGATCGGGATGACAAGCAGCATCGGGCCTAAGTCCAAGACTTAGGAGCTTGATGATGACACTCTCTGATCTGACCGTGCGGCAAGCCAAGGCCGCCGAGAAAACCTACAGCATCCCCGACACCGATGGCCTCGGCCTGGTGGTCGCCCGCACCGGCGGCAAGTCGTGGCATTTGCGCTATTACTGGCTCGGCAAGCAAAAGCGCATCTCCCTGGGGAACTACCCCGAGATCGGTTTGCGCGAAGCGCGCACCTTGCGCGACGAAGCCCGGGCGCTTCTGGCAAAGGGCGTCAACCCCCATACCGATCGGAAACAGAAGCGACACGCGGTCAAGCTTGCGGCCGACTACACCTTCAAGGCCGTCTTCGATGCGTGGGTCGAGCATCGCCGCAAGGAAATCAAGGAGGGCAGGAACAGCACGCTGTCGCAGATCCTGCGGATCTTCAACAAGGACGTGCTGCCTAGCCTCAAGCAGATGTCGATCTACGACATTCGCCGGCCCCAACTCCTGGGCGTCCTGGCGAGGATCGAGGAGCGCAAGGCGTTCACCACTGCCGAGAAGGTCCGCACCTGGCTGGGGCAGTTGTTCCGCTATGCCCTCGTCATCGTGGAGGGGCTGGAAGCCAATCCGGCCTCCGACCTGGACGTGGTGGCCGAGCCCAAGCCCCCGGTGAACCACAACCCCTACCTGCATCTTCCGGAGCTCCCCGAGTTCCTGCACAAGCTCAGGCTCTACAACCCTCGTGGTTGGCAGACCCAACTCGGCATCCGGCTGCTGTTCCTGACCGGCGTGCGTACCGGCGAGCTGCGGCTGGCGACCCCGGACCAGTTCGATCTCGACCGTGGCCTGTGGATCATCCCGCCGCAGATCGTCAAGCAACTCCAGGACGAGATGCGCAAGGCCGGCAAGCGCCCGCAGGACGTTCCGCCCTACATCGTGCCGTTGTCCGTGCAGGCCATCGAGATCGTGCGCTACCTGTTGGGTGTGATGAGGCCGGCCCAGGTCCATCTGCTCACGCACCGCAGCGAACTCAAGAAGCGCATCAGCGAGAACACCCTCAACGCGGCCTTGAAACGAATGGGCTACGAGGATCAACTGACCGGTCACGGCATCCGCGGAACCATCTCGACGGCGCTCAACGAGATCGGCTATCCCAAGATTTGGGTGGACGCGCAGCTTTCGCACTCGGACCCGAACAAGGTGAGTTCGGCCTACAACCACGCCAAGTATGTTGAGCCGCGCCGCCGGATGATGCAGGACTGGGCGGATCGTCTCGATCTGCTCGAACAGGGCCAAGTGGAAGCGGCCAGCGCGCACCTCACGATCCATATCGAGGGCGTGCCGGCCATGGCAGAGGAGGACAAGCCCAACACCATCGTCGCTGCTGCTTCTGCGGCATCCGTTCCGCCTGTGGTGGCCGAACCCATCGTCGTGACGCCAAACGACGGGGGAATCACATTCCAGCGACTGTCGCAGGTACCACCGCCCCCGACGCATGCGCCAGAGCCGGAGGTGTCAGTCATCCAGCGCGAGCGCGAGGAAATGCTGGCCATCTACGAATCGCCGAGCAGTCTGCCGGTCCCGCTGTTCGGCAAGTTGGCCGGGAAGTCCAAGGACCAGATCAACCGCGAGCTGAAGGCGGGCAAGCTGCTGTCTATCAGCTTGGGCAACCGCGGGCAACGCGTGCCCGACTGGCAGCTGGTACCCCTCAAGCACAAGCTGGCACAGGTGCTCATGAACCAGTGCCCGCATGCGGATCCGTGGGACCTGTACCGGATGCTGACCCGCCCACATCCGGACCTGGGTGATCGCGCAGCCATCGACATCGTGACACCAGGAAATTTGGGCATGGTCGTGCGGGTCATCGCGGGCACCCAGCAGCAGCCAAACAGGCCCGGACCTGACTCGTCTGTGCAAGGTATTCCAGAGGAGACTCGCCAGCGCATTCAACGGTTGCTAAATGATGCGGCAATGTTCGAAAGTGCCTGACGCTGGCCGACGGCCAAAGATGGATGCTTTGGCCGTCGGAATTGAGAAGAGTTAATGCATCGGGACTGCATCACTGGTCCTCGGGGACGGCAGAGACCCACTTGGTTGCTCCGCGTATCGGACCAGCGCGTACGTCGGCAGGAAATCTATCCGCGCCATGAGTTCAGTGATGGTGAAGCAATGCTGGCGGCGGGTCTGGCCGGCTGCGGCATCATGCAGATGCCGACATGGCTGGTGGCCGAAGATATACGGCAGGGGCGCTTGATCCCCGTGCTGCCGGACTGGGCAGGTGGTGAGGTGCCTATCCATGCAGTGTGGCCGCAATCGCGTTACCTGCAGCCCAAGGTTCGGGCTGTCATAGAAATGCTGACGATTCTGTCTGAACGGCCGGGGGCAGGTTTTGTTCCCTGATATGGCTCGTCACTGCCAAGTTCTTGCGCCGGCTAAAGCGCATGTGTCGAATGGTTATTCACTTGGGGTGCCGATAGGCCGCACCGGAAACGGCAGGGCCTCGGTTATGACACCCTGCCGCGTTGCAACGTTAGCGCGGCTTACGCATCAGCAGATAGGCAGCCGGAATCACGAACAGCGACAGCAACGGTGCGGTCACCATCCCGCCGAGCATCGGAGCTGCTATGCGGCTCATGACTTCAGAGCCCGTGCCGCTGCTCCAAACAATGGGTACCAGGCCCGCCAGGATGACCGCAACGGTCATCGCTTTTGGGCGCACGCGCAGCACCGCCCCTTCCCGGATCGCATCTAGCAGTTCTTCTCGCGTTGGGTTGCGCCCATCGGGGCAACGTTCCGCCAAGGCCTGCTTCAAATAGATGAGCATCACCACGCCGAACTCCGCCGCCACACCTGCCAGCGCAATGAATCCCACGCCGGTGGCGATGGACAGGTTGTAATTCAGCAGGTACAGGAACCAGATGCCCCCCGTGAGCGCGAAGGGCAAGGTCGCCATGATCAAGCCCGCTTCGTCCACACGCGCGAAGGTCAGGTACAACAGAACGAAGATGATCAACAGGGTGGCAGGCACCACAACCTTCAGGCGTGCATTGGCCCGCTCCATGTATTCGAACTGCCCGGAGTAGGTGATGCTCACACCCGGCTCCAGCTTGACCTGCTGCCCGATGGCATCGCGCAGTTCGTTGGCCACCGAGGCTAGATCACGGCCGCGCACATCGACATAGACCCAACCGGAGGGCCGTGCGTTCTCGCTCTTGAGCATGGGCGGTCCATCGGTGATCGCGATGCGTGCCACGGTCCCCAACGTGATCTGCTGACCCATCGGCGTGAAGATGGGTAGTTCTGCCAGCCGTTGTGGTGAATCACGCCATTCTCGCGCGTAGCGCAGATTGATCGGAAAGCGGGCAAGCCCCTCGACCGTTTCCGAGACGTTTTCGCCACCCACCGCGCCGGCGATGACCGCCTGGACATCGGCGATGTTCAGGCCGTAGCGACCGGCGGCTACGCGGTCGATCTGAACATCCACGTAGCGCCCGCCCGTCAAGCGCTCCGCGAGTGACGACGTCACGCCGGGAATGCCCTTGGCGACCTGCTCGACCTCTGCAGCGATGCGATCGATCACGCCCAGGTCGTTGCCGGTCACCTTCACCCCGATCGGGCTCTTGATGCCGGTAGCCAGCATATCGATGCGATTGCGGATAGGGGGAATCCAGATATTGGACAGGCCCGGGATCTTCACGGCACGATCCAGCTCTTCCACGAGCTTCTCGGGCGTCATGCCTGGTCGCCATTGTTCCCTGGGCTTGAGCTTAACCGTGGTCTCGAACATCTCCAGGGGCGCCGGATCGGTCGCAGTTTCGGCCCGTCCTGCCTTGCCGAACACCTTGTCCACTTCAGGTACGGTCTTGATCATGCGGTTGCTCAGCTGCAGCAACTCCGTGGCGCGCTGCGCCGAGAGTCCCGGCAGGGCCGAGGGCATGTAGAGCAGGTCCCCTTCGTCCAACCTCGGCAGAAACTCACCGCCGAGCCGCGCCAAGGGCCAGGCCGTGGTCGCCAAGGCCAGCACGGCGATCAGCAGCGTCGCCTTGGGCCGGCGCAGTACCCACTCCAGTGCTGGCCGGTAGGCTGCAATCAGGATGCGGGTGATGGGGTTCTTCTGCTCATCCGGGATACGCCCGCGAATCCAGTAGCCCATGAGTACGGGAATCAGCGTCACTGACAGCCCTGCGGCCGCGGCCATCGCGTAGGTCTTGGTGAACGCCAGCGGGCCGAACAGCCGGCCTTCCTGCGCTTCTAGGGTGAAGACCGGGATGAACGAGAGCGTGATGATGAGCAGCGAGAAGAAGAGCGCAGGACCGACTTCCTCCGCGGCCTGTGTGATCACGTCCCACCGTTCCTTGCCCTGCAGCCGTTGATCTGGGTGCGCGTGCTGCCAAGCCTCCAGCTTCTTGTGGGCGTTCTCGATCATCACCACCGCTGCATCCACCATCGCCCCCACGGCGATGGCAATCCCCCCCAGCGACATGATGTTGGCGTTGATGCCCTGGTAGCGCATGACCAAGAACGCCGTCATCACGCCCAGAGGTAGCGAGATGATGGCCACCAGCGCAGAACGAAGATGCCAAAGGAACAGTGCGCAGATCAGCGCCACCACCAGAAACTCTTCGCCTAGCTTGGTCGTGAGATTGCGAATGGCCCGCTCGATCAGCGCGCTGCGGTCGTAGGTGGTGACGATCTCGACGCCCGGCGGCAGGCTGCCCTGCAGCTCCGCGAGCTTGGCCTTGACGGCAGCGATCGTCTCCTGGGCATTCTTGCCGGAGCGCAGCACCACCACGCCGCCGGCGACCTCGCCTTCTCCGTCGAGTTCGGCAATGCCACGCCGCATCTCCGGGCCTATCTGGAGCGTCGCAACATCCCCCAGCCGCACCGGCACACCGCCGCGTGCCGTCAAGGGGATCTCCCGGAACTCGTCCAGGGTCTTGAGGTAGCCGCTCGCGCGGACCATGTACTCCGCGCCTGACAATTCCAGGACGGAGCCGCCGGTCTCCTGGTTGGCCGCCATCAGGGCATCGCGGACTTGAGCCTGACTGAGGCCATAGGACGCCAACTTGATCGGGTCGAGCACGACCTGGTACTGCTTGACCATGCCCCCCACCGATGCCACCTCGGCCACGTTGGGCAGGCTCTTGAGTTCGAACTTCAGGAACCAGTCCTGCAACGCACGCAGTTGCGCCAGATCGTTCTTGCCCGTGCGATCCACGAGCGCGTACTGGAAGATCCAGCCGACGCCTGTGGCGTCCGGACCCAGGGCCGGCTTCGCCGTGGCGGGCAATCGGCCCTGGACCTGGTTCAGGTATTCCAGTACCCGTGAGCGGGCCCAGTACAGGTCGGTTCCGTCCTCGAACAAGACATAGACGAACGAGTCGCCAAAGAACGAGAAGCCGCGCACGGTCTTGGCCCCTGGCACCGACAGCATGGTGGTGGCCAACGGGTAGGTGACCTGGTTCTCGACGATCTGCGGCGCCTGTCCTGGGTAGTTGGTGCGAATGATGACCTGCACGTCTGACAAGTCCGGCAGCGCATCCACGGGCGTGCTGCGAACGCCCCACACGCCCCATGCCGTGAGCATGGCGGTGGCCAGCAGCACCAGGAAGCGATTGGCCACCGACCATCGAATCAGCTTGGCGATCATGGCTGCACCTTTTCGATGGCGGTGATCACGTAGCCCTCACCTTGCTTGGAGAAGGTGAATCGCACCTGCTGCCGAACCGAAAGACCCGCGGCGAGCTGCGGGCTGCTCAGCTTGAAGCCCATGGTCATGGCCGGCCATTGGAGGGCTGGCACGGCCTCGTGCGCCAGCGTCAGCTCGGTGGGCGACATCTCCTCGATCACGCCGCGCACCACGAAAGCGTTGGTGGCCGCGGCCGGTGGCGACGAGGTGCCGTGCCCGTTGTGCGGCGATGCAGGCGCGGACGCCGCGGCACCTGCAGGCAGCACGCCCCGCAGGCTGGCTTCCGAATCGATCAGGAACTGCGCCGAGGCCACCACCTGCTGTCCCGCCGCGAGCCCGCCGTTGACCACCAGTTGATCGCCTACCTCCGCGCCCACCTGGACCTCCACGGGATGGAACTTGCCGGGTCCATCGACCACATAGGCCAGTGCGCGCTTGCCGGTGCGGATGACCGCTTCGCTGGGAACAAGCAGCGCGGGCTGTTCGTTGCCTTTGAGCGCGATCTGGCCGGACATGCCGGCCTTCAGGCGCTGGCCGGGATTGGCCATTTCAAGCCGCACTCGCACCGTACGGGTGTCGCGGTTGGCTTCGGGCAGGATGCTCACGATGCGCGCCTGGAGCACTTCACCGGGAAACGCCGCCAGCCGGACCTGCGCCGTTTGGCCGACCTGCAATGGTCCGCTTTGTGCTTCGGGGACGGCCGCTTCGATCCACACCGAGGCCAAGCCATTCACCCTGGCCAGGCTTTCCCCGGCGGAAACCGTCATGCCCTGGCGCACCATCAGTTCGGCCACCAAGCCGCCTTGAGGTGTTGTGACCGTGTACAGCCCCTTGGGCTCGCCTGTGCGCTCCACCTGGGCGATCAGGGCTTGCGGCATGCCGAGCAGCAGCAGCCGTTGGCGGGCAGCTGCGGTCAACGGTGCGTCGCCCATCGCGCGAACCGAGAGAAACTCGCGCTGTGCGGCGATCCACTCCGGCAGCAATAGGTCAGCCAGCGGTGCCCCTGCTGCGATCACGTCGCCCGCAGCCCGTGCGTAGACACGCTCGACGAAGCCAGCGGTCCGCGCCTGCACGATGCTGACGTCGCGGTCGTTGAGCAGCACGGTGCCCACGACGTTCACATCTGCGCCGATCTTGCCTTGCAGGACTTCGGCTGTACGCAGCCCTAGGGCTTGCACCGCTTGCGCCGACACGCTGAGGCCCGTGCTGTCTTGCGTGTCTTCATCCGCGTACTTCGGCATCAACGGCATGTCCATGTAGGGCGACTTGCCGGGCTTGTCGAACTTCTGGGTCGGCACCATCGGGTCGTACCAATACAGCACCTTGCGCTCGGTCGGAGCGCTTGCAACGGTGACGTTGGCAGCGGGGGAGCCGCTGAGGTGGCCGGCGCGCCATTGGGCGACGCCCCATCCAACGGCAATACCGGCAGCAACCAGCGTCAAGCCGGCAAGGATGTTTCTCGAAGAGGTATTCATGGCGAGGGTCTCCACTCAGTCCGCGATCAGGCTGTTCAGTCGGGCGACGAGGCTGTCGCGCTGCGCTCCAAGGTCGATCAGACGCATGCGCGTCTCCAGCACCTGGGCGCGTGCACTGAGCACAGCGCTCAGGTCCCCCTTGGCGGATCGGTAGTTGCTCAATGCAAGTGCCGCTCGGTTCCGTACCAGTTGCAAGCCGGCGGTCTGCAGGCGGTCGATCTGGCTGTTCAACGCTTGGAGTTCGGCGGCGCTGTCGTCCAGCTCCTGCAAATGCCGCCGCGCCACGTCTTCGCGTTCGGCGTCCAGACGTTCCAACTCGTGCCGTTTTGCCTCGATCATGGGCACTTGGCGTCGATCCTTCTGCCAAGGCAGATCGAATGTCACCTGAAATGACACCATGTCGCCCCATCGGCGATCACGCCGGCTATAGGCTATCTCCCAGGCCCAATCGCCGCGGGTCTCTGATTGGGCTTCGCGGGACTCGGCCCGGGCCATGCTTTGCATCGCCGGATAGAGTTCAAGCTCCGCGTGATTCGCCAGTTCTGTGCGCAGTTGCGCGACGGGGCGAGTGAGCGGGCCTGGATCGCCTTGCAGTGCTTCGTCGGCCCTGGAGCCCACCCAGCGCCGCAACGCGGCCCTGGCCTTGGCCCGGTCCCGCTGTAGATCGTCACGGCGGTCCGTGAGTGTCAGCGCCTCCTGTTGCGCGACCAACAGATCGCCAGCCTGGGCGGTGCCGCCGGCGACGCGAGCGGGGAGACTGTCTTGCAGGCGCTGGTTCTCCGCGAGCAGTTCCGTCAGCAGTATCTCCCGTTGCTCCACCGCCTGCGCGGCGATCCACGCCAGGCTGAGCTCCTGGCGGATCTGCAATCGCTGCAAAACCAGCGCCGCGCGTTCTCGATCCACACGCGCCTGCGCGCTGGCGACCTGGGCGTCGCGCTTGGCCCTGTTGGGCACTTCCTGCATGAGCGCCAAGCGCTGCATCGTCATGGATTCGCGCGTCATGCTCCAGCGATCCATGCCGCTGATGGGGTAGTTTTCGATGCCGAGCGAGAGCTTGGGGTCGGGCAGCGAGCCTGCTGCCTTCTGCACGGATTCGGCGACGTTAACCTGCAACTGCTGCGCGCTTATGCGTGGGCTCTGCTGCTCCGCGATAAGGCGTGCCTCAGCAAAATCGAGGGCGTAGGCTACAGGCGAGACAAGCGCACTGCCCGCCAACGCGATGCTGATAGCTTTCAGACGATGCACTCGCATCGAGGCCGGCGTTGTGCCTCGGCCGTACGCCGACGGGCGCCCCTCGGGGGCGCCAAAAAAGGGAGTAAACATGGTTGTCCTCGGAATTGGTATTCACGAAATCACGTGGTCTGCCGCATCGGTGCGCGGCGAGCACGGACACATAAATCAATTCCGCAGGACTTGGAACGTGAGGTAGATCGGCGGAAAGCCCGCGCGGGGATTGGGAGGAATGTAGGTAACGTGCCGCCTGAGGGCTACCCGGTCGAGAACCAACCCGGGCAGCGAGTTGGCGAGCCACATCACGTGCGCCGCGAGAAACTGAATGTCCAGCCCCTGCCATGAAAGCGCCGACTCCCGATCGCCACTGCAATGAGCGTGGCACAACTGTGGCGCTTCGCTGTCCATGGAATCAGGCATGCCGGTGCAATCCGACATTGGCAACTTGTCAGCCTGCTGCATCGAGATCGTGGCACGCATTTGCGTGGTTTCCACAGATGCCCTCGGGTCTGGCTTGGGACAGACGTACATCGCCATCGCAACCTGCGAGAAAAGCAAGGTTACGACTAGGCCGCTGGTAATCCAGCGGCTCCATCTTGCGAGAAGGCGCCTTAAGCCGATCATGCGGACATACTATTGGAAGTTGTAGGGAGTTGAATTGATCAAGGTCAGTTTCCAGGATGAATTGATGCGTCTGGACGGCGCCTTGGCCCGAACCGGCACCCGCTGCAAATCCACCGGCAAGGGCGGGCACCGCACGTGGTTGTCATGCTTTACGCGCCTCGGCAACTCGCAAGGCTCTAAGCTCAAATCGATCAGCTACAAGATTCGTCTGTCCCGAGAGTCGCTGCAGGTGCGTAATGACCTCGTAGGGGCCATCGGCTATTGGGCGCGTGCAGATTCCGCACTGGCTAGCGGTTTCGATGCGTGATCGCGAGGAAATCCCTACGCCATATCCAGCTGCGACCCAGAGCAATAACATCTCAAAAGAACTGACATGCTGGACATTCGGCCTTTCCGTTGATGACATGGAGGACAGGTACTGGTCCAGCGAAGGAGAATATTCGGCCTTCCATCGAAACACGGAGTGCTCCTTAAGTTCGTCTATTCTGATTGACTGCTGCCGGAGCAGTGGGTATCGCAGCGGCGTGGCAAGAGCTGTCGCCTCGAACCAAATAGAAAGACTCTTCAGCGAAGAATCGCTCACCTGCTTCAGAGAAAGGCCGACGTCGAAGCGCCGTTTGTAGAGGCCCGTAATGAGATCGCTCGCCGTAACCTCATTAAATTCCATAGAAACTTCGGGCTCCTCCGCGCGCTGCAGGGCAAGCAATGCAGCTAGGTACGAAGAGGCCACACCAGGCGCTATGGCGAGCCTGAGCTGTGGGCGTGGGCTGGTGGCGTCGTGCATGAGAGGCCCCAAGAAGCGATAAGACAAGGATGGAAAGTCTTCATGATAGCTAGTTTGAGTTAAACTTAACGTGGTTAAATTGTTTGGACTGTTCGACGCTTCCAAGGATGGAGAAGCGAACTGTCCGACGAGGCCGTCCCCCAGGAACTACCACTTTCGACGCCGAGCCAGCGTTGGCATTCGGAGCGGCCGTTCGTGTCGCCCGCCTGACGCAAGGTGTTGCTCAGGAAGAACTGGCTGCGAAAGCAGGGATCGAGCGATCGCACATGGGCAAAATAGAGCGTGGGGAGCACATGCCCACTCTCGCTCTGATCTTAAGAATCGCCGCCGGACTCAAGCTCAGTGCTGCGGAACTCGTCAGCGCAGCCGAACGCAATCTTCGTGCCGCGGCGCACGATTCAGATAGGCATTGACGCTTTAGTCATCCGGAGGTCCTCGCAGACGTTCGATGAAGCGATCCAGCGAAACCGATGAGTTGCTGCTTTCTGGCCGAAGCAGATAGGTTGTGATTACCGCCGTGTCCTGCGCCAGAGGGCGAATCACCACGTCCGGCCTCTGGCTGATGGGAATCTTGGTCGCCGTCATGAAACCAATCCCAT
The DNA here is from genome assembly GCF_040267515.1 of Delftia lacustris. Taxonomy (NCBI): domain Bacteria; kingdom Pseudomonadati; phylum Pseudomonadota; class Betaproteobacteria; order Burkholderiales; family Comamonadaceae; genus Delftia; species Delftia lacustris. The sequence continues at coordinate 4,911,737 of NZ_CP141274.1, read as the reverse complement.
AGCCTGCGCCGACGAGCGTTAGCATCATGTCCAGCGACGACACTTCTTCGACAACGTTGAGTCTGTGTTCCAGAACCTGTAGCAGCCGATTTAGTTCTCGGCAGTAGCCTTCGCAGGCCAGTTTGTCGCACAGAACCAGTGGGTGACCCTGAAGTTCGTTCAGCGGAACTTGCTTGTGCGCAAGAAGCGAGTGCCGCGCTGGCACGGCGATCACAATCGGATCTCGCCAGATCGGTTCAGCCACGATGCCTTCGCCAACATCCGCCGCGTGTGCAAATCCGATCGTGAAGTCGCCAGACCGTAGGCCCCGTATCTGCTCGGTCAGCGGTACCTCGGAGAGACGTATCTCGACCTCGGGCTCTTCCGCGCGGCAACGAGCTAGGAACGCCGATAGTCGTGGGTCCATCGCACCATCGGAAATTGCAATGCGCAGGCTGCCCCTCAGGCCCGCGGCAATGGCTCTGGCATTCTCACGCGCTTGCTCCAGGACAGTGAAGAGTCGGCGGGTGTCCTGCAAGAATGCCGCCCCCGCCACGGTCAGCCGTGTGCCCCTGCGGTCGCGGTCAAACAGCGTGACCCCAAGCTCATCTTCCAATTCCTTGATCGCGCGAGACAAGGGGGGTTGCTCTATATGCAGCCTCTCGGCCGCCCGCGTGAAATGCAACTCCTCTGCCAAGACGACAAAGCATCGTAGATGACGCAACTCCATAAATCGGGCTCCTCGCAAGTTCTCATTCGCGCCAGATGTCCCGTGGACGAATCACGGTGGACGGGGAGGCTGGATCCATTTCAGGGAAGTTGATGCGCTTGACATCGCAAAAACTGGCACCTTGAGCGCTCGTGGTTGCTCGTGACGCGTCCCAAGCGCGCGCGCGCCCAATCGGGGCGCGCGTCTCTGTCACACTGTGCAGAAGCTTTGAAAAGCACCGCACACCCGCGGCGTCATCCGCCGTGCTCTTTTTGTAGCAGCGACCCGAGGCGAGCGACTTCATTGCTGGTGATCGCGATGTTGCGCCCATCCTTCGTCGACACCGAAGCTCCGACATTGAGATAGACGGCGCGCCCGAAGCGGCTTTCCTGTGCCATCTTTCCGTCCTTGAAGATGTACAGCGTTCCCCCGTCAGCCAAGGGAACCATTTCCTTGGCTGCTTGGGCTGCTGCATGACCGGCGAAGGCTGGCACGGAGAGAGCGCTCAACAGGGCGGCAATGACAATTTGCGATTTCATGATCGACTCCTTTGTAAAAACGACGACAACTTGCGCCGCGTCGTTAAATGTAGAAGCAGGCGGTCTACAGAGCGCTTACCCGTGCATTACATTCAATTCATGTGCTGTCATCTGCCGCCCATGAAGGACTAGGTTCCAGTGGGAGACAAGATGCCAAGCCATGCAACGCTCGCCAGAACCAAAACGGCCAAGGTCGCCTCCGTGAACAGACTCTGTCTAAGCTTGATGACTGCCTGTGCGCGATTGCCTGCCTTCAAAGCAGCCTCCAGGCTCGGGCTCAACCGATACCGATTGGCAGCAGCCAACGCCAGCATGCCTGCGAAAAGCAAGAGCTTTACCATCAGCAGCCGGCCATACAGCGTCGAGATGAGCGGATCAAACGATGGTCCGGCGATCGACAGGTAATTGAGAATTCCACTCACGACGAGTGCAGCCACGATCGCTGTACCTATGCGAGCAAAGCCATTCGACGTCCGACTGAGGACCGCTACCGGGTCTTGCGCGACATCCTGCTTGTGGGATGCCAGCATCAAGAACGCCACCAATGCGCCCACCCAAGCGCCCGCTGCCCAGAGGTGCGTGATATCCGACGCAAGATGGATGTAGCCGCGAACGCCGTCGTCCATCGCGCCGTGGCCTGCCCACGCAAGGGTCGCCAGCGCCACGCCGGTGGAGAGCGCCATCACTGCAAATCGCAAGGTAGCGTTCAATTTCAACATTGCGACGAGCACACACACCAACAGCGCGAGGATGCGAATGCACCAGGCGATGCCCATGTGCGTGCCCGTAATGAGCATGTCGAAGACGTGCGTTGACAGCTCCGCGTAGCTCTGGGCACCGGACATGGCCTTGGCCATGACCGTCATGCCCCACATCGACAGGGCAATGCCGATGGCAGCGGATGCGCCAATGAGGACGCGATAGCGGCGCGAGATCGTCGAGGATCGCTCGTCGTTGCCCAAAGCATAGAGACCGAACATGGCGACGCCAAACGCCGCCGCCAGGTCCAGATACAGCGCCAGGCGCAGGACGATGGTCAACCAATCCCCGGCCATGGGCTTACTTCACCATGAAGGTGACGTTACCCGTGATCGGATGCGTGTCCGAGGAGACGGCACGCCATTCGACGCGATAGTCACCGGGCTGGAGCGCCTGTGCCGGCGTGATGACCATGGTCTTGCCGTCGCCGGCAGCCGCGACGCTGGCGTTGATCTTCATCGGGCCATGGCTCGCCATTCCCGGCATGCCAGTCATGACAAGGCTCGCGGCGGAGAACTGCGGCACCAGCGTCTCGGAGAACTTCAGTTCGATGGTGGCTGGCGCAGAAACCTGCGACTTGTCGGCCGGCGTTGAAGACACCAGCGAAGGATGCGCGAATGCGGCGGTGGCGAACAGACCAGCAGCGATCGGCGCGACGAGCTTGGCGATGAAATGTGAACGGGTCATAGAAGTTTCTACCTGGATGTGTGAGGTGTGGTTTAAGAACGAAATGCCGAGATAAGGCTCGCACCTTTGCAACGGCGTGGAACGAAAGAAACGGTTTGCTGGGCGATAGCAGGCTCCTGTAGGTTCAGAAAGAAAATCCGGTCACAGTCGGCTCGCTCTCAGGCGCAAGGCGTTGCCAACGACCGACGCCGAACTCAGGCTCATCGCCAATGCTGCGATCAGCGGCGACAGCAGCCAGCCCGTGAGGGGATAGAGAACCCCGGCGGCGATGGGGATGCCCAGCGCGTTGTAGAGGAAGGCGAACATGAGGTTCTGCTTCATGTTGCGCACGGTACTCACCGAGAGCGTGCGAGCGACAGCGATGCCACGCAGGTCACCCTTGACCAGCGTGACCTGGGCGCTGTTCATCGCCACGTCGGTTCCCGTTCCCATGGCGATGCCCACGTCTGCCTTCGCCAAGGCCGGCGCGTCGTTGATGCCGTCTCCGGCCATGGCGACGATGCGTCCTTCTTTCTGCAGTCGCTCGATCAACATGAGCTTGTCCGCCGGCTTGACCTCACCATGCACCTCGTCGATGCCTAGGCGTGCACCGACGGCTTTGGCGGTGGTCTGCCCGTCCCCGGTGGCCATGATGACCCGCAGGCCCGCAGCCTTCAACGCGGCCAGGGCCTCGGGGGTGCTGCCCTTGACCGGATCGGACACGGCGAGCAAGCCCGCGAGCTGCCCGTCCACCGCCAGGTACATGACGCTGGCCCCTTCGCCGCGCAGAGCTTCGGCCTGGGGTACGAGCGGTTCCACCGATACGCCAGACTGTTCCATCAGCACTGTGTTGCCCAACGCCAGTTGCCGGTGCTCAACCTTTCCGCGCACGCCGATGCCGGTTCCCGATTCAAAGCTCTGAGGCTTCACGAGTTGGAGGCCCTGGGCACGCGCGGCCTGCACGATGGCGTCGGCCAGGGGGTGTTCACTGCCCTGGTCCAGGCTGGCCGCAAGACGCAGCACCTCATCGTTCGTAAAGCCGGGGGCTGCGACGACCTGATCGAAAGCAGGTCGGCCTTCGGTCAGGGTTCCTGTCTTGTCGATGACGAGGGTATCGACCTTGCGAAGATTCTCGATCGCCGCGGCATCGCGGAACAGCACGCCCTGCGTGGCGCCACGGCCCGTTGCGACCATGATCGACATCGGCGTGGCCAGACCCAGCGCGCACGGGCAGGCGATGATCAGGACGGCCACCGCATTGATCAGTCCATAGACCCAGGTGGGCTGTGGCCCGAAGAATCCCCATACAAGGAGCGTCGTTACCGCAATGGCGACGACGGCCATCACGAAGTAGCCGGCAACGACATCGGCCATGCGTTGCATCGGTGCCTTGGAACGCTGCGCCTGGGCGACCATCTGGACGATCTGCGATAGAACGGTGTCCGAGCCGATCCGCTCCGAACGCATGATCAGCGCGCCGCTGGTGTTGAGTGTGGCCCCGATGACCTTGTCGCCCACGCGCTTGCTGACGGGCAGCGGTTCGCCGGTCAGCATGGATTCGTCAATCGAGCTGCTGCCCTCGTGCACGATGCCATCCACCGGCACCTTCTCGCCGGGTCGGATGCGCAGCAGGTCGCCGACGTGCACATGGCTGAGTGGCACGTCTTCCTCGCTGCCGTCCGCATTGATGCGCCGCGCCGTCTTGGGTGCCAGCCCCAGCAGCGACTTGATGGCTGCCGAAGTCTGGGAGCGGGCCTTGAGTTCCAGCACCTGGCCGAGCAGTGTCAGCGAGATGATGACGGCGGCGGCCTCGAAATACACGCCGACCCGTCCCATGGACATGAAGGAAGCTGGAAACACTTCCGGCGCAACGGTTGCCACAACGCTGTAGATGAATGCCGCACCCGTTCCCAGGCCGATCAGTGTCCACATGTTCGGGCTGCGGTTGACCACGGACAGCCAGCCGCGGGAGAAGAAGGGCCAGCCGGCCCACAGCACGATCGGCAACGACAGCACCAACTCGACCCAGCTCTGTGTAGCCATGTCCATCAGGTGCAGCCGCTCGCCCAGCATCGCCAGCGCCAAGACCACGAGCGTCAGCGGCAAGGTCCACCAGAAGCGACGCGAGAAGTCACGCAACTCCGGGTTGTCGTCATCGAGGTCGGGCAGCAGAGGCTCCAGCGTCATCCCGCACTTGGGGCAGGTTCCCGGATGATCCTGGCGGATCTCCGGGTGCATCGGGCAGGTGTAGATGGTTCCGGGTGCGGTTGGCGATGCCGCCGGGGCCGGTGAAACTGCGGTGCTGGCATGGTGATGCGGTGCATGGCCGCTGCCTGTGCCTATGCCCGCGTCACCGCTGGCATATCGCGCCGGATCGGCGTCGAATTTGGCCTTGCATCCGGTGCTGCAAAACAAGTACGTGTTCCCCAAGTGCGTGGAACGGTGCTCCGACGCCGCCGTGACCGCCATGCCACACACCGGATCTCGCGTCGCGGCATCGGGCTGCGTGTGGCTTGAGGACCCGCCCGCGTCGTCACTTCCAGCATGGCTGGCGTGATGGTGGTGCGTATGCGGGCCGGACGTTGTGGCACCCGCCGCCATGCCTGCGTGCTCATGTCCTGAAGACTTGCTGGGTGAATTCATAGTGACAAGTGCCCTCCGCCGTTAACCTTTGGTGTCTGGTGATCGCAGCAGGCCGCAGGCGCGCAAGGAGACAAGCGCGGCGTCGCGTGCTCGCACGGTGCGAGTGCCTCGACTCATTGCTTCTGCTCCTTGGAGGCTGCGGCACCTTCCTTACCCTGACGCGCGGCATGATCGTGTCCGCCGTGGCCGTGACCACGGTGCATGAACAGGTGCATCAGCGGACAAGCCGCCAGCAGCAGGAAGGGGAGATAGCCGGCAACATGTGCCGTGTGCTCCTTGAGCAGGAAATACGCGGCGACAGCGGCGATGATGAGGAACGCCACGCCGTAGCGCGATCGCCAGAACCGGGGGCGATCGCTGGGGGTCTGTGTGTGCTGATGCTGCATGGCATATCTCCACGGAGAAGGGTTGATGGATGGTCAGCGATGCGACTGATAGACCGTGCTGCTACCGTTTTTCCCAATCAGCAGCACGTCGTAGGCGTCCTTGCGTCCACCATAGGCCGGACCATCCATGCCGGGCGAACCGACCGGCATGCCGGGCGCCGCGAGGCCGATGGCCTGCGGGGCTTCGCGCAGCAAGCGTTGAATGTCCGAGGCAGGCACATGACCCTCGATGGCATAGCCGCCGATCTGCGCCGTGTGGCAAGAACCGTACTTCTGCGGGATGCCCAGCCGCGTGCGCGCTGCGGTGTTCCCGGTGTCGAGAACCTGCACATCGAAGCCTGCGCCTTGCAGGTGTGAGACCCAGTCCTTGCAGCATCCGCAGCTCGGGTCCTTCCAGACCTTGGCAATCGGTCGGCTCTGCGCCAGGCTCGGTCCTGCGAGTGCCATCACCAACAAGCCAGCGATCAATGCCTGGCGTCTCGGCACTTTGCCCTGGCTTCTGTCGTGGTGCATGTTCATGGATCGCCTCTCATCAGATGATCAAACCCGCTAGGTTCTAGAACCAGAATCGCACGCCAGCCACCCAGCGCGTCTGCTGCGCACGGCCGCCTTCGGCACGCACATAGTCCGCGGTGCGTCCGAAGCTGCCCGCCCGTTCCACGCCGATATAGGGGGCGAACTGGCGACTGAATTCATAGCGCAGGCGCAAGCCAGCAGACGCTTCGGCCAGGCCCTTGCCGATACCGCGTTCCGGGTCGTCCTTGCCATAAAACTGCAACTCGGCGCGAGGCTCCAGAATCAGTCGCTGGGTCAGCAGCAGCTCGTAGCTGCCTTCGACACGCAGCGCCGTACGTCCACCACTTCCCACGTAGCCCGTCGCCTCCAGCTCGAACCAGTAGGGGGCGAGGCCCTGGATGCCGAAAGCCAACCATTGACGGCTCGGGCCTTCCCCGTTATCCACCCGAACGCCGAGCTGGGTGTCCCAGTACGGTGCGACGGCGTGCCCCCAGAGAAGCTCGGTACGCGATTCTTCGAGCTTTCCTTTGGCGATATCGCCTTCGGCCTTCACGACGGCCTTGTTGTAGGTCGTCCCATACCACGCCTGGAGGTCGTAGGCCGTGGAGTCGTCTCCTTTGCGCGTGAAGCGGCGTTCCAGAGTTTCGCCGCGCAACGAAAAGAACCTGTGTTCGTCGGCCAGCATCAGCCGCGGCACACCGGGTACGGCGTAGTCGCCCGATCCCAATGTCAGGCCATTGGAGTAGCCATGCGGATCGCGGGCGTCAGGAGGCGCCGACCCGCCCTGCATCTGCATGTTGCCGTGATCCATGGCCGGGGCCGCGGTCGAGCCGCTCGCCGACGTCGCGTGACCCGCGTGCGGGTCGGCGGCAGGAGCCACGGTCTGAGTGGATGGCGCGGCCGTTTGAGCGTCGGCCTGGCCGTGCGCTGCATGGTCGTTCTGTGCTTGTGCCTGGGCGGCGACGCTTACCAGGGCCAGAAGCGTCGTGGCCAGTGCGCGAGTGGGGAGTGCTTTGGACATTCTTGGTCTTCCTTGTGCGCTGGGTTCAAGACACCACGACTTCGCGGAACATGCCGGCATCCATGTGGAACATCAGGTGGCAGTGCCACGCCCAGCGGCCGAGCGCGTCGGCTGTCACCAGGAAGCTGATGCGTTGTGCCGGCTGCACCGGCAGGGTGTGGCGGCGCGCAAGGAAGCGACCGTCGGGGCTTTCCAGCTCGCTCCACATGCCGTGCAGGTGCATGGGATGGGTCATCATGGTGTCGTTGTGCAGAATGACCCGCAGCCGCTCGCCGTGTTTGAAGTGCACCGGCGTGGACTTTCCGAACTCCAGCCCGTCCAGGGACCATGCGTAGCGTTCCATGTTGCCCGTGAGGTGCAGTTCGACCTCCCGGCCGGGGCCTCTCTTGTCCAGCGGCCCCGACGGGGTATGCAGATCCGCGAGGGTCAACACGCGCCGACCGTTGTTGCGCAGTCCGATGCCGGGGTCATCGAGGTTGGTGCGCGCCATGTCAACGCGCATGTCCGTGCTGGCACCATACTCGGTGCGAGCGTGGCGAGCAGTAGTGCTGGGCACGGCCAGTCCCCCCGCCGCCGCGGCGTGTTGGCTGTGATCCATCGCCATGCCACCGTGGTTCATGGCGCCGTGATTCATGCCTGCCATCGCCCCATGATCCATCCCGGACATCGAACCCGAGCCCATCCCGGTCATCCCGGTCATGCCCGTCATGCCCGTCATGCCCGTCATCCCGGTCATCTCCATGGCCTGGCCGGACCCGCCATGGTCCATGCCCCCCATCATGCCGCCCATCATGTCGTTCATGGTCAGCCATTCGACCGGATCGAGGGCAGGCACGGGAGCTTGAAGACCTTCACGCACGGCCAGCGTGGCACGCGCGTAGCCTGTCCGGTCCATCGCCTGGGCGAAGATCGTGTAAGCGTCATCCCGTGGCTGGACGATCACGTCGACGGTTTCGCCAGGACCGAATCGGAACTCATCGACGGTCACCGGCTCCACGTCAACACCATCGACGTGCACCACCGTGAGTTTCAGTCCTGGAATGCGTACGTCGTAGAAGGTGTTGCCCGCACCGTTGACCATGCGCAGCCGCACGCGCTCACCCGGTCGGAACAGCGCCGTCCAATTGCCGGCGGGGGTGACGCCGTTGGCCAGATAGGTCAGCGTGGCGGCAGACAGATCTGCGAGATCCGTCGGATTCATCCGCATCTCGTTCCACATCTTGCGCTTGTCGATCGCAGCGGCCGTGCCTTCGCGCGAGGCGTCCCGGAAGAAGTCGAAGACGGTAGGTTGGTTGTAGTTGTAATAGTCGCTTTGGGACTTGAGCTTGGTGAACACCCGCATCGGGTCTTCGTCGGTCCAATCCGAGAACAGCAGCACGTGGTCACGGTCGGCGTGGATGGTCTCGGCGCCAGCGGGGTCGATGATGATCGCCCCGTACATGCCCGTGAGTTCCTGGAAGCCGGAGTGCGAGTGGTACCAGTAGGAGCCGCTCTGCTGAACCTTGAAGCGGTACGTGAAGGTCTCGCCGGGAGCGATGCCATTGAAGCTGATGCCCGGCACGCCATCCATCTGATACGGCAGGATGATCCCGTGCCAGTGAATGGATGTGGCTTCACGCAGCTTGTTGGTTACACGGATTGTGACGGTGTCACCCTCGCGCCAACGCAATGTCGGTGCCGGCAGCGAGCCGTTGATGGTCGTAGCCACGCCTGGCTTGCCCGTGAAGTTCACGGGCGATTCGGCGATCACCAAGTCGAACTCGGTGCCCTTCAGCACAGGGGCGGCACCGCGCGTCGCGGAGCCTTGCTGGGCAAATGCCTTGAACGCCGGCGTGGACAGCCCAGCGAGAACGCCGCCGGCGGCTAACCCTTGGACGAAACGCCGACGAGAAAGGCCCTGTGTGGGCACGATAAAAAAGGGTGAACGAGGCGGCATGGCCTGAAATCCTCCATAGATGACTCGGAAGTCGTTCTAAACGCCACCCCATCCTGAGCGGCACAGTTCGACGCAATGCAGGTCATGCTATGGGTTGGGCACTTTCCATCGAATGACCCCTGAATTACATTCATGTAATGTTCGTGTCATGTTCGTGGAAGCTGGCAACCAGTAAATTGCTGATTGAAAGTGGATGAATGCGTACATCGTGAGCGGCTATTTTTCCGCGCCGTAGCGATTTCATGGGACATGCGATGAAACTGCTGGTCGTTGAAGACGAGAACAAGACGGCGGATTACGTCCGCCAAGGTCTCATGGAGGCGGGATTCGTCGTGGATCTGGCGCGCAACGGATTGGACGGACACCACCTGGCCATGGGCGAGACATACGATCTGGTGGTCTTGGATGTCATGCTGCCGGATGTCGATGGTTGGCGCATCGTGCGTGCCCTTCGAGATGCCGGTAAACAGGTCCCTGTGCTCTTTCTGACGGCGCGTGGCGGTGTAGACGACCGTGTCAAGGGATTGGAACTGGGAGCGGACGACTACCTCGTCAAGCCATTCGCGTTCTCTGAGTTGCTGGCGCGGGTGCGGACGCTGCTGCGACGCGGAAGCGCTCCGAGCCAGCCTGATCGCATCCAGGTTGCCGATTTGGTGCTGGACTTGGCGCGCCGGCGCGCAACGCGCGCTGGCCAACGCATCAATCTCACCAGCAAGGAGTTCGCGTTGCTTGAGCTCCTGGCCCGTCGCCAGGGGGAGGTCCTTCCACGTTCTCTGATCGCGTCGCAGGTATGGGACATGAATTTCGACAGCGACAGCAACGTCATCGATGTAGCCATCCGCCGTCTACGCGCGAAGATAGACGATGCGTTCAATCCGAAGCTCATCCACACCGTGCGTGGAATGGGATACACGCTCGATGCGCCCGATGATGCCCCTGCGCCATAAGCCGCGGCAAAGCCGTCCAGCGTCGCTTGCATTGAGGGTCACGGCCCTCGTTGGTATCGCCACGACCTTGGTGTTTCTTGTGTTCAATTGGGTCATTCTCCGGTCGTTGGAGCACCACTTTGCTCAACAGGATGCCCACGAACTGGAGGCAGTGACAACCGCTTTGGCTCAGCCCTTGCACCAGCTTGCAAGTGACATCGCAAGCGACGAACTGAAGCAACACTTGGCCAACGCAGTCGCAGGACATCATGGGATGACGTACGGCGTCTACGATGGGGCTGGCAATAGCATCTATGCCACGCCCGGTCCTGACCTGTCTAAACTTGCCAGTAGCAAAAAGTTGGTCAACCGCATCACCGCTGACGATTTGATCGTGTGGCAGGAGGATCAGAGGTCATATCGAGGTGTGGTGCTGCAACTGCCTGCTGACGATTCAGCGGCGCCCGGCTACCGCATCGTCGCTGCCATGGACATCGGCTTTCATCTCGACTTCCTGGCGGAGTTCAAGCGCATGCTCTGGTGGGCAACCGGCTTGGTCATGTGTCTGGCGCTCGGTGTGGCTTGGCTGGCGGTGCAGTGGGGCCACCTGCCGATTCGCAAGGTCAATGAAGAGATTCGGGCGATTCGCTCTTCAAAGCTGGATGTGAGGCTGGATCCTCGGGATGTGCCGATCGAACTGGCGGAACTGGTATTCGCCTTCAACGATATGTTGGCGAGAATCGAGGAAGGCTTCACCCGGCTATCACACTTTTCCGCAGACATCGCGCACGAGTTGCGCACGCCCGTCACCAACCTGGTCACGCAGACTCACGTGGCGCTTGGCCAGCCGCGCAGCAACGAGGAATACAGAGAAATCCTCTATTCAAATTTGGAAGAGTTTGATCGGATGGGACGCATGATTGGTGACATGCTGTTTCTTGCCCAAACGGAAAATGATCCCCGCAACTTGCGTCTGTCTACCATTGATCTGTCCGAATTGGTGCGGAGTCTGTTCGACTATTTCGAGGCGCTGGCAGAAGATAGCGGCATTACGCTTGGTGTTAAAGGGGCGATCGGCAGCATAGCGGCGGATCGGGAAATGCTCACCCGGGCGCTGAACAATCTTCTCTCGAATGCAATTCGACACACGCCTCGCGGCAAGAGCATCACGGTCTTGCTTTCGCAGGATGAGCAGTGGACAACGATCAGTGTGGTCAATCCCGGTGAGAGAATTCCTGAGCGCGATCTACCAAAGCTCTTCAACCGCTTCTACCGAGTTGATCCGGCACGGCAACGAAATACGGCGGGCGCCGGTCTTGGCCTTGCCATCGTGAAATCGATTGCGGAGGCACATGGTGGCTCCGTTGCCGTGACCTCCAGTGAGCTTGTCACCAGGTTTGACTTGGTATTGCCCCATCTGCGGCAGTAGTCCGAGGGCGCTGCGGTCCGTCCAGCCAACTGGCGTATCTCTTTGCCTGATTCTGGGATCTACCCGGCCGGCCACGTTGCTACGCGAGCGGGACATTTTTTCTCCGTGACTGCCACGTGCCCAGTCCTAGCGGCAGGCGCCGACATCATGCGCTTGTGTATCCCATCGCTACGTCCACACCGCACGCGAGGGCCTTTGCTCGGCCGCGATCCGGTCACAGTTCCGGACACCGTTCGTAGATAGCCTCCGATCGGTGCCGAACGTCTGCCTGCTCGGCACATCTGTCGCGCGCTCACTTGGCGGTGTGCGCTGAGCCCCTGAGGTGAGCTGGTCTGCTGGTTCGCTGCGCGGGGTATGTACCCCGTAGCTGGGTACAGAGAGTCTTTTTGATCAAGATCAAGGTACTGCCTTCACCTCAGCTCTATGCTGAGCTTAACAAGCCACATTTGGCACGGGTCGATCATGCTCAGAAACTATCGAGGACTTTTTAGCGGGGCCATGGAAATCTCCGGTGTTCAGCCCCATTCTTCTGGCATACCTGTTTTATGGATGGGCCTGATCAGCGCCCTGCACGGCACTCGAATGCGGGAATCTCGCCAATCGACAAGGGTCAACTTCACGAAGGAGCATCGCCATGAATATTCCGCCCGATCGAAGTAAGAGCACAGGAAACGGCCCGAACTGGTCTCGCATCAACCAGTGGCTGCTGTGGCTCGGCCTCGCCGCCGCCGTTGCCTGGATGTTCTACCGCCACAACGCCCATCTTCTGCAACTGCTTCCCTTCCTCTTCATCCTCGCCTGTCCGTTGATGCACATCTTCGGCCATGGCAGTCACGGCGCACATGGCGGTCATGACCATCAAGATCAGCCGCCTCGGGGCGATGAAGGGGGTTCGCCTGCGCGCCAATCAGACGACCGGAGCCGCCCGAAATCCGTCGACCAGTCCGGGCACCACCACTGAAACCACCGGAGCATCATCATGGAAACCATCGAACTCAAGGTTGCCGGCATGACCTGCGCCTCCTGCGCGAACTCGGTCAGCAAGGCGCTCAAGCGCGTAGCTGGTGTGCAAGACGTGCATGTCGATCTCGCTCGCGGCGCAGCGAGTGTCACCGGCGACCAGACGGCCCAGAAGACGCCTGAGCTGATCGCGGCCTTAGCTGCCGCGGGCTACGAGGCATCCGCTGATTCCTCGCCGGGCATTGCGGCGGGTGCCGGTGCCTCCCATGCGCCGGCCGCTGCCCGTTCAAAGGGGCATGGCGGCTGCTGCTGCCGCTGATCGACGCCATGGACGCACGCACGAACTCCCAGGGTATCGCCGCCGCACCGCTTGGGCTCTTTGCTGCCTACTGGGGCGACATGCTGTGGCGGACCGTCGCGTCCGGCGAAGCGCTGAGACAGCGCGCCAACAACATGACCGAACACGAAGCGGCGGGTATGCCGCCGCTGCTCCACTTCGAGTCAGAGCAGGTGGCTGACGGCCACGACTTGCAACCGGCGAGCAACTACCGGCTCCTGCGTGTCACTCGCTGTGGCACCGACGCCTTGGAGAAGCATGTGCGCAAAGGCGCCGCGCCGGTGCTGGTGGTCGATCCACGCGCCGGCCACGGCCCTGGCATTGGCGGCTTCAAACGCGATTCTGAAGTTGGCATGGCACTGCTCGAAGGCCATCCCGTGTACTTCGTAGTGTTCGATCCGGAGCCCGTCGAGGGCCAGACCATGGGCGCAGTCGTCCAGACCCTGGCCACATTCATCGACATGGTGGCCAAGCGCCACCGAGGCAAGGCCCCGATCGTCTACGGCAACTGCCAAGGCGGTTGGGCGATCACGCTGGCGCTGTCGCACTGCGAGCACCGTGCCGCCTTGGCAGTGCTCAATGGCTCGCCGCTGTCGTACTGGGCAGGCGAGAGAGGCATCAACCCCATGCGGCTGCTCGGTGGGCTCACGGGCGGCATCTGGCCGGCGCACTGGGCGTCGGACCTCGGCGCCGGGCGATTCGACGGTGCCTGGCTGGTCCAGAACTTCGAGGCGTTGCGGCCCGAGGGCGTGTTCAAGAAATACGACACGCTCTTCGCGCAGCCGGAGACTGAGCGCGATCGCTTCCTGGAGTTCGAGCGTTGGTGGAATGGCTTCTACCAGCTTGCCCGCGAGGAAATGTTGTCGATCGCAGGCGATCTTTTCGTAGGTAATCACCTGGAGAGCGGCGAGGTCGTGGTCGATGGCCACTGCCGCGCGGATCTCAGCCGCATTGGCGCACCGCTGGTGGTCTTTTGCTCCAACGGCGACAACATCACACCGCCCCACCAGGCGCTCGGCTGGCTCAAAGCGGTATATCCGACGACCGCAGACCTGGTGGCGGCGGGCCAGCGCGTGGTGTACCTGCTGCACCAACATGTTGGCCACCTTGGCATCTTCGTCTCCGCGGGGGTGGCGCGACGCGAGCACCGCGCCATCTTGCATCATGCCGAATCGATCCAGGCACTCAAGCCTGGACTCTACGAGATGGTTCTGGAGGACAGCGCCTCTTCGGAGTCGGCCGCCGCTGCGCAGTTCCAGCCGCGGCGGCTGGAAGACCTGCCTTACGACGCCAACCCGGCGGGGTTCGACAAGGTCGAAGCACTCTCGGAGATCACCGAGCGCTTCTATTCGCAGTGGGTGTCGCCGTGGGTCCGCTTCGCCGTCACCCCCGACTCGGCTCGTGAACTTCGCGCGCTGCACCCCATGCGCGTCAGTCGCAAGGTCTGGTCCGAGCAGGTGACCCCGGCCCTGGCGCTGCTGCCATGGGTGCAACGATGGCTTGAGCAGTGGAGTGCGCAGGATCCCCATCGGGTCGAAAATCCTTGGTATCAGCTTGAGCGAACTGGTGCAGACGCGATTGGGCAGGCCATGGAATCATGGCGCAAGAGCCGGGACCTGTGGGCTGAGCTTGTGTTCGAGCAGGCCTATGCCAACTGAACGACCCTCCACTGTGGCTGCAAAAAGAGACGCTCACGGGTCGCAAGCAGCACGCTCCTTGTCGGAGGCGATGCGCCTGCCACGGCCGATTTCGCTTTTCAGCGTCGTCCAGGCACGGATCAAAGTTGGATTCTCCCGTATCACCACGCCAGCAACGGCGCTACAGCATCGGAAGCATGGGCCTGATCGGCGGCCTCGCGTGCTGCTAGCGCCGAGCGAGACTTGGCAATTCGATCTGATGAACGTTGCCAATGGCGGCGACGTCGGCACTGACCGGCGCTGACGGAGCTCCGACATGCGCGTCCTCGCCATCAATGCCGGCAGTGCGACCCTGAAGTTCGGAGTTTTCGAGTCGGCTCGTACCTTGCCATTGATCGACTCGGCGATTGATCATCCTGCGGTGGATGCTGCGACCTTCGAGGAGATCGAGCGGCACTTGCACAGGGCGGGTGTCACAACGCTCGATGGCATTGGTCACCGCGTCGCACACGGTGGCCCACTGTTGAGCAACGCGGTGCTCGTGGATGAAGAAGTCGAACGCGAGATCGGCAAGGCTTCGGCTCTGGCGCCGCATCACAATCCTGCCGCATTGGCCGGCATACGCCTGACCCGTGAGCGTTGGCCCGGCGTGCGCCACGTCGCGGTCTTCGACACCGCTTTCCATGACGACATGCCCGAATACGCCCATTCCTATGCTGTTCCGCCATCGTGGCGCGCGGCAGGGGTACGGAGATACGGCTTCCATGGCCTGTCCCACCAGGGTGTACTGGCCGCCGTCAGCACCGAGCTGAAACGGCCGCCGTCAGAACTTCGTATCGTGAGCTGCCACATTGGAAGCGGCGCCAGCGTCTGCGCGATCGATCGCGGAAGGTCGGTCGATACATCTATGGGAATGACCGCGCTTGAAGGTCTTGTGATGGGCACGCGCTGTGGAGACCTCGACCCTGGCGTACCCGGCTTCGTCGCACGCGCACTGGGTTTGACGTTGGCGCAGATCGAGGCGGCGCTTTACAGCGACAGTGGACTCAAAGGATTGTCGGGTGAGAGTTCGGACCTGCGGATTGTGGAGAAGCGCGCGGGAGAAGGAGTCGCAGCCGCCCAACTGGCAATGCAGGTTCACGCGTACCGCGTGCGCAAATACATCGGCGCCTACGCCGCCGCGATGGGCGGTTGCGATGCTGTGGCCTTCACTGGCGGAGCTGGAGAAAATTCGGCCGCGTTGCGTCGGCGCATCGTTGATGGCCTGGAGTTCATCGGCCTGGAACTAGACGAAGAGCGCAATCGCGCCTACTCGCCCAACACTGAAGTCGCCCAGTTGCAGTCATCCCGATCCGCCGTCGCCGTGCTGGTGGTTCAAGCACGCGAGCAGTTAGCGATCGCGCGTGAGACGTTCCGAGCGCTGAATGACCAGGCAAGTGGTTTGGTATAGGCAATGAACTGGGACAAGACCACGATAATTCTTCCTCCGGGCCGGGAGCCACGCCCGTTGATGCTCGCGCCGATGATGGTCCAGTTGCCCATCCAACCGCACGTTGAAGGAAGAAACGGAGCGGTTCAGACACCGGGCCCTTGACCCATGTGCAGCACCTGGGTTCAAACTCGCTCGAAAGTGAAGGGATTCAAGACAACCTTGCTGGAGGATGGTGATGCAACTCATTGAATGCGCCAAGGCGGCAGGCGTCACACCGGACACGTTGCGTCACTACCTTCGGGTGGGGCTTGTGGTGCCCGATGGCCGGGGCACGAACGGCTACCGCGCATTCTCGGATCGAAGCGTCGCCCGGGTTCGTTTCATACGCAATGCATTGGCCCTCGGCTTCACGCTCAAGGACGCTGCAGAGTTTGTCGAGATGAGCCAGCGCGGTGCATCGCCTTGTCCGCGCGCGCGGGCGCTGCTGAGCGAACGGCTTGACGAGCAGGCCCGGCGGCTGAAGGAGGCGACAGATTTGCATCGCCGCATGCAGCAGGCAGAGCGCGACTGGAAGCGGCTGCCGGACGGCGTCCCGGATGGCCATTCCGTCTGCGGTTTGATCGAAGGAGCGGATGCGGACGTTCAGCGCAATTCGGTGCGCGCGAAGTCCCGTCGTGTACGCGCATGAATCGCTCTGATCATCGTCGACATTCCCCGGCATCACGACGCTCTACGTACATGCGGTGCAGCGGTTGTGGTCGTGCCGATCACGCCAGCGCCAAGTATGAGTCGTCTATCCACTTCGCAGCATCCGCTGCACACGAGCGAGCGAGGCGCCCCCAATGAGCCACCTCACGACACGGGATCGAACCGTATCGCCCGACGGATATGCCGCCGCGCTACGGATCTTGCGCCGGCTGCTGGCCGGCATCGAGCGCCCGCCGGCGTTGCGTCTGGGCGATATGCTCTTGCACGAGCTCGAATCGCACCCGGAATACACCCTGATCATCCGTGACCCGGGTCTGCTGCGTCGCTTGGTCCTGCGCCCGGATCCGCTGCTGCTGGCGGAAGCCTATTTCCGCGGCACCATCGACATTGAGGGAGACCTGTACACCGCGCTCGGGCTCAAGGCGCATTTCGAGAGGTTTTCGCTCTCTTGGCGCGACAAACTGGCCCTGTTGCGCGACGCACTGCTGCTGCGCGTGTCCGACCAGGACGGGTTGAAGCCCTCGCGGAGTCTGGCCTCGCGCGTCGCACGTCGCTTCTCCCATCGCCATTCGCGTCAAACCGATCAGGCCGCGATCTCCTTTCACTACGATGTGTCCAACGCGTTCTATGGACTCTGGCTCGATGCCGAGAGGGTCTACTCATGTGGCTATTTCAAGGCGACGGATGACACGCTGGACCAGGCTCAGTGCAACAAGCTGGAGCACATCTGCCGCAAGCTGCGTCTGCAGCGAGGCGAACGCCTGCTCGACATCGGCTGCGGCTGGGGCGCGCTCGTATGCTGGGCGGCAAGAGAACATGGCGTCCGTGCGCACGGCATCACGCTCAGCCAACAGCAACTTGAATACGCGCGCGAGCGCATCCGCTCGGAGGGCCTGCAGGATCTCGTCACTGTTGAACTGCGCGACTACCGTGACCTCGAAGGCACGGCCGTTTTCGACAAGGTGTCAAGCATTGGCATGTTCGAGCACGTGGGACTCGCGAACCTAGCGGCCTACTACGCCGTGGTCCAGCGGGTTTTGCGGCCAGGAGGACTCTTCCTCAACCATGGGATCACCCATGACGAGGAGGGCTGGAACCGAACCGTCGCGACCGAGTTCATCAACCGCTACGTCTTCCCCGACGGCGAATTGGACTGCGTCAGCAATATCCAGCTAGGGATGGAGCGCTCCGGCTTCGAGATCCATGACGTCGAAGGTCTTCGACCCCACTACGCGCTGACCTTGCGTCATTGGGTCCAGCGGCTCGAAGCGCGCCGGGAGGAGGCCTTGCGGGAGGTCGATGAGGTGACCTTCCGCATCTGGCGCTTGTACATGGCGGCGTGTGCACTGGAATTCGAGGCCGGGGGAACTGGGATCTACCAGATCGTCGCGTCCAAACGCGACGGCGGAAGCTGGCCCGTGCCCTTGACCCGCTCTGATCTTTATGGAGAACACCAGCCATGAACGCTAGATGGCCGTGCCGCTGGCGCGCGAAAGACGATCGCAGACGCCAGCCTTCCCAATCTCGCCGTCGCGCTTACCTGCGTACCGGCTCTCAAGGACTTTCCACATGAACCACGAGCTTCCCTGGGTCGCCGAGCGCGTCCGCGTGTTCCGCGAGTCTGATCCCGAGTTCGCCCGCTGGGCGCGCGGCCACGGCCCCATCACCCACAACGATCTCACGCAACTGCGAGTCCACGATCTCGCACAGGTGCTGGTTGCCGAAGGCAAGGCGAGCGACACAACCGCGGTGTATCGCACGCTTTGGGCGGCGGACCGCCTGGCCGTGGCAGGCATGTGGTTGACGGTTCACATGACCTATGCCGACCGGGTCTATCCCGATGGCCGGGGGATGAGAGCCGAGGATTTCAAGGAGACGCCGGAGGGGCATACCGGTGGGTCGCTGAACATCGTGCCGGCCTATGTCGGCTACCTGGCCGCGAACGCGCTCAGTGGGTTGACGCGTGGCTGGTTGATGGGCCAGGGCCATTGCGTCGCGGGCATCGATGCCTGCAACCTTCTGGTGGGCAACATGACGCCGCGCCACGCCGAGAGATACGACCGCAGCGAAAGCGGCCTCACGCGCTTTGCCCGGGATTTCTATAGCTACGCGATCGACGCACAGGGGCGTCCCGCCTCGCCGCTGGGCAGCCACGTCGGCCCGAATACGGCAGGCGGTCTGTCCGAGGGCGGCTATCTCGGCTTTGCCGAACTGCAGTACGTGCACATGCCCTTGCCCGGCGAGCGGCTGGTGGTGTTCCTCAGCGACGGCGCTTTCGAGGAGCAGCGTGGCAGTGACTGGGCGCCGCGCTGGTGGCGGGCAGAAGACAGCGGCTTCGTGGCTCCGTTCATGATCCTCAACGGTCGCCGCATCGAACAGCGCAGCACCATGCAGCAGCAGGGGGGCCGAGAATGGTTCCACCAGCATCTGCGGCTGAACGGCTTCGACCCGATGGAGATCGACGGCACCGACCCCGCCGCGTTCGCCTGGGCCGTTCACGCGATGGAGGAGCGGTTGTCGGCCTGCGCGGCTGGAGTTTCGCAGGGCACCGTTCAGTACCCGGTACCCCTCCACTACACCATCGCCGAAGCGCCCAAAGGATTCGGCTTCCCCGGTGCTGGAACCAATGCCGCGCACAACCTGCCGCTGGAGGGGAACCCCCGGGTCGACCAGATAGCGCTTCAGCAATTCAACGAGGGTGCTCGCGCTCTCTTCGTGCCGTCGCACGAACTCGACGAAGCGGTGGCACTACTGTGCCGGCACGAAGTGCAGCATCGTCCCCTGGAGCGGGACCATGCCCTGGCGCACCGCCAGGTGGCGGCCCCCAGACTTCCGGTTCCGCAGTGGCATGTTGCGGGCCAGGGCGAGGTCTCGCCAATGGCGGCACTCGACGGAGCCTTCGCGGCCCTCGTCCAAGCCAACCCACAGCTGCGTCCGCGGGTGGGCAATCCGGACGAGCTGCGCAGCAACCGCATGGGCCAGACATTGGACCTGCTCAAACACCGCGTCTTCACGCCCGAACCGGGCCTGGCGGAGGCCGTCGATGGCGCCGTGATCACGGCGCTCAACGAAGAAGCGGTGGTCAGCGCGGCGCTGGGCAACAAGGGCGGCATCAACTTGGTCGTCTCTTACGAGGCATTTGCCGTCAAGATGCTGGGCGCGCTGCGCCAGGAAATCCTGTTCGCGCGACATCAGGCGCAGGCAGGCACACCACCCGGATGGCTGTCGGTGGTCACGGTTGCGACGTCCCACACCTGGGAGAACGGCAAGAACGAGCAGTCGCACCAGGATCCGACGCTGGCCGAAGCGCTGTTGGGCGAAATGTCCGACACCTCGCGCGTGTTGTTCCCGGTCGATGCCAACAGTGCCGTTGCGGCGCTGCGCGCGGCCTACGCCTCGCATGGCCAGTTCTGGACGCTGGTCGTTCCCAAGCGGGCCGTCGCCAGCCAGTTGAGTGCCGAGCAGGCCGAACGCTTGGTCGATCAGGGTGGTTGGGTGGTGAAGCCCTGCGACGCCCCCGACGTGTTGCTGGTTGCCATCGGCGCATACCAGCTACAGCAGGCCCTGCTTGCGGCGCGGCGCCTCGAAGCCGCTGGACATCGGACCGCAGTGACCTGCGTCATCGAGCCGGGCCGCTTCAGAGCACCCCGCGACGAACGCGAGCAGGACTTTGTGGCCGGCGACCAGGCCTTGCGCGCCCTGTTCCCGGAGACTGCCGCCGTGCGCGTCATCGTCTCGCACATGCGACCCGAGCCGACGCTGGGCCTGATGCGTCGGATCGATACAGGGGCGCGGCAGACCCGTGCCTTGGGCTACCAGGCGCGCGGCGGGACACTCGATGTGGCCGGCATGCTGTTCGCGAACCGTTGCACGTGGGCGCACGTCGCGGCGGAGGCCGCTCAAGGGCTCGGTGTCGATCCGCAGAGCTTGCTGAGCGCCGAGGAGTGGGCGGCCGTGCAGGGGCGTGGCGACCCGCGCGTCATCACGGTCTCGGCTTAACCCCCTTCCAGCACGACCCACGACCGGACGCTGATTGCGCCAACGCACTCTGCTTCTTCATGTGCGTTGCCAGGTCGCACTGGGTTCGGATGTCTGACGAATGGCTGTGGGACCGATGGCCACGTCGCGCCTGAATGTCGTCCTCCCGTGCCAAGTAGCACTTCCTTGTCCGGGCGTTCAGCGCGAGGCGTCAACCATTTTCCTGCGCTGGAGAGGGGATTCGCCAGGCGAAAGCATCCGCGCAATCGCCAACTGAATCGCCCGTCTGCGCGCCTCGTGCTCCTGCGAATCCCTCGCCGCCGGTGCCATGCACCACGTTTGCACGACCGTCGCTACCAGTCGCACGATCTCATCAGGCGTGAAATCCGCGGTGATGCGTCCTTCCGCCTGGGCAGCGGTGATGGCCGCATGTTTGGCTTCCAGTACGCTGTGACCGGCGGGAAGCAGGAGCACTTCTTGGCCTCGCTCCAGGTGGAACCAGGTCATGAGCCGCCATAGGTGCGGCCGCTCGGTGAGCAAATCGTAGGTGCGCCCTGCATAGCCGGGAAGATCGTCCGCATCGAAGCGCTCGTCCTGCGCCGCGGCGAGGATTTCCCGGCTGAGCACGGCGTCGAAGAGAGCCTCCTTGTCCCCGAAATGGACATAAAGCATCGGCTTGCTGATGCCTGCAGCCGCCGCGATCCGGTCAATTCGTGCCCCCGCCAGCCCGTTCTCGGCAAATTCCCCCAGCGCAGCGTCCAGCAGCATTTGCTGGGTCTCGGCGGGACGTCTCTTGGCCATGGGCCGTTACTCCTCAACAACATTTCATCCGAGCGCCCATCATCGCTTGACACGGGCGCCATTAACTTACAAACTAGTTGGTAAGTAAACCACAGGAGTGCATTTATGTCCAGACATTGGTTCCTCACCGGCGCATCCAGCGGCATCGGTCGCCATCTTGCCGAAATCATCCTGGCTTCGGGGGATGACCTCACGGCCACCGTCAGGCGTCCCGAGACGCTCGACGACCTGGCAGCACGCTACGGTGACCAGCTCGTTGTCGAACGGCTCGACGTGACCGTGAAGGGGGACATCGCACCCGTGGTCCAGCGCGCCGAGGCCCGCCGCCCGGTCGATGTCCTGGTCAACAACGCCGGCGGCGGCATCATCGGCGCCACCGAAGAGTTTTCCGACGCGGACATCGAAGGGCAGATCAGCCTCAACCTGCTGGCGCCGGTGCACGTCACGCGGGCTTTCATTCTCGCCATGCGCACACGGCGAGCCGGTCGGATCATCCAAATCTCCAGCGCCAGTGGCCAAGGCTCCCTGCCGACCAGCAGTCTTTACCACGCCGCGAAATGGGGTCTGGAAGGCTTCAGCGAATGCCTTCGCCAGGAACTGGAGGGGTTTGGGGTCTTCGTCACACTCATTGAACCGGGCGGCGCACGCACGAGCTTCAGCCGCAATTTGCAGTACGCGCTGGCGAACCCCGCCTATCAGGACACGCCTGCTGGACAGATTCGCGCGATGTTCGAGAACGCGGGTGACGAGTTGTACACGCTCGATCCGCAGAAGATCGCGCACCGGATCTTCGACACGGCCACGAGCGAGAAGCCACCGCTTCGGGTGGCGCTGGGCGGTGACGCCTTCGGCGTCATCCAGGCGGCGCTCAAGGGCAGGCTGTCTGCTCTTGAAGCGCAGGAGAGTCTGGCGCGATCGGTGGCCTTCGATAGCTGATCGCTGTTTCAGGTCAAGCCCAGGGCGACGGCAAAGCCAGCAGCAGCCATGGCCGCGTACGACGGCAGCACTCTCCATGCGAGCGCCCTACCGGCCAGCGACATCAACAGGACAAGTTTGGTGACCTGATTGACGGATGCGGCGATGAACAAGGCCAGGGTGGCCGAAGCGGCGGTGACGGCGCCCTCGGTCACCAGGCGGCCAATCGAGAGCGTGATCGCATCGACGTCCACCAGACCCGAGGCAGCGGCGGTCAGCATGACGCCGGCATCCCCGAAGCGATCGGCAAGAAAGCGGCCTGCCAGCATCACCGCGGCCAGGAAGGCTGCGAACTGGAGCGCGGAGCGCAGCTGCAATGGGTTGCCAAGCTGAAGTTCGGGCAAGTCGTCGGCGGGCGACCGCGCTGCCAGGAACGTCCCCAGAACACCGCCAGCCACGGCCATGGCCACGAAGATGACCACCGGGTCCCAGCCGATGCCGGGGGCTGCGATGGCGACGAGAGCCGCCATGCGCGCAAACATGGCTGCGCAGGCGAGCGCCGCCCCCGCCGCTGCCAGTGGACGCCAGCCTGGCGTCTGCCCGGCCCAGCGCGCCAACGTGGCCGTGGTGGCGGTGCTCGACACGATCCCGCCGAGCAGCGCTGTGAATACCAGCCCTCGTTTCCTGCCGAGCGAGCGCATCAGGACGAACCCAGCGAACGACAGCACTGCCAGCAGGACAACGGCCCACCAAAGGCGATAGGGATTCAACGCCTCATAGGGGCCAAAGCCACGATCAGGGAGTACGGGCAGTACGACCACGCTGATCAACAGCAACTGCGTGCCGCTGCTGATCTCCGCCTCGGACAGCTTGCCGACGCCGGCGTGCAAGAGCTGCTTGAAACGCAGCAGCGCCAGCACGACCACGGCGGCGACCGCCGAAACGCGCCAAGCGCCACTGGTCGCCAGCGCCCCGATGGCGAAAGTCGCAAGGGCGGCGACGGACGTGGTCAGTCCCATCACGGCATGCATATGCGCCGTCACCAGGTAGCCCACCACCAGATACACCCCGACGAGTACGAGCAGCGCGATGAGCATGCCGGCTCCCCAGCGCTGGGCCAGCAGCCCGCCAAGGCCGCCGAGCAGGCCGATCAGCGCAAAGGTGCGAACGCCCGCGACGCGATGTCCCTCGGGCCGCTCGCGTTGCTGCCATCCCCGTTCCAGGCCGATCAGAAGTCCCGAAGCGAGTGCCAGCCCGAGCCCGACCAGCGCGGGATCATCGAATTCACTCATCGTCGAACCTGGACGCGGTCGCGGATGAAATCACGCTGCAGTCCCAGCGAAGCATCGGTGCGCGCCATCGACACCTGGGGATCGGTCTCGATGCCGCTCAAGGCGCGAATGGCATCGATGGTTTCGGGAATCACGATCGCCTGGTTGAAGACCTGGTAGGTGTAGTACGCCTGATCGCCTTCGACCGAAAGCACGTCCTCCCACAACGCGACCTCCCACAGGTCGCCGCGCGGGCGGCCGAGATCGGCCATCAGTTCCACCGTGCTGTTGAGGGCCACGAGACCATCCGAGGATCGCACGAACGCGATCCGTGGCGCAGCGCGAAAGGCCGCCAGCACCTCGTCGCGCGTGGCCGGCCTCGTCAGTTCGACCCACCAGGTGTGCAGGTGGCTGCTGTTGTGCGGCGCCTTGACCGCGATCGTGACGACGTCCAGGTCCGGGATCACAGTGCGCGCGTCCGGTCCCTGATGGCTGGGGATCGTCTTCTCCGGCACGAGCGTGTTGATGATGCCCTCCGCATGCGCCTCCCACGGGTCGGAAGCCCGGCGGATCAGCGTCCCGCGGGCTCGCTTGAGCAGGCCCGCTGTCCGAAGCGCCCCGAGGGTGCGCACGATCGACGTCGTGTTGCAGGACACCACCCGGGTGGAGGTGCGGCCGATCGCGGTTGCGTAGTTCTCCTGCGCGACGAACGAATGACCGGTCAACGCGTGGGACTCGCCGCCATGGAAGATGGACTTCACACCGGCAGCGTCGTACGCCCTCTTGTTGACCGCGGCGACTTTCTTGGGTGTGCAATCGACCACGACGTCCGCGTTGGCGAGCAGGTCGGCCAGATCGCCCGCGACAGGAAGCCCCGCAGCACGCATCGATTGTGCGGCTTCAGCGGTCGCCGCGTAAATCGGGAAAGCGCGCTGCGCGGCCACCTGCAGGCGATAGTCGTGCACCACATCCGCGACGCCGGCTAGCGCCATGTCCTCCTGGAGTGCGACCGCATCCGCCACCCGCTTGCCGATCACACCGTATCCGTTCACCGCCACTCTGACCTTGTTCATGCCTGACTCCTTGCTTGATGAGGCGCCTCAGCCGCGGCTGCGCGCGATGGAAAACGTGAACCGGATCGCCAGCGCATAGCCCAGCAGCGCGAGTACCGGCATGTCGCCCCAGCGCGGGCCCACGCCGTGCTGCATCAACAAGCTCGATGCGATGTACAGGCCGAGCGTCACGAGCGCCAGCGAGACGCGACGGCCGAGGCGGTCGATCCCGCTCAGCATCCTGGCATCCGGCTTGATCGACAGTTGCAGCAGGTCACCCTGCCGCAAGACGCTGTGCAGACGCCGCGCCAGCAGGGAGGGCAGGGCGTGGGCCGCGTTCCCCAGTTCATAGGGCAGACGCTGCGATGCCGCAGACTTGGGCTCGTCGAAGACGCCCGTGGTCGTGTGGCGAGAGATGGCTTCGATGATGGAAAACTCGGGTGCCAGCAGGCGCACCGTCCCTTCGAGCAACAACAGGGTACGCGTGAGCACGAGGAGGTCCCTGGGCAGCCGGACTTCCTGGGTCCGGCCCGCCGCCACGAGCTGCGCGAGAGCACCTGAGAGCGACCAGTCCTTCAGCGGCCTCTGTGCGCAGTCTGCGACCAGGGCACGCACGACAGGCACGAACACGGCCCGATCGGTGCCGTCGCCGAGCAGGCCCAGGTCGAGCCAGGCATCGACCACCCATTCGGCATCCTGCTCGACGAAGGCCAGGGCGAACGCCACCAGCGCCCGCCGCATGTTGCCGTCGACCCGGCCCACGATGCCGAAGTCGTGCAGGCATATGCGGCCATCGTCCATCACGAAGACGTTGCCGGGATGGGGGTCGCCGTGGAAGAAGCCATCGCGGAAGATCTGGGCGACGTAGCTGTCCACGAGTTTGCCCGCGGCCGCCACCGCGGTGGACGAAGGCAGACCGTGCAGGTGAGCTCCGTGGCTGAACTGCTGGACCATGACGGTCGGCGTGCACAGGCCGTCCACCACGTCGGGGATCACGATGTCGGCAGAGCCGCGCCAGGCGTCGGCGAAACGTCGCACGGAAGCTGCCTCGCGCGACAAATCCATCTCGTAGCGGAAGTTGGCCGCAACCTCGTCCACGATGGCTGCCAGCCCCCAGCGACGCAGCGAGGGCACGAGCCCCTGCATGACCAGGACGATGCGGCGCAGGATGCGCATGTCGGTCTCGGCCTGCTCGGCCGCGCCAGGGCGGCGGATCTTCACCACCACTTCCGTCCCGTCCGGCAGGGCTGCACGATGAATCTGGGCGATCGAGGCCGCGGCGAGCGCGTGCATGTCGAAGCGTGCGAAGAGCTGCTGCCATGGGCGGCCGAGCGCCGCCTCGACCTCCTGGACCGCCTGCTCGGGAGGAAACGGCGCCACATTGGCCTGCAGGCTGGCCAGAGCCTCTTGCGCATCGGGCGCCAGAATGTCGGCCCGCAGGCTGAGATGCTGGCCCAGCTTCACGAAGGTCGTGCCCAATCGCTGCAGCACTTCGGCGAAGCGGTCGGCCGCCCGGTGGGTATCACAGCGCATCAGGCCCCGGTGCCAGGCCACCCAGAGCAGGAACCCGCTCAGGGCCATAGCGATCTGCGTGGCCCGGCGCAGCGCCGAGCGTTGCGTTGGGCGGCCCGCAAGACGCACGGTGGAAACGGGGCGGTTCGGTCGCGTCATGGCTCATCCAACCTGTTGCGCAGGCGGCCCGCATGCCAGGCTGCGATGTTCGAGATGGTCTCGTCGAGGATGCGCGCGATCGCCTCCGACGTATTGAACCCGACATGCGGTGTCACGAGCACACGCGGATGCGTCAGCAGTGGGCTGGATGCCGACCAGCCGGTATCGCAACCCAGTCCGCCGCAGCCCGTGGGCACTTCGGGAGACAGATCCCCTTCCTGTTCCAGCACGTCCAGTCCTGCTGCGGCGACGGTACCTGCCTCCAGTGCGTGCAGCAGGGCGGCCTCGTCGATGAGCGCACCCCGTGCCGTGTTGATCAGTACCATGCCCGGTTTCATGCGCGCGAAGGCCTGCCCATCGAGAAGGTGGTGCGTGGCCTGCGTGGCCGGAACATGAAGGCTCAGAACATCGCTGCTTTGCAGGATCTGCTCCCACGTCACCACGCGGACGCCGGCGATGGGCGCTGCCGTGATGTCGAGCGATGGGGCGAGGGCCGGGTCGTACGCGAGAACTTCCATGCCGAAGCCCAGGGCGATACGGGCCACGTGGCGCCCGATCCGGCCCAGCCCGACGATGCCCAGCGTCTTGCCTTCCAGCTCGAAGCCGGTGAGGCCGCGGTAAGCGAACGAACCTTGGCGCGCCCGCTCGTGGGCTTGTGTCAGATGGCGAGCCACGCCCAGCAGCAGCGCGAAGGCATGTTCGGCGACGCTGGCGGACCCATAGTCCGGCACGTGGCACACGGCAATGCCGCGTCGGCGGCAAGCCTGCAGGTCGATGTGATCGAAGCCCGCGGAGCGCGTTGCCACGAGCCGCACGCGCGGCCGCAACCGGAGCACCGATTCGTCAACGCGCGTGCGCACGAAGACGCACAGCACCTCGGTGTCTTCATCGCCGACATCGGATACCACCAGGCGTTCGTTCTGGACGAAATGCGCGTGCCAGTGGGTCGGAAGCCGTTGCTGCAGCGCGGCCTGGTCCGCCGGTGCGATGTCGGAGAACAGAACGGACAGACGGTTTTGTGCGGTCATGAGCCCTCCTCGATTACCCGGTGCAGGGACAGGATGCAGAACGCGGCGATGAAGTGCCCGATCTTGGTGCCTTGCGCGAGTCCCGCTTGCGCGAATACCGTCGGCAGCCGGCCGGCGACCGCATCGCGCATGGTCTCGAATCCGTCGAGCAACTGAACCGTGAAGAACGCCGCGCGGCGCATCGGGCCCTGCGTGGGGCCGCAGTCCGCGTAGGCCAGTGCGGGCTTGAATCTGGCCGGAGGATTCGTCATGGTACGGCCAGCCTCGCTCGGGGCTCACGGAACTGCCACAGCACGATGAAGCTGAGCACAGCGGCAAAGAAGCACCACACCGAGATGAACCAGGTTGCATAGAACATGTAGGCGGCGATTGCGGAGACAAAGGCGGCCACCCCAAAAGCCGCCACGCGCCGGTGGCTAGAAACCATCAGGCTTGCGCAGGTGCCGATCAGATACAGGGCCATCGTGGTCATCACGTAGAAGTGCGGCGAGTCGTAGAGGATGTGCTGGCCGACCACGCGGGCCGTGATGGGCAGCTTCACCAGCATCGCCAGCAGGTACAGACCGACGAGCGCGCCCGCGACTGCAATGGCCACCAGAACCCGACGGCGCCAACGGACGCTCTCCAGCGCCAGCGCAGCCAGCGGGACGTAGATCGGCCACAGGACGTGCGAGAAGAACGAGTAGAGATGCGTCAGCGCCACGTTCAGCAAGGGCGCGCGGTCGGGGAACGTCAGCCACAGCATGCCTTCGAGCAGTTGCTGGACCCCGAACAGCAGCGGGATGGCGGCATACGGCAGTTCGCGCCGTGAGCGGGCCCGGCGCATGGTGACGGTCCCCAGGCCCAGCAGAACCGCTGCGGCCGTGAAACTGGCGGGTGCGGAAAAGCACATGGGCAGTCATCTCCCCTCGATCGTGAGCGTCATGGCGAGCGCGGCGCAGCGGCTCATGGCGCGCCGGCTTCCATCAGTTCCTGCACCGCTGTCGCCAGCGGTGCCACCACGCTGATGCCGTTGGAGACATGCGGCACGGTGTCGCAGGTCACCACCCGCTGGGGCCCTGCCGCAAGAAGTGCGTGGTACGCGTCGGCGGCGAACAGGGCGTGCACCCCGATGCACACCGGTGGCGGCAATCCCACGCTGCGCACACTGGCGATTGCCTGGATCATCGTGCGCGCGCTGGACACGATGTCATCGATGAGCACGGGCTGGCGGTCTGCCAGGGCCGCGGTGTCGGGAAGGCTGACCTCCACGTCCTTGTCGCCCCGGCGGATCTTCTGCAACACCGTGAACGGCGCGCCAGCCAAGCGCGCGACTTCCTGGACCCATTGCTCGCTTTCCGCATCGGGTCCGATCAACACGGGACGGTCCACATGGGCTGCGACCCAGGCCGCGATGGCGGGCGCGGACTGGACCACACGGGTCGGCACCCGGTAGACCTCGCCGAGCGAGCGGTAGCGGTGCAGATGGGGATCGACGGTGACGACACCGTCGAACACCGTCGACACCAGCGCAGCGAACGTGCGGGACGTGATGGCTTCGCCCGTGTTGAAGCGCCGGTCCTGACGCAGGTACGCCAGGTACGGGGCAGCCAGCAACACGCGGGTGGCGCCGAGGTCGCGCGCTGCGTCCGCGGCGAACAACAAGGGCAGCGCCTTGGCGTCCGGCTGTGCCAGGCTGGCCACGATCACGACGGTGCGGCCGGTGACGTCGGCGTCCAGCCGCACCAGCGACTCGCCGTCCGGGAACCGGTGCAGTTGCAGGGCAGCCCGCTGCGCGCACAACGCCCGGATCAGTCCATCGGCGAAGTCTTCGTCGCCCGGCAGGTGAAAAACGAGAGGTTTCATAGGTTCTCCGAAATCTGGAAGATCGGTGGGCGCGAGCGGACGAACTGCAGCGCATAGGCCAGCTCGCCCGGCGCCTGGGCGTGCAGCGTGAAGAGCGGCTGTCCCGCTTCGACCTGGTCGCCCAGGCGCGCATGCACGTCGATGCCGGCGGCAGCGGCGGTCGGTGCTCCGGCGAGCTTGGCCGCCCGCGCGAGCAGCCGGTTGTCGATTCGGGAGACCCGTCCCGTGGACGGCGATGCGACGGTGTGCCGATGCGTTGCCACCGGGATGCTGCGCAGGCCGCCCTGCTCAGCGCAGATCGCCTGGAACGTGGCCCAGGCGCGGCCGTCGGCCAGCACCTGCGTGGCGAGCGTCAGGCCGCCGCCGGCGGGCGCTGCACCGCCCATTTCGAGGATGTCCGCCGCCAGCCGCAACGCTCGCTCCCGCAGGTCGGCCGGGGCCTCGGGCGTCCCTTGTAGGACGGCCAGCACGTCGCGGGCCTCCAGTGCCGGGCCGATCCCGCGGCCGACCGGCTGCTCACCATCGGTGACGCGCAAGGCCACGTGCAGGCCGATGGCGCTGCCCACCTCCTGCAGGCGCCGACCGAGCGCCGCCGCGGCCTGCGCGCTGCGCACTTTGGCGGTGGCACCCACGGGCAGGTCGATCAGCACATGGGTCGAGCCCGCAGCGGCCTTCTTGGACAGGACCGAGGCGACGAGCTGGCCCTCGCTGTCCAGGTCCAGCGGCCGCTCGACGCGGATGAGGATGTCGTCGGCGGGGCTGAGCCGTACCGAGCCGCCCCAGACGATGCAGCCGCCCGTGCGTTCGACCACGCGCCGCATGCTCCGCACATCCAGGTTCACCGGCGCCAGCACCTCCATTGTGTCGGCCGTCCCGGCCGGCGAGGTGATGGCGCGCGAGGAGGTCTTGGGCGTCGTGAGGCCGCAGGCGGCCACGATGGGCACCACGAGCAGGGTCGTGCGGTTGCCGGGCAGGCCGCCGACGCAATGCTTGTCCACCACCAGCGGGCGCCCCCAATCGATGCGGTCACCGACGCCAATCATGGCTTTCGTGAGCGAGACGGTCTCCGCGAGGTCCAGGCGATCGCCGGCGCAGGCGGTGATGAAGGTGGCCAGATGCAGGTCAGAGTAATGGCCCGCCGCGACGTCGGAGATGATGGCGCTGAACTCGGCATCGCCCAGGGCATTGCCGTAGACCTTGGCCCGGACATGGCTGAGCGAATCCAGCGGCGGTGCATGGGTCACCGTGACCAGCTGGCCCGGCTGCGCCCCCAGCGACGCCCATGCCGATTCGGACAGGCCAGCGACGTTCTCGGCCAGCCAATCCCCATCGACGACGCTGAGCGTCGCCACGATGCTGCGGCGGCCGGCCGTCAGCTGCACGCGCGCCTGGGTCGTGAAACCCTCCGACCGGCAGACAGGGCAGTCGCGCCGCATGTAGACCACCGGCTCCTGATGGGTGTCGATGCCGGTGCGCCACGCCTGCAGCGTGTTCACGCCATCCTCTCCGGTGCCGGTGCCGGTGCCGGTCTCGTGCAGGTGCGCCGTCATACCAGATCCACCGTCTGCAGGTACTCGGGCACGGCAACCGACCAGCCCAGTTCATGGTCGATCCGCGCGCGCAGCGCATCGGCCGCCTCCGGCTCGCCGTGGGTCACGAAGGTTCGGCGCGGTGTTTGCGTGAAGCCGCGCATCCACGCGAGGATCTCGTCGGCATCGGCGTGGGCGGAAAGGTTGTCGAGCGAGGCCACCTCGGCGCGGATCGGCACGTCCTGGCCATGGATGCGGACGGTGGACGCGCCGTGCACGATCGCGGCGCCACGGGTGCCGCCCGCCTGGTAGCCGGCGAACAGGATGGTGTTGCGATGGTCGGGCGCGAATGACTTGAGGTGGTGCACCACGCGTCCTCCCGTGGCCATGCCACTGGCGGAGATGATGACCATCGGTCCACGACCGGCGCTGAGCGCCTTGGACTCCTCGACCTTGTTGACGATCTTCGCGGCATGGCACATGCCCTCGCATTCCTCGGGCGAGAGCCGGTGCTCGTCGCGATGGGCGTGGTACAGCCGTGTGGCATCGATGGCCATCGGGCTGTCCAGGTACACGGGCAGGTGCTGGTGGATGCGCCCTTGCTTCTTGAGCTGGTAGATGCCGTACATCAGGCTCTGCGCTCGGCCGACAGCGAACGCTGGGATGACCACGACCCCTCCACGGGCGGCCGTCTTGTTGATGACAGTCTCCAGCTGCGCCAGTGCGTCGGACGCTTCATGCTTGCGGTTGCCGTAGGTGGATTCCACCAGCAGGTAGTCGGCGCCGGGGACCTGCACCGGCGGGCGCAGCACCGGGTCGTTGGGCCGGCCGATGTCGCCGGAGAAGAGCACGGATCGCCGGCCGTCGTTGAGGTGCACGAAGGCCGAGCCGAGCATGTGCCCGGAAGGCGTCAACCGCGCGGTGAGTCCGGGCAGCGCCTCGAAGTCCTGAGAGAACGGACGTGGCGCGAACAGCTTCAGGCAGCGCTCGGCGTCCTCACGGGTGTACAGCGGCAGCGCGGGCTGGTGTTTGGAGAAACCGTGCCGGTTGGCGAACTTCGCCTCTTCCTCCTGCAGATGGCCGCTGTCGGTGAGCAGGATCTTGCACAGCTCGTGCGTCGCGGACGTGCAGTAAACCCGGCCGCGAAAGCCTTGTCGCGCCAGCAGTGGCAGGTAGCCGCTGTGGTCGATGTGGGCGTGGGTGAGCACGACCGCGTCGACGGTCTTGGGCGCGACCGGCAGCGGCTCCCAGTTGCGCAGGCGCAGCTGCTTGAATCCCTGGAACAGGCCGCAGTCCACCAGAATGGTCGCGTCGCCATGGCGCAGCAGGTATTTGGAACCGGTCACGGTGCCGGTGGCACCCAGAAATTGAAGTTGCATGGTAGGTCTCCAAGGATGTTGTCGTTCAAAGAAGGACCGGCCGATCCGGCAACTCGTTGCCGTGGTCCGCGCCCCGCGGAAAGTGCTGCACCAGCAGGTGGCTGACGGCCACGATGCCTTCCAGGGCTCCGGCCTCGAAGCGTCCCTGCGCAAACTGGGCTTCCATGCGCTGGCACACAGCCGACCACCTTTCGGCACCGCAACAGGCATGGATGCCGCGATCGGCCACGGCCCGGTCGGCCAGCAGCACGTAGATCAGGACGCCGCTGTTGTGCGCCGTATCCCACACACCCAGGCGTGCGAACAGGTCCAGCGCCCGCTCGCCCGGCGATTGGTTGCGCCACAGTGGCGATCCGTCCAGCGCACCCTCGACCACGAAGCGCAGTTGGCCCCCATGCTGGAACTCTCCCGTGCGGATGGCCTGCTCGATCGCATCCAGGGCACGCGGGGGGAAGGCGCGGCGGACTGCGCGATCCGTGGTCGCAAGGTGGCGAAGAAGTCGTTGCATGTTCATCTCACCACCGTCCTGACGCGCCGCCGCCACCGAAGCCGCCGCCGCCGCCGCGGAATCCACCGCCACCACCGCCCAATCCTCCGCCCGGCCAGCCGCCTCCCCGGTGGCGCCCGTGCAGGCCGCCGTGGCCACCCATGCCGATGCCCAGCAGCGTGACGAGGAATCCCGCCAGTCCAGCCACCGCGGCCACCGCGAAGGTGCCCACCAACAGCCACGCAGCGGCACCCAGCACGCCAGCCGTGACCAGGGAGCCTGGAAGGCGGCCGAGGGCGTTGCGCAGCACTCCGCCCAGCATCAGGGCCGCGACGAACAGGAAGGGCCAGGCCTGCCCGATGTCGTTGGTCTGCCCCTGCCGCCGTGGGTCCGCCGCAGGCAGGGCCTCGCCATCGATCACCCGCATGATCTGTTCGGCGCCTGCGACGATGCCGCCGTCGAAATCGCCCTGGCGCAGGCGCGGCGTGATCACCTCGTCGATGATGCGCCGCGATACCACGTCGCTCAGCGCACCCTCGATGCCGTATCCGACTTCGATGCGCACGGTGCGGTCGTCCTTGGCCACCAGGAGCAACGCGCCGTCGTCCACCTTGCGACGGCCGAGCTTCCATTGCTCTACCACCCGCAGGGTGTACTGCTCGACGGGTTCGGGCCGCGTCGAGCGGACCATCAGCACGGCGATCTGCACGCCCTTGCGTTGCTCGAAGGCCCGAAGCTGCGCATCCAGCGCGGCGACACGATCGGCGGCGAGCGTTCCCGTGAGATCGGTGACGCGCGCCTGCAGCGGGGGAACGGCGACCAACTCCTGCGCGGACGCGACCGAAAGGAACAGGCTCAGCAGCAGCCAGGCCAGAGCGTGGGCCAGCCGAAGAGGGGCCGCCGGAGAGAGCACCGCTGTTCTGGGCGTTCTCATGTCAGGGGCGCGCCGCCGGCGCCGAGGCGCCGAAATCGACCTGTGGCGGCGCCGCCATGGCCTTCTCGTCGGCGACCGAGAAATTGGGCTTGACGACGTAGCTGAACAGCTTGGCCGTGATGTTGGTCGGGAAGCTGCGCGTGAGCACGTTGTAATCCTGCACCGCCTTCACGTAGCGCCCACGCGCCACGGTGATGCGGTTCTCCGTGCCCTCAAGTTGGGCACGCAGGTCTTGAAAAGCCTGGTTCGCCTTGAGTTGCGGGTAGTTCTCGCTCACCACCAGCAGCCGGCTCAGCGCGCCGGACAGTTCGCCCTGTGCCGCCTGGAACTTCTGGAACGCCTCGGGGTTGTTGACGAGTTCCGGCGTGGCCTGGATCGAGGTCGCCTTCGCGCGGGCCTCGACCACCCGGGTCAGCGTCTCCTGCTCGAAGTTGGTCTCGCCTTTGACGGTCGCGACGATGTTGGGGATCAGGTCGGCGCGCCGCTGGTACTGGTTCAGCACCTCGGACCAGGCGGACTTGGTCTGCTCGTCCAGCCGCTGGAAGTCGTTGTAGCCGCATCCGCTCAGCGACAGGGCAAGCGCTGCGAGCAGGGACATCAGGATCAGTCTCATGGTTCGGTTTCCGTGGAAGTGAGAAAAGTGCGGGACGGTGAAGCGCTCACCAGGACGGGGTTGGCTGGCCACCAATGCCGCGGAATGAGCAGCAGCGCGAGGGTGGCGGCCAGTGGAATCGACAGCCACGCAAAGGTGCTCTGCATCACAGCGCCGAATAGCCATCCGGTGGCGGCCGATCCCAGTGTTTGTCCGAGGCCGGCTGCCGCGGCGAGCCCTCCCATCGCGATACCGAGCCGCCGCGCCGAGGTGCCGGCAGCGAGGTAGGCCAGGGTGGGGAGCACGAGACCCGTGCCCGCAGCCGTGAAACTCACGCCGACGTACAGCCACATCTCGCTGCCATGGCGGGCCAGCATCAGGAGCCCGGCGATGCCCAGGACCATGCCGCAGGCCAGTACGCGGCGTGGGTCGGCGCGCTCCAGCAGGCCGGTGAAGAACAGCACCGCGTTGACGCCCAGCATCACCAGACTGCACTCGGCGAACATCAACGACACCTCTCGGGAGGAGAGATCGGGGTGGCGCTGGCCCTGCAGCACGATGCCGAGTTCAAAGCCGGCAAGCACGAACATGACCACACCGTTGAGAATCCAGAGCGCCAGGGAGCGGCTCCGGGGTGCTCCGTCGTGATCGGCTGCGTCCGCCTCTCCAAGGGAGGAAGGTGCGGGAAGCGTTGCGGCCAGGCCCAGCATCATCAGCGCGCCGAGCGCGGCCGAGAGTGCGATCACGAGCGTGGTCGATGAGCCCTGTACCAGCACGCTCAAGAAGCCCAGGCCGACAAGCCGTTCTGCAGCGGCGTTCAGGCCGGGGCCGAACAGGAACCCGAGCAGCGACATCGCACCCAGCCATGCAAAGCGCCTGGCGCGAATCGATTCTGGGGTGTACTGCGCGACGAGCGCCGGCACCACCGGCACGACCGCGGCCACAAAAAAGCCCGTCGCGCCGCGCAGCGCATAGATGCCGACCACGCCCAGGGACTCGGGGCGCAGCAGCGGGAGCAGGCTGGCCACGTAGCCGATCAGGCCCACCAGCAACACGCGGGCACGCCCCAGCCTGTCCGCCAGCATGCCCCACAGGGGCGCACCCAGCAGGATGCCCGCCGTGTAGATGCCGCTGAGGTAGCCGACATGGCGCGCAAGCGCCGCAGGATCCGCGTCGCCCATCAAGGGCCGCAGCCAGTCGGGGATCAAGGGCATCAGTGCCCCATATCCGGCCGAGACGACGAATACGGCCGCAGCGAGCCAACCCAGCTGCGCGACGCCGAGGTCTTGCTGGCGGGTGGGCCCGGATTCGCGCGGTGATCGCATGGCGCGGCTCTCTACCATGGTGGCCCGCCGCTCAGGCTGACGCGGCCGCTGGGACACTGGCACGCGACGTCACGCGCTTGATCCCCGGCAGGCGCGTGCGCTTGAGCATCAGCGCATTGATCGCGACGATCGCGGAACTGCCCGACATGGACAATGCAGCGACCTCGGGCGACAAGGTGAACGGATACAGCACCCCGGCCGCCAGCGGGAAGGCGATCACGTTGTAGGCCACGGCCCACCAGAGGTTCTGGTGCATCTTGCGCAGCGTCGCCCGGGACAGTTCGATGGCCCCGACCACGTCGTAGGGGTCACTCTTCATCAACACCACCTGGGCGCTTTCCATCGCAACGTCCGTCCCCGCGCCAATCGCAAAGCCCACGTCGGCCTGCGTCAGCGCCGGAGCGTCGTTGATGCCGTCGCCGACCATGCCGACCTTGTGACCCTGCTGCTGCAGTTCCTTGATCTTGGAGGCCTTCTGCCCGGGCAACACATCCGCAAGCACGATGTCGATACCCAGTTCCTTGCCGATGCGCTCGGCGGTCGCCTGGTTGTCCCCGGTCAGCATCGCGACCTTCACGCCGCGTGCCTGCAGCTTGGCGATCGTCTCGCGCGAGGTCGGCCGCACGGCATCGGCGATCGCGATGAGGCCGATCAGCCGGCCACCGCGCGCGACGTGGACCACAGTGCGCCCCCCGCCTTGCAGCCGCGCCGCCTCGCTGGCAAGGGGGGCCAGATCCACCTGTTCCGACTGCATCAGCAGCCGGTTGCCCAGGAGCACCGTCTCGCCCCCGATAGTGGCCCGTGCGCCTTGCCCATCGATGTTGGTGAAGTTCTCGGTGACCTCCGTCGGCATGTCTCCCGCACGCTTGAGCACTGCGAGCGCGAGGGGGTGCTCGGAGAACTTCTCCACCGCGGCGGCCGTCGCCAGAAGCCGCGTCTCCTCGACACCGGGCGCGGCCACCATCTCGACGACATCGGGCTGCCCCAGTGTCAAGGTGCCGGTCTTGTCGAACACCACGACCGTCAACTTGGTGGCGTTCTCCAATGCGGCCGCATTCTTGAAGAGAATGCCGTTCATTGCGCCCAGCCCGGTCCCGACCATGATGGCCATCGGGGTGGCCAGCCCCAGCGCATCAGGGCATGCGATCACGAACACGGTGATGGTCAAGGTGAGTGCGAACAGCAATGTCTGTCCCATCACCCAGTACCAGACGCTGAAGGTCAGCAGGCCAATCACGATCGCCGCCAGCACCAGCCACTGGGATGCGTGGTCGGCCAGCAGCTGGCCGGGGGCCTTCGAGTTCTGGGCCTCCTGGACCAGCTTGACAATCTGCGCCAAGGCCGTGTCCGCGCCGACCTTCGTGGCCTTGTAGCGAAAGCTCCCGCTCTTGTTGATGCTGGCGCCTACGACGGTGCTGCCCACGCCCTTCTTGACCGGCATGGACTCGCCCGTCAGCATCGACTCGTCCACTTGCGACGCGCCCTCGACGATCTCGCCATCCACCGGGATCTTGTCGCCGGGCTTGATCACGACCAGTTCCCCGGCTGCAACCTCGGCGGTCGGTACCTTGGTCTCCACCCCGTTGCGCACGACCGTGGCCATGGGTGGGGCGAGATCCATCAACGCGCGAATCGCGTCGGATGCGCCCGCGCGGGCGCGCATCTCCAGCCAGTGCCCCAGCAGGATGAAGACCAGCAGCACCGATGCCGCTTCATAGAACACCTCACCCTCGTAGAAGAAGGTCGCGCCGATGCTGAACAGGTAGCCGGTGCCCACCGACAGCACGACCAACGTGGCCATGTTGGCGACGCCGTTGCGCAGCGCGCGCCACGCCGCCACGTAGAAAGGCCAACCTGGATAGATGATCGCGGCACTTGCGAGGAAGAAAAGAAAGAGCTTGTCGTCCAGCCCGAACGGCGTCTGGAAGTCGCCGAACATCTTCCCCATCGGGGAATAGAAGAACACGGGAATGGCGAAGACCAGGGCCACGAAGAAGCGATTGCGCATGTCCCGAGCCATGTCCTGCATCGAGCCCGACCCGTGGCCCATGTCGTGCATCATGTCGGCCATCGCAGGGTCGCCTGCGTGGGCCTGGTGCGCAGCATGGGCGGCGGGCGTCGTGGCCGCAGCCTTCGCGCGTGCGGCCGTGGCGGGGGCATGCGCGTGGTGCCCCTCATGCCCCATCTCTTGCGCCTGACGTGCGGGTGCGCCGTGATGGCCGTGCACCGCATGGCTGGGGTCGGCAGAGACGCCAGCGGCGGGCGCGCACACGTGCTTGGGCGTCTGCTCGCCACGGCAGTGATAGCCGCATTCGGCGATGCGCTGGCGCAGATCCTCGACACTGAGTTGTCCCTCATCGAGATGGACCGTTGCGCTTCCCGCAACATAGTTGACATCTGCATGATGGACGCCGGGAAGCTGCAGCAGCTTGCGGCGTACTCCCTCCGCGCTCAGGCTCGATACGAGCCCTCCGACTTCAACGTTGATCGACTTCATGGCTGTTCTTCCTGTTCGCTGTGTTCGTGGTCTCAACGAGCGAGTCGGCCCGAGTCCAGGCAGTCCTGCGAGAACTCGAAGACGATCTCCCGGTCGGGAGCGATGACCTTGTGCTTCTTGCCGGCGTAGTGCAGCCGGGAGAGGATGTCTCTGATCAGGTTGAGCCTCGCCAACCGTTTGTTGTCGGCGTGCACGACAGACCAGGGCGCCGCGGCCGTATGGGTGCGCATGAACATCTCGTCGCGCGCCCGTGTATAGCCGTCCCAGTGCTTCAGCGCGACGGCATCCACCGGGCTCGACTTCCACTGTTTGAGGGGATCACGGCGGCGTTCCCCGAGCCGGCGGCTCTGCTCCTTCTTGCCGATGTCGAGGTAATACTTCAGCAGCTTGATGCCGGAGTTGACCAGCATCTCCTCGAACTTGGGCACTGAGTTCATGAATTCTTCGTGCTCCTCGGCGGTACAGAAGCCCATCACCGGTTCCACGCCCGCACGGTTGTACCAACTGCGGTTGAACACCACGAGCTCTTCGCCAACTGGCAGGTGCGGGACGTAGCGCTGGAAGTACCAGCCCGTGCGATCCCGGTCGGAGGGCTTTCCTAGCGCGACGACCCGTGTTTCCCGAGGACTCAGGTGTTCGACCAGCCGCTTGATGCTGCCGTCCTTGCCTGCGCCGTCCCTTCCCTCCAAGAGGATCAGGATACGGTCGTTGCATTTGATGAAATGCCGCTGCAGTTTCACCAGTTCGATCTGCAGCATGTGCAACTGTGCTTCGTAGTCCTCGCGGCCGATCGAGCGTGTCGCTGTCTCGTCGCGCGCTGAGCCGTGGGCAGTGCCGGTGCCGTCCACATCGGCCTTGTGCTTGGCGCCTTTGGCGCCCTTCTTGTTCTTTGCCATGGGTTCTCCGTTAGGTCTGGTCGCAGGCGATCAGCATTGCGTGTGTCGACGCCCGGCGGGGCGCGGCGCTCATGTCCGCATCCGAGCGGGAGCCGCAGCCATCGCCTTGTCCGTAGGCTGCAGCCAGGTACGGTCGATTGATGCGCTGACGCCAGCGGGTCTTCTTCATGTCAGCCTCGCTGGCGCGTGTCCGAGAGGGAGGGAAGGAAGCGCGGCGTGCGCGCGGCATAGGCGTCGAACTCGGCGCCGAACTGCTTGCGCATGTCCTTCTCCTCGTTGACTGCCAGCCTCGAATACATCACGACGAGGAAGGGGAACATCAGCAGCGTCAACAGCGTCGGCCACTGCAGCAGAAAGCCGAAAAGGATCGCCACGAAGGCCACATACTGCGGGTGCCGAATCCTGGCGTATGGGCCGCTCACGGCAAGTTGGGCGTGCCGTTGCGCGTGGTAGAGCACCGTCCAGGCGCTCGACAGAAGCCAGAAGCCGCCCCCGATGAAGATGTAGCTTGCGATATGAAGCGGGCTGAAGTGAGGGTCGCCGCTCTCGCCCAGCAGGGTCGACCAGAGATGGCCGCTGTTGTGCGACAGCAAGTCCAGACTGGGATACTTGGTCTGAAGCCAGCCGGACAGCACGTACAGCGTCAGCGGAAAGCCGTACATCTCGACGAACAAGGCAACAATGAACGCTGCGAATGTCCCGAAGGTTCTCCAGTCGCGCGAGGTCTGCGGTTTGAAGAAGCTGAAGGCGAACATGATGAAGACCGCCGAGTTCACGAGGACGAGCAACCAAAGCCCATAAGCGGGCGCATCGTGGTTCATTTGCGCTCTCCCGGGTACGGTGGATTCGCCTTGCTACCGTCGCCTGGTACGGCATGGCGATGCATCAGCACATGAGCGATGACGCAAGTCGCCAGGAGGACCAGTGGCAGCGCGGCCAGGTAGTGCCCGCGGTGTTCCGTCAGCAGCATGTAGATGCTCACGGCCAGGAAGACCAGAAAGCCCAGGAACCATCGCGAGCGCGAAAACCTTGGACCGGTGCGGTGAGAAGTTGTCATGGTCGTCCTCCTCACTTCGCCGGCTCAGGCATCCGGTCCATCATCATCTGCATCATGGACTGGCACATGTCCATGCGCATTTCGAGCATTTGCTGCCGCTCAGCTGTCGGCGCCGACTCGGCTCCATCCTTCATTGCGCCCATCATCGCCATGCCAGCCCGCATGGCCTGCATGTGTTCGGCCATGAGCGCCTTGCGCTGCGCAGGCGTCTTCGCAGCCACCATCCGTTCGTGCATGGCCTGCATCGACTTCAGTTGCGCATCCATGCCCTCGGTGGTCGGCGCCCTTGGCGTCTCGGCCGCGGTCGGACTCGCACCTGCGGGGTGATGGGCCTGATGGTTGTCCTGCGCGAACGCAGACAAGGTGACCAGTGCGGCGCCAACGATGGCCGCGATCGAATGCGTGAATTTCATTTCTCTCTCCTTTAGCCGCGGGTGCCTGCCATTGGGGCGAAACCGATGTCGCCGCAAGCGGACAAAGCCCTATGAAAACTCCGTAGTCGGGTACAGAGTCAAGGCTTATGAGTTGTGCGCCGGGTGTGACCGACACGGCAACTCAAAGGAGGCGCTACAGCGCGAGACGCTCGAACAGCAGCCACGACGGCCGCTTGGGAGGTGGTCGCTGGTGACCCCTCGATGGGATGGCTCGCAGAGCCAACGTCGGAGCCAGCAGCTGGTCTCCATAGGCGGGAGGCGCCAAACCGACGAGGTCGAACGCGAAGGTTGGTGCTTTCTGAATGGCGGACTGGTTGACGTCGCCGCAGAGCTTCAGGCACGGGGCCTTCGACGGGTCGTGGGAACCTTCTTCGTGCTCACCATGGAGGCCTTCATGATTTCCATGCCCGGACGATGGGACATGCTCATACCCGACAGCATGCCGATGTTGCTGCGGAGACTCCAGAAGGCAGGCATTGGCCACCCCGGCCCCGAGCGCAAACAGCCATACCCCGAGCACCATCCACGCGATGGCGCGAATCCTGCGGTGGTTGAGAAGT
This sequence comes from Delftia lacustris, assembly GCF_040267515.1. Taxonomy (NCBI): domain Bacteria; kingdom Pseudomonadati; phylum Pseudomonadota; class Betaproteobacteria; order Burkholderiales; family Comamonadaceae; genus Delftia; species Delftia lacustris. Next base: position 4,870,903 of record NZ_CP141274.1, on the reverse strand, counting down.
GTGCGCATGTGCGGCCTATTGACCCATTGACACCTGTGATCCTATTCCCAACTGAGCTGCGGGAAATTGATTTGGATCAAATGGAGGCAAGGGTCAACTACGCGGTACTGCGTTATTCTGTGTTGCTCGTGAATAGACAGTGGATCGCTCGATGAACGAAGGTTTGGGTGATTGGATGACGGTTGGCAGGCTGGCGAAGGTCGCTGGCGTCGGCGTGGAGACAATCCGCTACTACCAGGGACGCGGCCTGTTGCCGATCCCGAAGAACGCCGGCAGCTTCCGGCGCTACCCCGCTTCGATGATCCAGCGGATCGGCTTCATCAAGCGCGCTCAGAGCCTTGGGTTCTCGCTGGACGAGGTGAAGTCGCTCTTGGATCTGGAGGATGGGCGGAATCGCCGGGCTATTCAGACGGTGACACGGCGGCGCCTTGACCAGATCGATGAGAAGGTTGGCGACCTTCAGCGCATGCGAGGCGCTCTGAGAGACATGCTGGAGAGGTGCGAAGACACGGGAGAGGCGCTTCCTTGCCCTATCATTGCTGCGCTCATGGGGCCTTTGAATACGTCCGAATGATTGCGCGCTGTGAGGAACAGACGAGACCCAAGGAAAGCGAACGAGGCCTGTCGCACTTCGTTGGTAATGGTCGTGCGGACTGTTCGCTGCACAAAAATGCCGAATGAATTTTCAGCAATCTCACGGCCGACTTAGACGACGTGAACTGCGGCGGTCGGCGTAGCGGATACATCGCCCTACGTCGACCCTGCCGGCGCGATCCACTCAGTCGACTGTCAATCTCACAAGTCCCGCCTATTCTCGCTCAAGGATACGCGCACCGGGCCCCTGGCCCGCGAGTATGTCGCCCGGATTACGCAACGGGCACTCTTTGAGAGAGAGACAACCGCACCCGATACATCCCCCGAGTTCGTCCCGCAGCCGCATCAACTGCGTAATGCGGTCGTCAAGGTCTTCACGCCACCTAGACGCCACACGGCGCCAATGCGCAGCAGTCAGATGAACGCCCGGCTGATACTGCCCGAGAGCGTCGAGCACTTCGTCCAGCGATAGTCCGGCCCGCTGCGCGACTTTGACGATGGCCAGATACCTCAAGATAGCGGGCGAGTATCTCCGCTGATTACCGGACGTGCGTTCGCTCTGGATCAGGCCCTTGGACTCGTAGAAGTGGATCGTGGATACGGGCAGGCCGCTGCGCTGTGACACCTCTCCAACCGTCAAGCGACGCGACGTGTCGATCCGGTTCATGGCTGACTCCATTGCTCAAGTTATGTTGAGATTCTAGTTGTGCCCAAGTCGCATCGCAATCGAAAGTCTGGCCACGCAGTCAGACGGCTGTGCGTAGCAATGGCGGCGGTCACGCCAACCACTCGCTGTGTTGGACGGTACTGAGTGCCGAGGATGGCAAGCCGCAAGGAAGGTTGGCCAGGACGGCAACCTGTTAGTCAAGAGCAGCGCTAACCAGGGCAGTTCTCTGATGGGCGCATACGCAGGCCTCTCAGGTGAGACGCCGATCCTTGCTCTGGATGTCTGGGAGCACGCGTACTATCTGGACTACCAGAACCGCCGTCCCGACTACATCGCGGCCATCTTCAACATCGTTAACTGGCACGAGTCGCCCGGCGCTACAAAGAGGCCGTCGGTTCAATGATGCCGCTGCCGGTTGCCACGGCTGGCGTCCGGCAGCGCACAGCGGCATGTCCGTGCATGCTGGCGCACAGTGCTGATGGTTTCTCATCTCTTTCTGCTTCAAAGGGATGGGCTCCTCCTCTGGGATCGCACGCCCGTTGTCAAGATCACGGCCGCCCCTGCCAGCAACGCTGCGCAAGCGTAGGTGAAGACGCCGGAGAGGCCGAAAGTATCGATGGCAACGCCGCCGACGCCGGCGCCGAGCGCAATGGAGAATTGGAATGCGGTCGCCTGCAGGGCACCGACGCTCTCAGCAAGGTCAGGGGCCACTCTCGCGTGCCACGTCGCGATCGAGACGTAGAAAGCGCTGAAGGCCAGCCCCCAGATAACGAGGAGCAATAGCGAGATCAGGGAAGTGGTTCCAGCGAATGCCAGCAAGGCGGCCATCAGTGCCATCACAAGCGCCGCTCCCGCTGCACATAGTGACGCGTTGCGCGCCGCCAGCAGCCCGCCGACCGCACCTCCGATGAGGCCCCCAATCCCATAAAGCAAAAGCGCCAGCGAGATCTGGCTGACATTCAGGTTAACCACCTGTTCCAGCAGCGGCCGGATGAAGGTGTAGCCGGCAAACTGTCCTGAAAGCACCAGGACAATCGTGACCAACCCGCCCAGCACCGGAGCCCGGCTGAGCGCATCGCCGAAAGCGTTCAGTGCCGGACGATGCATCGTGGGAAGGCGCGGAAGGGTCGACAATTGCGCGAGCAACGCCAGCACGCCCAAGCCTGCCGTGACAAGAAATACGCCACGCCAACCCCAAGTTTCGCCCAGAAAGGCACCAGCGGCGGGCGCGGCGACACTCGCCGCTGTTACGCCCGTGAAGATGATGCTCATGGCCCGGGCGACCTGGGCCGGAGATACCAGCCGCAGTGCTAGCGTGGTCACCATCGCCCAGGTTCCGCCCAGTGCCACCCCCAGCAGCCCGCGCGCGAAAAGCAGCGTCCACTGATCGGTCGCGACCGACGCCAGCAGACTCGATAGCAAGAGGACGACGGTCAGCCCACGAATCAGCAAACGTCGGTCAATCCGCCCGGCGAGAAAGATGACCGCGGGGCTGGCAACGGCGGCGACCACGGCCGTTGCGGTCACGGCCTGGCCTGCCTCGCCGACCGACAGTTCCAAGTCCTTGGCCATGGGCGTCAGAATGCTGATCGGCAGCAGTTCGCTACAGACCAGCGCAAACATGGTGATTGCCATGGATAGTACCGCCGGCCAGTTGGCGTCGTGCTGGTCGTCCGTCGTGGAAGAATGACGCATTTGCTGTGTCGTCCGTTTGGTATTCGGCCAGATGGCCTGAGCGCAAGCGCGCATAGAAGACCGCGCCGCGCGCTTGATGCTCGGGGCGGCCGCGGGCCTGCGCAAGACTGGTGTCGGCCTACTTGCTCGCCACGTTATGGGCAGCAGGGTGATGGCGAGGCCAGCCGCCTGCGAGCGCCTGGTACAGCGAGACGACGGCCAGTGTGCTGCGCACGCGGCCCTGCGCGAAGGCGTCGTGGCTCTGCAAGCGCGCGTTCTCGGCGTCGAGCAACTCCAACACGTCGATCGAGCCTTGGTCGAAGCGCAACCTCGCCATGCTCGCGGCGCGCGTCCCGGCTGCCGCCGCCTGCTCCAGGTGCGCGGTCTGGCGTGCGCTGCGGGAAACCTGCACCAGCGCGTTTTCGGTCTCCTCCAGCGCAGTCAGCACGGTGCGCTCGTAAGTTGCCAGGTTGCCAGCCTCGGCCGCGTTGGACGCAGCGATGCGCGCGCGCACGCGGCCGACATTGAGAAACGATCCATCCACGCCCAGCGTGAGCAGCCGCATCTCGCTGTCGCGCTCGAATAGGGCACCCGCGTCGAAGGCCTGGGTTCCGATCAACCCGCCGAGCGTAAAGCGAGGAAAAAGATCGGCGGTCGCCACGCCGATGCGTGCGGTAGCGGCGGCGAGCCGACGTTCGGCCGCTGCCACATCGGGACGACGTCGCAGCAGATCACTCGGGGCGTCAACGGCGATGTTCTGCGGCAATGCCGGCAGTTCGCCGGGGGCCTCCAGCACAGTGACCAGTGATTGCGGCGGTCTGCCGGTCAGCACCGCGATTCGGTGGGTGGCGACGGCGATGTCGGCCTCCAAGGAAGGGATGCGCGCACGGGTGCTTTCGAGTTGCGTGCGACCGCGATCCACGTCGAACGGTGTCGCCATGCCTGCCTTGAGACGCACTTCGAGCAATTGCAGAGTGCGGGCCTGGTTGTCGGCGTTCTCTTGGGTGATGCGCAGTTGCTCCTGCCAGCCGCGGAGCTGGAAGTAGGTGCGGGACAACTGGCTGACTACCACGACCTGCATGGCGGCCAGGTCCTCGGCGCTCGCCGCGGTCTCGGCGCGCTGCGCCTCCACGCTGCGGCGTACCCGGCCAAACAGGTCCAGCTCCCAGGTGAAGCCGATGGTGGCCTGGTATTGATTGTGGTCACGGGCATCGCGATCGGCCAAAGGGAACTGATTGGCGGTGTCGCGCACATCGCTTGCCTCGGCGTCGGCAGTGATGGTCGGCAGCCGGTCATACCGGGAGCCGCGCAGCAGTGCGTTGGCTTGCTCGTAGTTGGCCAGCGCAACGCGAAGGTCCTGGTTGTTCGCCAGCGCGGTGTCAACCAGGCGTTCGAGCAACGGGTCACCAAAGGCGCGCCAGAACTCGGGGTCGGTCTGTGCCGTTGCGTTGACGGTGACCGCGGCATCCTGGCGGACGAAGGCGTCCACCTGCGGGGGCTGCGGCCGCACGTAGTCGGGGCCCACGGCGCACGCCGACAGCAGCGCGGCGGCGGTGCTCGCTGCGAGGATCTTCAGGACGCTCGGGCTCTTCATGGTGCCACCTGTTTTGAGCGCTCGCGCGTATCGGAATTGCTGGTGAGCCACTTTGCCGCGGCAGTGCACGCCGGGGCTGCTTCGGAATGTTGGTTCATGGATCGGTCTCCGATCGAATAGGACGACGGCTTCATGCATGGGCGGGCTGCGTATGCGTGGTCACGTTCGATTCGCCGTGCTGGACCAGCTTGCGGCCGGAGAGCTTGCGCAGTGCCACGTAGAACACCGGCGTCAGGAACAGGCCGAACAGGGTCACGCCGAGCATGCCGGCGAACACCGTGATGCCCGTGGCGGCGCGCACCTCCGCCCCGGCGCCCGCGGAGAGCACCAGGGGCAGCACACCGGCGATGAACGCGATCGAGGTCATGATGATCGGGCGCAGGCGCAGGCGGCACGCTTCCAGCGCGGCCTCCAGGATGTCCTTGCCCTGCATTTCCAGCTCGCGGGCGAACTCGATGATCAGGATCGCGTTCTTGCAGGCCAGGCCCATCAGCACCACCAGGCCCACCTGCACGAACACGTTATTGTCGCCGCCGGTCAACCACACGCCGAACAGCGCCGACAGCAGGCACATCGGCACGATCAGGATCACGGCCAGCGGCAACGTCCAGCTCTCGTACAGCGCGGCCAGCACAAGGAAAGCCAGCAGCACGGCGAGCGGGAACACGATCATGGCGGCGTTGCCCTGTGTGGCCTGCTGGTAGCTCAGGTCCGTCCACTCGATCTCCATGCCGGGTGGCAGCACCTGCCTCGCCAGCTCGGTGACCTTGGCCATCGCCTCGCTGGAGGACAGCACGCGCGGATCGGCCTCGCCGCTGAGGTCGGCTGCGGGGAAGCCGTTGAAGCGCAGCACCGGGTCGGGGCCGTAGGTGCGGTTGACCGTCACCACCGAGCCGATCGGCACCATCTCGCCACGGTCGTTGCGCGTGCGCAGGCGGGCGATGTCCTCGATGCTGTCGCGGAACGGCGCGTCGGCCTGGGCGATCACCTGCCAGGTGCGGCCGAACTGGTTGAAGTCGTTGACGTAGGCCGAGCCCAGGTAGGTCTGCAGCGTGTCGAAGACGTTGGTGAGCGGGATGCCCTGCGCCTTGGCCTTGATGCGGTCCACCTGCGCGTCGAACTGAGGCACGTTGGCCTGGTAGGTGGTGATCGGGAAGTGCATGCCCGGCACCTGCGAAGACGCCCCCTGGAAGGCGCCCACCGCGCCCTGCAGCGCGCCGTAGCCCAGGCCGGCTCGGTCTTCGATGAACAGCGAATAGCCAGCGCCGTTGCCGAGCCCCAGGATCGGCGGCGGCATGATGGCGAAGGTGATCCCTTCCTGCAGTGCGGCGATCTTCTGGTTGATCTCGGCGTTGATCTGCGCGGCCGTGCGCCCCGTGCGTTCGTTGAACGGCTTCAGGGTGAGGAACGCCATGCCGGTGTTCGGTGTATTGGGGGTCGCCTCAGAAAACGGAAAATAAAGCACGCTAAGCCGGTTGCAGCGGTCGTAGCGGCCTGAACTTGCCCGCGCCGATCTTGGCGCTGCTGCGCCAGAGGTAATCGCCGGTGAGGTTGATGTGCTCCCAACCGAGCGGCGACAGGTACTGCAACAGCGCGTCATCAACGGCATGGCCGTTGCCACGCAGCGCGTGCGCAGCCCGTTCCAGATAGACCGTGTTCCACAACACGACGGCAGCCGTTACCAGATTGAGGCCGCTAGCCCGGTAGCGCTGCTGCTCGAAACTGCGGTCGCGGATTTCACCCAGGCGGTTGAAAAACACTGCCCTGGCCAGCGCATTGCGCGCCTCGCCCTTGTTCAGGCCGGCATGCACGCGGCGGCGCAGTTCCACGCTTTGCAGCCAGTCCAGGATGAACAGCGTGCGCTCGATGCGGCCCAGCTCGCGGAGCGCCACGGCCAGGCCGTTCTGGCGTGGGTAGCTGCCGAGCTTTCGGAGCATCAGGGAGGCCGTCACCGTGCCCTGCTTGATCGAGGTGGCCAGCCGCAGGATTTCGTCCCAATGGGCGCGGACGTGCTTGATGTTGAGCGTGCCGCCGATCATGGGTTTCAGCGCGTCATAGGCGGCGTCGCCCTTCGGGATGTAGAGCTTGGTGTCGCCCAGGTCGCGGATGCGCGGCGCGAAGCGGAAGCCCAGGAGGTGCATCAGGGCGAAGACGTGATCGGTGAAGCCCGCCGTGTCGGTGTAATGCTCCTCGATCCGCAAGTCGGACTCGTGGTACAGCAGGCCGTCGAGCACGTAGGTCGAATCGCGCACGCCGACGTTCACGACCTTGGTGTGAAATGGCGCGTACTGGTCAGAAATGTGGGTGTAGAACGTCCGCCCTGCGCTGCTCCCGTATTTCGGGTTGATGTGGCCGGTGCTCTCGGCCTTGCTGCCGGTGCGGAAGTTCTGGCCGTCCGACGATGAGGTGGTGCCGTCGCCCCAGTGCTCGGCGAAGGGATGGCGGAACTGTGCGTTGACCAGATCGGCCAGCGCCGCCCCGTAGGTTTCGTCGCGGATGTGCCAGGCTTGCAGCCAAGCCAGCTTGGCGTAGGTCGTGCCGGGGCAAGACTCCGCCATCTTGGTCAGGCCCAGGTTGATCGCGTCGGCGAGGATCGTGGTCAGCAACAGGTTCTTGTCTTTGGCCGGGTCGCCCGATTTCAGATGCGCGAAATGCCGAGTGAAGCCCGTCCATTCGTCCACCTCCAGCAGCAGTTCGGTGATCTTGACGTGCGGCAGGATCATTGCCGTCTGGTCGATCAGCGCTTGGGCGGTGTCGGGTACCGCCGCGTCGAGCGGCGTGATCTTCAAGCCTGACTCTGTGATGATGGCGTCCGGCAGCTCGTTGGCCGTCGCCATACGGTTGACGGTGGCAAGCTGTGTTTCCAGCAGCGTCAGCCGGTCGTTCAGGTACCGGTTGCAGTCGGTGGCCACGGCCAGCGGCAATTCGCTGGCCTGCTTGAGGCTGGCGAATTTCGCGGGCGGCACCAGGTAGTCCTCGAAGTCCTTGAACTGGCGCGACCCCTGCACCCAGATGTCGCCGGAACGCAACGCGTTCTTCATCTCCGACAGCGCGCACAGTTCGTAGTAGCGCCGGTCGATGCCGGTGTCGGTCATGACCAGCTTCTGCCAGCGCGGCTTGATGAACTCGGTCGGCGCGTCGGCGGGCACCTTGCGGGCGTTGTCGCTGTTCATGCCGCGCAGCACCTCGATGGCGTCGAGCACGTCCTTCGCGGCGGGAGCGGCCCGCAGCTTGAGCACGGCAAGGAATTCCGGCGCGTAGCGGCGCAGCGTGGCGTAGCTTTCGCCGATGCGGTGCAGGAAATCGAAGTCCTCGGGCTGCGCAAGCTTCTGCGCTTCGGTGACGCTCTCGGCGAAGGCATCCCAGGACATGACGGCCTCGATGGCGGCGAACGGATCGCGGCCCGCCTGCTTGGCCTCGATCAGCGCCTGGCCGATGCGGCCGAACAGCCGCACCTTGGCGTTGATCGCCTTGCCGGACGCCTGGAATTGCTGCTGATGCTTGTTCTTGGCGGCGTTGAACAGCTTGCCCAGGATGCGGTCGTGCAGGTCGATGATTTCGTCGGTGACGGTGGCCATGCCCTCGATGGCAAGCGCCACCAGGGTGGCATAGCGTCGCTGCGCCTCGAACTTGGCCAGGTCGGCGGGCGTCATCTGGCCACCCTCACGGGCGATCTTGAGCAGGCGGTTCTGGTGCACCGACCGCTCGATGCCAGAAGGCAGGTCGAGCGCCTGCCACGCTTTGAGGCGTTCGATGTGTTCCAGCATGTGCCGCGAATTCGGTTTGACGGGCGATTGGCGCAGCCAGGCCAGCCAGGTCGTTTTGCCGTTGTCCCGACGCTTGAGCAGATCGTCGAGGCGGCGGCGATGCGCGTCCGACAGCGGTTCGGCCAAGGCATCGTAGATGCGCCGGTTGGCGCGGGTGATTGCTTCGGCGCTCGCCCGCTCGACGGCGTTGAGGGCAGGCAGAATGACCGACTGCTGCCGCAGGTGCTCGATCAAGGTGCTGGCCAGCACGATGCCCTTGTCGGTCTGCAAGGCCATCTCGGTCAGCAACTGGACGGCCTGCCGGTAGTGGCCCATGGTAAAGGGCTGGAAGCCGAACACCGTTTGCAGTTCGACCAGGTGCTCGCGCCGGGTCTGCTCCCGCTGCCCGTATTCGTCCCAGCTTTCGACGCTGACCTTGAGCTGGTCGGCGACCAGTTTCAACAAGGGCGGAAACGGCGGCTCATCGACGCCCAGGATGACACCAGGAAAGCGCAGGTAACAGAGCTGCACGGCGAAGCCCAGCCGGTTGGCCGGGCCGCGCCGCTGCCGGACGATGGAGAGGTCGGTTTCGCTGAACGTGTAGTGACGGATCAACTCATCCTTGGTGTCCGGCAACGCCAGCAGGCTTTCGCGCTCGGCGGCGGACAGGATTGAACGACGTGGCATATTTACTGATCCGTTCTCAAGTATTGATACAGGGTTTCGCGACTGATTCCGAATTCACGAGCCAGCTTGGTCTTTTGCTCGCCAGCCTCGACACGTTGGCGCAGTTCGGCAATACGCTCAGACGACAGGGATTTCTTCCTGCCACGGTAGGCCCCGCGCTGCTTGGCGAGCGCGATGCCCTCGCGCTGCCGCTCGCGGATCAAGGCGCGTTCGAACTCGGCGAACGCGCCCATTACCGACAGCATCAGGTTCGCCATCGGCGAGTCCTCGCCGGTGAAGGTCAAATGCTCCTTAAGGAACTCGATGCGTACGCCGCGCTGGGTGAGGCCCTGCACCAGGCGGCGCAGGTCGTCGAGGTTGCGCGCCAGACGATCCATGCTGTGCACCACGACCGTGTCGCCTTCGCGCACGAAGGCGAGCAGCCGTTCCAGTTCGGGCCGCCGTGTGTCCTTGCCCGACGCCTTGTCGGTGAACACTTTATCCACCTGGATCTGTTCGAGCTGCCGTTCTGGGTTCTGGTCGAAGCTGCTGACGCGGACGTAACCGATGCGCTGACCGTGCAAGGTATCCTCCTGAGGGAAATGTGTCAGGAAGAAATCTATGACCCTTGACGGCGTATGTCAATCAATTCGGAAGGCAACTCTATTCTGACGATTTAGCGCCGGATGGTCTGACGCCAAGTTAGGGTATGCCTCAATCTGACGGTAGCGAGTCGCAGGCGTTCGGATCGGCATCGGTTTCGTTCCCTGTCTTGGCACGCGCTTCGAAGCGTTGATAACACTCCAACCCGCAGAAGTGCTCGACGTATTCCGCGCCTTCCGGGGTGAAGGCGGCATCGAGCGGGATTTCCTTGCAGCACACGCAGCAACTGGTGGTGGTCGAGTCACTTGCATTCATGGTGGCACCCCTCCATTGACTGACGAAGACGGCGAATGCCGCCGCCGGCATTGGCTTCGCGAACAGGAAGCCTTGTCCTGTGTCGCAGTCCGCTTGTCGCAATAGATCAAGACTCGCCGATGTTTCCACGCCTTCAGCCACCACATCCATGCCCAGCCCGTGCGCAAGCTGAATCACGGTGTGCACGATGGTTTGGTCGCGGCGGTCGTTGGCGAGCCCGGCGACAAACGATTGGTCGATCTTGAGCGTGCTGATTGGGCAGCACTTCAGATGTTGCAGACAGGAATACCCCGTCCCGAAGTCATCGGCGGCGAAGCGCACACCGATCTGCCGCAAGGCGTCCAGGGCGGGGAAGATCGCCGGATCACCAAACGCGACCGATTCGGTCAGCTCGATTTCGAGATACTCGGCGGGCAACTCGGCATCAGCCAGCACGCCCTTTACCCACCCGTCGAAGTCCGGTCCCACTTGGCTCGCCGAAACATTGACGGCCAGCCGGAACGGTCGCCATGCCAGCATTCGCCAGTCACGCATCTGGCGGCAGGCTTCGCCCAGCACCCAAGCGCCGATTTCAGGCATCAGGCCGGACGATTCGACCACGGGCAGGAACTGGCCCGGTGGCAATAGTCCAAGCGTCGGATGACGCCAGCGCAACAGGGCTTCCGCGCCGACAATCCCACCACTGCGCAGATCGACGACGGGCTGGTAGTGCAGTTCAAGCTGCCCGCGCTCGACCGCTTGGGCCAGTTCCGGCGTCGTCCATCCATCCGGCCGGAAAGCGCTCATTCTCTTTCCCTGAATGCCCGCAACGCCCGCGACAGGGACAGAAGGAACAGGCCGGTCAAACCGAGCGCCGCGATGACCCAATGCTCGCCGAGGAAAGCACCGGCGGTTGTGCCGGCCAGCACGACAGCGAGGATGGGCAGGTGGCAGGGGCAAGTCAGCACAGCCAGTCCGCCCCACAGGTAGCCGGTGATCGGTTTGTGCGTCTCGGACGGCAAGCGCTCGGGGTTGTTCATGGCAGACTCTCCGCGTGCTGTGCCGGCTCGGTCGGCAGGGTGGCCAACTGCACTTCCAGATCGGCCAACGCTTCGCGCCGACGCTCGACGAACTGACGCAGCAGGGCAAGCTGCGCGGCCGCTTCGTCGCCGTCCGCCGCATCCAGCGCCCGGCACAGCCGCGCCAGCGCGTCGAGGCCGATGCCCGCCTCGAAGGCCGCCCGCACGAAGCACAGCCGTTGCAAGGCGGCGTCATCGAACAAGCCGTAGCCGCCTGGTGTGCACGCCACCGGGCGCAGCAATCCGCGCAGCAGGTAGTCGCGCACGATATGCACGCTCACCCCGGCATCAAGAGCCAGCCGGGACACCGTGTAGGCGTTCATTGAACACCTCCTTTTTCTCACCCGGCGCAGCAGGAAAGCTGCTTCACATCCTTGTTGAAGGTCTGCGCCGCGAGCTTCAACCCCTCGACCATCGTCAGGTAGGGGAACAACTGTTCGGCCAGTTCCTGCACCGTCATGCGGTTGCGAATGGCCAGAGCCGCCGTCTGGATCAGTTCACCCGCTTCCGGCGCGACCGCCTGTACGCCGATCAGCCGATGGCTGCCTTCCTCGATAACCAACTTGATGAAGCCGCGTGTGTCGAAGTTGGCGAGCGCACGCGGCACGTTGTCCAAGGTCAAGGTGCGGCTGTCGGTCTCGATCCCGTCGTGGTGGGCTTCCGCCTCGCTGTAGCCCACGGTCGCCACTTGCGGATCGGTGAACACCACGGCCGGCATTGCGGTCAGGTCGAGCGCCGCATCGCCGCCGGTCATGTTGATCGCGGCACGGGTGCCGGCCGCTGCCGCCACATAGACGAACTGCGGCTGGTCGGTGCAGTCGCCGGCCGCGTAGATGTTCGGGTTGCTCGTGCGCATGCCTTGGTCGATGACGATGGCACCTTGCGCATTGACAGTGACCCCCGCTGCGTCCAGCGCGAGGCTGCGCGTGTTCGGTGTCCGACCGGTGGCAACCAGCAGTTTGTCGGCGCGCAATTCACCGTGCGTGGTGGTCAGCACGAATTCACCGTCCATATGGGCGACCTGGCTGGCTTGCGTGTGCTCCAGCACCTCGATGCCCTCGGCACGGAAAGCGGCTGTCACCGCCTCGCCGATGGCCGGGTCTTCACGGAAGAACAAGGTATTGCGCGCCAGGACCGTGACCTTGCTGCCCAGCCGGGCAAAGGCTTGCGCCAGCTCCAGCGCCACCACCGACGAGCCGATTACGGCAAGGCGTTCGGGAATGGTGTCGCTCGCCAGGGCCTCGGTGGAAGTCCAGTAGGGTGACTCTTTCAAGCCCGGAATCGGCGGGACCGCCGGGCTGGCACCCGTGGCGACCAGGCAGCGGTCGAACATCACGACGCGCTCGCCACCCTCGTTCAAACGGACGGTAAGGCTCTGGTCGTCCTTGAAGCGCGCCTCACCGTGCACAACGGTGATGGCCGGATTACCGCCCAGGATGCCTTCGTACTTGGCGTGCCGCAGTTCGTCGACGCGGGCCTGCTGCTGGGCCAGCAGCTTACTGCGGTCAATCGTAGGCACAGTTGCCGCAATACCGCCATCGAACGGGCTTTCCCGGCGCAGATGGGCGATGTGGGCGGCGCGGATCATGATCTTGGACGGCACACAGCCGACATTGACGCAGGTGCCGCCGATGGTGCCGCGCTCGATCAGCGTGACCTGCGCGCCTTGCTCGACGGCCTTCAGCGCCGCCGCCATCGCGGCTCCACCGCTGCCAATGACCGCTACCTGCACCGGGGGCTCGTTGCCACTGTGCTTTTCGGCGGCGGCCATCCATCCCCGCACCTTGTCGAGCAGTCCGACGCGGTTGTCCGCCAGTGGCGCATCGGCTAGCGTTGCCTTGTAGCCCAGTCCGGCCACGGCGGCAGTCAGCGCGTCCGGCGATGTGCCCGGCACGATGGCGAGTTGCGCTGTGCCCTTCGGATAGGACACCATCGCCGACTGCACGCCTGGCACTTTTTCCAGCGCTTCCTTGACGTGCGCCGCGCACGAGTCGCAAGTCATGCCGGTGATTTTTAGATGGGTCATGCAACAGATCCTTTATCGTTTGTGGCGCCAGACAATGACGTCCGTTGTGCTGCGGTGCCGTTTTCAGTGACTCACTGCTTGACGCTGGACGGATAGCCCGCGTCTGCGGTTGCCTTGGTCAGCTTCTGCACGCTGGTCTTGGCATCGTCGAAGGTGACGACCGCTTGGCGTGTCTCGAAAGTCACGTCAACTTTGCTGACGCCTTCGACCTTGGAAATCGCCTTCTTGACAGTGATCGGGCAGGCGGAGCAGGTCATGCCCGGTACGGACAGCGTGACGGTCTGGGTGGCGGCCCAGACGGGGGCAACAACGGCGGCGAGGGCGAGGGAGGCAAACAGTTTCTTCATGGTGAACTCCGATCAGTAGAAAAATGGCATGACGTAGGGAAATCCGAGCGCGACCAGAACCAGCGCGGCCACGATCCAGAAAATGAGCTTGTAAGTAGCTCGCACTTGGGGAATCGCGCAGACCTCACCCGGTTTGCAGGCCGCTGCCTGCCGGTAGATGCGCCGCCAGGCGAAGAACAACGCCACCAGCGCCACGCCGATAAAGATGGGGCGATAGGGTTCCAACACCGCCAAGTTGCCGATCCAAGCGCCGCTGAACCCCAAGGCGATCAGAACCAACGGCCCGAGGCAGCAAGCCGAGGCGAGGATGGCGGCAAGCCCTCCAGTGAAGAGCGCGCCGCGCCCGGTTTTTGGTTCAGACATGCGCTTGTCCTTTCGAATTGAAATTGGATAGCGTAACCTTACTTCCGTACTCATGTACGGAGTCAAGCGATATGGAAAACAATTTGGAGAACCTGACCATTGGCGTTTTCGCCAAGGCGGCCGGGGTCAATGTGGAGACCATCCGTTTCTATCAGCGCAAGGGCTTGTTGCTGGAGCCTGACAAGCCCTATGGCAGCATCCGCCGCTATGGCGAGGCGGATGTAACGCGGGTGCGCTTCGTGAAATCAGCCCAGCGGCTGGGCTTCAGCCTGGATGAGATCGCCGAGCTGCTGCGGCTGGAGGATGGCACCCATTGCGAGGAAGCCAGCAGTCTGGCCGAGCACAAGCTCAAGGACGTGCGCGAGAAAATGGCTGACCTGGCGCGCATGGAGGCCGTGCTGTCTGAGTTGGTGTGCGCCTGCCATGCGCGAAGGGGGAACGTTTCCTGCCCGCTGATCGCGTCACTACAGGGTGGAGCAAGCTTGGCAGGTTCGGCTATGCCTTAGCGTGCTTTATTTTCCGTTTTCTGAGACGACCCCTATTGGTCATCTGCAGGGCATTCAGGCCGGGGAATGCCACCGCGCTGGCAACGCCGTCGGTTTCCAGTGCGACGTCGATGACCTTGCTCAGCAGCGCATCGGTGCGCCCGATGGAGGAGCCTTCGGGCAGCTTCACGCCCGCGATCAGGTACATCTTGTCCTGGGTCGGAATGAAGCCGCCGGGCACGGCCTTGAACATCAGACCCGTGCCCAGCAGCAGTAGCGCATAGACCACGAACACCGCCCCGCGCCGACCGAGCACGCGCGAGACCCCGCGCTCGTACTTGTTGGAGCTGCGGTTGAAGAAGCGGTTGAACGGGCGGAACAGCCATCCAAATGCCCGGTCAATGCCGCGAGACAGTGCATCCTTGGGGGCGCCATGGGCCTGCAGCAGCCGGCCGGCCAGCGCCGGGGACAGCGTCAGGGAGTTCAGGCCAGAGATCGCCACCGAGATGGCGATGGTGACCGCGAACTGCTTGTAGAACTCGCCGGTGACGCCGTCGAGGAATGCCATGGGCACGAACACCGCGCACAGCACCAAGGTGATGGCGATGATCGGGCCCGACACCTCCCGCATGGCCAGGTGCGCCGCTTCCAATGGCTGCGCGCCGGCCTCGATGTGGCGCTCCACGTTCTCCACCACCACGATGGCGTCGTCGACCACGATGCCGATAGCCAGCACCAGTCCGAACAAGGTGAGCGTGTTGATCGAGAACCCGAGCAGGTGCAGGACCGCGAACGTACCCACGATGGACACCGGCACTGCGATCAGCGGGATGATGGAGGCGCGCCAGGTCTGCAGGAACAGGATCACCACCAGCACCACCAGGGCCACGGCCTCCAGCAGCGTGGCGACCACAGAGTTGATGGATTCGCGCACGAACACCGTGGTGTCATACACCGCTTCGTACTTGATTCCCGGCGGGAAGGTCTTCTGCATCGCGTCCATGGTGGCGATCACCTGGTCACGGATGTCCAGCGCGTTGGCCCCCGGTGCCTGGAAGACGCCCATGCCCACGACGGCGCTGTTCTGGTCCAGCTTGGCGCGCAGCGTGTAGTCGCCCGCGCCGAGTTCGAGGCGGGCGACATCGGACAGCTTCACGATCTGGCCGTTGTCGCCGGTCTTGAGCACGATGTTGCCGAACTCCTCGACCGTGGTCAGCCTGCCCTGCGCATTGATCAGGCTCAGGAAGTCGCTGTTCGGCATGGGTTCGGCGCCGACCTGGCCCGCCGAGACCTGTACGTTCTGCTCGCGCATCGCTGCGATCACGTCCCCGGCCGTCAGGCCTCGCGAGGCGATGGCCTCGGGGTTGAGCCACGCCCGCATGGCGTAGTCGCCGCCGCCGAAAACATTGACCTCACCGACGCCGGGAATGCGCGCCAGGGTGTCGCCGGCCTGCTGCACGATGGCGCCCGGACCGTTGGATCCGTTCAGGAGGAAGCTCGACCATGAACGAGCGCAGGCCGCGCATCGCGGCAATCGCATTTCTGCGCAGCCGGCACACTCCGCCAGGGGGAGCCATCCGGTGACCCGGTTGCTTTCTCCGTGCCTGCTGGTTGCCAGTGCCCATGATCCGCTCGGCCGGCGCGTCGTCGAACTGCTGCTGCGCCGCGATGAAGCGGAGGTCATCGCCACCAGCCGCCAACCAGTGCACCTTGTGGATCTGGCTGCCCGTGGGGCGCGTATTCGCGGCGCGGATCCCGACGATGCAGCGTCCCTGGATGCCGCCTTCACCGGTGCACACCGCCTGCTGCTCCTGCCGGGCGCTGCCGACGGCTCGTGGTCGCGGCGTCGCCAACTGCAGGCCATGATCGATGCCGCAGCGCGCGTCGGCGTCCGCACCGTGGTGTACGCGGCCCAGATCGAAGTGTTCGACCCCTCGCTGATGACTGTAGCGCGGGAATGCGAGACGGTGGCACAGGCATGCGAGGCTCGCAACCTAGCCTTGTCAGTCTTGCGGGTGAGTTGGCCTATGGAGCGATTGTTTCCGCGGATCATCCTGGCGCTTCGGTGCGGGAAGTGGTTTAGCTCAGCGCCGCAAGGCAGACTGCCTTACGTGGCGGGCGAGGACGTGGCGCGCACCGCTGCGGCGGTACTGCGGGCGGACCCTGTTCCGCCCGGAGAGCTGGCGATCACCGGCCCGCAGGCTCTCACTGCCGAGGCGCTGGTGAACAGCATCAATATCATCTTCGGAGCCAGCATCGACCTGGTGCCCGTCAGTGAGGAAGCCCTGGCGCTGCATCTGCAGGTCTCGGGCTTTCCGAAATCCACGCTGCGAGAGGCGCTGATCATCGAAGAGGTGTCCAAACGCGGGCTGGCGCCGTTCTCCGACGGTGTCATCGAGCAGATGACCGGTCAGCCGCCGCGCAGCATCGAGGCGGTGCTGGTCGAACACCGCCTCGATTTGCTGTTGTCCACCAGCACCCCCCGGCTTTGAGACGAGTCGACTTCTTCGACTCTAGGGCTACGCTGAACAAGCCTGAGATTTCGACACTGCGTCGTGCTGACGCCCGACTTGGCTGACGTGATCCGGTTGCTCCAAGTCAACGCCGCATTCTTCAGCCTTTTCAAGGTGGCAGGCGCGTCGCACGCCCACTGTGGACGCACTCATGCCACCAGACGCTTGCGCGCCAGGTAGATGTTCGCCAAACCCAGCGCCACGAACGCTCGCGTCGCGTTTTTCGCCAGGCCCTTGTAGCGGACCTTGCTGAAGCCGAACTGGCGCTTCACCACGGCAAACACGTGTTCCACCCGAGAGCGCGTCTTGGACTTGATGCGGTTGACGATGCGCTCCAAGTCGGCCAGATACCCTGTGCCTCGGACCCTCTGATTCGTCTGGTCCTTGGCCTTCGGTGCCTTGGCCGCGATCAACGCCTGCTGGGAGGCGTAGGCACTGTCGCCGAAGACTTCCAGCTCCTGGCCGTGCAGCAGTTCGGGCAGCGGGTGCTTGTCGTGAACGTTAGCCGCCGTCACCACCGCGCTATGCGCAAGGCCCGTCTCGCTGTCCACGCCGATGTGCAGCTTCATGCCGAAGAAGTACTGCTGCCCCTTCTTGGTCTGGTGCATCTCGGGATCGCGCTCGCCCTTGTCATTCTTGGTCGAGCTCGGCGCCGAGATGATGGTGGCATCCACGATGGTGCCGGTGCCAACCTTCATGCCCTTGCTCTGCAGCACTTCACCGACCTTGGTGAACAGTGCGGCGCCCAGCTTGTGCTTGTCGTCCTCCAGCAGCCGGCGGAACTTCAGCAAGGTGGTGCCGTCGGGAACGCGCTCGCGGCCCAGGTCAATGCCCACGAAGCGGCGCAGCGCCGTGCTGTCCAGCAGCGCCTCCTCGCAGGCCTCGTCGGCGAGGTTGAACCAGTGCTGCACGAAGTACATGCGCAGCATGCGCTCCAGGCCAATGGGCGGACGGCCCCTGCCGGCCTTCGGGTAGTGGGGCTCGATGACTTCGCACAGCTCAGCCCACGGCACGATGGTGTCCATCGTCTGCAGGAACACATCGCGCCGCGTTGGCCTGCGAAATCGCTCGAACTCCGCGCCCTGATCGGCTGCTGCTGCGAGTGTTGCTTGCTTCATGCAGGCATCATCGCGAAGCACCGCTTGCCTTGCCACCCGATCAACCCGCAAGGCTGACCTTAATCAGCGTAGCCCTAGAGGCTGCAGGCGTGCTTGCTGCAGTACATGATCCACGCCGAGACGATGATGAAACAACGATCTGTACGAACAGCCACCCCGACGACGGTGGTCGCCAAGCCTTTTGCCACGGAACGTGTGCCAATGGTTGGCGACGTCGCCAGCCTCGGCGGCGTAACCGTGTCCAACGTTCGTTTCTATGAAGCAGAGAGGTTGATCCATGCTACGCGCACGGCAGGCAACCAGTGCCTCTATGGGCCCGTATCTAGCACCTATGCCAGTTTCAAGTAGGGATTGTTCGGTGGCCGCTCATCGAACAGTTGGCCAGGGTCATCGAGTAAGTAGCCATGCAGCTTGCGCGACTTGCGCGGGCCGGTGACCTCGCAGGTCCAGATGTTCAAGCTGCTGGGCTGCTTGCGATGGACCTGCAGCTTCTCGAAGCGCTTCTGGACCCATTGCCAGTCGACAACGGCATCCTGCTTGGCGAGTGCTGGAACTTGAGGATGCTCCTGGACATAGCGCTGAAACACCCCAGGGCTTACCAGGAACACCGTGTCGTCCACGGTATGCACCAGTGCCTTGGCATCGTTGAGAATCAGCTTTCGGCTCTGCAAGCCATGCCTAAGCCAGCCCATGAAGTGCTCGCCCGAAGGCTGCTGTGTCGATGCCGAAGATTTAGACGCTGGCACAGGCAGTACCAGCGAACTCGTTGCGAAGGCCGGGACGGGCTCTGCATCCTGTCGCGTCGCAAGGAGGTGTCCGGAGCCCACCATCGCCAGCATGTCTTCCATGACGTCAGGCAGGGGCTGAACTGCGGGCGGTGAAGCCAAGTCAGCGGGGCTGCTGCCTTCCCAAGGTGGCGTCGTCTGTTCTTCGAAGACAGGCTTCGCGGCAGTCATAGGCGGGGCAGCCTCCAAGCCAGCATCCTTCTCGATTGCCGCAGCGTCGACTGCCACCGTGCCGGTAAACGATGCTGGCCGTTCGCCAGCTTCCCAGATCAGCGCGGGAGCTAGACGCAGCAGGGTAAATGAGTGGGACCAGCCGGTCGCACTGGTCACGGTCGCGCGCCAGACCGCCTTCCCGTCCGACGTCGGCTGCAATATGCCGTGGTCCTGAAGCACGTTGAACACCGCAGTGTTGTTCGTAGGGATGCCATCGATGCCCTCTGACAGCAGGTGCGCACGTAGCTTGTCCGAAACCGTCTTGCTCACCAGCCACAAGGCGTCCTCGGTGAGCCAGCCATCGGAGGCTTCGGGCTGGTTCAGCTTCAACTCTTCCTTGAGCAGGTAGCGCAACCCGTCCAGCAGCTTGCGTTGCAGCGCGTGCTTGGGGGCGGCCATAGCGCGCGCGGGATCGCCTCCCAACTCTTGGGCCACGGAAGCGCGGTCGGCCTGTACGACAAGTTCGCCCAGCACGCCGGCGTGCTCGTACTGGCCGGCCAGGACGTAGAGCAGCGGTCCCCACAGGTCGGGATAGCCACTGAGCCAGTCCAGGGCATCACTGTCGAGGAGTTGGCGGTAGAGCAAACCTGTCGCAGCGCTGTGGAGCCGATATTCTCGATCGTCGCGGTAGCGGAAGCGGTATGGCTGGTGCAGCGGGCCATGCCAGGGGTGCCACAGCGAGCCGTCGGCCAGTTCGACGTGCAGATCGACGGCGATCTTGCCGATGTCATGCAGCAGCGCGGCATAGGCGACTGCGGCAGTCCAGGCTTCAGACTGCGCCGCCTGGTCTTCGGGGCTGGCCCCGATGGGCAGCAGATGCGACTGCCGCAGCTTCAGGCTGTAGGCGACGATTTCCAGGCCGTGGTCGAGCATGCCGCCGGGGTAAGCGTGATGATGCGCCTCGGAAGCCGGGAAAGCCTGGACCAGCTCGGCGTAGCGTTCCAGTGGCGCCCGGTACAAGGTGGCGAACTGCTTACGTGAGAGCGACGTGCGCTGCCAGATGTGCTCCAGCAGTTTCTGCCGGCGCGGGGTGGCCAGCAGCGATGCGGCCGACTCGGGCCGCATCAACCCTTTCGGGAGGTCGGATGCGGGAGGTGGCGTCGGAGCGGTAGCGACCGCGGGCCGTTTTCGCTGGAACAGAGAGAGCATGCGGATGTCCTGTCGCGGGCCGAGCGGGGTGCCTTTTTGCCTTTTCGAGGTAGGGCCATTCCCCTTGCAACCCATTCCCTCGCCATTTCGACCCTTTACAGCCTTTGGGTATAGGGCGACGGGTGCTGACCGTCCACCGCCAATGCGGGTTGCGGAAGGGCCGTATTGATACAGGAAGGCTGGCTGTTCACGCCCTACGATGGGCCGATTCTTGGACTCGGGAGAACGCTGTGAGGCCTCAGATTGACAAAGTAAGGAAATTTCCTTACCATGCAGGTATCGCAATCAGGAGAGTCGCCATGCCTGCCATCCACGAAGTCGCCACGCTGACCTCTAAAGGCCAGATCACGCTGCCCAAGCCCATCCGGCAGGCGCTCGGCGTCGATGCCGGCGGCAAGCTCGCGTTCGATCTGCGGGGCAGCGAAGTCGTCGTCACCCGTGTTGATGCCGAGCACGAGGACCCCGCCATTGGCGCGTTTCTGAGCCTGCTGGCCCGCGACATCGAAGCTGGCCGGAACGTCCGGGGCCTGCCCGAGGATCTGGCGCGCGCCATGCTGGAGCATGCTGGCCACGGTGTGAACCTGGACGAGGAGATCGACGGGAAAGTGGAACTCTGATGCAACGGCATGGCTGGACGCTGCTCTTCCACGACTGCGTGATCGAGCAGTTGCAGAAACTGCATGCGGCCGCGAGGCGCGCGCAGGAGAATGACCCGGCGGGCTTCGAGTCCAATGCCAACGTCAAGCTCTTCCGGGCCCTGAGCCAGTTGATGTTGGATGTGGTGCCAGGCGATCCGGCACGCGACGAGTACCGCCAGGGCAACACCTTGGGACCTGCCCACCGCCACTGGCGAAGGGCCAAGATCGGACGGCGGTTCCGGCTGTTCTTCCGGTACGACTCGAAGGCGAAGGTCATTGTGTACGCCTGGGTCAACGATGAACAGACCCTGCGGTCTTCGGGTAGCAAATCGGACCCGTATGTCGTGTTCGAGAAGATGCTCGGACGCGGGAACCCACCAGACGACTGGCACGCGCTGATACAGGCAAGCAAGCAGGATTGGAGCAAACTGGAATAGGCATCCCTCAGTAGCAGGAGACGACCATGAACACCACGACACGCATCAGCACCGCAGAACGCCTCGGCCGCACCTTGGGTCGCGGATGGCGTGCCTACGTGCGCGGCGAACGCCGGGCATCGAGTTGGTTGGTGTCCAAGGGGATGCCGGCGGCCGGTGCCACCGCGTTCGTGTGGGTGGTCAAGCTGGTTGCGCTCGGGGTGCTGCTGTACACCACCTTCTGGCTGGCGGTGTTGCTACTGCTGGGCGTTGCGGCGGCATGGTTGGCTGGCAATTCGGCTAGGGATGATGACCGCTGGGCGCAACAGGATGAACTGCGCAATGGCGAGGCGGGCTTTGGCCTGTATTCTTCCAATGGCCAGCGGCTCGACCCTCACGACCCGAACGATCCGTTCGATGACTGAGGTTTGGACTGTCCGTCACAGAACCTTGCCGGCTACCTTGTTTACACCTGACCCGGCGCTATCACGCGCTTCCTTGGAGCCGACAGCAAGGTTCTGAGCAATCACCCCAGCCTTAACTCCGACCCACCCCAAGGCAGCGACCCAAAACGTCGGCAGGACCAGAAACATCGTGCCCGTGACGAACATTAGGAGCATGTCACCGAAGGCGTTGTTCAGTCCTACCAACGGGTCGAAATTGGTGTGCGGCCGGTTCCAGCCGAACCCCCAGCCATAGAGCGCGTCGAGGATGGTGCTGTCAATCCAGCGTGCAAGCTGAAACCAGAAGTCCGTGAAGAACAGCGCGAACTGCACGACGCTGACCGTGACCACCGTCTTCAGGTCATAGGTGCCCACGACCAGCACGAGCGGGATGCAGATAACCAGTGCCATCTTGAGCAATGCAAGCACCATGGGCAGGGCCTGCCTCGCGACGTCCATGGCTGGAAACGCGGCAATCGCGCCGACTGCCATCCCAACATCGCCCGTGGCCCGCGTCACAATGTTCGGCAGGGTCTTGTCGATCTGGCCGCCGTAGTCGGTATAGACGCTGCCCTGGTTCAATTTCTGCTGCCGCGGTGACGCGATCGTGCGGATTACCGAGTCGTCCACCTCGGCTCGGCTCAGGAACCCGGCCCAGCCCGCCAGGCGATTGAGCAGGCTCGGGTCCACCTGTCCCAGCAAGCGTGCCCGCAGGCCATTACCGCCATCGGCCCACCATTGCCTGCAGGTCGGGTAGCCACCGCCACTGGATACCTGAGCCAGCCCGGCGTCGCGGTTGCTGTCATAGGGCCAGTCATCGCGCGGCGTGCTGGAACGGTACGTGTCGTAGTAGCCGTTCGTGTCGGTGAAGAACCGCGATCCGATCCAGGTCACGTCGTGCATCTGCTGCTCATCGAGCTGAGGGCGCTGCATGAACAATTTGGCCCGTGCAGGCCCATAGCAATCCCGCGAGAAATCCGCTACTTCCTGAGCCAGCACCGGGTCATCGATGCGCGTGGCGTCGATCTCCATGCGCATCTGCCGCAGGTCCGTGCCACACGGGATCGCCGCCACCGAGGCGCTCGTGACGGCGCGCGAGAGTGCATGCATGAACGCCCACCAGACGGGCACCTTCGCCGACTGGTTGTTGATGGTGCTGAAGGACTGCGACCAGCCGGTATCCGTGGGCTGCGGCACGCTGACCTGGCACTGGGCCGAGCGCGAGCTGTCGTACTGGATGGTGTTCAGGTCCACGTCGATGAACGGAATGCCGGCGAACATCACCACCACGATGGCGACGAAGACCCGGTTCTCGATGCGGGCGGCGCTCAGCACGCCTTTATTGCCCTCGTCGGCACCTTCCGCACGGGCCTTCAACCACTCCTGCACGATGATGGCGACGAAAGGCAGCGCGAATACCCCGCTGGATACCAGCACCGCCCAGATGCCGTTGTTGACGATCCAGGACACCAGCGTCAGGTAGTACTCCAGGTAGTCGGTCGTGAAAAGCGTCATCGCGCCATCTCCCCTCAACCGGCCTGCATCAGCAGGCTGGCTTCCAGCGCCACGATGGCGACGACGCCCGCGACCTCGGTGCGCACCAGGCGGCGCCGCGCCTGGGCGTCGTCCTCACGTACCAGCAGCCGGCGCCGCATCCAGACCCAGCCATAGGCCGTCGCCCCGTACAGGCACAACCGCCACACGAAGAAGTAGCCCGATGCGGCCGCGAGCCACCGCTCCCAGCCGGCCACGCTCCCGACCAGGTAGATGCCGGCGACGTTGGCCCCCACCGCAGCGGCGACGATCACCACCGCCCACAGCAGTGCTTTCGCCGCGCGCCGGCTGAACAGCCAGCGCAAGGGGCGCCAGGTCATGCGCATTGCGCTCATGGCCGGACTCCCGGATTGCCCTTCTGCAACTGGTCGAGGCGGTCGGGCACCGGATCGCCCTCGTAGATGCCGCGCGAGCCGGCCGCGCGCGTACCATGGCGCTGGATGATCGCCATCGGCGAGTTGTTCGCCAGCTCGCGGCGCAGCTCCAGCTCCGTTTTCAGGTTGCGGATCTCCCGGTCGAGCGTGTCGCTCTCGTGGTTCACAGCCTCGACCGCCAACTCGTTGGCCGCCACGTTGGGCTCCTTCTTTCCCGTGAGCAGCGTGCGCTGGAGCAACAAGGCCTTCTCCAGCACCGACGACAGCGCCACCTCGGACGCAAGGCGCCGCGCCAGCAGGTCCTGGTCCGGCTCGTCGCGCAGCGCCTCGATGACGCCGCGCGTGATCGGCAGCGACGTGCTGCCGGCCTCGCGCAAGTTCTCGAAGGTGGTGTTGCGCACGCCGGAAACCAGTTCCTGCAAGACTTCCAGTTTGGCTTCGTACTCCTCCTGGATCAGCGGCGTCAGCCCGACGCCGGGCACCGTCTCGGTCTTGGTGCAGGAATCGCACGTGCGCTGCACCTGTTCCCCGAGGACCCGGGTGGCCCATTCGGTCGCCTGCTGCGGCGACGTCCAGGTCTGGCAGGACAGGCTCGCGCAACTGGCGGGCGCGATGGAGGATGTGTCCGTCACGCCGCGCCCGTTGACCAGGTTGTAGCCCGCGCGGGTGACGTCGCCGACCACCCGAATGGCGGACTGGCCTGCGCCACCGGCATTGCTGCCGCCCACCCAGGGAACGCCGTCGTTGCCGCGGCGCGTCTCAGCCTGCTCGACGGCCGAAACGGCATCGTTGCTGCCAACCGCGTCACGCAGGGCCATGCCTTCGGCCATCTGGCTCCAGCCAAGCTGGCCGCCCGCCGTCTCGGCCATCTTCTCGGCCATCGCGCGGCACGTCAG
The DNA here is from genome assembly GCF_040267515.1 of Delftia lacustris. Classification (NCBI taxonomy): domain Bacteria; kingdom Pseudomonadati; phylum Pseudomonadota; class Betaproteobacteria; order Burkholderiales; family Comamonadaceae; genus Delftia; species Delftia lacustris. Next base: position 4,846,666 of record NZ_CP141274.1, on the reverse strand, counting down.
CTTGGAGCGGTCGAAGTCCAGCCGCGCCTGCAGCACGCCGTTGGTCAGCAGGTTGTACAGGCCGGGATCGGCGCGCTGAATGATCAGCGCCGGCAGGGACGCCACCGCGCTGGTGGCGCTCTGGATCACGTTGCTCATGATCTGCTGGAAGCCGTTCGTGATGCCGTTGAGCTGGTTGCGCAGCGTGGTCTGGATGCTCATGTCGCCGCAGATCAGGTTGCTGTTCCACCCCAAGCCGACCCCGATGGAGCGCATGCCAGCCGCGCGGCCCATGGACACCGCGCTGCCGCCTCCGATCGAGTACATGACGTCATCGCCAATGACGGGGCCGCTGTTCTGGTATCCGACCTGCGCCCACGCCAGGCCGCAGACCAGAGCGAGCGTGCCGGCCAGCGCCGTCGGGCGCAGCAAGTAGCACGCCTTGGCGGAAAGGTTCATCGGTTCAGGACGCTTCATCGTGGCACCTCAGAGGAAATCGACGCTGCCCAGGAACACCTGCCCGCGGCGTTCGCAGCAGGCATACGGCCGCCACAGCGCCCAGGCGTAGTCGCCTTGCTGGGCCTGGGTCAGCGTGCCGCTGTGGGGGAAGACCACGCAGGTGTTCGACAGACGAGGGGTCAGCTCCTGCCACTTCCCGGTGGAGGTATCGCCTTCGACCAGCGCCCCGGCCGGCCAGTAGCCGTCACGGGCGTTGGCGAGCAGTGGCTGGTACACGTGCAACTGCCCGCGGCGCGTGACGACATCGCCCGCGCGCTGGGCCACCACCGCCCCGGATTTGTGGTCGTCGGTCTGGTGCAGGAAGCCACCGCGTGGATAGACATTGCCCCAGAGGTTCATCGTGGTGCGCGCACCGACCTCACGCATGCCCGGAATCAACGCCTCCGGGTAGGCCATCTCGGGCACGTTGTAGCGCCAGGCCAGCGTGTCCAGGGTGCTGAGCAGATACGGCATGAAGGCCGTGCCCGCGCCTTGGCAGAAGTAGCCGGAGGACGAGGCGAACTGGTTGAACACCTCGCCGCCGGGATGGCCGATAACATCGCTGTTCTTGAATTTGGCGAGGTTGTTTTCATGATCCTCGTTCGTGGTGCCGTCCCCGCCGGCCTGGGCCGAAGGATTGGGCGTGCTCATGGCGCGCACTTCAACCCAGGGGTTCTCGCCGGTGTTCGAGTACGACGACACCACTGCATCGGGGATGTAGTGCCTGACCTTGACGGAGGTACGCACCGTGCAGCCGGTCCAGGTGCAATAGAGCCAGTAGCAGATACCCACCACCCGGTATTCCAGGCAATCGGGCGAAGCCACTGAACCCACGATGGTTGCCGTGTTCAGGGCGTAGCTGCCCGTGGCGCTAAGCAGCAGCACGGACGCGACAGCAGCTCGCATGCGGCGCAGAAGGTCGAATGGGTGGATCACGGTTCGGTCCTCCGGTGCTGTTCGATCCGCGCGATGGCGCGGGCCACGTCCGGCTCGCCATAGACCACATAGCGCTGGTCCACCACGACGGCCGGGACGGCGGTGATGCCCAGGCTCCATGCGTCCGTCACGCCCTGGTAGGCCGTCGCGATGCGCCGCTGAAGGTCAGTGCCTCCCTGGGTCAGCCGACGCTTGACCAGGGCTGTCGCCTGGTCGGGGTCGGTGGGCAGATTCGCCGAAAGCTCGGCCTCGATGCGCGGCGCTTCATCCAGCTCGATCAGCCGTTCGCCGCCCATGGTCTTGACCGGGTGGTGGCCGTCGGTGACGACCACCACGTCGGCGGCGAAGGTGACCGGGCTGAACACCGCCAGGGACGCCGGCAGCGCCACGGCCAGGCCAAGGGTTCGCCAGCCTGGTGCGAACCGGGTAAAAGCTGCTGGCATGTCATGCGCCCCGGAAGTTGATCAGGGCCATAGTCAAACGCCGAACCCCATGCGGTCCCAACAAACAATGCGCATCGCGGCCACCCCGCATACCTGCTTGTGTCGCCGCGAAGAAAAAGCGGAGGCCGAAGCCTCCGCGCTGATCAACGAAGCAGTGCAACACTTACAGCAGGCCGGACTCCGCAAAGGAGAACGGGGCACCCTGGCCGACGATGATGTGGTCCAGTACCCGCACATCGATGAGCGCCAGCGCGGCCTGCAGTTGCTGGGTCAGCACGCGATCCGCGATCGACGGCTCGGACATGCCCGAGGGGTGCTGATGTGCGAAGACCACCGCAGCGGCATTCAATTCCAGCACACGCTGTACGACGACACGCGGATAGACCGAAGTCGAGTTGATCGTGCCCCTGAACAACGGCTCGTAGGCCAGCACCTGATGCATGCTGTCAAGGAATACAGCGACGAATATTTCGTTGGGCTCGGCCACCAGCTTCACGTGCAGGTAGTCGCGCACGGCCGTGGGGTCGAGGAGTTTCGGACCCGCTTTGAAAACCCGCTTCTCCAGCAGTGCAATGGCTTGCTGGATGATCCAGTCCTCGTGCTGGGCAGCGATGGCGGAAAGCGACTCCAGGCAGGAGTCATTGACGACGAAAGACATGGCGAACCTCCAAATGGTGAGATCGGAGGGCGCGCGCCCGGGGAGGGCAAGCCCTCCTGGGGAACGAACAAGGTGCATCCATCACCGCGGGAGCGGTGATCGTTCGCGGCCAGGATGCGAGGCGAACGGGTTGCGGTCAGCGCAGCGGACTGCGCCGTAGCCTTGAAGACCGGGGCTACCTGGGCATGTCGCCGACGACGTCGGCAGGCATTTCCGATGTAGGTGTGGCGGCGGGATCGCGGGCCGCGAGCATGTCCATGGCCGACAGCAAGGCATCGCCCTCGATCGGACCCTGCAGCAGGATAGCCTTGCCGGTTTCGCGATCGTGTAGCCGCAGCGACGGCGTGGCGGTCACGCCGCTGTTCGTGGCTTCCGCAGTTTGGGCGCGAATCGCCGCGTCGGGCCGCTCGCTCGCGATGCACTGCTCGATGGGTGGCGTAAGGTCGGGGTAGCGCAGGTCCTCGGGCAAGCCCTGACCGTCGCTGCGCGTGTGGGCATATACCCACTCGACGGCCTGCCAGAAGGCGGCATGACCGCTGGCTTGGCCCGCGCATTCCGCCAAGCGCGCTTCCGCGGACGCGGCCGGCTCATGCGCTGCCAACGGGAGGTGATGCCATTGCAAGGCCACGTCCGCATTGCCGGCCACCCAACGCTTGAGCACTGGGAAATAGGACCGGCAGAACGGGCATTCGAGGTCCGCGTAGAGCGTCAGCGTGAAGCGTCCTTCCGGATTGCCCATCTGCCACGGAGGCCCAGCCACCTGCGTCTCGCTGACTGGCGCTGAAGTCTGAGGCGTGGACTGCCCGGGCCAACGGGACACGAGCCAGATCAGCAGCAGTGCAACCAGCGCTGCGGCCACTGTCCAAGGCCAGCTGGGCCGCCAGTGCCGACGGCGGAACGCCTGCACCTGCATCGGAATGGAAGGACGTTTCTGTTCCATGGCGTTCTCCGGTGTACGGCAGATTCAGGGCAGGTCCAGGGTCGGCGACTCGATGCCACGTGCCCGGTCGATCTTCTCAGCCACCTTGAAGGCGGCATCCAGCTCGCTGACGCCGTGCTGCCGCATGAGTTGGTAGCGTTCTGCCTTCTCCTCGGGCTCGGTTTGCGCGAGCGCGAGGTAGAGACTTGGCGGCACGGCGCGGAACAGCACTTCCATGCTCTTGGAGAGGATGACGCCCTCGGTGAACTTGCCCGCTTCCTTGCGTGCGGAGAGCATCAGCGCCTTCTGCGCCGGCGAGAGTTCGCGGAAGCGCGCGATCTTCTCCACCTCGTCCGGCGGCATCGACAGGCACACCCACCACTCGATCATGTTGAGCATCGGCTCCGCTGCACGTGGCAGGTCGTCGATGTTCTGCGTCGCCAGCCAGAACCAGGCGCCCAACTTGCGCCACATTTTTGTAATTTTCACGACATAGGGCGCGAGCAGCGGGTTCTTGGTGATGATGTGACCTTCGTCGGTCACGTTGACGATCGGCCGTCCCAGGTACTGGTCGCGCTCGGCGATGTTGTTCACCGTGCTGATCAGGCTGATGTAGGCGATGGAGAGCTGCGCGTTGTAGCCCTCGCGGGCATAGGTCGCCAGATCGACCAGCGTGATGTCGGCCTCGGGCCACGGCGTGCCGTCGCGGTCGAACATCTCGCCGTCCGTGCCTTGGCAGAACATGTCCATCGCGTCCGCCATCTCCAGCAGCCGCGCACGGCGCATCTCGGGCAACGTCGGGTCCTGGCCACGGGTGCGCAGTGCATTGCGCACATCGCGCGTGAGCACGGTGCGCTTCTCCGCCACGCAATGTTCGGCGGCGTCGAGGATGCACTGGCGGATCAGCGAGCGGTCGGCCCGCGTCATCCGCGCTTCTTCCTTGTCTTCGCCGCCCGTGATCATCAGCCGTGCCGTGATCTCCAGTTCGCCGAGCACGTCGCGCTGCTCATCCGCCTCCATGGCCGAGGCATCCGGTGGCAGGTCTTCGTCCAGGGCATCGGCATCGAGCGTCTGCACGTCGCTGGGCGTTTCGATCAGCCGGCGTGCGTCGGCGAACGGCGCCAGGCTGATGCCCGATCCGGGGGCCAGCTTGACCCGGTTCACGGTCAGGCCCAGGCGCCGCGCGAAGTCGCTGAACAGGCCGAAGCTGTTGCCGGCTTCCACGATGAAAAGCCGCGGCCGGTAGATGGCCGTCACCTGGTTCAGCAGGTTGTTGAGTGTGGCGGACTTCCCCGAGCCGGTGGGGCCAAATAGAAACAGATGGGCATTCATCTGCCGATCCAACCTGTTCAAGGGGTCGAACGTAATCGGGCCGCCGCCGCGATTGAACATCGTGATGCCGGGATGCCCCGTGCCCTGGGCGCGGCCCCATACTGGCGACAGGTTCGCCGCGTGCTGGGCGAACATCAGTTGCGTGTACCACCGGCGCCGGTCCTTGCCGGGGTTGTAGCAGCACGGCAGCCAGCGCAGGTAGCTGTTGAGCGGCGCCACCTCGTCGTCCTCGCGCACCGGCTGCAGGCCGGCGTTGAGCATCACGTTCGCGAGGTCCAGGCCGCGCCGATCCAGTTCCGCCTCGTCGCGCCCGCGTAGGTAGAACGCCAGAGTGCCCCGGTAGAGCTTGTGCGCGCTGCCGATCAGGGAGCGGGCTTCATGCACGTCCTTGAGCGTCTGCTCCGACGCCAGCGTCTCGCCCACAGCTTTCTTCGCCAGATGGTTGAGGTCCGATTCGAGGACGTCCTGCGGCGTGGCCACCATGGTGAGACACATCAAGGTGTCCTCGGGCATCTGGTCGAACAGCGTGTTGATCGCGTCCCCCTTGCGGGTCTCGCCGGTCAGGTGCCCGGTGCCGGGCGGCATGCGCAGCCGGTCGGTGATCAGCACGCGGTGCGGCATGCCGTCGAAGTACCAGGCCCCTTGCGCCACGTCCGAGCGCGGCTGCCCAAAGAACAGCCGCTGGCTGAAATCCCGCCCGCTCGCCAGCTCGATCTCGCCGGCCTCGCTTTCCTCGGTACTGTCCGGATAGCGCGCCAACGCGTAGAAGCGCTCCCGGTCCTCCACCCCAGGCCCGAGCAGCGTGGGGCGCGGGTTGAACCACCGCAGCAGCCAGTCGTGGACGTCGGCCGCGACCATGCGCCGGGCCTGGATGCCGGCGTTCGCCAGGCCGCCGCACAGGCGGTCGCAGACGATGCCCAGCATCTGCTCGGGTGTCTGGCCGCGGCGGTTTGCCTGTCCCTGTCCGCTCGCGCGGCGGTACACCACCATGCGCACGCGCCGCGTCTGGCCGCGCCAGCGCAGCCGCGTGACCACCGTGTCCTCGAACAGGCCGCCGGGCTTGGCCACAGCGCGCAGGTGGTGGCCGAAGAAGCGCAGGTAGAACTCGGTGAACGCCGAGCCGCGCGCACGTGGCTGCACGTAATCGCGCAAGGTCTGCATGTACTGGTCGAAGCTCGGTTCGTCCTGGGCATAGAGCTGGAGCACCCACGGGTTCTCGTCCAGTTCATCGAAACTGTCCTGAAGCGCGTTTTCCAGGGCGTCGCGGGCATGCGCGAGCCAGCCGGGTTCCCGGCCTTCGGTGCCCAGCGGCACCAGCTCGTAGAACGCCGCCACCGATTGGCCGTCCTCCAGGAGCATCGATTTCGACTCGGGCATGAACTCCACCCAGGGCAGCAGTTCCACGAAGGACGGCGCAACGTCGTACAGCGCCTGCTCGTCGGCCACGGTCGCTGGCTTGCGGCCGTGGACTGCCGAACCGGGTTCGGGGATGCCGGCCTGGCGCAAGGCCTCGACGTGGCGCTGCCAGCTGTCCGGCTGCTCATCGCTGGCCGGGCTACTGGAGCCGGCGCCGGCCAGCTTCGGCCATGGGAGTTTCCACCGCATCAGTAGTCCTCCACGCGCTCGCCCGGCATCGCGTACTGGATGCGCTGGTAGAGCGGGAAGACGGTCGTGTAGCCGGGCACCGGCACAGGATCGGTGCCGGCCAGGTGCGGGTACACGTACATCACGAGATCGGGATTGGGCAGGCGCTGGAACTGGCGGTGGACCTCATTGCGCGCGGTGCGCGTGTAGCGCATCTGCTCGACAGGTGCGGCCTGCACGTCGGCGTCGGTCAGGGGCCGACGCAGGCTCTGGCGCGCATCGAGCAGCTGGCGGCCGGCGTTCCGTCCGGCTGCGCCACCGCCGTCGCCGGCCTCCTGCTGCCAGATATCCATCATCGTGCGGTCACCGTGGGTCAGCAGCTTTTCCTTGCTGGTGGCGCAGCCGCCAAGCACCGCGACGGCGAGGGCCAGCGCCAGGCCACGGGCCAGGTTAGTCAAGTTCAAGGGCATGGCTTTCTCCTGCGCGGTGATCGACCTTGCGGCCTTCGGGATCGAAGTCGATGGCGAGCGGCTTTTCGAGGTGGACGGCAACCTTGGCGCCGGGCTGGACATAGACGGCGGCGAACGCCTGGCCGTACAACTTGTTGACCCAGGCCGACATGTCCCGCACGCCGCCCGCCAGAATCTGGCCGACCGCTTCCTGGCCGGTGATGCCCACGGTGCCGATGGAGCCGTCCGAGCCGACATAGGACATGCGGCCGCTGTCGCTCTCGATGAGCGAGGCCACGCCGGCACCGGCCGCGGTGATCAGGGCCTGCGAGCCGAGGTACTGCTGGGCATTGCTGCGCCGCTCGCCGCTGACGCAAGGAATGCCGTGGGGATCGCTGATCCAGCCCAAGCCGTCGCGCTGTTGGTTGTTCTGCTGGTTGCCCTCGCGGTCTTCGGGGATCGTGCGAATCGTCCCGTCGTGGAAGACGAACGTGATGCTGCGCACCTGACCGCGCACGCACGACAGCGTCCAGTCGCCCGAGGCGGTGCCGCTGAACACGGCGCCGGCCACGTCGGGAATGTCGATGCCATTGGCGGTCAGGTTGTCCGGCCCGACCAGGACTTTGAACGGATAGGGATCATTGACCGTGCCGTCGATCGGCACGCGGCCGATCAGCGCGGTCATGGCGACCGAACCCATGAGCGTGGAGTTGGTCGGCACGGTATAGACCGGCTTGGCACTCTTGACCCCGGCGGCGCGGGCGCCCGCGTTGGCCACGGTTTCCGCGGTGGTTTCGAGCGTGCTCTGCGCCGGGCCGAAGCTCGTGGGGAAGCTCATGCCGCCGCTCGCGCCACGCCCCCCGTTGCGCCCCTCGGCGGGCTTTGCGTCGTCCGGCTCGACCCACCGCACGCCGCCCTCCATGCCGGCCTCGTCGCCGCCCTGCAGCCCCAAGCCCACGGGCAGGTCCGCATGGCCGCCGCCGCGCCCGCCGATGCTGTCCAGGCGCCGCTGCAGGTCGGCGAGCAGCCCTTCGGTCTGCTGGCGCGCGCTGGCCGCCTGCTCCTGGTCGCGGCGCAGGTTGGACCGCTCGGATTCGAGCGCCGAGTTGATGCGCTGGTCGATGGAATTCTCGCGCTGGCGCAGCCGCTGGTTCTCTTCGCGCTGGGACTTGTTGTCCGAGAGCGCGGTCTGAAGTTCGGTGCGCAACTGCTTGACCTGCGCAACCAGCGTCGCCACGGTGTCGCGCGGGGTGTCGCCTTCGATGCCCAGCGCCTTCATTTCCTCGGGCGTGAGCTGGGCGCCGTTGTCCGCCGCGGGTGGCGCCGTGCTGCCTCCACCCGAGAACAGCCGGATACCGACGAACAGCACCAGGATGGCGACAGGGATCATCAGCCACTTGAGCAGGCCGTTACTGCGCATGGCGGGCCTCCTTGGCGTTCTCGTCGCCGTCCGGCTGCGGCAGATGCACGGCAGGGTCGAAGCGGTGAATCGCCGGCAGCAGCGACTGCGCGAGGCCGCGGCCGCCCGTGACCAGGTAGAGGACGGTCGTGTCCTCGGGCGTGCCGCGCGGGCCCAGCGCCTCGTGCTGGAAGGTGGCGGTGAGGAAATCGCCTTGCAGCATGCGCGGGTCGAGCGTGATCCAGCCGCCGCTGCCGTTGGTCAGGCGCACGGCAGTGACCCACTGGTCCTCCAGCCGCCACGACGCGAGCGCGACCGCGCGCACGGGCAGCGTTGGCATCAGTGTGTCCAGGTCGAGGTCGCGGCGCAGGTTGACCCGCATGACGCCCGGAAGCGGCTCGACGGTGCGCAGCGGTGCGTAGAGGTTCTGCGCGGCGAAGCGCGTCAGCACGACAGGGACCGGAGTTTCGCGCCGCGCGGTCCGCGCACCTGCCTGGCCCTGGGCGCGTGCCGGGGCCTCGGCACTGTCGGCCTGCTCGCCATAGCGTCCCGGTGCGCTGTCACCCTCGACGATGCGCACCGGCTCCAGCTCGGCTTCCCCGTCCTTGGGCGGTTCGGCTGCGATGTCCAGCAGGATCAGCGCGCCCGTGTCGGCGTCCTGCAGTTGCAACCGCGTGGGCTCGATCGGCTCGCTGGCGCGCAGGTACACCGCGCCACCCGCACTCTGCACGCGCAGGCGTTCGCCCACGCCCGCGGGCACGCCCACGCGCACGTTCCGGTCGATGAACACGATGCGTTCCTGACCGACCTTCAGCGGCACTGCCAGTGGCGTGCGTTCCCAACGCAGGATCTCCACCGCCTGGGCGACGGGTGCCGCGGCCACGGCCAGTAGCCCCAGCAGCGCGAGTACAGGATGCTTCATGGGGTGTTTCCTCCTTGAGGCGCTTGCGGAGACAGGCCACTCGGCGCCGGGCGCGCCGGCTCCGGTGCACTGATGCGCTGGGGCGCGCCTTCGTAGCAGTCCAGCGCCAGGCCGAACGGGTTGCGGGCGGGATCGACGTCCACCCGCGTGACCTTGATCGGATAACGCACCAGGGCGCGCTTGACCTGCTCGGCGCCGTAGTACTCGTCCGCCGTGATGTCCAGCGTCACCACCCAGTCGCGATCGGACACGGTGCGCACGCGCGCCGTGGGGTCGTCGCCATAGCCGCGGCCGGGAATCTCGTAGATGCCGCGCACGCGCTGGCGTAGCTCGCCGGTGGAGCGGCGGTAGTCGTAGTCCGCGCGAAGGAAGGCCTGGCAGGACGGGGTGAGGTACGGCGAGAGCGTGTGGAGGTTGCGCGAGTAGTCTTCTTCGCCATTGGTCGGCCAGCGGTTCAGCGTCTGGAACACGTAGAACGTGAACGCATAGACCGATTCGGGCGGCACTTCCCACCACTTGCGGGTACTGCCAGAGCGCAGGTCGGGCGGGACGTGGATGGTCAGGTCGCGCGGCGCGCTCCACCAGCCGCCGCCCATGACCAGGGCGACAATGACCAGCGCGCCCGCGCCCAGGCGCAAGGTCTTGATGTGAGCCTGCAGGTGGGCGATCTCGTTCTTGAAGCGACTCATCGCATGCTCCTGCGGGTGGACCAGAAGCCCGAGCGCGAGATCAGCACGTGGCCGCCCACCCAGCCGGCCATCAGCGGATGGCGCGTTGCGATGCGCCACTGCAACTGCCGATAAAGCCAGGTGTCGGGGCGCCCACGCTTGAGGCGGCGCAGGATGCCGCCGCCGATGAACACGCCCAAGGCCACGCCCAGGACAACGAACGTCGGTGCGATGGCGATCGTGCGGAACACCCACGAAAGCGGCGCGCCGACCAGCAGGCCGGCGGCGCCGGACAGGCCGCAGCAGATCCACAGCTCGTCGGCGGTGAGGCCGCGCACGACAACGGGATGGCGGTTGAGCCGGTGCGGAAGGAACGTGACCGTCCCGTCCGCACGGACGTGCTGCTGCTCGGACATACCGGCCTCGCTTACAGGATGCCGGTGGCTTCGGTGAGCAGCCAGATGCCGATCACGAGCAGCACGGCGCCGATGGCGACCGTGAGGCCGAACTGGCCCCACGTCTTGCGGCCGGTGTGGATCTCCGCGTAGGTCCCGTAGGCGTGGTAGCAGACGCCGATGAACATCGACGCCACCACCAGCAGGGCCACGAGCATGATGATGTCGTAGCCGTAGTTGCGGATGGTCTCCATGATGCCGTTGCCGGTGCCGCGCGTGGGGTTCTCCAATTGCGGCAGACCTTGCGCGAACGACAGCGCGGGCAGCGCGGCGGCGCCCAGGGCCACGGCGGCGCGCTGGGCAAAACGGGAAGTGAGGTTGCGGTTGTGCATGGTCGGGCCTTTCAGGTCAGGACAGAAGGAAGAAACTCAGAACGAGGTACATCGCGACGAAGCGAATGCAGACGCCGAGGAACTGGCGCTGGTTGAGGCGGCTCTCGGACCACCCCACGTAGGCCGTTCGGATGGCCCAGACGCCCCACACGAGCAGGACCGCGAGCACGACGCCGACCAGGACGGTCGCCATCGCGGAAGGCGCGATACCGCTGTTGGCTTGAAATGCCGAGACCTGGGCGCCGTTCATTGCTTGCCCCCCGCAGTCGTCGCCGGCAGCGGCTCGGCCGCCCGCTCGGTGCGGTAGTCGCCGGCCAGTTCGGAGGGGTCGCGCGGCTGAGCGCGCGATGGCGTCAGGTGAAACTGGATGCCGGCGCGAACGCGCGCCAGGTCAGCCAGCAGCCGCGGGTAGTCGAAGTGGTAGCGCTCGCCCGGCTGGATGGGGGCATGCGCGGCGCTGTCCGCGACGGTGCGCTCCAGCGCGTCGAGCTGGCGCAGTGCGGCGACCAGCTCCTGGCGCTGTGCCGGGGACTCGGCCAAGGCCATCTGGGACTGACCCAGCAGGAGGGCCGTCACGAGAAAAGTGGGCACGCCGCGATGCGCGGCGCGCAGCCAGATCGAAGCCACCATCGCGCCATTCCTGTGTGATCAGCAATGGGGTGATCGTGGAGATCAGGGCTGTTTTAGGCCGCAAACAATAGGAACTGGCGGACGACCGGATTGGGCATACCGCGAGCGAACCTACAAAAGCCCGGGTTGAGTTTCGATTATTGCGTTTTTCGAGTGTTTCGAATATGATCGGCTCTGCAACCGTTTTCGCTTAGGAGCTACCCATGACCACCGCCACTGCCCAATCCAAGATGACCCTTCCCGCCGCGGGAGAGGTTAAGGCAGCCGTCCAGGGTCAACGTGCCTTGGCGGCTTACCTCGCAACCCAGTTCGAGACGCAGCACATCCAGATCTTTGATGACCACAAACAGGCTCATCAGGTGGAACTGCCTACCTCGGCTTTACGCCTGCTGGTCGACATCCTGGCCGAGTTGGCCGATGGCAATGCAGTAAAGGTGGTGCCCGTCCATGCAGAGCTGACGACCCAAGAGGCGGCGGACTTGCTCAACGTGTCCCGTCCCCATTTCGTCAAGCTGCTAGAAGATGGGGTGTTGGCATTTCATCGCACCGGCAAGCACCGCAGGGTGAGGTTCGCCGATCTGATGCAGTACAAGGAAGCGCGCGAGCGCGCCAGTGAGCAGGCGATGGCCGAACTCGCTCAGCAGTCGCAAGAGTTGGGAATGGGATACGAATGAGGCATTCCCCATTCACCGCCGTCTACGACGCGTGCGTTCTATATCCCGCGCCACTGCGGGATTTCCTGATGTGGCTCGGCCTGTCTGGCCGCTTCCGGGCGCGGTGGAGCCAAGCCATTCATGAGGAGTGGAAACGCAACCTGTTGATCAACCGCCCCGATCTCACCCGGGTTCAGGTCGACAGGACGTCGGATCTCATGGACAGGGCCATTCCGGACGGCTTGGTGGAGGGCTACGAAGCGCTCGTGGCAGGCCTGACATTACCCGATCCGAATGATCGGCACGTCCTGGCTGCGGCGATTCGCTGCGGTGCGAGCGTGATTGTGACGTTCAACGAACGTGATTTCCCGAACGATCTGCTGGCTCCGTACGGCATCGAATCGCAGCACCCCGATGAGTTTGTGGACAACCTGCTGGATCTGGATGCGGCCGCCGTAGTGTCGGCTGCGCAGCGCCAGCGTGCCCAACTCAAGCATCCGCCGATCGATGTGGACCGCTATCTCGAAATCCTGCTGCGCCAAGGCCTTGTGCAAACGACCAAGGTGCTGGCGACCTATCGCACCATTCTCTGACCCGCCGAGAGCCACGGATGACCAAGAATCCTTCATCAGACGCCACTTTGCCGAAAGGCATCCATCGAAGCTGGAAGCTGCCGGATAAGTCGCTGGGTGACTTGTGGGATTCGATCGTGATGGACGAAGCCATCAAAAAACAGTTGCTGTCACAAGCGATCGTCAACTTCACGGTGCGCCCCAAGGTGGAGCGCACGGTACTCCCCCTGCACGGCGTGATCTTGTTGGTCGGCCCGCCGGGGACTGGGAAGACCTCCTTGGCACGGGGCTTGGCGCATCGTGTGGCCGAATCTTTTTCTTCTGCGAAGTTTCGATTGCTGGAAGTGGAGCCTCACACGCTGACGAGCTCTGCAATGGGAAAGACTCAACGCGCCGTGGCAGACCTGTTCTCGCAATCGATCGCAGAATCCGCAGCGGCGGGCCCGACGATCGTCCTTCTGGACGAGGTCGAAACGCTTGCGGCTGATCGAGCGAAGCTCAGCCTGGAAGCCAACCCGGTTGATGTGCACCGGGCCACCGACGCGGTGTTGGTGCAGTTGGACATGTTGGCCGAACGCAACCCGCATCTGCTGTTCGTGGCCACCAGCAACTTCCCACAGGCCGTCGACAGTGCCTTCCTATCTCGTTGCGACATGGTGATGGAGGTGCCACTGCCCGGCAAGGATGCCTGCAAGCAGATCCTAGTGGACTGCCTGAATGGCCTGGCAAAGACATTTCCGGGGATTGGCAAGCTTTCCTCGGCTCACCAGTTCGACGTGTGCGCTGGCGAGTGCGTCGGATTGGATGGTCGGGCCATTCGCAAGGTCGTAGCCAACGCCCTCGCGGCCGACCCGCAAGTGGCTATCGATCCGAACAAGCTTTCCGTAGAGCACCTGCGCAGTGCGATACGACAGGCAAAGCAAATGCGCCTTCAAGGAGGGAAGCAAAAATGACCACCGTTGTCAGCCGGACGTTTCGCAGCTCGCCGCACCGCGATGCGTTGCAGACATGGGATGCCATTGTCGAACTGCTCACTCAGGGCAAGGACGGCACGGCTCGCTCTGAACTCAGGGCCGTGACGGGCGTGGCCGCCAGCTTGATCGCCGACCAGGCACCCAAGAGCGCGCCCATCGTTGCGACATGCGATGGACCACGGACCAGGATCTACTGCCTCTTCGACGAAGACGCGATCGATGGTGATGATGCCAACGAAGAAGTCTTGGGGTTCGAGCCGTTGAAGGGAGACTGGGGAGTCTCGCTGCCGTGTCCGAAGGAGCAGCTCGGCTGGGTGCAAAGCGCGCTCAAAAAGCACAGTTCTCGCATCATTGCACGGGACTTGAGCCAAGGAATTGCCACGCAGGCGCAGGCCGATGCTGGGCAAGCGCTGTCGCTCGACCTCGGAGGTTTCCTCAAGTCATGAGCACCGTCGCCACCTACTCGTACACGCACTCGGTTACCTATGTGACCGACAACATCCTCAAGAGCTTGAAAGACATCATCCTGCTCAGTGGGCTGGACCCTGAGCACTTTGCGGATCGCTGGGAGAGCAATACCCGAGCCATCAAGACGTGGCTCGGGACCGGTGATCTGCGCAAGGTGATTCTGGAGATCTACAACCCGGCAACCGACAAGCTCGTGACCCGATGGGATATCGACATCGTGTATGGGTGGTCCGATGGCGACGGCAGCTTCTGGACAGATACCGAGCAGTTGAAGTACGCGATCAAGAAAGCTGGGCTGCTGCCATCGCAGGCCAAGTACAAGTTAATGCTCGATACAAAGCCAGGGCGACCTGATGTGGAGGGATGGAGCAAAGGAAGTTATCGCTCGACGGATGGAATGGTCAAGCAGAGCCTAGGCTCGACTGTCGAACACAGCGGCCTGGCGGGTCAGGCCGGATATTGGAGGCAACGCTGATGCTGTCGATCGATGAAGCTTTTCGCAAGTTCAAGTCGCGTCTGGAACTCAACGAACGCGAACAGAAGAATGCCTCGCAACGCCAGAACGAAGTGCGGGACTACCTGCAGACCAAGTTCGGCATTGCGCGCAGCTTCCTGACCGGTTCCTATGCTCGATACACGAAGACGAAGCCGCTCAAGGATATCGACATCTTCTTCGTGCTGAAGGACTCGGAGAAGCATTACCACGGCAAGGCCGCATCGGTAGTGCTGGATGATTTCCACTCTGCATTGGTGGAGAAATACGGTTCGGCGGCCGTGCGCAAACAGGCGCGCTCGATCAACGTGGATTTCGGTGTTCACATCGACGCGGAGGACAACACGGACTACCGGGTGGTCAGCGTGGATGCGGTGCCCGCATTCGACACCGGCGACCAGTATGAGATCCCCGATACGGCGTCCGGAAAGTGGATCAAGACGGACCCGGAGATCCATAAGGACAAGGCGACCGCAGCGCACCAAGCCTATGCCAATGAGTGGAAAGGTCTCGTGCGCATGGTGAAGTACTGGAACAACAATCCCAAGCACGGCGATCTGAAGCCGGTGAAGCCCTCGTTCCTGATCGAGGTAATGGCCCTTGAGTGTCTTTACGGCGGCTGATCGTTCGATCGCGAGATCCAGTCGTTCTTTGCCACGCTTGCCGATCGAGTTCATGACGAGTGGCCGGATCCCGCCGGACTTGGCCCGGCGATCAGCAACGATATGGATGCCGCGCGCAAGCAGCGCGCGCAGCAGCTGCTGTTCCAGGCGAGCCAGGACGCAAGCATCGCCATCGACCACGCGCGTCGTGGTCGCAATATCGAAGCGCTTCGCGCCTGGCGCGCACTGTTTGGCCCCAAGTTCCCACTGTCCTGATTCCATCGGCTTCCATACACGTCCCATCGAGGTACAGCATGTCCCAGTGGTCGCTTTCCCAGCTCCTGTCGTCCCTGCATGAGGACATCCAGCAGCGCTTGTCCGTAGTACGCAAGACCTTCGGTCACCCGGGTACGAAGGGGGATGCGAGCGAGAACGTCTGGATCGACATGCTGGATACCTATCTGCCCAAACGGTACCAGGCGGCCAAGGCGCATGTGGTGGACAGCCTGGGGAACTTCAGCCAGCAGATCGATGTGGTGGTGTTTGATCGGCAATATTCGCCTTTTATCTTCACCTACGAGAACGAGACGATCATTCCAGCCGAAAGCGTGTACGCCGTTTTCGAGGCCAAGCAGACGGCTGACGCGGGGCTTGTGGCCTATGCCCAGGAGAAGGTCGCCAGTGTGCGCAGGCTGCACCGCACGAGCCTGCCGATCCCGCACGCTGGCGGGACCTACCCAGCGAAGCCGTTGATTCCGATTCTGGGTGGCTTGCTCACCTTCGAGAGCGAATGGAGTCCTGCATTGGGTCCATCCATGGACAAGGCGCTGAACGCAAACCTCACCGAGGGGCGTCTGGACATCGGATGCGTTGCCGCCCACGGGCACTTTTTCTATGACCAAGCCAGCGGCGCGTACAGCTACACCAACGAAAACAAGCCGGCGACCGCGTTTCTTTTCAAGCTGATCGCGCAGCTTCAGTTCAGTGGAACGGTCCCCATGATCGATGTGGAGGCTTACGGTCAGTGGTTGACCAAGTGAGGGGGCGCTGTGGCAAGCATACGTTCGGAGTACCACCGGTTCCTGGCGCACTTGGCGCAGCGGCACGTGCACGACGACGTGCGCCGGCTGGCGCACCTGGTGCTCGATCACCTGCAGCCACTGGCCGAGGTCGGTGCTGCACGCCGGGGGCGCTCCACGCGCTTGGCGCCGCTGGCCATCGCGCATCTGGCGCAAATGCCTGTCGCCTACGACGGGGACGCGCGCGGCCCCGAAAACGGGCCGGCGTTCGGGCGACTGCACCAGCTCGAAGTCGGGCCGTTTCGAGGATTCATGCGGCAGGAGACGTTCGACCTCAGCCATGACATCACCTTGGTCTACGGTGCCAACGGCACCGGCAAGAGCAGCTTCTGCGAAGCCTTGGAAGTGGCGATGCTCGGTTCGATCAGCGAAGCGCAGGCCAAGCGGGTCGACCAGCGGACGTACTGCAACAACGCTCGCCTGCGCCGCCACGTCGCGCCAGTCCTGTCGTCTACGGCGGCGGGCGAAGCGCAGGCCGTCCAGCCCGACGAAGCTGAGTATCGCTTCTGCTTCATCGAGAAGAACCGCCTCGACGATTTCGCCCGAATCGCCGCGCGGACCCCGAGCGATCAGCGCCAGCTCATCGCCACCCTGTTCGGCGTGGACCAGTTCAGCGAGTTCGTGCGCGGCTTCAACCCCTCGCTCGATCAGGACCTGATGCTTGCCGGCGTGCAGGCGGCGCAGCTGGCGCAGCGTCGCCTGCGGTTGGCGAGCTCCGAACAGACCATCGCCGCCTACCCGCAGAAGATCGCAGCGGTCGAGGGCCTGGAACAAGCTTTGGCGCAGCGCATGTCACCTGGCGCGACCTATCAAGCCTGCGTGGACTGGCTGCTGGGTACGCCGCAGCAGCAAGGACGGCTACCGTATGTCCAGGCTCAGCTGGACGCCAACCCGCCTGCCATTCACGAGGTGACCCAGGCCCGCCTGCAAGCGTTGCTGGCAGAGGCCTACCGCGTCCAGGGACTGTGGCAAGCGTCTTCCGCGCAACTCGCGGCCCGCGCGGGCGAGGTGTCGTACGCGAAGCTCTACGAGGCCGTGCAAGCGTTGGCGGACGGGGCGACCGCGTGTCCGGCATGTGGAACCGGACTGGCCGCTGTGGCACAGGACCCGTTCGCCAGGGCGCGAATGGGCCTGGAGCAGCTCGCGCAACTGGCCGTCCTGCAGCAGCAAGAGGCCGGGCATCGGACGCAGTTGAGCGAGGCGGTCCGAGCGCTGTGGGACGAAATGCGCCGCGTGGTGGCGGCGGCTGGGGTCGCTTGTCCTGCCGAATCGCAGGCCGCGGGCCTGCCACTGCTGCCTCCCACGTCGGCGGGCAATTGGCTCGGCGGCTGGGTGAATGGGGACCAGCGCGCCTGGCAAGCCCTCTTACGGATCGCACAGATCATCGAAGGCTTCGACGCGCAGGCGCGCGACGTGCATGCCCAGCGCGGCGCGATGGCCCAGGAGCGCGACCGCCTGCAACAGCATCAGCTGGAGATCGAACGGCTGCGGACCATGCGCACGACTGCGGATCAGGAGCTGGCGGCCGCCCGCCAAACCGTGGCCCAATTCGACGACGCGAACCGCGGCCTGATCCAGGCGGCCACGGACGAAATGCCGGTGGTGGTGCACCATCAGCGGGTCAAGGCCGCCTACGACGGCTTCCTACCCGAGATTCAGGCATACCTGACCGCTCTGCCGGGGGTTCTGCTACAGGGGCTGGGAGACCAAGCCCGCCATCTCTACAACGCATTCAACCGGGCCGATCCGCCCGGCGATCTGCTGCACGCGCTGTGGTTGCCCGTGGCCGAGAACGGCAAGATCGAGGTGGAGTTCGCCGGCGAGCCGGGCGTGCGCTACGACGCGTTGATCGTCTTCAGCGAAGGGCACATCAAATGCTTGGGTCTGGCGATTCTGCTTGCCAAGAACCTCGCGCAGGGCTGCCCCGTGGTCATCTTCGATGACGTCGTCAATGCGATAGACGACGACCATCGCGATGGCATCTGGCGTACCTTCTTCGAGGACGGTTTGCTCCACGGCAAGCAGGTTATCCTCACCTCGCACGCAGAGGAGTTCCTGCACCGCATCCAGCAGGAGTTGGGCGTGCGCCGCGCCGCGGCCATCAAGCGCTACAAGTTTCTCCCGCATCAGGGAGAGCACGAACTGCGGGTCGACAGCGACCCGCCAGCGAAGAACTATGTTCTTCTGGCCCAGCAGGCGTTGGCGGCTGACGAGAAACGCGAGGCACTGCGCCAGGCCCGGCCGGCGCTGGAGAGTCTGACGGACCGCCTGTGGACGTGGCTGGGTCGGCGGGCGGACGGCCGGATCGACATCAAGCTGAGCGGGCCCCGCGCGCCTTGGGAGCTGAACAATAAATGCACCAAGTTGCGGTCGGCCGTCGAGCGTATCGCGGCGCAACATGCGGGTGCGCCGGATGCCGTAGGGGCGTTGGTCAGGCTGCTCAATGTCAGCGGTACGAGTATTGAATGGGGTTACCTCAATAGCGGTGTGCACGACGCTCAGCGCGATCATGAGTTCGATCGGGCGACGGTAAGAACGGTCGTCGAGGCGGTTACGGCGTTGGATGCTGCTCTTGATACCCTGCAGAACCGATGAACGGCACACGGCTTTGCAGAGCAGTGCCGCCCGTGTCACCTCATAAGTACTTCTTGAAGCTGCCTGCGGTCAGGCTGACTGCCATCCCCAGCATCGCCGCGCTGGGCAGCAGGATGACCAGAGGATGCACCGATATGGGCAGAGCGAGATAGGTGACCCAAGGCAGCACGGCCAACGGCATCAGGCTGGCCTTCGCGCGGTGGTAGATGAAGCCGGATTCGCGGCCCGCGCCGAACCGGCGCACATCCCGTCGCACCAGGCCGTCAATCAGGCCGACGAATGCCGCCGTGAGGATCAGCGGCAGCGTGAGCACCAGGACCAGCAGGCGCACCAGGAAGGTGAGCGTCGTGAAGGCCGCAGCGATCAGGTAGCTTTCGGCCCAGACATAGACCTGGCTGATGTAGTAGCGGAAGTTGCGGCTCTGCCCGTGGCTGGGCGCGCGGACGCGCTCGGCGGTCTGGCTCATGCGCTCCAGCAACCCCGAGCGCACGAACACCCACTCGTACCCGGTATCCACCAGCTCGTGCGCCGTGCGCCCGGGCTCCTGCACCACCACGCTGCGCGTGAAGTGGTTGGACAGGTGCCCGAGTTCGTACTGCAGCATCTGCTGGGAGTGGCGCCAGCCCTGGTCCTTCCAGAACAGGTGCATGCCGACGCACTCCACCACGATCGAGAACAGCAGCGAGCCAATGAGCACCCCGAGCAGCCGGAACGGTAAGGTGATGGTGCCGACGATCAAGCCTTGGCGTTGGTTCTGCTCCCGCTGCGCGGTCGAGGTGGCATCCTTCATGGCACGGCCTCGTTGCCCGAGCCATCGTCGGCGCCAGTGGCCACCGCGCCGGGCTCGGCCGCAGCGGCATCGTCCAGCAGGTCGTCGGGCAAGGCCGCATCCTGCAAGGCCGGCGAGCTGGTGAACTCCCACCACTGCGTGGCCTCGCTGTAGCTCTGGCGCATGTACCCGGCCAGTTGCTGCAGGTCCGCCGGCATCACTTCATCCGGGTCCGGCGCCGGCAGCGGCATGCGTACCTTCCAAAGCTGGCCGCCCTGCAGCAGCGCGAAGCACTGGCCCTTGGGCAGACCGACGACGTGTGACGGCTCGATCATCGGCACGCTGGACATGCTGATGCGGTCCTGGGTGTTCGACGTGAAGTCCGTCGCGCCGCGGATGTCTGAGCTGTCCGTCGCGCCCGAGACGATGGTGGTCGTATAGACCTCGACCTTCGGCAACTGCCTCGTCAGCAGTTCCGCGGTGGCCGTCTCGCGCACGCGCAACATGAATAAATTGTTGAAATTCCCGATCACTTGGCCGGCCTTCGCGCGATTTCCGATGCGGGCCTCGATGTCCGAAAGCGTTTGCGTGTAGGCGGTGACTTGTAGGCCCGCGCCACCGCCCTTGTTGATGAGCGGAATGAACTCGTCACCCATCAATTCATTGAACTCGTCCGCATGCACGTTGATCGGCACGCGCGCACCAGCCGATGCGCCCGGCAGGCCATCGTCGATTCCGTGCTTGTAGATGTGTCCGGCCACCGAAACCAGGTCAGAGAACATCGAATTGCCGACCGCTGCGGCGACCTCGGCGTCAGACAACGCATCCAGACCCACATAGACGATGGCCCGCTTTCGGATGACCTGCATCCAGTCGAAGATCGGGCGCGGGTCGGCCAGGTCGGAGTAGTTCGGCGCCAGGAGATGGGCGATCTTGCCGCTCGTGAGCTTTTCCAGCAGCGGCAGCAGCGATGCAACGATCTTGTCGAAGTAGGTCTTGTCGTAGCGCACCGCCGAGCGCAGGCCATCGAGCACAGGGTCGTAGTTGCGCGCCTGGGAGAGGTATTGCTCCAGCGCCACCACACGCTTCTCGCGCCCGATCATGTTCCTTGGGATGTTCTTCTCGTTGAGCTTGGCCTCGATCTGGACGATCACCTCCCAGGCCTTGGGCTCCGTCTTGGCAAAGTAGTGCTGGGCGTACTCAATGAACAGCGCGTCGATGTTGATGACGTGGCGCTGGATCAGCATGTAGTCCGGGCGCTGCCCCAGTTCCACCAGGGCGCGGGCGATGATGTTCACGAAGCGCCATGCGAACTCGCGGAACGCCGCGCTGTTGCCTTCGCCGGAGAGCTGCCCCGCGATGCGTGTCGCCACTTCCGAGATCCGACCGAAGCGGCCCACGGCGTTGTAGCGGGCGCTGATTTCCGGCCAGCCCAAGTGGAAGATGTAGAACTCGCCTTCGCGGCCAGCGCGCTGGGCTTCGACGTACATCCGTTTCAAGAGATCGGCATCCCCCTTGGGGTCGATGACGATGACGACCTCATGCTCGCCGGCAGCATTCCTGCGGCGGATGTCCTGCGTGACGAACAATTCGGCCAGGCGCGTCTTGCCCACCCGCGTGGTGCCCAGCACCAGCGAGTGCCCGACGCGCTCGCCCAGCGGCAGGCTGACGTCCACTTCGTCGGGCTCGATGCCGTGCAGCCTTGGCAGGCCGCCGACAGGCGGCAACGGGCGCACGGGGTTGAAAGGCACGTCCCAGCCGGTGAGCTTCGGCAGGCGAGAGAGCGGCAATGGCGCGAACTCCAGCCGTTCCTCCAGGCGCCTGGCCAGCCGGTAGGCCGGCGTCGGCTCGACGTAGCGGCGGAACTCGGGCCGGTACGTCTGCATCAGCCGATGCGTGTGCTTCTGCTCCCAGAGAAAGCCGCGCCCCACGAATAGGCGCTGCTGGCTGACCGGCACGTCCTTGCTGGTCATCACGTAACGCGGCAGACGGCGGATGTTGCGCCGGTAGCGCAGGATGATGCGGGCATCGCGGTAGCGGATCGCGCCGTAGGCGCCGAACGCCAAGGCGCTGCCGATGCCCATGGCCGGGCTCAGCGCGAGCGACCATGGGGCCACCAGGCACAGAAACGCGGCGCCTGCACACGCCGCGACGGTGTATAGCTCCACCGCTGGGCGTAGCAGAACCTCGACCGGCTGTTTGCCTGACATGGCTTCATTGCTCGATGCCGGTGGCCGTGATCAGCGCCGGGTAGTGCCGCAGGCCCAGGCGATCGGCCAGGTCGTCGCCGGCCACGGGCGCGAGCGGTACGCCAGGCACCAGAGCGCGCAGCCGTGCCAGGCTCTGCGCGGTCTCGACGTTGACCACCAGGCCGACCGCGCCGCGTTCACGCAAAGCGGCGGCGCGGCGCTGCAACCAGACCCGGGAAGCCTCGTCGTCGCCGATGACCGCGAACGGCCGCAGGCCGGGCGCTTCGATCACGCGCCGCGCGACGGTACCGGGCGTGAGCTTGCTGCTGCGCACCGGCAGCATCGCGGCTTCGTCCGCTGGCGTGGCGGGAACCCGGGGCGTCGGGATGGGGGGGCGGGCCGGCGCGTTGGCGCGCGGCTGGAGGTTCAGGGCTTCGTAGTACGGCAATGCCGACGTGCCGCCACGGTCCTCGACCACGATCAGCGGCTCGCCAGCACGCGAGGCCAGCGGCAGGCCTGACAGCAGCATGAGCAGGCCCGTGAGCGCGAGTTGGACCGGATGGGGTTTCGTCATGGGGAGGTCTCCTGGCGCGCGGCGAAGACCGCGGCGGTTGGGCGCGTGCCCTGCACGCGGGCAAGGTGGCGGGACACGCTGCGCCGATAGCGGACGGCGGGCTCGCCGCCAGCGGGGCGGTGGTAGCGGCCGATCGCCAGCAGCCAGTCCTCGCCGGGGGTGTGCTGCTCCTTCAGGATCTCGGCGGCAACGGCGAGGTTGCGGTACGGGTCCAGCAGATCGCACGCGCCGGTGAAGCGGTGCTTGTGGTAGCCAAGGTTGATCTGGCCCAGGCCCGCGTCGATGCGCGTGTGCGGCGTGGCGCGCATCGCCTGCTGCAGGCCAGCGCAGGCGTCGGCGCGCGTGGCGAAGCGGCGCGATTGGCCGGCGACGTTGAGGGACCACGGCCATGGGACGATGCGCCCGTTGCGCCGGATGCCGCTCTCCTGCAAGGCCACGGCGTAGAGCACCGTCGAAGGGATGCCCGCGCGCTGGGCGGCAAGCTGGTAGGCCGGTGGCGGCACCTCCTGGGCATGGGGGGTGCTGGCATACACGCCTGCAGAGAGCACCAGTGCGCGCAAGAACTGCGATACGGGGGCAGCTACGGCTGGCGCTGCCATTGGCCGTTCACCTCGCGCACGGCTGCGGGCAAATCACCGGGCAGGCCCAGCGACAGCCAGCGGCCGCCATCGTGGTTGAGCGTGATGCTGCCGGCGCGCACGCGCGCCGGGTCGATCTGCGCGCGCTTGGCCCAGTCGCGGATGCGCGCGTCGTCCTGGCGGCTTCCGACCATGTACAGGTCGAAATCGGCGCCTGAGGATTGCAGACGCTGTACGAGCTGCCCGCAGGCAGCGCAGCCATCCTTGACGAACACCGCGGTGCGGCCTCTACCACGCACGGGACCGGCGCCGGGCTTGTCGTCGGGCAGGTTCACGCGCTGCATGCCGGGGTTCAGGCGCTGCCAGGCTTCGTCGTAGGCGCGCTGGTAGGCGAGCAGCTTCTCGACGCGGCGCGCTTCGACCTGCACCTGCAGCTCTGCGTAGCGCCGCCGCTCTTCGTCAGTGCGTGCCTCGATGCCCAGGGCGGACAGCGGGTCCAGGTTGGGCGAGTAGATGCCCAGCGGCCCGTCCATCAGCTCGCGATAGCGAGTCCACTCCTGCGGTTGCAGGCCCCATTCACTGGCCGCCCGATCGTCCAGCACGCGGGCGGCCAGCGGGCGCTCCTGGCTTTGCGCATTGCGCGCCGGGGCCGTTGCGGGCTGCTGCGCCCAGATGGGCCACTGCACCGACGCCAACACGAGCGCGGAAAGGAGGATCGACGGCTTCATGGGGTGCTCCGGTCAGGGAATCGCCACACGGCGGGTCTGGTTGCCGGCCTGGAACACTGCGGTGTTGCCCTCGATCGCCTGCAGGCGCCACGGGCCGACCGCATCCCCGGGCAGCAGCACCTGAAGTTGGGCGGGCATGAAGTCCCCGGTGCTCGGCGCGACGGACACGCTGCGCTGGCCAGCGCGCAGTTCGGCGCCGACGACGCGGAACGGCAGCGGCGGCGGTTCGGCCTTGGAGGCGGCGGCCGGGCGTGATGCGCGCGGCTGGGCGGGGGCTGCGGCACGCGCGGCGGTCTGGCGCGTCTTGATCTGCTCGATTTCGGCGCGTAGCGCCTGAAGGTCATCAGCGGCGGCATAGCCGCTCAGCGACTTCTCGACCTGGGCAGCGCGTGCTTCCAGGACTTGGCGGGTGTCCTTGAGGTCAGCGGCCGTTGCGACGGCTGGGCGCTGCTGGATGGCCTCGATGGTCTCGGCCAGGCCAGTCGCCTGCGCTTCCAGGCGCTGCAGGCGGGAATCCAGCCGATCCTGGTCGGTTTGATCGCGCATCGCCAGGTAGCCCAGCGCCACGATGACACTGAGGCCGATCAGCCAAAGCCAGAACAGGCTCTGTATGACAACCGCCGCGGTTGAGCGTTGGGCGGGATGCGAGGCATTCATGGCTGGCCTCCCGAAACCGCAGGCGCCAGCGGGAACGTCTGCACCGTCTCGGTGGCGAGTGGCCCGGATGGGGACTCGGCGACTGCACGGTCGCCGGGCCGATCGAAGCAGATTTGCCGTGCGCGGTCATCCGCGTGCAGTTCCCAGGACGGCCCAGCCAGCGTGAGCAGCGCATGGCGCAAGGTCATGGGGCCGAGATGCAGATGTGCCGCCGGCAGCGGCAGCGCGTACAGTTCGATCACGGCATGCGCGGTCTCGCAAAGGCCGTAGCCGCTGCGCTTGAGCACATGCCGCATCCCGTCGCCGACCGTGGCGCGGGCATCCTCGGGCATGGACACGTCGATGGTCTGCAACAGCAGGTCGCGCTGCGCTGCCGTGGGTGCCAACTCGACCAGCGTGTAGCGGCCGTAGCGCACGACCGGGATGTACTCGGGCGCCTCGGGTTCGGGCGCGGCCGAGACTTCCTCGATGGCATCGGGTGCGAGCGGCGCCGTGGTGGTCGCGCAGCCACTGGGCAGGGCTGCGGCCAGGAGGCCGGCGCCGACCAAGTGCCGGGATACATGGATTGCGGGCATGGCATCGGCTCTTCTGTTGCGATGCCGATACCTTGGCCGCGCGCGGCGGCGCGGTCAGTCAGGAATGCGAACTGGGAGCTACCCGCTTTTGCAGTCCAACACATAGCGCAACCCGCAAACCCAACTGTGGTTTGCACATTGATTCAATAATTGTTGTATTATCGAACCATGCAAGAAGATCAAGCCATTTCCGCCTTAAACGCCCTGGCTCACACCCAGCGCCTGCGCGTGTTCCGCGCCTTGGTCGTTGCTGGCCCGGGCGGACTGACGCCAAGCACGCTAGCCGACCAGCTCGACGTGGCCCGCAACACCTTGTCCTTCCACTTGAAGGAGCTGGCCCATGCCGGCCTCGTCACCATCGAGCAGCAGGGTCGCAACCTGATCTATCGGGCCGAGTACGGCCACATGAACGGCCTCATCGGCTACCTGACCGAGCATTGCTGCCAAGGTGGCGTATGCGAGGTTTCTCCATCCAAGACCTGCTGCTGACCATGACCGATACCACTTACAACGCCTTGTTCATCTGTACGGGCAATTCGGCCCGCTCCATCCTCGCCGAAGGCATCCTCAACGACATGGGCCAGGGGCGGTTTCACGCCTGGTCGGCAGGTAGCCATCCGAAAGGCGAAGTTCACCCGCTGGCGCTCGCCACGCTGGAGCGGCTGCACCTTCCGACAACGGGCTACCGCAGCAAGAGCTGGGACGAGTTCGTGAAGCCCGATGCGCCGGTGTTCGATTTCATCTTCACCGTCTGCGACAACGCAGCCGGCGAGGCTTGTCCTCTATGGCCGGGCAAGCCGGTGTCGGCGCATTGGGGCGTGCCTGACCCGGCTGCCGTGGAAGGCTCCTTGGAACGACAAAGCAAGGCGTTCTTCGATACCGCCATGACGCTGCGCCGACGCATCGAGTTGTTCCTGTCGCTGCCGATCAAGAGTCTAGATGCCATGTCGTTGCAGCGCGAACTGCGCGACATCGGCCGCCAGTGAGGCCTGAACCGATGAGCGCAACCGATACCGCCGGCCCCGCGCCAGCAAACTCCGCCATGAGCGGCTTTGAGCGTTACCTGACGCTATGGGTGGCGGTGTGCATCATCGCGGGTATCGCTCTGGGCCAGTTCGCGCCCGCCGCATTCCAGGCCATCGGCCGCATGGAGATCGCTCAAGTCAACCTGCCGGTGGGCTTGCTGATCTGGGTGATGATCATCCCTATGCTGCTGAAGGTGGACTTCGCCGCGCTCGGCCAGGTGCGCCAGCATTGGCGAGGCATGGGGATCACGCTGTTCATCAATTGGGCCGTCAAGCCGTTCTCAATGGCACTTCTGGCGTGGATCTTCATCCGCCACGCTTTTGCTGATTGGCTGCCCGCCGACCAACTCGACAGCTACATCGCCGGCCTGATCCTGCTGGCTGCCGCACCGTGCACCGCAATGGTTTTCGTTTGGAGCCGACTGACTGGCGGCGATCCGGCATTTACGCTGTCGCAAGTGGCCTTGAACGACACCATCATGGTGCTCGCCTTCGCACCCATCGTCGGCCTGCTGCTGGGCCTGTCCTCGATCACGGTGCCTTGGGACACCTTGCTGGTGTCGGTGGGTTTGTACATCGTCATTCCGGTCATCCTGGCCCAGCTTTGGCGCCGGGCGCTGCTGCGCAAGGGACAGGCCGCGTTCGACAGGGCACTGGAACGCATCGGCCCGTTGTCCATCGCCGCGCTGTTGCTGACGCTGGTGCTGCTGTTCGCCTTCCAAGGCGAGGCCATCATCCGGCAGCCGCTGGTGATCGCCATGCTCGCGGTGCCGATCCTGATCCAGGTGTTCTTCAATTCCGGGCTGGCGTACTGGCTCAACCG
Source organism: Delftia lacustris (assembly GCF_040267515.1). NCBI lineage: Bacteria > Pseudomonadati > Pseudomonadota > Betaproteobacteria > Burkholderiales > Comamonadaceae > Delftia > Delftia lacustris. Next base: position 4,820,108 of record NZ_CP141274.1, on the reverse strand, counting down.
CCAGGCGGGCGAAAAGCACTGCGTCGCTGGGCCATCCGCGTTGATTGGTGCCAGCAACTTCTTCGAGCTGGCCGTGGCCGCCGCCATCAGCCTATTCGGCTTCCATTCCGGTGCGGCACTCGCAACAGTGGTCGGCGTGCTCATCGAGGTGCCGGTCATGCTGCTGGTGGTGCGGGTGGTCAACCGCTCACGCGGCTGGTACGAACGCCGCGCGACCACTTCGTAATCTCCAAGAGGCATCCATGAGCACCATCACGATCTACCACAACCCAGCCTGCGGCACATCGCGCAACGTGCTGGGCCTGATCCGCAACAGCGGCGAGGAACCGACCATCATCGAGTACCTGAAGACGCCGCCCGGCCGCGACACGCTCCAGGCGCTGATCGCGGCGATGGGCGTGCCGGTGCGGGACATACTGCGCGAGAAAGGTACGCCCTATGCCGAACTCGACCTGGGCAACCCGAAGTGGAGCGACGACGACCTGATCGGTTTCATGCTCCAGCATCCCATTCTCATCAACCGGCCGATCGTGGTCACGCCGCTGGGTGTGCGCCTGTGCCGGCCATCGGAAGCCGTGCTCGACCTTCTGCCGCAACCGCAGCGCGGCGCGTTCAACAAGGAAGACGGCGAGCCGCTGGTTGATGAGAAAGGCCGTCGTGTCTGAAGCCCGCCTCGACCTGCCAAACATCGACGCGGCGCTGTTCCAGCAACCAGACGCCGAACACCTGTTCGCGCCGGCACGGACCACCCACGCGCCGCGCTTCCTGCTGCTCTACGGCTCGCTGCGCGAACGCTCGTTCAGCCGCCTCGCAGCCGAAGAAGCCGCCCGCATCCTGCGGGCGCTGGGCGGTGAAACCCGATTGTTCAATCCGTCCGGCCTGCCGCTGGTGGACGATGCACCCGCTGATCACCCCAAGGTCAAGGAACTGCACGAACTGGTGCAATGGGCCGAAGGCATGGTGTGGAGTTCGCCGGAGCGCCACGGCGCGATGACCGGCCTGATGAAGACGCAGATCGACTGGATTCCGCTGTCGGTCGGCGCGGTGCGCCCGACCCAGGGCAAGACGCTGGCGGTGATGCAGGTGTCGGGCGGCTCGCAGTCCTTCAACGCGGTCAACCAGATGCGCGTGCTCGGCCGCTGGATGCGGATGCTGACCATCCCGAACCAGTCCTCGGTCGCCAAGGCATACCAGGAGTTCGACGAGGTCGGGCGCATGAAGCCCTCGGCCTATTACGACCGCATCGTGGACGTGATGGAAGAACTGATGAAGTTCACGCTGCTCACGCGCGACGCGGTCCCGTATCTGGTGGATCGGTACAGCGAGCGCAAAGAGGGCGCTGAATCACTGTCCAAGCGTGTACGGCAAGGTGCAATTTGACGATGCAAGGCACTGAAAAAAAGCCGACGACCTCTCGGTCGTCGGCATTGTGTGAAGTTCAGGCGGCGACCAATTGCCGGGCCAGTGCGACCTCGACGGAATCACCATCCTGGTTCAGAACATCGAGCCCGGATTCAGGCACGTCGCCCGAGGTGGACTGCGAGACCATGATCTTCTTGGCCATCAGCTCCAGGCAGGTCATCTGCGAAGAACCGGCATAGCCAAGGTAGATCACGCGCACGGGCTGCTTTTGCCCGATGCGCCAGGAGCGGCGTGCCGCCTGCTGGAGCGAGTACACGTTGTAGCCCGACTGCATGAACACGATCGTCGGGAACTCCAACAGGTCCAGCCCCGTCTTGACCAGCTCGGGGTTAGTGATGAGCACGTCGATGCCACGGTCCAGTTGCTCGGCGATCCAGTCTTCGCGGCGGCTGGCGTCCACGCTCGCGCGCAGCACCGCCACTTTGAAGCCCTCCTGCTCCAGCAGCACCTTCAGGCGCGACGTGGTGTCGCGCGTGCCGGTATAGACCGTGTAGGCCAGGACCTTGCGACCCTGTGCCTTCTCCTCTTTGCAGATGTCGATCAGCTCGCGCTCTTTCGGTGTCACCTCGAACTCGTTGAACTGAGCCGGGACGAACGCCAAGGTGTTGCGCGTGCGCGGATGCACCACGGTCTCCGACCGGAAGCAGCAATCCGGCCAGGCCAGCAGCACGTTGAGAACCACGCCCAGCAAGGTCGTATCGCGTCGCGCCAGAGCCTGTTTCAGCTCGGCGGTCAGCCGACCCGCCAGATCGCGGTAGGCCGCGGCTTGTGCCGTGTCCATCGCGACTTCACGGAACTCCTCGTCATAAGGCGGCAGGACGTTGCCGCCGATGTCCTTGAGCTTGAGGAAGATCGTGAACGGCAGGATGCAGCGCAAGACGCCCTTGGGGCCGAAGCCCGGGGCCTTGACCGTGCGCACCGATACCTTGGTGCCCTTGGCCGTCTTGTGCGCCGTGCCGGTGCTCTCGGAGTAGATGTCTTTCAAGACCCCGTGATCGCGCATGAACGCCATCGCAGCCGAGGTCATGCTGCCGCTCGTGGTCGGGCGGTAGCCGTCTTCGATCATCCGCCCAGGCAGGGCTCGGAACAGCAGATAGAACAGGTCGTCCCCATAGCCGCCCATCAGCGTGCCAGTCAGCAGCAAGGTCTTGCGAGCCTTCGCCGCCAGCACGCCCATGGCCTGGCCTTGGGCACTGCCGCCGTTCTTGTACTCATGGGCCTCGTCGGCGATCAGCAGGTCGAACGTGCCTTGCGGCAGGTACCTCTTGATGAACTCGGACGGTTGGTAGCCGCCCTCGCCGAAGCCGAACTCCATGTTGGCCATCGCACGTTCCATGCGCGTGGCCTGACGGTCAGAAAACACCAGCTCGCCGTTGCCGTCCATCAAGTTGATGAACTCGTGGATGTTGTCGCCGAGCATCGATGCCAGGAACCCGTCCCCGAACTTCTGCATCAGCTTCTGCGCGGTGACTTCCCCGATCGTCGGAATGCGCTTCAAGGCTTTGAGCACGGCCGAGGATTGATCGCTGCCGGACAGGCTGCGCGGGCGGATCAGCGTCCACAGGGGCGCGGCGCAATGGCTGCACTTCCTGCGGTACTCATCGGCTTGGAGAGCGACCGGGTTGACCGGCTCGCCGTCGAGGTCGGTGATAACCGTGCCGCAGTCCGGGCAAGCCGCCACGTCGCCGTGGCGGGTGCGTCGCGTGGTGAAGACAGGCTTCCAGTGGAAACCCATCCGCATCCTGACGCGCCCCAGGACGAAGAACTCCTGGCCCGTGGGCTGCACACCCAACTGCTCACGCAGCTTGATGAGTTTGACGAGCGTATCCGGCCCATTGAGCACCCATACCTTGGCGCCGGCCACCGTCTCCTGGATCTCCCGCCGCCACTTGTAAACCAGGTGCGGTGGCGACAGGACCAGAGTGCGGCGGTAGCCTTCGGCGTTGAGCACGGCGGCCGCGGCGATGCCGACGGTCGTCTTACCGCAGCCCATCTCGCCATTGACGATCGCGGCGCGTTCGCCACGGTCGATCAGCAGCTCGGCGGCGGCGTGGACGACTTCGGCCTGTGCTGGGAACAGCTTGCGCTTGAGGCTGGCGACGACGAGTTGCCGGTGCGCCTGCGGTTGGCCGGTATAGACCGGCGGGTTGGCGCTGTTGAGGGCGTCGAGCAGTTCGTCGCCGAACTCGCCGACGAAATCCTGAAGGCTCAGGGTCAGAGGGTTGGATTCCGCGTCCAGCAGTTCGCCCTGCACGGGCGTGGCTTCAGCGGCAGTGGTTTCGAGATCGAGGGACATGGTGATGCTCCAAAGAAAAATGGGGCATGCACCACCCCCAGCGGGGCAATGGCATGCCCCGTGGTGGGAGGAGAATCGGCGCGTGGCCGAAGGTGGTTGAAGATGCTGGCCTGGGTGGCCCGCGGGTGAACCGTGCTCAGTCCTCGGACGGCAGCACGATGGCGGTGATGCTGCGCCCCGTATCGGTGATGATGCGAATGGCGAGTCCCGGGTGGATCACGTAGTGCGATTCCAGCGGCGCGCCTGATTGAAGCGCAGAGCTGTTGGCCTCCCCCATTGCTGGGCGGTGACGTCGCCCCAGTCGCCGCGGGCGTGCCGTCTGAAGTACGGAATCGGGTCCAGGCGACCCGCGTTGAACAGGCGGTTGATACCTCTGCTGAAGATGAGCGCCCCAATGGGGAACGTCAGCCTGTGGCAGTAGGTTTCGATACGATGCGATGCCATGGGCTCCTCCTTGATGGTTCATTGGGCCACGACACCCCTGCCGGAGTGAAGTGGCTCCGTCAGGTGGATGAAGATGACGATGTGGGGCCTCAGATCAGGTCCCGCTCTTCGGGAAGCTGGACCACCGTGGTCTGGTGGTCTTCGCTGGTCTTGACGATCAGCGCCAGGTCCGGCGTGATCCTGAACTGCGAAATCATCAGGTTGTCCTGTTGGATCGCCACGTCGTTCGCTTGGCGGGTGGCCTCATCGATCTCGCCCCAGTCCCCGCGCACATGGCGCTGGACATAGGCCAAGGGGTCAATCAGGCCTCGCCGGGCCAGCCAATGCACCTTCTCGCTCAACTTCAACGTACTCGGTGTGAACAACGGTTGCTTGTGCGGCGCAGGCCGCTTGAACGGATTGGGGATCATGGTGTTTCTCCTTCGAGTTGGTACAGCAGGACGGCAGCGCGTCCGGTGGATCAGCGAATGGTCAACACCTCGCCCCGTGTCGGGGAGCCAGGCGTCATGTCCCACGCGCGGATGACAGGCACGAACTTGTCGGTGAGGATGCGTGTCTCGGCGATGGAGCCGTCTTCGCGTTCGGTGAATTCCCGCTGGAGCGTCTTGTCCTTGTGGGTGTCACCTTTGACGACGAGCACGCGCCCCGTCTGGGAGCGCACGACGCCGGAGATCGCGCCCGCGGCCAGAGCCAGGGCGAGATGCCAGTGGGACAAGGCCCGCGCCGGTGGACGCAGCGACTGCTGCGCGGTCCCCAAGTGCGTGTCCAGCGACGGCCAAAGGCCTTGCAGCCGGCCAACCTCGTCGGCGAACTGTTCGGGCTCCATCGTCACGCGGAAGAAATGCTCCGGCTCGGCCGGACTGGCGGGGACGATGTACGGCAGGAACGGCCATTCGCTCGGCAGTTCCTCGGCTTCGACTTCGCCAAGCCCAACCTGCAGCAGCAGATTGCGCACGGCCTTGACGCCATCGGGTGCCAGCTCCCGCTGACGGACCCGGCGGCCGAAGATCACCACCTGCTTGAACTGCGTTTCCACCGCTCGGTAGATACGCAGATCGGTGTAGTGGCGCGTCAACCAGCCGACCAGCTCCGCGTCGAGCACGTAGCCGGGGACGATGAAGACCAGCACGCCGCCGTATTGCAACAGCGACAGCGAACGCTGATAGAACAGCTTTTCGAGGCGGGCACGGCCCTGGCCCTGATAGCCGATGTTGCCGTTGACGTCCTTGGACAGGTCGCCATACGGTGGATTCAGCCACAGTAGTCCGAAGGACTGCTTGGAGATCATCGTGTCCATCAGGTCCGCGTGCAGGCAGTGATCGACCAGGCCGCGGGCATGGCGCGCCCGCTCGGCGTCGAATTCGACGGCGAACGCCTTGGCCTGTTCGCGCCCGAGGGCATGAGAGGCTTCGGCGATTGCCACGCCTTCACCGGCGCAGGGATCGAGGATGCACATCGGCCCGTCGCTGGGCATCAGTGCGTTGAGGGCTCTTTCGAGCGTGGGTTCGTCGGTCGGGTAGTACCCATTTTTGGCGAAATTGCGGGCGAGCCGCGGGAACATGAGAGCCATGGAAGTCTCCTGGTTGGCGGGGATGAATGACGGAAGCACGCCAAGGCGTGCCTCCGAGGGTGGGTCAAGCCGCTACCGCTTCCGGCGTCCAAATCTTGGCCGGATAGGGATAGGCGGTGAGCGCGTCACTGCGGATCAGGGAGCCCAGCGCCAAGCTCAGCGCCGGCACGTCGATGGCGAGCCGATGGCCTTCCAGCGGCCCGAGGGCGAACGGAAGGCGGGCCAGCATCTCGCGGCTTTGCAGCAGTTCCAGCACGGTCTCGCGCCAGTGGTCGAGTAGCGGTAACGGGCAGGTATCCCGCACCAACGTCCACAAGCGGTCGAGCCGGTGGGCGCTGTCGCGTGGCAGCAGTGCCAATGCGCTGGCGTTGGCCCTATCGGGCTTGACGCAGCGCCGGTCGAACAGCCACACGTTGGACAGCGAACCGAACAGCGTGCGTCGGTAAGCGCGCGTGATGCGCTTCTCCAGACGATCGACGTTGCCGATGAACACCGGGACGCTGCCGCCCTCGTCGGTGATGATGTGGAACTGGTCCAGTCCCTGCTCGTCGCGCCCGAGGGTCAGGCGGGCAAGGAACTGCTGGACGGCGGTGTCGCGCGCCCAGATGGACAGGAAGATCAGGTTGCCCTGGTCATCGCCGACGCAAGCGTCGGCCATAACGTCCGGGCATTCGTCGATGTGGAACAGCGTGGTGGATGAAGTGTGTGCGTGCATGGTGGTGTCCTCGATGAAATGAGGGGCAGCACCGCCCGCAGGGGCAGCGAATGCCCCGTTAGGGATGAAGGAATGCGGATAAGGTGTTCGATCCGCTTGGGCGTTCAGAACGTCTGTTCGGTGAACGAGCCGTCGGCCTGATGCTTGACTACACGGTTGCCAATGTTGCCCTCGCAGTCCTGTTGGACTTCGGTGAACATGCTTTCGGGCACGTCGATGTGGAAATGGCGCAGGACCACTCGGTAGTAGTCCAGGTAGTGGTTGAACGGGTCGCTCTCGTGCAGGTTGCTGTACAAGAAGTCGTCGCTCTCGACCTTCGCGGTATCGTCGATCAGCTCGGCCGGCTTTTCGATGAATAGGAAGAAGTAATTTGCCGGCCGGTCCCAGCCCAGTACGACGGTGATGGGAAAGCCCTTGTGAACGGTGTCGAAGTAGTGCCGACTCATGGTGATGTCCTCGGTGAATCGGAAACAGCACCGCCCCTGAGGCAGGTGCTGCCCCAAGGGGTGGAGAAAAGCCGCGCAAGCGGCGATGACGTGTGCCGGACCTCAATAGTCCGAATCGCAACCGGACGGGCAATAACCCAGTTCGATTCCGTGCGAGCAGTAGCCGTTTTCGGCGTTCCAGTCCTGGGTTTCCTGCCTTTCGGCCGGTGTGGCGTAGCCCCATTCCTGTGCGATCTGCAGCGCCTGTGCGCGTTGCTCTTCCGGCAATCGACTGGCTTGCGCGTCGATCTCCGAACTGAAAAGCGTGACCCAGTGGTCCCAGGACAGGCCACAACCACGCTGGGCGTGCTCGGCGGCTGTCTTGCAAACAGCTCGCCACGCGGGTTCACCCAGCGAAGAACGGGGTGTATCGCAATCGATGGTGGACATGATGGAGACCTCCAGAAGAAAGCCGGGGGCCTCCCCGCATAGGGAAAGAGCCCCGGCGGGTGGATGAAGAACACCGCGCATGCGGTGTCTGCGATCACGCAGGTTGCAGTTCGGCCTGGCGGCTCCACTCCTGCGTTTTGAAGTCCAGCGCGTAGCCCAGATCGCCCAGGCGGGCGATCTGCGCGCGCAGGGCGCGGCGGTCGATGGTCGAATCCAATTTCACGGAATCGCCCAGCGGCCAGAGCAAGCCGAACAAAGCAACGTCGCCCTCTTCGGTGCTGCCAGGGGCAGCCGCCGCAGCGGGCGTCGGTGCATCCACACCGAAGGGCGTGGTATCGACCAGCGGGTCCGCCGAGGCCTGCACGGGTGCGGGCTTGGCGGGTCTGGAGGCCTTGGCGGGCTTGGCCGGCGTTTCCGCAGGCTGCGTCCCCAGCTCTTCATCGAGTGGATCGACTTCCTGGGTGGCGAAGCTGCGGGCCTCATCACGACTCAGTTTGTCGATGCCGTTGAGCGTCATGCCGTCGAGGTTTGCGCGCACTTCAAACCGCGCGCCGCCCGCGACCGGATAGGACTTCGCGAAGATGTAGCGAATGACGAAATCCCCGTCGTACTTTCCTTCGGGGTACTGCTCCAACTCCGCGTCTTTAACCGCGAACTCGCCGATGGGGGTAGAAAGGCGCCCAACCGTGAACGGGCCGTTCTTGCCCCGGATGGTCCGCAACGTGAGCTGGCCCGGGACGACGATGGGTAGGGCTGATCTCGTAGGTGCCGATGTGGCTGCCATGATGGTTCTCCTTGGACGAATAGGAAAAAGGCAAGGCCCCGTGAGGGGCCGTGCCGGATCAGAACGAAGCAGCCAATGCCGGCTCCTGCTCCTCGACTGCACATTCGGGCTCGCGCTCGGCGGGCTCGGCAGATTGGTAGGAAACGGCGTCGGCGGCAGTGTCGATGGCGTTGGCGGCTTCGGACGCGGGTGCGTCCTCCGCTGGCGCTGCCTCGGCATGCGCCTGGCTCGTCGGATAGACCTGGGTGCCGTCGATCTTGATCAGACCGATGTGGACCAGCGTCGATTCCAGGCTTGCGGCCGGTTCCCCAGCGTGCTCGCCCTTGGTGCGGATGTACGGATCGATCTTCATGTCGTTCAGACGAAAGGCGATCAGCACCTTGCGATCCCCCTCGATGGCCTGCACGCATCGGCGAACCAGATGCTCGGCTTCAGGGGTGGCGACGATCGTGTCGAAGTACCGATATTCCGGTTCATCGACAGGTCCGGCCAGCGCGGCGATGGAGCACGACAGGAACGGGTCACCATCCTTGGGGGTGACGTCCTTCGGACGGTTGAGGTAGCCGATGCCACGGGTGATCAACTCGTGCTGCTCGATCGAAGCCAGTTCGGCCCGCTCGATCAGCTCGGCCTTGAGCAGTCGCGCCTTGAGGGATGCGGCGGCCTGGCCTTTCTGTTCGCCCTTGTCGCGGATGTAGGCATCGCCCCAGAGGTCGCCGAGGCGAAAGCGCACCAGCGGTCGCTGCTTGGAATCGTCAACGCCGATGTAGCGCTGAACGAGCTTCTTGGCCTCGGCACCCGAGACCTTGACGTCGAAGTAGCGGTAGCTCGGGTCCCTGGCGGGGCCGACCAGCGCGGCGATGGTGCAGGCCAGGAAGGGCTGCGCACGGCGGCCGCCCCTGACGGGCACCTCACGGACACGCTGGAGGTAGCCGATGCCCGAGGTGTGGAGGTCGAAATACGATTTCTCGTTGGAAGTGGTGTTCATGGTGAATCTCCATAGGGAAAAGCGGAGACACACCGAGCCCACGCATGCGGGGAAAGGTGCGTAACCCCGCGGTGGGTTGATAAGGCGAAAGCATCCGCCACCAGGGACTGGTGGCCGCTCGCGGATGGATGCGGTGCGAGCTGGCTCGGTCACGCAGTGGAAACTGCGCCGCAACCTCGAAGACCGATGGTTGCCTGGCATGTCGCTGACAGCGTCAGCAGGCATGGGGTCAGCATGGCCGGGCCTCGCGCGCGCGACAGCAATCAATTGGCATCCGCGCGTTTCCCTTTGTCCACGCAGCCCGGCTCAGCGCAAAAGAAAGCCCCCGGTGTGGGGGGCTGCGAGAGTCGAGTGGCGGTTGCCGCGCTATGCGGGAGGCACCACCTCCAGCGACAGATGTGTGGCGGTGGCCGACAGCATCAGGTCGTCTTCGGTGTGCAGGATGCGCGTGAATACGCCGTCCTTCGGGTCGAAGTACTCCCCGAAGTCGTCGCCGCCCAGTTCGGCGCGCGCCAGTTCCCACCAGTCGTCGAACGGGTCGGTATCCGGGTTGCAGCCGACGGCATAGGCCAGCAGCTTCACACGCCCATCCGGGCGGCGCTCTCCCTGCTCGGCGAGGAAGTACACGCCCTGGTCCTTGACCAGGATGACGCGGCATTGGCTGGCGATGGCCTCGGTCAGCACGGGGCGCAGGTCGGAGCCTTTGAATCGCAGTGACATGGTTGAAATCTCCTATGTGGAATAGAGAAAAGGCCCTCCATCCGCATGGATGGAGGGCCTGTGGGCACATGGCCCATGGGCGAAACTTCGTGGCGGGACCCACGGGTCAGCCGTAGAACCGGCAGGATTCAGTTTCCGGCGTCATGCCGGCACCGCCTGGCGCTGCCGGGTAGCCTTGGCGTCGATCACGCTCACATCGATCAGGCGCCAACGTCCGTCGTCGATGAGTCGCTCCAGCACTTCGCCGAGCATGTCGAAATACACCTCGTCATGCCGATCGACCAATTCGCCGTCGCGATGCAGCTCCACCACGTAGGTGTCGCCGCCTCGGTCGTACAGCACCGTCACCCGGCCCTCGAACTTCGCGGTCGAGACCGTGAAGCTGATCGCCGGAGGCGTCTCGATGATCTTGGACGGCGTCGGATCGACCCAGGTGAAATCCCGGGCACCCGCATCGACCAGCATGTGGGTGATGCGCCGGAAGCCATCGGGCGCCGGCATTTCCTCCAACTGCTGGATGAGCTGACCCAGCTCCATGCACTGCGGCTCGGGAATGGGCAGCTTGGCCGGCGCGGAGCCGAGGATGTGCGTCTTGACGGTGTAGGGAATGCCGTCGGACGTCATCTCGGTGCGCTCTTCCGGCGTGTCCGCCCGCAGCCCATCGAAACGGCGCCGTGCGTAGGGTTGGACATGCACCTTGGCGCCTTCGTCGGGGACGGTGGTCACCAGCTTGGAATCGAGCACAGCGAACTCGCTCGGCTTGAGCTTGACGACGATGGCATCGTCGGTGATGGCGACTACCTTCCCGTCGAAGGGCTGGGGGTCGACGGCGAAGCCCAATGTCGAAGATTGCGGCTGATCGTCGAACACGCGGTACTTGAACGACCGCACGTTGCGGGGCACGTGGCCTGCGACTAGCGAAGGCATCATGGATTTGATGAGGGAACGGTCCATGGGAATCTCCTTGAGGAAGAAACAAGGGATTCCCCCGCCCGCAAGGGAGAGGTCCCTTGTGGGTGGTGTGGATGGACGCGGTACGTCCGTGGAAAACATCGACCAGCACGGCTTCCCGTGCTTGCAGCCTTGAAGGTCTTGGCTGCCTGGGCATGTGTCGGCAACGCCGACGAACATGGGGCAAGAATGGCCCGGGAGTAAGCGGCCCGCTTGCAGGAAACGGCACCCCATCGCACCCGCTTTCCAGCGCTGCGGGCGAGAAAAAGCCCCTCGAAAGGGGCTTGGGGGTCAGGCTTCGTACACGAAGTAGTGTTCTCGCTGACGCGGGAAGAACACGTGCTTCCACGTGTCGCCGCTTGTGTTGCCACCGTCGAATACGACCATTTCGTAGTCGTCAATGTCGGTGTCCACCAGATCGGCGCTGTCGATATGGCGCATGTGCAGCGTACCGCTCATGCGCTCGAACACCAGGATCTGGCCGATGGCGTCGTCCTGGCTCATGGCGTTGACGCAGGCTCCAAGCTGATTCTCGAAGTCGGGCGTGGGCAAGATGAGATCGGGGAACATGAGATTGCTCCTATGGAATTGAACCAGCCCGGCTCCTGGTGGGAGGCGGGCTGGCATATGGGGGATAAAGGGGAAGGCTTGCGCGTCGCGTGTCTGCTAGGTCTCGGCCAGTGGCAAGCCCAGTAGCGCGGGTGCGTCGGCATCGAGGATGAGGATGCGCACATCTGCCTGGCCGGCCAGTTCAAGGATGTTCGCCAGGTCGTCAGGCATGCCCTTGTCGCGGTGCTCCTGTCGAAGCTGCTCAGCACTGATGCCCTCGGCATATTCCAGGTTCTTGTCTGTCCAGGGCGTGGAGATCAGCTTGACGCCAATCGCCGGGCTGTACGGAACCCGAAAGGCGATGAACAGAAAAGCCTCCGGCGTGGCGAGGTCTGCCAGGTTGGCGAGGTACTGGCCGGTTTCCTGGCAGATGTGCGCGCTGCTGACTTCCCAGCACCGGCTGTAATAGCCGGTCTCGAAACTCAACCGCTGCACCACGTCTCGCGCGGCTTCGGCCGAATAGGTATCACCGACATGGACCGGGCGGCCGTCGAGGTCGTCGCCATGGATGGCATAGACCACGGCGCCCACCACGCCTTCGCCGTTGATGCCTTCAACAGCATCACATTCAGCAATCAGCTCGTCGCTGATGGCGTCAGTGCCGCTTTTGATCAACGCGAAGTCGCTGGTGACGATGCAAGGCGATGAGATCAGGTCGTTGTCGGAAAGATGCGCTTGGCTCGTGTGGATGGATCGCCAGACATGCGGGCTTCCGTCCCCGTAGCAGATGCACAGCGTTCGGACGACTCTCAGATTCCAGTAGCCGCGTACAAAGGGATTGGGATTCTGGGTCATGGAATTTCTCCAGATTGAATAATGGAGCCAATTCCCGCCACCGGGAATTGAACCCCGGTGGGTTGAAAGTGGAAAAAGCGTCAGGCGGCACTGATCGAGGGCTTTGGGCCAATCGGCGCAGGCTGACGGAAGAAAAATCGAGGGACATGGCCGCGTGGACGCATGTCCCTCATGGGCAGTGAACAAAAAGACGGTGGTATGCCGCAGACCGGCTCACCAACCGCTGTAGTTCACCAACAGATCGGCGATGACCTTGCGGCGTTGCAGATCGAGACCATCGAAGTCCGACAGTCCTTGGAAGTGGCAGCGCTTGAGCATGGCACCGCCCTCGCGCGCGTTGTAGAAGCTGAACATGGCGGACAGGAACATGCGTTCCCCGCTGCTCAGGACGCCGAGTGCGTCGTTGGCACGCAGCATGTCGGGACGCAGATCCCACTTGCTCTTTGCCTGGTTCAGGCCTTCGCGCGTGCCGTCGCCAAACCATTGCGGGCCTGCGATCTCGACGCCGCGCTTCCAGACCTCGAAGAAGGCTTGGGGCGCGGCGGCGAAATGCTGCTCTTCCCGCATGATCTGATCGACGACTTCCTGGGGCAAAAGCTGGTTCATGACGTGGTTCCTCCAGTTGGATCAGGGTGTGGCGAGCTGGGACCAGCCGCCTCTTTCGAGGGCACGTTGAGCCGCGGCATAGCTGCGGAAGTACTGGCAGGATTCCCGCGAAACGGGACCTTCTGTATCGCGCGTGCCGATGTAGTGGCCGGCGGCGCTATGCAGGATTTCGAGCGGCAGGAACTTGCCGCAATGGATCAAGGCCAACTGGCCGAAAGAGGCTTGCTGGGACATGGACGGGCTCCTTGGAAAAAGCGGGGCCTCGTCCCTCACGGGATGGCAGCTCCCGCACGCGGTTGAGAAAAAAGCATCGGCGTCACGGGTGACGCGCGTCCGCAGACTCGATGCGATGGCGGACTGGCGGGTAGCGCGGAAAGAATCCGCGGCAGCCTGGAAACTCTGGCTGCTGGCATGGTGCTGACGAATCAGCGACACATGCGGGCAGCTTCATGCGCGAGGCGAGCCGCGTCAGCCGGAAATCGGCATTTGCAACAGCCCCGATTGGCGAACGCGGAAAAAAGAAAGCCCCGCAATAAGTGCGGGGCTGTCAGGAGGATGAGGCGAAACTGGGTCAGCGAGGCCTGTCGCCCAGTACATGCTGCTTCCACAGGGCGAATGCCTCGTCCGGTCCCAGCTCTGCGAGGATGACGATGGGCTGGCCCCGACGGGCACGCAGCGATGCGAAATACGCTGGCCGGTCGGCGATGGCGTTGAGCTTGATGCCCTTTAGGAACAGCAACTGGCGGGGGCGAACTTTGGTGGTAACGCAGGCATGATTGCGCTTGTTTGGGGCAAAAGGGCCAGCGAAGCGGGCGGACACGGCCAGAAAACCGCGACGAACTACTTGTACTTGCCAGGCGAGGCGAACGGGTGACATCAGCATATCGCTATGCGGTAAAGAAGACCGTCCTAAAGCTTGCAGGATCCCGGCATAGCTTCATCATCACCTCTCCGTGACGGCTCATTGGAACGAAAAAGGCCAGCATCGCCGTGATGGACTTTCATAATTGCCAGGTCAACTGGCTTGCGTGCTGTTTATTCACAGCAAGGCATTGCGACGTCGTTGCAGCAATCGCCGCCATCGCAACAGGGCGTTGCAGCAAAAGCGGCGGTGGGCGCTAGCATGAGGGCCAAGCCGCGGCCGCTCATGCTGGGGGCCGTTCTCTTCAGATTGGTGTCCTGCACCGTGTGCATTGCGAATTTCCGGATCGTCCCAATGTCACTGGGACTCCTTTGTGGCGGCCGGGTTCTCCACGCTCATGAACGACTGGGCCACCAGCGCGATCGCCCCGCCCACGATGGCCATGTCAGCGATGTTGAAGGCGGGCCAGTGCCAGCCGTGCAGGTGAAAGTCGATGTAGTCGATAACGTGCCCGCGCGTGGCGCGGTCGAACGCGTTGCCCAATGCGCCGCCCAGAATGAGGCTGTACGAAAGGCCTTCCGTTTTGCGCAGCGGCCGGGAGAGCAGCCATGCGAGCCATGCCGATATTGCGAACGCGATCGCCAGAAAAAACCACCGCTGCCAGCCGCCCGCGCCAGCAAGGAAGCTGAACGCCGCGCCGGGATTGAGAGCGTGAACTAGGTTGAAGAATGACGCCACCTCGTGCGACCAACCCAAGGGAGTTGTCGCGTCAATGTAGCTCTTAGCTGCCTGATCGCCGGCGAATATAACGATCGCGAGTGAGTACCACTGCGTCTTGCGAAGAGATGGTTCATCCATTGTTCATGCCGCCTTGAACTTCAGGAGGCGCAGCCCATTGACGACAACCAAAAGACTTGCCCCCATGTCAGCGAACACAGCCATCCACATGGTGGCATGCCCTGTGAACGTCAACGCAAGGAACACCGCCTTGATGCCAAGGGCCAGAACGATGTTCTGCGTGAGGATCGCCGCAGTGCTACGCGACAGCCGGATGAAGGCGGGGATCTTGCGCAGGTCGTCGTCCATCAGGGCGACGTCGGCTGTTTCGATCGCGGTGTCGGTGCCGGCCGCGCCCATGGCGAAGCCGATGTCGGCACGGGCGAGCGCGGGCGAATCGTTGATGCCGTCGCCCACCATGCCCACCTGGCCCTCGCCGCCGACCAGGCTTTCGATGGTCTTGAGCTTGTCTTCGGGCAGTTGGTCACCACGGGCTTCAGAGATTCCGACCTGGGCAGCGATGGCCGCGGCCGTGTGCTGGTTGTCCCCCGTCAGCATCAGCGTGCGCACACCCAGCGCCTGCAGGTCGGCCACCGCCTCACGGCTGGTTTCCTTCACGGTGTCGGCCACTGCAAAAATGCCGAGCACGGTCGCATCGTCCATCAGCAGGATCGCTGTCTTGCCTTGGCGCTCCAGGGTCTCCAGCCGAGCCTGGAGCGTCGCTTCGCTCAGGCCCAGCTCCTGGGCGAGCCTGTGGTTGCCCATGTGCAACATGCGCCCGGCGACGCGGCCGCGCACGCCGCGGCCAGGCAGCGCCGCGAAGTCGTCGACCTCGTGCAGCGCGATGCCGTCACGGTTCGCCTTGCGGGCGATGGCCTGAGACACAGGATGGTCCGAGCGTGCCGCGAGGCTTGCGGCCCAGGCGGCAACTTCCTGCGCCTCGCCGATCAGCGGCACGAAGTCGGTCTGCTCGGGCTTGCCATGTGTGAGTGTGCCGGTCTTGTCCAGGGCCAACGCCTTGAGCTTGCGCCCGCCCTCCAGGTAGACGCCACCCTTGATCAGGATGCCGCGTCGGGCGGCAGCGGCCAAGCCGCTGACGATGGTGACCGGCGTGGAGATGACCAGAGCGCAGGGGCAGGCGATCACCAGCAGTACCAGGGCCTTGTAGACCCAGTCAAACCATGCGCCGCCGAAGGCGAGCGGCGGCACGACGGCAACCAGCACGGACACCGCGAACACCGCCGGCGTGTAGACGCGGGCGAACTGGTCGACGAAGCGCTGCGTGGGCGCACGGCTGCCCTGCGCGGACTCCACGGCATGGATGATGCGCGCGAGCGTCGAGTCGCTGGCGCCTGCGGTCACCTTGTATTCGAAAGAGCCGGTCTCATTGATGGTTCCGGCGAAGACCTGGTCACCTTCGGCCTTCTCGACGGGCAGGCTCTCGCCGGTGATGGGCGCCTGGTTGATGGCCGATCGACCCGAGGTGATCAGGCCGTCCAGTGCGATGCGCTCGCCAGGACGCACGCGGACCACCGCGCCCTTTGCGACCTCCTTGGCCGGCAGCTCTGTCCATGAGCCATCGGCCTGCCGCACGGTCGCGGTCTCGGGCGCCAAGTCCATCAGCCCCCGAATGGCGTTGCGGGCGCGGTCCAGCGACTTCGCCTCGATCACTTCCGCCAACGCGAACAGGAACATGACCATGGCGGCCTCCGGCCAGTGGCCGATCGCCATGCCGCCGGTGACCGCGATGGCCATCAGGGCGTTCATGTTCAGGTTGAGGTTCTTCAGCGCGATCCAGCCCTTCTTGTAGGTGCTGAGGCCGCCGGTGAAGATCGAAACCAGTGCCAGCACGATCACGGCCCAATGATTGCCGTCGTTGACCCAGTACACGCCTTCGGCGGCCACCGCCGCAACGCCCGAAACCGCCATCGGCCACCAATTGGTCTTGTGCGCGGCCACCGGGGCATCGCGCGGCTCATCAGTCCTCTGGACCTCGGCTTCCATGCCCAGCGATTCGATGGCTTCGACTGCCGGCTTGATCGCGTCGGGTGTGTGCCGAACCGTGAGCGTGCGCTGCATCAGGTTGAAATCCATTCCCTGCACGCCCGGCATGCCTTGCAGCTTGCCGCGGATCAGACTTTCCTCGGTCGGACAGTCCATCTTCGCGATGCGAAGTACCGTGGTGGCTGTCTGCATGTCCTGCCGCGCAGCCTGCATTCCAATGGAAGCAAGCGCCTTCTCGATCGGCGCTGAGGTCGCCAGCGTGTGCTGGACTCCCAGCACACGCTGCATCAGATTGAAGTCGAGCGCGGTCACACCCGGCAGCTTGCCCAGCCGGTCGCGGATCAGCGCTTCTTCCGTCGGGCAATCCATGTTCTCGATCCGGTACGTCACCCGCTCGCCGATCGGCGGCGCGGAAACGGCAGCGGTTGGTTGCTGCTGCAGGGCCGAGGATGGGATCACAGCCGCGGCTTCGATCGGCCCCGTGTGGCCGAAGGTCTGCTCCTTGGCGCGCATGCCGATCGAGGCCAGGACCTGCTCCATCTGCGCGCGTGCCTGAGCGAGGTGTTTCACCGACAGGGTGCGCTCAGCGAGGTCGAAGTCGAGGTCCTGAATTCCCTCGACTGCCCCGAGGTGCGAGCGGATGAGTTTCTCCTCGCTCGGGCAGTCCATGTTCTCGATGCGGTAGGTGGTCGACACGGCGGCGTCTCGGACAGCCTGAGCCTTCATGCCCACCGAATTCAGCGCTTGCTCCAAGGCATCGGCCGAGACTTCGCGGTGCGAAATGGTCAACAAACGCTGCGGAAGATCGAACAGGAGCCGCTCGACACCGGGCATGCCCTCCAGCGTTCGCCGCACCAGTGCTTCCTCATTGCGGCAATCCATGTTGCTCACGTGGAAAACGGTGGTTTCAGTGCTGGCCTGCTCACTGGCGCACGCCGTCTGTTGGCCATTGCCGCCGGAGCAGGCGCATGGGCTGGAAGGTTCTTTGTTCATAGATCGCTCTTCATTGACAAGGTTTTCCCCGGATGCCATCATTAGAAAACCTCTAGTAGATATAGAGTCAAGTTTTTTATAGGAAGCAACCATGATGCGGATCGGTGAACTGGGCAAGAAGGCAGATTGCTTGGTGCAGACCGTGCGCTTTTACGAGTCAGAAGGCTTGCTGCCCGAGCCTGCACGTAGCGAGGGCAACTTCAGGCTCTATGACGAAGTCCATTTGCAGCGCTTGCTGTTCATCCGCCGCTGCCGGGCGAAGGACATGACGCTGGATGAGATCCGTCAACTGCTGAACTTACGGGATCGGCCAGAGTTGGGCTGCGGCGAGGTGAACGCGCTGGTCGACGCTCATATCGCGCAAGTGCGGACCAAGATGAAGGAATTGCGCGCCTTGGAGCGCGAGTTAATGGATCTGCGACGCTCCTGCGATAGCGCCCGAACCTCGCGCGAGTGCGGCATTCTCAACAGCTTGGCCGAGCCCGCCTGAAGCTCGAGCGTGTCATCGGTGCTGGAAGTGATCGGGTCCAGTTCTGAGAGCCACGTGCCGCGCTCCATCATGCGAAAGCGCGCGGTTCTGACGTTTTGAGACGGCGTGCGACCGAGGGCGTGGCCCACAGGAGCCAGCGCGAGCCGGACGACCTGCGCGCCGCAATCTCCGCCACCTTACGGGTTCTCCAGGCCAGACCGAGCATCGCGGCGTGGCTGCGCAGGTGCAGGTGCAGGCCAAGGTAGCAGTGCGCCACGACGCGGCCCGACTCATGGGCACGCCACGCAACTCGCGATCGCTTCGCAAGAAGCCGCAAGGCCCGACTCGCGCAAGAATGCGACGTGGGCAAGATCGTATAGCCAGCAGCGCAAGCGTTTGCCGCTGCTGGCCGGCTCCGGAAGGGATAGACAAGCTGCGGGCCGTAGTCCATTGGAAAGTCCATCTTTCTTGAGTGTCACTCTTTGGCGCCCAGCGTGTGCTTTTGCGACCGGAAAGCGCTGAACAAGTGGCCCCCGGGCATCCAGAAATCGCCGTAGTTGACTTGGGCGTCTTCGTGCTCACGCTTGTGATGCCAGCGATGGGCTTCAGCCACCCCGATCAACAATCCCAACGGCCCGACCCGGTATCCCAGATTGGAGTGCTGGAAGGCCAGATGCACGACCAAGAAGCCGAGCCATGCGCCGACGGCCAACCACAGCTTGGAACGCCGCTACTGGCTCAACGGGGAGTGGAAAGGCCGCCCGCCCTCTAGCAAGGCGGCACAAGCGAGCGCGACGATCACTGTGAGTAGCTCCGTCGGAAAAGACGGCCGGCCGGTCGCGAGCTCGCCGAAGAGCACAACCGCAGTGGCGCCACGGATCAGTGGATAGCAGCCATACCGGATGACAGTCGCAATGAAGGGGGCGCATTGGTGCTCATCTGTTCTGTCCTAAAGCTCTGACTGGATTGGAAAACCTTCTAGCTACGGTAGAGTCAAGGGCGTCCGGGAAGACCCTGTGGCAAGTTCGTTGCATCTGCGCCTTGACTCTCCAGCCGCTACAGGCTTCAGCATCCATCGATTTGGAAGGAACAATGCATGGCTGAAAACCACAGAAATCACGAAAACGACGAGTTGGGCCGCCTAGATGCGAGCGATGCGAAGGACCGAAAGATTCTTCTGACTGTGTTGCTGATCAACCTGACGCAGTCCGCCGCCGGCATTGCCCTTGGCATCTGGGCTGGCTCTACGGCGCTGATGGGCGCCGGGTTGGACAACCTCGCCGATGCGTCGGTCTATGCGGTTAGCCTGTATGCCGTCGGTCGTGCGGCAACGGTCAAGGTGGGCGCGGCCCGCTTGTCGGGTTTCTTGCTAATCGGCCTGGCCGCGCTGCTGCTGTTGGAAGTCCTACGCCGCTTCGCTGGAGGGGAAGAGCCTGTCGGCCCAGCCATGATGGCCATGGCCGCGCTGAACGCGGCTTTGAACCTAGTGTGCCTCAGACTACTGCGCCGCCATCGCGGGGAAGATGTGAACTTCAAGGCGTCAGCGATCTTTACCAGCAACGACTCCATCGTCAATGGTGCGATTGTGCTGTCCGGGGTGCTGGTGATGGGGTTCGGGTCGAACATCCCGGATCTGGTGCTGGGCGTCATCGTGGCCGCAATCGCAGCGAATGGGGGGCGGGAAATCCTGCGCGAAGCATCGGAAACAGCTCGCCGTAAGGCGGGCACATAAGGCATGTTTTCGCCCAGTTCATCCCGAGGTTTACCTCTGCAAAAGAGGTAGTCCAGCCTTTGGGCTACGGCCTCGGCTGCAGCCGAGCGTACCATTGGCGATGGCCGCGCGATAGGCGGGCATGCCGTTCTCGACCTCCGTCTGCCGTACAGCAGCGGTGCGCAAGGTTGAGGGTGCATGTCGTCTCTCCTGTTCGTGTGGCCCAGGCCAATGGCCGGGCCGGGACGTTGATGGGCAGGAGAATGGCGCCGAAGGCCCAACGGCCTTCGGCTCGGGAGAAAAGAGGAACCACCCGTGGGCTGATTGGCAGGCCCGGTCGTCGCTAGAACCGTCTGCTCATCAAGCAATCACACCCGGCCCATGTCGTGGCTGGGGCCGGCATCGTCTGGCGCACATCCGCGCACAAAGGGAGCCCGTTTTTGCACCGGCGGGCACCGGCACCGATTACCGCTGACCACGAAGGGTCTCCCGGTGGCTCGTGCAGCCTGGCAAGCCACCGGGAGACCCTTCGCAGAGGGCGGAAGAAACGCAG
The DNA here is from genome assembly GCF_040267515.1 of Delftia lacustris. Classification (NCBI taxonomy): domain Bacteria; kingdom Pseudomonadati; phylum Pseudomonadota; class Betaproteobacteria; order Burkholderiales; family Comamonadaceae; genus Delftia; species Delftia lacustris. The sequence continues at coordinate 4,799,964 of NZ_CP141274.1, read as the reverse complement.
ATCAACAGAACGCGCGTGGTGCGGCTCGCAGAGAAGCTACCTTCAGGTCCCGCGGCCGGGGACGGCTGGGCGGGACGCGCACACGGATCAAGAAGGCGTTGCGCGCTGGGCGTCCCGCAGGGCATGCGGCGGAGTGCGGGACAGGGGCCACGCCGCCGAAGGCGGGCACGGCTCACGGGGAACGGGGGCGGTCAGGAGCCTTTGCGGCCGCTACGGCGCGGGCGCGAGGCGCCGCGCTTGGAGCTGCCGGATTCGACTGGCAGCGTGCCTTTGCAGTCCGGGTAGCGGCTGCACGACCAGAACGGGCCGCTCTTGCCGCTGCGCTGGCGCGTGGGTGCGCCGCACTGCGGGCATGCCGGCCCTTGGGGAACCTTGATGGACAGGGAGGCGCTGCCGTACTGCGCAATCAACTGCGAAATCCACGCGGCCTGCTTGCCGATGAACACGTCCAGGGTGAGCTGTCCGGCCTCGATCATGTCGAGCGCCTGTTCCCAGACGGCGGTGGTGCCAGGGTCGGCAATCGCCGCAGGCACGGCATCGATCAAAGTGAAAGCCGCATCCGAGGCGCGGATGGCGCGCCCCTTCTTCACGAGGTAGCCGCGAGCGATCAGGCCGCCGATGATGTTGGCCCGCGTCGCTTCGGTGCCGATGCCAACCGTATCCTTGAGCTTCTGCTTCAGGCGGGGATCGGACACCAGCTTGGCGACGCCTTTCATGGACTTGACCAACTCGCCTTGCGTGTACGGTTTGGGCGGCAGCGTCTTGAGTGCCTTGAGATCGACGTCGGCCACCTGGCATGCCAGGCCCTCATACAGTTTCGGCAGCGCGGGCAGCACCTGGGCGCGGACCGCAGTATCGCCCTCGCCATCACCGTCTTCGGCCTGCGGCTCGGCGAGCACCTGGCGCCAACCCGGGATGACAACCTGCTTGCCCGTGGCCGCCAGGTTCTGCCCCCCGCACGAAAACTTGGCCACAGTGCGGTCGAACTCGTGGTGAGGGAGGAACTGCGCCAGGTAATGCGACCGGATGAGCCTGTACACGGCCAGTTCCTTCTCGCTCATGGCGGAGAGCTTCGCCGGTTCGAGCGTCGGGATGATGCCGTGGTGCGCCGTGACCTTGCCATCGTTCCAGGCGCGCGAGCGCTGCGAGCGGTCGAGCTGGCCCATGATCGAGCGCAGCGAGGGATCGGTCTTGAGCAGGCTGTCGAGAACGGTGGGCACTTCGGCAAACATGCTCTCGGGCAGGTAGCCGGAGTCCGAGCGGGGGTACGTCGTGGCCTTGTGCGTCTCGTACAGGGCTTGGGCAATCTCCAAGGTTTCCTGCACGTCCAGCCCAAGCTGCTTGGAACACACTTCCTGCAAGGTGCCCAGGTCGAACGGCAGCGGCGGGCCTTCGCGGACACGCTCAGTCTCCACCGACACGACGTGGGCACTGCCCGCAGCGCGGATCTGCTGCATGGTCTGCTGTGCGACCGGCTGCCGCAGGCAGCGGCCTGCGTCGTCGGTGCACGCATCGGGTGGAACCCATTGCGCGGCGAAAGTCGAACCGCCTGCGAACAGGGACACGGCGATGGCCCAGTATGGTACGGACACGAAGCGCGCGATCTCGCGGTCGCGGTCCACAACGAGCTTGAGCGTCGGGGTCTGTACGCGGCCGACCGACAGCACGCCGTCGTAACCCGCCTGTCGCCCCAGCACCGTGAACAGCCGGCTCAGGTTCATGCCCACGAGCCAATCCGCACGGGAGCGCGCCAGCGCCGAGTGGTACATCGAAAGCGTCTCGGCCGAAGGCCGCAGCTTGCCCAGTGCCGCCCGAATGGACGCATCGTTGAGCGCCGACAGCCACAGGCGTTCGATGGGGCCGCGGTAGCCGCAAAGCTCCACGATCTCGCGGGCGATCAATTCGCCCTCGCGGTCGGCATCGGTGGCGATAACCAGGTGAGTCGCCTTCGCCAAGAGCGCCTTGACGACCTTGAATTGCGTGGCGGTCTTCGGTTTGACCTCGACCCGCCAGTGCTGGGGAATGATGGGCAACTGCTCAACGGACCATCGTTTGAGCTGCTCGTCGTAGGCCTCGGGCGGCGCCGCCTCCACGAGATGGCCGATGCACCAGGTGACCGTGACGCCGGAACCGTTGAGGCAGCCTTCACCGCGCTGCGTGGCGCCGAGAATCCGGCCAATGTCTTTGCCCTGGGAGGGCTTCTCGCACAAGAACAGCCGCATATCCGTCCATCCCGATTCCTGTTGTTCATGGAGTTGCTGGGATCGAGGATGCCGAGCGCAGCCCCTGGCAGCAGCAAACAAGCCGCATGCGGCAGCGACCGCTTTCACGCCGATGAAATGGCGAGTGCGGGGAAGGTGCGTGGCCGGAAGTGTGCGGGCCGAGAGCCGCGATTTCCGGGAGCGCGCGTGGAACTCGGTGGACGTTGGTGGAGCTATCCCCTGGGGATAATTCGCAGCGCATGGAGGGCGGCGAAGCACTGCGGCAGCCGCCCTCCATGCCCGATCACTTCCTGCGCTTGGTCTCTTTCGGCGCCGTCGATTCCTGGGTGGCCTGGGGCTTCGGCTCTGCCTCCTGTGGCTTCGGGCTGAGGGCCACAGACTCGATGCGGTACGGCAGGATGCCGACACTGCGCGCGTTGACCTGCCAAGTCTCACGCGGCTGATCTTCGTTGTCCGTCCAGGGGTCGCGCTCCATGCGGCCGACGACCAGCACCCGCATGCCCTTCTGGTAGAGCTGCTGCCAGCGGTCGGCGTCGTGGTGCCAGAGTTCCACCGGCGCCCAGAAGCCGCCGCGGTCCTCGAACTCGCCGCCCTTGGTGGGGACGGGGTTGTCGAAGTACACGTTCAGCCGGAGCAACCGGCGAGGATCGTCGTTGCCATTGGGGAATTCGCGGTACTCGGGAGGCGATCCGATGTTGCCCTCGCCGATGAATTGTGTGCTCATGTTGGAATCTCCGTGGTGGTTGAAATACCCGTGCCTCGTTGGGCTCGGGCGCGTGCTCGGATGGCAGGCGCAATCACCGATCGCGCACTGCGGCAGGAACGGACGCGAGCCGGCGCAGGTAGGTGTTGTCCGCCTGCGCGGCCTTGCTGGCGCATTCCTGTGCTTGCCTGCCCAGGGTGTGCAGCAGGCTGATCTGCATGTTCAGCATGACGCGCTGCAGTTCGATCTCGTGCAGGTCGTGCAGCAGGTTGACCGGCGTGCTGGGGCTCGCCATCAGCTCCTGCCACAACGCCACGCCCATGGCCGATCGATCGTGCTTGCGCCAGCGAAGAAAGGTCGTGCCTGCGCCAGTGGTCTGCTGGGCCAGCTCGACGGGAAGCAGGTGGAAGGGATGCCCGCACGCCTGTGGCAGCACCTGTCGCTGCGCCAGGGCAATCAACTCGTCGCGCATGGCGAAGCACTGGCTGGCCCAGGCCTCGAAGTCCCCTTTACCTTTAAAAGGCTTTAAAAGGCCTTTTAGAGAGGCCGCGTGTTCCAGCCGCATGAAGGCTGGCTGTTCCAGACGACGGAAGTAGCGCGGTTCGCGGTTCGGGTCGCTCATGCCGGTTCGTCCTCGCCGGCGGCTGTGGACTTGGCCTCGGCCGAATCGGCGGCAGCGCCTTCGTCGGTGGGAGATGCGGCTGCGGCAGCGCTATCACCACGCTGTTGCAGACCACGGCGCACGACGGGCGGCGCAAACTTCGAGCGGCGCATGCCTTCGAGCACGTCCTGCGGCAGTTCGCCGAACTTCTCCAATGCTGCCCGAGCTGCGGCGTTCTTGGCCGCGAAGTCGTCGCGGGTGCAGCCCGAGTAGCGGTATTGCTGGGCCAGGCTGAACAGGCTGCGCAGCGCGTGGGCACCTTCGTTGAGCCAGCGCTCCAACGTCGAGCGATCGATCAGCGCGGTGTGGTGGGCGAGGATCAGCTTGCGCGCGATGTCGTCGTAGTCGGCCAGGAGATAGACGGCGGCAAAGCCCAACTGCGCATTGACGAACAGCGGAAGCTTGACGGGCTGCACGTTGAGGTTCTCGCCCAGGGTCAACGCGGCGGGCACGCCGGCCAGGGCCTGGTCCACCTGGTCGCGCAGCGTCTGCAGCGTGGTCCTGGTCTGGTCGAGCTTGTCTTCGATGCGAAGCATCCACCAGTCGCTGTATGGGTCGTCCTGCTCCGAGCCGCGCTTCATCTTGTTCATGACGGCGATGTAGCCGTTCAGGCCGACGATGCCCGGTCGCCCCTCGGCGGCGGCGCGGCCATGCCAGATGCGCGAGGCGTGGTGGGTGTGCAGCGTCAGCGACATCGCGCTGCGCAGGGAGCCGAGGTTGAGTTGCAATGGTTCGTTGCTGGTTGCCATGGTGATCGCTCGCTGGTGGACAGGGAGCCGCCAGCATCCGCATGCAGCGGAAGGCAGTCAGTCAACAAACCGAAATGAGCCGACCCCCGGTTCTGTGCGCGCTGGCGGCGCAGCGCGCAACGGTCCCCTGGGGACCGCTCCGCAGATGGGCACTCACATCGGCGTTCCCGTCCTCGGTTGTTGACGGTATGCGTGCTGCACCGCACGTCGCGCTGCCGTTCGACACGATCCTTCGCCGCGCAGCCGTCCCCAGGGGACCGTTCCGTTGAGCGCCATGGAGGTCTGCTTCATGGTCTTGCATGCGCTCTACTCAGGTTTTGCGCAGCATGTCGCGCCGTCGCCCGGCGCTTCACCGCACAGCCGTCCCCAGGGGACCGTTTCTGCCGACCGCCATGGAGATCTACTTCACGGCTTTGACAAGCCCTGTGCTCAGGATTTGCGCAGCAGATCGCGCAGGCGCTCGATGTGCTGCCGGGCCACCTCGGGCGGCACGACGTTGCGCGGCGGCTCGGTTGGTGGCGCTCGCGCCGCCGATGGTGTTGGCGGTGCCGGGCCGGTCTGCTTGGCCCAGGCATTGAACTCGCCGCGCATGGCGCGCTGGATGATGCCGAACAGATAACCGGCGGGGTTGCGGATGCCATGCTTGCCGCACCGTGCGGCCCATTCGTCCAGCACGGCCTGCCGCAGGGCAGCGTCCACCTGCTGCAACGCCATCTTGGCTCCGGCCTGCTGTTCCGCCTTCAGTTCCGCGAAGCGCTTGGGCCATTGCAGGTCGCCCAGCGCACGCGCCTGCGCGGTAGTACGTACTTCATCAATACGACTACTACGTACTGTACGGTCCTGCTTCGGATTCCGAAGAGCGCCGTCTGGCGCGGGTTTCGGCCCTGCTTCGGATTCCGAAGATGGGCGATCGCCATTCCGAAGAAGGCTCGCGGGCCCTTCTTCGGAATCGTGGACCGCATCCTCCTGTGGATAACTTTCGGAGGCGGTGATGCCCTGGTCGGCCAGGCGCTCGGCGAGCACTTGCAGCCGCGACGGCAAGGTGCGTCCGGACAGCATCGGGTCGTCCGCGATCTCCTGGAGGGTGTTGAGTCCCACCACCTGGACGGCCTTGGCCGAATGCCCCAGCGACTGGCTGACCAGGGCCAGGTAGTCGGCGTCGAGTTGCATCGCCTCGAACGGCGTCAGCGGTTCGTCGTGCAGGACGTAGAGGTTGCCGAGGATGCGACCGGTCTTGGGGTCGCGCCGTCGTCGCACGAGGCTCAGCCAGCGCGTCAGGCGCAGCAGCGTCAGCGCCCGCGCCACGGTCTCATGGGAGGCCTGGCCTGCGCAGGGCATCGACGCCAGCCAGGGGCGCAACTGCTCATAGGTGGGAAATGCCGTGACGCCATCGTCGTTGAGCATCAATCGGAACACCTGCCAGGCGTTGCGCTCCAGCGGTGTCAGGCGGCGGTCGAGGAACAGCCGCCGCGGCACGCTCTCGTGCCGATTGCCACTGAACAGGAAGGCGTCGCCGGACGTAGGAGGCGTGGGCGTTGGAGCAGGCAGGGACGCGGGAGCGCCAGAGCTGGACTTGGGCGCGAGGTCCTTCAGCGCAGCGTCGAACAGGTCGGCGAGTGCGATGGGGCCAGGGCGCTGGGCTCGTGGGGCGGTGTCGTCCACGGCCATGGCCTAGCCCAATCCCTGATCGACCCAGTTCCTGATCGCGGCCCAGACCACCGAGAGCGGCAGCGACATGCCCTCGGCCAGGTCCATGGCCGCATCGAGAATCGAGGTCTCGTCCTCCAGATCGACGTTCCTGCTGCTGGTCACGGCTTTCCATTGCCGCCACAGTTCGGTGTCCTGGGTCTCGTCCAGGACGGGGTGGCGCCCCTTGCGCTTGGGCAGGCCGAGGATCTCCCGCCGCAGGGCGACTTCCTGATGGGTCAGGCCATAGAAGCGGCTGACCATCTCCGTGCTGGCCCCCAGCCGCAGCATGCGATCGACCGTGGCGATTTCCTTCTCCACGTCCTGTGCCTGGTTGAGCAGGCGCTGCAGCACTTCGCGGTTGACCGTGACCGAGCACCACGAGACGCTGGCGTTGGCCAGCACGCTGATCAGCGCGGGGTGCTTGAGCGCATCCAGCTCGGCCTCGCCGAAGCCCATGGCCTTGCAGCGGCGCAGTTGGCCGTTGCGAAGGTCATACAGCGCCTGGGCAATCACGGCCTGGTTGAGCGGATGCGATGTGGACATGCGGCCTCCCTCGCTCACGTCCCGGGCGCCGTGGTGCCGGCTTCCAGGTCCAGCAGACGCCGGGCGAGGCGCAGCAGCCGAAAGAGCTTGACCAACGCCGTGTCGCTCAAGCGCCTTGCGCCGCTGCCATGGCCTTGGCTCTGGCCGTGCAACAGGGTCGGCAGGTCGGCGGCGAGCTGCGCGCCGTCCAGGCCCGCTTCGGCGACGGGCTGACCCGTCAGGGAAGTGAGCAGCGTCAGCACCGCGCGGCCGAGCGGCGACGGGGCTTGGCCGCGGGCGCGGCACGCAAACCCGATGCCATCGGCGCGATCCTCGATGCACTCGTCCAGGTCTGCCTCCCCGGCGATCTCGCGCGCGAACTGCGCGATGTGGATGCGCAGCCGATCGGGCGTGTCCAGGCCGGCGTCGATGTACCAGACGTCGGAGATCGGATAGAGTCCGCCGGCTTGCACCGGGATGGACTGCAGCACGCTCGCCGAGAAGTCGGGCGGCAGCGCATCGCCCAACTGGTCGGCGACCATGCGCTGGATCGATTGGAGCCGTTCTGTCGTCGGTGCTGGCGAGACGATGTGCTCGCGAAGCAGATCGCCCGGTGCGGCCGGCTGGCTTCCCGTGGCCGCTTCGCCAACCGCCGTGTCGTCGTGGCGCAAGGTGGGCTCGGACGCCGGAGGGCTGGCGGGTGGAGGACCGGCCGCCGCTGCAGGCGTGGCGATGGACGATGCTGCGCCCGGCGGAGTCGGCGTGCCGGCGGTGGGCGAAGGCAACGCCGGCTGCGCCGCAGGTGGCGTCGGGTCACTGACCAGCGCCCGGTGGCGGCTTTCCGATTCGGTCAGGTCCAGCGCCAGCACGTCGTAGCCGATGCCCAGCAGCTCGGACATCTGGCCGATCAGCTCGTCTTGCACGCGCTGCGGCGCGAACTCGTCGCCCTGCGTGTCGAACTGCGCCAGCACCTCCTGAAAGAAACTGTCGAAGTCCAGCGGCAGCGAACGGTCCTTGGCGTAGTGCTCCCAGGTGCGTTTGCAGGCCGTGCGCATGACCGACAGCCGCTCGACCTGGTGGCGCCCCAGGCCGCCATAGAGCACAGTGGGAATGGCGGGCAGCAGGTAGCGCACCGCGTCGGCCATGCGGGTGATGTGCGACCGCTGGACGGGGAAGCCATCGGCCGCCAGGCGGCGGGCCAGTTCCGACTGGCTCAGGGCGGCGCCGCTCTCCTGCTCGTAGAACTCCCGTGCTTTCTCGACGCCGAGCGCGCGCTCGATGAACGTGAGGCCGCCGCGCAGTTCGTTCTCGGCAAGATGCCCGGTCAGCGCGACGATTTCACCGCGCTCCGGCCATGGTCGGAACAGGCACGATATGCGGAAGAAGCGTTCTTCCTTGGTCTCCGACCAGAGTTCGCGCAGGATCGCCAGTCGCGTGTTGCCGCCGTTGCGGATGATGTAGTGGTCCTCGCCGGGCCTGCGCGTGATGGCCGGCGCCGCGTCCAGGCCGCGCTCGCGGATGGATGCCTTGATTTCCTCGTAAGCCGGGTTGCGCTTCATGCGCGGGTCATGGTCGTAGGGCCGCAACTGGTCCAGCGTCACGACCATGGGCGTGTCCGCGATCGGGTCGCTCAAGGCCGTAGCCGCTGGGCCGCTGCGCTCGAAGCCGGCCGCGAGCAGCTTGCCTGCCATGTCCTGCGAGGTCATGTCAGCCATGGCCGCACCCCTCGCAGTCCCCACGACCGCCGGCCGGCGCCATGCGGGCCTCTCGCTCGGCGCGGCGGATCTGCGCACGGGCGTTCAATTCGGCCCGGTGGTCACTCGCTGTCGAACTCGTGTAGATCGCCGCGCAGCCGGCCTTGGTGAACTTGAGGTGCCCGCCCGGCGTGCGCTTGACGTGCCAGCCCTCACCGACCGCGAACTCGATCAGGGCGCGCAGCCGCTTGTGGCCGCGGGCCAGCTCATGTGCGTTCGCCATGGGGCCTCCCAGGATCAAGAGGTCGCTGCGGGCGGCCGGATACTTGAGCCAGTCGGTCCTGCCATTGCGGGAACAACTCGCTGGCGAGCGCGCGCATCGTGTCGAGCGCGGCAGGGGCGACTCTGCCGGGCGGCTGGCGGTGCTCGACCCGATGCACCGGCAGGCCGCGCGTTGCGGCACGTGGATACGCTTCTATGGCCGGCACGTCGGTGGCGAGCACGCGGATGCCGGCGCTGTCCTGGAACAGGTCGCGCAAGGCCTGCTGGATCAGCCGTGCGTTGGCGGACACCGGGTGGACGCGGTTGATGAGCAAGTGCAGCGGCGGCGGTTCGATGCCCAGGTGCCGGTACGGCGCAATGTCTTCGAGCAACTGCATGGTGCCGCGCCGCAGCTCGCGTGCCGCGAGGATCTCCGGCGTGACGGGCGACAGCGCGAGATCGGAGGCGAGCACCGCCATCTCCAGCAGCACGGAACGCGCGCCCTGGGTGTCGATCAGCACCAGGTCGTAGAGGGGAGCAAGTGCTGGCAGCAGATGCCGCAACCGCAGGCGGCCATCCGGCGCATGCAGCAACAACGTGTTCAGCTCGCCCCGGTGGTCGTCGGACAGCACCAGGTCCAGGCCCGCGATGATCGTGCGGGACACGAGCTGGCCAAGGTCGCGCTCGTTGAAGGCCAACAGCTCATAGATGCCGCCCGGCGCGCGCTGGGTCAGTTCGTAGTAGGAGGACAAGGTGGGCTGCACGTCGAGATCGAGCAGCAGCACGCGCAGGCCCGCGTCCGCGGCGAGCCCGCCCAGGTTGGCGGCCGTCGTGGTCTTGCCGACGCCGCCCTTCGTTGAAATGATGGACACGACCTGCATGGCGCTCTCCGGCTGGGAATGGGAAGTCCGCGGGAGAGCGGGTCAGGTCCGGTGGTTGAGGCGCTCGGCGATCCACTGGTCGATTTCGATCGAATCCCAGCCGACAGCGCGCACGCCCAGGCGCAGCGCCTGAGGGAACTGGCGCTTCTTCATCAGGTTGTAGATGTGGGCGCGTTTGAAGCCGGACTTCGCTTCGACTTCATCGAGCCGCAGGATGCGGCGCTCGTTCGGCGGGAGTACAGGGGTCTGCGACATGGCGGTCACTCCTGAACGCTCGGCGGCGTTTGTTGGCGTGACCTCTATTCAATAGACCTGGCTGCGGAAAGACATTGCAAATGCAATCTCCGCGATTGCACATACAAGCTGGATAACCTCATGCGCTTGCGCTACGAACGTACCTCTTAGCGTTGGCGAACTTTCCGTTTAAGGTGCGCTCAGTGATGCCCATGGTGCCGCCGTAGTGGGCGACCAATGCAGAGACAAGGGCCTCCTGCGTTTTGAAGCTGGAATAGGGCACGCCTGAAGGCGACTGGCTCAGCATCAGCGTCAACATCCCTCCAATGATGTTGAGATAGGTCGTTTCCGCCCGTTCGCTGATCTCGCATTGCTTGGATGCCAACTGGGCTGCTGCCGGTCTCGTTGACACCGACCTAAGCTTCTTGAGCTTGCTCGAACTGTACGGGACTGAGATATCCGAGCGTCGAATGCCGACGCGTCGGGTTGTAGAAGCACTCGATGTAATCGAACACATCTGAGCGGGCCTGGCCTCGTGTCCTGTACACCTTACGGGCCGTGCGCTCGGTCTTCAGAGAACTGAAGAAGCTCTCCATGGCCGAGTTGTCCCAGACCTCGCCAGCCCGACTCATGCTGCAAGTGATGCCCTGTTCGTCCAGCAGCCTCTGGAAGTGCTCGCTTGTGTATTGGCTACCCTGGTCCGAGTGGTGCAGCAGTGCCACTGGCCTGCCCCGGCGCCACACAGCCATCATCAGCGCGTCCACCACGAGCTGCGAGGTCATGCTCTCCTGCATCGACCAGCCCACGATTCGACGGGAGTACAGGTCCAGTACCGCAGCTACGTAAAGCCAGCCTTCTGCCGTCCAGATATAGGTGAAGTCGGCCACCCATTTCTGGTTCGGACCATCTGCCTGGAACTGACGGTCCAGCACGTTGTCAGCCACAGCACCACGCGCGCCACGGTCCTTGGGTAGTCCACGCCTTCGCGGTCTCGCACGCAGCGCCTGCTCCCGCATGAGCCGCTCAATACGATGCAGCCCACAGGTCTGGCCTTGCTCCAGCACGTCGTGCCACACACGGCGTGCGCCGTAGGTGCGGTCGCTGCGTACAAAGCTCTGATGCACTTGCGCACCCAGCACCTCGTCGCTGAGGCTACGCCGGCTCCTGGGTCGTGTGAGCCAGGCGTAGAAGCCGCCTCGCGAGACACCGAGCGCCTCGCACATCAGATTGACCGGCCAGGCCCCTCGGTGTTTCGCCACGAAGCCGAACTTCACATCGACTCCTTCGCGAAGTAGGCCGCGGCTTTTTTCAATATGTCGCGCTCCATCTTGAGCTTGGCCACTTCCTTGTGCAGCCGTGCTATCTCAGCATCCTGCGCCTTTTGTTTGCCGTTGCCAGGGAACGCCTCCTGAGGCTCCTGCCTCAGCTCACGCACCCACTTGCGCAGCACGTTCTCGTGAACGTCCAAGTCTTTGGCTGCCTGGGCCACAGACACGCCACGCTCAACGACCAGTTTGACCGCCTCGAGTTTGAACTCGCGACTGAATGTCCTTCTTCTCTCCATTAACCACCTCCGGTTTCATCTGCCACCTTAACAAGGTGTCATCGAAACCGGCAGCAGCCCAGCCACTGCGTGTGCGAACGTAGGTGATGTCGCTGGCCCATGTCTGGTTGGGCTTTTCAGGTTTGAACTGGCGCTGCAGCACATTGTCTGCAACAGGCAAGCCATGGCGGCTGTCGGTGGTGTGCGTGAACTTGCGCCGCCAGCGTGCTCGCAGTCCGTGCGCGGCCATCAAAGTGCGTGCTTTGTAGCGCCCAACAGCCCAGCCTTGCAATTTCAGCTGTGCACTCAGGCGGCGACTGCCGTAGCTGCTCCCACTGGCATGGAAGACTGCTTTGGCCTGAAGGCTCAGTGGGCTCACTGCAGCCTTTGTGGTGGCGCGCTTGCGCGCCGCGTACCAGCCCGAGCGGCTCATGCCCAACACCCTGCACCACTGGCTTACTGGGGCCTTCTGCGCCTGTGCTTGCGCACTCATCAGGTCCTGAATCATTTCATTTCCCGGGCGAAGAAGGCCGACGCTTTTTTTAGGAGTTCATTGTCCGATTGCAGTTGCCTGACCTGCGACTCCAATTGCCGAATGCGTTGCTGCTCGGCCGTCAACGGCTTGCCAATACCCGGACGTCCGGCCGCCTCTTCGTCGTACTGCGCCAGCCAGCGGCGCACCGCGCTGTCAACCAGATCCAGATCCTTGCTGACCTGAGCCACGCTCAGATTCTGTTCTCGGACCATCTTGACCACTTGTAGCTTGAAGGCTGCGTCAAACGCCCTGCGCGCTCTTTTGTCTTTCATGTTCGTCATTTCCTCTGGGGTCTATGGGCCCCTATCGAGGTGTCCTATTTCATTGGACCATGACAGATCGCCTGTCCTGTTTCCATGGTGATGAAAGGATGCGCCATGCGTTCGCCACGGCTGAACAGAAATCCTGGCCGGTGCTCGGGATAGTGGGTGCGCATCCAGCGTTTTAGATCGACATGGCGAACAGTCAGATCCAGAGAATTGAGCAGGTTCGGATCATTGAGCGTGATCCCGTTCTTGCCGTAGGGCAGCTCTCCGTTGAGGATGCCGTCATAGATACGTTCCGAGTGCAGCCGGCACTCATTCCATCGAGGGCAGTTCAGCGACCGAGGCAGGACACGCGGTGACGCGATCGTGGCCAGGATCATCGGGAGATACCGCAGCAACCCAGCCCATCGGATGGCCGCCTCGATGGGACGATAGAACACCTTTGATGTTGAAATGTCCTTGTGCATGTCTTCGTCTCCTTTCGGGTGCGCTACATCACCGGCTCCTTTCTTGCCCAAGGGCTGTTGTGTCGTTATGGCCTGCGACGGACGCTTGAGGCGATGCCCTAAGCGAAGGCGGAGGAGGCCATTGGCGTCCGCCGCAGGTGGCCTTGTCTTGCTTGATATGCAAGAATCGATCAGTTGCCGGCCCATCGAGCGATGAGGACGCAAGCTCGATATTGGCGCTCACGGTACCAGCGTCATAGGTGGCGCAAAGCCCATCAAGACCGATTTGGTATGGTCTGATATCCAGACGGTTCAAGACCAGCGAGTTGAAGCGTTCGACGCCCCTACGTCCAGTTGGGGACTGGAAATCAGCGGTTAGTGATGCATCGCTCCACATGCTGATATATCGACAAAGTATCTGCCGCAGTACCAGTGACCCTGCCAGGTTGCCCCAGCACATAGGAGACGGAGATGGCTGAACATTCCCATGAACATCAACATCACACATCCGGTCAGATGGGTAAGCACGGCCGACCATACGCCAAGTTCTGGGTGAACATGGTGTTGGGCCTCGTCGTCATGTACTTCGTAATGTTCAGCATGATCGACGGCGCCAGGGACTTCAGAAACAATCTCAACATGCTCTACATGGCGGTCACTATGTGGGCGCCAATGGGCATCTTCATGCTAGCGACAATGCCCGGCATGTTTCCAAACCGGCGGCTCAATCTCGTGCTGTACGGCTTGTTTGCCGTTCTCACACTCGGTTCTTTTGCCGCTACCCGTGCTCAAACCGGAATCGGCGATCGACAGTTCATCGCGTCTATGGTCCCGCACCATTCGGGAGCGATCCTCATGTGCCGCGAGGCGCAGCTCTCAGATCCGGAACTCGTCAACCTATGCCAAGCGATTTCCGATGGCCAGCGCGCGGAGATCGAGCAGATGAACCGGATTGCTGCACGCCTTCGTTGAGGCTGGCTGCCACTACACTGGCGCCGCGTTGCGCTCCGGCGAAGTTAGCCGCAGCGATGTAAAGATGAGTACTTGCGGTGTTCCGATGCCGGCGGTTGTGTCCTACAGCCGTCCAGGTGCCAGGTAGTCCACGCGACACCACCCCGCGCTGCCTGCGGAGCGAGCGCAAGTCATGATCGTCGCAAGTTGGAGTTCGATAGCGAACCCGCTCAGCAGCTGGACGCATCAGGCGTAACGACGGGTGGATGGATCATCCTTGGACGCTGGTGGAAGTGGTTGGATGAACTTTGTTGCCGAGGGCGAAAAACAAGGCTATAATTGAGTTCTTCGCTGATCACCACAGTGGAGAAAGTGATTGGGAAACAGAGACTTAGCGCTCTAGTGCATGACTCGTTTCCCGCTCCAATTCAGAAAAAAGGGAAGCGGTAACGCTTCCCTTTTTCGTTGGTGCTGCAGTTCGCAGGCAGGATCAGCTTGCGTTGGCCTGTGACGTTGCGGCGCAGGGCCCCGATGGTGAAATTGGTAGACACTGCGGACTTAAAATCCGCCGCTTCCGAACAGGGGCGTGCCGGTTCGATCCCGGCTCGGGGCACCATGAGCTATGTGCAGCAACGTTCTGATGCTGCAATCTTTGTAGCAATTTTGCGTTAAGGCGAATGCTGCGGTTGCGCAATGTTTCGCGGCGCTGCGCAGTGCATGTTGCTGGCTTCGTGCTCTTGCAGCACCGCATTGTGGCCATGCGCCGCCAAGTCCTTGCCGGCTGCATTACGTGCGAGAATCCCTTCATCAGGCCCCGGGCTGCTTGCCTGGATGGCGCGGCTCGGGCAGACAGTGATGGCGATGCCTGCATGCGTTCCGTTGACATTGATCGTGGCACATGGTGCGGCGTGACAGGTGTGGCCAAACTCATCCCAGACGAGAACATGTCGAATTACAACGCTCCATTTGAAATCCACGTGCACGGCCAGGTGCTGCTGCGCCCCGACACGACCTACGAGCAGTTGCAGGAAGCGCTGGGCCCGCTGTGGAAGTATGCGGGTGCCCGCTCCCTGGCCGATGGCGCTGGCAGCGTCTATGAAGAAGAGCCTGGCATCCAGTTCGATACCAAGGAGCGCCTGCTCCAGGTGTGCTGGACGGTGCGCGGCGATGAGGACTTCCGCCAGTCGCTGGACGACATGTGCATGGGCATCAACGAGCTGGCCGAGCAGGGTGCTGCCATCGAGGTGACCTTCTACGACACCGAGTTCGACGAGGAAGAGGAGTCCGAAGAGGCCGAGTCGCGCGACGACTTCGTCATGCTCTTCGTGGGCCCGACGCCCGCGGCCATCATGCAAGTGCAGCGCGACCTGCTGGTGCAGGACGTGGTCAACCTGATGGAGCGCCATTTCGACGGCTCCGAGCTGGGTGGCGTGGTGCAGGAGATCGACAAGCTGTTCTCCCAGCGCTTCGACGCCCTGGTCAGCTCGCTGGAGATCGGCAAGCCGCCGCGCGGCATGGGCGGATCGGGTTCGGGCCACGGCGGCAACCGCCGGCCCCGCCACCTGCATTGAGCGCAAGGCGCTGCCCCGCGCAGCGTACAGCCATGGCGGCACAGGCCAGCACGCCCAAGTATTCCGGAGCAGTCACCGAGACCGTGCGCCGCCAGCGCGAGCAGCGGCGCGAGGTGGCTGGCGGTGCACTGCCGCTTCCCTACCTGTCCGCCTACCCGGCCGCGCTGCAGTCACAGGTGCGTGGCTGGCTGGCCGATGACAAGGCCGAGGCCTGGCTGCTGCGCAAGCATCCCGAGGCCCATGCCGTGCGCACGGACAAGAGCCTCTATGACTACGTGGATGCCCTCAAGGGCCGGCACCTGCGCAACGCCGGCACGCTGAACAAGGTGGCCTACGACGGCCGCATCCATGTGGTCCACAACGCCCTGGGGCTGCACACGCGCCGCACCGTGGTGCAGGGAAGCCGCCTCAATGCCCGGCATGAGATCCGCATCGGCGCACTGTTCAAGCAAGCGCCCGAGGCTTTTTTGCGCATGATCGTCGTCCACGAGCTGGCCCATCTGCGCGAGCCCGACCACGACAAGGCCTTCTACCAGCTGTGCACCCACATGGAGCCCGACTACCACCAGCTGGAGTTCGAGCTGCGGCTGTACCTGAGCTGGATGGACCACTCGGGCCGGCGCCTGTGGCAGGCGCAGCCGTGATTCAAGCGGCCGTGGGGATGGCGCTGGATTCGCCGACCTGAACGGACGAGCAGCATTGCGCGGGCAGATCCAGCCAGCGCGATGCCGCAGCCTGCAGGGCCTGCAGCGATCCCGTGGTCATCAGCTGGACCTGGCCCTCTGCCGCGGGCAAGGGGCCTGATTCGCTGGCCAGGGTGCCCAGTCGTTCCAGTACGCGCCGCGTCTGGCGTGCCACCGGGGCACCGGTGTCGATGAACTGGATGTCCGGCCCCAGCAGCGTGCGCAACTGCTCGCGGGCGAATATGTAGTGGGTGCAGCCCAGCACCAGGGAATCCATCTCACCCGTCTTTTGTCCGAAGCTGCCCAGGGCATTCACGTACTTGGCGCACAGTTGCGCGACCTCGGTGGCCATGGGGTCGGCGGGAACGGGTTGCTCCGTGCTTTCCTCGATGGCCTTGGCCAGTCCGTCGCAGGGCTGGACATGAAATTGCACGCGCTGGCCATGGTCGGCCACCAGGCGCGCAAAGCGTGCGCTGCTCACCGTGCCGCGAGTGGCCATCACGCCCACATGGCCGGTCTGGCTCGACAGCGAAGCGGGCTTGATGGCGGGCTCCACGCCGATCAGGGGCAGTTCGGGCATTTCAGCGCGCAGCATGTCCACGGCAGCGGCCGTGGCCGTATTGCAGGCGATCACCAGTACCTTGATCTGGTGCTGCTCGCACAGGTGGCGCGCAATGGTGCGCGTGCGCTGCTGCACGAAGGCGTCGCCGCGTGCATCGCCATACGGAGCATAGCCGCTGTCGGCCAGGTAGATGAAGCGCTCATGCGGCAGCTCATGGCGCAGCGCCTGCAGCACGCTGAGGCCGCCGATGCCGCTGTCGAAGACGCCGATGGGAGAGGCCGGGGAGGTCATGTGGAGATGCGGATAAAGGCTTTTGGAGGCGGCGCCCAGTATGCCCGCTCGGGCGCGTTCATGCTCGGGCCATGGCTTGCTGCTGCAGCCATTGGGCATGTGTCAGGCGGTACAGGCAATGCCTGCGCAGCGCATGGCCTACCGGCACCTCCGGATGGTCGAAGTCATGGGCGTCGCGCTCCATGCCCAGGCGCTGCATCACGGCCTGCGAACGCAGGTTGGACAGCGCGGTGAACGAGACGATGGACTCCAGATGCAACGCGCCGAAGCCGTGCGCCAGCGCCGCCCGCGCGCCTTCGCTGGCCAGGCCCTGGCCCCAGAAAGGCCGGGCGAGCCGCCAGCCGATTTCCACGCAGGGCGAGAACGGCAAAGACGCGGCGGGAGTGTGCAGCCCGACGAAGCCCATGAACTCGCCACTGGCAAGGTGCTCTGCCGCCCAGAAGCCCCAGCCGCGTTCCTCGATCAGTGCCTGGATCCTGTCTGCCATGGCATCGCTTTGTTCACGGCTGAGCAGTGCCGGAAAGTGCTCCATGACCTGTGGGTCGGCATTCAGCGCGGCAAAGGGCTGCCGGTCGCCGGCCTGCCACTGGCGCAGTATCAGGCGCGGTGTCCGCAGGGTCGCTACAGGAGAATGTGTGGTGGTCATGGTTGGAGAGGGCGCTGCAGCACCAGCAGATAGGCGGCCGCATGGCCGTGGAAGGAGTGGGGGATGAAGCCTGCCTTGCCTGCCAGCTTTTCCACGCTGGTGCGGCGCTGGAAATGCGGGTCGAAGACCAGCTCGGCCACGGCCAGCAGGCCGCCGGGGCGCAGGCTCTGGAACACGTCGGCCAGCGCGGCCTGGCGGTCCGGGATCTCTCCCAGCACGGCGGCCATCACGGCGCGGTCGTGCTGCTCGGCTGCCAGCTGCCCCTGGCCCAGCGCCGCCGCCTGGGTGCGCACATTCTCCAGCCTCTGCGCGCGCGCCTTGGCCGCCACCTGTTCGAGCATGGCCGGCTGCAGGTCCACGGCCAGCACCTGTCCCTGCGCACCGACGGCACGTGCCAACGGCAGGGTGACGCGGCCTGGGCCGCAGCCCGCGTCCAGCACTTTCATGCCTGGCTGGATCTGCAGTTGCCCGACGATGAAGGCGGCCTTGTTGCTGGCCGCGAAGGGGTTGTCAAGCTCGACCATCCAGCGCAGCCAGGACGGGCAGGGCAGGACATGGCGGCGGGAGGACAGGCGCCAGGCCAGGCTGGTCACGGCCAGCAGGGCGATGAGGACGAGCGCGATGGTCATGTTGAATGGGCAGTGTTGCAGGCAGCGGGCAGTCTGTCACAAATGCCCGCGCCAATGAAAAGACCGCCCGAAGGCGGCCTCTTTGCGCTTGGTGCCGGCGTCAGGCCGAGGCAATCTCAATGGTCTTGAACTCGCCGGATGCGATGCGCTTTTGCCATTCGGCAGGGCCGGTGATGTGGGCGCTGGTGCCGCCGGCATCCACGGCCACGGTCACGGGCATGTCCACCACGTCGAATTCGTAGATGGCTTCCATGCCCAGGTCCTCGAAGCCCACGACCTTGGCGTTCTTGATGGCCTTGGACACCAGGTAGGCGGCGCCGCCCACGGCCATCAGGTAGGCCGACTTGTGGTTCTTGATGGACTCGATGGCCACCGGGCCGCGCTCGGCCTTGCCGATCATGGCGATCAGGCCAGTCTGCTCCAGCATCATGTCGGTGAACTTGTCCATGCGGGTGGCCGTGGTCGGGCCTGCGGGGCCCACGGCTTCGTCCTTGACCGGGTCCACGGGGCCGACGTAGTAGATCACGCGGTTGGTGAAGTCCACGGGCAGCTTCTCGCCCTTGGCCAGCATGTCCTGGATGCGCTTGTGGGCGGCATCGCGGCCCGTGAGCATCTTGCCGTTGAGCAGCAGTGTGTCGCCGGGCTTCCAGCTGGCCACTTCTTCCTTGGTCAGGGCGTTGAGGTCCACGCGGCGCGACTTGTTGTAGTCGGGCTCCCAGTCGATCTTGGGCCACAGGTCCAGCGAGGGGGCGTCCATGTAGACCGCGCCGGAGCCGTCCATCACGAAGTGCGCGTGGCGCGTGGCCGCGCAGTTGGGGATCATGGCCACGGGCTTGGAGGCCGCATGCGTGGGGTACATCTTGATCTTGATGTCCAGCACGGTGGCCAAGCCGCCCAGGCCCTGTGCGCCGATGCCCAGGGCGTTGACCTTCTCGTACAGCTCCAGGCGCAGTTCCTCGACCTGGTCGAGCTTCTCGCCGCGCGCGGCCTTGGCCTGCAGCTCGTACATGTCCAGGTCTTCCATCAGGCTTTCCTTGGCCAGCAGCACGGCCTTCTCGGCGGTGCCGCCGATGCCGATGCCCAGCATGCCCGGCGGGCACCAGCCCGCGCCCATGGTCGGAACGGTCTTGAGAACCCAGTCCACCAGGTTGTCGCTGGGGTTCATCATGATCATCTTGGACTTGTTCTCCGAGCCGCCGCCCTTGGCGGCCACGGTCACGTCCAGCTTGTCGCCGGGCACGATCTGCACGTTGATGACGGCAGGCGTGTTGTCCTTGGTGTTCTTGCGCGCGAACAGCGGATCGGCCACGACCGAGGCACGCAGCGTGTTGTCGGGGTGGTTGTAGCCGCGGCGCACGCCTTCGTTGATGGCGTCTTCCAGGCCGCCCGTGAAGCCTTCCCAGCGCACGTCCATGCCCACCTTCAGGAACACGTTGACGATGCCGGTGTCCTGGCAGATCGGGCGGTGGCCGGTGGCCGACATCTTGGAGTTGGTCAGGATCTGGGCCATCGCGTCCTTGGCCGCCGGGCTCTGCTCGCGCTCGTAGGCGCGGGCCAGGTGGGCGATGTAGTCGGCGGGGTGGTAGTAGCTGATGTACTGCAGGGCGCCTGCGATCGAATCGATCAGGTCCTGCTGGCGGATCGTGGTGGTCATCGGTGGGGTGTCTTTTTGATCGGGGGAACAGGGGAGGGGAATCCCGGGGGCGATTATCGGCGCTGCGCGGCGGAAAGTGCACGCAAGGGGTGCAGTCTTGTACAAGAGTCGAGGGGTTTGCCTGGACAAGCCCGCCTCGGCGACACCTCAGTGGGGGATGGATGCGAGAGGTTCCCATTTGCGGAGTTACCATGGGCGGGTTTTTGCCATTGCGGCCCCGCCAGCCAGACATCCCCGAGCCACGCAGCGCGCGGCCCGCCGACCTGCCTCCAGCCAACTGCGCCGCGTTGTTTTCACCAAGGAGTCCACACCAATGACCGCGACCCGCCAGGAAAAAGACACTTTCGGACCCATAGCCGTCCCCGCAGACAAGCTTTGGGGCGCGCAGACGCAGCGTTCGCTGCAGAACTTCGACATCAGCGGCGAGCAGCAGCCGCGCGAGATCATCCACGCGCTGGCCCAGGTCAAGAAGGCCTCGGCCACCGTCAACCACAAGCTGGGCCTGCTCGACGAGAAGAAGACCCGGGCCATCCTGGCCGCCGCCGACGAGGTGATCGCCGGCAAGCACCCGGACGAGTTCCCGCTGGTGGTCTGGCAGACGGGCTCGGGCACGCAGACCAACATGAACGTCAACGAGGTGCTGGCCAACCGCGCCAGCGAAATCCTCGGTGGCGAGCGGGGCGAATCGCGCCTGGTCCACCCCAATGACGACGTGAACAAGAGCCAGTCGAGCAACGACGTATTCCCGACCGCCATGCACGTGGCTGCCGTCACGGCCATCGAGCAAAAGCTGCTGCCCGCCATTGCCCTGCTGCGCAACACGCTGCAGGCCAAGAGCGAGGCCTATGCCGACATCGTCAAGATCGGCCGCACCCATCTGCAGGACGCCACGCCGCTGACGCTGGGCCAGGAAATCTCGGGCTGGGTGGCCCAGCTGGCCCATGGCGAAAAGCATGTGCGCGCCGCGCTGCCGCACCTGTACGAGCTGGCGCTGGGCGGCACGGCCGTGGGCACGGGCCTGAATGCACCCAAGGGCTATGCCGAGGGCGTGGCGGCCGAGCTGTCCCAGCTCACCGGCTACCCGTTCGTGACGGCGCCCAGCAAGTTCGAGGCCCTGGCCTCGTGCGACGGCCTGGTCCACGCCCACGGCGCGCTCAAGACGCTGGCCGCCAGCATGATGAAGATCGCCAACGACGTGCGCTGGCTGGCCTCCGGCCCGCGCAGCGGCCTGGGCGAGATCTCCATCCCCGAGAACGAGCCCGGCTCGTCCATCATGCCCGGCAAGGTCAACCCCACTCAGAGCGAAGCCGTGACCATGCTGGCGGCCCAGGTCTTCGGCAACGACGTGGCCATCAACTTCGGCGGCGCCTCGGGCAACTTCGAGCTGAACGTGTTCCGCCCCATGGTCTCGCACAACTTCCTGCAGAGCGTGCGCCTGCTGGCCGATGGCATGAAGAGCTTCAACGACCACTGCGCCGTGGGCATCGAGCCCAACCGCGAGCGCATCACCGAGCTGGTGCAGCGCTCGCTGATGCTGGTGACGGCGCTGAACCCGCACATCGGCTACGACAAGGCGGCCTACATCGCCAAGAAGGCGCACAAGGAAGGCTCCAGCCTGCGCGAAGCGGCCGTGGCATCGGGCCACCTGACCGGTGAACAGTTCGACGCCTGGGTGATCCCTGCCAAGATGGTCGGCAATCTGTAAGACCTGCTGATGCAATCAAAAAGGGGAGCCGGCCGGCTCCCCTTTTTTTGCTTCATGGCCTGGCTCAGTTGTCCGCCTGCGGGCGGCGCACGGTGCGGAACACATACTTGAGCGCGTCGCCGATGGTGCTTTCCCAGACCGGCCATTCATGCTTGCCGTTGACGATGCGCAGCTCGGCAGGCTGCTTGTTCCTGCGCAGCTGGGCGTAGAGCTGGGCGGCGTCGGACTCGATCATGAATTCATCGTCGTCGCCCGAGTTGATGTACATGGGCACGCTGATCTTGCGGGCGAGAAAGCTGTCCCACAGCACGGGGTAGTTGTAGCTCTTCCAGACCGTGGTGCTGTACTGGCCGCCCGTGTGGGGTTCGGCAAAGACCTTGACCGAGCGTGCCGAGGAATCGGCGGGCGGCTCGGGGTTGTAGATGGCGGGGCTCAGCAGGGCGGCGGCCTGGAATTTCTCGGGGTACTTGAGCACGTAGCGCAGCGCGCCGTAGCCGCCCATGGACAGGCCGCCGATGACGCGGCCATCGCGGCTGGTGAGGGTGCGGTACTTCTTCTCGACATGGGGGACGAGGTCCTGGAAGAAGGCCGTCTCCATGGGCTCCTTGAGGTCCACGTACCAGGTCGTTCCCGCGTCGGGCATGACGATGATGGCGGGCGGGATCTCCCCGTTCTGGATCAGCTGGTCCACCGTGCGCAGCAGGTTGCCCTTGACGGGCCAGTCGTTGCGCTGGCCGTCGTTGCCGTGCAGCAGGTACATGACGGGATAGCGCAGCCTGGACTGGGCGTCGTAGCCCGTGGGCAGGTAGACGTTGTAGGTCCAGCTGCGCTGCAGCGTGGCGCTCTTGAACTCGGCGGCCTCGATGGAGCCGGCCTGGGCGGCCGGGCCGGCCAGCAGCGCGGCGGCCGCCAGCGTGCCGGAGGCGGCCTGGCGCAGGACGATGGAAAAGGAAAGTTGGCGCATGTTTTTTGTCTCCTGTGGTCCGTGGCAAGGGCCCACGGCTGCGCCAATGTAATCGAGGCCCTGGCCCCGCCTGCGCTCCGCGCGGCCGGGCCGTCGCCTCGGGGACCATGGTGCTCAGCCGGGCGCACGCTGCGCGTGGCGCAGCGCGCTGCGAAAGCCCAACTGCCCCACCACGCACGCCACGACCAGGGCCAGCGCGGCCGACAGCGCGGGGTTGCTGCCCAGGCTGGCGCCCAAGGTGCACAGGCCGCCCACGGCCATTTGCGTGCTGCCGTAGACACCGGCGGCTGAGCCCGTGAGGCGCGGATGCACGCTCAGCGCGCTGGCCAGCGCCGCAGGGCTGGTCAGGCCCGAACCCAGCGCGAACAGCACCATCAGCCCCACCACGATGGCCGGCGTGAGCTGGTTGAACAGGGCCAGCAACAGCAGCATGGCCGCGCTGGCCAGGCTCAGCAGATTGCCGTTGAGCATCAGCCGCTCCAGGGGCCAGTGGCGTATCAGCTGGCGGGCCAGCGCATTGCCCACGGCCATGCCGCCCATGAGCAGGCCCAGGTAGATGGCCACCTCATGCTTGGTGGAATGCAGCTGCTCGATGAAGACGAAGGGCGCCGCCGCCAGGAAGGCATAGATGGACGTGGTGGCGCAGCCGCCGCCCACGGCAAAGCCCACGAAGGCCGGCGAGCGCAGCAGGCTGCGGTAGTCGTCGCGGATGGTGCCCAGGTGCAGTCGGCCCGTGGGCTGGCCGGTTTCGGGCAGCAGCTTCCAGATGGCGAAGGCCGTCACGCCGCCGACCACGGCCAGCGTGCCGAAGATGGCGCGCCAGCCCAGGGCGTCGTCGATGGCCGAGCCGATGGCCGGCGCGATGCCGGGGCCGATCATCATCATCAGGTTGAGCAGCGCCAGGCTGCCCACGGCGTTCTCGGGCGTGCTCGAATCGCGCGCAATGGCGCGGCCCAGGGCCAGGCCCGCGCAGCCGCCCAGCGCCTGGAGCAGCCGCGCGCCGATCAGCCAGGGGGCGGACGGGGCGAGAAAGGCCGCCAGGCTGGCCAGCGCATAGAGGATGAGTCCGGCCAGCAGCATGGGGCGGCGCCCCAGGCTGTCCGACAGCGGGCCATAGATCAGCTGGCCCACGCCCAGGCCCAGGATGTAGACCGTGATGGTCAGCTGCATCTGGCTGGCGCCGGCCTGGAGCTGGCGTGCCGCATCGGGCAGGGCGGGCAGGAACATGTGCATGGCCAGCGTGCCGACGATGGTCACGACCACCAGCAGCCACAGCGGCGCCTTGCGGCTGGCCGCTGCATGGTCCTGGGCGGGTGGCAGCGAAGAGTGCTCGGCCGCCATCTCAGGCAGCCTGCTCGTCGGGCAGGTCCGTGTCGCAGGCGGGCTCGGCGGCCATGGCCTCCAGCAGGCGCTGCAGCGTGGCGTAGGCCGCATCCAGTTCCTCGGGCGGCACGGCGCCCAGCACCTGGGCGCGGGCCTGCTGCAGCAGGCCCTGCACGGCTTCGACCTGGGCATGGCCGGCTGGCGTGAGCTGGATTTTCCTGACGCGGCGGTCGCTGTCGTCCACGCGCTCTATCCAGCCCTGGGCGGCCAGGCCGTCCACCAGGCGCACGACCGAGGAGCTGTCCAGCGCCAGGGAATGGGCCAGATCCTTCTGGCGCATGGCTTCAGGCGAACGCGCCAGATGCATCAGCGGCATCCACAGCGCCTGGGTCAGGCCCATGGGCGCCAGCAGCCTGTCCAGCGTGCGGCGCCATTGCTTGTTGACTTGGCCCAGCGTGAACATGAAATGCCGCTGCACGCTGGCGGCATCGGCTTGCGCGGGCGGGGACTGGTCGGGAAGGGAAGACATCGTGGCATTCAAATAGTTGGCATTCCAATTATCTGCATGTCAACGATATCGTTTCCCGGAGCCGCCTGATACATCCGCAGGCGTCAGGGTTTTGGCCCCCGCAGGGGAGGCGGGGCCTACATGCCCAGGGACTTGAGCAGTTCGTCGGTGTCCGTGCTGCCGGCCGGTTCAGGCGCTGCGGCGGGGGCGCTGGCGTTGGCCTGCGCCATGAGGGCGTCCGGGTCGGGGCGCTCCTGCGGTTCGAAATCCACCACCTTGATGAACTCCGTGCGGTCCATGGCCAGCTCGAGATAGAAGATGTTGTTGTTGCCCGTGTAGAAGGTCACGCGGCGCGCCTCGGGAGAGTCGAGGTTGGCATCCACGCTGAGGTTGACCTGCTTGTTCAGGCGGATCATCTTGGGCTGGCTTTGCGTGATGTAGGTCTGAAGCTCGCGCTGGACCTTGCTGGTGAAGTCGCCCACCACCTGGTTCATCAGCTCGCCCATGACGTTGCTGACATCGTCGGAGGTGTAGGAGCTGGCAAGGTCCTCTTCACCCATGCCCATGCTCAGCATGTAGCTGCGGTACAGCTCCATGGCGGCGGCGGCCGAGAAGTTGATGATCACCAGGCCCGAAAAGCCGCCGTCCACCAGGACAAAGCAGCCGATGTCGGGCTTGAGGCTGGTCTTGGTGATGCGCTGCACCATGCCCGAATACTGGATCTGGCACTGCGTGGCCACCTGGAGCACGCGCGAGACGGAGTTGCAGAGGCTGATCAGCACGTCTTCCGTGCCATGGACGATGGGATGTTGGGGCTGGTTCATGAGGTCAACGGGACAAAATTGTGAGCGATTATGGGTGCAAGTCCGTTGTTTGCGACTGTTTGTAACATTGAAAGTCCATGTGCCCCCTCCTGGGGCGGGGCTTGGCAGGCGGCCCTGAAAGCCGCGCTCAGCGAATCGCCTGCGTGGACCCGCGCACGATGCAGCGCCCCTGCATGACCACCTTGCGCACGGGTAGCTCGGGCGCATGCAGCCGCTCCATCAGCAGGCTGAAGGCCGTTCGGCCCATGGCGTCGATCGGCTGCTCGATGACGGTGATGGCGGGGGCCACCAGTTCTGTCCAGCGCTCGTTGTCGAAACCGGCGAGCGCCACATCGGCAGGTATGCGCAGGCCGGCTGCGCGTATCGCGCGCAGGCAGCCTTCCAGCAGCAGGCCGTTGCTGGCCACGAAGGCGTCGGGCCGCTGCGGCTGGCGCAGCCATTGCGTGACCTCGGCCTCGGCGGCATCGCTGGTCGGGAGCAATTGGCGCAAGTCGGGCTCCAGGCCTGCATCGCGCATGGCGGCCAGATAGCCGTCGCAGCGCTCGCGCGCCGTGCTGCTGGTGCTGCCGAAGACGCCTGCAATGCGGCGGCGGCCCTGTTCCACCAGATGCCTGACCAGGGTGGCGCAGGCCTGGGCGTTGTCCAGCACCACGCTGTCATGGAAGGCCGGGGCGCCCGCCCGGTCCACCAGGACGACGGGAAACTCCAGCTGCATGCGCTCGAGCTTGTGCAGGCTGGCCTGGGTGGGCGCAAAGATCAGTCCCGCGATGCGCTCTTCCTGCATGAGCTGCAGGTACATGGCTTCGCGCTGCGGGTCTTCGTCGGTATTGCACAACAGCACGCGCCGGCCTTGGCGATAGGCCTCGGCCTCGACCGCGCGGATCAGGGTCGTGAAAAACGGGTTGCGTATGTCGGCCACCAGCACGCCCATGGGCCCTGCGTCGCGCGCGCGCAGCCGGCGCGCCATCAGATTGGGCCGGTAGCCCGTGGCCTGCACGGCGGCCGCGACCCGCGCCCGGACTTCTTCGCTGACCGAGCCGCCCGCCAGCGCGCGCGATACCGTCGATTTGGAAACCCCGGCCGCACGGGCCACATCGTTGATGCTGATGCTCAATGCAATCGTTCCCGTTGGTTGTGGTGTGCCTCAGAGGATAACTCCAAAGAAATGCCGGGGTATGGCCGGATGGTGGCCAGGTTATGTTGCAGTGCAGATTGACCGATGGCTGGGAACGTTCCCACAATCCGCGCCATGATCAATGCCCATTCATCCCTCCCGGCGGTTGCACCCACCGCTCCTGCAGGCCTGCAGATCGCCGTGCGCCTGGACGCCCGGGTGCGCGACAAGGCCGACGCCATCGCCCAGGCGGCCCGGCTGCTCCAGGACAGCGGCTGCGTGGCCCCTGGCTATGCCGCCGGCATGCAGGCGCGCGAGGCCCAGGCCGAAACCTTTCTGGGCCACGGCGTGGCCATTCCCCACGGCCGCGCCGAAGACCGGGCCCTGGTGCTGCGCGACGCGGTGGCCGTGCTCCAGGTGCGCGAGGGCCTGGATTGGAGTGCCGGCCAGAACGTGCATCTGGTCGTGGCGGTGGCGGCACGCTCCGATGCCCACATCACCTTGCTGCGCCGCCTGGCCGGCCTGCTGCAGACACCCCGGCTGCAGGCGCTGTTCACCACCGGCGATGCGCAGCAGGTCATCGATGCACTCCAGGGGCAGGCGGACCCGGCACCGCCTGCCGCCCGCCCGGCGGCAGTGGACCTGACCGAGGCGTGCGAATGGACCATTGCCTATCCCAACGGCCTGCATGCGCGGCCTGCCACGCGCTGGGCGGAGGCGGCGCGCGGCTTTGCCTCGCGCATGCAGGTGCGCCATGGCGGCGAGGTGGCCGATGCGCGGCAGATGGCCAGCCTGCTGCAGCTGGGACTGCGCGAAGGCGACAAGGTCACCATCTCGGCAGAGGGCCCCGACGCCAGGGCCGCGGTCCAGCGCCTGTGCGCCGTGGCCCAGGCCCTGGTGGCCCAGGAACGTGCCGATGCCGACGCCGCTGCGCGCAAGTCGGCCGAATCGCCCGCCACGGGCTGGCTGCCGCCGCTGGCGCGGCCTGCCTTTGTGGGCCTGGGCGCCAGCCCGGGGCTGGCCGTGGCCCGCATCCACCAGTGGCGTGTGGAGGCCGCCGAGATCCCCGACCTGCCCGAGCCGCTCAGCGTGGGCGGTGCGCGGCTGCATGCGGCGCTGGCCGAGACGCAGGGCCAGCTGCGCGCCCTGCATGACGACACCCGCCGCCGCCTGGGCGAAGGCGATGCGGCCATCTTCAGCGCGCAGGCCGAGTGGCTGGGCGACACCGGTCTCCTCACGCGCGCCTGCCAGTTCATGGTCCAGGGCCACGGCGTGGCCTGGGCCTGGGACCAGGCCGTGGAGGAGGGCGCTGCCCGTCTCCAGGCGCTGGACAACCCCGCGCTGGCCGCGCGTGCCGCCGACCTGCGCGACGTGGGCCGGCGCGTGCTCGTGCAACTGCAGCCCTCGCTGGCAGCGGCGGGGCCGGATGGCCTGCCGGAAGGCGGCTGCATCCTGGTCGCGGCCGATCTTTCGCCCTCGGAAACCGCCCAGCTGGACACGGCGCGCGTGGCCGCGCTGGTCACGGCGCAGGGCAGCCCCACCTCGCACACGGCCATACTCGCGCGCACGCTGGGGCTGCCGGCCGCCGTGGCGGCAGGCGGCGGCGTGCTGGGCATGGCCGATGGGGCCCTGGCCATCGTCGATGGCGCCAACGGCCGCATCTACCTTGATCCCTCGGAGCAGGACCTGGCTTCGGCGCGTGCCCACATGGCCGAGCAGCAGGCACTGCAGGAACGCGTGGCCGCGCAGCGCAGCCTGCCTGCCATCACCACCGATGGCGTGCGCATCGAAGTCTGCGCCAACGTCAACCTGCCCGGGCAGGTGCCGCTGGCCCTGTCCCAGGGCGCCGAGGGCGTGGGCCTGATGCGCACGGAATTCCTGTTCCTGGAGCGCGGCAGCACGCCCGGCGAGGATGAGCAGTACGAAACCTACCGCGCCATGGCGCAGGCGCTGGAGGGCCGGCCGCTGATCGTTCGCGCGCTGGACATCGGCGGCGACAAGCAGGTCGCCCACCTGGAGCTGCCGCGCGAGGACAACCCCTTCCTGGGAGTGCGCGGCGCGCGGCTGCTGCTGCGCCGCCCCGACCTGCTGGAGCCCCAGATGCGCGCCCTGTACCGGGCGGCCCGCGATGGCGCAAGGCTGTCGGTGATGTTTCCCATGGTCACCAGCGTGCAGGAACTGCTGGCGCTGCGCGCGGCCTGCGAACGGCTGCGCGCCGAACTGGACGCTCCGGTCCTGCCGCTGGGCATCATGATCGAGGTGCCCGCCGCCGCCGTGCAAGCCGACGCACTGGCCCGCCATGCCGATTTCTTCTCCATAGGCACCAACGACCTGACCCAGTACGTGCTGGCCATGGACCGCCAGAACCCGCAACTGGCGGCCGAGGCCGACAGCCTGCATCCGGCCGTGCTGCGGATGGTGCGTGCCACCGTGCAGGGCGCTGCCACCTGCGCGCGCCCCGTGGGCGTCTGCGGCGGACTGGCCGGCGACCCGTTCGGTGCGCTGCTGCTGGCCGGGCTGGGGGTGGGCGAGCTGTCGATGACGCCCAACGACATCGCCGGTGTCAAGGCCGGCCTGCGCGCGGCCAGCCTGCGGAAGCTGCAGGCGCTCGCAGACAGGGCGCTCGGCTGCGAGGATGCCGCGCAGGTGCGGGCACTGGCCAAGGAGGTGACGGCATGAACGCCCCGCAAGCCATTACCGTGACCCTGAACCCGGCCATAGACCAGCTTGTGACCCTGGACGCGCTGCTGCCCGGCCAGGTGCAGCGCGCGCTGGGCAGCGTGCAGGCGCCGGGCGGCAAGGGCATCAATGTTGCCGCCGCCTTGGCGGGCCTGGGCATTTCCACGGCCGCGCTGGGCGTGCTGGGCAGTGACAACGCCGGCATGTTCGAGGCCTTGTTCGCCCAGCGCGGCATTGCCGACGCCTGCCTGCGCGTGCCGGGCCAGACGCGCACCAACATCAAGCTGGTGGCCGACGGCGGACGCCAGACCACGGACATCAACCTGCCGGGCCTGGCCTTGGCCGAAGCGCATCTGGACGCCGTCATGTCCACGCTGGCCCGGTATCTGCGGCCCGGCCTGGCCGTGGTGCTGTCGGGCAGCCTGCCTGCCGGCCTGCCTGCGGACAGCTGGGCCCGGCTCCAGGCCCAGGCCGTGGCCGCCGGTGCCGACGTGCTGCTGGACACCAGCGAGGCCCCCCTGGCTGCTGCCCTGGCGGCACCCCATGCGGCCATGCCCTGGGCCATCAAGCCCAACCGGGAGGAGTTGCAGGCCGCCACCGGCCTGCGCCTGGACGGCCGCGACGCGCTGCTGACCGCCGCGCGCCGCCTGCTGGACAGGGGGCTGGGGCTGGCCGTCGTGTCCATGGGCGAGGAGGGCGCGCTGTTTGCCAGCGCGCAAGGCGCGGTGATTGCGCGGCCGCCGCAGCGCGCGCGCGGCAGCTCCGTGGGCGCGGGCGATGCCATGGTCGCGGGCATGGTGGCCGCGCGGCTGCGCGGACTGGATCTGGCGGACACCGCACGCCTGTCCACGGCCAGCGCGCTGGCCTGGCTGCAGGCCGCGCCCGCGCGCGAAGTCGATGCCAACCGCGTCCAGGCATTGGCTGCCAGCGTGCTGCTGGAGCCATGCCAGTGGCCGTGATCCCCCATTCTTCAGGAGCTCTCATGAACCCTCTTTTTGTGGTGATCGCAGCCGCCGGGCACGACGCCGAAGCGCTGCTGGCCGCCGAAGCCCTGCGCCATGCGGCCGGACAGCGTCCCTTGGCCGTGGAAGTGCGCGCCAGCGGCGGTGTGATCGGGCTGCATGTGGCCGATGCCGCCGCGCAGGCCGGGCAATTGCTGATCGTGGGGGATGCCGGCACCGATGACGATGCTGACACCGACGCCGATGCCTCCCGCTTCGTGCAGGCCGCCGTCGAGCGCTGCAGCCTGCGCGAGGCGCTTGATGATCCGGCCGGCGTGCTTGCGCGCTGCGCTGCCGCCAGTCCCGCAGCACAGCGCACGGGCGTGAGCCTGGGCAAGCGTACGGGCAAGCGGATCGTGGCCGTCACCTCCTGCCCCACGGGCATCGCCCATACCTTCATGGCGGCCGAGGGGCTGCAGCGCGGCGCGGCGGCGCTGGGCCACGCCATGCGCGTGGAGACACAAGGCTCGGTGGGCGCGCTCGATGCGCTGACGCCGCAGGAGATTGCCGAGGCCGACCTGGTCATCATTGCCGCCGACCGCGAGGTCGATCTATCGCGCTTCGCGGGCAAGCCGCTGCTGCGCAGCGGCACCAAGCCGGCCATACGCGACGGCTCGGGGCTGATCACCAAGGCGCTGGCCGAAGCCACCGTGCATGGTGCCGCCGTAGGCGCTGCTGCAGGCGGCGCCGCGCCCACGCCGGCCCGGACCCAGGGCGGTGCCTATCGCCACCTGATGACCGGCGTGTCCTTCATGCTGCCCTTCGTCACGGCCGGCGGCATTCTGATCGCCATGGCCTTTGCGCTGGGCGGCATCTATGTCCATGACGATGCCCACCAGGGCACGCTGGGCTGGACGCTGTTCCAGATCGGGGCCAAGGGCGGTTTCGCGCTGATGGTGCCGGCACTGGCCGGCTATATCGCCTATTCCATTGCCGACCGGCCCGGCATTGCGCCGGGCATGATCGGCGGAATGATCGCGTCCAGCATGGGGGCGGGATTCATCGGCGGCATTGCGGCCGGCTTCATTGCAGGCTACGGCGTGGCCTTCATGGCGGCGCACATCCGGCTGCCGCAGGCGCTCAAGGGCCTGCTGCCCATGCTCATTCTGCCCGTGCTGGGCAGCCTGTTCACGGGGCTGCTGATGTTCTATCTGGTCGGTGCGCCCGTGGCCGAGCTGCTGCAGTGGCTGAGCGCCTGGCTGCGCGGCATGCAGGGCGCCAGTGCCTTGCTGCTGGGCCTGTTGCTGGGCGCGATGATGGCCTTTGACATGGGCGGGCCGGTGAACAAGGCCGCCTATGCGTTTTCCACGGGAATGATCGCCAGCCAGGTCTACACGCCCATGGCCGCAGCCATGATCGCCGGCATGACGCCGCCGCTGGGGCTGGCCCTGGCCACGCGCCTGTTTGCCGACCGCTTCACGCGCGAGGAGCGCGGCAGCGCCGCCTCGGCCGGCGTGCTGGGCCTGGCCTTTGTCACCGAGGGGGCCATTCCCTATGCGGCGCGCGATCCGCTGCGCACGATTCCGGCCCTGGTACTGGGCTCGGCCGTGGCCGGTGCCGTGTCCATGCTGGCGGGGGTGGAGCTGAAGGTGCCGCATGGCGGCATCTTCGTCGCGCCCATTCCCAATGCCGTGACCCACGTGGCCATGTATGCGGTGGCGCTGGTGGCGGGCGTGGTGGTCACGGCCATCGCCCTGCGCATGTTCAAAAGGCCCGCCGAAGCGGGCCTTTTGAAGCAGGAAGCCGGGGGAACGCCTGTAGCGCCCTCCCGCAGCGTTCAGCGGGCTGCGGCGCGGGCCTGTTCCAGCCAGCCGTCGAAGGTCTTCTGGTGGGCCTTGATCCAGCCGTCCACATGGCGGTTGATGTCCGAAGGCTTGCTCTGGCCCTGGCTCATCATGTGGTTCTGTGCGCTGATGTCACCCACGGGGACCTGCATCAGCTCGAACAACTTGCCGGCATCGGGATGCTTGTCGGTGAAGGCCTTGTTGGCAATGATCTGCTGCTTGTTCACCACGAAGCCGTAGTTCTTGCCGTTGGGCAGCTTGGTGTCCAGCTTGGCCTGCTCGCCGGGCAGCGAGGAGAACGGCACCTCCAGCCATACCACGTCCTTGCCGGGCTTGAGCACGTTGCTCACCCAGTAGGGCGTCCAGGTGTAGTAGAGGATGGGCTTGCCGGCCTTGTAGCGCGAGATGGTGTCGGCGATCAGCGCCGAGTAGGTGCCCTGCTTGTGGGTCACGGTGTCGCGCAGCTTGTAGGCCGTCAGGTGATGCTCGATCACGGCCTCGCAGCCCCAGCCCGGCGTGCAGCCGGTGAGGTCGGCCTTGCCGTCGCCGTCCGAGTCGAACAGCTTGGCGATCTTGGGGTCCTTGAGCTGGCCGAGGTTGGTGATCTTGTATTCGTCGGCCGTCTTCTTGTCCATCAGGTAGCCCTGGGCGGCGTTGTCCGAGTACACGCCCTTGCGGAACAGCTTGGCGTCGCCGCCCGCGTTCTTGTAGTAGTCGGCGTGCAGCGGGTTCCAGTGCGTGGCCAGGAAAGTGGCATCGCCATTGGCAATCGCCACGTGGGCCGTGGGGTACTCGACCTCCTGGAAGGGCTGCACGTCGTAGCCCAGCTTCTCCAGGGCCTTCATGACGATGAGGGTCTGGAAGCTCTCTTCGGCGATGGAGCTCTTCAGTGGCAACACCTTCACGCCCTTTCCGGGCTGTTCGTCGGCCGACCATGCGCTGGCGCTGGCCAGCGCAATGCCTGTGGCGATGGCGCCGGCGCGCAGCCAGTGGCGCAGTGCGTTGGCCTGCAGTCGGTTGGGGTTCAGGGCTTGGATCATCCTCGGGTTCCTCCGTTGTGTGATGAAAGGGGAGCGGGCGGCCAGCGGGGCTGGCCGTTTTTCGGGAAGGCGGCGCGGTAGAAGGCCCGTCCGCGCCGCAGGCAAGGCGTTCAGCTGGTGCTGCCGCGATGAACTGGCTTGCTGCCGGCGCCCAGCAGGCGGGCAATGCAGCCGGCGGGGCCGCTGTGCCACCAGCGCGCGCCGCCACGGGTGGTCTGTCCCATGGCCTGGGTGATACGGTCCAGCACGATGGCCAGCAGCACGATGCCCAGGCCGCCCACGGTGGCCAGGCCCATGTCCAGGCGGCCGATGCCGCGCAGCACCATCTGGCCCAGGCCGCCCACGGCGATCATGGAGGCGATCACCACCATCGACAGCGACAGCATCAGCGCCTGGTTCACGCCGGCCATGATGGACGGCATGGCTAGCGGCAGCTGCACCTTCCACAGCAGCTGCCAGGGCGAGGCGCCGTACGCGCGGCTGGCCTCGATCAGGTCGGGGCGCACCTGGCGGATGCCCAGGTTGGTCAGGCGGATCAGCGGCGGCAGCGCGAAGATGATGGTCACGATCACGCCGGGCACGTTGCCGATGCCGAACAGCATCACCACGGGCACCAGGTAGACGAAGGCCGGCGTGGTCTGCATGGCGTCGAGCAGCGGCCGCGTCCAGCGCTGGGCACGATCGCTGGAGGCCAGCAGGATGCCCACGGGCAGCCCGATGACCATGCAGAACACCAGCGAGGTCAGCACCAGCGACAGCGTCACCATGGCCTCGGGCCAGATGCCCAGCATGGCGACGACCACCAGCGAAACGGCGGCGCCAATGGCCATGGCGCGGCCCGCGAACTGCCAGGCCACCAGGGTCAGGATCAGGATCAGCAGCGGCCAGGGCAGGGCCAGCATGGCATCGGTGATGCCCGACAGCGTGCCGTCGATGGGCGTGCGCACGGCCTGGAAGAAGGGGCGGAAATGGTGGACCACCCATTCCAGGCCGCTGTTGATCCAGCCCTGCACGGGCAGGCCGTCCGTGGTCAGTTGGTGCCAGAGGCTGGCCTGTGCGTCGTCGGGAACCCCGGCCGACGCGCCCAGCCAGTCGCCGCCCGGTGCATCGCCGCTGCTGGCAGCGCCCCAGGGATCGGGCGACGCATCGGCGGGCGCCTGCGTGGAGGCGGCTGCCCAGGGATCGGCGCTTGCGGGGGCCGCGGCATCGGCGGCAGCAGGGGCTGCGTTTGCATTGGCGCCTGCTGCGGCCCAGGGATCGGTGGCGGCAGCGGCGGTGTTCGGGTTCAGGCTGTTGTTGGCGTCGCTCATGCGGCATCTCCTTGTCGTTGTTCGATCGGCTCCACGGTCGGCGCGACGGTGGGGGCGACGGTGGGGGCGTTGGAGGCCGGGAAATGCGGGTTGAGCGTGACGGGCGGCACGATCTCCTGGGGCGGCGGCACGGGCGGCGTGTCGCGGTCCAGGAAGCGCAGCATGGTGGTGCGGCTGACCACGCCCATGAACTGGCCGTCGTCGCTGGTCACCGGCAGCGCGCAGGGCGCAGCGGCCACGGGCCCGAACAGCTCGGCCACCGGCGTGCCTGCGGACAGCGGCTCGACGTTGGGCAGGAAGGCGTGGCTCAGGCCCAGCATGCCCGGGCGGCCATGCAGTGCGTCGCGCAGCGATTGCGAGGACACCACGCCCAGGAAGCGGCGGCGCGCGTTGACCACATAGGCGTAGTCGCGGTCGGAGTCTTCCAGCAGGCGCTGGGCGGCGCGGCAGCCGCGGTCGCTGTGCTCCGACACAACGGTCAGGGCCTGGCGCGCAATGTCCCCGGCCTTGAAGACCGAGGCCGCGTCCACGCCACGCACGAAGCTGCGCACATAGTCGTCGGCGGGGCTGCGCAGGATCTCGTCGGGCGTGCCGACCTGGATCACCTGGCCGTCCTTCATGATGGCGATGCGGTCGCCGATGCGCATGGCCTCGTCCAGGTCATGCGAGATGAAGACGATGGTGCGGCGCTGGATCTGCTGCAGGCGCAGCAGCTCGGACTGCATCTCCGTGCGGATGATGGGGTCCAGGGCCGAGAAGGCCTCGTCCATCAGCAGGATGGACGGATCGGACGCCAGCGCCCGGGCCAGGCCCACGCGCTGCTGCATGCCGCCCGACAGCTCGTCGGGATAGCTGGCGCCCCAGGCGCCCAGGCCCACCTGCTCCAGCGCGGCCTGGGCCTGCTTCTGGCGCTCGGCCTTGTCGGCGCCGGCCAGCTCCAGGCCGAAGGCCGTGTTGTCCAGCACCGTCATGTGCGGCATCAGCGCAAAGGACTGGAACACCATGGAGATGTCCTTGCGGCGCAGCGCGCGCAGATCGCGCTCGCTCAGGGCATTGATGTCCTGGCCATCGACCACGATGCGCCCGGCCGTGGGCTCGATCAGGCGGTTGAGCATGCGCACCAGGGTGGACTTGCCCGAGCCCGACAGGCCCATGACGACGAAGATCTCGCCGGCCTCGATGGTGAAGTCGGCGTCGAACACGCCGATGGACTGGCCCGTGCGCTCCAGGATCTCCTGTTTGCTCAGGCCTTGTTGGACGAGCTCGAGTGCGGTCCTGGGGTCGTCCCCGAAAACCTTGAACACATGATCGATGATGATCTGCTTGGCCACTGTGGCGTTCTCCTTTTGGGTGAGATGGAACACAGTCCAGCGTCCTCGACGGGCGAAGACGCTGGCGCGCAAGCCAAAAATGAAGCCCTGATGCCGTTCGCTGCAGGGGACGGCCGTCCCCCGTTGCTGGAATTCAAACAGGTGCGAAAGCACCCGAGACGGCTCGGATGGCACGCGAAGCGGTGCGCAAGAGCCAGAGGTCGAGAGCAGCCGGCGGCAAGCGCGCGCGGTGTCTCAGGCGGGCATCGTGGCTGAAGATCAGCCAGCGCGATGCCCCACAACATCAGGACCGAGTTTCGGCCCGGTTGACGGGGCTGTGCCGGGAGCACAACGATCCGCCGGAGGGATCGGCAGGCCGTGAAGACGGTGCCGATGACCTGCTTGGCAGGTTGTAAAGAAGCCGAAATTATATAAAACAGGTTTTACTGCGTCAAAACGCATGAGCCGAAGAAGGCCTGTTTTGGGCTGTTTCAAGCCCTTGGGGGTTGCAATCCGGCCATTATTTGCTCTATTAATGAGAGCATTGAGGCCATGATTCACAAGGCGTATGCTGTCATCGATGAATAAAATCGGTCAAGCGTCAGCTTGAGGAAAGCTTCAGGCCCGATCTGCGGCAAAAAGCGTGCCCGGCGCCCGCCCATGAAAAAAGCCCCGCAGCGGCTGGCGCTGCGGGGCTTCGGTGTGGGATGCCGCCGGCTCAGTGGTTGCCGGCCGTGCTGTTGATCAGCTTGTCGGTGTAGGCGATGGCCAGGGCGCTGGCCAGGAAGGTGACGTGGATGATGGTCTGCCACATCAGCACCTTGACGTCGTAGCTGCCTGCGTTGATGAAGGTCTTGAGCAGGTGGATGGAGCTGATGCCGATGATGGACAGGGCCAGCTTCACCTTGAGGATGGAGGCGTTCACGTGGCCCAGCCACTCGGGCTGGTCGGGGTGGCTGTCCAGGCCCAGACGGCTGACGAAGGTTTCGTAGCCGCCCACGATGACCATGATCAGCAGGTTGGAGATCATCACCACGTCGATCAGCGCCAGCACCACCAGCATGATGATGGTTTCGTTGAGCGCGCCGATGGGCGCATCGTGCTTGTAGCCGATGCTGGTGATCAGCGCCTGCAGCGCTTCCTGGTTGCCGAAGGCGGCCTCGATCAGGTGCCACAGCTCCAGCAGGAAGTGCCAGACATAGACGCCCTGGGCGGCGATCAGGCCCAGGTACAGCGGCAGCTGCAGCCAGCGGCTGGCGAAGATCAGGGAGGGCAGGGGACGCAGGGGGGAGCCGGGGGCTCGGTTGGAGTTTTGCTGGCGGGCCATGGTGGTCGGTCGCGCTTGTCTTGCGTGGGGGCGTGGATGGGAGGGGACAATGGCCGTGGAAAACGGGCGCGCGATTTTAGCGGCGAAACAGTCCATTGCCGGTGACAGCCAGGAACTGCGGGGAATCCCCAGGTAGACGCGCCCAAGGGTGTTTCAGTCAGTGGCATGTAAGACCGGCCCCCGACAGTCACACCACAATTTTTATTTGGCCAGCCCAGGAGACAAGCAAGCATGAGCACCGCAACAGCATCCCCCATTGAATCGGTACTGGTGGAGAACCGGGTCTTCCCGCCGCCGGCAGACTTTGCCGCCAAGGCCCGCATTTCCGGCATGGAGCAGTACAAGGCGCTGTGCGCCGAGGCAGAGAACGACTACCAGGGCTTCTGGGCCCGCCTGGCGCGCGAGAACGTGGTCTGGTCCAAGCCCTTCACCCAGGTGCTGGACGACAGCAATCCCCCCTTCTTCCGCTGGTTCGCCGATGGCGAACTCAATGCCAGCGCCAACTGCCTGGACAAGCACATGGGCACGGCCGTCGAGCACAAGACGGCCATCATCTTCGAGGCCGATGGCGGCGAGGTCACCAAGGTCAGCTACCGCGAGCTGCTGGAGCGCGTCTCGCAGTTCGCCAACGCGCTCAAGGCGCAGGGCGTGCAAAAGGGTGACCGTGTCCTGATCTACATGCCCATGACCATCGAGGGCGTGGTGGCCATGCAGGCCTGCGCGCGCATCGGCGCCACGCACAGCGTGGTGTTCGGCGGCTTCTCGGCCAAGGCGGTGCAGGAACGCATCGTCGACGTGGGCGCCGTGGCCGTGATCACCGCCAACTACCAGATGCGCGGCGGCAAGGAACTGCCGCTCAAGGCCATCGTGGACGATGCGCTGGCGCTGGGCGGCTGCGAGGCCGTGCGCCATGTCTTCGTCTACGAGCGCACGGCCACGGCCTGTGCCATGACGGCGGGCCGCGACAAGACCTTCAGCGAGATCCTGGCCGGCCAGAGCACGGAGTGCGCGCCCGTGGCCGTGGATTCCGAGCACCCGCTGTTCATCCTCTACACCAGCGGCTCCACCGGCAAGCCCAAGGGCGTGCAGCACTGCACGGGCGGCTACGTGCTGTGGGCCAAGCAGACCATGGAGTGGACCTTCGACCTCAAGCCCAGCGACGTGTTCTGGTGCACGGCCGACATCGGCTGGATCACGGGCCACACCTACGTAGCCTACGGCCCGCTGGCCGCTGGCGCCACGCAGATCGTGTTCGAGGGCGTGCCCACCTTCCCCAATGCGGGCCGCTTCTGGCAGATGATCGAGCGCCACGGCTGCACCATCTTCTACACGGCGCCCACGGCCATCCGCTCGCTGATCAAGGCCGCCGACAGCGATGCCGCCGTGCATCCGAAGAACTGGAACCTGTCCAGCCTGCGCCTGCTGGGCAGCGTGGGCGAGCCCATCAATCCCGAGGCCTGGATGTGGTACCACAAGCATGTGGGCGGCGAGCGCTGCCCCATCGTGGACACCTTCTGGCAGACCGAGAACGGCGGCCACGTGATCGCCCCCATGCCGGGTGCCACGCCGCTGGTGCCGGGTTCGTGCACGCTGCCGCTGCCGGGCATCATGGCCGCCATCGTCGACGAGACCGGCCACGAACTGCCCAACGGCGCAGGCGGCCTGCTGGTGGTCACCAAGCCCTGGCCCAGCATGATCCGCACCATCTGGGGCGACCCCGAGCGCTTCAAGAAGAGCTATTTCCCGGCCGAACTCGGCGGGCAGACCTATCTGGCAGGCGACGGCGCCGTGCGCAGCGAGGACCGGGGCTACTTCCGCATCACCGGTCGCATCGACGACGTGCTCAATGTCTCGGGCCACCGCATGGGCACGATGGAGATCGAATCGGCCCTGGTCGCCAAGACGGATCTGGTGGCCGAGGCCGCCGTCGTGGGCCGCCCCGACGATCTGACCGGCGAGGCCATCTGCGCCTTCGTGGTGCTGAAGCGGGCACGCCCCACGGGCGAGGAAGCCAAGCAGATCGCCAAGGAGCTGCGCGACTGGGTGGCCAAGGAAATCGGCCCCATCGCCAAGCCCAAGGACATCCGCTTCGGCGACAACCTGCCCAAGACGCGCAGCGGCAAGATCATGCGCCGCCTGCTGCGCTCGATTGCCAAGGGCGAGGCCATCACCCAGGACACGAGCACGCTGGAGAACCCGGCCATCCTCGACCAGCTGGCCGAGACGAACTGAGGTCCGACACGACCGCCGTGAAGAACCGGAGCCCTGGCTCCGGTTTTTTCTTGGCCGGACTGCGGGCGGCGCCCTGTCTTGCAGTCCTATTTTGTGTGGGCCGACAGCTCAGGCATGATGGTTGCGGTACAACCGAAGCTGTTGCTTTCACCACTGCCGAGGGAGGCCTTTCACCATGAATCTGAGAACCCTGTCGCTGCTGATCACCGTGGCCCTGATCGCGTTGCTGGCGGCATTCAACTGGAACACGCTGGCCGCGCCATCCGTCGTGTCGCTGGGCGTCACCGATGTCCAGGCGCCGCTGGGCGTGCTGATGCTGGCGCTGACCTGCCTGCTGGGCGTGTTCTTCGTCGCCTATGTGCTGTGGCTGCAGGGCTCGGTGCTGATGGAGGCGCGCCGACACGCCAAGGAAATGCAGGCCCAGCGCGACCTGGCCGACAAGGCCGAGGCCTCGCGCTTCACCGAGCTGCGCACCGTGCTGGAAGACCTGCATGCGCGTGACAAGGAGGTGCTGATGGCGCGGCTGGATGCGCTGGAGGCCCATCTGGTGCAGCGCGCCCAGGAGTCGGACAACAGCACGGCCGCCTATGTGGGGCAGCTGGAGCAGCAGGTACGCCTGCACCAGCAGCCCGGCACGGGCGCTGCGGACTACAGGTAAGGGGGCCGGGCCCGGATTCACCGGCGGACCATGAAAAAACCGCGCGACTTGCGTTGCGCGGTTTTTTTGCGGGCCCTGAGGCGGGGGCCCCGAAAGAAAGGCGGAGCCTACTTCAGCGACATCACCCAGGCGGCCAGCTTCTTGGCATCGGCTTCGTTGACCTGGGGGTTGGCGGGCATGGGAACCGGGCCCCAGACGCCGCTGCCGCCCTTCATGATCTTGCCTGCCAGCTTGTCCACGGCGTCCTTCTGGCCGGCGTACTTGGCGGCCACATCCTTGTAGGAGGGGCCCACCAGCTTCTTGTCCACTGCGTGGCATGCCATGCAGTTCTTGGAGGTGGCAAGTGCCTGGTCGGCCATGGCGGGGGCCACGGCGGCGACGGTCAGGGCAAATGCAATCAATGTCTGCTTCATCATGAGTTCCTGGGGTGTTGTCGGGAATAATTATGCGAACCATTGTAGTGGGCGCGCATGCGTGATGCGTTACCTCGTGTGAAGCGCTTTGTGGCGAAGGAGAAGTGATGTATCTGTTGGGAATTGCGGTCCTGCTCACCCTGCTCAAGCTGGCCGATATCGAACCTGTCGCCACCTGGTCGTGGTACGTCATCCTGGGCGCCTATGGCTTGACGGCGGCCTGGTGGGCCTGGGCGGACATGTCGGGCTACACCAAGCGGCGCGCGGCTGACAAGATCGAGCAGCGGCGCCTGAAGCGCATCGAAAAGAACAAGGAAGCCATGGGCACGGGCACGCGTTCGCGCCGCTGATCGGATCTGAATTGCGCAGCAGGCTTCGTCGCAGGCGATGCCTGGGGTCTGCAAAGGGGCGGTCCACGCCGGCCGGGGCATTCCTGCGCCCCAGCGGTGCGGCGGGTGCTGCGCCATAATCTTCGCCCAGACCCTGGCCTTCCCCACAGGACCAGGGACGGACCGAGACGACAGACAACTGGATTGCCCATGCCCGCATACCGTTCCAAGACTTCCACCGGCGGCCGCAACATGGCTGGTGCGCGCGCCCTGTGGCGTGCCACCGGCATGAAGGATGGCGACTTCGACAAGCCCATCATCGCCATCGCCAATTCCTTCACGCAGTTCGTGCCCGGCCACGTCCACCTCAAGGACCTGGGCCAGCTGGTGGCGCGCGAGATTGAGGCCGCAGGCGGCGTGGCCAAGGAATTCAACACCATCGCCGTGGACGACGGCATCGCCATGGGCCACGACGGCATGTTGTACTCGCTGCCCAGCCGCGACATCATCGCGGACTCGGTGGAGTACATGGTCAACGCCCACTGCGCCGACGCGCTGGTGTGCATCTCCAACTGCGACAAGATCACCCCCGGCATGCTGATGGCTGCCATGCGGCTGAACATTCCCGTGATCTTCGTCTCGGGCGGCCCCATGGAAGCGGGCAAGACCAAGCTGGCCAATCCCACCACGCACACGCTGGAGTTCAAGAAGCTGGACCTGGTCGATGCCATGGTGATCGCGGCCGACTCCAACTACACCGACGAGCAGGTCGCCCAGGTCGAGCGCTCGGCCTGCCCCACCTGCGGTTCGTGCTCGGGCATGTTCACCGCCAACTCCATGAACTGCCTGACCGAGGCCCTGGGCCTGTCCCTGCCCGGCAACGGCACGGTGCTGGCCACGCATGCCGACCGCGAGGAACTGTTCAAGCGCGCCGGCCGCCGCATCGTCGAGCTGGCCCGCGAGTACTACGAGCAGGAAGACGCATCCGTGCTGCCGCGCTCGGTGGGCTTCAAGGCCTTCGAGAACGCGATGACGCTGGACATCGCCATGGGCGGCTCCACCAACACCATCCTGCACCTGCTGGCCATTGCCCGGGAAGCCGAGATCGACTTCACCATGGCCGACATCGACCGCCTCTCGCGCCAGGTGCCCCAGCTGTGCAAGGTCGCGCCCAACACGCAGAAGTACCACATCGAGGATGTGCACCGCGCCGGCGGCATCTTCGCCATCCTGGGCGAGCTGGCTCGCGCCGGAAAGCTGCACACCGACGTGCCCACCGTGCACGCCAAGACCCTGGGCGAAGGCCTGGCGCAGTGGGACATCACCACCACCCAGGACGAAGCCGTGCGGCACTTCTACCTGGCAGGACCGGCCGGCATCCCCACCCAGGTGGCCTTCAGCCAGAACACGCGCTGGCCCAGCCTGGACCTGGACCGTGCAGAAGGCTGCATCCGGTCCTACGAGCACGCCTTCTCCAAGGAGGGCGGCCTGGCCGTGCTGACGGGCAACATCGCCCTGGACGGCTGCGTGGTCAAGTCGGCCGGCGTGGACGAAAGCATCCATGTGTTCGAGGGCACGGCCCACGTGACCGAGTCGCAGGACGAGGCTGTGCAGAACATCCTGGACGACAAGGTCAAGGCCGGTGACATCGTCATCGTGCGCTACGAAGGCCCCAAGGGCGGCCCCGGCATGCAGGAAATGCTGTACCCGACCAGCTACATCAAGTCCAAGGGCCTGGGCAAGGCCTGCGCGCTGCTGACGGACGGGCGCTTCTCGGGCGGCACCTCGGGCCTGTCCATCGGCCACTGCTCTCCTGAAGCTGCCGCTGGCGGCGCCATCGGTCTGGTGAAGAACGGCGACCGCATCCGCATCGACATTCCCAACCGCAGCATCAACGTGCTGGTCTCCGACGAGGAACTGGCCCGCCGCCGCGCCGAGCAGGATGCCAAGGGCTGGAAGCCCGCCCAGCCGCGCCCGCGCAAGGTCTCGGCCGCGCTCAAGGCCTATGCCAAGCTGGTGATGTCGGCCGACAAGGGCGCCGTGCGCGACCTGTCGCTGCTGGACGACTGACACCGGGCTGCACCGCCGCCCGGCGGTGCGCACCCGATGGAAATGAAAAGGGATGGAAGGCCTTGCGGCTTTCCATCCCTTTTTCTTTTCTCTTCTCTCAGGCCCTTGAGGGCTCTTGTTTCATCGTGGAGCGACCGGCTTGCCGTTTCATCGTGGCTGCCGGTTCGGGTTTTCATCGTGGAGCAAACAGCCCACTCTCATTTATGGGAAGTGCCTGAAAAACTGGCGCGGCCAAAACAAGGGACAGCGAGCAAGGGCCGCCCCGCCGCGAGGCTGTCGTCCCCCTCCCGCGAAGCGAGAGAGGGGGAAGGCGCGAAGCGCCTCAGGGGGAGCTTCATTCAGGCCGGCTCGCCCATCTTGCTTTGCAGGTAGTTGGGCAGCCCGATCTTCTCGATCAGGCCCAGTTGCTTCTCCAGCCAGTAGGCGTGGTCTTCCTCGGTATCGCGCAGCTGGGCCAGCAGCAGGTCGCGACTGTTGTAGTCGCCGTGGCGCTCGCACAGGGCCATGGCCGAGCGCAGGCTGTCACGCACACGGTATTCGGTGGCCAGGTCCTTGCGCAGCATCTCTTCGACGGTCTCGCCGGGCGTGAACTCGTGCGGGCGCATGTCGGGGCGGCCGCCCAGGAACAGGATGCGGCGCAGGATGGCGTCGGCGTGCTGGGTTTCCTCTTCCATCTCATGGCCGATGCGCTCGAACAGGCGCAGCAGGCCCTGGTCCTCGTACTGGCGCGAGTGGAT
The DNA here is from genome assembly GCF_040267515.1 of Delftia lacustris. NCBI lineage: Bacteria > Pseudomonadati > Pseudomonadota > Betaproteobacteria > Burkholderiales > Comamonadaceae > Delftia > Delftia lacustris. Next base: position 4,757,243 of record NZ_CP141274.1, on the reverse strand, counting down.
GAAGTACTGGTCGCGTGCGGAAAGTTCGCCGCGCAGCAGCTCTATGAGGCATTCGATGACTTCTGGCTGGCCTTGCATGTTCTTCTTCTCCTGACTGTGTTGAACACCGCAAGTATCGCGTGAACCCCCGGATCGGCCAAAACACCTGCCGCAATTCCCCGCAGGCCGCGCATTGCATGCATGCGCGACGCAGAAGCATTCGCATCGCCGCCGGTCTGGGTGGTGACGGGGCCTAGGGTAAACGCTGTATTGCTATGTCGAATAATAGTTATTTATCATAACGATTATGGATCCGAAGCATCGGTGTCCAACCTCCCATTTCCCTTTTGCACAAGGAAGCGCAATGAGCACCGAACGTACCGAAGAACAGACCGTGTCCTGCACCGTCGAAGGCCGCGTGGCCTGGGTGAAATTCAACCGCCCCGAAAAGCGCAATGCCATGAGCCCCCAGCTCAACCGCCAGATGATGCGCGTGCTCGACGACCTGGAGTTCCGTGACGACGTGGGCGTGGTCGTTCTGGCCGGTGAGGGCACGGCCTGGACTGCCGGCATGGACCTGAAGGAATACTTCCGCGAGACCGAGGCCACGGGCCTGGCCGGCACCCGCAAGGCCCAGCGCGAGAGCTATGGCTGGTGGCGCCGCCTGCGCTGGTTCCAGAAGCCGACCATCGCCATGGTCAACGGCTGGTGCTTCGGCGGCGGCTACGGCCCGCTGTTCGCCTGCGACCTGGCCTTTGCCTCGGATGACGCCAAGTTCGGCCTGTCCGAAATCAACTGGGGCATCCTGCCCGGCGGCGGCGCCTCCAAGGTGGCGGTGGAGCTGCTGTCCTTTCGCCGTGCCATGTACCACGCCATGCTCGGCGAGAACATCGACGGCCGCACGGCGGCCGAGTGGGGCCTGGTCAACGAATCCCTGCCGGCCGACCGCCTGCAGGCCCGCGTCACCGAAGTGGCCGAGGCCCTGCTGCAGAAGAACCCCATCGCCCTGAAGGCCACCAAGGACGCCATCCGCCGCGTGCGCGACATGAGCTACGACAACGCCGAGGACTATCTGGTGCGTGCCCAGGAAGCCGCCAACAGCTTCGACAACGAAGGCCGCAAGGAAGGCATGCGCCAGTTCCTGGACGACAAGACCTACAAGCCAGGTCTCGGAACCTACGACTTGAGCAAGCAAGTCACCCCCTGAGGCGCTTCGCGCCTTCCCCCTCTCTAACTCGCTTCGCGAGGGAGGGGGACGACACCCTCAGTGCGGGGCGGCGCGGCCGGCTTAGGCCCTTCCTCGGTGTCCCTCGCTTGGGCAGCGTCCACCACGCGCGGTAGGCCTCCCAGCTTTAATCATTGGAGACAAGAATGACAACGACAGAGATGGCGGCCGCCGTGCGGCCCGACATCGGCAGGCTGCTGAGGCCGCGTTCCATCGCCATCGTCGGCGCCTCGGCCACGCCGGGTGCGCTGGGCGCATCGGTGCTGGGCAATCTGGAGCGCAACGGCTTCGCTGGCGACATCCACCTGATCAATCCCAAGCGCAGCGAGATCGCCGGCCGGGCCTGCCTGGCTTCGGTGGACCAGCTGCCCGAGGGCGTTGACGTGGCCGTGCTGGCCATCCCCCAGCCCTTTGTGCTGGACACGGTGCGCGCGCTGGCGGCGCGGCGCGTGGGCGCGGTGGTGATCTTCTCGGCCGGCTTTGCCGAGGCAGGCGAGCGCGGCATGGCCGAGCAGCGCGAGATCGCACGCATCGCCGCCGAGGCCGGCATGGTGGTGGAGGGCCCCAACTGCCTGGGCTGCATCAACTACCTGCAGCGCGTGCCGCTGACCTTTGTCGAGGTGAATATCGACGCGCAGCAGGTCGATGCCGCGCGGCCCGCCATTGGCGTGGTCTCGCAAAGCGGCGCCATGATGACCGTGCTGTGCACCACGCTGGCCAGCCGCGCGCTGCCGCTGTCGCACGCCATCTCCACGGGCAACGAGGCCGCCAGCCATGCCGAGGACTATGTGGACTTCCTGCTGGAGGAGCCTTCCACGCGCGTGGTCGCCATGATCGTCGAGCAGTTCCGCCAGCCCGGGCGCATTCTGGCCGCCGTGGCCCGTGCGCGCAGCCTGGGCAAGTCGGTGGTGCTGCTGCATCCGGGCAAGAGCAGCGCGGCGCGCGCCTCGGCCGCCACGCACACCGGCGCCATGGCCGGCGACTATGCGCTGATGCGCACCAAGCTGGAACGCGCAGGCGCCGTGTTTGCCGAGACACTGGAGGAGCTGGGCGACATCGCCGAGATCGCCATCCGCTGCCCGGTGCTGCCATCGGCTGGTGCAGCCGGTGCAGCAGCTGCAGCTGGAGTTGCCGTGCTGGGCGAGTCCGGTGCCTTCAAGGCGTTGACGCTGGACTGGGCCGAGGAGCTGGGCCTGGCACTGCCCGCCATCGGCGACGACGACTCGCCCGCGCTGCGGGCTGCGCTGCCCGATTTCGTGGGCGTGAGCAACCCGCTGGACCTCACGGCCCAGGGCCTGGTCGAGCCGGACCTGTATTTCCGCACGCTGGATGCGCTGTTTGGCGATGCGCGCTTTTCCACCATCATCGTCGGCCTGATCCAGGGCGACCCGGTGACCTGCGGCATCAAGATGCCGCCCGTGCTGCGCGCCGTGCGCGAGCTGCGGCCGGCCAAGCCCGTCATCGTGGCGGGCCTGGACGAGGGCGCGGCCGTGCCTGCCGAGTTCATCGCCGAGATGCGTGCGCTGGGCGTGCCGTATTTCCCCAGCACCGAGCGTGCCCTGCGCGCCGTGCAGCGCCTGACCGCCTTCAGCCAGCGCAGTTTCGAGTGCACCGATGCCCAGCCCGTCGCGCTGGCCCTGCCCGCAGGCCGCACGGTGGTGCCCGAGTACGAATCCAAGGCCGTGCTGGCCCAGGTCGGCGTGCCGTTTGCGAAGGGCCGCCTGGCCACCTCGGCCGAGCAGGCCGTGGCGATTGCGGCGGAGATCGGCTGGCCCGTGGCGCTCAAGGCGCAGTCGGCCGACCTCAGCCACAAGAGCGATGCAGGCGGCGTGATCCTGAACATTGCCGATGCGCAGGCCATGGGCGAGGCCTGGGGCCGGCTGCATGCGAATGTGGCCGCCTATGACAGCGCCATTGCGCTGGACGGCGTGCTGGTCGAGGCCATGGGCCGGCGTGGCCTGGAGATGATCATCGGCGCGCGCAACGATCCGCAGTGGGGTCCCGTGATCCTGGCGGGCCTGGGCGGCGTGACGGCCGAGATCATGCGCGACGCGCGCCTGCTGGACGCCGACCTGTCCACCGGCGAGGTGCTGCGCGAGCTGGACCGCCTGCAGGGCGCGCCGCTGCTGCACGGCTACCGTGGCGCCCCGGCGCTGGACCGCCAGGCGCTGGCCGAACTCATCGTGCGCCTGGGCCAGGTGCTGCGCGGCACGCCGGCCATCCGCGAGATCGACCTCAACCCGGTCATCGTGCTGCCCGAAGGGCAGGGCGTGGTCGCGCTCGATGCGCTGATGCTGGTCGAGCACAGCGCCGGCTGATGCCCGCGCAAGGGCTGGCGCGGCGCGCCGGCCCTTTTCATGCGCAGCCCTGTCTCGCTTTCCCGCTTTCTTTTTTCCGCTTTCCCTTCCTCCACAGGAGGTCTCCATGAGCCTGCCTTACCCGCCGGGCCGCGTGTCCACGCCCGCGCCGGCCGAGTCGAACGGACTCGGCTATGCCTACTACGTCACCATCATCCTGCTGCTGGCCTACACCCTGTCCTTCGTGGACCGCCAGATCCTGGGCCTGCTGGTGCAGCCCATCAAGAAGGATCTGCAGCTGTCGGACTGGGTCTTCAGCATCGTCCACGGCTTTGCCTTCGCCATCTTCTACACCTTCGTCGGCATCTTCCTGGGGCGCCTGGCCGACCGCTGGAACCGCCGCAACCTCATCGTCATCGGCATGGCGATCTGGGTGGTGGCCACGGCGGCGGGCGGCTATGTCACGGGCTTCGTCTCGCTGTTCGTGGCGCGCATGTTCGTGGGCGTGGGCGAGGCGGCACTGTCGCCGGCGGCCTATTCCATGCTGGCCGACTACTTCCCGCCCGAGCGCCGCGCACGCGCCATGAGCATCTACACCTCGGGCGTGTACATCGGCTCGGCCACGGCCTTCATCGTGGGCGGCCTGGTCATCCAGGCCACCAGCCAGGCCGGCGAGGTGGTGTTCCCGCTGCTGGGCAGCTTCAAGCCCTGGCAGGCGGCCTTCATCTTCGTGGCCCTGCCCGGCATTCCGCTGGTGGCGCTGATGTACACCGTGCGCGAGCCGCTGCGCCGGGGCCTGCAGGCCCGGGCCGCGTCCGCCAAAGTGGCCGCGCCCGCGGGACCGGCGCCCGACCTGTCCCATGTGTTGCGCAACAAGCGCGCCTTCCTGCCGCTGCTGCTGGCGCCGGGCATCACGGCCATGATCACCTTCGGCGTCACGGCCTGGCTGCCGGCCACCTTCATCCGCCAGTGGGGCTGGACGCCCGGCGAGATCGGCCCGGCCTACGGCGTCATCATCCTGACCTTCGGCATTGGCGGCATGCTGCTCAGCGGCTTCCTGGCCGACTACCTCACGGCGCGCGGCAAGCAGGTGGGGTCGATCGTCATCTCGCTGGTGGCCACCGGCGTGCTCGTCATCACCGGCCTGGTGCTGGCCTTTGCGCCCACGCCCACGGTGGCCCTGGTGGCCGTGGCGGCCACCACCTTCTTTCTGGGCATGCCGGTGGCGCTGGCGCCGCCGATCCTGCAGGCGGTCACGCCCAACCAGCTGCGCGGCCAGGTGACTTCCATCTACCTGCTGCTGATCAACCTGATCGGGCTGGGCCTCGGTCCCTTCCTCGTGGCCTTTTTCACGGACTTCGTCTTCCATGACGAAAAGCTCGTGGGCCTGTCGCTGGGCCTGGTGTCCGCACTGGCCGCGCTGCTGTCCGTGCTGTGCCTGGCCAGCGCCATCGGTCCCTACCGCCGCCTGGTCGCGGCCACGGAGGGCCGGGCATGAGCGCGCAGGCATCACATTGCTCGCACTACCAGCCGCCGCTGCAGGACATCCGCTTCGTCCAGCAGCACTGGCTGGGCGCCGAGGGCGACTGGCGCCGCATGCCGGCCCACGAAGCCCTGGACCAGGAGACGGCCGACATGGTGGTCGAGGCGGCCGGGCGCTTTTGCGCCGACGTGCTGGCCCCGCTCAACGGCCCGGCCGACCTGCAAGGCTGCCGCCTGGAGCAGGGCAGGGTGCGCACGCCCGACGGCTTTCCCGCCGCCTATGCAGCCTTCGTGGAGGCAGGCTGGCCCGCACTGGCCTGCGCCCCCGACGCTGGCGGCCAGGGCCTGCCCCAGCTGCTGGACGCCGCGCTGCACGAAATGCTGGCCTCGGCCAACCATGGCTGGACCATGTATCCGGGCATCCTGCACGGCGCCTATGCCTGCCTGCACGCGCATGGCGACGAGCACCTGCGCGCCACCTACCTGCCCCACATCGTCAGCGGCCGCTGGCTGGCCACCATGTGCCTGACCGAGCCCCAGGCCGGCTCCGACCTGGGCCTGCTGCGCAGCCAGGCCAGGCCCCGGAGCGATGGCAGCTACAGCCTGGACGGCAGCAAGATCTTCATCTCGGGCGGCGACCAGGACATGAGCGAGAACATCGTCCACCTGGTGCTGGCGCGCCTGCCCGATGCGCCTGAGGGAACGCGCGGCCTGTCGCTGTTCCTGGCGCCGCGCGGCATTCCCCGGGACGACGGCAGCTTTCTGCCCAACGCCATCTACTGCGACGGCATCGAAAAGAAGATGGGCATCAAGGGCAGCGCCACCTGCGCCATGCGCTTCGAGGGCGCGCAGGCCTGGCTGGTGGGCCAGCCCCACCAGGGCCTGGCTGCCATGTTCGTGATGATGAACTCGGCCCGCCTGCACGTGGGCCTGCAGGGCCTGGGCCATGCCGAGATGGCCTGGCAGCTGGCGCGCGCCTATGCGGCCGAGCGACGCCAGATGCGCGCCCAGCCCCGGCCCGCCGATGCGCAGGGCCCCGCCGACCCCATCGCCCTGCAGCCAGCCGTGCAGCGCATGCTGGCCGACCTGCGCGTCTGGACCGAAGGCATGCGCGCCATTGCAGGCTGGGTGGCGCACCAGCTGGACCTGGCCGAACAGGCGCCGGATGCCGAGGAGCGCGCCCAGTCCCATGCGCTGGCCTCGCTGCTCACGCCCGTGGTCAAGTCCTTCTTCACCGAGCGGGGCTTTGCGCTGGCCAGCGAGGCTCTGCAGGTCTTCGGCGGCTACGGCTATGTGCACGAGTACCGCATCGAGCAGACGCTGCGCGATGCCCGCATCGCCATGATCTACGAAGGCACGAACCAGATCCAGGCGCTGGACCTGCTGCAGCGCAAGGTGGCCTCCAGCGGCGGTGCCGCGCTGGCGCCGCTGCTGAAGGTGCTGCGTGAAGAGGCCGATGCCTGCGACGCCGCGGGCATGGAGACCGGCTTTGCAGGCGCGCTGCGCAGCTGGGCCGAGCGCATGCAAGCGCTGACGGGCGAGCTGTGCACCGGCGCTGCCGGCGACAGGCAATTGCTGGCGCGTTGTGCCGAGGACTACTTGCGACTGGTCGGCACGCTGTGCATGGCCTTTGCCTGGGCACGCGCGGCGCGCGTCAGCCTGCCGCTGGCCGATCCGGCGCTGCGCCGCTCCAAGGCGGACAGCGCGGCCTGGTTCCTTGCGCATGGCCTGCTGGATGCGGAGCACTGGCTGCGCCGTACCGAGGCCGCTGCCCGTACGCCGCTGCCAGCCGCCGTGGCTTGAGCGGGCTGCCGGGGCTTTTATGATGGAACGCCGCACCAGCCCTGCAGAACCGCAGGCGCCGGTGCGGCCTTGCTTCGTTGCGCCTTCTTCCTCTTCCGGATCCGTGTCCATGGACAGCTCCTTCGAACCCGCCGTCGACCAGTCGCGCCTGCAGCGCTTTCTGGGCTACCGCCTCACGCGCGCGGAAATCCACATCCACAAGCTGTTTGCGCGGCGCGTGGCCGAACTGGACCTCAAGCCCAGCGAGTTCTCCATCCTGGTGCTGATCCACTCCAATCCCGGCATCTACCTGCGCCAGCTGGGCGAGGCGCTGGACATCTCGCCCTCCAACCTGGTGCCCGTGGTCGAGCGCCTGGTGCAGCGCGGCCTCATCGGGCGCCAGCCCGATCCGCGCGACCGCCGGCTGCAGCAGCTGCACCTGACGGACGACGGCAGCGCACTGCAGGCGCGGGCCGAAGGCGTGGTGGTGCAGCTGGAAGACGAACTGGAGCAATTGCTCACCGCCACCGAGCAGCGCCATCTGCTGTCTGCCCTGGACAAGCTCACGGCCATCCAGGAAGGCCCGCAAGGCTGAGCGGGCGGGACGCCATCTTTCCAACCCCTGGCCGGCGCCGGCCATGCGGCGCTGCGGCACAATGCCGACCATGCTGATGTACCCGCAGATCGATCCCGTGGCCCTGCAGATCGGGCCCCTCGCCGTGCACTGGTACGGCCTGACCTATCTGGCCGCCTTCGGCCTCTTCCTCTGGCTGGGCACGCGCAGGCTGCGCCACCCGCCCTTCGTGCGCATGCAGGGCGACCGCGCCTGGACGCGCAAGGACGTGGAAGACATTCTTTTCCTGGGCGTGCTCGGCGTGGTCGTCGGCGGGCGGCTCGGCTACTGCCTGTTCTACAAGCCCGGCTACTACCTCAGCCATCCGCTGGAGATCTTCTACGTCTGGCAGGGCGGCATGAGCTTTCATGGCGGGCTGATCGGCGTCATCGGCTCCATGGTCTGGTTCGCGCGCTCGCGCGCACGCTCGTGGCTGGAGGTGGCCGACTTCGTCGCGCCCTGCGTGCCCACGGGCCTGGCGGCGGGCCGTGTCGGCAACTTCATCAATGGCGAACTGTGGGGCCGCTTTGCCAGCCCCGAGCTGCCCTGGGCCATGGTCTTCCCGCAAAGCGGCTCCATGCTGCCGCGCCATCCTTCGCAGGTCTACCAGTTTCTGCTCGAAGGCCTGCTGCTGTTCGTGCTGCTGTGGCTGTATGCACGCAAGGAGCACAAGCCGGGCCAGGTGGCGGCGGTCTTCCTGACCGGCTATGGTGCCTTCCGCTTCATTGCCGAGTACTTCCGCGAGCCTGACGACTTCCTGGGCCTGCTGTCGCTGGGAATGAGCATGGGCCAGTGGCTATGCGTGCCCATGGTGATCGGCGGCATTGCCATGTGGCTGTGGGCGGCGGGGCGTCCGGCCTATCCGGCCCATGCGGGCAAGCCGGCCTGAACCTGGCTGGACACAATGCGAAGCGGGCCCTGGGCCCGCTTTCTTTTTGGCGTGGCGCGCGCGTGCTGGGGATTGCCCGAAGACAAGAACGCGACATCGGCGTACACGCGCTGGCGTACAGACTCCCATAATGTGAGCAGCAAGGGATTGTCATTGGCCCGTTGGCGGCATGACAGTCCCGTGACCGCTTGATATGGAGGAGTGTCTGAATGGGTCTGGCTACCGACTGGATTGCCCGCAATGTGTCCCGCTTTCGCAGCACCGAGGCCGCTGCGCCTGCAAAAAAGGCCGAAGGCGATGCAGCCAAGGCTCCCGCGCCGCGCGGCACGGCCCAGCGCCTGCAGGCCACCCTGCGCCGAGGCCAGGAAGTGCTGTCCCCGCGCGAGTTGCGCAAGCTCATGGAAGACCTGCAGGCTGCCGCCGACGCAGCGCTCAGCGATGTCGAGGGCGGCCGCCACGCGCAGCAGCTGATGGACTGGTATGCCCAGGCCGAGCTGCCGGCGCGCCAGGATTTCTGGGCGCTGATCGTCGAGCAGTTCGGCCCCGACACCGACGCCTTGATGACCGCACGCAAGCGCTATGACACGGCCACCAGCGACGCCGAGCGCGGCCATGCCGAAATGGATCTGCGCCGCGCGCTGATGTCGCCGCGCACGCGGCTGCTGCAGCGGTTTGCCCAGCCCCAGGGCGGCATGGGCTTTCTGGTGGACCTGCGTGCCGAACTGCTGGCCCTGCCCAAGGCGGAGCAGCAGCGCTTTTCCGCGCTGGATGCCGAGCTGGAGCATCTGTTTTCCACCTGGTTCGACGTGGCCCTGCTGGAGCTGCGTCGCCTGAGCTGGGACTCGCCGGCCTCGCTGATCGAAAAGCTCATCCAGTACGAGGCCGTGCACGACATCCGCAGCTGGGCCGATCTCAAGAACCGCCTGGACAGCGACCGCCGCTGCTACGGCTTCTTTCACCCCCGCATGCCCACCGTGCCGCTGATCTTCGTGGAGGTGGCGCTGGTGGACAAGATGTCCGACAGCATTGCCCCACTGCTGGACGAGACCGCCGCAGCCTCCGACCTGGGCCGCGCCACCACGGCCATCTTCTACTCCATCAGCAACACCCAGACCGGCCTGCGTGGCGTGAGCTTCGGCGACTCGCTGATCAAGCATGTGGTGGAGACGCTGACGGGCGAATTCCCCCGGCTGCGCCATTTCGCCACGCTGTCGCCCATTCCGGGCCTGCGCGCCTGGATCGCCAAGCACGGCGACGCCATCCTGGAGAAGATGGACGAGCGCCAGCGCAAGGCCTTCGAGCTCAAGGCGGGCGGCATGGGCGCCGAGCACCTGCTGGCGGCGCTGGATGCGCCGCAGGATCTCAAGCCCGACGCGCCTGTGCGCCGCGCCCTGCTGTTTTGCGCTGCCCACTATCTGGGGCGCGAGACGGCCAAGGGCCGGCCGCTGGACCCGGTGGCGCGCTTTCACCTGGGCAACGGCGCGCGCGTGGAGCGGCTCAACTGGGCGGCCGACCTGTCGGCCAAGGGACTCAAGCAGTCGCTGGGCCTGATGGTCAACTATCTCTACGACCTCAAGCGCCTGGACAAGCATCGCGGCCTGCTGGCGCAGGGCCGCATACCGGTGTCCTCGGACATCGAAGCCCTGTGCAAATGAAAAGGGGCGCGGCGCAGGCCGTGCCCCTTTTCTTGCACAGGGATTGCTGCGCCTGACAACGAAGACAGCCTCAAAGAGGCGACAAGGAGACAAGTCATGCAAGCTTCCCACCCCACGGGGCGGCGCGCGGTGTTGCGCGCGGCCGGGGCCTCGATGGCCGCGCTGGCCCTGCCCATGGCAGCCCGCGCCGCGGCGGACTGGCCGTCCAAACCCGTGAACCTGGTCGTGCCGTTTCCGGCCGGCGGGGGCACCGATGCCTTTGCCCGGCCGTTCTCGGCCCAGTTCGCCAAGAGCGCGGGCAAGACCCTGGTGATCGACAACCGTGGCGGCGCAGGCGGCACCCTGGGCGCCAGCTACGCGGCCAAGCTGGCGCCGGACGGCTACAACTTCTTCATGGGCGGCACCCACCATGTGATTGCGCCGTCCATGTACCCCCGCCTGGACTATGACCTGGAGCGCGACTTCGTCGCGCTGGCCCTGCTGGCCAGCGTGCCCCAGGTGCTGGTGGTCAACCCGCGCAACGTGCCGGGCAAGACCGTGCAGGAGCTGCTGGCCGACCTGCGCAAGCGGCCGGGCAAGCTCAACTACGCATCGGCGGGCGCGGGCACATCGCACCATCTGGCCGGAGAGCTGTTCAAGCTGCAGACCAATACCTTCATCACCCACATTCCCTATCGGGGCGCAGGCCCGGCGCTGCAGGACCTGATCGCCGGCAATGTGGACATGATGTTCGACGGCCTGGGCTCCTCGGCCCAGCACATCAAGAGCGGACGCATCCGTGCGCTGATGGTCTCGGGCGACAAGCGCAACCCCGCCTTCCCCGACGTGCCCTGCGCGGCCGAGTCCGGCCTGCCCGACTACACGGTCACGACCTGGTACGGCCTGTGGGCGCCCAAGGGCACGCCGCAGGCGGTGCAGGCCCAGGTCATCGACCATGTGCAGCGCATAGGCTCGGCCGAAGAGATCAAGTCCATCTGGGCGCGCAACGGCGCCGACTACGGCGGCATGAATCAGCAGCAGTTCGCGGCCATGGTGCATGGCGAGATCGCGCGCTGGGCCCAGGTGGTCAAGGCCTCGGGCGCCAAGCTGGAGTAGCGGACGAGGGGCGGGGGCAGGGCGGCGGCATGCGCGTGCATGTCACCACCCTGTCACGGGCCTTGGCTACGGTCCATCCCTTCTGAGATCCATCCTGGGAGGGAATATGAACAAGGCAGACAAGGTCCGCTCGCCCGCATCCGTGCTGCTCGCGCTGGTCCTGGCTTTCGGCACGGCCACGGGCCTGGCAGGCTGCGGCGGCAGCGACGACGGCCCCGAGACCATCGGCTCGCTGCGGCTGATCGGCGACTACAGAATCAAGACCAAGACACTGTTCGACGGCGTGGAGTTCGGCGGCATCTCCGGCCTGGACCGCGCGCCCGATGGCAGCTACTGGGCCATCTCCGATGAGCGCGGCGGCGAGCGCGGCACGCCGCGCTTCTACAACCTGGGCATTCAGTTCGATGACAAGGCCATCCAGGCCGTGACCATCCGCAAGATGGTCACGCTCAAGGGCCGCGACGGCCAGCCCCTGCCCGGCACGCGCCGCACCGTGGACCCCGAAGGCATCCGCGTGGCGCCCAACGGCAACCTCTACGTGTCCAGCGAGGGCAACTTCAGCACCGACCCCGCCAGCCTGTTCCAGCCCTTCGTGCGCGAGATCAGGGTGGACGGCAGCTTCGTGCGCGACTTCGAGACGCCTGCGGCCTTCAACTACGTGGACAACACCACCAGCGGAGGGCGCAACAACAAGCTGTTCGAGGCCCTGGCCGTCACGCCCGACGGCAGCGTGTTCACGGCCAACGAGGATGCGCTGGTGGAAGACGGCCCCCTCACCACGCTGGCGGCGGGCAGCGTGGTCCGCGTCCTCAAGCTCGATCCGGCCACGGGCAAGTCCGGCGCGCAGTACGCCTACCAACTGCCGAAGATTCCGCTGGACAAGGCCGCCAGCGGCAGCTTTCCGCCGGACAACGGCCTGCCCGAGCTGCTGGCGGTCTCCAACCACGAGTTCATCGCCATCGAGCGCGCCTTTGCCGACGGCGTAGGCAACACCATCCGCCTGACGCGCGCCACCATCGAGCCGGACACCACCGATGTGCGCAGCTTCAAGAGCCTGGTCGGCGCCAGCTACAAGCCCATGAAGCGCGACCTGCTGCTGGAGATGCCCGTGACCTACCAGGGCGTCAAGCTGGACAACATCGAAGGCATCTCCTGGGGCCCGCGCCTGGCCAACGGCAACCGCACCCTGGTGCTGGTGGCCGACAACAACTTCGCGGAAAACCAGGTCACGCAGTTCCTGGCCTTCGAAGTGCGGCCCTGAGCCCTCTTCGGGCTATCTCGGTTTGCGCGGGCGTTCATAGCCTGCGCTTGCGGGCGCGCCCAGCACCATGTCGGTGAAGGCGCTGCCGCCTGCGCAGATGTGCTGGCGCATGGCCTCGGCGGCCACCTCCGCCTGGCCCGCGCAGATCGCAGACACCACGGCCACGTGCTCCTGCTGCGAGCGCGCCAGGCGGCCCGGCTTCTCGAACATCCGGCCCCGGTAGGGCGTGATGCGCAGCCGCAGCAGCCGGGTCTGTTCCACGATGAAGTCGTTGCCGCTGGACTCGTATATCAGTTCGTGCAGCTGCATGTTGGCCTGCACATAGCCTTGGGCATCCTGCGCCTGGGCGCAGGCGGCGGTGTGCGCCAGCGCCGCCTGCAGCCGCTCGCGCAGCTGCGCATGGATGCGCGTGGCGGCCAGCCGGGCCAGCACGCCTTCCAGCTCGGCCAGGCCTTCCATCATGGCCACCAGCTCGCGCGCATCCAGGCGCCGCACATAGATGCCCGAGCGCGGAACGATCTCCACCAGCCCCTTGGCCACCAGCAGCAGCAGCGCCTCGCGCACGGGCGTGCGCGAGGCGCCGAAGCGCTCGCACAGGGCCGGCTCGTCGATGGCATCGCCGGGCTGCATGGCGCCTGAGCGCAGCTCGTCTTCCAGCGATTGCCGTATACGCTCCTGCAGGCTGGACGTGGCCGGGGTTTTCTCCAATGGCTGCTTGGCTGGAAGCATTTTCTAATTCAAATATATCTGATTGACTGACTGATACATATGACGCCCAGACTCGACATCCAGGATCACCTGGCCACCATCACGCTGCAGCGCCCCGAAGCGGCCAACAAGCTGGCCCCCGAAGACCTGGGCACGCTAGTCGCGCATGTGGAGCTTATCAACCGCCGCGACGATGTGCGCGTGGTGGTGCTGCGCAGCGAGGGCAAGTACTTTTGCAGTGGCTATGATATATCAGAGATCCAAGGCAGCCAGACCGAGGGCAGCAGCTTCGGCGAGATGGTGGACGCCATCGAGCAATGCTGCGCCGTGACCGTGGCCGCCATCCACGGCGGCGTCTACGGCGGTGCCACCGACATGGCCCTGGCCTGCGACTTTCGCGTGGGCAGCACGGCGGCCGAAATGTTCATGCCGGCCGCGCGCCTGGGCCTGCATTTCTACGCGGGCGGGCTGGAGCGCTATGTCTCGCGCCTGGGCCTGGACACGGCCAAGCGGCTGTTCCTGACCTGCGAGCGCATCCAGGCCCCGGAGATGAAGGCCTGCGGATTCCTCACCCATCTGGCCGAACCCGCCGCCTTCGACGCGGCCGTGGCCCAGCTCACCGGCACGCTGGCCGCCATGGCGCCCATCCCTTTGTTCGGCATGAAAAAGCACCTGAACCTGATTGCGCGCGGCCGCCATGACGTGGCCGAGATCACGCGCGAGGTGCAGCGCAGCATCGCCTCCGAAGACCTGCAGGAAGGGGGCCGGGCCTGGCGCGAGAAACGCAGCCCGGAGTTCAAGGGGCGCTGAACCGCATCCTCCCGCATACACGCAGATTGCCCGTGGTGCTGCCTACCGCCCACAGCCCACGGAACCGGCGCGGCCCAACCCGGGGACACCGAGGAAGGACCGCTCCCGCACCGAGGGTGTCGTCCCCCTTTGGGGGAAGGCGCGCAGCGACTCAGGGGGTATCAATAAAGAGGAGACAAGCCATGTTCAAGCGTTTTGCACTGTCGTTGCTGCTGGCCGGATTGGCCGGTGGCGCGATGGCCCAGTCCTATCCCGCCCGGCCCGTCACGCTGGTCGTGGGATTTCCGCCCGGCGGCGGCGCCGACGCGGTGGCGCGCATCGTGGCCGACAAGGTCGGCAAGATCCTGGGCCAGCCCCTGCTGGTGGACAACCGCCCGGGCGCCGGCACCACGCTGGCCTCCGAGCATGTGGCGCGTGCAGCGCCCGACGGCTACACGCTGCTGCTGGGCAGCGCCAACATCTATGGCTCGGACCAGCTGCTCTACAAGAGCGCGCGCTATGAAGGCGCGCGCAATTTCACGGGCATCACGCGCTGGAGTTCGGCCCCCATGCTGCTGGCCGTGCGCAAGGATTTTCCGGGCCAGAGCGTGGGCGATCTGGTGGCGCTGGCGCGCAGCCAGCCCGACAAGCTCAGCTATTCCTCCTCGGGCGCAGGCGTGATCACGCACCTGGCCACGCTGTCGTTTGCGGGCGCCAGCGGCGGCCTGCGCATGCTGCATGTGCCGTTCAAGGGCGGGGCGCCATCGATACAGGCCGTGGCCGCTGGCGATGTGGACCTGACCTTCGGCACGCCGCCCTCGGTGCTGCCGCTGGCCCAGGCGGGCAAGCTGCGAATGCTGGCCGTGAGCACGGCCGAACGCTCGCCGCTGTTCCCCGATCTGCCGGGCATGAAGGAGTCCGGCGTGCCGGGCTTTGACTACACGTTCTGGTTCGGCCTGTTCGCCCCGGCGGGTCTGCCCGAGGACGTGGCGAAGAAGCTGTTCGATGCCAGCACCAAGGCGCTGGAAGACCCCGATGTGAAGGCCAGGCTGGCCAAGCAGGGCAATCTGGCCGCGCCCTCGGCATCCCTAGAGGAATTCCGTGCCTGGGCCCTCAAGGAAGGGCAGGAGTCCAAGGCCCTGACCCAGCGTTCCGGCGCCGGGCTGCAGTGAGACCCCCCCCCCTGAGGCGCCACGCGCCTTCCCCCTCTCGCTTCGCGGGGGCGACGACACCCTCGGTGCGGGGGGGCGGCCCTTCCTCGGTGTCCTGGTCTTGGGCCCCGCCGGTCCCATGGGTTGTGGGTGTCGCGTCAAGCAATAGATAACGATATGGAAATCCCTATGAATGAACAAGCCACGGGCCTGCCGCTGCAAGGCCTTACCGTCATCGACCTCACGCGCGTGCTGGCCGGCCCCATGTGCACGCAGATGCTGGCCGACCTGGGCGCGCGCGTGATCAAGGTGGAGCAGCCCGGCACGGGCGACGATGCGCGCGGCATCGGGCCGTTCGTGGACGGGGGCTCGGCCTATTTCCTCTCGGTCAATCGCAACAAGGAGTCGATTGCGCTGGACCTCAAGCAGCCCCAGGACCGCGAGGTCTTCGAGCGCCTGCTGCAAGGCGCCGATGTGCTGGTCGAGAACTTTCGCCCCGGCACCATGGACAAGCTCGGCTATGGCTGGGAGACCCTGCATGCACGCCATCCCCGGCTGGTGATGACCTCGGTCTCTGGCTTTGGCCAGACGGGTCCCTACAGCGGCTTTCCCGCCTACGACATGGTGGTGCAGGCCATGAGCGGCATGATGAGCGTGACCGGCCACCCGGACGCCGGGCCCTGCCGCGTGGGCGTGTCCATCGGCGACCTGGGCGCGGGCCTGTACGCGGTCATCGGCACACAGGCGGCCTTGATGCGCCGCTCGCGCACGGGGCAGGGCGAGCGCGTCGATGTCTCCATGCTCGACTGCCAGGTGGCCTTGCTGGAAAACCCTGTGGCCCGCCTGGGCGCGCTGGGCAGCGTGCCGGGGCCAATCGGCACGCGGCATCCCTCCATGGCGCCCTTCGATGTGTTCGAGGCGCAGGACGGCTGGTTCGTCATCGCCGTGGGCAGCGATGCGCTGTTTCGCAAGCTCTGCGGCCTGCTGCAATTGCCCGAACTGGCGCAGGACGCGCGCTTTGTCGGCAACGCGCAGCGGTGCGAGCACCAGGCCGAGCTCAAGGCCGCGCTGCAGGCGCGCCTGCGGGACAGTCCCAGGGCGCATTGGCTGGGGTTGCTCACTGATAATGGCATCCCGGCGGGGGAGTACAACAGCGTGGCCGACATCGTCGAGCACCCCCAGGTGCGCGAGCGCGGCATGCTGGCCCAGGTGCAGACCCCCAGCGGCCAGACGCTGCGCGTGGCGGGCAATCCCTTGCAGGCCTCGCTCTGCCAGCCCCTGGTGCGCAGGCAGCCGCCCGCGCTGGACGCGGACCGCGAGCGCATCCTGCGCGAGCTGTCCGTGGCGCCGCCTTCGCCAATCCATGAACGTGCCTGAGATTTCCCGGTCCCCAGCGGATTCTTCCTTCTTCTTCACAGCCATGACCAACCGCAATCTGTTCGCTGCCTTGCGCGCCGCCTTTCCCCAGGATCTGCAAAAGTGGGCCGTAGAGGCCATAGGCGCTGACGGCGCCAGCCTGTTCTACAGCTGGGCCGACCTGGACCGTGGCAGCGCGCGCATGGCCAACCTGCTGCAGTCACTGCAGCTGCCGCCCGCCAGCCGCATTGCCGTACAGGTGGACAAATCGGTGGAAGCGCTGATGCTCTACCTGGCCACGCTGCGCAGCGGCCATGTCTTTCTGCCGCTGAACACCGCCTACCAGGCCGCCGAGATCGAGTACTTCGTGGGCAATGCCGAGCCCGCCGTCGTGGTCTGCACGCCGGCCAATTTCGGCTGGGTGTCCAAGATCGCCTTCACCTCGGGCGTGGCCCATGTCTACACCCTGGGCGACGACCGCAGCGGCACGCTGCTGGAGCGCGCCGCCCACCATGGCGACGAGCAAGAGGTGGTGGAGCGCGGCGAGGACGATCTGGCCGCCATCCTCTACACCAGCGGCACCACGGGCCGCAGCAAGGGGGCGATGCTCACGCACGGCAACATGCTGTCCAACGCCGAGACGCTCAAGGACTACTGGGGCTGGCAGGACGGCGACGTGCTCATCCACGCGCTGCCCATCTTCCATGTGCATGGCCTGTTCGTGGCCATCCATGGCGCGCTGCTCAACGGCAGTCCCATGATCTGGCTGGCCAGGTTCGAACCCGGCACGGTGATCTCGCGCATGCGTGATGCCACCGTCTTCATGGGCGTGCCCACGCTCTACGTGCGCATGCTGGCCGATGCGCGGCTCACGCGCGAGGCGGCGGCCCACATGCGGCTGTTCATCTCGGGCTCGGCACCCATGCTGGTGGAGACGCACCGCGACTGGCAGGAGCGCACCGGCCACGTCATCCTGGAGCGCTACGGCATGAGCGAGACCATCATGCTGACCTCCAACCCCTACCGTGCCGATGGCCGCAACGGCGGCCAGTCCGAGCGCCGCGCCGGCACCGTGGGCTTTGCGCTGCCCGGTGTGGGCGTGCGCATCGTGGACGACGCAGGCCAGCCGGTGGCCGTGGGCGAGATCGGCGACATCCAGGTGCGCGGCCCCAATGTGTTCAAGGGCTACTGGCGCATGCCCGAGAAGACGGCCGAGGAGTTCACGGCCGATGGCTGGTTCCACACGGGCGACGTGGGCAAGCTCGACGAGCGGGGCTATGTGAGCATCGTGGGCCGCAGCAAGGACCTGATCATCTCGGGCGGCTACAACGTCTATCCGGCCGAGATCGAAGGCTTCATCAACGAGCTGCCCGGCGTGGCCGAAAGCGCCCTGGTCGGCGTGCCGCACCCCGACTTCGGCGAGGTGGGCGTGGTGGTGGTGGTGCCGCGTCCTGGCGCTTCGCTCGAGCCCCAGGCGGTGGTCGATGCGCTCAAGGGCCAGCTGGCCAATTTCAAGATTCCCAAGCGCTGCTTCGTGGTGCAGGAGCTGCCGCGCAACACCATGGGCAAGGTGCAGAAGAATCTCCTGCGCGACCAGCACAAGCAGTTGTTCGCCTGAGTGGTCGCCAAGGCGCGGGTCGCGCCCTGGCCTGATTGAAAAAGCAAAAGGCATCGGCGCCGCCGATGCCTTTTTTTGTGCAGCGAAAGCCGAAGCTGCCGCTACCCTTCAGCGCAGTACCAGCACGGGAATGTGGGTGTGCGTGAGCACATGCTGCGTCTCGCTGCCCAGCAGCAGGCGCTGCAGGCCCTTGCGGCCGTGCGAGGCCATGACGATGAGGTCGCAGTCGCGGCGCTTGGCCACGTCGATCACGCTTTCGGCCACCAGGTCGGACTTGACGATCTCCGTGGTCACGTGGACCTTGAGCGCCTGGCCCTTGGCGTGGATGGCATCCAGCACGGTCTGCGCGTTGGCCGTCCACTGGCCTTCGATGCGTTCGATCTGCTTGAGATCCACGGTTTCGCCGCCTTCGAAGTAGCTGCGCGGGTAGTGCTGGACCACCTTGACGACGATCACGCTGGCGCCGCACAAAGCGGCAAGGCCCAGGCCGCTGTCCACGGCCTTGTCGGAAAGCTCGGAACCGTCGGTGGCGATCAGGATGCGGTTGTACATGCGTGCTCCTTTCGTGTGTGCTGATGGGTGGGACGAAGTCAGCATAGACCCAACCATGAGTTAACGGTTGATTAATGTCAATACGCTTATCATGCCCCCCGATTACGCTAAGAACCATGCCCCACACCATTGCAGCCCCATCCAGCGAGGCGGCGGTGGCGGCGCCTGATTCAGGTCTCTCGCCCTCGCAGCAGGCCACGGCCCGGCTGCTGGATGATCCGCAGGAGTGGAGTTCGTTCGGACGGCCCGCAGGCCCCGCAACTCCCGCCGACCCTTCCAAAGAACCCACCGATTTCCCCGCCTGGGATTCGCACGTCGTTCTGGAGGGCATGCACTGTGCCGCATGCGCGCTGACCATCGAGGATGCGCTGCGGGCCGTGCCCGGGGTGGAGAAGGCCGAAGTCAGCGCAGCCACGCGCCGCGCGCGAGTCACCTGGCGCCACGAGCAGGTGCTTCCATCCCAGTGGATGGAGGCCGTGCGGCGCGCCGGCTACCAGGCGCTTCCTGCACGCGATGCCTTTGCGCGCGAGCGCCGCCAGGCCGAGAGCCGCCGTGCGCTGTGGCGCTGGCTGGTGGCCGGCTTTTGCATGATGCAGGTGATGATGTATGCGTGGCCCGCCTACGTGGCCCGCCCCGGCGACCTGTCGCAGGAGATGGAGACGCTGCTGCGCTGGGCCTCCTGGGTCATCTCGCTGCCCGTGGTGCTGTTTTGCTGTGGCCCCTTCTTCTCCAGCGCGCTGCGCGACATACGCCAGCGCCGCGTGAGCATGGACCTGCCCGTGGCGCTGGGCATGCTGATCACCTTCGTGATCAGCTCGCTGGGCACCTTCGATCCTTCGGGGCCCTTCGGCGAGGAAGTCTTCTACGACTCGCTGACCATGTTCGTCTTCTTCCTGCTGTCCGGCCGCTGGCTGGAGCTGCGGCTGCGCGACCGCACGGCCGGTGCGCTGGAAGCCGTGATGAATCGCCTGCCCGATGCCGTGCTGCGCGAGAACGCGGCCGGCCACTTCGAGCGCGTGGCCACGCGCCGCCTGCGTGCCGGCGACCTGGTGCGCGTGCTCAGCGGCGAGGCCTTCCCGGCCGACGGCACCATCGTGCGCGGCCGCACCCATGCCGACGAGGCCCTGCTCACGGGCGAGTCCACGCCCGTGCTGCGTGCCGAGGGCGACAGCGTCACGGCCGGCAGCTACAACCTGGACGCCGTGGTCGATGTGCGCGTGGACGGCGTGGGGGCCGACACGCGCTTTGCCCAGATCGTGGGCCTGATGGAAAGCGCCTCGCTGCAAAAGCCGCGCCTGGCCCAGCTGGCCGACAAGGTGGCGCGGCCCTTCCTGGTCGTGGTGCTGCTGGCCGCGCTGGGTGCTGCCATCTGGTGGTGGCCCACCGATCCCGGCAAGGCCATGATGGTGGCCGTGGCCGTGCTCATCGTCACCTGCCCCTGCGCGCTGTCGCTGGCCACGCCCGTGGCCATGCTCACGGCCGCCGGCACGCTGGCGCGCAGCGGCGTGCTGGTGCGCAACCTGCAGGGCCTGGAAGCGCTGGCCGCCGTGGACACCCTGGTGTTCGACAAGACCGGCACGCTCACACGCGACGGCCTGGCGCTGTCCTCGTTCGAGCCTGCGCGCGGCGAGGATGCCGACGAGGTGCTGGCGCTGGCGGCGCTGCTGGCGCGCCAGTCCATGCACCCGGCCTCGCGCGCCATCGCGCAGGCCGGCGCCCATGCCGCGACGCACTGGAAGCTGGACACCATGCAGGAAGTGGCAGGCCTGGGCCTGGACGCCTGGGTGCAGGGCCCGGGCGGACGCCGCCATCTGCGCCTGGGATCGGCCCTGCATGCGGGCGTGGCGGGCGAGCAGCCCGTGCAGGGCGTGTTGCTGGCCGAGCAGACCGAACAGGGCTGGCATACGCTGGCGCGCTTTGTACTCAGCGAGGACGTGCGGCCCGAGGCCGCCGCCGTCGTGCAGGCGCTCGGGAAGCAGGGCATCGCCGTGATGCTGCTGTCCGGCGACCGCGAGGACGCCGCACGCGCCATGGCGGCGCGCGTGGGCATCACCCAGGCCCACGGCGGCTGCAGCCCGCAGGACAAGCTGGAGCGGCTGCAGCAGGCGCAGGCAGCCGGCCACCATGTGGCCATGGTGGGCGACGGCCTCAACGACGGCCCAGTTTTAGCTGGAGCGCATGTCTCTTTTGCTTTTGGTAGAGCAGTGCCGCTGGCACAATCGCGCGCAGATTTCGTTGTTCTGGGCGACAGCCTGGAACTGGTGCTCCAGGCATGTCTGTTGTCGCGCCGCACACTGCAGGTGGTGCGCCAGAACATGGCCTGGGCTGCCGCTTACAACGCGGTGTCGATTCCACTGGCCCTGGCGGGCTTCATGCCTGCCTGGGTGGCCGGCCTGGGAATGGCACTGAGTTCGCTGCTGGTGGTGCTCAACGCCGCGCGCCTTGCGCGCAGCCTTCCACTGGCCTTGACGAATCACACGGGCACGCCTGCTGCGCCCGCAGCGTCCGTCACCATGCCGACGGGCTCCACCGCAACGGTGGGGAGGTTCTGACTATGGACATTCTCTATTTACTGATCCCGCTGTCGGTGGTGCTTGTGCTCGCCATCCTCGCGGCCCTGTGGTGGGCCGTCTATCGCGGGCAATTCGAGAGCGTGGAACAAGAGGGCGAACGCATTCTTCGGGACGATTGACGTGGGTCAACACGCCCGACAGCGAAGAAAGTAACACTTTGATAGCAATCTAAGGGGTGCACGATGGATAGTTCAAATAACAACGCTGTCTATTACGACGATACCGTCGTAAGGCAGTTCTCTATCATGGCCGTCGTCTGGGGGGTGGTGGGCATGGCTGTCGGGGTGTTGATCGCCTCGCAGCTGGCCTGGCCGGAACTCAACTTCGGCATTCCATGGCTGAGCTACGGACGCCTGCGTCCGCTGCACACGAACGCCGTGATCTTTGCCTTTGGCGGATCGGCGCTGTTCGCAACCAGCTACTACGTGGTGCAGCGCACCTGCCAGACGCGGCTGTTCATGCCCAAGCTGGCCAGCCTGACCTTCTGGGGCTGGCAGATCGTCATTCTCGCCGCCGCGATCAGCCTGCCGCTGGGCTACACCCAGGGCAAGGAGTACGCCGAGCTGGAGTGGCCGATCGACCTGCTGATCGCCGTGACCTGGGTCTCGTATGCCATCGTGTTCTTCGGAACCATCGGCATCCGCAAGGTCCGTCACATCTATGTGGCCAACTGGTTCTTCGGCGCCTTCATCATCGCCGTGGCGCTGCTGCACATCGTCAACAGCGCGGCCATTCCGGCCGGCTGGATGAAGAGCTACTCGGCCTACGCCGGCGTGCAGGACGCCATGGTGCAGTGGTGGTACGGCCATAACGCCGTGGGCTTCTTCCTGACCGCAGGCTTCCTGGGCATGATGTATTACTTCATTCCCAAGCAGGCTGGCCGTCCGGTCTACAGCTACCGCCTGTCCATCGTCCACTTCTGGGCGCTGATCTTCACCTACATGTGGGCGGGTCCTCACCACCTGCACTACACCGCGCTGCCCGACTGGACGCAGTCCGTGGGCATGGTGTTCTCGCTGATCCTGCTGGCTCCCAGCTGGGGCGGCATGATCAACGGCGTGATGACGCTGTCGGGCGCATGGCACAAGCTGCGCGACGATCCCATCCTGCGCTTCCTGATCGTGTCGCTGTCGTTCTACGGCATGTCCACGTTCGAGGGTCCGATGATGTCCATCAAGACCGTCAACGCGCTGTCGCACTACACGGACTGGACCGTGGGCCACGTTCACTCGGGCGCCCTCGGCTGGGTGGGCCTGATCACCATGGGCTCGCTGTACTACCTGATCCCGCGCCTGTTCGGCAAGACCAAGATGCACTCGGTGGGCGCCATCGAGCTGCACTTCTGGATGGCCACCATCGGCATCGTGCTGTACATCGCCGCGATGTGGATCGCCGGTGTGATGCAGGGCCTGATGTGGCGCGCCGTCAATCCCGATGGCACGCTGACCTACACCTTCGTCGAAAGCGTCAAGGCCAGCTATCCGTTCTACGTGATCCGCGTGGCCGGTGGCCTGCTGTACCTGGGCGGCATGCTGGTCATGCTGTGGAACACCTGGAAGACCGCGATCTCCGGCCGTTCCGTGAAGGTGGCCGTGCCTGCCGTCGTGGCCCACGCCTGAGCGTCTAGGAGCATTACTCATGTCCGATCACAACCATAGCGCTCCCAAGAGCTTTTCCCACGAGAAGGTGGAAACCAACAATTTCCTGCTGATCGTGCTGACCCTGCTGGTGGTCGCCGTCGGCGGCCTGGTGGAAATCGTTCCGCTGTTCTTCCAGAAGTCGACCACGGAAGCGGTGGCGGGCCTCAAGCCCTACACGCCGCTGCAGCTCATGGGCCGCGACGTCTATCTGCGCGAGGGCTGCTACAACTGCCACTCGCAGATGATCCGCCCCTTCCGCGCCGAGACCATGCGCTACGGCCACTACTCGGTGGCGGGCGAGTTCGTCTACGACCACCCCTTCCAGTGGGGTTCCAAGCGCACCGGTCCCGACCTGCACCGCGTGGGCGGCAAGTACAGCGACGAATGGCACCGCATCCACCTGAACAACCCGCGCGACGTGGTGCCCGAGTCCAACATGCCTGCCTACTCCTGGCTGGAGAAGAACAAGGTGGATGACACCGTGGTCGCCCAGCACATGAGCGCGCTGCGCAAGGTCGGCGTGCCCTACAGCGACGAGGAAATCAGCGGCGCCGCCGAGCAGGTCAAGGGCAAGACGGAAATGGACGCCGTCATCGCCTACCTGCAGGTGCTGGGCCGTTCGGTCAAGTAAAGGAGAGCGACATGGACATCACCACCATGCGCATCGTGGCCACGCTGGCCTCTCTGGCCTGCTTCATCGGTATCTGGTGGTGGGCGTTCGCCCGCCGCAACCAGGCCCGTTTCGAAGAGGCCGCCCAGCTGCCGTTCGAGCAAGACTGAGTCCCTCCACCAGAACGAGAACTTCCCATGAGCGATTTCGTAAACAACTTCTGGTCGATCTATGTCACGGCGATCACGCTGGGCGGCATCATCGGCTGCCTGCTGCTGCTGTATCTCACCGCACGCAAGAAGGTGGTCCCCTCGGCCGACAACACCACGGGCCACGTCTGGGACGAGGACCTGCGCGAGCTGAACAACCCCATGCCCAAGTGGTGGATGTGGCTGTTCATCATCACCTCGGTGTTCGGCTTCGCCTACCTGGCGGCCTATCCGGGCCTGGGCTCGTTCGCGGGCAAGCTGGGCTGGACGCAGCTGGGCGCCTATGAAAACGAGATGGCCAAGGCCCGCGCGGACCTGGAGCCGCTGTACGCCAAGTTCACGAGCATGAGCACCGAAGACATGGCCAAGGACCCCCAGGCCATGGCCATCGGCGAGCGCCTGTTCATGAACAACTGCGCGCAGTGCCACGGCTCGGATGCACGCGGCGGCAAGAGCTTCCCCAACCTGACCGATGGCGACTGGCTGCATGGCGGCACGCCCGACAAGATCAGGGAAACCATCACGGCGGGCCGCATCGGCATCATGCCGCCCATGGCCGCTGCCGTCGGCACGCCCGACGATGTGCGCAACCTCTCGCACTATGTGCTGAGCCTGTCGGGCAGCCCGCACGACTCGCTCAAGGCTTCGCTGGGCAAGTCCAAGTTCACGGCCTGCGCCGCCTGCCATGGCATGGACGGCAAGGGCAACCAGGCCCTGGGCGCTCCCAACCTGACCGATGACATCTGGCTGCACGGCTGGGGCGAGGCCGCCATCACGGCCATGATCAACAACGGCAAGCACAACGAGATGCCTGCCCAGAAGGACAAGCTGACCGAGGCGCAGATCGCGGTGCTTGCCTCCTATGTCTGGGGCATGTCGCACAAAGACGGCGCAGTCCGTCAATAAGGACAGGGGGCGGCGCTGCGGCGCCGCCTTTTTGCCTTTTTGAGTTTTCAGATATTCCAAAAAACCAAGGAACCCACCATGAAGCCCGAGAACGGGGATGATGCCGGGAAGCCTCCCCGCAAAGTCATTCCGATCACGCCTGCCGACCCGGACCCGGGCCAGCTGGTGTCGATGTTCGAGTCCGAGAAGAAGGTCTACCCGCGCTCCATCAGCGGTGTCTTCGCACGCTGGCGATGGGCTCTGGTGTTTCTCACCCAACTGGTTTTCTATGGCCTGCCCTGGCTGGAATGGGGGCAGCGCCAGATGGTGCTGTTCGACCTGGGTGCGCGGCGCTTTTACCTGTTCGGGCTGGTGCTGTACCCGCAGGATTTCATCTACCTGGCGGGCCTGCTGATCATCTCGGCGCTGGCGCTGTTCCTGTTCACGGCCGTGGCCGGTCGCCTGTGGTGCGGCTTTTCCTGCCCGCAGACGGTCTACACCGAAATCTTCATGTGGGTGGAGCGCAAGGTCGAGGGCGACCGCAGCGCGCGCATGCGCCTGGACAAGAACGGCTGGACCTTTGAAAAGCTCTGGAAGAAGTCGCTCAAGCAGTTGCTGTGGATTGCCATTGCCCTGTGGACCGGCTTCACCTTCGTGGGCTACTTCGTGCCCATCCGCGAGCTGGGCGGCGAGCTGCTGGCGCTGCAGGGCAGCTGGCAGGTTTTCTGGGTGCTGTTCTACGGCTTCGCCACCTATGGCAACGCCGGCTACATGCGCGAGCAGGTCTGCAAGTACATGTGCCCCTATGCGCGCTTTCAGAGCGCCATGTTCGACCGCGACACCATGATCGTCAGCTACGACACGGGCCGGGGCGAGCCGCGCGCGCCGCGCACCAAGAAGGTGGACTACAAGGCCCAGGGCCTGGGCGACTGTATCGACTGCAAGATGTGCGTACAGGTCTGCCCCGTGGGCATCGACATCCGCAACGGCCTGCAGTACGAATGCATAGGCTGCGGTCTGTGCATAGACGCCTGCAATTCCATCATGGACAAGATGGAGTATCCGCGCGGCCTCATCCGGCTGACCACGCAGAACGCCATGGCCGGCCTGTGGCGGCGGGCCCAGGTGCTGCGCCGCATCTTCCGTCCGCGCGTGCTGGTCTACTCGGCCGTGCTGATCGGCCTGAGCATGGCCATGATCGTGAGCCTGGCGCTGCGCCAGTCGGTCAAGGTCGACGTGATACGCGACCGGGCGTCGCTGTCGCGCATCGTCGCGGGCGGCAAGCTGGAAAATGTCTACCGCCTGCAGATCATGAATGCCACCGAGCAGGCCCAGCGCTACCGCATCAGCGCCCATGGCCTCGACGGGCTGGAGCTGGCGTCCGAGCAGGAGGTCGAGGTCGGCCCGGCCGAGACGCGCGGCATTGCGGCGCGGCTGCAGATTCCCTACGGTTCCGCCGAGCCGGGCTCGCACACCGTATTCTTCGATATCGATGCCGTGCATTCAGGCGCGGGACGCGCGTCCGAAAAGGCCGTCTTCCTGGTGCCCCGGTGATATGTCTGGCCGGCACCGCCCAGGCTGCGCCGGCTGTTTGAAAGAAAGAGGTTATCCATGTCTTCCAGTCCCGCAGTCTCCGCGCCCGCCACGGCCCCTTCGCATCCGGACGCCGGCAAGCCCTGGTGGAAGTTCGCCCATGTCTGGCTCGTGGTGGCCGGCCCGGCCGCCGTCGTGGTGGCCGGCGTGGTCACGGCCGTCATTGCGATCAATGGCGCCGATCCCGTGATCGATCCTGACTATTACCGCAATGGCATCACCATCAACGAGCGTGCCGATGGCGTGCGCGAAGTGCCCAAGAGCCTGGCGCCCGCGGTCACCGGCCGCAACCACGCGGCCACGCCCGCGCAGGACCATCCCACGGACCGCTGAACGCAGGAAAATGCCGTGCACAAGGCCGCAGTCGCGGCCTTTTTTGTATGGTGGATGGCATCTCCAGCATGCGCGAGGGCCAAGGGTTTCCTACAGGCAGTGCAGGGTGCGCAGGGCTTGGCACGGTGCGAGGGCGGCGCGCACAATGAAAGCCAACCCTCGACAGCTCAAGGAGATCGCTGATGTTGGCCCAACGCTGGATGTGGATTGCCTGGCCGGCCTTTCTGGCCGCCGCCGTGATGGAGATGCTGGTATTCGCCTTCGTGGACCCGCTGGAGCTGCACTGGCTCGGCGACCTGGGCTGGTCGCGGCAGGGAATCTACACGCTGGCCTTCTTCGCCTTCTGGGGCGTGACCATGCTGTCCAGCCTCATGACCACCATGCTGGGACGCTCCACGCACGATCTCAACGACGGCGTGGTCTCCGAGCCGGACCCAAATCTGGCCATGCAGGGCCTGGGGCGCGATTGAACCTGCGTGCACTGCAATGGCAATGAACAAGGCCCGCGATCGCGGGCCTTGTTCATTGCCGGGGGGCGGGGCCTTGCGGCCTCACTGGCACTGCTGGCTGTTGACGATGCGCTTGAGCGCGTCCGTGTCCAGGATGCGCAGATGGCGCTGGCGCACCTCGATGATGTTTTCCTCGGCAAACTTCGAGAAGGTGCGGCTCACCGTCTCCAGCTTCAGGCCCAGGTAGCTGCCGATTTCCTCGCGCGTCATGCGCAGCACCAGTTCCGACTTGGAAAAGCCCCGGGCGTGCAGGCGCTGCACCAGGTTGAGCACGAAGGCGGCCAGGCGCTCCTCGGCACGCATGCTGCCCAGCAGCAGCATCACGCCATGCTCGCGCACGATCTCGCGGCTCATGACCTTGTGCACATGGTTTTGCAGGGCCGTGACCTCGCGCGACAGGTCCTCCAGCTTGTCGAAGGGCATGACGCAGACCTCGGCGTCTTCCAGCGCGACCGCATCGCAGGTGTGGTGGTCGTTGACGATGCCATCCAGGCCGATGATCTCGCCGGCCATCTGAAAGCCCGTGACCTGGTCGCGCCCGTCCTCGGTGGCCACGCAGGTCTTGAAGAAGCCCGTGCGGATGGCGTACAGCGAGGTGAAGGACTCACCGTTGCGAAACAGCAGGCCGCCGCGCTTGACCTTGCGGCGCGTGGCCACGATGTCGTCGATGCGCTGCATCTGCTCGGCATCCAGGCCCATGGGCATGCACAGCTCGCGCAGGTTGCAATTGGAACAGGATGCTTTGATGGTCTGAAGGTTCATGGAGTAAACATCAGCGGCGCAGCAGTGCGCCGGCGGTGACCTCGTGGATGGCGATGAGTTGGATCAAATTGTCGCAGCACTGCCGCGAACAACTCTTGATATGAGTCAAGGACGCGGCCAATGGGCTGCGGCACAGTGGACGACATTAGAGGAAAAAACCCATGACCGCTGTCACCCCAGAGCTGCTGCGTCGCTTCGACGTACCGGGGCCCCGATACACCTCGTTCCCCACGGCCGATCGTTTCGTGGAGGCTTTCGGTGCTGAAGACTATATCCTGGCACTTGAGCACCGCAAATCGAGTACCGCAGCGCGGGCCATGCCTTTGTCGCTGTATGTGCATGTGCCGTTCTGCGAGTCGCTGTGCTACTACTGCGCCTGCAACAAGATCGTGACGCGCCACCACGATCGCGCGGCCGTCTACCTGGACTACCTGGCGCGCGAGATGGCCTTGCACACGGCCCATTGCGGCAAGGGCCAGGCCGTCAGCCAGCTGCACCTGGGCGGCGGCACGCCCACCTTCTTCTCGGACGATGAACTGCGCACGCTGATGGCCCTGCTGCGCGAGCATTTCAAGCTGGAGCCGGGCGGCGAATACTCCATCGAGGTCGATCCGCGCACCGTCAGCGTCGAACGCCTGGCCGTGCTCAAGGAGCTGGGCTTCAACCGCCTGAGCTTCGGCGTGCAGGACTTCGACGAGCAGGTGCAGATCGCCGTGCACCGCGTGCAGCCGGCCGAGCAGGTGTTCGCGCTGGTGGCGGCCGCACGGCAGCTGGGCTTTGCCTCCATCAACGTGGACCTGATCTACGGCCTGCCCAAGCAGACGCCCGAGTCCTTCGAGCGCACGCTGGCCCAGGTCAATGCGCTGCGGCCCGACCGTATCGCGCTCTATGCCTATGCCCACCTGCCCGAGCGCTTCAAGCCGCAGCGGCGCATCGCGGCCGAGGACCTGCCCCAGGGCGCCGACAAGCTGGCCATGCTCTCGCGCTCCATCGCGGCCTTCATGGAGGGCGGCTATGTCTACGTGGGCATGGACCACTTCGCCTTGCCCGAGGACGCGCTGGCCGTGGCCAAGCGCCAGGGCCGGCTGCATCGCAACTTCCAGGGCTACAGCACCCAGCCCGACTGCGACCTGATTGCGCTGGGCGTGTCGGCCATCGGCAAGGTGGGGGCCAGCTACAGCCAGAACGCCAAGACGCTGGAGGAGTACTACGACGCCATCGACGCCGGCCACCTGCCCGTGGTGCGCGGCCTGGCACTGTCGCGCGATGATCTGGTGCGGCGCGCCGTCATCATGGCCATCATGTGCCAGGGCGCCGTGCTGTTCGAGCCCATGGAGCAGGCCTGGCTGCTGGGCTTTCGCGAGTACTTCGCCCCCGAGCTGGCGGCGCTTCAGGACCTGCAGGCCAAGGGGCTGGTGCAGATCAGCGACGAGGGATTCCAGGTCACGCCCATGGGCTGGTACTTCGTGCGTGGCGTGGCCATGCTGTTTGACCGATATCTGCAGGCCGACAAGAACCGGGCGCGGTTTTCGAGGATCATCTAGGCCCCATGCTGTTGTCGCTGCTCTGGACCGCTTTGATCATGGGGCTCGTCGGCGGGCCCCATTGCCTTGCCATGTGCGCCGCGCCCTGCAGCGTGGTCACGGGCGGGGCGGGGCAGGGCACGGTACAGGGTGGTGGGCAGGTGGTCGCCGTCCATGGACTGCAAAGCCGGCTGTGGCTGCGCACGGCGCTGTTCCATGGCGGGCGGCTGGCCGGCTATGCCAGCCTGGGCGCTGCCTCGGCGCTGGCCATGGAAAGCCTGTCCTGGCTCACCAGCCAGACCACGGCGCTGCAGCCGTTCTGGACGCTGACCCATGTCGCCGTGATGGCCTGGGGCCTGGCCATGATGGTGCAGGCCCGCCAGCCCGCCTGGCTGGAGTCTGCGGGCCGCGCCGCCTGGCGGCGCGTGCAGCCCTGGGTGTCCGCCCCTGGCGGCACGCTGGCGGCGGGCTATGCCTGGGCGCTCATGCCCTGCGGACTGCTGTATTCGGCCGTGCTGGTCGCCGCGCTCAGCGGTGGCCCCTTGCAGGGCGCATCGGCCATGGCGGCCTTTGGCGTGGGCAGCGGGCTGTGGCTGGTGGCCGGCCCCTGGCTGTGGCGGCTGGGCCGCCAGCGCCTGAACGGCCTGCGTGCCGAATGGGGCACGCGGCTGGCCGGCCTGATGCTGGTGGGCGTGGCCGTGTGGGCGCTGTGGATGGACCTGATCTACAAGCCCAGTCTCTGGTGCCGATGAACAACAGCGGGGGACAGACTTGGTCCTGAGGGTCGCGGATTGACTGCAAGGCCCTCAGAACTGGAGATAATGCCCGAATCATCGGCTTACATTTGCCGATTCCTTCAGCCTCGGGGCCGTTGCCGCGCGTGAACCATTCCGTCCTCATCGATATCCGAGACCTCCGTCCGGGCATGTTTGTCCAGCTCGATGTTGGATGGCTGAACCATCCCTTTCCGGTCAGCAGCTTCAAGATCACCTCCAGCGCACAGATCCAGACCCTGAAATCCCTGGGCCTGGAGGCGGTGCGCTGCGTTCCGCACAAAAGCGACGCCTGGCCGGCCGAGGTGCGCACTCCGCCGCCGCAGCCGCTGCCCGCTGTGGCGGCCGCCGCAGCCGAACCCGCCGAGGAACCTGCACCCGCAGCGCCGCTGCTGCTGTCCGTGCCCAACTGGCGCGGCCGGCTGGAGGACTGCAATGCGCGCTTTCAGAAGGTGGAGCGTGGCTATGTGGCCATCGAAACCACCCTTGCCAGCGCGCCCGAGCAGGCGCGCATGCCCACCGAAGCCCTGGTCGACGGCTGCCTGGCCGAACTGGCCGGCCCGCAGGACGTGGCGATTCACCTCCTGTCCGATGGCGTGGGCAGCAACCAGAGCGTGCATGCCGTCAACGTGACCGTGCTCGGCCTGCTGCTGGGCCGGGCCCTGGGCCTGGAGGCTGCGCTGCTGCGCGACCTGGGCCTGGCGGCGCTGCTGCACGATGCCGGCAAGCCGGTGGCCGGCGCCGAGGGCATGCACGGCCTGGCCCTGGAGTCTTCCGTGCCCGACGCGCTGCGCGACCGCTACGAGCGCCATGTGGGTGAATCGGTGGCCATCGCCATGCGCATGGGCCTGTCGGCCCAGGTCACCACCGCCATCGCACAGCACCATGAGTGGGCCGACGGCACGGGATTCCCGCTGAGCCTGGTGGCCGAGGACATGGAGCTCACGGGCCAGATCCTGGCCCTGGTCAACACCTATGACCGCCTGTGCAATCCCGGCGATGCGCAGACGCCGCACACGCCGCACGAGGCGCTGTCCATGCTGTTCAGCCGGCTGCGCGACAAGTTCGCCGCGCCCGTGCTCAATGGCTTCATCCGCATGATGGGCGTGTTCCCGCCAGGTTCGGTGGTGGAGCTGACCGATGGGCGCCATGCCATGGTCATGTCCGTCAATGCATCACGGCCGCTCAAGCCTTCGGTGATGGTCCATGACGCCAGCGTGCCGGCCGCCCAGGCGCCCGTGCTGGCGCTGGAGCTGTTTCCCGCGCTGGGCATACGCCGGGGCGTGGCTCCTGCGCAGTTGCCGCGCGAAGCGCTGGACTATCTGTCGCCGCGCCGGCGTGTCTGCTATTACTTTGAACGGGCGGTGGAATTGGATCCGCCGAAGGTGGCGTCTTGAACAAGCAAGCGCTCAACCGCGCCTGGCCCCGCCTGCTCGATGCACTGCAGGAGGCGCTGTGGCTGATTGATGCCCGCAGCCTGAAGGTGCTGCGCGCCAACGCCGCCAGCGAATCCGTCACCGGCTATGAGACCGATGCCGCCGTGGGATTGCCCGTGCAGGTGCTGGCCGCCACGCCGCAGCAGCAGGCGTTCTGGAGCGACCCTTTCAACTGGCAGGCCGGCGCCCAGTTCATTTCCGAGGTGCGCCGTGCCGACGGCCAGCTGGCGCCCGTGGAGATGCGCGTGCGCGCGCTCGACGGCGAGGTGCTCCTGGTCAGCATGCTGGACCGGCGCGAGCAGGCGCTGCACGAGGCCGAATTCGAAAGCCTGCTGGGCGAGTTGCGCGCCACGCTGGAGTCGGCGGCCGACGCCATCCTGGTGTGCGATCCCGATGGCCGCATCCGCGCCTTCAACCACCGATTCGCCACGCTCTGGGGCATTCCCGAGGCGTTGCTGGTGCGCCGCAACGACGCGGCCATCCTCGATCACCTGGCCGGCCAGGTGCGCGATGCCGAGTCCTACGCGCAGCAGTTGAAGCTGCTGTCGGCCCAGCCCCTGATGGAAGCGTCCGACGTACTGGACCTGCGCGACGGCCGCATCCTGGAGCGCCGCGCCGTGCCCCAGCTGCGCCGGGGCCTGCCCATGGGGCGCATTTTCTCCTTCCGCGACATCACGGCCGAGGCCCAGACCCAGGCGGGCCTGGAGCTGGCTGCGCGGGTCTTCGAGTCCAGCCTGGACGGCATCTTCATCGCCGATGGCCACATGGACGTGGCACGCACCAACCCGGCCTGCGAACGCTTGCTGGGCGGCATGCCCGTGCAGGGCCGCACGGTGGAATCGCTGTTCGAAGCCACCGAAGACCCATCCGACACGCTGGGCGACCTGGCCCGCATACAGTGGCATCAAGGCGGCTTCTGGGAGGGCGACCTGTGGTTGCGCCAGGCCGGCGGTGCGCGCTGCGCCGTGCGCCTGTCCTGGGTGCCGCTGCGCAATGCGCAGGGCGACGTGGTGCAGAGCATCGGCTTCATGCGCGACCTCACCCAGCAGCGCGTGGCACAGCAGCGCATCGAACAGCTGGCCTACAGCGACGCGCTCACCGGCCTGCCCAACCGGCTCAATCTCACGGAGCGCGTGGATGCGGCCATCGAGGCCGCACGCGCAGGCGGCACGGTGTTCAGCATCCTGTTCATCGACCTGGACCGCTTCAAGATCATCAACGACTCGCTGGGCCACCAGTTCGGCGACCGAGTGCTCAAGCTGGTCGCACAGCGCCTGAGCGACTGCATGCGGCCCGTGGACATCCTGTGCCGCCTGGGCGGCGACGAGTTCGTGCTCTACCTGCACGGCTGCAACGCCGAGCTGGCTGCCGCGGTGGCCAGGCGCATCCTGCAGGAGATGGAGCGGCCCTTCCTGCTCGACGGCCTGGGTTTTTCCGTGCAGTGCAGCATCGGCGTGGCCCAGTACCCGGCCGACGGCCTCACGCTGGACGAGCTGATCCGCCAGGCCGACACGGCCATGTACCGCGTCAAGGAGCGGGGCCGGGGACATTTCAGCTTCTACCAGCCGCAAATGAGCGCGGGCCTGCTGTCGCGCATGAAGCTGGAGCATGCCATGCGCCAGGCGCTGGAGCATGGCCGCATGGCCGTGTACTTCCAGCCCCAGGTGCACATCGACAGCGACCGCATCGTCGCGGCCGAGGCGCTGCTGCGCTGGACCGACCCCGAATTCGGCGTGGTCTCGCCCGGTGTCTTCATTCCGCTGGCCGAGGAGTCGGGCTACATCGTCACGCTGGGCGCCTGGGTCATGGAGCAGGCGGTGCAGGAGGCTGCGCGCTGGCAGAAGCAGGGCATGCCGATCAAGGTGTCGGTCAACGTCTCGGCGCTGGAATTTCGCCAGTCGGGCTTTGTCGAGCGCGTGACCGAGCTGCTGCGCCGCTACGGCCTGGAACCCCATCTGCTGGAGCTGGAGCTGACCGAAAGCATCCTGCTGCAGGATGCACAGGACATGGCGCTGCGCGTATGCCAGATCGCCGATCTGGGCGTGGGCATGGTCATCGACGACTTCGGCACCGGCTACTCCAACCTGGCCTATCTGAAGAAGCTGCCCATCTCCAAGATCAAGATCGACCAGAGCTTTGTGCGCGGCCTGCCCAGCGACGAGGGCGACCAGGCCATCGTCGGCGCCATTATCAGCCTGGGTCTGGCGCTGGGCGTGGAGATCGTGGCCGAGGGCGTGGAAACGCACGAGCAGCTGACGGCCATCCACCGCATGCAGGGCCACTACTTCCAGGGCTTTCTGTGCGCGCCGGGCCTGCCGCGCGAGCAATTCGGCGAATGCCTGCAGGCCCAGCGCGCCGGCATCGGCGCCATCGCCTACCGGCAGAGAATGGCCCAGGTGGCAAGCGCTCAGCTGCCCGCGCTCAAGCCCTTCCAGAGCATGTAGGCCGCCAGGCCGAACAGCAGCGTGGCGAAGATCCGCTTGAGCTGGGCCACGGGCAGCCGGTGCGCGGCCCGCGCGCCCAGCGGCGCGGTCAGCACGCTGCAGCAGGCCAGTGCCAGCAGGGCCGGCAGCCACAGGTAGCCCAGCGAATATTCGGGGCGTCCCGCGTCACCCGCGCCTGTGAAGATCAGGCCTGCCGCATTCACCACGGCAATCGGAAAGCCCAGCGCCGCGCTGGTGCCCACGGCCATGTGCATGGGCACCGAGCAGCGCATCATGAAGGGCACGCTGATGAAGGCCCCGCCCGCACCCACCAGCCCCGAGATGAAGCCCAGGCCCGTGCCGGCACCGTACAGCCCCAGCGGCCCCGGCAGGGCGCGCGTGGCCGTGGGCTGGCTGTTGCTGCGCAGCATGCGCAGCGCCATGTAGCCGATGAACACGCCAAAGAACAGCGCCAGGTACTTGCCACGCAGCAGTGCGAAGACTCCCAGGCTGGCCAGCAGCCCGCCCGTGATGATGCCCGGCGCCAGGCTGCGCACGATGTCCCAGCGCACGGCGCCGCGACCGTGGTGGGCGCGCAGGCTGGAGATCGAGGTGAACACGATGGTGGCCATGGCCGTGGCGATCGCCATCTTCACGGACAGGTCCGGGCCGACCCCGCGCTTGTCGAGAAAGTAGGTCAGAAACGGCACAAGCACCATGCCGCCGCCCACTCCCAGCAGGCCGGCCAGGAAACCGGAGCACAGGCCCAGCAGGGCCAGTTCGAGAAACAGCAGATCAGGCATGCGGCGGCAGATCGGTAGTGGAGGGGCGGGCAACAAAAAACCCGGCGCACCGTGGAGGTGCGCCGGGTTGGAATCAGGTGTCTGCAAAGACCACCGGGCCGTCATCCTGAACCGGGGTTCAGGGGGGCAAGGGCAGCCAGACGTTGGGTTCATCTGACGCGAGACGATCACGCTCGAATGGCAATGTACCAAGCCCGGGCTCATAGAGCATTGGTCCAAGGAACTATAAAGCCCGGCGGGTTTGCAGACGCCTCCATTCTAAGGCCGTTGATCAGGCCCGCGATCAAGTTCTTTGAACGGCATGGGCTTTTCATTGACATGGGCGATGCAATGAAAACAGCCTCCGAAGAGGCTGTCGTGCGGGGCAAGGAAAGGCAGCGGCGGCCCAGGCTCAGATCAGCCGCGCATCGCCCTCCAGGGCCTGGTCCAGGCGCAGCACCAGTTGCTCGGCAAGGGCCTGCTGGCGCGCACGCTCGGCCAGCTCCTCGGGGCTGGGCTCGGGCGGCTGGGATGGGGCGTTGTGCTGGGAAGCGGCCTCGTCATGCAGGGACTGCATCTCGGCCTGGGCCGTGGCCATGGCGCTTTCCTGGGCTTCGCGGTCCAGCACGTCGAAGGCCATGTTCAGCGCGGACAGCACGGCCACGCGCTCGCGGGAGCGGACCTTGCCGCTGTCGCGGATGCGGGTCATGGCCGTGTCCACACGGCGCACGGCTTCGAGCAGACGCTCTTCCTGGCCATCGGGGCAGGTCAGCACATAGCTTTGCTGCAGGATTTGCACTTCGATCTGCTTCATGGGCGTTCGGGGCGTCGGCGGTTGCGAAGGGGTCAGGCCCCCTGGTTGGAGGGCAGGCGCTCGATCAGGGCATCGACGCGGGCCCGGGCGGCGTTGAGCCGCGAGCGCAGCGAATCACGCTCCTGGGTCAGGGCCGCCACCTGCTCGGCGAGCAGCGCATTGGTGCGTTGCAGTTCCTCGTGGCGAACCAGCAGGCGCTCCACGCGCTCTGCAATGTGGTCGAGGGAAGTCTGGGAGGTCATAGACGCTGAGATTGTAGGACGTGCGAACGAAGTGAGCACATTCCGTGGAAGTATCCGAGGAAACCTGGTAACAGGCAGGCGTACACGGCTTGACGTCAGCGCCTTGCTCGGGTATTGGAGAGCGAGCGCCAGACTGTCTCACAAAATCGTAGCGCCATCTGTAGGACTCGTCTGCTTCGGCGGGATGTATTGCGTAAGCATTGGTTGCGGCCGCGGTGCGGGCGCGCACTACAATGCGCCGCGCGGAGCGAACACATGAACATTGACCTTGGCCAGGGCGGGGCACGCTGCCCGGCGCTGCTGATCACTTCCACGGCTTCGGGCCAGGGCAAGACCACGCTGACGGCTGCGCTGGCGCGGCTGCATGCGCGCCAGGGCCGGCGCGTGCGCGTGTTCAAGTGCGGCCCCGACTTCCTGGATCCGCACTGGCATGAACTGGCCAGCGGCGCGCCCGTGCACAGCGTAGACCTGTGGATGACGGGCGAGTCCGACATGCGTGCACGCCTGCACGCAGCCGCCTGCGAGGCCGATCTCATCCTGGTGGAAGGCGTCATGGGGCTGTTCGACGGCACGCCCTGCGCGGCCGATGTGGCCGAGCGGCTGGGCCTGGCGGTACTGGCCGTCATCGACGCCTCGGGCATGGCCGGCACCTTTGGCGCGCTGGCCCATGGCCTGCAGTACTATCGGCCGGGCCTGCGCTGGGCCGGCCTGCTGGCCAACCGGGTGGGCAGCGCCCACCATGCCGATCTGCTGCGTGCCGGCCTGCGCGATCCCTCGCTGTGGCTGGGCGCGCTGGCGCGCGTGCAGGGCAAAGGCGCCGCCTCGCTGCTGCCCGAAAGACACCTGGGCCTGGTCGCCGCACATGAACTGGACGATGCGCTGGTGCGCCTGGACGTGGCCGCCGACGCGCTGCAGGCTACGCCGCTGGGCCAGTTGCCCTGGCAGGCCGGGCCGGGGCAGGGCGCCAGCTGGCAGGACTGGTCCGTGGATTTTGAGCTGCCTGCCGAACGCACCGAGCAGGTGCAGCCCTGGCTGGCGGGCCGCACCGTGGCCGTGGCGCGCGATGCGGCCTTCAGCTTCATCTATGCGGCCAACCTCGACTGCCTGCGTGCCATGGGCGCGCGGCTGGCGTTTTTCTCGCCGCTGGCCGGCGAGCGCCTGCCGGATTGCGATGCGCTGTGGCTGCCCGGCGGCTATCCCGAGCTGCACCTGGATGCTCTGGCCGCCAATGCCGCGCTGCGCGGCGACATCGCCGGCCACGTGGCTGCCGGCCGCCCGGTCTGGGCTGAGTGCGGCGGTATGCTGGCGCTGTGCGAGCGACTGACCGACACCGCGGGCCGGACCACGGACCTCTGGGGCCTGTTGCCCGGCCATGCCTGCATGCAGCCGCGCCTGGCGGGACTGGGCATGCTGCAGCTGCCCACGCCCTGGGGCCTGCTGCGCGGCCACACCTTTCACTACAGCCGGCTGGAGACTTCCATGACCGAGGCCGGGCGCAGCAGCCGTCCGGGACAGGACGCCCATCCCGACCGGGGCGAGGCGCTGTACCGCCACGGCAGCGTGCATGCCAGCTATTTCCATGCCTGGTTTGCCTCGCAGCCGCGTGCCGTGGCCGCGCTGCTGGGCGCCGACATTCATCCGGGGACCGCGTGATGACCGAGCCCATCTCCACCGTTTCGCTTCCCCGCAGCCAGCTCATTGTGGGTGGCCAGAAAAGCGGCAAGTCGCGCCGCGCCGAATTGCTGGCGCGCGCCTGGCTCGATGGCGCACCGGACCGCGAGGCCGCGCTGATCGCCACCGGCCAGCCCTGGGACGACGAAATGCGCGAGCGCATCGCCCGCCACCGGCGCGACCGCGCCGAGCGCGTGCCCGGCATGGCCACGCTTGAGGAGCCGCTGGACCTGGCCGCCATGCTTGCGCGGCACAGCACGCCGCAGCGCCTGCTGGTGGTGGACTGCCTGACGCTGTGGCTGACCAACTGGATGATGCCGGCCCAGCCTTCCGAGGAACTGGCGCGTGGATGGTCGGGCCAATGCGCGGCCTTTCTTGACGCCTTGCAGGGCGCGCCCGGCCCGGTGATCCTGGTCGGCAACGAGATCGGCCTGGGCGTGATTCCGCTGGGATCGCAGGTGCGCGCCTTCGTCGATGCGCTGGGCGTGCTCAACCAGCGTGCGGCGCAAAGCTGCGAAACCGTCACGCTGATGTGCGCCGGCCTGCCGTTGGCGCTCAAGGGCCCGCAGCCGTGAGGCCATGGCGTCTCGCCCTGTGGGGCCTGGCGTTGGCACTGGCGCTGTCTGCGGCGCAGGCTGCCATCCGGGTCACGGACGGGCGGGGTGTCCAGGTGGAGCTGCCCGCGCCGCCGCAGCGCATCGTCAGCCTGCTGCCCTCGCTGACCGAGACCGTGTGCGCGCTGGGCGGCTGCCAGCGCCTGGTGGGCGTGGACCGCTATTCGAACTGGCCGGCCCATGTGAAGACCCTGCCCGTGATGGGCGGCGGAATCGATCCCAACATCGAGGCCATCGTCGCGCTCAAGCCCGATCTGGTGCTGGTGTCCATGGCCTCGCGCTCGGTGGCGCGGCTGCAGGCCTTGGGCCTCAAGGTCGTGGCGCTGGAGCCGCGCACCCATGCCGATGCGCAGGCCGTGCTGCGCACCGTGGGCCAGTTGCTGGACCTGCCGCCCGAGCAGGGTGCCGACCGGGTCTGGGCCGCCATCGAGGCGCGCATGCAGGAGGTGGAGCGCAGCATGGCGCCCGCGCTGCGCGGGCAGACCGTGTATTTCGAGGTCAACCGTGGCCCCTTTGCCGCAGGCGAGTCCTCGTTCATCGGCGAGACCCTGGCACGCCTGGGCATGCGCAACATCGTGGGCGCGCAGCTGGGGCCGTTCCCGCGCATCAACCCTGAATTCGTGGTGCGCGCCGACCCGGACTTCATCCTGGGCGGCGACCGCAGCCTGGGCACTTCGGGCGAGCCCTATCCGGGCTGGGGCCGCATGCGCGCCATGCAGGCCGGGCGCGTCTGCCGCTTTGAACCGGCCGAGCTGGACGTGCTGGTGCGCGCCGGACCACGCATGGCCGAGGGCGCCGCGCTGATGGCGCGCTGCCTGAACGGGGCCGCACGGTGAGGCAGGCCCGCAGGCACCACAGCGGCCTGGCTGCGCCGTGGATGGCGCTGGCCCTGCTGGCCGTGAGTGCCCTGCTCATGCTGCTGGGTGCGGGCGTGGGCAGCACGGGCTGGGAAAGCGTGTGGGCCGCGCGCAGCGATCCGCTGTCCTGGCAGATCGTCACCGAGATCCGGCTGCCGCGCACGGCGGGCGCCTGGCTGGCCGGCGGCCTGCTGGGGCTGGCCGGGGCCATTGCCCAGGGCGTGTTCCGCAACCCGCTGGCCGATCCCTATCTGCTGGGCAGCGCCTCGGGCGCCTCGCTGGGCGTTGCATTGAGCATGGCGGCGCTGGGCGCCTCGCCCTTTGCACTCGCGGGCCTGGCGCGCCTGGGCGTCACGGGCGCGGCCTTTGCGGGCGCGGCCCTGGCCGTGCTGCTGACCCTGGTGCTGGCCCAGGGCGTGCACAACACCATGCGCCTGCTGCTGGCCGGTGTGGTGGTGGGGGTGGTGCTGGGCGCGGCCGCATCGCTGGTGCTGCTGATGAACCCGGACATCATGCAGGCCATGCAGGCCTTCATGCTGGGCAGCACCTCCTTCATCGGCTGGGGCGCCTGCGCGCTGATGCTGGCCGTGCTGCTGGCCACCGCCCTGGGCGCCTGGTGCCTGGGCCGCGTGCTCGACGGCCTGTCCCTGGGCGAGGCCACGGCCCACAGCCTGGGCCTGCCGCTGGCGCCGCTGCGCATGGTGCTTATCTTGCTGCTGGCGCTGGCCACGGGCACGGCCGTGGCGCAGACCGGGCTCATCGCCTTCGTCGGCCTGGCCGCGCCGCATCTGGTGCGCTCCATGGTGCGGTCCATGCACCGCTGGCTGCTGGTGCTCAGCGCGGGCATGGGCGCCGTGCTGCTGCTGGCCGCCGACCTGCTGGCGCGCTGGCTCATCGCCCCCCAGGAGCTGCCCGTGGGCGCGCTCACGGCCTTGCTGGGCGGCAGCTACCTGCTGTGGCTCATGCACCGCCGCCACGCCCTGCGCGGCGGGGAGGGCGCATGACGGCACTGGCCCCCGCCCTGCAAGCGCGCGCCCTGAAGGTTCGCCTGGGCGATCGACAGGTCCTGGGCGGCCTGAGCCTGGCCCTGCCCGCCGGCCGCTGGACCGCCATCGTCGGCCCCAATGGCGCAGGCAAATCCACGCTGCTGCGCGCCCTGGCAGGCATGGAATCCGGCGCTGGCGTGCAAGGCGAGGTGGAGCTCC
The DNA here is from genome assembly GCF_040267515.1 of Delftia lacustris. Classification (NCBI taxonomy): domain Bacteria; kingdom Pseudomonadati; phylum Pseudomonadota; class Betaproteobacteria; order Burkholderiales; family Comamonadaceae; genus Delftia; species Delftia lacustris. The sequence continues at coordinate 4,717,337 of NZ_CP141274.1, read as the reverse complement.
TGGGTCGCCCGCTGCGGCAATGGAGTGCGCGCGAACGGGCCTGCTCGCTGGCCTGGCTGGGCCAGAACCAGCCCGTGGCCGGTGACATGCGGGTCCAGGACGTGGTCATGCTGGGCCGCCTGCCGCACCAGGGCTGGCTGGCGGCGCCCAGCCAGGCAGACCATGCCGCCGTGGAGCAGGCGCTGCGCCAGACCCAGGGCTGGGACTGGCGCATGCGCAGCGTGGGCAGTCTCTCGGGCGGGGAGCGCCAGCGCGTGCTGCTGGCGCGCGCCCTGGCCGTGCAGGCCCGCGTGCTGCTGATGGACGAACCCCTGGCCAACCTCGACCCGCCGCACCAGGCCGACTGGCTGGAATGCGTGCAGGCCCTGGTCGCCCAGGGCCGCACCGTGGTCAGCGTGCTGCATGAGATATCGATGGCCTTGCAGGCCCAGGACCTGGTCATTCTCGACAAGGGGCAAGTGGTGCACCAGGGGGCCTGCGCCGACGCGGCCACGCATGCGGCGCTGGAGGCCGTGTTCGAGCACCGGCTGCGCATCCGCGCCATCGACGGGCAGTGGCTGGCCCTGCCACGGCTGCGGGGGCAAGCCGCAGCTCCCTGATCGCCTGTTGGAAAAAATGTTTCTCCATGCGCCGTATCTGAGCCGCTGGGCTCTGACCATCGATGGCCAGCCCCTGTCCACGCCGCGCGGCGTGCTGCTGCCCGTGCGCCAGGGCGGCACGCCCGCCATGCTCAAGATTGCGCTGGAGCCCGAAGAGATGGCCGGCGCTCGCCTGATGGCCTGGTGGAATGGCGACGGCGCCGCGCCTGTGCTGGCCCAGGAAGGGCCGGCCTTGCTGATGCTGCGCGCCACAGGACCCGAATCGCTGGTGGACATGGCCCGTGGCGCGCGCGATGAGGAGGCCACGCGCATCCTGTGCACCGCTGCCAAGCGCCTGCACCTGCCGCGCGCCAAGGCGTTGCCATCCCTGGTGCCGCTGACGCAGTGGTTCCATGCATTGCTTGCACAAGGCCATGGAACCGCCAGCCTGCTCGGCCTGTGCGCTGCCACGGCGCGCGAGCTGCTGGCCGCACCGCGCGACGTGGCCGTGCTGCATGGCGATCTTCACCACGGCAATGTGCTGGACTTCGGCCCCCTGGGCTGGCTGGCCATCGACCCCAAGGGCCTGCATGGCGAGCGCGGCTTCGACTACGCCAACATCCTGAGCAATCCCGACCCCGCCAGCGCACTGGCGCCGGGGCGCTTTGCGCGCCGCATGGCCACCATTGCCGAAGTCTCGGGCATTGAGCACAGGCGCCTGTTGCAATGGGTGCTGGCCTGGTCGGGGCTGTCTGCCGTCTGGAGCATGGAAGACGGTGACGATCCTGGCGCTGCAATGGCTGTGGCGCAAATGGCGGCTTCGGCCTTGGCATGCTGATTTTCAGACTGCGCTACATCTCTTCTTCTGCCCCAACAGGGTGAAATGACGCTTCACAGAAAAAGAGGGTGGAGGAATTTTTCGATGCTTGCCGATGCACTGGGGATGTTTGAACAGCAGGGATTTGTCATCTGGCCAAGACCCATGGAGAAGGGCCTTCTCGACAGCTTGGTGGCATCTGTTGAAGCCATCCAGCGCCATGCGCAGGCCAGAACACTGGATCCGGCGTTGGACGAGCTGTTGGTGTACGAGAAAGATCTGCCGGCCAGCAAGCGCGCCGGCTTGGATGGTGCCCTTACCGGAAACTCGATCTTCATTGTTGGAGATCCCGCCCGCTTTGATGAAGTCTTCGCAGAGACACTTCACGATGCCGCGCTTGTCTCGGCGGCAACGACGCTTCTTGGCGTGGACGAGGCAGTGGTCCATTTCATGAACGTGACCATCAAGAATCCCGGATTCGGACGGTCAATCTCCTGGCACCGCGATTATCCCAATGGGTATTTCTGCACCAGGGATTCCAGCTTTGTTCGTCTGATGATCTGCCTGGATGGCATGTCGGTGGAGAGCGGTGCCACCTGCTTTGATGCGGGCACTCATCGCATCTCCGACCAGGAGGCGCAGCAGCAGAAGGTGAGTGGCACCTGGCCCACTCCCGATCCGGCCGACACCGTCACCGTGCAGTGTGACCCAGGCCAGATCGTGGCGATCCACCCGAAGGTGCTTCATGGCGGAGGCATGAATACCGGCTCTGGAATGCGGCGCAACGTCATCCTGCAGATTGGCACTCTGGGTGCAGAGCCCATGACACACGCCGAAGAATCTCTGACCGGCATCGTCATCGGCGCGAAAGGCTGCAGGGAACACCTGAATCGCTGAAGGCGTATCGGGGACGAGGCCAAGGCCATCGTGGACCGCGTGGTGAGGGGCATGATGCCTTCGCCCATCCTTCGCTCATCCCTCGTCCAAGGGCATCTGAAGGGCGCAGGCCGGCCTGGTTGTCCTGCCAGCGGAATTTTTCTAACATACAGAAATCTGTACGAAAGATCTTTGCAAAGGATCTGTGCGAGAAATCTGTACGAAATTCCTGCTCTGGGGGCCGTCATGAAGACCACGCTTGACCTCAACGATGCATTGCTGACCGAAGCAAAGACCTATGCGGCACAGCAGCACACCAGCCTGACGCGCCTGATCGAGGAGGGCCTGCAATTGCGCTTGCGCAAGGCCCAGGCGCCTGCCCGGCGCGTGCGCCTTCCCGTCTACCACGGCAAGGGCGGGCTGGCACCGGGGCTGGACGCACTGAGCAACCGCGCGCTGCTGGATGCCGCCGGTCAGCAGGATCAACCATGACGCCCGATGTCAACCTGCTGGTTGCGGCATCGCGCAGCGACCACCCCCATCATTCGGTGGCCCGCGACTGGCTGGAGCAGGCCATGGCCGATGCCAGCCAGGGCGTGCTGCTGAAATTGCAGCCCATGGTGGTGGCGAACTTTCTGCGCCTGGTCACGCATCCGAAGATCTTCGTCAACCCGACTCCTATGGTCGAGGCTTTGCGCTTCGTTGACGCATTGCTGGCATCGCCCGGCGTCGAGCAGGCCGTGCTGGGTGCCGAATGGCCGGCGTTAAGGCAACTGTGCGCCGACAAGGCGCTTTCCGCCAATGACGTACCGGACGCTTGGCTGGCCGCTGCCGCCATCCACCAGGGCGAGCACGTGGTCAGCTTCGATGCCGATTTCAAGCGCCTGCTGCCGCGCTCCCAGTTCACCCGGCTGGCGCCCCAATAATTCCTTTCCTTTTCAGATTCCCCCAATCCATGACCCGCATCGCCCTCATCCACGCCCTCAGCCATTCCGTCGCTCCCATCAACGAAGCCTTTGCGCGCGACTGGCCCGAGGCGGTACGCATGAACCTGCTGGACGACAGCCTCTCGGCCGACCTGGCGCGCAACGGGCGCGGGCTGGACGCCGCCATGCACGAGCGCTTCCAGCGCCTGGCGCAGTACGCCGTGGACACGGGCGCGCAGGGGATCTTGTTCACCTGCTCGGCCTTTGGCCCCTGCATCGAGGCCGTGGCCGCGCGCCATGCGCCGCTGCCCGTGCTCAAGCCCAACGAGGCCATGATCGAAGAGGCGGTGCAGGCCGTGCAGGGCCAGCAGGGGGCCTTGGGTTTGATCTCCAGCTTCGCGCCCACGCTGCAGTCCATGCCGCCGGAGTTTCCGGCCGGCATCGAACTCGTGCCCGCCCTGGCCGATGGCGCCATGGACGCGCTCAACCGGGGCGACACCGCCACGCATGACCGCCTGGTGGTCGAGCAGGCCAGGGCCCTGGCTGCGCGTGGCTGCACGCGCATTGCGCTGGCCCAGTTCAGCATGGCGCGTGCCCGCGCGGCCTGCGAAGCCGCCACGGGCCTGCCCGTGCTCACCACGGTGGACAGCGCCGTGCGTGCCCTGCAGCGCCGGTTGGGCGTGTGCCTCGGTTAAAGTGGCGCTCCGCTGCGGTGCATGCCCGCCGCAGCGTGTGCAACTTTTGAGGATGACAGACCCATGCAGATCGAACAGGCCCCGACGGAAAAGCCCTATGAAAAGCCCGAAGGCGAACGCCGTGGCCTGGTGCTGGTGAACACCGGCGACGGCAAGGGCAAGAGCACGGCGGCCTTCGGCCTGGCCCTGCGCGCGCATGGCCGGGGCAAGTCCGTCAAGATCTTCCAGTTCATGAAGGTGCCCACGGCGCGCTTTGGCGAGCACCGCATGTTCGAGCAGCTGGGCATGCCCATCGAGGGACTGGGCGACGGCTTCAGCTGGAAGAGCCAGGACCATGAACGCTCTGCCCAGATCGCACGCGAAGGCTGGGAGCGCGCCCGCACGGCCATTCTCTCGGGCGATCACTTCCTGGTCGTACTCGACGAAATCACCTATCCGCTGATCTACGGCTGGCTGCCGCTGGAGCCCGTGCTGCAGGCCCTGGCCGACCGCCCGCGCCATGTGCACGTCATGCTCACGGGCCGGCGCTGCCCCGAGGAAATCATTGCCGTGGCCGATACGGTCACGCGCATGGAACTGGTCAAGCACGCCTTCCAGGCCGGCATTCCCGCCCAGCGTGGTATTGAGGACTGATGCCGCCTGCAGGCCCGGCCTGCGGCGGACAATGGCGGCATGAGCAGCGAAACGCATTCCCGGGCGCCAGAGACCATTCCCGCCCAACCCTTTGCCGAGGCCGAGCGGGCAGCCGTCTACCGCGCGATCCATGAGCGGCGCGACATGCGCCATTTCTGCGGAGGCGAGGTCGCGCCCGATGTTCTGCTGCGCCTGCTGCGCGCGGCCCACCATGCGCCCAGCGTCGGCTTCATGCAGCCCTGGCGCTTCATCCGCGTGCGCGATGCGCAGTTGCGCCAGGGCATACACGCCGTGGTCGAGCAGGAGCGCCTGCAGACCGCGCGTGCGCTGGGCGAGCGCGAGGAAGACTTCATGCAGCTCAAGGTCCAGGGTGTGCTGGATGCGGCCGAGGTGCTGGTCGTGGCCATGCCGCCCGGGCGCGATGCCCATGTCTTCGGCCGCCGCACCCTGCCCGAGATGGATGTGGCCTCGGCCGCCTGTGCCATCCAGAACCTGTGGCTGGCCGCGCGTGCCGAGGGGCTGGGGCTGGGCTGGGTCTCGCTGTTCGATCCCGAGGTGCTGGCCGCGCTGCTGCAAATGCCCGTGGGCAGCCGGCCGCTGGCCGTGCTGTGCCTGGGCCCCGTGTCCGCCTATTACGCAGAGCCCATGCTGCAGCAGCAGAAATGGGCCAGCCGTGCGCCGCTGCAGGACATGCTCTACGACGACCTGTGGGGCCAGCGCGCCGCCGGGGCGCCGCCGCAGGCATGAACGACAGCCATTTCTGGCAACTGTCGGGCGCCGCGTTCAGTCCGCTGTGGTGGAGCTGGCAGGCGCTGTCGCAGCCTGTGCCCGACCCCTGGGCCCGCCACGCCCTGGCCGCCGCGCTGGCCGTGCCCGTGGCCCTGCTGATCGACCGGCTCTGGGGCGAGCCGCCCGTGTGGATGCACCCCGTGGTCGCCATGGGCCGGCTGCTGGCTGCGGTTGGGCGAAGAATTGCCCCACGCGAAGAACATGTGCGCGACTGGCCACGCTTTGCGCTGGGCGCAGTCGCCTGGTGCCTGCTGGCGCTGCTGTTCTTCGCCATCTACGCGTTCATCCAGTGGCTGCTGCCGCCCATGCCCTGGTGGCTGGGGGCGCTGGTGCTGGGGGTGCTGCTCAAGCCCTTGCTGTCCTGGCGCATGCTGCGCGACGAGGTGCTGGCCGTGGAAGCCGCACTGCAGCAATCCCTGCCTGCAGGCCGCGAGCACCTGACCTGGCTGGTCAGCCGGGACACGGCGCAGCTCGACGCAGGCCAGGTGCGCGAAAGCGCCATCGAAACCCTGGCCGAGAACCTCAGCGACTCCGTGCTGGCGCCGCTGTTCTGGTTTGCCGTGGCCGGCCTGCCGGGCGCGGCCCTCTACCGCTTTGCCAACACGGCCGATGCCATGTGGGGCTATCCGGGCTGGCGCGGGCAGGGCGATGACCGGCGCCACTGGCAATGGGCCGGCAAATGGACGGCGCGTGCCGATGACCTGCTCAACTGGATACCGGCGCGCCTGACCGCCTTGCTGCTGGCCTTGTCCGGCCTGGCCGCTGACCGGCGGCCGGGCTGGAGTGCGCTGCGCCAGGACGCGTGCATCACCCCGTCGCCCAACGGCGGCTGGCCCATGGGCGCCATGGCAAGGCTGCTGGGTGTGCGCCTGGGCAAGCCCGGCGTCTACGTGCTCAACCCCGCAGGCTGCGTGCCGCAGGCGGCCGAGCTGCAGCAGGCCGTGGCGCATGCGGGCCGCGTGGTCGCCATGCTGGTGGCTGCAGGGCTGGCCGCCGCCCTGGTCATTGCATGGGCGATGGCAGGAAAGACACCATGAAACCGATCCCAGTCACCCACGGCGGCACGGATGCGCTGGGCGTGCCCGCGCACGATTTCTCCACCAACCGCAATGCCTGCGGACCTTGCCCGCAGGCGCTGGATGCGCTGTCCCAGGCACATGCAGCCCAGTACCCGGACCCGCACTACACGGCGTTGCGCGCACGGCTGGAGGACCTTCATGGCGTGCAGGCCGAGCGCATCGTCATCGCGGCCAGTGCCAGCGACTTCATCCACCGAATCACCATGCATGCGGTGCGAGAGGGCGCGGCCGTCGCCAGCCTGCCGGCACACCACTATGGCGACTACGCCCACGCGGCGCAGGTCTGGCGCCTGCCCCTGGCCGCGCGCGACGGCATCACCGAGGCCGGCCCCGGCCTGCACTGGGCCTGCGCGCCATCGAGCCCGCTGGGCCAGCCCGAAGATGTCTGGCCCCTGTGGACCGAGCCCGCACCGCCCGGCACCTGGCGCGTGATCGACTGCGCCTATGCGCCCCTCAGACTGGAGCCGGGCATGGAACCCGCCGTGCCCTCCCTGGTGCGCGATGCCTGGCAGATGTGGACTCCCAACAAGGCCCTTGGCATGACCGGCGTGCGCGCGGCCTACGCCATTGCGCCCGAAGCCGTGCCGCACGACGAGATTGATGCCTTGCGTGCCCTGTCACCCTCCTGGCCCGTGGGCGCCCATGGCGAGGCCATGCTCACGGCCTGGACCGCACCGGCCACCCGGCAATGGCTGGCGCAAAGCCTGCAACGGCTGCGCGATTGGAAGGCGCAACAGATCGATCTGGTGCAGCGCCTGGGCTGGCAGGTGCTGCCCGGCTCGCAGGCCAATTACTTTGTGGCGCGCTGGCCGCAGGCACGGCAGGGCGACGCCATGCAGACGCGTCTGGCCCAACTGCGCGCGCAGGGCATCAAGCTGCGCGACTGCGACAGCTTTGGCCTGCCCGGCTGCGTGCGCATGGGCGTGCTGGCGCCTGCATCCCAGAACGCCTTGCTGGCTGCCTGGCAGCCAATGGAGAAACACCATGCAATCGAGTGAACCCGCCGCCGTGAACCTGCCCTTGCCCGAGCCCGGCCAGCGCCCCGCGCTGTGCGTGATGGTGCTGGGCACCAGCAGCGGTGCCGGCAAGAGCTGGGTGGCCACCGCGCTGTGCGCCTGGTACCGCGCCCAGGGCTACAAGGTGGCGCCCTTCAAGGCGCAGAACATGAGCAACAACGCGCGCGTGGTCTGCGCGCCGGGCGGTGCCTGGGGCGAGATCGGCACGGCACAGTACCTGCAGGCCCTGGCCGCAGGCTGCGCGCCCGATGTGCGCATGAACCCGCTGCTGCTCAAGCCCGAGGCCGACATGCGCAGCCAGGTCGTGCTGCTGGGCCGGGTCAGCGAGGAACTCTCGGCCTTGCCCTGGCGCGGCCGCAGCGCCCGCGTGTGGCCGCAGATCGCCGAGGCGCTGGACAGCCTGCGTGCCGACAACGACGTGGTCGTCATCGAGGGCGCAGGCTCGCCGGCCGAGATCAACCTGCATGCCAGCGACGTCGTCAACATGCGCGTGGCGCGCCACTGCGGCGCGCATTGCCTGCTGGTATCCGACATAGACCGCGGCGGCGCCTTCGCCCACCTCTACGGCACCTGGGCCCTGCTGCCTCCGGAAGAACAGGCGCTGATCCGCGGCTTCGTGCTCAACAAATTCCGGGGCGACGCCAGCCTGCTGGCGCCCGCCCCGCAGATGCTGCAGGAGCGCACCGGCGTGCCCACCGTGGCCACCATCCCCATGCAGTTCCAGCATGGCCTGCCGGAGGAGGATGGCGTCTTTGACGACCGTGGCTCTGGAGGCGGGGCGGGGCGCGCCGTGCACACCACCATCGCCATCGTCGCCTACCCGCGCATCAGCAACCTCGACGAATTCCAGCCCCTGCTGCAGGTGCCGGGCCTGCGCGTGGTCTGGGCGCGCACGCCGGCCCAGCTGGCCGGCGCGGACTGGATCATCCTGCCGGGCTCCAAGGCCACGGCTGCCGATCTTGCCTGGATGCGGTCCCAGGGCCTGGATGCTGCCGTCGCCGCCCATGCGGCGGCAGGCCGGCAGGTGCTGGGCATCTGCGGCGGCCTGCAAATGCTGGGCGAGGCGCTGATCGACCTGCACGGCGTGGACGGCAACGCAGCCGGCCTGGGCCTTCTGCCGCTGACGACCCTGTTCGCGCCCGACAAGACCGTGCTGCCCGCCAGCGTGCAGCTGCCGCCGCTGCCAGGGGCTTGGGCGGCGCTGTCCGGCGTGCAGGCCCGGGTCTATGAAATCCACCATGGCCAGACCAGCGTGCGCCCCGACATGGTGGCTGCCGGCAGTGCCGTGGCCGAGCCTGTGCCGGGCCTGCTGTGGCACAGCCCTGACGGCCGCATCGCCGGCTGCTATTGGCACGGCCTGTTCGAGAACGCGGACGTGCTGCGCGCCCTGTGGGGTGCCGAGGTTCCCACGCTGGACAGCGTCTTCGCGCGCATGGCCGACGGCGTTCAGCGCTGGTTTGCCACCCAGGCTTGACCCAGGTCGGCGACCGCTTGCGCGTTGCGCGGCAACATGTAGGCCATGGACTGCATGCGCAGCCGTGCTGTACCGATAAATGGGGAGCTGGAAAACACGCATGCTTGGGCCTTGACTTTTTCACGAGGAATGGAGTGAAGCTATGAAGAATCCATGGATCCGTCCCCTGCAGCTGTGTATTGGCGCTGCCGTCCTGGGCATGGCCGGCCTGGCCACCGCCCAGCCCGGCCCCGGGCCTGATGGCACGCCGCCTCCGCCCCCCGCCGCGGAAAAGGCCAAGCCCCATCACCACCACAAGAAGCACGCCGAGCACAAGGGGCCCGCCAAGCGCGGCTATGACCGCCGCGACCCTGCCCAGCACGAGGCCGCCGCCGTCCAGGAGCAATCGCGCCGAGGCGGCGTCCAGTCGGGCGACAACTTCCAGCGCAATGCCGTGGCCCGCTGCGATGTCTTCAAGAACGAAGGCGACCGCCGCTCCTGCGTGGAGCGCGTCAAGGACGGCCAGGTCAGCGGCTCCGTCGAAGGCGGCGGCGTGCTGCGCGAGTACACCGAGCAGGTTCCTGTAAGGCAATAACAGCGCTGGCTGTTGTTCACCTGAGAAAACCCGCCGGGCCACGAAGCCGGCGGGTTTTTTTGTGGGCGAATGCAGGCTCCCGCGTCAGCAGCCGGTGGTGTGGTCCGTGCTGCAGGCAGCCGGTATCGAACCTCGACCGCAGAGACCTGGCCCGCCACCACGCCCCTGTCCACCGGATTTGACCTGGGTCATACAAACCCATTCCACCCGCCCCGGACCGGCGCGCACCGGCAAGGCATTTCTATGATGGCGCCGTACTTCCCATATGGAAAAAGGATTCATCCCATGCAAGCCTTCCGGATCGTGGTCATTGGTGCGGGGCAGACCGGCACTCCCTTGCTGCAGCAGTTGCTGGACGCGCCCTTCGTGCAGTTGCTTGGGGTGGCCGACCTGGATTTGAACCAGCCCGGCATCGCACTGGCACGCGCGCGCGGCGTGCCGGTCACCACCCGGTTCATGGAGCTGGTGGACGCGGCGGTGGACATCATCATCGACGTGACCGGCTCCCTGCAGGTGCGCGAATCGCTGCGCAGCAAGATGGTGGAGACCGGCAACACGCACACGCTGATCATGCATGAGGCGATTGCGCTGCTGATGATGTCGCTGTCGGCCGGCCGGCTGGTGGTCGGCAAGCACAGCGATCTGGAATATTCCTGAACGCAGGCGGCGGATACGCAGGACAGCTATCCGCCCCATCCTCCCGTGCTCGGCGTATGACGCGCTGCCGCCGCAGACGCTACAGCTACAGCCACTCCTTCATCCACCCCAGCCCCTCGCTGGTAGCGTGTGCCGCCGCGCCGCGCGCGGGGCGGTATTCGCAGCCTATCCAGCCGTCGTAGCCCAGCTGGTCCAGCAGGCGGAACAGGTAGGGGTAGTTGACCTCTCCCACGTCGGGTTCGTGGCGTTCGGGCACGCCTGCGATCTGCAGGTGGCCCACGCGGCCCGTGGGCAGGTACTGGCGGATCTTCATGGCGAGGTCTCCCTCGACGATCTGGCAGTGGTAGAGGTCCATCTGGACCTGGACATTGGGCTCGGCAATGTCGGCCAGCAGCGTATGGGCCTGGTCCTGGCGGCTCAGGAAGAAGCCGGGCATGTCGCGGCCGTTGATGGGCTCCAGCAGGATGGCGATGCCGTGGGGCGCGGCCAGCCGTGCGGCATGGCGCACGTTGGCGATGTAGGTGGCGCGCAGGATGTCATCGCTGGCGCCTGCGGGCTTGAGCCCGGCCATGACGTGGATGCGCGGGCAGCCCAGGGCCCGTGCATATGCGATGGCGCGTTCCATGCCCTGGGCGAATTCCGCCTCGCGCCCGGGGATGCAGGCCAGGCCGCGCTCGCCCGCGTTCCAGTCGCCGGGCGGGGCGTTGAACAGTACCTGCCGCAGGCCGTGGTCCTGCAGGCGGCGGGCCAGTTGCTCGGGCGCGAAGTCGTACGGGAACAGGTATTCGACGGCCTGGAAGCCGTCGCGCGCGGCGGCCTCGAAGCGGTCAAGAAAATCCAGGTCGTTGTAGAGCATGGACAGGTTGGCGGCGAAGCGGGGCATGAAGGCTTTCCTGAAAACGGATGCTGAGTGTGGCATCAGGCGCGCTGCAACGCGCCGAAGGCCTTGGTGAAGAAGTCCGTGGTGCCGAAGTTGCCGGACTTGAGCGTGAGGTGCAGCCCCTGCGGCGCCAGGGGCGAGGCGGCATGGCACCAGGGCACGCCAGGGTCGATCTGCGGCCCTATGCGCATTTGCTCGATGCCCAGCGCCTGCACGCAGGCGCCCGAGGTTTCGCCACCGGCCACGATGAGCTGGCGCACGCCCGTCTCGACCAGCCCCCGGGCGATGGCGGCGATGGTCTGTTCGACCAGTGTGCCGGCCTGCTCCACGCCCAGGCGGCCCTGCACGGCCTTGACGGCCGCGGATTCGGCCGTGGAGTAGATCAGCACCGGGCCGCTGGCGATGTGCTGGCGGGCCCAGGCCAGGGCCTTGCCGGCTTCGTCCTCGCCGGCGGCGATGCGCAGGGGCTCCAGCGCCAGGGCAGGGCGCCCCGAGGCGATGAAGTGCGCCACCTGTGCATTGGTGGCCACCGAGCAACTGCCCGAGACGACCGCCTGCAGGCCGGTGGCGGTTGGCAGGGCAGCGGCCTGGGCCGTGGGCTGGATGCCGAAGTTCGCGGGCAGGCCGATGGCCACGCCCGAGCCGGCTGTGACCAGGGGCATGCCGGCCAGCACCGGGCCCAGGCGCAGCAGGTCGTCGTTGGAGACGGCATCGACCACGGCCATGCCCACGCCCTCGGCCTGGAGTGCGGCGATGCGCGCGCGGATGGCGGCCTCGCCCTGCGCGACCGCCACATGGTCGATCAGGCCCACCTTGCGCCGTGTCTGCGCCTGCAGCACGCGCACCAGGTTGGCATCGGTCATGGGCGTGAGAGGATGGTTGCGCATGCCGCTATCGCTGAGCAGCACATCGCCTACGAACAGGTGGCCCTTGAAGACGGTGCGCTGGTTGTCGGGGAAGGCCGGTGTGGCGATGGTGAAGCCACAGCCCAGCGCGTCCATCAGCGCATCGGTCACGGGGCCGATGTTGCCCTGCGGCGTGCTGTCGAAGGTGGAGCAGTACTTGAAGTAGATCTGCGGCGCGCGGCCATTGGCGCCCTGGGCCTGCAGCCATTCGAGGGCCTGCAGCGATTGCGCAATGGCATCGGCCGGCGCGATGGTGCGCGACTTGAGCGCGACCACGACGGCGTCCACGCCCTCGTCCACCGGGCCGGCGGGTACGCCAATGCTTTGCACCACGCGCATGCCTGCGCGCACCAGGTTGTTCGCCAGGTCGGTGGCGCCCGTGAAGTCGTCGGCTATGCAGCCCAGAAGAAGGGTCATGGGGATTCCGATGGAGCCTGGGGCAGGGTGATGCCCGGGAATATCTTGATGACGGCGCTGTCGTCCTCGCGGCCATGGCCGGCGGTGGATGCCTGCATGAACATCTGGTGGGCCGTGGAGGCCAGGGGCAGCGGGAATTTGCTGTGGCGCGCGGTGTCCAGCACCAGGCCCAGGTCCTTGACGAAGATGTCCACGGCCGACAGCGGGGTGTAGTCGCCGGCCAGCACATGGGCCATGCGGTTCTCGAACATCCAGCTGTTGCCGGCGCTGTGGGTGATGACCTCGTAGAGCGCGGCGGCATCGACGCCTTCGCGCAGGCCCAGGGCCATGGCCTCGGCCGCTGCGGCAATGTGCACGCCGGCCAGCAGCTGGTTGATGATCTTGACCTTGCTGCCCGCGCCCGCGCTGTCGCCCAGGCGGTAGACCTTGGCGGCCATGGCGTCGAGCACGCCTTCGCAGGCGGCATAGGCCTCGGGGCGGCCTGCCGTCATCATGGTCATCTGCCCGGACGCGGCCTTGGCCGCGCCGCCGGAGATGGGCGCGTCAATGTAGTGCACGCCCTGCGCCTGCAGCCTGGCCTCCAGCGCCACGGACCAGTTGGGGTCCACGGTGGAGCACATGATGAAGACGGAGCCGGGCTGCAGCGCGGGGGCGATGCCGCCTTCGCCGAACAGCACGGCCTCGGTCTGCCGGGCGTTGACGACCACGCTGACGATGATGCGGCAAGCGGCGGCCATGTCGGCCAGCGTGGCGCAGGCCGTGCCACCTTCGGCTGCGAAGGCGGCTGCGGCCTCGGGGCGGATGTCGTGGACATGCACGTGGTGGCCGGCGCGGCGCAGGCTTTGCGCCATGCCGGCGCCCATGGCGCCCAGGCCGATCACGCCGACGGCGCGGGGTGTGGCGGTGGTGTGGTTCATGGCTGGCGTGGGGGTGTCAGGTCATCGGCGATGTAGGCGCGCACGATGGCCGCAAAGTCCTCGTCGCCGCGCAGGCCCAGCCGGTTGGCGCGCGTGGTATCCCAGCGGCCGGGCCAGCTGCCGACGATGCGCTCGACCTTGTCGTCGGGCTGCCAGCTCACGCGGTTGGCCACTTCGTCGCCAGCCACTTCGCGCAGCGCGCGCACCATGTCGCCTGCGCTGACGGACACGCCAGGCAGGTTGATGGGGCGGCGGTCGGCGACGGCGCTGGCATCGAGTTCGCAGCCTGCGACCAGGGCCTCGACGGCGCGGCGTGGCGACAGCAGCCACAGGCGCGTGGTGGCACCCACGGGGCAGTTGGCCGCCTCGCCGTTGAGGGGCTCGCGGATGATGCCGCTGGCAAACGACGAGGCGGCCGCATTGGGCCGGCCCGGGCGCACGCTGATCGTGGGCAGGCGCAGCACGCGGCCGTCGACAAAGCCGCGCCGCGTGTAGTCGGCCAGCAGCAGCTCGGCAATGGCTTTTTGCGTGCCGTAGGAGGACTGCGGGTTCAGGGCCGTGCCGTCCAGCACGATGTCTGGCAGGTCGCCCCCGTAGACGGCCACCGAGCTGGTGAAGACCACGCGCGGCATGTGGCCCACGGCGCGGCAGGTCTCCAGCAGGGCGCGCGAGGCATCGAGGTTGATGCGCATGCCCAGGTCGAAGTCGGCCTCGGCCTGGCCGCTGACCACGGCGGCCAGATGGAAGATCACGGCTGTGTCCTGGTCTATGGCGCCGCGCAGCACCTGCGGGTCGGCGATATCGCCCACCAGGGAGCGCACGCGCGTATCCGCGATGGCGTCGTTGGCCACCACGTCGAGCAGGTCGATCTGGTGGATGGGCCAGCGGGTGCCGGCCAGCGTCAGCGCACCCTGTTCGAGCAGCTTGCGGGCCAGGCGCTGGCCCAGGAATCCGGCGCCGCCGGTGATCAGTACTTTCATGTGTCTTGGGGCTTGGAGCTTGAAGGATGGGAAGAAGGGCCGGTCAGCGGTTGACCATCTTTGCGGGGGTGAGCCAGACCGCGATGGCGCCCACCACGAGCACCCCCGCCAGCACGAACATGCCGGCCTGCGTGGACTGGGTCAGGTCCTTGAGGTAGCCGATCATGTAAGGGCTGGCGAAGCCCGCGAGGTTGCCGACCGAGTTGACGATGGCAATGCCCGCCGCCGCTGCCGTGCCCGACAGAAAGGCCGTGGGCAGCGACCAGAACAGCGGCGCGCAGGTCAGCACGCCGGCTGCGGCCAGCGACAGGAAGATCAGGGAAAGAACGGTGTTGTCGGCGAAGAAGGCCGTCATCGCAAAGCCCACGGCGCCCATCAGCGCGGGCACGATCAGGTGCCAGCGGCGCTCGCGGCGCCTGTCGGCGCTGTGGCCCATCAGGTTCATCACCACGATGGCGCACAGGAAGGGGATGGCACTGAGCAGGCCGATGTTCAGCGCGCCCGTGACGCCCGTGGACTTGATCAGCGTGGGCATCCAGAAGGTCAGCCCGTACTGGCCGGCGACGAAGGCGAAGTAGATCAGGCACATCCACCAGACGCGGCGGTCGGCGAAAACGGCCTTGAGCGAATGCTTCTGGGCGCCTGAGTGCTGCTGGTCCAGCTCGATCTCGCGCGCCAGCAGCTGCTTTTCGGAGGCCGTCAGCCACTTGGCGCTGGAGATGCCGTTGTCCAGATAGAAGATGGTCACCACGCCGATCACCAGGGCGGGAATCGCCTCGATCAGGAACATCCACTGCCAGCCGTGCAGGCCATGGTCGCCGTGGAAGGCCTGCATGATCCAGCCCGACAGCGGGTTGCCGAAGATGCCGGCCACGGGGATGGCCGACATGAACAGCGCCACGATCTTGGCTCGCCGGTGGGCCGGGTACCAGTAGGTCAGGTACAGGATCACGCCGGGGTAGAAGCCCGCCTCGGCCAGGCCCAGCAGAAAGCGCAGGATGTAGAAGCCCGTGGGCGTTTCCACATACATGAACATGGCCGACAGAATGCCCCAGGTGATCATGATGCGGGCGATCCAGACGCGCGCGCCCAGGCGGTGCATGAGCAGGTTGCTGGGCACCTCGAAGAGGAAGTAGCCGATGAAGAACACGCCTGCGCCCAGGCCGAACACGGTCTCGCTGAAGCCCAGGTCCTGGGACATCTGCAGCTTGGCAAAGCCCACGTTCACGCGGTCCAGGTAGGCGATCACATAGCACAGCATGAGGAACGGCACGAGGCGCCAGAACACCTTGGCGTAGGCGCGCGCCGTCTCTGCAGAGTCGGCCTGGGCAGGGTGGGCCCCGGCCTGGCCGGATGCGATATCCGTTGTCGTCATTTCAAGTCTCCCTTGGGTTCGCCGCTTGATTCGCCGCTTGGTGCGCCGCCTGGCGGCTGCGCGGCTGTGGATGGGCTGGGTGGTGGAATGCGGCCGTGGGCGCCGCTGTGCAAATCAGTAGCGCGCCCCGAAGGTGGTGCGCAGCTCGTCGATGGCGGCCGCGTCCAGGGGCTGCGGCCGGGGATGGGTCATGAGCCAGAGCCTTGCGGTCTCCTCCAGCTCTTCCAGCACATGGCTGGCCTGCTCCACCGAGCGCTCCCAGACCACGGGGCCCAGGCGCTCGAACAGGGCGCCGCGCACCTGGCCGGCCAGCGCGGCCACCTCGGCGGCGGCCTGCGGGTCGCCGGGCCGGCGGTAGCGGATCAGCGGGATGCGGCCCACCTTCATGACCTGGTAGGGGGTGATGGGCGGCAGCACCTCGTCCTCGCGCCAGACGCCGGACAGCGTCAGCGCCACGAGATGGGTGGAATGCGTGTGGATGACGGCACACGCCTCGCCGTCATTGCCGTAGATGCCCCGATGCAGGACCAGGGTCTTGGAAGGCTTGGCGCCGCTGACCCAATGCCCGCCGGCATCGACCTTGGACAGCTCTGCCGGGTCGAGCCGGCCCAGGCAGGCGTCGGTGGGGGTGATCAGCCAGCCGTCATGCAGGCGCGCGCTGATGTTGCCGGCAGCGCCGACGGTGTAGCCCCGCTGGTAGAGGCTGGCGCCGGTGGCGCAGATCTGCTCGCGGATGCGGGATTCGTCGCTCATGGGTGAACGCCCAGGCAAAGGCCGGGTGTGCCTGGTGCAAAAAGAGATGTGACTGATATTGTCATCAGGTCATCATACAAATTTTGCGCAAAAACCCAAACAAGGTGAAAACCCTTGGCCATGCGCCAAGGGGTGGTTTCGGAGGTTCAGGGCTTGGCGGCCAGGATGTCGCGGGCTAGGCGTTCGCCGTCCTGCTCCCAGAAGCTGGCGTCGGCGCGGTGGATGCGGTCTATGGCGTTGCCCATGTGCGTGGCGGCGGCCTTGCGCGCGGCCTTGGGGTCGCCGGCCTCGATGGCCAGCACGATGCTGTGGTGCTCGCGTTCCACGGCCTTGCCGAAGTCCTCGCGCCGCGCCTCGTTGGCGCGCGTGATGCGCATGGCACCGCGCAGGAACTGCGACAGGTAGTCCAGCGTGCTGATGAGGAACGGGTTGCCCGAGGCCTGGGCAATGGCGCGGTGAAACGCCATGTCTTCCTCCACGCCGTCACGGCCCAGCCGCACGGCCTCGGCCAGGGCGCTCTCCGCATCGTGGATGCGCTGCATGTCCTCTTCGCTGCGCCGCCGCGCCGCGAGTTCGGCCACCTCGGTCTCCAGTGCGCGGCGCACCTCGGTGATCTGGATCAGCGCATTCCTGCCAGCCGCCGGCAGGCCTTCGAAGTCCAGTGGCTCTATGCCTGCCGCCTTCACGAACACGCCGCTGCCCTGGCGCGATTCCACCAGGTTGCGCGACTTGAGCTGGGACACCGCCTCGCGCACGACGGTGCGGCTGACCTCGAGCTGCTGCACGAGCTCGGCCTCGGTCGGCAGCTTCTGCCCCGGCTGCAGGTTGCCGGCGCGGATGCGCGCCTCAAGCTGCCGGGCAACCTGGTCCGCAAGCTTGAGACCGGGCTGAATGGCCGAGAAGGAAACCGTCATGGGGGTGGGGGCTGGGGAGACACGTGTGGCAGTGATTGTCTCAGAACGGTGCGGCCTGTACGGCCTGCTGCGGCAATCGATGCCCAGACCGTCCATGGCGGCAGGAAAGAGACCGATGGTTCTGCCGGAGTTGCGCGGCGCGCCATACTTGCGCCTTTGCAATCCGCCCGCCACGCCCGCCCCGGGCCAAGGCCGCTTCGCCATGTCAACGCCCACCCCGCATTCCGCTGCACCCACAGAACACTCGCACGATGGCGCCAATGCCGCCACTACCGCTATAGCGGCTATTCCCGCCATCGCCTCGCTGGCCGATGCCGCCTTCACCCAGCGCGTGCAGCACGCCATAGACCACAAGACCAAGCCGCTGGGCGCGCTGGGGCGGCTGGAGCAGCTGGCGCTGCGCATTGCCTGCATCCTGGGTCAGGACAGGCCGGTGCTGCAGCAGCCGCAGATGCTGGTGTTTGCGGCCGACCACGGGCTGGCTGCGCGCGGCGTGTCGGCCTATCCGGTGGATGTGACCTGGCAGATGGTCGAGAACTTCATGGCCGGCGGCGCCGCCGTCAGCGTGCTGGCACGCCAGCATGGGCTGGCGCTGAACGTGGTGGACTGCGGCGTGGCACGCGACTTTCCCGCGCGCGAGCAGGACCCCGACGACAAGCTTCCCCAGCCCGGCCAGCCGCGCCTGTGGCGCCGCAAGCTGGGCTACGGCACGCGCGACTGCAGCCAGGGCCCGGCCATGACGGCCACCGAATGCGCCATGGCCCTGCGCAACGGCGCGGCCCTGGTGCGCCAGTTGCCGGGCAATGCGCTGCTGCTGGGCGAGATGGGCATTGGCAATACCTCCAGCGCATCCTTGCTGCTGGCGCGGCTGTGCGGCGAACCGCTGGCCGAGGTCACGGGCGCTGGCACCGGCCTGGATGCGGCCGGGCTGGCCCGCAAGATCGGGGTGCTGCAGGAGGTGCTGCAGCTGCACGCCCAGGCCACGGAACCGCTGGACGCGCTGGCGGCCATGGGCGGCTTCGAGGTCGCCACCATGGTGGGCGCCGTGCTGCAGGCCGCTGCCGAGCGGCGCGTCATCGTGGTCGATGGCTTCATCACCACGGCCGCCGTGCTGGTGGCCAGCCGCCTGCAGCCGGCCGTGCTGGAGCGCTGCGTTTTCTCGCACCGCTCGGGCGAGCCCGGCCATGTGCGCATGCTGGCCCACCTGGGTGCCGAGCCGCTTCTGGACTGGCAACTGCGCCTGGGCGAAGGCTCGGGCGCGGCCCTGGCCTGGCCGCTGCTGGTGTCGGCCTGCGCCATGCTGGGCGAGATGGCCAGCTTTGCGCAGGCCGGGGTGAGCACACGCTCGCAAGAGGCATAGCCGCCTGCGCCGGGCCGCTATTCCAGCGCCGTGGCCGCCGCCAGCTGGCCCAGCCGCCTGACCAGCGCGCCAAAGCGCGCGGCATCGGTGTTGCCATAGCCGATCACCAAGCCGTTGTCCTGGGGCAGCGGTGCCAGGGCGAAGGACGACAGGGCGCCCGGGTTCATGCCGGCGCGCCGTGCCTGCTCCACGATGGCGCGGTCGGACAGGTCCGGCGGCAGCCGCACCGTCAGGTGCAGGCCGCCGTGGCCGCCCAGCACCTCATGCTCCACGCCCAGTTGCGTGGCCAGCGCCTCGCGCAGGGCCGCCTGGCGCTCGCGGTACAGGCGCCGCATGCGGCCCAGGTGGCGCGAGAACTGGCCGCTTTCCATGAAGTCCGCCATGGCCAGCTGCTCCAGTCGATGGCCGCCGCGCAGCATCTCCTGCACGGCGGATGCCGCGCTGGTGGCCAGGGCCTGCGGCAGCACCACAAAGCCCAGGCGCAGTGCCGGGAACATGGTCTTGCTGAAGGTGCCCACATAGAGCACGGGCGCGTCCGGCACCTGGCCCTGCATGGCGGCGATGGGCGTGCCCTGGTGGCGGAATTCGCTGTCGTAGTCGTCCTCGATGATCCAGGCCCCCGCGCGGCGCGCGCGCTCCAGCAGGTCCAGCCGGCGCGCCACCGACAGCACGGCGCCCGTGGGATATTGGTGCGACGGCGTGATCTGGATCAGCCGTGGAGGATGGCTGTCCCACAGGCCGGGCGCGATGGCTGCGCCATCCGCATCCACGCGCAGTGTGCTGACGCATAGGTCTCCCCCCGCAAAGGCCGACTTGGCGCCCCGGTAGCCGGGCTCCTCCAGCCAGGCATGGTCGCCCGGGTTGGTGAGCAGTTGCACGCACAGGTCCAGCGCACCCTGGGCGCCTTCGGTGACGATGATGCGCGAGGCATCGCAGCGCACGCCGCGCGAGATGCGCAGGTGCTGCGCAATGGCCTGGCGCAGTGCGGGCTCGCCCGCAGGGTCGCCATAGTCCAGCGTGGCGCTGGCGGGAAGGCGCAATGCGCGGTCCTGCGAACGGCGCCAGGCGGGCAGGGGAAACCTGTCCAGGGCGGGCGTGCCCGGCGTCAGGGGCAGGCTGCGGTCCAAGGCGTGGCGTGTGGGCGCGATGCGGTCCAGGCGCCGTGCCGTGCGGGGTGCGCAGGGGGGCGCGGCGGCGGCCTCGGCGGCTGCCGTGGAATGGGTGGATACAGCCGCCACGCACGTGCCCTGCCGGTCGGCGACCACATAGCCTTCGGCCGCCAGTTGCTCGTAGGCGATGAGCACGGTGTTGCGCGAGACTCCCAGATCCTCCGCCAGCGAGCGCGAGGCCGGCAGGCGGTCGCCGGCCGGCAGCCGGCCCGCCAGGATGGCCTGCTTCAGGCGCTGGATCAGCTGGCGCTGGCGCGGCGGCGCGCCGGCGCCGGTGAGCAAGGGGCTGGTCAGCAGGTCAGGGGCGGGCATGCAATGGGTGGCGTGGCACCATGAAATAAGAGGGATATGGCACTTTCAATGATGCCACGCCAGCGCTATCGTGGCCCTGCCAAATGACCTGACCAGGAATCTCCGATGCCCCCCGCACTCAACGCCCACTCCCAACCCGTAGGCCACGACCTTCCCAACTGGACCCCGCGCCAGCGCCCGCCGCGCACGCCCATGCAAGGCCGCTACTGCCGGCTGGAGCCGCTGTCCGCCGCGCGCCATGCAGCCGATCTGTTCGATGCCTTCAGCCAGGCGCCGGACGCCAGCGACTGGACCTACATGTCGGTGGGCCCCTTCGCGGATGCCCAGGCCTATCTGCGCTTTGCCGAGGCCGCCCAGGCCAGCGATGACCCGCTGCACCACGCCGTCATCGACCTGGCCACGGGCCGTGCCATCGGCTCGCTGGCGCTGATGCGCGTGGACACGGCCAGCGGCGTGATGGAAGTGGGCTTTGTCTGCTACTCGCGCCAGCTCAAGCGCACGCGTGCGGCCACCGAGGCGCAGTTCCTGCTGATGCAGCGCGCCTTCGACGAGCTGGGCTACCGCCGCTACGAGTGGAAGTGCGACAGCCTGAATGCGCCGTCGCGTGCCGCGGCGGCGCGCCTGGGCTTCCGGTTCGAGGGGGTGTTCCGCCAGGCCGTGGTCTACAAGGGCCGCAGCCGCGACACGGCCTGGTTCTCCATCATCGACAGCGAATGGCCGGCGCTGCGCGCGGCCTACCAGCGCTGGCTGGAGCCCGGCAACTTCGATGCGCAGGGCGGGCAGCTGCGTTCGCTGCCCAGCCTGATGGAGCCGGGAGCGCAGCCGGCTCAGGAGCCTGCCGGCGTGGCGTAGTAGGCCTGCAGCACCTCGATCAGGGCCTGCGCATGGCGCGGCAGCCGGCCCTGATCGCGCACGAGGATGCGGCGCTCGCGCACGCTCCAGGCATCGGTCAGCTCGATCAGTGCCAGCCGCATGCTGTCGCTGTTGCGCCGTGCGGCGCTCTCGGGAACGATGCCGATTCCCACGCCCGCGCCGATCATGCGGCACATGGCGTCGAAGCTGGACAGCTGAATGCGCAGCTTCATGGGCTTGCCCAGGCGCTCGGTCACACCCGCCAGAAAGGTCTGCAGCGTGCTGCCCTGCTGCATGCCGATGGCGTCCTCGTCCAGCGTCTCGGCAAACGCAATGCGCTTGCGCCGCGCAAAGCGGTGGCCGCGCGGCGTGGCCAGCACCAGCCGGTCGGTGCTGAAGTGGATGGTCTGCAGGCCCAGCGTGTCCACCTGGCCGGCCACGATGCCCAGGTCGGCCCGGCCGTCGAGCACGCCGCGCGCGATCTCGGCGTTGGGCCGCTCCTGCAGGTCCACGTTCACGCGCGGGTGGTCGGCAAGAAAGGCCGGCAGTATCTCGGGCAGGAAATCGGTCACGGCCGTGGTGTTGGCAAACACCCGCACATGGCCGCGCAGGCCGGCGCCGTACTCCTGCAGGTCGTGGCGCAACTGCTCGGACTGCAGCAGCATGCCGCGCGCGTGGTGCAGGAAGGCTTCGCCGGCCGGCGTGGGCCGCACGCCGCGCGCCTCGCGGTACAGCAGGGGCATGCCCGCCTGCTCCTCCAGCGCCTTGATACGCAGGCTGGCTGCGGCCAGGGACAGGTGCTGCCTTTGCGAGGCGCGCGTGAGGCTGCCCAGTTCGGCGGCATGCACGAACAGGCGCAGGTCCGTCAGGTCGAAGTGCATGAGGGGCATGAAGGGCGAAGAGGGCATGGGCGGGGTCAAGGCTTTGTCAATTCCGAAGGCCGGGTCAGGAAATGCGCGATTGTGCGCTGGCCCGGCACGGGCAACCATGCGGGCTTGCGACAAGAACAAATGGAGACATGACCATGCCGGATTCTTCCTTTCCCCTGCCGTCGAGCCTTTTGCACCGCCGAAGCCTGCTGGCCGCCGCACTCGCCTTGCCACTGCTGGGCCATGCCCAGGCCTGGCCCGCGCGGCCCATCGTGATGATCGTCCCGCAGGCGCCGGGCGGCACCAATGACATCGTGGGCCGGCTGGTCAGCCAGAAGCTGGCCGAGGTGCTGGGCGCCAGCGTGGTGGTCGAGAACCGGCCCGGTGCGGGCGGCAACATCGGCACACAGGCCGTGGCCAAGGCGCCGCGCGACGGGCATACCCTGCTGATGACCATCAGCAGCAGCCAGGCCATCAACCCCGCGCTGTACCGCAAGCCGGGTTTCGATCCGGTGAAGGACTTCCGGCCCATCGGCCTGATCGGCTCCGTGCCCAATGTGTTGCTGGCCCATCCCGGCTTTGCGGCCAAATCCGTGCCCGAGCTGATCGCCATGTCCCGGGGCCGGCCCGACGAGTTCCGCTATGCCTCGGCCGGCAACGGCACGCTCAACCATCTGCTGGGCGAGATGCTCAACAGCATGGCGGGCATCCAGCTGCAGCACGTGCCCTACAAGGGCGTGGCGCCCGCGCTCAACGATGTGCTGGGCGGGCAGGTGCCGCTGCTGTTCGGCAGCCTGCCGTCAACGCTGCCCCATATCCAGGCCGGCCGGCTGCGCGCGCTGGCCGTGAGCGGCGCGGCGCGATCGCCGCTGCTGCCCGATGTGCCCACCATTGGCGAGACCGTGCCCGGCTACAACGGCACGCTGTGGGTGGGGCTGTTTGCTCCTGAAGGCGTGCCCGCGCCGGTGCTGGCGCAGTTGCAGGACGGCATGGCCCGCGCGCTGGCGGCCGGCGATCTGCGCGGCAAGCTCGAAGCCTCGGGCGTGGAGCTGGCCGGCCCGGCCGACAAGCCCGTGTCACCGGACCGGATGGCGGCCCTGCTGCGCGAGGACATCGCCAAGTGGGCGCGCATTGTGAAGGACTCCGGCGCCTCGCTGGACTGAGCCCCGGCCCCTTCAGCCCTGCGGCTCCATGGCCAGCGCGAACAGCTCGCTGCGAAAGTGGATGCCCAGCCGTGCAAATGCGCGGTTACGGTAGGTCTTGACGGTGGGCAGGCTGAGGGACAGGTCGCAGGCAATGCCCTCGTGCGTCATGCCCTGCAGCAGCCGGGCGCAGACATCGAGTTCGCGCGGCGTGAGGCCGGGCTGTGCCTGCAGCAGGCGCATGCGCAGGGCGGGCAATGTCTGGCGCTGTCTGGGCTGGGGGGCTGGGGACGCCGATGCCGCAGCCACGGCAGGCTGCGCCTGCGTCAGCGCGATGTGCTTGTGCGCCAGGGCCAGCAGCACGGGCGCCATGCTCTCGAAGCAGCCGATCTGCGCATCGCCTAGCGCCCTCTGGTGCTGGTGGCGGTAGAAGTTGACGGCAAACACACCGCCGTCGTCCTGGTGCTCGACGATGGACACGCGCTCGGCCATGCCGTGCGCGTCGTAGACCAGGGCGCGGTGCTCGCCTTCCACCTCCTGGGCCGTGATGTGGCACAGCGCCGTGCTGCGTGCCGGGCCGGCGTCGCCGTGGTTCCAGGTGCTGTCGCGCAGATAAGGACCCGAGAGATAGGCCCACCAGCAGTCGCGCGTGGTGTCGCGCGCCTCGCTGCTGGCCGACAGGAACAGCTGCGGCCGGCTGCGCGGGCCCGTGCGGTAGACCGACCAGGAGGCGGCGGGCAGCAGCGGGTTCATGGCCTCCAGCACCTGCCGGGCGAAGCCGGGCTCGCCCAGGCTGGCGACCATGTGGCCGATGGCGTGGCTGGGCGCGTGGCCGGACGCATGGCCGGACGCATGGGCGCCCAGGGCGCTGGCGTCAGGGGTGTCGGAGGGGGCGGTCCAGTGTCTCAAGGGAAGGCAGGGGCGGGCAGGGCGCTGTCATCTTCCGGGATGACGGCCTGCCCGGGCAATGGTGCTTATGCTAGGTCCCGATCCCATTCACCGGAGCCCCAGAACCATGCCAGACAACGTGCCGCACCCTGCGGCCCTGCCCGATCCGCGCTTTCGCTTCTTCGCCGACCTGAGCGTGCAGGTAGGCCCGCCGCAGGAGGTCGGTGCCACGGCGCACGGCGGGCGCCGACTGATCCCCATCCTGGGCGGCACGGCCCGGGGCGACGGCTGGAGCGCGCGCGTGCTGCCCGGAGGCGCGGACTTCCAGCGCATCGTGCACGGCGGGCTGGCCGAACTCGACGCGCGCTATGTGCTGGAGACCGATGCCGGCGACCTGATCTATGTCTGCAACCAGGCGCTGCGCAGCGGCGACCCGGCGCTCATGGCAAAGCTGGCGCGCGGTGAGCCCGTGGACCCCGCGCACATCTATTTCCGCTGCGCGCCCCGCATGGAGACGGCCAGCCGGGCGCTGGCCTGGATCAACGAGCGCCTGTTCTTCGGCACCGGCGCGCGCCATCCCGACCGCGTGCAGATGCGCTTTCACGAGCTGCTCTGAGCCGCGCCTTTCCCCTTTCGATACCCACAATGCAGGAGACAAGACATATGAAAAACCAGGCATCTAAGTCGCGCCGCACCGCCGTGGCCTGCGCACTTGCCGCCGTGCTGGCCACCGGGCTGGCTCCCTGGGCCGCGGCCAGCGCCCAGCCTGCTTTTCCGAGCAAGCCCGTGCGCCTGCTCGTCGGCTTTCCTGCGGGAACGGGGCCGGACATCGTGGCGCGCCTGCTTGCGCAAAAGCTGTCCGAGCAATGGGGCAACCTGGGCGTGGTCGTGGACAACAAGCCGGGCGCTGGCGGCCTCATCGCCGCCAGCGAGGCGGCACGCGCCGTGCCTGACGGCTACACGCTGATGCTGGGCGAGACTGGCCAGCTCAGCATTGCGCCCAACACCTACCAGCGCCTGCCCTACGACCCGCAAAAGGACTTTGCGCCCGTCAGCCAGGTCGTCACCTCCGACTTCGTGCTGCTGGTCAATCCGCAGAAAATGCCGGCCCGCAATGTGCCCGACTTCGTGGCCTGGGCGCGCCAGCGCAAGGAACTGTTCATCGCCACCTTCGGCGCCGGCACGCCCGGCCACTTCGGCGCCTTCATGTTCGGCAATGCCGTGCAGCTCAGGCCCGAGCCCGTGCACTACAAGAACACCAACGATGCCCTGGGCGGCCTGTTCAGCGGCGATGTGCAGGCCGTCTTTGCCACGGCAGCCCTGGCCGCGCCCCAGGTCAAGGCCGGCAAGCTCGCAGCCCTGGGCAGCACGGGCGCCACGCGCACCCCGTCCATGCCCGATCTGCCGACCATCCGGGAGCAGGGCTATCCGTCGCTGGAGTTCAATTCCTGGTTCGGCGTGGTCGCGCCCGCCAAGACACCGCCCGAGATCGTGGCCAGGCTGCAGGCCGACATCGTGCGCGCCCTGCAGCAGCCCGACAGCCGCAGCCGGCTGGAAGAGGCCGGTTTCCGCGTGACGGGCACCACGGGCGACGAACTCGCCCGCATCATGCGCGCCGACACGGTCACCTGGGGCAAGGCCGTGGCGGCCACGGGCTTCAAGGCCGATTGAAGCTCAGCGCTTGCCCGCAGCCGGCGCAGGCGTCTTGGGCGAGTAGTCGCAGTACGGCGCCACCACGCACTCCCAGCAGCGTGGCTTGCGGGCCTGGCAGACATAGCGGCCCAGCAGGATGAGCCAGTGGTGCGAGTCCACGGCATAGGCCGCCGGCACGCGCTTCATGAGCTGCATTTCCACGGCCAGCGGCGTCTTGCCCGGCGCCAGGCCCGTGCGGTTGCCCACGCGGAAGATGTGCGTGTCCACGGCCATGGTGGGCTGGCCAAAGGCCACGTTCAGCACCACGTTGGCCGTCTTGCGGCCCACGCCGGGCAGGGCTTCCAGCTCCTCGCGCGTGCGCGGCACCTGGCCGCCGTGGCGGTCGACCAGGATCTGGCAGGTCTGCATCAGGTGTTTGGCCTTGCTGCGGTACAGGCCGATGGTCTTGATGTATCCCTCCAGCCCTTCAAGTCCCAGGTCCAGGATGGCCTGGGGCGTATTGGCCACGGGAAACAGCTTGCGCGTGGCCTTGTTCACGCCCACGTCCGTGGCCTGGGCCGAGAGCAGCACGGCAGACAGCAGCTCGAACACGTTGGTGTATTCCAGCTCGGTCTGGGGCGAGGGGTTGGCGGCCTTGAGTGTGGCGAAGAAGGGTTCGATGCTGGTGGTTTTCATTGTGGGGAGCGCGTGTCCATCGATGTGGCGAGCATTGTCGTGCAAGTGTGATTTCTAGGACTGTTCTGGTTTTTGATGTCTGCGAGGGCCAGATCGTCTGGTTATGCCGTTGTGGCGTTGACGTGCTGGGGCCGCATGGCAATAGTGGGCCGGATCGATTCCGCCGACACCACACATACAGACAACACGCCACCAGGAGGGGGCGACCGCATGGCCACTCGCAAGATATCCGTTTCTCCCGCGATCGCGGCGGCGCAGACCCTGCTGGGTGATGTCCGCGACCTGATCGAGGCCGCGCGGCTTCGGGTGGCTTCCACCATCAACAGCGAAATGACCCTGCTGTACTGGCATATCGGCCAGCACATCCATGACTGCGAATCCGAGGTGCGGCAGGCCGGCTGCAGCGACAAGGTCCTGCCCTCCCTGGCCGGGCATCTGGTCCAGGGCTATGGCGGCAGTTTCTCGGAAAAGAACCTGTGGCGCATGGTGCAGTTCTCCACCACCTTTCCTGATGAGCCCCTGGTCATCTCGCCCACGCGGCAGTTGAGCTGGGCGCATTTCATCGCGCTGATTCCGCTCAAGGACGCCCTGCAGCGCGAGTACTACGCCAGCATGGCGAGCATTGAGCGCTGGAGCGCCCGCACGCTGCGCAGCCGCATCGATTCCCGGCTGTACGAGCGCACCGTGCTGTCCTTCGATACGGACACGCTGGTCGCGCAGGAGCCCACGCAGCGAGCCACCGAGCGCATGTCGCCAGCGCTGTTCATGCGAGACCCCTACATCCTCGACTTCCTGGGGCTGCACGATGCCTGGCAGGAGGGCGACCTGCAGGCGGCCGTCATCCGCGAGATGGAGGCCTTTTTCCTGAAGTCGGGCATGGGCTTCAGCCTGGTGGCGCGACAAAGGCACATGCAGATGGATGACCAGGATTTCCAGCTTGACCTGCTGTTCTACCACCGCAGGCTGCGGCGGCTGGTGGCGGTGGAGCTGAAGGTGGGCGAATTCGCGGCCGAGGACAAGGATCGGATGGAGCACTACCTGCGCTGGCTGGATCGGCATGAGCATGAGCCGGGCGAGGATGCGCCGCTGGGCATCATGCTGTGCTCGGGCAACAGCTCGGAGCAGATCGAACTGCTGGAGCTGGGCCGCGGCGGCGTCCAGATGGCCGAGTATCTGCCCGGCCTGCCTGCTCGCCATGTGCTGGCCCAGCGGCTGCGGGAGGCCACGCGCCGGGCGCAGTGGCACTGGGCACAGTGCCACCTGGAAGTCGGGCAGGGCTGAGCACGGGCGCCGGCCTGCAGTCCATCCCTTCCGTCTTTCTCTGCTTCTTCTACTTCGTCTTCTTACCCGGGAGGCAGCAGCTCCCGCAGATGCTCCACGAAGGCCCGCACTCCCTTGGACAGCGTGCGGCCTGCCAGCGTCTGCAGCTCGATGGCGCGTGCGTTCATGCCGCGTTCGCGTATGGGCACCGCATGCAGTTCGCCACGGCGCACGCGCTCGCGCATGGTGACCTCACCACCCAATGACAGGCCGCCGCCATGCAGCACGAAGTGCACCAGGGTCTCGAACTGGCCGCTGACCAGGGCAGGCTCGAACACCAGGCGCCGGTGGCTGCAGGCAATGTCGAACAGCTGGCGCGCGGTGTTGGCGTCCTCGGGCAGGGCAATGGCATGGGGATGCATCTGGGCCAGGGTGATGCTGGCATGCCGGGCCAGTGCGTGGTCGGGCCGCATGATGGCGACCACGGGCGAGACCTGGCGGTGCCAGACCTCGATATCGCGTGCCGCCGCACGGCTGTAGGTCAGGCCGACATCGGCCTCGCCGCCCAGCACGGCCTGGGTCACGGCGGCAGGCGCTTCCACGCGCAGGTGGAACTGCATGCCCGGGTACTGTTCACGAAACAGCGCCATGGCGCGCGGCAGGAATTCGATGGCAAAGCCGCCCGAGCTGCACACGCGCACCACGCCCCGGCGCAGGCCCTGCAGGGCCTCGATGTCCGAGACCACGCGGTCGGCCTCCAGCGCACCGCGGCGCGCGTGGGCGGCCAGCAGCTCGCCTGCCGGGCTGGGCGCCATGCCGCGCGGGCGGCGCTCGAACAGCGGCACGCCCAGCATCTCTTCCAGACCGGCGACCTGGCGGCTCACGGCCGAGGGCGAGACGTTGAGCCGCGCGGCGGCATCGCTGACCGAGCCGCTGCGCACCACTTCGAGAAAGTAGCGCAGGGCCGTGTCCTGAAGGCGGTTGGAAAGCATGTGGCTCCCATTTATGGTTTGCGGAAAACGCAACGATAAGCCGAGAAAATGGCGATTGTCGAAATATTTGCGCCTGCTTATGCTGACTTCGTTCTGTCACAAAAACGAGGAAATCCATGGAGTCAAGCACAAGCGCCGCTGCGCTGCAGCCGGGTCTGGCCACCGGGGGCGGTGCCGTGGTGGAGATGTCGGCCGTCGCGCTGTCCAAGGCCATCCACGGCCGCGAGCTGTCCTGCCTGGAAGTGCTGGATGCCTACTGCGCCCAGATCGACCGGCTCAACCCCGTGGTCAACGCGCTGGTGGCTCCGCTGGACCGGGACTGGCTGCGCGGCCGCTCCCGCGAGCTGGATACGCTGCTGGCGCGCGGCCAGAGCCTGGGGCCGCTGCACGGCTTTCCGCAGGCGCCCAAGGACATCATGCCGGCCGCAGGCATGGTCACGACCAAGGGATCGCCGATCTTCGCGAACCAGCTGTCGCAGGCCGATTGCGTGGTGTTCGAGCGCATGCGCGCAGGCGGTGCGCTCTTCGTGGCACGCAGCAATTCGCCCGAGTTCGGCCTGGGCGGGCATACCTACAACCCGGTCTACGGGACCACGCGCAATGCCTTCGATCCTTCGCGATCGGCAGGCGGCAGCAGCGGCGGGGCGGGCGTGGCCGTGGCGCTGCGCATGCTGCCCGTGGCCGATGGCTCGGACATGATGGGCTCGCTGCGCACGCCGGCCGCCTTCAACCATGTCTACGGACTGCGCACCTCGGTGGGCTGCGTGCCGCATGGCCCCTCGGAAGAGGTGTTCTTCCAGCAGTTCAGCGTCGCCGGCCCCATGGCGCGCGACATCCCCGACCTGGCCCTGCTGCTGTCCGTGCAGGCAGGCTTTGATGCGCGCCTGCCGCTGACCCGCCGCAGCGAGCTGCCCCAGGACTGGACCGCGCAGCTGCAGCGCGACTGCAAGGGCCTGCGCATCGGCTGGCTGGGGGACCTGGGCGGGCACCTGCCCACCGAGCCTGGCCTGCTGCAGACCTGCCGGGCGGCGCTGCAGCATTTCACGGCCGCAGGCTGCACGGTGGAGGAGGCCGTGCCGCAGTTCGATTTCGAGCGCCTGTGGCGCGCCTGGATAGACCTGCGCAGCTTCAGCGTGGCCGGCGCCAACGCCGCCTTGTACAACGATCCGGCCAAACGCGCCCTGCTCAAGCCCGAGGCCGTCTGGGAAATCGAGCGCGGCCTGGCGCTGCCGGCCATGGCCGTCTATGACGCGGCGCGCGTGCGCTCGGCCTGGTATGAAACATTGCGCCGCCTGTTCGACAGCTACGACTTTCTGGTGCTGCCTTCCGCCCAGGTCTTTCCCTTCGACGCAGCGCTGGACTGGCCTCACGCCGTGGACGGCCGCGAGATGGACACCTACCACCGCTGGATGCAGACCGTGGTGCCTGCCACCATGGCCGGCCTTCCGGCCCTGGCCGCGCCTGCGGGCTTCGGGCCGCAGGGCTTGCCTGCCGGGCTGCAGATCATCGGCCCGGCGCAGGCCGACCTGGCCGTGCTGCAGATCGGCCATGCCTATGACCAGGCCAGCGGCTTGTCGCGCGTGCGCAGCCCGCTGCTCGACTGAAGACTGACGACTGACGACTGAATTGCCGCATTGAGCTGTTCCCAGGTTCCCGTTCCCTCGTTCCCCAGGAGATCCGTGCCATGGCCTTGTCCCGTTCCCGTTTTCTGTCGTGCCTGATGGCCGGCGCCGCTGCGCTTGCCTTGCCCTTGGCGCATGCCCAGGCCCAGTCCTACCCGGATCGCCCGATCAAGCTGGTCGTGCCCTTTGCGCCCGGCGGCGCCACCGACATCCTGGGCCGCCTGCTGGCCACATCGCTGGGAGAGCGCCTGGGCCAGCCCGTGGTGGTGGAAAACCGTCCCGGCGCGGGCACCGTGGTGGCGGGCGCGCTGGTGGCCAAGGCGCCGCCCGATGGCTACACGCTGCTGCTGGGCGCCAGCACCACGCTGACGCTGAACCCCGTGATCCGCAACCCGCTGCCCTACGATCCGCTGCGCAGCTTCACGCCGCTGGGCTTGGTGGCCGACATGGGGCTGGTGCTGGTGGCGCACAACGAAACGCCTGCACGCACCCTGCCTGAACTCGTGGCCCTGGCCAAGGCCGATCCGGACAAGCTGTCCTACGGCTCCTTCGGCACGGGGTCGTCGGTGCACTTCGGTGGCGAAATGCTCAAGACCGCCACGGGCATGCGCATGGTGCACGTGCCCTTCAACGGCAGCTCGCCCAGCCTGACCGCGCTGATGGGCGGCCAGGTGCAGGTGGCCGTGGACACGGTGGTGGCCACCACGCCGCTGATCAAGGCCGGCAAGATCCGTCCCATCGCAGCCCTGGGCCCGCAGCGCCTGGCCCTGCTGCCCCAGGTGCCCACCGTGGCCGAAAGCGGCTACCCCGGCTTTGCCATGGACACCTGGTTTGCCTTCCTCGCCCCGGCCGGCCTGCCCGCTCCCATCCAGAAGAAGTTGGAAAAGGCGCTGGCTGACACCATGGCCGAGCCGGCCATGAAGAAGAAGCTGGTGGACATCGGCCTGTCGCCCGCATGGGGTCCGGGCAGCGCGCTGCAGGAGCGCATAGAGCGCGAACTGCCGCAGATGCGCGCCGTGGCCGCCAGGGCCGACATCAAGGTGGATTGAACGCAGCTGCCTTCCGGGAGAGAGGGGGCAGAGATGGCGTCGTCCCCCTTGGGGGGCGCCGTGCAACGGGAAGGCGCGAAGCGACTCAGGGGACTTCTAATCGTGCAGGAAAGCTGCGGCAGGATTGGCGACAATGCAGGCTTCGCCTTTTCATCGCATCGACAACGAGAATCCTGCCCATGCAATTCGCCGACCGTCTGAACAACGTAGAAACCTCCGCCATCCGCGAGCTGTTCAAGCTGCTGGGCAAGCCCGGCATCATCAGCTTCGCGGGTGGTTTTCCGGACAGCGCCATGTTCGACGTGGCCGGCATCAGCGCCGCCTCCCAGGCAGCGCTGCAGCAGGAGCCGGGCGCCGCGCTGCAGTACGGCGCCACCGAGGGCTACCAGCCGCTGCGCGAGCAGATCGCCGCCTTCATGGCCGGCAAGGGCGTGCGTGAGCTGGTCCCCGAGCAACTGGTGGTCACCACGGGCAGCCAGCAGGCGCTGGACCTGCTGGGCAAGACCATGATCAACCCCGGCGACAAGGTCATCGTGGAAGGCCCGACCTTCCTGGCCACCATCCAGTGCTTTCGCCTGTACGGCGCGCAAGTCATCAGCGCGCCCATCGATGCCGAAGGCGCCCAGGTCGATGCGCTGGAAAAGCTCATTGCCGAGCACCGCCCCAAGCTGGTCTACCTGATTCCCACCTTCGGCAATCCCAGCGGCGCCATGCTGAGCCTGGAGCGCCGCAAGAAAGTGCTGGAGCTGGCCGTCAAGTACCAGACCCTGGTGGTGGAAGACGATCCCTACGGCGACCTGTATTTTGGCGAGGCGCCACCTCCCAGCCTGCTGGCCCTGTCCAGCCAGGTGCCCGGCAGCCGCGATTGGCTGGCGCACTGCGGCTCGCTGAGCAAGGTGCTCAGCCCCGGCCTGCGCATCGGCTGGCTGGTGGCCCCGCCCGAGCTGCTGGCCCGCGCCGTGATGTGCAAGCAGTTCAGCGACGCCCACACCAGCACCTTTGCCCAGGCCACGGCCGCGCAGTACCTGAAGTCCGGCGCCATGCCCGCCACGCTGGCCCATGTGCGCGAGGTCTATGCGCGCCGCGCCAAGGCCATGGGCGATGCGCTGCGCGAGCACCTCGGCGATGCCGTGGAATTCCTGCAGCCCCAGGGCGGCCTGTTCCTGTGGGTGCGCCTGACCGGCAAGGGCGGCGCGCTGGCCGATGCCGGCGAGCTGGCCAAGCGGGCCATCGCCCAGGGCGTGGCCTTTGTGCCGGGCGCGCCGTTCTTCGCGCAAAACCCCGATGCCACCAGCTTCCGCCTCTCGTTCGCCACGGCCGACGAGGACAAGATCCGCGAAGGCATCGCCCGCCTGGCCCAGGCGCTCAAGGCGTGAGCGTGGCTGGGGACAACGAGCGCAGCGGCGAACGCGACGAGGCCCAGGCCCTGCAGGCGCGCGTGATGGAGCTGGAGATCAAGGCCAGCTACACCGACGACCTGCTGGAGCAACTGAACCTGACCATCTACCGCCAGCAGCAGCAGATCGACCGGCTCCTGGACGAGCTGCGCGACCTGCGCCGACGGGCGCCGGAGGGCGGGCCTGCCGGCGATGCGACCCATCTGCGCGACGAGCTGCCCCCGCACTATTGAGTGCGCAGGGCTGCATGCGAATGCCCAGGCCAGGCCCTGCCTGGGCATCTTTTCATTCAAGCGGCTTGTTGGCCACGTGCTTCATCTTGCCCAGGAACAGGCGCAGGAAAAAGCCCGCCATGATCAGGATGAAGACGATGACGCCCAGGCTCATCAGCCCGTAGTCGGTGGAAAAGAGATCGATCATCAGCTTCACAAGTCCTCCTGTGGTTTGTAGGTATCGGTGGGGTCCCGATCCGACTATCGCCGTGGCATGGCGTGAAGGGCTTGTGATGGGTCAACGCGGCGGCGGGGCGGGTTTGCGGCAGCGCAAAGGCCGGGTGCCCGGCTACCGCGGGCCAGCGTGCCAATGTTCCGTGCTGGCCGCTTTCAGATCTTCCCAATCGTCGGGCGGATGGCCGCGTCCGAGCATTTTTTCGAAAACTGCATAGGGGTCGGATGCGCTGCCCGACGAGCGAAGGGTCTGCTCGTCGTTGACCCATGCGAAGACGATCACCCTGGAGCGGGAGTCGTACCGGAAGAACAGCCTGAACCTTCTGCCGATCTTGGCCCGCCGCCAGTGGCGGTGGCTGGCTCCCAGCGTATTGCCCTGGCGGTATTCGTCGCGTGAGGGATCGCCGGGAATCACTTCCAGCATCAACTGGCTCAGAGCCCTGAACAGTTTGACGTTGGCATTGGAGCCGAAGTCTTGCGGACTGTTGTGCTCTGCGCGTCGGGCGGCCTGGTGCAATTTGCGCAACTGTTCCACCACGCAGTCATGGAACAGCAGGGTCCAGCCGTGGCGCTGCATCAGATCACCACATCGCCCTGGATATCGTCATCCAGGTCCACCATACGACCTGCGAGCGCAAGCATGTCGCGGGCCAGGTCGTCGGGCAGGCTCTGGAGCCTTTGGCCGGACTGGATATCGGCAGCCAGCAGATCGAGGAAGGCCGATATGGCGGGGTCCTGATGCCCTTCTTCGGCGCGGCTGACAACGACCAGGCCATCCTCGCGCAGTCGGAATGCAATCTTGCCGCCCGCATCGACGCCCAAGGCCTGGCGTATGGGCTTGGGCAGCGTGACCTGGCCCTTGGAGGTGAGGGTGGCCAGTTCATGGATGTCGGGCATGGCGCAATCCTTCACAAGTGACTTGGGAGATGAGTGTAAGGAATTTTCCTTACTTTCGTCGATGCCAAGGACATCACCCTCGCATGAACGGCAAGGGCACCTCCGCAGGAATCGGGCAGGCATAGGGCCTGCCGCCGCGGCGCTCGAGCAGCTCCGCCTTGGCCTCGGCCATGCGCTCGGGCCGCTGCAGCAGGGCGATGGCGGTGGCGGCCATCACCTGGGCGGCGCGCACCATGCCGGCGTGGGCCAGGCCGGACTGGCCCTGCGAGACCATCTGCCAGGAGTGCAGCGGCGTGCCGAAGGCGTAGCAGGCCACCCAGGCCTGGACGGTGGGCGTGATCCAGCTCACATCGGCCACGTCGGTGGAGCCGAACAGGGTGCCCTCCACAGCGGGATCGTAGGGCGCCAGGCCCTCGAACACGGCCGGCACCTTGCCGCGCAGCACGCTGGCCAGCGGGCGGCTGACCTGGTCTACGTCATTGCTGTCCAGCGTGGCCTGGAAGTCGCCGGCCAGGCTGTGCAGGCCGGGGTCCACGCGCAGCGGGCCCAGGGCCTGCATCTGTTCGTACATGACCTGGTTCAGCGTGCGGTTCTGCAGCAGGTTGGAGCAGGCCTTGTCGAAGACGATCTCCAGCCGGCAATCCGTCATCAGCGCTGCGCCGCGCGCCACGTTCTGCACGCGCTCGTAGAGTGCGGCCGCCTCGTGGTTGCGCGCGGCCCTCACCAGGTACAGCACCTCGGCGCGCGCCTGCACCACGTTGGGCGACAGGCCGCCCGAGTCGGTGATGGCGTAGTGCACGCGCGCATCGGTGGGCATGTGCTCGCGCAGGTAGTTCACGCCCACGTTCATCAGCTCCACGGCGTCGAGCGCGCTGCGGCCCAGGTGGGGGGAGTGCGCGGCATGCGAGGCCTTGCCGTGGAAGACGAACTTCGCCTGGATATTGGCCAGCGTGCTCTGGCTGAACACGCCGGAGAAGCTGGCCGGGTGCCAGGTCAGCGCCGTGTCCACATCGTCGAAGACCCCGGCGCGCGCCATGAAGGTCTTGCCCGATCCGCCTTCTTCGGCAGGGCAGCCGTAGTAGCGCACGCGCGCCTTGGCGCCGCTGCGGCGCAGGTGCTCCTGCAGCGCGATGGCCGCGAAATGTGCCGAGGTGCCCAGCAGGTGGTGGCCGCAGCCGTGGCCGGCCAGGCCCGGGCTGTCGGTGGACGGCGTGCAGACCAGGGCGCCGCTTTGCTGGTTCAGGCCCGACAGCGCGTCGTACTCGCCCAGGAAGGCCAGCACCGGGCCCTCGTCGCCCCATTCGGCCAGGAAGGCCGTGGGAATGCCGGCCACGCCGCGCGTGATGCGAAACCCGGCCTGCTCCAGCGCATCGATGTGCAGCTGGGCCGAAGCCGTCTCGGCATAG
Source organism: Delftia lacustris (assembly GCF_040267515.1). Classification (NCBI taxonomy): domain Bacteria; kingdom Pseudomonadati; phylum Pseudomonadota; class Betaproteobacteria; order Burkholderiales; family Comamonadaceae; genus Delftia; species Delftia lacustris. The sequence goes on along the minus strand of NZ_CP141274.1, from coordinate 4,682,093 downwards.
CGCAGCTCGGCCAGCGACCAGATGCTGTCGGCCAGGGCCGCCATGCGCGCGGACTGCTGCTGGAAGAAGTTCTGGAGATGCTCGACTGCACTCATTCCGGCTTCACCCCTGCCTTGTCCAGCAGCGCCTTGTTGCGCTGCAGTTCGCTGGCGATCTGGGCCGGGAAGCGGCTCTGGTCCATCTCGGTGACCGATGCGCCCAGCAGCTTCAGGTGCTTTTGCACCTCGGGCAGGCGCACGGCCTTCGTGGACGCTTCCTGCAACTGCCGGACGATGGCGGGCGGCGTGCCGGCCGGCACGACCAGGCCGAACCAGCTGATGCCCAGCTCGTTGAGCTGCGCATAGCCCAGCTCCTTGAAGGTGGGTACATCGGGCAGATCGGGCGAGCGGCTGTCGCCCGACAGTGCCACGGGGATGAGCTTGCCACCCTTGATCTGGGGCATGGCCGAAGGCAGCTGATCGGTCATCACCTGCACCATGCCCGCCAGGGCGTCGTTGAGCGCCGGGCCGTTGCCGCGATAGGGCACGATCTGGATCTGGGTCTTCATGGTCTCGTTGAAGGACGCCACCATCAGATGGCCCAGCGTGCCCAGGCCCGGCACGCCCGCACTGTAGGCGCCGGGCTGGGCGCGCAGCTTGGCCAGGAACCCCGCGAAATCCTTGACGCCCATCTTGGGATGGACCATGTAGACCGATGGCATGGTCACCAGGTTGGCCACGGGCAGGAGCCTGCCTTCCAGCCTGGCGGCGCGCGTATACAGCGAGGGGTTGATGGTGGCCGTGCTCACCGTGGCCATGCCGATGGTGTATCCGTCTGGCGCCGCCTGGGCAATGCTTTCGGTACCGATCAGGCCACCCGCGCCGGCCTTGTTGTCCACCACCACGGGCTGGCCCAGCGTGCTGCGCAGGCCTTCGGCGATCACGCGCGCGACGATGTCGGTGGAGCCGCCGGCCGCAAAGGGCACGATGAGCTTGACGGGCTTGCTCGGATAGGCGTCGGCCGCATGGGCCGTGCGGGCCAGGGTGAGGCCGCACAGCGCGGCGCAAAGGCCCGCGCCCAGGGAAAGCAGGGTGCGGCGCGGCAGGTGAGAGAGAGGCTGTAAGAGGGGCTTGGCTTGCATGGCATGGACTCCATCGACGGGGAGGGAGCCGCAGCCTGGGCCGTGCCGGCTCCCGATGCAGGCGACTATAGAAATCCTGCCGCCCGCGTGGGCCACGGTATTTGTGCCAAGCTATAAGCCGTTCCGATAGCTTGTCCTTTGCCGCCTGTGACGCGCCAGGGCCTGCCTGGGGAAAACACCAAGATTCCCATGAGCCACGATTTTGACGACCGCGAAGGCCTGGACGATGCGGCCACGCCCCAGGGCCGGCTGCTGTTCTCGCGCCTGACCAAGCATGTGCGCCTGCGCCAGCTGCAGCTGCTGGTGGCGCTGCAGCAATGCGGCTCGGTGGTGCAGGCCGCCGCCACGCTGCACATGAGCCAGTCGGCAGCCACCCAGGCGCTGGCCGAGATGGAGCGCGTGCTCGACATCCGCCTGTTCGAGCGCCATGCGCGCGGCATACGCCCCACGCTGGCCGGCCAGACCCTGGTGGACACGGTGCGCGGCGTGCTGGCCGCGCTGGAGGAGGTGGCGGAATCGCTGGCCGCCATTCGCCGGGGCGCCGCGGCCGCGCTGCGCCTGGGCGCCATTCCGGCGGCGGCCCTGGCCATTCTTTCGCCCCTGCTGGCGCGGTTCTATGCCGAACACCCCGAGGTGCATGTCGATGTGCACGAAGACGCCAGCACCCGGCTGCTGTCCCAGCTGCTGGGCGGCGGGCTGGACGCGGTGTTCTGCCGCGAGCCGGCGCTGCTGCCCGGCCCCTTCGTCTTCGAGCCGCTGCTGGCCGACACGGCCGTGGTGGTGGCCGCACGCTCGCATGCACTGGCCGGGCGCCGTGGCGTGCCGCTGCAGGCCTTGACCGGCGCGCGCTGGGTGCTGCCCACGGCCAACATCGCCGTGCGCGGGATTTTCGAGGCCGAGGTGCTCCAGGCACTGCCCGATGCGCCCTGGTTTCCCGTCTCCACCGTTTCCCTGCCGATACTGGAAGGCCTGTTGAGCCAGCCCGGCGCCGTGGCCCTGGTGCCGTTGAGCATCGCGCCGGGCCTGCAGACCCATGCGCGCGTGTGCCGGCTCGACGTGCGGCTGACGGGCAGGTTGGCGCCCCTGGGCGTGGTCTGCCGGCGCGACCAGGCGCCTGCCCTGCTGACCGAGATGCTGTCGCTGTGCCGGCAGATGTTGCCAGCGCCACCGGCCCGCTGAATGCCAAAAGCTGGCGACATGGCCTCTTGCCCGCCCCGCTTGCGGCCACAATACTGTCCGCGCGAAAACACGGCAGCATGGCCGCACCAGACAACAGAAAGCACGCAGAGGACCGCATGATCAATTGGTCGCTAGACGCCGATACCGTCACCCACAGCATCCAGCTGGCGCTGGCGCCGGTGTTCTTCCTGACGGCCGTGGCCGGCATGATAGGCGCCGTTGCCGGGCGGCTGGCCCGCATCATCGACCGCGCGCGCAAGCTGGAGGAACTGCTGCGCACGCCGCAGGAGGAGGAATTCATCGCGCGCAGCCTGACCGAGCTGCACTTTCTGCGCAAGCGCGGCCGGCTGGCCAATGTCTGCATAGGGCTGCTGACCGTCTGCGGCTTTTGCATCGGCCTGACCATTGCCCTGCTGTTCCTGGGCGAGGCCTACGGCATCAACGGCCATGGCTATGCGGTGCTGGGCTTTCTGTTCGGCGTGCTGATGTTTCTCTCGGCCCTGGCCTGCTTTCTCTGGGAAACCATCATGGCCACCAGCCTGCTGGACTTCCACACCCTGACCCGCGTGCGCGCGGCCGTGCGCACCATACAGCGGCCGGAACCTGCCGGACCCGGGGCGCCGGCCCCCAGCCCTGGGCCGGGCAGCGAGCCCTGAGCGCGGCTGCCGGGCCACGCTGCGCAGCTGCTACCAGCAATCGCGTGCAGGCAGGGTGCCATTGCGGACCCCACCCACGCCCAGGTGGTCGTAGGTGAAGGTATGGCATTTGTCGCTGAGCTGGCTTCGCAGCGGTGAGGCAATGAGGGTGTAGCTCGATGCGGCGGGGTCAGGACTCAGCGACAGTTCGTAGAAACCGTCGGGAGATCGGCTGGCATAGACGCCGGTGCCCCCCAGCGTCGCACCCTCGTAGGTCAGGTTGGCGGAAAAGTACTTCTCCATGGCGCCTGCGGCCTCCAGCAAGGCGCGCCTGCCATCGGTGCGGCGGGACTTGCGCAGGTATTCGGCATAGCTGGGATAGGCGATGGCCGACAGGATGCCGATCACGGCCACCACCACCATCAGCTCGATCAGGGTGAAGCCGCGTGCCACCCGGCGGCGGCGACCAGGCGTCGGCAAGGGGTTGTTCTGCATGCCCATGGTCAGTCCAGGCCCAGCGGATGGATGTCGGCCGGGGTGTCCTCGCGCCAGGAAATGCGCCTGTTGCTCAGCGGCCCCTTGCTTTCTGCCAGCGACTGCAGGCCTGCGGTGCTGTTCATGACCTTGGTTTCCTGCTTGCCGTTGTTCAGGATGGCGGGCTGCGAGCTGATGCCCTCCAGCCGCGCGCCCCCGGTGGCGCGGTCGTTGTCGCCGTAGCGGTCGCTGCCGTCCACCGTACCGTCGCCATTGATGTCGAACAGGCCGTCGGCATACTTCTCCGCGCCCTGGCCGTCCAGCGAGAGTTCCATCAGCCAGCTATGGCCGCCTGCCGTACACATCTGCGTGCTAGGCACGGCGGTGGTGAAGATGATGCGGTCGCGGCGCAGCATGGGATGGGTGATCAAGCGCTCGCCCGCGTCGGCCAGCGGCATGAGCCAGTTCCTGTTGCCGGGGCGGCCGTCGGAGATCAGCCGCAGGGACATCTGCGTGGTGCGGCCATCGCCGTTGGCGGCGCCGGCGTCGACACTGGTGACCTTCAGCACGCTGTGGCTTGCGGAGGAGCCCCCGGTGCCTTCGTCCAGCAGGCTGAAGAAGTACTGGGATGCGGAGGCCGGGGCCGCAGCGTCATGGTCGCCGACCTCGAAGCTCTTGCCCGTGCCGTACAGCAGCTGCACGTGGGATTGCAGCGTGCCGTGGCTGATCTTGGCCTCAGGCCGCGTGGTGATGGGCTGCCCGTGGAAGCTGCCGCCCCAGGGGGTGGTCATCGGTGCAGGAGTGCCGTTGACCGACGGCACGATCCCGCCCCCGTCCCCGCTCGCGGCCATGAGGTCGAAGCGCCACATGTTGCCCTGCAGGTCTCCCGCATAGACGCGGTCCACCAGCCCGTCGTCGTCCAGGTCCACGGCGGCCGGCGTGCTCAGGCCATTGGGCCACCTGCGCTGGCTGTCTTGCACGCCTCGGCGAGTGTCCCATTTACTGTGCAGCGCGCCGGTCTCCAGGTTGACGGCGTACAGCACGGCATTGCCGCTGGTGCTGGCCGCGCCGTCCGCCTCCACATTGTTGTAGCCGTTGCCGAACAGGGCCATCCAGCCTGCCCGGGTCCTGGCGATGGAAGGCTGCGCGAAGCTGAAGCCCATGTCCATATCGAAACCGGCGGGTCGGTTGCTGCCCGGTGCGCGCCGGTCGCGGTCGCCGAACTCCCACAGCACGACGTTCTTGGCGGCGGCTTCGGTGATCGCATCGGGATCGGTGATGTCCAGCGCGTACACGCCCTGGCCCCCTGCGCCCAGACCCCCCACGAGGATGGTCCGCCACCGGCCGCCAATGAAGGCATCGGACACCATGGGCGAGCCGTCCACGTAGAAGCGGTGGCGGTAGTTCGGATCGGACAGCTGGCGCAGGTGGGGGATCACGGTCGAGGGGACATAGGCAAAGAGCTCCTGCCCCGTGTCCGCGTCGAAAGCATGCAGCATGCCGTCGTTGGCTCCCACGTAGACCATCTTGCGGCGATCGGCCCGTGCCTTGCGGAATTCGCGGTAGGAGGCCTCTGTGTAGGGCATCTCGGGCGCGCCCACATACACCGGGGCCGAGTTCACGATGTCGCCCAGCAGGCTGGTGCGCCTGCGCAGGGGTCCACGGGGCGCTTCCCCTGCCTGGCTGCCCCGCAGGTAGGCCAGCACGTCGGGCGATCCGATCTGCCTTTGCTGCTCGGGGTTCAGTGCTTCCCAGGCAAAGGCTACGCCCTGGCGCGTGTCGGGCCGGTAGCTGAGGATGCGGCGTGTCGCAGGAATGCGTGCCTCCCACTGCGCCTGTTCGGCCACCGCAGTGCCTGTGATGCTGTGCGCTGACAGCGTGCCGCTCCAGTCGCGGGGATCGAAGCGGGCCTGGTAGATCCTGGTGCTGCTGGACACGTTGGTGGAGTTGGCCGCCACGGCGGCCACGCTGGAGGAGCGGGCGGCGATGTCGGCGAAGATCGCCTGCAGGGCGGTATCGAGGGTCGCGGGGTCGTTGGCCGCGAAGGCGCGCTCCGTGCCCCCGGCGGCGGCCACCTCGTTCAATTGCTCGGGATTGGTGCCGAAGGGCAGGGCGAATCCGATGACGAAGGTCTCCACGTTGGCCTCTTGCCTGAGGCGCCGCGCGGCCTCTGCCGTCTGGCGCAGGCCTGCCGCCATGTCCTGGATGATTTTGCCGTTGGGCCGGGTCGAGGGCAGGCCATCGGTGAGCAGCACCACAAAGTTGCGGCCGCAGGACTGGGGCAGCGGATAGCAGGCGGGCACATAGCCTTCTGCGGCATTGCGCCAAAGCTCTTCGCCCTGGAAGTAGTCCAGCGCCGTCAGCAGCGTCCCCTCAAGCGGTGTGTTGCCCGCGTTCTGCAGGGGCCAGGCGGGATCACGGGGCGCGTTAAGCAGAAACTGCGAGGTGGCGAGCTTGCGTTCCAGAGCGGCCCTGTGGGCGACGTCCAGCGGCCGGATGGGCTGGTGCAGGAAGCCGCGGCCCGGAAAGCTTTCGCTGAACCAGGCCTGTCCTATGGGAGTGTCGAACATCTGCCTGCCGAAGTCGTAGATGCCCTGGGCATAGTCGGAGTCGGTGGGGTTGAACATTGCCCGGCCCCGGAAGTTGTTGTATCCCGCATTGCCGGTGGTGTTGGTGGCGTTGGTAGTGCCTGTCTTGCCGCTGAAGCATGAATAGACGTCCCAGGGGCCATCGACGGTCTCGTTGGTGCGGAAGCCGTCGGGATTGGCGGGCGTGGGCCCGGCGTTGGCCGTGGCGGAAAAGCAGTGGCTGGAGGTGTTGCCGCCACCATAGAACGGCAAGGCCACGTTGTAGTAGATGAAACGCCCTTTGTCGCTGGGGTTGGGAAACCTGAAGCGCTTGCGGGTGGGGCTGGCGCGCGTGCCCCTCCATTGCGGGTCGAAGTGGTTGGGGTCGTAGCTGACGTCGTATAGCGAGTTGCTCAGGCTGCGCGGGACGACGTCTTCCTGCTGGTAGGCCATCAGGCCCAAGTTCATGCGCCCCTGGTAGCGTTCGATGATGGTGCGGGCAGCGGCGCGGGCGATCTCGGACTTGCTGTCAGTGCTGTCGCTGCCGACAGCGGAGCCGTTCGGGGCCTCGTCCATGCTGTTGGAGTTGTCCATGATGAGCAGCACGTTGGGCGTGGCGTTCTGCGTGGCCATCAGGGGCGCCTGTGAGATGTTCAGGGGCACGGGGCGCACCGGTGCCGTAGGCTGCTGCGCGCGGGGGGCGGCCATGCAGGCAAGCAGCAGCATCGCCACTGCCGCCGGAAAGAGGGGAGGGCAGGGCTTTTGCAGAGGGAGTTTGCGCATGGTCTTTCCTTCAATTGATGTACATGCTTTGCAGCACCACCCGCGAGGCCGGACTGCCATCGGCGCGCCGGGCCGCTCCCATGCCGATGGCCGTCACGCGAAAGACGGGAGGGCGGCCCTGGTCGGCGCCATAGCCCTGCACCACCACGCTTTGCGCAGGGGTCTCCAGCCGCTCGATGAGGTAGCGCGGTGTCGGTGCTCCCTGGGGGCCGGGGGAGGTCTGCCCGGTGCGCGTGCCCAGCGCCACGCCCAGCGTGTCCTGGGCAATGAGCGCCTCGGACCACGAGCTGCCGTCTTCCCTGGGCAGGCACAGGCCCGCTGTGCAGGCATCGTCAAAGGCCTCCAGGGCCGGGTTGCGGGTGGTGATGTCCTGCTCCCCGTCGCGCAGCGCGGCCTCGGCGGCCTGGAAGGCGATGTGCCAGTCGTTGCGGTTGCCCGTGGACCGGCCCTGCAGCAGGCCCATGTTCATGGCGGCCAGCGACAGCATCACCAGGGCCATCATGATGATCATGGTGGTGATGAGCGCCAGGCCGCCCTGTGTCCGTGTTTGTGTCCGTGTCCTTGCCATGCTCATTCCACCCGGTTTCGCAGCGTGAAGACCGCGCTGAATTCACGGTACAGCCGCCGGTCGGCGGCGGTGGTGCGCCGGGGGGCGCCGTTGCTGTCGCGATAGAAGGTGTAGCTCTGGGGTGCGTGCAGCAGCGCACCCATGCCAGGCGCGGAGGCCATGAGAAGGCGCACTTCCACGGCGCGCACGGCAGGAGGCGGTGGTGGCGGAGTCGGACCCGGCGTCGTCGCTCTGCCGGCCAGGCCGGAGCCGGTGTTGTTCCATACGCTGTTGCCCGGCGCCTCTTGCTGCACGGCGGCCGAGGGCTGGCCGTGTATGGACTCGATCTTGAGATCCATGGCCCCTTCGGCCAGCATGCGGCAGCTCAGGTCGTTGGCTTTGCCTTGCCCGGGCATGGGATCGATCTGGCTGCTGGAGCAGTGGATGAGGCCGGTGGCGCTGCCGTTCTTGAGCCGCCCGATGAAGAACAGGTCATTGACTGCGGGCAGCACGCGTGCGTCGCGCTTGAGGAGCGTCAGGCCGCAGGCGCCCCGGTCCGGGGAGAAACCGGAAATTCCCGATCCGGGCGGGGGCTGGATGCAGGTATCCAGGAGCGCCCGGCGGGAAATGTAGGTCTGCGAGCAATCGGTCGCGACGACCACATCGTTGTCGCTCAGTTGCTGGCTGCTCTTGTGCGTGCCCGTGCCCGCTGTCCTGAGCACGTCCGACCGGGCGCTGGCCTGGGCGGGGACATCTTCCGCGAAACTGGTCCAGGCATCCTGTGCCTGTCCGCGCCGGATGCCTATGGGGTCCAGCAGGTTCCAGTGGGGCCCGAGCCTTTCGGGCTCGGCGATGAAGGGGGGAACCTTGGTCAGGGCCGTGCTGCAGCCCGTGAAGCCCGCATTGCGCACCGCCTGGCCCATAACGCCAAAGCTCAGGCGTGCATCGCTTTGCATGCGCGCCAGTGCATTTTCATGGCGCAGCAGGCCTCTTGCGTTCACATACAGTCCCACCAAGGCGGCCAGGAGAAACAGGGCGATGACCACTGCCACCATGAGTTCCACCAGGGTCAGGCCCTGTTGCGGGCCTTGCTGCGGGCCACGGGATGCCAGCCGATCTCTCATGGGATGACCTCGATGCTGTGTTCTTCGGGGTTTCCATCCCCGCTGCGGGGATGGCTCCAGGTCACGGTGATGAGGGTCTTGCCTTGGGCCGTCTTGACGCTGCCCTGACCCTGGGCCAGGGCGTTGCCCAGGTCCCTTTGCCACAGGCACAGCCGGTACTGGGCATGGGCCTTGTCGTCGCCGCCTTCGCCAGGGTCGCTGCAGGATCTGGGCGCGGTGCCGCCACCGCCGTCGAAGTCGCCTGCCAGTGCGCCCCGGCGGTTGGCGCGCAGGCGTTCCACCATCTCGGCGGCCTTTTGCACGGCCGCCGTGCGCTGGTAGGAGGCATTGAGGTCGCCCAGGTTCTGATAGAGCCCCTTGAGGGTGCCCAGCAGGCCGGCAGAAATGACCACCAGGGTGACCATGACCTCCACCAGCGTGAAGCCTGCCTGCGATGCCGCAGCTGCGGAGGGGGTGGCAGCGGGGTGTGGATCCTTCCTGTCCATGCGAAGTCCTCGCTTGTGTTCAGAGGCCGGAAGCGGCGCCGGCGCAGTCCACGGCTTGCGGCTTGCTGCTGCCAGAGGCGCGGGGCAACGGGTCGCGCGGTGCCAGGTCCTGCAGGCCACCGGCATACATGGCGATATGGCGGGCGGGCAGGTGCCGGGCGCGACTCGGGCAGGCCGTGAAGGTCACGTCGGGGTTGCAGGGGTAGGCCACGCGGTGGACCTGCTCGGCGCCCGGTGCGCCCCGGCGGGCCGTGGGCCAGCAGATCTGCCCGTCCGGAAGCGCGTGTACGGCGTGGCCCGCCGATTTCATGCCCTGGCCGCCCGTCGGATACCAGGCGAAGAGATCCACGCTGCGCACGCTGGGAAACACCCTGAGGACCTGGTCGTCCTCGTCGATCACGCGGGGGGTGCTGCCGTCGCTGAAGGCGATCAGCTCGCCGGACCAATCCTGGAGCCCCTGATAGGGACCACTGCCGATGGCGGTGTCGCTGCAGGTCTTGCGGTCCGCGCTGGCAGGGCAGATGGTGATGCGCTGGTTGCGTCGTCCCGCCTCGTGCTGGGCCATGCGCAGGGCCGCGGACAGGCGCATCAGTGCGGACTCCTGCTGGCTGGTCTGCACCATGTCGTTCATGTTGGGGGCGGCAATGGCCAGCAGGATGACCACCACAGCCAGGGTCACCATGATCTCCACCAGGGTGAAGCCCTGGTGGCGCCCTGCGGGCGGCGCAGGCATGCCGCCGGCTTCGCGGCGCCGCTGGCATGCCGCATGCGCAATGAATGGAATGCGCAAATGAAAAGCGAAGGAGTACTCCTGCATTGCCTGTCCCGTGTATTCGTTCCTGTGTATTCCTGTGGTGGTCATAGGCGAATCCTGAATATCCGGCAATGGAGGCATTGCCGGAGATGCCGATTTCCTGGATATGGCAAGTATTTCGAGGCGCGTCTATTGCCTGCGTGATTTTTAAAAAGAGTGGCAGCTTTATGAAATTGCCTTGAGGCCCGCGAATTCTCTAGGCTCACTGCAAATGATGTCAAGGCTTTTCAGAAAATCTGAGTCCTTCTTTTTGCCCCCCGGGACGCTTGTATCTGCCTTATGGGAATGCTCCTATTTGATTTCTAGGATTGTTCCTGTTTGCATTTTCCTGGCGTGCGCGGGATTATCTTCTGACGCCTGTATTTCAGCGGATTCAATGAATGGAAGACCTGTTTGTTTCCGGTATTGCGATGATCCCGGGCCGGCAAAAACGCATTGGCCGGGGATGTGGATTCGACGGAGTGGGCGAGGCGGGGAAAGAGGGGCCGTCAATGGCCCCCTCACCCCATCGGGTCAAGACAGGCGGCTGCCGCCTGGATCACGCAGTCCGTCAGCCGCTGCAGGCTGGCCTGCGCATTGCGCGCATGGGCCCAGTACATGGGAATGTCCAGATCGTTGCCGGGCAGCAGCTCCACCAGGCTGCCTTCGGCCAGTTGCGCGCCGATCATCAGCGGCGGGTGCATGCCCCATCCCATGCCCAGCTCGCAGGCCCGCGTATAGCCCTGGTTGGACGGCAGAAAGTGGCGCGGCGTGCTGCGCCGGCCTTCCGCGCCCAGGCGCTGCAGCCACTGGTCCTGCAGGCTGTCCTTGCGGCCGTAGCTCATCATGGGCGTGCGTGCCATGGCCTCGGGCGTGATGCCGTCCTTGAGGTAGCGGCGGATGAAGTCGGGGCTGGCGGCCGCCACGTAGCGCATGCGTCCCAGCGGCCAGGTGTTGCAGCCCGGAATGGCCGAGGACGTGGCCGTGACGGCGGCCATCACCTCGCCCTCGCGGATGCGCTTGGCCGTGTGGTCCTGGTCGTCGATGCTGATGTCCAGCAGCTCGTTGCCGTCGCGCGTGAAGGCGGACATGGCGTCCATGAACCAGGTGGACAGCGAGTCGGCATTGACGGCCAGCTTGAGCGTGGGCAGGGCCGTCTGGCCCTCGGGCACCAGTTCGGGGTTCTTGCGGCGCAGGTCGTTTTCCAGCAGGGCGACCTGCTCCACATGCAGGCACAGGCGGCGGCCTGCCTCCGTGCCTGAACAGGGCTGGCCGCGCAGCACCAGCACCTGGCCCACGCGCTCTTCCAGCAGCTTGATGCGCTGGGAGACGGCCGAGGGCGTGACGTGCAGCTTGCGCGCCGCGCGTTCGAAGCTGCCTTCGCGCACCACGGCTGCCAGGGCTTCGAGTCCGGCGTAGTCGAGCATTTAGATATTCTTCATTTGGTTGAGTAAATGTAATTTTACTTAACCATTTGCGAGCCAGACAATCCCTGCCCATGTGGACTGCAAATGTTTCTTCTTCCTGGCTGGCGGGCTTCACGGTCTGCCTGTCGCTCATCGTCTCCATCGGAGCCCAGAACCTGTATGTGCTGCGCCAGGCCGTGCACGGCCAGCATGTACGCGCCTGCGTGGCATGGTGCGTGGTCAGCGACGTGGTGCTCATCGGCCTGGGCGTGGCGGGCATGGCCCGGCTGCTGGGCGACAACCCCGATCTGGCCCGCTACCTGACCCTGGGTGGCGCCCTGTTCCTGCTGGCCTACGGCCTGATGGCGCTGTGGCGCATGGCCATGGCGCCCGATGCGCAGCTGGCCGCCTCGGGCGGGCAGCTGGCGCCGCGCGGCCTGCTGGGCGTGGTCTCCACGCTGGCCGTGATCACCTTGTTCAACCCCCATGTCTATCTGGACACGGTGCTGCTGATGGGCTCCATCGGCGCGCGCCAGGAAGGCGCGCTCAAATGGGTGTATGTGATTGGCGCCGCTTCGGCCAGCCTGTCATGGTTCGTGCTGCTGGCCTTTGCGGGCCGCCGCCTCAGGCGCCTGTTCGAGAAGCCGCGTGCCTGGCGGATTCTCGATGGCCTGACGGGGGTGATGATGCTGGCGCTGGCCTGGTGGGTGGCCGGCAGCGTCTGGGCGCCGGCCGGGGCCTGAGCCGGCCTGGGCCGGCCTGGGCCGGCCAGAGGCGGCAGGCTCAGCCCGCCGCCTGCTCCGGCTCCGGTGCCCAGGTGCCCACGGCCTCGATGAGGTTCCAGCTGTTGCACTCGATGCAGTAGTGGCCGGTGGTGCCGGTCTTCTGGCTCTCGGCCTCGATCACCACGCGGTGACCATGGCGCTGGGCCGGCGACAGCGGACGGATCTTGTCGTACTTGAACTGCTCTGCCAGATCGCCGCGAAAGGCGATGGTGATGCGGTCGCGCTTGGGGAAATAGTCGTTCTCGTACTTGTCGAGGGTGCGGATGGCCACCAGATTGGCCATGCTGTCCGGATGCGGTGCGCTCATTGAAGTCTCCCTGCCTGTGATGGCGTTCTATGTTCAAAACGATCTGATGACGGTGGTCAGGCATCCGTGGCTTGCGGCTGCAGTGGTAGCTGCAGCCCGGTCTTGACGCGTTCCAGCGCTATCGAGGTGGTGTAGCGCCGGATGTTGTCGTCCCCCGCAAACAGCCGAGCCGCCAGCGCCTGGTACTCCTCCATATCGGCAGCCGTGACGATCAATGAATAGTCGGCTTCACCGGTCACGTAATAACACTGCTGTACCGCGTCCTCCCGATCCACGCGTGCGCGAAAGGCCTGCGACAGATCGGGGCGCTCGTTGACCAGCTGCACGTTGATGAGCACGGTCAGCGGCCGGCCTATGCGCGCCGGATCGACCACGGCCACGTTGGCCGCGATCACGCCCAGCTCCTGCAGCCGCTTGATGCGCCGCTGCACGGCCGGCGCGGAAAGGTGCACGCGCTCGGCGATGAGGCGCTGTGGCGTGAGGTTGTCGCGCTGCATCACGTCGAGAATGGCGCGGTCGAAGGAGTCCAGGGCGATGGCGGGCATGGGCGGCTGGCGGCGAGAAGAGGAAAAGAGCGAATATTGCGTGAAGCGGCTCAAAAACGAGCTGTTTGCGCGGTGGGCTTGCAATATCGTACGCGCCATGACAACAAACATCACATGGAACCGCGCCTGGCCGCTGCTGGCCGTGCTGGGCTCGGTGACGGCGCTGGGCGTGGGAACGTCACTGGCCAAGCAGCTTTTTCCGGTGCTGGGAGCCCAGGGCACCTCGGCATTGCGCGTGGGCTTTGCCGCGCTGATCCTGGTGGCCATCTGGCGGCCCTGGCGCTGGACGCTGGCGCGGCCTCAGGTCTGGGCGCTGCTGCGTTTCGGCGTGGCGTTGGGCGCCATGAACCTGCTGTTCTACATGGCGCTGCGCACCATTCCCTTCGGCCTGGCCGTGGCCATCGAGTTCTCGGGGCCGCTGGCCGTGGCCATCTACCACTCGCGCCGGCCCGTGGATTTTGTCTGGCTTGCGCTGGCGGTGGCGGGGCTGGCCCTGATCCTGCCCATAGGCGGTGCCAGCGCCGGCGCCCTGGTGCTGGAGCCCGTGGGCATTGCCTGCGCCGTGGGCGCGGCCATCTGCTGGGCGCTGTACATCCTGCTGGGCCAGCGGCTGGGCAGCATTCCCAGCGGCCAGGCCGTGTCGCTGGGCCTGGTGTTCGCCGCCATGGTGGTGGTGCCCTTCGGCGTGGCCGAGGCGGGGGCCAAGCTGCTGCAGCCATCCATACTTCTTTTCGGGTTGATGGTTGCGGCCATCTCCAGCGCCTTGCCCTACACGCTGGAGATGATGGCGCTGCGCCGCCTGCCGCCCGCCACCTTCGGCATCGCGCTGGCAACGGAGCCCGCGATAGCCGCCCTCATGGGCATGCTGCTGCTGCATGAGCAACTGGTGGGAACGCAGTGGCTGGCCATTGCCTGCATCATGGGCGCGGCCATGGGCAGCGCCATCACGCGGCCGGCTGCTGCGGCCAAGGCGCCGGCGGAGGTGGCCTCCGCAGGCTGAGGCAAGGAATGCCAGCCACAAAAAAAGCGCTGCCCCGGCAGCGCTTTTTTTTTCGCAACGGTCGCAGCCGGCAAGGCTGCGGCCACCTCGCATTCAGAACGCGGGAACGACGGCGCCCTTGTACTTCTCGACGATGAACTTCTTCACATCAGGCGTGTGCAGTGCGTTCATCAGCTTGGCGATGTTGGGATCGTTGGCGCGGTCCTGGCGCGACACCACGATGTTGGTGTAGGGCGAGTCGGCACCTTCGATGAACAGCGCATCCTTGGTGGGATTGAGCTTGGCCTCGATGGCGTAGTTGGTGTTGATCAGCGCCAGGTCCACATCGCCCAGTGCGCGCGGCAGCAGCGGGGCTTCGAGTTCCTTGAACTTGAGCTTCTTGGGGTTCTTGGCCACATCCAGCGGCGTGGGCGTCAGGCTCTTGGGGTCCTTGAGCTCGATCAGGCCCTGCTTGGCCAGCAGGATCAGGGCGCGGCCGCCGTTGGAGGGGTCGTTGGGGATGGCAATGGTGGCGCCGTCCTTCAGATCCTTGACGTTCTTGATCTTCTGCGAGTAGCCGCCGAAGGGCTCCACATGGACCTTGCCATTGGGCACGGCCACCAGCGAGGTCTTGCGGTCCTTGTTGTAGCTGTCCAGGTAGGGCTGGTGCTGGAAGAAGTTCACGTCCAGCTGCTTGTCCTCGACGGCCGCATTGGGCTGCACGTAGTCGCTGAATTCCTTGATCTGCAGATCGATGCCCTGGGCCTTCAGCGCGGGCTTGATGTGATTGAGGATTTCTGCATGCGGCACGGCCGTGGCACCGACCTTGAGCACGTCGGCGGCCTGGGCTGTCAGTGCCAGCGTGGCAATCGCGATTGCGGAGAGGGCTTTCTTCAACATGACCGGAGGACTTTCTTCAACGGGTTGCGATAAAACGCCGCCGGCCCGGGAGAACGGCTCCGCGTCGGGCTTGGCGGCAGGCAGGCGCATAGTCTAGTGCTGCGCCAGGGGCCGCGTTGAACATTTTTGATATTTGGTTATAAGGCTGTGGTTTTTTATGCGGATTCTTGCGATGGCGCAGCGCGTACCATCGCCGCCATGGACTCCGAAATGCTGCAAAAGCTGGTGCAGGTGCAAATGCCCTATGGCAAGTACAAGGGCCGGCTGATCGCCGATCTTCCCGGCAACTATCTGAACTGGTTCGCACGCGAGGGCTTTCCCAAGGGAGAGCTGGGCCAACTGCTGGCGCTGATGCAGGAGCTGGACCACAACGGCCTGTCGCACCTGCTGCAGCCGCTGCGCGACGGGCGGCGCTGAAGCGCAAGGCCCCTGAACCGGGCCCTGGCCCGGCACAGGCTCAGGGCGGAAAGCCTTCCACGGTATCCCGCAACTGAACGAGTACGGCCTCCAGTTGCGGCAGAGGCACTGAACCCAGTCCCAGACGCAGCGCATGCGGGGCATAGGGTGTCGTTGCATAGGCGTGGGCCTGCGATACGGCGATGCCGCACTGTGCCAGCGCCGTGGCCGCCCGGTCCATCCGCAGCTCCCCGGGCAGGCGCAGCCAGAGGAAGAGCGAGCAGGGGTGGGCCAGCATCTGCATTCCTGCCAGCGCCTTGCGCGCAATCGCCTGCCGGCGACGTGCCTCCTGCCGCATGCGTTGTTCCTGCTGCCGCACGGAGCCGCTGGCCATCCAGCGCGTGGCCATGGCCGTGACCAGGCCCGGCATGCTCCAGTGGCTGGCGCGCACCACGGCCTTGACGCGGCCTGCCCATGCCTGGGGCACCACCATGAAGCCGAAGCGCAACCCGCTGGCCACGCTTTTCGAGAGGCTGGAGACGTGAATGCAGCGCTCTGGCGCCAGCGTTGCGAGGGCTGCGGGCGCCTTGCCTGCCAGAAAGGCATAGGCAGCATCCTCGATCAGCAGGCAATCTTGGCGCCTTGCGATCTCCACCAGGCGCTGGCGCTGCGCCAGCGGCATCACCCATCCCAGGGGGTTGTGCAGCGTGGGCATGGCATGGATGGCGCGTATGCGCCGGCGTGCGCACAGCCGCTCCAATGCATCGAGGTCGGGACCCTCGTCAAGGGCAGGGACCGGCTGGAGGTCCAGGTCCTGGAGCTCGGCCAGCATCCTGAAGCCCGGGTAGGTCAGCGCGTCCACGGCCACCGCATCGCCGGGCCGCAGCAGCGCACGCACGGCAATGTCCAGTCCTTGCTGCGCGCCGTTGACCAGGAAGATGCGTTCCGGCTCGGCAGCCAGGCCGCGTTCGCGGGCAAGGAAGTCGGCCACGATGCGCCGCTCGTGCAGCCGGCCGCCGGGCGGCTGCTGGTGCATGAGCGCAGCCAGGTCGCCCGAAGCAGCCAGCTCGCGCAGCATGGAGCGCAACAGCCCGGCCTGCCCCGGCCAGGTGGGATGGTTGAAGGACAGGTCGGCCGTGTCCGAACTCAGGCGGGATTCGTCGCTGCCATCCCATTCGCGCTGCTGCGGCCGATCCCGCACAAAGGTGCCGCGCCCGGTTTCGCCGATGACCAGGCCGAGGGAGGCCAGCCGCGCATACACCTTGCTGGCGGACGCCACGGCCATGCCATGGCGGGCCGCGAGGTCGCGGTGCGTGGGCATCAGCGTGCCGGGGGCGAGCCGGCCGGCGCGGATGTCTTCGGCCAGCCGTTCAGTCAGCAGAGCAACGCGAGAGGCAGCCATGGAGTGTAGTTAGGACAATTTTTTGATTGTTCCAGTCTAGGTCATCACACTGGCGAGACGGGCATTCCTGGGCCTTGCCCTCCCGCTCCAGACAGGAAATCCATGCATCTTCCCCGCACTTATCTCCCCGTGCTCGACTATCTGCAGCGGCAGATCGAAGGGCGGCTTGCCGCAGACGAGGCCACGCACATGCGCTATCCGACCGCGATCTCGCAGATGCTGGGGTTTCGCATAGTGGCCGTCGGCGAAGCCATGGCCGTCGTGGAGTTCGACGCCGATGCGCAGCGCCATGGCAACCAGCAGGGCACGGTCCATGGCGGGATGCTGTGCGAACTGGCCGATGCTGCCATAGGCACGGCGCATTCCACTTTGATGGAGCCAGGCCAGAGTTTCACCAGCATCGACCTGAAGGCGGCCTTCCTGCGCCCGGTCTGGCGCTCCAGGCTGTGCGCGCGGGCGTGGGCCGAGCACCGTGGGCGCACGATCAGCCACTACCGCTGTGAAATCGAGCGTGATGATGGCAAGGCCGTTGCGAGCATCGCCAGCGCCGTGATGACGCTGCGTGGAGAGCATGCGCAAGGCCGTTGAAGCAGCCGCTGGACAAAACAGAAAGGCCGCGACAGGCGCGGCCTTTTGCAAGGAGCAGGCGGTTTACTTGGCGGCGGCGCGGGCGGCTTCTGCCTTGGCCTTGGCTTCATCGGCCTTGCGCTGCAGCTCGGCTGCCTCGGTTTCGGCGGCCTTGGCCTTGGCTTCGGCCTCCTTGGCGGCAGCGTCCTTTTCAGGGGTCATGGCGCCGGCCAGCGCATTGCCGGCCATGGAGCCGGCGACGGCGCCCACGGCGGCGGCGCCCAGCGTGCCCATCATGCCCGGGCCTGCAGCACCTGCAGTGGCAGGTGCCGCTGCCGGAGCGGCGGCTGCGGCGGGCGCGGCCGGCGTTGCTGGCGTGGCAGGAGCTGCCGGGCTGGCAGGCGTTGCCGCCTTGCTGGCGGTGGGCGCCGCAGGCGCTGCGGGCTGGGCAGGGGCCTTGCCGATCGACGCCGGGCGCACGGACTTGCCGCCGCTGCCCATGCGCTTGGCCTGGGCCAGCGTGGGCACGGTCAGCGAGGCAATGGCCAGGGCGATCACGGAGGCAGTGGTGCGGAACGAAGTCTTCACGAAGGTTTTTCCAATCATGGTGGTCATGTGCACGGTCGGCGCAGGCGGGCCTGCGCCGGTCGGAGCGCCACAGGCCGCCCGTCTGCGGGCAGGCCTGCGGCCTTGGGTGTCACATGGGGATGGGGCAGGAGATTCCAAGCACCGGCATGCGGATACGCCGGTGTGCAGCCTGCTGTTGTAGGAGAGCCACCGGCGCTGAGGCGGTGGCCTATGGGGCTGCATCAAGCATTGTAGAAAAGACCGGGGCCTGCCGGAAAAGCAAGCCCACAAAACATTCTCAGCTATTGATTGCGGAGCAGTGCAGCGGCCTGCGCCAGCCCCCGCCGCCGGTTTTCAGCGCAGCACTTCCAGCAGGCGGTCCAGGCCGCCTTCGGTGATGGAGACCTTGGCCTCGTTGCGCACGCGCGGCTTGGCGTGGTAGGCCACGGACAGGCCTGCGACCTGCATCATGGGAATGTCGTTGCTGCCGTCGCCCACGGCGATGCACTGGTCGGGGCGAATGCCCAGCAGCGAGGCGACTTCCAGCAGCGTGCGGCGCTTTTCGGCGCCGTCGCAGATGTCGCCCCAGGGCTGCTCGATCAGGCCGCCGGTCAGCGCGCCATCGCGCATCTCCAGCACGTTGGCACGCACGAAGTCGATGCCCAGCATGCCGCGCACGTGCTCGGCAAAGTAGGTGAAGCCGCCCGAGACCAGCAGCACCTTCAGGCCTGCAGCCTGGGCTGCGCGCACCAGGGTTTCGGCGCCCGGGGAGAGCTTCAGGCGCTCGGCCAGCACGCGGGCCATGTCGGCCTCGGTCACGCCGACGAGCTTGCCCACGCGCTGGCGCAGGCTGTCCTTGAAGTCGGTGATCTCGCCGCGCATGGTGGCTTCGGTGATGGCCGCGACCTCGGCCTTCTTGCCGGTGGCGTCGGCGATCTCGTCGATGCATTCGATGGTGATCAGCGTCGAGTCCATGTCGAACGCGATGAGCTTGTAGTCGGCCAGCTTCAGTGGCGGCTGGATGCCGCGGATCAGCAGTCCGGGCGCGAATTCGGTGACATCGGTCATGGGTGGGGCAGCAAAAAGGGACGGGCCGCCGGGCTGGCGGGTATCAGGCGCGAATCATATCCAGAGCCAGGGCCGCGCGGCGCAGTCACTGGCCTTGGCACTGCGGCGCGCCACGGCTTGTACCTGGATGCGCCCTCAGGGCGCGGGTGGGCGGCGCAGGTAGATGGCATCCGACCAGGTGGCCAGCCATTGGGGGCGGAACACCACGAAGATGGCCGTCACCATGCCGGTGACCACGGCATCGCCCCAGGCCATGAGCCAGCGCGCAATGCGCGACAGGTCCTCGTTGACACCGGGAAGCGAGTGGCCTGCGGCCTGCGCCAGCAGGGCCGAGATGAAAACGCACAGCACCGTGCCCGCAAAGCCGCGCGCGAGGATGTAGACAAAGATCTGGTGCGGCAGCCAGCGCCGCAGCGCCGCGCCCCAGAGCATGGCCAGCGTGGCGGGCACGATGCCCTGCCAGACCGAGATGCCCAGCGCATCTCCCCAGCCCAGGGCCGGCGACAGCAGGGCCGCCAGCCCGCCCACGACGAGCAGCAGCGGCACGGCCAGAGGCCAGCCCAGCATGAGCACCACCAGCGGCGCCGAGGACCACTGCAGTTGCAGCGGCATGCGGTGCAGCGTGGGCAGGGCCCAGATCCAGGGCAGCAGCACGAGCACGCCCAGCAGCGGCGTGACCAGGGGCGAGGCCATGCGGTCCAGCGGCCCGCCCGGGCCCGGGCGGCCGGCCAGCATGCGCCAGGGGCGCAGCCACAGCGCGGCGGCCAGGGCCAGCAGGGCGATGCTCGCTTCGAGGAACATGGCTAGGACAACCCTTCTATGCGGGCTGGGCCGCCTTTGCCTCCACCAGCGGCTGGCCCAGGCTGCGCAGCACGTCGCGCACCATCTGGGCGCGGTCCTTGGGATTGTCCAGGGCGCGCTCTATGCGCAGCTTCTCGTTGCCGGCCAGCTTGATGTGCTTGTTCTTCTGGATGAGGTGGATGATGGCCATCGGGTCCACGGGCGGCTGGGGCTTGAAGGTGATGTTGATGACGCCGGGCGCCGCATCGACCTTGACCACGCCGTAGGGCTGGGACAGCACGCGCAGGCGGTGCACGTCGATCAGCGTCTGCGCCTGGGGCGGCAGCTTGCCGAAGCGGTCCACGATTTCTTCGAGCAGGGTGTCGATCTGGTCGCTGGTGCGGGCCGTGGCCAGTTTCTTGTAGAAGGACAGGCGCAGGTGCACATCTCCGCAGTAGTCGCCCGGCAGCAGGGCCGGCGCGTGCAGGTTGATGTCGGTGGAGGCCGACAGCGGGCTGAGCAGATCGGGCTCCTTGCCGGCCTTGAGGCTGCGCACGGCCTCGGACAGCATCTCGTTGTAGAGCTGGAAGCCCACCTCCATCATGTTGCCGCTCTGGTTCTCGCCCAGCACCTCGCCGGCGCCGCGGATTTCCAGGTCGTGCATGGCCAGGTAGAAGCCCGAGCCCAGTTCCTCCATCTGCTGGATGGCCTCCAGCCGCTGCTGGGCCTGCTTGGTCAGGCTGTCCAGGTCGGGCACCATCAGGTAGGCATAGGCTTGGTGGTGGCTGCGGCCCACGCGGCCGCGCAGCTGGTGCAGCTGGGCCAGGCCGAACTTGTCGGCGCGGCTGATGAGGATGGTGTTGGCGCTGGGCACGTCGATGCCGGTCTCGATGATGGTCGAGCACAGCAATATGTTGTAGCGCTGGGCCACGAAGTCGCGCATGACGCGCTCGAGCTCGCGCTCGGGCATCTGGCCGTGGGCCACGGCGATGCGGGCCTCGGGCAGGATTTCCTCGAGCTTTTGCTTGCGGTTCTCGATGGTCTCGACCTCGTTGTGCAGGAAGTAGCACTGGCCGCCGCGCTTGAGCTCGCGCAGCACGGCCTCGCGGATCACGCCCGTGCCCTCGTTGCGCACAAAGGTCTTGATGGCCAGGCGCCGCTGGGGCGCGGTGGCGATGACGGACAGGTCGCGCAGGCCTTCCAGCGCCATGCCCATGGTGCGCGGGATGGGCGTGGCCGTCAGCGTGAGCACGTCCACCTCGGCGCGCATGGCCTTCATGGCTTCCTTGTGGCGCACGCCGAAGCGGTGCTCCTCGTCGATGATCAGCAGGCCCAGGTTCTTGAACTGCGTGGACTCGGACAGCAGCTTGTGCGTGCCCACGACGATGTCCACCGAGCCGTCGGCAATGCCCTTGACGGCCGCCGTGATCTCCTTGCCCGAGCGAAAGCGCGAGACTTCGGCCACCTTGATCGGCCACTTGGAGAAGCGGTCCACCAGGGTCTGGTAGTGCTGCTCGGCCAGCAGCGTGGTGGGCGCGAGGAAGGCCACCTGCTTGCCGCCCGTGATGGCCACGAAGGCCGCGCGCAGCGCCACCTCGGTCTTGCCGAAGCCCACGTCGCCGCAGACCAGGCGGTCCATGGGCTGGGGGCTGATCATGTCCTGGATCACGGCGTGGATGGCAGCGCGCTGGTCCGCCGTTTCCTCGAAGCCGAAGTCGTTGGCGAACTGCTCGTAGTCCTGGGGCGAGTAGCGGAAGGCATGGCCCTGGCGTGCGGCGCGGCGTGCGTAGATGTTCAGCAGCTCGGCCGCGGAGTCGCGCACCTGCTCGGCCGCCTTGCGCTTGGCCTTTTCCCACTGCGTGCCGCCGAGCTTGTGCAGCGGCGCGTCCTCGGGCGAGACGCCCGTGTAGCGGCTGATCAGCTGCAACTGGCTGACGGGCACGTAGAGCACGGCGTTGCCCGCGTACTCCAGGTGCAGGAATTCCTGCACGGCCGGCGTGCCGTCGGGATTCTTCTGGCCCATGTCCATGTGGACCAGGCCCTGGTAGCGGCCGATGCCGTGGTCCGAGTGCACCACGGGGTCGCCCACCTTGAGTTCGGACAGGTCCTTGATCAGTGCCTCGACATCGCTGACCTGCTCCTGCCGGCGGCGCCTGCGGCCCGTGGGGCTGGTGGCGAACAGCTCGGTCTCGGTGACGAAGTCCAGGCCTTCCTCCACCCAGGCAAAGCCGTTCATCAGCCCGGCCGTGGCAATGCCCACCTTCTCGCCCGCATCGCCCTGGAACTCGGCCAGCGAGTCGAAGACCGGCGGGTTCACGCCCGAGGCGCGGAAGAAGTCCAGCAGGCTTTCGCGCCGGCCATCGGACTCGGCCAGCAGCAGGACGCGATGGGCGCTGGCGGCAATGTGCTTTTGCAGGCGCGCTAGCGGGTCCTCGGCGCCACGCACCACGGACAGGTCCTCCAGCTTCTGGAAGATGGCGCTGTCTGCCACGTCCTCGGTGCCTGGGCGCAGCGCGAGCTGGGCGTGCTCCTTGGCGCGCGTGTAGAACTGGTCGGCGGACAGGAACAGCACCTCGGGCGGCAGGGCCGGGCGCTCGGGGTCGCCCTGCACCAGGCGGAAGCGCTCCTTGGTGTCCTGCCAAAAGCGCTGGAAGGCCGGCTCCAGGTCACCATGCATCACCACGGTGGCATCGGCGCCCAGGTAGTCGAAGACGGTGGCCGTTTCGTCGAAGAACAGCGGCAGGTAGTACTCGATGCCGGCCGTGGCAATGCCCTGGCCCATGTCCTTGTAGATGCGGCTGCGCGTGGGATCGCCCTCCAGCAGCTCGCGCCAGCGCTGGCGGAACTTGGCGCGCGCGTCCTCGTCCATGGGGAACTCGCGGCCGGGCAGCAGGCGCACCTCGGGCACGGGGTAGAGGCTGCGCTGGGTGTCGGGGTCGAAGGTGCGGATGGAGTCGATCTCGTCGTCGAACAGGTCCACCCGGTAGGGCTGCAGCGAGCCCATGGGAAACAGGTCGATCAGGCCGCCCCGCACCGCGTACTCTCCATGGCTGACCACCTGGGAGACATGCTGGTAGCCGGCCAGCGTCAGCTGGGCCTTGAGTTTGGCCTCGTCCAGCTTCTGGCCGCTCTTGAACTCGAAGGTGTAGCCGGCCAGGAAGGAGGGCGGCGCCAGTCGGTACAGCGCGGTGGTGGCGGGCACCAGCACCACGTCGGCGCCATGCTCCTTGTCGCGCTGGTTGATGCGCCACAGCGTGGCCAGGCGCTCGCTGATCAGGTCCTGGTGGGGAGAGAAGCTGTCGTAGGGCAGGGTCTCCCAGTCGGGGAACAGCGCGCAGCGCAGGCCCGGGGCGAAGAAGGCCATCTCGTCGATCAGCCGCTGGGCATCCGAGGCGTCGGCCGTGACGATGGCTGTCACCCGGCCTGCCGCCTTCTCGCGCTCGCCCAGGCGGGCCAGCAGCAGGGCGTCGGCGCTGCCCACGGGGCGGGGCAGGGTGAAGCGTTTTCCGGGAGTGAGCTTGGGCAGTTCCATGGTGCTTGGACGTGGGCGCCGCAGCGCCTGGGCGAAGTAACGACAAAACCCCTCGGCACGCGCAGAGGGGTATCGAAGCATTTTAGCCAGCACGCATGGCGGCCATGCAGGCATGCCCGCATGGCCATGGCGGCACATGGCCGTCACTACAATGCGCCACCATGACAGATCTGCTTGCGGCGGCTGCGCCCGCATCCCTGGAGCCGGCCCGCCTGTGGGCCTTGATCCCCTGCGCGGGCACGGGCTCGCGCGCCATCGCGCCCGATGCGCCTGCGCCTGAACTGCCCAAGCAATACCACCTGGTGGCCGGTGCGCCCATGGTGGCGCACACGCTGGCCGCCTTTGCGGGTGCAGCGCGCGTACACCACACGCTGGTGGTGATCGCGCCCGGTGATGATTTCTGGCGCAAGGGCCTGCCGGGCCCCTCGCCCACGCGCTACTCCACGGCGGCATGCGGAGGCGCCACGCGGGCCGAATCCGTGACCAACGGCCTGAAGGAGCTGCTGGCGCGCGGTGCGGGCGCGCACGACTGGGTGCTGGTGCACGATGCCGCACGCTGCCTGGTGACGCCCGCGCTCATCGATGCCCTGATCGACGCCTGCGAGCACGATGCCGTGGGCGGCCTGCTGGCGCACAAGCTGCCCGACACGCTCAAGACGGCCGTGGCCGGGCCCAGCGGGGTGCGCGTGGCGGGCACGGTGGACCGCAGCGACAAATGGCTGGCGCAGACGCCGCAGATGTTCCGCATCGCGCCGCTGCTCGATGCGCTGCAGCACGCCGGCTCGGCCGTGACCGACGAGGCCAGTGCCATGGAGGCCGTGGGCCAGCGCCCGCGCCTGGTGCCCGGCGGCGCGCAGAATTTCAAGGTCACCTATCCGGACGATTTCGCGCTGGCCGCCGCCGTGCTGTCGCAGCGCGAGCGCAGCACCACGCTGGAGCGATACCGGGGCCAGCGCGACCATCCGCAGGCGTCGGGCAATCCATTTTTCTGAACCTGGAATGTTTCACATGAATTTTCGTATTGGCGAGGGCTGGGACGTGCATGCCCTGGTGCCCGGGCGCAAGCTGATCCTGGGCGGCATCGAGGTGCCGCACGAACTGGGGCTGCTGGGCCATTCCGATGCCGACGTGCTGCTGCACGCCATCACCGACGCGCTGCTGGGCGGCGCGGCGCTGGGCGACATCGGCCGGCATTTCCCCGACACCGACCCCGAATTCCGTGGCGCCGATTCGCTGGTGCTGCTGGTGGAAGCGGCGCGCCGCGTGCGCGCCACGGGGCTGGAGATCGGCAACATCGACAGCACCATCATTGCCCAGGCCCCCAAGCTGGCGCCGCACATTCCTGCCATGCGCGAGCGCATCGCCACGGCGCTGGGGCTGGCGCTGGACCAGGTCAACGTCAAGGCCAAGACGGCCGAAAAGCTTGGCCCCGTGGGCCAGCAGCAGGCCATGGAGGCGCGCGCCGCCGCCTTGCTGTTCCGCGCCTGACCGGAGGTGGCCATCCCCATGGCAAAAGGCCCCGGCGATCGGTCAATGATCGCCGGGGCCTTTGTATCTGCCGAACGTATCTGACGAACGCGCGCTGCGGGCTCAGTCTTCTCCGTCCAGGGCGCCGTCCTGCGCACGCGGGGGCAGCTGGCGCTTGATCTGCGGGCGCTGCAGACGCTGCTCGGGCTCGGCACCCTTGGCCACGCCCGAGGCACGCTGCAACTGCACATGGGCAACCAGCCCGCCCGTGGAGGAGTTGGACAGCGCAAACACGCCGCCCATGCGCTGCACCGTCTTGTCCACGATGGACAGGCCCAGGCCCGCGCCCGCTGCGGCCGTGCGCGCGGAGTCGCCACGGAAGAAGGGCTGGGTCAGGCTGGCGAGCTGCTCGGGCGGCACGCCACGGCCATGGTCGCGGATGCGAATCACCACCCAGCTTTCGCGTTCCGATGCCGTCACATCCACGTGGGTGGTTTCGGTCTCGGGCGTCTTGCCGTAGCGGCGTGCGTTCTCGAACAGGTTGGAGATCACGCGCGCCAGTTCCACCTCGTCGGCCAGCACATAGACGCCTTCGGGCACGGCCATGCTGATCTGCAGCTCGCGGTGGTCCTGCACCGCATAGACGCAGGAGGACACCACGGCATGCAGGTTCACCGGGTTGAGGGTCACATGGTCGGGACGGGCGTAGTCCAGGAATTTGTCGATGGTGGCGTCCAGCTGCACGATGTCGGCCACCATGTGCTCGCGCGCCACGTCGTCCACCACGCTCATCTCGGTCTCCAGCCGCAGGCGGGCGAGCGGCGTGCGCAGGTCGTGGGAGATGCCAGCCAGCATCACCGCACGGTCCTGCTCCAGCTGGGCCAGTTTCTGCGCCATGCGGTTGAAGCCGATGTTGACCTCGCGGATCTCGCTGGTGACGGCTTCCTCGTCCAGCTGGCTGGCGTCGAAGTCGCCATCTCGCACGCGGTTGGCCGCATAGCTCAACTGCTTGAGTGGCCGGTTGATCAGGCGCGCGATGGCTGCCGCCCCCGCCAGGGACAGCAGGCCGGCCGTGATCAGCCAGATCAGCCAGGTGCGCCCGCTGGCCGGCGTGAAGCGCGAGCGGTCCATCAGCAGCCAGGTGCGGTCGCCATTGATGGTGAAGCCCACCCACAGCCCCGGCTCGCCATTGACGCTGCGCGCCACGATGGTGCCGTAGCCCAGGCGGCGCGTGAGTTCTTCGGTCAGGCGCTTGCCCAGCGTGCTCTGGTCCAGCAGCTCGAAGCTGTCGCCAGGCTCGCGCGGCAGAATGCGCACGCCTTCCTGGTCGGCCATGGTCTTGATCAGCGAGACGCGGTTGATGGCATCCGAATGCACCAGGGCCGCGCGGCTGAGGTTGACCAGCGAGGCGATCTGCTGGGCGGTGTGCAGCGTGCGCGGCTCGAACTCGAAGGCGCGCAGCGTCTGCAGCCACGCCAGGATGCTGCCCACCAGCAGCAGGGCCAGCAGGCAGAAGGTACGCCAGAAAAGATTGAGTCCCAGCGGAGAGCGCGCAGTCATGCGCCGCTCGTAGTCGAGGGGCGCAGGGCTGGTGGCGTCATGGGGCGGGACGGTGAAGGAACTCATGGAAGCGGTTCGTCATTCTAGGGGCCGGCTGCGAGATTACGCCTGTGCCGGCCAGCCTGCGTTACCGGTTGTCTCGGACGACAGGGTGAGGTTTTGGCGCTGCGCATTGTCAACGGCACATAAAACGTTACGGCCCCAACCCAGGGACGCCGAGCAAGAGCCGCCTCGCGGCGAGGGCGTCGTCCCCCTCCCGCGGAGCGAGAGAGGGGGAAGGCGCGCAGCGCCTCAGGGGGTGATGCATTTCAGTTCGCGCCGTCCGGTACGAACACATAGCCGACGCCCCAGACCGTCTGGATGTAGCGCGGTGCGGCGGCATCTTCCTCGATCAGCTTGCGCAGGCGCGAGACCTGCACGTCCAGGCTGCGGTCGAAGGGCTCGAACTCGCGGCCGCGCGCCAGCAGGGCCAGCTTCTCGCGCGACAGCGGCTGGCGCGGGTGGCGCACCAGGGCCTTGAGCATGGCGAATTCGCCCGTGGTCAGCGGCAGTTCCTCGCCGTTCTTTTGCAGCACGCGCGTGCCCAGGTCGAAGGTGAAGGGGCCGAAGCTCACCACCTCGTTGTCGCCGGAAGGCGCGCCCGGCGCTTCCTGCGGCGGGCGGCGGCGCAGCACGGCATGGATGCGGGCCAGCAGTTCGCGCGGGTTGAAGGGCTTGCCCAGGTAGTCGTCGGCGCCCACTTCCAGGCCCACGATGCGGTCCACATCCTCGCCCTTGGCGGTCAGCATGATGATGGGCGTGCGGTCGTTGGCCGAGCGCAGGCGGCGGCAGATGGACAGGCCATCTTCGCCGGGCATCATCAGGTCAAGCACGATCAGATCCACCGTTTCGCGCAGCAGGATGCGGTTCAGCGCCTTGCCATCTTCGGCAATCATGATCTCGAAGCCTTCCTGCGTCAGGTAGCGGCGCAGCAGGTCGCGGATGCGCGCATCGTCATCCACCACCAGGATCTTGTCGGTGCGGTTGGTCGTAGTGGCCATGTTCATCCTCGGTCGGTCATTTGTAACAGCCGTCATTGTTACCAGCTTGCGCCGAAAAGTCTGGACAAACCCCCGAAATATTGCCGTGTGTTACAGATGTTGCGTTTAAATTTAGAACGAAAAATGTGTCTTTAGAATATTTAACTATGGGTTTTCCATCCTGATGCATTTATCGTTGCAATAATGTTGTCAATGGAGGAGCCGGCAGGCCTGCTTGGCTCCACACCTGTCACCATCTGGCGGCATGCCGTAGCGAAAGGGCGGCATGCAGTTGTATCCCTGAACTACCTTTCATTTCAAAGGGTGAACGCATGAGCAAGCTTTCCAAACAGCTGTCCCGCCCCTGGGTCAAGTCCGTGGTCGCGGCCACTGCGCTGGCCTGTGCCAGCGGTGCCTGGGCGCAGAACGCCGGCACGGCCCCGGCACAGCCTGCCAACGTGGTGCAGTTGTCTGCAGAAGGCTCGGTGGACGTGGTGCAGGACCTGCTGACAGCCACCTTGTCGGCCACGCGCGAAGGGCGTGATGCCGCCACGGTCCAGTCCCAGCTGCAGAAGGTGGTCGAGGCCGCCATGGCCGTGACCAAGCGCAGCGCCCAGCCGGGCCAGATGGATGTGAGCACCGGCAGCTTCGGCATCTATCCGCGCTATGGCAAGGACAACAAGGTGGAAGGCTGGCAGGGCCGCGCCGAGATTCTTCTGCAGGGCCGCGACTTCGCGCGCATCAC
Source organism: Delftia lacustris (assembly GCF_040267515.1). Lineage (NCBI taxonomy): Bacteria > Pseudomonadati > Pseudomonadota > Betaproteobacteria > Burkholderiales > Comamonadaceae > Delftia > Delftia lacustris. The sequence goes on along the minus strand of NZ_CP141274.1, from coordinate 4,654,361 downwards.
GCAGACGGCGGCCCAGGTGCAGGACATGACGCTGTCGCAAGTGGGCTTCGGCCTGTCGCGCGAGGCCCGTGAAAAGGTCGAAGGCGAGGCCCAGGCCAAGGCCATCGAGCAGTTCAAACAGCGTGCCACCACGCTGTCCAAGAGCTTCGGCTTTGCCAACTACAGCCTGCGCGAGGTCAATGTCAGCAGCAGCGACACCTCCGTGCCCATGCCGCGTCCGCGCATGATGGCCATGTCCGCCAAGGCCGCCGGCGCGGAAATGGATGCCGTGTCCGTGGAAGCGGGCAAGGCGCAGGTGATGGTCCACGTGTCGGGCTCGGTGCAGATGTACTGAGCAGGCGTGGGCCGCCCATGAAAAAAGGAGCGCCGTGGCGCTCCTTTTTTGACGTGAACCGGTGCCGGCGCGCTTACTGCGCCGCCCAGCCGCCATCCATGTTCCAGGCTACGCCGCGCACGTTGGCTGCGGCGGGCGAGCAGAAGAACACGGCCAGTTCGCCCAGTTCCTCGGGCGTGGTGAACTGCATGGAGGGCTCTTTCTCGCCCAGCAGCAGCTTCTTGGCTTCTTCGTTGCTGATGCCGTGCTGCTCGGCCTTGGCGTCCACCTGCTTTTGCACCAGTGGCGTCAGCACCCAGCCGGGGCAGATGGCGTTGCAGGTGATGCCGGAGGTGGCGTTCTCCAGCGCCGTGACCTTGGTCAGCCCGACAATGCCGTGCTTGGCCGCCACGTAGGCAGACTTCTGCGCCGAACCCACCAGGCCGTGCACCGAGGCCACGTTGATGATGCGGCCCCAGCCCTTGCCGCCATCGGCCGCCTGCATCATGGGCAGGACCAGGCGCGAGGTGTGGAAGGCGCTGGACAGGTTGATGGCGATGATGGCGTCCCAGCGCTCGGGCGGGAAGTCTTCCACGCGCGCCACGTGCTGGATGCCGGCATTGTTCACGAGGATGTCGATCTGGCCGAAATTGCGCACGCTGTACTGGACCATGTCCTCGATGTCCGCCACGCGGCTCATGTCGGCGCCGTGATAGGCGACCTGGGCGCCGGCGGCCTGGCCTGCGGCCAGCACTTCGGCACGGGGGCCGTCCACATCGCCGAAACCATTGAGCACGATATTGGCGCCCTGGCGGGCCAGCGCCTTCGCGATCCCGAGGCCGATGCCGCTGGTCGAGCCGGTCACGAGGGCGGTCTTGCCTTTCAACATAGAGAGTCTCCGAATGAATGTACGATGCAACACAGCCATTATCGGCGCCGGCTCCGCGAATGCGTTTCCATGAATCATCCTACGCTGAACTACGTATCCTGCCCGGGGGTTGCCGGGCGTGCCTCACCCTGGAGCCGTACTGCCAGCCCGGCTGCTCAAGAGAATGCTTCGCACCGCATGGCTTATTGGGAATGGAATCGCACCGGCGATCCGCACCATCCCCATGTCGTGGTCTGCGTGCACGGCCTTTCGCGCCAGGGGCGTGACTTCGACGCGTTGGCCGAGCGGCTCAGCGAACGTGCCCGCGTGATCTGCCCCGACGTGGTCGGGCGTGGCGAAAGCGACTGGCTGCAGGATCCGGCCGCCTACCAGGTGCCTCTTTACGCAGCCGACATGCTGGCCTTGCTGGCCCAGGTGCATGCGCAGGCGCCTGTCGAACAATTGGATTGGGTGGGCACCAGCATGGGCGGGCTGATCGGCATGGCGCTTGCGGGCCAGCCGGGGCTGCCGCTGCCGGCGCCCATCCGCAGGCTGGTGCTCAACGATGTGGGACCTGTCATCGAGTGGTCTGCCCTGGAGCGCATAGGGCAGTACCTGGGCAAGGGCGCGCATTTTGAAAATCTTGAGCAGGCAGCCCATGCGCTGCTCTTGATTTCCGAAGGCTTCGGCCCACATAGCGAAGGGCAATGGTTGCGATTGACGCGACCTATGATGCGGCCGGCCGCCGATGGCGGCCTTGTCCTGCACTATGACCCTCAGATTGCGGTGCCCCTGCAGCACATGACGCGCGAGATGGCCCAGGCCGGCGAAGCGCTGCTGTGGCAGCTGTATGACCAGATCAAGGCACGCGTCTTGCTAGTTCGTGGTGCGCAGTCCGATCTGCTGACGGCGGCCACGGCACAGGCCATGGCGCAGCGAGGGCCGAAGGCGCATTGCGTGGAATTTGAAGGGGTGGGGCATGCGCCCACCTTCGTCGCAGCAGGGCAGGTGGCCTTGCTGTGCCGGTTCTTATGGGGAGAAGAGCGCTTGCCAAGCACCATGAATCTTGCCGAGCAGGCCAGGGAGAGTGACGAATGAAGACTGCCAGCAGCGAGGCCGCCGTGCAGGCGCCTTCGCCCGGCGCAGCCGCGCCGGGCCAGGTGCCGTCGGTGCTGCCGCACCTGATCACGGCCACGTCGCAGACCCTGCCCGAACAGGTCAACGCGCTGGCGCGCGCGCGCAGCTTTGCCGAGCCGCTGATCGCCACCGAGACCATGGAGTCCGGTGAGAACACCATGGCCCATGCCGATGCGGTGGCTGCCATCCTCAAGACCATCGGCGGCTCCGAAACCATGCAGGCGGCGATCTATCTGGTGCATGCCAGCGTGCACCTCAATCGCCCGCAGGAAGTGATCGCCAAGGCCTTTGGCGAGAATTTTGCCACCCTGGCCGTGGAAACCAACAAGCTCATGCGCGTGCAGGAGCAGGCGCGCGGTGCAGAGCTGGGCGGCCAGTACCTGGACGATGAGGCCACGCAGACCGAGAACGTGCGCAAGATGCTGCTGGGTTTCTCGCGCGACCTGCGCGTGGTGCTGCTGCGGCTGGCGTCGCGCCTGCAGACGCTGCGCTACTACGCGGCCAGCAAGCGCCCGGTCTCGCCCGGCATTGCGCGCGAGGCGCTGACGGTGTTTGCGCCGCTGGCCAACCGGCTGGGCATCTGGCAGATCAAGTGGGAGCTGGAGGATCTGTCCCTGCGCTTCCTGGAGCCCGAGACCTACCGCGAAGTGGCCCGCCTGCTCGATGAAAAGCGCGTGGAGCGTGAAGCCTATATGGAGCAGATGCGCGCACGGCTGGAGGCCGACCTGCGGGCGCACAGCATCAGCGCCACCGTGCAAGGCAGGCCCAAGCACATCTACAGCATCGTCAAGAAGATGCGAGGCAAGTCGCTGAACTTCGACCAGGTCTTCGACATCCGCGCCATGCGTGTCGTCGTGCCTACGATCAAGGACTGCTACGCCACCCTGTCCTGGGTGCACGAGCAGTTCACGCCCATCGAGGCGGAATTCGACGACTACATCGCCAAGCCCAAGCCCAACGGCTACCAGTCGCTGCACACCGTGGTGCGCGACGAGACGGGCCGCGCAATCGAGATCCAGATCCGCACCCAGGCCATGCACGACCATGCCGAGCACGGCGTGGCCGCCCACTGGGCCTACAAGGAGGCGGGCACCAAGGGATACGCGGGTGTCACGGCCAGCAGCGAGTACGACGCCAAGATTGCCGTGCTGCGCCAGCTGCTGGCCTGGGGCAGCGACCTGGCGGGTGCGCACCATCGGGGCCTGTTCGAGGACCGCATCTACGTGCTCACTCCCGATGCGGCCGTCATCGAGCTGCCGCAGGGCGCGACGCCCGTGGATTTCGCCTATTCGGTGCACACCAGCCTGGGGCACCGCTGCCGCGGCGCGCGCGTGGACGGCGCCATGGTGCCGCTGAACACGCCGCTGCAAAACGGCCAGACCGTGGAGATCACCACGGTCAAGGAGGGGCGCCCCTCGCGCGACTGGCTCAACGCCGACCTTGGCTACCTGACCAGCAACCGGGCCAAGGCCAAGGTGCGTGCCTGGTTCAATGCCCAGGCCACGCACGAGACCGTGGCGCGCGGCCGCGAGGCGGTCGAGAAACTGCTGCAGCGCGAGGGCAAGACGGCCGTCAAGCTGGAGGAGCTGGCCGTTCAGCTCGGCTTCAAATCGGCCGATGCCTTGTTCGAAGTCGTCGGCAAGGATGAATACTCGCTGCGCAACATCGAGACCGTGCTGCGACCGGCCGAGGCGGAGGAGGAAGTCGAGGAATTCTCCCCGGTGCGCAAGGCACGCGGCACGGACTCGCCCAAGGGCGGCGTGCTGGTCGTGGGCGTGGATTCGCTGATGACGCAGCTGGCCAAGTGCTGCAAGCCTGCGCCGCCGGACGACATCCGGGGCTTTGTCACGCGCGGCAAGGGCGTGAGCGTGCACCGCTGCGACTGCTCCAACTTCCGTGAAATGGCAGCGCGCAATTCCGAGCGCGTGATCGACGTGGCCTGGGGCCAGCCCAAGGCGGCGGCCGTGGCCTCGGCCGTCTACCCGGTCGATGTGTCCGTGGAAGCGGCCGACCGGCAGGGCCTGCTGCGCGATATCTCCGAAGTCTTTGCGCGGGAGAAGACCAATGTCATCGGCGTGCAGACCCAATCCGTCAAGGGAACGGCCTGGATGACCTTCACCGTGGAAGTGGCCGATTCCGGTCGCCTCAACAAGGTGCTGGGCATTGTGGCCGCCGTGGCGGGCGTGCGTTCGGCACGGCGGCGCTGAGCCTGTTCGGGTATTTTTGCCGGAGCCCTGGAAAACCCGTGCTAGAATCGCTTTCTCGAACAAACACAGGCGCGTAGCTCAGCTGGTTAGAGCACCACCTTGACATGGTGGGGGTCGTTGGTTCGAGTCCAATCGCGCCTACCAACTTTCCATTGCCAGATGGAATGCAAAAAGCCTTCTGATCACTCAGAAGGCTTTTTTGTTTGTTTTTTTTGTTTGTGCGCCCGCCAACGATGGGGAGACTTGCCGGTCAAGGAGGCGGGCAGGGCCCGCGCTCCTCTGGCAGGAGGTCAGGTGCCGACTCCGGCCTGTGCCTGCAGGTAGTCGTTTTGCAGCAGGTACATGCGGATGGCGTTGCGGTACTGGCCATTGGCGAAGAATTCGTCGATCAGCACGCCTTCCTGCACGAAGCCTATGCGCGCGTAGATGTGGATGGCCTTCTCGTTCTCCTGGTCCACATGGAGAAAGATCTTGTGCAGGTTGAGCGTCTTGAAGCCATAGTCCAGCGCCAGCCGCGTTGCCTGGGCTGTGATGCCCTGGCCCTGCTGCTCGGGGGCGATGATGATCTGGAACTCGGCGCGCCGGTGGATCAGGTCGATCTCCACCAGCTCGACGAGACCGGCGCGATCGCCCTGGTGCTCGACGATGAAGCGGCGCTCGGTCTGGTCGTGCACGTGCGCGTCGTAGAGCGCGGAAAGCTCGTCGAAGGTCTCGTAAGGCTCCTCGAACCAGTAGCGCATGATGGCGGCATTGTTGTTGAGCAGATGCACGGAGCGCAGATCTTCGCGCTCCAGGGGTCTCAGGCGGATGCTGTGATTCATGCGCTCATTGTGCGAGAGCCGCGGTATCCGGCTGCAGGCCACGGATTACCAGCCGGTAGATCAGATCGGCCGCCGTGTCGTAGTCGTCGGCGGTCAGTTCCGGCCGGCCCAGCAGCAGCGCGAACTGGGCCTGCTGGTCGGCGTAGGCCTGGGTCACGGACCAGAGGATGAACATCAGGTGGGTGAAATCCACGCGGGCAATCTTGCCCTGCGCCACCCAGCGCTCGAAGGCCTGCACGTCGGCTGCCAGCGCCGGGCCTACCTGGCTCGATATGGCCTGCCCGAAGCGGGGCGCGCCGGCCATCACCTCGCGCGTGAAGACACGGGAGCCGTGGGGCCGTTCGCGCGAGGACTGCAGCTTGGCCCGGATGTAGATGCGCAGGGCCTCCGCCGGGTCGTCGCCGCGCAGCAGGTCGGACATGCCGGCGAGCCACTGCGTCAGCACGTCGCCCAGCACGCGCAGATACAGCTCCTCCTTGCTGGCGAAGTAGTACAGCAGGTTGTGGCGGCTGAGGCCGGCGTCGTGCGCGATCAGTTCCAGCGATGCGCCTTCGAAGCCGTATTGCGCAAAGTGAAGCTCGGCCGTCTGCAGGATGTTCAGCTCCTTGCGCAGCCGTGCAGCGGTGGGCTTGCGCGTGGCCGATCGGGCCTGGGGGGAGGGCGCATTGTCAGAAAGGGTTGCCATTGCGCAGATGGTAAGTGGAGATAAGTGGCGCCATTTTGGTGCGATTGTCTGGCATCTTTCTTGCTGACGACTTTCTGGGTGATTTTACTGATTGGTAAATTTTTTCACCCGCGTAAATTCCGTTCCACCCCCAGTGCGCCCGACAAGAGGCGTCACTTGCACATGCGAGGACCACGATGAAACCTCCGAAGACTGTGTTGCTGGATCCGGGGCCTTGCAGGAGTTCCTCCTGCGGGCCGCCTTGCGTTGTCCGAGATGGCCCGGCATGGCCCTGCATGCCGTGTCCCCCTTCACGCCCTCAATCCTGACTCTGGAGGATGCACCATGGATAGCCCCGCGCAACGCGCCTGCGGCATTGCCGCCGGCCGCCTGAACCTGGCCGACTACGCGGCCAATTTCTCCGACGCCCACCCCCCGCTGAACCGCGCCCAGGCCCTGATCGAGGCCGAGCGCTGCTACTACTGCTATGACGCGCCGTGCACCACGGCCTGCCCCACCAGCATCGATGTGCCGGCCTTCATCGCCCGCATCGCCCAGGACAACGTCCGTGGCGCGGCGCGCGAAATCCTCACGGCCAACCCGCTGGGCGGCATGTGCTCCCGCGTCTGTCCCACGGAGCAGTTGTGCGAGCAGGCCTGCGTGCGCAACACCCAGGAAGACAAGCCGGTCGAAATTGGTGCACTGCAACGCTATGCGACCGATGCCTTCATGGCCTCCGGTGGTGCACCGCTGTTCCAGCGTGCCGCCGCCACGGGCAGGAAGGTGGCCGTGGTCGGAGCTGGCCCTGCCGGCCTGACCTGCGCGCACCAATTGGCGCTGCAGGGCCATGAGGTGGTGCTGTTCGATGCCCGGCCCAAGCTGGGCGGGCTCAATGAATACGGCCTGGCCAGCTACAAGACCCCCGGTGATTTTGCGCAAAAGGAAATCGACTGGCTGCTGTCCGTGGGCGGGATCACGCCGCGCAACAACCAGCGGCTGGGGCGAGATTTCACGCTGGATTCGCTGCTGGCAGAGCATGACGCCGTATTCCTCGGCCTGGGCCTGGCGGGCGTCAATGCGCTGGGCGCGGCCGAGCCGCAGGCCGAAGGCTTGCGCAATGCGGTGGACTTCATTGCCGACATCCGCCAGGCGGCCGACAAATCCATGGTGCCGGTGGGCCGGCGCGTGGTGGTGATCGGCGGCGGCATGACGGCGGTGGATGCGTCCGTGCAGGCCCGGCTGCTGGGCGCCGACGAGGTCACCATGTTCTACCGCCGGGGCAAGGATGCGCTGTCCGCCTCCTGGGTGGAGCAGGAATGGGCGCAGACCCATGGCGTCAACCTGCGGCTGTGGGCCGCGCCCCAGGAGATCCTGGTGCAGGACGGCAAGGTCTGCGGCGTGCGCATGGCCTGCACCCGCATGGAGGGCGACAGGCTGCAGGTGACGCAGGAAGTGTTCGACGTGCCGGCCGACATGGTGCTCAAGGCCATTGGCCAGACCTATGTCGCCACGCCGGCGGGCGCGGCCATTGCCTTGCGTGACGGCCGTATCGACACCGACGACGAAGGCCGCACCAGCGTGCCGCGCGTGTGGGCCGGCGGCGACTGCCGCGCCGGTGGCCAGGACCTGACCGTGCAGGCGGTGGAGCACGGCAAGGTCGCCGCGCGGGCCATGCACCAGGCGCTGACCAGCGCCGTGGCGGCCGGGGTTTGAGCGGCTGTGCCCGCGCTTTTCAAGGAGCATCGACATGGCAGACATCAGCAGCCGCTTTCTGGGCATTTCCAGCCCCAATCCGTTCTGGCTGGCCTCGGCACCGCCCACGGACAAGGAGATCAACGTCACCCGCGCATTCGAGGCCGGCTGGGGCGGCGTGGTGTGGAAGACGCTGGGCGAGGACCCGCATGTGGTCAACGTGAACGGGCCGCGCTACTCCACCCTCATGGCGCAGGACCGGCGCGTGATGGGACTGAACAACATCGAGCTGATCACCGACCGGCCGCTGCGCACCAACCTGGAGGAGATGACCCGCGTGAAGAAGGCCTGGCCTGACCGCGCGCTGATCGCCTCGCTGATGGTGCCCTGCGTGGAGGAAAGCTGGAAGCGCATCCTGCCCATGGTGGAGGACACCGGCGCCGACGGGCTGGAGCTGAACTTCGGCTGCCCGCACGGCATGAGCGAGCGCGGCATGGGTGCGGCCGTGGGCCAGGTGCCCGAGTACATCCAGATGGTCACGCAGTGGTGCAAGCAGTACAGCCGGCTGCCGGTGATCGTGAAGCTCACGCCCAACATCACCGACGTGCGCTTTCCCGCGCGGGCGGCCAAGGCCGGCGGGGCGGATGCGGTGTCCCTGATCAACACCATCAACTCGCTGATGGGCGTGAATCTGGACACCCTGGTCATGCACCCCAGCACCGACGGCCAGGGCTCGCACGGCGGCTACTGCGGCCCGGCCGTGAAGCCCATCGCCCAGAACATGGTGGCCGAGATCGCGCGCGATCCGCAGACGGCGGGCCTACCCATCTCGGGGATCGGCGGCATCACCACCTGGAAGGACGCGGCCGAATACATCGCGCTGGGATGCGGCAATGTCCAGGTGTGCACGGCGGCCATGGTCTACGGCTTTCGCATCGTGCAGGACATGTGCGACGGGCTGTCCAACTACATGGACGCGCACGGCTTTGCGCGCATCGAGGACTTCCAGGGCCGGGCCGTGCCCACGGTCAGGGACTGGAAGGACCTCAACCTCAACCACATCGACAAGGCCGTCATCAACCAGGACAGCTGCATCCAGTGCGGGCGCTGCCATGTGGCCTGCGAGGACACCTCCCACCAGGCCATCACTTTCAGCAAGGAGGGCGGTGTGCGCCGCTTCGAGGTGGATGACACCGAATGCGTGGGCTGCAACCTGTGCGTGTCCATCTGCCCCGTGCCCGAGTGCATCACCATGCGCAGCCTGCAGCCGGGCGAGGTGGACCCCCGCACCGGCCAGACGGTCACCGGGGAGTATGCGAACTGGACCACGCACCCGAACAACCCCATGCGCCAGGCCGTGACGGCGCAGGGCTAGAGGGGGCATTGCGGCAGGTCGGCGCACGGCCCGCATCCGGGCCGACCTGGCACGAAATGCGCTTGATGGAAACGGTCAGACCCTGGATCAGCAATGGATTGGTGATTTCTCTCTTCGAGAAGGAGCTTCGCAATGTCGCATGCCCCGCATTCCGGTGAGTCCGCAGGCAGCCTGTGGAACCACGACCTCGCACCCACGCTGCCGAGCCAGCGCACCTGGACCTGGTACCACTTCGCCGCCCTGTGGATAGGCATGGTGATGTGCATCCCGGCCTACACGCTGGCCGCCAGCATGATCACGAACGGCATGTCGTGGTCGCAGGCGGTGATGACGGTGTTCCTGGGCAATCTCATCGTGCTGATTCCCATGCTGCTCATCGGCCATGCCGGGGCCAGGTACGGCATTCCTTTCGCTGTGCTGGCCCGTGCCTCGTTCGGCACCCACGGCGCCAAGCTGCCGGCCATGCTGCGGGCCCTGGTAGCCTGTGGCTGGTACGGCATCCAGACCTGGTTCGGCGGCATGATGATCTACACCCTGCTGGGCGTGCTGCTGGGCCATCCGCTGGAAGGCGAGAAGATCGCTGGCCTGGGCATCAATGTGGGGCAGCTGGTGTGCTTTCTGGTGTTCTGGGCGATCCAGTTCTACTTCGTGGTGCATGGCATCGAGTCCATCCGCAAGCTGGAGACCTGGACAGCGCCGCTCAAGATCCTGATCTGCTTCGTGCTGCTGGGATGGGTCTACCAGAAGGCCGGCGGCTTCGGCCCCATCATGGAGCAGCCTTCGCAGTACGCGCCGGGCGGCCCCAAGGCGGGCCAGTTCATGTCGGTGTTCTGGCCGTCGCTGACGGCCATGGTGGGCTTCTGGGCCACGCTGGCCTTGAACATTCCGGACTTCACGCGCTTTGCCAAGTCGCAGAAGGACCAGGTGGTGGGCCAGGCCATCGGCCTGCCCGTGCCCATGGGGCTGCTGGCCATGCTGGCGGTGGTGGTGACATCTGGCACCGTGGTGATCTACGGCAAGGCCCTGTGGGACCCCGTGGATGTCGCCAGCCGCATGACGGGCGCGGCCGTGCTGATCGCGCTGATCGTGCTGCTGATCGACACCGTGAGCGTGAACCTGGCGGCCAACCTGGTGGGGCCGGCCTATGACTTCTCCGCCCTGGCGCCCAGGAAGATCAGCTACCGCGTGGGCGGCTACATGACGGTGGCCATTGCCATCGTGATGATGCCCTGGAAGATCCTGGAATCGACCGAGGGCTACATCTTCACCTGGCTGATCGGCTACTCGGCACTGCTGGGGCCGATCGCGGGCATTCTGATGGTGGACTACTTCCTGGTGCGCAAAAAGCAGCTGGTGGTGGAAGACCTGTACAGGGAAGAGGGCGTCTACCGCTACTCCAACGGCTGGAACTGGGTGGCCGTGGCCGCCTTCGCCCTGGGCGTGGCGCCCAACCTGCCCGGCTTCCTGCACGCAGCGTTCCCCGCTGCATTCCCGAACGTGGGTGATTTCTTCAAGCATGCCTATGACTACGCATGGTTCATCGGCCTGTTCATTGCCGGCGTGGTCTACCGCATCGGCATGGCAGGCCAGGTGACCAAGGGCGCGCCCGCGCTGAGCAAGGCATAGGCCGGACCAACCAACAGGAGGCATGACGCTATGGGTCAATCACAGGGTTCGGTATGGGTGCGTGGCGGCACGGTGGTGAATGCAGACCGGCAGGAGAAGGCCGACGTGCTGTGCGTGGATGGGACGATTGCGGCCGTGGGGCCGGATGTGGCGGCCCTGGTGCCGGCCGGGGCGCAGGTGATCGATGCCTCGGGGCAGTTCGTCATGCCCGGCGGCATCGATCCGCACACCCACATGCAACTGCCCTTCATGGGCACGGTCACGGCCGATGACTTCTACACCGGCACGGCGGCGGCGCTGGCCGGTGGCACGACCAGCATCATCGACTTCGTCATTCCCGATCCGCAGGAGCCGCTGCTGGACGCCTACCGCAAATGGCGCGGCTGGGCCGAGAAGGCTGCGGCGGACTACTCCTTCCATGTGGCCGTCACCTGGTGGAGCGACAGCGTCCATGCCGACATGGGCACGCTGGTGCGCGAGGAGGGCATCAACAGCTTCAAGCACTTCATGGCCTACAAGAACGCCATCATGTGCGACGACGAAACCCTGGTGAACAGCTTCAAGCGCGCGCTGGAGCTGGGCGCCATGCCCACGGTGCATGCCGAAAACGGCGAGCTGGTCTACCTGCTGCAGCAGGAAGTGGCCAAGATGGGCATCACCGGGCCCGAGGGCCACCCGCTGGCCCGCCCGCCCATGGTGGAGGCCGAGGCGGCCAACCGCGCCATCGCCATCGCCGGCGTGCTGGGCGTGCCCATCTACGTGGTGCACGTCAGCTGCACCGAGGCGGCGCAGGCCATTGCCGCGGCCCGTGCGCGCGGCCAGCGCGTGTATGGCGAGGTGCTGGCCGGCCATCTGGTGATCGACGAAAGCGTGTACCGCGACCCCGACTTCGCCAAGGCGGCCGCCCACGTGATGAGCCCGCCCTTCCGGGCCAAGGGCCACCAGGAGGCCTTGTGGCAGGGCCTGCAGTCGGGCCAGCTGCACACCACGGCCACCGACCATTGCACCTTCTGCGCCGCGCAGAAGGCCATGGGCCGGGACAACTTCGCCAAGATCCCCAACGGCACCGGCGGCGTGGAGGAGCGCCTGGCCGTGATCTGGGATGCGGGCGTGAACACCGGCCGGCTGACGCCCAGCGAATTCGTGGCCATCACCTCGGCCAACACGGCCAAGCTTTTCAACATCTATCCGCGCAAGGGCCTGGTCGGCGTGGGCGCCGATGCCGATCTGGTCGTCTGGGACCCTGCCGCCACCCACACCCTGTCGGTCAAGACCCAGCACTCCAAGGGCGACTACAACATCTTCGAGGGGCGCACCGTGCAAGGCATGCCCAGCCACACCATCAGCCAGGGCGTGGTGGCCTATGCGCAGGGCGATCTGCGTGCCGAGATGGGCAAGGGGCGCTACATCAAGCGCCCGGCCTTCGGCCCCAACTTCGACGCGGTGCAGCGCCGCGCCGCCACGCTGCAGCCCACGGCCGTGGCGCGCTGAAGCCCGCATGACAAGGAGACCGCAATGGATACAGATACCCAAGTGAAGCAGGACATCGCGCAGCTGCGCGTCAACGGGAGCCGGCTGTGGGATTCACTCATGGAGCTGGCCCGGATCGGCGCCACGCCCAAGGGCGGCGTGTGCCGCCTGACGCTGACCGACCTGGACCGCCAGGGCCGTGATCTGGTGACCCGCTGGGCGCGCGAGGCGGGCATGACGGTGACCATCGACAAGATCGGCAACGGCTTCATGCGCCGGCCCGGGCGCGACAACAGCCTGCCGCCCATCATGACGGGCAGCCACATCGACACCCAGCCCACGGGCGGCAAGTTCGACGGCAACTACGGCGTGCTGGCGGGGCTGGAGGTGGTGCGCACGCTCAACGACCACGGCATCGAGACCGAAGCGCCCATCGAGGTGGCCTTCTGGACGAACGAGGAAGGCTCGCGCTTCGTGCCGGTAATGATGGGCTCGGGCGTGTTCGCCAAGGCCTTCACGCTGGAGCATGCCTATGCGGCCACCGACTCCGAAGGCAAGACCGTCAAGGGCGAGCTAGAGCGCATCGGCTATGTGGGCAGCCAGGAACCGGGAGACCACCCGATCGGCGCCTACTTCGAGTCCCACATCGAACAGGGCCCGGTGCTGGAGGACAACGCCAAGACCATTGGCGTGGTCACCGGCGTGCTGGGCATCCGCTGGTACGACTGCGTGGTCACGGGCATGGAAGCCCATGCCGGCCCCACGCCCATGGCCCTGCGCAAGGATGCGCTGCAGGCCGCCGCGCAACTGATGCAGGAAGTGGTGGCCTGCGCCCATCGCCATCCGCCCCACGGGCGCGGTACCGTGGGCATGGTGCAGGTCCATCCCAACAGCCGCAACGTGATCCCGGGGCAGGTCAAATTCAGCATCGACCTGCGCAACGCCACCGATGCCGACTGCGAAGTCATGGACGCCGACATCCGCGCCGTGGTCGACCGCATCAGCCGGGAGACGGGCCTGCCCATAGCGATCAACCTGGTGTCCAGCTACCCCGCCCAACCCTTCCATGCCGACTGCGTGGATGCGGTGGCGCGCGCCGCCAAGGCCCTGGGCTACTCGCACATGCCCGTCGTCTCGGGCGCCGGGCATGATGCGGTCTACATGGCGCGGCTGGCGCCGGCCGGCATGGTCTTCATCCCCTGCAAGGACGGCATCAGCCACAACGAGATCGAGGACGCCACGCCCGCGGACATCACCGCAGGCTGCAATGTGCTGATGCACGCCATGCTGGAACGCGCCAGGGTGGCGGGTTGATCCAAAAAACTGCGCAACTTGCCCGGAAGCCCTGTTTTGCACTGCTATACTTGCGGCTTCAACAAACGACAGGCGCGTAGCTCAGCTGGTTAGAGCACCACCTTGACATGGTGGGGGTCGTTGGTTCGAGTCCAATCGCGCCTACCAAACACAGCAGTCTCACCAGGGGCTGCAAAAAAGAAATCCCGCTTCAAGCGGGATTTTTTTTGCCCCAACGGTTGCATGGCGGCCATTTGCCGTGTCGCATGCGTTGATCCCCATCAGGGTTACTGCTGCGCCGGGTGCTGCAGGTGCTGCCTAGAATCTGTTGCAGTGCAATAGCCGATTGCCCGCACGAGCCGGTGCAAGCAGGCGCAAACAGGTACAGCAGGTACAAGAGGAGAAGCATTGCAATGCAAGAGACGACAACAGCCGCCGCCCCCAGCGCCCAGCGCGTGATCAAGAAATACCCCAACCGCCGTCTCTACGACACCAACACGTCCTCCTACATCACGCTGACGGAAGTCAAGCAGCTGGTGATGGGCAACGAGCCCGTGGTGGTCAAGGACGCCAAGACGGGCGAAGACCTCACGCGCAGCATCCTGCTGCAGATCATTCTGGAAGAAGAGGCGGGCGGCGCGCCCATGTTCTCCGAGACCGTGCTGGCCAACATCATCCGTTTCTACGGCCACGCCATGCAGGGCTACATGGGCTCCTACCTGGAAAAGAACGTGCAGATGTTCACCGACTTCCAGAACAAGCTCGCCGAGCAGGCCCAGGGCACCTCGCCCGAGGCCTGGAGCCAGTTCATGCGCATGCAGCCGCCCGCCATGCAGAACATGATGAGCAGCTACATGGAGCAGTCGCAGAACATGTTCGCCCAGATGCAGGAGCAGATGCAAAAGCAGACCGAGCAGATGCTGGGCGCGCTCGGGATCAAGCGCAATAGCTGAGCTTGCAGGGATAAGTTCGGGGGCGGTTTACCAAGTTCGCGCAGAACTGGGACAATATCGCCCCTATGACCCCCACGAGCGACGCAACAACCATGACAACCCCTGCCGGCGCGGCCGCTCCGCGCGTGGGATTCGTCTCCCTCGGGTGCCCCAAGGCACTCACGGACTCCGAACTCATCCTTACCCAGCTCAGCGCCGAGGGTTACCAGACCTCCAAGACCTTCGAGGGCGCTGACCTGGTGATCGTCAACACCTGCGGCTTCATCGATGACGCCGTGCGCGAGAGCCTGGACACCATTGGCGAGGCGCTGGCCGAGAACGGCAAGGTCATCGTCACCGGCTGCCTGGGTGCCAAGGCGGGCAAGGACGGCGGCAACCTGATCCAGGAAGTGCATCCCAGCGTGCTGGCCGTGACCGGTCCGCACGCCACGCAGGAGGTGATGAATGCCGTCCACACCCATCTGCCCAAGCCGCACGATCCCTTCATCGACCTGGTGCCGGGCGCCTTTGGCGAGGCGGGTATCAAGCTCACGCCCAGGCACTACGCCTATCTGAAGATTTCCGAGGGCTGCAACCACCGCTGCACCTTCTGCATCATCCCTTCCATGCGCGGCGATCTGGTTTCGCGTCCGGTGGGCGATGTGCTCAAGGAGGCGCGCGCGCTGTTCGAGGGCGGCGTCAAGGAGCTGCTGGTGATCAGCCAGGACACCTCGGCCTATGGCGTGGACGTGAAGTACCGCACGGGCTTCTGGGACGGCAAGCCGGTGAAGACACGCATGCATGAACTGGTGCAGACGTTGGCCGAGATCGCCGAGCCCTATGGCGCCTGGGTGCGCCTGCACTACGTCTATCCGTACCCCAGCGTGGACGAGATCATTCCGTTCATGGCCACGGGCCGCGTGCTTCCCTATCTGGACGTGCCCTTCCAGCACAGCCATCCCGATGTCTTGAAGCGCATGAAGCGCCCCGCCAACGGCGAGAGGAACCTGGAGCGCCTGCAGCGCTGGCGCGAGATCTGTCCCGACCTGGTGATCCGCTCCACCTTCATCGCCGGCTTCCCCGGCGAGACGGAGCAGGAGTTCGAGCACCTGCTGCAGTTCCTGCGCGAGGCGCAGATCGACCGTGCGGGCTGCTTTGCCTACAGCCCGGTCGAAGGCGCTGCCGCCAATGAGATCCCCGGCATGCTGCCCGAGGAAGTGCGCGAGGAGCGCCGCGCGCGTTTCATGGCCGTGGCCGAGGAGGTTTCCACGGCACGCCTGCAAAAGCGCGTCGGCCAGACCATGCAGGTGCTGGTAGACAAGTCCGTGGGCCTGGGCAAGAAGGGTGGCGTGGGCCGCAGCTATGCCGATGCCCCCGAGATCGACGGCCTGGTGCACCTGCTGCCGCCCGAGAAGGCCAGCAAGACCTACAAGGTGGGCGACTTCGTCAAGGCGCGCATCGTGGGCACGCAGGGCCACGACCTGGTGGGCCAGCCCGTGTAAGGCCTGCATTCGCATCCCTGAAAAGCGGGCAAGGTTTTCCTTGCCCGCTTTTTTTTCCTTGATGGTCCAAGGCCTGATTTTGATCAAGGCGTTCAGGTCGCTTCGCTGAAATGCTGTACCTACTTTGACGCAAAGAAAGGATGGCGCGAATGAACAGGACCATGAAGGCCGCCGTGGTGCGGGAGTTTGGCAAGCCGCTCACCATCGAGGAAGTCCCGGTGCCCAGGCCCGATCCCGGCCATGTGCTGGTGAAGATCGAGGCCTGCGGCGTCTGCCATACCGATTTGCACGCGGCGCAGGGCGACTGGCCCGTCAAGCCCAATCCGCCCTTCATTCCCGGCCACGAAGGCGTGGGCTACGTGGCCGCCGTGGGCGCGGGCGTCACCCACGTGAAGGAGGGCGACCGCGTCGGCATTCCGTGGCTGTACACGGCCTGCGGCCATTGCGAGCATTGCCTGGGTGGCTGGGAGACGCTGTGCGAGCAGCAAAAGAACACCGGCTACTCCGTCAACGGCGGCTTTGCGCAGTACGCGCTGGCCGATGCCAATTTCGTGGGCCTGCTGCCCGGCAGCGTGGACCTGATCGAGATCGCTCCCGTGCTGTGCGCGGGCGTCACGGTCTACAAGGGCCTGAAGGTCACCGACACCAGGCCCGGCAACTGGGTGGTGATCTCGGGCATCGGCGGCCTGGGCCACATGGCCGTGCAATATGCCAAGGCCATGGGCCTGAACGTGGCGGCGGTGGACGTGGATGACGACAAGCTGGCGCTGGCCCGGCGCCTGGGCGCACAGGTCACGGTCAATGCCATGACCACGGACCCTGCGGCCTATCTGAAAAAAGAGATTGGCGGCGCGCACGGCGCCCTGGTCACGGCGGTCTCGCCCAAGGCCTTCGAGCAGGCGCTGGGCATGGTGCGGCGCGGCGGCACGGTATCGCTCAACGGCCTGCCGCCCGGCAGCTTCCCGCTGCCCATCTTCAACATGGTGCTCAGCGGCGTGACGGTGCGTGGCTCCATCGTGGGCACGCGGCTGGACCTGCAGGAGTCGCTGGATTTCGCGGCCATGGGCAAGGTCAAGGCCACCGTGTCCACCGACCGGCTGGAGAACATCAACGACATCTTCGCGCGCATGCATGAAGGCAAGATCGAAGGGCGCGTGGTGCTGGACCTGAACGCCTGACGCTTTGCCCACCCCCAAAAAAACAGGCTTCCCTCGGGAAGCCTGTTTTGCATGGCGCACGCCTTACACCATGCGGCGGATCGGGCGCTTCTTCCACACCAGCTTGTAGTAGGCGGTCTGCAGGCACAGCGTCAGGGTGTAGGACAGCGGAAAGGCCATCCAGATTCCCATCAGCCCGAAGCTGCGGCTCAGCCACCATGCCAGGGGCAGCTCCAGCACGGCGAGCACCGTGATGGTGATGGCCGTGGGAATGACCACATCGCCGCTGGCACGCATGATGGACGACAGGGCAATGAAGCAGCCCAGCAGCAGGCCGCTCCACAGCACGATGTACAGCAGCTCGATGGCCAGCACCAGCACCTGCTCGTCGGTGATGAACATGCCCAGCAGCGGCCGCGCGAACAGGCTGCCGATCAGGGCCAGGGCGGCACCCAGCACCAGGTTCATGCGTATGGCCGTGGCCGTGATGGCGCCCAGGCGCTCGCTGCGGCCAGCGCCGATGGCCTGGGCGCCGAGGATGGAGGCCGTGATGGCCACCGAAATGACCGGGAACTGCGCAAACGAGTTGATCTGGTTGACCGCACCATAGGCTGCCGTGGCGCTGGAGCCGAAGCCGTTGACCAGCGACACGACGACCAGCCCGGCCATGGACGAGGCGATCATCTGCACGCCCGTGGGAATGCCCACGCGCAGGATGCTCTTGAGCAGGGTCCGGTCAATGCGCATGGCTTTCCACAACGCGGCATTGGGCGCCAGCGGGCTGGCTATGCGGCGCAGCCGCCAGCCCAGCCAGCCCAGGGCCAGGGTGAAGCCCAGGATCATGGACACGCCCGCGCTAGCCACGCCCAGGCGCGGCAGGCCGCCCCAGCCCGCGATCAGCGCCGGCGTGCAGACCAGGCCCGTGCCGGTGGAGATCAGCAGGGCCAGCATGGGCGAGACCGTGTCGCCCACGCCGCGCAGCAGCGAGGTGGCCAGCAGGAACACGAACAGCCCCGGCATGCCCAGCAGCACGATGCGCGAATACAGCGTGGCCTGCTCCATGATGTCGGGCGGCGTGCCCAGCAGGCGCATCAGCGGCTCGGTGAACAGTCCGCCGAACAGGGCCACGACGGCGCCGAACAGCAGCCCTATGCACATGGCCGTGCCTGCGATGGCGCGCAGCTTGTCGTGCATGCGCGCACCGTAGGCCTGGCCTATCAGCACCGAGGAGCCTGCGCCCAGGCCGATCACGAAGGCGATGAAGAGAAACATCACCGGAAAAAAGGCCGCGACGGCCGCCAGGGCCTGCACGCCCAGCATCTGGCCGATGAAGACGCTGTTGATGGTGCCCGACAGCGACTGCAGGATATTGGCCAGGACCATGGGGCCCAGGAACACCAGGAAGGTGCGCCACAGCGGCTGGGTGCCGTGGGCGATGGGCGGCCCGGCGGGGCTGGATGCGGCAGGCGCAGCAGCCTGGGGCAGAGGCTCGTTAGGTTTCGTCATGTTGTGTCTGTTAATGCGACGAGAAAATGCAATGGAAGGCGGGGGCTTCAGTCCTGCGCTGGCGATGGCGGCGATGGCGGCGAGGACCAGGCAGCGCTGCTCAGTTGCTGCAGATAGCTTCGCACATCCTCGGGCCAGGTGGCGGTGTGCCTTGCAAAGGCGTCGGCCTGGTGTGCAAAGAGGGCGCGGCTGGCGTCCTCGAAATGGGGCAGGTCGCCCGCCATCTCGCTCATGAATCGGTAGGCGGCCTCGGTGGCGGCGCGCACGGCATCCTGTGCGGCATGCTTGCCACGCGCCTCGTCCACCAGTCTGCGCAGTGCGCCGGAGGCGCCGCCGGGCTGGCGGTTCAGCCATTCCCAGTGCCGTGGCAGCAAGGTGACTTCGCGTGCCACCACGCCCAGCTTGGGGCGGCCCACGCTGCGCGGTGCGGCGGCTTGGCCGGGTGCGGGCGATGCGGCCAGTTCGCTGCGCCAGTCCAGGTCCAGCCGCATGCCGCTGTGGTCGTCGAAAACCCACAGCGGCGGCGCCGATCCGCTGCCTTGCGGCTGCTGTTCATGGCTTTGCAGGAACTGCAGGACGGCAGGCCTGTCCCCCTGCAGCACGCGGCCATGGCCCTGGAAGATGGTGTAGCTGGGTGCGGGCTCGGCGCCCGCCATGCAAGAGTCGGTAGTCATGAGCTGGATATTAGCCGGGTAAAATATGCAAGTCAATTAAATCCGGGTAAATATCTGCATGGGTGCCGCGCGCCTAAAGAAAAAGCCCCTGGCAGAGACTGCCAGGGGCTTCGCAGAGGGAACTGCAGGCGTTGTTTAGACGCGCTTGCGGTACTCGCCGGTGCGGGTATCGATTTCGATCTTGTCGCCCTGGCTCACGAACAGGGGCACGGGCACTTCAAAGCCGGTGGCGATCTTGGCGGGCTTGAGCACCTTGCCCGATGTGTCGCCCTTGACGGCGGGTTCGGTCCAGGTGATTTCGCGTTCCACGGACGTGGGCAGTTCGCAGGAGATGGCCTTGCCGTCGTAGAACACGACTTCGGCCTGCATGCCGTCTTCCAGGTAGTTGATGGCGTCGCCCATGTTGGCGGCTTCCACTTCGTACTGGTTGTATTCGGCATCCATCCAGACGTACATCGGATCGGCGAAGTAGGAGTAGGTGCACTCCTTCTTGTCCAGGATCACGTTGTCGATCTTGTCGTCGGCCTTGAACACGACTTCGGTGCCCATGTTCGACAGCAGGGCCTTGAGCTTCATGCGCACGGTGGCGGCGCCGCGGCCACCGCGAGCGTATTCGGTCTTCAGGACGATCATCGGGTCCTTGCCGTGCATGATCACGTTGCCGGCGCGGATTTCTTGAGCGATTTTCATAGCTTGCTTGGCTGAGGTTGAAGCCGCTCAACAGGGCAGGCAAGCGAAGTCGCTGGGACGGTGCGCCTGCCGCAGTTCCGCGGCGGGTGCAACCCTGGTTGGTCGATGGCGGCCGGCTGGCGGTCGCCCGCAACGGCGCCTCCAGGGAGGCAAAACGTGCATTCTAGCTTTTTTCGGTCACGAAAGCTTGCAGCTGCTCAATCAATGGGGTCTGTTGCAGCAGCCGCGCGCGCGCGGCCAGTGCGCAGTCCTGCCATTGCCGCAGCAGCGCAGGCGTGATCGCGGGCAGGGTGCTTGCCGGCGTCATGCCGTTCCAGGCATGGTGGAAGGCGCGCAGGCTGGCCGGCGCCTGCAGCCAGTCCAGGAAGGCGTCTAGCTTGTCGTGGTGGGCGTCGTCGTGCTGGGGATAGATGTGCCAGACCAGGGGCTGGCCGGCCCACAGCGCACGTACCAGCGAATCCTCGCCGCGCACCAGGTTCAGGTCGCAGGCCCAGAGCATCTCGTCGAACTGCGGCTGGGGGCAGGGCTGCAGCGCATGCCGTGTCACCGCACCGTGGTCTGCGGCGGGCACGCCGGCCATGGCCTGTTGCACGGCGGCGGCTGCGCGCCCCGGGGTCACCAGCAAATGCGTGGCCTGCGGCGCAGGGGGCGCTGCATGCAGCTGGTACAGCCAGTGCGGCAGGGCAGGGGGCTCGTAGCAGAACAGCGAGATGGCGCAATCGTCGGTGCCTATGCCGTGGCGTGTGCGCCAGGCCTGCCGGCCCTCGGAAGCAAAAGTCGCCTGGCGCGCGGCCAGGTCCGGCTCGCGCAGCAGGCCGCCCGTGGCGGCCGTGAAGCCCGGATAGAAGAACCAGCGCGTCAACCCCGCAGCCGGCCCCGACATCAGCGGGGAGGGCAGGCGGTGGCAGCGCTCCACATAGTCCTCGGCCGACAGGTACTCCAGGTTGATCCACAGCGGCGCGCGGCGCGCGATGGCCGCCAGAAAGGGCGGCGGAATCTCGCAGCCGAAGGCCTCGATGACCACATCGCCCACGGCCTGCGGGACGTCCTGCGCCTGCGTGGGCCAGCCGTGCACGCTGAGTCCGGCCGGGTGCGGCCGGGGCGCCATCCAGGCCAGGGCGCTGGCGTCGTCCATCCACAGCCGCACGCGCTGGCCGCGTGAGGCCAGGTCGGCCGCCGCGCGCCAGCACACGCCGATGTCGCCGAAGTTGTCTATGACCTGGCAGAAGATGTCCCAGGTCCGTGCAGCGGCCTGCTCTGGCAGAGGGGCCGGTGGGATGGGGTTGAAGGCAAGCATGGGAATCAGGGTTCGCACAGGTGTTCGACCAGCAACTGCGCCACGGGCGGCAGTGCCTCCTGCGAGCGCACGCACAGCATCAGCTGGCGCTCGGCCCAGGGCTCGTCCAGCGCAATGCAGCGCAGCGGCAGGGCGCCCAGGTACAGGCGTGCGCTGCCTTCGGGCAGGATGCCGACGCCCAGGCCCGAGGCCACCATCAGGCACAGCGCGTCATAGCCCGTGACCTTCATGCGCAGCCGGGGCTGCAGGCCCAGGTCGGCCGCGGCGCGCGTGATCTGGTGGTTGAGCGCGCTGCCCGCGTGCATGCCCACCAGGTCATGGTCCAGCACCTGGGCCAGCCGCAGCGAGCGCCTGCGTACCAGCGCATGGCCTTGGGGCACGATGACGATGAGGCGATCGCGCCGGTACGGGCGCAGGCGGATCTTCTCTCCGTAGCTGCCCTGGTTGAGGATGCCGATATCGGCCTCGTTGTCGGCCACGGCGCGCGCGATGTCGCTGCTCACCCGCTCCTGCAGGCGCACGTCCACATGCGGGTGCTGGTCCAGGAAGCGCTGCAGCTGGGAGGGCAGGAACTGCGTGATGGCCGAGATGTTGGCCATCACGCGCACATGGCCGCGCAGGCCGCTGCCGTACTCGCGCATCTGCTCGCCGATGCCGTCCAGGTCATTGAGCACGCCGCGCGCCATATTCAGCAGTGCAAAGGCGGCGGCCGTGGGTACGCTGCCGCGGTTGCTGCGGGTGAACAGCTCCACCTGCAGCTGGCTCTCCAGCTCGGCCAGCCGCCGGCTGGCGGCCGAGGGGGCGATGTGTTCGCGTGCGGCAGCGCGTGCGATGGCGCTTTCCTCCATCACGGCCACGAACAGGCGCAGCGAAATCGGGTCGAGTTTCATGGGGTGGCGATTATCGCCCGGCCCCGCCCGACCGGGTTCTGCCATGCCGGTTTGCGATGGCAGCGTCGCGCTTGAGCGTTTTGCGGCCGGCGCGGACGGCGGCAAGATCGGCGCCGCGGCAATGCCATCGGAGGCCGGCCGCAGGAGACAAAGAGGAAGCGCTAACCCATGACACAACAGACAAGGCAGGCCCCCACACCCGGCGCGCTCAGCGGCGTGCGCGTGGTCGAGATGGGGCAATTGATCGCCGGGCCGTTCTGCGGCAAGACGCTGGGCGAGTTCGGCGCCGACGTGGTCAAGATCGAGGCGCCGGGCGCGGGCGATCCGCTGCGCAACTGGCGCCTGATCAAGAACGGCACCTCGGTCTGGTGGCAGGTGCAGTCGCGCAACAAGCGTTCGGTGGCGCTGGACCTGCGCCAGCAGGAGGGCCAGGACATCGCGCGGCGCCTGATCGCCGAGGCCGATGTGCTGGTGGAGAACTTCCGTCCCGGCACGCTGGAGGGCTGGGGTATGTCGCCCGAGCAGCTGCATGCGCTCAACCCCGGGCTGGTCATCCTGCGCATCTCGGGCTACGGCCAGACCGGCCCCTACCGCGACCTGCCGGGCTTTGGCGTGATCGGCGAGGCCATGGGCGGCCTGCGCCACCTGACGGCCGAGCCGGGCCGCGTACCGGTGCGCGTGGGCGTGTCCATTGGCGACACGCTGGCCGCTCTGCATGGCGTGATCGGCGTGATGATGGCCCTGTACCACCGCAAGGTGAACGGCGGTGCCGGCCAGGTCATCGACGTGGCGCTGCATGAGGCCGTGTTCAACGTCATGGAAAGCCTGCTGCCCGAATACAGCGCCTTCGGCGCCGTGCGCGAGGCCGCAGGCAGCGCGCTGCCGGGCATCGCGCCGTCCAACGCCTATCCCTGCCAGGACGGCTGGGTGCTGGTGGCCGGCAATGGCGACTCCATCTTCAAGCGCCTGATGGCCACCATCGGCCGCCAGGACCTGGCTGACGATCCGCAACTGGCCGACAACGCGGGCCGCGTGGCGCGCATTGCCGAGATCGATGCCGTCATCGGCGGCTGGACGCGCACGCAGAGCGTGCAGGCCGTGATGGACCAGCTGGCCGCCGCACGCGTGCCGGCCGGCAAGGTCTACACCGCCAAGGACATTGCCGAGGACCCGCACTACCGCGCCCGCGACATGATCCTCAGCCAGCACACGCGCGACGGCGACGACATCGAGGTGCCGGGCATCGTGCCCAAGCTCTCGCTCACGCCGGGTACGGTGCGCACCAGCGCCCCCCATGTGGGCGACGACACCGACGCGGTGCTGGCCGAGGCCGGCCTCACGGCCGAACAGATTGCGCTGCTGCGCAGCAAGGGAGTGATCCAATGAACGCCGTCCACACCACGGATGTCTGGCAGGGCGCGGGCCGCCGCGTTTTCTTCAACGAGGTCGGCACGCGCGACGGGCTGCAGATGGAGCAGGCCTTTGTCCCCACCGAGGACAAGATCGCCCTGGTCAATGCACTGTCGCAGGCCGGCCTGTCCAAGATCGAGGTCACGGCCTTTGTCTCGCCCACCGCCATTCCCGCGCTGCGCGACGGCGAAATCGTCATGCGTGAGATAGAGCGCCGCCCCGGCACCGTCTACACCGCCCTGGTGCCCAATGCGCGGGGCGCCGAGCGCGCCATCGAGGCGCGCACGGACGAACTCAACCTCGTCATGTCGGTCAGCGAGACCCACAACCTGTGCAACCTGCGCATGCAGCGCAGCCAGTCGTTCGCGGCGCTGGCCCAGGTCGTGGCCACGGCGCAGCAGGCAGGCGTGCCGGTCAACGTCTCGCTGTCGTGCTGCTTTGGCTGCCCCATGGAGGGCGATGTGCCGCAGCAGGAAGTCTTCGGCTGGGTGCAGCGCTTTGCCGATCTGGGCGTGCAGGGCATCACGCTGTGCGACACCACGGGCATGGCCTTCCCGACCCAGGTGCGCGCCATGGTGGCCGCCTTCCGGCAGCGCTGGCCGCAGCTGGGCATGACCCTGCATTTCCACAACACGCGCGGCATGGCGCTGGCCAATGTGCTGGCCTCCATCGAGGCGGGCGGCGACCGCTTCGATGCCTCCATCGGCGGCCTGGGCGGTTGCCCCTATGCGCCGGGCGCCTCGGGCAATGCCTGCACGGAGGACATCGTCCACGCGCTGCAGCTCATGGGCTACGACACCGGCGTGGACCTGGCGCAGATCGTCGCGGCCGCGCGCAGCCTGCCCGCGCTGATCGGTCATGACACGGCCAGCCAGATCGCCAAGGCCGGCGCGCGGCTGGACCTGCACCAGCCACCGGCCGACTTTGCAGCCATCCGCGAACGGGCTTTGGCCAAGGGCTGAGGCCGGCGCGCATTCTCATTCACAAGAACCGAGCAAACCAAGGAGACAAAGATGAAGAAGATTCAACGCAGACAGATCGCAGCCGTGGCCATGGCCATCGCAGGACTGGGCCTGGGCGGCACAGCCGCACTGGCGCAGGGCGGCTACCCCGCCAAGACCATCACCATGATCGTGCCGGCCGCAGCCGGCGGCACCACCGACCTGGCCGCGCGCATGGCGGCCCAGGCGCTGGCGCCGGTGATCGGCCAGTCGGTGGTGGTGGACAACAAGGGCGGTGGCAACGGCTCCATCGCGGCCAGCCTGGTCAAGCGTGCCGAGGCCGATGGCTACACCCTGCTCATGCAGTACTCGGGCTACCACGTGATCTCGCCCCACCTGACCAAGACCCGCACCTGGGAGCAGGGCGACTTCCAGCCCGTGGCCAATGTGCTGTCGGCGCCGCAGATCATCGTGGTGCGGTCCGAGCTGCCCGTGAAGACGCTGGCCGAACTCGTGGCCTATGCCAAGGCCAACCCGGGCAAGCTGAACTACGCCTCGTCGGGCAATGGCTCGCTGCAGCACGTGACGGGCGCCATGCTGGAGCAGCAGGCCGGCATCAAGATGGTCCACGTCCCCTACAAGGGCACCGGCCCCGCGCTGCAGGACCTGCTGGGTGGCCAGGTGGACCTGACCTTCGGCACGGCGCCGCCCTTCATGCCCCATGTGCAAAGCGGCAAGCTGCGCGTGCTGGCCGTCACCGGCACGCAGCGCCTGCCCAGCCTGCCGGATGCGCCCACCACGGCCGAGGCCGGCTACGCAGGCGTCAACGCCACCTCCTGGTTTGCCGTGTTCGCGCCCGCCGCCACGCCCAGGCCCGTGATCGACAAGCTCACGGCCGACCTCAAGAAGGTGGTGGAGAACCCGGCCTTCAAGCAAAAGGCGCAGGAGCAGGGCGCCACTGCCGACTACATGAACCCGCAGCAGCTCGGCGCCATGGTCAAGACCGACTGGGCCAACTGGGCCCAGGTGGTCAAGTCCTCGAAGATCGAGGCCGAGTAAGAGCCCGAGGGCCCGCAGGCCCGCTGCGGCGGGCCCGGGCAGCGGCCACAATAGGCGCATGTCCGAACCCCATTCCGATGAACTGCTGGCCCAGGTGGCAGCGCTGCCGGGCCTGCCCGGCGTCTACCGCTATTTCGACGCGGCAGGCACGCTGCTGTACGTGGGCAAGGCCATCAACCTCAAGCGCCGCGTCTCCAGCTACTTCACCAAGAACCATGGCGGCACGCGCATAGGCCACATGGTGGGCAAGATCGCCCGCATGGAGACCACGGTGGTGCGCTCCGAGGCCGAGGCCCTGCTGCTCGAAAACAATCTGATCAAGACGCAGCAACCCAAGTACAACATCCTGTTCAGGGACGACAAGAGCTATCCCTATCTGAAGATCACCGGCGTGGCCGCGCGCGACGGCCGGGATGGCGAGCCGGCCCACCAGCTCTTCGCCCGCATGGCCTACTACCGCGGCGCCGTGGACAAGCGCCACCGCTACTTCGGCCCCTATCCCAATGCCTGGGCCGTCAAGGAAAGCATCCAGCTGCTGCAAAAGGTCTTCAGGCTGCGCACCTGCGAGGACACGGTCTTCGCCAACCGCTCGCGGCCCTGCCTGCTCTACCAGATCAAGCGCTGCTCCGGCCCCTGCGTGGACCTGATCTCGCCCGAAGCCTATGCGCTGGATGTGCGCAATGCCGAGGCCATGCTGCGCGGCGAGACCCAGGAACTGCTGCGCCAGCTGGAGGCCCGCATGATGGAGCACGCCGGGCGCATGGAATACGAGCAGGCCGCCGAGGTGCGCAACCAGATGACGGCACTGTCGCGCGTGCTGCACCAGCAGGTCATAGAAACCGCCGACGACCGCGACGTGGACATCCTCGCCGTGAAGGTGCAGGGCGGCCGCGCCTGCGTGAACCTGGCCATGGTGCGCGGCGGCCGCCACCTGGGCGACCGGCCGTACTTTCCCGCCAACCTGGGCGATGCCGCCTCGGTCTACGCCGGCGAGGAAGAGGCCAGTCTTGCCGAGTCCGCGCGCCCGGTCGAGGAGATCGTGCTGGAGGCCTTCATCGCCCAGCACTACACCGGCGTGGCCGTGCCGCCCGTGCTCATCGTCAGCCACCCGGTGGACAAGAAACTGCTGGCGCTGCTGAGCGAGCAAGGCGGCGTGCGCATCACCGCCGTGCAGCAGCCGCGCGAGCAGCGGCGCATCTGGCTGGAGATGGCGCAAAAGAACGCCGACATCCAGATGGCCCGCCTGCTGGCCGAAGAAGGCTCGCAGCAGGCGCGCACGCGCGCGCTGGTCGAGGCGCTGGACCTGGCCTGCGAGAACCTGGACGAACTCACCATCGAATGCTTCGACATCTCGCACACGGCAGGCGAGGCCACGCAGGCCTCCTGCGTGGTCTTCCATCACCACAAGATGCAAAGCAGCGAATACCGGCGCTTCAACATCGAAGGCATCACGGGCGGCGACGACTATGCCGCCATGCGCCAGGTGCTGACGCGCCGCTACAGCCGCGTGGCCGAGGCGCAAAGAGAGGCGGGCGGTGCCGAGCTCACCGGCAAGCAGCCGCAACTGCCGGACCTGGTACTGGTCGACGGTGGCAAGGGCCAGGTCAGCATGGCGCGCGAAGTCTTCGAGCAGCTGGGGCTCGATGTCTCGCGCATCGTGGGCGTGGAAAAGGGCGAGGGGCGCAAGGTCGGCCTGGAAGAACTGGTCTTTGCCGACGGGCGCGAGAAGATCTACCTGGGCTACGACTCGGCCGCGCTGATGCTGGTGGCCCAGATCCGCGACGAGGCCCACCGCTTCGCCATCACCGGCATGCGCGCGGCGCGCGCCAAGGTGCGCGTGGGCGGCGGCAAGCTCGAGGAGATTCCGGGCGTGGGCCCCAAGAAGCGCGCGCGCCTGCTGCAGCGCTTCGGCGGCGTGCGCGGCGTGTCGGAAGCCACGGTGGAAGACCTGTGCAGCGTGGACGGCATCTCGGCCGCGCTGGCTGAAGATATCTACCGTGCATTGCATTGAAACGACTGTCCCGCGGGCTGCACCGCAGGCCCGCAAACAGAACCTCAAACACCAAGGTACGTGACACAATGGCGGCCATGTTTCTCACAATCCCCACCTTGATGACCTGTACGCGGATCGTCGCGATTCCGCTGATCGTCGGGGTGTTCTATGCGCCTTTCGACGTGGCGACCCGCAACCTGGTCGCCACGGTCATGTTCATCGTCTTCGCGGCCACCGACTGGCTCGACGGCTACCTGGCGCGCAAGCTCAACCAGACATCGGCCTTCGGCGCCTTCCTCGATCCCGTGGCCGACAAGTTCCTGGTCTGCGCCTCGCTGCTGGTGCTGGTGCATCTGCAGCGCACCGATGTATTCGTGGCCCTGATCATCATCGGCCGCGAGATCGCCATCTCGGCCCTGCGCGAGTGGATGGCGCACCTGGGCGCGGGCAAGAGCGTGGCCGTGCACATGCTGGGCAAGCTCAAGACCACGGCGCAGATGGTGGCCATCCCCTTCCTGCTGTACGACGGCCGTGTGTTCGGCATGATCGACACCGGCGTCTGGGGCCAGGTGCTGATCTGGGTGGCCGCCGTGCTCACCGTCTGGTCCATGGTGTACTACCTGCAAAAAGCCCTGCCCGAGATCCGCGCGCGGGTCACGCACTGAGGGCGTTGCGGATCGCTCCCCCAGCCCATGCGCCTGACATGCGGGGCGGTCTGGGGTGCTCTTCTTTTGGAAGCATATGAGTGAGGCAGGGCAGCTGCTGCAGCCTTGCCGGCGCGCAGCACCAAGGCGCATTGCAGCACTGGCAAGGCCTGCGGCGGGCAAGTCCATTGTCAACCCTTGTCAATTCGTGAAGCCGCTAGCACCCGCTGCGCGCAAAAAACCGGCCGCAAAGCCAAAGCTGGCGCCAAAACCGCATAGAATCGTGCCCTGTCGTTGCGATGCACAGCGTGCATTGACACCTGGAAGGTCGATGGCTTTAATTCACCGATGCCTGCCCCGAGGCAAGCGTCGAACGGCAAGCCAGATTCCGTATCCGTCGCGCCGGGTTTCTGGTCGCGCCAAGTTGGTGGCCGCAGAGACATTCCATTCACTTATTTCTCCAGAGGCATCTTGTGAATAAAACCGAACTGATTGAGCACATCGCTAACAACGCCGACATCTCCAAGGCTGCGGCTGCTCGCGCACTGGATTCCACGATTGAGGCTGTGAAGAAAACCCTCAAAAAGGGTGGTACAGTGTCGCTCGTTGGTTTTGGTACATTCGCCGTTGGCAAGCGCGCCGCCCGCACGGGCCGCAACCCCCGCACCGGCGAGACCATCAAGATCAAGGCCGCCAAGGTTCCCAAGTTCCGTCCGGGCAAGGCATTGAAGGATGCCCTGAACTGACACCAGTCAAGGTGGGGTGCTTAGCTCAGTTGGTAGAGCGGCGCCCTTACAAGGCGTAGGTCAGCGGTTCGACCCCGTTAGCACCCACCACTAAAAACTGAATGAAATCAAGGCCCTAGAGACATCTAGGGCCTTTTTCTTTGCCCGTTTTACCGCCCTCAATGGTAGCCAAAGGGAGCGTCTACCAGCCAAGAACAGTTGTCTACCATCCTGCCTGGGCGTAGACTCGCGCCCCATTTGCAGCACATCGGAGGCCAGCTTGGCAGGCAAGAAACAGTTCCCCAATGGCACCTGGCAGTACACGTTCAAGCGTCGGGGCGTGCTGGACAAACCGCTCTATCTGACCTTTGCAACTGAGGCCGAGGGCGACGAGTATGCGGCCAGGCTGGATGCGCTGTTGTCACGCGGCATCGTGCCCGCTGAGCATCAGAAGGCTGAGGTGGTGCTGACGATTAAGGAGCTGGTGCGCGAATACGAGCGTGATGCGCATCCCTCGCCTAAGGACCGGAGCGCCCTGGGTACCATCATCGAAACCCGCGGCCACTATCCGCTGAGCGAGATCAATGCGGCGTGGGTCGATGGTTGGATCACTGAGATGAAACGGGTGGAGAACCTGGCGCCGGCAACGATACGCGCGAAGGTGGGCGCGCTGGCCAGGTGTACAGACTGGGGCATGCGGAAAGGGCTGCTGTCCCTTCCGGATCACCCGTTGCGCACGCTGCCAGACGGTTATGCGCAATACACGAAGACCGATGCGGCCCTCGCAGAGGGTGGCGCGCGCACTGATGTGGAGCGTGACCGGCGCCTGGAGCGTGGTGAGTACGAGGCCGTGCTGGCCGTGATTGATGGGGGAGTGCTCGCGCGAAAGCAGAGGCCGCTGAAGCTGGAGCACCAGGCAGCGCTGCGGTGCCTGTTTGTCCTGGCCGTGGAGACGGCCATGCGGATGCGCGAGATGTACACGCTGACGCTCGCGCAGGTGGACCTGCCGCGGCGAACGGTGTTTTTGGACAAGACCAAGAACGGGGATAAGCGGCAGGTGCCGCTATCCTCGGTGGCAGTGGAGGTGCTAAAGGGCTACCTGCAGGGCCTGGTTGTGCCCAGCCCGCAGTCGTTGATTTTTCCCTGGTGGTCTAAGCGTGATGAAGATCTGCATGCCACCACGGATTATTTGTCGAATCTGTATGCGGGGATCATGGAGCAGGCCGGCGCCAAGGGCCTGCGATTTCATGATCTGCGCCACGAAGCGACCAGCCGCCTGTTTGAGCGAACCACGCTGAGCGAGACGCAGATCATGAAGATCACAGGCCACAAGACGCAGCGCATGCTAATGCGCTATGCGAACCTGCGGGGCACGGACCTTGCTAATGCTCTTTGGTGAGCGCTTGCGCAGCAGTCGGTCCGCCGTCTGCTGGAGGATGGCTTTCTCGGCGTAGCGCACCACGTCGCGGCGCATGAGGACATAGGCCCTGCCAATTTTGCCTGCCGGAATCTCGCCGTCGCGCACCAGGTCCTCGGCTGTCTTGACGTGGATTTTGAGGATTTCCGCCGCTTCTCGAATGTTGAGTGTTTCGCTGTTAGTCATTGTTTTTGCTCTCCATCGTCGCTGATGAATCGGTCCATGCAGCCGAGGCAGATTCGGTACTGCCCCCAGAAGTCGCCATCAACCAAGGCGCGCTCATAGCGGTAGTACGTGCCGGGCTCGATGCTGTGATCCTGCTTGCCATTCAGGCTGAAGCAGGTGTGCTTTTTTTTCGCCTTCACAATCTTTTTGGTGCGGCAGGTCAATTCGGCCTCATCCCCCATGAATGGGTCGTAAGAGAGATAGTCCGCTTCGCTGTGCTTGCCGCCTGGCATGGGTGTTGGTGCTGTGGTCACGGGGTCTGTCCTTTCTCGGCGTCGTACTGCGCAATTGCCCAGACGATGGCGCGGCAGCACCAGATGTAGTGGTAGTCCCAGGTCATTCCGTCCGGGGCGCCGTCGCTCAGGTCGAATCGGAAAAGCACCTTCGCGCCTGGGCCGCCATCGCGGAAGGAGAAGTTGCGCAACACATCGACGGCGCCGTATTCATCCGGCTCGCTGTCCAGTGCCTCGATGAGCTCATCGCGCGCTTCCAGCCGCTGGAACGGATTCATGTCTTCTGTCGATCCATCGAATTCGGCCAGCGCCGCAGCGCGGAACGTGTCCCAGTCGAAGCTGCGCGCACGGTCTCGGCCGTCTGTGATCTTCTCCTTCCAGTAGCCCGGGTTGATGCGCGAGCCGCTGGAGCGGAAAAACTCGAACATGTCCTTCTGGCGCGTGAATGTGAACGTCTCGCAGTCGCCCGTGATGACCAGCCGATCAGGCCAGGTCACGATGTCGAACCAGCAGAAACCGCCGCCGGACAGGCGGAAGCGCAGATGCCGGTAGAGGCCGTCGTCGCGCAAGGCTTCCATAGTCCAGCTGGCCATGTCCTTGTCGAACTGCTCTTGTGTGGGTTCGTAGTCTTTCACGATGCAGGTCCTTTCTGCTGCGCCTGGGCGCGCTGCTTCCGCTCCCATGCCTCGATCTCGCCGACCGTCATGAACGAGTAGCTGTCGCAACCGCATGTCGGGCAAGCGTTGCGGGTGCAGCGCAGGCTGCCGATGGTGCTGGGCACCTTGTTCAGGTCGGTCTCGTAGCCCCGCCAGCTGCAGCGCGTGCGGCCGCAGCGGATCGGCGCCGTGCCGAACGGTGGGTGTTCTTTCATGTGCTCTCCTTGTGCCCAGTGGGGCGCGCGCGGATGGCGGCGGCGCAAGTCCTTGCCGTGTCGGCGCGCTGCTCGTCGCCCCAATCCAGGTTGATTCGCTGCTGGGTGTCGCATGCCTTCGCGCAGGCCTCGCGTTCAGCGGAGGCCACCATGGCGGCAAACGAAAGCAGCCTGTCCAGGTCCGTGCCGACCCAGGTCTTTGGCAAGCCCTGGTCCGCCGGAAAGATGCGTCCGAAGCCCGTTGCGCAGGCCATGGCGATCACGTCGTCGCGCGTCATGCCGACCCCTTGGCTGCTGCCTGGGCTGCGACACGGACGCGCACGAGTTCAAGCTCGTCGTCCTCGTAGCAGTCGCGGAACGACTCGCCGATGGTTGGGACGCCGAAGCCGCCGTGCCCGGCGCCCTCACCAGTCAGGGTCCATCGAGCGTCCTTCTCGTGCTTGAAGATCACGCCTTCGCCACAGGGCGCAAGCACGGCCCAGAACTCGCGCTCGCCTTTTGCATCCACTGCAGGCGCAGCAGGTGCTGCCCGACGTGCTTGCGCCGCAATGTCTTCGCGGAATGCATCCCAGGCTGCGTCGCGCGGCTCTTCGATGTCCTGCCCAAGCCAATCCTGTGCTTCGCAGAGGTCGCGCGCGGTGGAAAGCGCCACGTCCTCATCCCATCCACCCTGGCAGAGGAAGCTGCGCACCTCCGCGATCCATTCGGAGCGGCTGATGGGCATAGGAAGGCGCAGGGCGGCCATCAGTTCCTCGGCTGCGGCCTTGTCGCCATTTACCCATGCCAGCGTGGTGCCGTCCTCGCGCTCGATGCTGTACCGGGCCTCAATCCCATCCAGGTACTGGTGCGCGCCGTCGTCGGCCAACTCGTACCTACCCGAGGGCGCAGCAGGTGCCTGGGGCGCTGCTGCCAGCATCAGTGCGCGAGAAAAGCCCTCTTGTGTTGGCCAGGTTGCCCAGCCGAATTGATCGAGCCGGAAAAAGCCGTCGTCACACCTGCCCCATGTGTACGTTGCACCGTCGTCAACGTTTCGGTACGTGCCAAGGCATGTAGCTCCCGAGGGGAGACTCAAGAAATCTGCCGGCATCGTCCGTGCCACATCTGCAAGCTGCAGACTGTTCGCCTTGCGCCATGCATGTGCGAGCTGCCGCAGTTCCCACACTGTGAGCGGTGCATGCTCCCCGCGTGCTGCGTGCTCCTCGATCATCTTGATCGTTGTTTCAGTGACCTGTCCCATGGCTCAGCCCTCCCGGACTCGTTGGATTGCGGCGCCGGGCGGCACGATCAGCACGCCCTGCGGATCGCTGGCAATGTCGCGTGCATCGCGCGGTTCGCCGGTGTATGGGTTGAACAGCACGGGTGGCACGTAGCGACCCTTCGGCGCGATGTAGCCAGTCGTGCGGGGTGGCGGGGCTGCAGGCGCTTCCAGGGCAGCAGGTGCCTGCAGGTGCGTTTCCGCGATGAGCGTCGTGCGGGCGCCGCACTCGGGGCATGCCGTTGTCATCGTGCCCACGCGGTTGCAGCCCGGGCATTTATCTTCGGCGGGGCTATCGCCAGTCCAACGGCAGGTGTTGCACGCAGCCTTGCCGTCGGCTGCGTCGTTGATGCCGATGTGGCCGCAGCAGTCGCACTGCAGCACTGCCACAGACGTGCGCGAGGGGGCCGCAGGCGCTTCCAGGGCGGGCGCTGCCTGTGTGGTGGGCGCGGCAGCCATCGAGTGGAATGCAAAGGCACCATCAAGGAATGCACCAGCGAACTTGCGTGCCATGTTCTGGCACTCGGCCTCTCGGCCGACATAGAGCTGCTGCACGCCGTCTCCTGCAACTACCGCGTGGCTCCAAAGCATGCTTGCGTGAGAGGGCACGACTTTGTAGCGAGCGAGCGCCATGGCATCCATTTGCTCATGAGGGTACTCGCCCTGAGGCGCCACAGCGGGAGGCGCTTCCAGGGCGGGCGCTGCGACGGCAGGCTCGCCAGCACGCACCAGGGCGACGGAGTGGCTTTCTGCCTTGCGGCGTGTCTCCGCGCCGTATTCCGTGGACATGTCGTGCTTGTGAGCAGCGCTGATCACGTTCAGCGTCTCGGGATGCATCCACGCCACCACGCCCTGGGGCGCAACAGCGGCAGGAGCTGCCCCGGCGAGGCCCTGCAGCATGCTGATGTCGCGGAAGAAGATATTGCCGTCGCTGTGCACGATTCCGCCAGCGGCGCGGATGGCTTCAAGGGTGATCGTCATGGGTTGCTCCTGTCGATTTGCCAGTGGCTGGCAGTGGTGTTGATGACGTGGCCTGCGCGCTGCAGCAGCTTCTGGCACGCGGCCTGGGGTGGGGTCGGGGTCAAGCGGCGACTCCGTAGATCAGCGCCTCATGGGCGAAGTTGGCGCGGGCCAGCGCCTCGGCCAGCGGTGGGCAGACACTGTTGCCGCACATGCGGACCTGGGCGGTGGTGCTCAGGTCGATGAGGGGCACGTCCCGTGGGTCGGCGGCTTGCTTGCCACCTCGGAACAGCAGGGCTGGGTCAGGCACGCGCTCGAAGTGGTAGTCGCGCGGGAAGCCCTGGGCGCGGAAAAGCTCGCGCGGCTTGAGCATGCGCAGCGTGATGTCCACCAGCACCCACCATTGCCCGGCGTGCCACATGAGCACCAGCTCGGCGGGGTCCGGGAAGTGCTCGGGCAGGTGCTTGTGCAGCAGTTCGGCGCACAGCCGGGCCCGCTCGGCGTGCTCGGGCGCCAGCGTTGCGGCCGGAACCTGGCTGGTCTGCACAAGGCCCATGCGTGCCTTCGTGGGCACCGTGTGCATGGGCTCGCTGCAGGCGCTGTCCTGGCCACCCTCGCTGTAGTACTTCACCAGGTAGGCCGTGATCAGGCGCTGCTGCGTGCCGCTGGATGTGACCGTGGACATGGGGTCAGCCGCGCTGCGGCCGTCTCCGTCGTAGAACCCGCCGTTGGCTTGCTCCAGGCACGCGGCCACCATGGCCTGCTCACCCCGGTTGGCGCCGGTGATGGTGCGCAGGGGCTCGCGCGGATCGTTGCCGGTGCGCTCGCCTTGGTGCGTGAGGTGGGTCAGGTGCACGGCAGCCAGCGCGCTGGTGCCGCCGCTGGCCGTGACCGTGTTGAGCGGCACCTCCAGGCTGCGCGCGCCGTGGCTCCAGCGCTTGCCACCGGCAGGCCCTTCGCCGTGGCCCATGTCCACCAGGTGTGCGGCCACCAGGCCCATCTGGATGCCAGTGCTGGGCCGCTTTGGCGTGCCGCCAGCCGTCACCGTTGGCAGGGGCGCGTCTACCGCGCTGCCCACGCTCCCGGTGTTGAACTTCGTGATGTGGGCCATGGCCAGGGCGCTTTTGACGCCGCCGGCCACCACAGTGCCCAGAGGTGCCGTGATGTCCTGCACGCGCGGCTGCTGGCCCTCGCGCTCGCCATAGCCGATGGTGACCAGGTTGGCGCCCACCAGGGCGTGGTGCGTGCCGGACGCGGCAACCGTGGACAGCGGGGCATCCACGGCATGGCCGACCAGGTGCTGCTCGGACGTGCCGCGCAGCGGGGCCATGACGGGCGCCATCACGGGCTGGGCCACAGCGCGGTGGTTCTGCGTGGTCACGGTGCCGATTGGGCGGTCTGTCGCTGCAGGCCGGCCCGAATAAACCGGGCCGCCGGCACCGACGATGAACGGGCTGGCACTGGTCAGCACATGGCGCCACAGACCCTTTGCGACACGGCGCATGGTGTTGTCCACCAGCGGGCGCTTGCGGCCGAACACGCTTTCGGCCGGCAGGCCGAAGTCGATGCATTCGGCGGCCGTGCGGTGCGCAGCCAGCTTGCCGGCGATCACGCGGCGGTCGGTGGGCTCGGCGTGGGTTTGCTCGGGCCAGACGATGGGCAGACCGTCGCGGCGGGCCACCAAGAACAGGCGCTTGCGGATCGTGGGCGTGCCGTGGTCGCTGGCGCGCAGCTCGCGCCAGTCCACCTGGTAGCCGTGGGCCTTGAGCTGGCGCACGAACGACTGGAAGGTCTTGCCGCGGCGCGCGGGGTCCGGCCGGGCCAGGCCATCGGGGCCGACGAGGATCGGGCCCCAGGTCTGGAACTCCTCCACGTTCTCCAGCATGAGCACGCGGGGCTTGCACATGGCCACCCAGCGCATACCCACCCAGGCCAGGCCACGGATGTGCTTGCTGACTGGCGTGCCGCCCTTGGCCTTGGAGAAATGCTTGCAGTCAGGCGACAGCCAGACCAGCGCCACGGGCTGATTGCCTGTGACCTGGATGGGGTTCACGTCCCAGACCGATTCGCACAGATGAAGCGTGTGCGGATGGTTGGCCGCGTGCATGGCAAGCGCCTCGGGGTCGTGGTTGATGGCGATGTCCACGGGCCGGCCGAACGCGGCTTCCAGGCCTGTGCTGGTGCCGCCGCCGCCGGCAAAATTGTCAATCACCAACTCATTGGGGAATGGCAGGGCCATGGAGAACTGGTCTCGCTTCATGTGCGTTCTTTCCTGGGTCTTTGGTGGCCGCGCCAAGGCTTGCCGCGGAGAAGGGGTTTGCTGACGGCGATGTCCATGGGGGCGCCCGCCTTGAGCCGCCGCCACAACGTTCCAACTGCCAGGCCGTAGCGTTCCGCCCAGGCCGCAATGGGCAAGGACTCGCCTTGGAACTCGATCAGCACGTTGTTCGAGCGATTGCGGGCCTG
Source organism: Delftia lacustris (assembly GCF_040267515.1). Classification (NCBI taxonomy): domain Bacteria; kingdom Pseudomonadati; phylum Pseudomonadota; class Betaproteobacteria; order Burkholderiales; family Comamonadaceae; genus Delftia; species Delftia lacustris. The sequence continues at coordinate 4,618,048 of NZ_CP141274.1, read as the reverse complement.
CTGCTTGTCAGTTGCCCAAATGCAGTTGCTTGGGCAATAGGGCTGGCTGCGGTCAAGGCGTTCAATCGACAGGCCCGGCGGGGCAGGGCCCATATCCGCCAGGAAGTTCTCGTAGCGTTCCCAGCGTGCGCAGACGCTCACGCCAGCGCCGCCGTAGTTTGGATAGCTGATGTGCTTCGGGTTGCTGCACCGGGCACGCATCCCGCGCCAGATGGATCTGGTCCTGTCGCGCTTCATCGGATGGGGTTCCTTTGGGCCAATAAAAAGCCCACACGGCATGCACCGAGTGGGCTTCGGGGGGAGGGGATATGGGATCAGCTGACGGGCGTCTCGTCCCAGGTGCGGCCGTCCAGCTGGCGGCCTGCGGCCTTCTTTCCAACGAGGGTGACCTCTTCATCGCCACCGAAGAAATTCACGCCTTCGGTGCCGTCGTGGAGAGAGCCATCGCCGCGGATGTACGCGAGCCGCTTGTAGGGCAGGCTGGCCTGCTCATCGGAGCAGAACGCGGTGGCCAGCCATTCGCCGTGCTGCTTGAACAAGAAGGCCACGCCGGCAGCGTTGCACTGGTCGCGCAGGCTGCGTGCCCAGTCCGGATGCATGGGCCGCGCGCCGGGGCCGCTCTCGCCGCCCACGATCACCCAATGGATGCCGCTCTGGATCAGCCAGGGCTGGCAGATCTTCGAGCCTCCGCCTTGGTCAAGGTCTGGCCCGGGGCGAGGACGCTCCAGATTCACGGGCCCCAGAAGCGGCTCCATGCTCAGGAAGCGCACGCGCGCCGCCACGGCCAGCAGCTTGTGAATGTCGCGGTCGGCCTCAGGCTGGCTGGTGATGGTGGCACCCAGCCACACGTTGCTGGGCGGGGTGTCGTCTTCGGTCCAGTCCTGGAGCCACTGCGACAGCGGCTGCGCATCCACGGCAGGCCAGTTGTCCAGCACCCAGTTGTGGGCCTCCTGCAGGCGCTGCAGCACGATGCCGATACGCTTGGTCAGCAGAAGCCAGTCGAGGTGCGGCGTGGTGCGCACCAGCTCAAGCAGGTCCACCAGCCATTCGATAGGAACAGCGTTGTCGAACACATCCGCCAGCGAGGCGCAGAAAACGCGCTGGCGGCGGCCATGCTGCACCATGAATGCATCGGCCTGGGCGTTCCAGCGGCGCGGCATGGCCCAGGTGGCAGGGCTGGTGCGGCGGCGCCGTGCGCCTGGACCCCAATTCACAGCATGGCCACCGGCGAAGCGCGCGTTGCGCGTCTCGGCATAGCAGTGGTCACAGCCCGGGCCCACCTTCTGGCAGCCTTCCCAGGGGTTGAACGTGTGGTCGGTCCATTCGATCTTGCTGTTCTCGGACATTGCGGCTCCATGAGAAAAGCCAGCTCGGGGGCTGGCTTTGGAAGGGGGAGGGGAGGTATCAGGACAGCGCCCATGCGCTGTGCTCATGCCCTCGGTGGTCAGGCGGGCATATCAGGCAGCTCGTGCCATTTGCTTGGGTTGACAACCTGCGGAGAGTAGTAGTCGGCGTTTACGATCTCGAATCGCCCATCTTCTGTGCGCTCAACATGTGCAACTCCCGTGTTGGGACGATCTTCTGCGCTGCGCCCCACAAGGGTCCCGCCAGTTACAAGAAATTCACCGCTTAGCGGGGCCGTCTCAATAGGTTGCCAATTACTCATGTGCTCACTCCAAGGCATATTCAATGACCGCAGGGGAGCCCTTCGCCCTCCGTCAGCGGGGAAGGAGCCAACGCGCCGCAGCTCAGGCATCGCATCGATGGCGCAGGGGCAGCTGGCTGGTGTGCGCTGCACTTCACCGCCAGGACGCCGTCTGGATAGGCCTTGATGACGGGCATGGTGGCGAAGGGCAGCGTTGCGCAGGTGTGGCTGCCGCCGCAGCAAGTCTGACACATGGAGCCCTTGGGCTGATACTGTTTCATCGCATGGGCTCCTCGTCGCTGGTACGGTGGACGAGTCCTTGCCAGGGCGTGCCGGGCGGCAGCGGCGTGGTGTGGCCGGACCCGTCTGCCGTGGGTTTGGGCAATGCAGCCTGCAGCGCTGGCGAGTCAAGAAATCCGACGCGCGAGGCCTTGGTGATACGCGCAAACTCGATCTCTGCCCGTGAGCTGGCCACCAGGGTCTGGCCGATGTCGGTGATTGCGCGGGCGATCTGCGGCGTGGTGGAGCCGTTGCGCAGATCCTTGATGGTCTGGAGCAGCAGCGATTGCAGCTGGCCCATGCCGCTGGTTTCAGGTGGCGTGGGCTGGGTGTCGGTTGCGGTGGTGGTCATGCTCGGCTTTCTCAATTTCCTTGATCTCATGGTCCAGCTGGCGTGTGAGCTCCCACACAGGCAGCAGGTCGACGGGGACTGCAGCCCCGTTGCTGCGGGACAGCTCTGCGCGTGAGATACAGCGCAGGTTGTTGATGTCGAAATTGGAGGTGTCGCCGTCATGGAAGATGACGGCATGGCCCTCTGGGATGGGGCCGTGGTGCTGCTCCCAGACGATGCGGTGCACCAGCGCCCAGTGATTGGGCTCGGCCACCTTGCGCTTGAGGTATCGGGCTGCATGTGGCAGCGCGCGTGGTGGCGTGGTCCAGCGCTCTGTGCCCACGGGCACCCAGGTCGGTGGCCTGTTGCCCGCCTTGAAATGGCTTCGACCCAGCTCCACGCTGTATCCGTGCAGCCCCTTGTTCCAGGGCTTGAACCCAGCCGTGAACTGCCCCTGTCGCCGTCCCTGGCGCAGCATGGAGATGCTGTAGGTCTGGGCCAGCACGGCAGGGGTCTTGTGCAGGCCAAGGCGGCTGGCCCGGGTGGCGATGTCCTGCGTGGGCATGCCCAGCAGCTCGGCCAGGTCCTCGTTGCTCATGTCGGCATACAGCAGCTGCAGCAGGTCATCAAGGTGAGTCCAGCGGCCGGTGCGCAGGGTCTTGGCGCCTGGCGCCTTTTTCACTCCCAGGTCATAGGCCCGCTGCTGTACATGCCTGGCCGTGCGCTGCAGGTGCGCAGCGACGGCAGTCGTGGGCTGGGTGGGGTAGTGCGCCCGCAGGTAGGCGTCATCCTCGGCCCGCCATGGCGTGTTTTTGCTCATTGCGGCAGTCCGACCTGCTGCCCCTTGATCTGCAGCACGCGGCGTGCGGCGTTGCCGACCTCGGCGGTGACCGAGTAGCCGAAGCCATCAGGGTTGATCAGCTCGCGGATCAGGTCGAAGGCCTCAGCTACATCCGGCGCCAGGTGGTTGGCGTCGTAGGTGGTGGTTTCGAGGTTGGGCAGTTGCTGGGCCATGCGCAGCAGCTCAAGGGCAGCGGCGTCCTCGGTGTGCAGGCCGCGCCCAGGCAGTGGGCGGGGCAGGTTGGTGGTCAGGGCAACACGGCCCTCGTCGTCGGCGGAAATGGCAATGATGATTTGGCGGGCCATGGTGGTCTCCTGTGAAGTGGGGGGTTAGGACGGGGTGCCGTCAAGGTGCAGAAGGCGGTGGATCTGGTCGCGCGAGCGGTCGAACTGGACGGCCCACTGAGCGCGTTGGGTGATGAGCGGGCGACTGGCCTGCCGAGCGGCCAGGGCGTGGGCGTCGGCCAGCGCGAAGGCGTGGCGCAGCGCGTAGTGCCAATCGGTGGCCCAGTGGTGGTCACGGTCAGCGGTGGCAGATGACGACATAGGGCCGGTCTCCGAATTGCTCCAGCGCCCAGGCGCATGCGTCTTGTGTGCAGGCGCCGACGAATTGCTGCTGCGTGCAGCCGCATTTGATGGTGAAGGTGCGCATATGGCTCCAGTGATCAGAGGGATGGCAGTTCCAGCGGGATCTGCTGGAGCTTCGTTGCGGCGGGCGCATCTGCGGTGCTGCTCTTGCGGGTGCGGCGCTTGGGTGGAGTGGCCGCCGCCGCAGCGCTGGCCAGCTGCTCGCGCGCCTTGGCAAACGTCTCTGCCACGTTGGTGGCTTCGCTGCGGCGGTAGATGAAGGCGCGATCCGTGAGCGGTGTCGTGGGGTGCGTGATGCGGGCGAGTTGCATGTGGGCCTCTGGCATGCAAACGGCCCGCTCAGTGGCGGGCCGTTGGTTGGTCAAAGAAGGTGGTGCCGCACCAGGCGTAGAGCAGCATTCCGCTGTGCCTGGCCTCGTCCAGTGCCGCATATCCCGCGTTGCTCAGCAGCGCGCATGCGCTCCAGATCAGGGGTGGGCCGGCGCCTTCGCGCTCCATTACTGCGCCTTCGGCGAGGTCGCGGAAGTAGGTGGCCAGCCAGAACGGGCCGGCAGGGGTTGGCGGCGGTGTCTCGGGGTAAGGAGGGCTCATGGGTGGTCTGTGTTTTCCTGGAAAAACCTCGTCCCAGTCCAGGCGAAGAGCAAGTAACCTTCTTTGAGCGCAAGCGACAGTGCGTTGCTTGCGCGCTCCTGAATCAGGACAGCAGCGAGATGCAGTGCATCAGTCGTGATGCCGTCCCGGCGGGTTTTCTGCCTGATAAGTCCCTCGATGGCAGTTTCACGCGCTGCATATCGGAAGTAGGCGGCGATCCAGTACCGGCCTTTTGACGTGTCGTAGTCATGTGGCGTTTCTGGGAACGGTATGCCCAAATGCGCTGCCTTGGCTTTGCGCGCAGGGTGACGCAGTGTGCTGGCATGTGACATGGCAGATCTCCAGTGGTGGACGAAGAAAAGGGCCGGTGCCGCGTGGCGGCTGCGTAGGCGAGATGGCTGGTGGTTGCGAAGTGAGAAGCCCAGGCCCGGCAAAAAAGAAGGCCGCAGTTGCCATCCAAAAGCGAAGTGCCCCAAAGGCGGATGGCGCGGCGTCAAACCGAAGCGCCCTGCAACCCAAGACGCTTGGGTTTGCCCTGCGTTGCACAGGGCGGGCGCGCTGCTGGCGGTCAGCCCGACAGCCGGCAGTGCTTCAGCCATTACCCGCCATGGCTGCGGTGTGTGGGCGCCTCGAAGAACGAGGTCATCCCCTGGCGGTCGTCGTCACGCGCTCAGTGAAATCGGCCACGCTGGGCCGCAAGGGGGTTTTCAGGTCTTCGCGCCGCAGCTCCAGTGATTGGAGTGGGCGCCTGCCGGCCTGGGCGAAAGCAGGGCTCCGAAGGCAGCCCCATGCTTCACAGCGTGGGGTGCTGGTCTTGTTTATTTCGCAGGGCGAGAGTGGTCGATAGATGGTCTGGGCTGAACCAGCCACAGTCTTGTGCCACTCTCTTTTTAAGGACCGGGGCGAGCCCGGCCGATGCCGTGGTGCCCAACGCGATCAAAGATGCGTTGAGCGAACTTTACTAAGAACTAAAGTGCTGGTCAACAAAAAGCTAAAGAAATCTTGAGAGATTTGTAAACATTGCTTGAGCTTGTTGGAAGTCGCGAGGCTAGCCGGAGCAGGCTTCGTAGATCCCGAGGCTGCGCGCGTCAGCTTGGTTGGAAGAGGTCTGATCTATGAGCGCAGCTTCAGATGTTGCGGCGAAGCGCTTGAAGCCTGTGAACCCGCCGTATGAGTTTTTGCCATTGACCTCGCCGCACACCACGGCGCCTTCTTGGTAGGCAACCAAGCGAACGTTTCTGAACTGCGCGCTCTGAGGGTCTTTTAGACCATTCGATACAGCTGTTTTCGCGGAGGCAATTAAATCTTCCTCCGAATGGCCAGAGTATAAATAGTCTCGGTTAAATGAGGCGTAGCCGCTGACTATCTTTATGGATATCTGACGTTCATGAAGATATGGATCATATTGAGGGGCTGACACGCAGCCGGCCACAAGCGCAGCGATCAATGATGTCGTTACAGTGATGCCCCTCATGGTATCTCCGTTAGAAAATTAAGGAGTCTTGTCCAACGCTGCCAGCAACGCGCTCAATGCACTCAACGTCTGAGCGCATCAACGTCATCGGCTCGTACCTGTTGTTGATGCTGACAAGCTGCAGCTCGTCGTCCCGTACCCAGTTGAGTTGTTTAAGTAGGCATTTGCCGTCAGTCAGTTTGACAACAACGTCCATGCCTGGCTGCGATTCAATGCTTGGGGTGACAATTACATATTCGCCCGCCCGATACCGTGGGTGCATTGAATCGCCCTTTATTCTTAATGCAAAGGCGCGGGGGTCTTGTGTCCAAAAATCAACCCAGCCGTCAATTCCGTTGTCTTGAATGAGATAGCCATCGTCGCCTCCTCGCACTGCACCAGTCACGGGCACACGGCGAGGCTTTTTTTCGTTGCCTGTTGAGATGGGGCTGCCGCCATCTTCTGGTTTGGTAGCAAAACCATCCTCGAAGTAGCGCTCACCAAGTCGCAGCTCGTTCGCAATGTTGCGTGCAGACCTCTCGCCAAAGCTCTTGGCGGGGTCAAGGAGTTGAGAGATGCGGCCCTCGCTGACTCCTGCGGCACGCGAAAACTCCACCTGGCTCCCTCTGTAGGGGGGTGAGTCGATCAGTGCCCGTAGGCGCTGCTTTCGATGCTGTGTCAGTTCGTCCATGTTTAGGAAATGGTAAACAATCCGAGTTTAGGAAATTGTTGACCCTCTCTTTAGAATGATCTAAAGTGAGGAGATGGAACTTAAGACTTGGCTTACCGCAGAGCGTGGCCGTTCGACGGCCTTGTCGGCTCATCTGTCTGTCACCTTGGGGCGCATCACACAGATGGCTGATGAGGGCGTTCCTGCAAAGTACATGCTTGCCGTTCGTGATTTCTCCTGCGGAGCTGTGACGCTGGAGGAGATGTTGGCGCCCAAAGATGTGCGTCGTGCGACGAGCAGTGGCGGGGTAGCGCATGTTTGACGCCCTTGCCGGATGGTCTTCTGTTCATCTTGTCGCTCTTGTAGAGAGGCCTCGCAACTGTGCAATCACCTCCGGCGTTGCGCTCCCGGTCTCCTGCATGCGCTGGCAGCACAGTTCGCTCCAGCGGGCCAGCGCGCCCGCGCTGAAACCGGCTCGGCCTTCGCCCTCCAGGACTTCGATCATCTGGCCCAGGAACAGCTCCAGGGCCTGCGCCCATTGGGGGCTGCCGATGTTGTCTGCTGTGGGCGTTGCGGGTGTTGTGTTGTGGGTCATGTCGATGGCTCGCAAGGGGTTGTGCTGATGAGTGCAACTTTCTCAGTTGGCATCGCCCCTGGCTATGTCGAAAGTGGACCCCAAGCCGACATTGCCGCCGGCATGGACGTGCTCGATGCGGCCTACCTGACGGCGCAGACCAGCCCGGGCGGTGTCAAGGCACTGGCCGTGCGCATGGGCATCAACGCCGGCACGCTGCAGCACAAGCTCAACACCAACAACGAGACGCACCACCTGACCCTGCGCGAGGCCGTGCAGCTGCAGGTGGTGACGGGCAATGCGGCGGTGCTGCATGCCATGGCCAGTCAGCTGGGGTATGAGTGCCGGCGCGCCCTGCCTGACCAGGCCGAGGGTGACCCGGTGGAGGCCTTCATGCATTACCAGTCTGCCGTGGCCGAGGTCACACGCGCTGCAGCTGATGCGCACCGCCAGCCGTCGCGCAATGCGGTGCGGCGGCTTGACCGCCAGGTGCAGGAGCTCACGGTCATGGCGCAGTACTTGGCCCGCTCGGCACAGCAGCGCCTGGCCGACACCCCTGGAGGTGGCAATGCGTATTGATATCAAGCCTGAGGGCGGTGATCGGTACAAGCGTGCCCTGGCTGGCCTCGACGGTCAGCAGGTTGCACAGGCCACGGCTGAGGCCATCAACATGGGTGTGGGCCGTGTGAAGAACGCCATGCGCGCTGAGATGCAGAGCGTTTTCGACCGGCCCACGGGCTACGTGCTGCAGTCGGTGCAGGTGGTGAAGAAGGCCACGGCTGGCGACCTCAATGCGCTGGTGGCCCCTACCTACATGGGTGGCAAGGGCGTGGACCCGCAGCAGATCCTGGCCGCACAGGAGGATGGCGGCCGGCGCCGTGACAAGCGCAGTGAGAAGGCCCTGCGCACGGCTGGCATCTTGCCCATTGGCTACCAGACCGCAATCCCCGCCACGCCATTCCCGGGCAGCGATGACGGGCGCGGGAACCTCAAGGGCTCGACCCTGGTACAGCTGATTGCCTACTTCCAGGCCTTCGGCGAGCAGGGCTACCGGGCCAACATGACCAAGGGGCGCATGCAGGCCTTGCACCAGCGCGGTGGCAAGGGTGCGCGCTTCATGGGGCCGGTGAAGGGCATCCGCTACATCGTGGCCTATGGCCGCCTGCGCGGCGGTGCGCGGGCCACCGCGCGTGGCGAGTACGACAAGCGGGCATCCAATCTGCCGCCGGGCATCTGGGCGGTGACTGGCACCGGCGGCGCGGATGTGCGGCCGGTGCTGATGTTCGTGCGCGGCGGCAACTACAAGCCCCGCATCAGCCTGGACGGGGTGCGCAAGCGCTCGGGCATCGATGAGCTGGTTCCCCGCTGGGTCCGTGGCCGCGTCTATGACGCATTCAGGAAAGCCAGTCAGGGCTGAGGGCCCGGCTGATATCAGGAGAGATAGACATGCAACACACCACCCATCAGGTGACCTCGCATGACACCAAGGCGGATTCTTTCTCTGCCATTGGCAATGCCACGCGGGTTCGCCTCAACGAACGGCTGTACAGCAGCCTGGCAGAGGCCCACCGCCGGGGGCAGCCCGCCCTGAGCCGGCGCGAGCTGCGGGACTTCCACAACGAGTGCACGGGCGAATGGCTGGAGATCTCCAGCGTGGCCAGCACGGTCAATGCACTGGTTGCGGCCAAGCGCGTGGAGGAGGTGGCGGCGCGGGCCTGTTCCCTGCCACCGCATCGCCTGGTCAAGCCTGTGCGCTGCCGCCTGCAGCAGGCGACGTTGACGGATTGATTTGATATCGAAGGTTGAGCAGGCATGAATCACTACCCCCACCACATCGGCGACTTCAACACCGCGACACGGCACTTGTCACGGCTGGAGCGTGCCATCTACCGTGACATGCGTGACATGTACTGTGACACCGAGGCGGCACTGGACGGCTCCTGCTTCGATCTGCTGGCGCGGCGCCTGCTGTGCAGGTCGCCTGAAGAGATCGATGCCCTGCAGTTCGTGCTGGCCGAGTTCTTCACGCAGCTGCCCGACGGCCGATATCAGAACGACGAATGTGAGCAGATCGTGGCCCAGTTCCGCCAGCAGCAGGAGGGGCGCAACGAGGTCAAGAGCAATGAGCATCTACGGCAGAAGCGCAGCAGGGCTAGGCGTAGTGCTATCTTTTCTGCGCTTCGTTCACTCGGCATCGTGCCTACCTTGAAGACGCAGATGCCTGAGCTGATGGCGCTTTGCCGCAAGCATGGAATCGTGGTGACAGACACCAGTGTCACGCTCAATGGCACGGATTGGCTTGTTGCCGATACAGGCACTGTCACGCCACGTCACAGCAATGTCACGGGCAATGACACGGCTTGTCACGGCGATGGCACGGGTAACCAGAACCAGAACCAATTAATACCCCCCAACCCCCCTGCAGGGGGGGCGAGTGGTGTAACGGCTGACGCCATCAAAACCGGGGAAGGGAGTGGTGGCCTGGCTATCGCCACGGCACTTGCAGGCTTCTTCCCGGAGCAGCGTCGCACTCGGCTGGTGGATGTGGCCGAGGAGGTGGCTGCTGCCATCACCCGTGGTGACGTGACCGCTGAAGAGCTGCTCGCTGCTGCTGAGAAGCAGCGGGAACTGCTGGCGGCCAAAGACGGCAAGGCCTGCCCCGGCCTGCTGCGCTGGGTGCGGGAGCAGCGTTGGAGGGACGTGGTGATGTTGGCGCATGCAGCTGCTGCTGGTCAGCCGGTCGGATGGGCAGACACGCGCAGCGGCGTCGAGGGCATGGCGGCCAGCCTGGGCATGCCAGGCTACGACGATTGGTGTGATGCGCGAGCGGGGCAGGGCCTGCGGCGAGCGTTCGCGGACTACGAGGCGGCAGTGCATGCGCTGCTTGCCGAGCGTCAGGGGGTGTCGGCATGACGGTGCGCACCCTCATCGGCGCGGCGGCGCCCCTCTCGATGTGCTCAAAAAATAGGCAGTATCGCGGGTCCTTTTTGGCCCCCTTGGAAGCGGGTAATTCGAGCCGCGCCCTCGGACTGTTGCGCAACCTTCCTAAGGGGGTTAAGTGAAGGTCCTGCCTTACTTTGATGCTCCTATTTCGCAAGCAGAATTTGCGGCTTTGGTCGGTGTCAGCGAGGCCCGCGTGAGCCAGCTGGTGAGCGAAGGCGTGATCGTCCGGGGCGATTCGGGCCACGAATGGCTGCTGGGCTACTGCGAGCGCCTGCGCGACCAGGCGGCGGGCCGTGCCTCGGCCGGTTTGGGTGGTCTGGACCTGGTCCAGGAACGTGCGGCGCTGGCGCGCTCGCAGCGCGAGGCTCAGGACCTGAAAAACGCGGTCGCCCGCGGCGAATTCGCGCCCATCGGTGCCCTGGCCGATGTCCTGGGCCTGGCCAGCTCGGCCGTGGTGGACCGCATGGACCAGATCGAGGGCCAGTTGCGCAAGGCCTGCCCGGATCTGCCCGAGGATGCCCGCGTCACGGTGCTGCGTGTACTGGCCGATGCCCGAAACGAGTGGATCCGCGTCACGTCCAAGCTGATCGGCGAGCGCGTGGCCGCCATGGCCGAGGCGCCCGACGAGGATGAGCTGGACGAGGAGGCCGCATTTTGAGCGCACCCCTGTCGAGAGAGGCGATTTCCGCCATCCAGGCCGCTGCGCAGCTGGGCCTGTCCAGTCTGCGGGCTGATCCGCCGCAGACCCTGTCCGAGTGGGCTGCTGACAACTTTCTGCTGGCCGGCGAATCCAGCCACCAGAAGGGCGGATGGGTGGCATGGCCGTTCCAGATCGGAATCCTGGACTTCATGTCCGATGACCGCATCGAGGAACTGGCCGTCAAGAAGTCCAAGCGTGTCGGCTACTCGAAAATGATCACCGCCTTCGTCTGCTACAACATCGCGCACCGCCGCCGCAAGCAGGCGCTGTGGCAGCCCACGGACGATGACCGTGACAGCTTCGTCAAGACCGAGATCGAACCCCTGCTGGACAGTAAGGACGGCGTGCCTTCGGTGATCGCGGCCCGCAAGCAGGGCAGCCGGGTCGAGGAGACCATCAAGTACAAGCCTTTCCGCGACAGCGTGCTGCACCTGCTGGGCGGCAAGGCGGCTCGGGCCTATCGCCGGATCACGGTGGCCGTGGCCATCCTGGACGAATGGACTGCGTTCGACCAGACCATCGGAGGCAGCAAGGACAAGTCGGCGGGCTCGCCCGGCACCTTGGCCAAGGGCCGGCTGGAAGGCGCTCCATACCCCAAGTTCATCGGCGGCAGCACGCCCGGCATCAAGGGCCTGTGCCACGTCAGCCGCGCCTGCGAGGATTCCGAGGACGAGGTCGATCACCTGATCGAGTGCCCGCGCTGCGAGGCCGAGCACCCCCTGACCTGGGGCGGCAAGGAAGCCATGCACGGCTTCAAGTGGGAGGCCGGCAAGCCCGAGACCGTGCGCCACATGTGCCCGCACTGCCGGGAGTCCATCAGCCAGGCCGAGTACCTCCCGGGCGGCTGGCCGCTGACGGGCGCCTGGGTGTGCCGGAGGTCTGGCCGTCGCTTCGGCGCCGACCGCATCTGGCGTACTGCCGATGGCACCCCCTGCAGGCCCCCGCGCACGCTGGGCGTGCACATCTGGGCTGCCTACAGCCCGCAGCGCACCTGGGCGTCCATCGTGGACGAGTTCGAGAAGGCCCACCGCGCGCTGCAGGAGGGTGATGCAGGCCCCATGACCTCGTTCACCAACGAGACGCTGGGCCAGGCCTGGGAACTGAAGGGGGAGGGTACCGACGACCATGTGCTGCAGGCCCGCGCCGAACCCTATGCCATCGGCACGGTGCCCGTGGGCGGCCTGGTGCTGACGGCTGGCGTGGACGTGCAGCGCACCTGGTGGCAGATCAACGTCTGGGCGTGGGCGCGCGGCATGGAAAGCTGGATCGTGGACCGCCACATCATCGAGGGCAATCCATCCAGCGAGGGCGACTGGGCGCCTGTGACGGCCTACCTGCAGCGCCGTTACCGCCAGGCCTGGCACGGTGGCAGCCTGGGCCTGAGCGCCATCAGCATCGACTCGTCCGACCAGACCCAAGCGGTCTACAACTATGTCCGCACGCACCAGCACATGCTGCCCAACCTGCGCGCCATCAAGGGCGACAACAACGACAACCGGCCCATCGTGGGACCGGCCAGCATGCAGGACATGGACTGGCGCGGCCAGAAGATCAAGCAGGGCATCAAGCTCTGGCTGGTGGGCGTGGACAACGCCAAGGATCTGCTGCTGGGCCAACTGGCGATCACGGACGCTGGCCCGGGGTGCGTGCATTTCAGCAAGGATCTGCCGCGCGAGTTCTTCGAGCAGCTGACCGCCGAGCAGCGCATCCTGGCCAAGGTCCAGGGCCGCGAGGCTTACCGCTGGGTCAAGCGCCGCCAGCGCAATGAGGACCTGGACTGCCGGAACTACGCTATTCACGCGGCCATGGCCCAGGGCCTGCACAAGTACACCGATGCGCGCTGGTCACAGGTCGAGCAGATGGTGCAGCCAGCCCGCGACCTCTTCAGCCCACCCGAGGCGCCCGCCAGCGTGGCGCTGCCGGCTCCAACAGCTGCGCCCACGTCGGACGTGCCGCCCGTTTCCACCTCCACCGGGTCTCGTGCGCCGGCCCCCGCGCCGCGCCGTGCGCCACCCGCTCGCCGCAACGGCGGTTTCTCCCGCTCCTGGTAGCCCCATGACCCCAAAGACCAACGCCCCAGCACCCCACATGGCCCCCGATGCGGCCAAGAGTTCCGCAATGCCAGAGGCCGATTTCGCGCCCGACCTGGTGGACCGCATGTTCGACTATCTGGTCGAGCTGGTGCCCGAGCTGCGCGGCAGCCCTGCCACCGTCGAGCGTGTCCAGCAGCAGCTGCGCAGGGAGTTCGCTGGTCAGGAAGCCTACATCCCAGCCCGCTCACCCGTGGACAAGGCAGAGATGCGCCGGCAGGTCCTGCGCCTGTGGAATGGGCGCAATGCTACGGCCGTGGCGCGCACGCTGGGCATCAGCCGTGCCAGCGTGTACCGGCACCTGAAACAGCCCGGCTGAAACCGTCTCAGGTTTCTTGGAAATGAGACAGTTGCCCCGGTAGCGTGCGGCATATGAGCACGCTCCAAGACCTCCAGATGCGCCTCGCGCGCCTCAATGCCGCCATCCACAGTGGCGAGCGCACCATCACGACCGAGGATGGCGCCTCGGTCACCTATCGCAGCCTGGATGAGATGAAGGCCGCGCGCCGGGATCTGCAGACGCAGATTTCAGCCGTGGCTGGCACCGGCCAGCCGCGCGCCCTGGTGGCGCGCTTTCGCTTCGCCGGCCTGCGGGACCGCTGACCATGCAGCGCCGTACCGTGGCCCGCAGGGCATCCCCTACGCTGGTCGACCGCGTTGTCGGCTATTTCTCGCCCGCGCAGGGCGTGCGCCGCCAGGTTGCCCGGGAAATGCTGGTGCGCGCCTACGAGGGCGCCAGCCGCGCCGATGGCTGGCGTGTCAAGCGCTCGGGGGCCAGCCCCACGGCGGACCACGCCGCCGATGCGCGCGAGCTGCGCATGCGTGCGCGCTCACTCGCGCAGAACGTGCCGAACATCGTGCGCGCCGTCAATGCCGTGCTCGCCATGCGCGTGGGCCAGGGCATCGTGCCCGTGTGGGCCGACGAGGGCCTGGCCAAGCGCTGGCGCGAATGGGTGCCCCATGCCGACTATGACGGCCTGCTCGACTTCTACGGCCTGCAGTACAAGGCCGAGCGCACGCGCGACGTGGACGGCGCCGTGCTCATCCGCAAGCATATCCAGCGCATGGGCTCAACAGTGCCGCTCAAGCTCCAGCTGCTGGAGATCGATTTCTTGGACGTGGAGCGCAACGGCGTGCTGGCCGGCGGGCGGGAGATCATCCGGGGCATCGAGTACGACAAGCGCGGGCAGCGCTTGGCCTACTACCTGTTCGACCGCCACCCGGGTGATGCCGGCATGTGGACCCTGGGCCGCAGCGGCACCAGCCAGCGCGTGCCGGCCGAGGAAATCATCCACTTCTTCGACCCCGAGCGCGCTGGCCAGCAGGACGGCATCACGCGCCTGGCACCCATCATCGCCAAGGTGCGCGACCTGCATACCTACGGTGACTCCGAGCTGCAGCGCAAGCAGCTGGAATCGCGCATGGGGGTGGTGGCCGAGATGGAAGGGGCCGGCGGCATGCCGCCACCGCTACCCGAGGAGGCCGGGGGGCAAAAGCCCGGCCTGATGGACCTGGGCGATCTTGCTGGCGGCGGCATCGTGGGCCTGCCGCCGGGAATGAGTAATCCCACCTTCATCGAGCCCAAGGCCGTGCCGGGCTTTGGCGACTACATGAAAGGGGGTTGGAAGGAGGTGGCCGCAGGCTATCGCTGCCCCTACGAGCTGATGACGGGCGACCTGACCGAGGTGAACTTCAGCACCTCGCGCATGAGCATGAACCAGTTCCGGGCCGAGGTCGAATCCGAGCAGTGGCGCGTCACCGTGCCGCGCCTGTGCGCGCCCATTGCGCGGTGGTTCGTGGCGGCGGTGGATCTGGTGGCCACGGTGCCGGCCAATGTGCAGGCGCCGGACTGGAGCACGCCCCGCTGGGCCAGCCCGAACCCTGTGCAGGACGTGGCCAGCGACCTGAGCGCCGTCAAGGGCGGCATGCAGAGCATCAGCGAAGTCATCCGGCGCCGGGGCTATGACCCTGAGGACGTTTTCACGGAGCTGGAGAGCGACCTGGTGCGGCTGCGAGAGCGCGGCATTCTGCCTTTGCTGGCCGCGCTGTGGGGTGCGCAGAACCCCATCGACCTGGTGGCCCAGATGGAGGGCCAGGGGCAGAAGTGAAATCGTCTCAGTTTTCTTGGATTTGAGACAGTCAAACCGGAAAACTGAGCGCCATGCCACAAGCCAACGCCCAATCCTCCGCACCCCAGATCCACGATTTGCCGGTGCAGACGCGCGCCGCAAGCCTGGTCCCTGACACCTACAACGAGACCGACGGCACGGTCGAGGTGGTCTGGACCACGGGCGCCATGGTGCGCCGCTACGACTATTGGAACGAGCGTCCCTACGACGAGGACCTGCAGATCACCCCTGAGGCCGTGGACATGGCCCGCTTCGATGCCGGCACGGTGCAGGTGCTGGACGGCCACCGCGCCTATGGCGGCGTGGCGGCCATCCTCGGCATTGCCGAGCGCGGCTGGATCGAAGGCGGCGAAGGCCGGGCCGTGATTCGGCTGAGCCAGCGCCCCGAGC
This sequence comes from Delftia lacustris, assembly GCF_040267515.1. Classification (NCBI taxonomy): domain Bacteria; kingdom Pseudomonadati; phylum Pseudomonadota; class Betaproteobacteria; order Burkholderiales; family Comamonadaceae; genus Delftia; species Delftia lacustris. The sequence goes on along the minus strand of NZ_CP141274.1, from coordinate 4,602,825 downwards.
TGGCCGGCATCGTGGCCGACATCCGCGCCGGAATCATCCGCGCCATCAGCTTCGGCTACAGCGTGCAGCGCTACGAAATCACCCGCGCCCAGGACCGCACGGACGGCATCAACGTCGATCTCTATCGCGCAGTCGCCTGGACCCCGCAGGAAATCTCTTTTGTCACTGTGCCTGCCGACCCCAACGCCGGCACGCGCAGCGCACCCACTTCCCAGGCCCCGTCCGGTGCAGCGCCCCAGGGCGGCATGCCGTGCGAGTTCTACCAACGGGCAGCCGCCCAACCCACCACCCAGGAGCACCAACGTATGCCCCAAGCAAACCAAGCCGGTGAAGGCGGCCAGACCGCCAACACCCCCCAGGGCGCCGCGCCCACCAACGTCTCTCAGGTCCCGCAGAACCGCCAGACCGAGGGTGCGCCGCAGCCCGCGCCCGCCGGTGCGTTCGACGGCCAGCGCGCCGCCGACATCGTTGCGCTGTGCCAGCGCCACAACCTGGCCGATCTGCAGGCCGAGCTGCTGCGCAACCAGTCCACGATGGACCAGGCCCGCGCTGCCGTGCTGACGGCGCTGGACCAGCGCAGCCAGGAGCAAGCCACCGGCCCCACGACCTCGATTCGCACCGTGGGCGATGAGCATGAAACCCGCATGCGCGGTATCGAAAACGCGCTTATGCACCGCCTGAACCCCGGCGCCCAGCTGGATGACAACGGCCGCCAGTACCGCGCCATGACCATGGTGGAGATGGCGCGCGAGGTGGTCGAAGGGCTGGGCCAGAAGACGCGCGGCATGAGCCGCGCCGAGATCGTCAATGTGGCGCTGCGCGTGCGCTCCGGCATGCTGGGTACGGGCGACTTCCCAGCGCTGCTGGGCGGAGTGGGCCAGCGCGTGCTGCGTGCGGCCTATGACGAGGCGCCCAGCACCTATCAGCTGTGGGCGCGCCGTGCCTCTAACCTGCCGGACTTCCGCATCCGCCAGGCCATCGGCGTGGGCGGTGATGTCGAACTCAAGAAGCTCAACGAGCACGGCGAGTACACCTACGGCAACCTTTCAGAGGATGTCACTGGCTACCGCGCTTTCACGTTCGGCCGCTCGCTGGCGATCACCCGCCAGATGATCGTCAATGACGATTTGGACTCCCTGACACGCACAGGGGCCAAATTTGCCGCCGCAGCGCGAAGCCTCGAAAACCGTCTGGTCTATGACCAGATTCTGAAGAACCCGGGCATGTCGGATGGCAAGCCTCTGTTCCATGCGGACCACGGGAATCTGCTGCCCGGTGCTGCGTCCGAATTTTCGCTGGAAGCGCTGTCCAGCCTGCGCAAGCTGATGCGCAAGCAGACAGGCCTGAGCAAGGAAACGCTGAACCTTGCGCCGGCCTTTCTGTTGGTCCCCACCGATCTGGAGACCGTGGCCTACCAGTACACCAGCCCCAACTACCAGCCCACCAAGGCCGGGGACATCAACGAATTCCGTACGGGCGGCCGCACGGCGCTGGAACCCATCGTGGAGCCGCTGCTGGATGACGTGTCCACCACCGCGTTCTACCTTGCAGCACGCGCCGGCCAGATCGACACCGTCGAGTACGCCTACGTGGACGGCTACGAGGGTCTGCGCACCGAGACCTTCTCCAGCGAAGACGTGGACGGCGTGAAGCTGCGCGCCAGCCTGGACTTTGCGGCCAAGTGCCTGGACTGGCGCGGCCTGGGCAAGAGCAACGGCGCCTGAGCGCGCCGCCATCCACACACACGCTTTCAGGAGTTCAACCCATGAAAAACTACCAACAGCGCGGCCACGTCATCGAGGTCCCGACAGCGGCCGTCGCAGTGGCAGCAGGCCAGGCCGTGGCCATCGGCGCCATCCTTGCCGTGGCCAATGGCCCGGCCCAGGTCGGCGAGCCCTACAACGCCGAGCGCGTGGGCGTCTTTGTCCTGCCCAAGGCTGCAGGCACCGCGTGGACGCAGGGCCAGCCCCTGCGCTGGGATGTCGAAACCGGCGCATTCGCCGTTGGCGGCGCGGCCACGGCCGGCGACGTGACGGGGGCGGCGTTCGCCTTCGAGGGGGCCGACAGCGCGGCCACTCAGGGCGCAGTCTGCCTGCCCGGCGTCATCGGCACGGTCGCGGCCTGAGCGGAGCAGGGCAGGGCATGACGATCTTCCTCATCCCAGGCGCCGAGCGGGCAGGGCGCGTGCGCTCGGCCCAGCAGCGGCACCACGCCAATGCGGTGGCTGTCTGGCAGGGCGGCGAGCCCTTCGGCGTCATCCTGCGGCGCGGCCCGCGCGAGGCCCTGGGGATGGTGGGCGCCTATGTCCTGGCCTGCCGGCTGCCCGCTGACATGGTGCCTGGCATCGCCCAGGGCGAGCCCATCGACATCGACCAGGTCACCTACCGGATCGCCGAGCCGCCGCAGCCCGACGAGTCCGGCTGGCTGCTGCTGCAGCTGGAGGTGGCCTGAGATGGCGCAGCACATGCAACAGCAGATCCTGACCGCCTGGCGCGTGGATCTTGTGCTCGCGGCCACCCTGGCTGGAGACAGCGTCCGCGTCGAAGGTCGCAACGCATATCCGGTAAGTGCCCTGCCAGCCATTGATATCAGCGCGGCAGACGAAGGCATCGAACCCCTTTCTGGCGGGCGCGGTGGTCTGGCAACGCTGCACCGGGAATTCCTGGTGGACGTCACCAGCATCGCCACGGGCGACCAGGCCCGCGAGCAGGCCATGGAGCTGCATGCGCAGATAGAGGAGCGCATGGGGCCTGCTGCTGGCGGCGTGCTGGGTGGCCTGCTGATCGCCCCACCGCGTCTGCGCGGCATCCGTGGGCAGTGGGACGAAGCCGCTACCCAGCCCATCTACATCGTGCGCGGCATGTGGCTGTGCCGATACCTCACCGCCGAGGGCGCCCCGCGCGGCCCGGCATCCCATCCTTGAAAGGAAACGACCATGGCAGTCCAAAACGTTCGTACCTCGGCCGGCAGCAAGCTGCTGATCTGCGCCGCACGGCCAGCATCCTACGATGCGGCCGGCTTCCAGGCCCTGGCCTTCAAAGAGATCGCTGAGATCACCGACCTGGCCGAACTGGGCCGGGAATACAACCAGGCCACGCATTCGCCCCTGGCAACCCGCCGCATCGTCAAGCGCAAAGGCAGCTTCAACGACGGCAGCCTGACCGTGCCCATGGCCCGCGACATGAACGACGAGGGCCAGGTGCTGCTCAAGGCTGCATCTGTGTCCGACGACAGCTACAGCTACTGCATCCGCCTGCAGGACGGTTCGAGCCACTACTTCACGGCGCAGTGCATGAGCTTCAAGCTCAACGTGGGCGGCGTCGATTCCATCACGGCGCACACGGCACAGCTGGAAATCGACAACGACATCATCGAAGTCCCGGCCATCTCGTTCACCCTTGCCTACACGGCCGGCGCCAATGGCTCCATCGTGGGCGTTGCAAGCCAGACCGTGCTGCAGGGCGCCACGGGCAAGCCCGTGTTCGCGCAGGCCGCCGCCGGCTTCGACTTCGAGAAGTGGAGCGACAACAGCACGGAAAACCCGCGCTCCGATGCCAACGTGCTCGCCAACGTGGCTGTGCAGGCCAGCTTCATCCCCGAGTAATTCGCCGCAGCCATGCCCGGCTGCGGCCGGGTGGCATGCCCTTCTGACTTTCTTTCATCGCCACCACCATGCTCAAGCTTTCCCAACTGACCGTCGCAAACACAGCTCCCATGCATCTGAAGGATGCGGCAGGTGAACTCATGTTCTACAAGGACCCGTCGCACGGCGATGAGGCCAAGGAACTGCCTGTTCGCATTCACGTCTTTGGTCCTGGTTCCGAGGAGCATCGCCAGGCGCAACTGCGGGCCCAGCGTCGCGTCATGGCGCTGGTCAAGAAAAGCCGCCGTGCGTTGGAAGAACGGACGCCGGAAGAGCGCACGGCCGATACCGCTGTGATCCTGGCCGACATCACGCATTCGGTCGAAGGTCTGGATCTTGAAGGCCGTTCGGTGCGCGAAGCGATGCTGGCCCTGTACTCCGATCCAACTTGCGGCTATGTGGCTGACCAGGTCAACGCCTTCGCGGCCGACTGGGCAAATTTTTCCAAGAGTGCGCCGAAGGTCTGAGCCTTTACGTGCGCACGTGGGCGTGGCTCAACGCCCCGCTCAAGACCAAGACCGGGAAAAAGGCTCAGCAGCAAGATGAAGAACCCAGGATCACACGCATCGAGAAAATCAGGGCAGAAGGCCGCGAGCCTGACCTGCCTGACCCTGGGCCGGCCGGCTATCTCCTCGAAGTGTTCTTCGACCTGGGACCGTCGCTGCAGTCGCCCATGGGTGAAACGCCCATCGGCTACGAGCAGCTGGTCGCGTGGCAGTCCATTCATGGCGTGCGGCTCACACCCTGGGAGGGCAAAACGCTCTGCGACCTGTCCATCGCATGGCTGGTTGCCAAGGACGCTGCCAAGGAACCTGGCGCACCACGGCCAGGCAGTGTCGATGAAACGCCTGAGCAGGCCGAGGAGCGGCGCAAGCGCGTGTCCAGCGGCCTGGGTGACATGCTGCGCTCGTTCCGGCGTGCGCCGAAGTGACCTGCAGGGGGCTGCATGATCGGCTCCAGCAACATCAACTACCTGCGGTTCCTGATCACGGGCGACAGCTCACAGCTGCAGGCCGAGGTCGAGAAGTCCAAGCGCACCGTCACGGGCATGGTCGATGGCATGGCCGGCTCGTTGGGGCGCCTGGGTACGCTGCTCGGCGGCGTGTTTACGGGGTTCACCGTCACAGCGTTCGCGGCCAAGCTGGTGTCCGTGCAGCGCGAGTTCGACAAGCTCAACAGCTCGCTGGTCACAGTTACGGGAAGTGCCCTGGCTGCCGGCCGTGAAATGGCTTGGATTGAGCAGTTCGCGAAGGACACTCCCTACGGTCTGGCCCAGGCTACCGAGGCGTTTGTGAAGATGAAGGCCTTGGGCCTTGATCCGACCCAGGCCAAGCTCACCAGCTTCGGCAACACGGCGGCCGGCATGGGCAAGAGCCTCATGCAGATGATCGAGGCCGTGGCGGATGCGTCCACGGGGGAATTCGAGCGCCTGAAGGAATTCGGCATCAAGGCGTCCAAGCAGGGCGAGATGGTGGCGTTCACCTTCCAGGGTGTCACCACGAAGGTAAAGAATTCTGCAAAGGAGATCACTGCCTATCTGGAAAGCATTGGCAATACCGCCTTCGGTGGGGCCATGGAGGAGCGCTCGAAAACCCTGGATGGGGCACTTTCCGCTCTTGGCGATTCCTGGGACAAGCTCTTTCGCAAGATCAATGAGAGCACTGGGTTCGCTGACAAGGCTGCGGCTGGCGTGCGTCTGGTCACCGATGCCATTGATTGGCTTGGTGACGCGATTAAGAGCAATCAAGGGTTGGTGACGGGGATGCTCGGCGCCTTGGGTGGGGCGGCGGTGGTCGCTGGAATCATGGGTGTTGTCAGCGCCATTGGAATTTTGACGGGCGCATTCAGTGCGTTGGCAGCGGTCGCATTGGCGAATCCTGTGGCGCTCACTCTGTTGGGCATCGGTGCGGTTGCTGGTGTTGGAGTGGCGGCAGTAAGTGCCATCAGCAATTCTGTCGATGGCATCCATCGTTCAATCACTGGGCTGAAGGCAGAGATTGAACGATTGGAGTCGGACAAGACATTTGCGCGCATCAATGGTCGTGATCCTGGCTTTCTGCGAAACATCGACCTTGGGATTGAGGAGCGAAAGAAATCCATACAGGAACTGGAAGGCAAGCTGAAGGCGATTGAGGCAAAGGACCCTCGCAACCAGATGCAATACAAGGGGCGCGGGCAGTCGTTTGCAGATGAGGCGGCCAGGCTCGTCCAGGAAGAGGCCAAGGCGGAAGAGGAGTTGGCGGAGATTCGCCGCGGTCTGTACGGCGTCAACAAGGACTATCTGCCGCAGCTGCAAAAGCTTAATGAGCTGCGCCAGGCCGGCCGCATCACCGAGGCGACCTATGTGGACCTCGTCAGCAAGCTGGCCAAGGAAAACTACAAGGAAGACGAGTCGGCCAAGGCACGCGCCGCATCCGCCAAGCAGCTTCATACAGCCTATGGCAACCTGGTCGATTCCATCGAAGAAAAGATTGCAGCCCAGCGCCTGGAGATCTCCGGCGGGGAGAAACTGGGCGAAGCCGACAAGCTGCGCATCAAGTATTCGCAGGATCTGCTGGGCTCGCTCAAGGGCCTCAATGCCGGCGAGCGCGCCAACATCGAAGCCAAGCTCAAGACCCTCAAGACGCTGGAGAAGGAAAACGAGGCCAAGCAGAAGGCGCTGAAGCTGGCCGAGGAAGAGCGCAAGTACCGCCAGGAGTGGATGACCACCCAGGGCAAGACGGTCGAGGAACTGACGGCCAGCAACCAGGCGCTGCGCGATGAGATTGAGCTGATCGGCCTGAGCGCCGAGCAGCAGCGCGTGGTCATCGAGCAGCGGCAGATGGCCATCATCCTGAGCAAAGAGCAGCAGCTGGCCGAGATGGAGCGCGCTGCCGCGCTCACCGGCACCATGACCATGGAGCATGCGCTACTCCAGCAGGAAATCGAGCTGCTGCGCGAGCGCCTGGGCCTGACCTCGGTGAAGGCCTCCCGCGAAGCCTCTGCAGAGGCTGCCAAGGCCAGCACCGCGGAGTGGCAGAAGGGTGTAGACCAGATTGGCCAGAGCCTGGCCGACCAGCTAATGCAGGGCGGTCTCTCGTTCGGTCAATACCTCAAGAATCTTGCGCGTACGCTTATCTTCAAACCGCTGATTCAGGCCACTGTCCAGATTGCTGGCGGTGCCCTGGGCGGTTTGTTTGGTGCACCTGCTGCGGCTGGCCAGAGTGGCGGCGCTGGCATGGGCATGCTCAACAATCTTGGTACGCTGGGTGCTGGTGCCCAGGCAATGTGGGGTTTCTTGCCTGGTGCCTCGGCTGCCAGCCTTGCTGGCGCCAATGCAGTGGGCTTGGCCGGCGGCGATGCCCTTGGCGCCCTGATCGCGGGCAATGGAGGCTGGGCTGGTGTGGGCGCTGGTGCTGGTGCAAGCCTGGGAGGCCTAGTGTCAGCGGCACTGCCTTGGTTGGCAGGAGGCCTGGCCATCTTTTCGCTGATCAAGGGCGGGCTCTTCGGGTCTCGCGGCCCTAACCATCGGGGCGGCGTGTACTCCACGGCAACAAATGACTGGGATGAGTCCGCCAAGCAGGCCTTGGGCAAAGATGCCTGGGGCAACGCGCTGGGGGATTTCACGAAGCGGGGCGACAAGGAACTGGGCAAGCAGGTGGGTGTGTCGGTCAATGCGCTGATCGATGTCTACAAGTCGCTGGCCAAGTTCGCGGGCGGCACGGCCAAGGACATCGATATCGCCGCAGGCATCGCCATGAATCCCAAGTACGCGGACGAGGGGGTCTACGGCTACTTTCAGATCCTGGACAAAGTCACGGGCGAAGTGTTGAGTTCGTACAAAAACCGGGATATGGGAAGGGACCCGGAAAAGGCCTTTGCAACATTCGTGGCCGACATGGGTGGCTCGCTGATCGAGCAGATCAAGAAGGCAGACATCCCCAGTTGGATGCGCAATGTCTTCGACGACATGGGCGAGGAAATCACGCTTGAGAGCTTCAATGCGGCCCTGCAGACAGTGCAACTGACCGGGGTAGCGATCGAGGGGTGGACCCGCAACATCACCAACTTCGGCAAGCTTGGCGATGAGGCCATTGCCAAGCTGATCAAAAAGGCGGGCAACATCCAGAACCTGATTGCAGGCATGGATGGCTTCTACGAAGGCTTTTACAGCGAGCGCGAGCGCATCGAAAACGCGGCCAAGGCCGTGGACAAGGCGCTGGCCGATCTCAAGATCGACATCGACCCGCGCATGGGTCAGGACGCCAAGGCCAAGTTCCGCAAGCTCATCGAGGACGCCATGGCGGCCGGCGATGTGGAGCTGCTGGCCAAGCTCATCCCGCTGGCCAAGGAATTCGGCGCCGTGGCCGATGCTGCTGGCCAGGTGCTGGACACGCTCAAGAACGAGCGCCGGCAGCTGGAAGCCGAATACCTGCGCGCCACGGGCCAGACCGACAAGTACCGCGAGGCCCTGCGCAAGCTGGCCACCGAGGGCATGACCGAAGCCGAGCGCGCCGCCTGGGACTACAACCAGGCGCTGCGCGAAGAGATCGCCCGCGTGGACCAGCGCACCGACCTGGAGCGCAAGCTGCTGGAAATGCAGGGCAACACGGCGGAATTGCGCAAGCGTGAGCTGGCGGCCATGGACCCCAGTAATCGCGCGCTGCAGCAACGGATTTGGGCGATTGAAGATACCCGTGATCTATTCCAGCGTGCTGCTGCCCGTGATCGCGAGGCCCTGCAAAAAGAGGCTTCGGCTCTGGAGAGTTCCATCGGGCTCATTCGTGCCGCGGTTGACATGCTGGCTGGTAGCGCGCGTGAGCTCTACGACTCGGTGGATGGATCGCAGCAGATGCTGGCTTCGCAGGGCATGGCGTACATCGACTTTGCATTGCAAGGCGTTCGTGCAGGCTCCTCGGTTTCTGACTATGCGGGCTTGACTGACGCAGTCACTGCCATGCGCAGCGGCCTTTCCAATGGCGTTTACACAAGCGCGTTCGAGCGGCAACGCGATGCGCTTGTTTGGGCCGGCAAGCTATCGGAGCTTAGTGAGCTGGGCGGAAAGAAGCTCACGTTCGAGGAGCGGCAGCTCAAGGCTCTCAATACGCAGATCGAATGGCTGGACAACCTGGTCAAGCGCGCTGACGAACTGATTGGGGGAACATCAAAAATCAACGGGACTGTGACGCAGTATTTCGAGCAGTTGCTGGCGGCTCTTGGCGTTTCTGAGGCTCCGGATGGTTCTGGTGGGGGCAAGACTGGCGGTGGCGCTGTATTTGGGCCTGGCGGAACGCCTTCAAAGCCTGTCGATAGCAAGTATGGATCTGTCAATAACGTAGGCGGAATTACATGGCGCGATCCGATCACTGATCCGGATCGCGTGGCTCACCTCGATGAAATAAACGCGATCAAGCAGCGGTACGACGGGACTGGAGATGTTGCGGGGCTATGGGCCGAGGCGTCTGCCGCTGGTGCCTCGGCCAAGGATTTGGCGGACATCTATGGCTATTTCGAGAGGGACGTGATTGCGGCCCTGCGTGCTGCAGGTGTGCCCGGTTACGCAACCGGAGGCATGCACGCCGGTGGGCTGCGTGTCGTGGGTGAGAGAGGGTGGGAGCTTGAGGCGACCGGGGCCGCAAGGATCTGGAATCAAGACCAATTGGGGCGTGCCTTGCGCGGCGGTGGTGACGGTGAATTGTGGGCAGGGGTCATGGAAGAAGTGCGCGCGCTGCGTATGGAGGTTGCGCGACTGACGGAGGTTTCGATTGCTACAGCCAATAACACCGCCGGTCTGCCCGGTTATGTCGATCAACGAGATTCTATGAGTGAGGGCGGTAATGCTGATCGGGTGGAGATCATGAATGTTGATGAGATTGCGCAGGCGATTGCACAAAAGGTGTCGGCATGAATATTCTGATGCCAATCAACATTATTGATTCCATGATTGGGGCGGGCACAAATATACCGGCCGTTGATACAAGCATGGGTGAAGTGGCATGGGTTGCAAGCGGCTCATATGTGGTCGGTGATTTGCGGGTGTATGCCGGAGGTGTTTATTCATGCGTTAAAGCGCATGCTGCCAGTTTGACAAGCAAGCCGCCATCAGAGGATAAGATTAATTGGCTATTCAAGGAGCCAAATAACAGAATGGCTCCTTTTGATGAGTATGTCTATACGGCTGCAAAAAAGGCTGGAGAGATAAAGTACGTGTTGACGCCGGGATTTTTTACAGGCTGGGCAATGTATGGTGCCGAAGCGGATGTTATTGATGTGATTTTTAGAGATTATTCTGGCGGGGAAATTCTTAAGACCAGAACTCAAGAAATGTGGGAGCAGGCGTTTGGTGAATGGGAATACCTTTTTGGTAATTTGCAGAGAACAACCAAAATAACTCAATCGGATTGGCCGTTGCGCCCGGCTGGTGAGCTGGAAATCGTGCTAAAGAGAAACAATCCCGAGGTGATTGCGGAGCTTGGTTATCTTGCTGTGGGACAGTGGCAGAAGATGCTCCTTCCTAAATCAAGCATGGGGGGGACTGAATATGGCGCCGAAGTAACGCCAAAGAGTTATGGATACATGCGTTACAACCCCGAGGATGGCACATACACGCGACGAAAGGGCAGGGTCGCGAAGTTGATAACGGCGTCTGTTGTAATTGATGCAGACGAAGCACCGAGAGTTGAAAGACTACTGGAGAAGATAATAGATATTCCGGTGGCTATTGAGGCAGATAGTCTGCCTCGCTATGGCCATATTTCAACAGTTGGATTTGTTACGGGCTCCGTGCGATCAGAGGGATGGGGATATTCACGGGTCAATATAAAAGTGGAGGGAAATGTATGACGGACATTGTTCCAATCCCAGCAGCGCCGACGGTGCCGACTTACCCCGCCCTCGGCAGTACGAACTTCAACCAAGAGGCATACACCTATGGTACTTCTATGCCGGGGGTGTCGTTCCGCATCTGGGAGATCGGCAAGGCAAGCGAGACGAATGCCACAGCGGCCAGTGAGCGCGCCGAAGCTTCAGCCCTGTCTGCAGGGCAGTCCCAGGGATTCAGGAACGAAGCGGAGGGCTTCCGGAATACAGCCAACACTGCGGCCGGCACAGCAACAACACAGGCCGGGATTGCAACAGGTGCGGCCGGCACGGCGACAACACAGGCCGGCCTGGCCAACACCGCGCGCTCTGGCGCAGAGACGGCCCGGAGTGGCTCCGAATCGGCGCGTGATGATTCGGTCTTGGCGAAGAATGCTTCGGAGTCGGCCCGCGACGCCGCCCAAGGCTACCGCGACCAGGCCGAGGTCTTCGCCACCCAGCAGCTCAAGGGCAGTAGCACAACGAGCGTGACGCCGGGCGCTGGCGCGAAGAGTTTCGTGATCGAGGCCAACCGCTCGTTCGTGACCGGCATGTACGTCGTGGCCACGTCCACCAGCGATCCGAACACGCGGATGAGCGGCTACGTGACGAGCTACAACATGGGCTCCGGGGCGCTCTCCCTGTCTGTCGATGCATTCACGGGCTCGACCGCAAAAGCTGACTGGGTGATTGGGGTAGCCGCACCAGGTGGCTCAACATCGTCCGTGCTCGTTTACGTGCCTGTCGCCGGCACAACCCAAGCGGCAGCCCCTGGCGCGCGCTATGGGCTCCAGAACGCGGCAAAAACCACAGTCACTTTGCAGGCATCTCCCGTGAATGGGGATGTGGTTGCCGTGATTTGCGACAACCTGCGGCGCGACAACGTAATAGCCAGGAACGGGCAGTTGATTATGGGGCTGGCAGAAGACCTGATTATCGACAATCCCTATTTTCCGATCATGCTGCAGTATCAGTCGCCATTTGGATGGCGTTTCATTTCCTGATGAATTGAGAGGTTGAAATGAGTTTTGCAAGTCAATTCTTGGGCGGGGGCGTGTCTCCGTATCGTGGCTGGAAAATGGCTATTTTCACCACCAACAGCATAACTTTCCCAAAAGCGGGGTATGTGCGGCTGGCAATGCAGGGATCTGGAGGCAGTGGCGCGACTGTTGCGTCGGCGTCGAATGGCGTCGCTGCAACTGGCGGTAACTCTGGGCCTTGGGGCGTCAAGAGTTTCCGCGTTGCTGCCAACGATGCGCTGGTTGTCAATATTGGCGCCGGTGGTGCGCAGCCTACTGGCGGGGTTGCGACTGCAGGCAATCAGGGCGGGGTATCGACTGCTGTACTAAATGGATCGACGATCCTTACAGCTCAGGGTGGCGAGGGCGGATTGTTCAGGACCTCTGCGGGCACCATTGATGCGCCTGTGCCATCCGCCACAGTGACGGGCGGGGACTTCTGGGTGCCCGGCATTCGTGCGGGCAGTGCAACATGCTCGGGGTCGGTACAAGCTCTCAGCGCAGGCGCGGCGAGTGATGTGCTTCGCTGCGGTCTTGGGCGGTCTGCCTCTGTTAATGCTGCTGGGGTATTTTCTGGTGGGTGTGTTGGATCGGATGGCGGTTTTTCTTCGATCCCATATTTGGCTTTTGAAGATTTTGGAATAGTGCCTTCGTCGCCTGGCAGTCGTAGTCCAGGTCAGGGTGGAGTGCAATCGAGTTCTTGGCAGGCCGGTCCATTCGCTGGTGGTGCGAATTGCCCTCAGTCCAGCCAGGTAGCAATGGCGCATGGCGGTTACGGCGGAGGTGGAGGCGCCGGGTATTCGCAGTCATTCACCGGGATCGGTGGTGGTGCATATGCCTATCTTATTTACGAGCCCGTGGAGTGATTATGCGAATCGAAATACTCAACACAGACGGCAACGTCGCAAACACGATCATCGCAACGCCCGAGGTTGCGGAGCGGCTGCACTCGGGCGCCTGGCGCATTGCGGCGGAGCAGTACGAGCCCGCGCCTCCCGTGGCGCACATCTCCTGCTCTCGCCGCCAGGGCCGGCTCGCGCTGCTGATGCTGGGCCTGCTCGAAGCCGCCGAGGCAGCCATTGCGGCGATGCCTGACGACGCCGACAAGCGCGCGGCCCAGATCGAGTACGAGGCTGGCACCTGGGAGCGGCACAACCCGTTTCTCTCGACCCTGTGGGCGCAGCTCGGCGGCACTCCGGAATCGCTCGATCAAGCCTTTGCGCTCGCAGTGACGCTCTAGGAGGACCAATGCAGGACGATTTTGGAAATGCAATAAACCCCAATAACGCTCGCACCATCAATGCCCGGCTTGATGAGGGCGATGCGCGGATGACTCGCATCGAGGCGGATCTGCGGGCGAACACCGAGGTCACCGAAACAGTGCGTGCGAACACGGCTGAAATGGTGGAATTTTTCGCGGCGGCACAGGGCGCCTTTAAGGTGCTCAACTGGATCGGCAAGGCGGCGAAGCCCATCACCTACATCGTGATGCTGGGCACGGCCGGCGTCGCGTTCTGGAAGGCTTTGATGGTGGGTGGAGGTGGCCGATGAACGAGACACTTCGCAATCGCCTCCTGGCCACGGCCGCTGGCTTGGCTGCTACTGCTGCAGGTGGCTACGTGGCCACGCAAGAGGCTCGGCCCAGCCCCGCTGTGGTGCTTGCCCGCGAGATCGGGCTGCACTACGAAAGCAGCGGACGGCACATCGGCACGCCCTACATCGACCGCCTGGGCAAGGGACAGCCGCTGACCGTCTGCGCGGGCGTGACTGGCCCTGAGGTGGTGGCAGGGCGCTACTACACGCCCGAGGACTGCGAGCGCCTAGAGCGTCCCAAGTACCGCGAGGCCGAGCGCCTGGCGCGCCGCGCCCTGCGGCACTGGGACAGCTACAACGTGTGGGTGCAGGCCAGCTATATCGACATGGCCTACAACGTGCCCTCGGCGCTGGCACCTGACACGACGGTCATGCGGCTGGCGAACGCCGGGCAACTCGATGCTGCATGCCTGCAGATGCCTCGATGGGTCTACGGCACCGTGAACGGTGTGCCCACGCGGCTGCCTGGTCTTGTTGATCGCCGCGATGCCACGCGCGAGCTGTGCGCACAGTGGGGCAGGGACGGGCATTTCAGCGCAGCGCTGGTCGCGGCAAAGGTGGCGCCATGATCGCCGGTCTCAAGGCATATGCGTGGCAGGCGCTGGCCCTGCTGCTGGCGGCATTGCTCGCATGGCAGTCCATTGGCCGGCTGGCCGCCGAGCGCGATGCAGCCCAGACCCGCGCCGAACTGGCTGGCGAGCGAGAGGCGGCGGCCACGGCCGCGCGCCAGGCATCTGAGCGATATCGAAATCTGGAGGACAAGCACCGTGACGACCTGCGCAACATCGACACCCAGGCAAGGCAGGACCTGGCGCGCTTCGCGGCTGACGCTGATGCTGCCCGTGCTGCTGCTGGCCGGCTGCGCGGCGACCTCGCCGACTACATCACCGCCCACCGTGCCGCCGCCCAGGCTCGCGCCGCTGCCGGACAGTGCGCGCCAGACACCGCAGCCCTCGATCTGCTCGCCGAGCTGCAGCGCCGCGCTGACGAGCGAGCGGGAGAGCTGGCGCGCATTGCTGACGATGCCCGTGGCCGAGGCAATGCCTGCGAACGGGCCTACGACGCCGGCACCGCGATGATCCATGCGGCGCAGTAAAAAGTGCTTGCCGTAGTACGGTTTCCGTACTACATTAGGCCCCATGGCGACACGTTGAGCGCCGCAACCAGGAGATCACCATGCAAGCAATCAAGACCATCCGCGAAGCAAGCAAGATCGCTAAGGGCCTCGGCCTGGTTCGTGGCAAAGGCACCTTCAACGGCGAAGCCTTTTGGACCCGCCCCGGGGACTCCGCGATCATCACCCGCGCTCGCCTGGCTGAACTCGCTGGTCTGGTTTAAGCGCCATGGATAGCAAAGTCTTTGACGTGTCGCTCTACTGGCATACGGGCGGCAGCGTTTTCCTGGGAACTGTATCCTCCATGGGCGTAGAGCAGGCAAAGGACGACGCTCTTGATAGCTACATGAGCGCAAACAAAAGGCAGAAGAAAAAGATCGAGGAGGGCGGTGGCTTTACGCTTGAAGCCGACTTGCTTTCTCCATCGGAGGCAGCTCGCTGGATGGCCCGCAACACATGACCTCCGCCGACCTTCGCGCCTGGCAGGCCCGCCATGGCTACACTTACAACACCGCAGCGGATGCCCTTGGCATGGGCCGCACCACGTTCGCGGAGTACCTCAAGCGCGAGGGGGTGCTGCCGCGCTGGCTGGCACTGGCCTGCGCCGCCATAGATGCCGGGCTAGAGCCGCTCGGCGAAAAATAATTGTTGACTTAGTACGGAATCCGTACTACATTTATACCCATGGCAGCACAACGCTGACAACACCCTCCGGCGGTGAGTAGCCGGGAAGCACTCTCAAGGAGCAGACCATGGAAAAGAAACAAGCCCCAATGCAGCCGCATAAGCATGTCGCATGGATAAGCAAAGAATCCGGTGTGGCTTTCTTCAATCCTGCAAACATCTGGAAGACCGAAGTTCCTGGCGAGGAACGGAGCGGCCACATCGTCGTGGCTGTTGGCTCTATCGAGCAGATGCAGGCAGTCGTGAGCAGCATCAATGCGACCATGCCCCCGGTCGGAAATCTGTTCGACGATCTGGCCTAATCGGCCGATGACTCAATTCGGCAAGAAAACCCATCGCGCCCGCGTGCACCTTCTGCAGGCCGGCCAGGACTACCCATTCGCTTGGTCGCAGGCCGATGCTTTCCGCGCCGACCGTGGCCAGCCCGGTTTTGATTGGCCGGACTGGTGCTTTCTGCCAATGGCTGGGGCCTACGCCATCGTTTCGGGCGGTGGCGCCAATCGTTTGGGCCTGGATCGCATCGGCGATGTGGCCCGCATGTCTGCCCTGATCGCTTGGCGCATGACACAGGGCATCTACCGGTTTGATCCGGCTGTCTATGCTGCCGTCATCGACACGCCGGTGTCGGGCGACCTGCCGGCACGTGTGCTCATGCAATTGCCCGAGTGGTGCGTCTACGTGGAGACGCCGGGCTTTGAGCTGTCCATCGGCCAACTGCACGGTTTTTTTGCCCACCTGGAGCATGACGCCAACACCGGCCGCTCGGAGTTGCGCCTGCTGCTGGATCTGCCTGAGCGCCTAGTCCCCGTCCCTCTGCATCTGGGGGACTGGCCGCTGGCCGAAAGCGTTGCACGGGCCTCCGATGTCGCCGGTGTCCATGCCGTAGCGCTCGGCATGCCGTTTGCTGCGGGCGACTCGCGGCGCGAACACATCAGCTGGGCCGAGCCCCTGGTGTCGCTGCTGCTGTACCTCTGCAGCGCAGCGGATTTCAGCCGTCGCGGCCAGCCTGGCCAGCCTGCCAACCCGCAGCCCACGCGCACCAGGCGGGACGGCTGGAAGCTGTTTGCCGCCCAGGGGCCGGCCGAGTGGGACGTGGGCGTGCGGATGGGGTCAGCGCTGCGCGCGGCCTATCAGGCTGCAGAGACGGCGCCCGCCGGCGGCGAGGGTGCCAGCCCTCGCGGCCACATCCGGCGCGCGCATTGGCATGGCTATTGGAGCGGGCCGCTCAAAGATGACCAGGGCGAGCCCGTGCCCAGCGACAAGCGCAAATTTGATCTGCGTTGGCAGCCTCCTGTGGCTGTCAATTTGGGGGCTGTTGAAGGCATGCCATCGGTAATCAGGCCAGTGAAGTAAGCCGGCATGGCCTCTATCAAAAGGGCGCTGGCGAACTCTCGACAGACACCGGCCCAAGACCGCTGTAGATGCGGTCTCCGTCAAGATCCGTGACAACAAACCAGCCAGGTTGAACCTCATCAATTGAGTAGTGTTCCGGAAGGCCGGGCAGGATCTTGACCTCTGGCATGCCAAACCATCGGGGCATGGTCAGCAGGGTTGGGTACAGCTCAACGTCAAGAGGCATTTTCATGGGGTCTCCTGGGGTTACGTGCGTGCGACGGGGATTTCGTTCAGCTCGGTCGTGTAGCGAGGTGTCCGGCGGTCCTGGCGCATGCCCCAACCGGACTCTTGTAGTGCGCTGGCCACACCCAACGTGCCTTTGCCGAACCGCGCATTGAGGCGATCCATGGTTTCCATCAACGGGCTGTGGTCGCGTGCGAAGCCAGTGGACTCCTCAAGCAATGAGTTTTGCTGCACTGTCGCGGGGGATAGATCCAGGAGCATCACGCCAGCCTTTGCGAGCTGATAGCCGGGCTCGTAGACCTTGGCGATCCCGCGCGCTGCAGCACGCACCAGCAGGGCCGTGTCGCTGCTGGGCTGTGGGAGTTGGATGGTGGTGCTGCGGGCAAAGCGCGGGCCATCCCGGAAGGGGCTTGTGTGCGCGAACACATGCACGGCGCCGGCCCTGTGGTCTTGTGCGCGCAGTTTTTCTGCCGCGCGCTGTGCGAAGGTGGACACAGCCTCGACAAGCGGCGCCAGGTCACTGACCGGGCGGCCGAAAGAACGCGTGCAGGCAATCTGCTGTTTTGGTGGTGGCTCATGCTCCAGCCCCAGGCACGGCATGCCCTGCAACTCGCGCGCCGTGCGCTCCAGCACCACGCCAAAGTGGGCGCGCAGCAGTGGCTGTGGCGCGCGGGCAAGGTCCCAAGCCGTGAAGATTTTGTGATCCAGCAGGCGCATCTTGATTCGGCGCCCCACGCCCCAGACGTCGCCCACGGGCACGCTTTCCAGCAGCGATTGCAGTTGTGCCGGTGATAGCTCGGTGAGGTTGCACACCTGAGCCAGTGAGGCAGGATAGCTGCCGGGCTGTCTTTCGGCGTCCTTGGCCACGTGATTGGCCAGTTTTGCCAGGGTCTTGGTCGGGCCGATGCCTACGCATGTGGGGATGCCTACGCCGCGCAGGATTCGGTCGCGAATCGCCCAGGCTCGGCGCGTTACGTCGCGCACGCCACCGAGGCCGATGAAGCACTCATCGATGCTGTAAATCTCCTGCTCAGGGCCGAGGCCGGCAGCCAAGGACATCATGCGATCGCTCATGTCGCCGTACAGCGCGAAATTTGCGGACAGTGCGACCAGGCCTTGGTGCACTCGGTGCTTGATTTGGAAGAATGGCTCGCCCATCTTGATGCCCAAAGCTTTGGCTTCCTCGGACCGGGCGATAGCGCAGCCGTCGTTGTTGCTGAGCACAATCACTGGCAGGCCCTTGAGCGAAGGTCGAAACACGCGCTCGCAGCTCACATAGAAATTGTTGCCGTCAAGCAGGGCGAACATGGGCAACTCACAAAGCGCGAAACGTCTTCACGGCGCACACGACCACGCCCCATATTTCAAGGTGCTGCCCCTCTTTTGCTCGGATGTCGGGATAGGTGGGGTTCTCTGGCCGCAGCATCACCTGGTCAAACCTGGACCACAGCCGCTTGCACGTGAAGTCGCCATCAACTTCGGCGACGACGATATCCCCGTGCTGCGGCCGGAGGTACTTGTCTACAACCAGCAGGTCGCCATCAAAGATGCCTGCCCCGGTCATCGAATCACCGCGCACACGCAGCAGAAACGTGCACTGAGGGTGCTTGACCATGAGCTTTGCCAAGTCGATCCGGGCGCAGCTGAAGTCCTCTGCCGGACTCGGAAAGCCGGCGCGTACCGGGCTGTCAGGGGTCGGCAGGAGCATCGACGGCATCGTGGCTGCGACGGGGGTGGAGGGGGTGATGAGGTGGGGCATGGCCGAATTCCTTGTGCTGTATAAATATACAGTAACCGGCGATCCCCTCAAGTCAGCGCAGTCCCCGCCTGTGGCGTATATGACCCGGCGAAGCGAGAGGCTGATGTGCAGGAGAAAGTAGAATGTTTCGCTTCGACCTCTTAAAGCTGGTGGGACGAAGTTGGTAGACGCTGTAAGCTATTGATTTGTAACGGTGGAATTTTCCCTTACAAGGCGTAGGTCGGCGGTTCGACCCCGTCAGCACCCACCAAGAACAAAAGGCGAACGAAAGTTCGCCTTTTCTATTTCTGCCACTGAAAGACAGACCATGTTCGAATCCATCCGCAAGCATTCCAAGTTCGTGATGATCTTGTTGTTCTTGCTGATCATTCCCTCGTTCATCTTCGTGGGGGTCAACCAGAACTACTTCACCGAATCCAGCGTGATCGTCGCGCGTGTGGATGGACATGAGATCAAACAGGCCGACTGGGAGAACGCGCACCGCATGGAAAGCGACCGCCTGCGCGCCGAGAACCCCAACGTCGACCCCAAGCTGCTGGATTCGCCGCAGGCGCGCTACGCCACGCTGGAGAAGATGGTGCGTGACCAGGTGCTGGCCGCTGCCGTGCAGAAGATGCACCTGGCCGCATCGGATGCACAGCTGGTGCGCACGCTGCAGGAGATTCCCGCGATTGCCGCGCTCAAGAAGCCGGATGGCTCGATGGATGCCGAAGCCTACCGCGCCCTGGTCGGATCGCAGGGCCTGACGCCTGAGGGCTTTGAGGCCAATCTGCGCCGCGAACTGTCCATGAACCAGGTGATGGGTGGCGTCACGGGCACGGCCTTTGCGACCGACGCCCAGGTCAAGCAGGCCATCGATGCGCTGTACCAGCGCCGCGAAGTGCAGGTGGCACGCTTCGAAGCCAGCGCCTACGCCAGCAAGGTCCAGCCCACCGAGGCCGACCTCAAGGCCTACTACGACGCCCACACCAGCCAGTTCCAGCAACTGGAGCAGGCCAAGGTGGAATACCTGCTGCTGGATGTGCCCAGCATCGAGGCCGGCATCACGCTGAGCGAAGACGATGTGCGTTCCTACTACAACCAGAACGCCGAGCGCCTGGCCGGTCCCGAGGAGCGCCGCGCCAGCCACATCCTGATCAACGCATCCAAGGATGCCCCCGCGGCAGAGCAGGAGAAAGCCAAGGCCAAGGCCGAGGAACTGCTGGCCGAGCTGCGCAAGGACCCCAAGCGCTTCGCCGAGCTGGCCAAGGCCAACTCGCAGGACGGCGGCTCCGCTGCATCGGGTGGCGACCTGGGCTACTTCGGCCGTGGTGCCATGGTCAAGCCGTTCGAGGATGCAGCCTTCGGCATGAAGGTCGGCGACATCAGCGACGTGGTGCACAGCGACTTCGGCTACCACATCATCTCGCTGGTGGACATCAAGAAGCCCAAGGCACCGAGCTTCGAGCAGATGCGTCCCAAGCTGGAGGCCGAACTCAAGCAGCAGCAGGCCCAGCGCAAGTTCGCCGAACTGGCGGAAGGCTTCTCCAACGCGGTCTACGAGCAGTCGGACAGCCTGCAGCCCGTGGCCGAGAAGTTCAAGCTCACCGTGCAAAAGGCAGACCATGTGACGCGCCAGCCCGGCCCCAACGTCAAGGGCCCCCTGGCCAATCCCCGTTTCCTGGAGGCGCTGTTCTCCAGCGATTCGCTCAACAACAAGCGCAACACCGATGCGGTGGAGCTGGGTTCCAACCAGTTGGTGGCTGGCCGCGTGGTGGAGTACACGCCTGCCCGCACGCTGCCCATGGCCGAGGTCGGCGACAAGCTGCGCACCCTGTATGTGGCGCAAAAATCCGCCGAACTGGCCAAGGCCGATGGCGAAGCCAAGCTCGCCGCATGGAAGGCCAAGCCTGACGCGGCGCAATTGCCCGCAGCCAAGGTGATCAGCCGTGACCAGCCCGAAGGCCAGTCGCGCGAAGTGGTGGACGCTGCCCTGCGTGCGCCCACGGCCCAGCTGCCTGCGTGGACGGGTGTTGACCTGGGCGCGCAAGGCTATGCCGTGGTCAAGATCAACCGCATCGTCGAGCGTCCGGCCGATGATGCGCAGGCGGCTGCCGCGCAGAAGCAGGACTTCCTGCGAAGCTCGGCCGTGGCGGAAGCTATGGCATACTACGAGCTTCTCAAGAAACAGCTCAAGGTGCAGATCAAGGTCCCGCGCCCCTGATGAGGGAAATTTCTAGAAAAACAGAAATTTCAGAAATCAAGCAGTTTTTTGGAATAGAATAGCGTTCTTCTACGGTGGCTGTAGCTCAGTTGGTAGAGTCCAGGATTGTGATTCCTGTTGTCGTGGGTTCGAGCCCCATCAGCCACCCCAAATAAAAAAATCCCCAGAGCAGAAATGCTCTGGGGATTTTTGCTTTGGGCGGCAGGGGGACTGCTTGTGCCCGGCAGCTTGTCCCCGGCAGCTTCAGGTGCGCCGGACAAGGTCCCTGCCGGCTGTGACTGCATGGAGGATGGCGCCATCCTGCCCTTTGCCCGCTTCCCCCGATGCGCCGTTGTTCATGCTGCACCCGATCCGTCACGCAACGCCTGTTCCAAAGCATTTGTCTGCTGGTTTTTGGCATATAATCGAATGCTTCAACGGTGGCTGTAGCTCAGTTGGTAGAGTCCAGGATTGTGATTCCTGTTGTCGTGGGTTCGAGCCCCATCAGCCACCCCAAACAAGAAAATCCCCAGTGCAGAAATGCACTGGGGATTTTTGCTTTGGGCGCAAACTTTATCTTCCTCGGGCTGGAAGCAGACGGGATATTCGCATGGCCAATCGCGCTGCGGCTGGATTGCGGCCGCTCATGCTGCCGTGGATTTTCAGGCGCTTGGTGCGAGGCCTGCCTGACTTCGCGATCTGCCGTACCGCCACCGTGGCCATGCCCGTTGCGCGGGCCGTCCCGCCGAGCTTGCGTGCACGGACGGCGGGCCGGGCTTGCTGGATGGGGTGTTGCGCTTTGCGCAGGTTTTTATAAGACAAGTCCTATATTTGTCCCATAACCTGTGTCAATAGGTGTTCCAAATTGCCTTTGCATTACGATTGCAAACATCAATCAAGAGCAATGGCGCAGGGCTTGCAGGCCTGTCGCATGGTTCCCCGGCAACGAGAAGCACGCTTGCATGAAAAACCCCGGTTACACGCGCAACGGCTGTCCAGGCGGCACATGGCAATGGCCCCGTGGCTTCACCCTCATCGAGATGATGGTGGTGGTGGCGCTGGTCGCGATTCTGGCCGCTCTGGCCGCTCCTTCCTTCATCGCCCAAATAGCCAACCAGCGCGTCAGCTCGGCTGCGCTCGAGTTGCAGTCGTTGCTGCAGCTGGCTCGCTCCGAAGCGGTCTACAAACGGGTGGAAAGCAGCTTCGTGGGCGCGGGGCAGACATGGTCCGCCAAGTCGGGCGGGCAACTGGTGCGCGAGGCCCGGGTGCCTGATGCCGTGACCGTCTCGCCCTCCGGTGATTCTTCCCAGGGTGTCCTATTCGAAACCACGGGGACCGCCAGGCAGTTCTCCGGCG
The DNA here is from genome assembly GCF_040267515.1 of Delftia lacustris. Classification (NCBI taxonomy): domain Bacteria; kingdom Pseudomonadati; phylum Pseudomonadota; class Betaproteobacteria; order Burkholderiales; family Comamonadaceae; genus Delftia; species Delftia lacustris. The sequence continues at coordinate 4,581,060 of NZ_CP141274.1, read as the reverse complement.
CCAGCACGCTGTACACGCTGACCGTCACGGCTCGCCATGCCACGCGCATGCAATGCCTGAGAGTGACCCGCGCCGGGCTTGTGCGCCAGCAGCGGCTGCCTGCCGGCGGCAGTTGCTGATGCGCGTGCAACGGGTCTGCCAAATGTCCATTCCTTTTCCTTCTCGCAGGCAACGCGGCGCAGGCCTTATCGAGGTACTCGTCGCCGTGCTGCTGGTGGCCGTGGGGCTGCTGGGCGCCGTGCGCATCCATGTGCGTGCCATTGAATACACCGTGGATACCGAGCGTCGCCAGATGGCATCCATGCTGGCTTCCGAACTGCTGGAGACCCTGCGGGGGGACACGGCCACGGTCCTGGACGCGAAGGGCGCGCCCGTGGCGGAACTGGGCGGCTACCAGAAGCTGGAGGGTGCCGCGATGCCCGCGGCACCCGCGGCCTGCCAGCCTTTGCCGCAGCCGCGGGCGCAGCGCCTGGCCTGCTGGGGCGAGCGGGCCCGCAAGCTGGTGCCCGATCTCACCGAGGACCGCATCGACAGCTCCTTCGCCGTGAGCGCCGATGCCGACGGCCTGGTGTCCGTGACGGTGGCCTGGCCGGTCAAGAAAGGCCAATGTCTGGATGGAAGCGACAATGAATTTTGCACATTCACGCTGCGGTCGCGGCTTTGAGCGCGGGCCGGGCGCACGGGCGTGCCGCATGCGCATGCCGTCCCAGGCGGGCCTGTCCCTGGTGGAGATTCTGGTGGCGCTGGCCATCGGCCTGTTCCTCGTGCTGATTGCCACCACCATCTACATGCAGGGGCTGTCGAGCTTCGGTTTTCGCGTGGGGCAGAGCGAGAACCTCGGCAACAGCAGGCTGGCGCTGGCCGTGCTGGACTCCGAGTTCTCCAAGGCAGGCTACAGGAGAGACCCTTCGCAGGCGATGTTCGACGCATTTCCTGCCGATTCCTCGCCCCATCCCAACGGCTGCCAGTTCGCCCAGGGACAGGCGCTCTACGCGGCTGACGCGCAGACCATCTGCCTTCGCTTCCAGCCCCGGGACGCTGCGGAAACCGACTGTGCGGGCACGCCGGCGAACCTGGGGGCCGCGGGCCCCTATGACGCTCCGGCGCCGGCGACCGGCATGTTCGCGGAGAAATACACCGTCGAAAGTGGTGTGCTGGTCTGCCGGGCCGCGCAGGAGGTTGTGCCGCTCGCCGATGGCGTGCGGGCGGTGCATTTCGAGTTCGGCATCGATCGGCAGACAGCGCCCGGCGCGATACGCAGGGTCGATGCCTTCACGGCCACGTTGCCCGGGACGCAGGAAGCCATCCGTTCCCTGCGCCTTGCCCTCTTGCTGGAAAGCTCCGGCAAGGTGACGCAGGGCATGACCTCCACCGTCTGCGAGCGTTGGGCGCAACTGGGCGGTGTCCCGGCCCGATGCGATGCGAATGCCGGCTCCCTGCTGCAACTGGCCACCGGCACGCTCACCCTGAGGAATCTGATGCCATGACCGCGCTGATCGGAGCCCGGAGCCGCCGCTGCATGTCCTGTGTCCTGCACGGGCGCCAGCGCGGCAATGCCTTGCTGGTGTCCATGATCATGCTGCTGCTGGTGTTGCTGCTGGCGGTGGTCGGCATGCGCGTGGCCACGCTGGAGGCACGCATCGCCGCCAACATGGTGGATAGCCAGCGGCTGTATGAAACCGCGGATGGCACGCTGCGAGAAGGCGAGCGCAAGCTGCTGGAGCATGCCGTCGCACTCAAGCCTTGCAATGGCGCCAGCACTCCGGTGGCCGAGGGCAGCGGCATTCCCTGCTCGGTATCCGATGTGCGTACGGACTCCATCGGGCTCGGTACGGATTTTCGGACGACCAAGGCCAAGGCGGCCGGGTTTCAGCAGCCCGATGGGTACTGGTATCCCCGATACATCACGACCGCCTGTCCCAAGTCGGGTAGTGCGACGTCCGCGCTGGATGCACCCGCCACCGGCTGCACGGACTTCTATGAGGTCAATGCCCAGGCCACGGAAAAGACGCAGGCCCAGGCCTGCGGAGCGCATGCGCTGTGCCTGCGGTCCAGCGTCAACATGTTCATAAAGTAAGCAGGGGAGGGAGCTTCAATGGCTCGCATTGCAAGTTGGAAGACCAGGCATGGCCCGAGGGGGCGCCAGGGCCGGGCACGCGCGTGGCCAGCCCTGGCGCTGTGGACGTGCGCATTGGCACTGGCCAGTACGCCGGCGCATGCCCAGGGGCGCGCGGACACCGTGCTGTCCCAGATGCCGCTGTTCGTGAACCAGGCGTTGGCGCCCTTGAACATGCTGGTGATGGGGCGTGACCACAAGCTGTACTACGAGGCCTACAACGATGCCTCCGACCTCAACGGCGACGGTGTGATCGATGTCGGGTACAAGCCGGACCAGATCGACTACTACGGCTACTTCAACAACAACGTCTGCTACAGCTATTCCAAGGGTGTTTTCGTGCCCTCGCAGGCAGCGACCGGAAGCAACAGGAAAAAGTGCTCGAACCACTGGAGCGGCGACTTCCTGAACTATCTGGGCACATCGCGCATGGACGCCATACGCCGCGTGCTCTATGGCGGCATGCGTGCGGAGGACACGGCTTCGCGCACCGTTTTGCAGACCGCCTACATTCCCAGGGATGCGCACAGCTGGGGCAAGGCCTATGACCCTGCGCGGGATGCCAAGGTCTACAGCATTTCGGACTATGCGCCGCTGCGCCCGCCGGCGGTCGGCACGCGCCATCTGTTTGCCGTCACCACGCTGGGGGAGGCCGCTGGCGTCATCACCCAGTTGCGCGTGCTCAATGACTCCTCGTTCCAGATCTGGGACTGGGTGTCCCAGGAGGGCTTTGCAGGGCAGAGCAACTGTGCAGGCGGCAATTCGTGCGCGCGGGCCAGCAGCAGGATCACCGACTACAACCTGCTTGTGGAGGCCTGCTCCAGCAGCAATGTCCAGTTGCTCGAGGCCAGCTGCAAGGCCTATCCCAACGGTGGCAAGACCATCTACAAGCCCACGGGGCTGCTGCACGACTTCGGGGAGAACGGGAAGATGTACTTCGGCCTGCTCACAGGCTCGTACGAGAAAAACATCGCCGGCGGCGTGCTGCGTCGCAATATCGGCAATTTCGCAGAGGAAGTCGACCCTCAGACGGGCCAGTTCAAGACGGGTGTCAATGGCGTGGTCGCCAACATAGACCGCCAGCGGCTGATCGGCTACACCGGCGGCAAATACGTGGAATGCGGCTGGATCACGTCCGGCCCCATCAGTTCGCTGGACAAGCCTTCGAAGTGCGCCATGTGGGGCAACCCCATCAGCGAAATGATGTTCGAGACCATGCGCTATTTCGGCGGCGCGTCCCAGGCCCTCGGCATCTATGACTACGCCGGCGGCTCCTCCAAGGATGCGTCCCTGGGCCTGTCCAAGCCCGCCTGGGAAACGCCCTACAGGGCCAAGGCCGAAGGCGGGGGCGGCTACCAGTACTGCTCCCGTCCCGTCATGACGGTGCTCAGCGACATCAATCCCTCCTACGACGGCAAGCTGCCCGGCAGCCGCTACGCGAGCGTCGGTGCCAGCGCCCTCAATGGCTTCAATGTCTCAGACGAGGTGGCGGCCATCGGCTCGGCCGAGCGCATAGACGGGAAGAACTTCTTCATCGGCCAGTCAACATCGGCCAATGCCGACCAGGCTCCTTCGGTCAAGACCATTGCAGACCTGTCATGGGCGCGCGGCCTGTCTCCTGAGGAGCCCAGCAAGGAAGGCGCCTACTATGCCGCAGGCGTGGCCCGTTTCGGCGCCAGGAATGCCATCTTCGGCAACAGCCAGGGCAAGAATGCGCTGAGGACCTACTCCGTGGCCATTGCGTCACCGCTGCCGGAAATACGTTTTCCGATCGGCGGCAAGCGCTTTGTGACCATTGCGCCGTTTGCCAAGACCGTCTCCGGCAGTGCCGGTGGCAGCACCGTGAACAATGCGGTCTTCACGCCGACCAACCAGATCGTCGACTACTACGTGGTCAACATTGCCAACACGGGCAAGGCGGACATCGATGCCTCGGTCAATGGCGGGCGGCCCTATGCGGAGTTCCGCATCAACTACGAGGACGTGGAGCAGGGCGCCGACCATGACATGGACGCCATCGCGCGCTACACGATCGCGCTGCAGGCCGATGGCAAGGTGAAGATCGACATGGTGTCCGAGTACGCCGCTGGCGGCCTGGGGCAGCACATGGGCTATGTGATCTCGGGCACCACCAAGGACGGCATGTACCTGGAGGTGCGTGACAAGGACACGGCCTCGGCCTACTACGCCTACAACACGCCCCCCAATCGCGATCCGGGCTACTGCCGGGGCAGCATCTCGGCCCAGCAGCGCACGGAATGCTCGAACCTGGGGCTCACGGCCACCCGCAGCTTCACTCCCGGCAATGCGACCGACGCGGGCAGCTTCCTGAAGGGACCGCTGTGGTATGCCGCCAAGTACGGCGTGCCGGACCGCGACCCCTCCAAGATCACGGGAGATCCGGACAACTATTTTCTGGTGACCAATGCCGGCACGCTCAAGGACCAATTGACCAAGGCGTTCAACGACATCCTGCAGAACATCAGTTCCGTGACGGCGGTCAGCGTGGACATGCCCACGGCGACACTGGGCGAAGGCGCCGACCTGTACCGGACCACGTTCGAGGTCCAGTACTGGAGCGGCGATGTCATCCGCGAGAAGCTCACCACCAGCGACAGAACGCTGGTGTGGAGCGCGGCGGAACTCCTGTCGGAGCGGTCCGCCGATGACCGCAAGATCTACTACCCCAGCAGGACCGGCAGTGCCGTGTCGCTGAGCCCTTTCACGTACTCCAGTCTCAGCGGGCAGCGTTCCGATGCGTCCTGGCTGGCCGTGCTCAACACGGACCCGGCCACGAACTCCGCCGATGGCCAGGCAAAAAAGCGCATCGAGTTCCTGCGTGGCGAGGTGCGCGATGACTTGCGCGTGCGCAAGCCCCTGGCCAGCGGAAAGCCCAATGTGCTGGGCGACATCGTCAATTCCTCGCTGGTGCGGGTCAAGGGCGGCCTGTACCGCGCCTCCGTTGCGGACAAGCTGGAGGGCAGCACCACCTATGCCGCCTTTGCCGCGAAACAGGCTGCCAAGGAGATGCTGTATGTGGGCGCCAACGACGGCATGCTGCACGCCTTCGACGCGGCATCTGGCAAGGAGGAGTTCGCCTTCATTCCATCGGGGGTGAAGAATTCGCTCAATGTCCTGGCGTCCCGGTATGGCGCGGGCGGCGCTCCCCACCGCTACTTCGTGGACGGGACGCCCGTGGTCTCCGATGTCTACTTCGGCAACGCCTGGCACAGGGTGCTGGTCGGCAGCCTGGGCGCGGGCGGGCGGCAGGTCTTCGCGCTGGACGTCACGGACCCCACCTCCCCCCGGTTGCTGTGGGAGTTCGGCGTTGAACAGGACGAACGCATGGGTTACTCGATGCCCACGCCCGTCGTTGCGCGGCTCAACGACGCCGGCCGGTCCAAGGGCAGGTGGGTGGTATTCCTGTCCAATGGCTACCAGGCGTCGAACAGCGCCTCCGGCGAGTCCAGCCTGTTTGTGCTGGATGTCTCCAGTGGCGAGGTCATCCGGCGCTTTGATTTCGCGGCAGGCATGACGGCCGCAGAGCTGAGCGCGCTGCCTGCGCCGAAGAACGGCCTGTCGCGCGCCGCCGTGGTGGACAACAACGGCGATGGCAAGGTGGACCTGGCCTATGCCGGTGATCTTGCGGGCAATGTATGGCGCGTGGACCTGGCCAGCAGTGCCAGCGGTTCATGGAATGCGCAACTGTTCTTTGTGGCACGCGAGTCCGAACGCAGCGGAGGCAAGCGGCTGTCCATCACCACCGCACCCTACGTGGTGCGGCACTCCAGCGGCAAGGGCGATGTGGTGGCCTTCGGCACGGGCCGCTTCATGACGGATGACGACAAGCTGGACATGCGCCGGCAATCGGTGTTCGGTGTCTGGGATCGCTACGGCACACCCGCCACGACTGCGCCGCAGCCGCTGCCTACCGCCGGCAAGGGGCGCGGGGATCTGCAGGCCCAGCAGTTCACCCAGGTGAGCGGCTTTCCGGGCAAGTTCGCCCTGTCGGCCAACCCGGTCACCTGGTACAAGGACGCCACCAGCACCGCCGACTCCAATGTGCACAGCTGGGGCTGGTACGTCGATCTGCCGCGCGACGGAGAAAGACTGGTCTACGACATGAGCCTGTACGGGCGGGGGCTGGTGTTCACCTCCATCCGGCCGCCGCTGGGCGACCCCTGCTCCGCAGGCCTGGCCAGCACGATCTACGCCATCGATCCCGACACCGGGGGCAAGACCGACTATGTCGCCTTCGATGTGAACGGCGACGGCATCTTCAACGCCTCCGACAACCTGGCAGGCCAGCAGGTCAACGGCCGCGAGGTGGGGCCGGGCAGGCCCACCATCAGCGGCGCGAAGATCTTCGACTCCAGCGGAAAGCCAAGCGGGGCGGGAGACCCAGTCAAGACCGGGGGCGACGATATCAACAGCGGAGTGGACCGGGGGCGACAGAGCTGGCGCCGCCAGCCAGCGAACCCGTGACCGCCATCCCATCCACTACACAAAGGGGCCTGCCGGCCCCGGCCGTCTGGCTGGCCCTGCGGGCCCCCGAGGAGAAATGCGTGCGCAGCAAGCTACATGGATTCACGCTGATCGAGCTGATGATCACGGTGGCGGTGGTCGCCATTCTTTCGGCGATCGCCTACCCCTCCTACCAGGAATACGTGCTGCGATCGCGGCGCGTGGAGGCGCAGAGCCTGCTGGGCGAGGCCGCCGCCCGGCAGGAGCGCTGGCGGGCGCAGAACGGCGGCTACACAAGCTCCGTCGCCAACCTCAGGCTGCCCTGGGGGGACAAGTCCGAGAACGGCCACTACACCCTGACGATGGCCACGGCCACCAATGACGGCGGCTACACGCTCAAGGCCACGCGCACCGGCCGCCAGGCATCGGACAGGCGCTGCGGCGACTACACCCTGAACGCCCTGGGCGTGAAAGGCATATCGCCCCTGGGAACGGTGGAGGACTGCTGGCGCTGAGCGCCACCGGGGCCGGGGTCTCAGCCCTGCGCCTCATCCACAAATTCCACCATGGCCGCCGACACCTTGGGCAAGCGGCCTCGTACCCGTGCCGTGCTACCGCAGTCAGGTGCGTTGCGAATCCAGCTGCTCACCGTTCCTGGCCACTTCCTGCGCCTTGGAGTAGCTTTCGATCAGCAACTGGTACGGCGGGAAGACTGCGCTGTAGGCCTGCGCCCACTGCAACGCGTCCTCGCGGTTCCAGGTCTTTTGCACCTCCGAGCACACCGCCGCCGTGTCCATCGGCACGACACCAGCCTGCACGATGCGCGCCAGCGTGATTTCCTGCGCCATTTTCGAGTAGGTCCCCGAGGCGTCGATCACCGCGAAGACCTGGTAGCCCTCGTGCACCGCGGCGATGCTGGGAAAGGCCATGCAGACGCTGGTGATCGTCCCCGCGATGATGAGCTGCCTGCGCCCGGTGGCCTTGACGGCAGCGACGAACTCCGGGTTGTCCCAGGCGTTGATCTCGCCCTTGCGCGCAACGTACCGGGCATGCGGGGCGTACTGGTGGATCTCGGGGATCAAGGGGCCGTTCGGACCCTGCGGCACCGATGCGGTGGTGATGACCGGGATCTTCGCCAGTGTCGCTACCTTGGCGAGTGTGGTGGCATTGGCACGTACCTCGGTGAAGGGCATGTCCTTGATGGTCTGGAACAGGCCGCTTTGATGGTCGATCAGCAGCATCGCCGCATTGTCGGGATCGATGACCGGGCGGGCGCCGTTGAAGTTGGCAATGGTTTGGGGTGTGCTCACGGTCTTCTCCTCAATTGCCCTGGGTGAACGTGGTGTGGCTCGTGATCAGGTTGCGGTAGTCGGGGATGTGGTTGGAAAACAGAGTGCCCAGCCCCTGCACATCGTTGCGCCAGTCGCGGTGCAGTTCGCAGGCAGCGCCGAACCAGCTCATCAGTTGCACGCCGGCCTGCGACATGCGATTCCACGCCGCATCGCGGGTGATGGAGTTGAAGGTGCCGGAGGCGTCAGTGATCACGAAGACGTCGAAGCCTTCCTCGATGGCCGACAGTGCCGGGAAGGCCACGCACACCTCGGTCACCACGCCGGCGATGATGAGTTGCTTCTTGCCCGTGGCCTTCACGGCCTTGACGAAGTCCTCGTTGTCCCAGGCGTTGATGTTGCCGGGCCGGGCGATGTAGGGCGCCTGGGGAAACTGGCTCTTGAGCTCCGGCACCAGCGGTCCGTTGGGGCCGTTCTCGAAGCTGGTCGTCAGGATGGTGGGCAGCTTGAAATAGCTGGCGATGTCGGCCAGCGCCAGCACGTTGTTCTTGAACTTGTCCGGGTCGATGTCGCGTACAAGGGAGAGCAGGCCGGTCTGGTGGTCTACCAGCAGCACGGCGGCGTTGTCCTTGTCCAGGCGGACGTAGGGCTTGGTCATGGTGAATCTCCTTGGGGTTGCAAAGTGCCCGGGATGGGCGGTTCAGGCGCAGCCGTGCACGACCGGGGCAGCAGGCCCCGGCTGAACAAAGCCGCGTCGGGGGAAACATGCAGGGCTCCCGGCGGGAGCCCTGCGGCGCTCATTGCGCCATCTGGCCGAAGCGTCCGCTGTTGAAGTCGGTCATGGCCTGACGGATCTCGGCCTCGCTGTTCATCACGAACGGGCCATAGCCCACCACCGGCTCATCGATGGGCTCGCCGGACAGCCACAGCACGGTGGCGTCGCTGCTGCCCTCGATCTCCACGCCGCTGCCGGCGCGCTCCAGGTGCACCAGTTGTCCTTCCCGCGCGATGGCGCCGTTGACCAGCACCGAGCCGTGGAGCACCACCAGGGCCAGCGTGTGGCCGTCCTTCGCGTCGAACCGGCCCACGCCGCCATGGCGGATGCGGATGTCCCACACGTCCATCGCCGTGAAGGTCTGCGCCGGGCCGCGGTGGCCGCCGAACTCGCCGGCAATCACCCGCACACGGCCCGCGCCTTCCGCCAGGTCCGCCCAGGGAATCTGCGCATCCAGCAGCGTCTGGTAGCCCGGCGCGGTCATTTTGTCCTTGGCGGGCAAGTTGACCCAGAGCTGCACCATCTCGATGGTTCCGCCGCGTTCGGTGAAGGCGCGCGAGTGGAATTCCTCGTGCAGGATGCCGCCGCCAGCGGTCATCCACTGCACGTCACCGGGGCCGATCAGGCCGCCGGCGCCGGTGGAGTCGCGGTGCTCCAGCTCGCCCTGGTAGACGATGGTCACGGTCTCGAAACCACGGTGCGGGTGCTGGCCGACGCCGCGCGGCCGGTCGGTCGGCCCAAAGGGCGTCGGCGCCGCGTGGTCAAGCAGCAGGAACGGGCTCAGGTGCTTGCCCAGCCCGTCGTAGCCGAACAGCGAGCGCACCGGAAAACCGTCGCCTACCCAGTGCATGCGGGGGGCGCTGTAGACACCGAGGATTTTCTTCATGCTGATCTCCTTGTGTCGCCGAGACAAAGGTCTTGGCTGACGGATAGAGAATAGGATTTGAACGATGAACGCGGTAGTCGTTAATATTTGCCATCAGAGTCCTATCTGAGGAACGATGAAGGCGGTGTGCAATGAAAGACCTGAACGACCTCTACTACTACGTGCAGGTGGTGGACCACGGCGGCTTTGCGCCCGCGGGCCGCGCGCTGGGGATGCCCAAATCCAAGCTGAGCCGGCGCATCGCGCAGCTTGAGGAGCGTCTCGGCACGCGCCTGATCCAGCGCTCCACGCGGCGATTTGCCGTCACCGAGACCGGCCAGACCTACTACGGCCACTGCAAGGCGATGCTGGTGGAGGCCGACGCCGCCGACGAGGCCATCGCGCTGACCCACGCCGAGCCGCGCGGCATCGTGCGCATGACCTGCCCGGTGGCGCTGCTCGATGCGCGCATCGCCGACATGCTGGCGGCCTTCATGGCCGCGTATCCGCGCGTGGAGATCCACCTCGAGGAAACCAACCGCCGCGTCGACGTGGTGGGCGAGGGAATCGACGTTGCCATCCGCGTGCGCCCGCCGCCGCTGGAGGACAGCGACCTGGTGATGCGCATGCTCGCCGAGCGCGGGCAATGCCTGGTGGCCTGCCCGCAGCTGCTGACAGGCGGCATCCCCCAGGTGCCCGCCGATCTGACAGGCCTGCCGAGCATGGACCTGGGCCTGCCGCAGCACGAGCATGTGTGGCACCTGATCGGCCCGGACGGCACGCAGGCGGCCATCCGCCACCGGCCGCGTCTGGTCACGCGCGGCATGCTGGCGCTGCGCGCGGCGGCCTTGGCGGGGGTGGGCGTCGTGCAACTGCCCTCGATGATGGTGCGCGAGCAGATCGCGCGCGGTGAACTGGTCCACGTCATCCCGGGCTGGGCGCCACGGCGCGAGATCATCCACGCGGTGTTCGCCTCGCGGCGCGGGCTGCTGCCGGCCGTGCGGGCGCTGCTGGATTTCCTGGCAGAGCGGTTTGAGGCGCTGGACGAAGACTGAGCTGCCGGGAAGTCCCATGGCGGCGATTGCAGCAGCTCATGGCTGCATCTCGCCTTGTGGGGCGCGGCTCCTGCCGCATGTCCGTTCAATGCGGGTGTTGGTGTCCGGATGGCATGCGCTTGGGTTGCTGCACCCAGACCTTGACCTTGTACTCGCCAGCCTTTTCGAACTGCAGCGTCAGATCGAAGCGATCACCCTCGCGCAAGGGCTGCTTGAGATCGATCAGCATGAGGTGGTGTGACTGGCCATGGCGCAGCTGCACCTCCTGGCCTGCGGGCAGTTCGATGAAGGGCACTTCGCGCATGCGCATGATGTCGCCCTCCATCTTCATCTCATGCAGCTCCACGCGTGCGGCCGCTGGCGTGCTGGCCCCGATGAGCCGGTCGGCGTTCTTTCCCTTGTTCCTGATCCCCCGCAAATACGCCGCCCCGTTGCTGGAGCCGGCGATGGAGGGCGTGGCGTAGGGGTGGTCTATGACCAGGTCTCCCGCCCGGAAGTCATGGGCCCGTGCCGTCAGCGGCAGTGTCAGGGCACAGCCCGTGCCCAGCAGCATTCCAAGCGCCTGGCGGCGAAGCATTGTGGTCATTTCCAGTTCCTTTCCAACAGGGCATCGGGGGTCCAGATCAGCCGCAGGCCTGCCACCGTATGGCCTTTGCCGGCAATGTGCTCGCGCCCGGCTTCAAGCGCGATCAGAACGCTTTTGACGGGGCGCCAGCCGGCCATGGCCGTGAAGCGGCGCGATGGGTTGTTGGGCAGCAGGTTGGCGTCCGTGGCCACCAGCAGGGCGCCCGGCCCGCTGACGCGATTGGTGCTTCTGAGCCATTCCTGGCGGGCGCCGAATTCCCAGCGCGCGCGCGGCTGCCAGAGCACTTCCAGCCAGCCGCCCAGCGTGCGGCCCTGGTAGCGGGTGTCGCCGTTCTGGGAATAGAGGTTTCCGCTTTCGCGCCGCCAGATGCCTGCTGCGGTGAGCTGGACGCCGGGCAACGGCGTGGTCCAGGTAGCGCTGGCCCCGGCCAGGTCCACGGTGCCGTCGAAGCAGGTGATGTCGCGCAGGCTGGCGTTGCACTGTGGCGCCGTGTGGATGTGGCCGCTGTTGGAGCGCTGTACATAGGCGCCGCGGCCCTTGGGCTGCATCCGGCTGTAGAAGACGTCTGCCTGCACCGAGGTCCAGGCGGCGCTGGCATGCAGGACGGGCGCCCAGGCGGCGTTGTCGCTGCCGGGAAAGCGCCGGGCGCGCCAAAGCCCCAGGTCAATGCCCTGCAGCCAGGACATGGCGCCTTGCAGGTGGGGACGCCAGGCGGCGTTGACGCCATCCTCGATCCAGTCGCCGTTGAAGGCCGCCCGCTTGGCCAGCGGCATCTGGCCGTAGCGGTCGAAGTGCCCGGCACGCGTGAGCACCTGTCCCATGGGCACGCGGTTGCGGCCTGCGCCCAGGGTCAGCTCGGCGTCTGAGCCGCTGCGCGCCTCCATCCAGGCGGCCTCCACGTGGGCTGGGTCGCTGTCGTGCCAGCCCATCACGATGTTGGCCCCCAGTTGGGGAGATACGCGCAGGCCGGCGCCCAGGGTGCCATGCTCCAGCCGCCAGCCGCGCTGGTCGTCAGGCGTGTCGCCCAGGCCCAGCGTGCCGGCCAGCCTGGGTGCCGGCAAGGTGGAATCGCCATGGAGATAGGCGGCCACCGCCGCCATGTCGATGCGCAGGCCGTTGGTCTGCGGTATGCCGTCATCCAGGGTGTGCGCGGCGGCGCTGCCTGCCGCCAAGGCGATGACGACGGCGATGGCCGCTGCCAGCGGCGTGCATTGCGCGAGGAAGCTGCGTTGCATGCTATTGGCCTGCCTGCCGTGCAAAGGGATCGGCGAGCCTGGGGTTGGTGAGCAGCTCATGGTCCGTGAGGGTTTTGAGAAAGGCCAGCAGGTCGGCGCGGTCGTCGGCCGTCAGGGCGATCTGGTTGATGAAGTCGTTCTTGTTGGGGTTGGCGCGCCCGTCGCCGGCATGCGGGCCGGAGGTGATGTTGCGGCCACCGGCCGCATAGAACTGCAGCACTTCCTCCAGCGTCGCGATGCTGCCGTCATGCATGTAGGGGCCGGTGACTTCCACATTGCGCAGGCTGGGCGCGCGGAACTTGCCCATGTCCTTGAAGAGCTGGGTCAGTTCATAGACGCCCCGGTTGGGCTCGGGGAAGGCGCCGGTGCCGCCGATGTTGTAGAGGCCCGTGTTGTGGAACGGGGTCTCGACGATGCGGCTGCCCGCGTGCACGATCTGGTCGTTGAAGTTGAAGCTGCTGTGGCAGTGGAAGCATTCGGCCTTTTCGCCGAAGAACAGGTTCATGCCGCGCTGCTCGGCCGGGTTCAGTGCCGTGCTGCCCTTGAGGTACTGGTCATATTTGCTGTTGCCCGAAAGAATGGTGCGCTGGAATGCCGAGATGGCGTGGATCACATTGCCCCAGGTGATGGGCGCTGCCTGGCCCGGGTAGGCCCTGGCGAAGCGCGGGCCGTAGCCGGTGTCGGCAGCCAGCCGCGCGAGGATTTCCTCCTTGTTGTTGTCGTTGACGCCCATCTCCACCGGGTCCGTGCCGAACAGCGGCGTCTCCATCTGCTTTTCAAGCGTGACCAGCGAGGGGTTGGCCCAGGTCAGCGTGGCGTTGTAGACCACGTTGGCCAGGCTCTGGGCGTTGCGCGGATGTGCGTGCCCTGTGGAGCCCAGTGAGGTCGTCAGGCCATCGGTGAAGGCCTTGGACTGTATGTGGCAGCTCGCGCAGGCCTGCGTGCCGTTGCCCGAAAGGCGCCTGTCATAGAACAGAAAGCGGCCGAGCTCGGCCTTCTCCGCCGTCATGGGATTGGTGTCGGGCACCTTGGGGGTGGGGAAAAAGGAGGGCAGCACCCAGGACCAGCCCGTGCTGCTGCCGGAGTCATCGTGGACGGCGGTGTCGCCGCCCCCGCAGCCCGCCAGGGCGATGGCCCCGGCAAGGCCGCACAGGGCGGCGGTCCATGCCGCCACCCGCCGAAGCGAATGGGGCTTGTGCATTACTTGGCCTCGGTACGGAACACGGTCTGGCCGCTGCCTTCATTGATGGAGCGGCCCGTGGTCAGATCGATCTTGAGCGCGCTGAAGATGGGCACGCATTCCGGATCGGTGGCCCCGGACATGCAGCCGGCGGCGCCGCCCAGGTCTTCCTTGACGTTCGAGCCCTGCAGCAGCTGCGCAATGTCCAGCACCACCTTCTGGGTGCCGGCATTGAAATCGCCGAACCCGAAATCCATGCGGTCCGCACGCGCGCAGCTGACCGTCTCGCCGGTCACGGGGTTGCCCGTGCAGCCGGTGGAGCCCAGGTGGACGTAGAAGGTCTTGCCGGGGGCGGCCGGTGCGGGGCGGGCCACGCCGCCCACGGGGTTGACCTCGATCTGGGCGAACTTGCGGCCGGCCTGCCAGGACCAGGCCAGGGCCTGCACATCGAGCGGCTTGGGCGCGACGGCATAGTCGGTGTGGTTGACCGAAGAGGGCACGCCCACGGTCATCCTGATGCCCTTGTACGTGCCTGCGGGCACCGTGCCCCGGACCTGCGTGTTCTGCGCCTGCGTGCCTGCGTCGGCGCATGCGCCGGTGCCGTCCTCCAGGTCGATCAGCGTCACTTCCTTGGTCTGCCAGTCGTTGACGTCCAGGGTGACGGCCACGGCCTCGCCCTTGTCATTGATCAGCGAGACGCCGCTGACGTAAAAGCGCAGGTCATGCAGGTCCACCGTGGCCTGGCTGGTTCCCATGCCGGCGATGGGCGTGCCGCAGTTGGCGGGCAGGTTGCCGGCCTTGGCGGCGAACTCGATGGCCACGGCCTGGGGGCCCGTGGGCGTTGTGGGCGTGGTGGGCTGGCTGTTGTCACCGCCTCCGCCGCCACCGCAGGCGGCCAGCAGCAGCGGCAGCGCGGTGGCGATCAGGGCGAGGGGAAAGCGGGAGTTGTCAAAGTAAGTGGTACGCATGGGTAAACGGTTTCTTGGTGCCTGCGCTGGGGCCATGGCGGCGCGCAGGCGTGGGTAACCCTGCAGGCTGCGACGCGGGTCGCGGCTTGGCATGGGAAAGGAGTTCGGGAATGGGCGACGGCATGCCGCCCGTGCGGCCCTTTCGGGCTTCAGGGAAGGGGAGGCGCCCTGGGGGGAGTGCTCAGCACCACGCGCAGCACGGTGTCCCGCGGGCGCAGGGCCTGGGGCGGCAGCGGGGTGGGAGGCGGCGGCGCGGCAAAGCGCAGGTCCGCGCGGGACACATCAGGAGGGGCATCGCCCACGACCCGGCACAGCGGGCAATGCGCCTGGCCGGCGGCCGTGGTCTGCTCCTTGGCTTCAGGCTCCCCCGCAGCAGATGCCGGTTGCGCCTGCTGCAGGCCCAGGGGCGTGCAGACTTCCATGGCCAGCCGCGCCAGCGGGTCGCCACTGCCCTGGCCCGATGCCAGCACCATCGCCAGGGCAGGGTGCACAAAGGCGAACAGCAGCGCCGCAGCCATCCAGGCGGCAAAGCGCCGGCCCTGGTCGCGCCGCTGTCGTGCGCCCGGCAACGCCCACGGCCAGGCGGGTGGCCCGAAGGCCACCCAGCGCTTGATGCGGAGGCTGCTGCAGCGCATGGGCCCTGTGTCAGTGCTTGTGATCGTGGCCCGAGGGCGCCGCCTTGGTGGCCAGCGGGCGTACGGGCGCCTGCACCTGCACGGATTCACGCTTGCCGTCCTTGCCTTCGATGATGAGGGTCAGCGGCACGGTCTGGCCTTCCTGCACCTGCTGCTTGAGGTCCAGCAGCATCACGTGGTAGCCGCCGGGCTTGAGCTCCACGGTCTTGCCTGCCGGCAGCGCGATGGACGGCACCTGGCGCATCTTCATCACGTTGTCCTGCATGGCCATCTCATGGACTTCGACGACCGGCGTCAGGGGCGAAGTCGCTGCGACGAGCTTGCTGTCCTGTGCGGCCTGCAGTTTCAGGAACGCGCCGGTGGCCTTTTGCTGCGGCACGGTGGCGCGCACCCAGGCATCACTGACGCTGACCTGGGCATTGGCGAATCCGCTGATCATGGCGGCGGCGAGGGCAAGCAAACGGACGTGGCGTTTCATGGGTTTCTCCTTCGTTGGCAAAAATGTCGTGTGTGTCGGGTGCGTGCCTGGTACGTGACTGGTACGTGACTGGTGCGGTGGACGGCTGGAAGGTGTCCATCAGAAGCGCAGGTTCATGCTGGCATAGACGCCGCGCCCGTCGGCGGGCGAGTAGCCCGAGGAGCCGCTGTCATACCAGGCGTAGACGTACTTGCGGTTGGTGACGTTCTTGACCTGCAGGCCCAGGTCCATGGTGTCCGAGAGGCGGTAGCTGGCACCCAGGTTCAGCACGGCGAACTTGCCTGCGCGGCCCTGGGTATTGGTGCGCTCCAGGTAGTAGTCGCCCTGGGCATTGCCCCAGGCCGACAGCTTCAGCCGGTCCGTGGCCTGCCAGTCCACGCCGGCCGAGACCAGGTAGTGCGGCACGTTCTCGATTTCCTTGCCCAGGGTGGCGGGTGCGCTGGGGTCGGGCGCGGTGATGCGCGCCACTTGGTGGGAGTAGGCGATCCAGGCGGTGGTGCGGGCATGGGGCTTCATGTTGAGCTGTATGTCGTAGCCCTTGCGCAGCGTCTTGCCCACGTTGCCCAGGCCGCCCGGGTCGGGCAGGCCGTCCACGCCCAGCACCCGGGCCACCTCGCCCGAGGCGCGCTGCTCCCAGTAGGCCACGCGGCCGTTGAGCCAGGGCAGGGGAGAGAACTTGACGCCCGCTTCCCAGCCATCATTGATGGAGGGCCTGAGGTTGCGATCCTGCGTGCGGTAGGCGTCGATGCCCGAGCCGATCTGGAAGGTCCGGCCCCAGTTCGCGTAGACGCTGGCCTGCTGGCTCAGGGTGTAGGCGATGCTGATCTTGGGCTGCTTGATCAGGCCGTAGTCATGCACGGGCGCGCGCGTGCCGGCCAGGCGGTCGATGAAGTCGCCATCCACGTCGTCAATGCGCAGCGCCGGGATGATCCGCAGGGCTTCGATGGGGCGGATCACGGCCTGCACGTAGGCGCCCTGCGTATGGAGGTCGAAGTCCCAGTCGCGGAACTGCGAGGTCCGCACGCGCTCCGTGGTGCGGTAGCGCTGGCCCAGGTTGCTTTGCCGCTGGGCGTCCAGACCGCCTTCGAGCGTGAATTCATGCGCCCAGTCCACCTTGGGGCGCCAGGTCAGGGTGGTGATGGCGCCTTGCTGCTGCTCGTCGTTGTAGCGCTCCTGCTGAGATCCCGCTGCCGAGAAGCGCACCCAGCGCTGGTTCTCGTACTGGTTGGCGTAGACCTTGGCAGACAGCGACAGCTCAGGCGTCAGTTCGCCATCCAGGTGGGCGCTGAGCTGGCCGGTTTCCCGCTCGCCACGGTCGGCCGCCGCATAGGCCGGGGAGCTGCGCGGCGCCTTGATGGCTTCTTCGTAGCTGAGGTAGCCCGACTCCAGCGCCTTATTGCGGTAGTAGCGCGCGATCATGCCGGTGCGCCAGCGGCCATCGTCCGAGGTGTAGAACCATTTGCCGGACAGGGACAGCTTGCGGGCATCGGCATGGTCCCGGTAGCCGTCCGAATCGCGCCAGGCCAGGAAGTAGTTCTGGCTCCAGTTGCCGCTCTCGATGCCCTTGGACACCTGCAACTCCTGGGTGCCGAAGCTGCCCACGGTCACGCTGGCACGGCCCTCGTTGCCGCCCGTGCGGGTGATCACGTTGGCATTGCCGGCGATGTTGTTGAGGCCGTAGCGCGCGTCATTGGTGCCGCGCACGATCTCGATGGCCTCGATGTCCAGCGGGAAGACCGCGTCCAGAAAGGGCATGCCCCCGGCGTTGTCATTGCTGGGGATGCCATCGATCAGCAGCTTGACCGCATTGATGCGGCCTTCGCCGTTGAAGCCCCGGAAGGAGAAGCGCCCGGCATCCGTGCCCTGCTTGAACTGCGTGACCTGCACGCCGGGCGCCTTGGACAGCAGCTCCCAGCTGTAGTCCACATGCTCGTTCTCGAGGATGTCCGCGCCCACGATGTCCACGGAGCTGAACACGCTGCGCGTGGACAGCGGGCCGGAGGCCTTGGAGGTGATGCTGATGGTGCCCAGCGTCAGGGCGGAGTCGTCCTGGCTCAACGGTTGGGGGGCGACCAGGCCCTGGGCATGGGCCGCCGAGGCCAGTGCCAGGGCGATGGACAGGGCCAGGGGGCTGCGCGAGAAGGAGAGGGAGACAGACATCAGGTGAGGCAGACGGTGGATGGTGTGGAGGAGGCGATCGGCTCAATGGGCCGGATGTGCGGATGGGGGATGCTGGCCCTGCGCGTCCATATGGACCATGCCGTCGAACAGGGACAGCAGGGCGCGGCGCGGGGCGGGCATGGCGGACTCGGCCTGCACGACCTTGCTGGCCAGACTGCGCGCGGCCGATGCAGACAGGCCAGCCATTGCCAGCATCTTGGGGTCCTTGAGTCCATCGCCGCCACAGGCGGCCACCAGCCATTGGCCCTGCGCGTCGCGCCGCAGCAGGGCCCGGCCACCGCGATCGCCTTGTATCCATCCGGCGACCGCATGGCCGCCTTCGATGGAGATGGGCGCTACCTCCAGCCTGGCCTCGGGCTTGTCCCAGGTGGCCATCATGACGCTGCGGATGGCCGCCGCATCAGCCGACCCGGCCGTGGCGGGGGGCGTCGCGCCCGAGGCCGCCGCCATGGCGGGCAGGCCCAGGACCAGGGCCATCGACAGGGCGATGCTGCTCAAAGAAAGATGTCTCATGCGTGCTCCTTGTGCGGGCTGTGCGGGCGGGGGATCAGAAGCTGGCCGCCACGCCGATCTGTGCCGAGCGGCCGGGCATGGGGTAGCCGGGGCGATAGGCGTAGTTGCGGTCGAACAGGTTCTCCACGGCCAGGAAAACCTCTCCCTTGCTGCCCAGGGCAGGCACCGGATAGGCCACTCGCAGGTTGGCCACGGCAAAGCCGGCCACGCGCTCGGTGTTGGCGGCATCGGCGCCCCGCGCGCGGCTCAGCGCCCAGACTGCCGACTGGTACTGCGCATCGAAGGCGACCCGCACCGGGCCGGCCTTGCCATTGACGCCCAGCGTCAGCGCGCGGCGCGGGCTGTAGGGCAGGTTGTCCATGCTGGGGTCCAGCAGCGTCAGGCCGGCAAAGCCCGACCAGCCGCCGCCCAGCGCCTGGCGCAGCGACAGCTCCATGCCGCGCATGGTGTAGCCGCCCAGGTTGATGAACTGCGGCGGGGGCGGGACATTGGGCGGAAAGCCGAAGACATAGCGGTTCTTGACCTTGTCGTGGAAGATGCTGGCGTCAAGCTGTGTGGCCTGCGACAGCGTCCACTTGAAGCCCAGTTCGGCGTGGTCCATCTCCTCGGCGGACAGCCGCTGCCACGTGGAGCCCAGGGCCGGAATCAGCGATGCCAGCAGCGGCGTCTCCAGCCCGGGGTAGTTGATGCCGCGCGACAGGTTGGCGTAGACGGTGAACTGCTCCGAGGCCAGCGACAGGCCCGCATGGGGGGCCGCCTTGGAGCTGAACTGGCTGTGGTCGTACATGCGCAGGCCGGCAGACGGCACCAGGCTCCATGTCGCCGACAGCGGGATCTCCTGGCTGAGTCCCGCATAGGGAGAGGTGATCCTGAAGGTGGGCGCCTGGAAAAATCCCTGCGTCGCTGGTGCGACGCGGTTGAAAGCGGCATCGCCCGAAATGCGGTCATGGTCCAGGCCTGCAGTGACGGTGGCCCCCTTCCAGGGCGAGAACTGTTCCTTCCAGCGCAGGCCGCTCATGCGGAACTTGTTGATGCTGTCGCCGTCCGGCGCGGGCTGGTCCAGCCAGTCGCCCCGGCCATGGTTGCTGTACAGCTTGAGCTCGCCCCGCCAGTCACCATGCACGTGGGACACGGAGCTGCTGAACATGCTGGCCTTGGTGTTGTACTGGGGGGCTTGCGCCGCAGCGGCAAGCCGTGCGTCGCCAGGGTCCCTGGCCTTGTTGTCCACCTGCAGGAAGCTGGCCGCCACCGACCAGTTCGCACCCAGCCTGTAGCCAATGCGCCCCATGAGGTTGCTGAGCCGGCCATCCGCATTGGTGCGGTGGCCGTCCGAGCGCGCAAAGCCCTGGGCCAGGCTCCAATCCAGGTTGCCGCTTCTGCCCAGCAGACTGGCCTGTTCGGTGAGGGTGCCGTAGGAGCCCGCCGAGATCCTGGCATCCCCGTGCACGCCGTCCTCGGTGGCGCGGCGCGTGAGCAAGTCGATGGAGGCGAAGTTGTTGCCATTGACCTGGGGCTGCGGGCTCTTGTAGACCGTGATGGACTGCATGCCGTTGACGGGCAGCAGGTCCAGCAGGGGATGGCTCCACAGTCCCATGTAGAACGGCACGCCGTCCACATAGGTCTTGATCTCGCTGCCGGGCCGGCTCACACCCATGCCGCGGATATAGACGGCGCCGCCCTGATCGCCGCCAAAGGCACCCACGGGGTTGTAGCGCGAGATCTGCACACCGGGCGTGCGGCGCAGGGCCGAGGCCAGGTCCACCGCGTTCTGGTCGCGCAATTGGTCCTGGGCGATCACGGCCGAGTTGGAGGAAAACGCATCCAGCTCCATCTCTTCCACCACGGGGCGGGCATTGACGGTGACGGGGGCCATCCGAGGCTCCTGGGCATGCGCTCCGGCAGCCAGTGTGAGAAGGGCCGAGGCGATGGAGGACCTGTGGAAAACGGCCGGAATGCAGGTGAAGCGTTGGGCAGGCATGGGTGTGCACGCAGTCCGTCTGAACTGCGCAAGTCATTGTTGGACGATCCAGGGCAGGCCATTGCCCGTGCGCCGCACCGCCGGCCTGGTCACAGGCGGGCGCATTGGGGGCTTGGGGCAGGCCAGGAAATGACCTCGCAACTGGCGTGGCG
The DNA here is from genome assembly GCF_040267515.1 of Delftia lacustris. Lineage (NCBI taxonomy): Bacteria > Pseudomonadati > Pseudomonadota > Betaproteobacteria > Burkholderiales > Comamonadaceae > Delftia > Delftia lacustris. The sequence continues at coordinate 4,560,590 of NZ_CP141274.1, read as the reverse complement.
CAAGGCCTTGCCATGGTGTCGCGGCCAAGGCAGCCGCGCTATCGATGCGAGGGAATCAGGCCTGTGCGGGAGGACCGCGGGGCGGAAGCGGCGCGCCGACCAGGGCTGCGATATGGGCCGCTGCAAACGGATGCAGGGCTGCCGCCAGAGGATGGGGTTGTGCCACCGCCAGGCTGACGGGAGGCAGAGGCAATGCAGGGGCCAGGCACATCGAGCAATCGAGCGTGTGCTGACCTGGCGCCTGGGCCTGGCCCTCGTCGTCAAGAACCACCATGGTGATGGCTCCGCCGCTGGAGCAGATGAACTCCATGGTCTTGGGGTTCACGAAGGGCGAAGCGCCCGCAACACCCAGCGTCAGCAGGAACCACGCCAGGGCGAGGCGCTTCCAGAATGACGATGTGCGAAGGGTGTGCATAGCCCGCGATTATGGCGGCGATATCGGACCGACAGCAACCTTCTTGCGCAATGGCGGATGCAGATCCGGCCCGGTTGATCTTGGTCAAGGCGCTGCCGCCGCTTGAAGGCGGCGGATGGCAAGGCAGTTTTGCAGGGAACTCACAACAGCTTGCCAGGCAGTTGCCTCGCTCAACAGGCGATGGCCCCCCATAATGCGTACGCATGCAAACCTTGCGCAACTGCCTGATGCTGCCCCGCCTTGCTTTGGCGTGGTTCATGCTGGCATTGGCGATGGCCGTGGCGTCGCCCATCGTGCATCCGCGCTCCCTGGAAGTGGTTTGCACGGGCAATGGCAGCATGCAGGTCGTCGTGCTGGATGACGAAGGACAGGCGAGTGCCGGCACGCACCACTCGCTCGACTGTCCTTTGTGCCTGGTGGTCACGCCTGCCTTGCTTCACCCTTCGCCGGAGTTTGAACAGCCGCAGCCGTTGGGATTGGCGGTGCAGCCCGTGGAGTCGGCGCGCATTGCCGCGCTGGTGGGGGCACCGCTTCCGCCCAGAGGTCCGCCGGCGCGCGTGTAAGCCTTGTGCGGCGGGCCCCGATGCCTGCCTCACCTTCGCCGCCGGGCCTTGCGGGGCACGGCAGGTCTCACTTGCACGCAAATCGCTCATGACCCGTTCCATTGGCCCCGCGATGCCCGAAGGCATCGTTCACACTTCTTCGTCCACCTTTTTGCAACGTTCTCGCCAGACCCGGGCCGTGGTGTTGCTCCCCATGGCGTTCGCTTGCTCGGCAAGCTGGGGGCAGGCCTCCACAACCCTGGACACCGTCACCGTGCGCTCATCCGGCGACAGCGCCCTGGAGCGCCCGCTGGCCACCGGCAGCCGACTGGATCTCAGCGCACGCGATACGCCCGCCAGTGTCGAAGTGATCACGCGCGAGCAACTGCAGGCCAGGGGAGACAATTCGCTGGTCGATGCAATCACCCGCTCCACGGGTATCACCAGCCTGGGGCATCCGGGCAACAGCGGCAGTTCGCTGTCGGCACGGGGCTTCACCGACACCACATCGGTCATGCGCTTGTATGACGGCACTCGCCAATATGGCGGTGTGGGCGTGAGTTTTCCCTTCGACACCTGGTCCGTAGACCGCATCGAAGTGCTGCGTGGACCGGCTTCCGTGATCTATGGCGATGGCGCCATTGGCGGGGTCATCAATGTGATTCCCAAGAAGCCCACGCGCAGTCCGATACGCAACGAGGTCCAGGCCACGGTGGGCACCGACGGAAAACGCGGCCTGGCCTTTGGCAGCGGCGGCGCAATCAATGAGCACTGGTCCTACCGTCTGGATGCCAGTGGCGACCGCTCCGACGGATGGGTTGACCGGGGTGATTCCAGCAGCCGCACCCTCTCCGCAGCCTTGCGATGGGATCCGGTGCAGGACTTCAGCGTGCAACTGTCCCACGCACTGGGCAGGCAAAAGCCCATGCGCTACTTCGGCACGCCGTTGATCAATGGAGTTCAGGATCCGGCGGTACGCGAACGCAACTACAACGTGGCCGACAGCCGCATCCAGTACAAGGACCGCTGGACCGAACTGGCGGCGCAATGGACGCCCTCCAGCAACGTGATCGTGCGCAGCAAGCTCTATCACATAGCCAGCGACCGCTACTGGCGCAACGCCGAGACCTACCTGTACAACGCCTCCACCGGCCTGATCGACCGATCCGGAAACACCGAGATCGCCCATGACCAGACGCAGACCGGCAACACCACGGATGCGACCTTCAGCGGCAGTCTCTTCGGTCGCAAGAACCAGGTGTCCCTGGGCTTCGATGTCAACCGCGCGGCTTTCCAGCACTCCAACAACACCTATGTGGGCAGCTCCGGTTCGGTGGACCCCTACAACCCCGATCCCGGTCAATACACCAGCTCCATTCCCTTCATTCCCCGCTATCGCAACAAGGCCGAGCAATATGCGCTGTTCGCTGAGGACCGCCTGGAGATGACGGACCGCTGGTCATTGGTGGCAGGTGCGCGGTTTGACCATACAAATCTCTCGCGCCAGGACCTGGTGGCTGGTACGCAGGCCTTCAAGCGCAGCTACTCCAATGCGGGGTGGCGCTTGGGAACGGTCTACCAACTCCACCCCGGCCTGTCACTGTATGCCCAGGCATCCAAGGCGGCGGATCCGGTGAGCGGCCTGCTGATGCTGTCTGCCGCCAACGCCGCTTTCGACGTGTCCACAGGGCGGCAGTTCGAAATCGGCCTCAAGCAATCGTTCTGGGAAGGCAAGGGCGACTGGACGCTGGCGATGTACTCCATCACCAAGAACAATCTGCTCACGCGTGACCCTGCCAACCCCGCGCTGCGCATCCAGGTGGGGCAGCGGTCATCCAAAGGCATGGAGAGCACCCTGTCGATGCAGGTCGCCAAGACGGTCCGGCTGGATGCCAACGTGGCCTTGCTCAAGGCGCGGTACGACGACTTCAGCGAGTCGGTTGGCGGCGTCACCGTGTCCCGCAATGGCAACGTGCCCACCGACGTGCCTGAACGTGTCGCCAATGTCTGGGTGGGCTGGAACCTCGCTTCGAACTGGACACTGTCAGGAGGGCTGCGCCATGTCGGCAAACGCTATGCCGACAACGCCAATACCTTGAAGCTGGGGGCGTACACCACCTTCGATATGGCACTGCAATGGAAGGCCACTGCAGATACCACGCTGACGCTGCGCGGGTTCAACGTTCTGGACAAGCACTATTTCTCCACGGCCTACTACACCACGACGCAGTGGCTGGTGGGCGAGGGGCGGCGTGCGGAGATCACGTTGCATCACCGCTTCTGAAGGCGTAGCTGGCGACGCGAACCCACCTGATACTCCCCATCGCCCAGCCAGCACACCGCGCTGAGCTGAAAAAGGTCGGTCTCCTTGAATGCCGCACAGGACTTCAGGAGCCGGCCGGTTGTAACGCTTCGAGCACCATCAACGCATCTCCCGCAGCCACAGCCTTTCCAGCTTGGCAATGCACGGCAGCAATCCTGCCTGCCTGACTGGCTACCACCTGGAACTCCATCTTCATCGCTTCCAACACCAAAAGTGGTTGCCCGGCTTCGACCTCTTGGCCTACTTCGACGAGAAACTTCCAAACATTGCCGGACATGTCGGCAGTGACTGTGTTGGCATCCATAGGGCCGGCGACAGACTCAGCCGCGCTTTCGCTCGCATCGGCTTTTACGTCGCTTTCCCAGAGTGCCACCTCGTTTGCGTAGGCCTTATGCTGCTTCTCCCTGAAGGTGTTGATCTCCTGCGCGTTCTGCGCAAGTTCTCTTTCGTACTCAGCCAAGTCAAACACTGCATCTTCTACGCGTGTCTGTGCCCGCCCCGCGCGGAAGTCCACACGGAACTTGTCCAGCTCAGTCTCGCTGACCGGGTAGAAGCGCACCCGGTCGAAGAAGCGCAGAAGCCAGGGGTTAGCGCCGAACTGGCCGTTGCTGAGAAATCTGTTCCAGATCGGCACGGTCCGGCCGACGAGCTGGTAGCCGCCGGGCGAGTCCATGCCGTAGATGCACATGTACACGCCACCGATGCCCACCGTGCCCTCGGCCGTGTAGGTGCGCGCGGGGTTGTACTTGGAGGTCAGCAGCCGGTGACGCGGGTCCAGTGGCACCGCGCAGGGGGCACCCAGGTACACATCCCCCAGTCCCATGACCATGTAGCTGGCGTCGAACACCGTCTTGCGCACATCCTCGCGACTGCCAAGTCCGTTGATGCGCTGAATAAAGTCCACGTTGTTGGGCAGCCAGGGAGCTTCGGATTTCACCGTTTCACGATAGCGTTGCACTGCGCCCAGGGTGGCCGAATCCTCGAAGGCCATGGGAAGGTGCACGATGCGGCTGGGCACCTTGATACCTTCCACGTCTGGAAGCTGTTTCTCCAGCGCAATCAGCTTGCCGATCAGTTCGGACTGCGCGATCACCCGACTGTCGTAGTGGATCTGCACCGAGCGCACGCCAGGCGAGAGTTCCTGCACCCCGTCGACCCTGGCGGCCTTGAGTGCTTCCATCAACAGGTGGATACGCAGCCGCAGACGCAAGTCCAGCACGTTCGGGCCGTATTCCAACAGGATGTACTTGTCGCCAGCCTGGCGATAGGCCACGGCGGGGCGGCTGCCCTCGGCGGGCAATTCGGCCAAGACGCATTGCGAAGCCGTGGCCAGTGCAGTGGACAGGCTCTGAGCGGGTCGCTCGGTCTGCGGGCGCAGCAGGCGAATGGCCTCGTCCTGCGCCTTCTCCAGCGCCAGTGCCTCCTCGAAGCCTATGCGCCGGAAGCGAATCGTGTCGCCCGGCTTCACCTGTCCCACTTTCCACAGTTCCGCTTTGACGATGGTCGCTGCGCAGACGAAGCCACCCAGGCTCGGACCGTCGCAGGTCAGGATCACCGGCGTGTCGCCCGTGAAGTTGATGCTGCCGATGGCGTACACGCAGTCATGCACGTTGGACGGGTGCAGTCCCGCCTCACCGCCGTCGCTGCGTGTCCATTCAGGTTTCGGCCCGATCAGGCGCACACCCAGCCGGTTGGAGTTGTAGTGAACCTGATAGTCGGTGGCGAAGAAGGCCGCCATGCTGTCTTCTGTGAAGAAGTCCGGCGCGCCATGCGGGCCGTAGAGCACAGCGATGTCCCAGTGCTTGCCATAGGCTGGCACCAGTTCATGGGGAGGCGTCGCCGGCACATAGGCGGGGGCTGGCGTGCTGCAGGCGGCCAGGTCGGGCCGGCTGACGGGCAGCACGTCGCCCACGCGCAGCGTTCGTCCTGCGTGGCCGCCGAACTGGCCGAGCACGAAGGTGGATTTGCTGCCCAGGTAGTCGGGCACGTCGATGCCGCGCCGGATGGCCACGTAGCTGCGGCACCCGCTGGTGGCCTTGCCGATGCGAAGCACTTGGTTTGCGCGGACGGCGATGGGCTTCCACCAGGGCAGCGGGTCGCCGTTGTCGAGCGTCGCGAGGGCTGGCGCACCGGTGAGTGCAATCACCGCGTTGCCGTGGAACTTGAGCGTCGGACCTTGGAGCGTGCATTCCAGTCCGGCCGCGCTTTCGTGGTTGCCGACGATGCGGTTGGCCAGGCGGAAGGCATAGTCGTCCATCGGCCCGGACGGCGGCACGCCGATGTCCCAGTAGCCGGTGCGTCCCGGGTAGTCCTGGACCGTGGTGTAGGTGCCAGATTCCAGCACCTCGACCACGGGCGAGACGTATTCGTAGCGGTCCAGCAATCGCGTGGACACAGTGCCAGTGACGAACTCCTGGCTCTGCAAAATGCTGCGCAGGTAGTCCAGGTTGGTGGCGCTGCCGTGCAGGCGCGTCAACTCAAGGGCCATCAGCAGCTTGTGGCGCGCTTCCTCTCGGTCAGCGCCGTAGGCGATGACCTTGGCGATCATCGGGTCGTAGTTCGCCGACACCTCGGTGCCGGTCTGCACCCAGGTGTCCACACGCACGCCTTCGGGAAACTGCACGTCGGTCAGCACACCGGGCGCGGGCTGAAAGCCGCGCACGGGGTTCTCGGCATAGACGCGCACTTCCATGGCGGCACCCTTGGGTTCAGGCAGGTCGTCGAAGGATGGCGGCTCACCAGCGGCGATGCGAACCATCCACTCCACCAGGTCCAGCCCCGTCACCTCCTCGGTGATCGGATGCTCGACCTGCAGCCGGGTGTTCACCTCCAGGAAGTAGAAGGCATCGCGCGCGCCGTCGTAGATGAATTCTACCGTGCCGGCCGAGACGTAGCCCACGGCCTCGCCCAGCTTCACGGCAGCGGCCAGCAGCGCCTTGCGCGTGGCTGGCGGCAGGTGCGGTGCCGGGGTTTCCTCGACCACCTTCTGGTTGCGCCGCTGCAGCGAGCAATCGCGCTCTCCCAACGCCACGACGCGGCCTTGGCCGTTGCCGAAAATCTGTACTTCGACATGGCGCGCATCGGCGATGAAGCGCTCGATGAACACACCGCTGTCCTTGAAGAAGTTCTGGCCGAGGCGCTGCACCGAATCGTAGGCCGCGATCAGCTCGGCCTCGTTGTCGCAGCGCGAGAGGCCGATGCCGCCGCCGCCCGCCGTGCTCTTGAGCATCACCGGATAGCCGATGTGCTGTGCAGCTGACTTGGCGTCCTCCAGACTTTGCAGCAGGCCGGTGCCTGGTGTGAGCGGCACGCCCGCCGCCTCGGCGATCTCGCGCGAGGTGTGCTTCAGGCCGAAGCGCCGCACCTGGTCCGGTGTCGGGCCAACGAAGACGATGCCCGCTGCCGCACACTGCTCGGCGAACTCGGTGTTCTCGGACAGGAAGCCATAGCCGGGGATCACCGCCTCGGCCCCCGTTTCTCTGGCGATCTCCAGGATGCGGTCGCCGCGCAGGTAGGTTTCCGCCGGGCTGCTGCCGCCATCGCTGTTCAAGGGCACGGCCACGTCGGCCGCTGCCACGTGCAGGCTGTCGCGGTCGGCGTCCGAATAGATGGCCACCGAGCGCACGCCCATCTTCTTGAGGGTGCGGGCGATGCGTACCGCGATTTCTCCACGGTTGGCAATGAGTACGGTCTTGAACATGGGCGGACTCCAGGCAATGCAGCGGCCTGGCCTGTCGCGCAGGCCGCTCGAAAAGTAGATGGTCAAAGGGGAGGGCGGGGTTACTTGCGAGCCATGTAGGCGCGCCAGCCTCCGAGCGACGTAATGTCTTCGGCCCCTTGCGTGGCCCACGCTTCGCAGACGAAGCCCTGCACCGTGCGACCGTCGATCAGTTCCAGCGTGCCGATGCCCAATGGCGAAGGGATCAATGCCACGAAGGAGCCGTAGCGCTCCACCGGTATCGCCCACAGTTCCACGGCGATGGGTGCGCCATCACCCGTGCGAACCAGGCCGGGCTTGGGAGGCACGGTGCCGGGCAGCGCGTAGAAGCGGTACGCGGCCGAGGTGTGGGTGCTTTCCAGTAGCGTGGCGCCGCGCTCGATGAGCTGGCCGTTGAGCGGCATGCCTGACAAATGGGCACCCACCACAGCGACGACGACCTGTCCGTCCAGATTGGTTGATGCAGGTGCGTCGATGGGCGGCAGGTCCTGCTGCGAGGCGCCACGTTTCCAGGGGGCGGCCGCCTGCCAGCGTCGGCCGAACTCGACCAACCGTGCCTCATGCCAGCCGGGCGCGATCAGAGTGATTCCGGCGGGCAGCCCGTCGGCACGCATGCCAGCGGGCAGCGCGATGGCGCTCCAGTCGAGCAGGTTGACGAAGTTCGTGTAGATGCCCATGCGCGAGTTCAGCGTGACTGGATCGGCCTGCAACTGCTCAATGGTGTAGATACTGGGTGCCGTGGGCACGAGCAGGCCGTCCAGCCCCTGCATCAGCGCCTCTGCCTTGCGTGCCAGCGCCATCCGGCGGTACTCGGCCTTGTAGGTGTCCACGGCGCTGAAGTTCTTCGCCTTGTCCACAATGCTGCGCACGACGGGGTGCACGACCTCGGGCCTGGTGTTCATGAGGTCCTCGATGGCCGCGTAGCGCTCACCGACCCATGGGCCTTCGTACAGCAGCGCGGCGACCTCGAAAAGCGGGGCGAAGTCGATGGGCCGCAGTTCCACGCCGATGGCTTCCAGCCGGCGCAGCGCATCGCTGTACACGCGCTCGGCATTCGCATCGCCGAACCAGTCGGGCGATGCCGGAATGCCCAGCACCGGCTTGGCAGGCCATGCAGCGGGACGAGCAGGGGCGCTGCGCGAGTACGCATCGGTGGCGTCGAAGCCGCCCATGGTGCGCAGCGCCGCATCGGCATCGCCGACGCTCAGTGCCATCACCGTGATGCAGTCCAGCGTGCGGCAGGCCGGCACGAGACCGGTGTTGCTCACCAGGCCACGTGTCGGTTTCAAGCCCACGAGGTTGTTGTGACCAGCAGGCACGCGGCCGGAGCCGGCCGTGTCGGTGCCCAATGCGAATGGCACCAGGCCGCGCGCCACTACCGAAGCAGAGCCCGAGCTGGAGCCCCCGCTGATGAATTCGGGCTTGAATGCGTTGGGCACGGGGCCATAAGGGGAGCGCGTGCCCACCAGGCCGGTAGCGAACTGGTCGAGGTTGGTTTTTCCGATGGCCACGGCGCCTGCCGCCTCCAACCGGTCGACGACCGTTGCATTGTGGGCTGGCAGGAATGCGAACTCGGGGCAGGCGCAGGTCGTTGCCAGCCCTGCCACGTCGATGTTGTCCTTGACGGCAAACGGTATGCCGTAAAGCGGGAGTTTGGACAAGTCTCCACCGACCGCTTCCCGTTGCTGTCCAAGTTGTACCAGCCGTGTGTGCAGGCCTTCCGTGGACAAACGGGAAATCCAGGCGGTATCACTGTCCTTCAGACTGGCTAGCAGAGGCACCAGAAGATCTGAGGGCGCGGCGCCACGTTGGTAGGCAGATTGCCAGTCGGAGATAGTCCAGAACGCTGTATTGGTCATGTTTGATCGGTAGGTAGAGCGATGTGGAGGCCACCAGCTTGATCACAAGCGGAGAGGATTTGCGACGCTTGTCCGCATGGGTGGCTTCCTGTTGCAGCCCAGTATTACGAAATCAAAAAACTTCATACATACGTCAAACAGCGTATGGGCCGGTGACGCTGCGCTGATACGGGATGCATGGCCGAAGGTGTCGCGCTGAGCCCAAACGCAAAAAAGCCCCCTCGGCTGCCATCACGGCGCCGAGGGGGCTTTGTCGTTCTGAAGGCTGATTCTTCCCAAGTTCTTCCCAGGGGACCTGAGAAAAGTCGCGCTTCAGAGGGGAAAGACTGGCCCCCGGAGGGACTCGAATTTTCTGGAAGTTACCCAATGATGTCTTCGCGTATCAACTGAATTCTTTCGAAAAGTACCAACATAAGTACCAACAAAAATAGAGCTGCTTTCCTGTCTATCTGCAAGCCGCGCACTTGTTATCTCAGGTGTCAGCGGTCATCGTTGGACGGCGCACTGCTGCCTCCCGACCTTGGAAGAGTATGTCTGCCCCTCGCTGCCGGTCAATGTTGCGACCATGGCTGAACACCGCATCCGTTGCTTGATGAGCCCTTGATGCCATTGAAGTGCGGCGTTCAGATGCCTGCTTTGCAGCGATTGCCGTCGTCGCCCTCGGTGCCTCCAACGTCTGCATCGAATGCGAAACCCGACACCCGGGTTCGATGGGTGACCTGCTCAGACCAGCCCTAGTGTTCACGTAGCCGAAATGAAAGCTCGCCAGTTGATTGGGCCGTTACGGCTGGGTGCTGGTTTTCATCTGGAACTGACCCAGTAAGCCAGCAGGACAAAGCCCGCCAGGTCCAACCAGGCGATGCGGGCGGGCCGATGGCGGCCTGAGCCTGCTGCAGGGTCACGTCGCGATGAAGCCACGGTCACGCCAGCGGTCGGCGACGAAGTCCTCGAAGTCGTAGCCCTCGCCGAGCTCCAGTCTGTCGGCATGGTCGCAGACGATGATTTGCGGCTTGTTGCGAACCTCCTGTGCCGTGTCATCACAGAACTTAGCCAGGACGGTGAACATCTTGGCGACGGTATTCAAGTCGTCATCGGCCGTCGAGATGCGTGTGTGCGTGTCCACAGGCGAGTTCGCGGCGCGTGTCACGGGCTCGTCCGCAGTCTCTTCGGACTGCGGGCTGCCGGGCGCGTAGGCGGATGTGTCGCCCTGGTTCGCGCGCAATTGGGCTGCATTGAATTCCTTGCCGTAATCGGCGGAGGGGAAGTAGACCTGCGTCGGTTGGTCGAGAAACAGCACGGGTGGCAGCTTGCAGTCAGCGTAGGCTGCAAACTGGTAGTGCAGGGACAGGAACAGCGTCAGGTGCGAATACAGCCAGTTCGCGCCACTGCCCATCGACCGCAGGAAGACTTTCTTCGCAGGCGCGCCGTTTACCCCCGGTGTCTCATGCCACAGGTCGAAGGAATCGATGTCGAACTTCAGGGATCCATTCTTATAGGAGTCCTCGAAGTCGAAATGTGTGCCGATGATCTCCAGGCGCCGGTTGATGTCGCGTTGCAAGGCCAGCAGCCGGGGCTCGACGTCGAGCAAAGCCTTCTTCGATTTCAGGTCCTCCACCCGGTCCTGGAGCAACTTCACCAACTCCGTGGCTTCCGTGGGCGGACTCTCGATGCGGCGCTCAATGGCGATTTCCAGCTTGATCTTGGCTTTTTGCGCTGCCGCATCGACAGACTTCGAGCGCTGCAGGCGGTCGGCCTCCTGGTCCAGTGGACGCAGTGCGTTTTCGACCTGCCGCAAGGTCTGGCGCGCCTTCTTGAGCTGCTCGTCGATGTCACGACGCTCCTGGCCAAAGCCCTCGCGGGCATAGGCCGAGACCTTCAGCTCACCGTTGAGCCAGTGGATGGCTGCTGAGAGTCTGTTGGCCTCATCTTCGGCGGCTTCCGAGGGTGACTCACAGACCGGACACACGGCATGGTCCAGATGGGTCGCCTTCGGGATGGGTAGATCCGTCATGGCACCAGCGAATCCCTCGACTTGCTGTGTCGAGACGTCGAGCAGGTAGCGCGTGTTCAGGGCCTTCTGGATCTCGGCCATGAGCTCGGCCTTGCGTGTGCGCAGTTCCTTGCGGGTCGCGTCGAAGGTATCGGACTGCCCATCGACCGTGATGGCGATGCCGGTCAAGTGTTCCAGGGCCTGCGCCGGCCGCATCCAGATTTCTTCGGCGGTCAACTCTGTCAGCGGCGTGCCCGCCAGGGCTTGGAACTCACGCAGGTAGCCCGCTATCTCTCCGATGCCGGCCGATTTGATCTGCTCCTGCTTAGGAATGACCGCCAGCGCACGCTTGAGCTCGGTTTCTGCTTCGGCGAGTTCCTTGGCCAGGTCGAAATAGTCCTCTCCCACAATCCCCATGAAGATCTTGAAGTGATCGATGGCCTGTTCGCGTTTTCGCTTTTCGTCGAAGCGGTAAAAGATCGCATGCCGGTTGGCCACCAGGTTTTGATGCTGGAGCATGAACGAGGCAAAACTGCGGATGGAAGGCGTCGGGCTTTTCTGACGCATGAGCTGCTTCTGCAGCGGGTCGGTGTCAATGTCGTCCATGGTGACACCGAAGTAGCGCCCCAGGCTCTTGGAGAATTCGATCCGGCTAAGCTGGTATTGCGCGGTGAAGAAGTTGTCCACGTCCTTGACGTAGGCCAGCACATGCCTGGCGTGCTCACCGCTGACCTCTCGCAGGAAACATTGGTTGGCGTTGTCCGCTCTGCGGCCAGCGACGACCGCCATGCCGGAAAAGCGCCATACGGTAAAGAATATCTTCGCCCGCTGGGTGATGATGCCTTGCGGAATCGTGTCTTCGGAACTGCCCATGCAGTAATCGAAGATGTCGAGAATGGCACTTTTGCCCTTTGAAGATTTGCCGGTAATCACATTCAAGCCTTGCTTGAATTTCACACTGTGCGACTCATTTTCTTGGTCGATCACTCCGATATATCGGACATAACATTTCATAGCGACTTCAATCCCAGCATTCTATAAATGGTCACGACACTTTCATTCCTGAATACCATGGCAAGCTGACGCGCATAACGCAGCATCTTGGGGGCCGCATTCTCAGACTGTCGGTTTTCACTGGCAAAAACCGACAGGTCGTCGTTGATTTGGAGGCTTTCATCCGAGCGCAGTATTAACAGCGCCTTGTTGGTGATGGGTTTATATTCCGAGATGCGAAGTGCCAAGCCGACCAATCGGGAGGAGTCGGATGTCATGGTCCGGATCGAACTGGTTCGATTGGCGGTATGCAAATAATCCTGCATCGCGGGAAAGGACACCAGGGGCAAAACTAAATAGCTCAGCAGGATGTCTTTTTCTATCGGCTCCCAGTTCAGGTAGAAGCTCTGGATCACTGGCGCGAGCGCAAAGGCGTTGCGATGCAAGGTATAGAGATGATCGGCGGCGGTATTCATCATTCCCAGAGTTTCCAGTGAAATTCTTCGTTCTTGTTTTTGGGATTCTCGTCTGCCAGCATGTGATAAATGCCATTGCGAAATTCAGGCATGGTGTTGGCCATGGCGCAAAAAGGTTCTGTCGGAGCTTTCAGACGTGCCAGGTAGAACCTGAGTGACGCCTTCTTGAGGGCTGTGTCGTCCTGCAGGTCGTCGCAATCCAGAATGGCCGCTTCTCGCTCCACAAAATGGTTGCTGCGGTGGTTGTGGAGATAAAGGTCAAGAGAGGGCTTGATGGGAATCTGATCCTTGAGGAGCCCGGAAATGTAGTCCTGCGCAAACAGGCGGTGCAGGGCCGCGTGCTTGAGATATTTTTCGCCCTCGATCTCGAGGATCTTCCTGGCGAAGAGCAGGGGCCTGATTTCGTCGAGATCGACTTTTTCTTCCAGCGGCCGAAGATCTCTCAAAGGGAACTCTGCCGAATGCTTCCCGTACGAGGAGTGCAGAGCTGTCAGCTTGGCGGTGAACGCCTCGTTGGTGATCTTCCAGCCTTGCAGGACGAGTTCGGTGCTGAACATGAAGCCGAGCAAGTCATCCAGGTACTGTTGCTGCAGCGACGGTCGTATGACTTTGAGGTAGCGGGTCTTGTAGCTGTCGATGCGCTCTGGCAGGGCGTCTTCGCTCGGGATGATGACCATGCGTTCCAACACCTCCATCAGCGCCGCGCGGCTATCGGGCGCTAGCACCTCCTGCTGTAGTGCCCGCGCCTTGGACAGCTTACGGGCCGTAGTTTCAGCAGTTTGGACGGCCGCGTCCTGCGGCTCGGGTGTCTCCTCGGTTTGCGTCTGCGGTGCGCCAGCCCCGTCGCTGCCGATCTCCTGCATGCGCTCAAGCCGCTGCACAGCGGTCAGGATGTTCCAGCCCTTGAGGCGGCTCTGGGCGCCGAACTCCTGAGTAGTCAGAAGCACCAGGGACTTGTAGCTGCTGCGGTCAAACCGCTCATGCAGCCAGTTCCGGATCGTGTTCCAGAAGTTCTGGTGACTGTCGGTCAGCTTGTCGCTGTAGTGCTTGACCTCAATCTGCGTCTTGCCCGGCACGGTGACATCGCCCATGGCTTCAATCCATAGGCACTCTCCGGGCATGAGGTAGTGGCACTGTTCTACGGCCACAAGCAACTGGTACTGCAGCGCTACGAAAAGTACAGTTGCATCGACGGGCAGAGCTTGCGTATCGGTCTGCAGTTGTTTGGACGGAGGTGGCATGGGCGGTGTCGGCTGCAACTCGAAGTCTCCTGTTTCCTCTGTCTCTGGCGGCTGGGTCGATGGGGCATGCCCGCAGTCACCATCCGGCGCGGCCTGCTTAGGTCAGGAATCGGACAGTGCTGGCATTGACTTTTGACATGTAAATAGACTGTAACGGAATGCTTGGACTGCTGCCTATGCTGGCTGCATCAGGTTTTCAGATATGAGTGGCGAGCCCGGTTGCTCTCAAGTGTCTGCTTTTCCTGGCAGCCGTCATTCATAGGAAGGCGGCTGACCAGCGGCTCACAGCCCGAAGTCGACTTTGCAGATATTACGATCCTTCGTCCACCCAGGACGAACTCACGCTTTTTGCGGGCTTACCCGTCATAGATTGGCTAGGTTCCGGGCTTCCAGCGTTGCGGCCTTATCACTGGGCACCCGACTGCTGCACCGCCGCGTCGGCGCATACACGCAACATCGAGTGGTATCGCTTCTTCGCTTCGCAACGTTTGCTGCACAATCATTCCAAAGAGTAGGGCGCAGTCGCGGTCGCACGCCCGACGTAAAGCGCAGAACCATCGTTCGTGTAGTGGCGCTTGGCGGCCAGAACAGGGAGGTGCCTTGGTCGAAGACAACGCTGGCGTCAAGCCGCTACATCTACATTCCATCGAGTCGTTGCTTTCCGAGTTGATCGGCGGCGGTGCAGTGAGTGTTGGCTCCGCTGGTGAGCCCTTCTCGCTTGCGGATTTGCCTAGTCGAGCGGTCTTGGCGTGGTACGCGAAGAATCGCGGCAAGTGGACGGGGAACGTCACTCTTTCCGACATCGAAGCCATCGTTACCAGTATCGGCCCAACGCTGATTCAGCCATCGGTGCCTGCGTCGGCGCTGGCTGCTTCAAACGCTGTATATGTGCTGACGCGAATCCAAGCACACCGCTTCGCCGGTATCCACGCGTTCGGGACGACCGCCCAAGCGCCAGAGGACTTCATCATGGAGGTTATGCCGGGCGTCACGATGCTTGAGGGGTTCAACGGCGCGGGCAAAACCTCGCTGCTCAACGCGGTGGTTTGGTGCATTACCGGCATGCTCCTGCGGCCGCAGCGCGAACCGGAGAAGGCGGACCAGGATTTTGAATTCGACCTGGTTCATGATGGGGCGGCAGAGCCTGCGAGCTATAAGCTGTCGCCCGTAACGCCTCTTCCGCCCGCTTCAATGGGAAGGCTTACGAGCAAGCATGTCCCAGTGGATACCTGGGTTGAGCTCGAGTTTCGCGATACGAACACGGGGCAACTGCACACGGTGCGACGCACCCAGACCCGGTCAAACCGCGGCACTTTGGAAGAGAAGCCACCAGACTTCTCGGGAATGGGCCTCGACAGCCAGGTGCTTCGCATCGGTACTGTTATTCCCGCGCTTCTACCGTTCTCGCAGCTTGGCTCGAAGTCAGAGCTTGGAAAGGCTGTGGCGCAGCTCACCGGGCTCGCGCCACTGACTGACTTGGCGAAGCACGTCAGGAAGGTCCGCGAGCGCCTGACTGGCGAAGAGACGAAGGCTCGCAACGCCGAGGTGAAGCAATGTGACGAGCGCTTCGTTCGCGGCCTAGAAGACTTGGCTGGAGTGGCTGCGCAGCATCCCGAGTTGAAGATCGACACGATCGTGCCGCACCCGCAGGACGGTGGGCTGCTGCCGGTTTCGATGACACCTTGTTAAGGTGGCAGATGAAACCGGAGGTGGTTAATGGAGAGAAGAAGGACATTCAGTCGCGAGTTCAAACTCGAGGCGGTCAAACTGGTCGTTGAGCGTGGCGTGTCTGTGGCCCAGGCAGCCAAAGACTTGGACGTTCACGAGAACGTGCTGCGCAAGTGGGTGCGTGAGCTGAGGCAGGAGCCTCAGGAGGCGTTCCCTGGCAACGGCAAACAAAAGGCGCAGGATGCTGAGATAGCACGGCTGCACAAGGAAGTGGCCAAGCTCAAGATGGAGCGCGACATATTGAAAAAAGCCGCGGCCTACTTCGCGAAGGAGTCGATGTGAAGTTCGGCTTCGTGGCGAAACACCGAGGGGCCTGGCCGGTCAATCTGATGTGCGAGGCGCTCGGTGTCTCGCGAGGCGGCTTCTACGCCTGGCTCACACGACCCAGGAGCCGGCGTAGCCTCAGCGACGAGGTGCTGGGTGCGCAAGTGCATCAGAGCTTTGTACGCAGCGACCGCACCTACGGCGCACGCCGTGTGTGGCACGACGTGCTGGAGCAAGGCCAGACCTGTGGGCTGCATCGTATTGAGCGGCTCATGCGGGAGCAGGCGCTGCGTGCGAGACCGCGAAGGCGTGGACTACCCAAGGACCGTGGCGCGCGTGGTGCTGTGGCTGACAACGTGCTGGACCGTCAGTTCCAGGCAGATGGTCCGAACCAGAAATGGGTGGCCGACTTCACCTATATCTGGACGGCAGAAGGCTGGCTTTACGTAGCTGCGGTACTGGACCTGTACTCCCGTCGAATCGTGGGCTGGTCGATGCAGGAGAGCATGACCTCGCAGCTCGTGGTGGACGCGCTGATGATGGCTGTGTGGCGCCGGGGCAGGCCAGTGGCACTGCTGCACCACTCGGACCAGGGTAGCCAATACACAAGCGAGCACTTCCAGAGGCTGCTGGACGAACAGGGCATCACTTGCAGCATGAGTCGGGCTGGCGAGGTCTGGGACAACTCGGCCATGGAGAGCTTCTTCAGTTCTCTGAAGACCGAGCGCACGGCCCGTAAGGTGTACAGGACACGAGGCCAGGCCCGCTCAGATGTGTTCGATTACATCGAGTGCTTCTACAACCCGACGCGTCGGCATTCGACGCTCGGATATCTCAGTCCCGTACAGTTCGAGCAAGCTCAAGAAGCTTAGGTCGGTGTCAACGAGACCGGCAGCAGCCCACGGCGATGCGACCGAGAAGACGCTCAAGTTGCTGACTGAGGCGCTAACCAGCCAGAAGTCGTCTGCGCTAGAAGCAGCGCGTAAGGTGCTAGGGGCGAGCTTCAATCCCGAGGAGCAGGGGCAGGCCCTAGAGCGCGACGTCGTCGATGCGCGGACGGCGATCGAAGGACTCAAGAGCACTGAGTCGGCCCGTCGGCTTTTCGCGCTGAGGAAGTTGACAGACGAGGAGAAGGAGGCTGCACGCACGCTTATCGCCGATGCGTTCACTGAGGCGAAGGTGCTGCTGGATCTGTCGAAGTCGCCGGAGAAGGCTGTCATGGTCCAATGAAATAGGACACCTCGATAGGGGCCCATAGACCCCAGAGGAAATGACGAACATGAAAGACAAAAGAGCGCGCAGGGCGTTTGACGCAGCCTTCAAGCTACAAGTGGTCAAGATGGTCCGAGAACAGAATCTGAGCGTGGCTCAGGTCAGCAAGGATCTGGATCTGGTTGACAGCGCGGTGCGCCGCTGGCTGGCGCAGTACGACGAAGAGGCGGCCGGACGTCCGGGTATTGGCAAGCCGTTGACGGCCGAGCAGCAACGCATTCGGCAATTGGAGTCGCAGGTCAGGCAACTGCAATCGGACAATGAACTCCTAAAAAAAGCGTCGGCCTTCTTCGCCCGGGAAATGAAATGATTCAGGACCTGATGAGTGCGCAAGCACAGGCGCAGAAGGCCCCAGTAAGCCAGTGGTGCAGGGTGTTGGGCATGAGCCGCTCGGGCTGGTACGCGGCGCGCAAGCGCGCCACCACAAAGGCTGCAGTGAGCCCACTGAGCCTTCAGGCCAAAGCAGTCTTCCATGCCAGTGGGAGCAGCTACGGCAGTCGCCGCCTGAGTGCACAGCTGAAATTGCAAGGCTGGGCTGTTGGGCGCTACAAAGCACGCACTTTGATGGCCGCGCACGGACTGCGAGCACGCTGGCGGCGCAAGTTCACGCACACCACCGACAGCCGCCATGGCTTGCCTGTTGCAGACAATGTGCTGCAGCGCCAGTTCAAACCTGAAAAGCCCAACCAGACATGGGCCAGCGACATCACCTACGTTCGCACACGCAGTGGCTGGCTCTATCTGGCGGTGGTGCTGGACCTGTTCTCCAGAAAAGTAGTGGGCTGGGCCATGGCCCCGAGCATGCCAGCACAGCTGGTGTGCGAGGCGCTGCGCATGGCCATCACAAGCCGCCGCCCCAAGCCAGGATTGCTGGTTCATTCGGACCGAGGCAGTCAGTACGCCAGCGAACTGCACATGGGGTTGCTGGAGAGCCATGGCCTGGTGTGCAGCATGAGTCGCAAGGGCAACTGCTGGGACAACGCAGTGATGGAGAGATTCTTCCTGAACTTGAAGATGGAGCGTGTCTGGCAGCGCGACTATGCAAACCATGCTGAGGCCCAGGCGGACATCGCGGACTACATCGTGGGCTTCTACAACCCTATCAGGTTGCACTCCACGCTGGGATACCAGTCACCCAATGACTACGAGATGCAGCAGGCGTTGGCAGCTCACTCAGCTTGAACGAACATCCCCTATCGGAATGTCCGAAAAGACTTGACCACGACATGCTGCCACGCTTGCGCTTGTAGCCGTCATAGCCGGCACCTGGGCCGCTCTCGCAACTCGATTGCAACGTGCGCCCATCAATCACCACAGCGCTGGGCTGGCCCTGGCGCGCTTGGGCCACGCGAATGATGGAGCGCAGGTCAGGCACCATCGCCTCGAAGCAGCCCGCGTCCAGCCAGCGCCGGCTACTGCTGGTAGACCGCCTCCCAAGGCGGCAGATCGTTGGGCAGCATTCGCCAGGGCGCTTCCTCGCGCACCAGCCAGCGCGGGGCGTTGAAGACTTCGCGCAAATCGTGCTCGCGCTGAGGTGCGTGCTGGTCCATCAGGATGAGGTACGGCGCAGCGAAGCTCCATTCTTCATCGCTGACGTCCGTCGGGTATGGTTTGCGGGGTATTCGCAAACTCTAACCCTTGGCTTCGGACCCCTGAGCAAAGTTCAAAACACACTCTAGGCGCGTCTGCTGTCAATGGTTAGTTCAAGCGAACCTAGGAGCGACCTGCTGGTCAAGGATGCCCCGCGCCCGCACGGAAAAAACGACGGGCGCCGTGCTTCAAAGTGCGACACCCGTCTTGGCTATCCGCTCGCTCAGCGCTTTCGGTTCGACTGTGAGACAACTGAACCCGCCAGTGTTTTGGTCGTCGAGGACGAACGCGGGTTGTCGAGTGCCGCAGAAGCTTTGCTCTCAGTTTTTGCTCCCGTCTGCGCCGACGAGCCAGCTTGGCGCAAGGCCGACGCTGCTACCGTTCGCTGGATAGCGCTGGATAGCGCTGGATAGCGCTGGAAGACGGGCTCTGCAGGGTTTTGCCTGCCAAGGAGGCCACGCTCGAAGAAGTTTGCTTGGTATTTGAAGCCATTTTTAACTCCCGAAGTTACGAAGCATGCTGCTGGATAAATCAACAGTGTCGCAAACTATATGTAGCGTTTCACTCTTGGTCAAGGCACTACCTATAGCGTTTAGGTAACAATTTGTGTTTTCCGCGTAAACAGTGCCGTGCATCAAGCTCAGTGGCCTGCCAATCTTGCGAGCGCCGGCCACACAGCGGCAGCAAGCTCGTCTTCGCTGCGGGCCCCATTGATGGTGATGGCATTGTTATCAAACGCAAAGTGCGGCACCGACTGCACCCCTGCTGGGCGCAGGAGCATGCGTCGTATTGCAGGCAGACTGGAGCAGGCCCAAGCGATGTTCCCAGAGTCAGCGAGGCAGCACATTGGCATTCATGCCGTGTTGACGCGTCGTGGCAGTAATGGATGCGCCGGGCTGCTGGCAGGTGGTAATCAGCTCATCCTTGAATTGCGCGCTATAGATCCTTCGTGTGCGAGGGACTGAGTAGCGTGAAGTGGGGGGCTTGCGACATGGTGTGCACGATGGTTTACGTGGACAAGATGGTGCTTGCAATGCCTCGATTGGAGTAGATGGGATTCTCGGCCGCATACGGTGCGCGCACCAGCGTCTGTGGTGCTGATCCCTTATTGCTGCCTCTACTGGATCCGTATACCTAGTCATATGCAAAGTCTTGTTCCTATACCCAAAGTAGGAGATGTGACAGGGCCGGGGAATCAGGGGGCTATATCGGAATTAGGTGTGGTATGATAATACTTATTAATTTATTCTCTGGCAAATATAGATGTTGTAATTCCAATTATTTTCAGTCATATATTCTTTTAATGATGCGAGGAACGATTGCTGTGAAGTGATCTGAATTGCATTAATCTGAATTTTCCTACCATGCGCCTCTGATTTTAATGTCAGAAGCGCTTTTTTATTTCAGGAGCTTATATGTCTATCCCATGTCCGTGTTGCCATTCCTTAAACGTACATGCCAAGGGCATCGGCAAGCAAGTTGGCCAACGCGTTGGCTCTGCTGCCGGAACTGCCACTGGCATCGCTGGCGCCATGCAGGGTGCCAGCACTGGTGCTGCAGTGGGTTTCGCTGCTGGCCCTGTCGGTGGCGTCATAGGTTCACTGCTCGGTGCCATCCTTGGAGGCATCGTCGGTGGCACCGTTGGTCATGAAGTCGGCGGCCGCATAGGTGACCAGATTGATCAAACCTATCTGGCAAATCAAGAATGCCTCGATTGTGGGCATTCGTTCAAAGCGTGAATCTAGGAGATATTCATCATGTCCCATCTTGTGGAGACTATGGCCTATTCTGGTCAAGCCCCGTGGCATCAACTGGGTCACGCATTACCAAAAAAGCAATCCATTGAAGTCTGGGCCCAGGCTGCAGGTATGCAATGGAGGATTCATGAAACGTCCGTGCGCTATATGGCTACCAGCGATGGGGATGCCCTCTATGGCGAAGCTTTGGAATTCCCTGAGCAAAAGGTTCTCTACCGCAGCGACACGCATGCGGCGTTGTCTGTGGTCAGCCAGCGCTACAAAGTCGTGCAGCCTCAGGAGGTACTGGAGTTTTACCGGGACCTTTCGGATGTTGCGGGCTTTGAGCTGGAAACCGCAGGAGTTCTCAAGGCGGGTCGGCGCTTTTGGGCTCTGGCGCGTACCGGCAAGTCAGCGTGCTTGAAAGGCAATGATGTGGTCCACAGCTATCTGCTGCTGGCCACTTCCTGCGATGGAACTCTTGCCACCATGGCAATCCCCACCTCTGTGCGCGTGGTGTGCAACAACACATTGGCCATGGCCTTGCAGGGTGCGAATGCTTGCTCCATCAAGGTCCCACACTCCACCAGCTTCGACGCCCAGGCGGTCAAGCGACAACTGGGCATTGCGGTCGGCCAATGGGACAGCTTTATGTACCGCATGAAGACCCTGGCCGAGCGCAAGGTCAAGACGCATGAGGCGATGAACTACTTCCTCAGGGTGATCTGCCAAACCGATCAGTTGGGGGAGGGGGGATCAGGTCTGGCCAACGAGCGTGCTCTCAAGAAGGTGCAAACCTTGTTTGAAGGTCATGGCCGTGGCGCAGAACTGCAGGCGGCGAAGGGTACTGCCTGGGGATTGCTCAGTGCCGTGACGGAGTTCGTAGACCATGAAAAACAGGCCCGCAGCCAAGACAACCGTCTGGACAGTGCTTGGTTTGGCCAAGGCGCTGCTCTAAAGCAGCGTGCACTGGAGCAGGCGTTGCAACTGGCAGCGTGACATCGGTTCATCGGCGGGCAACGTCCGTCCATTCTCAACACTTTCCCCATCCTCCTGCCCAAAGCCCCTCGCCGTTGCCGCGAGGGGCTTTTTGCGCGTGGGAGGTGGTTTTTCAGGAGGCAACATGCCCGTGCTTGTTTCAACATCCGCTGCGCGATCGATCTCCCGGAGACCTTCTCGTCAGCCTGCTTTGCGCCTGGTTTCCACCAAGGACATGGCCCGAGAGGCCTGGCTGGATGTCCGTCGCCAAGGCATCGGCAGTTCTGATGCTGCAGCCGCTGTAGGTCTCAATCCTTACCAATCCCAGCTGGAGCTGTGGATGCACAAAGTGGGCAAGGGCAACCTCTTACCTGCTGTGGATCCCAACGATGAAACCAGCCCCATGTACTGGGGCACCCTGCTGGAGCCCATTGTGGCCGCGCACTACACCAAGCGGACCGGCAACCGAGTAAGGCGTATCAATGCCGTTCTGGGTCATCCCCAGATTCCCTGGATGCTGGCCAACATCGACCGGGAAGTGATCGGCGCATCCGATGTGCAGATTCTGGAATGCAAGACGGCAGGCATCCACGGCGCAAGCCTCTGGAAGGAGGGCGTGCCCGAATACATCCAATTGCAGGTCATGCACCAGCTGGCCGTCACTGGCAAGCAAGCGGCGGATGTCGCAGTCCTGATTTGCGGGCAGGAACTGCAGGTCCACCGCATCGAGCGGGATGAGACCATGATTGCCCAGTTGATTGCCTTGGAGGAGCAGTTCTGGGAATGGGTCAGAGCCGAGCGAGAGCCACCTGCTGATGCATCGGAAAGTACCGCAACAGCACTCCGCTGCCTGTATCGGCAAGACAGCGGCGAAGACATCGATCTGTCCGAGGATGAGACAGCTTCTGGTGCCTTTGCTCAGCTCCAGCAGCTTCGTCTCCACATCAACGGCTGTGAAGCCACGGAGGCCTTGCTCAAGCACCGGATCCAGCAGTGCATGGGTTCTGCGAGCTTCGCTCGGTTTGCAACAGGAGCTGTGAGTTGGAAGCGCAGCAAAGACCGCCAAGTCTTCAATACAGCCTTGTTTCAGCGCAAGCAGCCAGAGCTGGTCAAGGCATACCTGGAAACAAAGCCGGGTTCACGGCGATTCGTGGTGCACGAGGGAGGCTGATGATGCCGCGGTCGACCTGAAGCCAAGGAAGAACAGCGACCAATTGACTCGCAACACATCGGCCCCGTTTGCCCCACAAGGCAGACGGGGCTTTTTCATTGATGAATGGAGTATCAGATGATTAAAGGACTCATGATGACCCCTCCTGTGGTAGGGCGCATATCGATAGGCAAGCTCGTCGAGCGCAACGGGATACGCCTGCCTGAAAAAGACGACGAGTTCACCATCACCACTCAGGTGCAAAATCGCCAGGGCTGGCTGCTGCATCCGCTGGATGGCATCTTGCGCAGTCCAGCCGTGGAGCGAGTGCAGATGACCAGCGGTGTAGAAGTGACTGAGCTCAATGAGATCCCCGCAGAATTCGCCGATCACTTCAGGATGCATGAGCAAGTGCAACGGCAGCAAGAGCGTGGGGCAAAGGAAATACGCCCGTCTGGGAGCCTCGCCAAGATGAGTCTGCGAGACAAGCTCTCGCAGCGGGCCCAAAGTAAGGACAAGGGTCCCCCCGCAGATCAAGAACAGCGCTCTGGTCACGAGGCTACTGGGGCGATAGCCCCGGTAGCCGCGCGCGCCAAGCTCCGTTGTATCCCCGTACGGTTGCTGTTCAATGATCCCGCGCTGAACCTGCGAGCCAACTACACATTGTTTGATCGAGCGACCTCTCGGCCCCTGTGTGTAGGGGATGGTCAGACTTGCAAACGCGTGACCGATGCGGGCATCAAGCAATTGCCCTGTACCGGGCCTGATCTCTGCCCATTGGCACTGGAGAAAGGGTGCAAGCCGTTTGGCCGGTTCCATGTGCGGATCGACCACCCCAGCAACCTTGTCGATGCACTCAGTACCTTTGTGCTGCGCACCACAGGCATCAACACCTTGCGCACACTTCTTGCGCGCATGCAGTACCTGCAGGCTGTCTCGGGTGGCTTGCTGGCTTATCTTCCCTTGGAGATGCGGCTGCGAGGCAAGTCCACCTCCCAGTCTCGTCGCACACCTATCTACTACGTGGACTTGGGTGTGCGTGAGCCGTACTCGCTGGCGTCGGCGATTCAAGAAGCAGTACATGCTGCAGAGCAGGCGAGGTCCAGCGGCTATGACCAGGAAGGGCTGGAGCAGGTGGCAAGGGCGGGATATGCCCTGGGGCTCTTTGAGGAACTGGAAGCTGAAGCGGTGGAGATCGTGAGGGAGTTCTACCCTCCAAGTGACTCTCAGGCTGAAGGCGTGCTCAACAGCATCTCGGAGTGAATGTTTCGTCGCTGTTCTGTGGCCCGGGAGCAAGCCAGGTCGGGATCCGCAGGCGCATCGTCTTGTGCCCAGGCCGCGAACCTGTGATGCGTCAGCCGGCCATCACTGACGTGGATAGGGATGCCAGGCAGCAGCTGTCGCGTCGGAGCATACCAGCTGCTTGTCCCGAGAACCGAAAAAAAGGATGAACCTGGCGCTTGCCAGGTTCATCCTTTTCTTTCTTTCTTTTTTTGGTTAGCCGGCTCTGTTTTTACTGCAAAGGCTCTGGTGGTTTTATCAGAGTCCAAGTCTTCACGTCCAGCGCATGGGCGATGCGCTCGATGTTTGACAGGGACACATTCCACCGCGACCGCTCCACAGCGGACACATAGGTGCGGTCCAGATCGCATTCCAACGCCAAGCGCTCTTGCGACCAGCCTTTCTCGACGCGCTTGAGGCGCACCCAGTAGGCAAGCACGTCGCGAACGTTGTCCGGGTCAGGCAGACGGGTAGGGGGTGAGGGTTTGGCAGACACCTCCCAAGCATCCGTTTCTGATACATTTGCATCTACGGAGTTTGCTTCACGTATCAGTACTAGAAAGGATGCCTTGCCAAGCATCTGCGCGGGAGTTCTGCGTACCGAACACAAGGAAAAGGAGGCATGCATGCACCTGGAGAAGTTGGTGCCAAGGGCGGTGAAGCCGATATAGCCATGGCAGTCAGTGTCTCCCTGAACTTGAACATCTTTCTGCCCCTGCTTGTGCAGGCCTTTCTCAAGCTCTGGAAGTTCTGGTTCCAGATGATCTTCGGAGGCTTCAACGGTACTCCATTCTCGTAAGAAGGCCGTCATGCAATGAAGTATGCAAAAAGGATGCTCTTCATCTTGATAAACAAATTCTGATCTGAGCCATGGCGTAAAAACGGAATATTTGAATTGGATAGGTGCCGAGAGAATTAATGGATGTGATTGTGAGGTATCTATATTTTTTGATTTGATGAGTTTGCTTATATATTGGAGTGGAAATATGGGTGATGGCTAGCTTGGTTAGATTTTAATTGGCGAAACTTTTAACAAATACATCAGGTTGGAAAGGAATTGATTTAAATGAAGAATAAGATTCAGTTTGCAGGATGTGCTGTTGCGTTGTTGTTCTTGCAAGGGTGCTCAGCTCAATCCAATGTGGAGGTTTCCGTAAGATCGGGACCAATGAGTCATATGGTTACCTTTGAAGTTAGGGCTATAGCAGATGAGGTTGTTGTAAAAAACGTCACGATTAACCGTGGAAACTGTGCTCTGGGGGTGATAACAGCAGACGAACTAAAGAAAACGATCAAGCTGAAATTTGGCCAAAGCATGCGCGGCTCTGGGATATGTACGCTGCCCAATGTGAAGGAGGTTAAAGTGGGTACAGATGCAGGGGCTTTCGTTTTTTCATTTTAATTGAAAAAGAAGCATTGAAGTTTTCTATCCACCAAGCCTGCGGTGATACTTGCTGACTTTGTATTTCGCAGCGCTAGGTGGATGCTCAACCACCATTGAAGGCGACTAGTAGTCGTCAAAAGACTGTGAGTCCTGTGTCAACTGATTCGCTGATTAAATGGTGCTGGCCATATGCATGGCTTCTCAAAAATCACAGCTTGGTAATGCGAATTTCATGACCCACTGCGATTAACCGTGAAAACGCCAGGACTACGCCCAGGTAGTTCCAGAAAAATAGGTGTTATGCCAGCTTGCACCGATGGTCGGAAACCGCCCAATTTACGATAGGATGCGATGGTCAGCAAAGACTAGTGCTATCAGGAGAGGATAATTCCATGCTACTTGGGAGGCTGTCACCGGACACTACACTGGTCAGGACTAGTGCAATGGTTGCTTAACAACCTCCTGGCAAGTATAAGAAGAAATAATCAAAAATATCCGAATTCGCCAAGCGGAAGATCAGATATGCCTCTCGGTGGGCAGGGCGTATGCCTGCAAACAGGCGTGCAGAAAGCAATGCTATTTGTTCGCAGAAGAAGGTTGGTGATCCTGGTGATTGTTGTGTTGGTGGTGGAAAAAATTAGAACTTCTTCGAGGAGAAATCTGTCGCCAACATGCAAGTTCCGTGTGAACGGGTATTCATTCGAATTTCTCTCATATGAAAAGATGTGAGAGTCTCTTGGAGGAAATAATTCTGACGAAGGGGAGTATTAACTTTTAATAAGATTTTCCAGATTTCCAGGGATTTTTTTGTAGTTATTTGTGGATTATTGGGTTCTGGTGTTTTGAAGGTTAATAGGTATATATGTTATTGGTGAATTTTAAGCATTGAAATATATTTTTGCAATATTGTGTGAATATCATTGCGTACTTTTTGTGCGATAAATGTTCGATAGATGTTCTTTGTATTTATTGTAGTTTTACGATGATTTGAGGAGCGGATTATGGTAACGATAAATCCAACCGTCAGCATGCGAAATGCATTAATAGATTCGGCGGCTTCTGAATTGAATTTTCCTGGGTATGAGTATGTTTGCCATATTGTGGCATCCGTGTCATCATCCTGGGTTATATAAAAATTATTTGAATATTTAAGTGTTCTATTATTAGGTTGCCGGCTATTTCGCGAGATTCACGTGACCAGAAATGGTATGGCTCGCAGAATTCTCCAGGAATTAGTATTAATTGACGTGCCATTCTGAGGAGCGATCACTCGTCGAGCAGGGGTGAAGCTCTGATAGCAGGCCTAGGCATACCTGGCCAAGATTGCAGGTAATGTGCAGGAGTTTATTGTGTCGATCGGTGAAATACCCATATCCCTCGAATTGAGGGATATGGGTATAGTGGAATAACGTTAGCTGTATGCAGTGTGTCGCGAGCATCGAGCACTGCTCGGAATTGAAAAAAAGAGCTATGTGGATCGCTGCCTAGGACCGATTTCGTACTGCCGCCGCGGCCATTTCTGCGAGGAAGGGGCCGTCTGGTGAAGAGTGTTCGGCAATGAGAAATTCGCTGCGATCTTTGCCAATAATCCATGCAGGAGGCTTGCCGCGACCTGTCCATGTGGCCCCTGTAGCCTCGTTCCGGTACTTGGCCACACCTTGATTCTTTGCTTTTTCAGGCAGCAACGGAAAAACTTGCTGGGACGTGAAACCGAACTCGGTCACTAGTTCTTGGACTCGACGCAGTGCGACTGCGGCCTCTGTTTTTTTGGCTTTTGCAATATCTGCTTCGAGGGCGGCCTTGGCGGCAAGAAGCTCAGTCAAGTTCATATTCATACCTTGGTTGCTGGCGTGCGAGCACCACAGCGGGCTCGTTAAGCGATTATCAACCTTGCATGGGGCTGACTCAGCTTCGATGCGTCATCGTGTTGCGAGCACTGGACTCTCAGTCGACAAGATGTGGAGGTTTTTAGGCAAGCCGAAGGTGCCAGCCAGCACGCTGGGTATGGCGAATGTTGCGCCGAGTTCAACTCAGGCCACTGGTCGGGAGCGTGCGCGGACTGAGCAACCCTAGTGTCTGTGTTGGAGAGCAGGGCGGTTACCGTGAGATACCGTCCCTGCTCGGATCCCAAAAGAGGATCGACACCCTCGGGGCGAACTGCTCAGATGAAGGCCAGGTGGCTATGCAGTGCAGCCCCTGAGCAGGGCCACCAGCCTACAGAGGCGAGGCATGGTGTTGGTCACAAAGGTCTCATTTCACGCTAAAGCGCACCGTCACCGCTTTGCCATCCACGTTGTTGAGGACGGCCACGATCTTGGCGCCGCTTGCAATCTTCACACCCTTGGCGCTGAGCTTGTTGTCTCCGACGGCCTTGATGTCCGCTTCGCTTTTCTGGCTCCCCTGCAGTACGGTGAGCTTGCCCGAAATGCCTTGTGAAGGCATGGGTTCGTCGTGGTCCACCAGGTAGATCGCGGCGCCGTCGGCTTCGGCCACCAGCTCGAAGTTCACGTCGTTGGCCACTTGGACCACGCCACCGTGGCGAGGTGTGCCTGCGCCGTGGGCCAGGGCCGTGTTCATGGTGGCGGCGCTCAGTGCCAGCAGGGCGATCTGGACAGCGTGCTTGGTTTTCAACATTTCAATCTCCGATTCAAGTGCGGTGCGCTTGTGGGCGGCACCGCTGAGCCCATGGTTTCCAAATCAGAAGGCTTCCTGGCTGTGGACGGCCGTCGTGGCGTCCTGAGCTTGCGCGAGCAGACGTTCGGTGGGCTTGCGGCCCAGCAGCCAGAAAAGCAGCGGCGTCAACAAGGTGTCGAGCAGGGTGGAGCTGACCAGTCCCCCGAAGATCACCACGGCCACGGGGTGCAGGATCTCCTTGCCCGGGGCATCGCCGGCCAGCAGCAGGGGCGTGAGCGCAAAGGCGGCGACCAGGGCGGTCATCAACACCGGGGTGAGGCGCTCCAGCGAACCGCGCACGATCATGGGTTGGCTGAAGTGTTCGCCTTCGAAGCGGCACAGGTTGATGTAGTGGCTGATCTTGAGAATGCCGTTGCGCGTGGCGATACCGGCCAAGGTGATGAATCCCACCATGGTGGCCACGGACAGGCTCACGCCACTGATCCACATCGCCGCCACGCTACCGATCAGCGCCAGGGGAATGTTGGCCATGATCACGGTCGCCAGCACGGCCGAGCGATAGCGCGAGTACAGCACCAGGAACATCATGGTCAGGGACACCAGGGACAGGCCGAGGATCAGGTTCATGGCCTGCTCCTGTGCCTGGAACTGGCCTTCCAGGCTGACAAATCCGCCCGGCGGCAGCGTGGTCCGCGCAATAACGCCGCGGATGTCGGCAATGACACGGCCCATGTCCGAGCCGTCGGTATTGGCGTAGACCACGATGCGTCGGCGTCCGTTCTCCCGGCCGATCTGATTGGGGCCATCGGATTCCTCGACGCTGGCGAAGCTGGATACCGGCAAACGGCCTGCGGGCGTGTCCACCAGGGTGCGCGCCAGGTCCAGCGGACCACGCTTGTCATCGGGCAGCCGCAGCACCAGTTCATACCGACGGTTGCCATCCACCAGTTGCGCGCCGTGCGCGCCATCGGTCAGCGCCTGCAAGACACGGATGGCTTCACCCGGCGACAGCCCGGTCTGGGCCAGGCGTGCCTGATCCAGCCGCACCATGACTTGCGGCACCAGCACCTGTTTTTCGACGGTCAGGTCCACCAGCCCGGCAATGCCGGACAGGTTCTGGCGCATCTGTTCGGCCACGGCGCGCAAGGTGTCGGTGTCGTCGCCGTAGATCTTCAGCGCGATCTGCGCGCGCACGCCGGACAGCAGATGGTCCAGTCGGTGCGAGATGGGCTGGCCGATGGCGACCTGAGCGGGCAGCGAGGCCAACTGCGTCCGGATCTGCGCCATGATGGTTTCCCGGTCCACGGGTTCGCCGTCGCGGCGCAGGTCCACGTCGATCTCGGCCGAATGCACGCCCTCGGCATGTTCGTCCAGTTCGGCCCGGCCGGTGCGCCGGCCGACCTGGGTCACGCCGGGCACCTGGCTGATCAGGGTTTCGGCCAGGGCGCCCATGCGGTTGGCCTGGGCCAACGAAGTGCCGGGGTTGAACATCAGCGACAGCACCAGTGAGCCTTCATTGAAGGCCGGCAGAAAGGCCCTGGGAAAGAACGGCACGCTCGCTGCCGCGAGCGCCACGCAGACGGCAGCGGCAGCGATCAGTGCCTTGGCCCGGGGAAAGGACCAGGCCAGCAGCCTGGCATCCCAGCGCTTGAGCCGGGTGACCAGCGGGCTGTCGCCGTGGCCCAGGCGTTTCATGCGTGGCAGCAGGTAGCTGCACAGTGCGGGCGTGACCGTCATCGATACCAGCATGGAGGCGAGGATGGAGACGATGTAGGCGATGCCCAAAGGAGAGAACAGGCGGCCTTCGATGCCCGGCAGGGCGAACAGCGGCACGAACACCAGCACCACGATCACCGTGGCATAGACGATGCCCGAGCGCACCTCCACGCTGGCCTGTCGCACCACTTCCAGAACCGGTCTGGGCTGGGGCCGCAACTGGTTCTCCTTCAGGCGCCTGAGAATGTTTTCCACGTCCACCACAGCGTCGTCCACCAGTTCACCGATGGCGATGGCCAGGCCGCCCAGCGTCATGACGTTAATGGATTGGTCCAGCAGCCGGAATACCAGGGCCGTCGCCGCCAGGGACAGGGGGATGGCCGTCAGCGAGATCAGGGTGGTGCGCGCCGACATCAGGAAGGCGAACAGGATGATCGCCACCATGATGGCGCCGTCACGCAGCGCCTCGGTCACGTTGTTTATCGATGAATTGATGAAATCCGCTTGGCGAAACAGCACCTGGGGCTGTCCCAAGCCTTTGGGCAGGCCTGGCTTGAGCTCGTCCAGCGCGGCCTCGATCTGCCGGCTCAGTTGCACGGTGTCGGCTGCCGGCTGCTTCTGGACGCTCACGATCACGGCAGGGGAACCCATGTAGCCCGCGTCTCCACGCTTGAGGCCGGGTGCGTAGCGGACCTGGGCCACCTGGTGCAGCAGCACGGCCCGGCCATCCTTCCAGGCGATGGCGATGCCTTGCAGGTCCTCGACCTTGTTGGTGCGGCCAATGTGCCGGATCAGGTATTCGCGGCTGTTCATGTCGATGAAGCCGCCGCCCGCGTTGCTGGCGAAGCCGCGCAGCGCCTGTTCGACCTGGGTCAGCGACACCCCGAGCTGGGCCATGCGCGCGGGATCGGGTTCTACCCGCAACTGACGCACATCGCCGCCGATGGGAATGACCTGGGATACGCCTGGAATGGCGAGCAGCCGTGGCCGCAGCACGAAGTCGGCATACTCGCGCGCCTGCATGGCCGAGGCAGCGCCTTCCTCGGCGGACAGCTTCAGGGCGATCAGCATGACCTCGCCCATGATCGAGGACACGGGCCCCATGATGGGTGTGACGCTCTGGGGCAGTTGCTCACGCAACTGGGCCAGCCGTTCGGCCACCAGTTGGCGATTGCGGTAGATGTCGGTGCCCCAGTCGAATTCCGCGTACACGATCGACAGGCCGATGCTGGACGTGGAGCGCACCCGCGTGATGCCGGGCATGCCGTTGAGTGCGGTCTCAATGGAGAAGCTGACCAGTTGCTCGACTTCCTCGGGCGCCATTCCCCCGGCTTCCGTGAGCACGGTGACCAAGGGCTTGTTCAGGTCGGGGAACACATCGACCGGCGTGCGCCATGCCGTGAAGGCGCCGTAGGCCATGAGAAGCGCCGCAAAGGCGAGCACGAAAAGCCGGTTGTTCAGGCTGTACCTGACGATCCAATTGAACATGGTGGGTGGCTCCGTTCAGCGGATCTGAGCGATGAGCGCAGCGCCCTGGACCACGACGCGGTTGTCAGCAGCAAGACCCTGCGTGACCAGCACGCTGTGGCTGTCCAAGGGCTGGACCTGCACCGGCTGCGGGAGATAGCGCTCCGAGCCGCTCTTGATCCACACCACGGGTTCATTGGCGGCGCCCCGGACGACGGCATCCGCAGGCAAGACAATGCCTTTGCGTTGCGTGTCGAGCTGCGCGATCACCGTCACGGACTGTCCAATGGCGACCGCCGGCGCAGCGTCACGGGCCCGAATCACAAAGGTCAGGGGCAGCACGCCATCGCGCAGTGCACGTGCCGCGCCCACCAACCTCAGCTCCAGGCCCTCGATGCCAGCCAGACTGGCTTTGTCGATGCGTGCAGCGAGAGCGACGTCCGGGGTGGTGGCCTCCACCATGAGCCGCGAGGGCGACACCACCTCGACCAGCAATTCCCGGCTGCTGACGATCTGTCCGGCCTTGATGTCCACTCTGGAAATGACGCCCGTGATCGGCGCGCGCAGCGCCTCTCTCGCTTGCAGGCTTGCGCCCACGGCATTCTCGCGTTGCCGCAATGACTCGGACTCGATTCGAGCTGCCTCGATTTCCTTTCTAGGCACGGAGCCTTCCAGCGATTGCAGGCGTTGAAGGCGCTTTTCAGCCAGTTCACGGCTGGCTCTCAGCTCCGCTCGCTGCGCTTGCTGGCTTGCCTGCGCGTAGGGGTCCGCCTGATAGCGCACCCATGCCAGGGTCTCGCCCTGGCGCACCGACTGTCCGGGTAGGGGAAGACCATTGGGGCCTGGCTCGATCCTGCCGCCTTGCGCGGCCTGGACCATGCCACTGGCATTGGGGTCCGCGACAATTCGCGCCGGCAACTGGACGGTCGCGGCCGCCTGGGTCTCCGGGGCCGACACGGTTCTCAGTCCCATTCGGCGCTGCGCCAGCTTGGGAATATTGACGCTGCCATCGGGCAGGCGCGCCAAGCCGTTGCCTCTGACTGCGCTGGTCTGATCCAGATGCTCGCCGTTGGGGCCATGGGCTCCAGGCGCGGCCCAGGCCGGCCACCCCATCAACAAGGCGAGTGCCAGGGCCGTGGGACGGTAGCTCATACCTTCCCTCCGTCAAACATGGCTTTGCGCCGTGCCAGACCGCGCCAGGACAGCAGTATCCCGACCACGATGAACGCCTGCACCACAAAGATCCAGCGCAGCCACGAAGGCTCGCCATGCATGTGGCCGTGGACTTCGGTCGCTGTGCCTGCGGCCACGGGGCTGACGCGCAAAACGCCATCGAGCAAGTCGCTGTCCGAGCCAGCGCTCACCGTGAACACCAGGGGATGCTCACCGGGCTCGCGCAACTGCTTGAGCAGTTGTGCATCTTCCACCCGGTAGTCGCCGAGGTCTTCGTGGAACGTTGCCGGCGCCTTGAGGTTGCCCGACTCGACCTCCACGGACGCGCGCAGCACGGGCTCGTTGGTATCGAAGCGGTCGATCAGGATGGACAGCTTGTCGTCACTCAAGGTAGCGACCAGCTCGAACAGTTCGGATTTCGCATCCAGACGCGGAGCGCTTGCCTGGCCACCGGCGCTTTGCTGAACGGTGTCCAGATGCTCGCCGTTCGGGCCATGCGCCCCTGGCGCGGCCTGGACCAGGCTGGTGGTCATGAAAAACAGAAGGCTGGACAGGCAAGCGATGCATCGCTTGAAGGCTTGGGTGGAGGTCATGGG
This sequence comes from Delftia lacustris, assembly GCF_040267515.1. Taxonomy (NCBI): domain Bacteria; kingdom Pseudomonadati; phylum Pseudomonadota; class Betaproteobacteria; order Burkholderiales; family Comamonadaceae; genus Delftia; species Delftia lacustris. The sequence goes on along the minus strand of NZ_CP141274.1, from coordinate 4,528,064 downwards.
AGTATTCCTTGTGCTTGATGAACGCGTGCCTGGGCCAAGGCCAGCGCTGTGGTCTGTCGGGTCGCGGCCGCATCGGCTTGTGCCGCGGCGGCGACCGCGCGCAATAGTTCAGGAAGGGCCGTTTCGCCGGCATCAAAAGACTTGCGCAAGAGCTGAGCCCGCTGCCCCAGCAGCTTGGCCCGGGCCATCTCGGTATCGGCCTGGGCCTGGCTGCTTTCGAGCGCGCGCGTAGCCAGTTCCAACTCGGACAGCAACTGCAACTGCGTGCGCTGTTGTGCGGTCAGCGCCAGGTCGTGTTGTGCAACCGCCGCGGCCATTGCCGGCTGGTTGTAGCCCTGGGTGCCGATGGGCAGCTTGATCGAGACCGCGAGACTGTTCTGCCGGGGCTGGCCTTGCCCGGGCCGTTCCTGCCTGATGCTGACGCCCAGCTCGGGCTGCGCGCCGCGTTGGGCCTGCACGAGTTCGACGCGTTGCCGGGCACGCTGTACAGCGATGTCCGCCAGAATCATTTCCGGGTGCTCGGAAAGATCGCGGGCGCCTGTGCGTGGCATGTCGAGCTCAGCCGACGCATGCAATCCGGTGAGCAACAGCCAATTGGACTGGTGTGCCTGCCGCTCGCGTTGCAGTTCTGCTGCCCGTGACTGGGCCGCCAACAGTTCTGCCTGTGCGGCCAGGGCATCGGAGGGTGCCAAATCGCCTGCGCTGACGCGCTGTGCGACATCGTTCGCAAGTCCCGTAAGCAGTTCTCGCTGCACCTCAGCCTGCCGCAGTTGGGCGGTGGCGATTTCGAGCTGGCCGGCCAATTCACGCACCTGAGCGGCCAGCCGCCATTGCGCCGCGTCGGCATAGGCCTGCGCCCAGACCTGGTCTGTCTGTGCTGCCAAGGCGCTGATACGACGCTGCCGGGGACGCCACAAGGGCAGGGCCAAGCCGGCCTCGGTTTCTCTGGCATCACCGGTGCGAGCACTGGAGGGCTCCCGCTGTGCCAGAAGCAGAGATGGGGCCGCTGCAAGCCAGTTGTCGGCGACCGATTGGTTGGCCAAGGCCTGTTGTTGCAGGCCAGAGGCTTGTGTGGCATCCAATGAGCGACGCCACGCGGCCTCCAGGGCCTGTGCCAGTGTCACGTGCTCCTGCGCATGCGCGCTTGCCACGGTAGGCGGGGGTAGCGGTGTGGTTTGGGCGTTCGCGGCGCAGCCCAGCGCGCTGCCCGCGAAAACGCGCGCAGCGAGCCATGGCACACACCATGGTGGGAGTTTCAACATTTTCCTGAATCGGTAAGCGCGGCGCCGTCCAACGGCGCAGGGCGCATGGACAGGCCGTCACGAGCCATCAATGGAGCATGCGCGCGACAGCACAGCCGTCAGCAGCGGCACACTCCGGACCGGGTCAGGAAAAGGTTTTGGGGGGGCGTTCCAGGCCTTGCACGAAGGGATTCACCCGTTTGCCGTACAAGGCACCTGCGTAGTCCGACGAGGCATCCAACTGCGGATGTCCCTGGATGACGGTCACGAGTGCCGGAGAGAAAATGCCTGCATCGCTTGCGGCATGCTGGCTGCCGGCGACGGCGTCATCCTGCGAGGGCGCGTGCTCGTGGTCATCATGGTGATGCGCCTCGCCTGCGAAGTGCATGAGCGCATGCGCCTCTTCCGCCGATGGGGCCAGCGCGACGCCGGCTCCCGCAAAGGCCAAGGACTGCCAGCAAAGGCAGCATACTTGGACAAGCACGATCAGGCGGCGAAACATATTGCCGCGCAGTGTAGCCCAGGCGCACGGGAAAGCGGGGACGTGCCCCCATGCTTTACACGTCTTGTATTCCGTGCCGCAGTCCCCCGGCAAGGCAACTGGCGGCCAAGGGCAACGCCGCTTAAGCTTTTGGCAGAGATTTGCATATTTTCCGAGGGGAAATTGCTTCGCAGCCGTATAGAGAGATGAACAGCTCCAAAGGAGGTCTGCCATGGTGGACATAGACAAGTGGCTCGCAGATGCAGCCAACCTGACCAAAAATGCCGATGCACCTGTCAATAGCGACAAGGTCTTGCAGCGGATCAGCGCGAGCACCTCGCCCGCGTCCTCAGCTTTGGCACTGGCCAGACACGATGCCCGGTTGGCCATGTTGTGCGCCGCCGTTGCCGCGATAGTGGCCCTCGCCGGGCTGGACTCGATTGCCGCCAAGGCATGGGAGCAGCCCGTGGCCACCTGGATTTCTGCACCGCCGGCGGCCTCGCCGTTCGGCTTGCTCGTGGGGGAATGATGGCCCATCGACTACGACGTTTCGCGTTGGCGACGATTGCTGGGGCTCTGGTCGGCGTACTGGTGGCCGGGGCGATTGTCATGGTTCGGCACAATGCGCCGCGACCCGAGACGGATCTCCACGAGATGTTGCATCGCGCTGTCCCCCTGGACGCCAATGAAAAGCAAATCCTGGAGACCAAAGAGCAGGCATTTGCGGAGCGGCGCCAGGAGATAGAAAAGCGCTTGCGTGCCGCGAATGGCCAGTTGGCCGAAGCGATCTCCAAAAATCCCTCCTGGTCGCCGGAGGTCGAGTCCGCCATTCGTGAAGTGGAGAAAGCCGCTGGAGATCTGCAGCGCGCCACGCTCGTGCACGTTTTCGAGATGCGGGCCGGACTCAAGCCCGAGCATCGGCCGGCGTACGACAACGTATTGGTGGAAGCGCTTCGGCGTGGTTCGCAGTGATTGCCTCGGATTCGGACGCTGTGTTGGCCAAGCGCGCGGCGCAGGGCGATCAGCGTGCCTTCAAGGTACTCGTTGACCGTTATGGCGCAGCGGTGACGCAGGCCGCGCGCAGCTTTGGCATTCCTGACACCGACATTGATGACGTGACCCAGGAGACGTTCCTGGCCGTTTGGAAAGCCCTGGGCGACTACGATGAATCCCGTCTCTTTCGCGCCTGGCTTTTCGGCATCGCCATGAACAAGATGCGGGATCTGTACCGCTTCCGCAAGGTACGGAATTTCCTGTTCGGCGCGTTGGATCTGCTCAGCCCGGACACGCCCGAGCAAGCGGATCCCGCGCCTGGTCCGGAGCGCGCAACGGCCGCCCGCAGGGAACTGGCCAAAGTGACCCAGACACTCTCTCTGCTGCCGCGTGACCAGCGAGAGGCCATCGTCCTGACCGGTATTGTGGGACTCACCCAGCCCGAGGCCGCAGCCGCCCTGGGCGTCACCCTCAAGGCGCTTGAAGGCCGCCTCACTCGGGCGCGCAGCAAGCTGACCCTGCTGATTTCGCGCGGTAGCAGCGCCTGAGTCGCTCTCGTTCTTGGGCGCGTGGAAGGCGGCACAGGGACGGCACATCTTTGTCGTAAATTTTTTTGTTTGAGAACGAGGGGGAGATGCGGGCAGCGCCGTATTCCTAGTTGACTCCTCCACAAACGCTGGAGTGCCGACTGCCTGAAAGGAGGCTCGCCATCATTCCCGTTCTCCCCTATCGACGCGCCATCGTGGCGCTTGGCGTGGCCATGTTGGGCGTTGCCCATGCGAACGCGGCTGACGCGCCGATCTATGCCCAGTTGCTGGCACAGGCACTGTCGCAAGCGCCTGCGCTGACAGAGCAGCAAGCCAATGTCGGCGCTGCCGCTGCGGATGCGCAACAGTCCAGGGCCTTGCTCAACCCGCGAGTGGACACGCTCTTTGAAAATCTGGGCGCACCGGCCAGCGGCGGCCAAAGCCAGCGCCAAAATACCTACACCGTTACCCAGCCCCTGGAAGTGTTTGGCAAGCGGGCCGCTCGCATCGAGGCCGGCGAGCGCAATCTCAGATTGGCGCAGACCCGCCGTCACCAGGCCCAGGTCGATTTTGCCGCGGGCCTTGCCGTGGCCTATGCCTCGGTGGAAGCGGCCCAGGCACTACGGCAACTGGCACAGGAAGATTTGGCGCGTGCCAAAGACGATCTGGGCGTGGCACAGGCCCAGGTGAAAGCGGGCAAGGAAGCGCAACTGAGGTTGGCACAGGCCCAGGCGAGCGTGGCGGCCGCGCAGGCGAATACGCAAGCGAGCGCGGCCGACCTCACGCAGGCGTTGGAGCGTCTGTCCGCGCTCGTCGGATCGGACATCGCCTACTCAGGGGTCAGCGGCACGCTGCTGAACGCGGCCAACGACAGTCCTGCCTCGTCGGTACAGGAAGCACCCTCGGTGGTCACCGCCCGTGCGGAGCGTGATGCGCTTCAGGCACAAGTCACCGTCGAGCAAAAAAGGTGGGTGCCTGAAATCGGTGTCAGTGCGGGCGTGCGGCGTTATGCCTGGTCCAGCCAAAGCGGTTATGTCGTGGGCGTCAGCGCAACGATTCCTCTGCTCGATCGCAATGCGGGCGGCATCTCTGCCGCGCAGCAGCGCGTCATCGCCGCCGAGTCCCGGCTGGAGGAAGCTCGCTTGCTGGCTCAGGCCAATCTGCGCACGGCGTTGGCGCAAGTGCAGGCGGCCGACCAGCGGTTGACGGCGGCATCGACGGGCGAGGCTGCGGCGAATGAAGCATATCGGCTCGGCCGCGTTGGCTACGAAGCGGGCAAAACCTCCCTGGTGGAACTGCTCGTGATCCGCCGGGCCCTGTCGGAGGCACGCGGATCCACCATTGGCGCGCGTCTGGCGCGCGTACGCGCATTGTCGGCAATGGCGCAGGCGGAAGGGCGCCTGGCCTTCGGAGAAGAAATCAAATGACTGAGAACCGTCGTACTACCCCCTGGCTGCTGGTCGCTGGAGTCGCCAGTGCCGCCGCCGCGATCGGCTTTGGCGCAGCCCAGATCGGAAAGTCTGCGCCCGCGGTCGCGCCTGTCGCAGCGATTGCCTCGGCGCCGACCCCTGCTCCCGCGTCGGATGCACCCGCTGGCGTGGTTCAAATACCGGATGACTATCTTCAGGCCGCGGGCATCACAGTGGAAGCGATCACGCCTGGCGATGTGGCCCTGGAGATTCTCGCTCCGGCCACCGTGACGGCGGCGCCAGGCGGCGAGGCCGTTCTGGTGGCGCGCGCGACCGGAACGATTCAGCGCGTGGCACGGCGGTTGGGCGATGCGGTGAAGGCTGGCGATGTGCTCGCGACCGTCGATAGTCTGGACGCTACGACCATGGCGGCGGACCGCCGCGTCGCCCAGGCCAAGGCCGATCTGGCCCGCAAATCCTATGCGCGCGAACTCGAACTCTTCCAGCAGGGCGTGACGCCCCGCCAGGACATGGAAGCCGCCAAAGCGGGGCTGGATGTGGCCGAGGCCGAGTCGCAGCGTGCGAGCTCCGTGGCGCGCGCTGCCCAGGTCTCGGAGGATGGGCGTGCCGTTGCCGTGGTGAGCCCGATTTCCGGCAGTGTCACCGCGGTGAATGCGGTGGTCGGAGCCTATGTGACGCCCAACACCGAGCTGTTTCGCGTGGCCGCTCCCGGTGCGCTACAGATCGAGGCCGCTGTGACGCCGGCCGAGGCCGGGCGCATTGCCGTCGGCGAGCTGGCCACCATCATCCCTTCCAGTGGCAACCCCATTGCCGCCGTAGTGCGCTCCATGACGCCCACCGCGAGCAACGCCTCGCGCGCGGCCACGGTCGTGCTGACGCCCAGCGAGCCCAAGGTGGCCCTGGTGGTGGGCGAGGGCGTTCAAGTCAGGCTGCATGCCCGCAATGGAGGATCTTCCGGCCTGACCGTGCCAGAAAGCGCGGTCCAGAATCTGGATGGGCGCGATGTGCTGTTCGTCAAGACGGACCAGGGCTTTCGTGCCCAGCCCGTGCTGATTGGCGCCCGAAGCGGCGGCGTGGCCCAGGTGATTTCAGGCGCAGCAGCTGGCGACCGTGTTGCCACGCGCAATGCATTCCTGGTCAAGGCGCAGGCCAAGAAGAACGCCGGAGACGACGAATGATCAACGCAATCCTCTCCGCATCGGTCAGGCAGCGCTGGTTGGTGCTGTTTCTGACCCTGGTGCTGGCGGTGTTCGGTGGCTGGCAGCTCAACCTGCTGCCGATCGACGTGACGCCGGACATCACCAACAAGCAGGTTCAGATCAACACGGTCGTGCCCACGCTGAGCCCAGTGGAAGTCGAAAAGCGTGTGACCTATCCCATCGAGACCGCGTTGGCGGGTCTCAATGGTGTCGAGCGCACACGGTCTTTTTCCCGCAATGGCTTTAGCCAGGTCACGGCCATCTTCAAGGAAGATGCCGATCTGTATTTCATGCGGCAGCAGGTGTCCGAGCGCTTGGCGCAGGCGCGGGCCAGCCTGCCCGATGGCGCCGAGCCGCGAATGGGGCCGGTGTCCACCGGCCTTGGCGAGGTGTTCCACTACAGCGTGGAGTTCGAGCATCCCGAAGGCAAGGGCGCCACCGCCAAGGACGGCGAACCGGGCTGGCAAAGTGATGGTAGCTTCCTCACCGACGAGGGCGAGAAGCTCAAGGATCGTGTCTCCAAACTCGCGTATTTGCGCACGGTGCAGGACTGGATCGTCAGGCCCCAGTTGCGCACGACAACGGGTGTGGCCGATGTGGACTCGCTGGGCGGGTATGTCAAGGAGTTCCTGGTGGAGCCGGACGCGGCCAAACTGGCGGCCTTCGGCATCTCCTATGCCGATGTGAACCGCGCGCTGGAGGACGCCAACCTCTCGGTGGGGGCCAACTACATCCAGCGCTCGGGCGAGTCCTACCTGGTGCGTGCCGATGCGCGCATACGCACCGTCGATGAGATCGCGCGCGCCGTGGTGGCGCAGCGCCAGGGGGTTCCCGTCACCATCGGCCAGGTGGCCAAGGTCAGCGTGGGCGGCGAACTGCGCACCGGCGCGGCCAGCCGCGATGGCCAGGAAACCGTGGTGGGCAGTGCCCTCATGCTGGTGGGCGCAAACAGCCGTACCGTGGCGCAGGCCGTGGGAGACAAACTCAAGGAGATTTCCAAGACCATGCCGCCGGGCGTGGTGATCGTCCCGACCCTGGACCGTTCTCAGCTCGTCGTCGCGACCGTGACCACGGTGGCGCGCAATCTGACCGAGGGCGCCGTGCTGGTGGTCGTCATCCTGTTTGCCTTGCTGGGCAACTGGCGCGCGGCGGTGATTGCCGCCATGGTCATTCCCCTGTCGCTGCTGTTCAGCGCGATCGGCATGAACTCCTTGCACATCTCCGGCAATCTGATGAGCCTGGGTGCGCTGGATTTCGGCCTGATCATCGACGGCGCCGTCATCATCGTGGAGAACGCATTGCGCCGGTTGGCCCACAGGCAGCAGCAGGAGGGACGGCTGCTGACCTTGTCGGAGCGCCTGGATGAGGTCATCGCCTCATCGAAGGAAATGGTCAAGCCGACCGTCTATGGCCAGTTGGTGATTTTCCTGGTGTTTCTGCCTTGCCTGACCTTCCAGGGCGTGGAGGGCAAGATGTTCTCGCCCATGGTGATCACGCTCATGCTGGCCCTGGCTTCCGCCTTCGTGCTGTCGCTGACCTTCGTGCCCGCGATGATCGCCGTGCTGCTGCGCAAGGAGATCGCGGAGAAGGAAGTCAAGATCATCGTTGCCACCAAGCAGCGCTATCGCCCTCTGCTCACACGGGCCGTTCAGAACCCCATGCCCTTCGTGGGCGCTGGCGTCGCGGTACTGGCCCTGGCCGCATTTGCCTTCACCTTCGTGGGCCGCGAGTTCATGCCCACGCTCGATGAGCAAAACCTGAACCTGTCGTCGGTCCGTATTCCATCGACCTCCATCGAGCAGTCGGCGGCCATCGATCTGCCGCTGGAGCGCGCCGTGCTGAGCCTGCCGGAGGTCAAGACCGTGTACTCCAAGGCCGGTACGGCCAGCCTGGCGGCCGATCCGATGCCGCCCAATGCGTCGGACAACTACATCATCCTCAAACCCAAGGATGAATGGCCCGAAGGCGTGACGACCAAGGAGCAGGTGGTGGAGCGCATCCGCGAGAAAACGGCGTTTCTTGTCGGCAACAACTACGACGTGACACAGCCCATCGAGATGCGCTTCAACGAGCTCATCGGCGGCGTGCGCAGCGACGTGGCCGTCAAGATCTACGGCGAAGATCTCGATCAGCTTGCCGCCAGCGCTCAGCGCGTGGCGTCGGTGCTGCGCAAGACGCCGGGCTCCTCGGACGTGCGCGTGGCCCAGACCACCGGCTTTCCGACCTTCGATATCAGCTTTGATCGTGCGGCCATTGCGCGCTACGGCCTGACGGTCAAGGAAGTCGCCGATACCGTCGCCACCGCGCTGGCAGGCAAGCCTGCGGGCCAGGTCTTCGAAGGGGACCGCCGCTTCGATATCGTCGTGCGCCTGCCGGGCGAGCAGCGCGGCAATCTCGACGTGCTGGGCGCGCTGCCCGTGATGTTGCCCGAGGTCTCCGGTCAGCCGCGTGCCTCGGTGCCGCTGCGCCAACTGGTGCAGTTCCGATTCACCCAAGGACTGAACGAAGTCAGCCGCGACAACGGCAAGCGGCGCATCTATGTGGAAGCCAACGTTGTCGGTCGTGATCTGGGCAGCTTTGTCGACGACGCCGCAGCCCGGATCGCACAGGAAGTCAAACTGCCTTCCGGATCCTGGATCGAGTGGGGCGGGCAGTTCCAGAACCTGCAAGCGGCCACCAAGCGCCTGGCCATCATCGTGCCTGCCTGCTTCGTGCTGATTGCCGCGGCGCTGTACATGGCGATCGGCAACGTCGCGCTGACCGCCACGGTGCTGACAGCCGTCCCCCTGGCCTTGGCTGGCGGCGTCTTCGCCCTGGCCCTGCGTGGCATCCCGTTCTCCATTTCGGCGTCGGTGGGGTTCATCGCGGTCTCGGGCGTCGCGGTGTTGAACGGCCTGGTGCTGATCTCCGCCATTCGATCGCGCCTGGAAGAGGGGTTGAGTGCCAATGTGGCCGTCATCGAAGGGGCGATGGAACGCGTGCGCCCGGTGCTCATGACGGCACTGGTTGCATCACTGGGCTTCGTGCCCATGGCGATCGGTACAGGGACGGGGGCTGAAGTGCAGCGTCCGCTGGCCACCGTGGTGATCGGCGGCTTGATCACGGCGACCATACTGACGCTGTTTGTGCTGCCCGCGGTTTGCGGCATGGTGCTGAGAAGGCGCGAGCGTGAACAGCCGCAGGCTTCGCCGGTCCCGGCTACGCTGTAACCGGGCGATGACACCAAGAGACGCTGTATCCCCTTGAGGAGCCACTGATGCTGGAAGTATTAGCCAACCGTACCTACCGCCACCTGTTCCTGGCGCAAGTCATTGCGCTGGTCGGAACTGGGCTCGCGACCGTGGCGCTGGGTTTGCTCGCCTATGACATCGCCGGCCCCAATGCGGGCAGCGTTCTGGGCACTGCGCTGGCCATCAAGATGGTGGCCTATGTGGGCATCGCGCCGGTCGTGGGTGCTTTCGCCAACCGTCTGCCGCGGCGCGCCTTCCTGGTCGCGATGGACCTGGTGCGCGCAGCGGTGGCGGTTTCACTGCCCTTCGTCAGCGAGGTGTGGCAGGTCTACCTCCTCATCTTCCTATTGCAGTCCGCTTCGGCAGCCTTCACCCCCACGTTCCAGGCGACGATTCCGGACGTCCTGCCCGAAGAAAAGGACTACACGCGCGCGCTCTCCCTGTCCCGGCTGGCCTATGACATGGAAAGCCTGCTGAGCCCGATGCTCGCCGCGGCGCTGCTGACCGTGATTTCCTTCCACGGGCTTTTCGCCGGCACCGTGGTGGGCTTTCTCTGTTCGGCCATCTTGGTGGTATCGGTCACGCTGCCCCAGGCCAAGGCGGTGGTGGTGCGTGGCGGCATCTACGCCAAAACCTTCCGAGGGATGTCCATCTATCTGCGCACGCCACGCTTGCGCGGCCTGCTCGCCCTGAATCTGGCTGCGGCAGCGGCCAGCGCCATGGTGATCGTCAACACCGTGGTCTATGTCCAGAGCAAACTTCAGCGGCCGAGCACCGATGTACCGTTCGCGCTGGCAGCCTTTGGCGGGGGATCGATGCTGATGGCACTGTGGCTGCCAAAGATCCTGGAAAAGCGGCCCGACCGGCCCGCCATGCTTTTCGGCGCAAGCCTCATGGGCGCCGGCCTGTTGGCCGGACTGCTGGTCTCCACCACGGGGGCAGGCTACGAATGGCCCGCATTCCTCATGCTGTGGTTCATCATCGGCCTTGGCTACTCAATGACGCTCACGCCCAGTGGGCGACTGCTGCGGCGCTCGGCCGCGGCCGAAGACCGTCCTGCGGTATTCGCCGCGCAGTTTTCGCTGTCGCATGCCTGCTGGCTGATCACCTATCCCCTGGCGGGCCAACTGGGCGCCAGATTTGGCATGCCCGCTGCCTTCGCCGCGCTGGCCGTTGTCACCGTCATCGGCGTGGCGCTCGCGTGGAAGCTGTGGCCGCAAGACGACGAAGATGAGATCGGGCATGAGCATCCGGAGGATCCGGCATGGGACCAGCATCTGAAGGAAGGCGTGCCGCTTGGAAAGCGCAAGCACAGTCATGTGTTTGCCATTGACGATCTGCATCCACGCTGGCCCGACGCTCACTGAGCGATATTCGGCGCATCTCGTATCTCGTCGTGGATATAAGAAAACTTCCTTTCGCTGGAAGTCCTCTGTTTCTTGAAGAATTGGTTCGCTCCGTGCCAGGGAATTTTGCAAAATATCCGCGAGAAGGCCGGCCATTGAAATGGATCGCGATCGTCCTGGTTTTCCTGGGGATGATGATGTCTACCTTGGGATCTTTCGCGTCCCATGGGCTGATTCTCTTTTCGATGATGCAGGATGATTCTCCGATTGGTAGTCATGTCTTGCATTTGCATCAAAGTCCCGTTGACGATGATCATGTGGACGATTCATCTTCGGTGGCGGAAAAAGAGCAAAAAAGCACCCAACATAGTGCCAACGACCATTCGCACGAAACACCGTATCCGTTTGTCGTTCCCATATGGCGGCATCGTGCGCTGCTTTTTGCGCACTACGCCATAGCATCCAGGCATCACTACGATTTAGCCGCCGACAGACTGGAACGTCCCCCAAAGTTCTGGGTATGACCTAGATTAGTGCATTCATATGCATAAATAAATCAAACTTGTAGGGGAAAATTTTGAATTATTCGCTTTTGCGTTTTGCAAAGGAAAGGCCGCTGTTTGCCTTTCTATTTTTAATCGCCATATTCTCATTGCTCGCCATGCCTGCCGAGGTGTGGGCGCACGCGGTCACCGAAGGAGACAAGGGTTACATCCAGGAGATATCTGGCGTGAACATCATGCCTTTTACCTACCTGGGCGCCAAGCATATGGTGACGGGCTATGACCACATCCTTTTCCTGTTTGGGGTGATCTTCTATTTATACAGGCTGAAAGATGTCGGCCTGTATGTCAGCCTGTTCGCCATCGGACATTCCACCACGATGCTGCTCGGCGTCTACTTTGACATTGGCGTCAGCAGCTACTTCATCGATGCCATCATCGGCCTGTCTGTGGTCTATAAGGCGCTCGACAATCTGGGCGCGTTGAGGCAGTGGCTCGGATTCCAACCCAACACCAAGGTGGCAACCTTGATCTTCGGTCTTTGCCACGGATTTGGTCTTGCCACCAAGATCCAGGAATACGACATGTCCAGAGATGGACTGGTGCCGAACCTGTTGTCCTTCAACGTTGGCGTCGAAATGGGGCAACTACTGGCATTGGGTGCAATTCTGATTGCAATGGGTTTTTGGAGAAGAACTCAGGCTTTTTCCAAGCATGCCTACACCGTGAATGTCGCCATGATGTCGGCTGGCTTCATTCTTTTTGGCTACCAAGCCGTCGGCCTTTTTGTCGCAACCCCTGTTTGATCACTATGAATACCGTTCCTACCATCACCGAATTGCCTTCGAGCCAACAACTCGTGAAATCGACCGTCATTGCTGCAATTGCTGCAGTCGTCATCCTGGTCACCGTCGTATTGCCTGCTGAATATGCGATTGATCCTACCGGTATTGGCCGCGTTCTCAAATTGACGGACATGGGCAAGATCAAAAATCAACTGGCGCAAGAGGCCGAGGCAGATCGCCAGCAGGATGTGGCCAAGGCCCAAGCTGCGGCGCCGCAGCCCGTGGTCCCTGCTGTCACGGCTTCGGCTACAACGGATCGGTACGCCCATAACCACGACACCGCTGCCGCCGTGAGTGCGCAGCAGGAGCCGTCCCAGCCTGTCTGGAAGGATGAGGTCACCTTCACGCTACAGCCTGGCGAGGGCGTCGAATACAAGCTCAACATGGACCAAGGCGCCAAAGCCTCCTACCACTGGATTGCCGAGGGTGGCGGCGTTAATTTCGATGCCCATGGCGATGCGCCAGGCCGCTCTGTCAGCTATGAAAAAGGCAAGGGCGTGCCGTCTGATAAGGGCACCCTCACAGCCGCTTTCAAAGGCAGTCATGGCTGGTACTGGAGGAATCGCGGTCAAACGGCAGTTACCATGAAACTGCGTACCGCCGGTGAATATGGTTCTCTGAAACGTATGTAATCCATTGCCCCCTGTAACGGGGGGCTTTAACGATGAATCTATTTCCAGCCATTTTTATGGGCACATTCCTGGCGGGGGTGGGGAGTGTGCTGATAGCCGACGGCATTTTGCGCTCAAGATTCTCCAGAAATGCGGAAAGAATGCTGAGTTTTGCCGCCGGCGCACTGCTGTCCACCGCGTTCCTTAATCTCATGCCCGAGGCGTTGGAGGGCGCGTTCAGCAGTCGGACGATCTTCACCGTTTTTCTGGTTGGCCTTGTTGTATGCATCGTGCTTGAACGCCTTGAGTTATGGCATCACGCCCACGAGCATGGTGGCGAAAAAATTCGATGCAAGGCTGAACACGCGAAAAATAGCAAACATACAAGCGTTTGGAGCCTGATTTTCGCCGATGGTATCCATGCATTTGCCGATGGCGTGCTGATCGCCTCGGCCTTTCTGATCGACCCGCAATTAGGCATGACAGCCACCACAGCGGTCATGCTCCACGAAATACCGCATCACATCGGCGACCTGTCCGTGGTACGGCAATTTGGCAATAGCCCGATTCGTTCGACAGCCAAAGTGGCATGCGCCGGTGCCTTCACCATCGTCGGTGGACTCGCTGCCTATGCCCTGTCGGGCGTACTTGACCCGTGGCTCCCTTTGCTGCTGGCTTTGGCATCGAGCTCTTTCACCTATGTCGCGCTGGCGGATATCGTTCCTAGACTGAAAATTCAGAAGAGTCCCAAGGAATCCATAGGGCAGTTTTTATGGATGGCTTCCGGTGTATTCATGATTTTTTCCGTTATCTCGTTGCTTGGAGAACACTAAGCTGCGGCATGAGATTAGTTCGTAAAAGCGGGGAGAATTTGATGGCGAAATTCTGGAGTTGTTATGCTAAGAGAAGTAATTTCTAAAGCAGTCACAAGGGTAAAGACCTCTGTAGTTTTCCTTGGAAAAATAAGGGGTTTAAAGATCTTGAGAAATGAATCGTCAGACTATTATGGTGAAGTTGGCTACGCCTGTCCAAAATGCAAGCATCCCAATTCCTATAGGAAAATGGTTTGTGGAAAATGTGGTCAGCATCTGCGGTGCAACCACTGTTATTCATTGCTTGTTTTTCCTGGCGATGGTTGCCCTCACTGCGACAGAGATTTTTAAAAGATACTATCCTGCACCAGCACGTCTTAGTTCGGAATGGATTCAGTCGTGAGCAAGTATGCTCGTCAAAAATGGAAGAAATGCCTGAATGCATCGATGCTGGTATTCATGGTGGCATCGATGTTCTATTTTCGCCTTCCATCGCTCGCATATAACTGGTTTCAGATCGCCTGGTTGACCCCGGAAGCCTGCCGTGTGTCCCTATGGCTATCGGGCTATCAGGCCGTTGTGCAAGCGCGAAAAATTGAAGGGGTGTCAAGGAATCTATCAGGTTTGACCTACAACACTGGCAGTGGGACGTTGTACGCCACTGTGAATACACCTGCTCGCGTCATTGAACTTAGCACCGATGGAGAAGTGCTGCGCAGCATGCCTATTCATGGCGTCTCTGATGTAGAAGGCATTGCTTATATAAGTGATAATTTATATTTAATCTCCGATGAGCGCACGGGGAGGCTGCACTATATAGAGATACCTGAAGGACAAAAAAATGGCGTAGATGCAGACAACGGCTTGGTTCTTTCTGCACGTCGAATCCATCCCAATTTGGGAGTAGAGGCACTGGCTTGGGATAGAGAAGACAGGCATGTCTTGGTAGGGTTCGAAAAGTGGCCGATCCGCATTCAGATGATCGATCAAGAAAGGTTTTCTTCTTCGCCTACAGGTGAGATACATGAATGGCAGGCATCCGGTTGGTCAGGCCTGTTCATTAGTGATCTTGCTTCAATAGAAAAAGACAGGGTTTCAGGGAATTATTTTCTGTTGAGTGATGAATCGGCAATACTTACCGAATACAGCCCTGAGGGACTGCCATTGGGTATTTTGCCGCTGTGGACCGGTTTCAATGGCCTTAAGCGTACCATTCCACAGGCGGAAGGCCTTGCTTTGGCGCCTGGCGGCGAAATTTTTATCGTCTCGGAACCTAATTTTTTCTATAGATATGAAAAAAAGAATGCACCTTCCTGCGGTATGCGTCAAGGCATGACCAGTGCCTTAAAGGTCTAGAGGAAGTGTCAGAGCTCAATTCTTGATTACCCAGACTATCTTTCATGGGAGACGTTCATGAGCGAGATGAGATTTGAGGATGTTGCACTGAAAGCCAGAATTCAAAGGCTTGCGGTGTTGGCAAGTAATATTGCAAATGCAGACACCCCGGGTTATCAGGCTAAAGATGTCGATTTCAAGTCAGCCTTGGAGCGGAGTGCGCTTGAAATGATGCCATTAAAAGAGACCAGCGCATCGCATATTTCCAGTGAAAAATTCAGGACGGGGAATGAGTTCGATTTGGTCTATCGCACGGTGGATCAACCTTCACTTGATGGAAATACCGTAGACCTTGACAAGGAAAGGGCCGTGTTTGTTGACAACTCCATCAGAACAGAATTGGCCATGAGGCAGGCAATAGACGAATATGTCGAAATCGGACAGCTCCTATCTGATATGAAGTAGATCTTTCGGTAGAAATATCTGCTGCGAAATTCTTCTGCAGCATGCCTTATAAGGTGGAGTCATTGAAGATAAATATTGATGTCCAATTCAATTTAACGGCTGAAGACGGGTGTATGAGATCTCTGGGTATCTAATTTTAGTAAAAAGGTCTATGGATCAACAGTGCTCTTGCGATTAGTCGCTCTATTCAAATTTTTTTATGGTCAAACGATCGAAACGCATCGTCACTCCCGCAAATGATCTTCTGGCGCGAGCGGGAGTGCGGTACAAGCCGTCCGCCGCTGCCATGCTGGGGGTCTTGTTGGAACAGCCTGAGCTAGCGCTGACGCACACAGAGTTCGAGCAAGCGTTGGCTCAGCGCGGCGTGTCAGTCAATCGGGTGACGTTATACCGGTGGCTGGAGCGCCTGGTTGCAGCCGAGGTGCTGGAAAAGCGCAGTGACGATGTGGATCGGACATGGCGCTTCAGCCTGCGGTCTGCACAACCGGGCATGTCTTTGCTGCGTTTCGAGTGCGATGCATGCCGTCGTCACTTCAACTTGCTGGAGGCTAGTGAAGGCACCAAGGAAGCCGCTGATCAGATTCTGGACACGCTCTCGAAACTGGGTCATGTCGGACATCGGGTTGATTTTTCCATTCATGGCCGGTGTGTCGCATGCGTTCCACCGAAAGACTCGCCTACGATCGCTCACCCCTCGCTCGCAACCTGCTTGGCCATCGGCAGCCCGTTACTGGCAACACAGATGCCGTAGCAGGAAAAACGAGCTCGAGCCGGTTGAGGCCGGTTTGCAGCAGACTTCTAGCCGCAGTCGACTGCAAAACAGTGGCCGCGGCCAGTCTGCAAATTTCAGTACATGGAGCTACCTGAGATTGGGATAAGCAACCAGCCCGATCAGAGCGGCCACCACAACGACCAAGGGTTCGGGAATCTTCTTGAACTTCCACAGGACCGAGGCGGCAGAAATTGCCAAAATTGCGGTGAGCCAATCCGATATGGAGCGCTGGCCAATAACGATCACCGCTCCTGAGATTGCACCAATGGCGGCGGCTGTCACACCGTCAACGAAGGCGACGATCGACGGCCGCTTGCCGTACTTCTGAAAGTACGGGGCAGGAAGAACGGTAAACAGGTAGCAGGGCAGAAATGTGGCAAGCGCTGCCGTCACAGCACCCCAGAATCCTGCAACCAGGAAGCCGATGAAGCCAGTCGTGATGACCACCGGGCCTGGGGTGATCATGGCAACGGCTACCGCATCCACGAACTGCTGGTCGGTCAACCATGCATACTCCTTCACGACGCCACCGTACAGGAACGGCACGATGGCCAGGCCGCTACCGAAAACGAAGCTGCCCGCATAGGCGAAGTACGCACCAATCTGCGCCAATTTGTGCCAGTCCACCGTGCTCAACGCGAACAGCCCGGCGACTGGGCCGGCGACACTGTTCAGCCCTCGTCCTGATGCCCATGTCGGCGGGCTGCGCCAGAGCCAGACAAGGATGCCGGCTCCCAGAAACACCCAGATCACCTCAGACTTCGTGATGACCGTCACTGCCGCACTCACGAGGAAGATGACCCACAGCAACTTGTCCTTGCCCAGGTTCTTGGTGGTGAGCTTGTAAGCGCTCAGCGCAATGATCCCTATCACGGCAGCGCCCACGCCGTAAAACACGGCCTGCATCCAGGCCAGGCTGCCGTAGGCACGATAGGCGACGCCCAAGGCCAGGACCATGAAGAACGAAGGCAAGACAAATGCCAGGCCCACCAGCGTCGCGCCCCAGGCCCGGTAGTGGACGAATCCCAGGTAGATGGCCAACTGAGCCGCCAACGGACCTGGCATGAGTTGGGCCAGGGCCATTCCCTCCTTGTAGTCACCTTCAGAGATCCACTGGCGTCGCTCCACAAGGTCCCGGTACATGTAGCCCACCAGGGCGACGGGCCCGCCAAAGCCCCAGGTTCCGAGACCCAGCATGTAGCGTACGAGATTCCACAGCGTGTAAACCGGTACAGGCTGGGAGCTTGGAGGTGCGGAAAGAGGTGAGGAATTCAAGTCGAGCTCCTATCTGGGTGTGAGAACCCATCAACAGGAGCAGTACTTGGGGCGTAAGCCGCCCTTGGTCGCGGGGAGACCGCTCAAGTCCCCGCGGTGAAATTGTAGACGCTGTTTGGTGAACCGGGGCAAGAACTGGCTGCCGCCAGAGGTGGAGGGACTCGATAGCCCTACTGGAGGATTTCATCGATCCTACGCAGCTGCTGGCCATCTGCACTGATTTCTCTGCGCCAAGGGCGGTGAGACTACGAGTAAAGGACAGAGCAGCTTGTTGGATGCGTCGAGTGGATCACTGCATCGTCATTTTTGGAGAAGCCGACGAGCCTTGGTACTGTAATAGGTATTTATTATAGATAACTATTTAAGTCTTCTGTGGCTGGCTCTGAATTTTCTGAAAGTTTTTTCGCGCAGCATTTCTAGAGGAATATCATGCTTTACCAGATAGGTAAGCACGTATTTTTTTAAATATTCCTTTTTTTGTTCATCCGTTCTATTGATCATGCCAATTGCATCTTTCCGATATCGGAGTTTGTTTGCATTGCAGTTCCAGTAGACTCCAAGTCCCTGTGTTATATCTTTGGCCCAGGATTTACCAAGTTTGTGGGCTATGCTAATGTCCTTTTGATGCTTTTGTCCATTCAGCAGAAGGAGTATGTGAGCGTGGTATCCTTTAGAGATTCCATATTCAATCTTCAAAATGTAAGCCAGTCGGCTATTCCCATAGGACTTGTTCATGACACCTAAAAAGATGCTCAGATGTGATAGGAATTTATCTATGTTGAATATGGGCTTGTCTTGATGACTACTTATGTTATCTATAAGGCAAGAGGATTTTCCTCTGGCGTATCCCAGGTCAATTCGGATGGCTAATACCTTGGAGGAAATAGCGAAGGCTTCATTAACCAAGTTGCAGGAGGTCGCAAAGTTGGCATTGCGAAGTCGGTCACGGGCAGAGTTCTGCTTATCGAGAAGTTGCTGAATTTCCTCCAACTCTCGCACGAGATCGACATAGGGGAAGTGATTGTGCCAGTCTTGATTGTAATCTGAGGTCTGGATGTCGGGCCAGATCCAATGGTTATCACGTCTTCCGTCCCAGAGGTGATATGTGGATAGGATTAGAAATATCAACTCCAAGAACTTCGCCAGTGCTGGTGGTGGGTGGAGGCCTGGATTCATGATGGAATTGCGTAGAATTTTGTTTTCTATGAACAACTGCTGAATACGCATTGCCATATCAAGAGCATGTCGTACCCAGTCCAAGGCCGGATCCGATGGCCGACTAAAGATTCTCGTGTCAGGCTCAACAGACCTCAGCAGCTCAAGTGAGCTAACAGATGAGCGCATGAACTGCTCGGCTTGTACCAATGCTCTTATCAGTTCTGGAGCCCAGGGGTTATGTGGGTTTGCCATTGCATTATTTTCATGGCTGTTTTGGACGCTATCGTCGGTAGAGATATCAAGAATCCAACGCTGCTCCAGGAATTCCTCTACGAAATCTTCATCGTCAGGAAAAAAGTCAGGTTTTCCTTTTGGAGTGGCGGAGTGGATCGCTCTTTTTTTACCATAATTTTCATTGAAGAGCCGAATAAGACGTGCGCACATGATGTCGTAAAGATATTTAAATGATTGCGAGGAGTGTTGTGAACGTCTTTGTCAGATTTAAACGTTTTGACTAGTGGGTTCCGAAGTCTTGCTGCGTGGATACAGTGTCAATGCAAGTATCCGCAATAATTTTGGTATGAAAATGGTAAATGGAAGCCTGGAAAATTTGCTGTTCAACATTGTCGAACATGTTCTGGTCATGCGAGATGAAACGATATTCACCTTCGAAATTTCGCATTTGCGACTCCAGGCTTTTGCCAGTCACGGATGCGATAGATTCCCAAGTATTTTGAATTTCCATGGTGGCTGCTGGGCGGTTTCTATCAGTGCCTGGGATGAGCGCCACCAGTGGCAGCTGCCACTGTCCGTTCATGTCCGAGTAGGGCGACAAAAGAAACTTGGCGTCACGGAATTTTGGATTGCGACGCATCGCCTCTAAAAAATCCGTAACGTTTTCCCGGACGGCGTGGTGAGATGGAGTGCCAAAGCCTTTGGTTATCTGGAATGGGGAACTGTAGATTAGGTCCGCTCTCAGTATAAAACATTTATATTTTTTTGCGTGATCGGTCCATTTTTCTAGAAAATCTTCCGCGCACGCAACGTGCTTGTCATTCCAAAATTTTATAGAATTTTTGTTGGATGGTAAAAAAGACCATTCGCTCATTTTTTGCGAAATGAGGTTGCGTCGACTTTGCTCCGGACTCAATACCTGGTCCTCTTCCCAGCTCTGGTGCTTAGGCAAGAGTTTGCATGTATATATTTTAGTGCTTAATTTAATTAACTCAAAAGTGGCTGGATGCAATACATTGGCACGTTTCAACAAGGAGTCACATGAGTGGTTTTTGCTTATGAATAGGTGCAAGGCCTCGAAGTGAAATTCGAAGTCGGTGCGAGGTGTGTAGAGATTTGCATGGCCAGAGCTGATTCGAGCTTGCTCGCGCCGGACGCGGTACGGCATTGTCTTGCGTTTGCAAAGATGGATAGCCAAATGAGTGATTGCCACCAGCTGGACTGCAAGGTCGGGATAGATTCCGTCAGGAATTGATGCCGAAACTTCGAATTCTGTCGCCCGGTGCTTTGTAAAAATTGGCTTCTGACGTCCATAAAATTCTATTTCATTAGAAAAATATTTATTTTGCTGAGTGCTATATTTTTCTTCGAAGGCACGCATTGCTGCATCAATGATGTATTTTGTCATTTTGGATTTCAATAAATCGAGCGCGTATCCACCTTCGTCTTTTAATCGATGTAAGTGGGTCGTTAATCTTCGATCGGTCAATCATTGAGATCGCCGATGACTCCTAGTGCAAGAGCTGATTTGTGGGTGTACGCTGACGAGAGTCGAGCCAAGTCAAAACTTCGTCAAGATGCCAGCCAATTGCACTGCGTGGCGTATTCCCAAGGCGTACAGGCCGAGGAAAATCCGAGATATGACGGGGTGAACGAGGGTTCAGAATGTCGTAGACACTCGAACGGCTGCGGCCGATAAGGCTGACAAGTTCAGGCAGGCGGATGATGCGGCGGGTGACGGCCATATTTTGGTCCAAGGCAAGGTAAATCTTCCCGCTATAGCTCGTGCTAGCAGCGGGCTCCTTGCAAGGACCGGCACAACCCTAAATAAAACCGCAGTCTCCTGGCTTGGCCTCCGTAAGAGGTCAGGCGAGGCTGTGTGCGTGCGCCGAATAGGATGAAGCAACTTGAACGATGCTGAATTCATCCTCGCGGTCAGTACCGTAGCACAAATTTGGCGGCGTGTGAAGTGGGTTTGAATGGGGGCTTGCGAGTCCAAAGACTTCATCGAAGTCGTATCACGTGACTGGCAAACCAGGTCATGACCTTTGCCGGAGTGTCGCACTCCTGCCGACCTGGTGGAGCTGGCTACGGAACCGCTCATGCTTGGTGGTCTAGCACTTCTTGCCCGCCAAAAGGCTTGCCACTGGAGTCGCCGCGCAACCGAGTCAATTCGGGTGGAGAGTGAGAGGCTGTGACAGATGCGCTTACTGCGATGGTGAAGACTCTCCCTGCTGCCGCAGTTGGTCAAGATAGCCTGCCCATGTCTGCATGAGTGAGCGCCTTTGCTCCATGTACTCTGCACGGTCATATGCTGCGCCAAGAGGCCCCGCCTTTCCATGGGCTAGTTGCGCCTCCACTACGTCGGATGCTATCCCTGGAAGACGCTCTGCAAGCAGGGTGCGGGCCATTGCTCTGAATCCATGAGCTGTCATCTCGTCCCCGCTGTAGCCCAGGCGGCGAAGTGCGGTATTGACGGTGTTTTCGCTCATCGGCCGCTCACCGCTAAGCAAGCTTGGGAAGACATACTTCCCATGGCCTGTAAGTGGACGAATCTCCTCCAGGATTTCGAGGGCTTGGCCAGCTAGGGGTACCAGGTGAGGCCGTCCGTTGAGCTTCTGGGATCTGGTTCTCTTCATGCTCATTGACGGGATAGTAAGCATCGCTTGCTCAGCATCAATCCACGCCCATTCCATGGAGCGGATGTTGCCTGGGCGTTGAAATAGAAGAGCTGACAGCTGCAGAGCTGCCTTGGTAGTGGGCTGCCCCCTGTACTCGTCTATTGAACGTAGAAGCTCTCCAGCTTTGCTTGGCTCGAGAACTGCTGCCATGTGTTTCACCACGATTGGCTCAAGAGCACCTTGCAGATCAGAGACAGGGTTGCGCTCACATCGTCCCGTCTGGATGCCGTAGCGAAACACCTGCCCTGCTGTCTGGCGAAGCGTGTGGGCGGTTTCGCGTGCGCCTCGTTTTTCGACCTTGCGGAGCACGCTGAGCAGCAGGGGAGGGGTAATCTCAGGAAGCAACATGCGGCCCACATGCGGGAACAGATCCTTGGACATGTTGCGCAGCCACTTCTCTGCGTAGGTGTCGCTCCATGCGCTGCACTTGACACCATGGAATTCACGCGCCACAGCCTCAAAAGTGCTCTCCTGGGCATGGGCGAGGGCAAGCTTCTGGACTTGCTTTGCAAGGCTGGGGTCGATGCTGGATGCGAGCTGTTCTCTGGCTTCATCGCGGCGACGGCGGGCCTGGGCGAGTCCTACAGCGGGATACACCCCTAGTGCAAGCGTCTTCTGCTTGCCTGCAAAGCGGTACGCCATGCGCCAGTACTTGCCAGATTCCTTCACGTGCAGGTACAAGCCGTGCCCATCGGAGTGCTTCGATCCAGCGCTCTTGCTGGGGTCGTGTCTGAGGGCTTTGATGAAGGTGTCTGTCAGAGGCATTCTGGTCGTGTTGGTATCTTGCGTGCCAGGTGCACGGGATACCAACAACCATACCAACAAAAATCCTGGATGTCACCGGATGCCGTTGGACGACTTTGCACGCCAGATGCCCCTGAAGCCCAGAATCAGCGCGGATTCTTGGACTTCTTTGAACTTCGTGGGATGCCAGAATGGCCTGCCCGGAGGGACTCGAACCCCCGACCTATTGCTTAGAAGGCAATTGCTCTATCCGGTTGAGCTACGGGCAGGTATGGCCGCTGACGGGCCAGCGCGGATCATACCCGCAATGGGCGGGCGCTCAGGGCTTGGCGGCGTGCCCTGGCGCCCTTGCCGTCATTCGGCGTCTTCTTCTTCCTCGAACACCACCGAAGGGGGGGCCATCACGCGCGCCATGTCGCTCAGCGTGGGCACCAGGCCGCGTGCGAGGTAGCTGTAGGGCGTGTCGGGCTCCAGCGCCGCAGCGGCAATATTGGCCATGGGCTGGTTCATCGACAGGTAGTAGCTGCCCACGGGTGCTTCGACGGCGCCGCGCGTGAGCGCATAGGCGCCGCTGGCGGGCGTGGCCGAGCGGGCCTCGTTGTACGAGTCGGCCAGCAGCTGGCCGGGCTCGGCCACCTTGAGCACTTGCAGGCCCAGCAGGCGCAGCCTGTCCACGGCGGTCTGGGCGCTGGCGGACAGCCAGTAGCCGCAGGAGCGCGGGCGCGACAGCGTGGTGCGGGCCTGCAGGGAGGCGTTCCAGTCCACGCGCACCTGCTGGTCGGCACCCGTGTCGGGCTGGATCATGGTGAGCGTGCGCTGCTCGGGCGTCTGCTCGGCCTGGACGGCGAGTTGCTGGTGGCAGGCGAGAGAGGCGGTCTCGCGCGCCACGAAGGCCTGCACCTGGGTGAGGTCCTTGGCGCGCTCGGCGCTCGAATGCAGCATGCGTGTGGCGGCGGTGACCAGGGTGTGCACGCGCCGCTGGATGTGGGCGCGGCCCAGGTCCGAGCCACGGCTGCTGACCAGATAGCCCACCGAGTTCTTGAGTCCGCTGATGTTGCGCAGCGAATCGGGCGCCAGGCTGCCCATGGAGATGGACTTGTCCTGCAGCTCCTGGCTGGTGGTGTAGTACCAGTCGCTGCTCAGGCCGGCCTGCGACAGCGCGGTGCGCAGCGGTGCCGTGTACCACTCGCGCGCAGCCTTGGTCACGAATTCATTCTGGTTGGCCGTGGCCGAATACTGCAGCAGGGCGTCGTAGCGCTGTATGGCCTGGTACTTCTGCAGGAAGATGCTGGCGGCCGGGAATTCCTGCAGGTCCACCACGGCGACGGGGCGGTAGTCGCGTGCCAGCGTGGCCAGGGCCTTGGCCTCCGGCGTGTTCAGGAGCAGGTGGTCATGGGCGATGTCGGTGCCATCGGCTGCATTGCGCGTGCCGGCTTCCACGGCATCGGGGTTGGCGCGCGGCACGAGGATCACGTTGATCTGCTGCAGCAGCGGCTCCAGCAGGCCGCCGGGAGCGAGTTCGCGGGCAATGATGAGCAATGCCTCGGTCCCTGCAGGCTCGTCGCCATGCTGGCCGGCCACGAGCATGACCGTGGGGCGGCGGCTGTCATACAGCGCCGACGGCTGGATGCCGGGAGCGCGCGTGGCCACCAGGGCCTGGATGGGGCTGCCGCGCTGCGAGCTGCCGGGCTGCACGATTCCCAGGCGCGTGTCGCGGCCCAGGGATTTGCTGGCCTGGCTGTTCAGCCAGGAAGACAGTTCGCTGGCCGTGGTGAACTGGTTGCGCTGCGGCGCCAGGCCGGGCGTGTCATAGCGCGTGGCCGGGTCGGGGAAGCGCGCCGCCACGGCCGCGTTGTAGGGCAGGGGGACGAGGTTGTTGGCCGGTGCGATCGGCTGCGTTGTCGCCTGGGGCACCACGGGTATTTCCGGGGCCGGGCGGGTGGGCGTGGCCACCTGGGGCTTGGAGGACGTGGGCCAGGGCGGCAGCGGCGTGCTGGAGCAGGCGGCCAGCAGTGCGGTGCATGCCAGGGCCGACCACCGCAGCCGGCCCTGTGGCAGCTCCGGATCGGGGCGCTGGCTGGAGGGTATGGCGGGTGGAGTCAGCAGTGTCATGGCGTGGCCTTGAGGAACCAGTCGTGGGGAATCTTGGGGAATCCGGGAAAAGGGGTGCGGCCTTCAGTCGCCGCAGGCCGCAATGCTATCGGGATGATAGCCATGCAGGCTTGCGGCGCGCTGTCGGCTGAAGGCGCAATCTGTGCAATGCAAAAGGGCTGCAGCCCCGGGGAGATGCAGCCCTTTGGGCTGGTGCAATGCCCGGCATGCCGCCTGGCACGCCGGGTATTCAGTGCAGGTCAGCGACCGTAGCCGCCGCGCGAGGAGCCGCCACGGCCACCGCCGCCGAAGCCACCACCGCCGCCGCCGCCACCGCGGTTGAAACCACCGCCGCCGCGGCGGCCGCGTTCGGCCATGGTGTCCACGCTGGTGCGCATCGGGTCGGGTTGGCCGCCGCCGGCGCCGCCGCGCGGTCCGCTGCTGCGTGCATGGCCGAGCTGCGTGCCCAGGTGGGCGTCAGCGCGCGGGGGCTGGTCGTCGAAGCGACGGCCACCGCCGCCTTCGCCGTCAGGACGCGGGCCGCGACGGGGGGCGTTCTGGGGACCTGCCTTGGGGCGGTGAGCAGCGCCGGAGCCGTTGCCCGGACCGTCGAAGCGGTCGCGGCGCGGCTTGTTGTTGGCGCCTGCGCCGGCGTGGTTGCGGCCACGGCCCTGGCCGCCTGCGCTGCCTTCGGAGCGGCCTTCGGAGCGGCCTTCGTCCGAGCCTGCCTTGGGTGCTGCCTGGCCACGGCCGCCTGCACGACCGCCGCGGTCGGGCTGGGCAGCCTTGTTGGTGCGGATGCGGTCCATCATTTCCTGGCGCGCAGCCTTGGCGGCGGCCTGCATGACGTCACGGCTGGGCGGCTTGCCCGCGCCGCCCCAGATGGTCTGGCGGCCCATGGCGATGGGTTCGGCCACTTCGCCTTCTTCCGGGCCGAAGCCTTCGAGCACCTGCACGGGGATTTCCTGCTTGGTGAAGCGCTCGATGTCCATCATGAAGCCTTCTTCGTCCATGCACACGAGGCTGACGGCATGGCCTTCGCGCCCGGCACGGCCCGTGCGGCCGATGCGGTGCACGTAGTCTTCGGAGACGTTGGGGATCTCGTAGTTCACGACGTGCGGCAGCTCATCGATGTCGATGCCGCGTGCAGCGATGTCGGTGGCCACCAGTGCGCGCAGCTCGCCGGTCTTGAAGCCGGCCAGTGCCTGGGTGCGTGCGCTCTGGCTCTTGTTGCCGTGCAGCGCCATGGCGCTGATGTTGTTCTTGGTCAGGAATTCGGCAACGTTGTTGGCGCCGAACTTGGTGCGCGTGAACACCAGAACCTGGCTCCAGTTGTTCTCGTTGATGATGTGCAGCAGCACCTGCTTTTTCTTGCCGCGGCCCACGGGGTGGATCACCTGGGTGATGCGCTGCACGGTGGTGTTGCTGGGCGTGACCTGGATGGACTGCGGATTGCGCAGCAGGCCGTTGGCCAGGTCGCGGATCTCGTCGCTGAAGGTGGCCGAGAACAGCAGGCTTTGCTTTTCCTTGGGCACCAGGGCCAGCACCTTCTTGACGTCGTGGATGAAGCCCATGTCCAGCATGCGGTCGGCTTCGTCGAGCACCAGGACTTCGACGGTGGACAGGTCCATGAAGCCTTGCTGCTGCAGATCCAGCAGGCGGCCCGGCGTGGCGACCAGGATGTCCACGCCCTTCTTGATGCGGTCGATCTGGGGCTTCATGCCCACGCCGCCGAAGATGACGGTGGAGTTGATGTCCAGGTACTTCGCGTAGCTGCGCACCGATTCCTCGACCTGCGCTGCGAGTTCACGCGTGGGCGTCAGCACCAGGGCGCGGATGCCCTTGCCGCCGAACTTGTTGCGCGGCACCTGGCCTTGCGAGAGGCGGTGCAGCATGGGCAGGGTGAAGGCCGCGGTCTTGCCGGTGCCGGTCTGGGCGCCTGCCAGCAGGTCGTGGCCGGCGAGCACCGCCGGAATGGCCTGTGCCTGGATGGGAGTCGGGTTCTCGTAACCCTCCTCAAGCACGGCCTTCAGAATGGCGGGAGCCAGATTCAGTTCTTCAAATGTCATGTGATCAAAGATGCGCCCGTCCGGGGCGCTGGGTATCAGCCTGCCGAGGCAACCAGGGCGGTTGCCGGACCAGTCGTAGGCGGATGAGGTTCAATGTCGGGAGCCTGGAAAACAGCGTCCATCGTCCCCAGCTGGAATGCTGATGTCACGGGCAACTGGAACCCGCAACGCAGGGTATTGTCGCATGCGCCGATAATCACGGCTGGCGTGCAACCGATTTGTTGCCCGGTTTTTGCAGAAATCAACGATTCAAGTACTCGGACCAGAATGGCTCAATACGTTTTTTCGATGAACCACCTCACCAAGACCGTGCCGCCCAAGCGGCAGATCTTGAAGGATATCTCTCTCAGCTTTTTCCCGGGCGCCAAGATCGGCGTGCTGGGTCTGAACGGCTCTGGCAAGTCCTCGCTGCTCAAGATCATGGCCGGGGTGGACAAGGAATTCGAAGGCGAGGCGCTGCCCATGCAGGGCCTGTCCATCGGCTATCTGCCGCAGGAGCCTCAGCTCAATCCAGAGCACACGGTGCGCCAGGCTGTGGAAGAGGCCATGGCCGAAGTCAACGCGGCCCGCGCGCGCCTCGATGAAATCTACGCCGCCTACGCCGAGCCCGACGCCGACTTCGACGCGCTGGCTGCCGAGCAAGGCGAGCTGGAAGCCAAGATCGCCGCTGCCGGCACCGACTCCGAGCACCAGCTGGAGATCGCCGCCGACGCCCTGCGCCTGCCGGCCTGGGACGCCGTGATCGGCAAGCTGTCCGGCGGCGAGAAGCGCCGCGTGGCGCTGTGCAAGCTGCTGCTGTCCAAGCCCGACATGCTGCTGCTGGACGAGCCCACCAACCACTTGGACGCCGAGTCCGTGGAATGGCTGGAGCAGTTCCTGCACCGCTTCACCGGCACCGTGGTGGCCATCACCCACGATCGCTACTTCCTGGACAACGCTGCCGAGTGGATCCTGGAACTGGACCGTGGCCACGGCATTCCCTACAAGGGCAACTACTCCGAGTGGCTGATCCAGAAGCAAAACCGCCTGGAGTCCGAGCAAAAGGGCGAGGAAGCCCGTGCCAAGGCCCTGAAGAAGGAACTGGAGTGGGTTCGCCAGAACGCCAAGGGCCGCCAGGCCAAGTCCAAGGCCCGTATCGCGCGCTTCGAGGAACTGAGCGATTTCGAATACCAAAAGCGCAATGAAACCCAGGAAATCTTCATTCCTGTGGCCGAGCGCCTGGGCACCCAGGTCATCGAGTTCAACAACGTCACCAAGAGCTTTGGCGACCGCGTGCTCATCGACAACCTGACCATGAACATCCCCGCTGGCGCCATCGTCGGCATCATCGGCCCCAACGGCGCCGGCAAGTCCACGCTGTTCAAGCTGATCGCGGGGCGCGAGCAGGCCGATTCCGGCGAAGTCATCGTGGGCCAGACGGTCAAGATGGCCTATGTGGAGCAGACGCGTGACGCGCTGGCCAACGACAAGACGGTGTGGGAAGACATCTCGGGCGGGCTGGACATCATCAACGTCGGCAAGTTCCAGATGGCCTCGCGCGCCTACGCAGGCCGCTTCAACTTCAACGGACAGGACCAGCAAAAGAAGGTCGGCAACCTCTCCGGCGGCGAGCGCGGCCGCCTGCACCTGGCCAAGACGCTGATCCAGGGCGGCAACGTGCTGCTGCTGGACGAACCCTCCAACGACCTGGACGTGGAAACCCTGCGCGCGCTGGAAGATGCGCTGCTGGAGTACGCGGGCACGGTGCTGGTGATCTCCCACGATCGCTGGTTCCTCGACCGCATCGCCACGCACATCCTGGCCGCCGAAGGCGATTCGCAGTGGGTGTATTTCGACGGCAACTACCAGGAGTACGAAGCCGATAAGAAAAAGCGTCTGGGCGAAGAAGGCGCCAAGCCCAAGCGCATGCGCTACAAGGCACTGAAGTAAGCATCAAAGGCAAGCCTC
The DNA here is from genome assembly GCF_040267515.1 of Delftia lacustris. NCBI lineage: Bacteria > Pseudomonadati > Pseudomonadota > Betaproteobacteria > Burkholderiales > Comamonadaceae > Delftia > Delftia lacustris. The sequence goes on along the minus strand of NZ_CP141274.1, from coordinate 4,500,075 downwards.
AAAGCGCCTCCGGCACGGGCTGGAGCCTGTATTCTTCGGGCCATGAATCCTCCACCCGTTTCTGTTGCCGCGTTGCAGGCCTGCCTGGTGCAGGCTGTCCGCGGCTCGGAGGCGCTGATCCTGCGGCTGCTGCAGCGCACGGCTCATGCCATGGAGCAGGCCGAGCTGCCTGGCTCCGGCCTGCCGCGCCGCGCTGAAATCCCCGAGGCGCTGGAATTGCTGGCCCGCCACCGGGCCACCATGCTCAAGGGCTATGGGCTGGCGCTGCTGGAATGCTTTGGCCAATCCGGAGGCGCTGCCGCCTGGCCGCCGGTGCCGGGCATCTCCGGTGCGTCCGGTGTGCCCGGCACTACCGATTTCGCCTCCCTCTCCCTGCTGGATGACTCCGTGCTGCAGTCGCAGCTGGCCCACCAGCGCCTGCTGCAGCATGTGGCGCCGCAGGTGGAGATCGCACTGGCTGAGCTCGATGCCCTGGTCAGCGCCATCCAGGGCCTGGACCGTGTCCAGCCCGAACGCAACCCGCTCAGGCCCCACAACTATGTGCAGGCGCTGCAGCGCGTGATCGACGACACCGGGGTCGAGCCCGAATGCGCCGCCTGCTGGCTGGGCTTCATGCGCGAGCATCTGGGCGCATTGCTGGTATCCGAGTACGGCCATGTGGCCCAGTCCCTGCGCGACCAGGGCGTGCAGCCTGCCGCCTATGGCGTGGCACCGCCGCCCGAGCCGGGCCGGCGCCAGACCGACATGCCGGGGCCGAACCGCTGGCGTGCGCCTTCACACTATGGCGATGCCGTGGCACAGAGCCGCGCCTACGGCGCCTTCGGCCAGCAGGCGCAGGAAGATGAGCTGACGCGGCGCCTGGTGGCCGCCTTGCTGTCCGACCCCCGCTGGATGGATTCACACCGCGAGGCGCCCGCTGCGGCGCCTTCTTCCATGCTGGCGCTGGCCCAACCATCCGCCTATTCCGTGCCCGGGCAGTTTGCGCCGGCCATGGACGGCGCAAGCCGGCTGCAGACCACCGCCTGGCAGGGCAGCGAGACGGCACCCACCGTGCTGGCGGCGCTGCCCGAAGGCTGGACCTCGCTGAGCTGCATGGCGCTGGAGTCCGTGCAGCACCACTCGGCCCAGCTGGAGCAGCTGATGCAGGCCCTGCAGCCGCAGGAGCCGCAGGAGCCTCCCCCGGGCGCGCGCGCCGACGACGGCGCGGCGCTGCATACGCTGCAGCGCATGATGCGTTTCATGGCCGCCGACACGCGCCTGCTGCCTTCCGTGCAGCGCACGGTGGGCCGGCTGGAGCCGCTGCTGCAGCAGCTGGTGGTCCAGGACACGCGCTTTTTCGAGGACCGCAATCACCCTGCGCGCCAGCTGCTCGACGAGCTGACGGCGCGCAGCCTGTGGTTCGACAGTGAATCCGCACCGGGCTATGGCCAGTTCCTGCAGGTGGCCGATTCCGCTGCCATGCGGCTGGCGGCCCTGCAGCGCGCCGATGCATCGGCCTTTGCCACGGTGCTGCAGCAGCTGCGTGACGGTTGGGGCGGCAGCGGCATGCAGCCCGTGGGCCCGAGCGAAGCGCCTGAAGATGGCACGGTGACCGGCCCCGTCTCGGCCGCGCTCCGGAGCGTGGAAGGGCGGCGTGCGGACCCGCGCTGGCCGGAAACCGCCATGCCCCGGGCCGAGCAGATCGCAGCCGCCATCCGGCGCCTGCCCAGTGCCCAAGGCGTACCCGATGACATCCTGGAATTCGCCACGGGGCCGTGGGCCCAGGTGATTGCCAGCGTCCAGGAGCCTGTGGACGGCAGCGAGGCCCGCGACCCCGGCGGCTACCTCGCCCTGGTGCCCAGCCTGCTGTGGAGCGTGTCCACACACGCCGGCCGCGATACCGACCGGCTGGTGGCGCTGGCGCCGCGCCTGCAGGCCCGGCTGCGCGCCGGCCTGCGCAGCGTGGGGCGCACGGAGGAGGAGATCCAGGCCTTTGCCGCGCGCCTGGCCGGCCTGCACCAGGATGCGCTGGATGCGGGTGTGGTCCGCCAGCCCATAGAGAGCGTGGATATTTATCTGGACTCCGTGCCGCCCACCGTCTATGGGTCGGACTCGGTGCTGGCGTCCCTGCCTTCCCAGTTCGATGCTGCCGGGCCCGGCCAGGCCAGGCCCGTCCAGGCAAGGCCCGGCTCCTCGGCAGCGCGCCTGCCACAGTCGTTGTTCGGCGTGGCGGCCTCCATGCCGGTGCCGCTGGATGTGCCTCAGCCCATGGCGAGCGATATGGCGCACGAGATGGCCACCCTGACCGAGCAGGACCTGGAGCTGCCCGAGGCGCTGCAGGACGAGCTGCCTGCCCCCCCGGCCGTTGCGGCGTCGCCGACCAGGATGCCTGGCGAGCCTGCCGGGCCCCAGGTGACGCCGCATGCGACATCCGTGGCACCTGCACCTGAACCTGTGGCACCCGTGGCGCCCGTGGTCTCCGAGGACTGGGCGCTGGGCACCTGGGTGGAGCTGTCCAATGCCCGGCAGAGCATCCGCACCCAGCTGACCTGGGTCAGCCCGCAGCAGACGCTGTTCCTGTTCACGGCCACCGATGGCAGCACCCAGTCCATGACGCGCCGCATGCGCGACAAGCTGCTGGCGCAAGGGCAGCTGCGGCGCGTGGACTGAGGCGCCTGCCGGACATGCGCCGGCGCCGATGGGGACGAATCGTGCCCAATTCGGGCGTTGCGGAGGTTGAGGCTTGAGGCGCGTCAAAAAGACAATGTCCTGCATCGATGCGCCCCGGATCATGGGGCGCATCACCACCGAATAGACCCCACCAGCAGGAGACAGGAACCATGGCGCGTTTGAGGATAGGCATCGTCGGAGCAGGCATTGGCGGATTGGCGGCAGCCAATGCGCTGCACCAGGCAGGGCATGAAGTATTGGTGTTCGAGCAAAGCCGGCAGTTCCTGCGCGTGGGCGCGGACATCAACCTCACGCCCAATGCCGTGCGCGCCCTCGATGGCCTGGGCGCCGACATCGCCGCCGCCGTGCGCGCCAGCGCCGCACGGCCCACACACCGCATCAGCCGCAACTGGGACACGGGCGAGGAAACCTCGCGCCTGACCATGGGTGACGAGGCCGAGCGCAAATACGGCGCACCCCAGCTCACCATCCACCGCGCGGACCTGCTGGCGGCCCTGGCCGATGCCTTTCCGCTGGACCAGGTGCAGTTGGGCAAGCGCGCCAGCCAGATCACGCAGACGGGGCAAGGCGTGGACATCGCCTTCACCGATGGCAGCGAAGTGGCCGGGCTGGACGCACTCATTGGCGCGGACGGCATCCACTCCGTGGTGCGCGCGGCCCTGTTCGGCGCCGAGAGCCCGCGCTTCACGGGCGTGGTGGCCTTCCGCGCGGTGGTGCCCACCGAGCGCGTGCGCCATGTGCCCGACATCCAGGCCTTCACCAAATGGTGGGGCGCCACGCCGCAAAGCCAGATCGTGACCTTTCCGCTGAACCAGGGGCGCGATACCTTCATCTTTGCCACCACGGCCCAGGAATCGTGGCATGAGGAATCCTGGACCACGCCGGGCAGCGTCGAGGAGTTGCGCGGCTTCTATGCCGATTTCCATCCCGACGCGCGGGCGCTGCTCGACGCCTGCGACACGGTGCTCAAGACCGCGCTGTACGAGCGCGATCCCCTGCCGGCCTGGTCGCAGGACCGCATCACGCTGCTGGGCGATGCCTGCCACCCGATGATGCCCTTCATGGCCCAGGGTGCGGGCATGGCCATCGAGGATGCTGTGGTGCTGGCGCGCAACCTGGACGCTGCCCAGGGATCGCAGCAGGTGCCCGCTGCCCTGGCGCGCTACCAGGCCATGCGCATGCAGCGCACCAGCGAGATCCAGATCGGCTCGCGCGGCAACAACTGGCTGCGCGCCGGTGGCAATGCCGATGGCGTCTACGGCTACGACGCCTGGGCGGTGGCACTGCAGGCCTGAACCCGGTCAGGGCCGGCAGGCGGCCAGCTCCCTGGCACAGGGCAGCTCCAGCCCTTCGGCCGTGGTCAGCGACTGCGCGGCCAGCACGGCGCGCACCGTGGCCAGGGCCACGGCCTCGGCGGCCATGGCGGACAGGGTCAGCATGCCCAGCGAGTGCTCGGCCAGGCCCGTGCCCAGGGCGAACAGCGTGTCGCCATCGCTCATGGTGTGCACGGGTCGTATGGCGCGTGCCAGGCCGTCATGGGCCACCACGGCCAGGCGCTGGGCCTGGGCCTTGGTGATGCGTGCATCGGTGGCAACCACGCCGATGGTGGTGTTGGTGCCTGCCAGCAGCGGCCGGGGCTCTTCGCCGCGCAGCAAGGCACGGCAGGTGTCGTGCAGCTGGCGGCCATCGGGGCTGCGCGCGCCGGCCAGCAGCACGCCGCTGTGGGGATCGACCACATCGCCCACGGCATTGCAGGCGATCAGCGCGCCCACGGTGACGCCGTGCACGGTGAGCGAGGCCGTGCCGATGCCGCCCTTCATGGCGCGATCCATGCCGAAGACCTTGCCCACGCAGGCGCCCATGCCGGCGCCCACATTGCCCTCGGCAGGCCGCGCGGCGCTGGCGGCTTGGCAGGCCGCATGGCCGGCATCGGCCCCTGGGCGGATGCGGCTGTCGCCCACCGCCAGGTCGAACAGCACGGCGGCCGGCACGATGGGCACGCGGCCCACGCCCACATCCAGCCCTATGCCCTGCTCATCGAGCCAGCGCATGGCGCCGCTGGCCGCGTCCAGACCCCAGGCGCTGCCGCCCGACAGCATGACGGCATGCACCTGCTGCACCAGGTTGGAGGGATGCAGCAGGTCGGTCTCGCGCGTGCCGGGGGCGGCGCCACGCACATCGCAGCCCCCCACGGCACCGCCGCGCGCCAGCACGACGGTGCAGCCCGTGGGCCGGCGGGCATTGGTGTGGTGGCCTACCTCGATGCCCTGTACGCGGGTGATGGAGCCGGGGTCTGAGTCGGTGCTTGGCATGCGCTGCTCTGCTCTGTGATGGACAGGCCTTCACCTTAGCCGAAACGGCAGCCCTGCACCCGGTCTTCAGCGCAGCACTTCCAGCTGCGTGACCACGAAGGCGCCCTGGTCCTGCTCGGCGCGAAAGCGCACCTTGTCGCCAGCCTTGAGGGCGGGCTCGGGTGCTGCCACGCGCAGCTGGAAGACCATGGTCATGGGCGGCATGCCCAGGTTCTTGAGTTCGCCGTGGCGCAGCGTGACCTTGCTGGTGCGTGCATCCCAGCGCGTGACCTCGCCTTCGCTGAGGTCCTGGCTGGCGGCGGCGGGTGCGGTTTCGGCAGATTGCGCGCCATGCGCCGCATGGTCGTGGGCCGTGGCCTGGGCACAGGCCCAGGCCGGGATCAGCGCGGCGGCAAGTGCCAGGCGCACGGCAAGGGCGGTACGGGACGTACGGGAAACAAGGAGGGCTGTGTTGTGCATGGTGTGCTCCGGGGGTCAGCGGTAGCTGGTGAAGGTGCGGGTGGAAACGTCGCTGTTCATGAGGTTCTTGGTGATGAGCAGCACCTCGTAGGGGTCCTTGCGGCCGCCGTACTCGGGGCCGTCCATGCCGGGGCTGCCCACGGGCATGCCGGGCACGGCAATGCCCAGCGCCTTGGGCTTTTGCTTGAGCAGCTTGTGCACGTCGGCCGCAGGCACATGGCCTTCGAGCGCATAGCCTTCGACCAGGGCCGTGTGGCAGGAGCCCAGGCGCGCCGGAATGCCCAGCCTGGCGCGCACGGCGCTGTTGCCGGTGTCGTGCACGGTGACGGCAAAGCCGTTGCGCTCCATGTGCACCACCCAGTCCTGGCAGCAGCCGCAGTTGGGGTCCTTCCAGACCTCGACCGGGATGCGGGCCGTGGGTGCAGCCGCCCACAGCGAAGGGGCGGCGAATGCCGTGCAGGCCAGGGCCATGCGGCGCAGCGCACTGCGGCGCGGGTGGGCGGATGCCATGCGTTCATGTTTCATGGGGTGCTCCTGAAGGGGGGGAAGAAGTGGCGCGCTCATTGCGTCACCGTGATGGTTCCGCGCATGCCGGCCTGGTAGTGGCCGGGGATGAGGCAGGCAAAGTCGAAGCTGCCTTCGCGGTTGAAATTCCAGACCAGGTCGCCGGATTGGCCGGGCGAGACATGGGCCATGTAGGGCTCGCCGTGCTCCATGGTGGGGAACTTGAGCATCATCTGCGCGTGCTCGTCCAGCGAGGCCGGCGTGCCCAGCACGATCTCGTGCATCACCTGGCCCTTGTTGGCCACGCGCAGGCGCACCGTCTCGCCGCGCCTGACGCTGATGCGCTCTGGCGTGAAGCGCATGTTGTCGCTCATGTCCAGGGTGATGGTGCGCCGGGCGGCCGAGGCATCGCCGGCAATGCCCCAGGGCTTTTGCTCCTTGACCGCGGCGGCCTTGGGAGCGTCATCGTGGGTTTCGCTGCCATGGGCGAAGACGGCGGCGGGGCCGGCGAGCAGTGCCGTGGCGAGGAGGAGGTCAAAGGTGTTCATGAGGGACTCCTTGGATGGCATCAGTGGTGCTCATGGCCCGCACCGGGCTTGCGCACGCTGGGTGCGCCGGGGGACTGGCCGGGCGTGGTCTGGCGCGGCGCGGAGGCCTCGGCCGCCGGCCCCTTCCATTCATAGGCCACGCGGCCCTTGGGGTGGTTGAACCAGCCCGGGTCGCCGTAGTCGTTGGCGCCCAGCTGCTCGCGCACCTTGAGGGTGGTGAACATGCCGCCCATCTCGAGGGGGCCGAAGGGGCCCGTGCCGGTCATCATCGGGAAGGTGTTGTCGGGCAGGGGCATTTCCATGGAGGCCATGTCGCCCATGCCGCGGTCGCCCATGACCATGTAGTCGGGCACGATCTTCTGGATCTTGCCGACCAGGCCCCGGTGGTCCACGCCGATCATGGTCGGCGTGTCATGCCCCATGGCGCCCATGGTGTGGTGGCTCTTGTGGCAGTGCAGGGCCCAGTCGCCCAGCTCGTCGGCGATGAACTCCACCTGCCGCATCTGGCCCACGGCCACGTCCGTGGTCACCTCGGGCCAGCGTGCGGACCGGGGCACGGGGCCGCCGTCGGTGCCCGTGACCTCGAACTCGTGGCCATGCACGTGGATGGGGTGGTTGGTCATGGTCAGGTTGCCCACGCGCAGGCGCACGCGGTCGCCGCGCCGGGCGACGACGGGGCTGATGGCGGGGAACACCCGGCTGTTGAAGGTCCAGATGTTGAAGTCCGTCATCTCGGCCACGCGCGGCGTCATGGAGCCGGGCTCCACGTCGTAGGCCGACAGCAGGAAGGCGTAGTCGCGCTGGACCTCGGCGATCTGCGGATGGGCCGCCTTCGGATGCGTGATCCACAGGCCCATCATGCCCATGGCCATCTGCACCATCTCGTCGGCATGCGGGTGGTACATGAAGGTGCCGGGACGGCGCGCCGTGAACTCGTAGACGAAGGTCTTGCCGGGCGGGATGTGCGGCTGGGTCAGGCCGCCCACGCCGTCCATGCCGTTGGGCAGGCGCTGGCCGTGCCAGTGCACGGTGGTGTGCTCGGGCAGGCGGTTGGTCACGAAGATGCGGACCTGGTCGCCTTCCACCACCTCGATGGTGGGGCCGGGGCTCTGGCCGTTGTAGCCCCACATGTTGACGAAGAAGCCCGGCGCCACCTCGCGCACCACGGGCTCGGCCACCAGGTGGAATTCCTTGACGCCTGCGTTCATGCGCCAGGGGGTGGTCCAGCCGTTGAGCGTGACCACGGGGCGGTAGGGGCGGCCGTTGGGCGGGGCCAGTGGCGCGGCGGTTTCGGCCGAGGACTGGGTCGCTGCCTCGGGCAGGGCGGCCAGGGCCACACGGCTGACGGCGGCACTGGAGACGGCGGCCACGGCGGCGCCGGTGAAGAAATTGCGGCGGTTCATGTCAGTGGCTCGCTTCGTTGGTGGGGGTGGGCGTGGCAGCGCTGGCGGCAGCCTGGATGGCTCCCGGCGACGTGCCGGTCAGTGCCAGCTGCAGGTCGGTCTCTGCCAGCCAGAAGTCGCGCTGCGCATCGGTGGCGGTGGCCACGGCCTGGGCGCTGCTGCGGGCCTCGGCCAGCAATTGCCAGACGCTGACGAACATGCCGTTGTAGCGAAGCATGGTTTCGTCCTGGATGAAGCGGCGCAGCGGCAGCACCTCGGCCTGCTGCTGGTGGGCCAGGTCCCAGGCCGTGCGGTAGCGCATCCAGCTGCTGCGCGCCTCGGCGCGCGCCTGGATGGCGCCTTGCTGCAGCTGGGCCGCGCTGCGCTGCAGCTCGGCGCGCGCGCGGCCGCTGGCAGCGCCGCCCCAGTCGAACAGCGGCAAGGGCAGGTCGATCTCCCAGCCACGTGTCACATCACTGTGGCCGGTGGCCCGGTCCGTGGCGGTGTTGCGGCTGTAGCCCAGGCCGATGTCGCCGAAGATGGCGCCGGCGCTCGCCCAGCCCCGGCGCTCGCCCAGATGGTCCAGGTCGCGGCGCAGGGCGCGCAGGTCCAGGCGCTCGCGCAGCGCGGTGGCCTCGGCATCGTCCCCGGCGCGCAACTGCGTGGCGGCCTGCGGGATGGCGGGCAACTGGTCGGGCAGCTTGAAATCGATGCGCCGTCCCCACAGGCCCATCAGGCGGGCCAGTTGCTCATGCTCGGCCGTGGCGGCCAGGCGCGCACGCGCCAGCTGCGCTGCGGTGTCCTGCTGGATGCTGAGCTCGCGCGCCTGCTGCAGCCGGCTGAAGTTGCCCACGCGGGCCATGCGCCGCGCCAGCTCGGCCCCGGCCTCGGCCGCCTCGTGCATGCGCTCGCTGGCCGCCAGCTGCTGGCGTGCGGCCACGGCGCGCAGCCAGGCGCGGCGCGTGTCGGCGGCCAGCCGCAGCACGTCCTGCGCGGCGGTCAGGGTGGCCTGTTCCATTTGCATGCCCTGCCAGCGGCTGCGCCAGGGCAGGGTGATCAGGCTGACCAGGCCGAAGCTCAGCTGGCGCTCGATCTCGCGCTCGTCGCTGTTGACCATGCGGCTCAGGGTCAGCGTGGGGTTGGGCAGTGTCAGGGCCTGCACGCGGTCTGCATCCTGCACGCCCAGTTGTGCCAGGCGCGCCTGCAGGCCGGGGTTGTTGAGCAGTGCGATGCGCACGGACTGGTCCATGTCCAGCGGCTGGCGCAGCCACTCGTCGATGCGATGCTGCGCCGCGTCGCGGGCCTGCAGATCGGTTGGCGGCAGCTGGGCGCCGTCCGGCAGGCGGCTGGCGGTATGGGACTGGACCGCGCCGCGCAGGCCGTCAGGCGAGATGCTGGCGCAGCCGGCGAGGACCAGCACGGCAGCCATGGCGCCGACCAGCCGGGTGGGGGGGAAGAGGGTGCGCTTCATGGCCGGCCTCCGTGCTGCATGTGAGAGCCGTGCGGGGATGGCGCAGGCGTGGATCGGCCACCCTGGGCGGCTTCCCAGCGCAGGATGTCCATATGGCCGTTGGGAAACTCGGCCACGGCCGCATTGGCCTGGCGCCAGTCGGTCAGCTCGGTTTCCACGGCGCCACTGGCCGGCAGCGCGGCATGGCGCAGCGGCAGGCTGGCCGCAGCCGGATCGATGGCGCCTGTCAGGCCAGCGGAGGAAGAGGCCGGGGGGAGGCTGCCGTCATGGGCTTGGGCCCAGGCAGCAGGGCTGGATGCGGCAAGGGCCGCCAGCCCGAAATGGATGAGGGGGATGAGGGGGGCGAGAAAATGCGCTCGGCGCATGGTGATCTCCTGAAGGCGTAACGGGTGACGCATCCGCAGCCAAGCGCCCTGCCATGCCCGAGAACGGGCTGCCCATGGGCGGGCGGCAGGGTGGGCGCGGACGCAATTCGGGCGTCAGGCTTCAGGAAATGGGTGGCTTGATGGCCTGCAGCTTGGCCGCGCTGGCAAAGCGCGTGCTGCCTTGGGGGCGCAGTGCGGCGGACGGCGCAGCGCCGTCCGAACCGATCTGGCCAGGGGTGAAAAGGGCCGAATGGCAGATGCCGCACAGGGTGCAGCTGGGGCCGTGTTCATGCTCGCCGCAGCCGCCGCCCGCAGGGCTGCCGGCCTGGGGGGAGCAGTCTGCACTGTGCTCGGCGTGCGACGTGTGCGAGGGGTGAGAGGGCTGCTCCGTCGCGTGTGCCGGATGCCGTTCATGGCTGTCCGGCGACTGCGCGATCTCCGGCGCATGGTGGTGGAGTGCGGAGTCCGACGCCAATGCGACGGCCGGAGCCGGGGCGCCCATCACCGGAGCCGCCCCCATGGCCATGGCATCGCCCAGCAGGCCACGCAGGACCAGCAGCAAGACCAGGACAATGGACAAGGGGCGACGCATAGGCATGGATGATACCGGACGGTGCCGCGAAGTTCCTCAGGTGCGGGCCCTCTGCCCGGGCGGGCGGCGCGTGGTGCGCAGTGCTTCGGCGATCAGCGCCGATATGGCGGGTGGCATGTCCATGGGCAGGGTGGCCGGCACCGTGGTGCGGCCGGTATTGCCGCGCGGCAGCCGGTCCAGCAGATGGCCTGCGGGCACCAGGGCCAGGCGCAGCAGCTGGCCGGCGACCTCCCTGCCGTCGCGCAGCTGCAGCGCGTGGCGCAGCATCCAGCAGTGGGATCGCCAGTGCAGGCCCAGCAGCTGCTGGCCCAGCACATGGCTGGCCTCCAGCAGCAGCCAGCGCTGTGCGGGCGCCTGGTCCTGGCTTGAACGGAAGCTGTGCAGCAGGTGGGTGAAGGCGGCGCGGCGCTGGGCGTCGGTCATGCCGTCTCCCGGTCGCTGCCCCAGCGGCGCAGCCGCAGGCCGTTGCCGACCACCAGCAGGCTCACGCCCATGTCGGCGAGCACAGCCAGCCACATGCTGGCGTTGCCGGCCAGGGCCAGCGCGAAGAACACCAGCTTGACGCCCAACGACAGGGCGATGTTCTGCCAGAGCACGGCGTGGGCGCTGCGCGACAGTTCCACCACCTCGGGCAGGCGGCGCAGGTCGTCGTTCATCAGCACCACGTCGGCGGTTTCCATGGCCATGCCCGTGCTGTGCATGCCGCCCATGGCAAAGCCGATGTCGGCCTGGGCCAGGGCCGGCGCGTCGTTGATGCCGTCGCCCGTCATGGCGGTGGGGCCTCGTGTGCATTGCAGCTCGGCCAGTGCGTCGAGCTTGTCCTGCGGCAGCAGGCCGCCGCGCGCGTCCTGGATGCCGGCTTCGGCAGCGATGGAGCGCACGGTGGCCGTGTTGTCGCCGCTGAGCACCACGGGCTGCACGCCCAGGGCCTGCAGGCGCGCCACGGCCTCGCGGGCCTGGGGCCGCAACGGGTCGGCCACGGCGAACAGGGCCCGCACGCCGCTGCTGTCGGCCAGCAGGGTCACGGTGCGGCCCTGGGCTTCGTGCATCGCCAGGCTGGCACGCAGCGCGGCGCTGTCCCAGCCTTGCTCCTGCACCCAGCGCAGGTTGGCCAGGGTCCAGAGCTGGCCGTCGATCTCGGCCTGCACGCCACGGCCGGGCAGGGCCAGCAGCTTGCTGACCGAGGCCCGCGCGGCATCGGCGGCCACGGCGGCGTCGGCCTGGAGGCCGGAAGTAATGGCGCGCGAGACCGGGTGGTCCGAGCGGCCGGCCAGGGCCAGGGCGCGCGCGGCGGGCAGGGCGGGGCCAGGGGCGGCGTCCCGGGCTGCATTCTCTTCGCTCCAGGACTTCCATTCGACCAGCTTCGGGCTGCCCGTGGTCAGCGTGCCGGTCTTGTCCAGGGCAATGGCGCGCAGCTTGCGCGCCGATTCCAGCGCCTGGCCGCCCTTGATCAGCAGGCCGCGGCGTGCAGCCGCCGTGAGCGCGCTGACCACGGTGACGGGGGTGGACAGCACCAGGGCGCAGGGGCAGGAGATGACCAGCAGGGCCAGGGCCTGGTAGGCCGCGTCATGCCAGCTCCAGTCCATGACCAGCGGCGCCAGCACCGCCAGCGCAATGGCCAGCACCAGCACGATGGGCGTGTAGACGGCGGCAAAGCGATCGACAAAGCGCTGGGTGGGTGCCTTGGAGGCCTGGGCCTGCTCCACGGCATGGACGATGCGCGCAATCAGGCTGTCATTGGCCGCCGAGGTGACGCGCATCTGCAGCTCGCCATCCTGGTTGATGCTGCCGGCGTAGAGCTCGTCGCCCGGGGCCTTGTCGGCCAGAGCGCTTTCTCCGGTGATGGGCGCCTGGTTGACCGAGCTTTCGCCGCGCAGGACCACGCCGTCCAGCGGCACGCGCGCGCCGGGGGCCACGCGCACGCTGGCGTCCAGCGCCACGTCGGCGGCCGCCACGCGCTGAACGCTGCCGTCGGGCTGGAGCACGTCGGCCGTCTCGGGCGCCATCTGCAGCAGGCTGCGGATGGCATTGCGCGCGCGGTCCATGGCCTGGTCCTCGATGCGCTCTGCCGCGGCGTACAGGGCCATGACCATGGCGGCCTCGGGCCACTGGCCGATGGCGAAGGCACCCGTGACGGCAATGGCCATCAGCGCGTGGATGCCCAGCTTCAGGCGCAGCACGTCGCGGATGCCGGCCTTGTAGACGCCCAGGCCCGACAGGGCAATGGCCAGCACGGCCACGGCCATGCCGCCGTATTGCAGGGCCGGCACGCCGCCCTGGGAACCGCTGAGCCAGTGGGCGGCTTCGGCCAGCACGGCTGCAATCAGCGCGGCCGTGATGCGCGGCCAGCCGGGCAGCACGCTGTGGTCGTGGCCGGCATGGGGATCGCTCTCGTCGTGACCGTGGTCATGGTCGTGGTCACGGGCGTGGGCGTGATCGTGGCCCTCGCCATGCGCATGCGAGTGGCCATGGGCCTTCTTGCGGGCCGGCGTGGGCTGGGTGATGGTGAAGGGCGCGCAGCAATCGGTGCCGCAGGCGGAAGACGGCGAAGTCGAGGCGGGCTTGGAAAGGGCTGGGAAGGCTTTCAGGGCCTCGTTGCCCTGAGGGCTTGGCAGGCGATTGGAGTTCATGCGAGCATTGGAAACGGTGAAGTCACTTCAAGGTCAAGCATGTCACAGCATGAATCTGCGCGCTGGCGCATCGGCGAGGCGGCCAAGCGTTCCGGCGTGGCCGCCGCCAACATCCGCTACTACGAGAAGGAAAGGCTGCTGAGCGCGGGCGTGCGCGAGGACAACCAGTACCGGCTGTACAGCGACAGCGATGTGCACCGGCTGCGCTTCATCCGCCTGTGCCGCGCCATGGACATGTCGCTGGACGAGGTCCGCACCCTGCTGGCGCTGGACGGCGCCAGCAAGGCCGACTGCGTGGCCGCCAACGAAACCTTGGACGCCCACCTGGGCCATGTGCGCGAGCGCCTGGCCGAGCTGCGCGCGCTGGAGCATGAGCTGATGCAGCTGCGCAGCCAGTGCGACGGGTCGGACAGCTACTGCCATCTGATCGAGGCCCTGCATGCCCAGGCTGACGAGCCGCTGGCGCCTGCCCTGGGCAGCTCCGGCGCCAAGCGCCATGTGTAGCGCCGTCCGCGGCTGCCTGTCTTGCGCCGGCGTCCGACGGACCGTCCCGGTACGGCTCGCTATCATCGACCGATGAGCCTCAGCCACGCAGCCCTGTCCCTTCCCGACCGCATCTGGGCGGCGCTGCGCGACCATGCGCTGGCCTGGTGGCGCAGCGTCTACCTGGGCGCCGTGCTGCTGGTGCTGGCCATGTCCCCCTCCAGCTACCGGCGCGGCGCGCGGCGTGCCATGGCGCACCAGATCTATGTGCAGACCGGGCCCATCCTCCTGGGCTTCACGGCGCTTGCGGCGCTGTTGTGCGCGGTGATCACGCGCATCGTCATCGTCACGGCGCTGAGCTATGGGCTGTCGCGCTATGCGCTGGAGATGGTGGTGCGCGTGCTGGTGATCGAGCTGATCCCGCTGACGGCCGCGCTGTTCGTGGCCATGCGCTGCACCATTCCCAATGGCACGCTGATTGCGCAGCTGCGCGCGCGGGGCCAGCTCCAGGCCTGGCAGGAGCGCGGCTCCGATCCGCTGCGCATGGCCCTGGTGCCGCGCGCCGCCGGTGGCGTGTTTGCCTCGGTCACGCTGGCCGTGCTCAGCTGCGTGGTGGCCCTGGTCACCGTCTACCTGAGTGTCTATGGCTTCACGCTGGCGGGCCTGCCCGGCTACACGCGCATCTTCGGCCAGATCTTCACGCCGGCCGTGACCCTGGTCTTCGTGCTCAAGACCTGGTTCTTCAGCCTCACCGTGGCCATCATGCCCATGGCCTCGGGCCTGTATGCGCCGCTGCGGCGCCACCGGCTCGGCGGCGCGGCGCTGGGCGGCTTTGCGCGCATGTTTGCCGTGCTGCTGGTGATCGAGGTGATCTCGCTCATGGGCAACTATTACTGAGCACGCCCGCTGAACTCCACGAACCCCACATGCACGGCAAGGCCCGTGCCAGAACAAGGAATGCCATGACCGATACGCGGCGCACGCCGCCAGACCCCTGGGACGGCGAGGAAATCGAGGCCCTCAAGCCCGTGGCGCACCTGCGCGCCAAGGCGGCGGGCCTGCTGCTGTTCACGCTGGTGCTGATTCTTGGATCGGCCCTGTACCTGCTGTACTCGCGCGGCGTGTTCGACGCCACGCAGCGCCTGGTGCTCACGGCCGACGACTCCGAGGGCGTGAGCGTGGGCATGGACATGACCTTCTCGGGCTTTCCGATCGGGCGCGTGCGCCGCATCGAGCTGGCCGAGGACGGCAATGTGCGCATCCTCATCGACGTGCCGCGCAAGGACGCGCACTGGCTGCGCGAGTCCAGCGTCTTCACCCTGGTCAAGGGGCTGGTGGGCGGCACCACCATCAAGGCCTACAGCGGCATCCTCAGCGATCCGCCGCTGCCCGACGAGGCCGTGCGCCCCGTGCTGCGCGGCGATGCCACGGCCGAGCTGCCGCAGATCATGTCCACGGCCAAGGAAGTGCTGGGCAACATCGCCCAACTCACCGCGCCGGATTCGGCCCTGGGCGGGTCGCTGACAGAGCTGCGCGGCCTGGCCGGCCGGGCCCAGGGGCCGGGCGGCGTGCTGGGCGTGGTCATGGGCAGCGAGCAGGAGGCGCGCAAGGTCACGGCCCTGCTGGACCGCGCCAATGCCACGCTGGCCCGCATGGAGCGCATGGTGGCGCGGGCCGACAGCCAGGTGTTCGACGCCGGCGGCGTCATGCCCGAGGTGCGTTCCACCGTGGTGCAGCTCAACGGCCTGCTGGCCGACACGCGCCGCACGCTGGGCAAGGTGGACGCCGTGCTGGCCGAGGCCCAGGCCGTGGGCTCCAATGCGCGCGAGGCCACGGCCGACCTGGGCGCACTGCGCGCCGAGGTGGAGGGCAACCTGCGCCGCCTCGAAGGCGTGCTGGCCGACCTGCAGCGCAAGTGGCCGTTTGCCCATCAACCGGAGTTGAAGCTGCCATGAGTGCTGCCGCCAAGAAACTTTCTGCCGCAACCCTCCTGGCGCGCCATGCCGCCGCCGGCGCCGTGCTGACCCTGGTGCTGGCCGGCTGCAGCAGCCGCCCGCCCGCGCCGGACTGGGCGCTGAATGCCGAATCGGCTTCGCAACGCGCATCCACCGCCTACCTGGAAGGCCGCCAGCGCGTGCAGGCCCTGGAATGGGACAAGGCCCGCGCCGAGGTGGCCGCCACGGGCCGCACCGACCTGGCCGCGCGTCTGGAGCTGATGCGCTGCGCGGCCCAGGTGGCCAGTCTCGAATGGGACGACTGCCCCGGCTACCAGGCGCTGGCGCTTGACGCGGCGCCGGCGGAGGCCGCCTATGCGCGCTATTTGCAAGGCAGGCCCCGGCCCGAAGACATTGCGCTATTGCCGGAACTACAGCGCCCCGTGGCGCAGGCGCTGCTGGGTGCGCCTGCCTCGGCGCTGGCTGCCGTGGGCGCCATCAAGGAACCGCTGCCCCGGCTGGTGGCGGCCGGCGCGGCCTTGCGGGCGGGGGCGGCACAGCCGCAGTTGCTGGAGCTGGGTGCCGAGACCGCCTCGGCCCAGGGCTGGCGCCGGGCGGTGATGGCCTGGCTGCTGCTGCAGGCCAGGGCCCATGATCAGGCGGGCGAGGTGGACAAGGCCCAGGCCGTCAGGCGCAGGCTGGCGCTGCTGGAGAAGACGGCCAGCGGTGGGGGCGCATCGGCAGGTACATCAACCGGCGCATCGGCCGGCAAATGAAAACAGCGCCAGTCCGAAAGGGATGGCGCTGAGCAGGCATTTGCAGGCGCTTGCAGGGCCTACATCGACGACAGCAGGGCGCCCGGGTCTTTTTGCAGCAAGGTGTCTGCGGCCGGGGCGGCGCTGTCCAGCCACAAGGTGGCAACGCTGGCGGCGACGGCAAGCAATACCGTGGCGGTGAAGGCAATGAAGGGATGACGTCCGAAGGGGCTGGGTCTGCGCATGGTGCACCTCCTGTCTGGCAGCGCAGGCAGAGCATGGGGCTGGGCCTGGACTCCATTGCACACCGGATTGCGCAGCGTGGCTGTCGGACAATCGCTTTCTCTCTTGACGTTCGTGAAAAAAGCGGTGGGAGAAATTCCCTATCGATCTTCAGAAGGCCGAAAAAAAAGCGAGGCAGGGCCTCGCTGAAAGTTCGGGACGTAAGTCCCCGGCCCGTGCTGGCAGGCCAGGCGTCGCCTTAGAAACGGTGGCGGATACCCGCGATCAGGCTGGTGCCCGACTTCAGGTCCGTGATGCGGTCGTGCATCAGCACGGTGTACACATCGGTGCGCTTGGACAGGTAGTGGTCGTAGCCCAGGCTGGCCGTGGTGCGCGTGGAGTCCACGGCGCCGATCTCGGCCTTGGTGCGGGCCAGGGCTGCCTTGATGGTGCCGGCGCTGCTCACGGGCACGTCCAGGCCCAGCGAGTAGGTGCTGTTCTTGCGGTCCAGGTCCTTGACCTTGGCCTGGCCATAGGTCGCGTACAGCTTGGCCACTTCGAAGTTGTAGGTGCCGCCCAGCATCCAGTCGGTCTTGGTGGGCATGACGGCCAGGCTCACGGGGTTGCTGATCTGGGCGCGCTCGTAGAAGGCCACCAGGCTCAGGGGGCCGCCGAAGTACATGGCGTTCACGCCGATGTTCTTCTTGCCGGAGTCGCCGCCCTTTTCACCGAACTGGTAGTGGACGTTGGCCTGCAGGCCGCCGAACTTGGGCGTGCTGTAGACGATCTGGTTGCTCCAGCCGGTGTCCGACGGCGTGGTCAGGTTGGCCGAGCCCCAGGCTGCCGTGCCCACGTTGGCGTGCAGCACCAGCGGGGAGATGGTGAAGGAGTCGCCGAAGGGGTTGGTCAGGATGGTGGGCAGGAAGTTGGGTGCCATGCCGCGGCCCAGGCGCACCGTGCCGAAGCCGCCGGACAGGCCGACGTTGGCATCGCGCGAGAAGTACGGGTCGCCGTCGAAGCGGCCGGGGCTGCCGGTGTCCACGCGCATGAAGGCCGTCAGCTGGAAATCGACCTTCAGGCCGCCGCCCAGGTCTTCCTGGCCCTTCATGCCCCACCAGGAGGTGGTCATGCCGCCCGAACCCACGACGCCCTTGCCGCTGGCGTCGCCAGCCATGCGCATGGAGCCGGCATAGGCGTCCACCAGGCCCGTCAGCTGGACCGAGCTTTGGGCGTGTGCTGCGCCGGCGCAGGCCAGTGCAGCGGCCAGTGCGATGAAGGAACGTTTCATGTTGAGGAGTCTTTCATTGTTGGATAGTGGAAACGGTTGGCCAGTGCTGTGACCGGGGCAGACGATGAGGCAAACGCCCTGGGCGGGCTATGTGGCAAACCTGGGACAGTGGCGTTTTCGCATCAGGGTCCGGCCGGTGTCGGCGTGCCTTTGCGGTGCGCGCGCGAGGCAGTCCAGACTGGCTAAGCCGCGTATTACAACGCATCCCAGCCATTGCACCGGCCAGAAAGTGGTGTCTTTGACACAGTTATGACGAAACTTAATTTGTGTTTTGCACTCTCGCGGCTTGAACGCTGCCGTGCACTGGGTTGGGGCCGGGGCACCAGGCCTGTGCAGCAGGTCCTTGCAAGAGGGCTCAAAGGTCAATTCAGGGCTCCTTGTTCGTCGGTTGGAGGAAGATTTCCGCCTGTTGCCAGGCCTGTGGCTGCAACTGATTGCAAACGGCGTGCCAGCCTGCAACCCGGCCACCGGCCTCCACGGGGGTCCATGAGCCGGGCATGTGTTTGCAGACGTGTCAGACTCGCGCCCATGTCCGAATCCACCCTGCTCGTTGCCGATGACCACCCGCTGTTCCGCGCTGCGGTGATCCATGTGCTGCGCGAGGCCCTGCCGCAGTTCGCCGTGCTGGAGGCCGCAAGCGCTGCGACCCTGGGGGCGGCGCTGCAGCAGCACCCCGAGATCGAACTGGTGCTGCTGGACCTGGCCATGCCGGGCGCGCGCGGCTTCTCCGCGCTGCTGCATGTGCGCGGCGAGTACCCCGACATTCCGGTGGTGGTGATCTCATCCAACGACCATCCGCGCGTGATCCGCCGTGCCCAGCAGTTCGGTGCCGCGGGCTTCATTCCGAAATCGGCGCCGGCCGAGGCCATAGGCACGGCCCTGCAGGAAGTGCTGGACGGCGGCAGCTGGTTCCCGCCCATGGCCGCCGAGCGCTCCGAGGCCGACGCCGCGCTGGCCGCGCGGCTGGCCCAGCTCACGCCCCAGCAGTTCCGCGTGCTGCTGTGCCTGGCCGACGGCCTGCTCAACAAACAGATCGCCCATGAACTGGGGCTGGCCGAGAACACCGTCAAGGTGCATGTGACGGCCATTCTCAAGAAGCTGGAGTGCTACAGCCGCACGCAGGCTGCCGTGCTGGTCAAGAGCCTGGAGAACGACGGCACGGCCTGAACTCCATGCCGCGGCGTGCCGTGCCCCTACCGGTGGCGCAGCAGCATCTGGCTCATGAGCGCACGCAGCGCGGGCGGGCGCACGGGCTTGGCCAGAAAGCCCCAGCCGCGCTCGGCCGCCTGGCGGCGCAGCATGCCGTCGCGCTCGGCCGTGACCAGGATCACGGGCGGCGACTGGCCCCAGCGCTGGCACAGCTGCGCGTAGACATCGGGGCCGTGCAACTGGCCCAGGCGCACATCGAGCAGCACCAGTTGCGGCGCCTCGCCGGGCGCGGCCAGCGCCAGCGCCTCGGCCGGGCCGCCGGCCAGCGGCACGCTGCAGCCCCAGCGCTGCAGCAGGGCGCGCATGGCGGTGCAGGACTGGGGATCGTCCTCCACATACCAGGCGTTCATGCCCTGCAGCGGTGCATCCTGGTCCGGGTCGCCGGTCTGCGCGCTTGCGGCGATCTGCGGCACGGCGCCCGGGTCGCCCAGCGGCACGCAGACCCAGAACACGCTGCCCCGGCCCAGTTGCGAGCGCAGGCCGATCTCATGGCCCAGCAGCCGGCCCAGGCGCTCGACGATGGCCAGGCCCAGCCCGGCGCCACGGTCGTCGCCATGGCCCTCGTCCAGGCGGCGGAATTCCTCGAAGATCTCGTGCTGCAGGCTCTCGGGAATGCCCGGCCCCTGGTCGTGCACCTCGATGCGCAACTGCTGGCCCTGGCGCCGGCAGCCGATGACGATGCGGCCCTGGCGCGTGTAGCGTATGGCGTTGGACAGGAAGTTCTGCAGGATGCGGCGCAGCAGGGCCTCGTCGCTGCGCACCACGCAGCGCGTGTCCACCGCGCTCAGGCGCAGGCCCCGGCTTTCGGCCAGGATGCCGAAGTTGTGGCGCATGACCTGCAGCAGCGGGCCCAGCGCGAAGTCGCGCACGCGCACCTCCAGCTGGCCCGATTCCATGCGCGAGATGTCCAGCAGGCTGCCCAGGATGGCGTCCTGCGCGGCCAGGGCGCCGTCGATGCTGTCGGCCACGTGGCGGCCCGCCTCGTCATGCAGATGGCTGCGCAGCAGGGAGCTGAACATGCGCGCGGCGTTCAGAGGCTGCAGCAGGTCGTGCACCGCAGCGGCCACGAAACGGGTCTTGTAGCGGTTGGCCTGCTCGGCCTCGCGCTTGGCCTCGGCCAGGTCGCGCGTGCGCTCGGCAATGCGCTGCTCCAGCGCATCGGCCAGCGAGCGCAGCTCGCGCGCGGCGTTCTTGTAGCTGGTGATGTCGGCATAGCTGGTGACGAAGCCGCCGTCGGGCAGCGGGTTGCCGCGGATCTCCAGCACCGTGCCGTCGTCCTTGGTGCTTTCGCGCAGGTGCGGGCTGCCGCTGCGCAGATGCTGCAGCCGCCGGTGGATGGCCTCTTCGATGGGGCCGGGCCCCAGCAGGCCGCGCCGGGCGTTGTACCGAAACAGGTTCTCTATGGGCTGGCCCGTGCGCAGCAGTTCGGAGGGAAAGCGGAACAGCTCCACGTAGCGCGAGTTCCAGGCCACCAGGTTGAGGTCGGCATCGATCACCACCACGCCCTGGGGCAGGTGCTCCAGGCTGCGGCTCAGTCCCGTGTCGGCCTGGCGCGCGGCCTGGACGATGCCGTCCTGGGCCGTGCGCAGCTCCTGGGCATGCTGGCGCAGCACGGTCTCCAGCTCCAGGCGGCTGCGCAGGCGCAGCGCGGCCAGCCGCCTGCGCTGGCGCACGAACAGCACCAGCATGCCCAGGGCCAGCCAGCCGCCCGCAGCGGCCGCCGCCGCCCAGCGGCTGGCCACGGTGCTGGCCTGCGTGTCATGCAGCAGGTGCAACTGCCAGTCGCTGCCGGACAGGGGCAGGGTCTGCCACAGCGTGGTGCCGGGCAGGGCGGGTTCCTGCATCTGCACCAGGCGGCTGCCTTGCTCCAGGCCCTGGCGCACCCGGTAGCGCATGGGGTGCAGTTCCTGGTCGATGTACTGGCGCGTGGCGGCCAGGTCCGCCTCGTCGGCGGGGCTCAGGGGTGACAGCAGGCGGTAGCGCCAGTCGGACTGGCTGGCCAGGAAGACCACGCCGTGCTCGTCCGAGGCCATGACCACGTCGGGCGTCTGCAGCCATTCGCGCTCCAGCTCCAGCAGCGCGATCTTGATCACCACCAGGCCCGCGACGGCGTTGTGCTCGTCCAGGATGGCCTGCGACAGGAAGTAGCCCGGCAGGCCCGTGGTCAGGCCGATGCCGTAGAAGCGCCCGCTGCCGCGCGACAGCGCCTGCTGCACATAGGGCCTGAAGCTGTAGTCCACGCCCACGTTGCTGCGCGTCTCGCGCCAGTTGCTGGCGGCCAGGGCCGTGCCGTGGCGGTCGATCAGGGTCAGCGTGGACGACTGGCTGGCGCCGTTGGCCTGCTCCAGCTTGCGGTTGAGGGCATCGACCTCGGCGGCGGACAGCGGGTGGGTGAGGGCGGCGCGCAGCTGCGCATCCAGCGCCAGCACCTCGGGCAGGGTTCGGTAGCGGTCTATGCGCTGGCCCAGGGCCTGGGCGTAGAGGCTGAGCTGGCGCTGCACGCTTTCGGCCTCGCCGCGCAGGGCACGGTGGTAGACCAGCTCCCCGGCCAGCAGCATGCAGGCGAGCATGCCGCCGAACAGCAGCAGCAGGGTCCAGAAGGAACGGCGTGAAGGGCGTCGAACGGGTTGGGGCATGGTGGTCTGGACCCGATTGGGCGCCAGCTTGGTGCCTTCCAGGGGCGGGAAGGGGTTGGGGATTACCCTGATTCTGCGTCCATTCTCCCTGGGAGAGCGCCTGCGCCTAATACCAATAGGTTATCGGCGCCGGAGGATGCCAGCGGTACAACCTGCACCTTCCCGCAACTTGCCGCACCTCGGTGGTGCGTCAACCCCACAGAAATCCTGCCGGAGCCGCACCATGCATGCCGTCCCCACCCACGCCGCCAGCCCCGAGCGGCTGCCCTTCTACCGCCAGCTGTATTTCCAGGTGGTGGTCGCCATCGTGGCGGGCGTGCTGCTCGGCCACTTCGAGCCCCAGTACGCCGAGCAGTTCAAGCCGCTGGGCGACGCCTTCATCAAGCTGGTGAAGATGATCATCGCGCCGGTGATCTTCCTGACCATCGTCACCGGCATTGCGGGCATGACGCACCTGCGCACCGTGGGCCGCGTGTTCCTCAAGGCCATGGCCTACTTCCTGTTCTTCTCCACGCTGGCCCTGGTGGTCGGCATGGTGGTGGCGCACGTGGTGCAGCCCGGCGCGGGCATGAACATCAACCCGGCCGACCTGGACCAGGCCGCCGTCAAGGGCTATGTGGCCAAGTCGCATGAGCTGACGCTCACCGGCTTTGCCATGGACATCATCCCCAAGACGCTGGTCAGCCCCTTCGTGGGCGACAACATCCTGCAGGTGCTGTTCGTGGCCGTGCTGTTCGGCATCTCGCTGGCCATGGTCGGCGACGCCGGCAAGCCCGTGCTCAACTTCCTGGAGGCGCTGACGGCCCCCGTGTTCAAGCTGGTCGGCATCCTGATGAAGGCTGCGCCGCTGGGCGCCTTCGGCGCCATCGCCTTCACCATCGGCAAGTTCGGCCTGGGTTCGCTGGTCAACCTGGCCTGGCTGGTGGGCTCGTTCTACATCACCTCGCTGCTCTTCGTGGTCGTGGTGCTGGGCTTCGTGGCGCGGCTGTGCGGCTTCTCGGTGCTCAAGCTGGCACGCTACCTGAAGGCCGAGCTGCTGCTGGTGCTGGGCACCTCGTCCTCGGAATCGGCCCTGCCTTCGCTGATGCAGAAGATGGAGCGCGCCGGCTGCGGCAAGTCCGTCGTGGGCCTGGTCGTGCCCACGGGCTACTCCTTCAACCTGGACGGCACCAACATCTACATGACGCTGGCCGCGCTGTTCATCGCCCAGGCCACCAACACCCACCTGACCCTGGGCCACGAGATCGCGCTGCTGCTGGTGGCCATGCTCAGCTCCAAGGGCGCTGCCGGCGTGACCGGCGCGGGCTTCATCACGCTGGCCGCCACGCTGGCCGTGGTGCCCGAGGTGCCGGTGGCGGGCATGGCCCTGATCCTGGGCGTGGACCGCTTCATGAGCGAGTGCCGCTCGCTGACCAACTTCATGGGCAACGCCGTGGCCACCGTGGTGGTCTCGCGCTGGGAAAACGAGCTGGACTACAGCAAGCTCAACGCCGCCCTGGACGGAGAGCCCGTGCAGGCCCTGCCTTCCGAGGCCGCCGTGGCCAAGGCCTGAGAACGCCCTGGCCAGGGCAAGGGCCGGCAACGGCCCCTGCCTGCCTCACCGCTGCGCCACCCCAGGGTGGCGCTTTGCTTTGTCTACTCGCCTGCCAAGCTGCCGGGCGCGGCGGACGAGCGCAGCGACAGCTCCAGCCGGTAGGCCAGGGCCACGAAAAGGCTTTGCGCCAGCCCCATGGCCGCCGTCAGCGCGCGAAAGCCGAAGGTGGCGCTGTCCTGCACGATCAGGGCCGCCTCGGCCTCGCGCGCAATGGGGCTCATGCGGCTGTCGGTCATGGCGATCAGGTGGGCGCTGCGCTGCCTGGCCCACTGCGCCACCTGCACGGTTTCGTCCGCATAGGGCATGAAGGAAATGGCGATCATCACGTCGCCGCTGCGCACCGACCGGATCTGCCCCTGCTGCATGCTGCCCAGCGCGCTGAACAGGCCTATGCGCTTGTCGGTGTGTTGCAGCGCATATTCCAGATACACGGCCACGGGAAACGAGCGGCGCGAGCCGGCGATCCAGATCGCCTGCGTGCCGGCCAGCAGCTCCACCGCCCGGTCGAATGCCTGACCGTCCAGGTTCTGGCGCAGCTGCTGCATGCCGGCCATGCCGCCTTTGAGGAATTCGTCGGCAATCTGCACGGGCTCCAGGGCGGCGGGGCCGGCCTCGACCATGTCGCGCACGCGCAGTTCATAGGCGCGGCCCGGCGCGATCTGCTCGGCAAGGCCTTCGCGGAACAGGCGCTGCATCTCGGAAAAACCCGAGAGCCCGAAATGCTTGGCAAACCGTACGACGGCCGAGGGCTGCACACCACATTGCGCGGCAAGGGACTGTATGCCTTGCAGGCCGAGCTGGTCGCGGTGGACCTCGATGTGGCGGGCAATGGCCTTGAGCTGCCGGCTCAGGCCATCGTATTCCTGGGCAATCTGCTGCAGGAGTCGGTCCACGGATGCGGGGGGCGGCGGGGAAGGGCTCATCGCAGGCGGGCCGGTGGGCGATCCCGGGGCAAGGGATCGACTGATTTCTGGATGGGCCATGATGCCATGGCGATCCCCGGGTCCCGGGCCGCTGGCAGCCCAGGCGGGGCATGGCATTCCCTAGCAGTAGTCCACCCAGATCCCGCCGGCATCGGCCGAGCGCACGCAGTTCTCCACCCAGCGCACGCCCTCGATGCCAGCGTGGATGTCCGGATGGAGGATGGTTTGCAGCGCCTCGCGATCGCGCCTGTCCGTGGCCTCCATGGCCAGCGCGAAGCGGTGGTAGAGGTTGGACCATGCCTCGAACAGGCCTTCCGCATGGCCTGCGCTGATGCGGTCTTCCTGCAGCGCGGCGGGGTGCAGATAGCCCATGCCGCGATCGAGCACCTGCGCCGGCTGGCCCTGGACTTCGTGGCGCAGCTGGTTGGGGTGTTCGTCCCACCATTCGAGGCTGGCCCTGGCGCCGATGACGCGCAGCTTGTGCCCATGCATGGAGCCGCTGTTGACCGCGCAGGCCCACAGGTAGCCCATGGCGCCGCCCTGGTACTGCATGAGGGTGAAGGCGTTGTCCTCCAGCGGGGCGCGGCTGCTGACGAAGCTCTGCCGGCTGCACATCAGCCGCTCGATCTTCAGCCCCGGCAGCATCACCTGGGAAAGGTACAGCGGATGCGTGCCAATGTCGCCCAGCACATAGCTGGGGCCGGCAAAGGCCGGGTCCATGCGCCAGCGCGCGGCGGGGCTGGACTGCTCCACCGCCTCGCTGTGAAAGCCGTGCGAGAACTGCATCTGCACGATGCGGATGTCGCCCAGCTCGCCCCGCGCGATCATCTCGCGCGCCTGGGCGATGAGCGGGTGGCCGGCATAGCCGTAGGCCACGCCGACCATGCGGTTCCTGGCAAGGGACAGCTCCAGCAGCTCCTTGGCCTCGGCCGTGGTGAAGCACAGCGGTTTCTCGCAGACCACGTGCAGGCCTGAGAGCAGGGCGGCCTTGCAGATCTCGAAATGGGTGTTGTTGGGCGTGGCGATGGATACCGCGCGAATGCCGTCCGGGCGGCCGGCCTCGGCCTCGAACATCGCCCGGTAGTCGGCGTAGCAGCGCTGCACGTCCACGCCCAGTTGTTCGCCGAACCGGCGCCCGCGCGCGGCATCGATGTCGAACGCCCCGGCCACGAGCCGGAAATTGTGGTCGCGCAGCGCCGCCGACCGGTGCACATGGCCGATCTGGCTGTTGTGTCCGCCGCCGACCATGCCCCAGGCAATCGGGCGGCCGGGCAGAAGGGTTCCGTCGATCATGGTGTCCACCTTTGTGTTGCGTCTTCAGCAAAAGCGTCTTCAGCAAAAACCTGTGCGGGCCAGGAAGGCGCGGCTGGCGGCCACGTCGGGCAGGCTGGCACCCGCATTGCGCGGGTCGCGCTCCTGCTCCACCGTGATGCAGCCTGCATAGCCGATCTCCCGTAGCGTGGCGCCTATGGCCGGATAGTCGAGCACGCCTTGGCCGATGGGGCACATCACGCCCCGGGCGCAGGCGTCGAAGAACGCAATGCGCTCGCCCATCACCTGCCCGTACACCTGGGCGTCTATGTCCTTGAAATGCACGTATTCCAGCCGTGCCGCATGCCGGCGCAGCCAGCTTGCCGGGTCCATGCCGCTGTAGTGCAGGTGGCCGGTATCCAGGCACAGTCCGGCGGCCTGCGCCGGCACGTCGGCGGCGATGCGGTCGATCTCGTCGGCAAATTCGATGTAGCCGCCCGCATGCGGATGGATCACCGCGCGCACGCCGAAGCCGCTCCAGGCAAGGTGCGCTATCTGGCGGATGTGATCGACCATGGCGGCCCAGCGTGCATCGGACAGGCGCGGGGCGCGGTCCGGGTGGCCGGCCTCGAAGTCGCGCTCGGGGTGGCCCCAGTCCATCACCACGAGATAGGGCGCCGGGTAGCGTTGCCCGGCTGCAGCGGCCGGCCTGGGAAGCTGGCTGATGAGTCCGCAGATCTCGCGAGTCTGGCGCAGCAGCTGCGGCAGCCGGGCCGGCGAGACGAGATCGTCGAAGATCGTGCCGGCGGTGATGCACAGGCGCCGCTGCGTGAATTCCGTGCGTACCAGGGCCGCGTCGAGCGGGATGTAGCCGCAGGGGCCGAGTTCCATGCCCCGAAAGCCCGCCTCGCAGGCCTCGTCCAGCACCTGGCGCCAGGGCGGCAGGTGCGGGTTGTCCACGTTGTCCACGCCCCAGCAGCAGGGCGCGCAGCCAATGGTCAGGGACGCTGTCATGGTCGCAGTCATGGCGTCAGGGGCTCAGGGCTGGTAGAACGCCGGGCGCGCTGCGCTCGCCATGTGCTCTATCGCGCCGGAGGACTGCGCCAGCAGGCAGGCATCGGCGGCCACTGCGGCGGCGTAGCCGTCCCAGGCCGAGGGACCTGTCAGTTGCCGGTCGCGCACGCCGTCGATGAAGGCCTGCAGCTCCGCGTCGTAGGCGGCGATGAAGCGCTGCTTCCAGTCGGTCAGCAGGGGCGTGCAGCTGCTGGCCGCGCGCTTCATGGGCACGGCCGCAGGCTCCGGCAGGCGCGCGATGCCCGTCTCGCCCACCACTTCGCACTGGATGTCGTAGCCGTACCGGCAGTTGACGAATACCTCCACGTCAATGCGCACACCGCCCACGGTCTCCAGCAGGATGATCTGCGGATCGTTCAGATGCGGCAATGCGTGGCGCGTCTTCCTGGGGAACACCACCTGGGCGCTGGCGTAGTCGTCGTCCAGCAGCCAGCGCAGGACATCGAGCTCGTGGATCAGCGTGTCGGTGATGGCCATGCTGGTGGTGTAGCCCCCGGCCACCGTGGGATTGCGGTGCGCGCAGTGCACCATCAGGGGCGCGCCAATCTCGCCGGCGGCGATGACATGGCGCAGCGCACGGTAGCCCGCGTCGTAGGGGCGCATGAAGCCGACCTGCACCAGGCGCCGGCCCTGCGCCACCTCCGCTTGCACGATGCGCATGCAGCCTGCGGCGGTTACCGCCAGCGGCTTTTCACAGAACACGGGCTTGCCGTGGGCGATGGCCTCCAGCACCAGTTCCTCGTGCGAGGGACCCCAGGAGGTGACCAGCACCGCCTGCACCTGTGGCGCGGCGATCAGCGCCCGGCCGCTGTCCATGATCTCGATGGCCGGATCATGTCCGGCCACCACGTCCCGCGCCTGCTGCGCATCGATGTCTGTCACCGCCACCACCCGGGCGCCCGACAGCACCCGGGAGATCCTGCGGATGTGGTCTTGTCCGATGGCTCCGCAGCCTATTGCTCCGATCTGCAGCGTCATATGGTTCCCTTCTTTCAAAGCAATGAATGGCGGATGAAGTCCATGCTCTGGCGCAGCAGGGCTTCGTTGCTGTCCGCGTCCGTGATCCGGGCCGCGAACGGCTCGAACGAGACCGGGCCGCCATAGCCGCGATCGAGCAGTTCTCGCAACTGGGCGATGTTGCCCAGGCGGTCTCCTTCGCCGACCAGCACGCGGTGGCCGTCGCGCATCTGGCCGTCTTCGAGCCGGTGGTCCTCGACGCCCGAGACATGCACCAGCCCGGTCAGGTCGGGAAAGAAGATGTCTTCGCCGGCCAGGTAGTGGTGGAAGCTGTCGTGCACCAGCCTGAAGTGGCGTTCGCCGGCTGCGCCGTAGATCGCCTCGACGGCATCGGACTTGCGGCGCAGCGCGCACTCGGCAAAGCCCAGGGGCTCGACCAGTCCCTGCACGCCATGGCCATCGAGGAGGGGGCGCAGCTGCCTGAGGGCATGCACCAGGTCGCGCCGCCGCTGGCCGGGCGTGCGCGGGTCGGCCCTGTCGTTCAACGGGCACATGACCAGGGCCCGGGCGCCGCAGTCACGCGCGTACGCCGCCAGCGCGCGCGCCTTGCGCTCCAGGCCGGCGTCGAAAACGTCGAAGGGATACAGCGCGTTGATGGACACGATGGTGATGTCGGCCTGCCGCGCCGCGGCCTGGATGGCGGCGGGCGCCGTGCCGTCGCAGGTCTCGGCATGGGGCAGGTCGTTGCGGATCTCGATGGCCGACACGCCCAGGCGCCGGCACATGGCCAGGTAGCCGGCAAACGGCATGCGAGAGGCGCTGATGCGGTTGATGGCGAAATGGATGGGATTCGTCATGGGCCGGGACTCGGGTGGGAAGCGGTGGTCAGGGGCGCAAAGCGGTCCGGGAAATGCCTTTCCAGCTGTTGCTGTATCTGCTGGCGCATGAAGCGGCTGGATTCGGCCGCACGCTCTTCCCAGGCGAACACGCAGGACGACAGAACGCCGTCGAAGCCGGCGCTGCCCAGCGTGCCGAAGAACAGGTCCCAGTCGATCTCGCCCTGTCCCATGTCCAGGTGCTGGTGCACGCGGATGTGGTGCGAGCCCGGCGGGTTGACGATGTAGCGCAGCTGGCTGCTCTTCCTGTGGTCGAAGGTGTCGGCCACGCGCACATGGGCCAGCAGCGGCGCGGCTTCGCGCAGCATGGCGGCCATGTCGCCGCCGTAGTGGAAGGTGTGCGGGGCGATATAGGACAGCCGCAGCGCCTTCGAGCCCATGTTCCTCACGATGTCCATGGCCGGCTGCAGCTGCTCTATCCAGTCCTCCGGATGCGGCTCCACGGACAGCGTGATGCCTTCGCGCTCCAGGATGGGCAGCAACTCGTCCATGGAGCGGAACCAGGCGGCCTCGCACATCTCCTTCGGATTCGCGCCGGCAGGACCGTTCACCGAGCGCTCGGGCGAGGCTCCACGGCCGAACTCCGAGACCATCAGCGCGCACTCCATCTCGATGGCCACCTCGATGGCCTTCTTCCAGCAGCGCATCGCCCATTGCCGTTCGTCCTCGAACGGGCTGGCCCAGCGGTACATGGGCTGCAGCGATGCCAGTGCCACGCCGCTGGCGCGCATGGCCTGGCGGAATGCGGCCATGCGCTCCTTGGTGGCGCGCGGCATCACCCACCAGTCCAGGAAATCGCTGCGCGGCGACAGCTCGATGTGCGCATAGCCCAGTTCGGCCACGGCCTGCGGCAGCCGGTCCAGCGGCTCGTGCCGGATCATGTAGGGATCGAGGGCGATTTTCATGGTGTCTGCCTGCAGGGCGCGCCGTCAGCGCCGCGCCTTCTTGTTGCGGTACTGGTCGGCGACCACGGCCCCGACGATGATGGCGCCCTTGACCATCTCCTGGTAGTAGGCGTCGATGCGGATGAAGGTGAAGCCCGAGGTCATGACGCCCAGGATCAGCACGCCGATCACCGTGCCGGTGATGCGGCCCATGCCGCCGGCCAGCGAGGTGCCGCCGATCACCACGGCGGCAATCGCATCGAGCTCGTACATGACACCCATGCCCGACTGGCCCGAGATGGCCCGCGCCGCCGTCACCGTGCCGGCGATGCCGCCGAGCAGGCCGGCAATCATGTAGACCCAGACCAGATGCCGCTGCACGTTGATGCCCGAAACCACGGCTGCCTGGCGGTTGGAGCCGATGGCATAGGTGAATTTGCCGAAGCGCGTATGGCGCAGCACCACGTGGAAGACGGCGGCGAGCACCAGAAAGATGATCACCGGATGGGCGCCGGAGCCGATCGCTGCGAAGTCGTCGGTCAGCATGGAGACGGGCGTGCCGTTGGTGAACCACTTGGCAAAGCCGCGTGCGGCCACCATGGTGCCCAGCGTGGCAATGAAGGGCGGAATGCCCGTGAAGGCGATCAGCGAGCCGTTGAGCAGGCCGACCATCAGGCCCACGCACATGCCGGCCGCCACCGGCCAGACCACGGGCAGGTCGGTCAGCTGCGGGAACACGGCACGCGGAAAGTCGGACACCTGTGCCAGGCTGGCGGACACCACGGCGGTGGCGGCCACCACCGAGCCCGACGACAGGTCGATGCCGCCGGTGATGATGACGAGGTTGACGCCCACGGCGATGATGCCGATCACCGCCATCTGCAGCACGATGATCTGCAGCCGCTCAGCGTTGAGCAAAAAGCTCTGGCCCACGGTGAGCCAGCCGGCCGCCTCGAAGAACAGTGCAATGCCCAGCAGCACCAGAAAGATGCTCAGTTCCGGCGGCCGCCTGGCCCGGTGCAGCGGGCCGGTGCCCGGGCCGGGCGGGGAGGGGGCCTGCGAAATCGATGGGGTATTGCTCATCTTGCCTGTCTCCGCTTGGGGTCCCCGGCTCAGCGGGAAGCCAGTTCCATGATCCGTACCTGGTCGGCGTCCCTGCGCTCGACGATGCCCGTCATGCGTCCCTCATGCATGACCAGGATGCGGTCGCTAATGCCCAGCACTTCGGGCATCTCCGAGGAAATCATCAGCACGGCCGCGCCCTCGGCGGCCAGCGTGCCGACAAGGCGGTGGATCTCGGCCTTGGCGCCGACATCGATGCCGCGCGTGGGCTCGTCGAGGATGAGGATGCGGGGCCGCGTCAGCAGCCAGCGGCCGATCAGCAGCTTTTGCTGGTTGCCGCCCGACAGGTTCTGTATCTGTTCATGCAGGCCGGGCGACTTGATGCGCAGCGTGCGCGCCATGTGCTCGCAGTCGCGGCGCAGCGCAGCCCGCTCGACGAAGCCGCACTTCACATGGCGGCTGCTCAGCACCGCCATCTCCATGTTGGCCTGCAGGTCCAGGCCCATGAAGCAGCCGGTGTCCTTGCGGTCCTCGGTGAGAAAGGCCATGCCGTGCCGCATGGCCTGCGCGGGCGAGTCGATCTTCACCGGCCGGCCGTCGATGCGGATCTCGCCGCTGGTGGCGGGCACCACGCCGAACAGCGCCTCGGCCAGATTGGAGCGCCCGGAGCCCACGAGGCCGGCCACGCCCAGGATTTCCCCGGCGCGCAGCTCGAAGCCCAGGCCGCTGAACACGCCCTGCACGCCCAGCCCGTCCACGGACAGCACCACGTCGCCCAGGGCCACGTCCTGCTTGGGGAACATCTGTGTGATCTCGCGCCCCACCATCATGCGGATGATGTCGTCGCGCGTGACGTCGGCGGCCGCATGCGTGCCTATGTAGCGGCCATCACGGAACACCGAGAACTCGTCGGCGATCTCGAACAGCTCGTTCATCTTGTGCGTGATGTAGACGATGCCTTTGCCCTGGCTGCGCAGGTGGCCGATGATCCGAAACAGGTGCTCCACCTCCCTGTCGGTGAGCGCGGACGTGGGCTCGTCCATGATCAGCACCTCGGAGTCGAAGGACACGGCCTTGGCGATCTCCACCATCTGGCGGCTGGCCACGGTCAGCGTGCGCACCTCGGCCCCGGGATCGATGCCGATGGCCAGCCGGTCGAACAGCGCCTGCGTGCGCTGGCGCAGCTGGCGGTGGTCGACCAGGCCGAGGCGGTTGAGCGGCTCGCGGCCAATCCAGATGTTCTCGGCCACGCTCATGCCGGGCATGAGGTTCAGCTCCTGGTGGATCATGGCAATGCCCTGCTGCAGCGCATCCAGCGGGCCGTGCAGCGTGACGGGCCTGCCCCTGAGGCGGATCTCGCCCTGGTCGGGCGCATGCATGCCGGCAATGATCTTCATCAGCGTGGATTTGCCGGCGCCGTTCTCGCCCATCAGCGCATGCACGCTGGCGCTGCGCACGCGCAGCTGCACATCGGCCAGTGCCACGACGCCGGGAAACGACTTGCCCACGCCACGCACTTCCAGAAGCCAGTCGCCAGCAGGGGATGGGGAAGCTGCTGGCCAGGGGGCGGCCTGCGGCCTGCCCGGCGAGACGGTGGGCATGGGCACTCCTTGGAGGACAGGTTGTGAAGAGGTGGCGGGGGTGACGGGGCGACGCGGACCAGGCGAGGCCGGCTCAAGGCCTGGCGTACTGGTCCATGTTCTCGGGCGTGACCAGTTCGAAGGGCACGTTCATGAAGCGCTCCACGGCCTGCTTGCCGGCCAGGCGCAGGGCGGCATCGACGGCATTGGCGCCCTGGCCCGCCAGGTTCTGGAAGACGGAGACCTTGAGGTCGCCGTTCTTCATGGACGCCAGCCCGTCCGGCGTGGCGTCTATGCCGGCCACGATCATGTCGGGCGTCCATTTCCTGGCCGACTTCAGCGCGTTGATGGCGCCTATCGCCATCTCGTCGTTGTTGGCGAGGATGGCGTCGAACTTCATGCCCGAACTCAGCCAGTTCATGGTGATGTCCTGCCCCTGCGTGCGGCTCCATTTGCCTTCGCGCTTGTCCAGGATCTTCATGCCTGCGCACTCGCGGGTCGCCAGCACTTCCTCGATGTCGCGGGTGCGCACGCGCGCCGAGTCGTTGGACAGCTCGCCCATCAGCACCAGCAGGTCGCCCCGGCCGCCCAGCAGCTTGCAGACCTGGCGGGCCTGCAGCGTGCCCGACAGCTTTTCATCGGACGCGACCACGGCAGTGCCTGCGGGCAGCTTGTCGAAATCCACGGGCTGGCGGTTCACGTAGACCAGCGGAATCCGGGCGGCGCTCACCATGCGGGTGATCTTGGGCGTGGCGTCGGTATCGACCGGGTTGACGATGATGGCGTCGGCCCGCTGGGCAATCATGTTCTGGATCTGGCTCAGCTGCTTGCCCACGTCGTTGCTGGCGTCCTCGATCTGCACGCCGGCTCCGTGCTTTTTCGCTGCATCGACGATGCCGTTGCGCAGGATGGTCAGGCCCGTGTCGTCAAACAGCGCCATCGCCACGCCGATCCTGAGGGGCTGCACCGGGGCCTGGGCCTGCGCTGCCCGTGGCTGTGCCTGAGCCTGAGCCTGACCATGCAACGGCAGGGCGGCCAGAAGGGCTGCGGCAATGGCAGCCAGCAGGTGTCTTTTACTCATCCCTCGTCTCCTTGTTCCTGAGCGGCAGCGGGGCGCATGCAGGCCCCGCATGGACTCGCCACACACCGGATTGCACCGGACCGTGAGGAGAACTGTAGTTCCGCGTCGTGAAATTTTGGAAATTAATTTCTAAGTGATTACACCTAAGGAAATTAATTTCCAATAGTTTTAATCTTTTGACCATGTTCTGAACGGCGGACATCGGAGACAAGGCAAGCCATGACAAGCACTGTGAGATTGACCGTCAGCCAGGCGCTGGTCCGCTACCTGGCGGCCTTGCGGGCCGAGGTCGTGCAGCCGGACGGCAGCACCTCCATCCAGCCCTATTGCGGCGGCGTGTTCGCCATCTTTGGGCATGGCAACGTGGCCGGGCTGGGCGAGGCCCTGCATGCCGACAGGCACAGGCTGCCCACCTTTCGCGCCCACAGCGAACAGGGCATGGCCCATGCGGCCGTGGCCTTTGCCAAGACCCATTTCCGCCAGCGCATGATGGCCGTGACCTCCAGCATCGGCCCCGGCGCCACCAACCTGGTGACCTCCGCCGCGCTGGCGCATGTGGCGCGCCTGCCGCTGCTGCTGCTGCCGGGGGACATCTTTGCCTCGCGCCTGCCCGATCCCGTCCTGCAGCAGGTGGAGAGCTTCGAGCAGGGTGATCTGAGCGCCAACGACTGCCTGCGTCCGGTCACGCGCTACTTCGACCGCATCATGCAGCCCGGGCAATTGCTGGCGGCCTTGCCGCGCGCCATCCAGGTCATGACCGACCCGGCGCAGTGCGGCCCCGCCTGCCTTGCGCTGCCGCAGGACGTGCAGACCCAGGCCTTCGACTGGCCCATGGATTTCTTCCACCCGCCGCTGATCCTCCAGCGTCGCCCGCCGGCCGATGCCGCCGAGCTGGAGCAGGCCGTGGCCTTGCTGGCCTGCGCCAAAAGGCCGCTGATCGTGGCGGGCGGCGGCGTGCTGTACAGCCAGGCCTGGGAGGCCTTGCGCGTGTTTGCCGAAACGCATGGCGTGCCGGTGGCCGAGTCGCAGGCCGGCAAGGGCAGCCTGGCCTGGGACCATGCCCTCAACCTGGGCGCCATCGGCGTGACCGGCTCGCCGGCTGCCAACCACGCGGCCCGGCACTGCGATGTGCTGCTGGCCATCGGCACGCGGCAGCAGGATTTCACCAGCGGCTCGCAGGCGCTGTACAGCCAGGCCACGGTGCTGGGCCTGAACGTGCAGCCCTTCGATGCCGCCAGGAAGCGTGGCCGCCAGCTGGTGGCCGATGCCCGTATTGGCCTGGCCCAGCTGGGTGCAGGATTGGCCGGCTGGCGGGCCGATCCACGGTGGACCGAAGAGCTGCGCGCCCGGGCCTCAGCCTGGGCACAGCGCGTGGCGGAGCTGACATTGCACGCGCCCCAGGGCGAGCTGCCCTGTGACGCCGAGGTGATCGGGGCCTTGCGCGAGTCTGCCGCCGACTCAGGGCTGGACAGCGCCCGCAATGACGTCGTGGTCTGCGCGGCCGGCACGCTGCCGGCCGAGCTGCACAAGCTGTGGCGCAGCGGCCTGCCGGGCAACTACCACGTGGACTATGCGTATTCCTGCATGGGCTACGAGATCGCGGGCGGCCTGGGCGTGAAGCTGGCAAGGCCCGAGCGCGAGGTCATCGTGGTCGTGGGCGATGGCTCCTACATGATGCTCAACGCCGAGCTGGCCACCTCGGTGCTGCTGGGCCGAAAGATCATCGTCGTGGTGCTGGACAACCGTGGCTACGGCTGCATAGAGCGGCTGCAGATCCGCTGCGGCGGCGCCAGCTTCAACAACATGCTCGACGACTGCGTGCCCGAGGGCGGCGAGCGCTCGTCCATCGATTTCGCCCGCCACGCCGCTGCCATGGGGGCGGAGGCCGTCCACGTGGGCGGTGTGCAGGAACTGCGCCGCGAAATGCTGCGTGCGCGGGCGTCCCGCCGCAGCCAGGTGCTGGTGATAGACACCACCCACCACCGCACCACGGCCGACGGCGGCGCCTGGTGGGAGGTTGCCGTGCCCGAGGTCTCGGGCCGCCCCGAGGTCCAGGGCGCGCGGCGCGAGTACCTGCACCACAAGGCAGGCCAGCGGCGCTGACGCCGCGCCACCGTCGCCCCGCCCGACTTCTGCCCATCTGCCTAACTGTCTAGGCGCCTATCTGCCCCAAGGAGGACTCGCATGAACTGGAAGGTTCGCATCGGTATCAATCCCCTGTCCTGGATGAACGACGACCTCCCTTCGCTGGGGGGCGATACGCCGCTGGACACGGCACTGAAGGAGGGCGCCGAGATCGGCTACGCGGGTTTCGAGCTGGGCAACAAGTTTCCGAAAACCGGCCCCGCGCTCAAGGCCAGGCTCGACGCGTACGGGCTGGCCTGCGTCTCCGGCTGGTACTCGGGCTTTCTGGCGCAGGCCGATGCGGGCAGCGACGACCAGGCCCTTGCCGCCGAGGCCGAGCGCTGCAAGCCCCACATGGACAGGCTGCGCCACAACGGCGTCGACGTGGTGGTCTATGGCGAATGCGCGGGCACGGTCCAGGGGCAGATGGGCACGCCTGTGTCCCGGCGCCCGCGCTTTGCCGACGATGCGGCCTGGCAGCGCTATGCGTGGCGGCTGGATGCCTTTGGCGCGCACCTGCTGGAGTGTTACGGCATCCGGCTGGCCTATCACCACCACATGGGCGCCCAGGTGGAATCCCCGCAGGATGTGGACCGCCTGATGGCGCTGACCGATCCGCGCAAGGTCTTTCTGCTGTTCGATACCGGCCATGCCTACTACGGCGGCGCGGCCGATCCGGCGGCGCTGCTGAAAAAACATGTGGCGCGCGTGGCGCATGTGCATTGCAAGGATGTGCGTCCCCAGGTGATTGCCCAGGCGCGCCAGGGCGACTGGAGCTTTCTGCAGGGCGTGGTCAACGGCATCTTCACGGTGCCGGGTGACGGCGCGCTCGACTTCGAGGCGGTGCTGCGCACGCTCAGGGATGCCGGCTACCAGGGCTGGCTGGTGGTCGAGGCCGAGCAGGACCCCGCCATCGCGCCCGGCTACGCATACGCGAAAAAGGGCTACGAGACGCTGCGCGCGCTCGTGGAGCGGCTGGGCGCCTGAGGCCATCCGGCATCGAGGCATGAAAACCAAGGGAGGACAACGTCATGACATCTGCAATCCACCACGCCCTGCGGGGCCCTGCGGCCCGGGCCACCGTACCTTGCCTGTGCGCTGCGGCGCTGGCCGGCGCAGCCAGTCTGGCCGCGGCGCAAGGCAGCGTCACGCTGTATGGGCGCATCGTCAGCGGTGTCGACTATATGAACCGCATTGCCGAGGGGCCGGGCCGGTCTTCCGGTCAACTCCGGCACGCCGGGCAATGGGGCGCGACCTGGTGGGGGCTGCGCGGGGCCGAGGACCTGGGTGGCGGCCTGAGCGCCGTCTTCCATCTCGAAAGCCAGTTCTCGGCCGACGACGGCACGGTGGGCGACAGCTTCTTCAGCCGCTATGCGGTGGTCGGCCTGCGAAGCCAGACATACGGCACGCTGCTGCTGGGCCGGGCCATGGGCATTCCGGACGGCGAGGTCTGGGCGCTGGACCCCATGGGCCTGCAGGCCATGGGCGCGGGCACGCTGCAGGGCAACCGGACCTGGGGGTCGCGCCCCAATGCCATCAGCTACCAGTCGCCGGCCTGGGGCGGGCTCTCGTTTCGCACCCAGCTGGGGCTGAACGGGGAGGCGGGCCGTTCCCGGGCCGGGCGCCAGGCCGCCGTCAGCGTGGGCTATGAGCAGGGGCCGCTGGTGCTCAAGGCCTTCTACGAGGAAATCCGCGACGGCAACGGCGCGTTCAGTTCGCTCTACGCGGCATCGCGCCTTTACACGGTGGGCGCAACCTACCGCGTGGGCGGCCTCAAGCTGTTCACGGGCTACAGCCAGATCCGGTCAGGCCTCCTGACGGTGGCCGACGCCGACAACCCGGCAGGCGCCCGCAGGCAGCAGACCTACTGGATGGGCGCCAACTACCAGGCCACGCCGGCGCTGGTGCTGGTGGGCGGCGCCTACCGCGCCAACCGCAGTGGCGGCGGCGCCAGCCTGCTGAGCCTGGGGGCCAACTACCATCTTTCCCGGCGCACCATGCTGTATGGCACGGTCGGCACCCTCTCCAACGGGGGCACAGCCTCGTTCTCGGTGGAGGCCAACAGCGGCAAGCCGCTGCCCGGCTCCGGCCAGCAGGGGCTTTACGCGGGCGTCGTGCACTCGTTCTGAAGCCGCCTTCGCCGCGCATCAACCCTCAGCCCGGCCGGGTCAACCCCCGCTGGGCCGGCCCCCTTGGGGCGGGGCGGTGCCGCTTGGCTGTATTCTTGGCGCTTGCCTTCACGCAGCCTTGCGGCCGTCCCCAACATGCATTTGTCCAGACGCGAATTCCTCGGCGCCGGCGTGGCCGCCGCCTGTGCCTCGCTGGTCGGTTGCGCGGCCTCGGCGCCCGTGTCGGGCAGTTTCCTGCAGCCGTGGCGCAGCCATCTGGAGATGCCGCGCGACCAATGGCGCCAGCGCCTGGCCGCCACCCAGGCGCTGGGCTGCCGCGAGCTGTTCGTGCAATGGAGCGGCCTGCTGGGCGATACCGAGGCGGACAGCTGGATGCTGGCCGACGCGCAGATCGCCGACCTGCTGGACATCTGCACCGAACTGGGCATGGGCGTGCACCTGGGCCTGCCCTATGACGAGCGCTGGTGGAAGCAGATCAGCCTTGACAACGCCGCAGGCCCTGCGCCCTACCTGGCGCATATCGCCGAGCTGGGCGCCAGCCACATGTACGCCAGCACCTGGCCGCGCCATGCGGCCTTTCGCGGCTGGTACATCCCCTACGAGCTGGAGCAGTACCACTGGGCCGCGCCCGAGCGCATCGATCTGCTGGTGAGCGCGCTGCAACCGCTGGCCCAGGCGGCAGCGGCCACATCCGGCCAGGTGCCCGGCATCTCCACCTATTTCAGCCAGCTGCAGACCCTGGGCAGCCTGCCCACGCTGTGGAGCATCCTGCTGGACCGCGTGTCCCTGCGCCCCATGGTGCAGGACGGCGTGGGCGTGGCGGGCCTGGGCAACTACGAGGCGCTGGCGCCGCTGCAGCAGATGCTGCTCGAGCGCAGGGCGCCGTTCGATCTCATCGTGGAGCTGTTCGAGCAACTGCCGCCCGCGCGGCCCGATGGCTCGGACTTCCAGGCGCGCACGGCCAGCTTCGAGCGCGTGCGTCGCCAATGGGACGTGGCCCGCGACTACGGCGCCCAGCGCGTCGTTGCCTTCGCCATCGATCCCTGGGTGCTGAACGACACGCCCGAAGCCCGGCAACTGCTGCGCGGGTGGAAATCCGCCGCGCGCTGAGCGGCAGGCGGCCGGGTCAGAAGCGCTTGGCGATGATCTCTCGCAGGATCTCGCTGCTTCCGCCGAAGATGCGCAGTGCCCTTGCATCGGCCCAGGCACGGCCGATGCCGTATTCCGCCATGTAGCCGTAGCCGCCGTGCAGCTGCAGCAGCTCGTCCAGCACCTGGCCCTGCAGCTCGGTGGCGTTGAGCTTGGCCATGGCGGCGGTGACGGAGTCCAGCGAGCCTTCCAGGTGCTGGGCCAGGCAGTCGTCCAGGAAGACGCGCAGCATGGTGGTCCTGGCCAGGGCGTCGGCGAACTTGAAGCGGGTGTTCTGGTAGTCGAGCACGCGGCGCCCGAAGACCTTGCGGTTGCGCACGAACTCGGCGGCCTCGTCCAGCATGCCTTCGGTGGAGGCCGCCGCGCGCAGCGCGATCGCCAGCCGCTCCTGCGCCAGTTCCTGGGTCACATGCTCGAAGGCTGCGTTCTCGCGCCCCAGCAGGTGGTCGGCCGGCAGGTGCAGTTCGTCGAAGAACAGCTCGCAGGTGTCCTGGCTGTGCTGGCCTATCTTGCGCAGCGCCGGGCCCTTGCCCAGGCCCTTCATGCCTTCTTCCACCACGAACAGCGACAGGCCGCGCGCGCCCAGGTCGGGCTCGGTGCTGGCCAGCACCACCATCAGGCCGGCGTTGACGCCGTTGGTGATGAAGGTCTTCTGGCCGTTGAGCACGTAGCCGCCGCCCTCACTCTCGCTCTTGCGGCGGGCGCGCGTGCGCACGGCCTTGAGGTCGCTGCCCGCGCCGGGCTCGGTCAGCGCGATGGCGCCGATCAGCTCGCCCGTGGCCATGCGCGGCAGCCAGCGGTCCTTCTGCACCTGCGTGCCGAAGTTCCAGAGATAGGGCGCCACCATGTCGGAGTGGATGGAAAAGCCGATGCCCAGGCAGTTGGCACGCGCCAGCGCCTCGATGACCACGG
This sequence comes from Delftia lacustris, assembly GCF_040267515.1. NCBI lineage: Bacteria > Pseudomonadati > Pseudomonadota > Betaproteobacteria > Burkholderiales > Comamonadaceae > Delftia > Delftia lacustris. The sequence continues at coordinate 4,460,999 of NZ_CP141274.1, read as the reverse complement.
CCGCGTGGCCGAAGTCCCCGCCCTGGCCGTAGGGCGGGGGCAGGTCGCAATTGAGCAGGCCGCTGTCGCCAGCCTTGCGCCACAGGGCGCGCGGCGTGATGCCCTCTGCCTCCCAGTCATTGATGTGGGGCAGGATCTCGGTGGCCACGAATCGGTCCACCTGTTCCTTGAACAGCAGGTGGTCTTCACGCAATACGGAGCGGGTGCGCATGTCTGTGTCGGTCTCCTTGGGCTGGGTCAGGGGCGGTAGGTGTCGGTGGCGCTGGCCTGGCCGCGCAGCACGGGGGAGGCGGCCGTACCCGTCATGAACAGGCTGTAGTGGTCGCCGGGCTGCAGCTGGGGCAGTGCCAGCGGCGCGCTGACGGCCTTGGCGCAGCTGGCACTGAGCTGGGCGCTGACCGGGTTGATGGAGCGGCTGGCCGATGCGGCCGGCGCCACGCCGGTGAACAGGGGCGTGCCCGCAGGCGCGACCTGCAGGCTGCCCTGGGGGCAGTCCGTGGTGAGATTGTAGAAACGCAGCTCGGCCTTGAGCGCGTCCTGGCTGCCGCCGGAGTCGTCGATGGCCGTGAAGCGCGTGGCCGCGTTCTTGCCCTGGCGCTGCGGCACCAGGGTGGTGAAGCTGCCCGGCGCCACCTTCATGCTGCCGGCGCTCTTGCCGTCCAGCTGGATGGCAAAGGGCGTGTCGCCCTTGACGATGGCGTAGCTGCTGGCCGGCTTGCTGCCGGACAGCGTCTGCTCGGGGCCGTCGGCGATCTTCACGCGCAGGCTGCCCGCGTCGGGGTGGACCACGCGCACGAAGGACGAGCCTGCGGGGGGGCGCGCGGCGTACAGCTGGGCCAGCGTGCCTTCGGCATGCGCTGCAGGCAGGCAGGACAGGGCCGCCAGCCCGGCCAGGGTGAACAGTGCTTGGCGCCTCACAGCGGAAAAAACGGAAGTCATGCCTGCAGATCCTTGTTTCATTGGGCGGGGCGCATGCGCGAGTCGAGGTACATGCGCTCCAGTTGCTTGCGGTCGGCCTTGTCGGTCTGGGTCAGCGGAAAGCCATGGCAGGCCAGCAGTTCCGACGGAATCATGTAGGGCGGCACGCGCTGGGCCAGCAGTTCGCGCCATCCGGCCAGGTCTTCGGGCAGGGGGTGCATGCCGGGCGGGCCGCTGCGGTCCAGGTCCACGAAGCCGATCATGCGCACGATGAAGCCGTCGGGCCGCTTGAGTGCCACCGCCGCGCCCGCGCGCACGCCGGGCAGGGTGGCCAGCACGGCATCGACCTCGGCCAGCTCGATGCGGTAGCCGTGCATCTTGATCTGGTCGTCGCGCCGGCCGTGGAAGGTGACCAGGCCCTCGCCGTCGATCTCGCCCAGGTCGCCCGTGCGGTAGCCGCGCTTGCCGTTGCGCATGAACATGCGTGTGGCGTGCAGGTCGGGGCGGTTGAGGTAGCCGCGCATCACATGGTCGCCGGCCACGCAGATCTCGCCTTCGTCCAGGAAGACGTCGGCATAGGGCTTGGCCCGGCCGATGGGAAAGGGCAGCGGCGCGCGCTGGCGCAGCGCGGGGTCGATCTCCACCCAGGTGGTGGAGCAGGTGGCCTCGGTGGGGCCGTAGGAGTTGATGATGCGCGCCTGGGGAAAGCGGCTCCACAGCGCCTCGGCCACGGTGGGCGTGAGCGATTCGGCGCCGAAGACGAAGACGCGCAGGTCGGGCAGGTGCTGCTGGTCGAAGTCGGCATCCAGCAGCTGCTGGCGCACGAAGGAGGGCGTGGATGCCCAGACGTTCACATGGGTGCGCGCCAGGTAGGCGGCAAAGGCCTGGCGGTCGGCAATGGTCTCGCGCGCGCACAGCACGCATGCACCGCCCGTGACCAGGGCGCCCATCCAGTTGAACAGCGAAAAGTCGAAGCTGAACAGCATCTGGTCCATGAACACCGGCGCCTCGCCCAGGGCCAGGCAGTCGCGTATCCAGCCGGCGAACAGGCCCATGCTCTCGCGCCCGATCTGCACGCCCTTGGGATCGCCCGTGCTGCCCGAGGTGAACATGATGTAGGCCAGCGATTTTTCCTGCAGCGGCTGCGCGGCGATGCCGGTGTCCACAAAGCTGCGGGCCTGCGCGTCGTAGTGCAGGCCGGCTTGCACCAGCGTGGCGATGCGCGCCATGCGCTCGGGCGGGTTGATCACGTCCACCGGCACGAAGGGCACGCCCAGGCGCAGGCAGCCGAGGATGGCCACGAGAAAGGCCGTCTCCTTGTGCCCCGTGATCAGCAGCGGCTCGTCGCGGCGAGCGCCGCGCGCCAGCGCCTGCTGCTCCCATTGCTCCACGGCCTGGGCCAGTTGCTGCCAGTCCAGCGTGCCGGCGGCATCGATGACGGCCGGCCGCTGCGTGCCGGCGTCGGGCTCGATGAAGTCGAAGCGGTCAAAACTGAATCGCATGCGGGCTCCTTGCGGCGGTGGATGGATGGGGATGGCTGCGCAGGCCGGGCCGACAGTGCCGGCGTCTCATCACGCCTTGCGCTGCTCGGCCACGTACTGCGCCAGCGTTTGCACGGACTCCAGGTGCAGGTCGATCTCCGATGGCGGTATCTTGACGCCGAATTCCTTCTCGATGGCCAGGGCCACGTCCACGGCGGACAGCGAGTCCACCAGGCCCGATTCGAGCAGCAGCGTATCGGGCTCGACCGAGGTCAGGATGATGGCTCCGATGATCTGGGCAATCTTGGTTTCGATGTCATTGTGGGACATGCTTTTTTCTCCAACAGGCGTTTCAGAACTGGAAATACAGGAAGCGGGTTTCCTTGTGCAGGTTGACCAGGCACAGGAAGAGCAGGACCAGGGTCACGGCCGTCCAGCCCGCGCTGGGGCGCCAGTGCATCCAGGCCCGGGGCGCCTCCTGCACCTTGAACATGGCGGGCGAGAAGCGGCCCAGGATCTGGTGGGCATTGGGCGTGAACCAGGCAATGGCCAGCAGCAGCAGCACCAGGGCCAGCTGCATATGGTGGCCTATGGCCAGGCGGATGGCATCGCCCAGTGCCAGTCCCTGGACGTGGGACAGCGACTCCAGCGCCTCCACGCCGCGCAGGCCGGCCATGCCCTTGAGCAGCAGCATGGCGTCGCCCACGCCGTGGGCGCGGAAGAAGGTCTGGGCGATGAGCACGGCGATGAAGGTGATGACAACGCACAGCGCCTGCACGCCCCGGCCCGATTTGCGGGCGGCGGCCGGCTTGCGGCTGACCACGAAGATGCGCCAGGCATGGTTGACCGACAGGTAGAAGGCATGCAGCAGGCCGAAGATCACGTACTGCAGGCCGGCGCCGTGCCAGATGCCCGCCAGCCCCATGGTGAACAGCGTGGGCACGACGATGGTGGCCGCAAAGCCGCCCGGCGTGCGCGCGGCGCTCGATCCCACGGACAGCCCGCGCTTTTCGCGTGCGCGCGAGATGGCCATGGCCACGGGGTAGTACAGGTAGGCCGTGAGGTAGCGCGTCAGCGTCATGTGCCAGCGCGCCCAGAAGTCGATGATGCTGCCGGCCTTGTAGGGCGAGTTGAAGTTCAGCGGGAAACGGATGCCGAACATGCGCGCCAGGCCCAGGGCCATGTCCGAATAGCCCGAGAAGTCGAAGTACAGCTGCAGCGCGTAGCTGAGGCTCGCGCCCCAGGCGGCCCAGAACTGCAGCTCGCCGGGCGCGGCGAAGCCGGCGTCCGCATAGGGTGCGATCTCGTCGGCCAGCAGCACCTTCTTGGCCAGGCCGATCACGAACAGCGTGCCCCCGATGGACAGGTTGTCCGCGCGGAACCGGTAGTTATCCGGCTGCGCGAACTGCGGCATCATTTCCTTGTGGTGCAGGATGGGCCCGGCAATCAGGTGCGGGAAGAAGGTGACGAACAGCACGTAGCTGAGCAGGCTGCGTTCCTTGACGATGCCCGAGCGGCAGTCCAGCAGGTAGCCGATCTGGGTGAAGGTGAAGAACGAGATGCCCAGGGGCAGGATCAGCTCGTGCATGCCGCCCTGCGTCAGCCCCCATTCGCCCAGGAAGTTGAACAGCGTGGCGAAGTACTTGTAGTGGAACAGTGCCGCCAGGTCCGCGCCCACGCCCAGCGCAGTCACCAGCCCCTGCAGCCGCGCATGGCCGGCAAAGCGCAGGATCAGCCGGCTCACCACGTAGTTGAAGGCAATGGACAGGGCCAGCAGGGCGACGAACTGCGGGTTCCACCAGCCATAGAAGACGAAGGACGTCAGGCACAGCCAGAACGCGGCCAGCCGCAGGCTGATGGCGCCGGCCAGGTAGTGGCCCGCCAGCGCGATGGGCAGGAACAGCAGCAGGAAAAGATAGGAGTTGAACAGCATGTAGCGGGCGGTTTCACGCAGGCGGGGAGGCGGCGTCCAGATCCTTGAGCGCCGCTTTTTCATCGTCCGTCAGGGGCAGGGACAAGGTGTTTTCCGAGAACTCCCAGATCACCAGCCGCAGGCTGGCCGGCCAGGAGGCGCGGCGCTTGAGCGCGGCCACCATGGCGCCGCTGAACTGGCCGCCATCCATGCTGAGGTTCCAGACTTCATGGCCCAGCGCGCGGCCCAGCTGTGGCGCGAAATTGCTGCGCAGGCCGTTGGAGCTGCCGGCCAGCAGCACCTGCACGGGCGGCGTCTCGTCCAGCAGGCCGCCGCCGCGCACGGGGGTGATGGCCTGGGGGCGTATTTCGTCGCGCTGCGGGCGCCAGCCTGCCGGTGCGTCGGCCAGGCCGGCCAGGGCCAGCAGGTCGCCGGGCAAGGGCTGCAGCGGCCCGGGTGCAGACTCCTCGAAGGCCTGGCTGCCGCGCTGCCCGCCCAGCAGCGGCAGCGCGGCCCGGGCCACGGCCAGGGCGGCGGCGCGTGCGCCCTCGGCGTTCATGTGCACGTCGGTGCGAAAGAACACGGGCTGCGTCTGCTCCTGGGCCTGCAGGGCGGGGCGCAGGTCGGCAAAGGCAATGCCGTCGGCCTGCAGGCGCTGCTGCCACAGGTCCAGGCGCTGGAGCATCACGGGTGCCACGGGCAGGCCGCACAGGTGGTCGGCCTCGATGCGCGACTTGTCGGGCACGGCCACCACCAGGGTGGCAATGCCCTTGTCCTGCAACTGCCGTGTCCAGTGGCGCAGCAGGCGCTGGCGCGCCTCGAAGGGCGCGGCGCCTACCCCGGGCTGGGGCCGCAGGCCGTCGCGGTAGAACATCCACTGCGGGCAGCCCAGGGCCACCTGCGCGCCCGTATCGCCCAGCAGGCGATAGCGCAGCGCGGCCTGGCCCGTCTCCAGCGAAGACTGGGCGGGCAGGCGCAGGCCCTTGTTCAGCGCCGTGCCCGCGCGGCCATCGAGCCAGGCCGACAGCTGCAGCTCGCCGGCCTTGGGGCCGTGGCGGGCCAGCGACCAGCCACCCCAGGCCAGGCCCGACAGCAGCAGGGCGCCCCAGATCCAGGCATTGCGCCGGTGGCCCTTGTCGGTTTGCAGGTCTTGCGCGGCTTGGTCCACGGGTCAGCCCTTGAGTGCGGCGCGCAGCCGCTCCAGCCAGGTGGCGCTGGGCATGAGGGAGGCGTTGTCCCACTGGCCGGCCGCGTTGGGACCGTAGCTGTAGGTAGGCTCGAACATCTGCCACACCAGCACCTGGGGCTTGTGGGCCTTGAAGGCAGGTGACTCCAGATATTCCAGCAGCATGGTCCACTGGCCCACGTTGCCGGGCTTCCAGTTCAGCGAGACGGGGCGGTCCAGCAGGCTGGAGAGCTTTTGCGGAAAGCCGAAGTAGGGCTGGACCATGCTGTGGCCCGTCACATGGACGGGCGCGGGCTCGTCGTCGAGCAGGCCCTTGGCGGGGGCCTGGCGGCGCACGGTATAGACCTCGCGGCCCACCTGCTTGCGCTCTTCGGCGGTGAGAAAGAGCTCGGCCAGGTCGCCATAGCGGCGCTCGGTGACGGTGTCGCCCAGGGCCAGGCCGCTGCCGGCGCGGCCCGCCAGCTGGGGCACCTCGCCCTGGACCATGCGGGCCGTGGCTTCGGCCGTGGCGTCGGCCGCCGCCTGGGTCCAGTGCTGGTCGGTGCGGTAGAACACGTCCTTGCCGCTGTCGCGCACGGTGCGCAGCACGGCCTCGTCGTCGAAGCTGGGAATGCCTGCGCCCTGCAGCGCCTGCAGCACCTGCTTGTAGCGGCCCTGGACATCGGCGCTCATGGCCTTGCCATCGGGCATTTTGTCAGCGTAGAAGCGCACCTTGTCGGGCAGCAGCAGCACCTGCAGCTTCACGCCGCGCGCGGCCAGCAGGTTGCGCGCCTCGGTGATCAGCCGCGTGGATTCCGTGATGCCGGCGCGGTCCACCTGGGTCAGGCTGCCCCAGCCCGGAAACAGCCAGCCGTCCTTGCCCCTGAGAACGATGGAGGAGCTGTCCTGTGCCTGTGCCTGTGCCTGTGCCGTTCCCTGCGCTGCCAGCGCGCCCAGCACCAGGGCGCAGCCGGCCAGCCCGCGTGCGGCGCGCGCCATGCCCGAGCGCAGTCCGTGCAGGGCGGGGCGGGGTGCTTGCTTGGTCGAATCCATGGGAGCTTTCTCCTTTTCTCTTGTCTGTGTGGTGGCGGCGGCGGGGCGGGGCTTTCAATAGGACAGCGTCAGCGTCATGAACAGGCCCTTGGCGCGGTCGGCCTGGCCGCCGCCGATGTTGAAGCGGTACTGCATGGACCAGTCCAGATAGGACTGGGCCGTGCTGTAGTGGCTTTCGCGGAACCATTGGCGCAGGCTGATGCCCACGCCGGCGCTGGCCGACCAGCTGCTGCCATTGCCTTGCAGGGCCAGGGTCTGTCCCTGCTGGGCGGCCAATTGGGCTGCGGTGGGCGTGGCGCCAGGGGCGGCCTGCAGGGAACGCACTTGCACGCGGTTCCTCTGTTTGATCCAGTCGGCCGCGACCACGCCGAACGGGAAGATTGTCATGGTCCAATGAAATAGGACACCTCGATAGGGGCCCATAGACCCCAGAGGAAATGACGAACATGAAAGACAAAAGAGCGCGCAGGGCGTTTGACGCAGCCTTCAAGCTACAAGTGGTCAAGATGGTCCGAGAACAGAATCTGAGCGTGGCTCAGGTCAGCAAGGATCTGGATCTGGTTGACAGCGCGGTGCGCCGCTGGCTGGCGCAGTACGACGAAGAGGCGGCCGGACGTCCGGGTATTGGCAAGCCGTTGACGGCCGAGCAGCAACGCATTCGGCAATTGGAGTCGCAGGTCAGGCAACTGCAATCGGACAATGAACTCCTAAAAAAAGCGTCGGCCTTCTTCGCCCGGGAAATGAAATGATTCAGGACCTGATGAGTGCGCAAGCACAGGCGCAGAAGGCCCCAGTAAGCCAGTGGTGCAGGGTGTTGGGCATGAGCCGCTCGGGCTGGTACGCGGCGCGCAAGCGCGCCACCACAAAGGCTGCAGTGAGCCCACTGAGCCTTCAGGCCAAAGCAGTCTTCCATGCCAGTGGGAGCAGCTACGGCAGTCGCCGCCTGAGTGCACAGCTGAAATTGCAAGGCTGGGCTGTTGGGCGCTACAAAGCACGCACTTTGATGGCCGCGCACGGACTGCGAGCACGCTGGCGGCGCAAGTTCACGCACACCACCGACAGCCGCCATGGCTTGCCTGTTGCAGACAATGTGCTGCAGCGCCAGTTCAAACCTGAAAAGCCCAACCAGACATGGGCCAGCGACATCACCTACGTTCGCACACGCAGTGGCTGGCTCTATCTGGCGGTGGTGCTGGACCTGTTCTCCAGAAAAGTAGTGGGCTGGGCCATGGCCCCGAGCATGCCAGCACAGCTGGTGTGCGAGGCGCTGCGCATGGCCATCACAAGCCGCCGCCCCAAGCCAGGATTGCTGGTTCATTCGGACCGAGGCAGTCAGTACGCCAGCGAACTGCACATGGGGTTGCTGGAGAGCCATGGCCTGGTGTGCAGCATGAGTCGCAAGGGCAACTGCTGGGACAACGCAGTGATGGAGAGATTCTTCCTGAACTTGAAGATGGAGCGTGTCTGGCAGCGCGACTATGCAAACCATGCTGAGGCCCAGGCGGACATCGCGGACTACATCGTGGGCTTCTACAACCCTATCAGGTTGCACTCCACGCTGGGATACCAGTCACCCAATGACTACGAGATGCAGCAGGCGTTGGCAGCTCACTCAGCTTGAACGAACATCCCCTATCGGAATGTCCGAAAAGACTTGACCACGACAGATCACCAGGCCCTGGTTGATGCCGTCGGCGCGGAAGCTGCGCCCGATGCGGGCTTCGGTGGAGAAGAACCATTGCTCGCGCTTGTAGCGGCCCGAGCCGTCGCCCACCAGGGCGCCGTTGGTCTGGTCGGTCAGCGTGAAGCGCGAGGCCATGCTCTGGTTGGCATAGCCGGCCTGGCTGTAACCTTCCATGGTGAACCAGCTGGAGCGGTCCGTGCGCCGGCCCGTGCCTTCGTAGAAGCCGTGGGTGACATAGGCCAGCCAGCCGCCCTGGCCCGCGCCCGCGCTGTACTTGGCCGAGATGGGATTGCCCAGTGCCGGGCCCGTGGGGTTGAGCGGATCGCGCCCGCTCATCAGGCAGCGCAGCTGGGGCGATTCAGGCGTGATGAAGCCCGAGCGCGTGGCGGAGCCGATGTTGAACTGGCGCTCTATGCCAAAGGTCAGCGCGTACTTGGTGGACGGCGTGAAGCGCATGCCCAGCGAGCCCGTGGTGGTGGGCAGGCCCGAGATGCCGCGGTTGTCGCCTGCCTGCACATTGATGGGCAGGCCCGTGCAGGGGTCGATGGCGCTTTGGCCCAGCGTGGTGCCGCCCCCGTCATGCAAGGTGCTGCCCAGCCGTCCGTAGACATCGAAGATGCGCGTCGATGAGTTGAGGAAGTTGGACGGGCGCCAGTAGGCCTCGGCCGTGCCGAAGACGGCGTCGCCGGCCTGGGTGAGGATGCCGTCCGAGAATGCGCGCCCCGCAGGCCGCGCGCCCCGGTAGCCCAGGGAGACGATGGCGCCCCATTCGCGCGAGTAGCCGGAGACGGCGCTGCGCGCGTTCTCGCGCTGGCCCGGCGTCAGCTTGGCGGTGCCGGCATCGTCCAGGTCGATGGCTTGCTTGAAGGTGCGCACGGCGCCCCGGCTGTCGCCGGTGCCGGCCAGGGCATAGCCCTCGTCCAGCATGGCGCCCGCAGGCGCCTCGCCCGTGGCGCGGGCGGCACGAAAATCCTGCAGCGCCTTGGCCGGCTCTTCCTGGCGCGAGTACAGGTAGCCGCGCTGCATCAGCAGCTGGGCGTCGTTGGGGGTGAGGGACAGGGACTTGTCCAGCCGCAGCAGGGCCTGGCCCTGCTGGTCGCGGTTGCCTGCGGCCAGCGTGGTGGTCAGCAGCTTTTGCAGCTGCTCGTTGTCGGGGTCCTGCTCCACGGCCGTTTGCGCATGTTCGATGGCGGCCTTGTAGTCCTGGCGCGCGTAGGCCGCATAGGCCTGGGCGCTGGGGCCGCCTGCGCCCTGGGCATCGGAGGGCTGCAGCTCGCAGACCGTTCCGTAGGGCGTGTCGCGGCAGTCCTGCAGCGGCGGCGGGTAGTCGGCCATGGCCAGGGTCTGCGAGGCACCGCGCGTATCGGCCACCATGGGCGTGTCGCGGCCCGGGCGCAGCCCATCGGCTTGCTTGAGGCGGCGGGCCACGGCTTCATCCTGTGCCGGCATGGGCGCCAGCAGCGCGCGGGCGCGTGCCGCATCGCCCGCAGCCAGGGCTGCGTCGGCCGCGATCAGGCGCAGGTTGGCCGATTGCTTTTCGTCCAGCCAGTCCTGCTTGAGCACGTCGTCGAAGTCCTCGTTGGCCAGCGTGGTCTTGCCCTGGCGCTGGCGTATGTAGCCGCGCATGCCCAGGGCGGCCGTGTCCTCGTTGTCCTGCGCCAGTGCCTCGTCGGCAGCCTTTTCCGCGTCGGGCAGCTGCTCGGCCAGCATGAGCGAGGTGATCAGCAGCAAGCGGTGCGATGCCGTTCCCGGCGCCAGCGCCACGGCTTCGCGTGCAAAGGGCACGGCCTGCGCCGGGTTGTTGGCGATCAGCGCCTGGTAGGCCTTTTGCGCGGGCAGCACGGCCTGGCTGCGGCGCAGGGTCTGGCGCTTGGCCACCAGGTCGCTTTTGTTGGGTGGGTCCAGGGACAGGGCGGCATCTGCGGCCTCGATGGCGGCGCCCAGCTGGTCCTGGGCTTCCAGCGCACCAATCCACAGCAATGCCCATTGGCCTTGCGTGGGGTCCAGGCGAAAGGCCTGCTCGGCCTTGCGCGCGCTGTCTGCGTAGTTCCTGGCGTTGTAGTCGGCGTAGGCCTCGGTGGCGATGGGAAAGGCCTTGTTGTAGGCCTCGGAGGCCGTGGCCGCGCCGCCACCTGCGGCGGCCCCGCCTGCCGCAGCCGCGCGCACATTCGTCTCGGCCTGCTGCAGCGTGGCCTCGTCCATCCCGGCGGCGCGGGCCGAGGCGATGGCCTTGAGCGCTTCCTCGTTCTTGCCCTGCCTTTGCAGCGAGTAGATCAGCAGCATGCGCAGGCGCAACAGGTCGGGACGCAGCTGTATGGCCGATGCGGCGGCGCTGGCGGCCCGCGCAAAGCGGCCGGCCTGGTAATGGGCATAGGCCTGGTTGGCCAGCTGCCATGCGCGGCCCCTGAGCGGCGCCTCGGCCTTGACGGCTGCTGCGGCCTGCGGCCAGGCCGGCGGCGCGTTCCAGCCGGCGCCCAGCAGGGCGGCCAGGGTGAGTGGGCGAACGAGGGGTGCGAGACGCTTCATATGCCGGCCCTTGGTGTGCTTGGATTGCCTGTTGCGGCCAAGCCGGGATGTGCCGGGGGATCGGTGGGCTCCCCCTGCTGGAAGCTGATGGCCTCGCGCAGCGTGGCCTCGTCGAGCCAGCCTTGCTCCATGAGGATGGCGCCCAGCGGGCGGCGTTCGCGCCGCTGGATCTCCAGCGCGCTGGCCAGCCGGGTTTCGTCGATGGCCTGCCAGGACAGCAGCAGCTCGCCCAGGCGCTGGCGCTGGTGCACCAACTGGTCTGTGGAGGGGAAGTCGTGCATGGTCTTGTCCCAGGCCAGGCGCTTGCCCGTGACCAGGTGGACGATGAACAGCTTCCAGGCGCGCGCCGCTGCCATGGCATTGATGAAGTTGCCGATCACCATGCGCGGGACGGACAGCAAGGCGTGCTCCCAGCCGTACAGGCGCGAGACGAACCATGCGCGTTGCACCACGCGCAGCAGCAGGGCGACGACGTTGACGCTCATCAGCGTCACCAGCCAGCCATTGGGGGCGAACAGGGAGGGGTAGTAGACCGTCCACCAGCCCATGTGGTCGGCCAGCAGGAAGACCAGAAAGTTCAGCAGCAGCAGATAGGCCAGGATGGCCACGAAGGAGGTCACCAGCCCTTTGCGGTCGCGGAACAGCAGGTACTTGGTGGACAGCGGCCCGGCCCAGCCGACCTGGCTCCAGCCCTGCAGGCCGATGCCCAGCGTCCAGCGCGCCTTTTGCCGGTAGGCGGTCTTGAAGGTGTTGGGAAAGAACTCGCGTATGCCCAGCGGCATGGTGAGGGTGGACACCTTTTCCTTGCCCAGGCCGAACAGCGGCTTGCGCCGTATCACGTAGTCCACGGGGAATTTGCCGAAGATCTGCTTCATGCCCCGGCGCGCCAGCCGCGCGCCGATGTCGTAGTCCTCGGTCAGCGTGTCGGTGTTGAAGGGCTGGTTATGGGTCTCGGCGGCCAGTTCCTCCATCGCCTTGCGCGAAAAGCAGGTGCCCACGCCGGCCGAGGGCACCATGTGCGACATGCTCTCGCGCACCACCAGGTCCTTGGTGTGCCATTCGGCGAATTCGTCCATGTAGGTGCCGGCCACCAGCTCGTACCACTCGCGCTCCAGCGAGGTCACGGGCAGCTGGATGAAGTCCATGCGCGGCAGCAGGTAGTTGTAGTACTTGAGTTCCAGCGGGTGCAGCACGTCTTCGCTGTCGTGCAGGATCAGGCCGGCAAAGGGCTCGGGCTGCAGCGTGTTCTGCTGGAAGATGGCCTGCACGATCCAGTTGAGGCAGTCGGCCTTGCAGGTGGGGCCGTCATGCGGCACCTCCACGCGGACCAGCTGGCGGTAGCGCCGGCGCATGCGCTCCACCTCGTTCTTGGTGCGCTCGTCGTTGCGGTAGGTGCCCACGAAGATCATGTAGTTCTTGTAGTCCAGCGTGCCCACCATGCTCTCGAGCATGGGCGCGATCACGTCGTACTCCAGCCAGGCCGGCACCATGATGGCCAGCGGCTTTTCCTCGACCTCCTGCAACTGCTGTGCCTTGAGCGGCTGGTAGCGGCGCTTGACGGTCAGCGCGCGCCAGGCCTCGCGCACCCAGTACCAGGCATCGATGAACAGGTCATCGATGCTGGACAGCAGGATGATGACGGCCACCACGGCGCTGGTGATCTCCAGCGCGTGGTAGTAGTCGGCCACCAGGTAGGGCCAGTAGAGGGAAGAGATCATGGTGATCGCCTCATGCCGTCGTCATCGTGGCTCGGGCCCGGCTCAGTGCCTGGGCTGCTTGCTGCGCGCCACCGCCCAGGCCAGCAGCACCAGCAGCACCACCACGACCAGCGCAATGGCGATGCCGGGCACGCTCCAGGACAGGAAGTTGCGCCATTCGTGGAAGGCGCCTTCGCGCGGACCGGACGGAATGCCGGCATCGGGGTTGCTGCTGTCGAGCCAGGCCAGCGGGCCGTCACCGCCGATCACGGCGATGTTGCCGCGATTGAGCAGGAAGGGCTCGCCCAGGCCACCAGTCCACTCGCCGATGGCACGCCACAGCACGCCCTGCTGGCCGCCGGCAGTGACCACTTCGGCCGAGGACAGCTGTTTCAGCCCCTTGATGTCCAGCCAGTCCAGCGACTTGCCGCGAATGCGCAGCTGCTGACCGTCCGTGACCGTCACCAGGGGCTTGGCGCCGTCCACCGGCACCTCCATGGCCACGAAGGGCATGGAGGGCTTGGCGGGCGCATCGGCCTGGGCCACGACCAGCTCGGCCTGCGAGGCCGACAGGCCGCTGGCGGCTGCCAGGTTGGCCATGCGCTCCAGCGCGGCCGGCGCGGCCGACAGGTAGCTGGCAGGCACCAGCAGCTGCGACCTGGCGCCCAGCAGGGGCAGCAGGCCGATGAAGCTGCCGTTGGGCTCGGCCTTGCCGGGCGTCACATAGCTGATGGCCGGCAGCACGCTGGCGGGATAGGGCTGGGGAATCTCGTTGCAGTCGGCCGAGTAGGGCTGGCGCTGCACCGACACGCGCAAGGTGTTGTTGATGCCCAGCGCGTAGCCGGGCACGCGGGCGCGCAGGCGCTCGGGCTGGCCGTTGGCGTCCAGCTGGCGGGCCGACAGCAGCATGCCGTTCCAGAACAGCGTGGCCACGGGGCGCGTGGCCGAGGCGCCGGGGGCTGCGGCCACGTACAGCGTGATCTCGCCCGGCATCCGGCCCTGCGAGGCGACGGCGCTCAGCGGGAAGTTCATCGTCCACTCGCCGCGCGACAGCACGTCGAAGCTGTCGGGGCTGCCGCCCAGGCTGGACAGGCGTATGCCCTTGGCCTCGTCCCATTGCGGGGGCTGGGCCGCAGCCACCGTCACGTTGTCGCTGACCAGCAGGCGCTGCAGGGCGGCCTCCTGCAGGCCGGCCACGCGCGCACCCGCATCGGAGGCCACGGCCAGCACCATCTGGCGGCCCATGGGCAAGGCACGCAGTTGCTGCGAGGCCAGCGCCTCGCTGGCCAGCGGCGCGCGGCGGGCACGCCATTGCTGCAGCGCCTGGCCCGCATCGGGGTCGGTCGCCAGCTGGGTCTGCAGGGCTGCGAAGGCGGCGGTCAGGCGCTGCTGCAGTGCCTTGTCGGCCACCACGATGTCGCCGCTGACCTGGGCGGCCCCCAGCATGAGCAGCGCGCCCAGCTCGGCGTCACTGGCCAGCTTGTGCTGGGGCTCGGCGCCCCGCAGCGCGGCAAAGGCGGGCACGCCGGCCAGGGCGGCGGGAACCTCCAGGCCGCGCAGGTCGATCACCTCGCCCACGGCAGGAAGGGCCCGTACCTGCATGCGCCTGTTGTTGCGCTGCAGGCTGGCGCCGATGCGCCAGGCGCTGTCGAACGAGGCCTGCTCCAGCTGCCTGCCCGACACCAGCACGGTGGTGCGCACGGGCAGGGTGTTCCAGACATCCTCGATGGTGCGCACATCGCGCGGGTCCACGCGGTAGCTCAGGCGTGTCTGCGGCGAGATGGTCAGCGAGTTGGCGAGGGAGTGGTTTTCGTCGCAGCGCTGCTGGCTGTTGTTGCGGTTGCGCCAGTTCACGCCCAGGCGCACGAAGTCGCTGGCGCGCGCAGGCTGGGCCACGGGCAGGTTGCGCTGCAGCGTGCCTTCGCCGTCCGGCACGGTCTGGGATACGGCTGGCGTACCGTTGAGCGAGATCACCACGGTCGAGGTTCCCGGCTCTCCCTTCAGGTAGCGGCCATCGAAGGCGATGCTGGCATCGCCCAGAGGCAGGCCGCGCGGCACGGGCAGGTAGAAGTCCTGGGTGGCCGTGCCGGCCAGCACGACCGGGTCGACAATGCCCAGCTCCTTGAGCGTGACGCTGCGCTGCAGCCCGTCGCTGGCGCCCAGCTGCCGTATGGCGTCACCCAGCGCCGAGGCGGATGCCGCCTGGGCGAACAGGGCACCCAGGCCCAGCAGCGAACCCAGCGCCCAGCGGGCCCCGGTGCGGGAAAACGAATGGCGGTGGATGGTCGGTTGCATGGGGGGGCCTCTTTTTCACTTCTGTGCTCGGTTCGTGACGCGATTCGTGACACGTTCAGTTGCTGCAGGGCGGCTGCCGTTGCGTTGGGACTGGCGGCCTTCAGGCCGGCGCCAGGCCCTTGCCCATGGTGGCGAGGATGCCTGCCGGTCCGGCGGCAAACTCCTCGAAGGGCTGTCCCAGCAAGGCCCGTACGATGCGCTGCGAGGCCCGTCCGTCGCCATAGGGATTGATGCGGCGCGCGAACGAGGCGCGGTGGCCTTCATCGGTCAGCAGGCGGTTCACCTCGGCCACGATGCGCGCGCGCTGCGTGCCCACCAGCAGCACGGTGCCGGCCGATACGGCCTCGGGCCGCTCGGTCACATCGCGCATCACCAGCACGGGCTTGCCCAGGTAGGGTGCTTCCTCCTGCACTCCGCCGGAATCGGTCAGGATGATGCGGGCCCGCTGCATGAACCAGACGAAGTCCACATAGTCCAGCGGATCGATGAGGCGGATGTTGTCCATGCCGCCCAGCGTACGCATGACCACCTCGCGCACGGCAGGATTGAAGTGCACCGGGTAGACGATGAGCAGGTCCGGATGGCGCCGCGCCAGCTCGGCCAGCGCGGCGCAGATGTTCTGGAAGCCTTCGCCGAAGTTCTCGCGCCGGTGGCCCGTGACCAGCAGCAGCGGGCGCTGCGCGTCCACCCAGGGATGGCGCCCGGCAATGTCGCGGGCGAGCTCGGGCCGGGCATCGAGCCGGTCGCACAGCGTGGCCAGCGCATCGATGACGGTATTGCCGGTCACGGCGATGCGGCCCTGCAGGTTCTCGCGCAGCAGGTTGGCACGCGACGTGGGCGTGGGCGCGAACATCCACTGGCTGACCACATCGACCACGCGGCGGTTCATTTCCTCGGGAAAGGGCTGGGCCAGATCCCCCGTGCGCAGGCCGGCTTCCACATGGCCCACGGGAATGCGCCGGTGAAATGCTGCCAGCGCACAGGCCGTGGCCGTGCTGGTGTCGCCGTGCACGAGTACGTAGTCGGGCTTTTCCTGCTCAAGCACGCCGTCGGCGCCCGCCACCACGCGGGAGAACAGGCCGTTGAGTGTCTGGCTGGGTTGCATGACGGCCAGGTCGTGCCGGGCCTGCAGGCCGAACAGCTCCATCACCTGGTCCAGCATCTGGCGATGCTGGCCCGTCACGCACACCACGCTTTCGATGCCGCGCGTCTGCGACAGGGCCGTCACCAGCGGCGCCATCTTGATGGCCTCGGGACGGGTCCCGAAAAACGAAAGAATTTTCATGCCAACCCCTTTGCGTCTTCTTGTGCTCTTCGCTCCTGCGTTGTTCTGGTGCTCCGCGCCCGGAGAGCGGGGGCCGTCTCAGCCCGAGGGCGGGCCGGGCAGGCTGCAAGGCGGTGTGGAATATACGTCGGGTTTTTGGCTTTTTCGATCGGCTTGGCGTCTCTGATTGAAAACTATCGTCAATTGAGTGAAATTGACGGAAATTAAGAGGACTTGAAGGGATTTTGTGACATTGCTTTCCATTTGGAACCTCCGTCGGATCACTCACCCTGCAAGCCTCTTGCGGCTGGGCCTGAATGCTTGTTCGCGCCGCGCTGCGGTTGCACAAAGCTGCGCGCCTGGGTGCTTTGTTGCAGCTAGTACATCACTGAAACAAGGCTGTGCCTGTCGGACACCTGCGTATTGCATGCCCAGGCAGGGGTCTGCGCAAGGCTTGAGGGGCAGGTGCAGCCTGTGACTTTCCCTGATGCGCTGACGGCCTGCCGGGTGGATGCGGCGCGAGGCTGCGCAGGGCAGGGCCCGGGCCGAACGCAGGCCCGGAAACGAAAACGGGCCCCGTGTAGGGGCCCGTTTTGCTGGGTGTATGGCGGAGAGGGCGGGATTCGAACCCGCGGTGGGGATTAGCCCACACACGCTTTCCAGGCGTGCGACTTAAACCGCTCATCCACCTCTCCGAAGCCCTCGATTATAGCAGTGATTTCGGGCGTCCACGGTAAGAAACTGGTGCCGGCTGCGCTGGCCCGTGCGGCGATGGTTGCCCCACTCAGGGCCTGCAGTGCAACCGTGGCAATGCCGGGTGTTGCCTGTCCGGGCGCGGACAGGCGGGTAGTGACGGCAGGCAATACCGTGACATGGGACGGATTTGCGATGGGTTCAATGCATGCGCCTGGTGTCATCCACTGATTTTCAGGGTGGAAAATGTAATGGAGTTCGTGTAAATGGAAGGTGCCGGAATGCGGTGTGAATCTCCGGTGCGGCCCGTCCATCTGTGGCGACATTTTTCATGTGTACAAGATGGTATTTTCATTGCCCATCTGTGTTGGTGCAAGCTATTGATATTGTTGATGTTTCTTGAAAAAAAACCGCCAATGAATCGGTATTTGCACGGGGTCCGGGAGGCATTGCGGGGGACGAATTTCCTTCATGCGGCGTTGGATGCATTTTGCAACAGACATCGAATGGGAGCTTGTGGAAAATGCCTGCGCCGATGAAATGCAGCAGTAACGGATTTCCGTCTGGCAAATCATAGGAACTCGCTATCACCATGGCTTTCCACTCAATGCGCGCCGATTCTTCATTTCGCCAGACGCCGGTATTGCCCGCACTGGCCTTCGGGCTTGTGGCGCTGCTGGGTACGACGGCGTTCGCTGCCGGGCTGCAGCGGCAGGTGCTGGAAAGCCTGCCGTCCGGCACGGCCAAGGGGGCGCCTGCCTATGAGTTGTCCCTGCCTGCCTGCACGGCGTCGGCCTGTCCCTTCGAACTGAGGCTGGTGCGTGCCGGTATGGAGCAAGGCAAGCCAGCGGCGCTGGCCTGGCCTGCTTCAAGAGGGCAGGCCCAGCTGGCGCCATCCGATCCGCTGTACGGCGTGGGCGATCCCTTGTCCGAGGCCGCGCAGCGCACGCGCGTCTGGACGACCGGCGAGGAAGAAGGCACGGTCACCGCTGCGGCGCGGACCTTGCGCCTGCCCGGCGTGCAAGGCGGGGCGCGCGCCCTGCTGGTCACGCAGATGGGCGGCTTCGACCATCCCAAGCGCCGCCATGCGCTCTATGTCGCCACGGCCCAGGGACCGCATCTGGCCTGGCAGTACGAAGAGCCTCCAGGCAGCTACCAAAGCTGGGTGCTGGCGCCCGCGGGCCGGATCCCGGTGCTGCTGGTGCGCTATGACTCACCGCAGGACGACGCCCCCGACCAGATCGAGACCCGCAGCCTGCGCTGGAACGCAGGCCGGCAGGCGTTTGCCGAACAGGCATCGGCGCCGCCGGCTGCCGTGCAGGCCGTGGTGGCTGCGCGCTATGCCGGCGTGGCCGCCGCGCGTGCAGCGCGCGCGCAGCAGGCCGACTGCCTGGGAGGCTATGCCGTGGTGCTCACACGCCCCGCAGGAGCTGCGCCGCATCACGCCCTGGTGCAGGTGGCCGCGGATATGGCACAGGCGCATGCCGAATCGCTGCGGCTGCGTGCCTGCTCGGCCAGGCTGCAGCCGCGCACGGTGCCTTTGGCGCATCTGCTGCCGAAGGCGGAACAGGCGCCCGGCCGGAAACCTGAACGCAAGACCGATCCCGCCCGCTGAGCCCGTGCAGCGCGTGACACCGACAACCGCAAAGAGGGAAGACACATGCCAGACATCAAGGACAGCGTAGGCGAGGGCGGCAGCAACCAGGTCCATGACGTGGCCCTGCTGCAGGCCATGCTGCGCGTGGTGAAGGACGCCAAGAATGCACCCTATCTGGGCGTGGACTACGACGGCAGCTACGGCGCGCAGACGCGCGCCGCGCTGGAGCGTTTCCAGAACGACCACAAGCTGGCGGCGGCCAAGGCCGCGCCCGGCCAGCCGCAGGCCGGTGGCGCCAAGGAGGCACTGGGCCTGGCGGCAGCCGGTGGCGCCACGGTGGCCAAGCTCAGCGCCATGCTGCCCGCATCGCACCAGAACATGCGCTCCGCGAACAACTCCAAGACGGTGTATATCGAGGCCAAGGCCCAGGATGCGGCCACCAGCAAGGCCGCCATTGCCAACGATGCGGAGTACGAGCCCACCTTCCGCGCCAAGCTGGCCAGCCTGGTGCAGCAGATGTACGACACGCACAAGATCGCGCTGTGGATCACGCCCACCGGCCGCCGCCGCACCTTTGCCCAGCAGGCGGCAGAGACCCAGACCAAGGCCGGCCCCGGCGAGAGCAACCACAACTTCGGCCGGGCGGCCGACATCGGCTTCAAGCGCTTCCAGTGGGTCAAGGGCGACGGCAGCATCGTCACCGATGCCGACTGGCTCAACCAGCTGCATACCGCCAAAGCGGCCGATGCCGCGCGCTGGTGGGATGAGCGCGACCGCCTGGCCGCCAAGCAGGGCCTGCTGCCGCTGAAGTTCGAGCGCGTGCACCTGCAGGCCTTCGCCCAGGAAGGCGTGAGCAACCAGCGCTCGCTGGCCAAGCTGCTCAATGCCGTTTCGCAGAACAACATGCGCTGGAAATCCGCCTACCAGGCCGACCTGCAGTCCCAGGGCAAGCACTGGGTCACCGTGGGTTCGGCCAAGTCCATCTGGGCCGGAACGGCCTCCGTGACCAAGGCCGATCTGGCCAAGGCCCGCACCCTGGCCACGGGCAAGCAGGTGAAGGAAACGCAGATCACCCAGGACGAGGTGGCCGCCATGCGCCGCATGCTCAAGGCCGATTTCGAGCAGGCCGACCTGAACTGGTCCAAGTGGGCACCCGTGCCCTGAGCCCGGCCGGACGTCTGCCGCCTGCCGCGCGGGCAGGCGCCACTGCCGTGCATCTCCCGGAGAAAGCATCTTGAGAACCGACTATTCGAAGGGCGAGGCCGCGCTGCGCGTGCCCTTGCCCCTGTCCATGTCCATGTCCATGCCCATTTCCCTGTCCCTTGCCGCCTCTGCCGGTGCGCCCACCGGGCCGCCCGCTGCGGTCCGTGCGCCGCAGGACGTGCTGTCCGGTGTGCGCGTCGCCTCGCAACTGCTGCAGGACTTTCGGCCCATCACCGAAAGCATCGAGTGGGAGCTGGGCCATCTGCATTGGGCGCAGGCGGGCCTGTTGACCTTTGCCGAGAACGAGGTGCCCTACGTGGTCAACAACAGCGGCCGCCTCTCCGAAGATGCGGCGGCCCTGCTGTTCCATCACTGCGCGGACACGGCGCCGCAGGGCACGATTGCCGTGCTGGAGCTGGGCGCGGGCTGCGGCCTGTTCGCGCGCATGTTCCTGCAGGCCTTCCGGCACCTGTGCCAGCAGGAAGGGCGTGATTTCGACCAGCGGCTGGTCTGCTACGTGACAGACGGCTCGCCGCGCACCGTTGCGCAGTGGCACGAGCGCGGCCTGTTTGCCGAGTTTGGCGGCCAGGTCGTCGCAGGCTGCTGCGACGCCATGCACCCCGAGGCCGTTCGGCTGCACGACGGCAGCACGGTGCCGCTGCCGCCGCTGCATGCCGTGTTCTGCAACTACGTGCTGGATGTGCTGCCCGCCACCGTCGTGCGGCGCCAGAATGGCGGGCCGGTGCAGGAGCTGCGTATACGCACCCGCCTGACGGACGATGCCCAGCTCGTGCGCCAGTACACCGCGCTGTCGCCGCATGAGATCCGCGCCCTGGTGGATCACGCGGATGCGGCCGAGCGCGCGCGCCTGCTGCCCCTGGTGGGCCTGTTCGAGCAGGAGACGGGATTTTTCGACTGCGGCGACGCGGCACTGTCGCCCTGGGTGGATGCCGCCCTGTCCGTCAGCCAGGACGCGACACGCCTGCTGGTCAACCACGGCGCCTTCGGCGCGCTGCAGACGCTGCAGCAGCGGCTGGCGCCCAAGGGCCTGGTGCTCATCAACGACTACGGCGCCTGCACGCCCGAGGCGGCGGCTCAGTCGGTCGCCTCCCAGCGCTTTGGCCGCACCAGCGCCATCGGCCTGAACTTCCCGCTGCTGGCGCAATTGTTCGGGCGCGAGGGGTGGCAGGTGCTGGCGCCTTCGGGCGATGCGCAAAGGGCCATCCATGCGCGGCTGCTGATCGGCGAGGGATGCGAGCGCACGGCGGCCGCCTTTCTCAACCGCTTCAGCGCCGACGCGCAGCAGTTCTTCGAGGCCCCGGCCCATGAGGCCCGCACGCACCTGGAGTCGGGCCGGCAGGACGCCGCGCTGGAAAGCTACCGCCAGGCCATCACCCGCAGCCCGCGCGACTGGCGCCTGCTGGGCGAGGTGGCGGAGTTCGTGGGCCTGCAGCTGCGGGACTTTGCGGCAGGCATCGAGCTGGCGCGCAGCGCGCTGGAGCTCAACCCCTGGCTCAGCACCTGGCTGTGGAACGTGCTGGGCGACTGCCTGTTCTGCCAGGAGCAGTTTGCTGCCGCGCATGACGCCTACCTGCAGGCCGAGCGCATAGACCCGCGCGATGCCCGCACCCAGCTCAACCTGGCCTACACCTGGCAGCAGTGCGGCGACCCGGGGCGCGCGCTCGCCTGCATCGCCCAGGGCCTGGCGGGAGATGCCCATGGCGTGCACACGCAGCGCCTGATGGAAAAGCAGCAGCAGATCCTGGCGCAGATCGCTGCCCTGCGTGCCTCGCAGCAGCAGCGGCTGGCGCAGCGCGCGGCGCGTCTGCAGGCCGGGGCATAGGCAGGCCAGGGCATAGGCTGGCAGGCCCGCCAACGGCCCGGCCTGCCAGCTTCAGTGCTGGCGGCCGGCCAGCCGCACGCCCAGCGCTGCCGCCGATGCCGCGCAGGCCAGGGCCACCACGCCGCCCCAGCCCCATTGCGCCAGGGCCAGCGCGCCCAGCGCGGAGCCCGAGGCCATGCCGATGAACACGCCCGTGAACAGCAGCGCATTGAGCCGGCTGCGCGCCGCAGGCTCCAGGCCATACACCAGGGTCTGGTGCGCCACCAGCGTGGCCTGGATGCCGAAGTCGAAACCGATGGCGCTGGCCACCAGCAGCGGCAGCTGTGCGCCGGCCGGCAGCCAGGGCGACAGTGCCAGCACGGCGAACGATGCCAGGGCCAGGCCCGCACCCAGGCAGGTCACGCGCTGCGGGCCGCTGCGGTCGGCCAGCCGGCCTGCCAGCGGGGCGGCCAGCGCACCGGCCGCACCCGCCAGGCCCAGGGCGCCGGCAGCGGCGCTGCCCATGTGGAACTGCTGATGCAGCATCACGGCCAGCGTGGACCAGAACGCGCTGAAGGCCACCGACAGCAGGCCCTGTGCCAGTGCCGCGCGGCGCAGCGCAGGCTGGCTGCGCCACAGCTGCACCATGGAGCCCAGCAGCGCGCCATAGCCCAGTTGCGTGGTGGGTTTGAAACTGGGCAGCCCGCGCCACAGGGCCACCCCCAGCAGTGCCATGGCAGCGGCGGCCAGCAGGTAGACGCTGCGCCAGCCCCCATGCTCGGCCAGCAGGCCGCTGACCACGCGCGACAGCAAGATGCCCAGCAGCAGCCCCGTCATCACCGTGCCCACCACCTTGCCGCGCTGGTGCTCGGGCGCCAGCGTGGCGGCGGCCGGCACCACGTCCTGCGCCAGGGTGGCGGCCAGGCCCACGGCCAGGCTGGCAGCCAGCAGCGGCGCAAGGCCCGGAGCCAGCCCGCTGGCCAGCAGGGCCAGCATCAGCGCGGCGGTCTTGGCCAGGATGATGCGCCGGCGGTCCATGCGGTCGCCCAGCGGTGCCAGCAGCAAAATGCCCAGCGCATAGCCCAGCTGGGTCAGCGTGGGCACAAAGCCCACGGCGCGTTCGCCTGCGCCCAGGTCGGGGCCGAGCACCCCCAGCATGGGCTGGCTGTAGTAGAGCGAGGCCACGCCCACGCCCGCCGTGGTCGCCATCAGCAGCACCAGCGATGCCGGCACGCCGGCAGCCTGCGCGCCCGCAGCGGTTTGCATATGCGTAGATTGAATAGAAGACATGTTGAGGCGCCTGTCAGGCGCAGTTGAAAAGCGATGGCCGTAGTGTGGTGCGGCGCAGCACACCACGGTAGTGGCTGCGCCTGCAGAATCGATATACGCTTGGCGTATGACCCTTGCCGACCTTCCCCTGCCTTCTGGCGCTGACCGCATCGAACTGCTGCAGACCTTTGTGCGCATCGTCGAAAGCGGCAGTCTTTCGGCCGCTGCGCAGCAGATGTCCACCACCCAGCCCACGGTCAGCCGGCGCCTGCAGACGCTGGAGCGCGCGCTGGGCCTGCGCCTGCTGCGGCGCTCCACCCACGCCATGGCGCTGACCGACGACGGCCAGCGCTGCCTGGAGCACGCGCGCGAGCTGCTGGAGGCATGGCACGCGCTGGAGTCCGACCTGCGCGGCGCCCAGGACACGCCGCGCGGCCTGCTGCGCGTGGTCGCGCCCCACGCCTTCGGCCAGGACCAGCTCATGGCGCCGCTGCTGGCGTTTCTGGACCGCCATCCGGCCGTCAAGGTCGAATGGCTGCTGCATGACCGCCAGCCGGACTTCATTGCCGAAGGCATCGACTGCGCCGTGCAGGTCGGCACCGTGGTCGACCCTTCGGTGATTGCGCTGCGCGTGGCCGAGGTGCCGCGCATTGCCGTGGCCGCGCCTGCCTTGCTGGGGCAGGGCAGCGTGCCCCAGCACCCGCGCGAACTGCAGGGCCTGCCCTGGATTGCGCTGCGCACCTTCTACCAGCGCGAGCTGGAGCTGCACCGCGTGGGCGATGAGCGGGTCTGCAAATCCTGGCGCCTGCAGTTCGAGCCCCGGCTCAGCACCGACAGCCTTTATGCGCTGCGCAACGCTGCCCTGGGCGGACTGGGCGCGGTCCTGGCCTCGGCCTGGATCGTGCGCGAGGATCTGGAGGCCGGGCGCCTGGTGCATCTGGCGCCCGACTGGCAGGCGGCGCCGCTGCCCGTGCATCTGGTCTACCCACCCGCGCGCCACCAGCCGGCGCGGCTGCGCGCCTTCATTGCGGCCATGCGGGAAGTCATGCCGGGCCTGACGGGAATGCGCGCGCCGCTGCCCTGAGTTGCTTGCTTGCTGCATCGTGTCCGCCCACGGCACCAGCCCCGACCTGAACCTGCCCGGTGCGCCGCGCAGTGTGATGTTGGCGCTGCGGCACAGCTTCTGAGGCTGCGCCCGGCATGGCCCCGGGCTTCTCCAAAAGACCAAGGCCCACGCGAGTGGGCCTTGGTCTATCCGGGCGTTGCCGTCTACTCGGTCGCCTTCTTCAGCGATTCCTTGGCGTTCTCTGCCGACTGCTTGGAGCGCTTGTTGTGGTAGTCCGACTTGACGTTGTTCACGGCCTTGCCGACCGGCCCGCTGTCCTTGGCCTTGGCGTCGGCCTGCTTTTCCTTCACCTTGTGGTCTGCAGCGTCGGCGGCTTCGGAGGCGGCCTTGCCCACCTGGGCATGGACGGGTGACAGGGCAGCGGCAGCTGCGAAGGAAATGGCGGTGGCAAGCAGCAGTTTCTTCATGGAATGCAATGTCCTGTGATGAGATGGCTGCATGGTGCGCCGGACCGCCGA
The DNA here is from genome assembly GCF_040267515.1 of Delftia lacustris. NCBI lineage: Bacteria > Pseudomonadati > Pseudomonadota > Betaproteobacteria > Burkholderiales > Comamonadaceae > Delftia > Delftia lacustris. The sequence continues at coordinate 4,436,836 of NZ_CP141274.1, read as the reverse complement.
GGCAACCGTGTAGGAGCAGGGCTTTGCACGGCGCGGGCGCTGCGGCCCACTCGCAGAAGGGCCGCCGACGGCAGCTTGCTTCAGTGTCCGACATGGTGCCGCCGGCCGAGCTTCTAGCCTTGAGCCAACCCCGTCACAACAAGGACCCCCATGATCACAGCCGAACCCACCATGACCAATCTTTTCGACCAGCTGGGTCTGGACTCCAGCCCGGAGGGCATCAAGCAGTTCATCCTCTCGCACCGGCTGGAAAAGGACACGCTGCTGGTGGATGCACCGTTCTGGACCGACGCGCAACGTGCCCTGTTCTCGCAGCAGTGGCATGCCGATGCGACCTGGGCGCTGGTGGTGGACCAGCTCAGCGAGGCCTTGCATGCCGAGCCGGACCTCCAGGCTGCGCCTTCGCCCGCAATTGCCGGGCACGAGCAGGAGGCTCGTCCCTGATCCTGTGATGCAACCGCTTGCGATGAACCCGTGGTGCTTACAATTTTTCCGGCTCGTTCAACCCATTTGCCTACGGAGTCGTTCACATGCTGACCTCGACTGGTCTGGCGCCGGCCCCTGCAGGCTCCGACGCACAACTCCCCCTTGATCCGGGCCTTGCTGCTTTGGAGGCCTTTCCGGACGCAGTCTTCGTCGTCGGACTCGATGGACGCCTGGCGCGCTGCAACCGCCATGCGTTGAGCCTGCTGGAGCATTCCGGCGATGCCCTGGAGGGCAGTGTTTTCGAGGACCGCTTCGTCGCCAGCAGCGGGCGCGCAGGCTGGTTCAACAGCCAGTGCGAGCCCGCCGGCGCCGCACGGCAGGCCAGCCGCTGGCCCTTGCTGACCTGCACGGGACGCGAGCGGCCCGTGGCCTCATGCAGCTCGCGCGTACGGCTCGGCGATGGCAGCCTGGCCCTGCTGCTGAGTGTGCGCGAGGCGGATGCACCCCCGTCCGGGGCATCGCAGGCTCTGGCCGTGCCTTCCCGGTCCAACCCTCTTTCCAGCGCCGAGCGCAGCTTTGCCTTGCTGGTGCAGAGCGTGACCGACTGTGCGATCTACATGCTGGATCCCGAGGGCCGCATCGTCAGCTGGAACCTGGGTGCCAAGCGCATCAAGGGCTATGAAGAGGACGAGGTCCTCCATACCCATTTCTCGCGCTTTTACACACCAGAGGACCAGCAGGCGGGGCTGCCACAGGCGGGACTGCGCACGGCCGTCAGCACCGGCCGCATGGAGGCCGAAGGCCTGCGCGTGCGCAAGGACGGCTCGCGTTTTTGGGCATCGGTCGTGATCGATGCCATCTACGACGAGGGCCAGCTGATCGGTTTTGCCAAGGTCACGCGTGATGTGACGGAGCGCAAGGCTGCCGAGGCCCAGCTGCGCCAGGCCTTGAAGATGGAGGCCATCGGCCGCTTCACGGGCGGGGTGGCCCATGATTTCAACAATCTGCTGATGGCCGTGCTCAGCAGCCTGGAACTGCTGCGCAAGCGCATGCCGCCCGACGATCGCCTGCGTTCGCTGGTGGAGATCGCCACGCGCGGCGCACAGCGCGGTGCCTCGCTGACCCAGCGCATGATGGCCTTTGCGCGGCAGCAGGAATTGAAGACGCAGGCCGTGGACGTCGCTGTGCTGCTGACCGGGATGCAAGGCCTGCTGCAGCAGACGGCTGGCCCGCATATCTTTCTGAAGATGGCCCTGGCCTCAGACCTGCCGCGCATCGCCACCGACCCCAGCCAGTTCGAGAGCAGCATCCTCAGCCTGGTTGCCAATGCGCGCGATGCCATGCCGGGCGGCGGCGTCATCAAGATCACGGCGGCCGTGGAAACCACGCTGCCGCGCCAGCTTGCGGGCCTGGCCTCGGGCTCGTATGTCTGCGTGCGCGTGGTGGACACCGGCGAGGGCATGGACGAACAGACACTCTCGCATGTGGTCGAGCCCTTCTTCACCACCAAGGGCGTGGGCAAGGGCACCGGCCTGGGCCTGGCCATGGTGGACGGGCTGGTGGCCCAGTCCGGCGGCAAGCTCGTGCTGCACAGCGCCCTGGGCAGCGGCACCACGGTGGAGATGTGGATGCCCGTCTCCAAGGACGAAAGCACGGCCTGCCATCTGGGCGGGCAAAGCGTGCAGGACGTGGGGCCCCTGGATGTGCTGCTGGTGGATGACGACCCGCTGGTGAGGGCCAATGCCTCGGCCCTGCTGGAAGACCTGGGCCACCGCGTCACGACCCTGGGCGCCGGGCAGGAGGCCATCGACCTGCTTGCGCGGCAGGCGCGCTTCGACGTGGTCATCTCCGACTACGCCATGCCCGGCATGAACGGCGTGGAGCTGGCCCGGCATATTGCAGCGCGATACCCGGGCCTGAACTTCATCCTGGCCAGCGGCTTTGCCGACATACCGGCACTGCCACCAGGAATGACGCGGCTGGCCAAGCCCTATTCGCAGGACGATCTACGCCAGCTGCTTCATCAGCTCGGGAAGGCTTGAGCCCCTGGAAAGCCGCGAGATCCTGAGACGGCCTCAGACACCAGCCTTCTCGAACAGCCGGCGCAGTACCTGCATGGGAAGGAACTTGACGCCGCGCCGCTTCAGCTCGCGGCGAAAGAGGCGCTCCCTCTCGATAAAGTTGATTTTTGGTTTCATCTCGTTCCGGGTGCAATGACTGAACCGGGCAATCTATCAGCGCAGAGGGGCGCTGCTGTAACACCCTGTCATCGCCCCCTTGATCGAGGGCCATCATCGCCGCGTGCGGCCGTGCAGGCATCGGGTGGACGAAAAAAAGCCCTGGGACCAACGTCGTCAGGGCTTTTTCACTGGCTTGGCGCCATGTCTGGCGGAGAGGGCGGGATTCGAACCCGCGGTGGGGATTAGCCCACACACGCTTTCCAGGCGTGCGACTTAAACCGCTCATCCACCTCTCCGAAGACCGCGATTCTAGCATCGATTTTTTGGGGTGGCCGCGAAGTTTCCTGCATGCGTGATCGATATGCCCTGGACGGCTGGCGCTTCGGGCATGGCCCGTGCCTGCGCCTGCAGCCAGTTGCAGAAGATGTCGAGCCGGGTCTGCACCGCAGTGCTGCGGCGCAGCGCCAGGTAGCGGTAGCCGGAGGCCGTGAAGCCGAAGGGCGCCAGCAGGCGGCCGGCCTGCACGTCGTCCATCACCAGGTGCCAGGGGGCGACGGCCGCGCCCAGGCCGCGCAGCGCGGCTTCCAGCGTGAAGTAGTAGTGCTCGTAGACGGGGCCGGCCGCTGCGGGCGGGGCCATGTCCATGGAGGCGGCCCACAGGTCCCAGGCGTTGCGCCGGCCGCGCGTGTGCAGCAAGGGGAGGCTGGCCAGGTCTTCAGGCTGCTGGAGGCGTCCTGCCATGGCCGGGGACATCACCGGGCCCAGGTATTCGGCGAAAAGAGGCAGGGACGTCTCGTTGTCTGCAAGGGCCTCGCCGCTGTCGTGCGTGATGGCCGTGATGAGCAGGTCGCAGCCTTCGTGTGCAGCGTCGGTGCCGGTGTCGGTAGTGCGCAGGCGCACCTCGATGCCGGGGTGGTGCGCGTGAAAGTCGAACAGCCGGGGGATCAGCCATTTGACGGTGAAGGTGCTGAAGCAGGCCACGTCCAGAGGGCCTTCGTGGGCGTCGCCCAGGCTGCGCACCGCCTCATGGATCTGCTCGAAGGCCTGGGTCAGCGCCGGCTGCAGGGTGCGTGCTGCCGCAGTGAGCGTGGGGCGGGCCTTGGTGCCTGCGAACAGCGGCAGGCCCAGGTGCTGCTCCAGCTGCCTGACCTGGCGGCTGATGGCGCCGGGCGAGACGCACAGCTCGTCCGCAGCCGCCGTCATGCGGCCCAGGCGTGCGGCGGCTTCAAAGGCGCGCAGGGCGGCCAGCGGGGGCAGGCGGCGGGTCATGGGCCGGGTCATGAGTCGGGTCACGGGGCGGGTGGAGGCTATGTGAGTTCCAGGTACATAGAACCGGCCGAATCATCGCTTTTCAGGCCATGGGCCGGTCGGTAGATTTGCCGCTTCGGCTGGCAATCCTGCGTGGATTCTGGCCGGACTTTCCATCTCCATTCGATCCCAAAGCACATAGCACCATGCCCTTCGTCCACACCTATCTGCCCCAGTCCACCTCCACTTCCCAGCGCGATGCCGCCGTGCAGGGCATTCACCGCGCCCTGGTGGAGGGCATCGGCATGCCTGAGGACGAACTGTTCAACATGGTGCACCCGTACGCTCCCGGGCAGTTCGCGTTCAGCCGCAGTTTCAACGGGGTGGCGCGTTCGGATGCCGTGGTGGTGGTCGAGATCACCATGCGGCGCGGGCGCAGCGATGCGATGAAGAAGGCCTTGTATGCGGCCATTGCGCGCAATCTGCATGAAGGGGCGGGGGTGGCGCCGGCCGACGTGTTCATCTTCATGCATGAGAACGACTACTCGGACTGGTCCGTGGGCCATGGGCGCTTCGCCATGGGCCTGGTGCAGCAGGTGGGCGCACCCGCCTGATCCGCACAACACCGCTGCAATGAAAAACGGGCCGCGATGGCCCGTTGTTCATGGCGTGGCGGCGGCTCTCAGCTGGTGCGCTGGCCGGTCTGGATCATCTTCATGGCCGAGGTGATCAGGCTGGAGACTTCGGTCATGTTGCTGGGCACGATCAGCGTGGTGGTGGCGTCAGAGGCAACCTGGCCATAGGCCTCGACGGCCTTTTCGGCGACCTTGAGCTGCACGGCCTGCTCGCCACCGGGCTGGCGGATGGCGTTGGCCACGCGTTCGATGGCCTGGGCCGTGGCGTCTGCGACCGCCTTGATGGACTCGGCCTCGCCCTGGGCCTTGTTGATGACGGCCTGCTTCTCGCCTTCGGAGCGGGCGATGAAGGCTTCGCGCTCGCCCGTGGCGATGTTGATCTGTTCCTGGCGGCGGCCTTCGGAGGCTGCGATCAGGGCGCGCTTTTCGCGCTCGGCCGTGATCTGGGCCTGCATGGAGCGCAGGATTTCGGCCGGCGGCGTCAGGTCCTTGATTTCATAGCGCAGCACCTTCACGCCCCAGTTGAGCGCGGCCTCGTCGATGGCGGAGACCACCTGGGCGTTGATCATGTCGCGCTCCTCGAAGGTCTTGTCCAGTTCGAGCTTGCCGATCACGGAACGCAGCGAGGTCTGGGCCAGCTGGGTGACGGCCATGATGTAGTTGGACGAGCCGTAGCTGGCGCGCATGGGATCGGTGACCTGGAAGTAGAGGATGCCATCCACCTGCAGCTGGGTGTTGTCGCGCGTGATGCAGACCTGGCTGGGCACGTCCAGCGGGATTTCCTTGAGGCTGTGCTTGTAGGCCACGCGGTCCACGAAGGGCACGAGGAAGTTCAGGCCGGGCGTGAGCGTGCCGGCGTACTTGCCGAGGCGTTCCTTGACCCAGGCGTGCTGCTGGGGCACGACCTTGATGGACCGTGCGATGAAGATGGCCGCGATGACCAGAATGACGATGGCGATTTCCATGGTGTCTCCAGGCCCCGGAGGGGCGTTCGGTGAAACAAGAGGGCGGCGGGACGGCTGGCGGATGGTGCCTGCCACTATGCCCGATGCAGATGCCCGCGCCGTGAAGCGCGGGCGTGGGGATGGGCAATCAGAGTTTGTCCACCAGCAGCCGGTTGCCGACGACCTCGGCCACGCGGTGCATGCCGGCAGAGGGCAGGTTGCCCGGACGGCTGATCACGGTCCATTGGGCGCCGCGGTAGCGGACCTGGGCCGTGCCGTCGGAGTTCCATTGCTCGACCATGACGGATTCGCCGACATCGAGGTTGACGTCGCGGTTGCTGGAGGCGGGCTGGCGGCTGGGCAGGCGCCGGCGCACCAGGTAGCAGGCCAGTACGAAGGCGCTGCCGAGCACGGCGGCAATGACGAGCTGGGCAATGGGCGCCAGGCCCATGTGGGCGCACAGCGCGCCGACGATGGCGCCCAGTGCCAGCATCAGCAGATAGAAGCTGCCGGTCAGCAATTCGGCGATGACCAATGCGCCGGCGACGAGCCACCAGATGGTGGAATATTCCATTCCCAGACTCCCTGTTTATGACGGTTGCTTGTGTTTAGTGCACCACATTCTGGGTGAAAAGCCGCACGCTTCAAAGGCGCAATAAGGATATTCCTTACACTTCGCGCCTGTTTCGTTTTTTAGGCCCGCTCAGGTTACGGAGGCTGCCCCCATGAAGTTTCGCTTTCCCATCGTCATCATCGACGAGGACTACCGTTCCGAGAACACCTCGGGCCTGGGCATCCGCGCCCTGGCACAGGCCATCGAGCAAGAAGGTTTCGAGGTGCTGGGGGTGACCAGCTACGGCGACCTGTCGCAGTTCGCGCAGCAGCAAAGCCGGGCCAGTGCCTTCATCCTGTCCATCGATGACGAGGAGTTCTCGCTGGGTGGCGAAAGCGATCCCGTGATCCACAGCCTGCGCAGCTTCATCGGCGAAGTGCGCCGCAAGAACGCCGATGTGCCGATCTACATCTACGGCGAGACCAAGACCAGCCGCCACCTGCCCAACGACATCCTGCGCGAGCTGCACGGCTTCATCCACATGTTCGAGGACACGCCGGAGTTCGTGGCCAAGCACATCATCCGCGAGGCCAAGAGCTACCTGGAAGGCGTGCAGCCGCCGTTCTTCAAGGCGCTGCTGGACTATGCGGAAGACGGCTCCTACAGCTGGCACTGCCCCGGACACTCGGGCGGCGTGGCCTTCCTCAAGAGCCCCGTGGGCCAGATGTACCACCAGTTCTACGGCGAGAACATGCTGCGCGCCGACGTGTGCAACGCGGTGGAGGAACTGGGCCAATTGCTGGACCACAACGGCGCCATCGGCGAGAGCGAGCGCAATGCCGCGCGCATCTTCAATGCCGATCACTGCTATTTCGTGACCAACGGCACGTCCACGTCGAACAAGATCGTCTGGCACCACGCCGTGGCGCCCGGCGACGTGGTCGTGGTGGACCGCAACTGCCACAAGTCCATCCTGCACTCCATCATCATGACGGGTGCGATTCCGGTGTTCCTCAAGCCCACGCGCAACCACTTCGGCATCATCGGCCCGATCCCGCAAAGCGAGTTCTCGGTGGAGTCCATCCAGGCCAAGATCGCGGCCAATCCGCTGCTCAAGGGCGTGGATGCCAAGACGGTCAAGCCCCGCGTGCTGACGCTGACGCAGTCCACCTACGACGGCGTGCTCTACAACACCGAGACCATCAAGAGCATGCTTGACGGCTATGTGGCCAACCTGCACTTCGATGAGGCCTGGCTGCCGCACGCTGCCTTCCACCCGTTCTATGGCAGCTACCACGCCATGGGCAAGAAGCGCGCGCGCCCCAAGCACTCGGTGGTGTATGCCACGCAGTCCATCCACAAGCTGCTGGCCGGCATCAGCCAGGCATCGCATGTGCTGGTGCAGGACAGCCAGACCGAAAAGCTGGACCACCACCTGTTCAACGAGGCGTACCTGATGCACACCTCGACCAGCCCCCAGTACAGCATCATCGCCAGCTGCGACGTGGCCGCCGCGATGATGGAGCCGCCTGGCGGCACGGCCCTGGTGGAAGAGTCGATTCTGGAGGCGCTGGACTTCCGCCGTGCCATGCGCAAGGTCGAAGACGAGTTCGGCGACGACGACTGGTGGTTCGAGGTCTGGGGTCCCGAGAAACTGGCCGATGAAGGCGTCGGCTCGGCCCAGGACTGGATCATCCGCGGCCAGGACGCGGCGCCCAAGCGCTCCAAGGCCAAGAACGGCAAGGAGTTCGACAACTGGCACGGCTTTGGCGAACTGGCCGACGGCTTCAACATGCTGGACCCGATCAAGTCCACCATCGTGACGCCGGGCCTGGACCTGGACGGCGATTTCTCGGACACGGGCATCCCGGCCTCCATCGTGACCAAGTACCTGGCCGAGCACGGCGTGGTGGTGGAGAAGACGGGCCTGTACTCGTTCTTCATCATGTTCACCATCGGCATCACCAAGGGCCGCTGGAACACCATGCTGACGGCGCTGCAGCAGTTCAAGGACGACTACGACCGCAACCAGCCGCTGGCACGCATCCTGCCCGAGTTCTGCCAGCAGCACCGCCGCTACGAGCGCATGGGCCTGCGCGACCTGTGCCAGCACGTGCACGAGCTGTACGCCAAGTACGACATCGCCCGCCTGACGACCGAGATGTATCTGTCGGACCTCAAGCCCGCGATGAAGCCCAGCGATGCCTACGCCCACATCGCGCACCGCAAGACCGAGCGCGTGGAGATCGACCACCTGGAAGGCCGCATCACCGTGGGCCTGGTCACGCCGTACCCGCCCGGCATTCCGCTGCTGATCCCTGGCGAGGTGTTCAACCGCAAGATCGTGGATTACCTGCTGTTCGCGCGTGAGTTCGCCAAGGAGTGCCCTGGCTTCGAGACCGACATCCACGGCCTGGTGGAGCTGGAGGACGCGGACGGCGAGGTGCGCTACTACGCCGACTGCGTGGCCCAGGCCGCTCCTGCCCGCAAGGTGCCGGCTGCCGGCAAGTCTGTGGCCGGAAAATCCGCAGCGGCCAAGCCGGCTGCCAAGGCTGCGGCAAAGCCCGCTGCCAAAAAGGCCGTGAAGGCTGCTGCCGTCAAGGCGCCGGCCAAGCGCCCCGCAGCGGCCCGCAAGGCCGGGTCGGCGCCGGAAGTCGGCACGGCTGCCAAGCCGGCGCGTGGCCGCAAGATGGTGCAGGTGGGCGATGATGGCCCCTTCGGCCGCACGATCTGATCGGCTGGCCGGCTGACGACGGCCCGTCAAAAAGGCGCGGTGCCCGCAAGGGGCGCCGCGCCTTTTTTCTTGCCCGCTGTTTGCCGCTCACTCCAGGCGGATCCTGGCATCGCGGATCAGCGCGGCCCAGTCCGTCTGCTCCTTGAGCAGGTACCGGGCCGCGTCCTGCATGCTGCCGCCCAGGGCCGTGCTGCCCTCGGCCTGCAGTTGCTGCTGCACGGCGGGCTGCTGCAGGGCCGCGTTCACGGCGGTATTCATCTTCTGCACGACGGCGGCCGGCGTGCCCTTGGGCGCGACGATCAGCTTCCAGTCCACGGCCTCGAAGCCTGCATAGCCCGACTCGGCCACGGTGGGCACCTCGGGCAGGATGGGCAGGCGCCTGGCCGAGGTCACTGCCAGGGCGCGCAGCTTGCCGCCCTTGAGCAGCGGATAGACGGCCTGGGGCGTGCCGAACATGTAGTGCGTCTGCTTGCCCAGCAGGTCGGTCACGGCCGGCGCTGCGCCCTTGTAGGGCACGTTGAGCACCTGGATGCCGGCCTTGAAGGCCAGCATTTCGCCGGCCAGGTGGCCCACCGTGCCCGTCGATGCCAGTCCCTGGCGGATGCCGCCCGGGTCGGCCTTGGCGTCCTTGACCAGGTCCTGCACCGATTTCCATGGCGAGTCCTGCGGCACGACCAGCACCGTGGGCTGGGCGGCGACCAGGGCCACGGGGATCAGGTCGGTGCGCGGGTTGAAGGGCATGCTGGGCAGCAGGGCGGGGTTGATGGCGAGGTTGGCAGTCTGGCCCATGCCGAAGGTATAGCCATCCGGCGCGGACTTGGCCACCGCATCCAGCCCGATGTTGCCGCCCGCGCCGGGCTTGTTGTCCACCACCACGGTCCATTGGTTCAGCGTGCCCACGCGCTCGCTGATCTGGCGCGCGACCGCGTCCGTGCCGCCGCCCGGCGTGTAGGGCACGACCATGCGCACGGCGCGCGAGGGCCAGTTGCCGGGCTGGGCCTGGGCCGCCAGCGGGAGCAGGGCGGCAGCCAATGCGGGCAGGGCGCACAGCAGCAACTGGCGGCGCGGGGCGGAACAAGGGCGGGCCTGGGTCAGTGTCTGTGTCCGGTTTTGGGCGGCCGGGTTGCGGTGGATGGCGGGCATGGTGTTGTCTCCGGGAATTTTTGGGAAAAGGCCTCCCCGCCGGGCGCGGGGCAAGCGTCGTCCGGTGTGGGGTGGATGGGGTGCAAGGTTGCAGGGGCGCCGCGCGTCGGGTGGACGGCGGCGGCTTCAGTGGCTCAGCCTGGCATCAATGGGAGGCCTTGGCGTGGCTGTCGGTGGCCTCGCCCTGGGCCAGGGCCAGGGCCTGCTCGCTGCTGTAGCCCAGTGCGGTGAGGATCTCCAGGCTGTGCTCGCCCAGGCGCGGGGGCGACAGGCGCACATCCAGGCGCTTGCCGTCCAGCGTGAAGGGCAGCAGCACGGTCTTGGTCTCGCGGCCATCGGGCAGGGTGATGGGGGCCAGCGCGCCCGTGGCGTTCAGGTGCGGGTCTTGCAGCAGGTCCTGCGGGCGTGCGATGGGGGCGAAGGGCAGGCCGTTCTTCTCGAAGACCTCGGCAATGTGGGCGGCGCTGTGCGGGGCCATCTTCTCGCGCAGCAGCGGCATCAGCCAGCTGCGCGCCAGCACGCGGTCGTTGTTGCTGCCAAGGCGCGGATCGTCGCGCAGCTCGCCCAGGCCGAAGGCATCGCAGAACAGGCGCCAGGCGCCGTCGCTGACCACGGCCAGGAAGATCTGCTCGCCGCCCTGGACCTCGAACACGTCGTAGATGGCCCAGGCCGAGATGCGTGCCGGCATGGGCGCGGCCGGCTTGCCGGTGACGGCGAACTGCATCATGTGCTGGGCGACCAGGAAGATGTTGTTCTCGAACAGCGCGCTTTGCACTTCCTGGCCGCGCCCGGTCTTCTCGCGCTGGGCCAGGGCAGCCATCGCGCCCATGGCGCCGAACATGCCGCCCATGATGTCGTTGACGCTGGCACCGGCGCGCAGCGGGTCGCCGGGGCGGCCCGTCATGTAGGCCAGGCCGCCCATCATCTGCACCACCTCGTCCAGCGCCGTGCGGTGCTCGTAGGGGCCGGGCAGAAAGCCCTTGTGGCTCACGTAGATGAGGCGCTCGAAGCGGTCCTTGAGGCTGTCGTAGTCCAGCCCCAGCTTGCGCATGGTGCCGGGCTTGAAGTTCTCGCAGACCACGTCGGCCGTGGCGATCAGGCGCAGCGCGGCCTGCTTGCCTTCCTCGGTCTGCAGGTCCAGCGTCACGCTCTTCTTGTTGCGGTTGAACAGCGGGAAAAAGCCCGAGCCCGAACCCAGCAGCTTGCGCGTGGCATCGCCGTCGCGGCCGTGGCCCACGGGCTCGACCTTGATGACTTCGGCGCCCAGGTCGGCCAGCATCATGCCGCAGGACGGGCCCATGACCATGTGGGTGAACTCGACCACGCGGATGCCTGCGTAGGGCAGTGGCGTGGCCTGGCCTGCGGCCGTGTCGGGGGAGGTGGGTTGGCTCATGGGAAAACGGTGAATGAATGTATGGGTTGTCGCCGCGGCTCAGGCCGGTGCGTAGGGGTGGGGCGCAAAGCCCTTGGGCAGTCCGGCCAGCGGCGTCATGCCGTGCAGCTCCTCGCCGGGCAGGCCTGCGGCCAGCGGCTGGCGGGCGGCGATCAGGCGATCGATGTCCACGCCGGTGCGGATGCCCATGGCCTCGAACATGAAGACCAGGTCTTCGGTGACCACGTTGCCCGAGGCGCCCGGCGCGTACGGGCAGCCACCCAGGCCGGCCAGCGAGGCATCGAAGGTGCGCGCGCCAGCCTCGTAGGCGGCCAGGCAGTTGGCCAGGCCCAGGCCGCGCGTATTGTGCATGTGGGCCGCGCCTGCCTGTTCGCCCAGCTCGGCCCGCAGCCGTGTGAACAGGCGCCGCACCTGGGCCGGGTTGGCCATGCCCGTGGTGTCGGACAGGCCCGATTCGTCGGCGCCCGCCGCCACGCAGGCCAGGGCCAGTGCAATCACTTCGTCCTCGGGCACCAGGCCCTGCAGCGTGCAGCCGAAGGCCGTGGAGATGCCCGCCTCGATCAGGGCCTGCGGCGCGATCTCGTCGCGCAGCGCGGCAATGGCCCGCACCTCGTCCACCATCTGCATGGGGGTCTTGCGCACATTGGCCATGGAGTGCGCGGGGCTGGCCGATACGGGCAGGGTGACCTTGTGGACGCCGGCGCGCAGCGCAGCCTCGGCGCCGCGCAGATTGGGGACCAGGGCCATCACGGTGACGCCTGGCAGCGTGATGGCGTGGGCGACCACCTCGGCCGCGTCGGCCATCTGGGGCAGCAGCTTGGGCGAGACGAAGGAGCCGACCTCGATCTCCTGCAGGCCCGCATGGGCCAGGGCGTCGATCCACGCCAGCTTGTGCGCTGTGGACATGGTGGAGGCCACGGACTGCAGGCCATCGCGCGGGCCGACTTCGCTGATGAGTACGTCAAAACGGTGGGAGGACATGGGCAGGGACATCCGGTGGTGGGTGGCGATGACCGCAGGATTCGCCTGTTGACATCAGTTGCTTGAGTCGTTCTAATAGATAGAACTTTATTCTCTCTATTGAAATACTCCCTGCTGCACGCGCCATCGTCAAGCCTGCGTGCCTGGGGTTTTCCCTTGGGTGCCTTCGATATGCCTCGCAAATCAGTGACGGAATCGGTAGCCGACGAGAACGCCGCGCCGGGCGGCGTGGCTGCGGTGGACCGGGCCTTGAGCCTGCTGGCCGCCTTTCGCGACGGAGATGACGGGCTGACGCTGGCCCAGCTGTCGGAACGCACGCGCCTGTACAAGAGCACCGTGCTGCGGCTGCTGGCTTCGCTCGAACATGGCGGCTGGGTGTTGCGCCTGGATGATGGCCGCTATGCCGTGGGCCCGGCCGTGGCACGGCTGAACACCGTGTATGCCCGGCATTTCTCGCTGGACAGCGTGGTCATGCCCGTGCTGCGTACCCTGGTGCAGGCCACGGGCGAGAGTGCGGCCTACCACGTGCGCCAGGGACAGGACCGGCTGTGCCTGTACCGCGTGGATTCGCCCCATCCCGTGCGCGACCATGCGCGCACCGGCGATCTGCTGCCGCTGGGGCAGGGTGCGGGCGGGCGGGTGCTGTCCGCGTTCGATGCCGAGCTGTACGCCGCATCGCGCGGCGGCAGCCGCACGCAGCTGGCCCGCGTGCGCGCCGATGGCTACTGCGCCATGGTGGGAGACAGGCACCGGGAGATCGCCGGGATTTCTGCCCCGGTCTTCAAGCGCGATGGAGAGTTGGCAGCGGCACTGACACTGACCATGCCAGCCCACCGCTACGAGGAGCGCCACGCCCGCCATGTGCTGGCGGCGGCGCGGGAGCTGGGGCTCTTGCTGCCCTGAGCCAGGCGTGCGCGGTGCGCGGACTCAGCCCAGCGCCGTGTCCAGCACCATCATCAGCACAAAGCCCAGCATGAGGCCGCCCGTGGCAAAGGCCTCGTGGCCCTTGCGGTGCGACTCGGGAATGATCTCGTGGCTGATCACGAAGAGCATGGCGCCTGCCGCAAAGCCCAGGCCCCAGGGAAGCAGCGCGGCCGAGCCGCTGACGATGACTGCGCCCAGCACGGCGCCCAGCGGCTCCACCAGGCCCGATGCCATGCCCAGCGCCACGGCAAAGCTGCGCTTGTAGCCCGCAGCCAGCAGGGCCACGGCGACCACCAGGCCCTCGGGCACATCCTGGATGGCAATGCCTGTGGCCAGCGCATTGGCGCGCAGTCCGTCGTTGCCCGCATAGCCCACGCCGATGGCCAGGCCTTCGGGCAGGTTGTGCAGGGCAATGGCAAAGACGAACAGCCAGGTGCGCTGCAGCTTGCGCGCGCCTTGCGGGTCCAGGCCTTCGCGGCCCTTGATGAAGTGCTCGTGCGGCAGCAGCCGGTCCATGAGCATGAGCGCCGCGCCGCCCAGCAGGATTGCCGTGCCGATGACAGCGCCTGCCGCCCAGCTCCCGCCCCCAAACAGGCCCTGCGTACGCACCGCCTCCAGCCCCGGCAGGATCAGCGAGAAGGCGCAGGCCGCCAGCATGACGCCGGCGCCAAAGCCGAACAAGGTGTCCTGCGTGCGCTCGGACAGGCGCTGGGACAGCATCACGGGCACGGTGCCCAGGGCTGTCGCCAGCGCGGCTGCCGAGCCGCCGGCTAGGGCCTGGAAGACCACCGGATGGTTCTGGGCATAGGCCCAGAACTGGCTGGTGAGCGCCCAGGCGCCGGCCATCATGATGGCCAGGCCGATCCACAGGCGGATGTTGGACCGTACGCTGGTCTTGGAGCGGAAGCGTTGTGGCAGATCCATGCTGGTCGGGAATGGGTTGGGGCGTTGGCGGGCAGGCTTGGCCGATCAGCCGCGGGCTGCGGCGTAGCGGCGGGCCACTTCGGCCCAGCTGACTACGTTGTAGAACGCCGCGATGTATTCGGGGCGGCGATTCTGGTACTTGAGGTAGTAGGCGTGTTCCCACACGTCCAGGCCCAGGATGGGGGTGGCTCCGGAGCCGATGCCGGCCATCAGCGGGCTGTCCTGGTTGCCGCTGCTTTCCACGGTCAGCTTGCCGTCCTTGCCCACCACGAGCCACGCCCAGCCGCTGCCAAAGCGCGTGAGCGCGGCCTGGGTGAAGGCGGCCTTGAAGGCATCGAAGCCCCCCAGCTCCCTGTCGATGGCCTGGGCCAGCTCGCCCGAGGGGGCGCCTCCGCCACCCTGGTCTGCCGGGGCCATCACGGTCCAGAACAGGCTGTGGTTGGCATGGCCGCCGCCGTTGTTGCGCACGGCGCCGCGCACGCCTTCGGGCAGCAGGGACAGGTCGGCGATCAGCTGCTCCACCGGCTGGCTGCCGTGCGGCGTGTCCTTGAGTGCGGCATTCAGGTTGTTCACATAGGCCTGATGGTGCTTGGTGTAGTGGATCTCCATGGTCTGCGCATCGATATGGGGCTCCAGCGCGTCGTAGGCGTAGTTCAGGGGAGGCAGGGTGTAGTTGCTCATGTGGTTTCTTTCAGGGACTACGGGGGAAATCGGTGCGTCGTAAGGCGTGTGGGGGCGAGACCTGCAGTCAGTGCGCCAGCCGCGAGGGCAGGGCCGTTGCCGCGATGTCGAAGACCCGGGACGAGGCCTGCAGTGCCGCATCGATGGGGGCTGGAACGGGAGAGGGCAGGCTGAGGTCAGGGGTTGCTTGCATCTCTGCTGGATCCGAGGGTTTCAGAGATTCCTTGATATTGATCTGAGAATTGTATTATTCATGAGAATCATTCTCATTCAAAACAAAAATGACCCCAGTCAAGCCGATGTGTATTTCCTTGCGCGTGCAGGCAGGACCCGCAGTCGTGGGTTCCGGGCGAAAAAAAGCCCCGCAGGC
Organism: Delftia lacustris; assembly: GCF_040267515.1. Lineage (NCBI taxonomy): Bacteria > Pseudomonadati > Pseudomonadota > Betaproteobacteria > Burkholderiales > Comamonadaceae > Delftia > Delftia lacustris. The sequence continues at coordinate 4,421,700 of NZ_CP141274.1, read as the reverse complement.
GGCAATGCCTGCGGGGCCGGTCGGGTGGCGGTGGCCGCTTAGACCTGGTCGGCCGACAGGCCTGCAGTCTGGTTGAAGCCGCCGTCCACGTAGGTGATCTCGGCCGTCACGCCCGAGGCCAGGTCGGACAGCAGGAAGGCGGCCACATTGCCCACATCCTCGATGGTCACGTTGCGGCGCAGCGGCGATGCATCGGCCACGCGGCCCAGCAGCTTGCCGAAGTCCTTGATGCCCGATGCGGCCAGCGTCTTGATGGGACCGGCCGAGATGCCGTTGGCGCGGATGGCGCGGCCGTCTGCCGTGCGGCCCACGGCCTCGGCTAGGTAGCGCACCGAGGCTTCCAGCGATGCCTTGGCCAGGCCCATGGTGTTGTAGTTGGGGATGGAGCGCAGCGCGCCCAGGTACGACAGCGTCAGCAGCGAGGACTTGTCATTGAGGTAAGGCAGGGCCGCCTTGGCCATCGCGGGGAAGCTGTAGGCGCTGATGTCGTGCGCGATCTTGAAGCCCTCGCGCGACAGGCCTTCCAGGAAGTTGCCGGCGATGGCCTCGCGCGGCGCGAAGCCGATGCTGTGCACGAAGCCGTCGAACTTGCCCCAGGTGGCGCCCAGGTCGGCGAACAGCTTGTCGATCTGGGCGTCGTCGGCCACGTCGCAGTCAAAGATCAGCTTGGAGTCGAATTCGGCGGCGAACTCGGTGATGCGGTCCTTGAAGCGCTCGCCCACATAGCTGAACGCCAGCTCCGCGCCCTGTGCGTGGCAGGCCTTGGCGATGCCGTAGGCGATGGAGCGGTTGGACAGAACGCCCGTGATCAGCAGTTTTTTACCGGCGAGAAAGCCCATTGTTGTTCTCCAGAGGAAGTGAGTGGAAGTGCGCAGCAGCTGGCGGCGAAGGCGGGGCCCCGCGTCAGCGTTTGCCAGCGGGCGGCTGGCTGCGTGGTGCAGAATTGTCGCATGCGCCATTGGATGATTTCTTCGCTGCTGCTGGCCTCGGCGTGTGTGCCGGCGTGGGGCTCGCATGCCTATGCCCTGTGGGGAGAGCCCCGCTATGCCGAGGGCTTCAGCCATTTCGACTATGTCAACGCCAAGGCCCCCAAGGGCGGCGAGCTGCGCCTGGTGAGCAACCTGCGCATCTCCACCTTTGACAAGTACAACCCGTTCACCATCAAGGGATCGTCTCCGGCCTATCTGGCCGAACTGATGTTCGACACCCTGCTGTGGCCCTCGCTGGACGAGACCGCCACGGGCTACGGACTGCTGGCAGAGGATGTGCAGGCTGCCCCCGACGGCCTGTCGGCCACGTTCCGGCTGCGGCCGCAAGCGCGCTTTCACAACGGCAAGCCCGTGCTGGCTGCCGATGTCAAGTTCAGCTATGACACGCTGGTGGGGCCGCACGCATTGCCTGGCTACCGATCGCTGTTCTTCGATGTGGCGGGGGTCGACGTGCTGGATGAACGCACGGTGCGCTTTCGCTTCAAGCAGCCGAACCGGGAACTGCCGCTGGTTGTGGGCGCCATTCCCGTCTTCAGCCGCGACTGGGGCATGGAAAACGGCAAGCCCAAGCCCTTCGACCAGGTGGTGACTGATACGCCCATCGGCAGTGGGCCCTACAGGATAGGACCTGTGCGCTTCGGCAAGGACATCACCTATGTGCGCGACCCGGACTACTGGGGGCGCGATCTGCCCGCGCGCGTGGGCACGGCCAATTTCGACCGCATCTCCGTCAAGATCTACCGCGACAACACGGCGAAGCTGGAAGCGCTGAAGGCCGGCGAGTTCGACCTGATGCGTTTTTACAGCGCCGGCGACTGGGCGCGGCGCCTGTACGGCAAGCGCTTCGACCGGGGCGAGCTGGTCAAGGGCGAATTCAGCAACAAGCTGCCCTCGGGGTTCCAGAGCTATGTGCTCAATACCCGGCGCCCTTTGCTGCAGGACGTGCGCGTTCGCCGTGCGCTGGACCTGGCCCTGGACTACGAATGGATGAACCGGCAGATGTTCTACGGCTCCTACCAGCGCGTGCGCGGGCTGTTCGGCAACACGGCCTGCGAGACCCATGGCGAGCCCTCGCCAGAGGAGCTGGCGCTGATGGAGCCCCTGCGCAAGAGCATTCCGCCGGAGGCCTTCGGCCCCATGGCCGAGCCGCCGCGCACCGATGGCAACAACTCGCTGCGTGCCAACCTGCGCCAGGCGCGGCAATTGCTGGCCGATGCCGGCTGGACCATTCAGGATGGTGTGCTGCGCAATGCGCGGGGCCAGGCCATGGAGCTGGAGTACCTGGACAGCAGCGAGTCGGGCATACGCCAGGTCTCGCCCTGGATACGCAATCTGGAAAAGCTGGGCATACGGCTGCGCTTTCGCTCGGCGGACTTTGCGCTGTACCAGCAGCGCGTGGAGAAGTTCGACTACGACATCATCTCCATTGCCTACCAGGGCACGAACAACCCGGGCCAGGAATTCGCCGACCTGTTCGGCAGTCGGGCGGCGGACACGGACGGCTCGGGCAATTTTCCCGGAGTCAAGAATCCCGCCGTCGATGCCTTGATCCGGCGCATGACCGAGGCCAAGACCGAGGCGCAGCTGTTGCCCGCGTGCCACGCACTGGAGCGTGTCATCGCGCATGGACACTACCTGATTCCGCAGTGGAGCGCGGGAACGCACCGCATGGTCTACGACTCCTGGCGGCTGGTGCGGCCCGCCGTGGTTCCCGCCTACGCGAAGGGCGAGAGCTGGGCCATGGATACCTGGTGGGCCCGCATGCCGGTGCTGACCGCGCCGCCTCCATGAGCGGGCGCTGCCGCCGCATCGTTGCGATCCGTTGCATGATGGGCACGCTCCCGGGCCGGGGTGCCCCCCGGCAATCGACATAATGCAGGACTTCTTATGTGGGCCTACATACTCAAACGCTTGCTGCTGATGGTGCCGACCCTGCTGGGCGTGCTGCTGCTGACCTTCGTGGTCGTGCAGTTCGTGCCCGGTGGCCCGGTGGAGCAGTACCTTGCCGAAGCCAAGGCCAGCGTGGGCCGTGGCGGCGAAGGCGGTGGCCTGGCCTACCGTGGCAACCAGGGGGTGGACCCCCAGCGCATAGAGCAGATCAAGGCCCTCTACGGGTTTGACAAGCCGGCCCATGAGCGCTTCTTCCAGATGCTCGGGCAGTTCGCGCGGTTCGACCTGGGGCGCAGTTTCTTTCAGAACAAGGATGTCTGGCAGCTGATCAAGGAGAAGCTGCCGGTCTCGGCCAGCCTGGGCCTGTGGACCTTTTTCATCAGCTACCTCGTGGCCGTGCCCCTGGGCATTGCCAAGGCCGTGCGTGCCGGCTCGCGTTTCGACTTCTTCACCACGCTGCTGATCCTGGTGGGCTATGCGATTCCGGGCTTTGTGCTGGGCGTGGCGCTGCTGGTGATCTTCGGGGGGCAGCTGCAATGGTTTCCGCTGCGCGGGCTGACCTCGGCCAACTGGGATGAGCTGTCCTGGGGCGCGCGCATCGTGGACTATCTATGGCATATCGCGCTGCCGGTCACGGCCATGGTGGCGGGCAGCTTCGCCATCACCGCCATGCTCACCAAGAATGCCTTTCTGGAAGAGATCCGCAAGCAATATGTGCTGACAGCCCGCGCCAAGGGCCTGTCGGAGCGGCAGGTGCTTTATCGGCATGTGCTGCGCAATGCGCTGATTCCCATCGTCACCGGCTTTCCGGCCGCCTTCATCGGTGCCTTCTTCACGGGCTCGCTGCTGATAGAAACGCTGTTCTCGCTGGACGGCCTGGGCCTGCTCAGCTATGACAGCGTGATACGGCGCGACTATCCCGTGGTGCTGGGCACGCTGTACCTGTTCACGCTGATCGGCCTGGTGACCAAGCTGGTCAGCGATCTTTGTTATGTGTGGGTGGATCCGCGTGTACGGTTTGACTAGGTACCTTCCGAGCCGCTTCGCGGCTTGCCCGGTATGCACGGCGCCCTGTATCGCGGGGGGCGGACGGGCGGCGCGTGGCGCCGGGCTTCGTTTCCTGGAGCGACATGGACACTGAAATGCAATCCGTTGTGGTTTCTGGAACGGGGCTGCCAGGGGCTGGGGCGCCTGCACCGCTGGCGGCGGCGGCGGTTTCGCCGGCGCGGCGGGCCTGGCTGCGGTTCAGGCGCAATCGGCTGGGATATTGGAGCCTGGTCGCTTTTTGCGTGATGGTGGTGCTGAGCCTGGGCGCCGAGCTGATCAGCAACGACCGGCCCCTGGTGGTGCGCTACGAAGGCCAGACCTACTGGCCGCTGTGGAACGATTATTCCGAGAAGACATTCGGCGGCGACTTCGAGACGGCGGCCGACTATCTGGATCCCTACATCCGGGATCGCCTGAGCCAGGGTGGCAACTGGGCGCTGTACACGCTCAATCCCTACGGGCCGCAGGCGCTCAACTACTTTGCGAGCTTGCCCAATCCGGCGCCGCCCTCGCGCGAGAACCTGCTGGGCACGGACGATCGCGGGCGCGATCTGCTGGCGCAACTGATCTACGGCTTTCGCGTGAGCGTGCTGTTTGCGCTGGCGCTGACGGCCTCCGGCGTGGTGCTGGGCGTGGTGACGGGGGCCATCCAGGGCTTTTTCGGCGGCAGGACCGATCTGGCGTTTCAGCGCTTCATCGAGATCTGGGGCTCCATGCCCGAGCTGTATCTGCTGATCATCTTCAGCGCGGTGCTGGCGCCCAGCGTCTCGCTGCTGCTGGTGCTGCTGTCGCTGTTCGGCTGGATGGGGCTGTCGGACTATGTGCGGGCCGAATTCCTGCGCAACCGCCAGCTCGACTACGTGAAGTCGGCGCGTGCGCTGGGCGTGGGCAATGGCGCGCTGATCTGGCGCCATCTGCTGCCCAACAGCATGACGCCCGTGGTCACCTTTTTGCCGTTTCGCATGAGTGCAGCCATCCTGGCGCTGACTTCGCTTGATTTCCTGGGCCTGGGCGTTCCGCCCGATACGCCCAGCCTGGGCGAGTTGCTGAGCCAGGGCAAGAACAGCATCGATGCCTGGTGGATCTCGCTGTCCACCTTTGCGGTGCTGGTGGTGACGCTGCTGCTGCTGACCTTCATGGGCGATGCGCTGCGCGATGCGCTGGACCCGCGCAAGGCCGCTGCCACCGATGCAGCCCCGGCCGTTGATGCGAAGGACGCCGCATGAACGCAGAGCAGCCGGCAATGGACATGCCTTCCGCCCCCGGTCGCGGCCGGACGCTGCTGTCTGTGCGCAACCTGCGCGTGCGCTTTGGCAGCAAGGACGTAGTGCACGGCGTGAGCTTCGATCTGGCGGCCGGTGAGAAGCTGGCGCTGGTGGGTGAGTCCGGTTCGGGCAAGACCATCACGGCGCTGTCCCTGCTGCGGCTGGCCGGTGACGCCCAGCTGGGCGGGCAGGCGCTTTTCGACGGCCGCGACCTCCTGCGCCTGCCCGAGCGCGAGATGCGGGCCGTGCGCGGCGGCGACGTGGCCATGATCTTCCAGGAGCCCATGACGGCGCTCAATCCGCTGATGACCGTGGGCGAACAGGTGGGCGAGGTGCTGCGCCTCAAGCAGGGGCTGACGCGGGCGCAGTCCCTGGCCCAGGCGGCCGAACTGCTGGCGACCACGGGCATTGCCGAGCCCGTGCGCCGTGCCCGCGCCTTTCCGCATCAGCTCAGCGGCGGCCAGCGTCAGCGCGCCATGATCGCCATGGCACTGGCCAGCAGCCCGCGCCTGCTGCTGGCCGATGAGCCGACCACGGCGCTCGACGTCACGCTGCGCGGACAGATCCTGCAATTGCTCGATGACCTGCAACGCCAGACCGGCATGGCCGTGCTGATGATCACCCACGACCTGCACCTGGTGCGGCGCTTTGCCGATCGCGTGGCGGTGATGGAGCGCGGGCAGCTGGTGGAGCAGGGCGAGGTGCCGGCGGTCATGGCAGCTCCGCGCCATGCCTACACGCGCAAGCTGCTCGCCAGTGTGCCGCGCCGCGATCTGGTCGAGGCGCAGGCCGGTACACCGGGGGCGGCTCCCGAGCCGCTGGTCCATGCGCAGGGCCTCAAGGTCAGCTACCCGGTGCCGTTGACGGGCGTGCGCGGCTGGTTTGGCCAGGGGCGTTTTGTTGCCGTGCAGTCCGCCGACCTGGACCTGATGCCCGGGCGCACCGTGGGTGTGGTCGGGGAGTCGGGCTCGGGCAAGTCCACGCTGGCCCAGGCCGTGCTGGGCCTGCTGCCGCATGAAGGCCAGTTGCGCATCGCTGGCCAGGCCTGGAGGCAGCCGGCCACGCGCAACTCGCCGGCCAATCTTGCGCTGCGGCGCAAGGTGCAAGTGGTGTTCCAGGACCCGTATTCATCGCTGTCGCCACGGCTGACGCTGGAGCAGATCGTTGGCGAGGGCCTGCGCGTGCACGCCCCGGCGCTCACGGGGCGGCAGCGCCGTGACCGTGTCGTGGACATGCTGTCTGCCGTCGGGCTGACGGATGAGCAGTTCCCCGGTCTGCTCGATCGCTATCCGCATGAGTTCTCCGGGGGCCAGCGCCAGCGTATCGCCATTGCGCGTGCCCTGGTGCTGGAGCCTGAAGTGCTGGTGCTTGACGAGCCCACCAGTGCGCTGGATGTGACCATTCAGCAGCAGGTGCTGGGCCTGCTGCAGCGGCTGCAGCGCGAACGTGGCCTGGCCTATCTGCTCATCACGCACGATGTGGACGTGATCCGCGCCATGGCCCATGACGTGGTGGTGATGAAGGATGGTGCCATCGTCGAATCCGGCCCCGTGGCCCAGGTGCTGGGCGCGCCGCGTGAGTCCTATACCCAGCGGCTGGTGGAGGCTGCTGGCTTTTCGGGTGACGGCATGCCCGAAGGGTTCTGAGTTCGCCGGCCTGCCGCCGGGCCGCTACCAGCTGCCTGTGGGATTGACCCCGTCCTGAAGAATCCACTGCACCTTGTCCACGGGCACGCCCAGCAGCCGGGCCTGGGCCAGCAGGCGCGCTGCCACGCCATCGGGCAGTTCAGGGGTGCGCGAAAGAATCCAGAAATAGCGCAGGTCCGAGCCGACCACCATGGCCCAGCGGTAGTCGGCATCCAGGGCCACCACGTTGTAGCCGCCGTAGAACGGTCCGAAGAACGAGACCTTGAGCGCCGCAACGCCGGGGCCATGCACCGTGCGGGCCTTGCCTTCAGCGGACTTCCAGCGCCGGCGGCCTGCGTCGTAGCCCCGGTTCAGCACATGCACGCTTCCATCGGGAAGCGGCGTGTATTCGGCCTGGGTGCGCTCCAGGCCTTTTTCGAAGCGGTGGTCTATGCGGGCCACCTCGTACCAGCGGCCCATGTAGCGCTGGATGTCCCAGCCGCGTACGGGCTCCACTGTGGCAGGAATGGGCGGGTTGCGCAGGCCCTTCCAAAGCAAGGCGGCTGCAGCGGCCCCGACGGCAAGCCCAGCCAGGCCTGCCGCGGGCCGAACCCAGGCAGGGCGGGGTGTGGACGGGGTGGTGACTTCTGTGCGTGGTTGGCGGGGTGACATCGTGCGGAACTCCGTGTTCAGGCAGAGCGCATGCCAGGGGCATCATGTGCGCTTGGCAGCGTGCTCCTACTTTAGGACAGAACGCCGGGCCGCGGTGTAGGCCGGCGCTGCCGGAACTGCGGCTGTGCGGGCTGCGCAACGCAGGAACTTTCCCTATGCCGGAGCAGGCCATGTGTTTTTTTATGCGCGGGCCTGCAGGTCTATGGCCTAATTGCGCGTTCTCATTTTTTTGAAGAAGGAAATGCCATGGGCAACAAGATCGTTACCGAAGCCGACCGCAAGTTCACTCCCCAGCCTCCCCTGCCCAACGGCGTCACCCTGCCGACGCCCGGCCGTGGCCAGCGCGTGAGCCGCGCCCGTGGCGCCCACACCCATACCAAGAAGAACCCCGGCAAGCGTCACCGCTGAGCACGGCGGGCCGCGTGCGTGCCTGCCGCGGCCGCGTTCTGAAAGCAAAAGCCCTCGAAAGTTATTCCCCCCAACAATCAATACATAGTTGGGACGGTTTAACTGTCGGAAGCTACTCAAACCCCTCTTGCAGGGGTTTTTTCTTGACCTAATTATCTTGTAGCTATTCCATGAATTTGCATCTTATGTAGGTTGAGTGCGAAGATGCAGCGCTATCTCTGGCTGTTTCGAGTAGCCGTCTTTCTTTGAAGACGAGTAGCAGGTGGGGTCCGGGGGAGGGACGTATGGGACGACTTTTTGTCGATAGCTTGACTCTGGGGCGCTGGCGGGAGCTCGATGCCTTGTTGATGCTGGAGAAGCTGGAGAGCTACGTAAAGGCCGACGACACGTTTGAGCCACTGAGCACGCACGGCACCCAGCGCTATCACATCAATGTTGAAGGGCGGGATTTCGAATTGCTGCTGCGCGGCCCCAAGTTCTTCGATACCCGGCTCCAGCGCTGCGGTGGGGGCGCCATGGATATGGTCATGCATGCGCGCCACATCGATTTCAAAGGCGCAACTGACCTGTTGCGCACCTTGGCTGTCTAGGTCGACCATGTTCGTGACCGTCAAAGCCCGTGTCCATACTGATGCCACCGGGGCCTACGCCGAGTTGCCTGCGTTACTGACCCCGGCGGGGGTGCTGGAGCCCTTGCTGGACTATTGCCTGTACCGCAGCCACGACCGCAGCTTGGCCTGGATGTCGAAAGTGACCCGCTCGGTGCGGATGTTCCTCGAATACCTGCAATCCAACCCTGGCGAGCGCGACACCTACCGTCTGTTCCAGAACTTCGCCCAGCGGCTGTACACCGGCACCTTCGACCGTGCGACCGGTCTGGACCCCAGTGGCCTTTGCTGGGCGCCGCGCTCGCCGCAGGATGCTTCGCACATCGTCACCCACCTGACCGACTTCTTTGACTGGCTCGGCGAGATGCGTCCCGAGGCGGCCCAGGTGAACCCGCGCTACGCGGGCGGCGCCTTCGACCGCCAGACCGATGAAGCCGCCTACCAGTACCGGCGCAGCAAGGCCTTCCTCGGGCACGCCTGGGCGGCTAACGCTTCCCCCGCCGAGACCGGGCACCGTGTCCGGGGCCAACGCCTGCCGAGAGTTGAGAAGGGTGAACCGCCAGCCTTCCCGGAAGAGCGTTTCGAGGAACTGCTTGCCAAGGGATTCCATGCAGCTGGACGCCAGGACTACCGTGGCATGCTCATCACGTTGCTGCTGCACGGGGCCGGTTTCCGAGAGTCGGAGCCTTTCCACCTCTACATCTCCGATGTATTCCCGGACCCAGCCAACCCGAGTCAGGCCAGGGTGCTCATCCATCACCCGAGCCATGGCGGAGCACCCGCCGATTGGCGCGATGAAAGAGGCAAGTCACGCAAGGGCAACCGGGCGGAATACCTTGCCCAGCAATTCGGCCTTGTGCCTCGCAATGAGTTGATGGACAGGCGCCATGCCGGCTGGAAAGGCGGTACGCATGACGCGGCCTACTACAAGCAGGCGTACTGGTTCTTGCCAGAATATGGCAAGTGGTTCCTGCAACTCTGGCACCGTTACCTGGAGCAGGTCGCGCGTATCGACCGTGGCCACCCGTTTGCCTTTATCAACCTCAGTCGAGAGCCAGTGGGCGGGGTGTACACGCTCAACCAGTACAACAAGGCGCATGCCGCCGCCTGTGAACGTATCGGTCTTACGGTCGGCAAGGCACTGGGCACGACACCCCATGGCCACCGTCACGCCTATGGTCGGCGGCTGCGCAACGCCGATGTCGATAAGTCGCTCATCCGTCGCTTTATGCATCACGCATCCGAGGAGAGCCAGCAGGTCTACACGCAAGCGACCACCCACGAGGCCATCGCAGCACTTGAAACCGCCGCGCAGCGACTGCGGGCTCAGCACGCCGGCCCTCCGACTGTGCTGGGCCGGCCACAGCCGGGTATCGAGCTAGATGAATAGGTAATCCGTATGACCGAAAAGAAAACAACGACTACGGCCAAGTCATCTACCGCCCCGGCTCCCAAGGTCAAAAGGGTCTCGCGTAAAAGCGACATCACCCTGCGCTGGGTCGAACTGGAGCATCCACAACTCGAGGCCTGGCGCGTATTGGCAGTGGAGTGGCTCCAAGGGGAAACGAGCGGGGTTGGGTGGAGGCTTAATGCCTTGGCGGCCTTCTTCGAACGCTACCTCGTCCAGCAGGGGCTGCCGCTTGACCCCTCGGTGTTCCTGGCCCGCAGCACGGTCCTGCCGGACTTCTACCGCACGACCTGCCCGGATTCAGCGAATGGCATCCAGTACAACAATAACATCCACGCCTTCCTGCACTTCGTGCTGCTGCGGGAGTTCAGCGAAGCCGACGACAATGGCCAACCGGTGGTCTCACCAGCCTTCCGCAACCCTGTGCTCCGGATGTCCAAGAGTGGCCTGCCCAGGCGGGATGAGAGCGTCCACTCGCCACTGCCCTATGGGTACATTGACGAGTTGCGGCAAATGCTGGCAGCAGGCCCAAACTTCTGCGACTGGCCGTGGGCGCAGAGCGCTCTGGGTGTGGAAATTGGCCAGCGCGGGCAAGGTGCACCTGATTGGTTTGAAGTGACCGAGGGCCAGATTGACCGGAACGACCCCGACTGCGTGTGGCGAGTCCGCAAGGTGAGTCCGAAATATCGCGGTGGCCAGGTGCTGGAGATGTGGAGCCCGGTGCGTTGGGTTGCCCTGCTCGTGAAGCTCATCCTGCCGCTGCGAACCTTCCAGGTGCGCATGCTCGACTCGGGCGAAGCGGATACCTGGCGCTATTCAGCGGGTGAGTGGACTTTGAATACGAACCGACTTGCACGGGGCAGCGAACGACGCCCCCTCCAGCAAGGGGTGTTTCGCCGCAGCAACCCGCTCTCCGATGGTAAAGATGCATCAACCGTGCTTCACATCAACACCAACAAGACTGCGGACATCGCCAAATCCGGTACAGAGAAAGGCTACGTGTTGCCCTGGTCCTTAGGTGGACCGGTACATCAGGACGTCTTTTACTGGCTAGAGAAGCTGCGCAATTGGCAGGAGAAGTACAACCCCGTCTCACGGCGCGCAGCTTGGACGGAACTGGATGGCCGCCACATCAAGGCGAAGAGCGAGGTGCAGCTCGCTGGCTATCCTGACGCTTGCTTCCTCTTCAGGTTCCCGGAGGCCCGAGACGACGAGCGGCATCTGGCGATGGTGGATGGTTCCATGGATAGGGCGTGGTTCGTTCTGCTGGAAGCGCTCGAACTGCGACTCGCCGACCTGGGTGAAACCCACCGTAACGGAAACCCGATTCGCTTCCTCCCGCCGCCAGAGGAGCAGAACAATGGGCGGACAACCCTCTTCCCGCTGCACAGCCTGCGCGTCTCCCTCATCACCGCACTGGCTCTGGAAGGGCAGGTACCGTTTCCGATACTGCAAAAACTCGTCGGCCACAGCCGGCTGCTGATGACGCTCTACTACACCAAGCCCGGCGCAACCCACATACGAGATGTGCTGCATGGTGCTGCGGAGCGGCTGGAGGCGCGCAAGGAATCAAGCATCCAGAACTTCCTACTGGATACCGCACACGACGAACTGCTGCAAAAGGCCATCTGCAACAGCGTGCCCAGCCTTGCCGCTGCCATCCCGCAGCATCCCGCTGCGCGCAACCCGGTAGGCTGGATGCCGATGCACCATGGTCTGTGTCTGGTCGGTGGCAACACGAGTGAGACTGAGGATAACGGCGTTGTGGGCGGCTGCTATAACGGCGGGCCAAACCTAGGCTCACCTTCCGCTCCGAAGTACGGAGCGGTTCCGGGCGGCAGTCGCAATTGCGTGCGTTGCCGCTGGTTCGTGACCGAACCACACCACCTGCCTGCGCTGGCAGCCCACTTCAACACACTGGCCTATCACTTCGACGAGGCACGCAACGCCTGCCTTGCGCGCGAACAGGAGCTTCAGGGCCTGAAAAAGCAGAAGGCTGACGCGGAGGACGCTGGACATCCGTTTGCTTGCCAGGACGCTTACCGGCAGGCCGAGCGGGTGTGGGAAAGCGCGATGAAGCGCTTCAGCGACTTGGCCGAAGACTTGGTGGCCTGCTGGCGTCTTATTGAGCGCTGCAAGGCTGCGCTGAATGCCGCAGAAGGCGACGGCACGCAACTGGTCACGGTCGGCGAGGTGGCCGACGTGCAGGTTGCCTTTGAGGAGACGGACTCCGAACTGCTCCAGTTGAGCGGTGTCTGCGACAGCGTCGAGGTCTACCCCGACCTGGAGCCGGGAAAGGCGGTCTTCCGCCGCAGCCAACTCCTCGATGGTGTGCTCTATCGTGACGACCTGCCACCCGTGTTCATGCTTCTGGGCGAGCAGGAGCAACTGCTCGCGGGCAACGCCTTCATGCGAAGACTGGCCCAGCAGATGAACGCTGCGAATCCCGTGCTTGGCCAGCGGGAGGTGATTCGCCTGATGGACGCAGGCGTACGCCTCAGCCAGCACTTCAACATGGACCTCGCTTCGCTGCTGCACGCCGACCGCCCGGTTCAGTCGTTCCCCTCCGGCCCCCGACCCTTGACCGGAGACGCAGCATGAGCGGCATGACGGACATCCACCCGGACGCCGTGCTTGCGTCGCTGCTCGACAAGGGCGGACGCTCCAATCGACAGGCCAACCTGGCCAAAATGCACGAGCTTTGCCGCCGGCAGCACGCAGCCGGCTCGCGCGACTTCTCCCTGCCGGCCATCGGCCGCCTAGCTGAAGCCGAAGGCATCCTGAAAGGCCGAGCGCTCTACAACGCCCAGTCCGCCGACTATCGGGTGCTCATTAAAGCGTGGTCCGCCTATGCCGGACCCGCTGAGCCCAAGCTACCCAAAACCTTGGCGAGCCATGACTACCTGATGCGCATCGAAGACCCTGCCATCCGCTCCATCATGCAGGCCGTCATCGCTGAGCGCGACAAGCTCAAAGCGCAACTCAACGTGCTGAAGGCCCACACGCTGGTAACCGTGGATCGACGTCCCTTAGGGGCGACCATCTCTGCTGCTCCGGGGACACTGCCGGTGGCTGTCCTCGCCCTGTCTGCGCAGTTGACGTCGTCGGAGCGTGAAGCCTTGCAGAAAGCGGTTTCGGCAAGCTACCTTGAAGAGCGCGGCTTGAAGGAAGGCAGCCACGGCGAAATCGTCAACGAGCGCGGACGGACGGTGTTCGAGGTGGGCTTTGCTCGTGCCGTTCGCAAGGTGCTGGGCGAATCCACGCCCAAAATTCCATGAAAAAAGCGCCGAAGTTGCCCTCGGCGCTTTGTAGTTACGATGTATTACGATGTATCTCTACACCGCAATGACTCGTAGAAAAAAATCAATTCTGACAAGGCTCTACGCTCATTCACCCACATCCTATGTATGTTTAGGGAATGAGTCAATTAAAGGGCTTTTGCTTTTGGGGCGAATGCGCTCAGTGCTGCAGTGCCTGGAGCTTGCGGCGCAGCATCTGCACTTCCTCGATCAGGTCCGCCGTCAGCGCGGCCAGTTGAGGGTCGGCATCGAAGCTGTGCTCCAGATGGGCTATGCGGCGCGCACGCACCAGCATGTGGCTGCTGAAGCGCCACTGTGCCTGCGCGTCGGCCGCGTCGCCGGCCGGCTCGTTCTCGCAGTACAGCACCCCGGTCTGCACGCGCTCCACCACCCAGGCGGTGTTGCGCTGGCAGTGGCGGGCGAGATCGTGCAGATCCAGTGCGCCTTCATCCAGCAGTTCTGCAGGTTCGTAGAAGGGATACAGCGGCGTGCTCATCGCGAGGCTCCTTGGCCCGTGCCGTGCTGGCGGGCATCGAATGAGGGGAAGGCCTGGGCCAGTGCCTCATAGGCCTTTCGCTGGGCGTCGGTCTGCGGCTCCGGCAGGCTGATGCCCAGCACCAGATACAGATCGCCTGGCGTGGCGGCGGGCAAGCCCTTGCCCTTGATCCGCAGCTTGCGGCCTGCGCGGCTGCCGGCAGGGATGCCGACATCGAATTCGCCGGCAATCGTGGCGAGACGGACCGTGCCGCCCAGCGCGGCTTCCCAGGGCGCGAGCGCGATGGGCTGATAGACATCCTTGCCCTCGGCCCACCAGCGCGGGTCGTGGCGCAGATGCACCTGCAGCAGCAGGTCGCCTGCAGGACCCTTGCCCAGGCCCTGGCCGCCCTGGCCTGCCAGGCGGATCATCTGGCCCTCGCGCACGCCCTTGGGAATGCTGACCTGCAATTCCTTGTCCCGCGCCACCGGCCGCCCGTCCTCATCCAGCACCGTGCTGCGCAGGTGCAGGCTGCGCTGGGCGCCGTGGTAGCTGTCCAGCAGGTCCAGCTCGATGCTGGCGTGCTGGTCCTGCCCCCGCAGGTCGGGTGGAGGTCGGTGCTGCCCGCCGCCCGCATGGCGCGCGCGGGCGCCCTGGCCGAACATCTGCGAGAAGAATTCGCTGAAATCCGCATCGCCGTCCGGCATGGCGCCATCGCCGCTGCGAAAGTGGAAGTCCTGACCTTCCCAGTCCGGTGGCGGCTGGAATCCGCCGGCGCCTGCGCTGCGGCGGGGCGCATCGGCCAGCGCGTCGTAGGCGGCACGCTTTTCGGGATCGGACAGCACGGCGTTGGCTTCATTGATCTCGGCCATGCGTTGCGAGGCATCCGCTTCCTTGCTGATGTCCGGGTGGTACTTGCGCGCCAGCTTGCGGTAGGCCTTCTTGATCTCGTCAGCACTGGCCTGCCGGTCCACGGCCAGGATGCGGTAGTAGTCCTTGTATTCCATGAATTTCCGTCCTCCAGCCCTTGCGGGCGATGTTCTGGACAAGCCAGAAGCCAGCATAGCCCGGTCATGGCAGGGTCTCAACCGATGGGCCTTTTCCTGCTGGACTGGCATCTTGTGACGGGTTTACTACATTCGCGCGTCGGCAGGACGCAACAGGAGGCGTCGGACATGGCACATGGCAGGCGATGGCGGTACGGGACAGGGCTTTCAGGCGTCAAGGGGGCAAGGAGCTTGCTGGGCGCATGGCTGGCGGCCTGTGCATGCGGCGTGATGGCGCAGTCAGCCCAGCCGGCACCGGGCGTGCCGATGGCGGACCTGCCCCCCGCCGTGGTCAGTGCGCCTCTGCCCGATGTGGGCTCCATGGCGTCCAGGGTGCTGGCCTGCACGGCTTGCCATGGTCCCGAGGGACGGGCCACACCCAGCGGCTACTTTCCTCGCATTGCGGGCAAGCCTGCGGGCTATCTTTACCGCCAGCTCAAGAATTTCCAGCAGGGGCGCCGCAGCTATCCGGCCATGAACCGGCTGATCGAATTCATGTCGGACGACTATCTGCGCCAGATCGCCGTGCATTTCGCAAGCCTTGAGCTGCCCTATGCGCCGCCCGTGCCGGCGCAGCTGCCGCCCGCCGACCTCGCGCGTGGCGAGCAGCTGGTGCTGCAGGGCGACGCGCAGCGGGGCCTGCCCGCCTGTGCTGCCTGCCATGGCCAGCGGCTCATGGGCGCGGGCGACGATATCCCGGGTCTGCTGGGTCTGTCACGCGACTATCTCAACAGCCAGATAGGCGCCTGGCGCTCGGGCCAGCGCCAGGCGGCCGCTCCCGATTGCATGGACCAGGTGGCCAAGGCGCTGACGCCGCAGGAAGTCGTGGCCGTCACGGCATGGCTGTCGTCGCGGCCTGCATCGGCGACGCCGGGAGGGCGCGAGGCCTTGGCGCGCTCCTTGCCGCTGCGCTGCGGTGCGGTGGCCGCTGTGGGCGGTCAGGAGGGCAGGCCATGAGTGTCCAAGTGGAAAATCCGGCCAGCGCGAGCGTACGCGGGCGGTGGCCCCTGCTGGCTCTTGTGGTCCTGGCCCTGGTCCTGGTGGGGCTGCTGCTGGTCTGGCTCAACCTGCGGGGGGAGCAGGGGGTTCATGCCTATGGCCACGGCGGCTGGTCGGGATCGACCGAAACACAGGCCGCCCTGGTCGAGCGCGGCGCCTACCTTGCGCGGGTAGGCAACTGCGCTGGCTGCCACACGGCGGCGGGCGGTGCCGAATATGCGGGCGGGCGGGGCTTGCCCACCGCGTTCGGCACGCTGTACACCAGCAATCTCACCTCCGACAAGGAGACGGGCTTGGGGCTGTGGTCGGCGCAGGACTTCTGGCGTGCGCTGCACAACGGGCGCTCGCGTGGTGGGCGCCTGCTGTATCCGGCCTTCCCGTATGACAGCTACACCCGCGTGACGCGCGCCGATTCGGACGCCTTGTTCGCCTATCTGCAAAGCCTGCCCGCCGTGCGCGCGCAGACGCCGCTGCATGCGCTGGACTTTCCCTATGGCTGGCAGGGGTCGCTGGCCGTCTGGCGGGCGCTGTTCTTCTCGCCGAAGGATTGGCAGGACCAGCCAGGGAAGGCCCCGGCCTGGAATCGCGGCGCCTATCTTGCCCAGGGGCTGGGCCATTGCGCGGCCTGCCATGCGCCGCGCAATGGCCTGGGTGCCTCCGGCCAGGCCATGTCCGGCGGCTTTGTGGCAGGGCAGTCCTGGTATGCGCCTTCGCTGCTCGATCCCGGCGAGGCGGGTGTGCGTGCCGGCCAGGAATCCGCCTGGGTGCAGTTGCTGCAGACGGGGTCCGGCCCTTCAGGCTCGGCACTGGGCCCCATGGCCGAAGTCGTGGCGCGCAGCACCCAGCACTGGCAGCCAAAGGATCTGCAGGCGCTGGCTTCCTATCTGCAGGAGCAGGGCGCTGCTGCCCCATCTGCCGGCACAGACGGGCACGGCGCCATCAAGGCTGTGCAGCCTGGGCAGATGGCCTTGGGGCGGGCCGTGTACGAACGGCAGTGCGCGGTCTGCCATGGTGCGCAGGGCCAGGGAACACCGGGCGCGTTTCCTGCGCTGGCCGGCAATGCCTCCGTGACCATGGCCGAGCCGCGCAACCTGCTGCTGGTGCTGCTGGACGGTGGCTATCCCCCGTCCACGCGGCAACAGCCGCAGCCGCATGGCATGCCGCCCTTTGGCCATGTGCTGTCTGACGCACAGGTGGCCGCCGTGGCCAGCTATGTGCGCAATGCCTGGGGCAACAAGGCGGCGGAAATCGGTACCATGGAGGTTTATCGCGCCCGGGAAGGGCGTGGTTTCTGAGAGGTTTTCCATGGATTCAATGGCCGGCAAGCTGCCGGACGACAGCGCGGCAGCCAGCCCCTGGTGGGTGGTTTGCCTGTGTGCGCAATGGTGCGGCGTTTGTAACCAGTACCGGAGCGCGTTTGCGGAGCTGGCCACCCAGTTCCCGCAGATGCACTTCGTCTGGCTTGATGTCGAGGACCGCGAGGATGTGGCCGGGGACCTGGACATCGAAACCTTTCCCTCTGTGCTGATCGCTGACGGCGAGCGCGCGCGCTTTCTGGGGCCGGTGCTGCCCCAGCCGGGCGTTGTGGCGCGCATGCTGCAGTCATTGGCCCAGGACCCTGGCGCGGCCCCGGCCGACCCCGCCGAAGCGCAGGCCCTTTTGCGGCGGCTTCAGTCGGCGCAGGCGCTTGAGCGCGTGGGCGCCTGAGCATCCGGCGGAGGGGTGTCCGCCCTGGCCTGGGCTGCCTTGCGCAGTGCCTGCCAGCGCCTGTATTTGTACGGCGCGAACTTGGCCTGAAGGTCGTTTGCGGATACAATGGCATATTCACGACCAAACGGGCGGGTACCAACCGCCCTTTTTTTTGGGCGATCTTCGGGCGACCTTAGGGATTGCCATGGGGCTCGGCGCTGTTGGGACATGGCTGCTGCCAAGGTTTCAGGGGCGTTCCGGGTCTTTTGTGTTTGCAGGATTGAATTTAATTACACGTGGCACTACAGCAAATCGTTGAACAAACCGTGACAGGTCTGGGCTATGACCTGGTGGAAATAGAACGCTCGGCAGGCGGGCTGTTGCGCGTCACAATTGATTTGCCTTGGCAGCCCCCGGTGGAGGGCGAGCCGGTGGTGCCGGAGCAGTTCGTGACAGTCGAGGACTGCGAGAAGATCACGCGCCAGCTGCAGTTCGCGCTGGAGGTCGATGGCACGGATTACACGCGCCTCGAGGTCTCCTCCCCGGGCATCGACCGCCCCCTGCGGCATGAGCAGGACTTCATCCGCTTTGTCGGGGAAGTTATCGACCTGACCCTCAAGGAGCCCATCGGCGCTGCCGCTGAAGGGCAGGTCAGCGCCAATCGCAAGAAATTCCGCGGCACGCTGGAGCGTGCCGAAGGTGGTGGCTGGCAGATCGTCTGGAGCGACGAGCCACCCGTCAAGCCTGGCCAGAGGGTCAGCAAGAAGCGTGTTCCCGCGCCCCTGCAGGCGCTGGGTTTCACGCTGGAGGAGCTGCGCGAGGCGCGTCTGGCTCCCCTTGTGGATTTCAAGGGGCGTTCTGCCAAGCCGGTCTGATCGGAGCGGGCAGGGTACGTCGAATCATTGGGGCAGAAGGGCATTGCCATCCCCTTTCTGCGTGATTGAAATAGGAGAGTCGTCGCATGAATCGCGAATTGTTGATGTTGGTAGAAGCCATTTCGCGCGAAAAGAACGTGGAGCGCGATTTGGTGTTCGGTGCAGTGGAATCGGCCCTGGCCCAAGCCACGAAGAAGCTGTACCAAGGTGAAGTGGACATCCGCGTGGCCATCGATCGCGACAGCGGTAACTACGACACCTTCCGCCGCTGGCTGGTGGTGCCCGATGATGCGGGCCTGCAAAACCCCGATGCCGAAGAAATGCTGATGGACGCACAGGACCGCGTCCCCGGCATCTCCGAAGGCGAGTACATCGAGGAAGAGATCGAGTCGGTGCCCATCGGCCGCATCGGTGCGATGGCGGCCAAGCAGGTCATCCTGCAAAAGATCCGCGATGCCGAGCGCGAAATGCTGCTCAACGAGTTCCTGTCGCGCGGCGACCGGATCTTCACGGGCACGGTCAAGCGCATGGACAAGGGCGACATCATCGTCGAGGCCGGCCGTGTCGAAGGACGCCTGCGCCGCAGCGAAATGATCCCCAAGGAAAACCTGCGCAACGGCGACCGCGTGCGGGCCATGATCATGGAAGTGGACGCCACGCTGCGCGGCGCGCCCATCATCCTGTCGCGTTCGGCGCCGGAGTTCATGGTCGAGCTGTTCCGCAACGAAGTGCCCGAGATCGAGCAGGGCCTGCTGGAGATCAAGAGCTGCGCTCGCGATGCCGGCAGCCGCGCCAAGATCGCCGTGCTCAGCCATGACAAGCGTGTCGATCCCATCGGCACCTGTGTCGGCGTGCGGGGCACCCGCGTCAACGCCGTCACCAATGAATTGGCTGGCGAGCGCGTGGACATCGTGCTGTGGTCCGAGGACCCCGCACAGTTCGTGATCGGTGCGCTGGCTCCGGCCAATGTGTCGTCCATCGTTGTGGACGAGGAAAAGCACGCCATGGACGTGGTGGTTGACGAGGAAAACCTCGCCATCGCCATCGGCCGTGGCGGCCAGAACGTTCGCCTGGCTTCCGAGCTTACCGGCTGGAAGATCAACATCATGGACGCGGCTGAGTCTGCGCAAAAGCAGGCGGACGAGTCTGCTGTTGCGCGCCAGCTGTTCATGGAAAAGCTCGATGTGGACGAGGAAATCGCCAACATCCTCATCGAGGAAGGTTTCGAGACCCTGGAAGAAGTGGCCTACGTGCCGCTGCAGGAAATGCTCGAAATCGAGGCGTTCGACGAAGAGACGGTGAACGAGCTGCGCACCCGTGCGAAGGATGCCCTGCTGACGCAGGAAATCGCGCACGAGGAAAACGTGGGCAAGGTGTCGCAGGATCTGCTGACGCTCGAGGGAATGACTCCGAAGATCGTGGACAAGCTGGCCGAGGCCAATGTGCACACTCGCGACGATCTGGCCGATCTGGCCATCGATGAGTTGACCGAGCTGACCGGGCAGACCGAGGAAGAAGCGAAGGCTTTGATCATGAAGGCGCGTGAGCACTGGTTCACCGAAGGGCAAGAGTAAGGTCAGGGAGGTTCAGAGCATTTATGTCCAGTAATACGGTTGCCGAGTTTGCAAAAGAGCTCAACAAGACCCCTGACACGTTGCTGCAGCAGCTCAAGGCTGCAGGCGTCGCCAAGGACAACGCATCGGATGCGTTGACCGACGGCGACAAGCAGCAACTGCTCAGCCATCTGCAGGCCAGCCACGGAAGTGGCGCCAAGAAGATCACGCTGACCAAACGGTCCACCAGCGAGATCAAGCAGGCCGATTCGTCGGGCCGCGCCCGCACCATCCAGGTGGAAGTGCGCAAGAAGCGCACCTTCGTCAAGCGCGACGAGGCCGCCGAAGGCGCCTCCGACCCCGCTGCCGTTGCGGCTGCCCAGGAGCAGCGCGCGGCGTCGGAGCGCGAATCTCAGGAATTGGTGCGCCGCGAAGGGGAAGCACGTCGCCAGGCCGAAATGATCGGCCGGGAGGAGGAAGAATTGGCACAGCAACGCCGTGAGCGCGAAGAGCGCGAGCTAGTCCAACAGCGCGAGCGCGAAGCCGAAGAGCGCGCAGCCGCCTATGCGGCTGCCGAAGCCGCAAAGATTGTCGAGGCCAACCGCGCTAAGCAGGAAGCCTCGCGCGAGCAGGCTGCCGGCCAGATAGCGCGCGCCGAAGCCCAGCTCGCGGCACGCGCCAAGGCCGAGGAAGAGTCCAAGGCCCGTGCGGCCGAGGAAGCCGAACGCGCCAAGGATCTGGAAGACCGCCGCCGCAAGGCGCTGGCCGAAGCCGAAGCCATTCGCGCCATGATGGCCGCGCCCAAGAAGGTGCTCGTGGCCAAGAAGCCCGAAGAGCCCAAGCCCGTGGCAAAGCCTGCAGCGCCTGCTGCCGCCGATGCCAAGAAGACCACGCTGCACAAGCCCGCTGGCACGACCGCCGGCGGAGCCGGTGCGCGCGCGCCTGCCGGCGCCGGCAAGGAAGTCAAGTCCGCCAAGCTCTCCTCGAGCTGGGCCGGCGATGGCAAGAAGAAGGAAATCAAGACCCGTGGCGACAGCTCCGGTGGCGTGGGCGGCCGTTCCAACTGGCGCGGCGGCCCGCGTGGCGGGCGTCGTGGCAATGACCGCAATGACGGACAGCACCAGAGCGCGGCAACGGAATTCCGCGCCATCGAAGTGCACGTGCCCGAGACCATCACCGTGGCCGAGCTGGCGCACAAGATGTCGGTCAAGGCATCCGAGCTGATCAAGGTGCTGATGAAGATGGGCCAGATGGTCACCATCAACCAGCCCCTGGACCAGGACACGGCCATGATCGTGGTCGAGGAAATGGGCCACACCGCCAAGGTCGCTGCGCTGGACGATCCCGAAGCCTTCACGGCCGAGGAAGTGTCCCAGCAGGAAGCTGCCCAGGAGTCGCGCGCCCCCGTGGTCACCGTCATGGGCCACGTGGACCACGGCAAGACCTCGCTGCTGGACTACATCCGCCGCACCAAGGTTGCGTCGGGCGAAGCCGGCGGCATCACCCAGCACATCGGTGCCTACCATGTGACGACGCCCCGCGGCATCGTCACCTTCCTGGACACCCCGGGCCACGAGGCCTTCACGGCCATGCGTGCCCGTGGTGCACAGGCCACCGACATCGTCATCCTGGTGTGCGCTGCCGACGACGGCGTGATGCCCCAGACCAAGGAAGCCATCAAGCACGCGAAGGCGGCGGGTGTGCCCATCGTGGTTGCCATCACCAAGGCCGACAAGCCCGATGCCAACCTCGACCGCGTCAAGCAAGGCCTGGTGGCCGAGCAGGTGGTGCCTGAAGAGTACGGCGGCGAGTCCCCGTTCATCGCCGTGTCTTCCAAGACCGGCCAGGGCATCGACGAGCTGCTGGAGCAGGTCCTGCTGCAGGCCGAAGTGCTGGAGCTGACCGCTCCCGTGGAAGCCGCTGCCAAGGGTCTGGTCATCGAAGCGCAGCTGGACAAGGGCCGCGGCCCCGTGGCCACGGTGCTGGTGCAGTCCGGCACGCTGAAGGTGGGCGACGTGGTGCTGGCAGGCCAGACCTACGGCCGCGTGCGCGCCATGCTGGACGAAGACGGCAAGCAGACCAAGTCCGCTGGCCCCTCCATCCCGGTGGAAATCCAGGGTCTGTCCGACGTGCCCCAGGCCGGCGACGACTTCATGGTGCTGCAGGACGAGCGCCGCGCCCGCGAAATCGCGACCTACCGCGCCGGCAAGTTCCGCAACACCAAGCTGGCCCGCCAGCAGGCTGCCAAGCTCGAGAACATGTTCGCCGAAATGGGTGCGGGCGAGGTCCAGACCCTGCCCATCATCGTCAAGGCCGACATGCAGGGCTCGCAGGAAGCACTGGGCGCATCGCTGCTCAAGCTCTCCACCGAAGAGATCCGCGTGCAGCTGGTCTACTCGGGCGTGGGCGGCATCAGCGAGTCCGACGTGAACCTGGCGCTGGCCTCCAAGGCCATCATCATCGGCTTCAACGTCCGGGCCGATGCCCAGGCGCGCAAGACGGCCGAGAGCAACGATGTGGACCTGCGCTACTACAACATCATCTACGACGCCGTCGAAGAGGTGAAGGCAGCGATGTCCGGCATGCTGGCTCCCGAGCGCAAGGAAGAGATCATCGGCATGGCCGAGATCCGTACCGTGTTCGTGGCGTCGAAGATCGGCACCGTGGCTGGCTCGTACATCACGCAAGGCCAGGTTACGCGCAATGCGCATTTCCGCCTGCTGCGCGAGAACGTGGTCATCTACACGGGCGAGATCGAATCGCTCAAGCGCCTGAAGGACGACGTCAAGGAAGTCAAGGAAGGCTTCGAGTGCGGTATCAAGCTCAAGAACTACAACGACATTCGCGAAGGCGACGTGCTCGAAGTGTTCGAGATCAAGGAAATCGCGCGCTCGCTGTAATTCGACATGGCAACACGCAAGTCCGCTGCGCCGAACCGCAGCTTCAAAGTCTCCGACCAGATCCAGCGGGATCTGGCGGAGCTGATCGCACGCGAGTTGAAGGACCCGCGCGTGGGCATGGTGACGCTGCAAAGCGTGGAGGTGACTCCGGACTATGCCCACGCCAAGGTCTACTTCAGCCTGCTGATCGGCGATCCGCAGGAGACGCAGGACGCCCTGAACCAGGCCGCAGGCTTCCTGCGCAACGGCCTGTTCAAGCGCCTGCACATCCATACCGTGCCCACGCTGCACTTCATCTACGACCGCACCACCGAGCGTGCGGCCGACATGAACGCCTTGATCGCCAAGGCCGTCTCCTCGCGCGGGAAGGAAGAGTAGCCCCATGAACGCGCCACGCACAAGGGTGCAGCGGCGCCCTGTGCATGGGGTGTTGCTGCTCGACAAACCGCTGGAGCTGTCCAGCAACGACGCCTTGCAGAAGGTCAAGTGGTTGCTGCGCGCCGAAAAGGCCGGACACACCGGCACGCTGGACCCATTGGCCACCGGCGTGCTGCCGCTGTGCTTCGGTGCGGCGACCAAGTTCAGCCAGTTGCAGCTCGAAGCTGCCAAGACCTACGAGGCGATTGCGCGCCTGGGCCAGACCACGACCACGGCCGATGCCGAGGGCGAGGTGCTGCGCGAGCGCGCCATCGATCCCGCCGCCCTCACGGCCGAGCGGCTTGCCGCCGTGCAGGCGCAGTTCACGGGCTCCATCCGCCAGGTGCCGCCCATGTACAGCGCGCTCAAGAAGGACGGCAAGGCTCTTTATGAATATGCGCGTGCCGGCATCGAAGTCGAGCGACCGGCGCGCGAAGTGACAATCCACGCACTGGAGCTTTCGCTGACGCAAGACAGCCAAGGCCAGCCGGCGATCCGGATGCTGGTGACCTGCAGCAAGGGCACCTATATCCGCACGCTGGCGGAGGACGTGGGAGAGGCCCTGGGCTGCGGCGCGCACCTGCGCGCGCTGCGCCGTATCGACACCGGCGGGCTGGGTGTCGAGCGCTGTATCTCGCTGGAGGCGCTGGCCGCCATGGGCGAGGACGAGCGTCTGCAGCAGTTGCAGCCTGTCGATGCCTTGCTGGCCAGCCACACGGCTGTCACGCTGGGCGAGCAAGATGCGGCCCGTTTTCTCACGGGCCTGCCCCGCAAGGGCGCTTGGGCCGATGCCGAGGCGGTGGCTGTGTATGGCGAAAACCCCCAGGCTCTGCTGGGGGTGGGGCGCGTGGTGCGTGGGGAACTCATCCCCGCCCGCCTGCTCAGTTCACTGGAAATTCAACAGATTTTGGAAGACACGCCGCGCCCATGACGCAGCGGCAATGGGAAAACACTATGAGCAAACAAATCCGCAATATCGCGATCATCGCCCACGTGGACCACGGCAAAACCACCATGGTGGACCAGCTGCTGCGCCAATCCGGAACCTTCGCCGAACACGAGAAAGTCGTGGACACGGTGATGGACAACAACGCCATCGAACGCGAGCGTGGCATCACCATCCTGGCCAAGAACTGCGCCGTGAGCTGGAACGACACGCACATCAACATCCTCGACACACCCGGCCACGCGGACTTCGGCGGTGAAGTGGAGCGTGCCCTGTCCATGGTCGACGGCGTGGTGCTGCTGATCGACGCGCAGGAAGGCCCCATGCCCCAGACGCGCTTCGTGACCAAGAAGGCGCTGGCCCTGGGCCTGAAGCCCATCCTCGTGGTCAACAAGGTGGACAAGCCCGGCGCGCGTCCCGACTACGTGGTCAACGCCGCGTTCGACCTGTTCGACAAGCTGGGTGCCACCGACGAGCAGCTGGACTTCCCCGTGGTGTACGCCTCGGGCATCAACGGCTGGACCTCGCTGGAAGAAGGCGCTCCGGGCGAGCAGTGGGGCCCCGACATGTCGGCCCTGTTCGACACCATCCTGAAGCACGTGCCTTCGGTCAAGGGCGATCCCGCCGCTCCGCTGCAAATGCAGATCTCGGCGCTGGACTACTCCACCTTCGTGGGCCGCATCGGCGTGGGCCGCATCACCTCCGGCACGCTCAAGCCTTCGACCGACGTGCTGGTCATGGAAGGTCCTGACGGCAAGAGCTACAAGGGCCGCATCAACCAGGTGCTGAAGTTCCAGGGCATCGACCGCGTGCAGGTGACCGAAGCCGGCCCCAGCGACATCGTGCTGGTCAACGGCATCGCCGACCTGGGCATGGGCGTCACGCTGACCGACCCGCTGAACCCCCGGCCGCTGCCGATGCTCAAGATCGACGAGCCCACGCTGACCATGAACTTCTGCGTCAACACCTCGCCGCTGGCGGGCCGTGAAGGCAAGTTCGTGACCAGCCGCCAGATCTGGGACCGCCTGCAAAAGGAACTGCGTTCCAACGTGGCCCTGCGTGTCAAGGAAACCGACGAAGACGGCATCTTCGAAGTGTCGGGCCGCGGCGAACTGCACCTGACCATCCTGCTGGAAGAAATGCGCCGTGAAGGCTACGAGCTGGCCGTGTCCAAGCCCCGCGTGGTCTACCGCGACGTGGACGGCGTGCGCCACGAGCCCATCGAGCTGGTGACGGCCGACATCGAGGAAGGCCACCAGGGTGGCGTGATGCAGGCCCTGGGCGAGCGCAAGGGCGAGCTGGTCAACATGGAACCAGATGGCCGCGGCCGCGTGCGCCTGGAATACCGCATTCCTGCGCGTGGCCTGATCGGCTTCACCAACGAATTCCTGAACCTGACCCGTGGTTCCGGCCTGATCTCCAACATCTTCGACAGCTACGAGCCGCACAAGGGCGAAATCGGCGGCCGCAAGAACGGTGTGCTGATCTCCATGGACGAAGGCGAAATCTTCACCTACGCCCTGGGCAAGCTGGACGACCGTGGCCGCATGTTCGTCAAGGCCAACGATCCCGTGTACGAAGGCATGATCATCGGCATCCACAGCCGTGACAACGACCTGGTGGTCAACGCCACTCGTACCAAGCAGCTGACCAACTTCCGCGTGTCCGGCAAGGAAGATGCCATCAAGATCACGCCCCCGATCGACCTGTCGCTGGAATACGCGGTGGAATTCATCGAGGACGACGAGCTGGTGGAAATCACCCCCAAGAGCATCCGCGTGCGCAAGCGCCACCTGTCCGAGAACGAGCGCAAGCGCGCTTCGCGCGCAGGCGCATAAGCGCCGTGGCGCCGAGGGCGCGCGCAAGCCAGCCGGCTTAGCCGCCCTGATTGTCAAAGGCCGCATCCGCGGCCTTTGTCTTTTCTGCGGCGGCTTCTGCCACGCCGTCCGCCAGGCCGTCCGTCAGGCGTTCAGCCGCAGCAGCAATTCGCGCAGGCGCTGGCCGGCCGCTGCGCTCTGGTGCGGGTTGAGCGCCAGGGCCAGGCCGATGGAGGGCAGGGTCCCGGCGTCTTGCAGCGTGCGGAACACCACGCCCGGCGTGCTGCCCTTGGCCACGACGGCCGGCACCAGGGCCACGCCCAGGCCCGCGCCCACCAGGCTGACCAGGGTCTGGGCCTGCACCGCATGCTGCTTGACCTGGGGCATGAAGCCCGCGTTCTGGCAGGCCAGCACCACCAGCGCATGCAGGCCGGGCACTTCGCTGGGGCGGTAGTTGACGAAGGGCTGGTCGGCCAGATCCCGCAGCCGCAAGGCGGGCCGCTGCAGCAGCGGGTTGCCTTCGGGCAGCACGGCCACCAGTTCGTCCTTTTCCACGGGCGTGATGGACAGCTCGGTGGCCTGCGTCACCGGGTAGCGCAGCAGGCCGGCATCGAAATCGCCGCTGGCCACCTGCGCGCAGATCTCGCGCGTGGTCGATTCGGTCAGCACCAGGTCGATCAGCGGATATTCGCTGCGAAAGGCCTGCACCAGCCGTGGAATCAGCGAGAACGTGGCCGAGCCTATGAAGCCTATGTGCAGCCGGCCGCGCTCGCCGCTGGCCGTGGCCTGCGAGACCTCCTGCACCTGGCGCGCATGGTGCAGTGCCAGCTCGGCACTTTCCAGGGCCGCCAGGCCTGCCTCGGTCAGCTCCGTGCCCCGGCGGTCGCGCTGGAACAGCTGCACGCCCAGGCTGTCTTCGAGCCGGCGGATGGATTGGGACAGCGGCGGCTGCGACATGTGCAGCTGCTCGGCCGCCTGCCGGTAGTTGAGCGTGCGGGCCAGGGTGACGAAGTGACGCAGTTGGCGCAGGTCCATTGATATCCACCGTGTATCAGCGATGCTGAATTAAGTCTTAGACGCGACTTCAAAGATATCAAATACTGGCTCCCTGAAGCAACATGGAGACCACAGTGCAGGCTGCGTTGACAGGGATTCGGGTGCTGGATCTGTCCAGCGTGGTGTTCGGGCCGCTGGCAAGCCAGGTGCTGGCCGACTATGGCGCCGAAGTCATCAAGATCGAGCCGCCGGCCGGCGACTCCACGCGCCACACCGGCCCTGCCGTGGAGCCCGGCATGGCGGCCATGTTCATGGGCACCAACCGCAGCAAGAAGAGCGTGGTGCTCGATCTCAAGCAGGACGAGGCGCGCCAGGCCCTGCATGCGCTGCTGGCCACGGCCGATGTGTTCATGCACAGCATGCGCCCGCAGAAGCTGGCCCCGCTGGGCCTGGACCCCGACACGCTGCGCGAGCGCTATCCGCGCCTGGTCTACGCAGGCCTGCATGGCTTTGGCGAGGACGGCCCCTATGCGGGCATGCCCGCCTACGACGACGTCATCCAGGGCATGAGCGGCCTGGCCGACCTGATGGAGCGCCAGACGGGCGAGGCGCGCTACCTGCCCACCATCGCGGCCGACAAGACCTGCGCCCTGGTGGCCGCGCATGCCGTGCTGGCGGCGCTGTTCCAGCGCGAGCGCAGCGGCCACGGCTGCTTTGTCGAAGTGCCCATGTACGAGACCATGGTGGGCTTCAACCTGGTCGAGCATTTCTACGGCATGCACTTCAGCCCCGCGCTCAGCGGCGCAGGCTACCCGCGCGTGATGGCGCCCTGGCGCAAGCCCTACCGAACGCTGGACGGCCACGTCTGCATGATGCCTTACACCGATGCGCACTGGCAGCGCTTCTTCGCCGCGGTGGGCCAGCCGCAGCTGGCCCTGGACGCGCGCTTTGCCAGCCAGGCCAGCCGCACGGCCCACATTGCCGAGCTGCTGGAGACCGCAGGCGAGCATGTGGCCCTGCACGGCACCCAGCACTGGCTGGACACCTGCCAGCGCCTGGAGATTCCTGCCGCCCCGGTGGCACGCATGGACGATCTGCCTGCCGATCCACACCTGCAGGCCACGGAGTTCTTCGTGCCGCTGCACGACGCCGCCATGGGCACCGTGCACCTGCCGCGTTCATCCGTGCGCATGGATGGCCGGCAGGCCCCCATGGGCATGCCACCGCGCCTGGGCGAGCACACGGCGGCGCTGCTGGCCCAGGCGGGCTGGAGCGCCGAGCGCATCGCCGGCCTGCAGATCACGCAACAGGAGACATGAGATGACAGTGAACACCCCGCAGCCCCACCCTGGCGCCGCCTGGAACGCCGTGCCCCGCATGGGCCAGGGCTTTTTCTGGCAGGACCTGCAGGTTGGCCAGCAGCTGCGCACCTTCCGCCGCACCGTGACCGAGTCCGACCTGGTCGCCTTCATCAATGCCACGGGCATGCTGGAGGCCATCTTCATCGAGGAGGGCTACGACGGCGGCGCCATTGCCGGCCGCCCCGTGCCGGGCGCCATGACCTATGCGCTGATCGAAGGCTTCATCCTGCAAAGCATGATCCAGGGCACGGGCCTGGCCATGCTGGAGCTGCACCAGAAGATCCTCGGCCCCGTGCTGGTGGGCGACACCATCGAGGCCCTGGTCGAAGTCACCGCCATCAAGCCCACCTCCAAGGGCAACCGCGCCGTCGTCACCTCGCGCATCGAGGTCTTCAACCAGGGCCACCAGAAGGTCATGGAATACACGGCCGTGCGCCTGCTGGCAGGGCGCAGCTAGGCGGACAAAAGAATTCCCATAACGACACCAGGAGACAACAGCATGGACAAGAAAGGCAACAAGGCCGCGGGCAGACAAGGGCGGCGCAGGGCGCTGGCCGCCGTGGCGGCCTGCATGGCAGCCGCAGCGGCAGTGCCGGGAGCGGCCCTGGCCCAGCAGCCCTGGCCCAGCAAGCCCATCACGCTGGTCGTGCCTTTCCCGCCGGGCGGGCCCACCGACCTGGTGGCGCGCGTGCTGGCCCAGCAGGTGGGGCAGCAACTGGGCCAGACCGTGATCGTGGACAACCGGCCCGGCGCCAACGGCAACATCGGCAACGCCCTGGTGGCCAAGGCCGCGCCCGATGGCTACACCGTGCTCTACAACACCTCGTCCATTGCGCTGAGCCCGTCGCTCTACAAGAAGATGAGCTACGACGTGAACAAGGACCTGATGCCCGTGGCGCTGACGGCCGTGGTGCCGCTGGGCCTGGTGGTCAACCCCAAGCTGCCGGTGAAGAACGTGCAGGAGTTCGTGCGCCATGCCAGGGACAAGGCGGGCCAGCTGTCCTATGGTTCGGCCGGCAACGGCAATGTCACGCACCTGGCGGCCTTCCAGGTCGTGCAGCACTACCAGATCGAGGCCAGCCACGTGCCCTACAAGGGCAGCGCGCCGGCCGACGTGGATCTGGTGGCCGGGCAGATCGACTTCATGACGGACACCATCAACTCCGTCGCTCCCTTCATCAAGGAGGGACGGCTCAAGCTGCTGGCCGTGAGTTCCTCCAAGCGCCTGCCCAACTTCCCCGATGCACCCACGCTGGCCGAAAGCGGCATGTCCGGCTTCGAGGCCGGGGCCTGGCAGGGCGTGATGGTGCCCGCGAAGACGCCAGCCGCCATCATCCAGCGGCTCAACCAGGAGCTGATGCGCGCGCTCAAGGACCCGGGCGTGGTCGAGAAGCTGCAGCTGCAGGGCGCCGAAGGACTGGGCTCCACGCCGGAGGAATACGGCGCCTACATCCGCAGCGAGATCAAGCGCTGGGCCGGCGTGGTCAAGAGCACGGGCGTCTCTCTGGACTGAGTGCGCTGCGGTGCGCGGCGGCTGCCCGCCCTGTCGTGCACTTGCGCAAATTGGCACCTGTTTGTCAGGGGTGGGCGCGGATTTTCAGCTATGGTTGCGGCTCATCGCCCCGGGCCGCCGGGGCAGGGCATGCATAGCAACAAGGAGCAAGATATGACGGGAGCTGCCGGCGAAGTCCTCAGCGAAGTGCGGGGCCGCATTGGCATGATCACCTTGAACCGGGCCAAGGCGCTGAACGCGCTGTCGCTGGGCATGGTGCGCGATCTGCTGGCCACCCTGCTGGCCTGGCAAAAGGACGATCAGGTGCTGGCCGTGGCCATCCGCGGCATGGGCAAGGAAGGGGCCTTCGGCGCCTTCTGCGCGGGCGGCGACATCCGTTTTCTGCACGGCGCAGGCAGCACGGGCAATCCCCAGCTGGAGGACTTCTTCACCGAGGAGTACGCGCTCAACCACCTGATCCACACCTTTGGCAAGCCCTACATCGCCTTCATGGACGGCATCGTCATGGGCGGCGGCATGGGCATCAGCCAGGGCGGCACGCTGCGCATCGTCACCGAGCGCACCAAGATGGCCATGCCGGAGACGGCCATCGGCCTGTTCCCCGATGTGGGTGGCGGCTACTTCCTATCGCGCTGCCCCGGTCATGCGGGTGAGTGGCTGGCGCTGACGGGCGACGTGATCGGCGCGGCCGACGCGCTGGACTTCGGCCTGGCCGATGGCTATCTGCCCTCGGACCAGCAGCCTGCGCTGTGGGACGCGCTGGCCGCCGGCAGCTTTGCCGATGCAGCGGCCGTCGAGGCGCTGGTGAAGTCGAAGTTCACGGCCCCGGCCAAGCCAGCGGCCCAGCCCCGCGCCGAGATCGACCGCGTGTTCGCCCTGCCCACGGTGGCTGCCATGGTGCAGGCACTGGAAGCGGCGGATGGCGAGTGGGCGCAGCACACGGCAGCCACGCTGCGCAAGCGCTCGCCGCTGATGCTGCACGTGGTGCTGGAGCAGATTCGCCGCGCACGCGGCATGACACTGGCCCAGGACCTGCGCATGGAGCGCGACATGGTGCGCCACTGCTTTTACCTGCGCCCCGGCCAGAGCGAGACCATCGAAGGCATTCGCGCCCTGGCCGTGGACAAGGACCACCAACCGCGCTGGAACCATGCGCGCATCGAAGACGTGCAGGACGCGCAATGGCGTGCCTTCTTCGACAGCCCCTGGCCCGTGCACTCGCACCCGCTGGCGGCGCTGGACTGATCGCGCGGCGGTTGCCCAAACCTCCAAGGGTTCAAAAGGCCATCCGGCACCGCGCCGGATGGCCTTTTTTTCGGTTCAGCGATCAGCGGGCTCCATGCGGCAGGAATGGCCTGCCAGCAGCCGTACCGCGTCGTCAATGCGCGGGCCCGGATCCCATTCGGGCACGGGCGGCGTCAGGCCCAGGGCCATCTGCCGCAGCGGCTCGGCAATGGCCATGGACAGCAGCAGGTCGCAGATGACATCGGGCTGCTCTGCCCTGAGCAACCCCTTCGCGCACTGGCGTCGCAGCCAGTCCACCAGCATGCCGCGGCCGCGCTCTATGCCGTTGCGCTGGTAGACCTCCAGCAACTCGGGCTTGGCGGGGAAATCGGTGGTGAGCAGGCGGAACATCCCCACCGCCTCGGCCGACAGCACGCGCGCGGCAATCACGCGCAGGATCTCGGCCAGCGCCGGAGCCACCTCTGAGGCCGACTGCGCATCGGCCGACAGGGCGGGGCGGAAACCGTCGGTCCAGCTGCGCACCACCAGGGCCACCAGATCCTCGCGGTTGGCGGCAAAGCGGTAGAGCGTCTTCTTGGCCAGCCCCGCGCGCCTGGCCACGGCTTCCATGGTGGTGGCGGCATAGCCTTCATTGAGCAAGAGCCAGGTGGCGGCGGCCAGGGCGGCATCGTTGGCCTCGTGCTCGGGCCGGGCCGGCCGCCCGCGCGGCCTGGGGGCCACAGGAGTGATTTCGGTTTCCATTGGATTTCTTGTCGTTCCGTTCGGTGTTGTGCAGGGTCGTGCCTGGTTGTGCAGCATTTTGTTACCCGGCTGGGATTATCCGATTGTTTGGAAACGTTGTTCGTTTCTTTAATATAAGATGGCTTTTCCTCATCAACCCAGGAACGGAAAACACCCATGAACTCCCATGCCTTCGAGCCCGACATTTCCCGCATCGACGAGCTGCTGCACATCACGCCGCTGCGGCTGGAGACGGGAATCCAGCGCCTGCCCAGCGGCTGTCTGGTGGTGGCCTGCCGCACCGACCTGCACGGCTGCAGCGGCCGCATGCTGGACTGGTGGTTCAAGTTCTTCGAGACCACGCAGCACATCAAGTGGTGGCATCCGCACGACCACATCGCGCATCGTGGCTGGGATGCGCAATGGAAGAAGGGCGAGAGCTACATCGGCGCGTCCATCGAGGCCGTGGAGTCCCTGGCCGATATTCCGCCCGTGGCGGCCAGGCTCAAGTTCCACGATCCGCGCGAGCTTTTCGACCCTGCGCAGCTGGAGCTGGCCTTTGCCGAAAAACGCGCATCGGCCGCCGTGTATGCGCGCATCGGCTTCGGCGAGCATGTGCAGCTGGATGCCAGCGGGGACCCGATGGACGGGCAGATGGTGCACCTGGCGCGCGATACGCCCTTTGGCTGCGTGCTGCGCAGCCGCTTCCTGCTGGGGCAGTCCTGCACGGACCCGGCGGCCGAGCTGCCCGACGCGCTGGGCCTGGGCCTGCTGCGCCACTGCTACACGGAGTTCACCTACCTGTCGCGCTTCCTGCCCTCGCTGTACTACGGCGAACATGGCAACGGCGAGGCGGCGCCGCTGCCCTGGTAGCCGTGGCCCCAGGCTTCAAAGCTGCTGGTGCACGGCCGTGGCCAGCTGCAGCAGCCGGTTGCGTGGCAGGGCGCCGCTGAGGGCATAGCCAAAGCCCTGGTCCACCCAGTAGAAGCTGGGCACGGGGCCGTCGCTGCTGAAGCGAAAGGCGGTCTCGCCACGCGTGGCCGGGTCCTCCAGCGCGCCCAGATACAGGGTGATGCGCTCGCCGGCCGCATCCTGGTACATGAACTGGGCGCGTGCGCCGCTGTCGCCGGGCAGCAGCCGGCCGCCCACCAGCTCATAGCCCAGTTCCGTGAGGGCTGGCAGCTTCAGCGGCCGGCCCAGCCGCTTGGAAAGCCATTGCAGCAAATGGGCCTGTTGCGCTGCCTCGACCTCGACCGGGTGGCGCTGCTCGGGCTGGTAGACCGCGTGGGCGACTGCTGCCTGATGGGCGAAGCGGGCAGGTGCGGCAGCGGCCAGCGTGTCCGCCGTTGAGGGTGCCGCAGGCGCTGCCTGCTGCCCGTGCACCAGCCAGCCCAGGCCGAAGGCCAGCAGCCAGCCTGCGGCCATGCCGCCCCAGCGCCACCATTGCTGCTGGCGCTTTTGCAGGCCCTGCAGCTGCTCGGCGGCGGCGCGCATTTCATCGGGCATGGGCGGTTCGCTGCGGGCGCCGTGCAGGGCGCGCAGCAGCTGCCGCTGGCGCTGCCATTGCTCCACGCGTGCTGCGCTGTCTGCATCCAGCTGCTCGCGCAGCGCCTGTGCCTGTGGGGCCGGCAGGCGGTCATCGACCAGGGCATGCAGCTGCTCGTCGGGGATGGCCGTGGCAGCCGAGACACAGGAGGAGGGGGAGGTGGGGGCGGGGGCAGTCATGGCGGCCTCGTCATTTGAGCCGGCGCAGCGACGGGGCTGCGGCTTGGGGTGCAGCAGTCTGGGCGGGCGAAGCTGCGGGCGGTGCCTCCATCAGCTCGCGCAACCGGGAGCGTGCGCGCGACAGGCGCGACATCACGGTGCCCAGGGGCAGCTGCAGCACGCGCGCCGTGTCGGCATAGCTCATGTCCTCCACGCTGACCAGCAGCAGCACGGCCCGCTGCTCGGCGGGCAGGCGCTGCAGGCAGCGCTCCAGGTCCAGGGCAGCGTCGCTGCTGTCCTCGGGCGCTGCCAGGGACTCGGACAGGCTGTCGATGTCCAGCCACTGCCCTCGTGCGGCAGAGCGCCGCTGGTTCAGGTAGAGGTTGTGCATCAGGGTGAACAGCCAGGCGCGCAGATCGCCATCGGAGCGCCACAGCAGCCATTTGCGGCAGGCGCGTTCCAGCGTGTCCTGCACCAGGTCGTCGGCTGCCCAGGCATCGCCTGCCAGCAGCCGCGCGTAGCGGCGCAGGCCGGGCAGGTGCTCCAGGATCTGGCTGCGGTCCATGGGCAGGTCCGATCGCGCAGGGGGCCGGACTCAGGGGCGTGCGGTATGCCAGACGCCCATGACGCCGTCGCCCGTGGTATCGCCGGCCTTGCCGTCCTTCACCCAGTAGTACAGGGGCTTGCCCTTGTAGGCGATCTGGCTGCTGCCATCGTCGCGCTGGATCACGCTGTAGTTGCCGCCAGAGGGCGCCTGCTTGCCCATCAGGGGCGGCCAGTTGGTCGCGCAGGGGCCATTGCAGACGGACTTGCCACTGCCGGCCGTGTCCTTGTCGAAGGTATAGAGCGTCATGCCGTTGGCGCCGACCAGAATGCCGTTTTGCACGCTGACCGCACTGGGCGGCGTCTGGCCAGAGGCGTTGGCCGCAGGCGCGGAATAGCAGCCTGCCAGGGCCAATGTCAGGGCTGCCGTGAAGGCACAGGTACCAAGTTTCATGCCGAGCTTCTTCATCGCTGTCTCCGGTGCTTGCCGGCGCGCGAAATTGCGGCCGGACACTGCAATGAACACTGGGCCGTGCCGGTTTATTCCGCAGCAGTGCAAAAAAAGCTGCGGATGCCCGTCAGCGGTTGAAGCTCTTCATGGCGCGCTCGACCTCGCGCTTGCCTTCGCGGTCCTTGATCACGTCGCGCTTGTCGTGCTCGGCCTTGCCCTTGGCCAGGGCAATGTCGCATTTGACATAGCCGTTCTTCCAGTGAAGGTTGATGGGCACCAGGGTGAAGCCCTTTTGCTCCACCTTGCCGATCAGGCGCAGGATGTCGTCCTTCTTGAGCAGCAGTTTCTTGATGCGCGCCGCGTCGGGGTTGACGTGGGTGGAGGCGGTCTTGAGCGGGTTGATCTGGCAGCCGAGCAGGAACAGCTCGCCGTCCTTGACGATGACGTAGCCGTCCGTCAACTGCACCTTGCCGCTGCGCAGTGCCTTCACTTCCCAGCCGTGCAGCACGATGCCGGCCTCGAAGCGTTCCTCGAAGAAGTAGTTGAATGCGGCTTTTTTGTTGTCGGCGATGCGCGACTGTGTTTCAGGTTTCTTGGCCATGGAGTAATAGATGCGGCGAAAACCTGGAGATGAAAGGTCTCCCTACAATACTGGATTGCCGTCTTCCCGCCGTGCGGGATTTTAGTTTCGCCTTGCCGTCATTGTGACAGCCGGCTGTGCCATGGCGGCGCTGCCGGTGTTTTGCATGCCGTGCAGCCCGCCCCATTCATGAAAAAAGTCAACAAGTCCGTCCTGATCTGGTACAGCCCCCAAGAAATGTTTGCCCTGGTGACGGACGTGGCCCACTATGCCGACTTCCTTCCCTGGTGCGATCAGGCCAGGGTGCTGGAGCAGGACGAGCAGGGCATGACGGCCGAGGTGGGCATTGCATTCGGCGGCATGCGCAAGTCCTTCGTCACGCGCAACACGCACAGCGTGCTCGACGATGGCGGGCGCCAGGTCAGCATCCGCCTGATCAAGGGGCCGTTCTCGCGGCTGGAGGGCCACTGGATGTTCCGCCCCGTGGGCGACGGATCGCAGCGCGCCTGCCGTGTCGAACTGCAACTGGACTACGGTTTCGACAACATGGCCCTGGCCGCCGTGGTCGGCCCGGTGTTCGACCGCATTGCAGGCTCCATGGTCGATGCCTTCATCAAGCGTGCCGAGCAGGTCTATGGCTGAGCCCCAGCCCGCTGTGCGCATCACGCTGGCCTGCAGTGCGCGCGCCGGCGAAGTCGTCGAGCTGTTTCTGCAATTGCCGGCCGGTGCCACGATTGCCGATGCGGTGGCGGCGGCGGGCGGCTGGCAGGCGCTGGGCTTTGCGCAGGCCGGGCCGGCAGGCCTGTGGGGCCGCAGCGCGCCTTTGACGCAAGCCCTGCGCGACGGTGACCGAGTGGAGCTGTACCGGCCCTTGACCGTGGACCCCAAGGTGGCGCGCCGCGAGCGTTTCGCACGCCAGGGCGCTCGGGCCACGGGGCTGTTCCAGCGCCAGAGGCCTGGAGCCAAGGCCGGCTACTGAGCCGGCCCGGATTCGGCGATCAGCGCATTGCGCCGCAATCGGAGGCGATGATGGCGTCGGCGCGCTTGAGTTCCGCATCGCGCGTGGCGTCGTCCATGAAGCCGCGCTCGCCCTGCTCATTCGTGTAGCCCAGCAGGCGGCCCGAAGACAGCGCGGTCTTGGACTGCTTGGCGCGTGCGCAGTTGTCCTGGCGCTGCTTGGCAATCCGTTCCTTTTCCGCCTTGGCCTTGGCGGCCTCCTGGGCTTCGGCCTTGCGCTTTTGTTCTTCCAGGGCCTTGTCGGTGCCTGCGGGCTTGGTGTCCTTGGCGGCTGCGGCAGGTGCTGCCGGTGCCGCGGCGTCCGCCGCAGGCGCCGT
The DNA here is from genome assembly GCF_040267515.1 of Delftia lacustris. NCBI lineage: Bacteria > Pseudomonadati > Pseudomonadota > Betaproteobacteria > Burkholderiales > Comamonadaceae > Delftia > Delftia lacustris. The sequence continues at coordinate 4,385,325 of NZ_CP141274.1, read as the reverse complement.
GCCTGCATCCGCAGCTGCCGCAGCGGCGGAGGGCGCGGCGGCAGGCGGCGGTGTGCTGCCGCCAGGCTGGCGCAGGATGTTCTTGGCGGGAATGTCAGGAGGCGGTGCGCGGTCGCTGAAGACCTTGCGGCCTGTGGCGTCGACCCATTGCCACTGGGCGGCTGCGGGCAGCGAACAGGCGGCAAGCGTGACTAGCAAAACAAGCTTGATGGCGTGCATGGTGAGTTGGGGATCGGGCCGAATGGCCTACAGCATACATTGTGATCCGGCGCACGGGTACAATCCTTCTTTTGGAGCTCTCACATGCGCCTTCTCGGTAAAGCCCTGACCTTCGACGACGTCCTTCTGGTCCCCGCTTTCTCCCAGGTCCTGCCCAAGGACACTTCGCTCAAGACGCGCTTTTCGCGCAACATCTCCCTGAACATTCCCCTTGTGTCCGCCGCCATGGACACCGTGACCGAGGCGCGTCTGGCCATTGCCATCGCGCAAGAGGGCGGTATCGGCGTCATCCACAAGAACATGACGGCCGAGCAGCAGGCCGCCGAAGTGTCCAAGGTCAAGCGCCACGAATCCGGCGTGGTGCACGACCCCGTGGTCATCACCCCCGAGCACACCGTGCTGCAGGTGCTGCAGCTGTCCGAGAATCTCGGCATCTCGGGTTTCCCCGTCTGCGACGGCGGCAAGGTGGTGGGCATCGTCACCAGCCGCGACCTGCGCTTCGAGACCCGCTACGACGTCAAGGTCAGCCAGATCATGACGCCGCGCGAGCGCCTGATCACCGTCAACGAGAAGGACGGCACCACGCCCGTGGAAGCCAAGGCCCTGCTCAACAAGCACAAGCTCGAACGCATCCTGGTCGTGAACGACGCCTTTGAACTCAAGGGCCTGATCACCGTCAAGGACATCACCAAGCAGACCACCTTCCCCAACGCAGCGCGTGACAGCGCAGGCCGCCTGCGCGTGGCCGCCGCCGTGGGCGTGGGCGAGGGCACCGAGCAGCGCGTGGAGCTGCTGGTCAAGGCCGGCGTCGATGCACTGGTGGTGGACACGGCCCACGGCCACAGCAAGGGCGTGATCGACCGCGTGCGCTGGGTCAAGCAGAACTACCCGCAGGTGGACGTCATCGGCGGCAACATCGCCACCGGCGCCGCTGCGCTGGCACTGGCCGAGGCAGGCGCCGACGCCGTCAAGGTCGGCATCGGCCCCGGCTCCATCTGCACCACGCGCATCGTCGCCGGTGTGGGCGTGCCCCAGATCATGGCCATCGACAGCGTGGCCCAGGCCCTGCAAGGCACGGGCGTGCCGCTGATCGCCGACGGCGGCATCCGCTTCTCGGGCGACATCGCCAAGGCCCTGGCCGCTGGCGCCTCGACCATCATGATGGGCGGCATGTTCGCCGGCACCGAAGAGGCTCCGGGCGAAGTCATCCTGTACCAGGGCCGTTCGTACAAGAGCTATCGCGGCATGGGCTCCATCGGCGCCATGCAGCAGGGCTCGGCCGACCGCTACTTCCAGGAATCGAGCACCGGCAATCCCAACGCCGACAAGCTCGTGCCCGAAGGCATCGAAGGCCGCGTGCCCTACAAGGGCTCCATGGTCTCCATCGTCTACCAGATGGCCGGCGGCGTGCGCGCTGCCATGGGCTACTGCGGCTGCGCCACCATCGAAGAGATGAACAACACGGCCGAGTTCGTGGAGATCACCGCCGCAGGCATCCGTGAATCGCACGTGCATGACGTGCAGATCACCAAGGAAGCGCCCAACTACCGCGCCGACTGATCCAGGTCCAGCGCCTTGGCGCGGGATGGAAAAGAGGTCCGGGCAGCCGCTGCCCGGGCCTCTTTTTTTCGTGCGCTCACGAAGCTCAGATGGCGAAGCTCAGATGACGACGCTCAAATGGCGAAGTTGTCCAGCACCGCGCCCGAGCTGGCGCTCGATGCGTTGAACGCGAACTTGGCCTGCACGCCCCGCGTGTAGCGGGGCGCGGGGGCCTTCCATGCCGCGCGGCGCTGGGCGAGCACGTTTTCGGGCACGTTCAGCTGCAGTTGCAATGCGTGCGCGTCGATGGTGATCGAGTCGCCCTCGTGCACCAGCGCGATGGTGCCGCCCACGGCCGCTTCCGGCGCCACGTGGCCGACCACCATGCCCCAGGTGCCGCCGGAGAAGCGGCCATCGGTGATCAGGCCCACGCTCTCGCCCAGGCCGGCGCCGATCAGGGCGCCCGTGGGGGCCAGCATTTCCGGCATGCCGGGGCCGCCCTTGGGGCCCAGGTAGCGCAGCACCATCACGTCGCCGGCCTGTATCCTGCCGTCGAGGATGGCTGCCAGTGCCGATTGCTCATCGTCGAACACGCGTGCCGGGCCGGTGATGACCGGGTTTTTCAGGCCCGTGATCTTGGCCACCGCACCTTCCGGGCTCAGGTTGCCCTTGAGGATGGCCAGGTGGCCCTGCGGGTAGAGCGCATCCGAGAGGGGGCGGATGACCTGGGGGTTGGGCGGTTCGTCAGGCACGCCGGCCAGGGTCTCGGCGATGGTCTGGCCCGAGATGGTGATGCAGTCGCCGTGCAGCAGGCCCGCATTCAGCAGGATCTTCATCACCTGCGGGATGCCGCCCGCCTGATGCAGGTCCACCGCCAGGTATCTGCCGCTGGGCTTGAGATCGCACAGCACCGGCACCCGCTGGCGGATGCGCTCGAAGTCGTCGATGGACCAGGGCACGCCGGCCGCATGGGCGATCGCGAGAAAGTGCAGCACGGCATTGGTGGAGCCTCCGGTCGCCATGATCACCGAGACCGCGTTTTCGATGGACTTGCGCGTCACGATGTCGCGCGGCTTGAGGTCCATCTTGATGGCCTCGATCAGCACCCTGGCGGATTCCTTGGCCGAGTTCTCCTTTTCATCATGGGGGTTGGCCATGGTGGAGGAGTAGGGCAGGCTCATGCCCAGCGCCTCGAACGCGCTCGACATGGTGTTGGCGGTGTACATGCCGCCGCACGAGCCCGTGCCGGGAATGGCGTGCTGCTCGATGTCCTTGAGCTCCTGGTCGCTGATCTTGCCCGCGGCGTTCTCGCCAACGGCCTCGAACACGCTGACGATGTTCAGGTCCCGGCCTTTCCACCTGCCGGGCAGGATGGTGCCGCCGTAGACATAGATGGCCGGCACATTGGCGCGCAGCATGCCCATCATGCCGCCCGGCATGTTCTTGTCGCAGCCGCCGACCACCAGCACGCCGTCCATCCACTGGCCGCCCACGCAGGTCTCTATGCAGTCGGCGATCACCTCGCGGCTGACCAGCGAGTACTTCATGCCTTCCGTGCCCATGGACATGCCGTCCGAGATGGTCGGCGTGCCGAACACCTGCGCGTTGCCGCCGGCCTCCTCGATGCCTGCGATGGCCGCGTCCGCCAGCCTTTGCAGGCCGGAGTTGCACGGCGTGATCGTGCTGTGGCCGTTGGCCACGCCGACCATGGGCTTCTTGAAATCCTCTTCCTTGTAGCCCATGCCGTAGAACATGGAGCGGTTGGCGGCGCGCGCCTTGCCTTCGGTGATGTGGGAGCTTCGGCGGTTGATCTGGTTCGGCGGGGTCATGGCATGTCTCTCGTTGTGGGGGTTGGATGAGTATGGGCCGACTGATTCATCTGATCCAATCCTATTCATCGGCATGATTGATATGCTGCACATATGAATGAGCCCCCCATTGATCTGCGCGTCTGGCGGCAATTCCTGGCCGTGGCGGACGAGTTGCACTTCGGCCGGGCCGCATCACGCCTGCACATGACGCAGCCGCCGCTCACCCAGGCCATCGCGCAGCTGGAGCGCAGCCTGGACGTGGCGCTGTTCGAGCGCTCGAGCCGCCACGTCGCGCTGACGCCCGCCGGCGAGGCGCTTGTGCCGCAGGTGCGTGAACTGCTGGGACGGGCGGCAGCGCTGCCCGGGATTGCGCGGGCTGCGGCAGCGGGAGAAGTGGGGCGCGTGCGGCTGGCCTTTGTCTCCACCATCGGCTTCACCCGGCTGCCGCTGTGGGTGCGGGACTTCGTTGCAGGCACGCCCGGTGTGGCGCTGGAGCTGGTCGAGGCCACCAGCGATGTGCAAATGGAGGCGTTCGAGCGCGGGCAGATCGATGCCGGGTTGATGCTGCATGCCCCCGGGCATGCGCCGGCCGGCCTGGAGCGCCTGGCCGTGGGACGGGAAGCCATGGTGCTGGCCCTGCCTCAGCAGCATGCGCTTGCCGGTGCGGACCGGCTGATGCTCGACGAGGTGCTGGAGCAGCCGCTGGTGATCTTTCCGCGCCGCATCATGCCCTCGCTCCATGACGCGGTGACGGATCTGTACCGACGGCACGGACATGTGCCGCGCATCGCGCAGCAGGCGATACAGATGCAGACCATCGTGAACCTGGTCTGGGGCGGTATCGGCCTGGCCTGGGTGCCCGCCAGCGTGATGCAGTTCTGCAGGCCCGGCGTGGTCTACCGCGAGGCGGTTTTCGCCAGCACCCGTGCAGGCAGCAAGGCCGTTGCCCTGCCGGTCTGCGAGACCAGCCTGGCCTGGCCGGCCGGAGCCATGTCGCCCGCGCTGGCGCGGTTTGTCGGCTTCGTGCACGAACAGCATTGAGTGGGGCGCGCCAGCAGGCAGCAGAGGCCAATGCCTGGAATATCCGCGAGGTTCTGGTCTGAATTTTTGGAAATTCTGGCCAGAATGATAGAATTCGGGCCAGGCCGGATACCAGGCCTGTTTTTGTTTTCAGCCCCGCCATGCAATCTGTCGGCATCTACGAAGCCAAGACCCGTTTCTCCGCCCTGATCGAACTTGTCGAGCAGGGCGAGGAAGTGCGCATCACCCGCCACGGCAAGGAAGTGGTGCGCATGCTGCCGGTGCGTCGCCGCCCCGTGATCACCGACGAGCAGATCGCCCGCGAGCTGGAGCAGATGCAGGCGCTGCAGGCCACGGTGCGGCCGGCCCAGCCGGCACAGTCGGCACAGGCGCCGGACTCCACCACCCGACTGCGCCACGCAGGCCGGAGCCAGGCATGACCTCCTTCGTGCTCGATGCCTCCGTCACCGCCGCCTGGCTGCTGCCCGATGCCGCCAGCGTGCACACCCAGCGCCTGTATACCCGCATCCGCCGCCACGAAGTGGACCCGCAGGCGCCCAACCTCTGGCAGTGGGAATGCGGCAACCTGATCGCCTCGGGCGTGCACGGCGGCCGCATTCCGCACAGCTCGGTCGAAGGCCTGTGGGGCGTGCTCGAGGCCATCCGCCACCGCGTGGAGCTGCACGAGCTGGCGCCCGCCCAGCACAAGGCCGTGCTCGACGTGGCGCTGGACACCCGCCTGCCGGTCTATGACGCGGCCTACCTGTGGCTGGCGCAGTCGCTGCGCCTGCCGCTGGCCACCTTTGACGCGGCCCAGGCCGCCGCCGCCCGCAAGCGCGGGCTGGCGCTGCTGGCCCCTGAAGATTTCTGATCCCCTCCCATCACCTTTGCCTGAGATGACCATGCAACACGACAAGATCCTCATTCTTGACTTCGGCTCCCAAGTCACCCAGCTGATCGCCCGCCGCGTGCGCGAAGCCCATGTCTACTGCGAAGTCCACCCCTGCGACGTCAGCAGCGACTGGGTGCGCGAATTCGCCGCCGACGGCCGCCTCAAGGGCGTGATCCTGTCGGGCAGCCACGCCAGCGTCTACGAAGTGGACGACCGCGCCCCCGACGCCGTGTTCGAGCTGGGCATTCCCGTGCTGGGCATCTGCTACGGCATGCAGACCATGGCCACCCAGCTGGGCGGCAAGGTCGAAGGCTCGCACACCCGCGAATTCGGCTATGCCGAAGTGCGCGCCCATGGCCACACCGAACTGCTCAAGGGCATCCAGGACTTCGCCACGGCCGAAGGCCACGGCATGCTCAAGGTCTGGATGAGCCACGGCGACAAGGTCACCGAGCTGCCCCCGGGCTTCAAGGTCATGGCCTCCACGCCGTCCTGCCCCATCGCCGGCATGGCCGACGAGGCGCGCCGCTTCTACGCCGTCCAGTTCCACCCCGAAGTCACGCACACCGTGCAGGGCGCGGCCCTGCTCAACCGCTTCGTGCGCGAGATCTGCGCGGCCAACGCCGACTGGATCATGGGCGACTACATCGAGGAAGCCGTCGCCAAAATCCGCGAGCAGGTGGGTGACGAGGAAGTCATCCTCGGCCTGTCTGGCGGCGTGGATTCGTCCGTGGCTGCAGCCCTGATCCACCGCGCCATCGGCGACCAGCTGACCTGCGTCTTCGTGGACCACGGCCTGCTGCGCCTGAACGAAGGCGACATGGTCATGGAAATGTTCGAAGGCAAGCTGCACGCCAAGGTCATCCGCGTGGACGCCAGCGACCTGTTCCTGGGCAAGCTGGCCGGCGTCAGCGAGCCCGAGGCCAAGCGCAAGATCATCGGCGGCCTGTTCGTGGACGTGTTCAAGGCCGAGGCCGCCAAGCTCAAGGCCGGCGATGCAGGCCACAAGGGCGCCACCTTCCTGGCCCAGGGCACCATCTACCCCGACGTCATCGAGTCGGGCGGCGCCAAGAGCAAGAAGGCCGTCACCATCAAGAGCCACCACAACGTCGGCGGCCTGCCCGAGCAGCTCGGCCTGAAGCTGCTCGAGCCCCTGCGCGACCTGTTCAAGGACGAAGTGCGCGAACTCGGCGTGGCCCTGGGCCTGCCGCGTGAAATGGTCTACCGCCACCCCTTCCCCGGCCCGGGCCTGGGCGTGCGCATCCTGGGTGAAGTCAAGAAGGAATACGCCGACCTGCTGCGCCGCGCCGACGCCATCTTCATCGAGGAACTGCGCAACTGGACGGACGAAGCCACCGGCAAGAACTGGTACGACCTCACCAGCCAGGCCTTCACCGTCTTCCTGCCCGTCAAGAGCGTGGGCGTCATGGGCGACGGCCGCACCTACGACTACGTCGTGGCCCTGCGCGCCGTGCAGACCAGCGACTTCATGACCGCCGACTGGGCCGAGCTGCCCTACGGCCTGCTCAAGAAGGTGTCTGGCCGGATCATCAATGAAGTGCGCGGCATCAACCGCGTGACCTACGACGTTTCGACGAAGCCGCCGGCGACGATCGAGTGGGAGTGAATTTAGGTCCTTCAAGGACTATCGCCAGCTATCGACAAGGCCGCTGTAACGTGTTGATTTAAAAAGAAATACGTCGCGGTAACTATCGATGGCTATCGCCGACCAGCAAAAACGGTTGACGGTAGAGCTGACGGTAAGAATTGATGCGCAATTAAGACACTCTCGTTCACTATTGAGACTTTTACCGTCTTTGACGGTAAAAGCCTTCTCGGGAAAGCTTGTTTCATGCGGCTTTCCGGGCATCAGCGGGTCTCCTGGTCCCTGACGGTAAAAGCCGTCAAAAAAACAGGAGAAAACCTCGATGCTGACCGACACAGCGCTGCGCAATCTGAAGCCTAAGTCCTTGACTTATAAGGTTTCTGACCGGGATGGGATGTACGTGACGGTATCGCCCGCAAATACCGTCACCTTCCGATACGACTACCGTCTCAACGGCCGCCGCGAGACCTTGACCATCGGCCGCTACGGGCCAGCTGGTATTTCGCTGGCAATGGCGCGCGAACTGCTCCTGGAGGCGCGCAAAGCCGTTCTCCAGGGCATCTCGCCCGCGCTGGAAAAGCAACGCGACAAGCGCCGGGTTCGCGCCATCAAGACCTTCGGCGCGGCGATGGAGACGTTCCTCGCCCATACGAGGTGGGCCGACAGCACCCGCGCCGCGCGCATGCACATCATCGACCGGGACATCCTGCCGGTCTTCCAGAATCGCCTGCTGACCGAAATCCAAGCCGAAGACCTGCGGATCTTGTGCAACAAGGTCAAGGAGCGCGGGGCGCCGGCCACCGCGGTGCAGATCCGGGACATCGTGAAGCAGGTCTACGTCTACGCGATCGCCCACGGCGAAAAGGTGGTCAACCCGGCCGACAGCGTGGGACCGTCCTCGATCGCCACCTTCGTGCCGAAGGATCGTGCCCTGTCGCCGCTGGAAATCCGGCTGACGGTGCAGCAACTGGAGACGGTGGCGACCTATCCGACCATCAAGCTGGCGTTGCGCCTGATCCTGCTGACGCTGGTGCGCAAGAGCGAACTGATCCAGGCCACCTGGGATGAGGTCGATTTCGAGAACGCGACGTGGACGATTCCGAAGCAGCGGATGAAGGGGCGCAATCCGCATGTGGTCTATCTGTCACGCCAGGCGCTCGACATCTTCGTCACGCTGCACGCGTGCGCCGCAGGCTCCAGCTTCGTCTTTCCTTCTCGCTATGATCCACGGCGGTGCATGTCCAATGCGACCTTGAATCGCATCACGATGCTCGTGGCAGAAGGCGCTAAGGCCAAGGGTCTGCCGCTGCAGCCATTCACCGTCCACGACCTGCGCCGCACTGGCTCGACGCTGCTGAACGAAATCGGCTTCAACCGCGACTGGATCGAGAAGTGCTTGGCGCACGAGGAGGGGCGTTCCTCGCGCTCGGTCTACAACAAGGCCGAATACGCCGTGCAGCGGCGCCACATGCTGCAAGAGTGGGCCCACTTGGTCGATGCCTGGGGCGGTGGGCAGACCTACGTGCCGAAGCTGATGCCAGAGAACGTGACCGTGCCAGCGTTGAGCGCGATCGCGTAGGAGGGCCGCATCATGGTTTGCCTTGAATCGGTCTTTGCCGGGCTGCGTCAGGTTTATTGTTTTGAGAAAACGATCACTCAGAGTGATCGAAAACCTGGAAATTTGAACTTCCTGATGGCCGAGCCGCGCGGTATGCGGGTCAATCCTGCCGAGATAAGGTTGTCACTTGACAACCTTATGGCTTGTGCTGATACTGGAGGCTACTGATGGTTCGCCCCTCTCATCCCAAGAAAGAGGTCGAGGAAGCCCTCAGACACGCCGAAGGGCAGGGCTGGCGCGTCGAAGTCGGCGGCAGTCATGCCTGGGGGCGAATTTACTGCCCGTATAACGATGAGGAATGCCGCTGCGGCGAGTTCTGCATCACCAGTGTCTGGAGCACGCCGAAGAACCCCGGCAACCACGCCCGCGCCTTGCGGCGCGTCGTGGACAACTGCACCACGCACCGCCAGCAGCGCGAGGCTGACGACGGTGCCCAGGAGTAGCGCGATGGAATACACGTTCACCTTGAAATACCAGCTTGCGGACGAGGACCGCGACGCCGATGCGCTGGTCGAGCGTCTGGGCGAAGCCGGTTGCGACGATGCCCTGGTCGGTATCGGGCAACCGGGGCGGCTGGCGCTGGAGTTCACCCGCGAGGCGGCCGATGCGGACGAGGCGGTGCGCAGCGCGCTCGCCGACGTGCGCCATGCTGCACCGTCAGCCCGGCTGATCGAAGTGGCGCCGGATCTGGTCGGGCTGACCGACGTGGCCGACATCGTGGGCGTGTCGCGGCAGAACATGCGCAAGCTGATGCTGGCCCATCCGGGCAGCTTTCCGGCGCCCGTGCACGAGGGCAGCGCGTCGATCTGGCACCTGGCAGATGTGCTGGCCTGGTTGCAGGCCAAGGGCAGCTATGCGCTGGCCAAGGATGTGTTTGACGTGGCTCGGGTGGCCTTGCAGGTCAATGTGGCGAAGGAGGGGCGGCGGTTACCGCGCTCGGCGTCCAAGGCACTGGAAGCTCTGGTTGGATGAGGCCGTTGCCCAGCCTCATGTCTTGCTCGAACTCGCTCGGACTGGGCGGGTTTTTCGCTGGTGGACATCTGGCCTGGTGGTGCGGCCGCGAGGTGCCTGCTTTCGCTCTTCGACCCACGCCTCGACTTCGGCCAGGTCCCACACCACGCAGCGCGCCGTCAGGTTGAAGCGGCGTGGGAATTCGCCGCGGCGTTCCATTTCGTAGATCGTCGTTTCGGCCAGGGGGACGATCTGCCGCAGTTCCTGGCGGCGGATGGTGCGCCGGAAGGGAAGGGCGCTGCGCTTCGGAAACTGCGGCAGTGCCTCATAACCTTCCGTGCCCGGCAAGGGGAGGGCCTGGCCGGCGTCGATGTCGGCGGTATTGGATGTTTGCGATAGTTGTTCCACCCTGGACTCCATGAGTACGCTGCATGGAGATATGGTGAATTTCAGTACCTATCGGCACAACCTGCTGTGGCGCAGAAGGGCATAGTACGTCTACACCTTCGCGCATCAGCAGGCACCCGCTCAGGGCAAAGGCAGGAGCTCCGGGAACAGGAGCGACACCATCGGCTGGAGTTCTCGCGCGGGCTCGAACGGGGCTGGGTCAGTGTCGTATTCCGTGCGAAGCTCGCCGTACCGCTTCTGCCAAAGCCCGTGCTGTCCCTCGGCCTTCATTGATTCGAGTCGCCCATACTTGCGCACCGCGTGCATGAACCATTTGAGGTGGTCCTTCTCGCTGTTGGCGACACGATGCGCCACTTCGACCAGATGCTTGTGCTTCTGGCCCCACGGACGGTTGTTCTTCGCCGAATAGAGACAGGTCAGCAGCGGCCTGTCAAATTCACCAAGGTACTGTGGCAGTTCGACATCGAACTGCTTGAAGCGCCTGCGGAACGTGGACCATTGTGTGGAGGCCTCTGGGCCATAGTAGCCGGTAGCCCCCATCCAGGCCTCGAAGTCGTTGCGCAGCAATTGCTTCTCGGATTCGACCTCTGCCTCAAGTTGTCGCTTCGCTGTCTCGTAGTCGAAGTGGTATGCCTGTTGGGTCTTCGGGTCAAGCCGCAGTTCGTGGAAGGGCACGACACGGCGATATAGGCCTGAATGGCCACCACCCTTGACAGGCTGTGCCCAGATGCAGTCCAGCAGGAACTCCTTCGCTTCGAGCGACGCTTCAACCGTCTTGGCGTTGACGACGAAGGCGTTCAGGTTGTTGTTGTAGAAGACATCGTCATCGGTCATGCGCCGGTGCTCGGTGTCGAACTCGGCGAACAGCCAGACCAGCAGCCCGCCTTCCTGCATGTAGAAGTCGCGCCGCGCGGCGATGACATCCAGATGCGTCGTGGACAGCTGGATTTCGAAGGCGATGGGCAGCCCGTTGTATACGGCTCTGACATCCGGTCGCCGGCGGCTGCCGGTCAGCGGGCCCTTCCAGGTGGGCTCTTGGGCAATGTCTTCGAACCGGCCATCCACCGCCAGGCACTGGCAGAGCCAGTCCTTCATCCGGCGGTGTAGCCTGCTTTCCTTGGCGCCGTTGTACTTGCGGGCGTTGATCTCATCCTGGCTCAACTCGCCCTTGGTCTGCGCGGGGCAGCTTCCATCCTCGTGCTGGTGCCGGAAGAAGAACTTTGGTTTGTCCTTGGCGCGGCAGATGTGGACCGCGACGCCGCACAGCGAGCACCGGTAGAGCGGATCGCTTTTGCGCATCTGAGTGCGAACCGCCATGCGCAGCTGCATGAGCTTCTCGTAGTCGGTGCCCATCACGACCGACACAGGCAGATGCCTGCCCGTTTCGGTATCCATCACCTCCTTGACCTCGGGCTTGTCGAGCGCAAGCGGCTCGCCTGGAATGGGCCGCTCCTGCGCCCGCCGCCGGGCAGGCCGCAGGCGGGCGTCGCTCTCATGCTGAAACGGGGAGATTCCTTCTTCCATGCCTATCCCCGAGCCATGCTTGCAGGCGCTGTGCGTGTGGCCGACTCCGCCGGCACCAGGAAGTCGTGAGTCCTTCTCGGCCGCATGCGCCGTGGCCTGAGCGCATCCAGTGTCTTGGACTCCGCCATCAGCAGGTCGTAGAAGTCTTCCGCCCGCACCGCCTTCTCGTCGTCCGCCCTGATACGCACCAGGGGCAGTCCGGCGAGCCTGAAAAGCATGTTCTTCAGCTCGTCGCGCTCGGCCGCTTCCTCGGTGTCGTGGTGCATGGAGTCCAGCTCGATGCCGGCAACCGGGTCTTCGTCGGCGGTGCACAGCAGGACATCCACCTGCGCCAGCCACGCGTATTGGCGGACCCGCGCCGGAACGGTCGCCTCAAGCTTGTCGATGTCGATGAAGTTCTTCAACGGCATGTTGGGATAGGCCTGCAGCGACGGGAAGAATTGGCGGACTGCGCGCAGGAACTCGCGCTCCTGCTGGCTGGCACAGGCGTTGCGGCGGAAGTCGAAGGCGTCGACCGCAGCCCAGGTGCCGAAGGTGAAGGCGCTGACGACAGCAATCCGCTTCATCTCTGTCGCGGCCACCCGCTGGCCACCTGGCATCGAGGGCGGCGACCACTGCACGGCCTTCGGCCTGACATCCTCCTTGGTGACCAGCGGCGGCACCGGCGTGACCGTCGCCGGCTCTACCTCGCGGATGGCATCGTCGATGCGCAAGTTGATGGCGACCAGGAGGTCGTTCTCCACGAGCACTAACTGACCGGAGCGCACCATGCGGTAGAGCCGGGCCAGGACGGCGGGCGGCAGGCGTTCTTCCTGGAACGCCGTGCGCAGCAGCGGCGGGAACACCCGCTGGGTCAAGGCGGTGACCACCGGCTCGAACGGGTGCTGCTGGCGGTAGGCCTCCAAGGCGGTCAGGAAGCCGTCAATGTCGCGGGCTTCGAGGAGCACGCGCAGGTTCTCGGCTGCCGGCGTCATTGCGCAGCTCCTTCGCGCTCGTAGCGCACGAGCAGCGCGTGTGCGAACGCCCACGGCCAGGTCTTCACCCCCGGTACTTCGGGCAGCAGGCCCTTGGTCGAAATGAGGTGCGGCGACACCGCCACGTACAGCCGCATGCCCAGGGCCTCCGCGGACATGCGCAGCTCCTGGGCATCGTTGGCATACACTAGGTACGGCAGTTCGTCCTTCATGGGCAGCGCCCCGGCCGCGACCATCTTGTGCACCTGCAGCGCGCTGGCGAACTCATCGATGGCCTTGTGCACGTCGGCCGCAGTCTGCGTGTCGAGGTCCTTCGGCTTGACGTAGCGGACAGCATCCACGCGCGGTAGCAGGCTGTACAGCAGCTTGTCGTTCGTGACGAGTGCCATCTCGGCCAGCGTTGGCCAGGCGAACACCTTGTTCGGCTCTTCGACTTTCAGATCCTCCAGCATCTGCATCACGAAGCCCACTGGCAGGGCGGCCTTCATCGGCAGCGGCTCGGCGCCGAACTTCTCGATGTAGCCCTCCCAGGTCAGGCCAGCCTCATTCAGCATGCGCAGCAGCCGGTGCAGATCGACACGCCAGGTCTCCAGCGGCCCGCCCAGATAGTCGACGCGCTTGGTCATGTCGTGGTGGCGGAAGCCGCCGTCGTGGAGGCGACGGGCGAGCTTGTAGCGACGCAGCAGCCGCTCGCAGTCCGGGATGCCGAGCTGCCGGTTGACGCGCCCCGGCACGAATTCGTTGGGCTTCAACGTTTCCAGCGCCCACACATAGCGCTCGCCATTGACGAACCAGGCCCCCACACCCTCTTGCGGGATGTGCACATCGATGGAAGCCGGCTTGCGCGCGGTCTGGTCGTCGCGCAGCGACAGCTCCAACTGGTGCCAGCAGGTCAGCTCGTCGCCACGGGCGATTTCGTAGCCGCTGTGCGGGTCGTCTTCATCCGGCTCCCGCAGCAGCACCAGTTCCGAATTCACGACATCGCCAGCAGCCACGGCGTTGACGTCGCCGGCCCGGTCATGGGAGTTGGCGCACAGGTAGAGCGTGGCGTAGCCGTCCAGCACGGCCTTGCCGGTCTCTTCCAGGTGCCGGCGCAGCTTCTCCAGCGCGGCCGGCGCTTCGGCGAGCCAGTCCTGGTCATCGTCGGACACTGGTCCAACGCCAGCTACCGTCCACAGCTCGTTGCGGCCCGGGGCAGCACCTTCACCTTGCTTGGGCGCCGGAACCGTGAAGCGCAGCGAGCGACCCGTGAAGTTCATCGCCAGCACGCCCAGTGGCAACTGGCCACTGGCATGCAGTTTGTCTGCCCAGACGCGCAGCTCTACGGCGAGCTCGCTCCAGGACGCGAACTCGGACCGCCGCATCTGGGGGCCGCTCTCGATGACCTCGAAGCGCAGGCGCGCAACTGCCGCCTCGTCATCGGTGTGCCAACTGGCGTGGCCGTTCAGCCGGGCGGCAGCATGCAGGGCGTTCACGTGCTTGAGCGCGATGCGCCGCTCTTGCAGCGCCTTGCGCAAACGCTTGGCGAGCGTCTTGTGATCCTCGCGTGGGTCGATGCGCAGCGACTGGACAACCTCGAGCGCCTGGTCGAAGGTGAAGCGTGGTGCCTGGGCCTGGAGAAAGGTCCAGAGAGCACCGGCGCGTGCTTCGTCGGTCAGCGGCGCCGCCGAAGCAGCAGAGGGGGAAGGGAATGCGGCCGTGGCGGCCGAAGAACCCGAAGTGGGCGTTGCCATGGATTGAGCTCCGTCATGGAAAGCACAATGAAGAACGGCACGCGTTGTTCGGCTTTCCGGGACTCAAACCAAGCCGGGAAAATGAAGGGGGTACTTCACGCTGGTTTTGCCAGGCCGGACAGGTGTCCGGTGCGTGCACTGACGGGAGCAACTCACCCACGGTTCGGCTGAACCGCGATTGAATCGTAACCAGATTTACGCAGAGACGTCAAGTTGCTATGGCGGTAGGTCCCGTCAAGGCCCTTCTCGACTCCAAGAGGTTGCCCTTTGAAATCTGGGCGTTTCCGGCCAGGAAACATGGCCGGTCGTGCTGTCGTGCGCATAGCGCATCGTGCCCCCTGTGGGGTCTCGCCCGTGACGGGCTTCCATCGCTCCCTCGCTCCGCTCGGCTGATGCCTCCGGCCCGGCGTTCAGCTTGGGGCCTGCGCGCTTCGCTTGCCAATACCGGGGCGGGTATGGCTGGGGGTGGGGTGTGGCGGCTTGCTGTTCCCTTCATCGTGTCACGGCGTGCTCGCTGTGCAAGGGCGGCGCGTGCCTTGCACGCTGGCGGCCTGCGGCCGTCGTTGACCCTTGACTGCTTGCGCTGCGCAGTGCCCCGGAAGGGCTGGGCAATTCCGCCCGGCAACCTTTCAGGAGTTCACCATGAACCACGCACTCATCACCGACGAGCAGCGCGTCGTGCTGCTGGCCAACGGCCGCGAATCGCTGGAGAACCCGGACTTCGATCCGGCGCCTGTGGTCAAGCTGTTCACGCCTGACGCTGGCGCGACCTGGCTGCTGACCGAGATTGATCCCGATGACCACGACCATGCCTTTGGTCTTTGTGACCTGGGCCTGGGGATGCCGAAAATCGGCTGGGTCAGCCTGGGCGAACTGGCGACGGTGCGCGGCGGGCTGGGCTTGCCGATCGAGCGCGACTTGTCGTTTCGCGCCGAGAAGCGATTGAGCGCCTATGCGCGCGATGCGCGGCTGGCCGGACGTGTCGTTGTCTGACTCGGCCTTGGGGCGTCGTCGGACGCCCCTTCACACGCGCCCGCGCCGCGTGATAACTGCGCGCAGGCTTGGCGCCCCTGAATACTGCCGACCCGGCAGCGCCGGATCGGCTGGCCAGCCAGCATTGAGCGACACGCCGGGCTCATCCTAGCAAAAAGGCTGCCCACCCACGCCACGGCACCGAGACACCCGTGACCGCGAGCACGATCACGATGGCCACCTTGCGTACATCGCGCGCAACCAGGGCAAGCAGTCGGGCGCGGTCGTCTTTGAATTCGCAGTACGGCGCAGCCGCCCATCGAGCCCATCGACCGAACAAGCTGCTTTCTTCTGGAGGATCTTTGATACGGGACATCATCATTCCTCTCTCACCCTCGAACGAGTCCTTGACTTGGGCTTTGCGGAGGCACTGGCCGTCTTGGTCGATGCGTCCGCAGAAGCGGCAGGGCTCTTGGCAGTCTTCGGCGCTTTCGCAGCGGCCTTCACTTCGGCCTTCTTGAGATCCTCCAGGTAGTTGTCATAGTCCGTGATGTCGTCCTGCGCGCCGATGTCGATCAAGCGATCCCGGAAGCGTCCATAGAGAACCGTCTGCACTTTGTCCGCTCGCCTCAGCTTTTCGATGCCCACGTTGGGGTTGAGCAGCAGTACGTAGTGGAAGTCACCGGTAGGCCCCTTCTTTGCCTCGATGAACCCCAGATCGCGCAGCGCGCGCATACGACGGCGCCAGGTATCAACCGCACGCTCACCATCGAAGCCCGCTTCAGCGGCGAAGGTGGCCGGGGCCTCAATCGTGAGAAAAGGGTGGTCAGGTGCGCGAATCCACAGGCACAGCAGCGTGTGCCCCGCAGGCTGTCCCTTGGATTGAGCGTCGATGGCCTGTATCGCCAGTGGCAGTGTGCGGGGGATCGTTGAGTAGCCATCATTCAGTTTGCGGTGCCAGAGCAGCGCATCCGGGTGGCCGGGGAACTGGATGTCCATCTGCTGCTTGGCGCGCTCGGCCATGTTGAGCCGCCGGTTTCGCGATTGCTTCTGCGTTGCCATGTCAGTCCTTTGAGTATTTTTGATGGACCTATTGGACGCTCGAATCCGCGCAACTTCAATGATTGAATACGCTGAACATCACACGGTTCGGTTTGAGTCTATCGCCATCAAGTACCTATCAAATAAGCTGAATCACGTAATTTGATAGATTGAGATTGCATGATTCCGCAGAAATTTCTCAGAAAAACACTTATAAATCAACGTGTTATTTAGAAGTTTCGGTGCTCCTCGTCCTCCTGTTTATCCCTGTGCTCTCTGTGCTCTCCGTTCTCCCGGGTAATGGTTGTAGGAAAAGGGGCTCAAAGCTGCCTGCGACGGCTCGGTCAGACGGCACCTGCAATCACTGATCCGCTACCCCGTGGGCACGGGTTCGTCGTGACTCTGTTGCTCATTCCACGCTGAAACCTGGGCGTCCCCGGCCACCTGAGAGATGGCCGGTCGCGCTGTCGTGCTGCGCATCGAACCCCCTACGGGGTTTCGCCCCTGCCGGGCTTCCATCGTTCCCTCGCTCCGCTCGGCTGGCGCCTCCGGCCCGGCTTCCAGCTTCGGGCCTGCGCGCTTCGCTTGCCGTGCAGTCGGCGTGCTGCAGGGCCGTTGCCTTGTCCAGCCGTCTCCCCTGACTTCATCACCTTGTCCGCGACTGTAGCCCGCGGCCGTGGGCCGTCAAGGCGCGCAGGGCCGTGTCCTCGCTGCGCTGCGGGCCGCACCAACCCTGCGCTTGTTTCCTTGACGGCCCCCGTCCACGGGCTCCCTTCCGTCGCGGGCGATGAACTCAGGAAAGACGGTGGCAACAGGGCCAACCGGGTTCCTCGTGCCGACCGCACCGAACAGCCGAAAGGCTGGGCTCCGAATCTTGGAATCCGGTGTGCGGTTTTCTTCAACAGCCTTTTTGTTCAGGAGAACGACATGCTTGCAACCCGTTTCGCCTCCCACTCCCCGACGCTGCGCAGCGACTACCCGCTGTCGGATGACCAGATTCGCAGGGTGGCCCCGTCCATCTTCGCGGATGCCCCGCATGAGAGCCGTTCCGAGCGGTACGCCTACATCCCCACGGCTGCGGTTCTGACCGAACTGCGCAAGGAGGGGTTTCAGCCCTTCATGGTGACGCAGACCCGCGTGCGCGATGAAGGCAAGCGCGAGCACACCAAACACATGCTGCGTCTGCGCCACGCCAGCCAGATCAACGGCGCGGAAGCTAACGAGATTGTGCTGCTGAACTCGCACGATGGCACGAGCAGCTATCAGATGCTGGCGGGCCAGTTCAGGTTCGTTTGCAGCAATGGCCTTGTTTGTGGTGACACGGTGGCCGATGTGCGCGTGCCCCACAAAGGCGACGTGGCCGGACTGGTGATCGAAGGCGCGTATCAGGTACTGAGCGGCTTTGACCGCGTGCGCGATTCCCGCGATGCCATGCGCGCAATCACCTTGGACGATGGTGAATCCGAAGTGTTCGCCCGCGCCGCGCTGGCACTCAAGTACGACGACCCGAACAAGCCCGCGCCCGTCACGGAATCGCAAATCCTGATGCCGCGCCGGTTTGAAGACCGCCGCCCCGACCTGTGGAGTGTGTTCAACCGCACGCAGGAGAACTTGACCAAGGGCGGATTGCATGGCCGCAGCAGCAATGGACGCCGCCAGAGCACCCGGCCCGTGCAGGGCATTGATTCCGACATTCGACTGAACCGCGCCCTGTGGCTGCTGGCCGATGGCATGCGCGCCCTCAAAGCTTAGCCGTTCCCCCGCCGGAGGGGCGGTTTCCCCTCCATTCCCTTGCTTCACTCGATTGGAGATTCACCATGAACGCCGTTACCTACATCGAAACCCAAGCCCTCGACACCCGCGCCAATGTGCTGCAAGCCGCCGACCCGAGCAAGCACATGATTCTGGTTCCGCTCTCGCGGTTGGTGCTGCGTCCCACGGGCCGCAACGTGCGCAAGGCTGTCCCGCGCATGTCCATCCCTGAACTGGCCGCGTCCATTCAGCGCGTGGGCCTGCTGCAAAACCTGATCGTGATTCCCGCCGCCGATGGCCTGCATTACGAGGTGGTGGCCGGTGGGCGCAGGCTGGCCGCATTGAAGTTGCTGGCGAAAAAGCACCGCATCGCCAAGGATTGGGACGTGCCTTGCCTGCAGGTGGCCGATGGCACCGCACGCACGGCGAGCCTCACCGAGAACGTGCAGCGCGAAGCCATGCACCCGGCCGACCAGTTTGAAGCCTTCGCGGCGCTGGTGGCCGAAGGCCGACCGATTGAGGACATTGCAGCGGATTTCTCCGTCACGCCGCTGGTGGTGCAGCGCCGTTTGAAGCTGGCGAACGTCTCGCCGCGCCTGATGGCGGACTACCGGGCCGACGCCGTGAGCCTTGACCAACTGATGGCCCTTTCCATCACCGACGACCACGCCGCGCAGGAAAGCGCGTTTTACGATGCGCCGCAATGGCAACGTCAGCCGTCCGCGCTGCGCGAACGCCTCACCGAGCGCGAGATTGACGCTTACCACCATCCTCTGGTGCGCTTCGTCGGACTGGACAGCTACGAAGCCGCAGGCGGCGGCATCCGCCGCGACCTGTTCGCGGAAGGTGATACGGGCGTGTACCTGACCGACGCCGCGCTGCTGGAACGGCTGGCACAAGACAAGCTGGCGGGCATCGCCGCCGAAGTGAAGGCCGAGGGCTGGGCTTGGGCCGATGCCACGCCGGGCGTGACCCACGCTGACCTGCACGCCTTCCAGCGTGCTCCGAGAGAGCGGCGCGAACCCAACAAGCGCGAAGCGCAGCGCATCGAGAAGCTGCAAGCCAAGATGCAGGAGGTCGCCGAAGCGGTGGATGCCGCGGTGGACGCCGAGGACGAGGACAAGGCCGACGCGCTGCAAGAGGAAGGCGAGCGGCTGGGCGAGCAGTTGCAGGCGCTGGAGGATGGCTTGCAGGGATATGCCGCGAACGTGAAGGCCGCAGCCGGGGCCATCGTCACCATTGACCGCAACGGCGAGGCCGTGATTCATCGCGGGCTGCTGCGCGAGGCCGAGGCCAAGGCGCTGCGCACGCTCGAAAAGCTGCGCCTAGGGTTCAGTGGCGCGGATGCTGCCAGCGATGACGAAGGCGAGGAAGACGAAGCGCCCAAGGCCGCAGCGATTTCCGACCGGCTGGCCCAGCGCCTGAGCGCCCATCGCACCGCTGCGCTGCAAATCGAAGTGGCCCAGCATCCGCAAGTCGCACTGGCCGCGCTGATGCATGGCATGGTGCAGACCGTCTTGCGAGGCCGCTACTACGGCCACGATCTACCGCTGGGCGTGCGCCTCACGGTGCAGGACCGGCTGGAAGGCATGGCCCCGGACTGGCCGGAATCGCCTGCCGCCGTGGCACTGCGCGAATTGCAAGAGGCATGGAGCGGCAAGCTACCCGAGGACAGTGCCGAACTGTTCGCCGCGCTGCTGGCGATGGAGCAAGGCGAGTTGGTCAAGTTGCTGGCGGTGTGCGTGGCCTCGACGGTTGATGTGGTGACACCGCGCGCCACGGCGCAGCAACCCGGTGCGGAACTGGCGCAGGCCGTGGGCCTCGATATGGCCGCATGGTGGAAGCCGACCGCCGAAGGGTATTTCAAGCACGTTCCGAAGGTGGTGGTTCTGCAAGCCGTGGGCGAATTTGCGCCCGAGAGCGTCAATCGGCTGGCGAAGCTCAAGAAGGCCGACATTGCCAGCGAGGCCGAGCGGCTGGTGAACGGCAAGGGTTGGATGCCTGCCATCTTCAAGACGGAAGACGGGCCCGAGAAAGGCCCGCAGGACGGTGCGGAGGAAGTCGCCACCGAGGCGGATGAACCCACTGAAGTGTTGGCCGCTTGACCCGCGCTGAAGGCGCGCGCCCCGGCCTCGACCGGGGCGCTTCGCTGTCAGGAGCACCCCCCATGACCCGCACCACCACCAGCCGCCCGCGCATGGCGGCGATCTACTCCCCCGGCACGGTACGCGCTCGCCGCTGGCACGGCGATGGCGACGTGCGCGGCTACCGCCCGCCCTCGGGCTGGACGGCCCGCGCAGACCTCACCGATATTCACCCCATCACGGGCCGCGCTTTGGTGCGCGCCATGTGGTGGATCATCGAGACGAAGGAATAACCGTCGTCAACACCGCGCCCAGGCCGTTCCGCCCTGGGCGCGGTGAACTTCAAAAAATCCGGGCGCGGCGGTGGCCGCGCCCGGTGTTGAAGGCCAATAGCCCAATCAGAACGCCGCAGCCTTCGCAATGGCTCAGTGCGGCATTGAGATTTCGGCTGGCCCCCTCATATTGCTTGCTTCATGTTTGTAAAACAGTGTCTTCAGGAGGGAATCTAGATGAAGCTTGCTGATATTTTGAAGGACCTTGACGCAGAGAAAGATCCGGACGAAATTTTGATTGAAGTCACGTCGGAAATTTTGAAGCGCTGCGGCCTGCAAATCACATTGGAAAGCCGATGGGAACATTCTGGGCATAAAGACTGGATGTACCGTGTTGACCCGGAAAATCCAAGCATTCCCTTGAAACGTCACATCCACATTGCAAGGAGCAAGCACACCAGCTCAAAAGGTATGCAGGCCTCATGGAATGACGATGGTTCTCGTCACGACAGGGGGTCTTTCAACACCTCTGTCGGTGACACGGCGCGCGTTAGGGAGATTGCGAGAAGCGTTCTGAGTCTCCCGCCAAATGTCACGCTCGAAAGCGCTGACCATCCCGGAGTTGCTGGATCTTGGGTTGACGAAGTGCGGTTTTCCACGGATGGGAAGGTTGCCTACGTTTCCATTCGCGCGCTTTAAGAATGACAGCGTGAGGTGAGCGTGTCGGCGAGTTGCGCCGCCGGGCTTTCGGGCTGCGCCCCGTGCCGACTCCGGCGTCACGGCCATCCGGCTTCAATCCCTCACGCCTTCGCGCCTGCGGCGCTGCGCGCTGCGCTTGCCTCCAGGGGATGGGCGCAAGGCCCATCCCCGCCGCGCAGGCTTGGCGCCCCTCGATACCACCGAACCGGCTGTGCCGGATCGGGCCGGCCAGTGCCTCGCCGCAATGGACGGGTTGGCGAACACGCTGGAGCTTGCTGCGGCAGGTTGTGCGAATCGGTGCCGTCCTCAACGCTGGAGGTTCTCACCCATCACGTCACGAAGGACGGTTCACGGACAGCCCGCCCGGCCTCGCTATGGAGCTTCCACGCCACGCCTCAAGACCGGCGCCGCTCGGTGCGGCCGGGGCGTTTTCGCTTGTCGTCGGGTGGTTGACCTGGCCCGCGTCAGTGGGCGAGCCGGTGCAGCCTTTGTGCGGGGATGCCGAGCCGGCCCTGCCTCCGTTCGGTGCGGTTCGGCCCAAGGCGTCCTTGTGTTGTTGTGAATCCTGGCGGTGGCGCGGCTGCGCCTCGGGCTTCATGGCTGCAACCGTCCAGCGAAAACAATTTCCCCTCTGCTGCGCAGATTCCTCGCGGGCCAAATTGTTTTCTCCTCCCGGTGCTCCACTGCGTTGCGCCCGCAAGCGGTGCAGCCCGCCCGTCCCCCGCCGGCCGGATCACAACAAGGACGCGATGGGCGCGAACCTTGTTCCACCAAAAGGAGATCCATCATGGCCAACATCGGCACCTTCACCGCAGACAAAGACGGCTTCACCGGCACGCTTCGCACCCTGACGCTCAACGTCAAGGTCAAGCTGGTGCCCAACGACAAGGGCGACAACGAGAAGGCCCCGGACTTCCGCCTGCAGGCGGCCAGTCACGACATCGGCGCGGCGTGGAAGAAGACCAGCGAAGCTGGGCGGGAGTACATCTCTGTGACCCTGGATGATCCTTCGTTTCCGGCAACGGTCTATGCCCGGCTAATCGAAGGCGAGAACGGCACGCACGACTTGATCTGGTCGCGCAGCAAGCCCCAGGCGGCCTGACGGCCGCCAGCGCCCCGTCCACCGCGGCGGGGCGCAGTGCTGCCTTCGCGGCACTTCAAGGAGGCGACACCATCGCCTGGGTTGCGCCGTGTCGAGTTGCTTCCTGGGCGTTGCAGCCTTCGGTTGCAAGAATGGCCGGGCGTGTCGGTGCCTTGCACCGCCGGGCTTTGCGGGCTGCGCCCCGTGCCGACTTCGCCGTCACGGCCATCCGGCTTCAATCCCTCACGCCTTCGCGCCTACGGCGCTGCGCGCTTCGCTTGCTTCCCGGGGAAAGCCCTGCGGCCTATCCCCGCCGCGCGATGCTTGGCGCCCCTGCAGTCCCCGAACCGGCGGCGCCGGATCGGCCACGCCAGCGACGTCGCACGCTATGGCGTGTCACTCTTCTTCGTCACAGTCTCCAACTGCTGGCGCACCTGCGCCAGCAGTTGATCGACCTGCTGCAGGTCGTCGCCGGCATAGGCCAGCGTCAGCAGCGTGAGCGGGTGGATCTCCATGACCTCGCACAGCTCGGCGAGCTTGTTCAGGGTCGGACTTTTGAGGTCGCGCTCCAGCGTACTCATGTAGGTGCGGCTGGACACGTCGGAGAACGCCTCCTGGCTCAATCCACGCGCTTTCCTGATGGTCTTTAGTGCCTCCGACAATGTATGTTTCGCTGCCAACCTTGGATCTCCCCAAAATCCAAGATGACAGTCGATTGCGCCCTATAGGACTACAACCTATAGTGTTCATTCATGTAAACCTACCGCTTTTGTGCTTTTACGGAAATCCGTATCTGCGGTTTTGGACGGAAGCGCAAAGCCGCTTGCGTGCCTTTCCTCAAACCCGCCGATACGGTTCTGCGCTTTCACTCTTCGGCGGTTTTGTACGAATGAGGGGGTATCTATGAACCGGCTCATCACCGAGGACGAGCGCAAGCAACTGCTGGAACACGGCCGGGTCCGGGCCGCTGGCTTGGCCAATGACCCGTTGCCCGTGGTGCGGTTGTTCACGCCAGATGCGCACGCCACCTGGCTGCTGACTTCGCTCGATCCCGTCGATGGCGACACGGCCTACGGCCTGATCGACCTGGGAATCAGCATGCCCGAGTTGGGGACGGTGAAACTTTCCGACCTGGCTTCCATCGTCGGGCCACGCCAGCAACCCGTCATGCGGGATCGGTATTTCCGGGCGGTGCGCCCGTTGTCGGAGTACCTGCGGCTGGCTAAGGAGAACGGTTCCGTCCTCGATTGAGCCGTTCGCGCCACGGTCTAGCCGGGCGCATTGAGACTATTTCGGTCTTGCTTCAGACCTGTCAGGTCTTAGTTCGCACTGTTGCACCAAACCGGTGCCATCCTGACGCAAACAGTCATGATGCCGGCCGTGCCATCGGGCACGGTGGGTATCGCAGGAGGCCGCATTTCCTCGCGCGCCACCGTCGCATTCAGACGATCCACGCAATCCATCGGATGCTTTTCGTCTTGACACGCAAGTTACTAATCTACCAGCTTATTCACGATTGGATGCTAGTTCGATGCGGTGACGTTTGCGTGTGAAACCGGTGACGGCCGTCCTGCTCTACGGGAGTTTGCGTCATGGCCGAACCGCACCACCTCGCGCACTGGTATCCGACTGCCGCCTACCTCTACGTGCTGTGCCTGGATACGCTGGCACTGGCCTGGGAGTATCTGCGCCGCCATCCCGATTACCGGCTTGACTGGCTCCACCGTGCGCGCCGCCTCGATGCTGCGCATCGCTGGGGCTTGCGTCTGCTGGAAGACCCGGCCCTGGATGCGCGTGACGCGCATCCGGCCTGGCTGCCTGGCCATGAAGCCGTGGTGCAGCTCCACCCGGATGCCGATCCGCCGCCTGACGCTGCGGCCTTCGCCTTCTGGTGCATCCCCGGTCACAAGCAGCTGCTGCATGACGGCAAGGGCCTGGCGCTGATCGCGCGCAGTTCAGGCCATTGCCTGCGCTATGCGCTGGCGCCTGGCCTGGAGGACGGCATGGCCGTGGCTTACGCCCACCGCGGTCACGGCACCACGCATGTGCCCGACACGCCTGCGCCAATGGCGCGGCCCAGGCCACCGCCTGCGGCGCTGCTGGAGCTGCACACCCTGCAGGCGCTCGATGCGACCCTGGCGGGTGCGTCCTTACGCGACGTAGCTGAAGGCTTGTTCGGCGCGGATGCCGCAGCTGGTTGGTACAGCGACGGCGGCCTGCGCTCCAAGGTGCGCCGCCTGGTGCGGCGCGGCGATGCGCTGATGCGCGGCGGCTATCGCCGCCTAGCACAACTGCCGCCGCTTGAGAAGGGTCGTTTTGAAGAGAGCGCAAAACGACCCTGAGCACGAGGGCTTCGTTTTCTGAGACTGCCTCCATCCGGTTGCGCTGTGTGGCCGGAGCCCTGCAACCGATGGAGGTTCTCACCATGCGTCCTGCTCCCTTGCGGCCTGCCGCTACTGTCTCGACCGCTGCCGCGCAACCGCAGCGTTATCTCACCAACGACGAGGCTGCCGATTACCTGCGGCTGTCGCCGCGCACGCTGGAAAAGCAGCGCGTGCTGGGTGGCGGCCCCAAGTTTCGCAAGTTCGGCCGCCGCGTCATGTACGCCGTGGCCGACCTCGATGCCTGGGCTGCGGATCGCAGCTTCGAGAGCACGTCCGATCCCGAATACGCCGAGCAGCACTCGGCGGACAGCCGTGCGCGCTGATCGCTGGAGTGCGGGTGGCCTTCGCCATGTCCAGCCCATCCGGGGCAGTCAGGCAGGAGCGCGAACAGCTCGATCTGTTCCGCGCCTTGCCGGGCAACATGGCGCCGCGCGACAGCCAGGACCTGATGGCCTTTCCGTTCTTCTCGCTGGCAAAGTCGCGGCGCACGGCGCCCATCGACTTCCAGGCCAGCGGCGTGACGATCCGCGTGGAGGGCACGCAGGAGCACGGCATCGCCACGATTTGGGACGCGGACGTGCTGATCTGGGCGGCTTCGCAGATCGTGGAAGCCCGCGACGCGGGCTTGCGCCCGTCGCGGCTGATGCAGGCCACGCCCTACGAGATCCTGCGCTTCATCGGGCGCGGTACGTCGCTGCGAGACTACCAGCGCCTCAAGGCGGCGCTGGATCGCCTGCAATCCACGACGGTGGCCACGTCGATCCGCGAGACGACTGGGCGGCGCCTGCATCGCTTCTCGTGGATCAACGAGTGGAAGGAGCTGGCCGATGCCAAGGGCACGCCCTTGGGGCTGGAGCTGATCCTGCCGGACTGGTTCTATGCGGGCGTGCTCGATGCCGCGCTGGTGCTGACCATCGATCCGGCGTATTTCCAGCTGACGGGCGGGATCGAGCGGTGGCTGTACCGTCTGGTGCGCAAGCACGGCGGGCGACAGCCGGGCGGCTGGCAATTCGACTTCCGGCACCTGCACCGCAAGTCGGGCAGCACGGCCAAGCCCTACGACTTCGCCTGCGACCTGCGCGCCCTGGTGGCGCGGCAGTCGCTACCGGGCTACGTCCTGGGCATCGAGCGGCTGGATGGCGCCGAGCTGCTGACGTTCCGGCCAGGGCGTCCCGTGCCGTCCGCGGCACGGGGATAAACGGTGCGCGCCCTGTGGACGGACTCGTGCTATCAGGCGTGCCCGGTGTCGTGCTATCAGGCGTGGGACTATCGTGCTATCAGGCGTGTCCATCGGCCGCAAAGCCAATGCTGGCGCGGGTTTCGGCCTCCCTTAACTTCCCTAACTTAAAACATCTAACTGATAGTAGAAGCGCCGCGCCACGGTGGACAACCACCACGCTGCCCGAAATCCAGCTGCAACAGCCAGGCTTTCCAACGCGGAGGGCCAGGCCATGATCGTCGCGCTGCTGAACCAAAAAGGCGGCGTGGGCAAGACCACGCTCGCCACCCACATCGCCGGCGAGCTGGCGATGCGCGGGCAGTCGGTCATCCTGCTGGATGCCGATCCACAGGGCTCCGCGCTGGACTGGACACAGCGCCGCAGCCAGCAAGGTTTGCCAAGGCTGTTCAGCGCCGTGGGCCTCGCACGCGAAACGCTGCATCAGGAAGCACCAGAACTCGCCAGGCGGGCCGATCATGTCGTCATCGACGGCCCGCCGCGCATCGCCGCCTTGGCGCGCTCCGCGCTGCTGGCGGCCGAGCGCGTGCTGATCCCGGTTCAGCCCAGCCCCTACGACCTGTGGGCTTCTGCCGAGATGGTGGCGCTGATCCGCGAGGCGCAGGTGTTCCGGCCAGCGCTGCGCGCGGCCTTCGTCATCAATCGGCGCGTCAGCACCACCGTAATCGGACGCGAGGCACGTGGCGCGCTGGCCGAGCAGCCGCTGCCTGCGCTGCGCGCGGAAATGCATCAGCGCATCGTGTTCGCCGACAGCGTGGCCGCTGGCCGGCTTGCACGCGAGACGGCGCCGGACAGCGCCGCCGCGCGCGAAATCGCTGCGCTGGTCGATGAACTGCTGCGGTGGCCGTCATGAGCAGTCCCGCCAGCAAGCGCACGGCAAAGCGCGTCGGTATCGGCGCGCGTCCGCCCGCGAATCCGCACGCTGAGGCGTGGATTCGCCAGGGCAGCGCCGATGACCTCCAGAAAGGCGACCTCTACACAGCTCGCCTGACCCTCGACATCACGCCCGCCATGCGGGCGCGCATCAAGGTATCGGCCTTCACGCTAGGCGTGACGGTGGCCGATCTGCTGCGCGCGCTGCTGGAGCGCGAATTCCCGGAGAAGTCCTCATGAACACGTCCGCCTCAACGACTTCGACTGCATCGGCACCGCCGTCCATCCCGCCTGTCGGCGTGGCCGACGGCGTGCCGCTGACGCGCGTTGCGCTCGCATACATCGACCAACGCTTCGACCTCTACCTGCGCTTCGGTGATCCTGCTCACATCATCCGGTTGGATCGCTGGCGCCGCTGCGCGGTGTTCACTCCGAATGCGGTTCTCTGCCGCATCCGTTGGCAGGCCAACGACTACGGCACGATCCGCTGGCAGCTCATGGTGATGCAGGCGTGCATGTCGATGGATGGCGCGCAGCGCATCCCCGGCGTGCAGCCAGGCGCGCGCCTGTTGCTGCACGCCGAGGGTGAGCAGTCGGTGCGTGCGGTGCTGGCACGCATCGACGCCATCGAGGCGCTGGGCATCGTGCCTGCTGGCGCTTCGCCCGCGTACTGGCGCACGCTGGGCAACCGGCTCGCGGCGCGCCTGCAGTTGCCCGAATACAGCGCCGAGCGGCACGCCGCCTGGCTGGCCGGGAGAGCGCTGTCATGACCACGATTTCTGTTTCCACTGCTGTCACGCATCCTCGCTCGCGCCTGCGCGCTCGCATCGTGCTGGCGGGCCTGTCCGTCTGCGGCCTCGCTGCGCTGGCCTGGGCGTCCTTCGTGCATCCACTGCCGCGCCTGACCTACAACCCGTCCGACAGCGTGGCGGTCGGTTGGTATCGCGTCGATCCGCTCGACCATCGCACCAGCTCGCCGCCACATCCTTTGTCCGTGGGCAGCATCGTGCTGGTGCCGCTGCCTGCCGAGGCTGCCGCGCTCGCTGCGCAGCGCGGCTACCTGCCGACGCGCATCCCGTTGCTCAAGCGCGTGGGCGCGGTGGCGCCGCAGGAGGTGTGTATCGCCGACGGCAGAGTCCTTATCGACGGCGTGCCTTCGGCCGCCGTGCTGTCTGCCGATCGCTGGGGCCGGCCGCTGCCATCCTGGCAGCAGTGCCACCGCCTTCGGCCTGGCGAGCTGTTCCTGCTCAGTGTCACCAATCCGGCGTCGTTCGACAGCCGGTATTTCGGGCCGGTCAGCGCAGCCGCCGTGATCGGCGTTGCGCGTCCGGTCTGGTTGGAGTCGCGCCCATGACGGCCGCCGATTCGCTGCGCATCGTCGTGCTATTGGGCGTGTCGTTCGGGCTGCTGTCGCGGTGTCGTCGTGCGTGCAGTGCGAGCGCATCCGCGCGGCACTTCGCGCTGCCTCCGGCGCAGCCGTCCCACGTGCAGGCGTCTTGCCTCGAACACGGCTGGCCTGCGGCCATCGCCGTGTTCGCCGGTGCGCTGGCTGCTGGTGCAGCCTTGCCACCGGGCCGCAGTTGCCGGGAGCGGATGCGAGAGGCAAATGCGGAAGGCAAGACAAAAGGGTGCGGCACCTGTCGGCCCGCAAAGCCAGTCTGCACATGGGGGTGGCGCGACACGCAGCGGCTTCGCCACCGTGCCGCGTGGGGCGCGAAGCCCGCGCCGATGCGGGCATGTCCGCGTGCTTCGCACGCCCGGACACGCCAGAACTTGCAAGGAGCACAGCCATGACCGACCGCCGCGACGACGATTTCCGCATCCGTCCCAGCGCCCCGAAGAACCGGGGCCAGAGCTTCGTCTCCAAGGTACTCAAGCAGGCGGGCAAGGCCAGCGGCGGTAAGTCCTCGGTGCGCCGTCCTGGTGGCAGTAGCAAGAGTGCCGGCTCCGGCCAGCGGCCCGGCTCACGCTTGGGACGCGGCCACACGGCGGCGCGCTTCGCGGGGGCGAAGCTCACGTCCATGTCGCGGCGTGTGACCATCAAGACGCTGCTGCTCAATCAGCACCGAGCCAGCCCGCAGTCGCTTGCCAAGCACCTGCGCTATATCGAGCGCGATGGTGTGGGCCGCGATGGCGAGTCGGGCCAAGCCTACGGGCCGCAGACCGATGCCGCCGACCTCGATGCGTTCAAGGAACGCTGCGCCGACGACCGGCATCACTTCCGCTTTATCCTTTCGCCCGAAGATGGCGCGGAGCTGGAAGACCTGCGCACCTATACCCGGCACCTCATGGGTCGCATGGAGGCCGACCTTGGCACGGGCCTCGATTGGGTGGCCGTCAATCACTGGAACACCGACAACCCGCACACGCACATCGTCGTGCGCGGGCGCGACGACACCGGCAAAGACCTCATCATCGCGGGCGACTACATCGCCGATGGGTTCCGCCATCGCGCCGCCGAACTGGCGACCGAATGGCTGGGGCCGCGCACCGAGCTGGAGATCCAGCAGACCTTGCGGCGCGAGGTGGATCAGGAGCGGTGGACGAGCCTGGATCGCACCTTGAAGCGCGAGGCCGGCGACGATGGCATGGTGCATGTCGAACGGCTCAACGAACCCCGACTGCAACGCCAGCGTCTGCTGCTGATCGGCAGGTTGCAGCGTTTGCAGCGCCTGGGCCTGGCCGACGAGGCCCAGCCCGGCACGTGGACCGTCCACAACGATGCGGAAAAGACCCTGCGCGCCCTGGGCGAGCGCGGCGACATCATCCGCACCATGCAGCGGGCCATGCGCGGCGAGCCACGCGAACTGGCGGTGTTCGAGCCTGGGGACGATGGCCGAACCATCCTCGGCCGCGTGGCCGCGAAGGGGCTGGCCGACGAACTGCACGACCGGGGCTATCTGGTCATCGACGGCGTGGACGGCAAGGCCCACTACGTTGCGCTCAACGCCCGCGACGAGCTGGCGAACTATCCGACCGGCGCCGTGGTGGAGGCAAGGAGATCGGCTGACGTGCGCGCGGCCGACAAGAACATCGCCGCGTTGGCGAGCGATGGCCTGTACCGCACCGACCACCACCTTGCCATCGCGCAGGGTCAGGCCGTGCCCGGCCGCGATCCGCAGGAAGTGGTCGCGTCCCACGTCCGCCGGCTGGAAGCCTTGCGCCGTGCCGGTATCGTGGAACGGGTGGCCGAGGGGCTATGGAAGGTGCCGGACGACTTGCCCGAGCAGGGCCGTCGCTACGATGCGCAGCGCCTGGGCGGCGTGGCGGTGGAGCTGAAATCGCACCTGCCCATCGAGCGGCAGGCCCGCGTGATCGGAGCCACCTGGCTCGACCAGCAGTTGATCGGCGGCGGCTCGGGCCTGGGCAACCTGGGCTTTGGCAGCGAGGTCAACCAGGCGATGCAGCAGCGCGCCGAATTCCTGGCCGAACAGGGGCTGGCAGAGCGGCGCGGGCAGCGCGTAATCCTCGCGCGCAATCTATTGGCGACACTACGCGATCGGGATGTGATTCGGGCTGCCAAGGATATTGCCACCGAAACCGGGCTGGAACACCGTCTGGCGGCCGATGGCCAGCGCGTGACCGGCATCTACCGGCGCAGCCTCATGCTCGCCAGTGGCCGCTTTGCCATGCTCGATGATGGTATGGGGTTCAGCTTGGTGCCATGGACGCCGGTCATCGAACAACGACTCGGCATGCTGATTTCTGGGCAGGTACATGGTGGCACCCTATCCTGGCAAATCCGACGGCAGCAGGGTTTATCCGTTACCTGACGCCAGCAGCGATTGAGCACCTACCGACCGGATGCGTCTACAGCCGTTCAGCGTCCGGCAAACTGCGGGACTCGCTTTGCGACGAACGCGTGAACCGCTTCCAGCGAATCTGTGGTTTTCGAGGCTCGATTCATTTCGGCCGCCTCCAGCCTCAATGAGGTCGCCAGATCACTCTCGAAGGCAGCGAGTTGCAGGCGCTTGGCGCCCGCATAACCTTGCGTTGGTCCGACCGAAAATTGCACCGCCATACGCCGCGCTTCGCCCAGCAGGCTCTCGCCAGGAACCACTTTCTCGACCAATCCCCAGGCCAAGGCCTCGTCCGAACTGACTACGCGATTGGTCAAGATCATGTCTCGTGCGCGTCGTCCACCCACTGCGCGTGGAAGTAGCCAGCTGATGCCGAAATCCCCCGCGTATCCGAGGCCGGTATGGGCCGCCACAAACTTCGTCCCACTTGCGGCAATCAGGTAGTCAGAGGCCAAGGCAAGCCCGAGACCGCCTCCGGCCTCCGGCTACCGCGCCTTGTACGGCGCAGACTACCGGGAACGGCAGGCTGGCGAATTGAGGAATCATGCTTTCGGCCACTCTCAGTTCGTCATCGACCAAGGTAGACAACGCATCGCCTGCGGCCACCATTTCTTCGATGTCGCCTCCGCAACTGAACATCCGGCCCTCGCCGCGCAGCAGCAAAGCTCGAATCGAGCCATCGCGTTCGACATCTGCAATGACACCAGCGAGCACGTTTACGACCGACGTGCTCAACGCATTCATTTTTTTTGGCGAGTTGAGTGTTATGGTCGCGACGGCACCATTCTTTTCGAGAATTACCGGATTTCCAGGCATGCTGACGTTCCCTGATTGATCAAAATTTCAGCGTCAGCGCGGCGCCATGCGAATGGCACCATCCACACGAATGGACTCGGCATTCATGTAGCCGCAAGTAACGAGAAACTCGACGGCCTGCGCGAATTCATCGGGGTCGCCTAAACGCTTGGGGAAGGGCACGCTGGCCGCCAGCGCCTGTTTGACGTTGTCCGGCAGACCCAGCAGCAACGGTGTACCGAAGATCCCCGGCATGATGGTGTTGATCCGGATCCCTTCGTCCATCATGTCGCGCGCGATTGGCAGGGTCATGCCCACGATGGCTGCCTTGCTGGCCGCATAGCTGGCCTGGCCGACCTGGCCGTCCTGCGCGGCGGCCGAAGCAGTGTTGACGATGGCGCCGCGGTCGCCATCGGCCAGCGGCGCGAGCGTCAACATGCCCGCAGCTGACTTGGCGATGCAGCGGAAGGTGCCCACCAGGTTGATCTGAATGATGCGATTGAAACGATCTGCCGCGCATGGGCGGATTTCGCCGGTTTTCTTGTCGCGGCTGACAGTCTTGACGGCATCGGCAGTGCCGGCGCAGTTGACCAGAATGCGTTCCTGCCCAATGGCCGCGCGGGCCTTGGCGAAGGCGGCGTCCACCTGCTCCTCGGACATCACGTCCACATTGCAGTAAACGCCGCCGAGTTCGCTAGCCAACGCCTGGCCGAAGGTTTCGTTCATGTCGAAGATGGCGACTTTGACGCCATGGCTGGCCAAACGCCGGGCCGTGGCGGCTCCCAGGCCGGAAGCGCCCCCGGTGATGACGGCAGAGATGTCGGAGTTCAGTTGCATGGTTTTTCCTCGATGGGTGAGAAACAGGCGTTATTGGCCGGTAAAGTTGGGTGTGCGCTTGCCTAGGAATGCCGCTTGCCCTTCCAGGTTGTCGGCCGAACGCAAAGCGACGAGGAAATTGCGCTTCTCATGCTCCAGGCCTTGCGCGAGCGGAGTCTCAAAGCTGGCCAGTGCCGCATCTTTCGCCAGCGCCACGGCCAGCGGCGAATTGGCTGCAATCCGGTTGGCCATCGCCAACGCCGTCGGCAGGGCCTGGCCATCAGCCGTCACTTCGGCGACCATGCCTGCATCGCAAGCCTTGCGGGCGTCGATGAAATCGCCGGTCAGCAACAGGGCCATGGCCTTGGACTTACCGATAGCGTGGATCAGGCGCTGCGTGCCCCCGGCACCCGGAATGGCGCCCAGCTTGACTTCCGGCACACCGAAATTGGCGGACTCGCCAGCGATCGCGATGTCGCAGGCCAGCGCTAATTCTGTGCCGCCGCCCAGCGCGAGCTTTTCCACCGCTGCGATGACGGGCTTGGGGAAGCGCTCCAGTTCCGACCAAAAGTGGCCGCCTGCTGCCGCACGATCGCCCAGCAGTGGCTCGGCGCGCAGCGCATCGAAGGCCGTGATGTCGGCCCCGGCGCAGAACACGCCCTCGGCGCCGGTGATGATGACCGCGCGCACGGTATCGTCGTCGCGCAGTTGCACAAGCTGCGCACGCAGGCCATCGAATACCGCGCGGTTCAAGCTGTTCTTCGCGCGCGGGCGGTTGATGGTCAAGGTGGCGATGGCGCCATCGCGGCTGACGAGCACTTCGCTGGCTTCGCTCATGGTGGCCCCGCTCATCCAAGCCGCTCGATGATGGTGGTGTTGGCCGTGCCCGAGGCCTCGCAAATCGTCTGCAGGCCATAGCGGCCGCCCCGGCGCTCCAGCTCGCACAGCAGGTCAGTGAGCATGCGCGCGCCGGTAGAGCCCAGCGGATGGCCGATGGCTATCGAGCCGCCGTTGACGTTGAGGCGGTCGTCCAGGATGCCGAACTCCTGCTGAAACATCAGCGGCACGCCGCCGAAGGCCTCGTTGACTTCGAACAGATCGATATCGTCGAGGGTCAGACCCGATTCCTTCAGTGCCTTGCGGGTGGCGTCGAGCACGGCGGTGAACTGGATCACCGGGTCGGCGGCTGCCACGGCGGTGCTGACGAAGCGCGCACGCGGCTTCAGGCCGTATTGCTTGGCGTAGGCACGGCTGGCGATCAGCAGCGCGGCGGCACCGTCGCTGATCTGCGATGAGTTGGCGGCCGTGGTGGCGCCGTCGGCGGCAAACACGCCTTTCAGCGTGGCCATCTTCTCGGGGTTGGGGTCCGCGCGCACGCCCTCGTCGGCGGCGACGATCGGGCTGTCCGGATCGGCCGGATCCTCGGTCAGCCGCACCAGTTGATCCCTGACGCGGCCAGCCTGCGAGGCCTCGGTGGCCCGCCGATGGCTACGCACGGCGAAGGCATCCAAGGCCTCGCGCGTGAGACCGAAGCGCTTGTTCATCAACTCCGAGGAAGCGCCCTGCGGTATCAGCGGGTTGTCCTGGTAGCGCGCCAGTTCGCTCGGGCTGTATTGCGAGCCCAGCGGCGCGCCGGGCTTGAACGACGGCGGCATGGGGGCCTGCGACATCGACTCGACCCCGGCACCGATGACCAGTTGGTAAGCGCCCGCCCGGATGCCATGCACGGCAAAGCTCACCGCCTGCTGGCCCGACCCGCATTGCCGATCGACCGTCACCGCCGGCACGGATTCGGGCAGCCCCGCCGCCAATACGGCATGACGGCCCAGGTTGCCGTGCTGCTGGTCCCACTGCAGCACGCAGCCGACGATCACATCGTCCAGATCGGCCGGGTTGATGCCGGAGTGCTCGACCAGTTGGCGCAGCGTCTCGCCCAACAAATCGACGGGATGCCATTTCTGCAAGCGCCCGCCGCGCTTGCCCACGGGGGTGCGCAGCGCACCGACGATGACGGGTTCATGGTCATTCATGTTGTTCTCCTGGTTCAAAAGGTTGGCTCACTCGGCGTAGCGGCCCGCATGCTCGGCGCGGATGCGCTTCTTGTCGAGCTTGCCGACGCTGGTCTTGGGGATGGCTTCGACGAACAGGACCTGATCCGGCCACTGCCACTTGGCGAAGGCGCTGCCCAGGTACTCCTTCAGTTGTTCCTGGGTCGCCTGCTGGTCGGGCTTGAGCACCACCAGGGCCAGCGGCCGTTCCTGCCACTTCGAATGCGGAACGCCGACCACGGCGGCGTCGCGCACGGCGGGGTGGCCCATGAGCAGGTTTTCCATGTCGATGGAAGAAATCCATTCGCCGCCGCTCTTGATCACGTCCTTGATGCGGTCGGTAACTTTGAGGTAACCGTTCTCGTCCACCGTTCCGACATCGCCCGAGCGCCACCAGCCGCCTTCCAGGAAACGGTCTGCGGAATCAGGCATGTCGTGGTATCTGGCCGTGATCCAGGGGCCGCGCACGCAAATCTCGCCCGCTGACTTTCCGTCGTGCGGCAAGTCCTTGTCGTCGGCATCGAGGATGCGAATATCCACCCCGGTCAGCACCAGACCCTGCTTGCGCTTGAGGTTCCACTTCTCTTCCTCGGTCAAGCGCTTCTTGAGCGTGGACTTGAGGCGGTTCATCGTCACCAGCGTCGTGGCTTCGGTGGCGCCGTAGGCGTGCACCACCTCAGCACCCGTGAGGTCGTAGAAACCGATCATCATCGACAGCGGCGGCTCGGAGGCGCCAGACAGCATGCGCATGCGGCTGAAGTCCGGCTTGACCTGCATCGTCTCGATGTACTGCAGCATGGGCTGGAAGATGGCCGGTGCGCCGTTGGTGATGGTCACACCCTCAGCGATCATGGCGTCAACCAGCGGCTTGGTGTCTTCGGCAGCGTAGCGGCCCGGCAGCACGATCTTGTCGGCCAGCAGCGTGGCGGCCTGTGGCAGGCCCCAGCACTGCCCGTGGAACATGGGCGTGATGAGCATGACGCAGTCGTCCAGCGTCATGCCCAGATTGGTGGCCATGGCCGTGGAGTGCAGATAGATGCCGCGGTGCGAGTAGTACACGCCCTTGGGCTTGCCTGTGGTGCCGGTGGTATAGCAGGCGCTGTAGGCCGAGGTTTCGTCGATCTCGGGCCAGTCGATCTTCGTGTCGGCGGCGGCCAGCAGGTCTTCGTAGTGCAGCAGCGGTTTCAGCGTGGTCTTGATCTGGTCCAGCGGCTTGTCGGTCATGACAATCCAGCCCTTGATCTGGGGCGAATTCGCTGCGACGGATTCGGCAAGGGGTAGCAATGACTCGTCTACGCAAACGTAGGACACCTTGCTGTGGTCGACCACGTAGCCCAGGTCCTCTGGGCCCAGGCGCAGATTCATCTGCAACATGACAGCACCCAGGCCGGGAATAGACCAGTACAGCTCGAAGTGACGTCGGCTGTTCCAGTCCAGGATGCCGACCCGGTCGCCGGGCTCGACACCGAGCGCGCGCAGTGCATTGGCGCTGCGGCAGATGCGCGCGTAGCAGTCCGCGTAGGTGTAGCGATCCCAGCCGCCATCGGGTGTGCGGTAGACGATCTCCTGGTCCCCATGGGTGCGCGCGGCGTGCCGGATCAGCGTCGTGGTGTTGAGCTGGCGGTCGTTGCCCGTGGTGGACGGGCAGCCGCGGACGATGTGGGTGGTAGCAGTCATTTCTTTGTCTCCTGGGTGGTGGTTGCGTTGAGTGCCTGGAACCGTGGGGCCGAGGCCGCTTCGATGGCGCCGAAAGAGGTGGTCTGGTAGATGCCCCGTGCCGCGTTGTGCGGATGCCGCACTGCCTCGGCCAGGCTGAGCACGGGTGCAAAGCAGGCGTCGCTGCCTTCAAGCAGCGCGCACCAGTGCGCCTGGGGCTGGGTGCGGATGAGGGCCGCGATGCGCTCCTTCAACGCTGGCCACGCCGCCGTGTCGTACTGGTCTGCAGGGTTCACGTCCGCCAGGCCCAACTTGGACAACAGCAATGCGTAGAACGGCGGCTCGATCGCGCCGAGGCTGATGAAGCCGCCGTCGGCGCAGACGTACACGTCATAGAACGGCGAATCGTGGAACGGGCTCGGCTGTGCGCCGTCGATCTGCCCGTTGGCGCGAATCCAGTGCACCAGCGTGCCCAGCATGGCCACGATGTCCACGATGGCTGCGTCCACAACCCGGCCACGGCCGGTGGCCCGTGCATCGACCAGCGCGCAGGCGATGCCAAAAGCCATGCCTAGCGCCCCGGCACCGTCCCCGAGTACCGAGGGCGGCACGATGGGCGCCTGCCCCCTGTGCGCCGACAGCGACAGCAGGCCCGTCAGCGCGACGTAGTTCAGGTCGTGGCCCGCGGCCTGGGCAAGTGGCCCGTCCTGGCCCCAGCCCGTCATCCGGCCATAGACCAGCCGGGGATTGAGCGCCGCGCAATCTGCGGGGCCGAAGCCCAGCCGCTCCATCACCCTTGGGCGAAAGCCTTCGATCAGAGCGTCGGCCTGGGCAATCAGTTCCAGTGCGCGCGCCTTGCCACCGGGCGACTTCAGGTCGATGACCTCGACCTTCTTGCCGCGGTGCAGCGGGTTCTCCACCGCCCCGCCCAGCCGCTGCGCCCCAGCAGCCTGCTCGGCCCGTGCCAGCGCGATCACCTCGGCGCCCATGTCGACCAGCATCCTGGCGGCCAGAGGGCCTGGACCGATGCCCTCAAACTCCACCACACGGACGCCGTGCAGAGGCAACTGCAGCGTGTGCGGCATGTTCACAGCTTCCTCGAAACCAGGTCTTTCAGGACCTCGTTGGCGCCGCCGTAGATCTTCTGCACTCGCGAAGCGGCATACATCCGCGCGATCGGATACTCGGCCATGTAGCCGTAGCCGCCGAACAATTGGAGACACTCGTCCACCACGCGGCACTGCTGTTCGGTGCACCACCACTTGGCCATGTAGGCGGCCTCGTTGTCGAGTGTGCCGTCCAGCAGTCTCTGTGTACAGTCGTTGACGAAGCTGCGCACCACATGCGCGATGGTCGCCATCTCGGCCAGCTTTTGGCGCGTTGTCTGCATGTCGAACAGAGGCGCACCGAATATCTTGCGCTGCTTCGTGTATTCGATGGTGAGCTCCAACGCCCGGTCGATGACGGCCGCCGCCGGCACTGCAATGACCATGCGCTCGTAGGGCAGCGCGCCCATCAGTTGCCCAAAGCCTTGTCCTTCAACGCTCCCCAGCAGTTGGTCGGCTGGAACGCGCACGCTGTCGAAGAAGAGCTCCGCCGTGTCCGAGGCCTGCATGCCGATCTTTTCAAGCAGGCGGCCCACACGAAAGCCTGGCAGGTTCTCGGTCTCCAGTACGAACAGCGACACCCCTTTGCTGCCCGCGCCACTGGTGCGCGCCGCGACGATCAGCAGGTTTCCGGTGAAGCCGTTGGTGATGAAGGTCTTGGCGCCGTCGATCACGTAGTAGTCGCCGTCGCGCCGGGCCCGGGTGGAGATGGCCTTCAGATCCGAGCCGCAGCCCGGCTCGGTCATCGCGATTGCGGCCAGCATCTCGCCGTTCGTCACCTTGGGCAGCCAGCGCTGCTTTTGCGCTTCGGTGCCAAAGTCCAGGATGTAATGCGAAGCGATGGTGTGCACCGCGATATTGACCGGCATCTCGGCCTTGGCCAGTTCGTCCTGCACCACCAGCTGGTAGGCGAGGCTGGCGCCGGCACCACCATAGGTCTCGGGCATCTCGGGCAGCAGAAAGCTCATCCCGCCGAACAGACGCCAGACCTCGCGCGGGATGTAGCCCTGGCGGCGCCATTCGTCGAGCCGGGGAGTGAATTCGGCGGCAACGTAGCGACGCACCTGCTCGCGAAAAGCGTCGATCTCGTGGTCCATCCAGGCGTGGCGATACAGCTGTGGCAGCATGGGCATGTCTCCTTGTATGTTGGCTTCTGACCCCGCACCGGGCGTTCCGCACAGCGCCACTGCCGAAGTGTTTTTGGGGATGCGACAATCGTAATAATTGGCCCCTGCAAGGGCGATAGCGGATTGCCTCAATCAACTGACAAATAACTTCTTTTGGCCCGCGCGACCGGCGTTGGCTCCTTCGATCACACGCAATGCTGCAACCCGTCTTCACCGCTCCTATCTTTGCCGTGCATGGCCTGCTGGACGGCGCGCGCGGCAAGGGGCTGGCCACGCAAGAATGGCTGAAGGGCGTGCTGGGGCGCGCCGGCATCAGCGAATCGCTGCTGGAGCTCGAGGATTCGCGCGTAACCGTGGAGCAGTTCAACGCGCTATTTATCGCTGTCAAGGACAGCCTGAACGACGAGTGCCTGGGCTACCTACATGAGCGACCCATGCGCCCGGGCAGCTTCGCGCTAATGGTGCGCAGCGCGTTCACTGCCCATTCGTTGTCATGCGCCCTGCGTCGCCTGAGCGAATCCTTCGCCCTGCTGCAGGACGACGTGACGCTGGTGCCCGTGACCGAGGGCGCGCTGGGGGGCTTCGCGCTGGAGATGCGCGGCGGCCCGGGCGCACATGCCGAATTCCTTCATGCACATCTGCTGCGC
This sequence comes from Delftia lacustris, assembly GCF_040267515.1. NCBI lineage: Bacteria > Pseudomonadati > Pseudomonadota > Betaproteobacteria > Burkholderiales > Comamonadaceae > Delftia > Delftia lacustris. The sequence goes on along the minus strand of NZ_CP141274.1, from coordinate 4,346,640 downwards.
GTGTTCTGGCGCTTGTTGCTGTGGCTGCACGGCGGCCGGCTGGTGCCGCAGCGATTCGACTTCAATTTTGCGCTGCCGCTCCATGCGATGAGCTACGGGCGCATCTTTTCCGGTTCGCTGTGCTTCGGGCAGCCGCGCACGGCCGCCTGGTTCGACGCCGACGCCTTCAAACTGCCGGTGCGGCGCGATCGGGACGCGCTGCAGTCCTTTCTGCGCGCCACGCCGGGCAACGTGGTGGGGCCGCACCTGAACGAGCGCAGCGCCAGCGCGCGGGTCCGCATGGTGCTGCAGCTGGCCAACCCCGAATGGCCCGACCTGCCCGTCACCGCGCAGCGCCTGCATATGTCGGTGAGTGCGTTGCAGCGGCACCTGGCCACCGAGGGCACTTCCTTCCAGGCACTGAAGGACCAACTGCGGCGCGACATGGCGATCGTGCGCCTAACCAGCAGCGAAGCCTCGCTCATCGCCATCGCCGCCGACCTGGGCTTCACCGACAGCACCGCCTTCCAGCGCGCATTCAAGGTCTGGACCGGCAGCGCGCCGGGAGCCTACCGCGCCCGCTCGCGTAGCCCGCAGCACCCTACATAGAGGCATTCGACCAATTCCGGCACGGCCACGAGGCTGTAGCCGACCACCGAGAAGATCGGCGCCTTCATAGCTGCCGGGTCTTGGCCCACATCGAGCGAGGCTCTCGTGCGCTCAAGAGACTGTTTGCAGCCCTGGCAGTTGCACCGACGGCAGCGCAGCGACAGGCTGCGCCAGGAAGCAGACGCTTTCCGTCAGCCTATCGAGGTCATTCGTCATTGCCACCGTTGAGGCTGACTTCTAAGCTTCCTAAGCTAAAACTGAGCTCGCACTGCATAGGAGTGATGGCTCTGCGCCATTAGGAGCAGCACTGCCAGAATGTAAATCAAGCATCATGACCGACGCAGCCCCGGCACTCTCGTATCCGTTCTCGGATCTCCCACTCCCTGGCCAAGCCACGGAAATCAAGCCTGGTGTGCTGTGGCTGCGCATGCCGCTGCCGTTTTCCCTGGATCACATCAACCTCTGGGCATTGAGCGACGGTCCTGGTTGGGCGGTCGTGGACACGGGCATTCGCAGCGTGGACGTCAGGAACGCGTGGCTCGCCTTGCTCGCTCCGCAGGGGCCGCTAGCCGGCCGACCCATCTCCCGTGTGATAGCGACGCACATGCACCCGGATCATGTGGGCATGGCGGGATGGTTGACACGTCGCTTCGAATGCGCGCTTTGGATGACACGAGACGAGTATTTGAGCTGTCGGGTGATGCTTGCCGATACGGGGCGGGAAGCGCCAGTCGATGGCGTTCGCTTCTATCGGAGGGCCGGATGGAGCGACACCGAGGTGGATGAGTACCGCACCCGGTTCGGTGACTTCGGTAAAATGATCCATCCATTGCCTGACAGCTTTGTGCGGCTCACGGATGGCCAGATGTTGCGGATCGGGGACCAGGAATGGGAAGTCATCGTCGGCACAGGACATTCCCCCGAGCACGCGTGCTTCTACTCGCGCGAACTGGATTTGCTGATATCGGGGGATCAGGTTCTTCCCAGGATCAGTTCCAATACCTCCGTGTACGCCACCGAGCCGCATGCGAATCCTCTGCAGGGTTGGCTCGATTCCATCGACCGGTTGATGCAACGCGTACCTGGGAGCGCCCTGATTCTGCCTGCCCACAACGAACCTTTCCATGGCCTGCACCTACGGTTGGAGCAACTGCGTGCGAGCACCGTCAGAGGCACCGACCGCGTCAGGCAACAACTTGCGCAGCCTCTGAGGGTCATCGACCTGGTTCGCGCCCTGTACCGTTCGTCCATTGTTGCGGAGCAAATGCACCTCAACCTCGCGACCGGAGAGACGCTCGCCCACCTAAACTATCTCGACCAGCGTGGGGAAATCGTGTCTGCAGAAGACGAAGACGGCGCAATGCGCTATCGGCTCGCCTGATGCACTAATTTGCCCTCAAGGATATAGAAGTAACCCAATCAAGCCTGTCATTGACTGGGTTCTTTGCTGATGTGTTTCGAGAGCAATGAGTCCTTGCACCAGCGCGTCGTGTACGGCCTCCAGTTCTTTGAACACCGTGTTGGCAAACCAATCCTGGCACGGCACCTTCCACAGATGCTCGACCGGGTTCAGCTCAAGGCTGGCAGAAACTCTAGGCGCATATTCTGTGGCACATCCAAGTGACCCGCGATGTGCCAACCCGCCTGATCCATGACCATCATGATGAACTCGACGGCATGGCGTCGCGCCATCTCGGCCAGGAACACCTGCATCGTCTCAGCGTTGGCCCAGGGCAGCACCAGAGAGTCAATCACGCCATCGTGCGTGCTGACGGCGGCGAAGGCGTACAGGGTCTGGCGTTGAGGCGTGCGCCGACGATGGGGCGTGAGCCCCTGGGCACCCAACACTGCCGGGGTGTTCCCAGCAGGCAGAAGCGCCCTTCGTGCTGGAATATCAGCCGCACGCGGCGACCATATTCAGCTTGACGCCTGACCTCTTGGCGCACTTGAACAGTGCTCTCAGAAAGGGGCCGTTTGTCATTCGATCGGGGCGCTTCGTCATCGCGGCTCGCAGCACCGGCACCTAGGATTCCTTGTGTGCGCTGGACGACATGTAGCGGAGCGGCGATGACCGCCGCCCCACGATCCAGAGCCTAACTCAAAGGAGACAAACACGTGTGCCAAATCGACATGCAGAAGCTCGCCGACGACGCTCGCTTCAACCGCTTTCATGCCAAGGTGCTTCTGTGGTGCCTGTTGATTCTCATCATCGACGGCTATGACATCGCCGTGGTGGGCATCGCCCTGCCGTCCATCATGCAGCAGATGGGCGTGAACGCATCGACTGCCGGTTTCATGGCCAGTTCGGCCCTGTTCGGCATGATGTTCGGCGCCATGGTTCTGGGCACGCTGTCCGACCGGATTGGTCGGCGCTGGGCCCTCTCCATTGGCGTCATGCTGTTCAGCGTGTTCACCGCGGCCGCCGGATTCACCAAGGATCCCATCAGCTTCAGCGTGGTGCGCTTCATCGCGGGCCTGGGGATTGGCGGTGTGCTGCCGGTCATCGTGGCACAGATGGTCGAGTACTCGCCCAAGAAGATCCGCAGCCTGATGACGGCGCTGATGACTTCGGGCTACGCACTGGGCGGCATCCTGGCCGCGGTGCTCGGCAAGCAGCTGATCGGCGAGTACGGCTGGCAGGTCGTTTTCATCGCAGCGGGTGTGCCGGTCCTGCTGATTCCGTTCATCTTGAAGCTGGTGCCGGAATCAATGACCTACCTGATCTCGCGCAGCCGCAACGGCGAACTGGCCGAAGTGGCCCGTAATCTCCAGCCGGGAGTCAAGCACCCGGCGGACGCCCAGTTCGTCGTGCCCACCGCCGACCGCGTGGCGGGTGCGCCGGTCTCCCGGCTGTTCCAGGACGGGCGAGGCCCGAGCACGGTGCTGTTCTGGATCGCCTTCTTCTCGGGCCTGTTCATGGTCTATGCGCTCAGCAGCTGGCTGACCAAGCTGATGGCTATGGCTGGCTACAGCCTGGGGTCTGCCCTCAGCTTCGTGATCGCGCTGAACGTTGGCGCCATCATCGGTGCCGTGGGAGGCGGGTGGCTCGCCGACAAGTTCAACATCAAGTGGGTGCTGGTGGGGATGTATGCGCTGGGCGGCGTGCTGCTGTACCTGATGACGTTCCAGACCTCGACCGAGCTGCGTTATCTGATCATCGGCGCGGTCGGCGCCTGCACCACCGGCGCGCAATTGGTGGCCTATGCCTACTGCGGGCAGTTTTACCCGATGTCCATCCGCTCGACCGGCATCGGCATGGCCTCCGGCGTGGGGCGCCTGGGCGCGATCGCGGCGCCGCTGCTAATCGGCCAGATCGTTGCGCTTGAGCTGCCGCTGGAGCAGAACTTCCTGGTGATCGGGGCTTTCGGAATCATCGGCTCGATCGCCCTGGCGTTCATCAGGCATGGCGGCCCGGCGTCGGTGGGCCCGCAAGAGGCTGCACGCGAGTTGCGCCCGTCGCAACAGACGCCGCAAAACGCCTGATCGTAGCCATCAAGGAAATTCGCTGTGTCTGTCTACATAGCCCCCCTGCGCGAAATGCTGTTCGCCATGAAAGAGGTCGGCGGCCTGGACGCGATCTGCGCCCAGCCCGACCATGAAGAAACCACGCCCGACCTGGTCGAGGCCATCCTGCAGGAGGCGGCTAATTACGCCGCTGGCGTGCTGGATCCGCTCAACCGCCCCGGCGACGTGCAGGGCGCGCGCTGGCACGATGGTCGGGTCACGCCCGCCGACGGCTTTCGCGAAGCCTGGGCCAGCTTCTGCGAGAACGGCTGGAACGGCATGCCCGCTGCCACCGAATGGGGCGGCCAGGGCCTGCCCACGCTGGTCTCCACCGCCGTGCTGGAGATGTGGAAGTCGTCCAACCTCGCGTTCAGCCTGTGCCAGATGCTCACGCTGGGCGCGGTGGAGGCCATTGCGCACCATGGCAGCGACGCACTCCAGCGCCGCTTCCTGGCACCCATGGTCGAGGGCCGCTGGACGGGCACCATGAACCTCACCGAGCCCCAGGCCGGCTCTGACCTGGCCGCGCTGCGCAGCCGTGCCGTACACGAGGGCGACCACTACCACGTCAGCGGCAACAAGATCTTCATCACCTGGGGCGAGCACGACATGGCCGAGAACATCGTGCACCTGGTGCTGGCGCGCCTACCCGATGCGCCACCGGGGGTGAAAGGCATCTCGCTGTTCCTGTGCCCGAAGTACCTGGTCAACGACGATGGCACCCTGGGCGAACGCAACGACTTGGCCTGCACGTCGATTGAGCACAAGATGGGCATCCACGGCAGCCCCACGGCGTCGATGAGTTTTGGCGACAGCGGCGGCGCTATCGGCTACCTGGTCGGCGAGCCGCACCAGGGGCTGGCCTGCATGTTCACCATGATGAACCACGCGCGGCTGAACGTTGGCCTGGAAGGCGTGGGCATTTCCGAGCGCGCCTACCAGCGCGCACGCGCCTATGCGCTGGAGCGGGTGCAGGGCAAGCCGCTGATCAGCGGCAGCACCGCCATCGCAGGCCACCCGGACGTGCGGCGCATGCTGATGGACATGAAGGCCCGCACCGAGGCCATGCGCGCGCTGGCCTACTTCTGCGCCGGTCAGATGGACCGCGCCGCGGGCCACGCCGATGCGCAGGAGCGCGCGCAGGCGCAGGCCCTGGTCGGCCTGCTGATACCGGTGGTCAAAGGCTGGTGTACCGACAGCGCGCAGGGCATCACGTCCGACGGCGTGCAGGTGCATGGCGGCATGGGCTACGTCGAGGAAACCGGCGCCTCCCAGCACATGCGCGACGCGCGCATCACGACCATCTACGAAGGCACCACGGGCATCCAGGCCAACGACCTGATCGGCCGCAAGCTGGCACGCGAGGGCGGGCGCACGCTGAAGGCGCTGCTGGGCCGCATCGACGGCGATGCGCGCCGGTTGGTCGAATCGCCCGATGCAGTGCTGGCGCAGATCGGCCGCGCGTTGGCAGCCGCTGCCCAGGCGCTGGACGAAGCGGTCGACTGGCTGCTGGCCCACGACGGTCAACCCGCGCAGTGCGCGGCGGGCGCCGTGCCCTTCCTGCGGCTGGCGGGCACCGTGATCGGCGGCTGGCTGTCGGCGCGCATGGCCGAAGCCGCTACCGCGCAACTCGCGGCGGGCGCGGGCGATGCGGGCTTTCTCGGTACCAAGCGCGCCACAGCCAGCCATTACGCGGCGCATGTCCTGGTGCAGGCGCCGATGCTGCGCGACATCGTCACGGGCGGCGCCGCCAGCACGCTGGCCCTGGCGGACGATCAACTCTGAATGATCCTGAAAGGAAACCCTCCCATGAAAATCCTGGTTCCCGTCAAGCGGGTGGTTGACTACAACGTCAAGGTCCGCGTCAAGAGCGATGGCAGCGGCGTGGACATCGCCAATGTCAAGATGAGCATGAACCCCTTCGACGAGATTGCCGTCGAAGAGGCTGTGCGGCTCAGGGAGAAAGGCGCGGCAACGGAGATCGTCGCCGTCTCGTGCGGCGTGTCTCAATGCCAGGAGACGCTGCGCACCGCCATGGCCATCGGTGCCGACCGCGGCATCCTAGTCGAGACCAATGAAGAACTGCAGCCGCTGGCCGTGGCTAAGCTGCTTAAGGCCCTGATCGACAAGGAACAGCCCGGCCTCGTGATCCTGGGCAAGCAGGCCATCGACGACGACTGCAACCAGACCGGCCAGATGCTGGCGGCGCTGGCCGGTCTGCCGCAAGCCACCTTCGCCTCCAAGGTCGAGCTCGCCAGCGACAAGGCAGCCGTGACCCGCGAAGTGGACGGCGGCCTGGAAACCCTTAGCCTCACGCTGCCCGCGGTCATCACCGCCGACCTGCGTCTGAACGAACCGCGCTACGTCACCTTGCCCAACATCATGAAGGCCAAGAAAAAGCCGCTGGACACCATCAAGCCCGAAGACCTCGGCGTTCAAGTCGCCCCGCGCCTGAAGACCCTGAAGGTGACCGAACCCGCCAAGCGCGGCGCCGGCGTGAAGGTGGCTGACGTGGCCGCCCTGGTCGAAAAACTCAAGAACGAAGCGAAGGTGATCTAAATGTCGGTACTCGTTATTGCTGAACACGACAACGCATCCATCAAGGGCGCAACCCTGAACACCGTGACGGCTGCAGCCGCTTGCGGTGGCGACGTGCACGTGCTGGTGGCCGGCCACAATGCCGGCGCTGCCGCACAAGCCGCCGCCCAGATCGCCGGTGTCGCCAAGGTCATCCACGCCGACGCCGCAGGCTTGGCCCACGGCCTGGCCGAGAACGTGGCCGCCCAGGTGCTGGCCATCGCCGGCAACTATAGCCACATCCTGTTCCCGGCCACGGCCGGCGGCAAGAACGTGGCCCCCCGCGTGGCCGCCAAGCTCGACGTCGCCCAGATCAGCGACATCACCAAGGTGGTGAGCGCCGACACCTTCGAACGCCCCATCTACGCCGGCAATGCCATCGCCACCGTGCAAAGCAGCGACGCCACCAAAGTCATCACCGTGCGCACCACCGGCTTCGACGCCACAGCGGCGACCGGAGGCAACGCAGCAGTGGAAACGGCAACCGCAGCGGCAGACACCGGCAAGAGCAGCTACGTGGGCAGCGAAATCGCCAAGAGCGACCGGCCCGAACTGACGGCGGCCAAGATCATCGTCTCCGGCGGCCGTGCGCTGGGCAGCAAGGAAAAATTCGACGAAGTCATCACCCCGCTGGCCGACAAGCTGGGCGCGGCCATCGGCGCGAGCCGCGCGGCGGTGGATGCGGGCTACGCGCCCAATGACCTGCAGGTGGGCCAGACCGGCAAGATCGTGGCGCCGCAGCTGTACGTGGCGGCGGGCATCTCGGGGGCGATCCAGCACCTGGCGGGCATGAAGGACTCCAAGGTGATCGTGGCGATCAACAAGGACCCGGAGGCGCCGATCTTCAGCGTGGCCGACTACGGGCTGGAGGCGGACCTGTTCGCGGCTGTGCCGGAACTCGTCAAGGCCTTTTAACTTGGATGAGATACACCATGGAGCTTCGGCATTTGCGTTGCTTTATAGCGGTGGCCGAAGAACTTCACTTTGGCCGCGCAGCGGAAAAGCTGCACATCGATCAGTCCCCTTTGTCGCGCACCATCAAGGAGATAGAGGAAGAGCTCGGGGCGCAACTGTTCACGCGAACCACGCGAAGCACCCGCCTGACCTTTGCCGGAATGGCATTCCTGGAGCGGGTGCCGCGAATCTTCGAAGCTCTGAAACAGGCGTGTGACGGCGTCAAGTCCGCCGCCAGTGGGTTTCAGGGACAGTTGCGCATCGCTTTGTCCGATGGCATCACGCCCTCGCGAATGCCGACGCTGCTGGCACGGTGCCGAGAGGAAGATCCAGAGATTGACATTCGGTTATTTGAGATGCCGTTGGACCAACAGATCAAGGGTCTGCACGATGACCTGTATGACGTCGGCTTTTCGATGGCCGAAGAGGTGGGCGACGGCATTGTGGTCAGGCCTGCGTGGGAAGACGAGCTGATGGTGGCGGTCCCAGCTCGCCATCCTGTGCTGGCCCACAAGCACGTTCCGTTGGAAGAAGTGCTGCGCTATCCGCTGGCGCTATGCGATCCGGCGATATGCGAAGGCCATGCACGCCAAGTTGATCGCGTTTTGCAGCGCTACGAGCAACAGCCACTGATCGCCCAGCGCGTGGCGTCCTATGAGGTGATGATGACCTTAGTCTCCGCCGGATTGGCACTTGGTTTGGCGGGCGCCGCGCACATTGCATCCGGCCGTGGGCCAGGTGTTGTGGCCCGGCGCTTGGCGGGCAAGTCGCAGATGCTGGCCACGTATCTGCTGCACCGTGACGTGGAGCCCTCCGAAATGCTGGCTCGGTTCATCGCACGAGTGGACTCCATTGATTCGGCGGATGGCTCCAGCGCCGCCGAGGACTCCTGATCCACCTGCTGAAAGGACCCAAGCCATGCCCCGATTCCTGTCGCTGCTGATGGCCGCTGCACTGACAGCCTCCTGTGGGCCATCCCAACCGACGGAAACCGTGGACTTCCTCGTGGCCCATCCTGAGCGTCTCAAGGAAGTCCAGCGCCTGTGCAAGGAAGAGCGCGCGAAGGCCGGCGAAGAACTCTGCCGACGTGCCGCCGAGGCCGCGAATCGCCGCTTCTTTGGTGACCGGCCGGAGCAGAAGTCCCAATAAGGTAACCTTCCGTCGCGGCGCCGCGACAAAGTTCTCGCAGTTACCTCATCACGCCGCAGCGCGCTCGCGCATGCGGCATTTTTATTGTCTTCGCCACCGCAAGAAGTCTGGCTCTTTTGGCCTGAATCCCCGCCATAACGGTCTTTGACCGGCCTGCACGCTCGCCTTGATCCTCGGCACTACGGCACGTTCCTGTGCCGTAGTGGGAGGTTGACCAATGCAAGGAACGAACGTGCTGTTCGGTCAGATTGCCGTCGTCTTCGGCATCGTGATCGCTGGCGTATGGAGCGCCACGCAATGGACAGCAGCGGCCCTGGGCTACCAGCTACGCCTGGGCTCGCCGTGGTTCGACTTCTTCGGTACGCCGGTCTACCACCCCTGGGGCCTGTTCGAGTGGTGGTTCTTCTTCGACGCCTACGCGCCGCATATCTTCGACGCGGGCGGTGCCATTGCCGCAGGCAGCGGCCTGATCGCGATGGTAGTTGCCATCGGCATGTCGATCTGGCGCTCGCGCCAGTCCAAGCTGGTCACGACCTACGGCTCGGCCCGCTGGGCCAATGCGGAGGACATCCACAAGGCGGGCCTTGACCAGCCTGCGGGCGTGTTCCTCGGCCTGCATCGCCAGCAGTACCTGCGCCATGAAGGCCCGGAACACGTCCTGACATTCGCGCCCACCCGCTCGGGCAAAGGCGTGGGCCTGGTGGTTCCCACCTTGTTGAGCTGGCCTGCATCGGCCGTCATTCACGACATCAAGGGCGAGAACTGGAGCATCACCGCCGGCTGGCGCTCGCGCTTCTCGCATTGCCTGCTGTTCAACCCGACCGATGCGAAGTCGTCGGCCTACAACCCACTGCTGGAGGTGAGGCGCGGCGCGCACGAAGTGCGCGACGTGCAGAACATCGCAGACATTCTGGTCGATCCCGAAGGAGCACTGGAGCGGCGCAACCATTGGGAGAAGACCTCGCATGCGCTGCTGGTTGGGGCCATCCTGCACGTGCTCTACGCAGGCGAAGACAAGACGCTGCGCGGAGTCGCCAACTTCCTCAGCGACCCGGCCTGTCCCTTCGAGCTGACCCTGCATCGGATGATGACCACGCCGCACATCGGTGGTGGGCCGCATCTGGTGGTGGCATCGGCAGCGCGCGAAGTCCTGAACAAATCGGACAACGAGCGTTCCGGCGTGTTGAGCACCGCCATGTCATTCCTCGGCCTGTACCGCGACCCCACGGTGGCCGAAGTCACCTCGCGCTGCGACTGGCGCATTGCCGACCTGATCGCGGCCGAGCATCCGGTGTCGCTGTACCTGGTGGTGCCGCCTTCGGACATTTCGCGGACGAAACCGCTCATTCGCCTGATCCTCAACCAGATCGGGCGACGGCTGACGGAATCGCTCGACGGCAGCGACGGCATCGCGCGCCGCCACAAGCTGCTATTGATGCTCGACGAGTTCCCCGCGCTCGGACGGCTCGACTTCTTCGAGACGGCCCTGGCCTTCATGGCCGGCTACGGTATCCGCAGCTTCCTCATCGCCCAGTCGCTCAACCAGATTGACAAAGCCTACGGCCAGAACCATTCGATCCTGGACAACTGCCATGTCCGGGTGACGTTCGCCACCAACGACGAGCGCACCGCCAAGCGCATCTCCGAAACGCTGGGCACCGCGACCGAGCTGCGCGCGCAGCGCAACTACGCCGGCCACCGGCTCGCGCCATGGCTCGGGCATCTGATGGTGTCGCGCCAGGAGACGGCACGTCCGCTGCTCACGCCGGGCGAGGTAATGCAGCTTCCGCCCGACGAGGCCGTGGTGATGGTGTCCAGCGTGGCGCCCATCAAGGCCAAGAAGCTGCGCTACTACGCGGACAGCAATTTCAAGCGGCGCGTGCTTCCGCCGCCGGTGCTTGCAACCCTGTCCATGCAGGGGCGCTATGCCGATGTGCCACCGGAACGCGCCGACGACTGGAGCGGGCTGGCGATTCCCGCCATGCCGGTCGCACCGACGGCCGACGCCGCCGATGGGCTGGAGAACCTGGGTTCGGCCGACGACAGCGGCCCACGCCGCCAGCCCGAACTTTCCGAAGCCGTCACCTACGACCCCGACCTGGTTGCGCCCGCAGCCGACCTCGGGCTGCTCGATGACGACGACATGCCGCATCCCCTTCCTCGCCAGCTCGATCCGGCCCTGCAGCGCACGGCCCGGCTGGCTTCCCTCGACCCTGACGACGGAATCGACCTATGACCCAACACCGCCTCAATGTGTTCATCCAGCCGGAGCACAGCAAGCGGCTCGATGAACTGGCCGCCAAGAAGGGCGTGTCCAAGTCCAGCATCGTCGCGGCGGCCCTGGCCTCCTGGCTGTCGCCCGATGCGGCCGACCAGCGCGAGGCGGCAATTGCCAAGCGGCTGGACCGCCTGTCGCGCCACGCCGAGCGCCTGGAGCGCGACCAGAACATTGCCATCGAAACATTGGCGCTGTTCATCCGCTATTTCCTCACGGTGAGCACACCCGTGCCCGAGGCCCATCAGGATGCCGCTCGCGCCCAGGGCAAGGCCCGCTTCGAGCAGTTCGTCGAGCAGCTCGGTCGCCATTTGCTGCGCGGGCGCAGCCTGGTGCGGGATGTGGTGGAGGAACTGCACACCGATCCGACGCGACCGGAGGGCGCTGCGGCCGTCGCGGATGCCCAGGAGCGTGCCTTATGAGCGCCGTTCCTTCCTCCTTCACGGCCACCTCGCTGGATCGCCGCATCCAGATGCTGCGCACGGCCATGGGGCCGCTGATCGCTGCCGCGCTCGAAGACCCGGACGTGGTGGAAATCATGCTCAACCCCGATCGCACGCTCTGGGTGGATCGTCTGTCCACGGGCCGCGCGCCGATGGGCGTGGAACTGTCCGAGGCCGATGGCGAACGCATCATCCGCCTCGTTGCAGCTCACGTTGGCACGGAAGTTCATCGGGGCCAGCCGTTGTTGACGGCAGAGCTGCCCGAGACGGGCGAACGCTTCGAGGGCATCCTGCCGCCCGCCGCGCCGGGGCCGGCCTTCGCCTTGCGCAAGCGCGCCTTTGGCGTGATCCCACTGTCGCGCTACATCGAGGACGGAATGATGACCGCCGCGCAGGCGGGCCTGCTGGTGCGCGCCGTGCGCGAGCGCCAGAACATCCTGATCGCAGGCGGCACCAGCACGGGCAAGACCACGCTCGCCAATGCCTTGCTCGCCGAGATTGCCGCTACCGGTGACCGCGTGCTGGTGCTTGAAGACACGGTGGAGCTGCAATGCGCGGCGCGCGATCACGTACCGCTGCGCACGCGCCAGGGCGTGGTGTCGATGACCGAGCTGGTGCGCTCTTCCATGCGCCTGCGCCCGGATCGCGTGATCGTTGGCGAAGTGCGTGGTGCCGAGGCGCTGGATCTCATCAAGGTATGGGGCACGGGCCACCCCGGCGGCATCGCCACCATCCACGCCGGCTCCGCGCTGGGCGCGCTGCTGCGCCTGGAGCAACTGATTCTCGAAGTGGCGGAGAACCCGCCCCGTGCGCTGATCGCGGAAGCGGTCAACGTGGTCATCCACATCGCCGGGCGCGGACGCAAGCGCCGCATCGAGAGCATCGCCCGCGTCGTCGGCTTCGATGGCGCGGGCTACCAACTGGCGGATGCGCTGGAGGCTCCATTCCCGGAGCTGCTGTCGCAGTCCGACCTTTCTTCCCTGTCCCCTGACCAACCTGGAGAACTGCCATGACGCAGATGATCGTTCCTGCTTTCCGTATTTCTGCAAACCCGCTTGCCCTGCGCTGCCGTCCCGCGCGGCTGGATGGCTTGGCACGCCCAGCCCTGCAGGGCCTGATGCTCGCGGCGCTGATGCTGCTGCTCGCAGGCACCGCGCAGGCCGCCGGTTCCTCGATGCCTTGGGAGGGGCCGCTGCAATCCATCCTGGAGTCGATCCAGGGTCCGGTGGCCCGGATCATCGCGGTCATCATCATCATCGCCACGGGCCTGGCGCTGGCCTTCGGCGATACCTCGGGCGGTTTTCGCAAGCTGATCCAGATCGTCTTCGGTCTGTCGATCGCGTTTGCCGCGTCCTCGTTCTTCCTGTCGTTCTTCAGCTTCTCGGGCGGGGCTGTCGTATGAGCGCGGCCCACGATGGCGTGCAGGGGTTCGCTCCGGGGTTCGAAGTGCCACTGCACCGCTCGCTGACCGAGCCGATCCTGCTGGGCGGCGCGCCGCGCACGGTGGCGATTGCCAATGGCACCTTGGCCGCGGCCGTGGGCTTGGGCCTGCAACTGTGGATTCCGGGCCTGGTGCTCTGGATCGCCGGCCATGCGTTGGCGGTCTGGGGCGCGCGTGTCGATCCGCGGTTCATGCAAGTCTTCGCGCGCCATATCAAGCACCGGCCGCTGCTGGACGTGTAGGGGCAAAGGGAGATATCGCATGCTGAACCTTGCCGAATACCGCCAGCGCCCGGCCTTGCTGGCTGACTGGCTGCCTTGGGCCGGGCTGATCGCTCCGGGCGTCGTGCTGAATAAGGATGGCTCCTTCCAGCGCACGGCGCGCTTTCGGGGGCCAGACCTCGACAGTGCCACGCAGGGCGAGCTGATCTCTACGTCAGCACGGTTGAACAACGCGCTGCGCAGGCTGGGTTCGGGCTGGGCCTTGTTCATCGAAGCCGAGCGCCGGCCCGCCGCCAACTACCCGCACTCGGAGTTTCCCGAGCCGCTGTCGTGGCTGGTGGACGAGGAGCGACGGGCCGCCTTTGAGGACTTGGGCAATCACTTCGAGAGCGGCTACCACCTCACGCTGGTGTACCTGCCGCCCGAGGAGGCCCGTGCCCGTGCCGCGGGCCTGCTGTACGAGAACCGGCTGACCGAAGGCGTCGATTGGCGCGAGCGCCTGACTGCCTTCATCGCGGAGACGGAACGCATCTTTGACCTGCTCGACGGCGTGATGCCGGAGATCGCCTGGCTCGACGATAGCCAGACGCTGACCTACCTGCACGCCACCGTGTCTACACGGCGTTACCGCGTGGGCGTGCCCGAGGTGCCATTCCACCTCGATGCGCTGCTGGCCGACGCGCCGCTGATCGGTGGCTTGGCGCCGATGCTGGGCGACCAGCACCTGCGCGTGGTGTCGGTGCGCGGTTTTCCGATCTCGACTTGGCCGGGGATTCTGGACGACCTCAACCGTCTGGGCTTCGCGTATCGCTGGAGTACGCGCTTTCTCTGCCTGGACAAAGCCGAGGCGGAAAAAGAACTCGCCCGCCTGCGCCGTCAGTGGTTCGCCAAACGCAAGAACGTCATCGCGCTGCTGCGCGAGACGATCTTCCAGCAGGAAAGCCCGCTGGTCGATACCGACGCCAGCAACAAGGCCACCGATGCCGATGCCGCCTTGCAGGAGCTGGGCAGCGATCAAGTGGCCTTCGGCTACGTGACAGCGACCGTCACCGTCATGGACGCGGATGCCGCCGTGGCCAACGAGAAGCTGCGCAGGGTGGAGCGCGTCATCCAGGGGCGTGGCTTCGTCACCATCCCCGAAACGCTCAACGCCGTGGATGCGTGGCTGTCGTCCATTCCGGGCCATGCCTACGCCAACGTCCGCCAGCCCATCGTCTCCACGTTGAACCTGGCGCACCTGATGCCGGTGTCGGCGGTATGGGCCGGGCCGGAGAAGAACGCGCACCTCGACGGCCCGCCGCTGATCGTCACGCGCACTGAGGGCGCGACGCCGTTCCGGCTGGTGACGCACATCGGCGACGTGGGCCACACGCTGGTGGCTGGCCCTACGGGCATGGGCAAGTCGGTGCTGCTCGCCACCTTGGCGATGCAGTTTCGGCGCTATCGCGGCTCGCGCATCTTTGCCTTCGACATGGGGCGCTCGATGCGCGCCACCATCCTCGGGCTGGGTGGTGAGCACTACGACCTCGGGATGGATGGCGAGATCGCGTTTCAGCCTCTCGCCCGCATCGACCGCGAGGGCTACCGCACCTGGGCCGCCGAATGGATCGAAGGGCGCTTGCGGCATGAGAGCGTGGCCGTCGGCCCCGAAGAGAAGGCCGCTATCTGGTCGGCGCTCGGCAGTCTCGCCGGTGCGCCGATGGAACAGCGCACGATGACGGGCCTGTCGGTACTGCTGCAATCGAATGCGCTGCGCCAGGCGCTTGCGCCGTACGTGCTGGGCGGCGCCCACGGCAAGCTGCTGGATGCGGATTCGGATCGCCTGGGCGCTGGCTCCGTGCAGTGCTTCGAGATGGAGGAATTGATGCACAGCAAGGCCGCCGTCATGGCCGTGCTGCACTACCTCTTTGCGCGCTTCGATGAGCGCTTTGACGGTGCGCCCACGCTGCTGATCCTCGATGAAGCCTGGCTGTTCCTCGATGACCCGGTGTTTGCCGCGCGCATTCGCCAGTGGCTCAAGACGTTGCGCAAGAAGAACGTGTCGGTCATCTTCGCCACGCAGAGCCTGGCCGACATCAAGGATTCGAGCATCGCGCCCGCGATCATCGAAAGCTGCGCGAGCCGCATCTTCCTGCCGAACCCGCAGGCGACCGAGCCGCAGATTCGCACGATCTACGAAGGCTTTGGGCTGAACTTGCGCCAGATCGAGATCGTCGCCACCGCGCAGCCCAAGCGCGACTACTACTACCAATCCCGCCTCGGCAATCGCCTGTTCGACCTCGACCTGGGACCGGCGACGCTGGCCTTCGCGGGCGCATCCACGGCGCAGGACCAGCGCGACATCGACGCGGTGCTCGCTGCCGCCAGCACCTCCACACCTTCCGCTTCCACCCCGTTCGCAGCCGCATGGCTGCGCCACCGCAGCCTCGATTGGGCGGCCGATCTGCTGCGCGATTTCCCCGGCCCCGCGCCGGGTGCCGCCCCCATCCCCAGCCATTCCCAGGAGAACCTGCCATGAAACCCCATGCCCACAATCTCGCCGCGCTGACCACCGCCTGCGTGCTCGCCTTCGGCATTGCGCAGCCCGCGCATGCACTGTTCGGCGTTGGCGACATCGTGTTCGATCCGACCAATTTGGTGCAGAACACGCTCACCGCCGTTCGCACGCTGGAGCAGATCAACAACCAGATCCGCCAGCTCCAAAACGAAGCGCAGATGCTCATCAACCAGGCGCGCAACCTGGCCAGCCTGCCGTCCAGCGTGGTGGGCCAGCTGCGCGCCAACCTGGCGACCACCCAGCGGCTCATCGCCCAGGCCAAGGGCATGGCCTACGACGTGGCGAACATGGACCAGATGTTCCAGCGTCTGTACCCCGAACAGTACTCCGCCACCGTCAGCGGCAATCAGATGTACCGCGATGCGCAGGAGCGCTGGAAGAACACGCTCACTGGCCTTCAGACCACCATGCAGATGCAGGCCCAGGCTTCGCAGAACCTGAGCGATGACGAGGGCGTGCTGGCCGACCTCGTGGGCAAGAGCCAGTCCGCCGTGGGCGCTCTCCAGGCGATGCAGGCCATGAACCAGTTGCTGGCCCTGCAGGCCAAGCAGTCCATTCAGACCCAGCGCTTGCAGATCACGCAGGACCGCGCGGCCTCGCTGGAGCTGGCGCGGCAGGCCGCCGCAGTGGAGCGTGGCCGCGAGGTGAATCGGCGCTTCGTGGGCACTGGCACGCCGTACACGCCGCAGCCCGTGAACTTCTACAGCCGCTGACGGAGCCGGGCCATGAACGACGTTTCGGTCATCGACCGCTTCCTCGACGTTTTCTCGCGCTACATCGACTCGGGATTCGGCCTGGTGCAGGGCGAGGTGGCGTTCCTGACCGCAACGTTGATCGTCATCGACATGACGTTGGCCGGGCTGTTCTGGGCGATGGGGCATGCCACCGGCCAGGGCGAGGACGTGATCGCCAAGCTGATCCGCAAGGTGCTATACGTGGGTGCTTTCGCCTACATCATCGGCAACTTCAACACCCTGGCGGGCATCCTGTTCCGTTCCTTCGCCGGGCTGGGCCTGACGGCCAGCGGCTCGACCTTGAGCATGGGCAACTTCCTGCAGCCGGGACGGCTGGCCAAGGCCGGCATCGACGCGGCGGCGCCCATCCTCGACCAGATCCGGGAGATGGCGGGCTTCCCCGAGGTGTTCATCAATATCGCGCCCATCGTCGTGCTGTTCCTCGCGTGGCTGGTGGTCATCGTCAGCTTCTTCGTGCTGGCGGTGCAGCTCTTCGTCACGCTGATCGAGTTCAAGCTGACCACGCTCGCGGGCTTCGTGCTGGTTCCGTTTGCCCTCTGGAACAAGACGGCGTTCCTGGCCGAGAAGGTGCTGGGCAACGTGGTGTCCTCGGGCATCAAGGTGCTGGTACTCGCCGTCATCGTGGGCATCGGCTCGGGGCTGTTCGCCGAATTCAGGATACCGCCGGGCTCCGAGCCGTCCATCGACCAGGCGCTGGTCATCATGCTGGCCTCGTTGTCACTGCTCGCCCTGGGCATCTTCGGGCCGGGCATTGCAACGGGCTTGGTATCGGGCGGGCCGCAGCTCGGCGCGGGCGCGATGGCCGGTGCTGCCATCGGTGCAGCCGGAACCGCTGTGGCGGTCGGTGCCGCGGCTACTGGCGTCGGCAGCGCCGTGGCGGCTGGCGCGCGCATGGCGCCCGCAGCCGCCAAAGCAGCGGCCAGCGGTGCCCGCTCGATGGCATCGACCGCCAGCAGCGCCAGGTCGGCGTACCAGGCGGGCTCCGCTTCGGCCGGTGGAGGCCTGAAAGGTGCCGCCGCGGGCGTGGGCAATGTTGCCAAGACTGGCGCGCAGGCGGCGGGGCAGAAGGTGGCCGAAGGCGCACGCTCGATGAAGGAGCGTGTCGCTGCCGCCTTCCGGCCCGATGACACATCAGCCTCCGGCGCCGCACCCACCGGCCCTGACGCTGCCGGATCGGCTCCATCTGCCGAACAACCCGCGTGGGCCAAGCGCCTGCATCGCAGGCAGCAGCTCACCCATGCGGCGACCACCGCCGCCCACACGCTGCGCGGCGGCGATGGCGGCAGCTCCAGTCAAGGCCCAAGCCTTCGCGATTCCGACTCATAAGGAGAACTCCCATGCGATTCAAACGACCGCAGGTGCGCTACGCCGATACGCCGCAGCCTGCTACCCCATACCAATCCGCCGCCCAGGTCTGGGACGAGCGCATCGGTTCGGCCCGCGTGCAGGCGAAGAACTGGCGCTTCATGGCCTTCGGCTGCCTCACGCTGGCCGTACTGATGGCCGGCGGCCTGGTCTGGCGCTCGGCGCAGTCCATCGTTACGCCCTACGTGGTGGAGGTGGACAACGTGGGCCAAGTGCGCGCTGTCGGCGAAGCCGCCACGCCATACCGGCCCAGCGATGCCCAGATGGCCTATCACCTGGGCCGCTTCATCGGGCTGGTGCGCTCGCTGTCCATCGACCCCATCGTGGTGCGGCAGAACTGGCTCGATGCCTACGACTACACGACCGACAAGGGCGCCGTGGTGCTTAACGAGTACGCGCGGGTGAACGATCCGTTCGCGCGCATCGGCAAGGAGTCGGTGACGGTGCAGATCACCAGCGTGACCCGCGCCAGCGACACGTCTTTCAACGTGCGCTGGACGGAGACCCGCTTTGTGAACGGTGCGCTGGATCGCACCGAGCGCTGGAACGCGGTGGTTTCCACGGTGCTGCAAGCCCCGCGCACCGAGCAGCGTCTGCGCAAGAACCCCTTGGGCATCTACGTCAATGGTCTGTCGTGGAGCCGCGAACTGGAAGGAAACGAAGGAGCAAAACCATGAACGCACATTTCCGTAAATCCGCCTTGCCGGTGATCCTGCTGGTATCCACCGTCCTGTTTGCAGGCTGCGCTTCGCAGGGCAAGCCGCCGCCGTCCATTTCGCTCGATGAGCCGGTGCAGGCCCAGCCTCTGCCGGAGCCGCCTGCGCCTGTGGAAGTGGTGGCCGTGCCGCAGGTGCTGCCGATGCCGGCGCAGATGAAACCTGTGCCGGATGCCAAGCCCACGCCGGAACCCGCCGATGAAACCGTGCGGGTGTCCCGCGCCAACGCCGAGGCGCGCATCGCGCCGACGCGCGAGGGCTACGTCAACGCAATCCAGGTCTGGCCCTTCACCGATGGCGCGCTGTACCAGGTCTATGCAGCCGTGGGCCGCGCGACGGTGATCGCGCTCCAGCCGGGTGAGGAACTGGTGACGGTGGCCGCTGGCGATACCGTCCGGTGGATCGTCGGCGACACATCGAGCGGCAGCGGTGATGCGCTGCGCGTCAACGTGATGGTCAAGCCGATCCGCTCAGGGTTGAAGACCAACCTGGTCATCACGACCAGTCGGCGCACCTACCTGCTGGAGCTGACTTCGACCGAGAAGACGTGGATGGCCTCGGTGTCCTGGGAATATCCGAAGGACAAGATGCTGGCCTTGCAGCGCCAGTCGCAGGCGGCCAGCGCCGCCGCGCCGGTCGATGCTGGCCTGTCGCTGGAGAAGATCCGTTTCCGTTATGCGGTCAGCGGCAGCAATCCGCCGTGGAAGCCGCTGCGGGCCTTCGACGATGGCGAGAAGGTCTATATCCAGTTCCCGCCAGGCATCGCCCAGGGCGAGCTGCCGCCGCTGTTCGTGATCGGTGTGCAGGGCGACGGGCAGTTGGTGAACTACCGTTTTCGGTCGCCGTATTACATCGTCGACAGGCTGTTTGGTGCGGCCGAACTGCGCCTGGGCGGGGACAAGGGCGATGTGGTGCGGGTCGAGCGCACGGACGGAACGCGGAGGAATTGACCATGAACCAGGACGATTCCCCTGACCTTGCTCCGCGAGCGGGCAAGGTCGCGCCCGAGGCGGTGGCGCTGCGCGCCCAGCCGCGCCCGGTCACGCGCCTGAACCGGCGCACGCTGGCCATCCTCGTCGGCGGCCTGTCGGTCGCCGTGCTCGGGGCCACGATCTGGTCATTGCAGCCGCATCGGCGCGGCGCGTGCGAGCAGACCGAGCTTTACAACGTGGATCGCGTCTCGAAGTCCGAAGGGCTGGATGGCCTGCCTTCGGATTACTCCAAGCTGCCGCCGAAGGTGCCTGAGCTGGGGCCGCCGCTGCCGGGCGACCTCGGCCCGGCCATCGTGAAGTCGCAGCAGTCGGTGACGCCGGCCTATGCGCCGCCGGGCCATGACCCGGAGGATGCACGGCGCAAGGAGGCTGAGGCCGCAGCGGCCTCGACGGTGTTCTTTCGCTCGGGCAACCAGGGCAAGGCCGCGGTGCCTGGCGCAGCCCAAGTCGCTGCGGCTTCGCCTGGCAGCGCCTTGGCGGGCTTCGATCCGCTGGCGGCCGGGCCGGCCTCGACGGCGGCCCAGCCATCCGACCCGACCGCCGTGCAGAACCGGCAAGACCAGAAAGAGGCTTTCCTGAAAGGCGGTTCTACAGAAACCCGCAATTCCGGGAATCTGCAGATGCCGGCCTCGCCATACCAGGTCATGGCTGGGACCGTGATCGCGGGTGCGCTGGTGACGGGTATCAAGTCCGATCTTCCGGGCGACGTGATCGCCACGGTGACGGAGCCGGTCTATGACACGGCCACGGGCAAGTTCCTGTTGATCCCCCAAGGTTCGCGCATCCTGGGAAAGTACAACAGCCAGGTGAGCTACGGGCAGAGCCGCGTGCAGGTGGTGTGGAACCGCGTCATCCTGCCGGACACGTCTTCGCTGAAGCTCGACAACCTCGCCGGCACCGATCCGGCCGGCTACTCTGGCCTGGAGGATGGTGTCGATTGGCATTGGGATCGCGTCTTTGCCGGCGCGGCGCTAACGACGCTGCTGGGCGTGGGTGCCGAGCTAGCTGCGCCGCAAAACTGGCAAGACGGCAACCGCGTCATCATCGCCGGACGCGACAGCCTGCAGGACAGCGTGAACCAAGTGGGCCAGGAGATGACCCGGCGCAACATGAACATCCAGCCGACACTGACGGAGCGTCCGGGCCTGTCGGTGCGGATCATCGTCAACCGCGATTTGGTGCTGCGACCGTACCAGCCTCTGTTCTTCAACCGGGGAGCTGCGAAATGAACACCACCAAGAAGCTACGGCTCGGGCCGCTGCCCAAGACCGAGACTGTCAAGCTGACCTTCAACTGCCCGGCCAATCTGAAGGTCGACCTCGACCGCTACGCCGCGGTGCACGCGCAGGCGTATGGCGAGGCGGTCGATGCGGTGGTTCTGATTCCGCATATGCTGGATGCGTTCATGGCGAGGGATCGGGGGTTTCAAAGGGGGCGGGACACTGCCCCAAAACCTGTAACTGGCTGAACACGGCAATAGCGCTCCAATCGACGCACCCGTACCCATTGCTCGTTCGGAAATGTCTAAGGCATGCTCGGTGGAGCATCGGGATGCGCGACGCTTATGTGCTCTTGGCCACCTCGGAGTTTTCAGGGCCTCTGTAGCGGCGCTGCTGTGATGTAGGGTGAAGGGGCGCCTTGCCACACATCACCCCAGGGCATAAGCCTTTGGCGCGGATAGGACAGGTACAGCAACCGCTTGGATCTCGTCACTGCGACGAACGCATTGCGGCGCTCTTCATCCTTTTGCTTCTTGGTGGTCGCACGGTAGTCAGGGAACACGCCGTCAGCCATGCCTACGACGAAGACTACATCGAACTCAAGACCCTTGGAAGAATGCACGGTCAGCAGCGCTACGCCGTCCCGCGTGGCTTGGCCAGAAGTGCCCAGGGCGATGTTGCTCAGGAAGCTCTGAAGTGTTCGCGCGCGTGAGCCTTCGGATCGCAGAAAGTGGTCCCACTCCTCGCGCAAAACCGCCACGTCTTCGCGAATAGCTCGTCGATCCGGCTCATCCAGCTTGTCCGCGTGCGCCTCCAGGACCTTGAAGGCGGGCATGAAGTCCAGACGGCGAGCGGTGGTCGCATGCACGGCCGCCAGCGCGTCGGCGATGGCCACGCACCCCGGCCCTTGTGTTGCCGTGGACATGGACTGGACCATCTGCACCACCTGTGCCGCATCGGCAGGGGCAGTGACCGGGCCGGGTAGGTTCCACCGCTTGCGAAGCGCGCTCAGGTGCACGGCATCCTTGGGATTGGACAGCACCCTCAGCGCCAGTTGGAACTCATCGGCTAGATCGGACTCGTTTTCGTGCGTGACGCTCAAGCGCTTGAAGTAGGGCAGGCCACGCTCCTTGAGCTGACGCTCGACGCCAATCAGCGTATAGCGAGTCCGTCCGAGAATGGCGAAGCTCGTTGGTGTTATGGGTCCCTCAATGTCCGGGTGTCCCGCAGCCATCAGACGCGTCAATTCGTCTACAACGCGTGAAGCCTCGTTGGCCTCACTATCGCCAACCATCTTCCGGGCGTAACCCTCCACGGCAAGTTGGCCAGCGACGGTGTAAGTCGGATCGAGGGACTGCGCTACGCGGACCACTGCGCGTGAAGATCGATAGTTCTCCTCAAGACAAATCTGGGCAGCATTGAAGTCCGCTTTGAAGTCGTCAGTGAGGTACTTCGGACTCGAGGTGTTGAAGCCGTAGATCGATTGGTTGGGGTCGCCGACCATCATGATGTTGCGCAGCGAATCGCCAGCCATCGCACGGATGACGGCGTACTGGGCTTCGTTCAGATCCTGAGCCTCATCGACGCAGACATAGCCATAGACGCGCCGATAGAGATCGGCGACCTGAGGAAATTCAGAGAACAGCCGATAGGTGTAGAGCAGCAGGTCGTCAAAGTCGCAAGCACCGCAGGCTTGCAGTCCGGCGTTGTATCCCTCATACACGCGCTCAATGATGGGGTCGTCGATGCCACTGACCGCCGTGGTGATCGGATGCGTCTTGATATGCCCGACGCTCCTAAGCCAATCGTCTAGGCGCTGAGCTTGCTCCTTTGTCGACAAGTGCGATATCTCGCTGCAAAGCATTGCATCCTCGCTGACCGCTTGCGCGAGGATTTGCTTGCGATCCTGGTATTGCTCGAAGATCTGCGGCATGGTGGCGAGACCGATGTGCTTTCCGCGATCCGCAAGGACATCGAGGCAGAAGCCGTGCAGGGTGCCGATGAATGCGCGCTTGCGCGCCTCAGCCAAGTCACCCAGGCGATCGGTCATCTCCTTGGCGGCCTTGTTCGTGAAAGTCAAAGCCAGCACGCGGAAGTGACCTGGCACTTGGGTCAGCAGGCGGCGGATACGTTCGGTGAGAACGCGCGTCTTTCCCGATCCGGGGCCCGCGATGACCGCTAGGGCGCCTTCGCCGAAGTCGACAACCTGCCGCTGCGTTGCAGAGAGGCGAACAGTGGACATCATCATCTCCGTCAAGGAAGGACCATCTTGGCAGCATCGACCTTCTTCAGACCGAACTTGGTGCCAATGGCCTCGAACAACTGTGCGACCAGCGTGGGAACACGACGCTCGGGGTCCTGAAGCGCCAGGATGGCGCTGGCCATGGGCGTCGCATAGCGCGTCTTCTTGTCGCTGACCATGTCAAGCGCCGCGCGCTCGCGCCCTGCGGCGCCGGAATAGTCCCGAGTTTGGGCGACTCCACCCACGGACTTGCCTGGCTTGCCATGCAGGCTTTTGATGTAGTCGTCCAGGGCCGTTGCACCGGCGAAATTGGCAATGGCAGCCTCGAAAGCGTCCATGTAGCCTGCATCGAGCAGATGTGCCTCTAGATCCTTCTTGTTGGGGATGACGACGATATTGGCGTGCTTGGCAATGTCATCAATTCCGGCGCGTTTGGCATCGGCCTTGAGCTTTGTGACGGGCTGATCCTCGCCGTCAGAGAAGACGTACCAGGGAATGCCGAAGCTCTTCGCCAGCCAGATGAAAGGGAAGTAGTCGGTGCCTCCGACACCCACGAAGTTGAAGCCCAATTCGTGTGCGCTCGCGCCCCAGTACGCTTGAGCCCAGAGCGGAAAGGCCTGCTCTTCGGTTTCGCCTTCGAAAAGAATCACCGCGCGAGCGAACAGCAAGTCGCCGCGCGTAGCGATCACCGTCCGCTCGAGCTTGCGGATGTCGTCTGCGGTCAACTTCGTGAGGTCCAGTCGCTGAGCCACGGTCACACCGGCCAGCTTGTTGAAGAGCCGAAGTTCGCCGAGCTTGGCTTGGCCGGCGAAATAAGGCGAATGCGTGCTGACGATGCGTTGGCCGGGGATAGACTTGATCTGGGCAAACAGCGCCCGCTGGGCTTGCGGGTGCAAGTGCGACTCGGGCTCCTCAAGTGCAAGCAGCGAATGTGTCTGGTCACCTTGCTTTTCAGCCAGCGCATAGCGCCAGGACATGAAAGCCCGGAAGACAAGTAGCGACGCGAGGCTGCGCGTTCCCATACCGTGCCGAGCGAGCGGGAATGCCTGTGCGCCAGTGGTCGCGAAGGTGACGTCGACACCTTTGGAGAGGTCTCTGAGGCGGCGAGCCACTGGCGTGATATCCACGCCGGCGCTGTCTGCGCTGACGACTGAGGACATGTCGGAAAGATTTGTCTTGAGGTGCTGCAGCACCGAACTCTTCGAGACGATCTCGTCGTTCAGCTGGGAAAGCGCTTGCTCGAACTCGTCGACATCCGCCTCCGTCAGTCCAAGGTTGTCGGTCAGGCGACGCCAGAACGACCCCTGTCGGCGCAGATCGTCCTCGAGGTCGCGTTTGGCATCGATGTAGTGCAGCGCTACATGTTCGAGCTGTTCGGCGCTGACGCCTTCCGCCGATACTGTGGCAGACAGCCAGTCCGCTGCGGGTTTCCACTCGGTCAGGAACTTGCGCTCGAGCGCGTAGTCGCCCTTGACGTCGCTCCACGACAAGGTGGTGCGAAAAGCCATGAAGTCGTTGAAATCGAGGTCTTGAGATAGACCCGTGCCCCACAGCGACGTCCAGTAGCTGCCCTGTGGGAAGGTTTGAAGAGGCTTGCCGTCGGCGTCGAACGGCTGAACGCGCACATCCACGGTGACCACGCGATCCTGCGGTGCGACCGCCTCGGCTGCAGCCACATGAACATCCTCCTGACCCAGCGTCTTGCGCCCTGCGCCGATCGCGGCATACATCGCGTCAAGGAAGCTCGTCTTGCCCGCGTTGTTGGCGCCCACCAAGACGGTTAAATCGTCGAGCTCGAGGACGACGTTGACCAGTGATCGAAAATTCGAGACACGCACTTCGGTCACGCGCACTCCGCTGGGCGTAGGTGGCTTGATTCCGGTAGTCAAAGGCATTCCTCCCATTGTTTGTTCATTGAGTCCCATCGGCGCCAGTCCCTTCTAGAACGGAATGTCGTCGTCCATGTCATCGAATCCGCTCGGCTTCGCGCCTCCGCGGCTCGGTGGGCGAGCCGACGAGGGAGCGGGGCGGAGCGCGGCACCGTCCTCTCCACTGACGGATGTGGAGGAGGCGACGGCTGGGTCGGCCAACGCCTGTTCTAGCGCCGCCTCGACCGCATCGATGCGCTGCTTGCAGATCTTGTAGGCTTCGACCGATTCGGTAACGATGCCCAGGAGATCGTCGATATTGGGCTCTTGCTGGTTGCGCAGAGTCTGTGCATGCCGATTGAGCACGCCATAGGCTTCCTTGAACGTCATTGTCATTGCTTGTTTTCCTCGCCCTGCACCTTCGCCTCGACCATTCCGTCATGGAACGTCACGCTGAACTCATTGCCTGCGGCGAGTGATCCCGCGTTCATCACGGTTCGCCCACTCGAATCCCGAATATGCGCGAAGCCCCGGGCCAGTGTTTTCCGTGGGCCCTGGCCGCTGATCTCACGCAGCAGCGCCTCGGAGCCGCTACGGGCGCCGGTCACCCGCTGCCGTGCACTGTGCATCAGACCGGTCAGGGCGCCAGAGGCGTCCCGGGTGGCGCGACCTGCATCTGAATGTGCACGGTCCAGCACCGCGTTCAGCGCCTGATTCGATTTGGCCGTCGCTGTGCGCAAATGCGCTCCCGCTTGATCTCGGGTCTGTATCAGCAGCAGCGGTGCTCTCTCCTTGGCGATGGCCAACTGGGTGCTCGTCAATGCGCGAACGTCGCGCACGAGCTCACCCGAGTGCCGCGACGCCACGGAAACTTCACGCAGTGCCAGCAGGCGAACATCAGCCATGGCCTCAGCACCTGCGGCGCGGGCCGTGTAAAGCTGATGCGATACGCCTTCGCGGATATGCGAACTCGCCTGCTCTGCACCCTGCCGAACTAGGCCGATGCGTCGCTGCACTGCGGCGACCACCTCCGCAAACGCGGTCTGTGCTTCCCTGGTTCGTCTGGCGATGGTTGCCTCGATACCTGCGATGACCTTACTCGGAGTGTCAAAGCTCGTGTGCGCCACTTCATCGAGAATCGTCGAGTCGCGCTCGTGACCGATGCCCGTGAGCACAGGGAACTTCAGCTCGCAGACGAAGCGCGCTAGCTCGTAGTTGTTCAGCCAGGCGAGGTCGTTGACTGCACCGCCTCCGCGGATGAAGACGATTGCGTCGAACAGAACTTGCCCCACAGAATTCCCCGCGGTCAGCGCAGTGCGAGCCGCCTCAATGATTTCCTCTGCGGCGCCAGGACCCTGAAAGCGGCTGTGTGCGTACACAAAGCGGCAAACACCGGCACGGTCCAGCCGTTGAGCTTCGGCACGGAAGTCGCCGAGCCCGGCAGCGTCCTGTGGTGCAATCACAAGCACGGCGCGGAAGTCCCAAGGAAAGTCCAACGCCTTGTTGAGTCCCCACAGGTTCTGTTGTTGCAGGCGCGCGCGGATTTCCCGCTTGCGGGCCTCAAGCTCGCCCAGAGTGAAGTCCGGGTCGATGGCATCGAGGATGAGCCTGAAGCCGTACTGCACGTTGAATATGGGGCGAGCCCGCACGAGCAGCTTCATGCCCGGTCCGATGGACATCCCAGTTGCCGCTTCGAACGGCGGCAGGATCTGGTCGGCGATGCTGGCCCAGATCATGGCATTCGCCTTGGCAAGCACGACGCCATTTGAGTCTCGCTCGGCAAGCTCCAGGAACACATGCTTCCTGACGGAGACCTGCACGACGTCGACGATAGTCCACTCGCCCTGGTGGAAGGTCCGATTGACAGCATCCGCCACACCGGCCAACAGCAGCGATAGCGACTTGCCTCGACGCTGCACTTGCACGGCACCGCTGCTCGATTTCGCAACAGCCGTGTCGGTGAACCGCCGCTCAGCAGGCAGCCAAGCGACAAAGGGCGCCAGGTCACGCCCCTCGGGCACAAACCATTTGCGCGCCTCTGCATCCCACCTTGCGCCGAGCGCCTTTACGGCGCCGCGCTGAGCGTATTCGACGTTGAGGTAGGTGAGGGGCATGGCTGGCTGGGGGAGGGGTAAGCGCGATATCGTCAACCGCCCCTCATGTACTCGGTGAGTTTGTCGATGATGCGCAGCGGGGTAGGGGCCGTGACCCATCGCTCATTGCGTGCCGTTAACAAGCCGGCCCGCAAATGCTGCGCGAACGAGGCGAGTTGCACCTCGTCGTCATCGGCCTGCTTCTGCAGGATGACGACCTCCACGGCTCGGGAGTTCAGATGCTGCTTGTCGGGCTGTGCAGGAAAGGGGACGAACGCTTTTGGGTTGTCCTCTGTTTGATTGCTGTTCGGCAGGAGCATCTCTCGGTAGCAGCTTGCCCCCCGCTTGTGATGTGTCCCGGGCCTGGCCAGTGACCAGAAGGTCGGCGCTGAAGCGCCACTGACCCGAAACAGGCGGGGCGTGGATGTCCAGGTACGCAGCGGCGCCTCTGCCCCGTTGGAAACGCCGAAGATCTTCTCTTGGCCGATCGTCGGGGCCTGCTCACGAATCCGGATCAAGCGCAAGGTGGGCCAGCGCTGCGCGGTCAACACACCTGGTGCCACTTGGCGCGAGGTCTCGCGCATGCCCGAATCAGACAACCACGAAGCCAGTCGAGCAGCTCGAGTCGAGTCGATGAAGACCACGGCGTTTGGATCGACGGCGACCATGTCGTCGAAGGTGCTTTGAAAGAACTGCGCGAGTAGCTCGCGCCTTGCGGCCCAAGGGGCTGGCAATTCCATTCGGGTGGATGCCAGGTATTTGGCCCCCTCGTCGAAGCGCATCCAGTCCGTCTGCACGATCTCGGCCGTCTGATGGGCGAAACGCACCCAAGCCTGACCGGTCTCGCAGTCCATGCGGGTGGCGACGAACACGGACTGCGCACGGTCGCGGAACCATTCGGACTGCACGACCAGTGAACTCACTGCACCGACCCAACGTGGGGGCGACGCTGATCCCGTGAAGCATGCCTCACCGGCTTGCTTCAGGCCCCAGACCGAGCCTGCGTGGCCGAACACCAGGTCGAGAAGCGCGGCCTGCACACGCGGCAGAAACTTGTCGACGCGACCGTGCTCGCTAGGCAGCAGGTACTGGACGGTACAACCCAGGCTGCCGAGCGCCTTGCGCGCCGCAAGCTTGTTGACGTTGTCGTCGGGTTTGAACTTGTCGCCCTCGACCTTATAGAACATGGGCGCCTGGACTAGCACCATCGAGCGGGGTCCCAGCTTGAGGCTCTCGCCGAACTTGAGCCATTCGCGCACACGTGCGTCGAAGCGCTGCTTGCGCCGGCCTTCGGTGAAGCTCTGCATGGGGCCGTGGGTATTTGCTGGCAATGGCACGCTTAACACCTTGATGACGTCGCCCAGCATGGCTGCTGCCGTGGTCTTGATCCATTCGACGTCCTCGGGTGTTTGAGTGACCACATAGAGCTGATGACGGGATGTGTCGGCTATATATGCCGTATCTGCAGTCAGCTTGCGAACCGCCGCGACCACCCTGTCGCGTTCGGCATCGGGGGCAGGAACGTCCGCCTTGAACCAGCGGTCAGGAGAAACTGACGTGATGGCCTCGAGTGCCTTACCGGGTGGCGCCTCGTCATCGTCGTGCTCGTGGCGATCGAGCAGGCGCCCGAGCGTGACCTCAAACGCGTTGGCGGTACGGGCGATGGCGTCCGGCGCTGCGGCAACGCTGCCCGAGCGGGCGCCACGTAGCTGAAACGCGCGAATGGCCGCACCCTCCCACAGTTCGCACAGTGCATCCTTGGCCTGCGCCTGAGGGTCAGCACCGAGATCGTCCGCCAGAGTGCTAAGACGTTTGGGCGAGAGCCAATCACCGATGATGCGAAGCGGAGACATCAGCAACCCGTCAAACGCCTTGCGCAGATCGTCCGTGAGGCGTAGGACGGCGTGCGTCAGAGCGACATTGAGCTTCTCGAACTCGGCGATCTCGATGGCCAACTGAGCATAGTCGACGCCATGCAGCACTGCATTCTGTCCCGAGGCGATGGGTTGCAGCGTGCCGCGCTGCACTTGGCGATGAAATGACCTGTCGTGACCCGAGAGGCTAAGTTCGGCAATCCCGCCGCGATCCAGGTCTTGTTGCGCTCGGTCGGCCTCATCGAAGATC
Organism: Delftia lacustris; assembly: GCF_040267515.1. Taxonomy (NCBI): domain Bacteria; kingdom Pseudomonadati; phylum Pseudomonadota; class Betaproteobacteria; order Burkholderiales; family Comamonadaceae; genus Delftia; species Delftia lacustris. Next base: position 4,317,556 of record NZ_CP141274.1, on the reverse strand, counting down.
ACGACATCGAAGACACGCGCGATAAGGTCGAAGTAGCGCTCGTCGAGTGCCGTGGTCTGACGAGGAACTTGAGTGTCTGCCGAGAGGATGTGGCCCAACCAAACGCTGGCAGTTGGCAGCTCACGCGGTGCCCGTGTGAAACCGCAAAGCGACCACACTGGGCACAGCCGGCGCTCGAGGTCCTTGCCTTCGGCATCGTCACTCGGTTCCGCTGTACGGCGCTGCCAAATGCGTGAGCAAAAGCTGTCAGCGATAGCGAAGGCTGCGCTGGGCGCGGATGTCAGGGCGGGCAGGGCGCAGACGCCCTCGAACAATGCCGCGCTGGCCGTTGTCGTGCAGAACCCTCGCAGGGGGTCGTCTGTTGCCAACGCCTCGGCAAGCTTGTGCGCGTGACGCAATCGGGTGTCGCGTGACTGACCCACTAGTAGGCCTGCGGCGACACCGTAGCGGCACAAGTCCTCGAGGTACTGACGACACACCTCGATCGACGGGAAGAAGACGGCAGCCTTGATGCCACGCACTCCCAGATAGCGCAGCAGACACATCAGCAGCGTCGTCTTGCCAGCGCCTGGCAGGCCGATCAGGTGCTTCAGCCCGTCCAGCGCCAGCTCACCCTCCACCTTGAACTCACCGTCAGCGTCAACGCTTTGCAATGCTACGGCTTGTAGGCGCTGGGCCCAGTTGCCTCGACGTGCGACATGCAGGCGTTCATCGATCGCATCCATCTCCCGTGCCTCATTGATGAGGTCCGACCAGCTCACCATGATCGGACGCCGCGTAGGGCGCTCGGCGTCGTGTCTCGTCGGTGGCGGCAGGCTGGAGGGAAGAGACTGGACGGCGTAGCGGCGCGACTCCCCGGCAAATTGCACATGGATCGCTATGGGCTTGTCTGGCCGAGCCAGTGTCATGCCATGGGGCTGGGGTACATGGGGCACTTTCAGGGCGGATAGGGCTTCGCTGAGCTCCGGCGCAACGATGTCGAACTGCGGTTTGATTGCCAAGGTCCGTTCGTCAATCCGAAACAGCCGTCGGTGCCCCGACGCCAGCGAAATGTCGTTATAGCGAACAGCTGCCCCTTTCAGAGCGGCAAGCGTTGACAAGCCGCTGCACGCGCGGCGAAGGTTGTCGAGTTCTGTCTCGCGCTCACGCAGCAAGGGCGTGCGCGCGACGCTGCGAAAGCCCATCAGGAGCGCCGGCGCGTTTTGCAGCGACCTGACTCCCAGCTCGTGAAAGAAGAAGCCCGCCAGCAGATCCAGGCGGTGCAATTGCAGGGCCTTTAGGCGCTCAGCGATCATGCCCTGGCCCTCAAATCACGCCGCAGGGCGCTCACGGATGTGAACTCGACGTCATGCCGGTTGCACTCCCGGCGCAAGATATCCAAGTAGTCGGGGAAGCGCGACAGCGCTTGGTCGTTGATGGCGATGACCTTCGTGGTGTAGAGCTCGAGACCACCAAGGCTGCGATTGAGACTAGCGGCAAGGACAAAAGGATTTGCGTGGCTCTTGACGTCGATGCCAGTGCCTTCGGCGTCAAGGCTCAAATCGCATCGGTCACGGCCTGGGTACAGCGCGGCATCCAATCCAGAAGGCTCGGTTGTCGCCGTGTCGTACAGGGCAATCTCGTCCTGGCCAGGACCACACCAGTACACCAAGATGTGTGCCTTGACGATCAGTGCGTCTTGTAGCGTGACTGCGCGTGCGAGCTCTCGCGGCACCGGCGACTCAAAGGCTTTGCACTGCCGGACTGTGCAGCTCACGTGTGCATCGATCGTGGACTCGATCAAAGGCGCCCCACACGTTGCGCATCGGAATAAACCTCCTTTGACAAGGTGATGCGGCTGAACTTGCTCGTAGCAAGAGGCCAAAAAAGGGGCCGCAAGCTGAAGATTGCCGGCCTCGAGAAAACGGCGCTGCTCCGCGGCCGAGCTGATCGGGTGGCGCGTAATGAATTCGCGCAGCGCCGAGTACACCTCGCTGCCGCGCGATCCGAACAGGTCGCATGCGGATTCCAGTTGAGCGAAGGCCTGCTGCTCCTTCAGGTCGAGTTCAGACGCGGTCTGACGTGCCAGGTCGATGCACTCGATGGTCGGCAGCCTCGTGCCTGGGTCCAGCAACCGAACGCCATGAAAGCGGAACCCCGGAGTGTCGAAGACGGGCAAGTCCCATTCGCGCTCGCGCAGGGGCAGTGTACTGTTGGCCACGAGTGTGTGGGCGCCATCGGCCTGCACCGGTCGGCCGTAAAGTACATACAGGCTGGCCAGGCGCAGCATCGCAGCGCGCAGCCAGTGGGACATGGCAGCGTCGTGCACGAGAGGTTGCCCCGCACGTGCGCGCCGGAAATGATCCGCGAGCCCGGCCGCCAACAATGGAACGGCCTCGTGCGCCAGCTCCAGCGCCCGCGACTCGTCAACGGTCACTGATGGTGCATGTGGTCCGGGCGGCGAGGCGTTTTCTGAAGATGCGTGCTCAAGCAAAGCAACAAGCTCGGTCGGCGCCAGCGACTGCATGCGCTTGCTCACTGACTTTCGCGTCTGGCCGAGCTGTACGAGCACGCAAGCCACAACCAATTGCACCAAGTGGCGCCACTGATAGCGCTTGCGCAGCGCAGGGGCGATGATGCCCACGTTGCGGTAGTCCACGACCACGGATCGAGTGGGTGCTCGCAGAGGATGTCCTTGCCAACTGCCCTGCTCGAGCAGCAACTGCCCTGCCGTTGCGGCGAGGTCTTCAAGGGACCCGTTCCATGTAGACAGTTTCAGGAGCGTCTGGGGCAGTATCGATATCACAATTACTGGTGGGCGATATTTGAATTTGTATTCTGATATCTGAATATATATTTGTCTAGACCTCCCATTAGCTCATAAGCTCATTGAAGGTGTTCATTGGTTACGCCATATCAAGATCGCGCTCCTTCCCAAATACGAGTAAGGAAGTAGGGTGTTCCTGATTGCCGTGCACAATATTCGTAACGATTGTTTGCAGCGGTAGGAGGGTGCAAAGCATGGCGAGGCGGAAGAAAGCGGGGGCCGGAGGGGGAATTGGCGCAGTCGTCGTGGGGCTGCTGGTGCTACTGGCCGCCATTCCGCGCGAGGTCTGGATCGGGGTTGGAGTACTCGCCGCCGTTGGCGTCGGCATCTATCTCTATCTCAAGTCCAAGGGCAGTGCGCAAGCTGCCCCACAGGAGGCCGCTCCTCCCGCTCCCGCTGTCCCTCGTCCCGAGAGTCGCGCACCGGTTGTGTCGAGTCCCGTGGTCAATTCCCGCGTGGCCAGCCGGCTCTCGGATGAGCAACAGCCTGTACCGGTCGCGGCGAGCCCGGCGCCTGCCGCACCGTCGTTTCGCATTCCGGCAGCGCCCAAGCGTTTCGGTCCTGGTGCCTGGATCCCTGCTGGAGAAACGATAGAAGTCGGTGGTATCTTGATTTCCGGTGGCCTGGTCTATGTTGGTACGTCGTTGCCGACGCCCATGGGTGGCAATGATCCGTGTCTCATCGACCCATCGAAGTCTGTTGCGTCGCATGGCGACTACACAGAGCGGCAGATGGGTTACTGGCCGAGCTACTCGGAGATTTCGCCTTCCGCCCGGCGTGCCTACCTGAATTGGCTGGCGGGCGGCAGGCAGGATCCCGAGGCGGATGTCGGGTACGTCTTCATCTTCTTCTACGGGTTGGAGCGTCGCGCCATTCTGGATGCCTCGAAGGACGAGGCGGCCAAGGGCGATTGGCCCATGATTGCGGCAGAGCTGCGTCGGCTGCTGGACATCTATGGCGCCAAGTCGGGCTCATTCCAAAGCTACGCCGGTTCGCTGCTCGATTGGGTCTCGTTGGCCGAGCACCCCGAGAAAGCCTATCTCAAGCCCATTCCGAGTTTTCCCAAGACCTACGAGCTGCCGCTCTACATCCGTGTCGCCCTGGGGCAGGCGGCGGTGGATGGTGTGCCGGTGCCAGCGCAACTGGCACTGGCCTGGGCCAAGCTGGATCCGACCAGCTACCTGCGAACACCGGCAACGCGTTGCGCGGAGGAGTTCGACAAGCTGTTCGTATCCAAGTACCACGAGACGTTTGGGGAGGGCTTGGTTCTTCCCAGGAACAAGACCAAGATCAAGCTGGTTCACCGACCAGCCTCCGCCGGCTTTCGCGGGTACACGGATTTGAGCCTGTCCTTTGGGAACACGCCCGACGTCACGGTCCTTACAGGGCCCATCAACAAGCTGCGCCAGGTTGTTGAGGCGGCCACGAAGGAACTGGAGCCGTTCAGCCGCTATGTGGGGCGGAACCCGGATTCCAGGCATGCGCTGGAGGGGCTGCTGCAATTGCCCGCCGCGTTGTGGCCCGAAGGTGCCCAGAAGGCCTTGCACGCCCTGAAAGCGCGTATGGGCGAGGGGATGATCGCCATGTCGTTCCAGGAACTGCTTGGCAGCCTGGATGCGAAGACGACGCTGACGAGGGACCGAACGCTGGCGTTGGCGCGAGCTCTCGAATCCTTGAACATCGGCATCGAGCCCGATGTCTTGGGTGGGGCCAAGCTGCCCAAGGCGGACGAGAAGGTCGTGCTGTTCTCCGTTCCGCCAGGAGAGGTCACCAGCCGATCGACGCCGGACTATCAAGCCGCCGCGTTGACGCTGGATTTGGCATCGGCCGTGGCTGCGGCTGATGGCGAGTTCAGTGTCGAGGAAATGGGGTATCTCCGGGCGCAGGTGCAGTCCTGGGCGCATCTCACGCCGAACCATGTCCGCAGGCTTCTGGCGCACCTACGTCTGCTGATGACGACGCCGGCATCGCTGACCACGCTCAGAAAGAAGCTGGAGCCGCTGGACGCTGGCGCTAAGGAGACCATAGCCACCTTCATGGCCACGGTTGCGCAGTCCGATGGAAATGTGTCGCCGACAGAAGTGAAGATGCTGGAGAAGGTCTACAAGGCTCTCGGCGTCGAACCCAAGAAGGTGTTTTCCGACGTGCATGCAGTGGCTGCGGGGGCAAAACCAACGGCGGCGGCTACCGCGAAGGTCGAGGAAACGGGGTTCAAGCTCGATCCCGCACGCATTGCCGCCCTCCAGAAGGACACCGAGGCCGTATCAGCACTGCTGTCGGGTATCTTCAAAGAAGAGAGCCCGCCCGAGCCGGTGTTCGCCGAACCCGAGCCTGAAGGTGATGTGGAGCCGACGCCACCTGGACTGCTTGGCCTGGACGAGGCGCACAGTGCGCTCGCACGCCTGCTGCTGTCGCGGCCGGAGTGGACGAAGGACGAACTTGGCGATGCAGCAGCAGATCTGGACCTGATGCTCGACGGCGCCATTGAAACCCTCAATGAGGCGGCCTTCGACCTGCACGACGTACCGTTCACCGAAGGCGAGGATGTCGTGACCGTGAACCCTGAACTATTGGAGAAGCTGGAAGCATGAACGCACCGATCCGCCCCAGAGACCGTGATGCGGTCATCCAATCGTTGCGCGCGGGTGTTGTGCCCCGCAGCGGCCAGCACCTCATTCAGGTCGGCCGTGCCCGGGAAATCGAGACGCTGGTAGCCGACATCGCCCGCATCGCTGATGGGAGTTCAGCATTCCGTGTCGTCATCGGTGAGTACGGCGCTGGCAAGACCTTCTTTCTGAACCTGGTGCGTGCCGTGGCACTGGAGAAGAAGCTCGTGGTGGCGACGGCCGACCTGAACCCGGATCGGCGTCTTCACGCCAGCGGCGGTCAGGCCCGCTCCCTCTACGCCGAACTCATGCGCAACCTGTCGACCCGAACGAAGCCGGATGGGGGTGCGCTGGCGGGCATCGTCGAGAAGTTCATCGCTACGACCAAGACGGAGGCCAAGGCGTCGGGCCAGTCGACCGAGGCGCTCTTGCGCCAGAAGCTCGACCAATTGACTGAGCTGGTGAATGGCTATGATTTCGCGGATGTCATCGCGGCTTAGACTGGCTAACACCACCGATCCACGAAGCGCGCGCAGATGATCGCTGCCGCCAATTTCAGCAGCGCTTCGTGGATATCCAGCCGTCGTTCAAAGCGGATTCGCAGCTTGCCAAAGCCTGCAAACCAGCTGTGCGTCCTCTCCACCACCCACCGGTGTTTGCCCAGCCGCTCGCTGCTCTCAATGCCTCGTCTGGCAATTCGGCCAATGATGCCCCGCTGCCTCAGGTGGGCTCGGCATCGCTTGAAGTCGTAGCCTTTGTCGGCGTGCAGCTTTGCCGGTCTTCTACGGGGACGTCCTGGCAGGCCAGCAATCGCAGGAATCGCGTCCACGCACCTCTCGAACATCTTGGAGTCGTGCCGGTTCGCGCCGCTGACCAAGATCACCAGCGGGATGCCTCTGGCATCTACGACGATGTGCCGCTTGGAGCCGAGCTTGCCTCTGTCCGTGGGGTTTGGGCCCGTTTCCTGGCCCCCCGGGGGCTTGGTACCGAGGAGCCATCAATGCTGGCCCGGCTCCAATCGATTTGGTCATGTTCACGCAAGCGAGTCAGCATGGCCTGGTGCAGCTGCTCCCAGACACCAGCGGCGTTCCAGTCGCGTAGGCGCCGCCAGCAAGTCATGCCGCTGCCGTAGCCCAGGGATTGGGGAAGGTCTTCCCATGGAATGCCTGTTTGCAGCACGAACAAGATGCCGTTGAGGGCGGCCTCATCGCTGACTGCGAGCTTGCGCGCACCGCCTTTGGCAGAAGGCACGAAGGCTGGGATCAGGGGTTGTAGCTGTCGCCACAGTTCTTTGCTAACGGGTCGTCTTGCCATGAGGGCAGCGAGCATAACTGCTCTGCGGGGGCCTGTGACGAAGTGGTGTTAGCCACTCTTACTGTCGTGGCTATGAAGAGGGCAACGAGAAGCTGAAGTCCGATGCCATCCGCTGGCTGCGGGGGGAGTTCGCCACCAAGACAGATGCTAGGCAGGCGCTCGGCGTGCGGAGCATCGTCGACGATTCCGAGGTCTATGACCAGCTCAAGCTCATGGCGCGCTTCGTGCGCCTGGCCGGCTTCGCGGGCCTGCTGGTCGGCCTGGATGAACTGGTCAATCTCTACAAGCTGGCCAACACGCAGGCCCGCAATGCGAACTACGAACAAATTCTGCGCATCCTCAACGACTCGCTGCAAGGCACGGCCGTGGGCCTTGGGTTTGTCCTGGGCGGGACACCCGAATTTCTGCTGGACACCCGGCGGGGACTCTACAGCTATCCGGCCTTGCAGAGTCGCCTGGCGCAGAACACCTTCGCCTCGGATGGACTGGTCGACTTCAGCGGACCGGTGGTCCGGCTGTCGAGTCTTACGCCGGAGGACTTCTACGTCCTGCTGCAGAAGATTCGTTTCGTCTATGCCTTCGGCGAGGCCGACAAGTTTCTCGTGCCGGACCAAGGTATCTTCAGCTTCATGGAGCATTGCTCCAAACGCATCGGCGATACGTATTTCCGAACGCCGCGGACGACCATCACAGCCTTCATCAACATGCTTGCCGTGCTCGAACAGAACCCTGGCGCGGCATGGCAGGACTTGCTGGGCGGCATAGAGGTCGCTGCGGACACCGGCGGTGTGGCCGATCAGCAGGTTGACGCGGACGACAGCGATGAATTCGCCTCGTTCAAGATGTGACGGTCTCGGCCTGAACACATGTCCGGCGACAGCGCTTCCTTCTTCCTGCTCGACGAGCGCATCCAGCGCTTCATATGGGCCGAAGGCTGGGAGTCGCTGAGAGATGCCCAGGAGGCAGCCATTCCGTTGATCGTCAAGGCGGACCGGGACGTCATCGTGGCAGCCGCCACGGCCGCCGGCAAGACGGAGGCGGCATTTCTGCCGGCGTTGACGCATCTGCTTCAGGCGGAGCCGATGGGGCTCATCGTCTACATCAGTCCGCTCAAAGCGCTCATCAACGACCAGTTTGGGCGCCTCGACCGACTGTGCGAGCAACTGGAGGTCCCCGTCTGGCCCTGGCATGGCGACATTTCTTCCTCGGCCAAGGCGCGCTTCCTGGCGAAACGGCAAGGGGTGTTGCTCATCACGCCGGAATCACTGGAGGCAATGTTGTGCCATCGCGGAACGTCAATCAATGCAGTGTTCGACCGGCTGGCGTTCTTCGTTGTCGACGAGCTTCACGCCTTCATCGGCTCAGAGCGTGGCAAACAGCTTCAATCCCTGATGCACCGTATCGAGCGGGTCATCGGGCGCCAGGCGCCGCGCGTAGGTCTTTCGGCAACACTGGGCGACATGCGCCTGGCAGCCGATTTCCTGCGTCCGGGACAGGGAGTATCGGTCGCCCTGGTGGAGTCGAAATCTTCGCACAGTGAACTGAGAGTCCTGGTCAAAGGGTATGAGGAGCCCTTGGCCGTGCGCAATGAGGATGGCGACGAGGAGTTGGAATCCGTCACACCAGCGAAGATCGCCTTGCATCTTTTCCAGGGTTTGCGCGGCACGAACAACCTGGTCTTCCCGAACTCTCGCCGTGAGGTCGAGCGCTACACGCACCTTCTCAACAGACTGTGCGAGCAACAAAAGGTGCCGAACGAGTTCTGGCCGCACCACGGCAGCCTGTCCAAAGAGATACGGGCGGAGACCGAGGCTGCCCTGAAGCAGAAGGAGTTCCCGGCGACGGCCATCTGCACCAACACGCTGGAGTTGGGCATCGACATTGGTGCCGTCAGGAGCGTGGCCCAGATCGGCCCGCCGCCTTCGGTGGCCAGCTTGCGACAGCGCCTGGGGCGATCTGGCCGCCGCAAGGGAGAACCGGCCATCTTGCGAGGCTACAGCGTGGAGAACGCGCTTGGCGGGAAGCCCTCACTCGCCGACGAACTCCGGCTGGAGACGGTGAAGGTGACGGCGATGATCTCGCTGCTGCTGGAAGGCTGGTTTGAGCCACCCATGGCGCATGGCGTTCATCTGTCGACGCTGGTTCAACAAATGCTGTCCTATGTGGCGCAGAACGGTGGGGCTTCCATCGGGCAGCTCTATGCGATGTTCTGTGCTTCCGGAACTCCTTTTGTTGGGCTGGATAAAGGTGAGTTTGTTGAACTCGTTCGCCATCTCGGCCAGAAAGAACTGCTGATGCAGGAGTCCAGTGGTCTTTTGCTGCATGGCCGTATCGGCGAGAAGTTCGTCAACCATTACACCTTCTATGCCGCGTTTGCCGCTGATGAGGAGTTTCGCATTGTCTGCGGCGGGAAAACGCTCGGCACTTTGCCGGTATCGCAGATGCTCAGTGTGGGCCAGCGCATTCTGTTTGCCGGCAGGACCTGGCTGGTGGAAGACATCGACGAGGAGCAAAAAACCATATTTGTCGTCCGCTCTGGTGGCGGAGCGCCGCCGTTGTTTTCGGGTGGAGCAGGGCGCACGCACACACGCGTTCACCAGCGAATGCGCCAATTGTTCGAGTCCTCCGATGTGCCGCCGTTTCTGGATGAAGTGGCCAAGCGGTTCCTGGCTGGGGGCAGGGCGAACTACGCCGAACGAAACCTAGCGAATGACTTCGTGATTGACCAGGGGCGGGAAGTGGTGCTGCTGACCTGGCTCGGGGATGCCGCCAACGAAGCGCTGGCTTGCCTGCTCCGCCGGCGAGGCTATTCGGCCAATGCGGCCGGCCCGGGCATCGAAGTCGCTAAGGGGGATTCGGGTGTCGAGAGCATCGTCGATGCCCTTATCGATGCGGCGGTGGATGAGCCTCCGCCGCTCGACATGCTTCTGGCCGATGTCCGCAACCTACAGCGCGAGAAGTGGGATTGGGCGTTGCCCGATGAACTTCTGCGCAAGGCGTATGCAAGTCTGTACCTGAACCTTGAAGAGGCTCTCTCCTGGGCGAGGGCACTTCCTGGTGATCATGCATTCCATGGCCGTGAGTCACCGTTGAGTCGGGTGGATGAGGGTGGCGCGGCTAGTGCAGCGTAGCAGTCGTTTAGTTGTATTTCAGATATTTTGCGTTTACCTGAATCCCGAGTAGCGGCTATGCCGCAAGATTTCTGACTGCGTGCCGCTGATGCCGTCTTGGGCGGGAACGAGTAGGCAGCAAGGGCACTCGGGGTGGTGTCGTAAGCGAGAGAAAACTCGATCGTTCCAAGGCTGGATGAAGCGCGCTAAGATGTATCGCGATTGACAATCGGGCTGAAAATGTCGACGCCGCGCAAATCGCTCCATCTCCCGCGCCAGCAAAAGATGAGCTGCTTTGACGGTAAAAGCGACGGTAATGCCCCATTTCGATCACCGCAAATCCCTTTAACCATGCGGACTTGCGAGTCTCATTGATGACCGAGTGGGAATGATTGCGCAATAGGAAACGGCCGGGGTCGTCCGGCCGTATTTCCGAATCAAGCCCGCGGCACTGCGGGCTTTTTTCTGCCCGCCCGCCTTTGTTCAGTGGGGTGCTGGAATAGCCGAATGCTCGCGCAGGTATGCCCTCAGCTTCGCGTCCGTGGCATACACATAGCACCCCTTCATGCCACGGGTCATCAAGGTGCGATAGGTGTTCTTGATGATGCTTTCCGCCAGCCGTGCGGCCTCGGCAGGCTGCTCCTTCGTCATCTTCACGAATCCCTTCATGGTCTTGTCATGTCTGTCCCTGGCTCGGGGCACTGCCACCAGCGTGTCGCCCATGATGGTCAGGTCTGGCCCGATGATGACTCCCACATAGTCCACTTCCAGCCCCTGGCAGGTGTGTATGCAGCCGACCTGTGCCACAGAGTTCGGTGCCACGATCCAGAGGCTGCCGTCCTGGTCCAGATTCCATTGGCGCTCGTAGTCTCCGATGACTACGTCCATAAGCTTGGGATTCTTCTTGCTGTTCCATGGCCAGCAGTAACCAGCCACAACGCGTGCCCGGTTGTTGGCGTTCTTCGTCTCGATGGCCTTGTGCAGATCCGAGGGGTCGTCAAACACCTGAAAGTCAAACGGAATATCTGCAAGGCTAGGGTTGGCGGTAGTTCGGATCTGCAACGTATGGTCTACCCAGGCCAGATAGCCGTCGGAGCCGGCGCACCGAAATTGGGAAGTCAGCGAATATTCCTCTACCTCAGCATTCCGCCCGGCTGCAAACTTGCGGATGATCTCCTTGGAACCTACATCCTTGAGAGTCACGCGCTGGTCTTCGTCGATGAAAAAGATGCTGCACTTGGCAGCTTCTATCAGCTCCTTGACCTGATGGGTGCCCAGATTCCCATAGAAGCCGCTTTTTTCGGTTAGGCGATGTGCTTCGTCCACGACCAAGACATCAAAGGCATCCTGCACGGTTTCCGTGAAGGAGCCTGATCCGCCGAAAAGATTGACCAGATGTGCGTTGTCGCGCGTCTGTATCAGCTTGTCGCTATAGACAGCGCGTGGGGCAGCGTTCTTGGAAATGTATTTGACGGTCAAGCCTTCGCGCAGAGCCGCAAGCAGGTTGACGGCGATCACCGACTTGCCGGTTCCAGGACCGCCCTCAATGATCAAGACGCGAGGCCTGCCGCTGGCGCTGGCCTGGCGGCATGCCGCCTTCGCAGCCTCGAACACTTCCTTCTGGTCGTCGATTAGCGCGAACTCGCTGTTGCCCTTCAGCAGCTTGCCGACCACATCCGCCAGCGCTTTGGATGGCCGCATCCTTCCTCGTTCAAGATCGAACAGCACCTGGCGGCCTCGGCCATGCCGGATGTGCTGTTTGATGAACTCGCGGAGTTTCTTGCGGTCTTCATCGCCTTTCAGGAACAAAGGTGCCCGCTCGATATAGGGCTGGTACTGGGGGGAGTCGATGATGCCATCGGCGGCATAGTTGTGCAGGTAGGCGCAAGGCTTCAGCTGCAGCCCGCCGTCATAGATGGCCTCGTTGAACCCCTCCAGAAATGCCGTGTACGACCACGCCTGGTAGCTGGGGTGAATGCGCGCCTGGTCAGGGCGCATTCCACCGCGCAAAAGCACGATGGCATCGCGGTCGGTGGCGCCGACCGATGACCATTGCTTGAGTTCGACCACCACCAGCCGTCGAGAGCCGTCGTCGGCATGTCCGGCAAGAATGACATCGATGCGTTTTGACGATTGCGGCAGGATGAATTCGACAGCGACCCCGATGTCGGGTGCGATTTCCGGGTCACGCAGAAGGCGGGCAATGTAGCCCAGCGACTCGCGCCATGATCGGATCTCCGCCTTGGCTACCTTGCGGTGAGTCGCTGCCTGGTACTTCGCGTAGATGACGTCTTCAATATCGCGTTCGTCGTAGTCGAGCAGGAATTGTGTCTTCTCGGCCTGATAAACGATCATGGCTCGGGCAGCTGGTCGTATTTGGTGCTAACGCCGCGCGACGCCTCGACAGGGTATTTGGCGGCGTTGGAAGCCAGCTTGCTGGCGATGGCTGCGTTGAGGTCCACGTCCAGCACATCCGCCAAGCGGATGAGGTACAGGGCGACATCGGCCAGTTCGTCGCGTACCGCCGAGGCGGTTTTAGGATTCGAGGCGGCCGAATGAGAGTCGGCCTCGGTCATCCATTGGAATATTTCGGTCAACTCACCCACCTCGCCCGAGAGAGCCATGACCAGATTCTTGGGTGAATGGAATTGCTGCCACTCCCGCTCTTGCGCAAACTGCCTCAGCGCGTGTACCGCGCCCGTCACGTCAATCAGACTTTTGTCCACATCCAGACCCTTTCGGAACGGATTGTTACCTATTCTGCAGTTCCTAGGACTCAGAGACCTGAAGTATCGCTGCGCCTAGGAAGATTCTGAGCCCGGGCGAGGCTTGGATGTAAGAACTAGCCGCCTGATTACCAGGCCAGGTGCAAGCACTTGCGCGCAGACAGACGAAGTCCAGTGTTCCCCATGAAAGACATGGCTGCTACCAGACCAAGCATGCGTTTGTAACGTAAAGTACTATTTCTTTGCAATTTGCTGTGTGCTGCTGCGGACCTAGCCCGTGGGTATTGATTCCGCATGAAGATACTTCTCCCAAACGCTGATGGCTGTTGAACTCTCTCGCCTTCAAAGTCCTGCGGCCGTTCAGGCGGCGTTGGACGAGTTTTCACGTCTTGGTCGGACGGCATTCCTGAAGCGATACGGATTTGGAAAATCGCGCGATTTCTTGGTTCGCAATGCAAGAACCGGGCAGCTATGCGACTCCAAGGCCATCGTCGGAGCTGCGTTCGGCCATCAGTTCCCGCAGGAGGGACCGCTCAAGCCGACTGATTTCTCCGGTGGAGAGGCCACCGTCGTTCCTCGATTGCAGCATCTGGGCTTCGATGTCGTGCGCATTGGTGAAGACTGGACCTTCGATGAGGTGCAGGCCACGGTCGCGTCGTATTTCGAGATGCTTTTGCTGGAGGCCGAGCAGCAGCGCTACACCAAGACCGAATTCAATGCGCAGTTGCGCCAGCGGCTGCGTGAGCGCAGCAAGGGATCGGTGGAGCTGAAGTTCCAGAACATCAGCGCCGTCCTGCATGACCTGGAGCTGCCCTTCATCCGCGGCTACAAGCCCCGGAGCAACGCTCAGCTTCTGTTGCGTCAGGCGGTGCAGCAGTTCGTCCTGAATCAGCCGGGCCTAGTTTCCCGTGTGGTGGATGCGATGGAGGAGGTCAAGACGTCTGCTGAGCAGAGTTTTCATGCCTGCCTGGTTGAACCGCCTGCGCTGGAGACAGTGGCGCAGTTAGCGAAAGACGGCGCCAAGGTCAGATTTCCACGCAAGACGAACTGGGCCCAGCGGGATGAAGCCAACCGGCATCTTGGCCGTGCCGGAGAGCAGTGGGTCATAGGATTCGAGCAGCGGCGACTTGTCCATGCCGGGTATCCGGAGCTTTTCCAGCAGCTGGACTGGGTGTCTGACCGGCTCGGCGACGGGAGCGGCTACGACATCCTCTCGCATGAGCGGCCCGGCGAGCATCGCTTCATCGAGGTCAAGACCACCAATGGCGGGCATGCCTCGTCCTTCATCATCAGCCGCAACGAACTGGATTTCGCAGCAGAGGCCGGGGATGCCTTCCATCTCTACCGGGTTTTTCAGTTCCGGGAGGAACCAAGGCTCTACATCCTGAACGGGCCGCTGGCGGACCAGCTGCACCTGGAGCCCATCGATTTTCGGGCGTCGTTCCGGCGCCTGGTGGGGTAACGCGCAGGTCGGCCGGGCCAGAGCTCCCCGCAGCTTTGAGCACAGGCACATGAAAGAGGGCTGAAGAGGGCTGCCCTGCGCATCCTCTGGAGCGCGACGACAATAGCCCATGATTCAAGAAAAGCCCCTGGCGGCAACCGAACTGGAGCGGCCTGCCATGGCCTTGCGCACTCTTGCGAATGGGGTCCGGCTGCTGGCGCTGCCCATGCCGCACTTGCAGAGCGTCAGCGTGGGTGTGTTCCTACGCGTGGGCTCCCGCGACGAGACCTCCACCAGCAACGGCATCAGCCATGTGCTGGAACACATGGCGTTCAAGGGCACGCATACGCGTTCCGTGCAGGAGATCAACCTGGATGCGGAGCGGCTGGGCGCGGAGGTCAACGCCTTCACCGGGAAGGACATCACCGGCTATTTCATGACCGGCCTGGGCTGGCATGCGCAGGCCTTGCTGGGAATGATTGCGGACATCGTGCTGAACAGCGTGTTTCCCGAGCGTGAGCTGCAACGAGAGCTGCAGGTGATCCGGCAGGAGGCCATCGAGTACGAAGAGGACCCGGAAGACAGCGCCGGCGATCTGCTGGACCGCGCCATCTGGGGCGACGACCCCATGGGCATGCCTGTGATCGGCACGGTGGCCAATATTGAAGGCTTCACCCGGCAGGATCTGGTGCGCCATGTGGAGTCCCATTACGTGGGAGAAAAGACCGTCGTCGTCGCGGCCGGAAACTTCGATGTGCCGGCCTGGCTGGAGCAGGCGGCGCAGCTGTTCGCCGGCATGCCTGCGTCGGCCGATCCCGCTGTGGCGCTGCCCCCTCAGCCCGCAAAGTATGTGGGGCAGGCCCTGGCGCAACGCTTCACGCAGGTGTCCCAGGTGTTCGTGAACCTGGCCTATCCCCTGGTGTTCGAGCAGTTGCAGGGCGAGCACCCGCAGCGTGCGCGTCTCGTGGCCTCGCTGGCGGCCCATCTGCTGGGCGAGGGGATGTCGTCGCCCCTGGTCGATACCGTGCGTGAACGGCTCGGACTGGCCTATACGGCCTATGCGGCGATGGAGGGCGGTGACGTGTGGGCCAATTTCATCGTGCATGCCGTCACGACGCCGGACAAGCTCGAAGCGCTGGTGGCTGCGACAGGCGGCCTGCTGCGCGCCCAGGCTGCCGGCATCGACCCCGTGCATCTGGAGCGGGCCAAGAACCAGCTGGCGGTCTCGCGGGTGCGTGCGGGCGAGCGGACCTACGCCACCATGGAGCGGGCTGTCGAGGACCTCTTTGCCCATGGCAGCGTGACGTCCGTGGCCGAAACGCTGGCGATGATCGATGGCATCGGGGCCGAGGAAGTGCGCAAGGTCTTCGAGCGCATGCTGGCCCACCCTCCAGCGGTGGCCATCACCGGCAAGGGCGCCAGTGCCCGGACCGTGCGGCAGCTGGCCGCAGGCCTGGCGGCCTGAGCCGGCAGCGCGCGATCAGCGATCAGCGGCCAACCGCAACACATGGCGCTTTTCCCGTTGTCATGGAGTTGAGGGAGCGGGCGGCGGCGCGTTCCATTGCCGCTTGAGGTAGTGCGACTTCGGGTGCTCCTGCAGGAACACGCAGCACTGCACCCACGCCGCTGACTCCGGTTGCGCACCGATCGCGCGCGAGAGATGCTCGAACACGACCTCGGCCATGGCCGAGCACATCTGCGGCGGGCGCGGGTTGGTCAGCGTCAGGGTGGCGATGAGTTGCTGCGCGTGGGGGTCGTCGCCGCACAGTCCGACGGCGATGGGTGCCACGCGCGACTTCAGGTCCGCGAGCCGTGCCCATCCGCGCTCGGCCAGCGCAAGGTGCATGGCGTGCAGGACCGGCTCCCACTGGATCGACGGGAGCAAGGATGGCGATACCTCGATGGCGATGTGCGGCATGGGGCGGCGCCTTCAGTCGAGCTTGATGCCGACTTCGCGGATCAGCGTCTGCCAGCGTGCCCGCTCGCTGTCCAGCAGGCGTGCGAATGCCTGGGGCGAGTTGTCGATGGGCACCGAGCCGAGTTCGGCCAGCCTGTCCTGCGTGGCCTTGGCCGCCAGCGCCGCGCCCATGTGCTTGACCAGCCAGGCCTTGCGGTCGGCCGCAATTGCAGCGGGCGCGAGGAAGCCGTACCAGCCGCTGATCTCGGCGTCCACACCCGATTCCTTGAGCGTGGGCACGCCAGGCAGCGCGGGAATGCGCCTGGCGGACGTCACGGCCAGCGCCTTCAGGCGCCCGCTTTGCACATGCTGCAGGATGGCCGGCGTGGCTTCGAACACCATCTGCACCGTGCCGCCCAGCACGTCGTTGAGTGCAGGCGCGGAGCCGCGGTAGGGAATGTGCAGGATCGAGGTGCCGGTCTGGCGCTTGACGAGTTCTCCCGCCAGGTGCTGCGGCGTGCCGTTGCCGGCGGATGCGTAGGAGAACTTGCCCGGGTTCTTGCGCAGCCATTCGAGCGCCTCCTTGGCCGTGGCCGCCGGGAAGGAGGGATGCACGGCCCAGATCAACGGCACCGAGGCGGCCCATGCCAGCGGTGTGAAGTCCTTGGCCGGATCGAAGTTGAGCCTGGAGTACAGCGCCGGGTTCGCGGCCATGGGGCCGAGTGCGCCCAGCAGCAGCGTGTAGCCGTCGGCCTCGGCGCGTGCTGCCGCCTCCGTGCCGATGTTGCCGCCCGCACCGCTGCGGTTGTCGACGATCACCGTGCTGCCGCTGTCCGACTGCAAGGCATTCGCCATCAGGCGGGAGACGGCATCGGTGGTCGCACCTGCCGGATAGGGGCAGATGATGCGGATGGGCTTGGAAGGGAATGCCTGTGCGCGCGCCGAGGGGCTTGCGCCCAAGGCTGAAATGGCCGTCGCCGTGCTGGCGTACTGAAGGAAGTTGCGTCGTTTCATCGGTGCTCTCGTGACCAGAGTTGTCTCGTGGCCGTAGTGTCGGCAGGCCCTTGTTTCTTCGCAATTCGCATTTTCTGGCCGCGCCTATCGGATAATCCGATGGCCATGTCCGCACGCAGCCGCGACCCCCTCGATCTCGTCTCATTGCGCCAGTTGCGCTACTTCGTGTCGGCGATGCGGGCGCACAGCTTCAGTGCGGCATCACGCGATGCCTCGATCTCGCAGGCGGCGCTGTCGGAGCAGATCGCCTTGCTGGAATCGACCCTGGACGTGCAGCTGTTCGACCGTGCGAGCGGGCGCGCCGTAGCCACGGCCTCCGGACATGAGCTCGACCGCCGGGTGTCGGCCTGCCTCAGTGAGCTGCAGGCGGCGCTGCGCGACGTGCAGGCGCGTGCGAGCACCGTGGCGGGCCTGGTGCGCATCGGCCTGGTGCAGTCTTACGCGGGATGCTGGGTACTGCCCGTCGTGCGCAGGGCCCAGGCGCAGTGGCCGCAGCTGGCGATCGCACTGCGCAGGCGCACCGCACAGGCCTTGGTGGAGGGCGTGTTGCGTGGCGATTTCGATCTCGCCGTCAGCTTCGACCCGGAGCCGCATGCCGATCTGGAGATCCTGGCCTGCTTCGACGAGCCGGTGGTGGCCGTGGGATTGAAGCCCCGCCGGCGGCGACGCCTGCTGGAGCTCAGCGAGGTCGCGAACCACCCCCTGGCCTTGCTGCCAAGCGAATACGCCATGCGGCGCCAGCTCGACAACGCCTTTGCGGCGCAGGGGCTGAAGCCGGGCGTGCATCTGGAGTCCGATACGCTGGAGGACCTGGTGCATGCCGCCCGTGAAAACGGCATGGTCGCGCTGCTCAACGGTGCCGCGGCAATGAGCCTGGACGTGCAGGACGCAGTCCCGTTGGCCGAAAGAAATCTGGGCCGGCAAGCCTGCCTGGTGCGCTCACGCAGCCGTCACCACGGCTTTGCCGCCCAGTACGTATGGGACGAGCTGTCGGCGGCAACCCCCACGCTGCCGCCAGCGTGGGGGCGGCGCGTTGCAGCCGCGCGCTAGTCGTCGGCCGGACCCGTACCGCCCGGACCCGTACCGCCCGTCAGGGCACTTCCTTCAGGCCCACCAGTTGCAGGGGGCGTGCCAGCAGTTCGTCGAAGCGTTTCTCGAACGCCTTGAAGTACGGCATGCGGAAGTGCGCATCCAGCGCTGCCTGGTCCCTGAATGACTCCCGCATGTAGAAGGTGCCGGGTTTGTCCGCCAGCTCGAACAGCGTGTAGTCCAGGCATCCGGGCTCTTGCCGGGTGAATGGCACCAGCGCGCGCAGGGCGTCGCGCAGCTGGTCTTGCTGGCCGGCCTTCGCCTCAAGGATGGCCAGGTTGAAAATGGTCTCTGTCTTCATGGCTCAGCCCCAGTTCTCCAGCACCACCTTGCCGCGCGCCTTGCCCGACTCGATCAGGGCATGGGCGCGCTTGAGGTTGTCGGCGTTGATGCTGCCGAAGCGCTCGGCCAGCGTGGTGCGGATCAGGCCGGCATCGACCAGTGCGGCAACCTCGTTGAGCAGGCGGTGCTGGCCGATCATGTCGTCGGTGCCGAACAGGGCGCGGGTGAACATCAATTCCCAGTGCACCGACACCGACTTGCGCTTGAGCTTGGTGATATCCAGCGACGCGGGATCGTCGATCAGGCCGAATTTTCCCTGGGGCGCGATCGCCTCGACGATCTGTGCGAAGTGCAGGTCGGTCTGCGTGAGGCTCACGATGAGGTCCACCGTGGGAAAGCCGATGCGCTTGAGTTCGTCGGCAATCGGCTGGCTGTGATCGATCACGTGGTGGGCGCCGAGCTCCTTGACCCAGGCCTGCGTCTCGGGCCGCGATGCGGTGCCGATGACGGTAAGGCTGGTCAGCCGCGTGGCCAGCTGCGTGAGGATGGAGCCCACGCCGCCGGAGGCGCCGATGATGAGCAGCGTCTTGTGGCTGGGGTGCTTGCCCGGCGCGATGCCCAGGCGGTCGAACAGCATCTCCCATGCGGTGATGGCGGTCAGGGGCAGGGCCGCAGCCTGTGCAAAGTCCAGCGACCTGGGCGCGTGGCCCACGATGCGCTCGTCCACCAGGTGCAGTTCGCTGTTCGTGCCAGGGCGCGCAATGGAGCCGGCGTACCAGACGCGGTCGCCCGGCTTGAACAGCGTGACTTC
This sequence comes from Delftia lacustris, assembly GCF_040267515.1. Lineage (NCBI taxonomy): Bacteria > Pseudomonadati > Pseudomonadota > Betaproteobacteria > Burkholderiales > Comamonadaceae > Delftia > Delftia lacustris. The sequence goes on along the minus strand of NZ_CP141274.1, from coordinate 4,298,460 downwards.
GGGGCCCACGGCCTTGACGATGCCGCTGGCATCCCAGCCCAGCACCTTGTGCGTCTGCCCCTCGGCGGGCGCGCCGCTGGCGCGCACCTTGGTGTCCACCGGATTGACGGACACGGCCCTGACTTCGACCAGCAGGTCGCGGCCGGTGGCCACGGGATCGGGCAGGGTGATGTCGATCAGCGATTCGGGTTGGCTGATGGCCTGGGGTTTCTGGTATCCAACGGCTTTCATGGTCGTGCTTTCAAAGGTTGAGGAAGAGGGGATAGCAAGGAGGGTTTCAGGCAGTGGCGAGGGCTGCGTAGTCCGAGTAGCCGCGCTCGTCGCCGCCAAACAGGGCCTTCGGATCGAATGCGGCCAGCGGCGCCTGGGCGGCGTAGCGCGCCGGCAGGTCCGGGTTGGCAATGAAGGGGCGGCCGAAGGCGACGAGGTCTGCCAGGCCCTCGTGCAGGATGGCTTGGGCGCGCTCCGCGTCGTACTTGCCCGCAACGATCACCTTGCCCTGGTAGGCGCGGCGCAGCGCGTGGCGGAAGTCTTGCGGAATCTCGGGCGCATCGTCCCAGTCGGCTTCGGACAGGTGGATGTAGGCCAGGCCGATCTCGTCGAGCCTGCTGGCCAGATGCAGGATGGTCTCGATGATCTGCGGGCAGTTCATGTTGCGCTGCGTGATGAAGGGCGCCAGGCGGATGCCGGTGCGCTCGGCCCCGACCTCGCCCGCCACGGCGGCCGCGACCTCTTCGGCGAAGCGCGTGCGCTGGGCGATGCCGCCGCCGTAGGCGTCGGTGCGGTGGTTGGAGGTGGTGCGCAGGAACTGATCGATCAGGTAGCCGTTGCCGCCGTGGATTTCCACGCCATCGAAACCGGCACGCATCGCATTGGCCGCGCCCCTTCGGAAGTCGCCGATCACGTCCTGGATGTCCTGTGCGCTCAGTGCGCGCGGCACGGGGCAGTCGACCATGCGGCCGACACCGTCGTCGCCGACCACCCAGACCTGCGCTTGGGGCGACAGCGCCGAAGGCGCGACCGGCAGGCCATCGGCGTGAAAACTGGCATGCGACATGCGGCCAACGTGCCACAGCTGCAGCACCATGCGCCCGCCGGCGGCATGCACCGCGTCCGTGACGCGGCGCCAACCGTCCACCTGCGCCTCTGTATAGATGCCGGGGGTGAAGCTGTAGCCTTGGCCCTGGCGGGAGATCTGGGTGGCTTCCGAGACGATCAGGCCGGCGCTGGCGCGTTGTGCGTAGTAGGTGGCCATCAATGCATTGGGCACGTCGCCTGGCTGGCTGGTGCGGCTGCGCGTCATGGGGGCCATCACCATGCGGTTGGGCAGGCTGAGCGGGCCGAGCTGCAGGGGGCGAAACAGGGGCGTGGAGGCGGTGGTCATGCGGTTCCTTGGCGGAGCTGTAGAGGTGTTGGGGCGGTGGCGGAAACCCGGTTCGCAAGTCGTCTGGGCATGGAGCGATGTTGACCTGGGTGTTTCAATTGAAAAAGACCCGCAGGACTGAAGGCGGCTTCAAAAGAAATTTGACGATGGGGTCCAGGCGCGGCCTGCACGACACCCGGGCGGATGGCCGTGCCGCGCCTGCCTGGCTACCATCTCCCCCATGAAGACCCAATACTTCGCCGCCACCTCACTCGACGGATTCCTGGCCACCGAGGACGACTCCCTGGACTGGCTGTTCCCGCTGGGCGACATGCAGGCCACGGGCTACCCGGAGTTCATTGCCGGCGTGGGCGCGCTGGCCATGGGGTCCGCCACCTACGAATGGATGCTGCGCCACGCGGAGACGGTGGCGCAGGAGACCGGGGCGGCGTGGCCCTATACGCAGCCTGCCTGGGTGTTTTCCAGCCGCACGCTGCCTGGTATCCCGGGGGCCGATATCCGGTTTGTCAGCGGTGATGTGCGTGCCGTGCATGCGCAGATGCAGGCTGCGGCAGGCGGGCGCAACCTCTGGATCATGGGGGGCGGGGACCTGGCAGGCCAGTTTTATGACGCGGGCCTGCTGGACGAGATGATCCTGAGCGTGGGCTCGGCCACGCTGGGCCGGGGCAAGCCGCTGTTCCCGCGCCGGGTGCTGCATCCGGTGTTGCGTTTGTTGTCCGTGCGGCAGATTGGCGAGGGCATGGCGGTGCTGCATTACGAGGTGCGCAAGAGCACGAGCTGACAGGCCCCCTGATTCGGTCTGCGCGCCGCTCAGTTCGCCTCCCCGCGCCCAGGCGCCGTCATCCCCGGAATGTATTCATTGGAGATGAAGCTGCGGCAGCGGTGCATGAAGGCTTCCACCACATGGCGGGGCTTTTGTTCGCGGGCCCAGGCCAGGCCCAGTTTCATGGGGCGGTGGTTGCCGTTCAGGTGCAGGTTGACGATCTTCTTGCCGTCCAGCGCATGGGAGTTGCGCGGGCGCACGTTGACCAGGGAGTAGCCCACGTCGTTGGCGACCAGGGAGCGCACCACGTCGGGGCTGGCGCTGCGGGCCGCGATCAGGGGCGAGACGCCGGCTTCGCGGAACAGCGACATGAAGTATTCACGGCTCAGGGGCAGGTCCAGCAGGACCATGGGCAGCTGGGCCAGCGCCTCCAGCGTGGTGGAGCGGTGGTTGGCCAGCGGATTGAGTTCGCTGACGATGACCATGGGCGGCAGCTGGGCCAGGGGCTCGAAGCAGATGTCCGATTCGGCCACCAGCAGGTCGTAGGTGATGGCGACATCGATCTGCGCGGTGCGCAGCTTGTGGATCAGGCCTTCCTGGTGGTCCTCGATCTGTGTCACCGTGGCCTTGGGGTGGGCGCGCGCGAATCCCTGGCACAGCTCGGGGGCGACCATGGCCGCCAGCGTGGTGAAGCAGCCCACGCGCACGGGGCCGCGCACCTGGCTTTGCGCGCTGCTGGCCACGTCGTACAAGGCCATGGCCTGGTCGAGCAGGCCGCGGATTTCCCGCAGGACCTCGGCGCCTGCGGGCGTGACGGACAGGCCTTGCGCATGGTGGCGCACGAACAGCGGCACCTGCAGCTCCGCCTCCACCTGGGTGATGGCCGATGAGATGGACGAGGGCGAGACGTGGATGCGGTTGGCGGCCTCGGCAATGCTGCCGAACTCGCCCGCCGCCACGCAGTATTCCAATTGTCTGAAGGTCAGTCGTGTCAGCACGGTGTGCAAGAGGTGGAGAGGGGGAGGGCGGCCAGGGTGATCCGCCGCGTAGTTGACCAAGCGGCGGACCGCGCTGCAAGAGGCCCTTCCCGCAAGGCGCCTGCATTGTGCGGCGGTCGGGCCCCGGCAGCCTTCAGTCGCTGGCGTTGTGATTGCGAAACCATTGCGCCACCGCACCGTCGCCCTGGGCCGGCGCCTGCGTGGCCTTCACGCGGTCCGTCAGGCCGGCGGACTTGCCCACGAAGTCCAGCGGCGCATCCCAGTTGAAATGCCGGTACACGGCCGCCGTCTGGGCGTAGGGCGGGCATTGCGCAAACAGCTGGAAGCTGAGCCGGTGGCCGGCGTGGTCCGAGTCGAGCAGGTCGCGCGCATAGGCCAGCAGCCTGCGGCGGTCGTCGGCCTGCCATTGCGGGCCGAGGGTGTAGAACTTGCGCAGCCAGGGGCCGGTGTCCTCGTTCTCGAAGCTGGCGTGGTCCGGCGTCAGGCAGACCTGGCCGCCGCACAGCTCGCGCACGGTGTTCATCATGTGGTGCAGCTGGCCGGTGGCCAGCGACCGTCCCGTGAACAGCAGGGACTGGTTGGGCATCATCAGCCCGGCCGGGCTGCGCTCGGCCAGCGCGATGGCGGCCGTGAGGTGGGCGTTGATGCCTTCGCGGTAGCAGGCCAGGCCGGCCAGCCTGTCCTGCACGGCCTGCAGCTTCTCCACGCCGGTCTGGCGCGCGTTGTGCAGGGCCGTGCCTATCAGCATGTCGGCCAGCTTCAGGCTGCGCTGCAGGAAGGTGAAGGCCGAGTAGCGGTGCAGCGTCTCGCGCAGGAAATGGGCGGCCCGGGTGTGGCGGTAGAACAGCACGTTCTCCCAGGGAACCAGCACGTCGTCGAAGACCACGATGGCATCCACTTCGTCGAAGCGATGGCTCAACGGATGGTCCTGGGCCGATGCGCGGGCGGCCAGGCCCGGGCGGCAGATGAAGCGCAGGCCGGGCGCGCCCAGGTCGCAGATGAAGCCTATGGCGTATTCGGACTGCGCCGCGTCGCCCCAGTGCGCCAGCCCCGGCTTGGTGAAGGCCTGGTTGGCATAGGCGGCAGCGGTCTCGTACTTGGCGCCGCGCACGATGACGCCTGCATCGGTCTCCTTGACCACGTGCAGCAGCACGTCGGGGTCCTGGTCCTGCGGCAGGCGCGAGCGGTCGCCCTTGGGGTCGGTGTTGGCCGATACGTGGAACAGGTCGCCACGCACCACGCGGCGGATGTGGGTGCGGATGTTGGCGGAAAAGCGCGGGTCCAGCTCGTTGAGCACGTCCTGGCCGTCGAACAGCGACCACATCTCGCCCACGCTCTCGTCGCCCACGCGCATGACCACGCCGCCCATGTCCTCCAGCAGCAGGTCGGTGGCGCGGCGCTTGTCCCACCAGTCCTGGCGCGTCAGCGGCAGCTTGTGGGCGATGGGGTGGCGGTCGCCGTCGCCTTCGTCGTAGGTGAGCGCGTCGCGCAGCGCGGCCTCGTGCTGCAGGTCGTACATGCGCGCGCGGATGTCCACCAGCGGCTTGAACATGGGGTGGGTGGTCACATCCTTGACACGCTCGCCGTTCATCCAGACCCGCCGGCCATCGCGGATGGAGTCGCGGTACTGGCTGCCTGTCCTGATCATCAGCGGCTGGCCCACTTGCCGTCTTTGACCTCGTGCAGCTGCAGCTCCACGGGCACCTGCGTCTGGCCGTTGGCATCGAAAGTCACGGTACCGGTCACGCCGTCGTAGCGTATGGCGCGGATGGCCTTGGCCACGGCCTGCCGGTCCTTGGTGCCTGCCGTCTTGAGCGATTGCAAAAGGATGCCGGTGGCGTCGTAGGCGTACTTGGTGTACGGGCTCTCGGAGTCGGCATAGCCCTTGGCGGCATAGGCGCGGCTCATGGCGTCCAGCCGGGGGTTGGTCTGCGATTTGGGCGTGCCGACGATGGTGCCGTCCGCGGCCGGGCCGGCGATCTGGATGAGCTGCGGATCGAAGATGCCGCTGATGCCCAGCATGGGCTGCTTCATGCCCAGCTCGGCCATCTGCTTGCGCACGATGCCGGCCTCGGTGATCACGCCGCCGAAGTAGACCGCGTCGGGGTTCAGGCTCTTGATCTTGGTGAGGATGGAGCGGAAATCCGTGGTGCCCACGGGGTAGCTTTCCTCGGCCACCACGCTGCCTTTTTCTGCCTTGTAGAAGCTGCCGAACGAGGCCAGGTTGGCGCGCCCGTAGTCGCTGGTGTCGGCAATGATGGCGATCTTTCTTGCGCCCAGGCCCGTGGCGGCCCAGGCGGCCAGGGGCTTGTTCTCGTTGACCAGGGTGGGCGTCACGCGCGTGGTGTTGGCGAAGTTCTGGTCGGTGATCTTGGGACCGATGGCGCCCCAGACGATGAAGGGCATCTGCACGCGGTTGAACACCGGCAGCGTGGCCAGGGCCACGGGGCTGTTCCAGTGGCCTATGGCGCCCACCACGTCGCGGTCGTTGACCAGCTTGAGCGCGGCGGACACGCCGGTCTGCGGGTCGGAGGCATCGTCCAGCACCACGCCCTCCGCCTTGAACGGCACGCCGGCCGTGGCATTCCACTGGTCGATGGCCAGCAGGAAGCCGTTCTTCGCCCCCAGGCCCTGCTGTGCGTTGCCGCCGCTGACGGGGCCGATGAAGCCCAGCTTCACGGTGGACTGGGACCAGGCCGCGCCGCAGGCCAGCGTGGCGGCGGCCAGCGCCAGGGCGGATGCGGCAAGGCGCCGGCGCGATGGCAGGAGGGCGGTGGTTGTCGTGAAGGCTTGCATGGTCGGTCGGTCCTGTTCAGGTGAAGACGAAGGGCAGCCATGGCGGCCCGGGCGGGGCCCGGGGCGGCGGGGCGCCACGGTGCATGGCGGGCTGGCCGGCGCTGTCTGGCAACGCCGCCGGATCAATGTATCGCCGCACCGGCCCGGGACTGGATCGCGTTTTCCGAAGCAGCGCCTCGGCAAAAGCGACGCAGGTTTTGTGCGGTTTCTTGCTTCAATGGTTGCGTGACATGGAGACAAGCGAAGCCCCGCCAACCCGGCCGAACCCGACACAAGAGGAACCCTATCGATGCATGACGCGCTGTTCCAGCAACTCATCAACTGGCTGACCCTGGGCTGCATCTACAGCCTGCTTGCCCTGGGTTTCAGCCTGTTGTTTGGCGTGCTGCAGGTGATTCACTTTTCCCATGGCGACGTGGCCATGGTCGCCCCCTTCATCGCCCTGGCGGCCGTGCAGGCCCTGGCCACCGCGCTGGGCGGCTCGGCCCCCTGGCTGGTGCTGGGCCTGGCCTGCCTGGTGGCCATTGCGGCGGTGGGAGGGCTGGGCATCGCCCTGGACCGGCTGGTGATCAGCCGCTTTCGCAATGCGCCGGCCATGATGCCGCTGGTGGCCACGGTGGCGCTGGGCATCGTGATCCGCGAGCTGATCCGCCACCTGTACCCGCAGGGCAGCAATCCGCACGCGTTCCCGGCGATTGCGCAGGGGGCCGTTCCCACCCCGTTCGGGCCGCTGCCCCTGATCAGCGTGGTCTCGGTGCTGGTGGCCATGGCGCTGGTGGGCGTGCTGCTGTACGTGCTGCACCACACGCCCATGGGCATGCGCATACGCGCCGTGTCGCAGGACCGCGAAACCGCGCGGCTGTTCTCCATTGCGCCGGGGCCGGTGTTTCGCAACACCTTCTTCATTGCCTCGGCCACCGGCGCGGTGGGCGGCATCTTCCTGGCCAGCTATGCGGGCGTGGTGCGCTTTGACTTCGGCGTGCAGGCGGGGCTGATCGGCTTTTCCGCCGCAGTGGTCGGCGGCCTGGGCCGGCTCGGGGGCGCCATTGTCGGCAGCCTGCTGATTGCGGCCATCGAGACCATCGTGCAGGGCTATGTGCCCAACGGCACCTCGTACCGCCTGGTGTTCGTGTTCGCCCTGGTGATCCTGGTGCTGATCTTTCGCCCCGCCGGCCTGTTCGGCGTTCAAAAAATGGAGAAGGTGTGATGCAGACAACGACGATACAGGTGCCGCCGCGGGCGGCACCACGGAATGCGGGCTCTGCCGCCATCGTGCTGGGCGTGGCCCTGGCGGGCGCCGTGCTGCTGCGCCAGTTCCTGCTGGCCGAAAGCTGGATCACGGTGCTGGCGCTGCTGGCCTGCTTTGCCGTGGCCCTGGTCGCGGTGCAGAAACGCCCGCTGGTGGAGGACCGCATCGTGGCCGCCTTCGGCCAGTGCAGGCCGCTGGCCGTGGGCACGGGCGTGGTGCTGGCCCTGGTGTTTCCGTGGGTGCTGGGCGGTGACAGCTACGCCATGCACCTGATGATCATCGCCTGCCTGTACGCGGTGCTGGCGCTGGCGCTGAACTTCCAGCTGGGCAGCGCCAACATACCGAACTTCGCCACTGGCGCGTCCTACGGCATCGGCGCCTATGCGTCGGCCCTGCTGGCCATCCACTTCGGCGTGAGCTTCTGGATCTGCCTGCTGGTGGCCGCCGCCGTGGCCACGGTCTTCGGCTTTCTGCTGGGCCTGCCGTCCATGCGCACCCGCGACAGCTACCAGGCGCTGGTGACGATCGCTTTCGGCATCGTCGTGCACCAGCTGTTGATGAACCTGGAGTGGACGGGCGGCGCCAACGGCCTGGTGGGCATTCCTTCGCCCACATTGTTCGGCCATTCGTTCAACGACCCCATCACGCTGTGGGGCCACAGCCTGCCGGGCCAGGCCAACTTCTACTACGTGGCCGTCGCCCTGCTGGGGCTGGCCATCGTCTCGGCGCAGCGCCTGCACAGCTCGCGCGTGGGACTGGCCTGGAATGCCCTGCGCGACGACGAGATCGCCGCACGCGCCTGCGGCATCAACGTCACCTGGTTCAAGGTCAAGGCCTTTGCGGTGGACGCCTTCCTGGCGGGCTTCGCGGGCACGGTGTATGCGTTCTATGTGAGCTTCATCTCGCCGGACAACTTCACCTTCCTGGTGTCCGTGACCATCATGACGCTGGTGATCGCAGGCGGCATGGACAACACGCTGGGCGTGATCGTCGGCGCCTTCCTGCTGACCATGCTGCCGGAGAAGCTGCGGGCGTTTTCCGACTACCGCATCCTGTTCTACGGCCTGGTGGTGATCGCCTTCCTCATCATCCGCCCGCGCGGCATCTTCCCCCAACGGGTGCGCAACCATGAGCATTGATTCCCATCCCACCCACCATGCCGCGACCGCAGGCCCGCTGGTCCTTGAGGGGCGTGGCCTGACCATGCGCTTCGGCGGCCTGACGGCGGTGCAGGGCGTGGACATCCACCTGGCGGCAGGCGAGGTGCTGGGCATCATCGGGCCCAACGGCGCGGGCAAGTCCACCTTGCTGAACCTGCTGACCGGCATCTACCAGCCCACCGAGGGCGAGGTGCTGCTGCAAGGCCGCTCGCTCAAGGGCATGGCCGCGCACGACATCGCGGGCGCCGGCATTGCGCGCACCTTCCAGACCAGCCGGCTGTTCGGCTCGCTGAGCGTGCTGGACAACGTGATCATCGGCATGCACTCGCGCACCCGCTGCGGCGTGCTCACCGCGCTGCTGCGCCCGGCCGTCTCGCGCGCCGAGATGAAGCGCTGCGCCGAGCGCGCCTGCGCGCTGCTGCAAAGCGTGTCCAGCGACTTGCACCAGCGCCGCAACGTGCTGGCCAGCAGCCTGCCGCAGGCCGACCGCCGCCGCCTGGAGATTGCGCGCGCCCTGGCCGCCGAGCCGCGTATCGTGCTGCTGGACGAGCCCTCCAGCGGCATGGACGACCGCGACACCGATGCGCTGATCGCCGACATCCAGCGCCTGCGCGAAGGCAATCCGGCGCTGGGCTTCATCATCATCGAGCACGACATGCGGCTCATCGCCACCTTGCCGCACCGCGTGATGGTGCTGGACTACGGACGCAAGATCGGCGACGACAGCTTCGAGGCGGTGCGCCGGCTGCCGCGCGTGCAGGAAGCCTATCTGGGCAGAAAGGCCAGCCATGCTTGAACTGGACTCCATCAGCACGCGCTATGGCGTGGTGAACATGCTCAACCAGGTCTCGCTGCAGGTGCCCGAGCACAGCATCGTCTGCCTGCTGGGCCCCAACGGCGCGGGCAAGACCACCACCTTCAAGGCGATTGCGGGCCTGCTGCCCGTGCACCACGGCGCCATCCGCGTCATGGGCCAGCCGCTGGCGCGCATGCGCACCGAGGACCTGGCCGGCCTGGGCGTGGGCTTCGTGCCCGAAGGCCGGCGCCTGTTTGCCGAGCTGACCGTGCAGGAGAACCTGAAGATCGGCCACGACGCGCTGCGCCCGCAGCAGGGCTTTGCCCAGGCGCTGGAGCGTGTGGTGGCCCTGTTCCCCCGGGTGGGCGAGCGCCTGTCGCAGGCGGCCGGAACGCTGTCCGGCGGCGAGCAGGCCATGGTGGCGCTGGGCCGCGTGCTCATGGGCGAGCCGCGCCTGGTGGTGATGGACGAGCCCACGCTGGGCCTGTCGCCCAAGCTCATCGAGGAGTACTTCGAGACGGTGCAGCGCATCCACAGCCAAGGCATCACCGTGCTGCTCATCGAGCAGAACGCCGAGGCGGCGCTGTCCATCGCCCACACGGGCTATCTGCTGCTCAAGGGCCAGCTGGTGGCCTCGGGCACGGCCAGCGAGCTGCTGGCCAACGACGTGGTGAAGCACCTGTACCTGTAGCGCCGCACGGGCGGCCTTCACCTCCTTCCCTTTTTTGTTGCGGACCACACCAAGGCAGTCGGCACCGCGCCGATGCGGGACGGCCTGCGCCTTTTTTCCTGAGAGACCCACACCATGACAGCTGAAATCCAAACCATCAACACGCTCGTGGTCGGCGCCGGGCAGGCCGGCATCGCGGCCAGCGAACACCTGAGCCAGCTTGGCGTAGAGCACCTGGTGCTGGAGCGCCAGCGCATCGCCCAGGCCTGGCGCACGGGGCGCTGGGACTCGCTGGTGGCCAACGGGCCGGCCTGGCATGACCGCTTTCCGGGCCTGGAGTTCAAGGGCGACCGCGACGGCTTTCCCGGCAAGGACGAGGTGGCCGACTACTTCGAGGACTATGTCCGCCAGATCAAGGCGCCCGTGCGCACCGGCGTGGAGGTCAGGCGGGTCACGCGCAACCAGGGCCGGCCGGGCTTCACGGTGGAAACGTCCGAGGGCGTGATCGAGGCCCGCAACGTGATCGCGGCCACGGGGCCGTTCCAGGTGCCGGTGATCCCGCCGATAGTGCCGGCTGCGCCCGCCGATGGCCGCCTGCTGCAGATCCATTCCGCGCACTACCACCGCCCCGCGCAGCTGCCCGAAGGCGCCGTGCTGGTGGTGGGCGCAGGCTCCTCGGGCGTGCAGATCGCTGACGAACTGCAGCGCGCGGGCCGCAAGGTGTTCCTGTCGGTGGGCGCCCATGACCGGCCGCCGCGCGCCTACCGCGGCCGTGATTTCTGCTGGTGGCTGGGCGTGCTGGGCGAATGGGATGCGGCCATTGCCAAGCCCGGCCGCGAGCATGTGACCATTGCCGTCAGCGGCGCGCGCGGCGGCCACACCGTGGACTTTCGCGCGCTGGGACACCAGGGCATCACCCTGGTGGGGCTGACCGAGTCCTTCGCCGATGGCAGTGTGCGCTTCCGGGACGACCTGGCCGAGAACATCGCCAACGGCGACGCCAACTACCTGGCCATGCTGGATGCGGCCGACGACTACATCCGCCGCAACGGCCTGGACCTGCCCGAGGAGCCCGAGGCGCGCAGGCGCCTGCCCGATCCCGAGTGCGTGCGCCATCCGCTGCGCGAACTCGACCTGGCTGCCGCAGGCATCACATCCATCATCTGGGCCACGGGCTACAGGGTGGACTTCAGCTGGCTGCAGGTGGACAGCTTCGAGCCCGGCGGCAAGCCGCGCCACCACCGCGGCGTGGGCCATGAGCCCGGCATCTACTTCCTGGGCCTGCCCTGGCTGTCGCGCCGTGGCTCGTCCTTCATCTGGGGCGTGTGGCATGACGCCAAGTTCGTGGCCGACCACATCGCCAAGCAGCGCCGCTACAGCGACTACGACGCCGCCGCCCGCAGCAGGTAGCAGGTAGCGCGCTCTGAGACACCTTCCCATCCACCCCCTGCAGGAGCCAGACCATGCCCACCCATACCCGCATCCGCATGTTCAACACCAAGGACACCTATCCCAACCAGTCGCTGGACAACGACCTGTGCCAGGCCGTGCGCGCCGGCAACACCGTCTATGTGCGCGGCCAGATCGGCACCGATTTCGAGGGCAACCTGGTCGGCCTGGGCGATCCGCAAAAGCAGGCCGAGCAGGCGATGAAGAACGTCAAGCAGCTGCTGGAGGAAGCGGGCAGCGACCTGTCGCACATCGTCAAGACCACCACCTACATCATCGACCCGCGCTACCGCGAGCCCGTCTACCGGGAAGTGGGCAAGTGGCTCAAGGGCGTGTTTCCCATCTCCACGGGGCTGTGCATCTCGGCCCTGGGGCAGCCGCAGTGGCTGATGGAGATCGACGTGATCGCGGTCATCCCCGATGACTGGCAGCCGCCGGCCAGCGCCTGAACGTCGACCACAGCAAGCACCTGGTACAGCCGCATCGGCATGAGGAAGAAACCATGACTTTTTCGATTGTGGGGCGCTGCGAGCGCACCGGGCAGCTGGGCGTGGCCATCAGCTCGTCCAGCATTGCGGTGGGCGCGCGCTGCCCCTGGGTGCGCGCGGGCGTGGGCGTGGTGTCCACGCAGAACATCACGCTGCCCGCCCTGGGCCCGCGCGTGCTGGACCTGCTGGAGCAGGGCGCCGACCCCCAGGCCGCGCTGCGCCAGGCGCTGGACGACGGCAGCTGGCCGCAGTACCGCCAGGTCACCGTGGTGGACGCGCAGGGCCGCACCGGCGTCTTCAGCGGCAGCCAGGCGCTGGGCATCTTCACCAGCGCCGTGGGGCGGCAGTGCGTGGCGGCCGGCAACCTGCTGGCCAGCGAACGCACCATCGAGGCCATGGTGCCGGCCTTCGAGCGCAGCGCGGCGCTGCCGCTGGCCGAGCGCCTGCTGGCCGCCATGCGGGCCGCCATGGCCGCGGGCGGCGAGGCCGGGCCCGTGCATTCGGCCGCGCTCAAGGTGGCGGGCGAGCACAGCTGGCCCATGGCGGACCTGCGCGTGGACTGGTCCGAGCACGATCCCATCGGCGCGCTGCAAGGCCTCTGGGCCGCCTACGCGCCGCAGATGCAGGACTACCAGACGCGCGCCATCGATCCCACGGCCGCGCCCAGCTACGGAGTGCCGGGCGATGAGTGAGGCGGCCGGGTAGCTGACACATCGCCTTGCCCGGGCGCACGGGCGTGTCGCGGCACTGGCATCGCGTTCACTTGGCGTCTGAAATCACGGGGGTATCGGGCGTCCAGCACGTGGTGCGGTTGCGGCCATTGCGCTTGGAGAAGTACATGGCGGCGTCGGCCCGCTCCAGGCAGCGCTCGACCGATGCCTCGCCCTCGTCCATGAGGCATACGCCCAGGCTCACGGTGAAGCGGATCGGGCTGTCCTGGCCCTGTACGGACACGGCCAGCGCCGCCACGGCCTCACGCAGGTTCTCCGCGCGCCGCAGTGCGGTCGGGGCGTCCACGTCCGTCAGCAAGACGGCGAATTCCTCGCCGCCCAGGCGGCCCAGCATGTCGCCCTGGCGCAGCTGCTTGGACACCGCGATCACCAGATGCCTGAGCACCTCGTCGCCCACGCCATGGCCGAAGCTGTCGTTGACGCGCTTGAAATGGTCGATATCCAGCATGATCAGTGCCGACGGATGGCTCAGTCCCAGGCGCAGGTGCTCCAGCTCCGACTCCATGCGCGTGATGAAGGCCCGCCGGTTGCTGGCACCCGTGAGCGCATCGGTCAATGCCAGGGCTTCGAGCTGCGTTTCGCGCCTCTTGTAGTCGGTCACGTCGTGGAATACCCAGCAGTAGCCAAGCAGCCGCTCCTGCCTGCGAAGCGGCAGCAGCTCCGTTTCTATATGGCGGCCGTTGGACAGAGCAAAGATCGTTCGTTGCGACAGGGCGCCTGCCCCCGGTTGCGGTGCAGGCTGCAAGGCCGTTGCCATGGCCGGGGGCAAATAGGACAGCAAGGTCTGCAGGCTTTTCCCCACAAGGTCCGTGGCGGACAGCGGCAGCTCGAACAGGTCCACCAGCATTGCGTTGCTTGCCCTGATGCACTGCCCCGCATCGTCGGTCACCAGGATGCCTGACGGAAATTTCTCGATGATGGCCTCCAGCCGCTGCTGTACCTGGTGCAATGCGCTTTCCGCCTGATGGCGGGCATCTACGTCGAACAGTGTCCAGATCACATTGCCCTGGGGGTCTTCGGGGTCCAGCAGTGCGCCCTGCATGTCGAACCAGCGCATGTGGCCACCCTTGACCTTCAGTGCCCACTCGGTACGCACCGTGCCCTTCAGGCTCAGGCGCTCGTACAGCGATGCGAAGCTGTCGAAACTGTCGCTGGACGGATGCAGCTGCTGGAAAGAGCACTGCGGCTCGAGCGCGCCCGCGGCAAGGCCGAAGCACTCGGCTGCCCGGGCATTGGCGTAGACGATGCTGCGGCGATGGCTGGCGACAAGCACCAGGGCGCTTCCGCGCTCCAGCAGGGCGCTCACCATATGGGTCTGCTCCACCCGTTCCTGGATATCGGTGTGCATTCCCAGCATGCGCAATGCCTTGTTGTCGGCATCGCGCAGGGTCACTTCCCCGCGCGATTCGATCCATCGCCAGGAGCCATCGGCCTGCCTTATGCGCATCTCGACACGGAATGGGTCGCCGTGTTCGAGGTGGCGCCTGAGCCGTTCCTGGACGCGAGGCTGGTCCAGTGGGTGCAGCAGATGCATGAAGCCGGCCACGGTGAACGAACCGAGTGCCTGGTCCGGCATGCCCAGCATCTGGTAGCAGCGGGCATCCCACAGCACCTGGTCGTGTTCGCGGTCCCACTGCCAAAGTCCGTCACGCACGGCACCGATGGTCAGCCGCAGCCGTTCCTCGCTTTCGTGAAGCGCCTTGCGCAGGCTTTCGTCCTGGGTGACATCGAGGATGTAGCCATGCCAGAGCACGGTTGCGTCGTCAGTGCGTTGCGGGCGTGCATGGCCCTGCAGCCAGCGCACGGAGCCATCGGCGGACTGTACGCGGTACTTGCAGGCCCAGTCCCCCTGGCTGCGCATCGCTTCGTCGATGGACCGCCTGAGCGCGGAGATATCTTCCGGATGAACCCGCTGTGCCAGGTCCTGCAAGGCAGTGTCTGCCGTATCCGGATCGATGCAGTGCATGGCATAAAAGCCGGGGTTGGCAAACGACAGAGCGTAGTGGCCGGCAGGGTCCCAGCTGTACTGGAACAGGCCGCCCGGCACTTCCTGCGAAAGGAGATGAAAGCGCTCTTCGGACTGGACCCGCTGGTCCTCCTCCCGCCAGCGCTGGAACGCCAGCCAGGCCGTCAGCATCCCGCCCAGAAAAATCAGCAGCGTGCCTATGCCGTTGCGCCACAGGCTCTGCCGTATGGTCTCGTTGAGCGGGCCGAACACGGCCTCGTGGTCCAGCCCCGTGCTCACCAGTATCGGAAAGCCGCTGACGCGGCTCCAGGCATACATGCGCTGTATTCCGTCGGTGCTCGCCAGCACCTCGTAGGTGCCATGCGTGACATCGGGGGCAAACAGCGCCACCCGCTTCGCGGGCAACTGGCGCCCGAGCACCCGGTCCTGGTTCTGCGAGCGTGCAAGATAGGTGCCGTCCTCGCGCAGCAGCAAGATCACGTCGCGCGGGCTGTCGAAGATGGCCTGCAACTGCCGCGACAGGTACTGCGGCGACAGCGACACCACCAGCACGCCCGCAAACGCGCCACGGTGGTGCAGGGCGCGGCTCAGCTGGATACCCCACTGCCCGGAGACCCGTCCCTGTACCGGACGGCCAATGAAGGTTCCCTGCGTCAGGCCCTTCAGATGCGCCTGGAAATGTTCGCGGTCGAAAATGGATACGCCCTGCGCAGGCGGCTCCGAGGCTGCCAGGCTCGAATACACCACCTGGCCCTTCGCATCGGCCACGGCCACCTGGACGATGGTGCCGGGCGGATAGGCCTCCTGGACGCTGGCGACGGCCCGCCCGAACGCCTCGGAGTCACCCGACTCGTAGTCCTGGGCCAGGTCCCGCAGGGAATAGTTCAGGCCCGACAGCATGGTCCCGGCCTGCGCGGAAACCGCCTGGGACATCTGCGAGACGCGCAGCCAAGCCTGATCCTGTGTGTAGCGCTGCATGTACTGGTGGCTGGCCAGCAACGCGGCCCAGTACAGCCCCGCTGCGAGCGCCATCAAGCAGACGCCTGCAATGACGGCCAACGATGTTCTTGCGTGCGAGCGCGAGGAAAGGGCGGGACGATGGATAGCGGTGGAACGAGAAGACATGCAACGCAGCGAGACAAGAAAAAAGATCTGCAACGCCAGCTGTCAACCGCAATGGCCCACCGATACAGCGCCCCGCACGCCACAGCGCTCGAGACGCAGGTCCTGCCTGCCGGTGGGCCAGAGCAACCGATATGACTCTGTGAATACGTCGCTCTATAAGCATGCTAACTCAGATGGGGGCCTGCGCGATAGCCAGCAAGTCAGGGCAGCAGCCGGCGCGCAGCCTATCCGCGCGTCCCGGATGTCTGGGGTGTCTTGGGTGTCTTGGGCGCCCCGGTCCTGGCAGCGTCCTGGACCTGCCCGGGCTGCGCCTGTGGAAACACCCGCGCGCACAGGAAGTCCACCAGTGCCCGCAGCTTGGGCGAGGGGTGCCTGCTGGCGGGCCACAGCACGTGGAAGACATTGGTGTGCTCCATGCAGTCCGCCAGCACGGGCTGCAGCCGGCCGTCGGCCAGCGGCTCGCGGATGGAAAAATCCGGCAGGTAGGCGATGCCCAGGCCCTGCAGCGCAAAGCACAGCCGGGTTTCGATGTTGTTGCAGATCATGGAGGTGGGCAGCTGCAGCTCGGGCGCGCCCGCTGCGCGCCGCAGCACCCAGGGCTCCAGCTTGCCGCTGTGGGGGTAGCGGTAGTGCAGGCAGCTGTGTTGCAGCAGATCCTCGGGCACCCGGGGCGTGCCGCGCTGCGCCAGATAGCCGGGCGAGGCCACCAGCAGGTAGCCGAAGGCGCCCAGCCGGCGCGCGGACAGCCGGGAGTCGGCGGGCGCGCCCGTGCGCACCACGGCATCGAAGCCTTCCTCGATCACATCCACCAGCTGGTCCGTGAAGTCCAGGTCCAGCTCGATCTCGGGATAGGCGCGCATGAACTCGCCCAGCACCGGCAGCACCAGCGAGCTGACCAGGGGCAGGCTGACCCGCAGCCGGCCACGCGGCGCGGCGCTGGCCTGCGACAGCTCCAGCTGTGCGGCCTCGATCTCGGCCAGGATGCGGCGGCTGCGCTCCAGGAACAGCGCGCCCTCTGCCGTCAGCGTGATGCTGCGCGTGCTGCGGTGGAACAGGCGCACGCCCAGCCGGTCCTCCAGCCTTGCCACGCTCTTGCCGATGGCCGATGCCGAGACTCCCATCAGCCGGCCTGCCGCCACGAAGCTGCGGGTCTCGGCGACCTGCACGAACACCAGGAAACCGTTGAGGCTGTCCAAGGCCACTCCTTCATTGCGGACAGAAAGCTCCGCATAACCCGGAAATCTACCCCACTTTTTCTTTAATCGAGGGCTTTCTATCGTCAGGACCCTGTTCATTGATCCCGGGAATTCCCATGACGATTGCTCTTTCTGCGGCATCTGCTGCACCCGCTGCGCTGCCTGCAGCCCCGTTGAACTCGCCCCTGTCCGACCGCATCCAGGCCGTGGTCCGGCAGGCGCTTGAGGCGCAGCGCCTGGTCGGCGCCGTGGTGCTGGTGGCGCGTGGCGGTGCCCTGGTCCACCGCCAGGCGGCCGGCTGGGCTGACCGCGAGCGCGGCCTGCCCATGGCCGTGGACACGGTGTTCCGCCTGGCCTCGGCGAGCAAGCCCATTGTTTCGGCGGCGGCCCTGGTGCTGGTGGCGCAGGGCCGGCTCGGTCTGGATGAGGGCGTGGACTGCTGGCTGCCGCAGTTCCGGCCCCGGCTGGCCGATGGCCGGCCGGCGCGCATCACCGCGCGGCAGCTTCTCAGCCACACGGCGGGGCTGGGCTACCGCTTCTTCGAGGCCGACGCACAGGGCCCTTATGCGCTGGCCGGTGTATCGGACGGCATGGATGGCTCGGGCATCAGCCTGGCGGAGAACCTGCGCCGCATCGCCAGCGTGCCCCTGCGGTACGAGCCCGGCACGGCCTGGGGCTACTCGCTGGCCACCGATGTGCTGGGCGCCCTCATCGAACAGGTGCACGGCAGGCCGCTGGAGCAGGCCGTGCGCGACCTTGTGGCCGGGCCGCTGGGCATGGCCGATACCGGCTTTGCCGTGACAGATGCGCTGGCCGCACGGCGCGTGGCCACGGCCTATGTCAGCGATGTGCCGCAGCCCCATCCGCTGGCCGAGGGCGAGACCGTGTCGCCCTTCGAGGGTGCCATCGGCATCCCGTTCAGCCCGGCCCGCATCTTCAATGCGCGGGCCTTTGCCTCGGGAGGTGCGGGCATGGCCGGCACGGCCGGCGACTTCCTGCGCCTGCTGGAGGCCCTGCGCCAGGGCGGCGGAACGCTCCTGCCCGACGCGCTGGTCGCCGAGATGGCGCGCGACCAGACGGGCGGGCTGGAGCTGCCCGATGCGCCCGGGTTCGGCTTCGGACTGGGCTTTTCCGTGCTGCGCGATCCGGCGCTGGCCGCGTCGCCCGAGTCGGCGGGCACCTGGCGCTGGGGCGGGGCCTACGGGCATTCCTGGTTCGTGGACCGGGCACAGGAACTCAGTGTCGTGGCCTTCACCAACACCTTGTACGAGGGCATGTCGGGGCGCTTCGTCAACGATTTGCGCGACGCGGTCTACGGGGTTTGTGAGGTCCACGGGGCTTCGGGAGAGCCGCAATGAACGGAACAAGCCAGGACCGTCTGCCCGTTGCCTCCCTGCTGGCGCTGGCCATGGCAGCCTTCATCACCATATTGACGGAGGCGCTGCCGGCGGGCCTGCTGCCGCAGATGGCCCAGGGCCTGGCCGTGACCGAGGCCTGGGTGGGCCAGACCGTCACCCTCTACGCCATAGGTTCCCTGGTGGCCGCCATACCGCTGACGGCCGCCACGCAGGGCATGCGCCGCCGCCCCCTGCTGCTGGCGGCGATCGCGGGCTTTGTCGTCGCCAACACGGTCACGGCTCTGTCCACGCACTTTGCGCTGACCCTGGTGGCGCGCTTTCTGGCGGGGGTCTCGGCCGGGCTGCTTTGGGCGCTGCTGGCCGGCTACGCGGCACGCATGGTGCCCGGCCATCTCAAGGGCCGCGCCATCGCCATTGCCATGGTGGGCACGCCGCTGGCGCTGTCGCTGGGCGTGCCGGCCGGCACCGTGCTGGGCCAGTGGGTGGGCTGGCGGCTGTGCTTCGGCCTCATGAGCGTGCTGGCGCTGGCGCTCATGGTCTGGGTGCGCGCCCGCCTGCCCGACTTCGCGGGGCAGGCGGCAGGCCGCCACCTGCCGCTGCGGCGCGTGTTCACCCTGGCGGGCGTGCGCCCCGTGCTGTTCGTGGTGCTGGCCTTCGTGCTGGCGCACAACATTCTCTACACCTACATCGCGCCCTTCCTGGCGGTGGCGGGCATGGCCGCGCGCACGGACCTGGTGCTGCTGGTGTTCGGCGCCACCTCCGTGCTGGGCATCTGGATCACCGGCGTGCTGATCGACCGCCACCTGCGTGCGCTCACGCTGGCCAGCATTGCGCTGTTCGCCTTGTCCACGCTGATGCTGGGCGTGGCCGCAGATGCGCCGGCCCTGGTGTATGCGGCGGTGGCCGTCTGGGGCCTGGCCTTTGGCGGCGCCGCCACGCTGCTGCAGACTGCCATTGCCCACACGGCGGGCGAGGCCGCCGACGTGGCGCAGTCCATGCTGGTCACGGCCTGGAACCTGGCGATTGCCGGCGGCGGCATCGTGGGCGGCCTGCTGCTGGCGCGCATGGGCGTGGGCGCCTTCACGCCCGTGCTGCTGGCGCTGCTGGGCGCATCGCTGGCCGTGGTGTGGGCGGCCAGGCGGCATGGGTTTCCTGCGGTGTGCAGGTAGGTAGGGAGGGAGCAGGGCGCGGCCTGCCCGCCTCAGGGGAACTGAGAGGTGCCAGGCTGCCGCTGAAGCGCTTCATTGCGCTGGCCCAGCCAGCCCAGCAACTGCGCCTTGTCCATCGGCCGGGCAACGTGATAGCCCTGTCCCTCCTGGCAGCCCATGGCGCGCAGGGCCTGCCAGGCGCTGGCGTCCTCTATGCCTTCGGCCAGGACCTGCAGGCCGAGCTTGCGGCCCAGCTGGGCGATCATTTCGGCGATGCGCGCTTCCTGTGATTCGCCAAGCTGGCGCACGAAGCTGCGGTCGATCTTGATGCGGTCCAGCGGCAGGCGCTCCAGGTAGCTCAGCGAGGAGTAGCCGGTGCCGAAGTCGTCGATGGCAATGGTCACGCCCAGGGCGCGCAGGGCGCTGAGCGTGGCCTGCAGCAGCTGGGTGGGCAGCACGGCCACCGACTCGGTGATCTCCAGCTCCAGCTGCGCGCCCTGCAGGCCGTGCTCGGCCAGGGCATGGCGCACCGTCTGCAGGAAGCCCGGGTCCTGCAGCTGCACGGTGGAGACGTTGACGGCCATGCGCCGGGGCGCGCGGCCGGCGTCCAGCAGTTCACGCATGGTGCGGCAGGCCGTGGCCAGCACCCATTGGCCCAGCGGCACGATGAGGCCCGAATGCTCGGCCACGGGAATGAAGCGGTCGGGCGGCACGAAGCTGCCGTCCTGCCGTGGCCAGCGCAGCAGGGCCTCCAGGCCGACCAGGGCATGGGTTTCCAGGTCCACCTGGGGCTGGTAGACCAGGAAGAGCTGGGCGCCGTCGATGGCCGCGCGCAGGTCGGACAGCAGCAGGGCGCGGTCGCGCGCCTCCATGCCCATGTGCTCGGAGTACTCCAGCAGCTGGCCCCGGTGGTCGCGCTTGGCGCGCTTGAGGGCGATGGTGGCGTCCTTGACCAGGTCGGTGCCGGCCTGGCGTTCACGGGGCAGGTGCACGTAGCCGCAGGTCAGCGAGACCTTGTGCGGCACGCCGTCCACGGCCAGGGGCTGGCGCGCGCAGTCCAGCAGCTGGCCCAGGGCCACTTCCCTTGTGGGGCCCAGGATGCCGAAGGTGTCCGAGCCCACGCGCGCCAGCAGCACGCCGGCGGGCAGGGCGCCGGCCAGGCGGCGGGCCATGGCTTCGAGCAGGCGGTCGCCGAAGCGGTGGCCCATCACGTCGTTGGTGGCGCTGAAGTCGTCGATGTCCACCAGGGCCAGCACATGGTCCTGCGTGCCGCGCCACACGCATTCGTCCACTTTTTCCACGAAGTGGGCGCGGTTGGGCAGGCAGACCAGGGGGTCGAAATAGGCGGACTGGTGCAGGCGCTCCAGCAGGCCGCGGTTGTGCAGCAGCGTGCGCAGGTTGGCGCAGAAGACTTCGAGCAGCTGGCGGTCCAGTGCGCTGTGCGAGGCCGGCGCGTCGATGAAGACGGCCATGTCCTGCTCGTCGCCACGGCCTATGTACAGGGCCACGCCGCGCTGCACGCCATAGATGTTGCGGCGGGTCTGCAGCGCCTGGCGCAGCAGGCGCAGCCCGCGTGAGGCCAGCACGGTGGCGATGGGCTGGTCGATGAGCCGGGCGAACGGCCCCGTGGCCGCGAGCACGCGGTAGGGCTCGGCCGGGTGCGTGCCCTCCGAGCAGACCAGGCCTTCGCTGGCCACGCCCAGCAAGGTGGCCAGCTGGGTGATCACGCCGCGTGCGAAGGCGTGCAGGTTGGTTTCCTCCAGCAGCGAGGCGCTGGAGCGCACCATCAGCTCCAGGCTGCGGCGGTTGGCCTCGATGGCGCACAGCTGCTCGTAGGAGCGCACGGCGGTCACCACGATGGCCAGCAGCCGGTCGGGCGTGAGTTCGGTCTTGGTGCGGCAGTCGTTGATGTCGTAGCGCAGCAGGGTTTCCAGATCGGGCGCCTGGCCCGGGCGGCCGGTGCGCAGCACGATGCGGCTGTTGCGCAGGCCGGCCGTGTAGCGGATGAAATCCACCAGATCCAGCCCGGCGCCCGTGCCGTCGGTCACGGCGTCGAGCACCACCACGGCCAGGTCCTGCTCGCTGCGCAGCAGATTGCGCGCCTGCGTGCCGGAGCGGGCGTAGAGGAACACCAGCGGCCGGCCGAACAGGCTGTGGCCTTCCAGCGCCAGGCGGAAGGCGGCGTGTACGTCGGGGTCGCTGTCCACGATCAGTACCCGCCATTCAGGCCCGGGCACGGGCGATGGCGGGGGCGGCTGCAGAGCCGGCTGCAGGAGGGCGGAAGCAGGGGCGGGCGCCCTGGGCGCCCGTGCGCGCATCACGAAACTCATGCCTCAGCCCTGTCTGTGTCCGCGCCGCTCAGGCCGTGGCATGGTCTGCCGCGCGCACGACCTGGTTGCGCCCGCTGCGCTTGGCGGCGTACAGCGCCTCGTCGGCCAGGCTGTAGGCCTCGTCGAAGCGGCCGCCGCTCGGGCGCCAGCTCACGCCGAAGCTGGCCGTGATGCAGCTGGCGTCAGGCAGGCCGAAGGGATGGGCCTCGATGGCGGCGCGCACCTGCTCGGCCACGCGCACGGCGCCGTCGCTGTCGTGCTGGGGCAGCAGCACGGTGAATTCCTCGCCGCCCACGCGGCCGATGTGGGCCGTGTCCGGCACGGCGGCCTTGAGGCAGCGCACCACGCCCAGGATCACGCTGTCGCCCACGGGGTGGCCGAAGCTGTCGTTCACGCGCTTGAAGTGGTCTATGTCCAGCACGATCAGGGCCAGCCCCTGCTGGGTGAAGTGGCGGTTCACGCGCTCGATGATGGCCGCGCGGTTGAGCACGCCGGTCAGCGGGTCGTGCGTGGCGCGGTATTCCAGCTCGCCGGCCAGCTCCTGCAGGCGCTGGTTGAGCTGGGTCATCTCCAGCTCGGCACGGTCGCTGCGGCGCACCAGCCGGCGCGTTTCGCGCAGCAGGCGGTCATAGGCGGCCAGCAGCGCGCCCAGGGCCTGGTGGCAGGCCCGGGCGCCGGCCTCCTCACCCAGCTCGTGGGCCGCGCGGGCCGCCAGCAGGGCCCGGTGCTCGGCATCGAAAAGATCTGCAGGAGCGGCGCAGGCGGCGGGTGCTGCCACGGTGTCCATCACGCGGCCTTCACGGGATGGCCGGTGAAGGCAATGGCGGCAAAGTCGTCGCGCAGCTCCTCGCCGAATTCGCAGATGGTGTCGTCTTCCTCGTCGTAGTACCAGTGCAGGGCCACGGTGCGGCCGGCCTCGGCGGCCTCGCTCAGCGCCTCGATGAGGTTGAACAGCATCTTGGTGCTGGAGCTGTTGAAGTAGGCCAGCGCGATGTGCACCTGGATCGGTGCCTGCTGCTGCGCGGGCTGCGCCAGGGCCAGGTAGTCCTGCAGGCGGGTGAGGATGCCGCCATAGAAGGCGGCGGCGTTCTCCGGATAGGACTCGCCACGCAGGTGCAGCGTGTGCGTGTCGAACCGGAAGTCCACTTCCGGGGAGCTGGGGGTCGGAGCGATGTAGAGGTTGTCCATGCGTGATCTCGGTGCGTTGTCCGTGCCTGCGCGCCCGGCCTGTCCAGGTCCGGTGCCGGAGCGTTCCTGGCTGGCCGGTGCGGCTCAGAGCGTGGCTTTCAGGTAGAAGACGGGACGACCGTCCACGGTCTGGGCGGGATCGAAGTCGAACTGCAGCGGCTCGCGCGCATCGCGGGCCAGGGTCAGGAAACCCATGCCCGCGCCCTTGCTGCCTTCGGGCGCGTCGTCGCGCAGCGACTGGCGGCAGGCCTTCTTGATCTCGTCCAGGGTCATGCTGCGCAGGGCGTCGAGCTTGGCGCGCAGCGCCTCGCCCATGCCGGGCTCGATGGGGTTGGCGCACAGCAGCACGAAGCTGCCGTCGTCCTCGCGGCGGATGCAGACCGCGCCGTGGCGCAGCTCGCCATCGTCCTGGTGGGGCGGGGTCAGGGCATCGGCCGAGTAATGGATGATGTTCTGCGCCATCTCCACGAAGGACGAGAACAGCTTGCGCCGCGTGGGGCCGGGCACGCCGGCCACTTCCAGCTGCAGCCGCACGGCCTCGGCCATGGCCGCGACGATGTTCTGCGAGAAGTAGCCCACGTAGTAGAAGATCACCTGGTGCTGGCGCGCCAGGTGGAAGAAGCTGCCGTACTTGTCGGCGATCTGTGCTTGGGGCATGGGAGGCATTCAGGTTCTGAAGCAGAAGAAGGTCAGGTCGTCACGGCGGTGGTGCTCGCCTTGCCAGGCCTGCAGGGCGTCCAGCAGGGCGCGGTTGATCTCGGCGGGCGTGCGGCCGGCCTGCTCCAGCAGCAGCTCGCGCAGGCGCTTCTTGCCGAAGGTGATGCCGCGCGGGCCGCCGACCTGGTCGATCAGGCCGTCGGTGGTGGTGAAGACCAGGGTGCCTGCGGGCAGCTCCAGGTCGATGTTGTTCCAGGCGAAGTCGAATTCGCTGTCCACATAGCCCACGCCCTTGCGCTGGCCGTCCACCACCTCCACCGCCTCGGCGCCGGGGCGCAGCAGGAACAGCGACAGGCGCGCGCCTGCAAAGCGCAGGCGCCGGTGCGCGGGCTCGAACCAGAAGCAGGCCGCGTCCAGCCCGTCGTCCGAGCCCGGCGTGCCGTCCTTGCCGTCGAGCTGGCCCAGCATCTGCTTGACGCTGCGGTTCACATGGCCCAGCAGCGCGGCCGGGTCGCGCGGGCCGTGTTCCTTGATGGCCTGGCCCAGGCTGCTGGTGGCGATCAGCGTCATGAAGGCGCCGGGCACGCCGTGGCCCGTGCAATCGGCCACGGTGGCAAACCAGCCATCGCCGTCCTGGCTGAACTGGTAGAAGTCGCCGCCGACCACGTCGCGCGGCTCCCAGACCAGGTCGGCGCCGGGGCAGGCGCGTGCCAGGGCCTCGCGCGAGCTGCGCAGCAGCGACTGCTGGATCACGCTGGCGTATTCGATGCTGTGCATGATCTGGCGGTTGCGCGCCACCTGCATGTCCGCCACCGCACGCATCAGCTGCAGGCCGTGGCCCACGCCCGCGAACAGGCCGCCGCGCGTGATGATGAAGCCGTCGGTCAGCGCCTTTTCACCGTACTCCACGGTCTTCACGGTCAGGGTGTCGATGTCGGTGGAGGCATCGACCACCAGCGGCTCCTTGTCCATGAAGGCGATGCAGCTCTTCTTGCCGTACAGCTCCATGCGAAACGGCTTGCTGAACTGCGACAGGAAGATGCTGCGGTTGATCAGGCCGATGGGGCGGTCGCCCTCCACCACGGGCAGGCTGGCCAGATCGCGGTGGCGCGTGAAGACCTCGAGCACCTTCTCGTTGGTCTCGTCGGCGGTCATGCAGGGTACGGGGGTGCACAGGTCCGCGGCGCTGGGTGGGCGGAAACGGGGCCGGGAATCGCTCAGGTAGGCGCGGGACTCATCCATGGAATGCACATCGCAAAATTGTTAGGGAATGTTACGATTTCCCTGTTTCAGTTTTGTGACGCGGATGGGCCTGAGGGGCAGGCACCTCTTTGGAGGACTGTGAGCCGACAGCCTTCGTCCTGGCGCGGCATGGCCGTTCGCGGCCTGGGGCTGCCGTCCATGCAAGCCATCGGGGTGGACAGGCAGCCTCGCTTCAGCTCAGGCCTTCGGCGCGCCGCCTGACGGCGTCCTCGTGCAGCGACTCGCTGAGCTGGTCGACCACGATGGACCACGACGCATCGGCCTTGAGCTGCTCGGCCAGGAACTGGCGCTGCGCATCGCTCCAGTAGGGCGCATCCACCACATCCACATCGGCGGCCAGCTGGTGGGCGCGGATGAAGTCGGCAATGGCCTGGTCGCTGGCATCCAGGCCCAGTTGCAGGAAGAGGTTGGACATGCGGACGACGGAGTTGTTCATGGAGGCGTGTTCGGTGCGTGTGGGATCAAAGGGAGCCGGCGGGCCGGCTGCAGGAAGGGGCCAGGGCGCTATCTTCCCCGATTTGCAGGGCGCCGCAGGCCAGTTGCGGCAGCATGGCAGCGCGGGTAGGTGCAGGCTGACAGCCTGCCGCGCTCCGGGCCAGCGCGCGCCCATCGACTGCCCCACTAGCATGGGGACATGAGCACTGCTTTCCCCGATCCCGCATGGCCGCCGACCTGATCGTGGCCCGTCCCGAAGGCCTGTACTGCGCGGCCGGCGACTTCTACATCGACCCCTGGCGGCCCGTGGAGCGGGCCGTGATCACGCATGGCCACTCCGACCATGCGCGCGCCGGCCACGCCCATTACCTGGCCCATGACGACAGCGCAGGCGTGCTGCGCGCACGGCTGGGCGCGGACATCACGCTGCAGACCCTGCCGTATGGCGAAGCCATCGATCACCACGGCGTGCGCATCTCCCTGCACCCGGCCGGCCATGTGCTCGGATCGGCCCAGGTGCGGCTGGAGCATGGCGGCCAGGTCTGGGTGGCCTCGGGCGACTACAAGACCGAGGCCGACGGCACCTGCACCCCCTTCGAGCCCGTGCGCTGCGACACCTTCATCACCGAATCCACCTTCGGCCTGCCCATCTACCGCTGGCCCCGCCAGCCGGAGCTCATGGCCGACATCAACGCCTGGTGGCAGGCCAACGCGGCCCAGGGCCGGCCCTCGGTGCTGCTGTGCTATGCCTTCGGCAAGGCCCAGCGCATCCTGCACGGGGTGGACAGCGGCATCGGCCCCATCGTCGTGCACGGCGCGGTGGAGCCGCTCAATGCCGTGTACCGCGCGGCGGGCGTGGACCTGCCGCCCACGCTGCGCGTGACCGACCCCGGCGTGGATGCACGACTACTCAAGACGGCCCTGGTGCTGGCGCCGCCCTCGGCGCAGGGCACGCCGTGGATGCGCCGCTTTCCCGGCCATGCCGATGCCTTTGCCAGCGGCTGGATGCAGCTGCGCGGCACGCGCCGGCGCCGTGGCGTGGACCGGGGCTTCGTCATGTCCGACCATGCCGACTGGCCCGGCCTGCAGTACGCCATAGGCGCCACGGGCGCCGAGCGGGTCTTCGTCACCCACGGCAGCGTGGCCGTGCTGGTGCGCTGGCTGCGCGAGCAGGGCCTGGATGCGCAAGCCTTCCAGACCGAATACGGCGATGAGGACGAGGCTGCCGCCGCCCAGACTGCACCGGATGAGGCTCCTGCCCCATGAAGGATTTCGCCGCCCTCTACCGCGCGCTGGACGCCAGCACCGCCAGCCGCGACAAGCAGGCCGCGCTGCAGGCCTATCTGCGCGCCGCAGCGCCTGCCGATGCGGCCTGGGCCGTCTATTTCCTGGCCGGCGGCAAGCCGCGCCAGCTGGTGCCCACCAAGGTCTTGAAGGAGCTGGCGCGCGAGGCGGCCGGCCTGCCCGAATGGCTGTTCGACGAAAGCTACGAGGCCGTGGGCGACCTGGCCGAGACCATTGCGCTGCTGCTGCCGCCACCCGGTGACGCGCACGACCTGGGCCTGGCCGCCTGGGTCACGGACCACCTGCTGCCGCTGCGCGGCATGGCGCCCGAGGCGCTGGCGGACACGCTGCGCATGCAATGGGCGCGGCTGGCGGCCGATGAGCGGCTGGTCTACTTCAAGCTGATCACCGGCGCCTTCCGTGTCGGCGTGTCGCGGCTGCAGGTCACGCAGGCGCTGGCGGCCGTCAGCGGCGTGGATGCCAAGCGCATCGCCCAGCGGCTCATGGGCTACACCCACATCGGCGCGCGGCCCGGGGCGGCCGACTACCTGCGGCTGGTGGCAGGCGAGGAAGAGGGCGATGACGCGCATTCGGGCGAAGCCCGTGGCCACCCCTATCCCTTCTTCCTGGCCCATCCGCTGCAGTTGCCGCTGCAGCAGTTCGACGCCGTGCTCGGCCCGCCGTCCCAATGGGTGGTGGAGTGGAAATGGGACGGCATACGCGCCCAGATCGTGCGGCGCGGCAGCGGTGACGCGCTGGGCACCTGGATCTGGTCGCGCGGCGAGGAACTGGTGAGCGAGCGCTTCCCCGAGCTGCAGGCCATGGGCGATGCCTTGCCTGCGGGCACCGTGATCGACGGCGAGATCGTCGTCTGGGCCGCCCAGCAGGGCGAGGCGCCCGCCCATGTGCGCCCCTTTGCCGACCTGCAAAAGCGCATAGGCCGCAAGACCCTGGGCCCCAAGCTGCTGCGCGAGCTGCCCGTGGTGCTGCTGGCCTATGACCTGCTGGAGGAGGGCGGCCAGGACCTGCGCGCTCTGCCCCAGCATGAACGGCGCGCGCGGCTGGAGCGGCTGGTGGCCCTGGTGGCGCACCCGGCGCTGCTGCCCAGCCCCGTGCTGGCAGGCGACAGCTGGCAGGCCCTGGCCGAACTTCGCGAGCAGGCCCGCTCCCTGGGTGTGGAGGGCATGATGCTCAAGGCCCGCGACGCCGCCTACGGCGTGGGCCGCACCAAGGACAGCGGCGTGTGGTGGAAGTGGAAGATCGATCCGCTGAGCGTGGACGCCGTGCTCATCTACGCACAGCGCGGCCACGGCCGTCGCGCCAGCCTCTACAGCGACTACACCTTTGCCGTCTGGAACGCGCCGCCCGGCACCGAGGGCCGGGCCCTCGTGCCCTTCGCCAAGGCCTATTCGGGCCTGACCGATGCAGAAATGGCGCGCGTGGACGCCATCATCCGCAAGACCACGGTGGAGAGCTTCGGCCCCGTGCGCAGCGTGCGGCCCACCCTGGTGTTCGAGCTGGGCTTCGAGGGCATTGCACGCAGCGCACGCCACAAGAGCGGCATTGCCGTGCGCTTTCCGCGCATGCTGCGCTGGCGCGAGGACAAGCCTGTGCAGGAGGCCGACTCCATCGATACGCTGGCGGCCCTGCTGCCGCACTCCGACCCGTGACCCACCCTTGACGCACCGCGCCATGGCCACCCGTTCCCCCCACCCCCTCGCCACCGCCTGGCTTGCCGCACGGGGCTGGAAGCCCTTTGCCTTCCAGCGCGCCGTGTGGAAGGCGCTGGCCCAGGGCCACAGCGGCCTGCTGCATGCCACCACGGGCGCGGGCAAGACCTATGCGGTCTGGCTGGGCGCGCTGCAGGCCCTTGCGGGCCCGCCGCAAACCCCGATGCCGGCGCACACCGGAAAACGAAAACCGGCCTCCGCACCGCTCACCGTGCTCTGGATCACGCCCATGCGCGCCCTGGCGGCCGACACGCTCAAGGCGCTGCAGACGCCCTTGCAGGCGCTGGCCCAGGGCCATCCCGCGCTGGCGCGCTGGACCGTGGGCGCACGCACGGGCGATACGGGGAGCGCCGAGCGCGGCGCGCAGTCGCGCCAGCTGCCCACCGTGCTGGTCACCACGCCCGAGAGCCTGTCCCTGCTGCTGGCGCGGGCCGATGCGCGCGAGCTGCTGGGCTCCGTGCGCCTGGTGGTGGCCGATGAATGGCACGAGCTGCTGGGCAACAAGCGCGGCGTGCAACTGCAGCTGGCCCTGGCACGGCTGCGCGGCTGGAGCCCGCAGCTGAGCGTCTGGGGCATGTCGGCCACGCTGGGCAATCTGGACGAAGCCATGCAGACCCTGCTGGGCCTGGACGACCATGGCCAGCCGCGGCCCGGCGTACTGGTCCAGGGCCAGGTGGACAAGCGCCTGGTGGTGGACACCTTGCTGCCCGACCGGCCCGAGCGCTTTTCCTGGGCCGGCCACCTGGGCCTGGCCATGCTGCCGGCCGTGGTGCGCGAGCTCGAAGCCACGGCGGGCTCCACCCTGGTCTTTGTGAATGTGCGCTCGCAGGCGGAGCTCTGGTACAAGGCGCTGCTGGAGGCCCGGCCCGACTGGGCCGGCCTGCTGGCCATACACCATGGCTCTCTGGACCGGGGCGTGCGCGAATGGGTGGAGGCCGGGCTCAAGGCCGGCACGCTCAAGGCCGTGGTCTGCACCAGCAGCCTGGACCTGGGCGTGGACTTCCTGCCCGTGGAGCGCGTGCTGCAGATCGGCTCGGCCAAGGGCATTGCACGGCTGCTGCAGCGTGCGGGCCGCTCGGGCCATGCGCCGGGCCGGCCCTCGCGCATCACCCTGGTGCCCACGCACAGCCTGGAGCTGGTGGAGGCCGCCGCCGCCCGCGCCGCCGTGCGCGCGCAGCAGGTGGAAATGCGCGCCAGTCCCCGCCAGCCCGTGGACGTGCTGGTGCAGCACCTGGCCACCGTGGCCCTGGGCGGCGGCTTCGTGCCCGATGAGCTGTATGCCGAAGTGCGCCGCACCGTCGCCTACGCCGGGCTGGCGCCTGCGGTCTGGCAGTGGTGCCTGGACTTCGTGCACCGCGGCGGCCCCTCGCTGGCCGCCTATCCCGACTACCAGCGCGTGCGGCCCGACGGGGAGGGCATCTGGCGCATGCCTGATGCGCGGCTGGCGCGCAGGCACCGCGCCAACATAGGCACCATCGTCAGCGACGCCAGCATGAGCGTGCAGATCCTGCACGGCGCGCGGCTGGGCAGCATGGAAGAGAGCTTTCTGTCGCGCCTGTCGCCCGGCGATGCCTTTGTCTTCGCGGGCCAGGTGCTGGAGCTGGTGCGCATCGAGGACATGACCGCCTACGTGCGCCGCGCCGCCAGAACACGGCCCACCGTGCCGCGCTGGGCGGGCGCGCGCATGCCGCTGTCCACCGTGCTGGCCGACTTCGTGGTGCAGCAATTGGCGCTGGCGGCAGCGGGCGACTACCACTCGCCCGAGCTGCGCTGCGTGCGCCCCCTGCTGGAGGTGCAGCAGCGCTGGTCGGCCCTGCCCACGCCCGGCACGCTGCTGGCCGAAACCCTGCGCACGCGCGAAGGCTGGCATCTCTTCCTCTACCCGTTTGCGGGCCGCCATGCCCA
Source organism: Delftia lacustris (assembly GCF_040267515.1). Lineage (NCBI taxonomy): Bacteria > Pseudomonadati > Pseudomonadota > Betaproteobacteria > Burkholderiales > Comamonadaceae > Delftia > Delftia lacustris. The sequence continues at coordinate 4,268,391 of NZ_CP141274.1, read as the reverse complement.
TACGGGGCTGGCCAGCCTGCTGGCCTGGCGCGCCGCGCAGGGCGAGACGGGCACCTTCTCCATCGCCGTCAACGACTACGGGCTGGAGCTGCTGAGCGCCACCGAGCGTGACTGGGCCGCCATGCTGCCCGAACTGCTGCGCGCCGAGCCGGTGCAGGCCGTGGCAGTGCCCGGGCGCGTGTCCGCCAGCCAGGCGGTCGCCACGCGCAACACCGCCAATGCGGACCGCCACTGGGACCAGGCCGCCGACGATGCCCACCTGGCGGGCGAGGAGGCCCATCAAGCCCGCCATGCCCTGCTGCACGAAGTGCTGGCCAGCCTCAACGCCACCGAGATGGCAAGGCGGCGCTTCCGCGAGATCGCCCGCGTCTCGGGCCTGATCTTCCAGAGCCACCCGGGCGAGCGCCGCAGTGCGCGCCAGCTGCAGGCCTCGGCCCAGCTGTTCTTCGAGGTGTTTCGCAAGTACGACGACAGCAACCTGCTGCTGCGCCAGGCCGACGAGGAAGTGCTGAGCCAGGAACTCGATGTCGCCCAGCTGCTGGCCGCGTTGCGCCGCATGCAGGCGCAGACGCTGGTGGTGAGCGCGCTGCGCCGGCCCAGCCCGTTTGCCTTCCCGCTCATGGTGGAGCGCTTTCGCGAAAAGCTCACCAACGAGCATCTGGCCGACCGCATCGCGCGCATGCTGGCCCAGCTGCACGAGGCGGCAGATGCCGGCGGTGCAGCCAGCGAGCCGCGCACGCAGGACCTGGTCCCGCCCGATCCGCCGCTGCGTCCACGGAAAAAGCCCAAGGCAGACCAGCCCCCCGCCGTGGACGAGGACACGGCCGCCGTGCGCCGCACGCTGGATTTCTCGCTGCAGGCCACCGATGGCCCCGAGGCCGATGCCGCCAGCCGCCGCCCGCGCCGCGTGCGCAAGCCCTCGCGGCCCTTGCCGCTGCTGTAGAACCATTGCACCGCTGATGAAAGGCCACGCACCGTTGCCAAGTCCTGTTTCCCCCGACGCCCTGGCCGGCAGCCTGGGCATGTTCCTGGCCGGCGAGCCCGTGCACCTGCTGGCCCAGCATGCGCTGTGGTGGCCCGCCCAGGGCACGCTGTTCATCGCCGACCTGCACCTGGGCAAGGCCGCCACCTTCCGCGCGCGCGGCATTCCCGTGCCGGCGGGCACCACGCAGGGCAACCTGGAGCGGCTGTCGGCCCTTCTTCTGGGCCTGCCCGTGCGGCGGCTCGTGGTGCTGGGCGACTTCCTGCACGCGGCCGAGGCACGCAATCCTGCCGTACTGGCTGCACTGGCCCGCTGGCGCAGCCGCCATGCGGCCGTGGAACTGGTGCTGGTGCGCGGCAACCATGACAGCCACGCAGGCGATCCGCCGCCCGCGCTGGGCTTTGCCATCGTGGACGAGCCCTGGCACCTGGGGCCGTTCGCCGCCTGCCATCACCCCCCGCCGCCAACGCAGGACCTGCAGGCGCAGCAGGCCCGGCCCTGGCATGTGCTGGCCGGCCATGTCCATCCCGCCATCGTGCTGCGCGGCACCGGCCGCGACGCCCTGCGCCTGCCGTGCTTTGCCGTGCACCCGGGCTTTACCCTGCTGCCCGCCTTCGGCCTGTTCACCGGCATGGCCAGCCTGCCGCCCGAGCCAGGCCGCCAGCTCTTTGCCGTGGGCGCGGACCGGGTCTGGGCCGTGCCTGGGTGAGCCCAGGGATGTAATCGGGCGTAATTCTCCGCAAGGCCGTTGTTCCCTACAGTGACTCCCGCAGCAAGCGTGGCGGGACAGCAGGCAGTGCCCGGGGATGCCGCAGCGCTTTTCGTTCCACCAGGAGGAATGCATGGGCGTTCAACTCAATTTCTTCAACCAATCGAACGACGCGAACCACCCGCAGATCGTCATCTTCCAGAAGAACGTCGCCAGCGACCTCGATGCGCCTGCCGTGGCGTGGCGCGTCATCAAGTACTGCGGACAGGGCGACAACCATCCGTTCACCTTTCCGCTGGGCCTGCAGGTCGGCGCCAGCGACAGCCATGGCAACTGCACGCCGCAGCTGGAGGCGCAGTACGGCCAGCAGTTCCAGATGGCACCGTCCACCGCCGGCGATCGCCTGGCGCCCGCAGGCTACGGCGCCAGCTCCAAGGAAGTGCAGGTGCTCAACGCGCTGCCCCAAGGCGCCATCAACGCCAGCTGCTACAAGGACGGCAGGCTGCTGGCCGTCAAGACCGCGATTGCCCCCCGGCAAAAGGCCGTCTTCGAATTCAAGCCCAGCATCTGGATCGGCGTGGCCTCGCACATCCAGCAGGGCCAGATCATGAACTCGGCCATCGTCTCCCAGATGAACACCGAAATCTCCCTGCTGGGCATCTCCCGTGCCGACATCGTGATGCGCGGCGGCGGCTCGGGGGCGAATTCCCGCCCCTTCTCGTTCTCGCTGGAGAACGTCGTGATGTGCTGATGCAGGGTCGCGGCAAGGGGAGGAGGCGGAGAAAGGGCAGTGAGGGGGCGGAGAGGGGACGCAAGGGCCTGTGCATGACGGTCTGATGACGGCTGTCACATCCCTGTCATGGACGCAGCCAAGAATCCCGCACTTGCCCGGCCCGCGCGGGCCACTTCCGCAGGTGCTTCCTCCTCCCCATGACCGATGCAGCCTCCCCCCTGGCACAGGCCCACGAAGACGCAGGCCTGATCTGCGGCTGGCGCTTCTTCAGTGACACACGGCAGTGCGTGCAGGCCGTGACGGCGCCATCCGCCGCGCAGTGGCTGGCCGATGCCGCAGCCCGGTCCGATGCGGGCCGGCGCGATTTCCTGTGGCTGCACTTCAACCTGACCCACACCCAGTCCCTGCGCTGGCTGCAGCGCCATGCGGGCCTGCCCGACGTGTTCTATGCCGCCCTGCGCGAGGGCCTGACCTCCACGCGCATCGAGCGCGCCGACGACAGCCTGGTCGCCGTGCTCAACGATGTGAACTTCGAGTTCAACTTCGATTCGGCCGACATCGCCACGCTGTGGATCTGCCTGGACGAGCGTCTGGTCATCACCGCGCGCACCCAGCCGCTGCGCTCTGTCGATGCCCTGCGCGACGCCGTGCGCCGCGGCGACAGCCCCGCCAGCACGGCCGAGCTGCTGGAGCACCTGATGCGCACCCAGGCCGATGTGCTGGTCAAGGTGGTGCGCGAGACCACGGCGCGCGTGGACGACATCGAGGACGCCATCCTGGCCCAGCGCTACCACCATCCGCGCGCCCACCTGGGCCGGCTGCGCCGCCTGCTGGTGCGCCTTCAGCGCCTGCTGGCGCCCGAGCCCGCCGCGCTGTTCCGCCTGCTGCAGCAGCCCCCCGGCTGGATGGGCGAGGAAGACCGGCGCGGCCTGGCCGCAGCGAGCGAGGAGTTCTCGCTCATGCTGCGCGACATGCAGACCCTGCAGGACCGCATCAAGCTGCTGCAGGAAGAGGTGGCCGCCGCCGTGAACGAGGACAACAGCAACAGCCTCTTCGTGCTGACGGTGGTCACCGTGCTGGCCCTGCCCATCAACATCCTGGCCGGCCTGTTCGGCATGAACGTGGGCGGCATACCGCTGGCCGAGCACGAGCACGGCTTCTGGATCGTGGTGTCCATCGTCGTCGCCTTCACCGTCATCGCCGCCTGGCTGGCGTTTCGCAAGAAGCGGTACAGGGATTAGGGGACGTGTCAGGGAATCTTGCAGAAGAACTCGCAAAATATCTCGCACCAAACGGATTTCATCTATATAAATCAGCTGCTTATATAGGTGATCAATGTCGCAAAAATTCCTGCTCTACGACCATCCTGCCCAGATGGAGCCGCTGCTGCCGGGGGAACACAAGCTGGGCCCTTTGCTGGAGCTCTCCCATGACCTGATCAGGTTGGGTGAGCGGCTGGCCGGCCGCTACCGACCAGACACATTGCCAGGCCTGCGCCGGCTGCTTCGGGCCATGAACTCGTATTACTCGAACAGGATCGAGGGGCAGCACACCTTTCCGCTGGATATCGAGCGCGCCCTGCACAACGACTATGCGCAGGACGAAGATCAGGCCCGCCGTCAGCGATTGGCGCTGGCGCACATGGCCACTGAAGAGCAACTGGAGTACAGGTCCACGCAATGGACGAATGCGCAGGTCTGGACCCCCCAGATGCTGGCCGATATCCACCAGGATCTCTTCGCCCGTCTGCCCCAGGCCGATCTGGAGGCCGGCGCCCTTGGCGACGATGCCATCGAGCCGGGTCGATGGCGCACGCGGGAGGTTAGCGTGGGCAGGCATGCGGCGCCTGCAGCGGGGCAGTTGCCATTTTTTCTGGACCGCTGGTCGAGCTTCTACTCAGGCGTGCGCCGTGGCGAGTTGCAGTTGGTGGCCATGGCCGCTGCGCACCAGCGCCTGGCCTGGATCCATCCGTTCCGGGACGGCAACGGGCGCGTGGCCCGGCTGCATTCACATCTCGTACTAACCCACATGGGCCTGAGCAATGGTCTGTGGTCCCCCCTGAGGGGGTTCGCACGGTCGCAGGAGCGCTATTACGCCTTGCTTGCCGCCGCAGACGAGCCGCGCCGTGGTGACCTTGATGGCCGTGGCAATCTGACCGAACTGGGGTTGATCGACTGGATCGCATACGTGCTGGAACTATGCATGGACCAAGTGAGCTTCATGGAGGGACTTCTGTCGCTGGACGGCATGAAGGAACGCATGGCGGCATGCCTTGCCTATGAGGAACGGGTGGTGCGCCAAGGCGTGCGCAGCGAGGCATTGCGCGCATTGCACTATCTTTTTGCGGCCCAGGCGGAGATGGATCGGGCCGACTTCAAGGCCATGCTGGGGTTGGGTGACCGGCTGGCCACCGCCCAGGTATCGGCACTGCTCAAGCGCGGCCTGCTGGAGACGGATTCACCGTATGGAAGAGTGCGCCTGGGCGTGCCGCTGCACGCCCTGCGTTTTTACTTCCCCCGCCTCTGGCCGGAAGCGGAGGCTGACTCGCTGTAGACGGCTCCTCTCAGGCCGCCATAGCCCTCGCCCCGAACACCATCGCCCGCAGCCTGCCCAGCAGCGGCCACACCAGCATCAGCAGGGCCAGCGTGGTGATGGTGCCGGACAGGCCGTTGTGCCAGAAGATGCCCAGCTCGCCCTGGCTGGAGAGCATGCTCTGGCGGAAGGCGTCTTCCATTCGGTCGCCCAGCACGATGGCCAGGACCATGGGCGCCAGCGGATAGTCCAGCTTCTTGAACACGTAGCCGACCACGCCGAAGACCAGCATGAGCCAGATGTCCGTGGCATTGCCGTGCACGGTGAAGGCGCCGATGGCGCAGACCATGAGGATCATGGGCGCGACGATGGAAAACGGCACGCGCAGGATGGCGGCGAACAGCGGCACGGTGGCCATGACGATGACCAGGCCGGCGATGTTGCCCAGGTACATGCTGGCGATCAGGCCCCAGACGAAGTCCTTTTGCTCGGTGAACAGCAGCGGGCCGGGCTGCAGCCCCCAGATCATCAGCCCGCCCAGCAGCACGGCCGCCGTGGCCGAGCCCGGAATGCCCAGGGCCAGCATGGGCAGCAGGGCCGAGGTGCCGGCCGCGTGGGCGGCGGTCTCGGGGGCGAGCACGCCTTCGGGGTTGCCCTTGCCGAAGCTGTCGGGGTCGCGCGAGAACTTCTTGGCCAGCCCGTAGCCCATGAAGCTGGCCGCCACGGCTCCGCCCGGCGTCACGCCCATCCAGCAGCCCACCAGGGCCGAGCGCAGCATGGTCAGCCAGTAGCGCGGCAGCCGGGCCCAGGTCCTGAACACCACCTTGAGGTCGATGGAGGCCTTCTTGCCCTTGAAGGCCAGGCCTTCCTCGATGGTCATCAGGATCTCGCTGATGCCGAACAGGCCGATCACCACCACCAGGAAATCAAAGCCGCGCAGCAGCTCGGTGGAGCCGAAGGTCATGCGCAGGTCGCCCGAGATGGTGTCCATGCCCACGGCTGCCAGCAGCAGGCCCACGGCCATGGCAGCCACGATCTTGGCCTTGGGCTCCTTGCCCATGCCGATGAAGGAGCAGAACGTCAGGAAGAAGACCGCAAAGAACTCCGGCGGCCCGAACTGCAGCGCGAACGAGGCCACGACCGGCGCCAGGAAGGTGATCAGCATCACGCCCGAGATGGCGCCGATGAACGAGCCCGTGAAGGCCGTGGTCAGCGCGGCCCCCGCGTGCCCCTGCTGGGCCATGGGGTAGCCGTCGAAGGTGGTGGCCACCGACCAGGCCTCGCCCGGGATGTTGAACAGCACCGAGGTGATGGCGCCGCCGAACAGCGCCCCCCAGTAGATGCACGACAGCAGGATGATGGCCGAGGTGGGCGACATGCCGAAGGTCAGCGGCAGCAGGATGGCCACGCCGTTGGGGCCGCCCAGGCCCGGCAGCACGCCGACCACGATGCCCAGCAGGATGCCCGTGAGCATCAGCCCCGTGTTCTGCCAGGTGGTGACGGCCGCGAAGCCGTGCGCAAGGTATTGGAGTTCGTCCATGGTGTTGCTCCGTGGCGGCGACAGGGGTCAATATCCGAGCCAGGCTTCAAGCGGACCCTTGGGCAGGGGCACCTTGAACTGGATCTCGAAGACGTAGAACAGCAGCACGCTGGTGAAGCCCGACAGCACCACGGCCTTCCACCAGGGATAACGGCCCGCAAACACCATGAAGCCCGTGATGAACAGCACCGAGGCCGCGTAGATGCCCAGCGGCGCGATCACGGCGATGTAGGCCGTCAGCGGCAGCAGCACCTGTGCCACGCGCTTGAGCTGCAGCCAGCTGGCGAACTGCTCCTGGCTGCGGCTGCGCAGCGCCTGCACGAAGACGGCGATGGCGCAGATGCCCAGCACGGCGCCCACGCGCAGCGGGAAGTAGCCGGCCTGCGGGCCGGTGTCGCTCCAGCCTGCGCCAATGCGCTGGTTGTCCCAGACCACGAGCACGGCCAGCGCCAGCAGCACGGCGGCCACGCCGTACTCCACATGGCGGCGGGACAGGCCGGGGGCCTGGGCTTCGGTGGCGGGGATGGATTCGGTGGCCGCGCTGGAGGGCTGGGCCGGGGCTGCTGCTGCTGCTGCTGCCGCTGAATTGGAGGAGGGCGGGGCAAGGTGGATGGCGGTGTCCATGGCGCGGCTCCTCACTTGGCGGCGGCGGCCACGCTGGCCGACAGGAAGCCGGCCTTCTTCATGATGTCGAGGTGGCGCGTCTCGTCCTTGGCCAGGAAGTCCACGAAGGCCTGCCCCGTCATGTACTCGGGCTTGAGCGCGTTTTTCTCCAGGTACTCCTTCCACTCGGGCGTGGCCACCACCTTGTGCATCACGCCCGCATAGAACTGCGCCTGCTCCGGCGTGGTGCCGGGCGGCAGGAAGAAGCCGCGCAGCATGGTGTATTGCACGTCCAGGCCCTGCTCCCTGCAGGTGGGGATGTCCGACAGCGCCTGGCTGCCCGTGACCTTGGCCGTGTACTCGATGCGCTGCGTGTCGAACACGCACAGCGCCCGCACCTGGCCCGCGCGCCACTGCGCCATGGACTCGCTGGGGTTGTTGACGTTGGAGTCGATGTGCTTGCCCACCAGCTGCGTGCTGGCCTCGCCGCCGCCCTTGTAGGGGATGTAGGTGAACTTCACGCCGGCGGCCTGTTCCATGTTGGCGGTGATGATCTGGTCCTCGCGCTTGGAACTGGTGCCGCCCATCTTGAACTTGCCGCCGGCCTGCCGCGCGGCGGCCAGGTAGTCGGCGGGCGTCTGGTAGCCGGTCTCGGCATTGACCCAGAGCACGAACTGGTCCTGGGCAATCATGGCCACGGGATTCAGGTCGCGCCACTGGAAGGGCAGGGCCGTGGCCATGGGCAGGGTGAAGATGGCCGTGGAGGCCACCAGCAGCTTGTGCGGGTCGCGCGCCGAGGCCTTGACATCCAGAATGCCCTCGGCGCCGGAGGCGCCGGCCTTGTTGAGGATGACCACGGGCTGCTCGATCAGCTTGTGCTTGGTGACGATGGCCTGGATCACGCGCGCCATCTGGTCCGAGGCGCCACCGGCCGAGAACGGCACGACGAGTTCGACGGACTTGGCGGGCTTCCATTGCGCCCAGGCGGCAGGGGCGGCGAGGGTGATGGCGGCGGTGGCGGCGAGGGTGGCGACGGCAGTTGCCGCCAGGCGGTTGCGGGGCGATGTCATGTCTCTTGTCTCCTGTTATTTCCTGGTATTGGTGCAATCCACGATCAAGGGGGCGAGCCATGTGCTCCGGCTCTGCCAAGGGGTTTCGGCGCGGGGCCGATGGGTTCAGGCGGCCTTGCGCAGCGCCCCGGCTGCGGCGTGGGCAGCGAAGTAATCCATGGACGCCTGCACGCCGCTGCCGGCCAGCCGGATGCCGGACAGCTTCAGCCCCATCTCCACGCCCGCCACCATGGCCAGCAGCGTGAGGTCGTTGCTGTCGCCCAGGTGGCCCATGCGGAACATGCGGCCCTTGAGCTTGCCCAGGCCCGCGCCCAGCGACAGGTCGAAGCGCGTGTGGATCAGGCGGCGCAGGGCATCGGCATCCACGCCTTCGGGCGTGATCACGCCGGTGAGCACGGGCGAGTAGACCTGCGGATCGGCGCACTGGATGGGCAGGCCCCAGGCCTGCACGGCGGCACGCACGCCGGCCGCCCAGCGCTGGTGGCGCGCAAACACCGTATCCAGCCCTTCGGCCAGCAGCATGTCCAGCGATTCGGACAGGGCGTACAGCAGGTTGGTGTTGGGCGTGTAGGGCCAGTAGCCGGTCTGGTTCATCTCCACGATCTCGTCCCAGGCCCAGAACGACTTGGGCAGCTTCGCGCTTTTGGCGGCCTCCAGCGCGCGTGGCGACAGCGCGTTGAAGCTGATGCCGGGCGGCAGCATCAGGCCCTTTTGCGAGCCGCTGATGGTCACGTCCACGCCCCATTCGTCATGGCGGTAGTCGGCGCTGGCCAGGCCCGAGATGGTGTCCACCAGCAGCAGGGCCGGGTGGCCCGCCGCGTCGATGGCCCGGCGCACGGCGGCGATGTCCGAGGTCACGCCCGTGGAGGTCTCGTTGTGCACCACGCACACGGCGCGGATCCGGCGCTCCGTGTCCTTGCGCAGCCGCGCCTCGATCAGGCCGGCCTGCACGCCATGGCGCCAGCCCGGCGCCTGGGGCAGGTGCTCATCGGAGCCGCCATAGGACAGGAACTCGGTGGACAGGCCCAGGCGCGTGGCCATCTTCTGCCACAGCGAGGCGAAGTGGCCGGTCTCGAACATCAGCACATGGTCGCCAGGGCTGAGCGTGTTGATCAGGGCCGCCTCCCAGGCGCCCGTGCCGGAGGCCGGATAGATCACCACCGGATGCCGGGTCTTGAAGACCTGCTGGATGCCGGCCAGCACCTTCAGGCCGAGCTGGCCGAACTCCGGCCCCCGGTGGTCGATGGTGGGCAGGCTCATGGCCCGCAGGATGCGGTCGGGAACCGGGCTGGGGCCGGGGATCTGGAGGAAGTGGCGGCCCGTGGGATGGTTGTCGAGCGTGAGCATGGTGCGTCCTTTTCAAGGAAATGCCAGGTCGGTCTGCGGGGGGGAGGGTGTTTGCGAATTTTTGCATTCAAAATTCATAAATGCCTTGGTGATAACCATGAATGCCTTGAGAAATGCTTGCGTAAAAATGAATGCAAAATTCATTCGACCAGGAGAATCCATGGCGGAGATCATCGAGATTTCGCGGCTTGCCCTGCATGACCAGGTGGCGGCGCGGCTGCGCACCTGGCTGGTGGAGGGGCGCATACCGCCCGGCGCCAAGCTCAACGAGCGCGCGCTGTGCGAGCAGTTGCGCGTCTCGCGCACGCCGCTGCGCGAGGCCATCAAGCTGCTGGCCTCCGAAGGGCTGGTGGACCTGGTGCCCAACCGCGGCGCCGTGGCCGTGCGCCTGGGCGAGACCGATGTGCTGCAGACCTTCGAAGTGCTGGCGGGGCTGGAGGGCATGTCGGGCGAGCTGGCCGCGCAGCGCATCAGCGAGCAGCAGCTGGCCGAGGTGCGGGCCCTGCACTTCGAGATGCTGGCCAGCCATGCGCGCCAGGACCTGTCCGGCTACTACCGGCTCAATGCGCTGATCCACTCGGCCATCAACCGCGCCGCCGCCAACCCCGTGCTGGCCGAGACCTATGGCCGCATCAACGCCCGCGTGCAGTCGCTGCGCTTTCGCACCAACCAGGACGCGGCCAAGTGGAAGCGTGCCGTCCAGGAGCACGAACGCATGCTGGAGGCGCTGCAGGCGCGCGACGCCGCCGCGCTGCGCCAGGTGCTGGTGGCCCACCTGGAGCACAAGCGCGACACCGTCATCGCCCTGCTCAAGGCAGGCCAGATCTACCCACGAACCATGAACGAATGAGAGCCGCCATGCTGATGGAATCCACGCACCGCCTTGCCGCTTCCCCCGACGACACCGTGCCCGCCCCCGGCACCGTGCTGCCGCCCGACGATGTCAGCCAGATGCTGGCGCGCCGCCTGCGCTCGGACACGCGCGGCCAGGTCCTGTTCGACGCCGCCTCGCGCGGGCGCTATGCCACCGACGCCTCCATCTACCAGATCATGCCCGTGGGCGTCTTCGTGCCCACCTGCGAGCAGGACATTGCCACGGCCCTGCAGATCGCCCGCGAGCTGAAGGTGCCCGTGCTGCCGCGCGGCGGCGGCACCAGTCAGTGCGGGCAGACCACGGGCGCGGCCCTGGTCATCGACAACAGCAAGCATTTGCGCAACATCCTCTCGGTGGACCCCGATGCAGGCACGGCCGAGGTCGAGCCCGGCCTGGTGCTGGACCACCTCAACGCCCGGCTCAAGAAGCTCGGCCTGTGGTATCCGGTGGACGTATCGACCAGCGCCCAGGCCACGCTGGGCGGCATGGCGGGCAACAACTCCTGCGGCTCGCGCTCCATTGCCTACGGCAACATGGTGCACAACGTGCGCGGCGCCCGCGCCTGGATGGCCGATGGCGAGCTGCTGGACTTCGGCCCTGTCGCCCAGGCCACGGGCCGCGCGGCGCGCATTGCGCAATTCGTGCACGGGCTGGCGCAACAGCACCGGGCGGAAATCCACGCCCACTGGCCCAAGGTCATGCGCCGCGTGGCCGGCTACAACCTCGACATCTTCGACAACCAGAGTGAGCGGCCCTACACGGCCGACGGCAGCGTCAACCTGGCCCATCTGCTGATAGGCGCCGAGGGCACGCTGGCCTACACGCGCTCGCTCACCCTGCAGCTCAGCGCGCTGCCGCGCGCCAAGGTGCTGGGCGTGGTGAACTTTCCCACCTTCCACGCGGCCATGGACTCGGCCCAGCACATCGTGAAGCTGGGCCCCACGGCCGTGGAGCTGGTGGACCGCACCATGATCGAGCTGGGCCTGGCCAACCCGGCCTTCAAGCCCACCATAGAGACCGCGCTCATCGGCCGCCCGGCCGCCATCTTGCTGGTGGAATTCGCAGGTGACGACCGCGCCGCGCTGCTGGCGCGGCTGCGCCAACTGGTGGAACTCATGGGCGAGCTGGGCCTGCCCGGCAGCGTGGTGGAAATGCCCGAGGAAGCGGCTCAGAAAAACCTCTGGGAAGTGCGCAAGGCGGGGCTGAACATCATGATGAGCCTCAAGGGCGACGGCAAGCCCGTGAGCTTCATCGAGGACTGCGCCGTGCCGCTGCAGCACCTGGCCGAGTACACCGACGCGCTCACCGAAGTGTTCGCGCGCCACGGCAGCCGGGGCACCTGGTACGCCCATGCCTCCGTGGGCACGCTGCATGTGCGGCCCATCCTGGACATGCGCACCGACGGCGCGGCGCGCATGCGCGCCATTGCCGAGGAAGCGGCCGAACTGGTGCGCAAATACAAGGGCGCCTTCAGCGGCGAGCACGGCGACGGGCTGTGCCGCGGCGAGTGGATTGCCTGGCAGTTCGGGCCCGCCATCACCGAGGCCCTGCGCGCCATCAAGCAGCACTTCGACCCGGACAGCCTCTTCAACCCCGGCAAGATCATCGATACGCCGAAGATGGACGATGGCCGGCTGTTCCGCTTCGCGCCCGCCGATACACCCCGGCCCTACCGGCGCATTCCCATCACGCCCGTGCTCGACTGGTCCGCCTGGAACGTGCAGGCCGACCCGGTCACCGAAGTCACCACGGCGCCCGGCACGGGCGGCGACGTCACGGGCGGCTTTGCCAAGGCCGTGGAGATGTGCAACAACAACGGCCACTGCCGCAAGTTCGACGCCGGCACCATGTGCCCCAGCTACCGCGTCACGCGCGACGAACAGCACCTGACGCGGGGCCGCGCCAACACCCTGCGCCTGGCCATCTCGGGCCAGCTGGGGCCGGACGCCTTCACCAGCGAGGCCATGCACGACACCATGGACCTGTGCGTGGGCTGCAAGGGCTGCAGGCGCGACTGCCCCACGGGCGTGGACATGGCCCGCATGAAGGTGGAATTCCTGGCCCACTACAAGGCCCGCCATGGCCACACGCTCAAGGACCGGCTGGTTGCCCATCTGCCGCGCTACGCGGCCACGGCCAGCCGCATGCCCTGGCTGCTGAACCTGCGCAACCGCCTGCCCGTGCTGCGCCAACTGGGCGAAAAGCTGCTGGGCCTGTCCGCCCGGCGCTCGCTGCCGGCCTGGCGCAGCGACACCTTCTGGCGCGCGCCCGAAGCACATACCTTTCTTGACCGCGACCAGGCCCTGGCCCGCGCGGCGGCCGGCGAGCGCGTGGCCGTGCTCTTCGTGGACACCTTCAACGGCACCTTCGAGAGCGAAAACGCCCTGGCCGCCGCGCGCGTGCTGCAGGCGGCCGGCTATGCGCTGCACACCGCCAGCAAGTCCGGCAAAGAGGGGGGCGGCCACCACTGCTGCGGCCGCACCTACCTGGCCACCGGCATGGTCGAGCAGGCCAAGGCCAGCGCCGGTGCGCTGATCAACGCCCTGGCGCCGTTGGCCCGGGCCGGCATCCCCATCGTCGGCCTGGAGCCCTCCTGCCTGCTGACCCTGCGCGACGAAGCCCTGGTCATGGGCCTGGGCGAGCCTGCGCAGGCTGTTGCCGCCCAGGCCCTGCTGTTCGAGGAATTCATTGCCCGTGAAGTCAAGGCCGGCCGCTTCGCGCTGCCGCTGCGCGCCGCCGGGGCGCCCATCCTCGTGCACGGCCATTGCCACCAGAAGGCCTTTGGCGCGGTCAGCCCCATCCTCGACGTGCTGCGGCTGATTCCCGGCGCCCAGCCCGAGCTGATCGAAAGCTCCTGCTGCGGCATGGCCGGCAGCTTCGGCTACGAGGCCAGCCACCACCAGGTCTCCATGGACATGGCCGAGGCGGCCCTGCTGCCGGCCATACGCCAGCGCCCCGAAGCCATCGTCGTGGCCGACGGCACCAGCTGCCGCCACCAGATCGCCGACGGCGCGGCGCGCGAAGCCGTGCATGTGGCGCGGCTGCTGGAAAGCCTGCTGGACGCCCGCTGACTGCCCGCTGATCGCCATCCTCCATCCTTCACAGGACAAGGCACTCCCATGAAGCACAAGCCCTGCCTGGACCTCCAGGACATCAAGGCCATCGCCCAGGCCGCCGAGGCGCATGCCACGGCGCGCGGCTGGGCCGTCAGCATCGCCATCGCCGATGACGGCGGCCACCTGCTGTGGCTGCAGCGCCTGGACGGCGCGGCACCGGCCTCGGCCCACATCGCGCCGGCCAAGGCCCACGCCGCAGCACTGGGCCGCAAGGAAAGCCGGCTCTATGAGGAAATGATCAATGGCGGCCGCACCGCCTACCTGAGCGTGCCCGCGCTGCAGGGCCTGCTGGAAGGCGGCGTGCCCATCACCAGTGAGGGCCACTGCCTGGGCGCCGTGGGCGTCAGCGGGGTGAAGCCGGCCGAGGATGCGGAGGTGGCGCGGGCCGGCGTTGCGGCGCTGGGGGCCGCGCCGCAGCGGTAGGGGCCCTGGGCTTCAGCGCGCCTTGCGCGGCTGCAGGGCCTCGGCGCGCAGCATGGCCAGCACGGCATCGCGCTTGTGGTGCAGGTGGGTGACCAGCAGCTCGCGCAGGGCCGTGGCGTCGCGTGCGCCCAGGGCATCGATCATGGCCTCGTGCTCCTTGACGGCCTGCTTCCACTTGGCCGTGTCCAGGTTGGTGCGAAAGCGCAGCGACTGCACGCGGTTGTTGATGCGCTGGAAGGTCTCCGTCAGCACGGGGTTCTTGGCAGCGCTGTTCAGGGCCGCGTGGATGGCGGCGTTGAGCCGGTAGTAGGCAGACACGTCGGCGCGCGCCACGCTGGCCATCATCTCGTAGTGTAGGGCGCGGATCTCGGCGAATTCCTGGTCGGTGATGCGCTGGGCGGCCAGTTCGCCCGACAGGCCCTCGATGCCGGCCAGCACCTCGAAGGCGTGCATGACATCGGCCTCGCTCAGCTTGACGGCGATGGCGCCGCGGTTGGGCAGCAGGTCGGCCAGGCCTTCGGCGGCCAGCAGCTTGATGGCCTCGCGCAGCGGCGTGCGCGAGACGCCCAGCTGCTCGCACAGCTCGCGCTCGTTGAGCTTGGCGCCCGGGGCGATGCGCCCCTCGTTGAGCATGGACCGCAAACGGTCCGCCACCTGCTCGTGCAGCGCCGCCCGCGATATCTCGATGATCTCCGCCATCTAGCGGTCTCCTTGGCTGTTCCTGGCTGGTGGATGCCCCCGCCACAGGCATTGCGCCATGCGGGGCGGCGCCGATGTTAGCCGAGTTTGCATCCCCTGCGGGCCGCCGGGCGGGCGCACGCGCTGTCCCTGCCAAGCACTACAGGCTTTTCAGCAGGGGCCTACGGCCGGCGGAGACTCTTGATCCCACCATGGATGCTGATCCGACAGACCAACCAGGGAAAAACAATGGCCCAACCAGGAATCAGGCTGCAGATCCAGGTGGATCTTGCCTATGACATCCGCGATCCGGCCGGGGCCGACTTCGTGTTCAACATCCATGCGGCCCACACCTCGCACCAGACGGTGGAGAACGAGCGTCTGGTGCTCAGCCAGCCGGTGGAGCCCGACATTGCCACCGAGCCCGCCACCTCCACGCGCTTCATGCGCCTGCATGCCAACCCCGGCCCCCTGCACCTGACCTACACGGCCACCGTCTGCATCGCGCACCACCGCGAGGATCCGGCGGCGCTGGGCGAGGTTCCGGTGCGCTGCATCCCGCTGGAGGTGCTGCCGTACATCTACCCCAGCCGCTACTGCCAGTCCGACCGGCTGATGCAGCTGGCCTTCCGCAATTTCGGCCAACTGGCGCCCGGCTATTCGCGCGTGCTGGCCATACAGCAGTGGGTGCAGGAGCTGGTGACCTTCGCTTCGGCCACCAGCAACTCGTCCACCTCGGCCGTCGATACCCTGGTGGAGCAGGTGGGCGTGTGCCGCGATTTCACGCACCTGATGATCGCCCTGTGCCGCGCGCTGAACATTCCCGCCCGCATCGCCACCGGCACGGACTACGGTGCCGACCCTGCGCTGGGTCCGCCCGATTTCCATGCCTACGTGGAAGCCTACCTGGGCGACAGGTGGTACCTGTTCGATGCATCGGGCACGGCCATTCCCATGGGCTTCATGCGCTTTGGCACGGGCCGTGACGCGGCCGACGTGGCCTTTGCCACCATCTTCGGCAACGTGGTGGCCATGGCCCCCATGATCCAGACACAGGCCCTGGAAGACGAGCACAGCCAGCTGCCCCGGCAGTGCAGCGAGGCGCTGTCGACCACCGCGCCTTCGCCCGCCGTGCTGTCGGGCTGCGCATCGTTTGGCAGCACGGCGGACCGAAGGAGCTTCAGGCAGCTGCCTGCCTGAGCTGCCTGCGCTGCGTGAAATGCCTGGGCCGTGTGAGGCGCGCGGCGGCGGCTCTCAGAAGCGGTGCGTTCCCGTCACCGCAAAGGTGCGCCGCTGGCCGTAGAAGCAGTCGCCGCGTGCCAGGCACTGCGTGATCTGCACCTTGTCGGTCAGGTTGACCACGTTGAAGGCCAGGCGCCATGGGCCGGCGTCATAGGACACCATGGCATCCAGCAGGGTGGCCGAAGGCGTGTCCACCAGGCTGGTGCCCGTCCACTGCGAACCCGTGTAGCGCACGCCGGCGCCCAGGCTCCAGCCGCCGCGCCCTTCGCTGGCAAAGCGGTGGGTCAGCCAGGCCGATGCCGTGTGGCGCGGCACGCTGGTCACGCGCTGGCCCTGGTCGCCGCCATTGCTGCGCGAGATGACGGCGTCGGTGTACGCATAGGCGAGCGTGGCGTCCCAGTGGCGGGCCAGGCTGGCGGTCAGCTCGGCCTCGAAGCCGTTAACCTTGACCTCGCCGATCTGCAGGCTGTTGAGCGGGTTGGCCGGGTCGGTGGTCTTGCGGTTCTTCTCGCGCAGCGTGTAGACGGCGGCAAAGGCCGACAGGCCCTGGCCCGGTGGCTGCCATTTCACGCCGGCTTCCCATTGCTCGCCGCGCTGCGCCTTGTAGGGCGTGCCGTAGACGTTCACGCCGCCCAGCGGCTGGAAGGACTCGGAGTAGCCCAGGTAGGGCGCCCAGCCACCGTCCATCTGGTAGGTGGCGCCTGCGCGCTTGGTCCAGGCCTTCTCGTCCACGGCGGAGGCGGGACGGCCTTCGGTGTCCGTCTGCGCGCTGTCGTGGCGCAGGCCCAGGGTGGCGGTCCAGCGGCCCCACTTGATCTGGTCCTGGGCGTAGAAGCCCAATTGCTTTTGCGACACGCCCGGCTGGCGCACCAGCTGCGAGGCCGTGGGCGGCGTGAAGTTGCCGTAGACGGGGTTGTAGACGTCAAACGGCGCGGTCAGTCCGCGCCAGGTGGACTGGCTGGTGCTGTTGCGCTGTGCGTCCATGCCGGCCAGCACGGTGTGCTCGGCCGTGCCCCAGCGCAGCCGGCCTTCGAGCTGCGTGTCGATCACCAGCATGCGCCCGCCGTTGACCTGCCAGGAGGCATCGCGGTAGACGCTGCGGTTGTCGGGGTTGAAGACCGGGCGCGCAGGGCGGCCCTGGCCGGGGATGGCGGTGAAGCTGGTGTAGATGGAGCGGTAGTCCACGTCGCTGATGGTGCGCCGCAGGTTCTGGCGCACGGTCCAGTCCGCGTTCAGGCGGTGGCTGAACAGGTAGCCCCAGGATTTGTTCTCTGTGTCGAACGAGTCCCAGCCGGGCTCGCCGATGAAGGTGCTGGTGGGAATCTGGCCGTAGGGGCTGGGCAGGCGCGTGCCCTGCCAGGGGAAGAAGCCGATCAGCGAGCCGCTCTTGTCCTTCTGGTAGAGCGCCTGCAGCGTGAGCGAGGTGTCGGCGCTGGGCCGCCAGGTCAGGCTGGGCGCGATCACCAGGCGGTCGTCGTTCACATGGTCCACCTGGGTGCCGCTTTCCCGGCCCACGGCCACCAGGCGGTACAGCCACTGGCCGTCTTCGGTGACGGCGCCGGTCAGGTCGGCGGCGATCTGCTTGCGCCCGTAGCTGCCCATCTGCACCTGCACCTCGCGCAGCGCCTCGGCCTGCGGGCGCTTGCTGGTGAGGTTGAGCACCCCGCCCACGCTGCCCTGGCCGTAGAGCACGGAAGAGGGTCCGCGCAGGAATTCCACGCGTTCCAGCGTGTAGGGATCGGGCCGGCTGGTGTTGTAGGTGCCGTAGGTGCGCAGCAGCCCGTCCTGGTACTGGCTCACGCTGCCGCCGCGTGCCGAGAAGCTGTCCACCCGGCTGTCGAAATAGTTGGACACCACGCCGGCGCTGTAGGCGGTGGTCTGGCGCAGCGTCTGCACGCCCTGGGCCTCGAACTGGTCGCGCGTGACCACGCTGATGGCCTGGGGCGTCTCTATCAGCGGCGTGTCGGTCTTGGTGGCCGAGATGGCGCGCTTGGCGGTGAAGCCCACCACAGGGCCGGTGGGATTTTCCTTCTCGGTGCCTGCGTTCACGGTGACCGGGGCGAGCGTGGCCTCGGGGACCTTGTCAGGCTGGGCCTGTGCGTGGGCTGCGCCGCACAGGGCAAGCAGGGCGGCATGCGCAACTGCCGTGCGCGAGAGTCTTTGGGTAAGCATGGTCAATGGTCGAGAGCTGGGAAACCTGTGCCGTGGGGCGTGCTCTGGGTGCGTCGGCGCTGCTGCCGGCCCTGGGGCCAGCAGCGCAGCCTGTCATGGCGGGTGCGGATTCTAGAATGACAATGGGAATGATTTCTTTTTCTTTTCATTTGTATGTAGCATGCAACGCATTGTTATCAATTTGATAGCGTAGAAGCTTGTTTTGGAGGTACCTGCGGGTCGATGTGCAGGGCGGTGCGATACGCGTACGGTCTTGCTTGCGGGAAGTCCGCGCAGCGTGATAGCCCTCTTCGCGCCGGGGCGCCAACGGCCCCGGTCGCCTCAGGCCTAAGCGGCCTGCAAGGGGTTGCCTGGGTGTGAAACGGCCTCGGGCCACAGCCGACCGGCCGCCGCCTGCAAGGCTTGCACCAACTGCTGCGTATCCGTCTTGCCGGTGGCGTGCAGCGCTTCGGTCACGATCAGCGCGTTGACGGTGGATTCGCGCACTGCCGAGTGGCCGCTTTGGCGGTTGCACCAGCGCCGGGCGTGGGCGCGGCCAGCCGTGTCGGCAAAGATGATTTCGCCGGGCTCGGGATATTCGATCTCGCCCGAGAAGGTCTCGTAGACCTCGCTGCCGGTTGCGGGGCGCACCTGCAGGCAGCCGCTGATGCGGTCCAGGTCGAAGACGGCCACGGGAATGGCAAAGGCCACCGAGGCCGCATTGCACAGGTCCACCAGCGGATGCAGGCCCGGCAGATCTCCCTCCTTGCGCAGGCGGCGCAGCAGGGCCTCGGCGGCGCAGCGGTATTGCGTGGGCTTGAGGCCCATCCTGGCAAAGCCGCGCCGCCAGGCCTGGATGGATGGCATCTCGCTTTCCGGGGTGCAGGCCAGGTTCTGCCTGGCCTGTGCCATGAAGGGGGCGATCACGGCGTGTGCGGGCACGTCGGGCGACAGGCCGCGCAGCAGCAAGGTCTGCGTGGCCAGTTCAGGAAAGTCGCGGGGGATGGAGGGTGCGTAGGAGAACGGCAAGATCTGGCCTTGTGAGTGGAGAGGGGATGTGATCCCCATCCTCGCCAGGCCGGTTTGCGTGGTCTTGAAGGAAATTGCAGCGCGTCACGCAGCGCAGGCGCTTGCTGCCCTGGCATAGAAGCCGGGCGCCATGCCGAAGCTGCGCACGAACAGGCGCGTCATATGGCTCTGGTCGGCAAAGCCGCTGTGCGCGGCGGCCTCGGCCAGCGGCATGCCGCTGGCGATGAGCCCGCGCGCCTGGTGCAGGCGCCGCTGCAGCAGATAGGCATGGGGCGTCATGCCTGTGGCGCGCGCAAAGGCGCGCAGGAACTGGTAGCGGCTCAGGCCCGCCTCGTGGGCCAGGGCGCCCAGGGTCAGGGGCGCGCCGGGATCGTCGTCCATCCGGGCGCGGGCCAGGGTGATGGGGGCCGGTGCGCGGGGCGCAGGGGCAGGGCGCTGCAGCATGCCGCCCAGCAGCTGCAGCAGGGCTTCGTCCAGGTCCAGGGCGTCCGCTGGCTCGCCGCTGCCGGTCATCCTGCGGTACAGGGTCTGAAAACACGCGGCCAGGCGCGGGTCGCGCACGGCGGGCTGGCGGAACTCGAAGCCGGCCGCCGGCCCTGCGCCATCCATGTCCGCCATGAGCCCGGCCACGACCCAGGGCTCCAGGTAGAGCATGCGCCAGGCGCGACCGCCATCGCCCAGGGGCATGCCGTCATGCAGCTCGCCGGGGTTGACCATGATGAGGTCGCCGGCCCCGGCCTCGTACAGACCTCGCCCGCTGGCGGACTTCTGCGCGCCACGCTCGATCAGGCCGATGCCGTACTGCTCGTGGGTATGCCGCCCAAAGTGCCTCGCCGTGTCGGCGGCCACGGCCTCCACGCCTGCGGTGCGGCAGCGCAGCCAGCTGAAATGCCCATCCGTGGTCGAAACCATGCCGCAGCCTTTCCTACCCACCCTGGCGTGCCAGCGTGATCGCCAGGCCGGCCAGCCCCGCGCCCACCACCACGGGGATCACGCCGACCTTCCAGCGCAGCAGCGCGGCCGCCGCAGCCAGGCCCAGCAGTGCGGACGGCCAGTCGAAGGGACCCGCCCAGCCCTGTGGCCACAGCACGTGCCAGGCAAAGAACACGGCCAGGTTGGCGATGACGCCCACCACGGCGGCCGTGATGCCCGTTAGCGGCGCGGTGAAGCCCAGCCTGCCATGGGTGGACTCGATGAAGGGGCCGCCCAGCAGGATGAAGGCAAAGGACGGCAAAAAGGTGAAGAAGGTCACGACCAGGGCGGCGGCGGCGCCGGCAGGCAGCAGCGCATCGGGGCCGAACACCTGCTTGCTCCAGCCGCCCAGGAAGCCCACGAAGGACACCACCATGATCAGCGGCCCCGGCGTGGTCTCGCCCAGGGCCAGCCCGTCCATCATCTGCGTGGCCGTGAGCCAGTGGTAGTGGTCCACGGCGCCCTGGTAGAGGTAGGGCAGCACGGCGTAAGCGCCGCCAAAGGTCAGCAGTGCCGCCTTGGTGAAGAACCAGCCCATCTGGGTGAGCGCGCCCTGCCAGCCGAAGGCGGCGGTCAGCAGGCCCAGCGCCAGCGCCCACAGCCCCAGGCTGGCCGCCAGCACCTGGCTGAAAAAACGCCAGCTGAACCGTGCATGGGCCGGTACGGGCGTGTCATCGTCGATGACGGCCGGGCCGTGGCTGCCGCCGCCGTGGCCGTGCCCGCCTGCAGGGGCGAAGTGGCGCGGCGCCAGCCTGCCCCCCAGGTAGCCCAGTGCGCCGGCCGCCAGCACGATCAGCGGAAACGGCAGCTTCAGCGCGAAGATGGCCACGAAGGCCGCCGCGGCAATGCCCCACAGCCAGCCGTTGCGCAGGGTGCGCGAGCCCACGCGCCAGGCCGCCTGCACCACCAGCGCCGTCACGGCCGGCTTGATGCCGTAGAAGATGCCGGCAATGGCCGGCACATGGCCGAAGGCCACATAGATCCAGGACAGGGCGATGAGCAGCACCAGCGAGGGCAGCACGAACAGCCCGCCGGCCACGATGCCGCCCCAGGTGCGGTGCAGCAGCCAGCCGATATAGGTGGCCAGCTGCTGCGCCTCGGGGCCGGGCAGCAGCATGCAGTAATTGAGCGCATGCAGGAAGCGCCCCTCCGAGATCCAGCGCCGCCGCTCCACCAGGTCCTCATGCATGATGGCGATCTGCCCGGCCGGCCCGCCAAAGCTGATGCAGCCCAGCTTCAGCCAGTAGCGCAGGGCTTCGGCGCGGGTGGGGGCCACAGGGGCCACAGGGGCCGCGGGAAGGGGCGCGGGCGGGTTGGGTGCGGTCTGCAGGCTGGAGGGCATGCCGCAAATGTCTCATACGGCAGCCGCCCCCGATGCCTGAAGGCACCCGCGCTGCGCAGGCGCTACATCTGCCGCGCGGCCTGCTTGACCAGCACCGGCTCGGCCCGGTAGCTGTCCGGGAACAGGCGCTTGAGCTGTTGGACCTTGGGCAGGTCGTTGATGACGATGTAGGGATGGCGCGGGTTCTCGGTCATGAAGTCCTGGTGGTAGTTCTCGGCCGGGAAGAAGCTGGGCTTGTCCTCCAGCCGGGTCACGATGGGCTTGCCGAAGACCTTGGCGGCATCGAGCTGGGCCACATAGGCCTGGGCGGTCTTGAGCTGCGCGGCGTCGGTGGCGAAGATGGCCGAGCGGTACTGCGGGCCCGTGTCCGGCCCCTGGCGGTTGAGCTGGGTCGGGTCATGGGCCACGGAAAAGTAGATCTGCAGCAGTTGCCCGTAGCTGACCTGGGCCGGGTCATAGGTGATCTCGACCGACTCCGCATGCCCGGTGCGGCCGCTGCTCACCGCCGAATACGAGGCCTGGGCCGCCGTGCCGCCGCTGTAGCCCGAGACGGCGCGCTGCACGCCCTTGACATGCTGGAACACGCCCTGCACGCCCCAGAAGCAGCCGCCCGCAAAGATGGCTTTCTGCGGCCCCTGGCCCGTGGCCGGCATGTCCTGCGCGGGTGGCGGAATGCGCACGGCCTGCTCGGCCGCCTGCAGGTCGCTGCCCTGCCACAGCAGGGCGCCGCCCAGCAGCACGGCGCTGCCGGTCAGCAGTTGGAGAAGGCCGCGGCGGCGGGGTGCGGTGGCGAGGGGGGAATCGTTGGTCATGGTGTCTCTCCGGTGAAAGTGAAGCGGCCAGGGATCAGCCAAAGGTGAAGGCATAGGCGGAGATGCCGGGGTCCAGGAATTCGATGCTGAAGGTGCGTTCGGCTGCGCCGCCGTCCTGGCGCACCAGCTGGTACAGGCGCTGCGCGGTCACGCTGCCGCTGCCGTCGGCGGCCACGTCCATGCCGCGCGAGGCGCCGGGCGCCTTGCCGTCTATCAGCACCTTGAAGCGCACGGGCTTGCCATCGCTGCCGGGGCCCAGCACCAGGTGCAGGTCGCGTGCCTGGAAGCGGTAGGTGATGCGGCCGGTGGCGCCGTCCAGCGTGGCGCTTTCCGGGCCCACCGTCCATTGGCCGCTCAGGCCCCAGGCGTTGAGCGGCAGGCGCTCGGGCGTGGCATAGGCGGTGGCCTGGTTGTGCACGGCGGCAGGCGTGGCGGCAAATTGCTCGGCGCGCTCATAGCCCAGGTAGGTCTCGTGCGAGCGCACGGCTGCCATGTCGGCTGCCTGCTGCACGCCCTGGGCCTGCACGTCGATCAGGCCCAGGTCCACCTGCTTCGATCCGGCTTCCTGCAGCAGTTGCTGGATCACGCGCTCGGACTCGGCATAGCCGCCTTCGCCAAAGTGGTGGTGCCGGATGCGGCCCTGGGCATCGATGAAGTAGTGCGCCGGCCAGTACTGGTTGTTGAAGGCGCGCCAGATCTTGTAGCCGTTGTCCACGGCCACGGGGTAGCTGATGCCCAGGTCCTTGATGGCCTTTTCCACGTTGGACAGCTTGCGCTCGAAGGCGAACTCCGGCGCATGCACGCCCACCACCACCAGGCCCTGGTCGCGGTACTTCTCGGCCCAGGCCTTCACATAGGGCAGGGTGCGCAGGCAGTTGATGCAGGAATAGGTCCAGAAATCCACCAGCACCACCTTGCCGCGCAGTTGTTCGGCCGTCAGCGGGGTGGAGTTGAGCCAGTCGGTGGCGCCGTCCAGCGCAGGGGCCAGCCCTTCGTCGGGCAGGGCGGCGCGGGACGGGCCGCCGGCCAAGCGCATGGCGCCGCCTGCGGCCATCATGGCCGGGCCGGCACCGGAGCCCTGGCCCGAGCCTTGGCCCGAACCCTCACCCCTGTCCACGGCGGCCATCATTGCGGGACCGCCCTGCATGGCCATGGCGCCACCCTCGGGCCTGCTGCTCAGGCGGTCCACCAGCCTTTGCTCCAGGCCGCCGGTGGAGGCCGTGGACACTTGCGCCAGCACGCCCGTGTCCAGCCCCAGCGCAATCGCACCCACACCGGCCAGCATGGCTGCACCCAGCCCGCGCCGCACCCATTCGCCCGCGCCCAGCATGCGCTTGAGCGCCGCAAACACCTTGCCGCCCAGCAGCAGGGCCGCCGCCATGGAGGTGGCCGCACCGGCCGCATAGGCCAGCAGCAGCAGGCTGGAGGTGGTATTGGCGCCCTGCAGTGCGGCGCCCGTGAGGATCAGGCCCAGGATGGGGCCCGCGCAGGGCGCCCACAGCAGGCCCGTGGCCACGCCCAGCAGCAGCGAGGCGCCGGGGCGGGCGCCGCCGTCCGTGCCCTGGGCACGCTCGGACAGGCGCGAGCCCGCCGCCACCAGCGGCCGCGTCAGCCGCTCGGACAGGCCGGGCCACAGCAGGGTCAGCGCAAACACGGCGACCAGGCCCAGGGCCAGCCAGCGGCCGTATTCATTGGCGGCCACCACCCAGCCGCCGCCCACGGCGGCCAGCGAGGCCACCAGGGCGAAGGTCAGCGCCATGCCCGCCAGCAGCGGCAGGCCGCTTTTGGCGAAGGGCTGGTCGGCGCGTGCAAAGACGAAGGGCAGCACCGGCAGGATGCAGGGGCTGACGATGGTCAGCACCCCGCCCAGATAGGCCAGGACGATCAGCAGCATGGCGTGGCTCCCGGGTTCAGGCAGGCTGGGGCGTGAACGTCAGCGACAGCCCGTTCATGCAGTAGCGCAGGCCCGTGGGCCTGGGGCCGTCGTCGAAGACATGGCCCAGGTGGCCGCCGCAGCGGCGGCAATGTACCTCGGTGCGCAGCATGCCGTAGGTGCGGTCCTGGCGCGTGGCCACGGCCTTGTCCAGCGGCTGCCAGAAGCTGGGCCAGCCCGTGCCGCTGTCGAACTTGGTCTTGGAAGAGAACAGGGGCAGCGCGCAGCCCGCGCAGGCAAAGGTGCCCGCGCGGTGCTCCTTGTTCAGCGGGCTGGAGCCTGCACGCTCCGTGCCTTCCTTGCGCAGGATCCGGTACTGCTCGGGCGTGAGGCGGGCGCGCCACTCGGCATCCGTGTAGCTGACCTCGAAGACCTCGCTGGAGGCGGCCGCTGGCGCGCGGCGCGGGAACAGGCTGGCCGCCAGCACGGCGGTGGTGCCGGCGCCTGCAGTCCACAGAAGATGGCGTCTGGTGGTCATGGTGTGCTCCTGAAGGTTGCGTGCGTCTGAAAACGATGCGATGCCAGTCAGGTTAGGGCGCCGGCCTCCCGAAGTCCTCACGCAGAGTTCAAAGATTCGTGATAACTCCCGGCCCCGGTATTGCGCACAATGGCAGCCACTCCCGCCACTTCCAGGAAACCGCATCCGATGACCGCCACGCGCCGCGTACTTCTCGTCGAGGACGACGCCCATATCGCCGACCTGCTCACGCTGCACCTGCGCGACGAAGGCCTGGAAGTCATGCACTGCGCGCGCGGCGACGACGGCCTGCGCCAACTGGAGCGCGGCGGTTGGGACGCGCTGGTGCTGGACATCATGCTGCCCGGCGTGGACGGCCTGGAGATCTGCCGCCGCGCCCGCGCCATGGCGCGCTACACGCCCATCATCATCATCAGCGCGCGCTCCAGCGAGGTGCAGCGCATCCTGGGCCTGGAGATCGGCGCCGACGACTACCTGGCCAAGCCGTTTTCCGTGCTGGAGCTGGTGGCGCGCGTCAAGGCGCTGCTGCGCCGCGTGGAGGCGCTGGCCCAGAATGCGCGGCTGGAGTCCGGCAGCCTGTCCATTGACGGCCTGGCCATGGACCCCGTGGCGCGCGATGCCCGGCTTCATGGTGCCCGGCTGGACCTGACCCCGCGCGAGTTCGACCTGCTGTACTTCTTTGCGCGCCAGCCCGGCAAGGTGTTCTCGCGCATGGACCTGCTCAATGCCGTCTGGGGCTACCAGCACGAAGGCTACGAGCACACCGTCAACACCCACATCAACCGCCTGCGCGCCAAGATCGAGGCCGACCCGGCCCAGCCCGCGCGCATCCTCACCGTCTGGGGGCGCGGCTACAAGTTCGCCGAAGCGGGCGAGGGCGCATGACCATGAAACTGCGCCTGACACTGACCCAGCGCCTGTCCCTGGTCTTTGCCGTGCTGCTGCTGGTGTGCAGCGGCACCTCTGCCTGGATGCAGCTGCGCGCCAGCCGCATGCATGAGCTGGAAGTGGTGCAGGGCCTGTCGCGCGACGTGGCCGAAAGCATTGCGCGCGACGCCCAGCTGACCGACGCCAACGGCCTCATGCCCGGCGCCGTGCGCAGCTTCTTCAACCAGCTCATGCTGGTCAACCCCAGCGTGGAGGTCTACCTGCTGGACGCCGACGGCCGCATTGCCGGCCATGCCGCCCCCGACGGCCGCGTGCGCCGCGAGCGCGTGGACCTGGCGCCCGTGCACCGGCTGCTGGAAGGCGGCACGCTGCCCATCCTGGGCGACGACCCGCGCAGCACCGAAGGGCGCAAGGTCTTCAGCGCGGCGCCGCTGCGCGTCAACGGCAAGGAAGTGGGCTTCATCTACGTGGTGCTGCAGGGCGAGGCGCATGACCAGCTGGTGGCGCAGGGCTCGGCCAACTCGGTGCTCAGCACGGCGCTGTGGTCCATCGGCCTGGTGGCGCTGCTGTGCCTGGTGGCCGGCCTGGTGGCCTTTGCGCTGATCACGCGGCCGCTGCGCCGGCTCACCGAAGAGGTGGCCGGCTTCGACATCCATGGCACCCCCCCGGACCTGCCGGCCCCCCAGCCCGGTGCCGCGCAGGACAGCCGCGACGAGATCGCCGTGCTGGACGCGGCCTACCGCCGCATGGTGGCGCGCATCGGCGAGCAGTGGCGCGCCCTCACGCGCCAGGACCAGGAGCGGCGCGAACTCATCGCCAACGTCTCGCACGACCTGCGCACGCCGCTGTCGTCCCTGCACGGCTACCTGGAAACGCTGCTGCTCAAGGACGCCGTGCTCGACACCACCGAACGCCGCCGCTACCTGGGCATTGCCTTGGCACAGAGCCAGAAGGTGGGCGAGCTGGCGCAAAGCCTGTTCGAGCTGGCGCGCCTGGAATACGGCTTTGTCCAGCCCGAGCCGGAGCCGTTTTCCATGCCCGACCTGGTGCAGGACGTGTTCCAGAAATTCGAGCTGCGTGCCGAGGCGCGACAGGTGGCGCTGCGGGCCGACTTCCCAGCCCGCCTGCCCGTCGTCCAGGCCGACCTGGGGATGATCGAGCGCGTGCTGGGCAACCTGCTGGACAACGCGCTGCGCCACACCCCCGAAGGCGGCAGCATCCTGGTGGCGCTGGCGGCGGCGGGCAACGCCGTCGAAGTCACCGTGGCCGACACCGGCCCCGGCATCCCGGCCGATCTGCGCGAAGGCCTGTTCGAGCGGCCCTTCACCGTGGGCGGCGCCCGCCGCGGCGGCGGCCTGGGCCTGCGCATCGTCCACCGCATGCTGGAGCTGCACGGCTGCCGCATCGAGCTGGTGGACCCGCCGGGGCAGGGGGCGAGCTTCCGGTTCGTGCTGCCTGCGGCCGCGCAGGCAACGGGCGCCGGCGCCCGGCCGCGCCAGGGCTGACGCGGATCGTGGGTTACCCTTGTGCACAGCGCGCCCTCGAAGGCGCGGCATGCACAAGATCGTCAACTCGTTCCGAGGACCCACGCCATGTCAACGTCTGCCTCTCCCGTTCATCGCCTGCCCGCATGGGTGCCGCTGCGCTACACCACGTTCTGCCTGAGCCTGGTCGGCAGCGCGGGGCTGCTGGTGGCGGCGCTGGTGTGGGGAGGGATGTGGTGGTGGCTGGGCTTTGGCGTGTGCGCCGCGCTGGCGCTGCTGGGCGTGCGCGACATGACCCAGGTGCGCCATTCGGTGCTGCGCAACTACCCCATCATCGGCCACCTGCGGTTTCTGCTGGAGTTCATCCGGCCCGAGATGCGGCAGTACTTCATCGAGTCCGACCATGAGGCGCTGCCGTTCTCGCGCGCCCAGCGCTCCCTGGTGTACCAGCGCGCCAAGGGCGACCCGGACAGCCGCCCGCTGGGCACGCAGCTCAATGTCACGGCCCAGGGCTATGAATGGGTGAACCATTCCATGCAGCCCACCAGGCTGGCCTCGCATGATTTCCGCATCACCATCGGCTGCGCCGATGAAGGTGCCTCGCCCTGCACCCAGCCCTACAGCGCCAGCATCTTCAACATCTCGGCCATGAGCTTCGGCGCGCTGTCGGCCAATGCCATCCTGGCGCTGAACAAGGGCGCGAAGATGGGCGGCTTTGCGCACGACACGGGCGAGGGCTCCATCAGCCAGCACCACCGCGTGCACGGCGGCGACCTGATCTGGGAGGTGGCCTCGGGCTACTTCGGCTGCCGCAACGACGATGGCACGTTCAGCGAAGAGAAGTTCATCGCCAATGCCACCGACCCGCAGGTCAAGCTCATCGAGATCAAGCTCAGCCAGGGCGCCAAGCCCGGCCACGGCGGCATGCTGCTGGGCGCCAAGGTCACCCCCGAGATCGCCGCCGCGCGCGGCGTGCCCGTGGGCGTGGACTGCATCAGCCCCTCCAGCCACAGCGCCTTCAGGACGCCGGTGGAGATGATGCATTTCATCGCCCGCCTGCGCGAGAAGTCGGGCGGCAAGCCCACGGGCTTCAAGTTCTGCGTGGGCCATCCCTGGGAGTGGTTCGCCATCGTCAAGGCCATGCAGGAGACGGACATCACGCCGGACTTCATCGTGGTCGATGGCGCCGAGGGCGGCACGGGCGCGGCGCCCGTGGAGTTCACCGACCACGTGGGCGTGCCGCTGCAGGAAGGCCTGCTGCTGGTGCACAACACGCTGATCGGCGTGGGCCTGCGCCACCGCATCAAGATCGGTGCGGCCGGCAAGGTGATCACGGCCTTCGACATCGCGCGCATGATGGCGCTGGGCGCCGACTGGTGCAACGCCGGGCGCGGCTTCATGATGGCCCTGGGCTGCATCCAGGCGCAGAACTGCCACACCGGCCACTGCCCCACGGGCGTGGCCACGCAGGACGCGGCGCGCCAGAAGGCCCTGGTCGTGCCCGACAAGGCCACGCGCGTGGCCAACTTCCATGACAAGACCCTGCATGCGCTGCAGGAGCTGGTGCAGGCGGCGGGCCTGGAGCACCCCTGCGACATCACGGCCCACCACATCGTGCGGCGCATCTCCGACACCGAGGTGCGCCAGCTCGCCAACCTGGTCCTGCGCGTGGAGCCCGGCGCTCTGCTGGGGCCGCTGGACAAGCAGCACAACGTGTTCAAGCTCTACTGGCCGGGCGCCAGCGCCCACACCTTCCAGTTCGCGCCGCCCACGCTCAAGCCTTCTGCGCCGCAGGCCAAGGCGCAGGCCAAGGCGCAGGCGGCAGGCCAGCCCGCATAGGGACACCACGGCCGATCACGGGTTTTGACGGCGCTCGGGGATAATGCGCCCCGAGCACTTTGGTCCACGACTGTATTTTTCTTTGTAAATGAAAACTATTTTGGTTCGCATTGCAGCCGCCGTCTTCGGCGGTTATGCCTTCACCTGGGGCTTCATCGCCCTGGGCGTGGCGCTGATGTTTGCCGCCGGAATGGAGTTCCACGATGCCGAGCATCTGGGCTACATCCTCGGCTTCCTGGTGTTTCTGACGGTGTTCCTCTGGGCCTTTGCGGCGCAGAGCCTCCCGCGCGTCTGGGCCGTGCTGGCCGGCGGCGGCATTGTCATGACCGGTTGCGCATCGCTGCTCCAGCAGATGCTGCTGCCCTGAATCCGGAGAACGCCCCATGTTCCAGAACTTCCGCCTCTCCATGGCCTGGCTGCACACCTGGTTCGGGCTTGCGCTCGGCTTCGTGCTCATGGCCGCCTTCTTCTTCGGCGCGCTGTCGGTGTTCGACCGCGAGATCGACCGCTGGGCCATCCCGGCCTCGCGCTTCGAGCCCACGCCCATGCCCTCGTACGACCAGATCCTCAAGCCGGTCTTCGAGTCCATGCAGCCCAACGCCCAGGCGCGCGATGCCATGCGCGGCGAGGTCAACGGCCCGCTGCCCGAGCGCTTCGACACGCCCCAGCGCTGGGGCGCCTACACCACCCACCGCGATCCCGTGCTGGGCCTGTTCGCCGGCTACGAGGTGCCCAACGCCAAGAAGCCCGAGACCCTGATCTGGGCCATGCGCACCATCAACCCGCGCAATGGCGAATCCCTGCCGGACGACCACCTCAAGATCGGCAGCCGCTTCTTCTACCCGCTGCACTACAGCCTGACGCTCAACTGGATGAACCTTGGCTACTGGATCGTGGGCTTTGCCGCGCTCATCATGCTGGTGGCCCTGGTCAGCGGCGTGGTCATGCACCGCAAGATCTTCCGCGAGCTGTTCACCTTCCGTCCGAAGAAGGCCACGCAGCGCAGCGTGCTGGACCTGCACAACCTCACCGGCGTGGTGGCGCTGCCCTTCCACTTCTTCTTCGCCTTCACGGGCCTGGTGATCTTTGCGGGCATCTACTTCCCCATCACCCATACCCAGCTGGAGCCCCTGCACGAGTTGCACGAGAAGATGGAGGCCGAGGAAACCGGCCTGCCGCACGACCGCGCCGGCGTGGCCGCACCCATGGCCTCGGTGGACGCCATGGTGGCCGAGGCGCAGCGCCGCTGGGCCGCCAAGGGCATGGCCGGCGACGTGGGCTTCCTGTCCGTCACCCATGTGGGCGATGCCAACGGCTACGTCAGCGTCTACCGCGCCGGCACCGACCGCATCGCGCTCACGGGCGAGGGCATCCACTTCAAGGCCAGCACGGGCGCCCTGCTGCGCGAAGATCCTCCGCGCACGGCCGTGGACAGCATCAACACCTTCCTCACCGGCCTGCACCTGCAGCACTTCCGCCACTGGCTGCTGCGCTGGCTGTACGTGCTGGGCGGCCTGGCCGGCTGCGTGTGCATTGCCACCGGCTTTGTCTTCTTCGTGGAAAAGCGCAAGAAGCAGCACGCCAGACAGGGTGTGCAGGGCGCGCGCGTGGTCGATGCCCTGGCTGTCACCACGGTCACCGGCATGCTGGTGGCCACGCTGGGCATGCTGATCGCCAACCGCCTGCTGCCCGAGGCCATGCCCCAGGGCTGGCCGGGCCGGGGCGACATGGAACGCTATTTCTTCTGGGCCACCTGGCTGCTGGCCATGGCGCATGCCTTTGTGCGCAGCGCCCCCGTGGCCCGGGGCCTGCCCAATCCTGCCTGGCGCGAGCAGTGCTGGGCCGTGGCCGCCATGGCCGTCACGGCCGTGCTGCTGAACTGGCTGACCACGGGCGACCACCTGTTCAAGACCCTGGGCGAGGGCTACTGGCCGGTGGCCGGCGTGGACCTGTTCATGCTGGCCAGCGCCGTGCTGGCCGTGGTGGTGGCGCGCAAGCTCAAGACGCGCGCCGCGCCCGCCATGCCCTCGCGCGCTGCGGAGGTGGCCCATGTCTGAGGGGCTGATGGACGCACTGCTGCTGGCCGCCGCCTTTGCGGCATCGCTGCTGGGCATGGCCTGGTTTGCGCTGGCCAAGGACGTGCACTGGGAGCAGGTGCACGGCGACATGCCCCAGCCCGATGGCAAGGTCAGGCTGCTGCGCTGGCTGGGCGCTTCAGGCCTGGCCGCCTCGCTGGGACTGTGCCTGGCGGTGGACCATGCCTCCATGGCCTCCCTGGTCTGGATCATGACGCTGGCAGCCGCCGCCCTGGCCATTGCCTTCACCCTGACCTGGCGGCCGAGCTGGCTGCGCTGGCTGCCGGCTTGACGTATGCGCGGGACCTGCGCCCGCTGCGGGCTCAGGCCTGCCTTTTCCTCATCCTGCGGCTGGCCAGATAGGCCATGCCGCACAGCAGCGCCAGCATGCCGCCCTGGCCCAGGCCGGGAACGGCCTGGACATTTCCGGGGCCGGGACCGGGTCCTGGGTCCGTGCCCGGACCGGGGTCGGGATCGGTGCCCGGGCCGGGATCGGGAGGATCGGCAGCGATCACCTCGATGGTCACGGATGCCGGTGCGGCAGCGCTCTGGTGCCCGTCGGATACCGTGAAGGCGAAGGTATCGGGCCCGGAGTAGCCGGCCGCCGGCGTGTAGACCAGCGTACCCGTCTGGGAATCGAAGCCGCTGATGACGCCATGGGCGGGGCCGGCGGTGATCTCGAAGCGCAACGGGTCCGACTCGAAGTCCGTGCCAGCGAGGGTGATGGACAGCGCCGTATCCTGCGGGGTCGTGACGGCTTGCGGCAGGGCCACGGGGGCGGCGTTGGCCGCCATCGCGTTGGAAAAGCGCGAGGTGTCACCGGTGGAAATCCGGGTGGCGGTCGCCGTGACAGCGGCCTGGTCGCCCGGGGGCATGGCGCCCTTGAACACCAAGGGCGCATGGCCGGAGGCATCGGTGGTCACGGTCTGCGAGCCGAGCAGAACCTTGCCGGCGGCGCGCTCCACCAGCCCGTCGGGCAGCCTGGGCGTCGAGAAATACTCGATGCGCATGCTCTCGTTGGCAACGCTGTCCAGCGTGCCGGACAGGCCCTCGGGCGTCACCGTGAGCAGCACCGGCTCGGCAGGATCTCCGTTGGCCAGGCTGGTTCGTGCGATGCCTCCCTCGGTATTGCCGTAGATGGCATTGCCGAGCATGGAGACGCCCTTGACTTCGTCCCCCCGCAATCCCACGCCGAACAGCCTGTTGTGGGCAATCACGTTGGCATGTGCCCCGTCGTCACCGCCGACCAGGGTGTCATGGGCCTTCTGGAAAAAGGAAACGCCTTCACCGTTGGGCAGGGCGGTTCCCTGGGGACTGACGCCCACGTAGTTGCCCTGCACGAGGTTGTTCTTGCTGGCGCCCTGGAACTGTATGCCGGACGCCTTGCTGCCACCGACGATGTTTGCGCGCACGGTCACCTCGTCCGAATCCTTGATGACGATGCCCCATTGATTGGGCAGCATGGTGCTGGCATCCAGGCTGGTTCCCACGATATTCCCGGCAATCAGGGTATTCGGGTTGCGTGCGCCGTAGTTTCCATTCAATTCAATGGCCGTTTCCTTGTTTCCGGCAACCAGGTTGCCGTCCTCAGGGCCTGTGCCAATGCGATGTCCGCCCTCCGACGAAAAGAATACGGCAATGCCTGGCCCATTGTTGGGAATCATGGCCGTGCCGGCTGCATTGGTTCCGACTCGGTTGCGGGTCACCAGCGTGTGGGCGCCGGAAATGGAAATCGCGGAGGAGCCGCCTGTTTGCCTGACATTGCCGGAGACGAGGTTGCTGTCGATCAGCGTGCCGGTAAAGTCTGATGCCACGCTGATGCCGTTTCCCTGGTTTCCCAGGGCCACATTGCCGGTGATATCGGTGCCTATGTAGTTTCCCTGAATGATGTTTCCTGTACCCGCGCCTGGCCAGGAAAGCCATATTCCGGAATTCTCCGCCGCGGAAATGACATTTCGCCCGCCAATATCCAGATTCCCGATGCGGTTGCGGTTGCTGGAGTGGACAAGGATGTTGCTGCGATTGCCCATGGCAACCGTTCCCGATGCGTCAACGCCTATATGGCAGCCCAGCACGGTGTTGCCGTCGCCGGTCACCGCCAGGGCCGTATTGAAGCCGCCTATCGCCAGGCCGCGCACCGTGATGGCGCCTGCCAGCTCGAGCCCTATGCCGAACTCGGGGCTGCCTGACTGCAGCGTGATCAGGGGGCGGCGTGGCAAGTGGGCCTCATAGCCGGGCTGCGTGCTGGCGTCCACGGTGAGCGATGTGGCCGGTGCAATGGGCTGCATGAGCCTGCCATTCCAGTTGCTTTGGGCGACGATGGTCTGCTCTCCCCCCGCACCGATGCGGAACTCGATGCGGTTGTCGCCGCCTTGGTTGCGGTTGGCGTTGGCGTAGGTGATGGCATCGCGCAGGGTGCAGGGGCCCAGGCCGGTGCTGGCGCACGGGCCGGTTGCGTCGGCGGCGCTGTCCACCACGACGGTCCATGCGTGGGCCGTGGCGATGCAGCCTTGCGACAGCAATGCCAGGGCGAGCAGGCGCAGGGGCCTGCGTGCCGCCGTGGGAGTGAATCGTTGCCTGTATATGCTCATTGCCTTTTTACTTTCCCTGAAATGGACTGCCGAAACGCCTTGCGGGCATTGATTGCGCAATTGCTGGACAGGGCGCTGCAATTTCGCATGTGCGGCGTCTGTGTGGAATATCCCGGGGCCTGACCCAAGAAAATGAAGCAGCCCTTGTTGATGAATCAAGCCGGCAATGATCCCCGGGGCATCCGAGTTTGGGTCTAAGAATTTTCTTAAATCATCAAGACTGCTGAAATCGCTGAAGAGATCGGACAAGGTCTTTGATGACGAAGCGAGGCGGGCGATATTCCCGGGTGAAGCGGCGTGCACGGGTTTGCAGGATTAAGAAAATTCTTAGCCCTGTTTCTTCATCCGATTCCTATGATTTGGCAATGCGCCAGTTTCAAGACCTTCTGTTTTCTTCCCGCTCGACTCGGCACGGGTGGTGCCCGTCCATGGCACTGCGCGATTGGATGGCGTCGCTGCGTGATTGGACGGTATTTGCACTGGCAATCATGGCCATGCTGGCCTGCGCCTTGCACAGCGGCAGGGACGATGCCGCCCCGGCGCCGCCATCCCGCAGCCGCGCGCATGTGCCTGTGGGGGACATGCAGCTGTTTTTCATGGACCGGTATTTCCTGCTGCTGGACGCTGCCGTGGGCGCGACCCGCGCGGCCGTCCATTCCCAGGCCGGTCTGGCATGGCCGTGGCGCACCAGCGCACCGCAGGACCACCTCGTGCCGCTGTATTCGCTGATGCATGTGGGCCGGGGCCTTCCCGAATCGCTGCTGCTGCGCAAATCCGTGAACAACGCCGCATGGCTTGCAGACCGCTGGGAGCCCGTGCGGCAACTGGTCAGGGCCCACGCCTGGCTGCTGCTGTGGTCCGTGTCGCTGGGACTTGCCTTCATGGCTGCAATTGCATGGTGCGTGGGCCGGCTGCGACGCGGCGTGCCGGCTTCGGCCTGGAGCCGGGCAGGGGCCTGCGCCGCCGGTGACGCGCTCTGCCGAAAGCTGCTGGACACGGCATCCGTGGGCCTGGCGCTGGTGCGGTGCAGCGATCGCAGCCTGCTGCTGTCCAATGCGCTGGCCCGGCAGTGGGTGTGCAGTGATGCTTCCTGGTTCGAGCAGGCCGTGGCCGGGGGCACGCAGCAGGGCCCGCGTGAGCTGGCGCTGGGGGACGGGCGATGGGTGGAGGTCCGCACCACGCCCACGACCCACGGGGGCGAACCGGTGGTTTTCTGCCTGGTCAGCGATGTGACGGCGCTCAGGCAGGCGCAGGCAGCGCTGGTCGATGCCAAGCAGCGCGCCGAATCGGCGAGCCAGGCCAAGACGCAGTTTCTGGCGACCATGAGCCACGAAATACGCACACCGCTCTTTGGCATCCTGGGAACGCTGGAGCTGCTGGCCCTGTCCAGGGTTCCTTCCGAACAGACCCGCTACCTGGGGGCCATGCAGCAGGCATCGGCCTCCTTGCTGCGCATCG
This sequence comes from Delftia lacustris, assembly GCF_040267515.1. NCBI lineage: Bacteria > Pseudomonadati > Pseudomonadota > Betaproteobacteria > Burkholderiales > Comamonadaceae > Delftia > Delftia lacustris. Next base: position 4,233,490 of record NZ_CP141274.1, on the reverse strand, counting down.
TCAACGACAGCCTGGATCTGTCGGCCATCGAGGCGGGCCGGCTGCAGCTGGAGGCCCAGGCGTTCTCGGCCACCGAATTGCTCGACAGCGTGGCCGCAGGCCTGCTGTCGCGTGCCGAGCAAAAGGGCCTGCAGCTGTATGCCGTCTCCGATGTGAAAACGCCGCCCCTGCTGGTGGGCGATGCCTTGCGGCTGCGGCAGATCCTGGACAACCTGGTGGGCAATGCCATCAAGTTCACGTTCTCCGGCCACGTGGCCCTGCGCCTGCAGGTCATGGGCGACAGCGAGGAAGGCACCGACCTGCGGTTCCAGGTGCAGGACACGGGCATCGGCATCGACCCGGAGCAGCAGCCCTTCCTGTTCGACCCGTACTTCCGTGCCCATGCGGCCACCCAGCAGCAGGTCCAGGGCGCGGGCCTGGGACTGTCCATCTGCCTGCGCCTCAGCCAGGAGATGGGCGGGCGGCTGACGGCCGCCAGCCAGCCGGGACTGGGGACCTGCGTGTCATTCGAGCTGCGCCTGCCGCGCGAGAGCGCGGCAGGCTATGAGGCAGTGCCCAGTCTGTTGCCGCACACCGTCTACGTGGATGGCGCCATTCCGGAAGTCGTGCACAACCTGTGCGCCTGGCTGCGGCATTGGGGCGCCATGGCCCAGCCCTACCGGGACCAGGTGCAGGGTCCCAATGAGCAGGCCGTGCTGGTGCAAGCCTGGCCGCGGTCGCTGCGCCGTCCGCAATGGACGGGCAAATGCGTTCTGGCGCTGGCGCCGGGCGAGAGCCCCCGCGAGACCGTGCAGGCCTGCGTGTGGGAGGCCAGCGCGCCTGGCGTGCCGGCAGTGGGCCATGCGCTGGGCCTGGCCCAGCAGGGCATTGCGCCGGGTGCGCGCCCCGACCTGTATGCCGCCGCCGCCCAGGTCCACGAGCCCCTGGGGCTGAGGGTGCTCATCGTCGAGGACAACCCCATCAACAGGATCATCCTGCGAGAGCAGCTGCAATTGCTGGGCTGCGAGGTCCAGCAGGCCAGCAATGGACAGGACGCGCTGTCCCTGCCCGGCCTGCTCGAATTCGATGCCGTTCTCACCGACCTGCACATGCCGTTGCTGGACGGCCCGGCCCTGGCGCGTGCGCTCAGAAAGCGCGGGTATGGCCGCCCGATCGTCGGTCTGACGGCCAATGCGCAGCCGCAGCCGCAGCCGCAGACCCAGACGCAGGCGCAAGAGCAATCGCAAGTGCAAGTGCAGGGGCAGGGGCAGGGCGACGGACTGCCGGCCGGCTTCGACAGCCTGCTGTGCAAGCCATTCACGTTGGCGGTGCTGCGCACCACCTTGAATAACATCAAGCAAGGCAGGACCTGAACCCATGCTGGCCCCATTCAAAGTACTCATCCTGGACGACCATCCCCTGTGCTGCGAGCACGCGCGCAGCCTGCTCATGGAGGCGGGACTCACGGACACGCACATGGCCTGCAACGCGCGGGAGGCCCTGGAGAAGCTGGGCGACGGCGGATTCCATCTCGTCATCACCGACCTGAAGATGCCTGACATGGACGGCCTGCAGTTCATCGATGAATTGAGCCGGCGCGACCTGCATCCCATGCTCGTGATATCCACCTCCTGCTCGCGCCGGCTGATGAACAGCGTCAGTCTCATGGCCAAGGAGTCCGGCTTTTCCGTCATCGGGATGTTCCAGAAGCCGTTCGGCACGGACCATGTCCAGGCGCTGGTCAGCCAACTCAGGTCCGTCCATGCAAACGAGGGGAAAACCGCTGCCGGCATCAGGGAGCGGCCGATTTTCGCCAAGGCCCACCTGGTGCAGGCTTTGCAGGAGAAAACCATACAGGCCTGGTTCCAGCCCAAGAGATCCCTGCTCACTGGCCACATCGTCGGCGTGGAAGCGCTGGCGCGCTGGAACGATCCGCAGTTCGGTTTCATGATGCCGGGCTCGTTCATGTCCGCCATCCGGTTCCATGGGCTGGACCATGCCTTGCTGGTGCGGATGATGGAAGATGCCATGTCGGCGCACCTGGCCTGGCGCAGTGCCGGACATGTCGTGCCTGTGTCCGTCAACCTGCCGGTACCGCTGCTGGACGATATCGGCCTGCCGGACGAGTTGCACGGCATGGCGGCCCGGTGCGGCATTGCTGCGGAGAACATCACGTTCGAGCTGCTGGAGGATCAGGCCGTCGGCATACCCGCCAACTACTACATGAGCGCGAGCCGTTTGCGCCTCAAGGGCTTCGGCCTGGCCCAGGATGACTACGGGCGCGGATACAGCTCGATGTACAGCCTCATCTCCACGCCCTTCACCGAATTGAAGATCGACCGGGCCTTCGTGGCCGGTGCGGCAGGTGACGAGGTGCGGACTGCGGCCTTGACGTCGTCGGTGCAACTGGGGCGGCAGCTGGGCCTGACGGTGACGGCGGAAGGCGTGGAGACCACCCGGGACCTGGAGTTGCTGCGCAGCATCGGATGCGATTGCGTGCAGGGCTATCTGCTGTCCGCCGCGGTGCCTGCGGTTGAATTTGCCCTTATGCTGGCGTCCGAACCCCGGCACCAAGGCAACCCCACCTGACCCAAGCACGCAAGGCGTCCATGCCCGACTCCCCGTTCAGCAAGATCACACGCACCACACGCTGGCAGAACCGGGTACTGTTTGGAGCGCTTCCCCTGGCGATCTTCCTCATCGCCGTGCTGCTGTGGGGCTCGGAGAGGATCTTCGAGCAGGAGCAGGGGCGCCTGGCCTTGAACTTCTCCGCCATCGTCGGCTCGCTGCAGGAGCAGGAAATCTTCCTTCGGCGGCTCAAGGGCCGCAACGAGTCCTGGAAAGCGCTGCCGGACCAGCGGATAGCCACCATCGTCGACGTGCCCGCTCCTGCGCAGGCGGACTACCGCATGTTCCGTGGCCGCGAGGCCATCGGCGGCATTCCCTTTTCACTGCAATGCTCTGCGCGCGTGGCCTGCGACACGCTCCCGGACCGGCTTTTCTCGCTGGGCAGCTCCCTGGCCGCAGGCTATTCCTCCTTCTGGGCAGGCTCCTACTTCCCGGCAGCCGCTGCCTTCTTCACCAAGGAGGACGGGGCGATCAGCATCGGCGTGCCGGCCATCGACGTGCCCATCGGCAACGAGAGTGTCACGCAGGAAATGTTCGACAGCACGATTGCCGCCGTCAAGGCGCATCTGCGGTCCAGGGCCGCCGATGCCCGGCCGGGCGCCGGCTCCACGGCGCCGGCGCAGGAAATCGTCTGGTTCCGGTCGCCCCAGTTCCCGGAAAAGATGATCGGCATGGTCGCCGCCGGCTTTTCAAGCCATCTCGAAGCCGGCGACGAAGCCGCCACAAGCCCGATCTACGCCGCCATCCTTTTCAGCCGCCAGCGCATCAGCGCCATAGAAAGAACCATCCATACGCTGCCCAGGCATCTTTTCTGGCTGGAGCACCGGGATTTCGGCGTGCTCATGGGCACCGGCCCCGTCCCGCAGGTGGACGACACGGGGATGCAGTACACGCGCAATGGCCTGATCCTCAAGACCGAGGATGCCTCCGGCCGGTGGACCGGCTACTACCAGGTGGACTACGCCACCTTTTTCCAGGGCAGGCTGTTCGCCCCTTCTGCCGGCCTGGTGCTGGCCCTGCTGCTGAGCCTGCTGGCCGGCGTGGCCTATACCCGGTGGTTCAACCGCAAGGTGATTGCGCCCGCGCAGGAGGCGCAGCGGGTCATCGTCGAGAGCAATGAATTCAACAGGACGCTGATCGAAACCGCTCCCGTGGCCATCTGCCTTGTGGCCTACGGCAGCGGGAAAATCATCTTCAGCAACTCGCTGGTGCAGGAGTGGCTGCACTCGGCCGATGGCTACCTGCGTCCCGGCTCGCCGGAGAACAAGGCGGCGCTGGAGGAGATTGTCCATGCCCGGGCCGCAGGCACCATGGAGCGCCTGGTCACCGAGCAGGGCAGGACGCTTCATGTGGCCTATGCGCCCACGCGCTACCTCGGCCAGGATGTGACGCTGTGCATTTTTGCCGACGTCAGCGCGCGCGCGGAGATCGAAAGCAACCTGGAGCGGGCAAGAATCGCGGCGGACGAGGCCAACGAGGCCAAGTCCACCTTTCTGGCGACCATGAGCCACGAAATCCGCACGCCGCTGTATGGCGCGCTGGGAACGCTGGAGCTGCTGGGCATGACCGAGCTCACCCAGCTGCAGAGCAAATACGTGGACCGTATCGAAGCGTCCTCGTCCATCTTGCTGCAGATCATCAGCGACATCCTGGACACCAGCAAGATCGAGGCCGGCCAGCTGCAGCTGGAAAAGGCCCCTTTCAATCCCCGGGAGCTGGTGCAAAACTGCACCAGCTCCTACGCCGCCATGGCCCAGCAAAACGGCCTGCTGCTGTTTTCCTGCGTGGACGCGCAGGTGCCCGAGTCGGTGCTGGGCGATGCGGTGCGCATCCGCCAGATCCTGGGCAATCTCATCAGCAACGCCATCAAGTTCACGGAGGCCGGCCATGTGATCGTCCGCCTGCGCAGCATGCCGGGCCCGGCCTCGCAGGCCCGGCTGGTGTTCGAGGTCTGCGACACGGGCGTGGGCATAGAGAAATCCCTGCATGGCGAGCTTTTCACGCCCTTTTATCTCGTCAAGAACAGCAGCCGCACGGCGCGTGGAGCGGGCCTGGGCCTGTCCATCTGCTGGAGCCTGGCCCGGATGATGTCCAGCTCCATCGAGGTCTGGAGCGAGCCCGGCCTGGGCAGCCGGTTCTGGTTCGAGTTGGGGCTGGAGACCGTCGCGCAGGAGGAGGAGGAGGCGCCCGAGCTCAAGGGTGCCCGGATCGCGGTGCGCACTCCCCACCCCGAGCTGACGGACAACATCTGTGCCTGGCTGCAGCGCTGGGGCGGCCAGGCCCGCGCGGCGAGCGCCGCCCCGGTGGCCGCGGACAAGGATGAACTGCTGCTGGACGTCCTGTTGCCGGCGGACAGCCCCGCGCCCGGATGGACGGGGCCGCACCTGAACCTGTCCTCGCCGGACAACCGGGGCATTGACGGGCACAACGTCCTGAGCATCGGCCAGGGCATTGCGCAGGTGCTTGGCGGTGCGCAGCGCTCTGCCAGCGCCGGCACCGATCTGCCCCTGTTCGACCTGCGCGTGCTGGTCGCCGAGGACAATCCCGTCAACCAGGTGACGCTGCGCGGCCAGCTCGAGAGCCTGGGCTGCGAAGTCACGGTCGCCGACGACGGGGAGGAGGCGCTGGCGCTGTGGGACATCAGCCCGCACGACCTGGTGCTGACGGATGTGAACATGCCCTACCTCAACGGCTACGAACTCGCCGAGCGGCTGCGTTCGGAGGGGGTTGCCTGCCCCATCGTCGGCGTGACCGCCAATGCCATGCTGGACGAGGAAAACCGCTGCCTGAACGCCGGCATGAATGCCTGGCTGGTCAAGCCCATCCAGTTGCGCACGCTGGTCCGCACCCTGGAGAAGTTCGCGCCGAGAAAACGCCTGCGTCCGGCGCCTGCCCAGGCCGGCGCTGCGGCGGCGGACATTCCCCCACCCCCGGCCCTGTCGGAGCCCAACGTTTTGCAAACGCACAGGCAGGTCTTCGTGCAGTGCATGAACGACGACATCGCAATGCTGGCCCGCGGCCTGCAGGAGCGCCGGCCCGACCTGGCCGCCCAGGCCCTGCACCGCATGCGCGGCGCCTTGCTGCTGGCCAGGATGCAGGAGCTTGCCGCCCGCACCCAGGCGCTGGAGGAGCGGCTCCTGAACGGCGCCCCGGAGCCCGGCCTGCAGGCCGCGCTGTCAGTCCTGCTGGACGACCTCCTGGCCGACCTTCGCGCCATGATGGTGCAATTGCCCCAGCCCTAACCCTTTGCTTGCGATCCCATGAAACTGAAACTGCGCATTGCTGTCGTGGACGACCACGCCGTGGTCCTGCTTGGCGTCAAGGACTTCCTGGAGCAGGACCCCAATCTCCAGGTCGTGGCCACGTTCGATACCCCGTCGTCCTTGATGGAATACGCCAGATCGAACCCCCTGGACGTGGTTCTGACCGACTACTCCATGCCGGGCGATGACCTCTACGGAGACGGCCTGCGCTACGTGGACTACCTGATACGCCATTTCCCGCACATCAAGGTGCTGGTGCTGACGACCGTCTCCAATCCCATGATCATCTCGGCCCTGTATGACGCGGGCGTCGCCGGCGTGCTGCTCAAGGAAGACCCGCTCAGCCAGATCATGGCGGCGCTGCAATGCGTGCGCCTCAACACGCGCTACTACTCGCCCTCGTTCCAGGCAGGCACGCCCAGGCAGGAGAGGACGGTTTTCCTGAGCGAACGCGCCAACAACCTCTCGCCGCGCGAATTCGAAGTCCTCAGGCATTTCGCCAAGGGGGAATCCATCACGGAAATCGCCGCACGCCTGAGGCGCAGCGTCAAGACCGTCAGCCTCCAGAAGAACTCCGCCATGCGCAAGCTGAACGTGGACAGCAACCAGGACCTGGCCGCCTTCTGCGCCGAGCACCATCTCTTCGACTGACCGGCCTGCGGGCTGCACCAGCCGGTCAACCTTCCAGCGCCTGGCCTTGCGCCTGGCTGCCGCCCTCGGCGTCCACCTCGCCCAGGCGATAGTGCGGTTCGGACGGCATCAGGCGAAACCCCAGAAGTGCCCCGCGCCGGCTTGTCTTCATCGCCAGGGGCGCCTGGCAATGCACGCAGCCATAGTTCACGAAATTGGCATCCTGCTCCAGCGAGTAAAAGCGGAACCTCAGTCCGGGGTGCGGCTTGGACAGGGATGTATTGCTCAGCAATTCGTAGCATGGGTCGCACAGTTTCTGGGTTGTTTTCGGCTGCATTTCTGGAAATAAAACGGATCGATATACCGCTGTCCAGTCTTGCCAGAACCTGCGCAATCCAGGTTAAGACGATTCTTATCGTCGGCTGTCATATCCGTTGCAATGAATGCCGCCGCCGGCGGCAATCCGACAGTTTCCGCTGCTGTTGCAACACTTGGTTACTTCCTTGACCCATCTCAAATCCCCCAGGCGGCGGCGCCGATACGCTTCGGCCCATGAATCGCCACGGCTTGACTTGGGTCAGCCTGGCCTGGCACGCAGGCATTCCATGCCGATACCGCGTGCGCACACAACAGCGGCGCCCTACGCCGCACAGGAGATGCATCAATGCACATCGGCCAACGTTTCTGGCGCCGCCAAGGGCTGGGCACCAAACTGTCCATCACCAATTTCGTCTGGGTCGCCTCCATCCTGGGCCTGCTGGTCCTGGGCATTGCCTGGGATGTCAGCAAGTCCCTGCAGTCCAGGATGAACAGCGACATGCAGCAGGGCATACGGACGCTGTACAACTTCATCGAGTCCAACGACAAGGAGCTGCGCCAGCGCACCCAGTTCCTGGCCGACAGCCTGGCGCACAGCCTGCAGGGCACGCTCAGCCTGGACACCGGCGGCAGCGAGCCGGTGCTGAGCCTGGACGGCCAGCCGTTCAACGGCAACGATGCGCAGCTGCAGGCTTTCACGCGCAGCACCGGCGCCGTGGCCACCGTGTTCGCGGCCCAGGGGCAGGGCGACTTCGTGCGCATTGCCACCACCCTGAAGAACGACAAGGATGACAAGGGCGGGGCCGTGCTGGGCAGCCGCCTGGACCGCGCCCATCCCGCCTACGCCGCCATCCAGGCCGGCCAAAGCTACATGGGCCTGGCCCACCTGTTCGGCCGCCAGTACATGACGCACTACCGCCCGCTCAAGGACGCGGCGGGCGCCACCGTGGGCATTGCCTTCGTGGGCCAGGACTTCTCGCAACTGCTGGAGCACTTCAAGGACTCCATCCGCGCGCTCAAGGTCGGCCAGACCGGCTACTACTTCGTGCTCAACGCCGAAGACGGCCCCCAGCGCGGCCAGCTGGTGGTGCATCCCGCCATGGAGGGCAAGAACATCAGCGAGTCCAGGGACGGCGACGGCCGCTTCTTCATCCGCGACATGCTGGACCGCAAGCAGGGCAGCATCGCCTATCCCTGGACCAACCCGGGCGAGGAGCAGCCCCGCGACAAGCTGGTCGTCTTCAGCCACTACGCGCCCTGGAACTGGGTCATCGCCACCAGCGCCTACGTGGACGAATTCGTCTCCGAGACCCGCAGCCTGATCCTGCAGTTCGCCCTCATGGGCCTGGGCGCCGTGCTGCTGCTGTCGGCCGCGTGGTTCTGGCTCATCCGCCGCATGATCGTGCGCCCGCTCAAGCAGGCCAGCCACATGGCCTACGCCATTGCCGATGGCGACCTCACCTTGCGCGTGCACAGCGACCGCCATGACGAAATCGGCCACCTGCTGGAGGCCATGAACACCACCAGCACGGGCCTGACCCGCGTGGTCGGCAGCGTGAACGAACAGGCCCACAGCGTGGCCCTGGCCAGCGCGGAAATCGCCCAGGGCAACCAGGACCTGGCCGCCCGCACCGAAAGCGAAGCCAGCGCGCTGGAGCAGACCGCCGCCGCCATGGAAGAGCTGGGCTCCACCGTGGCCCACAACGCGGACCACGCGCAATCGGCCGACCGCATCACGCGCGAGGCCCAGCGCGTCGTCACCGAAGGCGGGCAGGCCGTGCGCAAGGTCGTGCAGACCATGCAGGGCATAGACGCCAGCAGCAAGAAGATTGCCGACATCATCGGCGTCATCGACGGCATTGCCTTCCAGACCAACATCCTCGCCCTCAACGCCGCCGTGGAAGCGGCCCGGGCGGGCGAGCACGGCCGCGGCTTTGCCGTGGTGGCCGAGGAAGTGCGCGCCCTGGCAGGCCGCAGCGCCGAGGCCGCCAAGGAAATCAAGCAGCTCATCAGCCACAGCGTCGCTGAAATCCACACCGGCAACCAGGAGGCCGCGTTTGCCGGGGAAACCATGGAACAGGCCATGGAGGAAATCCGCAAGGTCACCCAGCTCATCTCGGACATCAGCCACGCCAGCGCCGAGCAAAACAGCGGCGTCGCCCAGGTGGCCGAGGCCATCACCCACATCGACCAGACCACGCAGAAGAACGCCGCCCTGGTCGAGGAAATGGCCGGCGCCGCCGCCGGCCTGCGCCACCAGTCCGATCAACTGGTGCGCGTGGTCTCCATCTTCAGGCTGCCGGGCGTCAGCAATGCCCAGGCGCAGGCGGCGCCCCGTGCACCGTCGCTGGCGCCCGGCGCGGCCAAGGCATCTGTGCCCCAAGCCGCCCCGCCTGCCGTTGCCAAGCCTGCCACCCCGGCCGCGTCGGCTGCCTCGGCAAAACCGGCTGCCGCCAAGCCCATCGCCATGGCCTCCACGGCCGATGACGACTGGGACAGTTTCTAGGCGTCGCGCCCGCCTCAGTCGTGCCGCGCCATCAGGTCACGGCGGCGGCGCTCGTAGTAATGCCGCTGGCACTCGGCCGCCTCCTGCCAGGCCTGCCTGTCGATGGCCTCCTGCACATGGTCCGGCAGCGGCCGGGGCGCAGCCGCAGTCGCCAGCATGGCCTCCATGCCCTCCAGCGGCGCAAAGCCCAGGCAGGGCAGCTCGAACGGCAGCATGGGCTCCTGCGCATTGGCAAGAATGGCCCCCAGCGCCCAACGCGCCATGCGGTCGAAGAAGCCGTCAGGGTGCCCATGGTTCCTGTACCGCGCCATCTCCGGCCCCGCAAACCGCATGGCGTCATAGGCATGCCTGGGGTTGTGGCGGGCCAGCTCCACCACCTCGCTGAACCAGATCTCTCCAATCCCGTAGTGCTCATGCCCGCTGTTCACGCGCGGCGGCACAAACCACTGAATGCGCTCCCCCTTCGCATTGCGCCGTGTGAAAGACAGGTCATCGCAGGTGCGGATGCGGCGCAAGACCTTGGGCGCAGGCCCCGGGATCAGGCTCTGGGGCGGGTGCATGGCATCGTGCCCGGGCTTGGTCTTGTACTTGGGTTTGCTGTCTTTGGCCGGGGCATCCACGCCAGTCAACACCTTGCGCTGCACCCAGCGCCTGAAGGGCTTGGCCTCAGGTGATGGGCTGGCTTGAATCAGCGCCTGCAGGCCGTTCGCATTGACAGCTGCCAAGGCTTGGCGCCTGGGCATGCGGCCGGGCTCGCTGGCAAGGCGGACGGTGCAGCGGTGGTCTTCAGCGAGCTTGCCGATGGCCAGCTTGTGGCGGGAGATTCCCAAAGCTGTGCACACATCCTTGGCCATGAACCAGGTCCACGCCGTTCCTGCGGAATGTGCGGATCGGGATGTCGCCGAAGTGGAGGGTTTGGGGAGTGGTGTCGTCTGCAGGGATTCCACGGACGGACGGGGTCTGCGTAGCCATGACTGGCCTCCTATGATTCGTTGGACTACCAACTTCGCCTCCTGTTGAGAGAGGCGGCCGGGTGCTTCAACACGGTCATAGGGCCGCCTGGGCTGCTGCCGGTTTCGATGACACCTTGTTAAGGTGGCAGATGAAACCGGAGGTGGTTAATGGAGAGAAGAAGGACATTCAGTCGCGAGTTCAAACTCGAGGCGGTCAAACTGGTCGTTGAGCGTGGCGTGTCTGTGGCCCAGGCAGCCAAAGACTTGGACGTTCACGAGAACGTGCTGCGCAAGTGGGTGCGTGAGCTGAGGCAGGAGCCTCAGGAGGCGTTCCCTGGCAACGGCAAACAAAAGGCGCAGGATGCTGAGATAGCACGGCTGCACAAGGAAGTGGCCAAGCTCAAGATGGAGCGCGACATATTGAAAAAAGCCGCGGCCTACTTCGCGAAGGAGTCGATGTGAAGTTCGGCTTCGTGGCGAAACACCGAGGGGCCTGGCCGGTCAATCTGATGTGCGAGGCGCTCGGTGTCTCGCGAGGCGGCTTCTACGCCTGGCTCACACGACCCAGGAGCCGGCGTAGCCTCAGCGACGAGGTGCTGGGTGCGCAAGTGCATCAGAGCTTTGTACGCAGCGACCGCACCTACGGCGCACGCCGTGTGTGGCACGACGTGCTGGAGCAAGGCCAGACCTGTGGGCTGCATCGTATTGAGCGGCTCATGCGGGAGCAGGCGCTGCGTGCGAGACCGCGAAGGCGTGGACTACCCAAGGACCGTGGCGCGCGTGGTGCTGTGGCTGACAACGTGCTGGACCGTCAGTTCCAGGCAGATGGTCCGAACCAGAAATGGGTGGCCGACTTCACCTATATCTGGACGGCAGAAGGCTGGCTTTACGTAGCTGCGGTACTGGACCTGTACTCCCGTCGAATCGTGGGCTGGTCGATGCAGGAGAGCATGACCTCGCAGCTCGTGGTGGACGCGCTGATGATGGCTGTGTGGCGCCGGGGCAGGCCAGTGGCACTGCTGCACCACTCGGACCAGGGTAGCCAATACACAAGCGAGCACTTCCAGAGGCTGCTGGACGAACAGGGCATCACTTGCAGCATGAGTCGGGCTGGCGAGGTCTGGGACAACTCGGCCATGGAGAGCTTCTTCAGTTCTCTGAAGACCGAGCGCACGGCCCGTAAGGTGTACAGGACACGAGGCCAGGCCCGCTCAGATGTGTTCGATTACATCGAGTGCTTCTACAACCCGACGCGTCGGCATTCGACGCTCGGATATCTCAGTCCCGTACAGTTCGAGCAAGCTCAAGAAGCTTAGGTCGGTGTCAACGAGACCGGCAGCAGCCCAGCCCGCAGATTTCCCCCGAAGGGTCTTGTATAGCTGCGCGCCACCCGGCCATAAGCAAGCCTTGCCCCGGAGCTCGAGGCAAGACGAAACGTATGGACGAAAAAAAGCCACTGGACTTACGGGAGTGGCTTCCGCCTATGAGGTGTGTTGAGCACCGGGGTGGATCGTAGCAGGTGTGTGGGTGCGGACGCTGTCCAACTCGTCTACGCAGGTGTAGCGGATGGATGATGCAGGGGCGTGTTGATTGGAGGGCTCTGCAGTGATTTGCGAGAGCTACATCAGGTGGTTTGGCTGCTTTGCAGATCAGTTGCTCAGGACCTGTGGGTCAGCAGACGGCCAGGAGCGGTCCTCACAGACATCCCGGTAGATGACGGCTTCAGGTTGGTCACGGACATTAGATCCGCGAGGTCGAATGTCCGTGACCGCCGAAAGCGGGCACATGCGGGTCGGCACCGGCGATGACTGCTGCGCTCTTGCAATCGGTCACTCGCCCGATGCCGCACGCCCAGCGTCGCCCGATCGACTGCTGCCGCGCTGAGCGAAGGGCAGCCACCGCTCCACCGTGTCCAACACACGAGCCATGACCTGGTTCGCCAGCACGCGATCTTGGTCGTTAAGGCTGCTCATAAGGTCTGCGAGTACGGCCCGCACCAACTGGATCACCTTCTCCTTGGGCAGGCTGAGACTGACAAGGGCCTCTCTGACCAACACCTCAGCGGTGAGGGCCTTCACCAACGTCTTGTTCTTCAATACAGTTAACGACTGCACCAGTCGATTCAGCACTTCATCGTCAATTGGGACTCCTTTTGACGCTGCGTACCTACGACCGCTGTGCAGATACTTCTGGATGATGTCTTTCTCTGCCAGCGCTACGAGCAAACCAACCACGTTGTCGAACGTGACCACGGGGCCTTCAGGCGCAGCCAACTGGCCCTGCAGAGCCGGAGCTGCAGCATCGGGAGCGTGCTCTCCAGCGACCGCAGGTGCTTCCAGTTCAGGACTGGAGCTCTTCGTGAACATGCCGCCAATCAGCTTCCCCCCCGCAACCAATATGGCCGAAAGTGCGCTCGCCCCCTGAATCGACAGCGCGCTGGCCCTGGTCAGTGCTTCCGAATGTCGGACATCCGGCTCTCTGACATTGAGCTCTGCCTGCGTTCGAGTCGGATCTTCCGACCAGACAAACCACGCCCCATTGCCTTCAGCAGTGAAAGGGAAGTCCATTACCTTCCCGAGCGCGGCATTCCCCCTCGGGCCTCGCAGCAATAGCTCCCAGCTCCTGCGCAGTAGCGGAGGACCGGCAAACGTGAACTCATCGGGCAAGGGCGCCAGGTCTCCTCGCTTCAGCCGCGTCATCGCTACCCGGAGAGCCTGGGCGTCGGGGAAGGTGTTGTCGTAGCACTCGGCAGCGCATGAGCCGTATTCAAGCGGTGCTTCTCTGGAGGACGCGCTCGTAGACCCGAAGACGAGGATGGCGTCAACCAGATGTAATAGCGGGTTCTGCTTTGTGTAGTCCGCGGAGTTGGCGGACTTGCCAGCCCAACCTTGAACCTGCCGACCTTGGGTCAGTGTTTTGCGCGCGGCCTCCAACTGGTAGAGGCTGTCGATCCACCTCTTCCCGCGTTTGCCGTCCAACAGTTGGAACGTCATGCCGGCATGGTTGAGGTCCAAAGGAACAGAGGAGCCATCCATTTCCAGTGACAGCAGGAAAACGCACGTCATCAGGCCGGGATTTACCCATGCAGGCAAGCAACGCTGTCGACCGGTGTGGTCTGACTGAACAAGCACGTAGCAGCCCGGCTCGAGAGTGATGGAAAGAAGTGTGTCGTGGTCAAGTCTTTTCGGACATTCCGATAGGGGATGTTCGTTCAAGCTGAGTGAGCTGCCAACGCCTGCTGCATCTCGTAGTCATTGGGTGACTGGTATCCCAGCGTGGAGTGCAACCTGATAGGGTTGTAGAAGCCCACGATGTAGTCCGCGATGTCCGCCTGGGCCTCAGCATGGTTTGCATAGTCGCGCTGCCAGACACGCTCCATCTTCAAGTTCAGGAAGAATCTCTCCATCACTGCGTTGTCCCAGCAGTTGCCCTTGCGACTCATGCTGCACACCAGGCCATGGCTCTCCAGCAACCCCATGTGCAGTTCGCTGGCGTACTGACTGCCTCGGTCCGAATGAACCAGCAATCCTGGCTTGGGGCGGCGGCTTGTGATGGCCATGCGCAGCGCCTCGCACACCAGCTGTGCTGGCATGCTCGGGGCCATGGCCCAGCCCACTACTTTTCTGGAGAACAGGTCCAGCACCACCGCCAGATAGAGCCAGCCACTGCGTGTGCGAACGTAGGTGATGTCGCTGGCCCATGTCTGGTTGGGCTTTTCAGGTTTGAACTGGCGCTGCAGCACATTGTCTGCAACAGGCAAGCCATGGCGGCTGTCGGTGGTGTGCGTGAACTTGCGCCGCCAGCGTGCTCGCAGTCCGTGCGCGGCCATCAAAGTGCGTGCTTTGTAGCGCCCAACAGCCCAGCCTTGCAATTTCAGCTGTGCACTCAGGCGGCGACTGCCGTAGCTGCTCCCACTGGCATGGAAGACTGCTTTGGCCTGAAGGCTCAGTGGGCTCACTGCAGCCTTTGTGGTGGCGCGCTTGCGCGCCGCGTACCAGCCCGAGCGGCTCATGCCCAACACCCTGCACCACTGGCTTACTGGGGCCTTCTGCGCCTGTGCTTGCGCACTCATCAGGTCCTGAATCATTTCATTTCCCGGGCGAAGAAGGCCGACGCTTTTTTTAGGAGTTCATTGTCCGATTGCAGTTGCCTGACCTGCGACTCCAATTGCCGAATGCGTTGCTGCTCGGCCGTCAACGGCTTGCCAATACCCGGACGTCCGGCCGCCTCTTCGTCGTACTGCGCCAGCCAGCGGCGCACCGCGCTGTCAACCAGATCCAGATCCTTGCTGACCTGAGCCACGCTCAGATTCTGTTCTCGGACCATCTTGACCACTTGTAGCTTGAAGGCTGCGTCAAACGCCCTGCGCGCTCTTTTGTCTTTCATGTTCGTCATTTCCTCTGGGGTCTATGGGCCCCTATCGAGGTGTCCTATTTCATTGGACCATGACAGTGCACTGCCGTTGCTTGTCCAGGTTGGGGCTGGCAGCTCAATGCGTCGCCTTCCCGATGAGCCGGTGGCCGCGAACACTTCAAGTCTCAGGCGCTTGAGCTCGGCTTCGATTCGAGTTCTGTTGCTGTCAGCACCGACGGGGGTCTCTGGAGCCGGCGCCCAAAGAAGTAGCCGGAAGTTGCCTCCCGCACGAGCCAGACTCCTGAGGTCCGAGCCGTTATGAAAGTACCGTGTCCCGAAGAGTGGAATCGGCGACGCAAAAGGTAGGGGAGGAATATCAAATTTTCGTGGACCGCCCTCAAACACCTTGATCGTCTCTATCGCTGACTCATCCCCCAACTGATGGCGAACGCTGTATGTTCCCGGTGGAAGGGAGGCATTCACCCAGCCTACTCCAGAGGCTACCAAGGCATAGCTTCCGTTGACGATGCTAAGGTCACCGGCTCCGTACGGTGCGGCTACCTCGACCTCTATTCCGCCATTCGGATCGCTTCCGCTAATTAGGGTCGTTACCTTGGCTAGCGCGTCCATCTTCTCGCGTGCGGCCTTGACGGCCCTCGCGGTGTCCGGATCGCGCCGTTCCTCGTCAGCAGTTGACCGCATTGGCGCCGCCGGGTTTGAAAGGGGTGCCTTGGCCATTCATTCCGTTACTCAGTCGATGCTCGTCAACACAGAGGCGCAAGTTGAAAGTCTTAGAGCCGTCTTCCATCTTTGCAAGTGGAACCACCGACTCCCACGAGCTGTACTGGTCTTGCCAAAGGATGATCTGCCCGCTAACCATTCCCACTGCGTTGAGCGTGGTGGAGGTCAAGCGGTACTGAATATCCTCGGAGGCACCAGCACTGATAACAAACTGTTGATCCAGCAACGCCTTGCCAGAGGCGAAGTAGATGTCCCCGGTTTCTGGCACGACGAACCTCGGCATTGGCGGAGTCTGATTGGGGTACCACTTCTGCCAGTTGTTCGAGATGTACTGCTTCAAAAGCTGTCCTGGCACACGACCAATGACGTCGCAAGGGGCCTCGCGGAGCGCCCGAAGCCAACCAGTCGTGAGCAATCCAACCACCTTTGTTCCGTCTGGCTCTACCAGTTCGCGTTCTTGCGCCTTGCCGCGCTTCGGAGCGGCATATATCGCCATCATCTGCACATTCTCGGAGCCATCGTTCTCCACCTTGTTCAGGTCGGGCGGGCTATAGGCCACATTGGTCTCAGCGTCCCTGCAGCAGTCCATGATGAGGACTACCTCTTTAAACAGCTTGGCGTTCTTAGCAGCTTGTGCGTACAGAGTACCCGCCAAGTTGCTGACTTTCTTGCCGTAGTTGTCGGCCCCGTAAAGAGAGGCGGAAGGCACCTGATCCGTGCTCTGCGAGAAGCCATGCCCCGACAGGTACAAGTATAGGCGTGCATCGCGCCGGATGAATTCGCCGTTGCCGTCGAGCGTTATGCGATCAAAGGCATCTGAGAAGTGATTGCGCGTTGGATGCCAACCCGTCCCGTCCGGCCACCCCCCCGTCGGCGGCTCCCCAAGAAGTTCATCTGGCGTTCGGAGGCTAATGATACGGTTCGGGTCGGTGATCCCAACGCCCTCCAAGTCCCTCAGCCAGGTCACCACCCGTTCAACATCGTTCAACGGGCCATCAAGAGAAGGGTACTTCTCGCGGTCCTTGTACCGCGAGATTCCAACCACTATCGCGTAGTCCTGGTCCGGCACTTGCGCCTCACATCCCATTCTTGATGAGGGCAGAGACTGACTTCAGCGTTGCCTCATCGTTATCGAAATCGCCATGCCGCGCGGCATCACTATTCAGACCGTCGGCCTCATCCAGCGTTTGTGACCAAACCATGCGGTGCGCGCCATCGTTGAAGAAGGCTTTTACCTTCGCCACTGCCTGGTCGTCGCCGAACACCTTGGACATGTCGTAATACCGAGCCATGCCGACCAAGGGCATGTCGAGGATTGAGTTCCAGCCACCGCCTACAGCTTCGCCTTCGAGCAGACCCGAGACGAAGTAAAGCAAGCTGCGGGTGTACAGCGGCTTGAGCATTTTGTCTTCGGTCTCACGCTCGTCCTTCATGGCGAACATTCGGAAACTCTTCAGCCTCTCGTTGCCGTGGTCATCAATCGCCTGAGCAAACCTTCCGCAGGTCACTGCTGGTGCCAGAAAGATGACCTGAATCGGTGTCACAAGTCCGACCTTCTTTGCCACGTCAAGGAAGTTGCAAATGTAGATTGCACCGGTGCTATGCCCCACGAGGGTCAACTTCTTGAAGGCCTTTCCCTTAACTTCAAGGGACTTTAGCTTCTTGACCACGGCAAGGCCGCATGTGTCCGCTCCGTCGGCGAAGCTGTCGAGGGTGTCCTTTTTCATCTGGTTCCAGATCGCAGCACCAACGAGGTCACCGTACGCCGAGCGCAGGACCTCCTCGACTACGGTGCAATACATGCCATGATCACGGTCGATTTTGAACCGCTTGATGACAGCGATGACGATCTTGGCAACGAACTTTGCCACCGTGATCCAGCTAAAGACGCCCCGAGACTTGACCTTCCCCTCAGCTTCAGGCACCCCGTCTTCCGGCGGGAACATCTCGTCTAGGGCGTCGCTGCTCAGCAGCAGCTTCTGCGAACGAGCTAAGCCTACGCCTACACCCCGGGTAGCTATCTTCTCTGCGGGCATTGCGGCATTGAATGCGGCAGCCATCGCCCTCTTGAAGGCTGGATCGTCGTCGAGTCCGCTGTTGATTTGTTGGGCTAGCTCGTCCTCGTCTGGAGTTACGGCTCTGGCCTTCGTAGTCGCTTCCGGCGACACATCAACGTCCGTAGTCTCCGTCGGAGGGCGCGTTTGCGCATCCGTAGACTGGTCGAACCACTTGTCAAACTCTTTGCGGAAGGCGTCGATGTCCTCGATTTGCTGGCCGCTGGCGCCCCTGAAACTGAAGGCCCCCTTGATGGAAATTTTCTTCAGCGCCCATTCGGAGACCTTCTTGACCAGCTCCCGGAACGCGGGATCGCTGACCAAGTCGCCCTTGTTGTTCCAAATGGCTTCACCGAAGCCTGACTCCCAGATGAAGAACAGCGGGTAC
Organism: Delftia lacustris; assembly: GCF_040267515.1. Lineage (NCBI taxonomy): Bacteria > Pseudomonadati > Pseudomonadota > Betaproteobacteria > Burkholderiales > Comamonadaceae > Delftia > Delftia lacustris. Next base: position 4,215,677 of record NZ_CP141274.1, on the reverse strand, counting down.
GCCCCGGCCGTCTCATAGACCTCTGTGAGCGGGCCAGCAATGTTGGGCAGGGCGTAGTCCTTCGAGACTAGGCCACCATGGAAATGAATGACAAGACCGTTTGAAGGGGCGGCCGTCGCTGCGAGGTTCATCACACGCTCCACTTCCGTCACGGCGCTGAGAGGAGACGCGCCAAGCTTGCCATTGGCCGAGATGAGGTAGTGGTCAGGGTTCGCAGTGGTGTCCGGCATAGGGTGCTCCCTCGGTTGTCGCGCATACAGATGTCGCATTCGGCTCCGCCAGCATTGAAGCGTACGGACAACACCTGCCAAGCCTATTCGGTGCAAACCCGACCTCCTCTTCAATGTTGAGGAGGATAAGTGAAGCAGCCGCCAGAACGGTGTCTCCGGGTCGAATGCACCAGCTCGTTGTACTCCCTGCAGCGGACCTACTTTCTCTACAGCTGATTCGCGGTTAATAGCGGTCATTGCCGATAGCAGGTCTACCGGCGAACCGATGACGCCTTCAGGTCGCGGAACATAGGCCCAAGGTTTTGACGTAGACGACCGCACCCGCTGCAAAGCCGACACCTGACGGCAAAGGTCGAACGCCTGCAGCGGGTAGTGAATTCACCTGGCCAACCCAACACATTCGTCAAACCTCAACTGGCTTGAGTCGCTTTACAGCGCCCGCACTGGAATGCAGATGTCGCAGCAGAACTCCCCGGTCTCGGCATCCATTGCGGTGGCCACAGAAAACATCTCAAAGCAAGGCCGGTCGTCACATTGCATGCCGCTGGACGGCATCCATTCGCGCGTCAGCCACATCCAGGCATTGGCCAAGCCCTCGGGTTTTCCTTTGAACCTTGCCACGGCGTAGCGGCCGCCCGGCAGGGATTGGATGTCCACCTGGCCGCTGGCGACGAAATGCGCGGGGACTTCCACGCAGGCGTCATAGCGGCATTTGCTGGCGGGTGTGAGAGAGGGGTCGTCATAGCCTATGCCGTAGCACGTTTGATCGCTGAGGCCATTGGAGTGCATCCACGGCGCAATGGTGCCTCGCCAGAATTGGCCTATGGCTGGGCCATAGGGGCCGATCAAGCGTTGATAGGCGACATGTGCTTTCGGTAGATCAATGATGCGGACGTCCATGGCGATTTCTTCCTTCAGGTGACAAGAGCCCTGAGGTTCGCCGAACGCGCATGGGTCTTCCTGATGGAGATTGCCGAAGACCTGATCAGGATTGCTCTCCTGGCTGCCTGGCGGCTGCCCGATGGCGGCCGCCTGGGTTTTCAGCCTCTCAAGCGTGGTGGAGCGCCAGGCCGATGGCGTGCAGCCAAACTTGAGCTTGAAGGCGCGCGCAAATGCTTCGCCCGATTGGAAGCCGGTGGCCAGCGCGGTTTCAAGCACGGTTTCCTTGCTGCCGCAGGACAGCCGGAACGCCGCCTTCTCCAGCCGTCGCCGCTGCGCATAGCTGCCCAGCGTTTCTCCCATCCATGCGGAAAAAATTCGGTGAAAGTGGAAGCGCGAGAAATTGGCGATGTCGGCCAGATGCGCACCATCCAGAGGCTGATCCAGGTGGGCATCGATGTAGTTGAGCACGCGATTGATCCGTCGCGCGTACTCGGCGCGGGATGCCTGCTCGGAAGGCTTGTTCGTCATGGTCGTTGTTCTGGAAATCACCGTGCATGCGGCGATGGGGCCTGCCTGTCAGCTGGGGGGCGGATGGAGACGACCAGCCGGCGCGGTTCTCGTCAGGCCGGCGCCTTCCCCTTCACCCACAACCCAAACTCCTTCATCACCCCCACCACCGGCTTGAGCCGCTCCCCATCCTGGGTCAATTCGTACTCCACCTTGATCGGCGCCGTGGGGTAGACGGTGCGCTTGACCAGGCCCGCTTCCTCCAACGCGCGAAGGTCCAGGGTGAGGGAGCGTTGGGAAATGCCGGGCATGTCGCGGCGCAGGTCGTTGAAACGCCGGGGGCCGTCGATGAGGTAGGAGGCGATGAGCAGCCTCCAGCGGCCGCCCAGCAGGCGCATGGCTTCTTCCACGGAGCAGCCGGAGATGTTGGATTTCATAGCACATCCATCATAGGCAGGCGGCAGGTATATTTTTTTAACCTATGGGCAGTTTTATTGCCTTCTTCCAGATTTATCCCTGGTGCATGACATTGGCCAGGGGCTGTGCCTGAACGCGCAGGCCCCTTGTTCCATCACCAGAGAAATTGCATGAAGCTGTATTACTTGCCGGGCGCCTGTTCGCTGGCGCCGCACATTGTCCTGAACGAGCTGGGGCTTGATTTCCAACTGGTCCGGGTGGACCACAAGACCCACCAGACGGAAGACGGCAGGGACTTCCGTGCGCTCAGCCCGTTCGGCTACGTCCCCCTGCTGGAGCTGGACGACGGCAGCCTGCTGCGGGAAGGGCCCGCCGTCCTGCAGTACCTGGCGGACCTGGGGCCTGCATCGCTTCTGGCGCCGGCCCATGGCAGCCTGGAGCGCTATCGGCTGCTGGAGTGGCTGGCCTTTCTGAATTCGGAGATCCACAAGGGTTTCATCCCGCTGCTGTATGCCGTGCTGGCGGGAAAGTACGGCGTGGAGACGGCCAAGCCCAAGCTGGAGCAGCGGTATGCCTGGGTGAACGCGCAACTGGCCGGCAAGCGCTACCTGATGGGCGATGGCTTCACCGTGGCCGATGCCTATCTGTACGCGCTCACGCAGTGGGGGCAGGCGCCGTGGCTGGAGTCGGTCTACAAGACGAGCATTCGCTTCGATGGCCTGGAGCATCTTGCAGGCTGGTATGCGCGGATGCGGGAGCGGCCTGCCGTGCGCCAGTCGCTCCAGGCGGAAGGTTTGCGATAGGGCCGGTGGCCGCCACGCATGCGGCCACCACGCACTTTGCTGCGTCATGGCAAGCAGCCCGCGCCTTGCGGCCTTGAGGGTGCCCAATGCAAATCGTCTGACGGGAAGTGACGTGGTGTGGACGTGACGGATCACGCCAAGGTTTCAAGGCTCACGGCCACGATGACGGGGGCAGGATCGGTGTTCACGAGGCGCAAGGCCTGGTTTGGCTGTCCGTCTCCGCGTGCGCGCTGAACCGTCACACCCATGGCCTGCACGGTGTCAGCCTCATCCAGCGTCTGGCGCAGCGAGGCGGGGATCGGCGCTGCGGCAGTGAAGTCGAAGCGGGGTTTCAACGCGACGTAGAAAGTTGACACACGGCACGCCATCAGGCCGCCAGGCCCGAAGAATACGCCTGCATCCGGCACCAGGCCGCGACCCAGCGCCACCATCGAGGCGTCGTACCAGCTGCCGGGGTAAATCGGCACTTGGTCCCAGCATTCAGAGGTGATCGTCACCGTCTCCAGCGAAGCGGCGGGTAGCGCAAGGACGCGGCCGGAAGCGTCCAGGGCCTGCAGGGAAGCCGGAGCCTGCGGCCCTGCGCCGGATGTGTCGTTGAGATTCAAGCGCAAGGTGCCGGGGTTTGCGATCGTGCCGACAGCCACTGCTGCGCTCCACTCCGACGAACTCTTGGGCAGTGTCCAGATCGGTTTCCACTGGAGGTAGCCGGTCTCGTACACCTTGGTCCATCCCACAGGAGTGGGCGAGTATGCAGGTTCGCCTGGAGGCGTTGCCATCTTCTGCATGGCGCCTGCAAGCATCGACTGATAGGGAAATTTGCAGGCTTCGAGTACCTGCAGAAAGGTCTTGTATCCCTGCGAAAAGCTGCGCCCCGACGCTTGGTACAGCGCGCCATTGGCAGCGGACTGGGGCACCGTATCTGCAAAGAGGAACTGCGCGTCGGCCATGGTGCCGGTCACTGGATCCGGCCAGTTCCACGCGGTCACCGGCATCAGCATCTGCCCCCGCACCAGCGGCGCCGAAATGGATGCCGAGCGCTTGAACACCATGCCGGTTTTCGGCCCGCTCGATACGCTTGGAGCCCTTGGGGGCGGAGGCACCAGATCAGCCAGGCCGCCGAGGAACTGATGGATCACGTTCATGAACGCTGTCTCCGGTTGACGGGGGTGGGCGGGGTGGGCAGGACCGGCCGCGGCGTCCCGCCCACCCGCTGGTCTTCAGGTCAGTGGATGCCCGGGAAATCAACGATCACGCCGATGATTTGCGGGTTCACCGAGGTGCTGCTTCCCTTGAAGGTATTGGCCTGTGCGGTGCTCTTGGTGTACTCGGACTGGTGACCGCCCGTGCCACCGAAGGTGAAGGGCCCGATGCGCACACCCGCGCTGGCCTCGAAGGCCTGCTTGTTCTGCTGGTAGGTGTTGGCGCTCATCGTGATCTCGAACGAAGGCTTGTAGACGACCAGCAGCTCGGACACCCGTGCCGCGACGATGCCGTTCGGGCCGAACAGGGAGCTCGATCCCGGGCCGCCGTTGGCCACCCACGGGGCGACGATGGTGTAGCCCTGGCCGCCCGGCCCCTGCTGGGCCTTGGCCAGTTCGCTCATGAAGCCGCCCGGGTACCAGTCGCCCGGATTCACCTTCACGCGCGTGGAGGACTCGCAGCTGATCTTCACGGCCGAGCTCGAGTCCTGGTTGAACAGGTCGGACTTGCTCCAGCCGCCCGATGCGTTGACGCTCCAGAAGAAGTTGCCAACGCTGGTCGAGCCCTTGGCAAACGAGGACTTGAAGTCGCTGCTCGACTGCGAAGATTTCATCGCGATCGAGAACGCGCCTGCACTGCCATTGCTGAGCGCTGCGCGCCAGTCCGCGCCCGTCGTGTCGATGTGGAAGTCCGGCTGCCAGCGCAGGATGCCCGAGCCATCCGGCACCTTGGTCCAGCCTGCCGGTGCGTTGTTTGAGGCAGGGTCGCCCGACGGAATCTGCATCATGTCGATGGCGCGCTGCAGATCGCTGGGCATGCTGGCCCGCTCCAGCTCCATCTTCATCTTCACCGCCTGGTTGTAGGCGTTGGTGGCCGCCTGGATGGCGGCAACGTAGGCAGCAGCCTCCGGCGCGTTGTTGAGCCAGGTGTTGATGTCAGGGTAGCGGGCTGCGAATATCAAGCCGCCGTTCTGCTTTGAACTCAGGTAGAACTGGTTCATGTCGCTGTTGGCCTTGGCCATCGCATTGCTTTTCTGGACGCACAGGTTGGCCAGCTCCGCCTGATTGGCCTGCTGCTCGGGGCTGACCTTGAATGTCACGTGACCAAAGATCTGGCGAACGGCGTCGAAGAGCGTCGCATCGAGGCTGCCGTACTGGCCGATCGCGGACCACTGCGGCATGCCGCTGACGATCTGATAGGCGGCCGGGTCCCATTGCCCGGTCGGAGCCGTGCCCCAGCTGAAGTCCTTGGGGGTGCCAAGCAACTGGAAATTCGGGGTGCCGAGATTATCGACAAGGGCGTTGTACAACTGGCTGAACATGGCTTGATCTGACATGGCGTGCAATTCCTGAAATTGAATGGATAGGGAGCGACATGAGGTTTGAAGTCATGAACGCTTTTCTTTGCCAATGAGAATGATTGCCCGGTATTGGGCCTAAGGCATGGGGTGCTTGGGAGAAATCGCAGGGGGTGACCGCGAAGAATGATTCATGGCGGGATACTCCTTTGAGTTGCGTGCAAGGATCCGACACGTGGGTGCCGGGAAGATGCCTCGACGGATGCGGACCGTAGAGACGAAAAAACTAAAAGGCGAAGAGACTAAAAGGCGAAGAGACTAAAAGGCGAAGAGATATGAGCCTCTGCAGTCGTTCAAGGCTCGCGCGGATATTCCATGTCAACCGCACAAACCTCAAATGCAATGGTGCCTGCTGCAGCCGCCATAAGGAGATTGCTCGCCCTCCGGTTGATCCAAAGTCGCGAAAGTCAATGTCCGAGATTCGTTGTGCTCATCATGCCCAATTGCACCAGGAGGGTGGAATACTTCCAATGTCGTATTCGGTGGGTACGGACAGGCGATGCACGCTGGCCTGGATATCAGGTGTCGCCGCCATTGCGAGTTGCCGTTGGCGCGAATGTCTGCAACTGGGCGGTGCTTGTCAGGCCCAGTTTGCGCAGAATGTTTTCGCGATGCTTGCGCACGGTCAAGTCGCTGAGGTAAAGCGAACGTGCGATCTCCTTGCTGGTGTGTCCCGCCAGCACGTGCGCCAACACCTCCTGCTCGCGCGGAGACAGAGGGAGCGGTGAGCGGGCAGCGCTCAACCAGCCTTGCCGCCTGGCATGCGTGACGAGTTCTACGGCATTGCGCAGGCCCAGCCGTGTACACATATTGCTGCGGTGCTTGCGTACCGTGTGTTCGCTGATGCCCAGCGTGTGCGCAATGTCCTTGCAACCAAGGCCTTTGGCCATCGCTTCGAGTACATCGATTTCGCGCGCAGTGAGTGCAGACGCGATGACTTCATCTGCTGTTGGATGCTCAGCATCGAGATGGCATTCGCTATTTGCCAAAGCTATTTCCGATATGTCCATGGTATGTCTCCCATTTTTTATGTGCCGATGCCATAGGGCCATTCCACGCCGAAGCCTCGGCGAGACTGCTTTGCACAGTGCCGTTTGAAAGATTGAATAACTCGCTAAAGAGCCTGTTTACCGACTGAATAAACTGGCGTCATGCCATTCGTGTAGAAATTGTGCGGTAAAGGATCAGCCGAAGAAGCCTGAACATTGGACGATTGAAAATCGCGTGCATTCAGCCTGCGGCAGCCTTTTGTATCCAAGGCGGGAGATTAGTAAACCATTATCAAGATGGTGTGGTGCGTTGAGGGAGTATCAAAGTCGTTTGAGAATCTGTTATCGCCATTTCACCGTTGGAATGGACATCTTAGTGGAAATCTCTGGCGAAATCATTACATCTGGCTACAAAAGTTCGACACCAAGGTTTTTGCAGCAGATTGTGGGAAAGCCAATGGTCTTCTGTGGGTCGCGCTTGTGTGATCAGGATTTTCTGGCATTGCCCAGCCGAGTCCGGGATGCGGGCTGTAGCGCGGGTCTTGAGACATGCGGGTAAGCAATTGCTGCCATGGCGCATCGAGAAGCGGCTGGGTGCCTGCGACGTGCTTCAAGGGAAGCACCTCTTTTGCCAAAAGCGTTCCCGGGTCATGACGAAGGGCGTGAGCACCACGACCATCGCCAGTTCCAACGACCTGGATAGACGCCAGTTCAGGGGGCAGGGCGGGTGCCCTCGTCAGGCCCGCCCTCCAGCACGCGTAGCAGCAGGGACAGCCGCTGGTCCAGCGCGGCCAGTTCGGCGGCGGGCATGGGCGCCAGCATGGCGCGCTCGTTGTCCAGGTGCGCTTCCACCGCGCGGTCTATCAGCTCCAGCCCCTGGTCGGTGAGCTGCACCAGCATGCTGCGCGCGTCCTGCGGGTTGGGCAGGCGCTGTACCAGGCCGCGCGTCTCCAGGCTTTTCATGCGGTGGGTCATGGTGCCCGAGGTGACCATGAGCGTGGAGAACAAGGCCGTGGGCGTGAGGCAGAAGGGCGCGCCCGAGCGGCGCAGCGTGGCCAGCACGTCGAACTCCCACATGGTCATGCCGAAGCGTGCAAAGCATTCCTCCAGCCGCTGCTCCAGCAGGGCGGCGCAGCGCTTGATGCGGCCTATGGGGCCCATGGGGCTGGGGTCCAGGTCCGGGCGTTCGCGGCGCCATTGGGCCAGGATGGTGTCGACATGGTCGGGCAGGCGTTGGGAGGAGGGTTGGGAGGAGGGTTGGGAGGGGGGTTGGGTCATTTGTCTTGATTTTAAGATAAATCGTGCATAATGGGTTTGTCTTGAATTGAAGATAAATCCATGTCCTCCTCCTCATCGTCCTGTGCCTCCACGGCCCCTGCTGCAGCCAGCGCTGCCATGTCATGGCGCGACATCCTGCTGACCGCGCTGGCGCCCGCCATCTGGGGTTCCACCTACATCGTCACTTCCGAACTGCTGCCGCCGGACCGGCCGTTCACGGCCGCGCTGATCCGCGTGCTGCCGGCCGGGTTGCTGCTGGTGCTGTTCACGCGGCGGCTGCCAGCGGGTTCGGGCTGGTGGCGGCTGGCGGTGCTGGGTGCGCTGAACATCGGCGTGTTCCAGGCGCTGTTGTTCGTGGCGGCCTACCGGCTGCCGGGCGGGCTGGCGGCCGTGCTGGGCGCCGTGCAGCCGCTGCTGGTGATGGCCCTGGCCTGGGGGGTGGACGGGCGCTCCCCCGCGCGGCTGACGCTGTGGGCCGCCGTAGCCGGCATTGCGGGCATGGCAGTGCTGCTGCTGTCGCCGCAGACGGTGTTCGAGCCCGTGGGCATGGCGGCGGCGCTGGCCGGCGCGGTGTGCATGGCGGCCGGCACGTGGCTGACGCGGCGCTGGCGCGTGGACTTGCCGGTGCTGGCGCTGACGGGCTGGCAACTGCTGTTTGGCGGGCTGATGCTGCTGCCGCTGGCCTGGTGGGTGGATGCGCCGCTGCCCGCGCTGTCTCTCACCCAGCTGGGCGCCTATGCCTACCTGTGTCTTGCCGGCGCGCTGCTGGCCTATGTGCTGTGGTTTCGCGGCATCGGGCGCCTGCCTTCGGTGGCCGTGTCGTCATTGGGCTTGTTGAGCCCGCTCACGGCCGTGGTCCTGGGCTGGGCGCTGCTGTCGCAGTCCATGACGGGCATGTCCTTCCTGGGCCTGCTGGTGGTGCTGGCCAGCGTGCTGGTGGTGCAGTGGTCTGCTTCGCGCGGCGCCTGAGTTTCTGGCATCGAGGTTCCTCTTTTTCCCCACCGAGCGTTTCACATGACTTCTTCCGAACTTTCCTCCATGCCCATCGGGCAGGCCATTGCTTCGCGCATTTCCGCAGACCGTTTCGAGCCGGGCCGCCCGCTGGCCGATGAGACGCTGGCCGCGCTGGTGGCCCAGGCCTCGCTGTCCCCGTCGGCCTACAACCTGCAGAACTGGCGCTTCATTGCCGTGCGCACACCCGAGGCCAAGGCGCGCCTGAAAGCCGCCGCCTATGGGCAGCAGAAGGTGGAGGACGCCTCTGCCGTCTTCATCGTCTGCGGCACGCTGGCCGCCCATGCGCGGCTGGCGGAGTTTTTGCAGCCCAGCGTGGACAGCGGCGTGATGAGCCAGCGCACGGCCGATGGCTGGGTGGCGCAGGCCCATGCCGCGCATGCGGACAACCTGCAGCTGCAGCGCGACGAGGCCGTGCGCTCGGCCTCGCTGGCGGCCATGACGCTGATGCTGTCCGCCCAGGGCCTGGGGCTGGCCAGCTGCCCCATGGTGGGATTCGATGCGGAACTGCTGGCAGCGGGCTTTGGCCTGCAGGCCCACGAACTGCCCGTGATGCTGGTGGCCGTGGGCCACGCGGCCGGCACGCTGCGCCCGCAGAAGGCGCGCAGGCCGCTGGCCGACATCCTAGCCTACGCCTGAGCGTGGGATGGGTTGGCGGGGTGCAGGCTCAGCTGGCAGGCTGCAGCTGCATGCCCAGGCGCGAGAACAGGATCTGCCGGCCGTCGCCCTGCAGGCGCTGTATCACCATGCCACCATCGCGGTGCAGGTAGATGCGCAGGGCGCTGCCGTTGCCGGGATCGTGGTCCAGGTAGCAGGGGTCCTTGTCCAGGTCCTTCCAGCCATGGGGCTCGACCAGCCGGCGGCCGGCGATGCGGCGCAGCTCGGACTCGGGCGCCGCGAAATAGGTGTGGGTCTGCAGCCACAGCGTGCGCAGCTGTTCGAAGGCCTGGTCGCGAGAAGAACAGGCGGGCGCAGCCTCCAGCAGGGACAGCAGCATGTCCAGAAGCTGATCGAATGAATACTGCATGCCGCGCCCCTTTCAGCGATCGACGGTGCGCACCGCGCATCCTCGATCAGCGTAACCGGATATGGCGCGAATGTGAACAAAGCATGACCGTGGTGGTTTGTCGCTATTGCCAGTCCGTACCGACAGTGATTGGCGCGGGTGTTGCATGTGAGGCATGTGAGGCATGTGAGGCATGTGGGGCAAGGGCCTGGATGGCCGGACAATGGCCGGCAGATCCGGCGTGATGCCTGTCTTTTGCGCCTGCCCCGCTGTTGCCGCCATCTTCCTGTTTTCCTTCACTTGTGCTGCCAATGGAACGCTTCACCATCTCCATCGACGACGACCTGGCCCGTGATTTCGACGGCTGGATCGCCGCGCGCGGCTACGACAACCGCTCCGAAGCCATACGCGACGTGCTGCGTGCCCACCTGGCCCAGGTGCGCGAGCGCGAGGACGCCGACGGCCTGTGCGTGGCCAACCTGTCCTATGTCTACAACCACCACGAGCGCGATCTGTCCGAGCGCCTGGCCAGTCTGCAGCACGACCACCATGAGCTGCACATGGCCACCACGCACGTGCACCTGGACCACGAGCAGTGCATTGAAACCGTCATGCTGCGCGGCCCGGCCAGCGCCGTGCGGCGCTTTGCCGACACCATCACGGCCGAGCGCGGCGTGCACCACGGCCAGCTCAACGTGGTGATGGTTCGCAGGGCAGAGCCTGGCGGGCACGATCACGCGCACCACCATCCGCATTCGCACGACGATTGAGCCAGCCCGGGGCCGGGCGCCTTGCGCAGCCCCTGTCATGCAGGTCGGTATGAAGTTTGCTTTTTTCTTCATACAACTCCTGGAAACGCATGACACATCCCCTGAATTCCCCTTCCCGGCGCCTTGCCGTGCACCAGATTGCAGCAGCTGGCCTGCTGGGCCTGGGTTGCATTCCCCATGTCGGTGCACAGCAGGCGGGCGACGCCACGGCCAGCCTGCAGCCTGTCGAGGTCAAGGGCCAGACCGCGCGCGGCGCCTCGGCCGCCTACACCACCAGCGTGATCGAGGCCGAGGACATCGCCAACGCCCATGTCAGCCATCCGCAGGAGCTGCTGCGCCAGGTGCCGGGCATGAATGTGCAGAACTACCAGCTGTCCGGCGTGGGTGACGCCATCGTCATGCGCGGCTTCGGCGGCGGCGGGCACGGCGGCGACGTGGGCGTGGTGCTGGACGGCATTCCCCTGAACGAGGCCATGTCGCATGCCGACGGCTATGTGGACCTGGGCGTCATCGTGCCGCTGGAGATGGAGCGCATCAGCATCTACAAGGGGCCGGTGTCGGCGCTGTACGGCAACTTCAACCGCGCAGGGCTGATGGCGATAGAGACGCGCAAGCAGGGCGACTACACCCCCTACCGCGAGGCCGACGTGAGCCTGGCCTCGCACGGCACGCTGGACGCTCAGGCGGCGCTGGGGCTGAAGCCGGGCGATGGCGAGTTCCTGAACCTGGCGGCCCAGCACTACCGCACGGACGGTTTCCGCGCGCAGTCGCAAATGCAGCGCAGCACGGCATCCCTGCGCTGGAGCAAGCGGCTCTCGTCGCAGCTGGAAGTGGCGCTGTCGGCACGGCTGCACCACGGCGAGGGCGACTCGCCTTCGTACCTGACGGCGGGGCAGTTCGCACGCGATCCGCGCGGCATCGATCCGCGCGCCATGAACGATGGCACGCGCAAGAACTTTGCCACGCTGCGCGCCGATGTGCAGTACGCGCTCTCGCCACGGCTGACCTGGCTGGGCTATGCCTACACCACGCAGCAAAGCTTCACGCGCTGGTTCAGCCGGCCCATCGACGCACTGCAGTGGCGCCAGCGCGAGGAAAGCTATGACCGCGCCGTCTACGGCGCAGGCACCAGCCTCAATGGCCGCCATGCCACGGCGCTGACCCCGATCAACTGGGTGGCGGGTCTGGAGGCCGTGCGTGAGTCCACCGACTACCAGTTCTACGACGGCCTGCAGTGGCGCGAGCGCACGGGCGCTGCCCTGGATGACCGCAATTCCAGGCTCAACACCCTCTCGGCCTTTGCCGAGGTGGATGCACCCGTTCACCGCCTGCTGCAGCTGTCCGCCGGCCTGCGCTGGGATCGCTTCACGGGCGGCTGCCGTCCCAACGGCCCTGAGGCGGGCAGCGACCCCTGCGGCCCGCTGGCGCGCACCTCGCATGCCAGCCCCAAGCTGGGCCTGCGCTCGCAGGTGGCGCCGGGTGTGCTGCTGCGCGCCAGCTGGTCCGAAGGATTTGCGCTGGCCAGCGATTTCGCCAAGTACGCGCTGGGCGCCGCGCAGCTCGATCCCAACATCTTCCGCCAGACTGAAGTGGGCGCGCAGATCAAGCCCATGCCGGGCCTGGTGCTGGATGTGGCCGCCTATAGGCTGCAGTCCTCGGGCGAGATCCGCAGCGTGGCGCCCGGCGTCTATGAGAACTTCGGCGCAACGCGCCGCACGGGCGTGGAGGCCAGCGCGCTGTGGGCCGTGCGCAAGAACCTGGACCTGCAAGTGGCCTGGGGCAGCGCCCATTCGCGCGTGACCGAGAACGGCAACCCGGCCCTGGTCGGCAACCAGGTGGCCGGCGTGCCCCGGCAGACGGCCACCGTGGGCCTGGCCTGGCGCCCGCTGGCGCAGTGGGAGGGCACGCTCACCTGGCGCCGCGTAGGCCGCTATGCCGTCACCGCCGACAACAGCGTCTTCTATGGCGGCTACGCCACCTGGGACCTGGGCCTGAGCTGGCGCCTGCCTTCGGCGCGCAGCCGCATCTACGCCGTGGTCTCCAACCTGGGGGACAAGGCCTATGCCACGTCGGCCTCGGTCATCCGCGGTGTGCCGCTGTTCGCGCCCGGCGCGCCGCGCACGCTCAAGGTCGGCGTGCAGACGCAGTTTTGAGGAAACCCCAAATGAGAAACAGGTACATGACAGCCCGCCATCCCTTCGCCGCCGCAGCGTTCGCTGCGCTGCTGGCCTGCGCACCGCTGGCCCAGGCCCACAACGTCTGGCTGGAGCCCGACGCCGACGGCGCCTACACCGTGCAATTCGGCGGCCATGAGGGCAAGCAGGAGAACTTTGCGGCCGGCAAGCTCAAGAGCGTTGAGGCCTATGACACGCGCGGCCGCCGCATCGACGTGGCCGTGCAGCCCGTGCCCGGCGGCGCCCGCGCCACGCCGGCGCGCAAGGCCGCGCTGCTGGCCGCGCATTTCGACAACGGATTTTTCAGCCGCGTGGGCGAGGGGCCGATGGTCGAAAAGCCCATGACCGAGAACCCCGGTGCCACCAGCGGCGTGCATGCGCTCAAGTTCCACAAGACCATCCTCGAATGGGGCCCGGTCACCCGCGAGAAGCTGGGCCAGACCCTGGAGATCGTCGCCAAGACCCGCCGCTCCCCCCACGCGGGCGAGCCCCAGCAATTCCAGGTGCTGCTGGGCGGCCAGCCCCGGGCCGGCGTGCGCGTGTCGCTGGGAGAAAAGGGCGAGCCCCTGGAGACCGATGCCGACGGCCTGGTGACCGTGCTGCCGCGTGCCGGGCTCAACCAGCTGCTGGCCATCGTGCGGCTGCCTGTCTCCGGCGACGCGCGCACCACCAGCCTCAGCTACGAGTACCTGCTGGGGTTCTCGGCGCATTGAAAGGGGCTGGTGGCCCGGTCCGGCGTGGCCCGGCCTGGCGTGGCCCGGCGCTGTGGGGTCAGTCCAGCGCCAGGCGCCGGTCTGCAGCCAGCTTCTTCCACTTGGCGTTGTCCTGGGACATGAAGCGCTGGATCTCGGACAGGGACATGGGCGTGGCCACGGCCCCGGCGGCCTGCAGCGTGGGGCGCAGCTCGGGCGACTGTATGGCCTGGTTGATCCATTGGTTGAGCTGGGCCAGCCGCTCGGGGGGCGTGCCGGATGGCACGGCCACGGCATACCACTGGGTGGCCTCGTAGCCGGGCACGCCGGCCTCGCGCATGGTCGGTACATCAGGCAGGCTGTCTATGCGCGTGGCGCTGGTCACGGCATAGGCCTTCAGCCGGCCCGACTGGATGTGCGGCAGCACGGGCGTCACGCCCAGCATGGCCAGGGGGATCTGCCCGCCCACCACATCGGTCACGGCCTGGCCGCCGCCCTTGTACGGCACATGCACCATGCTGGTGGCCGCCAGGGCGTTGAGCAGTTCGCCCGCCAGATGCTGGGAGGTGCCCGTGCCCGAACTGGCGTAGCTCCATTGGCCCGGTTTGGCTTTCATGGCGGCTACCAGTTCGCCCAGGCTGCCGGCCGCACCCGGGGCAGGGCCCACCAGCACCATGGCGCCCCGGGCCATCACGGCCACGGCGGTCAGCTCGCGGCCCACCTCGGGCTGGCGTGGGCCGGACAGCTGCGGTCCGGGCACGGAGACCAGGGTCAGGCCATCGGCAGGCGCCTTGGCTGCCGCCTGCAGGCTGATCGCGCCCGAGGCGCCCGGCCGGTTCTCCACCACCACGCTGACACCGGCCCTGGCCTCCAGTTGCCGGGCCACATGGCGGGTCAGCACGTCCAGGCTGCCGCCGGGCGCAAAGCCCACGATCCAGGTGATGGGCTTGCCCTGCGGCGCGTGCGCCGCCGGCTCGGCCGCGCGGGCCGTGGGCAGTGCAAGGGCCAGCAGGGCTGCGGCGGCCAGGGGGCGCAGTGCATGGCGGCGGGTGGTCGGCAGGCGGCCGCTGGCCTGCGGGGCGGGTAGGGGTGCGCAGGTCATTGGTCGGGGGCGCCGGGCGCGGTGTTGGGGTGTGCCTTGCAGCTTTCGTTGAAGCGCTGGACCATGGTCAGCATGGGGTTGAGCACCCAGGTGTTGAAGATCAGCACGTCATGCTCCTCCTTGGGATCGCGCACGATGTTGAACAGGTAGGGTGACTCCAGCTTGCCCTTGCTCTCGTTGACCTCGGGCTCCCAGTAGAAATGCAGCTTCCAGTCGCGCCACTTCGCGGCCCGCAGCTGGTCCTTGATGTAGAAGAGAAAGCCCTCGCGCGCGGACCGGGGCTCGCCCAGCAGGAAGGCCGTCTGGTCCAGGCCGTCGATGGGCCGGTCCTGTGGCATGGCGGCGCCCGCCACCGCCGCCAGGGTGGAGAAGATGTCGGTCACGTGCATGATTTCATTGCTGGTGCGCCCGGCCTGGATGCGGCCCGGCCAGCGTGCGATGAAGGGCACGCGCAGGCTGCCCTCCATGGCCGTGTGGTAGGTGCCGCGCCAGGGGCCGGCCGTGCCGCGGTAGGGCTGGCGGAACTCGGGGCCGTTGTCGCTGCAGAAGATGAACAGGGTGTCCTCGCGCAGGCCGAGCCGGTCGATCTCGTCCGAGATCTGGCCCACGCGATGGTCCATCTCCACCATGGAGTCGGCAAAGTCGCCCTGGCCGGTGCGGCCCGCGAAATCCGCATGCGGCAGCGTGGGAAAGTGCAGGTGCACCAGGGGCAGGTACAGAAAGAAGCGGCGGTCCCGGGCGTGGTTGCGGCGCATGAAGTCCAGCGAGCGCTCCACCAGCTCGGCATCGATGTTGCGCCGCGATTCCAGGTCATAGACCTTGACATCGTCCGAGGGCGCGCCCGCGCGGCCTTCCATGATGTGGGGCAGGGGCGCCACCAGGGGGTCGTAGCCCGTGGTCGCGGTGAACTGGCTTTCGTCCGTGGTGCGGGGAATGCCGTACCACTCGTCGAAACCCCGGTCCGAGGGATAACGCCCCGGAATGTCCCCCAGATGCCATTTGCCGAAATGCGCCGTGGCATATCCCTGGGCCGACAGCAGCTGGGCCAGCGTGGTCTCGCCGCGCGTCAGGCCCTGTGGCAGCCCGGCCGGCACCGATTGCAGGGCACCCGTGCGGATGGGATGGCGCCCCGTCATCAGGGCCGAGCGCGTGGGCACGCAGTCGCTTTCCACGTTGAAGTTCTGCAGCAGCAGTCCCTCGCAGGCCAGCTGGTCGATGCGCGGAGTGGGCGCGCCGCGCAGCGCACCGCCGCCGTAGCAGCCCAGCTCGCCCCAGCCCAGGTTGTCCGCGACGATGAGCACGATATTTGGTGGGTTCATGATGTGGCTCAAAAAGTTTCCATGCCAAAACTCTAGCCACAAGCCCTGTCTTGGTGATAACCAAACCAGCGAAAATCGATGCACATCTGGAATGGCTTTGCTCGGCAAGGTAGCAAGCTTTCTCGTTTTTCTTCGTTGACAAGGAATGGCATGACGGGATTTGCCTATAACGAGCTGGCCTGCTTTCTGGCCGTGGCCGAGCATGGCCATTTCGGGCGTGCGGCCGCTGCCCTGCAACTGACCCAGCCGGCCGTCTCCAAGATCGTGCGCCGCGTGGAGCAGGGCGTGGGAGCGGCCCTGTTCACGCGCGGAACGCATGGCGTGGCGCTGACCAGCAGCGGCCAGCTGTTCATGGAGCCTGCGCGTCAACTGGTGCTGCGGCATGAGGAGACGATGCGCGCCGCCAGCGACATCCAGGCCCAGCATGTGGGCCTGATCCGCCTGGGCTTCACGCAGGCCACCTCGGAAAGCCGCGCCACCCGGGCCGTGGCCGAGTTGCTGCGCCGCCGCCCCGGCCTGCGCGTGCGGCTGACCGTGGGTAAGTCCGACGACTTGGAGCGCGCGCTGCTCGACGGCAGCCTGGACTTGGCCGTGGTGCCGTCCTACCCGGGCCATGCCACGCGCTGCGCCCAGGTGGTCATTGGCGAGGACGAGCTATGGGCCGCCGCACGGCCGCGCCACCCGCTGTTCCAGCTGGCGCTGGAGCAGGGCCTGAGGTTCGGGCATTTGCAGGGCTACTCCTGGGCCTTGCCGGCACCGGGCGCCGCCGTGCGCAAGGTGGTGGACGAGGCCTTCGCGGCCCAGGGCCTGGGCGCGCCCACCGTGGCCCTGGAGATCCAGCACAACACCGAGGCCACCATCGACATCGTGGGCCAGACCGATCTGCTGTGCTACGTGCCCAGCCATGTGCTGCGCAGCAATCCCGAGCGCCTGCAGTCCCTGCCCATCCCCGAGCTGCGCACGCGCCGCAGCTGGCTTCTCATCAGCCACCCCAAGGCCCATTGGTCGCCGCTGATGTCCGCGCTGCGGGACCTGACGCTGGGGTAGCGGCCCGTAACGCAGGGCCGGTGCAGGCTGGCCTCAGATGTTCAAGGTGTCTTGCGCTCAGGCAGAGACGGGCGTGGAGCTGCCCCCCAGGTGCCGGGCCGGCCGGTGCGTGTAGCGGTCCAGGGCCAGGCCGTCGGTGCTGATTTCGGGGCTGCGGCCGGTGATCAGGTCGGCGATCAGCCGGCCCGAGCCGCAGGCCATGGTCCAGCCCAGCGTGCCGTGGCCGGTGTTCAGGAACAGGTTGGAGTAGCGCGTGGCGCCGATGATGGGCGTGCCGTCCGGCGTCATGGGCCGCAGCCCGGTCCAGAAGCTGGCGCGCGCCACATCGCCGCCCGGGAACAGGTCGTTGACCACCAGCTCCAGCGTGGCGCGGCGGCGCGGGTCCAGGCGCAGGTCGAAGCCGCCCAGCTCGGCCATGCCGCCCACGCGGATGCGGTCGTCAAAACGGGTGACGGCAATCTTGTAGGTCTCGTCCAGCACGGTGGACTGCGGCGCCAGCGCCGGGTTGCCCAGCGGCACGGTGAGCGAATAGCCCTTGACGGGGTAGACGGGCAGGTCCAGCCCCAGCGGCTCCAGCGCCTGGCGCGAGTAGCTGCCGAAGGCCATCACATAGCGGTCGGCGGTCAGCAGTTCGCCATTGACGCGCACGCCGGCAATGCGGCCGCCTTCGACCACCAGGCCATCCACGTTCTGGTTGAAGCGCAACTCCACGCCCAGGCCGGTGGCGATGCGGGCCAATTCATTGGTGAAGCGGTGGCAGTCGCCGGTCTCGTCCTTGGGCAGGCGCAGGCCGCCGGTCAGCCGGTCGCGCGCCTGGGCCAGGGCGGGCTCCACCTGGGCCAGCTGGTCGCGGTCCAGCAGTTCGTAGGGCACGGCGCATTCGCGCAGCACGGCCACATCGCGCTCCACGGCGTCCAGCTGGGCCTGGGTGCGGAACAGCTGCAGCGTTCCGCCCGTGCGCTGCTCGTAGGCGATGCCGGTGTCGGCGCGCAGCTGCTGCAGGCAGCTGCGGCTGTACTCGGCCACGCGCATCATGCGTTCCTTGTTGACGGCGTAGCGCTGGGCAGAGCAGTTGCGCAGCATCTGCGCCATCCAGCGCAGCTGGAACAGGCTGCCGTCCAGGCGCACGGCCAGCGGCGCGTGTTCCTGCAGCATCCACTTCAGGGCCTTGAGTGGAATGCCGGGCGCCGCCCAGGGCGTGGAGTAGCCGGGCGAGACCTGGCCCGCGTTGGCAAAGCTGGTTTCGGACGCGGGCGCATCCTGCCGGTCCAGCACCGTGACCTCGGCACCGGCCCGCGCCAGGTAGTACGCACTGGTCACGCCGATGACGCCGCCGCCAAGAACAAGGACTTTCATGGGATTCACCGCCAAGTCAACAAGATGAAATCAAAGTCTATTGACGATGAGGCAGTGGAAACCACTGAAATATTGATACTCTCCAGTGATTGATCATCCTCGGGAAGCACCGCCATGGCCGCCAGAAGTGAAAACCGCGTACTCGACCGCACCGACCGCAAGATCCTCGACATCCTGCAGCGCGACGGCCGCATCTCCATGACCGAGCTGGCCGAGCAGGTCAGCCTCTCGGCCACGCCCTGCTCGGAGCGCGTGCGCCGCCTGGAGCGTGATGGCGTGATCACCGGCTACCACGCCCATCTGTCGCCCGAGGCGCTGGGCAAGACGCTGCTGGTGTTCGTGGAGATCAAGCTGTCGTCCAAATCGGGCGAGGTCTTCGACAAGGTGCGCCAGGAACTGCTGCACGTGCCCGACGTGCTGGAGTGCTTCCTGGTCTCGGGCAGCTTCGACTACCTGGTCAAGGCCCGCCTGGGCGGCATGCGCGAGTACCGCCGCCTGCTGGGCGACATCCTCAAGAAACTGCCCGTGCCGGCCGAGTCGCACAGCTATGTGGTGATGGAAGAGGTCAAGGAGACGCTGGCGCTGCCTTTGGATCGGTGAGGGAGCCGTCCTCGGCGTTCCAGGGTCGGATCTACCCCCATTCCTTATTGTTATTTACTGTTTGAAACGTTTGTCACAATAGATTTGATTCAAATGGGGTATTGTGCGATCCCATCCAAATGGATATTGGACGGCAGATCGGTTGTTATGGAGTTCCGCATTCATCGGCGCTCTCCGTTGAAAAGTAGGCAGGACGGCAACTTGGAGTTCCATTCCAATGGCGGTATTGCAAATATTTGTCATTAAAGGGTGAATTTTTGGGATTGGTGATTTTTAAAGTTCAATACCAGTGATACCTTGATAGTTCAAATCTATCTATCGCTGGGAGTTCTATGAAAAATCACGCCCTCATGGCTGCCTTGATGGCCGGTGCAGCAATCTCGGCCTGCCCACCCGCCAGCGCGCAAGTGACGCGTTACTTCGGGGAGATGAGAACCTCCTACTCGGATTTCCAGGATCGCACGGCTTGTCCCCTGGGGCCTCACGGCTCATGCCAGGATTATCCGAGGACCGCCCGCCTGGTCGGCTGGTTTGAAATGGCCGCACCCTTGCAGCCCGACCTGGACGAGAGCGAAATAAGGGCGCTGGTCACTTCCTATAGTTTCTCGGACGGATTGACCACCTACAGCAGTGCCGACCCGGATGTGCGCGCATTCATATTCAGGGTTTCCACGGACAGTGGGTCCAATATCGTGAGAAACAGAATCCACCTTCAACGCTGGCTGACGGGAAACAATCCGCACCGCTCCATCAATGGCGTTGGCCCGGGTGGATCTCCCAATGATGTGGATATGCTGAGCCGGTTTGAAATGGCCACGGAACAGGTGGCGGCCGTGAACAACGCGATGTGCGCTTCCCTGTTCTCGGAAACATCCCAGCAGGTCAGCCATTCGGGTGAGAGCGACACCTGTCTGGGGACCTATGAGATGCCCGACAACGGCGTGTCCGTTGCGTGGACCGGGGCGCCCGTGCAAAACCAGAACGTCATGTCCTGGCACAGGGAGGCCGTGCATCCTGCCCTGTCGTTGACCCACAGCATCTCGCCCGCAGGCCAGGTGCAGGCGGGGCAGGAGGTGCGCTACACCATCACCGTCAGGAATACGGGGACCGTGCCCGCCACCCAGGCGCAGATTGCCGACAGCCTGCCTGCCGGCCTGGAGCGCGCCACCTGGACCTGTACGCCCGGCGCCAGCACGCCATGTCCCGGGGCGTCAGGCTCCGGATCGCTGGCAGTCACGGTGCCCGTGTTCGCGGCAGGAGACTCGCTGGTGTTCACCGTGATGGCCAGCGTGTCCAACCCGGCGCCCGCAACCATTACCAATGTGGCCACCGTGGATGCCGGGGACCCGTCGGTGCAGTGCATGCAAGCAGGGCAGGTCGTGGGAACGGTGCCGTGCATGGCTTCCGCGTCCATCAATACGGTGGCGGCTTTCCCCGGCGGTGGCCAGGTGACCCCCGTGCCGACGCTGCAGCACACAGCCCTTGCGGTCCTGAGCCTGCTGGCCGCAGCCATCGGATGGATGGGGCTGGGGCGGCGCCAGCGGGTCGGCGCGGGCCGCTGACGCGGCCACAGGGGCGCTGGCGCAGCTAGGTCGCGCTGGCGTCCTGCGCGGCGGCGCCCATTTTCTGGCGCGTGTCCTCGTCGAGCAGGCTGCGCACCTGGGCGAACAGAGGATCGGCGCCCGTGTACTTCCTGCCGTAGCCCAGGTTGAAGCCGTAGTCGAAATCCTGCGGATTGATCCCCTGGTTGTGCTGCAGGATGGTCTCCAGCTTGTCCAGGGCCTTGACGGCACGGGCCTCGGGGGTGGCGGCGTCTTCGTACTCCTGCCACAGGGCCATGATGGCGTCGCGGTGCCCGGGCTGCAGCGAGCGGGTCAGGTGCAGCAGGTCGGCCTTTTCCTGCGCGCTCTTGTCGGGGTGCTGGTTCTTTTCCACGGCGGGGATGTCGCCGTGGATGGCCTCGCCCAGGTCGTGGATCACGCACAGCTTGAGCAGCTTGAGCATGTCCAGCTGTGCGAACTGGTCCTCGAAGGCGATGGCCATCAGGCACAGGCGCCAGCTGTGCTCGGCCGTGCTTTCGGTGCGGCCGGTGGAGGTGTGGGCGCTGCGCAGCACGCTCTTGAGCTTTTCCGCCTCGCGCAGGAAGTCCAGGCGGCCCTTGATGTTGTTGATATCCATGGCGGATATTCTCGTCGGCTTTCACCAGGGCCGCGCGCGTCCGGGCTCAGTCGATCAGCCGCCCCTGCGCATCCCAGAACGGGTGCGGGCCGTCAAACTGGCCGCTGGCTACGGCATGGCTGACCAGCCGGCCGCCGGGCGGCAGGGCGTGCAGCATGAAGCCGGGCGGCTCCAGCGTCCAGGCCGATGCGGCGTCGGGCGCCAGGTCCAGGCAGACCTGGTGGGCGGGCGCAGGCGAGGTCATGGCCACCGTGCCGCCAAAGGCGACCTGGATGCTGCGGTGCAGGTGGCCGCAGATGACGCGCTGCACGTTGGGGTGGCGGCGCACCAGGTCTTCCAGCGCCTGTGCACCTTGCAGCAGGCCGATCTTGTCCATGTGGCCTATCAGGGTCTCGAAGGGCGGGTGGTGCATGGCGATCACCACGGGGCGGCCTTCGCTGGCGGCCAGTTGCAGCTCCAGCCATTGCAGGCGCTCCTCGCACAGCGCGCCCTCGCTGTGGCCGGGCACCACGGTGTCCAGCGCGATCAGCCGTAGCGCGCCAATGTCCACGGCGTACTGGATGAAGCCTTCGCTGCGCAGCCAGGGATGCTCGGGAAAGGCGGTGCGCAGCGCGTCGCGGTCATCGTGGTTGCCGGGCAGCAGGTAGACGGGCAGGGTGCCCAGCGGTGCCAGCAGGCTGCGCAGGTGGGCGTATTCGGCAGGCCGGCCGAAGTCGGTCAGGTCGCCGGTGATCACCAGGGCGTGCGGCTGCTGGGGCAGGGCCAGCACGCTTTGCACCGTGCGCTCCAGGTATTGGGCGGTATCGATGCGGCGGTAGGTCAGGCGGCCGGGTTCGCGGATGTGCAGGTCGGTGAGCTGGGCCAGGAAGGTGGTCATGGAGGGGCGCAGGGTTTCAGGCGTGGGCATGGTTGGGCATCCATTGGTGGGGGGCGATGCGCAAGGCCACGCGGTCGCCCGATTGCGCGGCGTGGTCGCGGGCCACGTCGGCCATCAGCGGCGTGTGGCCCGCCAGTTCCAGCGTGAGCTGCAGGCGGTCGCCCAGAAAGACGCGGCGCGCCACCGATGCGGGCACGGCGCCCGGCGTGCCGGCGGCGCAGACCTCGATGTCCTCCGGGCGCAGCAGCAGCCGGGCCGCGCCCGTGCATTCGGCCGGGCAGGCCAGCTCCATGCCGGCCAGCGCCAGCCGGTTGCTGCGCGCATCGTCTTCGCTGCGCTCGACCTGGTTCACGCGCCCCAGGAAGGTGGCGACAAAGGGATGGGCCGGTCGGCGGTACAGGCTCTCACCGTCGCCCACCTGCAGAATGCGGCCTGCCTGCATGACGGCCATGCGGTCGGCAATGGCCATGGCCTCCTGCTGGTCGTGCGTGACGTGGACGGCGGTGATGCGCAGCTGGCGCAGCAGCTGTGCGAGTTCGTCACGCAGGGTTTCCTTGAGCTTGGCGTCCAGCGCGGTCAGCGGCTCGTCCAGCAGCAGCACGCGCGGGCGCGATGCCACGGCGCGGGCCAGGGCCACGCGCTGGCGCTGGCCGCCGGACAGTTCGGCCGGGCGCTTGTGCTCCAGGCCGTTCAGGCGCACCAAGTCCACCAGTTCGCCCACCACGCGGCGCTGCTCCTGCTCGGACACGCCGCGTATGCGCAGGCCGTAGGCTATGTTGGCCTGCACGCTCATCTGCGGGAACAGCGCGTAGTGCTGGAACACCATGCCCACCTGGCGCTTTTCTATGGGCACGCGGGTGACGTCGGTGTCGCCGAAGGCGATGCGGCTGCCCGCATCCGGCGTCTCCAGCCCCGCGATGATGCGCAGCAGCGTGGTCTTGCCGCAGCCCGAGGGTCCCAGCAGGGCCAGCACCTCGCCGGGCTCCACGCGCAGGTCGGTGGCCTGCAGGCCGCGGGTGCCGTCGGCATAGGTCTTGGCGCACTGCCGGATGTCGATGGCGACGCTATTACTTTCCATAATGCTTCTCGATGAAATGCCCCAGCGCCTGCAGCAGCCACATCACGGGCAGGATGACGATGAGGAAGATGAGGGTGTAGGCCGAGCCCACCTCGATGCGCATGGACGCATAGCTGTCGGCCAGGCCCACGGGCAGGGTGCGCGTCAGCGGCGTGTGCAGCATCCAGGTCAGGTTGAACTCGCCCATGGACAGGGTGAACACCATCAGGCAGGCGGCCACGATGGCGGGCAGCACGGCAGGCACCAGCACGCCCAGGAAGCGCTGCGCGAACGAGGCGCCCAGGCTGCGCGCAGCCTCCTCCAGCGCCACCAGCTCCTGGCGGCGCAGTGCCGAGCCCACCATGCGCACCATGAAGGGCAGGGTGAACACCACATGGCCCACCAGGATGAAGGCAAAGCTCTGGCGGAAGGCGGCCACGCTGCCATAGGCCAGCAGCAGGGCCAGGGCGCTGGCCAGGCCCGGAATGGCCACGGGCAGGGTCAGCAGCTCCTCGAAATGCCGGGCCCAGGGCGAGCGGCTGCGCGCCAGCGCATAGGCGCAGGGCACGCCCAGCACCAAGGTCATGGCCACGCAGGCGCAGGCCAGCAGCAGCGACATCAGCACGGTATTGCCGTAGCCGGCCCAGACCTCGGCCAGCCAGCGCGTGGTCAATCCGCTGGACAGGCCCTGGCCGTAGTTCTGCACCAGCCCGGCCAGCACCGACAGCAGCATGGGCGCCAGCATGAACAGGGTGACGGTGGCGGTCACCAGCCACATCAGCGGTGGCATTTTTTGTGTGGTCCGCATGGTCAGACTCCTGTGGCGGCGGGACCCGCCCAGCGCCGCGACAGCCACAGCACCAGCCAGGTGATCAGCCCCAGGCTGATCGACAGGCTGGCGGCCAGGGCGAAGTTGGCGTAGTTGGTGAACTCGTTGTAGATGGTGATGGGCAGCACCTCGAACTTGCTCGACAGGGTGAAGGCCGTGCCGAAGGCGCCGACCGACGTGGCGAACACGATGGCGCCGCAGGCCAGCGTGGTGGGCAGCAGCTGCGGCCACCACACATCACGCGCCACGCTCCAGCCGTTGCCGCCCAGCGAGCGCGCGGCCTCCTCCAGGTGCGGGTCCAGCGCCTCGGCCGCTGCCGTGTAGGAGGCAATGGCGCGCGGCAGCGAGAAGTACAGGTAGCCCAGGAACAGGCCCAGCAGCCCGTAGGCGAAGGTGATCCGCTCACCGCCCAGGGCCACCGACAGGTCGGCCAGTGCGCCCTGGCGCCCGCCCAGCAGGATGATGAAAAAGCCGATGATCACGCCCGGAAACGACAGCGGCAGCGTCAGCAGCGACAGCAGCAGGCCGCGCCCCGTGAAGCGGTGGCGCGCCAGCGCAATGCCCATCACCGCGCCGATCAGCAGCGTGGCCACGGTCACGGCCAGCGACAGGGCCAGCGTCTGCAGCAGGCTTTGCAGGTACAGCGCGTCGGTCAGGGTGGCGAAATAGGTGCGCCAGCCTTCACGCGCCGGCAGCGCCAGCAGCAGGCCGGCCGGCAGCAGCCAGAACGCCGCGAAGAAGGCCACGGCCGGCGCGCTGCAGGCCAGCAGCAGCGCGCGGGCGCGCCAGTCGCCTGGCGCTTGGGAGGGAATGCCCACGATGCAGTCCGCCCGGCTCAACGCACTTCACGCAGGTAGCGCGTGGAGAAGCCCTTTTGCACGTCGGCCATCTTCTGGTAGTCCACCGAGGTGGCGCGTGCGTACTCGCTGGCGGGCAGGAAATGGCCGGCCACCTCCTTGGGCAGGGCCACGTCGCGCACGGGGCGCAGGTAGGCGTTGGCCCAGATGGACTGGCCCTTGTCGGACAGCACATAGTCCAGCACCTTCTTGCCGTTGTCCGTGTGCGGCGCCTTGTTCACCAGGCTCATCACATAGGGCATGACCACGGTGCCTTCCTTGGGGATCACGAAGTCCACGTCGGCCTTGTCCTTGTAGCGGGCGCGGTAGGCGTTGAAGTCGTAGTCCAGCAGGATGCCGATCTCGCCCGACAGCAGGCGTGCATACGAGGTCTGCTTGGGCACGATGGGCTCGTTCTTCTGCAGCTTTTTGAAGTAGTCGATGGCGGGCTGGAAGTTGTCCAGCGTGCCGCCCATGGCCTGGTTCACGGCCACGGCGCCCACATAGCCCACGAAGGCCGATGCCGGGTCCAGGTAGCCGACCAGGCCCTTGTATTCGGGCTTGAGCAGGTCTGCCCAGGACTGCGGCACGGGCTTGCCGCCCAGCGCCGCCTTGTTGACCATGAAGCCCAGCGTGCCCGAATGGATGGTCACCCACTCGCCCTTGGGGTCCTTGAGGCCGGCGGGAACCTGGTCCCAGTGGGCGGGCTTGTAGGCGGCGACCACGCCGTCTTTCTGCGCCTGGATGGCGAAGGTCACGCCCAGGTAGGTCACGTCGGCCACGGGGCTGGCCTTCTCGGCCACCAGCTGGGCCAGCGACTGGCCGGAGTTCTTGTTGTCCGGCGGCACGGTGATGCCGGTATCGGCCTTGATGGCCTTGATCTGCGTGCCCCAGTCGGCCCATTCGGGCGGGCAGTTGTAGCAGATGGCGCTCTGGGCCAGGGCCGTGCCGCAGACGGCGGTGGTGGCGGCCAGCAGGGCAAGGCGCTTGAAGGAGAGCTTGAAGGGGAGGGCAGTCAGTTTCATGGTGCGTACTCGAAGAGGTGGGGGAGCGTGGGGAAGGGAAGGGCGCGGCCTTGGCTTGCGCGGGCCGCTGTTGTTGGTTTCAGAGCCGGCAGGACTCGCCGCTGCGCCAGCCATGCGGCAGGCACAGGCTGTCCTGCGCGGCCAGGGTTTTCTTGCCTGCCAGCGCATCGCACAGCAGGCGCACGCAGGCCGAGCCGATCTCGTGGTTGGGCTGGGAAATCGAGGCCAGCGAAGGCGTGAGATCGCCGGCCATGGCAATCCCGTCAAAGCCGACCACGCTCAGGTCCGCAGGCACGGAGAACCCGGCCAGCGATGCCGCGCGGATGGTGCGTATCGCCAGCAGATCGTTGCTGCAGACAATGGCCGTGGGCGGCGCCTGCTCGCTCAGGTGCTGCTGCAGCATCTGCACGGCGGTGGCGGCAAAGGGCACCTCCCAGACCGGCAGCGGCGACAGGCCTGCGGCCTGCATGCCCAGCGCATAGCCACGGCAGCGCTGCTGGGCGCGGTCGGACGCCTGCAACTGGCCCGTGACCATGCCGATGCGGCTGTGGCCTGCCGCAGCCAGGCGCAGCACCAGCTCCCTGACGGCGCCCGTGTTGTCCACGCCCACGCAGGCATGCTCATGGGTGTGGTGATAGGCCAGCACATAGGGCTTGCCGGCCTGGCGCACACGCGCCAGCGCCCCCGAATCGCCAGGGTTGGAGACCACCAGCACCAGCGCATCCACCCCGCTGGCCAGCAGCCGCGTGGTGGCCGCGTCTTCACCGGCGTGGTCGTATTCGGTGGTGCAAGGCGAAATCGCATAGCCGCGCAGCGCCGCCTGTGAGGCAATGCCCTGCAGGCACTCGGCAAACACCGGATTGGTGAGCGTGGGCAGCACCACGCCCAGCACCTTGCTGCTGCGCGTGCGCAGCGTGCGGGCGCTGGCATTGGCCACATAGCCCACTTCCTGCGCCACACGCAGCACCGTGCTGCGCGTTTGCGCATTGACCACCTCCGGCGAATTGAAAACCCGCGAAACAGTGGCGACGGACAGGCCCGCGCGGCGTGCAACCTCGGTGATGCTCATGGATGTAAACGATTTCTTGAAAACGTTTACATTGCACCCGCTGCGCGTGACGGTGCGGTGACGGAGATTTGAAGCTTTTGTGGCAGCCAAGCGTTTGGCGGCTTGGGCCCTGGCGTTGCCCGGTACCTAGACTGCCGTAGATGCAGCCCGCTGGCGCCGAATCCAGCTGATGAAGGCCGAAAGCTCTGCGTTGAAACGAGCTCTGGGTGCCTCGGGCGTCCTTGCCTGCGCCAGAAAGAAAGCCATGGACTGCGCCATTTCCGGATGGAGCTGCGCAAAGCAATCGGCGAACTCCTCCAGCGTGCGCGGCCAGAAGCCCCCTGAGCAGGGGCGCAGCACATTGGTGGCCCGGATCAGCTTGCGTGCGGCTTCGCGTTGCAGGCGCAGGGCCTCCATGTCGTCCCGGGTTGCAGCAATGCGCTGCAGGTAGTCGTTCAGCACCTGCACGTAGTCACCATTGACGGCCTGTGCAATCGCCCTGGACGGCTCGAACGCCTCAAACTGCTGCGCCAGGTCTTCTCCATGTATGCAGCGGCACTCATGCTTGAGCCAGTAGCCCCAGCTGTAGAGATGGGCCGGGTCCAGCACCTCTTGCCGAGTGCCCAGGTCGAAATCGATCTTCACGACTTCTGTGTGACGTAGTTGCAGGTCCTGGCGCGATTGTTCCAACCGGGCCCTCTCCTGCCTGGAGAGGGGGCGGGCCAGCACGATCGTCAGATCCAGGTCCGAGAAGCCCGCCCTCGCGCAGCCGCGCGCCACGCTGCCATACAGGTAGAGGCTGTCCAGCGCCTCGCCGAGGGCGCTGGCGATGGCTGCGCGCGCATCTGCCACCAAATCCACAAATTCCGGCTGGATGGGGGCTCTGACAAAGACTTCGAGAGTGCCAGCGGAGCCGAGGTTGTTCATTGGTCTTGCAGTAGTGGAACGGGAGGCACGGCTCTGAGCCAGTCTCCTGCGAACAAGCCTGGAGCCTACAGGTCCCCTTCAGGGTCAGGCATAGGATTTGCAGCGATTGGAAACCGCATGCATCCCAGCGTGCGGGCGTCCATCATAAAAACACAACTCCAAGCCTCCTATGTCTTCATTCGATACCCAACTGCTGCTCATCGCGCTGGCCAGCGTGCTGGCCAGCGTGCTGGTCCTGGTCGCGCTGATCGTCTCGCGCATCCGTCTTCATCCCCTGCTGGCGCTGCTGGTGGTTTCCATCGGCGTGGGCTTTGCCACGGGCATGGCGCCGGGCGAGATCGTCAAGAACCTCACCAACGGGGCGGGCAAGACGCTGGGCGCGGTGGGGGTGGTGATTGCCCTGGGCGCGATGCTGGGCAAGATCCTGGCGGACTCCGGCACCACCGAGCGGCTGGCCGGTGCCATCCTGTAGCGCACGTCCGAGCGCATGATTCCCTGGGCCATGACCCTGGTGGCCTTCGTGATCGGCATTCCCATGTTCTTCGAGGTGGGGCTGGTGGTCATGCTGCCGCTGATCTTCAGCGTGGCGCGCAAGCTGGAAAGCAATGAGCGCTTCAAGGGATCGGCCTATGTCTATGTGGGCGTGCCCGTGATCGCCGCGCTGGCCGCCATGCACGGCATGGTGCCGCCGCACCCCGGCCCGCTCACCGCCATTGCCACGCTGCACACCACGGTCGGCCCGACCATGCTGTACGGCTTTCTGGCCGTGATCCCCGCCATGGTGCTGGGCGGCCCGCTGTACGGCGCCTTCATCACGCCGCGCATGAGTACGCGCCCCGATGCAGCCCTGCTGGAGCAGTTCACATCAGGCAAGAAGGAAGGCGGGGAGGGCAGTGCGCCCAGCATCGGCATGGGCGTGCTGTGCGCCTTGCTGCCCGCGCTGCTGATGCTGGTGCATGCGCTGGCCGAGGTGCTGTTGTCCAAGGATTCGGGCCTGCTGCATGCGGCGGCCTTCCTGGGCAATCCGCTGGTGGCAATGCTGCTGGGCGTGGTGTTTGCCTCCATCACCCTGGGCTATCTGCGCGGCGCCGATGCAGAGAAGCTGCGCGACGCGCTGGGCCAGAGCCTCAAGCCCATCGCCGGCATCATGCTCATCATTGCGGGCGGCGGTGCGTTCCAGCAGATCCTGACCAGCGCCAAGGTGGGCGATGCCATCGTCCACATGACCCAGCAGTTCGCCCTGCCTCCGCTGGTGCTGGGCTGGATGATCGCCATGCTGCTGTCGGTGTCCACCGGCTCGGCCACCGTGGGCATCGTGGGCGCGGCTGGCCTGCTGGCGCCGCTGGCGGCCTCCGATCCTTCGCTGAACGTGCCGCTGCTGGCGCTGGCCATCGGCTGCGGCTCGCTGTTCTTCAACTATGCCAACCACGCGGGCTTCTGGATGGTGAAGGAGTCCTTCGGCATGAGCATGGGCGAGGCCACCAAGACCATTACCGTGGTGCAGTCCATCGTGTCCTTTGTGGGCCTGCTGATGGTGCTGCTGTTCAACCTGCTGCCCAAGCTGGGATAGGTGAAAGGCATGAGGCAGGCCGACGGCGGCCGCTTCGATGCCGCGGCAACCACCAAGAGAGGGCACTTCTTCCGGTTCGACTGCGAATTGCCCCAGTCGCGGCAGGGAAAATGCCGCCCCTTACAGGTGCGGTACCCGGCGCCGCTTCAACGCGGGTCCGGCAATTGACCTATACTGCTGGAGGTGCTGTCCTTGTTGTTCGCCTCCTCAGTGCCCG
This sequence comes from Delftia lacustris, assembly GCF_040267515.1. Classification (NCBI taxonomy): domain Bacteria; kingdom Pseudomonadati; phylum Pseudomonadota; class Betaproteobacteria; order Burkholderiales; family Comamonadaceae; genus Delftia; species Delftia lacustris. Next base: position 4,186,373 of record NZ_CP141274.1, on the reverse strand, counting down.
TCTGACATTCTTGCAGTCCCCGGACTGCCGTTGGCCGCCCACTGTGACGAAGTCCGCAACTGTCACTCCCATCGGCGAGCACCACGCGGGTCCAACACCCTTCCCCGGGCCCGCACTCTCCCTGCCACCTGCAGGGGCCTCTTTCCCTTTTTTCCGATGATCCGCTGCCTGTGTGCGGCGGTCATCCTGCGCTGGCCCAAGGCCGCAGCATGGTGCTGCACCGGCAACTTGCGGCGACGCACCCCTTTCAACATGTACTCACAGGAGTCCCATTGGCTAAAGAAGAACTGATCGAAATGCAAGGCCGGGTAGACGAAGTGCTGCCTGATTCCCGCTTCCGCGTAACGCTGGAAAACGGCCACCAGCTCATCGCCTATACCGGCGGAAAAATGCGCAAGCACCGCATCCGCGTGCTGGCCGGCGACAAGGTCACGCTCGAGATGTCGCCCTATGACCTGAACAAGGGCCGTCTCACGTTCCGTCATATTGAGCAACGCTCCGGCGGCGCCCCGGGCCAGCGCCCACCGCAGCGCCGCTGAGGTCTGCCAGCCCGCTCTTGCCTCGGAGCGGGCATGGGGGGTGCACAGAAAGGACCCGGCTTTGCGCCTGGTCCCATGGCCGGCAGCCCCGCCAGCCCGGCCGCCCGGGCGGCATCGGCCGGGACAGGCGAGTTCCCCGGCTTACTTGGACATTCCGTCCTTGCCCATGGAGTCCTTCTTCATTGCGTCCTTGGACATGCCATCCTTGTGCATGCCGTCCTTGTGCATGGAGTCCTTCTTCATTCCATCCTTGGACATGGAGTCCTTCTTCATCCCATCCTTGGACATGGAATCCTTGGTCATTGCGCCCTTGGACATGCCGTCCTTGGACATCTCATCCGCAGCGAATGCCGAGGTGGCGCCGGCCAGGGCGAGGCAGGCGGCGAGCACGGTGGTGGTGAACTTGGTCATTTGAGTCTTCCTTTGGATTAGCGGTTTGCAGGTTGCACAATCGGCCGGCCTTGCATGGCCCGGCCTCGCACCTTCGTTGGCGGCACAGCGGCTTGTGAGGCCGCTCAGCTGCCTCCGAACCAGTTGTAGCCCTGGTCTTCCCAGTAGCCGCCGGAGTAGGTGTTGGTGACGAACATGGCCTGGACGTGCTTCGGGTTCTTGTAGCCCAGCTTGGTGGGCATGCGAAGCTTCATCGGAAAGCCATATTTGGGCGGCAGGGGCTGCCCGTCGTAAGTCAATGCCATCAGCGTCTGCGGATGCAGGGCCGTGGCCATGTCGATACTGGTGAAGTAGTCGTCCACGCACTTGAAGCCGACGTACTTGGCGCTGGTGTCGGCGCCTATATGGCGCAGGAAATCGGCGAAACGCACGCCGCCCCAGCGGCCTATGGCGCTCCAGCCCTCCACGCAGATATGGCGCGTGATCTGTTCTTCCTGCGGCATGGCGCGCAGCTCGGCCAGGCTCCAGGCATGGCGGTCGGCGACCATGCCGGTCACCTCCAGGCGCCAGCTGGCCCCGTCCACCTCGCGCACCTCGTCCTCGCCGTAGTAGGCATTGAAGGGGAAGGGGCGCGTGATCTCGGCTGCTGAATAGGTGGGCGCCAGCCGCGTGGGGCTGAACAGCAGGCCCTGCACGCGGTCGTTGAAGCGCGATACCTGATTGAGCGCGGCCTCGACGTGGCTGTCATCGCTGATGCTGCAGCCCGTGAGCAGGGACAGGCCGCCCAGCGTGAGCGATCGCTGCAAGAAGGCGCGGCGTGCGGGCTGGTCCAGCTTGCGGGCGATCAGCGAGCGTGCCTCGCGCACCACGGCCTCGCCATCGACGCCGGGCAGGGAAGGGGCTTTGAAGATTTTCATGGTTTCTTGGGCGCACGGCCGTGGATCATGGTCAGGAAGGTCCGGGGCACCAGGGCGACCATTGCCAGGTGCACCACCACAAAGGCGACCAGCGCAGCCATGCCGAAGAAGTGCACGCGCCTTGCGGATTCATAGCCGCCCAGCAACTCGCGCAGCAGCGGAAACTGCACCGACTTCCACAGCACCAGGCCCGACAGCACGATCACCACCAGGTCCAGCACCACGAACAGGTAGGCCAGCTTTTGCACATGGTTGTAGCGGGCCGGGTCGGCGTGCGAGAGCCGGCCCTTGAGGGCGGCCAACAGGTCCTGGCGCACGCCCTGCACCGTGATGGGAAAGAACTTGCGCAGCCACCGGCCGCTGGCGATGTTGAGCAGCAGGTACAGCAGCCCGTTGAACACCAGCAGCCACATGGCCGCGAAATGCCATTGCAGCGCCCCGCCCAGCCAGCCGCCCAGCGTGATCGAGCCCGGAAAGCTGAAATCAAAGAACGGCGCCGCGTTGTAGATGCGCCAGCCGCTGGTCACCAGGATGACCACGGCCAGCGCATTGAGCCAATGCGTGAGGCGCAGCCACAGCGGGTGGATGCGCTGGCCATCCTTGGGCTGTGCCGGTTGGGGGGTGATGAGGGCGGTGTTCATGGGTCCCATTGTTGGAGGGACCCTGTAGCGGATGTATCACGCAAACTTCAATTAATCGTGATAATTCCCAAGGCCGGCTCAGCCCGCCTGGGCGCACCCGGCCAGATAGTCCACCAGCGTGCGCGCCGCAGGCGATAGCCGGCTGCCGTCCCTGAAGCAGATCGCGAACTGCCGCCGCGCCCAGGCATCGGTGAGCGGCACCATGTTCACGCCTTGCACACCTTGTCCGCCATGACCGGAGCCCGCCATGCCCAGTATCTCCCTGGGCATGATGGCCACGCCCAGGCCGGCGCGCACGCAGCGGATCGTGGCGTCGAAGGAGCTGACCACGGCGCGGTAATTGATGGGCCGGCCGATGATGGCCGCCGCCCGCGCCAGCATGGTGTAGACGGCCGTGGAGGCAGGCAGGCCCACATGCTCGCAATCCAGCGTTTCGCTGAAGCTGCAGCTGTCGCGCAAGGCCAGCGGGTGGCCGGCCGGCACGGCCACGGCCAGGGTGTCGCAGCGGTAGGGCAGGGTCTGCAGGCCCTCCAGATCGGCCGCGTTCCAGCACACGCCCACCAGGGCCAGGCCTTCGCGGATGGATCGGATGATTTCGCTGCTGGTCAGCTCCTCGATGTCCACGCGGATCTGCGCGTGCTCGGGCTTTTGCAGAAAGGCCGCAATGTCATCGGGCAGGGACTCGGCAATCGACGACACCGAGGCCAGTATCCGCACCTGTCCCTTCACGCCGTGCTGGTAGGCCGCCATGTCGCGGGCCGCGCGGTCGGCGCTGGCCAGCATGGCGCGTGCATGCTCCAGCAGCATCAGCCCGGCTGCCGTGGGCACCACGCCCCGGCGGTGGCGCTCCAGCAGCGGGGCCTGCACCTGCTCTTCCAGCAGCGCCATGCGCTTGCTGATGGCCGATGAGCCGATGTGCTGCTGCTCGCCCGCGCGGGCGATGTTGCCCAGGTCGCAGGCCGCGACAAAGAGCCGCAGGGTGGTCAGGTCCAGGTCTTTCATGGCGTTTATGGATTTCCATTCGGGAAACTCTGAGGCGAAAAATTATCGCTTCTGCACGCTGGTTGGAATGTCTAAAGTGCCATTCAAGACAAACCACCCCACGCGAACCTTCCCATGCCAGAACCCATCCGTGCCCCGCAGTCCGCCGTCATCCGCGAGGTCGGCCTGCGCGATGGCCTGCAAAGCATCCAGACCGTGCTGTCCACCGAGCGCAAGAAGGAATGGATACGCGATGCCTACGCTGCCGGCCAGCGCGAGATCGAAGTCGGCTCCTTCGTCCCCGCGCGCCTGCTGCCGCAACTGGCCGACACGGCCGAGCTGGTGGCCTATGCCCGAACGCTGCCGGGCCTGTTCGTCTCCGTGCTGGTGCCCAACATGCGTGGTGCCGAAAGCGCCATCGCCAGCGGGGCCGACCTGATGCTGGTGCCGCTGTCGGCCAGCCATGCCCACAGCCTGGCCAACCTGCGCAAGACGCCCGATGAGGTCGTGGCCGAGGTGGCCCGCATGCGTGCCGCACGCGATGCGGCGGGTTCGACGATGCTGATCGAGGGCGGCATTGGCACGGCCTTCGGCTGCACGCTGCAGGGCCGGGTGGAACCGGCCGAGGTGCTGCGCTGCATGCAGGCCCTGCTGGACGCGGGGGCCGACCGCGTCAGCCTGGCCGACACCGTGGGCCATGGCGGGCCGGGCCAGGTGCAATCGCTGTTCGAGCAGGCGCGGCGCATTGCGGGCGAACGCTTTTGGTGCGGCCACTTCCACGACACGCGCGGCCTGGCGCTGGCCAATGTGCATGCCGCACTGCAAACCGGCGTCACGCGCTTCGACGCCACGCTGGCCGGCATCGGCGGCTGCCCCCATGCGCCCGGCGCCAGCGGCAATGCCTCCACCGAAGACCTGGCCTTCATGCTGGACACCATGGACATCGACACGGGCCTGGACATCGAGGCCCTGCTGCGCCTGCGCGCCAAGGTGGCCGCCTGGCTGGACGGCGAAAGCCTGCATGGCGCGCTGTGGCGCGCGGGCCTGCCGCGCAGCGTCAAAGCCGACGCAGCCCCTGCCGCTGCATGAACCCCTTACCTTCCCACGAGCACACCTGTATGGCCACCGAACCCCTGCTGCCGCTGTCCGGCATCCGCGTCATCGAATTCACCCACATGGTCATGGGCCCCACCTGCGGCATGATCCTGGCCGACCTGGGCGCCGAAGTCATCAAGGTCGAGCCACCGGGCGGCGACAAAACGCGCACGCTGCCTGGCCTGGGCATCGGCTTTTTCCGCAGCTTCAACCGCAACAAGAAAAGCGTGGTGCTGGACATCACCACCGAAGCGGGCCGCGCCACCGCTGCCGAGCTGGCCGCTGGCAGCGATGTGGTGCTGGAGAACTTCCGCCCCGGCCTCATGCAGTCCCTGGGCCTGGACTACGCCACGCTGTCGCAGCGCGCGCCCGGTCTCATCTACGTCAGCCACAAGGGCTTTCTGCCCGGCCCCTACGAGAAGCGCCTGGCGCTGGACGAGGTGGTGCAGATGATGGGCGGCCTGTCGTACATGACCGGCCCCGTGGGCCGGCCGCTGCGCGCGGGCACCAGCGTCAACGACATCATGGGCGGCATGTTCGGCGCCATCGGCGTGCTCGCCGCCCTGCGCGAGCGTGAGCGCACCGGGCGCGGCCAGGAGGTGCAAAGCGCGCTGTTCGAGAACTGCGTCTTCCTGTCCTCCCAGCACATGCAGCAGTACCTGATGACGGGCGAGGCACCGCCGCCCATGCCCTCGCGCGTGTCGGCCTGGAGCGTCTACGACGTGTTCACCCTGGCCGGTGGCGAGCAGCTGTTCATCGGCGCCGTCAGCGACAAGCAGTTCGCCACCCTGTGCCGCGTGCTGGACCGCGCCGACCTGCTGCAGCGCCCCGAATACGCCGACAACGCCGCCCGTGTGGCCGTGCGCCCCCAACTGCTGGCCGAGCTGGGCGCCATCCTGGCCAGCCATGAATCGGCCCTGCTTGCGCCGCAGCTGGAGGCCGCAGGCATTCCCTACGCGCCCATCACGCGTCCCGAGCAACTGGTGGACGACCCGCACCTGCGCCAAAGCGGCGGCCTGGCTTCCATGCAGACCGAAGACGGCGGCCAGACCGACGTGGTGCTGCTGCCCCTGCTCATGAACGGCCACCGTCCCGGCGTGCGCATGCCGCTGGCCGGGATTGGCGAGCACACCGAAGAAATCCTCGGAGCCCTTGCATCACGGACCTGACAGCCAACCCCGGGCGCCGAAGGCCGCAGAAAAACCACCCCGGCGCGCATGAGACAACACAAAAAGGAGACAACCCCATGCACTCGTCCCATCCCTTACGCCGCCGCACCCTGCTGGCCCTGGCCGGCGCATCGCTGGGGGCCGCTGCCCTGGGCGTGCGCGCCCAAAATGGCACGCCGCTGCGCGTCATCCTGCCCGTGGGGGCAGGCTCGGGCGCCGACACCATCGTGCGCTCGGCCCAGACTGCGCTGGTGCGCTCGCTGGGCGGCCAGCCCGTGGTCATGGAGAACCTGCCGGGCGCGGGCGGCATCACGGGAACGCAGGCCCTGGTCAAGGCGCCGGCCGATGGCAACACCATCGCCTTCATCTCCAACAACCACGCCGTCAACCCCAGCGTGTTCAAGAAGCTGCCCTACGACAGCCTGGCCGACATCACGCCGCTGTCAATCGTCGGCGGCTCGCCCTTTGTGCTGGTCGTCCACCCCAAGGTGGCGGCGCGCAATGCGCGCGAACTGCAGGCGCTCATGAAGGCGCGGCCCGGCGACCTCAACTACGCCTCGTCCGGCAACGGCACCATCTTCCACCTCGCGGCCGAAGTCTTTCTGGACGCGGCCGGCACCACGGCACGCCACATTCCCTACAAGGGCGTGGGCCAGATGGTGGTGGACCTGCTCAGCGGGCAGGTGGACTTCGGCGTGATCGCCGTGGGCACGGCGCAGGCGCACCTCAAATCCGGCGCGCTGCGTGCCATCGGCATCATGGGCCGCGAGCGCGTGGCGTCGCTGCCCGATGTGCCCACCGTGGCAGAGCAGGGCTTTCCCGGCGTGGACATCGCCGGCTGGGTGGCCGCCATAGGCCCCAAGGGCATGCCGCCCGCCCAGGTGCGCCGCCTGCACGACAGCATCGCCTCTGCCTTTGCCGACCCCGAGGTCAAGGCCGGCTTTGCACGGCGCGACGAATACACCGTGCTCAACAGCCCCGAGGCGGCAGCCCAGTTCCTGCGCTCCGAGCAGGAACGCTTTGCGCGCCTGGTCAAGAAAGCCAATGTCACGCTGGAGTAAGCGCATGGCCCTCTATCGTTATCGGAACAAGGCACCGCGGCTGCCCGCATCCGCCTATGTGGCGGCCGAGGCCACGCTCATCGGCGACGTCACACTGGGCGAGGGCGCCAGCCTCTGGCCCGGCGCCGTGGCGCGCGGCGACAACGAACCCGTGCGCATAGGCGAGGGCAGCAACGTGCAGGAAGGCGCCGTGCTGCATGCCGATCCCGGCTTCGCGCTCACCCTGGCTGCCCATGTCACCGTGGGCCACCAGGCCATGCTGCATGGCTGCAGCGTGGGGGAGGGCTCGCTCATCGGCATACAGGCCGTGGTGCTCAACGGTGCCGTCATCGGCGCGCACAGCCTGGTGGGTGCCGGCGCCATCGTCACCGAAGGCAAGCAGTTCCCTCCGCGCTCGCTGATTCTTGGCGCCCCCGCCAAGCTGGTGCGTACGCTCAGTGACGAAGAAGTCGCGGGCCTGCTGCAAAGCGCCGCCAGCTACGTGGAGCGTGCAATGTCCTTTCGCCAGGAGCTGCAGCGCATTGACTGATTCCCTGAACCCGCTGACCGACGCCGTGCGCATGCCCGCCGCAGCGCTGCAAGCCTGGGCTGCTGGCGTGCTCCAGGCCTTTGATGTGAGCGCATGCCACGCGCAGGCCACCGCCCAGGCACTGGTGCGCACCAGCCTGCGCGGCGTGGACACGCATGGCGTGGCAAGGCTGCCGCCCTATGTGCAGCGCATCCGCGAAGGCACCATCCATACCCGGGCCAAGCCCAGCCTGCAGGAGCGCAACGGCCTGCTGCGCTGCCATGGCGACCATGCCCTGGGCCAGCCCGTGCTGGAGCTGGCGCTGCAAGCCTGCCTGGACAGGGCCGCAAGCCAGGCCGTGGTGGCCTGCCACATCGAGGCCTGCGGTCACCTCGGCGCCCTGGGCGTGCTGCTGCTGCCCGCCGTGGAACAGGGCTGCATGGCCCTGCTGTGCCAGCGCACGCCGTCCATCATGGCCATGCCCGGTGCCACGCGGCCTGCGCTGGGCAACAACCCCATCGCCTTCGCCGCGCCCGTGGCCGGACGGCCGCCACTGGTCTTCGACATGGCCCTGAGTGCGGTCGCACGCGGCGCCGTCATGGCTGCCGCCCGCGACGGCCATGCGCAAATCCCGCCGCACTGGGCGCTGGACGCACACGGCCATCCCACCACCGATCCCCACGCCGCACTGCAGGGCGCCATGCAGCCCATGGCCGGCCACAAGGGCCTGGGCCTTGCCATGGTGGTCGAATGCCTGGCGGGCGCGCTGGGCGGCGGCCTGTTCCAGCCCGCTGTACCCGGATCGGCGGAAGGTTCCACCGCCAACGCCTGCGCCTTTCTGCTGGTCATCAACCCAGCCCTGGCCGCACCGTCACCCCAGGGATTTGACAACTACATGGCCAACTGGATCACCGGCCTGCTAGCGGCCCAGGGCACCCAAGGCCGCTATCCCGGACTGCGCCAGCATGAATGCGAGCTCCAGCGCCGCGCCGAAGGCATCCCTCTGTCGTCTGCGCTGATCAATGAGTTGCAGGCGCTGGCGCGGCTCAGCGGGGTGGCGCTGGCGTTGTGAGCGGCTGATTTTTTGGAGAGCGCGTTTTTCAACTGGGCCAGGCTGAGCTGCTGGCCTTCCAGGCCGTAGGTGCGATCTTTGCCGCCTGCCGCATGCATTTCGATCACGGTCACTTCTCCCAATTTCCCCCCAGATTGGTCGCAAGAATTCCTTGGCAACTCCAGGAAAAGACCATGATTGATTTCTCGCAAACCAACGCTTCACGCATTCGCCCGGCCCTGGTGCTGGCTGTGGCGGCCTTCGCGGCGGCCTGCAGCCATGCGCAGGGCCACGGGGGGCATGGCAATCCGCCGTCGCCGCCGCCCGAGGCCTATACGGCCTGCCAGGGCAAGGCCGAGGGCGACAGCGTGACGCTGACCATGCCCGATGGCAAGACGCTGGCCGGCACCTGCCGCAGCCTGAACGGGCAGCTGGTGGCCATGCCGGCCGGCGGGCCCGGCGCAGGTGGGCCGCCGCCCCATCCGCAGCAGTGATCGCGTGGCCCGGCGGGCCACGCCGCCGGGCTGTCTGCAACCCCACGGGCCTGCGTACAGGCCCTCATGAAAAGCCATCCCCATGAACCACTCTCACGATGCCGATGATCTTGCCCACGACCTGGGCCTTCAGCACGATCTGCAAGTCATGGCGCGCCGCCTGCTCGACCGGCGCCGCATGCTGGGCCTGATGGCCTCTGGCGGCGCTGCAGCGCTTCTGTCCGCCTGTGGCGGCGGTGGTGATTCCAGTGATTCGACAGGAACCGGCACGGGCACCGGAACCGGGACAGGAACGGGCACCGACACGGGTACGGGCACAGGCACAGGAACGGGCACAGGTACGGGAACCACGACCGGCACCTGCATGGTCGATCCCACGGAAACCGAAGGCCCTTACCCCGCCGACGGCTCCAACGGCTCGCGCGGCAGCCTGGTCAATGTGCTGTCGCAAAGCGGCGTGGTGCGCAGCGACCTGCGCAGCAGCTTTGGCGGCATGAGCGGCACGGCTGCGGGCCTGCCGCTGACGCTCAGGATCACCCTGGTCAACGTCAGCACCAACTGCAGCCCGCTGGAAGGCTATGCCATCTACCTGTGGCATTGCACCCGCGAGGGCGAGTATTCGCTGTACTCCACCGACCTGCTCAACCAGAACTTCCTGCGCGGCGTGCAGGCGACGGACAGCAATGGCGAATGCACCTTTGTGACCATCTTCCCGGGCTGCTATGACGGGCGTTGGCCGCACATGCACTTCGAGGTGTTCCGCAGCCTCAACACGGCCGGCAGCTACACCAACAAGCTGCTGACCTCGCAGATGGCCATGCCCAAGGACATCGCCAGCGCCGTCTATGCCGGTGTCAGCGGCTACAGCGCCAGCGTCTCCAACCTGTCGCGGGTCAGCGTGACATCGGACAATGTCTTCGGCGACAACACCAGCGAGCAGATCGCCTGGCAGACGCCCACCTTCACCGGAGACACCACCAATGGCCACACCGCCACGATATCCATCGGCATTGCCGTCTGACGCAGCAACTGAATGAGCCTCCGCCTCCCACGCCTGAAGCTGCAGCACAAGGCCTTCTTCGCCCTGGCCGTGCTGCTGGTGGCCCTGCTGCTGGTGTTTCTCGGCTTCTCGCGCCTGGGGCTGCAGAGGGGCTTGGGGCCCTACATGGCCGAGGTGGAGCTGACCGGCATGGACGGGCTGGCCGAGCGGCTGGTCCAGCACCATGAGCAAAATGGCGGCTGGGATGTGGCGCGCGCCAACCCCGGTTTCTGGCGCGACATGGTGCGCCCGGGCGCAGGCATGGGCCGGGGCTTTCCTGCGGGCGAGCCCGGGCCACGGCCCCCCATGCCCATGTCCATGCCCATGCCGGAGCCGAGGCCTGATTTTGAGGGAAGCCACGGCCCGGGGCCGGGCCCGGAGTTTCCGCCGCCACCTGGGCCGGAAGGCGGAGAGCCTGCCGATCGATCAGATCGCTCCGACCGTACAGACCGCCCCGGCCCGCCTCCGGACCGCCCCTTCGGCGGCCCGTGGGCGCGCGTGGGCCTGCTGGATGCCCAGGGCCAACTCATCTCCGGCATGGCGCCGCAGCCCGGTGCGGCGCACCGCGTTCTGCGCGCCGCCAACGGGCAGGCCATTGGCGAGATCGTGCTGTCCCCCGTGCAGACAGGGCAGGGCATGCAGCGCGACCTGGACCGCGCCTTCCTCGCGCAGCAGATGGGTTTTGTGGCCTGGACCGGGCTGGCCGGCCTGCTGCTGGCGCTGCTGCTGTCGGCCTGGCTCACGCGGCGCTGGCTGGAGCCGCTGACCGCCTTCGTCGACGGCCTGCGCGGCATTGCGGCCGGGCGGCTGGACACGCGCGTGGCCATCAGGGGCGATGCGGAACTGGCCCGCCTTGCGGAAACCTTCAACGACATGGCCGTGCAGCTGGCCACCATGGAGGCCTCGCGCCAGCGCTGGCTGGCCGACGTGGCGCATGAGCTGCGCACACCGCTGTCCACCATGCGCGCAGAGGTCGAGGCCGTGCAGGACGGCGTGCTGCCCATGGACGACCGCATGGCGCTGCGCCTGCACCGGCAGATCATGCGGCTGATACGGCTGGTCAGCGACCTGCGCGTGAGCCTGGACGACCCGCAGGCCCTGCACGGCTCGGGCCATGTGCCCGTGCATGTGCTGACCCTGCTGGGCGAGGCGCTGGACGGCGCGCGGCCCGGCTTCGAGCAGGTCGGCATCGGCCTGGACCGCTCCACCGTGGACCAGCTGGTCGCGCGCGTTCCGCCGCCGCTGGTGCAGGGCGACCCGCACCGGCTGCACCAGGTGTTTGCCAACCTGCTGGAAAACAGCCTGCGCTACACGGCTGCGGGCGGGCGGCTGCAGGTGTCCGCCGAAATCGTCCAGATGCAGGACCGCAGCATGCTGCAGCTGCGCTGGGACGACACGGCTCCCGGCGTGGCCAGCCAGCACCTGCCGCGCCTGTTCGACCGCCTCTATCGCGTGGACGCCTCCCGCGTGCGCGATGGCGACGGCCTGGGCGGCTCCGGCCTGGGGCTGGCCATCTGCCGCACCATCGTCCAGGCCCATGGCGGCAGCATCGAGGCCGCTGCCTCGCCGCTGGGCGGCCTGCGCATCACGCTGTGGCTGCCCTTGCTGGAAAATCCCGCGCCATGAAGCCTGCCCGCATCCTCCTGGTCGAAGACGAAACCGACATGGCCGCCATCGTCATCGACTACCTGCGCCATGCAGGCTACGAAGTCGAGCACATCCGCCACGGGCGCGAGGCGCTGGACCGCATGCTGCGCTCCCCGCCCGACCTCACCGTGCTGGACATCATGCTGCCGGGGCTGGACGGCCTGGACATCCTGCGCCAGTTCCGCCCCCACAGCGCCAGCCCCGTCATCCTGCTCACCGCGCGTGTCGAGGAAATGGACCGCCTGCTGGGCCTGGAGCTGGGCGCGGACGACTACATCTGCAAACCCTTCGCACCGCGCGAAGTCGTGGCCCGCGTCAAGGCCGTGCTGCGCCGCAGTGCCGGCCCCGGCCCCGCGCAGCAACGCCTGACGCTGCTGCCCGAGCAGGGCCGCGCCATGCTCAACGGCAGCGTGCTGCCGCTGACCAAGCGCGAGCTGACCTTGCTGCAGGCCCTGATGCGCCAGCCCGGCCGCCTGTACTCCCGCGCGCAGCTGCTGGAGCTGGCCTGCGCCGACACGCTGGACGTGAACGAACGCGCCATCGACAGCCACATCAAGAACCTGCGCAAAAAGCTCAAGGCGGCGGACGACCGCCATGAGTGGATTCGCTCCGTGTACGGCGTGGGCTTTGCGTTCGAGCCCGATGGCGGGTCCGACACGCGGGCGCAGTGAAGGCCAGGCGAGGGCAGGGCGCAGCCCCTACCTCGACTCGTCGAGGTGCTCCATGAACGTGGTGCCCGTGTAGCGGGAGCGGAACAGACCGGCCTCCACCAGGCGCGGCACCAGCTGCTCCAGCACGCAATGCAGGGACTCGACGGAGCCGCCAGGCGCGGCCAGAAAGCCGTCGATGGCGCCAGCGGCGCTCCACTCGGTGATCTGCGCCACGGCATCGTCCACCGTGCCGACCACCTGCCAGTGCGCGGCGGAGAGGATTTCCGGCCGCTGCAGCAGCTCGTCGATGCGCAATGACTCGCGCTCCATCAGGCGCCTGAGCAGGCCCGCATGCGTGCGGCTGGACGGGGTTGCCACGGGCGGCGGAAGGTCGGCTGCGGTGATCGGCCGGTCTGCGGGCCAGTCCGTCAGGTCCAGGCCGACCATGGCCTTGATCGATGCCAGCTTGCGGCCCCTGTCCACCCGGCCGTGCGTCTGCTGGAACATCTCCTGGGCCTGCTCGCGGGTGTCGGCCAGGTACAGGCTCAGGCCGGGCAGCAGGCGCACATCCTGTGCCCGGCGGCCATGGCGCTGGGCGCGCTGAGACAGGTCCCGGCGCAGCTCCAGCGCCGCGTCCAGGTCCGGCGTGGGCGCGAAGACAATGTCTGCCACCGATGCGGCAAAGTCGCGCCCGGTGCTGGACGCGCCCGCCTGCACCAGCGGAATGCGCGGGCCGCCGAAAGCCGGCAGGTTCAGGGGGCCGCGCACCTTCAGGTGCGGTCCCTCATGGTCTATGGGGTGGACCAGCGAGGCATCGGCGTAGCGGCCGCTGTCCCGGTCGATCTTCAAGGCCTCGTTGGGGAAGCTGGCCCACAGCCGGCGCACCACGTCGGTGAACTCTGCGGCCCGCGCATAGCGTTCATCGGCATCGGGCATGGCGTGCAGCCCGAAGTTCTCGTGGCCCTGCAGGGCCGTGACGATGTTCCACCCGGCGCGGCCGTTGCTGATCCAGTGCAGCGACTGCAGCTGGCGCGCCACCGCATAGGGCGGGAAAAACGTGGTCGATACCGTGGACACCAGGCCGATGCGCGAGGTCTCGCGCGCCAGCGCGGCCATCAGCACCGTGGGGTCCAGGCTGGCGAAGCCCGCGCCCGTCTCCAGCGCCTCCATGGGCAGAAAGCTCACGTCCGGGCGGAAGACGAAGTCCAGGTGCGCGGCCTCGGCGCGCCGGGCCAGGTCCAGGGCGAAGTCGCTGGAGTACAGCCCTTCGATATTGCTGCCGGGCCGCCGCCAGGCGTCGCCGCTCAGCCAGGTGGGGGCCAGCGAAAGGCCGATGTGCAGGGGTTTGCGGGTTGTCATGTCTGGTGCCATTCCCATCTCAGAACGTTCCGCGCACGCCCACGCCGATCATGCGCGGTGCGGTCATGCTGGCCTCGATGCCGCCGATGCCGCGGTTTTGCTGCAGATACGTCGGTGCGCGCCTGTCGAAGACGTTCTTGATATAGCCGTACAGCTGCACGCGCGCGCTGTAGGCATAGGTCATGCGCAGGTCGGCGATGGTGTTGGAGCCGACCGCATAGGCGCGCGTGTTGGCGGTATCGGAGTAGTAGCCGTCCAGGTGGCGCACCTGGCCGGAGACATTGAACCGGGGGCTGGCGTCCCAGCTCACGCCCAGGCTCAGGTTGTAGCCGGGCGAGCGGGCGAAGCGGTTGTGCTCGTAGCCGGGGTTGCTGCCCATTTCCTCGATGCGGGTGCGCAGCACGCCCACGCCGGCCTTGATCCGCAGGTTGTCCAGCGCGCGGTAGTCGGCGCCCAGCTCGAAGCCGTAGGCATGGGCCTTCTCCGCGTTGATGGTGTAGGACTGGGCCACGCCCGGGGAGATGACCACGGGGATGTTGTACTGCGCATCCCGCATGTCCATGTAGAACAGGTTGGTGTTGAGCATCAGCCGGTCATCGAGCAGGCTGGCGCGGCTGAACAGCTCGTAGTTCCAGATCGACTCCTTCTTGAAATACGCCCACTGCCGGCTGGTGAGGTTCAGCGACACACCGCCCGGGTTGTAGCCCCGGCTGACCAGCGCGCCCACGGTCCAGCGCGGTGTGGCGGCATAGGCCAGGGACAGCTTGGGCAGCAGGGCCGAGAAGGTTTTCGTGTAGTCGAGGGCGGTGGGTGCCAGCACGGAGGTGCCATTGCGCACCACCTCGTCGTGCTGGTAGCGCAGGCCGCTGGTCAGGGTCCAGCGGTCGGCCAGGCGCCAGTTCAGCTCGCCGAAGACGCCCAGGTTCTTCTTCGTGTCGTCGAAGGCGGACAGGCCGCGCAGCAGCAGGCTTTCGTCCGTGCCGGTGCGCGCGTAGTAGACGCCGCCGAAGCCGCTCAGGCGGTCCTTGTCGCTGCCCACCAGGGCGCGGAACTCATTGGAGACATTGTTCTGGCGGATATCGGCATCGCCCTCGCCGGGAATGCCCGTGTAGCGCTGCACGGACGAGCGCGAATACTGGGACTGGTTGACCAGCCGCACGCCGTTGCCCAGCTCGTAGCTGAGGTCGAGGATGCCGGTGTCGGTCTTCTGCTTCCAGCTGGGCATGGTCGTGGTCCAGTGCTCCAGCGCGTTGAACGGAGCGGACGCCGCCTCCTGGCTGGGGCGGTTGCTGTCGTTGTGGGAATAGGTGAACTTGGCCTCCAGGCCCGGAACGCTGCTGGGCAGCCACAGGAACTTCATGCGTGCGTTCAGCGCGCGGAAATCCTGATCGGCCTGGCCCCGCTGGAACTGCGGATTGGTGTAGTCGATGAAGGTATCGCGCCCCGAGTAGTCCACGGCCAGCCGCGCGGCCAGCTCCTCGCCCACGGGGCCGGAGACGGCGATGGACGCACGCCGCGAGTGGTAGTCGCCCGCCTCCAGCTGGTAGGCCCCTTCGCGCTTGAAGCTGGGGTCCTTGGTGTTCACGACGATGGCGCCCGCAATGGCATTGGCGCCCTGCGAGGTGGTCTGCGGGCCGCGGAACACCTCGATGCTCTCCACATCCCAGACCGAGGTCGCGCCGAAGAACATCTCGTTGTAGTTGAGGTAGTGCCCATCCAGGTTGATGGTGGCGCGCGGCACCGTGCCGCCCCAGAAGACGTTCTGGCCGTTGTTGGGGCCCTGCGTGTCCTGCCCTCGGATGATGGGCGCGCCCACCGTGTCGGTGTAGACCACGTTGGGCACGTCGTGCAGCACCTCGTGGACCGAGGCATTGCCGGACTCCTGCCGGGCCAGGTCCTTGCCGGCCTTGACCGACACGGAGGAGGCCGTGTCCTTGAGTTCGCGCCTGACCTTTTCTCCGCTGACCACGACCGCTTCAAGCGCGTTGGATTCCCCCCCGGAACCCGACGCGCCCTGAGCGAAGGCGCCGGCCGGCGCCATCAGGGTAGAGAGTGCGATGGCGCCCGCCCGGGACGGGAGCCTGCGATGGAAACACAGCTTCACAGCATCTTCCTTTGATGAGAATGATTCGTATTTTTCAAAGGTCGCCATCATGCATTGAAATTCCACAGTAGGGAATGCATTCCCACATGCGGAAGGAAGAAACAGCGGAGAAATGGTGTGCGCGCACCCGTGCAGAGCCTTCGGCAGAGCCGGTATCATCGACACCGGCGGCGCCTGCGCCCCCACCTGCGATGCGCCTGGTACAGGCAAGAAAGCCCAGCCCTTGAAAACAACAACACCTCAGACGACAGCCGGCGAGAAGCGCTCCGGCACCATCCAGTCCGTCTCCATCGCCACCCGGTTTCTCATGGTCCTGGCCAATGCCGAAAGCGAGCTGGCGCTGGGCGAGGTGGCCCGGCGAACGGGAACGGGGGGCTCCACGGCCCACCGCTACCTGCAAAGCCTCGTCAAGGAAGGCCTGGCCAAGCAGGACCCGGCCAGCGGCCTGTATGACCTGGGCAGCGCGGCGCTGAGCATCGGCATTGGCGCGCTCAAGCGTGTGGATGCGGTGGAGATTGCGGCGCAGCGCATGAAGGCGCTGACGCACAGCCATGCGCTCAGCGGCGGCGTGGCCATCTGGACCGACCGGGGGCCGACCCTGGTGCGCTGGTACCGCAGCGCCTACTTCTCGATCAACCCGCTGGCGCTGGGCGACATCCTGCCCATAGACAACACTGCCTGCGGCCTGGTGTTCCAGGCCTTCCTGCCCAAGGCCACCATCGACGCCGCAAGGCGCCAGCAGCCCGCCCATTTCCGTGGCAAGCCGCCGGCCAAGGCCGTGCTCGACGAAGTGCGCGAGCGCTGCTGGTCCGAGATGACCAGCCACCTGCTGTCCAACGTCACGGGCCAGGCGGCGCCGGTGTTCGATGCGCAGCATGAAATCGTCTGCGCGGTCACCACCGTCTCGGACCTGGGCCAGCTCAAATCACCGGAAGACCGGGTCGCGCTGTTCCGCGAGGCCAGCCTGATCAACCAGTCCACGGGCGGGCGGGCCTTCAGCGCAGATTCGCCTTGAAAGCCGCGCGGGGAGAAATGCCCGGGCGCCTCAGTTCCCTGCGGCGCGCTCCACGGCATTCACGGCCCTGCGCCCCCTGGGCACCACCAGGGGCGTCCCCGACACAGGGTCTGCAATGATCACGGCCGGCAGGCCGAACACCTCCTGCACCAACTGCTCCGTGAAGATCGCCCCGGGCGCGCCCTGCGCGGCAATGCGCCCGTCGCGCATGGCGATCAGGTGCGAGGCATAGCGGCAGGCCTGGTTGAGGTCGTGCAGTACCGCAACCACCGTGCGGCCGGCGTCGTTGAGATCCGCCAGCAGCTCCATCAGCTCGATCTGGTGGGCGATGTCCAGGAACGTCGTGGGCTCGTCCAGCAGCAGGATCGGCGTCTGCTGCGCCAGCACCATCGCAATCCACACCCGCTGGCGCTGGCCGCCTGACAGCTCGTCCAGCAGGCGGTCGGACAGTGCTGCCACATCGGTGGCCTGCATGGCCTCGGCCACGGCCTGCTCATCCGCGTCCGTCCACTGCCTCAGGAAGGATTGATGGGGGTAGCGCCCCCGCGCCACCAGGTCCGCCACCGTGATGCCCTCGGGCGCCACCGCGCTTTGCGGCAGCAGGCCCAGGCGCCGCGCCACCTCCTTGGCGGGAAATTGCGAGATGTGCCGGCCATCCAGGATGACCTGCCCGGCCACCGGCACCAGCAGCCGCGACAGCGCGCGCAGCAGGGTGGACTTGCCGCAGGCATTCGGCCCCACGATGACGGTGAAGGAGCCATCGGGAATGGCAAGGGACAGGCCCTGCGAAATCGTGCGCTCGCCGTAGCGCAGCGTCACCGCATCAGCACTCAGGCGCTGCGTCATGGCCGGTCATTTCCCACAATCGATAGGTCCTTCGGTGTTTGCAATGTGGAATGAATTCTACAATACGGAATACGCTGAAGACGCCGCCCTGGCGCCCGGCCCCGTCGCTTCGGATCGAGATGAACAGACTCCAACTTGCCGCCCTGGGCGCGGCCGCCGCACTGGCAGTGCTGGCCTGTTTCGCATGGTTTCCACGCGCCGCCGTTCCCGTGGCGGGCGCCGCACCGCATACATCGGATGCGCCGGCTGCAGCACACGCAGACCATGCACCGCTGCCCCGGCGCATCGTCTCCACCTCGCCCAGCGTGACCGGCATCCTGCTGGCCATCGATGCGCCAGTCGTCGCGACCGCCGCGACCACGCCCAGCCGCATGACCGACGACAAGGGCTTTTTCTCGCAATGGGCCGCGGTTGCCGACAAGCGCGGCGTGCAGGTGCTCTACCGCAACCTGCAATTCGACATCGAGGCCGCCATCGGCGCCAGCCCCGACCTGCTGGTGGCCTCCGCCACCGGGGCCGACAGCGTGGCCCAGCACCGCACCGAACTGCAGGCGCAGGGCGTGCCCATGGTCGTGGTCGACTACTCCAGCCAGTCCTGGCAGGACATCGCCACCGAGCTGGGCCGCATCACCGGCCATGCGAAGCAGGCCGCCGCAGCCATTGCCCGCTTCGATGCCCATGTGGCGCAGACCGCCGCCTCCATCACGCCCCCGGTCCGGCCCGTCAGCATCGTCGCCTACAACCTGGCCGGCAGCTACTCCATAGGACGCGCCGCCAGCCCCCATGCGCGGCTGCTGGCCGCACTGGGCTTCAAGGTGGAGGGCCTGCCGCCCGCGCTGGCCGCCCAGGTCACACGCGCCTCGGACTTCGAATTCATCTCCCGCGAGAATCTCTCGGCCGCCATCACCGGCGACTCCGTCTTCCTGCTCGGCGCCTCGCAGGGCGATGTGCAGGCCTTCCTGGACGACCCACTGCTGGCCAACCTGCCCGCCGTTGCCGGCCGGCGCGTCTATCCGCTGGGCCCAACCTCGTTTCGCATCGACTACTACTCGGGGCAGCAGATGGTCGACGCCGTGGCAAGCCATTTCCGCTGAGCCATGCGTGCACGGCTCCTAGGCGCGGTGGCGCGGCCTGCCCAGCGCTCCTGTTCGCGCTCCTCCCTGCACTGCAGGCGTTGGCTGGGCCTTGCAGGCGGGCTGCTGGCGCTGGCCATCATTGCCGTGCTCGGCATCACCGTCGGCTCGCGCGACATTGCGCTGGCCGACATCCTCGGCGCGCTGCGGGCTCCGAACCTGCGTGATGACCAGCACCTGATCGTCAGCCTGCTGCGCATGCCCCGCACCGTGGTGGCCATCCTGGCCGGCATGGCGCTGGGCGTGGCCGGCGCGCTCATGCAGGCCGTCACCCGCAATCCCCTGGCGGAGCCGGGCCTGCTGGGCGTCAACGCGGGTGCGGCGCTGGCCGTGCTCATCGGCATGACGGCCTTCGGCCTGACGTCCGTGCTCCAGTACGTCTGGTGCGCCTTTGCCGGCGCGGGGCTGGCGGGCGCTGCCGTCTTCGCGTTCGGCCAGTCCCGGGGCGCGGGCGCGCACCCGGTGCGCCTGGTCCTGGCCGGGGCAGGCCTGTCGGTCATGCTCACCTCCAGCGCCGGCATCATCCTGCTCAACGCACCCCCGGAAGTCTTCGACGGCTTCCGCCACTGGGCGGCCGGTTCCCTGGAGGGCAGCGGCTATGCCAGCGCCGCCGTGCTGGCGGCTGCCGTGGCGGCGGGGCTGGCGGCGGCCTGGGCCATCGTCGGCCAGCTCAACGCCATGGCGCTGGGGCATGACGTGGGCCTGGCGCTGGGTGTCAATGTGCGCGCCACCGCGCAACTGGCCTGCCTTGCGGTCATGCTGCTGGCCGGGGCGGCCACGGCGGCCGTGGGGCCCATCGCCTTCGTCGGCCTGGTGGCGCCGCATCTTGCACGCCTCTCGTGCGGGCCGGACTACCGCTGGATACTGCCGCTGTCCGCGCTCTACGCGGCGGTGCTGCTGCTGGGTGCCGATGTGCTGGGCCGCGTCGTCGCGGCGCCTGCCGAAGTGGCTGCGGGCATCGTCGCCTGCCTGATCGGCGGGCCGTTCTTTGTCTGGGTGGCGTGCAGATACCGGTTGAGCAGGCTATGAAGACCTCCGTGAACACATCCGTCGTGCGCTGGGGAGCCTGTTCGTTTCTCTGGCGGCCCAGGCCGCTGGCCGTGGGCATGGCGCTGGTCGTGCTGGCCCTGGTGCTGGGTGTGCTGCTGCTGGGCACGGGAACCCTGCCCCTCAGCCCCGCCGAAGTGCTCGACAGCCTGCTGGGCACGGGCTCCAACCCCGCAGCAGAGCGCATCGTGCAGCGGGTGCGGCTGCCGCGTGTCCTCACGGCCGTCTTCGTGGGCGCGTCGCTTGGCATGGCGGGCGCCATCTTCCAGTCCATCTCCCGCAACGCGCTGGGCTCGCCGGACGTGATCGGTTTCACCACCGGCGCGGCCAGCGGGGCGATTGCGCTCATCGTGCTGGGTGACGCCGGGCCGCTGTGGACATCGCTGGCCGCCGTGCTGTCGGGCATGGCCACGGCGGCGGTCGTGCTTGCGCTGTCCGGAGGGCGGCGTGCTGCCGGCGGCTACCGGCTGGTGCTGGTGGGCATAGGCGTGGGGGCCACGCTCTCGGGCCTGAATACCATCTTGCTGGTCATGGGGGACCTGGACCGGGCCGTCGCCGCGCAGCGCTGGCTGGCCGGCTCGCTCAGCGCGCGGACATGGGCGCATGTCGTGCCCGCCGCGCTGGGCTTCATCGCCATCGTGCCCGTCGTGCTGTGGTGCGCCCGCCGCATCAACCTGCTGGAGCTGGGAGACGATGCCGCCACCCAGCTCGGCGTCAACGTGCCGCGCACGCGGCTCACCATGGTGATGGCTGCAGTGGCCCTGACCGCCATCGCCACGGCAGCGGCGGGGCCCATCGCCTTCATCGCGCTGGCCGCGCCCCAGGTGGCCAGGCGCCTGGGGCTGTCGCCCGACGTGCCCCTGTGCACGGCGGCAGCCATGGGCGCCGTTCTGCTGCTGGCGGCCGACATGCTCAGCCAGTGGGCGCCCGTGCGCCTGCATCTGCCCATCGGGCTGGTGACAGGGCTGCTGGGCGGGGTGTATCTGCTGTGGCTGCTGTTTCGCACGCGCAAGGGATAGACGGCCGTGCAGGGTGCAACGGGGCGCAGCCCCATGGCCTCCGGGACTACCTGACGCCCCGCGCTGCCCCAGGCCCCACCACGGTGTACACATGCCCGGCCTCTTCGGCAGCCACCTTGGCCGCCTCGCTGCGGCGCACCTCCGCCTGGTCCTCGTACTCGCAGTTCATCACCCGGGCTTCGCTGCCGGCGTATTCCGCCAGCGATTCAGCGCTGTTGCGAATGGTCACCAGCGCCTGCGCCACCACGTCCAGCCGCTGATGGCCCTCGGGGATCTCCAGCCAGGCCAGCGCCAACTGGGCCAGGGCGGAAACCTCGGCACAGCCTTGCTGCACAAAGCGGTCCATTTCATGCAGCGCGGTTGCGAGCTTCTGGGCGTGGGTGTTTTCGGGGGGAGGGGATGGGGGGATGTGCTTCATGGGTTCGACTCTCCACGAAGCATTCCATTGGCGTCTGACATGGCATCTCCTTCAGAAAGGGATGATGCGTGCCGGTTTTTCTTGACGCAGATACTACGAGTTGCGTAGCTGATTGACAGGGCGTTCAAGAAGATGGGGACTGCCGGATGGACTTGAGGCAGGTGCCTACCAGTTTGTGGTTGGCCACGGGTCAATCGCTATGAGCTGGGGAAACACAGACCGGACCTCCTGACCGTGCGCAAGTTGGCGGAAGTGCTCAAGGTGCCGATGGCGTTTTTCCATTCGGATACGGATGATGAGGTGGCGGAGTTGTTGCTCAGGTATGGGAGGGCGAGTGGGGAGGTGAGGGAGTGCGTGAGGGAGATGTTGGGGGAGTAGTCTCCTAAGAGTGGCTAACACCACCGATCCACGAAGCGTGCACAGATGATCGCCGCTGCCAGTTTTAGCAGCGCTTCGTGGATATCCAGTCGTCTTTCAAAGCGGATTCGCAACTTGCCAAAGCCTGCAAACCATCCATGGGTCCGCTCCACCACCCAGCGATGCTTGCCCAGTCGCTCGCTACTCTCAACGCCTCGCCTGGCAATGCGGCTGGCGATGCCCCGTTGTCTCAAGTGCGCACGGCAACGCTTGTAGTCATAGCCCTTGTCGGCGTGCAACTTCGATGGTCTTTTGCGGGGGCGCCCTCCCAAGCCTGCAATCGCAGGAATCGCGTCCACGCACCTCTCGAACATCTTGGAGTCGTGCCGGTTCGCGCCGCTGACCAAGATCACCAGCGGGATGCCTCTGGCATCTACGACGATGTGCCGCTTGGAGCCGAGCTTGCCTCTGTCCGTGGGGTTGGGGCCCGTTTCCTGGCCCCCCGGGGGCTTGGTACCGAGGAGCCATCAATGCTAGCCCGGCTCCAATCAATCTGGTCATGTTCACGCAAGCGAGTCAACATGGCCTGGTGCAGCTGCTCCCAGACACCAGCAGCGTTCCAGTCGCGCAGGCGGCGCCAGCAAGTCATGCCGCTGCCGTACCCAAGGGATTGGGGAAGGTCTTCCCACGGAATGCCTGTTTGCAACACAAACAGGATGCCGTTGAGGGCGGCTTCATCGCTGACTGCGAGCTTGCGCGCACCGCCTTTGGCGGAAGGTACGAAGGCAGGGATGAGGGGTTGTAGCTGTCGCCACAGTTCTTTGCTTACAGGTCGTCGTGCCATGAGGGCAGCGAGCATAACTGCTCTGCGGGGGCCTGTGACGAAGTGGTGTTAGCCACTCTAATCAGCGCTCTAAAGCGGTCAGTCAGGATGATGTCAAGTCTAATTTGTAGCATTCGTAGCAAGCTAGCTCTCGGTTCTGAGTCGGCAACAGCAGAAATCAGACGTATTATTAGTAATATAAACTTATACATGCCATTCGCCGCAGTGATATGCGGTAAGAGATTTTCGTCATCTAATTTAGACCGCAGGCTCCAGTTTCGGTCTATGGATGGGCATAGTCGGAATCATGTTAATATTTTAAAAGGTTTATCTAGTGGCAGTCACTGTTAAAGAGGTGGTTAAAGCATTTGAGTTACTCTTCATTTCAATGCATCGCAAAGAATTTTGTAAAAGTCTTAAATTGAAAGATTTTACAGAGCGTGAGTTACAGCCGTTGGTCAGAACATTCCTCTTGGGCTACTTTGGAGAGTCAATTGTGCCAGAGGCCTCCGTAGTTCTCCCTGGATCGTTGAGTGGAGGGGGGCGTGTTGATTATCTGATCGACAATGTTGCTGTTGAATTGGCGGTTCGAAATAAAGGAAAAGCAAAATCTACAATCTCTTCGTCGGTCAATTCAAATGAGATGAAGAAATTAATGAAACATGATGGTCTAGCATTGTTGGTCTTACTGGATTTCTCTGACTCACCTGCCAATGACGAAGAAATAAGCCGATTTAGAGACTGGCCATCGCTGGGGCGTGGGAATTATAAAAAATCACCTTTCAATGTTGCCTACTTCTATAAAGATCCTAAAAAACAAGCTTGGTTTTTGCTGCATTAGGAAAAATATTAGTGTCGCGTGATTAATCAACAATCCATCGAGAGGATGATTTCCGGCCTACGGCCTTTCAATCACCTGTTATGAAAAACATTGTGCATCGTGAATAATCCAACTAGGCGCCTCGCCTATAAGTACCGTAGCGGCGACTTCACCACACTCGAGCGCGATTTGGTATCGCTTCAAAATGCAACGTTCTATGCGGCTGAGCGTCATACGTTGAATGATCCGTTCGAAGGGCGCTTTGATCGTGTGCCACTCGACGCTCAGTTTGATGCGATACGGGGTTGGGTGGCAGCGAACGCGCCTACGGCTTGTGCATCATTTGACGAAGTCTCTGATGCGGCGAGCAAGGTTCTTGAATTTGTTGACAAGAGCGGGGTTTTTTCGCTCAGCTATAACCCTCTGCAAGAGTTGATTTGGGCGCACTACGGCGGCTCTCATCGCGGATTCTGCATTGGGTATGACTTAGAAAAATTAGTTGAGTTTGAACCTAACGTTCATCATTTTCTTGACGTTCAGTACAGCAACACGGCCCCAGCCATACTGCCCGCTGACCTGATAAAATCCGAGTCCCATTTTGATGTTCTGACGAAAATGCTCGGCGTTAAGTCGAAGCCATGGGCATACGAGGAGGAAGTGCGCGTCATAACTACCCCTCCCGGCTTGCACGAACACGACTACAGGGCTGTTAAGGTGGTTTATTTTGGCCTCCGCTGCACTAAGATCACACAGCACTCTGTAATGGAGGCCTTAGCGGGGCGAGATGTTGTTTATGAGCAAGTCATAAGTCAGCCTTCTTCGTACTCCTTGCATACGGAAAAATTGCCAGACAAATATAAATCAGCACCGAGGTACAGACAGAATGTTGCTCCCATCAACGATGGTGCGATATACCTTGATTATCTGAAGCCTGAGCAGAAGCAGTACGCCGACTATCTATACAAGGCAGCCGAGATCGTACGCAGGGAGCCATACTGCCAGGAAGTCTCAACCGTAGACTTCAGTAGTTCGAGGAGCAAACCCGGAAACCCAATCATCTATGTGCAGTATATTCGTGCGCCCAACAAATGGTTCAACCACTATCTTTCTTTGGCGGAAATTGAAAAGCAATACCAAGCACTTGGTCTTCTAAAGAACGAAGTAAAAAATTAATTTGAGCAGGCGGTAGATATATTTCTTAGAAATTTATTGATTGGTGATCGAGTGTGTCCAAGACGCTAAACCTCACCCAAACAACCCCCCCTCATCCAACAACTCAAACGCCACCTCAGGCGTCCTCTCCATCCCCCGCCGAATCGCCGCAGGAATCGCCTGCCGCGTCTTGCTGCACAGCCCGCGCATGGGCAGGACCTCGATCTGTATGCCGCGCACGGTGCGCACTTCGCTGGCGCCGGGCTCGATGTGCACGCGGATGCCGAGCTGCTCATACATGCGCTGCTCCACATGGCGCAGGTCCTGCAGGCTGGTGATCTGCTCTAGCCGCAGCAGCAGGCGTTTTTCCTCTTCCTTGGTGAGGCGCAGGATGCGCTGGTCGGCCATGGAGTCGGCGAGCAGGGCGTCGTGCTCGCAGATGCAGGCGCCCGGAGGGCAGGGGACTCGGATCGGAATCTGAACGGGAAAGCTCATCGATACCCAAAGGAGAGCCGCCCCGGCCGGGGCGGTGCAGGCCATGCTAGTTCAAGGCTGCAGCGGGGCCAAGGGGAAAGTCCTGGGCGCGCCCGCCGCGACCCGTCCCGTCCCGTCCCGTATGTCCGCGCCTGCGTCGTGGCGGTTGCGGGGTTGCAAGCCTGCCGAAGGACAGGCTTGCTTCGTCATCTGACTCGCCGTGATGTTTGAGTGAAGCGCGTAGCGCGCAACGAGTTTCACGGCGAACCCCGCAGCCGCCACGACGCAGGTTGCCCCGCAGCGAAGCGAAGGGGTCGCGGACATTCGGGTTGTACGTGTCAAGGACATGGGTAACAACTCAGCTCACAGACATGGGTAACACTTCAAGCTCACATAGTCCTTCTGCGGTCCTCGCACATCCTCTTCGTTGAAGCAGCCCAGTCGCACCGGCCCCAGATACACATCCCACTGGCCAGCGGCCACCTCCTGCATCCCGATCCACTGCCCCGCCAGCAGGTAGCCTATGTAGACCCGCAGCGCTCGCCAGTAGATCAAGCCGTTGTGGCT
This sequence comes from Delftia lacustris, assembly GCF_040267515.1. Taxonomy (NCBI): domain Bacteria; kingdom Pseudomonadati; phylum Pseudomonadota; class Betaproteobacteria; order Burkholderiales; family Comamonadaceae; genus Delftia; species Delftia lacustris. The sequence goes on along the minus strand of NZ_CP141274.1, from coordinate 4,161,057 downwards.
GACCCGAACCCTTTCCCAATGCTTCGGGTACTGCAGCTCGGGTAGCTTTGAGGGGTATGGCCTGGTCGAGTCGCTGTAATGCTGGGCCGGCATGCTTTGCTGCAAGGCCTCATGCGGGCGCTGCTGGTTGTAGTGCTCCACAAAGGCATCGAGCTGCATCTGCAATGCCGCTTTGTCCGCCGCAGGCTCTTTGCCCAGGGCATGCTTGAGCGTGCGGTGCATCCGCTCGTGGCGACCGTTTTGCTGTGGCTTGCCCCTCTCGATGCGCTCCGGCCTGATGCCCAGCCTTATCCACCATATCGCCAGGCGTGACAGGCCCGCCACGCCAGTAGTCGCGAACGGCGGACCGTTGTCACTGCGTATGCGCTCGGGCAGTCCGTATTGCCGAAACACCTGTTCGAAGCTGCGTTTGGCATCCTCGTAGTTGGGGCTGTCGTAGACATGCACGGCCAGCAAATAACGGCTGGCGTGGTCCATGATGGTCAATGGATAGCACCAGTGACCATCGGCTGTCTTGAACTGGCCTTTGTAGTCTGCACTCCACACCCCATTGGGCTGCTTGCTCGTTCGCAAGGGCTGGGCCGTAGGCACCGAGCGTCTGCGTACACGCCTGCTGCAAACAAGCCCCTCAGCCTTCAGCACGTTGTAGATGGTGGTTTTGCTGGGTGTCTCCTGTGGGCCCCAGCGCTGCAGGAGCAAAGCGTGCAGCTTCTTGGGCCCCATCTGTGACCTTTGCTGCGTGCGCAGCTCAATGATGGCCCGGCGCTGTGCATAGCTGATCGCCTGATTGTTCCCGTGGGGCCTGCGACTGCGTTCTTGCAATCCATCCATGCCCAGTTGGCGGTAACGCTCAACCCACTTGTAGGCCGTCTTGCGGCTGATGCCGTAGCGCCTGCACAGCTCGCTCAGCGGCGCACCACCGCGCAGGTGGTCGGCTATGAAGAGCAGTTTCTCGTCCATGGGTGCGCACTCCTTCCAGGGCATGGTGATCGCTCCTTGGCTGCTGTTGGCTCCAGCTGCCAAGCTTGGATCTGTTACCCATGTCCTTGTACTGATGTGTCACCTATGAGTGTGAGTCGTACCGGGTCGCCTTCTTTGATCTGACCTTTCTTGGCGAATCAAGAAAGGGCAGTCGGCTGCCGGGCCGAGACCCGGCCTCTAAAAGAAACCGCCCGGCAGGGGCAAGAAGAGCGCGCGGCGCTCAAATTTACAGACGTTAAACAACGCAAGGCCGCAGCCGCCAAGTCACACAAACTGACCCACCCGCCTCACGACTTCTGACTCCTCCCATAAAGATTCTCCAACCCCGCCCACACCCTGCGCGTGAGCGGCTTGCTTTGGGCCGCAGGCCGCCGGTAGAGCCGCACGTTGATGGGCACGTCCTTGTCGGGCCCGGCCGCGCGGGCCAGGCGGCCATCGGTCAGGTCGGTCTTGACCAGGGTGAGCGGCAGCCAGGCCAGGCCCAGGCCCTGGTGGACCATGGCGTGCAGGGAGTCGGCGAGGTCGGCCTCGTAGACAGTGCGCAGGCGCGTGGTGTCGCACAGCTCGTGCAGGTGGCTGCGCAGGATCTTGCCCAGGGACATGCTTTGCGCGTAGTCCAGGTAGGGCACCAGCGGGCCGCCGCCGTGGGCGGGCAGGGCGTACTTGGGCAATTGGGGGACCAGGGGGATGCTGACGGGGATCAGCGTGTCCTGACCCACGGGCAGCCAGGCCAGGTGGTGGCCCTGCAGGCTGCCTTCGATGGCGGGCTGGGCGTGGCACATGAGCAGGTCCACCTTGCCTTGCAGCAGCATTTCCACGCCGTAGTCCAGGCTGGTGGTGACCACTTTCCAGCACAGCTGGGGCATGGCCTGGTTGAGGGCGGTGATGATGCCCGGCAGGACGGTGTGCGACAGCGTGCGGCCGGCCGCGATGGTGATGGTTTCATCACGCGTGCGGTGGGGGCGCTGCAGCAGGCCGTGGGTCTGCTCCAGGATGCCCAGCACTTCATGGGCCGAGGCCAGCAGCGTCTTGCCGGCGGCCGTGAGCGTGGTGGACTGGTGGCCGCGCTCGACCAGGGGCGTGCCCGCCCATTCCTCCAGCGCGCGGATGCGGCGGCCGAAGGCCGGGTGGGTGATGTGGCGGCGCTCGGCGGCCTTGTAGAGGCTGCCGGTGTCGGCCAGGGCCTGCAGGTCCTGCAGCAGTTTGAGGTTGAGTTCGTGCATGGGTAGGGTGGGTGCAGGGCTGTGCTGATCCGGCACAGCGCCGCCGCAATCGGCACAGCACCAAGGCGGGGCATGCCTAGCATGGCGGCATGCGAGAGAAGCCCTGTTATGCCTGAAGTTTGCCTCAGGAAGATGCAAAGCCATTTCATTGGCGGTGCGCAGCGCACGGTGCGGGATCTGCCGATCCAGCACAGGGAGGTGGTGCGCAATGGCGGCGAGCGGCCGCTGGACATGAATGGCAGCTACGCCGTGGGCCAGATGTACGCCATGGAGTACCGGCTGGCGCGTCCGCGCAGCCCCCTGCCGGTGCTGCTGTGGCATGGCGGCGGCATGACGGGTGCGCAGTGGGAGTCCACGCCCGATGGGCGCCAGGGCTGGCTGTGGCGGCTGCTGGAGGCCGGCCACGACGTGGTGGTCTGCGATGCCGTGGAGCGCGGCCGCGCGGGCTGGGCGATGTTCCCCGAGATCTATGCCGAGGCGCCCGTGTTCCGCAGTGCCGAGGAGGCATGGACGCTGTTTCGCATAGGCCATGGCGCGCCTTCGGGCGACGGTGTGGGCGAGCCCTTCGTCGGCCAGCGGTTTCCACATGAGAATTTTGACGCCCTGGTGCGGCAGATGGTGCCGCGCTGGCTGGGGCATGAGGCCATGGCCATGGCGGCCTATGACGCGCTGCTGGAGCAGTTCGGCCCTTGCGTGGTGATGGGCCACAGCCAGGGCGGTGGCTTTGCCGCGCATGCGGCCATCCGCAAGCCGAACCTGGTGCGCGCCGTGGTGGGCGTGGAGCCTACGGGCATGCCGGTGGTGCAAGAAGGGCAGCAGGGTCAGCAGGGGGCGGATGCCTTCGCGCCTGCATCGGCCATCCCGCACCTGGCGGTGTGGGGCGACCATTTCGCGCACAGCCCGCAGTGGCAGAAGTACCGCGCGCAGACCGATGTGTATTGGCAGCTGCTGCGCCGCCTGGGCGGCCGTGCCGAGGTGCTGGACCTGCCGGCCGCAGGCATCACCGGCAATTCGCATTTCTGCATGCTGGACACCAATGGCGACGAGGTGCTGGGCCGGGTGCTGGCCTGGCTGGAGCGCCTGGGCCGATGACTTGCCAGTGACTGGCCGGTGCTGGTCCCGAAGAATTTCAACGAGGAGAAAAATCTCATGCAACGCCGCAATTTCATGATCCGCAGCCTGTCTGCAACCACGGCGGCCCTGGCCCTGGGCGCCCTGGCGCCCGCGCAGTCGGCCCTGGCGGCCGATGCGGGCTGGCCCACGGCCGAGCCCATCCGCCTGATCGTGCCGTTCCCGCACGGCGGCACGGCCGATGTGGTGAACCGCCTGTTCGCGCAGCAGCTGGGCAAGGTGCTGGGCGCCTCGGTGATCGTGGAGAACAAGGCCGGTGCCGGTGGCTCGCTGGGCACGCGCTTCGTGGCCGATGCCAAGCCGGACGGCTATACGCTGCTGGGCGCCACGTCCAGCACGCACGGCACGAATCCGGCCGTCTACACCAAGCTGCCCTATGACGCGGTGAAGGATTTCACGCCCATCACCCAGGTGATCACGGTGCCGGGCGTGCTCAGCGTGCATCCCTCGGTCAAGGCGGCCAATCTGAAGGAGCTGATCGCGCTGGCCAAGGCGCAGCCGGGCCATCTGTCGTATGCGTCCTCGGGCGCGGGCGGTCTGGGTCATCTGGCGATGGAGCTGTTCAAGGCCAAGGCGGGCGTGCAGATCATGCATGTGCCCTACCGTGGCGCGGGCCCGGCCTTCACCGATCTGATCGGCGGCCAGGTGTCCATGCTGTGGGAGCCGCTGCCGGCTTCGCTGCCGCACATCAAGTCCGGAAAGATCCGCCCGCTGGCCGTGGCCACGGCCCAGCGCAGCAGCGAGCTGCCCGATGTGCCGACCTTTGCCGAGTCCGGCGTGCCCGGCTACGCCGTGCAGGCCTGGAACGGCCTGCTGGCGCCCAAGGGCCTGCCCAAGGACATCCGCGACAAGCTGCACAAGGCCAGCGTGCAGGCCCTGGCCGATCCGCAACTGCGCCAGCGCCTGGCGGAGCTGGGCGGCACGGTGGTGGCCAATACACCGGAGCAGTTCGGCGCGGTGATCCTCAAGGATGTGACGACCTGGAAGCAGGTGGCCTCTTCGTCGCAGATCAGCCTGGACTGATGGCACCGGGGAAAGCCCTGTGTCCCGGCGCCCACGGGTGGCGGGGCCAGGCGTCGTGACGGTGCCATAGTCCGGGGGTGGCGGTCCGGGCGCGTTGCCTGCGGCCGCGCACAAGGCCGCAAACAAGGCCGCGAACAAGGCCGCCCGCCTGACCTGCCGCTCCCAAGCCATGGACATCAACCTCATCCGCAATTTCGTAGAGATCGTGGACGCGCGCAGCCTCAGCGCTGCGGCGCGCAAGCGCGACATCACGCGCTCCAAGGTGAGCAAGGAGCTCAAGGCGCTGGAGACGGCGCTGGGCGTGACCCTGCTGCACCGCACGACGCGCAGCTTTTTGCTGACGGCGGCGGGCGAGGTGCTGTACGAGCATGGGCGCAGCATCATCCAGGAGGTGGAGGCGGCGCAGGGCGCCATCGACGCGCTGCAGCATGTGGTGACGGGCTCGGTGCGGCTGAGCATTCCCACGGGCCTGGGCGAGCTGTACCTGGCCGACATGCTGCTGGCGTTCCAGAAGCGGCACCCGCAGGTGCGCATCCGCGTGCTGTTCTCCAACCGGGTGAGCGATCCCATGAGCGCCCAGGTGGATGTGGCCGTGCGCGTGGCGCGCGACGTGCAGGAGCACCTGGTGGCGCGCGATCTGGGGCCGGTGGGCTTTGGCCTGTATGCCAGCAGCGCCTATGCCAAGGCGCGGCCGTTCCACGACCCCGCCGAGATTCCCCACGGCGTGCTGTTGACGCCGCCCGGCGACGGCAAGACCTATGCCGTCTCGGTGAAAAAGGGGCAGCAGGAGATTGCGCTCAAGTGCGAGCCCTGTATCACCAGCGAGCATTTCCCCTTCCTCAAGCAGTCCATGCTCCGGGGAAGCGGCGTGGCCACCTTGCCCAACTACATGGTGATGGACGAGCTGCGATCGGGCGCGGTGCAGCGCGTGTGCCCGGACTGGACGGTGTCCGGCCTGGGCGACCGGCTGTACATCATCACGGCCGAGGACCGCCGGCCCTCGCATGCCGTCAAGGTGATGACCGAGTTCCTCAGGGCCAGCCTGCTGCGCTTCGTGGAGCAGGCCGAGGTGTCCGGCCCTTAGGTCCTTAGGCCCTTAGTTCATCACCTTTTCGGTCTTCAGTTCTCCAGCGCAATCGCGTTGTCCGCGATCACCTTGCGCCACATCTGGCCGTCAGCGGCCAGGAAGTCGTCGAGCTGGGCCTGGGTCTGGGGCTTTCTGGCGGCCAGGGTCTGGTTGCCCAGGGCGCTGGCGAACTCGGGGTTGAGCATGACCTTGTTGACGGCGGCCTGCAGGGTGTTGCGCGCGTCCGCGGGCGTGCCTGCGGGCACGGCAATGCCGAACCAGGTGGAGGCCCTGAAGCCCGGCACGCCCGATTCGGCAATGGTGGGCGTCTGCGGCAGGAACTGCGAGCGCTCCGGCCCGGTGGTGGCAATGGCCACCAGCTTGCCGGCCTTGATGTGGGGCAGGGAGGTGCCGGCCACGTCCACCATGAGCTGGGTGTCGTTGGCCATGAGGGCGGTGAGGGCCGGCGCGCTGCCGTTGAAGGGAATGTGGGTGGCGGCCACGTCCAGGCGGGACTTGATCAGCTCGGTGGTCAGCTGCAGCGGGTTGCCCAGGCCGACCGAGCTGTAGTTGAGCTTGCCCGCGTGGGCCTTGGAGTAGGCCTTGAGGTCGGCCACGTTTTTGATGCCGGTCTGGCTGTTGGTGACCAGCACCAGCGGGGCCTCGGCCAGGATGTTGGTGAGCTTCAGCTCCCGGTCGGGGTTGTAGCTCAGCTTCTTGTAGAGCAAGGGGTTGAGGACCATGCTGGCATTGCTGGCCAGCAGCAGGGTGTAGCCGTCGGCCGGCGAGCGCGCCACGGCCGAGGCGGCAATCATGGTGTTGGCGCCCGGCCGGTTCTCCACGACCACGGACTGCTTGAGCTCCGTGGACAGGTGCGTGGCCAGGGTGCGGGCCAGCACGTCGACCGAGCCGCCCGGCGCATACGGGGCGATGAGCTTGATGGGCTTGCTGGGGTAGTCGGACTGGGCGAACCCGGGGGCTGCGGCTGCGGTGGCCGCAGCGGCAAGCAGCAATGCAATGGCCTTGTTCATGCGTTGTCTCCTTCTCTTTCGGTGTTGGCGGGTTCAGATCTTGCGCTGCGTCGCGCCCCAGTGGGCGTCGCGCAGCTTTCTTTTGGCGATCTTTCCGTTGTCGTCGCGGGGCAGGCGCTGGAAGACGAAGCTGCGCGGCAGCTTGTAGGCCGCCAGCCGGCCGCGCAGCCATTCTTTCAGTTCGGCCTCGGGCAGTGTGCCTGACTGGCCGGGCTCGACCAGGGCCAGCAGCCGTTCGCCGTACTCGGCATCGGGCACGCCGATGACGGCGCAGTCTGCTATGCCGGGGTGCTTGAGCAGCTCGTTCTCTATCTCGGCCGGGTAGATGTTCACGCCACCGGAGATCACCATGTCCGAGTCGCGGTCGCAGACGTAGAGAAAGCCTTCTTCGTCCAGGTAGCCCATGTCGCCCAGGGTGATGAGGCCGCCCTGGTCCATCTTGCGGCGGGCCTCTTCGTTGCCCTTGTAGGTGAAGTCGGCATAGGCGGGCTGGCGCACGTAGATCAGGCCCACCTCGCCCGTGGGCAGGGCCTGGCCCTGCCTGTCGAGGATGCGGACCTCGGCGTCCTGCAGCGGCAGGCCCGCGCTGCCCGGGTGGGTGAGGGCGTCGGCCGAGCCGATGAAGGTGACCAGGCCCGACTCGCTGGAGGCATAGGTCTCGTTGATGATGGGTCCCATCCACTCGATCATGGCCTTCTTGACCTCGGGCGCGCAGGGCGAGCCGGTGGAGGCGATGAAGCGCAGCGAGGAGATGTCGTAGCGCTCGCGCACTTCGCGCGGCAGCCGGAGCAGGCGCACGTACATGATGGGCACCATGTAGGCGGTGTCGATGCGGTGCTCCTGCACCAGCTGCAGGAAGCGCTCGGGGTCGAAGCGCTGCTCCAGCACCACCAGCTCGCTGAGCATGAGCGCGTTCTGGAAGTACAGGCTGGGCGCGCTGTGGTAGATGGGCGCGGTCAGCAGGGTGCGCGCGCCGGGCTGCAGGCCGTAGGCGGTGGCGATCAGCGCCTGGTTCACGGCCAGGCGCCGGGGCAGTTCTTCCACGGGAAACGCCTTGCGCAGCACGCCCTTGGGGCGGCCCGTGGTGCCCGATGTATAGGCCATGTGGCCGCGCGGCGCGACCAGCGGGCCGTCGTAGGGTGCCTGGGCGGCCAGCCAGGTTTCGTAGTCCTGCTCCGGCTCGCGTGCGTGGGCGACGCGCCGGGGCAGGTCCGCATAGAGTTCGCCCTTGAGGCCGTCGAGCAGGTCCTGGCTGGTGATGAGGGCGCGGGCGCCGCTGTCGGCCAGGATGTAGTCGATCTCCGTGGCCGTGAAATGCCAGTTGATGGGACAGTAGTAGATGCCCGCAATGCGGCAGGCATGGACCACGTCGGCGTATTCGATGCCGTTGCGCAGGAAGACGGCCAGCACGTCGCCTTCGGCCAGGCCCAGGCTGCGCAGGCCCTGGGCCAGCTGGCGGCCGCGCTGCTGCTGGGCGGCGCCGGTCAGCGTGCGCTGTTCGAAGACCAGGGTGGAATGGGGCGTGGCGGCGGTGCTCATGTGGGCGTGGCCTCCTGCTCCCCATCGTTGACGTTGGGCTGGTTGGCGGCCTTGGCCATCTGCCGGGCGCGCGCCCAGTCGGCATCGTCCCAGGCCTGGTATTCGGTGAAGTAGGCGCCGTTGGCCAGGGCGTCGCCGCCGTCCAGCGTGATGGTCTGGCCGTTGAGCCAGGTGTTGCCCGGGGCCAGGATGAAGGCGGCCATGTTGCCGATGTCCTCGCCCGTGCCCAGGCGGCGCGTGGGGTTGTCCAGGCGGCGGCGGTCGGCCGAGTCCTCGTTGCCGTCGATCCTGGGGCGCAGGCGCTGGCTGGCGCCCTGGGTGGGAATCACGCCCGGTGCAATCGCGTTGAACCGTATGTGCTTGGGGCCCCATTCCACGGCCAGCGATTTGGTCATGGCGTCCAGCCCGGCCTTGGACATGGCCGAGGGCACGACGAAGGGCGAACCCGTATCCACCCAGGTGACGACGATGGACAGCACCGAGCCCGGCAGCCCTTCGGCGATCCAGCGGCGGCCCACGGCCTGGGTGACGTAGAAGGTGCCCCGGAAGACGATGTCCGAGATGGCATGGAAGCCGTTGATGCTCAGGTCCTCGGTGCGGCTGACGAAGTTGCCGGCCGCGTTGTTGACCAGGCTCGTCAGCGGGCCGTGTTCGGCCCAGATGCGGTCGATGACGGTGTGCACGGCCTCGGGCTGGCGAATGTCGAGTTCATGCGCAAAGGCCTGCGCGCCCGTGTCGTTGTTCAGCATCTCGCAGGCCTGCTGCACCACGGAATGCCGCCGGCCGCACAGGTGCAGCTCGGCACCCAGCTCCGCCAGCTTGGCCGCCATGGCCAGGCCCAGCCCCGTGCCGCCCCCGGTGATCAGGACGCGCTGGCCCTGGAATAGATTGGCTTCGAACATGCTTGTCTCCTTTTGCTTTCACTCTAGGGAGACAGGGGCGGCTGGCAAAGGAGGGTGGTGGAACGCGGTTGGTTCCGTGGTGGAAACAATGGGCTTGTGTTTTGGGGCTGTGACCGCGGCTTGTCAGCGAGTGCAGGGGGGCTCATTTCCCCCTGCCGGGTGGTTGTTTTTCGAGGCCGGGTCTCGGCCCGGCAGCCGACTGCCCTTTCTTGATTCGCCAAGAAAGGTCAGATCAAAGAAGGCGACCCGGATGTCCGCGACCCTCCGCTTCGCTGCGGGCAACCTGCGTCGTGGCGGTTGCGGGGTTCGCCGTGAAACTCGTTGCGCGCTGCGCGCTTCACTCAAACATCACGGCGAGTCAGATGACGAAGCAAGCCTGTCCTTCGGCAGGCTTGCAACCCCGCAACCGCCACGCCGCAGGCGCGGGCATACGGGTTGGGCTCCGTAGAACAGCCGGTGTTTCACGGCGCAGCCTTGTGCCCTGACTTTCCGGCTGCGCTGCGCAGGTCGGCCACCTGGGCGGCGGTCACGTCGGCAGGCTGGCCGCCCAGGGCGGTGCGGGTGTAGTTGGCCAGGGCGGCGACTTCGCCATCGGTCAGCTCCTGCATGAAGCCGGGCATGCCGGGCAGGGGCGTGGGGCCCTGCTGGGTGGCCGGGTGCTTGGGCAGGCCTACGAGGATGGCCAGCACCAGGTTGCGGGCGTCGGCCTGGCGCACGGTGCTGTTGCCCTTGAGCGGGGGCATCGTGAGGCTGCGGCCCAGGCCCTCGCTGCCGTGGCAGCTGGCGCACAGCGCCATGTAGTGGCCCCGGCCCGCGTCCAGCGTGCCCGCGCCGTTGACCGCGCCATTGCCGGCGCTGTTGCCGGCGCTGTTGCCCGCGCTGTTGCCGGTGCCGGAGTCCGGGGGCGCGGCGGCCGGCAGGGGCTGGGGCGCGGGCGGGTTGTCGCCCAGCAGGAAGGTGGACAGCGCCGTCATGTCCTCGGCCGTGAGGTACCGGGTGCTGTTGGCGATGACCTCGTGCATTTCATCGAAGGCGCTGCCGTGGGCCGAGAAGCCCGTCTGCAGGAACTGGGCCATGCCCTCGCGCGTCCAGCCGCGTGCGGCCAGGGCTTCGGCGGTGATGCCGGGGGCCGTGAACAGCGACAGCGTGCCGCCCTGCAGCCAGCGGTCCTTCTGCATCTGGCCGAACATGCCGCGCGGCGTGTGGCATTCGGCGCAGTGGCCCATGACATTGCCCAGGTACTGCCCGCGCAGCCAGGCCGGGCTCTGGCCCTGCGAGCCCACGGGCAGCGGCGCGCTGGACAGGAACAGCGTCTTCCAGCCGAACATCAGCACGCGAAGGTTGAAGGGGAAGGGCAGGGCGGGCTTGGTGTTGGGCTGGGCCACGGGCCGGATGTTCATCAGGTAGCCGTAGATCAGGTCCGAGTCTTCGCGGCTCATCAGGTGGTAGGAGGCATAGGGCATGGCCGGGTAGAGCTGGCGCCCGCCCGGCGCCGTGCCGCGGGTGACGGCGGCGTGGAATTCCTCGGCCGTCCAGCGGCCTATGCCGTGGTCGGGGTCGGGGGTGATGTTGGTGCCGTAGAGGGTGCCGAAGGGCGTGGGCAGGGGCTTGCCGCCCGCAAAGGGCTGGCCTTCCCGGGCGCCACCTATGCCACCCACCCCGTCATGGCAGGCCATGCAGTCGGCGGCGCGCGCCAGGTACAGGCCCTGGGCCAGCTGCTGGGGGCTGCGGTGCACGGCCTGCGGCTCGCGCTGCGGCACATGGGGCCGGTTGCCCCAGACGGCGGCAATGGCAAACAGCACGGCCAGCAGCAGGAGGACGAGCAGCAGCCCGCGCCAGCGGCGCCTGGGCCTGCGCGGTGGCGGGGGGCGGGCACCGCTGTAGTCTGCGGGTGGCGCGGCGGCGGCTGCGCTGGGGTCGGCGGCGGACATGGCGCTCATCCTTTCAAGGTCAGCCCGGGCGTGTTCAGGACCAGGTCCTTCACGGCCGCGTAGTAGCGCACATAGCCGGTGCAGCGGCACAGGTGGGGCTGCAGCGCCTCGCCCACGACCTGTTCCACATCGGCCGCGCGGATGGGTGCCTTGGCCAGGCGCTCGACCAGCACCGTGGCGGCGATGACGAAGCCCGGCGTGCAGTAGCCGCACTGGAAGCTGAAATGCTCCAGGTACTTCTGCTGCACGGGGCTGATGGCGATGACCTTGCGCGGCTGGCCCGAGGCGCCGGGCGAGGGCAGGGGCGCGGTGTCCGCGCCGGCCGGGTCGGCAATGCCTTCGATGGTGCGGACCTTGCGGCCCTGGAAGTAGTGGGCGCCGGTGATGCAGGTGCGCATTTCGCGGCTGCCCTCGGGCCCGTCCACGATGATGGTGCAGGCCCGGCATTCGCCGATGCCGCAGCCCAGGCGCGAGCCGGTGAGGTTCAGGTATTCGTGCAGGAAGTCGATCATGGGCATGCCTTCGGGCACGTCCATGGGGCCGACGCTCTGGCCGTTGACGGTCAGCGACAAGGGGCGCGGGACAAGGCTCATGGTGCGAGTGCCTCCCTGATCTTTTGCGGGGTCACGGGCAGGTCATGGAAACGCTTGCCTATGGCGTGATGCAGTCCGTTGACGATGGCGGCGACGATGGGAATCATCACCACCTCGGCAATGCCCTTGGGCGGATCGGTGTCCGACAGAGGTGCCAGCAGCTCGGCCGTCTGCTTCCAGACCGCCACCTCGCTGCCGCGCGGCAGGTGGTAGCGGTGGAAGTTCCAGTTGCCGTCGCCGGGGCCGCCCTCGTACAGCGGCATGGTTTCGTACAGCGCATGGCCTATGCCCATGGCGATGCCGCCTTCGAGCTGGCCGTGCACCAGCTCGGGCACGATGGGCCGCCCGCACTCCATGATGGAGTGGTGGGCCAGCAGCTCGACTGCGCCCGTGCCCGTGTCCACCGCCAGCTCGACCAGGGCCGCATTGGCGCTGTAGTAGGTGACGCCCGCGTTGTTGCGCTGCATGGGCGGATAGAACAGGTTGCGCCGCGCAATCATGCGGTAGCCGGCGGCGCTGCGCCGCGCGGTGACAGAGGCCTCGACGGGTGTGGCCGCCTGCGGCGTGTCGGTGGTGTCAGGGGCCGGCGTGACGGCGCCAGCATCGGGCGCGCTGCCCAGGCGCACGGCCAGCGCGTCCAGCGGCCGGCGCGCGCTGGTGCCCAGGATGTCGAAGTCCGCCTCGGCCCATTGCCAGCGGTTGAAGGTATGGCCCACGGCGCCCGTGACCAGCTGCATGGCATGGGCCTTCTGGGCCAGGGCCTGCAGGGACAGCGGCTGCATGCCGTTGGCCGTGAGCATGCCGTTGACCCAGCGCGCGTCCTCGCGGCGCACCACGTAGGGCGCCTTCTGGCCGCCGCCCGTGCCCTGGCTCCAGATGGCGACGGCGGCCGGCCACAGGCCGTGCTCGAAGACCACGCGCGCCGTCTCGCTGGTGGCGTGGCTGTAGTAGTAGGCCGAGTTGCTGGCGCTGGCCGGCGAGGCGTAGACCGGCGTCCACAGCGGCCGGGTGGCGAAGCGGTCCTGGTCGGCCTGGGGCATGGTGTAGTTGTCGCCCTCGGCCTTGAGCGGCAGCTCCGGCCAGTCCAGGCAGGCGGTCTGCAGCTCGTCGGCGGGCTTGCCGAACCATTGCACGCACAGCTGGGCCTGCGAGGTGCCCATGCCCGTGCCGATCTCGGTGCCCGAGTGGTGCAGCAGCACGCGGCCCTGGGGCGATATTTCGATGCGGGCGAAGGCCGCCTCGCCGCCCGTGCCGAAGTCTTTTTGTACGCAGGCAAAGCCCACGCCGTAGCGCTGGCCGGGGTGGCTGGCCTCGTAGGCGGTCTTGCGCTTGGCGCGCTCGGTCCACAGCGGATGGCGGCGGGCGCGCTCCAGCACCTCGTCGGCGCGCAGGGCACCGGCGGCAATGGCGCCCTGGGTGTTCTTGGCGCCCGAGGTCAGCACGTTGCGCAGGCGCAGCTCGATGGGGTCGATCTGCAGCAGTTCGGCGATTTCGTCCACCATCATTTCGGTGGCCGCCATGCTCTGCAGCGTGCCGTAGCCGCGTGCCGAGCCCGCGTCCAGCGCGCGGCTGGCCAGGGCCACGGCGGTGATGTCGTTCTTGGGAAAGTAGTAGATGGACTGCGCCGCCGTGCCGCCGACCATGGCGACCGAGGGCGAGAAGTTGGCCCGGCCGCCGCCATTGGCCGTCATGTTGGCCACCAGGCTCTGGAAGAGGCCGGTCTTCCTGTCGATGGCCATGGTGTAGTCGATCTCGAAGGCATGGCGCTTGAGCGAGGACTGGAACTGCTCGAACCGGTCATTGGCCAGGCGCACGGGCTTGCCGTCCGCATACAGCGCGCAGACCAGGCCGTAGTAGGGCATGGGCGCGTGGTCCTTGGAGCCGTAGCCCACCGTGTAGCACGGGTGGACGAAGAGTTTCTTGAGCGGGAACCTGCTGGCCTGCACCATCTGCGCAGCCCATTCGGCCACCTCGTGCGGCGACTGCGTGGCCAGCACCATGTGCAGGCTTTGCGTGGCCGCGTCATACCAGCAGTTGGCGTTGTCGGGCTCCAGCGCGGCCGTGTCCACCGATTGCGTGGCGTAGTGGCGCTGCAGCACCAGCCAGTCGGCGGGCGGCGTGGCCAGCTCCTGGGCGATCTGCTCGGCCGCGCGCAGGCCGCGTGCCGTGACCGCGTCGGCCTTGGAGATCTGCGGCCAGACCAGCGGCTTGCGTTCGGCGGGGAACAGCGGGGCATCGCGCAGGCTGGAGAACACGTCGTCGTCAAAGGCCGTGGCACCGCCCTGGCGCACATAGCGGAACACGCCCCAGGGCGGACGGTCCAGCGCGCCCGTGATGCGGCCGTAGCGGATGACGCCGGCCGTGGCCTGCAGCCTTTCCTTGGCAAAGCGAAAGCGCGCGAAGTCGTGGTAGATCAGGATGGCCACGGCCTGGCCCAGGTAGGCGGGGGTCTTGCCTGCGTGCAGCAGCATGTCTTCGCCATAGAACTCGGGAAAGGCCAGGCCGTCGCGCGCCAGGTCGTCGGCCGTGACCACGCGGTCGGGTGTCAGCTCGCCGTCCAGGGAAGACAGGTCCATGCCGTCGAACAGCCGGTCGGCCAGCGTGGTGCGCACGATGAAGGCATGGGATTGCTGCTGGGGCCAGTGCGGCATGTCGCGTGCGCGGATGTCGCGGGCGAAGACCTTGGCGCCCATGACCTTGGAGCGCCCATCGAGCCGCATGCGCGGCAGCTGCGTGGCCGGCTCGCGGGCCACGCTGCCGAGCACGCGGTCTTCAAAGAGGGCTGCATAGGCCTGGCTGGCCAGCGGCGCCACCCAGACGCTGACGCCTGCGATGCTGGCGGCCTGCAGAAAGCCGCGCCGCGACAAGGGAGCCGTGCCGGCCTGGCTGCCGGCGCCGGAGTGTTGTTCTGGGCGCATGGCGCTCTTCTCCTGTGGGGTTGAGCCCACTGTAGGAGGGCGCATGCCGCGCGGCCTGTCAGCAAAGGCTGCTTCTGGCGTCAGCGCGGCGGCAGCGGCGGGTGCCTGCCATCGTCAAAAGCAGGAGCGGGCCGGGGCCGCCAGGCCGCGACGGCAGCGTGCCGGCCGCACTGTCAATCAGACGCCGCCGCAAGAACGGCCTTTCCGCAGTGCTCCGTGGCGCCGCGCATAGCCCGGCAGGGCAAGGGCGTGTCCACATTCAGGCATAGTTGAGGGTTGTGCAGAAAGTAGTGAAGTCCCGGGCATAACCGGAGCTTCTTATTACTTTATTTTTTTATAGTTTGCGTTTTTATACGCGCAACCTATATTTGCTCCCACTTCCCAACAATGCGCAGCGGCGTCCCCAGGCCGTCCTGCGCCGCGGCGTTTTTTCATGATCGAGATTCGGGATCTTTCCCTGACCTACAAGGGCCCCACCGGGCCCGTCCATGCCTTGCGGGGCATCAACCTGCAGATCGAGTCGGGCGAGGTGTTCGGCATCATCGGCCGCAGCGGCGCGGGCAAAAGCTCGCTGGTGCGCTGCCTGAACCTGCTCAATCGCCCGACCTCGGGCCAGGTGCTGGTGGGCGGCCGTGACCTGATGCAGCTGAGCGATGCCGAGCTGCGCACGGCGCGCCGCGACATCGGCATGGTGTTCCAGCATTTCAACCTGCTGTCCTCGCGCACGGTGTTCGACAACGCCGCGCTGCCGCTGGAGCTGGCGGGCATGTCGGCCGACGACATCAAGAAGCGCGTGGACCCGCTGCTGGACCTGGTGGGCCTGAGCGCGCTGCGCGACCGCTATCCGGCGCAGATCTCGGGCGGGCAAAAGCAGCGCGTGGGCATTGCGCGCGCGCTGGCCAGCCACCCCAAGGTGCTGCTGTCGGACGAAGCCACCTCGGCCCTGGACCCCGAGACCACGCGCTCCATCCTGGACCTGCTGCGCAAGGTCAACCGGGAGCTGGGCCTGACCGTGGTGCTGATCACGCACCAGATGCAGGTGATCAAGCAGATCGCCGACCGCGTGGCCGTGATTGACGGCGGCGAGATTGCCGAGCTGGGCCCCGTGATCGACGTGTTCACGCGCCCGCAGCAGGCCATCACGCGCAGCCTGATCGACGAGATCGTTCCCCAGCAACTGCCGGAGTCGGTGGCCGTGCGCGTGAATGCGCTGGCCGCCCAGCTGGCGCCCGGCCAGCAAGGCCGGCTGCTGCGCCTGTCGTATGCGGGCGAGAGCGCCTACCAGCCCATCCTGTCGCACCTGATCCGCGAGCTGGGGCTGGACCTGTCCATCCTGCATGGCCAGATCGACGAGATCCAGGAGCAGACCTTCGGCTCGCTGGCCGTTTTCGCCAGCGGCGACGCGGCAAAGATCGATGCCGCCGTGGACCATCTGCGCGCCACCGGCGTGCAGGTGCAGATCGTTTCCACCAGGGATTGAGCGATGTTTGAGAATTTTTCGGAAATGATGCTGGAGCTGTTCGTCAGCTCGCTGTGGGAGACCATCATCATGGTCGGCGTCTCGGGCCTGGTGGGCGGCCTGATCGGCATTCCCCTGGGTGTGTTCCTGCGCCTGACCGACCACGGCGGCGTGCTGCAGAACGGCCCGGCCAACAAGATCGTGGGCTGGATCGTCAATGCCCTGCGCTCCACCCCCTTCATCATCCTTTTGGTCGCCATCATCCCGCTGACGCGTCTGATCACGGGCTCGTCCATCGGCACCTGGGCGGCCGTGGTGCCGTTGACCATTGCGGCAGCCCCCTTCGTGGCGCGCCTGGTGGAGACCGCGCTGCGCGAGGTGGACAACGGCCTGGTGGAAGCGGCCCAGTCCATGGGCGCCACCACGGGCCAGATCGTCTGGAAGATCCTGCTGCCCGAGGCGCTGCCCGGCATCGTGGCGGGCCTGACCATCAGCTTCGTGAGCCTGACCGGCTACTCGGCCATGGCCGGCGCCATTGGCGGCGGCGGCCTGGGCGACCTGGGCATCCGCTACGGCTACCAGCGCTTTTTGCCCGATGTGATGCTGGCCGTGGTCATCATCCTGATCTTCTTCGTGCAGGCCATCCAGAGCCTGGGCGACTGGGCGGTGCGCAGGTTGAGCCACCGCTGATCCACACACCCCGGCGGCCGGTGCGGCTGGCGTGGCCGGGGCGGCAAGCTGCCGCGAGATTGTCTGAAAGAGGGATTCCATGAAAAAGCGCGCATTGCTTCAATCGCTGGCCCTGGCTGCCGTCCTGCCCCTGGCGGGAATGGCCGCGCTGCCGGCCCATGCGGCCGACGGCTCGGTCACCATCGGCGTGACCTCGGGCCCGCATGCCCAGATCGCCGAGGTGGCCAGGAAAGTGGCCGAGAAGAACGGCCTGAAGGTGAAGCTGGTCGAGTTCGGCGACTTCATCCAGCCCAATGCGGCGCTGTCGCAGGGTGAGCTGGATGCCAACATCTACCAGCACCAGCCCTTCATGGACGCCCAGAACAAGGACCGCGGCTACAAGCTCGTGCCCGTGGCCCGTGCGGTCAACCAGCAGATGGGCGTGTACTCCAAGAAGATCAAAAGCCTGGCCGACCTCAAGAGCGGTGCGCGCGTGGGCATCCCCAACGACCCCACCAATGGCTCGCGTGCGCTGATGGTGCTGGCCGCGCAAAAGCTGATCGAACTGAAGACCGGCGCGGGCGCCCGTGCCTCGGTGCTGGACATCACGGCCAATCCGAAGAAGCTGAGGTTCGTCGAGCTGGAGGCCGCCCAGCTGGCGCGCTCGCTGGACGACCTGGACGCTGCCGCCGTCAACAGCAGCTACGCCGTGGCCGCAGGCCTGTCGCCGCAAAAGGATTCGCTGGCGCTGGAAGCCACGGACACGCCGTACGTGACCGTGCTGATCGCCACGCGCGCCGGCCATGAAAAGGACGCGGGCCTGCAGGCCTTCGTCAAGGCCTATCAGTCGCCCGAGGTGCGCCAGTTCATCGACACGCAGTTCAAGGGCGCCTACACGGCGGCCTGGTAAGAGCATGGGCAGCCTCGCATCCCACCGGGTTTCCGACGCGGACTTCGTGGCCGCCATCGGCGTGCAATGGCAGCACCGCCCGCTGGCGCCCGAGCCCGGCCTGGCCGCGCTGCTGGCGCAGGCCCAGCTGGACGACGGCGGCAAGGCCACCGTGGTCCAGGCCGTGGGCATGCTGGTGGTCGACGAATGCGTGGCCCATGGCTACCACAGCATGGACCTGGTCGTGCTGCACCCAGGCACGCCGGGCCTGGACGAGGCGCTGGAGCGCTTCGACAAGCCTCACACCCATGCCGATGACGAGGTGCGCTACGTCCTTGAAGGCGAAGGCCTGTTCGGATTTTTTGATGCCCACGGCCAAGAGCGCGTGCTGCGCGTGCAGCCCGGCGACTACCTGCGCATACCGGCCGGCGTGGAGCACCGCTTCACGCTGACCGCCACGCGGCGCATCAAGGCGCTGCGCCTGTTCGCCGATACGGCGGGCTGGGTGGCGCAATATACCCAGCGGCCCGCCGCTGCCATGGAGGTGCCCGCATGAGCCTGCCTGTCCCGACACTGTTCCAGACACTTGACGATGCGCTGTTCACGCGCGCCCAGGACCTGCTGGACGAGGAATGGCTGGCCAAGGATGCCGACCTCGCTCCTGTGCTGCCCGTGGTGCTGGCGCGCGGCGTGGGCCGGGACTGGCACAAGGCCGGCACCTTCCGCCACCACCTGGCGGGCGTGGCCCGTTCGCTGGCGCTGTGGCGCCAGCCGCGCGACGTGCGCCTGCTGGGCCTGCTGCACAGCGTCTACGGCAACGCCTTCGTGGACCTGGTCAAGTTCGACGCGGGCAGCGAGCGCGGCCGCCTGCGCGAACTGGTGGGCGAGGGCGCCGAGCACCTGGTCTACCTGTTCTGCACCATGAGCCGCACGCAGTTCATGCAGAAGATCCTGGCCGGCGACCTGGCCGAAGACGGCTCCATGGCGCTGGAATCCGCCGGCCGCAGCCAGCGCCTGAGCGCCTATGAGGTGGCGGCCTTCACCATCGTGAGCATGGCCGATGCCATGGAGCAGTGGTTCAGCTGGCAGGAAGACATCTATTCGCAGTTTCCGCAGGTGCAGAACCAGCGGCAGCAGGGCGTGCACTGGGCGGCCTCGCTGTGGCCCGGTCCCATGCGGCCTGCCAGCCGCATGCTCAGCCAGATCAGTGACCTGGGCCGTGCGCTGCAGCACCCGGCGCTGCGCGCCCAGCTGCCGCTGCCGCCGGTGTTCGACCATTGCAGCCGGCAGCTGTCGCCCGGCGACGAGGCCGCTGCCGTGTCGCTGTACTGGTCGGTGATCCAGCTGGACCAGCCGCTGGTGGACCTGGACGCCGCCACGGCCGTGCTGGAAAGCGCCGTGCGCCTGAACCCCTGGGTGGGCGAGCCGCAAATGGTACTGGCCCAGCTCTACCTGTCTGCCGGCCGCGCCGACGACGCCGCGCGCGCAGCCACCAGCGCGCTGCAGTGCTTCAGCGGCTGGGGCAATGCCTGGGACAAGCGCGTGCAGTGGGACGCCTGGATCGCCTGGACGCGCATCCTGCTGCAGTCGGCGCAGCAGGGAACCTGGCCTGAACGACTGGACAAGCTCAACAACCTGGCCCTGAAGGGCTGAGATGCAAAAAAGCCTGGCGCGAGAGCCAGGCTTTTTCGTTGTGGGAGCGCGCCAGTGCCTTATTTGGCCGGCGCCGTTCCGGCCTTGGCGGCCGGCGCAGCGCTGGCGGGCACGGCGCCATCCTCGATCGCCTCGGGGTGCATGGGCCGGCGTGCATAGCGCTGGGCCAGCACGGCGCAGACCATGAGCTGCAGCTGGTGGAAGATCATCAGCGGCAGCACGATGGCGCCCACGGCGCTGGACTCGAACAGCACCTTGGCCATGGGCACGCCGCTGACCAGGCTCTTCTTGGAGCCGCAGAACACCAGGGTGATCTCGTCCTCCTTGGAAAAGCCCAGGCGGCGCGCCGTCCAGGACGTGATGACCAGCACCAGGGCCAGCAGGATGGACGACAGCAGCAGCAGGCCCAGCAGCGCAGGCAGGGGCGTCTGCTGCCACAGGCCGCTGATGACGGCGGCGCTGAAGGCCGTGTACACCACCAGCAGGATGGAGCCCTGGTCCACGAACTTCACGCGCTTGGCATGGCGCGAGATGAAGCCGCCGATCACGGGCCGCAGCAGATGGCCCAGCACAAAGGGCAGCAGCAGCTGCAGCGCGATCTTGCCGATGGCCTGCAGCGCATCGCCCCCTTCGGCGCTCTTGTGCAGCAGCATGCTGACCAGGATGGGCGTGATCACGATGCCCATCAGCGTGGAGGCCGATGCGCTGCACACGGCAGCGGGCATGTTGCCGCGCGCCATGGCCGTGAAGGCGATGGCTGACTGCACCGTGGCCGGCAGCGTGCACAGGAAGAGCACGCCCATGTACATCTCGGGCGTGACCAGGGGCTCCAGCACGGGGCGCAGCGCCCAGCCCAGCAGGGGAAAGAGCACGAAGGTGGCCGCGAAGATGGTCAGGTGCAGGCGCCAGTGGCCTATGCCGGCAAAGATGGCCTCGCGCGAGAGCTTGGCGCCGTGCAGGAAGAACAGCAGGCTGACCATGAGCGTGGTCGCCACCTCCAGCCATTGCGATACGGCGCCCGAGGCGGGCAGGAAGCTGGCCAGTGCCACGGTGGACAGCAGCATCAGCGTGAAATTGTCAGGGGCGAAGCGGGGGCGTGCCATGGGAAAACTCTCTCCAACTAACTATCGGTTCGTGCAGCCAGGCTGCAAGGCCCCGATTGGACGCCACGGCCATTGAAAAGAGAAATGGATTTATCTGATGGTTTTATAATTTTTCCGTATGAATATCAGCCTGCGCCAGCTGCGCGCCTTCCTTGCCGTGGCGGAAAGCCGCAACTTCAGCCGCGCGGGCGAGCTGATGGCGCTCACCCAGCCTGCCGTCAGCCGCAATGTCACCGAGCTGGAGCAGGCCCTGGGCGTGCAGCTCTTGCACCGCACCACGCGCGAGGTGGAGCTGACCGACGCCGGCCGCCTGCTGCAGGGCCATGCCACGCGCGTGCTGGACGCGCTGGATGAGTGCCTGCTCGAAGTCAGCGGCCTGGCCACCCAGCGCCTGGGCAAGGTGCGCGTGGCCAGCAGCCCCACGCTGTCTGCCCACCTGATGCCGCGCTGCATTGCGCGCTGCCGCGAGCAGGCGCCGGGCATCGAGCTGCTGCTGCTGGACCGCATCCAGAGCGACGTGCTGCAAAGCGTGCGCAGCGGCGAGGTGGACTTCGGCGTGGTCATCGACCCGCAGGGCCGCGATGACCTGTACTGCGAAACCATACTCAGCGAGCCCTTTTGCCTGGTCTGCCCGGCCACGCACCGGCTGGCCCGCAAGCGTCAGGTGGCCTGGAGCGACCTGGCCGGCCAGCCGCTGGTACTGCTGGACCACGCCTCGGGCAGCCGCCGCCTGATCGACGCCGCGCTGCAGGCCCACGACGCCGAGGCCGCCGTCGTGCAGGAAGTCGGCCACACCACCACCATCTTCTGCATGCTCCAGGCCGGCCTGGGCCTGAGCGTGGTGCCGGAACTGGCCGTGCCGCAGGCATGGCGAACTCCCGCGAGTGGCGCCACCACCCCCGACGCCCTCGCAAGCCGTCCCCTGCTGCCGCGCGTTCAGCGCGACATCATGCTGGTGCGCCGCCGCCAGCGCGAGCTGTCGCCCGTGGCGCAAAGCGTGTGGGATTTGATCAGGGGGGAAGCGGGGCAGCTGTGAGCTGCGCCGGCTCATTGCATAGCGGAAAGTCAGCGAAACGGCCCGCCAATTCCAGACAGTCCTGAGGCCACTCTCCCCTGAAGTGGTCCTGAATTGCCAGGGCCATCCAGCGGCTCTTTGACATGCCCTGGGCCTTGGCTGCCTGCTCCAACAAGCCGTACGTGACGTCATCCAGATCAAGTGTGAGTTTGTGCATGGCAACCACCCCGCGTTGGATTGTCAGGGCAGCTCCCACAAGCCGCCGCATACGGCCTGATCGCCTCGCGGACGCGGTCCAGCACCAGCGCGTGGGGTGAGGGGGTCAGCCGCCCGGCGCGCACGGCCTGGTATTGGGCGGGGAGGAACTGGCTGAGCATGTTCTCGGGCAGGGCGCAGGCGGACAGGTTGTCCAGCAGCCGCGCCACGGCGGCGTTCACCGTGGGGTCGGCCCAGTAGTAGCGGATGCGGTCGCTGTAGCTGTAGATGCGCAGCAGCCTTTGGGCGCCGGGATCGGGCTGCTCGCCGCGGTAGTAGCGTTCCCAGCTGGCGGGGCGGCCCAGCATGGCGGACTCCAGCACGGCGGGCAGGTGGGAGCGCTGGTGCGCGTCGATGAGCTGCTCTTCGATGGAGGCCAGCGCGAACAGCACCTCGCGCAGCGCAAAAGTGGCGCCGGGGCCGACCTTGAGGATGGCAAAGCCGTCCTGCACCAGCTGGCGCAGGGCCTCGGGCCGCTGGTAGTCGGTGGAGTGGGCCTCGAAGACCAGTTGCGGATGCTGGCGCAGCAACTGCCGGAGGTCGGCTGCCCCGGCTGGCGCGTAGTCCACCACGCGCGTGTGATCGAACTCCACGCCCGGCTGCACCACCAGCGCGATGATGCGCGGCCAGACAGCGTCCAGCCCCTGCTGCGCGAAGACGTCGCGGTGCACCTGCAGCGTGCGCTGGGCGTCGGCGCGCGCGGTGACTTCCACATGCTCCAGCGCATGCGCGGCGCCACCGGGCACGGGGACTTCGGTGCCGATCACGTAGGCCGGGCCGGGCGCGGGGCAGGTGCTGGCCTGCTCGGCCGCCTGGCAGAGCAGGGCGGCGCGGCGGGCCACGGTGGCGTCGTCCAGTGCCTGGGGGTCGCCCGCGCAGGCCATGCTGGCGTCCAGGTGCAGCTTCACGAAGCCGGCCGCCGCATAGGCGTGTACCAGGTCCTGCGCCAGGTCCATGGCCTCGGCGGCAGGCAGGTGTGTCCACGCCGTGGGGCCCAGGTGGTCGCCGCCCAGCAGCACGCGGTCCTGCGGCAGGCCGCAGCGGTCGGCAATGGCCAGCACGAAACGGCGAAAGTCGGCGGGCTGCATGCCGGTGTAGCCGCCGAACTGGTTGACCTGGTTGGCGGTGGCTTCCACCAGCAGGGGCGTGCCGTCGTCCAGCGCCTGGTGCATGGCGGCCTCGATGACCAGGGGATGGGCCGAGCAGATGGAGTAGATGCCGAGTGCGCTGCCTGTTGCGCGCGCATCGCCTGCGGCTGCTGGCGTTTGCCCGGAGCGTGACTGCGCCAGGCGGGTGAGGTGGGTGAGGTGGGCGGGCATGGTTTCAGCCCTCCATCACCGCATGCCGCAGGTGCTGCGGCTGTTGTGCCAGCAGTGCGTCGAGCCCCGCAAAGCCGGATGTCCCCTCCATCGGCCCCTTGCTTGCGACGGCCAGCGCGCCAGCCGCATTGGCGTAGCGCAGCGATTGCAGCGCGGTCTTGCCCAGGCGCCGGCAGGCGATGAAGGTGGCGCCAAAGCAGTCGCCCGCACCCGTGGGGTCGGCCACGTTCACGCGGAGGGCGTCGAGGTCGATGCGCTCGTCGGCACTGAAGTAGCTGCAGCCGTCGGCGCCGCGCTTGACCACGATTTCGCGCACGCCGCGCGCGAAGATCTCGGCGATGGCGCCGGCCTCGTCGGCCGAGCGGGCCAGCTGCGTGACCTCGTGGCCGCTGGGCAGGAAGATGTCGGTGAACTCCAGGATGTAGGCCAGGGCTTCGCGCATTTCGGGGATGCGCAGCATCTCCTTGCGCACGTTCGGATCGAAGGACACGGTGCCGCCCTGGGCCTTGACGATTTCGATGGCCTTCTTCATGGCATCGATGATGCGAAACGAGAACAGCGACGAGCCCATGACGTGGAAATGCGCGCAGTCCTTGAGCACGGCCTGGTTGACCTGCTCGGGCTGCAGCTGGGCCGAGGCGCTGTTGGTGATGTTGAAGATGAAGTCGCGCTCGCCGCTGTCGCGGTAGGTGACGAAGGCGCTGCCCGTGACGGCGTTCTGGCACACGGCGATGGCGCTGGTGTCCACTCCGTCGCGGCGCAGGCGGTCGATGTTGAGCCAGCCAAAATCATCATCGCCCACGCAGCCGATGATGGCGGCCGGATGCCCCAGCCGGGCCACCTGGTCGATGAAGATGGCGGGCGCCCCGCTGGCATAGGGCCCGGCCAGCGGCCCCGGCACGCGAAAGCTCTGGCCTTTTCGCTCGGCCATGATTTCGACGAGGATCTCGCCCATGGTCATGATGGATTGCATGCTCTCCCTCCCTTTGGAATCAAACCCCGTGCGCCGTTCGCTGCACCGCCGGCCCATGCGTCAGCGCCTGCGCCTGCTGTGCACATCGATGCACACGGCCACCAGAATCACGCTGCCCTTGACGATGAGCTGATAGAAGTAGGGCACGCTCATCAGGTTCATGCCGTTGTTGATGACGCCGATCATCAGCGCCCCTATCAAGGTGCCCGCAACGCTGCCGTGGCCTCCGGCCAGGCGCGTGCCGCCCAGCACGGCGGCGGCAATGGCGTCCAGCTCCCAGCCCATGGCCGCGTTGGGCTGGGCCGAGTACAGGCGGGAGGTGAGCAGCAGGCCGCCCACGGCCGCCATCAGCCCCGACAGCATGAAGATGGCGATCTTGAGCCGCCTCACGCGTATGCCTGCATAGATGGCCGCCTCGGCATTGCCGCCTGCCAGATAGGTCTTGCGGCCGAACACGGTGCGCGACAGCACGAAGTGGTTGGCAGCCAGCAGCGCGGCCAGTATCCAGATGGGCACGGGCATGCCCAGCAGCTCGCCATTGCCGATCCACAGAAAGGCTTCGCTGTCCACCGGCTGCGGCATGCCGCCCGAGACGATATAGGCCAGCCCCCGGAAGATGCCCATGGTCGCCACCGTCACGATGAAGGACGGCAGATGCAGCAGCGCCGACAGCGAGCCGTTGACCGCGCCCAGCAGCAGGCCGCACAGCAGCACGGCGGGCAGCACCAGGGCGGGCGCCAGGCCCTGGCCCAGCATCAGGCCGGCCACGCTGCCTGCCAGGGCGACCACCGATCCCACCGAGAGATCGATCTCGCCCAGCAGCAGCACATAGGTCATGCCGAAGGCCACGATGGCGATGATGGACACCTGCAGCAGCACGTTGCGCAGGTTGCCGCCCGTCAGAAAGGCCGGCGACAGCAGGGAGAACAGCAGCACCAGGGCGGCCAGGCCCATGAGGGTGCCGGCGTGGCGCCGCAGCGATCGCCAGCCACCTCGCAAGCCGTCTCGCCATGTTTCCTGGCGGTTCGGGATGCTTTCGGCGGCGTCGGAAGCGTTGGAGGCCTTGGAGTAGTCAGATGCGGTGATGCTCAGTTCGGAAGGGGTCATGGCAGTCCTGCTCCGGTGGCGTGCGCCATCACGGTCTCCTGGCGCAGATGGAGGGTGTCCATGCTCTGGACCAGGCGCTTGTTGCGCATGACCAGCAGCCGGTCGCTCAGGGCCAGTGCCTCGGGCAGCTCCGACGACACCAGGATGACGGCGGTGCCGGCCGCTGCCAGCTCGCGGATCAGGGCATAGATCTCGAACTTCGCGCCCACGTCGATGCCGCGCGTGGGCTCGTCCAGCACCAGCAGCCGGGGCCGCATGGCCAGCCATTTGGCGAACACGATCTTTTGCTGGTTGCCGCCCGACAGCTGGCGCACGGGCTGGTGCAGGCCGGCAACGCGTATCTTCAGCCGCTGCACGCAGGCGCGGGCCAGCGATTGCTCGGCGGCCTCGTCGGTGAGCAGTGCGCCGCCGCGCCCGCTGTGCACCTGCACCATGCAGATGTTGTGCTGCACGGACTGGTCCAGCACCAGGCCTTGCTCCTTGCGGTTCTCGGTCACGAAAGCCACGCCGTGGCCGATGGCGTCGGCCGGCGAGCGCAGGCGCAGCGGCCGGCCGTGCATGAGGATGCTGCCCGTGCAGCGGTGCATGCCGAACAGCGCATCCATGACATCGGACCGGCCCGAGCCCACCAGCCCGAAGAACCCCACGATCTCTCCCGCATGGACCTCGAAGTCAATGCCTTCGAAGCGCCCGGCCAGGCCCAGGCCGCGCACCTGGAGCAGGGCGCGCGTGCTGCGGTCAGGGGCGGGGCCGCGCGGCGGATAGATGTCCTGCATCTGGCGCCCTACCATGAGCGCGATGAGCGCCCCGATGTCGGTCTCGTCCCGCGCCAGGGTGCAGATGGAGCTGCCATCGCGCATGACGGTGATCTCGTCCGAGATGCGCATGATCTCGTCCATGCGGTGCGAGACATAGATGATGGCGCGCCCCTCGGCCTTGAGGCGGGCGATGAGGGTGAAGAGAATCTGCGCCTCGCTGTCGCTGAGCGAGGACGTGGGCTCGTCCATGATGACGATGCGCGAGGGCTGGCACAGCGCCTTGGCGATCTCCACCAGCTGGCGCTGGGCCAGCGACAGTTCGGCCACCTGCGCGTTGGGGTCCAGGTCCATGCCCAGTCGGGCCAGCAGCGCGGCGGCGTCGCGGCGCAGTGCGCGGCGGTCCACGCAGCCGGCCCGCTGCGGGAGCCGCGCGGCAAACAGGTTGTCCGCCACGCTGAGGTTGGGCGCCAGGCTCAGCTCCTGGTGAACGATGGCGATGCCGTGGTGCTGCGCATCGCCGGGGCTGCCGAGCCGGGCCTGGGCGCCGGCCACCAGCAGCTGTCCGCCATCGGGCCGGTGTACGCCGGCCAGGATCTTGAGCAGGGTGGATTTGCCGGCCCCGTTCTCGCCCAGCAGCGTGTGCACCGTGCCTGCGCGCAGGCGGAAGGAAACGCCTTTGAGCGCCTGCACGGCGCCGAAGGATTTGGCCAGCGCCCGGGCTTCGAGCATGGGGGGCGGCGCAACGGCGTCGAGCATGGCACGGCCTGGGCGGCTGTGTGCAGTGGGGCCTGGCATGGCGGGCTCCGCAGGTTCATTTACCTGGCGGCAGCCGTGTACACGCCGGGCAGCACGGGGTGGAGTTTTTCCACCGGCTTGCCCGACAGCAATTGCGCGGCAAGGGCCACGGATTGCAGTCCCAGCTGGTCGGGGTACTGGCGGATCACGCCCACGAAGGCCGGTTCGCGGTCCACGGCTGCGCGGGCCTCGGCCATGCCGTCAAAGCCCACGATCTTCACCTGCTCCAGCTTTCTGGCGGCCTTGACGCTGGCCAGCGCGGCCAGGGCCGCATCGTCGCCAAAACCGAAGATGCCTGCCAGGTCGGGGTGGGCCTGCAGCATGTTCTGCGATGCGGACAGGGCCTCGGCGCGTGTGATGCCGGGTTGTACCGAGACGATCTTCATGCCGGGGAAGGCCGCGATGGCCGACTTGAAGCCCTCCACGCGATCGACCACGGACTGTATGGACGGGTAGTGCAGCACCCCGATCTGGCCCTTGCCACCCGTGGCGCGGGCCATGAGCTGGCCGGCCAGCACGCCGCCGGCGCGGTTGTCGGTGGCCACGTGCGAGGCCACTTCCACCCCGCTGGCCGCAATGTCCACGGTGATCACGGGTATGCGGGCGGCGGCGGCCTTGAGCACGGCGGCCTTGACGCCGCGTGAATCCACGGGCGACAGGATGATGGCATCGACCTTCTTGCTGACGAAGTCCTCCACATCGGAGATCTGCTTGCCCAGGTCCTGGTTGGCAATGCTCAGGTCCAGCTTCAGCCCCTGCCGCGCGGCTTCCTGCTGCATGGCCTGGGCCAGCTCCAGGTAGAACGGGTGCTGCTGCGTGAGCAGGGACACGCCGAGGGTGCGCGCGGGGCCGGGGCCCGGCTGTGCAAGCGCCGGGCTGGCCGGCAGGCCGAATGTGAATGCGCCGGCCAGCATGCGCCGGAGAAACGTGTTGCGGTCCATGGCGGTCTCCCTCCCTCTGTCGTTGTGGAAAAACTCAGCTTCTGGCGAACTCGATGCGGCCCTCGGCTTTGTGGGTGGCCTGCAGCCGGTGGCGTTCCAGCAGATCGAAGGCGCCGGGCTCCATGTCCTGGTGCGCGCACAGGCCGTCGAGTTGAGCGATGTCGCAGACCGGGTGTCCGCCCGAGGTGCTGTCCAGATCCAGTGCCAGCGCCACGGCCTTGGCGCTGTGCTCCACGGCTGCCGCGTACAGCCGCGCGGCGCCCGGGTCGCGGCACAGCAGGCGGTTGCGCTCGTCGATGCCGCAGATCTCGAAAAGGCAGATGTCCAGCGGCCGGCCGCGCAGGCCCGTTTCAGCGCCGGGGCCGATGAGGCAGGGCTCGTCGCCGGCCATCGAGCCGCCCGTGACGTGGATGGCGCAATCGAGAAACTGCCGAGCCGTCGCCACCATGGACAGGTCGTGCAGCGTCAGCGCAATGCCCTGGCGGCTGGCCAGCAGCGGCAGCACGCGGTGGGTGATGCGGCCACCGCCAAGAAAGACGGACGCATCGTCTTCAATCCAGCCCAGGGCGCCCTGGGCCACCTGGGCCTGTGCCGGGCCTTGTGCGGCGGCGTGGGCGCCGGGCAGCTCGGCCGCCGTCTTGAGCAGGGCCGGGTTGTAGCGCGCCTTGCCGAAGGCGCGCACCACATAGCCCTGCTGCTCCAGGTAGTGCAGGTCGTTGCGGATGGTGACGGTGGAGACGCCGAAGAGCACGCTCAGCGCCTCGACCCGCACCTCGTCGGTCTTGCGCGCCAGCTCCACGATCTGCAGCCTGCGCTTGAGTGAACTGTTGCCTTGTTCCTGCATGGATTCTTTCGATTCGAAAGTTTTCTATTTCGTATAGAAAGTTTCCCTGCACGCAAAAGCTGCGTCAAGCGCACCCAGGGTATTCACCAGGGATTGCCTGGCCTGGAAGGTTTACCGGCTGGCCGCGCTCAGGGGCACGACCACGGGCCGCTGCAGCTGTGACGTCCAGGCCCGGTAGGTGCGGTGGGCCAGGGCGTGCAGCACGGGAATGCGCAGGTCCAGGTGGCGCAGGATCTCGCTCTCGGTCTGCGCCGCGGGGCCGCGTGCGCGCAGCAGCTCGTCATGGCCTTCGGCGCACCAGGCAGCCACGCTGGCGGCAGTCACCTCCATGTGGCCCTGGAAGGCCCAGTGCCGGCCATGTCGAAAACCCTTGTTCAGGCAATGGCTGCCGTACATGGTGCGCACGGCGCCGCGCGGGATCTCGAAGGTGTCGTAGTGCCAATGGAAGATCGTGGCCTCGCGCGGCAGGTCCATGAGCTGCTGGGCGGCGGCCGTCACCCAGATGCGGCTCCAGCCAATGTTGGGGCAGGGGTTGCGCCAGACCCTGGCGCCCATGGCGCGCGCCAGCATCTGCGCGCCGAAGCAGTGGCCGAGCACGGGAACGTCATGCCGCAGCGCGTCGGCCAGCAGGGACTGTTCATCCTCCATCCAGGGCAGGCCCTCGTTGACGCAATGGTTGCTGCCCAGCACCACGATGCCGCTGTAGTCGGCGGCATGCACAGGGGCTCTGCCATCGAGGGCGGGCTGCAACATTCGATAGGGAATGCACTGCTGCTCCAGGTGTTCACGCAGAACGCCGGGGCCCTGGGTGGATTCGTGCTGGAGGATGGCGACAGGTCTCATGGCGGCGCGGCTTCATCGGGAAGCCATTTGTTGTGAGGCCTTGACTCTAGGGACGGCTGCCTCAAGGGCGGATTGTGTTTGCGCACAACGCCATCAAGGCCGCATCAAGGCCGCCCCATGCCTTGCGCAGGCCCAATGCAAAAAGGCGCCACGGCCGTGGCGCCTTTGATGGTGGCAACTACGTCAATCGTGATGCCGCCCGGAGCACTGCGGGCCCGGCTGCCTGCCACGGCGGCGCAGTCCCAGCGCCGCCGCGCCCAGCAGGAGCAGGGAGGCCCAGGCCCCGCCCACGGGGATCGCTGCGACGGAGTCGCTGCCTGGGGCATCGCCCGCGCCAGGCGTGGTCTTGGTGGTGGTCGCAGTGCTTGAGTCGACATCGCCCGTCGCCTGGGTCTGGGTGACCGTGATGGTCACCGATCCCTTGGGCAGGCCGCTCACGTCCGTGGCAGGAGTGGTCCAGTGGCCATTGCCATCGCAGGGCACGGTCACCACCACGGCCTTGGGTGCCGTGCCGATGGTCACCGTCACGCTGCCACCGCCGGCCGTGCAGGAGCCAGAGAGGATGTAGCCGCCCTGGTTGCCCGCGTCTATCGGGGGAGGATTCACTACCGTGACCGAGGGCGTGGTGGGCGGCGTGGTATCGACCTTGGTGACCGTGGCATCGGCCGTGCCCGAATTGCCGGCGGCATTGGTCTGAGCCACATGGATGCCCACCGTGCCCGCAGGAAGTACGCTCACGTCGGTGGCGGGGGTGGTCCAATCGCCATTGCTGTCGCAGGGCGCAGTGGCCACCACCGCGTCGGGCGCCGTGCCTATGGTCACCGTGACGTTGCCTGCGCCGACTGTACAGGTGCCAGAGAGGATGTAGGCGCCCTGGTTGCCGGCATTGATCTGGGGCGCGGTGACCATTGTGACTGTCGGCGGCGTGGTATCTGCCTTGTTGACGATGATGCTGACCGTTCCCGTATTGCCAGCGGCGTCGGTCTGGGAGGCCTGAACGGCTACCGTGCCCGCAGGCAGGCTGCTCACGTTGGTGGCGGGAATGGTCCAGCGCCCACCGCCATCACAGGCTGCGGTTGCCACGATGGCGTTGGGCGCCGTGCCGATACTCACCTTGATGTCACCATCGCCGGCTGTGCAGGTGCCGGACAGGACGTAGGCGCCCTGGTTGCCGGCGTTGATTGCGGCCGGGTTCAACACGGCGATCGCCGGTGCCGTCGTATCCGTGACCGCGCCCGTCGTCTTGCTGGTGATGACGCTTTGCGTGCCGACGTTGCCCGCAGCATCAGTCTGGACGGCGGTGATGGTCACCATACCCTGGGGAAGGCCGGCCACATTGGCCGCCGGTGCCGTCCAGGCGCCGGCCGCATTGCAGGCCGTCGTCATGGTCACGGACTTCGGGGCCGTGCCGATGGCCACCTTCACATCGCCATCGCCTGCCGTGCAGCTGCCTGCGACGGTATAGGCGTTCTGGTTGCCGGCATTGATCACCGGGAAGGTGGTTATGGCCACCGAGGGGGATGTGGTATCGCCCGCGACCGTGGCACAGTCTTCAATCGATGCCTCCGAATGGCCGAAGACGAGGTTTGCTTTGACAAGGGGGATGTTCACACCAATGCGAAGGGCATTGACTGTGAATATTTTGCCCGTGGTTTTTTGCTCGTTGAGCACGATCGCCAGGATTCCGGCATCGAGGCCGGTGTTGGGGGCCGGATTGGCGGGTATTGATACAGGGAGCCCAAGTGCGGAGATGGTCAGATTCACCAGATTCGCGGTTCCGGTGGACTGAATAGTGCCGTTGACGCAGGCCATTTGCGCACGGGATTCCAAGGCATCGGCCTTCAAGGTCACGCTACTAGCTATGGACAGGTTGACGTTGCTGATGCTTGCGGCAGAGGTGACGGTGTTTTGCCCCAGCGAGCTTTCGGTGCTTCCCGTGAGCACGCCAGCTTGCAATGAGATCAGGCCGCCGGTCCCGGTGTCTGCAGAAAGCACCTGTCTGGAGACATTGAATGTCGGCGGGGCGCTTTGCGCGCCAGTATCTGCAAGCGGGACATCCAGTCCCAGGCCTGCCAACGCAATGCTGGCCTCGACCTCCAATGCATAGCCGCGGCCTTGCCCTGCCGAGGCGGCCCACGCCGTACTGCCTGCTCCCACAAGCACCGAGCAACTGGCGGCTATTGCTGCAGCAATGCGGACTATTTTGGGCCGATTGCCTATTCCGCCTATGCCGCCTATACCAAGCTTTTGCATGCCATCTCCCTTTCAAGATTTCAACAGAATTGATGTCCATCGGACCGATGAATGGCGCGATGGATTTCAAAGGCGAAATCTAAAGGGCGAATGGAGGGTTGTGGTGGTTAATTGGTGAAGATTGGAATTTTCAGATTATTCCTAGGAATTAATGTTCGATAGGATTGTTCCGGGTTACAAGTCATTTAATCTCGGATATTTCCGATTGACTTTGATAAATCATTGTTTTCTCTAGAGCGGCAGAAAATGACCTTTTCCTTGTTTTCAAGGAAAGGTTTTTGCTTGTTCCTGGAATTTGTCTTGCGCCGGCCTGCTATAGATCCGTCCGCAAGGTACCGGGCGGCGCGGGGGAATTGGCCGCAGGCGGGGCGAGGGCCAGCCTGCGGCAAGACGACGCTGGAGATGGTGCGGCCCAGGGCGTGGGGGGCCGCAGCCGGATGGCGTTACCGCTCGGTTGCTTGCCTGCCCAGGCGCAGCTCGCTGACCAGCACCCCGCCCACGATCAGCACTGCCCCCAGGATGGCCAGCCCCGGCAGCCGGTCGCCTGCCATGCGCCCCACGATGCCGGCCCAGACCGGCTCGCTGGCATAGATCACGGTGGCGCGCGTGGGCGACAGGGACTTCTGGGCCCAGTTCATGGTCAGCTGGATCAGGATGCTGGCGCAGGCCATGGCCACGGCGGCCGTCAGCCAGATCCACGAGAAATCCGGCACCGACTCGCCAGCCACGGGCATGGCCAGCAGCGCCATGGTGCCGGCCGCCAGCAACTGCACCGTGGTCACGCGCCGCGCATCGACCTTGCCCGCGAAATGCCCGATCAGGAGCACCTCGGCCGCAATCGCCAGCGTGCTCAGCATGGTCGCCATCTCGCCCACGTTCAACTCCATTCCCCCGGACTCGGGCCCCGCCACCAGCATCAGGCCCGTGAAGGCCAGGCCGATGCCTATCCAGCTCATCAATCGCGGCGGCTTGCCCATCACCAGCCATTGCAGCAGGGGCACGATGGGCACATACAAGGCGGTCAGAAACGCCGACTTGCTGCTGCTGATGGTCTGCAGGCCGAAGGTCTGCAGGCCATAGCCCAGAAAGATGCTGGCGCCGATGGCCGTGCCTGCGACCAGCTCGGTGCGCGTGAGCCCGGCCATGACCTTGCGGAACACCAGCAGCCCGATCAGACCCGCCGTGACGAAGCGTAGGCCCACAAAGAACAGCGGCCCGCTCTGCTGCATGGCCAGATGGACCACGAGAAAAGTGCCGCCCCAGACCATGGTGACGGCGATCAGGGCCAGCTCCTGCCGGCTGAGCAGCGGCGTGCGCGAACTGTGAGAAGATGACGTGTGCAACATATTGCGCAGATCATATGAGAAATATATTGCACAGCGCTGGCGAGCGCTCCGATGTCCTGGCTTTCGTCAGCGAAAACCTGCGCCGCCTTCGCCAGCGTGCAGGACTGAGCCAGGCGGCCCT
This sequence comes from Delftia lacustris, assembly GCF_040267515.1. Classification (NCBI taxonomy): domain Bacteria; kingdom Pseudomonadati; phylum Pseudomonadota; class Betaproteobacteria; order Burkholderiales; family Comamonadaceae; genus Delftia; species Delftia lacustris. The sequence goes on along the minus strand of NZ_CP141274.1, from coordinate 4,128,376 downwards.
GGCCGAGGCCGCAGGCCTGAGCCGACGCATGGTTGTCCAGCTCGAGGGCGGCGACACCAACATCAGCCTCTCCAGCCTGGACCGGCTGGCCGATGCGCTGGGCGCCAGCTTCATAGAAATCGTCAGCGACCCGGCCGCGCAGCGCCTGCGCATGAACGCCATGGCCTGGCGCGGCACCCGGCCCGAAAGCCAGGCCATGCTGCTGGGCAGCGTGCCTGCCACGCGCGAGGTTCAGCTGTGGTCCTGGTCCCTGGGCCCCGGCGAACGCTACCAGGCCGAACCCGACCCGGAAGGCTGGCATGAAATGATCGTCGTGGTCGAAGGCCGCCTGCTGGTGGACCTGAGCGAAGGCCCCATGACCATCGAGGCCGGCGACTACGCCATCTACGGCAGCGCCCAGGACTACGCCTACGTGAACCTGCACGAAGGCGTGACGCGGTTCATTCGGAATGTGATTTCCTGAGGGCGCTGCAGCGGTCTGTGCCGTGCTTTGGGCAAGGCGCTGTCGTCAGTGAAGTGCGGCAGCCTGCGGTGTCGCTTCAGACTGAAGCCGTGCATACACAGCGCGGACTACCAAAGGATCTGTGCTGCGCAAATCAAAGGAACGGGCAAAGCCGCAGATCGACTCGCCGTTTTTCTGGGGCTGGCACATCGTGGGCGCTGTCCATGTGCTGTTGGCGTTGATCTTTGGCGCGGCCTATTCGTGCACGGGTTGTGCGCGCCGCAGCAGCTGTGCGTGCAGCGGACCCAGGCGCTCTTCGATGCGCTGGCGTTCGCTTTCGCCAAAGACGGCCGCCTTGTCCCGCCCGTCAGGCTCGAAGCGCTGGTCCAGCGCCTTGGCATGCTGGCGAAGGCGTGCGGCGATGCGCTGGCGCGCTGCCTCGCCTGCATGCAGGTCGAAGCGCCGGGCTATCTGCTCCATGGCTTCGGCATCCAGCTGGCGGTAGTGCAGCACAGGAACGCCCTGGCTTTCGTGCAGATCCCGCATCCGCTCCATCATTGCCTGCAGCACGCGCATGCGGTGGTCGAGCACGGAGACAAAGGGTTGGCAGCCACTGCCGGAACAGAAAACCGGACCAGCGCCAGCCAGCGACGGGTCGCCCGACATGTGCCGGCCGGCCTGCCTGTGGTGTGAGGCCAGGATCTCCACAGGATCGCGGACCAGCATCAGGCCGGGCACCTCGGGGTAGAGATCGTGCAGCAGCTCCCACTGGAAAATGTCCCAGGCATTCCACTTGACCACCAGGTTGCGGCGCCCCGGCACGGCCACGGTGATGGCCGACACCAGGCCGGCAATGCCATCGCGCTTTTGCGCCCGGTCCAGCGAGCTGTCCAGCAGCAGCTCGGTGAAGACAGGTGGCTCCGACAGGACCAGCGTGCCGTCCAGTTCGGAAAGGCAGCCCGAGACCAGGGTGGAGCCGCAGCGCGAGAGGTGGAAGATGAAGCCGGCAGGCGGGTGGCCCCCGGGCCTGGGAAGGGATTCCGCGCACAGGCCGGCCAGCGGCGTGCGCGGCCGGATGAACTGGTTCAGCAGCCTGCGCTGCAGGCAGCGGCTGATGTACTCGTCATGAAACGGCTCGGTGGCAGCGCCGTCCGGCAGGCACCAAAGGATGCTGCGCGTGCGTGCCTCATACCTGTGTGGCAGCCAGCCACCGGCCAGCAGTGCGGCAGTTGGCACGGCGGCCGCCTGGTTCAACTGCTGCAGCGCCTGCATGAGCCGGCCATCGTTCCAGGCGGGAAGACACCACAGCAGGCGCAGCTGCACCAGTAGCGACTCCATGCTCCTGGCCTGCTGGAACAGGGTGTGCTGCCGGGGGCTTGCGATCAGTTCGGCAAAGGCCGCCTGCAACTCATGCATGGGCGTGTCCCTTGCCGATGCTGTCTGCCAGCCAGGCGTTGGCAAGGCAGTCGATGACCAGGTGGGTGCGGTCCCGGTTGCCCCGGTTCACCACTTCATGCGTGGCATCGGCATTGAAATACCAGAGCTCCCCTGCGGCCATGGGGATCGTGCGGCCTTCCACGATGAACTGCACATCGGGATGTGTGTGCACGGGCACATGCAGCCGGGCCTGGCTATGCGCCAGGCCCAGCCCACGGTCGCGATGCGGCTTGATGGATGAGCCGGCCTTCAGCTGCATCAGGCGCACAGAGCGCAGCGGGCACTGCAGTTGCTCCAGCACCTGGCGTATGGCGGGGCAGTGTTGCAGCAGGGGCAGGTCCTCCCAATCCTCCTCGGGTTCCTCGATGGAGAAGCTCTGGAGAATGGGGTGGGCCGCCACATGCTGGCGCTGGCAGCGCAGCGGCATCACACGCCATACGCCTTCGTAGCCGCCGTGGTTCACGTGGTCGCACCATGGCGAGGACAGCAGCGCATCCACCTCCTCGCGCAGCGCCTGCAGCGCAACCCTGGCATCAAGCCGCGCAAACAGGGGCGTGCCGGCACAGGCGTCTTCATGCGCGCAGGTCAGGGCGGGCATGGCATTCATTGCAGCGCCTTGGCCAGTGGCAGGGGACAGGTCATCAGCGGCGCCTGCCCTGGGCGGGCGTGCCCGGCGCAGTCGGCTGCCCCTGCAGCAGCAACGCCTGCAGGCGCGAAACACATGCGGCCACGCTGAGCTGGTCCGTGCGCAGGGTCAGCTCCGCTGCCACAGGGGGTTCATAGGGCGAGTCGATTCCGGTGAACTGAAGCAGTTCGCCACGGCGCGCTTTTCTGTACAGGCCCTTGGGGTCCCGCCGCTCGGCAACGGACAGGGGAACATCCACGAACACCTCCAGGAAGTCACCCTTGTCGAACAAGGCCCTGGCAGTGTCGCGCTCGCTACGGAAAGGGGAAATGAAGGCCGCGATCACGATCGTGCCCGCATCCACGAAAAGCCGGGCAACCTCCGAGACCCTGCGTATGTTCTCCGCCCGGTCTTCTTCGGAAAAGCCCAGATCGCGGTTCAACCGGCTGCGGATGTTGTCTCCGTCCAGCACATAGGTACGCCGGCCGGCCACGTGCAGATGCGCCTGCAGCGCATTGGCGATGGTCGATTTGCCGGACCCCGAAAGACCGGTCAGCCATATCGCAACGGCTTTATGACCATGGAGTATCTCCCGGTCTTGCCTTGAAACGGAAGACAGTTGGTCATGTATGTCGGGCGGCGGATTCTGGCCGGAAAACAGCATGTATTCAATACGGGAAGGAAAGGTCTGGAGTGGATGCTGAGCGCATCAGGTAGGCGGGAATGTCGATGGATTGTAAGAAATTTTCAAGAAGAAATTGCTGAAGCGGTTTTTCGTTGTGTGGCCGTATTCAAGCGCTTTCATTGGCCATTTATTTTCTTCTTCAGAGGAGGAAGGTGGATGGTAGGTGTGGTTCTGGTAGTTATCAGCGAATGCTTATATTTTTCATAGTTCTTGATAATTAATTTGCAATAGTCGTTGATTATGTCGATTGAGCATGCTGCTGTCGGTTTTTGATGGGTGATTGATTTGTTGTTATCAATAGCATTGTGCGGATCAAGAATGCAAGACAGAAAAATCTGCGTCTGATAAGAATGGTTGGAAAACCTGTTCAATGCATATGCGCGACATATCACTGAAACCAGGTACTGGCGGCAGATTCCAGATGTCCGGCACCCGGCGCTGTCCCGCATGCCTGAAGGGGGGGGGGCGCTCGGGGCTGACTTTGAAGGTGAGAGGCTGCGCGGTTCCGGTGCAGAGGGAAGGCGCCGCCTCCAGGCGAAGCACCGATCAGTCGTTGGTGGCTATCATGGCCGCGTCACTGTTGTCAATATGCATCAAGTAACAAATTTAAATAACAGATACAAGAATTTTTTTACCTTCGATAGCTACAATGCATCGTTTTTTTAAAGCCAGCGGCCAGTAGCTACTGGGCGTGACATTCAAACATAGGCATCGGGGGGGATTTTCGTGCGCCGCGTTTTTGCGATTCGGGCGTGGTCTGCGCTTGCGCCCGGACTGCAGGAGCCTGTCCAGTGGCGGCAGTGGGCAAGGCAGCCCGTCTTGCCACAGGGCGAGGTCCGCCCGGATCTTGCCCATATCCCCCCAATCGCCCGCAGGCGCCTCGGCCTATTGGCCAGATGTGCCGTTGTTCCCGCCGATACCGTTGCGGCGCAGGCTGCATTGGCTGACCTGCCCGTGGTCTGGGCTTCGCGCTACGGCGATGCCGAAAAGTCCCTTGACTTGCTGCAAGCGCAGGCCCTGGGGCAGGCTTTGTCTCCCACGGCATTCGGCCTGGCGGTGCATAACGGCATTGGCGCCCAGCATTCCATTTTGCGAGGCATGCGTGCCAATGCCTTGTGCGTGGCGTCCACCGATTGCGCGCCGGAAGCGGGCATGGTCGAAGCATTGGGCTTGCTGCACGAAGGCGCGCCGCAAGTCATGCTGGTCTGCTATGACGCGCCACTGCCTGCTCCGTATGACGGCTTCCGCACAGAGCCCCAGGTGGTATTCGCCTGGGCGGTCTTGGTGCAATGGGCAGTACCCGGGGAGTCCGGTTTCCAGTTGAGCAGGCAGCCCGGCATGGACGCCGCGCAGCCGGAACCGGACCACGCGCCGCATTTGCAGCATTTACCGCACGGGTTGCAGGTGTTGCAGTTTCTGTTGCACGACGGCCAGGCATCCCTGACAGGCCCGCAGCGCCCGGCACAGCGCCGTGGCGCAGGTACATGGCGATGGGAGCGCGCTCATGGCTGAGTGGCTCAATCGTCAGTGGCGCCTGGCGGCCACCGGCCTTTGCTTTGCCGTGTTCGGCCTGGGTGGGCTGGTGGTGCGCTGCGTGGTCTATCCGGCCTTGCTGCTGACCGTGCGCCAGCCGCAGTCGCGCCAGTGGGCGGCCCAGTCGGTGATCCATCACAGCCTGCGCTGGTTCGTGGCCCTGATGGCGGGCGTCGGCGTTCTGTCCTATGAAGTGCACGGCCGTGAACGTCTGCAGCGGCGCGGCCTGCTGATTCTTGCCAATCACCCATCGCTGATCGACGTGGTGTTCCTGATCTCCTTCGTTCGCCATGCCGATTGCATCGTCAAGGCGGCGCTGGCAGGCAACCCTTTCACGCGCGGCCCCATCCGGGCGGCCGGCTTCATTGCCAACAGCCGTGGCGAGGGCCTGCTGCAGGACTGCCTGCGCTCGCTGGCATCCGGCAACAACCTGATCATCTTTCCCGAAGGCACGCGAACACCGCTGCACGGCAAAGTCCGGCTGCAGCGCGGCGCGGCCCATGTGGCGGTCAGAGGCCGCATCGATATCACGCCGGTGCACATCCATTGCAGCCTGCCCATGCTGACCAAGGGCGCGCCGTGGTGGCAGGTGCCGCCGCGCAAGCCCCACTTTTTCATCGAAGTCCGTGACGACATCGGTATCGAGGCCTTTTGCCAGGGCGCTGCCAGCGACTCCGTGGCGGCCCGACATGTCACGGACCATCTGTCCGCACAACTATTCAAGGAACCGTCCCGTGCCTGAGCTTGAGCAAGAAATCAAAGAACTCATCATCGAGTCCCTGGCGCTGGAGGACATCACGCCGCAGCAGATCGATGCGGGCGAGCCCCTGTTTGTCGAGGGCCTGGGGCTGGACTCCATCGATGCGCTGGAGCTGGGCCTGGCGCTGCAAAAGCGTTTCGGCGTGAGCCTGTCCGGGGACTCGGAACAGACGCGCCAGCATTTCCGCAGCGTCCAGGCGCTTGCTGCCTTCGTGGCAGCCCAGCGCACGCACTGAGTGCGGCCCTCCGCGCAGACCGCAGCAAAGACATTTTCATGAACAAAGAAACCATCTACGAACGCATCGTCGAAATCCTGACGGAAACCTTCGATATCGAGGCGGAGCGCATCACGCCCGAAGCCCGGCTCCATGACGACCTGGACATCGACAGCATTGATGCCGTGGATCTGATCGTCCAACTGAAGCCTCTGGTCGGCAGGCGGCTCAATGCCGAGGCCTTCAAGTCGGTGCGCACCATCCAGGACGTGGTGGATGCGCTGCATCAGCTGATGCAAGAAGACAGCGCCGTCGCCTGAGGAACACGCCTGCCATGCGCAAAACCGCGACAGGCCTTGTGCTGCTGGCCACGGTGCTCTATCCGCTGGCCGTCTATGCCGCGCTGGGGCGTGTGGCTGCGCACTGGATTGCCGCCGCATTGGTGGTGCTGGCGCTGGCGCGTGCCTGCAGCAGCCGCGAAGGATTTTGGTGGGTTGTCGCTGCGGGGGCGGCGGCGCTGTCTGCCGTCTCGTGGTGGCAGGGCCATGGCCTGGCGCTCAAGTTCTATCCGGTGCTGGTCAATGCCGTGCTGCTGGCCGGCTTTGGTTGGAGCCTGTGGTTTCCGCCGTCGGTGGTGGAGCGCCTGGCCCGGCTGCGGCAGCCTGATCTGCCTGCGCCGGCCGTGCGCTACACCGCCCGGGTGACGGCCGTTTGGTGCGTCTTCTTTGTCTGCAATGGCGCAGTGGCGGCCGGTACGGCTCTGTATGGCAGCGACGAGGCCTGGGCCTTGTACAACGGTTTGATCGCCTATGGGGCCATGGGGCTGCTGATGGCGGTGGAGTGGCTGGTGCGCCAGCGTGTGCGCAGGCGCCATGGACATGTGTGAGGCAAGGATGACGGCCACAAAGAGCGAACAAGGTCTGGCACTGGCATGGGTGGCATTGGCGCAGGTGGCACTGCCGCAGTCCAGGGACGCAGGGCATGTGGTGGCAAGGCCGCAGGATGCGCCGGTCACGCACGCGCAATGGGTCGATGCTGTCCGGGCGTGGTGCGCGGCCTTCCAGCGTGTGCAAGGGGCGGAAGTGGCCTTGTACTGTGGCAATCCGCTGACCTTTGCCGCTGCGCTATGGGGTGCCTGGCACGCGGGCAAGACGCCGGTGCTGGCCAGTGACCTGCATGCGCACACGCTGTCGGCGCTGCTGCCCCAGGTGGCGGCCTGCGCGGGCGAGTTGCCCCAGGCCCTGGTGCCTGATGCCGCTGGCGCGGACGGCGTGGTACTGCAGCCCCTGGACATGCACAAGGCGCGCGTCGTGCTGTTCACGTCCGGCTCCACGGGGGTGCCCGAGCGCATTGAAAAGCGGCTGTCGCAGCTGGATGCCGAAGTGCAGGCCCTGCAGGCCGTGTTCGGTGCCGGCATGGCGCAGGGGCCGCACGTGCAGGTGCTCTCCACCGTGGCGCACCATCACATCTACGGCCTGCTGTTCCGCATTCTGTGGCCGCTGGCGGCGGGCCGCACCATGGGCACGCATCTGGCGCACTATCCCGAGGATCTGGTGCAGCCACTGCAGCAGGCGCCGCGCAGCCTGCTGGTATCGAGCCCCGCCATGCTCGGCCGCTTGCCGGCGCACCTGGACTGGTCGCAGGCGATGGAGCGGCTGGGCGGCGTGTTTTCCTCCGGCGGTCCACTGGCCGAGAGCGCCGCGCAGCACACGCTGCAGCTGCTGGGCCATTCGCCCACCGAAGTCTTCGGCAGCTCTGAAACGGGCGGTATCGCCTGGCGCCGACGCGCAGAACACGGCGAATCCTGGCAGGCCCTGCCTGGCGTGGAGCTGCGCCTGTCGGACAACGGGCTTCTTGCCGTGCGCTCGCGCCATCTGCCTGATGCGCAGCTTTGGTGGGAGACGGCCGACCGTGCCTTGCCCGGCACCGACGGCCTGGGCTTCGTGCTGCAGGGGCGTGCAGACCGCATTGTGAAGATTGCCGAAAAGCGGGTGTCCCTGACCGCCATGGAGCGTGTTCTGGAAACCCATGGTGACGTCCGGCAGGCCAGGGCCGTGGTGCTGGAGCAGCCGCTCGGCGTCAGCGGCATGGCTGGCGGCGCGCCGCAGCGCGTGGGCATGGTGGTGGAGCTGTCCGAAGCGGGCTGGCAGGCGTTGCAGCAGCAGGGCCGCCGCGGCATGGGTCAGGCGCTGCGCTTGCTGCTGCAACCCTGCGTGGACCGCGTGGCCTTGCCGCGCCACTGGCGTTATGTGGAGCGCATGCCCATGAATGCGCAGGGAAAGACTACGCATCACAGCCTGCTGACCTTGTTCAATCCCGTGATTCCCTTGCCGGCATGGCAGGAGCGCAGCGCGCAGCGCGCCACGGCGCAATTGCTGGTGCAGCCCCGGCTGCGCGTGCTGGAGGGGCATTTTCCCGAGGCATCCCTGGTGCCCGGCGTGGCGCAACTGCATTGGGTGGTGAGCCTGGCGACCCAGGCCTTCGGCCTGGAGCACGGATTTGCCGACGCGCAACTGCTCAAGTTCCAGCAGCCCATCCTGCCCGGCGATACGGTGCAGATGCAGCTGCAGTGGCAGCCCGAGAAAGGCTGGCTGCAGTTCGAGTTGAGTTCCGCGCGGGGCGTGCATGCCAGCGGCCGCCTGCTGGAGCGCAGGCCATGACGGCACCTGGCTTTCGCCCCACGGCCCTGATCCCCGTCTACAACCACCCCGACACGGTGGGGGGGATGGTTCGGGGCTGCCTGCGCGCAGGCCTGCCCTGCCTGCTGGTGGACGACGGCTCGGAGCCGCGCTGCGCCGCCGTGCTGGATGCGCTGGCAGCGCAGCACGCAGGGCAGGTCCAGGTGCTGCGCCTGGCAAGCAACCAGGGCAAGGGTGCCGCCGTGATGGCCGGCCTGCGCGCCGCGCTGGCCCAGGGCTGCACGCATGCGCTGCAGATCGATGCCGATGGCCAGCACGCCGTCAGTGACATTCCCGCCTTCCTGGCGCTGGCCCGTGCCCACCCGGGGAGCATGGTCTGCGGGGCACCCGCCTATGACGCCAGCGTGCCCAAGGCGCGTCTTTATGGCCGGTACCTCACCCATGTGTGGGTGTGGATCAACACCTTGTCGTTGGACATTCGCGATTCCATGTGCGGCTACCGCGTGTATCCGCTGAAGACCACGGTGGCGGTGCTGGACCGCTCCCGCATGGGGCGGCGCATGGAATTCGACACCGAAGTGCTGGTGCACCTGCACTGGCGCGGCGTGGCCTTCGTGACCTTGCCCACGCCCGTGACCTATCCCGCCGATGGGCTGTCGCACTTCAGGGTCTGGAGCGACAACCTTCGGATCTCCGGCATGCACGCGCGCCTGTTCGGCGGCATGCTGCTGCGCAGCCCGCAACTGTTGGCGCGCCGACTGCGAACGCGGGGGGCGTCATGAGCGGGCCTTCCACACGCAGCCCGCACCACTGGGCGCAGATCGGCGAAAGCACCTGCGTGGGCGGCATGTGGCTGCTCTACCAGCTTCACCGCTGGCTGGGCCGCTGGCCCTTTTTGCTGTGCCTGTATCCGGTCGTCGGCTACTACTGGCTCACGCGCCCGGTGGCGCGGCGCGCTTCCCTGCAGTACCTGCAGCGCCTGCAACAGGCGCATGGCCTGTGGCCGCGCGGGCCGGGCTGGGTGCACGGCCTGCGGCACTTTGGTGTCTTTGCCCAGGTGATCCTGGACAAGCTGCTTGCCGTAACGAACAGCTACCGCACCGAGCACGTGCGTTTGGAGGGGCAACAGCCCTTGCTGGACCTGATGGACCGCGGGCAGGGGGCCGTGCTGGTGACCGCGCACATGGGCTGCATCGAGCTGTGCCAGGCCCTGGCCCGGCAATGCTCTGGCCTGCAACTGACCATCCTGGTGCATACCCGGCATGCCGAGCGCTTCAACCGCCTGCTGCGCCGCATGGCGCCGGACAGCGGGGTGCAGCTGCTGCAGGTCTTGGACTTCAACATGGCCACCGCCATGGCACTGGCCGACCGCGTGGCGCGCGGGGAGTTCATCGCCATTGCCGGTGACCGCGTTCCTGTGCATGAGAGCAAGACCACGCAGGCCCTGTTTCTGGGCCATGAGGCCGCCTTCCCTTGCGGGCCCTACATCCTGTCTGCCCTGCTCAAGTGCCCGCTGTATTTCATGGGCTGCGTGCATGAGGGGCGGGGCTATGCCGTCGAGTTCGTGCCGCTTGCCGCCCAGGTTGAACTGCCGCGCGCGCGGCGCGCGCAGGCGCTGGCCGGCTATGCCCGGCTCTATGCCCGGCAGCTTGAACGCCTGCTGTGCAAGGCGCCTTATGACTGGTTCAACTTCTTCCCGTTCTGGGAGCAGGGCATGCCTGCACCTGCACCCACGCATCCTCTCAACCATGGGTAATTTGCCCTTCACGCGGAGCCTTCATGGCCACTGACCAGGAAATCGCCTCGCGCGAGCGGCTGAGCTACGAGATCGAAGTCACGCCGGCGTTCTACGACATCGACGTGATGGAAATCGTCTACCACGGCCACTACGTGCGCTATCTCGAACTGGCTCGCAGCGCCTTGCTGGCCCACTTCGACTACGACTATCCCCGCATGCGCGACTCCGGCTACGGCTGGCCCGTGGTGGACATGCGTCTCAAATACGTGCGCCCGGCGCTGTTCGGACAAAAGCTCCGGATCAAGGCCACCATCACCGAGTGGGAAAACCGCCTGCGCATCGACTACCTGATCAGCGATGCCGCCACGGGCGAGAAAGTGAACACGGCCCACACCACCCAGGTGGCCGTGGACATGCGCACGCGCGAGATGTGCTTTGTCTGCCCTCCCGTGCTGTGGGAACGGCTGGGGGTGCAGCCATGACTGCCCGAGGGACGCGCCTGGCTGCATGGGGCATGGCCTGCGCCCTGGCCTGCACCTTGTCTCTTCCGGCTGCCTTGCAGGCCGCGCCTGCTGCCGGTGTTTCCGGCGTTGGCGACGGTTCCCAGACCGCCCCGGCCTCCCAAGTGTCACAGCAGGCCCTGTTGGCCCAGGTGCGTGAGCGCGTGCAGAGCGCGCCTGTGGTGCGTGGTCAGTTCACGCAGCTCAAGACCGTGCAGGGCTTCAGGCAGCCGCTCAAATCCTCGGGCGACTTCGTCGTGGCACGTGGCAAGGGCATCGCCTGGCAGGTGCGCCAGCCCTTTGCCTCGACGCTGATCGTCAGGCCCGACAGCCTGCTGTCGCGCGGCGCCGATGGCAGCACGGCCGTGCAGATGCGCGCGCAGGACGAGCCCGTGCTGCGCACCATCAATGCCATGCTGTTTGCCGTGGTGTCGGCGGACCTGGCGCAGCTCACCCACTACTTCGATGTCAGCGGCCAGGTGCAGGGTGCCGGCTGGAGGCTCCACCTCGTGCCGCGCGACCCCGTGCTGGCCCAGTGGCTGCAGGCTGTGGACCTGAGCGGCCAGCAGTTTGTGCAGTCCGTGCAATTGCAGGAGGCGCGCGGCGACCGCAGCCAGATCCAGATGGCGAACCCCATTGCCGAGCAGGCGCTGCGTGCGCAGGATGCCGCCCTGTTTGACTGAGCCAGCGCCATGAGCACCAGTCCATCCCCCGCGCACGACACCGGCAGCCAGGACCGTCCCGGCCTTCTGTGGCGTGCAGCCGCATTGGCCTGGCTGCTGGCCGTGCTGGTGGTGGCCGTGCACCAATGGCATTTCTGGCATGGCCAGCGCATGGACACCGATGTGCTGGCACTGCTGCCGGTCAATGAACAGGCGCCCGAGGTGACGCGCGCCACGCAGCAGCTGGCCGACCAGTTGTCGCGCCAGGTCACCGTGCTGCTGGGTACGCCCGACTGGGCCGGCAGCCGACAGGCTGCACAGCAGTTGCGGCAAAGCCTTTCACGTCAGGCGGCCGCGCCGCTGCGCGAACAGGCGCTGGCGCAGCAGGTCTCCATGCAGGCGGCCCTGGATTTCTACCAGCCCTGGCGCCAGTCCCTGCTTACGCCGCAGCAGCGCGACCGGCTGCAGCACACGCCGGGTGAGGTCCTGGTGCAGCAGGTCCTGCAGGACCTGTACCAGCCCGGCCTGCAGGCGCGGTTGACCGACTGGATTCGTGATCCCCTGGGCCTGTGGACCCCCTGGTGGACGGCGCGCGCTGCGCAAAGCCATGCGCGGCCGCGCGACGGTGAGCTGTGGGTGTCCGGGCAGGGGCAGCAGTGGGTGCTGCTGCAGTACGCGCTGTCGGGCTCGGCGTTTCGCCTGTCAGGCGAACCCGTGCTGCAGGATGCGCTGCAGCAGGCCCTGGCCGATGTGCGCCGGCAATGGCCCGATGCGCAACTGCTGGTGGCCGGCGTACCGCTGCATGCCGAGGCAGCGGCCACGCAGGCGCATGGCGAGATCAACACCATCGGCTGGGGCTCCCTTGCCGCTGTCCTGTTGCTGGCGTGGCTGGCATTTCGCGCCGTGCGCCCGATGGCCCTGGTGGGCCTGTCCCTGCTGATCGGCACGGCGGTGGCACTGAGCGTGACGGCGGCCCTGTTCGGCCAGGTGCATTTGCTGACCCTGGTGTTCGGCGCCAGTCTGGTGGGTGTGGCCGAGGACTATGGCATTCACTACTTTGCTGCCCGGCAGGGCGCCCCACGGCGCACGCCGCATGCGCTGATGCGTTCCCTGCTGCCGGCACTGTGGCTGGCGCTGGGCACCAGCGTGATTGCCTATCTGGCACTGGGCGTCGCGGCTTTCCCGGGACTGCGGCAGATGGCCGTTTTCTCCGTGGTGGGACTGGCCGCCGCCATGTTGACCGTGGTCTGCTGGTTCCCCTGGCTGGACCGGGGCCACATGCCCGCCAGCCCCGCTGCACGGCGCATAGGCCTGAGCCTGGTGGCCTGGCCGCGCTGGCGCGCAGCGCTGCCGGGTTCGGTGGTGCTGTGTGCCGCCATGGCGGCCTGGCTGGCGTGGGGTGGGCGCCTGAACATCCAGGACGATGTGCGCCAGCTGCAAAACGGCGCGCCTGCCCTGGTTGCCCAGCAGCGCCAGGTGGGTGACATGCTGGGCCTGCCCAGCCCGGCCCAGTTCTACCTGCTCGACGGGGCCAGCGACCAGGAGCTGCTGCAGCGCGAGGAGCTGCTCAAGCAGCGGCTTGATGTGCTGGTGCAGCATGGTCAGCTTGCCGGTTACACGGCTGTGTCCGACTGGGTGCCTTCCGCCCGGCGCCAGAGCGAGGATCTGGCCCTGGTGCGCCGTGTCGAGGACCAGGTGCGGCAAGGGATCAATGCCCAATTGGGCGAGTCTTTCAGTGCGCCTGCCGCCGCACCGGTGCAGCCCCTGACCGTGCAGGCCTGGCTGGAGCAGTCCATCTCTGCGGCGGCCGGCCCCCTGTGGCTGGGCGAGCGCGATGGCCGTTGGCGCAGCATGCTCATGCTGCGCGGCGTGGCCGGTCAGGCCGCACTGCCGGGGCTGGCGCAGGCAGCGCATGGGCTGGAGGGCGTGGTCTGGGTGGACAAGCCCGCCGAGATCTCCGGCCTGCTGCAGCGCTACCGCCTGTCGATGACGCAACTGCTGGTGCTGGGCCACGGCCTGGTGCTGGCGGCTCTGTGGCTGCGCTTTGGCAGCCAGGCCTGGCGAGCCTGGCTGCCCACCGTGCTGGCCAGTCTGGCGGTGGCGGTGGTCCTGTCCGTCTGGGGCCAGCCCTGGCAGCTTTTCAACGTGCTGGCGCTGATGCTGTTGCTGGGCGTGGGCATCGACTACGGCATCTTCCTGCAGGAGCACGAGGACGATCCCCACGCCTGGCTGGCCGTGGTGATCGGCGCGGCCAGCACCTGGCTGTCGTTCGGCCTGCTGGGCCTGTCCCAGACGCCGGCCTTGCGGGCCTTTGGCGTCACGCTGATGCTGGGCCTGCCGCTGGTGCTGGTGCTGGCGCCGCTGTTTCGCGCGCCGCCGCAGGCGCCTGCCGGCACCTCTCTCTGAAAAAGACACCGTACATGCAACGTACCGAACAGACTGAAATCCTGATCATTGGCGCCGGCCCCTCCGGCGCCGTGGCGGCGGGCCTGCTGCGCCGGCAGGGGCGCCGGGTGCTCATCCTGGAGAAGGAAGAGTTCCCGCGCTTTTCCATTGGCGAGAGCCTGCTGCCGCAAAGCATGGCCTACATCGAGCAGGCCGGCATGCTGCAGGACGTGGTGGAGGCGGGCTTCCAGCACAAGAACGGCGCGGCCTTCGCCCGGGGCGATCTGCGCACGGCCTTCGACTTCCGTGACAAGTTCTCCTGCGGATGGGGCACGACGTACCAGGTGCAGCGCGCCCATTTCGACAAGGTGCTTGCCGATGCCGCCCAGAAGGCGGGCGCCGAGATCCGCTATCGCCATACGGTGACCGGCGTGGACGTGGCAGGCGCCCAGCCGCAGGTCACGGCCCGCACGCCGCAAGGCGAGGAATATGTGGTGCAGGCCCGCCATCTGCTGGATGCCAGCGGCTTTGCGCGCATCTTGCCGCGCATGCTGGGGCTGGAGCGGCCCTCCGGTTTTCCCGTGCGTGCGGCCCTGTTCACGCATGTCGAGGATCGCATCGCGGCACAGGACATGGACCGCGACAAGATCCTGATTTCCGTGCATCCCGAGCACCGGCATGTGTGGTTCTGGACCATTCCGTTTTCCAATGGCCGCAGCTCGCAGGGCGTTGTCGCCACGCCCGAATTCCTGGAGCGCCATGCGGGCTCCGAGGTCGAGCGCCTGCGCGCCATCATTGCCGAGACGCCCAGCCTCGCGCAAGTGCTGCGCAATGCCCGGTGGGACACGCCCGGGCGTTCGCTCACGGGCTACTCGGCCAATGTGATGGCGCTGTGGGGCCCGGGCTATGCCTTGCTGGGCAATGCGGGCGAGTTTCTGGACCCGGTGTTCTCCAGCGGCGTGACCATTGCCCTGAAGTCGGCCAGCCTGGCCGCCGACTGCATCGCCCGCAGCTGGCAGGGCGAGGCGGTGGACTGGCAACAGGACTATGCCCAGCCGCTGCAGGCAGGTGTCGATACCTTCCGTGCCTTCGTGCAGGGCTGGTACGACGGCAGCTTCCAGGACGTGATCTTCCACCCGTCGCATGCGCCGGACATCCGCCGCATGATCTCGTCCATCCTCGCCGGCTACGCCTGGGATGGACGCAACCCCTATGTGGCCGAGCCGGAGCGCCGCCTGAACGTGCTGAGCCAGCTTTGCCAGCCGGGGCAGGGGGTGATGGCATGAGGCGGCTGCGTCTTTTCCCGGCCCTTGCGTGCCAGCGTGCGCCAGCCTTGTTCGCGGTGTGCTCCGTGAGCGCTGCCATCATCACGGCCAGCGCGTTGGCAGGCTGCTCCACCGCACCAGAGGCGCGTGCACCGCAGGGCAATGCCACGCCGCCGCGGCTGGCATTGCCGCCGGCTGCGCTGGGCTGCGCGCTGGCTCTGCAGCAGCATCTGGTGGTGCAGGCGCCTGGCCAGCCCGCGCAGGAACTGGACGCGCTGCTGGAGGTCGATGCGCAGACGGTGCGCCTGGCGCTGGTCCACCTGGGGCAGCGCGTGGGCGTGATCGTCTGGGATGGGCGGCAGCTGCAGGCCGAGCTGTCACGCTGGTGGCCGGCGCAACTGGCGCCGGCGCAGGTGCTCGGCGACATGCAGCTGGCGCTGTGGCCGGTGGATGCCATTGCGCAGGCCTTGCCTGCATCCTGGGTGTTGGAAGAGGTCGGAATGTCCGGTGGATCGGCCAGACACCTGTCTCACCAAGGGCAGACGCGCGTCGAGATCCGGCCTGCCGGCAGCGACGGGTTCGAGATCGTGTATGCCGCAGGCGCCTGGCAACTGCGCGTTGCCTCGCCCGGCGGCATGCGTCCCTGTGCCAATGCAGGGGAGGGCGCATGACCGTAGTCACCCCGACGGCACAGGCCGTGTTTGTGCAAACCCTTTCAGCCACCAGCGCCCTGGGTGCCGATGCGGCCAGCCTGCGCGCCGCATTGTTCGCCACCCAGGCCCCCGACAGCCTGCAGTGCAGCGACCGCTACAGCCCGGGCCGGCACCTGCCGCTGGGCTGCCTGCCGCCCCATGTGGTGCTCCCCACGCTGGACTGGGCACCGCCGCCGCAGCGATCGCGCAACAACGCCCTGGCATGGCACACCGCCCAGGGCGTGCGCGGCTCGGTGGAGCAGGCCCTGTCGCGCTGGGGCCCGGCGCGTGTGGGCGTGGTGGTGGGCACCAGCACGGCCGGCGTGCAGGAGGGCGAAGCCGCCGCCGCCCATTGGCATGCACAGGGCCGGTTCCCGCAGGACTTTGACTACGCCTTGCAGGAAATGGGCAATGTGTCGGAGTTCCTGGCCCAGCACCTGGGCATCCAGGGGCCGGCGCACACCCTCTCCACCGCCTGCTCCTCCGGGGCCAAGGCGTTGGCATCTGCCGCGCGCTGGCTGCAGGCCGGCCTGGTCGATGCCGTGCTGGCCGGCGGGGTGGATGCGCTGTGCGCTTTCACCGTGGCCGGTTTCAGCGCGCTGCAGGCCGTGTCGGACCAGCGCTGCAACCCGCTGTCTGCCCGGCGCAGCGGCATCAACCTGGGCGAGGGCGCGGCGTTCTTCCTGCTGACGCGAGAGCCAGGCCCCGTGCGTCTGGCCGGTTGGGGCGAGACCCAGGATGCCCACCACATGTCGGCCCCCGACCCATCCGGCCAGGGCGCCATCCAGGCCATGGAGCAGGCGCTGCGGCGTGCGGCCATGCGGCCCGGTGACGTGGACTACATCAACCTGCACGGCACGGCCACGGTGCACAACGACGCCATGGAAAGCCTGGCCATTCACAGCGTGTTCGGCGAAGCAACGCCCGTGAGCTCCACCAAGCCGCTGACCGGCCACACCCTGGCGGCGGCCGGGGCGCTGGAAGCGGCCATGGCCTGGCACCTGCTGCACGACAACCCGCAGGGCCGGCTTCCTGCGCACTGGTGGGATGGCGAGCAGGCGCCCGAACTGCCCGCCCTGGCCGTGGTCCGCCCGGGCATGGCGCTGGGGCGTGCGCCCCGGGCCGTGCTCAGCAATTCCTTTGCCTTTGGCGGCAGCAACTGCGCCCTGCTGCTGGCCGCTGCCTGAGGAGCCATCGAGATGAACGCATTTCTACCGATTGAAAACTACGTGCCCCATCGCGGCGTGATGCTGCTGCTGGACTGCCTGCTCGATGCATCTGCCGACAGCGCCCATGCGCAGGTCACCGTGCCGCGTGATGGCCTGTTTCTGCAGGACGCCGGCATGCCCGCCTGGGTGGGGCTGGAGTACATGGCCCAGACCGTGGCCGCCTGGGCCGGCTGGCAGGCGGTGCAGGCCGGGCGGCCCGTCAAGCTGGGTTTTTTGCTGGGCACGCGCAAGTTCCAGGCGGCCTGCGCACATTTTTCCCCGGGCAGCGTGCTGCGCGTGAGCGTGCACTGCGAACTGGTGGGCACCAATGGCCTGGGCATGTTCGATTGCCGCATCCAGCCCCTGGGCGAGGACCGCGTGCTCGCCCAGGCCCGCATATCCGTTTACGAACCAGACAATGGCAGCGCATTCATACAGGCGCTGGAGCAAGAAGGAGTTGGACAAGCATGAGTGCAATCGCCCAGCCAGCCACGGTGCTGGTGACCGGGTCGAGCCGGGGCATAGGCCGGGCCATCGCCCTGCGCCTGGCGCGCGATGGTTTCGACATCGTGGTCCATTGCCGCAGCGGCCGCGAGCAGGCCCTGCAGACGGTGGCCGACATTGCCGCGCTGGGCCGGCAGGCCCGCGTGCTGCAGTTCGATGTGGCAGACCGCGCTGCCTGCGCTCTGGCGCTTGAGGCCGACATGGAACAGCACGGCGCCTACTACGGCGTGGTCTGCAATGCCGGCATCGCCCGGGACAACGCCTTTCCCGCCATGACGGGCGAAGAGTGGGATGCCGTGGTGCATACCAACCTGGATGCGTTCTACAACGTGCTGCACCCGGTGGTCATGCCCATGGTGCGCCGCCGCAAGCCGGGGCGCATCGTGACGCTGGCTTCGGTCTCCGCCCTGATGGGCAACCGGGGCCAGGCCAACTACAGCGCGGCCAAGGCCGGGGTGATCGCAGCCACCAAGTCCCTGGCCGTGGAGCTGGCCAAGCGCGAGATCACGGTCAATTGCGTGGCGCCCGGCCTGATCGACACGGAAATGGTCAGCGAGGAAGTGCTCGAACATGCCTTGGCGCTGGTTCCCATGCGCCGCATGGGCACGGTGGACGAGGTGGCAGGTGCGGTCGCCTTCCTCATGGGCGGCGAGGCCTCGTACGTCACGCGCCAGGTCATCTCCGTCAATGGAGGGATGGTGGGATGAGCGCAGCAAGCAAACGGCGTGTGGTCGTCACGGGCGTGGGCGCCTTGAGTCCCCTGGGCCACGACTGGGCCACGGTGCGGGAGCGACTGCGCTCCGGCAAAACCGCCATCCGGGTGATGGACGAGTGGGCTGCCTATGAGGGCCTGAGCACCCGGCTGGGCAGCACCGTGCCATCCTTCGATCTGCCGGCGCACTACAACCGCAAGACCATGCGCAGCATGGGCCGCGTTGCCCTGATGGCCACGCGCGCCAGCGAGCTGGCACTGGCCGATGCCGGCCTGCTGGGCGATGCCTTCGTCAAAAGCGGGCACATGGGCGTGTCCTATGGGTCTTCTGCGGGGACGCCCTCGGCCATCGGCGACTTCGGCCGCATGATGGCCGACAAGAGCACCGAGGGCATCAACGCCAACACCTACATCAAGATGATGTCGCACACGGCGGCGGTGAACATCGGCGTGTTCTTCGGAACCACGGGCCGCGTCATCACGACGTCCAGCGCCTGCACCTCGGGCAGCCAGGGCCTGGGCTATGCCTTCGAGGCCATTCAGAGCGGCAAGCAGCTTGCCATGCTGGCCGGCGGGGCCGAGGAGCTGGATGCCACGCAGGCGGCAGTGTTCGACACCCTGTTTGCGACCAGCGTCAAGAACGACAGCCCCGAGTGCACGCCACGTCCCTTCGACGCCCGGCGCGACGGCCTGGTGCTGGGCGAGGGCGCCTGCACCTTGGTGCTCGAAGAGCTGGAGCATGCACTTGCCCGGGGCGCCTGCATCCGGGCCGAGTTGATCGGCTTTGCCAGCAACTCCGATGGCACCCATGTGACGCAGCCCAACGCCGCCACCATGGCCCAGGCCATGCGCATGGCGCTTGATGACGCGGGGATCGAACCTTCGGAGGTCGGCTACGTCAACGCCCACGGCACGGCCACGGACCAGGGGGACATTGCCGAATCGCAGGCCACCCGCGAAGTGCTCGGCAGCCAGGTGCCCATCAGCAGCCTCAAGGGTTACATGGGCCACACGCTGGGCGCCTGCGGCGCGCTGGAAGCCTGGATGAGCATCGAGATGATGCGTGAAGGCTGGTTTGCAGCCAACGCCAATCTGCAGCAACCCGATCCGCGCTGCGCCGATCTGGACTACGTCATGGGCGAGCCGCGTGCCTTGCACACCGATATCGTCATGAGCAACAACTTTGCCTTTGGCGGCATCAACACCTCATTGATTTTTCGACGTTGGAAGCAACAGGAGCCAGTGAAATGAAACAGACGAGAACCGCCGCCATTGTCCTGGTCCTTGCCCTGGCCGCAGGCAGCGCGGTGGCACGAAGCACGGACATCTATGAACCCCCGGCGGTCATGTGGACCGCCTCGCCCGAGACTACGACGCAGCAGTTGCACGATCGCATCGTGGTGGCGTCGAAGTCGCTGGGCTGGGTGGTGGTCGGCGACGAGCCGGGCCGCCTGGAGCTGCACTACGACAAGCAAGGCAAGCACCAGGTCAACATCGCGGTGCACTACAACACAGATACCTACCGGATCAGCTATCTGCACAGCGTGAATCTGAATTACTCGGAAGGCGATGGCAAGCGGGAGATCCATCCCAACTACAACCGCTGGGTCCGGAATCTGATGAAGAAAATCAGTGCCCCGTAATCCATCGCTGTCCCTGTTCCATGCTTTTTTACAGAGAGGGAGTTTCCATGAGAAAGATGATCTTGGCAGCCATGGCGCTGGTGGCCGCAACGGCGGTACATGCCCGCAATGAAGCAGTGATGCTGCCGCTGGCCGACGTGGTGAAGCTCGGCCTGGAGCAGGGCAAGCTCGACGGCAGCGTGAGCTTTCACCTGTCCGGTGCCAGCACGCCCGCCATCTCCGAAAAGCTGGGCGATGACGTGTCCAACAAGAAAACCAACGGCGTGGGCAAGGACGATGCCACGGCCTGCAACTGGGCAGCGCTGTCTGCCCTGATGGCCTTCGAGGCCAAGGCCAAGCAAAAGGGCGCCAACGCCGTGGTGGACCTGCACAGCTTCAACAAGAAGCAATCCACCCGGGACCCGGTCAATTTCGAATGCCGCGCAGGCAATGTGATGGCCGGCGTGACCTTCAAGGGCACCTATGCCCGCGTAGGCCGGTGATTTGAGCGCGCCGGCCGCCTGCGCCTTGCTGTTGGGGGCGCAGGCGCCCTTGTGGGCCAATGCGCAGTCGCTGGCTGCGGGCTGGCTGACGGACTCGGAGCGGGAGCGCCATGCCGGCATGCGCGAGGCGCGCCAGCGCGAATTCATCGCCTGCCGCTATGCCATGCGCCTGCTGCTGGCCGGCGGGCACGATGCCGCATCGACCTGGCGGCTGGCAGCGCCCCGCAATGCTGCCCCCCACGTGGAGCAAGGCGGGGAGGGTGGCATTTTTGGAGCGAAGCCCCGTTTGAGCCTCTCGCACAGCGCCGGCTGGCTGGCCTGCGCCGCCGCACAAGGCCCGGTAGGCGTGGACCTTGAGCGAAGGGCTGCGCACCGCCAGCGCGACGTGCATGCCATGGCCGAGATGGTGTGCTCCCCGCCCGAACGCGCATGGCTTCAGGCGCAGGACGGAGCCCGCCTGCAGCACAGCCTGGTGCAGCTGTGGAGCCTGAAGGAGGCCTATTTCAAGAGCCTGGGCCAGGGCCTGGACTTTGTCCGGATGCGGCAGCTTGCGTGGATACCCGTCTGCGCTGCGCTCGACATGGCTGGGCCGCCCCTGGCCCACGGCCGCCTGTGGCAAGGCCGGGATTGCGATGCACAGGCCGTGTGCCTGGCGCTTTGCATGCCTGGGCCCCTGCCCGAGGTGGCTATATCAGGAAGCGAAGAAGTGCATTGGCAGCCCGCTGCGGATTGGCGACTTGTCGTGCTGGCCTGATGGCACAAGACCCATGTCCAGCTGCAGAAATTCTGACCACTGAGGTGGTTTCGCCGTTAGCTTTGCGTGTTACGTGCTGGTAGCTATGTTGGGTGGTGGCGACAAGGCAACCCAGCAGGTGGACATTGCGGCTGCAATTGCCCTGTCCAAGACCCTGGAGAACTGACCATGACCAAGATTGCTGACCTTCCCACCTTTGACATGGCCGAGCACCTGAAAACCGATGAGGACGTGGCTGCCTATCTGTCCTTGGTGCTGGAAGAAGATGACCCCTCCGAACTGGCCCATGCCCTTGGCGTGATCGCACGCACGCGCGGCATGAGCGAGATAGCCAGTGCCAGCGGTCTGACCCGGGAGGCTTTGTACAAGGCACTGCGGCCGGGCAGCCAGCCTCGGTTTGACACCATCCGTCGCGTCTGTGGCGCTCTTGGCGTGCGTCTGGTGGCTCAGCCTATCCGCACCTGATCATTGTTGCCGGAATGCACTCAGAGTACCCAACGAAAAAGCCCCTGGCTCTTGCGAACCAGGGGCTTCTTGTTTGGTGCCGGAGAAAGGAATCGAACCCTCGACCTTCTCATTACGAATGAGCTGCTCTACCAACTGAGCTACACCGGCGACAGACAAAAATTATAACGGCAAATTCATGCCTCGGAATGGTATTGCGTCACTTTTTCGACTTCGTTCTTCGAGCCGAGGATGACGCTCACACGTTCGTGCAGCTGCGTGGGCTGGATGTCGAGGATGCGCTGCTTGCCGTTGGTGGCGGCGCCGCCGGCCTGTTCGACCAGCCAGGCCATGGGGTTGGCTTCATACATCAGGCGCAGCTTGCCGGGCTTGTTGGGCTCGCGGCGGTCCCAGGGGTACATGAAGATGCCGCCGCGGGTCATGATGCGGTGCACGTCGGCCACCATGGAGGCGATCCAGCGCATGTTGAAGTCCTTGCCGCGCGGGCCTTCCACGCCGGCCAGGCATTCGTCCACGTAGCGCTTGACGGGGGTGTCCCAGTGGCGCATGTTGGACATGTTGATGGCGAATTCCTTGGTGTCTTCAGGGATGCGGATGTTTTCCTGCACCAGCACGAAGGAGCCTTGCTCGCGGTCCAGCGTGAACATGGAGACGCCGTCGCCCACGGTCAGCACCAGGGTGGTCTGCGGGCCGTAGATGCAGTAGCCGGCGGCGACCTGCTGGGTGCCGGGCTGCATGAAGTCTTCCTCGGTCACGCCGGGGTGGCCTTCGGGCTTCTTGAGCACGCTGAAGATGGTGCCGATGGAGACGTTGACGTCGATGTTGGACGAGCCGTCCAGCGGATCGAACATCAGCAGGTACTCGCCGTGCGGGTAGCGGTTGGGCACCAGGTAGATGCCTTCCATTTCCTCGGAGGCCATGGCCGCCAGGTGGCCGCCCCATTCGTTGGCCTCGATCAGCACCTCGTTGGCGATGATGTCCAGCTTCTTCTGGACTTCGCCCTGCACGTTCTCGCTGCCGGCCGTGCCCAGCACGTCGCCGATGGCGCCCTTGTTGACGGATTGGCTGATGCGCTTGCAGGCGCGTGCCACGACTTCCAGCAGCAGGCGCAGCTGGCCGGGGATGAGGCCGTCCACGCGTTGCTGCTCGACCAGGTAGCGGGTCAGGCTGACGTTTTTCTTCATGGGTTCAACTCCTAAAAATCCGGGAGCAGATGCGGCATGGCGTATGCATCTGCTGATGAACAGCATTTCAGTGATTCCTGGCTTGCAGCATAAAACCGGCGCTGCTCAAGCCAGGGACACCGAGGAAGAGCCGCCTCGCACCGAGGGTGTCGTCCCCCTGCAAGGGGGAAGGCGCGAAGCGACTCAGGGGGTGGCTCGTCAATCCGCGAGGGCGCGGGTGACGACTTCACGCACGTCGTTGCTGAGTTCGGCGCGAGCCGCCACGCGGGCGATGGCTTCACGTGCAGCGGTGCGGTAGGGCTCGGCCAGCTTGCTCCAGCGGTCCAGGGCACGCGCCAGGCGGGCGGCGACCTGGGGGTTGATGGCGTCCAGCTCGATGACGCGCTCGCTCCAGAACACGTAGCCCGCCGCGTCGGCGCGGTGGAAGGCGCCGGGATTGGCGCTGCAGTAGCTGAAGATCAGGCTGCGCGCGCGGTTGGGGTTCTTGATCTGGAAGTCGGGGTGCTTCATCAGCTGCTTGACGGCCGGCAGCACGTTGCCGCCACGGTCGCAGGCGCCGCCCTGCAGCGCGAACCACTTGTCCAGGACCAGTGCATCGTGCTGGAACAGCTTGTGGAAACGTGCCAGGGCCTGGGCGGCCAGCGGGTGGCCGCTTTGCACCAGTGCCGTCAGGGCGCTCATGCGGTCGGTCATGTTGCCTGCGTCCTTGAAGCGCTGCAGCGCCTTGCCGGGCCAGACCGTGTCGCCCGAGGCGCGCGCGGCCAGGCACAGCATGGACAGTGCCATGCCGGACAGGGCGCGGCGGCCGGAGCTGACGGGGTCGGGGCGGTAGGCGCCGGTGTCGCTGTGCTCCTGCCATGCCTGCTGCCAGTCGGCCTGCAGCTCGGTGGCCAGTTGCTGGCGCATGGCTTCGCGCACGGCGTGCACGCGCTGAGGATCGACCACGGCCAGCTGCTCGGCAATGTAGCTTTCGCCGGGCAGGGTCAGCATCAGTTCCTTGAAGGCCGCATCCAGCTGCGGATGGCGCAGCACGCCGCGCATGGCTTCGACAAAGGAGGCCGGCAGCAGGGCAGCGGCGATCTGGCCGCTGGCGTCTGCCGTGATGGAGGTGTCGCCAATGGCCTGCAGCGCGATGCGCAGGCCCAGGCGCTGGCCGGCTTCCCAGCGGTTGAAGGCATCGCTGTCATGGGCCAGCAGGGTCAGCAAGGCGGCATCGCTGTCGCTGTGCTGCAGCACCACGGGGGCGCTGAAGCCGCGCAGCAGCGAGGGCACGGGCTCCTGGTCCACGTCGGTGAAGACGAAGCTGTGGCTGGGTTCGGACAGCACCAACAGGCGGCTGTCGCCGGCTGCCTGCGCATCTTCGCCCTGCAGGCGCAGGGTCAGCGCGCGGCCGTCCTGGCCCAGCAGGCCCATCTGCACGGGGATGACGAAGGGCAGCTTCTCGGCCTGGCCGGGCGTGGGCGCGCAGCTTTGGCTCAGCGTCAGCGTGTAGGTGCGGGCGGCCGCGTCATAGCTGCCTTCGGCGCGCAGCTGTGGCGTGCCGGCCTGGCTGTACCAGCGCTTGAACTGGTCCAGGCGCCGGGCCAGTTCGCTGTCGGGGTTGGCGTCGGCCATGGCCTGGGCGAAGTCGTCGCAGGTCACTGCGTGGCCGTCATGGCGCTCGAAATACAGCTTCATGCCCTTGGCGAAGCCTTCGCGGCCCACCAGGTTGTGCTGCATGCGCACGACCTCGGCACCTTTTTCGTAGATGGTGACGGTGTAGAAGTTGTTGATCTCGATGTAGCTGTCGGGTCGCACCGGGTGGGCCATGGGGCCTGCATCCTCGGGGAACTGGGCGGTGCGCAGCACGCGCACGTCCTCGATGCGCTTGACGGCGCGCGCCGAGGGGCTGCCCGCCATGTCCATGCTGAATTCCTGGTCGCGGAAGACGGTCAGGCCTTCCTTGAGCGACAGCTGGAACCAGTCGCGGCAGGTGACGCGGTTGCCGGTCCAGTTGTGGAAGTACTCGTGGCCGACGACGGACTCGATGTTGGCGTAGTCGGTGTCGGTGGCCGTGGACTGGCTGGCCAGGACGTACTTGGTATTGAAGACGTTCAGGCCCTTGTTCTCCATGGCGCCCATGTTGAAGTCGCTGGTGGCGACGATCATGAAGCGGTCCAGGTCCAGGGACAGGCCGAAGCGGGCCTCGTCCCAGGCCACGCTGGCCATGAGGGAGTTCATGGCGTGCTCGGTCTTCTCCAGGTCGCCGGGGCGCACGAAGACCTGCAGCAGGTGGTCGCGGCCTGCGCGGCTCTTGATCTTTTGCTCGCGCGCAACCAGGTTGCCGGCCACCAGGGCGAACAGGTAGCTGGGCTTGCGGTGCGGATCGGCCCACTTGGCGAAGTGGCGGCCGTCTTCCAGCGCGCCTTGCTCGACCAGGTTGCCGTTGGACAGCAGCACCGGGTACGCGGTCTTGTCGGCGCGCAGCGTCACGGTATACATGGCCATCACGTCGGGACGGTCCAGGAAATAGGTGATGCGGCGGAAACCCTCGGCCTCGCACTGGGTGAAGAACGTGCCCTGGCTCACATACAGGCCCATGAGCTTGGTGTTCTTGGCGGGCGCGCAGGTGGTGAAGATTTCCAGATCGACGGGGTCGCCGCCCTCGGGCAGGTTCTCCAGCACGAGCTGGTCGCCGTCCATCTTGAACGAGGTGCCGCCGCCGTTGACCAGCACGCGCGCAAGGTTCAGTTCATCGCCGTCCAGGCGCAGCGGCTGCGCCGGCACCTCGGTGTTGCGGCGCACGCGCATCTTGTTGAGCACGCGGGTCTTGGCCGGATCGAGATCGAAGGTCAGGTCCACGGTGTCGATCCACCAGGCAGGAGCCTGGTAGTCGGCGCGGTGGATGGCGGTGGCAGGGGCCTGCCCGTCACGCAGTTGCAGCATACAGATTCCTTCCTATGCCAATATCAGGGGACAGAGTCCAAGCCCCTGTGCGGCGGGTGCCGCCCAGGGGCTTGGAACTCAGAGGCCTTGCTTGAGCGAGGCTTCGATGAAAGCGTCGAGGTCGCCGTCCAGCACCTTCTGGGTGGCCGAGATTTCGACGTTGGTGCGCAAATCCTTGATGCGGCTGTTGTCCAGCACGTACGAGCGGATCTGGTGGCCCCAGCCCACATCGGTCTTGGTGTCCTCCAGCTTTTGCTGCTCCACCATGCGCTTTTGCATCTCGTGCTCGTAGAGCTTGGAGCGCAGGCGCTGCCATGCGACGTCGCGGTTGCTGTGCTGGCTGCGGCCATCCTGGCATTGCACGACGATGCCGGTCGGGATGTGCGTCAGGCGCACGGCCGAGTCGGTCTTGTTGATGTGCTGGCCGCCGGCGCCCGATGCGCGGTAGGTGTCGGTGCGCACGTCCGAGGGGTTGATCTCGATCTGGATCGAGTCGTCGATCTCGGGATAGACGAACAGCGAGGCAAAGCTGGTGTGGCGGCCGCCCGAGCTGTCGAAGGGCGACTTGCGCACCAGGCGGTGCACGCCGGTTTCGGTGCGCAGCAGGCCGTAGGCGTACTCGCCTTCGATGTGGATGGTCGCGCTCTTGATGCCGGCGATGTCGCCCGGCGTCTCTTCCTCGACCGTGGCCTTGAAGCCCTTGCGTTCGGCGTACTTCAGGTACTGGCGCAGCAGCATGCCGGCCCAGTCGCAGGCTTCGGTGCCGCCGGCGCCGGCCTGGATGTCCACGAAGCAGTTCAGCGGATCGGCTTCCTTGCCGAACATGCGGCGGAACTCCAGTTCCTCGATCAGGGGCTGCAGCTTGGCGGTCTCGCCCTCGATGGTGAGCAGGCCGGTCTCATCGCCTTCTTCCTTGCTCATCTCGAACAGCTCGGCGTTGTCGGCCAGCTCGGTGGTGAGCTTTTGCAGCGTCAGCACGACGCCGTCGAGCAGCTTCTTTTCCTTGCCCAGTTCCTGGGCCTTCTTGGGGTCGTTCCAGACGCTGGGATCTTCCAGCGAGGCATTTACCGTGCGCAGTCGTTCGTACTTTGCATCGTAGTCAAAGATACCTCCGTAGATCTGCCGTCCGCTGCGACAGATCTTCGAGGGTGTTGCCGATGAGGTTGATGCGTTCTGCTTCCATGATGTGTTCCGTCTTCTGATGAATGTGTTCTTGGCTGAATCGCCGATTTTCTCATGCTGGGGCACCGTGCCGGGCCAAGCGCCTGTCGCGCGGGGCTGCGGGAGGGCGGCAGACTGGCGAGGGCTTTCAAAACAAGGGCTTGCAGCGGTCGATCATGGCAGATTTGAAGGGCTTGGCCATGGCAGGGGCGTGATCCGCCTGCGAGGCGCCCGGAAAAAAGGCCCGGCCAGCAGGAGCTGGTCGGGCCTTGGCCGGTGTGTCCGCCCCCGGGCGGGGCGGGTGAAAACCTGGTTCAGAAGGTTTCCCAATCGTCGTCGGAGGCCGTGCTGGCCGCCTTGGCCTTGGCCCTGGCAGGTGCGGTCACGGCAGGCCGGGCCGGCTGCACCGGCCGCACCAGTTGCAGAAGGCAGGGCGGCCGAAGCGCGTGCCGGCACAGCGCCTTTGGGAGCGGCAGGCGCCAGATGCGGACGGGGCGCCGCCGGTGTTTGGCGGGGCGCTGCCACGGCGGCGGCGTGGCTGACACCGCGGCTGCTGCCCAGCATGCCGGTGGACGGCGAGAGCTTGAACACGCTCACCACCTCGGCCAGCGCCTTGGCCTGGGCCTGCAGGGCGCCGGTGGCCGCCGCCGATTCCTCGACCAGGGCCGCGTTCTGCTGGGTCATCTGGTCCATCTGCGTGACGGCCTGGTTGACCTGCTCGATACCGGCCGTCTGCTCATGGCTGGCGGCCGAGATCTCGCCCATGATGTCGGTCACGCGGCGCACGCTGGCCACGATCTCCTCCATGGTCTTGCCGGCCGAATCGACCTGGGCGCTGCCTTCCTCGACCTTGCCCACCGAGTCGTCGATGAGCTGCTTGATCTCCTTGGCGGCGGCGGCCGAGCGCTGGGCCAGGGTGCGCACTTCCGAGGCGACGACGGCAAAGCCCCGGCCCTGGTCGCCGGCGCGGGCCGCTTCCACGGCGGCATTCAGCGCCAGGATGTTGGTCTGGAAGGCGATGGAGTCGATGACGCCGATGATGTCCACGATCTTGCGCGAGGCATCGTTGATGGCGGACATGGTCTGCACCACCTGGGCCACGGCCGTTCCGCCGCGCACGGCGACCTGGGACGCGGCGGCGGCCAGCTGGTTGGCCTGCTGGGCGTTGGCGCCGTTTTGCTTGACGGTGGAGGTCAGCTCCTCCATGGAGGCGGCGGTCTGCTCCAGCGAGCTGGCCTGCTCCTCGGTGCGGGCCGACAGGTCCTGGTTGCCCGATGCGATCTGGCCGCTGGCCGTGGCGATGGAGTCCGTGCCCTGGCGCACCTGGCCCACGATGCGTTGCAGGCTTTCGTTCATGTGCTGCAGGGCCAGCAGCAGCTGGCCGGTCTCGTCCTTGCCATGCACCTCGATGCGGCTGCCCAGGTCGCCTGCGGCCACGGCCTGCGCCAGGCTCACGGCCTGCTGCAGGGGGCGCGCCACGCTGCGGGCGATCAGCAGGGCCATGGCCAGGCCGAAGACCACGGCGCCCACCAGCAGGGCGATCACCCACCAGCGCGCAGCCGTGAAGATGTCGTCACCGGCCTGGTTGGCATCTTCGATGCCTTGGGCGTTGAGCTTGATCAGTTCATCGAGCTTGCTGTTGATGGCGCGGCTGGTCTTGACCGAATCGCCGCGCAGCAGCTCGGACGCCTCGTCGGTGCGCAGGGCGTGGGACAGGTCCACGATCTTTGCCGTGTGCTGCGCGTACTGGCCCAGATCGTCCTTGATGCCGGCCATCAGCTCGCGCTCGCGTGCCGTATTGGCATAGCGCTCGAAGGCCTGCTGGTTCTTCAGCAGCTCGGACCACAGCGCGGGCATGTTCTTGTCGTAGACGGCCATCTCTTCCATGGAGGTGGCCAGCACATGCTGCATGGTCTGCGAGCGGTAGCGCTGCAGCTGGTAGCGCATCTCCAGGAGCACGCGCTCGGCAGGCATCCAATGGTGGGCCAGGTCGGTGGCGGTCTGGTTGACGCGGTCCAGCTGGACCACGGAGAACAGGCCCAGGCCTGCGGTCAGCAGCAGCAGGGCGATGAAGGAGGCCAGCAGCTTGGGGGCCAGCTTCAGATTGCGGAAAAACATCATGGTGGGGGAGTGCCGTATGGCGAAGAGCGAAAGCGGATGAGCGGCTGGGGCTGGGAGTCGGCGGAAACGGTGGCGATCTGTGGCGATCAGCGGGGCCGACACTCAGCCGCCGCCATGCCGCAGATATCGGTCACTTGCCGGCGAGGCTTAGGGAAAAATAGGTCCAGTCCGAATATTTATTGCGGATTGTTACTTTTGCCGGCCAAGGTCTCCGCGCGCATGGCCTGGTCCGCTCACATGCCCGTTCACATGCCCGTTCACACGTCCGCTCACACGTCCGTCGCCAGGCCGGCCGGCGCGCTCGATGCCTGCAGCCACCGCTCCAGATCAGCGGCCGGCAGCGGGCGAGAAAACAGATAGCCCTGTGCCACCGGATAGCCCTGTTCGCGCAGGATGGTGTTCTGCGCTGCCGTCTCCACGCCCTCGGCCACCACGGTCAGGTGCAGGCTGCGGCCTATGCCCAGGATGGCGTTGCTCAGCGCCTGGGCGGCCTCGTCGTGCTCCAGGTCGGCGACGAAGCTGCGGTCCAGCTTGAGCTCGCTGACCGGCAGGCGCCGCAGGTAGCTGAGGCTGGAGTAGCCCGTGCCGAAGTCGTCCATGGACAGGCGCACGCCCTGG
The DNA here is from genome assembly GCF_040267515.1 of Delftia lacustris. Classification (NCBI taxonomy): domain Bacteria; kingdom Pseudomonadati; phylum Pseudomonadota; class Betaproteobacteria; order Burkholderiales; family Comamonadaceae; genus Delftia; species Delftia lacustris. The sequence continues at coordinate 4,099,022 of NZ_CP141274.1, read as the reverse complement.
GAATGCACGGCCTGCAGCGTGCGCATGGTGCCCGGGTTGGTGTCCAGCAGCAGGCTTTCGGTGATCTCCAGCGTGAGGTCCTGCGGCTTGAGCGCGTTGTGCTCCAGCGTGTCGGCAATCATGCGCGGCAGGTCCAGGTTGTGAAAGCTGGTGGGCGAGAGGTTGACCGACATGGCCGGCACGTCGATGCCCCGGCTGCGCCACTCGCCCAGCTGGCGGCAGGCCTCGCGCAGTGCCCAGGTGCCCAGCTCGCCGATCAGGCCGCATTCCTCGGCCAGCGGAATGAAGCGTGCGGGCGAGATCTCGCCGAATTCCGCATGGCTCCAGCGCGCCAGGGCCTCCACGCCGTAGAGGCGCCCGTCCTTCAGGTCGAGCTGGGGCTGGTAGTGCAGTCGCAGGCCGCCGCTGCGCAGGGCATCGCGCAGCGCCGTCTCCAGCACCAGGCGCTCCTGGGCCAGGCGGTTCATCTCGGGGCTGAAGAAGCTGTAGAGCCCGCGCCCGCCCGACTTGGCCTGGTACATGGCCATGTCGGCGCGGTGCAGCAGGGTCTCCATGTCGCGCCCGTCGGCGGGAAACACGGCAATGCCGCAACTGGCCGTGCTGGCCAGGGACACGTCGTCGATCATGCAGGGCTCGCCAAGTGCCGACTGCAGCCGCTCTATCACCTCGGCCGCCTGCGCACCGCCGCAGTGTGGCAGCACGATGACGAACTCGTCGCCCGACAGCCGTCCGGCAATGTCGCCCGTGCGCAGCTCCGCCTGAATGCGCTGGGCCACGCTGCACAGCAGCCGGTCGCCGGCCGGGTGGCCCAGCGAATCGTTGACCTGCTTGAAACGGTCCAGGTCGATGAAGACCACGGCCAGCTCGTGGCCCTCGTGCGAAGCCACGGACAGCGCCTGCTCGGCCTGGGCCAGCAGCAGGCTGCGGTTGGGCAGGGTGGTCAGCCCGTCGTAGAAGGCCAGCTGCCGGATGCGGCGGCGTGCCTGCTCGCGCTCCAGCGCCAGCGCGCACAGGTCGGTGCAGGCCTCCACCAGCCGCTGGTGGAAGGGATCGGGGCCGGGCCGGTTGAAATGGCGGTAGTAGAAGGCAAAGGTGCCGGCCACGCCGCCCTGCAGCCCGCAGATGGGCGTGGACCAGCAGGCCGTATACCCCAGCGGCAGGATGAGGTGCTTGTAGTCGGCCCACAGCGGGTCGGTGGCGATGTCGCCCACCAGCACGGGCCGGTTGTGAAAGGCCGCCGCGCCGCAGGAGCCGACATTGGGGCCGATGGGCACGCCGTCCAGCGCCGCCGAATAGGAGGCCGGCAGGCTGGGCGCGGCCAGCGGATGCAGGCGGTTCTGGTCATCGACTTCCAGCACCGAGACCGCGATATCGGGCGCAATGCGCTCGACCTCGCGGCACACCAGGTCCAGCACCTCGGTCAGCGGCTGGTCGCGGGCCATGGCCTCCAGGGCGCGCCGCTGCAGCACCTCATGCATCTTGGCTTCGGTAATGTCGGTGATCACCGTCACCGTGGTCTGCAGCCGCCCGTCCGGCCCCATCACGGGATTGGCCTGGGCGCTGACCCAGTAGCGCTCGCCGTCCTTGCCCACCAGGATCTCCTCACGGTACACGGGCTTGCCCGCGTCCAGCTCGGCACGGTAGGCGGCCGTGAACTCGGGCGAGGCATGGGGCACCAGCAGGGCGATGGGCGCACGGCCCACCACTTCCTCGCTGGTCCAGCCGAACATGCGGCTGAAGCCCGCATTCACATAGCTGATGGTCCAGTTGCCATCGGCGATCACCACGGCCGCGTCGGTGGCGTCTGCCACCAGGGACAGGCGCCGCATGTGCTCCTGCCGCCGGCGGTCGGCCAGCATGCGGGCCGAGACATCGGTGGCAATGCACAGCACATGGCTGAGGGCGCCGGCCGCATCGAGCACGGGCGCATAGGTGGCCTCCAGCCAGCACGTGCTTCCGTCGCGGCGCCGGTGCTCTCCCACGCGCGAAACCGTCTCGCCCGCGCCCCAGCGCTGGCGCCACTGACCGTAGGCGGCCGGGTCGGCCTGGGCCTGCGTGCACAGATCGCTGTGAAGCAGACCTTCAGCGCCCGTGGCCGGATAGCCGAGGATGGCCTCGTAATTGGCATTGGCGCGCATCAGCCGGCCTTCGGGCGTGAATTCCGCCAGCGCCATGGCCTTGTCCAGCGTGCTCCACAGCGCCTGTTGTCCTGCCGTGCCTGCTACCCGCGTTTCGAACATGGTTCGCTCTCCTGATGGATGCTGAGCTGATGATTGATTGTTTCTAAATGATACCGATCCGGCGCAGCAGCTGGATGTCAGCCACTCTGGTCGCACTTGCTCCCACTGTTCGCCTTTGGATGGTCCGCCTGATGGCACTCTTAGGCAAGTGATTCCGCTGGTTACAATGATTTGAGAATGATTCTTGTTTGATGGTGACTCCCGCCTTCAAGCCATCGGGTCCTACCATGCCATCCGCCCCAGCCTCCAACGTCGCCTCCAGCCCTTTGCACCGCGAAATCTCTGCCCTCTATGCCGGCCACCATGGCTGGCTGCAGGGCTGGCTGCGCCGCAGGTTGGGCAACGGGGCGGATGCGGCGGACCTGGCGCAGGACACCTTCGTGCGCATCCTGGGCGTGCGCGACCTGGCTGGTGTGCAGGAGCCGCGTGCCTACCTGACCACGGTGGCCAAGGGCGTGCTCGTCAACTGGTACAAGCGCCAGGCGCTGGAACGGGCCTACCTCGAAGCCCTGGCCGCCTTGCCCGAGCCCGTGGCGCCTTCGCCCGAGCAGCGCGCCCTGGTGCTGGAGACCCTGCACGAGATAGACGCCATGCTGGACGCGCTGCCGCCCATCGTGCGGCGCACGTTTTTGCTGTCCCAGCTGGACGGCATGAAGTACGAGGACATCGCGCAGCAGCTGGAGGTCTCGCTCACCAGCGTCAAGCGCTACATGGCCCAGGCGTTTCGCCAATGCCTGGTGGCAATGGCGTGATGGAGACGCCCCTGCAAGCGCGCGTGCTCGACGAGGCCGCCGAATGGCTGATGCGCCTGCACGACAGCGGCGCCACCGACGCCGACCGCGCCGCCTGCGAGCGCTGGCGCCAGGCCGACCCACAGCATGCCCTGGCCTGGGAGCGCGCCGAGCGGCTGCTGGGCAAGTTGGGCGGCCTGCCTGCAGCGCTGGCCATGCCGGCGCTGGACCGGCCCCGAAGCCACCGCGCCCAGCGCCGCGCCGCCGTGGCCCGGCTGGCCGCGCTGCTGGCCGTGGCGCCGGCAGGCTGGCTGGTATGGAGTGCGGCGGACCAGCGCGGCTGGGGCGCCGACCTGCGCACCGCCACCGGCGAGCGCCGCACCGAGCATCTGGCCGATGGCAGCCGCCTCCTGCTGGACACGGCCAGCGCGGTGGACATCCGGTTTGATGGCGCACTGCGCCTGCTCACCCTGCGCCAGGGCGCGATTTCCATAGAAACGGCGGCCGATACCGCCACGCCGCACCGTCCCTTTGTCGTGGACACCGCCCATGGCCGGCTGCGCGCCCTGGGCACCCGCTTCACCGTGCGGCAAGAGGGCGAGAGGGCGGACGGCGGCCCCGTGCGCCTGGCCGTGACCGAGGGCGCCGTGGAGGTCACGCTGCGCGGCGCCGCCAGCCCGGCGCTGGTCGTTCAAGCCGGTCAGCAAACGGTATTGCGAGCGGGGGAGGTGACCGCGCCCCAGCCCCTGCAGCCCGAGGCCACGGCCTGGACCCACGGCATGCTGATGGCCGACGCCATGCCGCTGGCCGCGTTCTGCGCCGAACTGTCGCGCTACCGGCCCGGCCTGCTGCAGTGCGCGCCCGAGGTGCGCGCGCTGCGCGTGTCCGGCTCCTTCCCGCTGGGCGATACGGACCGGACGCTGACCATGCTGGCCTCCACCTATCCCGTCGACGTGCAGACGCGCATGCGCGGCTACTGGATCACCGTGGTCGCCAGGAACTAAAAAAATCGAGGCAGGGTGACACTTTTTCGGATCTCGGCTGGCAACGGGGAAAGAGCTTCTTTCTTCACCGCCTCCAAGGACCGATTTCCATGCCTGCCGTACCCATGCCGCATCCCGTTTTCCATCCCCTGGCGCATGCCGCCCGACTGGCCCTGCTGGGCATGGCATTGGCCGCAGGCGCCGGGCAGGCGGCCGAACCGGCCCCCGCAGCCCAGACCTACCAGATCGCGCCCGGGCCGCTGGGCCGCACGCTGGCTGGCGTGGCCACGGCGGCGGGCATTTCGCTGTCCTTCGATCCTGCGCTGACCGAAGGGCTGACCAGCCCGGCCCTGTCCGGCCACTACGCGCCGCAGCAGGCGCTGCAGCGCCTGCTGGCCGGCAGCGGGCTGGACATGGTGGCGCGCAGCGATGGCAGCTACACGCTGCGCAGGCAGGCCGCACCGGCCGGCGCTGGTGCCGGTTCCACCACGGTCCTGAACGAAGTGCAGGTGACGGCCCGCGCCGAGCGCAGCGCCACCAGCGAAGGCACGGGCAGCTACGTGGCCCGCGCGGTCACGGTGGGCAAGGGCGAGCAGGCGATCAAGTACATCCCCCAGTCCATCAGCGTGATCACGCGCCAGCGCATGGACGACCAGAACCTCCACACCGTGGACGACGTGCTGGCCAGCACCACGGGCATCACCATGTACGACAGCCCCATGGGCGGGCGCTATGTCTACTCGCGCGGCTTCCGCGTGGATACCTACCAGTTCGATGGTGTGAACCGCGCCTTCTACTACCCGCAGGCCGACAACTTCACCAGCAACGCCGCCACGCTGGACCGCGTGGAAGTGGTGCGCGGTGCCACGGGGCTGCTGCAGGGGGCGGGCTCTCCCAGCGCGGCCATCAACATGGTGCGCAAGCGCCCCCTGGCAGAGCGCCAGTTGGAGGTCTCGGCCGGTGTGGGCTCTTGGAACAACCTGCGTAGCGAGATCGATGCCACGGGCCCGCTCAACGAGGCCGGCACGCTGCGCGGGCGCGTGGTCGCCAGCCTCAATAGCCGCGACTATTTCTACGACGTGGCCAGCAGCCGCACCGGCGTGCTCTACGGCGTGCTGGAGTACGACCTCAGCTCCCAGACCCGGCTGACGGTGGGCGCCACCCACGAGCGGCTGCGCTCCACGCCGTTCTTCCAGGGCCTGCCGCGCTATGCCGACGGGGCGGACCTGCGGCTGCCGCGCTCCACCTTCCTGGGCGCGGACTGGAACCGCTGGGACAGCGAGCAGACATCGCTGTTTGCCGAGCTGCAGCACCGCTTCAACGCGGACTGGACCGTCAAGGCCACGGCAGGCTACACCCGGGAAAAGCACGACATGAAGTACGCCTTTGCCCTGGGGGCCATCAATCCCGCCACGCTGGCGGGCAACGAGATGTATGCCGGCCTGTTCGATGTCACCACCGACAACAAGACCCTGGACGTGGCGGTGGACGGCAAATTCGACGCCTTCGGCCGCCGGCATTCGCTGAGCTTTGGCGCCAACACGGGCCGCATGGTCAACGACAGCGACTATTCGCTGATCCGCATGGGCCTGCCCAACAACGTGTTCGACCCGAGCGCCGCCATCCGCGAGCCGTCCCGCGCGGAATTCCTGGCCAACCGCTATCGCGGCGATGAAAGCCGCACCCGCATGACCCAGTCCGGCGCCTATGGCGTGGCGCGGCTGGGCCTCACCGATGCACTGACCCTGATCGGCGGCGCCCGCATCACCCGCTTCACGGGCAGCAGCAACTACCGCAACACGGGCGAGGCCTACAACGACCCGTACAAGGAAAGCGGCGTCCTCACGCCCTATGGCGGCCTGGTCTATGCGCTCAATGACCAGTGGTCGGCCTATGCCAGCTACTCCGACATCTTCCAGGCCCAGAACGCCGTGACGGCGGCCGGCGACCTGCTGGCTCCCATCAAGGGGCGCAATCTGGAAGTGGGCATGAAGGGCGAATTGCTGGACGGCAGGGTGAACGCGGCCGTGGCCCTGTTCCGCATCGACCAGAAGAACCGCGCCGAAGAGGACCTGGTCAACCCCTGCTCGGCCAGCACCTACTGCTATGTCTCCGCGGGCAAGGTCCGCAGCCAGGGGCTGGATGCCGAGATCAGCGGCGAGGTGGCGCGCGGCTGGCAGCTGTTTGCCGGCTACACCTTCAGCCATTTCAAGTACCTGGACAACACCTCCAATGCCGGCGTGGAGTTCGCCAGCACCTACACGCCCAAGCACATGCTGCGGGTCTGGAGCGACTACCGCCTGCCGGGCGAATGGAGCGCCTGGAACGTGGGCGGCGGCGTCAACTTCCAGACCGCCAGCTCGCGCGCGGTGGGCGCCATCACCGATGTGCAGCCAGCCTATGCCGTGTGGTCTGCCCGCCTGGGCTACCGGATCGACCGCAACTGGTCCGTGGCACTGAGCGTGGCCAACCTGTTCGACAAGACCTACTACCAGACCATAGGCGCGCCGGCCTGGGGCAATGTCTACGGCGCACCGCGCAGCGCGACGCTCACCCTGCGCGGCAAGTTCTGAAACGCGGCCAGGAGGAACGGACTGCAGCAGCAGGCGGTAGAGCAGGGTCGCAAGAGGGTCGCAGTTGCCTATAATTGAGAATTATTCTCAATCTCGGGTCGTCGCGTGTCCAGCTCATCGCCTTCCTTGTCCGCCCATGTCGAATCCCTGTACCTGGCCCACCACGGCTGGCTGCAGGGCTGGCTGCGCAAGAAGGTGGGCAATGCCTTCGACGCGGCCGATCTGGCGCAGAGCACCTTCCTCAAGGTGCTGGGCGCCAAGGGGCTGGACCAGCTCCAGGAGCCGCGCGCCTACCTGACCACCATTGCCCGCAACCTGCTGATCAACCAGGTGCGGCGCCGCGCCATCGAGCAGGCCTATCTCGATGCCCTGGCCGCCATGCCCGAGCCCGTGGCGCCGCCGCCCGAGGTCCGGCTCATGGTGCTGGAGACCCTGGTGGAGATAGACCGGCGCCTGGGCCGCCTGCCCGCGCTGGCCAAGCAGGCCTTCCTGCTGGCCCAGCTCGAAGGGCTCGGCCATGGCGAGATCGCGGCCGAGCTGGGCATCTCCATCTCCACGGTCAAGCGGCATCTGGCCAAGGCGGCCATGCGCTGCTTCTTCCCGGAGTAGGCGGCATGCAGGCGTTCCCTTCCGCTTCTTCCCCCATTTCTGCCGAAGTGGCCCGCCAGGCCGTGCAATGGTGGCTGCAACTGAACTCCGGCCAGGCCCAGGCCCGGCAGCACGATGGCCTGCAGCGCTGGCGTGCGGCCAGCCCCGAGCATGAGGCCGCCTGGCAGCGCATCGAATCCATGGGCAGCCAGATGGCCGGCATCCCCATGCCGCTGGCGCGGGCCGCATTGGCCGCACCCGGCTCGGCCGGCAGGCGCCGTGCGGTGCAGGCGCTGGCCGTGCTGCTGGTCTCGGGCGCAGGCTCCGCGGCCGTCGTGCGCTCGCAGGCCTGGCGCGGCTGGACGGCCGACCAGGTCGCGGCCGTGGGAGAGCAGCGCCGGCTGCCGCTGCCCGATGGCGGCAGCGTGGTGCTCAACACCGGCAGCGCCCTCAATCTGCGCTACGGCGCGGCCGAGCGCGTGCTGGAGCTGGTGCGTGGCGAAATCCTCGTGCAGACCGCGCCGGACAGCCTGCACCGGCCCTTCATCGTGCAGACCGCCATGGGCGCCGTCCAGGCCCTGGGCACGCGCTTCACGGTGCGCGAGCGCGAGCCCGGCATCGAAGTGGGCGTGCTGCAAGGCGCCGTGCAACTGCGGCCCGCGCATGCCCTGCATGCCGCGCAGCGCATCAATGCGGGAGAGCAGGGCACGTTCACGGCCCAGCAGGCCGTGCACTCCGGCGCGCTGGACACGGCGGCCAGCGCCTGGGCCGAAGGCATGCTGGTGGCCTCGCGCATGCGGCTGGAGGATTTCCTGGCCGAGCTGGGCCGCTACCGGCGCGGGCGCCTGGGCTGCGACCCGGCCGTGGCCGGCCTGCACGTCTCCGGCGCCTATCCGCTGGCCGACACCGACCGCGTGCTGGCCGCGCTGACTTCCTCGCTGCCCGTGGAAATCCACTCCTTCTCGCGCTACTGGGTGATGGTGCGGCCTGCCGGGGCGGGCAAGGCATGAGCGGCACGGGCTGCATGAAGGCCTTCGCACTTTCCTGAAAAAAATGTGAGCTGATTTGCCGGCGATGGCTGTCAACAGAGACAGGAGCGCACCGCAGCGTGCGCCAACGCTTCTCTACAACCATTGCAACAAGGCCTTTCCATGCGCCCTCAGACCATGCGCCAGAACTCCATGCGGCAGACTGCCGCCTCCACCGTCCGCCCATCCCCGGCGGCCCCGGCATTACGTCCGGTGGCGCTGGCGCTGCAGGTGCTGTGCGCGGGCACGCTGGCGGGGCTGGCCGCCGCAGGCGCCCTGGCTCCGGCACAGGCCTGGGCGCAGCCGGCTGCCGGTGCTTCGCAGCAACGCCAGTACGACATTGCTGCCGGCCCGCTCGAAAGCGTGCTCAACCAGCTCGGGCGCGAGGCCGGCGTGCTGGTCACCTTCGGCTCGGCCGTCACCGAAGGGCTGCGCAGCGGCGGCGTGAACGGGCGCTTCACCGTGGAGCAGGCGCTGGACCGCGCCTTGCTGGGCACGCCGCTGGCGGCCGTGCGCTCGGCCGGTGGGGGCTACACCCTGCGCGAGATGCCCGTGGTGCCTGCCACCTCCGGCGCGGCGGGTGCTGCGGGTGCGGCAGGCGCGCCGTCCTCCCAGACACTCCGGACCGTGCTGGTCACGGCCTCTGCCCAGGCCAGCCCCACCACCGAAGGCTCGGGCTCCTACACCACGCCGGCCACGGCGGCGGCCACGGGCCTGAGCCTGTCGCTGCGCGACACGCCGCAGTCCGTCAGCGTGCTCACGCGCCAGCAGATCGAGGACCAGGGCCTGCTATCGCTCAACGACGCCATGCGCAGCGTCACCGGCATCCATGTCGTCAGCTCGGACAGCGACCGCTCGGACTTCTACTCGCGCGGCTTCTACGTGGACAACCTGCAGTACGACGGCGTGCCCACCTCCATCGGCCTGTCGTTCTACGGCGAATCGGGCAACGACACCACCATCTATGACCGCGTCGAAGTGGTGCGCGGCGCCACGGGCCTGCTCACGGGCGCGGGCAATCCGTCGGCCTCCATCAACATGGTGCGCAAGCACGCCAACAGCAAGGTGTTCACGGGCTCGGCCTCGGCCAGCGTGGGCTCGTGGAACCACCATCGCGGCACGGTGGACCTGTCCATGCCGCTGACGCAGGACGGCCGCATCCGCGCACGCGTCGCCGGCATGGCCGAAGAGCGCGACTCCCATGTGGATCTCTACCACGCGCGCAAGCAGGTCTTCTACGGCGTGATCGATGCCGACCTCACGCCCGACACCACGCTCAGCGTGGGCGCCGACTACCAGGCCAACCGGCCCACCGGCTCGACCTGGGGCGGTCTGCCGCTGGTCTTCATGAACGGCATGCCGGCCGACTGGAGCACCTCCAAGACCACGGCCGCGAACTGGACGCGCTGGAACAGCACCAACAAAAGCATCTTCGCCAATCTGCAGCACCGCTTCGGCAACGACTGGAAGCTCAAGGCCAACTTCGTGCACCGCGACAGCGCCTACGACGCCAAGCTGCTGTACCTCATGCGCCAGCCCGACATCACCACCGGCCTGGGCATGGCGGCCCTGCCCAACTACTCCGAATACAGCTTCCAGCAAAACAGCGCCGACCTGCAGGTGACGGGCGGCTGGGAACTGGGCGGGCGCCGCCATGAGGCCGTGGTCGGCCTGACCAGCAGCCGTGCCCGCGAACACAAGGCCGGCCATGCGCGCACCAGCCCCCTGCAGGACGTGGGCAACTACTACCAATGGGACGGCTCCTATGCCGAGCCCACCTGGGGGCCGCTGACCACCAGCAGCCTGGACCACACGCGCCAGGACGCGCTGTACGGCGCGCTGCGCCTGTCGCTGGCCGATCCGGTCAAGCTCATCGTGGGCGGGCGCCAGAGCAGCTGGAAGGTGCGCAGCCTCAGCGAGGTGCGCGACCACAACGTCTTCATCCCCTACGCAGGCCTGGTGCTGGACCTGAGCGAAGGCTTCTCGGCCTATGCCAGCTACACCGACATCTTCCAGCCCCAGAACTACCGCGACCGTGGCGGCAGCTACCTGGACCCCGTGGCGGGCAAGAGCTTCGAGATCGGCATCAAGGGCGAGCACCTCAACGGCAGGCTCAACAGCTCCCTGTCCGTCTTCCGCATCCAGCAGGACAACGTGGCCCAGCTGGACGAAGGCCAGGTCGTGCCCGGCACCACCGACTTCGCCTACTACGGCGCCAAGGGCGTGACCAGCAAGGGCTTCGAGGCTCAGGTCTCGGGCGAGCTGGCCACGGGCTGGAACCTGTCGGCCGGCATTGCCCACACCGTCGCGCGTGACGCCCAGGGCCTGTCCATCAACGCCTGGGCGCCCAAGACCCAGGCCCAGCTGTTCACTTCCTACCGCCTGCCCGGTGGATGGAATCAGCTCACCGTGGGCGGCGGCCTGCAATGGCAAAGCCGCACCCGCGCCAGCGTCTTCGTGGCGGGCAATGACCTGGTCTTCGAGCAGAAATCCTTCGCCACCGCCAGCCTCATGGCGCGCTACGCCTTCAGCCCCAGGCTCTCGCTGCAGCTGAACCTGAACAACCTCTTCAACAAGAAGTACTACGTCAACATCGACGGCCAGGGCCAGTTCGGCACGCCGCGCCAGGCCATGGCGGTGCTGAACTACAAGTTCTGAGTGGTTGCGTTGGGGCGGGGCGCATTCCGTTGCGCCACAGCCCCACGCCGGCCCCTTTTCCGCCCCATTCCTCCCTTTGGGCCGCAGAAACAGACTATTCCTAGAGACAAGCACGCCGCAGCTGCCTAGATTGACCGACAACCCGGACACAGGCTTGCCTCCACCAGCTCCCCGCCAGACGCATGGCCGCCTCCTGCCCGAGATTCCTAAAAATCCCGAGGGAGAAACTCACATGCACCCATGGCACACCCTGCTGCGCAGCGCCTTGCTATGCCTCGCCGCACTGCTGGCCCAGGCCACGCCCACCCTGGCGACTGCCGCCCCCAACCTGGGCGGCGGCACCAGCAAATGCGACCCCACCGTGCAAAGCTGCGCCCCCGGCACGGGCGGCGGCATCGACCTCGGCGGTGGCGGTGGCGGCTCGGGCGGCGGCACCTGCACCCCCACGCCCGGCGGCAGCCCCTGCGGCGGCGCCGGCCCCGCCACCCAGGGCAACTCCAGCAGCACCAACCAGGGCGCAGGCAACCCCATCCACCTCATCAACGGCAACAAATACCAGCGCGAAGTGGACATGCCCGCCTTGCCAGGCGTGCTCGGCCTGGAAGTCGTGCGCCACTACAACAGCAGCTACAGCCGGGCCTACGTGCCGCCAGGCCTGCTCGGCCGCGGCTGGCTGCTCAGCTACGAGGCCCGCCTGTACGACCACCCCACCAACCTGCAGATCGTGCAGGCCGACGGCACCCGCATCATCTTCAGCAAGCTGCGCGAGCACCCCAGCCTGTGCGCCAGCGAGCAGCCGGGCAACGGCATCGTGCGCATCGAAGGCACGGATACAAAGGGCACCAAGGAAACCAAGCCCGGCCAGGAACGGCACTACACCTGGCAATGGATGGACGGGCGCGAGCTGCGCTTCAACCACCGGGGGCGCCTGACCCGCATCAGCCTGCCCTCGGGCGAACAGGTCCGCCTGGACTACAACGCCAAGGGCAACCGCCTGCTCAAGGTCACCGACCCGCAGGGCCGCAGCCTGCGCCTGCACTACGCCCAATCTTCGGGCGAGGGCAGCTTCACCGGCGTGCAGGCCATCGACACCCCGCTGGGCCGCATCGACTACCGCCACGGCAGCGCACCGTTGCCCGGCAGCACCCAGCCCCAGGCCAAGCTGAACGCCAGCCTCGTGCAAGTCAGCCTCCCATCGGCCGATGGCCAAGCCCCGGTCCAGCGCCACTACCACTATGAGAACCCGCGCCACCCCACCTTGCTCACCGGCATCAGCGTCCATGGCCAGGGCAGCGACGGCAAGCCCATGGACGAGCGCATCGCCAGCTACGCCTACGGCGACACCGGCCGCGCTATCTTGAGCGTGCGCGGCCCGCCGGACAGCCAGCAGGAAAAAGTCACCCTGGACCTCAGCCAGCCCTGGAAGAACACCCTCACCAACAGCCTTGGGCAAACAACCACCTACCACTACGACACCATCGGCGGGCAATGGCGATTGCTTGAAGTGCGCGGCCCGGGCTGCGCCAGCTGCGGCCCCGGCGACATGCGCTACCGGTACGACGCGCAAGGGCGCCTGACCGACGCCACGCGGCTCGATCCCGCAGGCCGCCCGCTGGAAGGCACGCGCACCGAGCTGGACCCCTTCGGCCGCCCGCTGGCCGTGTACCGCATCGCCTACACACAAGGCCAAGCCCAGGCCCCGCAGCTGCAGGTGCGCTACGGCTACGGCAAGGACCCCTGGAAGCAATACGCGCCCGAACTCATCGCCCGGCCCAGCGTCGTGCCCGGGCACGAACACCAGATCCGCATCCGCTACAACAGCAGCCGCCAGCCGCTGCAGATCACCGAGACGGGCTTCAGCCCATTGGATGCCCAGGGCCAGCCCGCAGGCAATGCGGACGGCGCCACGCCCATCGAGCGCAGCACGCGCTACCGCTACACCGAGATCAACGGCCGCAGCGTGCTGGTGGACATCGACGGGCCGCTGCCCACCTCGCTGGCAGGCTATGACGATGGAAGCCCGGCGCAGAACGACCTCACGCGGCTGCGCTGGGATCGCAGCAGCAGCCACGTCACGCGCGTGCTGCAGCCCGATGGCACCACCGTGGCGCTGGAGCATGACCAGGCCGGGCGCATCACGACCCGCACCGAAGACGACGGCGTGCGGCGCCTTCAGCGCCAGATGCGCTACAGCGCCTTGTCCGCCAACGCCCTGCAGGCCGAAGAAATCACCACCAGCGGCTGGCTGCTGGACGCCGACGGCCAGCCCCGCGCCAGCAGCCAGCTGAGCCTGAATCCATACCGCATCCGCCACGACGCCCTGGGCCGCCCCAGCCAGGCCATCGACACGGCAGGCCGCAGCACCACCTGGGCCTACCAGGGCAGCACCCAGGCCAGGCTCGATGGCCTGGGCAACCGGGGCCAGATTGAACGCGACAGCGAAGGCCGCATCAAGCGGCTGGGCCTGTACCGCGAAGGCCAGGACCTCCCCGAACGTGCGGCCTACTACGGCTGGAATGCGCAAGGGCGCCTGAGCCACCGCCTGCTGCCCGATGGGCGCCTGGACAGCTACACCTACGGCGACGCGGGCGAGCTGCTCCAGCACACCGATGGCGACGACACCCGCACGCGCTGGCTGGACAACGGCAGTCTCCATGCCAGCCTGTCGCAAACGCCCGATGGGGCGGTACGGCTGGCATTGCAAGGCCCGGCCAGCGCGGCGATGGAGCAGATCACCAGCAAATCCCGGAGCACCCAACCCGCCGAACGCCGCCAGGCCCTGCACGACGACTTCGGCCGCACCGTCTGGCTCCAGCTTGCCGATCATGGCCGCCAAAGCGCACGCTACAACGAAGCCGATCAATTGCGGGTGCACACCCGCGCCGACGGCAGCAGCACCCACTACCAGTACGCTCCCAGCGGGCGTCTGCTGTCCAAGACCTACGAGCCGGCGCCCGGTGCAGATCGTCGCTCTTCCTCGCAAACCCGGCTGCACTACCAGGGCCGGCTGCTGCAGACCATCGACAGCAACTGGCAGCGCGAGTCCATCGAATACGACGCCCTGGGCCGCCCCTTGGCACGCACCATTGCGCTGGCCACGCCCGACGGCCAGGCCGAACATACCTACCGCACCGCCACGCGCTATGGCCCGGACGGCCGGGTCCACAGCCGCACCCTGGCCGATGGTCGCGTGCTCGTCACCCGGCGCGGCCCCGCCAGCGACGGCGCCAGCGTGCAAGGGCTGCAACTGCAAAGCGCCTGGGTGGCCGGCCTGCTGCAGGCCAGCGACCACTGGCTGGGCGCCGGCGCCACAGGCTTGCTCGAACGCCTGCTGCCCGCGCAGACGGTGGTCGGCGACATCCAAACAGACGCCTTCAACGGCCTGCAGCACTACACGGCAGGCAATGGCCTGGCCACCTCGCGCCAATACGACATTGCCGGGCGCCTCACGCAGCAGACCACCGGGCAAGGCACATCACAAGGCAGCGCACCCATCCTCAGCCAGCGCTACCGCTACGGCGTGGGCCCGCGCATCCGCGCCATCGAGCAGGAGTGGCCACCAGCGGGCCTGCACAAGACCGACTACCGCTACCAGGGCTTCGGCAGGCTGGTGCAGGACAACGCACCGTCAGCACCAGCGCCCGTGCAGCGCGACAGCCAGGGCCGCACCGTCCAGGACGCGTTGCACCGCTACACCTACACCGAGGCAGGACAGCTCCAGGGCATCAGCGACCACCAGGACCGGCCCATCGCCAGCTACCGCTACAACAGCCTGGGCCAGCGCGTGGGCAAGACCGTGCACCAGGGCGACAGGCAAACGCACAGCCACTACCTGTGGCAGGACAACCGGCTCGTCGCGGAAATGGATGGCGAAGGCCGCATCACCAGCCAGTACCTGTACCTGAGCGAGGGGACTCGCACCCTGCCCATCGCCAAGCTGGAATCCGCGCACAACCGGGACAACGCCAGCGGCAAGGCGCGCATGCTGCACATCCACAACGACCACCGGGGCAGTCCGCAGGCCATGACGGACGCAGGCCAGCGCGTGGTCTGGCGTGCCCGCCAGACGCCCTGGGGAGCGCCGGCCATGCATCAGGCCGGCCACACAAGCCTGCCCCGGCAGCAGGCCGTGCTCAACCTGCGCCTGCCGGGCCAGTACTTCGACGAGGAAAGCGGACTGCACGACAACTGGCACCGCAGCTACGACCCGGCCAGCGGCCGCTACCTGCAGCCGGACCCGCTGGGCTACCCGGACGGGCCCGATGCCTACCTGTATGCCGGCGGCGACCCGCTCAACCGCATCGATCCCACCGGGCTGTACCAGGAGGACATGCACTACTACATGGTCTTCTTCCTGGCCCTGGCCGCCGGCCTGGACTACGAACCTGCGCGCATCACGGCGCTGGCTTCGCAGTACGTGGATGACAACCCCATCACCAAGCCGCTGGACGATGCCAACACCCTCACCACGGTGGGCTCGATCTTCAAGAACCACCGGCAACTGCTGTGGTACCACTTCACGCTGTCCGACGACAAGGGCACCACGCTGCCCCAGTACGCCAACGACAACGTCAACAGCGTGGTGGGCAACCTGAGCCCGCAACTGAACAACCTGCTCAACGCCAGCCGGCTGGGCAACCCGGCCCAGCCCTGTGCCGAATACCAGTTCCTGGGCGAATTCCTGCACTCCTACCTGGACACCTTCAGCCACCGGGACAAGGACAACCGGCCGTTCGATGCCATCAGCGCGAAGCTGGGCATAGGGCATGGGTTTGCGGGGTCCGAGCCGGATTACACCTATGACGAGGACATGCCAATACTGGGGAATATGCCTGATCCAGATATGCCTTATTGGGACAAGCGGGAGTATCGATCGCTGCAAGGAGAGAAGGCGGTTTATGAGTTTCTGACGCGGTATGGGAGCAAGCCGTCGGTCAGTTTTAAAGAGATAGAAAAAGTGCTGGAGAGATTCAATGCCACGCGGGAGAGTGGGAGCAATTCTCCAGATAAATTTGATTTGCTACAAAACCATCTAAATAAATGGATTAATGAGGGAAAATTGAATTTAACGAAAGACAATAAAAGTCAGATCAAAATAACAAAAATAGATTTGAAAGATAAAAATTCAGAGGAATATGACTTTGAGAAAGCAGAAAACAATAGAGAGGTCTTTCTTGGTGGTCTAGTGGGTAGGGAGAAAGACTATCCAGGTGTGTGTTTGCCAAGGAGTTTGTTATGCAAACCCGTATAGTGTGCATTTTAATAATATTTGTGCTGCTAGCTTTTTGGCGGACTGGACATGCAGAAAAACAGCAATGGGAAAAATGGACCGAGAGCCAACACCCTCCTGTTGACGCAAAACTTCCACCCATATGGTGCAAGGCTGTGAAATATAGAGGTCAGAGAGTTCCAATATCAGAGTCAATCAAAGGCTCTGGTAAGCACTGCGTTGTTCATGATTTCGTTCAGCGAAAATCTCGTGACATCATATCTGGTAGACAAAGAGGGTCTCCAATAAATGATGCTGGAACCGGAAATATATTAACGTTCTTCGAAAGCAGTAATGTGGATCTCGACTTGCAAAATCATCTCGTATCGGGATCTCCTTTTGAAGATGCTCGTGGCATTGGAACTAAGGGGATTCAATTATGTTTTCTAAAGGTTCATAATGGAAAGATTGAAACACCTGGAAGATTGGGAATAAGTGTAGAAATGGTTTCTGGAGATTCAAATATTAGGGAAAGAATAGAAATGATGAAGGAAGATATTTCAATAATTATTAAAACAAATTGGAATAGCGAGAACCAGAACTTCAACGAAATCCCCTGGGATTACACCCCACCCACCTTCTACACCGCAGAAAACCTCCAAATCAAATCCGGCGGCCGCGCCATCATCATGGCGGGCTCCGACAACGTGGTGCGCAACAACACCATCGAGGTCGATGGCCGCACCGCCGTCTACCTGTACGGCCCGCGCTCGCTGGTGGAGGGCAACACCTTCATCGTGCACATGGACCTGCGCGATAAGGCGCCGCTGCCCGCCATCCTCAAGCTGCGCGATGCCGATGGTTCCATCATCCGCAACAACCGCTTCATCGTGAAGCGCAGCGGGCTGTTCAGGAAGAAGGAAGAGGAACCCCAGGCCGGCATCAACCTGCTGGAGTCCAGGGACGTAGTGATCGAAGGCAATGTGTTCGAGCAGATCGCCGTGCCGGTGCGCAAGGATGCGGCCAGCACCACGGCTGAGAGCGGCAACACCTCGCAAGGCAGCAGGTGATGGGTGCTGGGTCGGCATCACCGTGGCAACGCAGCGCAGGCCAACCGTTAGAATGCAAATGAGAATTGATCTCATATTTCGGGCCAGCCGCCCACGCATTCCTCCTCCCGCGCCATGCCTGCCGCCGAAACCTCCCTTCACCGCGAAGTCGCCACGCTCTACACCGACCACCACGGCTGGCTGCAGGGCTGGCTGCGCAAGAAGCTGGGCGATGTGCACCAGGCGGCCGATCTGGCGCACGACACCTTTGTGCGCCTGCTGGCGCGCGACGAGCCTGTGCAGGCGCGTGAGCCGCGCGCCTTTCTGACCACGGTGGCGCAGCGCGTGCTGGCCAACCACTACCGGCGCCAGCAACTGGAGCGCGCGTATCTGGAGGCGCTGGCCCAGGCGCCGCAGTCCTTTGCCATCTCGCCCGAGGAGCGCGCGCTGCTGCTGGAGGCGCTGGACGAGATCGACCGCATGCTCGACGGCCTGCCTGCTCCCGTGCGGCGGGCCTTTCTGATGGCCCAGCTGGACGGCATGAAGCAGGCCGACATTGCGCGCGAGCTGGGCCTGTCGCTGACCACCATCAAGCGCTACCTGGTGCAGGCGGGCATGCACTGCTATTTCGCGGTGGATGCATGACGGCGCCGGGAGCCGGCCTGCCGCCCGAGGTAGCGCGCAGCGCCATCGAGTGGTGGCTGAAGCACCAGGAGGGCGGCCTGTCCGATGAGTTGGCCCGCGAATGGCAAGCCTGGCAGGCCTGGCGCGCGGCCGATCCGCTGCACGAGCAGGCTTGGCAGCGCATCACTGCAGTCAACCAGCGGCTGGCTGGGCTGGTGGCGCCGCCGCAGTCACCGATAGCCCGGGCTGCGCTGGCTCCGCGTGGTTCCGCTCGCCGGCGCGTGATCCGGTCCCTGGCCGTTGCGGCCTTTGGTGTCGGCATTGCCTGGCAGCTGGAGCAGCGCCTGCCCTGGCAGGGCTGGGTGGCCGATGCACGCACGGCGCGGGGCGAGCGTCGGCAGATGGCGTTGCCGGACGGCACGCAGATCGTGCTCAACGGCGCCAGCGCGCTGGACATCGAATACGGTCCCCGGCACCGCCGTCTGCGCCTGCTGCAGGGCGAGGTGCTGGTCACCACGGCACAGGACACCGAGCAGCCCGCCCGGCCCTTTGCCGTGCAGACCACTGCGGGCGAGGCGCTGGCCCTGGGGACGCGGTTTTCCGTGCGTGCGCTCGCGGATGGTGATTTCCAGGTGGGTGTGTTCGAGGGTGCCGTGCGCCTGACTCCCCGGCTGGCCGGCCACAGTGTGCTGGTGCTCAGGGCGGGCGAGCAGGCCACGCTGCGGGCCGATGGCGTCTCGCCAGCCACCGCCGTGCATGAGGACAGCACCGCCTGGACCGAGGGCATGCTGGTGGCGCGCGGCATGCCGCTGGCCCGGATGCTGGAGGCGCTGCAGCCGTACAGCGATGCGGCCCTGGCCTGCGAGCCCGAAGTGGCCAACCTGCGCATCTCAGGCACCTATCCGCTGGCCGATGTGCCGCGCGTGCTGGCCGTGATCGGTGCGCTGCCGGGACTGGAGCTGCGCTCCATGACGCGCTGGTGGGGCTGGCGCGAGGTGGTGGTGGGCAAGAAGGCGGCAGGGGTTTGAGGGGGATCTGCGCACTTTTTTGAAGAAATCTGCGCCCGGGGTGGTCTGTTTCGAGAACTCGCGGGACATGGAGGAAGAGGGGGGGCTTGCCATGCCGGGCCCGCCCATCGATTCGTCCATCCATCCATTTGTCCTTTCCTTCCAGGCCCAGTCCTTCGCACACCATGGCATATCCCGCAGCGCCCCGGCGCTTTCCCTGCGCCTTGCGCCCCTCCGTCGTCCCGTCCCGTGGCCTGTTGCTGGCTTTGGCCTGCGCGGGGCTGGGCAGCAACCTGTGGGCGCAGGCGCCTTCGCCTTCCGTCAACACCACGGCCGCCACAGCAGCCACACGCAGCTACCAGATTCCGGCGGGCACGCTGGAGGACGCGCTCAACCGATTCGGGCGCGACTCGGGTTTGCTGCTGTCCTTCACCCAGGACCAGGTCCAGGGCCTGCGCAGCCCGGGGCTGCAGGGCAGCCACACCGCGCAGGCCGGCCTGGCCGCGCTGCTGCAGGGCACGGGGCTGGAGGCGGCGGTGCAGCCGCAAGGCGGCTATGTGCTGCGCCAGCGCGCCGTGCCCGATGCCCGGGCGCCAGACGTTGCCCCGCGCGCGGTGTCGCTGGCCGAGGTGCGCGTGGCCGCGCGTCGCGCCGGTGACGGCACGACCGAAGGCACGGGCTCCTACACCAGCCGCGTGACCAGCATTGCCTCCAAGACGGACCAGTCGTTCCGCGAGATTGCGCAGTCGGTATCGGTGGTCACACGCGAACAGCTCGACGACCAGCGCGTGACCGATGTGACCGAGGCCCTCAAGCTCACGCCCGGCGTGGTCGTGGCCAATACCGTGGGCGACTTCTATTCGCGCGGCTTTCAGATCACCAGCATGCAGATCGACGGCGGCGCGCCGCTGGCTTTGGGCGCCTACACCTATTCGCCGCAGCAGGACATGGCCTTCTACGACCGCGTCGAAGTCATGCGCGGCGCCTCGGGCCTGCTGGGCGGCGTGGGCGATCCGGGCGGCATCATCAACCTGGTGCGCAAGAAGCCGCTGGCCCAGCGGCAGTTCAAGGCCGCGCTGTCGGCCGGCTCCTGGAGCCGGCGCGGCGTGGAGCTCGATGCCAGCGCGCCGCTGGCCGACGACGGCCGCGTGCGCGGCCGCGCCGTGCTGTCCTACCAAAAGGGTGACTCCTACATGGACCTGCGCAGCAGCGAAAAGCCCTCGCTCTACGGCGTGCTGGAGGCGGACCTCACGCCAGACACCCTGCTGACCGTGGGCGGCAGCTACGGAAAGACCCATGAGAACGGCGACTATGCCGGCCTGCCGCGCTTTGCCGATGGCAGCAGCCTGGGCCTGCCGCGCCACACCAACTTCACCCAGCCCTGGGCCTATTACGACTACGAGACCAAGGAGCTGTTCGCCCAGCTCGAGCACAAGTTCGAAAACCGCTGGAAGGCCAAGCTCAACGTCTCGCGCGTGGAGACCGAGCTGGACCGCTTCTGGGTCTACATGGGCGGCGCCATCAACCCGCAGACCCTGGCGGGTGCGGTCTGGCGCGGCGGCCACATCCAGTCCGGCAATACGCAGGAGGTGGTGGACCTGAGCCTGGGCGGTCCCTTCCAGCTCATGGGCCGCACGCATGAATTGCTGCTGGGCGCGGACTGGCAGCGCGTGGAAAGCTTCTGGCAAAGCGCCAATTTCACGGGCAGCGGCACCGTGGCCAGCAATCCGTTTGCTCCCAGCATCTGGACGCCGCCCACGGAAACCTACTTCAACACCCGCTACGGCCCCTGGGGCCAAAAGCAGATGGGCGGCTATGGCGTGCTGCGCCTGCATCCCACGGACAGGCTGCACCTCATCCTGGGTGCGCGCGCCAGCCGCTACGACTTCCAGCAGTCGATCTGGAACCTGGATGCGCAGGGCAACCGCACGCCCTGGTCGAACACGCCGTTCAAGGAACCCACCAAGATCACGCCCTATGGCGGGGTGATCTATGACCTGAACAGCCAGTGGTCGGCCTATGCCAGCTATTCGTCCATCTTCAAGCCGCAGGCGCTGAGCATGGCCGGCCCGGCGCCGGGCACCTCGCTGCCGCCGGTCAAGGGCGCCAGCTACGAGGCCGGCCTCAAGGGCGAGCTGATGGACGGGCGGCTGAACGCCACCTTCAGCCTCTTCAATGTGGAGCGCACGGGCACGGCCGTGGTGGACCCGCGCTACGAGACCAGCAACAGCCGCTGGAGCGGCAACTGCTGCTACCTGGCACAGGGCAAGGTCACCAGCCGGGGCTTCGACATGGAGCTGGGCGGCGAGCTGCAGCCCGGCTGGCAGTTGGCAGCGGGCTACACCTTCAACAACACCCGCGACCGCAGCACCGAAAAGACCTACAGCAGCATCACGCCGCGCCACCTGTTCAAGCTGTCCACGGCCTATACGCTGCCGGGCGAGCTGTCGCGCTGGAAAGTGGGCGGCAGCGCCCAGATCCAGAGCACGCACTACGTCAGCGGCACGGCGCTGTCGGCGGCGGGCACGTCCGTGCCCTTTGACTTCACGCAGGGCGGCTACGCGCTGTGGAATGCCATGGTGCAGTACCGCATCGACCCGCGCTGGACGGTCACGCTGAACATCAACAACCTGCTCGACAAGACCTACTACCAGACCCTGGGCACAACGTTCAGCAACAACCTGTATGGCGCACCGCGCCACGCCATGCTCACGCTGCGCGGCAGCTTCTGAGGACGGCGGCGCAGGCGTTCGGGCCGCCGTTGTGCAGTCAGCGGCCTTGCGGCGGATCACACCACGCGCCGGGCCTCCACCTTCACATGGCCGGCCAGCAGGTCGGCGCTGTCGCGGATGGCGCGCAGCGCATGGGCCAGGGCCTGCTGGCTGTGGTGCTCCTGCGGTGCATGCACTGCCGCCAGGGCCAGTTGCGCCAGGGCCGAGATCTCGGTGCAGTTTTCCTGCACGCTGCTGTGGATCTCGGTGATGGCGCTGGTCAACTGGTGCAGGCTGGGGGGCTGTGTCCTGGGGGTGCCCTTGTCCTTCTCCTTGTCCATGGCCATGCCTCAGCCCTGCGGGCGCACCGGCTCATGGGTGCGGCAGTCGAGCAGTTGCGCCATGGCCTTGGCAGCCGCCTCGGCCGCTTCGGCGCGGCGCATCTCGGCCGCGTCTTCGAATCCGCAGCCCATGGCCTGGGCCTCGGTCCCTGCGTAGTCGGCCAGTGTCTCGGCGCTGTCGCGGATGCTTTGCAGGGCGCGGGCCACCACGTCCATGTGGCGATGGCCCTTGGGCGTCTCCAGCCATGCCAGGGCGAGTTGGGCGATGGAGGAAATCTCTGCACAGCCTTGCTGCACGAGATGGTCCACCTGGGTGAGGGCATTGGACAGCTGCCGGGTGCTGTGGCTGTCCGTGGCGGATTTGGGCTGGGCGGGGTTCATGCCTGGGCCCTCCGTGTGGAAGGGGCGGCGCCAAAAGAGGGCGCGCAGGCGAGTGCCAGAGAAACGGCAGTCATGTTTCCGTGCTCCTTACTGAGACTGAAACCACCGACTCCGCGTTTTGAAGCACGAAACAGGTGGACGGGATGTTCAAAACACACAGCAAGATGTGCGGACGCCCTTACGGGTAGCCCCATCCCGCCCGAAACCGCAGGGGCGTGGACGAGCGTCCACAGCCCGGAATCCAGACGTGACAAGGCCTCGCTTTCGGGGAGGCAGCACCGCTTACTAAATGGGTGTTTTGAAGCACCGGCCCCGGAACAGGGGGCTGGTGCGGATGATAGCGCGTGCGGCGTGCGCAAAGTCGCTTGGCGGCCCGTTGCACCTTGCGATCGCGGCCTTTCAGGGATGGCCCAGGAACCGCTGAAAGAGCCCGGCATGCATTGCTTTTATTGAGAATGATTCTTCTTTGCGCGGTTATGATCCAGCCCCATGGATTTGTCCGCCTCCTTCACCCGCGCTCTGCTTTCCGGCTTTGACCGGGCCTATGCCGACCTGGTGCGTGCCGCCACGCGCAGCACGGGCAGCCGCGAGGAGGCGGGCGACCTGGTGCACGACACCTGGCTGCGGCTGGCGGAACACGCGCGCAGCGCCCCGGCCGAGGCCGCAGACCTGGCCGGGGCCGCGAATCCGGCCCAGATGCCGCGCGACGCCACGGCCTATCTGGCCGTGATGGCCCAGCACATGGCGCTGGATGCGCACCGCCGCCGCCAGCGCCATGCCCGCTACCTGGGCGAGGCGGCAGTCCATGAACAACTGGCGCCCAGCCATGCGCCCGATGTGGCCGACTCCGTCATGTACCGCCAGGCGCTGGCCGTGCTGGAGTCCGCCTTGCACAGCCTGCCCGAGCGCTGCCGGGCCGCCTTCATCGCCCACCGCGTGCAGGGCGAGCGCCAGCCCGAGATTGCCGAGCGCCTGGGCGTCAGCCTCAACACCGTGGAGCGCGACCTGATCCAGGCCAGTGCCTGCATAGAGGATGCGCTGCACCGCTGGCGCGGTACGCGGCCCGGCAGCGCCGTTGCGCGACATGCGGGTCGGCGGCGCAGCCTGGCCGCGCTGCTGGGCGTGGCCGGTTTCGGCCTGGGCGGCAGCCTGGGCTGGCAGCAATGGCGGCACTACCGCGACACGCATGTGCAGTGGCAGGCCGGCTGGTCCAGCCTGCGCGGCCAGCAGGTGCGCCATGGCCTGCCCGATGGCTCCAGCCTGCTGCTGGACGCGCTCAGCAGCGCGCAGGTGGAGTATTTCGCCACGCGGCGCGTGGTGCAGCTGACGCAGGGCGCGGCCTTCTTCGAGGTGGAGCGGGACGAGGACCGGCCCTTCACCGTGCAGGCCGGCGGCGTGCGCGTCACCGTGCTGGGCACGCGCTTCGGCGTGGAACTGGCCACGGGCGCCCAGGGGCAGGAGCGGGTCACGGTGCAGGTGGAGTCGGGGCGTGTGCGCGTGCAATCCGACGCGGATGGCGGGCGCTTCTATGAATTGTCTGCAGGCCAGGGCCTGCGCATTGAAGGCACGGTGGCCACCCAGACCCGGGGCGATGCCGGGCAGGCAGCCTCCTGGCGGCATGGCGAGCTGGTGTTTGCCGATGCCACGCTGGGCGAGGCCCTGGCGCGGCTGTCACGCTATGCGCCGTTCGACCTGCAGGCCACGCCCGAGGCCGCGCGCCTGCCCCTGAGCGGGCGCGTGCGCATCGCCAAGGCCCATGCCTGGGTGCGGGCGCTGCCCCATGCGCTGCCGGTGCAGGTGCGCAGGCAGGCCGATGGCGGCCTGCTGGTGGCCGCGGCGGGCTGAGGCGTGACGGTGGCAAGAGCAACTGCATGCGCACGGCAGCGGGGCGCACATTATTTTTCAGGAGTTTTCCTGGCCAGTCGTCATGGCAGTGATCCCTGTGGGTCCCTTCCATCACTGCCAAGGACGATTTCCATGCATCCGCTTTTCCCTTCTTCGGGCGCCTGCCGCGCCGCCCTCCATCCGCTGGCCCATGCCGTGCTCTGCCTGGGCCTGGCCATGCCGCTGCAGGCGGCGCTGGCCCAGCCGGCCGCACAGACGCTGCGCTTCGACATAGCGGCGCAGCCGCTGGCCAGCGCGCTGGACCAGTTCGCGCGGCAGGCCGGTCTGCAGCTGGTGTTCACGCCCTCGCTGGCCGCCCAGCGGCAGGCGCCGGCCGTACGGGGCGAGCTGCCGCTGCGCCAGGCGCTGGATGATTTGCTGGCCGGCAGCGGCCTGCAGGGCCATGTGCAAGAGGGCACGCTGACCGTGCAGCCCGTCGCCGCCATCGAAAAGACGCTGGCCGAAGTGCGGGTGAGCGCGCGCCGGGCCATCGACGGCACGACCGAGGGCACGGGCTCGTACACCAGCCGCGTGACCAGCATCGCCTCCAAGACGGACCAGTCGTTCCGCGAGATCCCGCAATCGGTGTCGGTGATCACGCGCCAGCAGCTCGACGACCGCCGCATGACCGACATCCGCGACGCGCTGGCCGCCACGCCCGGCATCACCACCAGCCAGATCAATTTCGACTCCACCTATTTCTATTCGCGCGGCTTCCAGATCGACAGCATGCAGATCGACGGCGGCGCGCCGCTGAACATCGCCCAGTACACCTACAGCGTCAACCAGAGCATGGACTTCTACGACCGCGTGGAGGTGATGCGCGGCGCCTCGGGCCTGCTGGGCGGCGTGGGCGATCCGGGCGGCATCATCAACATCGTGCGCAAGAAGCCGCTGGCCGAGCCGCGCTTCGTGGTGCAGCAGTCCATCGGCAGCTGGAACAACTACCAGACCATGGTGGATGCCACGGGGCCGCTGGCCCTCGATGGCCGGGTGCGCGGCCGGGCCGTGCTGTCCTACCAGGACACGGACCAGTTCGTGGACATCAAGCACACGCGCGCTCCCCAGTTCTACGGCGTGGTCGAGGCGGACCTGACGCCAGACACCCTGCTGACCGTGGGCATGAGCCGCAGCAAGATCCGCACGCGCGGCGATGGCGGCGGCGACGTGCCGCGCTACAGCGACGGCAGCGATATCGGCCTGCCGCGCCACACCAGCTTCACCCAGCCCTGGGCCACGGGCCGCAAGGACAACAGCGAGCTGTTCGGCGCGCTGGAGCACCGCTTTTCCGCGCGCTGGAAGGGCAAGCTCAACCTGACCCGCAGCAAGTCCAGCTATGACGGCTCCACGGTGTTCGGCTACGGCGCGCTGGACCCCGCAACCGGCCTGGGCGTGAACTGGAACGGCGGCGGCCACTACCTCTACGAGAACCGGCAGACCGTGCTGGACGCCAGCCTGGCCGGCAGCTTCGACCTGGGCGGGCGCACGCACGAGATCCTGCTGGGCATGGACCGGCAGAAGGTGGAGAGCTTCTGGAACGTGGGCTATTCCACCGATGCCACGGGCGTGGAGCCCATCGATGTCTACAACCCCGGCGCCTGGCGCCCCGCGCCGGCCGGCGAGATCTCGCGCCGCTACAACCCCTGGGGCCAGGACCAGTCGGGCGGCTATGGCGTATTGCGCCTGCATCCGACGGACCGCCTGCATGTGATCGTGGGCGCGCGCTATGCCAAGTACCGCTTCAACCAGGTCTATGAGTCGCTGAATGCGGCGGGCCAGTGGGAATTGGCATCGGGCAGCCGCTTTTCCGAGCCGGCCAAGTTCACGCCGTATGGCGGGGTGATCTATGACCTGAACAACCAATGGTCGGCGTATCTGAGCTATTCCTCGATTCTCAAGCCGCAGGCGCTGTCCAAGTCGGGGCCTCCTCCGGGCAATTCGCTGGACCCGGTCAAGGGCAAGAGCTATGAGGCCGGTTTCAAGGGCGAATTGGCCGATGGCCGGCTCAATGCCACATTCAGCCTTTTCAACGTGGTGCGCACGGGCACGGCGGTGACGGATACGCGCTATCCGAGCAATCACGAGGAATGGTCGGGCAATTGCTGCTTTCTGCCGCAGGGCAAGGTGACCAGCCGCGGCTTTGACGCCGAGATCGGCGGCGAGCTGCGCCCGGGCTGGCAAATCGCGGCCGGCTACACCTACACCACCACGCGCGACAAGACCGAGGATGCGCCCTACAGCAGCATCACGCCGCGCCATCTGCTCAAGCTGTCCACGGCCTATGTGCTGCCGGGCGAGCTGTCGCGCTGGAAGATTGGCGGCAGCGCCCATATCCAGAGCAAGCACCATGTGCGCGATACGCTGTATGACGCCGACTGGAATGAAGTCGGCCGCTACAACTTCACCCAGGGCGGCTATTCGGTCATCAATGCGATGGTGCAGTACCGGATCGATCCGCGCTGGACGGTTTCCCTGAATCTCAACAATATCTTTGACAAGACGTACTACCAGACCGTGGGCTATGCGAGCGGCGGCAATTTCTATGGAAAGCCGCGCAATGCGGTGCTGACGCTGCGCGGCACCTTCTGAGGGCCGGGGCGGGGTCCAGGAGGGCCCACCCCAGTCCGACCCAGGCCACTGGCCGCAATGGCGAAAACCATTGCGGCTGGCCTTTTTTTCGATCTCGTTTGTCATGTATGAGGAGGGCCTTGAGGCCGCCGCATCACGGCATCCGTTTTGGCCCCTTGTTTGCACGCATTCGTGCGTTCCTGTGCTTATCCGAATACCCATTACATGCCCCAATCCCAACCCGCTGATCCTGCAGATATCACCCAGGCCGACAGGCCCGTCCATCCGGGCCTGCTTGTCCTGTCCCGCCTGCTGGCCGCCGTCTTCGGCGGCTATGCGCTGGCCAGCGCGCTGGCGGCCTTCCTGGCCGCTGCGCTGCCCGGCGCGCGTGTCGATGCCGTGATCGCCGGCATGCAGTGGAGCTTTGCGCTGCACGCGCTGGCGGTGATCTGGGCGTTCTCGCCGGTTTCGGCGGGCCGGGTCTGGCTGGGGTTGCTGGTGCCTGCGGCGCTGATGGGCGGCGCCGCGCTGCTGCTGGCGCGCAATGGCGCGGGAGGCTGAGATGGCCAAGGCGCAGATCAGCAAGGTCCCCGGCAGCGGCGCTGCCACGGGCGGTTTCCGCCAGGCCCAGGCCTGGCTGCATACCTGGTGCGGGCTGTGGTTTTCGTGGCTGCTGTTCGCGGTGTTCCTCACGGGTTCGCTGGCCGTGTTCCAGGAAGCCATCACGCACTGGATGACGCCCGAGCACCATGCCGAGGAGGCGGCCGAGGCGGCAGCGCGCGCCGCCGCGCCGGCCGGGCAGGGGGCGGACCTGGGCCAGCGCCTGGCCTGGGGCGCGGCCTATATGCAAAAGCACCACCAGGGCGCGCAGATGTGGGAGATCTGGCCGTCCGACGACAAGGGCGGTGGCGACCTGCGTGTCTACTGGTTCGACGCCAACCGCCAGTACGCCGATGCCGAGCTGGACACCGCCACGGGCGAGGAAATGGGGGCCGGCCACGGCCACGGCGCCGCGCGCGCCACCATGGGCGGCAACCATTTCGTGGACTTCCACTATGAACTGCATGCAGGGCAGGTGGGGCTGTGGGTGATCGGCATTGCCGCCATGGCCATGCTGGTGGCCCTGGTCAGCGGCGTGATCACGCACAAGCGCATCTTCAAGGACTTCTTCACCTTTCGCGCACGCAAGGGCCAGCGCAGCTGGCTGGACGCGCACAACGCCGTGGCGGTGCTGACGCTGCCCTTCCAGTTCATGATTGCCTATACCGGCATCGCCATCTCCAGCCTGAGCTTCATGCCTGTTGGCGTCTGGACGGTCTATGGCACGGACCAGGCCGCCCGCACGGCCTTCATCGCCGACATGAACGAGGCCGGGCCGCCCGCGCTGTCCGGCAAGCCCCTGGCGGTGCCCGATCTGGAGCCCTTTGCACGGCGCGGCCAGGAGCTGATGGGCCAGGCGGTGCGCGCGGTGGTCATCGACCATCCCGGCGATGCCTCGGCACGCATCGGCGTCTACGGCTGGAACAGCGATGACCGTGCGCATCAGCGCCTGAGCCCCAATTCGGGCATGGCCATGTTCTCGGCCGCCACGGGCGAGGTGCTGCAGGTACGCCTGCCCGGCGGTGCCGACGGCGGCGCCCCCTCGCTGGCCCAGGCGGTCATGGGCGGGCTGCACATGGTCAAGTTCGGCGGGCTGGCCATGAAGTGGCTGTACTTCCTGTGCGGCCTGGCGGGCGCGGCCATGATGGCCACGGGCGCCATCCTCTTCATGGTCAAGCGCCGCAGCCGCCACCAGGGCGAGTTCGGCAGCGCCACGGCGCGCGTGTACCGGCTGATCGAGGGCCTGAACGTGGCGGCCATCGCCGGGCTGGGCCTGGGCTGCATCGGCTACCTGTGGGCCAACCGCCTGGTGCCCGTGGGCCTGGCGCACCGCGCTGACTGGGAGCTGGCCGTGTTCTTCGGGCTGTGGGGCCTGGCGCTGGTGCATGCGCTGGCCTGCGCGCCAGCCACGGCCTGGCGCCAGCAGATGGGCCTGCTGGCCATGCTGTGCCTGCTGCTGCCGCTGCTCAACTGGATCACCGTGGGCGAGCCGCTGTCGGCCCACATGCTGGAGGGCGACTGGGAAAGCGCCGGGGTGGAGCTGTTCTGCCTGGCCACGGGGCTGGCGGCCGCCTGGGCCTGGCGCTGGCTGGCGCGGCGCGGCGAGGGTGCCGCCACCAGGCAAAAGGCGGCCAAGGGGCAGGCCGCCGTAGCCGGCCCCTCGGAGGTGCAGGCATGAGCACGTTGCACGCATCCCTGGCCGCACTGGCCCTGGCCTTTGCAGGCATGGCGGCCCTGGCCTTTGCCATGGACCGCCACTACGAACAATTGACCGGCGCGCACGAGCTGCCGGCCCGCCGTGGCCCGCAGTTGCGCGGCCTGGGCACGGCGCTGCTGGCGCTGGCCCTTGTGCCCGTTGTCTCGGGCTGGGGCGGCACGGTGGGCACGGTGGCCTGGCTGGGCTTTGTGTCCGCCGGCGCGCTGATGGCCGTGGCCCTGATCAGCGCCCATGCGCGCTGGGCGGCGCGGCTGGCCTGGTTGGCTGGCGTGCTTGCCGTGGCGGATTTGGCGTGGATTGTTTTCAGTTTCGGCATTACGGGGTTTTTCAGATGAGTTTCCTGCTTTCGTTCCAGTTCGGGGTGTGTGTGGTCGGGAGGCAAGCATGACGCGCACGCAGCAACGCTGGAAAGCCATCGCCGTGGCGGTGGTCCTGTTGGCGACGGCCGGGGGCGCGGCCGCCTGGTGGTCCAGCCGGCCTGCCGTGGCCTACCAGACCGAGACCGTGGCGCGCACCGATATCGAGTCCACCGTCACGGCCATCGGCACGCTGCAGCCGCGCCGCTATGTGGACGTGGGCGCCCAGGTGTCGGGCCAGGTCACCCGGCTGCGCGTGGAGCCCGGCGCCCAGGTGGAGAAGGGCGCGCTGCTGGTGGAGATCGACCCCAGCGTGCAGCGCGCCACGGTGGATGCGGGGCGTGCCTCGCTGGCGGGCCTGCGCGCCCAGCTGGCCGAGCAGCAGGCGCTGCGCAAGCTGGCCGAGCAGCAGCTCACGCGCCAGCGCCAGCTGGCCCGCGACGGGGCCACGCGCGAGGAAGACCTGCAGACCGCAGAAGCCAACCTGGCCGCAGCCGGCGCCCGCATGGAGCACCTGAAGGCCCAGATCGACCAGACCCAGGCCACGCTCAAGGCCGACGAGGCGCGCCTGGGCTATACGCGCATCTACGCGCCCATGGCCGGTACCGTGGTGTCGGTGGAGGCGCGCGAAGGCCAGACGCTGAACGCCACCTACCAGACGCCCAACATCCTGCGCATTGCCGACCTGTCGGCCATGACGGTGTGGACCGAAGTGTCCGAGGCCGACGTGCGCCGCGTGCGCGACGACATGCCGGTGTACTTCACCACGCTGGGCGGCGCCGACCAGGCCAGGCCCCGGCGCTGGTCCAGCAAGGTGCGCCAGGTGCTGCCTTCGCCCTCTACCAGCCAGGCGCCGGCCGGCGGCAATGCGGGCCAGGCGCCTGCGCCCGCCACCAAGGCCGTGGCCTATACCGTGCTGTTCGATGTGGACAACGAGGACGCCGAGCTGATGCCCCAGATGACGGCCCAGGTGGTCTTCGTCACCGGCCAGGCCGCGCAGGCACTCACCGTGCCGCTGATGGCCGTGGCCGACAAGGCAGAAAAGGCCGAGAAGGCAGGCAGCACGCAGACCGTGCGCGTGCTGGACGCCAAGGGTCAGCCCGAGCAGCGCACCGTGCGCCTGGGCGTGCGCAGCCGCCACCAGGCCGAGGTGCTGGAGGGCCTGCAGGAAGGCGAGCGCGTCATCGTCGGCGAGACGCCTCTGGACCGTGGCCCGCGGTGGCTGCAATGGTGATGGCGCAGGGCATGCAGGCCGGCGCGCCGCTGACCGCACCGTTGATAGAGCTGCGCGGCATCACCAAGCACTACGGCGGCGGCGACAGCGGCCAGCCCGCCGTCACCGTGCTGCACGGCATCGACCTGGAGATTCGCGCGGGCGAGTTCGTGGCCGTGGTGGGCAGCTCGGGCTCGGGCAAGTCCACGCTGATGAACATCCTGGGCTGCCTGGACCGGCCCAGCGAGGGCAGCTACCACTTCCAGGGCCAGGACGTGGCCACGCTGGACTCGGACGCGCTGGCCTGGCTGCGGCGCGAGGCCTTCGGCTTCGTCTTCCAGGGCTACCACCTGATCGCCAGCGAAAGCGCCAGCGAGAACGTGGAAATGCCCGCCATCTACGCGGGCCTGCCCAAGGAAGAGCGCGTGCGGCGCGCCCGTGCGCTGCTGGAGCGCCTGGGCCTGGGCTCGCGCCTGGGCAACCGGCCCAACCAGCTGTCGGGCGGGCAGCAGCAGCGCGTGTCGATTGCGCGCGCGCTGATGAACGGCGGCCAGATCATCCTGGCCGACGAGCCCACGGGCGCGCTGGACTCGCACAGCGGCGCCGAGGTCATGGCCCTGCTGCGCGAGCTGGCCGACGCGGGCCACACCATCATCCTCATCACCCACGACCGCGCGGTGGCCTCCCAGGCGCGCCGCGTGATCGAGATCAGCGACGGCCGCATCACCAGCGA
This sequence comes from Delftia lacustris, assembly GCF_040267515.1. Classification (NCBI taxonomy): domain Bacteria; kingdom Pseudomonadati; phylum Pseudomonadota; class Betaproteobacteria; order Burkholderiales; family Comamonadaceae; genus Delftia; species Delftia lacustris. Next base: position 4,067,828 of record NZ_CP141274.1, on the reverse strand, counting down.
CAGCCGGCGCGACGATGCAGCCAAGGCGGTGAATGCGGCAAATGCGGCGAATGCGGGCGCCGCTGCCCTGCCGCTCACGCCGCAGCGCGGCAGCGCCGGTGCGCCCTGGCTGGCCGAACTGTTCGAGGCCGCGCGCAGCGCCTGGCGCGGCATGCGCATGAACCGCGTGCGCACCAGCCTGACCTTGCTGGGCATCGTCATCGGCGTGGCCTCGGTCATCGTGATGCTGGCCATTGGCGAGGGCGCGCGGCGCAAGGTGGTCGAGCAGATGGGGACCATGGGAACGGCCATCCTCTACATGGGCAGCAAGCCGCCGGCCACGGGCGGGCCGGCCGGGCAGATGACCGAGGAAGACCTGGCCGCCGTGCGTGAACTGCCCGAGATACGGCGCGTCATGCCCGTGATCGGCGACCCCATCACCGTGCGCTACGGCAAGGCCGACAAGCAGATCTACGTGTTCGCGGCCAGCGAGGAGATGCCCCTGGTGCACCACTGGAAGGTGGCCCAGGGCCGCTACTACACCGAGGCCGAGGACCGCGACCTGGCGCCCCTGGTGGTCCTGGGCCACAAGGCGCACCAGCATTTCTTCCCCGACACGCCCAACCCGCTGGGGCGCCAGCTGATCATCGGTACATCGGCCTTCGAGGTCATCGGCGTGATGAGCGAGCGCGGCGCGGACTCGGGCGCGCAGAACTATGACGACATGGTCTTCATTCCCTACCGCTCGGGCCGGGCGCGCGTCTACCAGTCGCAGACCCAGCCCGACTATGTGGTGATCGAGGCCATGTCCTCCGACGTGGTGCACGAGGCGGAGGAGGCCATGCGCAAGCTGCTGCTGGCGCGCCACGGCGGGCGCGAGGACTTCGGCATCGGCAACGCGGCCGCGCGCATCCAGGCCGAGGCGGCCACGCGCCAGAGCATGGCGGTGATGCTGGGCCTGATTGCCGCCGTCTCCCTGGTGGTGGGCGGTATCGGCGTGATGAACGTGATGCTGATGACGGTGCGCGAGCGCACGCGCGAGATCGGCATCCGCATGGCCACGGGCGCGCGCCAGCGCGACATCCTGCGCCAGTTCCTGACCGAGGCCAGCCTGGTCACCTTCGTGGGCGGCACGGTGGGCCTGCTGGCCGGGCTGGCCGTGGGCGTGGTGCTCATCGTGGCGGGCGTGCCCGTGGTGTTTTCGGTGCGCGCCATGCTGGGCGCCTTTGCCTGCGCCGTGGTGACGGGCCTGGTGTTCGGCTACATGCCGGCCAAGACGGCGGCGCGGCTGGACCCGGTGCGCGCGCTGGCGGGAGAGTGAGATGAAAGACATGAACGACAAGACGATGCCGACGCGCCGGGCGCCGATGCGCCGGGCGCCGATGCGCCGGGCGCCGGCGCGCCTGGGCTGCATGGCCCTGGCCCTGGCTGCGCTGGGCGGCTGCGCCGCGCAGCAGACGGTGCCGGACAGGACAGCGCCTGCGCTGGCCGCTTCGTGGAAGCAGCAGGGCGAAGCCGTCCCTGCCTCCGTCTCAACCCAGTGGTGGCAGGCCTTTGGCAGTGCGGAGCTGGGCGGCATGGTGCAGGCCGCCCAGGACCAGAGCCTGGACATGGCTGCCGCCATGGCCCGCGTGCGCCAGGCCGAGGCGGCCACGCGCCAGGCAGGCGCGGCGCTGCTGCCGTCGCTCAATGGCGAGCTGCGTGCCCAGCGCATGAACCATGCACAGGCGGCGGGCGGGCAGGCCAGCGTCTACGGCGCTGCGCTGACGGCCTCGTATGAGGTGGACTTCTGGGGCCGCAACCGCGCCACGCGCGATGCGGCGGCGGCGGCCTGGCAGGCCAGCCGGTTTGACCAGGACACGGTGCGCCTCACGGTCACCGCCCAGGTGGCCCATGGCTGGCTGCAGGCCGTGGCGCTGCGCGAGCGCCAGGCCATTGCGGCGCGCAACGTGGCCAATGCCGAGCGGCTGCTGGGCCTGGTGGAGTCCCGCGCGCGCGCAGGCGCCGCCACCCAGCTGGAGTTGGCCCAGCAGCGCGGCCTGGTGGCCAGCCAGCGCCAGGCCCTGGCCACGCTGCGCCGCCAGGGCGAGGATGCCGATGCCACGCTGGCCGTGCTGCTGGGCCAGGCCCGCCGCCCCGCGCTGGCCACGGATTCGCTGCAGGCCCTGCAGCTGCCCGAGATCGGCGCAGGCCTGCCCACGCAGCTGCTGCAGCGCCGGCCTGACATTGCCAGTGCTGAGGCGCAACTGACCGCCGCCAGCGCCAACCTGCAGGCCGCCCGCGTAGCGCTGTGGCCCCGGCTGACCCTTACGGGCAGTGCAGGCACCAGCGCTGGGCGCGCCAGCGACTGGCTGCGCGAGCCCGTGTATTCGCTGCTGGCTGGCCTCGCCGGCCCCATCTTCGACGGCGGCCGGCTGGCGGCCGAGCGCGATGGCGCCCAGGCCCGGCGCGAGGAGCTGCTGGCCGGCTATTACAAGTCCATCGTCGCGGCCTATGGCGATGTGGACCTGGCGCTCAACGCCGTCCACGGCCTGAAGGCCCAGGCCGAGGCCCAGGCCGAGGTGCTGGCCCAGGCCCGCCAGGCCGTGTCGCTGGCCGAGCTGCGCTACAAGGCCGGGGCGGAAAGCCTGCTGTCCCTGCTGCAGGCCCAGACCACGCTGTACGCGGCCCAGGACGAGGCCGTGCTGCAGCGCCTGCTGCAGCTGCAGGCGCGCGTGGCGCTGTACCGCGCGCTGGGCGGGGGGTGGGAGGCGCCTGCCATGGGCGCTGAAATGCCGGAAAGGCAGGCACAAAAAAGCCAGGGGGCATTGCCACCTGGCTGAGAGGGAAGGGCCAGGGCCGCCACCCGGTCCTGCCGGGTGTGCGGCCTGAGACCTCAGGCTTGAAGCCTGCTCAGCTGCCGCGCGTGATGGGCACGCCGGCATCCTTGCCGTAGGCGCCGTACTTGCCCAGCTCCCACTTGGCGATGGCGTTGCGGTGCACTTCGTCCGGGCCGTCGGCAAAGCGCAGCGTGCGCGCGTGGGCGTAGGCGCTGGCCAGCGGGAAGTCGTCGCTCATGCCGCCGCCGCCGTGCACCTGCATGGCCCAGTCGATGACCTGGCAGGCCATGCTGGGGGCCACGACCTTGATCATGGCGATCTCGCTGCGTGCCACCTTGTTGCCGGCGATGTCCATCAGCCAGGCGGCCTTGAGCGTGAGCAGGCGCGCCATGTCGATGCGGCAGCGTGCCTCGGCGATGCGTTCCTGCGTCACGGTCTGCTGGGCCACGCTCTTGCCGAAGGCGATGCGCGAGCTGGCGCGCTTGCACATCAGCTCCAGCGCGCGCTCGGCCAGGCCGATCAGGCGCATGCAGTGGTGGATGCGGCCGGGGCCAAGGCGGCCCTGGGCGATCTCGAAGCCACGGCCCTCGCCCAGCAGGATGTTGCCCACGGGCACGCGCACGTTCTCGAAGTACATCTCCATGTGGCCGTGCGGCGCATCGTCATAGCCCATGACGTTGAGCGGACGCACGATGCGGATGCCGGGCGCGTCGCCGGGCACGATGATCATGCTTTGCTGCGAGTGCTTGGGCGCGTCGGGGTCGGTCTTGCCCATGGTGATGAAGACCTGGCAGCGCGGATCGCCGGCACCCGAGATCCACCACTTGTGGCCGTTGATCACGTACTCGTCGCCCTGGCGCTCGATGCGCGTGCAGATGTTGGTGGCGTCGGAGGAGGCCACCTCGGGCTCGGTCATGGCGAAGGCCGAGCGGATCTTGCCGTCCAGCAGCGGCTTGAGCCAGCGCTCCTTGAGTTCGGTGCTGCCGTAGCGCGCAATGGTCTCCATGTTGCCGGTGTCGGGCGCCGAGCAGTTGAACACCTCGCTGGACCATGGCACGCGGCCCATGATTTCGGCCAGCGGCGCGTATTCCTGGTTGGTCAGGCCGCCGCCCTTGTAGCCTGCGGCCTCGGCGCTGTCCACGGGCAGGAACAGGTTCCACAGGCCTTGCTCCCGGGCCTTGACCTTGAGCTTCTCGATGGTCTGCAGCGGCGTCCAGCGCTTGCCTGCGGCGGTGTTGGCTTCCATCTCGGCGGCATAGTCCTTTTCGCCGGGATAGATGTGCTCGTCCATGAACTTCAGCAGGCGTTCCTGCAGGTCCTTGGTCTTGGGCGAATATTCAAAGTCCATGGATGCGCTCCTTCTCTTGGCTTGTCGCTTGTGGTGGAAACGGGGTGATCGGTGAGTGATGGGGGCGGTCTGGATGGCTCAGCTGCGCTGGGCGAAGGACCAGGCCAGCTCGGCCATGGGCCGGGCGGTGTCGCCCGAGGCCTTGGCCTGGGCGCTGGAGGCCGTGCCGGCCTCCACGCGCTTGGCGATGCCCTGCAGGATGGCCGCGATGCGGAACATGTTGTAGGCCATGTAGAAGTTCCAGTCGGCGCGCAGCGTGTCCACGTCCTTGAGGCCCGTGCGCTCGCAGTAGCGGCGGATGTATTCCTCTTCGCCCGGAATGCCCAGGGCCGCCAGGTCCTTGCCTGCGATGCCCCGGCCCAGCGTGGCCGGGATGTGCCAGCTCATGCAGTGGTAGCTGAAGTCGGCCAGCGGGTGGCCCAGGGTGGACAGCTCCCAGTCCAGCACGGCGATGACGCGCGGCTCGGTGGGGTGGAACATCAGGTTGTCCAGGCGGAAGTCGCCGTGCACGATGGACACGCGCGAGGCATCCAGCGCGCTGGCCGGCATGTGGGCGGGCAGCCACTGCATGAGCTGGTCCATCTCGGGGATGGGCTGGGTGACCGAGGCCACGTACTGCTTGCTCCAGCGGCCGATCTGGCGCTCGAAGTAGTTGCCGCTCTTGCCGTAGTCGGCCAGGCCCTGGGCAGCGAAGTCCACGGTGTGCAGGGCCGAGATCACGCGGTTCATCTCGTCGTAGATGGTGGCGCGCTGGGCCGGCTCCATGCCGGGCAGGGACTGGTCCCAGAGCACGCGGCCTTCCATGCATTCCATGATGTAGAAGGCGCGGCCGATGATGGACTCGTCCTCGCACAGCGCATACATGTGGGGCACGGGCACGTCGGTGCCGGCCAGGCCCTTCATCACGCGGAACTCGCGCTCGATGGCATGGGCCGAGGGCAGCAGCTTGGCCACGGGGCCGGGCTTGGAGCGCATCACGTAGCTGCGTCCCGGGGTGATCAGCTTGTAGGTGGGGTTGGACTGGCCGCCCTTGAACATCTCCACCTGCAGCGGGCCGGCAAAGCCCTGCACATGGCCCTGCATCCAGGCGGTGAGCGCGGGCACGTCGAATGCGTGCTGGTCGGAGACGGCGCGTGTGCCTACGAAATGGTCGAAAGTGCTCATGGGGCAGTCAGTCCTGTGATCGGTTCGAGAATCGGTTCAACAAACGGGAACAGCCGCGCAGCACGGGCGCGGCAAGGCACCGGCCGGCGCGAACGTCCGGTCGGTGCAAGAAAAGGGGAGGGGGCGCGGCGCGGGCCGCGCAGGTTCAGGCGTCGGGCGCGGCGATGCGCAGCAGCGTGTCGCGGTCGCAGACCACCAGGCCGCCCGGCTCGATGCGGATGGCGTTCTCGCGCTCCATGGCCTTGAGTTCCTGGTTCACGCGCTGGCGCGAGGCGCCCAGCAACTGCGCCAGTTCCTCCTGCGCCAGGTGCAGGCCGATGCGGATCTCGCTGCCATCCGACAGGCTGGTCACGCCATAGCTGCGCACCAGGTGCAGCAGCTGCTTGGCCAGGCGCGCGCGCAGCGGCAGGGTGTTGAGGTCCTCGACCAGGCCGTAGAGCTGGCGGATGCGCCGCGCATGCAGGCGCAGCATGGCTTCCGAGAACTCCACATGCATGGACAGGATTTTCTTGAAGTCGGTCTTGGACACGCACAGCAGCGTGGTCTCGCCGTGCGCATAGGCATCGTGCGTGCGCTTGTCCCCGTCCAGGATGGCCACGTCGCCGAACCAGATGCCCGGCTCCACGTAGTCCAGCGTGATCTGCTTGCCCGTGATCGAGGTCGAGCTCACGCGCACCGCACCCCGGGCGCAGGCGATCCATTCCTCGGGCGGTTCTCCGCGTGCGCAGATGAGCGTGCCATCTTTGAACCGTTTGACGTAAGCGCATCGAAGAATGTCGTGCCGAAGCGATGGAGAAAGTGATGAAAACCAGCGACCGGAATTGATCGCTTCACGTTCTTCGATGGTAAGAATCGGGTCGTCCATGGCCTGTCTTTTGCGTGACTGATGACGGTCACATTGTCGCGTGTGGGACCGCCGCGGCGCAGCATGCCGCCGGCGCGCCTGTCACTTCGGTGTCTGGGCCTGCCGAAAACGGGGCAGGGCGGCGAAAAAAAGGCGACCCGTCGTGCGTCGGGTCGCCGGCTTTGCAGGGCTTATGGCTCCTCGTGCGTGAGGCTCAGCCCCAGCGCGCCACGGCGGCGCAGCCAGGGGCTGGGGCGGTAGCGCGGATCGCCGTAGACGGTCTGCAGGTTGAACAGGACCTCCAGCATGTTGGTGGGCCCCCAGCGGTCGCCCATGGCCAGCGGGCCCATGGGATAGCCCAGGCCCAGGGTCACGGCCTTTTCCAGGTCGGCCGGGCTGCCGATGCCCTGCTGGCAGATGTCGCTGGCGATGTTGACGATGGAGCCCACCACGCGCTGCGTGACGAAGCCGCCGCTGTCGCGGATCACGCTCACGGCCTTGCCGTCGCTCGCAAAAAGCGCATGGGCGGCGTCGCGCATGTCGGTGCGCGTGGCCGGCGTGGTGGCCAGCACGCGGCGGCGCGTGTCGGCGTCGGCGATCAGCATGTCGATGCCCATGGTGCGCGTGCAGTCCAGCCGCTCCACGGCAGCCACCGTGGTCACGTCCAGGCCCAGCGGCGCCACCAGGATCAAGGCCTGCTCGGTCGGTGCCTGCGCGGTTTCAATGCGTGCGCCCAGGCTCTTGAGCAACTGGTAGATCTCGTTGCGCCGGGCCGCGCGTGCCGACACCCAGACCGGTGGCAGCGTCTGCACCTGCGGCACGGCAGGCTCGGCAGGCTGCTCGGCGCGGCCTTCGGCATAGCGGTAAAAGCCCTGGCCGGTCTTGCGGCCCAGCAGGCCGGCCGCCACGCGCTGCGCGGCAATGGGGCTGGGGCGGTAGCGCGGCTCCTGGTAGTACTGGTGGTAGATGTGCTCCATCACGGCATGGGTGACATCCAGGCCGGTGAGATCCATCAGCTCGAACGGGCCGAGCTTGAAGCCCACCTGCTCGCGCAGGATGCGGTCGATGGTGGCGAAGTCGGCAATGCCTTCCTGCACGATGCGCAGCGCCTCGGTCACATAGCTGCGGCCCAGGTGGTTGACCAGAAAGCCCGGCGTGTCCTGCGCGCGCACGGGCGTGTGGCCGAAGCTGCGCGCGAACTGCGCCAGCGTGGCGCAGGTGGCCTCGTCCGTGGCCAGGCCGCGCACGATCTCCACCACCTTCATCAGCGGCGCCGGGTTGAAGAAGTGAAAGCCGGCAAAGCGCTGCGGGTGCTCGAGCGCCGTGGCCAGCGTGGTGATGGACAGGGCCGAGGTATTGCTGGCGATGAGGGTCCCGGGCGCAACGATGGCCTCCAGCTCGCGCAGCAGCGCCTGCTTGGCATCCATGCGCTCGACGATGGCCTCGATCACCAGGTCGCAGTTCCTGAACGCATCGAGACCGTCCGCCACCGTCACCCGGGCCTTGCAATCTGCGGCCTGCTCACTTGTTATTTTTTGTTTCTTCTCAAGCAGGTCCCACAGCGCAAACAGCTGTTGCTGCGCTTGCGCGGCGGCGCCCGGGCGAGCGTCCTGCAGCAGCACGCCGGCGCCTGCCTGGGCGGCCAGCTGGGCAATGCCTTGCCCCATGATGCCTGCGCCTATCAATCCGACGTTCCTGATAGGAGAAATGTTGTTTTGGATCATGTACATAGAGGAGGTGTCCTACAGGTGTCTATGCAAAAATGCAAGCGTTCAAAGAAAGGCTGATGTGAGAATTTGTAGCACCATTCTCGGCGTCGCCCTGTCCTCCATGGCCTGGAACGCGTCCGCATTGTCGTTGGGCAGTCCCCGGGGCAACGTGGTGCTGGGCGCTCCGTTCGACCTGGTGGTGGGCTTGCAGCCCGATAGCGGAAATGACGCCGGCAGCTCCTGCGTGCGCGCCGAGCTTCTGGCCGGTGACAGGCCCATCGAATCCTCGCGTGTGCGCGTCAGCCCGACCACATCGGGCAAGGCCGTTCGTGTGCAGGCCAGCTACACAGTGGACGAGCCTGTGGTGACGCTCAAGCTCTGGGCCGGCTGCGAAGGCGGCGGCATCAGCCGCAGCTACACGCTGTTGGCGCAGCTGCCCGAGTCGGTGGATGCCACGGGCAATCAGCCCATCAATGTGCGGGAGCTGGCGGCAGCCCAGCCGGCGCTGGCGGCTGCGGGCTCCGGTGCTGCAGGTGCAGCGGGGGCAGCGGGTGCTGCTTCCGACCCATCTTCGACTTCCTCCCGCCCGGCCGCTGGCCGCAGCGCCCGGGCCGATTCCAGGTCCGCAGCGGTGCCCGTTGCCAAGGAACCGAAACCCCAGTCCAAGCCAAAGACACAGCCAAGGCCCCAGGCCAAACCCAAGGCGGCGGCCGAGAAATCCAGGCCGCCCGTGGGCGTGACCGCCCAGGCCCAGGCCGGGCAGTTGCAGGCGGGCCTGCGCATAGAACCGCGCCTGCGCATGGAGCCGGTGGAGGAATGGCTGGGCACGGGCGGCACCCCGGGCGCCGCTGGCGCAGCCGGAACACCCGGGACACCCGAAGGCGGCGCCGCATCTGCGGCTCCCATGTTCGATGCGGGCAGCGAGCAGCTGGCCGAGGCCAACAAGCGCGTGCAGGCGCTGGAGGCCGAAATGGCGGCCTTCAAGAAGCGCGACACCGCCGACCGTGGGCAACTGGCCCAGCTACGGGCCGAACTGGAGGCCATGCGCCAGGAGTCGGGCGGCTCGTCGTGGCTGTTCAATGCGCTGCTGCTGGCGCTGATCGCCGCCGTGGCCGTGATCGCATGGATGGCCTGGAAAATGCGCTCGGGCGCCTCGCTGTTCTCGCGCGAGCCGGATGCCTGGCGGGAATCGGTGGAGCGTTCGTCGCAGGACCCCGTGCCGTCGAGCCCGCCGCATTCGCACGATGACGGGATCAACACCCTGCCGCATTCCCTGGACCCCCATCGGCCCACGCGGCCCATGGCACCCAGCCTGCGTGAACACCGGCCTGCGCCGTCGCCGGATGATCGCCGTGGCCCGGATACGCTGGCCTCGCCCTATGTGCAGCGCGGCGCGCAGATGCGCCCTGGCGTGACGTACGAGCTGCATGAGGACGTGGACCCCGGCGATTTCGGCCCGGCCACCATTCCCGTGCCTGTGTCCGTGCAGGCCGAGCTGCCCGAGCCGGAGGGCGAGAAGACCGCAGCGCGCTCGCCTGCGCCCGAGGCCATCAAGGCCCGGCGCATGGTGCAGCCCGGCGAAATGTTCGACGTGCAGCAGCAGGCGGAATTCTTCATCTCGGTGGGCGAGCACCAGCAGGCCATCGAGCTGCTGCGCTCGCACATCGCCACGCATGAGGATTCCTCGCCGCTGGCCTATCTGGAGCTGCTGCACCTGTACTACACGCTGAGCCGCCGAGACGACTTCGACCAGCTGCGCGCCCGCTTTGCCAAGCATTTCAACGCCCGCGTGCCGGCCATGCCGGGCTTCACCGACAAGGGCAGCAGCCTGCTGCAGGGCTATCCCGAGCAGCTGGCACGCATCGAGGCGCTGTGGCCTGTGGACGAGGTCGAGGACTGCCTGGCGCACTACCTGTTCAAGCAGGACGGTGCACCCGACCCCGATGCGCCTGCCCCCTTCGACCTGGCCGCTTTCGATGACCTGCTGCTGCTGCTGTCCATCGCGCGCACCTCGCCCGCCGGAACGCGCGGCGAGCCCGGCCCGCGCGAGCGCACCACGCCGCGCATGGTGGCGGGCACGGCCGCAGCCGGCGCAGCCACGGCCGGCGCAGCCGTCCTCGCATCGGCCGCGGAACCCGCTCCTGCACCGGCCGCCGCTGCCGCCTTCATGGATGTGGATTGGATGGCCGAGCTGCAACCGCCTCCGGTAGAGGCCGCACCGCAGCAGGCTGCCTCTTCCCTGGCGCCGCAGGATCCGGGCCTGGAGTTCACGCCCATGGACACGCAGGCGCTGTCCACGGTCTCCGGTACAGCCGGTGAGAAGGCTGCCGACAGCCGCGCGCCGGACTCCCTGTCCGCGCCGCTGCAGTTTGAAATGCAGCCGCTGGACTTCGACCTGGATCAGGCAGGCCAGCTGCCTGCCGGCCAGGTGCGTGCCGTTCCGCTGAGCGAGACGCCGTCCTTCATCCACGATGCGGCGGCACCGCTGCTGGACATAGACCTCACCGCGCTGGGCGAGGATGAACTGCCCACGGTGGACGTGCCTTCGCGCTTTCCGCCCGTGGTGCTGTCGGCGCCCGGCTCAGGCCCCGTGGGCTTCAGCGAGCACAATCTCAAGGCTCCGCTGAGCATGGATCTGGCGCTGGAGAACTGGGAACTGCAACCGCCCGAAACCCTTCGCGATCACCGCGGCCTGGACGAGCCCTTGAGCCGCTCGGTGGACATGCTGCTGTCGCGCGAGACCGACCCGGCCTTTCGGACCACGCCACAGGCTCCGTCGCCGCAGGGTGACGGCAAGGAGCCGTCCAAGGACTGAGCCAGGTGCACATGCAAAAAAGGGAGCAGATGCTCCCTTTTTTGATGTGTGGTCCCGCAAAGGATCAGTTCGCAGCCTGCATGCTGGCAAGCAACTGCTGCGCCGCCGCTTCCGGGTCCTCGGCATTGACCAGTGCCCGCACCACGGCCACCGAGCCCACGCCCGTGGCGCGCACGGCCGGGAATTGGTCGGCCGAGATGCCGCCGATGGCCACCAGCGGATAGCGCTGCATCAGGCGCACATAGGCGCCCAGGCGCGCCAGGCCCTGCGGAGCCGTGGCCATTTTCTTGAGCGTGGTGGGAAAGACGGCGCCCAGCGCGATGTAGCTGGGCTGCACGGCATGGGCGCGCACCATTTCGGCATAGCCATGCGTGCTCACGCCCAGGCGCAGGCCCGAGGCGTGGATGGCCTGCAAGTCGGCGCCGGCCAGCGCGTCCAGGTCCTCCTGGCCCACATGCACGCCATAGGCGCCGGCATCGATGGCCTCGCGCCAGTGGTCGTTGATGAAGAGCAGGGCGCCCGTACCTTCCACGGCGGCCACGGCGGCGCGCACTTCGCGCGCGATGGCGTCGCGGTCCTCGGACTTGAAGCGCAATTGCACGGTGGGCACACCGGCGCGGGCCATGCGGCCCACCCATTGCGCGTCGGGCAGCACGCCGTACAGGCCCAGGGACCTTGGGCACTCCGGGAAGGCCAGTGCGGGATCGGCGCCCTCCAGGCCGAAGTCGCGCGGATCGTCGGGCCATAGCGTGGCCTCGAAGCGGCCCCTGCGCAGCGTCTGCGCCTGCCAGGCACAGGCCAGCGTCTCGGCGTCGATGGCGATGAAACCCAGGGCGCTGCAGGCCTGCAGCGCCGCAATATAGGCCGGCTCCTGGCGCTGTGCCTGCGGCACGGGCTGCGAGGGCAGGGCGGAGCCTTCAGGGGCAAAGGTGGCGCCGTGCAGGCGCACGATGGCATCTGCCCAGGACTGGATGGAGTCGTTGCTCATGGCCGGTCTCCTCAGCCGTGGTGCCAGAACGGCGTGCCCAGCACGGGCGTGCTGGGCTGGGCGGCCGATTGCTCGGCCATGGCGCCGGCGCGGAGGGCGGCGTGGCCGGCGTTCACGGCGTCGGCGAAGGCGCCGGCCATGGCGACGGGATCTTCGGACAAGGCCACGGCCGTGTTCAGCAGCACGGCGTCATAGCCCCATTCCATGACCTGGCAGGCGTGCGAGGGGCGGCCCAGGCCCGCATCCACGATCAGCGGCACCTTCAGGCGCTCGCGCAGCGTCTGCATGGCATAGGGGTTGACGGGGCCGCGGCCCGTGCCGATGGGCGCTGCCCAGGGCATGACGGCCTGGCAGCCCACATCCACCAGGCGCTGGCACAGCACCAGGTCCTCGGTGGTGTAGGGCAGGACCTGGAAGCCGTCCTTGATGAGGATGGAGGCGGCCTCGACCAGGTTCAGCGTGTCGGGTTGCAGGGTGTAGTCGTCGCCGATCAGCTCCAGCTTGATCCAGGGGGTCTCGAAGACTTCGCGTGCCATCTGGGCCGTGGTCACGGCTTCCTGCACGGTCATGCAGCCGGCCGTGTTGGGCAGCACGGGCACGGCCAGCTTCTTGAGCAATTCCCAGAAGCTGGCACCGGTCTCGGCGGCATTGCTGCCCTGGCGGCGCAGCGAGGCCGTGACCATGGCGGGGCGGGCACGCTGCACGGCAGCTTCCAGCACGGCGGGCGAGGGGTAGCGGGAGGTGCCCAGCAGCAGGCGGCTGTCAAAGCGCTGGCCGTACAGGACCAAGCTGTCGTCGGAGGAAGGGGCGGAAGTCGTCATGGCGTGAGGCAATGGGAGAGTCGGATGGGGCATCAGCCGCCGGTCACCGGCGAGATCACTTCGAGGCGGTCGCCGTCGTTCAGCGCCTGTTCGGCATAGCGGGCCTTGGGCACGAAGACGGTGTTGATGGCCACGGCAAAGGGCGGGCGCGGCGCAAGCTGGGCCAGCGCGTCGGCCACGGTGGCTCCGTCGCTCAGTTCGGTCGCTTGCTGGTTGATGGTGATGTTCATGGCGGCTGAGGGGAAACGAAAGGCGGGTACGGGGGCTTGTTCGATCTTAGGCAGGGCCGGTCTTGTCGGCCCTGCATGCATGTCCGGTCTGTTGTGCGTGAAAGTGCCGTGCGTGCCGTTCAGGCGGCTGCCTTGTGCTGCGATGGCGCATGCTCGACGGCAACATCGAAGCGGCGGGCCAGTTCGGAATCACCGCTGTCGAGCAGCTCCAGCACCACGTCCAGCATGGCCGGCGCGATCATGAAGCCATGGCGGTACAGGCCGTTGACCTCCATCACGCGCGGCGCGCTCCAGCGCACGGCCGGCAGATTGTCGGGCAGGGTGGGGCGGCACTGGGTGGCGATCTCGACGATGCGGCCCTCGGCAAAACCCGGATGCACGGTGTAGGCGGCACTCAGCAGCTCCAGCGTGGAGCGCACGCTGGCCGGCGACATGTCGTCGGACTCGATCTCGGTGGCGCCGATGACGAAGAGGTGGTCCTCCTTGGGCGCAATGTAGATCGGGTAGCGCGGATGGATCAGGCGCGTGGGCCGCTGCAGCGTGACCTCGGGCGCATGGATGCGCACCACCTCGCCGCGCACGCCGCGCAGCGCAGGCCACTGGCCGCGTGCGCCCAGGCCCCGGCAGTCCAGCACCCAGTCGGGCTGGCCCGGCGTGCCGGGACGGAAGTCGGCCAGCTCGCGCGGCTGGTTCCAGTGCTGCTCCACGCCCAGGCGGGTCAGCGTGGCGTGGAGCGCGGCCAGCAGCTGGCGGTTGTCCAGCTGGCCTTCGCCCTGCAGGTACATGGCCTGGGCAAAGCGCCGCTCAAGCGCGGGCTCGCAGTCGTGCAGGGCCTGGTCGGCCAGCGGCTGCAGCGCGGGAAGGCTGGGGTTGATGCGGCGGTTTTTCTCCAGCAGGCCGAAAAAGCGCTGGGCATCGCCCGCGTCCTGGCGGTGCCAGAGGATGAGGGTGCCGTTTTGCTGGAAGAACACGGGCGCATCGAGCTGGGCCAGCAGTTCGGGCCAGCGCGTCAGGCCGTGCTGGCCCATGCGCACCACGCCGGGCTCGGTGATGGCCGATTCGGCCAGGGGCGCGAGCATGGCGGCGGCCACGCGGGCCGCTGCGCCATCGCCTTCGGGGCCGTGGGCGTCATATACGGCAATGCCGTGGCCGCGACGGGCCAGCGCCAATGCCAGCAGCCGGCCCATGAGGCCGCCGCCCAGAATGGCGATGCGGGAAGAAGCTTGTAGAACGGACATGTGCATCTGGTGGTCAAGTGCGCCCATGCCCGTGGGACTGCCGGCCGGCTGTCCGCGCACAGGGCATGTGCTGGACAAAACGCGGCGTACCACCCCGATTGATTGAAACTCCCCACGCCAGCATGACCTGGATCGGGTGCAGGGGCGCTGCGCGGCAAGGTGCCTGTGGTGCAGGCTTGTGCGGCAGGGGGCTGGTCGCCCCGGGGCCCCAGGGTGTTTCTCAGTCACGCATCGGTGAGGCGGGCCAGGCCCTGTTTCACCGACGGGACACCCCTGTTTCGTCCGTCAGCAGGCATTACAGCACATCCCGCAGCTGCCGGTATTGACCATGCGCATGGGTGATAATTTTCGCCCATGACTGCCGACCACTCCCCTTCGACCGCCGCATCCACCGAACCGGCTCCCGCCGCGCGCAAGCGCTATGCACGCGTGCTCATCATCGCGGGCTCCGACAGCGGCGGCGGCGCCGGCATACAGGCCGACCTCAAGACCTGCAGCGCCCTGGGCTGCTACGGCATGACGGCCATCACGGCCATCACCGTGCAGAACACGCTGGGCGTCAGCGGCATCCACGGCATTCCCGTGGACATACTGCGCGGCCAGATCGATGCGGTGGTCGAGGACATCGGCGCCGACGCCGTCAAGATCGGCATGCTGGCCACGCCCGAGGTGGTGCAGGTGGTGGCCGATGCCATCCGCCGCCACCAGCTGCGCAACGTGGTGCTCGACCCCGTGATGGTGGCCACCAGCGGCGACCGGCTGATCGCGCCGGAAACCGCCTCCGTGCTGGTGCGCGAACTGTTCCCCCTGGCCACCGTGGTCACGCCCAATCTGGACGAGGCGGCGCTGCTGCTGGGCCACTCCATTGATGGCATAGACGCACTGGACGGCGCCGTGCAGGAACTGCTGGCGCTGGGCGCGCCGGCCGCATTGCTCAAGGGCGGGCATCTGTCCGGCGATCTGGTGGTAGACCTGCTGGGCCATGGCAACGGCCAGCGGCTGCGCCTGCAGTCGCAGCGCATTGCCACGCACAACGGCCATGGCACGGGCTGCACGCTGTCTTCGGCGATTGCCTCGCACCTGGCGCTGGGCCTGCCGCTGGAGGCGGCCGTGGCCCAGGCGCGCGAGTACATCCTGGGCGCGATTGCGGCCGGTGCCGATGTGTTCACGGGCGCCGGCCACGGTCCGCTGAACCACGGCTATGCGCCGCGCGCGCAGGTCGTGGTCAACGGCTGAACGTTCGGCGCAGCGCCTGGTTCACCAGCCCCAGGTCAGGCTGCGCGCCACCCAGCCCTTTTGGCCGTTGTCGCGCTGGACATGCGCCCAGGAGCCCTGCTTCTTGAGCGTGCGCACCACCTCCAGCTCAGCCAGCTTGCCCACCACGCGGTGTTTCTGGCCCGGGCCTGCGCGCAGATTGGCGGTGCGCCCGGTCACCACCATGTGCGGGGTCTTGCCGGTCAGCGGCGCATGCACCCAGCCCAGCGTGCTCTCGTTGTCCCTGACGCGCAGCCACTGGCCCTTGCGCTGCACCACCTGCAGCGGATAGCCCTTGCCCAGTTCCCACAGCGTGGCCGAGCGCGTGGTGGGCTGCTGCCGCACATTGACGCTGGCGCCCTTGACGCTGACGAACTCGCGCGCATGGGCGGCGGCCGGGGCCAGGGTGGTGGTGAGGACGGCGAGGGCGGTGGCGGCTGCGGCCATCCAGCGGGCGGCACGGCTTTTGTTGCAAGACACGGGAACAGGTCTCCTTTCGTTTGAGAAAGGCTGGCGCGCGAAGACTTTCCGGCGCAAGCCCGGGGAAAGCGCGTGGGATCAGGCGATGTAGCTATAGTTCCTGAATGAAACTGACGTGCGACGCCCCGGCTTCATGCGCAACCGGGCAAGCTTGCCTTACGCTTGCCGCACAACCGTGTTTTCCAGGAGGGCTTGTATGCACCATGCTGTTTCCCGATCCGGCGCCCATGTCCGGCACGCTGCAATCCTGACGGCCTGTCTTGCCGCGGGACTGGCGGATGCGCAGGGACAAGAGACGCAGGCGCAGGAGGCGCAGGCTGTGGCCACAGCCGCCGAGGGCCGCGATGCGGCCAGGGCGCAGGAGGGTGCGGTGAATCGCCCGGAATTCGGACCCGCGCTGCTGGCGGCCGCGCAGGCCGGCGAAGCGCTGCAGGTACGCGACTGGCTCAAGCGCGGCGCACCTGTCGATGTGCGTGACCGGCAGGGCAATACGCCGCTGCTGCTGGCCGTGCGCGGCAACCATGTCGAGGTCGCGCGCTCGCTGCTGGTCCATGGGGCCAACCCCAATCTCAAGAATGACCTGCAGGACAGTGCCTATCTGCTGGCCGGTGCCCTGGGCCGCCTGGAGATACTGCGCATGACGCTGTCGTACGGCGCCGATCTGCAAAGCACCAACCGCTACGGCGGCACGGCGCTGATCCCGGCCTGCGAGCGCGGCCACGTCGATACCGTGCAGGCCTTGCTGGCTGCCGGTGTACGGGCCGACCATGTGAACCGGCTGGGCTGGACCTGCCTGCTCGAAGCCGTTTTGCTGGGCGACGGAGGCCCGCGCTACCAGGACATCGTCCGCCAGCTGATCGCGGCCAGGGCCGATCTCAATCTGCCCGACAAGGATGGCGTGACCGCCGTCGTCCACGCCCGCCAGCGCAGCCAGCATGAGGTGGAGCGCCTGCTGCAGGAGGCGGGAGCGCGCTGATCGGCGCAAGTGAAAACAAGTGAAAACGCCTGAAACCAGGGGTGATGCGCCAGATTCAGACGGGTCTGATTGCTTTGGAAAGGCTGCGTTGCAAATGATTCCCATTTTCAACGTGGATCTTTGCCATGCGCACAGCACATTTGCTATCTCGACCCTTCGTCTCCGGCCCCCAGTCGTGCCTTTTTTCGGTGTTCGCTGCGGCGCTGGTCACGCCCGCTTATGCGCAGGACGCCACTGCCGATGAGCGTCAGGTGCAGTTGGCGCCCTTGACCGTCTCCGGGCAGCGCTCCACCGGCTCGCGCACCGAGGCATCCGAATCGGCCAAATACGCCAAGCCGCTGCTGGATGTGCCGCAGACCATCACCGTGGTGCCCGGGCAGGTGCTGCAGGAGCAAAACGCCCTGAGCCTGCAGCAGGCGCTGTCCAATGTGTCCGGCATCACCTTCAATGCGGGCGAGGGCGGTGCAGGCTCGGGCGACAGCATCAACATCCGCGGCTTCAGCGCCAACGCCAACCTGCAGATCGACGGGCTGCGCGACAGCGGGCAGAAGAGCCGAAGCGATCTCTTCAACACGCAATCCGTCGAGGTCATCAAGGGACCCAACTCGGTCTTCGGCGGCGCGGGCACCTCGGGCGGCAGCATCAACATGATCAGCAAGCAGCCCAAAGCCCATGACTTCACCGAGGCCGACGCAGGCCTGGGCACGGCCAGCTACCGGCGCGTCACGCTCGACGCCAACAGGGTGCTGGCTGGCGGCAAGGCTGCCATGCGCCTGAACCTCATGGGCCATGACAGCGACGTGGCCGGGCGCGACACCATCTTCAAGCGGCGCTGGGGCGTGGCGCCCTCGCTGGCCCTGGGGCTGAATTCGCCCACGCGCCTGACCCTCGGCTTCTTCCATCAGAGCGATGACAATCTTCCCGACTATGGCGTGCCGGCCTTTCGCGGCAAGATGCTCGATGGCGTCTCGCGCAATGCCTATTTCGGCTGGCGCAACCTTGATCGGGAAAAGATCGGCCAGGATGCCCTGACCGCGAAGATCGAGCATGACTTCGCCTCGGGCGCCAAGCTGCAGAACCTCTCGCGCTACTCGCGGCTGAGCCGCGATACCGTGATCTCGGCCTCGCATGTCGATCTCCGGGGTATGCAGCCTGGCTACTACCGGCCCGCAGGTCCGCAGGCCTATGGCCGCGATGCGGCCACCACCCTGTGGATCAACCAGACCAACCTGACCCAGCGCTTCGACACAGGCGTGCTGGGGCATACGCTGGTCACGGGCTTCGAGATCGCACGCGAGACCTATGACCGCACCACCTCTTCCTACAGCATCAACCGGCAGTTCCCGGCCGGCGGCTATCCGCTGGCCCGTCCGCCCGGATACTGGACGGGCACCACGGACTTGCAAAACAGCGGAAGGAACGAAACCCGCCTGGACACCCGCGCGCTGTATGCCACCGACTCCATTGCGCTGGGTCCGCGCTGGGATCTGAACCTGGGCCTGCGCTATGACTGGATCGACGGGCGCTCCAACGCCGCAACGGCCGCTGGCGTGCGCACCTCGGTGGACAGTTCCGACGGCCGGCTCAGCGGCCGCACCGCCCTGAGCTTCAAGCCCGCCGACAACGGCCGCATCTACCTGGCCTATGGCACGGCCTTCAACCCCTCCGCGGAATTCCTGGTCTCCAATGGTTCCGGCCTGGATGCGGCCACGGCCTCGCTGGCGCCCGAGAAGAACACCAGCCTGGAGCTGGGAACCAAGTGGGATGTGCGGGACCGCCAGCTGGCGCTGACAGCCGCGCTGTTCCAGGTGGACAAGACCAATGCCCGAGAGCAGATGGCCGATGGCAGCTATCTGCTGGCCGGTGAGCAGCGCGTGCGCGGGCTGGAACTCGGGGCTGCAGGCAAGGTGACTCCGCAATGGGACCTCTTCGCCAACTACACCTTCATGGCCAGTAAGACCCTCAAGTCATTGAACGAGCCTGCGCGTGTGGGCCAGGCGCTGGGCAATACGCCGCGCCATTCGCTGAACCTGTGGACCACCTATGCATTGCCCCAAGGCTGGACGGTGGGCTATGGGGTGCGCTTCGTGGGCACGCGCAATGTCACCTCGGCCGGCGACGGCAAGCTGTCCGCTTACTGGGTGCACAGCGCCATGGTCGGCTATGAACTCAACCGCCAATGGAAGCTCCGGCTCAATCTCGACAACATCGGCAACAAGGCCTATGTGGCCGGCGTGCGCCAGCGCCTGGGCGAGCAGTCGCGTTCCTCGGCCGTGGAGTACGGAGAGGGTCGCACGGTCAGATTGACCGCGCTCTACCAGTTCTGAGAAGCACGATGGCCTGGTCTCCGGTGCCGTGGGCGCCGGGACAGGATGAATCAGGCTTGAATCGGGCTGCTCCCAGGGGCAGCTCTTTTCTTTGGCGGCCACCTTGCCTGGGGCAAAAAAAGAGCCCGCACAAGGCGGGCTGGTGATGGTCAGGCCGACGGCAAAAACCGCCGACACGCAAGCATCTTACTGGATCTTGGCCTTTTCGCGCAGCGATTCCTGGAATTGCGCCAGCTTTTGCTGTTGCAGCTGCTGCACGATCTGGGGCTTGACTTCCTCGAACTTGGGCAGTTCTGCCTGGCGCACGTCGTCCTGGCGGATGATGTGGTAGCCGAACTGGCTCTTGACCGGCTCCTGTGTCATGCCGCCCTTTTCGAGCTTGATCAGGGCTTCGGAGAACTCGGGCACGTAGTTGCCGGGGTTGGCCCAGTCGAGGTCACCGCCACGGGCGCCGGATCCGGGGTCCTTGGACTCCTTCTTGGCGATGTCTTCGAACTTCTTGCCGGCCTTGATCTCGGCAATGATGGCCTTGGCGCGGTCTTCCGACTCGACCAGGATGTGGCTGGCCTTGTATTCCTTGCCGCTGTTGGCAGCGACGGCCTTGTCGTACTCGGCCTTGGCTTCGGCGTCGGTCACGGGGTTCTTCTTCTGGAAGTCTTCGAACAGCGAGCGGATCAGGATGGTCTGGCGGGCCAGTTCCATCTGCTGCTTGTAGGCTTCGCTGTTGGCCAGGCCGCGCTTGTTGGCTTCCTGCATGAAGATCTCGCGGGCGATGACTTCTTCCTTGATCTGCCCTTCCATCTCGGGCGTGACGGGGCGGCCGCTTTGCTCGATCTGCTGCTTGAGCACTTCGGCGCGTGCCTTGGGCACAGCCTTGCCGTTGACGACGGCGATGTTCTGGGCCGAGGCGGACAGGGCTGCGGTGCTCAGCACGGCGGCAGTCACCAGGCTGGTCAGAAGCTGTTTTTTCATGCGAATTCCAGAGATGAAGGAAAAATTGATTCTATAGCGTGGATACGCAACAGGCTCCGAATCTTCGGAGCCTGTAAAAGTTCAAAGAACCTCGATGGCGATGGCGTGAGCGCCCTGGTCAATGAATTCTTGCAGCGCATCATACACAAGGCGGTGGCGTGCCACGCGCGGCTTGCCTTGAAACAAAGGTGACGCAATGCGCACGCGGAAATGCGTGCCGAAGCCGGTGCCGTTGGCTCCCACATGGCCGGCGTGCTGGTGGCTTTCGTCGATCACTTCCAGGTGATCGGGGGCGAGGCGCTCGCGCAGCACGGCCTGCATGGCTTCGGCGGTGATGGGCAGTGGATGGGCGGGTGCGCTCATGGCTGCTTGTCCTGTTGCACGCCGGACGGGGGCAGGGCGTCGGGCGTGGCGGCGGCTGCCTCGCCCTTGTCTTCCTGCATGAAGCGGCTCATGTAGATGGCCTGTCCGATCACGAAGACCAGCATCAGCCCCATGCCGCCGAACAGCTTGAAGTTGACCCAGGTGTCGGTGTCGAAGCGGTAGGCGATGACCAGGTTGAGCGCGCCCATCACCGCGAAGAAGGCTGCCCAGCTCCAGTTCATGGTGCGCCAGGCGTTGTCCGGCAGTTGCAGTTGCGCGCCCATGACGGAGCGCAGCAGGTTCTTGCGAAATACCAGCTGGCCAATCACCAGGGCGCCGCCCATGAGCCAGTACAGCACCGTGGGCTTCCACTTGATGAAGGTGTCGTTGTGGGCGAGCAAGGTGGCGCCGCCGAACAGCACGATCACGCCCAGGCTGACCCATTGCATGGGCTCGACCTTGCCATGGCGCACGCGCAGGTAGGCGATCTGCGCGATGGTGGCGACGATGGCCACGGCCGTGGCCGTGTAGATGCCCCAGACCTTGAAGGCGACGAAGAACAGGATGATGGGGAAAAAGTCGATCAGTAACTTCATTGGAAGATTTCGATTGGCTTGGAGTCAGGCATGGTGCCTGAGCGCTTGGCAGGCGCATTGTGGCGCAGCCGGCGCGGCCCGGCATCGGTGCAGGGCCGCGCCGGCTGGGGTTTTTGCGGGCCTGGGGCCTAGGCCTTGGGCGGCTCGAATTCCAGCGACGCGGAATTCATGCAGTAGCGCAGCCCTGTGTCGGAGGGACCATCGGGGAATACATGGCCGAGGTGGGCACCGCACTGGCTGCAGACAGTCTCGGTGCGCACCATGCCATGGCTGCGGTCCACGATTTCGGTGATGGCGCCTGGGATGGCGCGGTCGAAGCTGGGCCAGCCGCAGCCGGCGTCGAACTTGGTATCGGAGTCGAAAAGCTTGGCGCCGCAGCAGATGCAGTGGTAGCTGCCATCGGCCCAGAACTGCTCATAGCGGCCTGTGAAGGGGCGCTCGGTGGCCGCGTGGCGCGTCACCTGGAAGGCGGCGGGCTCGGCGCCCTTGGCCTGCAGCTCGGCCTGCCATTCCTGCTCGGTCTTTTGGATGGGAAAGCTCATGATGAACAGCTGATCTCGATGGAGGAAGCCCAGTCGGGCGGGAAGCCTGCCCATTCGGCATGCTCGGCGTGGGGTGCGAACGGGGTCTGCAGCACGGCCAGCAGCTGGCGCACCGCAGTGAAGTCGCCCGCCTTGGCTGCGCGGATGGTGATTTCTCCCAGGTGGTTGCGCAGCACGAAGCGCGGATTCGATTCTTGCATCAGCGCGGCCGCTGCCGTGCCATCCACGGTCGCAAGCTGCCGTACGTAGCCTGCCGCCCAGGCGTCGAAGGCGGGCCGGTCCAGCACCAGGTCGCGCACGGGCTCCAGGTCGGGCTCGGTGCCGCCGGCTGTGGCCACGGCATCGGTCAGGCGGCTGAAGAAGATGGTGTAGTCCACGGCGTTGTCGGCCATGAGCTGCAGCAGCGGGTTCACCAGGGCGGCGAAGCGCGCCTCGGCAGGCGGCGTGCCGGGAGCATCTTCGGGCAGGCCCAGCTTGCGCAGCATGAGAGAGCCATAGGCCTGCGGAAACACCTGCTTGTACGACTCCAGCGCCGCAATGGTCAGCTCCTCTTCGCCGATCAGCGGCAGCAGGGCCTGGCCCAGGCAGTACAGGTTCCAGTACGCGACCTGGGGCTGGCGGTTGAAGGCGTAGCGGCCCTGGGTGTCGCTGTGGTTGCAGATATGGCCGGGGTCGAAGGCGTCGAGGAACTGGAAGGGACCGTAGTCGATGGTCAGGCCCAGGATGCTCATGTTGTCCGTGTTCATCACGCCATGGCAAAAGCCCACCGCCTGCCAGTGCGCCAGCAGCCGCGCCGTGCGCTCGCTCACGGCCTGCAGGAAGTTGGCGTAGGCGTTGCCGGCCAGTGCCTCGGCCGTGCGGCATTCGGGGTAGTAGCGGTCGATCACGTAGTCGGCCAGCTGGCGCAGCGGCGCCATCTGGTCGCGCGCCGCAAAGTGCTCGAAGTGGCCAAAGCGTATGAAGCTGGGCGCCACGCGCGCCACCACGGCGGCGGTCTCGATCTCTTCGCGGCGAATGGGGGCGGGCGATCCGGTCACGCTCAGCGCGCGCGTGGTGGGAATGCCCAGGGCGTGCATGGCCTCGCTGCACAGGAACTCGCGGATGGAAGAGCGCAGCACGGCGCGCCCGTCGCCCATGCGCGAGTAGGGCGTGCGGCCCGCGCCCTTGAGCTGAATCTCGTGGCCCGAGGCGGTCTCGCCCAGCAAGATGGCACGGCCGTCGCCAAGCTGGCCGGCCCAGACACCGAGCTGGTGGCCGCTGTAGACGCTGGCCAGCGGATGGCTGCCGGGCAGCACGGCATTGCCGGTGAGCGCCTGCAGGGCCTCATCGGAGGCCAGCCACTGCGGGTCCAGGCCCAGCAGCTTGGCAGTGCCGGTGCTGGTGGCGATCCAGTGCGGCTCGGGTAGCGGCGTGGGGCGCAGATGGGTGAAGAAGTCGGGGCCCAGGGCGGCAAAGCCATCCTGCCAGGAGATGGGAAGGCGCGGGGAGGTCGCCGGAGCCCGGCCTTCGGCGGCAGCGTGCAGGTTCATGCGGGAATTGTCCCCCAGCGCCTATGCCCCGTGGGACGCAAGGTTCATGCGCGCATTCACCGCATGCATTCACGCACGCAGTTGCTGCCGGTACTGGCCCGGCGGCATGCCGAACCATCGGCGGCAGGCGCGAAAGAGGTTGCTCTGGTCCACGAAGCCCAGCAGGTCGGCCACCTCGGCCAGGCTGTGGCGCGGCTCGCCCAGGTACTGCCGGGCCAGCTCGCGGCGGGTGTCATCCAGCAATTGCTGGTAGCTGGTGCTCTCGGCCTGCAGGCGGCGCTGCAAGGTACGGTCGGTCAGGCCCAGCACTGCGGCCACTTCCTCGCGGCGCGGCTCGCCCTGGGGCAGCAGGCGCGCAATCTCATGGCGCACGCGGGCGCCCACGCCGGCCTGGCCCAGCTGGTCCAGCTCGGACTCGACCAGTTTTTCGTGCAGGGCCAGCAGTTCGGGGTTGTGCGTCGGGATGGGCGCGAGCAGGTCGTCTTGCGACAGCAGGAAGCGGTTGGCGCGCTCGCCAAAGCGCGGCAGCAGGCCGAAGGCCTGTCGGTAGCGGGCCTCGTGCAGAGGCGAGGGCGCCTGGGCCATGAATTCCACGGCCAGCGGCTGGACTTCGCGCCGCGTCAGCCAGCTGCACAGCACCAGCAGCGTGAGCACGGCGAACTCCACGCGCTGGCGCGGCACGGCGCGCGTGGCGCCGATGTGGTGTATGGACAGCCAGTGGCCGCGCGCATCGCGCTCCAGCGTGAAGGCGGTGGCGTCCGAGATCACGGCCATGTGGCGCTCCAGGTCACGAAAGCCCGCCAGCAGGTGCGGGCTCGAAGCCAGCGAGTAGCCCACCAGGTCGATGTTGCCGTGGCGCGCGGCCAGCTGCCGGTCCAGGCCCAGCGTGGGATTGGCCGACTGCGCCACTGCCAGCTCCCACAGCCGGCTCACGCGGTCCACATCGATGCGGGTCTGCGAATGCTGCAGTGCGGCAAGGTCGATGTTGGCCTCCTCACTCAGCCTTTCCACGGCCAGCCCCTCGGCGGCCATCATGTCCAGGATGCCCCGCACCCATGCGGCGGAGCTGCTGCGCTGCGTTGTCATGGCCGGGTTTTCCTGGGCCGTCCGGGGCGCCTTTTGCGTTCTGAAGTCACTTTTTTGGCTTGGTTGCGATAGCGGCGTGCGGGCGCGCTGTTCCTAGAATTTTTGCAGCGCGGCGAACGACTGCGCAGTGTGGCCCAAGGGCCGGGCACGGCCCATACGGGAAACCCCAAAATCATAGGAGACAAGCATGCGCACAGGACAGCGGTGGATGGCTGGCGGCATACGCCTGGCCGTGGCTTCAATGGCCTTGTGGCTCGCGGCCTGCGGCGGCTCGGGCGGCGGCGGCCCCGAGCTGCGCGAGACGGCCTACGGCCCCTTGCGCGGCGTGGACGACGGCGCCGCCACGGGCACCTATTACTGGAAGGGCGTGCCCTTTGCCCAGGCCCCCGTGGGCGCGCTGCGCTGGCAGCCGCCGGCCGAGCCCAAGGCCTGGGAGGGCGTGCGCGAGGCGCGCCAGTTCGGCAATGCCTGCCTGCAGATCGGGCGCATGTACGGCCCGGGCGCCAACAACCGCTTCGATGACACCATCGCCTCCGCCCTGGGCCAGCCCGTGGGCAGCGAGGACTGCCTGACGCTCAACATCTGGCGCCCGGCCAGCGGCGCCGAGAAGCTGCCGGTGCTGGTGTTCATCCATGGCGGCAGCGCCATCTCGGGCTATACGGCCGATCCGCTGTATGACGGCGCGGCCCTGGCGCGCGCCGCCAATGCCGTGGTGGTCACGGCCAACTACCGGCTGGACATCCTGGGCTACATGCACATGCCGCAGATGCAGGCCGGCGCGCCGGCCACGGGCAACTTCGCGCTGCTGGACAACCTGCAGGCGTTGCGTTTTGTGCAGCGCAATATCGCGGGCTTTGGCGGTGATCCGGGCAATGTCACGCTCATGGGCCAGTCGGCGGGTGCCACCAATGTGCTGGCGCTGCTGGCGGCCGAGTCGGCGCGCGGCCTGTTCCACAGGCTGGTGCCCATCAGCGGCGGGCTGTCGCTGCCGTCCAACCTGCCGGCCGGCGTGCTGGCCACGCTCAAGCCGGCTTCGGCCTACGCCACCCAGTCCGCGCTGCTGCTGGCCCATCTGATGGTGGCCGATGGGCTGGCTGCCGATGTGGCGGCTGCGGCCACGGTGGCTGCCGGCTGGACACCGGCGCAGATTGCGGCCTACCTGCGCGGCAAGGATGCGCGCGTGCTGCTGCAGACCCTGGTGGCCAAGGGCCTGACGGGCGCGGGGCCGATTCCCGACGGCCTGCTGCTGCCCACCGATCCCATGGCCGCGCTGGCTGCGGGCCAATACAACCGCATGCCCGTGATGGCCGGCTACACGGCCGAGGAGGGCAAGCTGTTCGCGCCCCTGCTGGCTGCGCTGGGCGGCAAGCCGGGCTTCAGGATCGATGATGCGGCGCGCTTTCGCATGATGCAGTCCTTCGACGCGCAGTCGCCCAACGCGCCGGGCCTGGCCGACATCATCGATGCTGCCTACCTGCCCGTCGATACGCCGGTCACCGGCTACAACGCCCGCATGGCGCAGCTGACCCATCTGTTCGCCGATCCCAGCCGCGACCAGTTGCTCAATACGCTGCGCACCCGGCAGGCCGAGGTCTGGAGCTACCGCTTCGACTGGGCGCGCCAGCCCGCGCCCTGGAACACGGTCTACGGTGCGGCCCATGCGTTCGATCTGCCGTTTCTCTTCGGCAACTTCGGGCCATCCGTGTTCTCCCGCGTGACCAACAGCACGGCCAATGCACCGGGGCGGCTGGCGCTGTCGAACGCCATGATGGCCAGCCTCAAGGCCTTCATGCAGACGGGCGACCCGCAGAACGCGGCCCTGGGCCAGACATGGAAGCCCTGGCCGTCCAGCCTGGTCTTCGACGCCGAACTGGGCGCGACCAGCATCCGGCTGCAGTGAGCGATCAGGTGAGCGAGTAGATGAGCGAGCAGGGGCTTGCCGCGGCAAGCCCCGAGAGATAGCCAACAACAACGAAGGAGACAGGTACCCATGACAGCCAAGACCGTTTTCACACAGGCCTGGCGCTGGCCGCTGGCGGGGGCCATTGCGGCCGCCGCCGTGGGCCTGGCCGCCTGCGGAGGGGGATCGTCCGGCATGCCCGCGCCCATGGGGCCGGGCCAGCAATCGGGCTACATCACCCTGCCGGACGGCAGCAGGATGCGCTACTCGCTGCTGCTGCCCGAGGGACAGGGTCCGTTCCCGCTGCTGGTCGAGTACGACGGCTATATCTCGGGCTCGTACCCCAACATCAGCAGTCCCTGGACCAAGGAAGGCTATGCGGTCATGGGGCTGAACGTGCCGGGCACGGGCTGCTCCACGGGGGATGACAAGGTGTTTGACGCCAGCGTAGGTGCGGCCGGAGCCTTCGCCATCGAGTGGGCCGGGCGGCAGGCCTGGTCCAACGGCCGCATCGGCATGATCGGCTACTCGTACTCGGGCTACAACCAGCTGTGGGTGGCGGCGCACCGGCCCAAGGGGCTGATGGCCATCACGCCCAGCAAGAATGTGGGCGATCCCTACCGCGACGTGGGCTATCCGGGCGGCATTGCCAACATCGGTTTTCCGGCGCAGTGGTGGAACGGCTTCCCGCGCATCTGGCGCACGGCCGCCGACCTGGCCGTGAAGAACGGCGGCGACACGGAATGCGCCAAGACCGTGGCCGACAACATCGAGAAGATCAAGCGGCCCGAGCTGGACCTCATCAAGTGGCTGGACAACCCCTATGCCGATGGCCTGTACCTGGAGCGCAGCGCCATGCTGCAAAGCGGCAAGATCAATATCCCCACGCTGGGCACGCAGTCCTGGCAGGACGAGCAGATCGGCCCGCGCTCGGGCTACTACGAGGACACCATTGCGCCCGACAGGATGTGGCTGGTCAGCTCCAACGGCGACCACCACACGAACATCACCTCGGACCATATCGACCAGACGCTGAAGCGCTTCCTGGCGCGCTTCGTCAAGGGCGAGGACAACGGCTTCGACAAGGAGCCGCGCGTGCGCCTGCTGCAGGAGATGCAGACCACGGACGCCAAGGCCCCCAATGGCGGCGCCAAGCTCATGCCCACGGGCGAGGCACGGTTTGACCGGCTGCCTGTCCAGGTCAAGCCCCTGCGCCTGTGGATGCAGCCCGGCCAGGCCCTGGGCGACAGCGCACCCGCCTCAGGCACGGCTTCGTCCAGCTACCGCTATCCGGCCCTGAGTCCGCAGGTGAACAACCCGGCGGCCGAGGGCTGGCCTGCCGTGCCCGCGTCGGAAAAGGATGGCCAGCTGGTCTTCACCACGGCAGCCCTGCCGCAGGACCTGAGCTTCTATGGCGAAGGCTCGGCCGACCTGTGGCTCAGCGCCACGGCCGCCAACACCGACATCCAGGTCACCGTGTCCGAGGTGCGGCCGGACGGGCAGGAGATGTTCGTGCAGCGTGGCTGGCTGCGTGCGTCCAAGCGTGCCCTGGACACGGCGCGCTCCACGACGCTGAGGCCGTGGGGCGCGTTCACGCGGGACAAGGACGTGCCCATGGTGTCGGGCAAGCCCGAACTGTTGCGCGTAGAGATCCAGAAATTCGCGCATGTGTTCCGCGCCGGTTCAAGCATTCGCGTGACAGTGGATTCGCCATCGCAGACCGGATACTGGATCTTCGGCAACGACAAGACGCCGTCCACGAACACGCTGTGGCATGACGCAGCGCATGCCTCCAGCATCGTCCTAGGGTATATCCCATACGAGCATGCGAAGACGCTGCCGAGTTGCGACAAGACAATGCGTCAACCATGCCGGAAAAACGATGCGCCTGTCCCTGCGGGGATCGGACCCAGGGCGCCGGCCTGAGCCACCCTCCATGCGGGCAGCGGCATCGCGCACCAGGGCCTTGGCCTTGCGCGAATCCGCGGTCCGCAGTTCACGACGTTCACGAAGTTCAATCACCTTAGGAGCCTATAGATGCTGGGTCTGATGCAAAGCCAACCACTGTTGATCTCGTCGCTGATCGATTTCGCCGACCGCCACCATGGCGATGCGCAGATCGTCTCGCGCAGGGTGGAGGGCGATATCCATCGCTATACGTACCGCGACCTGGCACGGCGCTCGCGCCAGCTGGCGAACACGCTGGACGGCCTGGGCCTGCAGCCTGGCGACCGCGTGGCGTCGCTGGCCTGGAACGGCTACCGCCACATGGAGATGTACTTCGGCGTCAGCGGCTCGGGCCGCGTGCTGCACACGGTCAATCCTCGCCTGCACCCCGACCAGGTGGCGTGGATCATCAACCACGCGGAAGACCGCGTCATGTGCTTTGACCTGACCTTCCTGCCCATCATCCAGGCCGTGCATGCCAAGTGCCCCACGGTGCGCCAGTGGGTGGCGCTGTGCGATGCGGACCGCCTGCCTGCCGACAGCGGCGTTCCGGGCCTGGTCAGCTACGAGGCCTGGATTGCCGGCCAGTCCGACCAGTACCAGTGGCCCGAATTCGACGAGAACACGGCCTCCAGCATGTGCTACACCAGCGGCACCACGGGCAACCCGAAGGCGGTGCTCTACAGCCACCGTTCCACCACGCTGCACGCCTACGCGGCCGCGCTGCCCGATGTGATGTGCATATCGGCGCGCGACTCGGTGCTGCCCGTCGTGCCCATGTTCCACGTCAACGCCTGGGGCATTCCCTACTCGGCCGCGCTCACGGGCTGCAAGCTGGTGTTCCCCGGCCCGGCGCTGGACGGCAAGTCGCTGTACGAGCTGATCGAGGCCGAGGGCGTCACCTACGCGGCCGGCGTGCCCACGGTCTGGCAGATGCTGCTGGGCCACATCAGGCCGGGCGGCCTGCGGTTTTCCACGCTCAAGCGCACGGTCATCGGCGGCTCCGCCTGCCCGCCGGCCATGATCACGGCCTTCCAGGACGAGTTCGGCGTGGAGGTGCTGCATGCCTGGGGCATGACCGAGATGAGCCCGCTGGGCACGCTGTGCACGCTCAAGAACAAGCAGCTGCAGCTGCCCAAGGACGAGCAGATGAAGATCCTGCAAAAGCAGGGCCGCGCCATCTACGGCGTGGACATGCGCATCGTGGGCAGCGATGGAACGGACCAGCCCTGGGACGGCAAGAGCTACGGCGACCTGCTGGTGCGCGGCCCCTGGATCGTGGACAGCTACTTCAAGGGCGAAAGCCCGCTCATCAAGGACGCGCAGGGCCGCGGCTGGTTCCCCACGGGTGACGTGGCCACCATCGACCCGGACGGCTTCATGCAGATCACCGACCGCAGCAAGGACGTGATCAAGTCCGGCGGGGAGTGGATCAGCTCCATCGACATCGAGAACATCGCCATGGCCCATCCGGCCGTGGCCATGGCCGCCTGCATCGGCATGCCGCATCCCAAGTGGGACGAGCGCCCCATCGTCGCCGTGGCGAAGAGGCCCGGTGCCGAGGTCACGCGCGAGGAACTGCTCAAGTTCTACGAGGGCAAGACCGCCAAGTGGCAGATCCCCGACGACGTGGTCTTCGTCGATGCCATTCCGCTGGGCGCCACCGGAAAAATGCTCAAGACCCGGTTGCGCGAGCAACTGGCCGGCTATCGGCTGCCGGGGCTGTGAGCCGCTGCGGGCCAGCCGCCGTGCCAGGGCATGCGGGGGCATGTGCTGATAGGGGCGGCCGGTCCGAGTCTCGTCGGCGATAGCCGCTAGGGGCAATCACCGATCGGTGCGGGGCAAGGGGACCATTACCCTGAGCCTCGCCCAGAAACCACCACAAGAGGAGACGCTTCATGAAGTTTGCGATCAAGGCATTGACGGCATCCCTGGCCCTGGCTTGCGCCACGGGCGCCATGGCCCAGAAGGGCGAGACGGTGAAGGTTGCGTGGATCGACCCGCTGTCCGGCCTCATGGCCGCGCTGGGTTCCAACCAGCTCAAGAGCCTGCAGTACATCGCCGAGGAGCTCAACAAGGGCACGGCCTCGGGCGTGAAGTTCGAGATCATCGGCATCGACAACAAGCTCAGCCCGCAGGAAACCACGGCGGCCCTGCGCTCGGCCATGGACCAGGGCGTGCGCTACGTCTTCCAGGGCAATGGCTCGGGCCCGGCTCTGGCCATCATGGACGCACTGGAAAAGCACAACGCGCGCAACAAGGGCAAGGAAGTCGTCTACCTGAACTATGCGGCGGTGGACCCGGACCTGACCAACAGCAAGTGCAGCTACTGGCACTTCCGCCTGGATGCGGACACCTCCATGAAGATGGAGGCCCTGACCACGTACATGAAGGACGTGCCCGAGGTCAAGAAGGTCTACCTGATCAACCAGAACTACTCGCATGGCCAGCAGGTCTCCAAGTACGCCAAGGAGATGCTCAAGCGCAAGCGCCCCGATGTGGAGATCGTGGGCGACGACTTCTCGCCGCTGGCCCAGGTGCGCGACTTCGCGCCCTACATCGCCAAGATCAAGCAATCGGGCGCCGACTCGGTGATCACGGGCAACTGGGGCTCGGATCTGGCGCTGCTGATCAAGGCCGCCAGCGACGCGGGCCTGAATAACGTCAAGTTCTATACCTACTACGCCATTGCCACGGGCGCGCCCACGGCCATGGGCGCGGCCGCCGCCGACAAGGTCTACATGGTGGGCTACGGCCACCTGAACCTGCCCGGCCCGCTGGACCGCATCACCAAGGGCTACAAGGCCAAGTTCAACGACGACATGTACACGGGCTCGCTGTACTCGGGCCTGACCATGCTGGACCAGGCCTTCCTGCGCGCCAAGACCACGGACCCGGCCAAGGTGGCGGCCACCATGGAGGGCATGAAGTTCAACAGCCTCAACGGCGAAGTCGAGATGCGCAAGACCGACCACCAGCTGCAGCAGGGCCTGTTCATCTCGCGCTGGGAAAAGGCCGGCGGCAAGTACCCGATGGACTCGGAGAACACCGGCTACACCTTTGTGCCCGTGAAATATTACGAGCCCTATGTGGCCAGTACCCCCACCTCATGCCAGATGAAGCGTCCTTCATGACGCCCAGGCAGGCAGGCTGACTTCGCAAGGGGCGCGAGGCGCCCCTTTCTTTTGCCTGAAATCGGTCAAAACACGGGTTCATGGGCTGATCGATGACGATCTGTCGCCAATGTGTCCCGGACTGCGGCGAAGTCGCATGCGCGATAGTTTCTAAGGCATTCCCCGAAGGGAAATTGTCATTCAGGCGTTAGTCTGGCGCCAATACAGATATCCGAATCAACCGGAAAAAGGAGACAGAAAAATGAAGTGGATCGTGCATTCGGTGGCCGCCTCGGCCATGCTGGCCTGTGCCTCGGGCGCCTGGGCGCAAAAGGGCGAGACGGTGAAGATCGGCTGGATCGACCCGCTGTCGGGCCTGATGGCCGCCGTGGGCACGAACCAGCTCAAGACCTTCCAGCTGATGGCCGAGGAGTTCAACAAGAAAAATGCCTCGGGCGTGAAGTTCGAGATCATCCCGCTGGACAACAAGCTCAGCCCGCAGGAGACCACGGCCGTGCTGCGCTCGGCCATGGACCAGGGCGCACGCTACGTGGTGCAGGGCAACGGCTCGGGCCCGGCCCTGGCCATCATGGATGCGCTGGAAAAGCACAACGCGCGCAACAAGGGCAAGGAAGTCGTCTACCTCAACTACGCGGCCGTGGACCCGGACCTGACCAACAGCAAGTGCAGCTACTGGCACTTCCGCCTGGATGCGGACACCTCCATGAAGATGGAAGCGCTGACGACCTATATGAAGGACGTGCCGGAGGTCAAGAAGGTCTACCTGATCAACCAGAACTACTCGCACGGCCAGCAGGTCTCCAAGTACGCCAAGGAAATGCTCAAGGCCAAGCGGCCCGACGTGCAGGTGGTGGGCGATGACTTCGCGCCGCTGGCCCAGGTGCGCGACTTCGCGCCCTACATCGCCAAGATCAAGCAATCGGGCGCCGACACGGTGATCACGGGCAACTGGGGATCGGACCTGTCGCTGCTGCTCAAGGCGGCCAACGACGCGGGCCTGAACAACGTCAAGTTCTACACCTACTACGCCTTCGGCTCGGGCTCGCCCACGGCCATGGGCGCGGCCTCCGACGGCAAGGTCTACACCGTGGGCTACGGCCACTACAACATGGGGGGGCCCATCCAGCCGCTGATGGCCGAGTTCAAGAAGAAGATGAACGACGACCTCACGCAAAGCTCGATCTACCACGTGTTCGCGCTGCTGGATGCGGCCTTTGCCAAGACCGGCGGCACTGACCCCGTCAAGGTGGCCGCCGCGCTGGAGGGCATGAAGCTCAAGAGCTTCAACGGCGAAGTGGAGATGCGCAAGACCGACCACCAACTGCAGCAGGGCCTGTACATCACGCGCTGGGAAAAGGCCGGCGGCAAGAACCCCTATGACGCCGAGAACACGGGCTACACCTTCGCCCCGGTGAAGTACTACGAGCCCTACGTGGCCAGCACGCCCACGTCCTGCCAGATGAAGCGCCCGTCCTGAGACCGGCACGCACCGCCTCCTGTCCCCAACGCACCGAAACCAAGGCCTTTCGATGACGCTTGAGTTCTTCACCATATCGCTGCTCAACGGCGTGAGCTATGGACTGCTGCTGTTCATGCTCAGCTCGGGGCTGACGCTGATCTTCAGCATGATGGGCGTGCTCAACTTCGCCCACACCAGCTTCTACATGCTGGGCGCGTACTTCGGATACACGCTCAGCGGCATCATCGGCTTCTGGGGCGCGCTGTTCGTCGCGCCCCTGCTGGTGGGCGTGCTGGGCGCCATGTTCGAGCGCTACAGCCTGCGCCGCGTGCACAAGTACGGCCATGTGCCAGAACTGCTCGTGACCTTCGGCCTGTCCTACCTCATCCTCGAGGTGGTGCAGCTGGTCTGGGGCCGGGGCACCGTGCCCTACGGCCTGCCGCCCGCGCTGCAGGGCCCGCTGTTCACGCTGTACGGCACGCAGTTCCCGCGCTCGCGCTCCTTCGTGATGCTGGTGGCAATGCTGATGCTGGTGGCCGTCTGGCTGCTGCTGACGCGCACGCGCATCGGCCTGGTCATCCAGGCCGCGCTCAAGAACCCCGAGATGGTGGAGGCGCTGGGCCACAACGTGCCGCGCGTGTTCATGATGGTGTTCGGCGGCGGCTGCGCGCTGGCGGGGCTGGCCGGCGTGATCGGCGGCAACACGTATGTGACCGAGCCGGCCATGGCCATGTCGGTCGGCTCCATCATCTTCGTGGTGGTGGTGGTCGGCGGCATGGGCTCGCTGGCGGGGGCCTTCGTGGCCTCGCTGCTGATCGGCGTCGTGCAGACCTTTGCCGTGGCCATCGACTGGTCGCTGGCCAGCCTGCTGACCTCGCTGGGCAGCCCGGTCGGCGAGCAGACCTTCGGCTGGCCGCTGCTCAAGCTCACCATTTCCCAGGTCGCGCCCATCCTGCCCTACCTGTTCCTGGTGCTGATCCTCATCTTCCGGCCCAAGGGCCTCCTGGGCACGCGGGGAGATTGACACCATGTCCTCGATCACCAAAACGACCATGACATCCACTGCCGCAAAAGGCGCTTCGGGCGCTTCAGGGGCTGCGGGCGCGGGGCGCCACTACAGCTTCCAGCCGCTCAACATCGGCCGCATCCTGATCTGGGGCGCCTTCGCCCTGGCGCTGATCGTCGCGCCGCTGGTGTTCACCAGCAGCCTGGCGCTGACCATGCTCAGCCAGATCGGCTATCTCATCATCATCTGCCTGTCCTACAACATCCTGCTGGGGCAGGGCGGCATGCTGAGCTTCGGCCATGCGGTCTACACGGGGCTGGGCTCGTTCATCGCCATCCATGCGATGAACCGGGCCAGCTCCGGCGACTGGGGCATTCCGCTGGTGCTGATTCCCGTCATCGGCGGCCTGGGCGGCATGTTCTTCGCGGCCCTGCTGGGCTATGTGACCACCAAGAAGTCGGGCACCACCTTCGCCATGATCACCATGGGCATCGGCGAGCTGGTGGCGTCCATGGCGCTGATGTTCCCCGAGTTCTTCGGGGGCGAGGGCGGCATCACCACCGACCGCGTCTACGGCAAGCCCTTCTTCGGGCTGACCTTCGGCTCGGGCATGGAGGTGTACTACCTGATCGCCGCCTACTGCTTCGTCTGCACGGCCGCCATGTTCGCCTTCACGGGCACGCCGCTGGGGCGCATGCTCAACGCCGTGCGCGACAACCCCGAGCGCGTGGAGTTCGTGGGCTACAACACGCAGCGCGTGCGCTACTTCGCCTTCATCATCGCGGGCTTCTTCGCGGGCGTGGGCGGGGGGCTTGCGGCCATCAACTTCGAGATCATCACGGCCATGGACAGCGTGAGCGTCATGCGCTCGGGCTCGTACCTGCTGTTCACCTTCCTGGGCGGTGCCACCTTCTTCTTCGGACCCATCATCGGCGCCGTGCTGCTGGTGCTGGCCTCGGTGCTGCTGTCGGAGCTGACCAAGGCCTGGCTGCTGTACCTGGGCCTGGTGTTCCTGCTGATGGTCATGTATGCGCCCGGTGGCGTTGCCAGCCTGATCATGATGAACCTGCGCGTGGCGCGGTTCGGCAAATGGCGCCGGCTGGCCCAGCCCTACCTGGCCATCGCCGCCAGCGCCCTGGTCATGATCGTGGGCGGCGCCGCCATCGTCGAGATGATCTACCACCTGCAGCTCAACGCGGCCCTGGGTTCCCAGGTCTCGTTCATGGGCGTGCAGCTCGATACCAGCTCGGCCTCCACCTGGACTCTGGCCGTTGCCGTCTTCGTCGTGGGCCTGGGCCTGCTGGAAGTGGCCCGGCGCTGGTGCCTGCGGCGCTGGGAGCGTATCCAGGAAGAGATCGAAGAAGCCATCAAGCGCGGGGAGGGCTGAACCATGTCCAGCATTGCAATCGAACGACCAGGCACTGCCGCCGCTGCCGCGACCGGCGAGGCCACCTACGCGCTGGAGCTGCGCGACCTGTACAAGCGCTTCGGCAAGGCCGAGATCATCCGCGGCGCCCAACTGGCCGTGAAGCCCGGCGAGCGCGTGGCCATCATCGGCCCCAACGGCGCGGGCAAGAGCACGCTGTTCAACCTGATCAGCGGCCGCTTCGAGCCCACCAGCGGCCAGGTGCTGCTCAACGGCCAGCGCATCGACGGCAAGAAACCCTATGAAATCAACCGCATGGGGCTGTCGCGCAGTTTCCAGATCACCAACATCTTTCCCAAGCTCAGCGTGTTCGAGAACCTGCGCTGCAGCGTGCTGTGGAGCCTGGGCTACCGCTACAGCTGCTGGCGCTTCCTGTCCAAGCTGCGCGATGCCAACGCCCGCGCCGATGAGCTGATGGAGATGATCGGCCTGCACAGAAAGCGCGACACGCTGGCGGTGAACCTGACCTATGCCGAACAGCGCGCGCTGGAGATCGGCATCACCATCGGCGGCGGCGCCGGCGTCATCCTGCTGGACGAACCCACGGCCGGCATGAGCAACAGCGAGACGGCCCACTTCATCCAGCTGATCAAGAAGGTCACCGAAGGCAAGACGCTGCTGACCGTGGAGCACGACATGGGCGTGGTCTTCGGCCTGGCCGACAAGATCGCCGTCGTGGTCTACGGCGAAGTCATCGCCTACGACACGCCCGAGGCCGTGCGTGCCAATCCACGCGTGCAGGAGGCCTATCTGGGCTCGTCCGTGGCGGATCAACAAGCTGGTGCACATTGAGGGAGCGCGGATGCTGAACATCAACAACCTGCATGCCTACTACGGCAAAAGCCATGTGCTGCATGGCGTGGAATTTTCCGTACAGCCCGGCGAGATCGTCGCGCTGCTGGGGCGCAATGGCTCGGGCCGCTCCACCACGGCCAAGGCCATCATGGGACTGGTGCACTGGGAGGGCGCGCTGGAGTGGAAGGGCCAGAGCCTGACTGGCAGAAAGGCCTACGAGATCGCTCACCTGGGCCTGGGCTACGTGCCCGAGAGCCGCGACGTGTTCCCCAATCTCACCGTGCACCAGAACCTGCTGCTGGGACAGAAGGGAAAGGGCCGGGACAGCCGCTGGGGCTTCGACGACATGTACGCCATGTTCCCGCGCCTGAAGGAGCGCCAGCACACCGAGGCCGGCGTGATGTCGGGCGGCGAGCAGCAGATGCTGACCTTGTGCCGCACGCTGATGGGCGACCCGGACCTGATCATCATCGACGAGCCCACCGAGGGCCTGGCTCCCAAGATCGTCGAGCTGGTGGGCGAGTACCTGCAAAAGATCAAGCAGCGCGGCGTGTCCGTGCTGCTGATCGAGCAAAAGCTCACCATTGCCATGAGCATCTCGGACCGGGCCCTGGTCATGGGTCATGGGCGCATCGTCTTCGACGGCACGCCCGACGGGCTGCGCGCCGACCAGAAGGTGCGCAAGGAGTGGCTGGAGGTCTGATGCCGTACAAGGCTGGGCATGCTGCCCTGCAGGCGGCCCGGGCCACGGCGCTTGTCCCGCTTGGGACAAACCGCAGTGGCGCCGGCCCGCGTTTTTTTTACAATCAAAATCGCACGATCGTTCTTTTTCTATCGCATAGGGGACAACAGCATGACTGCTGAATACAAAGTGGACGGTGCCATCGCCGTCATCACCTTGAACAATCCGCCGGTCAACGGCCTGGGACTATCCACGCGGCGGGGCATCGTCGAGGGGCTGGACAAAGCGTACGCCGACCCAGCCGTCAAGGCCATCGTCATCACGGGCGCCGGCAAGGCTTTTTCGGGCGGTGCCGATATCAACGAGTTCGGCAAGGAAGAGGCGTATCGCGAGCCGCACCTGGTCTCGCTGATCAACTCCCTGGACCAGGGCAGCAAGCCCGTGGTGGCCGCCATCCATACCGTCTGCATGGGCGGCGGGCTGGAGCTGGCGCTGGGCTGCAACTACCGCGTGGCCGCTCCCGGCACCCTGGTGGCCCTGCCTGAAGTCAAGCTGGGCCTGCTGCCCGGTGCAGGCGGCACGCAGCGCCTGCCGCGCGTGCTGGGCGTGGAGACCGCGCTGAACATGATCGTCAGCGGCGAACCCGTCAAGAGCGAGCTGCTGGCCTCCATCCCCGGCCAGAAGCTGTTCGACAAGATGGCCGCCTCGCCCGAGTCCCTGCTGGACGAGGCCAAGGCCTTTGCGTTGGAAGTGGCCGACAAGCACGCGGCGGGTGCCCAGCTGCCGCGCGTGCGCGACCTGCCTTGCAAGCATCCCCAGGGCGATGCCTACTTCCAGTTCGCACGCAACATGGTCAAGGGCATGGCCAAGAACTACCCGGCCCCGGCCCGCTGCGTGGACACGGTGGA
This sequence comes from Delftia lacustris, assembly GCF_040267515.1. Classification (NCBI taxonomy): domain Bacteria; kingdom Pseudomonadati; phylum Pseudomonadota; class Betaproteobacteria; order Burkholderiales; family Comamonadaceae; genus Delftia; species Delftia lacustris. The sequence goes on along the minus strand of NZ_CP141274.1, from coordinate 4,030,491 downwards.
GAACGCCGCGCGCAAGAAGTTCGACGAAGGCATGGCTCTGGAGCGCGAAGCCTTCATGCAACTGATGTGGTCGCCCGAGTCGCGCGCACTGCGCCACCTGTTCATGGCCGAGCGCGCGGCCTCCAAGATCGCCGACGTGCCCTCGGACACGCCAGTGCGCGAGATCAAGACCGTGGGCGTCATCGGTGCGGGCACCATGGGCGGCGGCATCTCCATGAACTTCCTGAACGCGGGCATCCCCGTGACCATCCTGGAGACCAAGCAGGAAGCGCTGGACCGTGGCGTGGCCACCATCCGCAAGAACTACGAAGCCCAGGTCAAGAAGGGCAAGCTCACCCAGGAAAAGTACGACCAGCGCATGGCCCTGCTGAGCACCACGCTGTCGTATGACGCGCTCAAGAATGCCGATCTCATCATCGAGGCGGTATTCGAGGAACTGGGCGTCAAGGAAACCGTGTTCAAGCAGCTGGACGAAGTGGCCAAGCCCGGCGCCATCCTGGCCTCCAACACCTCCACGCTGGACGTGGACAAGATCGCCGCCTTCACCAAGCGCCCGCAGGACGTGGTGGGCATGCACTTCTTCAGCCCCGCCAACGTGATGAAGCTGCTGGAAGTGGTGCGCGGCAAGCATACCGCCAAGGACGTGCTGGCCACCGTGATGAAGCTGGCCAAGAAGATCAAGAAGACCGCCGTGGTCTCTGGCGTGTGCGACGGCTTCATCGGCAACCGCATGATTGAGCAGTACTCGCGCCAGGCCGGATTCCTGCTGGACGAAGGCGCCACGCCCGCCCAGGTGGACAAGGCCATCGAGAAGTTCGGCTTCGCCATGGGCCCGTTCCGCATGGGCGACCTGGCCGGCAACGACATCGGCTGGGCCATCCGCAAGCGCCGCGCTGTCGAGCGCGCCGACATGAAGTACAGCCGCACGGCCGACAAGCTGTGCGAGCTGGGCCGCTTCGGCCAGAAGACCGGTGCGGGCTGGTACGACTACCAGGCGGGCAAGCGCGACGCCATCCCGTCCGAGCTGGTCAACCAGATGATCGAGTCGCATCGCAAGGAGCTGGGCATCACCCCGCGCAAGATCTCCGATGAGGAAATCGTCCAGCGCCTGGTCTTCGCCTTGGTCAACGAAGGCGCCCACATCCTGGAAGACGGCATCGCCGGCAAGTCGGGCGATATCGACATGGTCTACCTGACCGGCTACGGCTTTCCCATCTGGCGCGGCGGCCCCATGCACTATGCGGGCGAGGTCGGTCTGTTCAACGTGGTCCAGGCCATGAACCGCTTCGCCAGGAACCCCAACGACGACGCCGATTTCTGGCAGCCGGCCCCGCTGCTGGCAAAGCTGGCGGCCGAAGGCAAGCAATTCAGCTGAGACGTGCGGCGCACGAACTTTTTGCGAACCACCGCAAACCCGCCATACAAGGAATATCCATGACATCCGCCGTGATCGTTTCCACCGCCCGCACCCCCCTGGCCAAGAGCTGGAAGGGTGCCTTCAACATGACCCATGGCGCCACGCTGGGCGGCCATGCCGTGCAGCACGCCGTGCAGCGCGCAGGCGTTGACCCCGCCGCCGTCGATGACGTGATCATGGGCTGCGCCAACCCCGAAGGCGCCACCGGCATGAACATCGCGCGCCAGATCGCGCTCAAGGCCGGCCTGCCCATCACCGCATCGGGCATGACCATCAACCGCTTCTGCTCCTCGGGCCTGCAGACCATTGCCACCGCATCGCAGCGCATCATCGCGGGCGAGGGCGATGTCTACGTGGCCGGCGGCGTGGAATCCATCTCCTGCGTGCAGCAGGAAATGAACCTGCACATGATCCAGGACCTGGCCCTGGCCAAGCAAAAGCCCGAGATCTACTGGAGCATGCTGCAGACCGCCGAACAGGTCGCCAAGCGCTACGGCATCGGCCGTGACGCCATGGACGAATACGGCGCCGCCAGCCAGCAAAAGGCCTGCGCGGCCCAGGCGGCCGGCCTGCTGGATGCCGAGATCGCCCCCATCACCGTGACCATGGGCGTGGCCGACAAGGTGCGCGGCCTGATCACCAAGGAAGTGACCTGCAGCAAGGACGAGGGCGTGCGCGAGGGCACGACCAAGGAAGGCATCTCGGGCATCCGCCCCGCGCTGCCCGGCGGTGTGATCTCGGCCGGCAATGCCAGCCAGTTCTCCGACGGCGCAGGCGCCTGCGTGGTGGTGAGCGAGGACTATGCATCGCGCAACAACCTCAAGCCCATCGGCCGCTTCCTGGGCTTTGCCGTGGCCGGCTGCGAGCCCGACGAAATGGGCATCGGCCCCGTCTTCGCGGTGCCCAAGGTGCTCAAGAAGCTGGGCCTGACGGTGCAGGACATCGACCTGTGGGAGCTCAATGAAGCCTTTGCCGTGCAGGTGCTGTACTGCCGGGACAAGCTGGGCATCCCCAACGATCGCCTCAATGTCAACGGCGGCGCCATTGCCCTGGGCCATCCCTATGGCGTGTCGGGTCAGCGCCTGACGGGCCACGCCCTGATCGAAGGCAAGCGCCGCGGTGCCAAGCGTGTCTGCGTGACCATGTGCATCGGCGGCGGCATGGGTGCCGCCGGCGTGTTCGAAGTGCTGTAAGTACAGGTGGCGGCTGCGGCCGCCACCGCCTGTTCCCGTTACTCCTGTTGGCCGCACGCGCTCCCTCTGGCGGCGCCTGCGGCTTCTTTTTTGATTCCGGACCCCACCATGCGCCTGCGTTCCACCATCGATTTCCTGCTCTATGAATGGCTGCGCGCCGATGCGCTGGGCGAGCGCGAGCGCTTTGCCGACCATTCGCGCGACACCTTCGATGCCGTGCTCGACACCTGCGAGCGCATCGCCCGCGAGAAATACGCCCCCTTCAACCGCACCGTGGACACGCAGGAGCCGCAGTTCGATGGCGAGAAAGTCATCCTGCCCCGGTGCACCCACGATGCGCGCCAGGCCTATGCCGACTCGGGCATGCTCAGCGCCTCCCAGGACTACGACATCGGCGGCATGCAGCTGCCCTATACCGTGGAGGCGGCCGCCAACAGCTTCTTCGCGGCGGCCTCCATCAGCATCGGCTCCAACATGCTGACCTCGGGCAATGCCAACGCCATCATGGCCCACGGCACGGACATGCAAAAACAGGTCTTCGCCGCCAACGAATTCAACGGCCGCTGGGCCGGCACCATGTGCCTGTCGGAGCCCCAGGCCGGCTCCTCGCTGAGCGATATCGCCACCCGTGCCGAGCCCGATGGCGCCGACTTCGAGAGCGATGCGCTGGGCCCGCGCTACCGCCTCAAGGGCAACAAGATGTGGATCAGCGCGGGCGATCATGAGCTGACGGAGAACATCGTCCACCTCGTGCTGGCCAAGATCCCGGGGCCGGACGGCAAGCCCGTGCCCGGCGTCAAGGGCATCTCGCTGTTCATCGTGCCCAAGAAGCTCGTGGACACCGAAGGCCAGCTGACCGGCGAGCGCAACGACGTGGCCCTGGCCGGCCTCAACCACAAGCTGGGCTGGCGCGGCACCACCAACACGCTGCTGAACTTCGGGGAAGGGCGCTTTCCCGTGCGCGGCGGCGCCGGGGCCGTGGGCTACCTGGTCGGCAAGCCCGGCGAGGGCCTCAAATGCATGTTCCACATGATGAACGAGGCCCGCATCTCCATCGGCATGGCCGCCACCATGCTGGGCATGGCGGGCTACCACGCCAGCCTGGACTACGCGCAGAACCGCCCGCAGGGCCGGCCGATCAAGGGGGCGCCGGGTGCAGCCGGCAAGGATGCCACGCGGCCCCAGTCGCGCATCATCGAGCACGCCGACGTCAAGCGCATGCTGCTGGCGCAGAAGTCCTATTGCGAAGGCGCGCTGGCGCTGAACCTGTTCTGCGCGCGCCTGGTCGATGAGCAGCACACCGGCACGCCCGAATCCGTGGCCGAGGCCCGGCTGCTGCTGGAAGTGCTGACCCCCATCTCCAAGAGCTGGCCCAGCGAGTTCTGCCTGGAGGCCAACTCCCTGGCCATCCAGATCCACGGCGGCTACGGCTATACGCGCGACTTTCCCGTGGAGCAATACTGGCGCGACAACCGCCTGAACATGATCCACGAAGGCACGCACGGCATCCAGGCCATGGACCTGCTGGGCCGCAAGGTGCTCATGGAAGGCGGCAAGGGCCTGCAACTGCTGGCCACGCGCATCAACGACACCATCCAGCGCGCCATGGCCCGGCCCGAACTGGCCGGCCATGCCAATGAACTGGCCAAGGCGCTGCAGGAAGTCGGCGCCACCACCAAGGCCGCATGGGCCACCGACGACCCGCAACAGGCCCTGGCCAATGCCGTGCCCTACATGCAGGCCTTCGGCCACACGGTACTGGCCTGGACCTGGCTGGACGTGTCCCTGGCCGTGCTGGACAAAGACCCGGGCCTGACCGCCCCCGCCAACGCTGGCCGCATGGCCGCCATGCGCTACTTCTTCGGCTACGAACTGCCGAAGATCGGCGCCTGGCTCAAAGTCGTGCGTGAGCGCGACATGACTTGCGCGCAGATGAGTGAAGAGGCGTTCTGAGGGAGTTGGCAGCACGGCTGCCGGAGGATGCAAAAAAAGCGCGGACCATGTGGTCTGCGCTTTTTTTATTTCAGGGATTTTCAAGGTTGCCGGAGAGCCTGGCCTGCTCTTTGACCCATTCCCTGGTTTTTCCGCGAACGCACCACTCGGGGTTTTTGACCCAGTCCGTGAAATATATGGTGGGGTGCCCTTCCAGGATATTACAGCGTGTATAGCCAAGTTTGGGCATTGCATAGTATTGCAAGGGAGCTATGAGGGCAAGGCAAGAAGCCATGATTATTAATCCTGCCAGCATGGTTGCGTTAAAGCTGCGTTCAGTTACCTTTAAAATTGATGTTTTGCATGGTATTGCCTTGGATAATGAAGAAATTAGACCAACTGCCAATATTACGGGAAAATATGCTACGACTGGTGCTCCGGGTGTTATTCTTATTGATGCTGATAGTTCAATGAGATCTTTGATATCATTAAATATTGCATGCTTAATGTACCAAATGCAGAGAATAAAAATGAAAACATTTAATGGAATGCCCCATATCAAGGTTTTCCTTATTTTTTTTGCGTCCAACATTTTCTTAATTAGTTTTTACGATTTGTGCGGCACATAAATTCATTTTTGAAAATTTCTGTGGAACAGTTGTTAAATTTATACTCTATCTGCTGATAAGTTTTCTGATTATCAAAATTGAGTTTGTCGATATTTATCCGATATATGCCTTGAGGTATGCTGCTGGTGGAAATGCGCAGCATATGGATCACACGTTGTTTGATTTTTAAATCATCGTCTATTTGATTCAAGATGATTCCTGTGACAACTACGGCCACTGCCACAGCAGCCAAAGGAAGAATTGCAAGGGACGTTGCCGTTGCAAGCTTTATTCCCAAGCCAAGGCCCACCATCGTCGCCAATCCCGCCTTGACCGCCTCCACTCCAATTCCCCCCACCAGATCATGCATGGTCTTCTCATCATTGAAGATGAAGTCCAGTGTCTCTATGCCGGTGCCCACCACCAGGCTCAGGAGAAACCCGCCCTTGGCCACATTCTGCAGACCGCGAATACCCAGGCCCATCTGGACCATGCGTGGATTGGCGGCAAGGAATCGCGTACCTTGCAGCAGCTGGCGGCGAAGTCCCGCGTAGCCCGTGATGATGATATAGGTGCCTGTGGCGGTTGTCTTGATATAGGAGCGGGCACCGGCCAGGCCCAATGCAATCAGCGTTTTGGTGATCAGGTACGCGTCGCTGACCATCAGGGAGGCGGGAGCGACCCAGGGTTTGCCTGCATTCGGGCTGGCGGTGTGTGTCCAGTATCGCCCAAGCGCACTGTGGGCCAGCATGGCATGCAGCGTGGCCGCCAGGCGAGGATTGTTGCGCGCCTTGTCGCTCAGTATGTCTGCATATTCCTGTGGCTTGAGCACAATGGCATCGATCTGTTTTTGCTCCATTTGGCGAGCAAGCATGTCGGCATAGCCGATCTGATAGAAGGTGGCGGCAATGGAGGCTGGCATGGTGTATGGAGACGCTGGCTCAGAAGCGGAATCGAGGTTTCCAGCCAATGCGCCTTGATCAATAAAGGCAATTTGACGGAAATGAGTGGTTGCAAGCATGAGAATAATCCGCTGTCAGTGCCCAAGCGGGTTTCTGATGTTTGCTGTGGGAAGAGTCCTCATTTGATTTCATGGCCTGCACGAGGTCAATCAAAGAAGTCGCCCGCAGATCATTTTCAGAATTATCCTTAGGACAATTCCTAAAATCAGGTTTGAAATTCCAGGTGAATAGAGATGCTGCCAATAAGCGTTGGGTCCCAGGCAGCGCCATTCGCCATGGGTGGTATTCACGGGGCACAAGCGCAGGCTGCCCGGCTCGGCCACGGGCATTTGCGGATGAAGGATGCGGGGAGAGGTGGTCCGTACCGCCGCTGCGCTTGCGGGCAGGCTGTTGGACCGGGGTATGGGCTACGGTCTCACCGTGCTGAATGCTTGCAGACGAGGACTCAGGGACCGGGTGTCAGCGCATCGGAAGCCGTGCAGGCGCTGAAGGCCGCCTGCCGGAGGGTGCATGCCTCAAAGATCCAGTCCGAGATAACGCGTGCCCGGCACGGGATTGAAGCTCACCGGTTCCGCATCCACAAAACCCAGGTTTTCATACAGCCGCTGCGCAGCCTGGAACTCGGGCAGCACGTCCAGGCAGATGCGGCTGTAGCCTGCGTGGCGCGCAGCGTCCAGGATGCCTTCCACCAGTCGCCGCCCCAGGTTCTCGCCGCGTACCGTGGGGCGCACGTAGACACGCTTCATTTCGCCTGTCTGCGCATCCACCTGGCGCAGGGCGGCGCAGCCCACGGGCTGGCCGTCTTTCCAGGCCAGCAGTACGCAGCCTTCGGGTGCGGCGTACTTGCCGGGCAGGGCGGCGAACTCGGTCTCGAAGTCCTGGAAGTCCAGGCTCACGGTGGGACTGGCCACGTACTCCCGGAAGATGCGGACCACGGCGTCGAGGTCTTCGGGAAAGTGGGCGGGGCGGATATCGGTCATGTAAAGGCGTGTGCATGGCCCTGATGAAGGGCCCTGTCGTGCAAACAAAAAAGGGGCCAAGAGTAGGCCAGTATTTCAGGGATTTGGTTCGATCAGGCTTTGAGCGGCAGCTCCTTCTCTCTATCGTTGCTCGCACTTGCGCTTTTCCTGGGAAGCCTGCATGCCCGCATCCAAGCACTTGCTTCTCTCCACATGGTTCAGGACCAGCGGACCCAGCCAAACCGCCAATGCTGTCAGCGCCAAGGGCAGCACCACCAGCACCCACAGCATCCACTTCGCCTCACGCCGGAAATGCCCGGAGATTCCTGCGTTGGGCGATGCGGGATCTTTCATGGCGATGGCACCGCCTCAACTGCACAAGCGCAGATTGGTGCGCGCAGCCTTGAGCATGGGCAGCACCACATCGGCATCGGTGGGTGGATAGGCCTCGCGCAGTTCCTGATCCGTCTTGCCGGCTTCCTCGGCCAGCGGGGCCAGGGTCTGGCGGCAGGCGGCTGCATCGCCCGAGCGAAGCTGCGCCAGCGCCAGGTCGTTGCGCAGCCAGCCCTTGGTAACGCCGGTCAGCACCTCATCGCAGTCCTGCAGCACCGGCGCCAGCGTGGTCAGCGCCAGGCGGTAGTCCTTGGCGTCGTACGCGCGCTTGAAGTTTCTGCGCGATGCGGCAATGGCCTTGTCCGTGCAGCCGGGTGTGGGCCGAAGGTAATCGCCGCCAAACCAGGCCCGCATGCCGCAGAAGTCCCGGCATGCCTCGACGGTGGCCGTGTCGACCCCGACGCGCTGACCGGCAGGCGTGAAGTCCACGGCGCAGGCCGAATTCGCCATCCTGGCCCGGCCGTTGGTGATGGTGCCTTCCAGCTCACAGGTATGGCCGTTGGCACCGACGGTCTGGATATGGAACTTGCCATTGGCCCGCACCACCAGATCGCCACCCCCGCCCTTGCGCACATAGGTGCCTGCTGAGGGCGTGGTGATCTGTGCGCAGGCCAGGCCTATGTGGCAGGTGAGGACCAAGGGCGACAGGCGGAGCAGGCAGTTGGTGAGTTGCATGGGCAGGGCTTTGGATTTGCGGCGTGTACGAGGGCGCAGGAATTGCAGCGAGTGTATCGATCAAGGCCGTTTTGCATGGCGGGTTCGTTTGTCTGCGGACGGTACGGCGCAGTGCCCAGCTACAGTGATCCAGAATCTTGCAGCTCACCATGGACACTACAAAGCACATCAATCCAGACCACTATCTGGAAACAGAACAAGGTCGCCTGTTCACCACGGAACGCAGTGCTGCCGCATGGGAGTTGGCGTACCGGGACTTGGACAAAGCACTGTCTGTCAGCTCGCCCGCGACCAAGCTCTATGTGGTGGTGGGGGTGCAAGCTGCAGGCAAGAGCAGCTGGATTCAACAGAACGCCGCAGCGTTGGGTGGTGATGCGGTGTTCTTTGATGCCGCCCTTCCGAAGACGGTGCATCGTGAGCGTGCCATTCAGATTGCCAGATCACATGGCGTGCCCGTAGTCTGTATTTGGCTCAAAGCCGATTTGCAGACCGCCTTGCGGAGGAACACGCAGCGGCGAGCCGATCACCAAGTGCCGGAGCAGGCCATTCGCAGCGTGTTTGCCATGTTCGAGCCGCCGAGTGAGCAGGAAGGGTTCGCGGTAGTCCATATCGACGACAACGAGCCGGCCCCCGGGAGCTCCATCCAGCCCATGGGGCCGCGCCAGTTCCCGTCCTTTCAGGATCTCGACCAGCAGGTGATTGTGGGCTGGCGAGCTTGCGAGATGGCGTTGGCCGTAGGCGGCCGCTGGGATATGAATGAATCAGGTAGGCATCACTGGGTACCTGGCGAAGCAGTCTGGAGCCATCCGCAGGTGCCCTATCTCCAGTTCATCGAGATTTGGATCCAACTGATGGACGGACGTGTCTGGTCATTGCTTTCCCGTATCGACGATGGCAGCGGGTTTCACGGCCTGTACCTTGTGACTCCAGAGGCGTCTGAGTCGGGTCCCGGCGTGCCTGCATCCATTGGTTACCGTGACCGACTGCTGGCTGAGTTGCCCTTGGGTCTTGTGCGGATAAAAGACATGCGCCGGGATGCAGATGGCTTTGTCGTGGAGATGTGCATGCACATCGGCCAGAAAGTGGTTCGGTTCCTGTCAGGGGAGGTCTATGAGCGGGGTCAGGGCCTGTTTGAAGTCATAGAGCTTGATGAATCGATACTCGTCCAGATAGAAAGCTAGATGCAGCGAGGCATTGGGCAGCAATCGCTGATGTGCCTTTTGCCGTCGGCATGTCCTGATGTGGAAAGCGCGCAGAGACAGGCTCCTCACAACGCCAGATGCAAAGCCTCCCCCGGCCCCTGCGCAGGCACGGCGCAGCAGATCAGGGCCTCGCCCGCTGGCACGGCGAAGGAAGGTGGCGAGGCATAGGTCACCCCGCCCTGCAGCACACGCACGCGGCAGTCGCCGCAGTTCCCCCCTCGGCAACCGAAGGCGGGCTCCAGCCCCCGGGCCTCGGCCACTTCGAGCAGGCTGCCGTCGCCGGGCTTCCAGCGCGCTTCCTTGGCCGAGTCGGCAAAGATGATGCGGACAGGCCGTGTGGCGGGTGCAGGCAGTTCGGCGGCGGGGGCTGCACCGGCCATGGAGCGCTTCAGGGCCGAGGGACCGAAGGCTTCTGCGTGGATGCGCTCGTCGGGCACATTGCGTTCGCGCAGGCCGTCATAGGTGGCCTGCATGAAGGCGTCCGGGCCGCAGAGGTAGAAGTCGTAGTCGTCCCAGGGCAGGGTGGCTTTCAGCAGGGCCATGTCGATGTGGCCCTCATGGTCGTAGTCGCGGCCGGCCTTTGCCGTGCCGGGCTGGCTGAGCGTGCGCACCCAGTGCACTTCGGCATTGCCGGCCTTCACCAGTTCGGCAATCTCCGTGTCAAAGGCCCGTTCGCTGCGCGTGCGAGCCGCCTGGAACAGCCAGGTGGGCCGCAGGCTGCGGGTGCGCCGGCCTTCGTGGACGATGTGGCGCAGCATGGCCAGCAAGGGCGTGATGCCTATGCCCGCGGCCAGCAGCACGGCGGGGCGGCGCAGGGCCGCATCGGCGGTGAAGCTGCCAGCGGGCGGGCGGGCCTCGACCAGATCGCCGGGCTTCAGGCCATGCAGATGGCTGGATGCGCGGCCTTGCCTCTTGACGCTGATGCGCAAGCGCCCGTCCGAAGGCGCCAGCGACAGCGTATAGGTGCGCTGCAGATGGCTGCCGTCCGCCAGCGTGAGGCGCAGCGGCAGGTGCTGGCCGGCCAGGGGAGCCACCGTGGCCATGCCATCGGCCGGCTCCAGGTAGAGCGAGCGGATGGTGGAACTCTCATCCACGGCCTGCGCCACCCGGAACGGTCGCCACTGCCGCCCCAGCCGGGCGGCGGCCAGGCGCTGGCTGGCATCGGCCCAGCTTCCGGTCATCTGCAGGTGGGGCGACCAGCCGTCGGCCGCCATGCTCCAGCGCAGCGGCAGGGCGTCGGGCCGGCGCACGATGCGGCGGGGCTTGAAGGTCCACAGGCGCTCGGCGCCCTCGAAGGCGGCGATTTCCGGGGAGTCAAGGATGACGCTGGCCTCGCCCGTCATCTGCAGCATTTCCCCGGTTTCGGAGTCGATGAACAGCAGGCCCGCCTTGGGATTGACCAGGAAGTTGCCCAGGGTCATGAAGAACAGGTTGCCCGAGAAGTCGGGGATGGTCAGCGTTCCATCGGCGTCGATCCGCACAAAGCCCGGCTTGCCGCCACGGTGGGAGACATCGACCTGGCGCAGGCCATCCTCCCCATCAACGTAGGACGCCACGTAGAACGTATCCGCCTGCGTAATCAGGGCCTGTGCGCGCGGGTCCAGCGATGCCAGTTCGACCGCCGGCACCTGCGTAGGCTCCCCGGCAGGCCGGACAAACCGGACGCTGCGGTTCTGGATATAGCGCGGGCAGTTGCCGAAACTCTGGACCACACCGATGTCGAAGGCGCCCGCCCCATCAACGCCCGCCTTGCGCCGCACCGTGCCGTTGAGCCGGTTTCGCCGGCGCGTCATGGGGTCCATGCCCAGCAGGCCCACGGCATGGCCGTCGCCCAGGCCCGGCTCGGCCGGGTCGGCCGCATCGCGGCCCGCCGCCACATGCAGGGTCGATGGATCGGGAGAGTGCAGGAAGCCCGGCTCGCCGACCCGTACCGTGGCCCAGGCGTCGCCTTGCGCATCCACGCTGCCCAGCACCACGAAATGCAGCAGCGGGTAGAACTCGCGGTGCTGGTCCAGCAGGAAGGGGCGCAGGAACTTGCGGCCCGGCATGTCCATGCGGCCCACGACGCCAACGCTTTGCTGGATCGCCAGTTCGCCCGCATGCCAGGGCGAGGCGGGGTTTTGCAGGGGTTGCGGGTGCATGGTGCGCTCCTTTGCCGGGGTTTCAGGGGAGGTGTGGCTCAGGCACTCAGGCCCGCAGGCCGGCCGGTGTCTGGGCGAATGCCACGAAGCCCGGCAGCGCCTCGATGCGGCCCAGCCAGGCGCGCACCTCGCGGTAGGGTTGCAGGTCCACATTGCCCTCGGGCGCGCTGGCGATGTAGCTGTACAGGGCCACGTCGGCAATCGTGGGCGCGCTGCCGGTGAGAAAGGGGCGGGTGGTCAATTGCGCCTCGATCTTGCCGAGGATGGCGTGGGCGCGGGCTATCACTTCCTCGGCCTGGAAGGAGGCCTTGAACACCGTGACCAGCCGGGCCGCCGCCGGGCCGAAGGCAATGGGGCCGGCGGCAATGCTCAGCCATTTCTGGATCTCGGCCTCGGCCCGGGCGCCCAGGGGCATCCAGTCCTGGCGGTCCAGCTTGCGCGCCAGGTAGACCAGGATGGCGTTGGAGTCGGCAATCACCGTACCGTTGTCATCCAGCACCGGCACCTGGCCCAGCGGGTTCAGCGCCAGGAATTCGGGTTTCTTCTGCGCGCCGTTGGTCAGGTCCACATGGACCAGCTCATGCTCCACGCCCAGCAGGCCGAGGAAGAGGCGGGCGCGGTGGGCGTGGCCGGACAAGGGGAAGTGGTAGAGCTTCATTGCGGTTCCTTGGGGTTGGTGAAGGCGCCGGTTGTCGGTGCCACGGGACGTATCCTCCTTCCCCGCCCGCATCTTTAGAATCCCTGGCGGCGGCAAGTCACTCTTGCGGGAACGCGAACAAAGCGCCGGCGCAAACCTGGGCAAACCTGGGCAGTCCTGCGCGGGCCGCTCGCAGCCGGGCAGATACACGACACAGACAAGGCAGGCACAGATGGATCGCTTCCAGTCCATGACGGCATTTCTCGCAGTGGTGGACACGGGCGGCTTCGCCTCGGCCGCACGTCGGCTCAAGGTCTCGCCCTCGGTGGTGACGCGGGCGGTCTCCGACCTGGAGGAGCGCCTGGGCGTGCGCCTGCTCACGCGCACCACACGCTTCGTGCGCGTGACCGAGGCCGGCACGGCCTACGCCGACAGCTGCCGCCGCATCCTGGCCGAGCTGGAAGAGGCCGACGAGCATGCCGCCAGCGCCCATGCCGCACCGCGCGGCCGGCTCACGCTCACGGCGCCGGTCAACTTCGGGCGCATGCACGTGCTGCCCGTGGTGCACGACTACCTGGGCCGGTTTCCCGAGGTGGACGTCAACTGCTGGTTTGTGGACCGCGTGGTCAGCCTGGTGGACGAGGGCGTGGACGTGGCCGTGCGCATCGGCGATCTGCCCGACTCCTCGCTGCAGGCCATCCGCGTGGGCAGCGTGCGACAGGTGCTATGCGCCTCGCCCGCATACCTGGCCAGCCACGGCGTGCCCCAGCGGCCCGAGGAGCTTGCGCAGCACACCACCATCACCGCATCCGGCCTCACCTCCACGCCCGAATGGCGGTTTCTCGAAGGCGACAAGGCCCTGGCCGTGCGCCTGCAGCCGCGCCTCATGTCCATGACCAACGAGGCTGCGGCAGACTGCGCCCTGGCCGGGCAAGGCATCACGCGCCTGCCGCTCTACCAGATCGCCAAGCCCGTGCAGGACGGCGCACTGCGCCTGGTGCTGGAGCCCTTCGAGCGGCCGCCGCTACCGATTCATGTGGTGCACAGGGAAGGGCGCCATGCCGCGCACCGCGTGAGGGCGTTCATCGACATGGCGGTGGATGCGCTGCGGGTGGCGGCGTTGAAGTGGTAGCGGGGCCGAGACTTCGCTACCGCACGGCCGTGGCCTCGACCCAGACCGTCTGCTCCGGATGGTGTTCCTCAATGGTGGACACGGCATCGTCGATCAAAACGCGGTCCTCCAGCGAGTAGGCAAAGCGGCTGAGGTTGGGCCATTGTCGGGCGGCGTAGTCGGCCTCGGAAATCGCGTCGCTGCCGCTCCAGATGGCGTCGTTTTCGGTGGCGGCGCGAAGTGCCTGTGCCAGGCCGGTAGGTGTGATCGCCAGGAAGATCATGGGCATGTGGTCCGGATGTTGATGGGGGACAGTTTGCCTTCGATGGCCCGGCGGCCGGGCCGGCCTGGATCAAACAAAACTAGAATGATAGTCATTCTCGTTTTCGATGGTTCTCCTCCCCCCGGCCATGCCCACCCCTTCCGCCTCCTGGACCGCTGCGCGCTGGCACCAGCTTTTCAGTGCCTGCCAGCAGCAACTGGTGTCCTATCTGGCCGGCAAGACCGGCAGCCGTGATGAGGCGCAGGAGCTGGCCCAGGAAACCTGGCTGCGCCTGGCCGATGCGCCGCCGCAGCTGCCCGATGGCAGCTCGCCCACGCTCGAAGCCGCACGGGCCTACCTGTTTGCCACGGCCAAGCATCTGGCGATAGACAGGCTGCGCCAGCGCGGTGCGCAGCAACGCTGCATGGACGACTGGGCGCAATTGCAGCCCGAGGCCGAAGGCGATGTGGCCGACCGCGCCATGTACCGGCAGGCACTGGCCGTGGTGGAGCGCACGATTGCAGACTTGCCCGAGCGCATGCAGGCCGCCTTGCTGGCCCACCGCCTGCATGGCGAGCGGCAGGCCGACATCGCCCAGCGTCTGCAGGTCTCCCTGAATACCGTGGAGCGCGACCTGATGCAGGCCGATGCCTGCCTGGAAGCCGCCTTGCTGCGCTGGCGCGGCGGGGTGGAGGCGGGCTTGCAGGCCTCTTCCAGGAAGCGGCGGCGGCGTGCCCTTGGCGCACTGCTGGGCGTGGCTGGCATGGCCTGCGCGGCCTGGCCCGCCTGGCAGATGTGGAGCCGCCGCGTGCTGTGGCAAGGTGAACTGGCCAGCGCCACGGGCGTGCAGCGCAGCCTGGAGCTGCCCGATGGCAGCGTGCTGCGCGTGGACGCCGCCAGCCGCGTGGCGCTGGCCTACCGTGCTGACCTGCGACAGGCGCGGCTGCTGGAAGGCGCCGCCTTCTTTGCCGTGGCGCGCGATGCGGCACGGCCCTTTGTGGTGGAGGCCGGCCCCTTGCGCGTGACCGTGCTGGGAACGCGCTTTGGTGTGGAACTGGAGCCCGATGCGGTGCGCGTGCAGGTGGAGTCGGGCCAGGTGCGGGTGGAGCATGCGGCCACCGGGCGCAGCCAGTTGCTGCAGGACAGCCAGTCGCTGCGCATTCCCCTGGACGGCGGGGCAGGAGATACCGACGGCGCTGCCTGGCAGCCGCAGCTCCAGCAACGGCCCGCGGCCTGGCGCGAGGGCGAACTGGTCTTCGAGCAGGAACCGCTGGGCCGCGTCGTGCACCGTCTGGGCCGCTACACGCGGCGCCGCCTGGTGGTGGAGGAGGGCGCGGCGCAACTGGCCATCAGCGGCCATGTGCGCATTGCCCAGACCGAGCGATGGTTGCGCGGGCTGCCGCAGTTCGCCCCGGTGCAGGTCAGCGTGCTGGACGACGGCGGGCTGCGGATTGCGCGGCGCGGCGGGCGCGCGGAGCCGTGAAGTTTTTTTCAGGGTTTTTGGGAGTGACTCGTATTTGCATATGAAAGGCCGGGCGCCCTGCCTGTGCCGGCGATTCGCAATGAGCCTGTCTTCCAGAAAGTCCTTATGTCCGCTCCCAAGTCCTCCCGATTCCCATTCCGCCTCCGTCTCCGCCGCACAGCGGTTTTTCATGCATGTGCAGGCCTGGTGCTGGGCCTGCAACTGCAGTTGGCCGCCGCGCAATCGGTGTCCTTCGACGTGCCGGCCCAGCCGCTGGCCCAGGCGCTGAGCCTGTTTGCGCGCCAGGCGGGGCTGCAGCTCACCTACTCCTCCGAACTGGTGCAGGGCCGGCAGGCCCCGGCGCTCAACGGCAGCCACGATGTGCGCCAAGGCCTGGCGGCATTGCTGCAGGGCAGCGGCCTGCAGGGGCGCATCGAGGGCGGCACGCTGACGCTGCTTCCCGCTGCGGCCAACGCGCCTGAGAATGCACACCGCCTGTCCGAGATCACCGTGACGGCCGGCGACCAGTATGTGAGCCTGCTGCCCGCACCCTACGCCGGCGGGCAGGTGGCCAAGGGCGTGCGCCTGGGCGTGCTGGGCAATACCGGCAACATGCAGGCGCCGTTCAGCACCACCAGCTACACGTCCGAGGCCGTGCGCAACCAGCAGGCCGGCACCATTGCCGAGGCGGTGAACCGCGACCCTTCCGTGCGCTACACCGTGCTGCCGGGCGGCAACGTGGACAACCTCTATATCCGGGGCTTTCCGATCTGGGAGGGCAACTCGGGCGAGATCGCCTTTGACGGCATCTACGGCATTGCCCCCAACTACCGCGTGCGCACCGAGTACGTGGACCGCATCGAGGTGGTCAAGGGGCCGGGCGCGCTGCTGTTCGGCATGTCGCCCAACGGCTCGGTGGGCGGCGTGATCAACATCGCTCCCAAGCGCGCCAACGAAGACGTGGCGCGGCTGACCACGGGCTGGACTTCGGACAGCCTCTGGCGTGCCCATGCCGACGTGGGCCGGCGCTTTGGCGACGAGGCCCAGTACGGCATCCGCGTCAACGCCAGCAAGTACGGCGGCGATACGTCCATGGACCATCAAAGCACCGACGGCCATGTGCTGGCCGTGGCGCTGGACTACGAGGTGGAGCGCTTCCGCGCCACGTTGGACCTGCTCTCGCAGGACGAGCGCATCGACGGCGTGGGCCGGCCCATCATGCCCACGGGGCTCTCCTCCATGCCTGCTGCGCCCGACGGCATACTCAACGTGACCCAGCCCTGGGAATGGTCCAGGAATCGCGAGCGCGCCGTGCTGCTGCGCACCGAGCTGGACCTCACGCAGCAGCTCACGCTGTTCGCCAACATCGGCCAGTCGCGCGCCAATGTGGACCGCATCTATGACTCCGCCCCGCGCCTGACCAGTGCTGCGGGTGCCACCAGCATCACGCCCACCTATGCGGTGTTCGACGTGGACCGCAGCACCATCGACGCAGGCCTGCGCTCGCGCTTTGCGCTGGCCGGTGTCAAGCATTCGGTCACGCTGCAGCTGGCCAGCTACCGCGAGGATTTCCATCGTGCGCTGCAGGCGGGCTCGGCGGTGGCGTCCAACATCTATGCGCCTGTTGCCCATGCGCCGCAGAGCATTGCGCGGCCTTCGGCCATTCCGCGCATTCATGACAACCGCAACACCAGCCTGGCCCTGGTGGACACGCTTTCGCTGCTTCAGGACAGGCTGCAACTGTCGCTGGGCCTGCGCCACCAGGCCATCAAGTCCACCAACTACAACGTGCTCACAGGCGGCACCGCCAATGTCTACGACGAGAGCGTGACCACGCCCGCCGTGGGCGTGGTCTGGCGCCAGGCGCCCAACTGGAGCCTCTACGCCAACTACATCGAAGGCCTGAGCAAGGGCGACATCGCCCCGCCCGCCGCCAGCAACTACGGCGAGGTGCTGCGCCCCTACAAGAGCCGCCAGTACGAAGTGGGCAGCAAGTACGACTTCGGCAGCTTCATGGCCACGGCCGCCCTGTTCAGCATTGAAAAACCCAGCGGTGGCCTGGACCAGGGCGTCTACAAGACCAACGGCGAGCAGCGCAACCTGGGCATGGAGCTGTATGCCTACGGCGAGGCCGCACGCGGCCTGCGCCTGCTCGGTGGCGTGACCTGGCTCAAGCCCGAGATCACGCGCTCGGCCACGCCTGCGCTGGTGGGCAACCGGCCCATCGGCACTTCGCGCCTGCTGGCCAACCTGGGCGTGGAATGGGATGTGCCCGCCGCGGAAGGCTTGACCCTGGTCGGCGACCTTGCCTACACCGGCGCCCAGTTCGTGGACCAGGCCAACCGCCTGCGCATCCCGGGTTGGACACGCACCGACCTGGGCCTGCGCTATGCCACCCGCATCGCGGGCCGCAAGACCACGCTGCGCGCCACGGTGCAGAACGTGGCCGACCGCAAGGCCTGGGCCGGTGTCACGTCCTGGGGCGCTGTCTCGCCGATGATTCCGCGCACCTTCGTGGTGTCGGCATCGATGGATTTCTGAGGTCGGCGCGGTGGCTGGGCGGGCCGCGCTCTATGCTTGAGGCATGAACGCAAGCAAGACCCTGCTGATCGTCTACCACTCCATGACCGGCGGCACTCGCCAGATGGCCGAGGCCGCGCGCGACGGCGCAGCGGCCGAAGGCCAGGGCGTGCAGGTGCGCCTGCTGCATGCCTCAGAGGCCGGCCCGGACGATGTGCTGTCCGCCGACGGCTACCTCTTCGCCACCCCGGAAAACCTGGCCGCCATCAGCGGCCAGCTCAAGGACTTCTTCGACCGCAGCTACTACGCGGCGCTGGACCGCATCAACGGTCGGCCCTATGCCAGCCTCATCTGCGCCGGCAGCGACGGCCAGAACGCCGCCCGCCAGATCGCCCGCATCGCCACCGGCTGGCGCCTCAAGCCCGTGGCCGAGCCCCTGATCATCTGCACCCACGCCCAGACCACCGAAGCCATCCTGGCGCCCAAGCAGATTGCCGCAGCTGAGCTGGAACAGTGCCGGGCGCTGGGGGAGGCAATGGGGGCCGGGCTGGCGCTGGGGGTCTTTTGAGGGTTGCCAGCATCTTGGGTGCCCTACATTTCTTGGTGGCTCGGTCGCCCGGTGTGGTTCAGCCGAACAGGCGCGACCAGAATCCGCCTTTTCCATCCACCTGCTGCCGGGCTCCCTGCATGTGGGCGCGTATGCCGAGCAGTTGGGCATCGTCCGGATCGTGGCGCAGGGCGATCTCGACCAGTTCAGGCTGAAGGTGCGAGGCCTTGAGCTGGCCCAGGGCCCTGAGGGCGGTGACCTTGTGCGCATGAACGAAGCTCATGCTGCGAACTTCCCATGGCGCTTGCTGTTGCTGAGACGAAAGCTGCGCATAGCGGCGCTCGGCTTCGGCCACGATGTCGAGGACGTCCTGGTGGTGGCTGGTCTCGTTGAGATAGGCGCACGCGGTCTGCGCGCAGTCCAGATACAGGCCGGTGTCAAGCGCGTAGTCCTCCATCAGCAGCAGGGACAGGTCGGTGGCTTGCTTGCGGTTCCCCAGTTGCCGATAGGCATGGCGCAGGTTTTCCAGCAGGGCCCGGAAACAGGTCTGCTGCAGCCCGGCTTCGAGGACGGCGGCCGCCTGCTCGTACTGTTCATGTGCGTTGTACAGCACGCCCAGGTTGTTGCAGCACATGGCATAGGTGTGGATGTCCAGCGCGGTGGGCGCGGCCTCCTGGCCGTTTGCCGGCGTGCCGGCGCTGGCGAAGCGCTCCAGACAGCGTTCGTAGAGTGTGGTCTGCAGGCGCTCGATTTCCTGCAGGGCTGCTGCATCCGTGTCGGGGCGCTTCCACTTGCCCACGGTCACGCCGGCCGTGTAGTAGTCGGGTGCCGCCGGGCTATCAGCCAACTCGGGATAGGAAAAGATGCTGCGCCAGGGCACGGCATGCTCCATCTCGAAAATGCGGGCTTGCAAGTCCACCTGGGACTGCAAGGCATGAGACTTGCGGTAGGCGGCCAGCGCGGGCTCGGGTTCGTCCAGCCAATAGTGGGCACTGCCCAAATAGCGGTGTCCATAGGCATTGCCTGGTGACATTGCCAGTGCGCGCTGCGCCCATTCGCCGACCTGGCGCAATGCCATACCGCGGTCCTCGGTGAATTGGTCACTGGAATCGAGATACACCAGGCACAGCATCAGCCATGACCATTCGCTACCCTGGCCTGATTCGGCAGTGGCCTGAATGCTGGCCAAGAGGCTGGCAATCGCTTCATTGTCCAGATGGCTGAAAACCGTGGTGCCAGACCATAGCGCATGCATTCGCGCGTGGTCGCCCTGGCTGAAGGCATGCATTCCTTGGGAAATCAGTCGTTCCATGGTCTGTTGGGAATATTGTGGGAGGCGCCATCGTATCCGCTGTGTTTGACAGGAGGATGGGGCACCACTCAATGGGAGCGATAAGACGCCCGTGCAGACAATGTCTGAACAACAGGTCAAAGCCCCGTCAACTGCGGCAATGCCTTCTCGCAGGCCTTGCGGCACAGGTAGCGCAGGTCCTGTTCACCATCTTCACTGCGCAGGTAGCCGGCGCCGGCGGCGTTGATGTTCCATTCATAGACCTTGCCCGAGCGCAGCAGCCGTCCGCTGAAACTGCAGGGCAGGATGATGGATTCCTCATGGAAGCTGCCAGCCGAGACTTGCTTTGCCGTCGCGAAATAGCGGGCCACGTCGGCGGCGTCCAGGCTGACTTTCTCGCATCCCATGGTCTCGCCCGAGCCTACGGAACGGGTGACCGGGCCGATGACGGAAATGGGTGCCGCCTTGGCCGCGTGTTTGGGCGTGGGCGTGGATGTGGATGAGGCCTGCAACGGCGCATGCAGGCACAGCATCACGGCAGCCCAGGCGGCAATGCGCAGGCTGCGAGAGGGATTGTTGAAAAGCTGGCTGGATGGCATGGCTCAGGCTCCCGTGAAGATGTAGCGCAGCAATTGGGCGCCTTCGGTCGCTTCCTTGCGGGCAATGGCGCCGTGGGAGTAGACATCGGACAGCAGTTTGAGCTTGTAGTGGTCCACCAATTGCTGGGTCAGCCATTTGGTCTGGAACAGCTGCGATTGGGTGGGCGCCTCGTAGTCCTTGGTCGATGGCAGAAAACGGCCCACCACCTCGATGCCCACGGAGTCGCTGTTGGCCGGATAACGCAACGGATAGGCCTTTGTGTTCTCGTGCGATGACACATTCTTGGCCCGCTTGCTGAAGCTCAGGCCCTTTTGGTGCAGCAGGGCATTGATGTTCTTGAGTTCCGTGGGATCGCAGGCGCTCTCGTTGACGCAGCGCGGCTGAAGAATTCCCACATGCCAGCAGATGCGCTCAAGGCTGGCCGTCTGGTAGATCTTGCCGTCCTTCTCGATCAGGAAGTGCGCCCCTGTCTTCTGGCCGCTCTTGTAGGCATTGAGCACGCTGGCGGCCGTGGACGAGTCAGTGCGGTGCAGCACGATGGAGGTGACGGACAGCAAGGCGCCGTGCTCTATGGACGGATAGGTCTTGACTTCGACGCTTTTGTCTACCATCAATCCTTTTTCGATAGTGGCCAATTATTTCTCCCTCTATATTCCGGCTGAATGAATGCGAATGGCGGAAAGCCGGGAGAGCATACGGGCGGAAGGGATAAAAATAATTCGAAATGTACTGTGCACCTCTTTGTTGGAAATATATTGAAACAATTGGGTGGGGTTCATGAAGGATGTATGAATTCCGGAAATCCCCGGAATTCACAGGGGCTCAATGGCGGCGCAATGCAATGCCTGCGCGATGGCCCACGACTGCGACAAGGATGCAGCCCATCCCGACCCACTGCGCCGCCGACGGAACAGCGCCAAACCAGGCCAGGTCCACCAGCAAGGCCATGGCGGGGTAGACGAAGGACAGTGCCGCAATGGCGGGCGCCGGCAGCCGCTGGAATGCGGCATACATCACCGTGTACATGAAGGCCGTATGGACCAGTCCCAGGGTCAGCACCATGGAGGCGGCGCGCGCTGACAGCAATTGAGGGCTGGCTGCGGCGATATGGGTGAGCAGCGGCAGGGCCCACAGGCTCAGCACCAGTCCGCCCGCCAGCATCTGCAGCATGGCGATCTGGGCCGAGGGCATGTGGCCCAGGCGGCGCGTGGCGACCGTGGTGCCTGCGTAGAGAGCGGCGGCCAGCAGGGCGAGGGCGACGCCTATCCAGGCGCCTGTTCCAGCATGCGATGCATCCACGCCATCCAGCCCGACCAGGCCGCTGCTCAGCGCCACCCCCAGCAGGGCCAGCAGCAGCCAGGGCAGCTTGCGGCGTTCGACGGGCTCGCCCTGCAGCGCCGACAGGGCCAGCAGCATGAAGGGCTGCACGTGGTAGACCACGGTGGCCACGGCGATGGAGCTGTAGTGGTAGGCGCTGAAGAGGGCGACCCAGTTGAGCACCAGGGCGATGCCGCCGCCGGCCAGCCACAGCCATTCACGGCCTTGAGGGGCGACCCATTCGCGCCGCCAGGCCAGCCACAGGCCCAGGCCCAGTGCGCCCAGCACGCACCGGGCGAATACGACCAGCAGCGGCGGCAGCGCGCTTTCCACGACCAGCAGGCCGATGGTGCCCGACAGCGCCATGGCCAGCAGCATGCGCCAGGTGCCGCCCTGGCTGGCTCGGGGCCGCGTGGTTGAGGTTGCAGAGGTGAGGCTGGGGCTGTGGGACATGGTGTCGATTCCTGGGCGCGCTTCGGTATGGAGCGCATGGCCGTATCTTGCGGACCTTGCAATCAATCAACAATCCATGAGTCATTCAAATTAATATTGCCTGCCATGCAACAAAGACCGGAGTAGCGCCTTGCCCGATACCGCCATGCCCCTGGATGAAATGCTGGTCTTCGCCCGCGTGGTGGAGCACCAGAGCTTTGCGGGAGCGGCCCGGCAGCTGGGGCTGACGACCTCGGCCGTGAGCCGCAGCGTGGGGCGGCTGGAGGCGCACTTCGGGCTGCGGCTGCTGCAGCGCACCACGCGCTCGCTGTCGCTGACCGAGGCGGGTGCCGAGATTCACCAGGCCTGCCTTCGGCTGGTGGCGGATGCCCAGGCCGTGCAGGCGCTGGCCGGTCAGCTGCGCCAGCAGCCGCGCGGGCTGCTGAAGATCAGCGCGCCGGCCGTGCTGGGTGATATCTGGCTGTCGCCACTGCTGCCGGGCTTTTGTGCGCGCTGGCCCGAGGTGCAGGTGCAGGTGGACATGACGGACCGCATGGTGGACCTGGTGGCCGAGGGGCTGGACCTGGGCCTGCGCATCAGCGTGCCGGGCCAGATCGCGCCGGGGCTGGTGGCGCGGCCGCTCAAGACCATCCGCTATGTGCTGGTGGCCACGCCCGGCTATCTGGCGCGGCATGCGCAGATCACGGAGCCCGGGCAACTGCTGGCGCATCCCTTCATCAGCCTGGGCTACGGGCAGTTCCAGAACGAGGTGGAGTTGCGCCCGCTCCACCCTGCGGCCGCGCCCGCCACGCGGCTGCTGGTAGATACGCCCATCACCATTGCCAGCAGCCTGGGCATCATCCACGCGCTGCAGCAGGGGCCAGGCATCGGCGTGGTAGCGGACTTTGCGGCGCAGGCGGCGCTGCAGGCCGGGCAACTGGCACCCGTTCTGCCGGGCTGGGCGCTGTGCGGCAAGTACGCGCCGCGCGTGGTGCATGCGGTCTATGCGCCCACGCGCCATGTGCCGCTGAAGCTGCGGGCGCTGATCGACTACCTGGTCGAGGTGGAGGGTGACGGCGCCGCGGCCCCCGCCACCTAACCCATGCGCCTTCGCAGCGCCGCGCTGGCCCAGTCCACGGCCACGGACAGCGCCAGCATGGCGATGATGACGGTGCTGGCCTGGGCATAGTGGAACAGCGACAGCTCGAAGTACAGCAGCTGCCCCAGCCCGCCCGCGCCCACGAAGCCCAGGATGGCGGCCATGCGGATGTTCATCTCCCAGCGGTACAGCGTGTAGGCCAGCAATTGAGGCGCGGCACCGGGCAGCGTCGCGTAGAGGAAGGCCATGGCACGGCCGCTGCCGGACAGGCGCAGCGCTTGGGTGGGGGCGGCGGGCTGGTTCTGCAGGGCCTCGGCATACAGGCGCCCCAGCACGCCCGCCGTGTGCAGCGCCAGCGCCAGCGCGCCTGCGAACGGGCCCAGGCCCACGGCCAGGGCGGTGATGGTGGCCCAGACCAGCTCGGGCACGGAGCGCAGCACGTTGAGCACCAGGCTCCAGGGGGCGCGCCAGCGCGGCAGCGCCAGCAGCAGGCCCAGCACGGCCGCCAGCAAGGTGCCGACCACGGAAATGGCCAGCGTCTCCCACACGCCCACGGCCACCTTGCGCAGCCATTCGGCGCTGGTGTCGGGCGGGAAGAAGCTGATGACGAACTCCAGCATGGACCGGCCCGCCGCGCCGGTGAACAGCGAGGGCAGGTCCATCTCCAGCATGGCAAAGCTGGCGGCCACGCCCAGCGCCAGGGCGGCGCAGGTGAGGGCGCTGCGCCAGCCCCACGCGCTGGCACGCGCGGCAGGTGGCGTGTCCAGCGCGCGGCGCAGGCCGCGCGAGAGCAGGTCGGCGCCCCAGACCAGCAGCATGAAGGTCAGCAAGATGGTGCTGGCCTCGCCGCCGTTGAGCATCTTCATGGCCTGGTCCATGAGCTGGCCCAGGCCGCCCGCGCCCACAAAGCCCATGACCACCGAGGCGCGTATGGCGCACTCCCAGCGGTAGACGGTGTACGAGGTCAGCTCGCGCGCGGCCTGGGGCAGCAGGCCGTACAGCATGGCCAGCGGCCGGCGCGCGCCGGCCTGCGCCAGGGCACGCGCGGGTGCGGGGTCGGCCGATTCCAGGATTTCCGCATAGACCTTGGCCAGCATGCCGCCATAGGTCAGGCCCAGGGCCAGCACGCCAGCGGCCGGCCCCAGGCCGAAGACGCGCACGAAGACCAGGGCCCAGACCAGTTCGGGCACGCCGCGCAGGATGGTGAGCAGGCCGCGCGTGACGGGGTTGAGCGCCCGCCGCTCGCGCGCGGCGCCCGTGACCAGGTAGGCCAGCGGCACGGCCAGCACAAAGGCCAGGGCCATGCCGGCCGTGGCAATGGCCAGGGTCTCCAGCGTGGCGCGGCCCAGGTAGCCCAGGAAGTCGCGCCCGGTCTCGGGCGGCAGAAACGTGGCCAGAAAGCGGCCGATGACCTGCAGGTTGCCGGGATCGAACAGCGCGCCCAGGCTGAAGCCCGCGCCCTGGAACAGCGGCCACAGCACGACGGCGGCCAGCACCAGGGCGCCGAGGCGGCGGGGCGCGGCGGGATCACGCAGCGCGTGCAGATCGGAACTCAACGGCATGCGGATGCGGACAGCGGTGCGGCAAAGGCGGCGGGCGCGGGTGTCCACGCGGGGCGGGAGGGATCATCGCCAGCATGCTCGGACCCATACAGCGCACGCAGGTGTTCCTGCGTGACTTCTGCCGCCGGCAGGTCGAAGGCGATGGCGCCATCGCGGATGCCCACGATGCGCGCAAAGCAGGCCAGCGCCAGGTCCACGGCATGCAGGCTGGCCACCAGGGTGGCGCCGCGCGCGGCGGCTTCGTGCACCAGCAGTTGCACGGTGGACAGGGCCAGGGCCGGGTCCAGCGCGGCCACGGGCTCGTCGGCCAGGATCAGCTCGGCCTGCTGGTAGAGCACGCGGGCAATGCCCACGCGCTGCAGCTGCCCGCCCGAGAGCTGGTCGCAGCGCGCGAACAGCTTGTCTGCCAGCTGCACGCGGGCAAGGGCCTCGCGCGCGCCAGCGGTGTCCTGTGGGTACAGCAGCGAGGCCAGCGCCTTCCAAGCCGGCCAGCGGCCCAGCCGCCCGGCCAGCACGGCCGTGACCACGCGCTGGCGCGGCGGTATGGGCGGCGCCTGGTGCACCGTGCCGATGCGCGCGCGCAGCAGCCGGGGAGCCCCCGCGCTGGACGCAGGCACCTCGTTGCCCAGCACGCTGTGCCGGCCCTGGCTGGGCGCCAGCGCCGTGCCGATGACGGACAGCAGCGTGGTCTTGCCCGCGCCCGAGGGGCCGATCAGCGCAATGGCTTCGCCCTGGCGTGCGGCCAGCGTCACGCCGCGCAGCGCAATGCCGCCGCCGGCGTGGGTCAGGCCCACGCCTTGCAGTTCAAAGCTCATGGATTGCGCCTGCCGCGGCTTACTTGAGCAGGCCGGCCGACTTGGCGGCGGCCTCGATGCCTTCGTAGTTCGAGGCCTGGGTGGGAATGAAGCGCGCGGCACGCTGCAGCTCCAGGATGGCCTTGTGCTCTGGCTTGGCCGGGTCCAGCGCCAGGAAGGCGTCGGTCAGCTTCTTGACCAGGGCCGGGTCCAGGTCGCCGCGCACGGTCCAGTTGTAGTCGAAGTAGGGCGGCGTGGTGGCGAACACGCGCACCTTGCTGGTATCGACCTTCTTGGTCTCCACCAGCTTGTCCCAGACCGATGCGTTGAGCACGCCGGCCTCGGCCTTGCCTGCGGCCACGAAGGCCACGGTGGCGTCATGCGCGCCGGAGAAGGCCACGGTCTTGAAGTCCTTCTCGGGGTTGATACCGTCCTGCTGCAGGAAAAAGCGCGGCATCAGGCTGCCCGAGGTGGACGAGGGCGCGCCAAAGGCAAAGCTCTTGCCCTTGAGGTCGGCCAGGGTCTTGATGGCGGGGTTGGCCGTGATGAACTTGGAGGTGAACCTGGCGTCTTCCTCGCGCTGCACGATGGGGATGGCCGTGCCGTTGGTGCGGATCTTGGCCTGCACGAAGGTGAAGCCGCCCAGCCAGGCCAGGTCCAGCTTGCGCGTGGCCAGCGACTCGACCACGGCGGCGTAGTCGGTCACGGGCGTGAACACCACCTTCATGCCGGTCTGTGCCGAGAGGTACTTGCCCAGCGGCTCGAACTTGCGCTGCAGCTCGGTGGGGGCTTCATCCGGGATGGCCGAGACGCGCAGCACGGCGGGTTCGGCGGCCAGCGCAGGCAGGCTGGACAGGGTGGAGGCGGCCAGCACGCAGGCAGCCGCCTGGCGCAGCGCCGAGCGGCGCGCAGGAATGTGGTTCATGGATGGGCTCCGTTCAATCAGCCACCGCCGTCCGGATACACGGCGGTTTAATAAGGCGCCCGGGGTTGACACGGGCGCCGAAGGTACAAGGGCGGTACACCGACCGCTGAGGCTGCATTGTAGGGAGCGGGCTTTTCCGTTGGGGAGCGTCAGGCTTGAGCGGCGGACCTGCCGGCACAGCGCGGCCGCCGATCTTTTTCCCGCGTGCGCTGCGTTTGTGCACCGCCTGGGACCTTGCCTGGCCGGGGACTTGAACATGCGTTGCACCAAAATATCAATTATTGGTATGACCAATAAATATCCTGGTGCACTATCTGCACTCTTTTAGGTGTTTACCCTGTTCATCTGCCCACTTGAAAGCTCTGAGAATCGCACCACTTCGCGCAATGGTCTGAATTTTGGTTTAATTGGTTGGACCAATTTGCCAATGGCCCACAAGGCGCCAGCGCGGGGAACACTCCCAGACACCGTTGCAGCCAGCCAGCAGACATCCTGTGCGGATCGCACCGCATGCCAACGCTGCAACGAGAGGGAGTGGCCGACAAGGGGCGCTTACCGCGCCCTCCCCATCATCTAGAGACACGGTCATGCAAACCATCTGGCAGCAGAACTACGATCCCGCCGGGAACATCTGGATCTCGGCGCTGATCGCGCTGATTCCCATCATCTTTTTCTTCCTGGCGCTGACCAGGTTCCGTCTCAAGGGCTACCAGGCTGGCACCGTCACCGTGGCGCTGGCGCTGGGCGTGGCACTGCTGTTCTACAAGATGCCCGTGAGCGCGGCACTGGCCTCGGCCGTGTACGGCTTCTTCTACGGCCTGTGGCCCATCGCCTGGATCATCGTGGCGGCCGTGTTCCTCTACAAGATCTCGGTCAAGACGGGGCAGTTCGACGTGATCCGCTCGTCCATCCTGTCGGTCACGCCCGACCAGCGGCTGCAGCTCATCCTGGTGGGCTTTTGCTTCGGCGCCTTCCTGGAGGGCGCGGCCGGCTTCGGCGCGCCCGTGGCCATCACGGCCGCGCTGCTGGTGGGCCTGGGCTTCAAGCCGCTCTATGCGGCGGGCCTGTGCCTGATCGCCAACACGGCGCCCGTGGCCTTCGGCGCCATGGGCATTCCCATCATCGTGGCGGGGCAGGTCTCGGGCGTGGATGCCTTCGCCATCGGCCAGATGGCCGGCCGCCAGCTGCCCTTCATGACCGTGCTCGTGCTGTTCTGGCTGATGGCCATCATGGACGGCTGGCGCGGCGTCAAGGAAACCTGGCCTGCCGTGCTGGTGGGCGGCGGCTCCTTCGCCGTGGTGCAGTTCCTCACGGCGAACTACATCGGCCCCGAGCTGCCGGACATCACCTCGGCCATCGTCTCGCTGGTGGCGCTGACGCTGTTCCTCAAGGTCTGGCAGCCCAAGCGCATCTTCCGGTTCGACACGGAAGGCGAGGGCGGCAAGGCTGCTGCCATTGCGAAGACAGCCACGGCGGTCAAGGCTCCCGCCGCCGCTTCCGGTGCACCGCTGACGGCCGGCGCCGTCATCAAGGCCTGGTCGCCCTTCATCATCCTCACGGCCATGGTGACGATCTGGAGCATCAAGCCCTTCAAGGCGCTGTTCGCCGCAGGTGGCCCGCTGGCCTCCACCGTCATCAACATCCCCGTGCCCTTCCTGCACAACCTGGTGGAGAAGACGCCCCCCGTCGTGGCCGCCGCTGCGCCCTACGGCGCGGTCTACACCTTCAACTGGCTGCTGGCCACCGGCACGGCCATCCTGATCGCGGCGCTGATCACCATCACCTTCACGCGCCTGTCGCCGGCCAAGGCCGTGGCCACGCTGGGCGAGACCTTCAGGGAACTGGCCGTGCCGATCTACTCCATCGGCATGGTGCTGGCCTTCGCCTTCGTGGCCAACTACTCGGGCCTGTCGGCCACGCTGGCCCTGGCGCTGGCACACACGGGCCAGGCGTTCACGTTCTTCTCGCCCTTCCTGGGCTGGATCGGCGTGTTCCTCACGGGCTCGGACACTTCGGCCAACGCGCTGTTCGCCGCGCTGCAGGCCACCACGGCGCAGCAGCTGGGCCTGCCCCAGGTGCTCACGGTAGCGGCCAACACCACGGGCGGCGTGACGGGCAAGATGATCTCGCCCCAGTCCATCGCCATTGCCTGCGCGGCCGTGGGCCTGGCAGGGCGCGAGTCGGACCTGTTCCGCTTCACGGTCAAGCACAGCCTGATGTTCGCCGTGATCATCGGGGTGATCACGACGCTGCAAGCCTATGTGTTTACGTGGATGATTCCTGGTTATTGACATGAAACACCCCCTGAGTCGCTGCGCGCCTTCCCCCTCTCTACCCGCTTCGCGGGGGAGGGGGACGACACCCTCGCGGCGGGGCGGCCCTTGCTCGGTGTCCCTGGCTTGGGCAGTGCGGGTTTCATGCGATGAGGCTGGCGCATAGCGCCGTGAATCACTGAAAACCAATTCTGAGAATCCCCATGCGCGTTGCCGATCAAGTTGTCGAGAAATTGCTTGCCCTGGTGCAGGCCAGCGGAGTGCAGCCCGGACAGCGGCTGCCCGCGGAACGGCAACTGGCGGCCGAGCTGGGTGTCTCGCGCACCTCGGTGCGCGAGGCCATACAGAAACTCACCAGCCAGGGCGTGCTGGTGGCGCGGCGCGGCGATGGCACCTACCTGCAGGAGCCGGCGCCGGCTGCCGAGCCTGCGGACTGGCTCAAGGACGCCATGCGGCCGCTGGCCGGCCTGATGGAGTCCGACTCCCACTACCGCTATGACGTGCTGGAAACCCGCCATGCGCTGGAGACCAGCACGGCCTGGCTGGCCGCCCAGCGCGCCACGCCGCAGGACAAGGACCATATCCAGCGCTGCTTCGAGGTGATGATCCAGCACCAGCAAAGCGGCCACGCCGAGCTGGCGGCGCGCGCCGACGCGCAGTTCCACCTGGCCATTGCCGAGGCTTCGCACAACCTGGTGCTGGTGCAGGTCATGCACAGCCTGTTCACCGTGGTGCTGTCCACGGTGGAGCGCAACCGCCATGACATGTTCCGCCTGAGCGCACCCCAGACCCTGCAGGAGCTGACCGTGCAGCACCAGAGCCTGATGCAGGCCATCCTGGACGGCGACCCGCAGCGCGCCCGCGAATGCATCGGCGAGCACCTGGAGCATGTTCGCACCACCATCCAGCGCCTGGACGAGGACCGCGCGCGGCGCGAGCGCTCCATGCGGCTGCCTCTGGACGCCGCGCCTGCGCTGCTGCCCACTTCAGACCTGATACGAAAGACATGAGACCACCATCATGATCATCTCCTCCACCTCCGACTACCGCGCAGCGGCGCAAAAGCGCCTGCCGCCTTTCCTGTTCCACTACATCGACGGCGGCGCCTATGCCGAGCAGACGCTGCGCCGCAACGTGGAAGACCTGGCCGCCGTGGCGCTGCGCCAGCGCGTGCTCAAGGACATGAGCCGGCTGGACACCAGCATCGAGCTGTTTGGCGAGAAGCTGTCCATTCCCGTGGCGCTGTCGCCCGTGGGCCTGACGGGCATGTACCGCCGCCGCGGCGAGGTGCAGGCCGCACGCGCGGCCGACGCCCATGGCATTCCGTTCACCATGTCCACGGTATCGGTCTGCCCCATCGAAGAGGTGGCGCCCAAGATCAAGCGCCCCATGTGGTTCCAGCTCTACGTGCTCAAGGACCGGGGCTTCATGCAGAACGCGCTGGAGCGTGCCCAGGCGGCCGGCTGCTCCACCCTGGTCTTCACCGTGGACATGCCCGTGCCCGGCGCGCGCTACCGCGATGCGCATTCGGGCATGAGCGGCCCGAATGCCGCCATGCGCCGCTACTGGCAGTCGGTCACGCACCCGGCCTGGTCCATGGACGTGGGCCTGCTGGGCCGCCCGCATGACCTGGGCAACATCTCGGCCTACCGGGGCAGCCCCACGGGCCTGGCCGACTACATCGGCTGGCTGGGTGCCAATTTCGATCCCTCCATTTCCTGGAAGGACCTCGAATGGATACGCGCCTTCTGGAAGGGGCCCATGGTCATCAAGGGCATCCTGGACCCCGAGGACGCCAAGGACGCGGTGCGCTTTGGCGCCGACGGCATCATCGTCTCCAACCATGGCGGCCGCCAGCTCGACGGCGTGCTGTCCTCGGCCCGCGCGCTGCCGGCCATCGCCGATGCGGTCAAGGGCCAGATCAAGATCCTGGCCGACTCCGGCATCCGCAACGGCCTGGACGTGGTGCGCGCCATCGCCCTGGGCGCCGACTGCGCCATGATCGGCCGCGCCTTCATCTACGCCCTGGCCACCTCCGGCGAGGCGGGCGTCAAGCACCTGCTGGAACTATTGGAAAAGGAAATGCGCGTGGCCATGACGCTGACCAGCGTGAGCAAGGTATCCGACATCACCGGCGACCTGCTGGTGCGCCAGCCATGAGCGCGCTGCAGACTCCGGTCGTCTCCCGCGAGGCCCTGCTGCTGCAGTTGCGCGAAGCCGTGGGCGCCGCCCATGTGCTCACCGACGACCAGGCCACGCGCCGCTTCCGCAAGGGCCACCGCACGGGCGAGGGCCCGGTGCTGGCCGTGGTGCGGCCCGCGACGCTGCTGGAGCAGTGGAAGGTGGTGCAGGCCGCCGTGGCGGCCGGGCGCATCGTCATCATGCAGGCCGCCAACACGGGCCTGACGGGCGGCTCCACGCCCGACGGCGCGGACTACGACCGCGAGATCGTGCTCATCAATACCTTGCGCATCACCGGCGTGCAGGTCATTGGCGGGGGCGCCCAGGTGGTCTGCCTGCCCGGCGCCACGCTGGACCGGCTGGAGCAGGCGCTGGCGCCGCTGGGCCGCGAGCCGCATTCGGTGATCGGCTCGTCGTGCATCGGCGCCTCGGTGCTGGGCGGCATCTGCAACAACTCGGGCGGCGCCCTGGTGCGGCGCGGCCCGGCTTACACCGAGCTGGCGCTCTACGCGCGCGTCTGCGACGACGGCTCGCTGGAACTCGTCAACCACCTGGGCATCGCCCTGGGCCGCACGCCCGAGGAAATCCTCACGCGGCTGCAAAACGGCGACTACGCCGAGTCCGACATCGCCCACGATGCGCAGCGTGCCGCCTCCGACCCGCGCTATGCCGAGGCCGTGCGCGCCGTGGACGAGGACACGCCCGCGCGCTTCAACGCCGACCCCTCGCGCCTGTTCGAGGCCTCGGGCTCGGCCGGCAAGCTGTGCCTGTTTGCCGTGCGGCTGGACACCTTTCCCAAGGAGCCCAGCACCGTCTTCTATATAGGCAGCAATGCGCCCGACGACCTCACGGCCGTGCGCCGCGAGCTGCTGACCGCGCTGCCGCGCCTGCCGATCGCTGGCGAGTACATCCACCGCACGGCCTACGAC
The DNA here is from genome assembly GCF_040267515.1 of Delftia lacustris. NCBI lineage: Bacteria > Pseudomonadati > Pseudomonadota > Betaproteobacteria > Burkholderiales > Comamonadaceae > Delftia > Delftia lacustris. The sequence continues at coordinate 3,999,067 of NZ_CP141274.1, read as the reverse complement.
ATCGGCGAGAAATACGGCAAGGACACCTTCCTGCTGATCGACCGCTTCGGCACGGCCAGGGTGCCGGCCGCCTTCGCCCTCAAGAGCCGCGTGGACGGCTTCTTCGAGCGCTTCGGCCTGCGCGGCGTCACCGACCGCGTGATCCAGGCGCTGACCAACCTGCTGCCCAGCCACCTGCCCGCGCGCATGCGCCAGTGGCGCGACCGCTATGAGCACCACCTGCTGGTGCGCGTGTCCAACGATACGGCCGAGGCCACGCGTGAATTCCTCACGCGGCACTTCAGCGGCAGCACCACGGGCGGCTGGTTCGAGTGCGATGCCGACGAGGGGCGCAAGGCCTTCCTGCACCGCTTCGCCATCGCGGGCGCGGCCATCCGCTACCGCGAGGTGCACCGCGCCCAGGTCGAGGACATCGTGGCCCTGGACGTGGCCCTGCGCCGCAACGACCGCGAATGGGTGGAGCAGCTGCCCGCCGAGGTCGAGCGCGACATGGTCCACAAGCTCTACTACGGCCACTTCTTCTGCCATGTCTTCCACCAGGACTACATCGTCAAGAAGGGCGTGGACCCGCTGGCCATGGAGCACCGCATGTGGGAACTGCTGGACGCGCGCCGCGCCGAGTACCCGGCCGAGCACAACGTGGGCCACCTCTACGTGGCCAAGCCTGCCCTGGCGGGCTTCTACCGCGAACTGGACCCCACCAACACCTTCAACCCCGGCATAGGCCACACCTCGCGCAAGCTGGGCTGGGAGGAGTGTTGTGACCGGCCGGGGGGATGGCCCAAGGGGTATTCGGAAACGCCGTAGAGCAGGAGCAGGCGGGCCCGGGGGCAGCCCGCCGCACCCCCTCACAGATTGATGAACACCGACTTGGTCTCCAGGTAGGCATCCAGCGCGGTGCGGCCCATGTCGCGGCCCATGCCGGACTGCTTGTAGCCGCCGAAGGGCATGCCCGGGTCCAGGGTGCTGTGGCAGTTGACCCAGACCGTGCCGGACTGGATCTTGGGGATCAGTCGGTGGACATTGGACAGGTTGTTGGACCAGATGCTGGCGCCCAGGCCGTAGGGCGTGTCGTTGGCCCAGGCGGCGACTTCGTCGAGGTCGTCATAGGGCATGGCCACGAGCACGGGGCCGAAGATTTCCTCGCGGGCCACGCGGTGGTCGTGCTGCACGCCGGTCATCACCGTGGGCTGCACGAAGTAGCCGCGCTGGCCGGCGCGGGCGCCGCCCGTCACCACCTCGGCGCCCTGGCTGCGGCCTATGTCGATGTAGCTGCAGACACGCTCCATCTGCTCCTGCGAGACCAGCGGGCCCATCTGCGCGCGGGGGTCCAGGCCATGGCCCAGGGTGAGCCGGGCGGCCTGGTCGGCCACGTCGGCCACCACGCGGTCGAACATGCTCTTGTGCACGTACAGGCGCGAGCCCGCGCAGCAGACCTGGCCATGGTTGAAGAAGATGGCATTGGCCGCACCCGCCGCAGCCGTGGCCGGGTCGCAGTCATCCAGCACGATGACGGGGGACTTGCCGCCCAGCTCCAGCGTGATGCGCGTCATGTTGTCCATGCAGGCATGGCCGATGAGCTTGCCCACCTCGGTCGAGCCCGTGAAGCTGACCTTGTTGACCAGCGGGTGCGAGACCAGGGGCGCGCCGGTACCGGGGCCGTCGCCCGTGACCACGTTGAACACGCCGGGCGGAAAGCCCGCTTCCTGGATCAGCTCGGCCAGCATCAGCGCGGTCAGCGGCGTCTGTTCGGCGGGCTTGAGCACCAGGGTGCAGCCTGCGGCCAGCGCGGGCGCCAGCTTCCAGCTGGCCATGAGCAGGGGGAAGTTCCAGGGCACGACGGCGGCGACCACGCCCACGGGCTCGCGCCGGGTGTAGGTGAACATCTGGGCCTCGGGCGCGAAGGGCACGGAGTGCTCGTGCGTCATGCCCTCGATCTTGGTGGCCCAGCCGGCCATGTAGCGGATGGAGTCTATGGCCATGGCGATGTCCACGGCGCGCGCAATGGCGGCGGACTTGCCGTTGTCCAGCGATTCGACCTCGGCCAGGGCCTGGGCATGGGTCTCCATGAGGTCGGCCAGGCGCAGCATCAGGCGCTCGCGCTCCACGGGGCGCATGCGGCCCCAGGGGCCCAGGTGCAGCGCGCGGTGCGCGGCGCGCACGGCCAGGTCCACGTCCGCCGGGCCGGCGCTGGCGACTTCGGCGATCACGGCTTCGGTGGCCGGGTTGACGGTGGACAGGCGCTGGCCGGTCCGGGCCGCCACCCATTGGCCGTCGATGAAGAGGTCATGCGTGCCCCGGTTGAGGAAGGCGCTGGCGCGCTCGGTGATCTGGTGCTGGATGTCGCTGAGGTTCATGGTGTGCTCCTTGGGGGTGAACGGGAGAAAGGGGGGTGTGGGATCAGAAAACCTGCAGCAGGCGCAGGTTGATGCGGGCGTTCTCCTTGAAGCCCTGGCGCACATGCAGATCGCGGCCCACGGTGGCCAGCAACTGCGTCTTCGGCGCGACAAAGACCGCGCCGCCGAAAGAGACCTTGGTGGTGGACTGGCGGTCGCCTTGCGACACGCCGTTGACCTGGGTCTCGCCGCCCGTCAGGTGCGACAGGCCCAGGCGCAGGTCCGATGTGTCCGACAGGTGGTAGCGCAGCAGGCCCTGGAACTGGAACTGCGCCTTTTGCTTGAGCGTGGCGCTTTGGGCGCCGAAGTCGTCGTTCTTGCCGAAGACGGTGACATCGGCCGCCAGGTCCATGGTCACGCGCTTGCCCAGCGGCTTGATCCAGCCGGCCTGCAGGGCCGCCTTCCAGCGGTTCTCGCCCAGGCTCAGCGGGTCGTTGCGGCTGTACTGGCCCGTGGGCAGCCAGACAAAGGGGGTGATGCCGAAGTGCTCCTTGTCGCCGGGCTTGGTCAGCCACAGGGTGGCGGCCAGCATCAGGTCGCCCACGCCGGTGTTGCTGCCCATGGCCGCGATATCGCGCGATGCCGACAGGCGCCCGAAGGGCAGCAGGAACTGCGGGTCGATCACGTAGTCGCCCAGCTTCATGAAGTGCACGCCGCGCGCTATGCCGATGTCCGAGGTCAGCCTCGGCCCCATGGGCGCCTGGTCGCCATTGGCATAGAGGCTGTCCCGCGTGGCGTGCTGGTAATAGACCATGCCCAGCGTGGTGCCGGGCGGCAGGGCGGTGTAGTCGCCCGCGTCGATATCGACGGCGTGGGCATTGAAGGTGGCGCATGCGGCCATGGCTGCAAGGGCCAGGGATGCGCGGGTGAAGGGCTTGGATGGCATGGCGAAGAGTCCGGTCCGGTGTTTTCAGGCAAAGCCCTGCCCAGGCCTGCTGCAGGACAGCAGGGCCGGGGAGGGGGATGGGAGGTTGGGGGAGGGGGAGGGGGAGGGCGGCTCGCGTTGGCTACTTGGGCCGCACCGCGTCAGCCGTGCCCTGGATGAAGGCCTTGATCTTTTCCACGTCGTCCATGCTCAGCTTGCCCGTGAAGTCGGGCATGCCGCGCGACATGGCCGGGCCCTTGAAGATGAACTTGTCCAGGTGCTCGATATAGGCCGGGTCCAGGTAGCCCAGATTGGGCAGGTTGCCCCCCCGGTCCACGCCGGGCACGCCGTGGCAGAAGGCGCAGTTGCTGACGTACAGGGCCGTGCCTTCGGCCACCAGGCTCTTGTCGTAGGGCACGCCCTGCAGCAGCTTGCCCTGCTGGTAGGCGACGAAGGCAGGCGCCTCGGCCTTGCCGTCCAGCGCGAAGGTGTAGACCGTGCCCGGGCCCTTGCGCTCGGTGTGGCGCGCGGCCAGGCCGTAGACGCCGCCCCAGCCCACGGCGATGGAGACGTACTGGCGGCCATCGACCTCATAGGTGATGGGTGCGGCCACCACGCCCGTGCCCGTGGGCTTCTCCCAGAGCTTCTTGCCGTTGCGCGCGTCATAGGCCACGAAGCGGCCGTCGGCCGTGCCCTGGAACACCAGGTTGCCCGCCGTGGCCAGCGTGCCGCCGTTCCAGGGCGAGGCATGCTCCACGCGCCAGCGCTCCTTCTGTGCCACCGGGTCCCAGGCGATCAGGCGGCCGAAGGGCGTGCTCTTGGGCGGCTCCATGTTGACCAGCGTGGCCGTATTCCAGCCGATATTGCTGTGCGGCTCGGGCAGGGAGCCGCCGTTGAACTTCCAGTTCTTGTTGTCCTGCAGGGTCAGAGGCACATGCTGGGCCGGCAGGTAGGCCAGGCCCGTGTCGGGGCTGTAGGACATGGAATGCCAGTTGTGCGCGCCGAAGGGGCTGGGGATCACGTCTCGGGCGCGGTCGCCGCTGCGCGCAATCGGTGTCTCGATGGGGCGGCCCTTGGCGTCGTAGCCGCTGGCCCAGTTCACGTCGACGAAGTTCTTGGCCGAGATGAACTGGCCGTTGGTGCGGTCGATGACGAAGAAGAAGCCGTTCTTGGGCGCATGCAGGATGACCTTGCGCGGCTTGCCGCCGATCTTGATGTCGGCCAGCACCATGGGCTGGGTGGAGGTGAAGTCCCAGCTGTCGCCCGGCGTTTCCTGGTAGTGCCAGACGTACTCGCCCGTATCGGGGTTCAGCGCCACGATGCTGGCCAGGTACAGGTTGTCGCCACCGGCCGGGCTGCGCTTGGCTTGCGCCCAGGGCGAGCCGTTGCCCGTGCCGATGTACATGAGGTTGAGCTCGGGGTCATAGGCCATGGTGTCCCAGGCCGTGCCGCCGCCACCGGCCTCCCACCACTTGCCGGCCGGGTCCCAGGTCTTGGCGGCGCGGGCCATGGCCTCGTTCTCGAACGGCTTGGACGGATCGCCGGGCACGGTGAACCAGCGCCACTGCTGGGCACCGGTCTCGGCGTCATAGGCCGTGACATAGCCGCGCACCCCGTACTCGGCGCCGCCGTTGCCGATCAGCACCTTGCCCTTGATGACGCGCGGTGCGCCCGTGATGGTGTACGAGTAGGCGCGGTCGATGATGGTGTCCTGCTCCCAGACCTTCTGGCCCGTGGCCGCGTCCAGCGCCACCAGGCGGCCATCGAAGGCGCCCACATACACCTTGCCCTTGTAGACCGCCACGCCGCGGTTGACCACGTCGCAGCAGCCCTTGAAGCCGTTGGCACGGTCCACGCCGGGGTCGTAGCTCCACAGGCGCTTGCCGGTGCGCACGTCCACCGCATGCACCACGCTCCAGCTGGCCGTGACGTACATGATTCCATCGACCACCACGGGCGTGGACTCCACGCCGCGCGTGGATTCCAGGTCATACGACCAGACCAGGCCCAGCCGCTTCACATTGGCCGTGTCCAGCTGCCTGAGTTTGGAAAAGCGCGTCTCGCTGTAGTCCATGCCGTAGCTGGGCCAGTCCTTGGAACTGCGCGCGTTGTCGCGGATGCTCTGCGAGTCGATGCGCGAGGTGACGGCGCGTATGTGCTCGGGCGAGCCTTTGCTTGGCAGGCCGGCCTGTGCCAGCGCGGCGCCCGGCAGGGCCAGCACCAGGCCGGCGGCCAGCAGCGTGGAGGAAAGCACGTGGGTCTTCATGTTGTCTCGTCTCCTGTGTGGTTTGTTTTTGCGTGCATGGCGCTGGGGGCAAGGGCACCATGGGGGAGACGATAAAAAAAGCGGCCTTCGGTCACAACATTCGGACTTTCCCGGGGGCGGATGTGTACCGCCGTGGAACAGCTCAGAACGTCCGGCTGACCGTCACCCCGGCCGATAGCCCGCGTCCGGCACCCGGCTCGAAGTACCGCTGGTTGCCCTCGTTGACGATGACCGACCCTGCAAAGCGCCGGTCGAACAGGTTGTCCAGCCGCACAAAGGTCTGGGCGCTCCACTGCTGCCATTGCCGTGACCAGCGCAGGCTGGAGCCCCAGACGGTGTAGCCGGCCGCGCGGTCGGTGTTGCGGTCGTTCACGGCCACGGGGCCGCTGTGCAGCATGTCCACGGTCCAGGTCCATTGCGGCGACAGCTGCCAGGCCAGCTCGCTCCACAGGCGGCGCGGCGCGGTGCCGGCCAGGCGTGCGCCGGCATCCACCGGGGCGGTGGGCGTGGTGCAGGGCGTGGCCTCGCAGGTCAGGAAGCTGTCGCGGTAGCGGGCTTGCAGCAGGGTCAGGGCGGTGCTGGCCGTGAGCGATCCCCATTGGGCGTTGCCCGAGAATTCCAGCCCCCGGCGCAGCGTGCGGCCTGCGTTCTGGTAGGTGGCGCGCCCGCCCGTGTTGGACAGCACGGTGAGTTCGCGCTGGGTATGGGTCTCGAACAGCGTGAGGTTCCAGCCCGCGTTGCCGTGGCGCCCGCGCAGGCCGACCTCGACGGTGTTGTGGGCGCTGGCGGCCAGGCCGGTGTTCAGGCCGCTGTTCATGCCATTTTGGCCGCCGGGCCGGTAGGCCACTTCGTTGAGCGTGGGCGTCTCCATGCCCCGGCCCACCGATGCGTGCGCCACCAGGTCCGGCAGCAGGTTCACGCGCAGGCCCAGCGAGGGCAGCCAGCCGCGCCAGGCCATGCTGCCGCTGTCGTCGCCATTGCCGGCTGTGATGTAGTGGTCCTCGGAGCGGTAGCGCACGCGCGCCTGGCGCAGGCCGGCGCTCAGGGCCAGGCTCTGCGTGCTCCACTCGGCCTGCAGATAGGGGTCGGCGGAGCGCGCCTGGTTGCGTTCGTCGCGGCGCAGCCGGCCCTGCACGCCGAGCTGGCTGCCGATGAAGTTCTCGTAGCCGCGCCGGGTCTCGCCCTGCCAGTCGTAGGCCAGGCCCGCCGACCAGTCCAGCCGGCCGCCGGCCACGTCCTCATGGGTGCTGCGCCAGCGCAGGTTCATGCCCGCGTAGTCGCGGTCCAGGTCGATCACGCCGCCTGAATGCGAGGGCGGCGCCTGCGTGGCCACGGGAATGGACTGGTACTGCAGCACGGAGCGCGTGCCCGCATAGGCCATGAGTTCCAGGCGCTGGCCCGCGCCGAACTGGTGCTGCCAGGCGGCGCCCAGCTGGCGCTGGCGCACGCTTTTGCGCGTATTGAAGCGCAGCGCGCTGGCCGTGGTCTGGCCGGGGTCGGCCTCGAACTCGGCGCGTGTCAGGCCCAGCGGGTCCTGGGCGCTGGCGCGCTGCTCCTGGTACTGCAGCAGCCACTGGTCGTCGCCCTGCTTGCGTGACAGCTTCATGTGAGCCGTGCTGCGGTCTGCGGCCGATTGGGGGCGCATGCCGTCAGTGGCGAAGCGCTCGATGTGGATGGCATAGCGCCATGGGGCGGAGCCGCCATCCGCCTGGTCCGGCTTTCCGCCCCCGATCGTTCCGCGCAGCTGGGTGGACAGGCGCCACAGCCCGTCCGGCCCCATGGCCATGCCGCTGCGCCACAGGCCCGGTTCCTCGCCGTCTTCGGTGTACAGCAGCAGTGCACCGCCTGCGCTGTTGCCGTAGAGCACGGCGGCCGGGCCGCGCACCACGTCCAGGCGCGCGGCGTTGCCCAGCGTGAAGTTGGCGGCCTGGCCCTGGCCGTCGGGCGCGCCGGCCGGGATGCCGTCCACGTACAGGCGCAGGCCGCGCACGCCAAAGGTGGAGCGCGCACCGAAGCCGCGCACCGAGATCTGCAGGTCCTGGGCGAAGTTCTGGCGGTTCAGCACCACCAGGCCCGGCACGCGCGCCAGGCTTTCGGACAGGTTGACCTGCATCTGCCCCTCGCGCAGCACCGTGCCGTCCACGCTATCGATGGCGGCGGTGGCGCGCCACAGGTCGGGGCCGGCGCCGGGCTGGCTGGCCGTGATGACCACGGGGGCGAGCAGGGCCTCGCTGGAGTCCTGCGCTGCGTTTGCCGCCTGGGCGGGCAGGGCGTGCAGCGTGCAGGCCAGTGCGGCGCCCAGGGTGGGCAGGGCGGGCCGGGGGTGTCTTGTGCTGTGTGGGGAGCGTGTCATTGCGGGCGGGCCTGTGGCGATGCCCGAGGTTACCGAGCCCGGCAAGCCGTTCCAACACGGGTGATTTCCCTAGTGCTGTCCTGTGCCGTGGCGGAACAACAATCGCGGCAGTTTTGATGTCCGTCATGCAACAGCCGCCTCCCGCCCCACTGCCCTCCAACCCCTTCTATGCCTCGCGCCAGGACCGGGTGGCCCTGGCGCGCGAGCGCTATTTCGAGCGCGGCGAGCGCCCATCGGGCCTGGTGTCCGAGCCCGTGCTGCAGTCCTGGACACGCTGCCTGGGCGCCAGCCGCAGCCCCGACGAGAAGATCAGCTTCGACCCGGTCAGCAAGATCCGCACGGCCACCTTGCTGACCCACAACCGCGCGCTGATCGAGGCGGCGCGCGACCCCATCGCCGAACTCGAAACCGTGATCGCGGGCAGCCAGGCGCGCGCCATGCTCACCTGCAGCGAGGGCGTGGTGCTGATCGCCTCGCGCCCCACGCCGGGCGACGGCCCGCTGCTGCTGACGGCCGCGCGCGTGGGCGTGAACATTGCCGAGGATGCCGTGGGCACGGGCGCACCCGGCGTGGCCGTGCGCACGGGCGAGGTCTGCCATGTGCGTGGCGGCGAGCATTTCTTTCGCTGCCTGGCCTCGCTGCACTGCGCGGCCGCGCCCGTGCGCGATGCCAGCGGGCGCACCGTGGCCATGCTGGACCTGAGCAGCGAGGCGGGCCCCTTTCGCTTCGACGCAGGCGCCATGGCCCACATGTACGCCACCTGCATCGAGAACCGGCTGCTGGTGGGTGCCGCCCGCAGGCACCTGCTGCTGCGCTTCCAGTCCAGCCGCAGCATGTTCGGCACGCCGCTGGAAGGGCTGGCCGCTGTGGATGGCGACGGCATGGTGCGCTGGTTCAACGGCGTGGGTGCCCAACTGTTCGATAGCCCGCGCCGGCCCGCCGAGGGGATGGCGGCAGAGGAAGTCTTCGGCCTGGGCCTGAACCAGTTGCTGGAGCTGGCCCACCACGGCCAGGCGCGCCCGCAGATGCTGCCCACGGGGCTGACGCTGTGGATGGAGGCGAGGCTGGATGAGGCATCTTCCCAGGTCGAGGAGGTACTACCGGCCATCGAGGCCCTGCCGCCGCCCGCCGAGGCGCCGTCCGAGGCACCGTCCTCCCTGGGCGAGGCCAGCCGCGAGCTGATCGAGCAGGCCCTGGCCCGCTGCCAGGGCAATATCTCGCAGGCCGCCCGCATGCTGGGCGTCTCCCGCGGGCTGCTGTACCGGCGCCTGCGGGAGTGGGGGCGGCTTTAGCTGGCCAGCGCGCTGCGCATCCATTCGATGAAGACCCCTGCCTGGGCGGGCAGCGCACGCCCTGCGGCGGGCACGGCGCGCAGGCCGCCCTCGAAGGGCACGAAGCCATGGGGCGCCACCAGCAGCCCCTCCTGGAGCTCGCGTGCGATCAGCCGCTGCTCCACGAGGGCAACGCCCAGGCCCGACAGTGCTGCCTCTATGCACAGGTGGGTGTGCGGGAACGCCAGCGTCTCGCCCAGGGCCACGGGCTGGCCCGTCAGGGCTTCCCACTGGTTCCAGGCGCTGGCCGTGTACTCATGTGCAATGCGCGCGCGGTTGGCGGGCCGGCGCCGGGCATAGGCCGGCGTGCAGACTGCGCCGAAGTGCACGGGCGCCAGTTCGATGGCGCGGCGGCGGTCTGCCTCGCCGTAGGTGGACAGGTCCCAGGCAATGATCAGGTCGGCGCCTTCATTGCGCATCTCGCGCGCCGAGGTCATGGACAGACGGATGCGGATATGCGGGTGGCTGCGGTAGAACACCGCCAGCTGCGGCACCAGCCAGCGCATGGCAAAGGTGGCGCTGCAGGCCACATGCAGCCCCGGCGCCTGGGCGTCGCGCGCCAGCTGGGCATAGGCGGCCTCCAGCTGGTCGAAGGCCGTGCGCACCGAGGCATGGAAGGCGGCGCCGGCCTCGGTCAGGCGCAGGCCCGTGCCTTCTTTCTCGAACAGCGCCGCGCCCGCGTGCTCCTGCAGCAGGCGCAGGTGGCGGCTGATGGCGCCGTGGCTGCGGCACAGTTCCTCGGCCGCGCGGGTCACCGAGCCGGTGCGGGCAATGGCCTCGAAGGCGCGCAGGGCGGCCAGCGGCGGCAGTTGTCTCATGGCAATCAATTCGTCAGAAAAACTGACGCATGGGCAGAAAAACTGCATTGTCCCGCATCGCCGTGATTTCTAGCATGAAGGCCTGTTCATTGGAGTTGTGCAGGCTTGCCAGCTCTTTTGCACAGTTCAATTTCTTGACGAAAAGGAGTTTCCATGCAGATCACCGATATCGCGGCCCATGAGGCGCTGGACAGCCGGGGCCATCCCACCGTGGAGGTCGAGATCGAGCTGGAGGACGGCGCACGCGGCCTGGCCCTGGTGCCCTCGGGCGCCTCCACGGGGCGGCATGAGGCGCTGGAGCGGCGCGACGGCGATGCCTCGCGCCACCTGGGCAAGGGCGTGCTGGGGGCGGTGCAGGCCGTCAACACCGAGCTGCGCGATCTGCTGCGCGGCATGCAGGCCGACGCCCAGGGCTGTATCGACACGGCCATGATGGAGCTGGACGGCACTCCCGGCAAAAGCCGGCTGGGCGCCAACGCGCTGCTGGGCGTGTCGCTGGCCGTGGCGCGCGCGGCGGCGGCCAGCCAGCGCATGCCGCTGTGGCGGCACATGGGCGGTGCCCAGGCGCGCGTGCTGCCCGTGCCCATGATCAATGTCATCAACGGTGGCGCCCATGCCGACAATCCGCTGGACTTCCAGGAGTTCATGCTGCTGCCGGTGGGGGCGGACAGCTTCGGTGAGGCGCTGCGCATGGGCGCCGAGGTCTTCCACACGCTGCGCCATGCGCTCAAGGCCGCAGGCCACAGCGTCAACGTGGGCGACGAGGGCGGCTTTGCGCCCGCCCTGCGCAGCGCGCCCGAGGCGCTGGACCACCTGATGGCCGCCATCGAGCGCGCCGGCCTGCGCCCCGGCAGGGACATCGCCCTGGCCCTGGACCCTGCGGCCAGTGAATTCCATGGCGAGGACGGCTACCGCTACGCGGGCGAGGGCTTGGTGCGCAGCCGCCAGCAGCAGGTGGACTACCTGGCGCAACTGGTGGAGCACTACCCCATCGTCTCCATCGAGGACGGCATGGCCGAGGACGATATCGAGGGCTGGCAGGCCCTGGGCCGGCGCCTGGGCGGACGCTGCCAGCTGGTGGGCGACGATGTGTTCTGCACGAACCCCGGCCTGTTCGAGAGCGGCATTGCTCGGGGCGTGGGCAACGCCATCCTGGTCAAGATCAACCAGATCGGCACGCTGACCGAAACCTGGGACGTGCTGCGCCTGGCGCATGGCGCCGGCTACGGCGTGGTGATGTCGCACCGCTCGGGCGAGACCGAGGACACCAGCATTGCCGACCTGGCCGTGGCGGCCCAGTGCGCCATGATCAAGACCGGCTCGCTGTCGCGCGCCGACCGCACGGCCAAGTACAACCGGCTGCTGCGCATCGAGCGCGAACTGGGCCCGGCTGCCGTCTATGCGGGGCGCCGTGCGCTCAAGGGCCGGGCGGGTCAGGAAGCCGTGTCGGCCGCTGCGGGTGTTGCGGGGGTTGCGGGCGCCCTGTAGACCAGCACCTTGAGGCTGCGCTCGGCGTCGATGTCGGCGAAGGTGGCCGGATTGGCCAGGCGCTCGACGAACTCCAGCTCGGGGGCCACTTCCTGCATCTGCGATGTCAGGAACTGCGTGCCCATCTCGGGCGCGTTCAGGCACAGCAGCACATGGCCGCCGGGGCGCAGCAGGTCGGGCAGGCGGCGCATCAGGCGGGCATAGTCCTTGGTGGCGACGAAGCTGCCCTTCTGGTAGCTGGGCGGGTCCACCACGATCAGGTGGTACGGCCCGCCGCGCGTGATCTTGCCCCAGCTGCTGAAGATGTCGTGGGCCAGGAAGCTGGCGCCCGACAGATCGTTGAGCCGGTGGTTCTGCTGGCCCGTGGCCAGCGCGCCCTGGGCCATGTCCATGTTCATCACATGGCGCGCCCCGGCCTGCAGGGCCACCACCGAAAAGGCGCAGGTGTAGGCGAACAGGTTGAGCACCTTGATGCCATGGCGGTGCTCGGGATGGTTGGCGACATGCGTGTGCACCCAGCGCCGGCCTTCGGCCATGTCCAGGAACAGGCCATGGTTCTGGCCGCGCAGCACCTGCACGCGGTAGCGCGTGCCGGCCTCGGTGACGATGTGCGGGTCTGGCACTTCGCCGGCCATGAGCCGGGTTTCGGCGGGCGCGGCGGGCTGGCGCAGCTGGTAGACCCAGTTCAGGGGCTGGCCCGGTGCCAGTTCGCTCCAGCGCAGTGACAGCGCCGTGCCGATGGCGGCCAGGGCGTCTTCGTCCAGCGGCTGGAAGCTGGTGAGCACCAGCACGGGCGGAAAGGCATCGAGCACCAGATGCTCGCAGCCCGGGTACAGGCCGCCACGGCCGTGGAAGATGCGTTGGGCGTCGGAGGGCAGGGCCATCCGGGCGATGGCGTCGAGCAGGGCTTGCATGGGAAAGGCTGGATCTGGCAGGGGCGCCGGGCATGCCCGGTGGAACCGCTTGGAACCAGGCAGGGGCCGACGAAAAGGTCTGCCAGTGTATGCAGTTTGGGGCCCAGCCCAGGCAAACCCGGGCTCAGGCCCCATTCAGCGGTGCCGCGGGCAGGCTCAATGCCGCCAGCCGCGGCGCACCTCGAAGAAGCTGCACTCGCCATCGCCCAGGCCCTGCATGCCGGCCTCGGTGGCGGCGCGGGCGGCTTTCATCCAGCGGGTGAAGGCGAGCTTGGCGTCTTCGCTGATTTCCTCTGGAGGCATGTCCTCCAGCCCCTGTACGAGCGACAGGGTTTCGCTGACCTGCTCGGCACTGCCGAGCTGGCGTTCCAGCACGCGGGCATAGCGTGCCTCGGCCTTGTTGCGTTCCTGCTCGGGCAGGTTGGGGTAGTCACACAAGGTGACGGTGAAGGCGGCTTCTTGCATGTCCATGGTTCATGAGATGAGGATGATGACTGGCGAAATATACAGTAATAACTGGCTGCACATCCAGTATTTTTCCAGTGTTTTTTTACAGTGTCGTGCCGGTGGGGTCGCTGCGGGCAGCGGTGGCAGCCATGCGGCCACAATCGCCTGCAAGGAGAAAACCACCGCCATGACGAACGAATCGACCACGGGCAGCCCGGCCTGGGACCCCGAAGCCACGGGCCATGCGCTGTTTGCCACGCGCTTGGGGCCCTGCGGCGTGGCCTGGGGCGACTGCGGCCTTGCGGCCTTTCAGTTGCCCGAGGTGGACGGCCCGGCTGCCACGCGCACGCGCATGCTGCGCGGCGTGCAATTGCGCAGGCCCGGCAGCTATGCGGCAGCGGTGCGCGCCGAGGACCTGCCGGCCGCCGTGGCGCAGGCCATCACCGGCGTGCAGGTGCTCATGGCGGGCCATGGCGAATGGACCGTGGAGCCTTCCGCGCCCAGCGCGCAGCAGTTGCGTGACGGCCCGGTGCTGCCCGACCTGCGGGCACGGCGCATGCTGCCCGCAGGCCAGGCATTGCCGGATCTGGCCGAGCTGGCGCTGGACTGGCACGGTGTGTCGGAATTTCACCGCCGCGTCTATGAGCTGACGCGTGCCATTGCTCCCGGCCATACGCGCACCTACGGCGAGATCGCGCGCGAGTTGGGCGAGGTGGGCCTGTCGCGCGCCGTGGGACAGGCGCTGGGCCTCAACCCCTTCGCGCCCGTGATTCCCTGCCACCGCGTGCTGGCCGCCGGCGCCCAGCCGGGCGGTTTTTCGGGCGGCGCAGGTGCGCTGACCAAGCTGCGCATGCTGGAGATCGAGGGTGCGGCCTGGGGCGGCACGCGCTCGCTGTTCGGGGATTGACGGGCCGGACACGCATGTGACATGCGGCACGGCGGGGCGGCTTGCACAATCGCCGCTGCAGGCCGTCCCGGCAAGGGAGGGCCGCCCTCCATTCCACCCATGACCGGCACACAAGACCCGGACCAGGAGACAGACGAATGACTCGCAATGTGCAGCAACTTTTCGACCTCACCGGCAAGACCGCCCTGGTGACCGGCGGCTCGCGCGGCCTGGGCCTGCAGATGGCCCATGCGTTGGGCGAGGCGGGCGCCAGGATCATGCTGAGTTCGCGCAAGGCCGCCGACCTGGAGGAAGCCGCCGCCGAGCTGCAGGCCGCAGGCATCGACGCCCGCTGGATTGCCGCCGACTGCGCCAACGAGGCCGACATCGAGCGCCTGGCCGCCGAGACCCTGGAGCGCCTGGGCCAGGTGGACATCCTCATCAACAACGCGGGCGCCAGCTGGGGCGCGCCGGCCGAGGAGCACCCGGTGGCCGCCTGGGACAAGGTGATGAACCTCAACGTGCGCGGCTACTTCCTGCTGAGCCAGCAGATCGCGCGGCGCAGCATGATCCCGCGCAAGACCGGGCGCATCATCAACCTGGCCTCCATCGCAGGCCTGGGCGGCAACCCGCTGGGCATGAAGACCATTGCCTACAACACCTCCAAGGGAGCCGTCATCAACTTCACGCGCGCGCTGGCCGGCGAGTGGGGCGTGCATGGCATCACCGTCAACGCCATCTGCCCGGGCTTTTTCAAGACCAAGATGGCCAGCGTGCTGATCGAGACCCTGGGCGAGGACGAGATGAAATCCCATGCCCCGCTGCGCCGCCTGGGCGACGACGAGGACCTCAAGGGCCTGACCCTGCTGTACGCCAGCGACGCGGGCAAGCACATCACGGGCCAGTGGATGGCCGTGGACGGCGGCGTCAGCGCCCTGGTGGGCGGCTGAACGCGGCGGCGCTGCTGCCGAGGTGACAGTTTTTCCCGCAGATCGTGCCGCCGCGCGCCATGGTGCCTTCGGGCGCCCTTATGCTCGCCTGCATTGCGATCTGAACTGGAGAATTTCGTGCTGGATTTTGGCCACCCCATCCCCTTCGTCGACCACCTGGGTTTCACCCTGCACCGCATGGAGGACGGGGAGTCCGAACTGCGCTTCGAGGCGCGTCCCGAGCACCTGAACACCTTTGACGTGACCCACGGCGGCGCCACCATGACCCTGCTGGACGTGACCATGGCCGTGGCCGCACGCAGCCTGCAGCGCGACATGGGCTGCGTGACCATAGAGATGAAGACCAGCTTCATGCAGCCGGCGCGCGGCCCCCTGGTGGCCAAGGGCGTGGTGCTGCACCGCACGCGTTCCATGGCCTATACCGAGGCGCGCGTGTTCGATGCCTCGGGCCGGCTGTGCAGCCATGCGACCGGAACGTTCAAGTACATGCCGCGCGTGGCCAAGCCGGCCGCCGCCGAGACAACCCTCGCCACGGACTGATCCGCATGGCGAATTTGCCAGATACCCAATGCCACACGCCAGCCCCGGCAGCACCGGGAGCTGGTTCCATTGTTTGTGATGCCACCGGAGGTTTTCCCATGCCCGTGAACCAGCAGATCCTGCTCGACAACCGCCCCGAGGGCGAAGCCGTGGAAAGCAATTTCCGCCTTGTCAGTACCGAGACCCCGGCGCTGGCCGAAGGCCAGGTGCTGGTGCGCCACCACTACCTGAGCCTGGACCCCTACATGCGCGGCCGCATGAATGACAGCAAGAGCTATGCCCAGCCCCAGCCGCTGGGCGAGGTCATGATCGGCGGCACCGTGGGCGAGGTGGTGGAAAGCCGCCATCCCAAGTTTGCCGTTGGCGACAAGGTCGTGGGCATGGGCGGCTGGCAGGAATACAGCGTGGTCGATGGCGATGCGCCCGGCATGCTGCGCAAGGTGGACACCACCCATGTGCCGCTGTCGCACTACCTGGGCGCCGTGGGCATGCCCGGCGTGACGGCCTGGTACGGCCTGGTCAAGATCATCGCCCCCAAGGCCGGCGAGACCGTGGTGGTCAGCGCCGCCACGGGCGCCGTGGGCAGCGCGTTCGCGGCCCTGGCCAAGGCGCGCGGCTGCCGCGTGGTAGGCATTGCGGGCGGCCCCGAGAAGTGCCGCTACGCCACCGAGGAGCTGGGCTTCGATGCCTGCATCGACTACCGCGAGCACCCCGACACCAAGACCATGGCCAAGGCGCTCAAGGACGCCTGCCCGCAGGGCATCGACGGCTACTTCGAGAACGTGGGCGGCTACATCCTCGACGCCGTGCTGCTGCGCACCAACGCCTTTGCGCGGATCGCGCTGTGCGGAATGATCGCGGGCTACGACGGCAAGCCGCTGCCCATGACCAATCCCGCGCTCATCCTCGTCAACCGCATCCGCATCGAAGGCTTCATCGTCAGCGAGCACATGGAAGTCTGGCCCGAGGCGCTGCAGGAACTGGGCCGCCTGGTGGGCACCGGCAAGCTGCGCCCGCGCGAGAGCATTGCCGAAGGCATTGCCTCCGCACCCTCGGCCTTCCTGGGCTTGCTCAAGGGCAAGAACTTCGGAAAGCAACTCGTCAAATTGATCTGAACCACCACAAAAAACCAGGAGACAAGGGAATGATCAAGAACTTCAAGGGCAAGACGGCCGTGCTGACGGGCGCGGGCTCGGGTTTCGGCCTGGAGTGCGCGCGCATTGGCGCGAAGCTGGGCATGAACCTGGTGCTGGTCGATGTGCAGCAGGAGGCGCTGGACAAGGCTGCCGCCGAGTTCGAAGGGCAGGGCGTGCGTGTGCTGGCACGCCGCGTGGATGTGTCCGACGCAGCCCAGATGCAGGCCCTGGCCGACGAGGTGCGCCAGCAGTTCGGCGCGCCGCACTTCGTGTTCAACAACGCAGGCGTGGGCGCGGGCGGGCTGGTCTGGGAGAACACGCTGGAAGATTGGCAGTGGGTGCTGGGCGTCAACCTCTGGGGCGTGATCCACGGCGTGCGGCTGTTCACGCCCATGATGCTGGAGGCCGCCAAGGCCGATCCGTCCTTCGAGGGCCACATCGTCAACACGGCCAGCATGGCCGGGCTGCTGGCGCCTCCCAACATGGGCATCTACAACGTCAGCAAGCATGCCGTGGTCAGCCTGACCGAGACGCTGTACCAGGACCTGGCCCTGGTCTCCGACCAGATCAGCGCCAGCGTGCTGTGCCCCTTCTTCGTGCCTACGGGCATCAGCCACAGCGAGCGCAACCGGCCCAGCCATCTGGCCGCGCAGCCGCTGACGGCCAGCCAGAAGATCGGCCAGGCCATGAGCGAGAAGGCCGTGGGCTCGGGCAAGGTCACGGCCACCGATGTGGCGCAGAAGGTCTTCGACGCCATTGCGGCCAACCATTTCTACATCTACAGCCATCCGCAAGCCCTGGGTTCGGTCCAGACCCGCATGGAGGATGTGGTGCAGGGCCGCAACCCCACCGACCCGTTCGCGCACAAGCCCGAACTGGGCGCCAGCCTCAAGGCCTCGCTGCGCGCGGCCTGAGCGTCAGTCCTCTTCGTCCGGGTCCGGCCTGTGGGGGGCTGGCCTGGCGGGAGCCTCGGCCTTTTCCTCTGGCGGCGCGGAGGGCAGGGGCCGCACCAGCCGCACCATGAGCTGGTTGCCGCGCCCCATGTCGGGCCGCGTCTCCAGGCTGTCGAGGTCAATCGCCCAGGCCTGCTGGGCCGACAGCTGCGTACCGGCGCTGCCCGAGATGTTGCTGTAGTTGTAGGGATTGACGGGCCGTGCGTTCACCGCTGCCGTGCCCGTCCAGTGCCAGCCGCGCGGCGCGCCCGGGAACAGCTCGGGCGACAGGCCTTGCGGCCGTATATCGCGCGAGATCAGCCGGCGCATCTCGTTGACGCGCGGCAGGCGCCAGCGCACGCCGTCCTGCTTGGCCCGCTCGGCGGCCAGGGCCTGCGCCTGCTTGTGCGTGAACAGCTCCGGCAGGCCCGCGCAGGTCTTGCCATTCCAGTGCATGCCTTCCACGCAGCGCGGCCACAGCAGGCGGGCGCGGCGGTCGATCACGTCGCGGCCGTCTTCGGACACTTCCAGCATGGCAGTGGCGCCGGTCTTGGCGTCACCGCGGGCCTGCGGCGGCGCCGCATGGGCCGGGCCCTGCATGCACGTGCCCAGCAGCAGGGCGGCGAGCAGGGGCCTTGGCAATGCGTTGAGGGTCGGCAGGAAGAGGGGCATGGTTGAGTGCATGGGGTGTCTATGCTGCTGTGTTGGCAATCTCGTATCTGAGCGTAACAGGGTTGCGGCCCCGCAAACTTGTGCCACGGCAAGCCGCCAGCGCCGCACGCGCCGGCCTGCCTGCCCAGGAAATGTGAGCACCGCCCTGCAGCCCGCAGCGCTTGCCGCCACAATGGCGCGTCTATGTCTGCGTCTATGCCTTCTCCCTCTTCTTCTCCCGCTTCCCCTGATTCCCACACGCTGCGCCTGGTGCTGATCCTGGGCCTGCTCTCGGCCATCGGCCCGTTTGCCATCGACATGTACCTGCCCGCGCTGCCCCAGATCGGCAGCAGCCTGGGCGCCCAGGTGGGCGCGGTGCAGGCCAGCCTGACGGCCTTCTTCCTCTCGCTGGGCGTGGGCCAGCTGCTGTACGGGCCGGTCTCGGACATGGTGGGGCGCAAGCCGCCGCTGTACTTCGGCCTGACCGTGTTCGCGCTGGCCAGCGTGGGCTGCGCCATGGCCACCAGCATCGAGACGCTGGTGGTGCTGCGCTTCATCCAGGGCCTGGGCGCGGCCGCCGGCATGGCCGTGCCGCGCGCCGTGGTGCGCGACCTGCACACCGGCCATGCGGCGGCCCGCATGATGTCGCTGCTGATGCTGGTGTTCAGCGTCTCTCCCATCCTGGCGCCGCTGGCCGGCAGCGGCGTGATCGCCGTGAGCAGCTGGCGCGGCGTGTTCTGGGCCGTGGCCGTGGCGGCCGTGATCGGCCTGGCGGCCGTGTTCATGGGCCTGAAGGAAACGCGCGGGGCCGCCGCGCGGCTGGACAGCAGCGTGGCCGGCGCACTGCGCGCCTACGGCGTGCTGCTGCGCGATTGGCATTACCTGGGCCTGGTCTTCATCGGCGGCTGCGCCATGGCGGGCTTTTTCGTCTACCTGGCTGGCTCTCCCTTTGTGCTGATCAACTACTACGGGCTCAGCTCCACCCAGTACAGCCTGGCCTTCGGGCTCAACGCCATCGCCTTCATCGGCGCGGCGCAGTTCACGGGCTGGCTGGGCCAGCGTTTCGGCCTGGTGCGCGTGGTCAAGGTGGCGGCCACCGGCTCGGGCCTGGTGATGCTGTCGCTGCTGTCGTACTACCTGCTGGGCGGTGAGCGGCTGGCCGTGCTGATCGGCCTGTACTTCGTGGCCAGCGCGCTGATGGGGCTGGTGATTCCGACGACCTCGGTGCTGGCGCTGGAGGAGCATGGCGCCATCGCCGGCACGGCCTCGGCGCTGCTGGGCACGCTGCAGATGCTGTCGGGTGCGGCGGCCATGCAGATCGTGGGCCTGTTCTCCACGGGCAAGCCCCTGCCCATGGTGGTGGGCATGGCCACGGGCGCGCTGATCGGCGTGGCGCTGGCCTGGATCACGCTGGGCGGCACACGTGCCCACCGCGTGGGTGCAAAGGGCCATTCATGAGCCTGGCACCCGCGGCAGAGGCTGCGCCTGTCCACGATGGACTTCCGTCAGGCCCTCGCGGCCAGGCGATGCTGGTCATCATCCTGGGGCTGACGCTGTCGGTGCTGGACAGCACCCTGGTCAATCTGGCACTGCCTGCCATGGCGCGCGAGCTGCAGGCCAGCTCGGCCCATACGCTGTGGGTGGTCAATTCCTACCAGCTTGCCAGCCTGGTGCTGCTGCTGCCGCTGGCGGCCCTGGGCGAACGCCTGGGCTACCGCCGCGTGTATTTGGTGGGCATGCTGGTGTTCTCCCTGGCCTCGCTGGCAGCCATGCTGGCCACATCGCTGCCCACGCTGGTGGCGGCGCGGGCGCTGCAGGGCCTGGGCGCTGCGGGCGTGATGAGCGTCAACGCCGCCCTGGTGCGGCTGATCTATCCGCGTGCCTTGCTGGGCCGGGGCATGGCCGTCAATTCGCTGGTGGTGGCCACGGCATCCATGGCCGGGCCTTCGGTGGCGGCGGCCATTTTGTCGGTGGCCAGCTGGCCCTGGCTGTTTGCGGCCAACCTGCCGCTGGGCCTGTTCACGCTGTGGCTGGGACGCCGGGCGCTGCCGGCCAATGCGGTGCCGGCACACGCGGGCGCGCGGCTGTCGCCGCTGGATGTGCTGCTCAACATCCTCATGTTCAGCCTGATCTTCCTGGGCGGCGAGCAGTTGGGCATGCGCGCCGGCGGTGCCCAGTCGTCCCTGCCTTCGGGCTGGTGGCTGCTGGGCGCGGGCCTGCTGGTGGGGCTGTGGTATGTGCGCCGCCAGTGGCGCCTGCCTGCGCCGCTGCTGCCGGTGGACCTGCTGCGCATTCCGGTGTTCGCGCTGTCCATGTGCGGATCGGTCAGCGCCTTTTGCGCGCAGATGCTGGCCTACCTGGCCCTGCCTTTCCTGCTGCTGGAGTCGCACGGCATGTCGCCCATCGAGGCCGGGCTGCTGATCACGGCCTGGCCGCTGGCCACGGTGATGACGGCTCCCATCGCGGGCCGGCTCATCGGCCGCTATGCGGACGGGCTGCTGGGCGGCATCGGCATGGCCATGTTCGCCTGCGGCCTGTGGGCGCTGGCGGCCATGCCCGATGCGCCCTCGACCCTGGACATGGTCTGGCGCATGCTGCTGGCGGGCAGCGGCTTTGCGCTGTACCAGTCGCCCAACAACCACACCATCGTGACCTCGGCGCCGCTGGCACGCAGCGGCGCGGCCGGCGGCATGCTGAGCTCGGCGCGGCTCACGGGGCAGACGCTGGGGGCCGTGGTGCTGGCCACCATCTTCACCGTCTCGGGCGGGCATGGCGGCCATGCCGAAATCGTGGCCCTGGCCGTGGCGGGCTGCTTTGCGGCCATGGCGGGCGTGTTCAGCATGCTGCGCGTGCGCACGGCGCCCGCCGCCAGGCACTGAACAGACCGGCAAATGGCATTGAACTTGCATGTGTCGGCGCGCTCCGACACCTGCATCATCCTGGATGGTCTTGCCGCGAGACTGCGGTGGCATGCCATCCACTTTACAAACAAGAAATATGGGCACTGCACAATCGTGCGATGCCCCCAACGACTTCGCTGTTCCTATGAATTTTGACGTGCCTCTTTCGCCGAGTACGCGCCTTGCGGCGCCTTTCGATTCCCAGCCCGGCGCAGGGCACGCACAACCTTCTGCCTCGCTTGCACGCAGCAAGCGCCCCGGTGCTGCCGTGCTGTGCGCGCTGGCACTGGCCGCCAGCCTGGCCGCCTGCTCCAGGCAGGATGCAGCGCCCGCCGCCGCAGCCAAGGCTGCGCCCGAGGTGGGCGTGGTCACGCTGCAAAAGCAGAGCCAGCAGTTGGAGGCCACGCTGCCGGGCCGCACACGCGCCTCGCTGACCGCCGAGGTGCGGCCCCAGGTCTCGGGCATCGTGCAAAAGCGCCTGTTCACCGAAGGCGCCCTGGTGCGCCAGGGCCAGCAGCTCTACCAGATCGACGCGGCCTCGCTGCGCGCCACCGAGGCCAGCGCCCAGGCGGCCCTGGCCAAGGCCGAGGCCAGCGCCCGCACGCTGGAGGCCACGGCGCGGCGCAACGCCGAACTGGTCAAGATCGATGCCATCAGCCAGCAGGCCTTCGAGGAAAGCCAGGCCGCCGCAGCCCAGTCGCGCTCGGACGTGGCCGTGGCCAAGGCCAATCTGGAGACCGCGCGCATCAACCTCAAGTACAGCCGCATCGAGGCGCCCATCGGCGGGCGCATCAGCCTGTCCACGGTGACGCCGGGCGCGCTGGTGACGGCCAACCAGACGGAGGCGCTGACCTCCATCGTGCAGCTGGACCCCATGTATGTGGACTTCACCCAGTCCACCAGCGAGCTGCTGCAGCTCAAGCGCGACTGGGATGCCGGGCGCTTCCAGAAGGTGGAGGGCGACAAGGTCGCCGTGCGTATCCGCCTGGACGATGGCACGGAATACGGCCACCAGGGCAAGCTGCAGTTTGCCGGCGTGATCGTCAATGCCACCACGGGCAGCGTCACGCTGCGCGCCGTGGTGCCCAACCCGCAGGGCCTGCTCATGCCCGGCATGTATGTGCAGGCGCTGCTGCCCACGGGCCTGGCGCCCGAGGCGCTGCTGGTGCCCCAGCAGTCGGTGACGCGCGACCTGACCGGCAAGGCCAGCGTGCTGGTGGCCAAGGCCGACGACGTGATCGAGCGCAGGCCCGTGAACATCGACCGCGCCGTGGGCAATATGTGGCTGCTGCAGGACGGCCTGTCGGCCGGCGAGCGCGTGGTGGTCGATGGCTTCCAGCGCATCAAGCCCGGCGACAAGGTGCGCGCCGTGGAGGTGGACCTGCGCGCCAAGGCCCAGGCCCGCAAGGGCAAGCCCGCTGATGGCCCGGCAGCGGCGGCCGCGCCTGGCGCTGCCGACCAGGCTTCCGCGGCCGCTGAACCTGCTCCTGCACCCGCAGCGGCTCCGGCCCCTGCGGCCCGGTAAGCCGCAGGAACCCGTCACATGGCTCAGTTCTTCATCAACCGGCCCATCTTCGCGTGGGTCATCGCCATCGTCATCATGCTGGGCGGCGCGCTGTCCATCTTCACGCTGCCGCTGGAGCAATACCCCGACATCGCGCCGCCGCGCGTGACCATCGGCGCGCAGTACACGGGCGCCTCGGCCGAGACGGTCGAGAACTCGGTGACCCAGATCATTGAGCAGCAGCTCAAGGGCATCGACAACATGCTCTACATGAGCTCCACGTCCGACGCCTCGGGCCGCGCGCGCACCACGCTGACCTTTGCGCCGGGCACCAACATCGACGTGGCCCAGGTGCAGGTGCAAAACAAGCTGCAGTCCGCCGTGAACCGCCTGCCCGACGCCGTCAAGAGCCGGGGCGTGTTCGTGAACAAGGGCGGCCAGGACTTCCTGGTCACCTACAGCTTCTTCTCCAAGGACCCGGCCATGACCGCGGTCGATATCGGCGACTACCTGACCAGCAACTTGGTCGACGTGATCGGCCGGCTGGACGGCGTGGGCGATGTCAACGTCTTCGGCACCAACTATGCGATGCGCATCTGGATGGACCCGGCCAAGATGGAGAAGTACGCGCTGATGCCGTCGGACCTGGTCAATGCGCTGAACTCGCAGAACGCCCAGGTCTCGGCCGGCCAGCTGGGCGCGCTGCCTGCCGTGGCGGACCAGCAGCTGAACGCCACCATCACGGCGCGCACCAAGCTCAAGACGGTGGAGCAGTTCGAGGACATCGTCCTGAAGTCGTCCGTGGACGGCTCGGTGGTGCTCATGAAGGACGTGGCCCGCGTGGAGCTGGGCGCCGACAACCTGACCATCAAGGCCAAGCTCAACGGCCTGCCGGGCGCGGGCATGGGCATCGTGCTGGCCGATGGTGCCAACGCCATGAACGTGGCCGACACCATCGCCGCCAAGCTGGCCGAGCTCAAGCCCTTCTTTCCCAACGAGATCGACTACTTCGTCAGCTCGGACTCCACGCCCTTCGTGCGCGCCTCCATCAAGGAAGTGGTCAGCGCGCTGGGCGAGGCCATGATCCTCGTGGTCATCGTGATGTTCATCTTCCTGCAGAACTTCCGCGCCACGATGATCCCCGCCATCGCCGTGCCCGTGGTGCTGCTGGGCACCTTCGGCGTGCTGTCGCTGGCCGGGTACTCGATCAATACGCTGACCATGTTCGCCATGGTGCTGGCCATCGGCCTGCTGGTGGACGATGCCATCGTCGTGGTGGAGAACGTCGAGCGCGTGATGCACGAGACGGGCATGTCGCCCAAGCAGGCCACGCGCCAGTCCATGCGCGAGATCACGCCGGCCCTGGTGGGCATCGGCGTGACGCTGTCGGCCGTGTTCGTGCCCATGGCCTTCTTCGGCGGCTCCACGGGCGTGATCTACCGGCAGTTCTCCATCACCATCGTCGCGGCCATGGCGCTGTCGGTGTTCGTGGCGCTGACGCTCACGCCGGCGCTGTGCGCCACCCTGCTCAAGCCGCCCGCAGCGGGCGGGACAGGGCATGACCGCCCGATCCGCAGCGGCATCCTGGGGGTGAACGACCGGTTCTTCCGCTGGTTCAACCACCATTTCGATGCCACGGCCGCGCGCTACCAGGGCACGGTGGCGTACTCGCTGCGCCGCGCCAAGCGCATGATGCTGATCTTCCTGGCCGTCTGCGGCGTGGTCTGGCTGCTGATGGCGCGCCTGCCCACGTCCTTCCTGCCCGACGAGGACCAGGGCTTTGTCTTCGTCAACATCAACCTGCCCTCGGGCGCGGCCGACACGCGGCTGCAGGGCGTGCTCGACGAGGTGCGCGACTACTTTGCCAGGCAGCCCGACGTGCTGAGCTTCTACCAGGTCTCGGGCCTGAACGGCGACCAGGCCTCGGCACGCGCCTTCGTGCGGCTGAAGACCTGGGAGGAGCGCCCGCTGCCGGGCCAGTCGGCCTCCGAGATCGCGCACCGGGCGACCCGGGAGCTGGCCTCCATCCGCGATGCGCGCGTGCTGGTCATGCTGCCGCCGGCCGTGCGCGGCCTGGGCTCCAGCTCGGGCTTCAACTTTATGATCAAGGACATGAACGGCCTGGGCCACCAGGCGCTGCTGCAGGCCAAGGAAAAATTCCTGACCGAGGCCCGCAAGCGCCCCGAGCTCACCAATCTGCGCATGACCAACCTGGAGGACGCCAGCGAGCTGCGCCTGGACATCGACGACCGCAAGGCCGCCGCGCTCGGCCTGTCGTACACCGACATCAACAGCGTGCTGTCCAGCGCCATGGGCGGCACCTATGTCAACGACTTCCTGAACAACGAGCGCGTCAAGCGCGTCTACATCCAGGGCGATGCGCCGCACCGCATGCTGCCCCAGGACATCGCCAAATGGACGGTGCGCAACGGCAAGGGCGAGATGGTGCCGTTCAGCGCCTTCTCCAGCAGCTATTGGGCCTACGGTTCGCCCCAGCTCATGCGCTACAACGGCAACCCGGCCTACGAAATGGAAGGCCGCGCCGCGCCGGGCGTCAGCTCGGGCACGGCCATGCAGATCGTCGAGGACATCCTGCGCACGCTGCCGGCCGGCATAGGCTACGAGTGGACGGGGGCCTCGCTGCAGGAGCGCCAGTCGGGCGCGCAGGCGCCGCTGCTGTACGCCATCTCCATCCTCTTCGTGTTCCTGTGCCTGGCGGCGCTGTACGAGAGCTGGACCGTGCCGCTGTCCGTGATGCTGGCCGTGCCGCTGGGCGTGGTGGGCGCGCTGGCCGCCACCTATACGCGCGGGCTGACCAATGACGTGTACTTCCAGGTGGGCCTGCTGACCACGGTGGGCCTGGCATCCAAGAACGCCATCCTGATCGTGGAATTTACCGTGCAGCTGCAGGAGCAGGGCAAGAGTATCTTCGACGCCGTGGTCTCGGCCGTGCGCCTGCGCCTGCGGCCCATTTTGATGACCTCGCTGGCCTTCGGCTTCGGCGTCATTCCGCTGGCCATCGGCACGGGTGCCGGCGCGGGCGGGCGCAATGCCATCGGCACGGCCGTGCTCGGCGGCATGCTGGCCTCCACGGTGCTGGGCATCTTCCTGGTGCCGGTGTTCTTCCTGCTGATCCGCAGCTGGTTCAAGAGCCACTCGCGCACGGATGAAGAAAGCCCGCAGCAGGCAACCGACTCACCCCATACCACCAAGGAGAGCGCAGCATGAGGCGCCGAATGCACCGTTCCACCCTCGCCGCTGCGGCCGCGCTGGCGGCCCTGCTGTCCGGCTGCAATCTTGCGCCGCAGCACCGCACGCCGGACATGCCCGTGCCCGACACGGTGGGCAGCACCGCAGCCAATCCGGCACAGGCCGACGAGGCCAGCCTGCAGGCGGCCGCCGCGCTGGACTGGGTGCAGTCCCGGCAGCTGCGCGAGGTCATTGCGCTGGCCCTGGCCAACAACCGCGACCTGCGCGTGGCGGTGGAGAACATCGAGCGCGCGCGTGCCCAGTACGGCATCACGCGCGCCGACCTGCTGCCCAGCGTCAACGCCCAGGCCCAGGCCAGCCGTGCGCGCACGGCCGCCGGCATGACCAGCGCCACGCAATCGGCATCGGTCAGCACCCAGTACACGGCCCAGCTGGGCTTTGCCAGCTACGAGATCGACCTCTGGGGCCGCGTGCGCAACCTCAGCGAGGCCGCGCTGCAGCAGTTCCTGCAAAGCGAGCAGAACCGGCGCAATGTGCAGATAGGCCTGGTGGCCGACGTGGCCAACGCCTGGCTCACGCTGGCCGCCGACCAGGCCCGCCTGCAGCTGGCACGCGACACCCTGGCCAGCCGCGAGAAGGCCTACGAGCTGACGCGGCGCATGCATGAGATAGGTTCGACCTCGGGCCTGGTGCTGGCCCAGAACCAGACCACGGTGGACACGGCGCGCGGCGACGTGGCCAGCTTCACCTCCCAGGTGGAGCGTGACCGCAACGCCTTGCAGTTGCTGGTGGGCGGTCCGCTGCCCGACAGCCTGCTGCCCGGCGCCGCCACGCTGCGCGCCGGCGCCCAGCCTGCGGCGGCGCTGCAGCCCGTGCCTGCACCGCTGCCCTCCAGCGTGCTGCTGGTGCGCCCCGATATCCAGGCCGCCGAGAACAACCTGCGCGCCATGGAGGCCAACATCGGCGCCGCCCGCGCAGCCATGTTCCCCACCATCAGCCTCACGGCCAGCGTGGGATCGGGCAGCCGCGAGCTCGATGGCCTCTTTGGCGGCAGCAGCAGCACCTGGAGCTTCATCCCCCTGGTGCGCCTGCCCATCTTCGACGGTGGCCGCAACCGTGCGGGCGTGCAGGTGGCCGAGGCCAACCAGCGCATCGCCATCGCCCAGTACGAGAAGGCCGTGCAGACGGCCTTCCGCGAGACCGCCGACGTGCTGGCCGACCGCGCGCAGTGGGACGAGCGCCTGGCCGCCCAGACCAGCATGGTCGCGGCCACGCAGAAGGCCTTCGACCTGTCGGAGGCACGCTTCAAGGCCGGCGTGGACAACTACCTCACCGTGCTGGATGCGCAGCGCAGCCTCTACACGGCCCAGCAGACCCTGATCGGCCTGCGCCTGTCCGAGCAGCTCAACCGCGTCACGCTGTGGAAGGTGCTGGGCGGAGAGCAGGTGCAGGCGCCGTCCGCCTCTGAGCCGGCGAATTCCTGAGCGCGGGCGGTGTATTCTGCGGGCCCGCAGAACTTGCCGCCCGACCACGATGAGCCCCTTTGCCAACACCCCCGAGCCGCCTTACTACGCCGTCATCTTCTCGTCGCGCAGAACGCCGGACGACGATGATGGCTACGGCTTCATGGCCCAGCGCATGGTGGACCTGGCCGCGCAGCAGCAGGGTTTCCTGGGTGCGGAAAGCACGCGCGGCGAGGACGGTTTCGGCATCACCGTGTCCTACTGGTCCACGGCCGAATCCATCGCGCGCTGGAAGCAGGATGCCGAGCACCTGGTCGCCCAGCAACTGGGCAAGGACGCCTGGTACGAGCACTATGAATTGCGCGTGGCCCGCGTGGAGCGCGCCTACGGCAAGCGCTGAACCCGGGCCGCCTCCGCCTGGACCACGGCCTCGGCCAGCAGCGCGATGGAGCGCGGCGCGCAGCCTTCGGCATCGTTGCTCACCGTCACAAAGGCGGGCAGCCCGCGGCTGGTGATGCCATCGATGGTCTTGGCGAGGATGGCGCGCGTGTGCGCATCGGGCGTGCGGATCTCGTCGAAGGGGTCGTGCTTCTTTTGCGCATCGGGATAGCCGTAGGCACCGAACTCGCGGTTCAGGTTCCAGCGGCAGACCAGCGGGGTGGGCCACAGCCCGCGCAGAAAAACCAGTTGCTCCTCGATGGGGGGCATCTTGCCGTGCAGTCCCAGGCAGAAGGTGGTGCCACTGGCGCGCAGGGTGTCGGCCAACTGCGGCGTCAGCAGCTCCGGGTCGCGCACCTCCACCGCCACGATGATCTGCGCGCCCAGCGGATGGGCGGCCAGCGCAGCGCGCACCGCCTCCAGCATGGCCTGAAGCCGCGCCAGCAGTTCGGTGGGGCGGCTGAGCAGGCCCCAGGTCATCGGGCTGAGCTGGAACACCAGCACGCCCAGCCGCTCGCCCAGCCCTTCGAGCGTGGGCTCGACGAAGCTGGTGACGGCCAGATCGGGTTGAAGGAACACCGGGTTCAGCGACATGCCCTTGCCGTCCTCGTCACGCACCTGCGCGTCGGTAACCACGGATGGGCACTTGACCACGAAGCGGAAATCAGCCGGCACCTGGCCCGCGAAGGCCAGGTACTGGCTGGCCGTCAACGGCCTCCAGAAGCTGCGGTCCACGCAGACCGTTCGCATCAACGGATGCCGGCCATAGGCCTCCAGTCCCTTCTTGGCCAGCACGCTTTTGTCATAGGCGCCATCCCAGATCAAACCTTCCCAGCCCGGGTAGGACCAGGTGGAGACTCCCATGCGCAGGCCCTGCGCAAGCTGGTCCGCCAGCGCCTGCCATAGCAGGGCCTGGGGCGCCAGCTGCACGGCGCCGGCGGCCTTGCGCGGTGCCGGTGTGCGGCCGGCAGGCGCGGGCGGCGGGGCAGGGGCCGATGGTGGGGGAGAACCGAACAGATCGTCTTGCATTCGAAGCTGGTGATTGTGGCAGAGGGCGCCTGCCTGCCGCAGGGCCCCGGCAAAAGCAGGCAGTGGATTGATTTTGCAAGCCCTTGAATTCATTGGCCTGCAAGAAATGCTTGCATTTGCGGGGCGGCCGTGAGCGGCCCGGCCCGAATCGCGTGTGGCACACTTGGCCGCTTTACCGGATTCCACGCCACGGGGCGCCTCTCGAATGCAAAAAATCATTGCCCAAATCGCCGCAGAACTGAATGTCAAGCCGCAGCAGGTGGGTGCCGCGGTCGAATTGCTTGATGGCGGAGCCACGGTTCCGTTCGTCGCGCGCTACCGCAAGGAAGTCACGGGCGGACTGGACGACGCGCAGCTGCGCCAGCTCGACGAACGCCTGGGCTACCTGCGCGAGCTGGAGGACCGCCGGGGCGCGGTGCTCAAGGCCATCGACGAGCAGGGCAAGCTGACCGACGCGCTGCGCCTGGCCATTGCCAATGCGCCCACCAAGCAGGAGCTGGAGGACATCTACCTGCCTTTCAAGCAAAAGCGCCGCACCAAGGGACAGATCGCCAAGGAATTCGGCATCGAGCCGCTGGCCGACAAGCTGTTTGCCGACCCCACGCTGGACCCGCACAACGAGGCCGAGGCCTTCTGCAAGCCGGCCA
Source organism: Delftia lacustris (assembly GCF_040267515.1). NCBI lineage: Bacteria > Pseudomonadati > Pseudomonadota > Betaproteobacteria > Burkholderiales > Comamonadaceae > Delftia > Delftia lacustris. Next base: position 3,969,903 of record NZ_CP141274.1, on the reverse strand, counting down.
CCACCCTGGACGACGGCAAGCCGGGCCCCGATTTCTCGACCACGTTGGCCGTGCTCGATGGTGTGCGCGACATCCTGTCGGAGCGCTGGGCCGAAGACCCGGCCCTGGTGCAGAAGCTGCGCGAATGGCTGTGGGAAGACGGCCTGCTGCGCTCCAAGAAGGTCGAATCCAAGAACGAGAACGACCCCGAGGTCGCCAAGTTCCGCGACTATTTCGAATACGACGAGCCCATTGGCCGCGTGCCTTCGCACCGCGCGCTGGCGGTGTTCCGCGGCCGCGCGCTGGAAATCCTCGAGGCCAAGCTGGTCCAGCCCGTGGAGCCCGAGCCCGGCCAGCCCAGCCTGGCCGAAGGCAAGATTGCCCTGCACCTGGGCTGGAGCCACGCCAAGCGCGCCAGCGACGACCTGATCCGCAAGTGCGTGGCCTGGACCTGGCGCGTCAAGCTCAGCCTGTCCACCGAGCGCGACCTGTTCTCGCGCCTGCGCGAAGACGCCGAGAAGGTGGCCATCAAGGTCTTTGGCGACAACCTGCGCGACCTGCTGCTGGCCGCCCCTGCGGGGCAGCGCGCCGTCATCGGCCTGGACCCGGGCATCCGCACGGGCGTCAAGGTGGCCGTGGTGGACAGCACGGGCAAGCTGGTGGACACCACCACCATCTACCCGCACGAGCCGCGCCGCGACTGGGACGGCTCGCTGGCCGTGCTGGCCCGCCTGGTCGAAAAGCACCAGATCAACCTGATCGCCATCGGCAACGGCACGGCCAGCCGCGAGACCGACAAGCTGGCCGCCGACCTGATCAAGATCGCCAGCAAGGCCGACCGCCAGATCGAGAAGGTCGTGGTCAGCGAGGCTGGCGCTTCTGTGTATTCCGCCAGCGAGTTCGCCTCGCAGGAAATGCCCGACGTGGACGTGAGCCTGCGCGGGGCCGCCAGCATTGCGCGCCGCCTGCAGGACCCGCTGGCCGAGCTGGTCAAGATCGACCCCAAGAGCATTGGCGTGGGCCAGTACCAGCACGACGTGAACCAGAGCGAGCTGGCGCGCCAGCTCGACGCCGTGGTCGAGGACTGCGTGAACTCCGTGGGCGTGGACCTGAACACGGCCTCGGCGCCGCTGCTGTCGCGCGTCTCGGGCCTGTCGGGCAGCGTGGCCAAGTCGGTGGTGCGCTGGCGCGATGCCAACGGCTCCTTCAGGAGCCGCAAGCAGCTGATGGACGTGGCCGGCCTGGGCGCCAAGACCTTCGAGCAGGCGGCGGGCTTTCTGCGCATCCGCGGCGGCGACAATCCGCTGGACATGACGGGCGTGCACCCGGAAACCTACCCGGTGGTCGAACGCATCATTGCCACCACGGGCAAGAGCGTGGACCAGCTCATGGGCCGCTCCGAAGTGCTCAAGGGCCTGAAGGCCGAGCAGTTCGTGAGCGAGCAGTTCGGTGCCATCACCGTCAAGGACATCCTGGGCGAGCTGGAAAAGCCCGGCCGTGATCCGCGTCCGGACTTCGTCGTGGCCCGTTTCAATGACGGGGTGGAGGACATCAAGGACCTCAAGGAAGGCATGACGCTGGAGGGCACGGTCAGCAACGTGGCCCAGTTCGGCGCCTTCGTGGACCTGGGCGTGCACCAGGACGGCCTGGTCCACGTCAGCCAGATGAGCCACAAGTTCGTCGAGGACGCGCGCGAGGTGGTCAAGACCGGCCAGATCGTCAAGGTCAAGGTGCTGGAGGTCGATGTGGCGCGCAAGCGCATCAGCCTGACCATGAAGCTGGATGCGGCACCGGCGCGGCGCGACGGCCCCCGTGACAACCGCTTCGAGAGCGCAGGCCGCGGCAGCCAGGGCGGGCAGCGCCGTGCGCCCGAGCCGGTGCAGCAATCGGCCATGGCCTCGGCCTTCGCCAAGCTGCAGACCCGCAAGTAGTCCCGCGCACGGCAAGGCAGGAAACGCGATGGCTGCGCATGCACTGGACCTGCAGACGCTGTTGACACAGGCCCTGGCCCTGCCGGCGCAGCCGCGCATCGTGGCCTTGCTGCTGCGCGAGCTGGTGCCCGAGCAGCCCAGCCTGCGCCGGCTGAGCCAGCTCTTCGCAGCCGACCCTGCGCTGGCCGCCGGGCTGCTGGCCCAGGCCAACGGCCCGGTGTTCGGCATGGCGGGCCGTGTCACCGGCATTCCCGAGGCGCTGGCCCTGCTGGCGCCCGCGCAGCTGCGCCAGATCGTGCGGGGCATACCGCTGGGCGTGGGCGCCCATGCCGTGCCGGGCATGGCCATGCCGGCCTTCTGGCGCTACAGCGTGGAAGCCGCCCGCGTGGCGCGCGCGCTGGCCGGCACCGTGCAGGCCAGCCCCACGGCGGCCTATGCCGCAGGGCTGATGCATGGCCTGGGGGAGCTGGCCATGCACATGATCGACCCCGGCCGCGCCGCCACCATCACCGAACTGGTCGGCCCGCTGGACCCGCGTCGCGCCGAGCTGGAAATGCGGCTGTGCGGCTACACATACAGCCATGTCAGTGCGGGCCTGGCCCGCCGCTGGAACCTTCCGCCGCTGCTGGCCGATGCGCTGCAGCACCTGTACGCGCCGCTGGCCCAGCCGGGCTTCGATCCGCTGGCCTGCGTGCTGCACATCGCTGCCTGGCGCGCCCGCTCGCGCGAGGCGCAGTGGGACGAGCGTGCCCTGGCCGTGAGCTTTCCCGGCGAAGTGGGCGTGGCCCTGGGCCTGGACATCGACATGGTCCTGCGCCAGGACCCGGTGGACTGGATGGCCGACACCGGCCTGGACGTGGTGCTGTAGCGCCTCGCTCCTGCCTCAGTGCCTGTGCCAGGGCGCCGGCACCATGTCGAACAGCGGCGTGGGATCGCGCCGGTAGGGCGCGGGGCTGACGGGCGCCATGGGCTGCATGGTCATGGGGTCTATGCGCGCCAGCTGCTGCATCCATCCGATGTCCACGCCGCCGCCCGGTGCGGGGCGCGAGTAGATCAGCTCCAGCATGCGACGCGATGCCACATGGCCGTGGGATGCGGCCTGCTGGTACAGGCGCAGCGCCTCGGTGTAGTTGGCCGGCACGCCGTCGCCGCGGTGGTAGCGCTGCGCCTGCTCCCATTGCTGCTGGGCCGTGACGGGCTGGCGCACCTGGATGTCCTGCTCGCTGGGCGCTCCACTCAGCTGCGGCGTGCGCTGCATGGCCTGCGGTCCCTGCGCTGCAGGCGTGGAGCTGCCCTGCGCCGACACCAGCTGGCCTGCGGGCCGCAGGCGCTCGCCCAGCATCTGTGCATTGGTCGCGGCGCTGGATGAGCGCGCCGCTGCCGCGCGGAACTGGCGCAGCGCTGCCTCGGGCTCGTCCTGCGCGAGCAGGGCCAGGCCCCATTCCAATTGGGCGCCGGGGCTGCCGGAGCGCGCTGCGCGCTGCAGCAGTTCCTGGTCGGGCGTGCCTGCCACGGCCAAGGCCTCGCCCACGGGTTCGGCCGTGGACAGCGGTGCCAGGCGCCGCGCCAGCAGCCATTCCAGGTACTGGGCGCGGGCCGGGTCGGTCTTGGCCAGCTGGGCGATCCAGGGTCTTGCGGCCGGTGGGTCGGGCGGCTGGCCGCAGCCGTCCATGGCGCACCAGGCCAGTCCCGCACTGGCCAGCGGATGGCCGGCGCGCTGCGCGCGCTCGAACCATTGCCTGGCCTGCGGCCCGTCCTGCGCCATGGCAATGCCATGCAGTGCCAGCAGGCCCATCACCCATTGCGCCTCGCGCTGCGTGGCCAGGCTCACGCCCTTGCCTTCGGCGCGGCTGCGCAGCTGGGACAGGGCCCGTTGCTGGGCGGTGTCGGAGGTGGATGAGATATTGCTGGTGCCGGGCTGTGCGCTGAACAGGCCGGTGGTTGCCACCCGGATGGGGGCCACCGGCGTGAAGCGTGCGGCAGCCTGCACATGCGCCGGCATGGCGGGCGTCACGCCGGGCGGCAGGACCAGCAGGCCCGCCAGCACGAGCCTGACGGACAACCGCAGCGCAGTTGCGAGCCGCTGCGCACGGGCGGCGCACAGCGGTTCGTGGGCGTGGGACGGCATGGCGTGTGCCTCCGGTGGGTTCGTGGACGGGGCGGTTGTCAGGCGCATCAGCGCTTGGCCAGGGCCGGAACCACTTGCCAGAAGCGGGCCATGCCTGTGTACTGGTCGGCGCCCAGTCCGCTAGCCATGGCCTGGTTGACATCCTCCAGTGTGCGCATGCCCGGGATGGCGATGAAGGCCTTGTTCTGCAGCAGTTGGGGCAGCTTGTCGCTCATGTTCTGCTCGGTGGCAAAGCAGGCCACGCCTTCCTTGCCTGCCGGGCCGGCATTGATCACATAGCCGGGGTTGGGGCTCATCCAGTCGGGCAGGCGCACGGACTGGGCGGCCGTGATCCAGCCCGAGCGGTTCACATCGTTGGGCAAGAGCCTTACCACCTCGCCGTCGGCACCCGCCATGAAGCACGACAGATAAGAGGCGCGCGACACGGTGGCGGACAGGAACAGTTGCTCACCCGTCTCGAAGGAGGTGCGCGTGGGCGTGATGTTCTCCAGCCACAGGTCCAGCTTGCGGTCGGGCGCGGGGGCGCCGTAGCGGTAGTCGCCCGTGGCCACGGCCACGTTCTCGGCGGCGGTGGTGACCGGTGCCGCGCTCTTGGTGTTCCAGCCGATGCGCGTCATGTGTCCATCGGCGCTGACGGCCACGAAGTCTCGCAGTGCGCGCTCGTAGGTGCTGAAGTCCACCACGCCATTGACCACCATGCCGCTGTCGGCCTGGAAGCGCCCTATGGCCTCGCGCCACTGCGGGTTGCCTGCGGTGAAGGCCGGTGCGTCGGGAGGCAGATAGCCCTTGCTGATCAGCGACTGGCGCACCAGCTCCTGGTGGATGCCGGCCCCGCCTTCTTCATACCAGTCGCGCAGCTGGCGCTGGAAGTCGGGATGGGTCTGGTCCAGCGTCAGGCACTGCCAGTAGGGCAGGCGTGACCATTTGCCCAGCAGTTCGATCATGCCCAGCTCGACCAGGGTGCGCACGGCCGGGCCCGAGCCCTGGGCATAGTCGCGGCCCACGCTGAACTGCACGCCGTAGGAGCCGATGCGGCCGGCCAGATCCAGACCCTGGCTGCCGTTGCCGATGACGACTTCGTTGGCCGAATCCAGGCCCGGAATGATGGTGCGCGTGCGGAAGTCGCCCAGGTGCAGCTCCATGCCCAGCACGGCGCCGCTGCGGTTGGCGCTGTAGCCGGTTTCCAGGCGCGAGGCGCTGGTGCCTATGTCCACGTTGTTGCGCAGCACGTTCTGGTCCATGAAGGACACGGCGCCCGACACATACAGGGCCGGGCGCTGCAGCTGGATCTGGTTGTTGTTGAGCAAGATGGTGGTGAGGTTCTGCACCGTGTCCTGGCGGGCGATGTCCACCTCATAGTCCACGTAGCGGAAGGCGCTGCTGACGCGCGACATCTGGGACAGGGCGGTGACCACCATCTCCTTGGCGGCCACGGCCACGCGGCCCGTGTAGTCGGGCAACTGCTTGCTGGTGATCAGCACCGTGGGCATGTGGCTGTTGCGGAACATCCTGTCCATGCACATCAGCGAATCGGAGAAGCTCGATATGGAGCGCACCGGCCGCACCACCGGGCGGTCGGCTGCATAGACTTTTTCCAGGTATTTGGAATCCTTGCGCGCATCCAGCGGCGCGCAACCCGACAGCAGCACGATGGAGGCTGAAACGGCGCTGGCGACAACCCGCATGCAGCCCTGTCTGCCAGACCATCGCTGGCGCCAAGCCCCTCGGTAGTCCGCGTGGCCGCTGTCTGCCGGCCGGGGCGCGGCATCGTGGCGGGGAAGTCCTGGCGATGGGAGGCTGTTGCGCATGATGGACCTCTGCTGGAAAACGGCGAGCCAGGGCACAGGCGCGCACAGGCGCCGGCGCCGGAAATATGGGACGAGAGTGGCGGGGCGGCCCACAGCCCGATGGCTGGCCGCCGGCCGCGCTATCGGCAGACGTTGACCAGATCACCCTTGAGAACCACGATCTGGTCCTTGGCGGTCTGTGGCCCGTAGCGATTGAATGCGCTTGCGTTGGTATTGCTGGCAATGTCCTGCGTGCAGGTGCGCTTCATGCCGGCACTGCTCATCGTGGTGGTGGTCACCACGTCGGCATCTGTGGCGACGCCCGGAGCATTGTTCATCGACATGGCTTCATAGCGCGCTATCTTGGCCTTGATGTTGATGGGTATGTCGGTCACGGTTTCCAGCCCCGTCGATGTCGTGGGCTTGGCCGTCGGCAGCCTCAGATAGTCCACGGGCTTGTTCAGTACCACCGGGTCTTCGCCCGGAGCGGCTGCGTGGATGGAGGACGCTCCGAGGGCGAGCCAGGCCAACAGGGCAGCCGAGCAGAGAATGGCGGCGTTATGCATGGTGGGCTCTCCTGGTGCGGAGGGCTGGGTCGGTGCCGGGAAGGCTATGCCGGTTGGCCGGGGGCCGTCCGGCAGTTGCCTTCACCCGGCAGCCAGGCTCAGCGATTGTTGTAGCAGGTCACGCAGCCGTTGTTGCTGGAGATGTTCTGCACTGCGGTGGAGCCGTTGCCGGCATAGTTGACGATGCCAGAGTTCTTGGCCGCCACGACCTGAATCGACAGGTCATTCACGTCGACTTCGCCGTAGTTGGAGGCGAGGTTGTTGACGGCCACGGCGCCCCAGCCATTGGCGACGTTCATGATGCCGGTTCCCGAGGCTGCCACGATCTGCAGAGAGCTGCCGCCGTTGTCGATGGACACATTGCCCGCATTGCTGGCCAGATTCTGGGAGGCCTTGCCGCCACCCGTTGCCATGTTCAGCACCCCGCTTCTGTTCAGCACCGTGACCTGGACGCTGGGTCCGTCGATTTCGATCTTGGAGCTGCTGCTGTAGCGGTTGTCTTGATCTGCCATGGCGGCGGTTGCGATCAGGCACAGGGAAAGAATTGCAAGCGATTTCATGATGGCTCCTTGGAAGGATCGGACTATCAGGAAGAGGTGTGTAAGCACCCGTTTTTCAGACACTTTGCGGAGGTTTCCGGCCTTGTCTCCCTGGACCCCAGCTCGTTGTCTGGACTCCAATGTGCTTGGGGTGCCCCTGCCGTTCCATCTCTTGTACGGGGTAGCCGTGAGCGCTGAGCCACGTGGCGGGTACTTACCCGTCCAAACCTTTGGCTGGCGGGCTGCATCGCGTTAAAGCAGCGGCATTGGGAGGTGAATGAAGTTGGGTAGTTTCAAGGTGTAACGACAGAAAATTTGCAGTTGCAGCTTCGCTTCAGGCCGTTGATCCGGCGGGCATGGGGCCATCCAGACAACCTGGTGTATCGAATTGCATACGCTTGGTTCAGGCGCCGGAGGAAGGCGTTGGACCGGCGGCTGTCATGGGGCCGGATCCAGGGGAGGATGGCGGGCATCGGCAAGGGCATGGCCTGCCAGGCCCGACAGGCCTGCCGGTCAGGTGATCAAGAAAGTACGGACCCGGCTTCTCACACAAATGTGTTAATTTGCAAGCTACGCAATCTTTCACAAACTTCGTCAAAGATTGTGGATATCGGTGGCGATTTCTCTTAATGTGAAAGGCGCGTATGTGATCGGTTGCGTCATATACATGACGTGACATTTGAGGAGAACAGCATGAATCCATCCGACGTTCCCGCCGATGCCCGTCCCCTGATCGCCGATTCCTCGCGCGCCCAGGCCATGCTGGGCACGGGCCTGAGTTCCGCCATGTGGCCAGACTATCTGGCCGGCCAGCCCGACAAGCCCGTGCGCGTGCTGCTGGTCGATGACGATGCCCACATCCGCATGGTCATTGCCCAGGAAATCATGAACGACCCGCGCACCCTGGTCGTGGCCCAGGCCGGAAGTGTTCGAGAGGGTCGAAAGGCCATTCGCCAGCACGAGTTTGACGTGATGCTGGTCGACCTGAACCTGGGCGACGGCGAGGGCTTCGAGCTGCTGGACATGATGAAGACCGTGCGGCCCACGGCCGAGGCCGTCATCATCTCCGTGATGGAAAACGACGAGCAGGTGCTGCGCGCCTTCGAGCTGGGTGCCACGGGCTACCTCGTCAAGAACTCCTGGTTCGGCAACTACCCGCAGGCCGTGCTGCAGGTGGCCAATGGCGGCGCATCCGTCACTCCCAGCCTGGCGCGCAGGTTGCTGCAGCGCTTCGACAAGACCCAGGGCGCCGAGCCCAAGCGCCGCTCGCCCGACGAGGCGGACCGCCTGTCCACCCGCGAGCGCGAGGTGCTGCGCATGGTCGCCAGCGGCTACACCAGCGCCGAGATCGGCTCGCGCCTGATGATCAGCGCCATGACGGTCAACACGCACATCAAGAACATCTACCGCAAGCTGCAGGTGCGCACACGCGCCCAGGCGGTGCGCTTTGCATCGCTGCGCGGCCTGTTCTGATTGGCTGGCGCCGCAGGGGCCCGTGCGGCCCGCCCCGCCGCCGCTTCCCACCGCATGGCCATGAAGGACTCCCTTCGCGCATTGGCAGTCTGCCTGGCACTGGGCCTGCTGCAGATGCTGGCGCTTTGCGCCTGGCTTTGGCAGCAGGGCGACCAGGCTCCGCTGTGGCTTCGCCTGTGCAGCCTGGCCCTGCTGGTCTTGACGGCCTTGCTGTGTGCGATGGGTGCCTCGCGCCTGCGCAGGCTGCTGCTGTGGCGGCGCAGGCGCAGCCCCCGGCCTTCGCGCGAGGTGCAGGCCGAGCGCCGGCGCATTGCCGCCGATCTGCACGACGGCGTGGGCGGCCTTCTGGTGAATGCCATGGCCTTGCTGGAGCCGAGCGAAACCCGGCAGCGCCAGGCGCAGGAGTTGCTGGAGCAGGCCTTGCTGGACCTGCGCCTGCTGGTGGACGCCATGGACGCCGTGGAGGACGCCTTGCCCGTGCGCCTGGCGCGCCTGCGCCACCGGCTGCAGCCCGTGCTGGACCGCCGTGGCATGCAGATCCGCTGGAGCGTGGCCGATCCGCAGTCCGAGCCGGGCCTGCCCGATCTGCCCGATCTTCCTCGAGGCCAGTCGTCCCAGCACCTGCTTGCCATCACCCAGGAGGCCGTGAGCAATGTGCTGCAGCACGCACAGGCCAGCACGCTGTGGCTGGTGCTGCAGCCCCTGGCGCCGGGTATTGCGCGGGCGAACGGCGCCCATCCCGGCGCGCGCCGCGAGCTGCGCTGGGAGTTGCGCGTGGAAGACGACGGCCGCGGCCTGCCGCCCCGTACACCCGATGAGGCGCAGGGCATGGGCCTGGCAGGCATGCACCGCCGTGCCCACGCCATAGGGGCTACGCTGGACCTGGCGCCGCGTGCTGGCGGCGGCACGGTGGTGCGTGTGCGCTGGTGAGCTGGTGAGCTGGCGCGCTGTGGCAGCGGCGGCGGCGGAGTTCCAGCGATTGCGGTGCCCGCTGACAGGGCCGGCCCGCAGCGCGCTGTGCAATCCCACGATGGGCGCAAGTGCGGCAGCATCCACGCACGTATCCAAGCCCTGATGCCTGTCCCCCCATGAATCCACATCCCGACCTCACACCAGCGCCTTCCAGAAAACCAGGCGCTGAGAACGCCGCAGCCGATGCGGCCGGCAACGCGGCCGCTGCCGACGCGGCTTTCGCACGCAGCGTGCGTTCGGCCCTGCCGGGCCTGGCACAGCTGGCCGACATGGTGCCTGCGCTGCGCCTGCTCACCGGCCTGCTGGTGGCCAGCATCATCATCGCGGGCCTGTATTTCGGGCAGGGACTGCTGATTCCGCTGGCCCTGGCGCTGCTGTTCGGCTTTTTGCTCGATCCTGCGGTCTCCCGGCTCAGGCGCTGGGGCCTGCCGCGCATGGCGGCGACGCTGCTGGTGGTGGTCATGGCGCTGGCAACGCTGGCCGGAATGGGTACCTATCTGGGCAGCCAGGTGCAGCAGCTCAGCGCCGACCTGCCCACCTACCAGAGCACCATCCGCGACAAGCTGCGCAGCCTGCGCAGGAATGCCAACATGCCCAGCGCCTGGGACGGCGCCCTGCGCACCTATGACACGGTGGAGCGTGAGATCTCCCGCGGCGCCACCACGCCCCGCGTGCAGAAGGTGGAGATCCAGTCGCCCGAGCAAAAGCCCACGGCGCGCATGCTGCAGTGGCTGGGCCGAGTGGCCGAGCCCGTGACCACGGCCGGCATCGTGCTGCTTTTCGTGATCCTCATCCTGCTGGACCGCGATGACCTGCGCGACCGGCTGCTGCGCCTGATGGGCGGCAACCTGCATGTGGCCACCGACGCGCTGGACGAGGCCTCGCAGCGCATAGGCAAGTACCTGCGCATGCAGTTCGTGGTCAACATCACCTATGGACTGCCCATGGCGGCGGGGCTGTGGTTCATCGGCGTGCCGGGCGCCATTCTCTGGGGGGTGCTGGCGGCCATCATGCGGTTCGTTCCCTATGTGGGCGCCATGATCTCTGCCGCCTTCCCGCTGGCGCTGGCCTTTGCGGTGGATCCGGGCTGGCAGATGCTGCTGATGACGCTGGGGCTGATCATGGCGCTGGAGCTGATCAGCAACAACCTCATCGAGCCCTGGCTGTATGGCAGCAGCACGGGCCTGTCCACGCTGTCCATCATTGCGGCCGCGACCTTCTGGACGGCGCTGTGGGGGCCGATAGGGCTGATCCTGTCCACGCCGCTCACGGTCTGCCTGCTGGTGCTGGGCCGCTACATACCGGCGCTGCAGTTCATGGAGGTGCTGCTGGGCAGCTCCCCCGTGCTGGGTCCGGCCCAGCGGCTGTACCAGCGCCTGCTGGCCGACGATGTGGAAGATGCTGTCACGCTGGCGCATGAACTGGTGGACGCAAGGCTGCCGGCGCGGGCCTCGGCGGACGAACGCTCGGCCGCAGTGGCCGGCTTCTATGACGAGGTGGCGATCCCCGCGCTGCGCCTGGCCACCCAGCAGCACCTGGAGTCGGCCACGGCCGAGCACCGGCTGCGCCTGTCCAGCGGCATGGATGCCTTGGTCGAGGAGCTGCGGGAAAGCCATCCCGCGCCCGCAGACCTGTCCTCGCGGGCCCTGCGCATCCATTGCGTGGGCGCGCGCTGGGAGGTCGATGCCCTGGCAGCGGCCATGGTGGCGCACAGCGAGGCGCTGCGCGGCCACGTGGTCAGCTGCTCGGACTGGGCGCTGGCGGCCGATCCGCAATGGCGCCAGCTGGGGCAGGGCGAGGGCGGCGGCCTGCCGCAGGGCCATGCAGGCGCACAGGCCCTTGCCGAGGCGCAATTGCTGGTGCTCTCGGTCTTCAGCGCCCAGCCCCAGACCGTGGCGCGCCAGATCATGCGGCGGGTGCGCCGCCACTGGCCGCATCTGCGCGTGGTGCTGGCGCTGTGGAATGCGCCGGCCGTGGTGTCCGACCCCGAGTTCGCGCGCCGCTGCGGCGCCGCCGCCTGCGTGTCCAGCCTGCGCGAGCTGCAGTTGTGGGTGGACGCCTTGCGCCTGCCCGACGCGGCAGGCCAGGGCCTGGCCGCGCCCATTCCCGATGACGATGAGCAGCGCGTGCGCCAGCTGCGCGACAGCGGCGTGCTCGGGCCCGGCCTGCCGCCGCTGTACCACGAGGCAGCCCAGCAGGCCGCCAATGCCTTCGACGTGAAATGGGCCCAGGTCTCATGGGTCGATGCCGACCGCGTGCACACGCCCGGCAGCCTGCTGGTGGCGGACCAGGGCGACCCCGCATCGGCCGGGATGCCGCGCGGGCAGTCCATCTGCTCGTATGTGGTGCACGGCGGCGAGCCCCTGGTGGTGCACGACGCAGCGCGCGACCCCCGGTTTGCCGGCAACCCCGCACTGCAGGCCATGCGGCTGCGCTTTTACGCAGGCGTGCCGCTCAGGAACCGCCACGGCGCGGTGCTGGGCAGCTTCTGCATCATGGACGACGCACCGCGCGAGGTCTCGCCGGCAGATCTGGAGCTGCTGGCCGTCATGGCCGAGCAGCTGATGCAGACCGTGGAAGTGCGCCGCATGATGGAAAGCGGCGCAGTGCCGGCGCCGGCTCCCGCTCCCGCTCCCGCTTCCGCGTCTGTACCGGCGCCGCCACCCGCCCAGTCACCGGAGCAGTCACCGCCCGGCCACTGAGCCCGCTCACAGCGGCTACGGCGGCTCACAGCGAGGTGGCCAGCATCTGCTCGTAGTCGTCGGCGCTGGCCAGGCGCGGGTTGGTGCCGTGGCAATGGTCCTTGAGCGCCCCGCCGATCACGGTCGCGAACTGGGCGCGCTCCACGCCCATGGCGGCCAGGCCCGTGGGCAGGCCCAGGCGGGCGTTCATGTCGCGTATGGCTTCGGGAATGTCGCTGCCCGAGGCCAGGCCCATGGCGTGGGCCATTCGCTGCAGGCGCTGTTCGGCGCGCACGCTCTCGGCCTCGGCATTGAAGCGCACCACGGCGGGCAGGAACATGGCGTTGAGCGTGCCGTGGTGCAGGCGCGGGTTCACGCCGCCCAGGCTGTGGCTGAGGCTGTGCACGCAGCCCAGGCCCTTCTGGAAGGCCATGGCGCCCTGCATGCTGGCGCTCATCAGCTGGCGGCGTGCCTCGGCGTCCTGGCCATTGCGGGTGGCGCGTTCTATGTGTGCCCAGCCGCGCGTGAGGCCGTCCAGCGCAATGCCGTCGGCAGGCGGATTGAAGGCGGCTGCCATGAAGGTTTCCATGCAGTGGGCGATGGCGTCCATGCCCGTGGCGGCCGTCAGCATGGCGGGCAGGCCGTAGGTCAGTTCCGGATCGCAGATGGCGGCGCGCGGCACCAGGTGCCAGCTGTGAAAGCCCAGCTTGCGGTGGTCGTCCACGATGATGATGGCGCCGCGCGCCACCTCGCTGCCCGTGCCGCTGGTGGTGGGCACGGCAATCAGCGGTGCCACGCGCTCGGTGATGCGCGGCGAGCCGCCCTCGATGGTGGCGTAGTGCGACAGCGGCCCTTCGTGCGTGGCCGCAATCGCCACGCCCTTGGCGCAGTCGATGGCGCTGCCGCCGCCCACGGCGATCAGGCCGTCGCAGCGCTGCTCCTGGTAGATTGCAGCGGCCGCACGCACGGCGGCCTCGGTGGGGTTGGAGGGCGTCTGGTCGAACACTGCGTGCGGCATGTCGCCCAGCCCATCCAGCGCCTTTTGCAGCACGCCGGCCGCCTTGACGCCCTGGTCGGTGACGATCAGCGGCCGCGTGATGCCCACGCGCTCGCACTCCTGGCGCAACAGGCGCACGGCGCCGAAGTCAAACTGGATCTGGGTGACGTAGTTGATGAAAGCCATGGTCGGTGACTCGTTGCGGGCCGCTGCGGCCCGTGGTGGGGATCAGGGGGAGTGCGCCGAATCTAGACCGCGCGTGCTGCACTGCAAACAAAGCAAACCCTGAGAGGGCGCCTGCGCGGTCACGGGGGCGACAGCACGGGCGTGCACTGCCATCGCATGGCTGCCAGGGCCTTGTGCTCGCGGCACAATGCCTGCTGCGCGGCGCCTGCCGTGCCTTGCCGGCCGCGCCGCATTGCCTTGCCAGATGGCTCCGATCGAACCTGTCCCTGAACTTGCTCCTGAACGTGCCCCAGCCCGAATCCCGCCCCCACGCCACGCCGCTGCCGGCGTCCCTGACCCACCAGATGCGCGATGTGCTGCGCCGCATGGAGCGCGCCGCACGCACGCCCATGCACCAGCTGGGCGCCGAGGGTGCGCGCGCCGCCTATGAGGCGGGCGCCGGCGTGCTCGAAATTCCCAAGCCCGTCCTGCCGCGTGTCGAGGACCTGCAGATTCCCGCGCGCGATGGCGCCTTGCTGCCCGCTCGGCTCTATGCGCCTGAGGAGCGTGCCCAGGCACCGGCCTCTGGCCTGCCCGTGCTGTTGTACCTGCATGGCGGCGGCTTCACCGTGGGCAGCGTGGCCACGCATGACGTGCTGTGCCGCCAGTTGGCCCACCTCTCGGGCGCCATGGTGGTCTCGCTGGACTACCGGCGTGCGCCCGAGCACAAATTCCCCACGGCCCACAACGACGCCTGGGATGCGCTGCAATGGCTGGCTTCGCAGGCCGCCTTGCTGGGCGCCGACCCTGCACGCCTGGCCGTGGGCGGCGACAGCGCGGGCGGTACGCTGGCCGCAGCCTGCGCCATCCATGCGCGCGATGCAGGCCTGAAGCTGGCCCTGCAACTGCTGATCTACCCGGGCACGACGGCCCACCAGGACACTGACTCGCACCGCCGTTTCGCCCACGGGCTGGTCATTGACGAGCCGGCCATCACCTGGTTCTTTGCCCAGTACCTCAACAGCCCTGCCGACCGCGAGGACTGGCGCTTCGCCCCGCTGCTGGCGCCTGACGTGGACGGCGTGGCCCCGGCCTGGATAGGCCTGGCCGAATGCGACCCGCTGGTGGACGAGGGCGTGGAATACGCCGACAAGCTGCGCATGTCGGGCGTGCCCGTGGATCTGGAGATCTACCGGGGCGTGACCCATGAATTCGTCAAGATGGGCCGCGCCATTGCCGAAGCGCGCCGTGCACATGCCGACATGGCGCGCGCCTTGGCCGACGCCTTCGCGGCCTGAGAGCCAGGGCACCCAAGACACCCAAGACAACAGGAGAGAAAAACCCATGCAACGCCAAGATTTCCGCACGCTGCAACGCATCGAAGTGCGCTGGTCCGAAGTGGACGCCCAGAAGATCGTCTTCAACGCCCACTACCTGATGTACGCCGACGTGGCCGTCACCGACTACTGGCGCCAGCTGGGCATGCCCTATGAGTCATCCTTCGCGGCCCTGGGCGGCGAGCTGTTCGTCAAGAAGGCCACCACCACCTACCACGCATCGGCCACGCTGGGCGACGTGCTGCATGTGGGCATACGCTGTGCCAGGCAGGGCAATACCTCGCTGTTGTTCGAGGCCGGCATCTTCCGGGGCATGGAACTGCTCAACACCGTGGAACTGGTCTATGTGTTCGCCGATGCCACCACGCGCCAGCCGCTGCCCGTGCCGCAGCAGCTGCGCGACGTGCTCACGGCCTATGAGGCCGGCCAGAGCGTGGTGCGCGTGGCATCGGGCAGCTGGAACGACCTGGGCCGCGACGCCGAGCGCCTGCGCCTGGCCGTGTTCGTGCACGAGCAGGGCGTGCCGCGCGAGATCGAGATCGACGAGTTCGACCCCGTGGCCCGCCACGCCGTGGTCTACAACGGCCTGGGCCAGCCCATTGCCACCGGCCGCCTGGTCAGCGACAGCCCCGGCGCGGGCAGGATCGGCCGCATGGCCGTGGACCGCAGCGTGCGCGGCGGCCGCTGGGGCCGCATCGTGCTGGACAGCCTGGTGGAGGCCTCCCGCCAGCGCGGCGACCGCGAAATCGTGCTGCACGCGCAGCGCCATGCCGAGTCGTTCTACCTGCGCGCGGGCTTCACGCCCGAGGGCGAGCCCTATGAAGAGGCCGGCATTCCCCACATCACCATGAGGAAAGTGCTCACCGCCTGAGCTGCAGGCAGCTCAGGCGGTGCAAGGCCCAAATCTCAAATGTCCTCGCGCAGCGCGTAGGGCAGGGGCTTGAGCTGCAGCGCCACGGCCTGCGCGGCATCGGCGCGCTGGCCCTCGCCCAGGGCGGCGTGGGCCAGCAGGCGCTGCTCAGCCGAGCTGATCTGCATGGAGACAATGGCGTCCCAGCCGCCGCCGGGCGCCGGGGCGGCCTGGACCACGGTGCCGGTGGCCTGCTCCAGATCCTCGGGCGTGAAGACTTCCATGCCGGCTGCCAGCGGCTGCTGGGCATGGGCGATGTAGGCGCGGCGCTTGAGCGTGCCCCGGAACTGGCTGCGGGCCACCACCTCCTGGCCCGGGTAGCAGCCCTTCTTGAAATTCACGCCTTCCACCGATTCGTAGTTGAGCATCTGCGGCACGAAGGCATCGACCACGGGTGCCGACAGCGTGGCGATGCCGCTGGCGACTTCGCTCCAGAGCCAATCGGCCTCACTGAGTGCGGGGCCTTCGGGCAGGGGCGCACCGACAGGGGCCACGCGCAGGGCGCGCGGCTGGCCGGCGGCCGGGTGCAGGGCGATCAGGCTGGCTGCCCCGTCGTCCGTCTTGGTCCAGGGTGCGGCGGCCGCGCCCAGGGCCTGCACGGCGGCATCGCCAGCCAGGCCGAGCACGGTGAAGTCGGCCGTGGCATCGCTGAGCTTGCACTTGGCGCGCAGCACGAACATGGACAGGCGCTTGAGCGTGGGTGCCAGCAGGCTGCGGTCGCACAGCAGCAGGATCTCGTCCTTGCTGCGCTTGAAGCCGATGAAGCTGGCCAGCATGCGGCCCTTGGCCGTGCAGAACGCCGCCAGACGCGCATGCTGCAGATCGAGCAGCGCGAAATCGTTGGTCAGCTGGCCATGCAGGAATGGGGCGGCGTCTTCGCCGAGGGCGCGTATCACGCCGAGATGGGAAACGGGGGCGATGCCGTTCAGTAAAGGCTGGGTCATGGCTGAATTATGATCAGCCGCTCTATTGCTTGCTTGGACCGAGGTTGTGCGCTTTATCTTTCGCGCTTTGATGATGCTGCTGGTGCTGGCAGCCGTGCTGGCCGGTGCCGGCTGGTGGTGGCTGAACCAGCCCCTGCCGCTGTCCCAGCCCACGCTGGAGCTGGAGGTCGAACCCGGCACCACGCCGCGCGGCGTCGCCCGCGAAGTGGTCAAGGCCGGGGTGCAGACCGATGCGCGGCTGCTGTACGCCTGGTTCCGCGTCTCGGGGCAGGACCGGCAGATCAAGGCCGGCAACTATGAACTGACCACGGGCCTGACCCCCTATGTGCTGCTGCAAAAGCTCGCGCGTGGCGAGGAATCGCTCAAGGCGCTGACCCTGGTCGAGGGCTGGAACTGGCGCCAGGTGCGCGCAGCCCTGGCCCGCGAGGAATTCCTGCGCCAGGAAAGCGCGGGCATGGACGATGCGGCCCTGATGCAGGCCCTGGGCCGTCCCGGGGTGGCGCCGGAGGGCCGCTTCTTCCCCGATACCTATACCTACGCCAAGGGCAGCTCCGACCTGGCCGTGCTGCGCCGGGCCCTGCATGCCATGGACCGGCGCCTGGCCGATGTCTGGGCGCTGCGCTCGGCCGACACGCCACTCAAGAGCCCCGACGAGGCCCTGACCCTGGCCAGCATCGTCGAGAAGGAAACCGGCCGCGCGGCCGACCGTGCCCAGATCGCAGGCGTGTTCACCAACCGCCTGCGCATCGGCATGCTGCTGCAGACCGATCCCACCGTGATCTACGGCCTGGGCGAGAAATTCGACGGCAACCTGCGCCGCCGCGACCTGCAGACCGACACGCCCTGGAACACCTACACCCGCGCGGGCCTGCCGCCCACGCCCATCGCCATGCCCGGCAAGGCCGCCCTCATGGCCGCCGTGCAGCCCAGCCAGACCAAGGCGCTGTATTTCGTGGCGCGCGGAGACGGCACCAGCCATTTCAGTGCCTCGCTGGACGAGCACAACCGCGCCGTCAACCGCTACCAGCGCGGCCAGCAAAAGCCCTGAGCAAAAGCCCTGAGATATTCCCCAGGGCTGCTGCGGTTCCCGCGGCGCTTGCGTATCCTCTCTTTCCATATGACCAATGCAACCCCCGCCGGCCTGTTCATCAGCTTCGAAGGCATCGATGGCGCCGGCAAGTCCTCGCACATCGCGTCGCTGGCCCAGGCTTTCCGTGACCAGGGCCGCACGGTGACGCTCACGCGCGAGCCCGGCGGCACGCCGCTGGCCGAAAAGCTGCGCGCGCTGATGCTGCACGACGCCATGGACCCGCTGACCGAGGCGCTGATCGCCTTTGCCGCGCGACGCGACCACCTGGTGCAGGTGATCGAGCCCGCGTTGGCGCGCGGCGAGGTCGTGCTCTGCGACCGCTTCACTGATGCCACCTTTGCCTACCAGGGCGCAGGCCGTGGCTTCGACCTGCAGCCGCTGGCCACGCTGGAGCGCATGGTGCAGACGGGCACCGCCCCCCAGCCCGATCTGCTGCGCGAGCCCCACCTGACGCTCTGGTTCGACCTGCCCGCCGAGGTGGCCGCCGAGCGCCTGGCCTCGGCCCGCGTGCCGGACCGCTTCGAGTCCGAACCCGGCAGCTTCTTCGCCCGCGTGGCCCAGGGCTATGCGTCGCGCGCTGCAGCAGCGCCCCAGCGCTTTGCCCGCATCGACTCCAACGCCAGCCGGCATGCGGTCTGGCAGCAGATCACGCAGGTCATGGTGCGCCGGGGCTGGCTGGCCATCATGGTCGGCGGCCAGGGAGGTGCGGCATGAACGAAGCCCTGCCACAGCCGGCCGAGACCGACACCTCCTGGATTGCCGAACAGCGCACACGCCTGCTCGCACAGCGCGGCCATGCCTGGCTGCTGCAGGGGCCTTCGGGCCTGGGGCAGTACGCGCTGTCGCTGTCACTGGTGCGTGCCTGGCTCTGCGAGTCGCCGTCGCCGCAGGGCGCCTGCGGCCACTGCGGCAGCTGCCATGCCATCGACGTGCGCGCCCATGCCGACCTGTGCGTGCTCATGCCCGAGGTGCAGATGATGGCGCTGGGCTGGCCCCTGCCCGAGAAGGCCCAGGCCGACATCGACGACAAGAAGCGCAAGCCCAGCAAGGAAATCCGTGTCGAGGCCATGCGCGACGCCGTGGAGTTCTGCCAGCGCACCAGCGCGCGCGGGCGCGGCAAGGCCGTGCTGGTCTATCCGGCCGAGCAGATGAATGCCATCACGGCCAATGCGCTGCTCAAGACGCTGGAGGAGCCGCCCGGCGATGCGCGTTTCGTGCTCGCCAGCGAGGCATCGCACCAGCTGCTGCCCACCATTCGCAGCCGCTGCCTGATCCACACCATGGCCTGGCCGGATCAGCAAGAGGCCCTTTCCTGGCTGGACACGCAGGGCGTGCCCCCTGAAGCGGCCGCCGTGGCGCTGCGCGCAGCAGGCGGGCGGCCCGGCGATGCACTGGCATTGGCGCAAAGCGGTGGCGGCAGCGACATGGCGTCGTGGTCACAGCTGCCGCGTGCGCTGGCCAAGGGCGATGTGGCGGCCCTGGCCGCCTACGCGCCGCCCCATGCCGTGGAGGCCTTGCAAAAGATCTGCCACGACCTGATGGCACTGGCCGCAGGCGCCGCGCCGCGCTACTTCACACCGGCCGACCTGCCTTCGCGGCCGCTGGACATGGGCCTGCTTTCCGAATGGTCGCGAACCCTGGCCCAGGCCGCGCGCACGGCCGACCATCCCTTCAACGCAGGCCTCATGGCAGAAGCCCTGGCCGCAGAGGCGCGGCGCGTGCTCATGTCCGGCCAGCCTGCCCGCCAGCGCCGGGCATGAAGGGCGGGGCACGGGAGAATATGGCCAGGCGCTTTTCGCCACATGAAAGCCCGGCCTGTTAACCTACGGCCCTGGGCCCGGTGCCGATTGCGCCGGCCGCTCACCGAACCAATGTCTGCAAACCATCCATGAGCACCGCACCCTCCACACCCCGTCCCAGCGTGATGCAACTGGCGATCAAGGAAAAGGCCGCGCTGTACGCCGCCTACATTCCCATGTTCGCAGAAGGGGGCGTTTTCGTGCCCACGCAGCGCGAGTACCGTCTTGGCGATGATGTCTACGTGCTGCTGACCCTGCCCGACGAGCCCCAGCGCTATCCCGTGGCCGGCCGCGTGGCGTGGATCACGCCCGCACGCGCCTCGGGCAACCGCACGCAGGGCATAGGCATACAGTTTCCCAAGGACGAGAAATCCGCCGAGCTCAAGGCCAAGATCGAGAACATCCTGGGCGCGGCGCTGAGCTCGGACAAGGCCACGCAGACGGTCTGATGGCTGCACCTGTTTCAGGTGCACCTGCCTGCCATGCATGCCGACAGGGAGGACAGCTCCCGGGTCGGCATGGCTGTTTCTGAACCACGAGATTCCATGTTTACCGATTCCCACTGCCATCTGAACTTCCCCGAGCTGCAAAGCCGCCTGCCCGAGATCCGCGAGGCCATGGCGGCCGCGCGTGTCACGCGTGCGCTGTGCATCTGCACCACGATGGAGGAGTTCGGCGATGTGCACCAGCTGGCGCTGGACCACGACAACTTCTGGGCTACCGTGGGCGTGCACCCCGATACTGAACACATGACCGAGCCCAGCGTGGGCGACCTGGTGGAGCGCGCCGCGCTGGCGCGCGTGGTCGCCATCGGCGAGACGGGCCTGGACTACTACGGCATGGAAGACCGCAAAGGCGGCCGCACCATTGCCGACATGGAGTGGCAGCGCGAGCGCTTTCGCGTGCACATCCGCGCGGCGCGCCAGACGCAAAAGCCCCTGGTCATCCATACCCGCAGTGCCTCGGACGACACGCTGGCCATCCTGCGTGAAGAAGGCGAGGACGGCTCGGCAGGCCAGGCCGGCGGTGTCTTCCACTGCTTCACCGAGACCATGGAGGTCGCGCGCGCGGCGCTGGACCTGGGCTACTACATCTCGATGTCGGGCATCGTCACCTTCAAGAACGCCCAGCACCTGCGCGACGTGGCCGCCTTCGTGCCGGCCGACCGCCTGCTGATCGAGACCGACAGCCCTTATCTGGCGCCCGTTCCCTATCGCGGCAAGACCAACAATCCGTCGTATGTGCCGTACGTGGCCCAGCAGATTGCACAGGTGCGCGGCATTCCGGTCGAGGAGGTGGCGGCCCTGACCAGTGCCAACTTCGATCAGCTTTTCAAGGGGGTTGTCGCATGAGACTGAATGCTGCGGCCGTCGGCCGCGTGGACCGTCGCCGCTGGCTGGCCCGGGCCGGCCGCGCCCTGACGGCCGTGGCTGCAGCCGGTGCCGGGCTGGCGCACGCCAGCCAGTACGACGACTACGTGCGTGCCATCGTCAGCGACAACGAGCGCGCCATGGTCAACCTGATCTTTCGCGGCTTCGATCCCAACACGCGCGACACGCGCGGCCGCCCGGGCCTGGTTGCGGCCCTGCACCAGGGCTCCCTGGGCGTCTTCGACGTGCTGCTCAAGTCCCCCGGCATCAAGGTCAACGAAGCCTCGCAGCAGGGCGAAACGCCGCTGATGATGGCCTGCATCAAGGGCCACCTGGACCTGGCCAAGGAACTCATCCGCCGGGGCGCCGATGTCAACCGCCCCGGCTGGACACCGCTGCACTACGCCACCTCGGCCGACCTGCCCCAAACGCTGGACATCATCAAGCTGCTGCTGGACAAAAGCGCCTACATCGACGCCGAATCGCCCAACGGCACCACGCCGCTGATGCTGGCTGCCCAGTACAGCAGCGAAGCCGTGGTGGACCTGCTCATCGCCGAAGGCGCCGACGTCATCCTGCGCAACCAGCGCGGCTTCACCGCCGCCGACTTCGCCAGGCAGGTGGACCGCCAATACATGGTCGACAAACTCACCAAGGCCATCAAGGCCGAACGCAAGACCCAGCCATCGCGCGGGAGCTGGTAGCCGCCAGCTGCAAGCCGCAAGCGAAAGCGGCATGGCCGCCCCCAATCCTGTCCGCTCAGGTGGCGTGGTTCCTGCTCAACCTGGCATACAGCCCGTCGCGCGCCAGCAGTTCGGCATGCGTGCCTTGCTCGGCGATGCGGCCGCGCTCCATCACCACCACACGGTCGGCATGCTCGATGGTGGACAGCCGGTGGGCGATGACCAGGGTCGTGCGGCCCTGCATCAGCCGTGTCAGCGCCTCCTGCACCAGGCGCTCGGATTCGTTGTCCAGTGCCGAGGTGGCCTCGTCCAGAATCAGGACCGGCGCATCCTTGTACAGCGCCCGCGCAATCGCCAGCCGCTGGCGCTGGCCGCCGGACAGCTGGCTGGCGTTGTGTCCCACCACCGTCTGCAGGCCCTGGGGCAGGCCGCGCACGTGCGAGCCCAGGTTGGCGGCGTCCAGCGCCGCCCACAGCAGTGCCTCGTCTTCCACGCCACCCAGCGCCACATTGGCGGCAATGGTGTCGTTGAACATCACCACATCCTGGCTGACCATGGCGAACTGCTGGCGCAGGGCGGCCAGATCCCATTCGGGCAGGGGGGTGCCGTCCAGCAGCAACTGCCCATCCGTGGGCTGCAGAAAGCGCGGCAGCAGGTTCACCAGCGTGGTCTTGCCGGCGCCGGACGGCCCCACCAGGGCCACCACCTCGCCGGGGCGCACGCGCAGGTCCACATGGCTCAGGGCGGGCGCCTTGTCCTCGCCAAACTGAACGGACACGTCGCGCAGCTCGATCTCGCCACGCGCCTTGCCGGGCACCTGGGTGCCGCCGGTCTCGTCGCCCGAGCCCTCCAGCAGGTGCAGGCCGCGCTCCAGCGCCGCCACGCCGCGCGTGATGGGGTTGGCCACATCGGCCAGGCGGCGGATGGGGGCAATCAGCATCAGCATGGCCGTGATGAAGGCCGCGAAGCTGCCCACCGTCACATCCTGCACATTGGCCGCGGCGGCTCCCGTGCCCCGGCTTTGCCACAGCGCGATGCAGATCACGGCCGACAGGGCAGCAGCGGCCAGCAGTTGGGTCAGCGGCGTCATCGCCGCAGAGGCGATGGTGGCCTTGATGGCCAGCTTGCGCAGTTGCCCGCTCAGGCCGCCAAAGCGCTTTTGCTGGCCCTGCTGCGCGCCATGCAGGCGCACCATGCGGTGGGCCAGCACGTTCTCCTCCACCACATAGGCCAGGGAGTCCGTGGCTTCCTGGCTGATCTTGGTGATGCGGTACAGGCGGCGCGACAGCGTCTTCATGATCCAGGCCACGCCCGGCACCACGGCGGCCACCACCAGCGTCAGCTGCCAGTTCAGATACAGCAGGTAGCCCAGCAGCGCCACCAGGGTGAAGCCATCGCGCGAGATGCCCAGCATGGCCTGCACCAGCAGGGTGGAGCCGGTCTGCACCTCATAGACCACGGTGTTGGACAGCGATGAGGCCGACTGGCGCGAGAACAAGGCCATGTCGGCCGCCAGCAGCCGCTCGAACAGGCGCCTGCGCAGCGCCAGCATGCCCTCGTTGGCAATGCGCGCCAGCGCGTACTGGCCCACGAACTGCGACAGGCCCCGCACCAGGAACACGCCGATGATGGCCAGCGGCACCGACCACAGGGGCAGCGTGCCGTCGGTGAAGCCGCTGTCCAGCAGCGGCTGCAGCAATGCCGGTATCAACGGCTCGGTGACCGCACCCACCAGCGTGGCGGCCACGGCCATCGTCCAGGCCAGGCGCTGACCACCAAAATAGGGGGACAGGCGCTTCAGGCGCTGCGACAGGGTCAGGGTGCTGGCGAGATCATGGGCCGCCGGTGCGGCGGACGGCGCAGGGGCCGGCGGCGGTGAGGATGGTGCGTGCATGAAGCGCGGATTTTACGGCGGGCTTGCCTGGGGCTGCCCCATGGGGAACCGATGCGGCTGGCGGGGATCGACAAAGCCTGGGCCGACAGACCCTACAGTGCACGTTCTTACATCGTGACGCATCCAGTGTGTGTAACATTCGCACCTGTGCAAGTACCGGGGTCTTCCCGTAGATATTGATGAATGCCAATGACTATTGACCGACTCCTTTCTCCTTCCTCCCTGGCGGCCGTGCCGCGCCCTTCGCGCCGAACCCTGCTGGCCGCTCTTGCCTCCACTCCCGCAATTCCCGCGCTGGCCCAGTTCCGCGTCGAAGTGACGGGCGTGGGCCTGACCCAGTTGCCCATCGCCATTGCAGCATTCAAGGGAGAAGGGCAGGCGCCCCAGAAGATCTCGGCCATCATCCAGGCCGACCTGGAGCGCAGCGGTCAGTTCCGCGCCGTGGACACGGCCGGCGTGCAACTCGATGAAACCTCGCGCCCCGATGTCGCCATGTGGCGCCAGAAAAGCGCAGATTCCCTGGCCGTGGGCAGCATCACGCGCCTGGCCGATGGCCGCTACGACGTGCGCTTTCGCCTCTGGGACGTGGTCAAGGGCCAGGACCTGGGCGGCCAGGGCTTTGCCGTCACCACCGGCGACCTGCGCCTGGTGGCCCACCGCATCTCCGACTACATCTACGAGAAACTCACGGGCGAGAAAGGCGTGTTCTCCACACGCATCGCCTACGTGACCAAGGCAGGAAGCAACTACCGCCTGTGGGTGGCCGATGCCGATGGCGAGAACGCGCAGTCCGCCCTGTCCAGCCCGGAACCCATCATCTCGCCCGCCTGGTCGCCCACCGGCACCCAGCTGGCCTATGTGTCCTTCGAGTCGCGCAAGCCCGTGGTCTATGTGCACGATGTGGCCAGCGGCCGCCGTCGTCTGGTCGCCAACTTCCGGGGCTCCAACAGCGCGCCGGCCTGGGCGCCCGATGGCAACTCGCTGGCCGTCACGCTCAGCCGTGATGGTGGTTCGCAGCTGTACCTGATCAGCGCCCAGGGCGGCGAGCCCCGCCGCCTGATGCAAAGCAGCGGCATCGACACCGAGCCGAACTTCTCCAGCGACGGCCGCTCCATCTACTTCGTCAGCGACCGTGGCGGCGCCCCGCAGATCTACAAGGTGCCGGCTTCCGGCGGAAGCGCGGAGCGCGTCACCTTCACCGGCAACTACAACATCTCGCCCAGTGTCAGCCCCGATGGAAAGTGGCTTGCGTACATCTCGCGCGTGGGCGGCGGCTTCAAGCTCCACGTCATGGACCTGGGCACCGGCACCGTGAATGCCATCACCGACACCACGGCGGACGAAAGCCCCAGCTTCGCTCCCAACAGCCGCCTGATCGTCTACGCCACGCTGCAGCAGGGCCGCGAGTCCCTGATGACCACCACGCTGGACGGCAAGATCAAGGCGCGGCTGGCAGGGCAGGGCGGAGACATCCGCGAGCCCGACTGGGGTCCGTTCCAGCGCCAGTGATAGCCCGGCTTCCTCGATTTCTTTTCAGTCAACAAGTCAACTCAGCACGAAGTCCATCCGGACATACGGAGATTTTTCATGATCACCATCAAACGACTTTCCCTGGCACTTGCAGTCACCGCACTCATGGCAGGTTGCAGCTCGGGCGTCAAGCTCGACGAAACCCCGGTCACCGACGCGGGCGCCTCCAGCACGGGCCAGGGCAGCGGTGCCGGCACCGGCAGCACCTCGCAAAGCGGCATCTCGGGCGTGGACCTGACCGGCTCGGCTGCCGACAAGGCAGGTCCCCAGGGCGTCAGCCGCATCGTCTACTTCGACTTCGACAGCTACGTCGTCAAGGCCGACGCCCAGCCCCAGATAGAAGCCCATGCACGCTTCCTGAAGGCGTCTTCTGCACGCAAGGTCCAGATCGAAGGCCACACCGACGAGCGCGGCGGCCGCGAATACAACCTGGCCCTGGGCCAAAAGCGCGCTGAAGCCGTGCGCCGCTCGCTGGGCCTGCTGGGCGTGAGCGACGCGCAGATGGAAGCCGTGAGCTACGGCAAGGAAAAGCCTGCCTCCGAAGGCCATTCCGAAGACGCCTACGCGCAAAACCGCCGCGCTGAACTGTCCTACCGTTGATGAACATGCAGCGCTCCCCGATCCTGCATCGCACCGCGCTGCGCACGCTGCTGGCTGCCGGCCTGATGGTCGGCTACGCCGCCAGCGGCCATGCCGCGCTGTTCGGCGATGACGAGGCGCGCCGCGCCATCCTCGAAATGCGCCAGCGTGTCGACAGCATGCAGCAGTCGCAGCAGCGCATGACCGAGGAAAGCGCGCAAACGCGCCGTGGCCTGCTCGAACTGCAGTCGCAGATCGAGCAGCTCAAGTCCGAGCAAGCCAAGCTGCGCGGCCAGAACGAGCAGCTGCTGCGCGATGTGGCCGAGCTGCAGCGCGGCCAGCGCGACATCGCCAAGGGCGTGGACGAGCGCCTGCGCCAGTTCGAGCCGGTCACGGTGACGGTGGACGGCCAGGAATTCGCGGCCGACCCGGCAGAGAAGCGCGACTTCGAAGCCGCGCTGGCGCAGTTCCGCGCAGGCAGCTTTGCCGAAGCCGGCACGGCATTCTCGTCCTTCCTGAACCAGTGGCCCAAGAGCGGCTACGTGCCCTCGGCACGCTTTTGGCTGGGCAACGCGCAGTACGCCAATCGCAACTACAAGGACGCGATCTCCAACTTCCGCGCGCTGCTGGCGGCAGCCCCCATGCATGGCCGGGCGCCGGAGGCGGCGCTGTCCATCGCCAACTGCCAGATCGAGATGAAGGACACCAAGGGCGCGCGCAAGACGCTGGAAGACCTGATCAAGGCCTATCCCAACGCCGAAGCCGCAGCCGCGGCCAAGAACCGTCTCGCCAGTCTCAAGTGATGAACGACACGGTCTCTTCATCCCTTCCGGGAGAAGACAAGACAGCGCCTGAAGCAGGCGCTGTTTTTTCTGATGCCGACCTGCAGCGCCGCTTCGGCGGCCTGGAGCGCTTGTATGGCGTGCCGGGCGCCGCGCGCATCCGCGCCGCACACGTCGTCGTGGTGGGCATCGGCGGCGTGGGTTCGTGGACCGCCGAGGCGCTGGCGCGCAGCGGTGTGGGCGAGCTCACACTCATCGACATGGACCATGTCGCCGAGTCCAACATCAACCGCCAGATTCACGCGCTCTCCACCACCGTGGGCCAGGCCAAGATCGAAGCCATGCGCGAGCGCATTGCCCAGATCAACCCGGCCTGCCGCGTGCACTGCATCGACGACTTCGTGGATCCGGACAACTGGCTGCGCCTGCTGCCCCAGAACGCGGACGCCGTCATCGACGCCTGTGACCAGGTCAAGGCCAAGACTGCCATGGCCGCCCATGCGCGCGCCACGCGCCAGTGCTTCATTTCGGTCGGAGCGGCCGGCGGCAAGCGCCTGGCGCACAAGGTGGACATCGAAGACCTCAGCGCCACCACGCACGACCCTTTGCTGGCCCAACTGCGCTACCGCCTGCGCCGCGAGCATGGCGCACCCAAGGAAGGCAAGCGCATCGGTATCGCCTGCGTCTTCAGCCGCGAGGCCGTCGCCCCGCCCGATGCCTCTTGCGCCATCGAAGGCGACGGCACGCTCAACTGCCACGGCTACGGCTCGGTGGTAGCCGTCACCGCCACCTTCGGCCAGTGCGCCGCAGGCTGGGTCATCGATCAACTGAGCCGCATCAAGAATTGAGGCGTAAAATTTGGTGCTAGAATCTATGTCTTCGCTGAGCAGCATCTGATGCATGCAAAGCGTGGTTCGGGTCTTTAGCTCAGTCGGTAGAGCAGCGGACTTTTAATCCGTTGGTCGCGAGTTCGAATCTCGCAGGACCCACCAACAAACACGCGGAAGCCGCGCTATCGTAAAGGTAGCGCGGCTTTTGTTTTATTCCCAATTTGGGAATAGAGGTCAGCCCAGGGACTGCCGTTTTGAGACCTTCGAGCGGTCGTAGACCCGGGCCGTGGTGGCCGAGCTGGCGTGAAGCTCGGGCAGGGCACCATACCGTGCCTTGTGCTGGGTCGTGTAGTACGCCCGCAGGTCGTGGAAGGTGAAGCGTCTGCTGATCACCTTGGTCTCCAGGGCTTCGACCATGGCCCGCTGCCAGCCCGTGGTGAATCCCGATTCCGTGAGTGGGCTGCCGTGCTGATTGATGAAGACATGCAGCGATGTCTCGGGACGCGGCAGCTGCAGTAGCCTCTTGGCCAGGTCCAGCATGGCCGGGCCCATGGCGATGTTCTCGGCACGCTTGGTGCCGCCGTGCTGCTTTGCGCGCATCAGCCGGATCTCGCCGGCCTGCATGTCGATCTGAGGCACCTGCAGGGCCAGGAACTCCACGCGGCGCGAGCCAGCCAAGGCGGCAAACTCCGCCATCAGGGCCAGTGTCTTGCGCGCTGGGCTGCCGGCCTCCAGCCAGTCCAGGAATGCGCGCAGCTCGGCCGGCTCCGGCGCTTCCGTCCGGGCCCGCTCGCTGTTCTTCTTGACCTGCTTGCATGGATTGGCGTCGATCAGCCCGCGCTCGATGGCCACGTTCATCAGGTTCGAGAGCAGGGCTATCTCTCGGTTGCCCCGCACGGGCGCGTCTGCACGCTCCACGCGGAGGAACCTGGCGATGTCTGTAGGGCGCACCGCGGCGGCAGGCACCTCGCCCATGACCTCGATGAGCTTCAGGCTGTACGACTCGTAGTCCTGCTTCGTGCGCTCGGCCAAGGCCGTCCAGCGGGCGGTCTTCTGATACAGGTCCCAGAGCTCGCGGATCGTGCCCTGGGAGTTGGGCGCGTGGTTCATCTCCAGCACGGCCTGCATGGCCGCCGTGCGGTCGGTGCCCAGGTTGATGGGCTTGCCACCCACGGGGTGATACCGGTAGGTGACAAGCCCGTTCTTGCGCGGCCTGGCTTCCATCCTGGGCAACAGGCCGAAGCCTGATGCCCGCTCTCTTCTGCGACCCATCACTTACTCCATTTGACTCCGCGCTCGGACGCGGAGGGCTTTTTGTTGTTGAGCTTTTCGTCCACCATGGTGCGCCCCACCAGGGGCAGCCCGTCGGGACGAATGCCGGCTATCGGGAGGCCCAGCACCTGCTCGATGTACCGGCGCTGGGCGAAGCGCTGTTTCAGGGGCTTGCAGAGGCCGTCGATCTCTTCCTCGGTCAGGTAGAGGCTGGTGGTGATGGCTTCAGCAGTCATGTTTTCAAGGCCTCCTGAGCATTGGCCCGGGGCGACACTTGGTGATGCCTCGGGCTTGATGAAGCGCTGTCGTCAGGTTTTTCCCTGGTAGGAGAATGCCTACGCGCGCATACTTCAGAGTCCCCCACAGCAAGATCATGCAAATGAACGGACAACAGCTGTTGACTGCCCGCTTGGCTCAATGGGCGCAGGCGGAAGGCGTGACGATGAACTGGGTGCGAGGCTCCCTCAGATTTGAAGATGCAGATGGCGCATCCGGAACCGTTGCCTCTTTCCCGCCTGATTTCTGGGAGCGCTTCCAAGCCGCGAACGAAGAGCAGCGCGAACGTGCCTTGGACTCGATCCGCTTGAGTGTCGCGCTCCAGTACCGGCCAGTCTGCGCTCCTTACGCGCATGTGATCGACGTGCCCACCAGTTACTTTGAAGAATTCGACTGAATTCCCGGCTGAGTGCAGGGGCTGGCCTGCATAAAGACAGGTCATGGCTGAATCTCCTGGATCTGCTTGCGTGCCACCCTGAGCACCCCGGCTGCCTGGTTCAACGTGCCGGCTGTTTGCGGGTAACGCTTCGAGGCGGCCGCCATTTCCCCCAGCCGGCGCGACAGCAACGACATGATGTCGGTGCGCATGGCCTGCCTGCCGGCGTTGAACTCATGGCTGGCGAGCCCGCGTACCAGGTCCTGGACCGCTTCCTGGCCTTCGCCGGGCTGTGGTTCTGTGGTGCTGGCCGTCTGGCTCACGGCCTGCTGGATGCGGGCCACCAGCTCGGCCGAAGGCTCCGTGCCTTGAGCCATGCAGGACTGCACCATGGCCAGCAGATCCCGGGCCTGGGCGCCCGCGATGTGCGCCGCCTGAAGCTCGGCCTGCAGCACTGCCACCTTGGCGCGAGCCTCGGACAGCTTCTCGAACGGGATTTCATGGCGGCCGTCGGCGGCCAGCACCACGGGCACTGCATCGCCCATCACCTCCTTGGCGTGCGCGCGCAGGGCCGTGTATGCCTGGGCAATGGGCTGCAGCGCTCCGTCCGTGGCACGGCCAGCCGGCTTGGCCAGGGCGCGCGCCATCATGTGCAGCAGGTGGTGGGTCAGGTCCTCATGCTGCTCCAGCCAGGCGGCTCCGTTGAGCGTGCGCGGCGCCGTGGCCAGGAGGGCCTGGGCGCTGCTCTTGGGTTTGCGTGCTTCAGCCACAGCGCAGCCCTCCCTCGAAGGCGCTCTGCAGGTCGCGCTGGGGCGGGGTGCCCACGGTGGCCGGGTCTTCCCCGTGGAGCTGGCCCGCGAAGTAGACGATCCCGGAGAGCTGGGCAATGCGAGCCGCCATTCCATGGAAGACGGGCTGTGCATCAGCGTCCAGCTGGTCAGCCAGCAGGATCAGGGTCTGGGCCAGACGCTCGATCTGGTAGTTGGCGCCGCGTGCGAGCTTGAGGCGTTCTTCCTGGTCCTGCTGCTGCGCCGCTGATGGTGCTGCGTCTTCCATCAGCTCGGCCACGGGCATGTCCGCGATCCAGGCCAAATCGGTCATGGCTTCATCCAAGAGCTTCGCGGCTTCGGCAGGTGCTGCTGGGCCTGGAGTACGGCGAGCTGCCTTGATCAGGGCCGCGATATCCAGGGCGAAATCGCCAGCCATGTCCTGTGCGTGGGTGGTGCGCTCGGCGAAGTGTTCGATGTCCGCCTTCGCGGTGAGTAGGAGCCGGGCTGCATCACGATGGCCACCGGCCTGCGCCCAGGTGTTGGCTGAAACTTCGAGGGAGTCGCCCATGCTGATGAACGCGGCCAACAGGCTGGCCGGGGTCCGGGTTGGGGCGGTGGATGCGGCTGCCGGCCGGGTTGCCGTGGCTGGTTGTTGCGTGCGAGCCTTAGGCTTTTGTGCGACGGTGATCATGCTGCACCCCCACGCTGGCCGAAGTTGGGGCCGAAGAACCAGCTGTCATAGTCCCCGATGACATCGCCTTCAACTGCTTGATCTGCCATTCCGCCGATTTTCTCGGTCAGGGCCTGGGCTCCATCCACCAAGTAAGCCAGCATGGTGCCGTCATCAGTGGCCTGGGCAGCCATGAGCAGATTGTTCAACGTGGAGGCGTCTCGCGCGACACGTCCAAGGACCTTCCGCAACTGGTCCAGGTTCAGCCCCGGCATGGACGGGCCTGTCTTGGCCGTGGGGTTTGAGCTTTGGGCGAGCCCGGCCCTCAGTATGTCGGTGATGGGCGTATCGGCCAGGACGGCCAGGACTTCCGCTGCCAGCTTGATGAATTCCGCACGCTTTGGTGACTGGGTGTCTCCTGGCACGCGGCTGGATGCGCTGACGCATGCGGCGATGTCGAAGGCGAGGTCTTCGCAGTCGGGCGTCCCCACGGCAGCGGCCCCCCGCTCCGCGAGTTCCCCTCCGATTCGCAGTAGGCGGTCGGAGTCGCCGCTATGGGCGTGGGGTTCATCGGTGCGCGCGGCCTGTTTCAGCAGCGCGGCAAGTTGGCCCAAGGACTCATGGACCTGCGTGCGGGCGTGGGGCGATGGCGCGGCCGACGCTCCCGCACGGCCTTGCACTGCCACCTCCATTGCGCCCTGGTATGTGCCCAGTGCGCGCAGCCGCTGTAGGTCGCCTGCTTGGTAAGCCGTTTCCAGCGCCTTGGTGAGGGTCAGGGCGCTGCTGATGGTCAAGCTGGCCAACACCGCTTGTCCAACAGCGGTGCTCAAGCGCTCCGGTGTTTCCGACGCCGCGCCGTCCAGGAGGGTGTATGCCCGCTGCAGCGCACCGACCAGCCCACGGGTTTTTGCGCCGTTGTCGCGAATCTCCATCAGCAGGCAGTCCGCCTCGTCCAGAAATTCTGGCGGGGCAAGCGCCGGGATATTGCTGGTTTCAGCAGCGCGCGCCACAAGCGTGGAGACTACGCCGACTGCCTGGCGGCACAGAGCTTCGGCCTCATTGGTGGGCTGCGGGGGCGTGGTTTCCGCCGGCCTGGCCTTTTTGCGGGCGTGGCTTGGCCTTGCGCCCGTAGCTGGGCGCGCGATAATCTCGGTCATGATTCAGTCCTGGTAAGGGTTCGGGATCAAGAAGCCCTGAAGCGCTCTCACCTGCTTCGGGGCTTCGCCTTTTGTGGCCTGCTGCGGCCAGGGCGGTGGGTGTGGGGCGGTCACTGTATGGTGTCCTTCTCCTGTCGGGCTCTGCTCTCCTCAAGGCGGGCCAAGACCTCGCTGTTGAAGGAGCGGTGGTTGTCGATGGCCTGGTGCTTCAGCCAGTCCTTGAGGGGCTGCGGTAGCCGGATCGGCGACGGTGCCAACTTTCCATTTCCTTGCATCAAACCTCCTTGTATTGCTACGCGCTGTCATTATTACGCGCTGTAGCCATTGCCTGCAATCGATTTTTTACTACACTGCGTAGCTATGGCACGCACACCCAAAACCACCACCGCCCCCACCGGAAGCATCGCCCCGCTGGGCCTGCGCATGCTCCCTGAGCTCAAGGCGAAAGTCGAAGCCGCGGCGAAGGCCAACGGGAGATCCATGAACGCCGAGATCTCGGCGCGCTTGGAGGAATCCTTCGCTCCCAACCTGGATGCAGTCAGCGTGATGGACTGGATCCGCCTGACAGGGGTGATCGGTCGCTTGGCTGCCTACATCGATGAGCGCAGGTACGAGACTGGGGCCGATGCGAGCACCGCCGCTATGGCCTCCGCCGTGGCCCATGCCGACTTCGAGAAGATTCAGGCCTCCTTGGCGGAGGATCTGGGCCGGCCTGCAGACGACGAAAGCTTGCGCGACTTCGCTACAACGATATGGCGCGCGGGTGTGGCCAGCCTGTACGCCAGCAAAGGCATGTCGCCGCCCACGCATCCCAAGGCAACGACCTACGAATACCGTCGCAGAACTCATCTTCCACCCTATGAAATCGTGGAGTCCGGAAATGCGGTGGATACGAGCAGTGCGGAGAAGCAGGCGCCTGTTGTGAAGCGGACTCGCAAGCCCAAGGCCTGACCGCAGGCGCCGACGAATTTCGTCGCCTCCTCGGGTCGTGCAGTTTCCCGGCTCGAATCCGGGAACCCCAGCCGTACGCAAAACGTACGCTTGGTCCATGGCCTGCTGCTGGGTGTTCCGACGAATTTCATCGGAACCCACTTCGTACGTTTTTCGTACGAAGTGCCCAACTGGCAGACCTTGGCACTCTTCGTCCGTTTTCCGGACGAAGGTGGTGATGGTGTGGTTCTGCACCATCACCAGCGCGTCCGAAATTCGGACGCGCGTGCGGCTATCTTCGAGCGAGTCACAGGCGGTCGGCACCTTTTCGCCAAAATTGGCGAAAAGTCTGCGCACATGGCGTGAAGCCACACCATGGTCCAGAACGGGGCCATGTGCAGGAACCATCACGGAAATCATGACGGTTGCCATCACTCCACCGCCTTCGGCCAGCGGCGCAGGCGCTTGAGCGTGCGGCTGTGGGTCATGACGTGGTAGACGGCCAGCACGCCGCCCAGATTGCGCAGCACGATGTAGTCGAAGCCGCCGGCTGTGGCCGGGCCGCTGAGGTCTGCCGCGGGCTGCTGGGCGCCAGGCTTACGCAGGTGGAACGCGATGGCTCGCTGGAGAAGATCCGTGGTGGAAATCGCCATGGTTGCCTCACTGCACCGGGAACACCGGGCCGTCATACAGGTCGTCCGGGTCAATCTGGGTCTGGGCGAGAAAGCGGTCCACTTCTTCGATGCTCACCCCGTGGGCTGCAGCCAACTGCTCCTTCGAGTAGACCGGCGAACCGTCCGCCTTGACGTGCGTGGCTTTGGGGATGATGCCCAACTCGTTGGCTTTGGCTTCCATTTCCGCGCGCAGATCCTTCGGCGCGTACCGGAGCATCTTGGCGTACAGATGGGCATGCTCTGGCTTGTGGATCGCGTCCTCACCTTCCTCCTCAGCGATGCGCTTCAATTCGTTGCCGGCGGCCCAGAAGCGAGGATCGATGCCATCAGGCCCGGGGCGCAGCAGATGCGGATTGGTCTCGGGCTCATGCTGGCCCGGGTGCCTCGTTGCCGTGACCAACTGAATGGCCGGCGCGGGAGTGCTGGCCGTCGCCTTTGTGCTGGCGATGATCTGGACTTGCACATCGTTCGGCAGCAGGCCCATTGCCTCCTGCACCAAATTAGCCAGGCGCGGATTGGGTGTGTTGCGACGCATGAGCGCCCACACGGTGGAGGTGTGCTTGAAGCCGCGCTTCTCGGCCTCCTGCAGGAAACGCTCGACCAATCGCATGGCGTTGGTGCGTCCCTGAGGCGTGGTCTCGGTTGGATCGCCGAAAATTGTGTTGCCGCAGATGAGCACGACCCCTGCGAGGTTGAGGATGTACTGCTCGCCATCGGGGTGCAGCTTGAACATGGGCTTTTTGGTCATGATCGGATTTCAAATCTGAGTGGGTTGCAGGCAGCGATGGGCTGGGCCTTCCCGCTCGAACTGCTCCAGACGCAGCTGAAAGGTGACAGACCGCTCGGTGGCGGCAGCTACGTTCAACCGCAACCATGACCGGACGGCGGCCAGCTCCAGGGGCGAAAGGTCGGTCTGGGCGACGCAGACCACCTCGCCGCCACGGATGACGGGATAGGTCTGCCCCTCGGCCTCGAAGGTCATGCCGTGGGACGCCAGGTCGCGGACGCGCGGCACCAGTGGCAGGAAGTGCTGGTCCAGCGCATTCGCGGCGATGGTGAGGCATTCCAGCGCGGCCTTCCCGCCCAGGTATTCGGTCGTGATCGAGCCGCTCTGCCATTCGGCTTCCACGCTCAGAGCGCGTGCAGTGATGCGCTCCAAGATCTCGCGCGGCACGGTGGCCAGGTCCAGCGCCATGACAGGACCGTCGGCTGTGAAGGATGTGAGCAGGGTGGGGTGGCCGGGGCAGGTGGCCACGTTGAGCTTTGCTTCGGGCATTGCAGCTCCTGGGAGTTAGAGACGTTGACGGGCGGCGCGCTCAACCTCGGCGCGGCGGTCCAGGTGCTTTCGACGCTGGCTGGTCAGGTGGTTGCGCCACAGCAGGCCGGCGGCCCAGCGCAGCGCCGCGATGGGGCCTGCGCCAGTGCTGCGGCGCATGACCATCAGGCGCCAGAGGCAGCGAATCGATTGGCGGCTCATGACAGGTCCGCCTGTTCGAGGCTGCTGCTGTCCAGCGCGGCGCCGAGCGCGGCGGCTTGGGGCGGCTTGGGGCGGCAGAGCAGCGGGGGCGTGGGCGGCCTGCAGCACGCCGTTCATTGCGCGGCGGACGCGGGCGGCGTGCTCGCGGCCCAGGCCATGCGCCAAGGCCAGCAAGCCGGCTTCCAGGGATTCGAGGGTGGGGGCTCCGGCCGGGCCCAGCAGGTCTGCCGGGGCATGGCATTCCAGCGCCGTGGGTACGGTGGAATGCACGCGGCCGCTTTCGGCCTCTGCTTCGCACCAGGTGGCCAGGACGCGGGCTTGATCAGCCCATTCCTGGACCATCGTTGCCTGGGTCCTGAGCAGGGCGGCCGCAGTCGGCCAGCGACGACCTTGGATTGCATCAGCTGCCAGCATGCATTGCTGGCCGTGCCGTTCGGGAGCCGCCTTGAGGAGGGCGGCGATCTCTGTGGGGGACATCTTCGCTCCATACGCCCGTGAAGTGGGCGTCGAGGCGAAGTATCACATCAAGTGTTTATCAATGCAACACTGTTGGTGATTTTTGAGGGATAAATTTCAGTCCCATCGCGCTGGCCTCAGCGAGAACAGTTCAAAGACAACGGTCTGAACTTCTTCAATGTCAATGTGAAGGGTGCCTTGGTGCTTCTGGATCAAGCGCACGCCTCGGTCATGTGCTTCTGACAAGCCTCCGGCCTGAAGCAGCACCATTCCAATCTGCTCCTCTGTGGTTGCATCGTGTATCGCAACCATGTACTTCCTTTTTCCCGAAGACGGTGAAGAGGTGAGCGCTTCCCGTGCGACAGGGCTTCCAGCCGGCACACTGCTCTGCAACGTCTGAGCGATGGCTTGAACCTCCGCAGCGAGTCGAGGGCTGAAATCACGTATCGCAACGCCCAAGCCTTTGGCGAAGCCAGTAGCTGCCTTGAGGCTCAGCGGCGAAGTGCCGTTCAAAAAATTTCCAACCGCGCTCTGCCCGCCGATGTTGTAGAGCTCCCCGAACTCGGCCTGGCTGGGGCGGTTGGGCGTCGCATCCCAGATGGCGCGTAGCTTGGCGGCCTCTTCTTTTTGCAGCGCACCGCGCTGCGTCCTTGATGTTTCAGTTTCCATGGTCGTGATGATCCTGCTGATCAGTGGTTTTTCAAAACACTGAAGGTGGTGTTTTTTATTGGTATCAGTGATAATTTGCTGCATGACCAGACTGAAACTCATCCGCCAGCACCTTGGCGTGACACAAACGGTGCTTGGCCAAGCCCTCGGTTGCGTGCAAGGAGGGATCGCGGCCTACGAGAGTGGGAGAGATCTCCCGCGCAAACGAGCTGAGAAGCTCATTGAGTTCGCTGCGACCAAAGGATGCAGGCTGACGTTCGATCACGTCTACGGCGACCTTCCGCTCCCCTCCTACCGCATGGAGGCGGTGGTCGCAGGTGCTGCCTGTGACTGAGTTGTGTACCTCCCGTTTTCAGGACCGTGCTTGCGGCGGTCTCTTTGCGCGTCGCAGTTCTGCTTCGGCATCCACAACGACACGCCCACCCCCGGCCGTGATCACCAGTTCCCCGCTGGCCCAAGCCAATTCCAGACGCGAGGTCGTCATGACCTGCATGCGTCGTCCGGTTTCTGGGTTGATGTTCTCCCGCAATACGGTGTGGCTGGAGCGGTGGAAGGGCGTCGGCGCTGCCGGCGAATTCGCATGGATGGGGCGTGATGTGTTCATGGCCTCCATTGTTTTTTTTCGCCCGTTTTTCCTACAGGAAAGTAGTGCAAACAATGAATCCGCAAGTTTCCACTAGCCCCGTAGAGCTCGAAATTCCTGACGGTCTGTCCGAGCGCTATTCCACCATGCTGGAGGTGGTCAGGGCTGGAGCGTACAGCCACCGCAAGCCTCTGAAGACTATCGCGGCCGACATGGATGTGAGCCCCTCTGACCTGTCACGCAAGCTGGCCAACAACCCTGATGATCCGCGCCGCTTCACGGTGCATGACTTGGAGGCCTACATCCATTCCACAGGTGATGTGCAACCGGTTCTCTATCTGGTGCAGAAATTCTGTGCTGACCCCAGGGTGAAGCAGCGCGAGGCACTCGCAGCCTTGGCCAAGCTGGCCCCGCAGATCCAGGCCCTGCTGAAACAGGCGGGTGTTTCTGAATGAGGGATGGCTCGGAAAAAGGGAGCTCGAAAACGATGAGCACAGATCTACCCCCACCCATGACGCCGCCCGACTGCAACCTGCGCGGCCTGCCATGGATGCCCCTGGAGACCGGGCGCCTGCTCGACTCCGACCTGTTTTTGCTCAGCACCGGGGATGAGTTCAAGGCTGCTGTGGCCCTGTGGTGCAAGAGCTGGAACCAGATCCCCGGCGGCAGCCTGCCCAGTGATGAGCGCCTGCTCGAGGCCCTGTCCGGATCGCGCAGCTGGAAGAAGGTGCGCGACATGGCCATGCGCGGCTGGGTGAAGTGCTCAGACGGCCGCCTCTATCACCCCGTGATCGCTGACTTGGCGGTCCAGGCCTGGGACGGCCGGCAGGTTCACATGGAAGGCGTGGATGCCAAGAAGTCCCGCCAGCAGCGCTGGCGAGAGCAGCTCAAGGAACTGTCCGCCCGGCTGCGAGACGCTGGCGTGACGCCTCCCGCCAATGCATCAAAGACCGAACTTGAACGTCTCATCTCACTACATGTAGACGGTCATGTAGACGCTCAACCGTCTACCAAAGCGTCTCATGCACCGTCTACCAGAGACGCACATGAGACGGCTAATAAGGGAGAGGGACAGGGACAGGGAGAGAGACAGGGAGAGTTAATACCTCCCGTACCTGACGGTACGGCCCCTCCATCCCGCGTCTCCAGGCAAGGCGCGTCTGCGGGCGACGGAGCACGCAAGCGCAGCAGCGCAGAGGCGACACGACCCGACGACGTTGAAGAACGAGTCTGGAACGCATTTCTGGCCCAACGCAAGGCCAAACGCGCCCCGCTCACCGACATCGCCCTGGAGGGCATTGCCAAAGAAGCGAAAGCGGCCGGCCTTTCGCTGAACGACGCCATCGCTTACTCCTGCTCCGCTGGTTGGCAGGGGTTCAACGCCGG
The DNA here is from genome assembly GCF_040267515.1 of Delftia lacustris. Lineage (NCBI taxonomy): Bacteria > Pseudomonadati > Pseudomonadota > Betaproteobacteria > Burkholderiales > Comamonadaceae > Delftia > Delftia lacustris. The sequence goes on along the minus strand of NZ_CP141274.1, from coordinate 3,932,241 downwards.
CTGGTACGCCAACCGGGAGGGAAGCGGCCGCGCACCGTCTGGTGGCCACGGCCAGCCCCGAAGCAATGCCGGCCGCCACAGCGGCTTTACCCATGAACACAGCGATTACTACGACCAAGGTGTCCCCGATGACGGATCAATTCCAGCATGAGCGCGATGAGCGCATTGCCGCAGCGATGCGTGAGCAAAAAGAGGCAGAGCGAAAGGACCGGCTGAGCAGCCGGATGGCCCGCAGTGGCCTAGTGGGCCGGATGCTGGAGTGCTCGTTTGCCAACTATCGCCCGTTCCATCCCGGCCAGGCAGACGTGCTGGCCGCGTGCCGCAAGTTCGCCGAGGAGAACGACTTCCGCTCGGGTGGTGGCCTGTGGATGATCGGCCCGGTGGGCACTGGCAAGACCCACCTCGGCTGCGCCATGGTGAACCACGTCATCCAAGAGCGCGATCTGGGCGCCCGGATCCTCAGCAGCCGGCAGATCGTGCGCATGCTGCGCGCTACGTGGGGCAGCAGCGGGTTCCAGGCCAGTTCCTGGGACCGGCCGGAGACTGAGAGCGAACTGATCGCCAGCCTCGGGAGCGATGCTCTGCTGGTCATCGATGAAGTCGGGGCCAGCATGGGCACGGACGCAGAGCGCCTGCAGCTGTTCGAGGTGATCGACAGTCGCTACGCCATGCAGCGGCCCACGGTGTTGCTGTCCAACCTGGCGATCAACGACATCAAGGCCTCGGTCGGCGAGCGCTCGTTTGACCGGCTGCGCGAAGGGGCGAGGTCGCTGAAGTGCAACTGGCCCAGCCACCGCGGGGGCGCTGTCGAATGCTGATGGACGAGTTTCCACCCGACGAGCAGGACCGCGCAGAATTGCGCAGTCGTCCCACCGAGCGCCGCATGCCTGCCAGCGTGGCGTCGGAAGCCGCGCTTCTGGGCGGCCTGATGCTGGACCCGGAGGCGTGGGCAGCGCTGCCTGAGCTGGACGCCATGGCGTTCTACGCGCCCATGCACCGCGAGGTGTTCCGTGCCGTCAGGGCCCTGGCCACGGCCGGCGCGCCCACGGATCCGGTGTCGGTCTTCGAGGAGCTGCGGCGCCAGGCGGCAGACACCACGCTGCCGCAGCTGACCGACCTCGCTCAGTTCCTGCCGGGCCAGGCCAGCATGCGGCGCTACGCCGACGAGATCCTGGACCAGCACCGCCTGCGGCAGCTGATCCAGGCCGGCACGGCCATGGTGGACGCGGCCATGGAGCCGGGGGCACTGGCGGCGACCGAGATCGACAAGGCCCAGATGCTGCTGGCCCAACTGGCCACCAGCCGGGGCCGGCGCGACCCCAGGCGCATCAGCGATTCGGTGACCGAGTACCTGGTGCTGCTGCAGCAACTGAGCGACGGGGGCAACCCGGCCATGGCCACGGGCATCCGAGGCCTGGACAAGCTGCTGAACGGCGGCCTGCGCCGCGGCGAGCTCCTGGTGCTGGGCGCGCGCCCCAAGCACGGAAAGACCGCGCTGGCCCTGGCCATCGCCCGCCACCTGGCCCAGCGCCAGAGCGTGTTGTTCCTGAGCCAGGAGATGCCCATTGCGCAACTGATGCACCGGCACACGGCGGCGGCCGCTGCCTTCGACCTGAGCCGCATCCTGGCTGCGGATCCCGAGGACGCGGACATGTGGCCAGCGGTGACGGCTGCTGCCCACCACCTGGAGCAGCTGCACCTGCACCACGACGACCAGACCAGCCTCACGCTGGGTGACATCCGGCGCAAGGCCCTCAAGGTCAAGCGCGAGGCCGGCCTGGACGTGATCTTCGTGGACTTCCTCCAGCGCATGGCGGCATCCGAGAAGGACAACCGCTCGCGCGACTTGGACCTGATCGTGAACGGCATCAAGGACCTGGCCATGGACCTGGACATGGCGGCCGTGGTGCTGAGCCAGATGAACCGCAAGGCCGACGAGGCCTATGGCCGGCCCAACATGTCCCACCTGCGCGAGTCGGGCGCCATCGAGGCTGCAGCCGACCAGATCGCGCTGCTGTTCACGGACTGGGCGCACCCGCAGAGCAAACGCCTGCCCGAGCTGCAGGGCTACAGCGAGCTGGAGATCGTGGCGCACCGCAATGGCCCCCAGGGCCTGGTGCCGCTGCGGTTCATCGGCCGCCACCAGCACATCACCGATTGGGACGAGCCTCTGCCGCGCCGCATGGCCGGCGGGCCGTCCACACCTGTTTCCAAGCACTGGCAAGACCGCGAAAAGGAGCAACCATGACCAGGACCCCTTCCCATCCTGCTGACGCGCAAAAGCCTGCGCGCCCAACGCATCCCACGCGGCAACGAATACTGGACACGATCGAGGAGTTGGTTCAGCAGAACCAGGTGGTTACACGCGAGACGCTGATGGAGCTGACAGGCCTGTCCTATCACGTCATCGACGATCACGTCAGCCGAATGGTGAGCGACGACGGCACGCTCCGCCGGGTGCGGGCGGGCGTTTACGTGCCGTGTGAACCTCCGCCGGAGCCGCGCGCAGTGTCGGTGACAGACCTTCCAGACGGCACATCAGTTATCGAAATCGGGGAGCTGGTTGCGAGAGTTTACCCACGCGAGCGCAGGGCACTTGCCACTCGGCTTGCCGGGGATGCGATGCAGCTGAGCAATATCCAAGCTGGGGAAAACGTAAATATGCTTCTAAACGAGGTAATGCGTGATTTGAAGAAGATCAAGCGCGATCGTCAGGGAGAATAAAAATGGGTAGAAATCATCTGTGGACGCCCGAAGAGATTGCATTACTCGGCACTATGAGCGATGAGAAGGTGGCTTATAGGGTGGGGTTATCTGCCAGGACAGTTTTTGTTGAGCGGAATGCCAGAAATATTCCACCTAGCCAAATACACAGTAAGCCGGCGGTGGATGAATTTTGGACTTCTGAAATGATAGCTTTGCTGGGGAAAGAGCCAGAGATCGAGATCGCAAAGAAGTTGGGCGTGGGCCGGTACATTGTGAATATGAAGAGGCGGATGCTGGGCATTCCGCCATATGAGCGATTGAGTGATAAATGGACTCCTGATTTCATTGAATTGCTCGGCAAGATGTCCGATGCTAAGTTAGGAAGATTGATCGGTGCCAACAGAAGGACAGTAAAGGCGAAACGGGAGAGCTTGGGGATACCTGCAAATCAGGGAAGATGCCAGTGGACTGCGGAAATGGTTGCCTTGCTTGGGACAGCTCCAGATTTTGAAATAAGCAAGCAAATTGGACTCAAAGAAGACACTGTCGCCTACGCACGTCGAAGCAGGGGAATTGCGCCTTGGAAATCGGACACCTGGGTGGATGCGGTATTGGAGCAGTTGGGAGTTATCCCGGATAGCCGAATTGCTCTATTAGTTGGTAAATCTGTGAATGCGGTTATTCGCGCTCGAAAAAAAAGAGGCATACCCAGCCTGGGGCGGCCGAAGGCGAAGGCTGAGGAAAGCCTGGAGATTCTGGGAACCAAGCCAGACTCGCAGATTGGCCGGGAGTTGGGAGTGAGCTTGCATGCAGTCTACAAGGTGAGAAAGGCTCACGGGATCACTGCTTTTGCCAAGCGCAGGCCGTGGACGCCGGAGGAAATAGCGCTGTTCGGCAAGCTTTCGGACGCGGAGATCGGCCGGAGAACTGGTCGAACGAAGTCCGCTGTAACCTTGGAGCGCACGAACCGGCGCATCCCGGGGATCGATCCTGGCAAGGCGACATTTCTGAATCGGCTGGCGAAGGCCGGAAAGATCTGAGTCAGCGGGGCACAACGTGCCCCGTCTGGCACCAGCCTCGCGCATCGGAGCCTCGCTTGGCTACTGGCACAAGGGGAGCCGCTGAAGAGGTATGCCTACTGCTGTGCGGCCGGGGTGCTAAAAATAGTCTTTCAAAAACTGCCACGCAGAAACCAAGAGCGAAGCGAAGGCTATCCACAGTGATATCCGAACATTGCTTTGGGCTTTGCTTGCATCTGCTTTGGCCTCTGCAACCTGTTCTTCTGAGATTTCCACACTGCGACGCAATAGCGCCAATTGCTCCTGTTCCCGCCGCACTCTTTCGCGCTGGGGCTTGTGGATGGTTTCTTCTACGTATTTGGCGTGATCCATCTGCTGCTGAATGAAATCGGCCTCGCGCTTGACTTGAAATTCTTTTGAATCTAAAGCTGGCACATCAGTGATGGCCGAGAGCATTTGATCGGCTGCTTTCTGGATCGCCTCTGGACTGTTTAGATGTTGATCATTGAAGATATCGGCTGCATTTTTGGATAGGGCCGCACCAGTTATCGCATCAGCCCATTCGGAAGGTGCGATGCCTGCGCCGTGGCCCGCAGCCCAGTTTGAGCTTCGTAGAAGCTCATCTGCAGTCAACGCAGCGTGGTCTTCAGGGCGAAGACCAAACATGGCCGCAGCATCCTTTGGAGTGTTTCCCGTTGCCACTCTTCCAAGATTTTCTAAGCCATGCTGCGCTTCGTACAACGCTGCCGCTTTCTTTTCAAAAGTCTCCGCGGGATCGAACCCGGGCAGCGAAGTCTGGAATGCAGTTGCTGCCGCACTTTTTAGGTTTAAGGGGTCTGATAGTGATTTGAGCGCCTTACGCCTGCTCTCATCCGTATCGAATTGCCGAGTGATGAATTCTGAAACTGTCTTTCTCTGGTCAAAAGTGGCAAAAGCACCTTTGAGCGCTTCTTCATAAGCAGCTCGATGGCTTTCGGATGGATAGGCCGCAGTGAAAAGGTCCGGCAGTCGCGTGGCGGCGTCATCGCGCAGCACATCCGCTACACCCTTCGTTTGATCAACCGCAAGGGGCACGGTGTGCTTCTGCAGCGCCGCTTGAAGCTGGGCCAAGCTTGTGATTGCGCCTGTATCGCTTGCGTCGTGTTTCGGCTTTTCTGAGTCCATCATCCCTACCTCTGGTGGCGACTGCGTTTTCGCATTGTGTCATCACCCCTCTGGGGTTTCCATTCCGCTACCAAGCCGGGAAACATCGTGGCTGTGGAACCCCCTGTTACCCCCTCCTCCTCGAATGCCTCCCACCAAGAGTGCTCAGCACCGGCCAGCATAGACTGGGCGGGGATCGAGCACGTCTATCGCACCACGAACCTGTCTTTGCGCGATATTGGCCAACGCCATGGCATCGCCCATGTGACCATCAACAAGCGTGCGAAGCGGGAGGGGTGGACCAGGCCGAACAAGCCTGCAGCCACGCCGCCAGCTATCGCCAAGCTGGATCCCCGGCAGCAGCGCTTTGTCCGCGAGTACCTGATTGAGCCCAATGGCACGCAGGCTGTCATCAAGGCCGGCTACAGCGAGAACACGGCGGCAGAGCAGGCCTACGACCTCCTCAGAAAACCTCACATCAAGGACGCCATCCAGGCGGGCCAGAAGAAGCTGCAGGACAAGCTGGACCTCAAGGCCGAGCACGTTGTGCGCCAGCTGGCCCTGATCGCCACGGCTGACCCCCGGGAACTGATCGAGGTGCGTGTCGGCTGCTGCAGGTGCTGCCATGGCCAGGGCCACAGGTTCCAGCGCACTGAGCTGGAGATGGCCGAGGACCGCAAGCGCTGGGCTGTGGCAGGCAAGCCGGCTGAAGAATTCGACGAGCAGGGCGGGGTGGGGTACAGCCCTCACCTGTTGCCCCATCCAGAGTGCCCAGGCTGCGGTGGTTGCGGCGAGCCGCGCACCGTGCTGAAGGACACGCGCCACCTGAGCCAGCGTGCGGCGGCCCTCTACGCCGGCGCCAAGCAGACCAAGTACGGCGTGGAGATCCAGATGCACTCGCAGCTGGAGGCCTGGGAGAAGCTGGCCAAGAACCTGGGCCTGTACGCCCGGGACAACTACCAGCGCTCCGATCCGCTCTCGCTGCGCGACATGTCGGACGCAGAGCGCGCGATGCGCATGCAGCGTGTCCTGGCCGCCAACCCCGAGCTGATGTCCACGCTGGGCCTGGTGCTGGGCGGAGGGCTGCCCGAATGACGGCGCCGGGCATCCCCACCTCGGCCGAGATCCTGCGCCGCCTGAAGCTGCTGCCCGAGGCCCAGCGCGCGCAACTGGACGTGTTCCTGCGCGAGGCTGATCCGGGCATCTGGGTCCCCCAGCCTGGCCCGCAGACCATGGCCTACAACTGCTTGGCCGACATCCTCTTCTACGGCGGCGCGGCCGGCGGCGGCAAGACCGAGCTGCTGCTGGGCCTGGCTCTGACAGCCCAGGAGCACGCCATCATCTTCCGGCGCCAGGGTGTGCAGCTCAAGGGCCTGGTGACGCGCATGGCCAAGATCCTGGGCACGCGCGACGGCTACAACAGCCAGGACAAGCTCTGGCGCCTGCCTGGCGACCGCCTGCTCGAGCTGGGTAGCGTGAACGAGCCCGAGGACTGGGAGAAGTACGCCGGCCGCCCGCACGACGCCAAGCTCTACGACGAGATCTGCCACTTCACGGAGACGCAGTTCCGGACGCTCAACGCCTGGATGCGCACGGACAACCCGAAGGTGCGCCAGCGCATCGTCTGCGCCGGCAACCCGCCCACGGGGCCGGAGGGCGAGTGGGTGAAGCGCTTCTGGGCGCCGTGGCTGGACCCGCGCCACCCGAATCCAGCGAAGCCCGGCGAGCTGCGCTGGTACATCTCCAACGAGAAGGGCGAGGACCAGGAGGTGTCTGGCCCCGAGCCCGTGATGGTGTCCGGCGAGCTGATGCAGCCCAAGAGCCGCACGTTCATCCCCTCGCGCGTGGATGACAACCTGTTCCTGATGGCCACCGGCTACAAGGCCCAGCTGCAGGCGCTGCAGGAGCCTTTGCGCTCCCAGATGCTGCGTGGCGACTTCAGTGCGGGCGCGGCCGACCCGGTGTGGCAGCTGATCCCCACGGAGTGGATCAAGGCAGCGCAGGCGCGCTGGAAGGAGCCCGAGAAGAAGGGGCCGATGACAGCCATGGGGTTCGACCCGTCGCGCGGGGGCCTGGATAAGTCCTCTGCGGCGCGGCGCCACGGCCGCTGGTTCGACAAGCTGGTCACGGCGCCGGGCGTGGTCACGCACGACGGCCCCACGGCCGCAGGTTTCGTGACACCCCTGGTGCGTGACGGCGCGCCCATCGCGGTGGACAGCATCGGCTGCGGCTCCAGCGCCTACGACTTCCTGGTGGGCCTGGGCCTGCACATCCATCCTGTGGTCGCATCCAACGCCAGCGAGCAGATGGACAAGGCCGGCCAGCTGCGCTTCCGGAACAAGCGTGCCGAGATGTACTGGCGCTTGCGCGAGGCCCTGGACCCACACGGCCCGGAGCCCATCGCGCTGCCGCCGGACCCCGAGCTGGAGGGTGACCTGGCTGCGCCCCGGTTCAAGGTCGTGACCATGGGCAAGGGCACGGCAATCCAGATCAACAGCAAGGACGAGATCCGCGAGGTGCTGGGCCGCTCCCCCGACAAGGGCGACAGCGTGGCCATGACCTTCGTGGATGACCTGCCGGCCCCCATCCCCCTGATTCCTGGCCACGGCCCTCGCCAGAGCCTGCATGACCGTATGCGTGCCAGAGCGCGCGGCGGCAGCGGTCGGTGGGATCAATCAGCAGCATGACCATGACCAACATCATCTCCATCACCAGCAGCCTGGACGACGCGGCCCGCGCCAACTGGAATCGTTACCAGTACGGCAAGGACCGTGGCCACAACGACGAGTACCTGCCCCAGGCGCAGCGCTGCGAGGACATGTACATGGGCCAGGGCAAACAGTGGACGCTGGCTGCACGCGCGCAGCTCGAGGAGGAGCGCCGGCCCTGCTACGAACTCAACGAGATCAAGCCCTCGATCAATGCTGCCCTTGGCTACCAGATCCAGAACCGGGCCGACATCGCCTTCAAGCCGCGTGGCGGCGATGCTGACCTGAATCGCGCCACGATCCTGTCCAAGGTCGCCATGCAGGTGGCCGACATGGCGGGCCTGCACTGGCATGAAACCCAGGTGTTCAGCGACGGCGTGATCCAGCAGCGTGGGTACTTCGACCTCCGCATGAACTTCGACGACAACATCAAGGGAGAGATTGCCATCGGCACGCTTGATCCCATGGATGTGATCCCGGACCCGGATGCGAAGAGCTACGACCCTGACGACTGGAGCGACGTGCTGGTGACACGCGTGGCTCACGCTGGACGAGATCGAACAGCTGTACGGGAAGGAGGCGCGGCAAAAAGCCGAGCAGAGCCACGACGCTGGCGTGGACTTCGGGGAGCTGGACGACGAGACCGAGCGCAACAAGTTCGCCAGCCGCAATCGCCTGGGCGCCTATGACGCGGGCTCGATCGCTGAAGACGGGCTGCTGCGGTACCGCATCATCGACCGCCAGCGCTTTGTCTACGAGCCGACCGCCTGCTTGGTCTTCCCGCGCTCTGGAGATGTCCAGACCGAGGCACACATGGCGCCTGACTCCATCGCCGATGCATTGGCCCAGGGCGCGGTGCGTGCCAAGCGCATGCGCCGCCGGGTGAAGTGGACCGTCACCACGCTGACCGCGACGCTGCACGACACCCTCAGCCCGTATGAGCACTACACCGTGGTGCCGTATTTCGCCTACTTCCGGCGCGGCAGGACCGGCGGCATGGTGGATGACGCCATCGGCCCGCAGGAGATCGTCAACAAAGCGATGTCCCAGTTCGTGCACATCCTGAGCAGTTCTGCGAACAGTGGCTGGATCACTGAGCAGGGCAGCATCACGAACATGACGTCGGAGGAGCTGGAGAAGCGTGGGGCAGCAACTGGGCTCCACATCGAGGTCGCCAAGGGCACCAAGAACCGGCCCCAGAAGATCCAGCCGAACCAGGTGCCCACGGGCGTGGATCGTCTGATCGACCGCGCAGACCGCGCCCTGAAGGACGTCACCGTGCCCGAGGCCATGCGCGGCATTGGCGGCGCCAACGAGCCAGGCATCGCCATCCAGTCGAAGCAGTTCGCGGCGCAGCAGCAGCTGGCCGTGCCGCTGGACAACCTGGCCTATACCCGCAGGTTGCTGGCCAGGCGCATCCTGAAGCTGATCCAGCGGTACTACGACAGCTACCGCGTTTTCAGGATCACCGAGACCGATCCCGAGACTGGCAAGCCAATTGACCGGCAACTGGAGATAAACCGCTTCGACCCTCTCACGGGCAACTACATCAATGACGTGACCATCGGAACATACGACGTGGTGGTCACCGAGCAACCTGCCCAGGTCACCTTCGAGAACTCGCAGTTCAAGCAGGCGCTGGAGATGCGCCAGGCCGGTGTCGCCATCCCCGATCCAACGCTGATCAAGCACTCCAATCTGGCTGACAAGCAGGACATTCTGGCCAGCATGCAACAGCGTCAGCGGGCGGCCGCCGACCCTATGGCAGAAGCGCGCGCGCGGCTGATCGACGCGCAGGCGCGCAAGACCGATGCGCAGGCTGTGGACGTGGCCATCAAGTCGCAGTACAGCGGTACGCAGGCCGCCCTGGAGATCGCGCGCAACCCGGGCGCGGCGCCCATCGCCGACTCCATGCTGCGCTCAGCCGGCTACGTGGACCGCGACGCCGGGCCGATCGTGCCGCAGCCCGGCCAAGCGCTGCCTGGCCTGGATGAGCCACAGCGCAACACCGACCCGCTGACACCCGCCGGCCCAGCCAGCCCTGCTGCTGGCCAGGAGGGTGGCATCGAGCGACCCGGCCCTGATCTGGGCTACGACACCCCTACGAACTGAAGGAGCACCCCATGGCCAAGGCCAGCACCACATCCATCTCATCGGACGACGACTGGCGCGTGGAAGAAGACATGCGCACCCTGGCGCGCGCGGAGGAGATCCGCAAGGACCCCAAGCGCCTGAAGGCAGCCCTGGCCAAGGCCAGGGAAAAGATCGCCGAGCTGCAGAGCCTGCAGACCCCCGGCAAGAAGTGACTCACCAATCCACCACTGAAGAGGAAGCACCATGAACCCGCTGCTGAAGAAGATCCTGTTCTGCTACATGGCACCTGCCGGCGACAACGGAACCGATACCACAGGTGCTGACACCGGCACGGCTGTGGCTGACCCGGAGGCCGATTACCTGGCCCTGCCAGAAGAGGAGCGTCGCCAGCTGCGAGGCGACACGACCGCCGACGACCTGAGCGCCGAAACCCTGCAGGCCTTGGTGGCCAGCGAGGGCGGGGACGGTGGTGGCGGTGGTGGCGGTGGCCAGCCGCCCAGCGAAGGCGAAGCTGCCCACGGTGTCGAAGACGATGGAACTGGCGGCCAGGGCACGCGCGGGGGGGGCATTCCCCGGGCTCGCTTCAACGCTGTCAACGATGAGCGCAAGGCCGCGCTGGAGCGGAATGCTGCACTTGAAGCCGAGCTTGCCCAGCTACGCGGCGGCCACCAGGGACAGGCGGCCTCTACTGGTGCAGCCTCGGCGCCTGCCAACAGTCGCCAGCAGCTCGATCTTGCCGAGGCCGAGGAGCAGTACGCGCAGCTGATGCTGGACGGCGACACCAAGGAGGCCGCCAAGCTGCGCATGCAGATCAATGCAGCCATTGAGGACTCCGCCTTCGAGCGCTACCAGCAAGCCAATGCAGCCAGCGCAGCGCATGCACAGCACGCCGAGACTGCGGTCACCTTGATCCAGACCTATCCGTGGCTCGATGAGCCTGAGGGCGCGGAAGCGTTGGAGCTGATTGAAGCTTCCGTGGCGATGAAGGTTGGCCGGGGGATTCCCCCTCAACAGGCCATGACCGAGGCTGTGCACGCCATTGCGCCGCGCTTCGCTCCGGCCGGTCACCCCCCTGGGGGTATGCAGGGGCAGGGTGGTTCTGGTGATATACGGACTGAGCGAGCCGTACGTCGCGGGGCTGAGCACTCGATGCTGCAGCCGCCCAACGTGCAGGCAGGCCTTGGAAACCGCACCACGGCGGCGGCGATCGACCCCAAGAAGATCACCGACGACGAATACATGAGGCTTCCTGAGGCCGAGCGCAAGCGTCTGCGCGGCGACTGATCACGGCTCCTCCTGCCGGCAAGGCCTCACCCTCCTTGCCGGCCAAGTCTCAACGGGTTGTCGCCTTGGACGGGCGTTAAGCAGTCTGGCGCTCTTGGCCGCCAAAGCCATGTCTCTCGCAACTGGGCGGCGTCATGTCCCGAAACGTGAAACACCTTCCAGGAGCAGAAAATGGAAACCAACTTTGCAGCATTGAGCCCGGACCAGAAGCTGGCCTGGTCCCGCGAACTCTGGTCCGCAGCCCGCGACCAGATGTTCATCAAGAAGTTCTCGGGCAAGGGCGAGAACAACGTAATCCAGGTGGTCAAGGAACTGACCAAGACCGACAAAGGCGTCGAGGCCTGCGTGATCCAACTGGTCGCCGACCTGGTGGGCGATGGCGTTCGCGGCGACAACGAGCGCGAAGGCAATGAAGAGGCCATGAAGTCCTTCAGCCAGATCATCACCTATGACCTGCTGAGCCACGGCGTGAAGAACACCGGCAAGCTGTCCGACCAGCGCTCGGTGATCAACTTCCGCGTGAAGGGCCGCGATGCCCTGGCCTACTGGCTGGCCAACCGCTGTGACCAGCTGGCCTTCCTGACCATGTCGGGCATCGGCTACGAGTTCAACAACGACGGCTCCCTGCGCGATGCCGGCTCGGTCTTCCCGAGCCTGGACTTTGCGCCCGACGTGCGCGCGCCCAGCTCCAAGCGCTCGCTGATGTGGGATGGCACCACGCTGGACCTGTCGAATACCGGGGCCATCGCTTCGTCCTTCGTGCCCAGCTACAAGATGATCACGCAGGCGACTGCCTACGCCAAGGAGCATCGCGTCAAGCCGCTGATGGCTGGCGGCAAGCCGTACTACGTGATGTTCGTGCAGCCTGGCACCGTGGCCATGTTGAAGCAGGACAAGGACTATCTGGCGGCCGTGACTCAGGTCGCCGCCAAGGACGGCACGGATTCGCCCTGGTTCACCGGCGCGACGGTCACCATCGATGGCGCTGTGATCTGCGACTACAACCTGGTGTTCAACACCAAGGGCGCGGCCGCTGGCCAGAAGTGGGGTGCTGGCGGCAACGTCAACGGCACTCGCACCCTGGTGTGCGGCGCGCAGGCGCTGGGCATGGCCGACCTGGGCCCTGCCGAATGGGACGAAAAGACGTTCCAGTACAACAGCCAGGTGGGCCTGAACATCGACAAGTTCATCGGCTTCCTGAAGCCGCAGTTCTATTCGATCTACGACAAGTCGGTCGAAGACTTCGGTCTCTTCTCCATCGACCACTACCTGCCCTGAGCGGCCCTTTGCCGGGACCGCGAGGCCCCGGCGCTTACTCCCCTTGTTGCTGAAGGAGCGCACCATGACCATCAAAAAGAACCCCTCCCGCCAGGAGCTGATCGTTGCTCACCTGGACATCGGCTTCGCTGATCCTGCTGCCTACGGCACAGCTGAAGCAGCCATCGACCTGCCTGGCAACGCCATCCTGGTCGGCGGCGACGTCACCGTGCTGACCGCCTGGAACTCGGCAACGAGCGCAACGCTGAAGCTGGGCGACACGGCCGACGACGACCGCTACACCGCCACGCCCATCGACCTGAAGACTGCAGGGCGCACGGCGCTGACCATCACCGGCTTCCGCCACCCCATCGCTGAAAGCCTGAAGGCCCTGCTGGCCCAGGCTGGCGCGGCGGCCACAGCTGGAAAGGCGCGCGTCGCCATCCACTACTACGTCGCGGGCCGCTCTGCGTTCTCCCAAACCTGAACCTTCTCTGTGGTGGCTGTGGTGGCCCCTTTGCCCGGCGGCTTTCAGCTGCCGGGCCTTTTCTCCCGAAGGACAACATCATGAACACGAAATTCCGCGCCCCTGGCGATCAACCCCTGCACGTCTCCCTTACCTCCGGCCACACCATGGTGGTGCCGGCCTCGCCCGAAGGCATCGATGTGCCCCAGAAGTTTCAGCGCGAGGCCATGGCGCGCGGCGCCGTGTTGGCCGACGGCGGGACCGCTGAAGTGAAGACGCAGATCATGGCGCGTCAACTGGCAATTCAGGACGCGGTGAAGACCATGATCGCCAGCGGTGGCAAGGAAGATTTCACGGCGGACGGCAAGCCGAATCTGGTGCGCCTGAAGTCTCTCACCGGCATCCCGGTCACCCGCGAGGAGGCCGATCAAGTCTTCGCCGAAATCACCGACGCTGCCCAGGCGTAATCGTCATGAGGGTCGGAGAGTTCATCGAGCGGTTTCGTCGGGCGGTCGATGACCTCGAGGCCCCGCATTTCTGGACCGATGAAGATGTCATCGGCTACCTCAACGAAGCCGTGCAGGAGGCCTGCGAGCGGGCCAAGCTCCTGGAAGACCGCACCACCCCCGCCGTGTGCTCCATCACCCTGGAGCCCGGCAAATCCACATATGCCCTGCACCCCAGCGTGCTGGAGATCAAGAGGCTGAGCCTGCGCGGACGGCCTCTGCATGAGACCAGCGTCGAGGAACTGGACTGCACCCACTCCAGGTGGGAGACACGCCAGGGCATGCCACGCCACTTCGTTTTCGAGCAGGCTGCTGGCCGAGGTGCCCCCCACGTTCGATTCGTGCCCGAGCCGTTGGAGGCTGACACCGTTGCCATGACTGTTTACCGTGGCGCGCTGAATGATCTTCCGGTACATGCCTGCCACAGCGAGCCCGAGATCCCCGAGCGCTACCACCTGCGCCTGCTGGACTGGATCCTGCACCGGGCCTATCTCCGCCAGGATGCCGAGATCTTCAACGAGAACAAGGCGGCGGTTTCGCTGGGCCTGTTTGAGCAGGCGTTCGGCGAGCGCCCAGATGCAAACGTGCAGCGGAAACACCGAGACAAGGCGCCCCCGATCATTCGCAGTTCCTGGTAGCTGGATGCCCCCTCTGGGGTTTCCTGTTTCCACGGGTGCCATAGAGACTGCATTGGGTAACACCCAAGAGGTCTCCCATGGCACAAACTCATTCCCCGGCGGCGCGCCGACTGCTGGCCCTCGGCAACGGTGGCCACATCCGCGGCCCTGGCTCCGCCACTTCCGATTCCATCGACATCCGCGCCTCCGACGGCGAGTTCATCCTGCCGGCTGACACCGTGAAGGCCGTGGGCGTGAAAAGCCTCCGGGACTTGGTGGCCCGCACGCATGAGCCCACCGGGCGGCCAGCGCGGCGCGGGCGATATGCCGATGGCGGGGCGGTCATGGATGACAAGACCGCCAAGCCCAATAGCTTCGGCGATGCCGCCGCAGCTGCGAAAGACAGTTCCGTGGCGCAGGTCAGCGCCTCTGGCAACGTGATGGCCTCACCCTCGAACACCTTCCCCGGGAACCAGATGCAGGGCAGCAGTGGCGCGAGTGGTATGCCAGCCAGCCAGGCAGCACGAATCGCAGCGACGCCGCCCACCGCCGCATCCGCAGGCATGTCCGCCGTGGATCGTTCCAGCGCAGTGGCCCAGATCCCGACCGATGGTCAGCGCGCGGCCCCAGCCGCCGACGGCTCCCAGGACCGCTGGAGCAACACCGAGGCAGGCCGGAACTTCGCCAACATCGCCTCGGCGCTGCCTGGTTCTGCGGGCGCTTTCATGCCCATGGTGACGCGGACGGGCGGGGCGATCAGCGGCGGGATCGATGCAGCCACCAGGCTATTGGCCGCTGGAGCAGGCTCCTCCGCCGCATCGGCCGCTATGGGGGCAGAGCCGGGCGGGCTGAATGTGGCCCAGCCTGCCACGCCGGCTCGCCCGACAGATCCCACGGCCAGCACGCCCGCGCCTGCTGGCACCGCATCGCCCGGGGCAGACACGACCGCTCAACCTGCCCAGCCGGGCGGCGCAGGTGGCATTCGCCGCATCGACCGCCCAGGCCAGTCCCCTCTGTACACGAACCTGGCCGATTCCAGTTCGGACCTGCAGAGCTTCACGGCACGGCCAGCAGGCGGACCCTCTGCCCAGAACATGGCTGCAGCAGATGCGCTGGCGGGCCGGCAGCAGGATGAATCGCTGCAGCGCGTGCAGGCTGCGCAGTACAGGGCAGAGGTGGCCGCGCGCAACAGCCCCGAGGCGCTGCGACAGCGCGCCATGGACACGTTGGCCAGCCGCCAAATCGGAAGCCGTCGTGCAGCTGAGCTGCTGCTGGGCGCCGCCAACAGCATGGACGCCAATGCCACACAGCGCTCCCGCGACGCGGCAGATGCACAGCGCAACACTTCAGCCGACAACCTGGCGCGCCAGGAGTTCGGCCTGAAGCAAACCGCAGCAGGGTTTCAGAACCGGTCGGCCGAACGACTGGAGACCGCCCAGAACGATGTGGCTGCTGCGAAGACGCCGGAGCAGATGCGCACAGCGCGGCAGCGTCTGCTGGCCCTCGGCGGCAAGGATGAGGGCCGATGGAAAGCCGTCGCGCTGCAGGGCGGCACGGACGCCCTGGGCAACAAGACCGACAGCATCCTGGGCGCCGTCAACGAAGGCACCGGCGAGATGCGGCGCATGGGCGCGCCTGCCCCCGCAGCACAGGCACCGGCGGAAGGCACGCGGGTGCGTGGCAAGGACGGCAGGCTTTACGAGGTGCGCGGCGGCCAGCCCGTGCCGTTGGGGAACTGAGTTATGGCAGACGTGAACTGGAACGACTTCACCCCGGTGGACAGCGGCGCTGCGCCGGCCCCGGCACCTGTTTCCGTGGACTGGTCACAGTTCGAGGAGATCAAGCCCGCCAGCTCCGGCCGCAAGTTGGCTGACATCGCGGCCTCCTTCGCTGGCGGGGCCGTTGGCGCGACGAAGGCAATCGCCGATGCTGGCGGGGCAGGCAATGCGGCGTCGCAGCGCCTGGGCAAGGCTCAGGACGCTGTGCAGGGCTTGCTGAGCCCGCAGCGGCAGGCCGAGAAGGCGGCGCGCGCACAGACCATCCGCGAGGCAGAGCAGTCCGGCTCGGTGCTGCGTGAGGTCGGCGCGCAGTTGGGCGGCATCTCAGAGGCGCCGGTCAGCACGGTGGCTGAGGCTGCGGGATCGGTTGTGCCCATCGTCGCGTCGATGTTCACGCCGGTAGGGCGCAGCGCTGCAGCGCGGACACTGCTGGGCGCTGGACTTGGCGCGGCCCAGGGAGCTGGTTCTGTGAAGGGCAGCATCTATGACGCGGTTGAACAGCAGCAGCGAGATCAGGGCGCTACGCCGGACGCTGCGCGCCAAACTGCCGACCGTGCTCAGGCCTACACCGGGCCGAACGCGGACAACGTGGCCTTGGGCGCCGGCTTGGGCCTGGTGACGGGCACGACCGGCGTGGAGCGCCTGGTGAGCGGCGCGCTGGCTGGCCGGGCCACGAATCAGGCACTGCTGCGCCGGGCGGCCACGGGCGCCGTGACCGAAGGCCTCCCCGAGGCGGTGCAGGGCGGCCAGGAGCGCTTTGCTTCCAACGTGGCTCAGCAGCGCGAAGGTGGCGACGTGCCGACCTGGCAGGGCGTTGCCGGCCAGGCTGTGGCCGAAGGTGTGGCCGGAGGCCTGCTGGGCGCCGGCACAGGCGCTGCAATGCGCGGTGGTCATGGTGCGGTCGGGCAACCCCAGTCTGAGCCCGGAGGGCAGCTGCAGACGGATGCAGCTGGCGGCGCAGGGGCGGCCACAGCAACGGCTTCTCCCGCACAGGCCGGCGCGCAGCCTGGCACCATGGCCGTGCCGGATGCTGGCCAGCCGCTCTTTGCTGACGAGGCTGGCAACGTTGGCGAAACGCCCGAGGCTGTCCAGGCTGCCGGCAATGCGGCCCAGCCCACAGCTGCTGGTGCTCCGGCTATCGACCCCAACGCTGGCCCGCTGTCCAAGGCTGCTGCCATGGCCGGCGACCTGGGCCTGGCGCCCATGCCCACAGCTCCGCAGCCCATCAGCGCGCAGGAAACGATGGCCGAGGCCCTGCCGCGCATGAACGAGGCTCAGCAGCGTGCAGCGCGTATTGTGGATGCCGACCTGGCCCGTGACATCCCGGCAGGCGTGCGAGCAGCGCGCGAGGCTGAGGCGCGCGACCTTGCCGCCGCCGTGCCTGCTGCAGCGGTGGACCTGGGCCCCGCCGACATGGAGCAGGGGCGCATCCTGCGGACCTTCGAGCCGCGTGGGCCGCTGCCCGATGTGGCCGAGTACGCCCCGCTGATCGAGCAGGCCATCACGCCCGAGCGGCAGCCGCAGTACCGGCGCCTGCTGGCCGACGCCTTGAACGAGAACCTGGCGCCCGGCGCGCGTGCAGCCGCCGCACAGGCGCTGCATGCGACCTTCTCCCCGGACGATTTCATGGCGTCGCGCGCTGCCCGGCCGGATGAACGGCTGACGCTGACCCCGGCCGAGCGCCAGGCCTTCGGCAACGAGATCGACTTCGCGCCCGCTGCTGCACTGGCCATCGTTGACCCGGCGGCCGAGCAGATCAACCAGCTGGCCCTCGCGCAGCAACTGCAGCCCGGCGCGCCGCTGCGCCTGGACCAGGCCCACGGCCTGCGCCGCCAGGCTGCCGCCGCCGGCATTCCTGTGTCGGTGGTGCCGCACCCCAGCGGCCGGGGCTACGACGTGCAGCCCACCGTGCGCCTGCCCGAGGAACAGCGCGCGGCGGTGCCCCAGGCTGGCCCTGCGGTGCTGGGGTTCGAGGCCGGTCCTTCGGGCCGCATGGTGGCCGGCGCCGAGGGCGTGCGCCCAGAGAGCCGCGCTGAGGCCGTCGCGCTGATCAACCAGCAGCGGCAGCAGCGCCAGGAGCTTGAGGCAGAGCGTGCGCGCCGCGCCGACCTGGGCCTGAGCAACCTGACACGCATCACGCCCCTGGGCGACCAGCAGGATGGGGCAGTGCCCGGTGCGCAGCAAGCGCGCCTGCGTGGGCCTGAAGCCATCGATACGCCCACGCGCGAGGTCGGCGCCGGCCCGGCCAGCACGATAGCCATGCCCGACGGCCGCCCGTTCGCCACGCGCGAGCAGGCGCAGGCGGAGCTGCAGCGCCAGGGGCTGAGCGACACCCACGAAGCTGCGCCCGCCCAGGGCGACCCGTCCCTGGGGTTCGTGGGCCAGCAGCGTAGTGCTGCCAGGCCAGCGAACTGGCGCACCAACGCCATGCAGGCCGGCCGCGTTGCCCGGGGCCTGGGTCTGGAGCCGCGTGGCAAGCGCCTGGCGCAGATAGTGGCCGACATCGATGCGGCAGACGACGCGCGAGCTGCGCAGCCCGCACCGGAAACGGGCGGACCGGCAGTTTCGACGCCAACCACTCCGCCTATGCCCGAGCCCGCGCGCCAGCCGGAAACTGCTGACATTGGTGCTACTGAAGCAGGAGCACAAGACCGGCGTGGTTTGATGCCGGAAAATCCGGCATCAACCAGCACCGCCGCGTCCACCCTGGCTGCGGAGGCCGCTGGCCAGGGTGCGCCGAGCCAAATACGGGAAAATCCCACATTTGCGCCAAACCGGGAAAACCCGGGTTCGCCAGCCGCACGCGTCGCCCAGCAGCAGGGCCGCATCGAGGACTTCGGCGAGACCCTGTCCGGCGCCCGCAAGATGCTCTATGCCGAGGCCTACGCCGACGGCATGGCCAAGGCCAAGGCGCTGGACGTGAAGGCGCACCCGCTTTCCAAGACCTGGCCCGAGCCCGACTACCAGAAGCTGCTGGACGGCGGCACCCAGCCCCAGACCGTGGCCCTGGTGCGCGCCATGCGCGATGCCGTGCCCACCAAGCCTCAGTCCTCCTGGAAGCTGCGCGGCTGGTCCGAGCGCGTAGCCACGCTGCGCGATTCCGCCGACGAGCTGCTGGCTGGCCGGCTGGACCCGCAGGCGGTACGCACGCAGCTGAACAACTCCAGCCTGCCCACCGGTATCGCCAACCAGGCAGCGCTGTACGAGGCCCTGGGCCACGAGCGTTCGCTGAAGGGAATCGAGTTGCACGCAGGCAGCTTCTCCATGTATGACGGCGTGCGCTACGACCCGCCGCGCAGCATCTGGACCGTCTCGCGCCAGGCCAAGGCCTCGGCCTTCGGGACCTGGCCGCGCGAGCTGGCCAAGGGCGACACGCGCGAGGCGGCCATCGAGGCCTTCAAGCGCCGCGCCGCGCAGCTGGCGGCAGAGCAGGATGCGCCGGCCCGTGGCGCCACGTTCGAGATCTACGCCAAGCGCGCCGGCGGCGCCCGCGCCTTCTTCATCGGCAAGAAGATCGGGCGCAACGTTGCCGAGCTGAAGGCGGGCTTCCAGGACATCAAGGCTGCACGCCAGTACCTGGCCGACAACCAGGCCGAGCTGGAGCGCCTGCTGACCGACTACAAGGCCGTGCCGCCCGTGCGCTCGGCCAGCAATGCGCCACGCATCGGCGAGGACTACCGCAAGGGCGCCGACGTGTCGCCCCAGCAGTTCCAGGATGCCTTCGGCTTCCGGGGCGTGCAGTTCGGCAACTATGTCGAGGGGCCGCGCCGGCAGCAGGACCTGAACCAGGCCTATGACGCGCTGATGGACATGGCCGGCGTGCTGAACCTGCCGCCCCGGGCGCTGTCGCTGGGCGGCCGGCTGGGCCTGGCCTTCGGCGCGCGCGGCTCGGGCGGCGTGGACGCTGCAGCAGCGCACTACGAGCCGGGCCAGGTGGTGATCAACCTCACCAAGCGCCAGGCGGCCGGCGCCCTGGGCCACGAATGGTGGCACGCCATGGACAACTACTTCTCCCGCCAGCGCGGCGACGGCGCCGGCTTCATGACGGAGGGGGAGCGTGGTGGCGATGGCGTGCGCGAGGAGATGCGCGCCGCCTTCCGGGACCTGCGCAACACCATCAACGCCACGGGCATGCAGGAGCGCTCACGCAAGCTGGACGACCGGCGCACCAAGGACTACTGGACCACCGGCCGCGAGATGTCGGCGCGGGCCTTCGAGAGCTACCTGATCGCCAAGCTGCAGGACCAGAGCGCCGGCAACGACTTCCTGGCCAACGTGGTGCCGGCCGGCGCGTTCGCGCTGGAGGGCGCCTATCCCTATCCGACGGCTGGAGAACTGCCCCAGGTCCGCGAGGCCTTCGACCGCTTCTTCCAGACGGTGGACACGCGCCGCGGCGAGGACGGTTCGGTGATGCTGTTCAGCGCGACCAGCGAAGTGCCGCCGGGCTCAGGCCTGACGCTTGAACAGGCCCAGAAAGCGGTGGACGATGCCCTTTCGGGTCTGCGGACCCCGCCACCAGTTCGCGTCGTGCTTCGGAGCGATGAGCTTGGGGTCGATGCGCCCGACGGTGTAATGGGGGCGGCGATACCCGGGGAGGGCCGCATCGTCATCGTGGCTTCCGCCCATCGCAGTGCTGACGCTGTTGTCGAGACCCTGTTTCATGAGATGTTCCACATGGGTGTGCGCAATATCTTGCCAGGCTCCGATTATGTGCAGGCCATGCTGGATCTGGCAAAGCGCGATGCCAGGGTGCGGCAGTATGCCATCGACTGGAAAGAGCAGGCCCCCGATGCGCCGCTGCAGCTGCAGGTGCTGCGCGACATGGGCTTGCGTGGCTCCGACCTGACCGCCCGCTACGAGGCCCTGGCCATCGAGGAGGGCCTGGCCGTGGTGGCTCAGGAGCTGCGCGCCCAGCAGCAGGCCGGCACCAGGATGGGCCTGCGCATCCGCGCCCTGGCCAACTGGCTGGCCGGCGTGGCCGAGCGCATGGGCATGCAGCGCCTGGCCGGCCGCATCCGCAACATGACCTACAACGAGGCCGAGCGCTTCGTGCTGCGCGCCATCGACAGCGCGGGCGAGGGCCGCACCTCTGCGCCGGCTGGTGGCCCAGCAGGCCTGGCGCGCTACCGCACCCTGGGCGACAACCCGGCCAGCCAGCGCGTGGGCGCCACGCTGCAGGCCATGACGGCGACCAACGTCAAGAAGCTGGTCGGCCACAAGGCGACGGACCTGCGACCCCTGGGCCTGGGCTTCCTGGGCCGCCGGCAGCTGGTGGACGTGTACGGCGACATGCTGCCCGAGCTGCGCACGTACAGCGACCTCATGGCCAGGATGGATGCCGACAAGAACGAGGCCGGCGCAGGCGCGGACCAGCTGGCCCAGAACTGGGCCAAGCTGGCCGACGAGCGGGCTCTGGCCGAGCTGATGCACGATTCGACCCTGGCGCAGATGGACCCGGCCGCCGACTACGTGGCCGACGACAACCGCGTGCAGTACGGCGCGCTGCGCCGCCGCTTCGAGGCCCTGACGCCCGAGGCGCGCGAGGTCTACACCAAGGCCCGGGACACCTACCGCCAGCACATGCGTGACGTTCGCTCGGCCATCAAGGAGCGCATCGAGCGCGCCGGCATGAGCAGCGACCGCAAGGCCGCCATGCTCAAGCGCATGGACGACGAGTTCTTCGGGCACATCAAGGGCGTGTACTTCCCCCTGGCGCGCTTCGGACAGTACGTGGTGGTGGTCAAGGACGCCGAGGGCAAGACCGCCAGCGTCAGCCGAGCCGAGACCATGGCCGAGGCGGATGCCATGCGCGGCCAGATGGTCGCAGCCTTCCCCAAGGACAAGGGCTTCAGCGTGGGCAAGGTGCTCAAGGCCAAGGACTTCGTGGCCGAGCGCGACACCGTGGGCAGGGGCTTCATGGAGCAGCTGTACGGCGTGCTGGACAAGCAGGGCATGGACGCTGCCCAGCGGGCCGAGCTCGAGGATGCGCTGGGCCAGCTGTACCTGTCCTCGCTGCCGGACCTGTCCTGGGCCAAGCACGGGATCCACCGCAAGGGCACGGCCGGCTTCAGCCAGGATGCGCGCCGGGCCTTCGCTCAGAACGTCTTCCACGGGGCCAGCTACCTGGCCAAGCTGCGGTATGGCGATCAGCTGCAGGACCAGCTCGGCGAGATGCAGCGGCGCGTGGACCAGGGCGCGGGCGATGCAGGCTTCGATTCCGTGAAGGGCCAGCAGGTCGTGGACGAGATGGTCAAGCGCCACGACGCGGCCATGAACCCCAAGACCAATGCGCTGTCCACGGCACTGACCAGCGTGGGCTTCATGTTCCACCTGGGCCTGTCCCCGGCCTCTGCCATGGTCAACCTGACCCAGACTGCCCTGGTGGCCTACCCGGTCATGGGCGCGCGCTGGGGGTTCCGCAAGTCGGCCGCCGCGCTGCTCAAGGCCAGCCAGGAAGCAGTGCGCGGCAAGAACGACATCACCGGATCGCTGAGCCCCGATGAGAAAGCCGCCTACGACGAGGCCGTGCGCTCGGGCGTCATCGACGTGACCATGGCGCACGACTTGGCCGGCATCGCCCAGGGCGAGGACCGCAACGTGTCGCACAAGCTGCGGCCGGTCATGAACGCGGCCAGCTGGATGTTCCACCACGCCGAGAAGTTCAACCGCCAGGTGACCTTCGTGGCCGCGTACCGCCTGGCGCGCGAGGCAGGCGCCGACCAGCACCAGGGCTACCAGCAGGCCGTGCAGGCCACCTACGACGGCCACTTCGACTACAGCGCGAACAACCGCCCGCGCGTCATGCAGGGCAACGTGGCCCGGGTGCTGCTGCTGTTCAAGCAGTACGGCCAGAACATGGTCTACACCCTGGTGCGCAACGCTCAGCAGGCCCTGGCCGCTGCCAAGCCCGAAGACCGCGCCGCCGCGCGCAAGGCGCTGGCCGGCCTACTGACCACGCATGCCATGGCAGCCGGCGTGCTGGGACTACCCATGGTGACCACGCTCCTGGCCGCGGCCTCGATGCTGGGTGGCGATGACGATGAGCCCTGGGACGCACAGGTGGCCATGCAGAACATGCTGGCTGACGCCTTCGGGCAGAAGCCGGCCGAGGTGCTGTCCCATGGCCTGTCCCGCCTGACGCCCTGGGACATCTCGGGCCGCGTCGGGCTGGACCGCCTGATCCTGCCGGACGTGCAGGAGGGGCTGGAAGGGCAGCGCCTGGGTGAGTCGTCGATGGCTGCTGCTCTGGGCCCCGTGGCCGGCATCGGCATCAACGCCTTGAAGGGTTTGCAGGAGATGAGCGAGGGCCGGTACCAGCGCGGGCTGGAGACCATGGCGCCCAGCGTGCTGCGCGGGCCGCTCAAGGCCTGGCGCTACGAGACGGAGGGCGTCAAGGACAAGACCGGCATCGTGGTGCAGGACCAGGTGGACGCGGCCGCCGTGGCCGGGCAGGCCGTGGGTTTCTCGCCGTCCAGCGTGCGCAACGCCTACGAAGGCAAGGCCGCCATCGTGGGCCAGGACCGTGCGTTGCAGGCGCGGCGCAGTGCGCTGGTGGAGCAGTTCGCCATGGCTGCGATGGCGAAGGACGAGGAGGGCAAGGCCGAGGCGCGGGAGGCTATCCAGCGCTTCAACGAGAAGAACCCGGCACGCCGCATCCAGCCGATGCAGCTGGCCCAGAGCGTGCGCATGCGCGAGAAGCGAATCCGGGAGGCCGAGGATGGGGTCTATCTGCCGAAAAAGCGGCGCGATGCCATGGACGCTGGGCGGTTCGCGGTTGAGGAGTAGGGGAAGGGGGCAGGACCTGCCCCCTTCTAACCCTTTGATTTCTTTAATCTCCTGCAGAACGCAGGAGATGCTGGCTCGCGCATCTTGCAGGCGGCCGGACTGCGTAAGTCCTTGTTTTTATTTAATTCCGGCACAGAACCGGAGATGCCCTTCGCTGGGCCTGCAGGACGGCGGTAACTACTTGATTTTGTTCAACTCTGGCAGAGTGCCAGGGGTGGTCGGACTGCGTTCGTGCCTCGACTTAGAGTGGCTAACACCACTTCGTCACAGGCCCCCGCAGAGCAGTTATGCTCGCTGCCCTCATGGCAAGACGACCCGTTAGCAAAGAACTGTGGCGACAGCTACAACCCCTGATCCCAGCCTTCGTGCCTTCTGCCAAAGGCGGTGCGCGCAAGCTCGCAGTCAGCGATGAGGCCGCCCTCAACGGCATCTTGTTCGTGCTGCAAACAGGCATTCCATGGGAAGACCTTCCCCAATCCCTGGGCTACGGCAGCGGCATGACTTGCTGGCGGCGCCTACGCGACTGGAACGCCGCTGGTGTCTGGGAGCAGCTGCACCAGGCCATGCTGACTCGCTTGCGTGAACATGACCAAATCGATTGGAGCCGGGCCAGCATTGATGGCTCCTCGGTACCAAGCCCCCGGGGGGCCAGGAAACGGGCCCAAACCCCACGGACAGAGGCAAGCTCGGCTCCAAGCGGCACATCGTCGTAGATGCCAGAGGCATCCCGCTGGTGATCTTGGTCAGCGGCGCGAACCGGCACGACTCCAAGATGTTCGAGAGGTGCGTGGACGCGATTCCTGCGATTGCTGGCCTGCCAGGACGTCCCCGTAGAAGACCGGCAAAGCTGCACGCCGACAAAGGCTACGACTTCAAGCGATGCCGAGCCCACCTGAGGCAGCGGGGCATCATTGGCCGAATTGCCAGACGAGGCATTGAGAGCAGCGAGCGGCTGGGCAAACACCGGTGGGTGGTGGAGAGGACGCACAGCTGGTTTGCAGGCTTTGGCAAGCTGCGAATCCGCTTTGAACGACGGCTGGATATCCACGAAGCGCTGCTGAAATTGGCGGCAGCGATCATCTGCGCGCGCTTCGTGGATCGGTGGTGTTAGCCAGTCTTAGAAGAAAAACAGCCAAGTCAGAATTGGGCCACCTATCAAGGCGGCAGTTCCTGTGAACATGGCTTCTTCTTCGGGGGTGTAGCGACCTGTGGACTGCACCACCTCTCTCGTCACCCAGCCCACGGCACAAGACAGCACAACCAGCCAGATGAGGTTCTCGACCCCGATGGAGCCAGCAGGGCCAGAAGGCTGGTCAATTGCGGCCTGCGCCGCGAATGGAAGACCGGCGAACATAAGCAAGCTCCACCTCATGCCAATCTCCATCCTTCAAGTTGATATGGCAAGATTCCGCCAGTTGCTTGGCTGGAACCACTGCGCTGGCTTGGAATTTTATCAGTGCATCGTGCGTCTGCCACAAGTAGTTGTGTCGATGAATGTTTGAGATACTTGCCAGGTACACGTGATAATAATTAGCTTTTAATGAGGAGTGCGTATGTATTATAGATTTCTTGTTTTATTTATCGGTTCAATTTTCTCATTTCAAGCTTTTGCTTTTAATGTGAATGAGGTTTCCTCAAAGGGATTGAAACAGTTGTATGGGTTTCTGGTGGGTCAATCTGCTGCAATCGAACTTGGAAAAAAAGCAGCGCCAGAACTCGCTCATCAATATCGTTTGGCGCAACTAAAATTCGATGCTAATTTTCCTGGCGTTCAAAAAAAGCTTGAAGCTATATTGAAAGAAGAACTTACCGAGGATCAATGGATAGAGCTGCAAAGGGTAGCCCGTGAAAGCCTGAGGACTCAACTCGATGGTTTGAATGTGACTCCGGAGGTCGCTGGAGTTTTCCTCAAAGAACTACAAGGTCGAGCGGATGGAGTCATCTCATCGCCGATGCTTCAATACTTACTCGCTGTTCAGTTTGAGAAAAGTCCAGTGAGCGAGTTTCTGCAAGGATACAGGCAGAATTATGTGGGAGATGGGAAAGGGAAAGCAAAGGGGTTATTTTTTAATCTTCAAATTCCTTTGTCTTGGAAGGGCAAGGATGGAGACAGACCCAATATTGTTCAATCCTGGACTAGCGCCAATGGCACTGGTCTGGAGAGTATGTCTGCAATGGTGAAGATTGTGCCGAACAACATTACCAAAGATGACATTCTGGAGACTATAAAAACCCCTGAAGGTCAAAAAACTTTAGTTCCAGAAAGAACGAAAATAATAAAGGCTCAGGCGATTACTATTGAAACGTATCCTGGATATCATATTGAATATGAAATTCCCACAGAACGAGTTGGAGATACTATTTATTCATCGGCCAGCATATATGCTGTTTTCACAAAGACTCATATGTTTGTGCTGAACTGTATGGCGGGATCAAATGATATGTCACACGCTCGTGCGTCTTTCAAAAATCTCCGGCCGCTCTGCCAACAGGTGGCTTCTTCGATAGTGCTACCACAAAGATATGCGCCCTGATCGCTGAGGTTTTGCTAAAAAGACGATCTGAGATATGTGTGGGAATAAATCGTTGGCAGGCGCTTCAACGTTCACTTTGCTTCCATGGAATATTCCCGGAAAATAGCGTAACCCTTTGATTTTTAACGGTTGAGAGTCTGACTTTTAATCCGTTGGTCGCGAGTTCGAATCTCGCAGGACCCACCAACTAAATACCAATGAAATCAAGCCCTTACGCCACAAGCGTAGGGGCTTTTTTCTTGTTGTCGGGGGTCTGCTCTGACCAAAACATGACCGCGTTTGCGTACTGGGCCAGATGCTCCGGCGCCAAGTGGGCATATTTCTTCACCATCTCCAGCGTCTTCCAGCCTCCCAGCTCCTTCAGCACGAACAGCGGTGTGCCGGATTGGACATGCCAGCTCGCCCAGGTGTGCCGCAGGTCATGGAAGCGGAAGTTTTCGACGCCGGCAGCGGCGAAGGCCCGGGCAAGAATTCGCGCATCGACCTGCTTCACAGGTGCCCCGGTAGGCCGCGTGAAGACGTTGACGCCTTTGGGGCGCGCGTTCAGCACGTCGAGCGCTTCGCTGTTGAGTGGGACCACTCGCGCGGAACCCGATTTGGAGGCGTCGGCGCTGACCCAGGCAGTGGAGCGCTTGAGGTCTACCTTGTCCCAGGTGAGCGTGAGGATCTCCGCGCTTCGCATGCCCGTGGCAAGGGCAAAGCGGCAGATGTCCCGCATCCAGTCCTGAGACAAGGCCATGATGAAGGCTCGGGCCTGCTGGCGGGTCAGGAACCGAATGCGAACCGCTGGCTCCCGGTAGTTGCTGAGAATGGGCGCGCGCGCCAGCCACTGCATCTTCTCGCACATGTTGAGCAGGGTCCGCAGGGTGGCGATGTACCGATTCTTGGTGCTCTGCGATGTGGGCCGCTGCACCGTGGAGCCGTGGCGCACGAAGTGCGTGGGCAGGTTGTCAAGGATGACGTCGCTTGTTAAAGAGCTGATGGGCCTGCCGCCGAAGACGGTGCGCCAATACGCGACGTGCCGAACCTTGGTGTCGTAGTCGCTCTGTCCAGCAGAGGCGCGGAGGAATTGAACGGCAGCTTCCTCGAAAAGCCGCTGCGGCTGCTCCCCCAGCTTGTCCTGCCGCCACATCTCCGCTTTCAGGCGGTCGTGGTACTCCTGAGCTGCCTTGCGCTCGGTCGTTTTAGAAGATCGTCTAGGGCTACGCTGAACAAGCCTGAGATTTCGACACTGCGTCGTGCTGACGCCCGACTTGGCTGACGTGATCCGGTTGCTCCAAGTCAACGCCGCATTCTTCAGCCTTTTCAAGGTGGCAGGCGCGTCGCACGCCCACTGTGGACGCACTCATGCCACCAGACGCTTGCGCGCCAGGTAGATGTTCGCCAAACCCAGCGCCACGAACGCTCGCGTCGCGTTTTTCGCCAGGCCCTTGTAGCGGACCTTGCTGAAGCCGAACTGGCGCTTCACCACGGCAAACACGTGTTCCACCCGAGAGCGCGTCTTGGACTTGATGCGGTTGACGATGCGCTCCAAGTCGGCCAGATACCCTGTGCCTCGGACCCTCTGATTCGTCTGGTCCTTGGCCTTCGGTGCCTTGGCCGCGATCAACGCCTGCTGGGAGGCGTAGGCACTGTCGCCGAAGACTTCCAGCTCCTGGCCGTGCAGCAGTTCGGGCAGCGGGTGCTTGTCGTGAACGTTAGCCGCCGTCACCACCGCGCTATGCGCAAGGCCCGTCTCGCTGTCCACGCCGATGTGCAGCTTCATGCCGAAGAAGTACTGCTGCCCCTTCTTGGTCTGGTGCATCTCGGGATCGCGCTCGCCCTTGTCATTCTTGGTCGAGCTCGGCGCCGAGATGATGGTGGCATCCACGATGGTGCCGGTGCCAACCTTCATGCCCTTGCTCTGCAGCACTTCACCGACCTTGGTGAACAGTGCGGCGCCCAGCTTGTGCTTGTCGTCCTCCAGCAGCCGGCGGAACTTCAGCAAGGTGGTGCCGTCGGGAACGCGCTCGCGGCCCAGGTCAATGCCCACGAAGCGGCGCAGCGCCGTGCTGTCCAGCAGCGCCTCCTCGCAGGCCTCGTCGGCGAGGTTGAACCAGTGCTGCACGAAGTACATGCGCAGCATGCGCTCCAGGCCAATGGGCGGACGGCCCCTGCCGGCCTTCGGGTAGTGGGGCTCGATGACTTCGCACAGCTCAGCCCACGGCACGATGGTGTCCATCGTCTGCAGGAACACATCGCGCCGCGTTGGCCTGCGAAATCGCTCGAACTCCGCGCCCTGATCGGCTGCTGCTGCGAGTGTTGCTTGCTTCATGCAGGCATCATCGCGAAGCACCGCTTGCCTTGCCACCCGATCAACCCGCAAGGCTGACCTTAATCAGCGTAGCCCTAACTCTTTCGCCGCTTGGCGTGCGTAGATCGATCCACCAGATTCCGGAAGTTTGATCTTTGCGGATGGGCATTCACTATCCTGGTTCCGCAACGATAGCCGGGTGACATTGTTGCGAGGTTTGTTGAGAGCAGCAAGGGCGGATGGCCAGATGCGCCATATGCGCGATCCGGGTAGGCGAAAGGCGATCTCATGCCGCCTTTCGAAGATGGTTCCGTAGGAAACCTGCAGTCGTTCGGCTGCCTGTTTTAGGGTGAGCGCGGTTTCACTCATTCGGCATCGCGGCCAGTTCCGGTGCCTGGGCTTGGTGGGTATTGGGCGACGCAGCTGCTTTCGAGCGCAGCTGCTGCGCCAGTGTTTCCAACTGCTCGAAGGTGAAGCACATGCCGCGAATGGCGCGCGTCGGCCCGGGCGTGTGGAAGGTGCCGCCGCACTGCTGTGCCAGCAGCACGAGAGGGGTGTTGATCATCGTCATGGCGGAACTCCAGTTCAGGCGGGGAAAGGCTCGATGCGGCGTGCGGGCGCGGGGTAATACAGCTGGCCGCCGACGCGGCTGGGTAGCGTGTAGGCATACATGCGCGCTGCGGGCAGGCCGGGGTGAGGCTTGAGCTCGATGCCCTGATAGCAGTTGCTGGGAGGGGTGTAGGGCTTCTGGGGTGGGGTCTGGGGCATATGGATGCAGAAACGAAGCGGCCCGCGCAAGGCGGGCCGGTGCATGGTGGAGGCGGCTGATCAGCCGGCCAGGGTGTGGCGGGCCGACGTAGGGAAGGGGTTGTGTGCCGTTGGCGTGCTGCTGGGGGCCGGCAACTGTGGGGCCGTGGGCGGGGCTTCGAGGAAGTCGCTCCGGTCCGAGTGCGTGACCTTCAAGTACTCCACTTCGACCTTGGCCGTGTCAACGAGAACAGAGGCCACCTGAGCCACTGCTCGAGCGCGGTCTACGTCCATGGGCTGCTCGCGGTTGCGAAGATCTGCCAGCGTGTCGAGCAACTGCTGGCGAACGAGGGTGATGTGCGGTGTGCTCATTTTGGTTGGCTCTCTTTGGCAATGCGGTTGACCTGGCGGGTGATGGCGCCCTTGAGCTGGACCAGCTTGGCCAGCTCGGGAGACTTGCGGGCGGGATGGTTGCGGCGCGCGTTCTCGGCGCGGCTGATGCATTCGAGGCGATCAGCTGTGATTTCAGCCTCCTGCGTGGTGCGTTGGCCAGGCCGGAACACGATGATGTGACCCTCTCGCACGGGGCCGTTCGCGGCCTCCCAGACGAGCCGGTGCACCGCTGTCCAGCGCCGGGCGGGGACGATGCTCCGGTCATCGGTCATCTTGCGTTCCAGAAGCCCGTCGCGCGTGACGCGCAGGCTGCCGATGGGCAGGTAGTTCCGGGACTCTTCGGGCCGGCGCGTCTTGAACTGCGTTGCCCGGGAGTTTTCGTGGTGCCCAGTCGATCCCGGCACGCCTTTGTTCCAAGGCGTGAGGCCAGGCTGAAACTGTGTGGCCACCATGCGGGGGTCATCCCTGCCGCGCTTGATCCGGCCGCTGTGCTCGCTTTCATTGAAGGCGTGGGATTTCTTGATCCCCAGGGCTGCGGCTTGGCGGTAGATCGTTGACGTGCTGTAACCCAGTACTTGGGCAACTTGGTCTGTGGGCGTGTCAGGGTAGAGGGCGCGCAACTGGGAGATCTGCTGTGACGTCCAGTTTGTAGGTTCCGGCTTTCTATCAGTCATGTTCCTCGGGTCGTAAAAAAGCCAGCTCTGGGCTGGCTTGGGCAAGGAGAGGGATCAGGAAAGCGCGCTGGGCTCATGACTCTTGAGCGCGGGCGCAAAAAAACCGGCTCGGGGCCGGTTCTTAGTCAGTGTCGAGTTGCGGTATCAACTGCTGAAGCTTCTCCAGCGCGAACTCGCCAGGGCCGGAGCCTATCCCCTCCAGCACCTCGGCGTCATCTACCAAGTGATAAGCCATGGTCCACTTGCTGAACCTGCGGTAGGGCTGGCGATGCAGTTGCAACAGAGGCGTGAAGTTGACGTGTCGGGGATCCCGGGTCAGCAACGTGATCAAGTTCTGAACCTGATAGCTCGGGCCTTCGATGTACTGGCAGAAGACCTCGCCATCGAACACCAGGATGCCTGTGATCTGAGCTTTTTCGTTGAAGGCTCGGGCGGTTTTGACGATCTGCGCGACACAGGTGGCATCGACCCCAGGGGCGAGCTTGCTCTGGTACAGAAAGCATTCGAGCAGATTGTTGCCCATGCTTCTCTCTCTTTCATAAAGTGGAAAGAAATAGTAGTTGCAAACTATCTCCCTTTGTGGGTGTTTTGTGGAGTTGCAAATTTAAATTTTTTGGGCACGGGTTGGGCACGGTCTTTGCCCTTGGCCGGTTCGGAGGCGTCCGTCTCCAAAGAAAAAGCCCCTGGCGCGCGCACCCAGGGGCTTGAGGCACCGCCTAGACTTGGCGCGCACCTCCTTGCTTGGTGTATCGGCAGCTCCTCGCCTAACTTTTGGCTGTTTCGATCAGGAACTGCTCGCGCTCCTTGCCGTTGATCCAGTTCGGGGGCTTGCCCCGGCCGGTCCAAGTGGCGCCAGTCTCCGGGTCTCGGAACTTGGGCGCTCCCGCCGGGCCCTTCACCTTGGAACCACTGGCAGGAAATACATCCAGCTCAGTGAGCTGGTACTGCTGAACCAGGGTTCGGACCTCGGCCACCGCTCCGGCCTTCTCCGTTTTCATCACTTCGGCGATGCGTGCATCCAGCTCGGCTTTTTGCTGCAAAAGGGTCTTGTAGTCGGTCATCTTGTTTTGTTCAATTCTTCTGGATTTGAAGTTTTTGAGTAATCTATTGATATTTAATTATCAATTAATAATCATTGAGATTGCTAAAGGTGTTGAGCTAACGAACTATCGGCTATCATGTGGTCGTTTCGATATAGTTTGCCTATATGTTTCTGATTGCAATCGTGGTTGTTGGCTGACTGGCAATGATGAAATGAAAGCCTGAGGTTGCAGTTAGCTTGCTACCCATGGAGCCAAGATGGATCGCAAAGAAAGCATCAATGCAATCATTGAACTAGCTAACCTTGGGACACAAATATCTCCAACTGAGGCTGTTCATGCGGTGGCACAGGTGATAAGTGAAATGTGTCCAGCTGGTAGGAACTATGACGCTCGACTCGCTGTTTTGCTGCAGGTCGGCGCTACTCTCTGGCAGGTGTCGTCAGCTGCCGGCATGCCTCTGCAGAGTGAGCGGATAGATTCGGTTCAGCAAAATGGGGCAGAGCATTAGTGCAAATGCCCACCTGATTTTTCTAGCCTCAGCTAATGCGGAACTGCTCACGTTCCTTACCCAAAATCCAGTGCGGTGGCTTGCCTCGCCCGGTCCAGGTAGAGCCGGTGACGGGATTCCGGTATTTAGGTTCTCCCACAGAGCTCTTCGACTTCACGCTGCGAGTAGGAAAGACATCTTGCTCAGTCAGCTGGTACTGCTGAACCATTGCGCGGACCTCTGCCAAAGCGTCGGCCTTTTCGGTCTTCATCACTTCCGCGATGCGTGCATCCAGCTCGGCCTTTTGCTGCAGCAGGGTCTTGTATTCGCTCATTGTTTTTCTCCGGTAGGGTTTCGAAAAGTGGGCCCTTCATTTGGTAGGGCCATGGATGAAAAGTTCTGGTCATGCAGCAATTGCAGCCGCCAGAAGGAATGCACCGGCAAAGCCAATGCTGTCGGCCAACAGGCTCATGCCTGCGAGGCCAAGGAAAACGCTGCGAAGGCTCATGGCTGTACCTGGTAGCTGTCGCGAACGTCGGCAATGTGGGCAATGAGGCCATTGCAGAAGTCCGTGAAGCTGCTGGCCGGCAGGTGCACGGCGCTGCGGTCTTTGACCGTGGGAATGCCCAGGGCCGCGGCCGTGGTCGCTTTCACGTCGAAGATGCCCAGGCGCTTGTTGATCTGCCCGATGTTCAGCGTGGGTGCCGTCTCCGTAGGCGCGGCGGGCTCCTCGGGCAGCATCAGGGCGCGACCATCTTCCTGCACATGGTTCAGCACTCGCGGCGGATGCTGGGGGTCGATCAGCTCCAATGGCGGCTGCCAGGGCGCCGTTGGCGTGATGGACTGGATGTCGGGGCTGGGGTGCGTGGCCGCAAATTCCGCGATGCACTGCGCGTAGTACGCCCGGGCCAGTTCCAGCTTCACGTCCATCTGCGCCTCCAGCGCACGGTCGCGCTCGATGGCCCAGGTGGTCAGGCGCATATGCTCTGGGATGTGCTCGACCAGGTGAAGCTGCTGCGGCTCGTACTGGCCCAGCAGTTCCTCGGGCGTGTTGACCATCGCGTAGTTGACCTCCCAGCGGTCCACGTCCCAAAGTCGCATGTAGCCGCGCATCTGCCACTCGTAGAGCGAGTCCTGGCAGTCACGCACGAAGGCAGGGAAGGTCTGCAGGCTCCACGAACATTTCAGGTCGTGGCCGCAGCGGCGCACCAGGTCCACGGTGTCGGCTTCACCCGTGATCTTGCCGTCGCTGCGCCGCTCGGTGTTCTTGGCCAAGGTCAGCCCGCGCACGCGGTTCAGCAGGGCCAGGCCTTCGGCCTCGACTGCCAGGCCCTTGTCCGTGTATTTGCTGGAAACCTCGAAGTCCACGCCCCACAGCTCCTGTCGCACCAACTCGCGGATGTAGGTCTTCGCGGTCTCGCTGAGCGTGCCCAGCTTGAGGCGTTCCAGCACGGCCTTCTCTTCGTCCGTGCGCTTCTTCTTCGCCTGGATGGCTTCCACCTCGGGCGTGATCAGTGCGGGATCGATGCTCACGGGCGCGGTCATCAGCTTGCCTATGCTCGAACAGCGGAACAGGATTTCCCTCATGCTGTGCTCCTGGTTGCGGCGTTGAAGGCGATGAGGCCGGCGCGGTCATCCCAAAGCGCGGCGCGACCTTCACGGCAACCCTTGTCGAACTGGTCCGTTCCACGCACGCTCTTGATGTAGTCCACCCAGCCCTGGGCCAGTTTGGAGAGCGGTGCAGCAGCGCCGCCCTGGCCGTCGTCATCCTCGCCGGCTTCGGCCACGCCAGTGATCTGCTTGAGCGTGTGCCGCTGCAGGTAGGTCGTGGTGGAAATGATGGCCTGGATGGCGTTTTTTCCGCCCGTCTCGTCGGGCTGGGCCGTCAGTTGGACTGACTCGGCATGGCCCAGGCGATGCCGCAGCGTGCAGACCACGGTGATGTCGCGGCCGGCCTGGTGCGTCTTCCACGACCAGGCGAAGCCATGAACGGAAAGCTCGGGGCCCACGGCCTGCACAACGTCGTCCAGCTCGGCGTGCTTGTAGCTGGTTCGGCCGCCCTTGCTGGGGAAGTCCACCAGCTTGCGCTTCACGATGCGTGGGCTGCTGCCGGTTTCGATGACACCTTGTTAAGGTGGCAGATGAAACCGGAGGTGGTTAATGGAGAGAAGAAGGACATTCAGTCGCGAGTTCAAACTCGAGGCGGTCAAACTGGTCGTTGAGCGTGGCGTGTCTGTGGCCCAGGCAGCCAAAGACTTGGACGTTCACGAGAACGTGCTGCGCAAGTGGGTGCGTGAGCTGAGGCAGGAGCCTCAGGAGGCGTTCCCTGGCAACGGCAAACAAAAGGCGCAGGATGCTGAGATAGCACGGCTGCACAAGGAAGTGGCCAAGCTCAAGATGGAGCGCGACATATTGAAAAAAGCCGCGGCCTACTTCGCGAAGGAGTCGATGTGAAGTTCGGCTTCGTGGCGAAACACCGAGGGGCCTGGCCGGTCAATCTGATGTGCGAGGCGCTCGGTGTCTCGCGAGGCGGCTTCTACGCCTGGCTCACACGACCCAGGAGCCGGCGTAGCCTCAGCGACGAGGTGCTGGGTGCGCAAGTGCATCAGAGCTTTGTACGCAGCGACCGCACCTACGGCGCACGCCGTGTGTGGCACGACGTGCTGGAGCAAGGCCAGACCTGTGGGCTGCATCGTATTGAGCGGCTCATGCGGGAGCAGGCGCTGCGTGCGAGACCGCGAAGGCGTGGACTACCCAAGGACCGTGGCGCGCGTGGTGCTGTGGCTGACAACGTGCTGGACCGTCAGTTCCAGGCAGATGGTCCGAACCAGAAATGGGTGGCCGACTTCACCTATATCTGGACGGCAGAAGGCTGGCTTTACGTAGCTGCGGTACTGGACCTGTACTCCCGTCGAATCGTGGGCTGGTCGATGCAGGAGAGCATGACCTCGCAGCTCGTGGTGGACGCGCTGATGATGGCTGTGTGGCGCCGGGGCAGGCCAGTGGCACTGCTGCACCACTCGGACCAGGGTAGCCAATACACAAGCGAGCACTTCCAGAGGCTGCTGGACGAACAGGGCATCACTTGCAGCATGAGTCGGGCTGGCGAGGTCTGGGACAACTCGGCCATGGAGAGCTTCTTCAGTTCTCTGAAGACCGAGCGCACGGCCCGTAAGGTGTACAGGACACGAGGCCAGGCCCGCTCAGATGTGTTCGATTACATCGAGTGCTTCTACAACCCGACGCGTCGGCATTCGACGCTCGGATATCTCAGTCCCGTACAGTTCGAGCAAGCTCAAGAAGCTTAGGTCGGTGTCAACGAGACCGGCAGCAGCCCAGCGGATGTTCTTGGCCTTGAATGCGGCCAGGGCTTCGTTGTAGGCCTTCTCGGCCTCGTGGCGCTCGTTGCGTTCCAGCAGATCCATCATCTTTTCGATCTGCTCAAGACCGGCGCCACGCTCCTGCAGCGTCAGCATGAAGTTGGCGGCGAGGGACGTAGGGAGCGGGCCGGGGGTGGGGGCGGACGCGGCGTTTGCCGCTGGCACCAGTTCAAGGGCTGCGGCCTCTTTCTTGGAAACAGCGTTCATGGGAACCTCGCAGGTCGTGGAAAAAGAAACGCCCGCAGCAGCGGGCGATGGTCGGCGCCGGCGTGGCGCTTGGTGGATGGGGCGGTCATTCCGGGTCTTCCGGATCGCCGCGCATTTCGCGGACGGCGGACAGGTAGCGGCGCCCGCCGGCAGGCCAAGCGCGGTCCAGTTTTTCCCCGGCCTCTTCAAGCAATTCGAGCAGCATGGGCACCTTCTCGGCGTCGGTGAGTTCGGAGAGCTTCATGGCTTTTCGCGGTGGCATTCCACCTGCCTCTCGTCCAACCATTCCGCATGCATGCCGGGGCACGCCAGCGCGCTAACGGTGGCGGGTGGCGCCTTGCCGGGCTCATCGTCCAGCGTTGCCTGCAGGCACAGCAGGCTGATGCCCAGGAGCATGGCAATCAACCATGCCAGCGGCGGCGGGTCCGGGATTTCGTCATGTTGGTGCATGGTGGCTCCTCGATCAGTGGCGGTTTCGTTGAAGCTCCGCGATGTCGTCGCGGGCACGTTGGCGGGCATAGGACCGCAGCCACTCGTCCATGGAATTGCCCATGACGGTCAGCTGCGGGTGTTCGGGGTTCAGGCTCTGGCCCATGCGCTCGCTGGCGGCGGCGATTTGCTTGGCCAGCTCGTACTGCGCGGCCTGCAGGGCCTCCTGCACAAACTCGGCAGTGAAGGGCGGGCCGTAGTACTCGCGGACGTAGGTGTCCAGTTCGGCGTCTTCTGCCTTGGCGCTGTCATAGCGCGCCGCGTTCTCTGCAGCGGCCACTGAGGCCCAGCAGATAGAGGAAAGTCTTGCATTCATGTGGGCCTCAGGAAATGAAAAAGGGCCTGCGTGTGCAGGCCCAGGAAGTAAAAGATATTCTTATGGCTTCAATAAATTAATAAAGATTGTGGCGGCGTTCCTTTTGTTTTAAATTGGTTGTGTGGGCTTTTGCAATATCTGTGGTTTATTTCCAGTTATGAGTAATTTTTCTAATTATGCTTTGAGTTGCATAAAAAATTTCCCTGCTGCAACTGCTTTGGTTGTCTCGCTGAATGCTACTGCTTTTGATGATGTTTCTTTGAAAGCAAGCGGGCAGTTAGGGCCTGTAAGAAGCTTAATTGCAATGAATGACGGAATCAGTGTGATATATGAAAATGGACAACGGCAGATTTTTCGTAATGTTGATCATCCTAAGAACGGGTCGCCGGTGACATACATCTATGAAGGCGAAGACGTGGAACTGAATGCCTATGTTGTGAGCGTTTGGCGTGTAGGCAAACAAATGGTGCTGGTCAGCAAATCCACAGGAGCATTTGTTGAAGTGGGTTCGCACCGCTCAGTGTCGCCTGATGGACGTATGGTATTTTCTTCTGATTGTTGGGAAGTGGGATGTTACTACCAGCTCAACAATTGGCCATCCGGCAAGCGGTTGGTATTTTCAAAAAAGGTTGGAAAAAAAGGAGACTTTAATATAAGAGAGTCAATTGACATGGGCCAGGTACGCTGGGTCGGTGGTGAAAGTGTTAGGTTCCAGGTTACATGCTCGGGCGGAAGTGCAGCAGAGGTATTTCTTAGCCTAAAGTCGCCTAGTTTTCTTCTGAAGCCGTTAGATCCTTGCGTATAGGTTTCAACGCTTTATGGCCATTGCGCTGACGGCCTGAGGCAGGGCGCCAGCGTAATAGCCCTGGCTTTCACCAGGGCGCGGGAGTCAGTTGAACCAGGTCTTGATGGCCTTGAGCAATTCAGAGGGCCGCTTGTACTTGGAGCCAGTCCAGAAGCCGGCGGCGAACATGCCAACGCAGAACGTCAGCAGGATGAGATCGACCATGGATCAGCCGTCGATTGCAGCCAGTACCAGATCGGCAGTAGTGGCGAAGGCCTCGGCCTCGGCCACGGTCTTGGCGTCCACGATGTCGAACTTGGCGCCCTTGAGGTTGTCGTCCAGGTCGCGCAGGTAGTCGGTCGCGGCGCGGTCGTGGCCCACCTGCACGAACAGGAAGGTCAGTTCGTCGTCGCTCTGCAGCTTGTTGGAGGCATCCACGATCACCTTGGCCGCAGCCGCACGGTCATCGGGCACGCCATCGGTGAAGACGATCACGAAGTCCTTCTTGTCCGACTTGCCGGCCAGCTTGAGCGCGGCTGTCAGGGCCTCGGCCAGCGGGGTGGAGCTACGGGGGGAACGGGCGGCGAACACTTCGGCCAGCTTGCTGGCGTCCACGCCATCGAACGAATCGACGGCTTGGCCGTTGAACACGACGAGGCCGATGCCATCGCTGTCCAGCTTGGCCAGGTCGCGGGTGTCCGACGAGCTGCGCCTGCAGCTGATCGAGGGCAAATGCCGTCGCACCCTGGACGGCTGCTTGATCTGGTCCGGCTACATCGACCCACGCCGTGGCCCCATGGTGCGCTTTGGCCCGGACGGGTCGGTCACATCCGCACGCCGCGTGGTCTGGGCGATCAAGCGCGGCCCGCTGGGCCTGCAGCAGACCGTGCGCGCTGGTTGTGACGATCCCGCATGCGTGGCCTACGAGCACATGAAGCTGGGAACGCGCGCGGACAAGTCGCGTGGGCGCAGCCTCACGCCGCTGACAAAGCTGCGCATTGCCCGCGCCCAACAAGCCGCGCGAGGCAAGCTGGACATCGAAAAAGTGCGAGCCATCCGCGCGAGCAATGAACCAGAGGCAGTCCTGGCGGACCGCTACGGCGTCTCCAAGCCCACCATCGGGCAGATTCGCAGGAACGAGACATGGCGCGAGGAGAGCGGCATGTTCACGGCGTTGATCCCTGGGAGGGCCCGCGCATGAGCGTGATTCTCGGAATGGACCCCGGAGCCAACACGGGCGTGGCCGTCTACGTGGATGGCCAGCTGGTTGAGCTGCTGACCATCCCTCCGCACCACATTGAGCGCACGCTGGCCGCGCGCATGCCGTCGCGCGTCGTATTCGAAGACAGCCGGCTGCAGTCGCATACCTGGACGCGCGGCAAGACCGGCGCCGCCAGCGCCAAGATGGCGCGCAATGTGGGGCAGGTGGACGCGCGCTGTGCCGACATCACTGCGCACTGCGCAGACCTGGGAATCCCTGCCCACGGCATCAGCCCGGCAGGGAAGGGCGGCAAGCTGGATGCGAAGCGCTTCGCAGCCGTCACGGGCTGGACGGGCCCGAGCAATGAGCACAGCCGCGATGCGGCCATGGTGGCCTGGCCATACCGCCGCGCCGCGGATCTGCGGGGAGGTGGCCGTGGCTGAAATCGCCCTGCACGCACGCTGGGATGGCCCCGAGCAGGCCCGGGCCAACTTCCTGCAGCGCGTGGCGCCCTGGTGCATGCAGCAGTGGGAAGCTGGCCGCCGGCTGGAGGTGTTCGTGCGCCTGCACGAAGATGCCAAGACCGACCGGCAGCGCGTTTTCTATCACGACTTCGTGCTGGCCGAGATTGCGCGGCAGGCGGTCATCTTGGGCCACCGGCACTCCAAGAATGCATGGAAGGAGCACTTCCGCACCGAGTACCTGGGCAGCCGCACGGTGACGCATGAAGATCCGATCAGCGGCAAGACGACCGTGGTGCAGGAGCGCATCAGCACCGAGAGCCTGGGCGTACGCGAGTACGGCGACCTGATCGACCGCGTGATGGCGCACGCCATCGATGACTTGAAGGTCGAGTTCCCGGCCACGTTCGAGGAGTGGGAGCGCGAGCAGACCCACCCGGACACGGGCGAGGTGATTGGCGGGGTGTGCGCATGACCGCGCGCAAATGCCTGTTCTGCGGTGGCAAGGCCGAATTGCTGTGCGACACCTGGCTGGGCTGGGAGCGTAAACGGGGTGAGCTGGAGAAGGCTGCGCCGCACCTCCTCGCTGCGCCGTCGCACCAGATTCCTGCCCGGTACCGGGCAATCCATACCTGCGACGCGCCGTTGTGCCGGGCCTGCGTCCACGGCGCTGGAACGATGTTCTTCCGGATGCGCGGCGGCTCCTGGGCAGAGAGCATCGACTACTGCCCGGGCCACGACAGCGGCGACCGAAGGAGCGAAATCACCGGGCTGCAGGCCGAGGCGATGCGCGCGCGCTGGCGTGCTGGTGCGCTGGCCAGGCGTGGGCTGGTGGAGTAGGGTGGCCAGCAGCTGGGCCTGTTCATGGAGCAGCAATCCTGATGCGCCGCACTGCCATGAAGTCCGGCGGGGCAGGGTTCCGCCGGCGGGCCGCTCCTGCGTCCCATGCTGCCCACGAGCTGGCGCGCGAGCAGCGCCTGGAGGCCCGCGCCGCCCGCGCCATGGCCGAGGCCCGGCCGCGCGCAGCCACTGTGGCGGTCATCAACCAGCACCAGGTCGTGCCCGCGCCGAAGACCGTGGCCCAGCGCAACCCGCGCCTGCGTGCCTTGGCCAAGGACCAGCAGTGCCTGCTGCTGGTACCGGGGATCTGCACGAACGACAGCACCACCGTCGTCTGCTGCCACAGCAATCTGTCCATCCACGGGAAGGGCGAGCGCAGGAAGGCCGACGACCACTACAGCGCCTGGGGCTGCGCCGCGTGCCATTCCTGGCTGGATCAGGGGCCTGCGCCGGCCGCTCGCAAGGAAGCCGCGTTCATGGCCGCGCACCTGCGCCAGGTTCTGGCGTGGCGCGCGCTGGCCTACGCCCCGAACATCGATGCCCGCGACCGTGCCGCTGTGCTGTGGGCGCTGGGCCAGCTCAACGCCATGCCGATTCTGGATTTTTGAAAGAGGACCATCTTGGAAACCAAGGCCGCGAACACGAACCGCGACGACGCGCAAAAACGAGAGGGTGGCCCCGCTTGAGCTGCATGGACTGGATGGCTGGCCAGCTGGAGGGCTGGCACGAGGAGGGGGCGCGCCACAACAACCCGCGCCCCGCGGGCGTCATCCGCCCGGGCAGTGGCACAGACGTGCTGCTGCGATTTCTACGCCAGGCCCCCGGACGGTGGTTTTTTCACTACGAGCTCGTCCTTGAGCTCGGCCGATCAAAGGGGGAGATCGATTGGGCGCTTTTGTACCTTCTGCGCAACAGTCTAATTGAAAGCAGATTGACTCAGATTCCTTCCCGGAAAGCAGTTAGACGGTACAGGTATATGGTTTTGTAACTTCGATGCAGCAAGCACGAGGGGAGGACCCTCATGCTTGATTTTGATTAAGTTGGAAAATTTATACCTTATCTATCCTCTGGCGGCTCATTTCAAAGGCAACGACTTGATATAGCCTGCGGGATTTCTTCGATTTTATATAATAAGATTGATCTTCTTTGAATTTGAATAAATGATTTTGCCAATTCTTGTCACTTTTATCAATCATTTCGCAATGTGGCAGTAATTCATGTGTTGCAAATGATAGAGGATCTCCGTTTCTCTGAAAAAGGGGGATTACGCCGTTTCCAGATTCTTCAACTTCAAAGCTGGGATTATTAATTTCTCTTGAAGCTGCCATTGCTTCTTCATTCGTGTTGAAGTAATAGAGGAAGCGCGTATGGAGTGGCCCAAGGCAGTAATTTATAACCTCCGTCATATTCATTTTTCTGAATTTTTTTTCTACGGGATCGTTTATCCCTAGAATGCCTTCTTCTAGCCCTAAATAAGTATTTTCCGCAAGGGTTACACCGACGGCAAAAAGATCACTGAGTTTTATGAGGCAAAGTAGCTTGGAGCCTACTTGAGTTAATACAAGGTAATGCCGTTTGCTATCGACGTCTAAGTAATCAGAGAATGGAGTAAAAATCTCTTTTTGAAGGCCTGATCCGATATTTACATAATTTGTTACATTATTGTAGTCGGCGGTTTTTAAGAT
Source organism: Delftia lacustris (assembly GCF_040267515.1). Lineage (NCBI taxonomy): Bacteria > Pseudomonadati > Pseudomonadota > Betaproteobacteria > Burkholderiales > Comamonadaceae > Delftia > Delftia lacustris. Next base: position 3,891,344 of record NZ_CP141274.1, on the reverse strand, counting down.
TGTTGCGATTTTTATCGCATCGGGATCATTAATGTAAAGAGGGATGCTGTCTACCGCAAATTCATAGGCTATCTTTAGTAGGCCAATCTTGAATTTTAGAATATCAAATTCCCATTTTCCAGTAACCCACCCATCTTTGATCTGTATTGTTTTCTCGGTTTTTAGGATTGCTGTCTCTGGAATATTGTTTCTTTGTAGGTATTTTTTTGTAATTTCCTCAATTTGATCTTCGTTTCTTGAGTCAATTCCAATTTCTAAAATTGTCCGTCCATCTTCTTCTCGTGTTGTAATGGTTGGTAAATATTCTGTGTCGATGACGTTGTTTGATTTAATTGAGAGTTTAACTCTATCTGTTGAGTCTTCAACTCCAGAAAAAGTACCCATGAAAGGATTGGGTATCTTTCCTTTCTTTCCTTTTATTTCCTCAACAAATCTATATAATTCGGCTAATTTGTGATTGATTAACGGGGCATCGACATTTGTCCCCATCGTTGAATTGCAGGATTTGCAAACTGTGTAAATATGATAATAGCCACCCAAAGATTCTGGTATTACGTGTTCGTCGGACATATCTGATTTTTCTTCTCGGCAAATGATGCACTGCATTGCAAGATCCTTTTGTTTGTGAAGTCTTATTTGTATCGTTGTATGTCTTAAGTGTCAAGATGTATTTGAATTTCATCGGAATTGTTCTATCTTTTCCTACTCTCGATAGTCTTGAGTCTCGCTAGTTCTAGCGGAGCAATGTGACACAAGTTCTCACTGAGAGCACATTGACTGGACTACTCACCTCTCGTGGAAAAAAAAGCCGCTGGTCGTGGTCAGTCCCCAAAAGTGTGCTGAACAGAAGGCCCTTGTGGCCAATCTTGCTGTGACGTGAGGTGGTGTTAATCTTGGACTTTGTTCCGTTGGCGAGGCGTCTCTTTTGAAAGATTCCTTCAGAGTGCCTGATGGCATCGTCCCAAGCCTGTCAGCTTCATGGGATGAGCAAGGAACACAAGCAAGTCCCGCAGTGGGAACGCATCGAGCTGGACTACCGGGCAGGCATCAAGAGCCTGAGGCAGATCGCAGCGGAGCAGGGCATCAGCGAGGGGGCGATCCGCAAGCGGGCCAAGCGTGACGACTGGAGCCGTGACCTGTCGGAGCGCATCCAGGAGAAGGCAGAGCAACTGGTACGCAAGGAGGCGGTACGCAGCGAGGTACGCGCGGAGCGTACTGCGTCCGAACGTGAGGTGGTGGACGCGAATGCGCAGGCGGTGGCCACAATCAGGCTGGCGCATAGGCGGGACATCCAGCGGGCACGCAAGATCACCAACGCGCTGCTGGATGAGCTGGAGCAGATGGCGGACGCGGACACAGTGGCCTACCTGCAGGAGCTGGGCGAGATGCTCCGCTCGCCCGACGACAACGGCACGGACAAGCTGAACGACCTCTACCAGAAGGTCATCAGCCTGCCGGAGCGCTCCAAGACCATGAAGGTGCTGGCCGAGAGCCTGCGCATCGTGGTGGACATGGAGCGCCAGGCCTTCGGCATGAACGACAAGGACGCGGGCAAGGGGCCGAACGGTGGCGGCAACGTGGGCCACTTCGAGCTGCACTTCGTAGATGCGCCTGAGCGTGAGCACGATCCACGGGATGGGGAGCCCTGGGACGCACAGGTGGCCATGCAGAACATGCTGGCTGACGCCTTCGGGCAGAAGCCGGCGGAGGTGCTCTCCCATGGCCTGTCCCGCCTGACGCCCTGGGACATCTCGGGCCGCGTGGGGCTGGACCGGCTGATCCTGCCGGACGTGCAGGAGGGGCTGGAGGGCCAGCGACTGGGTGAGTCGGCGATGGCTGCCGCCCTGGGCCCAGTGGCCGGCATCGGCATCAACGCCCTGAAGGGCCTGCAGGAGATGAGCGAAGGCCGGTATCAGCGCGGACTGGAGACCATGGCGCCCAGCGTGCTGCGCGGGCCGCTCAAGGCTTGGCGCTACGAGACCGAGGGCGTCAAGGACAAGACCGGCATCGTGGTACAGGACCAGGTGGACGCGGCCGCCGTGGCCGGGCAAACCGTGGGCTTCTCACCGTCCAGCGTGCGCAACGCCTACGAAGGCAAGGCTGCCATCGTGGGCCAGGACCGCGCGCTGCAGGCGCGGCGCAGCGCCCTGGTAGAGCAGTTCGCCATGGCTGCGATGGCCAAGGACGAGGAGGGCAAGACCGAGGCTCGGGAAGCCATCCAGCGCTTCAACGAGAAGAACCCCGGCCGCCGCATACAGCCCATGCAGCTGGCCCAGAGCGTACGCATGCGCGAGAAGCGAATCCGGGAAGCCGAGGATGGGGTCTACCTGCCGAAGAAGCGGCGCGATGTTATGGAAGCAGGGCGGTTCACAAATGATGGTGCTGTGCTACCAAATGAGAGAGCATGAGCTGTCATTGCCACTTGGTGCTGCCAACGTCTCACAGCGTGGAATACGTGCGCACATGCTCTACAGAAGCCTGGGAATTCGGAACAGTGTCATGCTGGGTCAAAGGGAGGGCAGCGATTGAAAGCTGCAAACGTAGGTGCAGTGCGGCAAGATCGGCTCGGGGGAGTAGTGTGCGGCGAACGTCACAGACGTTGTCACTTGAGACCCTAAGGTGTAGCCCATTCCATGCGTCTTGGAAATCATGTACTATCCTCACGAAATTACAATTCGATGCACTTGGTTGGAGATGAATCAACTTAGATGTGTGATTTTATCGATAACAAAATGCATGGATAATTTGGATAATTAAAGGATTATTGATGAATAATTCTTTTTGTGATGATTTTACATTTTTAAAACCAGCCGCGTATGCATGGAATAGCCCCTTATCTCGTTAAAGTGTTGGATTCCGAAAATATTCAACAAGACCTGTGGAATATTAATGGTACATCTTTAGTCAATTACTTGCGAGATATATATTTTAAGAATATATTGGGTGTTTCTAAAACAACTCAAGAGCCTGCTAGTGGGCAGGTCGGGAAAAACTATATTCTCGAGGAAGTTTTTGAAGCTTCGGAACATGCAGTTGCTGGAAAATTCAGTACTGGTGAGTTCGGGTATGAAGCCGATATTTTTGATAATGAGGCTAAAAAATACACAGGAAAAAGAGAGAAGCAAGAATCAACTATGCTTCCATTTTTTTGCTGTTTTTATGCCCCGAAATCAGAGAACGAATTAGAGCGTATGAAGGGCGTTCTTTTGCTTTCGAGATTTAATAATTTCGGTATTAGAAGTGTGGTGCTGCCAGATTTGATTGCATCTTTCGAATCCGCTTTTCCCGGCCTTCGGTTAGATATAGCAAAGGTGGTTCCAACCACATTTGTTAATGCCGTGCTAAAGGGATCTGAGATAAAAAAAATAAGACTTACTACTAATAAGCTGCCGGAAGGTTATAGGAATGTCCTTGTGCCAAATGACTATGATAATGTTTATGAGGTGGAAACAATATTAAAGCCCAGGCCGAGGACTTTTTTCTCCAAACCTTCATGGATGTCATCCCTGATGTACGGAGTTCCGCTAAATACAATTATTACATTGCCTGATGCGGAAGTTACTAAATTGAAAGTTGAGATATCTCGAGGTGGTGGCAGAACGCGGACAATTAATATTGCAGATGTCCACCGAATGGCTGCGAACATAGAAATTGAGAATCCAGATATTAATGCGAGGAATCATATCAAAGAGGAATGCTGGATGAAAGAGGCGGACCTCTTGGCTGATGACTATTTTCTAGAGTTGGGGCTTAACCTCCCCGCTTGGAGTAATTCTGTAAATGTATATAAATACCCAGTTGAGGAATTGCCTTCTCTTTGGGAACCATCACTAAGATCGGCATAGTATATGATTACTAAAATAGTTGATGTGCTGGAAAAGATCAACCCTGCAGAAATTATAAGTTGCCACTTCAAGACATTCCTCAACGCCAGAACGAAAAAAATGGAATGGGTTGCTGTTGCTTTGCAGGTAATAGTTGCTTTGTGTTTGGCAATAGTTCACGTATTGTATTTTAAAGTCAGTGAAAATGTGGTGGGGATAGTCGTTTCGGTAGCTTCAATTATTGCAGGACTGTTGCTTAATTTGATGGTTTTAGTGTATACATTAATAACCGGACGACTAAGGATATCAAAATCTAACGCATCGATAGTCGAAAAGCTGGGAGGTGAAATTATCGCCAATATTGCGTTTTGTATTTTATGTAGCATTGTTTTGGTAATTGGATCGCTACTTAATTTGACGGATGTCAGGTGGATTAATATCACGGGTCAATTCATAATGTGTTTCTTTGGTGCTATTGTCGCATTCACGATAATGATGATTCTGGTGAATTTTTACACCATAATAAAAAATAGCGCTAAATAATTCATGCAATTTACTTCGCGTGTTTGGTCGTGGTGAAGCGGGAATAAGCCTGGGGAGGGCGCACTGAGGCCTGCTTCAGTTTCTGAGAATATTCCCAAAAACTCGCATAACTTGTTGATTACTATGGCTTGGGAGTCTGACTTTTAATCCGTTGGTCGCGAGTTCGAATCTCGCAGGACCCACCAAAGAACACAAGGCCTCGTAGCAATACGAGGCCTTTTTTCTTTGCTATCGAAGAAGTAGCAAGATGGGGCCGAAATTTCCAGGCCGCGTTCCGCAACTCTGGGCGTGTTCCGCAGTTCGCCGAACGGGCTTCACCTTCTTGCCCACCTTGTGGCGGATGTACTGGGCGGTCATGCGCTCCGTCGTGTGCTCCAGCCGTATCCCGCCGTCGTCATCCAACGTGGTGGCGGCCGTGGCGCGCAGGCCCCGAGGCTGGAACTGCGCCTTGGGAATGCCGGCGGCATCCCGAGCGGCGTCGAAGCGGTCGCGGAGCATGTTCTTGGTCACAGGCTGCCGGCTTCGTTGAGCTGGCCGTGCAGGATTCGAACAAGCCGAGCATGTGTTGCGCGTGTCTGCAGGACGAGCAGGTTGTGGACCGTCTGGACACCGCGCTACGTCAATCCACTACGGAAATCTTGAGCGCGTACGCCGAAGACTTGCCTTGGCGGGCGGCTGCGCGGTTGAGGAAGACACGCACACGGTAGTCACCGCTGGCGGGCAATGCACCGGTCCATGTGGGGCCATCTGCCACCTCGCCCCGGTACAGCGCTTCCTCGCTGCCGGGCGGCAGCACGTTGAAGTAGGTGGAGGTGGATTTCGTCTCCATGTGCACGGTCATCTTCTGCCCGGCAACCGCACGCACTATGTAGTCGTGCGCCTGCTCCTTGTTGCCTTGGAGCTTGCCTTGGACAGTCGCGCCCGACGTGCCTTTCTTGAATGTCACCGCAGTGGACGGAACGTCCGCCTGGGCGATCGCCGGCATTTGTACAAGCGTGATGGCAGCGAAAAATGCAGCTGCGCAAATTCTGGAAAGCATGCTGATCCTTTCTAAGAGGCACTGATCGCCTCGCTTGCATGCAGGCTACCAGATGATTTTCCGCTTGGGCGCACCCGACGGGCGTGGTTTGCAGGAAGAACTCCGATCAGTGCCGAGGCCTGCCCTGACGGGCCCTCCCGTCGCGCCGCCCCCGCCGACGACGGTAACGGTCATGGTTGTGATGCCAGCAGGCACCGTGCAAAGTTGGGGGCCGCCAGCGGCCGTTGTTGATTTGGTGTTTCTGCTCGCTTTTTTTTCCCTAGATGCCTAGAAATTGAAACGGTAATGATTCCTGAAACTGCCGCGTGGCATCGCCCGAGAAGGTGTGGTTCTGGTCTGGGCCCAGATCCAGCTTGAGAACCTTGCCGGTTTTCTGGCTGAAGTCGAGTGCCTTGAGGTCTATCCAGAAGGTATTTGGCGTCAACGCTGATTCGAAGAAGTAGAGCTTGCGCTGGTGGTCGAAAACGGTTCTCCAGCGGGTTGACGAGATATTGGGCTCCTCCGGCGTATTCAGGCCGTAGGGCACCGAGGCGTTGCGGATCACGCTGAAGACGCTGGCCAGCGCCTTGTTGGGGTCCTGACTTTTGGGGATGGCGTTGACGTAGAAGGATGCGCGGGCAAATCGATCGGCGGCGCGATTGGTGCCGGGCAGCATGGTGGTGCCGCCCACTTGCTGCCAATAGGTGTTGAGAGCCAACTGCTGATCAAATGTCGGCGAATTGGTCATGACCTGGTATTGCCGGCCGTGATGTATCACCTGCCGGCCATTGATGTACTCGACGATGGCGCTGTCGCCGCTGGCGTCGGACATCGAGAGATGCAGCGTCGTCAGCCGGTTCTCTCCGGGAACGTTGTCGGAGACGATGGTGAAAGGTTCTTTCTCCAGCGCCGCAACGGCTTCCTGGACGGTGGCGAAGTTGTCCAGCACGTATTGCGCCCAGGCTGCGATGGTCAGGCCAGGCTTGCTGCCCGCACCGAAGGCCGGGTATTGGGATTCCACCAGCCAGAGCAGGTTGGCGTTGAGGCCGGCTTCATTGACTCCATCGGTGGTGGAGACGTCATAGCCCGAGGTGATGACGCTCCCGTATTTGGACGTCCAGCGCAACGAGTTGGGGCCTGCCTTGCCTGAGCGCTCCATTCCACGCGGGAGCACCCAGAGATTGCTGACGATGTCGCTTTTCCAATCCATGGAGCGCGCGGTGACGACCTGGCCATTCGCACCAAGAAAGACAAGGCGGGTGCAGGCCCAGGTGCTGGGCAGGGCCGTAAGGCCGGCAATTCCCATCAGCAATGCGCCCACTACGGGGTGAATCTGCAGTCTGCGTTTCTTCATGGCAACTCCTTTGCAGGCAAATGGACTGGCGCAGTGTAGTGCGTCATTCGTACCCAGGTCAGAAATGGCCGCCTTGTGAAAAGGCGGGCCGGCAAACTGGCGGTCATTGGAGATGCCGCGCATGGGCCTGCGCGCATGCGGGTGCAGAGGGCACCGCTGTCAGATGGCGTGGCTGAACATGGGGCTGGCCAGCATCGCCACCGCAAAGGAGATGGCGCAGATTGCAGACCACAGGAAGACGAGGAAGAGGTGGCGCATCGTGCAGCTCTCGGGAGTGTTTGGTGGTTCTTGCCAGTTCAATTGCGGATGCGGTTCAGAATTCGCAGCCCGAGCATTGAAAGGCGTTCCAGCAGAGGCCTTGGCTCCATGCGCAGCAGCAACAGCTGCTGGCCGCCGCGCACGGGAAAGGCTTCCAGCAGGCTGCGGTGGTAGCGGGCATCCGGGTCCGGGTTGAAGCTTTCTGTGGGAACGACTCGATGCATCTTGTATCTCCGTCATGTGATTTCGGAAGCCTTTGGGGAGCACGGCCTCTGACGGGATCTATTTCAATTGGTTTCGCGGCGTTTCCGTGCGGGTCAAGTTTGTGGCCGCATGTAGGCCGGGTCTGTACGCGCGTATGTGTTTTGCGCACGCGCTGTGCGGCCTGTCCGCAGGTCTTCACAGGTGTGAGCAGCGCATCGGCAACGGCTTTGCGGCGGCTGGCAGTCCCTAGAATTCGGGATCCCCATCTCATTTGCCAGGAGTTCCATGTCCTCCGTTCCCACGCTTCAGATCCGGCCCGTTGCACAGGCGGACCATCAGCAATGGCTTCCTCTTTGGCAGGGCTACAACGCCTTTTACGGGCGCGCTGGCGAGACGGCGCTGCCCGAGGACATCACGCAGGCGACCTGGGAGCGCTTTCTCAATCCGCTGGAGCCGGTGTTTGCGCTGGTGGCAGAGAGCGAGGGTGAGCTGGTGGGCCTGGCGCACTACCTGTTCCACCGCAGCACCACGCGGCTGGAGCCCGTGTGCTATTTGCAGGATCTGTTTGCCGATGCAGGCCGGCGCAAGCAGGGCATAGGCAAGTCGCTCATCCGCGCGGTCTACGAGCAGGCATCCCTGGCGGGAGCGCGCCGTGTCTACTGGCAGACGCAGTCTTCCAACGAAGCGGGCCGTGCGCTGTATGACCAGGTGGCCGAGCATCGTGGCTTCATCGTCTACGGGCACGAACTCCAGGGCAGAGCCTGACGCTTTGTTGTCGGGTTGGCGATCCAGAGAAGAAACCTGTTGAAACAGCGGGTGCGCGCAGCCGATGCAGGTCCGCCGGGGGGGCTTGGCAACCCTAGAATCACGCGTTGTCCTTTCGCTGCTTGCGCTGCACCCCCATGTCCAATCTCATCGTCCACGGCGGCACGCCCTTGCGCGGCCGCGTCGTTCCTTCCGCCAACAAGAATGCCGTGTTGCCGATCCTGTGCGCCACGCTATTGACCGATCAGCCGCTGCGGCTGCATGGCGTGCCGGACATCACCGATGTGCGCAAGATCCTGGACATCTTCCGCACGCTGGGCAGCGAGGTGCAATTGGACGAAACCACACGCACGCTGCAGTTGCATCATCGCGATACGCGCTTTGATGCATCGTCGCATCGCCTGCCGGAGGAGATGCGCTCTTCCATCATGCTGGTGCCGCCGCTGCTGGCGCGCTTTGGCGTGGCGCGGCTGGAGGACAACGTCAAGGGCTGCACGCTGGGCGTGCGTGAGATCGATCCGCACGTGGACATCTTCCGCTCCTTCGGAGGTGAGGTGGAGCGCGCCAGCGGCTCGCTGCTGATCCACAGCGCACAGCCGCTCAAGGCCGTGCGCCACTGGCTGGACTACGCCTCCGTCACGGCGACAGAGAATTTCGTGCTGTGCGCCGTGGCCGCGCAGGGCGAGTCCATGCTGACCAATGCGGCCTGCGAGCCGCATGTGCAGGAGTTCTGCCGCTTCATGGTGATGATGGGCGCCGACATCGACGGCATCGGCACCTCGCGGCTGACGGTGCGTGGCGGCGCGCCGCTGAGCGGCGGCGAGTTCACCTTCGAGGAAGACTTCCACGAGATCACCACCTTTCTCGCGCTGGGCGCGATCACGGGCGGCGATGTGGAGGTGCGCAACAGCACGCCGGACAACTTTCCGCTGATCGACCGCACCTTCGCCAAGTTTGGCGTGCAGGTGGAGCACAAGAACGGCTGGTCACGCGCGCTGCGCTCGGGGCCGCTGAAGGTGCAGACGCCGTTCACCAGCAATGTGCTCACCAAGGTCGAGGCTGCGCCGTGGCCGTACTTTCCGGTGGATCTGCTGCCCATCTTCATTGCGCTGGGCGTGCATGCGCAGGGCAATGCGCTGTTCTGGAACAAGATCTACGACGGCGCGCTGGGCTGGACGGGCGAGCTGTCCAAGTTCGGCGCCCATGTGTTTTCTTCGGACCCGCATCGTGTGGTCACCTTCGGCGGCAATCCGCTGACGCCGGCCGTGGTGGAGAGCCCCTACATCATCCGCGTGGCGATTGCGCTGTTCATGGTCGCCAGCAGCATCGAGGGCCGCTCGGAGATCCGCAACGCCACGCCGATCCGCCGGGCGCATCCGCACTTCGTGGAGAACCTGCGCAGTCTGGGCGCCCGGGTGGAGTGGACCAACGAGGAGTGATGGAAAGCGGCGATGCGCAGGCTGCTAGACCTGCGGCGCCGCATCCGAGAATCTCTTGGCCGCCCTGAGCAGGTAGCTCACGGCATAGAGGATGGGGTCGTCCGTCTCGTCGTCGTTCACGCGGTCAATGATTTCCAGCAGGCCTTGAAGGTCGGCGGACATCTGTGGCAGCACGCTGCTGGCCAGGGCCTCCACCGGTTGCTCGGCAGCGGCGCGGTCCGCCTTGTGGTGATAGCCCCGCAGCAGGTCGCGGACACCGATCACCATGGCGCGGCTGGATCTTTCCACATGCATTTCCAGCACGCTCAGCGCTGCGCTGATGTGGCATAGCGCGTCTGTTGCCAGGGTCTCCGGGTCGGGCGGGCTGGCGACGGCCTGCGCAGGATGCACGGAGGCTGGCATGTCTGTGTCCGGCATGGTTCTGTCCTTGCGCAATGTGTCCTGGATTCAGGGCTGGTGGTTCGAGGGCGTGGATGTGGGCTTGCACAGCCCCCAGGCGGGTCGTTTCGAGTTTTATGCCAACTTGGAATCATGTCAACTAGGCATGAATCTGAATTTGCATCCGGCAGGTACCATCGCGCAATGCAACGCAAACCCTTTCCCAGCGAAACCCAGGAGCGCTTCATCGTCCGTTTTCCGGATGGCATGCGTGATCGCATCTCGGAAGCGGCAAAGGCCGGCCACCGTTCCATGAATGCAGAAATCGTTGCGCGCATACGGCGCAGCTTCGAATTGGATGAAGCCGGCGATGCCGACCAGGCCGGGGTCGAGCAGGGTGCGGCGGGATTGAGAGAGGAAATTTCGCGCCTGTGCCAGTTGCTGCAAGAGCACAAGGACGCTGCGGCAGGCCTGTTCGAGGCGCACAAGGAAGCGGTGGTGGACGAAGCACTGAAACGCCTGCGCTCCGAAACAGGCATGGCGGCAGGCCGCGCTCCGGGGAAGAGATGAGGCTGTAGGCCTGAGACCACGCTCATCGTTGCCGAGCGCTGGCGCCTGTCCTTGCGGGGCGCGCTTATCGTTGCGTCGGGTCTGCAAGGATCCATCCCTTTTTTAGAAGCTCTTGCAGCAAAGGACGCAGCTATGAACACGGATCAGATCAAGGGCACGCTCAAGGATGCCGCAGGCAAGGTGCAGCAAAAGGCTGGCGAGTTGATCGACAGCCCCGAACAGCAGGCCAAGGGCATTGCCAAGCAGGTCGAAGGCACGGCTCAGAAAAAGCTGGGCGATGTGAAGGAAGCCCTGAAGGATGCGAAAAAGTAAGGCGCCCACGCTGCCTTGATGACGAACAAGCCCGCCACTGCCTGGCGGGCTTCTCTTTTCAGCGAGTTTTGACGGGCGCAAGCCCGAGCAAGGCGTTCCTTGCTTCCTTTATCAGGCGGTCTGGGGCAGCTTGCGGCCGGGGTCCGCGGCCACGTGCACACGGTCACGGCCTGCCTGCTTGGCGGAGTAGAGCAGGGCGTCGGCGCGCGTCAGCGCATCGGTCAGGGCGGTGTTGGCGGCCACGGGGGCGATGCCGAAGCTGATGGTGATCCGCTGGCCGGCTGCCAGCACATAGCCGTCCGCGCTGAGCTGAGCGCGTATGCGCTCGGCCACGCGCTCGGCCTCCTCGGGCGTGGTGCGCATCAGCAGCAGCACGAATTCCTCGCCGCCAAAGCGTGAGACCAGATCGTCGCTGCGCACATGCTGCTGCAAGGTCCTGGCCACGGCCTGCAGAACGCGGTCGCCACAGTCATGGCCCCAGCTGTCGTTGATGCGCTTGAAGTGGTCTATGTCGCCGATCAGCACGGAAACCGGCGCCATGTGCGAATCGGCCAGGCGCAGCTCGGCGGCCTCCTGGAAGGCGCGACGGTTGAGCAGGTTGGTCAGCGAGTCGTGGTTGCGCTCCTGGCGCAGAGCGGTGAAGACATCGCGCACCGTGCAGGCCAGCAGCATCAGGGTGAACAGCAGAGCAAACGACAGCGTGCTGACCAGAGTCACCAGCCAGTAGGTGGAGCGAGCAATCTCATTGAGGTCGGTGCTGCCCAGGGCCAGCACCAGCAGCGGCCGGGCGGCGGTGTAGCCGGCAAACACCACGTAGGACCAGTAGAGCATTCTCTCCAGCCAATCCTGCGGTGGCCGGCGCCGCAGCATGGCGGGCGCCGGCAGCAACTGCAGCAGGCCCAGGCCTGTGTTGAGCCAATGCACGCGTACCCACAGATCGACCTGGATCCGGCTGTAGTAGTACAGCGCGGCCAGAACCACCGCACCTATGAGCAAACCCAGCACGGGATGGGCCGAGACCCCGTAACGCCCCGCCATGCAGCGCGCAAAGCACCAGGTGCCAAACAGGTACATGGCGCCTGTGTACACGGCCCAATGGTGGAGTTGTTCGCGGGGGGCAATGCTCTGCCATGCAAGCGCCAGGGAAACCAGGGCATAGCCGCCGGCAATCCACAGCAGATAGCGCTGGCGACGCTGCACCAGCCAGCACACGGCCAGCGTGCAGCTGAGCAGCAAAATGCTCAGCGGCGCAATCAGTACATAGAGGCGATCGGTATCGAGTGACACATCCACAGCGTGTTATGCACTTGCAGGTGCGAAAGACGGCGGCTGGCAGCTTCCAAGCCCAGGCATTCAATGGCGCGGCAGCCGCAAGCGTTATTGCATTTTGCATCCGATGTCACCGGCGCTTGCCACTGCATATGCACTGTTCCGCGTTGTGCACAGCGGGTGATATCGGGTCTGCCCGCGCGCAGCCTCAAGTTCCCGGTATTTCTGACGAAAAAGCAAGTCATCTTTTCCGGATTGATGGGCCATGTCGATATGGCGGGGCTTTTCACCGGAAGACGGCCAGCGCTAGTGCGCGTGGCCTGTTGTTTCACCTTTCCTCTGTTCAGTTTTTCCGACGAGAGTTCTACGAATGAAATTTGATCAATGGAGCGTGTCCGCCAAGCTTTGGGGCACGCTGGGCGGCTTGTTGGCGATGATGCTTGCGGTATCGCTGTGGGCACAGTTTGCGGCGGCCCGCGCCATGGACCAGGGCATGCAGACGCTGTCCGAATATGAGAACCGCATCGGTCTGGCCATTCAATGGAAGGGCGCAACGGAAACCACGGGCGAGCGGGTGCTGGCCAGCAATGCCTCCACCGATGAGGAATTGACGCGCCTGCTCGACGGCCGGGTCAAGGAGGGCTCTGGCCTGATCACCAAGCTGCAGGCCGAGATCGTCAAGGGTGCCAGCGAGGCCGACAAGGCTGCGCTGGAGCGCATCGCCAGCATCCGTGCCGAGGTGCTGGCGCTGAACAAGCGGGCCCGCGAGATCAAGTTGACGGGCGATGCCGCGGCGTTCCGCGAGTTCGTCCAGCAACAGTACCTGGGTGCCATCGGCCGCTATGTGGACTCGCTGGAAGTCTTCGTGCAGCTGCAGCGCAGCCAGCGCGATGCGGCCATGGAGCAGGCCCAGGCCGCGCGCCAACAGGCCAGTGTGCTGGCCTGGATTGTCCAGGGCGTGGTGCTCCTGGCCGGACTGGCGCTGGCCTTCGTGCTGACGCGTGCCATCACGCGTCCGCTGGAGCGAGCCGTGCAACTGACCGATGCCATTGCGCAGGGCGACCTTACCGTGTCGGCCGAGGACAGCCGCAAGGACGAATTCGGTCATCTGCTGCGCTCGGTCTCGGGCATGGCGGCACGGCTGCGTGGCCTGGTGACGGAGGTGCGTGACAGCGTGCACTCGATCTCCACTGCATCCACCGAGATTGCCGCCGGGAATCACAACCTGTCTTCGCGCACCGAGCAGACGGCGTCGAACCTGGAGGAAACGGCCGCCAGCATGGAGCAACTGACCGCGACCGTGGGCCAGGCCGCCGACACCGCGCGCCAGGCCAATCACCTGGCCGGCAGCGCCGCCCAGGCGGCCGAGCGCGGGGGCGCCGTGGTGGGCCATGTGGTGGCCAGCATGGACCGCATCAGCGACAGCGCACGCCGCATCTCCGACATCATCGGCGTGATCGACTCCATTGCTTTCCAGACCAACATCCTCGCGCTCAATGCCGCCGTGGAAGCGGCCCGCGCGGGTGAGCAGGGCCGTGGCTTCGCTGTCGTGGCTGGCGAAGTGCGGGCCCTGGCCCATCGCAGCGCAGAGGCCGCCAAGGAGATCAAGGGGCTGATCAGCACCTCGGTCGATGCCGCGCAGGAAGGCTCTGCCCAGGTCGCCCAGGCCGGCCAGGTGATGGATGACATCGTGGGCAGCGTGCGCAAGGTCTCGGACATGATTGGCGAGATCACGGCGTCTTCCACCGAGCAGCGCGACGGCATTGGCCAGGTCAACCAGGCCGTCAGCCATCTGGACCAGATGACGCAGCAAAACGCTGCCCTGGTGGAGGAGTCCGCAGCGGCAGCGGCCGCACTGAGCGACCAGGCGCAGCGCCTGTCGGGCATGGTGGCCGTGTTCAAGGTTGGCAACGCTGTGCCAGCCCTGCGATAGCGCGTGCAGAAAAAAAAGGACCGCCGTGGGCGGTCCTGTTGCAGAGAAAAGCCGTGGCCCTTGCGGGCCTGCCAGGGTAAGTCAGTGAGAGGGGAGGGAGGAGATAGTCTCCCTGGCTCGGCTGGAAAATGGTTCGTGGTGGTGGCGGATTGCTCCAGTGGCCGTTGGGGCCTGGCCGTTGCGTGACCGGATGCCCATGGCTTGCGGGTGCTGCAATGACGTGGGCATCATGATTTTGGAGAGTGCAGGTGTAGGACAGTTCCCTGTGCGATACCTGCTGTTTCCCTTGTTGTGATTGCTTGGGTACCGAAACATGCAGGCACCTTTCGGCTCACACATCAGCACTACATTGAAGAATTTGTAACTTCTGGGCAATAGGGTTAACCCCTTGCTTCTGGCAACAAAAAACCCGCACTTGGCGGGCTCTGTCGCAGCTTAGTGGCTGCCGGAGGGCGTGGCAGGCCGCATCTCATATGGCGAAGGGAGTGCGGTCCTTGCCTTCAATCCAGCGGGGCTGCTTGCCGCGGCCGGTCCAGGTCGCACCGGTGGCGGGATCGCGGTACTTGGGAACGCCGACCACGCGGAAACCAGCGCCAGTCTTGGCTTTGGACGAGGGAAAGACATCGGCCTCGGTCAATCCGTATTGGTCGATGATGGTGCGCACCTGGGCAATGGCTCCGGACTTTTCGGTCTTGAGCACTTCGGCGATCTGGGCTTCGAGCTGGGCTTTCTGCTGCAGCAGTGTCTTGTAGTCTGTGGTCATGTATATCAATGAATGTTGATCTGCCAATATAAAGGAATCCGGGAGAGCTTTTGGCAAAGTGAGCCTACACTGCCGCGCAACACCCGGATGACGACAGGCGTATTGTGAGAGAGCCTGTTTGAGAACAGGTTCCCATGTTGCCTGAGTCTAGGCGAGTCTGACGCTGATTTTTGTGGCGTATGGAAACCGGGTCATCGCATCTGCCACCGCTGCGCAGGTGCTGGGAAACAGGGCCGTGTAGCAGGCGCCGGCCACTTTGATGATGCATCGCTTCATGTTTCTCTCCCCTTGAATGACAGGTCTGCCTGCTTATCGGCATCTTTGCATCAAGATGAAACATTTTGTATCCTGCTCCCTGCCGATCCTGGTCAGGGGCCTTCATGGATCCATGGCAGTCCAGGAAGGGCAAGAAAAGGCCGCATGGTGCACCCCAAAAATATGAGGGAGGGAAAAACACAGGGTGCGCGGCGCAAACGGCAGGACCCTGGTGCAAGGCCCTGGCGTTTGCGACAAAAAGATCCCGCCTGCAGGGCGGGAAATGTCTGTGTTACAAATTGACACTATAGCATGCATCCGTCCAGGATGTGACGATAACTTGCAAAAACCTGACGACTCAGGCCCCGGTGGCGTTGCGAGCAAAGCGCTGCTTGCTCGAAGGGGTGGTGCAGTGGATCACCTGCAGCCAGGAAGCGTGCAATTGCAAGGGCAAGTACGCACTCTTTGAGCTCTGGCGGCCGGTGTGTCTCGGATAGGCTCGGTGGGCATCCACAGCCCTCGTTTTTGCCTTTACTACGCATCATGTTTCAAACACTTCGTGCCCGCCTGATCCTCATCTGCGTGGCAATCACAGTGGCCGCGCTGTTCGCGCTGTCCATGGCCACCTTCTGGACGGCGCGCGGCAGCACGCTGTCCGGCATCGACGAAAACATCGGCCAGCTCACGCAGGCCCATGCAGCCGCATTGACCGACTGGGTCCAGGACAAGCAGCGCATCACCGGCTCGCTGAAAACGGCGGTGCAACAGCCGGACCCGATTCCTTTCCTGCTGGCAGGCCAGCAGGCCGGCGGCTTCGATGACGCCTACTTCGTGCATGCGGACAAGCGTGCCGTGTTCACCCATCCCATGCCGGAGAACTACGACGGCACCCAGCGCGACTGGTTCAAGCAGGCCGTGCGGGAAGGCCGTCCGGGCGTCACGCCGGCCTACGTGGACGCCAGCACGGGTGAGCTGACGATCAGCTTTGTCGATCCGGTCGGGGCCTCGGGCGCGATCACGGCCGTCGTCGGCACCGATGTGCGGCTGGCGGCCATGTCCAGGAAAGTGGCGGCCATACGCCCCCAGGAAAAGAGCTTCGCCTTTCTGATGGACGGCGAAGGCCGTCTGCTGGCCTACGCCAGGCCCGAGCTGGCGCTCAAGCCCGCTTCGGCGATTGCACCGGAGCTCGATGCGGCCCTGATCAAGCGCCTGGCCGAGCAGGGCGGACGTGCCGACCTGGTGCTCGATGGAGAGCCGCAGATGGTCTATGCCGCCAAGGTGGAGGGCACGCCCTGGACGCTGGCCGTGGTGATCGACCGCGCACAGGCCACGCATTCCGTAAGCGCGCTGCTGCAGGTGGCCGCCTTCATCACCGCGCTTTCCGTGCTGGGTACGGCCGTGCTGTTGACCGTGGTGCTGCGCCGGATGCTCATGCGCCTGGCCGTGGCGCGCGATGCCTTGCAGGACATTGCTTCCGGCGAGGGCGATCTGACCCGCCGCCTCACGGCGGCAGGCCGGGACGAACTGGCGCAGATCGGCCAGTCCTTCAATCAGTTCGTGGACAAGATCGCCACGGTGCTGCTGCGCATTCGCGAATCTTCGGAATCGGTGCGCATGGCGTCGGCCGAGATCGCGGGCGGCAACCAGGACCTGTCGTCACGCACCGAGCAGCAGGCCAGCTCGCTGGAGCAGACGGCAGCCGCCATGGAGCAGATCACGGCAACCGTGCAGCAAAACGCGGCCAATGCCCGCCAGGCCAGCGAGCTGGCCACCAGCGCCTCGCAGATCGCCACGCAGGGCGGTGAGGCCGTGGGCCAGGTGGTGCAGACCATGGGTGGCATCGAGGCGTCGGCACGCAAGATCGAAAGCATCATCGGCGTGATCGACTCCATCGCCTTCCAGACCAACATCCTCGCGCTCAATGCTGCCGTCGAAGCGGCCCGTGCCGGCGAGCAGGGCCGTGGCTTTGCGGTGGTCGCCAGCGAGGTGCGCACGCTGGCCCAGCGCAGCGCCACGGCGGCGCGGGAGATCAAGGCGCTGATCGACGATTCCGTGGGCCAGATCGACACGGGCAGCCGGCTGGTGCGCAATGCGGGCACCACCATCGACCAGGCCGTGGACGGCGTGCGCAAGCTCAGCACGCTGGTGGCCGAGATCAGCAACGCCAGCCAGGAGCAAAGCCGTGGCATTGCCGAGGTGGGTAGCGCCATTGGACAGATGGACCAGGTCACGCAGCAGAACGCCGCCCTGGTGGAAGAGGTCACGGCGGCTGCGCAATCGCTGCAGCAACAGGCCGTGCAGCTGGCCCAGGCCGTGGCGGGCTTCAAGCTCGACGAAGGAAACGGCGCCCGCCGCCTGCGCTGAGCGCGGGCAAAACGCCGAGGCGGCGCCTGGTGTCAGGCCGCCTTGGCGCCCCCGGAATGCTCGCAGGCAAAGGCCGGTGTACCGGCCTCGTCCGGCCGCTCGCCCGCCACGAAATACCGGTCCCGGCCGCTGGCCTTGGCCTGGTACAGCGCCGTGTCGGCCGTGCGCAGCAAGGCGCTCAAACCCAGCGGAGGCTGGGCCATGTTCGTGCAGGCGATGCCAATGCTCAGCGTGGGGCAGATGGTTGCGCCATCGCTTGTCTCGATGCGGATTTCGCGCGTGGCTTCGCACAGCCGCTGGGCCACGGCGCTGGCCGTGGCGCAGTCGGCGCCAGGCAGCAGCACGGCAAATTCCTCGCCGCCCAGGCGGCCTATTAGTTCATGCGGGCGCAGCGCCTGCGACAGGCGGGCCGAGACTTCCTGCAGCACCCGGTCGCCAGCGGCATGGCCGTGGCGGTCGTTGGTGTGCTTGAAGTGATCCAGGTCCAGCATCAGCATGGCGCCCGACTGGTGCTCGCGCTGCAGGCGCTCCAGCGTGCGCTGAGCGCGTTCCAGAAAGCTGGTGCGTGCCAGCAGGCCGGTCAGCGCATCGTGGTTCACTGCATGGCGCAGTTTGCTGAGCATGTCCTTGAAGGCCATGAGCGTGCAGGCCACGGCCAGCGGGCCTATGGACAGCATGGCCAGGCCCAGGCGGAACGAGAACGTGGTCTCCAGTTCGGAACTGGGCGAGGTGAGCAGTACATCTGAAAATGTGGCCAGCTTGATGGCACAGCTGGCGAGGTTGAGCAGGGCGACCACGAACAGCCGGTAGCGCATGGCACACAGCAGCATGGCCGGCATGCTCAGGGACAGCGCGCCCGGCCCGCCCAGGTAGATGGCAATGGCCTCGGAGATCACCAGGGCCAACAGCGGCAGCAGGGCCTGCACGGTCTGCCTGAACTGCTGGCCACGCCAGGACAGCAGCTCCAGGCTTGCGGGAAAGCTCAACAGAACGGGCAGCAACAGGGTCATGTGCATCAGCTCGCTGCTGAACCACATGGCTATCATGGGCTGCCAGGGCCAATGCATCAGCTGGTGCATGCCCACCGAGCCCAGCACGGCGCCGACCACGCTCACAAGCAGGCTGCACATCACCAGGTGCAGCACCGATGAGGGGGAGCGCATCTGCCGCACCCGCAGCGGCAGGCGCCGCATCATCACCCAGCCGCAGGCCACGGCTGCCAGATCGGCGAAAGTCAGCCACAGGGTCTGGTCAAGCGGGCTGCCCGACAACCATTCGGCCAACGCCATGGCCACGGCGGCCGCCGTCCAGCAGTGTCTGTGGCTGTAGGCGGGGCTGCGCAGCATCCAGCCCAGGAGCAGGGCGTTGGACAGCCATAGAGATGACAGATGCCCCGGAGAGCGCAGGCCCAGCGCCACGGCCGAGCACAGAAACAGCACCCCGCCCAGCACAAAGCTGTCCCGCCAGGGCGTTGCAGCTTGTGAAATCCACGGATCTCCAGATACGGCGCGATATGACATATGTCTCCCCTGTGGAGACTGAATGGAGGCACCGGACACTGCGCGCGTTCGTCGGGCATGCCGGGCATGCCCTTGTCATGGGGAACGAGCGGTCCGGCGGGCAGCGGGAAATCGGAAAACCCTCCTTTGGCGTGCTGCGGCAAGCCGCGTAACTGCGGGCAGGCCATGCGTCGGAAGCCGACGGATGCGGGTAACTTGAGTTCACAACATTTACGCCTGCGGGGCCAATCTAGCGGAAATGCATGTATTTGCAAGTACTGATCCATCATGCGTGCTGCGCCTTCCCAAGCGGTTTGCCGTGTGCCGTCGAGCCCGGCCAATACGGCCGCAAGCGGCAGCCCTGCCCGCGGAGCAGCGTCGCCAAAGGAAGGATGGGATGCATGCTAAGTATTTATGCGAGGTCCCAGCCGGATGACATGCAGCGGCGGAGCATCGGGGTGTGTCGGGGGATTTGTAATCAGTTACTTTTGTTTCTGATAGCCATTACTCTTGCCTGGTGGTGCCCATGTGCCGTCGCTGCTGGGCGATGCGGGATGGGGATGCACTCCAGATGCGGCGGTTTCGGATGAAACGAGGATCTTGTTGATGAAAGCGACGATTTGCAGCGCATAGAATTGCCGGATTGGTGGATATATCTGCCGAAATGTTGAACACGTCCGAGCCGCCGCCATAGGCTCTTGCCGTTGACGTCCAGGGAGCTGCATGGAATACCGTCTTGATGAAACCGACCGCCAACTGCTGCGCCTGCTGCAGACCAATGCGCGGGCTTCCACCGCGCATCTGGCCCGGCAGATGAATCTGGCGCGCACGACGGTGGTGGCCCGCATTGCCCGGCTGGAGCAGGAAGGCGTGATCGCCGGATACGGCGTTCGCCTGGGTGCGCGCGTGGAGCAGTCTGCGGTACGCGCGTACTGCGGCATTCGCGTGCAGCCCAAGACGGCCACTTCGGTGATGCAGGCACTCAACCGTTTCACCGAGGTCGAGGAGGTCTCCGCCGTCAGCGGCCAGTACGACTACATGGTGTTCGTGCGCTGCGAGAGCAACGAAAAGCTCGACGCGCTGCTGGACCGCATAGGCCTGATCGACGGCATACAGCAGACCTATACCTCGGTGGTGCTCAGCCGCAAGATCGACCGGCGCATGACGGCGGCGCTGGGCCAGCTGGCTGAATCTGCCGCCTGAGTCTTCTGCCCGTGCCGGCCGATGGAGAGCCGGGTGGCTGTCCGCATCGACTGTCGGGCATCAGACATTTCCTAGTGAAACTGCCGGGTAGGCAGTGCCTTGCCTCGCTCCTATGCTGATGCGGGCCCCGTGGCAGACCGGGGCCTTTGTGTACGCATAACACCAGGAGACAAAGCATGCACCCAGCGCTTCGCAGTGGATGGAAACCCTTGTCATTGATAGCCCTGGCCGCCTTGGCGGCCTGCGGCGGTTCGGGAGACGGCTCCGGCAGCAAGTACAGCGCAGAGATCCGCCGCACGGAGATGGGCATTCCGCACATCAAGGCCAAGGACTGGACGGGCCTGGGCTATGGTGCGGGCTATGCCCAGGCGCAGGACAACCTGTGCACCATGGCCGACTCCTTCCTGACCTACCGCGGGGAGCGTTCGCGCCACTTCGGCGGCGATGCCCAGGCCGTCTATGACAGCACCATCGACCGGCCGCGCAACATCGATTCGGACTTCTTCTTCCGCCATGTCGTCTCCGATGACGCCGTGGCCGCCATGATCCAGGCCCAGCCCGACAAGCTCAAGCAACTGGTCGATGGCTTCGTGGCAGGCTACAACCGCGTGGTGCGCGAGACCCCGGCCGGGGCCAAGACCAATGCGGCCTGCGCGGGCCAGCCTTGGGTGCAGGCCATCACGGCCCAGGACATCTGGCGGCGCATGTATACGGCCAATCTTGCCGGCGGCTACAGCAATTTCGTGGCCCAGATCGCCAATGCCGTGCCGCCTGCAGCAGCTGCGGCGGCAACGGCCTCGGCCAAGCCGGCGAAGGGCCGGTCGGCCGCGACGCAGCTGGCCGCGCTCAAGCCGGGCCAGGTGGTGGCGCCATCATTGCAGGTGGGCGGCACCACGGGCATAGGCAGCAACATGTACGGCTTTGGCCAGCAGGCCACGGGCGGCAGCAGCGTGCTGTTCGGCAATCCGCACTGGTACTGGAAGGGGCCGGACCGCTTCTACCAATCGCAGCTCACGATTCCGGGCGAGATCGACGTCAGTGGCGCCAGCTTCCTGGGTATCCCGATGGTGCTGATCGGCTTCAACAACGACGTGGCCTGGAGCCACACCGTGTCCACGGCGCGGCGCTTCGGCCTGTTCATGTACCAGCTGGCCCCCAATGATCCGACCCGCTATGTGCGCGACGGCAAGACCGAGGCCATGCAGGCCAGCAGGATCACGGTGAGCGTGCGCAATGCCTCCGGCGGGCAGGACCAGGTCACGCGCACGCTGTACAAGACTGTTCACGGCCCGGTGGTCAACCTGGGCGCCATGGACCCGGCGCTGGGCTGGACCACGCAGAGCGTGTTCGCCATCCGCGACATCAACGCCTACAACTACCGCACCTTCCGCAACTGGCTGCGCTGGAACCAGGCCAGGTCGCTGGACGAGTTCATCCGCATCCAGAAGGAGGAGTCGGCCATTCCCTGGGTCAACACCGTCGCTGCGGGACGCGGCAACGCCCAGGTCTGGTATGCCGACATAGGCGCCGTGCCCAACGTGCCGCCCGCGCAGCTGCAGGCCTGCGCCACGCCGGCCTCGGCCGCCATCAACGCGGCGCTGCCCCAGGTGCCGGTGCTGGCCGGCGGCAGCAGCCAGTGCGACTGGGGCTCGGATGCGGATTCGGTGCAGGCCGGCGCCATCGGCCCGGCACGCATGCCCAGCCTGCTGCGTGGCGACTACGTGGGCAACATGAACGACAGCTACTGGCTGTCCAATGCCTCGGCACCGCTGACCGGCTATCCGGCCATCTTCGGCTCCACCTCTTCTGCCCAGAGCCTGCGCACGCGCCTGGGCCACACCATGGCGCTGCAGCGGCTGGCGGGCACGGACGGCTATCCGGGCAAGATGGCCACCAGCGACATCGTTCGCCAGATGGTGCTGGACAGCCGTGTGTACAGCGCGCGTTTCAAGGACGAGGCATTGGCCCAGGTCTGTCCAGGCCCCGTGTCCTCGGCGGGTGAAACGGTGGACGTATCGGCTGCCTGCACGGCGCTGCAGGCCTGGGACGGCACGGGCACGGCGGCATCCAGGGGCTCCCATGTCTGGGACGAGTTCTGGAAGCGCGTGGCCAGCCAGATCAAATCGGCCGACCTGTATGCCGTGCCCTTCGATGCGTCCGACCCCGTCAACACGCCGCGCGGCATCAAGCCCACGGCCAAGGCGGCGCTGCAAAAGGCGTTCGCCGAAGCAGTGAAGGCCGTGCAGGCCAGCGGCTTTGCCATGGATGCGGCGCGTGGCACCGTGCTGTTCTCGCAGCGTGGCGGAGAGAAGACGGCGCTGTATGGCGGATGCGGCGAGGTGGGCTACTTCACCATCACCTGCTCGGAAAACAAGATAGAGCAGGGCGGCTACAGCATGGACGGGCAGCCGCACGGCAACAGCTACATGCAGGTGGTGAGCTTCCCGGCGGCCGGAGTGGAGGCCCATACCTTCCTGACCTTCTCGCTGTCGGACGATCCTGCCTCGGCCCACTATGCGGACTACACCAAGGCCTACGGTGCGCGCCAGTGGCTCAAGCTGCCGTTCACCGACAGCGCCATCCAGGCCAGCCCGGCCTACAAGACGCAGACCGTGAGCGAGTGACATCCGCTGTCCGGCGTGATGCAGTGCCCGCCTGAAGGGGCTGCATCCGGCATGCAATGCAAACGGGGGCCCAGGCCCCCGTTTCGCTTGACTGGTTGCCTGGCTCAATCCACCACGACGCGGGCCTGGCCCGCTTCCATGCGGCCGACGATGGCTGCATCGCCAAAGCCCTGTTCGGCAAACAGCGCAAGCACCTGGTCCGCCACATCGGGCGTGCACGATACGAGCAGGCCGCCCGAGGTCTGCGGATCGGTCAGCAGCGCGCGCTGGGCATCGGTGATGCCGGCGCCCAGCACCACCTGCGTGCCATATGAGGCCCAGTTGCGGCCCGAGGCGCCCGTGATGACGCCCTGCTCGGCAAAGCCCTGCACCGTGGGCAGCACGGGCAGGCTGCGGCTGTCGATGCGCGCCGTCAGGCCCGCGCCGCGTGCCAGCTCCAGGCCATGGCCCAGCAGGCCGAAGCCCGTCACATCGGTCAGCGCGTGCACGCCGTCCATCTTGCCCAGCGCCGTGCCGGGGCGGTTGAGCAAGGTGGTTGCCTCCACCATGGCGCGGTAGCCGGCTTCGTCCAGCAGGTTCTTCTTGAGCGCGGCCGACAGAATGCCCACGCCCAGCGGCTTGCCCAGGATCAGCACATCGCCGGCCTTGGCGTCGGCGTTGCGTTTCATCTGGCGCGGGTTGACGATGCCGATGCCCACCAGGCCGTAGATGGGCTCGACCGAGTCGATGGAGTGGCCGCCGGCCAGCGGAATGCCGGCATCGCGGCAGACTGATTCGCCGCCTTCCAGGATCTTGGCAATGGTGTCGTGCGGCAGCACATTGATGGGCATGCCCACGATGGCCAGGGCCATCAGCGGCTGGCCGCCCATGGCGTAGATGTCGGACAGCGCATTCGTTGCGGCGATGCGGCCGAAGTCATACGGATCGTCCACGATGGGCATGAAGAAATCCGTGGTCGCCACGATGGCCTGCTCGTCGTTGATGCGGTAGACGGCGGCGTCGTCGGCGGTCTCCGTGCCCACCAGCAGGTCCGGGAAGAACTGCTTGGGCAGCGCGCTCTTGCCGATCAGCTCCGCCAGCAGGCCCGGCGCGATCTTGCAGCCGCAGCCGCCGCCATGGGACAGCGAGGTGAGTCGGGGAGCTTGGGAGGTGTCTGTGGTCATGGAGCAATCCGGCGAACGGGGGCGATCGCAGTAGTGGAAAAGAGTGCCTGCCGCCAGCGCGGCGGCGCGCCATATTATGGGCGGGCACGGCGGGCGGCCATGGTACAAGCGGGCATGTCCAAGTCTTTCGCTCATGACCGCGCATCCGTGGACTGCGATCCCGAGACGGTGGTCGGCGTGGAGCAGCGCGGCTTCAACGCCTGGCCAGCCCAGCGCACCGTGCTCTGCGGGGACTGGCTGCTGCGCGCCGCGCAGGGCCATACCAAGCGGGCCAACTCGGCCAATGCCCATCAGCCCGGCGCCCACCTTGGCGCCTTGCTGGCGCAGATCGAAGCCTTCTACCAACGCCAGGGCCTGCCGCCCGTCTTCCGCCTCTCGCCCCTGGCCAGCCCCGAGGCCGATGCCCAGCTGGCGCAGGCCGGCTACCTGCTGGCCGATCCTTCGCTCGTGATGCGCGCAGCCTTGGCGGACATGGCGCAGCCGGCGGACGAAAAAGGCTGGACCCTCGCCATGGATGCCCGGCCCGGTGCGGCCTGGCTGCAAGGCTTTGCCGAGGCCGGCGCCGTGCCGCCCCGTCACAGGCAGGCGCATCACCACATGCTGCAGTCCATTGCCTGGCCCGCCGCCTTTGCCACGCTGCGCGTCGGGGGCGAGGTGGCCGGGTTCGGCCTGGCCGTGCTGGAGCGCGGCTGCGTGGGCCTGTATGACATCGTCATCGCACCTGCAATGCGCGGGCGGGGGCTGGGCCGTGCGCTGGTGTGCGGCCTGCTGCACTGGGGACGGACGCAGGGGGCGCAATGGGCCGAGCTGCAGGTGCGGGCTCCCAACCGGGTGGCGCGCGGGCTGTATGAAAGCCTGGGCTTTCATCCGCTCTACGCCTATCACTACCGCCTGCCTGCCGCGGCACCTTGATGTGCCGCAGCGACTAAGAAAGGATGATGACCCAGCGCGACACTCCGGGTGCTCCGAGGCGGGCGATATGTGAAAAAATGCTTCGATGCGCCGTCGTGGTGCAATGCATGGATTTCCCGTTCAAGGAGCCTTGGTTGGCTGTTCGCATAAATCGCTCACAGCGCTCGCAGCGCTCACTTCTCCCATCCCGCAGGTGGTGCATGGGTGGCAGGATCAAGGGCCTGCCGCCCGCCTGGGCCTGGGTGGCCGTGTGCCTGCTGGCGCTGCAAACGGGTTGGGTGGGGCTGGTGGGGCAGGCGCATGCCGAACCATCGGCCGACGAGCATGAGCTGGGCGTGACACGCACAGTCTTAGGCATCCTGGGCTACACGCGCTGGCCCACGGAAAGCGCGGTGCTGCGGCTGTGCGTGGTGGGCTCCACCGAATATGCCGATGACCTGCTCAATGGTGCCCCGCAGACCGTGGGCAGCCAGCGGCTGGAAGTCCGGCGCGTCGTGCTTTCCGATGCGCGCATCCTGGCCGAATGCGAAGGCATCTATGCCGGCCAGCTCGATGAAGCGGCCTGGCGCAAGCTCATGGAGCAACTGGCCGGACGGCCGCTGCTGACCATCAGCGAGCGGGGCGAGCTGTGCCGCATCGGCGCCATGTTCTGCCTGCGCCGCCGTGGCGAGGGCGCGGGCTTCGAGGTCAGCCTCGACTCCGTGGCACGCAGCGGCCTGCGCGTCAATCCCAAGGTGCTGCAGCTTGCGCGCCACAGGACGTTGCCATGAAGTTGTTCCTGTCCGGCAGCGCCTCCCTGCGCAACGTGATCCGCCGCGCGCACATGCGCATGGCGGCGGTGGCCATTGCGCTGGCGGGCGCGCTGCTGCTCATCGTCGGCGTGGCCACCCTGCGTTTTTACCTGTCCAACAACCTGCATCTGGTGGCACGTTCGCTGGCCTATACGGTCGAGGCATCGCTGGTCTTCGGTGACCGTGACGAGGCTGCCCGCGTGCTGGACCAATTGCTGCGCGGCGAAGGCGTGGCCCATGCCGAGGTTTTCGATGCCGAGCAGCGCCCGTTCGTGCAGTGGTCGGGCCATGGCGGCTCGGCGCTGTCCAGCGTGGGTGAACTGCTGGCCATAGGCATAGGCCTGCCGCGCGCCGAGGCCGATGTGCGCCAGGATGGCCGCCTGGTCGGGAGCGTGCAGCTGTCCAGCGATGGCGTGGGCCTGGTCCGCTTTCTGGGTGCAGGCTTCATCGTGCTGGTGCTGTGCGTCGGCGTGAGCGGCTATGTGGGGCTGCGCCAATCGCGCCGCATGCTGCGCGACATTGCCGAACCGCTGCAGCAGTTGGCGCGCGTGGCGCACGCCGTGCGCCATGACCGGTCCATGGACCAGCGCGTGCCGCTGGCGCGCATTGCCGAACTGCGCGAGTTGGGAGACAACTTCAATGCCCTGCTGGCTGAGCTGCAGACACGCCACGAGCGGCTGCAGCAGCAAAATTCGGCCCTGGAGCGCCAGGCTTCGCGAGACAGCCTCACGGGGCTGGCCAACCGCCTGCATTTCGAGCAGCGCCTGCAGCAGGCGCTGGACAACGCGGCCGAAACCGGACAGAAGCTGGCCGTGCTGTTTCTGGACAACGACCGCTTCAAGCAGGTCAACGACGCGTACGGCCATGCTGTGGGCGATGTGCTGCTCAAGGCCGTAGGCGCAAGACTGCGCTCGCAGGTGCGCGAGAGCGATCTGGTCGCGCGGCTGGGCGGCGATGAGTTCGCCATCCTGCTCTATCCCGTGGGCGGGGGCGGCGATGCGCAGATGGTGCGGGACAAGATAGAGGCCGCCATGCATGAGCCTTTGGTGGTCAGCGAAGGCGTGGTGCTGCAGCCTTCGGTCAGTGCGGGCGTGGCCCTTTTTCCCAAGCATGGCCAGAGCATGGAGACGCTGATGCGCCATGCCGACCAGGCCATGTACCAGGCCAAGGCCATGCGCCAGGCCGAACGAGTCACAGGAGGATGACATGTTGAAACGACGGAGCTGGACCCGGATGTGCGGCGCAGGTGCGGCCGCTGTGCTGGCCCTTGCGCTGGCGGGCTGCAAGGCGGCGCCCGAGGCGCCGCCTACGCCGCAGGGCCTGACCGAGCAGCAGCAGCAAGTGCTGCGCAGCCAGGGCTTTGCACAGGCGGAGCAGGGCTGGGAGCTGCAGATGTCGGGCAAGCTGCTGTTCGGCTTTGACTCGGCCGAAGTCGGCGCCCAGGCGCGCACCAAGGTGCTGGAACTGGGGCGGGCGCTCAAGGGCGTGGGCATAGAGCGGCTGCGCGTGGAAGGCCATACGGACGATCGCGGCAGCGATGCCTACAACATGCGCCTGTCGCTGCGCCGCGCCGAAGCCGTGGCCGATGTGCTGGCCGAAGCCGGCCTGGCGCGCCAGGATATCGAGGTCAAGGGCCTGGGCCGCGCCATGCCCGTGGTGCCCAGCGATGCGGCGGAAAACCGCCGCGTGGCCATCGTCGTGCCCTTGCAATAGCCGGAACCTGGCTGGGATCAGAGTCGGGGGATTGGCGGAAAGCAGCAGGAGTCGAACCTACCCAGGAGCGGCTGACGCCCCTGACCGGGTTTGAAGCCCGGGCGCACCACCGGGTGCGTATGCTTTCCTTCTGGATTGAAGCTCCCCCTGAGCGGCTTACGCCGCTTCCCCCTCTCTACCCGCTTCGCGGGGGAGGGGGACGACACCCTTGCTGCGGGGCGGCCCTTGCTCGGTGTCTCTCGCCCTGGGCCGCGCCGGTTGCTGGCGCCGTGGCGAAGCAAAGCTGGCCATTGTAGCGGCCCCTTGCCTCAAATTCTTGCTGTGGCGCCAGTGGTCCACTGCACATCGGGGCGCAGCAGGTGGGCGTCGCGCAGGCGGCGGGTGTAGCCGATGCGGTCGAAGAATTCGAGGATCTGGATGGCGCGCTTGCGGCCCAGGCCTGTGGCATCGCGAAAGGCGTGGGCCTGGATTTCGCCGTTGGGGGTGGCGGCGGCCAGTTCGCGCACCAGGGCGGCGAGTTCGTCCGTGCGGGCGGCGGAGTAGAACAGGTCCTTGGTCACCTGAAACAGCAGTCCCTGGCGCGCGAGCTTGCGCAGCAGCTGGCGCACGGTTTCCTCGCCGATGGCGTTGTCGCGTGCCAGGTCGCGCACCCAGGGCGGGTCGTAGCGGCCGGCTTCGATGGCCGGCAGCAGTTTCTGGGCGATCTGTGTTTCGCTGTCCGACAGTTGCACGCTGTGGCCGGGCAGGTGCAGCCAGGCGCCGCTGGCGGCCAGGCTGCCATCCTGCAGCAGCGTTTGCAGCAGGCCTTTCCACAGCGCGTCATGTCCTGCATGGACCAGGCCGGACAGTGCCATGCGGCGCAGGCGTGCCGCGTTCACACCGGGCTCGTCGGGGTTTTTTTCGTGAAAGCGCGCCATGCTGTCCAGCACCTGGCCGCGCAGCTGCGTCCAGCGTGCGTCACCCAGCAACAGCGTGTCGCCCTCGGCCAGTGGAAGTCGGTGCAGCCGGTGCCCGACGTTGTCCGTGGCCACGGATGCGCGGCCCGTCAGGCGCATGAGCTGCGACGTGGCAATGCCGTGCGCCGCGCCTTGCACCAGCGCGCTGGCGTCCCCGGTGGCAATCAGCGATTCCAGCGCCTGCAGATAGGCCGTGCGCTCGGGGCTGCGGCGCTTGCGTGCGGGAGCAAAGGGGTCGATGACGCTGCCGCCCGCAATCGTGCGGCTGGCCTGGGCATTGCGCACGATGAGCCGGTCGCCGGGTTGGGCATGTACGGGCATGTCCAGCACCAGTTGGACGATGGCCTGCTCGCCGGGACCCAGCGGCTGGTCCTGCAGCAGGGCCACGTGGGCCGTGCAGCGCGCCGTACCGATGTGCACATGCACAGGCGTCCATTGGGCCAGTGATGGCGCATCGGCCAGCAGTTGCAGGCGCACGTCGATCCGGTCGCTGGCCTGCAGCAGCCGTGCGTCGGCGATCCAGTCGCCGCGCGTGATGGCTTCCTTGGCAATGCCCGACAGGTTTAGCGCGCAGCGCTGTCCGGCCAGGCCCCGCTCGCTGGCCTGGTTCTGGGCATGCAGGCTGCGCACGCGCACCTCGGTGCCCGAGGCCGAGTGCACCAGCGTGTCGCCGACTTTCACCTGCCCGCCGAACACGGTGCCCGTGACCACGGTGCCCTGGCCCGGCAGCGTGAAGCTGCGGTCCACGGCCAGGCGGAACAGTCCGTCGCTGGCCCGCGCGGGAATGGACTGGGCGCGCGCCATGAGGTGCTCGCGCAGCTGCGCCACGCCCGCGTCACCGGGCTGGGCGGCGGCGGTGGGAAAGACCGGGGCGCCGGCCAGCGCCGTGGGCGCCAGCAGGGACTCGATCTCGGCACACACCTGCCGCAGGCGCTCGGGCGTGGCGCGGTCGGCCTTGGTCAGGGCCATGGTGGCTTCGCGCACGCCCAGCAGCTGCAGGATGTCCAGGTGCTCGCGCGTCTGCGGCATGACGCCGTCGTCGGCCGCCACCACCAGCAGGGCGTGGTCTATGCCCACGGCGCCTGCGGCCATGGTGTGCACGAATTTTTCGTGGCCGGGCACGTCGATGATGCCCAGTACCTCGCCATTGGGCAGCGGCGTGTAGGCATAGCCCAGCTCGATGGAGATGCCGCGCGCCTTCTCTTCCTTGAGGCGATCGGTGTCCACGCCCGTGAGCGCGCGCACCAGGGTGGTCTTGCCGTGGTCGATGTGGCCGGCGGTGCCAATGATCATGCGTTCGTCCTCAGGCGATGTGCAGCAGCGGCAGCTGTTCGGTGAAGGCCGGCTCGTCGGCTGCCTCCAGGCAGCGCAGGTCCAGCCACAAAGCGTCGTCATGCAGTCGGCCGATGACGGGGCGGGGCAGGCCGCGCAGGCCCGCTTCAAGCCGGGTGAGCTGGCGGCCGGCCTGGCGACCGTCGGCCGGATGCAGTCGCAGGCCCCAGCTGGGCAGGTTCTCCACGGGCAGGGCGCCGCTGCCGATCTGGCTGTTCATCTCGGCGGTTTCCACCACATAGCGGCTGCCCAGCGCCTGCTGCACCAGCGGCTGCAGCGCCTGCGCGCGGGCCTGCATGTCAGCCTGGGGCCGCGTGAACAGGCGCAGCGTGGTCAGGCGCCCGGCCAGCTTTTCTGGGTGCAGGTACAGGCGCAGCGTGGGCTCCAGCGCGGCCAGGGTGAGCTTGCTCACGCGCAGCGCGCGCTTGAGCGGGTGTTTCTTGATGCGGGCGATCAGGTCCTTGCGGCCCACGATCAGGCCGGCCTGCGGACCGCCCAGCAGCTTGTCGCCACTGAAGGTGACGATGTCGGCGCCCGACTCGATGGTCTCGCGCACCGTGACCTCGTAGGGCAGGCCCCATTCGCGCAGATCGACCAGGGTGCCGCTGCCCAGGTCCACCACCATCTGCAGGCCGTGCGCGTGGGCAATGGATGCCACCTCGGCGTCGCTCACGGCCTTGGTGAAGCCGGTGATGGCGTAGTTGCTGCAATGCACCTTCATGAGCAGGCCGGTGTGTTCGCCGACAGCGCCTTCGTAGTCGCGCGCATGGGTACGGTTGGTGGTGCCCACCTCGACCAGGGTGGCGCCCGCGCGCGTCATCACGTCGGGGATGCGGAAGGCCCCGCCGATCTCCACCAGCTCGCCGCGCGAGACGATGACCTCGCGCCCGGCCGCCAGCGTGGCCAGGGTCAGCAGCACGGCGGCGGCGTTGTTGTTGACCACGGTGCAGGCCTCGGCGCCCGTGAGTTCGCAGACCAGGGATTCGATCAGGTCGTCGCGGTCGCCACGGCCGCCGTCCTCCAGGTCGTACTCCAGGTTGGCCGGCGCCGTCATGGCGGCCACCACGGCGTCCACGGCCTCCTGCGGCAGCAGGGCGCGGCCCAGGTTGGTGTGCAGCACCGTGCCCGTGAGGTTGAAGACCGTGCGCAGGCGGGGCGCAAAGCGCCGCGCCAGGCGCAGGCCGGCCGCCTGGATCACCTCGGTGATGCCGGGCGCGCCTGCATCGGGCTCGCCGGACCGCAGCCGCTGCTGCGCATCGGCCCGCATCTGTGCCAGTGTCTCGCGCACGGCCTGGGTGCAGGCATCAAGGCCGTGGCGCTCGCGCAGCGCGAGCATGTCGGCGCTCAGCAGCACCTTGTCCACGGCAGGCAGGCGCAGCGCGGACGGGGTGGAGGAAGCGGCAGAGGTGGCGGCGGTATCGGTCATGGTGTGCGAAAGGGTCAGGCAGCAGGCGTGGCGGGGTCTATCAGCGCGTCGCCGGCCTCGTCCTGCTCCTCGGCAAAGGCCACGTAGAGCAGGGGATTGGCGCTGGCGCGCTGAAAGCGCGTCTCCTCGCCCATCAGCAGGTCCAGCATCAGCGAGGCCAGGTCATCGGCCAGGGGCTCGGCCATCGGGTCCTTTTCCTGGTTGACCACCTTGCGGTAGCTGCCGCATTCCTCGCAGGTCTCGGCCAGCACGGTATCGCCTGCGCCATCGATGCCCTGGTACTCGACGCCCTTGGTCGACTCGCAGTGGGAGCACTTGACGCGCACCATGTGCCACTCCGTGCAGCAGGTGCCGCAGTGCAGGTAGCGATGGCCTGCGGCCTTGCCGCCAATGCGCAACACGCTGGCCACGGGCTCGCTGGCGCAGACGGGACAGATCGAGGCGGGATCGGTATAGGGCACGTCGCGTGCGTTCAGGCCGCTGGCGCGCGTGGCAAACACCACCTGCAGCGCAGCCATCACAAAGGGCGCCATGCCCACGTGGCGGGCCGCCACTTCCTTTTGCAGCAGCCGCTGCGCGATCTCGTCACGCCCGGCCGTGTCCAGCGCGCGCAACTCCTGCAGCAGCGGCTGCAGCGGCGCTGGCAGGCCGTTGGCGCCCGACAGGGCATCGAGCATGCGGTCCAGCACGCCATGCCAGGCGGCATCGATATGGTCGGCGGCAGGCAGCAGCGGCATGGAATGCTCCTGCGCCCGCGCGATCAGCGCCGCATCGGGCTCGGCCAGCGTCAGCTGCCCGGCCGCCTTGGCTTGCGCGTCCACGATCTGCGCCACAAACCGCAGGTAGTCGGCAATCGGATTGCCCTCGGCCAGCTGCCGCAGCCGCGCCGCCCGCTCGACGAACAGCCCCGGCAACTGCGGCAGCAGCACGCGCGGAAAACTGGTGTGGTCCAGCGACTCGATATCGCCGGGTTGAAGAATGCGTTGCATTGGAATGAATCCCAAAAAAACAGCCGCCCGGATCGCTGGGCGGCTGGGTGCTCAGGCTGATGCCTAGTATGACGCCATGTCTGTGAAAACTGGCGCGGCCCAAGGCGAGGGGCACCGAGGAAGGGCCGTCCCGCACCGAGGGTGCCGTCCCCCTCCCTCGCGCAGCGAGTAGAGAGGGGGAAGCGGCGTAAGCCGCTCAGGGGGTGTCAGTCATTATCACCGGTCATCTTGCGATACCACCCCCGGTGGTGCTGCTTGGCCCAGGCCCGTGTCACCGTGCCGTACAGCATGGCGCGGATGGTGCCCCGGGTCCAGATGGCCGCGTACACGTGCATGATGATCAGGCCGATCATCCACACGCCCGCAATGGCGTGCACCACCGAGGCGGCGCGCACCACGTTGACGGGCAGCGTCCACCAGGCGCGCCACATGAGCGCGCCGGTCACGGTGATCGCCAGCATGCCGATGACCAGGCCCCAGAACAGCAGCTTCTGGCCGCCGTTGTACTTGCCCTGCTCGGGCATGTCGTGGTCGTCGCCGTCGATCATCTTGTTGACGTTCTTGAGCCACTCGATGTCGCGCGGCTCGACCACGTTCAGGCGCCAGAAGCGCAGCGCCATGATGATGAAGAACAGCGCCATCACCACCCCGATGTAGGGGTGCAGGATGCGTGTCCACGGCCCGCCGCCGAACAGCTGCGTGAGCGGGAAGAAGGCCGGGTGGAAGAACGCCAGGCCCGACAGCGCCAGCAGGATGAAGCAGATGCCGACCACCCAGTGGTTGGCACGCTCCGATGCGTTGTAGCGCACCAGGTCACGTGGGTTGCGTTTCATCGGCGGGCCTCCTTTTCAGCGGCTTCCTGGTCCTTGCGGTCCATTTCGTCTTCCAGTTCCTTGGACACGTCGTTCGGGCCCTTGGTGATGTAGTGGAACAGGCTGCCGACGGCAGCTGCGCCCAGCGCGGCCATGGCCAGCGGCTTGGCCACGCCCTTCCACAGGGACACCATGGGGCTGATCTTCGGGTCGTCGGGCAGGCCCTTGTACAGCGAAGGCTTGTCCGCGTGATGCAGCACGTACATCACATGGGTGCCGCCCACGCCCTGCGGGTCATACAGGCCCGCCTCGGCATAGCCGCGCCGCTTGAGGTCGCCGATGCGGTGCTCGGCCTGGTCCTTCATCGCCTCCTTGGTGCCGAACATGATGGCGCCGGTGGGGCAGGTCTTGACACAGGCAGGCTCCCGGCCGACGGCCACGCGGTCCGAGCACAGCGTGCACTTGTAGGCTTTGTGGTCCTTCTTGGAGATGCGCGGGATGTTGAACGGGCAGCCCGTGACGCAGTAGCCGCAGCCCACGCACTGGTCCTGCTGGAAGTCCACGATGCCGTTGCTGTACTGCACGATGGCGCCCGGCGAGGGGCAGGCCTTCAGGCAGCCCGGGTCCTCGCAGTGCATGCAGCCGTCCTTGCGGATCAGCCACTCCAGGTTGCCGGTCGCTTCGTTCTCGTACTCGGTAAAGCGCATGACGGTCCACGACTGATCCGTCAGATCGGTCGGGTTGTCATAGACGCCGGCCGCGCAGGTGCCGATTTCGTCGCGCAGGTCGTTCCACTCCATGCAGGCGGTCTGGCAGGCCTTGCACCCGATGCACTTGGAGACATCGATGAGCTTGGCCACCTCGCCGCTGTGCGTTTCGCGCGCACTGGGAGCAGGCGTCGTCGTGGCCGAGCGACGCTTGATATCGAGAGACATGGTTGATGACATCAGCTGCTCCTTAAACCTTTTCCACCTTCACGAGGAAGGTCTTGGATTCCGGGGTA
Source organism: Delftia lacustris (assembly GCF_040267515.1). Taxonomy (NCBI): domain Bacteria; kingdom Pseudomonadati; phylum Pseudomonadota; class Betaproteobacteria; order Burkholderiales; family Comamonadaceae; genus Delftia; species Delftia lacustris. The sequence continues at coordinate 3,857,672 of NZ_CP141274.1, read as the reverse complement.
AGGCTGTTGCCATCGCCCACCGATGCCGTCAGGTTGTTGGCCATGTAGCCCTTGCGGCCCGTCGACGAGAAGCCCCAGTGAATGGGCACGCCCACGTGGTGGATGGTCTTGCCATCGATCTTCATGGGCTTGATGCGCTTGGTCACCACGGCGGCCGCCTTGACGAAGCCGCGCTTGGAGCTGACCTTCACATGCTGGCCCGTCTCGATGCCCAGTTCCTTGGCCAGCGCCTCGCCGATTTCCACGAACTGCTCGGGCTGAACGATGTTGTTCAACTGAACGTGCTTGGTCCAATAGTGGAAGTGCTCGGTCAGGCGGTACGTCGTGCCCACATGCGGGAACTCGCTGGGCGAGCCTGCCGAATCCTTGGCGGAGTCGAAGATGCGGGCGGCCGGGTTGATGACAGCCAGCTTGTTGTCGGGATACATGGGGTTGTATCCCAGCGGGTTGTCGAAGGCCTCGTAGTGGGTGGGGAACGGTCCCTCGTTCATGCCCTTGCGGGCGAAGAAGCGCGCCACGCCCTCGGGGTTCATGATGAACGGATCGGTGGTCTCCGGCGGCATGGTCGGACCCATGTCGGGCACGTCGGCGCCGCCCCAGGCCTTGCCGTTCCAGCGGATCAGCGTGCGCTGGGGATTGAACGGCTGGCCGTTGCGGTCGCACGAGGCACGGTTGTAGAGCACGCGGCGGTTGGCCGGCCAGGCCCAGGCCCAGTTCAGCGTATTGCCTATGCCCGTAGGGTCGCTGTTGTCGCGTCGGGCCATCTGGTTGCCGGACGAGGTCCAGCAGCCAGCCCAGATCCAGCAGCCGCCCATCGTCGTGCCGTCGTCGCGCATCTCGCCGAAGCCGGCGAGCTGCTCGCCGGCCTTGCGGATGAGCTTGGTCGGGTCCTTGGGGTCGAACAGGTCCACCAGCGCGCGGCCGTTGTACTCCTTGGCGATCTCTTCCGAAGTCGGATGATCGGCATGGGCATACGGCCACCACAGCTTGGTGATCGGCTCGGGGAACTTGCCGCCGTCCTTCTCATAGGCCTGCTTCAGGCGCAGGTGCAGGGCCGACATGATGGCGATGTCGGTCTTGGCTTCGCCCGGGGGCTCGGCCGCCTTCCAGTGCCACTGCAGCACGCGCGAGGAACTGACGACGGCGCCGTCTTCCTCAGCAAAGCAGGTCGTGGGCAGGCGGAACACCTCGGTCTGGATGGATGCCGAATCCACGTCGTTGAACTCGCCGTGGTTCTTCCAGAACTCCGACGTTTCGGTGACCAGCGGGTCCATGATCACCAGGAACTTCAGCTTCTTGAGGCCTTCGCGCACATTGTTGCTGTTCGCAAGAGCCGCCAGCGGGTTGAAGCCCTGGGCGATGTAGCCGTTGATCTTGCCCTGCGCCATCATGTCGAACACCTGCAGCATGTCGTACTGCTTGTCCAGCTTGGGCAGGTAGTTGAAGGCCCAGTTGTTCTCGGCCGTGGCCGCCGGTCCCCACCAGGCCTTCATCAGGCTCACGTGGAACTTGGGCGTGTTCGACCAGTAGTTCATCTGGCCCGGGCGCATGGCCTTGGGCGTGCGCGCGTCGATGTACTTCTGGTAGTCCTGCTCGCCTTCGTTGGGCAGCGTCAGATAGCCTGGCAGCGAAGCCGACAGAATCCCCAGGTCCGTCAGGCCCTGGATGTTGGAGTGCCCGCGCAGCGCATTCATGCCGCCGCCGGCCACGCCGATGTTGCCCAGCAGAAGCTGCACCATGGCGCCCGTGCGCAGGATCTGCGCACCCGTGGTGTGCTGTGTCCAGCCCAGTGCGTACAGGATGGTTGCGGCGCGGCCCGGCACTGCCGTCGAAGCCAGCTTCTCGCACACATGCAGGAATTTTTCCTTGGGCGTGCCGCAGGCGCTCTCCACCTTCTCGGGCGTATAGCTGGCGTAGTGGCGCTTGAGCCATTGGTACACGCAGCGCGGATGCTGCAGGCTGGCGTCCACCTTCACGTAGCCGTCGGCGTCGAGTTCATAGTCCCAGCTGGACTTGTCGTACTTGCGGGTCTGCGGGTCGTAGCCCGAGAAGATGCCCTCGTCGAACGCAAACTCCTCCTTCACGATGTACGAGAAGTCGGTGTAGTTCCTCACGTACTCGTGATGGATCTTGTCGTTCGTCAGCAGATAGTTGATCACGCCACCCAGGAACACGATGTCCGAGCCCGACCGGATGGGGGCGTAGAAATCGGCCACGGAGGCGGAGCGGTTGAAGCGCGGATCGACCACCATGAAGTGCGCACCGTTGTGCTCCTTCGCTTCGGTCACCCACTTGAAACCGCAGGGATGTGCTTCAGCGGCATTGCCGCCCATGATCAGGATAACGTCCGCGTTCTTGATGTCGACCCAATGGTTCGTCATCGCTCCACGGCCAAACGTCGGGGCAAGACCTGCCACCGTCGGGCCGTGTCAGACACGTGCTTGGTTATCGAGTGCGAGCAGGCCCCAGGAACGGGCCACCTTGTGTGTGACGTAGCCGGCTTCGTTGCTGGAGGCCGAGGCGGCCAGCATGCCGGTGGTCAGCCAGCGGTTCACCGTCTGGCCCTTGTCGTTTTGCTCGACGAAGTTCGCGTCGCGGTCGTCCTTGAGCAGCTTGGTGATGCGGGTCAGCGCCTCATCCCAGGACATGCGCTTCCACTCGGTGGAGCCGGGCGCGCGGTACTCGGGATACTTCAGGCGGTGCGGGCTGTGGACGAAGTCCAGCAGCGATGCGCCCTTGGGGCACAGCGTTCCGCGGTTGACGGGGTGGTCGGGATCTCCCTCGACGTGGATCACCGACAGCTTGGCGTTCTTGACGCCATCGCTCAGCGAATACATCAGGATGCCGCAGCCTACCGAACAGTAGGTGCAGGTCTGGCGGGTGACCGTGGTGGCGGCCAGCTTGAACTGGCGCACTTCAGCCAGGGCGGCCGTGGGCGAGAAGCCCATCAACGCCAGGCTGGATCCGGCCAGAGTCGAACCAGTCACTTTCATGAACTGGCGTCTGGAGAATTGGACCATGTGGGGTACCTTCTAATAGAAATTGACGCTTGTAAGCAAATTCTACGAGTGCACCCCGAAAACAATCCGGGAAATAACCCTTAATCCCGAGTCGGCCTGTGCGGCATTCATGCGCGGCCTCCCCGCTGCACCTTGCTGCGCGGGGCTTGCCGGCCCGGTGTCCGGCTGATTCATCAGTTGAATTGATTATCTGGTTTGAAGGCTTCGAATATTTTGTTTTATATCAATCCGGTATTCATTGGCTGGCTGAATGGCATCGATCAATCCAGTCTATTGGGTGAATGCGAACCATTTGCGTCGATTGAATTGCCGAATGGGGTTTTTGGCCTCCCCCGGGAGCGGAGGCCGGGGTGGATCAGCGTGCCGGCGGGCCTGGATCGCGCGGGGCATGCTTGAGGCCCAGATCATCCGACGTCTGATATTCAGCATGCGCCAAACCCGTCTTGTTCACCGATGGGTTCACCGTTTGGGCCATTTGGCGGCGCCTTTCCTCATCCTGCAGCTGCATGCGCGTGAACATGTCCCAGATTGCCATGAACAGCGCCGCGATCACGGGTCCTATCACAAAACCCGTCAGTCCGAAGAGAGCCATGCCGCCCAGTGTCGAGATCAGCACGATGTAGTCGGGCATCTTGGTGTCCTTGCCCACCAGCAGCGGGCGCAGCACGTTGTCCACCAGTCCGATCACCAGCACGCCGTAGGCGATCAGGATCAGGCCCTTGCCCATGTCACCGGTGGCCAGGAAGTAGATGGCCACCGGTGCCCAGATCAGGCCGGCGCCCACAGCGGGCAGCAGCGACAGGAACGCCATCACCACGCCCCACAGCACGGGCCCCTGGATGCCCAGAATCCAGAAGATCAGCCCGCCCAGCGCGCCCTGGGCGGCCGCCACGGCCAGGTTGCCCTTGACGGTGGCGCGGATCACGGTGGTGAACTTGCTCGACAGCTCGGCCTTGTGATCGGACTGCAGCGGGATGGCCATGCGGATGCGCTGTGTCAGGTCGCGGCCGTCACGCAGCAGGAAGAACAGCAGGTACAGCATCACGCAGAAGCCGACCAGAAACCCGAAGGTGTTCTGGCCTATGCCCAGCGCCTTGGTGGCGGCCAGCTTGGAGGCCTGCATGGCGATGCTGGACAGCTTGTCCTGCAGCTCGGCCAGCGAACCCAGGTGCAACCGCTCCAGCCAGGGTGTGACCCAGGAGGGCAGGGCGTCCATGATCTGTTGCACATAGGTGCCTGCATCCAGGTTGCCGCTGTTGACGCGCTCATAGATCAACGAGGCCTCGCGCACCAGCGAGGCGCCGATCAGCGCCAGCGGCAGGATGGCCACCACCAGGCACAGCAGCAGGGTGGACAGGGCGGCGAGATTGGTGCGCCGTGGCATGCGCGCCAGCAGGCGCCGGTGCAGCGGCGAAAACAGGATGGCCAGGGCGACGCCCCAGAAGATGGCCCCCATGAACTCCCAGAGCACGGCACCGAAGCCTATGGTTGCCGCAATCAGCAGCAGCATGAAAGTGCGTTTGTGTAGGGGCAGCAGGTTCATCTGGCGGTCCGTTCGGAAGATGCGCCAATGTACGCGACTGCGGGAACTCCCGGAGAGTTCAGGTAATCACTTGGTAACTGCCCTGCTGCGATGTTTGAACGGTGGCACAATGGCGGTCGCAACCAGGCCCTTCCCCAGCCACAGTCGCATCCGCCAATCGGTACAGCCGTGTCGCGGAAGGTTCCACAAACCAGCTAATGCCTCCCTCAGGGAGGCTGAGGTCAGCGCAATATGAGCGATCAGACGTCGGTCTACCAAGCCTACCAAGGCAATACCTACCTCTTCGGCGGCAATGCCCCCTACGTCGAAGAAATGTACGAAAACTACCTGGCCAATCCCGGTAGCGTGCCGGATTCCTGGCGCGAGTACTTTGATGCACTGCAACATGTGCCCGCAGTCGATGGCACCGACGCCAAGGACGTTCCGCACCAGCCCGTCATCAACGCTTTCGCCGAGCGCGCCAAGCAAGGCGGCACCAAGGTGGTCGTGGCCTCCGGCGCCGACTCCGAGCTGGGCCGCAAGCGCACCGCCGTCCAGCAACTGATCGCCGCCTACCGCAATGTCGGCGCACGCTGGGCCGATCTGGACCCCCTCAAGCGCACCGAGCGCCCTGAAATTCCCGAGCTGGAGCCGTCGTTCTACGGCTTCACCGATGCCGACCAGGAAACGGTGTTCAACACGAGCAACACCTTCTTCGGCAAGGAAAGCATGTCCCTGCGCGAGCTGATGAACGCTCTGCGCGAAACCTACTGCGGCACCATCGGCTCCGAGTACATGTATGCCACGGACCAGACGCAAAAGCGCTGGTGGCAGCAAAAGCTGGAAACCAGCCGTACCAAGCCCAGCTTTGATGCCAGCCGGAAAAAGCGCATCCTCGACCGCCTGACGGCTGCCGAAGGCCTGGAACGCTACCTGCACACCAAGTACGTCGGCCAAAAGCGCTTCTCGCTGGAAGGTGGCGAGAGCTTCATCGTCGCCATGGACGAGCTGATCAACGCTGCCGGCCAGAAGGGCGTGCAGGAAGTCGTGATCGGCATGGCCCACCGCGGCCGCCTGAACGTGCTGGTCAACACCCTGGGCAAGATGCCCAAGGACCTGTTCGCCGAGTTCGACCACACCGCCCCCGAGGACCTGCCCGCCGGTGACGTGAAGTACCACCAGGGCTTCAGCTCCGACGTGTCCACCGCAGGCGGCCCCGTCCACCTGTCGCTGGCCTTCAACCCCTCGCACCTGGAAATCGTCAACCCCGTGGTCGAAGGTTCGGTGCGCTCGCGCATGGACCGCCGCGACGACCCGCACGGCAAGCAGGTGCTGCCCGTGCTGGTGCACGGCGATGCAGCCTTCGCCGGCCAGGGCGTGAACCAGGAAACCCTGGCGCTGGCCCAGACCCGTGGCTACACCACGGGCGGCACGGTGCACATCATCATCAACAACCAGATCGGCTTCACCACCTCCGATCCGCGCGACACCCGCTCCACGCTGTACTGCACCGACATCGTCAAGATGATCGAGTCGCCCGTGCTGCACGTCAACGGCGATGATCCGGAAGCCGTGGCGCTGGCCGTGCAGCTGGCCCTGGAGTTCCGCATGGAATTCTCCAAGGACGTGGTCGTGGACATCGTCTGCTTCCGTAAGCTGGGCCACAACGAGCAGGACACCCCCGCGCTGACCCAGCCGCTGATGTACAAGAAGATCGGCGCCCACCCCGGCACCCGCAAGCTGTACGCCGACAAGCTGGCCGCACAGGGCCTGGGCGAATCGCTGGGCGACGACATGGCCAAGGCCTACCGCGCCGCCATGGACGAAGGCCGCCACACCGTGGACCCGGTGCTGACCAACTTCAAGAGCAAGTACGCCGTGGACTGGAGCCCGTTCCTGGGCAAGACCTGGACGGACGCCGGCGACACCGCCATCCCGCTGACGGAATGGAAGCGCCTGGCCGAACGCATCACCACCATCCCCGAGACCGTGACGCCGCATGCGCTGGTCAAGAAGGTCTATGACGACCGCGCAGCCATGGGCCGCGGCGAAGTCAACGTGGACTGGGGCATGGGCGAGCACATGGCCTTTGCATCGCTGGTCGCATCGGGCTACCCCGTGCGCCTGTCGGGCGAGGACTGCGGCCGCGGCACCTTCACACACCGCCACTCGGTCATCCATGACCAAAAGCGCGAGAAGTGGAGCGAAGGCACCTACATCCCGCTGCAGAACGTGGCCGACAGCCAGGCTCCGTTCACCGTCATCGACTCCATCCTGTCCGAAGAAGCCGTGCTGGGCTTCGAGTACGGCTATGCGTCGAACGACCCCAACACCCTGGTGATCTGGGAAGCCCAGTTCGGCGATTTCGCCAACGGCGCCCAGGTCGTGATCGACCAGTTCATCGCCTCCGGTGAAGTCAAGTGGGGCCGCATCAACGGCCTGACGCTGATGCTGCCGCACGGCTACGAAGGCCAGGGCCCCGAGCACAGCTCGGCCCGCCTGGAGCGCTTCATGCAACTGGCCGCCGACGCCAACATGCAGATCGTGCAGCCGACCACGGCCAGCCAGATCTTCCACGTGCTGCGCCGCCAGATGGTGCGCCCGCTGCGCAAGCCGCTGGTCATCATGACCCCCAAGTCGCTGCTGCGCAACAAGGACGCCACCTCGCCGCTGTCCGAGTTCACCAGCGGCGGTTTCCAGACCGTGATCCCCGAGCAGGACGAAGCCGTCGTGAAGAACGCGGCCAAGGTCAAGCGCGTGATCGCATGCTCCGGCAAGGTCTACTACGACCTGGTCAAGAAGCGCACCGAGAAGGAAAGCAAGGACGTCGCCATCATCCGCGTCGAGCAGCTGTACCCCTTCCCGCACAAGGCTTTCGCCGCTGAACTGAAGAAGTTCGGCAACGCCACCGACATCGTCTGGTGCCAGGACGAGCCGCAGAACCAGGGCGCCTGGTTCTTCGTGCAGCACTACATCCACGAGAACATGCTCGATGGCCAGAAGCTGGGCTACTCCGGCCGCGCTGCCTCGGCATCGCCCGCCGTGGGTTACGCCCACCTGCACCAGGAGCAGCAAAAGGCCCTGGTGGAAGGCGCGTTCTCCAAGCTCAAGGGTTTTGTCCTGAACAAGTAAGGCAGCCCCCACCCGCTACGTATCAGTACAGAACACTTTTGGAAAGAATCACAAATGGCTATCGTTGAAGTCAAAGTTCCCCAGCTGTCCGAGTCCATCGCTGAGGCCACCATGCTGACCTGGAAGAAGAAGGCCGGCGAGGCGGTTGCAGTCGATGAGATCCTCATCGAGATCGAAACCGACAAGGTCGTGCTCGAAGTGCCCGCGCCCGCCGCTGGCGTGCTGGCCGAGATCGTGCAAGGTGACGGCGCCACCGTGGTGGCCGAGCAACTGATCGCCAAGATCGACACCGAAGGCGTGGCCGGTGTGGCCGCTGCCGCTCCTGCAGCCGCCCCCGCCGCTGCAGCCGCTCCCGCTGCAGCGCCCGCAGCCGCGGCCGCCACCGGTGGCAGCAAGGGTGATGTCGCCATGCCCGCCGCTGCCAAGCTGCTGGCCGAAAACAACCTGTCGGCCGCCGGCGTGGCTGGCTCCGGCAAGGATGGCCGCGTGACCAAGGGTGACGCGCTGGCCGCCATCAAGGGCGGCGTGCAGTCCACCGCTGCCGTCATTCCCACCGGCGTGCCCACCAAGGCGCTGCCCCAGGTGTCGGCTCCGTCCGCCAAGGAAGACCTCAGCGGCCGTCCCGAGCAGCGCGTGCCCATGAGCCGCCTGCGTGCCCGCGTGGCCGAGCGTCTGCTGCAGTCGCAGTCCACCAACGCCATCCTGACCACGTTCAATGAAGTGAACATGGCCCCGGTGATGGATCTGCGCAAGAAGTTCCAGGACGCCTTCACCAAGGAACACGGCACCAAGCTGGGCTTCATGTCCTTCTTCGTCAAGGCGGCCGTGCACGCCCTGAAGAAGTACCCGGTGCTCAACGCATCCGTGGACGGCAACGACATCGTCTACCACGGCTACTTCGACATCGGTATCGCCGTGGGTTCGCCCCGTGGCCTGGTGGTGCCCATCCTGCGCAATGCAGACCAGATGAGCTTCGCCGACATCGAAAAGAAGATTGCCGAATTCGGCAAGAAGGCTGCCGAAGGCAAGCTGGGCATTGAAGAAATGACCGGCGGCACCTTCTCCATCTCCAATGGCGGCACCTTCGGCTCGATGATGTCCACCCCCATCATCAACCCGCCCCAGTCGGCCATCCTGGGCGTGCACGCCACCAAGGACCGTGCCATGGTCGAGAACGGCCAGGTCGTGGTGCGCCCGATGAACTATCTGGCCATGTCCTATGACCACCGCATCATCGACGGCCGCGAAGCCGTGCTGGGCCTGGTGGCCATGAAGGACGCGCTGGAAGATCCTTCGCGCCTGCTGTTCGACCTGTAATTCCACAGGGTTCGACACGACGAAAACCCACCCTTGGCCGCGCGCCCTGCGGTGGGTTTTTTCATGCATCACAGACAAGAGATTCCTGAAATGAGCAAGCAATTCGACGTCATCGTCATCGGCGCGGGCCCTGGCGGCTACATCGCCGCCATCCGTGCCGCGCAACTGGGCTTCAACGTGGCCTGTATCGACGAGTGGAAGAACGCCGCCGGCGGCGCCGCTCCGGGCGGCACCTGCACCAACGTGGGCTGCATTCCCTCCAAGGCCCTGCTGCAGTCGTCCGAGCACTTCGAGCACGCCAACCTGCACTTTGCCGACCATGGCATCTCCACCGGCAAGGTCGAGATGGACGTGGCCAAGATGATCGCCCGCAAGGATGCGGTCGTGAAGCAGAACAACGACGGCATCCTGTACCTGTTCAAGAAGAACAAGGTCACGTTCTTCCACGGCCGTGGTTCCTTCGTCAAGGCCGTCGAAGGCGGCTACGAGATCAAGGTCGCCGGCAAGGAAGAGGAAGTGCTGACGGGCAAGCAGATCGTGGTGGCCACCGGCTCCAACGCCCGCGCTCTGCCCGGCGTGCCCTTCGATGAAGAGAACATCCTGTCCAACGACGGCGCCCTGCGCCTGGGCAAGGCCCCCAAGAAGCTGGCCCTGATCGGCGCCGGCGTGATCGGCCTGGAAATGGGCTCGGTCTGGCGCCGTCTTGGCACCGAAGTCATCGTGCTCGAAGGCATGGACAAGTTCCTGCCCGCCGTGGACGAGCAGATCGCCAAGGAAGCCAAGAAGGCCTTCGACAAGCAGGGCCTGAAGATCGAGCTGGGCGTGAAGATCGGCGAAGTCAAGTCCGGCAAGAAGGGCGTGTCCATCGCCTACACCAACGCCAAGGGTGAAGCCCAGGCGCTGGAGGCTGACAAGCTCATCATCTCCATTGGCCGCACGGCCAACACCGCCGGCCTCAATGCCGAGGCGGTGGGCCTGGCCCTGGACGAGCGCGGCTGCATCGTGGTCGATGACGACTGCAAGACCAGCCTGCCCGGCGTCTGGGCCGTGGGCGACGTGGTGCGCGGCCCGATGCTGGCGCACAAGGCCGAGGAAGAGGCCGTGGCCGTGGCCGAGCGCATCGCCGGCCAGCATGGCCATGTGAACTTCGGCACCATCCCCTGGGTGATCTACACCAGCCCCGAAATCGCCTGGGTGGGCCGCACCGAGCAGCAACTGAAGGAGCAGGGCGTCAAGTACAAGGCTGGCACCTTCCCCTTCCTGGCCAACGGCCGTGCGCGCGCCCTGGGCGACACCACGGGCATGGTCAAGTTCCTGGCCGATGCCGAAACCGACGAGATCCTGGGCGTGCACATGGTCGGCCCCATGGTCTCGGAGCTGATCTCCGAAGCTGTGGTTGCCATGGAGTTCAAGGCATCGAGCGAAGACATCGCCCGCATCTGCCATGCCCACCCCTCGCTGTCCGAAGCCACCAAGGAGGCTGCCCTGGCAGTCGACAAGCGTACTCTGAACTTCTGAGTGCCAGGCTAGCCATCTAGCCAATCCGAGACCTGAAAGCGCTTGCTCTGCAAGCGCTTTCAGCTTCTGAATACATAGCAAATGGTTGATGCTGCATGAGCGTTTCAGTGCGAGAGGCCTACGAGGCCGAACTGGTAGCCAAGGGCTTTCACAGTGATCCTGCGCAACTGCGCGCCGTCGAGGCGCTGCAGCGCTGTGCCGACGACTGGACGGTCTACCGCCAGCGCCGCTCCAACGCCTTCAAGAAGCTCATCAACCATCCCGAGATCCCCCGTGGCGTCTACATGTACGGCGGGGTGGGGCGCGGCAAGAGCTTTCTCATGGACTGCTTCTTCAACGCCGTGCCGCTCAGGCGCAAGGTGCGCCTGCATTTCCATGAATTCATGCGCGAGGTCCACCGTGAACTCGCCGTGCTGCAGGGCACCCAGAACCCGCTGGACGTGCTGGGTGCGCGCATCTCCAAGAAGTACAAGCTGATCTGCTTCGATGAATTCCACGTGGCCGACATCACGGACGCGATGATCCTGCACCGGCTGCTGGTGTCGCTGTTCGCCAACGGCGTGGGCTTTGTCACCACCTCCAACTTCAAGCCCGACGAGCTGTACCCGGGCGGCCTGCACCGCGACCGCATCCTGCCGGCCATCGACCTGCTCAACGAACGCATGGAAGTCGTCAACGTGGATAACGGCACGGACTACCGCCGCCGCACGCTGGAAAACGCCAGGCTCTACCACACGCCGCTGGGTGCCGAGGCCGATGCGGCCATGACCGAGACCTTCGACAAGCTGGCCGAGGTCAAGGACGAGGACCCGGTGCTGCACATCGAGGCGCGCGAGATCCGTGCGCGCCGCCGCGCCGGCGGCGTGGTCTGGTTCGACTTCCGCGAGCTGTGCGGTGGCCCGCGCTCGCAGAACGACTACCTGGAGATCGCAAGCCAGTTCCACACCGTGCTGCTGTCCGACGTGCCCTATATGCCGGTCAACATGGCGTCGCCCGCGCGGCGCTTCACCTGGCTGGTGGACGTGCTGTACGACCGCAGGGTCAAGCTGGTCATCTCGGCCGCCGTGCCGCCCGAGCAGCTTTACACTGAGGGCCCGCTGGCCCATGAGTTCCCCCGTACCGTCTCGCGCCTGAACGAGATGCAGTCCAAGGAATTCCTGGCGCTGGAGCGCCGCGTGGTGGATACCAGCCTGACCTGAGGCAGGTGGCCGCGCCTGGCGTCGTTTGCCGGACCTGTACATGCTGAAACTGCCCACCTCTGCTTTTGCCTCTGTGAAGAAACTGCCCGTTCCTTTGGGCGCCGCGCTGGCCTGCCTGGCCTTGGCGGGCCCGGCCGTGGCGGCCGATGCCGCGCGGGAGCCTGGCCAGGCGGCCAGGCAGGCCCAGGCCGAACGCAAGGCTGCGCGTGCCGACATCGCAGCCCAGCGCGCCGTCATCGAGCGCCGGCGCACGGCCCTGGAGTCCGAGTGCTACCAGCGCTTTGCCGTGGAAGACTGCCTCAAGCAGGCGCGCGAAGAGGCCCGTGAGCAGGATCGTCCGCTGCGCGAACGCGAGCTTCAGATCAACGACGAGGAGCGCAAGGAGCGCGCCGTCCAGCGCCTGGAAGACATCGAGGCCAAGAAGGCGCAGAAGGCAGCCTCCGCCATGGAGGCCAAGGAACGGCCGCCGGCCGTGCAACGCGATACCCAGGCCCTGCGCGCGCAGCGCGCCCAGGAGGCGCAGCAGCGCGCCGCCCAGCAGGCCAGCCACCAGCGCGAACGGCAGGCCCAGATGGAGCAGCGCCAGTCCGCCCAGGAGCAGGAGCGGCGCGCGGCATCGCGTGCGCAGTTCGAAGCCAAGCAGAAGGAAGCGGCCGAGCGCAAAGCCCGTGCCGCCGAAGCGGCCCGCGAGCGCGGTCCCCAGGCTGCGCCGCTGCCGGCGCCGCCTGCTCCCTGATCCTTTTTTTCTCTGCCACGCGCCAACAGGCCAACCGGGTGGGGGCTGGCGTGAGGGCCTGGATGCTCCAACCCCGGTTCAAGCCGTCTGGGCCGACTCCAGCGCCTCGAGCTTGAGCACCACCAAGGACAGGTTGTCGCCCCCGCCCTGGGCGCGCACGCGGGCCTTGTCGATGAGGAACTCCGTGGCCTCGCGCGGGGTGAGCGCGTTGAGCACGGTGCCCAGTTCCTCGGCCGTGTAGTAGTGCCAGACGCCATCGCTGCAGGCCATGAGGGTGGTGCCCGGATACACGCGCTCGATCACATGGTGGCTCATGGGCGGTTCGGCCTCGGTGCCCAGGCAGCCCAGCAGGATGTTGGACTTGGGGTGCACATGGGCCTCGAATTCGGTGAGCTCTCCCCGGTCCACCAGCGACTGCACATAGGAATGGTCCTTGGTGCGGTGGACCATGGTCGCGTCCTGGTAGTGGTAGATGCGCGAATCGCCCGAATGCACCCAGTGGCAGCGGCCCTGGGGCAGCAGGACGAAGGCGGCGATGGTGCTGTGCGGCTCCTGCTCGGCCGAAATGGCGGTCAGACGGATCACCGTGTGCGACTCGCGCACGATGCTCTCCAGCAGCGCTGTGCAGTCCTCCTTGCCCGGCTCGAAGCGCTCGAACAGCTGGCGCGCCGTGAGCATGACCTGGTCGGAGGCCTTGCGCCCGCCGCTGCGCCCGCCCATGCCGTCGGCCAGAACGCCCAGCAGGCAGCCGTGGACATACGGGTGGGCCATGAGCATCACCTGGTCTTGCTGGTATTGCCTGTCACCGCGATGGATGCCTGTGGCGGCTTGGAGTCGGTACGCTGGCTGCATGGTCTCTGGTTTGGTGGGCTCTTGGGGCGGCGGATGGGCACACCAGTGGCATGGCGCATATTATCGGAGCGCTGCCCCCGGTGCCGGCTCGCCCGGCTCCCGTGGCGCTGTCTTTTTCAACAACCGGACCTGTCCTGTGCATTCCCTGACCGCCGCCGTGCAGGCGGCCTTCGCCCCGCAAGGCCTGCTGTCGCGCGCCGAGGCGCAGTTCCTGCCGCGTGAAGGCCAGACCCGCATGGCCCTGGCCGTGGCCCAGGCCATCGAAGAGCGCCAGACCCTGGTCGTGGAGGCCGGCACGGGCGTGGGCAAGACCTATGCCTATCTGGTGCCGGCCCTGCTCAGCGGCCAGCGCGTGCTGGTGTCCACGGCCACGCGTGCGCTGCAGGACCAATTGTTCGCACGGGATCTGCCGCGTCTGGTGGCCGCCCTGGGCATGCCGCTGCGCATGGCGCGCCTCAAGGGGCGCAGCGCCTACCTGTGCCTGGAGCGGCTGGAGCGCGTGCGCCAGGGCCGCACGGCGCCGCAGGACCCGCAGGTGCTGCGCAGCGTGGCCCTGGTCGAGCGCTGGGCGCGCACCACGCGCACAGGTGACCTGGGCGAGCTGCCCGCGCTGGACGAGCGCTCGCCCGCGCTGCCCCTGGTCACCTCCACGCGCGACAACTGCCTGGGCTCGGACTGCCCGCATTGGCAGGACTGCCATGTCAACGTGGCCCGCCGCACCGCGCTGGACGCCGACGTGGTGGTCATCAACCACCATCTGATGTTTGCCGACCTCGACGTGCGCGATTCGGGTGTGGCCCAACTGCTGCCCAGCGCGGGCGTGGTGGTGGTGGACGAGGCCCACCAGCTCAACGACACCGGCGTGCAGTTCGCTGGCCTGAGCCTGTCGGGCCAGCAATTGACGGGCTATGCCCGCGATGTGCTGCGCGCCGGCCAGGAACTGGCACGCGGCATGGCCGACTGGATGATGCTCTCGGCGCGTGTGGAGCAGGCACTGCGCGAGCTGCGCCTGGCCGCAGGCAAGCCCCCTGTGGGCGGACGTCTGTCCTGGCAGGGCGTGACGCCGCAGGGACTGGACGCCCAGAGCTGGCGCACGGCCCTGGTCACGCTGGGGCGCAGCCTGCGGGCGCTGGTGGAGCCGCTGGTGCAATTGCAGGTCAGCGATCCCGAACTGCGCAGGCTGCTCGAGCGCGGCAGCGAACTGCTGCGGCGCCTGGCCACCTTCGCGGCGGCGGCCGTGCAAGACACGGTGCGCTGGCTGGAACTGGGCAGCCAGCAGATGCGCATGCTGGAGTCTCCGCTGACCATTGCACACATCATGCGCACGCGGCTGCTGGGTCCGACGCAAGCGCAAGAGCAAGACCAAGAGCATCAGGAAGGAAGCGGGCAAGACGCCGAGCCGCAGGAAAACGCACCCACCGCCCCGTACGAGTCGCCAGCGGGCACCGCCTGGATCTTCACCTCTGCCACGCTGGGCGACGACGAGCGGCTGAGCTGGTTCACCGAGCCCTGCGGACTGCGAGAGGCCCAGGTGCTGCGCGTGGACAGCCCCTTCGACTATGCGCGGCAGGCGGCGCTTTATGTGCCGCGGCCTTTTGCCGAGGCAGGAAGCCAGGCCCACAGCGCCGAGGTGGCACGCCTGGCGCTGGATGCGGCCCAGCGCCTGGGCGGCCGCACTCTGGTGCTGACCACCACGCTGCGTGCCCTGCACGCCATAGGCGACACGCTGCAGCAGTCGCTGGGGCTGTTCGGTGAACTCGATGTGCTGGTCCAGGGGCAGGCGCCCAAGCTGACCTTGATCGAGCGCTTTGTTGCGGCAGGCGAAGGCAAGGGCGCCAGCGCGGGGCGCGGCTGCATTCTCGTGGCATCGGCCACTTTCTGGGAAGGGGTGGACCTGCCTGGCGATGCGCTGCAGCTGGTGGTCATCGACAAGCTGCCGTTTCCGCCGCCCGACGATCCGCTGGTCGAGGCGCGTTCGCGCAGTCTGGAATCCGTGGGCCGGCAGGCCTTTGCCGACTACATGCTGCCCGAGGCCGCGATGGCGCTCAAGCAGGGCGCCGGGCGCCTCATCCGGCGCGAGACGGATCGCGGCGTGCTTGTGGTCTGCGATCCCAGATTGACCGCCAAGGGTTATGGGCGGCGGCTGCGCGCTGCGCTGCCGCCCATGCGGACCCTGGAGGACGAGGCGGCCTTTGTTCAGGCCCTGCAGGCGCTGGCGCAGCCTGCGCCGCAGGTCACCACAGTTTCCACCACGACTTCTGCTTTGCCGTGACGTCCTTGTCGGAGTCCTGGCCGTACGAGGCGGTCAGCACGCGCTGCGCATCGTCACGCAGCTGGGTCATGCCCAGTGCATCGTATGAGTTCACCAGGATCTGCATGGCCTCGCGCACGGCGGGCACGCCCTGGTAGTCCTTGACGGCGGTCTGCGCGCGTGCGATGGCGGCCACGTAGGCGCCGCGTCCGTAGTAGTAGCGGGCCACATGGACTTCGTACTGCGCCAGCGAGTTGACGATGTACTGCATGCGCAGCCGCGAGTCTTCGGCGTAGCGCGACTCGGGGAAGCGCGTCACCAGCTCGCGGAATGACTCGAAGGAGTCCTTGGCGGCCTTCTGGTCGCGCTCGGACAGATCCTGGCGCGACAGCCAGGAGAACATGCCCAGGTTGTCATTGAAGTTGACCAGGCCCTTGAGGTACAGGGCGTAGTCGGTGGCGGGGCTGGCCGGGTGCAGCTTCAGGAAGCGGTCCAGCGTGGCCGTGGCCTGGACCTTGTCGCCGCTCTTGTACTGGGCATAGGCCTTGTCGAGCTGGGCCTGCTGGGCCAGGGGCGTGCCGGCGGCACGGCCTTCGAGCTTCTCGAACAGCGGAACGGCCTTGTCGAACGCACCGGACGCGGCTTCGTCGCGCGCCTCGGTATAGATGCGGTCCGGGGTCCACTTGGCAGTAGGGTCTTGTTGCGTACTGGAGCAGGCTGTCAGGACGCCTGCGACCAGCACGGCGGGAACGATGGACAGGGGAATACGCTGCATGGTGGACGTTTCTCGGGCAATCGAAGGGCGGTGAGAGGGTTGGCGGGCAGGGACGCGGGCCGCGCTGAGGGGCCGCATGAAGCCTGATTTTCCCGCAACCGGGCCGAGGCATTGTAACGGCCTGCGATGCCCGCCCCGCAGGCGGGGGCGGCGGCAAAGGCATGGCCGCGAACGGGTCCCGGCATTGCGGAGCTTTCTACAATGGCGCCCATATGTTTGTCCATTTGCGCCTGCACACCGAATTTTCCGTCGTGGACGGAACCAACCGCATCAACGCCATCGTCAAGGCCGCCGCCGAGGATGGGCAGGTCGCACTGGCCGTCACAGACTTCAACAACCTGTTTGGCGGCGTCAAGTTCTATCGCGAAGGCCGGGCCAAGGGCGTCAAGCCCGTGCTGGGCGCGGAAATCCAGATCGAGGGCGAAAACGGCGCCGCGATCTCGCGCATCATCGTGCTGGTGCAAAGCCCGCTGGGCTACCACAACCTGTCCGAGTTGCTGGCCCGGGGCTGGACCCGCAATGTGGTCAAGGGCCAGGCCGTGCACACATGGGCCTGGCTGCAGGAGCTGGGCGAAGGCCTGATCGTGCTGGCCGGCGCCCAGGCCGGCCCGGTGGGCCAGGCACTGATGCGCGGTGACGAGGCCGGCGCAGCAGCCGTCGCCCAGCGGCTGGCGAGCATGTTCCCGCACCGCTTCTTCATCGAGCTGCAGCGCGCAGGCCGGCCTGACGACGAAGCCCATGTGCTGGCCGCCGTGCAACTGGCCGATCGCCTGAACCTGCCCGTGGTCGCCACGCACCCCATACAGTTCTTCGGCCCCGACGACTACGAAGCGCACGAGGCGCGCGTGTGCATCGCCGAGGGCGAGATCCTGGCCAACCCCAAGCGTGTGCGCCGCTTCACGCGCGACCAGCATTTCAAGACCGTCGCGCAGATGCAGGCGCTGTTCGCCGACATTCCCAGCGCCATCGCCAACACCGTGGAAATCGCGCGTCGCTGCAGCCTGACGCTGGTGCTGGGCAAGCCGCAGCTGCCCAACTTCCCCGTGCCCGAAGGCATGACCATGGACGAGTTCTTCCGCCAGGAGTCCTTTGCGGGACTGGAGGAACGCCTGATCCATCTCTATCCCGACCCCGCCAAGCGCGAGGCCCAGCGCGAGCGCTATGTCGAGCGACTGGAGTTCGAGATCGGCACCATCCTCAAGATGGGCTTTCCGGGCTACTTCCTCATCGTGGGCGACTTCATCAAGTGGGCCAAGCTCAACGGCTGTCCCGTGGGTCCGGGCCGCGGATCGGGCGCCGGCTCGCTGGTGGCCTACGTGCTCAAGATCACGGACCTGGACCCGCTGGAATACAACCTGCTGTTCGAGCGTTTCCTCAACCCCGAGCGTGTGTCCATGCCCGACTTCGACGTGGACTTCTGCCAGGCCAACCGCGACCGCGTCATCGACTATGTGAAGCAGCTGTACGGCCGCGACGCCGTCAGCCAGATCGCCACCTTCGGCACCATGGCCGCGCGCGCGGCCATCCGCGACGTGGGCCGCGTGCTGGACATGAGCTACACCTTCTGCGACGGCATCTCCAAGCTCATTCCCAACAAGCCTGGCCTGCACGTCACGCTCAAGTACCCGCCCAATCCCAAGAAGGAGGGCGACAAGTACACCTACGCCATCGAGGCCGAGCCCATGCTGGCCGAGCGCATCGACAAAGAAGAAGACGTCAAGACACTGATTGAAATGGCCCAGAAGCTCGAAGGCATGACACGCAACATTGGCATGCACGCGGGCGGCGTTGTGATTGCCCCGGGCAAGCTGGCCGATTTCTGCCCGCTGTACCAGCAGCCGGGCAGCGACTCGGCCGTGGCCATGTACGACAAGGACGATGTGGAGGCCGTGGGCCTGGTGAAGTTCGACTTTCTGGGCCTGGCCACGCTGACCATCCTGGAGATCGCGCGCGAGTTCATCATCAAGCGCCACAAGGGCCAGGAGAACTTCGCATTCGAGAACATCCCCCTGGACGATGCGCGCACCTACCAGCTGTTTTCCGAGGGCAAGACCGAGGCCGTGTTCCAGTTTGAATCGCGCGGCATGCAGGGCATGCTGCGCGACGCCAAGCCCAGCCGGCTGGAAGACCTGATCGCCCTGAACGCCCTGTACCGCCCGGGACCCATGGACCTGATTCCCAGCTTCGTGGCGCGCAAGCACGGCAAGGAAGTGGTGGAGTATCCGCATCCGCTGGTCGAAAAGGTGCTGGCCGAAACCTACGGGATCATGGTCTACCAGGAGCAGGTGATGCAGACGGCCCAGGTGCTGGGCGGCTACTCGCTGGGCGGCGCCGACCTCTTGCGCCGTGCCATGGGCAAAAAGAAGGTCGAGGAAATGGTCATGCACCGCGGGATCTTCCGCGAGGGCGCGGCCAAGCAGGGCATCAGCGAGGAAAAGGCCGACGAGGTCTTCGACCTGATGGAGAAGTTCGCGGGCTACGGCTTCAACAAGTCGCACGCCGCCGCCTACTCGCTGCTGGCCTATCACACGGCCTGGCTGAAGGTGCACTACACGGCCGAGTTCTACTGCGGGAACATGACCGTGGAAATGGACAACACCGACAAGCTCAAGGTGCTGTACGAAGACGCGCTCAAGATGGGCATCAGCTTCGAGCCGCCGGATGTCAACCGCGGCATGTACCGTTTCGAGCCCGTCACCGACAAGGTCATACGCTATGGCCTGGGTGCCATCAAGGGCACGGGCCAGCAGGCCATCGAGGCCATCATCGCGGCCCGTGAAGGCCGTGGCGTGGGCCCGCGCGGCGCCGACAAGGGGCCGTTCAAGAGCCTGGCCGACTTCTGCGTGCGCGTGGACCGCACGCGCCTGAACAAGCGCACGCTGGAAGCCCTGATCAAGGGAGGTGCCTTCGATGCCATCGAACTGAACCGCGCGGCCCTGGTGGCCTCCATCGACCATGCCTTCGAGTTCGCCAACAAGACGCTGGCCAATGCCAACCAGGGCGGGCTGTTCGACATGATGGGCGAGGACGCCGTGGGCTCCAGCACCCAGGAGCCGCCCCTGGCCGATGCCTTGCCCTGGGGCGTGAAGGAGAGGCTGACCCAGGAAAAGACCGCCGTGGGCTTTTACCTGTCGGGCCATCTGTTCGACGAGGTCGAAAAGGAGGTGCGCCGCTTCGTGCGCACGCCGCTGGCCGAGCTGCGCGACAGCCGCGAGCCCCAGACCCTGGCCGGCATCATCAGCGACTTCCGCGCCATCAACGGCCAGCGCGGGCGGCTGGGCCTGTTCAAGATCGATGACGGCTCGGGCGTGATCGAGGCCTCGGTGGACGAGAACACGCTCAATACCTATCGCGATCTGCTCAAGGACGACGAATTCGTCGTCATCACCGGGCGCCTGCAGCTGGACCACTTCAGCGGTGGCCTGCGCATGAAGGCACAGCAGCTGTTCAACCTGGCCGATGCGCGCTGCCGTTTCGCGCGCTACCTGCAGGTCAGCGTGGGCGAGAAGATGCCCGACGTGGTCGGCCTGCTGCGCCAGTTCCCCGCCGTGGTGGAGCAGGGCGAGCATGGCGAGCTGCAGCGCGGCATGAAGGTGCGCCTGGGACTGGTCTGCGAGGACGAGCGCGGCTCGGCCAGCTGCGAGCTGGCCCTGGGCGACGGCAGCCGCTTCTATCCCAGCGACGCAGCCCTGGCCGCCTGGTATGCCCAGGCGGGCAGCGCCCAGGTCAAGGTGGTCTACGAATGACGCGCAAGGTGGCGCAGCGTCCGGTGGCGGCAAGCAGGCACTGCTTTGGTGCGTGCTGGCCAGCCCGGGCAGGCGCCGCGCTTGAATTCTTCAGGCACGCCTCGCATATCCCTTCCGGAAAACAGTGGCTCCGATGGCTAGAATGATTTTCATGGCAACCCAACCCCCTTCGACCCCTCCTGCCATTCCCACAGTGCGGCCCGTGTCCGATGACGACGGCGCCGTGGTGCTGGAGCGGCGGCGCCAGCGCGTGCAGCCGCCGCAGATGTACCAGGTCGTGATGCTCAACGATGACTTCACGCCCATGGAATTCGTCATCATCGTCCTGCAGGAACTCTTCGGCAAGGACCGCGAAACGGCCACCCAGATCATGCTCAAGATCCATCTCGACGGCCGCGGCGTCTGCGGCGTGTACTCGCGCGATGTGGCGGCCACCAAGGTCGAGCAGGTGCTGCAGGCCGCCCAGAAAGCGGGCCATCCGTTGCAGGCCATGTTCGAGCCTGTTGAATAAACCCGGGCCGCCCTGATTTATGGTTGCAGTCAATAATCCCCAGCAAGCGAAAAGGAGTCATCAATGATCGCCCAGGAACTGGAAGTCAGCTTGCACATGGCCTTTGTCGAAGCACGCCAGCAGCGCCACGAGTTCATCACCGTGGAACACCTGCTGCTGGCCCTGCTGGACAACCCCAGTGCAGCGGAAGTGCTGCGCGCCTGCTCAGCCAACATCGATGACCTGCGCTCGGCCCTGTCCAACTTCATCAAGGACAACACGCCCCAGGTCGCGGGCACCGACGAAGTGGACACGCAGCCCACGCTGGGTTTCCAGCGTGTGATTCAGCGCGCCATCATGCATGTGCAATCGACCGGCAACGGCAAGAAGGAAGTCACGGGCGCCAACGTGCTCGTGGCCATCTTCGGTGAAAAGGACTCGCATGCCGTCTACTACCTGCACCAGCAGGGCGTGACGCGCCTGGACGTGGTCAATTTCATCGCCCACGGCATCAAGAAGGGCGAGCCGCCCGAGCCTGCGAAGGCGGAGAACCCTGCGGAATCCGAAGAGGGTGCCGGTGGCGAACGCAACGAAAAGGCCTCGCCCCTGGAGCAGTTCACGCTGAACCTCAACCAGGCGGCCAAGGATGGCAAGATCGATCCGCTGATCGGGCGCGACTACGAGGTCGAGCGCACCATCCAGATCCTGTGCCGCCGCCGCAAGAACAACCCGCTGCTGGTCGGCGAGGCCGGCGTGGGCAAGACCGCGATCGCCGAGGGCCTGGCCTGGCGCATCACCGAAGGCAAGGTGCCCGAGGTGCTGACCGAGGCCGTGGTCTATTCGCTGGACATGGGCGCGCTGCTGGCAGGCACCAAGTACCGTGGCGATTTCGAGCAGCGCCTCAAGGGCGTGCTCAAGTCGCTGAAGGACAAGCCCAACGCCATCCTGTTCATCGACGAGATCCACACGCTGATCGGCGCGGGCGCCGCTTCGGGCGGCACGCTGGACGCGTCCAACCTGCTCAAGCCGGCGCTGTCCAGCGGCCAGCTCAAGTGCATCGGCGCCACCACGTTCACCGAGTACCGCGGCATCTTCGAGAAGGACGCGGCCCTGTCGCGGCGCTTCCAGAAGGTGGATGTGGTCGAGCCCACGGTGGCCGAGACCGTGGACATCCTCAAGGGCCTGAAGTCGCGCTTCGAGGAACACCACAGCGTGCAGTACGCCGCTGCCGCCCTGCAGGCTGCGGCCGAGCTGTCGGCCAAGTACATCAATGACCGCCACCTGCCCGACAAGGCCATCGACGTGATCGACGAGGCCGGCGCCGCGCAGCGCATCATTCCGGTGGAGCAGCGCAAGCAGACCATCGACAAGGCCGAGATCGAGGCCATCGTGGCCAAGATCGCGCGCATTCCGCCTGCCAACGTGTCCAACGACGACCGCAGCAAGCTGCAGACGCTGGAGCGCGACCTCAAGAGCGTGGTCTTCGGCCAGGACAAGGCGCTTGAGGCGCTGGCCTCCTCGGTCAAGATGGCGCGCTCGGGCCTGGGCAAGCCGGACAAGCCGATCGGCTCCTTCCTGTTCTCGGGCCCCACCGGCGTGGGCAAGACGGAAGCGGCCAAGCAGCTGGCCTACATTCTGGGCGTGGACCTGATCCGCTTCGACATGTCGGAGTATATGGAGCGCCATGCCGTCAGCCGCCTGATCGGCGCGCCTCCGGGCTATGTGGGCTTTGACCAGGGTGGCTTGCTGACCGAGGCCGTGACCAAGAAGCCGCATTCGGTGCTGCTGCTCGACGAAATCGAGAAGGCACATCCGGACATCTTCAACGTGCTGCTGCAGGTCATGGACCACGGCACGCTGACGGACAACAACGGGCGCAAGGCCGACTTCCGCAACGTGATCCTCATCATGACCACGAACGCGGGTGCAGAGACCATCAACAAGGCCTCGATCGGCTTCACCAACCCGCGCCAGGCCGGCGACGAAATGGGCGACATCAAGCGCCTGTTCACGCCGGAGTTCCGCAACCGTCTGGACGCCATCGTCAGCTTCAAGCCGCTGGACGAGCAGGTCATCCTGCGCGTGGTCGACAAGTTCCTGCTGCAGCTGGAGCAGCAACTGGCCGAAAAGCGCGTGGAGGTCACCTTCACCGATGCGCTGCGCAAGCACCTGGCCAGGAAGGGCTTCGATCCGCTCATGGGCGCCCGTCCCATGCAGCGCCTGATCCAGGACACCATCCGGCGCTCGCTGGCCGACGAGCTGCTGTTCGGGCAGCTGGTCGACGGTGGCCGCCTGGAAGTGGACTGGGTGGTCGATGCCGACGATGCCGAAAAGGGCGAGGTCAGGCTCGACATCACGCCCCAGCCCAAGCAGGACCCGGCTTCCGAGCCGGCCGAGCCCAAAGAGGCCACCGCCGACTGATGTGCATCGCCTGATGCCCATCGCGCAAGCCGACAGCCCCCCGGGCTGCCGGCTTTTTCTTTGATCCGCCCGAAGGAGTCTTTGTGGAGTGGCTTCGTCAGTACCTGACCCATGAGAATGCGCTGCTGCTGCTGTCGGTGACCTGGTCGGTCTATGTGGTGATCGTCGCGGTGTGGATCCTTCTGCAGCGCAGCGCACCCGTGGCCACACTGAGCTGGCTGCTGTCCATGGCGGCGATTCCCGTGGGCGGGCTGGCCATCTACTATTTCTTCGGCCCGCAACGGCTCAAGCGCCAGCGCATCAAGCGGCTGCGCGCGCGCAAGACATCGCGCGTGCGCTCGGGCGTGCAGCGGCTGCGCGAGCGCATGCCCGGCAGTCCCGAGCGCCTGCACCAGGTCGCGCGACTGGTGGCCGCCACCAGCGACTTTCCGGTGAGCACGGCCACCGACCTGCGGCTGCTGGTCGGTGGCGCGGCCACCTTCGACGCCATCATCGACGCGGTGAATGCCGCGCGCCACCACATCCACCTCGAGTACTACATCTTCGAGCCCGACCAGACCGGCACGGCCCTGCGCGACCTGCTGATACAGCGGGCCCGCGCAGGCATACAGGTGCGCCTGCTGGTGGATGCCCTGGGCTCCAAGAAGCTGGGGCGGCGCTTTCTGCAGCCGCTGGAGGATGCGGGCGCCGAGGTCGCGCTGTTCCATGGCACCAAGATCGGCCGGCGGCTGCGCCCGGTCATCAACTTCCGCACCCACCGCAAGATCCTGGTGTGCGACGGCAAGGTGGGCTTCACGGGCGGCGTCAACGTGACCGACGAAGAGAACGCGCGTGTCATGCCCGATGCCTACCACGACGTGCACCTGCGCCTGGAGGGCGCCATCGTCAACTGGCTGCAGACCGTGTTCCTCGAGGACTGGGCCTACGCCCTCGAAAAGGACCCCAAGAGCGAGCCCGCCGACATCGACCTGCTGCTGCCGGACGCGCCCGAGGGCCCGCTGCCCGTGCAGGTCATCACCTCCGGCCCCGACAACGGCCTGCAGGCCATCTACCGCGCCCATCTTGCGGCCATCAACGCGGCCGAGGAGCGTGTCTGGCTGACCACGCCGTACTTCGTTCCCACGGAGGCCGCGCTGGCCGCGCTCACCAATGCCTCGCTGCGCGGCGTGGATGTGCAGCTGCTGGTGCCGCGCCGCTCCGATTCGGCCCTGGTCACGGCGGCCGCGCGCTCCTACTACGACGAACTGATCCGCTGCGGCGTGCGCGTCTACGAATACAAGGCGCGCATGCTGCACTCCAAGACGCTGGTGGTGGACGGCAGCATCTCCATCATCGGCACGGCCAACTTCGACTACCGCAGCTTCTTCCTGAACTACGAAGTCTGCGCCATCGCCTACGGGCCCCAGCTCAATGGCGACCTGGCGCGCCAGTTCGAGCTGGACCTGGAGCAGGCGCAGCGCGTGCATTTCAAGCGCGACCTGGGCTTCGCACTGCGCCTGTTCGACTCCGGCGCGCGCCTTTGCTCACCCTTGCTGTGATGTCCGGACGCACTTTTTTCGCAGGCATACTCGCCCGATGGCCCATACCTTCTTCTGGCACGACTACGAGACCTTCGGCGCCCAGCCGCGCTATGACCGGCCCGCGCAATTCGCGGGCATCCGCACCGATGCGGAACTCAATGAAATCGGCGAGCCCGTCATGTGGTACTGCCAGCCGGCAGGCGACTACCTGCCCGATCCGCAGTCCTGCCTGATCACCGGCATCACGCCCCAGCAATGCCTGGAGCAGGACATGCCCGAGGCCCAGTTCGCCGCCCGCATCGAGGCGGAACTGGCCCAGGCCGGCACCGTGGGCGTGGGCTACAACACCATCCGTTTTGACGACGAGATCACGCGCTTCATGTTCTGGCGCAACCTCATCGACCCCTATGCGCGCGAATGGCAAAACGGCTGCGGGCGCTGGGACCTGCTCGACGTGGTGCGCATGGTCTATGCGCTGCGCCCCGAAGGCATTGTCTGGCCGAAAAAGGAGGATGGATCTCCAAGCTTCAAGCTCGAGGACCTGGCCCGCGCCAACGGCCTGCTGCACGAGAAGGCGCACGACGCCCTGTCCGACGTGCGTGCCACCATCGGGCTGGCCCGATTGATCCGCAAGGTCCAGCCCAGATTGTTCGACTTCGCCTTCTCGCTGCACAAGAAGGACCGGGTGCTGCAGGAAATGGGCCTGCCGGCCGAGCCGGCGCATGCCAGGCCCTTTCTGCACGTCAGCGGCATGATCCGGCCCGAGCGCGGCTGCATCGCCGTCATGTGGCCGCTGGCCACGCACCCCACCAACAAGAACGAGATCATCTGCTGGGATCTGGCGCAGGACCCGTCCGAGCTGGCCTCCATCGACGTGGACACGCTGCGCCTGCGCCTGTTCTCGCGCGCGGCCGACCTGCCCGAAGGCATGCAGCGCCTGCCCATCAAGAGCATCCACGTCAACAAGTCGCCCATGGTGGTCGGCAGCCTCAAGACGCTGAGCCCGGCCATGGCCGCGCAATGGGGCATCGATGTGGAGCAGTGCATGGGCCATGCGGCCATTGCACGGGACCTGCCCGACATGAGCGCGCTGTGGCGTGCCGTTCACCAGCGCCCTGCGCAGGAAGGGCTGGATGCCGACCAGGACCTGTACGGCGGTTTCGTGGGCAATGAGGACCGGCGCCGCCTGAACCACCTGCGCAGCCTGTCCGCGCAGGAGCTGGCGCTGGACCGCACGGGCTTCGACGATGCACGCCTGACCGAGCTGCTGTTCCGCTACCGCGCCCGCAATTTCCCCGCCAGCCTGAACCCGGCCGAGCGCCAGCGCTGGCTGCAGCACTGCGCGGCCTGCCTGATCGAAGGCAAGGGCGGCGCACGCACGGCCGAGCAGATGTTTGCCATGGTCGATCAGCTATCGGAAACTGCCGACGAGCGCGGCGAGGAGATCCTGGGGGCGCTGTATGACTATGCCGAGGCGATCATGCCGGAACTTTAGTTCCCCCTGAGCCGCTGCGCGGCTTCTCCCGAGAGGTGCGACACTCTCGCGGCGGGGCGGCCGGCGTAGGCACTTGCTCGGTCTTCCTCGCCTTGGACCGCGTCGGCTTCAGGCGCAGCGCCCATTTGTGCCTTCAGCCAAAGAACTTGTAGCAGACCACGATGGCCGCCACCACGCCGGCCAGTTCGGCGATGAGGGCGCAGGGCACGGCGTGGCGGGCACGCTGTATGCCCACGGCGCCGAAGTAGACGGCCAGGACGTAGAAGGTGGTTTCGGTGCTGCCCTGGATGGTGGCGGCCACCAGGGCGGCGAAGCTGTCCACGCCCTGGGTCTGCATGGTCTCGATCAGCATGGCGCGCGCCGCGCTGCCCGAGAAGGGTTTGACCAGGGCCGTGGGCAGGGCGTCCACGAAGCGGGCGTCCATGCCCATGGCATCGACCCCCCAGCGTATGCCCGACAGCGCATACTCCAGCGCGCCCGATGCGCGGAACACGCCCACGGCGCAGAGCATGGCCACCAGGTAGGGCAGCAGGCCCTTGGCCACGTCAAAGCCTTCCTTGGCGCCCTCGATGAAGCTGTCGTAGACCGCGACCTTGCGCCAGGCGCCCAGGGTGACGAACAGCACGATCAGGGCAAACAGCGTCAGGTTGCCCAGCAGCGATGACAGCTGCGCCAGCGCGGCCGCCGACAGCGTGGCCAGAAAGGCCATGAAGCTCGCCAGCGCCAGGCCCAGCGGCAGCAGGTAGCCCAGCACCACGGGGCTCCACAGCGGCAGCCTCTGCACGACGGCCACGGCCAGCAGGCCGACCAGGGTCGAGGCCGAGGTGGCCAGCAAGATCGGCAGAAAGACCAGGGTGGGATCGGGCGCACCCTGCTGCATGCGGTACATGAAGATGGTCACGGGCAGCAAGGTCAGCGACGACGCATTGAGCACCAGGAACAGGATCTGCGCATTGGTGGCGGTGTCGGGCCGGGGATTGAGCTCCTGCAGCGAGCGCATGGCCTTCAGGCCCATGGGCGTGGCCGCGTTGTCCAGTCCCAGCCCGTTGGCCGCGAAGTTCAGCGTGATCAGGCCCAGGGCCGGATGGCCGCGCGGCACCTCGGGCATGAGCCTGGCGAACAACGGGCCCAGCACGCGCGCCAGCCACTCCACCACGCCGGCCTTCTCTGCGATGCGCAGAAAGCCCAGCCACAGCGTCAGCGTGCCGAACAGCAGCACCATGACCTCGACCGACAGCCTGGCCATGGCAAACAGCGCCTGCACCATGGCCGAGAAAATCCCGGCCTGGCCGCCGACCAGCCATTGGGCCAGCGCAGCCACGGCCGCCACCAGAAAAAAGCCCAGCCACAAGGCATTCAGCATGGATTCCCGTCCCTCACGAGGCAATTGCAAGCCGCCATTGTGGGGCCAGCCGCAGGGCTTACGGGCCAGGGCGGCAGGGCATTGACAGGGCTCCGTTATCCTCGCGGCCCCGTGGTCCGAGGACCGCACCATTGCTGCAAAGGATTCCATGCCCCAGGTGATAGGACAGGTGAGCGTCGCCGTGCGCGACTATGACGAGGCGCTGCGCTTTTATGTGGGCGCGCTGGGCTTCGTGCTGATCGAGGACACCGCCCTGTCCGAGGGCAAGCGCTGGGTCACCGTGGCTCCCGGTGGCGGCGGTGTGCGCCTGCTGCTGGCCCGTGCCACGAATGAGGAACAGGCCGCGCGCGTGGGTAACCAGACCGGCGGGCGCGTGTTCCTGTTCCTGCAGACCGACGACTGCCTGCGCGACTTCGAGGCCTACCGCTCGCGCGGCGTGCGCTTTGTGCAGGATCCCCAGCGCAAGCCCCACGGCACCGTGGCCGTGTTCGAAGACCTCTACGGCAATCTGTGGGATCTCATCGAGTTGCATCCGGCGCGCTGAGGGCCTAAGGCGCACTGCTTCAGCGGCTGGCCACGATGAACAGCCTGGGGAAGGGCAGCAGCACCGTGCCATCGTCCAGCGCGGGGTAGGCCTGGGAGATGGCCTGCAGATACGCTGCGTAGAAGCCGGCCTTTTGCTCCTCATCCAGCGGCGCGACGAAGGGTCGCAGCGCCGAACCCTTGAACCACTCAACCACCGCGGCATGGCCGCCCGCCAGCGGGTGGAAGTAGGTGGTGCGCCAGACATCGACGTTGCTGCAGTGCGGGCGAAGCAGGGCGTAGTAGAAGTCCGCGCTGTGACGTGCGGGGTGGCGCACATCGCCAATCGTGGCAGCCCATGGGCCGCTGGCGGCCACTTCGCGCGCCAGCCGGTGGGCCGGTTCTTCCAGGTTGTCCGGCGTCTGCACGGCCAGGCTGCCACCGGGTGCCAGGTGGCTGACGAGGCGCGGGTAAAGCTGCTGGTGGTCTGGCAGCCACTGCAGCGAGGCATTGGCCAGGATCACGTCCTGCGGCTGGTCGGGCTGCCAGGTGGCGATGTCGGCCAGGCAGAAGGCCGTGCCCGGCAGCCGCTTGCGTGCGGCATCCAGCATGTCCTCGGAATTGTCCAGTCCCGTCACGGTGGCCCCGGGGAAGCGCTGGGCCAGGACCTCGGTGGAGTTGCCGGGGCCGCAGCCCAGGTCCACGGCCAGCCGCACGGCGCGGCCAGGCAGATCGGGAATGGCGGCCACCAGGTCGCGCACGGGGCGGGTGCGTTCCTGCTCGAACGTTGTGTACTGCTTTGCGGACCAGGTCATCGTGTTGCCTTTCAGGTAGGTGTGTTTGTGGGGCGCGAGCGTAAATCCGTCCATTCATGATTGCAAATGCCACAATCGAAGCCTTCCCATACCTTGAAAGTATTGATGTGCCCGAGCTTCGCCAACTGCGCGCCTTTGTCGCCATCGCCGAGGAAGGCCACATCACGCGCGCGGCCGAGCGCCTGGGCATGCAGCAGCCGCCGCTGACGCGATTGCTGCAGGGCCTGGAGCACGAATTGGGCGTGGAGCTGGTGCAGCGCCTGCCGCGCGGCGTGCGGCCCACGGCGGCGGGGCTGGCGCTGCTGGAAGAGGCCAGGGCGCTGCTGGCCCGCTCCGATGGGCTGGCCGAAGTGGTGGGCCGTGCCGCCCGCGGCGAGACGGGCCGGCTGGCCGTGGGTTTCACCAGCTCTGCCGCACTGCATCCCTTCGTGCCCGGCGTGCTGCGCATGTTCCGCCAGCAGGTGCCCGGCGTGGCCGTGGCGCTGGAGGAGGCGGGCACGGGCGAGCTCATGGATGCATTGCTGCAAGAGCGGCTGGACGCGGCCTTTGTGCGCTCGCCCCTGCACGGCAGCCAGGGGCTGCAGGCCGTGCCGATTCTGGAGGAGCCCATGCTGCTGGCCCTGCCGGCAGGGCATGCGCTGGCACGCCCATTGCGCCGGCCCGTGCCTTTGCCGCAGCTCGCCTCGGAGGATTTCGTGCTGTACCGGCGCAGGGTGGGGCAGGGCCTGTACGACGCCATTCTCAAGGCCTGCCTGGAGGCCGGTTTCAGCCCGCGCGTGGTGCAGGAGGCGCCGCGCATGACGGCGACGCTGAGCCTGGTCTCGGCAGGGCTGGGGCTGTCCATCGTGCCTGCCTCCATGCAGCGCCTGCGCAGCGACGGCATTGCCTACCGCACGCTGTCGCAATGCCCGGGGCTGGCCGCTCCGCTGCATCTGGCCACGCGCGTGGGCGATGCGTCTGCGGTGCTGCGCAGGTTCCAGGACCTGGTTGCCACGGCGGCCGTGGCGGAGTCCTGAAGGTGCGGACTATGGTGACCGGGTTGCTGCGCGTGCGGCAGCGCGAGGACCGCCGCGCTGCCTGACCACGGTGCGCGCGCATTCCACCAGCTTGTGGATCAGCGGCAGGCGTGCCGAAGAGCGCAGCCACATCACACCGAAGCGCCGCGACTGCGATTCCTCGGGCAGGGCCAGCCGCACCACGCCCTGGCCATCGGGCAGGTTCAGCGCCGTGTCGGGCACCAGGGAGACGCCCAGGCCCCTGTCCACCATCATGGCAATCGCCACCAGCGAGCTCAGTTCAAAGCGCTCCTGGGGAGCGATCTGCGCGGCGCGCAGGTAGCGCTCCACCATCTGGCCGCCGCCCAAGCTGCGGTCATAGCGGATCAGCGGCTGGGTGCGCAGCAGCGTGTGCGGGTCCAGGTGCGCCAGCTGGCGCGGCACCAGCAGCACCAGCGGCTCCTCGCGCAGCAGTGTCCAGTCGAAGGTCTTGGCCAGGGCGAACGAGGGGTGCAGGCAGACCGCCGCATCCAGCTCGCCCTGCCGCACGGCCTCGTACAGCTCGCGCGTGGTGGCCGACCGCAGGAACACCTTGGCGTCAGGGCACTTCTTCACGAAGCCGGCCAGGATGTCGGGCAGCAGGCTGTGCAGCGCCGTGTTGATGGTGCCTATGACCAGTTCCCCGGCCGTGCCTTCCTGGCTGACATGGGTCTTGGCATTGGCCAGTTCGCGCAGCAACTGCGGCGCGGATTGGGCCAGGCGGTGGCCGGCCGGGGTGGGCAGCACGGTGCGGCCTGCGCGGGCCAGCAGGGGGGCGTCGAACTCGCGCTCCAGGATGCGGATCTGCTGGGCCACGGCGGCCGCCGTGATATCCAGGCGCCGCGCGGCCTCGGCCATGGAGCCGGTCTCCACCACGAGCAGGAAGCTGTGCAGGTAGCTGGTTTCCATAAACAAAGAATTTGTGTGGTTTGAACAAATATTACCTGTGCTTCTCTTGGCTTTCTGCCGCCCACAATGCGGGCCATGAGAAGCAAACTGTTTGTTCCCGCATCGCGTCCCGAGCTGTTCGCCAAGGCCCTGGCCGGCGAGGCCGACGCACTGTCCTTCGACCTGGAGGACGCGGTGGCCGAGGCCCGCAAGGACGAGGCGCGCGGCCTGCTGCGCAGCTTCCTGCTCACCCCTGAAAGCCGGGGCCACGGCAAGACGCTCATCGTGCGCGTCAACGCCATGGACACGCCGCATTTCGGAGCCGACATCGCCGAGATGGTGCGCGACGGCGTGCACCTCATCAATCTGCCCAAGCCCGAGACCGTGCAGCAGGTGCGCGAGGCCGCACAGCGCATTGCCGAGGCGGCAGATGCCAACGGCGTGCCCCAGGCGCCTGGCCTGCTGCTCAACATCGAAACACCCCGCGCCCTGCGCTGCGCTGCCGAACTGGCCAGCGCCCACGCCAGCGTGGCCGGCCTGCAGATAGGGCTGGGCGACCTGTTCGAGCCCTTTGGCGTGAACCGGCGCGAGCCCGCCGCCATTGCCCAGGTGCTGCTTGCCGTGCGCTTGGCCGCTGCCGAGGCAGGCATCTATGCCTATGACGGCGCCTTTGCCGACATCCGCGACAGCGACGGCTTCAGCGCCGAGGCGCGGCTGTCGCGCGGCCTGGGCTTTCTGGGCAAGACGTGCATACACCCCAGCCAGGTCGCGCTGGCCAATGCGGTCTACCAGCCGACCGAGCAGGAGATTTCCCACTCGCTGAAGGTGGTCCAGGCGGCCCGCGAGGCTGACGCCAATGCGCTGGGCGCCTATGTGGTGGACGGAAAGATGGTGGACAAGCCCTTTGTGCTGCGTGCCCAGGCCATCGTGGCTGCGGCGCATGCACAGGGGCTGCTGGTGGCCTGAATAGGGTTCTGGCATTCCGGTGTACCGGCGTCCTGCATGCCGGGCAACACAACGACAAGAAACAGGACAGGAGACAAAGACATGAGCATTTCGCATTGCCGCACGCGGCGCAGGCTGGTGGCGCTGGCGGCCACGGCAACGGTGGCCACGCTGGCCGGGCTGGCTTCGCCGGGATTGATGGCGCAGGGCGCCTTCCCGTCCAAGGCCATCACCATGGTGGTTCCCTATCCGCCGGGAGGCTCCAACGATGTGTTCGCACGCCAGGTGGCCAAGGAAATGGGCGATCTGCTCAAGCAGACCGTGATCGTGGACAACCGGCCCGGCGCCAGCGGCAACACCGGCACGGCCTCGGTGGCCAAGGCGGCGGCAGACGGCTACACGCTGGTGGCGGTGTCGTCGAGCATGACCACGAATGCCGCGGTGCAGGCCAAGATGCCCTTCGATCCCGTCAAGGACCTGGCGCCCGTGGCCATGTTTGCCAAGGGCCCGCTGGTGGTGGCCGTGAACAACGAATTCCCGGCCAGGACGCCGCAGGATCTGGTGCGCGCCATCAAGGCCAGCCCGGGCCAGTTCAACTACGCCACCTCGGGCACCGGCAGCATCAACCACTTCGCGACCGAGATGATGCGCTCCATGGTGCCGGGCATGGACATCATGCATGTGCCCTACAAGGGCCAGGGTCCGGCCGTGACCGACGTGATCGGCAACCAGGTGCAGATGCTGGTCTCCAGCGGCCCGTCCATCCTGCCCATGGTGCGCAACGGCAAGCTGCGCGCCATCGGCATCACCAGCCTCAAGCCCAGCCCCATTGCGCCGGACCTGACGCCCATGGCAACGGCCATCCCGGGCTACGAATTCGATCTGTGGTGGGGGCTGCTGGCGCCTGCGGGCACGCCCGCCGACATCGTGGACCGCCTCAACCAGGCCGTGAACCAGGTGCTGGCCAAGCCGACCATCCAGGCCAGCTTCCTGCGCGAAGGCGCCATTGCCAACCCCGTGACGCCGCAGCAGTTCGCACAGGTGATCCGCAGCGACGTGGCGCGCTGGAAGCAGCTCGCCAAGGACCGCAATATCCAGGCCGATTGAACCCGGCCTTTGGCGGGAGGCGCCCCAGGCCTTCCCGCTTCCCTATCAGGAGAAACGAATGAGTTTTGTGCCCGGTGAACGCCAGGGACCGAAAGGCCCGCTCAGCGGCGTGCGCGTGCTGGACCTGAGCGCCTATATCGCGGGGCCTTATGGCTGCTCGCTGCTGGCGGACCAGGGCGCCGAGGTGATCAAGGTCGAGCCGCCCGTGGGCGACAACCTGCGCAAGTACCCCTCCACGCTGGAGGCCGAAAGCCGCGCCTTCCTGGGCGTGAACCGCAGCAAGTGGGGCATGGTGCTGGACCTGAAGGATGAGGCCGACCACGCCGTGCTGCTGCGCCTGGTGCGCGAGGCCGATGTGCTGGTCCACAACTTCCGGCCCGGCGTGCCCGAGCGGCTGGGCATCGGTTTTGCGCAACTGGCCGCCATCAACCCACGCCTCGTCTATTGCAGCGTCACCGGCTATGGCAGCCGCGGGCCGCTCAAGGCCAAGGCGGGCTACGACCAGGTGCTGCAGACCATGACCGGGATGTGCGCCATGCAGGGCAAGGCTGGCGGGCCGCCCGAGATTCTCTACGGCTCCGTGGTGGACTACTACGCCTCGGCCCTGGTGGCGGGCGGCGTGTCGTCGGCGCTGTACGAGCGCGAGAAAAGCGGGCTGGGCCAGCATGTGGGCGTGTCGCTGCTGCGCGCGGCGCTGACCATGCAGTCCGCACGCATGGTCTGGGCCGAGGGCGAGCCGCGCGAGGTGGGGCGCGACATGCGCTCCGGCGGCATCACGGGCATCCACCCGACGCGCGAAGGACATCTCTACATCTCGGCCAATACCGCGCATTTCTGGGAGGCGCTGTGCCGCAAGCTGGGGCTGCCCGAGCTGGCCGGTGACGAGCGCTACGACTCCGTGCGCAAGCGCGCCCAGCACCGCGACGTGCTGGTGCCCCTGCTGCGCCAGGCGCTGGCGGGGCGCAGCGCACTGGAATGGGAGGCCTTGTTCGGCGAGGAAGTGCCCTGCGCGGCGGCGCGCACGGTGGAAGACATGTTCGACGACCCGCAGGTGCAGGCCGAGGGCATGGTCACCCGCTTCGAGCACCCGACCCTGGGCAGCTACCGGGGCTTTGCCGGCGCCGTGGAGTTCGACCGCACGCCCGGCCCGCCGGCCTTTGCCGCGCCCACGCTGGGCCAGCATACCGAGGCGCTGAAGGCCGCCGCGCAAGAGAGCCTCTGATGCACGCACTGCCCGCTGGAGCCTGCGACGCCCATCTGCATGTCTTCGATCCGCGCTTTCATACGCGTTTTGATACGCGTTTTGGTGCCCATGCCACGGCTGCCGACTATGCGCAGCTGCGCGGCGCCATGGGGCTGGAGCGCGCCGTCATCGTCCAGCCGCGTGCGCATGGCACGGACAACCGGGCCACGCTGCACGCCATCCAGTCGCTGGGCGCAGCAAGCACGCGCGGCATTGCCGTAGTGCACCCCGAGATCACCGACGCCCAGCTGCGGGCGCTGCATGACGGCGGCATTCGCGGCATCCGCTTTTCGCTGCACACCGAGCACGATGCAGCCGTGCGGCTGGACATGCTGGAGCCGTTGGCCGAGCGCATTGCCGCGCTGGGCTGGCATGTGCAGCTGCACTGGCTGGCCAGCCAGATCGAGGCCCATGCGGCGCTGCTGCAGCGGCTGCCATGCACCCTGGTGTTCGATCACATGGCGCGGCTGGCTGACAGTGCTGACGGCGCTGGCGTGCACCAGCCTGCCTTCGGTGTGGTCCGTGGGCTGGTGCAGCAGGGCAGGGCCTGGGTCAAGCTCTCGGGCCCGTATCTGAACAGCCGGGCGGGCTTGGCCGCAGGCTATGCCGATTGCGACGCGCTGGCGCAGGCCTGGGTGGCCGAGGCCCCGCAGCGCCTGGTCTGGGGCAGCGACTGGCCCCATGTCACCGAAGCTGCCCATCCGCCGCAGACCCCGATGCTGCTGGCCTTGTTGTCACGCTGGATTTCCGATGCGGCGCTGCGCGCCCGCGTGCTGGTGGACAACGCCGCCGAGCTGTACGGATTCGATTGAGGGCGCGGGGCACGCAAGCCTCGCAGCCCAGGTTTTCACCATGGAGCAACAGGAGACAGAAACGTGAAGAAGATCAAGACATTGCGGCCCGCCATGACGGTGCTGGCCTTGGGGCTGGGCCTGGGACTGGGACTTTTCCAGGGCACGCTGCATGCGGCCGACTATCCGGCCGCGCAGGCCATCACGGTCGTCGTGCCGTTCTCGGCCGGCGGCGGTGCGGACAATGCGGCGCGCATCATCGCCAAGGCGCTGGGCGAGGTCTCGGGTCAGACCGTGGTGGTGGACAACAAGGCCGGCGCCAGCGGCGCCATTGGTGCAGCCCTCGTGGCGCGTGCCAAGGCCGATGGCTATACGGTGCTGTATGACGCATCGTCCTTCGCCATCAACCCCGCGTTGCGCAAGCTGCCCTATGACCCGGCCAAGGACTTCATTGCCGTGTCCCAGGCCATCAGCGTGCCCAACATTCTCGTGGCCGCGCCATCCTCGCCCTACAACAGCCTGGCCGACTTCATGAATGCCGCGCGGCAAAAGCCCGGCAGGCTCACCTATGCCTCCTACGGCCCGGGCAGCCTGGCCCAGATGGCGACGGAACTGCTCAAGGCAGACGCCAAGTTCGATGCCGTCCACGTTCCCTACAAGGGCGGGGCGCCCGCCATCGTCGATGTCATGGGCGGCCAGGTCGATGTGTACTTTGCCAACTCGGCCTCCAGCATCAACTATGTCAAGGGCGGCAAGCTCAAGGCGCTGGCCGTGTCCTCGGCCAAGCGCATGCCGGACCTGCCCGACGTGCCCACGGTGGCGGAAAGCGGCATCAAGGGCTTCGAGGTGACGGAGTGGAACGGCTTCTTCCTGCCCGCAGGCACCGCGCCCGAGACCGTGCAGAAGCTGCAGGACCTGGTGCAAAAGGCCCTGGCCCTGCCGGCCACGCGCGCCAGCCTGGAGAAACTGGGCCTGACGCCCGTGGGCAGCTCCTCCGCAGCCTTCACGGGCTTCGTGGCCGCCGAGCGCAAGCGCTGGGATGCCGTGGTCAAGGCCAACGGCATCACCGTGCAGTGAGCCGCCGCGCGTGACGGGACTCAGGGCGTGGCGGTGACGCGCAGCAACTGCCCGCCCTGGGCGTCCGTCAGCAGGTAAAGCCAGCCGTCCGGTCCCTGGCGCACATCGCGCACGCGCTGGCCCAGGCGCGGCAGCACCTGCTCGCTGGCCGTCACCTTCCCGGACCTGATCGTCAGGCGCTCCAGCCGCTGGAACTTGAGCGAGCCCACGACCAGCGATCCCTTCCATTGCGCCCCATACCGGTCACTGGTCACAAAGGCCATGCCTGAGGGGGCGATCGACGGCACCCAGTAGTGCAGCGGCTGCTCCATGCCCTCCTTGCGCGTGATGCCGGCGCCGATCTTGCCGCCGCCATAGTTCTCGCCGTAGGTGATCGCGGGCCAGCCGTAGTTCTTGCCGGGCTCGGGCCGGTTGACCTCGTCGCCGCCCTGCGGGCCGTGCTCATGCATCCACAGGCTGCCATCGGGCGCCAGCGCCGCGCCCTGGGCGTTGCGGTGGCCGTAGCTCCAGATCTCGGGCCAGGCATCCGCGCGGCCGACAAAGGGGTTGTCCCTGGGCACGCTGCCGTCCTTGGCAATGCGCACGATCTTGCCCAGGTGGCTTTGCAGGTTCTGGGCCTCTTCCTTGTAGCGCGAGCGCTCGCCCAGCGCCAGGAACAGCGTGCCATCGCTCTTGCCGTCCACCCTGCGCTCCACGATGCGGCAGCCGAAATGCAATGCGCTCGCGTACCTGGGGCGCTGCGAGAACAGCACTTTCACCTGCTCCAGCCGGCTGGCATCGTCGGACAGCCGGGCGCTGGCCAGCGCCGTGCTGTTCTTGCCGCTGTCGGCGCCGCTGCCGGGCTCGGAGTAGCAGAAGTACAGCTGGCGGTTGCGCGCGAAGTCGCTGTCCAGCACCACGTCCAGCAGGCCGCCCTGGCCTGCGGCCTCCACGGCCGGAAGGCCCGCCAGGGGAGCGCCCAGCCTTCCGTCGCCCTGCACGATGCGCATGCGGCCCGGCCGCTCGGTCACCAGGTAGCGCCCATCCGGCAGGAAAGCCATGGCCCAGGGGTGCTCCAGGCCTTCGGCGACGATTTCTGTGGAGAGGTTGGGGCTGGCGGCCCACAGTGCGCCGGACAGGCCCAGGGTGCTGATGGCGAGGGCGGCGGATAGGGATGGCGGCATGCCGATGCTCCTGTGATGAGGGGACAAGACGGGAAGCCGGATGCACCGCAGTGGACGTCGGCGGCGGTGCAGCGCAGGCAGGGGGCTTCGCACAAGCCAGCATCATGCACGACGCCACCAGAGCCTGCGGCGACCTGTCAACCACTGCGCAAAAAGCCCGCGCAGCCACTTGCGCGGGTGTATAAACAGCGCTCTTTCGGCGCCGGGCCGGGTCCCTGCGGGGGCGGGCGGCGGCGCCTCCTACCCACCAGAGAATCCGCAAGGGAAAAGCAGCCATGGGCGCGCAATGGAAAGCAAAGGGCAAGGCGCTGGTCGCCGACGCCAAGGGAAAGCTGTTTGGCAAGCTTGTCAAGGAAATCATCGTCGCGGCGCGCGCCGGCGCCGATCCGGCAGGCAACTCGCGCCTGCGCATGGCGGTGGAAGCCGCACGCAAGGCCTCCATGCCCAAGGACACGCTCGAGCGTGCCATCAAGAAGGGCTCGGGCGTGGGTGCCGATGCCGTCAACTACGAGCGCGTGGTCTATGAAGGCTACGGCCCCAACCGCGTGCCGGTGATGATCGAGTGCCTGACCGACAACGTGAACCGCACGGCGCCCAACATGCGCGTGTGCTTTCGCAAGGGCCAGATGACGGCCGTGGCCTGGGACTTCGACCATGTGGGCATGATCGAAGGCGAGCCCGAAGGCGGCGCCGATGCCGAACTGGCCGCCATCGAGGCCGGTGCACAGGACTTCGAGCCCGGCGAGGAAGAGGGCACGACGCTGTTCATCACCGACCCCACCGACCTCGATACCGTGAGCAAGGCGCTGCCGGCCCAGGGCTTCAAGGTGCTGTCGGCCAAGCTGGGCTACAAGGCCAAGACGCCGGTCAGCATGGCCAGCCTGTCGGCTGAGCAGCAGGAGGAAGTGCAGGACTTCCTGGCCGGCATCGAGAACGACGATGACGTGCAGAACGTCTACGCGGGCCTGGTGGATTGATGACGCTGTCCCCGCTGCCAAGCAAAAAAGCCGCACATCGTGCGGCTTTTTTGTGGGTGCAGGCGCCCAGCGCCCGGCGGCTCACTTGGTGCCGAAGATTCGGTCGCCCGCGTCGCCCAGGCCCGGCAGGATGTAGCCGTGGGCGTCCAGCTGGCGGTCCACGGCGGCCGTGTAGATGTCCACGTCGGGATGGGCCTTCTGCATAGTGGCCACGCCTTCGGGCGCTGCCAGCAGGCACATGAACTTGATGGACTTCGGGTTCAGCTGCTTCAGGCGCGCCACGGCGGCGGCGGCCGAATTGCCCGTGGCCAGCATGGGATCGACGACCAGCACGTCGCGCTCTTCCATCTCGGAGGGCATCTTGAAGTAGTACTCGACGGGCTGCAGCGTCTCGGGGTCGCGGTACAGGCCGATGTGGCCAATGCGCGCGCCGGGCACGACGTTGAGCATGCCGTCGAGGAAACCGTTGCCGGCGCGCAGGATGGACACCAGCACCAGCTTCTTGCCGTCGATGACCTTGCCGGTCATGGTCTCCAGCGGGGTCTCGATCTCGATGTCCTGCAGCGGCATGTCGCGCGTGATCTCGTAGGCCATCAGCGTGGACAGCTCGCCCAGCATGCGGCGAAAGCTGTTGGTGCTGGCTTCCTTGCGGCGCATCAGCGTGAGCTTGTGTTGGACCAGCGGGTGGTCGATCAGGTGCAGAGTACTCATGGTTTTCTTCTGGAAAAAAGGGCGCCGGTATTTTGGGGCCGGCGCCAGGGGTCGGTTCAGTCGTGCAGAAAGCGCGCGTAGCGCGCCAGGTCCACATTGCCGCCGCTGATGAGAATGCCCACGCGTGCGCCCGACAGCGCAACCCCGCCATGCAGGGCGCCCGCCAGCGAGAGCGCACCCGTGGGTTCGACCACGATTTTCTTGCGTTCCGCGTAAAAGCGCATGGCCTGCACCAGATGCTCGTCCGCCACGGCCAGGATATCTTCGACATGCTCGCGGATGATGGCGAATGTGATATCGCCGATGGACTGGGTCTGCGCGCCGTCGGCAATGGTGTGGGGCGTGGGGATCTGCACGATCCGGCCTGCGCGCAGCGACTGGCGGGCATCGTCGCCGGCCTGGGGCTCGACGCCGTAGACCTTGCAGCGCGGGGCGAGCTGTCCGGCTGCCAGCAGGCTGCCCGACAGCAGGCCGCCGCCGCCCAGGCAGACGAACAGGTAGTCCAGATCGGGCACCTCCTCGAACAACTCCTTGGCCGCCGTGCCCTGGCCGGCAATCACGTCGCGGTGGTTGAACGGCGGGATCAGCGTCATGCTGCGCTCGTCGGCCAGGCGCCGGGAGATGGCTTCGCGGTCCTCGGTGAAGCGGTCATAGGTCACCACCTGGGCACCGTACGAGCGCGTGGCCGCCATCTTGGAGGCAGGCGCATCCTCGGGCATGACGATGAGCGCGGGCATGTCCAGCATCTGCGCGGCCAGTGCCACGGCCTGGGCATGGTTGCCCGAGGAGAAGGCCAGTGCGCCGCGCTTGCGCTGCTCGGGGGTGAACTGCGACAGCGCGTTGTAGGCGCCGCGTATCTTGAAGGCACCCGTGCGCTGCAGGTTCTCGCACTTGAAGAACAGCTGGGCGCCCAGCAGCTCGTCGGCGGTGCGGCTGCGCAGTATGGGGGTGCGGTGGGCCACGCCCTCCAGCCGGCCGGCTGCGGCGGCAACGTCGTCATAGGTGGGCAGCGAGGGAGGGCTGTTCGTCGTCATGGCGTGCGGTTCCGCAAAGTGGATGGAGGCGGTTTCGATCATAGCCGCATGCGCAGGCTTTCAGCGCCCTGAAATGCGCCAGCCGTTGCATGGCAACGGCTGGGTGCTATGGTGTTTGATGCGGCGCAGTGCCGGTGCGCCAGCGCTTCAGCGCTTCTTGTTGCCCAGGATGCCGCCGAGCACGCCGCGCAGGATTTCCTTGCCCAGCGAATTGCCCATGGTGCGCATGGTGGACTTGGCCATGGTCTGAACCAGGCCGTCGTGCTTGCCTCCGCGCGGGCCTGTGGTGCCGAACAGAAGGTCCTTGAGCCCGTCCATCATGGCGCCGCCGCCTTCGCTGGCGGCGGGTGCGGCTCCGGCAGGGCCTGCCGGCGAGGCCCCGTCGCCGGATGCTGCCGTGCGTCCGCGCAGCACTTCGTAGGCCGATTCGCGGTCCACCGCCTTTTCATAGACACCTGCCACCAGCGATTGCGCCAGCAAGACCTTGCGCTGCTCCTCGCTGATCGGACCGATCTGGCTGCCCGGTGGAATGACATAGGCGCGTTCGGTGATGCCGGGGCGGCCCTTTTCATCGAGGAAGCTCACCAGGGCCTCGCCCACGGCCAGCTCCGTGATGGCGGCCTCGATGTCCAGCCCCGGCTTGGGCCGCATCGTGGTGGCCGTGGCCTTGACGGCCTTCTGGTCGCGCGGCGTGAAGGCGCGCAGTGCATGCTGCACGCGATTGCCCAGCTGGGCCAGCACGGTGTCGGGCACGTCCATCGGGTTTTGCGTGACGAAATACACGCCCACGCCCTTGGAGCGCACCAGGCGCACCACCAGCTCGATGCGTTCGAGCAGCACCTTGGGCGCATCGTTGAACAGCAGGTGGGCCTCGTCGAAGAAGAAGACCAGCTTGGGCTTGTCGGGGTCGCCGATCTCGGGCAGGCGCTCGAACAGCTCGGACAGCATCCACAGCAGGAAGGTGGAGTACAGGCGCGGGGAATTCATCAGCTTCTCGGCCGCCAGGATGTTGACCACGCCCTTGCCGCCCGCATCGGTCTGCATCAGGTCGTTGATGTCGAGCATGGGCTCGCCAAAGAATTTGTCGCCGCCCTGCGACTCGATGGCCACCAGCCCGCGCTGTATGGCCCCCACGCTGGCGGCACTGATGTTGCCGTACTCGGTGGTGAACTGCTTGGCGTTGTCGCCCACGTGCTGGAGCATGGACCGCAGGTCCTTGAGGTCCAGCAGCAGCAGTCCGTTGTCGTCGGCAATCTTGAAGACCAGGTTGAGCACGCCCATCTGCGTGTCGTTCAGGGCCAGCATGCGCCCGATCAGCAGCGGCCCCATGTCCGAAACCGTGGCGCGCACCGGATGGCCCAGCTCGCCGAACACGTCCCACAGCGTGGTGGGGCAGGCCAGGGGCTGGGGAATCTCGATGCCGCGCTCCTGCAGCGAAGCCGCCATCTTGGCGCCGGTGCTGCCGCTTTGGCTGATGCCCGACAGGTCGCCCTTGATGTCGGCCATGAACACCGGCACGCCGATTTCGGAGAAGCCTTCCGCCATTTTCTGCAGCGTCACGGTCTTGCCGGTGCCCGTGGCGCCGGTGATCAGGCCATGTCGATTGGCCAGTGCGGGCAGCAGCAGGCATTCTGTGGCAGAGTGGCGGGCGATCAGAAGTGGAGCGGCCATTTCGGGTTTCCTCGGGGGAGCATGCGGTCAAAAGTAAAATCCCAGCCGCAAGGTTAAATCAATATCAAAGGACAGCCTGTGGCAGGACACAGTAAATGGGCCAATATCCAGCACCGCAAAGGCCGCCAGGACGAAAAGCGCGGCAAGGTCTGGACTCGCATCATCCGTGAAATCATGGTGGCGGCACGCACGGGAGGGGGCGATCTCAGCGCCAACCCGCGCCTGCGCCTGGCGGTGGAAAAGGCCAAGGCGGCCAACATGCCGGCCGACAACATCAAGCGCAACATCGACAAGGCCA
This sequence comes from Delftia lacustris, assembly GCF_040267515.1. Taxonomy (NCBI): domain Bacteria; kingdom Pseudomonadati; phylum Pseudomonadota; class Betaproteobacteria; order Burkholderiales; family Comamonadaceae; genus Delftia; species Delftia lacustris. The sequence continues at coordinate 3,816,039 of NZ_CP141274.1, read as the reverse complement.
CGGGCAATCTCGAAGGCGTGACCTACGAGGAAATCCGCTACGAAGGCTACGGCATTGGCGGTGCGGCCATCATCGTGGACACCATGACCGACAATCGCGTGCGCACTGTGGCGGATGTGCGTCATGCCTTCAGCAAGTACGGTGGCAACATGGGCACGGAGGGTTCCGTGTCCTTCCAGTTCAAGCATGTCGGACAACTGATCTTCGCTCCCGGAAGCGACGAGGACCAGATCATGGAAGTGGCTCTGGAGGCCGGTGCCGAGGACGTGATCACCGATGATGAGGGGGCCATCGAGGTGCTGACCGCACCCGCCGAGTTCGAAACCGTGCGCGACGCGCTGCAGGCCAAGGGCCTGACGCCGGAGGTGGCTGAAGTCACCATGCGCCCGGAAAACACCATCGCCCTGCAAGGTGATGACGCAGCCCGCATGCAAAAGCTGCTGGACATGATCGAAGACCTGGATGACGTACAGGACGTCTACCACAACGCTGAACTATGAAAATTCTTGTGATTGGTGGCGGAGGCCGCGAGCACGCCCTGGCGTGGAAACTGGCTGAATCGCCGAAATCGACCAAGGTCTATGTGGCCCCCGGCAACGGTGGCACGGGCCTGGCCGGCGGCAAGGTGGAGAACCTCAACATCACCGACCCGCAGGCGCTGCGCGAGTGGGCGCAGGCCGAGAAGGTCGCGCTGACCGTCGTCGGCCCCGAGGCGCCTTTGGCGGCCGGCGTGGTCGATGAGTTCCGTGCCCATGGCCTGCGCATCTTCGGCCCCTCCAAGGCGGCCGCCCAGCTGGAAAGCTCCAAGGCGTTTTCCAAGGACTTCATGGCGCGCCACGGCATCCCCACGGCGCTCTACGAGACTTTCACCGACCCGGTTGCTGCCCACGCCTATGTGGATCGCCTGGGTGCGCCTATCGTGGTCAAGGCCGACGGCCTGGCCGCAGGCAAGGGCGTGGTCGTTGCGACCACGCTGCAGGAAGCCCACGACGCCGTGGACTTCATGCTCGTGGACAACAAGTACGGCGTGGCCCACAACGACGGCGGCGCCCGCGTGGTGATCGAGGAATTCCTCGCCGGCGAGGAAGCCAGCTTCATCGTGCTGTGCGACGGCAAGAACGTCCTGGCCCTGGCGACCAGCCAGGACCACAAGCGCCTGAAGGACGGCGACCAGGGCCCGAACACGGGCGGCATGGGCGCCTACTCGCCCGCGCCCGTGGTCACGGCCGACGTGCATGCCCGCGCCATGCGCGAGATCATCCTGCCGACCATCCGTGGCATGGAAAAGGACGGCATTCCCTACACCGGCTTCCTGTATGCGGGCCTGATGATCGATGCATCCGGCCATCCCAAGACGCTGGAGTTCAACTGCCGCATGGGCGACCCCGAGACCCAGCCCATCATGATGCGTCTCAAGAGCGATCTGGTGGACGTCATGCTGGCGGCCACCGATGCCAAGCTCGACCAGGTCGAGCTGCAATGGGACCGCCGCACGGCGCTGGGCGTGGTCATGGCCGCAGCAGGCTACCCCGAGGACCCGCGCAAGGGCGATGCCATCAGCGGGCTGCCGCAGGACGCCGCCGATGCCATGGTCTTCCATGCCGGCACCCAGCTCAAGGACGGTGTGCCCGTCACCAGCGGTGGCCGCGTACTGTGCGTCACCGTGCTGGCCGACAGCGTCAAGCAGGCCCAGCAAAAGGTCTATGACGTGGCGCGTGGCATCCATTTCGATGGTGCCCAGTACCGCCGCGACATCGGCTTCCGTGCCGTGAAGAACTGAGTCCATGGCAGAGCAATCGACCGGGCAGGCGCTGCCCGTGGCCCAGGTGCGCGAGTACCTGACGGGCCTGCAGGCCCGCATCACGCAGGCGCTGGAACAGGTGGAAGGCGAGGGCGGTGCACGCTTTCTGTCCGATGCCTGGAGCAAGGGCCCCGGCGAGCGCCTGCAGGGCGATGGCATCACCCGCATCATGGAAGGCGGCCGCGTGTTCGAGCGCGCGGGCTGCGGCTTCTCGCATGTGCGCGGGCCGCAGCTGCCGCCCTCGGCCACGCAGCACCGGCCTGAGCTGGCCGGTGCGCCGTTCGAGGCCATGGGCGTGTCCCTGGTCTTCCATCCGCGCAATCCTTTTGTGCCTACGGTGCACATGAATGTGCGAATGATTGCAGCCGGCTCAGGTGCGGCCGGCTCAGGTGCGGCAGGGCAGCCGGGCAACGAACCCACCTGCTGGTTCGGCGGCGGCATGGACCTGACGCCGGTCTACGGCTTCGCGGAAGATGCACAGCACTTTCACCGCGTCTGCCGCGATGCGCTGGCGCCTTTTGGCGACACGCTTTACCCGCGCTTCAAGACCTGGTGCGACGAGTACTTCCGCCTGAAGCACCGCAACGAGCAGCGCGGCATCGGCGGCATCTTCTTCGACGACTTCTCGGAACTGGGCCAGGCGCGCAGTTTCGACATGCTGCGTTCGGTGGGCGATGCCTTTCTGGAGTCCTACCTTCCCATCGTCGAGCGCCGCCAGGCCATGGACTACGGGCAGCAGCAGGTCGATTTCCAGCGCTACCGCCGCGGCCGCTATGTGGAGTTCAACCTGGTCTGGGACCGGGGCACGCACTTCGGCCTGCAGTCCGGCGGGCGTACGGAGTCCATCTTGCTGTCCATGCCACCGCATGCGAGCTGGAGCTACCAGCGCGAGGACGCGCCCGGCACCCCCGAGCGCGCTTTGCTGGAGCAATTCCTGGTGCCCCGCGACTGGCTTTGAGCCCGAGAGCCGCCCTCCCGAGCGGCGTGGCGAAATCCGCGCGTGCAAGGGAATAGGCGGCAAAACTATAATTTCAATAGCTTGAGGCGCAGCGTTGGCTGCGTTCTTCACTTTCTTCGGCGCGAAATCTTCCGGCGATCTGTGGGCGAACTCCATGCATTTTGGAGCGCCGCTACAGCCCAGCCCTCTACGGGCCGCACGGCGCTCGCGCTATATTGATCCCATTCCTATTCCATTGATCACCGCCTGATGACCACTTCCACCAAATCGGATTCCGCAGCCAAGCGCGACGTGACCAAGCTGCAACGCGCCATTGTTGACGGCCTCGAAAACGTCAAGGCCCAAGACATCCAGGTCTTCAATACCGAAAAGCTCTCGCCGCTGTTCGAGCGCGTGATCGTGGCTGCGGGCACCTCCAATCGCCAGACCAAGGCGCTGGCCTCCAGCGTGCGCGACGCCGTCAAGCAGGCCGGTTTCCCCGTGCCGCGCCAGGAAGGCGAAGAAAACGGCGAGTGGATCATCGTGGACTGCGGCCAGGCCGTGGTCCATGTCATGCAGCCGGCCATCCGCCAGTACTACCGCCTGGAAGAGATCTGGGGCGAGACGCCTGTACGCCTGAAGCTGGGCGCTCCCAAGCCCACGCGCTCGGCTGCCACCGACAAGGCGGAAGAAAAGGCCAAGAAGGCTGCAACCAAGAAGGCGGCGGCAACCGCTGCCAAGCCTGCAGCCAAGAAGGCCGCTTCTGGCGCAGCCTCCGCCGCCGCCAAGAAGCCCGCTGCCAAGAAGGCGGCCCCTGCCAAGGCCGCTGCACCCCGTTCCGCAGCGGCAAAGCCGGCTGCCGCAAAGTCGGCTGCTGTGAAGTCGGCCGCAGCCAAGTCGCCGGCCGGCAAGACGGCGGCGCCCAAGGCCATCAAGACCGTGGTGGTCAACCGCGCCCCCGCCAAGGCCAAGGCTGGCGCCGCTGCCAAGCCTGTCGCCAAGCCGGCAGCCAAGCGCGCTCCCCGCGCCAAGGCCTGAGCGGTTCAGGGCTGACGCTGCATGAAGCTGTTGATCGTGGCCGTGGGCCAGCATGTGCCCGACTGGGCGCAGACAGCCTACGACGACTACGCCAAGCGTTTTCCTCCGGAACTCAAGGTGGAGCTCAAGGCCGTCAAGACGGAGCCACGCGGCTCCAAGACGGTCGAGACCCTGTACGCGGCCGAGCGCAAGCGCATCGAGGCCGCCATTCCGCGCGGCACGCGCATCGTGGTGCTCGATGAGCGCGGCACCAATCTGACGACCAAGGCCCTGGCCCAGCGCCTGCAGGGCTGGCAGCTGGAGGGCGATGACGTGGCCCTCATCATCGGAGGCCCGGACGGTCTGGACCCCGCCTTCAGGCAGGCCGCACACGAGCGCATACGCCTGTCGGACCTGACCCTGCCGCATGCCATGGTGCGGGTGCTCCTTATCGAGCAGCTGTACCGAGCCTGGTCGGTCAACGCCGGCCATCCCTACCACCGGGAATAGCGGCAGCGGCGGTGTCATGCGGATCGGAAGATCTCGTGATACTATGATTTTGATAGCCTTCGGCGCTTTGATACAAAGGGCTGAAGGCATTTCTCATTTTCATCATGCCGCCCTTCATCTACCTAGCCTCCCAAAGCCCCCGCCGCCGCCAACTGCTGGAGCAGCTGGGCGTGGCCCATGAGCTTTTGCTGCCCAATGCGGATGGCGACATCGCCGAAGATGCCGAGGCCATGGAAACCGAGCTGGCCGGCGAGGCAGCGCGCGACTACGTGCAGCGCGTGACCGCACTCAAGCTCGACGCTGCCGTGGCCCGCCACGCGCGCCGTGCGCTGGCTGCCGCTCCCGTGCTCTGCTCGGACACCACGGTGGCGCTCGACGGCCGTATTCTGGGCAAGCCCGCCGATGCCGACGATGCACGCCGCATGCTGACGGGGCTTGCCGGCCGAGAGCATGAGGTGCTGACGGCCGTGGCCATACAGCATGGCGCGCGGCGCCTGGCTGCGCTGTCGGTCTCCCGGGTTCGCTTTGCGGCCATGAGCGCTCAGCAGATCGATGCCTACGTGGCCTCGGGCGAGCCCATGGGCAAGGCCGGTGCCTATGGCATACAGGGCCGTGCGGCGGCCCATGTGCAGTGGCTGCAAGGCAGCTACTCGGGCATCATGGGCCTGCCGCTGTTCGAGACGGCGGCGCTGTTGCGCGAGCTGGGCTGGGCGCTGTAGGCCAGCTCCCCGACCTGGGCCCCGAGGGGCGTGCAGGCAGGCGCGCACGGCCGATGGCAGCGCGCGGCACGGCAAGATGTCTGCCGGCCCGCTCCGGCCGAGAAATACAAACGACAAAGCACACCACAGGCACAGCATGCAGCAAGACATTCTGATCAATTGGTCGCCACAGGAAACGCGCGTGGCCATCATCGAGAACGGCGCCGTCCAGGAACTGCACATGGAGCGCCCGCTGGAGCGCGGCCTGGTCGGCAACGTGTACCTGGGCAAGGTCTCGCGCGTGCTGCCGGGCATGCAGTCGGCCTTCATCGACATCGGCCTGGAGCGCGCGGCCTTCCTGCACGTGGCCGATGTCTGGCAGCGGCAGGAAGGGGGCGAGGCCCCCATGTTTGCGCGCAAGGACATGCCTGTCGTGCCCATCGAAAAGCAGGTTTTCGAGGGCCAGACCATCATGGTGCAGGTCATCAAGGATCCGATCGGCACCAAGGGCGCGCGCTTGTCCACGCAGATCAGCATTGCGGGACGCCTGCTGGTGCTGCTGCCGCAGGACGACCACATCGGCATCTCGCAGAAAATCCCGCAGGGCGAGCGCGATGCCCTGCGCGCCCGGCTGCAGGGCCTGGTCGGCACCAAGGAGACCGGCGGCGGCGGCGGCTTCATCCTGCGCACCAATGGGGAGGACTCCAGCGACGCCGAGCTGGCCGACGACATCCGCTACCTGCGCAAGACCTGGAGCCGCATCAAGGAGGCCTCGGTGCGCCTGCCGCCCATGTCGCTGCTGCACCAGGATCTGAACCTGCTGCAGCGCGTGCTGCGCGATCTGGTGGGCGAAGGCACCCAGAGCATCCGCATCGACTCCAAGGAGCAGTTCGCCCTGCTCATGACCTTCGGGCAGGAGTACATGCCGGCGGCCGTGCCCAAGCTGCAGCATTACCGCGGCGAGCGGCCCATCTTCGATCTGTTCGCCATCGACGAGGAAATCGCCCGCGCGCTGGGCCGGCGGGTGGACCTCAAGTCGGGCGGCTACCTGATCGTGGACCAGACCGAGGCGCTGACCACGGTGGACGTCAATACCGGCGGCTACGTGGGCGCGCGCAACTTCGACGACACCATCTTCAAGACCAACCTGGAAGCCGCCCACCAGATCGCGCGCCAGCTGCGCCTGCGCAACCTGGGCGGCATCATCATCGTGGATTTCATCGACATGGTGCGCGACGACCACCAGGCCGAGGTGCTGTCCGAATTCAAGCGCCAGCTCGGGCGCGACCGCGTCAAGACCATGGCGGGCGGTTTCTCGCAGCTGGGCCTGGTGGAGATGACGCGCAAGCGCACGCGCGAATCGCTGGCCCACATGCTGTGCGAATCCTGCCCTGTCTGCCAGGGCAAGGGCCATGTGAAGACCGTGCGCAGCGTCTGCTACGAGGTGCTGCGCGAAATCCTGCGCGAGGCGCGCCAGTTCAACCCGCGCGAGTTCCGCATCGTAGCCTCGCCCAAGGTGGTCGAGATGTTCCTGGACGAGGAAAGCCAGCACCTGGCCGGCCTGTCCGACTTCATCAAGAAACCCATCTCGCTGCAGGCCGAGACCGCCATGGCACAGGAGCAGTACGACATCGTTTTAATGTGAGGTTTCAGGGCTCCCCACCCTGTCCCAGGTGCCACGCGTAAGTGGTTGTCGGAGCAGGGGTTTTCGGTAGGAGAGCTGTCTTTTGGTGTCTTGGAGTGCCACCCGATCGCAACAAAATTGGGTGACCTGTTGGGTGACCAGCCGGGTGACTGGACTGGCCCCTTCGGCACCAGGAGAAGCGAGTATGGCAAAGAAAAGTGGTCTGCTCTCGGACATGCAACTCAAGCAATGGGTCAAGGCGGGCAAGCCTCTGTCGATGAGCGACGGCGGTGGGCTGATCTTTACGCTGTCGGCCGCAGGCAACGCGGCCTGGGTGCTGCGATATCGGCATGGTACGCGACGACCAGAGATGACCTTGGGGCCCTATCCGGCCATCGGTCTGTCCGAAGCTCGGACGATGGCCCTTGTCAGGCGAGCGGAGATTGCGCAGGGCAAAAACCCGATGGCTGAGCGGGTCAAGGCCAAGGCTGCATTGGCAAAGGACTGGACGGTCCGTCAGTTGATTTCGGACTACCGCGAAAAAGTGCTCGTAACATTGGCCAAGAGCACCCGCGTTTGTTATTCACGCCACCTCAAGCGGATCGAAAACAGATTTGGCTCGCTTGGTGTACGTGAAGTCGAATCCAGTGACATTGTGGCCCTGATCGAAGACTGCAAGCTCACCTGGGGCGAGTCGAGCCTCTTGCACGTCACGGCCAAATGCCTATTTACCCATGGTTGCGGCAAACGGCTCCTTAACGTGAACCCATGCGTGGGAATCATGATCAGCGCCTTGCTGGGACCTCGGCCAGCGGTCCGCAAGCGCTTGATGCTGACCCGTGATGAGCTACATCTGTTGCTCAACGCGCCGATGCGCCGGCCAAACGCGCTCGCGATCCGCATCTTGTTGGCCACGGGAGTGCGCGGATCGGAGCTCTTCACGGCCAAATGGAGCGACGTGTATCTCGATGAGGCTCGCTGGCACATTCCCGCAAGCAAGACGGGGCCCGCCATGGACGTACCACTCGCTCCGATGCTGATCTCCTGGTTCAAGGAACTGTGCACGTTCGTCTCTGGGTCGGATTACGTCTTGCCGGCAAGAGCACGCAGCCGCGCCGAGCGAAATGGGGGCGACACCCATCTGAGCAAGGACACTGTGCGCGAGTCGATCGACTACTGGATCAAGCAGTACAAGCCGAAGGTGCGTCGCTTCACGCCGCATGACCTGCGAAGCACGATGAAATCCCACATGCGTGCACTTGGCGTTCCCAGAGACATCTCGGAGATGTGCCTGAACCATAAGCTCACGGGCGTGGAGGGCATCTACGACCAGCACACCTACTACCCAGAGCGCCGGCAGGCTCTACAGACCTGGATGCAGTTCCTGAGGGACTGCGAGGCTGGAGACGAGACCGTACCCAAGGAGCATGTACTGGTTGCGTAGTACAGGGCACGAGGATTTGGGCGCATGGCTTGACAGGTGCCAGCGATGCGAGAAACGCTGATGAGTTCCATTCGATAATTGGCCCTCTGGGCTATCACAACGCTGTAACTCGGCGACAACGGTGCGCATGGCAAGAGCATCTCGCTCGTCGGACGGGGCGACGCTGGTGGTGGCACCTTTCTATGACATGGTCCGCGTGAGGTAGGGTGCAGAAGAGCTCCATTCTTCGTCGCTGACGTCGGTTGGGCCGGGCTTGTGTGGCATCACTCGACTCTAAAAGTGGCTTTGTGGGCTGCTGCCGGTCTCGTTGACACCGACCTAAGCTTCTTGAGCTTGCTCGAACTGTACGGGACTGAGATATCCGAGCGTCGAATGCCGACGCGTCGGGTTGTAGAAGCACTCGATGTAATCGAACACATCTGAGCGGGCCTGGCCTCGTGTCCTGTACACCTTACGGGCCGTGCGCTCGGTCTTCAGAGAACTGAAGAAGCTCTCCATGGCCGAGTTGTCCCAGACCTCGCCAGCCCGACTCATGCTGCAAGTGATGCCCTGTTCGTCCAGCAGCCTCTGGAAGTGCTCGCTTGTGTATTGGCTACCCTGGTCCGAGTGGTGCAGCAGTGCCACTGGCCTGCCCCGGCGCCACACAGCCATCATCAGCGCGTCCACCACGAGCTGCGAGGTCATGCTCTCCTGCATCGACCAGCCCACGATTCGACGGGAGTACAGGTCCAGTACCGCAGCTACGTAAAGCCAGCCTTCTGCCGTCCAGATATAGGTGAAGTCGGCCACCCATTTCTGGTTCGGACCATCTGCCTGGAACTGACGGTCCAGCACGTTGTCAGCCACAGCACCACGCGCGCCACGGTCCTTGGGTAGTCCACGCCTTCGCGGTCTCGCACGCAGCGCCTGCTCCCGCATGAGCCGCTCAATACGATGCAGCCCACAGGTCTGGCCTTGCTCCAGCACGTCGTGCCACACACGGCGTGCGCCGTAGGTGCGGTCGCTGCGTACAAAGCTCTGATGCACTTGCGCACCCAGCACCTCGTCGCTGAGGCTACGCCGGCTCCTGGGTCGTGTGAGCCAGGCGTAGAAGCCGCCTCGCGAGACACCGAGCGCCTCGCACATCAGATTGACCGGCCAGGCCCCTCGGTGTTTCGCCACGAAGCCGAACTTCACATCGACTCCTTCGCGAAGTAGGCCGCGGCTTTTTTCAATATGTCGCGCTCCATCTTGAGCTTGGCCACTTCCTTGTGCAGCCGTGCTATCTCAGCATCCTGCGCCTTTTGTTTGCCGTTGCCAGGGAACGCCTCCTGAGGCTCCTGCCTCAGCTCACGCACCCACTTGCGTGTCGTGGTCAAGTCTTTTCGGACATTCCGATAGGGGATGTTCGTTCAAGCTGAGTGAGCTGCCAACGCCTGCTGCATCTCGTAGTCATTGGGTGACTGGTATCCCAGCGTGGAGTGCAACCTGATAGGGTTGTAGAAGCCCACGATGTAGTCCGCGATGTCCGCCTGGGCCTCAGCATGGTTTGCATAGTCGCGCTGCCAGACACGCTCCATCTTCAAGTTCAGGAAGAATCTCTCCATCACTGCGTTGTCCCAGCAGTTGCCCTTGCGACTCATGCTGCACACCAGGCCATGGCTCTCCAGCAACCCCATGTGCAGTTCGCTGGCGTACTGACTGCCTCGGTCCGAATGAACCAGCAATCCTGGCTTGGGGCGGCGGCTTGTGATGGCCATGCGCAGCGCCTCGCACACCAGCTGTGCTGGCATGCTCGGGGCCATGGCCCAGCCCACTACTTTTCTGGAGAACAGGTCCAGCACCACCGCCAGATAGAGCCAGCCACTGCGTGTGCGAACGTAGGTGATGTCGCTGGCCCATGTCTGGTTGGGCTTTTCAGGTTTGAACTGGCGCTGCAGCACATTGTCTGCAACAGGCAAGCCATGGCGGCTGTCGGTGGTGTGCGTGAACTTGCGCCGCCAGCGTGCTCGCAGTCCGTGCGCGGCCATCAAAGTGCGTGCTTTGTAGCGCCCAACAGCCCAGCCTTGCAATTTCAGCTGTGCACTCAGGCGGCGACTGCCGTAGCTGCTCCCACTGGCATGGAAGACTGCTTTGGCCTGAAGGCTCAGTGGGCTCACTGCAGCCTTTGTGGTGGCGCGCTTGCGCGCCGCGTACCAGCCCGAGCGGCTCATGCCCAACACCCTGCACCACTGGCTTACTGGGGCCTTCTGCGCCTGTGCTTGCGCACTCATCAGGTCCTGAATCATTTCATTTCCCGGGCGAAGAAGGCCGACGCTTTTTTTAGGAGTTCATTGTCCGATTGCAGTTGCCTGACCTGCGACTCCAATTGCCGAATGCGTTGCTGCTCGGCCGTCAACGGCTTGCCAATACCCGGACGTCCGGCCGCCTCTTCGTCGTACTGCGCCAGCCAGCGGCGCACCGCGCTGTCAACCAGATCCAGATCCTTGCTGACCTGAGCCACGCTCAGATTCTGTTCTCGGACCATCTTGACCACTTGTAGCTTGAAGGCTGCGTCAAACGCCCTGCGCGCTCTTTTGTCTTTCATGTTCGTCATTTCCTCTGGGGTCTATGGGCCCCTATCGAGGTGTCCTATTTCATTGGACCATGACAGCGCAGCACGTTCTCGTGAACGTCCAAGTCTTTGGCTGCCTGGGCCACAGACACGCCACGCTCAACGACCAGTTTGACCGCCTCGAGTTTGAACTCGCGACTGAATGTCCTTCTTCTCTCCATTAACCACCTCCGGTTTCATCTGCCACCTTAACAAGGTGTCATCGAAACCGGCAGCAGCCCATTGCTCTTCTTGTCAAGCAAAGTTCATCACACACTCTAGGACAACTCTAGCGCGATGAAATTGAGCCGCGCATTCCACGCGATGTGGAACAAAAAGAAGAACTGGGCTCAAGCACGCGCATTTTGCATCTGCGTGCTTGAGCCTGCGCATCGATTGAGGTAAACGCGAATCTTATGCGTCTTGCCGCAGGCCGCAGCATCTATGGGCCCGAGTCTGCAACAGGCCACCGGCCCGCTGCTACACTTTAACTTACGACCCTCGGAGAAGAGTTACTGGAACACGAGACGGAGGAGTATTCGTGTCACGCCCCTTACGTAAGCTCAAACTCGACGGCACGCCATATTTCAGGCGGGACAAAATTGAAGCCGAGATTCAAGCCTTGGCAGAAATCGGCGCAGCGGAACTCGAACGCCGCGTCAGACTGTGGCATCCCACTGAGCCCGGCTTCGTTTCCCCAGAGGCACTGCTGTACTTCGTGCGCAATGCGCCCGGTGGCGCTCACCGTGACAAACTGACCGAGTCGCTTCTAAGTCGCGTGGCCCGCAGGGTCCGGTCCGTCGCGAGCACGGACGGAAAAACCGTTTCGTTGACAGGGATGAACATCCGCGAGGACGTCCGCGACCACTTCGTCGACCTCCTGCTCAGCGACCGGAAGCAGTACGACGACCGCCTCGACTACTACGAGGTCAACTTCAATGGCGCGGTCGCGGCGGATCGTCGCGATGCGAACGATCGCCACTGGAAGCACGAAAATCGGACTGCTGAACTTGAGACCGAGGACGGTGAGGTCTCGGCCCAGGTCGAATCAGCCGTCGGTGACTACGATCCGTTCGACGCCGACGAACTCGACAAAAAAAATTACCGCCTCCTCCTTGACGAAGCGATTGACAGCCTGCCTGAGTTCCAACGGAGGATCGTCGTGATGTGGCGCCAAGATATTCCCATCGAGTCCAGCGACCCCTCGGTCGAGTCCATTAGCAAAGTCTTGGGGAAATCGGAGAAGACCATCCGCACGCATCGGGACAAGGCTTTTGCGTCCCTGAAGCTGCGCCTTGAGCGCAAGAGGAAGATGTGATGGTCAAGAAGCCCCAAATCACAGCAGACGATGTCCTGAGAGCGTTCGCTATGGACTTCGAGCCTGGAGCCGGCGTCCTGCAGCGATATCTCGCCCAGTACCCCGAGCACTCCTTGGCCCTGATAGACCTCTCCATGGAGCTGACTCGCGAGTTAGACGACGATGTTCCCCCTGGGGCCGCCGAGTTTGACCTCGTTAGTGTAGGCATGGCGCGTCTGCAGGAGAGCACGACTACTCTGCAGTCGCTGCAAGCTGCCCCTGCGAAGGTGTTTACTGAGGCTATCAATGCGCTGGCCTTGCCCATGCAGGTTGGTCTGGCGTTTAGAGAGCGCCGGATTGATGTCGCGACCTTGCCCCAGCGCACGACCGCGAAGATGGCCGAGGCGCTGAAGACATCGACCGAGACACTGCTCTCGTATCTCGCGCTTCCTGCAGTGGCTCCCATGGCTCGCGCAAGAAAGTCGACCGTCAAGCCAGCAGCTCCTGAGAAGGTGTCGTTCGAGAGGGTGCTGCGAGACGCCGGCCTCGACGACCAGAGCATTTCGAACCTACTCCGCGAGGAGTAGCCATGGACCCCATAGAACTGGGGCGGCAGCACGCTCGGCGGCTGCACGATGAGGCCGTTCAGCGCGGGCGCAATCCGTGGTCGCCGTATGAGTTCGCTGTTGCCATAGCCAAAGACCTCGGAATCAACGTCGAGACCTGCACTCCTGGTAGTGCGCTGCTCGACGGCGGGCAGGCCTCCTTTGACCCGGACATTCCGCTCATCGTCCACGAGACTAAAGGGTCGCCGTTCGACCAGGCGTTCCTGGTTGCGCACGAAATCGGGCATGCGGAACTGGGCGACGGCGAAGAGGAGGCCGAGCCAGCGGCCCACATCGACCCGGCCCGCACGTCGGAAGCGGCACCTGTCGGGATGGACCGCGTTGTCGACTACAGCCGACGGCAACGGCGGGAGGTCCAGATGGACCTCTTTGCACGTGAACTTCTACTCCCAAGGCACGTGGCCTTCGACCTGCATGTTGCCCAGGGTCAGACGTGCTCCGACATTGCCGCGCGCCTCGGGGCGCCGTTTGAAGTCGTCGCCCAGCAGATGCTGGATGCCCTGTTGCTCCCCGCGTTGCCGACCGTCGCGGCAGCAGACACGGTCGAAATCCCCCTGAACCCAAAGCAGCACACTGCTGCTGCCCACCGCGGCGCCGCCTTCCTGCTCCAAGCCGGGCCAGGCACAGGAAAGACGCGTACGCTGGTGGCTCGCGTCGAAAGCCTGCTCGACAACGGCGTTGATCCTAGGCGCATCCTCCTCCTAACCTTCTCGAACAAGGCCGCGGGTGAGATGGCCGAGCGGATTGCCCAGAAGCGCCCACAAGAGGCGGCTGCGCTGTGCATCGGCACGTTCCACAGCTTCGGCCTAGACATCCTCAGGCGGTTCAACGACAGGTGCGAGTTGCCCACGGACCCCCGGCTGATGGACCGTACCGAGGCCGTTGAGCTGCTCGAAATTGAGTTCCCACGGCTTGGCCTGAGGCACTACCGAAACCTCTACGACCCGTCGCAGACTGCTGCCGACATCTTGACCGCGGTCTCCCGAGCCAAAGACGAGGTCGTTGGGCCTCAGGCCTATCTCGCCCTGGCTCAGGCGATGCGCGCGGCCGCGGCCGACGCCGCCGCCATCGAAATTGCTGAGAAGGCTGAAGAGGTTGCAAGGGTCTACACGCGCTACGAAGAACTCAAGGCGGCCTCAGGGTACGTCGACTTCGGGGACCTGGTCATGCAGCCGGTACTCCTCCTCGAGCGCGATGAAGCGGTCAGGACTCAGCTCCAGAGTGATTACGACCACGTCCTAGTCGACGAGTACCAGGACGTGAACCGGAGCAGCGTGCGGCTCCTCACGGCCCTCAAGCCAACCGGGGAAAATCTGTGGGTGGTGGGGGATGCCAAGCAGTCCATCTATCGCTTCCGGGGCGCCTCGTCCTTCAACATGGCGCGTTTCGGCCGCGAAGACTTCCCTGGAGGCGTTCGAGACAGTCTGGACATCAATTACCGCTCCACGTCAGAAATCGTCGGCGCCTTCTCCACCTTCGCGGCCAGCATGAGTGCCGCTGACGGGCCCACGTCCCTCGAGGCGGACCGTGGCTCCGGTGGCGCGCCGCCGGAGGTCATCACCGTTTCCGATGGCTCGCTCGTTACCTCGGCGCTGGTCGACAGCATCGAGCAGTTGCGGGCGGAAGGCTTTCGATATCGCGACCAGGCAGTCCTGTGCAGGGGCAACGATAGGCTGTCCGATACCGGACAGGAGCTTGAGCGTGCCGGCGTGCCCGTCCTGTTCCTGGGTAGCCTCTTCGAGCGCACCGAGATAAAGGACCTCGTTGCGGTGCTGTTGCTCCTCGTGGACAGGCGCGCCATGGGCCTTATTCGCACCGCCTGCTGGCCCGAGTTTGCAATGACGCTCGAGGACGCCGTGCGTGTTTTTGAGCGCCTTCGTGGCACCGACGTTCAGCCTGGTGCGTGGCGGCAGGGAGCACCGGACGTCACTCCAGCCGGGCGGGCCGCATTGGCTGCCTTGAGTACCGCGCTGGACGGCTTCGACGCCACGTCCCAGCCCTGGACTGTGCTCGCGACCCTCCTGCTTGACCGATCCAGGCTGGCGGCGCGCATCGCCTCGTCGACCAGCGTTCCTGATCAGGCCCAAGGAATCGCCATCTGGCAATTCATGAACTTCCTGCGTGTCCAGCCGAACGGGCAGGGCCTCCCCATCCAGCGGCTGGCTGACCGCGTGCGCAGGCTGCTGCGCTTGCGGGACGACAGGGACCTCAGGCAACTGCCCGCCGCAGCCCAGGGCATTGACGCCGTGCGCCTGATGACGATCCATGGCTCCAAAGGTTTGGAGTTTCCCGCGGTCCACATGGTGGGCGTGAACCAGGACTCCATCCCCGGCGCTATCCGCCCCTCCAAGTGCCCGCCGCCGACCGGTATGGTCACGGGAGGGGCTGGCAGCCCGGACGAAATCGCACGGGCCGCGCACAATGAGGAGCAAGAGTGCCTCTTCTACGTGGCGATGTCGCGGGCGAGGGACCGTCTGGCGTTCTACGGCGCCACGGCGAAGTCCAACGGCACCTCCAGGCCGCTGTCGAAGTTCCTTGATCGCATCGGCGTCGTCAGCCGGCGACCAGTGACGCCATTGACGGTCCTGCCTCCGGCTCCAGATGTCGCGCACATCCCTGTGGTCTTCTCTGGGACGCCACGCTTCAGTTCCGAGGCGGTCGCGCTCTATGAGTCGTGCGGGCGGCGGTTCATGTACACGCATCTACTGCAGGTCGGCGGCCGTCGACGCATGAGCGCCTTCATGCTGATGCACGAGGCGATCCGGGAGGTTTATCGCAAGGTCGTCGCCCAGGGCGCTGCCTCGACTGGCCAGTGTCAGGCGCTTCTCGCGGAGGCGTTCCTTACCCACGGGCTTCACGACCACGGCTACGTCGAGGACTACCGTGCCATGGCCTCCACGATGCTGGGCTACTTCCTGGAGTCGCGGGCTGGCGCCCTGGTTGAAGCGCCCACCGCGCTGCGCATCACCTTCGACAACCACGAAGTGGAGGTCAGGCCCGACGAAGTCCTGGTGCGCGACGGCGTTCGAACGCTGCGCCGAGTCAAGACCGGGCACGCATCGAGCCAGGAAGGCAAAGACGTCGGCGCCGCGGCGTTCGTCCTGGCGGCCCGTGCCGCTTTTCCAGATGCGGTCGTGGAGCTGGTGTATCTGGCCGACGCCGAAGCAAAGCCCCTGGTTCTGTCGGCCAAGGAGCTGAGCAACCGTCAGGGCAAGCTGGGCAACATCCTGCGCGACATCCGCGGCGGGAACTTCCGGGCCGAGGCGTCAGACATGACGTGCCCCAATTGCCCGGCCTTCTTCGTGTGCGGTGGTGTGCCGCCGGGGATCCTGGAGAGAGCTTTCTAAAAAGCTTACCGGCGGAGTTCGGTGGGGCCGATTGAGTAGGTGTAGGGCAGCAACGATGCCTCCCGCAACCTCCAAAGGACTATATGTCTCTCTCGAACTACGACGACGTTGGTGACGCGATCCGTGAGGGTCGTGCTTTGCGGGAAGCTTCGGCCTACCGCATCCGGTTTGCCCTGGAAGGGCTGACTTTCCGCAACATTGATGTGCCGGACCCGGTTCCTACCGGCCGGCAAATCCTAGCCAGCGCTGGCTTGGACCACCGCGCAGACTACATCCTGTATGCCTACCTTGACTCGGGCGACTTCGAGGACGTTCGTCTCGACGAGACCTTCGACCTGCGCGGCAAGGGCGCTGAACGCTTCATCGCGTTCAAGTCGGACCGCGACTTCAAGTTCTCGCTGAATGACCGCCAGCTGGCGTGGGGCCGCACCGACATGCTCGGCAGCGTCCTGTACGACCTCGCCGACGGGGCGTCGGATGAGGCCGTGTTCCTGGAGGTCCGCGGCGGTGAAGATCTGCTCATCGAGCCGGACGACCGCGTCAACCTCGACGCACCGGGCATCGAGCGTTTCATCACGGCGCCCAAGCCGCAGACGGGCTACGTCATCTTGGTCAACTCCGTCGAGGAGACCGTGCCTGATAAGCACGTCACCTTCGAGCAGGTGGTCAAGCTGTCGCACCCGAACGCGCCGGCCGAGACCAACGTGAAGTTCTCGATGACCTACCGCAATGCGGCCTCGTTCCCCCACGCTGGCGAGCTCGGCGAGGGCGGCTCTGTTGAAGTCAAGAAGAAAGGGACCATCTTCAATGTCACGCGCACTGTTCAGTCTTAATCCCGACCTGGCCCGGCTCCGCTCGGACGGCTATTTCATGCGCATCCAGGGGAGCCTCCTGGTGATGCTGGAGGTACCCTACGTCGACGCCCAGCGCCAGGTACGCTTCGGCACCCTGGTGTCGGGCCTCGACCTGGCAGGTGACCGCACCCGCAAGCCCGAGACGCACGTCATGCACTGGGACGGCGACTTCCCGTGCAATGCCGATGGGACGCCTTTGCAGGGCATCTCACATGCCGCGCCGAACTCCGACCTCGGTCACGGGCTCAGGGCGCGGTATAGCTTCTCCAGCAAGCCGAGCGACCTGGGCTACCCAGACTACTACGCCAAGATGTCGACCTACGCGACCATCGTGTCCGGGCCGGCCGCGGTGCTGCAGCCGGGCATCAGTCCGCGCGTGTTCCGCGGCGGCGATGAGGAAGATGAGGCCAGCGTGTTCAACTATCTCGACACGGCCTCCAGTCGCGTCGGGATTGGCGCGCTTGCCAGTAAGCTGGAGCAGGAAGTCGTGGCCATCATCGGCCTGGGTGGCACCGGCGGCTACATCCTCGACTTCGTCGCGAAGACGCCTGTGAAGCAAATTCGCCTGTTCGACGGCGATGACTTCTTGTCGCACAACGCGTTCCGTGCGCCTGGTGCACCATCGCTGGAGGAATTGCGGGATGCCCCGAAGAAGGTGGACTATCTGAAGGGCATCTACGAGCGCATGCACCGCGGCATCGAGGCGCACCCCTTGGTGATGAAGGCGGAGGCGCACGGTCTGCTGGATGGCATCACGTTCGCGTTCCTCAGCATGGACGCGGGCGAGGAGAAGCGCGCCGTAGTGGCCAAGCTCGAAGCGCTGGGCGTACCTTTCATCGACGTCGGCATGGGGCTGGAGCTCACCAACGGCAGCCTCGGCGGCATCCTGCGCGTCACGACGAGTACGCCGACGAAGCGCGAGCACGTGCATCAGGGCCGCATCTCCTTCGCGGGTGGAGGTGGCCAGGACGTCTACGCGTCCAACATCCAGGTGGCTGACTTAAATGCCTTGAACGCGTGCTTGGCGGTCGTGAAATGGAAGAAGCTGCGCGGTTACTACCGAGACCTGGAGCAGGAGCACCACTGCACCTACACCACGGACGGCGGCATGCTGCTCAACGGAGACCAATCGTGATGCGGCACCTGACCCTCGAGCACCGGTTCGTCCGGAACGCGCCCCGCGTACTGGAGCCGGGCGTGCTGTATATCTCGATGGAGTACGCGACAGCCGTGCACTCGTGCTGTTGCGGCTGCGGAGATCGCGTGGTGACACCCTTCACGCCGACGGACTGGCGAATGACGTTCGATGGCGAGTCCGTGACACTCAATCCTTCCGTGGGCAACTGGAATCAGGCTTGTCGCTCGCACTACGTGATCGATAAAAATCGTGTCATCGAGTATGGACCGTGGTCTGATGCGCGTGTTGAAATCGAAAAGCGGCGCGACAAGCAGGCGAAGGCCGAATACTACGGCTGTACCCCGGGGCTTGCACGACATGACTCTCTGTCGACTGCACCCGCCGGATACACGGCGCAAACGAGCGGCTTGTGGTCTCGTTTTCAGGGGTGGTTCTCGAAGTAGTTGGGGCCGGCCTTTCGAGCGGCCTAAAGATGTCTTTTGCTGCGTCCAGGACAGCTTCATACCAGTTCGTTTACGGACTGAGGTGTCGGGGCTGCGACCTCTGCAGAAGAGCCGTCGACGAATAGGCGGTAGCTCTGCAGTTCTCGGACTTGTGTCAGAGTGGGGAAGGTCAGGCATACATCCAGATGCGGTTCCAGTTACGTCAGCGCCGTGCTGGCAGCTCGGGAACTGATGATCAAGTCGAGCGCCGCTTTGTGCAGTCTGCCCAATTCTGCTGCTCTGACGAAGGTCGTGATGTACCGGACACGTTGATCACCATGAAGGATCTCCTGGCAGCGGAGTTTTCATCGGCGTGTGCCAAGCACTCAGCTTTAGTGCAACTATCCAGGCGCCAGTAGCCTGATACAGCGTCTTCCATCCGGTGAGTGTTTAGGCCGTGCACAGGAGCTCGCTGAGTGATCGTTTGGAGGTGGAAAGCATCAGAACCAGCCAATGGTCCCCCCGGCGCGTTCAAACGTAAGGGATTGTGGCGGCCACAACTGTCTTCTGCGCTTACCATCAAGTCGTTGCGCCCTGCGTAGATACTTAGGCCCCGGTTTCGCCGTAGAGACGCAGACGTGCGTCGCGATCGGCGGCCGACTCGTTCACCAGTTCCATGACCACTTGCTCCCGCGTCTTGCCCGGCCCGGCGTTGGGCTGAGAGGGGAAGGCGTTGGCTTCACCGTAGGAGAGCAGCCCTTGCTGCGCGGCGGCCTGGACCTCCGCCTTGACTTGGGCACGGGTCTTCTCGCTCTGGAAGTGTTCCGGGTGGACGATCACGCCGGCTTCGTTGTTGGCGGGATGCCAGTAGGCGGCCGAGGCCATGCCCGGCAGGGCCAGGGCGGCCACAGTGGCCAGGGCTGCAATCAGGGAAGAAGGGGAGAGGCGGTTTTGGGCCATGATGAGGTTCCTTGTAAGAGTGGATGACCGGGATCTCCAAGCCTTGGTGGGGGAGGAGGAGATGTGTTGATGGTAGAAATCCGAGCCCCACAGGA
Organism: Delftia lacustris; assembly: GCF_040267515.1. NCBI lineage: Bacteria > Pseudomonadati > Pseudomonadota > Betaproteobacteria > Burkholderiales > Comamonadaceae > Delftia > Delftia lacustris. The sequence continues at coordinate 3,796,697 of NZ_CP141274.1, read as the reverse complement.
CCATGAGCGCACGGTGAGATTTTTGTCAGCTTTCCGGGTGTTGTCAGGATGTCGAGGCTGGGGAATAAGCGACAAACTTCTGCGCATGATGGTCAGCGCGCATTTTTGTATGCAACTGGTAGACTAGGTGGGCGGTCCGGGATGGGGCCTGGAGGCGACGTTCACCGCCTTATGCTGGTGAAGAGCACAAAGCTGTCGCTGATTGACCCCGTAAGCCTCTACAACACCCGAAGACCCTCCGCTCAGCAGTCACGCTGCTTTGGCACTAAATGCTGGATCGACGGGCCTGCTATTCGACGGCTCTTTCTGCAGGAGCCTTCCTAATGCACCTTAGAGTGGAAGCCGCTTTCCATGGGCCACTCATTGCGATAAGTATGGAACGTACCCATCCCGAAAAGAAGTACCAGTTGCGGCGCATGCTGCTGATCAATGCGGGTACTAACAAGCATCTCCCTAGCAATCGAATTACATCGATTGACCCGCGCGGAGGAGCGCTGGTCACAGGGCCCAATGGTGTTGGTAAGACCATGACCCTACGGCTGCTGCCTCTCTTTTTTGGATACTTGCCCAGCCGCCTCGTGTCGGGCGGGGATGGACAAAAGGGAATGGTGCGTTTCATCCTACCGGAGGAAACGAGTGCGATCGCATTCGAGTACCAGCGAGGAGATGAGGGGGAGCTTCGCCTAGCGGTGATGCGCCGGGACCGTATCGATGCCAACGCTCCGTTCTATCGGATTTTTCGGAGTGGGTGGGACCAGAGCCTGTTTGTGCGTGACGGTATTTTCCTCACCGACGAGGAAGTGACCAGCATCACTTGCACCCATTACACAAAAAAGTTGACTTCTGCCGAATATCGGGCAGTTATCCTGCGTTCCACGCTCATAAGCAAGGACAAGAACATGCGGGCGCTGCAGGTGGAGCATTCCTTCGGCCCGAGCCCCCTCGAAAACCTCGACCGCCTGGTGGCCACGATGCTGCAGGACACGGTCAGCTTCTCTGACATCATCCAGGTGGCCGTCAGCCGGGTCAAACAGAACATTGGTGCCAACACCGAGCATGGCAAGCTGGCCTTCAAACAGCGGCGCTCGCAGATCGATGACTGGATCAGCCGCCGCCGCGCGGGTGCTCAAGCCCTGGAGAGGGCGGGGGATGTGACAGCACTGCGAGAGAGCATGGAGCGCACGGTCGCCTATGAGAACAAGATCCGCGCGACTTGGTGGGACGCAGACGCCCTCAAAAAGCTCAAGGAGGAATTTTATGCCACCAAGGTGGCGGAGTTGGCGGAGCTGGACCGACTCTGGAGTCTTGCCGTGGAGGATGAGGGCAGCGTTCACTTGCGTCTTACCGCGGCGGTATTGGAAGCTGATAAAAAGCACGCCGAGGCATGTAGAGAGCGCGACGAACTACAGGCCAAGTGGCGCCATTTTTTGCGGGAGGACGCCCAAGGGTGGAAGCAGCAGATGTCCACGTTCGCATCGCTGCAATCTGGGCTGTTGGCTCTTGAGCGGCAGATAGACGCGGCCACATTGCAGCAAAGCGATGCGATCAAGCACTATGGCAAGCTCAAAGAGGACGTTCGCACTCGTGCGTCGGAGGATATTCAAGCCTTGGAGTTGTCCAAGAAGAGTCCCTCCGAAGAGATGGAGCGAAACCATCTCCAGATTGAAGAAGAGTTCGAGCGGACAATTGCGGAGCTCAAGGAGGAGCATGAGGGTGCCATGCTCGCGCTACAGGAGTCCAAAGACGCATTCACTGAGCAGTTGGGCGAGTGGCGCCAGCGTCTGCGTGAACCCCAGCCGAGCGAAGACGCGCTAGAGGCCCTGCGAACAGCGAATACCAGCTTACACGTGCACCAAAAACGGCTGCTCGACGCAGTGGAGCATAACAGGCGTCTTGGCGCAGTTGCCTCGCAAACCAAGCAGACATTTGACAAGAGGGAAGATGACCTGCACACAGCCCGATCCAGACTAGAGGGCGCACAAAATGCGCTAGCCGTGGAGATTGAACGCCTCAATCCCCCTGTGGGTACTCTGCTGCATGCGCTGCGCAACCATCCAGATCAGGGATGGCGACACAGCCTGGCCAAAGTGATCGATGCGGGACTGCTGATGCGCGCTGATCTGGACCCGTCCTGGTTGGAGGAGGGGGGCACACTGTATGGCTGGGATCTGCAGACGCAAGAGATTGAATCACCCAGGTGGGTCGATGATGACCAAGTGCGTGTTGCCATTGCGGAACATGAGCATGCGATCGGTGTTGCTCGAGTGCGCCTCGCAGCAAACCAAGAGGAGTTGGAGCGCCTGTCTGCAGCTTTGGGCTCGGCAGAACAGGCATTCACCACAGATTCTGCCGAGTTGGAGGTAATGCAGGGGCAGGCCATGGGATTGGGCAACGCGGTCGAGCAAGCCCAGCTGGAAATTGAAACCCAGAAATCCTCGATTGCTGCTACAGCCAAGGGGAGGGTGGACTCTTTGGTGAAGGACTTGGCTGATCTGAGTGCCCAAATCGGGCGCAAGTCGACTGATTGGAGGGATCAGGAGAACGGACTCCAAGCGGAGCGCAGAACTCTGAAAGATGAGGCCACCAGGAAGCGCAACGCAACTCTGCAGACCATAGATGACGCCATCGCTGAAGTGCGCAAGCAGGTCGGTCTGCGCTGTCGGGATATCGATATCCAGATGAACGAGCACCTCAGCGCTCAAGGGGTGAACGTGGAACGCCTGGGCGAACAGCGGCAGGAGGCTGACGATCTATCGCGGCGGATTCAGGCGATTGAGCGCCACCGCCCGTTGGTCAAGGAGTGGGATGACTTTACTTCCACCGGCGGTGAGTCTCGTTTGGCCTCCTCCCGAACGCGGGCCGATGAGTCTGGCAGTGCCCTTGAGGGGGCGCAAGATCAACTCTTACAGCACAACATTCGATGGAAGACCCGCACGGAGGACCATGGCGGCGCGCGCAAGCACCTTACCGATGAAATGGAGCAACTGCAGAAGGACATCAATAGTCTGCAGACCCTGTTGACGGAGATCGGAATCAAGCCGGCCCAGGTGGTTTCCACGATCACGCTGCGGCACAGCGTTGACCAGTTGCGTGGCAGGTATCAGGAAGAGAGGAATGAGCTGCAAAAAGCGCAGTCGGCGATGTCGACGAAATTCCACAACCTGCGTAACGAGCTCTTGCATGGAGAACGGCAACTGGGCAAGTTTGTGCAGGATTGGATGAACCAGAGGGTGGACGCCAGCGCATCAACTTTTTCTCAGGCGCTGGAGCTATGCAGCTGCCATGGGCGCATCGCGCCCGAATTCATCCGGCCCAACAATCTTGAGTTGCGCACTATTTTGGCCAACATTGGCAGCCTGCACGCCACGATCTCGAATTTCGAAAGCGAGGTCAAGCGCGTGAACGAGCGGCTGCAGGACGGTCTCAGTCAGGTGAAGTGCTTCGAACGCATTCAGGATCTGAAGCTGAACATCGAGCCGAATTTCGAGGATTTAGGCTTCTACAAAAAGCTCTCCCACATGTCGACGGCCATCCGTGCCTACAACGAGTCCGGAGCCCCCTTGGAGGAGAACGTGCCGGCACCCAAGGAAATCGTGGCAGCACTGTCGGATTTCGCGAGTGTGTTGGGTAACGATGGTTCCCTTGAGGTGAATCTGGGTCAGCACATTACCCTTTGCGGCTCCGTGGTCGACAACGGTAAGCTCAAGCAGTTCAAGCGCGAAAAAGAGCTGGTCAGCATCTCCAGCAACGGCCTGTCCTCCATTTTGCGCATCACGTTGGTGACCGCCCTCATCAACACCATGCGGGGCTCCGACCCTGTCTATGTGCCTTGGGTCACAGATGAAATCGCCACTTTCGACGGCCCCAACCTGACTGCGCTGATGCAGATGCTCGTGGAAAACAAGATTGATGTGGTCACGGCCGCGCCCGACCTCGATCCGCTGTTGCATCCGCAGTTCTCGCAGCGCTACATTTTCCAAGACCGTGGGCGCGTGCGCGTTCTGGCGGATCGCCATCGGCTGGAACCGGCCAAACTGGTGGGGGCGCCATCATGAACCGACGCATTACCAAGCTGCTGCTTGCAGGCGAGTACATCTGTCCCTATCGCTACCCAACAGAGTTCGAGTCTCTGCAGGACCCACAGGAACACGATGAGATTGATGCTTGGCTAGGCGCTTTGGAGCGACGTATTGCACGGCTGGGTGCCGATGGAGCTTTTTTCATGGCGCCGCTGATGATCACTGTGGAGGACCAGCGTCAGCTTAAGGCTGCATTCTTGCAGTTCCGGGACGTCTACGGTCCCGCCGTGCTGATGTTGGACATGATCCGCCAGACCGATAGCCTCAACATCACGCTCGCACCGGGCGAGTTCATCCCCTTGTATGAACTGGAGCAGGCCGTGGCCAACTCCAGTACATTGGAGATGCAGCTCAAGAGCAAGCTGCAGGTGATCGATAACGCAAGCCACCGTAACACGGTGCGCGAGAACCTGCGCCGCATGATGGAGCACCTGGTTAAGGACGGCTATCTGGTGCTGGCGAGCAAGGAAACCGGTACCTACCGCGTCACCGGTAAGATCGACCAACTCTATGCAGTCCTTGCGTATCTGTCAGCCAACACGGTGATTCCCGAGGTCGACTCCAGTGAGGGTGATGCTGCAGATGCCGACTTGGTGGACTTGGCCAAAGGCGAGCGGGAGCCTCTGTGAGCGAGCGCAGTGATCAGGTCCAAAAGGTGCTGTGGATTCCACCAAAAGACCGAACTGCACAATAAAATTCTTAACTCGGGCGGAAGCCCACAGCACATTAGTTTTCCACATTGACCTACTGTTTTTGCAGGGCGCAGCCGCGATGGACTGCGGAACGCCACTGCACATTCGTTTTTCCGCCACTGATCTTTGTTTTTTCGGAGCGCGCCCGCGCTGGCCAGCGGCGAAGCGTGGCCTGCAGGCACATAGGACTCGCGGCGGTAGGTCTGAGCTGGGTCACCAGGGGCTGCCTGGCGTGAGTGGGTCCCGTGCATCGAGACCACCCGAGGCCTCGGCGTCGAAGGCATCCACGCTGAGCTGGCCGTACTGGGCGAACGCGCTGGGGGGGGCACGAACGAGGATCGAAGGCTCGGACGTTGACCTATGCGGAGGGAGTTCGAGTGCTCTGCCAGCCCTACCGCACTGGCGCACCGGCACGATGAAGGGGTGTGCATCGTTTGGATGCCTAGAATTCTGGCGCGGGTGAAGCGCCCTGGGCCTTCGCGGCGGTCACACCACCCCCCTACAGTGCACTTTTATGCGGGCCATCTACGGCGCTCGGCAGGATGGCGGTACGGCCTTGAAAAGTCTGGTCCTCACGTAGAGGCTGCTGTCGGCCAAGAGCAGCAGGCAACGGCAAACTTCTGAGCGGCAGCTTCAGACTGTTAGCGGTCTGTCGACGGACAGCAGACTTGATGCGGCGGTACGACAAGCCTGAGGTCCCCATCAGCTGTCGTTCGTGTCGGCCAGCATCGACCCAAAGCTGACGTTTACGCATGTGACTTGTCGGCCTCCGCAGTGCGCCTAGCTACCTAGTTGGCCCATGAACCCGCATCGTCCACAAGACCATGAACGCGCTCAGCCCGAGCAACGAAGACAGCCACAGAGCGCCAACACCCCAATGTGATCGCTATGCCGAAAATGAACGGGGATCCTGCTTGCACAATGCGGGCGGGTATCGTCAGCCACCCTGCCGTTGCCCATATCCCCGCGCCCCAAACACCTTCAGCGGCAGGGTTCCCACAGCGATTGTCAAGATGCCGTTCCCGCCGCGAAGGCAGCCCTCCTTGTACGGAGATTTACACAAAATAACGTACTCACAGTCAAAATTTCGAACCAATAGTGCGTAATATGCATCTCGGCGGCGCGTGATCGCGCTGCTGCGGTTGAAGAGATTTGTGATTCCTAACCCAAAAGGCAAAAGCTCAGTGATCAGGGCTTCACTCGTGAAGTCCCGCTACGCAGACAGTGAGCGTAGCTTGCAACGCGGTGCAGTTGGCTCAGCCTATTGCGACCAGCCGGACGCCCAGATCCTCTGGTGCGCGAAGTCCTGTGCGTCTTCGTACTCTGAGAGGGGAAGGATGAGCCAGCAGCGGGCAACTGTGGTGGGCTTGGTTGGTGTCGAGTTGGCTCCTTTACGGCGCTGCCTTGAAAGGGGAAGCAGGGCATGGTGCCTTGTAGAAGGAGTCCTAATGGACAAGCAAATCTTGGAAAACAACATCAAGGGCTTGAAGAAAGCCCGCGATGCATGCAGAAGCCAACTCGACATTGGTGCTATGAAGGAACTGGAGGATGCAATTTCGAAGCTTGAACAGCTGAGAGACCATCATCCAAGCGCGGCAGAAGCTCAACAGCACAAGCTGCGCATTCTCCAGGCCATCGCGGCGGTCGTCGTTATCGTGACGAACATCCGAGATTGGCTATGAGACCGTCATGGGCACCCCAAGCCCATTCTTAGTTCTGAGATTCACATATGAACATCGGACAGGCCATCCAGCTCGCTCGCAAAAAGCGCAGGCTTTCACAAGCCGCGTTGGCGGAGCGAGCAGAAATTTCGGTCTCCTACCTGTCGTTGCTTGAACGCGGCCGACGCGACCCGCCGTTGTCCACCATCAAGCGAATCGCTGCAGCGCTCGTCATGCCCGTGGAAATCCTGTTTTTCCTGGGAGCAGAGGACGGAGAGCTTGGGCAACTGAATCGGGATCTAGCCGGCCAGTTGGCGATCACCGCCTTGGAGCTTCTGAATGAGCCTCTGCCTGAGCAAACCGAGCTACCAAGCTAAGCCGATTCGGTCCATTGCCGCGCTGGCCCGAGCCTTGCGCTGGGGCGAACAAGCGCTTGTGCAGTTGGCGGACCGCTCTGAAAGCATGTGGCGGACGGTCAAGCCCCAGCCGGGATCGACCAGGCAGACCTTCGATGCGATGGGGCAGCTCAAAGAATTACATACACGCTTGAAGCTGCATATTTTTTCGAAAGTTGTCATGGTCCAATGAAATAGGACACCTCGATAGGGGCCCATAGACCCCAGAGGAAATGACGAACATGAAAGACAAAAGAGCGCGCAGGGCGTTTGACGCAGCCTTCAAGCTACAAGTGGTCAAGATGGTCCGAGAACAGAATCTGAGCGTGGCTCAGGTCAGCAAGGATCTGGATCTGGTTGACAGCGCGGTGCGCCGCTGGCTGGCGCAGTACGACGAAGAGGCGGCCGGACGTCCGGGTATTGGCAAGCCGTTGACGGCCGAGCAGCAACGCATTCGGCAATTGGAGTCGCAGGTCAGGCAACTGCAATCGGACAATGAACTCCTAAAAAAAGCGTCGGCCTTCTTCGCCCGGGAAATGAAATGATTCAGGACCTGATGAGTGCGCAAGCACAGGCGCAGAAGGCCCCAGTAAGCCAGTGGTGCAGGGTGTTGGGCATGAGCCGCTCGGGCTGGTACGCGGCGCGCAAGCGCGCCACCACAAAGGCTGCAGTGAGCCCACTGAGCCTTCAGGCCAAAGCAGTCTTCCATGCCAGTGGGAGCAGCTACGGCAGTCGCCGCCTGAGTGCACAGCTGAAATTGCAAGGCTGGGCTGTTGGGCGCTACAAAGCACGCACTTTGATGGCCGCGCACGGACTGCGAGCACGCTGGCGGCGCAAGTTCACGCACACCACCGACAGCCGCCATGGCTTGCCTGTTGCAGACAATGTGCTGCAGCGCCAGTTCAAACCTGAAAAGCCCAACCAGACATGGGCCAGCGACATCACCTACGTTCGCACACGCAGTGGCTGGCTCTATCTGGCGGTGGTGCTGGACCTGTTCTCCAGAAAAGTAGTGGGCTGGGCCATGGCCCCGAGCATGCCAGCACAGCTGGTGTGCGAGGCGCTGCGCATGGCCATCACAAGCCGCCGCCCCAAGCCAGGATTGCTGGTTCATTCGGACCGAGGCAGTCAGTACGCCAGCGAACTGCACATGGGGTTGCTGGAGAGCCATGGCCTGGTGTGCAGCATGAGTCGCAAGGGCAACTGCTGGGACAACGCAGTGATGGAGAGATTCTTCCTGAACTTGAAGATGGAGCGTGTCTGGCAGCGCGACTATGCAAACCATGCTGAGGCCCAGGCGGACATCGCGGACTACATCGTGGGCTTCTACAACCCTATCAGGTTGCACTCCACGCTGGGATACCAGTCACCCAATGACTACGAGATGCAGCAGGCGTTGGCAGCTCACTCAGCTTGAACGAACATCCCCTATCGGAATGTCCGAAAAGACTTGACCACGACAAGTTGTGTTCCCAGACTACCTGCAAGGCAGCCTCGCGGGACGCGATTACGTCACCAATGCCTCGCTTCATGCAAAGAAAAAAATACTCATCTGCGAGGACGTAAAGCGTTTTTTCCCTTCTGTGGGGGCGATTTACATCGAGCAGGTCTGGCGCGATTGCTTGGGCTTTGCTCCGGATGTCGCCCGGCTGTTAACCAAGCTGACAACCAAAGGGGGCTACCTTCCACAAGGGGCCATCACCAGCTCGTTCTTGGCCAATCTGGTGCTGTGGCGCCATGAGCCCCTGCTGCATGCCAAGCTCAAGCAACGTGGCATCAGCTACTCACGCTATGTGGATGACATGGCCTTGTCTTCTGCCAGTCATTTGGACAAGGACACACAAACCTGGGCCATTGCCCAGGTGTATGGGATGCTTGCTCGCCACGACTTGAAGGCCAGTCGGGACAAGCATGATGTGTTCGCAGCGTCCCGCCCGATGATCGCCACGAAGCTCATCGTGAATCACAGCCCGTCCTTGGGCGCAAAGAAGCGGTCACAGGTGCGAGCTCAAGTCCTGCAGTTGGAGATGGCTGCAGCCAGTGTCGTAGATGCCGATCAGATCCGAGGCCTTGCGAACAAGGCAGCTCAACGGGTCGGCCAATTGGGGCGATTCCACAAGACAGCTGCAGCACACCTTAAAAGCCGCATCGCCACTGTCCGGGATACTTTGACTGCAGATAGCAGAGTTGCCATAACAGGGGAGCGGGCCGCTCACTGGGAGCATTTAGAAGGAGAGAATCCCTGGTCATACTAGGTGGTCTACACCACCAGTAAGCTACTTCAAGCTGGTCATTTTCAACCGGCACAGCTGGCTAATCAGACTGGCATCCGCGGTCATCGCGCTGAGGCACCGAATCTTGCGTCAGGGAACGACCGCTCACGTTGGCAGCAGTCATTGGGTGCAGAGGCGCGAACGACAGCAATGGGGTCGAAAGCAGTCACGCGCGATGCCAGACACGAACGGCTGCTACCAGCCTAAAGCCGACGTGCTTCGCAGGTGGCCCCCGATCCAACGGCATCACGGCCCACGCCTCCCTATGTTTCAGCGAGTATTTTTATGGCACTGTCGACTGACTGCCGCTTCTTCCAGAATTCCCTCCAGGGATCTTCCTGCTGAAAACTCAAATACTCCCGCGCCGTCGCAACCGTCCACTGCGCGCCGCCCTTGAGCTCCTTGAGCTGCTCCCAACCCACCGGCATCGAAACCCCCATCCCAGGCCGCGAGCGCGCTGAGAAGGCGCACGCGGTGGTCTGCCCATGACCGTTGCGAAGGTAGTCGATGAAGATTCTCCCGACGCGGTTTTTGCCGCCCATCACAGAAACGAACCGGCTTGGGATCACCCGCGCTATGTGCTTCACCACGCCTTGCGAGAACGCTTTCACCTCGGTGTAGTCGCGCTTGGGCGTGATCGGCACCACTACGTGCAGTCCCTTTCCACCGCTGGTCTTGAGCCAGCACTCCAGCCCCAGCTCGGCGAGCATCACGCGGGTGAGCTGCGCGGCCTCCTGAAGCATCGGCCAGGTGACACCCTCTCCAGGATCAAGGTCGAGCACGAACCGGTCCGGCTGGTCGATGCGGGCGACCTTGGAGTTCCACGTGTGGAACTCAACCACGTTCATCTGCGCTGCCGCAATCAGCGCGTAGGCGGAGTTCACAGCCAACAGCGCCTCGTGTCCGGGCCACAGGGCGGGGTCCAGCTCCTTGAGCCCGGGCATCTTGCTTTCTGGGTGCTTCTGAAAATACAACTGCCCCGTAATCCCGGTTGGCGCTCGGACCAGCGATGCCGGGCGATCCTTGAGATGGGGCAGCATCCACTCGGCAACGCTCTCGTAGTAGCGCACAAGATCAATCTTGCGCAATCCCGTGGTGGGGTCAATCACCCGGTCGGGATGGGTGATATTGACCTTGGAGATCGTCCGCGCTGCCTTGGACTCTGGCGCAACGGGGGCAAGCGCTGGGGCGGCTGGGTTCTTCACGCGCTCGCGGACGATCATCTTCGCCGGCTTGTCCGTGCGGATACCTCGGAAAACCGCGTGCCGAATGCGTTTGTCGGCGGTCCATTCGCCAAAAGCCACCTCCACCACCAGGGAGGGACGGACCCACCGCTCGGCACCGACCTTGCGCTTGGACCACCGGCCCGGCTTGAACTCGGCTGCGTCCAGTGGCGGGTCCGGAACTTCGAGCTTCACCAATCGGGCATGCAGTTCGGCCCCCGTCGAGGAACCCCATCCCGTGCCTACGGATCCGGCCGCCACAAGCTTCCCCTCCTCGTGATAACCCAGCAGCAGACTCCCGACCTCTTTGGGAGCGCCAGTGCGGTCGGTGAATCCCAGAACCACGAACTCCTGCCTGTACTGGCACTTGAGCTTCATCCAGCTGTCGGTCCTCCCGGATACATACGTTGCATCCGCCCGCTTGATGATCAGGCCCTCCAGCCCCATGTCGCAGGCGACGCCCAAAAGCTGGGAGGGCGCGACCTCGAAAGCCTGGCTGAACCGGACGGTGCTGCTCTCGCGTTTGTCGAAGAGCTCCTGGAGCAGCTGCCGCCGCGCTACCAGCGGTACGCTGCGAAGGTCCTGATCGCCCAGGTAGGGCACATCGAACACGAACATCACGATGTCCCGCGTGCGAGCGTTGTCGATCGCGTTCTGAAGGCGGTTGAAATCCGGGATACCGGCGTCATTCAGCACCACGATCTCCCCATCAAGCCAAGCGCGCGTCAGGCCAAGCTCGGAGATGCCATCGGCCACCTGCTGCAGCTTCTCTGTCCAGTCATTACCGTTGCGCGTATAGAGGCGAACCTCGTCTCCCTTCACGCGCGCAAGAATGCGATAGCCGTCGAACTTGGTCTCGATGATCCAGTCGCCATCAGGGACCGACGACACCAGCGTGGCGAGTTGCGGCTCCAGCTTGGCAGGAAGGCGGGATTTTCTGGCGTTCGCCAGCGGTTGAGATGTGGCGCCAAGTGCGGATCCCGTCGTGCCAACGACCGGCACACGTTCCTCCGCGAGTCCCAGCGGCGTCTCGACCACGCTGTCGGGCAGCGCGGCGATGACGTCGTACTCCGTGCTCGGCCGTGCCCAGGCGTCGCCGCGTTTCTTGAACAGCATCCACTGATCCTGCTTTTTCTCGCCAGGCTTCGAGATGCGCACAAGTTCCCAAAGACCCGCAAGCTTTTGGCCGTGGAGGTGGAACATGATTTTGCCCTTGGCCAGCCCGTCGCGAGGATCGCCCACGGGCTCCCATGTTCCGCGGTCCCAGATGAGGACCTTGCCGGCGCCGTACTCGCCTTTCGGAATGATCCCCTCGAAGGTGTTGTAGTCGGTGGGGTGGTCCTCGACATGAATGGCCATGGACTTGACCTTGGGGTCGAACGATGGACCTTTTGGCACCGCCCAGCTCACCATGACGCCGTCCATCTCCAGCCGGAAGTCGTAGTGCAGACGGGACGCCCAGTGTTTCTGGATCACAAACTGCAATGGATCCGCCGCGCCCTTTGCGCGACGAGGCAGCTTCGCAGCTGCGCCGGTGGGTTCGGAAGTCTTCGTGAAATCGCGCTTGGCCTTGTACTGTGCGAGCGGTTCAGGAGTGGAGGGGGGTTTGGCTTTCGCCGTCCTCTCGGCCTTCTTCGTGGAAAGCGATTTCGTGGCAGCTATGGTCGGTTTGCGCACCGCTCGTGCTTTCTCGACAGTGAGCTCCGCCCACACCGGGGCATGGTCGCTCGGACTCTCCTTGCCGCGCTCCTCGCGTTCCACTCCCGCGTCCAGCAGCTTCAGCGAGTGTCCAACGAGAATGTGGTCGATGCGCAGCCCGGCGTCGCGTTCCCACCGCTTGCGCCGGTAATCCCAGAACGTGAAGGGCACCTTGCTATGGACCTTGCCGATGGCATCCGTCCAACCTTGCGCCAGGATGCTGGCAAAGGCGGCACGCGCCTCCGGCTGCAACAGCGCGTCATCGCGCCAAGTATCGGGTTTGTAGATATCTGCGTCCGTGGGCACAACGTTCCAGTCCCCCAACAGCACCACAGGGTGCCCGGAATGCCAGAGCTCCTCGGTACGGCGCCGTAGGCGCTCGAACCAGCGAAGCTTGTAGTCGAACTTGGGACCCGGCTGGGGATTGCCGTTGGGCAAATACAGGCAGGCAAACAAGATCCCCGTGATGGCCGCCTCCAGGTAGCGCGCCTCCTTGTCTGTCGAGTCACCAGGCAACGCCGTGACGATGGGCAGAGGGTCCGCATTGCGGCTCAGTATGGCAACGCCGTTCCAGGTGCGCTGCCCCACCACCAGGCTGCTGTACCCGGCCTCCTGCAGCGCGGCGGTCGGAAAATCAGCCGTCGGGCATTTGATTTCCTGCAGCGCGACCACATCGGGCTGGGTGCGTTGCAGCCAGTCCACCAGCAGCGCTACACGCTTGTTGACGTTGTTGACGTTCCACGTCGCGACGCGCACAGGCTCACCGGATGCCCTTCAGGTGTTCCTCGACAGCGGCAGCATCGTTGCCCACGGCGCGGACAGCGGCTTCGAGTTGCTCCGGCGTCACGTTGAACTTCTTCGCCCAGTCGCGAACCTCGTACTCTTGGGAGAGGCTGATGCGTTTGCGGTCCTGGCCGCCGGATTGGGATTTGTCGTCGGGCATGTTGGCTCCTGAGGTGAAACTGTAGATCAAGCGGCTTTGCGTTCAGTACCGGACTTTCGCGCGGCAGACTTGGCCGGTGCCTTCTTGGCGGAGGCCTTGCTCGCCTGCTTGGCCGGGGCTTTGGTAGCTGACTTGTCGCTGGGCTTTCCGCCGCCTTTGAGGCTGCGCTGCAGCAACGCGGTGAGATCGATGACATCGGCGGACTGAAGTGCTTCCTCCTCAGGTTCAAGCACCGTCTTTCCTTCCCCGGCCTTGGCTTTCTTCTCGACGAGTTTCATGACCTGAATACGGAACTCATCCTTGAAGTCGGCGGGGTTCCACTTTCCGGACATTTCTTCGACCAGCTGGGTGGCCATCTTGAGTTCAGCTGCGCTCACAGACTTGCGGCCCTCCGCAGGGAGATCGAGGCTGTCCAGCGTTTTGACTTCGTCGCCCCAGCGCAGCAAAGACAGCACCAGCGCTGGTCCGGACGGTACGAGTGCCGCCAGGTGCTGCTTTGTCGCAATCACCACTTTGGCCAAGCCGATTTTTCCGGTGGAGATTAATGCTTCCCTCAGGAGGGTATAGACCTTGTCACTCTTGTTGATCGGCGCGACGTAGTATGGGCGCTCTAAGAAGACAAACGGCAGTTCGTTGGCTTCGATGAACCGCTCGATGGTGATGGTTTGTGTGGTCTTGGGAAAGACTGCTTCTATCTCTTCGGGGCTGATGATCACGTACTTGTCATCTTCGTACTCGACGCCCTTGACGATATTCTCTTTGGTGATTTCGCGGCCGGTGCGCTTGTTCACGCGCTTGTAGCCCACCGGGTCCATGCTGCGCTTGTCCAGCCAGTCAAAGTCCACGCCTTCCTCTGTAGCCGCTGTGTGGAGGCCAACAGGGATGTGAACCAATCCGAACGTGATGGCACCCTTCCAGAGGGTGCGGCTGCCAGTAGCCATGGAGCTCTCCGCAGTTTGACTGCAGAAAGTTTGCTCGGCTGCCTTGTTGACGGATGTAGGCAGCGACTTAACGTTTCCGTAGGTTTGGGCACATTCCAGCACCAGTTGTCCGTGCCTATACTTCGGCATGGCCGATGTACTACGCCTCCTCGCCGTTCATGTTGCGGAGCCTGACCCCGGGATGTTTGAATGGGTCATCACTGAACGTGTGAACGAGGATCAATGGAAGGAAATCGATCGCGCCAAGGAAGGATACAAAACCTACAAAACCGCCATGGCCAGCGGACTGATGGCATTGGAAGAGATGATCGCCGACCTGGATGTGGGGCCGCGAAGAGACGCTGAGCAGACCGACCGACAGCAGACCCCACCTGAAGGAAGGATTCAGCCAGCGACATCCGATGGGAAGGATGCTGCCTCGCCCAAGGGGCCAACGAACGCTGCCTACTTTGGATTCGGCCCCATCCGGTAGCTCCGGAATCCCATCCAGACGATGCTCACCCCTTATCCCGCCAGTGTGGCAGGGCGGCCGAGCGCTCAACCCCTGCATAGGTATTTTCTAAACTCCAGCAGCCGCTTTACTTGGTCTCCGCCTCGAAGGCCTTCAGAACCGTTCGGCCGATTTTCTCATCTTGGCCCCAGCTTCCTCCGCCAACGCCGAACGCCCCAACGAACTTACCATTCACGAAAAGCGGGTAGCCGCCCGCGAACAGCACCACATGCGGGTCTGCGGTGTTGATCCCATACAGCGGTTGGGACGGCTGCGTCAGTTTTGCCTCGCCCGACGGCATCCGCATCACGGCGGAGGTGTAGGCCTTGTTGGGCACGAGCACAGTGGTGACCAGCATCGCTTCGCCGTAGCGCTTAAAGTACAGCGGCCAGCCCTTCTCGTCTCAGATAGCCCCCTGATTCCCCGGCCCCGTCCTAACGCTTATCTTTGAAGATAGGAACAGGACTGTGCATATGACTAGCCCTATGCGTGCGTTCTTCGATTGGCTTGTGAAGCAAGCACGCCTTTCTCAATAGGCATCCGACCAGCTTGGAGCGGTCGGCGGCGGGGAAGAAGGCCCTCCAGCCGCGTCGTCAACCTCGAGGCGGTCAAACAGGTTGGGGCTTGCACTGAAGCACCGAACACCCGCGCCCAGTGCGCAAGGTTCTTACGACCCGACCGATCAGCACATGGTTTATGCAGCCCGAACTCAACAGCGTTGACCAAAAGCCGCAGAACCCTGCACTACTTCGAAGGCGTCGCGAGCTCAGGAGCACGACACACTGGTCACCACGGGTAGGCGCTACTGCCGTCGGTGGTTTGCGACGCAGCGGCGGGGCGCCGGAGCACCAACTCGACGCCCAGGACACTAAGCAGACGCAGTAGGCGATCAGCGCTGACGTTCGGGGCGTTCAGTTCTAGGTGAGATAGCTTTTGCTGCGTCAGCCCCATGCGTGCGGCCACGTCGTTTTGCGTCATTCCCGACTCCTTGCGGAAAGCCTGAAGGACAGCCGTTAGCTGGTCAGATGTCCGAATTGGAAAATCAGCTGCCATGCTTAGTTCCTTGCCACTCTTTACTTGAATTTTTTGGTATTGACATTTTACCAATATATATTGGTAAACCTCAGCACGAAGAGCCCACGGCAAGAAGGAACCAGCGCGTTCTCGCCGTTGAGAGAGGCCACTCGAAGCAAGCCTCTACCTCGCTTGTGTAGTTCCCGGGTTGGGTGCCTGGCGCACCTTGTGATCGCGTAAGTTGCTGCTGTACTTCCCGCTATGGGCCGTCGATGTCCTCTGCGAAGAAGCCTTCTATTAGGCGCACTCCATCAAGGCGCGAAGCTCTCAAGCGCGATTTCTTGACGTGCCTGCAGGCCGCGCAGGGCACCGAGTCCGACTTGGTGCTGGCCAGGGGGATCGCAAGTTCGCCCTGATGGAGGTCAGCCCCAGGATCAGCGTGGCGCGCAAACCGGCAATTCTCAGAAAGGCCTCCTGTGTGCACGTGACCTCCCGAGAGGACATGGGCAAACGCGCGGAGGGGCGGACAGTCCATCATCAGCGCACCGAATACCGGTCTGACTACAGTCAGCTTCATCGACGAAGGCAGCGACAGGGCCATGTTCCGTACCAAGGTCAAGTAAGTCACAGGCCCCATTCGCTGGGCAGGACGGTGGCTTAGACCCCCGTCTAAGCGGCCTTGCAGGAGACATCGCCTTGAAAGGCTGCGAGGCTGGCGACACGCTATCCACGAAAACTCCTTCAAGGGCAGGAGACGCGACTGGGAGTAGCTCTCCTCTACCCTTGCCTGAGCGTAGTCTTCAAAAGATGTAGGCAGGGATGAGGAAAGATTCCTACTTGCCTAGACTTTTCTGCAGGTCCTGGGCATGCTCACGATGGTTGACAAGGGCAGGCAGCGTTTTGGCAGCAAAAGCCTTGATCTGCGGATCGTCAGCGTTCTTGCTGGCCTTCTCAAAAAGTTTGATGTCCTTGCGGTGGTCATCAATGCCCACTTCCCGGATGAACTCCTTGTCGAAATGCTTGGCCTCGGCGACCTTGGCCAAGCGGTTTTTCTTTTCTGCAGGCAACTCAGAAGGCAGGACCGCGCTCTTGCTGGTAGCCAAAGCCTTCAGCTCATCGTTCGCTGAGGAATGGTCCTTGACCAACATTTCGCCAAAGGCCTTGACATCAGATGAGTTCGCCTTTTCTTGGGCTAAACGTCCTGCCTCCACTTCATAAAGACCACCAACTGCAGCCTTGTTCAGGAACTCTTGGTCCTTCTTGCTGACTTGGGCGTTCGCACCGACGGAAAGGGCCAGACTGTTGGCGCCGATTCAAAATTGAGCCACCGTGCCGATTGAATTTTGAGCCAGGGCTATTGGCCAACCGGTGAGGCTGGCTGTGGATAAGTGTAGTGCCTGAGGCTTGTTTTTCCTCCTTGATGGACCGACTCGGTGGTCGTCGTTGAGGTCAAGCCGCGCAGGGCGAAGCCCGTAGCGGCTTGCCCTTGAACCGCTCAGAACAGCTCAGCCTTCTTGACCTGCTCGCGTGCCTTGATGCGTTTCTTGGCCACGGCCGTGCTGTGCATGAACCGATGTGACTCGTTGCCTGTCTCGACGATGTGGCAATGGTGCGTGAGCCTGTCCAGCAGCGCCGTGGTCAGGAGGCCTGAAGTAGTGATGTGTTGCTTCGTCGCGGCATGCATGCGGGTCCCCGTCCCCACCGCCACGTCTCACCTAATGGAGAAAGCCGCGGTCCGCCTCAATGTAGAGCGCAAGGATGCCCCTGACTACCCGCCACAACGCAGCGCGACACTCTTCCGCCGTCGCGGGCCGCTTCAGTACTGTGCAAACCTGATCGTCGAAGCGTCCGCCGGCTAGCACACGACGGGCAGCTTGAATCGATCGACTTCGTGGGCCAGAGCGAAGGCCTGGTCCTTGAGCGCGGAGGCGGCTGCCGCAGTCTCTTCGACCAACGCGGCGTTCTGCTGCGTCATGCGATCCAGCTCATTGACGGCGGATCCCACTTGCGACACTCCGCTACTCTGCTCTGAGGCTGCCGTCGAGATCTCAGAGAGCAGGTCATTCATGCGACGCGCATTGGCGACGAGCCCTTGCATCGCGTCTCCGGCGCCCTTGACCACCTTGGACCCCGACTCTACTTTCTCGACGCTCGTCGTGATGAGGGTCTTGATCTCTTTCGCGGCTTGCGCACTTCGCTGCGCCAGGCTGCGAACCTCAGTCGCAACCACTGCGAATCCTCTTCCTTGCTCACCGGCCCTGGCCGCTTCCACTGCGGCGTTGAGCGCCAGAATGTTGGTCTGAAAAGCGATGCCGTCGATCACACCGATGATGTCCGCGATCTTCCTGGACGAGGCATTGATTTCATCCATCGTGCTCACGACTTCGGCGATGATGGCACCACCCCGGGCCGCCGCCTGCGAGTTGTCGGAGGCCAGTTGCGCCGCTTGCTTAACATTTCCGGCCGTGTTCTTGACCGTCGAGGAGATCTCCTCCATCGAGGAGGCGCTTTGCTCCAGATTGGCCGCGGTTTGCTCCGTGCGAGCCGATAAATCCATCGAGGCCGATGCAATTTCGGTACTGGCATGCACGATTGATTCCGATGACACTCGAACGCTTTTCACGATCTTGCGCACGGACTCCTGCATCGACTTTAGTTCGAGCATCAACTCGGCGGCCTCGTCGTTGCCCCATGGGAAGGGCGAAGTGGTGAGGTCACCGGCCGTCATCGCGCGCAAATGCCGCCGCGTTTCCCTGAGGCCACCGTCCATGACGCGATAGAAGCTCAGGAATAGGTAACTGGCGATCAGCAGAGCGAATGCGAAGATTCCACCGACCCAAGCCAATCGGCTGTGAGTGGCGCTGCGCAAGTCGTCGGTGTAGACGCCCGAGCCGATGACCCAACCCCAAGGCTCGAAGCCCTGAACGAACGAGATCTTGTCGACCGGCTTGTCGCTCCCAGGCTTGGGCCATTGATACGCCACGAAGCCCTTGCCGTCCTTGCGAACCACGGCAACCATTGCATTGAACAGGGCGAGGCCGTTCGGGTCCTTCATCTGGCCGAGTTCTTTTCCGTTGAGCTCGGGCTTGATTGGGTGCATGACCATGCGCGGCTGCATGTCGTTGATCCAGAAGTATTCCTTCTCGTCGTAGCGTAGCGTTCCGAGCTGGTGAATGGCCAGTTTCTGCGCCTGTTCGCGGCTCATCGCACCGCTGAGCTCTTCGGCATGAGCCGAGCTGACAATGCCACGCGCGACCTCTACCACTTGGCGGGTCGCGTTCATGCGTGCCTGCATCGCATCGGTTGTCTGCGTCGCTAGCAACCAGATCAGCAGCGCCAGCACGGGCAACGTAAAGGCGAGAGAGATGATGAACGCCTTAGAAGCAAAGCGAAGGCTGCGGAACAGCCTTACCCCAGGTGCCCACGCGCCGTGATAGGCGAAGAAGCCCTTGTCGCCGCAATCGCTGTCGTGGTTTCCTCGAGCCGAGGGGAGGGTAGCTGCTGTCACGGGGTGCACTCCTGTAAGGTGCCGTCGGGAACGGCGAAACTCTTGTCTCGAGTGCTTTTCGGTCAGGCTGGCTGTTACTTGACTAGAACTGGGAAATTAATCCGATCTTTGTGACTTGCCACCCAACTATCGGTACCAGTAGGAGTCTGGTCAACTCAAGTCCTGAAAAAACGGCCCCCTCAGAACTTGGGATTGGATCCCGGTGGCGATGTCGATCAAGCCCGCTCGACCGTGTAGACCCAACAAGCGTCTGCAGCATCCGATTTGCAGTGCCCGGCCCGGCCGCCGCGATCATCACACCGACAACCGGTGAGGCTGGCTGTGGATAAGTGTAGTGCCTGAGGCTTGTTTTTCCTCCTTGATGGACCGACTCGGTGGTCGTCGTTGAGGTCAAGCCGCGCAGGGCGAAGCCCGTAGCGGCTTGCCCTTGAGCCGCTCAGAACAGCTCAGCCTTCTTGACCTGCTCGCGTGCCTTGATGCGTTTCTTGGCCACGGCCGTGCTGTGCATGAACCGATGTGACTCGTTGCCTGTCTCGACGATGTGGCAATGGTGCGTGAGCCTGTCCAGCAGCGCCGTGGTCATCTTCGCGTCGCCGAACACACTGGACCATTCCTTGAAGTCAAGGTTGGTGGTGATCATCACGCTGGTGTGCTCGTACAGCTTGCTCAGCAGGTGGAACAGCAAGGCCCCGCCCGCCTGGCTGAAGGGCAGGTAACCCAGCTCATCAAGGATGACCAGATCCGTACGCTGCAGGGTTGCTGCGATGCGACCTGCCTTGCCTTGGGCCTTCTCCTGCTCCAACGCGTTGACCAGATCCACCGTCGAGTAAAAACGCACACGTGAGCCATGGCGCGTGATACCGGCCACACCGATGGCCGTGGCCAGGTGCGTCTTGCCCGTGCCGGGCCCACCCACCAGCACCACGTTGTGCGCCTGCTCTGCGAACGCCATGCTGGCCAGCTGCTCGATGAGCTTTCTGTCCACCTGCGAGCACTCGAAGTCAAACCCAGCCAAGTCGCGGTGAACAGGGAATTTGGCCGCGTGCATCTGGTAGCTCACGGAGCGCATGGCCCTGTCCGTGACTTCCGCTTGCAGCAGGTGCTCCAGCAGCCAGCGTGAGCTCTCCAGCGTGGCCTGGCCGCCCTGCTTGACCAGGTCTTCCCAGGCCCCGGCCATGCCGTACAAACGCAGCTCTTTGAGCTCCTTGTCCAACTCACGCATGATCGGCCTCCTGCACACCGCTGGCAGCGCGCAGGCTGTCGTAGCGCGCCGTGTCGGCCAGGGGTGTCTGGCTCACTTGCAAGATGGTCTGAACCGTTTCGGGCAGAGGCTGCGCTTGCAGACGGCCCAGCACGTTGATGACGTGCTCGGTGCTCACCCGACCTGATGGCGGCGCACTCTCCAGCGCGAGCTCAACGGCCACCAGCACCGCGTCCAGCCCTTGCTTGGGAACCTCGGCCAGCACCTGCGCCATCACCTTGTCGCCGCCCTCCTGATGAACCAAGGCCTTGCGCATGCGCTGTAGCGGCTCAGGCAGGTCCGCAAAGGGCGCGCCGTTGCGCAGCGCGCCTGGCTTGCGCTCGATCAGCGGCACATAGTGCTGCCAGTCATAGCGGGTCTGGTCGCGATCACTCAGGCGCTCGTGCGTGGCCACAACCGCATCGCCTGCCACCACCACGATATGCGCCGGGTACAGGCGCGTGCTGACCATCTGCCCCGCCCATTCGCAGGGCACCGAGTAGCGGTTGCGCGCCACCGTCACCAGGCAGGTGCTGCTGACCTTCGCCGGGTTCTCGACGTAGCCATCAAAGGCCACCGGCATGGGCATCAGGTGGCTTTGCTCCAGCTCCAGCATCTCGGCGATGCTGAACGCCTTGTGCTGCGGGTGGCGCAGCTCTTGCCACAGGGCCCGACAGCGCTCGCCCAACCACGCGTTGAGCTCGGCAAAGCTGCCAAAGCGCCGCTGCCCCGCTTCCACCCAGATGCGACGGCGGCTGTCTTGCACGTCCTTCTCAACAAGCCCCTTCTCCCAGCCGCTGGCCCTGTTGCAAAAGTCAGGGTCGAACAGGTAGTGCGCGCACATCGCCGCAAAGCGCGCGTTGACCACCCGGCCTTTGCCCTTCTTGACCTTGTCCACCGCCGTCTTCATGTTGTCGTAAATGCCCCGGCGCGCCACACCGCCCAGCGCTGCAAAGCTGCGTGTGTGCGCATCGAACAGCATCTCGTGCCCCTGGCTGGGGTAGGCCACCAGCCAGAAGGCCCCGCTGGCGCACAGCTTCATGTGCGAGACCTGCAGCCGGTAGTACACCCCGCCCACCAGCAAGCCGTCTTCGCTCCAGTCGAACTGGAAGGCCTCGCCCTGCTCGAACGTCAGCGGAACAAACGCATTGGTGGCCGCCCCCTGGCCTTCGCCCTGGCGCCACTTGCGGATGAAGTCCGTCACCCGTGTGTAGCCGCCTTCATACCCCGCCGCCTTGATCTGCGCAAACAAGGCCTTGGCCGTGCGACGCTCCTTCTTGGGCCGCTTGGCATCGGCACTCAATGCTTGCTTGAGCTCCCCCTCATACGCCGACAGCTTGGTGGCTTTGGCCGCCTCCCGGCGGTACTTGGGCTCGACTGGCTGGGCCTCCTCCAGCCACTTGGCCACCGTGTTCCTCGACAGCCCCGTCTCCCTCGCAATCTCCCGCTGAGTCTTCTTGTCCCGGCGGTGCATCCGCCTTATCTTGCCGATCATGTCCATGGTGATCACCTTCTTCATGCCCTTGCTGCAAAAAACAGCAGGGTAGGTAAAACACCTGGCTCAATTTTGGGTCGGCATCACCGCAAAAAGTGGCTCAGTTTTCGGTCGGCGTCAACAGGCCAGACCAAGAATTGCGGCCACCATCACGGATACCTTTTTCATATTCACTCCTTTCAATACATGTATGGCAAAGAAGTTCTGCCACTCTCACTGATAAACGGATCCTTAACTAACATTACCGTTTTTCGTCATTCTTTTCTTTGCGCCAACTGGCGGAATCTTCGTTTTTATCCTCCGACGTGTCTTCCCGCGTCCGTTGGTGCTGCGCGGGTTCTTCGCCGTGAGAATGGTCAATTTTTCCTGCTTGCTTACTCAGAGAAGCATTCCTGGCGCCCCCAAAGCTACTGGGGCTGCCCGAAAAATAATCTCCACCTCTATTTTTCGGATCCGGCTCGTTTCTGACGTTTCTGGGCTCACCAATATTTCCGACAGAAGCCTTGTAGTTCGCCCTGCCATTAGACCCTTCCTTCATATATCGAGCATGCTCTTCGGCAGACGTGGGAGTTTTCATCTTGGTCATATCAAATTCCAATCCAACTTTGTAAAAAATCAATAGGCACAATTTTTTGCACTACAAGATATTTCCCTGTATGGTTGTCATTCGTGCGAGACGCTTATTCACTGCGCACATTCCATAAGCCCTGGAAAAATCGCCAATACTGATGTGATGCTCCTTTCTTATCTGGCCGTCTCTGATTCGCCAAATATTTACACTCCCATCCAGGCTCTGAAAAATCTTCAGATTCCCATCAGAAATATTTAGCTGAAATTGACCGAATATCGAAGTCGAATCAATTGCAATACGCTTTATCATCTCGGCTTGCTTGCGTTTCAATATTCCGTCAGGGCGGCTGCCCATAGATCGCATATGACCCCCTTTCACGGACTCATAAGAATCTCAAATCCTATTTTCTATACAACTTCAAGCCATTCACATATTCGCTGAAGCGCGTCAACGCGATGCGAAGGCCGTCCTGAGGCAGAAAATGAATGATCAGCTCCAGGGTAGAGCACCATTTCCGTCTTAACTTTTCCAGCCCAAGCCAGTTTCACATAAAGCTCTTCCGTCTGCGACTTTGGACAACGCTCGTCTTCCATGCCCTGTATGAACAGCGTAGGAGTTCTCACGTTATCCATAAGGAACGTTGGCGACAATCGATACGCGAGCTGGTGGAACTCAATCTTCTTCGCATCTATGGAGTAGGTGTCAGAATAATACCCGCCGTCGGAAGTACCAAAATGAGACTCGATATTTCCGACCGGAGCGCACACAACGGCAGCGCTAATCCATTCACACTTTCCAATGCTATAGGCTGCCATGAAACCTCCATAGGAGGTTCCACTGACCGCAATGCTGTCGCCAACAACCCCCTCAATCTGCAGCTGCTTCACGATGGCCAGATGCTGCGGCAAATCAAGTTCCCCCCATTTGCCGCGCAGCCTGTCCGAGAACTTTCGGCCATAACTGCATGATCCAACCGTGTTGGCTGACAATATCGTCCAACCAGCGCAGGCTAATATCTGCCAATAGGAATGGGCGGAAAACCTCAAATCTACGTAGCTTGCCGGCCCGCCATGGAAATCAACAAGCAGCGGGCCCTTCGTTTTTCTTTTTCTCTCGATACCGCCTTGCAGTTGCAACACCCAGCCGTCTATATCCTCCGTTCCGCCATCGCCGTCAGGCGCGCAAAAGCTCCTATACATCACAGCCAGCTTGTCTCTTTCATTCCACCAAGCATTGAAGCTGCTGATTTTCTGCTCTTGCTCCCCGCCGATTGCCTTGTAATAGACTTCCTGTGGGCTTGTCGGATCTTCTGCCGTGTACACAAACCCATCCCCTAGGGCCAATGAATCCAGATGACGGTTGCCTTTGGCAATCACTTTGCATTGCCCCTCCGGCACCGAGATCAAAGTGGCGGACTGCACACCCTCGCGCGCCTGTATGAAACCGACCGAATCGCCGCTTCGGGTCCAGCACAGGTCTCCGGGCACCACCTCCAAGGATTCGGAGCCCAGCCCTTTGACCTCTTTGGTTTCCAGATCTACCAACCAGAGCCTACACTTGGGATCACCTGAATTCAGGGAGCCCGTAAAGACTATCCATCGGCCATCGGGCGACCAGCTGGGTGATGAACTGTTGGCCTGGTCAAAGGACATGCGCTCAGCCCTGCGCACGTTGTCATTCTCGACATCCAGCACCCAAATATCCGTACAGTGATATTCGTTGGGTTTCTCTCGGGTTCTGGAAATGCATATTTTCTTTCCATCCGGGCTCCACGCCGCACTGCGGACCTCGTAATCTCCGGAAGTGATCTGGGTCGTCTGCCCATCGTTCACATCCACGACGAACAGGTGACTGCGGGTGTCGAGGATGTAGCCTGTTCCGTTGAGCTTGTAAGGAAGCCTCCAGCACAGCTTCGGAGAATCTGGATCAGGCGCCCTGGCCTTGGCCCCGTCGTCCCTGACGCATCCTTCTTGACGCTGGTTGGGGTCAACGGTGACATCGCCTATTACCAGCAGCCTGTCCCCGGTGGGGCTCCAGCGCGTATCCGAAGCGCCGCGCGCAAGGCTAGTGAGTTGGCGAGGCTCTCCACCATTGCAAGGCAGGAGATAGACCTGGGACGAACCTTGGTTCCGGTTGGACAGATAAGCGATCTGGGAAGCATCGGGGGACCATCGAGGCCCACTGTCAAGACTCGATCCCCAGGTAAGCTGTCTGGGCTCTTCGCCCATCGCGGAAAGCAACCATAGACACGAGAAATACTCATCCTTTTCCCGGTCGGCTCCTTTCACGGAGCAGACAACTTGGTTCTTCGCGGAAACATCAAGTCCGGAAACAACTCTTTCAAGATACACATCTTCCGGAGTAAAGGACTGGGTCATGAAGGCTCCTACTACGTTGAAAAGTGCTTGGCATATCACAAGCGACGCAAGGCATTAAAGCTACTCATTGCCTCTGATGGACTTGTCGTGATTTCTCGGGTTGTCCTGCTACACCTTGGAAAAAACCCAGGCCATGATTCATGTTTTTGCGATTCTGCTTTGACATAATCCACTCCTAGAGATTTCCGAAAAAACAAAAATCAAGATGCAATCACAACCTTTGCCGATAATCTGCACAGGCCGAATCACCCTGTGCGGCGAACTCGGTATTTCATTCATGTTAGCATTGAACACGCTAAGGAGTTAGTACAACCTTGCGACAAGATTCTTCCTGCTTTTCAAATATTTCATATCCTTTGACAATCTCGCTCAAGTCCATGCGATGCGAGATAATGACTTCAGGCTTCATCAATCCGTTAGCAATGTGATCAAGGAGCTCGGGCAGGTATTTCTGAACATGCGTCTGCCCCATCTCAAAGCACAGCCCCTTGTCAAAGGCATCTCCAAAAAGAAAGCCGTGGATGAAGCCCGCATACACGCCGGGAACGCTGACCACACCGCCGCGTCGGGTAGCCGCAATGCACTGGCGCAGTGCCTTCCCGCTGGAGCCCTCGATTTTCAGAGTGGTGAGGACGGTCTCCACGGCGCTTCCCTTGGCCTCAAAGCCCACAGCGTCAATCGTGGCATCCACGCCTCGGTTGTGGGTATTTTCAAGAATAAATTCGGCAGGATCATCAATGTCCGAAAAATTGATAGGTATCACGCCATATGTTTGTTTTGCAAATTCCAGACGGTCAACGTTATCGTCGACCATGAAAATGGTTTCAGCCCCAAGGAATCGCGCACATAGTGCGCTCATCAACCCTACAGGTCCCGCACCAAATATAGCTACCTTGGTCCCATTGGAGATACGGGCATTGAGTGCCGCCTGATAACCGGTAGGCAAGATATCCGACAGGAAAAGCACCTGGTCATCACCCAAAAAATCCGGTATCAGAATTGGTCCAGCGTTGGCCTGGGGAACTCGAGCATATTCCGCCTGTCCACCCGAGTACCCGCCGTACAGATGGCTGTAGCCAAACAGTCCAGCTCCAGGTCTCGCAGACTTCTTGTTGATAATGGCCCCGCGCCCCGAATTGGTTTCTTCGCAAGCGGCAAAAAGTGATCTATTGCAGAAAAAACATTCGCCACAAGCAATGACGAACGGCACGACTACCCTATCTCCCTTTTTCAGGTGCTTTACACCTCTTCCTGCTTCCTCGACAACCCCCATGAATTCATGTCCCAGAATATCACCGGTCTTCATTTCAGGAATCTTTCCACGATAGATATGAAGGTCTGATCCGCATATAGCAGTAGCAGTTACCTTGATGATGATGTCCTCCTCATTTTGCAGTTGAGGATCTTTCACCGTCTCGTAACGAACGTCCTTGGAACCGTGGTAGGTAAGTGCCTTCATCAGAATCTCCGTCGTTAGATTCGCTGCCACTGAAATTGAGTTTCAACCTCAGGTAGTGGAGCAATTTTTGTGCCCATAATCTGAGGCGTAGAACCCTACTGCCGAGCTGGCAGCAAGACTCGCGCGCCAGAAGAAAGGCTGCGGAACTGTAGGCATTTGCCGCACGGACCCCGATTCAGACCTCCTCATGCATTTATCGGGATAGTGCCTAAGCTGCGACAGTCCAACAATTACAGAAAGATGTACAAAGTGCATCCTCAGCTGGAGAATCCCATAGTGACAACTGGAAATCCCTTGGTCTATCGCTTGAGCTGTTGACATCCATCTCGTGATATCTTGCCGAGGTACTGAGGAATATTTTCGAGCTTTGACAGAATTGAGCAATTTCTCTGAGATCTTAGAATTTCTCTATCACCTCAATGTCGTAGGCAGGTCTTAAGCTTGCACCGGTTTGTTAATAATGGCAACAGTTGAAATAAATTGGGCATCGGTGAAACTTTCTCATCCGAATGGATGAGAATTTTTATTCTCGATACCTTAAGGGGGCAGTGTGCAAAATCAACCCGACACGGATGCTACGGATGAGGATGTAGGAGCGCTCCCCCTTTACGGCATGCGCATCTTGGTTGTGGATGATGACTCCGATATCGCTGAGACGATGGCAGCACTGTTGGAAATGGACGGCGCCGAGGCTTCGCCATGCACCAGTGCAAGAGAAGCCTTGAAAAAACTTGCGCAGGGTTCCTGGAACGTTGTCCTCTTGGACATTGGGATGCCTGAAATGGACGGAGTGGAGGTGGCCCAAGTAATTCGAGACTCAGCGCTAGGCGCGCGCCTTTTTATCGTGGCGATTACGGGACATAGCCAGGCACAGATGCGGTGCCGCATAGCTGAGACAGAGTTCGATCTGATTTTTACCAAGCCAGCTGATCCAGAACATCTGTGTCGAGCACTTGGAGCTTGGTGGAACGCTCCTGCAAAGGTGAGCATGTAATGGATGCTGGACCGATTCGATAATATTTCGCATGCACAGGAGCGAAAGTTACGGTTAACGGAGAGCAATATGAATGTTTACCAAACTCACGCCAAGAAAAATGCCAACTTGGCTGCTGCCCTTGAAGGGATGTCTTATCTTCCGCCCGGGGATGCACGTCCATCTCGTGACTATGTTGAGGGTCTCCCGAGTCCCGACTGCGAGATCGAAGTGGTCTTGCGAAATGCTCATAGCCTAGGCTCTGAGGAACTCAAAGCTGCTGAGCATGCTTTCAAGACAGCCATGTTGACCATCTTTGGCGGTACCTATGGGCTCTATGACGGGTATATCGCCAGTTTGGGATGTACAGAAAGCGCCAAGGATTGGCGTGCCAAGACTGCGCTTGCACATGCAAAAGTCCAAGAGGTCATCGCGCATGAATCCGGTGAGGCATTGAGGCTCGGTCAAGCTGGAGGCGCATTTTTCCAAATATCAATCACGCACAAGATGTAGTTGACCTCTACACTGGTATGGCAAGGTTTTCCGCTGCTTCACCAGTGTCTGTACATGCTATCGCTTGCCGCGGTTCAGCGTGAGATATGGCAAGCTTCGCTATTGCATAAAGGATCAGGTCCTTAATCATCGCTCTCCATCCGACCGGTTGATGCTCTTACAGAACACTTGAATGACTGGCGAAGATGCCGCAAAGCAAATGCTTTTCTTGAAGGATTTTCAGCTGCCGTACAATCGCTCGGCACCCACACGCTATATCCTGACATCCGTGCATCGGTGGCAGAAAGCATGACGCACATATCGGTGGCAAATCCCACGATAATCAATTTCTCCGCTTCCATGCGGTCGAGGAGATGCTGAAGCGGAGTGGAATGAAATGCCGAATGCTGGGGTTTCAATATCACGAGATCTGTCTCACTGGGGGCAAGAGTCCGCGCTATCTCGCCACGAGGTCCAGGTAACCCCATGCATTCGACAAGAATATCAGAAAACTCGCTCTGCCAAGTTCCATAGTTGTCATTGGCATAAATTGCCGGAATATTACGACTTTTAAGCTTGGCTTTAAGCTTCGAGATCCTGGATGCCGCTCGTACTGCCTCGCGAACCAAACCGCCGGCATTCGGGAATTTAAATGGGTTGATTACATCAACCAGCAACAGAACCACCGGACTACGAGGCACGTCGGTAGGCTTTAAAACCTGACTACGCGACATTTTGGTCGTCAGAGCATAGATTTGCGCTGCTGCTCGGCACGCGATGCACCAATGGCAGTCTCCACTTGCTTGATCTCTTCAGGCGGTGGCAGGACGGCCGGCAGACCGAGGCTCTGAATGGCGAGTTCACGGCACCAGCCCTTTGTGTGATAGAGATGATGATCTTCATCCTTCTCCACCCGCGCATGCGCTTCCTTGAGCGCTTTACCTGTCTCACCGGTGGCCACTTCCGCCACCATGCCCAGCAGCTCCCAATTTGCGTGGTCCTTGGTCTCCGCATGCACCACACATTCGCAAGCAACTAGCTGCGCTGCACTGCGATCACCGGCACTGAGCGCCAGTTCCATGGCCTTTACCAGCGACAATCCGATGTGCTTGACCACCTGGCGCGAAGGCGTCACTTCGTCCGCATTAATGCCCAGGAACTCACATGTCGTGCGGACGACGTTTTGGTGGCTTAACGTCTCTTCCAGATACTTTTCCCATTCCTCTTTCAGGTCCTCGTTGATAGCACATTGCAAAGCGGTCCGATAAACCTTTTCTCCGCCAAGCTCCGTTTCCATCATTTGCAATAGCAGATCCTTGAGCTGGCGTTCGTCATAGCGTGTCTTAGGCATCATCTTTCTCCAGTATGAAGGTAGGGAAACTAATAATCCTACCGAACGCCATTGAATTTTGTAGGCCTGCACGTACGCTGCTGTAGTATTTTCCAGAGAATCTGCCCAGGCTTCCTGCCATCATATTTACACTTTTCAAACGCAATATTGCAGTGATTGGCGAATTTTATGTGCAGCAATGAAGATCTTCAATCGAACTCAATTTATTCTTAACTCTTACTATAATTTCTAATATTGGCGCGAGATGCTGATGTAATTTTGCGCACATGACCGGCGAAAAATAGGATTTTGTGAATAAACGATACCGCCTATTGAGGTGTTTATTCTGATAACATCTCCTAATTTGTGTTGAAATGGTTTAACTTGCAATGGTTTCATTAAAATAAAAGTTCGGCAGGATGGCGAGCACCGGAATATCTTCGAAGCTGTTTGCAATTCAGATCACCCGTGGACAGAGATTTGCCCAGCTGTGTCAAATTACTTGAGTCTCTTTCCATCGACACTGTGGGCTGCATCGATATCACCGCACCGAAAATAGTGGCATATGCGGTATCCGCCGCATCACGTCCTCTGCCGATCCTTATAAAATTCTTCGTATCTCCTGTGGTTATCGGATCTAACAACACCCACCCACCGCTCAGAAAAGCCTCTACGCAGGCGTGGAAAATTGGCATAGGTTGACTTTGACCTTCTGTAAAACTAATGCCCGTGACCAAACGGGAAGGTATGTTAAGCGCCCTCAGAAAACTAATAGTGAGGTGGGCAATCTCGCGTCCTCCGCCTGCCCGGTCAATCATGGTGTCGAGAGCGGATGTTGTGGTGGCCCCGGCTGCGGGGTAATAGGCTATATAGTTCCTTACCCAAGCCCTGACTGCGGCGATTCGCTGGAGTCCAGGTTCAGATTTGCCAAAGTTTCTATAAGATATTGCAGCTAGCTTATCTGACTGACAGTATCTGCTGGGATATAAATATGGCAGAGTGCTTGACGGTAGCACACCAATAGGGACCTCGTTATATTCGCGAGATTGGAAAACACGCTGTGTTAGTGAAAAAGTAGAGTTATAGAGCAGCTCAAAATTCCCTTGCTCTGCATGGAGATGAAATACACGATTTCCACGTCGTAGCCGGGCTGGCAATTTGTACTCAACGGGTTGATTGATCTTCATGGCCTCGTCAAGAATAACTTGCTGTTTGTCGGCCGCGACAGGGAAGCCAAATATAAAGTCAGCGCCACTTGCATCACGAACATCGTAGACGAACCGCATTTCGACACTGTATATTTGCATGATATTAAACACTCGGGATAATGAAAACGCGCTCCCCAGTGTGTGCCAAATTTTGGCACCTAGGCAAGTAGGCGGAAGCCGCAAACGAGCCAATCCGGTAAAGGTAAAAATTGCGGTTTCGGTATTAATTGCAGAAAATATTGCGCCATTCAATATTCGCCCAGACGCCATCTCTAGAACTTATCAACCTCCTCCTACATTCTTATTGCGAGCTCACCTTATCCTCTGATTTTCTTAACCCAGGAGATCACGATGAAAAAGACGGGCAAGGTATCCGGGGACAGCGTCAAGGCGGCCCCAGCACGAAATACAGATAGTGGTCCTGCTTCTATACAGGCAGTGGACCAACTGTCGGAAAAATCTCTTCAGACTGAGACGCTTGCTGCCGGCCGCCCTTACAACCCGATCAAGACTGGCGAGCATGGCTTTGACAGCGGGACACGACCTGCTCCTGGCGCTGTGAGTGCTTCTGCGTCGCGCCTAGCAACCGCCAGCACCTTGTCCGAGCAAAATTCCTCAGCCAAAACAGGTACGGAGGCTGTGCAGGGCAACAATGCCACCGTAGACACGCTGGACCGAGTGCGTGTGGATGCGGCGGGTCAGGTGCTGACCACCAACCAAGGCGTGGCTATTGCGGACAACCAGAACTCGTTGAAGTATGGCGAGCGCGGGCCCGTTTTGCTTGAGGACTTCATCCTCCGCGAAAAGATCACCCATTTCGACCATGAGCGCATCCCCGAACGCATCGTCCATGCGCGCGGCTCCGGCGCCCACGGCTTCTTCGAGTGCTATGAGCCGCTTACTGAGCTGACACGCGCCGCGCCCTTCCAAGAGGCAGGCAAGATCACCCCGGTGTTCGTGCGCTTTTCGACGGTGGCTGGAGAGCGCGGCTCCAAGGACACGGCACGAGACGTGCGCGGGTTCGCAGTGAAGTTCTATACCGACGAAGGCAACTGGGATCTGGTCGGCAACAACATGCCGGTTTTTTTCATCCAGGACGCCATGAAGTTCCCCGACCTGGTGCATGCCGTCAAGCCTGAGCCACATCACCAGATGCCGCAGGCCGCGAGCGCCCATGACACGTTCTGGGATTTCGTCTCGCTCATGCCCGAGTCCACCCACATGCTGATGTGGCTGATGTCGGATCGCGCCATCCCCCGCAGCTTCGCCACGATGCAGGGTTTTGGCGTGCACACCTTCCGCTTCGTCAATGCAGAGGGACAGTCGGTCTTCGTCAAGTTCCACTGGAACCCCAAGGCGGGCACGCATTCGCTGGTCTGGGACGAGGCGGTCAAGATCTCGGGCGCGGACCCGGACTACAACCGGCGCGACCTGTGGGAACGCATCGAGGCCGGCGCCTATCCTGAATACGAACTTGGCGTGCAGGTCTTCACCGAACAAGAGGCCGATGCATTCAGTTTTGACATTCTCGACGCCACCAAACTCATCCCCGAGGAACTGGTTCCCGTACGCCCGATAGGCCGCATGGTCTTGAACCGCAACCCCGATAACTTCTTCGCCGAAACGGAACAAGTGGCGTTCTGTGCTGCGCATGTGGTTCCAGGCATCGACTTTTCCAACGATCCCCTGCTTGCCGGCCGCATCCACTCCTATGTGGATACCCAGATCTCGCGGCTTGGGGGCCCAAATTTCCATGAGATCCCAATAAACACCCCTTTGACACAGGTACATAACAATCAACGTGACGGTATGCATCGGCAGGCCATTCACCGTGGCAAGGTAGCCTACGAGCCCAATTCTCTGGGCGGCGGTTGCCCCTTTCAGGCAGGTGCCGCCCAAGGATTTGTGTCCGTTCCTGCACGGATCGAAGCCAGAGCGGCCCAAGGAAAAGTGCGTGCGAAACCCGAGAAATTCGCAGACCACTACACACAGGCCAAACTATTCTTCAATAGCCAAAGCCCGTTTGAGCAGGCCCACATCGCGGCAGCCTTCCGTTTCGAGCTGAGCAAGGTCACGGTTCCTGCCATCCGTGAACGAATGGTGTCTTCCTTACGCAATGTCTCTGAAGAGCTAGCAAACCAGGTAGCCGCTAAGCTGGGCATCACGGAAATGCCCGAGCCGATGCCCAAGGCGCTGACCAGCACTCCTGCAGCTGAGGTGAACATGTCGCCCTCGTTGTCGCTCCTCGCGCGACCTGGAGAAACAGGAATCCAGGGGCGCAAGGTTGCACTTTTGGTTGCCAATGGCGTTGAAGCCGAGAGCCTGATCAAGCTGCATAGCAAGCTCTTCGAGCTGGGAGCGGTGCCACGTTTCGTTGCCCCTCACATTGGCCCGTTAACCACCAGTAAGGGTGCGGTCATCGATGCCGATGCATCACTGGAAAACGAACCAGGATTCCTCTTCGATGCTTTGGTCTTGCCTGATGGGGAAAGGGGCGTCAGGGAACTGGCTAAGGATGGTCACACACTTGAATTTATCAAAGATCAATATCGCCATTGCAAACCCATAATGGTCATGACCGCTTCCACGGTTCTTATGCACATGGCACAAATCCCGCCGCTCCTGCCTTCAGGTAATGAAGATCCCGGGATCGTGGTGGGGATTGACGATTCAGCAATCGCACAGTTTGTATCTGCAATTGCGCGCCATCGACATCCCGAACGCGAAACCGATCCCCCTGCTGTGTAGCAGATTCATTGTTTTACATATGCCCGGAGACCGTACGGTCTCCAGCATTACCAGAGCACATCATGTCTAAAACGAATACTCCAAATAGCTCTGCCAAAGACGTGCTGGGTTCAATGCCGGACACCTCCAGTGCCTCTTACGCCGACAGGTCCCCAATACTGACGGCATTTGACCATTTTGCAAGCAAAGTGACACGGTGGGCTGGTTCTCCAGTTGCTTTCTGTATAGCGTTAGCTTGCGTGCTTGTCTGGGCTGCCGCAGGACCAGTGTTCTCTTTTTCGGAGTACTGGCAACTGGTGATTAACACCGGCACGACCATTGTCACATTTCTTATGGTTTTTTTGATCCAACAAAGCCAAAATAAGGACAGCGTCGCACTACATCTTAAACTTAACGAGTTACTGGCGGCGAGTAAATCTGCCAGCAATCGTATGATCGGGATTGAAGACCTGGATGAAGAGCAACTTCGTGAGGTCGCTAATTTCTACGATCAATTGGCGACCCAAGCGCGTACTAAAAAAGCATGCAAAGAAATTCATTCTATTGACGATGAATTGACACAAGCCTTGAACAGAGAATAGCGCCATAAGCCAATCGACGTGCGCCCACGCAAAAGCTGTTGTCGACCGCGTATTGCGGTTTTTCAAGGTAGCGGATCGCAAGCGAGCCATTCAGTTTGCGATGGTGTTGTTCAATGCGGCCGCCAGATACCGTGCCGTGCGCGAGGCGGTGCAACTTGCCACCTGATGCGGTGTCCCAGTCGCTACGATGTGTCCACCTTGTGCACCCGCACCAGGACCGATATCGATCACCCAATCGCTGGAGGCAACGAAGTGCATGTCATGTTCGACCACCACGACGGTATTGCCAGCCTGGACCAGTGCGTCCAGCTGCAGCAACAGGCGGTCCACGTCGGCCGGATGCAGGCCCGTCGTAGGTTCGTCCAGTACGTACAGGGTATGGCCCCGCTGGGTACGCTGTAGCTCGGTGGCAAGTTTGATGCGCTGGGCTTCACCCCCTGACAGCTCTGTCGCGGGCTGGCCCAGACGCAAATAGCCCAGCCCAATGTCGCGCAGCGCATGCAGCGGCCTCAGCACGGCAGGCTCGGCGGCAAACGCCTCGCAGGCAGCGTCCACCGTGAGGCCAAGTACATCGGCGATGCTGAGTCCGTTCCATGTGATGGACAGTGTGTCGGAGTTGTAACGCGCGCCGTGGCAGGTGGGACACGGCGCGTACACGCTGGGCAGAAAAAGCAGTTCGACGCTCACGAAGCCTTCGCCCTCGCAGGTGGAACAGCGGCCTTTGGCGACGTTGAACGAAAAGCGGCCCGCGTCATAGCGTCTTTTACGCGCTGCCGGTGTAGCTGCGAAGAGCTTGCGCACGGCATCAAACAGGCCGGTATAGGTGGCAAGGTTGGAGCGGGGCGTACGGCCGATCGGTTGCTGGTCCACGCGCACAAGCCGGCGAACGTGGTCTGTGGCCCCGCCAAGTCGGCCTGAAGTAGTGGCGCCTTCATTTGTCATCCTGATGGATACCGGGTCATCGCCGTCCGCTGTGGCATCAGGCGGCCCGTCGGCCAGGCTTTCACCTTCACTCGACGCAAGGGGCTGCCCCAAGTGGGCGGTGACCAACTCCAGCAGTACTTGGCTAACCAGGCTCGATTTGCCCGAGCCGGAGACGCCGGTTACGGCAGTCAGGCACGCTGTAGGGAACGCCACGTCGACGCCACGCAGATTGTGGCGATGTACACCCTGCAGCGTCAGCCAACCCTGAGTTCGATTTTCGGGGTTGAGGGTGCGCCGTTCGCGGCGTGAACGCGTGCCGTCCTCGAACAGGTAGCGACGCGTCTGCGACTCGGATATCTCTGCGAGGCCTTCGGGCGGGCCGCTGTAGAGGACGCGACCCCCACGCTCGCCGGCCCCGGGGCCTACATCCACCAGCCAGTCTGCGCGCTGCATGGTGGTCACGTCATGCTCGACCACGAAGATGGAATTGCCAGCGTCCTTCAAGCGTTGCAGCGCAGTCAGCAGCGAAGCGGTGTCGGCCGGGTGCAGTCCGGCAGACGGCTCGTCCAACACATACACCACGCCGAAGAGTTGCGATGCCAACTGCGTGGCCAGCCGCAGGCGCTGCAGCTCGCCGGGTGACAGCGTGGGCGTCGCCCGGTCGAGCGAGAGGTAACCCAGCCCCAGCCCGGTCAGGGCCTGCACGCGGACCAGCAGTTCCTGAGCGATGCGCTGTGCAGCCAGCTGCTTTTCGGGCGAGAGGTGGGGCGTGCGGCGCACATCGGGTGCGGCAGCATGGGCGCAGGCGCCGTCCGCCTTCCGTTGAAGTGCGGCGCGCTTGCGCGCAGCAGCAGTCATGGCAGCACCGGCATCGCCCGTCACGGTTGGAGTGGTCGCGCCCTCGGCCACAGGTCGGAGCACATCGGCCAAGGCGTCAAGGGGCAGGCGAGCCAGATCGCCAATGTCCAGACCGCAAAAGGTGACCGAAAGCGACTCGGGCTTCAGCCGCTTGCCATGGCAGACTGGGCAGCGCGTCCCCACCATGAACTTGGACACCTTGCGCTTCATCATCGCGCTCTGGCTGGTGGCAAATGTCTGCATCACATAGCGGCGTGCGCCGGTGAACGTGCCCATGTAGCTGGGCGGCTGGCCCGCTTGGCGCGCGCGCCGAGCCTCGTCAACCGTGAGTCCCGGGTACACCGGCACGGTGGGCTGCTCGTCGGTGAAAAGGATCCATTCGCGTGTCTTGCGCGGCAAATTGCGCCAAGGCACGTCGATGTCGTGGCCCAGCGTTGTGAGAATGTCGCGCAGATTTTGGCCCTGCCAAGCGCTTGGCCAGGCGGCAACGGCCCGCTCGCGCACGGTGAGCGAATCATCCGGCACCATGGACGCCTCTGTCACGTCGTAAAGACGGCCCAGTCCATGGCAATGCGGGCAGGCGCCCTGCGGGGTGTTGGGTGAAAAATCCTCCGCATACAGCATGGGTTGGTGCGCGGGGTACGCTCCAGCACGCGAGTAAAGCATGCGCACCAGGTTCGAAAGAGTGGTGACGCTGCCAACCGATGACCGCGCCGTGGGTGCGCCACGATGCTGCTGCAGAGCCACTGCAGGGGGCAGACCATCGATGCCATCGACCTGCGGAACGCCCACCTGGTCGATGAGTCTGCGCGCATAGGGCGCGACCGATTCGAAGTATCGGCGCTGCGCCTCGGCATACAAGGTGCCGAAGGCGAGCGACGACTTGCCCGAGCCGGACACCCCGGTGAAGACCACAAGGCAGTTGCGTGGAATCACCACATCCACGTTCTTCAGGTTGTGCTCGCGCGCGCCACGAACACGAATGCAGCCATCGGTGGGGTGGGTCACTGCCGTGGGATCGTGGTGCGCAGGAGCGGCTGCAGGAGCCTTCGCAGATTCTGAAGAGGGGGATGGAAGAGACATGGACGAGTGGTCGGGTTGTCGCAAGGACCGCTGGCGGGCTGGGCTACTGGCATCAGTGTCGTGGTGCAGGCAATGGCACGCCGTAGGCGGATGCCCCTTGCCCCCCATGGTCACCGGCGAGGATCACATCGCATGGCGTGAAAATGCCGACATGACAAGCATGTCCGCAGGCAGCTCGACTCCCTACATCCCTGCGTCTTCGCCTCGCAGCGCTGACGTGGTTTTGTATCTTGATCTTGACGGCGTGGTTCACCATGAAGCTGTGCTTTGGCATCCCCGACGTGGCATCTACATGAGCCCATACCAAGCCTCTGAGCACTCCTTGTTCGAGTGGCTGCCCCTTTTGCAAGAAGAACTCGCCCCCTACCCCCAAGTAGCCATCGTGCTCAGCAGTACATGGTGCATACGCCCCGGCTATGCCAAGACGCTGCAGCTGTTGCCCAAGGAGCTGCGCGCCCGCTTCATCGGTGGCACTTTCCACAAACGTGTCCACGGAGCGGATCCCTGGCTTCTGGCGAGCTTTCGGGACACTTCGCGTGGCCAGCAAATCCTGGAGGACGTGACCCGCAGAAAGCCCAGGCAATGGCTGGCCTTGGACGATGACATCGAGGACTGGCCCCCCGCTATCTTGGATCGCTTGGTGGCGTGTGATGGCAAGACAGGACTTTCTGATCCGCAGACGCTCATGGCGCTTAGAGACATGCTTCAGAAATGTGATGCAGCGCTAGTCGGCAACCATTGAAAGTCATAGGGTCTTCTTCAAACGCATTGACCCAGAACTTCCAAAAATCAACATCCACTGGTACCTCGCGGCGTGGCAAAAGCCGCTGTGCAGCTGCGCAAGGCGCCTCGCCGGCCTAAGTCCGCGCGCACTCAAAAAATCGGGCTGCCGCCTCGCCATTGAGCGAGCTAAGGGGGTAAAGCTCACATTTCTATCATCACAACCCGGGAGGTGTATGTCCTAAGCGGATGGCGATGTCGCGTTGGGTGGACGTCAATGCTGGCCATATTAAATGGACCTTACTCTCGTCCATTGATAGCAAATCCGATCTTTGCTTGGCAGTCTTTAGAGTGACCTTAAAAAATCCGGGATTATGTTCTATTTTATTAATCTTGAGCCGCCATAAAACGACGAATGCATATTTCGGCGTTAGATTTTTATTCTTCCTGAGATAGGTAAGTGCATTTTTCAGAATGTCGTTGTTCTCAGTCGCAGCCACCCTCTCCAACGCATTGATACAAGATTCCATGCGCATTTGTTCTTCGAGACGATTCAGTCTACGTTTGGCTTCCTCTGGTGAAAGCCTGCGTCCTTGTTCGAAAACAGAGACGTTGAATCGCAAGATACAATGTGATCCGACCCATAAATGGTGATGCGTTAGCTGATTCTTTATGCGGAAATGATAGCGAAGGCCGTCTTGCTCGCACAGTTCACAGATCTCATCTTTATGATCATGATCAATTACTTCATCGGTGAATAACCATTCTTCAAATGCTTCGGGAAGGGTTGAACCCACAGATAAGGGAAGGATATTATCTCGAACGCGTTGCGGGTAACTCTGCATAACTGGTTAACTCCTTGGATCGTTAAAGAGCTCGACTAGACCATGACGATGATGGGTGTAAGCCTTTGGGCACCCGCCAACACTACAATTGCAGCGTGAACACAATATTCTTGGACTTTGATGGAGTGATCCATCCCGAGTTCTGCCACGAGTCAAAGCACTTGTGTTGCTTGCCTGTGTTCGAGAACGTGCTGCGACGTTGCACGGGTTGGGACGTGGTCATCACAAGTACTTGGCGCCTTCAACGCTCGCTTGAGAGCCTGCGCT
The DNA here is from genome assembly GCF_040267515.1 of Delftia lacustris. NCBI lineage: Bacteria > Pseudomonadati > Pseudomonadota > Betaproteobacteria > Burkholderiales > Comamonadaceae > Delftia > Delftia lacustris. Next base: position 3,758,608 of record NZ_CP141274.1, on the reverse strand, counting down.
CACTTTTTTCCGATGATGTTGCTTCGCGCGTCCTTGATGTGACACCTCGCTTTGCGGAACTTCACGACGTTCCAAATTCACTTCTTGCCTATGAACGCGAGGCCGAGTGCAATGCTTGGCTTCGGGACAACGATCGGATGGTGTTTCCCTGGCTTGCGATCGACGATAGGTCCTGGCTTTTTCGCCCCTTCAATAGATCCGTATTCCTTGTGGATGGAAGGACTGGTTTGACTGCTGTCACAGCGGAAGAACTTACAGAGCGGTTATTAAGCCTGTAGAGACAAGGCGCACTTCACAGAAATTTTCGTCGGACGTAGTCAGCACTAAGCACACCATTTTCAAACTTGTGTTTAATGCGCCCACGAACTATTGTATTTTCCAGATTTCTCCAATCTCCATTATTCCATCGACCCTTTGTCAAAACGGCAAGCTTTAGGATTTCACTCAGACTTTCTTCTGGAAGCCTCGCATCGTTTTCAATTGGCTTGACTATCAGAGCATAGAAGGCTTCTTCATCCAGAACTTCAAGTTCAAAGAAATACTGTAATGAGCCATCAGGCAGCTCAATTTCACTCACCCAGCACAGCCGTCCTCTGGCATCGTCTCCTCTACCCACAATGGCCCAAGGAATATCTGTCGTTCCAAGTTTAGTAGGGAGCATGCAATATACTGCACCCCCAACAGCGACAGGATTTATTAATGCATAGTCCAATCTCTGTTTAATGACTTTTTCTTTCTCAAGCTGCATGAAACACGCGGCCAGAGCGCTGAATCTGTTCTTTATGCCGCTTTGCGCGTGGGCGCTAAGGGAAGCGCTGCTGAGGCTTCCCGACGAGGATTTATGCCCGGTACCATGGTTCCTTTTGCGTTTGTTTGATTTTTCATCAGATTTTAGGGCCTGATCTGTAAAAGTAACCTTTTTATATTCAATCCTCATGTCAGGTAAATCAGACCACATCTCGTTGATCGCAAGATGAGATACATAATTTCCCAGCCTGGTATCTGCTGGCGGATGGATAACCACAGGGTCTCCGTTTAAGCCTTTGGGTTGTCCTGCAGGCTCAGAAAATGCTTGTGAAGATTGCTGCGAATTGATCGGTATCTTTTGGTTGGCCAGGACACGAACGAGAGGCACGGGAGGAGGCGGAAATTCAGAGTTATAAATCCACAACACTAGAATTGCGCCGCTTGAAAGCTGTTGACCAAGAAATGATAGTGTTATATCGTCTTTTTCCTTGTCTTCAGTCCAGTGCGGATGAACTTGAACCCATGGGTGAGTTACTCCCGACCTCCGGGAGTTTTGTATACCCACAAATATGCCCTGTGCCTGCTTGTTGGCGTATTCAGAAGTCTGGAAATGTGCAATGGCGCGGCAGCTGATGGAAGACAATTTTTGTTTTGTTAGGATCTTATAGGCATCACCCTCTGGCGTGAATCCCGTTTCACTTCCTACAATTAAATTCTCCAACTCATTGTTCCAATGATTGGATAGTAACGCATTTGATAAAAAGGAGCACACGCCATAAAATCTCCTGAAGACCTCGTAGGCAGGAATAATAAGTTCCAGTCCTGTGTCGCTATAGCAACGATAATAGGGCGCATCTCTAAGATCGTGAAGCTGTCCAGCTCTGTCTTCGCCGCTCAGGGGAAATTCTTGTATACCGTAGTGCCCGTGGATACGAATGTAGTCTTTTGGATGAACAAGTATCCACTTTTGCGGGGGAATGCGAAGGTTTTCAATCTTGATTTGATCGCCCATGATCAAACCATTTTGTCTGGTCATATCGTGCCAGAATGAACCCAACGGGAATGCTGGCAAAGAACCCGCTGATTCAATCACCGACAATAGGCTATAAGCTCCGCTGGCTCTCCGGGCATAGGCAAGACGTTCGGGCTCATGATTATCAATCTCAGCAAACCACAGCTGCACACGTGGCGTCTCCATCTCATCAATTTTGGGGAGTATTTTGGCGGCACCAACCAATCGGTACAAGGTGTCATTTAGAGGTAGTCGGGAGAATTGGGGATCTGAAACCGGAGACATGCTGGACTGGTGAATTGCACGACAAACTAGGCGAAAGGCCAGCGCTTGGCACTGACGGCCAAGTACAGCTAGGGCATAACGTTCTGCGGGTATGCCTAAGCAGTGATGTCAACAGCGTTGACGATTGCGATTTCTGTGGCGATCGGCGTATAGAGATCTACTGGCACGTCCACCTCTTGGATGGGTCGCAGCGAAACGACCAACGAGTACCTAGTAGCCTTGCCAGCGCGTTCGGCTCCTGGCCAGTCCTTCCACCAACCACCTATGGGGAACACTGCGATGTGCGACTTCTCACGCAGCTGTGCCGCAGTCCCCCTCCAGACATCGCTATGCACAGAGCCTCTAGCGCGGAGCACTGCCCCGATTTGCCACTCGTTTTTATCGGGGTCCGACAGGCTTTCGTCTTCGTCAAAATCTTCAAGGCGATCGAGCTTGTTGATTCGTTGATTGAAGCGCACCTCATCTTCGCTGGCGCCCTTGACAGCAAATCGAAGTCCATGAGACTGATATCGGAATTTGCTCTGCCACCCTCTGCGGCTGGGATTCGGCTCTACAAAGAAGGATAGAGTTACCCTCATTTCCACAGCAACTTCACCTAAGGCCTCTAGCTCATCGGCTGGCCAAGGTAATTTGTGCAATTTCAACTCTTTGAGTTTGACCTTGCTCTTTTCAAGCTGATACGGAACGATTGTGTCCTGAACGATGAGAGTAGGAGCATCTTCGGCCGAAGCCAAGGAATTTTGCAGAGAGACTTTACCGAAGCCATAGGTGCGCAAGAGTTCCCTCATGTCCCTTTTCTTCGCGCCTCTCGGCAGCTGAGCCAGCATTTGGGGAGTGAAGCGCGCGCCGTGTATCACCAAGGCACGAACGGTTTCTTCCCAATAGTTTGGATACCTAGCTCTTATGTGGGCGCAAATTCTTGCCACTTCTGCGGCCGCTGCACTGGTATCCCCTGTTTCGGCAAAAGGCCCCTGGTGCATTCTGTGGGATGTCGTCAATATTCGTAAGCTGCTAGGCCCCACTGCGGGAACATTGGTGTCATCAATCGTCGCATTTCCCCCTTCCGCTACAACGTCTGGCTTCAATGGCCATGAGTTTCGCCACAAGCGCGATGTAGTCGATGCCGGGGAGAGTGCACCCCCCTGTGCGATGAGGGCGTACGTCGGCCAGCGCTGAATGTCCAAATAGGTCAGGTCAGTGCAGGCACCTACGGTGAGGCCATTCCAAGACTGGCCAGGGTCCTCGATGGAAGTAGAGTGGTTGATATCGGGGTACTGAGTCCAACCCTGCCAGGGTACGTTTCCTGCGGACATCACGAACAGCCGCTGTTTGAGCGCAAAGTCCGTACCCCAGCTGATGCCCTGGGTGTAAGGGTCAAGTCCGTTCAAGCCAAAAGCCAATTGATCCACGCACGCCGACCATTCCGTAGGCATCCCTGCTCCGGGACCGATCGCTGTAGTCATGGTCACAAAGATGCGTGAGCGTCCCGGATTCTTCTGTTCGACCTTGTCCACTGCTTTTGCCATGATCCAGCCGTACAGATGTGGTGGATTAGCTCCTGCAGGCGGGAAGATTTTCACTGACTCCATTCGATGAGGCACATCGAGCTTCTGATCATGCGCCAAAGGTGCCACCAGGTCGCCGTGACAGATGACGCCTGCCATCTCGGTTCCATGTCCATCTACATCCGTACCTGGACCCCACTCTGAATCCACCGCCATTACGTCCTCATGGGCGACAGCCTTCTCCAGCAGAGGATGGGCTCGGTTCACCCCTGTGTCGAGCAAGGTGACATAGGGGCTTGTGTCTGACTCGGCGAATGTGCATCGTTGCAGCAGCTCTTGCACCCAGGGGGCCTGCTCACGAGGCGCAAGATCTGAAAGAAAGAACTCTGCGTGTGGTTGAACGTACCGTATCTCGGCGATCAGACCCAACAGTCTGAGTGCGCCCTCCAATGCTTTGCGAGTCGTCCATGCTGCAACTACAACGCGACCTGGGAAGCTGAGGTAACTCGTTTCGACCTGAATACCGAACTGCACGGCAGCTGCTTGGAATGCCTTTGCTGTTGCGCTCGCGGTCTGGGCACCGTTGCGCAACCAGATTTGCAGCCAAGTTGCTTTCTCAGGCGCGGGTGGTGCCGTTTCCTCTGTCCACAACTCTGCAAAGGCCGCTCCACGAATTTTCTCTATTGCATTGACGAGCTGTGTATGGGGAGGCTTCCCATGCTTTGTCATAGGGCCGCTCAGGTACTTCCTTACCCGAGTCTCAAGCGCACTCAGCTTGCCTTCCGGAACATGAAGCGCAACGACTTGGGCTCCGCCACCGGACTGGGCAACAGTTAAAACCTCTATTTCGTCTTTGCGCCACTCGAGGGCTTTGACATCAAATTTCGCCTGAGCCGAAAACTCGATCGCAATGATCATTCCAGTGGACGTAGTCAGCCCGCGCTTTGCACGCTCCAAGGAAAGAGCTTCAGCGTCTAACCGTAGTTTCGCGAGTTGACGCAGCAATGCGCTGCCATGCTGCTCCCGGTCCCGCTGAAGCTCCGATGGCTTGGGAAACGAGTGTGTCGACTGGAAGCTTCGGTCGGTAGTGAACCCCGTAACTGACAAATGATCGAGATCTGGCATGGTGAGGGCAACGATGCATTTTGTTACCTCAATGTACCAGACCGGCCGGCCGATCAGTTGTGCAGCTGGCTTGCAGCTCGCTCCTGCAGGTGGGTGAGAACGCTTTTTTCTGAAATGCTCGATCGTTCTTCAAGGATGGCGTCCTTGATGGCGTCCTCACAAGCCTTGGTGATCTCGGAGTGGGAAAGCCCCACTGCACGGGGGACCAGATTTGACCAGTTCAAGTCTGCAGGAGCCATCATCGCCAAACGATTGCGCAGCAGTTCATCGACTTGCGCTTCGTCTGGGGTGGCATATCGAATCACATCATCGAAGCGGCGAAAGAGCGCAGTATCAAGCGAAGCTCCGTGGTTCGTTGCCGCCACGATGATGCTGTCCGAGGTGTCCTGCTCGATCAGCTGCAAGAACATGTTCAGCGTGCGGCGCATCTCTGCAACGTCATGCTGCCCCCCCCGCTGCATGCCCAGCGAGTCGAACTCGTCAAAAAAGTACACACCGCGGGTGATCTTGAGAGCTTCGAAGACCAAGCGAAGCTTAGAGGCGCTTTCCCCCATGAACTTGGTGATGAGGCTGTCAAACCGCGCGGTGAAAAGCGGCAGCTTCAGCTCAGTAGCGAGCACGGCAGCCGTCATCGTCTTGCCAGTGCCGGGAGGCCCTACCAACAAGAGCTTGCGGCGAGCCGTCAATCCATGCTCACTGAGGCGCTCATGCTGACGCTGCTCCAGGAGCACGCGTTGCAGCTTCTGCTCCACCTCCCTGGACAGGACCATGTGCTTCAAAGGGTGCTGGGGGTACTGCGCTGTCAGCAGCTCAGCCAGTTCGCCGCGAGGCTGCACAAGAGGTAATGTCCGTGCGCGCGCACGGGGGGCAGCAGGGGCTCGCGCCTTTTCAATGAGCTCTCGCAGCTCCGCTGCAAGTTTTGAGTGACCACGGCGAGCTTCATCCGCAGCGACTTGAAGTGCCACGGAGATGAACTGTGCGTCTTCGTTACCTGCGTAGGCTCTGAAAAGCGCTTTGATTTGGTCTGCTCTTGCCATGTTGTTTCCAATTTTGATTGTAGGTGAGGCTACTATCAAATTGTGCTATTGTTGCACATATGATGTATCTATAGCACATCGATGAGTATTCAAACGTTCCCTACACGACAAAGTGAACTGATCAGGCAGGCACGAGGACAGCGCACCCAAGCCGAATTCGCGAAGCTCCTTGGCGTAGATCGTTCTTGTTTGTCGCGGTACGAGCGCGAGCAACTCGGTGCCCCGACATCCGTCATCAACCACTGCCTCGGTGCGATAGCAGCACAGTCGCGCTCCCCCGTTGCTGAAGTGGACCCTGTGCGCCGTGCACTGCGTTTGACTATCGACGCAACGAGGGAGTTGCAGATCGCCACGGCCCTGGATGCCCGTGGGCAATGAAACTGACGGCAGCAGGGACGGATGCTCCTTGCCGTTCACTATCCCCACCGACCTGATCTTTACTGGCGGCGAGGCTCAGTCAGTTCCAAGTAAGCCCGATAATTGTTGGCGCCACACGTGATGGCGAACGCCCATGGACCAAGGTATGACTATGAATTTGACCGAACTACTGGCCGCGAAAGCTGCTCTGGATGCAGAAATCGCCAAGGCAAAGAAAACTGAAGCCACAGCCGCACTTCGTCGCGTACAAGAGCTCGTCACCGAGTTTGGCCTCACCTCTCAGCAAGTCTTTCCGTTGCTGCCCGCCAAAAGCAAAAAGCAAGGCGCGGCCAAGTACCAAAATCCAACTACTGGCGCCACATGGACAGGACGGGGCAAGCCTCCTGCGTGGATCGTCGGCCAAGATCGCAACGCCTTTCTCATCGCTCAACCTGCCCAACATGAAGGGCCGTTCCTAGCAGAGATGGCTGCTGCGGCAGATCGCCGTAGAGCCTAATCTCGGTCCCGGCGTTTTCCGAGAACGCCTCACGCCAGTTCCAGCTCTCGCTGCAGGTTGGGCGACTTGTGAGGTCTGCCGTGAAGAGCCTGGCTCATCACGTGCAGCAAAGGCCCATCGCTGGCGACATTGGCGAAGAACTGCGGTGGATGAAAGCCGCCCGCCATGTCGCGCAGCTTGCTCAGCGGTATGGGAGACGCGAGTTGTGTAGGTTCGCTCAGCCCCAGTGCAAAGGCTTTTGGCAGACCCGAAAAATACTCAAAGAACTCGTGGCGCTTGAGCCCGGATACAGTGCCGAATCGCCTCCACAGAGTACTGGGAGCGAGTGTGTGCAGGCCTGTCACCGTGGCGCATCCGACGATGCTACCCACCGGCATCTTTACATAGATCCAGACCGTCGTTGACGTATTCCGTAGCGCATCTGATTGCTGAAGCTCGCTACAGCCTGTAGATGCCTTGGGCATCTTCGGTTCAGTGGCGTGCTTGCTTTCGGTTCGTCGGGATTTCGTACTTTCTCAGATGGTAGGAAACAGCAGATGTGCTGAGGCAGTCACTTATCAGTCGGCCCGGGAACACCCAAGGGTTGAAGTCTGACCCACCCAAATGTTCTGGTGACTGCAGCGCTCGGACAAACGCGCCCACTTCTTGCGGCACCTCCATCCAGCGATCCTTCAGGCGCATCTGCAACCCTGTCGCCCAGTCAACGTCCTGGTGTCTCAGCTGAAGTATTTGCGTCAGTGGCACGTTCAGTAGGTGCGCAAGTAACGTAGCGGTCAACGACAACTCAGTTGGGCGAGGAGGTTTGCCCGCAATGGCATCCATCAATAGCCTTGCGTACCGCGCTTGCGGCAGCAGAGATTGTCTGGGTGCCGTGCGCTTGCCGGGCACCTTCAGGCGCATCCCGTGCCGGCTCGCCAAGTGCGACAAGTAGGGGGTCAGTGATGCGCGCAGGCCTGGCTTGCTTCGCAAGAGTGCATCGACTGCTTCCTGCTTGAGTTGCGTTGCGCGTCCCACCTTGGCGGCAGTCAACAGGGCAATGGCAGCAGAAAGATAGGACTTGCGACTTCGTACATTCAGCGGCTTTTGCCGTTGGGCCAACGCCGTATCAAAGGCTTGGAGATCGGCGGCCCAGGGCTTGCCTGTAGCGCCCTTGAGCTTGCTTTGCACCAAGGCCTCATCCGAGTTTTGGCGGCGCGCTGCAGCGTCTTGGAGGAAAGCGCCTTGTTCCACCAAAAACTGCATTAGCAACCCCATTTGCCGCAGCTCCTGCGTTGTGAAGGTCTCCAGCAACACGGCCTGGTCCAACGGGACGGATGCCTGCTGCAGCGCGATGTCTATGCGAGTGATGAACTGCAAGTAGCGCGAAGCATGCGCCGCCAACTTGCTTGCCCGCTGCGATGAATTGCCCCACTGCGTGAAGTCCGCGTACAGCTGCTTCGCCTGTTGAGTCACTAGCATGTGCTGGACTGACTGCTGCCGTTTCACATTCCCGCGCTTGATGGAACAGCTGAAACAAGGCGAGAAGCCCGTTCCCTGCACGCGCGAGCCGCAATCTGGACAGTCATGGCTGGGACCATCCAGTTCGCAGCACTTGCTGCAAAGATGGCAACCAGCGAGCGTCATAAAGTACTGAGTGCGGTGCTTGTGACAGTGGCTGCAGGTAGCCTGAGTAACTTTGCGCAGACAACGCTCACACATCTGGCCACGCTCAGGAAAGCCGCGCGACCTGCTCAGCCTCGCGCTCGGCGTTCCACACGTATCGCAAGGTCTTGAAGTGCGGTAATAAGGCGCACATGATGCGCATGCAACGCGGTCTCCGACCCGCAAAGCGGCTTGGGGAGTCAAACGGCCGCAACGCAGACATGTGCGGTCCTGCCGTGCACATTTCCCACATACCGACGAGGTTGCATGCTTGTGGGCTCTGGCCGTCTCGCCGCAGATCTGGCAGGTTCGCGGAGGAAAAACTGCTGGGTAGCAATTGCTGCAGTACTTCACTCCATGATGGATGCGGTGGGCCTTGTCCATCGATCGCCCACAGTTGCCGCACGCTGAACGCAGTGCATGTGCGAAATATTGTCCGGGCGACCCATCAGCTTTGGATTGGGTCATAGCCGTGCCTTCACACGCGATGCAGTGGAGCGCCTGACCGACAAACGCAATGCAATCTGAAGGATCCTGCGGGCCCGCAGCTGAGGATCACGCGGCACTTCCCAGCACGACCTTGGCGTCGTACGTGCCTGCGGCAAAGCACGAACGTAACACTCGTGGACTCCAACTTCTCTTGTGTAGCACTCCATATCCTCGTCAAACCTGGCCAAGGCGTTCTCCAGCAGGTGGCTGCGAGCAAAGATTCGCCAGTAGCTCCACGGTTCTCCTGCGCCTGAAAAATCAGGAGCCTTTTTCGCCCTCTGAGTGATCAACCGATAGGCCAACGCCAAAGGCAGCGGGTGCCCGAGAAACGCCTGCCTCCACAACGCATCGACACGCTCTTGCTGCGCCTGCTGCCGCGCAGAACAGGTAGATGGATGTGCGCTGTACAAAGCAAAGGCGCAACACTCGCACCGCCCCAAAACAAGAGAGTCGTTTCGATATGGAGCGAACGGGGCGCCACAGTGCGGACACGCATCCATGAGACTGACGCCGTGCCTGAGGCAAATCCACGATGAAGCCAAGCGCCAGTGCATATGCAGATGGCGCGGCATATCTTCCCTTAGGCAAGCAGGGCAGAACAGCTGCCCAAAACGAAGCCTGCGCCGATGGTAGATCCCTAAAGGCAGCAGCCAAGGCAGAAAGCCGCTGCGGTGCACAGGTACTGCTGCTGCAGCCAGCTGACTGCAATAGGTCATACAACGAACCTGCTCCAGCCTGCAGCCACTGGCCGCTGCAATGGCTTGCAACATCTCCTCGGACAAGCTGCGGTCCAGATCCCTGGTCCAAACGAAGTAGCCCAGGCCCAGTCGATGAGACAAGACTGCAGGCTGCTCCCCCCGAGCCCATGCCCAGCGCACCAAGAACGAGCCCAGCGTCTCTTGGGAATATGGCTGCATGATTGTTCAGCTCGGCCGCGGTGCCGTGACCAAGCGGCTCCTTGTAAAAGACTGGCAGGCGCCTTGCAGAATCTCGAACGTCACCCGCTCGCCACCATCTTTGAGCACGCGCTCGACAGCTTGGAGCGTGATCTTTCGTACGGACCCGATGGTGCCATCGCAGCTTTTGAACACCTCAAGCGCCATCTTGGGGGCGGTCAGATTTGAGGGCCTGGCGAGCGGCATCAGTCGCTCAAAAGATGCGAGCAGCTTGAGAAAACTCTCATCTGCCTGCCAACGGGGCAACGCCAATCGAGTGAAACGACTGACGAACTGAGTATCGATAGCCAAGGCCCTTGAGACGTCGACAGTCCCGCACGCTACGATGCTTAACTGACGCATGTTAGAGAGCCTCTTGAGCGAGGCCATGAACTGCTTTTGCTGACGCGCGGGGCTGTTGAGCATGGCGTGCAACTCATCGAGGACCAGTACAGAAGTGCGCTGCACGGCCAATTCTTCATGCGCAAGCGCTTCCAGCCGTGCTGGGGGGGCGTCGGGCCGATGCGTCACGTTCAAGGCACTTAGGATCGCGCTGTACAGCCGTCGTTCATCAGCACTCGCAGGTGTCTCGACCCACAACACCTTGGTGATCGGATAACCGGCCTCATCCAGCACGATGGGGTTGTTGGCAATGAACTGCCGCGTCAACGTGGTCTTGCCATTGTCGCTGTCTGCGATGACAGCGCGACACTCAGGTTTAAGCGAACGAGGGAACGCCACCAGGTCCTGCAGGTCTCGCAAAATATGGTCGTAGGCGGGGTAGCCGAACAGGTGGTTCGAGCGAACGAACTCCAGCTTTTCGGGCAGTGAAGCCTCCAGCATTTGAGCCGTAGCTTCGTGTAGATGAGGAAATTGGTTCATCGTCACGCTACGCATTGAAGCCCGTAATTTTCTTGCTCAAGAATGCTTCAAAGGGGTTGGCCCCCGATCCCACAGGCTCCCGCGCAGGCTGCATTTGCGTCTCGACAACCGACCGGTCTGCGCCACCACTTCGAGGCGACGAGGATGGAGGCTTTCGCCTCACTCTCTTCGTGTCTGCCACAGCATTGGCCTCTCTGTGGGCGCTACGCAAGCGGTAACCTGCCTTGGCCTTCTTGTCCTCCAGCTGGCTTCCTTCGTGCTGCCTGCGGGCCTCAATCGCAATGTGCTCTTCCACGCCCACGTAGCCGTCAACCTCGTCATCTCCGGGAGCTTGAAATGGATAGCGATCGAGCTTCACGTACTGCTTGACCTCGGGGTCGAGAAACCACACCTCACGCCGGCGCCGAGGATGGTACTTGACGGTGAATTTGCGCTTCTCCGAAGGATGGTCGGGATCGCTTGCATTGATCCATCGATTGAGAGCCTCGTGATAGTAGTCAGCCTTGTTCATTCGGACGCCCGAGGGCGACACCACACGCGACTCCAGCGGGAGAAAGTCCAACTTGAGCTTTTCTGGATCCGCAATCTGGATCGGAAGTCCGGCTGCCATGGCGCCATCTGTGCCCAGAATCTTCTCCTCCCAAACGATCAATGGCGGCTTCATCAGGGCACCGTGTTTGTGAACGTGGTAGTGGTTCACAACCCAGTCCGCAATTTCGATCTCCAACTCATGCAAGGTGTATGCAGACTTTTTCTTGGAGTCATAGGTTCCCCGCTGCTGAGGGTTGGAGAACGTCGTGCCAGGCTTCTTGCGCAGCATCATGTTGACATTGCCCACGAGGCGCTCGATGTAGGCCCCGTAGCGTGGCTGCTTGACAGGCCGAAGTTCCAAATCGATAGCGTTCTCCTTGCAGCCGAACTTAAGGGCCTCCCCGCGAAATTCCTTGGCGTTGTCACACAGCACCTTGCGAATCTTGCCGTGCACAGGCCAACGGCCCGGCAAACCGAGGGATGCGAGGTAATCCTGTTTTGGCAGCATGCCCATCGCCAGGGCCATGCCGGCAGCCACTGCTGAAGGGCGGTCCATACTCAGATAGAAGCCGATGATCACGCGTGTCAGGCAGTCAATGACCAGGGTCAGCCAAGGCCGTCCCCATGGCATACGTGTGTCAGAGAAGACCACGATCATGTCGAGTTGGACATGATCGATCTGCACCGGATTGAGAGGATTGACGGGTTCGGGGAACACACCGGGAGTAGGCATGTCCTTGTCTGCCAATGCAACTTGACCGCGCTTGCGCCGAACCCGGTTTAGAGGAAGTGCAGCGATCCTGTTGCGCACGGTGTTTTCGTGGGGAACGGGCTTGCGCTCGAGCTCGCAACGGTCTTTCACGGTCTGATAGATATCCCGAGGCGTCAGTTGTTGCGACGACAGGTAGAGCTGGTCTATCGCCTCCTGGATGAATTGCTCCACCCGCTCATCAAGCTTCTTCACGCTGGGGGCGCCTCGCTTGCCATCCATGAGGCCCACGAGAGAGCCACACCCGTTGTAGTTCTTGATCCACTTGTAGAGCGTAACAGCGGAAACCCCGGACTGCCTGGCATGGTCCTCGACATCTTTGCGAGAGCGCTTGCGCATTGCCAACAACGGGGCGATCACGTCCAGACGCTTTTCAGCCTTCGCAATCTCGGCAGCAGTAAAGGCCAGCAGCGCTGGTGGCAGGGCTGACGGTCCAGCAACCATCTCCCCTGTAGCCCCAGCTTCATGTTCGGGCACGAGCGTGGTGATCGAAGACAGCTGGTTGATGAACGCGACCTCTGAGCGGCCGGTATCAATGTCTTCGATGATCACCCGATCGGTGGAGAGAACACGGCGCACGATGCAAGCTTTCTGCTTGAACACCACCGGGGCTCCAGGGCTGACAGCGAAGCCAGAAGCATGCAGTTCATTTGCCATACAGCGTAGGTTCCTCGTACCAAATTTCTGACTTCATCGTTAGCCTTTGCCTGAGATTCGCGCCGATGGAGCCATTCGCCACCATTCGCCACATGGCGCCCACAGCTTGCATGCGGTTGGTCAGGTCCATGAAGGTTGCAGCCAACAGTTCCGAAGGTGTGGAGACTTGAAGCTCTTGCAGAGTCTGTAGGAGCATGAGAGCCGACTTGCCATCGGAGGGATACGAGCGGTAGTCACGCAGAAAGGTGACATTTTTCAGATAGTCGTCGCGGATGTAGCGTTCATCGACAACCTGAAACCCCCAACGCCGCTGTGCGCAAACCATACGGGCGGCCCGGAAGCCCGCTTCGAGGTCGCTCCATCGATCCCGAAGTTCATCCAGATACTTGACCTCAAAAAGTAGGGGCCGTGCAGGCTTCCTGAGCGGACTGCCCCGAGAAGTAGCCAAGTAGTCAGGCGTGTATGAGCGCTCCTCGCCAGATTCGAGACGGTACCGGATCTTCATCGGTTGGTGGGTGATGCGCGCTATCCGAGGATCGAAGTCCATCAACAAGACCAGGTCACGCTCCAAGGTGCTCTCGAATGACACCGTCTGCCCATCCAAGGTTTGCACCCGCCCGGTGACCGAACGGTAGTTCATGGGGACCTGCCGCACACCAAGATCGCTTTCAGTAACGTCAATTATTGTAATTTTCATATCAGTTAACTAATTCAATGTATTGAATCAACCCATTCGACAGACCTAGTAGACCATTGTGTAGCAAGATGTGACGCCGTGGTTAAGCTTTTCGTTGTAATCGACAGGTGCTTGCGGTGTTGGCGCGGCACGCTGACATCGTGGCCGAGGCCTTCGAAGGCGCCGTTTCTGGTGGTGACCGCCAGCACCAGAAGGGGGTGGATGCGCTGTTTGAGATTGGCGCCATCAAGCCTTATGACGAGGATACCTACCGCCTGAATCCCCGCCTGCGTGAGTTCCTCTCAGATCACCTATCTAGCTACCATGCGCTCAAGGATTTGCGCAGCCTTACCGCCTCGGTGGGCCAGGCACAGTCGCTGTGGTCAGAGATGCGATTTGCAAAATCCAGGGGCAGTCTCGCCAACATGGAGCAAATTCTTTGGGCGTTGGACGAAACCACGGTGGACATCGCCTACAGCATTGAGCAGAACCTGCACATGCTGCATGTCCTCATCGGCAACAAGTACGGCAATGTTGAAGGACTGGACGCCAAGCTCAGGCAGAACCGACGATACCTGAGCCAGATTGAATCATTCCTGCGCAGCATGGATAACATCTCCCGCTTTGTTGATCAGGTGCGGGAGGGAGCCATCGCGGTAGGGCTGCCTGAGGCACATGCTTTGGTGTCCCGTCGCCTGGGAGCTCAGGTGCTCAAGTGGACGGGACTCATCAAGGACGCGCAGGCAGTGATAGCCACACGGCTGTTTGATGCACGCCTGCTGGAGACTCGATTGCGGTTGCTGTCGGGGTTTTCGCTTTGGCTGGACCGCCACAAGACGATGGGGGGATGGGACCTGCCGGTGGACAATCTGCAGCCTGCAGATGTGGTTTTGATAAGGCCAGAGCCCGTTCCCGTGCGGCTGCAACCGGACGTCGCAGACGGGGATTTGCTGATCAATGAGGATCTCCTGCGGATATTGGCGATACTGCCTCCGCCCAAGGCGGTGGCAGCGGTGCCGCTTCCAGCGGCTGCCCAGCAGCTTATTGACGATGATGATGAATGGCCGGAAGAGACATTGCCGAGCTACGTGCATGCCTTAAAGACACTTGTTGAGGAGATCGCTGTGTCTGAGAGAGAAATCTCGCTGCTAGGTTGGAAGCGCGAGCGGTCGGAACTCCAGGATTTGGACGACGGGGCATGGCTGATGTACTGCTATCCCAGGCTTCATGGGCAGGGTCTTCTGCTTGAACTGGTATCGACTACCGATGTCTCACGGTTTCAGGTAAACGAGCCGTTCGAGGATATATGCGTGCAGCGCCCGACCCAGGGGGTGGTATGACGCTCTCGTATCAGGAGCAAAAGTATCTACAGCGGCTGGTGGTCGATCGACCTTCCCGCCGAAACACTGGCGCTGTCGCCAAAGGCCTGTCGGCCAAGTATGGTTTGGGTCATCCGAGTGGGAATGTCATCTTCTACATGCCAAACCACTGGGATCAGGCCGAGCGCCTTCTGCACAGCCACGAACTGCCGGTGCAAGCGCTGGGCGCCGCAGCGACCAGGGCAGCCGCAGCCCAGTATGGCGGAATGTCTGAAAAGTCCGGCACCCGAGCGGTCCATAATGGTGAAGTGGCAATCAAGCTGCTGGGGGCGTGCACTTGGCGTGGGCAGCCCATTGTGTTGCCGCCTCAGATGTGCATTGTGGTCAAGGTACAGGAGTTGCACGCGATTGACTGCGACGTGCTGTGTCTTGTGGAGAACTGGGAGGCGTTCACTGACTTGCACCGCTATGCTTGGTTGGTTCTGGGCCAACGGAGGGTGATGGCAGTGTTTCGCGGTGATAATCTTTATTCACCGGCTCATGTCAAATCTGTTCTGGAAGCTCGGGTAGAGCCTCTTTGGGCTTTTGTGGATTTCGACCCTGCGGGGTTGGGAATCGCAGAAGGCCTTCCCGGGAGCAGGATCGAGAAGGTGGTCCTACCGCCGTGGGACTGGCTCAAGCAAGCTTCCTGCAATCCCATAGGACGAGGGCTCTATGATGCCCAGGTGGGGCAATGGAGCCGTGTGCTGGATGCTGCGGCGAGCCCTGTAGTGCGAGAGGCTTGGGGATACCTGCGGACGTGGGGCTTCGGGATGACGCAGGAGCGCATGCTCACCTATGCATCCAACCCATGATTTTGACCTGTTGCCCGTTATATTGACAATAATCCAAGCTCCTGTCTCCAAAGATAAGCGATAGGATAAGGTGGAGAATCAGGCGGGCTATCTCACGCTCGCGTCACCTGCTCTTCGGCGTTGTTATGGGCTTCGATGCGGCCATTGAGCGAATTGTGCGCCATTTTCTTAGGAGCGCCAAAGAGCATGCGCTCCGGCTACCGATGCCATAATCCGTTCCAACCGTTTTTCAACAGTTGCTAATCTGCGTGCAGTGAATCTGCTGTGCCTGCGCCAAGGTGCCACAGCCTGAGTGCCACGTACAACTCCGGGGCGCGCGTGGTTTACTCCAAACTCCCAAGCAGTTCTTCGATAGCGGTCGGGCATTGGCTGACGCTCTCCCGGAAACTGGACAGTTCCAGACTGCAGCTTGGTCGCTTCTGGCCAAGCTCTTCAGAACTGCCCGGATTCTGGGAGAGCGCCAGGCTGACCTGCTCAGTTTTGGTGGCCATATGTCAGCAGGATGTTCAGCCGCGCGACCTCGTCACCCACAGGTGTAATGTATCTCCCACCGATAGTCTGAACGACTTCGCCCTTTTTGAAACGAACGGCACGGCCGTATTTGTCTTCCTTGGCCATCAATCCGTCTTCGAAGATGTAAAGCGTTTCGCCGTTTTTCAATGCAATGACGTACATGGCCTCGGCCATGGCTGCATCCGTGGCGAATGTAGGTGTTAAGGCGGCAAGAGATAGGATGAGGACACCGAGTTTCTGATACATGGAGAACTCCTTTGAGTAGAAATTATCACGTTGGACCTCTTGGTCCATGTGGTACGGTGTACTATTCCAATCTAGTCAGGAGACCATGACTGATGGATTGCGAGTGCATTACATCGAAGTCGATGCATTTCCGAATGTGTTTCTAGCACTTGGTGAACTTCATTTTTCGTAGGCCTCCTGCAGCTCCTTCAACTGGCGCTCGTACTGCTCGCGCACGACCTGCGGGTTGGCCTTCAGGGTGTTTCTCAAGCCCTTGCGACCGTCTTCCACCTAGGCCTCAATCTCCGAGAGAGGCTGGTCGTAGGCCCTGTTGGCCTCAGCCATGTTGGTCTTACCTGGATGATCTACTGCACTTGCGCCGTCTTGCGCTCGGCTGTCCCGCGCTTGATCTTTTATTCCAGCCCCTTGCGCAGAATGCTCTGCTCTCGACAGTGACATCCGGGCGGTTTTCAGTGGATCAATATATTCATTCATTGATTGTTTCGGCGATGATGCCGAGTTTTCCGGGAACTGCGTTTGTGTGAAGATGCCCGTCGCTTGTCGCCCGTCTTGTTTCGATACTTGTAATGTTGCCAGAGCAGGAAACCGACGAAGAGGGCCACGCAGATCAGCCAAACGACTAGCATGGTGCTCACCACGTTCTGGGAAAACCAACGTCCGTTTATGTATATCGACTGACCTGAATCGGTATAAGGGGGTGCGTGAATGGCCACAAATTTTCCCGTGGATCGACCTTCCAGCAATGTGATGCAGTGATAGTTTGGCCAAGAACTGAGCATGTTCGGATACCTAGCGAAGGCCTGCAATGTAGTCAGACAGTGCCTTGATCTCGCGATCGTTCAAGCGTGCTGCCACGCCAGCCATCGGCCTGCTATTGAGACGAATGCCATCGCGAAACGCCATCAGCTGTGCCGCTATATAGTCGGCATGCTGCCCTCCAAGACGTGGGTACTGGACTGGTATTCCAGCGCCGTCGGGACTGTGACAGGCTGCGCACGCCGGGATGTTGCGGTCGGCAATGCCGCCGCGATAGATCCTTTCGCCCAGAGTCACCAGATCCTTCTCCTTCGCGAAGCCGGGCTCGATCCGCTGAGCCCCGAGAAACCAGGCGACATCGCGCATCTCCTGCTCGGAAAGCTGTGCCGCCATTCCGCTCATCACCGGGCTATTGCGCTCACCGGACTTGAACTCCTGAAGTTGCTTGAACAGGTATTCGGGATGTTGCTGAGCCAGTTTGGGATTGGTGGAAATGGATGAATTCCCGTCAGCGCCATGGCACGCGGCGCACGACTTGTCGTTGAAGATAACCTTGCCATTCACAATGTCTGCTTTGGACAGCGCAACAGGAGTGGGCTTGGTAGCGTTTGCAGACATGGGATCAGCTGCGAACGAGTGGCTGCAAGCAAGCCCGCCGAGCGCGGAAAGGAAAAAGGAAAAGAACAATGTCATTGAGTGCTCAGGCCGTGTGAGGCAACTGCAAGATGGGTGGACATCGGGCTCCTGTTCGACTGTGCAGTGGTTGTGCACGGAATCTGTCGCACTTGCTGCCTGCGCGCCTGTAATGTCGAGAAACACCGAATTCAATGCAGCCGTCTTTTTCGGTGGGGGATCGCCTTGATCGTAGGGATCCAAGATAGCGATTGGTTGACGGGGAAATTACATTTAAATCAGATTGCGCTAGGTAACGGCGTGTGATGTATTTGTCACTTTACAAAGTGCACAAATTGGCGCCTCATGGCTTTACCAAGGTAGCAATCGACACATTTGCGCGTTTCATCACCGGGCGCACCGAACCGCACGTCAAGCCTCATTGAGGGTCCCCTATGCCACAACCCCCGTCCAGACCGGAACCTGCGCAGTGGTTCGACACCTGGGCCCAGGCGCGAGCGGCCGTCTGGCCGGCCATGGCTCCATCGCTCCAGGCATGGCGGCAGGGCATCAAACAGATGGTCGACTCGTGGTCATCAAGCTTGAAGCCTGCGCAACAGGCGCCTTCAGAGCGTCGGTTCCCCGGAGAAACCTGGCAAAAAGATCTATGGATCGCCCAGCTGTCGCAAGGCTATCGGCAGTTTGCGGAGCCCATGAACCGCACCTTGGCGGCGGTGTCGCTGGATGAACACAGCAAGGCCCAGCGGGGGTTTGCACTGCGCCAGGTCATCGGCGCTACGAGCCCGGCCAATGGCCTGGCCTCCGATCCCGAAGCCATCCAGGCGGCGATCGACAGCGGCGGCGCCCTCACGGAGGACACGCGGCTCTTTCTCGACGACTTGGTCAAGGGCAGGGTGTCCATGACCTACGACCAGGTTTTCGAGGTCGGTCGTGACGTCGCCACCCAGCCCGGGCAGTTTCGTGCTCGACGGCAATCGCATGCAGCTGATCCAGTACGCCCCCACCACGGCCAAGGTGTACATGCGTCTCCTGGTGATCATTCCGCCCTGTATCAACAAGTTCTACATCCTGGATCTGCGGGCCGAGAAATCGCTGATGGCATGTGCGGTCGCTCAGGGCCATGGTTCCGGTCAGATCAATACCCTGGGCTTCTGCATAGGTGGCGCCTTGCTGGCAAGTGCCTTGGCCATTGCCGCTGCGCGCGGCGAGACGACTGCGGCGAGCGTCATCTTGCTGACTGCCATGCCGGATTTCTCGGACATGGGGGAGCTTGGCCCGAATGGAGCGAATGGCTGCGCGCGCCAGCGCCCAGGTCGCGGCACTCAAAGTGCCCGGCAATGCCGAATTTCCCGCCATCGAGCCTGCACCAGGCCGCTATGTCAAAGCCAAGGAGGCCTGAGCTGGCACCACCCCACCTTTGCATTCAACACCCACCAAAAAGGAGATTCTCATGTCCGACGATATCGTCATCGTTTCAGCCGCTCGCACCGCCGTGGGCAAGTTTGGCGGCTCGCTCGCCAAGATCTCGGCCCCCGAGCTGGGCAGCATCGCCATCCAGGCGGCACTTGCGCGCGCCAAGCTCACTGGCGACCAGGTCGGTGAAGTCATCATGGGTCAAGTTCTGGCTGCTGGTGCGGGCCAGAACCCCGCGCGCCAGGCCGTCATCAAGGCGGGCCTGCCCCAGTCCGTGCCGGGCCTGACCATCAACGCCGTGTGCGGCTCAGGCCTCAAGGCCGTGATGCTGGCTTACCAATCTGTGCTCGCAGGCGACAGCGAAATCATCGTCGCTGGCGGCCAGGAAAACATGAGCGCCAGCCCCCACGTGCTCACGGGCAGCCGCGACGGCCAGCGCATGGGTGACTGGAAGATGGTCGATACCATGATCAACGATGGCCTGTGGGACGTGTACAACAAGTACCACATGGGCATCACCGCGGAAAACGTTGCCAAGCAGGAAGGCATCACCCGCGACATGCAGGACGCCCTGGCCCTGGCCAGCCAGCAGAAGGCCGCGGCCGCGCAGGAAGCCGGCAAGTTCAAGGACGAAATCGTCCCGGTCAACATCCCACAGCGCAAGGGCGATCCTGTCGTTTTCGACGCGGACGAATTCATCAACAAGAAGACCAACGCCGAAGCCCTGGCCGGCCTCAAGCCCGCCTTCGACAAAGCAGGCAGCGTGACGGCGGGCAACGCCTCCGGCATCAACGACGGCGCCGCCGCCGTGGTCGTCATGACGGCCAGGAAGGCCGCCGCCCTGGGCCTCACGCCCCTGGCGCGCATCGCCAGCTTCGCTACCACGGGGCTCGATCCGGCCACCATGGGCCTGGGCCCCGTGACCGCGTCGCAAAAGGCGCTGGCCCGCGCGGGCTGGGGCGTTGGCGATGTCGACCTGTTCGAGCTGAACGAAGCCTTTGCCGCGCAGGCCTGCGCTGTCAACAAGCTGCTAAGTGTCGACCCGGCCAAGGTCAACGTGAACGGCGGCGCCATCGCCATCGGCCACCCCATCGGCGCCTCTGGCTGCCGCATCCTGGTCACGCTGCTGCACGAAATGCAGCGCAGGGGCGCCAAGAAGGGTCTGGCGGGCTTGTGCATCGGCGGCGGCATGGGTGTGGCCATGGCCCTCGACCGGGCCTAAGCGAACTTGAACACGATTCTTTCCAACCAATCAGGAGACACATATGAGCGACAAGAACAACCGGGTGGCGCTGGTCACCGGCGGCATGGGTGGCCTGGGCGAGACGATCTCGACCAAGATGGTCGATGCGGGCTACAGGCTGGCCGTAACGTACTCGCCGAGCAACAAGGCGCACGCCGAGTGGGTGGCTCAGATGAAGGAGCGAGGCTACGACATCCTGGCCGTGCCTTGCGACGTGGCCGACATCGACTCCTGTGCCAAGGCCGTTGCCGAAGTGCAAGCCAAGCTAGGCCCAGTGGAAGTGCTGGTGAACAACGCCGGTATCACGCGCGACATGACGTTCAAGAAGATGGACAAGGTCAACTGGGATGCCGTGATGCGCACCAACCTCGATAGCCTGTTCAACATGTCAAAACAGGTCGCCGACGGCATGGTCGAGCGCGGCTGGGGCCGGATCATCAACGTCTCGTCGGTGAACGGCTCCAAGGGCGCGTTCGGCCAGACCAACTACTCGGCCGCAAAGGCAGGCGTGCATGGCTTCACCAAGGCTTTGGCGCTCGAGGTGGCGAAGAAGAACGTGACGGTCAACACCATTTCTCCGGGCTACATCGGCACGAAGATGGTCACGGCGATCCCGAAGGAAGTGCTGGACACCAAGATCCTCCCACAGATCCCGGTGGGGCGCCTCGGCAAGCCCGAGGAAGTTGCTGGCCTGATCATCTACCTGGCCTCGGAAGAGGCGGCCTTCGTGACCGGGGCCAACATCGCCATCAACGGCGGCCAGCACATGCAATAAAAGGAGACAACCATGTTCAAGTACGGTATTGATCGGGATGCCCTGATCGGAAAGTTCAGCGAAGCCACGGCCCAACAAGGGGAGACCATTCGCAATGTGGTGCGTGACGCGACGCTGAGTGCTCTGCAAAGTCGCGAACTGACGTTGACCAACGTTCGACATGTGTTGAACACGGTTGCCAAGGCCGCATCGTTTGGCGCGGCCGACAACCCTCTGGCGCGGGTAGATGTGGAGGCCTTGCTGGGACAGGCCGTAGCGGGGATGGACAGCGCCCTGGTACAGACGGTCGAGGCCAACCGCCGCGCCTTGGGCCGGATGGTGGAGCAGGGCGCCACCCTGCGCGAGGCACAGACCAAGAAGGCGCTGGCCGACCTCGACAAGTTGGAGGGGACGTTGCTGGCGGTGGTGAAGAAACTCGCGGAACATGGCAGCGAACAGTTGCAGGCGCCATGGATGCGGGTTTTGCAAGCCGCCCAGAGTCAAGGTACCGAAACCGGGGCGCAGGCGAGTGCAGCGATTCAGCAACTGATGGACAGTGCACAGAAGAACTTGCAGAGCGTCAAAGAAGGGCAAGTCTTGGGCCTGCGCGCTTCGCAGGCCATGTTTGACAGCTATGCAACTCTGGTCAGTGGCGTTCTCATCGGCATGGCGGATGCCCTGCAGCAGACCGAGGCAAAGCCTGCCGCGGCGCGTTCGGGAAGAAAGTGAGCTAAGTCGGCATGACTACGACTCTCTCGAAAGGAAGTCGATTCGAAGCGGCTTCCTTTCGGGGCCGGCGTGATCTGCGCGCAGTGGTGCGTTCTCTGCCATCTGTGAATGGCGGGGCGCAGGTCACGTTGGCCACAGGGCAGTCCCATGAGGTGGTGAGCGTGCAAAGCCTTGGCATTACGAGCACCCGACCTGCGCTGGCGGGGCAGTACCTGCAGGGCATCGAAAAGACGGGCCAGGCAGCCCCTGATCAGCATCGTACCCGGAGCCGACAGGCGCTGAACCGCTGTGCCTCATTGCTGTCCCCGCGGGCACAGATGCATTCCCCGACAACGTGCTTAGCATCGCCTTCCTGCGGCCAGCGTGGCTTTAATGTGGCTCGATGGGAACCTCTTGGGCACCTGTTCACGCCGTTGACGGGTACGACCTACTGCAAAGGCCATATCAACGTGCCGCCCGGCGCGGGCCGGATCTGGGCGGATGCTCCCCTTTGTAGCCACGCGTGTTCGGGTTCAAGAACCTGATCAATTGCACTGCACCTGCTGATTGGGCGGGGCACGGCATGGGCCTGTGCATCGTCTTGGCAGCTCATGAGGAAACAGGGGCTGCACGCGTATTGATGGACTCGAGGCCTGGTCTGTAAATGCTAAGACCTTCTCTCCAACTGGAGAAAAGGTCTTACGAGACTACTGAATGCGAGGAAGGTTTGTCGTCCGCGCGTCGGTGGCCCGCCTCAGCCCCCGTGGCCTTGTGTCAGCAGGGAATACAAGCGAGCGATCTCGTTGCCCTTTGTGATGATGGTTTTTCCATCAGGGGTCTGGACGGTTTCGCCTTTTTTGAGATGAACCGCGCGTCCATATTTGTCTTCCTTCGCCATCAAGCCGTCTTTGAAGACGTAGAGCGTTTCTCCATTTTTCAGTGCGATGACGACTTGCGCCTCAGACTGTGCGGCATCCATGGCGAACGCGGGCGCCAGGGCAGCAAGGGAGAGGATGAGGATAGTGAGTTTCCGATGCATGGAGGTCTCCTTTGAGGGCAGGCAATGATGTCGTACCTCTTAGTGCACGTGGTACGGCGTACGATTTCAATGTAGTCAGGAGACCATGACCGATAGATTGCGAGCGCATTACATCGAAGTCAACGTACCGGAAGGGGCGTTGCTTCAACCTGACAGCTCTCGGCTTGAAATGAATGGGCATGTTCAACTGGCCTCCTTTTTATGGGCCATTAGGCCCCGGTTTCGCCGTAGAGGCGCAGACGTGCGTCGCGCTCGGCGGGCGACTCGTTCACCAGCTCCATGACCACTTGCTCCCGCGTCTTGCCCGGCCCGACATTGGGCTGCGAGGGGAAGGCATTGGCTTCACCATAGGAGAGCAGCCCTTGCTGCGCGGCGGCCTGGACCTCTGCCTTGACCTGGGCACGGGTCTTCTCGCTCTGGAAGTGTTCCGGGTGGACGATCACGCCGGCTTCGTTGTTGGCGGGATGCCAGTAGGCGGCCGAGGCCATGCCCGGCAGGGCCAGGGCGGCCACAGTGGCCAGGGCTGCAATCAGGGAAGAAGGGGAGAGGCGGTTTTGGGCCATGATGAGGTTCCTTGTAAGAGTGGATGAACGGGATCTCCAAGCCTTGGTGGGGTGTTGAGGAGATGTGTTGATGGTAGAAACCCGGGCCCCACACGATCATGAGCGCACGGTGAGATTTTTGTCAGCTTCTCTTGCACCGCCGTGATACCACTACAAGTTCCCAGGCACCGGGCTACCCAGCGCATGGCGGGGCGTTTGGCGATGATTCGGCAAACATGCAGCCGTCCACGAAATGGTCACCGTGAAAGGTCCAGGTGCGCAGCGCATGGTGATCGCGTAGGTATGACCTTTTTCGTCGTTCATGACCAAGATCGGATTGACCTTTGGATGAACATCAGCAAGTCGCCCCCTGCGAAGGGCTGCGGTCACCGAGGCAAGGTTCCACACTGGCGATTTCGGCGTGGGCTGGGTGGTGCCGTGGTTCAATGGGTATCTTGCGTCCGCTGAACTATCGACACCATGTCCCAAGCGCTTGAAACCCTCATCGGTCACTGGAAGGCCGATCCGCTAAGCACCTACAACACCTGGTTTCTCTGGGAAGAGCGACTCAAGAACTTCCGTTCGATTCGCCGCGGTCTGGCTCAGGTGGTCAAGGACATCGATGCGGGCACCTTCGGCAATGCATTTCGTGGTTCCTCGCTAGAAACGGTGGTCGGCTCCGTGGCCGAGCAGCGCCAGATCTTCAAAGGTGCGGACCACGCGTTCCTGTGGAAGCCCAAGCTGCGTATCCCCGACATCTACGAGAATGCAACCAACCAGCAGGCGTTTGCCCGATTGCTTCATACCTGCGATTGCTGCAACAGCGCCGAGGAAGTGATCGAAGCCATACGGCGGATCGATGCCCGTCAGATCAAGGGCCTGGGCCCCGCGGTGGCGAATCTCCTGTACTTCGTCCATCCCACGATCGTCATGCCGTTCAACACCGCGATCGTGAGGGGCTATAACGCGCTCACGGGCAGCAGTGTCAAGCTTGGCAAGTGGGAGCATTACCTCTCAATGCGCGAAGGAGGCCTTCGTCTCAATGCCCAGCATCGCAACATATTGTCAAACGACTTGGGGGCGCTGGCCGGTCTGCTGTTCGACATCGGCGCGGGCCGGTATGCGGCGCCACCGGGCGATGACGATGCGTCCGCTGTCCGTGGCTGGGAGGCCGATCTCGAAAAGGTGCGCGAGGAGTCGGCCGCCGCCCACAAACGCTGGGCTGCGGAACGCGAGAGCGATGCGACGCACACGGAAATCCAGGGATGGTTGCGTGATCTGGGGAAATCGCTTGGCTACGGTGTCTGGATTGCATCCAATGATCAGGGGCGCAGCTATCGAGGAGGGCGCCTCGGAGATGGCTGCCTGGCGCAGCTTCCCGCACAGGTGCGGGCCGGCCTGGATTCTGTTCGCCTGATCGATGTCATATGGGTGGAGGCCGAAGGCTCGAAGATTGCCGCTGCCTTCGAAGTGGAGCACTCGACCTCAATCTATTCAGGTATTGTGCGCATGCTCGATCTGGCCTTGGGCACGGAATTGGGAACGGGTGTATCGATGTTTCTGGTGGCGCCGGATGCTCGCCGCGAGGATGTCCGCAGCCAGTTGCGTCGGCCGGCATTTACTCGGGTGGCGGAGCTGGGAATCCGCTATCTTCCCTACAGTGAGCTTGGCGCGCACCGTGAGGCGATCAGCAGGTTTGGCTCGGGCCTGAAGCCACTGAGCGAGATCTCGCATCTGCTGTGATAAACGCTTATGTGCACCTTGCATTCTTCGAGTTCCCTCGCTCGCTGCCACCACGATTTCGTGCGTTACCTCCATCGACTTCATTGGAGCACTCATGTACCCAGTGTTCGGCGCCAATATTGATACGGTCACGAACTCGCTTGAACAGGCTCGATAAGCAGGGCGGTTGATGAGCGCGAATGGCCCTGATGCGCACCAGTTGTACGATGAGAGAACCATTGACCGAGACACATGGCAACTGCCCTTACGCGCTGGGGCGGCCAGATGGCCTTCAGCCCCGGCGCTGGTCACTCGCTGGGGCTTGCCCCTGCACAGCCTGTCAAGCTCCGCTTTCGCTGAAGAGGCGCATGCGGGCGTCGCGCTCGGCGGGTGACTCGTTCACCAGCTCCATGACCACTTGCTCCCGCGTCTTGCCCGGCCCGGCGTTGGGCTGCGAGGGGAAGGCGTTGGCTTCACCATAGGAGAGCAGCCCTTGCTGCGCGGCGGCCTGGACTTCCGCCTTGACCTGGGCACGGGTCTTCTCGCTCTGGAAGTGTTCCGGGTGGACGATCACGCCGGCTTCGTTGTTGGCGGGATGCCAGTAGGCGGCCGAGGCCATGCCCGGCAGGGCCAGGGCAGCCACAGTGGCCAGGGCTGCAATCAGGGAAGAAGGGGAGAGGCGGTTTTGGGCCATGATGAGGTTCCTTGTAAGAGTGGATGAACGGGATCTCCAAGCCTTGGTGGGGTGTTGAGGAGATGTGTTGATGGTAGAAACCCGGGCCCCACAGGACCATGAGCGCACGGTGAGATTTTTGTCAGTTACGCGGGCTAGCACGCCTTCCGGCGTGCCGATATTGAGCTGGCGAGCCCAAGGGTTTTGCGATTGCGAGTTCTCCAGCGATGCCCGGAGGCGAATCTGGCCGGAGGAGTCGGGTGGCAAGTCAGCGCGTTGTAGTTGCGCCGCCAGTGAGTGATCACCTGGTCAGCCTGCGTGAGTGTCTGAAACCGGTGCTCGTTCAAGCGCTGGTCGTGGAACCCGCAATTGAATCTCTCTAAGGAGGGGCTGGATAGGGTTCCTGCATTGATCAGCAGATGCCTGACCCCGCGTGCTACGGTCCGGGCGATGAACTCTGCCGCCATGGTTAGGGTATGGCGGCCGCTGTCGGGCTGCGTGTTCGCGATGCGTGCCAGCGTGGCGGGGCTGCCGGTGCAACCGTGGCGGGAGGCCTGAGCGGGCGTGCCGGTCAGCGGCCTGCGTCGAAGCGTGCGCCCTGTTCCAGCAGCCAGTCGCAGAAGGTCTTGACCACCGGATCGTGCTGGCGCTCCGCGCGCGTGATGACGAAATAGCCGGGCGTGGCGAGCACCATGTCGCCGAACGGCGCCACGAGCTGGCCGGAGGCCAGGTCGGGCGCGACCAGCGGCGAATAGCCCATGGCCACGCCGATGCCGTCGATGGCCGCCTGCAGGCAGAAGTACAGATGCTCCAGCTCCAGCGACTGCGCGGGCACCACGCGGCTGTGGTGGGCGATGGCGAGCCAGTCCTCCCAGGCCGTGCGCCGTGCGGGGCAGTGCAGGATGGTGTGCTGCGCCAGATCGGCGATGCGCGCCAGCGGCACGCGTTCGAGTAGCGCCGGCGCGCACACCGGAAACGCCGTCTCCGACAGCACGCGCACCTTGTGCAGGCCCGTGACCTCGTGCGGCTCGCGGCGGATCACCACGTCGATGTTGGCGGGCAGCCGGCTCATGGGCTCCAGGCCGGTGGATATCTGCACCTCGATGTGCGGATGCTGCGCCCGGAACTGCGCCAGCCGCGGAAACAGCCAGCGCATGGTGAAGGTGGGCAGGGCGTTCACGCGCAGCACCTCGTGCGCGCTGATGCGGCGCGATGCGGCCGCGATGGCCCCCAGCGCTGGGCTGATCGAGTCGAGGTACAGCCGGCCCTGGTCGGTCAGCGCCACCGACTTGCCCCGGCGCAGGAACAGCGGTACGCCCAGCCAGCCTTCGAGCGCCTTGATCTGGTGGCTCACCGCGCCGTGGGTCACTGACAGCTCGTCTGCCGCCTTCGAGAAGCTGAGCAGCCGGCCCGCCGCCTCGAAGGCGCGTATCGATCCCAGCGGGGGCAGGCGGTGCAAGGCCATGATGTGAATTTTATTGACAAGAAAGGGCAGTTTATATCGTTTGATGCCTGGTGCCTCCAGTGATGGAATGTGAGCGTTACTCAATCCTGGAGACCCCAACGCATGCTTTCTGGAAAACGCGTCCTCGACCTGAGCTGGGTGCTCGGCGGCCCCTTTGCGGGCCAGCTGCTGGCGCAGCTCGGCGCCGAGGTGATCAAGGTGGAAGCGCTGGACGGCGACCTGGCGCGCCGGGTGCCACCGGCGTCCGACACGCAGGATTCGCCCTTTTTCCTGTCGGTCAACCGGGGCAAGCGCAGCATTGCGCTGGACCTGAAATCACCCGGCGGCAGGCAGGCGCTGCACGATCTGGTGCGCGAGGCCGACGCGGTGATCTACGGCTTTGCACCCGCCGTGCCCGCGCGGCTGGGGCTGGATTTCGCGAGCCTCAGCGCCATCAACCCGCGCATCGTGGTCGCGCAGATCATCGGCTTGCATGACGAGGGCGAGTGGGCCAATGCGCCCGCGTTCGACCTGATGCTGCAGGCCCTGTCCGGCGTGATGAGCATCACCGGCGAAGAGGGCGGCAAACCCGTGCGCGTGGGCTACCAGGTGGCCGACCTCGCGGGCGGGCTGTACCTGGCGCTGGCCATGGTGGCGGCGCTGGTCAAGGCCATGGGCACCGGGTGCGGCGAGCATGTGCAGGTCTCGCTCTACGACGCGCAGATCGCCATGCTCACCTGGCAGGCCCAGGGCTGGCTCTGCGGTGGCCCGGTGCCGCGTGCCACCGGGGCGCGGCACGGGATGATCGCGCCCAGCGATACCTACCGCGCGGCCGATGGCCAGTGGATCGCGCTGGCGCCCACCGGCGAGGTGTTCTGGCGCAAGCTGTGCGAGACGCTGGGCCGCCCCGCGCTGGCCGACGACCCGCGTTTTCATGACGCCGCCGCGCGCATCGCCAACATCCAGGCGCTGACGGCCGAGCTGGGCGCGTTGGTTGCCACGCGGCCGGCCGCCGAATGGCTGGCGCTGTTTGCCGAGGCGCGCGTGCCGGCCTCGCCGGTGCTGGGCGTTCATGAAGCGCTGCGCCACCCGCTGACCCGGGCGCGCCGCATGGTCGAAGACGTGCCCCGCCCCGGCACGGATACGGGTGTGGAGATGCTCGGCAACCCCTTCAAGTACGGCGGCACGCCGGTGCTCGACTACCCGCCCGCGCTGGCTGCCGACACCGCCGAGGTGCTGCAGCGGGTGGCCGGCTACACGCCCGCGCGCATCGCCGAGCTTGCCGAGGCCGGCGCCATCGGCCTGGCTGGGCAAGCTGACGGGGAGGTTCGCGCATGAACTCCCTCATCGAACACCTGCCAGCCGACGCAGAGCCGCTGCTGGCCGCGCTGTGCCGCTTTGCCCAGGCCGAGGTTGCGCCGCTGGCCGGCACGGATCAGTGGGCGGGCCCCGCCATCCGCGCCGCCTGCGCGCAGGGGCTGGCGGGCATGGAGGTACCGAAGGCCCTGGGCGGCCTGGGCCTGCCCTACACCGTACGGGCCGCGGCGGCCGAGGCGCTGGCGCGGGTGGACTTTGCCTTTGCCTTCGCCTTCATCAACCACCACAACGCCATCCTGCGCATTGCCGAGAGCGCCGGCGCGGAGGCCCGGGCGCGCTACATACCCGCCATGCTGCGCGGTGAGCTGATCGGCTGCACCGCCATGTCGGAGGCGGGGGCGGGCAGCGACTTCACGGCCATTGGCATGGTAGCGCGCAAGGTCGATGGCGGCTGGCGGCTCACGGGCGGCAAGCAGTGGATCGCCAATGCCGTGGGTGCCGAGGTGGCGCTGGTGTTTGCACAGACCGATGCGCAGCTCGGACCCGCGGGCATCGCCTGCTTCATCGTGCGGCTCGATGCACCCGGCTGCCGGCGTGTGGTCGATCGGCCCTTGGATGGCCTTGCGCTGGCGGGCATCGCCGGCTTCGAGCTCGATGGCAGCTTCGTGCCCGACAGCGACGTGCTCTACCCGCCCGGCCAGGGCTTCAAGCAGGCCATGGCGGGCGTGAACAAGGCGCGCGTGCACATCGCCGCCATGGCCTGCGGCCTGCTGCACAGCGCACTGCAACAGGCCACGGCCTACTGCAGTGCACGCATGGTGGCGGGCCAGCCGGTGTTGAACCAGCAGGGCCTGCGCTGGTCGCTGGTCGATGTTTCACTGGTGCACGACGTGCTGCGCCTGCTGACCCAGCGCGCGGCGGCGCTGATCGAGGCGCGCGCCGACGAGGCCGTCGAGGCCGCGGCCGCCGCCAAGCTCCATGCCGGCAACGAGAGCCTGGCCGCCGTGGCGCAGTGCGTGCAGGCCCTGGGCGCGCGTGGCATGGCCGAGGGCCAGGGCCTCACGCGCAGCCTGCTCGCGGCCAAGGCGCTGTGCCTGGCCGATGGCTCGAACGAAGTCATGCGCGAGCGCCTGGGCGCCTCGCTGGTGCAGCGCTATGCGCGTGACTGGCGTGACGACGTTCGTGCCTCTTCATCCTCACCTTCCTCTCCACCTTCCAACCCCATTGCCACCACCATGTTCCCAGCCCTGTATCTGACCCGCGCCGATGGCGGCGCCACCCAGGCTGAGCTGCGCACGCTCGCCATCGGCGACCTGCCCGAAGGTGAGGTGCTGGTGCGCGTGAGCCACTCCACGCTGAACTACAAGGACGCGCTGGCCATCACTGGCAAGTCGCCCGTGGTGCGCAGCTTTCCCATGGTGCCCGGCATCGATTTCGCGGGCATTGTGGAGCGCAGCGGCGATCCGCGCTTTGCGCCCGGCGATGCCGTGGTGCTCAACGGCTGGGGCACGGGCGAAACGCGCTGGGGGGGGCTGGCCGGTTATGCCACCACCCGCGCCGACTGGCTGGTGCCGCTGCCCGCGGGCATGGCGGCGCAGCAGGCCATGTCGATCGGCACGGCCGGCTACACCGCCATGCTGTGCGTGATGGCGCTCGAAGCCCACGGCGTGCAGCCCGATGCGGGGCCGGTGCTGGTGACCGGCGCCAATGGCGGCGTGGGCAGCATCGCCATTGCGCTGCTGTCGCGGCTGGGCTACACGGTGACGGCCTCCACCGGCCGGCCCGAGGAGGCCGCGCACCTGCAGGCATTGGGCGCCAGCGGCATCATCGACCGCGCCACGCTGTCCGGTCCCGGCAAGCCGCTGCAGAAGGAGAACTGGGCCGCCGCCATCGACGCCGTGGGCAGCCACACCCTGGCCAACGTACTGGCCAGCACGCGCTATGGCGGCGTGGTGGCCGCCTGCGGGCTGGCGCAGGGCATGGACCTGCCCGCGAGCGTGGCGCCCTTCATCCTGCGCGGTGTCACGCTCGCGGGGGTGGACAGCGTGTATGCGCCGCAGGCGCGCCGCCGCGTGGCCTGGCAGCGCCTAGCCGCCGAACTGCCTGCCGAGGTCATAGCGCGCAACACCCGTGTGGTCGGCCTGGCCGATGCGCTGGCCCTGGCACCCGAGCTGCTCGCG
Organism: Delftia lacustris; assembly: GCF_040267515.1. NCBI lineage: Bacteria > Pseudomonadati > Pseudomonadota > Betaproteobacteria > Burkholderiales > Comamonadaceae > Delftia > Delftia lacustris. Next base: position 3,728,087 of record NZ_CP141274.1, on the reverse strand, counting down.
GGCCGGGTGCGTGGGCGCGTGGTTGTCGATGTGAACCGTTGATGAGTGCTGCAATAAGCATAGCTTCTGGCGCTCGTCAGTATTGATTTGTGGATTGAAAATCATCCACAACCTTTTGATGGCGGATGCAAGTAGCTCACTTTTTTGTAAAAACCACCAGGAGACAATCACCATGCAACGAAAGACCTTCGTGCGCAGCCTGCTGGGCTGCGCCATCGCGACCCTCGCGCTCGGCGCCCAGGCGCAGGGCGGCTACCCCAGCAAGCCCGTGCGGCTCATCGTTCCCTTTCCGCCCGGCGGCTCGGTGGACTACGTGGCGCGCACCATCTCGCAGAAATTCGCCGAGCACCTGGGCCAGAGCGTGGTGGTGGACAACCGCGGCGGCGCCTCCGGCACCATAGGCACCTACGAGGCGGCGCGCGCCGCACCCGATGGCTACACGCTGCTGCTGGTGTTCGACTCGCATGCCGTCAACGCCAGCCTGTACGACGTGAAGTACGACACCTTCCAGTCCTTCGACTACGTGAGCTTGATCGGCACCATGCCCATGGCGCTGGTCACGTCGAAGAAATCGGGCCTCACCTCGCTGAAGGCCGTGATCGACACCGCCAGGGCGCAGCCGGGCAAGCTCAACTACGGCTCGTCGGGCGTGGGCGGCTCCAACCACCTCAATCCCGTGGCCTTCGCGCGCCAGGCCGGCGTACAGCTCACCCATGTGCCTTACAAGGGCGGCGGCCCCATGCTCACTGCGCTGCTTGGCGGCGAGGTGGACATGGTCATCGGCAGCCTGCCCACCGTCGTCAACTACATCAAGGCCGGCCAGGTCAACGCGGTCGCCATCGGCAGCCCCGAGCCCGTGGCCCAGCTGCCGGGCGTACCCACCATCGCCTCCGCGGTGCCCGGCTACACGGCACAGTCGTGGATCGGCATGGTAGTGCCCAGGGGCGTGCCCCGGCCGGTGTTCGAGCACATCCAGGCCGCGCTGCGCAAGGCCCTGGCCGAGCCGGCCGTCAAGGGCAAGATGGAGGCCGACGGCTTCCAGATCGTGAACAGCAGCCCGGCCGGGTTCGAGGAGCAGGTGCGGCGCGAGTCGAAGCGCTGGGCCGAGATCATCCAGGCCGAGCACATCAAGGTGGAGTGATCGCTTCAGAGCCTGCAGGTTTGAACTGTCCAGTTTTCGGGAGAATGTCAGTGTCTGGACTGCCTGCATTGCTCGAGCCCATCAAATCGGGCAAGGTGTTGGCAGCCGGCGTGAGGAGCAAGGAGCGCGATGTTGGCGCGCCCGACGTCGTATCGGCGGCGGAAACGCCCGAACTCGAGAGCCTTGATTTTTATTTCTGGACCGGTTTGCTTGCACCCAAAGGTATGCTGCAGGACGCCCTGGAAAAGGTGAATGCGGCTTTTGCCGGGATGCTTCGCGAGGAACAAGTCTGCAGCCATTTCAAAGACTACGGCGTCATGTTCAGCGAGTCGCAGACGCTTGCGCAGTCTGGCCAGTTCGTGACCAAGCGCCGCGCCGATTGGGCGACAGTCATCAAGCAGAGCGGCTTCAAGAAGAACTAAATAATCTGACTGCTCCCGATCGACTGTGGCATGCGCTCAGACGCTTCGGTGAAGGGGCTTTCCGCAGTCTTCCAGGATATACAGACTCCGATTCCACCGAGCAGGTTACGGCGGCGGCTGGGGCAGGATGACACACGGGCTCAAGTCCGACATCACGCACTGCAGTCGCAACTAGTGCGCAAGGATGAGCAGTGCCGTGGCAACCTGACATGACTGTGGAGTGAAGACAGTGAGTCCGCTGTATGGATGCGGGAGTTACCCTGATGCTCCGTCATGATGAATCGGGCTATGTCACGCATCGGTCTCACAGAGTTCGGGACAAGGAAATCGTTAAGAGTTCCCTGTGCACCTGATGTCGTCATATGGGGTGGCGACACAGGTGCATGGTGTAGGCTCCAGATTCTTGCGTCAATGCAGAGGCTGTGCCATTGTGAAATTTCGGTCGGATGCATTTTGATAACCGCACCGCGTGTTGACCGAGAAGCAGTTAGCCTCCGCCTTCGCTATAGAGGCGCATGCGCGCTGCCCGTTCCTCCGGAGGTTCGTTGATCAGTTCGTTGATCACTTCTTGGCGCGTCTTGCCTGGCCCCTTACTGACGATCGGAGGGGGATAACTGTTCTCCCCATACCTGAGGGTTCCTGCCCGTATAGCATCCCTGACTTCTGCTCTGACTTGGGCGCGGGTTTTCGTGCTCTTAAAGTGCTGCGGATGAACGATCACACCGGCTTCATTGTAGGCAGGGTGCCAGTATTCCGCTGATGCCATTCCTGGCAGACCCAGCGCAGTAACAATGATGGAGGTGGATAGTATCGATGAAAGGGAAGGTCGACGGTGAGTCATGATGATACTCCTTACAAAAATTGATGAACCTTGGATCTCTCCTGTCTTGCAAAAGCGGTGAGGAGAGGTATTCATCGTAGAAACCAAAGCTCAACAGCAAGAGGGCAGGGCGATTAGATTCTTGACAGCGTTCCTATGAAATTGCGGGGGCGCGTGATGTCACGCATTGGTCTATCAAATTTCAGGGTAATGAAATCATTGCTGGCGTCACATGCACCTTGTATCGTCCTATGCGGTGGAAATGCCGGTGCATGTAGGTTCCAGGCTTGTCGCCGGTAGAAAATGGTGCCAATATGAAAAATCAGTCTGGATCATTTGGGTATTCGTGCTGCCGGTTGGCTGATCAGCAGCTAGCCTCCTCCATAGAGACGCAGGCGGGCTTCTCGCTCTTCGGGCGGCTCGTTGATTAGTTCATTGATCACTTCTTGGCGCGTCTTGCCCGGTCCTGTATTGACGATTGGAGGGGGGTAATTGCTCTCGCCATACGAGAGGCGCCCTTCGCGCATGGCCGCCTCGACTTCTGCTCTGACCTCGGCGCGAGTTTTACCTGGCCCTGTAAAGACGATAGGAGGAGGGTAGTTGCCCTCGCCGAATGAGAGACGGCCTTCGCGCATGGCAGCTTCGACTTCTGCTCGGACTTGGGCACGGGTTTTGGTGCTTTTGAAGTGGTACGGATGAACGATCACGCCAGCTTCATTATTAGCTGGGTGCCAGTACTCAGCCGAGGCTAGTCCGGGTAAGCCCAGCGTGATAACTGCAGCAAAGATGGCCAGCATCGAAGAAAGGGATATTCGACGGTGAGTCATGATGGTGCTCCTTGAAAAGTTGATGAACCTTGTATCTCTCATCTCTTGCCTAAGCGATGAGAAGATGGGTCCATCATAGAAATTACGACCCAACAGCATGGGGACAGAAGAATGAGATTTCTGTCAGTCTGTCCATGGGAGCTGGGGGGCGTTACCACGTGTTGGCCGAGAAAAGGCTCAACGTGTGCAAATCGCTGCATGACTCATGCATGACGTATCACCTATGTGGCGGTGATTGGGGTACGGAGTCCTAGCAAGAGACTCTTGCTTTGAAGCAAAAGCAGTGCTTACGTTAAATCTCGGACAGCGCCATTTGAAGCAGTGGCCGCGCATGGAATGCCCACTTTGGTCCCTGTCGCAGCGCGCAGAGTACCGTGGAGCGGGCTTCTGCGAAAAACAAGGACTCTTCAATGCCAGCGTGCTGCAGGCAATAGCGAAGCTTGCGAGAACGCCTGCGACGGTCACTTTCGGTTGGCCCACCATCTCGTCTGGACTGCTCAAAAAATGCGACGGTGCGTCGCAAGTTTTCAAGGACCAGTGGGGTCAGCGCAGGAACAGCCCGAGGCTCCGCGAGCTTTGCCTGGGCGATGGAGGGGTTGTGTCCAACCACAAGGCCCCAGGGCCTTTGCCCTGTGACGATGTCGATGTTCAAGGCTTCGAGCTTGGTCAGACCGAAGTCACGAGCTGTTCTCAGTCGGCATGCCAGCCAGGGATCCACAGAACAGACTGCATCAATCGCCGATGTGGCTTGAGTCTCGATGCCTGCGACAGGGAGTACCAGTGAACTGAGTAGCTGTGCGGCATGTTGATCATTGCGCTGCGCAGCCTGGTGCAGCCAGTGGATGCCCTGTTCAGATTCGTGAAGGCGGGTTGCGGAGCGCAGGATCAGCGCACCCAGCATCCGCTGTGCACACGCATCACCTGCTGCGGCCGCTTTTTCCAAGAAGAAGCGTGCCATCTGAGGATTTGACACCGACGCGCGACTGTCTGCGTGAATACGGTACAGGTGCGCCCATGCTTCATGGATTCCCGAATCTGCCGCGCGAAGTAGTAACGCGGCGCCCCGACGCATGTTATGGCCGGTAGCCAGTTGAGACGCACGAATGGTGGAGGATTCGATGCCGCTCAGTACGCGACCGAGTAGCAATGCTGCCTTTGCGTTGCCTCTGCGAATGCAGTCTTCGAGGCACATCTCTACTTTCTCAGTGTCAAGTGAGGGTGGCGGCCATTCGTCATGCTGGAGCTTCCATAGGGCAGCACATACAGCATCGGCTAAATCAGGCGAGCGTTCCATTGAAGGGCCAATCAACGCGCATTCAAGCATGTGAGCGACATGCTCGGAATCCGTTGTTCCCAAGGAAATGTGTCATGGTCCAATGAAATAGGACACCTCGATAGGGGCCCATAGACCCCAGAGGAAATGACGAACATGAAAGACAAAAGAGCGCGCAGGGCGTTTGACGCAGCCTTCAAGCTACAAGTGGTCAAGATGGTCCGAGAACAGAATCTGAGCGTGGCTCAGGTCAGCAAGGATCTGGATCTGGTTGACAGCGCGGTGCGCCGCTGGCTGGCGCAGTACGACGAAGAGGCGGCCGGACGTCCGGGTATTGGCAAGCCGTTGACGGCCGAGCAGCAACGCATTCGGCAATTGGAGTCGCAGGTCAGGCAACTGCAATCGGACAATGAACTCCTAAAAAAAGCGTCGGCCTTCTTCGCCCGGGAAATGAAATGATTCAGGACCTGATGAGTGCGCAAGCACAGGCGCAGAAGGCCCCAGTAAGCCAGTGGTGCAGGGTGTTGGGCATGAGCCGCTCGGGCTGGTACGCGGCGCGCAAGCGCGCCACCACAAAGGCTGCAGTGAGCCCACTGAGCCTTCAGGCCAAAGCAGTCTTCCATGCCAGTGGGAGCAGCTACGGCAGTCGCCGCCTGAGTGCACAGCTGAAATTGCAAGGCTGGGCTGTTGGGCGCTACAAAGCACGCACTTTGATGGCCGCGCACGGACTGCGAGCACGCTGGCGGCGCAAGTTCACGCACACCACCGACAGCCGCCATGGCTTGCCTGTTGCAGACAATGTGCTGCAGCGCCAGTTCAAACCTGAAAAGCCCAACCAGACATGGGCCAGCGACATCACCTACGTTCGCACACGCAGTGGCTGGCTCTATCTGGCGGTGGTGCTGGACCTGTTCTCCAGAAAAGTAGTGGGCTGGGCCATGGCCCCGAGCATGCCAGCACAGCTGGTGTGCGAGGCGCTGCGCATGGCCATCACAAGCCGCCGCCCCAAGCCAGGATTGCTGGTTCATTCGGACCGAGGCAGTCAGTACGCCAGCGAACTGCACATGGGGTTGCTGGAGAGCCATGGCCTGGTGTGCAGCATGAGTCGCAAGGGCAACTGCTGGGACAACGCAGTGATGGAGAGATTCTTCCTGAACTTGAAGATGGAGCGTGTCTGGCAGCGCGACTATGCAAACCATGCTGAGGCCCAGGCGGACATCGCGGACTACATCGTGGGCTTCTACAACCCTATCAGGTTGCACTCCACGCTGGGATACCAGTCACCCAATGACTACGAGATGCAGCAGGCGTTGGCAGCTCACTCAGCTTGAACGAACATCCCCTATCGGAATGTCCGAAAAGACTTGACCACGACAAACCTCTAGCTTGGCAGCAAAGTGATGGCAAAAGAGAGCAACTGGCCGGGTGTGAGGAAGAAAGCCCGCATGTGTGCTGCGCGCAGACTTCGAAAATTGTGAGATAGCCCCCTGATTTCCCGGCCCGTCCTGTCGCTTATCTTTGGAGATAGGAACAGGACTGTGCACATGACTAGGCATACGGAGTCAGTAGAGGTAGTTGTTAAAGACCAGCGCCGCAGGCGCTGGTCCCTCTCGGAGAAGGCGGCCCTGGTGCGCCGCACTTATGAACCAGGCATGAGCGTTTCGCTGGTCGCTCGCCAGGAGGATGTCTCGGCAGGGCTGCTGTTCCAGTGGTGCAAGCTCGAGCGCCAGGGTGCGTTGACCGCAGTGTCTGCTGGTGAAGCCGTGGTGCCGGCATCCGAGTTGGCGGCTGCCCGCGCGGAAATCGCCAAGCTCCAGCGCGTGCTCGGTAAGAAGACTCTGGAGAATGAAATCCTCAAGGAAGCCGTGGCATACGCCGCAGAAAAAAAGTGGATTGCGCGCTCGCCCTTGTTGCCCGGGGACGACCAGTGAAAACGGTCTGTCGGACGGTGGGGCTGGTGCGCTTGCATGTGCGCGATCTGCTCGGGCGCGATGAAGACTGGACCGATGGTCGCAGCCACCGCACGCCCACTGACGATGCCGGGCTGCTTGCTGAACTGCGCCAGGAGATTGCGCAACTGCCCAGCTATGGCTACCGACGTGCCTGTGCCTTGGTCGACCGCCAGCGCGCTGCACAGGGTGCACCGAAGGTCAATGCCAAGCGCGTCTATCGCGTGATGGCCGCAGCCGACCTGCTGCTGCCCAAAGCACCACACCGACGCCAGTCCGCACGCACCCATGAGGGCCGTGTGACGGTCTCGCGCAGTGACCTGCGCTGGTGTTCCGATGGCCTCGAAATCAAGTGCGACTCGGGCCAGACCGTGACGGCCACCTTCACGAAGGACTGCTGCGACCGCGAGGTCATGGCCTGGCGGGCCTGGGAAGGCAAGGGACTGCCAGGCGGCCGGTGCGCGAGATGCCCATCGAAGCCGTCGAGCGTCGCTTTGGCACTGTGGAGGCGGTGCCGGCAGGCCAGGATCTGGAGTTCCTGAGCGACAACGGTGGGGCCTACATCGCAGCCGATACCAGAGCACTGGCGCGTTCGCTGGGCCTCAAGCCTATCAACACGCCCGTGTGCAGCCCGCAGAGCAACGGCATGGCCGAGAGCTTCGTGAACACCTTCAAGCGCGACTACGTGGCCCGCATGGACCTGCGTGACGCGCGGACAGTGTTGGCGCAACTGCTGGTGGCCTTCGAACACTTCAACGAGGTGCATCCGCACTCGTCGCTGAACATGCGTTCGCCTCGGGAGTTCAGGCGGCAGCAGGCCACAGGGTCTGACCGCGCGCTTTATTGCGAATAGGGCGGGGCCAGGAGTGTGGGGGCAACATCAATTGGATGCATGTCACTACATCGTGAAAAATGAATTAAATGTAATTCACGCATCAGCCGGTAGTTATCCTGAAGTCCTACGATTGGCGTTGTTACGATTGTAGAAGAGGCGTCTCTATGAATTCCGATATGGCTCGACTAGGTAGACGCGCAAACAACAAGCGCAACTTCGCCAGTCCGAGGTACCTATACCGTCGAGCCGGAGTTAGGCCGGTTCAGTCATCGATGCATGAGTTGGGGGATGCTATTGGAACGTCTCGGGCAAATTCGTCGTCGAAGCGCTTGCTCTCGGTGGTGGCTCCCGTTTTTAACGAGGGTGACGGGCTGCTTCGCTTTCACAGCAACCTTGTTGCTGCGCTAAAAGTGACGGGACGGGACTACGAGGTCATTTATGTGAATGACGGAAGCAGAGACGCGACCGGTACGGTGCTGGAGTCGCTGCGCGTCCTGGATAGACATGTGGCAGTGGCGCATTTCAGTCGGAACTTTGGCAAGGAGGCGGCTATGACGGCCGGGCTCCACCTTGCCCAAGGCGACGCTGTGATCTTGATTGATGCAGACCTGCAAGATCCGCCGGCCTTGATTCCGAGCATGGTCAAGGTCTGGGACGAGGGGGCAGATGTCGTGATCATGCGCCGGCGCTCTCGTGCCGGAGAGACTTGGTTCAAGACCTTCACCGCCTACGCTTTCTATAGGGTCTTCAACTGGGTCTCAGAGACTTCTATGCCTGCTGATGTAGGTGATTTCCGCTTATTGAGTCGGCGCGTTGTCGAAGCCATCAACCAGCTTCCCGAGCGCAATCGCTTCATGAAGGGGATATTTGCCTGGGTGGGATTCGATGCAGTGACGATCGACTACGATCGTGAGGTGCGTCAGGTTGGATCGACGAAATGGGGCATGCGCAAGCTGTGGCGATTTGCAGTCGAGGGGATCGTCGGGTTCTCTGCGGTCCCACTGAAGATGGCGACGTACATAGGCATTGGTTGCGCTCTTGCATCCCTTCTTTATGGAGTCTACTTTCTGACCAAGACCCTATTCTTCAGCGAAGCTATTGAGGGGTTTCCAGTACTCATCATCACTGCGCTCATTTTGGGGGGTGTTCAATTGACTGCAATCGGAATTCTCGGTGAATATGTGGGACGTTTGCTGGTCGAGTCAAAGGGGCGCCCACTTTACTTGCTCAAGGATTTCCATCCGGCGGCATCGACGCGTGTACCGAACAGCCGATGATTAGAAGTCCATGCTCGCGACGCAAGAGCAGTGCAATTTTGAATTGCCCGAGCTGCACGGGTTTGACAGGTTGAGTTTCAATTCGGCTTATTCGTGCATGAGCTTTTTTTAGTATCTCGCATCACTGTTGTTCGCATTTTGGTGACAGAGGATCGGTATGACCGCAAGTCATTTTTGTGGACAGAAATTGAGACAGGGTGAGTCTTGAGTAGCTCTGCCACATTGGCCATCGAAAAGCCCATGGGAGACAAAAAGCAGTTACCTGATCAGTGAGAGCTTGAATCTGCACTCTTGAGCTTGAAGGGGAGAACATTTTCAGGAAGGATTCGGTTCCATTCTTCCCGGAAAAGTTCTCGAGGTACTGTTTTTCGATATGCTTCGTTGAAGTTTTCTTTGGCGTAGAGTTGGATCATCCAGTTCTGACGGCCACCAGCTTGCTTCAAGCTGAAAAATTTGTGAATGCCTACCTCCGCAATCGTGGGGCTCACATCTTCAAAATCTTCGCATGAAGCCACCGTGTAGGGCATGGTGTCTAGCCATGTGAGGTCAAGATTTGCGTTTGCCATCTTTGTTCGCACACCCTCTGCCAGCAAGTCTGCCGATGTGCCAAACAAGTACCAGTCTTCGAGTGTCACGACCAGTGGGAAGATTGGCCTGTCGTTTCGCGGCCAATGCGTGTGGCCTCCCAGTGCATCAGCGATGTTCTTGTAGAGCTGTACGACCGCTTTCGCTAGATAATCCACTTGTTGCCCAATGATTAATGGATCAACCGCTGACTTGGCTCCCGCGGTCATACGCTTGGCTTTACATTCGATAAACAAGTTCGCCTGGTCGTCGGTTAATATCCAGTCCACACCGTCTTTCCGATCTCGCCCCACCTTGTACTCACGTTCCTCGTAGATCGTGAAGGGAGAGCTTTGGAATGTCTCGCGTAACACTTCGCCCAAGTAGGCTTGAAACGAGGCGCCGAATGGGTTGTTGAAGCCCTCAGCTGCGGTGATTTCGTAGAAGAGGCCTTGGCTCGCACGTTTCAAAACGTAATAGGGAATGGGGCAATGGAGGCGCTCAGGGTGCATGGGATCCAGACCTACGAGTGGTTTGGCTTCAAGCGGGTTCCATGTGTACATCCAGGTATCGTCGTACCTGGCTGCGTCACTGACTTTTTCGCGGAGTTCTTCGAAGGGTTGCGATAGTTTTTCAAAAACCGTCTTGGATCGATCTAGTTCTATGCCAAAAGGGCGGTAGTCTTGGTGGGCGGATATCCCGCATTCTTTCTGCAAAAGGCCTGCAGCGGCAAAGCCCACGAAAAACCATTCCTTCGTGCAGACCCCTGTCTCGCGCACAAGAAGGTGCTCGACGTCAGGCGCTGAAAACAGCTTGAAGTAGCGCATGAGCGGATTAAACTGACGCTGGCGCTGCCAGGGAAACTGAAGCTGACCCGTTGGAGCCAGGCTGTTGTACGCTCGCTCTGGCGTCATGTGGGCGCCTGCCATGTCATTGTCGACCTGTCGCAACAAATTGACTACGTGTGCCATGTTTTGCCATGGGCGAAGACGGAGCTTTCCTTCTGGTGTGGCGTTCAAGATAATTTCGCGTGCCAGTATGGCGATCTCCCACTTGTAAATAATTTGCTTGAGCTTGGTGAAGCTCTGGCCAGTCCATACCCTCTCATTGGAGGAGGGGAGGTCAACTGCTTGAAAGTACCACCATATATCCTCGATGGAGCCCCGTAGGTTGTACCTGCGCAGAAGGTTGCGAAGCGGCTTGTATTGAGGGTAGTTGTGCAAGGTGTGAGCTAAATTGGAGCAGCAAAGGGTCAAGAGACCGCATCATTTTGCAGCGGTCATGGCCATGGTATCCGCGTCGGATTATTTCTGACCGGAAATGATCGAAAAAAGGATGTTCGTCCTACGGGTCCATGGGGCCACCCTCTGCTTCTCGACTTGATTCAGGATTGTGGTTTCTCCCGCCGGCGGGGAAATTTCAAGGTGAAGCAGGTACGTCCATGGGATGACGTTACCGCGACGCTGCCACCATGGGCTTCAGCGATGGCACGCGTGATGGCTAAACCCAGGCCACTTCCATCGGACGTGGGATGGGCTCGCGAAGGGTCGGCACGATAGAAACGATCAAAAAGACGTGGCAGTACTTTAGAATCTATGTCTTGCCCTGAGTTTTCAACCGACACGGATGTAATTCGCTTGACCTCGACGATTTTGATCGCGATCTCTCCCGACTCCGGCGTATAACGCAGTGCATTGGACAGCAGATTGCTGACTGCGCGCCGGAACATCAGACGATCACCTTCGATGGATCCATCGCCCTGGACCGTAAGTCGAACACGCTTTTCATCGGCAACGGCTTCATAGAATTCTTGCAAAGCTTGCGCTTCCTGGCGTGCGGAGAAAAACTCACTGCGTGGTAAGCCCACTCCTCGCTCGGTTTTGGCCAAGAACAGCATATCGGACACCATGCGCGCCAGGCGCTGAAACTCCTCAGCATTGGATGCCAGGATATCTCGGTACATGGCTGCGTCCCGCCTAGCTGAAAGTGCGACCTGTGTCTGTGTCAACAGGTTGCTGATAGGCGTGCGCAATTCGTGAGCCAGATCCGATGAAAAATCAGTCAGGCGCTGGAAGTCCGTTTGCAGCCGGTCCAACATGCGGTTGAGTTCCTGAGCAAGATCGGCCATTTCTACTGGCACGGCATCCACAGGCATGCGCTCGGTCAACTGCTGACTGGTGACTGCGGCCGCGCGGGATCGCATCTCGCGAAGCGGGGCCAGCCCTTGGCGCGCTGCGACCCACGACAGAAGGCCGCACAAGAAGATCGCCGTGGCTAAATAAAACACCAGACTGCTACGCAGTCCATTCATGAACTGGACGTGGTGCTTGGTGTCTGCTGCGATCAGAATTCGCAGTGAAGAGTCTGAGTAGGCCGTGGCAACTGCGAAGTGCAGGGTATGAAATTCTGCATCATGGCTACGCAACACGCCAAAAATGCCCGCCGCATCGGAACTCAAGTCCGCCCCGCGTGAAATGCTCTCGGGCCAATCCTCGGTTGACTGAAAGACAATATTCTTCTGTGCATCCTGCACCAGGATGTACAGATCATGGTGGTAGTTCAGTGCCTCATGCAAGCGCGAGCGTGTGTCGTCAAGCGAGTTGGAGTTGCTCAATATTTCCTGGATCAACTCCTTCTTGTCTTGCAAAACCATTTGGTCCAGATTGACGAAGTACCGCTCGTTCTCGACCAGGAACAGGAATCCCAACCCCAGAACGACGGCAGCAGCGACCACTGTGAAAAACAATGCCAGACGCTCGGTCAGGGTCAATTTTTTGAGCAGGCGATCCTTTGGCATCGCCTAGTGGTCCTCAGGCACGTCCAGTACATAGCCCATACCCCGCACAGTCTGGATCAGCTTGACTGGGTGGTCGTCATCAACCTTGGCGCGCAGGCGGCGCATGGCTACCTCAATGACGTTGGTGTCACTGTCGAAATTCATGTCCCACACCTGCGATGTGATCAATGATCGGGGCAGCACTTCACCGTGGCGACGCATCAGGAGTTCCAGCAGGCCAAACTCCTTGGCCGTCAAGTCTACGCGCTTGCCATTTCTGGAAACCCGGCGGCGCAGCAGGTCCAGCTCCAGGTCGGCCACACGCAGCATGTTGCTTTCGGTGTTGACATGACCGCGCCGCAGGATGATGCGCACTCGGGCCAGCAGCTCCGCAAAAGAGAAGGGCTTGACAAGATAGTCGTCAGCGCCCAACTCCAGTCCCTTGACCCGGTCTTCCACATGGTCGCGGGCGGTCAGGAACAGTACGGGCATTTGCAGCCCTCTGTCACGCAGGGACTGCAGTACTTGCCAGCCGTTGAGGCCCGGCAGCATCACATCCAAGATCACCAGATCGTACTGGCCATGCAATGCCATGTGCAGTCCATCGGTGCCGTTGGGCACCAGATCGCAAACGTACCCGGCTTCACTCAAGCCCTGTCGCAGGTACTCGCCCATCTTGGGCTCATCTTCGACGATGAGTATCTTCACTTGCTCGCTCCATTCTGTGATTTGCAGGAGTGTGCCCAACTTGAAGCCCTCTGACAGAAAGATAAGAAAAATGTAATTAATGCCACAGCTGATCGAAAGGTGATCCCCCCAAAATTTTCGTATCACGAAAGCACAAATTCTTTCGGAGGAGAGCATGCCCGTTTGCGACCTCGTGCGAGCCATCAAGGACCTACTGCCTTGGTCTGCTGCGTAGAAGGTCGCACAAGCGACCTCAGATAGCTCTGTGCTTCGGACTTCACGGGCCGCGAAGGCTCAGGATTCGTCTTGCACTGGTGTTTACCCGATATTCGCGGAGGAGTTCGCGCCATCTGGGGGCGGCATCACCGACTGCATAGGTCGGATAGACCCCCTGCCGAGCCACGATGGGAAACCCTTGGAGCGAGGGAGTGCCGTCAGAAGCGGCCGCGGTCAGCGCTCCATCTCGCACAAAAAATCCATCAAGAAGGTGCCGAGATGCGTACAGGTATTCGCATCCATCGGGGTCACTCTACCTACGACTTGTGCTGGAGTCGGCCGCGGCCGTAGATCCCTCTGGCATACACGGCCAACCATGAGTCTGAATCTCTTTCAGCTGCCCGTTCCCCAATCGAGGCCCTGCTGGAACGTGATGCGCTCAGCCCTTCCTGGCGCGCATTCCGCGCCCGCGTCGTCCCGGCGAGCTTCGGCCCTCCGAACCCCATCGCGACACGGGGCGCCGCCCGGACAGCCCTTCCTCGCGCTGAGATCAAGGCCTTCCATGCAAATTTCTGCACCACCAGCCATGTGCGCTGCAGTCACAGACATGCGCGATGTAACTGTTCGTGGATGGCTGCATACGCTCCATCAGCCCCTTCCCGCATACGTACGTTGGAGGTGGAGGAACACATGGGCAGCCAAGACGTCTGTTTGCATGCGTTGCAGGTCGATCGCTTCGGAGGAGAGCATGAAACCACCACAAAGTTTTTTGATTTCATCGCGCTGTATCAGCGCCTTGGCCCTATTCGCCGCGCTATGGAGTCATGCGGCACGGGCCGACCTCATCGTGGCGCCTCATCCCAATTTCGATGCCACAGCAATTGACACACTGTTTCTGCTCGGCACACCTGGCGCCTCGGGGCTGGTGTCGTCGCGCATGTCTGGCATTCCGATGTCGGATGCCAAGGGCATTCCAGGGAGGAGAGGACAGAGGCCATTGGACGATTTGGGGCCTGCTCCGCCGGGCATGGAAACATGCCTCACCGTACCGTGGTTGCAGACCTGCAGGCCACGCGTACCGACCGGTGCTGGTGGAACGGCCGATCAGATCGAAGCAACATTACTTAATGGTTACAGCAATGTAATGCTCTTCACATTTGCCCGAAAGGACGTTCTTTTCAGAATCTCTACATCGTGAGATCAGAGATTCTTCAAGAGGAGACCATGGTCATTCCAATTCCTTCACCTTCATTCAAGTCCTTGCTGCCGTGGACGCTTGTCCTGTGTGCGGGGGGGGCATTTGCCCAAGCTCCTGTGGAGGCTGCGGCGCAGAAGCCGACGCTGCCAACTCAGTTGCAGTACTCGTCTGCCGTGGGTGCCTACAAAGCCTATGCGGACCAACCGGTGCAGTCCTGGCGCGATGCCAATGATCGCGTGGGCCAAATCGGTGGCTGGAAGGCCTATGCACAGGAGATCAAGACGGGCGAGCCCGCATCCTTGAAGGATGCATCGCCCGGCGATCAGCCCCATGCAGGTCATCATGGAGGGAGCAAGCCATGAAGCTTTTGCGCACCAGATATGCCAAGTGGACGCTGTCCGCCCTCGGGCTGGCCGTGTTGACCGGTTGCGCCAGTGTCAGCCTGGAGCAGAACATCCAGCGTGCCAATGACGAAGCGGGCAGCTTCACCGAAGGCAAGCTCGCGCTGGCCAGAAGCCCTGAAGAGCGGGGTCAGCGTGCCCAAGCGGCCCAGGCCTTGCTGGCGCAGCCTTTGGGGCAGCAAGAGGCCGTCCGGCTGGCACTCGTGAACAGTCCGTCTCTGCAGGCCCTGATTGCGCTAAATTGGGCAGAGTCGTCCGAGGCTGCGCAAGTGGGCCGGATCTCTAATCCCATTTTCAGTTTCGGTCGGTCAACGTCTGGGCCGGAAGTCGAACTGGCGCGTGCGTTGTCGGTCGGTTTGCTGGATCTGCTGACTTTGCCATCGCGCTACGGCGTGGCCACGCGGCTGATCGAACAATCCCAGTTGCGCATGACGGGCGAAGTGGTGGATCAGGTCACCCAAGTGCGCCAGGCCTGGGTGCGCGCCGTGGTTGCCCAGCAATCCCTCCAGTATGCCAAGCAGGTCTATGCCAGCGCCGAGGCGGGGGCGGAACTCGCTCGGCGTATGGAGGCCGTGGGGAACTTCAACCGCATCACCCGGGCTCGCGAACAAGCTTTCTACGCCGACGCGGCCACCCGGTTGAGTACGGCACAGCACCAGGTCACTTCGAGCCGCGAGGAACTGGTGCGTTTGCTGGGGCTCGACGAAGCCCAGGCCCAAGCGCTGCGGTTGCCTGAGCGCCTGCCGGATCTGCCCAAGCAACCCCTGGATCCGCAGGCCATCGGTTCGCAAGCGACCCGGTCGCGCCTGGATATCCGCCTGGCCCAATCCACATTGGATGCGGCAGCCCGTGCCCAGGGTCTGAACATGGTGACCAGTTTCACCGACATCGAACTCTCCGGGCGCCGCAACACCACCTTCGACAACGCCGAGGGCGCTCGATCCACGGCCCGCGGCTGGGAGATCGCGGTTCGCCTGCCGATCTTCGATTGGGGCGGCATGCAGCGTGCGGCCATGAACGCCCGCACCTTGGCGGCGGCCAATCAGCTCGAAGGTACGGTCCGCTCCGCGGGCTCCAGCCTGCGGGAGAGCTATTCCGCGTACCGGACGGCCTATGACGTCGCACGCCATTTCCGTGACGAAGTGGTTCCACTGCGCAAGGTGATCTCGGACGAGAACCAGCTTCGCTACAACGGCATGCTGATCAGCACCTTTGAACTGCTGGCCGATGCACGGGACCAGGTCAGTGCCGTCGCGGCCGCCATCGACGCACAGCAGCAGTTCTGGCTGGCCGACGCCGCCTTGCAGGCGTCCTTGATCGGACGCCCCGCCAGTACCAGTCTGTACGTTTCCTCCAGCACGCCCGGCTGACAACGCCGGGCATTGATGCAAAGACCAAGCCTATGAAATCCAGAAGAGACTTTTTCAGGGCCGCCGGCATCGCTGGTGGCGCGGTGGCCGCCAGCGCGGTGAGCCGTGTAGCGATGGCAGCCCTGCCCGAACCGGTGATCCAGTCCAGTTCCGACACCATGGCGCCGCTGGTGCCCAATTCGGGCCGGCCCTACAACCCGGTAGTCACGCTCAATGGCTGGACTCTGCCGTGGCGCATGAACCAGGGCGTCAAGGAGTTCCACCTGGTGGCCGAGCCGGTGGTGCGCGAGATGGCCCCCGGCATGAAGGCTCACTTGTGGGGCTACAACGGCCAGAGCCCCGGTCCCACGATCGAGGTGGTGGAAGGGGATCGCGTGCGCATCTTCGTCACCAACAAACTCCCCGAGCACACCAGCATCCACTGGCATGGCCAGCGGCTGCCCAATGGGATGGACGGCGTGGCAGGGCTGAATCAACCCGCCATCCCGTCCGGGGAAACCTTCGTCTACGAATTCGTCGCGCGTCGGCCTGGAACCTTCATGTACCACCCGCACGCGGACGAGATGGTGCAGATGGCCATGGGCATGATGGGCTTCTGGGTCACCCATCCGAAGACCAAGCATCCTCTGATCGACGAAGTGCACCGGGACTTCTGCTTCCTGCTCAGTTCCTACGATATTGAGCCGGGGTCCGCCACGCCCAGAGTCGCGGAGATGACGAACTTCAACATGTGGACATGGAACAGCCGCGTCTTTCCGGGCATCGATTCCCTGAATGTCCGCCTCAACGACAAGGTGCGGATTCGCTTCGGCAACCTCACCATGACCAATCACCCGATGCATTTGCATGGTCATGAGTTCCTTATCACCGGCACGGACGGTGGACCGACACCCAAGAGCACGCGCTTGTACGAGGTGACCGCCGATGTGGCCGTGGGCCAGATGCGCCAGATCGAGTTCCTGGCCGACGAGGAGGGCGACTGGGCCTTCCACTGCCACAAGAGCCATCACACCATGAACGCCATGGGGCACGACCTGCCAACGCTCATCGGTGTGGACCACCGCGGCCTTGCCAAGCAGATCAACAACCTCGTCCCGGACTACATGGCCATGGGCGAGCGCGGGATGGCGGACATGACCGAGATGGAGATGCCCATTCCCGACAACACCATCCCCATGATGACGGGCCAGGGGCCGTTCGGCTCGGTGGAAATGGGGGGCATGTTCAGCGTGGTGAAGGTGCGCCGCGACCAGAAGCCCGGTGACTACAAGGATCCGGGCTGGTTCAAGCATCCCCCTGGCACGGTGGCACACAAGTACACCGGTCCCATCGCCGAGCCCGCACGTTTCAGCGCCGAGGGCGGGCAGTCCATGCCGCGCGTGCGCAAACCTGCGGTGCCCACCGAAGTCAAGGTGCGCAAGCCCAAGGCGCATGACGGGCACTGAGTTTCTTTTTCAATTCTTTCTGGAGAGCGTTCATGACATTCACACGGTTCACTATTTCTCATGTCTTCGCGATGGCGGTGCTTGCCGCATCGGGAGCAGCATTTGCTGCCGGTAACCACGCAGGTGGACATGCCCACGGACATGGTGCAAACGAAGAAACAGCCATTGGCAAGCCCGGTGTGGCCTCCAAGGCCACCCGGACTATCAACATCGACATGGCGGACACCATGCGATTCACGCCGTCGAGCATTCAGGTCAAGCAGGGCGAGACAGTCCGCTTCACGGTGAAAAACACCGGACAGGTCAAGCATGAGCTGAGCCTGGGCACCGAGAAGGAACTGCTCGAGCACCTCGAGCAGATGCGCAAGTTCCCCGACATGGAGCATGAAGAGCCCGGCAAGGTGACGCTGGCGCCAGGCAAGCAAGGCGAGATTGTCTGGCAGTTCACCAAGGCGGGCACCGTGAACTTTGCCTGCCTGATCCCCGGTCACTACGAGGCTGGCATGAGAGGCGTTGTCCAGGTCAGCAAGAAGTAAGGCATCGGCCAACCAGGAACTGGCAGCCGTGGTTCCTGGCGGCTGGCGCTGTCTTCTCCCATGACAGCCGATCCCGAGGAATGGATCGGCGGGATTTTCAACAGACCCACACGAGGAAATCATGAACACTATGCAAAAGATTCTGGCGACTACCGCCCTGGCCATGGGCGTCGCGATGCCCCTGGTAAGCCATGCTCAATCCACCCCTGCTCAGGGTCAGGCTGCAGCAACCCAGGCCAACATGTTGACCGATGGCGAAATCAGGAAGGTCGATGCGGACAACAGCAAGGTCACCATCAAGCACGGGGACATCAAGAACCTCGACATGCCCGGAATGACCATGGTCTTTCCCGTCAAGGACAAGAGCCTGTTGTCCGGTGTGAAGGCTGGCGACAAGGTGAAGTTTGTTGTCATCAAGGAGGGCGGAAAGATGGTTGTGACCGAGATTCGGCCCGCGTCCTGATTCCGGCCTCTAGTCGGACTGGTCATCGTTGCTGTGAAGGCATGGTCAGCCAAGCGCTAGTGGAGGCGCATGGCGTGAACCCTGCCACCCAGGATCAAGACCAGTAATGTGAAAGGCCTTGAGATGAGCAACTCGTCACGTCCACATCGATCTACGCAAAAGACCGCCGCGTTGAAGGAGGTCTCTGCGCAAAGCCGCATTGGCGCGCCAGTGGAAACGCCCGCAGACATGATCTACACCTGCCTCGTGCACCCCGAGGTCCGACAGGACCATCCGGGTGGCTGTTCTAAGTGCGGCAGGGCGCTGGGGTCGTCCATTTCGCGGGTCGAGCAGGACAGCCACGCACTGGCGGATTTCCATTGGCGATTCTGGTGGGCGCTGCCGCTTGCGGTAGTGGCCACCACCATGTCCGTTTGGGGCTATGGCATGGGCTGGCTCAACATGGCCCAGGCGCGAGTTCGTTTTGGGAGGCAAGACGATTCTGCCGAACCTCCAGAAGCAGATGAGGACGTGCCCGGACAGGGAGCAAGCGCAAGCCAGCACGATGACGTTGCGCACAAGTAAGGGGGCCCGCCAGCCAGTCACCAAAGCGGATGCCGTGAGCCTTGCGTGCTTGGGTTCCGTCCAAATTGACGAGGAGCAAAGTCAGAGAGGACAGAGTGTCCTTGGGGAATCGGCAGTGACCGCCTCTGCAGGCAGGCGCTCGTCGATCACCGTTGATCCCGCAGGAGGGATGGCAGGGGTTCCGATAGAACTACACAAAGAAGTCATGAACACAATTCAGAAGAAGCTGATCCAGCTTTATGAAAGGCCATGAGATGAGTCTGTTTTCGCATTCCCATCACTCCATGCACAAGACGGCCGTGTCGACGGGGGGCGCTGAGCGCTATGTTTGCCCGATGCATCCGGAGGTGCGTCAGGACCACCCCGGCCGCTGCCCCAAGTGCAAGATGCATCTCGTGCCTGAAGGTGAAGCGGGCCACGGTGCGGCTGGTGCACATCATCACGGCCATCAGGCCCCCCCCTGAGGGAAGCTCCGCACTGCCGGAAATGACTGACTTGCCGGCGCAGGTGCCTACCGCCACGATCTACGAATGTCCCATACACCCAGAGGTTCGCCAGGACCAGCCTGGCAGATGCCCCAAGTGCAAGATGCATCTAGTGCCTGAACTCGAGGCTCAGCATGGCTCGGGTGATGCGCATGACCACAGCCATCATGCTTGCCATATGGAGAAGCAAGCGCAGCCGGAACCCGTTGACGTGCCGGCGCAGATGCCTGCAGGCACGATCTACACCTGTCCCATGCACCCCGAGGTGCAGCAGGACCATCCGGGCGACTGCCCCAAGTGCGGCATGTCGTTGGAGCCGCTCATTCCGCTGGACGAGGAAGACAACAGCGAGTTGAAGGATTTTCAGCGGCGATTCTGGTGGACGCTGCCGCTCACGCTGGTTGTCACCGTTCTGGCCATGTTTGGCCATGGCCTGGGCTGGTTCAGCATGCAGACCCAGACATGGGTTGAGTTGGTCCTGTCGGTACCCGTGGTGCTGTGGACCGGCTGGCCGTTCTTTGTGCGAGGGTGGCAATCGATCGTCCGCCGCAGTCCGAATATGTGGACGCTGATTGGCCTGGGATCGGGGGCTGCCTTTGTCTACAGCGTCGTCGCCACCGTTGCTCCGGATGTGTTTCCCAGCTCATTCGTGTCGATGGGCCGCGTGGCCGTGTACTTCGAGGCGGCGGTGGTCATCATTTCCCTGACCATGCTGGGCCAGATCATCGAGTTGAAGGCACGCTCCCAGACCTCCGCAGCCATCAAGTCTCTACTGGGACTGGCACCGAAGACCGCGCGCCGTATTAACGCGGATGGCAGCGAGGAGGATGTGCCGCTCAATCAAGTGCATGTTGGCGACCTGCTGCGCGTGCGCCCCGGCGAGAAAGTCCCAGTCGATGGTGTTGTCACGGAAGGGCGCAGCGCGGTCGACGAATCCATGCTGACCGGTGAGCCGGTACCGGTCAGCAAGCGTATCGGCGACAAGCTGATCGGCGCCACACTCAACACCAACGGTGCCCTGGTGATGCGGTCCGAGAAAGTCGGGGCGGCCACTATGCTGTCGCAGATCGTGCAGATGGTCGCCTCGGCCCAGCGCTCCAAGGCGCCCATGCAGCGCATGGCCGACGTGGTGGCGGGCAAGTTCGTCTTGGTGGTGGTGTTGATCGCCATTGCCACCTTCTTCGTGTGGGGCCTGTTTGGACCGGAGCCGAGCTGGGTGTTCGGGCTGATCAACGCGGTGGCCGTGCTGATCATCGCCTGCCCGTGTGCTTTGGGGCTGGCAACGCCCATGTCGGTGATGGTGGCCACCGGCCGTGCGGCCAAGCAAGGCGTTCTGTTCCGGGATGCCCGTGCGATCGAAAAGATGCGCGAGATCGATACCCTGATCGTGGACAAGACCGGGACCCTCACGGAAGGCAAGCCCGCGTTCAATGCCGTCTATGCAACCACTCGCTTCGCGCCCAAGGAGATTCTGAGGCTGGCCGCCAGCCTGGATCAGGGCAGTGAACACCCTCTGGCCGATGCCATCGTCAGCGCGGCCCGTGCCCAGGGGCTGCAATTGGCAAAGCCTACCGATTTCGAGTCGGGGAGTGGCGTCGGTGTGCGTGGCGTCGTTGAGGGTAAGCACCTGGCTTTGGGCAATACGGCGCTGATGGAACAGGAAGGCGTTGACGTGCTGGAATTGCAGGCCACCGGGGAGCGCCTGCGTAGCGAAGGTGCCAGCATCATGCACTTGGCCATTGATGGCCAGTTCGCGGGGATTCTGGCGGTTACCGATCCGATCAAAACCAGCACGCCAGAGGCTATCCACACCTTGCAAGCCAGCGGTCTGCGCATCGTCATGGCTACGGGCGATGGGGTCTCCACCGCCAAGGCTGTAGGAGCCAAGCTGGGCATTGATGAAGTGCATGGTGAGGTCAAGCCCGCCGACAAACTGGCGCTGGTGGAGCGGCTGCAGAATCAGGGCCATGTGGTCGCTATGGCCGGAGATGGCATCAACGATGCTCCCGCGCTGGCCAAGGCAGACGTGGGTGTGGCCATGGGGACGGGCACCGATGTCGCGATGAACAGCGGTCAGGTCACCTTGATCAAGGGAGATCTGCGCGGCATTGCGGCAGCGCGTGAAGTCTCCGTCGATACGGTGCGCAACATGCGGCAGAACCTGATGTTTGCCTTTATCTACAACGGCATTGGCGTTCCGATCGCTGCAGGGGTTCTGTTCCCTTTCACGGGCTGGCTGCTGTCACCGATGATCGCTGCGCTGGCGATGAGCTTGAGCTCGGTTTCGGTGATCTTCAATGCCTTGCGGTTGCGCTCCATGAAATAGGCCGCAGGCAACGCTCAAGCAGCGGACCCACCCACGCCGAATCCTTCCAGATGGCACGGTCGCCATCCGGAAGGAACTGAGCGATGCGCATGTCGTCTTCGTGCCGGTCACCGATGGCATGAACCACGATTCGCACGTGCGCAGGCGTCATCGCTGTCTTTGGCGGGGCTGGACGGTCACACCACTCTTCCTATCAGTCCGCCTGCGAGGCGGCTTGACGGTTTCTGTTCGAAGGAAAAGCCATGTCTGTTGTTGCTGCGATGCGCCGATTCCCTGTTTTCCCACTCCTGTTCGCGGTGCTCGCCGTTGGCAGCGCACTGCTGGCAGGCTGCCGCAACAGCCAGGCCCAGGGCGGGCCGCCCATGGCGCCATCGGTCTCCGTGGCACCGGCAGTGCAAAAGACAGTACAGCTCCACGAGGAGTTCAGTGGCCGCATCGAAGCGGTGGAAGCAGTCGAGGTGCGCGCGCGGGTCGCTGGCTCTATCGAGCGCGTGCACTTCCGAGACGGCCAGGAGGTCAAGCGCGGCGAGCCGCTGTTCACGATAGACCCGCGCCCTTTCACCATCGAGCTGACGCGTGCAGAGGCGCAACTCGTGGCGGCGCGCACCGCAGCGGCGCTGGCGGCGACCGAACAGGCCCGCACCAGCAAACTGGTTGAACAAAAGGCTGTCTCGCAGCAGGAGGCCGACCGGACCGAAGCTGCGCTGCGCAATGCCCAAGCTGCGGTGCGTGCAGCCGAGGCGGCCGTCAATGCCGCGAAACTGAACGTCGAGTATGCGCTGATCCGTGCACCGATCGCCGGCAAGGTCTCTCGTGCCAACATCACCGCCGGTAATCTGGTGAGCGTAGGTGACCCGGTGCTGACCACGCTGATCGCACAGGACAGGGTGCACGCTTGGTTTGACGTCTCCGAGCAGGCCTTCCTGCGTGCCCGCGCCAGTGCCAGCAAGGCTGTGCAAAAGGTCGAACTGGGCCTGGCGGACGAGCTAGGCTACCCGCATGCCGCCAGTGTCGACTTTATCGACAACCGGCTCAATCCTGCGACCGGCGCGATCCGTATGCGTGCGATCGTGGACAACAAGGATCGTCACTTCGTGCCAGGCATGTTCGTCCGCGTGCGCCTCGGCAACGGCGGCAGCGCAGCCGCGGTGTTGATTCCGGATCGAGCGATCGGCACCGACCAAAGCAGACGCTTCGTGTTTGTTGTGGGCGACGACAAGATTGCCCAGTTCCGCGATGTCAAGCTCGGCGCGCTGTTGGACGGCATGCGTGTCATCACAAGTGGGCTGCAAGCCGGTGAACTGGTGGTCGTCAACGGTCTGCAACGCGTGCGCCCGGGTGCGCCACTGGCACCGCAGGTGTTGGCTGTCGACGAACGCGGCATGCCGGTCGAGGCCCCGCCACCTTCCATGCCCGGTTCGCCTGCCGGCTCGGGATCCAAGAAGTCGTGAGGAGGCTCACTCCATGAATATCTCGAGCTTCTTCATCGATAGACCGCGATTTGCCGCGGTGCTGTCGATCATGATTTTTCTGGTGGGCCTCATCGCGCTGCCGCGCCTGCCCATCTCCGAGTACCCGGAGGTCACGCCGCCGCAGGTGGTGGTGCGGGCACAGTTCCCTGGAGCCAACCCGCGCGTCATTGCCGAAACCGTTGCCACTCCCTTGGAGGAACAGATCAACGGTGTGGAGAACATGCTGTACATGAACAGCCAGGCATCGGCCGACGGGGCGATGACGCTGACGGTCAGCTTCAAGATCGGTACCAACCCCGAGGCGGCCGCCACCGAGGTGCAGAACCGCGTCAACCGTGCACTGCCACGGTTGCCGGAGATCGTGCGCCAGATCGGCGTGACCATCGAGAAGAGTTCGCCGAACTTCATCATGATTGTGCACATGGTGTCGCCGGACGATCGCTACGATGCGCTTTATCTGCGCAACTATGCTGCGCTCAACGTGCGCGACCAGCTGCTGCGCATCCCGGGCATCGGCAGCGTGCTGACCTTCGGTTCGGGCGACTATGCGATGCGTGTCTGGCTCGACCCGAACAAGCTTGCTGCACGCAACCTGACCTCGGCCGACGTCGTCAAGGCTTTGCGCGAACAGAACGCGCAGGTGGCCGCTGGCGTGGTGGGCGCGCCGCCCGCGTCGGGGCACACGGACTTCCAGCTCGCCGTCAACACCCAGGGGCGCCTGACCAGTGAGGCCGAGTTCGCGGACGTCATTGTCAGCGCCGACACTGCCGATGGCACGCTGGTGCGCATCAAGGACGTCGGCCGCGTCGAGTTGGGCCCCAACACCTACGCGCTCGGCTCACTGCTCAATAACAAGGAGGCAGCGGCGGTCGGCATTTTACAGGGGCCTAATTCGAACGCACTGGCACTGTCGAATGCTGTGCGCACGACGATGGACGAGCTGAAGAAAGACTTCCCGCCGGGCGTCGACTACCAGATCGTCTACGACCCGACCCGCTTTGTGCGCACCTCGATCGAGAAGGTGGTCACCACGTTGTTCGAGGCGATTGCGCTGGTGGTACTGGTGGTGGTCGTTTTCCTGCAGACTTGGCGGGCCTCCATCATTCCGCTGCTGGCCGTGCCGGTGTCGGTGGTCGGTACCTTCGCGGCGCTGTTCGCACTGGGGTTTTCGGTCAACACGTTGACGTTGTTCGGCCTGGTGCTGTCAATCGGCATCGTGGTCGACGACGCGATCGTGGTGGTCGAGAACGTCGAGCGCAATATCGAGGCTGGCCTGAGTCCGCGCGACGCCGCGGTCCAGGCGATGCGGGAGGTGTCCGGCCCCATCATCGCGATCGGTCTGGTGCTGTGCGCGGTGTTCGTGCCGCTGGCCTTCGTTGCGGGTTTGGAGGGGCAGTTCTACCGGCAGTTTGCGGTCACCATCGCAATTTCGACGGTGATCTCGGCCTTCAATTCACTGACTCTTTCGCCGGCGATGGCTGCCATCCTTCTGCGCCCGCACGACGCACCCAAGGACCGGCTGACGCGCGCAATGGACGCCGTGTTCGGCGGCTTCTTCCGCTGGTTCAACCGGGTCTTCAAACGCAGTTCGGAGAACTACTCGGGAAGCGTGACGACGATCGTCGCGCGGCGCAAGACCATCTCGTTGGTCATCTATGCCGTGCTGCTGGTGCTCACCGCGCTGTTGTTCCTGCGCGTGCCGCCGGGCTTCGTGCCGCAGCAGGACAAGCAGTATCTGATTGGCATCGCGCAACTGCCCGAAGGCGCGAGCCTGGCGCGCACGACGGAAGTGATGGAGCGCCTGTCCACCATCGCTAAGGGCGTGCCGGGCGTGAAGGACTCGACGGCCTTCCCAGGCCTGTCGATCAGCGGCTTCACCGCCGCACCGAATGCCGGTGTCGCGTTCTTCGGCCTTGACGAGTTCGAGAAGCGCAAGACGCCCGACCTCAGTGCGGAGGCCATCGTCGGCCAGATCAACATGCGCATCAGTGCGATCGAGGATGCCTTCCTGTTCGTGCTCTCGCCTCCACCGGTCAACGGGCTGGGCAATGCCAGCGGTTTCAAGCTGCAGATCCAGGACCGCGCCTCGCTGGGCGAGGAGGCGATGCAGGGCGTGGTGCAGCAGTTGATGGGGCGTGTTTACGGGAATCCGCAAAGCGGCATCACGCAGTTCTTCAGCAGCTACCAGATCAACGTGCCGCAGTTGTACGCGAACGTTGACCGCACCAAGGCCAAGCAGATGGGTGTGAGCCTGTCGGACGTCTACGAGACCATGCAGACCTATTTGGGTTCGCTGTACGTCAACGACTTCAACCGCTTCGGTCGCACCTTCCAGGTGATCGTGCAGGCTGACGCGCCGTTTCGCGGCCGGCCGGAGGACATCGACAACCTCAAGGTGCGGAACAACCGGGGCCAGATGGTCCCCCTGGCTGCGGTGATGACGGTGCAGCCCACCTTTGGACCCGGCGCGGTGACGCGTTACAACGGCTTTTTCTCGGCCGACGTCAACGGCGCGCCCAAACCTGGCGTGAGTTCGGGACAGGCGCAGGCAGAGATGGAGAAGATCCTGGCTGAGACCCTGCCGCGTGGCATGGGTTACGAGTGGACAGAACTGGTCTACCAGGAAAAGATCGCCGGCAACACGATGGTCTACATCTTTCCGCTGTGCGTGCTGCTGGTGTTTCTGGTGCTGGCGGCCACCTACGAGAGTTGGACTCTGCCGCTGGCTATTCTTCTGATCGTGCCGATGAGCATTCTGTCGGCGATGGCTGGCGTGTGGATCAGCGGGCTGCTCGGTGCGCCGGGTGACAACAACATCTTCACCAAGGTGGCGCTGGTCGTGCTGGTGGGCCTGGCGTGCAAGAACGCGATCCTCATCGTCGAGTTCGCCAAGGAACTGGAGGAGAAAGGCGAGACGATCGTGGATGCCATCGTGCACGCCACGCACATGCGGCTACGTCCCATCCTGATGACCTCGATCGCTTTCATCGCAGGTGTGATCCCGCTCGTGCTGTCTTCTGGTGCCGGTGCCGAGATGCGGCGCGCGATGGGCATTGCGGTGTTCTCCGGCATGCTGGGGGTGACCTTCTTCGGCTTGTTCCTGACGCCGGTGTTCTATGTCGTTTTGCGCCGGCTCACCGAGCGGCGGCGTGCACGAGCGGCGCTCGCCCACTCCGCGATCCTCGACGGAGGCGACCGTGCGTGAACGCACCCTGATCGCCAGCGTGGCGCTTATGCTGCTGGCCGGCTGCGCCGCTGGTCCGGACTACACGGCGCCTGCCTCCGCGCTGGAGGCAGGTTTCGTCACTCCGTCGGCGGCGGGCGAGCCCCCGGCTTTGTTCTGGCGTGCTTTTGCCGACCCGCAGTTGGATGCGCTGATCGCCGAAGCGATGTTCGCCAATGCCGACGTCCGCAGCGCCCAGGCACGCCTCCAGGAGGCGCGTGCCAACGCCGGCATCGCCGACGCGGACAAGCTGCCGACGCTGAACGTCGGGGCCGGTGCCGGGCGCGCGCGCCAGCTCTTCGGCACCGAACTGGTGACCGACGACTACGTTTCCGTTTCGACCGCGTTCAACTGGGAGCTCGATTTCTTTGGCCGTGCGCGGCGCACCGGCGAGTCGGCCGCAGCCCAGGTGCAGGCCAGTGAGGCCGGGGTACTGGCCGCACAGCGCCTCGTTGGCACCGAGGTCGCCACGCAGTACCTGGGCTACCGTGCGCTGCAGCAGCGCATGGTGGTCGCGCAAGAGTCGCTCGTGAACCAGCGCGAGTCGCAGCGTATCGTCAAGTCGCTCTCCGACCTCGGTCGCGGTACACCGCTGGACGTGGCGCGAGCCAGCGCACTGGTCGAGAGTACAGAGGCCAGCATCCCGGGGCTGCAAGCGGCACTTGAGCGCGCTGCCTTCCGCCTTGCGACCCTGACTGGGCGCAGCCCGCGCGCGGCGCTGAGCGCTTTGGCGGAGATCCGCCCGCTGCCCAACCTGCCGGCGGTACCGGCGGCGGGCCTCGCCGTCGGTACACCGCAGAGCCTGCTCGGGCGCCGGCCGGACGTTCGGGTCGCCGAGCGCCAACTCGCCGCAGCCACTGCGATGATAGGCGTCACAAAGGCCGACCTGTACCCGCGCATCAGCCTGGTCGGACTGCTTGGCTTCACGAGCGCCCGAGCGGCTGACTTGTTCGACGCCACCAGCCGCACCAGCAACGTCGGCGCCAGCCTGACCTGGACTGCGCTGGACTTCGGCCGCGTGCGCAACCGCATCGGTGTGAGCGAGGCGCGTGCCCAGCAGGCGCTGGTGCAGTGGGAGCAGACTGTGCAACTCGCACTCGAAGAAACCGAGGGCGCGCTGGCGCAGTACACGCGCAATGTGCAGCAGGCCGCGCGGCTCGAGAACGCGGCGCGCGAATCGGCCGAGGCGGCCCGTCTGGCACGGTTGCGCTACGAAGCCGGCGCCACGGACTTCTTGGCCGTGTTGGACGCCGAGCGGAGCCTGCTCACGGCGCGCGACGCGCTGGTCCAGGCGCAGCAGGGCAGCCTGGGCGGTCTGGTGGCCGTCTATCGCGCGCTTGGCGGCGGATGGGCCATTACGCAGTGAACGGTCCGCGGGTCTCTGATGCAAAGCCGAGGGTTGTTGCTTCAATCGTATAGGGCGTGGATTCTGCTCGGTTCCGCGCTGCGGCCTACGGTGCCGGTTCTGGCAAGTGTTGCTGTTGAAGGAAGGCTTGGCCCAGAGACAAGTCCTGCGTGACGACGTACACAGCGCGGGCTCAGCATCCGACGCTGGCATGCGGGGGCGCAGTGGCATCAAGTGCTTGCATGGTGTGAGAACGATTGAACGGTCACCACAACGAAGCAATGAACGGAGGCGCAATGGAGGCAGGCTCGAACAAAGCACGACGGTGTTTCTGGGCCACTTGCATCGGAAGCCCATTCAATTTCTCGAATAGGGTGGCAAGGAGAAGCCTATGAGCAGTCGTGACACTCGCATTCTCAATGCTCAAGAGATCAATGAAGGAGCTCGGCAAATTCGTAGCCGGAGTCCACAACCTCACGAAGACCTCGGGCTTTACTACATTCTCTTGGCCACAGCCGCTCGACCACTGGAGATTGCCCGGCTGGAGGTTCGGGACTATCTTGATGCCAACGGATGCGTGCGCCAGGCATCTGAGCTTCGAGCAGAGGTCGCAATCAATGGCCGGTCGCGGCCTTTGTTCTTCCGCAGTGCGCAACTGGATCAAGCGCTGGGCAGCTACCTCTCCGAGCGTCTTGCTCGCAAACTCGGTCTTGGTGCCGATGGCGCCTACAGGGGGCTTCATCCAGCCAGTCGCCTTTTCTTGTCATCCAGTGGACGAGGCTTTGAGATCAGCGCGTACGAAGAGAATGGTCAGAAGCAGTTTCAATGCCGCGGTATCCAGGAGGCCTATCGAAAAATTTTCCGCCATACCGGGTTCAATAACATGACGGCGCTTCGTGCGCGCCACACCGTTGCGGCCAGTCTCTATGCGAGAGGGGCGGACGAGGCGCAAATCGGCATGCTGTTCGGCATTGCCGATCCTCGGGCAGTGCGTGCGCTGTTTCCTCGAGACAGCCGCTCATTAGAGGAATTGGTAGTTAACTTGATCTAGTTTTATCGCGCTCATCTGGTCTGCTGTCTTGTTCCTTAAGCGTGGGCTGAGATGCCTCCGGGCGACATGTCCACGAATTGGAACCGGGCTGGTACAGCGCGTTATGGACTGCAATAGCACAGAGGAGATCTTTCATGCAGACAGCACCAAACTCAGCGGCGCAGCGCAGTAACGCCCAACGCATAGGCATCCCCCGCGAAACCTTCCCGCTGGAAAAGCGTGTCGCCACGGTTCCTGATGTCGTCGAAAAGCTCATCAAGCTGGGCTTTTCGGTTGCCGTCGAATCCGGCGCCGGCGAGGCGGCCAACTTCAGCGACGATGCCTACCGCGCCGCGGGTGCCGAGATCATCGACGGCGCCGCGGCTCTCTGGACCGCATCCGACATCGTGCTCAAGGTACGCCCGCCGAGCGCTGAAGAAGTCGGCCTGATGCGCGAAGGCGGCACGCTGATCGATTTCATCTGGCCCGCGCAGAACCCCGAGCTGATGCAGCAGCTGGCCGCGAAGCAGGCCACGGTGCTGGCCATCGACTGCCTGCCGCGCACGCTGAGCCGTGCGCAGAAGATGGATGCGCTGACCTCCACGGCCGGTGTCTCCGGCTATCGCGCTGTCATCGAAGCGGCCAATGCCTTCGGCCGCTACTTCAACGGCCAGATCACGGCCGCGGGCAAGGTGCCGCCGGCCAAGGTCTTCATCGCCGGCGCCGGCGTGGCGGGCCTGGCGGCCATCGGCACGGCGGCCAACCTGGGCGCCATTGTGCGCGCCAACGACACGCGCGCCGAGGTGGCCGACCAGGTCAAGTCGCTGGGTGGCGAGTTCGTCAAGGTCGATTACGAGGAGGACGGCTCGGGTGGCGGCGGCTACGCCAAGGTCATGAGCGAGGACTTCCAGGCCGCGCAGCGCCAGATGTATGCCGCGCAGGCCAAGGATGCCGACATCATCATCACCACCGCGCTGATCCCCGGCAAGCCGGCGCCCAAGCTCATCACCGCCGAGATGGTGCAGAGCATGAAGCCCGGCAGCGTGATCGTGGACATGGCCGCCGAGCAGGGCGGCAACTGCGAGCTGACCGTGGCCGGCGAGGCCGTGGTGCGCCATGGCGTGACAATCATCGGCTACACGGACCTGGCCTCGCGCCTGGCCAAGCAGTCGTCCACGCTGTACGCCACCAACCTGCTGCGCCTGACCGAAGAGCTGTGCAAGGCCAAGGATGGCGTGGCCGTGGTCAACATGGAGGACGACGCGATCCGCGGCCTCACCGTCATCAAGGATGGCGAGATCACCTGGCCCGCGCCGCCGCTCAAGCAAGCCCCGGTGCCCGCGCCCAAGGCAGCAGCCGCACCCGTGGCCGAGAAGAAGAGCGGCCATGGCCATGGCGCCGGTGCGCCCATGTCGGTCAAGTCGCTGGTCATCGTGTTTGCCGTGGCCGCCGTGCTGTTCGCGCTGATCGGCGCCTATGCGCCCGCGGCCTTCCTCGGCCACTTCACGGTGTTCGTGCTGGCCTGCTTCATCGGCTACATGGTAGTGTGGAACGTGACGCCCGCCCTGCACACGCCGCTGATGAGCGTGACCAACGCCATCTCCAGCATCATCGCCATCGGCGCACTGGTGCAGATCGCGCCGCCCGAGGCGGGCGCCAACGGAAGGCCTGACGGGCTGATCCTCTGGCTGGCCTTTGCCGCGCTGGTGCTCACGGCCGTCAACATGTTCGGCGGCTTTGCCGTCACGCGTCGCATGCTGGCCATGTTCCGCAAGTAAGCCATAACAAGAACAAGCAAGGAAAGACGCACATGTCCCAAAGTCTCGCTACCGTCGCCTACCTGGGCGCGGCCATCCTGTTCATCCTCAGCCTGGGTGGATTGTCCAACCCGGAAACCTCGCGCCGCGGCAACCTGTTCGGCATGATCGGCATGGCGCTGGCCGTGCTGGCCACCGTGTTTGGCCCGCGCGTCAGCCCGTCGGGCATCGCCTGGATCGTCATCGCGCTGGTCATCGGCGGCGGCATTGGCCTGTATGCGGCCAAGATCGTCAAGATGACGCAGATGCCCGAGCTGGTCGCGCTCATGCACAGCCTGGTGGGCCTGGCCGCCTGCCTGGTCGGCTTTGCCAGCTATGTCGATACCTCGGTGCAGTTCAGCGGCGCCGAGAAGGCCATCCACGAGGTGGAGATCTACATCGGCATCCTGATCGGCGCGGTCACCTTCAGCGGCTCGCTGATCGCCTTCGGCAAGCTCGCCGGCCGCATCGGCGGCAAGCCGCTGCTGCTGCCCGGCCGCCACTGGCTCAACTTGGCCGCGCTGCTGGTGGTGATCTGGTTCGGCAAGCAGTTCCTGAACGCGCACGACGTGCAGGCCGGCATGACGCCGCTGGTCGTGATGACCGTGATCGCGCTGCTGTTCGGCGTGCACATGGTGATGGCCATCGGCGGCGCCGACATGCCGGTGGTGGTGTCCATGCTCAACAGCTACTCGGGCTGGGCGGCCGCGGCCACGGGCTTCATGCTGAACAACGACCTCTTGATCGTGACCGGCGCGCTGGTGGGCTCGTCGGGTGCCATCCTGTCGTACATCATGTGCCAGGCGATGAACCGCAACTTCATCAGCGTGATCGCCGGCGGCTTTGGCTCGGGCGCGCCCAAGAAGGCGGCCACGGGTGACAAGGCGGCCGAACCGCAGGGCGAAGTGGTGCCGGTCAGCGCCGCCGAAACCGCCGAGATGCTGCGCGAGGCCAAGAGCGTGATCATCGTGCCCGGCTACGGCATGGCCGTGGCCCAGGCCCAGCACACGGTGTACGAGATCACCAAGACGCTGCGCGAGAAGGGCGTGGAGGTGCGCTTCGCCATCCACCCGGTGGCCGGCCGCATGCCGGGCCACATGAACGTGCTGCTGGCCGAGGCCAAGGTGCCCTACGACATCGTGATGGAGATGGACGAGATCAACCAGGACTTCCCGGATGCGGACGTGGCCATGGTGATCGGCGCCAACGACATCGTGAACCCCAGCGCCATGGAAGACCCCGACAGCCCCATCGCCGGCATGCCGGTGCTCGAGGTCTGGAAGGCCAGGCACTCCATCGTGATGAAACGCTCGATGGCCTCGGGCTACGCCGGTGTGGACAACCCGCTGTTCTACAAGGACAACAACCGCATGCTGTTCGGCGACGCCAAGAAGATGCTGGACGAGGTGCTCGGAGGACTTAAAGGCTGAGTCCGGAGGTGAAACAGATCGGGGGAATAGCTTGATGGGGTAGCTGGATTGGCATGTTTGTGATCCGAATGGCAAGTGAGAAGCGCTATTCCATGGGGCAGAACTTGAAGCTAGCCGATGCCTTTTGCTGGTCAGTGGAACATGCTTTGAAATGGCCCCGTATGAAACGAATGGCCGAGGGAGTGCCAGTGTCACTGCTGCAACTGCTGGTAGCACCCCATCATTCTCGGAGGCGATAGGGTGATTGCTCATCGAAGCATGGAGAGAAGCTTCCAAATTTTCGGCGAATTCCATTCATTGGCGATACTGTTGGTCAACCTGATCCAGACGGCATCCGGCGCAGTTCCCGTGTCGTGCAAGATTGGTGGCAAGGGCTTACCCTTTCGGGAGGAGCTCCAGTAAATCTCGGAGCCATATTGATCTTGGAATCCCGGATCTTTGTTGGCTATCAAAAAAAGCGCCACCGGGGGTGGCGCAAGGCGTGCTGAGGGTGGGAGGAGAGGGCACGCGAGGCGATTTTAGGAAGGACTGCTCGTTGATGGCATCGCTGCTTCATGCTTGCCACCTGCAATCGCCCCGGAGGGGATTGGCTTGATCGCTCTACTCCGCTACCCTGACGAGGATGCTAGGAGCGCGTTGTGCGAAAAGCCATCTTCCTCTTCTTCCTGTTGCTGGGTATCGGACTAGGCTACCTGCCTGCGCGCCATGACGACTGGGGTGTCAAGATCGTCATGATGGCCGTGGGAGCACTGTTCGGAGGGGCGATCGGAGGCGGGCTGTCGCAGATTGGAAAGCCTCGAGCGAAAGGAAAGCTCCGCCAGTGGCGCACGGAGGAAGAGATTGAGCGGATTCCTGGTATGGGCACATCCGGTCGAGATCTTGCTGTCAACTACTGGCGGGACGAAGGCCACCCGCAGTTCATGAAGCCGCCTCGGCCTGAGCATGGAAATCGAATGCTCGACGCGGACAGGAGCATCTGACTGGACTACTTCTTGAACGCATCCTTGACCACCTGCTTCGCGTCGTCGATGAGCGGTGCGGCATCCAGTTTGACTTGCTTGCCCGTCTGCAGCGTTAGGGAGCGCTCGGACGCCAGCGTTCCATCGGGTGTCTTCGTAACCTGTGCCTTGCGGTCGAATGCCCCTTGATCGGCGGACGTGGTCGCGCGGATGCGCTGACCTTCCTCTCGAATGGCGCTTCGCATGGGTGATGGTGCTCCAGCCAATGGAGCGGAGGTCTGAGTGCCGCCGAAGCGACGCACCTCGCCCTGGTTGGTGTGGTGGCGCACCGTGAGGTCTGGTCCCAATGCGGGATCGCTGGAATTTCGCAGATGCTGGGCTTGAAGATCGCCGAATGCCGTAGGCACAGCGGTTCCGTCCAAGAACACGCGATGGGGCTGTAGGGACTGCCGAGCCAGCTCCGCCTCCATCAGCACGCGCGCTGAGGCGCTGCTCCCGCCATACTGCTCCGCGTAGCGGGTGAACATGGCGAGGTTGTGCGGATCCTGCGCTATATCGATGGAGATGGTCTCGCCTCGCTCATAGGCCGTCGAGACTCGCTCCGCAAAGGCGCTTCGCTCCGACAGGCTGGAGTCAGCGCGTTCGGTGCGAGCAGTCGTCGACGCCAGCCGCGCCGAAAGATCCTGTGCTTCTCGTGCGTCGCTGGCGATTGCGCTCATGAAACTCGTGTCTCTGGAAGCTCGATCCCCGAACTGCCTGAACTCCGCAAGCTGTTCACTATTCATTGAAGTCAGCACTTTTTGTTCAGTGGCAGAGAGACCAGATACAAAGTTCTTGTCGGCTGATGCACTGCTGCCAAATCCAGCCACGGGCGTGTTGATTCCTAGGCGCCCAGATGTCCCCATAGCAATGCGAGCCACCTGTGACTGCGACAGCCCGGTCGAGTCCGCCACGCTCTTGCTGATCTGGTCCAGCCGGTTGAGCGTTTCGCCGAACTGTTCGAAGCTGCTCGACGTGGAGCCGGTGCTGCTGCGCGACGAACGCAGCTTGGCGACGCCCTTGGTGAAGGCCTCCGCCAGCACGGAAGACCGCTCGCTGCTGGCCGCGATGGCCTCGCTGCGCGCCGCATCCACCTGCCGGCTCGCATCCTGCACATCTTGCTCGGATACCCGCATCGACACCACGCGCGATGCGTAACCCTGGTTGCGCAGCAGGCTCACCGCCGTCCTGCCGGTGAGCGCGTTGGACGAGAAGGTGTTACCGCTCCGGTCATGCTGCCAACTGCCCATGAATGCCGAAGTCCGATTCGGAGCAAGCTGCATTTGGTCCATGGACACATTGCCCAGCGACATGTTCCCCGCGGTGGCCGCGGAGGTCGTGCCCGACAGCATGGCCTGCAGCCCCGACAATCCACCCACCAGCGCCGTACCAAAGTTCTCCATGTGCTTGAGGGCGGCCCAGGCAATGAACGGAACACTGATGGCGAGATAGCCCACGATGGCTTCGCCCGACAAAGCCCGGCTGTAGATGACTGAAGCAGTTTGCAGGGCCAGGGCCTTGCCACCGGGGCCCAGGTCGGCGGCAGCCGCCAGGTCGTAGGCCGCGTAGACCGAGGCCATGTAGTTCAGGATCGCGTAGAGCGGTGGCCAGAGCTGGATCCAGATCAGGATGGCCGTGTACCCCTTGAAGGCCAGCATGGTCTCGCGCCCGCTGGTCAGCAGGAGCAGCAGCACGAACAGCGGGAAGAGGGCATAGGTCACCGCCTCGATCACATTGCGGAACACCGGCAGTGCCTGTTCGGCCACCTTGCCGTAGTTGAGCCACGAGGCGTTCATCTGCGCCACAGCCTGGGCACGCCCGACAGCCAACACCATGGCGGCCGGATCGTTGACCTTCTGGCCCACGATCTTGCCTGAGTCCTCCAGGGCATTGAGCATGGCGTTCTGGCGGATGATGTCGGCCGCAGTGGCCGAGGCGTTCGCAATGCGGTTCTTCAGATAGGCCTGCTGGATCTGGCCGGCGATCACTGCCGCAGCCGCTGTGCCGGGGAGCGTCGGGTTGAGCTGGAAGGCCAAGCGTCCCTGGATGCGCTGGAGCTGGGCTGGCAGCCGGTTGTTCAGGCTCAGATAGACGTTCGTGCAGGTGTCCACACCCACGGTGCCGCCCGCGCCCGCGAGGGTACTGAACCGGGCCGGATTGGGCGAGGCCATCAGTGGCCAGACGTCATCCGAGCTGGAAAACGTCGCCGGGTCCAGGGTTCCGTCCATCAGGTCGTAGGTCGTGCAGTTGTGGATGAAGTTGACCAGGTCGGTGCGGAAGCCTGGATCCTGGAACACCACATTGCCGGTCTCGCGCACCAGCCGGTTGCCGAACATCAGCCCGTTCTGCTGGTAGGACAGTTCAGCAGGCAGCGCGCCAGCGCCCGGGATCACCTGGAAGGCGGTCTCGAACAGGCCCGTGAGCGTGTGCCCGATGGTGCTGGTCAGGCTGCCCAGCAGTGCCACGCCGAAGGGCACGTTGTCCACGACCTTGACGGCCGAGCCGCCGGTCTTGTCCACCACGCCCACGGTCACCTTGGGCACGATCAGGATGCCGAAGACCAGCACCACCGAGCCCAGCCACTTCCAGCCCTGGAGCTTCTCCGGGGCGAAGGCATAGGCGATCAGCGCGCCGACGAATCCACAGAAGGCCACGACCGCGACGGCCGAGGCGTAGTCGTTGGACGCATGGATGGCCGCGGCCGCGTTGAACACGCCAAACAGGCTGTCGGCGTTCTGGTAGGCGTAGATTTCCCACATGGCCGGGCTACTCCATTGGTGTCAGCGGATCGGTTTCAGCGAGACGCGTACGCAGCCTGCTGCCCCAGCATGTCCATGACATGCTGGGGCATGCTGGAGCGCAGTTGCCGCTCCAACTGCTCCAGATGGCTGGCGACGGCCCGGAACGAGCCGACCTTCTGGTACAGCAGGTTTTTCTCCTGCGAGATCAGCAGCAGCATGGCCTGGGCGCGGCGGCGAATCTCCTGGGCCTGCTCGCGCTGGGTCTGCTGCAGGGTGTGGTCCTTGGTCAGTGCCGCCATGCCCAGGCGCATATTGCGGTCCAGGAACACGTAGGCGTAGTCGGCCGCAATCACGTCGCGGTACTGGCCGATCAGGCTGTCGGCCAAGCCCGAACCCGGGATGCTGGTGCCTACCGAGAGCATCTTGTAGACCGGCTCGGCGGTCATGTTGACGAAGCCGACCTCGGCCGAGTTGTTCGGGATGGGGGTGCGGGTGGCGATCTTGTCGGCGATCGAGCGCATCATCGTCTCCACCTTCGCCGTGAAGGGGACGTGGTTGTAGCTGGTATTGAGCGAGACTGCGTTGCAGTTCGTGTAGTCGTTGCAGCGCAGCAGGTGCTGGATCACATTGCTGCCAGAACCTGGGGCCTGGCCGTAAAGCAACTGGCTGATAGAGGTGAGCGTCGGAGCGATGGGCTCTGGATCGCGTCGAGATTCCTCCGGGTAATAAATGATGGTGCCGACCATGCTCATGATCAGCTCGCGTTCGGTGTCGTCGAGATAGGAGCCTGCGAACTGCAGCGCTTTCCAGGTGAGGTTGCCCACGAAGGGCGCTTTGTTACGCACATTGGCGTCGCCCGACGAGCGTGCCGAGGACAGGATGCTGGGCCGGTCAATGCCACAGCGCTTGCGTGCCGAGTCCCGATCGCTTTCCATGCCCATTTCCATGGCGAGGTCCGCACAGGTTTCTTGCGAGCTGTAGCCCACGGCCTCGGCTGCCGTACTGACGATGGCTTTCGCTGTTTCGCAGGAGTTGATGCGGGCGTTGTTGATCCAGGTCTCCAGCCCCTTGGCCCATTTGGTCAGCCCGCCGAGCAGCGGCGAGACCGCCTCCAATGCCAATTGGAACGCGATGCCGGGCAGGGCCGCCGTGATGTTGCGCAGCATGTTCTTGAATTCCTGCGCGGAGATATGGCTGAAGCTGCCGCCGAACACGTCGATCCCGCCGCAACCGGCCCTGGCGCTCGGGAACTGGATCGCCGCCAACTGGTACACCTTGTTCGGCGAGCGCATCATCAGGTTGCCGCCGGTGTAGGTGTTGTAGGTCTGGCCCCGGAACGCCCCCGGCGCCGTGTAGTTGCCGATGGCCCCGAGGTTGTTGAACATGTCGTTCACTTCGCTGTTGAGATCGGCGCGGCTTGGCATCGCGGTGCACAGCAGTGAAAGCGCCACTGCCGCGGCGACTGCCTTGCATGCAGGAGAGGTGCGGGAGCGGATGGACATGAAGACCTCCTAGGGAAGAGCCAGGCGCTGGGTGGCGCTGGGCAACATGGCTTCGCCAGTTGGCGATGCGACCGTGGCGATCCGCTCCAGCAGTTGCGATTCGGACAGCACACCGAAGCCGATCGGGGTGATCTTTCCGGTGTAGGGCTGGGCCAGGAACACGGCCGGCACCTGGGTCACCTTCAGCGCGGTGGCAATGCCGTTGTCGGGGCGCGCCTTGGGAAATCCTGGCATCGGACCGCCGTCCACGCTGACGGCCACCACCTGGATGCCGTGGCGCGCCTCGAAGGCCTGCAAGGTCGGCGCGAAGGCGTGGCAATACGGGCAGTCCGAGCGGTAGAAGAAGAACAGCACGTGGTCGCGTCCCAGCGATTCGACGGAGGTGGATCGGTCCGAGCGCTGCTGATGGTCAAAGACCTCCAGAGCCAAGGCATTGACCGGCCTGCCCTTCAACGTCGGATCGAGTTCCGGCGTGGCCCAGGCCACGCGCTGCGCCACGTCGGCGAAGTAGGAGGCGCGGTTCACCACCTGCATCTCCAGCTGCATGTAGTGCCGCACATTGGCCTCGGTCGGCCGCATGATGGCGATGTTGCGCAGATCTTCCAGGGTCTTTTGCAGGCGCTCGAATTCCGCCAGTTCGGGCGGGCGCGGCGCCTCGGCGGGTCGGGGCGGGGTGGTTGGCACGGGCCGGGCGATGGACGGTGGGGCCTCCGAGGGCGGGTCCTCGTAGAAATGCCAACCGCGCCAGCCGTCGAACCAGTACGGCGGCGGGGAGTCACGCACGGGTGCGGGCGAAGCCGTGCCCTGCGCAGAGGCCAGACCGAACAACGTGGCAGTGGCGCAACCCACCGCAGCGACCAGGAGCGCAGGGCGGTGCGTGCGCATGACCATCCCCTCAGAGCAGCGACTTGGGCGGCAGGCCCGTGGCGCAGTAGTTGATGCCGAACTCGATCGTCTGCTTGCGCGGCGCCTGAGCCTCCGGCAGGCGGACGCCTTCCTGCCAGAAGCGCACCTTCAACCGGCTGCAACCCGGCTCCCGGTAGCGTCGCTCGGTGGAGACGTCGATGTAGATCGGCGAGCTGGCCTCGAAGCGTTTCATGATGGCATCGGCCATCTCGCCGGTGAGAATGCCGTGGGCCGTGCCATCCACGGACTGCAGCGCGGCCAGCAGGACGGGGCGGGCGTCGGGGACCGGTATGCGCACCGGCTCGGCGTGCGCTGCCACACAGTAGAGGCACATGCATCCCGACGCGGCGGCGCGGGCGATGCGTGAGCGGATGTTCATTGACATCTCCCTTCCCCGTAATAGCAGTTGCTTGCACGGCCGGCGTTGCTGCCCTGGATCGCGCCGGCGTTGGGCATCGTGGGCACGATGGAGGCATAGAACTCCGTCAGGTCCATGCGCGCGAAGTCCAGCGTCTGGAGCTGGGCGATGCTGAAACCCGAGCAGTCCGGGGCGCGTGCCGAGCCCCAGTCTTTGCCGACCTGCAACCGGCCTTGCTCATTGATGATCCGGGCCAGTACCGAGTTGAAGCAACATTTGCCCGTCGTGTACTCGATGCAGGCCACGCATTTGCCCAGAACGCGGATGCAGGAGGAGCAGTAGGTGCCGACCGCATGGCACAGCTTGGCGCCTTCCTTCAGGGCGAGCTTTCCTTCCTCTTCATTGCAGGACAGCAGCGACATCGCCACATAGAAGACTACCGAGATCGCCAGGCTCCAGGGATCGAAGGCGATCACCACGCTCTCGCCGGCATAGAGGACGGCAGAGCCAGCAGGCAGGGCCGTGCCGTTGAGCGCGACGGTGACGCCATAGCTCGTGAAACTGCCGCTGAAGCCACCTCCCAGGAGCAGGGCCTGCAGGCCCTGGTACAGGAATTGGCGATTGCCCGCGTTCATCAGCACGTCATAGACCAGCCGGGTGCCGGTGCCGAACACACTCTGGTTGGTCATCCCGCGGCCTGCGGCATCGGACCGGCAGCAGTTCTGGAACAGCCGGTCGCGGCAGTTGTTGTTCTCACCCTTGAATACCTGCAGATCGTCGGGATCGAGATAGACACCGGCCTCGCGTCCGGCCTCGAGGAAGGACATGGCGCGCGCGAAATCGGCATCGTTCGTGTAGGCGGTGGTGAAGCAACTGCCGGCGAGACAGAAGACATTGGCGGG
Source organism: Delftia lacustris (assembly GCF_040267515.1). Taxonomy (NCBI): domain Bacteria; kingdom Pseudomonadati; phylum Pseudomonadota; class Betaproteobacteria; order Burkholderiales; family Comamonadaceae; genus Delftia; species Delftia lacustris. The sequence goes on along the minus strand of NZ_CP141274.1, from coordinate 3,688,809 downwards.
GCAGTTCCCGCTCCCTTGGCAGCCGCTGTAGTAGCTTGCGATATCCTCCAACTGGGTCGATGGGTTGGCCGCAACGTGCCGCGCGCCCAGGACCGCCGGGTTGTAGGGCGAGATGGACTCGCGCGGCGTATTGGCCGAAGCCCGGGCTCCCAGCAGCGCCTGGCACACGGGATCGTTGGGCCTGAGTGCGCAGGCGGCAATCCGGGCGCTGCTCTGGCCCGAGAGATTGGGCTGACCGTAGTACAGGCGCTCGGGTGGCGCCGTGGTGTAGCCCGGCACCACGGACGACGCGCTGGGCGTGGTGATCGTTCCTCGGATGACCGGATTGGCGGCCTGCCCGGCGGCAGTGCCTTCCTCGTGCGGGCCGGCCACCGCCACTGTTTGCGTGGCAACGAAGCTGACCAGCGTGAGGCCCACGACGATCCGGCGCAGCAGCAGGGCAAGAGCGGCGGGCATGCCGGTCTCCTAGTTCCGCAGCCGTGCGAGGAACGGGGCGGCATCCGCGCTGAAGGCCGGAGCGGCACGTTGCATGTGCTCGAGCGCGTAGCCCAGGCTCACGTCCCCGGCCGTGCGCAGGAAGGCCTCCGGCGGTGCGCAACTGCCCGCGGCACAGGACTCGGGTCGTGTGCCGTCGCGCACCAGCACAAAGCTGGGCACCCGGGTGATGGCAAAGCGGTCGAAGGCCTGCGGATCGATCTGCACCGCGACCTGGCGCCGGCCGATCAGCGGCTGGACCTGGGCCACGGTCTGGCGCAGCGAGCCGTGGGCCAGCCCCCGCAAGATGACCGAGGCCCGGGCGCGCGCCGCCTGGTCGATCAGGCGCTGCAGCGTGGGCTGGGGCATCGCCAGGCTGACGAAGACGAAGAGGCCGGGGCCCTTCATTTGGCCTTGCACCAGGCCCTGGGCCGCTTCCATCGCGTCGACCTGGGAGGCGTAACCGCGCGCCAGCGCTTCCAGATCGATCGGTGTGCGGGTCACAGGTTGCGGCAGGGCGTCGATGGAGTGGTCAAGGGACATGGACGCACTCGCCGGCGCGTACGCCGGAGGAACGCTGTGCTTGCGGCGCGCCAGCTCGATGTCCTGCTCGGTGACCGTGGGTTGCGCGCGGCGCGCACGCTCCATGTCGGCCTCGGTGATGGTCGGGCTGGCGGCCCAGGTCGTTGGCATCGCGCCTGCTGCCAGCAGTGAGGCGAGCATGCGCCGGAAGAGAGGGGGAAGGTCAGTAGCCGACACAGCAGTTCCTTTTCCTGAACAAGAGGAAGGCGAAGTCCTCGCCGCGCACCGGGTACTCCTTGCCGGCGCCCCAGGTCACGGTGGTGCGGCCGAAGGGCTGACAGCATTTGCCGGCTTCCTTGGCGGTGTTGGGGAGGGGGTGGGTGAGCTGGGTCTTGTAGGCGGTCTTGTCCATGACCGGCTCGAAGTAGGGGCCGCACAATCCCGCCTGTCCGTGCCAGCCCCAGGCGATCAGCTCGCGGTGCATCTTGGCCGTCAGGCGCTGGGCCATCAGCGCCGCGGTGCGCACGCCGCCCAGGTGGTACGGGACATGGCCATTCATCGGATAGAGACTGCCCTGGCAGCCCGCACACCAGAACATCTCCCGGATCCCGAAGCCCACCGAGGCGGCCACGCAGTCGGCGGCGCAGGCGGCGATGGCCACCGGGTTGGCGAACAGGGCCGCGTCCGGGTTGATGATCAGGGTGAGCTCGTCGTCGGCCCACAGTGGATCGACTTCGGTGAGGTAGGCCAGGTCGAACGAGCCCTTCTCCAGGCACGGGAAGTCGGTCACCGCCTCCAGGTAGTAGAGGACGGGGTTCACATAGAAGTGGGCCTGATAGAAGCTGCCGCCGTCGCCATCGCCTTCGGGCCGCGTGAAGCGCGCCGCCTCGGGTGCCGGGATGCCGGGATCGAGGTCGATGCCGCCCAGCGAGGTCAGACAGAAGGGCTTGCGCACGGCTTCGACGTGCGGTGCGGGCTCCCAGAAGCCGACCGTCAGGCCGATGACGGGATTCACGCCGCAGGTGCACAGCGGGCTGGAGGGGTTGTCGATGTCCTCCTGGCCGCCGAAGTTGCCGATGCGCGCGCCGCCGATGCTCAGCGGCAGGATGCAACTCCAGCAGATGTCGGTGATGGGGTTCGGGAACTTGCCGGTGCAGGTGGCCACACTTGCGGCGCCGGCTGGAAGGACCGTGGCCAGGAGCAGCGCGGCCAACATGGCCACCGCCAGTGTGCGGAAACGATGGAAAAAAGGGCTCATCGCGGCACCTCCATCTCGTCTATGCGCAGTCGCTTGCCCTCCTGCGAGACCAGGGCTGGCACCTGGGCGATACCCAGGCGCCGGGTCAGCAGCCCCTGCTGGTCGTAGTAGACGGGAATGCGCCAGGACTTCATCAGGTCCAGGTAGGAGCCGGCCGTCAGGATCGGCTTGACCTTGCCCTGGTAGCGGGCAATCAGCGCACGCGCCTGCCGAACCTGGCGCCCGTCGCGGGCGTCGAAGAACAGCAGGTGCCGCGACAGCGAGACCACGTCCAGCGGATTGGCCTGGGTGCCGGCGGCGAACATCAGCTCGCCCTGGGCGCCGAAGATGTTGCGATCCAGCGTGTAGGTCGGGTCGAAATAGAAGCTGCGCGCCTTGGCCGTGGTCTGCACGCCCGCAACAGGCGCCGGGCTGCGCACCGCCTCCGTGCCACGGGTGCGTGCGTCCTGCTCGATTCGGGCCAACTCGCCGGAGCGCTCCTTCTCGCGCAGGCGCTGCTCGATCATCTGCAGCAGATGGGGTTCGGCAATCTCGTAGGTGGGGCCGAGGGTGCCAAGGTCGGCGGCCAAGGTGGGCAGGCAGGCGAACGCCAGCACGAGAGCCAAGGCAGGGCCGATGGGGCGGGTGGCGGCCATGTTCATCGTGCAGCTCCGGGCGTGCAGGGGATCTGCGCCACCAGCCGGTCGCGCGCCGCCGTGTCCTTGAGGTGGGCGGCGCGCACGAGGCCCATGAGCAGCGGATCACCATCCCCTTGCGACATCGCGCGTCGCAGCTCGGCCGTGGTCAGCGTGCGAGCGCAGCGCAGCTGGTTGGCAGCGAGGTAGGTGCGAGCGCCTTCCTCGGCTGCCGGCGCGATCTTCTGCAGCAGGCCAAGGTAGTCGACCAGCGGAATGTCATCGGACGTGTCGGAACGGGACGTTGCCGGCGGCGGTCCGAAGGCCGGGCTGGTCTGGGCGCGTGCTGGGGTGCAGAGCAGCGCGCAGCAGGCCATCCAGGCTGCCAGGGCCTGGTGAGGATGGCGCCCGCGGGGGAGGGGAGTGAGGTTCATGGCACGGCCTTCAGAAGAGCGGCACCACGACGCCCAGCACCTGCTCTGCCTTCACCAGGCCGCTTTCCTGGTAGCGGGAGTCGAAGCTGTCGGGGCTGGTGCCCAGGACGTAGTAGTGGCCGCTGGGGATGACCATCGGCGCGATGGGGGCCAGCGGATGGTGGTCGCGGGCATGCGTCTTGGCGAGGCCGGCGATCTCGCCATTGACGTACACCAGGCGCCCTTGCACCGTCACCACGTCGCCGGGCATCCCGCGCACCATCTTGAAGAAGGGCTGGGCGCGCAGGCCGGGGTAGCGGGCCTGGGCCTCGCCCGTGAAGGAGAACACGATCAGGTCGCCGCGCCGCACGGATGCGTGCCCGTACTGCATGAGTGCCATTCTGTAGGGCAGGCTGGGCGTCCAGTTGAAGAGCAGCGGTGAGTGCGGCGTCGGGTCGACGAACAGCCGCGCATAGGCGAAGCTCCAAATCGTGAGCACCGGAAGGTACAGGTACCAGCGCTGCCGCATGTGATGCAGCAGGCCGGTGAGGTCCTGTCGCCGTCGACGCCACCAACCGGCCTGCCGCGCGTTGGGCGACGAGAAGATGTGCTCCCCGATCATGGCAGTTCTACCTTCCTGCGCAGCGCAGGCGTCAAGTCGATGCTGTGCGGAGCGCCCGCGACGGCGGTCTTGAGGATGACCAGGCAGCCGCATTCGCGCGGCAGTTCGTCGAGCGCCTCCGGCAGGCGCTGCGAGAAGCTGCGCGCCATGGCCAACGCCTTCTGCCGTTCCTCTTCCGTGCCGGTCTTGGTCAGCAAGTGTGTGAACTCGGCTTCCTTGGCGCGGTACACCTCGGACAGGTCGACTACGCCGATCACCAGGGCGGGCCGAATCACCCAGCGGTCATAGGCTGCAATCCCGAAGGCGACCAGCAGCGCCGCGACCACGGCATTGAGCAGAAGGGGCCGGGTCATAGCGCATGTCCCCGCTGCCGCAGCAGTTCGGCAATGGCCTCGTCGATGGACAGGCCCTGGGCCCGCAGCGCGTCGATGGGTGCGTTGTCCTCCAGCTTGTTGCTGAAGAGCAGATGGGTCGCGGGATCGAGAATGTTGCGGGCCACACCTTCGCCCACGGGCGAGGAAACGTACAGCTCCGAGAACGCGCCCGCCTCGGTGCGCAAGGAATTCAGCAGCCGCTTCTTGGGCTCGTCCATCGACAGTCGCCCCTTGCGGTCCAGCATCTCGATGGACTCGGGCTTCTGGCGCAGCAGAAAGACCCAATCGCTGCAGTTGAAGGCGGCCTCCATCTGCGCCGAGCCGTAGTAGTCGTCGGCGCTCTGGGTCGCGGTGCCGAGCGCGCCGCCGTACTTGCGGGCACGGCGAGCAGCTTCCTCGACCACAGCGGCCTTGACCGGATCGTCGGCGCCGATGTCGCCGAGCTGCTGCTTGAGCTCGTCGATGAACAGCACCTTGCGCCGGTTGCGCGTGAGGTACATCTCGCCGGTGATCTGGTGCAGCAACAGGATGTTGACGACCGCGTGCAGGTCCGGCCGGCGCTTGAGTTCCTCGTTCTCGATGACGATGAAGTCGTTGGAGAAGTCGACGTTGGCCCGGCCCTCGAAGAAGCGCTCGTACTGCCCGCCCCTGGCATAAGGGTTGAGCATGATGGCCAGATCCTTGATGCGCTGGTCGCCAGAGACGCCCAGCTCCTCGATGGTTCCGGTCTTGAAGGCGTCGCGCAGGCCGGTGATCGTGAGGTCGTTGCCGTGCGCGCGCCAGAGCTTGAGCACCATGGCCGAGATGGCCTTGTACTGGACCTCGTCCAGCGTATGCTGCATCGAGCACATCTTGCTGATGCCCGGCACCAGCATGTCGATGTCCTCGTTGATGTCATGCACGATCGTGAACGGGTTCAGGCAGATGTTGACGTCGGGCCGGAACTCGATGTAGGTGCCCTGGGCCTTGCGGCACAGCTTCTCGAAGCTGCGGCCCAGGTCCAGCATCCAGACCTTGGCGCCGATGGCCCGGTACGACCAGGCCATCTCGTTCATCAGCACGGACTTGCCCGAGCCGGGCGCGCCGATGATCGCGAAGTTGTAGTTGCCCAGGTCGTTGTCGAACAGATCCAGCGTCATGACCTGGCCGCGCCGCCCGCCAAAGACCAGGGCCGGCGTGCGCGTGCCGCGCCACTCGGCAATCAGCGGTGCCATGTGGATGGCGTTGGCCATGGTCTTGCGGGTGACGCGGCGCATCTTGCCCAGGTCCTTGTGGAATCGGGGCGTCAGCGTCATCGGCAGGCTGGCCAGCAGCGCTTGCCGGTGCATATAGGCGTCGGCGTTGAGCTGGAAGCCGCGTGCCCGCCAGATGGCGTTCGCGGCCTCGTGGGCCGAGGCGGCCTTGTCCGGGGGCGTGAAAATCGCGAGTTGGTGGTACAGGCTCACCAGGCTGCCGCCGGTGTCGATCGCATTGGCCGCGGCCGACCAGTCGTCGAGTTTCTTACGCACGTCCGGCATCACGTCGGCCATCTTGGACTTGGCGTTCTGCGTGGCGCGCACGTGGTTCGCCGTGATGATGGACTTGGTGGCGTTCGGGTCGAGCACGTGCACGCCCAGCGTGATCAGAAAGGGCGCGCTGTACTGCAGTGCCGGCTGCATCAGGTCGCCGATCAGCGAACCCATCTGCCACAGGGCAAATCGCTCGGGAAAGCTCTTGATCGAATAGAAGCGCGCTTCCAGCACTTCGGCGCTGGTTTCCTTCCAGAGCGTGATGCCCGACGGGTGCGGATCCTGGATGGTGTCGAAGTCCACGATCTGGTCGCGGATCTCGCGGCCGTCGTCATAGTGCAACCAGCGGTCGTCGTCGTAGTTCAGGTCCTCGGCGTCCGAATGCGCGATGCGGTCCGGGTTGGTGAACAGCGCGCACCAGTTGATGAGATCCGCAGCGTCGCAGACCCGGTTGGGCAGCATGGCCGAGCGCAGCGTGGCCGCCATCGAGTCGCGCAAGGCCAGCAGCGCCTCGCGCCGGTTCAGGTCGACCGCGCTGCCCGGAAAGGACACGCTCAGCATCAGCCGGAAGTCGCGCAAGGTGTAGTGAAAACCCGCCGTCAGCGAGGTCTGGGTGCCGCGCAGCAGGTGCTGCACGCGCTGGCGCGCCAGCTTGCGGAACAGGTTCTCGTTGGACACGGGCCGCGCGAAGGGGCGGGCCTTCTCGGCCTGGTCCTCGTCCTCGACCCGCAGGTTGGTGTACTGGCGCAACTGGTGACGGATGTGCGGCGAGGCGAACAGGTGGAACTGCAGGCCAGTGTCCGGCGGGCAGTTGGCATAGAGCGAAACCAGCACCTCGGCCATGCGCTCGTCGGCGCCCGACTGCGGCATCACTTCGAGCATGAAGCCCATGCCGTCGCGGTTCACGAAGATTTTCTCGTCGGCCAGATAGGCGGAGTAGGGCAGCCAGCCGGCGAACTGTTCGGCCGGGGTATCGGCCGGCATGCCGAAGGGAAACAGCGGTGCCGTGCGGGTGCCGCTGCGTGGCGCATCGGTGGAGGAAGATCCCATGGCGGCCTCACTGGGGACGAAAACCCAGACTTGCCGGAGGTTGGGCCAGCGACGGGAAGGTGTTGAACGGGGTAGGCCGTTGGGCGCTGCTCTCGACCGGGGCTGCGGCATCAGGCACGAATGGAGCGACCCCCGAGGAAGCCGGGGCGCCACCGGGTGGCAGGGCAGGCGCGGCGGCGGGCGGCGGGCGCAACGGCGCGTACTGGTCACGGATGCGCTGGCGTACATGGTCGATCTGCCAGCGTCCCGTATCGATCTGCACGTAGACATAGCCCTGGTCCCAGAGATCGCCGTCGGCATCTTCCCAGGGCTTGGTCCACAGGCGCAGTACCCGGGCCTGGGAGCGCAATGCCAGGGCGGGAGCGCTGTCCGCTTCGCCATCGGCAATGCTGTGCGGCGTTCCCGATATCGCCTGGCGCGCGGGGACCGGCGCCGAGAAGACCGCCGTGGAGTTGGCGGGCTGTGGCGTACCCTCTCGAGGCTCGCCGCGGGAAGCCGATGCCCTCTGGCTGGGCAGGTTGTCGTGCAGGGCGTTGACATAGGTGCCCGACACCGAGTCGCAAGCCACGCCTTCGGGCGCAGCGCAGGCGTATTTGGAACTGCCACTCAGGCCCGACATGTTCATGCAGCCGGCCAGCGGCAGTAGCAGGGCGGCGGCGGCCGTGCGCGCAATGCCCGAGCTCATGGCCGCTTCTCCGTCTTGACCGGCTGAGCTGCTGCAACCTTGCCGGCCTCGGCAATCCTGGCTTCGAGCACTGCTCTCCCGACATAGCCGTCGGTGCGGCTGCCGTCCGCCCAGATCATGGTCGGCGTTCCCTGCACGCGCAGCCGGCGCGCCAGCTCGAGGTTGCGCGCGATCGGGTGCTCGCACTGCGCGCCCGGCTGCATCAGACTGGCGTCCGCCTGCAGCATCCATTGGCGCCAGGCGCGCTCGCGGTCGGCGGCGCACCAGATGGCGACCGGACGGGCCTCGCCCTGGAACGGCACCAGGAAGGTATAGATCGTGACGTTGTCGAGGCCCGCGAGCTCGGGTTCGAGCTGCTTGCAGTAGACGCAGTTCGGGTCGCTGAACACGGCGAGCTTGCGCTGGCCGTTGCCGCGCACCGTCTTGATCGCATCGGCCAGCGGTAGCTGGTCGACCGGCACCGGCGCCGCAGAGACGGTTTCCGCCTGGGCCCGCCCATCCTGGCCGCCGCGCTGCGCGATCCTGGGGCCCGTGATGTCGCGCATGGCCTGGGTGTCGAACAGCCGCCCGAAGATGAAGTAGCGCGGATTCGCCGACGCGACATAGGCCACGTTGCCGTTCATCCAGACTTCGTAGACGCCCGAGACCTCGGTGCGCGACACCTCGGTGAATTCGGTGCCCGGATGGGTCTTGCGCAGCGCGCTCAGAAGCCTGGTTTCATCGGGAGTTGCTGCCTGGACGGTGGCCGCTGCGACCGCCAGGGCGGCGAACAGCCCCCCCCGATGCCACTTCGAGGCGAAGCAGTGGCCATGGTGCTTGGATTCAGTAGTTGCCATCATCGGTGGGCTCCAGGTAGCGGGTTTCGGGGGAGGGGGCGCGGCGCGGGTCGCGCTCGGCCATGGCCGTCATCGGCACGTCGATGCGTACGCCCTTGGTGATCACCACGTCGATCTGACGGCCTGCGTCCACCTCGATGACGGGGAAGGTGTTTTCGGCCAGCTTGATGTAGTACTGGGCGAGCCGGTCCAGCGCCTTGCCCACACCGCTACCCAGCCCGGCGCGGTAGGCGTCGGCATTGCTGTCGGCGCTGGCCATGGTCCCCAGCGCCGAGGTGCTGTAGGTGGTGTTGGCCGTGGACAGGCCCTGGCCGATGCCGCTGACCACGCCGGCGAGAAGCGCGTTGGCGAGCATCTGGCCTTGCTTGGTCACGAGTCGGCCGCGCATGCCTACCTTGCCGTCCTCGCCGTAGACCGAGCCCTGGATGCGCACTTCCAGCGTCGCGCCGTCGGCGCGCACGCAGGACAGGTTCTCGGTGCGCAGGTAGGCCCGCTCGGAGCTGATGTCGCCATAGCCCGCTGCGATCACGAAGCACTCGCGGTATTCGCCGCGGAACTGGTTGGGCAGCACGCTGTTGTCCGAGAGGCGGATCAGCACCGGGTGTGGATTGGCCTGCGACTGGCCACCCGTGGGGGCATCGAGGCCGCCGAGCAGGATGCCGCGCGTGAAGCTCACGGGCAGGAAAGTGGCGACCGTCTTGGGGGTGTTCGATGCCTGGCCGCCTCCTTCGGCCCGGTGAGGGCCGTCGCCACCGGTTGTTATGGACGGGCGTGTGCGCTCGGCAAGCGTTACGCGGGAGATCACGGGCGCTGGCGCAGCGGCGGCGACCCTGCCCTGGAGCGTCGGCATGCCAGGGGGCATGGCCCCTGTGCCCGGGGGAGGCGCCGGCGGCAGGCCGGCCGCGGGCGGCATCGGGGCCGGGGCTGCCGGTGCGGGCGCCGGTGGCGGCGGAGGCGTGGGCACGGGCGGCGGCGATGCGGCGGCCTGCTGGGTGCTGGTCAGCCGCTTCTCCAGCTCCGCGAAGCGCTGCAGGGTCTTGTTCTCGAAGGCTTCGCGGTCCTTGTTGACCCGGCTCTGCGCCTCGCGCTCGGTCTCGTACTGGGCCAGCTTGCGCCCCGCCGTGCCGACCCACTGGTCCACCGGATTGACCTGGCCACCGGGCGGCATCACGCCGATGTTGGTGACGTCACCGGGCAGGGTCTGCGCTGTCCGTCCGCTCTGTGGCTTGGCGCCGCTGCCCGCGAAGCTGAAAATCATCCACAGCAGGCCGATGCCGCCGCCCAGGATGGCGGCCAGCAGCGCGTACTGGCGTTGGCGCGGCGACAGCCGCTCCAGCCAGCCGCGCACGGCATGGCCGGGTGGGCGTCCCGATCCGGACGGCCCCGAAGGCATGGTCGGCGTGCTCATCGCGTGCCGCCCCGCCGGATCACGTAGACGCTGGTGGTCTCGCCCGGGCGCAGGTTGTGGTGCTCGATCGCGATGCCGGTGATCTCTCCGCCGGCACGGCTGTCCGGTCGGTCGAACTCCTGCTCGGCCAGCACCATGGGCGCCAGGCTCACGTTCTGCAGCGCGTACTTCTCACCGACATAGCCGCGGCCTTCGTAGCGGCGCAGCAGGGTGAAGCGCGCCTCGGCCCAGAGCTGGATGGGCTTCGAGGTCTCCTCGACGCGCATGTCGGAGGGTACGCGGTCCGAGGACATGGCCACCAGCAGGCCCTTCATCGCGCGCACATGGCTGGGTGCCGGGCCGGAGGGCGCGGTATCGGGCACGCGGGGGCGCAGCGCCGGCGGCGTCTTGTCTCGGATCACGATGGTGTCGGCCGGGGTGTCCGAGCGGCGCAGCAGCAGCGTGTAGGTCGCCGTGGCGGACGACACGAACAGGTTGACAGGGCGCAGGGCCTCGCCGACGGGCCGGATGTAGACCTCGCCCTTGTCGCGATCGCATTCGACGATGACGTCCCCGGCAGGGTTGGCCGGAGAGGCCGCGAGCGAGGCAGGGCCGGAAAGGCCCGGTGTGCCGGAGGGTGTGCCTGCGGCGGCCGCGAGGGCCGGGGCGCCACTGCCGCAATGGCTGGAATGGATGTTGCCGAACACGTCGGTGATCGGCGTGCCCTCGATGCGGATACGGGTGGGTTCCTTGAGCGAGGCAATGGCCTCGACTGTCACTCCGTCGCTGGCCTCCACGAGTTGCAGCGCGTGGGCCTGCAGCCCGAGGGATAGAGCGGTGACGGCAACCACCTTGCGCGCGGCCGGCGGCAACCGCTCCCAGCGCTGGCGCGACATGGCCCGAAAGGACGCGGGCCCCAAGGGGCGATAGGCGCCGCAGGGAACTCGGAAAGAGGCCGTGCGGATGGCAGAGGCGGGCCAGAATCGCCGATGTGGGGCTTCACTTGACCGCATAGGGCACCTCCTTGAATCCGATGACGTGCATGCGAGCGCCGGCATGGCCGAAGTCGATGCGGTAGGCCTTGAGGTCGTTGGCGGTCTCGTAGCCGTTGACGAGGGTGCGCAGCCGGCCGCGCACGACCAGCGACTGGGTGTCCTCGCTGGCGACGAGTTGCTGGGGCGCGAAGGTGGTGGCGGCGTTGATGCGCTTGAGGCGCTCGGCCTCGACCTCCTGGCGCGTCTTGAGCGGGCCGTACTGGGCAGGGTCGACGTAGCCCAGCAGGATGTCTTTCTTCCAGTCGATGGTGGAAGGCGTCACGTCCAGGATCAGCCAGGCGACGAAGCTGCCCATCTGCTCCAGGTACTCGCTGGATGCCTTGTCGCCGCTCACCCAGAAAGTCTTGCTGAGGGACGGCGGCACGACCACCGTACGCACCGTGCCCAGCAGGTTGATGATGATGGCGAGCGCGAGCAGCACGCCGGCGGCCAGGGCGCCGACAGCCAGCCCCAGGCCCTGGTTGCGCCGGCGCATGTCCTTGATGTCGCTGCTGAGCCGATCGAAGTCCATGGTGCTTCTCCGGTTCAACCGACCATGCCTGGATTCGACGCTGGGCTTTTCAAGCCCATCTGCACTTCCCTCATTGAGGCCTTTGCCTCAGAGGGGCGCCCGCTTGGCCGCTCCAACGCCCATGAGATCTTGGCCGCAGCGCTGGGATTTTGGACGTACAGCCTGACCCGGCAGCATGCCACCCCATTGGCGACACGGCTGGTGCATCATCATGACCATCGTGAAGAACTCCCTCGACACTGGGCGCACCTGACTAAGCGCATCGAAGGCATTCTTGGCGTGTCCACCTGGGCCGCACAGGCATTGGTCCCCATCGTCCATCGCATTGTGCGCGACAGCGGACTGGCCGTAGACACGCACAGCCTGATCTACGATAGCGAGCACCTCGCCACCCGCGATTCAATTCTCAAGGCCATTGACGATGTGGATTTCGTACCACATCAAGCCAGTGTTGCCATGCAGCGCGGCCTGCTGCCTTACCCCGCCCGTACGAGCCTGGAAGAGCGTCTGCACGATGTTGCCCCGGTGTATTGCGGCGAATTCGGGAAGCGTACCGCCTACCTCTGGCGGAAGCCATCGACACAGATTCGCGCTTTGACGCCTGCCGTTGAAGACAGCTATTCCGTGTTCAACAAGATGGCTCGTGCCAGGTTGGGCCTGAATTTCACCATCGTGATTCCGGACAAGGACCCTCGCGGCCAGCCTCACTTCACACTCCTGTCGCCGACCATGAGCTTTCACGAAGAGACTTCCGGCGGCTGGCGCGTGAACACCATCGTGCAGTTGTTCGTCACTGATGCTCACCAACAGGCTTTGGGCGAACCGAAACTGGAAGACCTGATCGGTCAGCCTGTTGCCGAGCTGCCGAGAGTGCAGGTCTGCCCTCGGTGCCTATCGCTCCACATTTCTGAGCAAGCCGAGCCGGGCCATCGGTGCACCGTCCCAGTCAATGCCACCGGCATCACAAACGCCATTCAACGCCTGCGTGAGTCCGGAGCCAACAGCGCCACCACAGAGCAAATTGCCAAAGCAATGCTCGCCGTTGGCCATGTTGAGACGGACCTGGCGACGCTGGAGCAGTTCTTGGACCGCCACGCTCGCGCGCTCTGGCTGCGGCGCTATGGCGGTGTCTGGGTCTTCGTGAAGACTCAAGGCCCCATGGACCCACCGACCGTATCGCGCTTTGAAGGCCTGAACATCTGAAGACTGGGTGCCGTGAGTCTTGACCGGGCTCCATGGCACTCGCTCGAGACGGTCAGGATCAATGTACGGTTCGGGCCGACAGACGGATCACCACCCTGCGTGATGTCAGGGGTACGCCGCAATCATGGGCGTAGTCCATGGCGGATCAGGTGCGCCGCCAGTCAACGACCCAACAGTTTTCACAAGGCGCTGCGGCTTTTGGCCCGGGAGCGGCGCTCTTGCAGTAGCGGGCCCATCACCAATCGAGAAGGAAGATATATGAAAATCAACAACATAGTCGGAAAAACCATTTCCTCGGCGGAATCGGCCCGTGCTGCCTTGAACGCCCAAGGTGAGGCCTACGCCTACCTTGAGGCTGTTCGGACAGGGACAGTGGAAAACTTGCTGCAGCGCGCTGCAAGAAATATCCAAGAGGCACAGGGCTGCTCGGCAGCGAAAGCTTTCGAAATCGTCGGCCAGCGTGGTGTCTACATTGAAGAGCTGTCCCGCGGTGACTCTACGTTTCATGCGGCCAGAAAACAGTTGCAAGCTGGGGATGACGACGCCGTCATTGCTCAACCCGCATAAAACCTGTTGCGGACACCCAGCGCCCTGAAAGCCAGCCCACGGGTTGGCTTTTTTTATGGATCAATGAGGAGTCCCCGTTGGATACTCTGCCGCGAACCCACCAGGCTGGCGCCGGAGTCACCAAGTGCGCGCGCCGTCGATTTGCGGGTCGAATGAGTATGACGGCCGATCACCGCACGGCATGTCCTGGACGCCGAACGTTCAGGGTGTGTTCACGAAACTACTGTGGCGCGTTGTCGGCCCAACCGCAGGATCAGTGGCGCAGGTCGCGAGGAATCAATGACGCCCTCCATCGTCGCCGGCATGTACTGGCGGCGATGCCACACGCAAGATCGGAGACGTCCCGTAGTGGTGCCCGAGCCGGCCATGCGATCAGTGCCTCGCATGGCTTCCGGGCGCGCTTCTGGGGCGGGAAGAGGTGCCTGGCCCAAGTAGTCAATGCCAGAGGGTGGCCGGTTCGCGAGCCCCTCGGCCGCATGCACCAGTTCCGAAAGATGCTTGTGGAAGCTGTGTAAGGCGGACGCAGAGATTCGCCTGTGTGTATCGCAACCGGACGGTACTTGGGAAAAAATGCCCCACCACCTCGCGGTAGTGGGGCGAAAACCCGCGCGGGAGGGGGCACGCGCAGGTCGCGCCACACTCTCAGTCAGTCATCCATCAGTAGCCGCGGTTCGTGTTCATCTGGCGCAAGGATCCGTCGTCCCGCGCGCGGCGAAATTCCTCCAGAACTTCCGCCCGGGTACGTCCACCGCGTGCCTCGAATTCAGGCGCATAGCTGGCTTCCCTGTTCATCTTCGCAAGGGTCCCATCCTCACGAGCGCGCCGCAGTTCCTCTTGCACTTCCGCACGCGTGCGCCCGCGACCGGCCGATGAGGTTTCGAACTCTGGCGCATAGCCGGCCTCGCTGCTGATCTTTGCCAGCGAACCGTCGGCACGGGCTCTCATGAGCTCGGCGATGACTTCGGCGCGGGTCTTGCCTCCGGGCATAGAGTGGTAGACCCCGCTCGCCTCACCGGTTCCCGGTGTGAATCCGTTGTCCGCCGAAGCGGGAAAAGAGGCTGCGATGAGGGCTGAGGCAACCAGTGCGAAGGGAATGAATTTGCGAGACATGATGAACTCCTTGTATTGACTCTGGCCAGTGGCCGCTGCGCGGACCTTGTTGGGCTGGCGTCGTTAGCCGATGCCATGGAGGTGACTGTAGAGATCTGCTGCCCACGCAGACATGTCGGCTGCCTTACGTTGTCGTTATGCGTGGGTGGAAAGAACGGGGCCTCGTCCTCGGCACGCGACGGCGATGCGGGTTACCTCATAGGGCCTCACTCGCAGGGGGCTTGGCGCATTGGCGATGGAAGGCCTGGGCATGGCTAGCGCGGAGTTCCTGTCGCGGAGCAACGCCTGCCATTGGGGACAGCAGCGCTGGGCAGGATCCGTGCCTTGGCGGTTAAGGACGGGCGGCAGGGCGTTCCAGCCCAAGCTGGTTGGGCTCGGTGGCCCGTGGCTGCGCTGGCCGTCTTCGAGGGCTTGCAGGGCTTGGGTTTCTGCCCCCTTGGCTTCGTATTTGCCGGGCGTACACGCCTTGAGAATGCTCGCGTTGCGGAGCGGGCCCCCGGGGAATGAGCTGGGTCTGGTTCGGATTTTCGGCGCAGGAGTTGGCCGAACAGGCCCGCCGTGGGGCCGCTTCAGGGCTTCCAGGACCAAGCGATGCACATGCCGTCCACCAAGTGGTGGGTATCCCCCGTCTGCAGGTGCGTCTCGACTGGTTCTGCTGCTGATCCGGTGTCCGAGGCCGGGAAATCCGGGATAGGGACCTTCAGCGTCACGCGCATGTTCTTGAGCCGGCAGGCCGCCGTGTGACGGCCCTGCCATCTTTTCCTGCGTCAGCTTCGTGGCGCCTTAGGAAGGAGGCGAGGGCGCGCCAGCAGCGCGATTCCCGAGGCCAGGGCCAACAGGGCCCAACCCGCGTCGACAGGGATCGCGTGTGGCCGCGGGGCTCCAGGTCCGCCAGGCCCTCCAGGTCCGCCGGGCCCTCCCCCCGGGCCCGCAACGACCTGCAGCGCAATGGGGTCCGTCAGATTGTTCAACTGTTGGGAATCAGGCTCACCACTCACGCCTGATACACGGGCCTGGAGCACGGCCGACCCCGCGATCATCGCGCGCACGGTGACGCCGAACGTCTGCGATGCAGCGGGCATCAAGGGTTTCAGGACACAGCGCAGCTGGCTGGCGGTGGAGGTCGCACAGGTCGGCGGCAGTGCGGTCAGGTCCAGTGCCACCGAGACCGGCAGCGTCAGCGCCACCTCTCCGTCAACGCTATTGCCTGCGCCTGCGTTGCTCACCGAAACCGTGAGGCCCACCGTCGAGCCGACCGCCACGCTGGAGGCCGAGGTGGACAGCGCTGCCGCAATGTCAGGCGCCGGCGAAATGCCACGCGCATAGGAAGCGCCCAGGAAGGTGTGGTAGCCGGTTACGGGCATGAATCCAGATAGCGTGGCCACGAAGGGCGCATCCGCCCAGATGCGGCCGGCGCCGGTCGGCACGGCGATGTTACCCACGCTGTAGGCCGTACCCGCCAATGGCGTGAACGTGGTTCCCACGGGGTTGCCGTTGAGCCGCAGCGAGGCCGCGCTGGCCGTGGGAACGGCGATATTGAGCACGTTGTCGGTGAACGCATCGGCGCCCATGGGCGCGACGAAGGCATAGTGGCTCAGCGACTGTTCGGCCCCGGGCAGGATGCTGAAGGCGGGATCTCCCTGCTTCGTCTTCTCGGAGCCCTGCAAGTATTGTCCCACCAGCACAGGCTGCGAACTCGTGATGTCCAGGCTTTGTGCATTCACGATCTCATGGAACTGGCCTGCCGCCAGCGTGACCGGTGGCCCGCCATTGACGACCACGGCCGTGGCATCGCGTACCGCGAGCACGCGCACGAGATTGCCTGCGCCGCCCGTATGGTCGGTCGCTGGCACGACATGGTGTGTGGCCAGCTTGGCCACGGGCGGCAATTGGCTGTAGAGATGATCGCAATATGGCGTTCCCACTGGCACGTCCGCGCACTGTGTGCCAGAGAACACCGCCACGGGCTGCGTCGCCGTGATGGTAGAGCCCGTCAGATCACTTCGCTCTGCGGCCTTATACAGCACGGACTGCCCTGCGTTGAGCGTGATATTAAAGGGCGTACCCGCAGGCTGGCCAGTGCTCAGCGCGGCAGAAGGCGTGATGGTCACCGCCGTCGCATCGCGCACGGCCGTCACGGACATTTGCGCGGACCATGAAGCCAGGCCCTGGTACGCGAGAACACGGTATTCGGTGCCCAGCACACTGTCCTCAAATAGGTACGACATGTCTGCGCTACCGCGCCTTTGGTTCAGAAAGTACCCGGATACACGGGTCCCCGATACCCGCAGCGCCCGGTCGTTCACTGTCCCGGGCGGCCCCAGAAACTGGCTGGACGTCATCGTGACGGTGGCCATGCCCGTTGCATCGAGCGTGAACCCT
This sequence comes from Delftia lacustris, assembly GCF_040267515.1. Taxonomy (NCBI): domain Bacteria; kingdom Pseudomonadati; phylum Pseudomonadota; class Betaproteobacteria; order Burkholderiales; family Comamonadaceae; genus Delftia; species Delftia lacustris. Next base: position 3,672,238 of record NZ_CP141274.1, on the reverse strand, counting down.
TGCGAAAACGCGCCGGAGCGCGACGACACCAGCCCCGAGGCGCCAGGTGTGCCGAGCAGAAACAGTGTGCCAATTGCTGTGGCATCGAAATTGGGATGAGGCGCCACGATGAGGTCGGCCCGTGCCGCATGGCTCCATAGCGCGGCGAATAGGGCCAAGGCGCTGATACAGCGCGATGAAATCAAAAGACTTTGTGGTGGTTTCATGTTCTCCTCCGAAGCGATCGACCTGCAACGCATGCAAACAGACGTCTTGGCTGCCCATGTGTTCCTCCACCTCCAACGTACGTATGCGGGAAGGGGCTGATGGAGCGTATGCAGCCATCCACGAACAGTTACATCGCGCATGTCTGTGGCTGCAGCGCACATGGCTGGTGGTGCAGAAATTTGCATGGAAGGCCTTGATCTCAGCGCGAGGAAGGGCTGTCCGGGCGGCGCCCCGTGTCGCGATGGGGTTCGGAGGGCCGAAGCTCGCCGGGACGGCGCGGGCGCGGATTGCGCGCCAGGAAGGGCTGGAGCGCATCACGTTCCAGCAGGGCCTCGATGATTGCCATCTGGCGCATGTGGTAGATGCTGCTGCGCAGCACGCGCTCCGCTTCGAAGCGCAGGAAATTGTTGGCGCAGGGATCCTTGCGGAACATGCGCAGCATGGTCATCGCCTGACGCGCGCGCTGGCGCGCCTTGAGGGCGTTGATGCGCGCCAGTCTGCGCAATGCCGAACGCATGGCCTGCTCCCTTGGCGCGGGCGCTATGCCCGGAGTGGGGGCGGACCACATGGCCGTGCGCGCGAGGTCCCTGATCTTTGCGCATGTGGTTGTTGCATGTACAGGTCTTCCTTTCGTGGTTGCGGGACAGTCGGCTCCAGCGGTCACAGCGTCCAGGCAGACAAGCCATGGGTCATGGGAACGGGCCGTGATGGCGCCCGCATGCTCGGGAGCGCAGCGGGCCGGTCTTTAAGTTCCGCGCCATCCGGGAGTAGAGCCACTCTGGCTCCGCAGGACGGGCGTGCAAACGCCTGACAGGGGTTCCGCCGTGGCGAGCCAGCGCACTCACTTGTCCTTGCCGATCAGGTCGCTGGGCGGGCCGCCGTAGTGCATGCTGAAGCGCCGCGAAAAGTGCGACGGTGAGCTGAAGCCACAGCGCTCGGCCACGCCCATGACCGTTGTGGTGCTCAGATTCCCGCCATGCAGCAGGGCGTGGGCGCGCTCCAGGCGGTAGACCATGAGTTCGGTGCTGAAGTTCGTGCCCTCCTGCGCGAGATGGGCCTGCAGCGTGCGCACCGAAATGCCGAGCTGGTGTGCGGCCTCGATGGGGCCGAGCTCGGGATCGGGGTACTGGCGTGCGATCAGCTTGCGCACGCGCCGGGTGATCAGGCCATGCTCGCGCGTGGCGGCCATGCCCGGGACGTTGTCGACGGTCTGCACCACGGCCTGCAGCGTGCCCGCCACCAGGTCCGACAGCCGCGCCGCCTCGGCCACCGGCAGCGCATGCGGCCAGCCCGCCAGCAGGCGCATCTGCTGCGCCAGCAGTTGCAGCGAGGCGCTGGGCGGCAGCCGGCGCGCGGTCAGGGACGCCAGCACGTCGTCGTTGACGTCCAGCAGGGCCAAGGGCACCACGAGGGCCAGCATGGACACGGGGCCGTCGTGCGCGAGCCGATAAGTACGCCGGTCGTCCAGCAGGAAGGGCTGCCCTGCATGCGCGAGCAGTTCGCGCACGGCATCCGTGGGGCCGGGAAGAGAGACCTGGGCATGCCCTGTGAGATAGAGGTCCACGATCAGGCTGGGCGGGCCGCTGCGTTCGATGTCGGCGCGCAGCCGCTCCACGTCGTGCGCGGTCTGCACCTGCACACGGTTGAGCACCAGCGCCCCCACGCTGCGGGTGGTGAGCGTGGCCTGAAACGCCTCGGGCTGGGGAATGTGTGGCGTGACAGGAATCAGCGCCTCGCGCGCGATGCCGCGCCAGAACTCGACCCGCTGGCGTGCGGGAATGTGGTGGGTGGACCAGCGGTCGAAATTCATCTTCGCCCCCTTCTCCTGTGCCACTCGGATGGAACGTGACATGGCCTACATGCACAAGCCCTTGGATCACACATAGGCCAGCAAACACGCCCATGGGGTTCGCCGCAAAGGCTCTGGTCGGTCGATGTGGGGGTTGCCCTCTGCGGCAGGGGGCAACACGCTTTTAGCCTCCATACCCGTTGTAGAGGCGCAGACGTGCGTCGCGCTCGGCGGGTGACTCGTTCACCAGCTCCATGACCACTTGCTCCCGCGTCTTGCCCGGCCCGGCGTTGGGCTGCGAGGGGAAGGCATTGGCTTCACCATAGGAGAGCAGCCCTTGCTGCGCGGCGGCCTGGACCTCTGCCTTGACCTGGGCACGGGTCTTCTCGCTCTGGGAGTGTTCCGGGTGGACGATCACGCCGGCTTCGTTGTTGGCGGGATGCCAGTAGGCGGCCGAGGCCATGCCCGGCAGGGCCAGGGCGGCCACAGTGGCCAGGGCTGCAATCAGGGAAGAAGGGGAGAGGCGGTTTTGGGCCATGATGAGGTTCCTTGTAAGAATGGATGAACGGGATCTCCAAGCCTTGGTGGGGTGTTGAGGAGATGTGTTGATGGTAGAAATCCGAGCCCCACAGGACCATGAGCGCACGGTGAGATTCCTGTCAGCTTCGCTGGATTCCTGATTGCACAGCGGGAGCTGGGCTGGGTCGACGAGCACTGGCCATCCAAGACCGACGCCACTTGGCCAGCATCCCGCTGTTGGCGGGGAAACGTCCAGGCCCCGTGTGCCGCCGCGGTGCAGCGCATGCCGAGGGGCGGATAAGGTTCACACAGGCAAGGCCTTCAAAGGTCAAGACACGAAATGCGCGGGTGTTTCACTGCTCCTCCTGGCCAGCCAGGCTCTGGCCCAGAGGCGACAGCAGCACCTCCAGCCCCGCCACGGGCATGGGCCGGCCGAACAGGTAACCCTGGTACAGGTCGCAGCCATGGTTCGCTAGGAAGTCCCGCTGCTGCGCCGTTTCCACGCCTTCGGCGATGACCTCCAGCTCCAGCGCGCGCGCCATGCCGATGATGGTCTGCACGATCACGTCGTCGGTGTGGCGCAGGCCCAGGTTGCGCACGAAGGACTGGTCGATCTTGAGCTGGTGCAGCGGCAGCCGCGTGAGATAGGCCAGCGACGAGTGGCCAGTGCCGAAATCGTCCATCGAGAACCGCACGCCCTTGGTGCGCAGCAGGTGCATCTTGGCGATGGAGTCCTGAACGTCGTCGAGCACCAGCGACTCGGTCAGTTCGAGCGTGAGCAGGTGCGAGCGCGCTCCCGTCTGCTGCAGCACACCGATCACCCGCTCCGCGAAATCAGGCTGGCGGAACTGGAGCGCACTGACGTTCACCGACATCTGCAGCTTCATGCAGCGCGGATCGTTCTGCCATGCGGCCAGTTGCTGGCACGCGGTGCACAGTACCCATAGGCCCAAGGGCATGATAAGGCTGCGGTCCTCGGCCACGGCAATGAACTCGGAGGGCGGCACCAGGCCGCGCTGCGGGTGGTGCCAGCGCAGCAGCGCCTCGGCCCCCACTAGTTCGCCGCCGAGCGTGAACTGGGGCTGGTAGTGCAGCTCGAACTGGCCCTCGGCCAGCGCCACCTGCAGATCGGACTCCAGACGGGCGCGGTGGTTGATCTCGATCTGCATCTGCGGGTCGAAGAAGCACAGCGCATTGCCGCGCTGGGCCTTGACCTGGTACATCGCGATGTCGGCCTGCTTGAGCAACTCTGCCATAGGCTGACTGCCTTGTTCGAACAACGCGGCGCCAATGCTGCAGCCTCCCCGGTGGGTCTGTCCGCCCAGGGCGTAGGGCCGATTCAGACCGTGCAGGATCTTCTCGCCGATGCGCTGGGCTTGAATGGCAGCCTCGCAGCGTTCCGACGAGAGTTCGCCCAGAATAATCACGAATTCATCGCCCCCCAGCCGCGCCACCGTGTCCGAGGACCGCACGGCTTCCTTGAGGCGCCGCGCCACCTGCTGCAGCAACTGGTCGCCCACCTCGTGTCCCAGCGTGTCGTTGAGCACCTTGAAGTGCTCCAGGTCCAGGAACAGCAGGGCGCCCATGTGGCCCGAGCGTACCGCGTGCATCGTGGCCTGGCCGAGCCGGTCGAGCAGCAGGCGCCGGTTGGGCAGGCCCGTGAGCGGGTCGTAGAACGCGAGCGACTCGATCTCGGCGCTCGCGCGGCGCAGGTCGGTCACGTCGTGGTAGGTGATGACCAGGCCGCCCTCGGGCGTGGGCCGTTCGGTGATCTGGATGACGTGGCCACTGGGCAACCACTGCTCGTGCGTGCCATCCGGATGCGCCTGCTGCTGCAGGCGGCGCTCCACCCAGGCCACACGCTCGGACTCGCTGGCGCCCGGCAGATGGCTGCGCGCCGTCGCCTCCAGCACCGCCCTGAACGGCATGCCCCGCACCATCGCGGGCATCAGCCCGGGGAATATCTGCTCGTAGCGACGGTTCCACTGCGCCACACAATGCCGCGCGTCCAGCAGCAGAAAACCGCTCACCATGGAGCCCAGCGCCTGGTCCAGCGTGGCCTTCGATTGCGCGATCATCTGCCGTGCCGCGTTCATGCGCACAAGGTGGTTTTGCATCAGAGCGCCGGTGGCTACCACCATGGTGGCGAACAGCAGCGCGGCGATCAGCACGCCCATGCGCTCGCTGCTCGACCCCGCCAGTGCCGCCGACACAGGCAGGCTCGCGGAGATCCACAGGTCCTGGTACAGGATGGGATGGATAGCGACGAACGCAGGCAGCTGGGTGATCCGGGCAAACTGGTTCCAGCGTTGGCCCTCGACCAGGGACGCGCGAGAGGCGGAGTGGACGATGGACTGCGCCTCCGTGGGCACGGGCGCGCTGATGAGCAACTCGCCCCCGCTGCGCTCCAGCGTGACCTCGAGCCCCTCGATGTCCACGCTTTGCATGAGCACCGATACCAGCATGGCCGTGGGGACCTGGGCCACGGCCAGCAGCCGCGAGCCGTCGCCCATGCGGAGGTGGCGCGCCACATAGAGCACGCGCTCGGAGCTGGCGAAACTCACCATGGGCGCGCTGACCACCAGGGAGGAGACGGGCTGCTCCATCGCGGTCCGCAGAAAGCCGGCGGGCAGTTCCACCGCGAGCCGCGTCCCTGCGGGGTCGGAAGAGGCCAGCACCCGCCCCCGGCCGTCGAGCAGCGCCACGTAGCGCACCATGAGGTTCTGCCGGGCGGCGCTGCGCAGCAACAGGCTGACCGAGGGCGAGTCCAGCCAGCCGCTGGGTGAGAACGACAGGCCCAGCAGGTCGTCGGTGCTCGCCAGCAGCACATCGAAGCCCAGCAGCGCGCGGTTGAGGGCCGCCTCGGCCCCCGCCATGAAGCGCGTGATCCGGGCCTCGCTGTCGGCCAGTGCGTTCTTGCGGATGCCCCGGTTCAGGGCCGCCGCGGCCAGGGCCAGCGCCACCAGGAAGCAGACCACCAGCCCCCAGACCACCAACTTGATCTTGAATGAGGGCGGAACCGATCTGCTGCATGAAGCTCGTCGCGGAAGTCGGTGCAACTTGCATCTCGGTGCCCTGGAAAGCCGATGAGGAAATGTGTTCATCATGGAGACCGCTACTTCAAACCATTGCTGAATGGCAGGCTGCATTACCGGCGGCATTGGCGGCTTCGAAGCTGCGTGACGATCTGCGCCGATATCCAGCCGAGATGCACCTGTCTGCGACGGTGGCGTTAGCTCGGGCTGACGAGGCCGCACAAGGCGCTGGAGGCGCTGCGGCACCGCAGTGAACGCCGTAGGATGCGTTCATGAGCGCAGGAGTGGCCCTTCCCAGTGTTGTGGAAAGTTCAAGTCTGCGCAGGCGCTTTGCTCGCTGTAAGGCGGTTGAGGCCGCGACGAGTCTTTGCTGCGTTGGTCAAGGATCGTGACAATCGGTGCTTGCTGTGAGACCGCACACTCGTTGGTGCGCATGGGCAGGTCGTTGCTGGAATGGCCGGGCCAAGAATCCGGTTCCGGGGCGGGGCTGAGTGCGAAGGCACACATGTCCGGTGATGGCTGGGGAAGGCCTTGGCAGCGGATCTTCATGCAAGGACAGGCCAATGACAATGTCCCGTGCCCTGAGTGGTGGAACTAATGATCCCAGGGGTCCCGGCGCCTGCATCAGATGGCGGAGGTTCAGGGCGCACGGTGGGCACGCAACGTCATTGAATTCTGCGGAAAGAGTAGACAAGGGCGGCGACCGGGGGCCCAAATACTCAGGGCCGATGTCCCGGTGCTCAGGAAAGCTGCTGTCCCAGGAAGGGCGGCTTCCATTTATCTCGTTGCGAATCGTGCTGCCACCTGGTAACCCACTACCGAGTGATCGGATGTTTTGCCTCCGCATCATCTAGTTCCTCGTTATCTTCGGGGTGTATGCAATGCGACGGTTGACGATCACTCGAGTCTCTAGTTGGTATGCGGCGCATCGAACTGGGGTAAGAGTAGGTTGAGCTACTTACGCTCAGATGCCTGGTAAATTACATTCGTGTCAGTTTTCAAGCGCCTCGAAGAAATCGACAAGTTCCTGCATGCTCATCGCTTCCTACGTGCCTGGCCGTGCGCGAGTTGGCGTCAACACCATACGCCGAAGACGGGGCATCGGGATCTGCAAATTCGTGACCAAGCGAGGCCTGCGCCGCGTCGCTCAAGGGCACGAAAGCTACCTGCTCATAGTCTTGGAGGCACGTGGCGATCGTGCTGCAGCCATGCACACAGTCTGGTGGGTACCTCCCAGTGCAATGGCCTGGACCTCCAGACCTATCTACGCTGCGGTTTGTGAATGTCCCCAAGCGCCCATCAACCGCTTCGACGAATGGCTGCTGCGCAGCGTTGCCACGCAATCGGGCGTGTCCACTGCAGAGTAGCGCGCCCCACTGGCGGATACCTCCTCCCGGATCACTGGGGTATGGGGTCGACGCTCAGGCGCCAGCAACTGGTGTGGCAATCTGGGCAGATCAATCTCGACAGTTGTCGGTTTGAGATTCCCGTCCACGGACTCCGTATACCAACTGACAGCGTACTAAGTGTTGCGTTGACGGTACTTCACATGGTGGTGCGGGCGAGTGTCGCTACTGCAAGTTCTCGACCGCCATTCTGACTTGGGTCGACCTCTGGACGATGTGGCAAGAGAACCATCCCCGGCACCAATGGCTGGGGTCAATGCCCAATGCATTGCATGTATGGCCTCTGCCAATGCGCTTCAATCGCCAATATCACTGGAAATAGCCACCACTTTCACTGTAGAGGCGCAGGCGTGCCTCACGTTCGGCGGGCGATTCGTTCAGCAGTTCGTTGACCACTTCTGCACGGGTTTTGCCGGGCCCCGTGTAGGGGGCGGGGGGAGGGTAGTTGCTTTCGCCGAACGAGAGGCGGCCTTCCCGCATGGCCGTTTCGACTTCTGCTCTGACCTGGGCGCGGGTTTTGGTGCTCTTGAAGTGCTCCGGGTGAACGATCACGCCGGCTTCGTTATTGGCTGGGTGCCAGTATTCAGCCGATGCCATGCCCGGTAGGCCGAGGGCGGCAACGGTGGCCGCGATTGCTATCACGGAGAAGAAAGGGTGACGACGTTGGGTCATGATTGAACTCCTTGAAGAATTTGATGAGCCTGCATCTCTCCTGTTTTTCTGCGTTGATGAAGAGATGTGCTCATCGTAAAAACAGGCACCCTACAGCGTGAGGACGGCACGATGAGATTTCTGTCAGTCTTTCGGCGCTTGCTCTTGGAGAAGCGCGGGTGGGAATCGAACTGGCCAAGGCGGCGTGGCGACTCGGGGCGTGCTCGCGAGCTTCGTCTCCTGGGCCTAGGCAATTTGGCCGACCCGAAATCGTTGGTACACCTGCCAATATGCGAATTGCCTCATTGGGCGAGCGATTCGAGCGAGGGGAATTGGGTGTAATGACGGGGCGAGGCTCTTGCGGCGATGGCAATAGGTCGCTGGCCGAGCTGTTGCGGGAGCGGGATAGAAAATTCTGGCCGGTCGCATCCAGCGCGGGATCGCTTGTCGGCCATCCCGCGCCGCTTTGACACCGCCAACGTGCAGCTTGCCTTTGCAAGTCTTCGGAAGCCCCTAGCCGTCCGCTGTCCGCCCCATGGAGCCGGGCAGGGGACGAACCCAGGCACACCGCTGCGCGCAAGCTGTCGCAAATCCGTGGCCGCCCCCTCAGGGCGCGTGCGACCGTTGCGCTGGTGATTGCGAAACGAACCACCAGCGCGAACGCGTCACGGGGCGCGGGATCGCAGGACCCTGGCGCTGCATGCGCAAAGACGGCCTGCGGAGCTCACTGAAAAATCCGTGGCTCCACGCTCTCGCCGCACATGAAGGCCAGATAGCCCCCGGCCTTCCCGATATCGGCAAAGCATGCCGCGACGAAGCCATCGTGCAGTACCTGCCAGGGCCGATCGGTTGGTTCCGGGGTGCGCTGGATCGTCAGGCCGGGCATGCGGTAGGCCGGGTGTCGGTAGAGGTCATGGCCCGAATCCCAGTCAATCACCCGCAGCAGGCATTCCGTCAGGATGGCGGCTCCGCCATCCTCACCGGGCTCGATGAGCAGGGCCACCTTCAGGGTGCCGGTGGAGCGGCCAATGCGGCCGACTACGTCGTGCTCATCCAGCCAACACTGGCCCGTGTCCGTGTCACCCAGCACCAGCCGGACTTTGCGGCCGTTGCGCCGAGCACGCTCCAGCGCCCGGGCCGCCGTGGGATCGGTGCCGGGGTCGAAGTAGGTCTGCCGGGTCAGTGGCGAGCGAGCCCAGGCATCGACAGCCGCCAGGTACTTGGCGTAGCCGTCCAGCGATCCGTGGTCGCCGGCCGCGAAGGCCAGGTGTGGCTGATTCAGCCGGGCGGCAATCTGGTCGGCATGGTCGCGCGCACTGTCGAACCCCAGGCAGGAGTAGCCGTCAGCGCAGGGGATGATGTACAGCCGTTGTTCGGCATTCAAGGTCACGTTCATGTGGGTTCCTCGAAAGTCAGGCGGAACCCGCCCCCGAGCGGGGTGAGCCCCGCCGAGGGTTGTGTGACAAGCAGGCGCTGTGGCGCCTGCACGATTGCTTCAGGCGGCCTGGGGCCGCGGCCTTGCCTGCACAGGGGCGACGAACAGGCGCCGCAGCGCCGCCACATCGCCGAGGGCCAGAGAGCTACAAGCATCCGCGATGCAGGCTTCGACCTCGGGCGTGCGGGGCTCGCACGGCAGGATGCTGACGAGCACCAAGCCATCGCTGGTGAGGAGGGACAACCGGCCCGTGCCGTTATCACGGGTCACCTGCGACACATCGCGGGGCTGTTCGCGCCATCGCTGATGCGCCAGCTGAATGGCCGTGGCCAGTGACTCGGTGAGCTCGACGCACTCCAGGTCGCCGACATCAGGGTGATAGAGATGGATCAGGTAGGTGCTGGGCTGGAGCGGCTCCAGCGTCTCCAGGGCCAGCAAGGGACATCCGAGACCTTCCGGTGCACGGATCAGCGGCGATGCGGAAGATGCTGCGGGCGCCACCTGCTGGCATGACTCCAGGTGGCTCAGCTTGAGCAACAGTGCATCGGCATGCGCACGGTCTTGCAGCGTGAGCTGGGTGCGCATCGCGAGGATCTCTTTGGCCATCAGGCGCAGTTCCTGGACGATGGCGCGTTCGGCGCGCCGTTCGATGGCGCAGAGGGTTTCAGTGATGGAGGTCATGCATGGCCTTTCTGGAATAGGACGTGTCGCCCGAGCCCGGAAATGGGCCCTGACGCCGAGGCGCGGTCAGGCCGCGGAATGGGGGCATGCGCCGACGGGCGCGAAGAATGGAGCCGGAGAGGCCGGCGTTGGCACGGCCGCCACGGGCGGCTCGGTACAGGGCGACGCAGTTGCGCCAGGCGGGTAACGACCGCAACGCCCGAGTCGTTCGGGAGGGGGGGCGCGCTGGCGCCCGCCCGGGAGAGGACTTCAGTCTGCCTCGGCTGAGATCCGGTGGGAAGTGGCCTTAGACCCGCTGCAGTCGCAAGGTCGGATCTGGGCCGCCGATTGCCGGTGGCAAGCGGTGGCCCAGCGTGTAGCCAGGACGCGGAGCGGGTCTTCAGCCTGCGTGCAGTACGGCCGGGGGGCGGTTATCGTGGTGTTCGACCACCCGGCTGCCGGCGTTGAAGCACTGGTCGAGGAAGAGGCCTTCGACCAGGCTGGCGGGCGGTTCAATGCCCAGGGCCGCCAATTGGTCGGCCACGGTGTTGATGTCAGTCCAATCCAGGCTGGGGTTGCCCAGGCTGTCGTAAACGAACACATTCTCCCGGTGGGTGGGTGCTTCGTCGTCGTGGATCACCTGCAGGAACAGCGCCCGCAGCGGCCGGTCGTAACCTGCCACCACGGTGAGCTTGCGGCCCTGGTGGATCACATGCAGAAAATGGCGGCTCATGCCCACTGTTCCCGTGGCGTCGCCGCGGCGGGGGCGGGGCGTTTGAACCTGCGGGTGCGCCTGAAATCCAGGCCGCACCGGCGACAGTGGAACCAGGTCCGTGTGCCCAGCGAGCCGAGCGGGGCGCCTTCACCGGGGCAGAGGAGGCAGGCGGGGGCAAGACAAGGGGGCATGTGGGTGCTCTCCAGAAAACGGGAGCACCCTCTCTACGGGAACAGTGCTCCCGGGGGGATATCAAGCGAACGGGCACAGGCCCGTTCTCGGGCAGGTGATGACTGCGACGCCCGGCCGGGCCGGGAAGGCTTTGCGCAAGGCAAGCAAGGGGGCTTCCAGTGTGGCGCCGATGCCCGAGTCAGGCAATGCCAGCGGTGTGACGCCACCTGGCAGGCATCTGGCTCGATGGCCGAATCCCGGTGGCGTTGGTGCCGCGAGCGCGCGGCACCGTTGGCGCGCAGCGGACCTCGGCGTTCTCGCTGTGGACTGGGTCCGCCGGTCTGCACAGGCCACACGCTTTGCGCGGCTTCAAGGACTCACGAGCGGCTGACGCCAGTGCGCGTGCCGCAGCGGATGGCCTTGTCCGTGATCAGATAGAAGGAGTGCTCGACCTGGCTCAGCCAGTGAGCCAGGAACGTGGGTCGACCCTGAAGGAACACTCCAGGTCATTGACATTCCCCCCGGAAACTGGACAGTTCAGAACTGCCAGTTGGCTGCTTCTTCGGTGAGAGTAGTCATCGTCCCTTGCCCGTTCACCTGCTGGAAAGTGCATGGTGAGCCGCAACGCTGGACTGTTGCCGGCTTCAACCACACCTGGCCTGGTTCAGTGGGAAGATGAGACAGGTCGGCGCAGGCTCTTCTGCGCAGATTGATCGTCACGTGACGATGACGATCTGCTTCTTGAATTTCGGGGTAAGCGTCAGCTTGTGCGCGACGTAGGTGGTGGCGCGCGTCCGATCGCGTTTGTCGGGGGCAGAGTTCTCGGCAGGACCACTTGCTTTCAAGAGACCGAACAGGACGATTTCGGTGCCCGGCATGAAACTGCGGAGCCAAGTGGCATCTGTGTGCGCAATGCTGACTTCGAACGACTCGATCCGGTGGGGGTCGTCTGTCTTGCGATAGAGCGACCGACAGTTGAGAAAGCTGCTTTTGTACTTGGCGTCGGCGGGCGGCTGATAGAAAGACCGCACCGAGCCGACGAGCGCCACCGGATAGGGGTGACTGCCGCCTTGGGCAACCTGTTCCCATGCTTCGTCAAAGCGGTCCTGCTCGAAGAAGAATTGATTCCAGGGTATCCGCTTGGGGCCCAATCGCAGGATCAGTTCGGAGGCCAGCAGGGCATCGGATTCGCACATGGCGCGCAGGGCCAGTAGGTCGGCGGTGGTGCGCAGGTAGCTGTCGAGCTTCTTGTCCGAGGCGACCACCTCCGTCGCCGTCTTGGCCGCACTGGCGTTGAGTTCCGCGCCCTTCATCGCCGGCACGTTGCCGGACAGTCCCTGCCTGTGCAAGCCGTTGTGAAGGGCGAGCAAGCGGAGTTCCCGTTTACCGTCTTCCAGTGCGCTCAGAAACTCCGGGTCTGACTGCGCTGCGATGATCTTCAGTTGGCCTGGTGCGTTGAAGCGGCAACCGGCGGAATGCGCCGATCCGCGGATCAGACCAATATAGGCGGGAACATCAACGGGCTCGATGCGGTTGCTTCGGTTCTGCTGGTAGCGCGGGACGAAGCGGACAGGGCATCCGCAAACTGGATCATCGCAAAACAGGTCGGGGGCCGTGCCGAGCCCATCGGCCAAGCGTTGCAATCCTTCCAGCGTATAGGCGTGACCCTGGCGATCCTTCGCCGAACGCATCTTGATCCCCTTGCTCATGCTGATGGTTCCTGCCAGATAGAGATGAGTAACATGGATGATGCCATCCACTGTGGGTAGCAAAGGCGCAATGACGGTCGCTGCGCCAAGACAGCCCAGCTCTCGCGATGCAAGAGGTATCTTGCTCCAAGGGCTGCCGGCTCAGGCTCGGGTGTACCACGGGCTCCCTTGCCAAGTGCCATTGGCGCCAGGGCGGCTGCTTGCGTTGTGCGGTGACCTGCATTGTCGGACGGTCTGGGTGGGGCATTCTTTTTGACACCGAACAGCGTATCGCATGATGGGGCATCGTCAACTGGAGAAGCGCCAATGCCGCGTGACATGCAAATCGACAGTCTTCGGAAAGCATTGTTTCCGCTCAGAAACTGGAACCTGCCCATTCGGCTGTACCACGATGAAACCAACAACATCAGACGCCTGACTCTCAGCGAACTGGGGCTGAACGTCCCGGACAACAAGACCTTCGTGATCGGCGGGGTTGCGCTGATGCCAGGTGCGGAAATCGCCGGATGGTCGCAACTGCGGCAGTTGCTGCAAATACAGCCCAGCGCCCCAGAGATCAAGTTCGAGCACCTGGCCAAGAGCAGCTACGAGGACGCACTGGGATCCCGAAAGCTGGCTTCGTTCCTGCAGTGGCTCTTGGATCAGAACATCATGATCCACTACTCTGCCCTGGATCCCCTGTATTGGTCGATCCTGGACATCATTGAATCGCTGCAGGCCGACGACCGGTTTGAGATCAACGGGTACCACATGGAACTCAAGTCGGAGTTGCAGCATGCCGTGCTGCAGAATCTGCCGGGATTCCTGGCGCTGTTGCATTGCTTCAGCTACCCGAACCTGCAGCGTGAGCAGGTCCGGTCGTTCATCGAGGCTGTCCTCGACTTCGTGAACGGCCATGTACCGCAGGACCGAAGCGCTGCGACCTGGCTGCTCAAGCAAACTTTGCGGCGCGCAGCGCGTCTTCCCGCCCTGGAGCTGGTATTCCTGCATGGCAACGAGCCGGGTGAGCTGATCGCCGACTTCAGTGTTCATTTCATGCGCGGCATCTACGTATTCAAGAACGCTTCGCATGTCTTCGATGAGGAAACCTACATCCAAAAGGTGCTTGCAAAGTTGGAGTTGCGCGAGGGGGAGCGCCGGCTGGACTATCGCTTCGCAGATTCCAAGGCAGAGCAAGGCATCCAGCTTTCCGATGTCGTTGCTGGTCTGCTGGGGCGGCATTTCAGCTACCTGAAGGATCATTCCCTCACGGAATTGATGCGGCGCAAAGCCGGATTCAACGACGTGCAGCTGGCCAGCCTGGCACGATTGCGCCAGTTGATCGACCGTTCGGACGCGTTCAGCGATGGATTGCTCCATGTGCTGATGCCGTTGGACACGACTTTCAAGAACAACGCCTTCTTGCATGAAGCGGAAGTGCCGCCGTTCATGTGGCAATGAGGGGAGCGGGGCGCAAGCCAGGAACCCTGTGGGATGCCCGCGCAGGCGTTAGGATGCCAGGACGACGCCACACCTGAAGATCGCGCGCCGGCGTTGATCGGGCTTTGCTGCATCACCCCGTTGCATCCGCTCAGGATGCCAACGTCCCTGGCCTCGAGACTGGCCGGACGTGCCAGCGCCCTCTCGATGAGACGACCGCCGGTTGCACCGCGCGGCCGCATTTCGAATGCATGCTCGGAGGGATGAGGGCGGCGATGCGACTCAGTGCAGGCCGCCCTGTGGCCTCGACGCCGTTGTCCCATCAGTGCTGCAGGATGATCCTTTGGGCCTGGGCCTTCGCCTCCCTGAGGTGGGCGCGTTCCAGTTCGGGAAGCGCCAGCCCTTCGTCCCCATCCACGTACAGCGGGCCGCCGAAGTCGCTGTCGTAGAACTCGCCGTGGTTCGATCCACCTTCATGACGGGCGGCCAATGTGGAGCGCGTGAGATCGTCGCCGCGCGCCAGCGCGACGTATTGCCAGACCCAGGCACGCACCGGATTGTGGTCGTTCAGGGCGCGTTCCGCCATGCTCCGCAGCCAGTACAGGCTGGCCTTGGGCGCCATGCGCTCTTCGGCCCATGGGTCGCCTAAGTCGGCCAGTTCTTCCAAGGCGCGGCGAGATCCGGCCTCGGCAGCCTGGCGCAGCCACCGGGTGCGCGCCTCGGGGCTGGAGGCCACCTGCGCCATCTGCTCAGGATCGACATCGCCGTCCAGGCGCTCGGCCAGTGCGATGAACGCCGGACTCTCGAAGACCATCCCGTACTCGAGCGCAGCGGCGCGCACGCCGGCTTCGGCGGCAGCTTTCAGGTGCGCTTCGTACCGTTGATACTGAGGCGCCCGCTTCAGGTATTCCTCGACCCAGCCACGCTCGCTGGCCGTCAACTGGCGGCCCTTGAGCGATTCCTCGTAGAGGTAGGGATTGGGGCGGGCGCAGCGATAGAGGGTGGCCAGGATAAGGTGGGCACGAGGATCCACCGAAGCGGCCTGTTCCAGGCACGACAGGAGGAGGTCCGAGGCGAGGAAATGTTCGCGGGGCGCAACGGCTGCGGTCGTGGTCGACGGGCGGGGCTCCTCGTCCCAGCCATCCGGGTCCTCATCCCCCTCGTCATCCTCCGCATCGTCGCGAAGGTGCGCGGAGCTTCGGGCCGTCGCAAGCAGCGGTGTCAGGATGGCCCAGCGAACCACGCCGAGTTGCCGGGCGGCAACGAAGGCAGCCAGGGTGTCGGCCATGGCCAGCGCCTGGGGCTGCCCGTACTGAAGCTGCAGCGCGCGGCCGGCAACCTGCGGGGCGGCAGCGCCTGCGGGTGCCTGACCGACACCGTGGTCGGCCAGCAGTGCGTCCGTGCGCAGAGAGGCCCAGGTCTTGTAGCCAAACGCTGCGGCCAGCAATTCGTAGATGTGGCTGTGGCGAATCTCGCAACCAGCCTGGGTTTGCAGGGCGCCGTGCGCGGCGTACGCCAGTGTTTTCAATGCCATGGGTCTTCCTTCGGTTCACCTCGCCGAATCGGGGAAGGCGCACGCGTTTAAGTCCCCGACGACGAGGCCCAAAAGGGAGATCAATGACGATAGAAAAAAGGCCTGGTTCTACTCGCGTGCAAGTACGGCGGGCGCCTGGGCTAGCATTGTAGCTCGGCGGCACGTCGGCGCAGCCGGCAGGCACCGGGTGTTGATGCTCCGTTCTGTCCTGGCCGGCGCATGCTGCGCGACGAGCATCCGATGTCAGCCTGCATGAGTCCTTCTCGGCCTGAACTTGACCCGGGATTCGAGCTGGCCATCGGGTACCTCCCACGCGTCACGATGCACCGGGTCTATTGGTCAGGGCAAGATCCGCTGGCATCCAGCATCGCGCGAAGCAATCGCTACGACGGTCCGCCAAGGCTGGCTGCGTCCAGGCAGTTCGGCGTGCTGTATCTTGGCTACGATCTGTCCACATGCTGGATGGAAGCGGTGGTGCGGATTAATATGGTGCGTCGCTGCGGGGACGGACATCCAGATTCCCTCGGTCCAGATGACCAACCGATGGGCATGCGAGGTCTTGGCCAAGAGTTCACTCGTGCTGGCACAGTTCTCGGACGAGCCGCTCATTGATCTGGGCGACTGCGCTTCGAACATCATGGGGGACTCGTACCTGCGCACCAGGCACTGATCCCAACTGCTGCATGCGCACTGCAGACGACGGCATCCGCTATCGGTCGCGCTTTCACTCCGGCCAGTTCTGCATCGCACTGTTCGACCGGGCCATCAGGCCGCGGGGACTGACCGTTGCGAACCCGAGAAGCATTGACCCGGCGAGTTCACTCGAAGCGCAATCCATCATGCGCAGGTTCAAGGTCGTGCCGATCTGAAAGATGCGTCATGAGCCGCATGCCGTTCGGCCCGGACTTCTGCGGTCTGCAAGGTTCGCTGAGGAGTCCCCGGTGGCTGGCGGTCATCCCTGCTCATACCGGTGCAGCAACCCGCAGAGACGGGGGTATCCCTGTCCAGGTCGGACGGCTATTTCAGGATGCCCATGCAGGCATTCATTGGGGAACTAGAATCCGGCCATGCGCCGCAAGTTCGCCCTTGCCTTGATGTTGCTCTCCATCCTGTGGCAGTCCCTTGCCTTCGGAGGGCAGGCAGCGGCATTCGCGGATGTCTACGAAGTAGGGCACTTGTCCATGCATTCGCTGAGCAAGGCACACCACCACCACGATGGATTGCTCGTCATGGATGACTCCGATGAGTCCCAGCAGCATGTCGTTGCCGATGGTGGCGTGAGCAGTCCCTTCCTGTGGACTGCCGCTTCGTTCGCTTTCACTCCCAGCGATTCCGCACGGCCGCCCATGGTGGACGAGCGGCCGTTGCCGCCGCCTTTGCTCGACGGCCTGCGCAGGCCCCCCCGGCGGTCCTGATCTCCTGAAAACCCTTCTCCCGCTGCGCCTGTGCGCGGCTGGGCCGTTTTCAAGGCGGCGGTTCTCTTCTCCTCTCAGCGTTCGCCCATGCAGGTCCCTGTGGGCATGCACCGCGAGTCTGTGGACGGCCGCCAATGAGTCAGGACGCGCGTGAAACCCATTGCTTGGTTCGTGGCTTGCGCCTTCGCAGGCTGCGTGGCCGTGCGGGCGCCTTGCCCGGCGCTGCGCCAAGCCCTTCCTCGGCTCTTGCGACCGCTGCGAGTGGCACGCACGTCGTGTTCACGGATGCCGCGCTGCAGGCCGCAAGTCGATCGAGCGCTGGTTGCAGACGCAGCCACAGGCGGCAGGCCATGCGGGCCACGCGCCCGTGCCACGGCAGACGTACGGAGGCGCGGGCGCTGACGCCCCGCATCGGTCCGTCTTTGTCGCAGCTGTTTTCGACAAGGCTTTGCGGCGCCGCCTTTTTACCAAGTGCGCTGCACCCCTGAAAGGATGATGCTATGAACTTCAAATCAACTTCCCTGCGCCTGGTTGCCACTTCCACGGTGTTCGCGGCCTCGTTGTTGGTCGCTCCTGTCGCCTTCGCGCATGGCGATGCCCAGCCTCAGCACGGTGGCATCGTGAGCAGTGCCAGCGAACTGTCGTTCGAGCTGGTGGCCGCTGCGGATGGTGCCGCGCTCTACGTCGTCGACCATGACCGGCCATTCGACACCTCAGGCATGGTCGGCAAGCTGACCGTGCTCAACGGCGCCGAGAAGGCCGAGACCGTCCTCAAGTCCGCCGGCGGCAACAAGCTGGAGGCCCAAGGCGTGAAACTGGCCAAAGGTGCCAAGGTCGTGGCGGTGCTACAGACCGCCGACAAGAAGACCGTGACCGTTCGATTTGCGGTCAAGTAAGGTGTGGCGATACGCCTGGTTCGCCCTACAAGGCGCATCCATGCACAGGGCCGTCCTACGGGACGGCCCTGTAGTCCTTGTTCGGTATCCGCGCGCTGCGGGTGCAGCGCACCGGCGCCGCCGCTCTGCGCGGTGGCTGCTGGAACGGCTGCGATCCTGGCAGCGGGGCGCGCTCCCTGACCAGCAGCAATGGGGGCAATGGCGGCCGTGCCTGCGTTGGGGCGCAGCCGTCTGGAGAGAGACGGCTCTCCCAGCGTCGATTTCATGATGTCCAATCGGGCGTTCAAAGGCACACTAGAATTTGATCATGGGCCGCAGCAAGTTCACCCTTGCCTTGATGTTGTTCTCCATTCTTTGGCAGTCCCTTGCCCTTGGAGGACAGGCTGCGGCATTCACGCATGCGCACGGCGTGGCGCACATGGCGATGCACTCGCTGAGCGAGGCACACCACCACCATGACGACGGCTCGGTCGCACAAGACGATTCTGATGAGTCCCGGCAGCATGTCGTTGCTGACGGGGGCGTGAGCAGCCCGTTCCTGTGGGCGTTCACTTCCTTCACGCTCATCCCCACAGATGCTGCACGTCCGTCCGTGATGGATGAGTGGCCTCTGCCGCCGCCACTGCTCGACGGCCTGCGAAGACCCCCCCGGCTGTCCTGATCTCCTGAAAACCCTTGCCCCGCTGCGCCTGCGCGCAGTTGGGTCGTTTTCAAGCCGGCGCTTCCTTCACGTTGCCATGCGCGTCCACGTACCTATTGGGGCGTGACGGCGTGTGCCTGGGGCGCCATCGAATGAGTCAGGACTCTCGTGAAACCCGTTCCTTGGTTCGTGGCCTGCGCCATCGCAGGCTGCGCGGCTGTGGGGGGCGCTTGGCCCGCCGCCGCGCAATCCCTCTCGCCAGACCCTTCATCAACCCTTTCAGCCGCTTCGGCTGAGAATCGTCGCATTCCCCTGGCCGAAGCCGTAGAAGCCGCTTGGCAGCGTGCAGTCCTGGCACGCGAAGCCCAGGCCCAGGGGCAACGCGCCCAGGCCGAGCAGGTGGTCGCCTCCAGCCTCTGGGCCGCGCCACCGGCGCTCGAACTCAACCACCGCAGCGACCGCAGGCAGACCAATACCGGGCTGCACGAAAGCGAAATCGGTGTCGCATTGCCGCTGTGGCAACCGGGCCAGCGCCATGCCCGGACCGCTGCGGCCGGCGCAGAACTCCGGCTTGCCGACGCGCAAACCCAGGCTGCGCGCCTGCGGGTGGCCGGCCAGGTGCGCGAGGTGGCTTGGCGCTGGTTGGCGGCCCAGGCTGAGGCCGATGCGGCGGGCGCCCAGGTGCAGTACCTGCAGCGCCTCGCCGATGACGTGCAGCGCCGCGTCCACTCTGGCGACCTGGCGCGTGCCGATGCCCTGGCGGCGCGCGCCGAACTGCTGGATGCCCAGTCCCTGCGGGGCGAAGTGGGTCAGAGGCTGCAGGTCGCCCAGACACAGTGGCGCAACCTGACCGGCCTGGAGGCGATGCCGGACGTGACAGCGCCGTCCACCTCGTTGGCCGGGCTCGACCTAGCAACCACTGAAGACCATCCGGAGCTGCGGCTGGCAGCACAGGCGGTGGAACGGGCACGCAAGCGTGTGGAGGTGGTCAATACCTCCCGCCGCGACGCACCCGAGTTGCTGCTGCGCTACCGGGAAGAATCTCCCGGCACCGGCCAGGCGTCCCAGCGCAGCGTCGGCATCGGCGTGCGCATTCCCTTCGGCACCGATGGCCGCAACGCGCCGCTGCAAGCCGCCGCGCTGGGCGAACTGGATGTCGCCGAAACCACCGAGCTGCGCCTGCGAGAAAAACACCAAGCCGATCTGGGCTTGGCGCGCTCCGCCCTGCGCAATGCCGCCCGCCAACTGGAAGACGGGCGCGACCGCGCCGTGCTGCTGCGCGAGCGCACCCAGCTCATCGACAAGTCGTTCCGGGCCGGAGAAACCCCGCTGCCCGAACTGCTGCGCGCGGCCAACGCCGCCGCCCAGGCGGATGCCGCGCTGGCACGCCAACAAGCCGCGCTAGGCCTGGCCCAGGCTCAACTGCAACAAACCCTTGGACTCCTTCCATGAACTCCATGCCCCTTTCCCGATCGCGCGGCTGGCAGCAACGGCTGTCTGGCGCCGTCTTGGCCTTTTTCTTGACCCTGTGCAGCGCAGCCGCCTGGGCTTCGCCCGGTGCCCATGGCCCCAATGGCGAACACCTGGACAGCCCCACTGCGGCAGCAGGCAGTGCCAGTACCGCGCCGCGCATGGAGGCCCGCTCCGAGAGCTTCGAGCTGGTGGCCCATCTCTGGGGCGATGAGCTGTCGATGCTCATTAACCGCTTCGAGACCAACGAGCCGGTGCTGCAAGCCACGGTCAAGGTCGAGTCCGGCGCGGCGAAAGCCGTTGCCAAGTTCCACGAGGACATGGGCGACTACGCCGTCGATGACCCGGCTTTCCTCAAAGCGCTGAAGGAGCCGGGAGAGCATCCCCTGGTCGTCACGATCCTGGCCGGCAAGGAGTCGGATCTGCTGGAGGGAACCTTGCAGACGGGGCCGACAACCGCAGCCGGTGGCGATGACCACGGACATGCACACGACGACGAGCACGGACATGACATCCCCAACGTGGTCTGGGTCGTGCTCGTCATGCTGTTGCTGGCCGCCGCCAGCGCCTGGACGACCCGCCGCTCCCGCAAGGCCCAAGGAGGCGCCCAATGAAAAACCCTCAGATCCCTCTCTCGCTGATGGCAGCCATCTGCCTGTTGGCCGGTTCTTCAGCCTGGGCATCTCCCGGTGCGCATGGGCCCAATGGTGAACACCTTGATGCACCCCAGGCCGCAAATACCAACGGACTGGTGCGCCTGCCCGACGGCAGCGTCAACGTGCCGATGCTCGCGCAGCGGCGCATGGGCCTGCGCACGCAGATCGTGGCTGCTTCACAGGCGCAGGCCACGGTCGAGCTGGCTGGCCGCGTGGTGATCGACCCCAATGCCGGCGGCCGCGTGCAGACCGTACACGGCGGCCGTGTCGAGGCCGGCCCGCGTGGCCTGCCGGTGGCCGGGCAGACGGTGCTCAAAGGCGAGGTGCTGGCCTATATCCGTCACCATGCCGAGCCCTACGCCGAGGCGAACCAGCAAGCGCAACTGGCCGAGCTGCGCAGCAGCCGGCAGCTTGCGGCCCAGCGCGTCGAGCGCCTGCAATCGCTGGAAGGCACGGTGCCGCGCAAGGAAATCGAAGCAGCCAGGGCCGACCTGCAAAGCCTGTCCGCACGAGAAAAAAGCATCGCCGCCAGCCTGGGAGCGCGCGAAGCGCTGGTGGCCCCGGTGGCGGGTGTGATCGCCCGCGCCCAGGCCGTGTCCGGGCAGGTGGCTGATGCGCGCGAACTGCTGTTCGAGATCGTCGATCCAACCCGGCTGCTGGTCGAGGCCACGACCGCGGATGCAGCACTGCCGGCCCGCATGGCCGGAGCTTCCCTGCGCGAGGCGCCCGGTGCGCGCTTGCAACTGGTGGGTGCCGGCGGCGCGCTGCGCGACGGCGTGATGCCAGTCAACTTCCGCCTGCAATCCGCAGGCGGCGGGCAGGCCCTGCCGCTCGCGGTGGGTCAGCCCGTGACGTTGATCGCCCAACTCGCCGAGCGCGTCGAAGGCTTTGTGCTGCCGGCCCAGGCCGTGGTGCGCAATGCCTCCAACGAGCAGGTGGTGTGGATCAAGTCGGGCGCGGAGCGCTATATCCCGCAGCCGGTGCACGTGCGGACGCTGGACGCGGCCACGGTGGCCGTCGTGCAAGGCCTGGGCGCGGACAACCGCGTCGTGGTCGAAGGCGCCGCGCTGCTGGCGCAGATCCGGTAAGGAGCACGCGATGTTCGACTGGATCGTGCGCAGCAGTCTGCGCAACCGCCTTTTTGTGCTCGCCGTCGCGGCCTTCCTGCTGGTGTGGGGGGCCGTCAGTGCGTGGCGTACGCCTGTGGACGTGTTCCCCAACCTGGACAAACCCCTGGTCACCGTGCTGACGGAGGCCGGCGGCATGGCGCCGCAGGAAGTGGAGCAACTCGTCACCTTCCCGCTGGAGACCGCGCTCAACGGCATGCCGGGCGTCACCCGCGTGCGCTCGATGTCCGGCGTGGGCCTGTCCATCGTCTATGCCGAGTTCGACTGGGGCACCGACATCTACCGCAACCGCCAGCTCGTGGCCGAACGCCTGGCGCTGGCGCGCGCCCAGTTGCCTGCCGGCATCGAGCCGACCATGGGGCCTGTGTCCTCGATCATGGGTGAGATCATGCTGATCGCACTGCCTATTACTACGCAGAACGCGGCTCAGGCCGATGGCGGCGCCTCACCCATGCAGGCCCGCGAGTACGCGGACTTCGTGCTGAGGCCGCGCCTGCTGTCCATTCCCGGCGTGTCGCAGGTGATCCCCATCGGCGGCGACGTGCGCACCCTGCGCGTGGCACCGGACACCGCGCGCATGGCGCAGTTCGGCGTCTCACTCACCCAGGTGGAACAGGCTATGAAAGGCTACGCCAGCAACGCGGGCGGCGGCTTCATCGACCTGAACGGGCGCGAGTTCCTGATCCGCCACGTCGGCCGCTCGGCTGACCGCGACGCTCTGGGCAGCGACCTCGCCGGCGTGGCCGTCGCCTGGAAGGATGGCCGACCCGTGCTGCTGGAGCAGGTGGCCCAGGTCGGCTTCGCACCGGGCCTCAAGCGTGGCGACGGCGGCTACAACGCCGGACCTGCCGTGATCGCCAGCGTGCAGAAGCAGCCCGGCGCCGACACCGTGAAACTCACTGCGGCCGTGGAAGCGGCGCTGCGGGAACTGGAGCCTGGCCTGCCCAAGGGCCTGGCCAAGCCGCAAGTGCTATTCCGCCAGGCCGACTTCATCCGGGCTTCGGTGGGCAACGTGGGCGAGGCGCTGCGCGACGGCGCCGTGATGGTAGCGGTCATCCTGTTCGCCTTCCTGCTGTCGGCCAGAACCACGCTGATCTCGCTGCTGGCCATCCCGCTGTCGCTGGCGGTGGCGGCGCTGGCCTTCCGTGCCTTCGGCCTGTCGATCAACGTGATGACGCTGGGCGGGCTGGCGATTGCCATCGGCGAACTGGTGGACGACGCCGTGGTGGACGTGGAGAACATCCTGCGGCGTCTGAAGCAGAACCGCGCGGCGGGCGATGCGGTCCCGGTGCTGGAGGTGGTGCGCCGCGCCAGCGTGGAGGTGCGCTCGGGCATCGTCTACGCCACGCTGGTGGTGGTGCTGGTGTTCGTGCCGCTGTTCGCACTGCCGGGCATCGAGGGGCGGCTGTTCGCGCCACTGGGCGTGGCCTATATCGTCTCCATCCTGGCCTCCATGCTGGTGTCGATGACGGTGACGCCGGTGCTGTCCTACTACCTGCTGCCGCGCATGAAGCGGATCGACCACGGCGACAGCCCGCTGGTCGCCTGGCTCAAGCGACTGGATACGAAGGTGCTGGCCTGGTCGTTCCCGCGTGCACGGGGCCTGGTGGCGTGCGCCGCTGTGGCGGTGTTGCTGGCGGCAGCGAGCGTACCGTTCTTCCCTCGCGCCTTCCTGCCGGCGTTCAACGAGGGCTCGCTGGTGCTCGGGCTGGTGCTCTCTCCGGGCACCTCGCTGGAGCAGGCCAACCGCATCGGCGCCGAGGCCGAGCGGCTGATCGCCGAGGTGCCCGAGGTGCGGCAGGTCGGCCGGCGCACCGGCCGTGCGGAACTGGACGAGCATGCCGAGGGCGTGCATGCAGCCGAGATCGACGTGGACTTGAAACCCTCCAAGCGCAGCCGCGAGGCCATCATGGCCCACATCCGCGAACGCCTGGCCCTGCTGCCGGCACAGGCCACCATCGGCCAGCCGATCTCGCACCGGCTCGACCACCTGCTCTCGGGCGTGCGGGCGCAGATCGCGCTCAAGATCTTCGGCGACGACACGGATGCACTGCGGGGCCTGGCCGAGCAACTGCGCGGCCGCCTGGCCGGCATCCCTGGCCTGGTGGATCTCACCGTCGAAAAGCAGGTGCTGATCCCGCAGATCGCCGTGCGCGTCGACCCGCGCAAGCTGGCGCAGACGGGCCTGGCGCCCGGCGAGGCGGTGCGCCTGCTGAAAGCGCTGACCGATGGCGCGCACAGCGCCGAGATCGTGGACGGTCCTCGCCGCTACGACCTGGTGCTGCGCCTGCCCGACCAGCGGCGCAGTCCGCAGGACCTGGCCGCGACGCTGATCGACACGCCCGCCGGGCGCCTGCCGGTCTCCGCCTTCGCCACCGTGGCCGAAGAAGACGGCCCCAACCAGATCGGCCGCGAGAATGGCCGCCGGCGCATCGTGGTCTACGCCAACACCGATGGCCGCGACATGGGGGCCATCGTCGCGCAGATCCGCCAGGCCATCGACGAGACCCAGCTGCCGCCGGGCTACTTCATCAGCCTGGAGGGCCAGTTCCAGGCCCAGGAGCAGGCGGCGCAGTTGATCGGCGCGCTGTCGCTGGTCTCGCTGGCGATGATCTTCCTGGTGCTGTACTCACGCTACCGCTCGGCGGTGCTGGCCGGCATCGTGATGGCCAATATTCCGCTGGCCCTCATCGGCAGCGTGGCTGCGATGTGGATCGCGGGCGTGAGCCTGTCGGTAGCCTCGATGGTGGGCTTCATCACGCTGGCGGGCATCGCCACGCGCAACGGCATCCTCAAGATCAGCCACTACATCAACCTGTGCCGCTTCGAGGGCGAGCAGTTCGGCATTCCGATGATCGTGCGCGGCTCGCTGGAACGGCTGACACCCGTGCTGATGACAGCCCTGGTGGCCGCCTTCGCGCTGACGCCGCTGTTGCTGGCCGCCGACGCACCGGGCAAGGAAATCCTGCACCCGGTGGCGGTGGTGATCTTCGGCGGTCTCGTCAGCTCGACCGTGCTCGACACGCTGCTCACGCCCGTCCTGTATTGGCTGCTGGGCCGCAAGCCCACCGAGCGGCTGCTGCAGGCGGAGCCAGCGGTAGCGAGCAATGCACCAGCACTGCAGGAGGCATTTTGATGCGGGGTGACTGACATCCCGCTCGAATGCCGTTTTCAACAAGGCTTCAGATGCCGATCGCTGACGCCTTCTCCTGTGGCGCTGCGCGCTTCGCTTGCCGAAGGCCGGGGGAGGCAAGGGGAGGCTGGCTTGCGGCCGAGCCCATGGAGCTACGCATGCGCTGGCGATTGCCCCAGCCCATCCCCTGCCGTTTGGCAGCTCCCCGATTTCATGGACAACGCACGTGTGCGCTCACGCTGAACAGGCAATCCGGTGGACCGCAGCGCGGGCTGGTCCCACACATCCAGCGTCGGATGCGTTTCATGGCGTTTCCTCGTTGGCGCGCTGGTGATCACGGAATTCTGCCCAGCGTGCGCGGGCCCATTGGCATCAGAATGTGCCCTAGGCCCAGGCAGGCTGCACCATCAACTATGGCGATCTCGAGCAGGGCACCGCCTTGGAGTTGCTGCCTGGGGTCTGGGTTCGCTCGCCCAAGAAGAATCGGCACCGCGGCTTCGAAAAACCGATTGCTTGATGGGGTGAAGGTGCTGTTCTCAGCTTCCATGCCAGAATGCCCCCGGGAAGCCACTGTCCAGTGCTGTAGCTGCGTTGTGGGACAGCAAGCCTTCCGGGAGGGGGCAGACATGGGACTGCAAATCGAGTTGGGGTCGCGGATGGATGGCTCAGAAGTACTGCATCGGTACTTTCTGGAAGTCCTCTGGAGTGCGCGTTCCGCAATCTACATCCATACCTGGACCCTGCCCGAGGGAACCGGGGCGTCCGGCGCCGAGTTCCTGCCCCTGCATCAGTCCGAAGGGTGTCCGTTTGCCGACGAGGCCCGAACCACGGCGCGCAACTGCTTGGCGCGTGCATGAAATCCTCTCACCTCAAGCAGCTTCTTGCTCCGGGACAACAATGTTGCATGTGCCCAGCGCAAGCACGTTGGCGCAATCGGGCCTTGCGCGGAATCGATCGGCTCTGTGCGGACCGGCGCCCATGCAGCAGGCCCGCCCACCGCACGCGCGTCCATTTCGGACACCTCACATCTTGACGAAGATCTGCGCGCTTGGCGCGCAGCTTGCCGGGGGGGCGTACCTCTGCAGCCAGACCTCGCCACGGGTCAGCGTCGGGCTGCCATCGGCCGGTGGCGGCGTACCTTCCGCCCGGGTCTTGGCCACGGCGTGGAAGTAGCCGTGGTTGGGCCGGCGGTTGAACTCGGTGAAGTAAATGTCGGCCACGCGCAGATGGCCCCGGGCCAGGAGCATGCTCTCGTCATTGACATTGGTCGAAGGCTCACTGAAGTTCGCCGATCAGGTGACCACGATCGGTCACCGCCCAGGGCGTCCATCCACAGGAACTCGGTATGGTCCACGCGCATCTGCGCGCCCAACGTCCAACCCGTCGCCTGCGTGATGCCGCCATCTGGTCGCGCAAGCTGTCCGGGTGGACCCGTTCGCCGCAATCGCCTGGGGCTACCACCCATGTGACGTGAAGCCGGCCCTCCGGCCCCACCGCCGCCTGCGGGGCGGGGGGACGTGGAGCCGGGCGGAGCCAACACCGTGGGGGCTGGCTCGCACCCACGCGCCGGCAGAAACGCCGCCCGGCCAGATGCATCATCCCGGCAGCGCGTTCGCCCGCGAGGTGCGCGAGGCGCAAGGCGCAAGGCGGTGGGGTCAGCGCCCGCCATGTCCGCCCATTCGTCCATGAGGCGCATGAAGCGGCTGTGCTCCGACGCCGGTGCGCGGTGGTAGGGATTGGCGTTGTAGCCGCCACCGCCGGCCCAGGGGGCAGGCCTTCAAGGAAACAGGGAGCCAACGGTGGATCGATGTGGCGCGGCCAGCAGCCGGGCTGCGCCGCCGGGGCGCGACGAATGCGTGGGGGTGGCCTTTGTGGCCCGCGCTGGAGGCCTTGTTCGGAGCGCGGTTGAGGCGGGTTCACCGTGTGGGGGCGGTGTTCGGCAAGCATCGGTACGGCGGAACGGCCCCGGATAATCGCGCTCGGTCGGGGGTGGCTTGGCGGTCTTTCCCAGAGAAGATGGCTTATTAAATCCAGTATAATGTGGATATTAATGGTTATTTGATGATAAAGCACGGAATGGAGGAATTAAGCCTCTTGAGGCTGCTGCTGTTAAATCTGTAATTTTGGGTGCTGGCTGGTATAGAAGAGGTAGGTGCACACTATGTTGGATTTAAGCCTTCACAAGCCGAGCGAGGTCGTCAAGCGCCTGTGCGCTCGCTTGCGTATAGAGCGTTTGGCTCTGGACATGACACAGGCTGATCTGGCCGGCCGTGCCGGCCTTGGGGTCAACACCGTGTCCAACCTGGAGGCCGGGCGCAACGTCGGCTTCGAGGCCGTGGTCCGGGTGGCGATGGCTCTTGGCCGAATCAAGGAGCTCGAGGGTCTGTTCCTGCCAAAGCTGGACAGCATCGAGGACATCCGGCGCTATGAGAACAGCGCCAATCGCCACCGTACAAAGAAGAAGAGGGCCGACAATGCTTGAGGAAGTGAATGTCTTCTATGACGGCTGGGGTGAACGATGGCTTTGGGGTACGCTGGTCTCTACGACGGCGTTGACCGGTCGTCCGCTGATCGTGTTCCAGTACAGCAATGAGGCCCGGGAAAAAGGCCTGGAGCTGTCCTCGTACACGCTGCCACTGGAGGGCCCGCGGTTGCGGCGAGATTTTCCCGACCATCAATTGCAGTTGCCGGGGCCGGTCTACGACGCCTTGCCGGACGGATGGGGCATGCTGCTGATGGACCGCATGTTCAGGAGCCGCGGGCTCACCACGGCGCGCATCGGTGCTCTTGAACGTTTGGCCTATATCGGCAACAACGCGATGGGAGCCATGACGTTTGAACCCGTGGCACCCGCAGGAGAGGCGCCGGACGTCCATATCCCGCTGGAACAGCTTGCAGCCGAAGTACAGGAGGTGCTTCGCGGAGAAGGCGGTGAGTTCCTGCAGATGCTGCTGCTGGTCGGCGGCTCACCCCAGGGCGCAAGACCTAAGGCCCTGGTCTATCGCGATCCCCGGTCCGGTGGGTTTACCACGGCCGTCACGCCCGGCTTCGAAGCCTGGTTGGTCAAATTTCCGGCCAAAGAAGAACACCCGGAGGTGTGTGCCATCGAGATGGTCTATGCTGAATGCCTGCGCAAGTGTGGCATCGAGACCCCGGATACGCAGTACTTCAGTTTGCCGAACGGGCTTGCGGCGTTCGCCAGCAAGCGCTTTGATCGCCGCGCTGGACTGCGCGTGCCCATGCAGAGCCTCGCCGCCTTTACGGGCGCCAATTACCGGACGCCGGGGACGTTGGATTACGTCAGCTTCTTGCGTGCGACGCAGATGTGCACCAATGATGTGCGAGAAATGGCGTATGCCTTCGAACGCGCCGTCTTCAACGTTGCATTCAACAACCGGGACGATCATCCGAAGAACTTCGCGTACATCATGGCGTCTGATGGCCAGTGGAGGCTGGCGCCGGCGTACGACGTGACCTTCTGCGAGGGACCCGGTGGATACCATCAGATGGACGTCATGGGAGAGGCCCTGGCGATTTCCCGCGCGCACATGCTCCGGCTTGCCGAGGAAGCCGAGGTACCCCAGGACGTTGCGGGCAAGAGGATTGACGATATTTGCGAGGTGGCTGGCCAGTTCGCCGCCATCGCTAAGAGCATGTATCCCCAAGTGATTACGCGGGAGACCTTGGCCACGATCCAACGCCGCATTGACGAGAACGTGGTGCAGTTGCGGCAAGGTCACAGGGGCCCTGGTCGCCGCTGACGGAGGGCGGCCCCATCGCTCACGGCGCGTTTGCATGCACCGCCCTTTGCGGAAGGTCCGAAGGCAGGGGGCAACTGCAGCCACAGTTCTTTGCTAACCGGTCGTCGCGCCATGAGGGCCGTAAGCAAACTGCTCCCTGGG
Source organism: Delftia lacustris (assembly GCF_040267515.1). Lineage (NCBI taxonomy): Bacteria > Pseudomonadati > Pseudomonadota > Betaproteobacteria > Burkholderiales > Comamonadaceae > Delftia > Delftia lacustris. The sequence continues at coordinate 3,643,749 of NZ_CP141274.1, read as the reverse complement.
AACTCCGAGGACATGATGTTCTCCACTCTGAGCGCCAGTCTGCCAGCGTTGCCGCACGCTGCCAGCCGAGCACGTGGGGATCGACGACGCAGCGATGGCACCCAACCCCTTGTGGCCGTTCCTTCCCGTTTCTGTCCCGATGTCGCTGAAACCCGCTGTCCCTTGACCAGGCCGAAGGCCTGCACCACGAGATTCGTGCCAGCCACAAGGCGACCGCACGGGTTTGGATCATGTCGGGCAGGTAGGCCGTACCTTGGCTAGGGGAGGGTCAAGCGGCCCAGCACCGAGGCGAAGGCCGCGGGATTGCGCAGGAACGCTTGAAAACCATCGGCCCACACGGCGCCTTTGCTTGTCGGAGCTACGGTCCAGCCGCACTGTGACCTGAAATCGCTTTCTGCCAGCGATGTCAAGTCGATGCGAAGGTCATGGAAAAGGGACAGGTCGCGAGGCTCCCGCTGGTCCTGCAGGGTCCGGTAGAACTCCTGCGGATCCGTGCCCCAGAAACCCACATACAGCAGCGGTACCTCAGGCCGAGCCCGCCGTGCCATCTGTAGGTGGCTGTTCAGGTGCAAATCGGCCAGGCCGCTGCCGATGACGATGATGAGGTCCGCTTCGATGACGTCGCGGTTGAATGCCGAGTAGTAGAACGCATAAGGCGCTGGCTGCAAGCGCGGCAGCTTGTCCAGCCCGGTGATGATGGCGCTGCGCTCGATCTGCGAACCATCCATCTGAAGCAGGCCACTGCCGTCGAAGCCGGCATGCGTTTGCGCCCGTTCGCGGTCATCGAACCAGGCCAGGTCACCGATATCGTGGTCATTGGCGTAGCCCAAATGGATGGAGCCGTGCAAGTGAAACAGGCTCGGCCGATCCCAATGCCGCCAAAATCCCTGGGCATCGAAGCTTCGATGGCCATCGTGCTCCCGGGTGAAGCCTGTGTAATAGCGCTGGTGCGTTGCCTGCCATACGAAATCGTCATAGTTGGTAGTGTAGACACGCGGGATGTAATCTCGCTCCAACGCGGCGAAGAAGGCGGCCATTGGCTCCATCTGCTCTTGGGACACCGCGGAGCAGGCCTGCGAACAGCGGGCATAGATGGTGCGCAGCATGGTCTGGCCCGCAGCACGCAGGGCTTGTTCGGCATGCGAGCCGATTTTTTGCACGAATGGTGCGAGGATGGGGCGAAACTCAGGGCAGGCAGTGGGGCGTTCCTGCAACTGCGCCAACTGGTGCAGGACGTGGTACACACGTTCGAAATGGGCCTCGTCCTGACTGCCGTAGTAACGCACAAGGGTCTCACGGACGTCGGAATAGGCTTGCGAGCCACGCGTGTGAGCACACCATTTGTCTTCGAGAACGGCGGCATCAATAGTGTTCGTCAACGCAGACGTGGCCGGGATGCCCAACTCCACTGAAGCGCCAGCCCCCAACAGTATCAAGGCGCGTCGACCCGTCTTGGAGTCAATCATGGTTCGTTCCTTTTTGGTAGCCAGTCGTCCCTCGCTGTGCACCGCTGCGCCAGCACGGGAGGTTTTGGCGACTGTACCTGTAGTGCATGGGCAAGCGGTTAACGGCTGCGACCCAATTGGATGGAGATGCCATCTTGGAATCAACGGGGCAATAAGCGCCATGCCCGGTGCTGCACCCGACCGAAGTCGCAGGAACCGCGCGCTGGCTTGCGGGACGCGTGAGAGGGGCCTGGCACCAGGCACAAGGCACAAGGCGAAACGCGGAGCAGCCGTTCCCCATGAATGCTGTCGGCAGCCCGCTGTCCGGCGCCCGTTCCTGCCTGACTAGGCGATCTTCGGGGGCGAGGTACGCCGCCAGATGGCAATGAAGTCCGGGCTACCGTTCACAGCCCGTGAATAGATCCACGACGGCATGATCTTCTCATGGGGAATGGCCCAGATGGGCTTGTGTGCATGGACGCGCTCATTGCCAATGAAAATATACTCGTCGCACGCGGCAATGAGCTGGGCTTCGTCCACGCCGAACAGGTTGCCACCTGCGCCAGGTTGGCCAGGGTCGAACCGGTGCGTGACCCAGCATGCGATGACGACATTCGGCCTGTACCTTTGTACCGCTGCTGCCGCGTCCAGCTTCACTACATGCTCCCCGTAGGGCACGGTCGCTTGCCCCATCTGCTGGTAATGCTCCCGGATGGCGGCTTCTTCCTGCTGGCGGTTGTCTGTTGCAGGGATCGAGAGGGCTTTGGCCAGCGCTCCATGTCCAGCGCCGATCTCCATCGCTGTCTTGCCCCGGATGCGCGCCCCAAGGAAATCACAGAGTTCTTCCGTGGGAAAGCTGTACAGGCCATGACGCACGCCGAACACAAGCCGTTCCTGCGCCGTCGTGCCTTCAAGGACTTGCGCGGGGACCACGCGGAGCCGACCATTGCGATCAAGCAGCAGGCTCGATATGTCTCGCACGCGTGCAGCGTCGGAAATGTACATGTCCATGGGGGCATTGGTGCTGATTGGCGCAGGTGTCCGGTCACAGTGGAGTCCAACGCTACGTGGATGCAGTGTCCGGCCGCGCGGTTTCTGCCGTCGGGCCGTGTGCGCCGCGATCGCCGCGGGTAAAGCGGACACGGTTGCGACCGTCCGATTTTGCGCGATAGAGAGCCGTGTCGGCGCTTTCGATCAGATGCTGCCAAGAGGTCTCTCCGTTGCACACCAGTGCCACGCCAAAACTTGCAGTCACCGCGAGAGCCTGTCCCTCCATCGTTGTAAAGGCTTCTTGCCGTACCGCCAGCCGAATCTTTCTGGCAATCTTGACTGCCCTTGGTAGAGGAACACCAGGCAGCAGAATTGCGAATTCTTCCCCGCCGAAACGGGCAATGGTGTCATTGGCGCGCAAGGTGGTCCGCAGCACCTGTGCCAACTGCACCAGCACCCGGTCACCGGTGGCATGCCCGTAGGTGTCGTTTATCGTCTTGAAGCGATCGATGTCCAGGAGGACCAGGGATGTGGCATGCCCCTTGCCATCCAGCCCCAATGCCGCTTGCGCAAGGCGATCCAGTTGCCGGCGGTTGAGGAGCCCGGTCAGACTGTCCGTCTCTGCCTGGACACGAAGCTGGTTGGTGGCGGAGGCCCGTTCGGCCAGTCTGCGCTGGAGAACCTCGATGGCGCGAAAGAGATGGGCGACTTCGCCGGCCTGCGACTGGCCAAAGACCAATGGCTCTCTATGCTCATCGGCCAGCCGAACAACGGCGTCATGGGCCTCCAGCAGGGGCCGGAATACATGCGCCTTGATGGAGCGCAGTATGACGATCAAGATTGAAACGATGGCGACTCCGACCAGTGTCGTCGCGACCAACACGGCGAGCGCCACATCGCGCGCGCGCTCGAATCGCGCAACCATCGCGTCAAGAATCGAGTTCCGATAGGCCCCGATGGGCTGCATGGTCGGAACGAACCTATCGGTCAGACTGGCCGCCGTCCCCGGGTAATTCGAGCCTTGGCGGCCTTCGGTAATGACGTCGTCGATCAGCCTGAAACCGGTGCCAAAAAATTCTCTTTCGATGGCTTGGCGCAGTTCGGCAAGCGCCGGTGTTTCGTCCAAGGCCGGATAGCTGCGAATCGATTGCCACAGCTGGAACAGACGGCCTTGGGTTTGCCGGCAGGCGATGACGGACTGCAGGGGAAGTTTTTCGTGGGTGGCCACAGCGGCGATGACCTGCGAGCCCATGCGTCCGCCTTGGTCGCGAAGATCACTGAGCATCTGGCCAATGAGGCCAGGCCCGGAAAGGTGGGACTGGTGCTGAACCAGTTCATTGGCACTCCAGGTCACGATATCGCGGAAACTGTTGGAAGCCTTGAACATGCCCTCGACCGCATCCCGGAACTGTTCTTGCCGCATCGACGTCCGGGGGGTCACTGCGAGGCGGTCCACCTTCGCTCTGGCTGCTGCCATCTGCGCCAGAAACGAAGCTAGCAGTTGTGGCGGAACCTCATGGGTGTGCACGCCCCAAGGCAGGTCTCGCTCTGCCGTCAACTGCGCAATGCGGGCATCCACCCGGCGCCGCACTTCCTTCAGGCGTCCTGTGCTCGGACTGTCCATGAACGGCTCCTCGGACATCACGACATTGGCCGGGGCGCGTTCGGCCGCGATGAGATCTGCCGTATCGAGAACAGAGCGGTAGTGTTGGAGGTCGGACAGGTTCTGGCGCGCCTGCGCGAAATCGAGCGCCGTGTAGGCAATGACCGCAAGCACCAGCAGGCTCGTCGTGAAGAGCGTGAGCCCTACACGGGCAGAGAATTTTTTTTCGAGATGCTGCCGTCCCGATCCTGGAAGGCCTCTCTGATCAACGCTTGCCATGGTCTTGTCCCCTTTGCGCGCCTTGTCCAATCACGCCGTGTCGTGCGTGCAGGCTGACCCCACCTTTCTTGGTTTGATGTGCTATTGCGTACCATCATAGGGGGAGATGTGACGAGAAGTGACCCAATGGCGGCCGCAGCAGGCCCGTTCCGTCGCGGGGATCGTCCATATGCGGCCACGCGCTCCTGGCTGCGTCGCATGCGCAGGCAGTCGCTCGAGGATGTCCTTGAGGTGGACGACTGGCGCCTGCCGTGGCGGGTGTTGCGCCAGAAGAATGGCGTACGGCGGGATAGTGCAGGTCGCGAGGCAGGGCAGAAAAGTGGGTTCCCCACCTGTACACGCAATGGCTTTGGTCGAATGGTTGAGCGATCTGCGTTACGGATTGTTGCTGCAACGGTCCGGGGCATGCGCGGGTGGGACACCAGCGCGCCGCCACTCGCCGGGCCGAGGCACGTGGCCGGACAGTCTGGCGGCTCCGCGCGGCAAACTATCGGTCAGGGCCTCACATCTGCGGCCTGCACCTTAGCCTTCCAACGGGTTGGACTGGATCTGGACGGCCTTTCGATAGCCCTCCAATCAACGAAGTGTACGAGGCAGAAGCTTCGCAGCATGCATCTCAATTGCAGCATAAAGCTTGCCTGCGTGAACAGACGGCGGGTCGCCCGCCGGAGCTGCACTCGGACAGTAGATCGGTGATGAAGGGCACAGACCTGCTGATGGCGATGCAGGCACTGGGCGCTGTGTCCTCATACAGCCGCCCTTGGGTCAGCAACGACAACACGTACGCCGAGGCCCTGCTCCGCACGGCCAAGTACTGTATCGGGTCCGCTGTAGCGGCTGGATGGACCAACGGCCATGCGAATGGCCGTTTTCAAGCTGCTCGAAATGGCACGACGCGCCACAAGCGAATTTGGAGGCAATGCGGCCAGATACACAACAGCCATCCAAACGATGCCCGTTGCTATTGACGGTCGTATCTGACTAGTGTTTGATGGAGTGCATGCGCCACCGCGTCTCCTTGTTCCATGGAACATGCGCTGACGCGTCTGCATGTCGACTCCGGTCGTGACCATTTGCTCGGATTGAATCAGCAACGGGTACCAGGATTGCGACTAAGCGACTACTTTGGGATATGGCGGCACGATAAGAATCAACGGGTTAGCCGCAGCTGACCCGATCGAATGTGTTTGTTCGAGTCATTGCATCATGGGCTGGATGGCCCGGTGGATTCTTGTCCGACCCGGCGCACAAGGCGCCTGAGCTTCCCTGGGAAGTCGAATCCGTGATGTCTGGTTCAGGGGCTGTGCCACTCAGGCGCAGGGAAAGAATCCGTGACAGGAGGAGAAGCCATGCCAAACAGAGATGACATCCAGTGGTTCAAGGCGCAGTTCCAAGGGCCCATCGCTATGGCTGTGGAGGGGACGCCCCTCACGGTGGACTTCATGGCGGCGCTTGCATGCCAGGAGACGGGGGAAGTCTGGCCTGCGCTGCGAAAAGCTGGTTTGCCCCTGGACCAGATCCTTGCGCTGTGCGTCGGCGATACCCTGGATGCAGACAAGGGCCGCTCCGCGTTCCCCGGGACCAAGGCGGACTTGCTCAGCGTGGACCGAGGACAAGAGATGTTCGACTTGGCGCACCAAGTCCTGGCCGATATGTCCCAGTATGTCCCTGCCTATGCCGGTGCGGCCAAGAAGGCCCACAAGTTCTGTCGCGGCTTTGGCATCTTCCAGTTGGACCTGCAGTTCTTCAAGACGGAACCCGACTTTTTCCTCAACCGCTCCTATGCGAATTTTCAGAGTGCTCTGGGCAGGTGCTTGGAGGAACTGCATGGCGTGGTGAAGCGGCTTGGCTTTCAGGGACGATCAGACCTCGGCGACCTGGAGCTGGCGTCCATCGCGATCGCCTATAACACCGGTGGCTACAAGCCCTCGAAGGGGTTGAAGCAGGGCTATTTCAACGGTTCGCAGTATTACGGCGAAACCTTCTTCGATTTCCTGCGCCTGTGCCATACGGTGCCGGCGCCCGGCCTGGCGCCGGCGCTGCCCACGCCGGCCGCGGGTCAGGCGATCGTGGCGGCCCCGGCGGCGCTCGCAGGGGAGGGCGCAGCGTTCAAGGTGCTGACCCGCGAGGGGATGCTGCGCCTGCGCAGCGAACCATGGATCAGTGATCCGCCCCAGGCCAATGTGCTCGCACATCTTCCGGACGGGCATCCCGTGAGGGCCCTGTCGAAGACGGCCAAGGGTGGCTTTCTTGAAATCGAAACCAGTCTCAGTGGTGCCTATTTCCGCGGCTACTGTGCCAAGAAGTACTTGGTCCCCGATGCGGGGGCGCAGGAGATCGCGGTGATCGCGCCGGACGCCAGTCCTCCGACATCGGGGATCGTCGCGGTCTATATGCCGCGCAAGCGTGGCAGCGTGACCCGCCGTACAGATCTCGCCAATGCGCATTCTCTGAACGAACCGGGTGCTCCGCGAAGAACAGGGGGCAGTGCCGAAGAACTGCGCCAAGCGCTCGCAGCCATCGTTGAATGGTTAGGCGTCGATAATCCGGCTTTCCTGCGCTACCAGCCGCGCAGCGGCCTGACGTTCTGCAATATCTACGTGCATGATTTTTGCCATCTCGCGGGTGCTTATGCGCCCCGTTGCTGGTGGACCACCGATGCGCTTTTGAAACTCGCCGCGGGGCAGCCCGTTGAACCGCTCTATGGCGCGACGATCCAGGAGATGCGTGCCAATGATCTTTTCCGATGGCTCCGGGACTTCGGTGCACGATTCGGATGGCGACAGGCGGGGACGCTCACCGAGCTGCAGACCGAGGTCAACCAGGGGGCGCTTGGCGTCATCGTGGCCCGTCGCAAGGAGGATGGCCGCTCGGGCCACATCGTGATGGTCGTGCCGGAGACGGCGGAGCAGACGGCCAAGCGCGATGCGGGTGGGGCGGTGATGGCTCCGCTGCAAAGCCAGGCAGGGGCAACGAACTTCCGGTATGGAAGAGGGCGGCCAAACTGGTGGAATGGCGAGGAGTTTGCCGAGAGCGCCTTCTGGCTTCACGCGTGATACGGGTCAGGGGAGTCCCCTCATGTAGACCGCAGTGGCGGAAGCCCGCCCTCGAGCTTCCGCCGCAGGCGTGGGTGATGGGGCGTGTTCAATGTGTGGTCCCGGCGGACTGCCGTCACTCGGGCCCGGTGAGTCAGCGGCCGATACCGCCTGAAGTCCCAGGTCAGGGACACCAGCCGGATGGATGGATTGCGCACACGGGGGCTATCGACCTCGGCCTACGGCCAGCCCCGTGTGGAAAGCAGTCCAATCGTTGGCTTGGGCGAGTCTGACGGCGAGCCGCCGACGCCTTGAATCTTGAAATCCGCGGAAATGGGTCTTGCGACGATGCCAACCACGGTCTTGCCTTGGACCGAGTAGGTCAGGGTGTTCGCGTCCTTTGCCTGAAGTGACACGTTGGCCTTCAAGTCCGCAAGATTGCCCGGGGATAGCGTCGCTTGCGCTGCCGCCCTGGCATCGAACTCGGGGCCGTATTTGACATCCACGGAATAGCCATCGATGACCAGCGCAGCCGTGGCGACAAAGTAGCCTCCATCACTGATGGCCTTTCGCAGGGGACTTCCCGCTGGCAGTGACGCGATGGATTCGGTATAGGGTTGTAGATAGGGCACGCTGTCCACGAAGAGCTTGTGTGCGCTGATCGAAGATACGCTGCCGTTCTTCAGGCTCAGTCCCGCACTCGCTGACAGAGGTACGGCCGCCTTGGTTAGCGTGGCATTTCCTTCCGCTCCCAGGTCGAATTGAACGGAAGCATCCTGTGTCAGCTTGCACTCGACGGGCACGGAGCCCGGCTTGACCACCTTGGCCAAGGTCGGGCCTTCGACCTGCGCGGCGTACTCGAACTCGGCAGAGTAGCGCCATGTGCCCGACGCGTCGGCGGCGCGCTTGAAAACGTCACCCGGCCGGTACTCGCTGGGCCCGAAGAAGACGATTTCGCCGGAGGGGCCGAGCAGTTGCGGGCTGATGCACGATCGAGTCATCTCCAAAAACTTCTCGTTGGAGGTCTTCTGGGGGCAGCCACTGAGGAAGGGAAGCAATCCTACGGCAGCAAATGTCACGAGCATGTTCGACTTCATTTCAGCACTCCGTCTGTGGATCAAGGGGGGCCGCGCCTCGCCAACCCCAGGCCGGGAAAGAGCCTTTCGGGGGTTGGCATGAGACAGCTCATGTTGTGGGGAAGGGCGCAAGCCTTCGGATCCCGGCCTGAGGCGACCCTGGTGCGCAAGCCCAGGGCCCACTCGTCCGGGTTACGGTCCTGTGCCGAGCTGTAGCGTTCATTGGCGGCAAGAAGCCACGCGATACGCGGTGCAGAGAAGCTGGTTCCACAGTCGTCCGAAATGCCGCCGGGAAATGCGAGCGTTCCGTCTCGCGCATCCAGGCGGGCCGTGTTGCAAACCGCTTGGCCCGTGGCATTGACGTTCGCCACCACGAACGAACTCGGATCCTCGTACGTCGCAAACTTCAGGAAGTTGTAGCTGTCAATTGTGTCGTCCACGACCGTCGGGCGCTCACATTTCTTGTCTGGCGTGCAGGGGTTGCCGGCAGCAGCCACCAGCATGACCCAGCTGCGGCCACGACCGGGAAGCGAGGAGGATTGGTCGGCGGCCGTCCTCCACGAGAGGTTGACAAACACGGGGGTATCTCTTTTTGCGCTGTACGCGCGAAGATAGTTGAGGATGCTACCGAAGTAGGTCCGGGATATGGCCCAGTCGGCAGAGGTCTCTGGATACCCGACGCCCTTTCTGGAGAGCATGTAGAAAAACTCTTGCTGAATCGAGTCCAGGTTCTTGGCGGAGAACTGCTGCCGTTCCGACAGAAACTCATCAGGCACGACCTTGGAGAATCGGTGCAAGCGGTAGGCAAGCGCAGCCGCCCCGGGTTGTGCGAACACGAGAGGGATCCAGATCACGCGTACGGGCTGCGGACCCTCGACGAGCTGGGTGAACACCTGCAGCGACTTTTCTATTCCCTTCGAATGCAGTCGGCAGGATTTGGATTGCAGCGATGTGCAGCCCTGCAGCCCGCGAGGCCCCGCCGTGTTGTCCGGGAGGGCCTTGAGTTCTGCGTCAATGCCCAGCTGATAGGGGTCGGGCGGAAGCGCTGAATACCACGTGAGGGGCAATTGGTAGGTCTTGCGCAGGAATTCGTCCGCTTCGTCGAAGAATTTTTTGGTCTCGAGGTAGGCCTCTTGCGAGGGAAAGCCATCGTCGACAATGACGAGGATCGGCGTTGTCTTGGAGGCGGGAGGCGACCTCAGAAGCTCACGGATTCGCGTGACAAACGACGCAGGCGGCAAGGCATCCAAGCCATCACGCACCGCAGTTCCGCCCGCCTGGGCCGATTGCAGCTGGAGATTGCCGGCCGGTGCAGGCTGGCTGGGGGGATTGGGATTCGGCAGCGCCTCGTCAACTGTGTCCAAGCCCGGCAAGTCGAATTGCACGGTCATCAGCGATACCTGTGGGTGCTCCTGATCGCAGGCGGAGAACTTCAGTTCGGTGCCCTGCTCTTTGAGCAGGGGCAGGTACTTTGCCAAGTCATCGCAGGTCACGCGAACAGTCACAGAATAGGCAGCCGGGGTTGGTCCGAATGGAATGCTGGACAATGGGAATGCCAGTTGAGCGTCCTGTGCTATCGCAGCACCTTCGTCGTGAGCGTTCGAAGAGGGCCGGCGCTCCAGTTTTTCCACGGCATTCTTGAGCTTGAGAAGCTCGGGGTTGGGGTCTCCAGATCCGGAGGACCCATGTGCTGCGGCACCCAGACCATAGATACGTGCAGGCGACGGGGCATCGAGCTTCGGCGCGCTCGCAAGCGACCGGCCGGTACCAGGGACCGCGAAATTGAGAGAGCCCGCCTTGAGCGGCCGAGAGTCGAAGCTTGCGATGGCAACTCCCGCCAACTCCCCCGACGGTGCAATCGCACTGGCCTGGGCATCCGGCGAGAACAAGACCTGCGGGTTGATGGTCTTGTTGGCGATGAAGGGCAACAGCACGCCTAAACGCGCGTTGTACTCAGCCCAGGACCGCTTCTCCATGGCGCCCGCAGCCTTGACTGCATCGAGTTTGGCGGCCAATGGCGAGTGGGCCGCCACGGTGGGAGAGGGGCCATCGAGCAGGACGCCGCTGTCCACGATCCGTACACGCAACTCGGCATACGCGGGCCGGGCGGGCTCCGCACCAAGGGCGGCTTGCGGCGGCAGGCCAGTGGCAAGTGCCAAGAGGAATGCCGACGGCCATGCCCGATGGCAGAGCGTATTGGAGCCGACCCATTGCAGCGTTATCGACCAGCGGTCCATGCATGCCTCCCGAGGGTTGCCTTGAGGGGGCACCTGGCTCAAGTATCTTCAAATTACATCAATTGCACAATGCCACAGATTCTGTGGTTCTCCTGCACTCCGGGGGGCGTGGGGAATAGCCCCGCGAGACAATCTTGCCTGCAAGTGCGCAAGCGCATGATTGCGATCGACAGTGGGCAAGGGCAATTGTGGCGCCGGCAATTCTCCAAGCCGTGCGGTGCAGGGTGAGTCAGGGCCGGGTATTTGCTGCGGCGCTGGATTCAACCCCGGGCGTGTATTGGGGGCTGGTCACGTCGATCCAGGTGGGAGGTGGTTCATTCGCTGCTTGAGCTTGGGGCCGGCCCTGAAGGTGACGATACGCCGGTGTCCGATTTTCACGTGTTCCCCGGTGCGTGGATTGCGGCCCGGGCGTGCTTGCTTCCACCGCAGCTCAAAGGCACCAAAGTCGGTCAGCTTGACGTCGGTGTCATGGGCCAAGGCCTGGGCAATCACGGCAAAGAATGCATCGACCATTTCACCGGCCTCGCGTTTGTTCAGGCCGATCTGTTCGTAGAGGGCTTCGCTCAATTTGGCTTTGTTCAGGGATGGCGTTTCGCTGTACCCGTCGTGGTCCTGCATCGTGTGGCACTGGGTGTGAGGAAATTCACGCCATTGTCATGGATTGGCACTTGGAGACATGGAAAGAGCAGGTCATCGAAGTCTGCGAAGGGTGATTTCGCCCACGGGGCTGGGCGATGGCAATCCGTCCCTGGCGGGGCCCCATCACCAGAGCGGGTAAGGGGAGGGCGTTTCGGTGTTCGCTCAGGGTGTCTCGGCGTGCTGCGCGCCTGAATCTGCGCCGGGCGTTCGAGCACTGGCTGCTCCGCTTCGGTCGCAAGCGATGACATCCCATGCTTGCAGCGAACACCCCAGAGAGTGCAGGGCTGCCCGGTCGCTGCGAGGGGCGGCCAGGGGTCTACCGGTCTGGCGATGGGGCGGACTGCGGTGCCCTGAAGCCCTGGGCCCATGCCTGAAACGCCTGCGCCGGCATGGGCTTGGCAAGAAAATACCCCTGCGCGATATCACAGCCCAGATGGGCGAGCATGTCCCAATGCTCCTGGGTCTCCACACCTTCCGCCACCGTCTTGCGTCCCAGGTCATGCACCAGATCGATGGTGGATCGCACGATCATGGCGGAATCTCGATTGTGGGGCATGGCCGCCACGAAGGACTGGTCGATCTTGATGTAGTCCACGGGAAGCTTCTGCAGATAGCTGAGCGAGGAATACCCCGTGCCGAAGTCGTCCACATACAGCGGGATCCCCTCATCGTGCAAGGCATGCAGTACTTGGAGTGCGTATTCCGCATCGTCCATCACCGTGCTTTCGGTGATTTCCATCTCCATCAGGCCCGGTGTGACATGCCGCTCGGCCTGCCAGCGGCGGTACTTGCTGAACAACTGGTCGTCGCGGAAATTGCGGGCGGACAGGTTGATGGCGATGGGCGTCGACTGGCCTTGTGCCTGCCAGTCGCGCAGCAGATCCAGCGCTGCAACGATCACCCATTCCGTGAGCGGTTTGATCAGCCCTGTCTGCTCGGCCAGGCCAATGAAAACGCCCGGTGGAATCAGGCCTTGCTCCGGATGCTGCCAACGCACCAAGGCTTCCGCGCCACACAATCGCCCTGAGGCAAACTCCACCTTGGGCTGCAGGAACAGCCTCAGCTGGCCCCCGCTGATGGCCCGGCGCAACTCGCCCGCCATGGTCAACCGCCCGGCGTGGTCGCCTTGTTGCGATGCGTCGAACAGGCACTGGTTCAGGCCCTGGGCCTTGGCCCGGTAGAGAGCCTTGCCCATTCGCCGCAGCAATTCCTGGGCCGTCGCACCATGCTCGGGGTACAGGGCGATCCCCATCTTGGCACCCAGGTCCAGCTCGATATCGGCGACCGGGAAGGGGCGGGACAGACTGGTCTCCACGCGCTGGGCCAGGGCCAGGGCTGCGGCGCCATCCTGGGCCGGTGCCAGCACGGCGAACTCGTCGCCACGCAGGCGTGCAATGTGGGCAGCACCAGGGACGCACTCGCGCAGCCGTTGCCCGAAATCCCGCAGGATCTGGTCGCCATGGCTGTATCCCAGCACTTCGTTGATTTCTCCCAGGCCTTCGATGTTGAGCTGCAGGGCCGCCAGGGGCTCGGCAGACGGCGATACGCCTTCGACGGCCGTGGCCAGGGTTTCCGTGAACTCGAGCGCGTTGGGAAGGCCTGTGAGCGGGTCGTGGCGCAGCATGTGGTGCATCGCGGCCTGCACACGTCGCTGCTCTTCGCGGGCCCGCAAGGTGGAGATGCCGAAGGCCAGGTCATCCGCCGACTCGGTCAGTAGCGCGACCTCGCTGTCGTCGAACGTATCCGACTCCGGGTCGTAGATGGAGAGCGCTCCGATCACCTCGCCGTCCACGCGCAATGGGCAGGACAGGCCGGACGTCAGCCCGGCGAGCCGGTCATGCCAAGGCGCCTGATCGGGATCCGAGTGCATGTCGCGAACGATGTGAATCTGGCCGCTGCGAATGGCCGTAGAGGTCAGGCCTCGGCCCAGTTCCGTATCGGTCAGGTCCAGGCCCAGGCGGCTCAGTGCGTCCTTGCCGCCAGGGTAGTTGCACTCTGCCATGGGACGCAGGGGCTGGTCCGGATCATCCCCTCGGTACCAGACAACCGCCATGCCATAGCCGCCCGCCGTGACGATGGCCCGGCACATGCTTTCCAGCAGATCCTGCTCTTCGCTGGCGCGCAGCAGGGTGCGGTTGCCGGCACTCAGCGTACGCAGGGCGCGGCTGACATGCTCCAACTCCCGCACACGCTGCTCGAGCTCCCCGTTGAGTGCCTGAATGTGCTGCTCCGAACGCTTGCGTTCGGTGATGTCGGTCCCCAGGACGTAGTAGCCCGCCACCTGGTCATCGGCCTGGCGCTTGGGGACGTACTGGACGGTCTGCCAGACCTCGGGGAAGGGCTGCCAGTCATAGGCCTGCGGCTCTCCGGACAAGACCTTGTCGATCAGGGGTCCCACCGTCGCGTAGCGCTCCTCGCCCATGATCTCCCGCACCGTGCAGCCCGCAATGTCCTCGCGCTCGGGCGCGAAGCGCTCAAGGTACTGTGCGTTGACGTAGACATAGCGCTGTGCGGCATTCACATAGGCGATCATCGCCGGGACGGTGCTGATGACGCTGTGCAGGTGGCTTTCGCTCTCGTGCCATTGGGCCGTACGCTCGCGCACGTCGGCTGCGAGCACTGCATTCTGTTCGCGGATGATGCGTTCGGCCTTGCGCTCTACCGTGACGTCCCGAAACACCAGTACGGCGCCCTGCAACTGCCCCTCCGCGTCGTGGATCGGGGCTGCGCTGTCGGCGATGGGCCATTCGGTGCCGTCCCGCGCGATCAGCACGGTGTTGTCGGCCAGGGTCTGGGTGGTGCCGGTGGCCAGCACCGTGGCGACGGGCACATGGGCCGGTTGGCGGGTCTGCTCATGGAGGATGTGGAACACCTGCTCGACCGGGAGTCCCCGCGCTTGCGATAGCGGCCAGCCGGTGAGCCGCTCGGCCACAGGGTTCATGCGGGTGATGCGCCCCTCGGTGTCCGTGGCCAGCACGGCGTCCCCGATCGAGTGCAAGGTGATGGACAGGTTCTCTTCATTGTCGGCCAGCGCTCGCCGGCTGGCTTCCGCAGCCCGCAGCTGCCGGCGGATCAGTAGGTGGGTGGCGCCAAGCAAAGCGGTGAGCATCACCGCCAGCAACGCGCCGGCAAGCACCAAGGTCTGGCGTGCCTCGGCATGGTCGGATTCCCGCTGCATCAGCCGCTGGCGCGCCTCCTCTTCCATTTCGTTCAAGAGTCCGTAGGTCCGCGTGCGCGTGGCTTTGAGCGGAGCAGCGGCGGCAAAGGCGTTTGCCGCTTCTGACCCCTCCCTCAGGCGCAGTTGCTCCACCTGGCGCGCGATCGCAATCCGTTGATCGATGACTGCACGCAATTCATTCCAGTTGCTCTGCTGCTTCGGGCTGTCCGCTGTCAGCTCCCGGACTCGCTCCAGTGCGCCCTCTCGTGAGGCCATGGCTTCGTTGCGCTCCCGGAGATGGTCTGCATGGCCCGTCAGGCGAAAGTTCTGGGTTGCCAATTCGGCCTGCAGCGAGTAGGCCCTGGTGCGGACCAAATTGTTCAGCACCCGCTGGCTGTGGGCCATCATCTGGGCTGTCTGGGTGGCATCGTCCGCGACTTTCCAGGTCGAGATGGCCAGCACAACCACCACCAGCGTGGTAACACCGAATGCGGTGACTACCTTGGACTCGAAACTGGACCACAAGGCCATGGGAACCCCCTCTGTACAACGCGGCTATCGTCGCGAAGCAGTCGGATGCTCCGCAGCGCCGCACTGGACTAGCCACATGCCACGAGATTCGGGGGATGATTCGGTGCTGACTCGTGCCATCGCGTGGCACATGCACCCACACATCGGCCTATGGGCCCATGGGGCTGGTAAAAAGTAGTGGGCATAAATATACAGACAATATGCTGTCTGGTGCAGCGTTGGTGTGTCACTCGAAGGCGCTGCGCCAACGCTTTCTGCAACCCTGCGGAGCGCGGATTGCGCGAGCTCTGTGCACACATGGGCCGTGTCTGAGAGCGAAAGGGCTGGCGCCGAGTATTGGCCCCTAGAAGGGAGGGCGGCCTGTATCACGGCGTGCAACAGCTGGGTGCGCTGGCGAGTTACATTGCAAGGTATGACGGGCGAGTGGTTCGCAGTGCCGGATCACCATGGCTGGTCATGCCGTGGCCAGAACTCCAACTCCGCAACCCATTACTCCAGAGGTTGGCTTTGCCACTCATTGCTTACTTTGCCGACACGGGCGCGGAGGTCGAATCGTTCTCGACCCCGCAGGATCAATGGGCGCAGTGGAGAAAGCTGCCCGTGGGGGCGTTTGTCATGGGCCACCAGCGCATACCTGCGGTGTTGAAGCGAAGCCCCTTGGGTCTGCAGTTCTTCGCGTGCGCGCCGGGGCATGCGGGTATGACGCGGCCCGAATCCATCGAGCACCAGATCGCAAAGATCGCGCTTGTCAGGGGACTTCGGGCGGTGGGTGTACCGGCGCGCGTGGAATGGCCGGGAACCACTCCACAGGGGGAGTCATGGATTGCCGATGTTTTCGCTCCATTGCCCAGCGGACCAGCGGTCTTCGAAGTGCAGATGTCGCAGCAGCATTGGGACGACTACCGAGCGCGGACCCACAGGTACGCGATGTCGGGCGCGCGGTGCATATGGCTCGTCAGGGATGCACACTACAACGCGTTCTCAAAAGCCCGTATCCGGTATTGGATGTCGCAAGGCTTGACGCTCCAACAGGCCATGAACCATGGGATGCCCGATATGCCGGTGTTCCCGCTGCTGGACATCCGGCATTGGACGGAGAACCCGGAAAGCGTACGGGCAGCGGTCTTTCCTGGGCAGCAGGGCACCATGACGCTTCGGTTGCGGCTGGAGCAGCTTGCAGCAGGGGTCGCACGGGGGTACGTCCGATACGGCCTGGATGGATTGGGTGACCAGAACTGGCACTGGACCCCGCCCCCTGAAGGTGCCATGCCTTCGTTGTTTGCGCCGAGCGTCCCGGTCGTCGAACCGCCATGCGGCATCAATGCGCGGCGTCCTCGAGTTTCTTGAGCGCGCCCTGATCCACGGCGAGTTCGGGCAGAGTTCACTCCCCGTGTGCGAGCGGTTGGGCGACAAAGGCTGGCTTGCCGTGGTGATCGACGTCGGCTCCTTGTAGAGCCATGGAAGCTTTCACCCTTGGGGCCGGTTGGCTACTGACTTTGTGGCAGGCCACAGCTCTGGCACAGTTCAGAGCATGCTCCAGCACGGCCTTAGCGTACCCGCGGGCTCTGAAGTCGGGGTGAGTCGCCACGTTGTCGACCCAGTTTCCGTTGGCCCTGCACATGCGAAAATTGAGGGCTTCAAGTTCAGTACATAATGACCTTGATATTTTTCGGCCAGCGGCGAACCTTCTTCATTTAACGCTAAGACGAAGGTAGATAGTTTTTCAATGACCAGAAAGAAGCCCGCGCCACGGATTGTGACGCAACGCTCCCGGAACAATGCGAACCGCCGACTGATCGGACCTCTGCCTAGCGTGGTGGTGCGCGAGGAGTTGGCTGGACGGGTAACCTACGGCCCATATTCCAAGCACAAATACAACCCCACAGCCTACAATCTTGCGCCTTATGCGGGCCGGGACGTGGAGCGAACGTACTGTGACGCGCATGCCAACTTCGGCAAGGATGACTTCATCCGTATTCCGACCCTGCTCAAGCGCGGCGTGAGGCTTGGCCTCTGGTCTGATCAATATGATGGAGATGTTCCAAGTTTACTCTGGACTATTGACGAAAGTGGCTGGATATTTGAATTGCGCATTACCAATACCGGCCATGCCCAATATCATGGCTATCCCGTCCTGCAGGCAGATGCCTTTGCAAGACATGTTCTGAGCAGGGCCAGGGAGGTGGCTTTCTCCGATAGTGGATTCCCGGTTCATCAAGATCCTAATGCACAGGCCGCCATCGCATCAGCGGAGATTTTTTACAGATGAACGCTTCAAGCTACTTCAAATTCTCTGCCGTTTGGCCGAGCGGCAGTGATGACGTTGCGGAGATTTCTCTTCAGGTGGGAAGCAGGGTCATCTCCAGAATTGCGGACACTGAGAAACAGAAGGTTCGGGATTATTTTCGGGCATCTTCCACAGGCTTGGCACTTTGGCTGGCTGACAATTGGTGGCGTCTTCGCTGGGAGACGATCAGAGATTTCCGACTGCCTTCGGTGGATTGGCGCTTGCGCCATGAATTGAACTCGGCCAGTGGCGGCGCATTGTGGCCTCCCGTAATGATTTTCAGCGTGGGAGATCGTATAGCGTTCGCTCCAAGCGTCGGTAAAAATGTCGTCAACGGCCCTCAGACTTACTTTGAGTTCCCGATGGGAATGGTTGGCGCAGAGGAATACGAACAGGAGTTGGATGGGTTTTTCGAGGCGGTTCGTGGACACTGTGCCAGAACGGTAGATGGCAAAGCACTGGATGCCCTTTTGGGGCAAATCGCTACCGAACGTCAAGATCCAGAGTTGGCCGCTTGGCGACGTTTGGAGGCCTGCCTGGGATTTGACCCAGATGCTGCACCAGATGAAGTCATTGGCGCACTGGTGGAGATGGAGGACATTGCTGGCGAGGATGGTGTCGAAGAGGCCGCACATGCACAGCCAGGGTCAAATGCTGCGCAATCCCTGAGTTTGGTCATAGAGGCCACACGCGACTCGAAAGTAGAGCTGAATCTTGATCTGGCGGATGGCCTTTTGCGTGATCAGAATTTCCCTCGCCACGTGAGTCCGTGGACCATGGCGGAAGAAGCGGCGAAGGAGCTCCGAGCAGTGATTGGAGTCCCGAAAGGACCGCTGAAAAACGGAACGATGGAAGATATTTTCAAAGCACGGTGGGCTGATTTGAAGTCGGCGACAGCCACCGCGAGAAAATTACAATATGGTGCCCGGATCGGTGGCAAAAAAACGTCCCATGTGGCCTTGCAGACATTGACTCCTCATGATCGTCGCTTTGAGTTGACGCGACAGTTTGGGGATGCTGTATGGCATAAAGACACTGATTTCGGCATCGTCAGCCGCGCAAAGAGTGATCGACAGAAATTCCAGCGTGCATTTGCGCATAGTTTGTTGTGTCCTTTCGATGACCTCCAGCGGGTGATTGACGTGAACGATCCCACGCAAGAGGCGATGCATGCAGCCGCTCTGGCCTTCGGCGTGCATCAGTCCGTGGTTCGCAATCAGTTGGTCTACAAGGGTTACTTGCCGTTTGAGAACACCACCGAGGAAGCCGAGGCCGCATAGAGCGGGTTATGCGAAGCCATTGGACGAACCGTTGCCGAGACCCATAAGGGCCAGCCGGCATGAACCATCCTTGGCCGGAACGTGGCATTCCTTTGGGCATGTTCTTGGTGCAGCAAGGCCCGGCAGCCAGTTGCTGTTGAACCTTGGCACAAGCGCCAGCTTGCGCGTGACGTAGGTCTTGCTTTAGCGCTTGTCGCGGGCCACTCCTTCCAGTGCATCGGCTGCCTTGCAGAGGCCACACCTCGCGACTGCACTATCCACGGGGAATGACGATAGCCAGTCGACGTCCACATGGGCGACGCTGACTTCGAATGTTTCCCCCGCCTGGGAAAGAGCGGCGCGGGCGCGCCAGCCGGTGGCCAAGCGTGATACGGCGCTCAGCCGTGCGCTGGGCATCGGGTTGGCGTGGAACGTGATCATCCACTGGCTGCGCCAGGACGTGTTGGATTACATCCACCATTGCGGCGGGGGGCTGCATGAGGCCTATCGCATCTACGGCAGCAGCCGGGTGTCCCGTGCCCTCTGCATGCTGGCGTCGCGAGGTGACTTGCGTGCCGCGGCAAGCTGCGACGAGAACGCGGCTGTGTACCGCGAATTGGTTCACTTGGAAGTGCGCAGCACCTTCTCGTTTCCGTCAGGCAACGGGCTCGGGGATGTGGCGCCCGGCCTGCTGGAGCCCGCGCTGCGGGCGCGACTGGCAGAGACCAGGGAGCGTGCGGCACTGCGCCAGGCGGCAGAAGCGGAAATCCTCGCCCACTTGCTCGATCAGGCTGGCTGACCGGTATGTAGCCGACCCTGGCTGAAGCGCGGCGTCTCGCCTCGGTGCGCCGACGTGTCGCGCAGGCCGTGGGCATCGCCGTGGACTGTCTGGATGCTGATGCTGTCTCTGCCCGGTACGCGGAGCTGATGCGGCAGCGCCCCCGGATGCGGCGGGCGTGAAGTCTTCAGTTCAGATGCTGGTGCAGTAGCCGCTGGAACCCGGGGCGCAGTGTGCCTGTGGTATCGACTGACAGCAGATCACATCGCCCGATAGGCCAATCCAATTGTCCCCGTACGCCGTCGAACGTCAGCACGGCGCGATCAAAAACGCGCTTTGAGGACTGGGCCCCACCGACAAGCTGGAGGGTAGTGACTGTATTGCCTTCCATCCAGATCCAATGACGCGCGCCGTTGGCAAGAGCTTCTGGTTGCGCCAACTCGATCTCTGCCAGACAGCCATGGGTGGCATTGAGCAGCAGGAGCACGGTGTAGTGGATCGACATGGAGGCGCAGGACGGGGGACGTAGCGAACGAATCCTCCATTGTCCTCGACCCGTTTTCACGAAAGCGCTTTGGGGGATATCGCGCCAAGCGCAGCGTCCCGGGTCGCCTGGATCGGCTTTTGGGGACGCGGTGCAGGTATCCCGGGGCGGGCAACACCGTTCAGGGAACTGCGTGCTGGAGGCAGCGCTGGACGGATCACTGCGACCGGCACACCTTGGGCCGCGATGTTTGGGACCGGTTTTTTGCCAGACCCGGCATGGATGCCGTGCGCAGTGATGGCTGCAATGTGGGGGTCCTGTGGCCGCCAAGCTGTGCTGGTATCTGCGCGCTGGCTCAGCCACCGCGAGGCCGTTCAGTGGCTGTGTGCGCAGTTTGGTGGGGATGGGCCGGGCTGCGGCTACAACAGGCCAGCCTTGGACTATGCCAGCATCTGGTGGAAGCAGGGCGCCAGTGATCCATCCGAACCAACCCACCTCGGCGGTCTGCAAGATCGTGCAGGGCGAGACCCGCCCGCGAATCCTTCGACCCTGCCGAATAGCCGAACTGGAGG
The DNA here is from genome assembly GCF_040267515.1 of Delftia lacustris. Lineage (NCBI taxonomy): Bacteria > Pseudomonadati > Pseudomonadota > Betaproteobacteria > Burkholderiales > Comamonadaceae > Delftia > Delftia lacustris. Next base: position 3,623,377 of record NZ_CP141274.1, on the reverse strand, counting down.
ATGGCATTCGCGCCGTCGGCGTGCTCGCCCCCCTCGTCGACCGACCCCAAAGAGATCATCACTTGTGAGCGCCGTGGAAAATGCCGGCGTTGCTCCTGCATGGCCTCACGCCGTTGTGCCCCCCGTTGGTCTGGACAGGTCGATCCCTGATGAAGGGAATCAGATTCAGTGGTCCCGCCATCGCCAAGCCAACCCATAGCGGAGACCACAGCCCGTAACCGGCATCGATGGTCATGCCACCCTCCCCGGAGCCGAAGGCCAACCCGACGGTAATCAGCGACGCATGGGTGGTATTGACCAGTGGCCCTGGGGATGCCGCAAGCATGTCCTTGGTGACCGGATTTGCGCAAATTCCTCGCGTCCTGGCGCAGGTTGCCAAGATGCCGCGACGGACTCGATAGGGGCAGGGTGCGGAATTTCGATGATGTCGCCAGGGCCCGTTGAAGCGCCAGCCGCGAAAGCGGCTCCACGGGCAGGGTTGAAGCGGTGGTGCGAAGCGGGAGCATGACGGCAATCCCCCCCGATGCAGCCAGGAGGCGCCGTGACTGATCCCACCCATCTGAGCCAGCCGACCTTGCCGATCCAGCAAATCGTGCAGGGCAAGAACCCCCGCGAATACTTCGACCCCGACGAGATGGCCGAGTTGGAAGAGGGCATCCGCGCCGTCGGCGTGCTCGAACCCATCGTCGTGCGGCCCGTGGCGGGCACTGACCTCTACGAGCTCATCGCCGGTGAACGCCGTTGGCGCGCCGCGAAAAACGTCTTTGGCGACGATTACGACATGCCCGTGGTCATCAAGGACGAGAGCGACGAGACGGCAGAGGCCATGGCGGTGATCGAGAACTACCACCGCGCCGCCATGTCGCCCGCCGAGGAAGCCCATGCCGCCCAGCGCCAGCTCCTGCGCCAGCGCGGAGACAAGGAGGAAACCGCCCGCCTCATGGGCTGGTCGCCGGAGGTGCTGGAGCGACGGCTGGCGCTGCTGGCCTGTACGCCCGCCGTGCTCAAGGCGCTCACCACGCGCACCATCCAACTCGGCCACGCCGAACTGCTCTCGGGCATTCCCCCCAACAAGCAGGACAGCGTGCTGGCCGGCATCGTGGCGCAGAAGGTGCCGGTGGCCGTGCTCAAGGCGCAGTTGGGCCGTTACGCGCGGCGCCTGGCCGACGCGGTCTTCGACACCGCGCAGTGCAGCGGCTGCCCGCACAATTCGGCGCGGCAGTCGGGCCTGTTCGCGGAATCCCTGGGCGAGGGTTACTGCCAGCACCCGAGCCATTTCGAGGAACTGACCCAGCAGGCCATCCAGGCGCGCGCCGATGCGCTGCGCGATGAGTACCCGGTGATCCGCATCGTCAAGATCGGCGATGGCTTCACCCCGCTGCCTGTGAGCGCCGATGGCGACCTGAGTGTTGGCGCGCCGCAGTACACGTCCTGCCAGGGATGCCACTCCTTCGGCTGTGCGGTATCCGCGATGCCCGGCAGCTATGGTGAGGTCACGCGCTCGCTGTGCTTCGATGCCGCGTGCAACAGCCAGAAGGTCGCCCTATGGCGCAAGGCGCAGCGCGATGCCCAGGAGGCGCTGGACGACGCGAAGGGGAAGGGCGCAGCGAAGGCAGGTGTAGCCAAGCACTCGGGCAAGAAGCCCAAGCCCGTCGTACCCACCAACCAGACACCGCAGCGTGTCGTCAGCCACCGCGTCACGGAATGGCGCAAGTGGCTCGCCAATGCCCTGATGGCGCAACCGCAGTGCAGCCAGCGGGTGCTGATCGCGCTGGCGCTGGCTGGTCGTGGGGCCGATCTGCGGGAGGCGCAGTTCCGCAATGCCTTCGAGCGGCTTGCCGGTCAGACGGGGGGCGCAGGGTTCGGCGTGCGGAGCGGGCTGCAACGCGCCGCCGCCGCGCCCGAGGCCCAACTGGAGCGGCTGCTGCAAGCCGCCACCGCTTCGGCGGCGTTCGGCGTCAACGTGACCGACCTCGAACTGCTGCTCAACTATGTCCAGGTGGATGAAGGGCGGTACTTCCAGTGGAACAAGGAGTTCCTCGACCTGTTCACCATGAGCGAACTGGAGAGCCTTGCCACGGAAGTCGGACTCAAGAGGGCCATGGGCTCGCGCTTCAAGGCGGCGCGCGCTGGCAAGAAACCCGACTTCATCGCGGCGCTGCTCAAGGTGCCGGGTTTCGCCTACCAGGGCACGGTGCCCGCCGTGATGCGCTACCCGCGCCAGCCGATCCTGGCCGATGGCGAAGAGGGCAATGAAACGGATGAGTCCGAGCGCACCGAGACCATCCCGGAACAGCAGCCCGAGCCCGCGCTGGCCTGACGCCCCGACTGGCCCCTGGACAACAGGGGACCGGGTTCTAGCATGGTCTCGACGGCCCTGTACTGGGCCATGTCCCCCATTCCATCAAGGAGCACGAGATGACAATGTTCGAGGAACTGTTCGCGCTGGCTTGCAGCGCCACGCTCACGATGACGGTGAGCGCCGATGAGAAATCCGGCCGCCTGACGGTCAACGTGATCCCCAAACCCCGGCAGGACGCGGGCGAGACCGCGCTGACGCAGCCCTTGAGCCTCACGGCCACGCCGCAGGAGTTCGATACAGGCTTCATCGAAGCCCTGTGCGGCTACCGGGAGGTACGCCAGAGCCTTGCCCAGCAGGCCGAGGCCACGAAGGAAGTGATCGAGGCCGCGAAGGCGGCATCGGTCAAGAAGGCCAGCGATGCCACTGTCAAGGCGGGAGCAACCAAGGCCGAAGCGGCCAAGCCTGCCCCCGCCACGACCACCCCCGTCTCAGGTAGTGCTGCGGATGACGAGGACGACGATGCAGTGCAGAACGAATCGTCCGGTGCGGCCACAGCTACCGCCGTGGGCGGTGAAAACTTCGACCTGTTCGGTTGAGCGGGCAGCACCCTTGATGCGAGCACCTGCGGCGAGAGACTGAACGTATGGCAACCACGGCGGTTGCCGCGTTCATCCCCCAAGGAGCCCATCCATGTCGATCGCAGTCACCCCCATCGTCCGCACCTTCACCTACAACGGCATCCTGCTGCCGGACGTGCCCGGCCTCTCGCCGCGTGAGGTGCGCGATCTCTACAGTGCGCAGTACCCCGAACTGGTCAGCGCCGAAGTCGAAGCCGGCGAGGTCGCCAACGGACGGCAAGACTTCAGCTTCCGCAAGGCTGTGGGCACCAAGGGCACAGGGGGCGTAGCCCCGGCAGCGCCCCGTCTCGCGGCACTGCTGGCCCGCGTGCAGCCCGCGCAGCCCGGTCCGGTCAGCGCGACGGCCAAACTTTCCCGTGCGCTGTCGCAGCGGGCGGTGGTGAATCGCTCGGCGGCATGGAGCCGGTTTGCCGGTAGAGCGTTGGAGCAACACCGCAGCGAAACCGCCGCGCTGCGTGCGAGCGTCACCAGCGACATGCTCACCCCGCTGCCGTGAGGGCCACGGCCATGCTTGCCTCTCCCATGCTGGCGCTGCCCAGCCTGCAATCGAGCATTCCGCTGGCCGTCGCCTCCACGGCCCAGGCCTGCGCGAATGCGGCGCTGTGCCGATGCCTGATCGCGTCGGGCGCGGTGCTGGAAGACGACCTGCCGGATACCGAGGCCGACCCGCTCAAGGCCTGCCAGCATGCCATCGGCGCCTGGATCAAGCGCCAGATCGGTCCGTTGCACTGCTTGCAGCCGCGCTTTGCCATCAACGTGCTCGACGAGCACGGCAACCATCCCGCCACGCGGGACGGACGGCAGACCACCTATGCCCAGCTTGATGTGTACTGGTGCGAGTACCACGAGTGCGAATGGCCTGTGGGCCGCAGCCTGGAGGCGTTGAACGAAGCCATGCCGCACCTAGGGAGCACGGTGTTGCAGGTACTGCGCCAGCAGGGCCGCTATGTGTACCCGCTGTTCACCCCGGACATTGCCGATGACGTGGCCTCCTACGTGTACTGGCAGGGCGAAATGGATGAGGAAGCGGCGCTGGACATGATGTGCGAAGACAGCGACGACGCTGACCGCGAGGCCATGCGCGAGGAAATGATCACGCGCAGCATGCTGGACAACGCCTATCCCGAATGGGCACGCCGCTGGCTGTTGCAGCCCGACAAGAGCGCGGGACGGCGCAAGAGCGGCCCGGCATGGCGTCCCTGCAATCTGCGCCGCGCTGCCAAGACGCTCACCGATGCCCACCAGCGCCAGATCGCCGCCAATGCGCTGGCCCTGTCGCGCCTGTCCCTCACCGACGATTTCCATCCCGACATCGAGGGCGAGTACATCGGCTTCGGCGCGGTGCTGTCCTGGGAGGAGGGCGACGTCACCACGCGCATCTACGACGACCTGCTCAATCTGGCGCACCAGTCCGAATACTGCGACCGCATGGGCGAGGTGCTCATCCCGCTGGACGACCCCGGCTCGCTGCAAGCGTGGTTTCTGCGCATGGGCCAGCGTTTCGAGGCCATCGCGCTGATCGACCGCTTGATTCACGCCCTGTGCGACGGACACTGACTCTATACAGGAGGTGTCCCCATGAACGAGGCGGAGTTTTCCATCCACACGCCCACGGACAACGTGCTGGAGCTGGACCAAGCGGTGCTGCTGTATCACGGGCGCTCGGGCAGCGCGCTGGCCACGGTGCATGAGGTCATGACCGTGGACGGTGCCCCGGTGATCGGCGCGGGCCGGGCCATGACCGCCCAGGCGGCGCGGGAACTGGCTGCAGCCTTGCTCCAGCGCGCGGCCCACGGCGGCTTTCTGCCCGAGACGGTGCTGTACCTCCAAGGCGATCTGCTGGTGTGGTGGGTGCCACCGGCACGCGGGCATCTGGCGTTTCGGGTCGGTACTGAGCAGGCCGAGGCGTTTGGCGGGCGCGAGCGCGGCGAAACGGTGCCGCAGCCGGGGCTGGTCTTTGCCGCCGCCAGCAACGTCTGGAGAGTGTGGGCCGTCAAAGGCCAGAGCCGCCCGACGCCGCAGACGCCGTTGTTCCAGGCCCCGTACTTCAACGTCGATGGCCAGGGCCGCATTTGCCAGGGCAATGTCCCGGTGCCCAACGGTACGACCGTCGAGAAGATCAGCGCGTGGAACGATGCCTTCCTGCGCTCGTACTTCACGCACCCCAACGTCACGGGCAAGCTGCTGCGCTACCGGGGCGGGGCCTACGCCTTCTGGCGCGACATGCTCGACGGGCGCTTCACGCGCTTCCCCGAACGGGTGCTGGTCGATGCCAAGACCACGCTGGGCCAACTGCTGGGCGAGCCGGAGGTCGCGTGATGGGCACGATGGATCCGAGGGACCAAGCCCTGCTCGCCGCCTGCCCGGTGATCGCCGCGCCGCGCTTCGGCGCGCTGCCGGGCATGGGCAACGGCCAGCGCATCATCGTCGCCCGCAACGGCTGGTTCGTGCAGACCCGGCTCGACTGGCTCGACAGCATCGTGGCCTTGGGCCACGGCCTGCCGCAGATGCGCCTGCCCTATGGCGAAGTCGCGGAGCACCTGCGCTTCCGCTTCGGTGTGCTGCCCATCCGCTTGATTGAAGCGTTCGTGGCGGCGAGCCGGGACCACCTGCCCAATGAAGCCGCCGGGGTGCTGATCTACTCGCGCCGCACCGGGCAGTTGCGGCTGGCGATGTGCGAGCCCGAGCAGGCCTCGCCCGTCCGCATCCGCTACCGGCGTCCCGCGATGGCCGAGGACGAGACGGTCGCAGTGGACCTGCACACGCATGGCCGGGCACCGGCCTTCTGGTCGGACGAGGACGACCGGGACGACCAGGGCATCAAGGTGGCCGGTGTGTTCGGCCAGCTCGACCGGCCCCGGCCCACGGCCTGCTTCAGGCTGGTGGTCAATGGCCTGTACCAGCCGCTCTACAAGCACCCTTGGCAGGAATCGCAAGCCGGGTGGCCGGAGCAAGACATGGGCGCATTGACCGGCCCCCTGCTGCTGGCGCTAAAAGCGTACCGTGGCATGCCATCAACGCCAGCCTGCGGGATCAAGGTCTCCGGTTCAAGAGCGATCCAACCGATCAAAACACCACTTGCAGACCCAGCTTCAAACTGCGGCCAGGTAGCGGCGATCTTGGAAATGCCGTCGTAGTCAGCACTGAGGAGGCGCTGTATGCCAACTCATTGGTGATGTTATCCAGTCGGGCATACCAAAGAAGCTGCGCCCGGTCCGCTTGCATCTTGTAGGTCACAGCAGCGTTCCACAAAGTGTATGCATCCGTGGCGCGCTGACCTGTCGATGGGATACGTCGCTGCGCGAAAGCGTGGTCGAAGCCCCATCTGGCTCCCAGCGGTCCACGGCCCCAGACCAATGTCGCCCCGATCCTGGCGGGCGCGATTCGCGGCAATGGTTCGCTGGTGTCACGGTTGGTTGCGCGCACCACGTCGGCCCGCCATTGGAAATCCAGGGAAGAGCCGTCCGTGGTGCGCGCCAGGCCCGCTGGTCCTAAGAGACGGGTGTTGCCGCTGGCCTCCGCTCCGACGAAGCGCGCACGCACACCCGCATAGCGCATGTCGTCCAATACCCGCTCGCCGGCGGACGGCGGGTTGAATTCGCCTTCAGGCGAACGCGTATTGCCAGTGCCTACCAAACCGATGTAGTTGGCGAACTGTGTGACTGGGCTGCTGCCGGTCTCGTTGACACCGACCTAAGCTTCTTGAGCTTGCTCGAACTGTACGGGACTGAGATATCCGAGCGTCGAATGCCGACGCGTCGGGTTGTAGAAGCACTCGATGTAGTCGAACACATCTGAGCGGGCCTGGCCTCGTGTCCTGTACACCTTACGGGCCGTGCGCTCGGTCTTCAGAGAACTGAAGAAGCTCTCCATGGCCGAGTTGTCCCAGACCTCGCCAGCCCGACTCATGCTGCAAGTGATGCCCTGTTCGTCCAGCAGCCTCTGGAAGTGCTCGCTTGTGTATTGGCTACCCTGGTCCGAGTGGTGCAGCAGTGCCACTGGCCTGCCCCGGCGCCACACAGCCATCATCAGCGCGTCCACCACGAGCTGCGAGGTCATGCTCTCCTGCATCGACCAGCCCACGATTCGACGGGAGTACAGGTCCAGTACCGCAGCTACGTAAAGCCAGCCTTCTGCCGTCCAGATATAGGTGAAGTCGGCCACCCATTTCTGGTTCGGACCATCTGCCTGGAACTGACGGTCCAGCACGTTGTCAGCCACAGCACCACGCGCGCCACGGTCCTTGGGTAGTCCACGCCTTCGCGGTCTCGCACGCAGCGCCTGCTCCCGCATGAGCCGCTCAATACGATGCAGCCCACAGGTCTGGCCTTGTTCCAGCACGTCGTGCCACACACGGCGTGCGCCGTAGGTGCGGTCGCTGCGTACAAAGCTCTGATGCACTTGCGCACCCAGCACCTCGTCGCTGAGGCTACGCCGGCTCCTGGGTCGTGTGAGCCAGGCGTAGAAGCCGCCTCGCGAGACACCGAGCGCCTCGCACATCAGATTGACCGGCCAGGCCCCTCGGTGTTTCGCCACGAAGCCGAACTTCACATCGACTCCTTCGCGAAGTAGGCCGCGGCTTTTTTCAATATGTCGCGCTCCATCTTGAGCTTGGCCACTTCCTTGTGCAGCCGCGCTATCTCAGCATCCTGCGCCTTTTGTTTGCCGTTGCCAGGGAACGCCTCCTGAGGCTCCTGCCTCAGCTCACGCACCCACTTGCGCAGCACGTTCTCGTGAACGTCCAAGTCTTTGGCTGCCTGGGCCACAGACACGCCACGCTCAACGACCAGTTTGACCGCCTCGAGTTTGAACTCGCGACTGAATGTCCTTCTTCTCTCCATTAACCACCTCCGGTTTCATCTGCCACCTTAACAAGGTGTCATCGAAACCGGCAGCAGCCCAGACATACAGGTTCAACGCGACGCGGTCTTGCTCCCGTGCCCACGCTGCGCCAACGTCGAAGCTGTTCGACTTCTCCTGGCGCAGTCCTGCGTCGCCGGTTTCCCAAGCGGCGGAAGCTAAATGGGGTCCGTTGGCATACAGTTCATAGTCCTTGGGCGCACGCTGCGTGTGTGCCAGATTGGAGGTGAGCTGCCATTGAGGAGTCAGGTTAATCAAGGCACCTACGGAAGCGCTGCCCGGACTGAAGTCGCGCTTTGCGCTTGCAAAGCGCGTGACGCCTTCGGTGCCGCTGCCCAGGGATTCCACGCTGACGCGCTCGGTGCGTGCACCAAAGCTCAGCTTACCCCAGTCCATGGGCAACTCCTCGTAAGCGAACAGTGCCACTTGAGACGTCTTGCTGCGCGGCACAAAGGCTTCCTCACCATCCGCTGAAAATCGAACGGACTCGCCTTGAAGGCCAATGACCCCTTCCAAGGGCCCCAGTTTCGCGTGACGCGCCTCGATGCGGAATTCGCTGCCGCGATTCTTGAAGATTGTCCCGACCTCCGATCCCTCGAATTCCGTGTGGCGGTAGTCGGTATGGCTGAACTGTGCCTTCAAACCGGAGATCCATCCGGACAGGTTGCGCAATTCGCCTTGAAATGCGTAACGCGTCGAACGCATGCCGATGGTCACGTCGTCCTCGGCAACTGTGCCGTAGTCACTGTTAAAGCGCGAGACGGATGCGCCCAGGTAGCCGTGATCGAAAAAAAGCGTTCCGCCGACGGCGCCACCCTCGGTTTCACTCGCGGAGTTGCAGATGCGCCGCGTGAGGCTGGGTGCGCCCGGCTTTTCACAGGCAAGGGCAATCGGCACTTTGACATCATCTGTACGCCGGCGAAAGACGTCGGCATGCAAGGCATAACGGTCGTTGCCGGTTTCCACCATCAAGCCGCCACCGCGTTCGCTGTTTCCAGTGGCTGCGCCAAGATCAGCCTTGCCCGTGACGCCGCCACTTGCGTCGAAGAGGGGCGCGCGCGGGATGCGGTTGTCGATGATGTTGACGACGCCACCGACGGCACTGCCGCCGTACAGCAAGGCGCCAGGTCCTCGCAGCACTTCGACGCGCTCTATCGTCAGGGGATCCGCGGGAACGGCATGGTCAAAGCTCAGGCTCGACGGATCGATGCTGGCACCGCTGTTTTGCAGGATGCGAATGCGGTCTCCATCGAGCCCGCGGATGATGGGGCGACTGGCGTTGGGACCGAAGTAGGTGCTGCTCACACCTGGCAAGCCGTCCAGGGTCTCACCCAGTGTGGATCGGGCGCGCAAGGTGAATTCTTCGCCGAGAAGACGCGTCGTGGGGGCCGCCATCTCAGTGCGGCCCAGCGGATTACCCGTAATTGTCACTTCAGGAAGGGCGACCTCTTGCCCTTGTGCTGCGGCGGAGGAGGAAAGCATGGCGAACAGCGCGAGCTGCGGCGCAGTGCCGAAAGGGGAGATGGATGTAGGGTGCATAGGTGCTCCACGAATCAAACAGGCGAGGGCGTGCCCGACCTTCTGCCGAGCACGGACTTCGGGTAAAACAGATTCAGTGAAGCAGCGGCGGCCCACGTGCCTGGAACGCCAGCGTTGCGCGCAGGGAGACGCCGAGCGATGGCACTGGCCTGAGCCAGGCAGACCGCCACATTGCCGGCGGGAGCGCAAGGGCGCCCAGCACGATTTCGGCGGCGCTCAGGTGGTCATACAGTCGGCAGTCAGAAGCGAGGTGATGTTCGCCAAAGAGCCGATCCAGTGTCCCAAGGTCCGCGATGTGTGTGTTGCCCCGCGCAAGTTCGGTAGGCGCATGGGCAGGCCCCCCTGCATGCTGCAGGCGATGCAGCATGCCGAGCGTCTGTGCGACCAGACAGGCGCAGATCAACAGCGCAGCCAACCCTTGCCGCCAAGCGATTCCGCGCATGCGTTGAAGCCTGTTCACGCGATATTTTTTCCGTACTTTCGACCTTCTGGCCTGCGCAGGCATCCTCAAGAAATGGTGGTTCACCCACCCATACCGCGAATGCGAGCAAGGGGGCAAACCCAGCGCTCCCTGAAAACCAGCGTTGGTGAACCTTCGCGCTCGCCATTTTTCTGGCATTTTTCAAAGGCTTTTTCGCCCGGCCCTGCTCAGCTTGGCTGAGGTTCGACGATCCGGTCAAGCAACCAGTTGCGCAGATCGGGACGCATCGCCCATGTGAAGCTTACATGTTCAGCCCCACAGTGAGACGGTGCGGATCAAGTCTAAGGTGGCTCGGATCTTTTTCCCATGCCTCGCACTCCGTCTGGGATGGCGGCTTCATCCCAGCGCCCGGTTGAAATTCATCCGTCCCGCGAGAGACTGGGTGCAGGACATCCGATTGGAGGGACCGGTGGAGCACCTGATTCATCCGAAGCTGCTGGAGCGGCGTGTTGCCATTCATCTGGTGGGCGTGGGCGGCAACGGCGCGCAGATGGCAGCCTGCCTTGCCCGGCTGGACATTGCGATGCGTGCCCTGGGCCATCCGCTGGGCCTACACGTTACCGCATTCGACGCAGACCGCGTCAGCGAGGCCAACGTGGGGCGGCAGCTCTATAGCGCCGCCGATATCGGCAGGCACAAGGCGTTGGTGACCATCCACCGCCTGAACCAGTTCTATGGGCTGGATTGGGAGGCCCATCCCATGCGCTATGAGGAATTCGTGCTCGGCCACCGCTACGCAGCCAATGCTGATCTGCTGGTCAGTTGCGTGGACAGTCGCTCGGCGCGGCAGGTGCTGCACCGGCTCGCGTGGCAGGACGCCCACCGCTATGGCTACTGGCTCGACCTGGGCAATACCGAGTCCACCGCGCAGGTGGTACTGGGCGAACCGCAGGGCGGCGCGGCATCGGGGCAAGGTCCGCGCCTGCCGTGCGTGACCGAACTCTTTCCTGAACTGCTCGACGAGTCTGCGCCCGAGGACAACCAGCCTTCCTGCTCGGTACGCATGTCGCTGGCCTCGCAGGGGCTTTTCATCAATGACGTGGTGGTGCGCTACGCAGCGCAACTGCTCTACGAGCTGTTCTCCAAAGGACGTTTGTCCGCGCATGGCGTGCTCGTCAATCTGGAGTCCAAGCGCAGCGGTCCCATCGAGGTCGATTCGCGCACCTGGATGCGCTTCGGCTTCAGTCACCAGGACGCCGGGTGTCCGCAACCGGGGTTGGAAGCAAATGGCGAGGACTGTGTTCCATGACCATGAGGCAATGGAGTGCACGCGTGTTACGCAATGGAAAGGGCATTCATATCGGACAGCCGCACGAGTTCCTAGAAACGCTGACTCAAGTGTGCCGCGCTGTGTAGGTGCGGCAATTGGGGGCGCGATGCCAGAAGAGGTCGCGCGGGGTGGAGCGACCCTACACAGGGTGACGATCTAATCTGACGAAAAGTTCGACATGTCGCCCGCGTGCTGATTGCGTAAGCTTGCTATAGACTCGGCTTTGTCGTCCGGGTGTCAGACTGGACCCGGACGACCATGCATCCCAACGCATTCCCATCACAAAGGCTGCTATGGCTCGCAAATCTCGCCAACGTACGACCCAGGAAATCGACGCCCAGATCGCCACTTTACAAAAGGAGCGGGATCAGCTCCGCGAGGCCGAAAAGGCCGGAGTGGTGGCCCGGATGAAGGAAGCCATTGCCTACTACGGCATCACTGCCGCCGACCTGGCACTGGGAGGTGGCACGCGCACGGCACGAGCCAAGCTGGCAACACAGGCCAAGGCCCCGCGTGCCGCAGGCCGCATCAAATACAAGGACGACGCCGGTCACACATGGTCGGGCTACGGCCCCAAGCCCAAGTGGTTCACCGAGGCGCTGGCCAGCGGCAAGGTCGAGGCCGATCTGTTGGCTAAATAAGCCTGTCGCGCACATGATCGTAAGTGGCTGGAATGCCCAGTCTTCCAAAGAAGGCATCCGTGAAGTCCACTGCCGTCTTCACGGCCCATTCGGCGCAACCTGCACCTAGCACCTTGTCGGGGTAAAACGGGTTGCCAGCACCGGTGAGGCTGTTGAGGGCAAACTTGCCACGAAGACGCTTCTCGAATTTATGGGGCTTTCGCGTCTCGTCGCCGCCAATTGCCACGATGGTTTCCGGCTCATAGTGAATCAGCGCATTGCGAAGCTCTGTCAGGAGCTTCGCGTCTTGATACGGATTGATGCCCGGATCGAAAGGTTCTTTGTCATTCAACTCCAAGGCGATGTCGTACTTTTCCAAGATGGGGTATGCAGCCGTTCTTGGAATGCTTCGCGCCCATAGCCTTCCCATCAGACCTCGTGCTGGCAAAGGACTCAGTCTCGCCGTTGAGTGTCCGTCCGCGCAATCCGCGAACAACTCATTGATCGTGGCTTCCAGGAAGGCAGCGGAGACCATGATGGAGGAAATGGCATAGGACTTGTGGCGGGTTCTCTCGATGCTGTCGAACGGAGTCAAAAATGCTGTCGCCTCCAACTCCTGGCATTGCTTTGAAAACAATGCAGACGCCAAAAGATGCTGAATCGACAGGTAGTGCCGCATGGAGATGTTGATAGACATAGGTAGCGTGCCGTGGAGGTGGAATGCTTCTTGGGGACTGTCTGGCACCATGTCTTGACTAGACGGTCAAGCACTGCCGCCTTCGGTGCGTGGTGCAGTATTGGCGGCTACCCGGCCAATGTAAGCGGTTGAAGCCCTGATTCTCGAATGACCGGCGCGCGCTGATACCTCCAATCGTGCTGCCCGCTCCGCTTTCCAGTCCATATCGCCATGTTCCCCCCCGCGCACGGGCGAGGGCAGGCCTGTGATCGATTCGTACAGATCGTTCAGATTCCCATGCCGCAGTCCGTGGCCCGTCACGCCGGCCTGCCGCTTCGTGATGCCGAACTTCTCCAGCGCGTAGTCCAGCCGGCGCAGGTTGCGCTTGAGGTTCAGGGCTGGATCTCCCATGTGCGCGTCGCGGCTTGCGACCAGTGAGCGCGCCAGCGCCACCGCCGCACGCTGACCGTCCGTCTCCAGCGGCACCCAGCGCACGCGCCCGCCCTTGCCTTTTATCCACACATACTCATCCGCCTTGCGGCTTTCGACGGGCAGGCCGGTCTGCTCGAATGGCACGACGTGCTCGTAGGGCCGGAACATCACCGATTCCTTGCGCCGCAGCGCCAGCGCATCCATCAAGCGCATCGAAGCCGCGATCCGCGCCTCGAACTGCGCCACCTGGGCAAGCACCGTTTCCACATCGATGCCATGCGCGCTCCAACTCTTGTCGCGCAGTGCGTACTCATGGCGCTCGTATTCCTCCAGGCTCAGGCCGTAGCGCGCCGGCGGTCGCACAAAGCCCGGCTTGCCCAGCCAGGACGCGAGACCGCGCAGGAAGCTCAGGTAGGTCTGGATCGTGGCAGGTGCCAGCCGCTCGCGCTGCCAGACCTGCGCCATCGCATGCAGATGCTTCTGCCCCAGGTTGCGCGGGTCCGGCACGGTGTGGAAGCCGGCCTTGCGCTGGAGGTCGACGAAAAAGCGCCGCAGGAAGCGGGCGCGTTCGGCACGGGTCTTGTGCGACACCGTCTTCTCGCGCGCCGTGTGCCGCATGTTGAACAGTTCAATCAGCGTGTCCAGCACGCGCAGCGGATCGGCATGGCCGGGTCGCAGCCGGGCCAGGATTTCCTGGGGCGTCTTGCGCGCCCAGGCTTGGGGGCGCGGTCGATCCATACCAGGGATGCGTCCTGGGCTGACTGGATCGGCCGGCCGGGGTGAAGCTGTCGTCATCGTGTTCTCCAGGTGAAGGGGCGGCACGCTCCCCGAACAGCGCACCGGCGGGAATCCAGGAGGGCCTACCCCAGCGACGGATTCCGTCATCCGCTGGAGCGGGTGGTCAGGTGATCACGGCGGCACGCGTGACCACAGCGCGTGCCGCCGACCCAAGGGTTGCGCCAGCCGCATGCGTATGCAGGGGCTAGCTCGGTCGGTCTTAAAAATGAAAACGTGTGATCCGGCTCCGTCCGTGCATTTCTGCAACCACGGAGGTTCGTGACGCGCCACCGCCTCAAGGGCGGGCAGCCGCGTCGGCAGCGAGATCGGGTCTCGCGCCTGCTGGTGGATCAATCCTGGAATTCGCAGCGCCATCCGCGCGCATGGGTCCACCCCTGACCGAAAGTCCAGGGTGGTGTCGAGCGTTTGAGCGGGGACCAGCGGGGAGCCCATGAGGGCAAGCACAACCGCTGGCGGCGTGAAACACGCGTGCTCGGGTGATGGCGGGATCGGGAACCGGCATCGGGTGCCGGGTCGGGAGATCGATAGCCTTGACGCGCTTCCATGAGCGCCCAGCCGCAGGGCTGGCGAGGGTCGAAGGCACATGCACCACGAAAGAGAACCTCGGGGCGGTCGCCTCGGGGCGACGGCCAGCCCGGCTCGGGGCCGGGGCTTGAAGGGCAGGTAACGACTGCGACGCCTTTTGCTCCGCGAAGGAGCGGGCCAAGGATGGCCCTCGGGAGTCTGTAGTGGATGACGAAAGGGGCTTGCAGGTCAATGCTGGCGTGGCCATGCGACGGCATGGACACCGCCTTGCAGGTGGCGCTTGCGGGCACGCGACGGGGTGATAGGGGCGATTTATTGTCCCGCACCGCCGCAGAGCAAGGCTGCATGCGGGCTTGACAGGCAAAAGCTCTGCCTCTGGTCCCGAGCTGGGTTCCCAAGCGCTCATGCAACTCCACCGGACCACGCGCGTTGTCGGCGCGTCGGTGGGGTTGACGAGTGCCAGAGCAGTGAGACCGTGATGGCACACAAGCAGTTCGTCGCGGGGTTGACGCTCGGCGGGTGTCACTGGGCTGCCGCCCGAATCTCCTTGGAGTGGCAGCCAGTGACGCCCGATCCCGAAAGCCGGGTCATTTCGTGCGGATTGCGCGTGGCGTGGTCGCATCGCCTTGGGGATGCTGACCGTCATGTTTCCTTACCTTGGAGCTCTCTCATGGAATTGATCGTCAGAGCGGTGGATGTCGGATCCGGCAACACCAAACTCGTCACTGGCGTCGTGGGCACCGAAATCCGCTGCGCTAGCTTCCCGTCGGTTGCCTACCCGTCCAGCGGCGAGACGCCGCAGTGGCCGGCCAGCGAACGGCGCAAGACCTTCTGCATCCCGGTTGGCCCGCTGTTCTACGAGGTCGGGCCCGACGTCGGTCTGGCCGCCGACACCTTTCGCGCCAAGCAACTGCACGACGAATACACCGAGTCGCCGGAGTACATGGCGCTGTTGCGCGGCGCGCTCAGCATGATGAAGGTGCCCCACATCGACCTGCTGATCGTCGGCCTGCCGGTGGCGCTGTTCACCTTGAAGAAGGCGGCGCTCGAGAAAGCCATGGTCGGCAGCCACCAGGTCGGCGGCGGCAAGACCGTGACGGTGGCCAAGACGATGGCAGTGGCGCAGCCGCAGGGCGCGTTGGTCCATTACGCGGCCGAGCACCAGAAGATCGAGACCATCGGCACCGAGCAGAGCCTGGTCATCGATCCCGGCTCGCGCACCTTCGACTGGCTGGTTACGCGCGGCATGCGCCTGGTGCAGAAGCAGTCGCACTCGATCAACCGCGGCATGTCCGACGTGCTGCGCCTGCTGGCGGCCGAGATCTCGAAGGACATCGGCACCCCGTACCGCGACTACGACGCGATCGACCTGGCACTGCGCACCGGCAAGGCGCCGGTGATTTTCCAGAAGCCCTACGACATGAAAAAGCACCTACCGCTGGCCGAGAGCGTGGCCCAGCAGGCGGTGTCCACCATGCGGCAGTGGATCGAAACGCCCGAGAGCCTGCAGAACATCATTCTGGTGGGCGGCGGGGCCTTCCTGTTCAAGAAGGCGGTGAAGGCGGCGTTTCCGAAGCACCGGATCCACGAGGTCAAGGAGCCGATGTTCGCGAATGTGAGGGGGTTTCAGCTCGCGGGGCAGAACTATGCTGCCAGCGCCATGGCCCCCGGCGGTGATCGCGAGGCAGGGGAGGCCGTATGACCGCACACCCCCAGAGCGAGCCCAAACCGGTGCGGCTGGTGTTCGAGCTCGCGCGGGCGGACAACCCGCGGCTGTACGACGAATTGGTGCGGTTTTCGCAAGGTGCCAAGCGCGTGAACCGACTGCGTGTGCTGGCCTATGACGGATTGCTGGTGCAGTACGGGGTGTTTGCCGTGGAGGGGGCTCGCCTGGTGCAAGTCCCCATAGGCGGCGATCCATCAGCGCGCGCGACGGTGACCAACGACGTCTTCGCGCCGGTTCTGGCCGAGTGAGGTGTGTATGTCCAACCAAAGTAAGGGACTGGGGGCCGAGGTGAGCGCGACGGAATTGGCAGAGATGGGTTTTTGTGAGAAGAGAGTGCAGCTTGCCTATATATACGGCGAACAGGTCACGCCCGAGCAGCTCAAAGCCATGTCTCGAGGGCACGCGGCCCACCAGCAGTACTTGAAGGAGGGACTGGCCGCGACGGGGGACCGCAGGTGCTTCGTGGCTACCTTCGTCTTCGGCCCGGATGCGTGGGAGACGCAGGTGCTTCGCGAATACCGCGATGCGGTGCTGCTGCGTCGGCTGTGGGGGAGGCCCCTGGTGGCGGCGTACTACCGAGTGGCACCGATGGGTTGTCGCGTCTTGGAGCGATCGCCTGCAACGGTGGTCGGGGTGCGCCGCCTGCTGCGCATCGTGGTTGCCCGGTGTGAGAAGGTGCTCGGCAACAGGAGTTTGCCGTGACCTGGTCGGCTGCCTATGTTCTCGCCGGCTTGGTGCTGACACTTTGGCTGGCGCGACTGTGGACCCGTCGGCGCCTATCTGGCGAGCGAGCGTCCCGGCCGCGAGAACTGGTCCATGCCGAACTGGTCCATAAGGAGGAACTGTTTCGTATTCAGGAACCGATCCGGCTTGTCGTGAAGGTAGATCGCGTGTATCGACTGCCAACCGGATCACTGGTGCTGGTAGAGCTAAAGACACGTGACCAAGACCGCACCTACTTGTCGGACATCATTCAGTTGTCGGCGCAACGGCTTGCCATTGAGATCCAAACGGACGCGATGGTCGAACCCTATGCCTTTGTTTCCGTCGTTGGACTAAGTGGCAAGATGCGCTCGCACCAAGTCTGGCTGCTCGATGCTGCGGCAGTTGTGGACCTTTATCGGCGACGTGAGGCGATTCTCACAAGGCGGGTTTCACCTGCCTATGCTTCGTCCAAATCAGCCTGCTGCTTCTGCGCGTTGCGATCACGGTGTGACCGCTTTGGGCGGTGAGTCATGGCGGAATGCGGCTTTCACACGACCGAGTGCACTTGCTAGACACGAGCTCAGCTTCGATGAGAATCGACGATGCAGGTGGTTCTCCAACGTGGATCTTTTGGTTCCATGGTGTCGCATCGACGGTGGGTGACTAGCTGGGTGGGTAGGGCGATTTAGGACATGGAAAGAACGGCTAACCTATTGATAGTTAAGGGAAAATTCTCTGAATCAGAACGTTACGACATCGTGCTGCTGTGAACCGGTATTTATCTTGCCAATTCATTATCAATAGCGATTCGGCATCTTTTGCGCCAATGGGTTCATATGAATCGATTTGCGCGCTGCTATGGATTGTCGATTCCCGATAATTAACTTTGTCTCGGCATTTTTGATACCGTTTGTTGCAATCAGTGTCTCAGCAACTGAAAGGGCGACAAATGGGAATCGACTCCACCATTGTGCGTGCTGCCATACACCCGGGAATTGGTGTGGCGCGTATTGGCAATAGCTCGGATGGGTACTATGTCGGCCCCGAGCTGATGCATGTGCCGCCCATGGCGCCGGGCAGCCTGCGTGATGCGCAGGGCGCGCTCAAGCGCCAGGCTGCGCGCTTTCGCATCTACGGCTACAACGCCGCGGGCGAGGTGGTGCGTGAACTCACGGCCGACCAGGACGAAATCGAATGGGAAGTCGAACTGGCCAATACCAAGGCCGCCTGGTATCAATTCCAATTGGCGCTGGACGTGCCTGAAGCCGCAACGGCCGATCCCACGATTTTGCGCAATGCCACGGTGAAGGACCGGAAAAGCCTGGCCATTCGACCGGGAGCCCGCCGCATTGCCAAAGGCTCGGCCCCGGTGGCATTCGATAGCGGCAGTTTCTGCGGCAAGCCGGTTTATCTGGGCGAATTGCGCATTGAAAAGACGGGCCAGCTTCTCGTGCTGGGAGGCCGGGGCGTCTCTGCCTCCGTGGATGGCTCCAAGGCCACTACGTTTGCGAACAACGAGGGCTGGCATGACGATGTGGCCGACGGCCCGGTGCGCGCGAAGGTCGTCGTGGCCGGCGTTTCCGTGCCGGTGGATGCGGCATGGGTCACGGTTGCGCCGCCCAACTACGGCCCGCAGATGAAGTCGGTGCGCACCATGAAGGACCTGATGGAGGATGTTTTCATCCGCTCGGGCATGGCTGCGTTTCCGCTGCAGGTCTCCTTCAGCCGGCACATTCTGCCCATACTCCAGCGCCAGAGCAGCCTGCAGTGGGCGAACAAGGGCTTTGCCGCCCAGTTCGGCTGGGGTGCCGCCGCCAGTGCGGATGACGAGGCGTGGATCGCCAGGCTCAACAGCCCGGGCACGACCTGGGCCGAGCTGCGCCAGCAGGTGGCCAATGCCTTCCGGCGCTTTGACCGGGACGGCGCATCCCCCCAGCCCTGGCCCTGGCTGTATGGCGACGCCATGGCCGTGCCGCCGGCCGACACGCCGCGCCAGCATGCGGCGCTGACGGCCACGCAGCTGAGGATGCTGGACCTGTGGGCCGCAGGCCACTTTCTCTCCGACTGGACGCCCGGCCAGAAGTACCCGGCCCAGCTGTCCGATGTGCCGCTGCAGGAGCAGCCCACCATGCTCGACCATGCCGCCATGGACGACTGCCTGGCCGATGCCTTTCATCCGGGTTGCGAGATCACCTGGCCCATGCGCCACGCCAGCATGTACCGGGCGCCATTTCGCATCCGCGAGGCGGCCGAGAACCCGCCCGAGCTGCAGCTCTACGGCTCGCGGCTCACCCCCGCCGTGGCGCTGTCCGAGAGCGGGCCGCTGTATGCACAGGTGGCCGGTGACCTCACGCGCTGGATGGCCGTTCCCTGGCAGACCGACACCGCCAGCTGCCGCAGCGGCTACTACGCCGGCTACGGCCCGCGCTACGACCCCTACCTGCCCACGTTCTGGCCGGCCCGCGTGCCCAACCAGGTGCTGACGCAGGAGGCCTATGAAAAGGTCATCGATACCGAACTGCCGCGCGAGCAGCGTGTCGCCGCCTTCAACCGGCGCGAGTCGTGGTTCCGCACCCTGGGCGAGGGAGCCTATGAGAGCGAAATCAACCGCATGATCAGCCACTTCGGTGACATGGGCGTCATCGAGAATCGGCCGGGCCCGCTTGGCGACAAGGACTTCCCGCCGGTGATGCAGGTGGAAAACCGCATCGCCCCGGCGCCGTCGCACATGCTCAAGACTGCCGTGCAACCGGCCGGGCAGGAAGCGCCTCCCCGCATCGAGCCCTTCGACGCAGACAACGAAGAGCAGCTGCGCGCCCTGACGCAGCGCGGCCCGGTGCTGCCGCGCTGAATGGCGGCCACGTCTATGTCTGCGCATGCCATGGCCACCGCGCCGCTGCCGGATGAACTGGATGTGCTCGTCGTGGGCGCGGGACCGGCGGGCGCGGCCGTTGCCGCGCAACTGGCAGGGCATTGCCGCGTGGCGCTAGTAGGACGCGCCGTGCAGGCAGGGCGGGCCATTGGCGAAGCCCTGCCCGCTGCGGCTCGGGTGATTCTGTCCGACCTGGGCGTGTGGGATGCGTTCGCGGCACAGGACCACCGTCCTGCCTGGTCGCGGCGGTCATTGTGGGGAAGCTCCGAGGTCATCTTTCAGGACGCACTGTTCGACCCGCATGGCGCGGGCTGGCACCTGGACCGCAAGCGCTTCGACGCCATGCTGCTGGAGGCTGCGCGCAGCCGTGGCGTGCCCTGCCTGGTGCCCGCCACGCTGCGCAGCCTGCAGCGCCAGCCACCGGGCGCGCCCATGCGCTGGCGCTGCCTGATCGATAGGGCGCAGGGCGACCCGGCGCACGGCCCGTTGGAGCTGTCCTGCCGCATCGTGGTCGATGCCACGGGCCGCGCGGCCCGGGTGGCCCGGCAGGCGGGTGCCGAGGTCCGCCGCGACGGCCGCCTGGTCTGTTTTCACGCCTGGGTGGAGCCGCCATCGCATGAGCATGCAGGCACCACCATGATCGAGTCGGATGCCGAAGGCTGGTGGTACAGCGCCGATCTGCCTGATGGCAGTTGCGTGATTGCCTGGCAGACCGATATCGACCTGCCCGAAGCCCGCCGCCTGCGCAGCACGGCGGATCTGCTGGACATGGCCGATCGCACGGCCCTGGTGGGCGCGCGCAGCGTGGGCAGCCAGGTGCTGGAGCCGTTGCGGGTGGCCGCCGCCCACGAGCAATGGCTGGATGCAGCCAGCGGGCCGGATTGGCTGGCCGTGGGCGATGCCTGCCTGTCCTTCGATCCGCTGGCATCGCAGGGCCTGCTCAACAGCCTGGTCACCGGCAGCGAGGCCGCCCTGGCCGTGCGCCGCAGCCTGGCGGGCGACGCCGGTGCGTTGCCTGCCTGGGATGCGTGGATCCGGTCGATACGCGCCGCGTACCGCAGCCATCACGAGCACTACTATGCGCTGGAGCCGCGCTGGGCGAACGAGACGTTCTGGGCCCGCCGCCAGCGGGCGCCGGAGGCGGGGACCGGAGCCGGCGTTATTGCCGCTCCAGCTTCGCCGTCTGAACGATGGCATTCCAGCGCTGGTACTCGGCCCGCGTGAATTCGCGGAAGGCCTTGGAGTCCAGCAGGCGCACTTCGCCGCCCAGCGCCGTCACCTTGGACTTGAAGTCGGCATGGCCCGCCACCTTGAGCGTGGCCTCTTCCAGGCGCTTGACGATGGCGGTCGGCGTGCCCTTGGGTGCCAGCACGCCGTTCCAGGTGCCGGTCACGAAGGCGGGGTAGCCGCTTTCCTTCATGGTCGGCACATCGGGCAGGGCGGGCAGGCGCTGCTCCGAGGTCACGGCCAGGGCCTTGAGCTTGCCCGACTGCACGAAGGGCAGGGCGGGCGTCACGTTCTCGAAGATGAAATCGATCTGGCCGCCCAGCAGGTCGGTCAGGGCCGGCGCGCTGCCCTTGTAGGGCACATGCACCATGTCCAGCTGGGTGGCGCTCTTGAACAGCTCGCCCGACAGGTGGACCGTGGAGCCGCTGCCCGGCGAGCCATAGCTCATGCCGGTCTTTTGCGCGGCGGCGCGTGCCACCAGGTCCTTCACCGTCCTGGCGGGCGTGCGCGCCTCGTTGACCACCAGCACGTTGGGGATGGTGGTGACCAGGGCCACGTATTCGAAATCGCCCAGGTTCTTCTCGCTCAGGTTCTTGTACAGGCTCTGGTTGATGGCCTGGGTGCCGGCCGTGCCGAACAGCAGCGTATAGCCATCATTGGCCGCCGAAGCCACGCGGCTGGCGCCGATGGAGCCGTTGGCGCCGGAGATGTTTTCCACGATCACGGGCTGGCCCAGCGACTCGGACAGGCCCTGTGCCACCATGCGCGCCAGCACATCGGTATTGCCGCCAGGGGCGAAGGGCACGACCAGCTTGACCGGTCGGGTGGGATAGGCATCCGCCCAGGCCTGGGGCAGGGGCAGCAGCGTGGCGCCAAGCAGCGCGGCCGCGCGCAGGAATTGCTTGCGTGAAAGGGTACGGGGCATGGGGGATGTCTCCTTGTCGATGTTCTGGTGGCGCAGCGGCTGGGGCCAGCGGCGGATTTTTCAGGCGGGCCAATGCTGGGCGGTGGCTGTCTTGACGTCAATCAATGTTTTGGCAGGACGTCATGCGGCGGGCGAATGACCTGTTCGGCCTTGTGCGGCAAATGAGAAGGATTGCGTTGACATGCGCCCGTCATTGCGCCTGCCATCACGGCGCAAGGCTCCTGGACTCGCCTGTGGCATGGACCGCACCGCTGCTGAATCCGACTCCGGCGCTGCCGTGCAACTGCCCGCGAACATGCGGCTTTGCGGCGCCTGCGTGGACGTGCACGATGCGCCCCATGGCATGGGCCAGCGCCCGTTACGGCGCCGGGGTGGGGCGGGCATTGCCGATGTCCATGCCGATGCCAATGCCGATGCAGCTCAGAAATCCGCCTTCAGGCTCACCGTCAGATTGCGCGGCTCGCCCCACCAGCCCTGGTTGTAGAAGCCGATCTGGCTGTAGTACTGGCGGTCCAGCACGTTGTTGAGCTGCACGCTGGCCGACCAGGTGGGGTCGATGCGGTAGTGGGCCGAGAGGTTGACCACCAGGTAGCTGCCCTGGCCTACCTGCACGCTCTGGCGCAGCGGGTTGGTCACGTTCTGCCAGATGCGGCTTTGCCAGCGCAGGTTGCCGCCCAGGCTCAGGCCCTGCAGCGCACCCTCGAAGCTGCGCATGGCCGTGAGCTTGACCAGGCTGCGCGGGTGCGTGGTGTTGAAGGCGGCGCCGCTGGCGCTGCGTGCCGTGTAGTGGGTGTAGCTGGCGCCCATGCGCCAGCCCCGGGCCGGCTCGCCGCTGAGTTCCAGGTCGATGCCGCGCACCTGCGCGCCCTTGACGCCGCGATAGGCCTTCTGGTCTGTGGTGCCGTCGATGAATTCGCCCGTGTCCTGCGCCAGGTTGTCCTGGCGGGTCTGGAACAGCGCGGCAGAACCCTGCAGCCGGTCCTGCAGCCAGGAGCCCTTGAGACCCAACTCGAAGGCCTGGCCGGTGACGGGGTCCAGGATGCTGCCTTGCTTGTCGCGGTAGTTCTGGGGTGTGAAGATTTCCGTGTAGCTCAGGTAGGCCGTGTGCCGGGCATCGATGTCCCACAGCAGGCCGGCGTAGGGCGTGATTTCGTTGCTGTAGCGGTAGTCGCGCAGGCTGCCGAAGTAGTTCTGGCGCGTGGACCAGCGGCTCAGGCGGGCGCCGGCCACGGCCGTCCAGCCATCGGCCAGCGAGAAACGCCCCACGGCATAGCCGCCGCTTTGGCGCATGCGGCTGTCGTCGCCGCCGTTGGAGACGTCGGACCAGCCCGGCTCGGCCAGGCTGCCGTTGCGCCAGTCGAGGAAGTTGTCCGTGGCGGGCGGCGTGCCCAGCGGTGCGTAGCGGCGGATGTCGATGTCGTCGCGCACATGGTTCCAGCCCACGGCAATCTCGTGCTGGCGCCCGAACAGCGCGACCGGGCCGCTGGCCGTGAGGTGCAGGCTGTCGCGCGAGCGGTCGCCCCGGTATTTGATGAAGGAGTTGGCCATGCCCAGGCCGGTGCTGGCGTCCGGCGCGCCGCCCCGGTAGACGTAGCGCATGTCGTAGTTGCCGTCGTTGCGGCTGTAGGCGGCGCGCAGCAGCCAGCGGTTGTCCAGCCGGTGCGTCAGGTCCAGCGTGGCCGTGGTGTTCTCCGTGCCGAAATGCGACCAGCGCGTGTTGTTGGACACCGAGCGGTCGAAGTCCGTGCGGCTGCCGTCCGCATGGAACAGCGGAAAGCCGGCGCCCATGCCGGGGCTGGTGTTCTTCTGGTATTCGAGGCTGGTCACGAGCCGGGTGGCGGGCGTCAGGGCCGCGCTCACCACGGCGTACAGGCCCTGCCTGCGCTGGCCGAAGTGGCTGACGTAGCTGTCGCTGTCCGATTGCACGGCCACGACGCGGCCATGCACGCGGCCTTCGCGGTCCAGCGGCAGGGACAGATCGGCCTCGGCGCGGCGCAGGTTCCAGCGGCCCAGCGTCAGCGATGCATGGCCCCCCGCCGTCTCGCGCGGCTGCTTGCGCACGAAGTTCACCGTGGCCGACGGATCGCCCGAGCCATTGAGCAGGCCCGTGGCGCCGCGCACGATTTCCACGCGGTCGTAGAAGGCGGTGTCCATGTCGGTGGCGCCGAAGTTCCACAGGCTGTTGATGGGCGAGGCCAGCCCGTCGAACTGGAAGTTGCTGACGCCGAAGCCGCGCGAGGAAAACTGGTAGCGGTTGCTGTCGCTGCGGCTCACCGACAGGCCGGGCGCGGAGGCCTCCAGCGTCTGCGAGACCGTGAGCTGGCCGGCATCGTCCATGAGCTGGCGCGTGATCACGCTGACCGACTGCGGAGTTTCGCGTGCCGACAGTTGCAGGCCCGTGGCCGTGCCTGTGGAGCCGCTGGTATAGCGGGCCGTGCCTTCGGTGGTGCCGGCATCGGCGGCGGCGCGCACGGTGACGGTGCCCAGTTCGGTGTCGCCTTTCCTGGCAGGGGGCCTGTCCTCGTCGGCGGCCCAGACTGCTGACGCAGGGGCGGCACACAGGGCACAGATCAGCAGGGACAGCGGGGTCCGCGCGCCTTGGGGTTGTCGCGGGGCGTGGTTTTGGATGCGAATGCTCATCATTTCCATGGTCCTGGGCGTGAGCCCGGATTGTGGGAAATGTGCGCCGCCGCCGCCTGTTCCCGGCGACGCCAGTCCTATGGCTTGCGACGCAGGCTGCCTTGGCTGGGCGCGTGGCCGAAGCGCTGGCGAAAGGCCGTGGCGAAATTGCTGGCGTGCTGAAAGCCCACGCAGTCGGCCGCTTCCTGCACGCTCCAGCCCTGTGCCAGCCGCTCGCGCGCCAGCTGCATTCGGCGCTCGCGCAGCCAGCCGAACACGGTCTGGCCGTAGGCGGCCTGGAATTTCTCGCGCAGCGTGGTCGGGCTCATGCAGGCCAGGCGCGCCAGGTCGTCCAGGCTGTACGCCTGGCCCGGCGCTGCATCCATGCACTCGCGCACGCGCTCCAGGCCGCGCCTGTCCCGGGGATGGATGCGCGACAAGGGCGCAGGCCGCGGCTGCGCATGTGCCTGCAGCGCGCAGGCCAGCACCTGCAGCGCAATGCCTTCGCGGTGCAGCCGGGCCAGGCTGCCGCTCCAGACGCCATCGAGCAGCTGGCGCAGCGAGACGGCCAGGTGCTCGGGCAGCGACCAGGCATGCAGTGGCGGGCCGGGTTGCCGCATGGCCTGGTGCAGCAGCTCGGCCAGTTCGGCATCGGCGCAGGCCTCGGGCGCCTCGATGGACAGGTTGAAGCCGCGCACCGTCTGGCCTGCGGCATGTGTGGCCTTGAGAATCTCGGTGTCGCCGCACGAGAATGCCGCCGCCGCATGGCGCGTCACGCTCAGTGCACGGCGGGCGCCCGGCAACTGCAGCTCGGCCTGGCCGTCGAGCAGGACCACGGCGGTGAAGCGCCGCGGGTGCTCGGATGTGGATTCATAGCCGTGGTCGATGCGGATGTCGGAGCTGACCAGTTGCAGGCCCGAGGGCAGCTGGTGCTCCTGCACCTGTCCCTCGAAGATGCAATCGTTTTCGGAGACGGCAGAGAGAAAGCGCACGCTGAAACCGTGGCGCTGGCGCATGGCGTCGAGCTGCGCCGTGGTGTAGCGCTGGGAGGAGGAGGGCATGGGTGAGCGGAACAAAAGGCCCGCAGCTGGATTCGAGAATGCTTCTCATTATCCGGGGCTGCAGGCCCGCTCGCCCACAAACCTCAGAGTTTGCGCAGCCGATCCAGTGCCGCGCGCAGCGTGCTGTCCTGCTTGGCAAAGCAAAAGCGCACCACGCGCTGGTCGAAGCCGTCGCCATAGAAGGCCGACAGCGGGATGGCCGCCACGCCATGCTCCCGGACCAGCCACTGGCAGAACGCGGCTTCGTCCAGGTCCGACACGGCCGAGATGTCGGCGCAGACGAAATAGGTCCCCGCCGTGGGCAGAAGGCGCAGGCGCGAGCCTTCCAGGCCCTGGCGGAAAAGATCGCGTTTGGCCTGGTAGAAGGCGGGCAGCTGAAGATAGGGCGCGGGGTCGGCCATGTAGCTGGCCAGGCCCGCCTGCATGGGTGTGTTGACGGTGAAGACGTTGAACTGGTGGACCTTGCGGAACTCGGCCGTGAGTGCGGCCGGCGCGGCGACGGTGCCCACCTTCCAGCCCGTGACATGGTAGGTCTTGCCGAAGCTGGAGACGATGAAGGCGCGCGCCGCCAGGCCGGCAAAGCGCGCGGCGCTCTGGTGCTGGCGGCCGTCGTAGACCATGTGCTCGTAGACCTCGTCGCTGATCAGCAGCACGTCGGTGGGCGCCAGCAGCTCCTGCAGCTGCAGCATCTCGGCATCGCTCCAGATGGTGGCGCTGGGGTTGTGCGGGCTGTTGATGATCAAAAGCCGGGTGCGCGGCGTGATGGCGGCGGCAATTTTGGCGAAGTCGGGCTTGAAGCTGCCCGGCGTCAACGGTACGCGCACGGGCACGCCGCCGGCCAGCTCGATGTTGGGCACGTAGCTGTCGTAGCAGGGGTCGAGCACGATGACCTCGTCGCCAGCATGCACGGTGGCCAGGATGGCGGTGAGGATGGCCTGCGTGGCGCCGGCCGTGACCGTGATCTCGGTGCCCGCATCGTAGCTGCGGCCGTACAGCGCCTGCATCTTGTCGGCCATGGCCTGGCGCAGCTGGGGCAGGCCGGGCATGGGCGGGTACTGGTTGTGGCCGGCCTGCATGGCGGCCGTGACGGCATCGACCAGCCTGGGGTCGCAGCCGAAATCGGGAAAGCCCTGGCCCAGGTTCACCGCCTGGTGCTCGGCGGCCAGGGCCGACATGGTGGTGAAGATGGTCGTGCCCACATGGGGCAGGCGGCTGGGGAAGGCGGGCGTGCGGGGCGTGGCAGAAGTCATGGCGGAAACAGCGGACAGCGGGAGCGGACCCGCACTGCAGGTCCGGTGGGGCGGAGGATCAGAGTTCGTAGTCGTGCACGTGGCCGTTCATGGCGCGCATGATGAGATCGCGCGTCAGGCGGTCGCTGAGCAGTTCGGCGAATCGGTAGACGAAATTGCGCAGGTAGGCACCTCGCTTGATGGCCACGCGTGCCACGCTCTGGCCGAACAGGTGGCCCATGGGGCGCACGACCAGGTCATTGACCGGGTCGTCGCGCATGGCCATTTCGGCCACGATGCCGATGCCCAAGCCCAGGCGCACATAGGTCTTGATCACGTCGGAGTCAATGGCCTCCAGCACGATGCGCGGACGCAGGCGGCGCGTGGCAAAGGCCTGGTCGATCTTGCCGCGACCCGTGAACGAAGGGTGGTAGGTGATCAGCGATTCGTGGGCGATGTCGTCCAGCGTGATGCGCTCTTTCTGCGCCAGCGGGTGGCCTGTTGGCATGACCAGCACATGCTGCCATTCGTAGCAGGGCAGGGTGACGAGATCGGGGTAGTCGGCCAGGGATTCGGTGGCCATGCCGATGTCGGCCACCTCGTCGATGACCATGCGCGCCACCTCTGCCGGAGTGGCCTGGTGCAGGCTGATCGTGACCTTGGGATACAGGTCGCGCAGCCGTGCCACGGCAGGCGGAAGCACGTAACGGGCCTGTGTGTGGGTGGTGGCAATCGACAGCGTGCCGCTGTCCTGGGCGCTGTACTGCTCGCCGATGCGCTTGAGATTGCCGATCTCGCGCATGATGAGCTCGATGCTCTTGAGCACCTCCAGGCCGGGTTCGGTGATGCGCTTGAGGCGCTTGCCGTGGCGCGCAAAGATGTCGATGCCCAGCTCTTCCTCCAGCTCGATGATGGCCTTGGAGACGCCGGGCTGCGAGGTGTGCAGGGCCTTGGCCGCCTCGGTGAGGTTGAGGTTGCGGCGCGCCGCTTCTTGGACGAATCGGAATTGGTGCAGGTTCATGGCGGTGACAGCAGGGTGCTGCGCGCCATTATGCTGCATTTATATAAAGAAGCGATTCGTTATTTCAGCTTCCCGGCGCGCCACGGGGCTCCGTGGCCACCAGTGCCAGTTCTGCCAGCAGGGCCGTGACACGCGGATGCTCGCCCACGGCCGGCTGCAGGTCCACGGCCACCTGCGGATGGGTATCGCTTATCTCCTGCACCAGCTTCGGGATGTCCTCGCGCGCATGCTTGCCCGTGCCAAGGAACAGGGGCAGCACGGTGATGTGCGTGGCGCCGGCCTCGACCAGCCCGCGCGCGGCGGTGGGCAGGTCGGGCGCGCAGGCCTCCAGGTAGGCGCAGGCGGCCAGGGATTGGGGATGCGTCTGCTGAACGGCCTTCAGCACGGCCTCGATGGGTTGGCGCCACAAGGCGTCGCGCGAGCCGTGTGCCAACAGGATCAGTCCGGTCCTGCCGGCAGATGTTGTCTCGTTTTGCATGGCAACGGTCCTAGCGGCGCAGCACCAGCCAGGTGAAGGCCGTCAATGAAAGAAGGCTGTAGAGCAGGCCCGGCGCCGCAGCGGTCAGCCAGGGCGACCAGGTCTGCAGCGTGCCGATGTAGCCGAACACGTTGTTCAGCAGGAAGAAGCTGATGCCGGCCATGACGCCGCCGAACACATAGGCCGCGATGCCGCCCGAGCGGAAATGCAGGTAGGCGAAAGGCAGGGCCAGCACCACCATCACCAGGCAGCTCATCGGGTAGAAGACCTTGCGCCAGAACTCGATCTCGTACTTCTGCGCAGCCTGGCCGTTGGCTTCCAGGTGGCGCACATACTGGAACAGCGAGATGGTGGACATGCGATCGGGCTTGAGCAAAGCGGCCGAGACCATCTCGGCGCTGATGCCCGTCTTCCAGTTCATGCTGTCTTCTTTCTCGCGCTGCAGCACCATGCCGCCGTCGGGCTTGGCCGTCAGGCGGCTGGCCTGCACGCCCTGGAGCATCCAGGATTCGCCGTCCTCGCTCACCTGCGCCGATTCCGCATGGATCTGGGCAGAGATGCGGCCCTGGCCGTCAAAGTCGAAGATGCGCACATTCGAGAAATCGCCCGGCCCGCGAATGGCACGCACGTTGATGGCAATGGAATGATCGCCCTGGCGCTCCTTGAGCCAGGCACCCGTGGCCCCGCGTGACAGCTGGGCCAGGTGGATGGCGCGGATGTTCTGGCCCGCGTTCTCGGCCGCAGGTGCCAGGTAGTCGCCGGTGCCGAAGGTGACCAGCACAAAGCCCAGGCCCAGCACCATCAGCGTGCGCAGCGCCAGCCAGGGGCCCATGCCGCTGGTGCGCATGATGGTGAATTCCGAACTCTGGGCAAAGCGCGCCATCACGTAGATGGTGCCGATCAGCACGGTGATGGGCATCAGCTCGTACAGGTGGCTGGGAATGCGCAGCACCACGAAAAGCAGCGCGTGCGTGATCTTGTAGCCGTTGTCGCCGCCGCGCCCGACCCATCGCAGCTCATCGACCAGATCGAAGAAGAAGAACAGCGCCAGGAAGGCCAGCGTCACATAGCCGACGGCCGCGATGATGTCGCGGTACAGCAGGTTTCTCAGAACTCTCATCATGGCACCGCCTTCGCGTCGTCCAGGGCAGTCGGCTTGCAGGGCCTGCGCCACAGATCGCGCGGCGACCAGCGCCTGTGCCGCACCAGCAGCACCAGCAGCGCCAGCAGCAACGTGCCGCCGTGCAGCAGGGCCGTCATGGCGGGCATGCTCAGCTTGCCCGAGGCCACCCAGTTCTCGCCCAGCGTCATGAGGTTGTAGTACACGATGAAGGCGAACAGCGCGAGCATGAGGCTGCCGCTGCCACCGGCACGCGGGTTCACGCTGGCCACGGCCAGGCCCAGGATCACGAAGTTCAGCGCCGCCAGAGGCAGGCCTATGCGCCAGCCCAGTTCGGCGCGGTAGATGGGTTCGGTGCGCGGCAGCAGCTCATGCGTGTACGTGCTGCGCGCGGCCATTTCCTCGGCGGCGGCCAGATTGTTGCCGCTGCCGAGCTGCGTGCCGTATTCCTTGAACTCGCTGATCTTCACCGAGCCGTCGCTGGTCTGCGTCTCCATGCGCTGGCCGTCGGTCAGCACGGCCATGCGTTCGCCCTTGACCACTTCCAGCCGCGCCCCGCGCGCCGAGGTCACGGACTCGCGCCCGCGCTCATTGGCCACGATGAACACATTGTTGGCAGCGGTGGCGCTGGGCACGTCCTTGTCGATGAAGAACACGCGCGAGCCGCCGGCAGACTCCTGGAACTCACCGGGAGCGATGCGGTCGATGTCGCTGCGCTGCTCGAACTGGGTCTTGATCTGCTCGATCTGCTGATTGGCCCAGGGCAGGATGCCCAGGCCCAGCACGGCGATCACGGCCAGCACCGGCCAGGCAAAGCGCAGCAGCGGGCGCAGCAGGCTGGCCAGTCCCTGGCCTGCGGCGAACCAGATCACCATCTCGCTGTCGCGGTACATGCGCGACAGTGAACCGACCACGGCCACGAAAAGTCCCAGGCCCAGGATGGTTGGCAACTGGCCAAGCACCGTATATCCCATGACCAGCAGAACGTCGGAAGGGCTGACATTGCCCTTGTAAGCCTGACCCAGCGTGCGGATCAGCATCATGGTCATGACGACCGTGATCAGCACCACGACCGTGGCACCGAAGCTGCGGGCCAGCTCTTTGCGTATGGATGAATCGAATAACATTGGCTGAAAGGAAAACGCCGATTATGAACTTTGAACTGAAGCCGTTGACGACTGCCGCTGCAGTACGTGAAAAGTGTGACCTGTTGTTGGTGCTGGTGACCGAAGCCACGGCCACGGGCAGCGACGCGCTGTCCACCCTGGTCGCTCACGCGGTCAAGGCCGGAGATTTCGAAACGGCAGCCGGCAAGCAGTTGGCACTGTACGGCCTGCCGGCCGTGGCCGCCCGCCGCGTCGTGCTGCTGGGCGCAGGCAGCGGCTCGGCCCGCGACGTACGCCAGGCCGTGGCAGGCGCAGGCTCGGCCCTCAAGGCAAGCGGCGTTGGCAAGGCCGTGCTGTGCTTCGGCTTCGAGGCCACGGGTGGCGCTGTTGCAGCAGCGGTGGTGGCAGCGGCCGATGCCTGCTACAGCTATACCCACACCAAGCCCCAGGCCAAGCCTGTGGCGCTCAAGAAGCTGGTGATCGCGGCGACGGGCGCCAGTGCCGCGTCCGGCAAGTCCGGCGACAAGGGCGGGGACAAGGGCGGCATCGCCGCCGCTTTCAAGATCGCCGTGGCCCAGGCCGAAGGCATGGCCCTGGCGCGCGAATGGGCCAATCGCCCGGCCAACCACGCCACTCCCATGCTGCTGGCCGACGCAGCCCGTGCCCTGGCCAAGCTGCCCGGCATCAGCTGCAAGATCCACGGCCCCGCCGAAGTCGCCAAGCTCGGCATGGGCGCCTTCATGGCCGTGGCCCAGGGGTCGGAGCAGCCGCTGCGCTTCATCGAGCTGCACTACAACGGCGGCGCCAAGGGCGCCGCGCCCGTGGTGCTGGTGGGCAAGGGCATTACCTTCGATACCGGCGGCATCTCGCTCAAGCCTGCCGCCGAAATGGACGAGATGAAGTTCGACATGGGCGGTGCCGCCAGCGTGCTGGGCGTGTTCCAGGCGCTGGCCCAGCTGCAGCCGGCCATCAACGTGGTCGGGCTCATTCCGGCCTCCGAGAACATGCCCGGAGGCGCAGCCGTCAAGCCGGGCGACGTGGTCACCAGCATGAGTGGCCAGACCATAGAAATCCTCAACACCGATGCCGAAGGCCGCCTCGTGCTCTGCGATGCGCTGACCTACGCCGCCCGCTTCAAGCCCCGCGCCATGGTGGACATCGCCACGCTGACCGGTGCTTGCGTCATCGCCCTGGGCGGGCTGCGCAGCGGCATGTTTTCGACCAGCGACGAGCTGGCCCGTGCGCTGGAGCAGGCGGGCGATGCCGCGCTCGACCCGTGCTGGCGCATGCCGCTGGACGAGGAGTATGGCGAAGGCCTCAAGAGCAATTTCGCCGACATGGGCAATGTGGCAGGCCGCGCAGGTGGCGCAGTCACGGCGGCCAAGTTCCTGCAGCGCTTCGTGGGAGACATTCCCTGGGCTCATCTTGACATCGCCGGCACGGCCTGGAAGAGCGGCGCCGCCAAGGGCGGTACGGGCCGCCCCGTGGGCCTGCTGCTGCACTACCTGCTGGCCAGCGTTGATGCCGGCAAGGCGCCATCCAGGGCCGGCGCGCCCAAGTCGGTTGCGGCGCCCAAGGCCGGCTCTGCCAGCCGCCGCAAGGCAGCCGCTGCAGTCCAGCCGGAGCAGGCCTGATGGCATCGTCCCCATCCGCACGGGCCTGCGCGAAAGGAGCGTCGCTTGACTGAAGTGGCGTTCCATTTCAACGCGCCTGACAAGCTGGCCTATGTGTGCCGTCTTGCGCGCAAGGCACTGCGGCATCGCACGCAACTGGTGGTGCTGGGATCTTCCGCGTCGCTCAAGGCCTTGTCGCCCAGGCTCTGGAGTGTCTCGCCCACCGATTTCCTTGCCCACGCCGTCGAAGGCGATGGGGCCGGCATTGTGGCCTTCTCGCCCATCGTGCTGCTGGAGCGGCTGGACAGCGCGCCGCACCACGACATGCTGGTCAATCTGGGCGGCGATGTGCCAGAAGGATTCGAGCGCTTTGCGCGTGTCGTTGAAGTGGTGTCTGCCACCGATGAGGAGGACCGGCATCTGGCCCGGCAGCGCTGGAAGCATTACGTGGCGCAGGGGATTTCCATCAAGCGCCATGACCTGGTCCTCAAGGAGTAAGCCATGAGCGCTCCCTCCAAAACCCCGCCACGCTTTGTTCCCACGCTCACCGATGTCGTGCCGGTCGATGCGGCGCAGTCGCCGGTGGCAGAACCGCCCGCTGTCGCTGCTTCCGAACTGCCGCACAGTGGCGAGACCGATTCCTGGGCGAGCGAAGGCATGCTTGCGCCACGCCGCGGCCTGGTTTCCATGCCCGCGTCCCTGCCGCCGCTGCCCCTGGATCTGCAACCCCAGCGGTCCATGGTCGCCGAGCCTGCGCCGCCTGGACAGGGCCCGCGGCCTGCAGTGCAGCCCGTGCATTCCGACTATCTGCCGCCCAGTGCGCCGTCCGTGGAAATGCAGCTGGCCCAGGAGAGCCGTCTGCTCGAAGTGGCCGAAGTTGCCGAACCGGCCGATGTGCCAGAGGTGGCCCCGGCCGCAGCGATCGAGGATGCCATTCCTGCCGCGCCGGTGGTGCAGGCCGACGCTGCCACGCAAGGGGTCGAGCCGGATCCGGCATCTGCGGCATCTGCGGCACCTGGAGCACCTGGGGCATCACCCGCCTGTGTATTGCCCACCATGGAGTCCATCTGGGACAGCCACGCGCAGCAGGTCACCGAGGAGTATCTGGTCCATCGCCTCATGCAGCGCGTGGACCTGGTGCTGGACCAGCGCCTGCGCGATGCCATCGCCACGGTGGTGCAGCAGCAGACGCGATCCATCGTCGTGCGCCTGCGCGAAGAGGTGGAGTCGGTGGTGCGCCAAGCCGTCTACGAGGCCGTGGCCGACGAACTGGCCCACCGGGCGAGTGCCGCACGCGGCGATGCTGTACAGGGCGGGGGGCGTTGATCCCTGATCGGGTAGGCGGGTGAAGGGTGAGGTGCCCGCCTGACCCGGCCTTCAGCCTGCGCGTGCCGGGCCTGAGAACACCTCGGGATTGAGGATGTTGCTGGGCTGGCCTGCAGCGAAGTTCACCACATTGTCGAAGGCGGCGCGGAAATACAGCTCATAGCTGTCTTGCTCCACATAGCCGATGTGCGGCGTGCAGATGCAGTTCTCCAGCCGCAGCAGTGCGTGGCCCTGGAGAATGGGCTCGCTCTCGAAGACATCCACGGCCGCCAGGCCGGGGCGGCCACGGTTGAGCGCGCCCAGCAGCGCATCGGCCTCCACCAGTTCGGCGCGCGAGGTGTTCACGAACAGGGCTGTGGGTCTCATGCGCGCCAGATCCTGGGCGGTGACGATGCCGCGTGTGGCCTCATGCAGGCGAAGATGCATGGACAGCACATCGGATTCGGCAAAGAAATCCTCGCGCGAAGCGGCGGCCGAAAAGCCGTCGGCCTGTGCCTTCTGGCGCGAGGACTCGCTGCCCCAGACCAGAACCTTCATGCCGAAGGCATGGCCATAGTGGGCCACCAGCCTGCCAATGCGGCCATACCCCCAGATGCCCAGCGTGCGCCCGTGCAGCACGCTGCCCAGCCCGAAATTGGCGGGCATGGACGCCGCCTTGAACCCCGATTGCTGCCATGCGCCGTGCTTGAGGTTGGCGATGTACTGCGGCAGCCGCCGCGTGGCCGCCATGATCAGCGACCAGGTCAGCTCGGCCGGTGCGATGGGTGAGCCCACGCCCTCGGCAATCGCAACGCCCTGGTCGGTGCAGGCCTGCACGTCGATATGGGCGCCGGCCTTGCCGGTCTGCGCGATCAGCTTCAGGCGCGGGAGTTTTTCCAGCAACTGCCGGCTGATCTGCGTGCGTTCGCGGATCAGCACGATGATGTCCGCATCGCGCAACCGCACCGACAGCTGGCCCACACCCTTGACGGTATTGGTGAAGACCTTGGCGTTGAACGGCTCCAGCAGCCGCGCACAGTCCAGCTTGCGTACGGCGTCCTGGTAGTCGTCAAGAATGATGATGTTCATTGCCTGTGAATCTCTCATAAGCCTTTGATTTATCTCTGGGTTGCCGCGCAAGAGGTTGTCGGCAAATGTTCTGATCCGCTTTTGCGCTTTGCCCTGGGCATCATCAACGCCTACCTGAACCGGCCTGCCTGACTATTGTGTGACGCTTGCGCAGCCAGGGCCCCGAGGCCCGACGGTCACATTGTCGTTCAACCAGCCCCGGGCTTGAGGCTGAAGGCTTCGGCCCGCGCCAGATCGCGCAGCCGTGGTTACACAAGCCGCGCAGATGCCAGCAAGCCCTGGCAGGTGAAGCCGATCACTGGCACGCTCTGTCGCCCGCGCAGCTGTATCAGCGAATTACACCCTGCAACGCCTTGCGGACCCCTGGTCGGACGGGACTTGGGGGTTGCCACCTGCCGGCGAAGCCGGTGAAGGCCGAGAGTGTGATGGACCGCGCTCAGTCGCACTCAATCATGGTTCCACCCAGTATTCGGCAGCTCCGCCCTTGACTGTCACTGATGAATTGGCCGTTGCGGTTGTAGATTCCGCCATTGCTGTCGTAGCAAAGTGCACCCTTGCAACTGGATAGAGGAACAGGCTGGGCCGCCCGCGGTGTGAAAACCGGCTTCGGTGGTTCCTGCATCAGCGGCGTATTGGAGCCGCATGCAGCATTGACGCTGGTGATTGCTGCATTGGTGCGTATCCGTTTTTCATCCAGGGAAAGGGTGCGAATGCTGGATACGAATTCCAGCTCCTTGCGCGCCTCCTTGCACTGGGAGGATGCGCCGAGCTGCTCCGGTGCAGGAGCATTCGCCTTGCGGGCCTGCTGTTCGATGACGCGCTGCTGGCTCTCGATCTGGCGCTGCTGCATTTCGTTCATCTGGCGCTGCTGCTTTCGCTCATTGGCCTCTGCGGCCTCGGCCCGTTCGCGGTAGATTTCATCGTCCGATTTTTTGCGCTGTATCAGTGCGCCGGATTGGTCGCTGCTGCAGGGGCTGTCTGAAAAAATCAGTTTTCCAGAAACATCCTTGCATTGATAGACCTGGGCGGTGGCAGGTAAAGCCAGAAATGTCGCAACGATTGTCAGAGTCAATAGGCGCATATGCATCTCGGTGAATGAATGGGAGTGATGGTATCCCGGTACGG
The DNA here is from genome assembly GCF_040267515.1 of Delftia lacustris. Lineage (NCBI taxonomy): Bacteria > Pseudomonadati > Pseudomonadota > Betaproteobacteria > Burkholderiales > Comamonadaceae > Delftia > Delftia lacustris. The sequence goes on along the minus strand of NZ_CP141274.1, from coordinate 3,588,015 downwards.
TGAATCGGTTGAGGTTAAGTTATTCCAATAGGCCGCTGCAAGGGATGCAGGGTCGGTATTGCCGCCACGGGATGGCTGCCTGTGCTCGCTTGCCCGGAGTAAACTCGACCACCGCAGCAATGGCTGCATCCATGGGAATGGAGCTTCCCGAAACCGCCCTGCAAGGGGCTGATGGCTCCTGCCTTGGTGGGGCGTGTCCTGCCGGTGGCAGGGCCGTGTCTTGATCCTGCCCGGCGCGCCCGTCCCGGTTGTTTGATGAAAGGACGGTCATGGGTATCTATGGTTTCATTTTGGTGTTCGTGGGCGGCGGCCTCGGCTCCGCGCTACGGCATGGCTCGAACCTGCTTGCACTGCGGCTGGTGGGCAGTGCCTATCCGCTGGGCACCTTGGCGATCAATGTGCTGGGCGCTTTCGTGATGGGGGTGGTGGTGGAGTGGTTTGCGCTCAAGACTTCGCTGCCGCAGAGTGCGAGGCTGTTCATCACCACGGGCATTCTGGGCGGCTTCACCACGTTTTCGACCTACGCACTGGAGATCGGCATGCTGTACGAGCGCGGCGACTGGCTCGCTTCCGTGCTGTATGCGCTGGGTTCGCTGGTGCTGGGCGTTGCCGCGCTGTTTGCGGGGCTGGGGCTGGTTCGGATGGTGGCCCATTGAGGCGCCCTGATTGCGCTATGCTGTGCGCCATGGCCCGCCTGAACGCAACGCAGATTATTCGCACCATCCATTGGATGGTGGGTTAGCCAGCGGCCTTCGGCGCCATGCAACCCGCCCAGAGGAGGCGGGTTTTTTCATTCCGCCTCCAGGGTTTTCACAAGCCTTTCAGGAGATGGATATGCAGGTTTTCGAACCGTCCCGCCATGCGGACGACGCCCAGGCCGATTCCCGCGCTGCGCGGCCGGCCACGCTGCACATGGTCTGCGGCAAGATCGGCTCGGGCAAGTCGACGCTGGCACGGCAACTGGCGGCGCAGCCCGGCACGGTGCTGGTCAGCGAGGATTCCTGGCTGGCCGGTTTGTATCCTGGCGAGATGCAGTCGGTGGCCGACTATGTGCGCTGCAGCGCGCGGCTCAAGGGATTGATGGGGGCACATGTGCAGGCGCTGCTGGATGCCGGCGTTTCAGTGGTGCTGGACTTTCCTGCCAACACGCTGGAAGGCAGAGGTTGGGCGCGCAGCGTGTTCGAGAGGGTGGGAGCCTCCCACCGCCTGCATTTCCTGGATGTGCCCGATGAGGTCTGCAAGCAGCGCCTGCGTGCGCGCAATGCGGCGGGGGATCATCCCTTTCAGGCCAGCGATGAGCAATTCGACCTGATCACCAGCTACTTTGTCGCGCCTTGCGCACAGGAGGGCTTCGACGTGGTGCATCACCCGTATGTGCGGGCCTGACCGCAAAGGCCGTGCGGCCGCCGGCTCGCCCACTGGAACGCCTCCTCGATCGCCTACTCAATCCCCGCCAGACCGTGCCTGCACTTGCACCCAATAGCGTGTACGGGTGCTCAACTGCAAGGGGAAGCGGCTGACGAGCGCGGCCAGGGCGCGATCGGTGTCGTCCACGGGAAAGGCGCCCGAGACACGCAGGCCTGCCACCTCGGGCGTGCAGCCCAGGTAGCCGGGCCGGTAGCGGGCGAGGGCGTCGATCAGCTGGCCCAGCGGCATGTCCAGCGCGATCAGTCCGCCTTCGTGCCAGCTGGCGGCAAAGGGATCGGCAGACGCGGGTGGCTGGGCGGCGCTGGCCGAGAAGGCGGCGTGTTGCCCGGCCTGCAGCTCGGTGGGGGTGGCTTCGCTGTCCAGGGGCTGCAGGCGCACGGTCTTTTCCTGCACGTTGACATGGCACAGGCCGTCGTCCGCGACATGGACCGTGAAGCGCGTTCCCAGGGCCAGTACATGGCCTTGCGGGGTTTGCACACTGAAGGGGCGGCCCAGTGCGTCTGGCCCGGTGGCGACGAGGATGCGGCCGCGGTAAAGGCGCAGCAGGCGCTGGCGGTCGTCGAAAGCCACGTCCACGGAGGTGGCTGTATCCAGGGCCACCAGGGAGCCGTCGGGCAGCGTCAGGTCGCGGCGCTCGCCAGTGGCGGTGCGATGAGCGGCCTGCCAGTGCTCGAGCGGCGCGCCTTTCCAGGCGAGCCAGGCCGTGGCACCGCTGCCCAGGCCAAGGGCCACAGCACGCACCGCAGAACGGCGATTGGGGTCGGAGCGGCGGCCCAGCGCCTGGCGCGCCAAGGGTGCGGGCAGATGCGACAGCTGTGCGGTGACGGATTGCACGCGCAGCCAGGCGCGCTGGTGGGCGGGGTCGGCCTCGTGCCAGTCCGTCCATGCCTGCTGCAGGCTTGGCGTCACCGCGGTGCCGCGCAGTTTCACATGCCAGGCAGCGGCCTCATGCAAGGCCCGTCGGTCGTTGCTTTCCAAAGTTCCCTCGCCCATGTGGCTATGCCAGGACCAGGCAGCAATGCTCCATCGCCCGGGTCAGGTAGTTGCTGACGGTGCGCAGCGACACGCCCAAACGCTCGGCGATCTCGGGGTAGCTCAGTTCCTCGAAATGGGACAGGACGAAGGCTTCGCGCACCTTGGGTGCAAGGCCCTGGAGCATGCGGTCCACGTCGAGCAGGGTCTGCTGGACGATGGCCTGCTCCTCGGGCGAAGGCGCCAGCGACTGCGGCAGCTGGGCAAGATAGTCCAGATAGGACTGCTCCAGCGTGCGGCGGCGAAACAGGTCGGTGACCAGGCCGCGGGCGATGGTGGCCAGGTAGCGCCTGGGCTCGCGGATGTCCTGCTGCGGCACTGGCGAGCGCAGCAGGCGCACGAAGGTGTCCTGGGCCAGGTCGGCCGCATCGTCACGGTTGCCCAGGCGCTTGCGCAGCAGGCTTTCCAGCCAGGGATGGTGATTCTGGTAGAGGCTGTGCACGGAGAGGGCTTGTGCGAAAGAAGCGGGGAGGCCGGGCGTAGAAGCCGAGGTGGGCAACGTGTCGGTTTCGGTTGCAAAAGATAATAAGAATGCTTATCAATTATCTTTCACGCGGGCTTTACTCCTGAGGACTGGGTATCTTTCTGTTGCATGTGCGCTACAGGGAGATGCTGGCGGAACTTCCACGCCGGCCCTGCGCCGGGCGATTGCGCTGGTAGGCGCTGGGCGGAGCGCCAAAGCTGCGCCGGAAGACGGCGGCGAAGGCGCTGGGACTGTCGTATCCATGGGAGAGCGCCACTTCCAGGACCGAGGCGCCAGCGGCCAGCCGGGGCAGGCTGAGCAGAAGACGGGCCTGGCGGCACCATGCGCCGAAGTTCATGCCGGTCTCGCGCAGGAACAGGCGTGCCAGCGTGCGGGGATGCATGTGCAGCCGCTGTGCCCAACTGGCCAGGCCGGCGTCCTGCGATGGGTCGTCCACAAAGCTGCGGCAGCAGGCGGCCAGGGCGCCATGCCGGGGCATGGGCACGTGCAAGGACAGGGCGCGGGCGCGCTCCATTTCGTCGAGGATCAACTGCATGACACGCTCCTCCCTGCCGCCCAGCGGGTAGTCCATGGGCAGCTCGATGGCCTCCAGCACGAGTTCGCGCAGCAGGGGCGTGACCTGCATCACTCGGCAGTCTTGCCACAGGCCGGGCCGCAGCCCCGGCTCCACGAACACGGTGCGCATGGCCACGGGGCCGGCGGCCATGTGGATGGCGTGCAGGGCCTGTGGTGGAACCCAGACGGCGCATCCCGGGGGGACGACCCAACTGCCCGAATCCGCGCGGATCAGCATCACTCCCTCGGTGGCATGTAGCAGCTGGCCGCGGCGGTGGGCATGCGGTGCGATGGCAGCGCCGGCCGCCATGTCTGTGGCAAAGGCCACGACCGGGCGGGCCGTGTGCTCGCCGTGCGGGGGCAATGGAGCGGCCGCAGGCACGTCATCCAGGCAGGCGCGGGTGCGGGCATGGGAAAGTGGGCCACTTTGCCGGGTTGTCATTTTCTCGACGATTGTTGTTGCTTCGTAGCAGGAATGCAGATCATGCACTTCCTACGATGACCCACTTTCAATCCGCAGGAAAGTGGCAGGTATGGAGATGATTTCCCTTTCGAGAATGACGGACGTGACAGGAGGCAGGGCATGAACCGCGCACGTCTGGGGCTGCTTACGGGCACGCATGCCATCAACGACCTCTACCAGGGACTGGTTCCTGCGCTGTTGCCCTTCATGGTGCTGGAGCGCGGCTACAGCTATACGGAAGCCAGCGGCCTGATGCTGGCGGCCACGGGCCTGTCGAGCATGGTCCAGCCGCTGTTCGGCCTGTATGCCGACCGGTCGCCACGGCCCTGGATGGTGCCGGCCGGCTTTGTGGTGGCCGCCCTGGGCCTGGCCCTGGTGGGCATGAGCCCGGACTACTGGGTCAGCTGGTTGGCTGCCGTGCTGTGCGGCCTGGGGATCGCGGCCTACCATCCGTCCGCAACGGTGGCGGCCCGCATGGCGGGCGGCAGCTCGCAGAAGGCGATGAGCGTATTTTCGGTGGGCGGAACGGCGGGGGCATCGTTCGCTCCCATGCTGGCTGCGGCCGTGGTGGGCGCAGGCGCCTTGCACCGCAGCTGGATGCTGGCCCTGCCTGCAGCGGCCATGCTGGTGCTCTGGTATGCCTGTACCTGGCGGGATGGAGCCAAGGACCATTGCGCCACCCGGCGCCCGGCCGTGGCGCAGGGCGAATTGCCCGCCAACCACTGGCGCGCCTTCTTCCTGCTGTGCGGGGTCATCGTCTGCTGGTCGATTCCCTATGTGACGGTGCTGTCCACCCTGCCCATGTTCGTGACGCGCGAGCTGGGCGGCTCGGACTTCATGGGAGCGGCCACGCTGACCTCATTCACAGCCGCTGCGGCGGTGGGCACTTTGCTGGGGGGCACGCTTGCAGATCGCCGGGGGCGCATGCAGGCCATCCGCGCCGGCTACCTGTTGGCATTGCCTGCTCTGGCGGCCCTGGCCCTGGCCTCCACGCCATGGATGGCGTTGGCCTGCACCATGGCCCTGGGCGTGTGCATGTTTCTTCCGTTTGCCGCCCAGGTCACGCTGGCCCAGGACTATCTGCCGCGCAACCAGGCCACGGCCAGCGGGCTGACCCTGGGGCTGGCCATGTCGATAGGCGGCATGGTGGCGCCGTTGTTCGGCATGCTGTCCGATGCGCGCGGACTGCGTTTTTCGTTGAGCGTCGTGCTGTGCATTCTGTGCGTTGCCGCGGCGCAGGCGTGGTGCATGCGCAATCGGCGCAGCGAGGGGAGTGCTGCACCGGCGGCTGTCAGGGCCTGATGCGCAGCCCCTGCCGCTGGGCAAGGCAAGAGACAGGCCCGGGCTCTCGCAGACCGGGTGGACGGGTCGGTCTCAGGGCGACCTCAGGCCGGTGTCTGCGCGCCGTGCGCTTCCATGCGTTCGAGGGCGGCACAGACATCGGCCATGCGGCCCGAGATGAACAGGCATTCGGGCTGCTCCTGCGGCGAGCGCTGGATGATGCGCAGACCCGAAGGCAGGGCCTGATCTGCCGGAAGGGAGGGCAGTTCGGGTTGCAGGGGCAGCAGCAGCTGCGCATCCCTGTGTTCTGGCAGCCGTGCTGACTTGCTGCGCCGCTGCTGGCTGCGGCGGCGTGCCTTGCTGAAGGACAGGATGGTCGCCTGCTCGGATTGCACAGGCGATTCGGGCTGGATGGTGCGCATGGCGGGCTCCATGGCGGCGGCGGGCAGGCGAATGCCCTGTGCCAGGCGCAGGAAGGACAGAGAAGACAGTGTTGGCAGAGCGAATCCCATGTGACGACTCCTGTTGGCGTATTTCAAAGAGGCATGGACACAGGCAGGATTGCGGTTTGCGGGCAAAGCTCCGCCCAGGGCGAAGCTGCAAGGCTTCGCGCCTACCACCTGGGCGGTGCATGAAATAGGGTGTGGCAACCCGTGCAGGGCTGCCCGTCCGGCTTACATGGACATGCTGTTGCGGATCAGCCCCACGGCCAGGCCTTCAATGGCAAAGGCCTCTTCGGGAGCGACGCGGATCACCGGGTAATCGGGGTTTTCCGGCAGGAGCTCCACGCCCTGCGTGGTGCGGCGCAGGCGCTTGACGGTGACTTCATCTCCCAGGCGTGCCACGACGATCTGCCCGTTGCGGGCTTCATGCGCGGACTGCACGGCCAGCAGATCGCCGTCCATGATGCCCGCGTCGCGCATGGACATGCCGCGCACGCGCAGCAGATAGTCCGGGCGGACCTGGAACAGGCTGGGTTCGACGGAATAGGTCTGGTCGATATGTTCCTGGGCGAGAATGGGCGAGCCCGCCGCAACGCGGCCCACCAGCGGCAGCATCAGCGGCGCCAGGGCCGACAGCGGCAGCCCGAAGCTGGTGCCGCGTGCGGCATTGATGTTGCGCACGGTGTCGGTACGCAGGCGAATGCCGCGGGAGGTGCCGCTGACCAGTTCGATCACGCCTTTGCGGGCCAGGGCCTGCAGATGTTCCTCTGCTGCGTTGGCGGACTTGAAGCCCAGCGTGTTGGCGATTTCCGCGCGGGTGGGGGGCGCGCCCGTGCGGGAGATGGCGGCCTGGATCAGGTCCAGGATCTGTTGCTGGCGGGCGGTGAGCTTGGGATGGTCGAGCATGGCGTGCGTCCGGTCCTTGAATTCAGATGGCAGGCAGAGAAGTCATCTGATGATTTATACAGTATCTGTATTTTTAACCAGTTTTCCAAGAGGTGCAAGTGGGGCAGTCAAAGTTGGTGATTCTTGGCACGGGCGGCACCATCGCCGGCCGGGCGGATTCGCAGTCGCAGGCAGTGGGATACAAGGCCGGACAGATCACGGTGCAGTCGCTGCTCGATGCCGTGCCGGATCTGGAGCAGCAGGCGCTGGGGCCTGTGCAGACGCAGCAGATCGCGCAGGTGGACAGCAAGGATATGGACTGGCCCGTGTGGCGCGCGTTGCTGCGTGCCTGCACGCAGGCGCTGGAGGATGCGGACACACGCGCCGTGGTGATCACGCATGGAACGGACACGCTGGAAGAGACGGCCTGGCTGCTGCACAGCCTGCTGCCTGCCGCCAAGCCCATAGTGCTCACTTGCGCCATGCGCCCGGCCACGGCCCTGCTGGCCGACGGACCGCAGAATCTGCGCGATGCCGTGACCGTGGCCGCCAGCGGCGGGCGCAGCGGTGTGTGGGTGGTGGCCGGCGGCGAAGTGCATGCGGCGGCCCAGGTGCAAAAAGTCCACCCTTACCGACTGCAGGCCATGCGCTCCATGGAAGGTGGCCCGCAGGCCGTGGTGGAGGAAGGACGCGTGCGCTGGCTGGTGCCTGATGCGCCGGTCACGCCGGTCGCCCCCGTTGCGCGGATGGTGATTTCCGCTCCCGCGCTGTCTGACCTGCTGGCGCTGGATGAGCTGCCCTGGGTCGAGGTGGTGTTCAGCAGTGCCCTGGCGCGAGCCTGCGGCGTGGATGCGCTGGTGGCCGCAGGCGTGCGCGGCATCGTGGTGGCCGGCACGGGCAATGCGACCGTTCACGAAAGCATGGAAGCAGCCTTGCTGCGTGCGCGCGACAAAGGCGTCTGGATCTGGCGGGGCACGCGCTGCGCCGAAGGCCTGCCCGTTGCCTCGGGGCTTGGCACGGACCCCGCAGAGGCCGATCTGGTCCAACTGCCCGTGGCCAAGGCGCGGATTGCCATGATGCTGGCGCTGGCCGCGCAGCCGCGCGACTGATCCTCCGGGCGTCGCCGGCGCTTCAGATGCAGGCGGGCAACAAAAAAGCACCCGGCGGGTGCTTTTCTGGGGTCTGGCGCATGGCCTGCGTCATTCAGCCAGTGCTGCCAGGGCGCGCTGGGTGATGTCTTCCACCGAGCCCAGGCCGCTGATGGCGCGGTACTTGGGGGCTGCTGCGGCTTCCTTCTCGGCCCAGGCGCGGTAGTAGTCCACCAGTGGGCGGGTCTGGCTGCTGTAGACGTCCAGGCGCTTCTTGACCGTTTCTTCCTTGTCGTCCTCGCGCTGCACCAGCGGCTCGCCGGTCACGTCGTCCAGGCCTTCGACCTTGGGCGGGTTGAACGTGACGTGGTAGGTGCGGCCCGAAGCGGGGTGGGAGCGGCGGCCGCTCATGCGCTCGATGATGGCATCGAAGGGCACATCGATCTCGAGCACGTAGTCCAGCTTCACGCCGGCGGCCTTCATGGCGTCGGCCTGGGGAATGGTGCGGGGAAATCCGTCGAACAGGAAGCCGTTGGCGCAATCGGGCTGGGCAATGCGCTCCTTGACCAGATTGATGATCAGGTCGTCGCTGACCAGTTGGCCGGCGTCCATCACGGCCTTGGCCTGCTGGCCCAGGGGCGTGCCGGCCTTGACGGCGGCACGCAGCATGTCACCGGTGGAGATCTGGGGAATGCCGTACTTCTGGCAGATGAAAGCGGCTTGCGTGCCTTTGCCGGCGCCGGGTGCGCCCAACAAAATCAGTTTCATGGAAGTCCTTGAGGAGAGTAGAAATTCTTGTCTGCCGGATCGGCCCACCGGGGCGGACAGTCCATGCGTCATATTTTTGTCGCGGGCAAGGATAGCACGCACAGGGCCAACACTGGCTTACACGCACAGGGCAAAACTGTCGCCTGTGCAATCGCCAAAACCTGCGTTTTGCTGTCCGACAAAACCGCATGGGCGGTGTTGCTGCAAATGGCGATGCCCGGCATCGCCATTTGTGCGTTTTCAGCGGCCGGCCGATTCAGGCCGGCGGGTTGGACAGCTGGGCGCGCATCCGCTCCAGATCCTCGCGCGTGTCCACGCCAGGGCCGGGTGCATGGAGTGTGACATGGACGGCGATGCGGTGGCCGTGCCACAGCGCACGCAACTGCTCCAGGGCCTCCAGTGCCTCGGTGGGTGCCTGGGAAAGCTGGGGGAAGCTGCGCAGGAAGCCGGCGCGATAGCTGTAGATGCCGATGTGGCGCAGCGGTGCGAAGCCGGGGTGGCCCAACGCTGCCGATGCCGTCTCCCACCATGCCTGGTCCGCATGCTCGCGCGCGAAGGGAATGGGCGCACGGCTGAAATAGTGGGCCATGCCCTGGGCATCGCAGACGACCTTGACCACGTTCGGGTTGACGAAGTCGGCAAGGCTGTCAATGGCATGCGCCGCTGTTCCCATGCTGGCCGAAGGTTGCCGGGGCAGCAGGGCGGCCACGGCGTCGATGAGTTCGGGGGCGATCAGCGGCTCGTCGCCCTGGACATTGACCACGATGTCATCGCCATCGAGACCCAGCAGCGCGCAGGCCTCGGCCAGTCGGTCGCTGCCGCTGGCATGGTCGTTGCGCGTGAGCACGGCCGCCACGCCATGCGCGGTACAGGCGGCGAGGATGCTTTCGTCATCGGCTGCGACCACGCACCGCGCGGCGCCGCTGCGGCTGGCGCGCTGTGCCACGCGCACGACCATGGGAAGCCCTGCAATGTCGGCCAGGGGCTTGCCCGGCAGGCGGCTGGAAGACAGGCGGGCGGGAATCAGAACCGTGAAGGGCGCGGAGGTCATGGTGCGTGCAGGAGTGAGGCGAAGGCGTGGGGCGGCGCAGGTGATGGGAAAAATCAGTCCTCGATCTCGTCGTCGTCCAGCGTGCGGGCCTCGGTTTCCAGCAGCACGGGAATGCCGTCGCGCACCGGGTAGGCCAGGCGCGCGCTGCGCGAGACCAGTTCCTGGTGCTCGCGGTCAAAGCGCAGCGGGCCTTTGGTGACGGGGCAGACCAGCAGTTCGAGAAGTTTGGCGTCCATGGCGGATCCTGTGTTTTGAAGGGAAAGGGCGGGCCGTGGCAGCCAGCCGAGACGGAGATGATAGTCAGGCGGGGCAGGGGCGCAGTGCCTGCAGCCGCTCATCCAGCAGAGCCCAGAAATCCGCCGGCAGCTGCAATTGCAGCGCAACCGCCCAGGCCTGGGGATGGGTGCGCCACAGCTTGACGGCATCTTTTTCGGTGCAGACCAGCGGGTCTTCGTTGCGCCCCAGGCGCTGGAAGCTCTCAAAATTATAGTGATCCGGAAGCGCCTGGACATGCTCCAGCGTCAGGCCTTGCTCGCGGGTCAGCATGGAGAAAAAGCCTTCGGGCCGGGCCACTGCCGCCACGGCCTCCACGGGCTGCGCACGCAGGGAGGACAGTGCGATGCGCTCGCCTTGGGCATTGACGGCTTCGCTGGACAGCTGGCGCTGCATGGCAAACGCGGGGGCGTCGGTGTCGGGGGCTGCGCCTGCATGCAGCACGGCGGTGACGGGGCGCGGCCAGGGCTCGCGCAGCGGGCCGGCCGGCAGCAGCCAGCCGTTGCCGATGCCGTCGTCATTGAAGACGCACAGCTCGATGTCGCGGGCCAGGGCCAGGTGCTGCAGGCCGTCGTCGCTGATGACCACATCCACCTGCGGGTGGCGGGCGCGCAGGGCCTGGACGGCCTCGATGCGCTTGCGAGCCACGAAGACCGGCACGCCGCTGGCACGCGCCAGCAGCGCGGGCTCGTCACCCACGTCGGCGGGGGCGCTGTCAGGACGGGCTTCGCGGCAGTCGTCCGTGCTGCGACCATAGCCGCGCGAGACGATGCCGGGACTCCAGCCGCCATCGCGCAGATGGCGGGCCAGGGCGAGCGTGACGGGGGTCTTTCCGGCGCCGCCCGCAATCACGTTGCCGACGACGATGACCGGAATGCCGGCCTGACCCCCACGCCTGAAGCCCAGTGCATAAGGCAGCCGATGCAGGCCCAGCAGGGCGCGGTACAGCAGGGACAGGGGAAGGAGCGCGCAGGCCAGCGGACCGCGGCGGCGCCAGGCCGCGCGAAGCCCCCGGGCTGAGGGCGCAGGACCAGTCCGGGGCATGGCGGCTTGCCTTCAGCGCCCGGCGCTGGCCGAGGTCTGCGTGGCGAAGGTGATCTGGGACAGTCCGGCGCGGCGCGAGGCTTCCATCACCGATACCACGGACTGGTGCGGCGCAGTGGCATCGGCGCTGATGATGACCACACTGTCCTTGCCGGCGACGGCCGCTGCGGCCAGCGCCTGGGTCAGGCCGGTGACGCTGCGGTCTTCCACGGCGGTCTTGTTGATGGCATAGCGGCCATCGGCTGCGATGGCGACGATGATTTCGCGGGGCCGGTCGCGCTGCTGCTCGACGTCGGCCACCGGAAGGGTCAGCTGCAGCTCGGTGAACTTGCTGTAGGTGGTGGACAGCATCAGAAAGATCAGCACCACCAGCAGCACGTCGATGAACGGGATCAGGTTGATCTCGGGTTCGTCACGGCGGCGGGGACGGAAGTTCATGTCAGGTCTCTCGCGTGCTGGTTCACTTGCCGCCGACGCGGGTGAGGTGGCGCACGAACTGTTCGGAAGCCAGCTCCATGCCCAGCAGGTAGCCGTCGACGCGGGCGCGGAAGTAGCGCCAGAAGATCAGGGCCGGAATGGCGACGATCAGGCCGAAGGCCGTGTTGTACAGGGCGATGGAGATGCCGGCCGCCAGCTGGGCGGGGTTGCTGCCGCCGGTGGCCGATGCGCCGCCTTGCGAGCCGAAGATCTCGATCATGCCGATCACCGTGCCCAGCAGGCCCAGCAAAGGGGCGGCAGAGGCGATGGTGGCCAGCGCGCTCAGGTGTTTTTCCAGCGTGTGGGCGGCGGCGCGGCCGGCGCCTTCCATGGACGCGCGCAGCTCTTCCTCGCTGCTGTCCGGATGGGCCTGCAGTGCGCGCAGCCCGCTGGCCAGGACCTCGCCCAGCGTGGAGTTCTGTGCCAGTTGCTGCACGACTTCCTGACTGGGCAGGCCGCGCGAGGACACGGAAATCGCCTCGCCCAACAGGGCAGGCGGCGCAACACGGGCTGTTTTCAGCGCCACGAAGCGTTCAAAGACCAGGGCCAGAGCCAGGATGGAGCAGGCAATCAGTGGCCAGATCGGCCAGCCTGCGGCTTGTATGATCGACAGCAAGTTGTTTTCCCCCCGCGTTTAACTGCAGCCGACGATTATGGCCCAGCCATGTGGCCGGTCCAGGCGTCCCGGCTGCGCGATCGGCCTAAAACTGTGACCGGGCGCAGCATCCAGGCAACGGGCGGTGTCCCGGTTTCCGGCCTTGGGCTTGCTCATATAGCACAATTTTCTGTGGATAACTTTGTTATCAAGCTGCCTGCGCAGATGCGGCGGCGACGGCGAATGACCACTGTGACAAATGTGAATTCTTTGTTTCAGTAAAAAATCTCTTATTAATCAAATGCTTGCGAGGTATTCTTGAGATTGCTTGTGCAAATCATCGCCAAAGTGCCTCTTCAAGGCTGCATCTGCCGGCCTGTGGAGAATGTTGCACTGCATGCTGACCGGGAGCCCGCATGAGCGGTGCATTTGGCGCAATGAATCCAGCAGCGGCGCCGCTGGTCTGGGAAGTCGGCGCGCTGTGCCGCGCCGTGAGCGATGCCTTGCAGGCGCGCTTCAATCCGGTGGCGGTGCGCGGCGAGATCAGTGGCTTCTCGCGCGCGGCCAGCGGCCATTGCTACTTCAGCATCAAGGACGCCGGCGGGCAGATCCGCTGCGCCATGTTCCGGCGCGCGGCCCAGCTCATGGACTTTTCGCCGCGCGATGGCGAGCTGGTCGAGTTGCGGGGCCGGCTGGGTGTCTACGAGCAGCGCGGTGATCTGCAACTGGTCGTCGAAAGCATGCAGCGTGCAGGCCAGGGCGCACTGTTCGAGCAGTTCCTGCGGCTGAAGGCGCAGCTGGAGGCCGAAGGCCTCTTCGATGCGGCGCGCAAGCGCAGCCTGCCGCCGCTGCCGCGCGGCATTGGCGTGGTGACTTCGCCGGGGGCTGCCGCGCTGCACGACGTGATCACCGCGCTGCGCCGCCGCGTGCCCCACATCCCCGTAGTGCTGGTGCCGGCCCTGGTGCAGGGCGCGCAGGCACCGGCCTCGCTGATCGACGCGCTGCAAAGGCTTTATGGGCTGGCGCAGGAAGGCGCGGGATCGGTGGCCGGCGCGCCGCACATCGACACCATCTTGCTGGTGCGCGGCGGCGGCTCCATCGAAGACCTCTGGGCCTTCAATGACGAGCGCCTGGCCCGCACCATCGTGCAAAGCCCGGTGCCGCTGATCAGCGGCGTGGGGCACGAGACCGACTTCACCATTGCCGACTTCTGCGCCGACCTGCGCGCGCCCACGCCCACGGCGGCGGCAGAGTTGGTGAGCCAGCCGCGCGAAGTCTGGCTGGGTGCGCTGCAGCTCATGCAGGGCCGGCTGGAGGACGGGGTGCAACGGCTGCTGGACCGCCAGCAGCAGCGCCTTGACCTGGCGTCGCAGCGCCTGGGCCGGCCCAGCGAACAGCTGGCGCGCAGCCGGCTGCAGCTCAGCCGCCAGGCGCAGCGCCTGCGCCATGCCATGCAGTTGAGGCTGCAGCGCATGGACCACGCGGGGCAGGGCCTGCAGGCGCAGCTGCCTGCGGGCATGCGCCGCGGCCTGGACAGGCGCGCGGACCACCTGGCGCGCATGGAGCTTCGCCTGCAACTGCTGGACCCGCGCCTGGTGCTGCAGCGCGGCTATGCCCTGCTCACCGATACCGAGGGCCATCCCGTGACCGAGGCGCGCCGTGCGCCACCGGGCACGGCGCTGCAGGCGCAACTGGCGGACGGCAGCCTGGACCTGGTGGTGACGCAGCCGCGCCTGCTCTGAACTGCGGCCCGCTGTGTGCAGCGTTCGGCGTGCAGGGAGTGGCGGGCGGCAGGCGGTATCCGTGTAGGCCGATTGGCCGGATTGCGGTCAATTCACATCCACCCTCGCGGCAGCGGGCCAAGATGGCCGATTTGGAGCGCGCTTTCGCCGCAGGGTCACGAACTTGTTCCTACAATGCCCGTTCGGGTGCGTGAGGGCCAGGGCTCGCAGCAATGCGCGCAATGCAGGCCCCGCGCGACGGTCACGGCAGGCGCTGCATGCGCTCTGCGCAACAGGTGCTGGCCCGTCCTAAAAGATTTCAACCACGAAGGAAACACCATGGAACATACCTTGCCCCCTCTGCCCTATGCGATTGACGCGCTGGCACCCCACTACAGCCAGGAAACGCTGGAGTACCACCATGGCAAGCACCACAACGCCTATGTGGTGAACCTGAACAATCTGCAAAAGGGCACCGAATTCGAAAGCATGACCCTGGAAGAGATCGTCAAGAAGTCTTCCGGCGGCATCTACAACAACGCAGCCCAGATCTGGAACCACACCTTCTTCTGGAACTGCATGGCCCCCAACGGTGGCGGCGAGCCCACCGGCGCCCTGGCTGACGCCATCAACAAGAAGTGGGGCAGCTATGCCGCCTTCAAGGAAGCCTTCGTGAAGTCGGCCGTGGGCAACTTCGGCTCCGGCTGGACCTGGCTGGTGAAGAAGGCCGACGGTTCGGTGGACATCGTCAACACCGGCGCCGCCGGCACGCCCCTGACCACGCAAGACAAGGCCCTGCTGACCGTGGACGTCTGGGAACACGCCTACTACATCGACTACCGCAACCTGCGTCCCAAGTTCGTCGAGACCTTCCTCGACAAGCTGGTGAACTGGAAGTTTGCCGAGCAGAACTTCGCCTGATCGAAGCACCTGCCAGCAATGTGCACGCGCAACGTGCACGCAGCGCCCAAAAAGCCCCGAAAGGGGCTTTTTGGCTTTCTGGCTGAGGCCGGGGTGCCGCCGTTCAGCGGCGCTGACCGCGCAGCCGCCACCCCGTCCACAGCGCCGTGCACACCAGCAGCAGCGTGGCGCCGGCGATCACGGCGCTGAAACCCTGGCCGAAGGCCGTGCGTGCCATTTCGGTCAACTGGTGCGCGGCCTGAGGCCTCAGCTGTTCGGCGGCCAGCAGGGCTTCGTCCAGGCTGTCGCGCACGGAATCGGGCAGGGCCAGGCCCAGCCCCTCAGGCAGGCGCAAAGAGCCTGCGTAAACGGCCGACAGCAGGCTGCCCATCAGCGTCACGCCCAGGGCGCCGCCCAGCTCGTATGACACCTCCTCGACCGAAGCCGCCATGCCTGCACGGTCTGCGGGAGCGCTTTGCATGATGGTGCTCGACGCCGTGGTCATGGCCGCGCCTATGCCCAGGCCCAGCAGGGCCAGCGCCCCCGCCTGCGGCCACCAGCCCATGTCATGGACCAGCAGGTAGCCGCCCATGCCCAGGCCCGACAGCAACAGGGAGGCCGGCAGCATGCGGGCCCCACCCACTCGCGGCAGCCAGTGGCCTGCGACGGGGCCGGCAACAAAGGCGGCCAGCGGCAGCGGCAGCACGGCCAGGCCCGCCTGCAGCGGAGACAGGCCCTGCACCAGTTGCAGGCGCTGGCTGAAGACCAGTTCCATGCCGATCAGCGCTGCCGCTGCCACCAGGGCCGAGGCCACGGCCGTGGCAAAGGCCGGGTTGCGGAACAGGGCGAAGTCCAGCAGCGGGTCGCTGCTGCGCCGCTGGCGCCGCACGAACAGGGCAAGAAAGCCCAGGCCCAGCACCAGGACCACGGCGGCCAGGGCCCAGTCGGGCGATTGCTTGCCAGCCTCCTTGATCGCGTAGGTGCTTGCCACCAGGCCTGCCATGACCTGCAGCGAGCCCACAAAGTCCCAGGGCCGCTGCGAGGTGGCGCCGCCTGCGGGAATCAGCCACCAGGCCAGGGGCAGGGCCAGCGGCACGATGGGCACGTTGATCAGGAACACCGAGCCCCACCAGAAATACTCCAGCAGCAGCCCGCCTACCACGGGGCCGAAGGCCGCACCGCCCGATGCCACCGAGGCCCAGATGCCGATGGCCAGCGCGCGCTCGCGCTCATCGGCAAAGCTCAGGCGGATCAGGGACAGCGTGGCCGGCATCATCATGGCCGCGCCCACGCCCAGCAGCGCGCGCGCCGCAATCAGCAGGGCGGGCGAGGGCGCAAAGGCCGCGCACAGCGATGCCAGGCCGAACACGCACAGCCCGGCCATGAACAGCCGCTTGTAGCCGAGCCTGTCGCCCAGCGTGCCCATGCCCAGCAGCAGGCCGGAAACCACCAGGGCATAGATATTGACGATCCACAGCTTGGCGGAGGCCGTGGCTGCCAGATCATGCGTGAGGCGCGGCAGTGCCGTGTAGAGCACCGTCATGTCGATGACGATGAGCAGCAGCGCCACCGAGACGATGGCCAGCACCAGCCAGCGGCGCGGGTCGGCCGCCAGAGATTTGGAGGGATGCCCCGCAGCGGGGACCCGGGTTTGCGTCGTGAACGCCATAAAGCACCTGTTTGCCCCTGGCCTTGTGGGCCGGAGCTTCCTTTGGATGAAAGCCGCAGTTTCCATCAATAAAATGCTTTATAAAAGTTTGATTCAATCCATAAAATTGATGGATGGAATGGACACTGGACAGACTGAGGCATTTCGTGGCGGTGGCCGAGGCCGGCACCATGACCGAGGCTGCGCGCCGCCTGGGCCGTGCGCAATCGGCCGTGAGCACGGCCATCGGCCTGCTGGAGGCCGATCTGGGGCTGGAGCTGTTCGACCGTGTGGGACGCCATGTGCGGCTCACGGCCGCAGGCGAGGTCATGCTGCTGGAGGCCCGGTCCCTGCTGCACCAGGCCCAGGCTATGGACCACCGCGCACGCGCCCTGGCCGCAGGCCGGCAGGCGCGCCTGGCCGTTGCGCTGGACGAGGCATTGCCCTATGTGCCGCTGGCCCAGCTGTTCAAGGAGCTGGCGGCACGCTTTCCGGCCATGGAGCTGACCGTGCTGAACGGCACGGCCTCCGAAGTGGCCGAGCATGTGGCGGCGCAGCGTGCCCAGGTCGCCTTCCAGTTCGACCGAGCGCCTGCGCCGGCCACCTGTGCCCAGCGCCATATCGGCAGCGTGCCGCAGACCATTTGCGTGGCCAAGGGCCATGTGCTCGATGGCGCAGAGCCCTTGACGCGCAGGCAGCTGGCCGCGCACCGCCAGTTGCTGATGCACATCGAAGGCGTGGAGGACACCGTGCTCAGTCCCGCCGTCTGGCGCTCCAACAGCTTCTATGTGATTGCCGACATGGTGGCCGACGGCCTGGGCTGGGCCATCCTGCCGGTCAATATTGCCGAGTTCGGCGATCTGCGCCCGCATCTGCGGCAACGCGCCTGCGAGGGGCTGGCGCTGCCGCCGCTGACCGTGCGCATGCTCTGGCTGGAAGGGCTGGCGCCCGGGGTCGAAGCGCTGTGGATGCGCCAGCGCCTGGCCGAGCTGCTGGCCTTGATGGCCACGGCCTGAGCGGTCTGGGCTGGCGCGGGCGTTGGGGCCGTGTTCAGGTGCAGGCAGCGGCTGCGTCTTCGGCAGGCGGGCTCTCTTTCGCTCGTGCCTGGCGTGCGGCCAGCACGCCCAGGGCCCACATGACAGCACCGGCCAGCAGCGCCACCACGAAGGAGATGCGCGCGCCCCACAGGTCGGTGGCCCAGCCGGCGGCGGCCGCGCCCAGGGCCACGCCCATGGCAATGCCGGTCAGCAGCCAGGTCATGCCCTCCGTCAGGCGCTGGGGCGGCACCTGCTGCTCCACCAGGCCCATGGCCACAGTGATGGTCGGGCCGAAGGTAATGCCGGCCAGCAGCACGGCCAGGGTCAGCGTGAACACATTGGTGGCCAGCAGCAGGGGCACGGCCGTGATGCAGACCGAGGCGCCCACCCAGGCGATCTGGCGGTGCAGCGGCGCCTTCAGGCGCAGCGTGCCGAACACCAGTCCCATCACGCAGGAGCCCAACGCATAGAACGAGAGCACGATGCTGGCCGCCGCCGGCTGGCCCTGCTGCGTGGCAAAGGCCACGCTGGCCACGTCGATGGTGCCCACGATGATGCCCTGGGCCAGCATGAACAGCGCCAGCGTGCGCACCACGGGATGGCGGGCCAGCGATTGCTGGCGCGTGCGCCGCTGCGATGTGTCCACGGGTGGCTCTGTACGACGCTGGGCCACGAACAGCGCCACGCCCACCAGCAGCAGCAAGGAGGCGGCCAGCGGCCCGGCCTCGGGGAACAGCACCATGCTCAGGCCGACCGACAGGGGCGGGCCGACGATGAAGCAGACATCGTCCAGCACGGCCTCCAGCGCATAGGCCGTCTGCAGTTGTGGCGTGCCGCGCAGCAGCACGGTCCAGCGCGCACGCACCATGGCCGGCATGCTGGGCAGGGCACCCACCAGCGCTGCCAGCACCAGCAGCAGCCACTCCGGTCCCTGCCAATGCGCGCACGCCAGCAGCGCAAACATGGCGGCAGCACTCACGGCCGCTGCCCAGGGCAGGACCTTGCGCTGGCCATGGCGGTCCACCAGGGCCGAGATGCGGGGCGCCAGCACCGCGATGGACAGCGCAAAGCAGGCAGCGACCGCGCCGGCCAGCGTGTATGCGCCGCGCTGCTGGGACAGCATGGTGATCAGGCCGATACCCGTCATGGAAAGGGGCAGGCGGGCCAGGAGACCGGCCAGCACAAAGGCGGCCGTGCCGGGCCGGGAGAACAGCTGGCGGTAGGCGTGGAACATGGAAACCTCGGAAGACGGACAGGCCGCTGCAATCACATACGCGGCGTATGTCAGCGATTCTACGGGTTGCCCATGACGCGCCGTATCATTGGCATACGTTTTGTATGTGAATGGAGTGCGCCATGCGCAAAAGCCGGGCCAGCATGATCGAGGAGACACGCGCCAAGCTCATCGAGGCTGCGCGCGAGGCCTTTGGCAGCCAGGGCTATGCCCAGGCCTCCATGGACGAACTGACGGCCAAGGCCGGCCTGACGCGCGGCGCGCTGTACCACCATTTCGGCGGCAAGCCGGGCCTGCTGGCCGCCGTGGTGGCGCAGATGGATGCCGAGATGGACGCACGCCTTGAGCAGGTGCTGGCCGACCATGCAGATCCCTGGGAGGGGTTCCTGGCCTACTGCCGTGCCTACCTGGCCATGGCGCAGGAGGGCGAGATACGCCGCATCGTGCTGCAGGATGCGCGCGCCGTGCTGACGGGCACGGACCAGGGCGAGCAGCACCGTGCCTGCATCGCCTTCGTGGCCGGCTACCTGGAGCAGCTCATGGAGCGCGGCGTGATCGTGCGGGCCAATCCGCTGGCCATGTCGCGCCTGCTCAATGGCTGCCTGGTGGAGTCGGCATTCTGGATTGCCGAGGAAGGGGCACCCCCCGAACGCCTGCAGCAGGCGCTGCAGGCGCTGGAGCTGACGCTCAAGGGGTGGAAGGCGCCTGCGAGGGGCTGAGCGGCTGAGCGGCGCTGCGCCAGCCCGCCCTCGCTCGAACTTCACTCGCGCTTCACTCGTACTTCTTTTCCAGCGCGTCCCAGAACGGCTTGTTGACCAGGCGCTGGCGCTCGGCAAAGGGGGCGACCACGGCGGGGTTCTCGTCCACCCTGCGCTCGTTGCGCAGCTGGCCCAGCGCCTTTTGCATGCCGGCCACGGCGCCTTGCAGCGCGGCATTGGCATACAGCACCAGGCCATAGCCCAGGTCTGCCAGTTCGCCCGCGTCGGTGATGGGCGTCTTGCCTCCGATCACCATGTTCATCAGCTGCGGCGTGGACAGGCGCTGGGGCAGGGCGCGGATTTCTTCGGCCTGGGTCACGGCCTCCACGAAGAGGATGTCGGCTCCCGCCTCGGCAAAGCGCTGGGCGCGCTCGACGGCAGCCTCGAAGCCCTGCGTGGCGCAGGCATCGGTGCGCGCCATGATCAGCGTGCCCTGGTCGCGGCGCGCGTCCACGGCGGCCTTGATCTTGCCCAGCATTTCCTCGGTGGAAATCACTTCCTTGCCATTGAAATGGCCGCAGCGCTTGGGGCTGATCTGGTCCTCGATCTGGATGCAGTCGGCGCCCGCGCGCTCCAGCGTGCGCACGGCGTGGTAGGTGTTGAGCGCGTTGCCGAAGCCGGTGTCGGCATCGACGATCAGCGGCAGATCCACGGCGTCGCGGATGCGGGCCGTGTGGTCGGCGATGTCGGTCAGGCCCATGAAGGCCTGGTCGGGCAGGCCGAACCACATATTGGTCACGCCAGCGCCGGTCACATAGATGGCCTCGAAGCCGAGATCGGCCACGACGCGCGCGGACAGTGCGTTGAATGCGCCGGGCACGAGCACGCCGCGGCGTGTTTCGGCCAGGGCCTTGAGTTGTTGCTTGGTGTTCATGGAGGGTTCTGTCGGATGAGGAAAAGCGATGCGCGTGCTGGCGCTCAGTCCAGCGTGATGTTGGCGTTCTTGATCACCGGGCCCCACTTGGCGCGTTCGGCCTCGATGAACTTGCCGTAGGCCTGGGGTGTGCCGCCCATGACCATGCCGCCCGTGTTCTCGATCATGGCGCGCACCTCCGCGTCCTTGAGGGCCTCGTTCACGGCCTTGTTCAGGCGCTCGATCACGGCCGGCGGCGTGCTGGCCGGCGCGATCATGCCCAGCCAGTTGTATGACTCGAAGCCCTTGATGCCCACCTCATCCAGCGTGGGCACGCCGGGCAGCACCTTCAGTCGCTGCTTGCTGGACACGGCCAGCGCCTTGACCTTGTCGCCCTGGATGGCGGGCAGGGCCGCATAGCCCATCTCGAACATGAAGGCCAGGTGGCCGCCCATCAGGTCGGTGGCCGCCAGCGCGCCGCCCTTGTAGGGCACATGGACCATTTCCGTGCGCGTCTGGAAGGCCAGCAGCTCGCCCGACAGGTGGTGGGCACCGCCCACGCCCGACGATCCATAGGTCAGCGTGCCGGGCTTGGCCTTGGCTGCCGCGACCAGTTCGGCCACGGTCTTGAACGGCTGGTTGGGCGCCGTGGTCAGGATCAGCGGCGCCTCTTCGATCAGGATGATGGGCTGCAGGTCGCGTGCGGCGTTGTAGGGCAGCTTTTTCATCAGCATGGGATTGGTCACCAGCGGACCCGGCGAGCCGAAACCGAAGGTATGGCCGTCCGTGGCCTTGGCGATGGCATCCGTGCCCGTCACGCCGCCCGCGCCGCCGCGGTTGTCGATCACGATGGGCTGGCCCAGGCTCTGGCCTATCTTGTCGGCGATCTTGCGGGCCCGTGTATCGGCAAAGCCGCCGGCCGCATAGGGCACGATGAACTTGATGGGGCGCGAGGGCCAGGCATCTGCGCCCTGGGCCACGGCGGTGGCGGGGGCAGCGAGCAGGGCGGCAGCGGCGGCGATGGCGCTGAGGGCCAGGCCCATGCCCAGGCGGAGGGTGTTGCGGCGGGTATTCATGGTGTCTTGTCTCGGTTGGGATCGGTGGTGATGGCGCAAGCGGTTCACTTTTCCTGCATGTTCGCGGCCTTGACGATCTCGCCCAGGCGCTTGCGTTCGGCGTCTGTGAACTTCACGAACTCGGCGCGCGTGCCTCCGATGGGTTCGATGCCCAGGCCCTTGAGCTTTTCCACGGTGGCGGGCTCCTTCATGGCCTTGTCCACGGCGGCGGCCAGCTTGTCCAGGATGGCGGGCGGCGTCCCCTTGGGCGCATGGATGCCGGCCCAGTGCGCGATCTGCAGCTCGGCAAAGCCCTGCTCCACGGCGGTGGACAGCTGCGGATAGGCCGAGATGCGCTGCGTCCAGGTGGTGGCCAGGGCCTTGAACTTGCCTTCGTTGAGGATGTGGGGCAGGGCGATGATGCTGGCCTCCGACGTGCCCTCCACCTGCCCGCCCAGCACGGCCGTCGTGCTCTCCGACCCGCTCTTGTAGGGCACGGGCTGCAGCTGGGCGCCGTACTTCACGTTCAGCATCTCGGCCACGAAATGCGGCGTGCTGCCCGTGCCGGCCGTGGCGAAGTTGAAGCCCTGGCCCTTCTTCGATGCCTCGACGAAATCGCGCAGGTTCTGGTAGGGCGCGTTCTTGGGAACCACGATCACGGACGGCGCCAGGCCGATCATGGCCACCGGAACCAGCGCATCGTCCTTGAACGGCATGGTCTTCTTGATCATGCTGTTGGAGATCACGCCGGCCGCGCTCACCAGCAGGGTGTAGCCGTCGGGCTGGGCCTTGGCCACGATGTCGGCGCCCACCGTACCTCCCGCACCCGCGCGGTTGTCGACCACCACGGGCTGGCCCAGGATCCTGGACGCGCCTTCGGCAGCCGAGCGTGCCATCAGGTCATTGGCGCCGCCTGCCGAGAACGGCACCACCAGGCGAATGGGGCGGGTGGGCCAGGCATCGGCGGCGCCGGCAGCCCGTGCAGCGACGGAGCAGGTCACGCCGGCCAGCGGCAGCGCGGCGGCAAGCAGGGTGGCCAGGGCGGTGCGGCGGGGCAGGCGGGATGGCTGGTTCATGGGGTCTCCTGGAAATGCTTGAAATGATTGAAACGCCTGGCCTGTTGCAAGTGGCATGCCACCGGATCAAAGGGTAAACCCTTAATATCGCAAGTTGTTGATGTGAATGGGTTTTGTGTTTCTTGAAAAGCCTGCTCTGCAGGCATTCATCGATTCGCCCGGTGCGGTGTTGCATGAATGAAATAATCGGTTGCATGAATGAATCAGTTGTGCCTTCCATGCATGCAACCCCTTCCGGCCCCCGCGCAGCCTGGCCGCGCGTCGTCACCGTGGGCCGCCACCGCATCGGCCGCGTGCTGGAGCGCATGTCGCTGGCCGTGGGCGACCAGGTGCGCGTGGAGCATGTCAGCGCGGCCTTTGACGATGCCGTGCAGGCCGTGCGTGCTCTGCAGGCGGTCGAGCCCATAGACGCCCTGGTGGCCGCAGGGGCCAGCGGCGCCTGGGTGCGCGAGCGGGTTGATATCCCCGTCGTCATGATCGAGGTGCGCGGGTTCGATCTGCTGCAGGCGCTGGCCAGCGCACGTGCACTGGCCCAGTCCGGCGGCACGCCGCGCATCGGGCTGGTGTCGTTCGACCATCCCTCGCCGCATCTGGCCCAGTTCGACGCGCTGTTCGGCGCCGGCATTGCGCAGTTCAGCTACCACGGACCCGAAGATGCCCAGGCCTGCGTGCGTGCGCTGCAGGCCGCCGGCGTGGGCGCCGTCGTCGCGCCCGGCCTGGTGGCCGACCTGGCCGAGCAGGCCGGCATTCCCAGCGTGCTGCTGTACTCCGATGGCGCCGTGCTGCAGGCCCTGCGTGATGCCGTGCTGCTGGCCCGCCACCGCCATGCCGAGCGCGCCCGCCACCAGCGGCTGGAAACCGTGCTCGGCCAGTTGCAGGACGGCGTGGTCGCCGTGGACACGCAAGGCCGCATCCAGGCCCTGAACCCCACCATGGCCGCGCTGCTGGGCGCGCCCGCCAATGCGCTGCATGGCCGGCTGCTGGACGAGGTGGCACCCGCGCTGGCACTGGCACAGGCGCTGCAGTCGCAGTCCCTGGAGCCCGAAGGCAGTGAAGACGTGGTCCAGCTGGCCATGCGCACCCTGGTCGTGCGGCGCGCGCCCATCGTGGAAAACGGCCAGCTCACGGGCGCCTTGCTGGTGTGCCGCGACCCGGCCACCATCCAGCGTGCCGACCGCCACCTGCGCGCCAACCGCAGCCTGCGCGGCGCGGGCGTGCGCTGGCGCATCGAAGACTACGCGGGCGACAGCGGGCCCGCCCAGCGCGTGCGCCGCCTGGCGCGCCAGTTCGCGGCCAGTGATGCCACCGTGCTCATCCAGGGCGACAGCGGCACGGGCAAGGAGTTGCTGGCCCAGGGCATGCACCGCGCCAGCCGGCGCGCGGCCCAGCCCTTCCTGGCGGTGAACTGCGCGGCCCTGGGGGAAAGCCTGCTGGAGAGCGAACTCTTCGGCTACGACGAAGGCGCTTTCACCGGCGCGCGGCGCGGCGGCAAGACCGGGCTGATCGAGGCGGCCCATACGGGCACCTTGTTCCTGGACGAGATCGGCGATATGCCGCTGGCCCTGCAGTCCCGCCTGCTGCGCGTGCTGCAGGAGCGCGAAGTGCTGCGCGTGGGCTCCACCACGTCCGTGCCCGTGGACCTGCGCGTCATCGCCGCCACGCATGCCGATCTGGCGACCCTGGTCGAGCGCGGTGAATTCCGGCGTGACCTGTTCTACCGCCTGGCCGTGCTGCGCCTGTACATGCCCGGACTGCACGAACGCGGCCCGGCCGATGTCCAGGCCCTGGCCCGCGCCATGCTGGCGCGGCGCCTGCGCACGCAGTCGCTGCAGGCGGAAGGGCCATCGCTGGAGCCCTTGCTGGCGGCCTTGCTGGAGCTGGCATCCGGCCACCGCTGGCCCGGCAATGCGCGAGAGCTGGACAACTGGGTGGAACGCCTGCTGGCCTGCCGCCACGACCTGCGCGACAGCGCGGGCCGCGTGGACATGGGCCGCTTGCGGGAGCTGTTTCCTGAATGCGGCGGGGCTGGGCAGGGTACCGTTCAGGCCCTGCCAGCGCAGCAGCGGCAACTGCAACTGCGCGAGGCCCGGCGCGATGCCGAGCGCCAGCGCATGCGCGAAGTGCTGGAGCAGGTACAGGGCGACCAGCGCCGCGCCTGCGAGATCCTGGGCATCAGCCGGGCCACGTTGTGGCGCAGGCTCAAGGCGCCGGACTGATCAGGGTGCATGGCCACCCAGCCGCTCGGCCAGGAAATCCATCAGTACGCGCAGCTTCAGTGGCAGATGTCTGGTGGGCGGGTGAAGAATCCACAGCTGGCCGCTGTAGTTGGGCAGGAAGCTCCAGTCCGGCAGCACCTGCACGATGCGCCCGTCCGCCAGGGCCTGCCGTGCCGTGAAGCGGGGCAGGCTGGCGATGCCGATGTGCTGCAGCACGGCGTCCAGCCGCACACCGGTGTGGTTGGCCGCATAGCGCCCGCGCACGGCCACGGTGACGGTCTTGCCGCGGCCGCGCAGCTTCCAGTGCGCGTCGCCGGGCTCCTCTCCCAGGTAGATGCAGCTGTGGGCCTTGAGGTCCAGCGGATGCGCGGGCGTGCCGTGCCGGGCCAGGTACTGGGGCGAGGCGCACAGCAGATGGTCGATGTCCATCAGGTGGCGGCCCATGAGGCCTGGCGGCGGGTGGTTGGTGATGCGTATGGCCAGGTCCACCGGGTCGTCGATCAGGTCCATGTAGCGGTCTTCCAGCCGCATCTGCACGTCGACCTCGGGATACAGGGCCAGGAAGTCGGGCATGTGGGGATGGACCACTGTACGGCCCACGGCCTTGGGCACGCTGATGCGCACCAGGCCGCGCGGCTGCGCGTCCTGCAGCAGGGACGCGGCCATGACGGCCTGGGCGGCGCCCACCATGTCCAGGCAGCGCGCATGCACCTCGCGGCCGGCCTCGCTCAGGCGCAGCTTGCGCGTGGTGCGTTCCAGCAGGCGCAGGCCCAGAGCCCTTTCCAGCCGCGCCACGCCCCGGCTGGTGGCCGATGGCGTGCTGCCCAGCTGACGCGCGGCCTCGGAGAAGCTGCCCGTGTCCACCACCTTGACGAAGATGGCCATTTCCCCGAACAGGGGCAGGGCTTGATTTGTGCTCATGGCGCAAAGAATATTTGAAAAGCCAAGGGATTATCGCGGCTGAACGCCAGTCCTACACTGCCACCCCATGCCTTTGCACACCTTCACTCCCCTTATCCCGTCCCATGCCCTGAGCCACGCCGGTGGTCCTGAAATCTGGCTCAAGCTGGATGCGCTGCAACCCTGCGGATCATTCAAGCTGCGCGGCATAGGCCATGCCTGCGAGACCCTGGCGCGCCAGGGCAAGAAGCGCTTTGTGGCCTCATCGGGCGGCAATGCGGGCATTGCCGTGGCCTATGCCGGGCGGCAGCTGTCCATACCCGTCACCGTGGTCGTACCGCAAACCACGACCGAACATGCGCGGGCACTGATCCGTGCCCAGGGCGCCGAGCTGATCGTGCATGGCGCCGTCTGGGACGAGGCCAATGCCCTGGCCCAGTCCCTGCTGGACGCCGAGGATGCCTTTGTCCATCCGTTTGACGACCCGCTGCTGTGGACGGGGCATTCCACCCTGGTCGATGAGCTGGCCGCTGCCGACTTCAAGCCCGACGCCGTGGTGCTGGCCGTGGGCGGCGGCGGCCTGCTGGCCGGCGTGGTGCAGGGCCTGGAGCGCCATGGCTGGACCGATGTGCCCGTGATCGCGGCGGAGACGGCCGGCGCCGATTCTCTGGCGCAGTCCCTGGCCCAGGGCCGCCGCGTACTGCTGGACCGCATCACCAGCGTGGCTACTTCGCTGGGCGCGCGCCAGGTCTGCCAGAGAGCCTTCGATCTGGCGCAGGTGCACCCCGTGCGAAGCGCCGTGGTGACGGATGCGCAGGCGCTGCAGGCCTGCCTGCGCTTCATTGACGACCATCGCCTGCATGTGGAGCCGGCCTGTGGCGCCGCGCTGGCCCTGGCCTACGGGCGCGCTCCTGCGTTGCAAGGCTTCCAGCGCGTGCTGGTGGTGGCCTGCGGCGGCACGACGAACACGCTGGAGCAGCTCCAGGCGTGGCGTGGGGCGGCGCTGGCAGCCGAGGCGTGAGCACGGCTGCGGCCTGAAGTCCCGGCCCGCGCATTCATGCGGCGCTCAACACCTCGCCGGGGACCCTGATCCAGCCTTCCATCAGGATGCGTGCGCTGCGGCTCATCAGGGCCTTGGTCACCTGCCACTGGCCGTTCACCAAACGGGCCTCGGCGCCCACGCGCAGCGTTCCGGAGGGGTGGCCAAAGCGCACGGCGCTGCGCTCGCCGCCGCCTGCCGCCAGATTCACCAGCGTGCCCGGCACAGCCGCTGCGGTGCCGATGGCCACGGCAGCCGTGCCCATCATGGCGTGGTGCAGCTTGCCCATGGACAGGGCGCGCACCAGCAGGTCCACGTCACCCGATTCAATGCGCTTGCCGCTGGATGCCGTGTAGGCGGCCGGTGGCGCCACAAAGGCGATCTTTGGCGTGTGCTGCCGTCTGGCGGCCTCGGCCAGGTCCTTGATCAGCCCCATCTGCAGCGCTCCGTGGGCGCGTATGGCCTCGAAGCGGGCCAGGGCCTCGTCGTCCGTGTTGATGGCGTCCTGCAGCTCGCAGCCCGTGTAGCCCAGGTCCTGGGCGTTCAGGAAGATGGTCGGAATACCCGCATTGATCAGCGTGGCCGCCAGGCTGCCCACGCCGGGCACGTCCAGCCGGTCCACGAGGTGGCCTGTAGGGAACATGGCTCCGCCATCGTCTCCTTCATCGGCGGGATCCAGGAACTCCAGCGCCACTTCGGCGGCCGGGAAGGTCACGCCATCGAGCTCGAAGGAGCCGGTCTCCTGGACCTGGCCTTGCGTGATGGGCACATGGGCCACGATGGTCTTGGCGATGTTGGCCTGCCAGATGCGAATGGTGACCGTGCCGTTGCGAGGAATGCGCGCGGGATCTATCAGTCCCATGTGGATGGCGCAGGGCCCCACGGCGGCCGAGAGGTTGCCGCAGTTGCCGCTCCAGTCCACAAACGGCTGGTCGATGGCGACCTGGCCAAACAGATAGTCCACGTCATGGCCTTCCCGCGTACTGGGAGCCAGGATCACGGCCTTGCTGGTGCTGGACGATGCATTGCCCATGCCGTCGATCTGCTTGCCGTACGGGTCGGGGCTGCCCAGGGCGCGCAACAGGATGGCGTCGCGCACGGGTCCGTGGTGCCGGGCCGCCTCGGGCAGATCCTGCAGGCGAAAGAACACGCCCTTGCTGGTGCCGCCGCGCAGGTAGGTGGCAGGGATGCGCAACTGGGGAAGAAAGGTTTCGGGGATCGCGCCCATCTCAGGCCTCCTGTGCTGTTGTTCGTATCTGTGTCTGTTCTTGCGGTCTGCCGATCGCCGGAGCGCGCAGCCTCTGGCGGCGGTTGATGCCCATGGACGGTGTCCCCTGCGGTGTCAGGCGATGGCAGTAGGCCAGGTTTGTTGCAAGCGCCATGCCATCCGCATCAAGGGAAAACCCGTGCAAGCCTTGCAGCGCGCCAGCACAGGGCGTGTGCACTGCGGTGCTGGCTGCCGCCGCAACATTCGTTTCACTGTCGTTTCAAAATTGCTGCTTTTGATTTCATGGATGAGGGAGCGTGCAACGGTTAGGTCCCCCAGTCCCACGCCGGCCTGCGGAGCTCTCTAGGGTTTGCCCGGGCCAGCCTTCAGCAAGTGTGCTTGCAGACGATAGAGGAAGGGTGTTTGTAGGATTTGTCTTATCCATGGTTCGCCTGCCGCGTGCCGAAATCCATTTATCCTCGCGCTCTGCTCCACATGGCCTGTACTGCCCTTTCCGGTGAACCTGCCATGGGGCTGGCAACGAGCGGTTCCGTGCTCCTGGACCGATTTCCCGTGACCGCCTATTCCGCCTTAGCCGCTCCATGTCAGTTTTTGCCCAGCGCACGCTTGTAGCCATCCGGGCCGCCTGGCCAGCCGCAACCGTCATGGCGGTGGGCATGTGCCTGAGCGCTGTGCTTGCCTTGCAGCAGCAGCGGGCGCTGGAGCGTATCGACCTGCAGCGCCATACCCAGCAGGCCCAGTCGGCCCGCCAGGCGCTGGAGATGCGCCTGGATGCCTACGCGGTCATGGTCCAGCATGTGGCCAACCAGCTGGCCGCCTCTCCCGAGATGGGGCAATCGGCCTTCGCGCGCATGGCGCAGGCGCTGCGCATACAGGCGCAGCCGGGCATGCAGGCGCTGTCCTTTACACGGGCCGCAACGCAGCGCGGTCTGCCCGGCCAGGATCAGGCCTTCACCGCCCGGCCCGGGCCCCACTATTTCTTCATCGACTATCTCTGGCCGCTGGAGGGCAACGAGTCCATTGCCGGCCTGGACATGCACGACCGCCCCAGCCTCATGGCCAGCATGGTGCGCAGCCGCGACAGCGCGGCCGCCGTGGTCTCGGCACCGTTTGCGCTGAAGCAGCCCGGCGAGCATGCCACCGCCGTGCTGGTGCGTGCGCCTGTCTTTGCGCTTGTGGACCACCAGTCCCCGGACGGGGAGGTCGCGCAGCCGCTGTTTCTGGGGACTGCAGACGTCAGCGTGCGCGTGCACGACCTGGTGCAGGACCTGCATGAACGCGGCTTTCTGCGCCGGCTTGCGCTGGCCATGCATGACGCAGGCCCGACCTCGCCCCTGCCGCCGGCCGGCATATCGCCGCTGCCGCTGTACCTGGGCGCGGCCTGGCCGGAGCGCGGGCAGGAGGCGGCCGGCATGGGCGACACCGGCCAGGTGGTGCTGGAGCAGACGCTGCAGGCCCAGGACCGGCTGTGGCGGTTGAACTTCATTCCCATGGGGACGGCCCTGTCCTGGACCGAGCGTGTCCAGCCCCTGGTTCTTTTCGCGCTGGGCATGCTCGTGTCGGCCCTGCTGGCGTCGCTGGCGGCGGCCTGGTGGCGGCGCCATCCTTCCAGCTGGGCCCAGCTGCGCGCCTCCTCCCGCAGCATGCGCGAGAGCGATGCCCGCTTTCAGGCCCTGTTCGAGCAGGCTGCCGTGGGCGTGGTGCAGGTCGATGCGGCCAGCGGCAACGTCCTGCATGTGAACCGCAGGTACTGCGACATTACCGGCCATGAGGCGCAGCAGCTGTGCCAGCGGCCCCTGCTGGCCCTGTTGGCGGCCGAAACCCTGGAGGGCGACCGGGTGCTGCTGCAGGAGCTGACGGCGGGCCAGCGCGGGGCGCTGCAGATCGAGCGGCAGCTGCGGCGCCGCGACGGCACCCTGGTCTGGGTGGAGCTGCATATCTCCGCGCTGGGCCATGGCCCGTCCCGGCGGCTGATGGCGCTGGTGCAGGACATCAGCGCGCGGCGCCACCTGCAGCAGATGCAGCGCGATGGATCGCGCCATCTGCGCATGGTCATCCAGCGCCTGCCTCTGGGCCTGGCCATGCTTCAGGACGATGGCCGCTTCGCCTACTGGAACGAGGAATTCATGCGCCTGGCGGGCCACGGTGCCACGGCCGGCATGGATGGTGATGGCTGGTGGTGCAACATGTGTCCCGATGAAGCCCGCCGCCTGCGCATGCAGCGCCGCTTCGAGGCCGCGCAGGCAAGGGCGCGCGTGGCACAGAGCCTGCACAGCGGCGAGTCCGACAGCTGCGGCACCCTCAACTGCGAGGAATACCAGCTCATGGGCAGCGATGGCCGCACGCGTTCCGTATCGATAGGCGGCATGCTGCTGGACGAAGGCTGCCTGCTGATCCTGCAGGACCAGAGTCAGCGCAAGACCGCCGAAGAGGAAATCCGCCGCCTGGCCTTTCACGACGCGCTCACCGGCCTGCCCAACCGCCGCCTGCTGGTGGATCGGTTGCAGCAGGCGCTGGCCTCCAGCCGCCGGCGCGGGCGCTGCGGCGCCGTCATGCTGCTGGACGTGGACAACTTCAAGGCCTTCAACGACAGCCTGGGGCTGGAGCTTGGCGATGTGCTGCTGCGCATGATTGCCGAGCGCCTGGCGCAGTCCCTGGGGCCCGAGGCCACGCTGGCCCGCCACAGCGGCGATGACTTCGTCGTGCTGCTGGAGGACCTGGGCAAGGACTCCATGCATGCGGCCTCGCAGCTGGAAGGCGAGGTCCAGCGCATGCGTTCGCTGCTGCAGCAGCCGCTGCAATTGGCAGGCCAGTCCTGCCACATCACGATGAGCATTGGCGCCAGCCTGTTCGGCGAGCAGGAACTGAGCGCCGACGAGGTGCTGCGCCGCGCCGAAATGGCCATGTACCAGGCCAAGGGCATGGGGCGCAACACGCTGCAATTCTTCGATCCGCAGTTGCAGGCCGTGCTGCGCTCGCGCACGGCCATGGAGCAGGAAATGCGCGAGGGCCTGGTGCGCAGCCAGTTCGTCCTGTACTACCAGCCGCAGATGGCGCACGGACGCATCGTGGGTGCCGAAGGCCTGCTGCGCTGGAACCACCCGCGCGAAGGGCTGGTGCCGCCCTCGCTCTTCGTCTCGCTGGCCGAGGAGACCGGCCTGATCCAGCAACTGGGCGAATGGGTGCTGGGCGAGGCCTGCAGGCAGCCGGCGCAATGGGCGGCGGACCCCGAAATGGCCTGCATGGTGCTGGCCGTCAACGTCAGCCCGCGCCAGTTCCACCAGGCGCGCTTCGTGGAGCAGGTGCTGCAGGCGCTCAAGGAGCATGGCGCCAACCCGCGCCTGCTCAAGCTGGAGCTGACCGAAAGCCTGCTGCTGGCCGACGTGGACGACACGGCCGCCAAGATGGCCACGCTCAAGGCCCACGGCGTCGGCTTCTCGCTGGATGACTTCGGCACAGGCTATTCCTCGCTGGCCTATCTCAAGCGCCTGCCGCTGGACCAGCTCAAGATCGACCGCAGCTTCGTGCGCGACGTGCTCAGCGACCCCAACGACGCGGCCATTGCGCGCACCATCGTCGCCCTGGGCACCAGCCTGGGACTGCAGGTCATCGCCGAAGGCGTGGAAACCGAGGCGCAGCGCCAATTCCTCGAAGACCAGAGCTGCCACGTCTGGCAGGGCTACCTGCTCAGCCCGCCCGTGCCCGTGCGCAGCTTCGAGGCCCTGGTGCGCGAGGCCGCCCCCGCGCAGCGCCCCCCGGCCTTGAGCCCCGCATGCCTGACCCAGCCGGCGCAACACCGGCCCGAAGTGGCGGAATGCACGGACGCCAGCACGGGGCCAGAGGTCCCTTCAAACCATTCTTGACATTCGCAGCGGCCCCGCCCGGGCCGCTTTCCATTCTTGAGAGGGGGTGGCGCGCGGTATCATCCCGAGCTGCCTTGTTCTTTCCCCACCTCCTTGTTTGTCCGTTCGCCGCGGACCGCTTTGTGCCTGCATCGTGCGCCTGAATTCCATCAAGCTGTCCGGCTTCAAGTCCTTCGCCGAGCCCACCAACTTCATGCTGCCGGGTCAACTGGTGGGCGTGGTGGGCCCCAACGGCTGCGGCAAGTCCAACATCATGGATGCGGTGCGCTGGGTGCTGGGCGAGAGCAAGGCCAGCGAGCTGCGCGGCGAGTCCATGCAGGACGTGATCTTCAACGGCACCACGCACCGCAAGCCGGCCAGCCGCTCCAGCGTGGAGCTGGTGTTCGACAACAGCGACCACCGTGCGGGCGGCCAGTGGGGCCAGTTCGGTGAGATCGCCGTCAAGCGCGTGCTCACGCGCGAGGGCAACAGCAGCTACTTCATCAACAACCAGGCCGTGCGCCGCCGTGACGTGCAGGACGTGTTCCTGGGCACGGGCCTGGGCCCGCGCGCCTACGCCATCATCGGCCAGGGCACGATCAGCCGCATCATCGAGTCGCGCCCCGAGGAGCTGCGCCTGTTCCTGGAAGAGGCCGCAGGCGTGTCCAAGTACAAGGAGCGCCGGCGCGAGACCGAGAACCGACTCTCGGCCACCACCGAGAACCTCACGCGCGTGGAGGACATCCTGCGCGAGCTCAACAACAACCTCGACCGGCTGGAGAAGCAGGCCGAGGTGGCGGCGCAGTACAACGCGCTGCAGTCCCAGGTCACGCTCAAGCAGCAGCAGCTGTGGTTTCTCAAGCGCGCCGAGGCCGAGGCCGAGCAGGACCGCGTGCGCGTGGAGGGCCTGAAGGCCGTCAACGAGCTGGAAGAGCGCATGGCCGACATCCGCAACAACGAAAGCGGGCTCGAAACCCTGCGCCAGGCCCACTACGACGCCAGCGACCAGGTCAACCAGGCCCAGGCCAAGCTCTACGAATCCACGGCCGAGGTCGGCAAGCTGGAGGCCGAGATCCGCTACGTGCTCGAAGGCCGCCAGCGCGTGCAGCAGCGGCTGCAGCAGCTGTCCGAGCAGGTGCTGCTGTGGAACAGCCGCCGCGAGGAGGCCGAAGCCGAAATCGAAAATCTCGACGGCGCCGGTATGGACGCCGAGGAACAGGCCGAGATGCTGGCCGCCCAGGTCGAGGAGCAGAGCATGCGCCTGCCCGACCTGGAAGAGGCGCTGCGCAATGCCCAGAAGGCCGATGCCGACCAGCGCGCCAGCGTGGTGCAGGTGCAGCAGCAGATCCAGGTGCTGGCCGCCGAGCAGCGCAGCCTGGACGAGCAGCGCCGCCAGTTCGAGACCCGCTTCGAGCGACTGCGCGCCGACCGCAATGCGCTGGAGACACCCGACGAGGCCCGCCTCCACAATCTGCAGTCCCAGCTGGACGAGGCCCGCGAACTGGCTGAAATGGCCGATGCCGTGCTCAACGAGCTGCAGGACTCCGTGCCCCAGCTCGATGAGGACCGTCGCACGCGCCAGCAGGCCGTCAATGCCGAGGCCGCGCGCCATGCCGACCTGTCGGCGCGTCTGGAAGCCCTCAAGGCCCTGCAGGAAAAGGTCAAGACAGACGGCAAGCTCCAGCCCTGGCTGGCCAAGCACGGCCTGGACGGCATGCAGGGCCTGTGGAGCCGCATTGCCATCGAACCCGGCTGGGAAAACGCGCTGGAGGCCGCGCTGCGCGAACGCCTGGGCGCGCTGGAAGTGGGCCGGCTCGACATGGTGCGCGGCTTCCTGGGCGCAGGCGGGCACGATGCGCCGCCCGCGCGCCTGGCCTTCTTCAGCCCGCCGCAGGGCGCCCCCGCGCCCGCGCCGGGGCGCTGGCAGCACCTGTCCGATCTGCTGCGCGTGAACGATGCCGGCCTGCGCGCCGTGCTCGGCGACTGGCTGCAGGACTGCTACACGGCGCCCACGCTGGAAGAGGCGCTGTCGCGCCGCGGCGAGCTGCGGCCCGGCGAGACGGTCTATGTGCCCACGGGCCATGCCGTCAGCAGCCACAGCGTGAGCTTCTATGCGCAGGACTCGGAGCAATCCGGCCTGCTGGCACGCGCCCAGGAAATCGAGCACCTCGAAAAGGAAGTGCGCGCCCAGGCGCTGATCTCCGACGAATCGCGCACGGCCCTGGTGCGTGCCGAAAGCGCCTATGCCGAGGCCTCGCAGCGCCTGGTCAGCGCCCGGCGCGAGGCCAGCGAATCGCAAGGCCGCGCCCATGAGCTGCAGGTCGAGACCCTGCGCCTGTCGCAGCTGGCCGAGCAGGCCCGCGCGCGCAATGCCCAGATCAGTGCCGACCTGGCCGAGGTCGAGGCCCAACTGTCCGACATCGAGGAGCGCCGCGTGGCGGCCGAAGCCCGCTTCGAGGAACTGGACATGCAGCTGGCCGACAGCCAGGAGCGCCATGCCCAGCTGGGCGACAAGGTGCTGGAGTCCGAGCGGCGCCTGAACGAATCGCGCGAGCAGCTGCGCACGCTGGAGCGCCAGGCCCAGGAGGCCACTTTCTCGCGGCGCAGCCTGGAAGCGCGCCGGGGCGAACTCAGCCGCACCATAGAGACGGCCAGCCAGCAGGCCCGCTCGCTGGCCGACGAGCAGCAGCGCGCGCAGGACGAACTCACGCGCCTGACCGATGCCGCCGCCCAGGGCGGCCTGCAGGACGCGCTGGATCTGAAGATGCAGCGCGAGCAGGCCGTGGCCGCGCGCCGCAGCGAATATGACGACCTGACCAACAAGCTGCGCGCCAGCGACGAACGCCGCCAGCAGCTGGAGAAGGCGCTGGACCCGCTGCGCCAGCGCATCACCGAATTCCAGCTCAAGGAGCAGGCCGCGCGCCTGGGCCTGGAGCAGTACTCCACCCTGCTGGAGGAGGCCGGTGCCGACCTGGCCGCCGTCTCCCAGTCCATTGCCGAGGCCAATGTGCGCATGCACGGCCTGCAGGGCGAGATCGACCGGCTGCACCGCGAGATCGCCGCCCTGGGCGCCGTCAACCTGGCGGCGCTGGACGAGCTGAAGCTGGCGCGCGAGCGCAAGACCTTCCTTGATGCGCAGACCGAGGACCTGACCCAGGCCATGAACACGCTGGAAGATGCCATCCGCAAGATCGACGCCGAGACGCGCGAGCTGCTGTCGGGCACCTTCGAGACCGTGAACGGGCACTTCGGGCGCATGTTCCCCGAGCTGTTCGGCGGTGGCCAGGCCAAGCTGGTGATCACCGGCGATGAAATCCTGGACTCGGGCGTGCAGGTGATCGCGCAGCCGCCCGGCAAGAAGAACCAGACCATCCACCTGCTGTCCGGTGGCGAGAAGGCGCTGACGGCGATTGCCCTGGTCTTCGCCATCTTCCAGCTCAACCCGGCGCCGTTCTGTCTGCTGGACGAGGTGGACGCGCCGCTGGACGACGCCAACACCGAGCGCTATGCCAAGCTGGTGGCCAGCATGAGCAAGGGCACGCAGTTCCTGTTCATCAGCCACAACAAGATCGCCATGGAAATGGCGCAGCAGCTCATCGGCGTGACCATGCAGGAGCAGGGCGTGTCCCGCATCGTGGCCGTGGACATGGAGTCCGCGCTGTCCATGGCTGAGCTATCCTGAGCATGTCCGCAACCTTCCGAACCCATTTGCTGGAACGACGTTTCATTCCTTCATTCCATGAGTAACCTGCAAATCAGTCTGGCCGTCCTGGGCTTTGTGGTGCTGGCCCTGATCATTGCCTACAACAGCTGGTCCGCACGCCGCAATGCACCCAAGCGCGCCGACCCCGTCGAAGAGGCGCAGCGCGATCCCTCGCGCCATGAACCCGGCATGGACACCGTGGGCCACGGCCCGGACCTGACGCACAGCCTGCGCGAGCCCGTGCTGGGCGACTTCGGCACGGCAGCCCCGGGCCAGAGCCCTGCCGCCGTGGACCGCTTTGCCGAAACCGATGCCGAACTGGCCCATCTGGTCCAGCTCGAAGAGCAGCAGCGCCAGGCCGAGGCCCAGGCCGCTTTGGCGGCCAAGGCAGCCCAGGCGGTGCAGACCGCGCAGGCTGCCCATGCCCTGCAGGCGGCTGAAGACGCCAGCGCATCGGCACCCGCATCTGCGTCAGTGCCTGCGCCATCCCCGTTGGCACCGCAGTCCATCGAGCCTTCCCTCAACGACGCGGCCCTGACCAGCGCTGCGGCCAGCCGGCCGGGCCTGGATGCGCTGATCGATGCCATTGCCCCCGTGCAGGTCGGCCAGGCCGTGCCTGGCGAGCTGGCGCTGCAGGCCCAGCCGGCCACGCGGCGCGCGGGCAACAAGCCGTTTGCCATCGAAGGCATGAACCAGTCCACCCACCAGTGGGAGCCGCTGCAGCCCGGCCAGCGCTACCTGGGTTTCCAGGCCGGCGTGCAGCTGGCCAACCGCACGGGTGCGCTCAACGAGATCGAGTTCTCCGAGTTCGTTGCCAAGGTGCAGCGCTTTGCCGACGCGCTGGGCGCCACGCCCGACGTGCCCGACATGCTGCAGGAAGTGGCGCGTGCGCGCGAGCTCGACCAGTTCGCCAGCGAGCACGATGCCCAGCTCACCTTCATGCTGCGCGCACGCCAGGCCTCCTGGAGCGCGGGCTATGTGCAGCAGAACGCATCGCGCCAGGGCTTTCTGCCGGGCTCCATGCCCGGGCGCATGGCCCTGCCTTCGCCCACGCCCGGCATGCCGCCGGTGCTGGTGCTCAACTACGACCCGCAGGCGGCCATGGCCGACGACCTGGACACCTCGGTGGTGCGCGAGTTCCTGCTGAGCCTGGACGTGCCCCAGGTGCCGCGCGGCGAGCAGGCCTTCGTGCAGCTGCGCCAGGTGGCCGAGCGCCTGTGCCAGACCATGGATGGAGTGCTCTGCGACCAGAACGGCTACCTGCTGCCGGCCATGGCGCTGGACCCCATCCAGCACGACCTGGAACAACTCTATGACAAGCTCGACAGCCGCGAGCTGTCGGCGGGCTCCATGCTGGCGCGGCGACTGTTCAGCTGACGCGGCGCGGTGCCCCTGGTGCACAACAGGCTCCTGGCCTCAACCCCATGAACGACAATCTGGATCTCTTCTCCGGCGCAGCCCCCGCGGCGCCGGAGTCCGGGGCCGCCCCCGACAAGGTGCTGGCCAAGGTGCAGGCGCTGCGCGCCCAGCTCAACCAATGGGCACATGAGTACTACGTGCTGGACACGCCCACCGTGCCCGACGGCGAGTACGACCGCGTCTTCCAGCAATTGCAGGCCTTGGAAGGTGCCTACCCCGAACTGGTCACCCCGGACTCGCCCACGCAGCGCGTGATCGGCGCCGTGCTCGACGGCCTGATGCCTGTGCGCCATGCCGTGCCCATGCTCAGCATCCGCACCGAGACCGACAACGAGGCCACGGGTGCCGAGGCCTTCGACGCACGCATCCGCAAGGAGCTGGAACTGGCCGAAGGCGCACCGCCCGTGGAATACGTGGCCGAGCCCAAGTTCGATGGCCTGGCCATGAACCTGCGCTACGAGAACGGCCGCCTGGTGCAGGCCACCACGCGCGGCGACGGCGAGGTGGGCGAGGACGTCACACACAACATCCGCACCATCCGCAAAATTCCGCTGTCCCTGCCCGAAGGCAAGGGCGTGCCGCCCGTGGTCGAGGTGCGCGGCGAGGTCTACATGGGCCGCGCCGACTTCGTCCGGCTCAACGAACGCCAGCAGGCCGCCGGCGGCAAGAGCTTTGCCAATCCGCGCAATGCGGCGGCAGGCTCGGTGCGCCAGCTGGACTCGGGCATTGCGGCCCAGCGCCCGCTGTCCTTCTTCGCCTATGGCCTGGGAGAGATTACGCCGGCCGCGCAGGGCGGCCCCGACTTCGGCACCCACTACGCCATGCTGCAGACGCTGCGCGACTGGGGCTTCCCGGTGGCGCCCCAGGTCTGCATTGCCAAGGGCGCGGCCGAGCTGGTGGCCTTCCACCAGCGCATGGGCGCCGAGCGCGCCACGCTGCCCTACGAGATCGACGGCGTGGTCTACAAGGTCAACAGCCTGGCCCAGCAGCGCCAGCTGGGCTTTGTCTCGCGCGAGCCGCGCTGGGCCGTGGCCCACAAGTACCCGGCCGAGGAAATGCCCACGCGCATGGAAGGCATCGACATACAGGTCGGCCGCACGGGCAAGCTCACCCCCGTGGCGCGCCTGGCGCCCGTGGCCGTGGGCGGCGTCATCGTCACCAATGCCACGCTGCACAACCTGTTCGAGATCCGCAAGAAGCGCGTGCGCACCGGCGACACCGTGGTCGTGCGCCGCGCCGGCGATGTGATTCCCGAAGTCGTGGGCCGCGTGCCCGGCGACCGGCCGGCCTATGTGCCCAACTTCCGCATGCCCGCTGCATGCCCCATCTGCGGCAGCGCGGTGTTGCGCCCCAAGGGCGAGGCCAACCACCGCTGCACGGGCGGCCTGTTCTGCCCGGCGCAGCGCAAGGAGGCCATCCTGCACTTCGCCGCGCGGCGCGCCATGGACATCGAGGGCCTGGGCGGCAAGCTGGTGGACCAGTTGGTGGACGGCCATGTGGTGCGCACGCTGCCCGACCTCTACCGCCTGGGCCTGGTGGCCCTGGCATCGCTGGACCGCATGGCCGAGAAGTCGGCCCAGAACGTGCTGGATGCGCTGGAGAAATCCAAGAAGACCACGCTGTCGCGATTCCTCTTCGGCCTGGGCATCCGCCAGGTCGGCGAGTCCACGGCCAAGGACCTGGCCCGCCATTTCGGCCAGCTGGACGCCATCATGGACGCCAGCGTCGAGCAACTGCTGCAGGTGCGCGACGTCGGGCCCATCGTGGCCGAGAGCATCCACACCTTCTTCGCGCAGCCCCACAACCGCGAGGTGGTCGAGCAGTTGCGTGCCTGCGGCGTGCACTGGGAAGAGGGCGCGGCGCGCGAGCAGACCGCCCAGCCCCTGGCCGGCATGACCGTGGTGCTCACCGGCACGCTGCCCACGCTGGGCCGCGACCAGGCCAAGGAGATGCTGGAGGCCGCTGGCGCCAAGGTCTCCGGATCGGTCAGCAAAAAGACCAGCTACGTGGTCGCGGGCGCCGAGGCCGGCAGCAAGCTGGCCAAGGCCGAGGAACTGGGTGTGCCCGTGCTGGACGAGGCCGGCATGCTGGCCCTGCTGGCGGGTGACCCCCCTGCTGCAGCCGCAGCGGAGCAGGGCTGATGGCGCTGAGTCCGCGCAAACCCGTGGTCGGCCTGGCGCTGGGCAGCGGGTCGGCGCGCGGCTGGGCGCATTTCGGCGTGCTGCGCGCGCTGGAGGATGCGGGCCTGCGGCCCGACATCATCTGCGGCTCGTCCATCGGCGCCCTGGTAGGCGCCTCCTATGCGGCCGGTGAAATGCAGCGCTTCGAGGAATGGGTGCTGGGCCTGGGCATGCGCAAGGTCTTCGGCTTCATGGACTTCAACATCGCGGGCGGCATGCTCAAGGGCGAGAAGCTGATCTCGTTCTGGCGCGAGCATTTCGTGGACTCGGCCATCGAGGATCTGAAGATTCCCTTCGGCGCCGTGGCCACCGACCTGCATTCGGGTGCCGAGGTCTGGCTGCGCAAGGGCTCCATCGCCGATGCCGTGCGCGCCTCCATCGCGCTGCCCGGCCTGTTCACGCCCGTGCAGCGCGAAGGGCGACTGCTGGTCGATGGCGGCATCGTCAACCCCGTGCCCGCCTCGCTGGCGCGCGCCATGGGCGCGGACATCGTGATCGCGGTCGATCTCAATGCCGACATCATGCGGCGCCACATGCGGCCGCTGGCGCCCGCTGCCGCCATGGCCGCTGCGCCGCCGCTGGAGGAGGCCCCGCCCGCCGTGGAGCAGGGCGTGGCGCCCGAGGACCTATCGGGCCAGGCCAGCGCCGTGGCCGGCTCGGCCTGGATGCGCCGGCTGCAGCGCGGCGTGATGGGGTGGATGCCCGGCCACCACCGCGATGAGGCAGGCCGCGAGACCGAGCCCCCGCCCCGGCCGCCCTCGCTGCTGGACGTGGTGATGACCAGCGTCAACATCATGCAGATGCGCATCACGCGCAGCCGCATGGCGGGCGACCCGCCCGAGCTGGTGATCGCCCCGCGCCTGTCCCACCTGGGCCTGCTGGACTTCCACCGCGCCCGCGAGGCCATCGACGAAGGCTACGAGGCGGCGCAGGCCGCGCTGCCCGGCCTGCGCCACTGGGGTCTGTGAGGCCCCGGAGGAACGCGCCCTATGCCGCCTGGGCATCCCAGGCCGCCTCGCGCTCCACTGCTGCCGCGCTGCGGTCTGCGTTGGCCGCCGCGCCGCGCGAAGGCTGCAGCCGTTGCATCAATGCAGCCGGATCCAGGCACTGGATCAGCGGCAGGCCCGCGCCGGCATGCACCAGCTCCCGCACCAGGGCCGGCGTCGTGGAGGCCACGCTGAGCATGGGCGATTCCACCAGCGCGCTGGCCGGCAGCCGGTGCACGCCTTGCAGCGCGCTGACCAGCAGCCCCACGCGCAGGCCGCCGTGCTGGACCACGATGACCTGCGACTGCTCGGTGACCACGCCGGGCCGGCCCTGCAGCAGCGCGGCCAGGTCGAACACCCAGACATAGCCGCTGACGCTGCCCTGGCTGCGCCGCGCCAGCGCACCCACGCAAAACGGCAGCCGCCCTGCCGCCACGGGCGAGATGGCGCTGGCGGGCAGGGCCTCGCAGACATCGCCCGCGCGCAGGGCCAGCAGGCTGGCGCCCACGTAGAAGCTGGCCAGTTCCACCGGCGCATCGCCACCGCCGTGCGCGGCGAGCGCACGCGCGACAGGACGCGAGCCATCCAGCCGCGTGGCCGGCGCCAGGCGCAGGGCGCGGTTGCGCGCATCGGCATGCACAGGGCCCAGCCGCTGCAGGCTCAGGCTGACGAGGCCGGCCAGTGTGTCCTCCGTTGCGCTTTCCTTTGCATCGCGTGCCGCGCCCTGGTCCAGCCGGAACTCGCGGTAGCCTCGCCCGGCGGCCATGCCGACGATGCAGTAGTGGCCTTCGATTTCCTCGATGCTGCTGCGTACCTCTCCATCGGCCAGCGTTGCCAGCCCGGCCACGCCTTCTATGCAACTGCCCAGCGGCCGACCGCCGTGGCTGGCGGCGATGATGCGGCCGTCGCGTGCCACGTAGAAAGCCTCCATCGGCAAACGGGGCAGGCCGTGGTCTTCGGGGCCGGCGTCTTCGGACTGCTCCGGTGCAGCGGCCTGCAGCATGGCCTGCAGTTCTCGGCGCGTGTGGAACAGCAGGGCAATGCCGCCGATGGCGGGGCCCTGATCTGCGCCCTGCCCATGCCCATGTCCATTGGTGGTTGAGGGGGCGCGCAATGCGGCGTGGTAGACGTGGACGGGCAGGCCCCCATCGTCCAGCTCCTGCACGTGATAGGCCTGGGCATCGCGCAGCGCCATGGTGGCCTGCAGTGCCGAGGCCTGCACGCGCACGCCGGGTGACAGCGGCAGACCGGGTTCGTCCTCATGGCTGCAGGCCAGCACCAGGCCCTGGGCGTCATACAGCGCAATGCGCGCATAGACGGTGTACAGCGCATTGAGCTGCTCCAGCAGACGCTGCGCGGCGTCGTGTGCCTGTACCGACAGGGCCAGGCAGCCGCTGTTGTCTTGCAGCACTTTCTGCAGGCCTGGCGTCAGGGCCCACCAGCGGCAATCGTTGGCGCGTTCGTAGAGATTGCGCTCCAGCAGGTCCATCAGCAGCCGGTTCAGCGTGGTGTGCTCCTGCAGCCGCGTGGACAGCGCCGTCTCGTGCAGGCCGTGGATGGCGCGCGTGAACACGGCATGGGTCAGGTCGCCGGTCTCGCTCATCTGCTCCAGCACGGCCTGCAGCGGGTCCGGGTGGGCCGTGCCCTGCACGGGGGACTCCGGCGCCTGGCTGGCAGCCAGCACCTGTCCGTTCCAGACCACGCGGCGTATGTCGTCGGCCGCGCGTGCCATGGCGTGCAGGGGCGGGCAAAAGCCCCGGGACTGGGCCATCAGTCCTTCGGCGATGGCAGGCTCCAGTGCCTGCAGTACCTGCGGCCTTTGCTGGGTGGCGAAGGCCAGGTCCAGCGGCGCCATGACCTGGGTCTGCCAGCCCTCGGGGCCCGCATAGCCCTGGTAGGGCAGGGCGCGGGCCGTACGCACCAGATAGGTGCGGCCGGCGTGGATCAGCGGCTGCACGGCATCGCCGTGGTGCATGGGTACGCGGCTGCCGGGGGCGATCCAGTGGTCATCGCTGCTGGCAATGACCAGTCCAGCCGCATCCAGCAGCAGTCCCACCTGGGCGCGCGGCCCGCCCGAGGCAAAGATGGCCTGCATCTCGGCCGCGAAGTCGAAGCTCAGGCACAGCACGCCGAGCACCGCCATGGTGCGTGGATGCAGCAGGCGCTGCGCGTAGATCAGGCGGTCTGCGCCGGGCAGCACGCAGCTGGCGCCGAAATGGCTGACATGGCCGGCCTGCTGCAGGCACTGCTGGAACCAGCCCTCGGCGCAGGGCGGCAGCGGCTTGTCGCCTGCCTGGGCGCGTGCGCAGACCTGGCCCTGAGTGTCCAGCAGCAGGATGTCGTCGTAGACCGTGTACTTGGCACGGTAGGCCTGCAGGTGCAGCTGCAGCGGAGCCTGCCAGGCGTGCAGGCCGCCCGCGGCCATGTCCAGCAGGATGTCGCCATCGCCGAGCTGGGCCATGGCCTCGCACAGCACGGAATCGGCGGCCAGGAAGCCGACATCGGCCGTGCGCTCGTAGAGGCTGCGCACCAGCAGGTCGATGGCATGGCTGGACTGCATGCCCAGCTGGGCCATGGCTTCCTGCGCGGACTGGGCCAGCTGCGACTGCAGCAGGCCTTGCTCCAGCTGCTCCAACCCCTGGCGTGTGTCGGTCAGCATGGACACCAGGGCCTGTCCCTGCTGCGAGGCCTGCATGCGGGCCGAAGCCTCGATGAGACGCCACATGAGCCGGATCTCGCGCAGGTCGGCGGCGTTGCGGTTGAGTTCCCGCAGGTGGGGAAGAATCAGGTCGGTGGGCAGGGATGTGGCCATGGGGCGCTCCGCAGTCAGGTTCAGGTTCGGTAAACCAACTTTTCCGCTCAGGGAAAAGCCCTATGCAAAGAGCAAGAAGGAGGCCAGTTTGTGACTAAATGTGTCTGCAAGGTGACATAGGGATGACAGACCGCCGCCTGCTCCCCGCACGCAGCCCGTCGGGTGCCATACCGGGGCATGGCCCGGCATCACCGCAGTGCGTACGCCGGCGCCCCGTGCAGCACGGTGGTGCCTGGCGGCCGTGCAGGCCTACAGGCTCA
This sequence comes from Delftia lacustris, assembly GCF_040267515.1. Taxonomy (NCBI): domain Bacteria; kingdom Pseudomonadati; phylum Pseudomonadota; class Betaproteobacteria; order Burkholderiales; family Comamonadaceae; genus Delftia; species Delftia lacustris. The sequence goes on along the minus strand of NZ_CP141274.1, from coordinate 3,545,281 downwards.
GGTCTATGGTGTGCACCCGGTGCGCGTCCAGCAGGCCGGCAGCCCGGTCGGCGAAGTAGCGCTCCAACGTCACGCGCACGGTGCGGAAGGCCAGTTCTTCCCAGGGAACATCGGCCTGCGCAAACAGGCGGGCCTCCATGGTCTCGGGGCCGGGGTAGAACTGCTCGCTGCGCAGACGGGCGCGGTAGAACAGATGGACCTGGCTGACCTTGGGCACGTCCACGATGGAAAACAGCGGCCCCATCTCGATGTCGGCGCCGGCTTCCTCGTCGGTCTCGCGCTGGGCACCGCGTGCCGTGGTCTCGGCCAGTTCCATGAAGCCTGCGGGCAGGGTCCACAGGCCCCGGCGCGGCTCGATGTTGCGCTTGCACAGCAGCACGCGGCCGTCGTCGGTCACGGGGATGGTGCCCACCACGTTCAGCGGGTTCTCGTAGTGGATGGTGTGGCAGTGCGGGCACACGGCGCGCTCGCGCGTGTCGCCATCGTCAGGAAGGCGGTAGACCACCGCCGTGCCGCAGGCTCGGCAGAACTTGATGGGGCTGCGAAAAATCATGCCGACACCATGAAAGTGAAAGCGCCGCCAGACGGAAGGCAGTAAGGCATTCCGTGCGGCGGACCGTGGGTTCAAACACAAAGGCCGGCAGGCCGGGGAGTGTGCTCCCTGCTGCCTTGCCGGCCTGTCGCCAGGCTCAGAGAAAACTCAGGCGATCTTGACGCTCAAGGGGCTCAGCCCGTCGATGCGGCCTTCCAGCAGGTCACCGCGCACCACGGCGGCCACGCCTTCGGGCGTGCCCGTCATGATCAGGTCGCCGGGCTGCAGTTCCCAGGCCGCCGACAGGTGCTCGATGGTCTCGGCAATGTTCCAGATCAGCTTGCCGATGTCGCTGCGCTGGCGGTCGGCGCCATTGACCTGCAGCGAGATCGCGGCCTTGGCGATGTCGCCGGCCTCGGCTGCCGGGGTGATGGGGCCGATGGGTGCGGCATGCTCGAAGGCCTTGCCGATGCACCAGGGTCGGCCCTGCTTCTTCATGTCGTTTTGCAGGTCGCGGCGCGTCATGTCCAGGCCCACGGCGTAGCCCCAGATGTAGTCCAGCGCATCGGCTGCCAGGATGTTCTTGCCCGCCTTGCCGATGGCCACGACGAGCTCGATCTCGTGGTGCAGGTTGGAGGTCAGCGTGGGGTAGGGCATGGTGCCCGTGGTGCCGGCCTCGACGGGCACGATGGCGTCGGCAGGCTTGAGGAAGAAGAAGGGTGGCTCGCGGCCGGTGAAGCCCATCTCCTTGGCGTGTTCTTCGTAGTTGCGGCCCACGCAGTAGATGCGGTGCACGGGGAAGCGCTCGGGGCGGCCCAGGACGGGTACGCTGGCCACGGCGGGCGGGTTGAAAACGTAGCTCATGTCGGTGTTCCTCTGGCGCCTTGTCTCTTGGGCGCCGCCGCAAGTGTGCCATGCATCGGCGCTGCTGCACGGTATGCTTTGCGGTCTATGAAGCTCCACACCTACTTCCGCTCGTCGGCCTCCTACCGCGTGCGCATTGCGCTGCAGATCAAGGGCCTGGACTATGAATCCGTACCCGTGCACCTGCTGCGCGGCGACCACAAGGCGCCGGCCTATGCCCAGCATGTCGGCGATGCGCTGGTGCCGGCGCTGGAGACCGAGGACGGCCACTGGCTGACCCAGTCCATGGCCATCATCGAATATCTCGATGAGACCCATGCCGAAATACCGCTGCTGCCGCGTGACGCCCTGGGCCGTGCCCATGTGCGCGCACTGGCCCAGATGGTGGCCTGCGAGATCCATCCGCTCAACAACCTGCGCGTGCTCAAGTACCTGGTGCGCAACCTGGGTGTCTCTGACGAGGCCAAGAGCGGCTGGTACGTGCATTGGGTGCGATCGGGCCTGGAGGCCTTCGAGCGCCAGCTGGACCTGCTGGCCGCCGAGCGCGAGGCCGCCGGCCTGCCGCCTTCGCTGTTTTGCTGGGGCGACACGCCCACGCTGGCCGATTGCTGCCTGGTGCCGCAGATCTTCAACGGCCGCCGCTTCAACGTGAGCCTGGACGGCCTGCCGCGCCTGGCGGTCATCGTCGATCGCTGCGAGGCGCTGCCGGCCTTCCAGAAGGCCCATCCCTCGGCCTGCCCCGACGCGGAATGAGCGCGGCCCGGCCTGACTCCATCCCCGGCACCATCCCCGCATCCTGGCTGGTGCCCGACTGGCCCGCGCCGCCCGGCGTGCACGCGCTGTGCACCTCGCGCGAAGGCGGCGTCAGCACGGCGCCCTGGGGCAGCCTGAACCTGGGCGACCATGTGGGCGACGACCCCCAGGCCGTGCGCGCCAACCGCCAGCGCCTGCAGGAGATCGTGCGTGCGGATACGCCGGATGCCTGCGCGGTGTTCCTGCAGCAGGTGCATGGCGTGGATGTCATCGCACTGGATGCAGGCAGCGCGCAGGGCCAGGCCTTCGATGCCTGCGTGACCAGCGCCTCGGGCGTGGTCTGCACCATCATGGTGGCCGATTGCCTGCCCGTGTTGCTGGCCCATCGCAGCGGCGCCGTGGTGGGCGCGGCCCATGCGGGCTGGCGCGGTCTGGCCGGAATGCCGCCTGGCCATGCGGGTCAGCCGTTGGCAGGCGGTGTGCTGGAGTCTCTGTTCAAGCGCTTTGCCGATCAGCTCCGGACCGCGCCCGAGCAGGTGGCGCCGCAGACCCTGGCATGGCTGGGCCCTTGCATCGGTCCGCGTTCCTTTGAGGTCGGTGCCGAGGTGCGCGCTGCCTTCATCGCGCATGACGCCGCCGCCGCCGCGCATTTCACCGCCATACCTCAGGCGGGCGAGGGCACCCCCAAGTACTTGGCCAGCCTGGCCGGGCTTGCGCGCCAGCGCCTGGCGGCGCTGGGCATCACTGCCATCCATGGCAATGACGGCAGCGACGCATGGTGCACGGTGCTCAACGACTCACGGTTCTTTTCGCACCGGCGCGACGCTGCCCGCCTGGGCAGCAGCGGCCGATTCGCCGCCTGCATCTGGAAGGACTGAGGGCGCGGGCGCGTCCGGTGCGTCCGCCGTGCCCTGCGAGACCTGCTGCTGCGCCAGCCAGGCCTGGCGCTCGGCCAGTTCGCGCGCATGGCGCTTTCGGTTGCGCGCGGGCGTACCCATGATGTAGATCACGATGGACAGCGGCAGCAGTCCATACAGTGCGAAAGTGACCAGGGCGCCGAGTATGCTGCCCGTGGGGCTGGCGGCTTCGGCCACGGCCATCATCAGCGTGACATACAACCAGGCGATAACAACGAGATACATGGTCGATTCGAAAAAGGCGCACCGGGCACGGGTTTTTGTGGAGGGCTGTGCCGGGCAACGGGGGGCTCGCCTGGGTCACAATCAAAACGGATGCCCCGCAAGCCCCAGGCTATTGCGAACGGCATCCGCGAACAAGGATGCAGCATGAATTTTGACCCACTCGCAGGCCTGCCAGGCCAACCCATCCAGCAATTCTGGAACGAGCAATGGAGCCGGACGCTGCAGATACTGCAGCAGATGGGAACACCGGGAATGCCGGGAGCACAGGGCGCGGGCATGCCGGACATGGCCCAGGCCTGGAAGGCTGCAGTCCCCGAACCCGGCGCCTTGCCCGAGAACGCGCTGTCGCTGGACCCCGAAAAGCTGCTGGAGCTGCAGCGCCAGTACCTGGACGGCGCCAAGGCCATGTGCGAGCAGGGCGGCGCCCAGGCGCTGCTGGCCAAGGACAAGCGCTTCAACACCCAATCCTGGGCCGACAACCCGCTGACGGCGGCCACCGCAGCCACCTATCTGCTCAACAGCCGCATGCTCATGGGCCTGGCCGAGGCCGTGCAGGCCGACGAGAAGACCCGCAACCGCGTGCGCTTCGCTGTCGAACAGTGGCTGGCGGCCATGTCGCCCAGCAACTTCCTGGCACTCAATGCAGAGGCGCAGAAGAAGGCCATCGAAACCCAGGGCGAGAGCCTGGCCCAGGGCGTGGCCAACCTGCTGGCCGACATGCGCCAGGGCCATGTCTCCATGACCGACGAGAGCCTGTTCACCGTGGGCAAGAACGTCGCCACCACCGAAGGCGCCGTGGTGTTCGAGAACGAGCTGTTCCAGCTCATCGAATACAAGCCGCTGACGGACAAGGTGCACGAGCGGCCCTTCCTCATGGTGCCGCCGTGCATCAACAAGTTCTACATCCTGGACCTGCAGCCCGACAACTCGCTGATCCGCTATGCCGTCAGCCAGGGCCACCGCACCTTCGTGATGAGCTGGCGCAATCCCGACGACAGCCTGGCGCACAAGACCTGGGACAACTACATCGAAGACGGCGTGCTCACCGGCATCCGCGTGGCGCGCGAGATCGCGGGGGCCGAGCAGATCAACGTGCTGGGCTTTTGCGTGGGTGGCACCATGCTGTCCACCGCGCTGGCCGTGCTGCAGGCACGCCACGACCGCGAGCATGGCGCAGCTGCTGCTCCGGCGGCCAAGGCGGCTCCAGCCAAGCGCGCGGCTGGCAGCCGCAGCGCCGCCCGGACATCCACAGCCCGCGCCACGGCGCCGGCCGGCGTGCCGTTTCCCGTGGCCAGCGTCACGCTGCTGACCACTTTCATCGACTTCAGCGACACCGGCATCCTCGATGTCTTCATCGACGAGTCCGTGGTGCGCTTCCGCGAAATGCAGATGGGCGAGGGCGGCCTCATGAAGGGCCAGGACCTGGCATCGACCTTCAGCTTTCTGCGTCCCAACGATCTGGTATGGAACTACGTGGTGGGCAACTACCTCAAGGGCGAAACACCGCCGCCGTTCGACCTGCTGTACTGGAACAGCGACTGCACCAACCTGCCCGGCCCGTACTACGCCTGGTACCTGCGCAACCTCTACCTGGAAAACAAGCTGGTCCAGCCCGGTGCGCTGACCGTCTGCGGCGAGCGCATCGACATGCACCAGCTGCGCCTGCCGGCCTATATCTACGGCTCGCGCGAGGACCACATCGTGCCCGTGGGCGGCTCCTATGCATCGACCCAGGTGCTGGGTGGCGACAAGCGTTTCGTCATGGGCGCATCCGGCCACATCGCGGGCGTGATCAATCCGCCGGCCAAGAAAAAGCGCAGCTACTGGCTGCGCGAGGACGGCCAGCTGCCGCCCACGCTCAAGGAGTGGCAGGCCGGCGCCGACGAGTACCCGGGCAGCTGGTGGGCCGACTGGAGCCCCTGGCTGGCCGAGCACGGCGGCAAGCTGGTTGCGGCGCCAAAGCAGTACGGCAAGGGCAGGGAATACACGGCCATCGAGCCGGCCCCGGGCCGCTACGTGCTGGTCAAGGCCTGAGGCACAATCGTTTCGATGCTGCAGCGCAATAACGCTGCGGCTTGAATGCAGGGTGCCGCTGCCGCAGCTTCGGCAGTGCGCACCCGGGCATCCCTTCAAGAGTCCAAAGAAAGGTCCGTCATCATGGAAGACATCGTCATCGTTTCCGCTGTCCGCACTGCCGTTGGCAAGTTCGGCGGCACCCTTGCCAAGATCCCCGCCACCGAACTGGGCTCCATCGTGATCCGCGAGGCTCTGAGCCGCGCCAAGGTCGGCACCGACCAGGTCGGTGAAGTCATCATGGGCCAGGTGCTGGCCGCTGGCGCAGGCCAGAACCCTGCACGCCAGGCCATGATGAAGGCCGGCATCGCCAAGGAAACCCCGGCCCTGACCATCAACGCGGTCTGCGGCTCGGGCCTGAAGGCCGTGATGCTGGCGGCCCAGGCCGTGGCCACGGGCGACAGCGAGATCGTCGTGGCCGGCGGCCAGGAGAACATGAGCCTGTCCCCCCACGTGCTGCCGGGCTCGCGCGACGGCCAGCGCATGGGCGAGTGGAAGATGGCCGACACCATGATCGTGGACGGCCTGTGGGACGTCTACAACCAGTACCACATGGGCATCACGGCCGAGAACGTGGCCAAGGAAAAGAGCGTCAGCCGCGAACAGCAGGACGCCCTGGCCCTGGCCAGCCAGCAAAAGGCCACGGCCGCGCAGGACGCCGGCAAGTTCGTGGATGAGATCGTTCCCGTCAGCATTCCCCAGCGCAAGGGCGATCCCGTGGTCTTTGCGGCCGACGAGTACATCAACCGCAAGACCAACGCCGAGGCGCTGGCAGGCCTGCGTCCGGCTTTCGACAAGGCCGGCTCGGTGACGGCCGGCAATGCTTCGGGCCTGAACGACGGCGCCGCCGCCGTGGTGGTGATGAGCGCCTCCAAGGCCAAGGCCCTGGGCCTGACGCCGCTGGCGCGCATCGTCTCCTATGCCACCAGCGGTCTGGACCCCGCCACCATGGGCCTGGGCCCGGTGTTCGCCTCGCGCAAGGCGCTGCAGCGCGCGGGCTGGTCTGCGCAGGACGTGGACCTGTTCGAGCTGAACGAAGCCTTCGCGGCACAGGCCTGTGCGGTGAACCAGGAGCTGGGCATCGATCCGGCCAAGGTCAACGTCAACGGCGGCGCCATTGCCATCGGCCACCCCATCGGCGCATCGGGCGCCCGCATCCTGGTGACCCTGCTGCACGAGATGCAGCGCAGCGGCGCCAGGAAGGGTCTGGCCGGCCTGTGCATCGGTGGCGGCATGGGCGTGGCCATGACCGTGGAGCGCGTCTGAAAGGCTCCGGGAAAACGTTAGCAAGCTTTCAGGGTAGATCCTAGGCTTGACTAGGGCCTGCCCGAAGAGGGGCGCAGCGCACGCGCTGCATACTAGCCATGCGAGGGGGCCGGGCCCAGAGGCTCAGGCACCCTTGGCGATAACCGGCGTCAATGTTCCGGTTGTCATGGATAGATTGATCTGAAGCAACCATTGATTGACAGGAGAGAAGAATGGCTCAAAAAGTAGCGTATGTCACAGGGGGAATGGGAGGCATCGGAACGGCCATCTGCCAGCGTCTGCACAAGGAAGGCTTCAAGGTCATCGCAGGTTGTGGTCCGTCGCGCGACTTCCAGAAGTGGCTTGACGAGCAAAAGGCGCTGGGTTTCACCTTCCATGCATCGGTGGGCAATGTGGGCGACTGGGCTTCCACCGTCGAAGCCTTCAGCAAGACCAAGGCCGAGCACGGCAACATCGATGTGCTGGTCAACAACGCCGGCATCACGCGTGACCGCATGTTCATCAAGATGACGCCCGAAGACTGGCAGGCCGTGATCGAGACCAACCTCAACTCCATGTTCAACGTGACCAAGCAGGTCGTGGGCGACATGGTGGAAAAGGGCTGGGGCCGCATCATCAACATCAGCTCGGTTAATGGCGCCAAGGGCCAGGCCGGGCAGACCAATTACTCGGCCGCCAAGGCGGGCATGCACGGCTTCACCATGGCGCTGGCGCAGGAGCTGGCCACCAAGGGCGTGACCGTCAACACCGTGAGCCCCGGCTACATCGGCACCGACATGGTCAAGGCCATCCGTCCCGACGTGCTGGAGAAGATCGTGGGCACCATCCCCGTCAAGCGCCTGGGCGAGCCCAGCGAGATCGCATCGATCATCGCCTGGCTGGCTTCGGAGGAAGGCGGCTATTCCACCGGCGCCGATTTTTCGGTCAACGGTGGCCTGCACATGCATTGAACCTGCAAGGGTTCGCACTGCAAAGGAGCCTCCGGGCTCCTTTTTTGTGGGGCAGCCCCGCGGCAAATGTCCCAGAAATGACAAAACCCGCTGAAGCGGGTTCTGTGGAAGAGGGGGTCTGCACGGAAGGCCGTCAGACCGGTGGTGTCAGAGACTGGGGCACCGTGTGCGCCAGCCAGCGCCTCAGCGCTTGCGATCGCGTTCGTCTTCGGGCCAGATGGACATGATGGCGTTCGTTTGCATGGAAACTTCTCCTGTATTGCTCTCTTAACGCGGGCTGGATTCAGCTGGTTGACAGGTTTTTAAAAAATTTTCGAAGGAAGTCGAAACTTTTTCGTGACCCGGTTTTCAAGCGCTGCGGGGGCCGCGCTTGCGGTCACGGTCATCCCATGGCCAGACAGCTTGGGCCAGCGCAGCGGCTGCAAAGCGGGTCTGCAGGGCGGTGTGGGAAAAGATGTCGGTCATTGCAGTCACTCCTTTGCGTGTTCAACGCGGGGCAGTGGCGGCAGGTTGACTCAGGGATTGCCCCAGGACGCAAGCAATTGCAAGCCTGGAGGTGGGGATCTGTCAGTTTGAAGACAGATTTGTGGCGAGGTGAGAAAAAATCCGTTTCCTGACAGAGGCTTACGGGCGTGGCGGCCGATGTCGATGCTGTTACGCCTCGTTGCCCGCAATGCGTGGGCACAGGTCAACCCGGGGTGAAAACGTCCATCAGGCAAAAATCAGGGTCACGGCAGGCGCGTCGTCCACGATGTAGCCGCGGTACATGCCGGCGCTGTTGAAGGGGCAGTGCACGCGTCCGTCGCTGTCCACGGCCACCACGCCGCCCTGGCCACCGATGTGTGTCAGCGTGCCCCGCACTGCGGCGTCGGCTGCGAGTTCCAGGCTTTGCCCCAGGTAGCGCATGCGCGCATGGATGTCGTGCGCGATGGCTGCGCGCAGGAAATGCTCTCCGGTTCCGGTGGCCGCCACGGCGCAGGTGGTGCTGTCGGCGTAGAAACCTGCGCCCACCACAGGCGTGTCGCCCACGCGCCCGGGGCGCTTGTTGGTGAGCCCGCCGGTGGATGCGGCAGCGGCCAGGTTGCCATGCACATCGCGCGCCACGGCGCCGACCGTGCCCATCTTGCCGTTCTCGTTCAGCGGAGCAGGGTGCGCCGCCAGTCCGCTGGCGTCGTGGTCCAGCAGCGCGGTCTGGCCGGATTGCGCCTGCACCCGGCGCAGCTGTGCCAGGCGCTCGGCAGAGTCGAAGTAGCCTGCATCCATCCGCGCCAGCCCGCGCTCATCGGCAAACCGCTGCGCCCCTTCGCCGACCAGGAGCACGCACTGGCCATCGTCAAGAACATGCCGCGCCAGCGCAATCGGATTGCGCACCTGGCTGACGGAGGCGACTGCGCCGGCCCGCAGGTTGCTGCCGTCCATCAGGCCGGCGTCCATCTCGTGGCGCGCGTCGCGCGTGTAGACGGAGCCGCGCCCGGCATTGAACAGCGGGCAGTCTTCCAGGGACTGGCACGCGGCCTGGACGGCGTCCAGCGCGCTGGCGCCGCGCCGCAGCAGGGCGGCGCCCGCCTCCAGCGCCTGGGCCAGCGCGGCGTGGTAGGGGGCCTCGTCGGCCTGGCCCTGGATGACGGTGCCTGCTCCGCCGTGCACGGCAATGGAAAAATTTCGGGAGTTCTGGGGCATGTTCATTGGAGTGCGTAGCGCGATTCCAGGAAGCGGCCATAGCGGGCGATGCCCAGGCCGATGAGCAGGTAGACGGCACAGACCACCATGTACATCTCCACGAAGTACGCAATCCAGTGGGGGTCGCTCATGGCCATCTTCAGGGAGCCAGTGATGTCGTAGATGTTCACGATCGCCACCAGGGAGGTGTCCTTCACCGCGCCGATGAAGTTGCTCACCGTGGGCGCGATGGTCACGCGCAGCGCCTGCGGCAGGACCACGTGGCGCAGCACCTGCACCCTGGTGAAGCCCATGGCCTGGGCCGCCATGACCTGGCCTTGGGGCACGGCCTGCAGCCCGCCGCGAAACACCTCGGCAAGATAGGCCGCGCTGAAGGCCGCCAGGCAGACGGCGATGCGGACCATGGGGTCCACCCTCCATTGCGCGGGCACCAGCATGGGCAGCACGAAGGCCCCGAAGAACAGCAGCGTGATCAGGGGCACGCCGCGCACCGCTTCGATGAACAACGTGCAGAGCACGCGCAGCAAAGGCAGGCTGGAGCGCCGGCCCAGTGCCAGCAGGATGCCCAGCGGAACGCCGGCCAGGCAGGCGATCACGGCAAGGAACAGGGTCAGCGGCAGGCCGCCCCACAGATCGCTGGGCACGGGTGCCAGGCCGGCCACACCGCCGGCCATCAGCACGCCGAAGCCGGTCAACCCGGCCAGCAGCATCGCCATGCCGGCGCGGCCGAAGAAGCGCGGTAGCGCCGCCACGCCCACGCTGCCCAGCAGCCAAAGGCTGGCGGCGACGGGGCGCCATTGCTCTGCCACGGGATAGCGGCCCAGGAATACCAGGCGGTATTTCTCGCGCACCACGCCCCAGCAGGCGCCGGCCGCAGCGCGGCATGTGTCGGGGTTGGCTGCGGTTTCGGCGTCGAGCAGGCCCCAGACCAGCAGTTTCCAGCCCGCCCACAGCGCGGCCAGCAGCAGCGTGGCGGTGATGAGCCCGGAGAGCGCATCCGGAAACAGGCTGGCGCGCAGGCGCTGCGCCAGCGGAACCCGGGGCGGGGCCACCGGTAGGGCCGGTGCGCGGAGTACGGCACTCATGGGCAGGTCTTTCCCGGCTAGCGTGTGATGAAGGCACTGCGCTGGTTGAAGGCATTCAATGCCAGCGAGGTCAGCAGGTTGATGGCCAGGTAGACCACCGCGATGATGGTCACGCATTCGATGGCCTGGCCGGTCTGGCTCATGGCGGTGTTGGCGACCATCACCACGTCGGGGTAGCCGATGGCCACGGCCAGCGAGGAGTTCTTGATGGTGCTGAGCGCCAGGTTGGTATAGGGCGGAATGATCACCCGCAGGGCCTGCGGCAGCACGACCAGGCGCAGCTGCTGGCCGCGGCGCATGCCCAGGGCCGAGGCAGCATTCCATTGCCCGCGCGGCACGGCCTGCAGACCGGCGCGCACGATTTCAGCGCAATAGGCGGCGGCATACAGGCCCAGGGCTCCTACCAGGGCCAGGAATTCCGGCGTCAGCGCCAGTCCTCCGTCGATGCCGAACATGCCCGGTTGCGGAGAACTCCAGTGCCAGCCCGCCGCGCTGTCGTACACCGGGCCGGGCAGGGCCAGCCCCGCCTTGCTCAGAAAGCCCAGGGGGCCGATGGCCAGAGGCCGGTCCACGTCGGGCAGCAGCGAAGTCAGCGCGAAATACCACAGCAGCACCTGCACCAGCAGCGGGATGTTGCGCGCCACATCGACATAGAGGCGCACGGCGCCGCGCAGCAGCGGATGCCTTGCCACGGCGGCCACGCCCAGCAGCAGGCCCAGCACGGTGGCCAGCACGAGCGCGGGCACGGCGGCGCGAACCGTGTTGGCCACGCCGGCTGCGACCGCACGCAGGTAGCTGTCGCCGGGCTCGTAGGGCAGCAGCCCTTCGGAGATGGAAAAGCCGGCCGTCTGCTCCAGAAAGCCGAAGCCCCCGGCAATGCCGCGCGCGGCCATGTTGCGGCTGGCGTTGTGCGCCAGCCAGCCCAGCAGCAATATCAGCAGCCAGCCGATGGCGAGCTGCAAGGCCAGCCGGCCCCAGCGTGGCCGGGTGGGGGCCGGTGGCTGCCGTGCCCCGGTGTCGATGGCATTCACGGCTTTCACAGCATCTACAGCGTTCGCGGCGTTCATGGCAGGGTGCCCTCGGCGCGTCAGTTCATCGGCGGCGACATCATCAGGCCGCCCTTGGTGAACAGCGCGTTCTTGCCGCGCGGCACGTTCAGGCCCGACCTGGCGCCCAGGTTGCGCTCATAGCTCTCGCCATAGTTGCCCACGGCCTTGACGATGCGCAGCGCCCATTCCCTGTCCAGCCCCAGCTGCTTGCCCAGGTCGTCGCCCTGGCCCAGGAAACGCTTGACCTGGATGCTGTCGGAGCGGGTCTTGAGCTCGTCGGCATTGGCCTGGGTGATGCCCAGTTCCTCGGCCTCGATCATGGCGTTGAGTGTCCAGCGCACGACGGCGAACCATTCGTCGTCACCGCGGCGCACGGCGGGGCCGGCCGGCTCCTTGGAGATGATTTCGGGCAGGATCACGTAGTCGTCGGGGTTGGCCAGTTCCTTGCCGCGCAGCACGGCCAGGGCGCCGAGGTCGCCGGTATAGGCCTGGCAGCGCCCGCTGCTGAAGGCCTGCAGGGCGGCTTCGGGGTTGTCGAACACCACCGCCTTGTAGTTGAGCTTGTGGGCGCGAAAGTACTCCGACAGGGTCTTTTCCGTGGTGGATCCGCTGATCACGCAGACGGTGGCGCCAGAGAGCTGCTTGACGCTGTTCAGGCCGGGTTTCTTCCTGGCCATGAAGCCCTGGCCGTCGTGGAAATTGATGCCCGCCCACATCAGGCCCAGGCCGTTGTCGCGCGTGAAGGTCCAGGTGGTGTTGCGTGCCAGCAGATCGATCTCGCCGGACTGCAGCGCCGTGATGCGTGTCTGGCCGCTGGTGGGGATGAATTTCACCTTGGTGGCGTCGCCCAGGGTGGCAGCCGCCACGGCGCGGCAGAAATCCACGTCCAGCCCGGACCAGTTGCCGCTGCCGTCGGCCAGCGCAAAGCCTGCGCGCCCCGTGTGCACACCGCAGGCCACGGCGCCGCGCTGCTTGATGCCATCCAGCGTCTTGCCTGCGTGGGCCGGCGCGGCAGCGAGCGTGGCCGCGGCGGCCATCGAGGCGAAAAGAGAGCGGAAACGGGCAGGGGCATTCATGCGGAGTCCTTTGCGGCGGGATGGGGGGCCTGGGGTTGCGGCTTGCTCGCCGCAGGTGAAGCGGGGCTGCTGTCCGGTATCAGGTAGGGAAGCACCGACTCGGACAGTTCGACCAGGCTGCGCACGGCCTGGGGCGTGGCGCGGATGACCTGGGTGGCCAGCGCTTCGACCATGGCCATGGCCGCCAGCACCGACGATGGCAGCAGAGGGTGGGCGGCGGGTGCCAGCAGCACGTAGTCGGCCTGGCCGGCCAGCGGGCTGGTGGCCTCGTCGGTGATGGCGATGGTCAGGGCGCCCCGCTGGCGCGCATGCGCCGTCAGCTCCACCGCTTCGCGTGAGTAGCGCGGCAGCGAGATCGCGATCAGCACGTCCTGCTCCGTCAGCCCCGTCATGCGCCTGACGGCTTGCTCCGTGCCGCCTGCGCAGGCCACTTCCAGCACCTGGGGCAGATAAGGCTGCAGCGCGTCGGCGCCAAAGGCTGCCACATGGTGGGAGCTGCCAAAGCCCATGAACAGGACGCGCCGCGCGCGGCAGATGCGCTGGGCCAGTTGATCGAGCAGGCCGGGGTCGCAGGCCTGTGCGGCCGCCTGCAGATTGCGCTGCGTGTGCTCGAAGGCCTGCGCTCCCACGGCGCTTGCGGCAGGCTCGTGCGCCGCGCGCAGCTTGTTCACGGGCTCCAGGGCCTGTTGCAGCTGGCGGCCCAGGTGCAGGCGCAGATCGGCAAAGCCTTCGTAGCCGGCGTGCTTGGCGAAGCGGTTGACGGCAGCCAGGGAGCCTCCGCAGGCATTGGCCACTTCCTCGGCGCTCAGCGTGACGGCCAGGACCGGATGCGCGGCCATCCAGCGGCCGACCCGGGCGACGGCGGGCGAGCCATCGACGCTGGCGCGCAGCAGTTCCTGTACGGCGGGATGGGGGTGGAATTCCATGAATGAATGAAAATGAATGGTCTCTTTCATTCATTATTTTTTAGGAATGAAATCTTTCATTCAGGGGAAACCCTGAACCGAACGATCCATGCGTTCCGCTGGCTGCGGGGGAGTGCGGGGGCGTTGGGAGAGGGAGGGGCCTCAGGGGCGCACTTCGGCTGGGCCGAAGTGGAGCGCCGTCTTCACGCGGGACGACGCTTGTGGCAGGCGGTCCAATGGGACCGCCTGGTTTTCGAGAACGACTGGAATCAGTAGGACATCGCGGCCGACAGCTGCTCGATCTGCTCGCTCAGTTCCAGCCAGCGTTCCTCCAGGCTGTCGATCTCGTCGTTGCAGGCCTTGAGGCTGCGGCCTGCTTCGGCCATCTCGGCGGGCGAGATGGGCTGGCTCAGCAGGCCCTCCAGCCGCGTGCGTTCGGCCTGCAGCTGGGGCAGGCGCTTGTCCAGCTGTTCCAGTTCCTTCTTGAACGGCCGGGTCTTCTCGGCCATTTGCTGGCGGGCCAGGGCGGCCAGGCGCCGTTGCTCGCGCTGGTCTCCGGCGCTGGCGGCCGGCGGCATGGATGGGGCAGCGGGGGCCGGCGCCAGCGCAGCAGCCACGGGGGCCTGCACTGCAGGTGCTGCAGCTGCTGCACCTGCTGCGGGCTCCACCTGCGCTGCCGCCTTGCTGGTGGCCGCAGCCGCCTGTTCGGCCTTGCGGGCTTCCTCGCGCAGGCGGCGGGATTCTTCCAGCAGGTAGCGCTGGTAGTCGTCCAGGTCGCCGTCGAAGGGGCCGACCACCCCACGGCCGACCAGCCAGAAGTCCTCGCAGACCGAGCGCAGCAGGGCGCGGTCGTGGCTGACCAGCATGACGGTACCGTCGAAGTCGTTGATCGCCATGGCCAGGGCCTCGCGCGTGGCCAGGTCCAGGTGGTTGGTGGGCTCGTCCAGCAGCAGCAGGTTGGGGCGCTGCCAGACGATCATGGCCAGCACCAGGCGCGCCTTCTCGCCGCCGCTCATGCTGCCCACGGCCTGCTTGACCATGTCGCCGCTGAAGTTGAACGTACCCAGGTAGCTGCGCAGGTCCTGCTCGCGCGCCTGCGGGCCGGTGGCGCCGGTGTCCCGTGCCAGGCGGATCATGTGCTCCATCGGGTTTTCGCCGGGGCGCAGCACGTCCAGTTCCTGCTGGGCGAAGTAGCCGATGTTCAGGCCCTTGCCTTCGGTCACGGTGCCGGCCAGGGCCTTCATCTCGCGCGCGATGGTCTTGACCAGGGTGGACTTGCCCTGGCCGTTGGCACCCAGGATGCCGATGCGCTGGCCCGCCAGCACCGAGCGGTTGACGCCGCGCAGGATGGTGGTCGCCTGGCCTTCGTCGTCCAGGTAGCCGAATGCGGCGTCCGTGATCGCCAGCATGGGGTTGGGCAGGTTGGCGGGCGGCTTGAACTCGAAGGTGAAATCGGCGCTGGCCAGCATGGGTGCGACCTTTTCCATGCGCTCGATCTGCTTGACGCGGCTTTGCGCCTGCTTGGCCTTGGAGGCCTTGGCCTTGAAGCGGTCGATGAATTTTTGCAGGTGGGCGATCTTTTCCTGCTGGCGCTCGAACGAAGCCTGCTGCAGCAGCATCTGCTGGGCGCGCAGTTCCTCGAACTTGCTGTAGTTGCCGCCATAGCGCGTGACCTGCGCGTTTTCGATGTGCAGCGTGGTGTTGGTGATGGCGTCCAGGAATTCGCGGTCATGGCTGATCACGACCAGGGTGCCGGGGTAGCGCTTGAGCCAGGCTTCCAGCCAGACCAGGGCGTCCAGGTCCAAGTGGTTGGTGGGCTCGTCCAGCAGCAGCAGGTCGGAGGGGCACATCAGCGCGCGCGCCAGCTGCAGGCGCATGCGCCAGCCGCCGGAGAAGCTGTTGACGGGGTGCTCCAGCTCGGAGACCTTGAAGCCCAGGCCCAGGATCAGGGCCTGTGCGCGCGGCACGGCGTCGTGCGCGCCGGCATCGGCCAGGTCCACGTGGGCGTGGGCAATGGCCATGCCGTCCTCGCTGGCCTCGGCGGCCGCGAGCTGGGCGTTGAGCTCGCTCAAGCGGGTGTCGCCGTCCAGCACGAACTGGGTGGCCGTCTCCGAGGTCTCGGGCATGTTCTGCGCGACCTGGCCCAGGCGCCATTGCGAGGGGATGGAGAACTCTCCGCCGTCCTCGGCCAGGCTGCCGTTGAGCAGGGCGAACAGGCTGGACTTGCCGGCGCCATTGCGTCCGACAAGGCCGACTTTTTCACCGGGGTTGATGGAGACGGAGGTGCTGTCCAGCAGCACGCGGGTGCCGCGGCGCAGGGTAATGTTGCGAAGGCTGATCATGAATGGGCAGGATTATCCCAGCGATTGCGCCAGGGCAGGATTGCCGCCCGCCATGCCCGTGCCCGGCCACGGTGCAAAGCCCTGGTACCAGGCCCTAGATCGGCTGTATGCCCACGCGCTGCATCATGGACTGGGTGAACTGGATCTCGCGCTCGAAGCCCTTGGCATAGGCTTCGGCGCTGGTGATGGCGACCTTGCCGCCTTCCTGCTCCAGCAAGGCGATGACCTTGGGCTGCCTGAGCACCTCCTCCAGCGCCGTGCGCAGCCGCTGGACGATGGCATCGGGCGTGGCGGCCGGCACGGACACACCGCCCCAGGACGTGAGGTTGACGTCGGGCACGCCCAGCTCGGCCAGGGTCTGCACCTGGGGCAGCTTGGCGTTGCGCTGGGGGCCGGCAATGGCCAGCGGCACCAGCCTGCCCGCCAGCACCTGGGGATAGGCCACGGAAAACAGCGGGGCGCCGAAGGCCACCTGCTGGCCCAGCACGGCATTGACCAGCTCGGACGCGCCCTTGTAGGGCACATGGTTGACCTGCAGGCCCATGCTTGAGGCCAGCATCTCCACTCCCAGGTGCGATGGCGTGCCCACGCCGCCCGAGGCATAGTCCAGCGCGCCCGGCCTGGCCTTGGCGCGGGCGGCCAGGTCATCCAGCGTGCGCATGCCCGAGTCGGCATGCACGACGACCAGGATGTCCGAGCGCGACATACCCAGCACATGGCGGAAGTCCTTGAACACGTCGTAGCCGGGGCTTTTGTACATGCGCATGGCGGCGGCCATGGGCGAGCCCGAGTACAACAGGGTGTAGCCGTCCGCCGGTGCCTTGGCCACCTGGCGGGCGCCGATGTTGCCGCCCGCGCCGGCGCGGTTGTCTATCACCACGGGCTGGCCCAGCTGGGCCGACAGCGCCTCGGCCACGATGCGCGCGGCCGTGTCGGGGCTGGTGCCGGCCAGGTAGGGCACCACCCATTTGATGGGGCGCGTGGGCCAGGCGCTGTCGTGCGCGGAGGCTGTGGCGGCCCAGGGCAGGCCTGCCGCAAGCGATGCGGCGCCTGCAGCCCGCAGGAATTGGCGGCGGTCCTGGCCGCTGCTGGTGATGTGTGGCATGGCTTTGTCTCCTGGTCTTTTGTCTTTTCTGTTTGCTGGGGGAGTGCTGGGGCTGCCGGTCAGCCTCAGGCGCCGGCCCGCTCCAGCAGCTCCTTGGCGATGGTGTTGCGCTGTATCTCGCTGGTGCCCGTGAGCACGCGGTACATGCGCAGCATGCGGAACAGGAATTCCACGCGCCGGCCCTGGACGATGCCTTCGCCCCCATGGATCTGCACGGCGCGGTCGGCGATGCGGAACGCCGTCTCCGAGCAGAACAGCTTGCTCATCGAGGCCTGGGCGCGCGCGTCGATGCCGGCGTCGATGGCGCGGGCCGTCTGCACCATCAGCGCGCGCGCGGCCATCCATTCGGTGGCCATGTCGGCCAGCATGTGCTGTATGGACTGGAACTGGGCAATGCTGCGGCCGAATTGCTGGCGCCCCAGCGCGTAGTCACGCGCATCGCGCAGCGCCACCTGCGCCAGCCCCATCATGGCCGGGCAGTGCAGCAGGCGGTTGACGGTGATGCGGCCCAGCGCCAGGGCCAGGCCCCGGCCCGGCTCGCCGATCAACTGGGCAGCGGGCACGCGGCAGCCGTCGAGCACGATGTCTCCCGTGCTCGATTGACCGGCCATGGTCTTGTAGCCGCTGACCACCTGCACACCCGGTGCATGCAGGTCCACGAAGAAGGCGCTGATCTCGCGCTGCGGGCTGCCCTCGGGCGCGGTCGAGGCCATGAGCACGGCGAAGTCGGCAAACGGCGAGCCCGAGATGAAGCGCTTGCGGCCGTGGAGCACGTAATGGTCGCCTTCCAGCACGGCGCGCGTCTCCAGCGCGCCCGCGTCCGAGCCGGCCGCCGCCTCGGTCAGCGCAAAGCAGATGGACTTTTCGGCGCGTGCCACGGGCAGGATGAACTGCTCCATCTGCAAGGGCGTGGCCTTGCGGATCAGCGCGCCTATGCGCGGCGGGCCGCTGAGTTCGCCCAGCACATGGGGCGCGAAGGGCGATCCCGTGGCGTAGATGGCCTCCTTGACCAGCACCTGGTCGAGCACGGACAGGCCGGCGCCGCCCATGGCCTCGGGCAGGGTCATGCCGTAGAAGCCGCGCGCATGCGACAGCTTCCAGACCTGGCGCAGCAGCTCGGTGGAGGCGCTGTTTTCATGGTCCACGCCATGCGCGCGGGCGAGGTCGGCCAGTTCGCCGTGGATGAAGGCGTTGAGCGCGTCGATCAGGCCGGCTGCGCGCTCTGAGCCTTCAAAGGGCATTTCCAGCAGGGCAGCGTTGGCGGCGGGGAGTGTGTCTTTGGCGTTCATCTCAGTTCACCTTGCGGGCGTGGTTGGCCCAGTAGGGCGCCTGCACGGCGCGGCGCATGACCTTGCCGTTGGGGTTCTTGGGCAACTGCTGCACGAATTCGATGTGGCGCGGGCGCTTGAAGCCGCCCAGGCGCTCGGCGCAGAAGCGGTCCAGCGCGGCACTGTCGCCGGCCAGGCCGGGCTTGAGCACGATGTGGGCGGCCACGGCCTCGCCCCATTTGTCGTCGGGAATGGCGAACACGCAGGCATCGGCCACCGAGGCATGTTCGTAGAGCACGGACTCCACCTCGGACGGATAGACGTTGAAGCCGCCGCTGATGACCATGTCCTTCTTGCGGTCCACGATGTAGACAAAGCCCTGCTCGTCCATGCGGGCCAGGTCGCCCGTGTGGTAGCGGCCGTTCCTGAGCACCTCGGCCGTCAGCTCGGGCGCGCGCCAGTAGCCTGCGAAGACATCGGCGCCGCTGACCACGATCTCGCCGATCTCGCCCTCGGGCACGCGGCGGCCTTCGTCGTCCACCACCTCCACCAGGGATTCCAGAAAGGGCCGGCCGCAGGATGCCAGCCGCTCGGGCCGCGACGCGCGCGCCTGCAGGTGGTCCTGCACCGTCAGGCCGCAGACGCCGGAGGTGGTCTCGCCCGCGCCGTAGCCCTGGGACAGGATGGGGCCGAACACGTCCATGGCCTGCAGGATGCGCGCGGGCGCCATGGGCGCTGCGCCGTAGCCCAGGCGTTGCAGGTCGGGCAGCGGGCGGTAGCGGCCGCCGATCTCGGCCAGCAGCATGTTGATCATGGTGGGCACCATGAAGGTATGGGTGACGCGCCGCGCCTGCATCTCGGCCATGAAGGCGCCAGGCTCGAAGCCCGAGAACAGGTGGATGGTGGCGCCCGTGCACAGCGCCGGCACCATTTGCATGCCCGAGGCGTGGGTGACCGGCCCCACCAGTCCCAGCACATGGCCGGCCTGCATGCCCTCGCCGCGCATCAGGAACTTGCGCAGTTGGGCCAAGCGGTTGCCGAAGGTCTGCATGGCGGCCTTGAGCACGCCCGATGAGCCCGAGGTGTAGTGCAGCACGGCCACCTCGTGCTCGTGCACGTCCACGGGCTGGAAGCGGTCGCTGGCGCGGGCGAGCAGCGCTTCGTAGTTGCTGTCGGCAGGGCCGTCCAGCAGCAGCAGGCGCACGTCGGCAGACTGCAGGTGCGGCTTGAAGGCCTCGGCGCGCGCGGCCGTGGTCACGATGATGGAAGCATCGCTGTTGGCCGCGATATCGCCTACTTCGCGTGGAGACAGGCGTGCGTTGAAGGGCGCCTTGATGAGCCCGGCCTTGTAGCAGGCGATCTCGATCTCCACGATTTCCACGCAATTGGGCAGGTAGATGCCCACGCGGTCGCCGCGGGCCAGCCCCTGGGCAAGCAGGGCGTTCGCCACGCGGTTGGAGCGCTGCTCAAGCTCTGCGTAGCTGATGCTGCGCGCGGCGCTGGTCACCGCAGGCTGCTCGGCATGGGCCCTGCAGCTGCGTGCGACGAGTTCGCCGACGTTGGGTATGGGGAGGGAATGGGGGTGGCCTGCGGTGGGCCGGGATGTCTCGTGCATGGCATTCCTTGGCTGAAGCCGCGCGTTTTGCGCGGCGTGCCATGCACTGTTGCAGAAGAGGACCGGGCCGGGGAAATACCGATTAGTGATTCAGTTGCATCAGAAAAATTGATGTCCAGACCAACCCTTGCCGTTTTTGCTGATGACCATCGGACTGCCGCACTACGCTGGGCTGCTGCATCACATCTGCTGCGGATGCTGCCAGCGCGCCTGCCAGAGGCCCGCCGTGATCAGTTGCCGGGCCTGGTCCAGCAGTGCCTGCCGGACCACCTGCAGTGCCGGGTCACCGCCGCGGTTGGCCTGCACGGCCAGGAAGTAGCGGCGCAGCAGCGCGGGCGCCGCGACCTGGGCCACGATCCAGCCGGGCTGGAGGCCCGTGGGCGCCGCCTTGGCGCCCTCGCGCAGCCAGGCGGGCGCATCGCTCAGCGAGCAGGCGGGCGTGAAGGTGAAGCCCGCGCCGCAGTGGTAGAGCGAGCGGATGACGCGGGCGGAATCGTGTTCGTGGACGATGTTCAACCGCAGCTCCCGCGCATCGGCGGCGGCCTCCACGGTCTGGCGGATGGAAAAGCGGCGCGACTGCAGCACCAGCGGCAGCTGGCAGGCATGGGCAAAGTCCATGTGCGGCAGGCCGCCGTCCGGCGCCGGGCGCAGCAGCGGGGCCACGCTGCCATCGCCATCCTGGCCGCAGACGTAGATGGATTCCTCGGCCATGGGCTGCACCTGCAGGTCATGCAGGCTGGCCGTGTCCACAAGAATGGCCAAGTCGGCGCGCCGGTCCAGCATGGCCTTTTGCACCATCAGGCTCAGGTCGTCGAGCACGAAGATGCGTATGCGCGGGTGGCTGTGGCGCAGGCTGGCAATCAGGGGGCCTGCCAGCAGGCTGGTCAGCAAAAAGGGCAGGGCGATGGTGACCGAGCCTTCGGGGCCCTGGGGCAGGCGCTGTATGCGCTCGCGCATGGCATCGGCGTCGGACAGCAGGCGGCGGGCGTCCTCGTACAGCTGCGCGCCGGCCGGGGTGGGGGTCACGCCGGCGTGGCTGCGCTCCAGCAGTTGCGCACCCAGCTCGCCTTCCAGCTTCTTGATCTGCGCCGTGAGCGCAGGCTGGGCCACGTACAGCGAGTGCGCGGCGCGCGAGAGGCTGCCAGCCTCCAGCACGGCGATGAAGTAGCGCAGCGCCCGCAGGTCCATCTCAGCCCAGGGGGCGGTATTGCGGGCGCAGGGCCTCGATATCGCCTTCGGTCCAGGCGCGCAGTGCCTCCTGGGTGATCAGCAGCACCTGCTCGTCGCCCGAGCTGGTGTCCAGCCAGAACACGGGCAGGTCGGGGAAGGCGGCTTCGAAGAAGTCCTTTTCATTGCCGATCTCCAGCACGACCACGCCTTCCTTGGCCAGGCGCGAGGGCAGGTCCTGCAGCAGGCGGCGGATGAAGTCCATGCCGTCGGCACCGCCGGCCAGCGCCAGCTCGGGCTCGGCCTGGTACTCGGCGGGCAGGCGCGACATGCTGTCGGCGTTCACATAGGGCGGGTTGCACAGCACCAGGTCCCAGGGGCCGGGCAGGGCGGCCAGGCCGTCGCTTTCCAGCAATTGCACGCGCTCGGCGAGTTCATGGCGGTCCACGTTGATGCGTGCCACGGCCAGCGCGTCGGCCGAGATGTCGGCGCCCGTGACCTCGACCTCGGGCCAGGCCATGGCCGCCAGGCAGGCGAGGCTGCCGTTGCCGGTGCACAGGTCCAGCACGCGGCGCGTGCGGTCGGACAGCCAGCCGTCGATGCTGCCGTCGGCCAGCAGCTCGGCAATGAAGCTGCGCGGCACGATGGCGCGCTCGTCCACGTAGAAGGGCACGCCCTGCAGCCAGGCCTCGCGCGTGAGGTAGGCGGCGGGCTTGCGTGTGCGGATGCGCTCTGCGAACAGCTCGGCCACTTCGGCCTGCTGCTCGGCGCTCACCGGCTGGCTGGCCAGGGACTCGGGCGCGCCCGGCGCCAGTTCGCTGTCCAGTGGCAGGCCCAGCTTCCAGAGCGTGAGCCAGGCCGATTCGTCTTCGGCCGTGGCCGTGCCGTGGCCAAAGGCCACGCCGGCCGCCGTGAGCGCCGCGGCGCCCGAGGCCACGAGGTCGGCGATGGTGCTGCCCGAGATGGCGGGAAATTTGGCAGGGGTGGGGGCGGATGTCATCGTCGGCTCCTTGGGCGCGCGTTCAGGCGGCCTGCTGGCGCTGCAGCTCCTGGAGCGTGCGGCGGTAAATGTTCTTGAGGGGCTCGATGTCGGCCACCACGATGTGCTCGTCGATCTTGTGGATGCTGGCGTTGGGCGGGCCCACTTCCACGACCTGGCTGCAGATCTGGGCGATGAAGCGGCCGTCGCTGGTGCCGCCCGTGGTGGACAGCTCGGTCTCCAGGCCGGTCTCGGCGCGGATGGCCGCCTGCACGGCGTTCACCAGCGTGCCCGGCGTGGTCAGGAAGGGCTGACCGCCGATGGTCCAGGCCAGCTCGTACTCCAGCCCATGGCGGTCCAGCACGGCGTGCACGCGCTGCTGCAGCGATTCGGCCGTGGACTCGGTGCAGAAACGGAAGTTGAAGTCGATGGTCACATGGCCGGGGATGACGTTGGATGCGCCCGTGCCGCCATGCATGTTGCTGATCTGCCAGCTGGTGGGCGGGAAGAAGGCGTTGCCCTCGTCCCATCGCGTGGCGGCCAGTTCGGCCAGGGCCGGCAGGGCCTGGTGGATGGGGTTGCGCGCCAGCTGCGGGTAGGCGATGTGGCCCTGGATGCCCTTGACGGTGAGGCGTCCGCTCATGGTGCCCCGGCGGCCGTTCTTGATCATGTCGCCCGTGCGGTCCACGGAGGTGGGCTCGCCCACGATGCACCAGTCCAGGCGCTCGCCGCGCTCGCGCAGCAACTCGACCACGACCTTGGTGCCGTCCACCGAAGGGCCTTCCTCGTCGCTGGTCAGCAGCAGGGCAATGTCGAAGGAGGGAGTTGGCGTCTCGGCCAGGAACTCCTCCAGTGCCACGACAAAGGCGGCGATGGAGGTCTTCATGTCGCTGGCGCCGCGGCCGTACAGCTTGCCGTCGCGGTGCGTGGGCACGAAGGGAGGGCTGCTCCACTGCTCCAGGGGGCCGGTGGGCACCACGTCGGTATGACCGGCAAAGACCAGCACGGGCCGGTCGGTGCCTGCGCCGGAGCGCCTGGCCCAGAGATTGCGCACGCGAAAGCTGTCGGGGCCGCTGTCGATGCGCTCGCAGGCAAAGCCCATGGGCAGCAGGGCATCGGCCAGGAGTTCAAGGCAGCCGGCGTCTTCCGGGGTCACGGATGGCAGGCTGATCAGCTGCTCGGTCAGTTGCAAGGTGCGGGACATGGTGGGAAGGTCAAAAAAACAAAAAAGTCGGAGGGCTGGCTGGCGCCAGCGTGCTCCGACATTGTGAACGCTGCAGGCCCGGCCGTTCAGTTCGGCTTGACTTCCAGCATGATTTCGGTGAACGAGGGCATGTCGTCCTCGCCGGGCGTGGCCAGTTCGGCGAACTGGCTGGACGGCGCGGCATGGCCGGCCTTGACCACGTCGTTTTCCAGGCGCCACATCAGGTTGGTGGGCGAGTCGGCAAAGGCCAGTCCCTCGGCGCGGTCGATGCGGCCCGAGCGGATCAGCTGGGCCAGCGCCTCTTCAAAGGTCTGCGAGCCTTCGGCCATGGATTTCTCCATGGCCTCCTTGACGCCCGAGAAGTTGCCGCGCTCGATGAGGTCGGCGATCAGCTTGGTGTTGAGCATCACCTCGACGGCCGGCATGCGGCCGCCATCCACGGTGCGCACCAGGCGCTGGGAGATCACGCCCTTGAGCGCTGCCGACAGCTCGCCCAGCATGGTCGGCCGGATTTCCTCGGGGAAGAAGGACAGGATGCGGTTGAGCGCGTGGTAGCTGTTGTTGGCGTGCAGCGTGGCAAGGCACAAATGGCCCGACTGCGCAAAGCCCATGGCCGAGGACATGGTCTCGCGGTCGCGGATCTCGCCGATCAGGATCACGTCGGGCGCCTGGCGCAGCGCATTCTTGAGCGCAACCTGCAGCGATGCCGTGTCGGATCCCACTTCGCGCTGGTTGACGATGGAGCGCTTGTTGCGGAACTGGTATTCGATGGGGTCCTCGATGGTGAGGATGTGGCCCGTGAGCTTTTCATTGCGCGCGTCGATCATCGAGGCCAGCGTCGTGCTCTTGCCCGAGCCCGTGGAGCCCACGACCAGCAGCAGGCCGCGCTTTTGCATGATCAGCTCGCCCAGCACGGGCGGCAGGTTCAGCGTGTCCATGGGCGGGATGTGCTGGGCGATGAAGCGGATCACCACGGCGCAGCTGCCGCGCTGGTGCATGGCGCTGACGCGGAAACGCCCCACGCCGCGCAGCGGCACGCCCATGTTGAGCTCGCCCGTCTCGTCCAGCTCCTGCAGGCGCTCGGCCGGCACGATCTCGGCCAGCAGGCTGCGCGGCGCATCCGGCGGCAGCAGCTGGTTGTTGATGGGGACGCATTCGCCGTTGATCTTGATCAGCGCCGGCGCGTTGACCGCAAGGTAGACGTCGGACGCCTGCTTCTCGCCCATCAGGCGCAAAATCCTCTCCATCGTGCCCATGTGTTCCCCCAAATTCGTGTGCTGTCGCTGTTCTTGGATCGTTGTCACGCGCTTTTGACGTGAAACGGGCGTCCGCTGCCTGGTGGCCGGGGACGCCCTCGAGAGTATGCCTTGGTCCATCCCCTGAACAGGGGATGTTTTGGCGCCGCAACCACGCCTTTGGCGCGGTCCGGATGCAGGTCAATCGCGCAGCAGGTCGTTCAGGCTCGTGGTGGAGCGTGTCTTGGCATCGACCTTCTTGACGATGATGGCGGCGTACATGCTGTAGCGGCCGTTGTCCTTGGGCAGGTTGCCCGACACCACCACCGAGCCGGCGGGCACGCGGCCGTAGCTGGTCTCGCCGGTCGCACGGTCATAGATGGGAGTGGACTGGCCGATGTACACGCCCATGGAGATCACCGAGTTCTCTTCCACGATCACGCCTTCGACGATTTCGGAACGCGCGCCGATGAAGCAGTTGTCCTCGATGATGGTCGGGTTGGCCTGCAGCGGCTCCAGCACGCCGCCCAGGCCCACGCCGCCGGACAGGTGCACGTTCTTGCCGACCTGAGCGCAGGAGCCCACGGTGGCCCAGGTGTCGACCATGGTGCCTTCGTCCACGTAGGCGCCGATGTTCACGTAGGAGGGCATCAGGATGGCGCCCTTGGCCACGAAGCTGCCACGGCGGGCCACCGCCGGAGGCACGACGCGCACGCCGGTGGCGGCGATCTCGGCTTCGGTCATGCCGGCGAACTTGGTGGGCACCTTGTCGAAGAAGTTCAGGTCGCCGGACTGCATCAGCACGTTGTCCTTGAGGCGGAAGGACAGCAGCACGGCCTTCTTGATCCACTGGTGCACGGTCCACTGGCCCACGCCTTCGCGCGTGGCCACGCGCAGCTGGCCGTTGTTCAGGGCTTCGATCACGTGGTCCACGGCCTCGGTCACTTCCTTGGGCGCGGCAGCGGGGGAGAGGCTGGCACGGTTGTCCCAGGCGGTGTCGATGATGGATTGCAGCTGTTGCGTCATATGGCTTTGGTGATCAAAGGGTTTGTGAGGAAAGGGGTGGCCAGGCGTGGCTCAGCGCTGGCGTGATTCTATGAATTGTGCAATGCGCTGGGCCGCCTCCAGGCATTCGGCGGTCTCGGCCACCAGGGCCATGCGCACGCGCCCGGCGCCCGGATTGCGGCCATTGGCCTCGCGCGCCAGGTAGCTGCCGGGCAGCACGGTCACGCCGGTGGTGGCATACAGCTCGCGGGCAAAGTCGGCGTCGTCCAGGCCCAGCGATTCGGGAATGCCGGCCCACAGGTAGAAGCTTGCGTCGGGCAGGCGCACATCCATCACGCGCGCCAGCACGGGGGTGACCTGGTTGAATTTTTCGCGGTACAGGCGGCGGTTTTCCTCGACATGGACCTCGTCGCCCCAGGCCGCGATGCTGGCCGTCTGCACCACGGGGCTCATGGCGCCGCCGTGGTAGGTGCGGTACAGCAAAAAGGCCTTGATCAGGGCCGCATCGCCCGCCACGAAACCGCTGCGCAGGCCAGGCACGTTGCTGCGCTTGGACAGGCTGGTGAACATCAGCAGGTTCTTGTAGTCCGTGCGGCCCAGGCGCTGCGCGGCTTCCAGTCCGCCCAGGGGAGGCGTGCCGTCGAAGTAGATCTCGCTATAGCACTCGTCGCTGGCAATCACGAAGCCATGGCGGTCGGACAGCGCAAACAGCTTTTCCCATTCGGCCAGCGGCATCACCGCGCCCGTGGGGTTGCCGGGAGAGCACACGAAGATCAGCTGGGTCTTTTCCCACACGTCGGCGGGAACGCTGTCCCAGTCCACCGCGAAATTGCGCGCAGCATCGCTGGGGGCGTAGTACGGCTGGGCGCCGGCCAGCAGGGTGGCGCCTTCGTAGATTTGATAGAACGGGTTGGGGCAGATCACGCGCGCGCCGTCCTGGCTGGCATCCACCACGACCTGGGTGAAGGAGAACAGGGCCTCGCGCGAGCCGTTGACCGGCAGCACCTGGGCGGCGGCGTCCAGCGCAATGCCGTAGCGCTGGCGCGCCCACTGGGCGCAGGCTTCGCGCAGCGCGGGCTCGCCGGCGGTGGCCGGGTACTTGGCCAGGCCGCCCAGGTCGGCGCTCAGCGCCTGTTCGATGAAGGGCGGCGTGGCATGGCGGGGCTCTCCGATGCCAAGGCTGATGGGGCGCACGCCCGCCGGTGGCTGGACCCCGGCGAACAGTTTGCGAAGACGCTCAAACGGGTAGGGCTGGAGTCGGGAGAGCAGGGGATTCATGGGCTCGCATTATGGATTGATGCGCTTTCGGCATGCCGTTGTCACAGGGGACTGCGGGTCTGCACGCTGGCTTTTTTGCATTCTGTTACCTATTCTGGCATGGTCTCGACTGGGGCCATGCCAACTCGTGTGGCGGGGCCTCGCAAACGGTGAATTCCAGATACCAATGACAAGAGAGGCAGACAGCTATGCAGGCAGGCGCTGGCATGGAAAAAGATGGAAGCAGGCATCGTAAGCGTACATCCGGCCCAGGTGCCGGCTTCCTCGTATGCACGGTGTGGGCATTGGCGGGGCCGGCGCTGGCGTTGGTGGCCGATTCGCTGGGCCTGGGGCCCTGGGTTTGGGCAGCCTTGCTGCTGTGGGCCGGGCTGCTGCTGGGCGGCATGCACAGGCTCTGGTCGCGGGTGATCGGCGAGCGCGAATTGCTGCAGCAGGCCATGCAGGGCATCGCCCAGGGAGACCTGAGCCAGCGCGTGGCCGTGGAGGCTGCGGCCTCCCAGGAGGGCGCAGGCGACGTCCAGACGCCCAAGGCCTTGCTGGGCGGCATGGTGACCTCGCTGTCTGGCATGGTGGCCGATGTGCGCAGCAATGCGGCCCTGGTGGCGCAGGCTGGGCAACAACTGGTGAACGAGCACCAGGCACTGTCCGATCGCACCGAACTGCAGGCCACCAACCTGGCCCAGACCGTGGTCAGCGTGGAGCAGCTCAGCAGCGCCGTGCAGCACAACGCCGACGTGGTGGGCGTGGTCCACCACCAGGCCAGCGCGGTGCGCGGCGCGGCCGATGAAGGCGTGGTGGCCATGGGCCGCGCCGTGGAGTCGGTGGAGACCATTGAAAGCAGCGCCGGCCGCATGCGCGAGATCATCGGCGTGATCGACGGCATAGCGTTTCAGACCAACATCCTGGCGCTGAACGCTGCCGTGGAGGCGGCGCGTGCGGGCGAGCAGGGCCGCGGCTTTGCCGTGGTGGCCAGCGAGGTGCGCTCCCTGGCCGGCCGCTCGGCCGAGGCGGCGCGCGAGATCCGCCACCTGATCGGCGATGCGCTGGCCCAGGTGGAGCACAGCACCGAACTGATCCGCACGGCCGGACGTGGCATGGAGCGCGTGACCGAAGGCATTCGCCAGGTGGCCGAGCACATGGGAGAGCTGTCGCAGTCCACCGGCAGCCAAAGCACGGGCCTGGCCGAGATCAGCCGCGCCGTGCACCAGATCGACGAGATCACCCAGCACAACGCGCAGATGGTGGGCCACGCGCTGGACCAGGCACGCGCGCTGCAGCAGCGCGCGCAGATGCTGTCAGGGGCGGTGTCGCGCTTTCGGCTGCAGCAGGGCACGGCGGAGGAGGCCGTGGCCCTGGTCGAGTCGGCCCTGGGCCTGGCGCGGCGCGGAGTGGCCACCGAGGCACTGCTGGCCGCCGTGAACGACCCCGGCCAGCCCTTCCATGACCGCGATATGTACGTTTTCGCCCTGGCCGCCGACGGCAGCTACCGCGCCTTTGGCGGCAACCCTGCGCGTGTGGGCGTGCGCGTGCAGGAGCTGCCAGGCGTGCGGGGTGAGCAGCTGCTGGCCGACATCATTGCCCAGGCCGAGCGCGGCCCAGGCTGGGTGGAGTACGACTTCAGAAACCCTGCCACGCAACAGGTACAGACCAAGATGTCCTTCGTCTGCAAGCATGGCGGGCTGTACTGGGGATGCGGCGTCTACAAGAGTCTGGCGCTGGCGGCCTAGCCTTGGCCTGGAAGGCAGACTGCCGCCTGGCGGGCTTCACTGGCACGCGTTCGGCGATGAACCGCCGCCCGCGCGCTGGGCACGTGCGCGGGCCAGGATGGCGGCGATGGTGGCCTGCTTGCTCTCGGCCACGGGAGGTGCGGGGCAGGGTGCTTGAGGGCTGGCGTCGTCGGCTGCTGCCTGCTCTGCCTGCGCAAGAGGCGTCGCTGCCCGGCTTGCACTCAAACGCTCGCGCTCCACTTCACGCTCGCGGTGCAGCACATAGCGCTGGCGCGCATGCTCGGCCTGCTGGGGGCTCCAGGCAGACCAGCCTGTGGCCGGGCCGCTGGCGTTGTGCAGTTCGATGCAATCGACCGGACACACGGGAATGCACAGTTCGCATCCCGTGCAGTGGGCTGCGATCACCGTGTGCATGAACTTGTTGGCCCCCAGGATGGCATCCGTGGGGCAGGCCTTGATGCACAGGGTGCAACCGATGCACCAGGCCTCGTCGATCACGGCCACGGTGCGCGGGGCTTCCATGCCGTGCTCGGCGCTCAGCGCAACAACGGGCCGGCCCGTCAATGCGGCCAGCCGCTCCACGCCCGCAGCGCCGCCCGGTGGGCACTGGTTGATGCCAGCCTCGCCCGAGGCCACGGCCTGGGCGTAGCTGGCGCAGTCAGGGTAGCCGCAACGCGTGCACTGCGTCTGCGGCAGCGCGGCGTCTATGCGCGCTGCCAGATCGTCGCGGGCGAGCATGGCGGTGGAGGACATGGCGTGGCGGGCTTGCTCGGGAATCAGCCTGCCTGCACCTTGGCGCCACGCTTGCGTGGCTGCTCGGCGGCCGTTGGCGCGTCATCGCTCAGGCTGCTGGCATGGCCTGCAGCGCTGGCGGCGGTGGCGCTCTCGGGCTGGTGGGTGCTGATGAATTCGCGCACCTGCGGATAGACGATCTCTCGCCAGCGGCGGCCGCTGAAAATCCCGTAGTGTCCCGCGCCCGGCACTTCAAGGTGCCTGCGCTGATCCGCGGCAATGCCCGTGCACAGATCGTGCGCAGCCCGCGTCTGGCCGGAGCCGGAGATGTCGTCCAGCTCGCCCTCGATGGTCAGCAGGGCGCTGCCCTTGATGTCCTGCGGGCGCACCAGTTCAACCTTGTCCTCGGGCGAACGCACTTCCCAGGTGCCATGGACCAGCTTGTAGTCCTGGAACACCGTGGCGATGGTCTCGAGGTAGTAGTCGGCATCCATGTCGAGCACGGCGTTGTACTCGTCATAGAACTTGCGGTGGTGCTCGGCGCTGGCGTCGTCACCCTTGATCAGGTCCTTGAAGTAGTCGTAGTGGCTCTTGGCGTGGCGATCCGGGTTCATGGCCACGAAGCCCGAGTACTGCAGGAAGCCGGGGTAGACGCGGCGACCCACGCCCGGATAGCCTTCGGGCACGCGGTAGATCACATTGTTCTCGAACCACTCGAAGCTGCGGTTCTGCGCCAGGTTGTTCACCGAGGTCGGCGAGCGGCGCGCATCGATGGGGCCGCCCATCATGGTCATGGACAGCGGAGGCGTCTCGCCACGGCTGGCCATCAGCGACACGGCAGCCAGCACCGGCACCGTGGGCTGGCAGACGCTGACCACATGGCACTGGCCGTACTTGCCCTGCAGGTAGCGGATGAACTCCTGCACATAGTTCACGTAGTCGTCGAGGTGGAACTCGCCATCGGCCAGCGGCACCAGGCGGGCGTTCTTCCAGTCGGTGATGTAGACCTTGTGGTCGCCCAGCATGCTTTGCACCGTATCGCGCAGCAGCGTGGCGTAGTGGCCAGACAGCGGCGCCACGATCAGCACCACGGGCTGGCTCAGCATGGTCTGCAGTGTCTCGGTGTCGTCGGAGAAGCGCTTGAAGCGGCGCAGCTCGCAAAACGGCTTGTCCACTTCGACCCGCTCACGGATCGTCACGTCCACGCCGCCGACATCGACGCTGCGCAGGTTGAACTCGGGCTTTTCGTAATCCTTGCCCAGGCGGTAGAACAGGTCGAACCCGGCGGCCATGCGCTGGGACATCGGACCCTGGCTCAGCAGCGAGTGGGGGTTGCTGTAGAGCTTGGCTGCAGCCTGCGCGAAATCGGCAAAGGGCTCGACCATGGCGCGCTGGATTTCGTAGAGCTGATAGAGCATGGATACAAGGGGTTGTTTGGATTTGTTGCAGTGCAATATATCAGCAGCACGCTAAGAAAATTGGTAGTAAAACCCCTCTAATGCTGTCGCTTAAGTGATAGCTTGACTGATGGTTGTAAGCTGGCGGCCGCCCAGCCCCCGGCATTCCTGCAATGCAGTGCGGCGCGCTAGGCGGCAAGCGCCGCTTCGGCCGGTTTGGTGCGCGCAAGCCGCATCACCTCTGAAGGCGGCAATTGCTTGAACTGGTGGTTGCTCCACACCTGGCGCCAGCGCCGCGCACCTGCCAGCCCGTTGCGCAACCCCAACATATGGCGGGCTATCGAATACCAGTGCGTGCCGTGCGTGCGCGCCTCTCGCTCCATGTAGGCCACCATCTGCTCCTCGATGGACTCGCGCGTGTGCTCCACGCCAGCAACGCCGTAGTACAGCGCATCCCACGAGGCCAGCCACCAGGGGTTGTGATAGGCCTCACGCCCCACCATCACGCCATCGACCTGCTGCAGCAGCTCCTGCACGGTGGCGTCGGCCTTGATGCCGCCATTGATGGCAATGGTCAGCTGCGGAAAATCCTGCTTGAGCCGGGCCACGATCTCGTAGCGCAGCGGCGGGATCTCGCGGTTTTCCTTGGGAGACAAGCCTTTGAGCCAGGCATTGCGTGCGTGAACGATGAACACGCGGCATCCCGCATCGGCCACCGTGCCCACGAAGTCGCGCACGAATTCGTAGCTCTCGTCCTTGTCGATGCCGATGCGGTGCTTCACCGTGACAGGCACGTCCACCACATCCACCATGGCCTTCACGCAATCGGCCACCAGCGGCGCCTCGTTCATCAGGCAGGCGCCAAATGCACCGCGCTGCACCCGCTCGCTGGGGCAGCCGCAGTTCAGATTGATCTCGTCATATCCCCACTGCGCTCCCAACCGCGCAGCCTGCGCCAGATCCGACGGCTCGCTGCCGCCGAGCTGCAACGCCACCGGATGCTCCTCGGCCTCGAACCGCAGATGCCGTGGCACATCACCGTGCAGCAGTGCGCCCGTGGTCACCATCTCGGTATACAGCAGGGTATGGCGGCTCAGCAGTCGGTGCAGGTAGCGGCAGTGCTTGTCAGTCCAGTCCATCATGGGCGCCACGGACATGCGCCACATGCTGGAAGATGCTTGATTTTCTACGTTTGTCATTGATCTGATTGGGTTTTTTGCTCTGGCGTCGTTGCCTGGTTCTTCGCCATCCAACCCCGTTTTTGCTGATTTTCTCGCTGGCTTTGCCACATCCTTCACCTGTCGCAAAACAGATGGGGCCATCACTTCACGCAAACGCACGGATGGCTTGCTTGCCCGCTTGCCTGCACCGCACAGATCCGGCTGATGGAGAACGGCACGTTTGTCCACCGCGAAAGCCAGGCCTACCGTCGGAAAGTGCTGGCCAATGGGTGGCTGCGCAGGCGCGAGCACGAGATGGACCAGGAGCACGCTTTTGGCCAGGCGCCAGGCCGTGCACAAGAAAATTTCAGTGGGGGAGCCACTGCGGGATTATGTCAGTGCGGTCAAAAACGTGACTGAGTGGGGCCGTTGCAAAAAGGCCGGCATCGCGCGACTGCAGGCCTCTGGTCGGGCCGACCTCCAGGCCGCCAAGCTCACGGTGCAGGATCTGATGGGCCACACCAAGAAGCGGCGCACGGAAGACGAGGCCGGCCCGCCGCCGTGCTCAATGACATGGTGTGGCTGCGCCAGGTCTTCCTGCATGCTTCGGCCGCGCGCGGCATTGATGCGCCGCTGCAGGTGCTGGACCGCGCCAGGCTCAAGCTGCTGCGCACGCGGGTGCCCGCCTACGCGGCCGGGCTTCAAGCGTGGCCGACAAGACTGCCTTGAATCCAAGTGAGAGCTCTGCCTGGAGCAAATTTCATCCATTGCGCGAAACTGGGGTAATGGGAGCTAGATGTAAGTGAGTGGCGAGAAGCGGATAAATTTGATCTTCATTCATTTGGTGTTGGTAAAGAATTTCTATCTGCACATTGCCTTTCGATGGCATATTGGCGAGGCCATGCATCGAATAAGACAAATGGAGGCACGCCAAATGAATGTTAGAGAGAGGCAAGAATCATTCGCGCCGCAATCGCGGTTGCAAGCATTGATGGTTGATTGCGAGGTGGAAGATTTTTCAGGGTTGGGCCTGTTGCTCGGTCAGGCTGGATATGATACGCGAATGGCGGCAAGTGCGCCGGAAGCGTTGGCTGAGTTTGCTGGTGGACGAATTGACTTGTTGATATGCAATACGCGTGTAATTGACAAGGATGGTGGGCAGTGGCTGGAAAATCTTGTTGGGCAGTCCCCTGATCTGTTCGTGATTTTTCTTTCGGAATGCAGTACCGTGGCAATTACGAAAGGCCTTGGTCGGTTGCTGGGCTTGCACCGTCACATAGTCAAACCTTGGAATAGTGAGCAATTTTTGGCTGTCATTGAGCAACTGAATGATCAAAAAATTACACGCTATGAGAATATTCGGCTAGAGCAAAAAAATAGAGCGCTGACGAAGGAGTTGGCAGAACTAAATGTAACTGTTGAGCTGACTGCCCATGAGCATGACGACGAATTGTTGGAGGCGCATAGGAAACTTAAAAAAAGCTTCGTCGCATCGATCCGAATGTTTTCAAATCTGCTTGAGTGGCGAGGGGGGATACTTGCCGGACATTCAAGACGCGTTGCGGATCTAACCCGCCGAACCGCAAGTATTATGCAGCTAAGTGAAGCAGAGCAGCAGAATGCTTTTGTCGCTGCGCTCATTCATGATATCGCTCATATTACTCTTCCCGATGGGATGTTA
Organism: Delftia lacustris; assembly: GCF_040267515.1. Lineage (NCBI taxonomy): Bacteria > Pseudomonadati > Pseudomonadota > Betaproteobacteria > Burkholderiales > Comamonadaceae > Delftia > Delftia lacustris. The sequence goes on along the minus strand of NZ_CP141274.1, from coordinate 3,512,011 downwards.
AGCAAGCCCGTCCCAAGTTTAAGTCATGAGGAACTGGATAAGTATAGAAACCATAGCAGTTTGGGAGAGCAACTGCTTCTGTCGATAGATGATGCGCATCTTGTCGCTACTCTCGTCAGGTCTCACCATGAGCGATTCGATGGAGCAGGTTACCCTGATGGCCTAAAGGGGAAGGATATTCCAATAGGTGCTCGCATAATTGCGGTTGCTGATTTTTACGATGACCTGATGGTGGGGCATTTGAGCAGTAAGCCGCTAACTTGCGCAGAGGCAAGAACGCTCATTTCGCATAGTAGGGGAGCACAATTTGATCCAGAGGTTGTGGATGCTTTCTTGCAAATTGTGATTCAGGCGACCCCTGCTCCCGACCCGGCTCCAATTAATGTTCCCTGTTCAGAACTGAGGCCAGGGATGATTTTGGCTCAAGACTTCGTATCGAGGGAAGGCTTGGTCTTGCTTACAGCAGGTCGAGTTTTGACGCCAGAGTTGATACGCAGAATGCAATTGCGTGTTGATCTTGGTCGAAAGTTTCCAATTCGTGCTGTAGCGACGGCTGTTTGATTGGATTGAGTAATTATTTTGGTCTGGACTTGGTCCAGTTTTTTATAGCCTTCGCTCTCTGGTTGTTTTTGAGAATTTGAGTAGAATTTCTCCATTGGTTGTAATTGCTTGTTTTTCTGATATGTCAGCTATAAGTGAAGGCGGTACTTCTGTTGAATACAGCTTGTTTTTGCTTATTCTATATAAAATCCTCGTTTTTCCGACTATGAATTCATCTCCTTCGATTATTCCTATATACCGGCCATTTTTTGTATAGGCTTTCCACCATCCGCCTTCGATCATTTTATGCCTCGCTGTGCTGTGATTTATTATTGGCGCCACCATGCCAATTCTTGAGCATGAAATGTTATTATGAAAGCCGCTCGATATTTCAATTGATGCAAAATTTGACAAAGTAATTGATTTTGATAATTTATTATCAAAATCACGCTTGGCAAGAGTAATATCTGGATATACGTGGAAACACGGATGGTCACTTGGCGTAAATCTCGACGTCGTGCCTACCAAGGCTGCCACCTTCGGCAGGATGAGCAAGGAACACATGCAGGCGCCGCAGTGGGAGCGCATCAAGCGGGATTGCTGGAGCCGGTCCTCGCTGCGCGTCCGTAGGACTCTCGCCACCGGAATCTTGCCCAGGGACCGACAGCCTGCAGCCTGTTGCTGGCACACCATGACAGCTCTGAAGCAACAGGAGCAATGAATGGCGATTTCAGAAAAGATCCAGGACCTGCGCAAGTGGGACGACTCTCGCAAGGGATTCACGGGAGAGCATTGGCTGGTGCTCGGTGCCGGCCTCTTGGCGCTGCGCCATGCCCGGCGCGCGGAAAGTGGCATGGGCCGCCTTGTGAGTGGTGCGCTGGGCACGGCACTGATAGCGCGCGCAGCCACGGGCCGCGACGGTGTATTGGGAACGGCAGGACGATTGGCTGCAAAGCCCACGCTGGCCGAGCGCCTGCTGATCGCCGCGCGCCGCCTGTAGACGCCCGGACAAAGGAAAGGCCCGCAGTTGCGGGCCTTGCTTTTTCAGGTCAGGCCTGCATCAGCGCTGGCGGCGCATGCGGCGCAGGCCGAATATTGCCAGCAGGGCAGACATCAGGATGGCGCCCCATTCGCTGAGCATGGGAACGGCTGCTGCGCCGCCTGCTGGGGCTGCTGCCAGCACGGGCACGAGCGGATCGGCGATCACGCCCACGGCAGGGTTGGTGTCACCAGGGCCGTTGTCCGTGATGGTGTAGTTCACCGTGGTGCGCGCGCTGTCCACGATCACGTTCAGCGCGGTCGCAGGGTCAAACCAGCCGCCGACACCATCGGGCTTGCGGAACTGCACGCCTTCGGGGAGAGCGCTGGGATAGGTGAGAGTCATCGTCACAGATCCGGTGCAGTTTTCGGCGCTGAAAGCGAATTGTCCGCTGGGCGCTTGCAGGTTCGGTGGGGTGGAGGTCACAGGTCCGAAGCCGCCGCCAGGTTGCAGCGTGCAAGTGGTGCCGCCGCCGGACATCGTGGCAGACGGTATGCCGGTCATGCCAGGCACGCTGCCGGGCGCGCTCACCAGTTGCAGTTTGCGTGGCGTGGCTTGTGTGCTTGCAGAGGCTGCACCGGTTGTCCCGTTGGAGGCTGCGACCGTGAAGTTATAGGTGAAGCCATTGCTCAGGCCAGCCACGACGATGGGGGATGTCGTTCCTTGCTGAGTGATCACGCCAGGCGCACCGGGCACGGCCACGGGGGTCGCGATCACGGTATAGCCTGTGATGGGCGCGCCGCCATTGGAAGCAGGTGCAGTGAAGGTTACCGTAGCCTGCCCGTCGTCTGCAGCGATGTTGCCGATGGTGGGGGCTCCGGGTGCCGCTGCATTCACCATGAAGGTTTGAGACACCTGTGATGCAGGCAGGTAGCTTGCGCTACCACTTTGGTTCGCATCAACGGTGCAAGAGCCTGTGTTCACAAAAGTCAGCGTGCCGCCCGTGGTGACCGTGCACACCGCAGTTGTGTTTGCGCTGAAGGCCACCGGCAGGCTGGAGCTGGCCGTCGCGGTCAGTGTTGGCGTTGTGCCGAAAGTTTGGTCGCCGGGGTTTGGGAACGTGATGTTCTGGTTTTGCTGTCCATTCACCAGTACGCCGGTGGTGGCGCCTACGTTCGCCAAATTCAGCACAACGTTGGCGCCACCGCTCGTCATCGTGCTCCCGTTGAGATCGATAGCGGTTCCTAACGACACTCCATTTGCGTCAACATCACCTGGCTGCACGGTATATATGAAGGTCAGGGCGGAGCTGTTGCTGCCACCGACGAAGTCCGCTTGCCGCAGAGTTGAACCAATCGTCAAAGGAATTGAGGGCGTGCCGCCAGCTGTGACGGTCACGGGAGCGCTGTAGGTCACAGTGAACTGCAGGTTCTGTCCAGCACTATAGGTTCCGTCGGGGGGGACGCTTACTGATTGCACTGAGGCGGCAGGAGCTACAAGCGTGTAGCTCAGCGTGGTTTCGCAGGCTTTGGAGTCTGTGATGGTCACCGAATATTGACCGGGAGCCAGTCCTGTCGCGGTTGCCGCTGCGCCACCGGAGGGGGTCCATGAGTAAGCGTAGCCAGGAGTCCCCCCTGTCGCGACAACTGTTGCGCTACCGTTGTTGCCTCCAACGGGATTGATCTGCGACTGCGTGCCTGACAATGTTTCAGGCTGTCCAACGGTCGTAGAAGCTGTTCCTTGCAGGCCGTTATTGTCAGTAACCGTAACTGTATAGGTGCCTGCTGTGAGCCCTGTTGCGGTAGCGTTTGTGCCTCCAGAGGGGCTCCATGAGTAGCTGAAGGGCGCAACACCGTTCTGGGTGATTTGGGCAGTGGCCGTGCCGTTGTTTGCCCCGTTACAAGAGGCATCGGTGTGGGACACGGACAAGGTCAGCTGTGCGCTTGCAGAGCCGGTGTAGGTGACAAGAGCAAAGATGCCGCCTAGCACCCATGTGCGGAAAACCCCAGAAGACATGTTGTTCCCTTACTTTGGAGATCGGCGCAATCTCTCTAGCTCTGTTTGCTGAACTTTTGTTTGATGACCAAACGCGCTGCAAATTGTATGAATTTGTGTATATTGTGTCTATCACTGAAACTTGGTAGTTACTCCGGCTAGGCGGCCTGGCCCTGCGGTGGTCGTCCCAAGCCTGCCAGCTTCGAGGGATGAGCACGGAATACAGGCAGTTTCCGCAGTGGGAACGCATCAAGCTGGACTACAGGGCCGGCATCAAGGGCCTGAGGCAGATCGCAGCAGAGCAGAACATCAGCCAGTGGGGCTATCCGCAAGCGCGCTGAGAGTGATGACTGGAGCTGGATGCTGTCGGGGCGCATCCAGGACAAGGCCGAGCAGTCGGTACGCAAGGAGGCGGGACGCAGCGAGGTCTGCGCGAAACGCAGGGCGTCCGAGCGGCCCACGGCCCTTGTGCGCTCACTGCGACTGCCAAGAAATACGGCAGGACTGAGAGCCATTATTCGAACTCTTCGGTGCCCGAGGAATGATCGTTTCTGAATGGCAGGCTTCGCTTGAGAATAGATCCGCAGGTGGTGATGACTGGACAAAGCGTCAACTTCCGGAGGGTGCTCTGAGGCTATATTCCGTCTGCGGGAAGCTGCGTTCGTAACTTGAACGCATGCGCCTGGGAGGGGGTTTCATGCGTGCGCCTGAAGCTGTGTCAAGGCTTGCGATAAATATTCAGAGGAAATTGGCAATGGGTATCGCTTTTCGTCAGACTGAAATCAACATCAAGATTGCCAAGAAGCAAGGCAAGGAGATTTCCAAGCTTCTGCAGGACAAGGGATGGATTGCCGAGGATATGCCGTTGGATGCCGCAATGGCAGCTATTGGCTGGCATGGAAAATATCAAAAAACTCTGCTGATAATTGATGAGATTGATGTTGATAAAATAACCAAACAGGTATCCGAACAATTCGAGGCTCTGGCTTCTTTTGTGCGAGATGGAAGCTTCGTCCGTTTTGAATCAGAGGAGAGCAGTAAAGACTACGCTCTATGTGTTTTCGAAGGGGGCAAGGCTCATGGCTATGGATGGTTGGGAACCCATGAAAAGACCGCAGTGGTTGCCGCCATCGGAACTGTGCCCAGCGGTCCATGGAATGAGTATATTCATGACGAATCGCCTTCCCGAGAGAAGCTGACAGATCACCGCTATTGGGCGGTGATGGCCTGGAAAATGGCTGAGTACATTCAGTTCATTGCTCAGAGTTCCAAGAGCTTCAGCGCCAAAGATAAGGAACAAGCTTATTGGATCATCCGCGCTGGTGAGGCCGCCAGAACCACTTTACTGGGGACGCGTCCTTTGCTCGTTCAGGATATTCAGATGTATGAGAAGGATGTGAGTCAGATTCCGCGGCTCATTGCAAGCGACTTGCATGAGGTGAAACTGCGCTGGTTAAAAGGGCCGCGTAAGAAGTTAGCGGCGTTGGATTTTGACATCAATGCTGGTGAATTGCAGGCGCTCCTCCGCTACCGTGATACATTTGCGCCGACGAAAGAGTTCTTGGTTGATGGACAGGAGGGTGTATATCAACCGGAAGTGCTTGAATTCTTAGAATGCCTGCGTGATGCGTCTTGGTTTCAGCAGCTTTGCAAGCTGGCGAAGGATGGCGATAAACGTACGGAGGTCATCCTGGAGTTTCACGGGTGGATGTCCGATGTAATGGAAACTGCCGATCTGAAGGAGCTTTTGTTTAAACTGCATTGGATTGCCTCCGCTGACAAGGGAAGCGCTGCCATCGTTCCTGGTTTGAGCAGTGAAGAGATTTCTTCGTATATGGCTGGCGAAATCTACAACGCAATGCAGAGAATCAGCCAACTGGCCGCGACAAAGTAAGGTTGCTGAGAGGCTTCTCTTGTAGGCGAAAGCACTCTGCTATCAACCGACCATGTGAAGCCTCAGTTAGCGAGCATCAGCACGTCGTGCCGAGCCCGACAGCCTCGGCGTCGGGGGCACTTTTCTTGACACGCTGCATGCGTTCAAAAGAAAGAGGACCCTGGTTCCCCGGGGCCAAACCATGGCTGCTGGCGGCAGGAGTCCTGCGTGATTTACCCGCCCACGCCCTTGCCCAGCGACAGTATTTCGCTCGCATGGACGATGGCCTGGGCAATCTCCTCCACCGAGCTGCGCCGGCTCATGGCCTGGGCGCGGATCATGTCGTAGGCCTGGTCTTCGTTGATCTGGTGGGTTTGCATGAGGATGGCCTTGGCTTCGGCCACGCGGCGCTGGCCCAGCAGCTTGGCCTGGAGCTTGGCGATGCGCTGCTGCTGCTGGCGTGATTCCTTGTGGTTTCTGCGCGCCAGCACCAGGGTGGACAGCAGGCCGAAGGAGCGGATGGGCGAGGGCAGGATGGCCTGCACTTGCAGCTCCAGCACGGCGGAGACGATGGTGGGGTTCTCGTAGTTGACCACGGCGATGGCGGTGGGCGGGCTCTCTCCCTCGCCCTGGGTCCAGGTGTAGTTCAACTGCAGGTGGTCGGGGCGAACGGCCAGGAAGACCACGTCCGTGCCTTCGGGCAGGCTGGGCTGGGGCGGCCAGATGGCCTGGACCTGGCAGCCTATGCGCTGCAGTTGCTGGGCCAGCAGTCGGCCGTCCGCGTCGTCGGGGTGGACGATGGCAATGCGCAGCTGGCGCAGTTCCTTGAGCTGGGGCGAGGTGGCGCGCAGCAGCGGCTTTCTTTCCAGCAGCGGCCGGCCTGTGGCAGCGCTGCCGGTGTCCTTGTTCGGTTCGGCATCCACGCTCAGTTCTCCAGGGCACCGAGGCTGGCAGTCCAGTCGCCCAGTGAATGGGTGACCAGATAGGGGTCGGGCGAGACGGCCCGGGTGGCCTGGCGCACGATGGTGAAGCCGCCTTGGGCATTGGCGCGGCCCACGCGCGGGTACAGCCAGGTGTGGTGGTTGCCGGGATCGAGCCGGATGCGGCCCTGGGGCGCGTCGAACTCGCTGCCCAGCAGATGGGGCAGCAGATCGCCGATGCGGTCGCTGCCGGCCTGGCGGAAGGCGTTGGCGAACAGGTGCATCTGAAAGTAGGCGGCCTCCCAGCACAGGTTGGGCCGGCAGTCGTCGCCCAGGCGCTGGCGCAGCCGGGCCAGGCAGCGCGCATTGGCCGGTGAATCGATGGACTGGAAGTAGGGCGCGGCCGTGAAGTGGCCGGCCGCCACGTCGGCACCCATCTGGGCGATCTCGGCCTCGGAGGTGGTGAGACTGGCAATCGGCATGGTCTGCGGGTTGAAACCCGCATCGGCATAGGCGCGGTAGAGGCTGGCGGTGGAATCGCCGACCACGGTGGAGAAGATGAAGTCCGGCTGCCTGGCGCGGATGTCCTGCATGATGGCCGCGTAGTCGCGCTCGGTGGCGTCCAGCGGCAGGTAGTGTTCGCCCAGCTTGTCGCTGCCCGGGTGCTGCATGACCAGCTCGCCCATGATGCGGTTGGACTCGTAGGGATAGATGTAGTCCGAGCCGATGAGGTAGACCCGCGCGCCGAAGCTGCTGGTCATGTAGTCGGCCAGTTGCACGCTGTTCTGGTTGGGCGCGGCGCCCGTGTAGATGACATTGCCCGAGAACTCGAAGCCTTCGTAGAGCGTCGGATAGAACAGCAGCCGGTTCCACTTCTCGACGATGGGGATGACGGCCTTGCGGCTGCTGGACATGTAGCAGCCGAAGATGACGTTGATGCCGTCGCGCACGATGAGCTGCTCGGCCAGCGCCGCATAGCGGGCCGGCGTGGAGGCCGGGTCGTAGCGCACTGCCACCAGTTCACGCCCCAGCAGGCCGCCCGACTCGTTGATTTCGTCGATGGCCAGCTGGGCGCCCTGCAGCTGGGACTGGCCGATGGTCGATGTGGTGCCGGTGGCCGAGTAAAGAATGCCGACTCTGACGGGGTCGTTCATGGGTTCCTTCTGTGCCAGGTGCTGGCGTGCGTTCTTTGCAGACTTCAGGTTAATCGAGATTTCCGTGGCGCTTGCCGTGGTCAGCGGCCGGCTGCGAGCCTTGCGCCCATCTGGGACAGCCGCCTTGGCAGATGCCGCGCGTCGTCGGCAATGCCGTAGTTGCGCCCGCCAAAGATGTGGCGCACATAGCCGTCGGCCTGGCTGTCCACGGCCAGGCAACCGATGCGTATGCCTGCGGCGCGGGCCTGCTGCACGGCGTGGCGCGCGTCTTCGATCAGGTAGCGGTCGTCATGCACGTCGATGTCGGCGGGTGCTCCATCGGTGATCACCAGCAGATGGCGCTGGCCGGCAGGCTCGGCCGCCAGCAGGCTGCTGGCGTGGCGCAGGGCGGCGCCCAGGCGTGTGGAATGGCGCCCCTGCAGTGCCTGCAACCGGGTGGCCGCTGCTGCGGCAAAGGGTTGGCCGAAGTCCAGCAGGCGCAGGTAGCGGACCTCGGCGCGCGTGTTGGACGAGAAGGCGTGGATGGCCAGGCGGTCCACGCCGGTCCTGCGGCCTGCACGCGATTCGGCCAGCATGAGGGCCGCCTGTTTCTCCAGCTCCAGCAGGCTGGCGCCGTGGGGGCCGGGCGTGTTGACCGATTCGGAAGCGTCCATCAGCACGAGCACGCTGGTGGGGCGCGGGCCTTTGCCGGCCCGCATGAAAAGGCGGGGCTCAGGGCGCAGGTTCAGGCGGCGGTCCACCTGGACCTCGAGGGCGGCATTGAAGTCCAGGTCATCGCCTTCCCACTGGCGGCGCAGGCGCTGGCGCCGGTCCAGCTGGCGTGCCGGCGGCAGCGGCAGGGGCAGGGGCGGCTGTGTCTGTCTGCCGGCCTGGGAGCCTTTGCCGGCCAGAGCCTCGGCCTGCCATGCGGGCAGGGTGTCGATGACGGTGCACCAGTCCGTCTTCAGGCGCTCCGACCTGCGGTCCCATTCGGGATAGCTGTGGCGCGACAGTTCCAGGCCTGGGTCCAGGTCCAGCGACTGGCCTTCCTGGGCATCGGACTGCTGTCCTGCGCCGGCCGATGGAGGAGGGGCCGCGCGCGCAGCGGACTGCTGCAGCGCGAGTGTGTCTTCCTCGCCCTGAGGCGACTCCGGATGCTGCCAGAGATAGCTGTTGTCATCACGGTAGGTGCTGGGCACGGCATGGTGCTGAGGGTCCATGCGCACGCGCATCTGTCCCAGGTCGTTGGCCAGGATGGAGGCAATGGCCCGGAATGCGGCGTAGTCCTCCAGCCCGTGGCGCGTGGCGGTGTTCTCGAACAGGTCACCGGCCTTGTGGATCCAGTGGTTGCCGTCCATGCGCTCTGGCCACAGCAGCATGCGGTCCAGCCGGGCCATGAAGGCGGCAAAGCCCAGGTCGGATGGGTCGGGCTCGGGCGCGATGCAGGCCTCGAACCAGCGGCGCACGCCAGGGTGCTGCAGGCACAGCAGCCGTTCCACGCGCGCATCTTCCAGTGCGCCCACCACGGCCTGGCCCATGGGCTTGAGGGCGCTGCTGTCCTGGCCTGCCGGTGAAAAGCGCAGGTGGGCTGCGGCATGGGCCATCGTCGCTGCGTGCAGGTGCGCCTGAATGGGCAAGTTGGCGGGAATCAGCAGCCGGGCAGGCTGGCTGATCAGCACGGCGCGCGGCGGCAGGGCGTGGGCCTGGCCCGGCGCCGGGGCACTGGCCGGCGTCCTGGCCAGCGCCTGCACGGCGACAGGCTGGCGCGCGAGGCCGCTGGCCAGCAGGCCCAGCGTGTGCAGCAGGCGGGGCTCTTCGGGCAAGGCAACGGAGACGATGGCCATGGCGCGCGGCCCTCAGGCGCCGAACTCGGCTGCGACCAACTGGCGCAGCGCGGCGGCGGTGTCGGGGTCGTCGGTCAGGGCGCTGGTGATGGTCATGTCGCAGCTGTCGTGCACCGAGACGCCGTCGCGCATCAGCAGGCCTGCGTAGATCAGCATGCGGGTGGAGGCGCCTTCATCCAGGCCCCGGTGGCGCAGTTCGCGCGTGCTGCGTGCCAGGCTGACCAGGCTGCGAGCGGTGGCCGGGGCAATGCCGGTCTCGTGGGCCACGATGTCCGCCTCGATCTCGGGCGCCGGGTAGTCGAAGTCCAGGGCCGCGAAGCGCTGGCGGGTCGATGGCTTCATGTCCTTGGCGCTGCTCTGGTAGCCGGGGTTGTAGGAGACCACCAGCTGGAAGTCGGGATGGGCATGCACCACCTCGCCCTTCTTGTCCAGCGGCAGGGCACGGCGCGCATCGGTCAGCGGGTGAATGACGACCGTGGTGTCCTGGCGGGCCTCCACCACCTCGTCCAGATAGCAGATGCCGCCGTGGCGCACGGCAAGGGTCAGCGGGCCGTCGTGCCAGGCCGTGCCGTCGGCATCCAGCAGGTATCGGCCCACCAGGTCGGAGGCTGTCATGTCCTCGTTGCAGGCCAGCGTGACCAGGGGGCGCTTGAGTGCCCAGGCCATGTACTCCACAAAGCGCGTCTTGCCGCAGCCCGTGGGGCCCTTGAGGATGAGCGGCATGCGGTGCTGGTAGGCCTGCCGGTACAGCTGCACTTCGCGGCCCGAAGGGCGGTAGAAGGGCTCTTCCTCGATGCGGTAGGCCGCCAGCGGGTCGGCGGCCTGGCTGGCAGGAGCGTGCAGCGGGCCTGTGGTTGTTGTCGTGCTCATCTTCACTCTTCACCTTTCCGTGTTCATGGGCGGGCCTGCCCCCGGGCCTGCAGGCTGCGGAGGCAGGACGCTGTCAGCGGTGTTTGGGCGCCTCGTGCGGAATGCCTTCGATGGGGCATTCGGGCGTGCCTACGGTGGTGCGCGTGAAGGACTCCACCATCTCGCGCGTGCCCTCGGGATCGTTGACCCACTGGCTGTAGAAGTTGTAGGGGCAGGCGGCCACGCCCTTGTCGCCGTCGCCGGAGTTGATGGTGCCGGTGTAGCCGCGGTGCACGAGCTTGAACAGATGGTTCTGAGACTGGCCGTTCTTGCGCGCATCGCGGATCAGGTGCTTGGACAGTTCGGCGTACTGGATGCCCATCTCCTCCTCGCCGGTCTCGCCCAGGGTGCGGCCGTCGAAGCCGATGATGGCCGAGTGCCCGAAGTACGAGTACACGCCGTCGAAGCCCGCCGCATTGGCCACGGCCACGTAGCAGTTGTTCATGAAGGCCATGGCCTTGGAGACCATGATCTGCTGCTCCTTGGCCGGGTACATGTAGCCCTGGCAGCGCACGACGAGCTCGGCGCCGCGCATGGCGCAGTCGCGCCAGATCTCGGGGTAGTTGCCGTCGTCGCAGATGATGAGGCTGATCTTCAGGCCCTTGGGGCCCTCGCTCACATAGGTGCAGTCGCCCGGGTACCAGCCCTCGATGGGCACCCAGGGCATGATCTTGCGGTACTTCTGCACGATCTCGCCCTGGTTGTTCATGAGGATCAGGGTGTTGTAGGGCGCCTTGTTGGGGTGCTCCTCATGGCGCTCGCCGGTCAGCGAGAACACGCCCCAGACATTGGCCCTGCGGCAGGCGTCGGCGAAGATTTCTGTCTCTTCGCCCGGGATGGCGCTGGCCGTGTCGTACATCTCCTTGGCGTCGTACATGATGCCGTGCGTGGAGTACTCGGGAAAGATCACCAGGTCCATGCCCGGCAGGCCGCGCTTCATGCCCACCAGCATGTCCGCGATCTTGCGGCAGTTGTCCAGCACCTCGGCCTTGGTGTGCAGGCGCGGCATCTTGTAGTTGACCACTGCCACGCCGACGCAATCGTTGCTGCTGGAAATATCTCCGTGTCTCATGCTGCTGCTCCTGAAGGGGTTGAGGGGGCGGCGTGCGGCATCGCTGCCCCTTCGATTCCCGGCCAACAAAAAAAGGCCCGAACCGCTCCAGGTCAGGGAGCGGTTCGGGCCTTGTTGCCCGACATCGGCGCTGGCAGCTTTGGCAGCGGATGTCGTCTTGTCGGTGATGCGGGAATGAACCGGGGCGATGCCTTATCGCCGTGCATGCATTGTTGCCATGCACCCGCCCCGCGCATATACGTCATATGCCGGTTGTGGCGGGCGCGATGCCGTGGTATTTCCCGCGCGCGCTCTGCGCCCTGGTCCCTCAGAAGGACCCGAACATGGTGCCGAGCGTGATCACCAGCACCAGGGCCAGCAGGGGCGCGCCTATGGTCATGATGGCGATGTTGCCGTACGACTGGCGGTGCGTGAGGCCGCAGATGGACAGCAGCGTGATGATGGCGCCGCTGTGCGGCAGGGTGTCGAAGCAGCCGGCCGCCATCACGGCCACGCGGTGCAGCAGCTCGGGGCTGATGCCCAGCTGGGCGGCCATGGCCAGGTAGTCCTTGCCCAGCGTGGACAGCGCAATCGACAGGCCGCCGGACGACGACCCCGTGATGCCGGCCAGCACGTTCATGGCCACGGCCTCGGAGATCAGCGGGTTGTGTGGCGCCACGTTGAGCACGGCCTCGCGGATGATGGCAAAGCCCGCCAGCCCTGCGATGACCGCGCCGTAGCCCACTTCCGAGGCGGTGTTGAAGATGGGCAGCATGGAGCCCAGCACGCCCTTGTTCACCGACTCCTTGAGATTGCGCCAGCGGCCCAGGCCCAGCAGCACCAGTGCGGCGCAGGCCACGGCCAGGGACAGGATCAGCGCCCACAGGCCCGTCTGCTTGGCCGGGTTCACGGCAGGAAAACGGTCCTTGAGGAAGCCGAAATCCATTTGCGGGAACACGCCGTAGGTCAGCAGCGCGTTGACCGCGATCACCAGCACCAGCGGCAGCAGGGCCAGCAGCAGCGGCAGGTCCCGGCGGCTGTGCAGGGCGGGGTCGCTTTCGTCATGCAGGCCCTGCTCGACAGCGTCGTCATGATCGCCGTAGCCTTCGCCCGCCACGCGTGCCTTGGCCGCGCGCGACTGCAGCCACCACAGGCCCAGGGCCAGCATGGTCATGCCGCCGATGATGCCCAGGCCCGGCGCCGCGAACACGTTTGTGCCGTAGTAGGGAATGGGAATGGCGTTCTGGATGGACGGCGTGCCCGGCAGCGCCGTCATGGTGAAGGTGAACGAGCCCAGCGCGATGGTGGGCGGTATCAGCCGCTTGGGCACATGGGCCGCGCGGAACAGCGACTTGGCAATCGGATAGATGGCAAAGGCCACCACGAACAGCGACACGCCGCCATAGGTGAGCACGGCGCAGGCCAGCACCACGGTGAGGATGGCGTGCTTCTCGCCCAGCACGCGCATGATCCAGTGCGATATCGCGGTGGCCGCGCCCGAGTCCGCCATCAACTGGCCGAACAGCGCGCCCAGCAGGAACACGGGGAAGAACTGCAGCATGTAGTTGCCCAGGGCGCCCATGAAGGTGCTGGTGTACAGCGGCAGCATGTGGCCCAGGTCGCCGGACAGCAGCACGGCCACGGCAGCCATCAGGGGTGCCAGCAGCAGCACGGAGATGCCTCGATAGGCCAGGAACATCAGTCCCGCCAGTGAAATCACGATTGCCAGGGTACTCAAATCGTCTCCAGTCCAGTAGTTCTAGTCAAAAAGACAGAATAAAGGTGGATGGATGACAATTTGGCGTAATTGGCGTGCTTTGTAGATGACTTGGCGCAATATGTCGCCACGTTTACCCGTGTTCCCGGGCATTGGCGTGCGATTGCTGCCCCAGACGCCGGTGCTGGCCGGGGGCGTTTCCGACCCGGCCTGTGTGTGCCGTGAACAGCGCTTGATCAGCGCCTGATCACGGGGTTTTCGCCGGGGGTGTTTGCCCGCCGCTTCGCGCACGATGAATCGTTGTGGATGTATCGGCTCTGGGTGTGGCCCGGTGCTCTGCCATGTTTGCGTGTTCGTCACGCCACAGCATTTTTTGCATGGCAGAAAACGCAGGGGCTCCAAGCCGTTTCCCTGTGAAAACAGGGCCTGAATGCCGCTGTAAAACCCTAAGTCTTCTACAAGACTTAAAAAATCCGGCAGGTTCCGCTTAGAATTTTGTATTGTGGGATCGCATTGCAGAAAACGCCGGGGCAGCATGCTGGCGCGACGGGGCATTGCGTGACGGTCCTACAGCGTCAGGCTGCACCGGCCCGTTTCCCCTAGCGGATGCCCGGTTCGACGGCCTGCGGCGCGACCCCTACCTTTTTCACTACCTGAGACAAGAGATGAGCACGCAGCAACCCACCATCATCTACACCCTGACCGATGAGGCCCCGCGCCTGGCCACCAGTGCCTTCCTGCCTGTGGTGCGCGCCTTTGCAGCACCCGCCGGCGTGAATGTCGAGACCGCCGACATCTCCGTGGCCCACCGCATCCTGGGTGAGTTCTCCGAATTCCTGGCCGAAGACCAGCGCGTAGCCCACACCCTGTCCGAGCTCGGCAAGAAGACGCTGGAGCCCGATGTCAACATCATCAAGCTGCCCAACATCAGCGCCTCCGTGGCCCAGCTGACGGCTGCCATCAAGGAGCTGCAGGGCAAGGGCTACGCACTGCCCGACTACCCCGAGAACCCGTCCAACGACCAGGAAAAGGACATCAAGGCGCGCTACGGCAAGTGCCTGGGCTCGGCCGTGAACCCCGTGCTGCGTGAAGGCAACTCCGACCGCCGCGCTCCCGCCGCCGTCAAGAACTACGCCAAGAAGCACCCGCACTCCATGGGCGAGTGGAAGCAGTGGTCGCAAACCCATGTCTCGCACATGGAGCACGGCGACTTCTACCACGGCGAAAAGTCCATGACCCTGGACAAGGCCCGCGACGTCAAGATGGAGCTGACCACCAAGAGCGGCAAGACCGTGGTGCTCAAGCCCAAGGTCGCGCTGCAGGCCGGCGAGATCATCGACTCCATGTTCATGAGCAAGAAGGCGCTGTGCGACTTCTACGAAAAGGAACTGGACGACTGCCGCGACGCCGGCATCCTGTTCTCGCTGCACGTCAAGGCCACGATGATGAAGGTCTCGCACCCCATCGTGTTCGGCCACTGCGTGAAGATCTACTACAAGGAAGCCTTCGAGAAGCACGGCAAGCTGTTCGACGAGCTGGGCGTCAACGTCAACAACGGCATGTCCACGCTGTACGAGAAGATCGAGACGCTGCCCGCCTCGCTGCGCGAAGAGATCATCCGTGACCTGCACGCCTGCCAGGAACACCGTCCCGCGCTGGCCATGGTGGACTCCGCCAAGGGCATCACCAACTTCCACTCGCCCAACGACGTGATCGTCGATGCGTCCATGCCCGCCATGATCCGCCAGGGCGGCAAGATGTGGGGCGCCGACGGCAAGCCCTACGACTGCAAGGCCGTGATGCCCGAGTCCACCTTTGCCCGCATCTACCAGGAGATGATCAACTTCTGCAAGTGGCACGGCAACTTCGACCCCAAGACCATGGGCACCGTGCCCAACGTGGGTCTGATGGCGCAAAAGGCCGAAGAGTACGGCTCGCACGACAAGACCTTCGAGATCGAGGAAGACGGCGTTGCCAACATCGTCGACCTGGCCACCGGTGAAGTGCTGATGAGCCAGAACGTGGAGCAGGGCGACATCTGGCGCATGTGCCAGGTCAAGGATGCGCCCATCCGCGACTGGGTCAAGCTGGCCGTCACGCGTGCACGCAACTCCGGCATGCCTGCCGTGTTCTGGCTGGACCCCTACCGTCCGCACGAGGCCGAGCTGATCAAGAAGGTCAACACCTACCTCAAGGACTACGACACCACGGGCCTGGAAATCCACATCCTGTCGCAGGTCCGCGCCATGCGCTACACGCTGGAGCGCGTAGCCCGCGGCCTGGACACCATCTCGGTGACCGGCAACATCCTGCGCGACTACCTGACCGACCTGTTCCCCATCATGGAACTGGGCACCTCCGCCAAGATGCTGTCCATCGTGCCGCTGATGGCCGGTGGCGGCATGTACGAAACCGGTGCCGGCGGCTCCGCTCCCAAGCACGTGCAGCAGCTGGTGGAAGAAAACCACCTGCGCTGGGATTCGCTGGGCGAGTTCCTGGCACTGGCCGTGTCGCTGGAAGACCTGGGCATCAAGAACGGCAACGACAGCGCCAAGCTGCTGGCCAAGACCCTGGACGAAGCCACCGGCAGGCTGCTGGACGAGGACAAGTCGCCTTCGCGCCGCACCGGCGAGCTGGACAACCGCGGCAGCCAGTTCTACATCGCCCTGTACTGGGCGCAGGCCCTGGCTGCCCAGACCGAGAACGCCGAGCTGGCCGCCAAGTTCGCTCCCCTGGCCAAGCAGCTGGCGGACAACGAGTCCAAGATCATCGAAGAGCTGCGCGCCGTGCAGGGCAAGGCCGTGGACATCGGTGGCTACTACCAGCCTGACGTGGCCAAGATGGACGCCGTGATGCGCCCCAGCGCCACCTTCAACGCCGCCATCGACGCGCTGCGGTAAGCCACTTCGCCTTTGCCGGGGCCAGACCCCGGCAGGCTTGAAGCATGACCGGCCGGCCCGCAAGGGCGGCCGGTTTTTTCATGCCGACATCGGCAGAAAACCGCAGGCGAAAAAAAACCGGCCCAGAGAGCCGGTTTTCTTGGAATTGGACGCTATCAGTAGCGACCGCCGCCGTGGCCGCCATTGCCATAGCCGACGTCGGCACGCTTGCCTGCATAGCCTTGCGGGCTGTAGCCACCCGAGCTGCGGCCTTCTTCGCGAGGACGTGCCAGGTTCACGACAATCGAGCGTCCGTCCACGGACATGCCGTGCAGGCCGGTGATGGCGGCCTGGGCCACTTCGGCAGAAGCCATTTCCACAAAGCCGAAGCCTTTGGAGCGGCCGGTTTCGCGGTCCATCATGACCTTGGCGGAAGCCACGCTGCCGAATTCGGCGAAGTTGCTTTCCAGGCTGGAGTCGGTCACGGAGTAGGGCAGATTGCCCACGTAGATTTTGGTGGTCATAGGAAAACCTCTTTGCTTAGATGTGCGCAAACGGGCGCACCGTTGGAATGCAGGCGGAGGACTGTGCAATCCGCCGCAGGAAATGGATAGGGGGTTCGCAGCAAGCGGGCCATCAGCACGCAGGCGGGTGCTGCATGCAGGTCTGAAGCCAGCCTTGGGTGACGGCAAACAGCCGTGCCGCTTCGCTGGAGGCGAATGCCTTGTCGAAACGGAATACGCGGCAGTAGCTGCCGTTGCCCTGGGAGCGATGGACCGAGAAGGAGGCACGGAAGCGGCCGCAGTCGGTCGGGTGTGTCGAGGGCGAGACGACGTACTTGCCCATGGGAATGCCGGTGTTTGAAATGTGGTTCAGTCAGGTTCGCAGCCTTGAAAAGGCCTGCGTGAGCATCTAGGAACTCGGTTGGCTGCAGCTCTACAGACCAACTGGGCGACAAAGGTCGCGAAACACATCCTGCAGGAAGCGGCTGGCAAGCCGTTGCGCGGGAGATGTGGTTGCCGACTCAGGTACTGGGTACGGGTCTCGACAACGGTGCTGACTATATCCTGTTGAATATTTAAACGCAACTTAATATTCTTTTTAATTGTAAAAACCTGCCTGACAGCCGTTGTTTTGTTATGTTATAACGTCACAATTCTGATGTGGCGCAACATCGCCAACCGTTTTCTGGAACAGGAAATCACCATGCCCACCCCTTTGACCGCCAACCAGCAACGGGTGCTCGACGCCCTGCGCCAGGCCGGTGCGCCGCGCACGGCCTATGCACTGCTCGACCAGCTGCGTGACCACGGGCTGAGCGCCCCCACGCAGGTCTACCGCGCGCTGGACAAGCTGGCCGAGCAGGGCGTGGTCCACCGCCTGGAGTCGTTGAACGCCTATGTGTGCTGCTCGCACCCGGATGAGGGCAGCCATGACTTCTCGGCCTTTGCGATCTGCGACAGCTGCGGGCAGGTGGACGAGTTTGTCGACGACGCGCTCAACCGCTGCCTGGGCAGCTGGGCGCACGGCCATGCGTTCGCGCTGGCCCATTCGAACATCGAACTGCATGGCAAGTGCTCTGCCTGCACTGCGCTGCACGCCTGAGGCCCTGCCTGCCGCACGCGGCTGCAGTGCCAGCAGCGTGCTCCCTTTCCCTGCTTGAGAGATTCCATGATGCATACCGTAGCGCCGGTTCAGCCGCCGCATGCCCGATTGCCGGTGACCGTACTGTCGGGCTTTCTGGGCGCGGGCAAGACCACCTTGCTCAACCACATCCTGCACAACCGCGAAGGTCGGCGCGTGGCCGTCATCGTCAACGACATGTCCGAGGTCAACATCGACGCGGCCCTGGTGCGTGATGGCGGGGCCGACCTGTCGCGCACCGACGAAAAACTGGTGGAGATGAGCAACGGCTGCATCTGCTGCACGCTGCGCGAGGACCTGCTGGTGGAGGTGGCGCGGCTGGCGGGCGAGGGCCGCTTCGACCAGCTGGTCATCGAGTCCACGGGCATCTCCGAGCCGCTGCCGGTGGCCGAGACCTTCACCTTCGCGGGCGAGGACGGACGCAGCCTGGGCGATGTGGCGCGGCTGGACACCATGGTGACCGTGGTCGATGCCTTCAACTTCCTGCACGACTATGGCTCGCGTGACAGCCTGCGCTCGCGCGGCGAATCGCTGGGCGAGGAGGACCGCCGCACCGTGGTCGATCTGCTGATCGAGCAGGTGGAGTTCTGCGATGTGATCGTGCTCAACAAGATCGACCTGGTCACCGACGAGGACTGCAGCCGGCTCATGGCCATCCTGCGCGGGCTCAACCCGCGTGCCAGGCTGGAGATCGCCTCCTTCGGCCAGCTGCCGCTGGATCGCGTGCTCGATACGGGGCTGTTCGATTTCGAGGAGGCTTCCAGGGCGCCGGGCTGGCTGCAGCAGTTGCGTGGCACGCACCAGCCCGAGACCGAGGCCTATGGCGTTGCCAGCTTTGTCTACCGCGCCCGCCGCCCCTTTCATCCCCGGCGCTTCTTCGGCCTGGTGCAAAGCGAATGGCCGGGCGTGGTGCGCTCCAAGGGGTTTTTCTGGCTGGCCAGCCATCCGGCGCTGGCCGGCTCCTGGTCGCAGGCCGGCGCCGTGGCCCGCCATGGCCCGGCCGGGCACTGGTGGGCCGCCGTGGAGGCCGAGCGCTGGCCGCGCGACCCCGAAAGCGTGCAGCGCATCCTGGACAAATGGGTCGATGGCGTGGGCGACGCGCGCCAGGAACTGGTGCTGATCGGCATGGGCATGGACGAGCAGGCGCTGCGCGCACGCCTGGACGAATGCCTGCTGACCGATGCGGAAATGGCCCTGGGCCCGCAGGCCTGGGTGCAATGGGACAACCCGTTTCCCGACTGGAATTGAACGAATACCGCGCCGGCCTGGGTCGGCGCGGCCACTGGAGCCCCGAATGCTTGCACCTCTTCCCGATGTTTCCCTGACCGATCCCGCACCCAGCCTCAGCCCGCTGCAATGGGTGGGAATGCAGGGCATAGACCTGCCCGTGACCGTGGCTGAGCCCGGCTACTGGCGCGAGCTGCATGCGCGCGCCGATGTGCAGGTCGATCTTCCTGCGGCCCATGTCAAGGGCATACACATGTCCCGGCTGTACCGGCAACTGGACAGCCTGGCCGAGGAATCCGCGCTGTCTGCCCTGGCGCTGCGCCATGCGCTGCAGGCCATGATCGACAGCCACCTGGACTGCCAAAGCCGCAGCGCCCGGCTGCGCCTGTCGCTGGACCTGCTGACCCAGCGGCCCGCCCTGGTCACCCACGATCTGTCGGGCTGGAAGTCCTATCCCGTGCGCCTGGACGCCACGCTGGCGCAGGGCGTGTTCCAGCTGCGGCTGCAGGTGGGCGTGGGCTATTCCTCGACCTGCCCCTGCTCGGCGGCACTGTCGCGCCAGTTGCTGGAGCAGGGCTTTTTGCAGGCCTTTGCGGGCGAGCCGCTGGTGGAGCCGGACCAGGTGGCTTCCTGGCTGCGCCGGCACGGCACGCTGGCCACGGCACACAGCCAGCGCAGCGAGGCCCAGGTCAGCGTGGACCTGGCCTGTGATGCGCCCGACCTGGGCATCCTGCCCCTGATCGCCCGCGTGGAGCAGGCGCTGGGCACGCCCGTGCAGACCGCCGTCAAGCGCGCCGACGAGCAGGCCTTTGCCGCGCTCAACGGCCGCAACCTGATGTTTGTCGAGGATGCGGCGCGCCGCATACAGGCCGCGCTGGAAGGCAGCTACGCCCAGCCGCGCGTGCATGTGCGCCACATGGAGAGCCTGCATCCGCACGACGCCGTGTCCTGGGCATGACCGGCGAGCCGGCCCCCGTTTGTCTACAACCCAAGGAGTTTCCCATGCAAGTGCTCTCGTCCCTCAAGGAAGCCAAGCTGCGCCATCGAGACTGCCAGGTGGTGCGCCGCCGCGGCCGCATCTACGTCATCTGCAAGAGCAACCCGCGCTTCAAGGCCCGCCAGGGCGGCGCAAAGAACAGGCGCAAGGGATGATCCGCAAGAACCCGCGCGGCGATCTGCCGCGCATCCATGCCAGCGCCTTCGTGGACCCCACGGCCATCCTGTGCGGACTGGTGATCGTGGAGGAGAACGTCTTCATCGGCCCCTATGCGGTGATCCGTGCCGACGAGATGGATGCGGACGGCCACATCGACCCCATCGTGATCGGTGCCCACTCCAACATCCAGGACGGGGTGGTGATCCACTCCAAGTCGGGCGCGCGCGTCAGCGTGGGGCAGCACACCTCGATCGCCCATCGCGCCATCGTCCACGGACCCTGCACCGTGGGCAATGGCGTGTTCATCGGCTTCAACAGCGTGCTGTTCAACTGCGTGGTCGATGACGGCTGCGTGGTGCGCTACAACGCCGTGGTCGATGGATGCCACCTGCCGCCAGGCTTTTATGTGCCGTCCACCGCGCGCATAGGCCCGGAGACCGACCTGTCCACGCTGGCCCAGGTGCCCGCCGACGCCAGCGATTTCTCCGAGGACGTGGTCCGCACCAACAACGAACTGGTGCGCGGCTACAAGGCCATCCACAATGAGTTCTGACCGGCCGGGAGGGCTGCATGTCCGATTCCGCTGACCTCAAGAACCTGGGGCTGAAGGCCACGCTGGCGCGACTGTGGGTGCTGGACATCTTTCGCCACGGGGACCAGCGGCATCTGGCGGCGGAGGAGGTCTATCGCCAGCTGCATGACCAGGGCCGGGGCACCAGCCTGGCCACGGTCTACCGCGTGCTGGCGCAGCTGGAGCAGGCGGGGCTGCTGCGGCACCAGCGCTTTGCGGCGGGCAAGGCGGTCTATGAACTCGATGACGGCGAGCACCATGACCACCTGATCTGCACGCGCTGCGGCCTGGTGCAGGAGTTCCACGATGCGGTGATCGAGCAGCGCCAGAAGCTGCTGGCGCGCTCGCATGGCTTTGCCATCGTGGAGCACTCCCACATCCTCTACGGGCGCTGCATCAAGCCCGACTGCGAACGGCTGGCGGGCCGGCAGGAGGCTAGCTCTCCTTGAGGCTGCGCTGCGCACGCTCGCAGATGCGGCGCGTGGCGGGCACGGGCGATTCCTCGAGCCATTGCGCGCACAGGGCGCGCACCCAGTCGGGCCGGCTCTTGGCCGCGTCGTTGAGCCAGTTGGCCACCGAGTCCTGCACATAGGGCGAGGCATCGGCGCGCAGCCGCCGCAAAAGGGGCAGGGCGATCTCCGGCTGCTGCTTGAGCGCCGTGATATGGCTGCACCAGACGCCGCGCGGCCGCAAGGCCTCGCTGGCGAAGCGGCGCAGGCGGTCGGAGGGCCGCCTTGTCCACCGGGACAACTCGGCCACGGCCTGCGGCAGGTCCCTGACCAGATGCGGGCGCACGCCCATCCACGACCATTCGCGCACGCCGAAATGCGAGTCATCGGCCAGCGGCTGCACCAGCTCCAGGCGCTGGCTCAGGGTCAGGCCTGGCTGCGCACCGGCCATGAAGCAGGCCCAGCCGCGCACCGTGTCAGAGCGGTGCGTGAGGCAGCGCTGCCAGCCGGCCTGGCCCAGCGCCTGCCACAGCAGGCCGCCAATGCACTCCATGCGTTTGAGAATGCCAAGCTGGCCCAGCGCCTGCGCCGTGTCCTCCAGTTGCGGCCACGCGTCGGGAAAGACGGCCTGCAGCAGCCGGGCCTGGTCCACGGCCAGGCTTTCGGTCAGCGTGGCGGTCTCTATCTCGCCAAGGGACAGGGCCTGCAGCAGTTCGGGAGTGATATCGACCTTGCGGTTGGCGCCCTTGCGCCGGGGGGCGGGCGCCGTCATGCGCTGGCCTCCACGCCTGCGGCGGCCTTGGCCAGCAGCTTTCCCAACTGGCCGCGTTCGGCGGGCGACAGGTTGGAAAACAGGCCGGCGATCCATTGGCTGTGCCGGGCAAACAGCTTGCGCGCCAGCTGGCGGCCCTTGGCGGTGAGCTGCACGCGCAGCGCTCGGCGGTCGGCCGGGTCGGGCAGGCGCTCGGCCAGGGTCTCGCGTTCCAGGCCGTCCAGCAGGCCCGTCACGGTGGCGCGGGTGATGCCGGCCTGCTCGGCCAGGTGGTTGGGCGCCAGCCCTTCGCTGGCGGATTCCAGCAGGAACAGCAGCACGAAGCGCCCTTCGGACAGGCCATGGGGCGCCAGCAGCGCGGCGCAGTCACGGTCGATGCGTGCAGCCAGCGACAGGGTCTGGAAGCACAGCCGCATGCTGTCCACGTCGTCCAGCTTGCGGCGCTCGGCCTCGGCCAGCAGGGCCTGGTATTTCTGTTCGAGTTGCATGCGGCAAGCATACAGTATGGCGGCTAACCATGTGGCTGTGCCTCCAGGCAAGCAGTGGCCTGTGCGCGATGGCTGCGCTTGCGGCGCAGCCTGCGCACGCCTATGAGCACGCCCGTGGCGCTCATCAGCAGGCCGCCCAGGCTGAAGGCCAGCAGCAGCCCATCCCACAGCGGCCGGCGCTGCAGCAGCGGCAGCCAGTCCCAGCTGTGCAGCATGGCGAACAGCCAGCGCTTGAGGCGCTGGGTGCCGTCCAGCCGGCCCAGCACCTGGCCCGTGTGCGGATCGATGTGCACCCAGCTGGCCGCGGCATCGCCAAAGACCACGCGCAGCACGGGCAGAGGCTTGTCATGGCCGCCCATCATGGTGTGCTCGGCGCGCTCGTACCAGTACAGGTCGTGCGCGGTCAGCCATTCGCTGCGCAGCACGGGTGCGTCGACCAGCACGGCCGCGCGGTCCAGCAGGGCCTCGCGCGAATGGGCTGCGGGCGCTGCGCTGGCACTGTCCAGCACCAGGGGCGTGCCGGCTGCGGGCTGGGCCAGCACTTCGGTGCGGCCTGCGGTGCGCAGCCAGCGCAGTTCGCGCACGGGTCCGCCCGCTGCGGCAATCAGCGACTGCGGCGTGGCGTCGTCCCCGGTCAGGCGCAGCGGGCCCTGCTGCCAACGGGCCATGTGCAGTGGCGGCGTGCCCGTGTCGAACAGGCGCCAGGGGTTCATGGACATCAGGCCGCTGAAGATCCAGGCCAGCGTGGTCAGCGCGAACAGCAGGCCCGCCACATGGTGCCAGCGCATGGCGCGGCCCGGGTAGGGCGTGCGCCGGCCGCTGCGGTAGGGCTGCCTGAACCGCCAGCGCATCACCCCGACCACGGTGCCGGTGATGGCCACGGCAATGCCGACCAGCGACAACACGTTGACGATGTCGGCCCAGGCGCCGTCAAAGGCATTGCCCCGGAACATGTACAGCCAGTGCAGCCAGGCGCCCAGGTAGTTCCAGCCGCGCTCGGTGCGCGTGGCATCGCGCACCACCTCGGCCGTGCGGCCGGAGATGTAGAGCAGCGTGCCCTGGGCATCGTCCAGTTGCACGCGGTGCAGGGGGCGGTGGATGTCCAGCGCGCGCGAGTGGCTGAAGGCATCCTCATCCACCGTGCCCAGGTAGTGCAGGCCTGTGCCGTCTCCCGCGAAGGCGCGGGCACTGGCCAGGGCCTGCGCCTCGTTGGTGGCGGGCAGCACCTGGCCGCTGGCCGCATCAATGGTCACGGGCTGGCGCCGCCCCTCGGGCATGACCAGGTAGCTGGCACGGCCGGCGCTGCCGGCATGCAGGCGCAGGTCCTTGAGCGGGCCGTCGATGCCGGCCGCGCGCAGCGCCTCGGCGGGCGCGAGCAGGGCGGCGTTGCCATCGAGCTCCGGCAGGTGGCGCAGCCGCTCGGCCTGCGTGAGCTTGGGGTAGCCCACGTACATCATCACCATGCCCGAGACAAACCACAGCGCAAAGAACAGGCACACGGCAATGCCCAGCCAGCGGTGCAGCAGGAACAGCCAGCGTTTGAGGTGAAGGCGCATGGCGCGGCCCTCGCTCAGAACGCCACGCGCAGCGTGATATCGGCCGTGCGCGGCGCCCCCAGGTAGGCCATGGTGCTGGTCAGGCTGGCGGCGTAGACGCGGTCCGTGGCATTGCGCAGCCGTGCAACCACGGTCATGCGCGGGTCGATGCGGTAGCTCAGGCCCAGGTCCAGCAGCGTGTAGGCAGGCCAGGACAGGGTGTTGGCCGCGTCGGCATAGATACCTCCCACGCGGCGCAGCCCGGCGTTGACCTCCAGCGCCGGCGTGATGCGGTAGCTGGTCCAGAGGTTGAGCACGCTGGCGGGCGTATTCGTGGGCCGCTTGCCGGCCAGGGACACGCCGCCTTGCTGGTAGTTGTCATAGCGCGCGTCCACATGGCTCCAGTTGCCCTGGACCGACCAGCGCGGCGTGGGCGCCAGGCCCATGGACAGCTCCACCCCGCGCGAGGACTGCTGGCCCACCAGCACCGTGCGCGTGCTGTCCTGCGGGTCCTGGGTGGAGATGTTGCGGCGCGTGATGTGATAGACCGCCAGCGCCGCCGTTCCCTTGCCCTGCCAGAACGACAGCTTGCTGCCCGCCTCCACCTGGCGGCCCGTGGTCAGCCCGGTGTTGTTGATGGCGTCGGCAAACGAGGCGCCCATCAGCATGCCCGATGGCGGATCGGCCGCCGTGGAGAACTGGGCGTAGAGATTGGCCTCGGGCGTGGCATCCCAGACCAGGCCCACGCGCCCGGTCGTCGGGCTATAGCTGCGGCTGTAGCTGGCGGGCAGCGCGGGCGTTACATCGCGCCGGTTGGTCAGGTCCACATCGATGCGTTCATGGCGCAGCGCCGTCAGCAGATGCAGGGCAGGAGTGAGGGCCGTGCGGTTTTCCAGGTACAGGGCGGTCGTGGTGACCTTGTTGTCGCGGTCGGGCCTGAATCCGGGCGCCATGCCGGGAATGTCGTAGAAGTTCTCTGTCGTGAAATCGTAGGGATTGACCGTGCTCACCGTGCCCGACAGGCTGTTCGGAAAGCGTGTCTGCCGGTTCACGCTCACATCCAGGCCAAAGGCCCATTCGCTGCGCCGGCCGGCCAGCTCGCCCAGATAGCTGCCTTCGATGCGGTCACCCACCATGCGCTGGTCATGGCGCTGCAGCAGCGCCGCCGAGCGCACCACCGCGGTGTTGTCGGGCGTGAAGCGGTAGGTCTCCACGTTGCGGTAGTCGCGCAGCGCGTCATAGGCGTAGAAGGTGTTGCTCAGCTTGAGCCGGTCGCTGGCCCGCCATTCGGTGATGGAGCGCAGCCACTGCACGCGCTGGGCATACAGGCCGTCGGCGCTGTTGTAGTTCTTGCCTAGGGTCGCCTCGTCAATGCGCGCCTGGCCGCGCAGCGGGTTGAGCAGCGGCGTGCCCCAGTAGGGGCGGTCCACGCGCTCATGCTGGGCCTCGTAGGCAAGGGTGTGCGTCAGGCCGCCACCCAGGTCGGACAGCAGCGAGGTCGCCAGCTGCGTGGAGCGCGACTGCGTGCCGCCCACCCAGCTGCCGGCATCGCGGTGGTTGAGGTCCAGGCGCAGGTAATGGGTCGTGCCCTGGCTGTCGGTGGCATCGCCCAGGCGGCGGTTCAGCCCGACGGAGGCTTCCTTGAGCCCGTAGCTGCCCAGGCGTAGCTGGCCTTCGGTGAAGCTGTCGCGCTGGGCCAGCTTGGTGATGTAGTTCAGCGTGCCGCCCACGCCGCCTGCGCCGTAGAGAAAGCCGGAGGCACCGCCAATGGCCTCCACCCGGTCGTAGATCCAGCTGTCCACGGGCCGTGCCGCAATGGAGTACTGCAGGTTGATGCCGTTGAACAGCTGGCTGACCGACCCCGTGCCGAAGCCCCGGTAGCTGATGCCGATGTTGCCGGGCGGGCTGTAGGCCGTGACGCCCGGAATGGAGCGCAGGATCTCCTGCGTGTCCTGGGCGCCGCGCGCCTCGATGGCGGCGCGATCCACGATGTGCACCGAGGCCGGTGTCTCGCGCGCCGTCAGGCCCAGGCGGCTGGCCGTGCCCACGGTCTTGTTCAGCGGCAGCAGGCCGTTGGCGTCGGCCGTGGCCTGGTCGGAGACTTCGACGGCGGGCAGTGCCGCCTCGGCCAGGGCCTGCGCGTGCGCGGCAGGTGCCCATGCGGCGCCCAGCGCGCAGCACAGCGCCGTTGCCAGGGGATGGAGACGAAAGGCGTGCGTGGATGCGCGCACCGGCGCCGCCATCGCGGGGAAAGGGGAAGAATTCACGAACTGACTCCGGGTCTTGCACCGCGCATGCGGCGCAGTCCTGGGCCACAGGCGCGGCACAGGCGGGCCGGGCGCTCATCAGCAGGCCCGGCGGCGATTCAAGAGAACACGGCAGTCAGCGAGGGAGGGCCGCGCGCCGGCAGCGGCGCACGTGTGACGGAGGCAATGTGCGCCGCCACCAGTGGCAGCAGCGCGTGGGCCAGCGGTTGCGGGTGGGGCACGGCCATCGTCGGCAGGGCCGGCGGCGGTGCGCCGGCGGGCAGGCACATGGGGCAGTCAAGCTGGTGGTGGCCCATGCCAGGGGCCGCGCTGTCGCCCAGCGCCACCAGCTTGACGTCGCCGCTGGCCGTGCAAACCAGCTCGAATCCCTGGGGATGGACCAGGGGCGAGGCCACGGCAACGCCCAGCGTCACGGCAAACCAGGCCAATATCAGCCGGGTGAGCCAGAACGAGGAGCGAAGCGCTTGCATGGTGCGTGATTATGGCTTGGGGGCTGGCGTCGGTGTGAACAGACTGCCGCCCAGCTTGACGCCAGCCTTCAGGCCGCGCTTGGCGAACCAGCCCTGGTTCATCTCCAGCACATAGCGCACGGGCTTGGCCGAGCAGTGCGAGTCCTCGGTCATGGGCTTCATGTCGGCCAGGTTCACGATGGTGCCGTCATCCGCCACGAAGGCGGCGGTCAGCGGCAGCAGGGTGTTGCGCATCCAGAAGCACTGCACGGCTGGCACCTCGAAGACGAAGATCATGCCCTCCTGCGTGGGCATGTCCTGGCGGAACATCAGGCCGATGGCGCGCTCGCGGTCCGAGGCGGCCACCTGTGCGTCGATGCGGTGGATTCCGGCCGTCAACTCCACGCGGCGCAGGTTCATCTGGGGGCTGCCCTGGGGCTGTGCGCCTGCCGATACGGCGGCGCCGGCCAGGCAGGCGGCCATGAGCAACCGCTGCAGCGCGCGGCGGGAAAGGGATGTGTGGAGGGGTGTCGAAGGCTTCGTCATCTTGCACATTCTGTCGCAGGGGGCGCGTGGCCGGACGCAAAAATCGGCCTGGCCGGGCCATCATGGCCGGGCGGGCGGCAAAAAGCCCGCAGTGCATTGCTGACTTGCGGGCTTTTTTTGAGGGGATGCCAGCGGGCATCCCGGCGCCTGGATCAGGCCACGGCCTTGTGTGCCTTCTTGGTGGAACGCTTGGCGTGCTTCTTGCCGGAATGCTTGCCGCTCTTGGCGACCTTGGCCTTCTTGGCTGTGTGAGCGGGAGCAGCTGCGGAAGCGGCCGTGGGAGCCGACATCGGCGTTTCGGGTGCTGCGGCGGCCTGTGCAAAGGCGCCTGCGGCAAACGAACCGGCGACCAGGACAGCGAGGAGTTTTTTCATATATGCCATTTCCTAGAAAAGCGGTAGAAGCCAAGTTGAACCAGACAGCGGTGCGAAATTGTTGATGCACCGCAGATGCTCAACGCACTGACTGTATCGCCGTTGACAGGAAGGCGACCCGATTGTCGTTAGAATTTTCTGCACCAAATTTGTGCCCATTCCGGGCATTCACTCTTGCCTCGTGCACCAGCCAACGGAGACCCGTCCCCATGAACCGCTTCCAGCACATCCAGGTGCCGGCCGAGGGCCAGAAGATCACTGTCAACGCCGACATGTCGTTGAACGTGCCAGACCAGCCCATCATTCCTTTCATCGAAGGCGACGGCACCGGCGTGGACATCACGCCCGTGATGATCAAGGTGGTGGACGCCGCCGTGGCCAGGGCCTATGGCGGCAAGCGCAAGATCCAGTGGATGGAGGTCTTCGCGGGCGAGAAATCCACGCGCATCTACGGCCCCGATGTCTGGCTGCCCGAGGAAACCATGCAGGCCCTGCGCGAGTACGTGGTCTCCATCAAGGGCCCGCTGACCACGCCCGTGGGCGGCGGCATCCGCTCGCTGAACGTGGCGCTGCGCCAGGAGCTGGACCTTTACGTCTGCCTGCGCCCCGTGCAGTATTTCAAGGGCGTGCCCTCGCCGCTGAAGGAGCCCGAGAAGACCAACATGGTCATCTTCCGCGAGAACTCCGAGGACATCTACGCGGGCATCGAGTACGAGGCGCGCAGCGACAACGCCAAGAAGCTCATCGACTTCCTGGTCAAGGAAATGGGTGTCAAGAAGATCCGCTTCCCCGAGACCTCGGGCATCGGCGTCAAGCCCGTGTCCATCGAGGGCACGGAGCGCCTGGTGCGCAAGGCCATCCAGTACGCCATCGACAATGACAAGCCCAGCGTGACCCTGGTCCACAAGGGCAACATCATGAAGTTCACCGAAGGGGGCTTCCGCGACTGGGGCTACGCGCTGGCCGCGCGCGAGTTCGGCGCCCAGCCCATCGACGGCGGACCCTGGCTCAAGTTCAAGAACCCGCGCACGGGCCGCGACATCGTCATCAAGGACTCCATTGCCGACGCCTTCCTGCAGCAGATCCTGCTGCGCCCGGCAGAGTACTCGGTGGTGGCCACGCTCAACCTCAACGGCGACTACATCTCGGACGCGCTGGCGGCCCAGGTTGGCGGCATCGGCATTGCGCCCGGCGCCAACATGTCCGACTCCGTGGCCTGCTTCGAGGCCACGCACGGCACGGCCCCCAAGTACGCGGGCAAGGACTATGTGAACCCGGGCTCCGAAATCCTCTCGGCCGAGATGATGCTGCGCCACATGGGCTGGCGCGAGGCGGCCGATCTGGTCATCAGCGCGCTGGAAAAGGCCATCCAGAGCAAGCAGGTGACCTACGACTTCGCCCGCCTGATGGACGGCGCCACCCAGGTGTCATGCTCCGGCTTTGGTGAGGTGATGATCTCCAAGATGGATTGACGGGCGCCCGCGCTCCATGAAAAAACCGCGCCAGGGCGCGGTTTTTCTTTGACGGGCGTTGACGGGTCAGCTCTTGGGCAGCGCACAGCCATCGGGCCCGCAGTCCTCGCCTTGGGGCGCGGTCTGCTCGCCGGCGGTGATGGCCGCCACCTGCTGCACCCACTCGCCCAGCTGCGTTGCCCAGCCCTGTGCATCTCCCAGCCAGGGACCGATGTCGATGCGCTGGATGGCGCGCTGGCCCGGCTGCTCGGCCTCGGGGTGGTCGAACTCCAGCGCGAAGGTCGGGAAACCCTGGCCCTGTGCCAGGTTCAGCCATTCGCGCGCCTGGGTGATATGCGCCTGGGTGGCAGCGCCGGACAAGCGCTGGAAGGCCTGGGCAAAGGCCTCGCCGTCCAGTCCCAGGTCACGGGCCAGTTCCTGCAGCACGGCGGGGTCGCTGATGCGGCGGCCTTCCACGTAGTGGGCCTGCTGCTGGCGCGCCAGCATGTCCAGGCCCCGGCCCGCCAGTTCCTCGGCGGCCAGCAGGGCCGTGGTGGGCGGCTCCGAGTCCAGCACGGCGCCCAGGTCGTTGAGCAGGCCATCGAAGTAGGCAGGGCCGAACGGCTGGCCCGTCATCTCGGCAATGCGCTGGTCGTGCGGCATCACATGGCCGCGCCAGTCGGCCGTGATGGTGCGGGTGTGGGCGCCCGTGAGCATGCCGCCGCCATGCCATCGCAGCGTGACGCCGGGCACGCTGCGCGCGGCCTTGACCAGGGGCGCGGCGGCATAGCACCAGCCGCACAGCGGGTCAAAGATGTAGTGAAGGACAAAGGGCGGCTGCGCGGTCGTGGTCATGGCAGGAGCGGGCTGTGATGAAGGCGCCCACTGTAGCGGCTATTGGCTTGCCCGTGACGGGGCAGGGCCGCAGGCAGAATGGGCGACTGCCGCCGTGCAGCCACCGTGCTGCCATCGTCGATCCCGTCTGCATTGCCATGCGCCTCAAGTCCACGCCGCCTCCGTCCGATCCGTCCGACCCGTCCGCTTCCTCTGCACCGGCCGCCGAGCCCAGTGTCCAGTCCGTCGCCCGGCGCGGCATGCTGGGTTTTCTGCTGTTCTGGCTCCTGGTCATGGGCGTGCTGTACTGGGCCATGCAGATGTACCTGAAGCCGGCCGGCGTCAAGGTCCAGGCCGATGGCACGGTGGCCATTGCGCGTGACCGCGACGGGCATTTCCGCGTGGAAGGGGCTGTCAACGGGCAGCCCGTGCTGTTCCTGGTGGACACGGGCGCCAGCATGGTCGGCGTGACCGAGCCGCTGGCCGAGCGCGCAGGCCTGGACGGCGGCGAGCCGGTTCGCTTTCGCACCGCCAATGGCGAGCGCGACGGCCGCATGGTGGTGGCCGATCAGGTGCGCGTGGCCTCCCTGGTGGTCAGCGGCCTGCGCGTGGGTACGGGCTATACGGGCAGCACGGACAGGGATGCGCTGCTGGGCCAGAACTTCCTGCGCCAGTTCGATGTGGAAATACGCGGCGACCGCATGCTGATCCATCCGCGCGGCAGCGGGTCTTCGCCCAAGCAGTAAGCAACCAACTAACTAACTAAGTAAGTAAGTAAGTAAGGGAGAGGGACATGACAAACAACGGCTTTCGCACCGACAGGCGCAGGTGGCTGCAGACGGGCGCAGCCCTGGCGACGCTGGGCTGCACGGCCTGTGCCAGCGTGGGGCAGGGCGGTGCCTTTTCCACCGGCACCGGCACCGGCCTGGCCGAGGACCTGGGCGAACGCCTGGACCAGGGCGTGCAGAGCGGAGAACTGGCGAACCTGCACGCCGTCGTCGTGATGCGCCACGGCCGGCTGGCGCTGGAGCGCTATTTCGAGGGTGAGGACGAACGCTGGGGCGAGCCGCTGGGCAAGGTGGCCTTCAACGCCGACTCCCTGCACGATGTGCGCTCGGTCAGCAAGAGCATCGTCGGCCTGCTGTACGGCATGGCCTTGGCCGAGGGCAAGGTGCCCGCGCTGGACACGCCCCTTGTCCAGGCTTTTCCCGCCTACGGCGATCTGGCGGCCGATGGGCGCCGGCGCGCCATCCTCATCTCCCATGCCCTGGGCATGACCCTGGGCCTGCAATGGGACGAGGACCTTCCGTATTCCGACCCGCGCAACAGCGAAATCGCCATGGAGCGCAGCAGCGACCGCTACCGCTACGTGCTGGAGCAGCCTATCGTCGCCCCGCCCGGCGAACGCTGGTGCTACAGCGGCGGGGCGACGGCACTGCTGGGCCATCTGATCGCGCAGGGCAGCGGCATGCCGCTGCTGGACTATGCGCGGCACAAGCTGTTTGCTCCGCTGGGCATCGACAAGGCCGAGTGGACTCCTGGCACCAACGGCGAGGCGGCCGCCGCCTCCGGCCTGCGCCTGCGGGCGCGGGACCTGGCCCGCATCGGCCAGCTGGTGCTGCAGCAGGGTGAATGGCAGGGACGGGCGCTGGTGCCCCGGCATTGGATTGTGCAATCCATTCAGCCGCGCGTGGACGCCTGGCCCGGCCTGCGCTACGGCCACCACTGGTACGTGGGGCAGACCCGCGCCGGCCTGGCGTACTACATGGCCATCGGCCTGGGCGGGCAGCGGCTGGTGGTCGTGCCCCAGCATTCGCTGGTGTATGCCGTCTTCATGGGCAACTACGACAGCCCCCAGCAGGTGCAGCGCGTGGCGGCCGTGCAGGGCCTGGTCGCCGCTGCCTTGCGGTGACTGCCTTGCGCTGACAGCCGTGCGCAGGCACGGCGGGCGTGCGAAAATCCCCGCTTCCAAGGTCGGCCGCATGCCCGGCTCGCGCAAGCAGGGCGCGAAGCGGGGCGGGCCGGTGCGTGTCGAGGCTCGATCCACTTTCCTGGTTCCGGTGCCGGCCCATGAGCCCCTGAGGCCATGGCGCCGGTTGTTTCTGCCTCCCGCATGATCGCCAGATCACCGTTTGCCCGTGTCCCACCGCCAGCCCATCCGCATCGCCGACCGTCACCAGTTCGACACCCTGATCGACGCCCGTTCGCCTGCCGAATTCGCGCAGGACCACATTCCCGGTGCCATCAACTGCCCCGTGCTCGACAACGAGGAGCGCGCCCGGATCGGCACCATCTACAAGCAGGTCAGCCCCTTCGAGGCCAAACGCCTGGGCGCGGCCATGGTCTCGGCCAATCTGGCGCGCCATCTGCAGGAAACCTTCGCCGACAAACCGGCCAACTGGAAGCCGCTGGTCTACTGCTGGCGCGGTGGCCTGCGCAGTGGTTCCATGGTCACCTGGCTGCGCCTGGTCGGCTGGGATGCCCAGCAACTGGCCAACGGTTACAAGTCCTATCGCGGCCATGTGATCGAGTTGATCGACCGCCTGGTGCCCCAGCTGCGCCTGCAGGTGCTGTGCGGCGCCACCGGCAGCGCCAAGACCCGCGTGCTGCATGCCCTGGCCGAGGCCGGCGAGCAGGTGCTGGACCTGGAGGGCTATGCCAGCCACAAGGGCTCCTTGCTGGGTAACCTGCCCGGGGTGGAGCAGCCCAGCCAGAAATACTTCGAGACGCTGCTGGCCCAGCAGTTGGAGAGTTTCGACACCGCACGCACCGTGTACGTGGAAGGCGAGAGCGCCAAGATCGGTCGCGTGTCCCTGCCGCTGGTGCTGGTCGAGCACATGCGCCAGTCGCCCGTGATTGCGCTCGATGCCACGCCCGAGGCACGCCTGGCCTACCTGCTGCGCGACTACGCCTACCTGGGCGACGATCCGCAGATGCTGGCCGACAAGCTGGGCTGGCTCAAGGAACTGCAGGGCAAGGAGACCATCTCGCGCTGGCAGGCCTGGGCGCATGAGCGCAGCCTCTCGCCGCTGTTCTCCGAGCTCATGGCCCAGCACTACGACCCGCACTACGAGCGCTCGCAGGAGCGGCATTTCACGCAGTGGCGCACGCGCCGCAGGGTGCAGGCCGACGACCTCAGCGAGGCCGGCATCACCGCGCTGGCGCGCCAGATACTGGCGCTGGATGGGGCATCGGCCGCATGAAGCAGCCGCGTGAATCAGGCGTTTGAATCAGCCGTGTGAGTCGGCCAGCACCGGATACAGCGACAGCAGCAGCAGGGCCGCCATGCACCAGTTGAAGCGGCGCAGTGCCTGCGGCGAGCGCAGCGCGCGCCCCACGGCGCTGCCGAACAGCGTCCAGACGCTGACGCTGGGATAGTTCACGATGCCCAGCACCAGGGCGGCCAGCACCAGGTTGATGAAGAAATCCTCGCGCGGCGTGTAGGTGGCAATCACGCCGATGGCCATGATCCAGGCCTTGGGGTTGACCCACTGGAACGCCGCCGCCTGCCAGAACCCGAAGGGCCGGGCACCCGCGTTGCCGCCGTCGATGCCGCCGCTGCCCGCGATCTTCCAGGCCAGCCAGACCAGATAGGCCGCGCCCAGGTACTTGAGCGCGGTGTAGATCACCGGCAGGCGCTCGAAAACCGCGCCCAGGCCCGCGCCCACCAGCAGCACCATGACCACCACGCCCACGGTGATGCCCAGCATGTGGGGCACCGTGCGGCGGTAGCCGAAGGTGGCGCCCGAGGCCGTCAACATCACATTGTTGGGGCCGGGCGTGACGGAGCTGACGAAGGAGAACATGGCCAGTGGCAGCAGGAACGAGGTGTGGGCGGTATCGAAGGGCATGGTGGCAACAGGCATGACAGGGAATCCGGCGCCCTGTCTGCGCATGCCGCAGGCCGCGGCGCCGTCAGGCCATGCTAATGGCAGTGTTCGGTACAGTAGCAGTACACTTTGCCAGAACAATTTGCCAACTGGCCTGCCCACATGACCCTGACACTTGATCCCGCAGCCACGCCGAAGCAAGCGCAGGCACAGCAGACACCGCAGACATCGAGTGCATCCTCCGCTACGGCTTTCCAGGCCGCTGCGCCCTGGCGTCCGCTGCGCTCCTCCGATCTCTCGCTGGTCGAGCAGCTCGTGGACCACTACGGCAGCCTCATCCGCCACCATGGCCTGCGCGCGGGCTCGCGGCTGCCCTCGGTGCGCGCGCTGGCGCAGCAGGCCGGCGTCAGCCGCGATACCGTGGTCCAGGCCTACGACCGGCTGGCCGCCCAGGGCCTGGTGCATTCGCGGCGCGGCTCGGGCGTCTTCGTCAGCGCCCGGCGCGCGGCCCAGGCCTTGCCGCGCGCCAGCCAGGGTCTGCCCACGCTGGAGCAGGGCGCCGCCTTCGATACCGCCTTTCTGTTGCGCAGCATGTTCCGCGAAGGCACGGAGCATTCGGGCGACGCCGGCATGCTGCCGCCGGAATGGCTGGACCAGGAGATGCTGGCCTCGGCCCTGCGCGCCGTCGGCCGCAGCACGGGCACCAGCCTGCTGACCTATGGCGTGCCCCAGGGCTATCTGCCGCTGCGCCAGCAGATCGCCTCGGTGCTGCAGGCCCAGGACGTGCCAGCCCACCCCGAGGCCCACCTGATGACCGTGGCCGGTGTCACGCAGGGGCTGGACCTCATCGTGCGCAGCCTGGTGCGCCCTGGCGATACCGTGCTGGTGGAAGACCCCGGCTGGTTTCTCATCTTCGGCCGGCTCAACGCCCTGGGGGTGAACGTGGTCGGCGTGCCCCGCCTGCCCGGCGGCCCCGACGTGGAGGCGCTGGAGCGGCTGGCCCGCCAGCACCAGCCCCGGCTTTTCATCCTGAACACGGCCGTGCACAACCCCACGGGCCAGACCCTGTCGGCCGGCGTGGCCCATGAGGTGCTGCGCATTGCCGAGCGCCACGACTTCTACCTGGCCGAGGACGACACCTACTCCGACTTCCTGCCCGGCGTGCCCGTGCGCCTGGCCGCCATGGACCGGCTGCAGCGCGTGCTCCTGGTGGGCGGCTACTCCAAGACCCTGGCCGGCAGCCTGCGCGTGGGCTATGTCGCGGCACACACCGACCTGATACGGCGGCTGACCGACCTCAAGCTGCTGGGCGGCCTGACCACGGCGCTGCCGGGCGAGCAGGTGGTGCACCGCGTGCTGGCCGACGGCCAGTACCGCAAGCATGTGGACCGCCTGCGCGAGCGCGTGGACCGCGCGCGCAACCGCTGCCTGCGCATGCTCGAAGCCCTGGACTGCCGCGCCCCGCACGAGCCGCAGGCCGGCATGTTCGCCTGGGTGGACTGCGGCGTGGACTCGGAGGTGCTGGCCCGCCATGCCGCGCCGCAGGGCCTGCTGCTGGCGCCGGGCCTGCTGTTTTCGCCCAGGCAGGCCGCGGGCAGCATGCTGCGCATTCCAGTGCCCATGGTGGAGCAGCCCCAGACCTGGAAGATCCTTGGCCACCTGCTGGCGCAGCACCGGGGCGGTGGTGGATGAGTGGACGGTGCAGCAACACTGCCTGACGGGAGGTTGACGCTGCCGGCGCCAGGGCATGTAAGACACGGCATCGGGCCTCGGCGCCCCGGTAGGGCGCTGCTATCGTTCCGGGATGACTATTGAGCTTGTCTTGCCAGGGGAGGCCGGCCGCAGAGCCGGGGTGAATGACAGCCGGCCCCGGCCGGGAGGTGGCGCTGCGCGCCGCCTGGCGCCCGTGCTGGCGCTGCTGCTGACGGCGGGCTGCGCCGACACGCCCGCGCCGCGCGGCAAGGTGGAGGGCGCCTCGTTCGAGCCCAGCGAAATCGTGCAGTCCGACAGCAACCGCATGGCCACGCTGGCCATGAAGGAGAACCTGGACAGCCTGATGCGCATCATGGACAAGCTCTACCTGCGTAACCCCGCCGAGTGGAAGAAAACCGCCGAAAGCCGCGAGGCCGCATCCGCCTACGTGCGCATCGCCATCACCGAGCGCCAGCCCTGGGCCGACCTGCGCGGCGCCCAGGACGTGGCCGCGCTCTCGCTGGCGCTGCAGCCCGACTTCAAGGGCGACCGCGTGGCCGCCTTCGTCCATGCGCTGGCCGACACCATCATCACGGCCCACGGCGGGCGCACCAGCTTCACCCTGGTCCATGGGCTGGACCCGCAGCTGATCTACAACGCCGCGCGCAACGTGGAAGTGGCCAACTGGATACTCAACTCACGGCGCAATGCCGCTGGCGGGCCGCTGCTGCTGTCCAACCACCTGGGCGACGACGCGCGCAACCTGAGCTTCGAGCGCGAGATGGGCAAGATCATCGGCCGGCTGGACCTGATCGCCAACTACACCACCGAGCGCTACAGGCGCTCCTTCATCGGCTACGGGCAGGGACTGGTGGCGGGACCCTTCATGCAGTTCCTGCCCGTGCGCTGAGGCGGCAGGCGTCAGGACTCGTCACACAGAACGATGGTGACCAGAGCGGAGGTGTCTTCGATGGCGCGTACCGCATGCGCCATGTTGGCCGGCAGGTGCATCAGCTGGCCGGCCTGCAGGGACTGGCGGCTTTCGCCGAGCATCACCTCCAGCTCGCCTTCCAGGCAATGCAGGCTGACGCTGCCAGGCACCTTGTGCGGCGGCAGCGACTGGCTGGCGCGCAGCACCACGCGGATGACCTCCATGTCCTGGGACTTGAACAGGGCACAGGTCCGGGCGCCCGCCAGCCGCGCACCAAACGGCAGGACATCGATGGCTTGAGCGGTCAGTGCAAAGGGGGTGGCCATGGCGGACCTCCAGGCGTTGGCGGGCAATACTGCCATTGTCCTCCGAAGCACCGCAATCCATCAACCGCAGCTGTGTGACAGCAGGGGCTTGTGCAGGATCTCAGCCCGGCACGCTGGCCTCCACCAGCAGGGTCAGCAACTGCAGCGACTCCTGCCAGCCCAGGTGACAGGCCTCGGCGGGAATGACGGCGGGCACGCCTTCCTGGGTCACATCCATTTCAGTGCCGCAAAACACCTCGCGCAGCGTGATGGTGGTGATCATCTCGCCAGGCAGTTGCGGGTCGTCGAAGCGGTCGGTATGGCGTACCAGCCGGCCAGGCTCCAGGTCCAGGAACTCCCCGCCGAAGCCGCTGCGCCCGCCCGTGGACAGATTGACGAAGGCCATGCGGTAGCGCCCGCCGACCCGGGCGTCGAACTCGGGCACCTCGCAGATGTAGCCGTGGGGCGGCAGCCATTTGGCCAGGGCAGCGGCCGTGGTGAAGGCCTGGTACACGCGCTGCGGCGGCGCCTTGAGGACGCGGTGCAGCCGGATGGTGTGGACGGTGTGTGACATGCGGAACTCCTTGGCGTGGTGTCGTGCAGGGCTGCCAGCCTCGCACCGATGCAGTCCTTGCGCAAGAGGCGGCACATGGAGCCTGATGCAGGATTCAATGATTCATAAATCAAATCCTTGCTTGGTTTTAAAGAATTGGACTTGAATCATTGACGCCCGCACCATGGCGGCGAGCGCTGGATACACAGCGCCGCTTTCCATAGGAAACAGGAGACAAGCAAATGAAGCATTCCCCGTTGCGCAGGGCCCTGGCCCTTGGCGCTCTCAGTGCCATGGCCGTCGTTGCAGCGCCCGCTGCGCAGGCCCAGGGCAGCTATCCCTCCAACCCCATCACCCTGGTCGTGCCGTTCGCGGCCGGCAGTGGAACCGATGCCGTGGCGCGCGTGGTGGCTACCCGGCTGGGCGAGCGGCTCAAGCAGCCCGTGATCGTGGACAACAAGGCCGGCGCCAATGCCCAGATTGCCGCCAACCATGTGGCCAAGGCCAAGCCGGACGGCTACACGCTGTTCATGACCACCAACACCTCGCACTCGGCCAACCCCTGGCTGGTCAAGGGCCTGAAGTACGACCCCGTCAAGGACTTCACGCCCGTGGCGCGCGTGGGCGAACTGCCGTTTGCGCTGCTGGTCCACCCCTCCGTTCCTGCCAAGACCGTGCAGGAACTGATCGACTACGCCAAGGCGAATCCCGACCGCCTGTCCTACGGCACGCCCAACAGCACCTCGCTGGTGGCCTCGGAAACCTTCAAGTACGTCACGCACGCCCAGATCACCTCGGTGCCCTACAAGTCCAGCCCGCAGGCGTTGACCGACCTCATGGGCAACCAGATCCAGGTCTACGTGGCCGACCTGGGCTCGGCCTGGGGCACGATCAAGACCGACCGCGTTCGCACCCTGGCCGTCACGGCGGCCAAGGGTTCCACCCTGCTGCCCAATGTGCCGGCCATCGGCAAGACGCTGCCGGGCTTCGACATCACCTCCTGGAACGGCATCTTCGGCCCGGCCGGGATGCCGGCCGACATCACCGAGCGGCTGAACACCGAGCTGCAGGCCATCCTCAAGGACAAGGCCGTGCAGGAGCAACTGGCCCAGGTCGGCTTCGAGGTCTGGCCCACGGCCACGCCCGCCGAGTTCGCCACCTATGTGAAGGACCAGATGGCCCGCTGGGGGCAACTGGTCAAGCAGGCGGGCATCGAGGCCCAGTGAAGGAGAGCCGCATGGAACAAGCGCAGCAAGGGCAGCAAGGCCCTCTTGCAGGGGTGAAGGTGCTGGACATGACCTCGGTGGTCATGGGCCCCTTTGCCACCCAGATCCTTGCGGGCCTGGGGGCCGAGGTGATCAAGGTCGAATCGCCCGAGGGCGACAACATGCGTCACGTCGGCCCCATGCGCAACCCCGCCATGGGCCACATCTTCCTGCAGGCCAACCAGGGCAAGCGCTCCGTGGTGCTGGACCTCAAGCAGGGCGCCGCGCGCGAGGCCCTGCTGCGCCTGGCCGAAGGCTGCGACGTGCTGGTCAGCAACGTGCGGCCCCAGGCCATGGCGCGCCTGGGCCTGGCCTACGAGGACGTGGCGGCGCGCAACCCGCGCATCATCCACGTGAGCTGCTGCGGCTTCGACCAGCGCGGCCCCTACGCGGCCCGGCCCGCCTATGACGACCTCATCCAGGGCGCCACCGGCGTGCCCTGGCTGGCGCAGCAATACGGCGGCGGCGAGCCGGCCTATGCCCCCATGACCCTGGGCGACCGCGTCACCGGCCTGCACGCGGTCTACGCCGTCACGGCCGCCCTCTATGCGCGCGAGAAGACCGGCAGGGGCCAGGCCGTGGTCGTGCCCATGTTCGAGGCCATGACCCAGTTCATCCTGGGCGACCACATGGCGGGCCTGTCGTTCGAGCCGCAGCTGGGCGGCCCCGGCTATGCGCGCCTGCTCACGGGCCACCGCAGGCCCTATCGCACCAGCGACGGCCACCTGTGCGTTCTCATCTACAACGACAAGCACTGGCACAGCTTCTTCAACGCCATAGGCCAGCCCGAGCGCATGGCCGAGCCCATCTTCGCCACCCACAGCCAGCGCGCGCTGCACATCGATGCCGTCTATGCCGAAGTCTCGCGGCTGATGGCAGGGCGCACCACCGCCGAATGGCGCACGCTGCTGGACGCGGCCGACGTGCCCAACATGCCCATGGCCTCGCCCGAGGACCTGATCGCCGACCCCCAGCACCAGGCCACCGGCTTCGTGCACGAGATAGACCACCCCAGCGAAGGCCGGCTGCGCACCACGGCCAGCCCCACGCGCTGGAGCGCCACGCCGCCCGCAGAACGCGCCGCCCCCGCGCCGCGCCTGGGCGAACACACCCTGCAGGTGCTGCGCGACGCGGGCCTGACCGAGGCCGAACTGGCCGCCCTGCAGGCCAGCCGCGCCTGCAGCCAGGCTGCCGCGCTGCAAGACGCCCCACCACAAACACAAGCACAAACACAAACACAAACCGAAGGAAACCGCCCATGCCCCGCTACCTGATCCGCGAACAAGACGTGCCCGGCTACACCCCCGCCAACCACCACGGCACCGTCAACCGGCGCCTGGTCAGTGCCGCCAACGTGGGCGCGCGCCACATGGAGCTGGTGCTGGGCACGCTGGAGCAGGGCGGCGGCGCGCTGCCCCATGCCCACCCCGGCATGGAGCAGGCCTGCTACCTGCTGGCCGGAACGGCCGAAGTGGAAATCGACACCCCGGACGGCAAGGAACGCTTTGCCATGCAGCCCGGCGACACCTGCTTTTTCCCCGAGGACTGCATGCACATCTTCCGCGTGACCAGCGCCGAGCCCGTGCGCCTGCTGGTCTTCTACAGCCCGCCGTACGGCGAGAACCCCGAGCGCGTGCGCCGACCGGCAGCCTGAGCGCCGTCACCCCACAGACACAACAAGCGAACAGCTACAAGCAACGGAGAACACACCATGGACTTTCTGTGGAACGAAGAACAGGAACAGATACGCGACGCCGTCGAGCGCGCCTGCGCACCCTTCGATGCCGACTACTGGCTGCGCAAGGACCATGAAGGCGGCTTCCCGCACGACTTCCACAAGGCCCTGGCCGACGCGGGCTGGCTGGGCATTGCCATGCCCGAAGAATTCGGCGGCGCAGGCCTGGGCATCAGCGAAGCGGCGCTCATGATGCACACCATCTCGGCCACGGGCGCGGGCCTGTCGGGCGCCTCGGCCGTGCACATGAACATCTTCGGCCTGCACCCCGTCGTCGTCTTCGGCACGGACGAGCAAAAGCGCCGCTGGCTGCCCCCGCTGATCGCGGGCACGGACAAGGCCTGCTTCGGCGTCACCGAGCCCAATGCGGGCCTCAACACCCTCAAGCTGCAGACCCGCGCCGTGCGCGATGGCGACGTCTACGTGGTCCATGGCCAGAAAGTCTTCATCTCCACTGCCCAGGTCGCCAACAAGATCCTGCTGCTGGTACGCACCAAGCCCGTGGAAGAGTGCAAGGGCACGGAAGGGCTGAGCCTGTTCTACACCGACCTGGACCGCGAACGCATCGAGGTGCGCGAGATCGACAAGCTGGGCCGCAAATGCGTGGACACCAACCAGCTGTTCATCGACGGCCTGCGCATTCCCGCCGAGGACCGTATCGGCGAAGAGGGGAAGGGCTTTTCGTACATCCTGCACGGCCTCAACCCCGAGCGCATCCTCATCGCCGCCGAGGCCGTGGGCCTGGGCCGCGCTGCCCTGGCGCGCGCCACCCAGTACGCCAAGGAGCGCGTGGTCTTCGACCGCCCCATCGGCCAGAACCAGGGCATACAGCACCCGCTGGCCCAGGCCTGGATGGGGCTTGAGGCGGCCCACCTCATGGTGCAAAAGGCCGCCTTCCTCTACGACAGGGGCCTGCCCTGCGGCGCCGAGGCCAACGCCGCCAAATACCTGGCAGCCGAAGCCTGCGCCAAGGCCTGCGAAACCGCCATCTTCACGCACGGCGGCATGGGCTATGCCAAGGAATACCACGTGGAGCGCTACATGCGCGAATCCTGGATCCCCCGCCTGGCGCCCGTCAGCCCGCAACTCATCATGTGCTTCATCGCCGAAAAGGTATTGGGCTTGCCTAAATCGTATTGACCCCCTGAGTCGCTTCGCGCCTTCCCCCTTCTCGCTGCGCGGAGGGGGACGACACCCTCGGTGCGGGGCGGCCCTTCCTCGGTGTCTCAAAGTTGAGGTGCGCGGGTTTTGTGGCTGCGAACCATCTGAAGTCCCATGATTTATCAATCTGTATTTCAGAGGTAGCCATGGTGCAAGATGCCATCTCGCTTGCTCCCCATCCGCCGCCTCTCATGAAGACCCACCTGCTGCGCTATTTCGTCGCCCTGGCCGAGGAACGCCACTTCGGCCGCGCGGCCCAGCGCCTGTGCATCACCCAGCCGCCGCTGAGCATGGCGCTCAAGACCCTGGAGCAGGACCTGGGCGCCAGCCTCATGGACCGCGACGCCAAGAACGTGCGCCTCACCCCTGCGGGCGAGGCCTTTCTGGTCGAGGCACGCAAGGTGCTCGCCCAACTGCAGCATGCGGCCGACGTGGTGCGTGGCGTGGCCGAAGGCATGCAGGGCCGGCTGGACGTGGGCATCACCGGCTCCATGGTCTACCGCCAGGTGCCCGACTTCTGCCGCGCCTTCCGCGCAGAACGCCCCCTGGTCGAAGTCTGCCTGCACGAAATGTCCACGCGCGAGCAACTGCAGGCCATTGCCAGCGGCCAGATCGACTGCGGCTTTCTCAACATAGCCAACCCGCCAGACGGCCTGCAGACCCTGTCGATTGGCGAGGAACCCTTTGTCTGCTGCCTGCCCGCCACGCATGTGCTGGCCCGGCAGCCTGCCATCGACCTGCGCGAACTGGCCCGCGACACCTTCGTCATGTTCGCCCGCGAAGTGGCCCCGGCCAACTACGACAACGTCATCGCCTGCCTGCAGCAGGCCGGCATCCACCCCCACACACGCCACGCCGCGCGCCAGTGGCTCACCGTCATGGCCCTGGTCTCGGCAGAGCAGGGCGTGGCCCTGGTGCCCAGCTGCATGCAGCGCGTGGGCATGAACGGCGTGGTGTTCGTGCCCCTGCGCGGTCCGCAGCAGGCCATGACGCCCGCCGTTATGGCCTGGCGGGCGGACCAGCCTGCGGCGGTGTTGCAGGCTTTCATTGAGAGGGTGAGGGCGATGGCCTCCACCGCCGTCAAGGGTGGTAGGGGTTGAGGGCTGTCACCTCTACAGACCCTTCGCAATAGTGCATGGCGAAAACCACCAGCGCCTTACCATTCGATTGGGTGATGGCCTCCACGTGCCAAAAAGGCACTTTTTCTCCTGGAGAAAACGTCACCTTGGTGATATCGAATGCGTACTGAGGAAACTTCTCTTTCAGTTTTTTCAGTACATTCGTTCGAACCAGATTAAGGTCATGGTTTTCGCAAGCGGTTGCGTTTTTTGCGTCCCCGCATGCGGTGATCAGCAAGACTGCGCCAGCCAACAAACTGCGCAAAACTGTATCTTGACATGGTTTTTTCATATCAGCGGCCTGTGAAGTAATTGGCCAAAGCCGTTGATGACCGGATACTGGCTGGAGTTATGCGCGGATGTGCGGCGTTGTGCGGGCACCATCATCCAAGACGGGTTGCCATGGTACTTTCTTCTGTTTTAGGCTGAAGAAGGCACCATGGCTTCCTGGGGTCATAAACCTGGTTTGCTATTGCTTCAATAGATTTCCATTATCCCATTCTCACTGGCCGAGTATTTGCTTTCCGAAACTGCTCGAGCAGAAACGGCCTTTCCCCCTGTGCCGGCCAAATGTGGGTACATGTAGCATAGAACTGCAACTTGCAGATTTGCGACTGGAATGCTACCAGCCATGGTGAAACCATTGTTATAGCAATTTGGAATCCCTCGAACTCCAACGGCAAGTGAAAGATCGCCGCCTTTTGGTACAGAAAAGTCAACGCCTGCACTTGCAGATACTCTTGTGTATGAGCCAGCACGCGGGTAAGGGTCATAGCTTAGAGATAGAACAGGTCTGTAGTTCCATTGGCCACCAGGCATGTAATAGTAGTCAGATTGTTGTTTGAATGACATTTCCTTTTGAGGGGACGCTGGTTCGCAGTGAAGAGGTATATTCCTT
The DNA here is from genome assembly GCF_040267515.1 of Delftia lacustris. Taxonomy (NCBI): domain Bacteria; kingdom Pseudomonadati; phylum Pseudomonadota; class Betaproteobacteria; order Burkholderiales; family Comamonadaceae; genus Delftia; species Delftia lacustris. The sequence continues at coordinate 3,468,920 of NZ_CP141274.1, read as the reverse complement.
TCATCGCTACCAATTACCATTTTCCCGGGAGATTCTGGATGCTTGTCTCCGTATATCTCGCACAGCCTCTTGTTGAATTCAATCGCTTCATCATTTTGATTGGTGGTTTCGTAGAGATATGATCCATTTGATAGCTTGACTAGATTGATGGTCACGGTTCCACTCATTCCAGCCATGCTGCCGGAAATAATTCTGGCGACCATTGGCATGCCGTTCTTTTCAATTTCCTCATTCCCTATCAGAAAATCTTGAGCCATTGCAGAGATTGATACGAGAAAAAGTATAGATCCGGTCAGAATTTTAATTGGCATAGTTCCCTCTGTGCTGAAATTTTAATAGGCCTTTGCTGCCACATGGCAGTGGGTGACGCTATCAGTCTAAGTTCTTTCGAATTTTCAGATCAAGTGGAGACTGCTGTCGTTTTCTATTTTTCTGAAAAATAAGATACTTCCTAGGAATTTGCGTGAATTGACGATCAGCGGTCTAAACACGAGCATTCGGATTCAAGATGAGCAAGGCTTTTGCTGGTTCGCAGACTTGATGAATCCGTAAGTTTCTGGGGCCGTACATCTGAGTGCTCTTGCCGCTTTGGCAGTACCCCTGCGTCGTCGCCGATCGAGTCTGCCCACGTTGCCACTACGCGGGCCGAGGGAGATGCGATGTGACGGGGTTTGAACTGCGAGACAGGCGCCCGGAATCTGCCGGTCACCACGGCCCCAGCCACACGACTCAGTCCGATGGCACAGCGTCGTTACTGCCCAGAATCTCCGCCACCTTGAGCGACAGCGCCTCCAATGTGAACGGCTTGGTCAGAAGCTGCGTCCCGGGGTGCAGGTTTTCCTGGCTTAGGGGCGATGCCTCGGTGAACCCGGTGATGAAGAGCACCGGCAGGTCGGAACGGGCCAGGCGTGCCTCGTCGGCCAGCTGCTTGCCGTTCATTCCGCCGCGAAGCCGCATGTCCGTGATCAGCATGTCCACCCGGGTTCCGGCACGCAGCACCTGCAGCGCGGCGGCTGCATCTGCCACGGCAAGCACCGTGTAGCCCAGGTCGACAAGCGCCTCGTCGATGAGATGGCGGATCGGGGCTTCGTCATCCACGACCAGCAAGGTCCTTTGGGCAGGAACGACCACGTGCCTTGCCGTATCGACCGCGCGTTCTGCAACGGGCGCGGCGTCGCACCTGGGCAGATACAGGCAGACCGTGGTGCCCTGGCCCGGCTGGGAGAAGATCCTGACCGCTCCTCCCGATTGCCGCGCGAAGCCGTAGATCATCGACAGCCCCAACCCTGTTCCATGGCCCACCGGCTTGGTGGTGTAGAACGGCTCGAAGGCGCGCGCAATGGTCTGCTCCGACATGCCGGTGCCCGTATCGGTGACGCACAGCGACACATAACCGCCCGGCGGAAGGTCCCACTCCCGGGCTGCCGCCTCTTCAAGCTCGATATTGGCTGTCCTGATGGTCAGCCGGCCGCCTTCGGGCATGGCATCGCGGGCGTTGATGCACAGGTTCAGGATGGCGTTCTCCAGCTGCGTTCCATCGATTTGCGCATGCCACAGATGGGCTGCCGGCACGATGTCGATATCCACGCTGGCGCCCACGGTCCTGCGCAGCAGGTCCTCCCAATCGGCCAGGAGCGCGGCCATATCGGTGGGCTTGGAGTCCAGGATCTGCCGGCGCGAGAACGCAAGCAGCCGCTGCGTGAGCGTGGCGGCGCGCCGCACCGCCCCCTGCGCTCCATGGATGAAGCGCGTGAGGTTGTCCACCTGGCCGCGCGCCAGCATCCGCTGCAGCAGTTCCAGATTGCCCATGACGGCCGCCAGCAGGTTGTTGAAGTCGTGCGCAAGGCCACCCGTCAACTGGCCCACCGCCTCCATCTTCTGCGACTGGCGCAGTTGCTCCTGCACCTTGGCCAGCGCTTCGGCCTTGGCCATTTCGGAGGTGATGTCGCGGCCCACCGCATTGATGCGGCCTGCCGCCGAACGGGTGGACCAGGAGATCCAGCGGTAGCTCCCGTCCCGATGGCGATACCGGTTGTCAAACCGGGCATGCGCCATGCCTGTGGCCAGCTCCTGCGTGTCCTGGATGGTGCGCGCCAGATCTTCCGGATGGATGAGATGAAAAAGCGTGGTGCCCAGCAGCTCGTCTTCACGCCAGCCCAATACCTCGGTCCAGGCCGGGTTGACCGCAGTGATGATGCCCTCGAACGTGCAGCGCATCATGATGTCGGAAGACAGCTGCCACAGCGCGTTGCGGTCGGCCGTGCGCTCTGCCACCTGTTCCTCCAGCGTGGCATTCAAGCGCTCCAGCGCGGCCTGGGCCTGCTTGCGCTCGGTGATGTCGGAGGCCGCTCCCAGCCAGCCGGTGATGGCGCCTGCGGCATCGAACAGCGGCACGGCGCGCGAGAACGCCCAGCCCACGCTGCCATCGACCCGGTTCACCCGGTGCTCGATCACATAGTCGGTCTTCGTGCGGATGGCCCGCGCGATCTCCGCGCGCACCAGGTCGCGGTCCTCCGGGGGGATGTAGTCTTCCAGCCAGTTCGTGTTGGACGCCTGCGTGTCGGGGATGAACCCGCCGCCTGCCAGCTGGTGCAGCTCGCTCCAGTCCGCACTGATGGAGTAGCGCACTTCCGAGGAGGAGCGCACCAGTGCATCCAGCCGCTCCTCGCTCTGGCGCAACATGTCCAGCGCCCGCCGTTCCGCATCGATGTCCAAAATGGCGATGGCCGTGGCCACGACTTCCTTGTCCGCATTGCGCAGCGGCACCCCGAACACGCGCGTCCATACCTCGAGCCCCTGGGGCGTGTCATAGACACAGTCAACGCCCGGCACCACCAGCTCACCGCGGAACGCGCGGGCGGCCACAAACTGGTCGCGGGGAACGGGCTTGCCGTCCTTGTCCCAACTGCGCCAGCGCCCGCGGTCTTCCTCGGCCGACAGCAGCGAAGGGATGGGGGTGTCCGGCAGGAAATGGCGGTAGGCCGGGTTGGACATCAGCACCTTGCCACCCTTGCCCACCAGGCACAGGCCTATCGGCAGATGCTCGATGAAATCCGAGAACAGCGTCTTCTGGTCCGCGACCTGCGCATCGAAAGGGTCCTGATCGCTGGCGCCCGCGCCCTGTACGGCGCTGGCATGGCCCGCCGTGGCAATCGCCAGCTGCGCCCGCAGCCGGGCGTTTTCCTCGCGAAGCAGGGCAATCTCTTCGGACTCTTGGATCATGGGGGGATGGGGCGGGGCGTTGGGTGGAGGAGAGGGGGCAGCTCGCCGCTGGCGGGGACGGCGATGCTGCTGGGGATCATAGCTGTGACTGCTGGTGCGACCGATGTTGAGGCTGCAGTCCTCGGTGCGGCAATTCTTGTGGGACTTCGCCCTCCCAGGGGCTATGGGGTTGAACTGGCTGTGCAATGGGCTGAATTTGGGTCCCCAATGACCGATGAATCGATCGACGAACGCTCGAAATGTGCCATTGAAAATATGGAAGTCGAGAACCTTATTGGGAAAATGGCAAAAGGATGCATATTTCCGCCAATTTCTCGAATATGAATCAAACAAATCGGCAATGAATGATCTGCCCCGTCGTGCGGGCCATGGCTGAAGGGTGGCGGCGATGGGGCTTCCCTGCAGGAAACGTGCCGCAGGCACCGCCGCTGCTGTGACTTTCATGTCACACGGCACAGCTGTCACGAAGAATACTTATGTGTTGCCTAGAGTTCCCGCAGCGGTGGCAGGAGGCTACCGTCATTCTCATTAATAAGTTCGGTTCGTATCTCGCCAATGAAAAATCAAAAAACGTGCTCGCGCATTCTGGGACTCGCGATGGGCACCTTCTTCGCCTCTTCTTCCAGCTTGGCCTTGGCACAATCTTCCGTCACCATTTTTGGTGTGGTGGACGTCGGTGTCACCATTGCCAAGTCCGGCAGCAACAGGCTCAATGCACTGAACTCCAGCCAAGGCAAGACCAGCTTGCTTGGCTTGCGCGGCACGGAGGACCTCGGCGGCGGCAACCGAGCTCAGCTCTGGCTTGAAGGCGGCCTCAATCCCGATGTCGGCTCTGGCGGCAGCAGCGGCTCCCTTGGCTTCGAGCGCCGCTCCACGATCGGGCTGAGCAACAATTCCTGGGGTGAAATCCGGCTGGGTCGCGACTACACCCCCAGCTACAACATCTTCACCGCTTTCGCGGGCCCCGACACCACCACCGGTGTGCAGGCCAATCTGTTCCAGACGATCCGCCAGACTGCCTACAACGCCGCCAGCCAAAGCGGCGTGGTCGACCGCACGCGCATCAGCAACGCCGTGGGCTACTTCCTGCCGAGCGACCTGGGCGGTATCTATGGCCAGTTCTCGGTTTCCTTTGGCGACGAGAACGCCTCCGGCTCTGGCGCAAGCAAGGCCCGCAGGTACATAGGCGGCAACCTGGGCTATCGCTCGGGCCCGCTGAACGTGGGTATCGGCTACGGCCGGATCGACGGCACCGCGGCCGTGGCTTCGCCCAGCGCCATCGCTGCAACCAGCGATCTGGAAGACCTGGTGCTGGGCGCCTCGTACAACTTCGGCAGTTTCCTGCTCAATGGCGGATACAACAGCCTGAAGTGGGAGCCCGTCAACGGCGCAACCTCCGGGAAGGTGGACGGTTTCTACCTGGGCGCGACCATCCTCATGGGGCAAGGCAGCTTGCGCATCAAGTACGCCAGCGCCAAGTTCAGCGGCAACGCCTCTGCCCTCACGCGCAGCGGCGGCAAGGCCGACAAGTATTCGATCGGATATGTCTATGACTTCTCCAAGCGCACCTCTCTGTACGCAGGGCTGGCGCGTGTCAACAACAAGAACGGTGCCAGCGTCGGCCTGATCGGCGGCCCTGCGGGTGTGGCCAACGCCGGCTCGACCGGTGTGGATCTGGGCATCAGCCACTCGTTCTGAGCGGCGCAGCGCCTTTTCCAGAAACGAAGCCTTCAAGCTTGGGCAGGCCCTTGCCACGCAGGGCCTGCCGATCTGCCTATCTACCTGTCAGGCTTGCCTCTTCTTCTCAAGACCTACTCGCCATGCGACCCCCCACTTCTTCTCCCTGCCTGATGGCAGTGATCGCCGCCGCGGCTGCCTTGCTGAGCGCCTGCGCCGACACCCGCCCGCTCCAGGCCGCCGGCTCCGAGACGGTGACGCAGACCACCGGCGTCGGCAGCATCCGCGCCACCGTCACGCGCCAGGACGTCCAGTTCGACGACAGGTTCTATTTCCCCTACGAAGGCCAACACCCCGCCACCAAGGCCGATTTTCCCAAGGGCTTTCTGCCAGCCTACGGTTCGGGCCTGGCCTTGAAGGGCAGGCGTGCCGACGGCACGCTGGAGTTCTACGCCATCACCGATCGCGGCCCGAACGCGACCACCGGCCCGGTCACGCAGATCACCGACGGCTCCAATCCCGCGGGCTTTGCCAGTTCCACGGTGTTTCCTTCGCCCAACTTCACTCCGTCCATCGGCGTGATCGCCCTCGGAAAAGACGGAGCCAGGCTCGTCTCCACCCTGCCGCTCAGATTCAGCGCCACACAGAATGCCAACGGCCGCGTGCAGCCACGGGGCATCACAGGCAACACGGGCGAGCAAGTCCTGGACGACTCCTTCACCTATCCCGGCAAGGCCAAGGGCTACAGCGAATTCGGCCTGGACACGGAATCCGTGGTGGTGGATGCCGCACGCAATGTGCTGTGGGTGTCCGACGAATACGGACCCTTCATCGTGAAGATCGACCCGGCGACCGGCATCATCCAGAAGAAATACGGGCCCGGCACCGGCGCGGCCGATCTGCCGGCCATTCTCGCCAAGCGCCGCGCCAACCGTGGCATGGAGGGGCTGAGCATCGATGCGGCCAGCGGCAAGCTGCACGGCTTCCTGCAAAGCCCCCTGGACGACGGCAAGGCCGACTACACCACCGCTGCCGTTGCCGACGCCACTGGCAAATCGGAGAACGTGCGCGACTACGCGCGCTTTGTGCGCTGGGTGGAGTTTGACCCGACCACCGAGAAAACCCGCCTGTTTGCCTTGCCCGTGGACAGCCGCTGGTACAACCAAGGCAAGACCGGCAATGCCAAGCTGGGTGATGTGGTCTCACTGGGCAAGGGGAAATTCATCGCCATCGAGCAAGGCACGGGCAAGGACAAGAAAGTCTTCAACGACCTGGTTCTGATCGAGTTTCCGGCCAACGCCACCGACATCACCGCGCTGGGCTCCGACCTGGAAAAGAGCAGCCTGACTGGCAAGCCGGTCAATGGCTCGGACTATTCCAAGGTCGTGACGCTCAAGAAGACCCGGCTCTTCAACCTGAACGCCACCGGCTGGGTGGCCGAGAAGGCCGAAGGCCTGGCACTGGTCGATGACTACACGCTGGCGCTGACCAACGACACCGACTTCGGTGTTTCGCTGGCCGTGCTGGACGCCAGCGGCAAGGAAATCGAAGGCTCGAACGTCACCAAATGCATGGTGGACGCCGACGGCAGGATCGTGAACGACGGCCAATGCGCCAAGGGCGCGGCGAGCCTGCGCTTTACCACCAATGACGTCAACGATCGCACGCAGCGACTGTGGACCTTTAGGTTCAGCAAGAAACTGAGCGAATACGGCGCTCCCTGAGCGACTGGACTACGACTGCGACTGCATGGCATAGGCAAGACAACGGGGCCAAGGCGATCCAGGGCGGTTCGTCCAGCGCGAAGGCGCTGCGACGGGCCGCAACGCTGATGTCGCCTCCTATGGCATCTGCACGGAGCAGCGCCGCCGTTGCAGCGAAAGTGCGGGGTTGCCGCAATGGCTGGACCTTTCGACCTCCAGCAGTCTTACGGCATTGCCCAAAGCGGTAGTCGTCGAGTGCGTAGATGGCAGGCATACGTCCGAGCCAAGCACTTTCACAATCAAATCCTCCTCTGCTTGGTCATTTCAGAAGCGCCTTCAAATTCCATGCTGGTTTCCCCGCGAGTCGAGGAAATTCAACAGAGAGCCGTTCAGAATCCAATTCCGGATTTTCGATGGCTTGGGATTGGCCAGTCATCGAATTCCTGAAGAGATAGTGCGTGCGGTATCCTCAGCCGCTCTGTGGAGGAGAAGAAAGTGGCGGTACTGATTCCTGCGATGGGGGCGTGCGTTGGGCGCATGACGCCTGGCGAGCGACGGCTGGCCGAGCGGCTGGAGCAAAAGCTCGAAGACGATTACATGCTTTGGTATGACGTGCCCATCGGCCCCAAGCAGACGCATCCTGACTTTGTCGTCATTCATCCACGCAGGGGCGTTCTGATTCTTGAGACCAAGGATTGGCGGCTCGAGACGGTTCAAGAGGCGACCAAACAGGCCTGGACGCTCATCGTGGATGGAAGACCCAAGGTCGTCATCAATCCGGCAGCCCAGGCGCGACACTGCGCCATTCAAGTGGTCAATGCGCTGGAGCGGGATCAGCAACTCATTCACGGCGAAGGCCCTCATCAGGGAAAGCTGGCATTTCCCTGGGGCAGCGGCGTGGTGTTCACCAACATCACGCGCAAGCAGTTTGAAGAATCTGCACTGGACCAGACGATTGATGCGCATCTGGTCATCTGCAAGGACGAGATGCTGGAATCCGTCGATGCGGAGGCTTTTCAGCAGCGCCTGTGGAACATGTTCCCCCACGCTTTCGGCAAAGCCATGTCGGTGCCGCAGCTCGAGCGCACGCGGTGGATCATGTTCCCGCAGGTGCGTGTTCCGGTGCAAGGCAGCCTTCTGCCGGAAGACGCGGACGAGCTGCCGGACATCATGCGCGTCATGGACTTGCAGCAGGAGCAACTCGCGCGCAGCCTGGGCGATGGGCATCGCGTGATCCACGGAGTTGCCGGCTCAGGCAAGACCATGATTCTTGGCTATCGTGCGGAACACTTGGCCAAGACCGCTTCGACCAAGCCCATCCTCGTGCTCTGCTACAACGAGCCCTTGGCCGTGAAGCTCAATGCCTGGTTTGCGGCCAAGGGCCTGGCCGATCGGGTGCATGCCCGCAACTTCCACAAGTGGTGTCGCCAGCAGTTGGTGGCCTATGGTCAGACGCTACCCGCTCAGGGCCCGGGCATGTTTGATCAGATGGTGGAGTTTGTGATTCGCGGCCTGGACCGGCAACAGATTCCGTCCGGGCAGTACCAGGCCGTGATGGTCGACGAGGGGCACGACTTTCAGCCTGAATGGCTCAAGCTCGTCACCCAGATGGTGGACCCCGAGACCAACAGCCTGTTGATCCTGTACGACAGCGCCCAGAACATCTATGGCAAGAGCAAGGCGCGTGGCTTCAGCTTCAAGAGCGTGGGAATCCAGGCCTCTGGGCGCACGACCATTCTCAAGATCAACTACCGCAACACCAGGCAGATTCTGCAAATTGCCAACCGCGTCGCCGCCGAGTTCCTGCAACCCAATGCCCAGGATGATGACGGTGTTCCGCTGGTGCAACCCATCAGCTGCGGCCGCGAAGGGCAGGAGCCGCTGATCGTGCGCCTGCCGAGCTTGCGGGACGAGCCCGCCAAGATCGCCGAGCTGCTGGCTGCGGCGCATCAGGAAGGCCACGCCTGGGGTGACATGGCCATCCTGTGCCGCGATCACGACTCCATGAACCAGTGCGCCATGGCACTTGGCCGCCGAAAACTGCCGCATCGCGTGCGACATCGTTCAGGTGACTTCGATCCACTGGCCGACACCATCAAAGTGATGACAATGCACGCCAGCAAGGGATTGGAGTTTCCGGTCGTGGCCGTTGCAGGAGTGGGGCAGATGCCGCGTGAAGGCGAAGATGCGGCGGACGAGGCCAAACTGTTCTATGTGGCTGCGACGCGGGCGACACAAAAACTGGTATTGACTGTGGCGGGTGAAAGGGCGTTTGCAAAGGCGCTGGTGAATGCGGGATGAATGCGGGTTGAGGGCAGGGCGAGGACGGGCACAAGTCCGTGGTGCGGTAGTCAGGGCTCCAGGCGTGGTCCCAGTAGCGTTGCACCCGCAGCGCATTCTTGAGGATGGCGCTGCGATCCGAAAAGGATTTTGCGCATGTCACCCTTCCCACTCGGATGTGCAAGCCATCTTGCCACTCGGCGCATTGCGCAGGCGGTTCAGGAAATCCAACTGGTTTTTGGCCGTTTGATTCCCTTTTGCAACGGCTTGCCGCAGCCAGTGCACTGCTTCGCAGCGATCCGCTTTCACCGCGGTGCCATACAGGGTTGGGCCTGCCAGAAGAATCCATGCCAGTGTTTCCTGGGCTTGTGGCTCGCCATCCCGGGCCGCCTGGCGCAGCAACGCGAGCATGGAGGCGTAGTCACCCGCAGTCTGGGCCTCCAGGGCCAGTTGAAACCGCTGCTCGGAAGTCGTGGCCATGTCCAACGGCAGCGGTGCCGCCTGCGCCAGCGCGCCGGACAGGGCCGCTGCGATGAACAAGCCATGCCGTGCATGCCGGGCCAGCGCGGCAATTGGGGTGGCAATTGGTGTGGCAATTGGGCGGAATTCGAATCGCATTTTTGTCTCCACTTGAACTGAGTGGCCCCATCGTCTTCGCAATCCCGGTCCTTGAAAATTCGGAATTGTCAAAGGCGCCCTCAGGGCCACCCAGAGGCTGACTCGAATCGGCCGTGCAGGCCCGGCGCGCACGGCGTCAGCCCATGAACCCCAGATCGATGGGATACGCCGAGCCGCCGAAGTTGCCGATGTGCGGCAGCACCCCCGCCAGCTCGGTATTCGCCACGCCGAACCAGCGCGCCAGGGTGGCGGCGTACTGGTCCACGGCAGTGCTGGGCAACAGGCGCCCCTGTCCGACATGCCACTGGTCCTCGCTGCCGCTGCCGTTTCCCACGCTGATGGGCGGCGGCGCGCCATAGAAGGACGCGCCACGCACCGCGCCGCCCACCACGAAGTGGTGGCTGCCCCAGCCATGGTCGGAGCCGTCGCCGTTGGACGTCAGCGTGCGGCCGAAGTCCGACGCGGTGAAGGCCGTGACCTTGTCGGCCACGCCGAGTTCGGCCGTGGCGTTATAGAAGGCCGTCATGGCGCTGCTCACCTTGTCGAGCAGCTGCGGCTGGTTGGCGATCAGGTTGCCGAATCGCCCCCACGGCCCCCGCAGGCCACTATCAGCGCGGCTGCCAGGGAGGTAGCCAGGGCGCGCGAGATAAGGGAGCTCTTCGGTCCGTGGACGAGGTGGCTGGGCTCTGCGCAGGCAGGCAAGGAGTCCGCGGGTGCGTAGTCTGCCGTATTGGCGAAATTCTTCCGCATGGTGCCTAGAACTTGTATAGCCTTTGCTTTGGCTACCAGATGCAATAAATGATATTAAAGAATAATTTTATCTGCTTTCCTCAATTAGTGACAAATCCCATCTGTCTTTTGTTATATCGTATTGCATTAGCCAAGTATATGACTGTCCGCTGATTCCATGCTCATGAAGGTTGCAATAAGAGATGGAGAATTTTTCATCTTTTATGAAGGCGTCTCTTACGTCCTCACCGGCAGGTGGCCAGCAGCTACCTCCGAGTCCTTTGTGTATGATTGCCCAACCTTGATGCCACCAGTTTCTTCTGAATCGAAGTAATCTCCATTTTTTACCGCCATCCGAGCTTAGAAATAAATTTATTTTTGATAATTGGCCTCCTGTGCCATTTCGTGGCAGTTTTTCGAAATGTAGCTTGTAAATATGCTGCTTCAATGAAAAGCGGATAGTTTCTTGAGAATTAAATAATTCCCTTGAAATTTTATTGGTTGTCATCTGAATATCGTTGTAGATAGCGCCTGCATCCCAAGATTCTATATCTTTTGCCGAAATTCCACTACCCGCACCACCAACGAGGGCAGCCCCCAACACTGACATTCTATTGGGTTGTTACCTAGGGAAGGTCTGCACAACACACGCATGAACGAGCGGATGCGCTAACCCATTGCCCTTTAGTTATTAATTTTTGGAATATAGTAAAGGCAATCCATAAGCGCGGCACGATTGTCCCAGATGGATCCAGCCTGTGATTCTCGTGGCCTGGAATGCATCCACCACGGGCTGTTTTGAATAGGAATTATTATCCGCTCCCAGTAATTTTCCAGGTTCAAAGTGGAAGGTGCCGAACCGAACGCGTCGCTGATACCGATCCGATTGGCGTCGTTCACACACACGAAGACATCGGGTCGTTTCATCGCGAGCAGTCTGCTAGCAGTCGCGACCCCCCCCGGTACGTACCTGATCCTTAAATGCAATAACGAACTCGCGTATATAATTATTATAATGTTCTTTGGTGATGTCTCCGTCCAAAGGTATTTTATCTAAAGCTTGAGATAATAAGTTTGGATTGTTGTTGACGAGGGTTGTGAAAGATCCTAAGCCTGTCATTGTTCCAAACCAACCCCAATCCAAGCTGTCTAGTTTATTCTCCTTGGAGCCATATGTGCCAGCAATAGCTTTGCGCTCCTGCTCTGACATCCTTGAAAAGGATTTGTGAGTTTTGAAAAGTTCTGTGGCTTTAGTCAGAATTTTAAGACGCCCATCAAAACTGTGATGACGATCATTCTGTACTTTTTCAATGAAAATATCCCAAGAAATATCTAGCGGAGAAATTTGAGCAGAATTTCGGGGTTTTTTTAGAAAATCAAAATTATTCAGTGCATTTCTATTATTCTTGTTTATACGGTACTGGGTCTCGTAAGCAAACAAGAAATCTTCATCGATTTCAATGGAATTTTGATAACTAGATTTCACGAAGTTTTCTAAATTAACAAATACATCGTCTTTATCGTTTGTCTCAATTAGTACGCTGACTTCAATGTTTTTCCCTCCGAAAGCTCCTCCTGTGAGATTGTGACTCCCGACCATAATTGCGAATCCTTCATTTAATTGAAAGAGATACGCCTTCGGGTGAAAGAGTCTGCCGACTGGTCTCATGCAGCGAGCACCTTTGCAGGATCTGAAGCTTCGCAGTACACTTGGATCTGTTTGATACATGTGAGTACCAATGACCATTTTTCTGATCTTTGACTTTGCAGTTAACATTTCTTCGATGACTTTATTATTCCCGGCCCAAGCCACTGCAACATCGAACGAAATGCACTTGCGTACTAGCTGAATAATCTTATTTGTTGCTTGGTTATCCGTTAATATGCTTATTTTCACTGGTAATTTTCTTTCTAAAGTATTGGGTTTAATTTAAGGTCAAATTATTCAATAGGTATTGATCTTGCTGTTGGGAGTTTTGTGCCAAAGTGTACATTAGAGTGACGTCTCGAATCTGAAAATGAGAGTGAGATTGGCTTAGTCTGTCAGGTGACTGGGGTGTCCGTTTCCCGACGAATGGATTGCCCTGATGCGGCAACTATGTGATGCCGCATGACTGCGGAGCCAAGCTCACATCCGACGGCAGTCTTTCATCGAATTCCGGTTTGGCGTCCACAACTCCCCTATCTACATTGCCAACTACATCTCCTGGGCGCAACCCAACACCTTGTGCCTCTTGCAGACATGGCGTGGCCGCTATCAGCCTTCCATGCAGAATCTCTTTGCAGCTTTACAAATTTCCAACTACAGGTGGCAGACCGCGGTTTGGCAAAGTTGCAAGCTTTGCAATCTGGCCCCCACCGCGTTCGGTGAACCCTGGGGACCGAGACCCTCTCGACAGGAGCCCCAATGCCCCAGCCAACTTCCGCCACCACACCCCCACCCAAACTCGAAGACCTCGCCATAGACGCCGTCCTGCACATGGGCGCTGCGCTGGATGTGCTGGACCTGCTCGCTCGCCACAAGGTCACGGCCATCAGTTGCGTGTGCCGCGATCTGCTGCGCATCTACTACGTGAAGGCCGATCAGGCGCAGTCGCTGGAGCCTGAGGACAAGGAGTTGGTGGGACTGCTGCACGACACGGCGGTGAACCTGGGCTATGCTATTGAGGTGGTGGAGCATCTCAATGGCGATGAGGCCGACGACCCCATTCTTTATGCCGTGAGCTATCTGCTCAGGGCGGCGAAGCGGTTTGCGGATGAGGGGGTGTCGGTGGCGTTGGCCTGAAGGGCGCAGCAGGTGCGGATGGCCTGCGGATATGGCGGGAACGAGGCAAAAAATGGGCGAAAAAAAACGCGCCCCATGCTGAAGCGCGCTGCTGGGTTGGGGCCGTGGGTCAGTCCTTCTTGGCCCGGATGACTTCGCCGCCCACGGCGTCGATCTTGACTTCCATGAGCGTGCCGTTGGCCTGCAGCACTTCGACCTGGTAACTGGTCTGGCCCCAGTGGGAGTCCAGTTCCGCGCTGACGGGCGTGCCCGGTGTGTGGCGGGTGGCGGCCTGGATGGCTTGCTCGATGGTGGACTTGGCCTTTTCCAGGCGCTGGCGGTCCTTGCGCTTGGCGGCGCCGTCATTCTTGTGCTGGGCGGCCTGGCCGGTGATGGCGTTGACCCAGACTTCCACGCTGTCGCCGGCCGGGGTGATGACTTCGATTTCGTAGCGCGGGCCCGTGCCGTCGCCGTCGTCCAGCTGGGCTTCGATGGCCTTGCCGGGCACGGCCTGGGTGGCGCGGGTGATGGCCTGCTCCAGCGGGATCTTGGCCTGGCTGGTGATGGTCTGCCATTCGGCCACCGATTTGGCTGCGGCGGGCAGGGCGGCGGTGGCGCAGGTCAGGGCCAGGGCGATGGAGAGGGCGGCGGTGCGTGCGAACGGGGCAGGCTTCATGGGTGTGGCTCCTTCCGGGAATGGGGTTGGACAAGACAACGGTCGGGGCCATTGTCTCCACCGTCCCGGAGAGCGGTTGTCGGAGAGGGCGCCTTTTGCCCCCTCCGGCGTGCTGCGGTTTGATCCAGCGCAAGCTCTGCGTTCAGAGGCCCAGCACCTTGGCCACGTAGTCCGCATCCTTGTCGCCCCGGCCCGAGAGGTTGATGAGGATGTGCTGGTCCTTGGGCAGGCCGGGCGCCACGCGCATGGCCCAGGCCACGGCGTGGGCGCTTTCCAGCGCGGGGATGATGCCTTCCACGCGCGACAGCTGCATGAAGGCGTCCAGGCATTCCTTGTCGGTGACGGATTCGTACTGCACGCGGCCCAGGTCCTTGAGGTAGCTGTGTTGCGGGCCCACGCCCGGATAGTCCAGGCCCGAGGCAATGCTGTGCACGGCAGCCGGCGTGCCGTCTGCGTTTTCCAGCACGTAGCACTTCATGCCGTGGATTTCACCGGGCTTGCCCATGCTGAGGGTGGCTGCGTGGCGGCCGGGCTTGTCCGTGCCTTCGCCCGAGGGCTCCACGCCGACGAGCTTGACCGAGGCATCGCCCAGGAAGGCCGTGAAGATGCCCATGGCGTTGGAGCCGCCGCCCACGCAGGCGGCCACGTGGTCGGGCAGCTTGCCGTGCCTGGCCTGGAATTGCTCGCGCGCCTCGCGGCCGATGATGCTCTGGAAGTCGCGCACCATCATCGGGAACGGGTGGGGGCCGACCACGGAGCCGATGGCGTAGATGTAGTCGGTGGGGTTGGTGAGGTATTCCTCGAAGGCGCTGTCCACGGCCTCCTTGAGCGTGGCCGCGCCGCGCGTGACGGGCACGAGCTTGCAGCCCAGGATGCGCATCTTGGTGACGTTGGGGTGTTCCTTCTCGATGTCCACCTGGCCCATGTGGATCTCGCAGGGAATGCCCACCAGCGCGCAGGCCGTGGCCAGGGCCACGCCGTGCTGGCCGGCGCCGGTTTCTGCGATGACCTTCTTCTTGCCCATGAACTTGGCCAGCAGGGCCTCGCCCAGGCAGTGGTTGATCTTGTGGGCGCCGGTGTGGTTGAGGTCTTCGCGCTTGAGGTGGATCTGTGCGCCGCCGAGCTGCTCCGACAGGCGCCGCGCGTGGAAGATGGGGCTGGGGCGGCCCACGTAGTCGGCGAAGAGCTGGGCCAGTTCCTGCTGGAAGTCTTGGCGTTTGGTGATTTCGGCGTAGGCGGTGTTGATGTCGTCCATGGCCTGCTTGAGGTGGGGCGGGACCAACTGGCCGCCGTAGGGGCCGAAGTAGCCTTCTGCTGTGGGCATGGGGGAGAAGGTGGGGGGTGTAGTGGTCATGGTTGCTTGTGTTCGTTGTGATGGATGACGCTCTGGCGATTCAGGGTAGCCGTGGCAGCTTACGCAGGGCTGTTGGGGGTGGCCGAGAGAGAAAACCCCGGTTGGATTGACCGGGGTTTCTGGTTTTTGGCCCTGCCGGGTGGTTGTTTTTCGAGGCCGGGTTTCGGCCCGGCAGCCGACTGCCCTTTCTTGATTCGCCAAGAAAGGTCAGATCAAAGAAGGCGACCCGAATGCCCGCGACCCCTTCGCTGCGCTGCGGGGCAACCTGCGTCGGGCCGCCTGCGGGGGTCGCCGCAGAACTCACTGCGCGCTGCGCGCTCCGTTCAGACAACTGCGGCGAGTCAGTTGACGAAGCAGTCCTGTCCTGCGGCAGGACTGCAACCCCGCAGACGGCCCGACGCAGGCGCGGGCATACGGGATTGGGGGCGGGGAGATGGGGCGGGGCCGGGGGCGTCAGCCGTTCTTTTGCAGGGAGCGGATGACGCTGGAGAAGTCCAGGGCGCCGTTGCCTGCGATGGAGTGCATGGCGTACATGGCGCGGGCCATGCCGCCCAGGGGCGTGGAGGCCTTGACGGCCATGGCGTTTTCCTGGGCCAGGCCCAGGTCCTTGAGCATGAGGTCGGTGCCGAAGCCGCCTGCGTAGTTCTTGGAGGCGGGGGCGTTTTCGTGGACGCCGGGGAAGGGGTTGTATTTTTCCAGGGCCCAGTTGCCGCCCGAGCTGCGGCGCATGATTTCGCTGAGGACCTTGGGGTCCAGGCCGTTGGCCACGCCCAGGGCGATGGCTTCGCTGGTGCCGATCATGAGGATGCCCAGCAGCATGTTGTTGCAGATCTTGGCGGTCTGGCCCGCGCCCACGGCGCCGGCGTGGAAGATGTTGGCGCCCATTTTTTCGAGCAGGGGGCGCGCGCGCTCCAGGTCGGCGTCGCTGCCGCCCACCATGAAGGTGAGGGTGCCAGCAATGGCGCCGCCCGTGCCGCCGGAGACGGGGGCGTCGATGAAGGCAATGCCTGCGGCTTCGGCGGCCTTGGCGACCTTTTGGCTGGTGGCGGCGGCGATGGTGGAGCTGTCGATGATGAGCGCGCCCTTGGCAATGCGCTGCAGCAGGCCGGCCGCGCCGTCACGGCCGAGGAAGAGGCCTTCCACATGCTGGCTGGCGGGCAGCATGGAGACCACGGCTTCTGCGCCCTGCACGGCGTCCTCGGCGCTGGCGGCAATGCTCACGCCCTCTGCAGCGACCTTGGCGCAGGCGTCTTTGGAGAGGTCGAAGGCCTTGACCGTGTGGCCGGCCTTGTGCAGGTTGATGGCCATGGGGCCGCCCATGTTGCCGAGTCCGATGAATGCGATCTGCATGTGCTTGTCTCCTGTGTTGTGAAGCTTGTGGTGTGTCTCAGTGGACCGTGTCGTCGGTGTAGTTTTCGCCGGGGTCCATGTCGCCGGTGTCCTTGTCACCGTTCGCAATGTCGGCGCCGCGTTCCTTGAGCAGGGAGCGCAGGATGCCGCGGTGGCAGCGCGCCTCCTGCTCGCAGTAGCAGCCGATGGCGAAGGCGCTGTGCTGCGAGAGGGCGGCCAGCAGGTCCAGGGTGCGGCTGGCGGCGGGTTCGCCCATTTCCTTGCGGAACTTGCGCACGAATTGCTGCCAGAGCTTGTCTGCCTCGGCCTGCTGGCCGTGGTCCTGCAGGCGGTGCGATTCGAGCGCGGTGTGCATGGTGTCGGGCTGGGGCGAGAGTTCGGGGTACCAGACGTCGTAGTAGTCGCGGCTGGCGAATTCGGCCTTGGGCACGCCGCGCGGCGGGCGGCGCACGGTGCCTATGCGCAGGCCTTCATCGGCGTGGCGGGGGCTGCCTAGCTGGACGATGCGGATGGGCATGGGGCTCTCCTGCAAAGGGGCTTATTCGTCGCCGAAGATGGGGTGCTTGCGTGTGCGGCGCCCGGCCGGGGCGGGGGGCGCTGGCGGTGTCTTTGCGTCGGCGGGCGCGGGTTCGCTGGCCTGGGGTTTGCGCTTTTTCGGGGGCGTGGCCTTGGCGTGGGGGTTGAAGGCCAGGGCCTGGGCAATCCAGTGCTGCCACTGCTGGCGCGTGGCGTAGGCGGCGGGGCCAATGAAGAAGTAGCCGTCCATCTGGCCTTTGGACGAGAGCGGGCGCAGGCCCGGCGTCTCGGCCACGGCGGCGTGCTGCGAGGGCGGCAGGCGCACCAGCAGTTCGTCGTCTTCCACGCCCAGGCACAGCTTGCCGTTGACCATGAAGACATGGCAGCCGAACATGCGCTTTTCCTGCACGTCGTCGCAGCCGGCCAGGGCTTCGCGCACGGCGTCTATGAGGTGCAGCGTGGTGTCGGAGAGCGGGCGGGCGGGCATGGCGCGGGCTGGATGTGGATGAATCAGCGGATCATGTCCGGCGCATCGCCTTCCAGCATGCGCCGCGCGATGATGACGCGCATGATTTCGTTCGTGCCTTCGAGGATCTGGTGCACGCGGGCATCGCGCATGAGGCGCTCCAGCGGGTATTCGCGGATGTAGCCGTAGCCGCCGTGCAGTTGCAGGGCTTCGTTGCAGACCATGAAGCCGGCATCGGTGGCAAAGCGCTTGGCCATGGCGCAGTAGGTGGAAGCGTCGCGCGCGCCGGCATCGAGCTTGGAGGCGGCCAGGCGCACCATCTGGCGCGCGGCCACGAGTTCGGTGGCCATGTCGGCCAGCTTGAACTGCAGGGCCTGGAAGCTGGCAATGGGCTTGCCGAACTGCTTGCGCTCGTGCATGTACTGCTGGGCCTGGGTGAGCGCGCCCTGGGCGGCGCCCACGGAGCAGGTGGCGATGTTGATGCGCCCTCCGTCCAGGCCCTTCATGGCGATCTTGAAGCCTTCGCCCTCGCGGCCCAGCAGGTTCTGGGCGGGAATGCGCACGTTGTCGAAGCTGATGACGCGCGTGGGCTGGCTGTTCCAGCCCATTTTTTCTTCCTTCTTGCCGTAGCTGATGCCGGGCAGGTCGGCGGGCACGGCAAAGGCGGAGATGCCGCTGGCGCCCGAGCCTGCGTCGCCCGTTCTGGCCATCAGCACCAGCATGTCGGTGCTGCCCGCGCCGCTGATGAAGGCCTTGGCGCCGTTGATGATGTATTCATGGCCCGCCAGTTCAGCCCGGGTCTTGAGCGAGCCGGCGTCCGAGCCCGCGCCGGGCTCGGTCAGGCAGTAGCTGGCCAGCTTGCGGCCGCTGGTCAGGGCCTCGCCCCATTCGGCGCGCACGGCGTCGGTGGCCCAGGTGCCCAGCATCCAGGTGGCCATGTTATGGATGGTGATGAAGGCGGTGGTGGAGGGATCGACGGCGGCCAGTTCCTCGAAGACCATGGTGGCGTCCAGGCGCGGCAGCTGCAGGCCGCCTGCGTTCTCGGGCGCGTACAGGCCGCAAAAGCCCAGTTCGCCCGCCTTGGCGATGGCCTCGCGCGGGAAGATGGATTCACGGTCCCAGTGCGCGGCATGGGGCGCGAGTTCGGCCTGGGCAAAGGCGCGGGCCGATTCGGCAAAGGCGCGCTGGTCGTCGTTGAGTTCGAAGTCCATGGCTGGCTTGTCTCCTGCGTTGGGCTCTGGGGCCCTTGTTGTTCTGGGGTGGCTTTCGGTGGCTGTGGGTGCGTGCGGCGGTCAGTGCTGCAGCCAGCGCTCCAGCGCCTGCATGCGCTCCTGTGTCGCGGCCGTGAGGCATTCGTGGTACAGGCGCGGGCCTTCGGGCTGGGTTTCGCTGTCGCGCGTGGCGGCCTTGCAGCGCGCCGTGCGGCCCTTGATCCAGCCGTTCTGGTCGTGGCGCAGGCCCGTGCGCTTGCCCTGGGGCAGTTGCTGCATGACGTCCAGGTAGCGGATGTTGAGCGCGGTGTCGGCCTCCTGGAAGGCCTGGACCGCGCAGGCATTGCGGCTGGCGGCGGCGGTGGAGGCCGGGTCGCAGGCTGCACCGGCCTGCGCGTGAAGGGTCAGGGGCAGGGCGGCCAGGGCGGTCAGCAAGGCGGCACCCAGGCCCCGGGAGAGGGAGGCGGTCATTGGAAAACGCATGCCGCCATCATCCCAGAGCCGGGGCCTGCCCCGGATCAATCCAGGCCCGCCCATCCGTGCATCAGCGCAGGCTGATGGTGGTGTTCACGCCCTGGCTGGTGGTGCTGTCGTCGAACCAGCGCGCCGTGACGGTCTTGGTCTGCGTGTAGAACAGCACGACCTGCTTGCCGTAGGGGCCCAGGTCGCCCAGCTTGGAGGCGCGGCTGCCCGTGAAGGAGAACAGGGGAACCGGCACGGGAATCGGCACGTTGATGCCGACCTGGCCCACGTCGATGTCTTCCTGGAACTTGCGCGCCGCAGCGCCCGACTGCGTGAAGATGGCCGTGCCGTTGCCGTTGGGGTTGGCGTTGATGAACTCGATGGCCTCGTCCAGGCTGTCGGCAGCCGCCAGGCACAGCACGGGGCCGAAGATTTCCTGGTCATAGACGCTCATGCCGGGCTTGACGCCGCTGAACACGGTGGGGCCGACGAAGTTGCCCTTGTCGTAGCCGGCCACCTGGGGCTTGCGGCCGTCCAGTTCCAGCTTGGCGCCGTCGGCCAGTCCGCGTTCGATCAGGCTTTCCACACGCGACAGCGCCGCGCAGGACACCAGCGGGCCCACGTCGGTGCCGGGCTCGGTGCCGCCGCTGACCTTGAGGGTCTTGGACTTTTCCACCAGCTCGGGAATCCACTTCTGTGCATCGCCCACCAGCACGGCCACCGACAGCGCCATGCAGCGCTGGCCTGCCGCACCGAAAGCTGCGCCCAGCAGGGCGTTGAGCGTTTGCTCCTTGTTGGCGTCGGGCATGACGATGGCGTGGTTCTTGGCGCCCATCATGCATTGCACGCGCTTGCCGGCCAGGCTGGCGCGGTTGTAGACATGGGTGCCGACCTTGGTGGAACCCACGAAGCTGATGGCCTTGATGTCGGGGTGGTCGCAGATGGCGTTGACCACGTCCTCGCCGCCGTGCACCACGTTGAGCACGCCGGGCGGAATGCCGGCTTCCAGGGCCAGCTCGCACAGGCGCATGGTGACCATGGGGTCCTGCTCGGAGGGCTTGAGCACGAAGGTGTTGCCCGTGGCAATGGCCATGGGGAACATCCACAGCGGAATCATGGCCGGGAAGTTGAAGGGGGTGATGCCCGCGCACACGCCCAGGGGCTGCAGCACGGAATAGGTGTCCACGCCGTTGGCCACGTTGTTGGCCAGCTCGCCCAGCTGCAGCGAGCCGATGTTGGCCGCATGCTCCACCACTTCCAGGCCGCGGAAGACATCGCCCTCCGCGTCAGGCAGGGTCTTGCCCTGTTCGGCGGTCAGCAGCGCGGCCAGCTCCTTCATGTTCTCGCGGATCAGCTGCTGCAGCTTCAGGAAGATGCGGGCGCGCTGGCCGATGGGCGTCTTGCGCCAGGTCTTGAAGGCTTCCTTGGCGTTGGCGACGGCGGCGTTGACCTCGTCGGGCGTGGCAAAGGGCACGCGGGCCAGCACTTCCTGCGTGGCCGGGTTGACCACATCGCGCCATTGGGTGCTTTGGGATTCGACCAGCTTGCCGTTGATCAGCAGCTTGACCGTGGGCGCCAAAACCTTGGCGGACGTGGATGCATTCATGGCTTGTCTCCTGTTGCGGTGGTGTCGGCCCGGCATGCCGTGCGCCGGGCGTTCATCGCATGGTAGCTGTGCGGTTTTTCGCAAGCAATGGAGATGTTTGCAGTATGCATGTGCGTTTTTGCACATCGGCATGCCAACTCGGCCACGCAAAAAAACATGGCCTGCGATGTTCGCAGGCCATGCGGGTTCAGGGCTTGAAGGCTCAGTCCGTACCGGTGGCCGGCAGGCGGTCGTCTGCAGCGGGACTGGAGTGGTGTACGGCGCGGGCGGCGGGCTTGTGCAGCGGCTCCAGCTTCACGCGGGCGCTGGCGCCCAGGCCGGACTCCAGCTTGGTCAGCAGGCGCAAAAGCTCCTGCAGTTCCTCGTCTTCCAGCGGAGAGACCAGGCGGTGATAGGCCTGGTCCACCAGCGGCACGCTGGCGGCCAGCAGGGCCCGGCCCTTTTCGGTGAGCGTGAGCTGGTGCTGGCGGCGGTCACGCGTGCTCAGCGCGCGGTGCACGTACTCGCGCTCTTCCAGCCCGCGCACCAGGCGCAGCGTGGTCACCTTGTCGAAGCCCATGGCGCGCGCCAGGGAGCTTTGGTCGGAGCCGGGGGAGGCGTCGATCAGGACCAGGGCGCCGTACTGTGGCGGCGTCAGTCCCAGGGGGCGGCATTGCTCTTCAAAAATGCCGACCGAAATCTGGTGGGCGCGCCGCAGCAAAAAGCCAGGGCGCTGATATAGCGGCAGTGGTGCAGGCGTCATCGTGTCCATATGCGTCTAGTATTCTTGCAGAGATGTCCAGTATTCATTCGATTTCCACCAATTGTGCCCATTCTGGTGCATGATTACCATGCGTTTGCATGCTAACTACAAAAGAGGTCTACATGCGAAATTTTGTTGGCAGACGGCAATTTTTGAAGACAAGCGGATTGGGAGTATTGGGTTTACCCGTAGCAGGTGCCATCGCCAGCACCGAGAGTGTGCCTCTGAAATTGATTGTGCCTTTCACTCCGGGGACTGGAATCGACACGATTGCGCGAACGATCGGGCCTTTGCTGGCCAAGCGCCAGGGCCGGCCCGTGGTGGTGGAGAACAAGCCGGGCGCCTCTGGAAATATCGGAACCGAGGCCGTTGTGCGCTCGCCTGCCAATGGCCA
Organism: Delftia lacustris; assembly: GCF_040267515.1. NCBI lineage: Bacteria > Pseudomonadati > Pseudomonadota > Betaproteobacteria > Burkholderiales > Comamonadaceae > Delftia > Delftia lacustris. The sequence goes on along the minus strand of NZ_CP141274.1, from coordinate 3,447,150 downwards.
GACGCTTTTGGTGACAGTGAATACCCTGGTGATGAACGCATCGCTGTATCCCAAATTGCCATTCAATCCGCTGACGGACCTCGAGCCTGTAACGCTGACCAGCTGGGGGCAGCTGATTTTGGTGACGCCCACGGCCTCCGCCTATCAGACGGCGGCCGATCTGGTGAAGGCGGCCAAGGCCTCGCCGGGCCGCATCAATTACGCATCGCCGGGAGTGGGCACTCCGCACCATATGGCGATGGAGCTTTTCAAGAGCACGGCGGGCGTATCGATCACGCACATCCCTTATCGCGGAACAGGGCCGGCGCTGACGGACCTGCTGGGCGGCCAGGTGGAATGCATGTTCCTGCCCATTCATGTGGCATTGACGCATGTGAAGGCCGGCAAGCTGCGCGCGCTGGGCATTGGCAGCCAGCGGCGCCACCCGCTGCTGCCCGATGTGCCCACGCTCAAGGAGGCCAAGGCGGGCGATGTGAACGTGGATATGTGGTACGGCGTGTTTGCGCCGGCCGGCATGCCGGCGGACCAGGTCGATGCCCTCAATCGCGAGATCCGCGCGATTTTGGCGTCGGAGGAAGTCCGGCATGCCTTCGCGCCCCAGGGCATGGATCCGGCCGGCAGCACGCCGGCCGAGTTCAAGGCCCTGGTGCAAAAGGACGCCCGGCGCTGGGCCGATCTGGTCAAGGCGCGGGGGATTACCGCCGAGTAGGCGGGGCGGGCGCCAACAGCGCCCCTGGAGAAAGCATGGAGAGTCAGCGGATGAAAGTAGCGATCGTGGGGGGCGGCATCGCAGGCCTGTGCCTGGCATTGGCCCTGCATCAAAGAGGCATTGCCTGCGAAGTCTTCGAGGCCGTGCCCGAGGTCCGCGAGATCGGCGCGGGCATTACCCTGCTGCCGCATGCCATGCGTGAACTCAGCGACCTGGGCCTGCAGCCGCAGCTGGAGGCCCTGGCGATCGAGAACCTGGAGAGCGTGTTCTTCAACCGCTATGGCCAGTTCGTCTACCGCGAGCCGCGCGGCCGCCATGCCGGCTATGAGCTACCCGAACTGGGCATCCACCGTGGCCGCCTGCACCGCGTTCTCTTCGAGGCCGCCGTGCAGCGCCTGGGCCCGGGCGCAGTGCACACGGGCCACCGCTGCGTGCGTGTGGACCAGTCGGCCCATGGCGCCACCGTGCATTTCGCGCCGGATGCCCAGGGCCATGTGCCGCCGTCGGCCACGGCCGACATCGTCGTGGCCTGCGATGGCGTCAACTCCGCCGTGCGGCGCCAGTTCTATCCGCAGGAGGAGCTGGCCTTTGGCGGCATCAACACCTGGCGCGGCGTCTCGCGCTTCAAGCCCATCCTCACGGGCAAGAGCTATCTGCGCATCGGCTCGGTCGATACCGGCAAGATGGTGATCTATCCCATCGAGGACAACGTCGACGGCCAGGGCATGCAGCGCATCAACTGGGTGGCCGAGATCCGCGACCCGCAGATGCGCATGAATGACTGGAATCGCGCCGGGCGCATGGAGGATGTGCTGGAGATTTTCGGCGGCTGGACCTTCGACTGGCTGGATGTGCCGGCCCTGATCCGCTCGGCCGAGACCATCTTCGAGTACCCCATGGTGGACAAGGACCCCGTGGACCAGTGGAGCTTCGGCCGCGTGACCCTGCTGGGCGATGCGGCCCACCCCATGTATCCGCGCGGCTCCAACGGCTCGGCCCAGGCCATGCGCGATGCGCGGGTGCTGGCCGACCTGCTGGCCGCCGATCCGCAGGGCGACCCGCTGGCGCTGCTGGCAGCCTACGAGGCCAGCCGCCTGCCCGCCACCAGCCAGGTGGTGCTGACCAACCGCTCCACACCGCCCGACTTCATCATCATGAAGGCCGACGAGCTCAGCGGCGGCCAGCCCTTCGGCCATATCGACGAGCTGATCAGCCAGGACGAGCTGCGCGCCATTGCTCGCCATTACGAGCAGGTGGCGGGGTTCGTGAATCCGCAGTCGCTGGGTTGAGGCAGGCGCCGGGCTCAATCCAGGCTGATATTCGCCTTCTGGATCAGCAGCTTGTACTGGTCCGCCTTGGTCCTGGCGAATTTCTCCATTTCCGGCACCTCCCAGGTGATGGGCTGGAAGGCGAAGGTGGCGAATTTCTCGCGCACCTGCGGGTCCTGCAGCACGGCGACCACGTCGGCGTGGATCTTGTCGCGCAGGGTGGCGTCCACGCCCTTGGGCGCCAGCAGGGAGACGAAGGAGTTCACGATGAGGTCGGCGGGGCCGCCCGATTCGGCCACGGTGGGCACGTCGGGCATCTGGGCGATGCGCTGGGGCGCGGCCACGGCCAGGTAGCGGATCTTGCCGGATTTGTAGATGCCCTGGCTGGAGGGGAGGCTGGCAAAGCTCCAGGCCGGATCGCCATTGGCCACCGAGGTGTAGAGCTGGCTGACCTCGCGGTAGGGCACATGGGTCATCTTGCTGCCGGTCAGGAAGTCCAGCCATTCGCCGCCCAGGTGGCCGGGGCTGCCCACGCCCCAGGAGCCGTAGCTGACCTTGCCGGGCTCGGACTTGGCCGCCTTGATCAGGTCGCCCATGCTCTTCCACGGCGAGTTCGTGGGCACGGCCACGAAAAAGGGCGTGAGGAACAGCGGCGCCACCGGGTCGAAGTGCTGCAGCGGATGGAAGTTGCGCTGCTTGTAGAGGTAGGGCAGGGCGGAGACATGTTCGCTGTCGAGCTGCAGCAGGGTGTAGCCGTCGGGCTTGGCGCGGCGTGCGGCTTCGATGGCGACAAAGCCGCCGCCGCCTGGGCGGTTGTCCACGGTCACGCCCTGCTTCCAGCGCGCGGCCAGTTTTTCGCCCACGATGCGCAGCACGGCGTCAGGGCCGCTGCCTACGGCAAAGGCCGTGATCACGGTGACGGGGCGCGTGGGAAAGCTGGCGGCGCTGCTGGAGCCTGCCTGCGCCCAGGCGCAATGCAGCGGGGCGATGGAGGCCAGCAGCAGGGCGGCGCCTGCGAGGGCCTTGCGGCGGGAGGGGGCGGTGCCGAGGCGGCTGGATGGGGATGCTTTCACAGTCTGTCTCCTGTTGGATCTGCTTTTTTCACTGCTTGCAATGCCCCGGTCCTTCTGGCGAGGACTCGGGGCGGGTTAGGGCTGCCGGCAAAGGCGCGGCGGGGTTCAGGCGAGGTTCAGCCGGCGTCAGGCTGGGCCAGGGGCGCGGCCTGTGCAAAGGCGGGCAGGGCCGCGCAGGCCCTGTCCACAGCGCTGATCAGCGGCCAGCGGTTCAGGTCCACGCCAAAGCGGCGTGCGCTTTCGATCTGGGGCACCAGGTAGACATCGGCCAGCGTGGGTGCGTGGCCGAAGCAGAAGTCGCCGCGCCGCGTGTCGCGGGCCAGCAGGGCCTCGATGGCGTCGAAGCCGTCGGCAATCCAGGTGGCGCACCAGGCATTGATGGCGGCTTCGTCCGCACCGAACTGGCGGCGCAGGGTCTGCAGGATGCGGCGGTTGTTGATGGGATGCACGTCGCAGCCCACGATGGCGGCCAGCGCGCGCACCTGGGCGCGGTCCTCGGGGTCGGCGGGCAGCAGCGGCGGCTCGGGATGGCGCTCTTCCAGCCATTCGATGATGGCCGGCGACTGGATCAGCGTGCGGCCATCGTCCAGCGTCAGCGCCGGCACCAGGCCCTGCGGGTTGACCTGCTTGAACGGTGCCTGGGCCTGCTCGTCCACGCGCAGGTCCACGGGGAAATAGTCAGGGCGCAGGCCTTTGAGGTGGAGCGCGATGCGCAGGCGGTGCGAGGTGCCGCTGCGGAAAAAGCTGTAGAGCTTCATGGTGGTGGTCTCCCCGGTCTTATTCAGGCTGGCCCACGGTGAGCGCGATCTCGCCCACGCCCTGCACATGGCCGGTGATGCGGTCGCCCGGCAGCACGGCGCCCACGCCTTCGGGCGTGCCTGTGTAGATGAGGTCGCCGGGCTGCAGGTGATAGAACAGCGAGAGGTCGGCAATGATTTCGCGGATGTTCCAGATCAGCTTGTCCACGTCGGACTGCTGCCTGGTCTCGCCATTGACGGCCAGTGCAATGGCGCCGGATTCGATCACCTGACCCGGCATGGGCACGATCTCGCTGGCCACCGAGGACTGCTCCACATCCTTGCCCAGGTCCCAGGGCCGGCCCTTGTCGCGCGCCACCAGCTGCAGGTCGCGGCGCGTCATGTCCAGGCCGCAGGCGTAGCCGTAGATGTGTTCATGCGCCTGGTCCGCCGCAATGCGAAAACCCGCCTTGCCGATGGCCACCACCAGTTCCATCTCGAAGTGGTAGTTGTTCGTCTCGGGCGGGTAGGCCACCGTGGCACCCGAGTCGGTCAGGGTGGAGGGGGCCTTGGTGAAGTAGAAGGGGCGCTCCACGCTCTTGTCCACGGGGCGGCCCATCTCGACGGCATGGGCGTGGTAGTTGCGGCCCACGAAGAACAGGCGGTTCACGGGCAGGCGCTGCGTGCTGCCGCGCACGGGCAGGGATTGGACGGGGGGCGGGGTCCAGAGGTATTGGGGGGCGGTCATGGTATTGGCGATGGGGGAGTAAAGAGACATCGGAGGATTCAAGGCCGGACCTCGTAGAGGCCCAGCTTTCGGTGCAAAGGCGCCTCGTCGGCCAGGAAGAGGAAGGCGGGCTCGCTGGCGCTGGCATTGGCCAGCGTGGCGGGCGCCCAGCCGGGCACGCAGCAGGTGTCGGCCGGGGCCAGGTCGAAGTGGCGGTCCACGGCGGCCACGCTGGCGCCGCCCTCGATGACATGGAACACGCAGGCCGGCGAGCGCGCGGGCAGCTGCAGCGTCTGGCCCGGGCGCAGCATCAGCGCGTAGAAGCCCAGGATGTTTTCGCAGTCGGCCCCGGTTTCGGGGTTGGTGTAGGCCAGCTGCACGCAGTCCAGGTCCGGCCGGTCGGCGGCCAGCTCCAGCAGCGCGGCGCGGGCATCCTTCCATGGGTAGCGCAGCATGGGGTAGGCCTTGGCGCTGCGGGCGAACACCTGCGTGGGTGCCAGGCCGCCGCGCGCATACGCCCGGTCGCCACGGCCGGGCAGGGCGGGCTGGCGCGGGCCGTCCACGTGGTAGGTGACTTCCAGGTAGTAGGCCAGGGGCAGGTCCAGCACATCGAGCCAGACCACGGGCTCGTCGCCGTCATGGCCATGCTCGTGCCACAGGCCCGTGGGCGTGAGGATCAGGTCGCCGCGCTCCATGGGGCATTTCTCGCCATCGACCAGGCTCCATGCGCCCTGGCCCTCCACCACCATGCGCACGGCATTGGGCGTGTGGCGGTGCGAGGGCGCCCACTCGCCGGGCAGCAGCAGCTGCATGCCCAGGTAGATGGAGGAGCTGGCCTGCATCTTCTCCAGCCCATGGCCGGGATTGGCCAGCACCAGCACGCGGCGCTCGGCCTTTTCGATGGGCGTCAGCTCGCCGGCCTGCATGAGCAGCGGGCGGATGGCCTGGTAGGGCCAGGCAATCGGCTGGGTGCGCGGGCGCGGCGTGTGCGGCGGCATCACGTTGCGCAGGCTGGGCCACAGCGGCACCAGGTTGTTGCGCGTGAGTTCGTCGCGATAGTCCTGGGGCAGGTCTTCCAGGCGGCCAAGTTCTTGCATGGCGGTCTCCTTGTGTTCAGTCTTCGGCGAGGCAGGTTTCGGCCTTCCAGCCGTACAGCCATTCCATGGCGTCGTAGAAACGCTGGGGCGTGCGGCCTTTCCATAGGTCGTTGCGCACCAGGCGCTCCACGCCGCTGGCGTGGAAGATGCGGCCCATCTCGCGCGCGGACAGCACCACGCGCGCCGTGCGGGCGATGCGCGAGCGCTCGTACAGCCGCAGCGCCTGCGGCCAGTCGTTGCCGCAGCGCTTGAGCGCCTGGCCAAGCGTCACCGCGTCTTCCAGCGCCATGCAGGCGCCCTGGGCGATGTACTGCAGGGTAGGGTGTGCCGCATCGCCCAGCAGCGTGGCGCGGCCGAAGCTCCACTGGCCAATGGGCTCGCGGTCGGCCGTGGCCCAGCGCTTCCAGCTTTTGGGCAGGTCTATGAGCTGGCGCGCGCGCGGGCAGCAGTCGCTGTAGTAGCTTTGCACCTCTTGGCGGCTGCCTTCGCGCACGCCCCATTCCTCCTGCTCGCGGCTGTGGAAGGTGACGACCACGTTGTACTGCTCGCCGCCGCGCAGCGGGTAGTGCACCAGGTGGTAGTTGGGGCCGACCCAGATGCTGGCCGCGTTCCAGCGCAGGTCCTCGGGGAAGTCGTTCTTCTCCACCACGGCGCGGTACACCACGTGGCCGGAGACACGCGCCGCATCGCCCACGTACTGCTGGCGTACCACGGACTTCACGCCATCGGCGCCGATCAGGGCCTGGCCCACATGGACCTGGCCGTGTTGGTCGCGCACGGTGACGGTGTCACCCTCCTGCTGCACGGCTTCGATGCGCGTGCCCGTCAGCGTCTCGATTTGGCCGTGGGTGCGCGCGCCTTCAAGCAGCGAGGTGTGGATGTCGGCGCGGTGGATCACCGCATACGGGTTGCCGAAGCGGGCGCGAAACGCCTCGCCCGTGGGAATGCGGCCGACCAGCCGCTCATCGAGCGCGTCGTGCATCACCATCTCGTCGGTATAGACCGCGCGGCCACGGGCCAGCTCGCCAATGCCCAGCGCGTCGAAGGCCGCGAATGCGTTGGGCCCCAGCTGTATGCCGGCGCCGATCTCGCCCAGCTGCGGCGCCTGCTCCAGCACCTTGACGGCGAATCCCTGGCGCGCCAGGGCCAGCGCGGCCGCCACGCCGCCAATGCCGCCGCCTGCCACAAGAACGGGCAGCGCCCGGGAAGAAATGCTGGTGCTCATGGATGTCCTGTGCTTCGTGGTGCGTGTCGCCAGCCTGCGGGTCAGCTGCGTCGCGACTAATTAAACAGTATGCTGACGATGAGTGTAGTGTTGATTTGCATCAGGCCAGCCTGGGGTTTCCCTGGATGCAGGCCAAACGGTGGTGGACAGCATGTCCGGGTGAATCACCTGTCCGCCAGCCAACGCCAACGGAGGGCGCGGTTCATGCGAACATCTGCGCTTGCCCGCAGGGACCCGGAAAAGAGCGCAATGGCCATGGACTACCAACCCGCAGAACTAGAAAACTACCCCGGCTACCACATCCGCCGCCTGCAGCAGATCGCGGTGGCCGTCTTCATGGAAGAGACCCAGGAATTCGGCGTGACCCCCGTGCAGTACGCGGCGCTGTCTGCCGTGCTGCGCCAGCCCGGCGTGGACCAGCGCACGCTGGCGCGGATGATCGGTTTCGACACCTCCACCATTGGCAGCGTCATCGACCGGCTGGAGGCGCGCGGCCTCATGGTGCGCAACACCAGCCCGGCCGACCGGCGCGTGCGCCTGCTGTCGGTCACCGCAGAAGGCGCTGCGCTGCTGGCCGCTGCCGAGCCCTCGGTGCTGCGGGCCCAGCAGCGCATGCTGGAGCCGCTGCCGCAGGAGCAGCGGGGCCTGTTCATGGACATGATGGCCGTCCTGGTGCGGCAAAACGACGAGCTGGCGCGTGCGCCCAGCACGCTGGCCGCGCGCCGCGCCGCAGCCGACTGAGGCGGCCTCGACCCATGGACTGGGACCACCTGAGATTCTTTGGCGAGCTGGCGCGCAGCGGCAGCATGGCCGCCGCCGCGCGGCAACTGGGCGTGGAGCACACCACGGTGTCGCGCCGCATCCAGGCCCTGGAAAAGCAGCTGGGGGCCGTGCTCTTCGAACGCGAAGCGGGCCAATGGCGGCCCACGGAGGCCGGCCGACAGCTGCTGGGTGTGGCAGACGCCATGCAGCGCGCCGCAGCCGGGCTGGAGCGCATGCCGCTGGCGGCCGAATCCACCAGCCAGGGACCGTCCGGCCTGGTGCGCGTGGGCGCCACGGAGGGCTTCGGCACCCAGCTGCTGGCCCCGCAGCTGGCCGCGCTGACGCAGCGCCATCCGCTGCTGAGCATCGATCTGCTGGCCCTGCCGCGCCTGCTGCACCTGTCGCGGCGCGAGGCCGACATCGTCATCTCGCTGGAGCGCCCCACACGCGGCTCGGCCGTGGTCACCAAGCTCACCGACTACCGGCTCTTCCTCTACGGCCAGCGCGAATACCTTGCGCGCCGCCCGCTGGTGGCGCGCACCGAGGACCTGCGCCACCACAGCTTCATCCACTATGTGGACGACCTGCTGTTCACGCGCGAGCTGCAGCTGCTGTCCACCCTGTTCCAGCCCGAGCGTTTTGCCTTTCGCAGCACCAGCATCACCGCCCAGTACGAAGCCGTGCGCGCCGGCGCCGGCCTGGCCGTGCTGCCCGCCTTCATCGCCGACCGCGACCCCGTGCTCAGCCGCGTGCTGCCCGCCGAGGCCTGCTTCACCCGCACCTTCTGGATGAGCATGCCCTCGGATGCCCGGCAGGTTCAGCGCATCGAGGCGGTCTGGGGGTTTTTACGGGAGGCTGTGCAGGGGATGCGGGAGTTGCTCAGTCCCCGGAGTTGATGCAAGAGGGCCTAACTGCAGGCGGGGTAAGCATCAGCTAATAACGGGAGTCGTTATTATTGATCCATGATCCTCGATTTCAGATGTGCAGACACCCAGGCATTGATGCTTGGCAAGCGCGTTGCGCGGTTCGCCAACCTGGAGGCCGCTGCCATGCGCAAGCTTGTGCAGCTGAACGCCGCGACCTCCCTGGAGTTCCTGCGCATTCCGCCAGGCAACAGACTGGAGGCTCTTCAAGGAAGCCGCAGGGGCCAGTACAGCATTCGGATCAATGAGCAATGGCGCCTTTGCTTCGTCTGGGCAGATGGCCATGCCAGCCAGGTCGAGATCGTGGATTACCACTGAAAGGACTACAACATGACCCGCGAAGTCAAATGGCCGCACCCAGGAGAAATCCTGATGCACGAGTGGCTCGAACCCATGGGCCTGAGCCAGTACGCGTTGGCAAAGGCCATCGATGTTCCGCCCCGGCGCATCAACGAGATCGTGAAGGGCATGCGCGGCATCACGGCGGATACGGCGCTGCGCCTTGCGGTCTTCTTTGGCACGGACGCGCAAAGCTGGCTCAACCTGCAGTCCGACTACGACCTTGCCGAAGCCCGCGATGCCATGGCGGACGTGCTGGCGCGAATCCAGCGGTTTGAGCCCACGCATCCCTGAGCGACCTCAGGACGCCCTCTGCCGTCCGCAGCATGATGCGTCTCCGGCGGTGGTTTGCCCCTGCCGCTATACTGCCCGCCCCGAATCTCGTCATCCGACAGCAGGATCTTCCGGCATGCGCCTCCAAGCCCTTTTGCGTCCATTGGTGTACCTGAGCCTGGCGGGGCTGGCCGCTTGCGGCAGCAACCCGCCCAGCCCCTCGGCGGCCACGCCCGAGTCCACGCCCACCGCGCCGGGCACACCCGTGGCGCCCATCAGGATCGGTCTGGCCCTGGGCGGCGGGGCCGTGAAGGGCTTTGCCCATATCGGCGTCATCAAGATGCTGGAAGCCAATGGCCTTGCGCCCGCGGTGGTGTCCGGCACCAGCGCGGGCAGCGTGGTGGGGGCGCTGTATGCGAGCGGCATGAACGCCTTCGAGCTGCAGGAAAAGGCCGTGGCGCTGGATGAGACCAGGATCCGCGACCTGCAGCTGTCCTCGGGCGGCCTGCTGGTGGGACAGAAGCTGGAAGACTATGTGAACGAACAGGTGGGCCGCAAGCCGCTGGAGCAACTGGCCAAGCCCTTCGTGGCCGTGTCCACGCGGCTGGAAGACGGCGAGCGCACCGTGTTCGCGCGCGGCAATACGGGGCAGGCGGTGCGTGCCTCCAGCAGCATTCCGGGTGTGTTCCAGCCCGTGGCCATCGGCAAGTTCCACTTCGTCGATGGCGGCATCACCAGCCCCGTGCCCGTGGACGCCGCGCGCCAGCTGGGCGCCGATCTGGTGATCGCCGTGGACATCTCCAACAAGGCCCGTGGCAAGGCGCCCGAGAACATGCTGGGCGCCCTGGGCCAGTCCATTGCCATCATGGGCCAGAAGCTGGGCCAGGCCGAGCTGGCCCGCGCCGACATCACCATCCGCCCCAAGGTGCTGGACATCGGCCCGGCCGACTTCACCCAGCGCGCCAGCGCCATTCTTGAAGGCGAAAAGGCCGCCGTGGCCGCCATGCCCCAGATCCGCGAGCGCATCGCCCAGCTGCAGGCCGAGCGCGCCAAGGCCGCGAAGCTGGCGCAGCAAAAGGCGGCCGAAGCCCAGCACCAGGCCTGCCTGGACCAGCGCTCGCGCGTGCAGAAGCTGGCGGAGATGGCGGGGATGGACGGCGCCTGCGCCAGTCCTTGACGGGGTTCAAGGCAGTGCGGAGCATGCCGGTGTCATGACGAATGAAAAGAACGGGCTTCGACTGGTGAAGCCATGCGGATCGCGGGCATGTGTAACGACATAATGCAGGCTTCCGTTCCGTGTCCTTTCTTCACTGATACAAGCCGCCGCCATGGAAATAGTGCCGCAAGCGAGCCAGTCGAACAGCGAGCCTGATGATCACGACAAGGGTTCAATACCCAATGAGGCGAAATTCTTTCAGAACACCAAACGTACTGAACGCGCCTTGCTTCAAAAAATCGAGGGTTTGAATGTTTCCGCTGATGCGAAGGCCATCCTGGCCAATCTGCTGCGCTTGTCATCGCAGGTCGGACGCCGACTGGTGCGCATCGGGCGGAAGATTCTTGATCTCATCTTTCTTACGCTAGATCAGTTCCCCACCTTGGCATTCGCCACAGCGGTTGCCTTGGTGGTCGGTGCATTGTTGAGCGCAGTACCGCTGATAGGAACATTGCTTGGAGCGTTGTTGAGCCCGCTGGCGATTGCATTGGGCATTGCCTACGGAGCCAAGAAAGAGATGGATTTTCCAGATCTGCAAGACAGGATCCGCCTGTTTGTTGCGCAATTCAAAGCGGCGCTGGCATGAAGCAAATCCATGAAATTTCCAGCGAAAATTTCACTCTGGACGGTGTGGAGCAGGTTGTTGCCGAGCCGCTGCGGTTCAAGGCAAAGTTGGCGATTGGAGAGAACGCCTATCGCTCTTTGCGAATGGTCAACCGGGGCCGTGAGCTGTGGGATGTTCTGGGGGCTGCTGGAACTGGCGCGGCAGTCGCCAAGTCGAGTCTGGTGGCTTCAACATTCTTTGCGCCATCTGGGCTATTGGGCGCAATCGGTATTGGAACCGCTGCCACACCGCTTGGGTGGGTCGCTTTTGCTGCATTGGCCTCGGGAGGAGCTTGCTATGGGCTCTATCGCATGTTTGCCAACAGCCGTGGATCTCGGGTCATTGAGATCCCCAAATTCCTGAATACGCCTCTCGATGTGCTTGCCTTGTCGTTGTTCGACCTGATTGCACCGCTTGCCCTACGAATTGCTGCTGTAGGCGGAAAAATCGACCAGGAACAGCGCAGCGTGCTGGTGGAGCATTTGGTGGAAGAGTGGGGGTTTGACCCGAATTTCGTCGGTCAGGCCGTCCCGCTGCTGGAAAGCCAACTTGGACAGGGTCAGCCGCAGGACGTTGCCCAAGAGCTTGCCACCTTCCTCCACGCCAACCCGGACTGCAATCATTTGGCGATCGCTGCCGATCTGGGTGACTTTCTAAGGTCTCTGCTGGAGACGGGCAAACCACTTTCAGAGTCTGAACACACGTTGCTGAATGCCTGCATTGCCACGCTTTCGCAAGTTCCGGAGGGGGGGATGTCCAAGGCTTGGGCTCAGGCCCACCTCCGGGCCGGACAAGTTGCCGACGGCGTCGGCGGTACGCTGAGGGAAGCCAGCAAGAATTTGCCCAGCATGGAAGAGTTGCGCGATGCTGCCGACTCGACAGTTAACCAGGTCCGGCAATCTGCCCTGCGAGTGGGTACGTTGGCGAGCCAGGTTTTGCCAGAGCCCGCGCAACTGAAGGAGGCGGCAAGACGATCACTTGCGCTGGGTAAAGCAGGCGTGGACAGAATCAAAAACCGCCTTTCCCGGTAGTTGCTGTCCTTGCTGCGGTTCTACCTCTTGCCTGGACGTAGCTTGGAGGCCCTGCGCTGTTGTCAGTGCCGAGAGCGATTCATGTCCGTGGTTCATTCATACACCGGATACCGACGGCACAGCTCCGTCACCTGATCGCGCACCTGCGCCGCCACCTTGGCAAAGCGGGCGCCTTCCTGCGCGTCCAGCGCATCGAGTACATCGCACAGCCAGCCGGCCAACTGCTTGCACTGCGCCTCGCCGAAGCCGCGCGTGGTGACGGCGGGCGTGCCTATGCGCAGGCCCGAGGTCACGAAGGGCGAGCGCGGGTCGTTGGGCACGGTGTTCTTGTTGGTGGTGATGTGCGCCTCGCTGAGCGCGGCGTCGGCGTCCTTGCCGGTGTAGCTGCGGTCGGACAGGTCGATCAGCATCAGGTGGTTGTCCGTGCCGCCCGAGACGATGCGGTAGCCGCGCTGCTGGATCACGGCGGCCATGGCGCGGGCGTTGGCCAGCACCTGGCGCTGATAGGCCTTGAACCCGGGCTGCAGCGCCTCCTTGAAGGCGACGGCCTTGGCGGCGATCACATGCATCAGCGGCCCACCCTGCACGCCGGGGAACACGGCCGAGCTCAGGCGGCGGTTGAAGGTTTCGTCCTGTCCCTTGGACAGGATCAGGCCGCCGCGCGGGCCGCGCAGCGTCTTGTGCGTGGTGCTGGTGACCACATGCGCGTGGGGCAGTGGGCTGGGGTATTCGCCCGCAGCCACCAGGCCTGCGACATGGGCCATGTCCACCCAGAACACGGCACCCACCTTGTCGGCAATGGCGCGCATGCGGGCCCAGTCCTTGTGGCGCGAGTAGGCAGAGAAGCCGCCGATGAGCATGCGGGGCCGATGCTCCAGGGCGATGCGCTCCATCTCGTCGTAGTCGATCAGGCCCGTGGCGGGGTCCAGGCCGTAGGGGACGATGCGGTAGTGGCGGCCCGAGAAGTTGGACGGGTTGCCATGCGTCAGGTGGCCGCCCTGGGCCAGGTTCATGCCCATGACGGTGTCGCCGGGCTGGGCCAGCGCCAGGAACACGGCGGCATTGGCCTGGGCGCCGGCATGGGGCTGCACGTTGGCGTAGTCGCAGTCGAACAGCGCCATGGCGCGTTCCACGGCCAGGCGCTCGGCCACGTCCACGTTCTCGCAGCCGCTGTAGTAGCGCTTGCCGGGGTAGCCCTCGGCGTACTTGTTGGTGAAGACCGAGTTCTGCACCGCCATCACCATCGGGCTGGCGTAGTTTTCGGAGGCGATGAGTTCCACATGGTCTTCCTGGCGGCGTTTCTCGCTCTGGATGGCCTTGGCCAGCTGCAGGTCGAAGTCGGCCAGGGTCAGGGATGCGTCGTACATGGGTGAATGGTTCCTGTATGGGGGCAAGGGCTGTAGGGAGCGATGGTCATGCAGCCGCCAGCTGGCCTGCGGCGGGTGCGCCTGCCTGCGCGGCGCTGGCCGACTCCAGCAGGCAGGCCAGGCGGGCGACGATGTCGTCGATCTGGCGCTCGTCGCAGATCAACGGCGGCAGCAGGCGGATGGTGGATTCGCGCGTCACCGTGATCAGCAGGCGCTGCTGGGCCAGCGCGCGGCCCACCAGGTCCTGGCAGTTGCGGTTCAGCTCGATGCCCACCATCAGGCCCTGGCCGCGCACGGCCAGCACGTCGGGGTGGCCGTGCAGCGCCTGCTGCAGGCCGTTGAGCAGGCGCCGGCCCAGTTGCCTGGCGCGGCCGGGGATGTCCTCGGTCTCCATGATGTCCAGCACCGTGCAGCCCACGCGGCAGGCCAGCGGGTTGCCGCCAAAGGTGGAGCCATGCTGGCCGGGCGAGATCAGGTCGGCCGCAGGCCCGCGTGCCAGGCAGGCGCCGATCGGAATGCCGTTGCCCAGGGCCTTGGCCAGGGTCATCACATCGGGGGCGATGCCCGCGTGCTGGTGGCCGAACCAGGCGCCGGTGCGTCCCAGGCCGGTCTGGATCTCGTCCAGCATCAGCAGCCAGCCGTGCCGGTCGCACAGGCTGCGCAGCTGGCGCAGGTAGTCGGGGCTGGCCAGGCGGATGCCGCCTTCGCCCTGCACGGGCTCGATCAGCACGGCCACGATGTCGCCATGCTGGGCGGCGGCGTGGTGCACGGCCGCGATGTCGTCATAGGGCACGCGTACGAAGCCCGGCATCAGCGGCTCGAAGCCGCGCTGCTTGGCCGGGTTGCCCGTGGCCGACAGCGTGGCCAGCGTGCGGCCGTGAAAGCCGTTGTCCATCACCAGGATCTGCGGCCGCGCCGCCTGCCTGCGGTGGCCGTGCAGGCGCGCCAGCTTGAGCGCGGCCTCGTTGGCCTCGGCGCCGGAGTTGCAGAAAAAGGCCGTCTCCATGCCGGCCAGGGCGCACAGGCGCTGGCCCAGGCGTTCCTGCCAGTCGATGCGGAACACGTTGGAGGTGTGCAGCAGCAGGCCGGCCTGCTCGGCGATCACGGCGGCGATCTCCGGGTGCGCGTGGCCCAGGGCGGTCACGGCCACGCCGGCAATGGCGTCCAGGTATTCGGTGCCGTGCTCGTCCCAGAGCCGGGCTCCACGGCCACGGACGAAGGACACGGGCTGGCGGGCATAGGCCTTCATCAGGCGGGAATCAAGGGGTTGCATGGCTTTTTGCATGTCAAGGTCCTCAAGCGGGGTCAGGGTTGAATCGAAAAGGGTGGCGAGGGGGCGCGTTCAGGGCAGCGCCAGGGCGGTGGGATCAGGGCCGCCGGCGGGCCAGTAGAAGCTGTCCGGCTGGGCGCGGGCGCCGAAGATGGCCTGGCCCACGCGCACCACGGTGGCGCCTTCCTCGATGGCGATCTCGAAGTCGCCGGACATGCCCATGGACAGTTCATCCAGCGAGATGCCCGCCGGCGCGCCCTGGCGCAGCTGGTCGCGCAGGCTGCGCAGCAGCACGAAGCACTGGCGCACGCGCTCGGCCTCGCTGGAGAACAGGGCCAGCGTCATCAGGCCGCGCACGCGCAGCGCACTGAAGGCGGGCAGGGCCTGGAGGAATCCCTGCACCTCGTCGGGCGGCAGGCCGTACTTGCTGGCCTCGCCCGAGGTGTTGACCTGCACGAACACGTCCAGCGCCCGGCCTTCGGCCTGCAGGCGGCGGTCCAGCGCCTCGGCCACGCGCAGGTTGTCCAGCGCCTGGAACTCGCTGGCAAAGCGTGCCACGAGCTTTGCCTTGTTGGTCTGCAGGTGGCCGATGACGGACCACTGCAGATCGGCCAGGTCCTGCATGGCCTCCCATTTGCCGAAGGCTTCCTGCACCTTGTTCTCGCCCAGCATGCGGCAGCCCGCCGCGTGGGCCAGGCGCAGGCTGGATTCGGGCTTGGTCTTGCTCACGGGCAGCAGGCGCACGCTGGCCGGGTCGCGCCCTGCGCGGCGGCAGGCAGCGGCCATGCGCGCCTGCACGGTGGCCAGGTTGTGCCGGAAATCGTCCACCGTCTCGGCCTGGGGGTAGCGGCCGTGCTGGTCGTGGCGCGTCAGGGTGTCGGCGGCTTGGGCGGTGCCGCCGGTGGTGTCTTGTGTCGCAAGCATGGTTTCAGCTCCTTTTGATGGCGGCATCGGCGGCGGGCACGTTGCCGGTGCCCGCCTCGCTGCGTGCGGTCCGGCGCGGCCACTGGCCGTTGAGCACGGCATGGGCCACCAGGCCGATGACCAGGCCCCAGAAGGCGCCGCCTATGCCCAGCATGGAAATGTTGGCGGCGGCGGCCAGGAAGGTGATCAGCGAGGCCTCGCGGGTTTTGGCATCGGCCAGCGCATTGGCCAGGCTGCCGCCGATGGTGCCCAGCAGCGCCAGGCCCGCCAGCGTGGTGATGAAGGTGGCCGGGAACGCCATGAACACGGCCGCCAGCGTGACGCCGAACACACCCACCAGGATGTAGAACACGCCCGCAGCGATGCCCGCGATCCAGCGCCTGGACGGCTCTTCATGCGCCTCCTTGCCCGTGCAGATGGCGGCCGTGATGGCGGCGATGTTGAAGGCGTGCGAGCCGAACGGCGCCATCAGCAGCGAGCCCAGGCCCGTCAGCGTGACGATGGGGTTGGCGCTGGTCCTGAAGCCGTCGTTGCGCAGCACCAGCATGCCGGGCATGTACTGGCCGGTCAGCGTGATCAGGAACAGCGGCAGGGCCACGCTGAGCAGGGCGTTGAGCGTGAACTCGGGCCGCGTGAACACGGGCGCCGCGAATTGCAGCTGCAGCCCGGACAGGTCCACACGGTCCTGCGCCAGCAGGAACGCCAGGCCCAGCGCCAGGATGCCGACCACCGCATAGCGCGCCGTGAGCCGCTTGAGCAGAACGTAGGCCACGATCAGCAGGCCGGCCAGCATCGGGTCCACGCTCATGCCGCCAAAGGCCTTGATGCCGAACTGCAGCAGGATGCCCGCCAGCAGGCCCGAGGCCACGCCGGGCGGAATCAGCCGGATCACGCGCTCGAACCAGCCCGACAGTCCCAGCACCACGAAGGCCGCGGCCGACACCACATAGGCGCCCACGGCCTCGGCATACGGCGTGGTGGCCAGGGCCGTCACCAGGAAGGCGGCGGCCGGCGTGGACCAGGCCGTGATGATGGGCTCGCGCGAGAGCCAGCTGAGCACCAGCCCGGTGACGCCCACGCCAATCGAAATCGACCACACCCACGAAGCCGTGAGTTCCGGGCTCAGGCCGGCCACCTTGGCGGCCTGGAACACCAGGATGAAGGTGCCGCCGTAGTTGACGATGACCGAGATCAGCCCGGCCACCACGGGGTGGATGAGGTCGCTGAAGCGAAGGGGTGAGTGTGTGTCTGATGAAGGCATGGTCTTCTCGTTTTCCTTGGGGGTTGGATTCCTGGCTGTCTGGGGAAAGGGGTATTTGAGCGCCGAAGTGGACTGAATGATCCATACACTTCGCTCTCTTGTTGCAGACCACTTTGCAATGGGCGCGCAGCATTTGCGTCAGTACAATGGCCTGCCAAAGAGGTGCAATGAGATGAAAGGTGGCAGACCGCATGAGCAAGACCTTCGAGCTTGAGACCCTGAAGATCCGCATGGGAGATGCCGACCTGCGCCAGCTGGACCTGCACCAGCGGGTGCAGCGCGCCATGCGTGCGCTGATCCTGGATGGGGCGCTGCTGCCGGGCCTGAAGCTGCCGGCCACGCGCTCGCTGGCCGACTCGCTGGGCATTGCCCGCGACACGGTGGAGAACGCCTACACCCAGCTGCACCGAGACGGCTTCATCGTGCGGCGCCAGGGATCGGGCAGCTATGTCTCCGAGACCATCGGCACCGAGCTGCGGGGCCGGGCGGCGCGGCGCGGCCGCTTGCCCGAGCACGAGCGCAGCGCCCATGCGGCCGGTGCGGCTGGTGCTGTCGGTGCCATAAGGGCCGGTGCCGGCCTGAGCCGGCGCGGCCAGGCCATCGTCGATGGCGGCGGCATCGCCGACCAGCAGACCATTCGGGCCTTTGCCACCGGCCTGCCCGAGACGCGCACTTTTCCCACCGATGTCTGGGAGCGGCTGCAGCGGCAGGCTCTCAAGGACTACCGGGCCAGCGTCCTGCTGCACGGCGACCCGCAGGGCGCCGAGCCGCTGCGCAAGGCCATTGCCACCTACCTCAACCTGGAGCGCGGCGCCAAGGTGGACGCCGGGCAGATCGTGGTGCTCAGCAGCACGCGGCAGGCGCTGTTCCTGTGCGCGCAGCTGCTGGTGGATGCGGGCCGGCCCATCCTGCTGGAGAACCCGGGCTACTTCGGCGCCCGCAAGGCCTTCGAGTCGGCCGAGGCCAAGGTCCTGCCCATCGACGTGGACGCGCAAGGCATTCGCACCGACCTGCTGCATGCCGACCGCAGCGGCGCCACCTGCGTCTATGTCACGCCATCGCACCAGTACCCCACGGGCGTCACCATGCAGCTGGAGCGGCGGCTGGACCTGATCCGCTGGGCATTCGAGCGCGGGCGCTGGATCATCGAGGACGACTACGACAGCGAATTCCACTACGACGGCATGCCCACCGCCTGCGTGCAAGGCCTGGACAAGCACGCGCGCACCATCTACATCGGCACCTTCGGCAAGACCCTGTACCCGGGCCTGCGCATGGGCTACATGGCCTTGCCGCAGGAGCTGGTGCGCGCCTTTGTCCAGGCGCGCAGCATCATGGACGGGCACACGCCCCAGATCCAGCAGCTGACGCTGGCGCGCTTCATGGAGGACGGCCACTACAACTCCCACGTGCGGGCCATGCGCAAGCTGTATGCGGGGCGGCGCGAGGTCATCCTCGAATCCATAGGCAGGCACCTGGCCGGCATCGTCACCGCGCCACGGCCCCAGGGCGGCATGCAGGTGCCCTGCCTGCTGGAGCCCGGCTGGTCCGAGGAAGACACCATCCGCCGCGCCGCCGCGGCCGGCGTGCTGCTGCAGGGGCTCAGCCGCCTGTACGCGGGCGAGCAGCGGCAGCCGGGCTGGCTGCTGGGCTATGCCTCGCTCACGGCCTACGAGATCGAGGCCGCCGTGCTGCGCCTGGCCAACGCGCTGCGAAAACCCTGACAGGTTGGGAGACGCCGGACGCTGCATGCCTCAGTAGGGCAGGGGAAAGCGCGCGGTCAGGTCGGACACGCCTTCGTGGATGGACTTGAGCGTGCGCGCGTTCATGGTGCCGCTGCGTATGCCGCCCAGCGTGGCAAGAATCATGTCGCCGATCTCGCGGAACTCGTCGGCGCCCATGCCGCGCGTGGTGCAGGCCGCGCTGCCCACGCGGATGCCCGAGGTCACCAGTGGCCGCGCGCCATCGCCGGGCACGGCGTTCTTGTTGACCGTGATGCCGATCTGCTCCAGCGCCGTTTCGGCGGCCTTGCCCGTCAGCTCCCAGGGGCGCAGGTCGATCACGCCCAGATGGCAGTCCGTGCCTGCGGACACCACGGACAGCCCGCCCTGCGACAGCCGGTCGCACAGCACGCGGGCGTTGTCCACCACGGCCCGCGCATAGGTACGGAAGGCGGGCTTGAGCGCCTCGCCCAGCGCCACCGCCTTGGCCGCCACCACATGCATCAGCGGCCCGGACTGCAGGCCCGGAAACACGGCGGCGTCTATGCGCCTGGCGATCTCGGCGTCGGCCGAGAGGATCATGCCGCCGCGCGGCCCGCGCAGCGTCTTGTGCGTGGTGGTCGTGGTCACATGGGCGTGCTCCACGGGCGAGGGGAACACGCCCGCGGCCACCAGCCCCGCCACGTGCGCGATGTCGGCCATGAAGATGGCGCCCACCCGGTCGGCAATGCGCCGGAACTCGGCCCAGTCCATCTGCCGTGAATAGGCCGAGCCTCCGGCAATGATGAGCCTGGGCCGCTCCTTCAGCGCAATGCGCCGCACCTGGTCCATGTCGATGAGTTGGGAGCGGGCGTCCACCTCGTAGCTGATGGACTGGAACCACTTGCCCGACACGCTCACGCTGGAGCCATGCGTCAGGTGCCCGCCCGAGCGCAGGTCCAGCCCCATGATCTTGTCGCCGGGCTCCAGGAACGCCAGGTACACGCCCTGGTTGGCCTGGCTGCCCGAGTGCGGCTGCACGTTGGCGTGCGCGCAGCCGAACAGCGCCTTGGCACGCGCAATGGCGAGGTTCTCCACGGCATCGGCATTGGCGCAGCCGCCGTAGTAGCGCACGCCGGGATAGCCCTCGGCGTATTTGTTGGTCAGCACCGAGCCCTGCGCCTCCATCACCGCGCGGCTCACGAAGTTTTCAGAGGCAATCAATTCAATCGAACGCGCCTGCCGTGTCCGCTCGGCCGCTATGGCGTCCCAGGCCTCGCTGTCCGCGTGTTGGAGTTCCAGGGAATTGATTCTGGGGAGCGATAAATCGTCCATGTCGCATTGGCTGTCTTGGAGGCGCTGAAGCACGGGAATCGGCAGCGCCCGGGTTATGGAAGGATTTGGAAACCAGGGCGCATCGGTAATGGGCAGTCTACAAAGTGCAGCTGCCTTGATTCCGACCATGTTTCAGCGGGTGAGCAGACCAATTAAGGTGGCATGCCAATGTAAACGGTTGAAAAAAGCGGTCTGGTTCAATGGCGAAAATAGGTCTGTTTGAATCCACGCTCTCTCCATAGAATTCGCCGCCAGACGTTGAAAGTCATGAGATCCAATACCGCCAGGAATCATCCGCAATCTGCAGTCGGGGAGATTGATTCAAGGTGGAATATGACAGAGTGAAGAAATCCATGACAACGTATCTGCCATCTGCAGCGTCAATTTCAGTGCCATTTGCGGCACCATTGGTGATTGCGGCAGATGGAGAAAGCGGGGGGAGGTAATAGGCGATTTGACTCAGATCAATCAAGTTCAATCACACGGAGTTGAAAAATGAATCTCGATATCTCTCGGACAGATGACGCCGTGCGCGATGCGCTCAAAAAGCTGTCCCTGCTCTGGAAGTCAAGAGCGGCCGTGAATCAGGACCTGCCTGATTACTGCGGCTTGGCGTTCGACCCCGCCCGGCAGGACTTCACCGCCTCGCTGCTGCCGTTTCGCGATCACCAGGCATGGGTGGAGGCGCCACAGCACCTGCGCGACCAATGCCTGTCCTACGCCTGGGGCATCTACAACCTCAAGACCATCTACATCGAGTGCAACGTGGTCACGCCGGCCTGCGAGGACATCATCAAGACCCCGCCGCCCAGCGCCAACCGGGCGCTGCTGCAGGACGTCATGTCCCAGGCCCTGCTGGACGAGGCCCTGCACACCCGCATGTCCATCATGGCCTGCAACTACATCTACGAGATGCGCGGCCTGGCGCCGCTGGACTACGCGGACTTCAACCTCGTCGGCTGGCGTAACGGCGTGCTGGCGCAGTGCGGCGCGGAATGGGAGCGCCGCCTGGCCCGCTTCGCCATTGCCTGCGCCAGCGAGACCCTGATCACCGACTACCTCAAGACCATGGCCGAGGACCGCAGCATCCAGCCCATCTGCCACGAGGTCACGCGCACCCACACCGTGGACGAATGGAGCCACTCCAGCGTCTTCAGCTCGGTGGCCACCGACATCGTCCAGGGCCTGAGCAACCGCGAGCGCAGCTACCTGCGCTCCATCATCCTCAAGACCGTGCAGATGTTCGCCAACAACGAACTGGGCGCCTGGTCCACCGTCTTCACCATGGTCGGCATGCCGCATGCGCGCGACATCCTGCACGACGTGGGCGACAGCAACGAGATCGGCGTCTACACCGACTCGGTGCAAAGCCTGATCGACCGCATCGGCCTGGCGGGCCGCAACCTGGGCGGCAGCGTGGCGCTGGTGTCCTCGGTCCTCGAGGAGATGCAGGCATGAGCGCCGCCCTCCAGGCAGGCAGCATGCTCGCGCGCTGCGCCGCTGCACGGGCAGAGGCGGGCGGCGTCATGGTCTACACCCTGCGCGTGCAGGGCGCCTCGGCGCAATTCCTCGGCGGCCTGCGGCCCGGCCGGCATGTGGCCATCGAGCATGCCGACGCCCGTGGCACCATGCAGCAGCGGCTGTACTCCATCACCCGCTACGAGCCCTGCAGCGAGCACGACGGCGCCGGCCAGTTCGACATTGCCGTCAAAAGCTCGGGCCGGGGCAGCGTCTCCGACCACATGCATGCGGTGCTGCGCGCAGGCTCCACGCTGCCGCTGGGCGGCGTGGCCGGCGACATCACGGCCGACCTGGTGCTGGGCCTGGACTGCCTGGTCATGCTGGCCGGCGGCATCGGCCTGACCTTGCCGCTGGCGCTGCTGCGCGAACTGGACCGGCTGCGCCAGCAGGGCCGGCGCGTGCCCCGCACCACGCTGCTGCTGTGCTTTGCGCGCATGGCCGACATTCCGTTCCTGCAGGAGCTGCAGCAGCTGTGCGAAACGGCCCCCTGGTTCGACCTGCGTATCCACATCACGCGTGAAGACATTGCCGCCCACGGGCCCTTCGTGCCGGGCCGCCCCTCGCAGCAGTCCCTGCTGGCGCTGGGCCAGCCCCAGGCCGTCGTCATCTGTGGCGGCCACGCCTTTGCGCAGACCTTTCGCGAGCATGCGCGGGCCTGCTTTCCCGGTGCCATACAGCATATCGAGGCCTTCACGCCGCCTGCCGCATCCACCGCCCAGCCAGGCGAGACCGCGCAGGCATGCCAGCTGCAGATCGCGCACAGCGGGCAGATCGTCGAAGCCGCGTCCGGCAAAAGCCTGCTGGAAATCCTGGAAGGCGTGGGCATTGCCATCCGCAGCCAGTGCCGGGCCGGCATCTGCGGCAGCTGCCGCATCCGCATCACGGGAGGCAGTTCACGGCTGGAGGCGGACTTTTGCCTCAGCGACAGGGAAAAGGAAGCCGGCTATGCCTTGGCCTGCTGCACCTTCCCCTCGGCAGGCCATATCCACGTCGATCTCAAGCCCGGCGCCTGACGGGCTCCGCACGTTCCAAGCCACCCTCCTGTATCCACCTGAGTTCCTCCCATGAAAAAAGCCATCGCGCTGCGCCACATCCACTTCGAAGACCTGGGCACCCTGCATGCCGAGTTCGCCAGCCGCGGCTACGAAGTGCAGTACGTCGATCCCAGCATCGGCGAGCTTGACACCCTGGACCTGGGCCGTGCCGACCTGCTCGTCGTGCTGGGCGGACCCATAGGTGCCTATGACGAGGCGCTTTATCCCTTCGTCGCCCAGGAGCTGGCGGCCGTGCGCCGCTGGCTGGACAGCGGCAAGCCGCTGCTGGGCATCTGCCTGGGCGCGCAGCTCATTGCGCGCGCGCTGGGCGCCAGGGTCTACCCGCTGGGCGTCAAGGAAATCGGCTTTTCTCCGCTCACGCTTACCGATGCGGGCCTGGCCTCGCCCCTCGCCAAACTGGACGGCGTCCCCGTGCTCCATTGGCATGGCGACCAGTTCGACATTCCCGAAGGCGCCGTGCACCTGGCCGGCACCGCCATCGGTGCCAACCAGGCCTTTGCCGTCGGCACGCAGGTGCTGGGCCTGCAATTCCATCTGGAGGCCGACGCGGCCCGGCTGGAGCGCTGGCTGGTCGGCCATGCCTGCGAACTGGGCGTGGCCCAGGTGGACCCGCGCACGCTGCGCGCCGATGCCCAGAAATACGGCGGCCTGCTGACCCTGGCCGCGCGCGATGTGCTGGTCGCCTGGCTGACCCACCTGGAGCGCAGCCGCTGAATCTGCGGCGCCGCCCATTCACCCATTTCCCCCACGCCGGAGCCGCCGCTGCGCGGCGCCGGAATCTCTGTTCCCGAAAAAAGGAGAGTTGAAGATGGTTGTCGTACTGTTCGAACTGCAGGCCTTGCCCGGCCAGAACCAGACCTATGTGGACCTGGTCAACAAGCTCACCCCCATGCTCAAGCCCATGGAGGGGTTCATCTCCGTGGAATGCTTCCAGAGCACGCTCAACCCCGAGAAAGTCATGTCCGTCACCACCTGGCGCGACGAGGAAGCCGTCGTCCAGTGGCGTAACGTGGAAGCCCACCTCAGCGCCCAGCGCGCCGGCCGCGACAAGATCTTCAAGGACTACCGCGTGCGCGTCACCCAGGTGCTGCGCGACTACGGCCTGAATGACCGCGCGCAGGCGCCCGCGGACAGCATCATGGGCAAAGCAGGCAGCTGCCCCGTCAGCCACGCCTGAGGGCTGGCGGTGCCGCAAAGGCCCGGCTGGTCCCCCATGCCGGAGCGCGATGCACGCCATCGAAAGATGCCGGCAGTGACTACGCTGCCGGCGCCAGGCCGGAAAAAAAGCCCGCTGAATGCTCAGAGGGCTTTTTTTCGGACGGCACAGATTCCTTCGCATCGGAACCCCACCGCACCGCACAGCATCCTGCGTGCCGCCGTGTGCAGCGCCTTCAGTTGCGAGCTGCCGCTGCCGCCATTTCTGCGAGGAACGGGCCTTGGGCCGCCTCGGGTTTGCGTTCGATGAGGAAGTCGTCGCGATCCTGGTCCTTGATCCAGTTCGGAGGCTTGCCGCGACCTGTCCACGTTGCTCCTGTAGACGGATCGCGATACTTCGCCGGTGCGCTGGTTTTTGCTGGGATATAGGGGAACACTTGCTGCTGGGTGAATCCGAAATCGGTCACCAGCTTCTGGACCTTGGACAGGGCAGCGTCGGCCGCCGAGGTGCGGGCCTTGGCAATTTCCATGTCCAGCGCGGCCTTGGCCGCAAGGAGTTCTTTGAGGGACTGTGTCAAAGGGGGTGCGAAATTTTTGAAGCCAGATTATGGGGCTGATGGGGCGCGCGCTTGCCGAACCTATCGTGCCGGATCGATCGTGCAAGCCTGGGGCGCGGGGAAGATGTTGCGGCTTGCGGCGCCTTGCACTGCCATGGGGCGCTGCGACGCGGGTGGAGCCGAATAGGTGGGTCTCGCATTGATTTTTTCGCTACCTAGATGGAGATGAGTCCCAATGGCTCCTGCACGCGATTGAATTTTTTGAAACCACCTTCCGAGATCTGAAGGCGAAAGATGATAGCGCAGGCCTATGTCAGACTGCAGCGTGCAGGCCTGCCTTGCGTTGGGCTTACGCAGGCTGGGCGGCCAAAATCCATCTTCAACATCTTCACCGAGGATTTCTCATGATCATCACCACCACCCCCCAGATCGAAGGCCGCCGCATCACCCGCTACTGCGGCGTGGTTGCGGGCGAGGCGATTTTGGGCGCCAATGTGTTCAAGGACTTGTTTGCCGGGCTGCGCGACATCGTGGGCGGGCGGTCGGCCACCTATGAGCGCGAGCTGCAGCGGGCGCGCGAGATTGCGCTCAAGGAGCTGGAGGAACGCGCCCAGGAACTGGGCGCGAATGCCGTGGTGGGGGTGGACCTGGATTACGAAGTGCTGGGCCAGGGCAACGGCATGTTGATGGTGTCTGCCAGCGGCACGGCCGTGGTGCTGGAGTAGGCAGGGCCATCGGCCAAGCAGACCAAGCGGGCCAAGCCGGCCAGCGAAGTCAACGCGGCGCTGTGCCCGGCATCTGCAGGCAGCGGGCCAGCGCCCGCGCTGCCTCGCCCAGGCGCGGGCCGGGGCGGGAGACCACGTCCGTCTCGACCAGGTCCAGCGCGCAGATGCGGCCCGAGCGCACGGCGGGCATGCGGCTCCAGCCGGGGCGGGCGGCAAAGCTGGCCGATGGCGTCTGCGGCGTGTGGATGATGAGTTGCGGCTGCTGGCGCAGCACGTATTCGGGCGTGATGCGGGGGAAGGGACCCAGGTTGGGCGGCAGCACATTGCGCGCGCCCAGGCGCTGCAGCAGCTGGCCTATGAAGGAGTCCGGCCCTGCCGCGTAAGGCGTGGCGTCCACCTCGAAATACACCTTCTGCCCGGCGGGCGTGTGCGCAGCCAGCGCCTTGGCCTGCTGGTCCACCTGGGCCTGCATGCGCGCCAGCAGGGCGTTGGCGCGCTGCACCTGCAGCAGCTGGTCGAGCTTGTGCAGTACCTGCTCCAGCTGCGCCATGTCGTTGGCGTCCAGTGCCAGCACGGGAATGCCGAAGCGCTCCAGCTGCGCGATGACGGGTGCGGAATATGCCATCAGCACCACGTCGGGCCTGAGCCGCACGGTGGCCTCGACCAGCGGGGCAAAAGTGTGGCCCAGCTTGGGCAGGGCGGCCACGCGGGCCGGGTGGTTGGAGAACTCGTCCACGCCCACGATGCGCTCGCAGGCCTCCAGCGCGCACAGCGATTCGGTCAGCGAGGGCAGCAGCGAGACGATGCGCTGCGGCACGCGCTCCAGGCGCACCTGACGGCCGCGCATGTCGGTGACGGTGTAGGTGGTGGTTGCCCCGCCCGTTCCCGCATCCGCCGCCTTTTGCGCAAAGGCGTTGCCCGCGCCGCCTGCGCAGGCCAGGGCGGCAGTCAGCAGCAGGATGCGGGGCAGGCGCGAAAGCAGGCGCAGAAGCAGATGCATGGGGTCAGGGCAGAGGTGTCCAGCGCACGCTGACGAACACGGTGCGGCCTGCGTTGGCATAGCCGCGCGTGGGGGCGTAGTCGCGGTCGGCGATGTTGTTGACACGGGCCAGCAGCGTCCATTGCCTGGTCAGCTGGCGCTGGGCGTAGAGGTTGACCACGCCGTAGCCGCCCAGCTTGAAGGTGTTCGCCTCGTCGGCGTAACGGCCGCTGTACAGCTGCGCTTCGCCGCCCAGCGTCCAGCCGGCCGCCTGGGTGTCGGCGTTGAGCTTGAGCATGCGCTTGGAGCGGTAGGGCAGCAGCTTGCCGGTCTCCAGGTTCTCGGGGTTCATGAAGTCCAGCGAGGCGCCCAGATTGGCGCTGCCCAGGCGCGTGCCGCCAGACAGCGTCAGGCCGGTGATTTCCACGCTCTGCCAGTTGCGGTAGCAGTTGCAGGGAACGGCGCTGTTCCAGTCGTAGGTGATCAGGTTCTTGAACTTGTTGCGGTAGACCACGGCCGAGAGGCGGTTGGCACCGGCCGCATAGTGCAGGCCCGTTTCCACGTTGGTGCTGCTTTCGGGCTTAAGGTCGGCCGCCGCCTGGCCCGTGAAGCGCTCGTACAGCGTGGGCGTGCGAAAGGCCGTGCCGGCCGATGCCACCCAGCGCCAGCGCTCGTCGATCTGCAGGCCATAGCCCAGCCCGCCCGTGGTCTTGTTCTGCTGGTCGCGCACCTGGTCGTGGCGCAGGTTGGCGTCGAACTGGTGGCTCCCCTCGGTCAGGCGCCAGCCGGCCGACAGGGAGTTCTGCACGCGCCGGCTGTCGGTGTTCTGCGTCCAGGCGTATTGCGTGTCCAGCTTGTCCTCGCGGCGCTCCAGGTCGATGTTGAAACGGTGCTGGCCCAGCGTGAACAGGTTCTGCAGCAGGTAGTTGGTGGAGCGGCCCTTGGCGCTTTCCGGCGACTGGGTGTGGCGGTCGCTTTGGCTGTCGGTATGGGAGACCTGGACCACGCTTTTGTACATGGCGTTCCAGCCGGCCTGCCAGCGCAGGCTGCCGGTGGTGTTCTTGACCACGTCGTAGTCGTCGAACGGCGGCGGGCTCTGGTCGTAGTGGGTGCGCAGGCGGCTGTGCAGCAGGCTGGCATCGATCTGGTGGATGCCCGTTTTGTAGCCCGCGTTCAGGCCCAGTGAGGTGTTGCTGTAGCCATCCTTGTCTGGATTGGGCGAGAAGGTGTTGCCGGGGTAGACGTCGAAGCCGTCGCTGCGCTCGTCAGCCAGGTTCAGCCCGTAGGTGAAGCCGTTGGCACCGCCCTGAAATCCCGTGGCCAGCTTGCTGGTGCCCTGGTTGCCTATGCCGGCCTCGGCATAGGCGCGGGTCTGGCCGTCCGCCCGCTTGGTGAAGATCTGGATCACGCCGCCCATGGCGTCTGAGCCATAGATGGCGGCGGCCGGGCCGCGCAGCACCTCGATGCGGTCAATCTGCGCCAGCGGCAGGGTGGACCAGACCGCGCCGCCCTGCAGCTCCTGCGAGCTGTAGCGCACGCCGTCGATGAACACGGCAGTGTGCTGGTTGCTGGTGCCGCGCAGGTAGACCGAGGTGACCTGGCCCGGCCCGCCGTTGCGGTTGATCTGCACGCCCGGCACCTGTACCAGCAGGTCCGCCACGCCCGTGGCGCCGCTGCGGGCAATGGTCTCGGCGTCGATCACGGTCATGTCGGCCGTGACGGTGCGCAGGGGCTGCTCGCTGCGCGAGGCGGTGACGACCACCGTATCGAGCTGGGAGGTCTGTGCGCGCTGCGCCTGTTGTGTCTGTGCTTGGGCCTGGCAGGCCAGCAGCGAGGCCGCAGCCAGGGCGGACAACGTGCGCAGTACGGGGAACGCCGAGGGCGAGCGAAGAGCGGCGCCGGGGGCGCGCGCGAGGGCGAGGGTGTGCATGGATGCGAGCCAGTTGCGCGCCAGCGACCCCGCCGGCACGGAAACCAAAAAGACCGGCTGCGCTGCAAGCGCGGCCGGCCGCCTGTTGGCCGGTATCCAGACTGGTGACGCACTCGCCAAGGCCTTCCCGGGCTGTACGCCCAGTGGCACGGGTTTGGCGGGGGCCGGTGCCATGCACGCGGCGTTTCACTCACTGTTGCGGGGGCAGTACATGCGGGCGGCTTTATCTGGCCGCCCCATGTTTCCCGTTTAACCGCAGCCCCTGGGGCTGCTGGCACCAACGGCGGCGATTGTACGGCGGGGCGTTCAGTGCCGATGTAAAGCTTGCTTGACATGTCCACGGATGGCATCGCACAATGTCAAGCATCCTTTACACATTGCGAGAGACTTCCATGAATCAAACAACGGTCACCAACCGCCGCTACCAGAAGGAACTTGGATTTGCGCTGCTGCTCTACATGGCGCTGCTTGTGGGGGCGCTTTTGCTCAGTGCCGACATGCAGGCCGGGGCCCTGCGCACGGCGCTGCTGCTCAGCCCCATGCTGGCGTTTGCGCTGGCCGTGCGGGCCATCGTGCGCCTGGTGCGCGATACCGACGAGTTCCTGCGCAAGTCCATGCTGGAGCAGCTGGCGATTGCAGCGGCGGGCACGGCTGGCATCACCTTCACCTACGGATTCCTGGAAATGGCAGGTTTTCCCAAGCTCAGCATGTTCATGGTGTGGCCCTTGATGGGTGCGCTCTGGGTGGCTGCCTCGGTGGCCCACTGGCTGCGCAGCCGATGAGCTGTTCCGCCAAAGTGCCCCTCCCATGAAAAATGACCCCCGCGCTCCCCTTGCTGTGCAAGGTCCGCTGCCCCCCGAGGGGGTGCCTTTTCATCTTGGGGCGGCCCTGCGATGAAAAACACCATCCGTGAACTGCGCGCCGAGCGCGGCTGGAGCCAGGCTGCGCTGGCGGACCTGCTGGGCGTGTCGCGCCAGACCGTGAACGCGATCGAGACGGGCCGCTACGACCCCAGCCTGCCGCTGGCATTCGCCATTGCCCGGGTGTTCGAGACCCGGATCGAGGCGATCTTCCAGGAGGGTTGAGCGCAGCGCTCAGGCCACGATCATGACCAGCAGCACCAGGCCCAGCAGGGTCAGGTAGGCCTTGGCATGCAGGGCATCGGGAATGCGGCCGATCAGCGGGGCTGCCAGCCTGATGCCCGTCCACGATCCGGCCGTCAGCAACGCAAAGGCCTGCAGGTCCACATAGCCCACATGCCAGGGGCCCAGCCCCGCGCCCTGCGATGCCAGCATGTAGGCAGCGGTGCCCGCCACGGCCATGGGCAGGGACAGCGGGCTGGCCATGGCCGTGGCCGCCGCCATGCTGGCGCCGCGCCGGCGCATCAGCGGCACGGTCATCACGCTGCCGCCCACACCCAGGAAGGCTGCAATCGCGCCAATCGCCAAGCCTGCGATGGCGGCGGGCCTGCGGCCCATGGGCTGCAATTGGGCGGCGGTGCCGTGCACGAAGCCCGGGCGCAGCAGCGCGTCGGCGATGGTCAGGGCCAGGTAGGCGATGAAGGCCCAGCGCACCCATTCCCCGCTGATCCAGGTGGCGGCCGCCGCGCCTGCCACGGCGCCGGCCGCGATGAAGCCGGCCAGCGGCCGCACCTGATCCCAGGGCAGGGCGCCCGCGCGGTGCTGGCGCAGCGTGGCCATGGAGGCGCCAAAAATCATCACGCAGGTGGAGGTGGCCACGGCAATGTGCATGGCAGCCTGGCCAACGGCGGAGTCCGCGCCGTGGATGGAGGTCAGCAGCGCATAAAGCAGCGGAACGGCCACGAAGCCGCCGCCAAATCCGAAGAGCACGGTGGTCACGCCGGCAAGCACACCGAAAGCCAGCAGCAGAAGAGGGAACACAGACAGTCCTTTGGAAAAAACGAGCAAGGACTGAACCTTAGGATGCCGCGGTTTGGCCTGCTTTCGCGGATGGGTCAATAATCCTTGAATTCCTGCCAAAGCCTGTTGGCTGTTTTCCGGACATTCCCATGCTCAACATCCCGCTGCATTCCGTGGACGCCGTGGCGCGCGATGTGCTGGCCATCGGCACCGACTACACGCCTGGCACGCTGCTGCCCACGCACAGCCACCGGCGTGCGCAGTTTCTCTACGGGATGAGCGGGCTGATGGAGGTGGAAACCGATGACGGTGCCTGGACCATCCCGCCCTACAGCGGCGTGTGGATTCCGGCCAGCAAGCCGCACAGCGTGCGCATGCAGGGCGTGAGCACGCGCAGCCTGTACATCGAACCGGCTGCTGCGCCCCGCCCGGGTGTGCATTGCGAGGCCCTGGTCGTCACCCCGCTGCTGCACCAGTTGCTGCTGTCCTGCGCCGACCTGCCGGCGCTGTACGACGAAGCGGGCCGCGACGGCGCCCTGGTCACGCTGGTGCTGCACGAGCTGGCCTCGGCCCGCAGCCTGCCGCTGTTCGCGCCCATTCCCCGCGACGAAAAGCTGGCCGCCCTGTGCAAGCAGTTCCTGGCCCAGCCCAGCATCCGCGCCACGCCCCAGGACTGGGCACAGGCGCTGAACAAGAGCCTGCGCACCTTCAGCCGGTTTTTCCAGCAGCACACAGGCATGGCCTTTGGCGCCTGGCGCCAGCAGGCCTGCCTGCTGGCAGCGGTGTCGCGGCTGTCTGCGGGCTCATCGGTCACGCAGGTGGCGCTGGACCTGGGCTATGACAGCCCCAGCGCGTTTTCCACCATGTTCCGCAAGGCGCTGGGGCGGGTGCCTTCGGAGCTGGTGAGCCGGGTCTAGGCGGGAACGCTGGCCTGGGCAGCCGCCTCCCGTGTCATGGCCCAGAACACCAGGGCCGCCAGGCTGAACGCCGCCCCCGCAACGCAGACGCCGTGCCAGCCAAACCGCGCGTAGGCGTTGGTGGCAATCAGCGCCCCCAGCCCGCTGCCCACGGCATAGAACAGCATGTACAGGCCCACCAGCCGGCTGTGCGCCTGCGGGTTGCTGCGAAAGATCAGGCTCTGGTTGGTCACATGCAGGGCCTGGCCGCCCAGGTCCAGCAGCACGATACCGGCGACCAACGCGCACAGCGACTGCTCCAGCAGCGCAATCGGCGCCCAGGCCAGCAGCAGGATCACCAGCGCGCCCAGGCTGGTGCGCTGCGCGAAACCCTGGTCGGCCCAGTGGCCGGCACGGGCCGCGGCCAGTGCGCCCACCACGCCGGCCAGGCCAAAGGCGCCGATGGCCGTGAGCGACAGGCTGTAGGGCGGTGCGCTCAGCGGCAGGACCAGGGCGCTCCAGAAGATATTGAAGGTGGCAAACATCAGCAGGGCCAGCATGCCGCGTGTGCGCAGCATGCGGTCCTGGCGCAACAGCTGGAGCATGGAGGCGAGCAGCTGCGTGTAGCTGGGTGCATGCAAGGGCACCGCCAGCCGGGGCAGTTGCCGCCACAGGGGCCAGGCCAGGGCCAGCATCAGCAGGGCCGAGCAGGCATAGACGCCACGCCAGCCAGCCAGGTCACCCACGGCGCCGGCAAACACGCGCGCCAAAAGCAGGCCGATGAAAACCCCGCCCTGGGCCGCGCCCACCACGCGCCCGCGCTCATGCGCCTGGCTGGCGCTGGCCGCATAGGCGATCAGCCCCTGCGTCATGGCCGTGCCCAGCAGGCCCACGGCCAGCATGCCCGCCAGCAGCAGAACGGTCGAATGCGCGGTGCTGACGGCCGCCAGGGCCAGCACCAGGCCCAGCAACTGCAAAAGCATGAGCCGCCGCCGCTCCAGCCGGTCGCCCAGCGGCACCAGCAGCAGCAGTGCCAGCGCGCAGCCGGCCTGCGTGGCCGTGACCACCCCGCCCACGGCTGCATGGCTGATGCCGAAGTCGGCCGCCAGCGCCTCCAGCAGCGGCTGGGCGTAGTAGACATTGGCCACGCTCAGGCCGCTGGCAGCGGCGAACAGCAGCACCAGGCTGCGCGGCATGCGGACCGTGTCCGGGGCAGGGAAGGCGTTCATGGGTTGAATCCAGTTGCAAAACAAAACTGGTTGGATGCTAGTTGAACCAGTTTTGAAATGCAACCAAAATGACGCCATGAAAGAAGACACCCGTCCTGACACACCGCAGCCCTGTCCGGTGGCCCGCTCCCTGGATGTGATCGGCGACCGCTGGTCGCTGCTCATCGTGCGCGATGCCTTCGATGGCATCAGCCGCTTTGGCGATTTCCAGCGCAGCCTGGGCGCGGCCCGCAATATCCTGGCCGACCGGCTGCGGCGTCTGGTGGAGGCCGGCATCCTCGAAACCCGCCCCGCCGCCGAAGGCTCGGCCTACCTGGAATATGTGCTGACGGCCCGGGGGCTGGACCTGTTCCCCGTCATCGTGGCCTTGCGGCAATGGGGCGAAGGCCATCTGTTCGCGCCGGGCGAGGCGCATTCGCTGCTGCTGGACCGCCAGACAGGCCAGCCTGTCGCGCCGATGCTGCCGCGCAGCGGGGATGGCCGGGCCTTGCTGCCGGGCCAGACCGTGGTTCAGAAAATCGATTGATGGATGTCCATGCTCTCTGCCTTCCTACCACTCATCTACGTACAGATTTCTCCCGAGCGCCTGACGCTGACAAATCCGAAAACGGGCCAGACCCTGTCGGAGGTTCCCGAGCTGGCCCTGAGTCCGCCGCCCCGGCGCCGGATTCTCGCGGCCGGCCCGCAGGCCAGGCTCGCGGCCGCATCGGAGCCTGCCGAAGTCGTCAATCCCTTCGCCCACCCGCGTTCGCTGATATCGGACTTCATCCTGGCCGAGCAGCTTCTGAAGTACCAGCTCAGGCGCATGCATCGGCGTGCCTGGCTGGCGGCCTCACCGCACATCGTCATCCATCCGCTGGGCGACCCCGAGGGCTGGTTCACCCAGGTGGAGCTGAGGGCCTTGCGCGAGCTGGGCAGCGCGGCCGGGGCCTCGAAGGTGAATGTCTGGACAGGCCGGCCCTTGACAGACGAGGAATTGCTGGCGCGCAAGCCCCCTGCGCAGGGCGGCATCTGGGGGTGAGGCCCTGTTCCTCGCCATGAAAAAAGCGCCCGTCACAACGGGCGCTTTGTCTGGGTCAGCGCAAGGGCCGATAACGCGCTATCAGAACCGCGCCATCAGAACCTGGCCGTCATCCCCACGAAGTAGGTACGGCCGCCGTTGTCGTAGTTGGCGCCGATGGTGCGGGTTTCCTTGTCGGTCAGGTTGATGATGCCGGCGCGCAGGGTCATCGAGTCGGTGACGTTGTAGTTCATGGACACGTCGAACGTCGTGTAGGCCTTGGCGAAGGTGGTGGCCGTGCCCGTGGTCACGACTTCCTTGCCCACGTGGCGGGCGCTGAACATGGCGGACCAGCCCTGGCGGATCTGCCACTGCAGCGACGAGTAGATGGACAGCTCGGGCACGGCCAGCAGCGAGGCGCCCGTGCTCAGGTTCTTGGACTCGAACATCTTGGTGATGTTGGTGTTCCAGGTCAGGCCCTTGGCCAGGGGAACGTTCACGAAGCCTTCCAGGCCGCGCGTGCGGGCACGCTGGGCGTTGGCCATGCGGGTCCACCAAAAGCCGTTGTACAAGCCCAGC
Organism: Delftia lacustris; assembly: GCF_040267515.1. Lineage (NCBI taxonomy): Bacteria > Pseudomonadati > Pseudomonadota > Betaproteobacteria > Burkholderiales > Comamonadaceae > Delftia > Delftia lacustris. The sequence continues at coordinate 3,413,803 of NZ_CP141274.1, read as the reverse complement.
GGCTGGTAGTCGATCTTGTTCTTGAAGTTGGTGTGGAAGTAGGTGGCGCCAAGGGCCCAGCCATTGCGGTCCCAGCTGGTGCCCAGCTCGAAGTTGGTGCTGGTCTCGGGCTGCAGGTCGGGGTTGCCGGCCATGTAGCAGCCGCGCGTGCCGTCGGCATTCACGCTGGTGCTGGTCCAGCCCATGCCGGCCAGGCTGCGGCAGCCGTTGCCCCCGGATTGCGTGGCGGCGCTGGCCGAGTTTTCCTTCAGGTTGGGCGCACGGAAGCCGCGCGAGACGCCGCCGCGCACTGTCCACTCCGAGGCCGGGTGGTAGACCAGGTAGGCGCGCGGGCTCCAGTTGTTGCCATATTTCTGGTGGTGGTCCATGCGCAGGCCCAGCGTCAGCGCCAGGTTGTCGCGCAGGAAGATCTGGTCCTCGCCGAACAGCGCCCAGGTGGTGGCGCTCAGGCCCGAGCCCGAGACCGGGCGCCCCGCGTAGTCGATGGGCGCCAGGCCGATGGTGTCGCGGTTGTCCAGCGACTCGCGGCGCCACTGCATGCCCAGCGTCATGGCCTGGTCCAGTCCCCACAGCTTCAACGGCTTGTCGATGCGGCCGTCCAGCGTGGTTTCCTTGGAGTTGTTGCCGATGGTGTCGCCCTTGTCCTCGTACTTGTTGTGCACGAGGTTGAGCTTGGAGGTCATGTCGCCCCAGCGGCCATCGTGGCTGAGGCCGAACTTGGTCTGCTCCAGCTTGCTCAGGCCCCATTGCGATACCACGGGGCGTCCATTCACCAACCGATCGGAGCCCGTGGCGCGCTGGATGCCTTGCGCGGCCTCGATGCCGATCACCTGGTCGGGCGTGAGCTGCCAGTTGAGCAGGGCGTTGAGGTTTTGCTTGCGCGAGCCGGCCGTGGACTGGTAGGTGCCCGGGAAGCCGCCCGTGCCCTCGTCGGCAGCGCGGTCCGTGTAGTTGCCGCCCAGGCGCAGGCCGAACTTGTCGGACAGCGGGCCGCTGATGTTGAAGCCCAGCTGGCGCGTGTCGCCGCGGTCGCCGTCGGAGGGCTTGCTGTAGTTCAGCGTCGTCGAGCCGCTCCAGCGCTTGCCGATCTTGCGCGTGATGATGTTGATCACGCCGCCCATGGCGTCCGAGCCGTACAGCGAGGACATGGGGCCGCGCACCACCTCGATGCGCTCGATCATCTCGGGCGAGATCCAGTCCAGGTCCTGCGAGCCCAGGTCGTCACGGTAGTTGATGCCGGCCGAGTTGCCCTGGCGCTTGCCGTCCACCAGGATCAGCGTGTACTTCTCGGGCAGGCCACGCAGCTTGATCTTGGACTGGGCGCCCGTGCCCGACAGACCGCCGGTCACGCCGGGAATGGTGGACAGCAGCTCGCCGATGCTGGTGACGGGCTTGCGCTCGATGTCTTCCCGCGTGATCACGCTGATGCTGGCCGGCGCCTCCTTGATGTCCACGGCCGTGCCCGAGGCGGTCACCACCACCGTGGACAGGGACGTGTCGGCCTTGCTGTCGGCCGTCTGGGCATGGGCCATGGCTGTGCATGCCAGGGCAGCGCAAAGAGGAAGAGGGCGGAGCACCGAGATTCTGACCATCTTTGTAAAGTTCCGTATGTGTTAAAAATCAAGGTGCGAATGATAACGATTTGTATCTACATATTTCTCTTCACGTAAAGACAGTTGTTTTTTGTTCACGCGTTATCTAATCGCTGGACACGCCTGAGGCGTTGTGCACAAGTCTGGTGCACAAAATGACGGGGGTCGGCAGGGCACTGAGAGAAAGCACGGGGTGCGGCACCTCCGTGCAAAGGCCGCCCCGGAGTGCAGGGGGCGGCCAGAAACCAGGTCAGCGCGGCTTGGCCACGGCGCCTGGCAGGGCGCTGGAAGGCTCAGCGCAGCTGCCCGAGGGTTGGCTTGATGCCCGGCGGCGCACGAACTGGTAGGCAATGGCCAGCAGTGCAAACCAGGCCGGCGTCACCACCAGCGCCTGGCGCGTGTCGGCCTGCAGGGTGAGCAGGCCCAGGATGGCCGCAAAGAACGCCAGGCAGGCCCAGCACATGGCCACGCCGCCCGGCATCTTGTAGCGCGAAGCCTCATGAAGGGCCGCGCGCTGGCGCCGGTAGGCGATATAGGACAGCAGGATCAGCGACCACACGAACATGAACAGGATGGCCGATACCGTGGTCACCAGCGTGAAGGCTTCCACCAGATCGGGCACCACCCACATCAGGAAGGCGCCGGCCAGCAGGCAGGTGCAGGAAAACAGCAGCCCGCGCGAGGGCACGCTGCTGCGCGACAGCCGGTGGAAGGACTTGGGCGCATCGCCCTTGAGCGCCAGGCCGTAGAGCATGCGGCTGGTGGAGAACACGCCGCTGTTGGCCGACGAGGCGGCCGAGGTCAGCACCACGAAATTGATCACGCCCGCAGCGGCCGGCAGGCCTGCGAGCACGAACAGCTCCACGAACGGGCTCTTGCCCGGCACCACGTCGCGCCAGGGGGTGACGGCCATGATGGCGATCAGGGCCAGCACGTAGAACACGATGATGCGCACGGGAATCGAATTGATGGCGCGCGGCAGCGTGCGCTCGGGGTCCTTGGCCTCGGCCGCCGTGGTGCCCACCAGCTCGATGCCCACGAAGGCGAACACCGCGATCTGGAAGCCCGCGAAAAAACCCATCATCCCGTTGGGGAACATGCCGCCGTCGTTCCAGAGGTTGGACAGGCTGGCCGCACGCCCCGCAGGCGAGACGAAGGCGGCACCCACCATGTACAGCCCCGTTGCCACCAGGGCCACGATGGCCACGATCTTGATCATGGCGAACCAGAACTCGATCTCGCCGAACAGCTTCACGGTCAGCAGGTTCAGGCCCAGCAGCAGGCCCACGCAGGCGATGGCCGGGGCCCACTGGGGCAGGTCGGGGAACCAGAACTGGGAGTAGGCCGATATGGCAATCACATCGGCAATGCCCGTGACGATCCAGCAGAACCAGTACGTCCAGCCCGTGAAGAAGCCCGCCCAGGGCCCCAGCAGATCGGCCGAGAAATCGATGAAGGATCGGTACTGCAGGTTGGACAGCAGCAGCTCGCCCATGGCCCGCATCACGAAGAACAGCATCACGCCGATGATGGCGTAGACGAAGACGATGGACGGACCCGCCAGGCTGATGGTCTTGCCCGAGCCCATGAACAGGCCCGTGCCGATGGCACCGCCGATGGCGATGAGCTGGATGTGGCGGTTGGTGAGATTGCGCTGCAGGTCGTCTTGACCGTGCAGGCCCTGGCCGGCAGGCGGGGCCTTGTGTGTCATCAGAGAACTCCGGGGAAGACTGGCAAAGCGATGGCAGAAAGGGGGAAATCCGCCTGCCGCGGCCGTGTTTTCAGTCTCTGCATGGAGTCCATGCCTGGAAATGCGGCAGCGCAGCAAAACGGAACGAAGGCCGCGAGGATACCTGAACCTCGCCCCGCATCAGCCCTGCCGCGCCGTGCCGCTCCAGTCAATGAAGCGGGTTTGATATGGGTGGATCAGCCGCGCGCCAGGCGCCGGGCGTTGGCCACTGCAGTGCGGTGCACGGGCGCCATGCCCTTGCCCACCACGCCCCACATGGCGTTGTTCCATTGCGAGGCCTGCGATGCCAGTGCGCCCCCATTCCAGGTGGAGGCGCTCCAGGGCATCCACCACATGCGCATCCAGGCCTGCATCAGGGCCTGGCTGGCGACCATGGACTGCAGGCCCATGGCGGCCCAGGATTGGTGGAAGGCTGTCTGTTTCTCGGACACCATGCGCGTGAATTCGCGCCGGTCCCGTGCGGAGGGATTGGCCCCGGCCAGCGCCATGCGGGTGAGCCTGTGCGCCACCACCTGCGGCGCGGCAATGGCCAGATCGGTGGCCTGACGGGCCACCGAAGCGGCCTTGGAAGATTTGCGGTTTGCCATGTGCGCTCCTGAAGCTCAGGATCCATTTGCCGGATCTACCTGCCAGATCCACTTGCCGGTTCCACTTGCCGGTTCCACTTTAGCCAGATGCATGCCGGCCCGCGTAGGCCGATGACGCAATGCAGCAAAAACGCGTTTATCGCGGCTGGGGCCGGGGTGCCGGCGCGGCTCCGTCCTGCGTGACCTCAGATACCAGGGCGCGCCACCAGCGCTCGCCTGCATGGGGGGCGGCCAGGTCCACGCGCTCGCCCATCATGGGCGTGGCCACGGCAATGCCGTGCTCGGCGCCCAGGGCCAGCACGCGCTCGAAGGGGTCCCACCAGGCATGCATGGCCAGGCTGAAGGTGCCGTTGTGAATGGGCAGCAGCCAGCGTCCGCCCAGGTCGCGGTGGGCCTGCACGGTCTGGGCCGGGTGCATGTGCACATAGGGCCAGTGCGGGTCGTAGGCGCCGGTCTCCATCAGCGTGAGGTCGAAGGGGCCGAAGCGCCGGCCGATTTCCGCAAAGCCGTCGAAATAGCCGCCGTCGCCGCTGAAGAAGACACGCAGCGTGTCGGCGCTTGCCAGGTCCTCGATGACCCAGGACGCCCACAGCGTGCGGTTGCCGTCGCGCAGGCCCCGGCCCGAGAAATGCTGGGCCGGAGTGGCCGTGAAGCGCAGGCCGTCCACCTGCACGTCCTGCCACCAGTCGAACTGGCGCACCTTCTCGGGGGCCACGCCCCAGGCCATGAGCCGGTCGCCCACGCCCAGCGTGCACAGGAAGAAGTCGACCCGGGGCGCCAGGGCGCGGATGGTGGCACGGTCCAGATGGTCGTAGTGGTCGTGCGAGAGCACCACGCCGCGCAGCGCGGGCAGTTCATGCAGGGCGATGGGCGGCGCATGAAAGCGCTTGGGGCCGATGAAGGAAAAGGGCGAGGCGCGCTCGGCAAACACCGGGTCGGTGATCCACCAGCCGCCGCGCAGTTTCATCAGCAGCGTGGAGTGGCCCAGGCGGTACAGGCTGCGCTCGGGCGCGGCGGCCAGGTCGGCCGGGGTGAGCCGCTGCACGGGCAGGGGCGCCGCAGGCTCGGTGTTCTTGGGCTTGTTGAAGAAGAAGTCCCACATCACCTTGGCGTCGGGCTGGGGGGCATTGGCCGGGCGGGGATGGATGTTGCGAAAGCGCCCGGCCGACGATTGGGGCGATTGGGAGTAGTCGGCAATCGGGGCGCGGAAGATGCGGGGTGTTTTCACGGTGCTCCGTCGGTGTTCAGGCCGCCGCCATCATGGAACCGATGGCGCAGCCCTGTCGAGATGGTGGTCTTGGCGGCCCCGTTCAAGGCGCCTTGCGTGTCGTCATGTAGACAAAAAAGGAGCTGCCCCTGCAGGCAGCTCCTTGTGGTGATGGCCCGGAGGCTGGTCATCAATGGGCGCCGGCCGCCTCGGCACCGCCGGCATGGCCCGCGGGGCGCCTGGTCATCCAGATCAGCACGATCAGCACCAGGAACAGCACGGACGACGCCAGGAAGATGTCGTCGGCGGCGCGCGTATAGGCCTGCTGGTCCACCAGCCGGTTGATCTGGGCCAGCGCCTGCGCCTGGCTCAGGCCTGCGGCCTGCAGCCCCTGCAGGGTGACGCCGAACACGCCCTGGCCCTGGACCAGCCCTTCTGTCAGATGGGCGTGGTGCAGCGCGGCGCGGTTTTCCCACAGCGTGGTGGCGATGGAGGTGCCCATGGCGCCCGCCGTGATCCGCACGAAGTTGCTCAGGCCGGCGGCGGCCGGGATACGGTCCGGCGAGATGCCCGACAGCGTGATCGTGGTCAGCGGAATGAAGAAGAAGGCCATGGCCGCGCCCTGGATCAGCGTGGGCACCAGGATGTGCATGAAGTCGGTCTCCACCGTGAAGCGCGAGCGCATCCACAGCACCAGGGCGAACACGATGAAAGCGCCCGTGGCCATCCTGCGCGGGTCCCACTGCGTGACCTTGCGGCCCACCAGCGGTGTCAGGATGATGGCGAAGATGCCCACCGGCGCCAGTGCCATGCCGGCCGTGGTGGAGGTGTAGCCCATCCACTGCTGCAGCCACAGGGGCAGCAGCACCACGTTGCCGAAGAACAGGCCGTAGGCAATCGACAGCGCCACCGTGCCGGCCGCGAAATTGCGGCGCATGAACAGGCGCAGGTCCACCACGGGGTGGGCATCGGTCAGCTCCCAGACCAGGAAGACCACGAAGCTCACGATGGCCAGCACGCACAGCGTGATGATCTCGCCCGAGGCGAACCAGTCCAGCTCCTTGCCCTTGTCCAGCATCAGCTGCAGCGCGCCCACCCACAGCACCAGCAGGGCCAGGCCCACGGAGTCGATGGGCAGCTTGCGCGTGGGGGTCTCGCGGCTGCGGTAGATGCTCCAGGTCATCAGGGCCGACAGCAGGCCCACCGGCACGTTGATATAGAAGATCCAGGGCCAGGAGATGTTGTCCGTGATCCAGCCGCCCAGCAGCGGGCCGACCACGGGGGCCACCAGGGTGGTCATCCCCCACAGCGCCAGGGCCACCCCGGCCTTGGCCGGGGGATAGCTGGACAGCAGCAGCGTCTGCGACAGCGGGATCATGGGGCCGGCAACCAGGCCCTGGAGCACGCGGAACAGCACCAGCGTCTCCAGCGACGAGGCAAAGCCGCACAGCCAGGACGTCAGCACGAACAGCAGCACGCTCATGGTGAACAGGCGCACGGCGCCGAAGCGCTGGGTGAGCCAGCCCGTGAGCGGCACCGAGATGGCGTTGGCCACGCCAAAGCTGGTGATCACCCAGGTGCCCTGGCTGGGACTGACGCCCACGTCGCCGGAAATCGCCGGAATGGCGACGTTGGCGATGGACGAGTCCAGCACGTTCATGAAGGTGGCCAGCGACAGGGCCAGCGTGCCCAGGGCCAGCTGGGCGCCCTTGAGCGGGACCGGCCGTGCAGGCATGGCCGGCGGCGCCGAGGGGGCGACCGGCGGCGCCGGCTCCGGCACGGCGGTGGTAGAGGAAGTCATAGGCAGTCCGCGTAGGTTCTGGGAAGGCGGGGAAGCGATGCCTGCTTACCTGGACTGCATGGCCTGCGCGTCAACCGGCGCGGAGGCCACGGCGGCTGGCGCCTTGCCCTGGGCCCTGTCCTGCACCTCGGCCATGGCCACGGGCGGCAGCTCGGGCAACTGCTTGAGCGGTGCCACGTTCTGGCCCGCCACGATGTGGGCAATGCGCTCCTCGGCCTGCGGCAGCGCCATGTCGTAGACGGAGGTCTGGGCCACGGGTGCGTTGCGCGTGGTCGTTGCCAGCACCTCGCCCTGCTGGTCTCGCACGTCCACCTTGACTTCCATGGACAGGCCCACGCGCAGCGGGTGCTGTGCCAGGTCTTCCGGCGCCAGCGCAATGCGCACGGGCACGCGCTGCACCACCTTGATCCAGTTGCCGGTGGCGTTCTGCGCGGGCAGCAGCGAGAAGGCCGCGCCGGTTCCTGCGCCCATGCCCACCACGGTGCCGTGGTAGCTGATCTTGTCGCCGTAGACATCGGCCGTCAGCTCGGTCTTCTGGCCTATGCGCAGCTGGGCCAGCTGGCTTTCCTTGAAGTTGGCATCCACCCAGAGGTTGTGCAGGCCCACCACCGTCATCAGCGGCGCACCCGAGGCCACGCGCTGGCCCAGCTGCACGCCGCGCTTGGCCACATAGCCTTCCACGGGCGAGACCAGGCGCGTGCGCTGCAGCGCCAGATAGGCTTCGCGCACCTTGGCGGAGGCGGCGATCACGCTGGGGTGCTCTTCGGCGCTGCTGCCCTTGGTCTGGGCTTCGGCAGCCGTCAGCTGCGCCTTGGCGGCGCGCACGGCGGCTTCGGCTGCCGAGGCGGCATTGCCGGCCGTGCGGGCCAGGGACTGGGCGTGGTCGAACTCTTCCTTGCCCACGGCGCCCGTGGCCAGCAGCGGGCGGCGGCGCTCCACATCCTCGCGGGCGCGGGCGGCATCGGCCTGCAGGCGGGCCAGATCGGCCTCGCGCTGGGCCACCTGGGCGACCAGGGGGGCATTGTTGGCGTACAGCGTGCGCACCTGGCGCACGGTCTGGGCCAGCTGCGACTCGGCCTGGGACAGGGCGACCAGGGCATCGGCCGAGTCCAGCTGCACCAGCAGCTGGCCGGGCTTGACGTAGTCGGTGTCGTCGGCGCCGATGCTGATCACCGTGCCGCCGACCTGCGGCGTGATCTGCACCACGTTGCCCGCCACATAGGCGTTGTCCGTGGTCTGGTAGTTGCGGGCCACCATCCAGTGCCAGCCGCCCCAGGCGACGGCGGCCACCGCGACGGCGGCGGCCACGATGGTCAGGCCCTTGCGGCGGCCCTGCGGGTTGGCCACGGGCGAGGCTGCGGCAGCGGGTGCATTGGATGTTTGCTTGTTGGTATCGGTCATGGTGTTCGGCGCTTTGTTATCTGTGAATGTGGTTGTGCGGCCGGGGCAGGGAGCTGGCGGTCTGTCACGCTGGCTGGCGGTCTGCCCGGTGGAGGGTCAAGAGTGCGGTGGATTCCTGTGCGGGTTGCGATCTCAGTGCTGGCTGACCTGCACGGCGGCCGTGCCATCGGTCCAGCCGCCGCCCAGCGCCTTCATCAGCGACACGCGCGTGTCCAGCGCGCGGGCGCGCAGGTCCACGTCCAGGCGGCGCTGGGTGATCACCTGGGTTTCGGTGTTGAGCACCGTCACCTGGCTGGCCAGGCCGGCCTTGTAGCGCTGCACGGCAAAGTCGTAGGCGCGTTCGGCCTTCTCCAGCGACTCGGCCTGCAGCTGCTGTTGGCGCACCAGCGATTGCACGGAAGTGATGGCATCGCCCGCTTCCTTGACCGCATCGAGCACCACGCCGTTGTACTGGGCAATGGCGGTGTCCAGATCGGCCTGCGTGCCGCGCAACTGGGCGCGCAGGCGCTTGCCGTCGAACAGGGGCAGGCGCAGCGCGGGCGTCACGCCCATCTGGCGCGAGCTGCCCTTGAACAGGTTGTCCAGGCCGATGGCATTGAGGCCGATGAAGGCCGTCAGGTTGATATCGGGATAGAAATCCGCCCGCGCGCTCTCTATGCCCTGCGTTGCCGACTCCACCCGCCAGCGTGCGGCCACCACGTCGGGGCGGCGGCCCAGCAGGTCTGCGCCCAACTGGCCGGGCATGGCCTGGATCTGCAGCGCGGCCAGACGGGGCGCCAGCTGCAGCTGCGCCTCGGGCGCCTGGCCGCAGAGCACGGCGATGGTGCGGCGCGCCAGCGTGATCTGCTCGTCCAGCATCTCGATCTGGGTGCCGGCATCGGGCAGGCCAGCCTGAGCCTGGGTCAACTCCACCTGGCTGTCCAGCCCGGCGCGCGTGCGCTGCTGGCTCAGCTCCAGCAGCGACTGGCGCTGGGTCAGCGTGCGGCCGGCCACATCCTTTTGGGCAATCAGCCGGGCCAGCGCCACATAGCTGCGCGCCACCTGGGCGGCCAACTGGTTGGCAGCGGCGGCGCTGTCGGCCTGGGCGGCACGGGCCTGGCCCAGGGCGGCCTGCAGGTCGGCCGCATGGCGGCCAAAGAAATCCGGCGTCCAGCTCAGCCCGGCCTGCAGGTTGCCGGTGTTGTAGGTATGGCCGGCAATGGGAGCAGGCACCAGGCCGTTGGCGCTGTAGTGCTGGCGCGTGGCGTCGACGCCGAGCGTGCCGCGCACATCGGTGGCCGTGCTGGTGGCCGTGGCCAGGGCGGCCGCCTTGTCGAAGCGGGCGCGGCTCATGGTCAGGCTGGGGCTGCCCTGCAGCGCCTGGGCGATCAGGCCGTCCAACTGGGCATCGCCCAGGGACTTCCACCAATCGGCGGCGGGCAGGCTGGTACTGGCGCCTGTCTCGGACTGGGCCGTCAGACCCAGGTCGGAGGCGCCCAGCCGGGCCAGCGGCTCATGGGCCGGGCCCTGGGAAGCACAACCGGCCAGGGCCAGCGCGGCGCACAGGGTGGCCGCTGCGGCGGCCACGCGGCGGGGCGCGGCGGACACGGAAACAAAGGATTTTGGCATGGTGGTCTGCCTGTTGGGGGTCAAGAATCAGGAAATCGGAAACCGGGGCGGAAAAGGGGGCTGGCGCTGTCAGCCGACGGGTGTGGCAGGCGCAGGGGCCGGCGGCGCAGCTTCCGGCGCGCGCATCGCATCGCCATTGGCCAGCAGGCGGCGCAGCATGTCCAGCAGCTGGCGCGACTCGTCATGGCTGAAGCCGGCCATGTGGGCATTCATCACGCTGGACAGCACCTGCGGCACCTTGGCCGCCATGGCACGGCCTTCATCGGTCAGCACCAGCTTGACCACGCGCCGGTCCACCGTGGAGCGCTCGCGCCGCAGCATGCCCTTGGATTCGAGCCGGTCCAGCGCCCGCGTGATGGAGGCCGGATCCAGCCCCAGGTCACGCGCCATGCCAGCATTCGTGGCATCGCTGCACAGCAGCAGCTTGTACAGCGGCAGCCACTGCACATAGGTCAGCTCATGCTCGGCCAGCTGCGCATCGGCCTGCTGGAGGATGGAGCTGAGCACCTTGCGCATGAGGAACCCCACGCTCTCGAAGGGCGTGTAGCTGCCTGGGCTGTAGAAGTCCGAGGGCTGCAGGCCGTTGGGCAGGGGAGGCTGGGTCATGGTGTCTGCGGGTGAAATAATTGACTGCGCAATGATTGTTGCGGCAATTATTGCAGAACCACACGTTGGATGTGTGGTGGGGACGGGGGTGGGGTTTTTCCCCAGGGTGCTGTGGGATGTGTGCTGCCGTGGCTCAAGCGTCTGGATGCCTCTTTTGGTCAGCCCACAGTCCTGGGCTGGAAGCAAGTGCGAAGCGGCCATTTGGCATTGGTCTGCCTGTATCGCTCATGGGATTGGCGTTTGTGATGAATGCGATATTCGGAATGATTGCCGTGCTAACCTTTTTCTTGGCACGGCACCGATTTTCTTGATGACTCCAAGTATTTACCTTTACCCATTTTGAAATAGGGGAAATTGATGTGCTTCTTCATTGCGATTGTTTAAGATGATCTTCTTCGTTGTGTGAGATGTCGGTGTTTGTCGGGGAGGGTGCTTTGCCATTTATTTTTATTTCAATCTGATGACTCCTTCATGAGGGGCATTTGAAAGTTGAAATGTAATCTCCTTGCGAGATAGTTCTGGGAATGCATAAATTTCACAGTACCATGATTTATAGAAAACTTGGACTTCTTCTGGTTTTTGCTATTTTTCCATCATACGGAAGTTCTGAAACAATGCCGTTGGTGGATTATGTTTGGCATGATCCCTTATATCCGCCAGAGTCAAGTTCTCCTCAGGTCATCAATGGATATTTTGACACTCCGGAGAAGGCGTGCAAGGCTTTCGAGCAACGTCTCACGGGTTGGGGTCTGCCTGTTGTACAGCTGCCCATGGAGATGGAGCAAGAACCTTACAGGCCCAATCTACTCTGTCGTGCAGTGGCTACGGCACCACCCGCCAGTGGAAATTATTCACAGATTTTCTACGCGAAATTCATTCCGTATACCGTAAAAATAGAAGGCCCGTCGAGCACTTCTGCGTTGCCAAGCCTGTCCGGCCCTGTTCGTCAGAGAATCAGCATTACACGAAATGATGGGACTGGAGTTCAAACTCAATTCTATCTTCAGTATAACAATCATTCCGCTCCAGGAACTTCCTTGACCGAGACTCTGCAAACGGATGAAAACGGGGTATATGAGTTCCTGTACGTTCCTCCGTATTTCAAGGGGATAAGTTTCGATTTCAACGTGCGCTGTAATAAATGTGAAAACATGGATTACAAAAGTATTGTTGTGGCACCTGTCGAGCTTTCTCCGCAGATGTGCGCTCGCGAATGAAATGATTGAATGGGGAGGGGCCTCGATGTTTTGTTTTATATATTTGCTTTCGGGAATCTCTTGCGCAAATTTCTTGCTGAAGAGATATTTCAGTCAGTCGTTGGTTTGCCTATTTTTCATTCTGGCAGCTGACTATTCTTTTTCTCAAAGCGTTCCGGACACTCCTCGAAATATCCAGTCCCACATGGATTGGATTGACCAAGGTGCGCAGCCGTTGTCGTTAGCGCATTATTTCAACAGCGGCGACGTTGATGGGCAAGCCGATGTCGGGATGGGCAAGGGCTGGAAGCATTCTTGGATTTCCCGGGTCAAATTGCCAACAAAGCAGGGGCCGGAATTTTCGTCCAGCGTATCGGTGCAGATGCCTGATGGAACATCCGTGCTGTTCTTCAAGGGCAATGGTCAGTCTTCTGCCTGGGTGGCTGCCTCTGGCACCGACAGGATTCAAGGCACCATCGGCGGTCAGTGGAAGTACTACCGTGCCAGTGATGACAGCTGGTGGCATTTCGACAACAAGGGCTGGCTCACGCGGATCGTGATGCGCAATGGCTGGGCGTATCAGGTAACCCAGACCGAGGGCAAGGTGACGTCCGTATCCAACTCCTTCGGACGGCAGTTGAACTTTCTCTATCGGACTGACGGGCGGCTGGATTCTGTCCAATTGCCTGATGGCAACTCTATCAACTACAGCTACAACGCCAACGGCAGTTTGAAGGCTGTCAAATTCAACGATGCACAGACTCGGGCCTATGCCTATGAAAGCACGTCATTTCCCGAATTGGTGACGGGTATTGCAGATTCGCAGGGAAATCAATTGATGGGCTTCTCCTACCAGGGAGATGGAACATTGACGGAAACCAGACGCGCCGGGGTGCAAGGTAGTTATGCTGTTTCCACTTCTGTCGCAGCCAATCTCCCTGCGGGTGGTGCGATGCTTCCAGTAGGCACGCACGACCCAAATTGGTACAAGGCGTCGGTGACCACCACAGCTCCCAATGGCTCGGTACACACTCGACATTACGAAGGAACCGCCACCGGCGTGCGTGCGGTCAGCCAGAGCAACGCCCGGTTCGGGAATACATTCAAGGAAGAAATCAATCAGGACCTCTTGCCATCTTTCAAGGAAGATTTCATGGGCAACAGGACCAGCTACCAATGGGACACGCAGCGGCAGCGGCTCACCCAGGTAACGGCTGCATCCAACCGTGCTGAAGCCCAGGTCACAAAGATCGCGTGGCACCCGACCCTGTCACTGCCCACAAAAATCACAGAAGCGGGTCGCATCACCGATCTTGGCTATGACGCGGGCGGCAACCTGATCAGTTCTGTCGTCACGGACGTTGCAAGTGGCAAGGCGTACTCCAACACCTGGTCCTATAACGCGCAAGGATTGGTCGCCAGTCACACCGATGCCGCTGGTCGGTCTTCCTTCGGCTATGACGCCAAGGGCAACCTCAGCACCGTCACCGATCCGCAGGGCCGTGTCAGCCAGTACAGCCACGACGGCGCTGGGCGGGTGGTGACAGCCACCAATCCGGCGGGTCAGACAAGCACGTATGCATACAGCCCCAGGGGGCAACTGACGCGCTTCGCTACGGCAGGGCTGGAGACAGCGCTGACCTACTTGCCCAATGGCCAATTGGACACCCTGCGTCTGGCCAGCGGCCATTCCATAACCTATCAGTACGACAATGCCCAGCGCGTTATCGGCTGGAGCGACAACCGTGGCAACTCTGCGCAGTACACCGTGGATCAATGGAACAACCGAACCAATGAAACCATCAGCTCCGGTGCTTCGCAGGTGGCCTTCCAGGTGCAGCGCTCCATCAACAACATCAATCGGGTGACCAGTGAAACGGTTGGTGGCGATCAGAGCGTCAGCCTGGCATATGACGCCAATGGCGACCTGACGGAAACCAGCAACGCGCTGAATCAACGCACCAGGTTTGCACTCGATGGCCTGCAGCGGCTGAACCGCGTCACCAATCCCCTCGATGCGGCCGCCAACCTCAGCTACAACGCCCTGAACGCCGTCATCACCGCCCAGGACTTCAAAGGCGTCACCACCACCTACACCCGCGACGCCCTGGGCAATGCCAAGGCCGAAACCACCCCCGACGCCGGCAACAGCAGCACCACCTACGACGCCCTGGGCCTGATTGCCACCGCCAAGGACGCCGCAGGCCGCACCCTGACCGTGCAGCGCGACGCCCTGGGCCGTCCCACCGAACTCCAGTACGGCAGCACCGCAACCTCCACGCTGCGCTACGACCTGCCCGGCACCACCTACAACGGCCCCGGTGCCCCCAAGGCAAGCACGGGCCACCTCAGCGAAATCCAGGACCCCGGCGTCACCACCCAGTACCAGCGCGACATCCTGGGCCGGGTGCTGCGCAAGAGCCAGATCCTTGCCAATGGCGACACCAAGTCGCTGATCCACTCCTATGTACCTGCCGGGCAGGGCGGTGGCGGAGAACTGCAAAGCACCACCTACCCCAGCGGCAAGCAGGCCACCTACCTGTATGACAGCACAGGCCAGATCACGGGCCTGCAGTGGAACGGCCAGCCCCTGGTCACCGGCCTGGCCTGGAGCCCCCTGGGACAGCCCACGGCCTGGCAATGGGCGGGCTTTGTGCAGCAGCCCGGCGCCACGACAGCCCTGGCCGAGCAGCGTGTCTACAACACCGCAGGCCAACTGGCCAGCAGCCAACTGCTGAACCTGACCTGGGATGCTGCGGGCCGCATCAGCCTGATCCAGCAGCAGCACATGCTGCCGGGCACGGCCGCAGCCCAGCAGGCCAAGCTGTCCAGCGCCTTCAGCTATGACGCCGTGGGACGCCTGACGGCCAGCGCGCACAGCGCGCCTGCAGGCCTCACGCTGCCCACAGGCTGGAGCCTTGCCGACACCATCGAGCTCAGCGCCTCCGGCTACGCCTGGGACGCCAACGGCAACCGCACCCAGGTGCACTACAGCAATGCCCTGGCATCGGGCACCTCCACGCTGCAGCGCACCTACCAGACCGCTGCGGGCACCAACCGCCTGCAAAGCTATGCCCAGACGCTGCAGCGCCCGGGCAGCGCGGCGCAGAACAGCAACGTGACCTTCAGCTACGACGCTGCGGGCGCCCTGGTCAAGAAGGGCGACAACCACCTGCACTACGGCGCAGATGGCCGCATCGCCAAGGCCGGTGAATACGCAGACGCTGCCGATGCAAGAGCCGTCAGCTACGTCTACAACGCCCTAGGCCAGCGCGTGCTCAAGAGCGATGCCCGGGGCGCAGGTCAACCGGCCACGCTGCAGACTCTGTATGCCGAAGACGGCATAGGCAGCACCGTGCTGGGCCAGTACGCCAACCAGCGCAGCGCCAATAGTGCAGCGCCCGCAGGCCAGAGCGACAGCACGGAAATCATCTACCTGCCCACGGCCAGCGGCCCCATGCCCATTGCGGCAGAGATCAATGGCCGGCTGTACGCCATCCACACGGACCATCTGAACACCCCCAGGCGGCTGACCAACCAGCAGGGGCAGGTGGCCTGGCAGTGGCTGATCTCGGGGTTTGGAGAAGTGCGTCCCACCACGGGCGACCGTGGCTACGGCCAGACCGTCAGCGGCCCCAGCTATGCGCAGGCGGTGAAGTTCGACCTGCGGTATCCGGGGCAGGTGTTTGATGAAGAGACGGGGCTGTCGTAAAACCTGCACAGGTACTACGATGCGGCGACGGGGCGGTATATGCAGGCTGACCCGATCGGGTTGGAGGGTGGGTGGAATCGGTTTGGGTATGTAGCTAACAACCCGCTCAACGATGTGGACCCGCAAGGCCTGCACCCCGTGCTGGCAAGAATGCAAGGCCTGTACTACCGGTACGGTCCGGCGATCACGGAGTTCATTGCCGGGGCGTCGGGGGTCAACGGGGCGTTGGCATCGCCTGCGGTGATCAACCCGCTGGTGGCGCAGATTCCGACTGGTGTGTCGAGGATGCTGCCGATTGCGCGGGGGATCTCTGAGGGGGTGGAGTCGGGGGCGTTTTGTGCAGCAAAAGGTGGAATACAAGAAACTGCCAAGATTGGAGACTTATTCGCAACTCATGGACAGACAATGAGTAATAGGCAGTTGGATAGATTAATTAAAGATATTCGGGTTAATGGAATAACTAATCCGTTGGTGGTGACTGCGCATGATGGGCGGCTGTATATTCTGGATGGTCATCATAGAGCGTTGGCGGCTCCTAGGGCTGGAGTTTTAGATGTTCCGATAAAAAGGGTGGATTTGCCATACGGTGCTTACAGAGGACCCGTAGATCTTGAATTCACATGGGGAGGTTATTAAAAATGGAACTAAGAAAAATCAATGAAATCATCATTTCTAGTAGAAATATTTTATTTAATAATAGGGTGAATGATACAGTTATTTCTTCATTGGAAGAGGTGTTGAGCTGCTGGCGAGAAATTGAGGTGGATAGTTCGCGTAATATATTGAAATACTGCATTGGTGAGGCTTTGCAGCAGATCAAACAATCTAAATTAACTAGTGCTGGGCGTGTGTTGAATTTAATTCATAACTTGCCTTTGTCATTGGATGGTTTAAATAATTGGGATTTGGACTATTTTATCTCTATGGAACTGCCGAATTTTCTAGAGCATTTTGAAGAAATACATAATTCCAGAGATATCTCTCTTTATGTGTTTCAACAAATTTCCAATCAGTATTTCAACAGTGATTTATTGAATAGATAGAATTCTTCTCTGAAAATCGATTGGATTTTAATGCTTGGCCAAGCCGCAGGAGAAGGTGGCTTGGCAATGGCTGATCTCAGGCTTTGGTGAAGTGCGGCCCACCACGGGCGCCTGGGGCTAAGGCCAGACGGTCAGCGGCTTCAGATATGCGCAGACGACTAGGTTCGACCTGCGGTATCCGAGCTTTGACCGTTACAACAACTATCGTGCCTTGCCAAAAACGACCAGCACAACCGCTGCCCTCGTTTCGACTTGGGCAATGGTGTTCTTCATGATGCGGATGGCAGTGTCTTCATTGAAGCCTCCAGATCCGCAACCGATGAGGGGAAAGGCTACGGATTTGAAGCCGTGATCGTTGACGAGTTGCAGGGCCGAGTGGATGGACCTCTCAATGGAGAGTTCTGACGCCCTCCAAAGAAGATTTATGCCCGCCACATGGATGATGCCTTTGAAAGGCAGTCTGCCGGCAGATGTCAGGACGGCATCGCCCAGAGGAATGGGGCCGGCCCGCGCAACCTCCAGGAATGGCTGCAGTCCACCCTTGCGCTTGATTGCGCCGGACACGCCTTGGGGGATCAACAGCCACCAGGGAATGATGTTTCTATTCCATGAGTTGACGATGACTTCAACGTCCTGGTCCAGAAGGTCGCCGTTGACTATGCGGATATTCATGGAGTGAGGGGCGATGCTCGCAGTTGCGGAAACTGCACAGTATCTCGCGCCTCGCGTCACTCTAACGCTCACTAGTCTTGAGCCACCGCATGCCCTTTCTCCAGCCTTGCCACGGCCTCGCGGTAGGCGGGGCTGGCGCGCAGTTGCTGGTAGCGCTCCAGGCCGCGCTGGTATTCGGTGGAGCGGACATCGATCTCGCGGTCGGAGAGATTGGTGAGTCCGGCGCGGTGCCACATTTCCAGGTCGGCCAGCACCTGGGCTCGGCTGAGGTCGGTGGGGGCAGCAGTGGAGGAGGGCGTGGCTTCCTGGGCGAGGGCGGTGCCGGCCAGGCCCAGGCTGAGGACGGCCGGGGCGATGAAGCGGGTGAAGTGGGAAGTGCGCATGGGGAACCTTTCAGGTGAAGCGAAGTAATGAGGGCTTCATGGTCCCGCTGCCGCCCTGGCCGGCACAGCCGTTTGCGACGCACTGCAGCATGGCGGGAGCCAATGGCCGTTGGGTTTCGTGAAATGCCTGGAGGGCAGGCGCGGCCATCCGAGGAGCGCCGCCAGCCATGGAAATGCTTTGATCAGCCTGTGTGCGGCAGATTATTTCCAGTTGTTCGAATAAATCGGCATAAACATCTGTGAAATGGCTGGTGGAAGCATGAATCGGCAGCAAATTCCAGCGGCACAGGCCGACAATCGCCGCTCTCCATGTCTTCATCCATTCCACTTTCCCCCGCTGCCGTTTCGGCAGATTCCGTCTCCCGCAGTTCCGAGGCCTTTCGCGGCTTCAGGGATGCGATTCCCGTGATGCTGGGTTTCGTGCCCTTTGCCCTGGTGCTGGGCGCCCAGGCCGTGCAAAAGGGGCTTGCACCGCTGGAAGTTCCTCTCATGACCGGGATGAACTTCGGCGGCGGCTCGGAGTTCACGGCCATACGGCTGTGGACCTCGCCGCCGCATGTGCTGCTGATCGTCGCCATGTCCTTCCTGGTCAATTGCCGGCACATCCTGATGGGTGCGGCGCTGGCGCCCTATCTGCGCCATCTGCCCAGGCGCCGTGCGCTGCCGGCCCTGTTCTTCATGTGCGACGAAAGCTGGGCGTTGGCCCTGGCAGACGCCCAGCGCAGTGCCGCGCGGCGCGTGAGCCTGCCTTACTACATGGGCGTGTCGGCAGGCCTGTACATGGCCTGGGTGTCGTGCACGGCGGCCGGTGCCTTTCTGGGGCCGCGCATTGGCGACCTGGAGCAGTACGGCTTCGACATGGCGTTCACCGCCGTGTTTCTGGTGCTGCTGCGCGGCATGTGGAAGGGCGTCAGGCCTTGCCGGCCCTGGCTGGTGAGCCTGCTGACGGCGGCCCTGGTCTACAAGCTGGTGCCTGGCGCCTGGTATGTGGCGGCCGGCGCCGTTTCGGGCCTGATCTGCGCGGCCTTGCTGGCGCCCAGGAGCTGAGCGATGGAAGCCACAACCTTGCTGACGCTGGTGCTCATGGCGTGCAGCACGTATTTCACGCGGGTGATCGGCTACCTGCTGCTGCGCGGGCGCACGCTGAGCCCGCGCATGCAGTACGTGATGGAAAGCCTGCCGGGCTGCGTGCTGATCTCGGTGATTGCCCCGGCGTTTGTGTCCGAGCGTCCGGCCGATCTGCTGGCCCTGGGGGTGACGCTGGTGGCGGCCAGCCGGCTGCCCATTCTGCCGACGGTGCTGATCGGCATTGCATCGGCGGGTGCGCTGCGGCACTGGCTGGGGTGATGGCGGGTGGGGCGGGGCGTTTTGGGCCTTCAGTTCGCCCGCCAGTGGTCGATGTATGGGGCATGCAAGTCTCATCCTCCACCTCGGCTTCCGCCTCGGGAGCCGCTTCATCTTCCGGCGGCAATGACATCGCTGCGTTGCAGCGCAAGCTCAAGGAGCTGCAGCAGGCGCTCAAGGAAGTGGCCTCCGAGAACATCGACGCCAAGGCCAAGCAACAGAAGTCCAAGCTGCTGCAGACGCAGATCATGATGGTGCAAAACCAGATCGAGGCGCTGATGCGCGCCAGGCAGCAGGCCCAGCTCGACAAGCAGCGCGAGCAGCAGCAGGCCGCCGAGGCGCCATCGCAATCCCCATCGAAGGGCGGGAAGGCGCCCGGGCTGGGCGGCGTGGTCGACGTCTACGTCTGATCCAGTGAGATGGCCCGTGTTTTCACGGGCCGTTTTTCAAGACATTCAATGTAACTTACATGAAAATGCTGTTCGAACTTTGAGAGGGTTGGCTCTGCAACACGGATGGGGAAGGGGGCTTGCCTGCGGGGCGGTAGCCGCGAGCGTCGCAACTCCTATGGAACTTATTGATTTTTGACTCTCAAGAAACCGGCGGTTGCTACCGATAAGGCAAGCAATGTGACTGCCGGGATGCGATAGCGATGGCCTATACCGATGGCGTCACGGGGACAGAGGGATCTGCGATGAAAAAACTCGGCGATGTGCGTATCGGTACCCGGCTTACGGGTGTTTTTCTTGTTCTGCTGATCTGCCTGATGGCCGTGGGCGCCGTCGGCGCAAGGGCGCTGGGCCATGTGTTCTCGGGCACGCAGACCATGTACCAGGACCGCGTGGTTCCGCTCAAGCAGCTCAAGCAGATTGCGGACGCCTACGCCGTCAACGTCATAGATACGGTCAACAAGGCGAATGCCGGCCTGATCACGGCGCAGGAGGCAGCGGCGAGCATTTCCGGCACGCTGCCCGCGATCGACGAGGCCTGGCGCAGCTATTCGTCCACACAGCTGACCTCGCAGGAGGCCGTGCTGGCCAGCCAGGCGCAGGCGCTGTTCGCACCTGCCAACCAGAGCATCGACCGGCTGCTGCAGCGGCTCAAGACGCTGGATGGAAAAAGGGCCGGCAGTCTGGACGAGTTCGATGGCGCGCTGTATGCCAGCGTAGACCCCATCAGCGCCAAGATCGGCGAACTGGTGGAGCTGCAGCTCAAGGCATCCGAGGATGTGTATGCGGACTCCCGCCAGGTCCTGGCGCAGTCGCAGATGCTGATCTACGGCTTTGTCGCGGCCGCTGTCATCCTCGCCGTGGCGCTGGGCTATGTGGTCACGCGCTCCATCACCGTTCCCCTGAAGTCCGCCGTGGAGGTGGCCCGGCACATCGAGCAGGGCGATCTGGCTTCCGAGATCCAGGCCACGGGGCGCGACGAAGTCGGCGACCTGCTGCGCTCCATGAGTGCCATGCGCGAATCGCTGGCCAGCATCGTTGGCGATGTGCGGCGCGGGGTGGAGTCGGTGACCACGGCATCCAGCCAGATCGCCGCAGGCAACCAGGACCTGAGCAGCCGCACCGAACACCAGGCCTCCAGCCTGCAGGAGACGGCGGCCTCCATGGAGCAGCTGGCAGGCAATGTGGGCCAGAGTTCGGAGAATGCGCGGCAGGCCAGCGCCCTGGCCGTGCGTGCCAAGGAGGTGGCGGGCGTGGGCGGTGGCGCTGTCGCCAGGGTCGTGGGCACCATGGACGAAATCTCGGCCAGCAGCGGAAAGATTGCCGAGATCACGGGCGTCATCGATTCCATCGCCTTCCAGACGAATATCCTGGCGCTCAACGCAGCGGTGGAGGCCGCGCGGGCAGGCGAGCAGGGCAGGGGCTTTGCCGTGGTGGCCGGGGAAGTGCGCTCCCTGGCCCAGCGCAGCGCCGCTGCGGCGCGGGAGATCAAGGCACTGATCACGGCATCCACCGACAAGGTACGGACAGGCGGCAACCAGGTTCGGGAAGCAGGCAAGGCCATGGATGCCATTGAAGCCCAGGTGAGCGAGGTGGCGTCGCTGATCGAGGCCATCTCTGCCTCCAGCGTGGAGCAGAGCGGTGGCCTGGGGCAGATCACCCAGGCCGTCTCCCAGATGGACCAGGTCACGCAACAGAATGCCGCCTTGGTGGAAGAGTCGGCAGCCGCTGCAGCCAGCCTGGAACGGCAGGCGCGGGTGCTGGCACAGGCGGTGGCCACGTTCCAGATCAGCTCGGCGAAGGAGATCGGCATGGCGAGCCCCAGCCTGACACTGGCAGCTGCGTGATGCAGACCCGGGAAGAGCGTACGCAGGGCGCTCTTTCTTTCTTTTTGATCAATTCAATGTAACTTACATAAATTGAACCCGTATCAAAAATAGAAAAAGCCGCCGTTTTGAGCGGCGGCTGCTTGTCAGGAACAGGGGTTCACCCCGCGCTGTTGCGGCCTTGCCAGCGCTCGGCGGGCTTGGTGTACATGGCGGCAATCTGCGATTCAAACCGCGCCATGAGGTTGTTGCGCTTGAGCTTGAGGGTGGGCGTCATCAGCCCGTTCTCAATGGTCCAGGGCTCCAGTTCCAGGTGCACGGCACGGGGAACCGCATAGCGGGCAAAACTGGCCACCTGTTTCTCGATGCGGGCCAGCGCTTCATGCTCGGCGGCGGCGTGGTTCAGGCTCTTGGGATCTTCGGGATCCAGGCCCAGGCGCTGGGCCATGGCCTGCCATTCACCACGCTCGATGACGGCCACGGCGGCGATGAAGGGGCGGTCTTCGCCCACGACAAAGACCTGGGTGAAGAACGGGTCGCCGGTGATGGCCAGCTCCAGGTCGGCCGGTGGAATCTTCTCGCCGGTGGAGGTGACGATGATTTCCTTGATGCGGCCCTGGATGCGCACGCGCCCATCCTCGATCACGGCCTGGTCGCCGGTGCGCAGCCAGCCGTCGTCTGTGAAGGTCTTGGCGGTGTCTTCGGGGCGTTGCCAGTAGCCCCGCATCACGCAGGGCCCGCGCACCTGCAGTTCCCGATTCTCGCCAATGCGCACTTCCACGCCCGGCAGGGCGCGGCCCACGGTGGCCGGGTGGTTGTCCTCCAGCGTGTTGGCACAGACCACGGGCGAGGTCTCGGTCATTCCGTAGCCCTGGATCAGCGGCAGGCCCAGGCCGAGAAAACAGCGCGCAATCGTGGGCGACAGCGGCGCGCCACCGCTCACGGCCACGCGCACACGCCCGCCAAACTGGGCCAGCAGCGGCTTGGCCACCAGATGGTTGAGCACGGGCCAGGGCAGCCATTGCATCCAGCCCGGCACGTCGGGCTGGGGCGCCTGCGCATCGGCAATGCCTTGTGTTTCACAAAAGCGTTGCCAGCCCCTGGCCTGGGCCAGTTCGAACAGCTGGGCCTTGAGCGGTGCGCGCGCCAGCGCCTCCATGACCTTGGCGTGCACGCGCTCGTAGATGCGCGGCACGGAGACCAGCACCGTGGGACGCTGGGTCTTGAGATCCTCGGCCAGCTGGGCCACGGAGCGCGCATAGGCCACGCAGGCGCCCACGGCCATCGCCAGGTAGTAGCCTGCCGTGCGCTCGAAGGTGTGCGACAGCGGCAGGAAAGACAGGAAAACATCATCGCTGCGCGGCTGCAGCCGCTGCATCACGGCCTGTACGTTGGAGACCACGTTGCGGTGCGTGAGCATCACGCCCTTGGGCTTGCCCGTGGTGCCCGAGGTGTAGACGACGGTGGCCAGGTCCTCGGCAGAGGGAGGCGGGGGCAGGGGGACTGCGCCGCCCTCAGCCAGCCATTGGGCCAGCGGTTGCACGGGGATCTGGCGCAGGGCCTCCAGTGCAGCGGCATCGCCTTCGGTGTCAGGCTCTGCGGCCCGGGAAACCGGCTTGGCCGATGCCACGACCACCTTGCGCAGCTCCGGCAAGGCCTGGCCGGTGGCGCAGATCCTGTCCCAGATCGATGCCTGGGCCACGAAGAGCATGGACACCTGGGCATTGGCCAGGATGTAGGCAATGCTGCCTGCGTTGTCTATGGAATGCAGGGGCACCGGCACATGGCCGCAGCGCAGGCTGGCCAGGTCGATGGACATGGCATCCAGCCCGTTGGGCAAAAGAATGGCAATGCGCGAGCCCGGTGCCAGTTCCTGCGCGGCCAGCGCCTGCGCCCACAGGGCCACGCGCTCGCCGGTCTGCGCCCAGTTCAGGGACTTCCAGCTGCGCGCATCCTCGTCATAGGCCCGGTAGGCCTCGCCTGCGGGCGTCTGCTGCACGCGCAGGGCCAGCATTTCCACCAGGGTGGCGGCCGTGGCCATGCTGGCATTGGCTGGCAGGCTCATGGCCAGGGAAGGGGCGCGGGCGGGATCTTGGATGCTCATGCGAAGAGGTGCGGACCGAAGTGGATGGTGCCGCTGATGATAGCTGCCGGCCACCGCAGGCCCCGGCGTCAGCTTCGGACATGTGCGGAGTTGGCGGCGAGGTTTATGCTGCACTGCAGCGTTCTCGGGCGATGCGCCTGAAGCGAACCAGGAGCCGCATGCCCGCCTACGTCGCCACTGTTGCCCAGCCAGCCAGAGTTCAGATGAACCCGAGTTCAGGACGCTGCAGCCAGACCGTTTCTGAAGTGCTGACGCATGGCCTGCGCGGCGGCCGCGCCATCGCGGCGCAACAGGGCCTGCATGACGGTCTCGTGCTCGGCCAGCGAGTCCTCGATGCGGCCCTGCTTGAACAGCGATTTGTGGCGGTTGAGCTTCATGACCTTGCGCAGGTCGGCCACCAGCTGGTTGCGCCAGCGGTTGTCGGCGATCTGCAGCAGCTGCATGTGAAAGCTCTCGTTGAGCTCGAAGAAGCGGTCTGCATCGCGCATCTGCGCCTTGAGTTCCTCATGGGTCTGCTGCAGGGCGGCAAGTTCCTCATCGCTGCCCGATTCGGCCACGACCTGCACGGCATCGGATTCCAGCAGGCTCAGCAGGTGATAGACATCGGCAATGTCCTTGGACGACACCTCGGTCACATAGGCGCCACGGCGCACCTTCATGGTCACCAGGCCCTCGGCGGCCAGCACCTTCAGGGCCTCGCGCAGCGGGGTACGGCTGATGCCGTATTCCTCGGCAATCTTCAGTTCGTCGATCCAGTCACCAGGCGCCAGTTCGTGCGCGAAGATGCGCAGGCGCAGCTTCTCTGCCACCTGTTCGTAGAGCGCGCGGGGAGTGAGGGTGTTTGTCGACATGTGGCCCGGATTGTATCGGCAAAGATATTTTGAATGAATAATTATGAATGATGTAAACTGCGGCAGCTCTGGGGCATGCCCTCAAGGGCACCTGTCATTCACGAGCCTGAGAACATGAGACAAGACCATCCGACAGCGCAGAACGGCCAGGAATTCGCAACTGCCGACCTGCAGAAATGGGCCCAGGCGGCCGCCAAGGCCGCTCCCGGGGGCGACATCCAGGCCCTGCACTGGACCACGCCCGACGGCATCGACGTCAAGCCGCTGTACACGGCGGCCGACACGGCGGATCTGCCCCATACGGATAGCCTGCCAGGCTTCGAGCCCTACATTCGCGGCCCCCAGGCCACCATGTACGCGGGCCGGCCCTGGACCATTCGCCAGTACGCGGGCTTTTCCACGGCCGAGGAGTCCAACGCCTTCTACCGCAAGGCGCTGGCTGCCGGCGGGCAGGGCGTGTCGGTGGCTTTCGACCTGGCCACGCACCGGGGCTACGACAGCGACCATCCGCGTGTCACGGGCGACGTGGGCAAGGCCGGCGTAGCCATCGATTCGGTCGAGGACATGAAGGTGCTGTTCGACCAGATCCCGCTGGACAAGATCAGCGTGTCCATGACCATGAACGGCGCCGTGCTGCCCGTGCTGGCCGGCTACGTGGTGGCGGCCGAGGAGCAGGGCGTGGCCCAGGACCAGCTGTCGGGGACCATACAGAACGACATCCTCAAGGAGTTCATGGTCCGCAACACCTATATCTACCCGCCCCAGCCGTCGATGCGCATCATCGGCGACATCATCGAGTACACGAGCAAGAACATGCCCAAGTTCAACTCGATCTCGATCTCGGGCTACCACATGCAGGAGGCGGGCGCCAACCAGGCGCTGGAACTGGCCTTCACGCTGGCCGACGGCAAGGAGTACGTGAAGACCGCCACGGCCAAGGGCATGGATGTGGACGATTTCGCGGGCCGGCTGTCCTTCTTCTGGGCCATCGGCATGAATTTCTACCTGGAAATCGCCAAGATGCGCGCGGCCCGCCTGCTGTGGTGCCGCATCATGAAGGGCTTCGGCGCCAAGAAGGCCAAGAGCCTGATGCTGCGCACGCACTGCCAGACCTCCGGCTGGTCGCTGACCGAGCAGGACCCCTACAACAACGTGGTGCGCACCACCATCGAGGCCATGGCCGCCGTCTTCGGCGGCACGCAGAGCCTGCACACCAACAGCTTTGACGAAGCCATCGCGCTGCCCACCGAGTTCTCGGCCCGCATTGCGCGCAACACGCAGCTGATCATCCAGGAAGAGACCCACATCACCAATGTGATCGACCCCTGGGCCGGCAGCTACATGATGGAAAAGCTGACCCAGGACATGGCCGACGCCGCCTGGAAGATCATCGAGGAGGTCGAGGCCATGGGCGGCATGACGGCCGCCGTGGACTCGGGCTGGGCCAAGCTCAAGATCGAGGCCGCCGCCGCCGAGAAGCAGGCGCGCATCGACTCGGGCAAGGACGTCATCGTCGGCGTCAACAAGTACAAGCTGGCCAAGGAAGACGCCATCGACATCCTCGAGGTGGACAACGTCAAGGTGCGCGACAGCCAGATCGCGCGCCTGAACCAGATCAAGGCCAGCCGCGATGCCGCCAAGGTCGAGGCCGCCCTTCAGGCCCTGACCCAGGCCGCCGAAAGCGGCGAGGGCAACCTGCTGGACCTGTCCATCCAGGCCGTGCGCCTGCGCGCCACGGTGGGCGAGGTCTCGGATGCGCTGGAGAAGGTTTTCGGGCGCCACCGCGCCGATACGCAAAAGGTGACCGGCGTGTATGCAGCAGCCTACGACTCGGCCGAGGGCTGGGAAAAGCTCAAGGGCGAAATCGACGCATCGTCCGAACAGCTGGGCCGCCGCCCGCGCGTGATGATCGCCAAGCTCGGCCAGGACGGCCATGACCGCGGCGCCAAGGTGGTGGCCACGGCCTTTGCCGACCTGGGCTTCGACGTGGACATGGGCCCGCTGTTCCAGACGCCCGAGGAATGCGCGCGCCAGGCCATCGAGAACGACGTGCACGCCGTGGGCGTGTCCACGCTGGCGGCAGGCCACAAGACCCTGGTGCCGGCCATCATCGAGGAACTGCGCCGCCAGGGCGCGGACGACATCATCGTCTTCGTGGGCGGCGTGATTCCCGCGCAGGACTACGACTTCCTCTACAACGCCGGCGTCAAGGGCGTCTATGGCCCGGGCACACCCATCCCGGCCAGCGCCAAGGACGTGCTCGAGCAGATCCGCCAGGCCAACAGCCTCTGAGCCCGCCGCAGTGACTCCCGAGCAAATGCAAGACGGCATCCTGAACGGCAACCCTGCCGTTCAGCGCCGGGCGATGGCCAAGGCCATCACCCTTTTGGAATCCACGCGCACGGATCACCGCGCTGCGGCCGATGGGCTGCTCACGGCCCTGCTGCCGCATACGGGCGGATCTTTCCGCCTGGGCATCAGCGGCGTGCCGGGCGTGGGCAAGAGCACCTTCATCGAGACGCTGGGCCTGTTCCTGATTGGGCGTGGCCTTCGCGTGGCGGTGCTGGCCATCGACCCCTCATCCACCGTGTCGGGCGGCTCCATCCTGGGCGACAAGACGCGCATGGAGCAGTTGTCCGTTCATCCGGATGCCTACATCCGCCCCAGCCCCAGCAGCGGCACACTGGGCGGCGTGGCCGAGAAAACCCGCGAGGCCATGCTGGTCTGCGAGGCGGCTGGCTACGATGTGGTCATCGTCGAGACCGTGGGCGTGGGCCAGAGCGAGATCGCCGTGCAGGGCATGTGCGACATGTTCTGCCTGCTGCAACTGCCCAATGCGGGCGACGACCTGCAGGCCATCAAGAAGGGCGTGATGGAGCTGGCCGACCTGGTGGTCATCAACAAGGCCGACATCGACCCGCATGCCGCCACGCGCGCCCAGGCCCAGATCACCTCCAGCCTGCGCCTGCTGGGCATGCACGGCAACCCCGAGCATGCCCACCACGACGAGCGCCTTTGGCAGCCCCAGGTCATCACCATCAGCGCGCTCAAGAAGGAGGGCGTTGAAGGTTTCTGGGGTGCGGTGGAGGAATTCCGCCGCCTGCAGCAGGCCAACGGGCGCCTGGCGCTGCGCCGCGAACGCCAGGCGCTGTCCTGGATGTGGGAGCGCATCGACTCCGGCCTCAAGCAGGCCTTCCGGCAGCATCCGCAGGTGCGGGCGCTGCTGCCCCAGCTGCAGGCCGACGTGGCAGCAGGGCGCATCGCGGCCAGCACGGCCGCCAGAAATCTGCTGCAGGCGCAGGCCGGCCCCGTGGCGGCGCCGCAGTGACGGCCGACAAGACAAGACCAGACAAACCTTACCGTTAGACGTTAGAGGAATCGCAGCATGCAAGACATCCTGGATCAACTGGAGACAAAGCGCGAACAGGCCCGCCTGGGTGGCGGCCAAAAGCGCATAGATGCACAGCACAAGAAGGGCAAGCTCACGGCGCGCGAGCGCATCGAGCTGCTGCTGGACGACGGCACCTTCGAGGAATGGGACATGTTCGTCGAGCACCGCTGCACCGACTTCGGCATGGAAGACAGCAAGATCCCCGGCGACGGCGTGGTCACCGGCTACGGCATGATCAACGGCCGCCTGGTCTTCGTCTTCAGCCAGGACTTCACCGTCTTCGGCGGTGCGCTGTCCGAGACCCATGCCGAGAAGATCTGCAAGGTCATGGACCAGGCCATGAAGGTCGGCGCCCCCGTGATCGGCCTCAACGACTCGGGCGGCGCCCGCATCCAGGAAGGCGTGGCCTCGCTGGGCGGCTATGCCGACGTGTTCCAGAAGAACGTGCTGGCCAGCGGCGTGGTGCCGCAGATCTCCATGATCATGGGCCCCTGCGCGGGCGGCGCCGTGTACTCGCCGGCCATGACCGACTTCATCTTCATGGTCAAGGACAGCAGCTACATGTTCGTC
This sequence comes from Delftia lacustris, assembly GCF_040267515.1. Classification (NCBI taxonomy): domain Bacteria; kingdom Pseudomonadati; phylum Pseudomonadota; class Betaproteobacteria; order Burkholderiales; family Comamonadaceae; genus Delftia; species Delftia lacustris. The sequence continues at coordinate 3,385,710 of NZ_CP141274.1, read as the reverse complement.
ACCGGCCCCGAAGTGGTGAAGACCGTGACGCACGAGGAGGTCACGGCCGAGGAGCTGGGCGGCGCCATCACCCACACCACGCGCAGCGGCGTGGCCGACATGGCCTTCGACAACGACGTGGAGGCGCTGATGATGCTGCGCCGCCTCTACAACTACCTGCCGCTGAACAACCGCGAGAAGGCGCCCGTGCGCTACACCTCGGACCCCGTGGACCGCGCCGACAAGTCGCTGGACACCCTGGTGCCCGACAACGCCAACAAGCCCTACGACATGAAGGAGCTGATCCTCAAGACCGTGGACGACGGCGACTTCTTCGAGTTGCAGCCCGACTACGCCAAGAACATCCTCACGGGCTTTGCACGCATGGACGGGCAGACCGTGGGCATCGTCGCCAACCAGCCTCTGGTGCTGGCCGGCTGCCTGGACATCAAGAGCTCCATCAAGGCCGCGCGCTTCGTGCGTTTCTGCGATGCCTTCAACATCCCCGTGGTCACCTTCGTGGACGTGCCCGGCTTCATGCCCGGCACCAGCCAGGAGTACGGCGGCATCATCAAGCACGGCGCCAAGCTGCTGTACGCCTATGCCGAGGCCACGGTGCCCAAGATCACCGTCATCACGCGCAAGGCCTACGGCGGCGCCTATGACGTGATGGCCTCCAAGCACCTGCGCGGCGACGTCAACCTGGCCTGGCCCCATGCCGAGATCGCCGTGATGGGCGCCAAGGGCGCCGTGGAGATCATCTTCCGCGAGGACAAGAACGACCCCGCCAAGCTGGCCGCGCGCGAGGCCGAGTACAAGGCCCGCTTCGCCAACCCCTTCGTGGCGGGCGCGCGCGGCTTCATCGACGACGTGATCCAGCCGCATGAGACGCGCAAGCGCATCTGCCGCTCGCTGCAGATGCTCAAGAACAAGCAGCTGGAAAATCCGTGGCGCAAGCATGGAAACATCCCCTTGTGAAGCACCCCCTGAGCGGCTCCGCCGCTTCCCCCTCTCTAACTCGCTTCGCGAGGGAGGGGGACGACACCCTCGGTGCGGGGCGGCCCTTCCTCGGTGTCCCTCGCTTTGGTCGCGCCGGTTACTGACAGTGCTGGCGAAGCGCAAAACAGGGACAGCGAAGCTGACGACAGCTCCGGTTCCCATGATTTAGTTCCAAGAATGGGCTAAGAAGATGTTCAAGAAGATCCTGATTGCCAACCGCGGCGAGATTGCCTGCCGCGTCATCGCCACCGCCCGCAAGATGGGCATACAGACCGTGGCGGTGTACTCCGATGCGGACCGCGAGGCACGCCACGTCAAGCTGGCCGACGAGGCCGTGCACATCGGTGCCGCTCCCAGCCGCGAGTCCTACCTGCAGGCCGACCGCATCATTGCCGCCTGCAAGCAGACCGGCGCGCAGGCCGTGCACCCAGGCTATGGCTTCCTGTCCGAGAACGAGGCCTTCGCCCGGCGCGTGGAGGAAGAGGGCATCGCCTTCATCGGCCCCAAGCACGCGGCCATCGCGGCCATGGGCGACAAGATCGCCTCCAAGAAGCTGGCCGACAAGGCGGGCGTGAGCACCATCCCCGGCTACAACGATCCCATCGCCGGCCCCGACGCCGCCGTGGAAATCGCCAAGGGCATCGGCTACCCCGTGATGATCAAGGCCAGCGCCGGCGGCGGCGGCAAGGGCCTGCGCGTGGCCTACAACGACAAGGAAGCCTTCGAGGGCTTTGCCAGCTGCCAGAACGAGGCACGCAACAGCTTTGGCGACGACCGCATCTTCATCGAGAAGTTCGTGCAGGAGCCGCGCCACATCGAGATCCAGGTGCTGGGCGACGGCCACGGCAACGTGATCTACCTGAACGAGCGCGAATGCTCCATCCAGCGCCGGCACCAGAAGGTGATCGAAGAGGCGCCGTCCCCCTTCATCAGCGACGCCACGCGCCGCGCCATGGGAGAGCAGGCCGTGGCCCTGGCCAAGGCCGTGGGCTACCAGAGCGCGGGCACGGTGGAGTTCGTGGTGGGCAAGGACCAGGATTTCTACTTCCTGGAAATGAACACCCGCCTGCAGGTGGAGCATCCGGTGACCGAGTGCATCACCGGCCTGGATCTGGTCGAGCAGATGATCCGCGTGGCCGCTGGCGAGAAGCTGGCCATCGCTCAGGAAGACGTCAAGCGCGATGGCTGGGCCATCGAGTGCCGCATCAACGCCGAGGACCCGTTCCGCAACTTCCTGCCGTCCACCGGCCGCCTGGTGCGCTTTTCGCCGCCCGAGCAGACCATGTGGCAGGCCGACACCGGCCACCTGCACGGCGTGCGCGTGGATACGGGCGTGTATGAAGGCGGCGAAATCCCGATGTTCTACGACTCGATGATCGCCAAGCTCATCGTGCACGGCAGCGACCGCAACGACGCCATCGCCAAGATGCGCGAGGCGCTCAACGCCTTCGTGATCCGGGGCATCAGCTCCAACATCCCGTTCCAGGCCGCGCTGCTGGCCCATCCCAAGTTCAAGAGCGGCGAGTTCAACACCGGATTCATTGCCGAGCATTACGCCCACGGCTTCCACGCCGAGGATGTGCCGCACGGCGACCCCGACTTCCTGGTCGCCCTGGCAGGCCACATGAACCGCCGCTACCGCGCGCGCGCCGCCACCATCAGCGGCCAGATGCGCGGTCATGAGCTCAAGGTCTCGGCCGACTACTGCGTGGTCGTGCTGGGGGCCGATGGCAAGCACCAGTACCGCGAGGTGCAGGTTTCCGACTTCGACGCGGAAAGCCGCGCCAGCACCGTCACCGTGGACGGCAAGCCCTACACCTTCCGCAGCGAGACGCCGATGCGCGCCATGTGCGTGCAGGGCAGCTGCAACGGCAAGCCCTTCACGGCGCAGGTCGAGCGCGGCACGGCCAGGAACCCGCTGGCCCTGCGCGTCATCCACAACGGCACGCAGATCGACGCCCTGGTGCTGTCGCCGCGCGGCGGCGAACTGCACCGGCTCATGCCCTACAAGGCACCGCCGGACCTGTCCAGGTTCCTGCTGTCGCCCATGCCGGGCCTGCTGGTGGACGTGGCCGTGCAGCCGGGCCAGAAGGTGCAGGCCGGCGAAAAGCTGGCCGTGATCGAGGCCATGAAGATGGAAAACATCCTGTTCGCGTCGCAGGACGGTGTGGTCAGCAAGATCAGCGCCGGCAAGGGCGACTCGCTGGCCGTGGATGATGTGATCCTGGAATTCGAGTGATGTCCGCGTGATTCCTGCGCCGCAGGCGTCGACCAGATAAAAGGCCGGGCAGCAGACCCGGCCTTTTCATTTCCACTGTCGCTTCAACTGCTTTGCCGCACCACCAGCTCATATCCCAGATCCAGGCTGTGCAATGGCAAGGCCTCGCCGCGCATCAATTGCAGCAGCATGCGCGCGCCTTCGGTTCCGATATGGCCGCGCGGCGTGCGGATGGTGGTCAGTGGCGGCACCATCTGGTCGCTGCCGGGCAGGTCGTTGAAGCCGGCGATGGCGATCTGCTGCGGCACGCGGATGCCGCGGCGCAGGGCTTCGAGCAGGGCGCCCTGGGCGATGTCATCGTTGCAGAAGAAGAGGGCATCGACGGATGGAGCCAGCCGCAGGGCGGCGTCCAGCAGCTCGGCGCCCAGAGCCATCGAAGTGGGGCGGGGCCACAGCAGTTCCAGGGCCGGGTCGTGCAGGCCCGCGTCCTGCAGGGCCTGGCGGTAGCCAGAGGCGCGCTGCATCACGCGGGCATCGAGCTGGCCTGCACAAAAGGCAATGCGCTTGTGCCCGCGCTCCATCAGATGCCGGGTGATGGCGGCTCCGGCTTCGGCCTGCGAAAACCCCACGCTGGGTGTGCCCGGCTCGCCGCCCAGCTCCATCAGGTGCACGCAGGGCACCTTGCTGGCCTGCACGAGTTCGCGCGCAGCGGGGCTGCGGTCAAAGCCGGTGAGCAGCAGGCCGGCAGGGCGCATGGGCAGGTAGGTGCGCAGCAGTTGCTCCTCTTCGGCCCGGTCATAGTGGGTCACGCCGATCAGCGCGTGGTAGCCGGCGGCGAACAGCACCTTGTGCACAGACTCGATCAGGTCCACGAACAAGGTGTTGGACAGCATGGGCACCAGCACCAGCACCTGGGCACTTTTCTGGGAGGCCAAAGCGCGCGCGGCAGGGTCGGGCACGTAGCCCATGCGCGCGGCGGCGGCGCGGATTTTCTCGACCAGGGCCGGGTCCACGCGCCGCTCGCCGCGCAGGGCGCGTGAGACCGTCATGGGGCTGACGCCGGCCGCCTGTGCCACATCGCTGAGCGTGATGCGTCCGCTGGCCCGCGACGAACGGGCGCGGCCCGTGGCGGGCAGGGCCGGATCGGAAGGATCGGCGCAGGACGATTCTGGAGATGCAGGCGGAATCTGGCGGGCCAAGGGAATGTCCTAGGTCGGTGGCGAGAGGGTTGGAGATTATGATAGCGCTATCCCAATCATTCGAAGGCCCGCAGTCCTGCGTGTAAACCCGGACGAAGGCTCTGAAGCACACCGAAATCCAAGGCAGACCCTGGTCTGCCAATTTTTGCAAGAACATGGATAGCGCTATCCCAACAACAACCGACGCTACCGCCGCAGGCAGCCGCCCACGGGCGCTGGTCGTCATGGGCGTTTCCGGCTGCGGCAAGTCGAGCGTGGGGCAGGCCCTGGCCGATGCCCTGGGCTGGACCCTGCACGAGGGCGATGCCCACCATGCCGAGGAAAGCATCCGCAAGATGCAGGCTGGCATCCCCCTGACCGACGACGACCGCAGCGGCTGGCTGGACCGGCTGGCACGGCTGCTGGCCCAGGCCATGCCGGGGCAGGGCGTGGTGCTGACCTGCTCGGCCCTCAAGCGCAAGTACCGCGACCGCCTGCGTGCCGCCGGCCCGGCCGGCGCCGTGGGCTTCGTTTTTCTGGACCTGGACTACGGCACGGCGCTGCAGCGCGTGCAGGAGCGCGCCGGCCACTTCTTCTCGCCCGAGCTGGTGGCCAACCAGTTCGCCACGCTGGAAAGCCCGGCAGGCGAGCGCGCCGTGCTGTCCGTGGACGCCACGCTGCCGCTGGCCGACATCGTGCACCGCGCACAGGACTGGCTGGTCCATCCGGCGCCGCAGGCCGCCCCTCTCTCCCAGAACCCATAACGCCAGGAGACAAAAACCATGCAATCCGATTCCCCCGCAGTCCGGCCCAAGCCGCGCCTGCAGCACTTTGCCGAGGTGCTGATGGTGCTGGCCCTGGCCGGCATGGTCATTGCCGTGTTCGTCAACGTGGTGCTGCGCTATGTGTTTCACACCAGCATCGTTTCCTATGAGGAAATCTCGCGCCTGCTCTTCGTCTGGCTGGTGGCCATTGGGGCCATCGTGGCCGCTTTCGAGGGCAGCCACCTGGGCTTCGACCTTGTGACATCCCGCGTGGGCCCTGGCGCGCGCAAGGTGTTGTTCTGGGTGTCGCAGGCGCTGGTTCTGGTCTGCATGGGCCTGCTGCTGTGGGGCTCATGGGCCCAGGTGCAGGCCGGGCTGAACAGCTACAGCACGGTGCTGGGCTACCCGCTGGCCCTGGGCGCTGCGGCCACCCTGGTGCTGGCCGTGGGCCTGCTGTTGGTGTCGCTGCGCGACCTGCGCCGCGGCGCGCCGGCAGAAAACCATGGCGAGACTTCGGTCGAGTAAGGAGCAGGCACCATGGTTGTGACCCTGATCTTTCTGGCCGTGCTGATCGGCGGCATGGTGATCGGCATGCCCATTGCCCAGGCGCTGGTGTTGACCGGCGTGGCGCTGATGTGGCATCTGGACTTCTTCGACTCGCAGCTGCTTGCGCAGAACCTGCAGGCCGGCTTCGACAACTTCCCGCTGCTGGCCGTGCCCTTCTTCATCCTGGCGGGTGAGCTGATGAACGCGGGTGGCCTGTCGCGCCGCATCATCGACCTGGCGCGCGCCTATGTGGGCCATATCCGTGGCGGCCTGGGCTACGTGGCCATTGGCGCCGCCGTGCTGCTGGCCTCGATGAGCGGCTCGGCCATTGCAGATACCGCCGCCCTGGCCACCATCTTGCTGCCCATGATGCGCGAGCAAAAGTACCCCGACAGCTACAGCGCGGGCCTGCTGGCCTCGGGCGGCATCATTGCGCCCATCATTCCGCCGTCCATGCCCTTCGTGATCTACGGCGTGACGACCAACACCTCGATCAGCAAGCTGTTCCTGTCGGGCGTGGTGCCGGGCCTGATCATGGGCGTCTTCCTGATCTTTGCCTGGTGGTCCATCGCCCGCAAGTTCGACCTGTCGCGCGGCGAGCGCATGGCCTGGGGCCCGCGTCTGAAGGCACTGGCCAAGAGCTTCTGGGCCATGATGATGCCGGTCATCATCCTGGGCGGCCTCAAGGGCGGCGTGTTCACGCCCACCGAGGCGGCCGTGGTCGCAGCCGTCTACGCGCTGTTCGTGTCCATGGTGATCTACCGCGAGATGACATGGAGCCGTCTGTACGCCGTGTTCCTGGCCGCCGCCAAGACCACGGCCGTGGTCATGCTGCTGTGTGGCGCCGCCACGGTGACGGCCTACATGATCACCCTGGCCGACCTGCCCAACATGCTGGCCGACAGCTTCTCCGGCCTGCTGGGCAACCCCATGCTGTTCATGGCCACGATGATGCTGTTCCTGCTGGTGGTGGGCACGGCCATGGACCTGACGCCGACCATCCTGATCTTCGGCCCCGTGTGCGCGCCGCTGGCCGTCAAGGCGGGCATCGACCCCATCTACTTCGGCTTCATGTTCATCTACGTGGGCTGCATCGGCCTGATCACGCCGCCCGTGGGAACGGTGCAGAACGTGATTGCCGGCGTGGGCCGGCTGCGCATGGAGACCGTGATCAAGGGCACGAACCCGTTCCTGATGGTCTATGTGCTGCTTGCCGTGCTTTTCGTGATTTTTCCGCAAATCATCCTGGCCCCTCTGCGCTGGATGCACTGACCCCCCACTACAACCCAAGGAGATGAACATGCGTATTCCCTTTGCACTCGCCGGCCTGATGGCCGCCATCACCACGCTGGCCGCCACGGGCCAGGCCATGGCCCAGGACTTCAAGCCGCGCATCGTGCGCTTCGGCTACGGCCTGGTCGATGACTCCAACCAGGGCCGCGCGGCGCGCTTCTTTGCCAAGGAGGTCGAAAAGGCCACGGGCGGCAAGATGAAGGTGCGCGCCATCGGCAATGCCTCGCTGGGATCGGACACGCAGATGCAGCAGGCGCTGATCGGCGGTGCCCAGGAGATGATGGTCGGCTCCACCGCCACCCTGGTCGGCCTGTCGCCCGAGATGGCGGTCTGGGACACGCCGTTCCTGTTCAGCAGCACCAAGGAGGCCGACGCCGTGCTCGACGGCCCCGTGGGCGAGAAGGTCAAGGCCACGCTGGAGCCCAAGGGCATGGTGGGCCTGGTCTACTGGGAGAACGGTTTCCGCAACCTCACCAACAACAAGCGCCCCATCGCCAAGCTGGAAGACCTGGCCGACGTGAAGCTGCGCGTGATGCAGAACAACGTCTTCCTCGACAGCTTCAAGGCCCTGGGCGCCAACGCCGTGCCGCTGCCGTTCTCCGAACTGTTCACCGCGCTGGAAACCCGCGCCGTCGATGGCCAGGAAAACCCGTTCAACACCGTGCTGTCCAGCAAGTTCTACGAGGTGCAGAAGTACCTGACCATCTCCAACCACGTCTACAGCCCCTGGATCGTCACCGTCAGCAAGAAGTGGTGGGACACGCTGACACCGGCCGAGAAGAAGGTGCTGCAGGACGCCGCCGTCAAGAGCCGCGAGTTCGAGCGCAAGGACACGCGCGAGGAAGCGGCCAAGGCCCTGGCCGATATCAAGACCAAGGGCATGCAGGTCAACGAGCTGCCCGCCGCCGAGGTGGGACGCATGCGCGACAAGCTCGCCACGGTCAATGCCGGCATTGCCAAGACCGTGGGCCAGGGTACCTGGGATGAGGTACAGGCCGCCGTCAAGCAGGCGCGCGCAGTGAAGTAAGCTTCGATTCAGGGCCGGACGCACCTGGGAGGGATGCCCCGGCCGACATCCACCAAAAAGACAACGCGACACAGAGAAAACGCGCATCAGCGCATCCGCAGGACACCCCATGAGCACCATCCACCCCATCGTCGACCAGGTCACGCGCCGCATCCGCGAGCGCAGTGCCGAATCACGTGCCGCCTACCTGGAACAGGTGGACGCCATGGCCGCGCGCCCGCCCGGCGCACAGTCCATGGGCTGTGCCAACGTGGCGCATGCCTTTGCGGGCATTCCAGGCGGCGACAGGATACGCATCGTCGAGGAGAAGGCGCCCAACGTCGCCATCGTCACCGCATACAACGACGTGCTGTCGGCCCACGCACCGCTGGCCCGCTATCCCGACATCCTCAAGGACGAGGCGCGCAGGCTGGGCGCCACGGCGCAGGTCGCCGGCGGCGTACCCGCCATGTGCGACGGCGTGACCCAGGGCGCGCCCGGCATGGAGCTGAGCCTGTTCAGCCGGGATGCCATTGCCATGGGCACGGCCATCGCGCTCTCGCACGACGTATTCGACGCTGCGCTGATGCTGGGCATCTGCGACAAGATCGTGCCGGGCCTCTTGATCGGCGCCCTGCATTTCGGGCACCTGCCCACGGTCTTCGTGCCGGCCGGACCCATGACCTCGGGCCTGTCCAACGGCGACAAGGCCAAGGTGCGCGAACAGGCCGCGCAGGGCCTGGTGGGCCGCAAGGAGCTGCTGGCCGCCGAATCGGCTGCCTACCATAGCGAAGGCACCTGCACCTTCTACGGCACAGCCAACAGCAACCAGATGCTGCTGGAGGCCATGGGCCTGCACGTGCCGGGCACGGCCTTCATCAACCCGGCCGACGGCGAGCGCGAACTGCTCACGCGCGAGGCCATGCGCAGCGTGCTGGCCATCACCAGGAACAAGCGCTTCGTCCCCATCGGCCGCGTGGTGGACGAGCGCTGCATCGTCAACGCCATGGTGGCCCTGCTGGCCACGGGCGGCTCCACCAACCACCTGATCCACTGGGTGGCGGTGGCGCGCGCTGCGGGCATCACCATCGACTGGAACGATTTTTCCGAGCTCTCGGGCGTGGTGCCGCTGCTGGCCCGCGTCTATCCCAACGGCAGCGCCGACGTGAACCAGTTCCAGGCCGCAGGCGGTCCGGGCTATGTGATCGGCCAGTTGCTCAAGGCCGGCCTCATGCATGGCGATGTGCTCACCGTGCGGCCCGATGGCCTGCAGGAGTTCGCGCGCATTCCGGCCGTGGACAACGGCCAGTTGGCCTGGCATGCGGCCGAAGTCTCCGGCGACCTGTCCGTGCTGCGCCCGGCCGATGCGCCCTTCAGCGCCACGGGTGGGCTCAAGCTGCTGTCCGGCAACCTGGGGCGCAGCGTGATCAAGGTCAGCGCCGTGCCCGAGGACCGCCATGTGGTCGAGGCGCCCGCACGCGTCTTCGACTCTCAGGAAGCGCTGCAGCAGGCCTTCAAGGCCGGCGAACTGGACCGCGATGTCATCTGCGTAGTGCGCTGGCAGGGGCCGCGCGCCAATGGCATGCCCGAGCTGCACAAGCTCACTCCGCCCCTGGCCGTGCTGCAGGGCAAGGGCTACAAGGTGGCCCTGGTCACGGACGGCCGCATGAGCGGCGCCTCGGGCAAAGTGCCTGCCGCCATCCACGTCTCGCCCGAGGCCTGCGTGGGCGGGCCGCTGGCGCGCCTGCGCGATGGCGACCTGGTGCGCCTGGACGCCGTGGCCGGCACCCTGGCCGTGCTGGTCGATGAATCCGAATGGCAGCAACGCCTGGTGGCCACCATGCCCCGGACGCTGCGCCAAGCCAATGGCCGGGGTTTCGGCCGCGAACTGTTTGCCGGATTCCGGCGCCACGCGCTCAGCGCAGAAGAGGGAGCTTGCACATGGATCAACGACTGACGGCCTTGGAGCTCATGCAGGACGCGCCGGTCATCCCGGTCATCGTTCTCAACGACCTCGCGCATGCCGTTCCCATGGCCCAGGCCCTGGTCGCGGGCGGCATCCGCGTGCTGGAAGTCACGCTGCGCACGCCCCAGGGCCTGGCCAGCATCGAGGCCATTGCACGCACCGTGCCCGAGGCCATCGTCGGCGCCGGCACCGTGCGCAGCGCAGCCGATGCGCGCGCCTGTGCCCATGCTGGCGCGCGCTTTGCCGTGAGCCCCGGCTACACCAGCGCACTGGGCCAGGCCTGCCAGGACCTGCAGCTGCCGCTGCTGCCCGGCGTGGCCACCAGCGGCGAGATCATGGCCGCCCAGGCCGACGGCTTCAACGAGTTGAAATTCTTCCCCGCCGTGCAGGCGGGGGGCACGGCCATGCTCAAGGCCTGGCAGGGTCCGTTCGGCGATGTGCGCTTTTGCCCCACGGGCGGCGTGTCGCCGGCCAATGCCCAGGAGTTCCTGGCCCTGAAGAATGTGGTCTGCGTGGGCGGCTCCTGGCTGGTGCCCACGGATGCGCTGGAGCAGGGCGACTGGAGCCGCATCACGGCGCTGGCCCGCCAGGCCAAGGCTCTGCGCAAAGCCTGACGAAAGGGCCGGTGGGACGCAGCGGGGCGCTGCGGCACAATCGTCGCCCTCCAGCCAGACGAGAAGCCAGACGAGAGGGCCGCCGCCATGATGAAGATCGACTCCACCACCGTGCTGCTCGTGCTGGCCATTGCCGAGGAGGGCAGCATCTCGCGCGCTGCCGACCGGCTGCAGCTGGCGGTGGCGGCGGCCTCGCGGCGGCTCAGTGATCTGGAGGCCCAGCTCGGCACGCGCCTGTTCAAGCGACAGCCCCATGGCGTGCAGGCCACCGAGCCCGGCCTCAAGCTGCTGGCCCATATCCGGCAGATCGGCAACCTGGTCGATCGCCTGGAGGGCGATGCCCAGGCCCTGGGCCGCGGCCGTGACGGCCGCATCATCATCGGCGCGCCCAAGTCGGCCATCCTGCAGTTCCTGGCCGCCGACATCGCGGCCACCCAGCGCCGCTATCCCCACATCACGCTGCAGGTGATGGAAGAAAACAGCCGCATCGTCCAGCAACTGCTGCGCGACAAGGTCATCGACATCGGCATCTTCGAGAAAACCAGCGGATTCGTGGACCTGCCGCGCGCCGACTACCGGCGCGACAGCCTGGTGCTGGTCTACAGCCGCAGGCATTTCAGCTTCGGCGACCAGCCCGTGGAGCTGGACCGGCTGCTGGAGTGCCGCATCGTCAGCCTGGGCCGGGGCTCGGCCATCCTGAATGCCCTGCGCCGTGCCCATCACAGCCGGGGCAGGGTGTTCCGCAATGATTTCACGGTCAGCGGCTTCGACACCATGCTGGCCCTGGTGCGCGAAGGCCTGGGCGTGGGCCTGATGCCGCCAGGCGTGCTGCGCAGCTTCCACCCCGGGCCGGAGCTGGGCTGGGCCGCGCTGGAAGGCGACTGGCACGAGCGCAGCTATGTGCTGTCCTTCATCGAAGGGCAGGCCCAGCAACAGGCGTTGCACAACGTGGTGGCGGCGCTGCTGCATCCCGCCTCCGAGGCGAATTGAGAGCGTCACGGTTTCGCATATGGCGAAACCAGACATGCGTTCCACAGGCTTGCGGCGAATCCGGCGCGCGGCGACAGTGGCTGCACAACAACGATGTGCAGGAGACAGACATGAGACGCCGCGACTTCATCGCGGCCGGCGCCGCCGCGCTGGCCGCTCCCTGGGCAGGGGCCTCGCCCCCGGGCTCCGACCTGCCCAAGGGCCCCGTCAAGATCCTGGTGGGCTGGGCGCCCGGTGGCGGCACCGATGTGTTCGCGCGCATCGTGGGCCAGAAATTGTCCGAGGTCTGGGGCCGGCCCGTGGTCGTGGAGAACAAGCCCGGCGCCACCGGCTCGCTGGCGGCCGAGTACTTCGCCAGGACGCGCTTCACCGAAGGCATCAACCTGCTGATGGCCCATGTGAACACCCATGCCATCTCGCCGCAGATCTTCAGGTCCATCACCTATGACCCGCTCAAGGACTACGCGCCCATCGCCCTCATCGGCGCCACGCCCCACATCCTGGTGACCAGCAGCAGGAACAGCCATGGCTCGGTGCAGGAGGTGGTGGAGCTGTGCCGCAAAAGCCCCGGCAAGATCAGCTTCGGCTCGTCGGGCACGGGCTCGGTACAGCACCTGGCGGCCGAAATGTTCAACATGGCGGCTGGCGTCAAGAGCATCCACGTGCCCTACAAGGGCTCCGGCCCCATGCAGACCGACCTCATCGGCGGCCAGATCGACTTCAGCTTCGACACCATGACGGCCGCCACCGCCCAGGTGCGCGCCGGAAAAATGCTGGGCATCGCCCAGACCCGCGTAAACCGTGCCAAGGGATTCCCGGCCATGCCCACCATGGACGAGCAAGGCTTCAAGGGCTTTGACGCCTCGAGCTGGTACGGCGTCGTCGGCCCGCGCGACATGTCCAGGGAACTGGCCCAGCGCATCAATGCCGACATCAACCGCGTGCTGGCCATGCCCGACGTGGTCAGCCGCTTCGACGGATACGGCGTGGAGGACGGTGGCGGCTCCGTGGACAAGTTCGCGGCCTTCATGGCTGCCGAATACAAGAAGTGGGGCGACGTGGTGCGCGCCGCAAAAGTGACCGAAGAAAGCTGAGGACCCGGCATGAGCAATTCCCCATCCAACCCGCAACAACTGCCCCTGCAAGGCATACGCGTGCTTGACGTCAGCCAGGTCATGGCCGGGCCCTTTGCCTGCATGCTGCTGGCCGACCTGGGCGCCGATGTCATCAAGGTCGAGCCTCCGGGCACCGGCGACCAGACGCGCGGCGCCATGGGCTTCAAGATGAAGGGCCCGGACAGCATGGGCTTTCTGAACATGAACCGCAACAAGCGGTCGCTGACGCTGGACCTCAAGAGCGAGGAGGGGCGCGAGGCCTTCTACCAATTGGCCACGACAGCCGATGTCATCGTCGAGAACTACCGGCCCGGCGTGGTCCAGCGCCTGAAGATCGACTATGAAAGCATCCGCCGCATCAACCCGCGCATCGTCTATGTCAGCATCTCGGGCTTCGGCCAGAGCGGGCCCTGGGCCCAGCGGCCGGGGTTCGACCTCATGGCCCAGGCCATGTCGGGCGTGATGAGCGTCACCGGCTACAAGGGAGAGAAACCCGTCAAGGCCGGCGTGCCCGTGGCCGACATCGGTTGCGCGCTGTTCGCCACCTACGGCCTGCTGGCCGCCTATATCGGCGCGCAGAAGACAGGGCAGGGCCAGCACATAGACGCCTCGCTGTTCGACTCGGCCATGGCTTTCTCGATCTGGGACATGTCCGAATACTGGGGCACCGGCGTGCCGCCCGCGCCGCTGGGCACCAGCAACAAGATGAGCGCCCCCTACCAGGCCGTGAAGGCGCGCGACGGCTACTTCGTCATGGGCGCCACCAACCAGAAACTCTGGGCCAGGCTGTGCGCGCTGATCGAGCGCCCCGATCTGCTCGAGCACCCCGACTACGCCACCGTGGCGCTGCGCCTGAAGCACCGCGAGGCACTGATAGGGGAGCTGGAAGCGGAATTGGCCCACCACGACAGCGCCGACTGGGTGGACCGCATGCTGGAGGCCGGAATTCCCGCCGGCCCGCTGCTCACCTATCCGCAAGCCTTCGAGGGCGAGCATGGCCGGCACCGCGGCATGTGCATGGAGATCGACCACCCCATCGAGGGCAAGGTCAAGAACATCGGCTTTCCCGTCAAGATGCTGGGCACCCCCCAGCAGGTGCGCCGCCATCCGCCCCTGCTGGGCGAGCACAACGCGGAAATCATGGCCGAACTCCGTGCCCTGAAGGCCGCCGCATGAGCACCGCCCTGCATGAATCCGTGGCGCTGACCGTTCACGCCGGGGGCGCGGCCGAGATCCTCATCGACCGCCCCGAACGCCACAACGCCATGAGCATGCCCATGTACGAGGCATTGCTCACGGCCCTGGAGCGCTGCCAGGCCGACTCGGCCATCCGCTGCGTGATGCTGCGCGGTGCGGGCGGCAAATCCTTCATCTCGGGCACGGACATCGCCTACTTCAAGGACTTCCATGACGGCCAGCAAGGCATTGCCTATGAAGCCTTCGTGGAGCGCGTGATCGACGCCGTGGAGCGCATCGCCGTGCCCACTATCGCCGTCATCGACGGCTGGGCCGTGGGCGGCGGCCTGGCCCTGGCCACGGCATGCGACTTTCGCATCTGCAGCACCGGCTCGCGCTTCGGTGCGCCGATTGCCAAGACGCTGTCCAACACGCTGTCGTCACGCAACATCGCCCGCCTGGTGGCCAGCCTGGGCGTGCCACGCGTCAAGCGCATGCTGCTGCTGGCGGACTACCTGTCAGCCGAGCAGGCCGAGGCCTGCGGGTTCGTGCATACGGTGGTGCCGGCAGATCAATTGCAAGCCCAGGCACAGGCGCTGGCCGAGCAGCTCATGGCCTTGTCGGCAACCACCCAGTCAGCAGTCAAGGAAAGCCTGCGGCGCATCGTCGTGGAGCAGCGGCTGGATGATGAGGATCTGGTTTCTGCGGTGTATGGGAGTGGGGAGTTTCGGGCGGGGGTGGCGGGATTCAACAGGCAATGATTTGAGCCAGCCTTGCCAGAATCTGGCGCAATCCTACAAATTGCTTGGCTAAACTCCACAGCCTGGAAAGAGGCGGTGGCTGCATTCTTGGCCTGAAAGAAAAGGCCGGTTGCTGCGCGTAGCCGCCCCTCAGATCAACGCAGCCCGAGAAATCCCATGCAAATCAATAAATGCATTTCCGTCCTGCTGGCCAGCAGCTTCATCCTGCCGGTTTTGCCTGCGCATGCAGGCGAAGAGACGGTGCAGCTCATGTCCAACGGTCGTTATCAGACCTACAGCCTGCCCGACGACGCGCAGCAGGTCCAACTGGTCGAGACCTTGGCGGGCAACTGCAGCTACAACCAAAACTGGGGCTATGACCTGGGCCGCCGGGAGATGTGGGTCAAGGGTGGCTGCGGCGGGCGTTTCCGCATCCTGACCGGCCTGCCCCAGGGCGCGCAGGGCCAGGAAGGCGGAAGCGACAACACGGGCGCATGGATCGCCGGTGCCGCCGTGGCAGCCATTGCCGGCGCCGCCATTTTGGCGAACAAGCGCGACAAGGACCGCGAACGTGAACGCGACGAGCAATGGAACGATGACCACTATCCGGGCTACCCGGGCCATCAGCCCGGCTACCCGTCGTGGGGCGGACGGGAGGTGCGGGGCCAAAACGGCCTGTGCCTGGATGTGTCGGGTGGCCTGCGCCCGGGCAACGGCCTTATCGTGTACCACTGCAGCGGCGGTGAAAACCAGCGCTTCACGCTGACGCGTGATGGCGAGATGCGCGTGGGCGACCTGTGCCTGGACGTCGCCGACGGAAGCACGCGCAATGGCGCGCGCGTGATCGCCTGGCAATGCCGCAACCAGCCCAACCAGAAATGGGACTGGAGCCGTGGACAGATCCGCAGCCGCTTTGCCAACAAGTGCCTGGACATCGAAGGCGGCAATGCCCGGCCGGGCCAGCCCGTCATCGTGTGGTCCTGCGCCGGCGGCCCCAACCAGCGCTGGAACTGAGGACGCTTGTTGCACAAGCTCTCTGCCGCGCCCGGGCCAGTGCCCGGACGCAACGCCGTCGCGGGCATTCGGCGGCTGGGGTCCTTGCAGTGGCTGGGCCTGATCACTGGCGCCGTGCTGCTGGGCGATGCCGTGGTGCTGATGGCACGCGGCATGTTCAATCTGGGCGTGACGCTGCCAGCGGTGCTGGGCCTGCTGTTCATGGCGTGCAGCTTCTGGCGCGCGGCCATTGCGCGCAGGCTGCGTGCCAGTGCCTGGCTGCGGCGCGCCTGGTGGCTGGGCTGGGCGGCGTTGGCGATGTGGCTGGTCAGCCTGCTGGTGTTCTGGGCGCACCTGCTGTCCGCCTCGTCCGGGTTGCCACCGGACCAGCCGGTGCAGGCCATCGTGGTGTTGGGCAGCGCCACGCGTGAGGGACAACCGTCGCTGACGCTGGCCCAGCGGCTGGACCGCGCCGCCGAACTGGCTGCAAGCCAGCCCAAGGCGCTGGTGATCACCAGCGGCGGCGTGGACTTTGGGGAAAGCGAGAGCGAGGGCGCCGTCATGGCGCGCTATCTGCAGCAACGCCACGGCATTGCGCCAGAACGCCTGCTGATGGAGCAGCGCAGTACCAGCACGGCGCTGAACCTGGCGTGGAGCCTGCCCCTGCTGCAGGAGCGCGGCGTGGCCCCGGACGCGGCGATTGCCATCGTCACCAGCGATTTCCACACGCTGCGCGCGGGCTGGATCGCCGAGCGCAGCGGCTACGGCCAGGCCTTCACCGTGGGCGCGCCCACGCCCGTGACGATCCGCGCCAACGCCTGGCTGCGCGAGTACTTTGCGGTGATCAGCGGCTGGGTGCTGGGGGAGTTCTGAGCCCCATGGCGGCATTGCCCGCTGCGCCTTGCGTGCCCCGGTTTGCCTCCACAATGTGATTCTTCATACATCAACAGGAGCGAGACAGTGGCAAGCGAACAGCGTCCTTTCCGGGTTCTGGGCATACAGCAGGTGGCCATCGGCGGCACCGACAAGCAGCGCATGAAGCGCCTGTGGGTGGACATGCTGGGGCTGACCCAGACCGGCACCTTCCAGAGCGAGCGCGAGAACGTGGACGAAGACATCCTGGCCATGGGCCAGGGCGCGCACAAGGTGGAGGTGGACATCATGCAGCCGCTGAACATCGACAGGAAGCCTGCCGTCCACACCACGCCGCTGAACCATATCGGCCTGTGGATCGACGACCTGCCGCTGGCCGTGCAGTGGCTGACGGAGCAGGGAGTGCGCTTTGCGCCCGGCGGCATACGCCAGGGCGCTGCCGGCTACGACATCTGCTTTCTGCACCCCAAGAGCAATGACGAGTTTCCGATCGCTGGCGAGGGCGTGCTGATCGAGCTGGTGCAGGCGCCGGCCGAGGTGATCGCCGCGCTGGGCTGAGGCGCCTCAGGCAAAAGGCTGTACGCGCCGCTGGACATGTTCCAGCAGCCACAGCTTTTTTCTGGCGCGCGTCATGGCCACGTACAGGCGGTTGCGCTCCAGAAAGGCCAGCGCGTGCGGGGCCGTCGCCGGAAAGCGGCCAGGCTCCATGAAGGGCAGAGCGACGTGGTCGTACTCCTTGCCCTTGGCTTCCTCGATGGTGCTGAGATGGAAGTCGAATCCGCGCTCGGCCCGCACGGCACGCTCGAAGCGCGTGGCCATGGCCGCCACCTGGGCCAGCATGTCGGGCACGGTCATGCCGGCCACGCAATCCATGAAAGCCTCCACGCGCTGACGCAAGGCCGCCGTCTGGGCCTGCGACAGGGCCACGCCGGCAAACAGCCCCCAGACATCGGCCTGCTCCAGCAGGCTGCGCGCGTCTGACTGAAGCGCCAGGGGCAGCTGCAAGAAGCTGCCAAAGGACTGGAAGTTGCGTTGTCCGCCCTGCAGGCTCGATTGGTCGCTCAGGAAGCGCCAGATGATCTGCGGGTTGTGCAGCATCTCGCCCGCCATGCGCTGGGCCAGCGTATGGCGGCTTGACGGATCGGCCATGTCGGCACCATCCACGCTGCCCTTGCCGTAGAAAAGCGCACCTTCCACAAAGGCCGCCAGGATCTCGCTGCCCAGCACGCTGGTCTCGGCCTTCCAGGACAGCGCCTGCATGCCATGTGCATAGCAAAGGCCCAGCAGCAGGGCAATCTCGCGCTGCAGGTAAAAACGCTTGAAGCCGTAGAAGCTGGCGGACTTGCCGGCGCGGTGGATGGCCCATTCCAGCGCGCAGGCGTCCTGCTCGTGGCGCAGGATCACGGTCAGCGAGGGATTGCGCGCGCTGCCAGAAGGCGGCTCGCCCGGCGCAGCGGGTTCGGTGGCACGTGCCAGGCTGGCCTGGATCTGCAGCAACTGGTCAATGCACTCGCTGTCGTCGGAGTGCTGCAGCTGGTGCACGGTGCTGAAGCGCGTGGGCGCCGCTGTCAAGCCCACATTGAACAGCGCATTGACGGCCTTGGCCACTTGGAGGCCAAAGCGCCGCGACTGGGTCAGCGCCAGCGTGGCCGTGGCCTGGGGCAGGAAATCATCGAGCTGGTGGAGCTTGTCGCGGAACACGGACCAGGCCTGTGCCTCGATGTGCTGGTTGAAGTCGCCTGCGCCCAGAAAGGCGCAGCCGCTGGTTCCGACCAGGGCTCGCAGCACCTGCAGCGAGGCAGGGTCCAGGTCATGCATCTCGTCGAACACCACCAGGTCGTAGCGCGGCAGGTCCAGCGCCTGGCCCTGCAGGGCGTCGCTGGCCAGTGCATGGCTGCAGTCGCCTTCGGCGTAGTACAGCGGGTCGCCGCAGTGATCGATGCGGCGGCGCTCGTACTCGAAGAACAGGCAGGCCAGGCGGTAGTCGAGCAAATACTCCTCGCAGAAACTCGCCAGTCCCATGCCTTCCTCGGCCAGGCGCTGGGGCAGCAACGACTTCTTGGCGCTGAGGTTGAAATCCCAGAAGGCGTCCAGATCCAGATCGCCGGGCTGCTCGAACAAAGGGTCGGGCTGCCAGGCCAGTCGCTCGCGCAGCGCATCATGGGCCTCGCGCACACGGGCCTGCAGCGCCACGCGGTCGGCCAGAAAGCGAGCCGCAGGGTCGCGGCGGCGGATCTGCTGGGCCGCCCAGCGCTCCACCGTGGTGATCTGCACCTGGGGCGGCACCTCGCGCACCAGTTGCTGCAGTCGGTGATGGAAGGCCGCCACGCCGGAGCGCGAATACGCCAGCACCAGAATGCGCTGCGCCTGGCCGCTGCGGCAGGCCTGGACCACCTTGCAGGCCAGCGTCGTGGTCTTGCCCACTCCCGCCAGCGCAGCCACGATGGCCGAACGCCCCTCATGCGCCAGGATGGCCTGCTGCTCGCGCGAGAGCAGCAGCGGCTTGCCGTGATCGGTAGGAAATTCCAGGGAGCGCAGGGACATGTGAGGGAAATCTGAGCAAAAGCGGCGAAAGCAGAGGGAAGCGGTTCAGCCGCAGGCCGGCAGGGCTGAAAGCCGCCGTGGCGACGACGGCGGGCACCCATTGTGGTCGTTTTGGAGAGGCATCTGGCAGGTATTGGGAATCCGTTGCCGCGCCTGTCCACGCATCTTTTGAAGCGCTCATCGGACAATTGAGCGATGTTGAACGCCAATGGCCGCGTGCTTGCGGCAAGAAGAAGTCACCGAGAAGAACTTCTGCCAAAACATGCCCAACATCGCTCAAAAATAAGCGAAGTTCGCTTTTTTTGCAGGCCATGAAAATGGGGCAACTATTTTTGCCAAGGAGCCGGCTTTTTCATTCCCAAGGCTTTTTTTGCTCATCAGAATGAAAAAAGCAGACCCACAGAGGAGTTTTTGATGACCGCCTGCAGCACCACCCCGACGACTTCCGCCACCTCCGCACAGCCTGCGGCCGGCAGCCCCCTGCAATGGCATGCACGCCCCTCCAAAAGCGACACGCTGCCGTTTGAAGGCGCCTGGAGCGTGCAGGCCATCCAGGAACTGCTGGACAAGCCCTTCATGGACCTGATGTTCCAGGCCCAGAGCGTGCACCGCGAGCACTGGCCTGCGGGCGATATCGAACTGGCCACGCTGCTGTCGGTCAAGACCGGAGGCTGCCCCGAGAACTGCGGCTACTGCCCGCAGGCGGCCGAGTTCGACACCGGCGTCAAGGCAGAAAAGCTCATGAGCGTGGACGAAGTCACGCGCGCCGCCCAGGCCGCCAAGGATGCCGGCGCCACGCGCTTTTGCATGGGCGCGGCCTGGCGCGCGCCCAAGGACCGCGACATCGAGAAGATGAACGAGCTGATCGGCGCCGTGAAGGGCCTGGGCATGCAGACCTGCGCCACGCTGGGCATGCTCCAGCCCCACCAGGCGCAGTCGCTGCGCGAAGCGGGCCTGGACTACTACAACCACAACCTGGACACCGCGCCCGAGTACTACCAGGACGTGGTCAGCACGCGCCAGTACCAGGACCGCCTGGACACGCTCAAGGCCGTGCGCGGCGCAGGCATCAGCGTGTGCTGCGGCGGCATCATCGGCATGGGCGAGGCGCCCGTGCACCGCGCGGGCCTGATCGCCCAGCTGGCCAATCTCAATCCGCATCCCGAGTCGGTGCCCATCAACAGCCTGGTGCGCGTGCCTGGCACGCCGCTGGCGGACAGCGAGCCGGTCGATCCGCTGGACTTCGTGCGCGTGATCGCGGTGGCGCGCATCACCATGCCCACGGCGCGCGTGCGCCTGTCGGCAGGCCGGCAGCAACTGGGCGATGCCGTGCAGGCCCTGTGCTTCATGGCCGGCGCCAATTCCATCTTCTACGGGGACAAGCTGCTGGTGACCGGCAACCCCGATGTGGAGGCCGACACCACGCTGCTGCGCAAGCTGGGCCTGAGCGGCACGCGGACCTCGGTACAGGAGTGAGCTTTTTGAGAGTTTGAGCTCTTTTGAGCCAGCGGCTCAGGATTGCGGCCGGCCGCTGCCTTGCGCGGCGGCGGCCGCATCGTCGTCGCCGGCATCGAGCAGCCGGGCCGCACGGTTGCTCAACGCGGAATCCGCACGGAAATAGCCCAGCACCGTATTGACGCTGCTGTGCCCCGTCAGCGCCATGGTGTCGGGCAGGGGCACGTTCTGGCGCCCGGCCTCGGTCACAAAGCCCGAGCGCAGGGAATGCGCCGAGAAATCTCCCTCCACGCCTGCCAGCGCACAGCGCTGCTTCACGATGTCGCGCACGGCGGCCGGTGACAGGGGCTCGCCCACATGGCCGCCCTTGCGGATGCGCCGGAAGATCGGCCCTTCCTGTATGGCGGCGGCACGCAGCCAATCGGCCAGCGCCTGGGCCGCGCGCCCGGTCACGGGCTTGTGGTTCTCGGGCACATCCCGCCCGGACTGATTGGTCTTGGAGTGCGCCAGCGTGTAGATGAATTCCTGCGGCCCCACGGCGCGCAGGTGGCGCATGTCGGCCCCGGCCACCTCCGAGCGGCGGCGCCCGCCGCTGGACCAGGCGAACAGCAGCAGGGCGCGGTCACGGCGGCCGCGCAGGCTGTCATCGCAGGTCTGCAGCAATTGCTCCAGCAGGTCGCGCGTCAGCGCATCCTTTTTGGCGGGCTGCTCGCCGCGCCGCGCATAGGCCTTGCGCGTGCGCGACATCAGCTCGCGCACCGCGCCGTCCTGGCAAGGATTGGCCAAACCGTGCACCTGATGGGCCTTGGACAGCACCGCCATGCGGTGCACCAGCGTGTTGTGCGACAGGGGGCCTTCGCGGGCCTTGTATCCGGCCTCGACCAGGGCGCGGTCCATGTTCGCCGGCATTTCACTGGCCAGGCCCGCGCCGGTCTGCCGCTGGGCGTGGTCGATGATGAACTGCAGCACGCAGGGCACATCCAGCGGCAGTTGCATCTGCCGCTCAAAGCGCAGCGCATGCCAGGCGGCCCAGTAGCGCATCGCACTCTGGTAGCTGTTTCTGGTGTTGGTGGATTCGCCCTCGCGCAGCAACTCGCGCACGGCCTGCTGGGCGGCAGGCTCCAGCCCCGCAGAGGGCAGGGTGCGGCCTTGCCGTGTGTCTTCCGGAGGCTGGTCTTGGGGAATCAGCGAAAAGGGGCCGTTGCGCATCTGTGGATTGTCGCCCGGCGCAGCATGGCCGCCCGCCGCGGAGCCTGCGGCCATGCAGGCCATGCAAAGTTCAGTTTTCAAGCTTTCCAGAGGGCTGCAGCGGCTTTTTGCCTGGGCAAAGCCGTGTAATGTACGTATCCATACTGTATGAAAATTTCATATGTAATATTTAATACATGACACATATGATGTATTACGTAACATTAAAATAAGTGACGATAACAATCACTTATCGTTGGTAATCTGGAAAATAGTTCACGATATGCAGAAAACATCCACCCGTGGCGTGCAGGAAGCCGATGTCTGGGCCGCGGCAGACGCCTTGATCGCCCAGGGCCTGCGGCCGACCATCGAGCGCGTGCGCCAGCACATTGGCCGGGGCTCGCCGAATACCGTCAGCCCCATGCTGGAGACCTGGTTTGCCACGCTGGGCCAGCGCCTGGGCGTGGCGGCAGGGCAGGGCGAGCTGCTGCCGTCGTCGGTGCCCGATCCCGTTCAGCGCCTGGCGCAGCAGCTGTGGGACGCCGCCCAGGAAGAGGCCATGGAGGCCGCCCGCGCCGCCCTGCAATCCCGGGAGGAAGCGGCACAGGCCACGCAGGCCGAGCTGCAGGAGCAGCAGGAGCAAATGGCGCGGCGCGAGGCGTCCATGCAAGCGCAGAAAGAGGCCATGGACCAGGCCCTGCAAGTGGCCCAGGCCCAGTCGCAGGACTTGTCGCGCCGGCTGGATGAAATGCAGCAGCAGCTGCAGGACCGCGACGAACGCCTGGAAGAAATGCGCGATGCGCTGGCCGAAGCCGCCCGCCAGCGCGAGGCGTTGCAGCAAAAGCATGGCGAGGAAATGCAGTCCGCCGCGCTGGAGCGCCAGCGCATGGCCGAGCAGTACGCGGGCAATGAGCGCCACATGCTCAATGAGGTGGATCGTGCGCGGCAGGAACTGGCGGCCGCGCGCAAGGCCGCCACCGAGCAGGAGCGCAAGGCAGCGACCCGCCTTGCAGAGCTGCAAAGCCGCTATGAAAAGAGCGAGGAGGAGCAGCTGAGCCTGCATTCCCAGCTGCAGACCGCCCAGAATGCGGCCGCCCTGGCGCAGGAGCGGGCAGCGGACCTGCGCAGCCTGCTGCAGGCGCAGCAGCGATTGGCCGGCGCGGCCATGCCCGAGGCGGGTGCTGGACTGCCCATGGGCCGGCGCGCAAGCCTGTCTGCGGCGCGCCGCTCCATGACGCGCCTCAAGGACAGGCGGGGCTAGCAGTCAGGGCCTGCGCCCCTGGCTGGGCCCGGTCAGGACTGGAGCCGGAACCCCGCCACCACATCCGCCAGCTGCGCGGCCTGCTGCTGCAGCGACTGGGCGGCGGCCGTGGCCTCTTCGACCAGGGCCGCGTTCTGCTGGGTGGATTGGTCCATCTGGCTGACGGCGGTCCCGATCTCGGCAATGCCCGTGCTCTGTTCCTGGCTGGCATTGCTGATCTCGGTGACGATGGCGGTCACGCGCTGCACGCTTTCCACCACCTTGCCCATGGTGGCGCCTGCGTCCTGCACCAGCCGGCTGCCGGCATCGACCTGGCCCACGGAGTCATCGATCAGCACCTTGATTTCCTTGGCGGCCGTGGCGCTGCGCTGGGCCAGCGTGCGCACTTCAGAGGCCACCACGGCAAAGCCGCGGCCCTGCTCACCGGCACGGGCTGCTTCCACAGCGGCGTTGAGCGCGAGGATATTGGTCTGGAACGCGATGGAGTCGATCACGCCGATGATGTCGGCGATGCGGTGCGAGGACTGCTCGATGCCGCCCATGGTGCGCACCACCTGGTCCACCACGGTGCCGCCATGCGTGGCGATGTCCGAGGCGCTGCTGGCCAGTTGCCGCGCCTGGCGCGCATTCTCGGCGTTGTGCTGCACGGTGGCCGTGAGCTGCTCCATGGCGGCAGCCGTTTCCTCCAGCGAGCTGGCCTGCTGCTCGGTGCGTGCCGACAGGTCCTGGTTGCCGCTGGCGATTTCGGTGGAGGCATGGCGCACGGTCTCGGACGATTCCCGGATGCGCACCAGCACCGAGGCGATCTTGTCGGTGAAGTGGTTGAACGCGCGTGCGATCTGCGTCAGTTCGTCATTGCCTTGCACCGACAGGCGGCGCGTGAGATCGCCGTCACCCGAGGCGATGTCTTCCAGCGCATCGCGCACCACGGCCAGCCGGCGCGTGACGCGGGCAATGACGGCGCCCAGCAGCGCAATCGCCAGGATCAGCGAAATGGCAACGATGGCGCCCGACACCTTGAGCAGCGAACCCAGCGCGGACAGCGCCTCGTCGCGCTGCACGGCCACCACCAGTTGCCAGTTCGTGCCGGGCACGCCCTGGCCGTAGAGCAGGAAGTCCTTGCCGCCGACGGCCGTGCGCATGCCGGAGTCCGCCTTGGGCAGGGCCTGGATGGCGTCGGCACCCAACTGGGGCGAGAGCGCGGAGACGGGCTTGAGCGTGAGTGCCGGATCGGGATGGGTGACGATGGCGCCCGCCTCATCCACCAAGAAGGCAAAGCTGCCCGGCGTGGGCCGGATGGCGCCCACGGTGCGCACCACCGTGGTCAGCAGCACGTCGGTGCCGACCACGGCGACAGGATTGCCGGCCGGGCCCACGGGCTCGGCAAAGGTCACGCCCACTTCGGGTGGAGAGACAAACAGATAGGGCGCCGTCACGATGGGGCGGCCTTCCTTCAACGCCTGCCTGAACCAGGGGCGGGCCGTCACGTCGTAGTCTGCAGCCATCTCGTTGAGGAAGAACATGCGCTTGTCGGTGTAGCCGAAGTAGGCATCCGAGAAGCCGCCGCCGTCGCGCAGCGCCTGGACCACGGCACGCGGGTCCGGCGTATCGACGGCCTGGGCCAGCGTATGCGTCAGCAGGCGCTTGGTCGCCACCCATTCGCCCAGCACCTGGGCCTGGGCGTTCACGAGCTGGCGGCTCTGGTCGTCGAGGGTGGACAGCACATGGCGCTGCACCGTGAGGAAGTTGGCAATGGCCAGGGCCAGCATGGCCACGGTGACGATGGCCACGCTGAGCGCGATGAGTCGCGCACGCAGGGACTGGAACATAGAAGAATTACTTATTGCAAGAAGATGCTACATACGTTAGCAAATTTTCTTGACAATACGCGTTCTTGCAGGCGGTGCCCCCTGGCCGCCGAAGCCTATGCGGGAAATTCGCTCCCCTTCAGCGCTCCCCCGCCAGCAGCCTGCCCAGCGCCTCGTAGGCCGGCAGCGAGGTCGGGTCATTGGCCGCATTGCCAGCCACCGGATGGGAGGCAAAGCGCGCAATCACCATCTGTGCCTTGGGATCGATGTAGACGGTCTGGCCATGCACGCCGCGCGCTGCGAAGGCGCCATGGGCGTTGTGCGTGACCCACCACATGTTGCGGTAGGTCCAGCCCGGCAGCAGCTTGTAGCCGGCCTTGGCAAAGGCCGCCGCATCGCCGCCACGGCGGATGTCGTCCACGGCGGCTGCGGGAACGATCTGCTGGCCGTTGAACTGGCCCCGGTTGCGCAGCATCTCGCCAAAGCGCGCCAGGTCCCGCAGGCCCAGGTTCAGGCCGCCGCCTGCAAAGGGCGTGCCCGTGGAGTCCACCGACATGTAGGCATCCTGCTCGGCGCCCAGGCGGCTCCAGATGCGCTCGGACAGCAGATCGGCCACCGATTGGCCGCTCACGCGCGCCAGCACCCAGCCCAGCGCATCGGTGTTGGCCGTGCGGTAGCCGAAGGCCTTGCCGTGCACGCCTTCGGGCTTCACGGTCTGCAGGAATTCGTAGTAGCTGCGCGGCCCGGTGTAGTCCTTGGCCTTGGGCAGCGGGTTGCCCGCTGCCGCGTGCGCCCAGACCTCGGCCTGGGGGTCCGCATAGTCTTCGCTGAAGCGTATGCCCGTAGTCATGTCCATGAGTTGGCGCACCGTGGCGTTGCCGAAGGCCGAGGCCGCCAGCTCGGGCACGTATTCCGACACGCGGCGCGAGGGGTCGAGCTGCCCCTCGGCAGCCAGCATGGCCGCCAGCGTGCCGACGAAGGACTTGGTCACCGACATGGCGCCGTGCTGGCCTTCGGGCTTGAGCACGCCGAAGTAGCGCTCATAGATCACGCGGCCCTTGTGCAGCACCACGATGCCGTCGGTGTAGTTGGCCTTGAGCGAATCGCGCCAGGTCATGGGCTGGCTGGCACCCAATGGCGTGAAGCGCAGATCGTCGATGTCTTCGCGCAACGCCTGGGCCAGCGGCGCTGCAGGCGCCAGGCCGCGCGACACATTCACCGTGGGCATGAGCTGGCGAAAGTGCGAGACGCTCCAGCGCATGGCGGGAAACTGGAAATAGGAACCGTCGTCGAAGCGCAGCGTGCGGTCCGGCGGCGGCGGCGAGCCCACCATCCAGCCCAGCTTTGCGGGGTCGCTGGCATCGGCATCGGGATAAGAGGGGGTCTTGGCTGCGGTGACCCCTGCCGTGGCTGTGGCGAACACAAGGCTGCCAGCCAGGGCACCGGCGAAATGTTTGAGCTGCATGGCGGCAACCATACTACGGTTGCCGCGGCGCCAAGATCCGCTGCCAAAGGATGGAAGCCGGCTTCCATCCCAGGCCGTGCGCCCAGTTGGCGCAAGCGCGACAAATGGCCTTCTCGTTGGACTAAGCTTCAAATAGTTTTTGAAAATCAAAGCCTGGCGAACGCCCATGAAAAGCCTGCAAGACCTGGATATCTTCGTGCGCACCGCAGACAGCGGCAGCCTTTCGGCCACGGCGCGCGCCCTGGTCCTGACCCCGGCTGCGGCCAGCGCAGCGCTCAAGCGGCTGGAGGCAGAACTGGGCGTGACCCTGTTCGTGCGCTCCACGCGCAGCCTGCGGCTCACGCAGGAGGGCGAGCTGTTTCTGGAGCACTGCCGCCCCGCGCTGGCCGGCCTGCGCCAGGTGCGCGACCAGTTGGCTGGCGGCCAGGCCGCTTTGCGCGGCACGCTGCAACTGGCCGCCCCCTCCGACCTGGGCCGCAATGTGCTCATGCCCTGGCTGGACGAATTCCAGAGCCAGCACGCAGGCGTGGATCTGCGCCTGCACCTGTCCGACCGCGCGGCCAATGTCTACAGCGAGCCTGTGGACGCGGCCTTTCGCTATGGCAGGCCGCAGGATTCCAGCCTGGTGGCCTTGCCGCTGTCGGACACGCACCGCCGCGTGCTCTGCGCCGCGCCTTCCTATCTGCAGCAGCGTGGCGCCCCCGCCACCCCCCACGACCTGGCCGGCCATGACTGCCTTTGCTTCATGCTGGGCGAGGAAGTGCACGACCGCTGGAGCTTCTGGCCGGCAGGGCAGGGGGCTGCCGTACCTGAGCCCGTCCATGTGCGGGTGCGCGGCCGCAATGTGGCCAATGACGGAGATGCCGTGCGGCGCTGGGCCGTGGCCGGGCGGGGGATTGCCTACAAGTCGTATTTCGACGTGGCCGAGGACCTGGCCCGGGGCCGCCTTCTTGCGCTGTGCACCGACTGGACGACCGAGTGCGTGCCGCTGTTCCTGGTCGCACCCAGCCGCAGGCAGTTCACGCCGCTGGTGCGTGCGTTGCGGGATTTTGTGGCGGTGAGGCTGGCCGAGCTGGAGACGGCGCAGCCCTGAGACATCACGAAGCCCGCGTCCCCAGCTCCACAGGCCCGTGCACATGGTGCTCCGCGCAGACCTGCCGCGAGAGCACATGGGTTTCGATCACTTCGGCGGCATTCTCGGCCGTGAGCCGCCCGTACCAGACGCCGTCCGGATAGACGATGGCCAGCGGGCCATGGTTGCAGGGGTACTGGCAGCTGGTCTGCAGCAGGCGCAGCCTGGCACGCAGTTCGCTGCTGGCCTGCACGGCATCGCCCAGGCTTTGCCAGACGGCCACGGCGCCCAGGGCGGTGCAGCGCGGTCCCGTGCAGACCAGGGCATGGTGCTGGTGGTCCGGCACCTGGGACCAGGCCTGGGGATCGTGCTGCCATTGGTCGCCTGCGGTCTCGGCAATGTCTGGTGCCTGAAGGGCCTGGGCCATCTGCGACAGCAGCAGCGCGGGCATGGCGGCAGCGCCCAGCAGATGGTCGGCAAACCGCACCTGCACGCCCTGGTCCGGCAACTGCGAGCGCCAGCGCATGGCCAGCTTGTGCAGCCAGCGCAGCAGGGCAGGCTCGTCGGGCGAGAACAGGGGCAGCACGACGATGGAGCGCGCCGGCAGGCATTGCTGCAGCGCCTCGGGCAGCGAGGGTGCGGCCTTGTCCACGAACGATGTGACGACCTTGCAGGCCGGCTCCAGCGTCTGGCGCAAGGCATCGGCCAGTTCGATCAGGCTTTGGCGCGATGCTGCGCCCGTGCCGCCGCGGCCCAGCACGATCACGGCGTCGGGCCCGGGCGGGATGGAAGTTTCAGAGGAGTTCATCGGGAATGAAGCTGATGCGCAGCCGGCCGGTGGCGGCATGGATGTCCACCTCGGCAGCCACGCCGTAGACCTGGCCGATGGTGGCCGGGGTCAGTACCTGGGCCGGTGTGCCATGGGCAACGATGCGGCCTTGTTCCATGAGATAGAGACGGTCGCAGTAGTGGGCGGCGATGTTGAGGTCGTGCAGGGCGACGATGCTGCTGATCTGCAGGCGCCGGACCAGTGACATCAACTCCAGCTGATGGCGTATGTCCAGGTGGTTGGTGGGCTCGTCCAGCAGCATCAGCCGTGGCTGCTGGGCCAGCGCGCGGGCCACGAGCACGCGCTGCTTCTCACCGCCGGACAGGCTGGAAAAACGCCGCTCCTCCAGCGCCAGGGCATTCACCTGGGCCAGCGCCTGCCGCATGCAGGCGAGGTCCTCGGCGCTGTCGCCCGCCAAGGGGGACTGGTGGGGGATGCGGCCCATCATCACCGCCTCGCGCACGGTGAAGTCAAAGCTCTGCGGTGCCTCCTGCGCCAGGACCGAGACCTGGGCCGCGAACTCGCGCGCCGTCATGTCCCGGATGTCGCGCTGGTCCAGCAGCACGCAGCCTGCGTCGGGCCGCAGCACGCGGTAGAGCATGCGCAGCAGGGTGGATTTGCCGCTGCCGTTGGGGCCGATGAGCCCCACGCATTCGCCGCTGTGCAGGGCAAGGCTGGCCTGGTCCACGATGCGCCGGGCGTCGGCACGCCGGGCGTCGGCACGCCGGGCATCGGCACTCCAGCACAGGTCCTGGGCTTGCAGCTTCATGGGCCGCGCCCTCCCTGCACCGGCTGGCGCACCAGCATCCAGACGAAGAAGGGTCCGCCGATCAGCGAGGTGATCACGCCCACGGGCAGTTCCATGGGCGCAAAGGCCGTGCGCGCGACAAGATCCACCAGCACCAGCAGCAGGGCGCCGGCCAGGGCGGCCACGGGCAGCACGCGCCGGTGGTCCGTGCCCACCAGCATGCGCGCGGCGTGCGGCACGATCAGCCCCACAAAGCCGATGGCGCCGCTGACCGCCACCATGGTGCCCGTGAGCAGCGACACCGCCAGGAACAGTGCGCGCCGCAGCCGTGCCGTGTCCACGCCCAGCGTGGCGGCGGCCTCGTCACCGGCCAGCAGGGCGTTGAGCGGGCGCGTCTGCAGCCCCAGCCAGAGCATTCCCGCAGCCAGCACGGCGGCGGGAATGCCCAGTTCCTCCCACTGCGTGCCGGCCAGGCTGCCCAGCGTCCAGGTCAGCAGGGCATTGGCCAGGTCGCGCTGGCCCGATGACAGGGTGATCAGGCTGGTCACGCCCGCCAGCACATAGCCGATGGCCACGCCACCCAGGATCAGCCGCGTGGCATGGATGCGGCCCTGGGAGCGCGCCAGCAGGTAGACGGCGACGGTGGCCGCCAGCGCCCCTGCAAAGGCCCCGGCCGTGAGGGCGTACATGCCGGCCGAGGCCAGCGCACCGAAGGCCAGCACGGCCACGGCGCCCACCGACGCACCCGAGGACACGCCCAGCAGATAGGGATCGGCCAGCGGATTGCGCACCATGGCCTGCATGATGGTGCCCACCACGGCAAGCCCCGCGCCCACCAGGGCCGCCAGCAGCACGCGCGGCATGCGGATCAGCCAGACGATCTGCTGGTGCTGCGGCGTGATGCCCTCCAGTGGCGGCGGCTGCATGCCCAGCACCTGCAGCAACCGGCTCCAGGCAATGCGCCAGACCGTGCCGGCCGGCATGTCCACGGGCCCCCAGGTGATGGCCAGCGTCATCACCAGCAACAGGGCCGCGAACAGCAGCAGGCACCAGAGGCGGGCGGCGCCCGGGCGCCTGGGCCAGCGGGAGTCAGTTGGCCGCATGGCTGGGCGCCGGCATGCGGTCGGGGTGCAGGGCCTGGGCCAGCGCGCGGGCCCGAGCGATGTTGCGCGGGCCGGGCGTGGCCTCGGCATAGGTCATCACGAAGAACCGCTTTTCGCGAATGGCATCGACGCCGGCCAGCTCGGGCTTGGCCAGCAGGAAGTCGATCTTGCCCTGGGCATGGGGCTGGCCGTAGTCGATGATGACGATCCACTGCGGGTTGCGCTGCACCACGTCCTCCCAGTTGCCTGCAGGCCAGTTGCTGGGAATATCGTCGAAGATGTTGCGCCCGCCCGCTTCCTCGATCATGGCCTGCGGCATGCCGTAGCGGCCCACGGTCACGGGGATGTCCTGGCCGCTGTCGTAGACGAAGACCGAAGGCCGCTGCCGCACGCCCTGCATGCGCTCGCGCAGGTCCTTGAGTTCGCGCTCCAGCCCCTGCGCCAGTTGCTCGGCATGGGCGTCGATGCGGAAGATGCGGCCCAGGTTGCGCAGGTCGGTCAGGCCGTCTTCCAGCGCCACCTGGCTGCGCGGCCCCACGCGGATGCACGATTCGGACAGCACGTACGAGGCAATGCCGTGGCGCTGCAGCACCTCGGGCGTGACCTGGCCTTGGCGAAAACCGTAGCTCCAGCCGCCGAAGACGAAATCTGCCGAGGCGCCCAGGATGGCCTCCAGGTTCATCTCGCGCTCGGCCAGCCGCGGCACGCGGGCCAGCTGGGCCTGGAAGGCCGGGTCGATCTGCTTGGCCTGCGTGATACCGCTGTAGCCCACCAGCCGATCGCCCAGGCCCAGAAAGAGAAACATCTCGGTGATGTTCACGTCATGGGTCACGGCGCGCAGCGGTGCGTTGGCGTAAGTCACGGGTCTGCCGCAGACATTGACGGTCACGGCCGCCTGCGGTGCGGCAGCCGGTGCCGGCAGTTCACTGGTGGTGCCGGAATCGCTGCGCGAGCAGCCGGCCAGCAGCAGGGTGGTCGCCAGGGCGCCAGCGCACAGGCCGTGGAGGCTTTTGGAGCGCGCCATGGCCATCAGAACCGGATATGCGCCGCGATCTCGAAGCGGCGGCCTTGCCCGACCAGGAACTGGCTGCCGTAGCTCGATCCCACATAGACCCTGTCGGCCAGGTTGCGGCCGATCAGGCTCAGGGTGGTGCGAGGGTCCACCTGCCAGCTCAGCGCGGCGTCGGCCACGGTGTAGGCGGGCAGGTTCACGGTATTGGCGTTGTTGCCAAAGCGGTCACCCACGTAGCGCAGGCCCAGCGAGGCCTGCCAGGCGCCCACGCGGTAGTGGCCCCAGAGGTTGGCCGTGGTCTTGGCCACGTTCTGCGGGCGGTTGCCGGCGCGGTTGCCGCCGGCCTCGATGAGCTTGTCGAACTGGGCATCCACATAGGACAGATTGCCCTCCAGGCGCAGGGCGGGCGTGGCCTGGAAGTTGGCAGTGACCTCGGCGCCGCGCGAGGACTGGCTGCCGCCCTGGATGGAGATGGCCGGGCGGTCGGGGTCGCGCGTGATGATGTTGTCCTTCTTGATGTCGAACACGGCCAGCGTCCATTCGCCGCGCCCGCCTGCCACCTGCTGCTTGATGCCGATCTCGGCCTGGCGGCCCTTGCTCAGCTTGTAAGCCGTGTTGGCCAGGTTCAGCGACACCAAGCTGTTGACGGGATCGTGTCCCGAGCTGATCTGCCCATAGACCTGGGTGTTGCGCGCCAGCTCATAGGTCAGGCCCAGGCGCCAGGAGGTGGCGGCCAGCGTCTTATTGAAATCCGTGCCGCCCACCAGCGAGTGGCTGGCAAAGCTGTAGACATCGCGGCGCAGTCCGGCCATGGCCAGCCAGCGGTTGCTGATGCGCCAGGCATCCTCCAGGTACAGCGCATGCTGGGTCACGCCGGTTTCGGTCTTGGCCTTGGTGACATCGGGGCTGGCCCAGCTGCCATGCACGGGGTCCCAGGCCGAGACCGTGGACGAGCCGCCGTAGGGCGAGTTGTTGGACAGCCGCAGGTTGATGCGTGCGGCCTCCCATCCCATGGCGATCTTGTGCGATCCCCGGTCCAAGTTCAGGCCCAGGCGATTGCCGGTCTGCTCTAGGTCGTGCAGGATTTCCAGGTAGTCGGAGCGGCCCACGGTCCAGGTGGCGGGGTTGAGCGCGTAGGCCTCGATGTTGCGCCAGTGGCGGTCCGACTGCACGTGGTACAGCTCGTTGCGCACCGTCAGCCAGTCATTGGCCTTCCATTGCACCTTGGCGCGCAGGCGCTCGTCGGCATA
This sequence comes from Delftia lacustris, assembly GCF_040267515.1. NCBI lineage: Bacteria > Pseudomonadati > Pseudomonadota > Betaproteobacteria > Burkholderiales > Comamonadaceae > Delftia > Delftia lacustris. The sequence goes on along the minus strand of NZ_CP141274.1, from coordinate 3,353,522 downwards.
GCGCAGCACGCTGTCTTCGGCGTTGTAGTTGCGGTCGCGCAGGGACTCCACCACCTTGCCGTCCAGGCCCGGCGTGCCCCAGTAGCGGCTGGGCTTTTGCACGCTGCGGTCGGCAATCAGGTCGATCTGCAGGTCGCTCGTGGGCTCCAAGCGCAGCGTGCTCATGAACTTGCCGTTGCGCGACTGGTCCAGGTCGCGCTCGCCCGCGCTGCGCGCGGTGTAGCTGTCGATGCGGTAGCTGGCATAGGCGCCCAGGGCGCCGGTCACGCCCAGGCCCAGGCGCAGCGTGTCGTCCGTGCCCGCGCCCACCAGCACCTCGGCCGAGCTGGTGCGGCTGGGCTGCTTGCGGATGGCGTTGACCGTGGCGCCCATGGTGCCGCTGCCATACATCAGCGAGGCCGGGCCGCGCAGCACGTCGATGCGCTTGTAGCCCCAGCTGTCCCCGGGATAGGCCGTGGTGCCGGCGGCCACGCCCAGCACCATGCCGTCTTCGGCCACGCCCACGGAGTTCACGCCCGCAAAGCCACGGCTGCTGAAGGACAGGCCGCCATTGCCCGGCGTGCTGCTGGAGGTCAGGCCCACGGTGCGCGTGACGGCGTCCACCAGGGCGTAGTCGCCGCGCTCCTGCATCTGCTCGGCAGAAACACCATCCACGCTGGCAGGCACTTCCTGGTTGGAGACGCCGGTATGGCTGGCAGAGCGCGCAGGCTGGGCCAGTTGCTGGCCGATGCGTTCGGCCTGGCCGGTGACCTGCACTTCGGGCAGGACAGTCTGTGCCTGCACAGGAACGGACAGGAAGGCGCAGGCCAGGGCCAGCGGGCTCAGCCGAAGGCAAAGGGAATCGGCAGCACGGGTGCTGGGAACGCAGGAAAGGGAGGAATGCATTTCGAACATCGGTCTTCGACCGCCTGATGCGAAAGCAAGGCACTGCCGCCTCTCCAGCCAGCGTGCAAGGATAGGGTGCAGGACATTGCCATCCGCACCCCGCAGACAGTCAAGAAAGCGCCCGCTCAGCGGGCGCGAAACGCAGCAGGCCGGTCTCCGGGCTCACAAGCGGCGCAAGGACATGCCTTGCGCCCAGCGCCCCGTCTTCCCAATCCACCCGCGAAAAGCTGCATGTTGCAGACCACGCCATGGACCAGTGACAGCCTGTCATCGCCCCTCCGCAGGGTTGCGGAGACTGGCGGGACAGGCGTGGAGCGCCTTGACTTGTTTACCGTTGCGGGGGCAGCCAAGGCCTGTGCCGGCAGCGCAAAAAGCATTTGCTGGCAGTCACCTTGTTCCCGTTTCATCCCCATGGCTGGCATGTGGACACCTGTTGCACGGATGCCTTTGCAGGCGCGGCATTATAGCCAGCGGTCTGTTTGCAGAGCCTTTGGCGCCTGGGGCACGTCGTGCAAAAGCAGCTCCAGACCCAGCCACTCGCCACGGTGAACGCGGCTGATGGCATGCCGCAGGTGCACACGGTAAGAGCCCGCCGCACCGCGCACCGGGCGCGGCCCCGTGGCGATGATGGCCGCATCCCCCAGGCCCAGCGGCAGCACCATGGGGCGCGATTGCATGCGCGGTCGCTGCTCGGTCATCACGAACTCGCCGCCCTCGAAATCCTTGCCCGGCCGGGACAGCAGCAGCACCAGCTGCAGCGGGAACACCGCCGCTCCTTCGCTGTATGAGCGCAGCGGGGCATGGCCCGCCTGCGCCACATGCAGCAGGTGCGACTGCGGATGCATCTGGCCGCGCTGGCGGCCCAGCTGCCCGAAGGCCTCGAACGAGGCGGGCAGGGCAGGCTGCATGTCCATTTGGGCACGCCAGCGATTGGCAATGGCAAGCAGGTGCCGGTACAGCACCGGGCGCCATGTGTAGAGGGAGGGCGGCAGGCCATTGCGCATGGCCGCCTCGCTAGCCAGGGCGCGGCTTTCATCCGCATTCAGCAGCCGTGGCAGCAGGCAATGGCCCTCTGCATCGAGCTGGGTGGCAATGCGGCCCCAGTCCAGGCCGGCGAAGCGATCACTGCTGTTCAGCCCATCCATTTCGACCCCTCCATTCAACCCGCCTTGCGAAAAGTGAGATTGATGCGCCGCCCGCCCAGCAGCGGGTGAGGCTGGTCCTTGAGCGGCAACACGCCGTGGTGGCGCAGCCGATCCATGCCGCCCCAGACCACCACGTCGCCATGCTGCAACAACACCCTGGCCGTCTTGTCCGCGCGCGCAAGCCCTCCAAACAGAAATGTGGCCGGCATGCCCAGTGACACCGAGACGATGGGCGCGACAAGGTCACGCTCGTCGCGGTCCTGGTGCAGGGACAGGCGGCTGCCGGGCAGGTACTGGTTGATCAGGCAGGCATCGGGCGCGAAGCCCTCGAAACCCGCAGCGGCGGCCGCTTCGCCCGCCAGCTGCGCAAACACGGCCGGCATGGCGGGCCAGGGCTGGTCGCTGACCGGGTCGATGGCGCTGTAGCGGTAGCCGCGCCGGTCGCTGGTCCAGCCCAGCGCGCCGCAGTTGGTCATGGCCACCGACATGGTGAAGCCGCCCGGCGTGACCAGATGGCGCAGCGGCGCCTGGGCCATGACGCCGTCCACCGCAGCCAGCAGTGGCGCCGCATGGGGCAGGGCATGGCCGCGCAGCACCACGGACTGGGGACCAATGGGTTCGATGCCCATGGGAGGTTCATCGGCAAAAAGATCCAGCGTGCTCATACCGGCCGTCCATCAAAGTGCGTCATATCAGAGTGCGTCATGAAAGATCAGCCCCACGGTATGGCGATGGCCGCTTCGGACGCGGCTGACGCCATGGCGCATGGCCGCGCGGCGGTAGCCTGAGCGCCGCCCCGGCACGGGCCGGTGGCGCACGGCCAGGACCAGCGCATCGCCCTGGTCCAGCGCCATCACATCGGCCCGTTGCCGGTCGCCATCGGCCTGGGTGATGACGAATTCCCCGCCCGCAAAGTCCTGCCCCGGCCGAGACAGCAGCAACACCACCTGCAGCGGAAACACATGCTCTCCATAGACATCCTGGTGCAGGCAGTTGTAGTCGCCCTCGCCGTATTGGAGGATCAGCGGCGTGGGCCGCAACTGCCCGTGCGCGTGGCAGCGCGCCAGGAAGTCCTGCAGCCGGTCCGGATAGCGCACATCCAGCCCCATGCGCTGGTTCCAGCGGTTGGCCACCAGCACCAGGCGGGAATACAGCTGTTCGCGCAGCCGCTGCAGCAGAGGTGGCAAGGGGTAGTCGAAATACCGGTATTCGCCACGCCCGAAACCGTGGCGGGCCATGACGATGCGGGAGCGAAAACCGTCTTCCCTGGTGTAGAGGGCCGCCAGGTCACGGCATTGCTGCGCGTCCAGCAGGCCGGGCAGCCGGGCACAGCCGTGCTCGTCGAGCTGGTGCTCCATCTGCGTCCATTGGCAGGGCGGGGCGGATTCGCAAGCTTCGTTGTCGAAAAGACGGAGGTTGTGCATGGCGGGCGCGGTTGGCGGCATGGGCGCTGTGGGCAATTGCCGCAGTCTAGGGCGCCGCAGCAGCGCCTGCATCCCGCTTCTTGCAGTGGACAGAATGTCAACCGGTGGGAGCGCCTGCCAGCCGCGTGCTGGACAGGCCTGGGAGGGCCGGCTGGCAACTGCAATTGAACAATCGCGGCATTCCTGCAAACGCCTCAGGCCCGCCATGTCCAGCAACGTCCATCACCTCTATCTGTTCTTCGATACGCCCCTGCAGCTGCGCCGCGTGCAACTGATCTGCCAGTACCTGGCCCGGCAGTCCTGGGAGCAGGCCGAGCGCTGGATCCATGAGCTGGACCCCGCCCTGGACCGGTCCGCGCTGTGGGATGACGACTGGGCCAATGCCAGCGCCCTGGGCCATCCCCAGCATCTGGAGCTGGGCTTCGACACCCGCACCACGGCCGGCATGCCCTGGCGGCTGCTGGAGACCTTGTTCCAGCACGGCCTGCAGGCGGCGGTGCTGCATGTCTTCTATGACCAGGTGGGAGAGAGCGAGCGCTATCACTTCGATGCCGGCCAATGGGTCAGCCACCATGCCTGGCTGGCCCGCTACCCGGAGCGCCAGGTGCTGGTCGATCCCGACGCAGAGGTCTATCCGCGCCCGGGGCAGGAAGAGGGCAACGATGGCACCTCACTCCGCAATCCCGCCCAGCCCATGGCCATCAGGCAACTGCGCGAGCGTGACCAGGAACGCGATCGCCAGGCCCAGGAGTCCGTGCAGGCCCTGCTGGAGACCATGGCCAGCCTGCGCAAGAGCGGCGTGTCGCCGGTGGACGGCATCGCGGGCCTGTTCATGCTGCGGGCAGGCTTTCGCGGACTGTGCGAGGCCGTCGCCTTCACCGTCGTTGCCGCCCTGGCTTTCAGAGGCAAGGGCCTGTGGCTCTGGCTGGCCCTGGGATTGGTACTGGCGGTCGTACTGCCGCTGTACCGGATGGCCAGTGCGCGGCGGGAGTTCGCGGGGCAGGGCGGCAGCGACCCGGCATCCTGAGACAATCCGCGCTCGGCAGAATGAAACAAATTGCACAAGATCCGGCAAAGTCCCAGGAGAGGGTGAACAGGATGTGGATACCGACCGTCGTCACGGCAGGATGGACATGCGCCATCAGGCGCCGTCTTTTTGAGCAGGGCCAATGCTGATGCAGCCCACCGCAATCGAGCAGGGCCCCGCCGTGGCCGCAGGCGTTCACGAGGATTTCGGCCATCTTCTGGGTCTGTACATGCGCCGCATCCGTGCCAGCGCTTCGGGGGTGGCCACCGAGATCGGGCTGAGCCGGGAAGCCGTCAACAACTGGAGGAATGGGGTTTCCCTACCCAATCCGCGCTCGCGCGACCGGCTGGCCGCCTGCGCCCAGTATCTGCGGCTGACGGAGGCGGAGACCAATCGCCTGTTCTCCGCCGCCGGCTTTGCCACGCAGTTCCCGCTGCAGGCGCCAGCCGCTGGCGCCCAGCCTTTTGCCGGCTTCATGGACCGGCTTTTTGCCCAGCTGGCCCAGGCCTCGCCCTATGCCATCACCATGCTGCTGTCTCCCGCGCACTGGGGGCAGCCCCCGTTCCGCCAGGAATTGCTGCTGCGTGCCCGCGCCCAGTACGGCGCCGAGGCGGTACTGCACATCCAGCCGCCGTACAGCGTGAGCACGGCCCCGGCCGACTACTTTGCGGCCCTGGGCCGGCAGTGCGGGCTGGGCGAGGTGGGCTCGGACTATGAATTCGAGGCCCTGCTGGAAAAGCGCCTGCTGGCAGGCGGCCGCCTGTTCTGCCTGGTCAGCCGTTTCGAGCAAGGCACGGCCGCACTGCGCGAGACGCTGGCCGGCATCCTGCGCAGCCTCAGCGAAATGCACAGCGGCCGCCTGCACCTGCTGCTGTGCGGCAGCGAGGCGCTGGCCGACCTCAAGTACCGCAGCGGCGATCTGTCCCTGCTCAACATCGGCCAGGTGGCGCACTGGCCCGACCCCACGCTGGAAGACCTGGCCCTGATGGCGCGCCAGCGCTGGCCGGCAACAGCCTGGCCGGTCGAGGTCATCAAGGCGCTGCAGGCCCTGACGGGCGGGCATCCCGCGCTCTTCGAGGAGGCGCTGCAATGGCTGGTGGAGCAGGGTGTGGGCATCGCTGCCGTGCACTCGCCACTGCTGCGCGCCCATCTGGTGGCCAGTGCGCGCCTGTGGCAGACCCTGCTGCCCCTGGCGCAGGAGCCGGCCGCACGCGATCAATTGCGAAGCCTGGTGGATGCGGCATCGCTGGGCCGTGCGCGGCCTTATCTGCAGGATGCCGTGCTGCGGCGCCTGTTCTGGGGCAACCTGCTGCAGGTGCGCGGAGCGGGCGAGGGCGCCCACCTGCACTGGCGCTGCGACATCGCCCGCGAAGCCGCAATGGCAGTGCTGCAGGCATGAGCGGCCCGGCCCGCCTTCTGCAGCTGCCCCGATCCTATTGGCGCGCCGCGCTGCTGGCCTTGTTCACGCTGTTCATAGGCACAGCCATCCTTCTGCCCCGCTACAACCCCGTTACCCGCGGCAGCCTGCAGGGCGCGGAAAGTTCAGGGCGGGTCTGGAACGAAATCATCCTGTGGCGCCTGGCCCTGATGGAGCATGTGCGCCAGCATGAAAGCTGGCCGCAGGACATCGCCAGCGTGGCACCGGAGATTGCCGAGCCCCGCGTGCGCATGAGTTCGCCCAGGCCCTTCGTGCTGCAGGCGGACATCGTGCGCGACAGCCAGATGGGCGTGCTCTCAGGAACCCAGGTCCTGCTGCAGCTGAACATGCCCAGCCAGGACTGGAGCTGCCAGGGCGGCCAGCCACCCACCCCGCCACGCTATCTGCCGCTGAACTGCAGCCCCTCGCCAGGCCAGCCAGAGCACGAACCCTTTGGCTGGCTGCGCAACATCATCTGGACCTGCGCCCTGGTCTTTGGCGGCCTGGCCCTGCTGTGGCTGGTCCGCCATCCGCTGATAGGCCCGGCGCAGCTCAAGCCCGGGCGCCTGCGCCGCAAGCCGTATCAGCATCTTCCCCAGCTGGACCGGCTGCTGCGGCTCACCGGCCGGCGGTCCGCCGTGCTGCGCGCCGCAGGCATACGCCCGCCCGACTGGCAGCGTGCCCTGCGCCTTGCCGGCGCCAGCCCCGCCGCCCGCGTGCGCGCCCTGGCCGAACGACTGTCGGCCACCTGCAAAACCGCCGAGGGCGAATGGCCCGTGCCCGGTGGCATGTTCGAATGGACGCTGCCGCCGGACCTGCCCATCGCCCTGGGCCGCTGCCTGGTCTATGCGCTGCCAGAGCAACTGGAAGAACTGGAAGAGGGCGAACTCGTGCGCCAGCTGCGCCTGCTGCAAACCGGCGGCGATGTGGTGCTCATCGTGAGCCCGCACCATCCGCAGTCGCCCATGCCGCTGCTGCAGCGCCATGCCGAGGACCGCGCCAATCTGCACGCAGTGCTGGACAGCCCCGGTCAGACCGAATGGCTGATGGGCGGCGAGCCTGCGCAGGTACTGCTGCGGCTGCTGGCCGCGCAGCTGCAGGTCACGCGCATCTCGCCCTACCAGACGCGCGGCGGCGTGACGCGCGAGGACGTGTTCTTCGGCCGCGAGCGCCTGCTGGCGCGCGTACTCAACCGCGAACCGGCCAACTACCTGGTCGTGGGAGGGCGCCAGCTCGGCAAAAGCAGCCTGCTCAAGGCCGTGCAACGGCGCCTGCAGGAGCATCCGTCCATTGCCTGCCACTACCTCTCGCTGCGCGACCACCGCCTTACGCCGCGCCTGGCCACCCAGTTCGGCCTGCCCGTGGAGACACCGCTGGAGGCCATCATCGAACACCTGCAGTCGCAATCGCAGGGCAGGCGGCTGTACCTGCTGATCGACGAGGCCGACCTGTTCTTCCGCGATGAGGCCCGCAACGGCTATCCCCAGCTCAGCGCCTTGCGCGCGCTCAGCGAGGAGGGCCGTTGCTGGTTCATGCTGGCGGGATTCTGGGATCTCTATGCGGCAGCGTTGCTCGACTACCAGTCGCCGCTGCGCAACTTCGGCGACATCCTGGCCATCGGCGGCCTGGAGCCGTCCGCCTGCCAGGCACTGGCCACCGAGCCGCTGCGCAGGCTGCGCGTGGGCTACGCCAACGACGCCCTGGCCGAACGCCTGATCGAGGCCAGCGGCAGGCGGGCCAATCTGGTCGCCATCCTCTGCCAGGAATGCCTGCAAGCCCTGGGGCCCGACGAACGCGTGATCGAAGAGCGCCACCTGCGCCAGGCGCTGGAATCCCAGCCCGTACAGGATGCGCTGGTCGGCTGGGGCCGCCTGAGCACCGACGAACAGGCCTGCCGCCTGGACCGCATCGCCGTCTATCACACGGCCCAGCAAGGTCACACCAGCCTGACCGCGCTCGACGCCCTGGTCCAGGCCCACGGCGCCACCGGCCAGGCCCAGGCCTTGCGCCGATCCCTGGCCCGCCTGCAACTGGCCTATGTCCTGCGCCGCGATGAAACCCACGGCGTGCACGACGCACGCTACGTCTTCACCATCCCGCTGCTGCAACGCCAATTCGAACCGCAGGAGACGGAGTTGTTGTTGAGGCAGGAACTGGAGAGCCTGGGAAGAGGGTTGAACAGCTGAAAAAAAGAGGCGGAAGACAGGCAGGCCTGGTGCAGGAAGAGTGCCTTACCTGGGTTTGGACAGTGTTAATCGCAACTGTGATTTAACATAATATACATCGTATCTGTCAGATGATCTCTAAAAAAGTGAGCTTTTAAGCGGATCACAGTAGTGGCAGTCACTAACTATGTCCCGAGCACCAGTCGGCTGCTCAGGTCCCTCCAGTTCACGCGTCAGCTTTGTGCTGGCCCAGGTGTCTGACTCGCACATCTCCCTGTACTCACGCGCAGCCGCAGGACACACAAAAATCATCCCACGCTGCGGCGCTCGAAACGGCAACATGATTACCTGATGAGGATTGAGCAAGGCATCCCAGAGATGGCGGGCCGAGACCACCCCGCGTGCATATGCTGTCAATACGTTCCAGCGATACAGCGCCCGGTGCTGCCAAGGCCTCGATCTCCACAGACCAAGGCGCTGGTCCACATCCAGATCCACCTTCGGCTCTTGGTTTTTAGAAAGTGCGTTGAATCTCATAAGAGTGGCTAACACCACCGATCCACGAAGCGTGCACAGATGATCGCCGCTGCCAGTTTTAGCAGCGCTTCGTGGATATCCAGTCGTCTTTCAAAGCGGATTCGCAACTTGCCAAAGCCTGCAAACCATCCATGGGTCCGCTCCACCACCCAGCGATGCTTGCCCAGTCGCTCGCTACTCTCAACGCCTCGCCTGGCAATGCGGCTGGCGATGCCCCGTTGTCTCAAGTGCGCACGGCAACGCTTGTAGTCATAGCCCTTGTCGGCGTGCAACTTCGATGGTCTTTTGCGGGGGCGCCCTCCCAAGCCTGCAATCGCAGGAATCGCGTCCACGCACCTCTCGAACATCTTGGAGTCGTGCCGGTTCGCGCCGCTGACCAAGATCACCAGCGGGATGCCTCTGGCATCTACGACGATGTGCCGCTTGGAGCCGAGCTTGCCTCTGTCCGTGGGGTTGGGGCCCGTTTCCTGGCCCCCCGGGGGCTTGGTACCGAGGAGCCATCAATGCTAGCCCGGCTCCAATCAATCTGGTCATGTTCACGCAAGCGAGTCAACATGGCCTGGTGCAGCTGCTCCCAGACACCAGCAGCGTTCCAGTCGCGCAGGCGGCGCCAGCAAGTCATGCCGCTGCCGTACCCAAGGGATTGGGGAAGGTCTTCCCACGGAATGCCTGTTTGCAACACAAACAGGATGCCGTTGAGGGCGGCTTCATCGCTGACTGCGAGCTTGCGCGCACCGCCTTTGGCGGAAGGTACGAAGGCAGGGATGAGGGGTTGTAGTTGTCGCCACAGTTCTTTGCTTACAGGTCGTCGTGCCATGAGGGCAGCGAGCATAACTGCTCTGCGGGGGTCTGTGACGAAGTGGTGTTAGCCACTCTAAGTCCTTCGTGGCCAGCTCAGTTGGGCTTTCTGCCAGGTCGGCATGTTCCTGAGCAAATTTCTTGAAGATCAGCGGCGAAACCAACGCCATGCCTTGCTCGACAAAATGCACTGCTGCCCCCGTCCAACTCGCTGGGCTCGTGCGTAGGCCTTTCCTGGCCATCGATCTTGGGTAGCTGCTGCAAGAGCAGCACCGGCTGTGGGTCGTCTGAGCGTGCGGCCTGTGGCTCGGTCCTGGAACGCACCACGACCGTGGGCAAGTCATCGAGCTCGTCGCTCAGGCTCCGGAACTCCGAAGCGACGCTCGCGGCGCGCCGAGTAGGAGGGACAGGCATTGGTGGCGTCGCCTCGGGCGCAGGCACTGCTGCAGGTTCAGATGAAAGGATCTGGGCTGTAGGCTGTGCTGGAGGCTCTGGCGTAGCCTGGGCCTCGTCCAGGCCTGCGGCAGCTTTTGATGATTGCTCGCGCACCGCACCGCCCTCCTCCCTGGCCCGCGCGGGCTTCGGTGGCCGTGGGCCTTTCTTGGGTCGCATCGCTGCTGCAGTTTCGGCCTCATCGAGGAAGTCACTCTGGTCGAGCAGGTAGGCTGCATCGCCTGGGTCAAAATCGATTGAAGATCCCGCCGCCAGCGGCGGCGCTGGTAGTGCAGCATTCTCAGGTTGCCGAACTGGTCCAGGTACTGGTTCTGCCTTGATTGCTGGGCCAGCTTCTGCTGGAGCCGTTGCAGGGGCACGTCCGGGTGCAGGAGTATTCCGGGGGCTCACTGGCGTTGCATCAATCTTTCGTGCCTGATGTGCTGTGCCAGTTTCGGATTGCATTGCAGGCGACTTTGCCGCAGCAGATGGTGCCCTGAACGCCGGTTCACGCATGACTGCCGCAAGCTTCAATTCCTGCTTGCTGGGCGCCTTGGGCGCAGTTGCAGCTGCAGGCGTGCGAGCACTGGCTGGTAGTGCTGCAGCTTCGGGTGCATGGCCTGCCGCATCCTCCCTACCACCAGAACCTGCCGCAGGAATCTGCAGCTGCACGGCCTGTGATGAGGCCCCGCCCTCCCCGGCCTCATTTGCGTTTTTACCGCAGGACCAATCTGCCTTGCATGGGCGCCTGATACTTGCTCTCGTGCGAAAAGACCTTGGCCAAGGGAAATCTCAGCATGGCCAGGTCGTGCTCATAACCTCCTCGATCTGCCGCAGCTTCGGATGCCTCTCCATGCACGGTCACATGCCAGATAGCCTGCCCGGTGGCCGGGTTCAGGTCGATGACGCCATAGTCCTGTCAGGTGTCGAATAGCCGATCGTTCTTCGAGTCCCCTGGTACAGCCTCATCGGGCGCATTGCGCTTGATCCATTCGCGCACCGAATCCGCCAAGCGCTTGGCCACGAACCAGATGGCTCCCTCAAACACCCAGGCCGCGCCACCTGAGCGGTTCAGCGGCAGCTCGGTGCCTGCCTGCAGCATGCTGGTGATGGCCTGCATCAGCAAGTCGATCAACGGCTTGGACTTCGAGGTGGGGAAGCGGCCCTTGTGACCCGACAGCAGAGCGCGCTGCGTCGAGGCCTGGTCGGCTCGGCGCACCAGCTGGGCCACCAAGCTGTCGCGGTCCTGGCCGCGGAGATACTGCTCCAGGGCGTCCATGGCTGCGGGCGTCTGGGCCAGGAACACGAGTGCCGACTTTGGAGCAATGCGCGACAGCAGCAGCTGCGCCAGTTTGCCGTGGGCGCTGTAGTCGCGCTGGCTCTTGGGCGTGAAACCGACCAGGTATTCGGCGGCAGCACGCCGGGCCGTGATCTGAACCAGACTGCCGCCTGCAGGTGTCCAGCGAATCGAATCGGCCATGCCATCACAACGTCACTGGATCCGCAGATCGGTTATGGGCTTGGCGATGTCGTGCAGCAGCGCGACGAAGAACACCACGTAGCTCCACTGGTCGCGCTGCGCATCGATCTCCTCGATCTGAGAGCCACCGGGTAGCAGCATGGCGTTGCGCCAGGTCAGGGCTGCCAGCACCATCTCGATGGTGTGTGAAAGTAGTCCCCCGGCGTGGCATGGTGATGCGCCTCTGACGCAGGCATCAATTGCACGAACGCTGCGTATCGATGGATGGCCGGCAACAGATCACGCTCCCAGACTTCACGGCTCTGGTGAGACTGGCGCCACATAGCATCCACAGCCTTCTCTGCGCGCACGACAGCGGGCAGCTGATCGGAGGTCAACACCCGAAGCCAGCCGAGTTCGATTCCAGCCACCGTAGGCGTCGCCGTTGAAGCAGGCTCGGCGACTGAAGAAGGCCCTTTCAATTCCTCTTCGCGCTGCGGCAACCTGCAATGTTTTGTCCAAGGCAGCATAGTCAGCAGCAGTGCAGCAAAGCCCTTCATCTTGTCAACCAACATGGTCCGGATTTTCGCTTTATGGGGGAAATGACGCACCTATGAACGCTGCGCTGAGTGTAAAGACCCGCGAAGTCTGAGAGGCCCCTCGAGATACGAGGTAAGTGATCGGGAACATTCGAATGCCATGGTTGTGCACCATACGGACGACGCTGCGCCAGGTCATCACGAAACGTTCGTATATCACCACAGGTTTTATGCTTGACATCTTTATGTTTTTATGAAAATACACGATAGTTCGTTCATGCGGAACGCAATCTGATCTAAGATCGAGTTGAACAACGCAACGCGATTTCTCGAAATAACGCCTAAACCTTTATATCTAAATACTGGCAGATGGTGTATATGATAATTACGAAGGACATTATAGTAATGAGTACCGTTAAGTGGCTGCATTTATCCGATTTTCATTTCGGAGTAAATGAGTTTGAACAAGCTTTTTCAGCAAATAAGATTGTCCAGCATTTGAAAGAATTGCACAAAGATGGAGTTAACCCTGACTTTATTTTTATAACGGGAGATGTTGCGAATTCTGGAAAGAAGTCTGAATATGCACAGTTTGTTGAGCATCTCATTTCACCGATCATAGAGATTTATGGAAATGATTATCTCGACAATATATTTACAGTTCCTGGAAATCACGATTTAAATCGTAATATTAATCAAGAATTCAGTAAAGAAAAATTTGTTAGACCTGAATCCAAGTCTTTCAATCCGGAAATAGGGTCTGCAATAAATCGGGAAATGCTTGCCAAGAGGTTTCAAGATTTCTTTGAGCATAATTTATGCGAAATCTCAAATTTAATTAATTCTGACAGTGGTGCATTCATCGTTAAACGGCAAATAAATTCATCTGAAATCGGCATTATTGGACTTAATACTGCTTGGCTCTGTGATGGAGATAAAGATAAAGAAACGTTGACTCCGGGCGTACCAATTCTAAGAGAGGCTCTGGAAAGAATATCAGATTGCCAAATCAAGTTCGTACTTGGACACCATCCCCTTGATTGGCTCTACCAATCACATAGGCATGCAATTCAAGCACTCTTAGGATCAAAAAATGCTATTTATTTGCATGGCCATATGCACACTGAGTCATTTTCTAGCAGCCTAAACGGATCAGGAGAATTTATTTCTGTTCAAGCAGGAGCAGCATGGCAATGCCCTGAGGGAGGAAAGTGGAAAAATGGTTTTATGTGGGGCGAAGCTGATTTACATAATAGTATTTTTCGATTCCAGCCTTTCAATTGGAGTTTTCTCAACCAGTGTTGGACACTTGATGGAACCAGATTTCACGAAAGTTACCGAAACGGTGAATGGTGGGAAATTGAAGCACCACGAGCTCGAACGAAGTCAAATTATATACAAAGGCCGAAAAGTACGCCACTGGCAGGATGGGATATCAAGGATCTGGACACACTCGAACGTTACACTACGAAGCTCAAGGAAGATGAATCTATTGCATATTTTGATGGCGCCACCCCTACTTGGTCTGTTGCGCTTTCTGATTCTATTCCTAGAAGAGAAATTGTTAGTAAGGTAATTAGAAATTTCCGCACTGAAGTAACAATTCCTTTGGTCTGCGTTATTCTCGGTGCTGGCTGCGAAGGAAAGACAACGGCACTTCTACAGTCATGTTTAGAGATATTGCGCACAAATAAGTCAAAAAAACTACTCTTCAGAACAAATCACACACGTGCATTTAACGCAACTGATTTTTTAGAGATATTACGGAGCCACAACGACTGGCTGTTTGTCATCGATGAGGCAGATCAAGTAGCGAAGGATATTTTGCAATTCATTGATGCAGGATTTAATGGCTTCACTGGACGAATTGATTTTTTACTTGCAAGCAGGGATTCCGATTGGCAATCGTCTGGAGCAAAGAGCTTAGCATGGACTTTTAAGGCTAAATATAAAGAAGAAATACTGAAAGACCTTAGCATTAAAGATGCCGAACTCATCGTCAAGTCGTGGGGTAACTATGGTAGCAAGGGCTTGGGTGAAGAGCTTTCAAGACTCCCTGAAGATGAACGCGCAGACAAGCTTCGCTTTTACGCAAGAAAGGAGTCAAAAGGAAATTCAGATGCCTTTTTCGGCGCACTTCTCATGTCCCGTCATGGGAATGACTTGCTGGAGCATGCTGAATCAATGCTCATGCGGTTGAACGAGGTTGAACTGCAAAATGATTTCACACTCAAGGACGTGCTTGGATATATCGCCGCCATGCATTTTGAAGGGTTTGACAAGCTCAGTTTCGCAGCACTTGCAGGGCTATTGGAAATATCCATACCTAAGTTGCAGAGTCAAGTTCTTCGTCAACTCGGCAAGGAAGCGGCTGCTACGAGCACATCAACAACTATTTTTACGCGTCATAAATATATCGCTGCGGCTATAATTGATGTTTTAGAAAATAGGTTTGATGAGGATATTTCACATTACTACGTGGATCTTGCTACTTCTGAAGTGATAAGAGCAAGAACTGAACAAGTTAACGACCTGGCGTTTTGGCGATTTGAGATGGTTGAGAAGCTATTCTTATCTGGAAAAACACGGCTTGCGATTGACATAGCCCTTAAGGTTTACGAAACTGAGGGATCTTTTAATGTATTGACTAAGCTTGCGTCTTTATACAGGCGTCAGAAAAATGCAGATCAAGCTGTCCCTCTATTTAGAAATTTCGGTCAAAATCCAAACCATCGCGGTTTTTATTTCGAATGGGGTGTGTGCGAAGGCATGTTGCGGAATAATTCTGAAAATGCCCTTTTGGCTTCATATGCACTCAGCGATCAATCTGAGACCAATTCTCTGACTGTTGAAAATGCAAGAATCTACTTAAGCGGCCTTTCCACTTGCTGCGACAAGCTACATATTTCTTTTGCAGACCGAATATTTAGAGAGGCAGAATCCGCTTGTAATTCATTATTGTTAATTCTAAAAAATAATGAAACATCAAGAAATTCAGAATACAATGAATTAATATCCCGATTTGAAAAAGATGTATCAAAGAGGCGGAAAAGGATGTACACAAGAATCGAGTCTTTTAAAATTATAAGCGACCTAGTAAAAAATCTTGAGCAATATGGTATTGCGCAAGAAGTTAGACGCGCGGTTGATCCAACATCGATGTCATTTACATCATTCGATCGAATAATCAGAAATATAGAAGCTCTTTAGATGAACTAACATAGCTCTAATCGAATTCTGCCGGAAACAGCTGTGTGACCTGGATGACGGTCAGGGGTTTCTATATGGCGGCAGGCACGCCTCCATCGGCAATACGCTACTGGTCCGACACCTTGCAAAAGGCGATGGGCCTTCCTGGCTATATGGCACTTCTGGAGAATTTCGACCTGTACCCCTACTCCCTGGTCGGCAGGCCGCTGCAGGAGTACCTGAAGCAGAAAATCCAGGAGTACCGGGAAGATGCCGAAAAAATGGGAGTGAGGATCTGGCGAAACCGTCCGTGATGTTGCTCCTGGTGCCGGTTGGGCTGGCTGCGCCGGTTGGGCCAGATAATGCGCCATCCCTGACGCCCATTTCGTCCATCTGCCGGTACTTCCAATGACCACACCCACGATCCCGCGCCAGGCCGAGCCCCAGCAAATTGATGCAGCGCTGTCGATCGCCGCATCCTTCCTGGTCCTTACCGTTGCAAGAGACGCAGCGTCCCTCTCCACCGTGCGATCCGTGCTCGGCGATCTGGACGGCCTGATCAAGAACGTCCTTGTACGGGACGTGACCGGGACTTTTACCTGCAACGTGGGCATCGGTGCCGATGTGTGGGGTCCGCTCGTCGGTACCCCGCTTCCGGCCGAGCTCCATCCATTCCGCGAAATCCGGGGCGCCACCCATGTGGCAGTCTCTACTTCGGGGGACCTGCTGTTCCACATCCGCGCCAGGTCCATGGATCTCATCGTGGCGTTCGAGCAGATGCTCCTGGAGGCCCTGGAAGGGACAGTCGCGGCCATGGATGAGGTCGCCGGATTCCGGTACTTCGACGGACGCGACCTGCTGGATTTTGTCGATGGCACGGCGAATCCGGTCGGCCTGGCGCTGCCGGCCTCAACGATAGTGGGCGATGAAGATCCTGAACATGCGGGCGGAAGCTATGTCGTCGTACAGAAGTACCTCCACGACCTCCCTGCATGGAAAAGCCTGAGCACCGAAGCCCAGGAGCAGATCATTGGGCGAAAGAAGTTCACCAACACCGAGCTTCCCGATGCCTCGGAGGCGGAGCAGAAGTCACACAAGACGCTGTGCACCATCACGCAGGACGGCGTCGAGCACGACATCCTGCGAGACAACATGCCCTTCGCGAGGCCTGCACTCAAGGAGTACGGAACCTATTTCATCGGTTATTCCAGGCACCTTTGGGTGATCGAGCAGATGCTCGAACGGATGTTCATCGGAAGCCCGCCCCCTCTCCACGACCGCATCCTTGACTTCTCGGCGGCGGTGACAGGCATTGCCTTCTTCGTTCCGTCAAAGGACATGCTCGCCCATCTTTGAGATCGTACTGGGAGCAACGCGCCTCGGGCGAGGTGGCCCGGGTGCTGCAGGTCAAGAATGTCACCAACCGCAGTCTGATGGAGTCTGGCGCTGGCATTTCTCGAAAATATTTTTTGCATGGGGTGCATCCAAACGACGCGATGGCGGGTAGTACCAGCAGCAGCCCAAAAAAAGGCGCTGCTTCAGTCCCCTTCACAAAACTGTTTGGAGAATTGCAATGTTGACCTCTCGTTCCGCATCCCGCACCGCCGCCGTTTCCTTCGCTGTAGCCACAGCGGCCCTGCTCGCTGCCTGTGGCTCGATGCACAAGCCGGCCAGCACTTTCTCCCAGGCATCGCTGCCCGCCCCCATCCAGGTTCCTGCAGGGAACAAGGTCGCGTGGGAAACCGTGGGCAGCGGTGACATCACCTACGAGTGCCGCGACAAGGCCAACGCGCCTGGCCAGACGGAATGGGTCTTTGTGGGACCCGATGCTGTGCTGAAGGACCGCATGGGCAAACAAGTGGGCCGCTACTACGGTCCCCCCGCAACCTGGGAGGCCAACGACGGCTCCAAACTCACCGCCACCCAGCTGGCTGTGGCGCCGTCCGGCGCAGGCAATCTGCCTTACCAGTTGGTGAAGGCAAACCCGGCCATGGGCAGCGGCGCGCTGGAGGGTGTGAGCTACATCCAGCGCGTGGCGCTCCAGGGCGGAGTGGCGCCGGCTGACAAGCCCTGCATGGCTGCCAACAAGGGCCAGAAGACCACCGTGAAGTACCAGGCCGACTACATCTTCTGGAAGCCCATGTAAGAGCCGGCAGCGGCGCGGATACACTGGACGAAGGATTTCCCGCAACGCCCCCCTTCGCTCCATTTCGTGCCGCCCGCTGCCTCCCAGAACAACGAAGCTTTCGACCATGACGCAGCATTGCATGCATGTGCACGCGGCGAACGCGATGCTTTGCAGCGGATTTATGAGGCCGAGGCGCGCTTTCTCCTCGGCGTGGCACTGCGCATCGTCCGCGAGCGCGCCGCTGCGGAAGACGTGCTGCACGATGCGTTTGTCTCCATCTGGAACCGCTCATCCACCTTCGACGGCAATCGCGGAAGTGGTCGAGGGTGGATCTACAGCGTGGTGCGGCACGCCGCCCTCAACCGTGTACGGGATGGCGCACGCGAAACCGTGCTGGATGAAACTGCCCATGAAGCGCATGACGCCCAGGCCGCACTTTCGGCATGGAAGGAAGGCGGCAGTGAATGGGAGCGGCAGGCGACGCTGGGTCGTCTTGGCGATTGCCTCGACCGGCTGGAGCCCGAGCGCCGCGCCTGCCTGTTGCACGCCTACGTGGACGGCTGCAGCCACAGCGAAATTGCGGCGCGTGTGCAGGCGCCGCTTGGTACGGTCAAGGCCTGGGTTCAACGCGGACTGCGTGCCCTGAGAGAGTGCATGCAATGAGCGGCGACACCCACCCCAATCCCTCAGAGTCGACGGATGGCGGCTCCCCGGACGATCTCCAGATGCAGGCCGGCGAGTACGTATTGGGCACCCTCAATGCAGCCCAGCGCCGCTCCATCGAATCCCGTCTGCCCCACGAGCCTGCGTTGCGCACGGCCGTGCAGGCGTGGGAGCAACGGCTCCTGCCGCTGGTTCAGCTGGCTCCCCCCATCGAGCCCTCCGCAACGCTGTGGCAGCGCATCGCGGCCAGCGTCAAGCCGGCCCGGCCAGCGGTCCGCGCACAGCGTGGTGCCTGGTGGCACTGGGATAGCCTCGCCCTTTGGCGCGGCTTGGCGGGTGGCGGCTTTGCAGCTGCAGCACTGCTCGCGGCTGTGCTGGTGGTGCGAGAGGCATCACCGCCGGCTGCCCCGCGCTATTTCGTCGTGCTGGCCGCGCCGCAGAATCAGGCCCCCGGGTGGGTGGTCCAGGCCCAGTCTGAAGGCCGTCTGCGCCTTGTGCCACTGGGCAAGGATGCCATTCCGGCGGAAAAATCCCTGCAGTTCTGGACCAAGGCCGACGGCTGGAAGGCGCCGGTGTCCCTGGGTCTGGTCAAACCGGGCGAAGCCATCGAAGTGCCGGTAGACCAGTTGCCGCCTCTGCAGCCGAATCAGCTTTTCGAGCTCACCCTGGAGCCAGAAGGCGGCTCCCCGAGCGGACGCCCGACAGGGCCCATTCAGTTCATCGGCCGCGCTGTACAGATCTAGAGCGAGGTGTGCACTTTCAAGTGCCCGCGTCGGCTCTCCGCGCTGGTGATCACACGCTCCAGGCGTCGCATTGGATGCGGCCGGCCTGGCCTTCGGTTTCAGAACGAGTGGCGCAGGCCCAGCATCAGGCCGGTCTGCGACGCGCCCGCCAGCGGGCTGCCGCCGGCTGCGGCCGAGCTGACCGAGATGGCCAGGCGCTGTCCGTTGTCAATGCGCGCGGCCTGGGCATAGACCGCCGTGCGCTTGGAGAACCTGTAGGTGGCGCGCAGGGCCAGCAGGGTGGAGCGGTCGCCGCCCTGGGCATAGCGCAGTTGCTGCAGCTGGCCATCGACCACGACGGCGGCGCTGGGGGACCAGGACAGGCCGCCCCAGGTCAGGGTGCTGCGCGGCGTGGCGCCGTTGCTGGCCGAGGCCGCCTGGGCCGCGTCGTTGTCGCGGCGCATGAGGCCGGCGCCCAGCTTGATGGTGGGTGACAGCGCGGCATAGCCGTTGAGCATGATGCGGCGGTCCTTCAGGTCCGAGCGCGTGAGCCCTGCAAATGCACCGGCGCCGCCGCGCATCTCGTCCACGGCCAGGGCAAAGCCCCAGGGCGCGGTGTCGTACTTCAGCATGGCGGACCATTGGCGGCAGGCCTGCGTGTCCGTGGCCGATTCGCCGGCGCAGTTGGTGCCGGCCGGGCTGGGGCCGGCGTTGACGGCATCGCGTCCCAGGCTGTAGGCCGCACCCAGGCTCCAGGCGCCGAAGCGCCCCCGGTAGGCCAGGGAGTTGTCGGTGCGCGTGTTGGGGATGTAGCTGTCCAGGCTGCTCAGACCGAAGGCGTTGGGACCCAGCAGGTCGGCGTCGAACAGCGCCCAGTACAGCATGGTGTAGTTGCGCCCCAGCGAGACGCTGCCCCAGCCGCCGGCCAGTCCCACCCAGGCCTGGCGCCCGAAACCCCGCCCGCCCTGGTTGAAGGTGCCGGCATCCGGGCCGAAGCCTGACTCCAGCGCAAAGACGGCGCTCAGGCCGCCGCCCAGATCCTCGCTGCCGCGCAGCCCCCAGCGCGACGGTGCCGTTCCCGTGAGGCCGGGCATGCGCGTCAGCGATCCGCCGCCTTGCACATTCGTCAGGTGCTCGATGCCGGTGTCCAGATGACCGTACAGCGTCACCGATGAGCCGGTCTGGGCCTGGGCGCCGCCTGCTGCTGCCAGCATGGCGAGTGGGGCGAGGCGGGCCAGACAAGCCCGCAGTGGGCGCTTGGCTGGGGGTTGGGGAATGCTCTTGAGAGTGCGTTTCATGCTTTTGTCTCCTGTTGTTGTCGTTGCGGAATCGGCACGCCGCAACGCTGCGTCTTGGGAAAGGCGAGAGTGGCGGGCGCGGGGAAATGGGAGAAAGCGGCTGGGCGCCCTGCTCTTCAGGCGCCCGGGAGGTCCCGGTACATGACGAAGCGCGCCACGCGGCGCGTGATCAGCCAATGGCCTTCAGGACTGCGGCCGAAGATGTCATCGAACTCGCCAACGAGCTGGCGCGGTTGGGCCGGGCGGCCGTGCGGCGTGATGGCATCGGCCTCGTCGCAGGACCACAGCAGCACCTGGCTGCGCGCGCTGGCGCGGTCCGGGCCTTGCAGTTCCACCAGCGTGTTGGTGACCAGATGCCGGGTCATGCGGCCCGCGGGACGCCGGGAGTACGCGGCGGCGATGGCTGCGCGCCCGCCCAGCACCTCGCCGCCGGGCCGTTGCAGCTGGCCGTCTTCGGCAAACAGCTGCGCCAGGGCCTGGGCATCACCGGCATCCGCAAAGGCAGCAGCGCGCAGCACCAGGTCCAGGCAGGCCTGGCGGGCCAGCAGCCGGTCGATTTCATGGTTCATGTTTCTTGTCTCCCCGGAATTCGCAGCCTGCGATGGGCTGTCTTGATCCAGGCCCCAAGCATTCCACGCCGGCATCGATCCGGCCAATGCCGGAGCCCCGGCCATCAATGCGTTTTTCTTATGGGACAATCAAAAAACGGTTTTCCAACGTGCCGTTCAGCGCCTTTCCATGAACCTTTACCTTGCCCCCTGGACCGGCCCAGCCACCAGCAATCCCTCGCGTTTTCCCGAGCTGGCAGGCCATTTGCGGGCCATGCGCGCCATGCTGGGCGTGGTGCGCCACGGCAGCACCACGCGGGCCGCCCAGGCTATGCATCTTTCTCAGCCAGCCGTGGCGCGCTCGGTGCTGCAACTGGAAGAGGCCTGTGGCCTGCCGCTGTTCATGCGGGGGGCGCGCGGCATGATGCCGACCCCGCTGGGCAGCCAGCTGGCCGCCCGCATCGAAGCCATGCTCCAGCACCTGGGCAGCGGCGCGGCCGACGCCCAGGCCGCCGCCACGCTGGCGGCCAGGCGCCCTCCCCTGCCCGAGCGTTTTGCCGAGACCGTGCCTGCGGGCCAGCTGCGCGCCCTCGTGGCCATTGCCGACTGCGGCAGCGAATCCCTGGCCGCGCAGTGGCTGGGCCTGACGCAGCCCGCCGTGCATGCGGCGCTGCAGGGGCTGGAAGCCAGTCTGGGCATGCAGCTGTTCTACAAGCTGGCCTTCGGCACGCGGCTGACGCCGTCCGGCGAAGCGCTGCTGCGCCGTGTCAAGCTGGCCCTGGCCGAGGTGCGCGGCATGGACAGCGATATTTCCGCCTGGCGCGGCGAGATCCGGGGGCGCGTGGTGATCGGCGTGCTGCCGCTGTCGGTGGGAATCTTCCTGCCGCGCGCGGTCGACAGCCTGGCCGCCAGCCACCCGGACATCGAGGTCAGCATCGTGGACGGCACCTACGAGAGCCTGGTGCAGCACCTGCTGAGCGCCGACATCGACGCCATCGCCGGCGCCCTGCGCGCCGACATGCCCTCCGATGAGGTACGCCAGCTGCACCTGTTCGACGATGACCTGGTCGTGGTGGCACCGGCCGGCCATGCCTGCCTGGACCGCGGCCAGCTGGTTCTGGAGGACTTGCTGCAATGGCCCTGGGTGTCGCCCCTGCCCGGCACGCCGGCCGATCGCGCCATGGTCCAGCTGTTCCGCAGCCAGGGCCTGGAGCCGCCGCGCGCCAGCCTGCGCGCCAGCAGCCCGACCATGACGCTGGCCTTTGTGCTGCAGACGGGCCGGCTGGCCCTGGCCTCGCGCGGACAGGCCCTGCAGGATGACCACGGCGGCCAGTTGTCCATCGTGCCCGTGGACCTGCCTTCCACACGCAGGCGCATCGGGCTGGCCACGCGTGCGCTGAGCACGGCATCGCAGGACCTGGAGCTGTTCATGCAGGCCTGCCGGCGGGCCGTGGGCGATCCGCCGGCCTAGCCTGAGCGCAGCGCTCGCTCAGCGACCCATCCAGTCGAGCAGTGCCCGCGACACCTGCTGCGGCTGCTCCATGGTGCTCATGTGGCCGCTGTCCTCGATCACCACCAGCTCGGCGCCCGGGCACAGGACCTGCATGCGCTCATGGCGTGACAGCGGGCTCCAGGCATCCTGGCGACCGCAGGCCAGCAGGGTCGGGCAGCGCAGCTGCCTGAGCACATCGCCCGCATCGGGGCGGTTCAGCAAGGCATTGATCTGCGCGGCGAACACCTCGGGCGTGAAGCGCGCCACCATGTCGAGCACCTCACTGAACAGCGGCGTATCGAGCCGGTCCGGATGCACCATGCCGCGCGCCCATTGCAGGCCCATCTCGCGCATGCCGCTGTGCCGGGCGATCTGCAAGAGCGCCATGCGCTTGGCGCGTTCGCTCTCGCCGGCCTCGCCCGGGGCGATGGGGTCCATGCCGGTGTCCAGCAAGGCCAGCCGCTCCACACGCTGGGGCGCCATGCCGGCAATGGCCAGGGCCACGCGCCCGCCCATGGAATGGCCCGCCAGCGAAAACCGCTCGGCCGCCACGCCATCCAGCACCAGGCGCGCCATGTCTTCGATGGTGGCCGCCGCGCCATAGGACGGAACAATGCACTCGGCAACACCGGCAAAGGACAGGGCCGCATGCTGCTCGCGCCAGACCGTCTCGTCGCACAGCAGGCCCGGCAGAAGTACCACGCAAGGCCGGCTCATGCAGCGTTCTCCAGGATGAGGTGTCCCACGGCCGTATTGGACGCGGGCACATGGTAGAAGCGGTGGTTGACCCTGGGCAGCGGCGCGGGGCCATCCACATCGGCCATGGCACCGCGCGCGATCAGCCACATCACCAGCTCGATGCCTTCGGAGCCAGCCTCGCGCACGTAGTCGATATGCGGCATCTTGGCCAGGCCGGCCGGGTTCTCGATCAGCAGGTCCAGGAAGCGGTTGTCCCACTCCTTGTTGATCAGGCCCGCACGCGCGCCCTGCAGCTGGTGGCTCATGCCACCCGTGCCCCAGATCTGCACGTTCAGGTCTTCGTCGAAGCTTTCCACGGCGCGGCGGATGGCACGGCCCAGGTTGAAGCAGCGCTGGCCCGACGGCACGGGGTACTGCACCACGTTGACGGCAAACGGAATCACCGGGCAGGGCCAGGCGCCCGTGTGCGCGTCCTGCTCGCCGCACATCAGCGACAGCGGTACGGTCAGGCCGTGGTCCACGTCCATCTTGTTGACGATGGTCAGGTCGAAGTCCTGCTGGATCACCGACTGCGCAATGTGGCTGGCCAGCTCCGGATGGCCGACGACCTTGGGCACGGGGCGCGGGCCCCAACCTTCGTCGGCGGGCTGGTATTCAGCGGCCGTGCCGATGGCAAACGTCGGGATGAAATCCAGGCTGAACGCGGTCGCGTGGTCGTTGTAGACCAGGAAGATCACGTCGGGCCTGTTGTCCTTGAGCCATTGGCGCGAGTGCTCGAAGCCCTTGAACAAAGGCTGCCAATAGGGGTCGCCCACCTTGCCCAGGTCCATGGCCGCGCCGATGGCGGGCACATGCGAGGTGTAGACGGATGCGGTGATGCGCGCCATGTCAGTTGCCTTTTTCCTGTCGTTCCTGCTCATGCAGGTAGCGGTTTCCATTGATGCTGCGTCCGCCGCCCAGCATCATCTGGCGGTAGTCCTCCTCGTTCATGCCACTCATGGTCGAGACCATGTTCTGCACGCTGACGCCGTCGGTGGCGCCGATCTTCACGAGGAAGTAGATGTTTCCGCCCAGCGCAATGCAGCGGTTCAGGTCGCGGTCCAGCACGGCCTGTCTTTGCTCGGCCGTCATGGCCCATTCGCCCAGATAGGCGCGCTCGTCAGCCCGAAAGCGCTCGCGGTTCTCGGCCTTCATCAGCGACATGCAGAACTGGTTGAGCCAGTAGCCCTGGCGGGATTGCTCGGCGTCGAAGACCGTGGTTCCCGGTACGTCGAGATAGGGTTTGTCCAATGCCATGGAAGTGTTTCTCCTGCGCTTGAGCGCTTGAGCGCTTGGGCGCTCGGGCGCGTGCTCACGGATAGGGGTTCAAGGATCAAGCACCAGGCGCTCGCAGCGCGCCACCCATCGGCGCCAGGGTGCGGCCGGCGCCCGTGGCCCACACGGCCAGCCCCGCGGCAATCAGCGGCAAGGCAAAGACGTAGTACAGCGAGGCAGGCTGCCAGCCACCGTCCAGCAGCAGGCCGGCCATGGTGGGCGCCACGATGGCGCCTATGCGCCCAATGCCTATGGCCCAGCCCATGCCGGTGGCCCGCACCTGGGCCGGATAGGTGGCCGGCACCAGCCCGTACAGCCCGGCCATGGAGGCGAACAGGAACACGCCCACGCCCACCGCTGCGGCAAACGCCCAGCCCAGGCTGGCCGAGGCCAGGCCGAACAGCGCAGTGAACAAGGCATTCAGCAGCAGGCTGCCCATGGCCAGATGCCGCAGCCTCACCTTCACTGCCAGCAGGCCGAACAGGCTGCCGCCGGCAATGCCTCCCAGGTTGAGCAGCACGCCACCCGTCACGCCCTGCTGTGCCGACAGGCCGGCCTGCACCAGCAGCTTGGGCGTCCAGCTCAGCGAAAAATAGACGCTGAACATCAGCAGGAAGAAGCCGGCCCAGAGCATCAGCGTGGGGCGCGCCAGGCCGTTCCTGAACAGGGCAGCCACGGTGTTGCCCTGCCGGAATTCGCCGCCGGCCTGTGCAGGCAGCTGCAGCAAGGCAGGATGGCCCATCAGCGCCATCAGCCGGTTGAGCTTTTCCAGCGCACGTGCCGGGCGGCGGCCCAACAGAAAGTCCACCGACTCCGGCAGCCGCCACAGCACGATGGGCACCATCAGCGCCGTGGCCAGGCCGCCGAACACGAAGACCGAGCGCCAGCCATGGTGTGCCAGCAGCCAGGCGGCCATGAGCCCGCCCAGCGTGGCGCCAATCGGATAGCCCGTGGCCTGCAGCGCAATCGCCGTGCTGCGCCATTTGTTCGATGAATACTCCGAGGTGATCACCCCCACGCTGGCCAGCATGCCGCCAATGCCCACGCCCGTCATGGCGCGCAGGGCTGCCAGTTCCACATAGCTGCGCGCTGCGGCAGAAAGCAGCATGCCCACGGACACCACGACCAGGCACAGCACGATGACGGGTTGCCGGCCACGGCGGTCGGCCACGGGCGCCAGGAACAGCGAGCCCAGGGCCATGCCGATCAGCCCGGCACTGAACAGCACGCCCAGCTGCGCCCCGTTGAGCTTCCACTCGGCAGCGACGGCCGAGGCGGTGAAGGCCATCACCAGCACATCGAAGCCGTCCAGCATGATGAGCAGGATGCAGATGGCCACGGCGAGCCACTGGAACGGCGCCATGGCGCCCTCGTCCATCGTCTTGCGGATATCTTTCATACAAGTCCTTGTCGGAGCAGGTTGTCTCTTTGCCCTGGCAGGCGCTTCGCGCCCAGGCCAGGTTCTGTTGTGGGGAAACCGGGGCGGCCTGTGTTCGGAGTGCACAGCGCCGACATTTCCCAGTGCAAAAAGTATCTCCACGCCAGCCTCTCCAGGCCAATGCCGACGGACGCGCAAGCTATGCGTTCTATTGATGGCTAAATGCAAAAAGGCCGGCCACCCAGAGGTGACCGGCCTTCGTTCATCAAGAATCCAGGGCCTGAGCGGGCTGCCTCAGGTGCACTCCCCTGTCATGCCAGCCTCCCCAGCCCCGCCAGCAGCTTGTCGAGCGTGACCGGATAGTCACGCACGCGTACGCCGGTGGCGTTGTAGATGGCGTTGGCAATGGCCGCGCTCACGCCGCAGATGCCCAGCTCGCCCACGCCCTTGGCCTTCATGGGCGAGGCCATGGGATCGACCTCGTCCAGAAAGATCACTTCCTGGTGCGGGATGTCGGCATGCACGGGCACCTCATAGCCCGCCAGGTCGTGGTTGACGAACAAGCCCAGGCGCGTGTCCACGGCCAGCTCTTCCATCAGGGCCGCTCCCACGCCCATGGTCATGGCGCCGATGACCTGGCTGCGGGCCGTCTTGGGATTGAGGATGCGGCCGGCCGCGCAAACGGCCAGCATGCGCCGCACGCGGACCTCTGCAGTGAAGGCGTCCACGGCGACCTCCACGAAGTGCGCGCCAAAGGTGGACTGCTGCATCTTCTTGTCGAGCACGCCGAATTCGATGGCATCCTCGGCCGTCAGGTCGCCGTCGCCGGCAGCGCTGGCCAGAGCCCGGCGCTTGCCGCCCGCCTGCACATGCCCATCCGCGAATTCGGCCGTCCCCGGGTCCATGCCCAGCTTGCGCGCCACGGCCTCGCGCAGCTTCACGCAGGCGGCATAGACGCCGGAGGTGGCACTGGCCGCGCCCCATTGCCCGCCCGAGCCGGCAGACACGGGAAAGCCGGAGTCGCCCAGCCGCACGCGCACCTGCTGCAGCGGCAGGCCCAGCATCTCGGCCGCCGTCTGGGCAATGATGGTGTAGCTGCCCGTGCCGATGTCGGTCATGTCGGTTTCCACGGTGAGCATGCCCTGCCTGTCCAGGCGCACGCGGGCGGCGGACTTCATGACAGGCGCGCCACGGTAGGCGCCGGCCATGCCCAGGCCGATCAGCCAGCGCCCTTCGCGCCGTTGGGCCGGCTGGGGATTGCGCTGGCTCCATCCGAACCGCTCGGCGCCAGTGCGCAGGCACTGCACGAACTCACGGCGGGAAAACGGCTTGTGCTCCTGGGCAGGGGTGCCCTCCTTCGCCTCGGGTTGCGGCTTCTTGCCGCTGTCCGGCACCACCTGGGTGTCATTGCGGATGCGCAGCTCCACGGGATCGATGCCGAGCTTTTCCGCCAGCTCGTCCATGGCAACTTCCAGGGCCATGTGCCCCGTGGCTTCGCCGGGGGCGCGCATGGCATTGGCCTCGGGCAGGTCCAGCACGGCCAGGCGGGTGGCGGTCATGCGATGGGTGCCGGCATACATGCGGCGGGTCTGGTCCACGGCACCGTCCGCCGATCCTCCGGGCTGATCGCCCGACCAGCTTTCGTGGCCGATGGCGGTGATCCTGCCGTCCTGCCCCGCCGCGATGCGCACACGCTGGATGGTGGCCGGGCGGTGCGTGGTGTTGTTGGCCATCAGCGTGCGCTGCAGTGCGACCTTGACGGGCCGGCCTGCCGCGCGGGCCCCCAGCGCGGCCAGCAGTGCATCGGCCCGCAGGAACAGCTTGCCGCCAAAACCGCCGCCAATGAATGGCGAGACCAGGCGCACCTTGTCCTTGGGAATGCCCAGCGTCTTTGCCAGCTCGCCCTGCCCCCAGGCAATCATCTGGTTCGAGGTCCATACCGTGAGCTGGTCGCCCTTCCATGCGGCCAGCGTGGCATGGGGCTCCATCATGGCGTGCGACTGGTCTGGCGTGGTGTATGTGGCGTCCACCTTCACGGGGGCCGATGCGAAGGCGCCTTCGAAATCGCCAATGGCCGTGTCCGGCGCATCGCCATTGATGCTGTCGGGTGGCACGGCGGAGTCCCTGGCCTTGGCCAAGTCATAGGCGCCAGCCACGGGCTCGTAGTCCACACGGACCAATTGCGCGGCAGCGCGCGCCTGCTCGAAGGTTTCCGCCACCACCAGGGCCACGGCCTGGTGGTAGTGGGCCACCTGGGGGCCTGCCAGCAGCGGCGCGGTGTTCATCTTGCCCTGGCCCAGCTTGCCAGCGGTCTGTGCGGTGACGATGGCCAGCACGCCGGGCGCGCGGCTTGCCTGCGCCAGCCCGATGCTGCGGATGCGGCCCTTGGCAATGGCCGAGCCCACCACATAGCCATAGGCCGGGTGCTGGACCACGTCATGCCGTTCATAGGCATACGGCGCCGTGCCGGTGGTCTTGAGCAGGCCGTCGATGCGGTTCATCGGCTGGCCGATGATCTTGAGCTGGTCAATGGGATTGACCGTTGCGGGGGTGTCGAATTTCATAGCGTCAGTTCCTTGCCTGATGCAGCACGGCGGCGAGCGTGCGTTCGGCCAGCGTGAGTTTGAAGGCGTTGTCCTGCGTGGGCCGGGCGCCCGCCAGCAGGCGGTCGGCAACGGCCTTGGCGCCCTGCGGCATCAACGCTTCGGCCGCCTCCACTCGCCAGGGCTTGTGCGCCACGCCGCCCAGGGCCACGCGCCCGCTGCCGTCGCGCTGCACGATGGCGGCCACCGACACCAGCGCAAAGGCATAGGAGGCGCGGTCACGCACCTTGTGATAGATGTGCGTGCCGCCCGGCGGCGGCGGCAGGGTGACGGAGGTGATCAGTTCGCCGGCCTGCAAGGCCGTCTCTACATGCGGCGTGCTGCCGGGCAGCCGGTGGAAGTCGGCAATGGGGATGACGCGGGCCTTGCCGTCGGCCTGGATGGTTTCCACCGTGGCGTCCAGCGCGCGCAGCGCCACGGCCATGTCGCTGGGGTGGGTGGCAATGCAGGCCTCGCTGCCGCCGATCACCGCATGCTGGCGGCTCACGCCGGCAATGGCCGAACAGCCGCTGCCCGGCACGCGCTTGTTGCACGGCATATTGGTGTCGTAGAAATACGGGCAGCGCGTGCGCTGCAGCAGATTGCCGCCTGTGGTGGCCATGTTGCGCAGTTGGCCCGAGGCACCGGCCACCAGGGCGCGGGTCAGCACGCCGTAGTCACGCCGCACGCGCGCATGGGCGGCCAGGTCGCTGTTGCGCACCAGCGCGCCTATGCGCAGCCCGCCCTGCGCGGTGGGCTCCACGGTATCCATGCCGGTGCCGTTGACATCGACCAGATGCACGGGGGTTTCTATCTGCAGCTTCATCAGGTCCAGCAGATTCGTGCCCCCGGCGATGAAGCGGGCGCCCGGCCGGGCCGCCACGGCGGCGGCAGCCTGCGCGGGGGACTGGGCGCGTTCGTAGGTGAAGGCAATCATGTCTGCCCCTCCCCTGCCACTTCGGTGATGGCATCGACGATGTTGGAATATGCCCCGCAGCGGCACAGGTTGCCGCTCATGCGTTCACGCAGTTCATGGGCCGACACCAGGGGCTGGGCCACGATGTCTTCGCTGGCATGGCTGGGCATGCCGCGTTTGATTTCATCGAGCACGCCCACGGCAGAGCAGATCTGCCCCGGCGTGCAGTAGCCGCACTGGAATCCGTCATGCCGCACGAAGGCGGCCTGCATGGCGTGCGGGGATTGCGGCGTGCCCAGGCCTTCGATGGTGGTCACGGCGGCGCCCTGGTTCATCACGGCCAGGCTCAGGCAGGACACAACCCGCCGGCCATTGACCAGCACCGTGCAGGCCCCGCACTGGCCATGGTCGCAGCCTTTCTTGGTGCCGGTCAGGTGCAGGTGCTCGCGCAGGGCGTCGAGCAGCGTGGTGCGGGTGTCCAGGTCCAGGTGGTGTTCCTTGCCGTTGACTTGCAGGGTGACGGGCAGTTGGACCCCTTCGGGGATGGAGGGAGGCTGCACTTGCGCGCCGGCCGATCGAGGCACGGCCGTTGCCGCAGCCGTGGAGGCACCTGCGATCAGCAGGTCCCTGCGGGAGACGGAAAGCTGGGGGTTGTGTTCCATGGGGCGTCCATCGTGTTGGCTTGTTCGTGGGGCGTGCACACTGCTGCGAACACGCCACACCAAGCATCGGTTCGGGACGCGCCCCGGGTTGTAGGTGATGGTCCAACGTCCGGGACATCGGGTTGTCCGATGACGGATCAGCGCATGCAGACGTGCGAGGGCCCCCGGCCCATGCAAAGGCAGCGCCAGCAAGGCGCCCCAGCCTTTGCCGATGTGCCCTGCCCCGGCCCCGGCGCTGCGCCTAGGCCGCAGGCGGCATGTCGCCGCGCTGCATGCGCTCGAAGGCCTTGTCGATTTCCTCGGAGCGTATGGCGCCCGCAGCCGGCACGGGACGGCCCGCGCGCTGGGCGTCGATCTGCTCCTGCATGCGCGTGGCCACCTGCATCAGCACGCGGTGCAGGCCCAGCTGCTGTCGGCGGGCCTGGTCCAGGTGCGTGACCACGGGCTCCAGGGACTGGGCCAGCGACCGGGTCAGCAGTTGGCCCAGCATGTGGACCAGGGCTTGACGGTCCTGGGCGGCCTGCACCTCCGACGGGGTGCCGGCCTTGGTGCTGGCGGGCTCGCTGGCCGCCCTTTGCGCCATCAGCTCGCGTATGCCGTGCAGCGAGTCGCCTGCGGCGCTTTGCGTCTGCAGCAGCCGGGCCAGCAGTGCCTGCAGCGCTTGCAGGAGCTGGGACTGTTCAGCGGCGCCTTCCTGCATCGCCTGCTGCTGGGGCTGGGCCACCGACTGGGCCACCTCGCGCGTAGCGGCGACCAGATCGACCAGCTGCGCCGTCACGCGCGTGGCAGCGTCGGCATTGGCGCCGCCTGCGGCCTGGCGGCGCAGGAACTGCTGGCGTATCTGCTGCCAGCGGGCGCTGTCCTCGTCGCTCATCTGCCCGCGCAGCTCGGCGAGCTTGAGCAGGTTCTCCTCGGCGCCCGTGGTCAGCATCTGCGCTTCGCCCTGGTAGTGGTCGGCCAGCATCTGCTGCATTTCCTGGTCGTTCATCACCGGGGTGATTTTTTCGGCCAGCTTGTTCATGTTGCGGTAGCTGCCCTGCAGCCTGAAGGCGGGTTCGGTGCGGTAGCCGTCGTCCTGCGCGGCGCTCTGGATGTACTGCTGGTTGACCTTGAACACCAGCTCGCGCACCTGCACCATGCGGGCCAGCACGGCCTCGATCTCGCGCAGCTCGGCCGATGAATAGTCGTGCGACAGCGCGTTGCCCGAGACATCCCTGCCCTGCGCCTTGTCCAGCAGCAGGTACAGGTCCTGCAGGCTGCGCGTGGCCATCGGCGCCAGCACGGCGTTCGAGGTCATGCTGTTTTCGATATAGCTGAGCTTGAACACCTCCTGCATGCCGCCCAGCACATCGCCCAGGTTGTAGATGTCGGCACGGTTGGCCAGCATGTCTGGGATCTTGAAGACCTCGCCCGACTCGGTGTACGGATTGCCCGACATGACCACGCAAAAGCGCTTGCCGCGCATGTCGTGGGTGCGGGTCTGGCCCTTCCACACGCCCTCGATGCGGCGCGAGCCGTCCGACAGCGAGATGAATTTCTGCAGGAACTCGGGGTGCGTGTGCTGTATGTCGTCGATGTACAGCATCACGTTGTTGGCCATCTCCAGCGCCAGGTTGAGCTTTTCCAGCTCCTTGGCCGCCGTGGCGTCCGGCGCCTGGGCCGGGTCCAGCGAGCGCACCGAGTGGCCCAGCGCCGGGCCGTTGATCTTCATGAAGATCAGGCCCAGGCGGTTGGCCACGTACTCCATCAGCGTGGTCTTGCCGTAGCCGGGCGGCGAGATCATCATCAGCAGCCCCATCTGGTCGGTGCGCTTGTTCTCGCCAGCCACGCCGATCTGCTTGGCCAGGTTGTCGCCGATCACGGGCAGGTAGATCTCGTTGATGAGCCGGTTGCGCACAAAGGACGACAGCGGCCGGGCCTTGAATTCATCCACCCGCACGCGCGAGCGCCAGTCCTGCAGCAGCTGCTGGCGCAGCGCCTGGTAGCGGCCGAATTCGGGGACAAAGCTGCGGAAATGGCGCGCGGCGCGCTGGCCCAGGTCGTCGATCTGCAGCCACATGCGGCCGTCCGCAATGCGCGGATGCTGGCCCAGCAGGCCCGGCACTTCATGGCGCAGGTCCACATTGCTGACCTTGCAGGGCAGTGGGCCGGCGCAGCACAGCCAGGCGGCGGCTTCGCCGCAATAGGCCAGCCAGGCCTGCCCTTGCCCGTCGTCCAGCGCGCGGCAGGCGGTCTGCAGCCAGTGCAGCGCGCTGCGCCAGCGCTGGTCCAGCGGCGCCAAAGGCTTGTCGTGCCGGTCCTCGCCCTGCCAGTAGGCCTGCATTTCCTCCCAGCGCTGCAGCGGCTGGGCCTGCTGCTGCACGGCGGCCTGCAGTGCGGCAATGGCCGACTGGCTGTAGCTGGAGAAGGAAAAGCGCACGGCCTTTTGCGCCAGCTCGGCCTGCAGGTAGTCGGCGGCGCCGTGGATGAGGCTGTCGATATCGCTGTCTGCGGGCGCCGCCTGTCCTGGCAGCAGGTCGCGCAGCAGGCCCCGCTCGTCGGCATAGGCGCGCAGGCGCTCGGCAATGTCGGCGCGCAGGCTCAGCTGTTCGGCCTCGCTGCCGAACATCTGCTGCATGGCCTGGGCCTGCTGGGCGCGCAGCGGCCACTGCGCCATGGCGGCAGCCAGCTGCGGCTGCTGCACCTGGGCATGTGCGCTCCAGAACAGCAGGGCCAGCGCGCGGGCACCGGGCGCAAAGCGCAGCACGCCGGCGGCATCGCGCAGGGGCAGCAGTACCTGCAGGATGCGGGCCGCATCATGGTCGTGGATACCGCGCTCATAGCCTTCGCGGTAGCGCGGCGCGGAGAATTCGCGGATGGCCTGGGTCAGTGCCGCCTCGTCGGGCAGCAACTGGGCCAGCCGGGTCTCGCTCCAGCCGTCGCGGCGCTGGCGTGCGGCCTGCACCACTTCCAGGGCCAGGTATTCACCGCGATAGAAGTCTGCCGATTCGGCCGGCGTGGAGGCATCCCAGTAGGCCTGCAAAGCGGCCAGCTCGGGGTTGTCCACGGGCTCGAAATACTCGGTGCCGACCAGGTGCAGGAACAAAGCGCCGTTGCGCGGCAGCAGGGTCAGATCCAGTTCCTGGTTGCCCACGCTGAAGCGGTGGCGGCCCAGGCGGATGATGGCGCCGCCGCCTTCGTACAGCTCGCTGCGGTCCTGCAGCGCGCGAAACGCCTGGTCGCGCAGGTTCTTGACGCGGCCGTCGATATCGTCGGCCTTGACCGGGTCGTGCAGCTGCTCTCGCAGGCGCTGGGACAGCTCCTTGAGCTTGCCGATCAGCGGATCGCCTGCAAAGAACGCATGCAGCGCGTCGGCACTGGCCAGTTTCTCGGTGCGCTTGGGCAGGCTCTGCACGATGCGCAGGGCCGCGTCCAGCACGCCCTGCGCCTTGCGCTGGCGCTCGTCCTGCAGCGACTGGCGGCGCGCCTCGAAGCTCTCCAGCACCTCCTCGCGCTTGGCCATGATGTCGTCGAGGAACTGCTCGTGCTCGCCGAAGCGGCTTTCGATTTCCTCCAGCTGCACCAGCAGGCGCGCCAGCTGCTCGTCGCATTTCTCGGGCGTCTGCGCCAGGCCCAGGGCGCTGACGATGCTTTGCGAGAACAGCGCCAGCTGGGCCGCGAACTGGGCCACGTTCTCGGCGCCACCCAGGCCCGACCTGCGCTGCTCGGCGCGTGCACGCACCTGGTTCAGGCGCGCGTAGACGGCCGAGATGCGGTCCACCACCTGGGTGCGCTGCGTGGCGTCGTCGATGGACAGGCTGCCCATCAGCTCGGACAGCATGTCCAGCGCGGCCGCCATGTCGGCCATGCGCGCCAGCGGCTCGTTGATCTGCGCCACCGTGGCTGCCGCCTGCGCAGCCTGGTCCAGCGCCTGCAGCTGATCGGCATAGGGCTGCATGGCCTCGTCGGCGGCAATGAAGGCGGCCGTGCGCTGGGAGACATCGGCCTGGGCCTCGTTGACGCCCTGCACCATGGTGTCGATGGCGGCCTGGTCCACATAGCGCAGGTCGCGCGTGGCCATGAGCTGGCCGCGCAGCTGGCCCAGCTGGGTGAGCGCATCCACGTATTCGCCAATGCCCTTCCAGTCCGCCAGGCGCAACTGCTTGAGCAACCGGCCATGGCGGCCGGACACCTCGCCCATGGCCTTGGCCGAGGCATTGCGGATGCTCTCGACCTTTTCGTACTCGTCGATGACCGCATCACCCGTGGCGACGATGCCCAGCAGGGTCTCGTGCACCCCCTTGAGCTGCGGCGCGCCCAGCCAGTGGTAGCGCTCGAACAGGCGGCGCGCGGCGTCGATCAGGCGCTCGTAGCGCGGCAGCGAGACCTCGGTGGCCGCGATTTCCTTGCGCACGCTGTACAGGTCCGAGATGCCGCTGACCAGCTCGGCATTGCCTATGCGGCCCAGGAAGCTGTCGCGCTGCGGCTGGCGCGCCGCGTAGTCGTCCGAGGCGAAGGGCGTGCGCCAGACCTGCATGGGGTGCACGCGCGAGGCTTCGTTGCTCTCGGCCGCGAAGATGACGATGCGCCCGTCGTCCATGCGCGCATGGCCGTGGCCGATGATGGGCGGCTGCAGGGCGCGCTCGATCAGGTTGTACTTGAACAGCGCCATGCGCCCGCTCTCGGGCTCGTAGAACACGTAGAGCACGTCCTCGCCGTTGGGCGATCGGATGCTGCGCCGGTAGCGCATGCCCTGCATGTTCTGCTCGAACGAGCGGTTCTCCCCGCTTTGCAGGTAGTAGCCGCCCGGGAAGATGATGCCGTGGTCCTGCGGCAGCTGGATGCAGGCCGCGCCGATGGCATCCATGCGCAGCACCTGGCGGGAGACGGTGTTGAAGATCAGGTAGCGCCACTGCTCTTCGCGGTAGGGCAGGATCTTCAGCAGGATCAGGCTGCCGACGGCCGCGTACTCGAACACGGCGTCGTCCAGCGACTGGTTCTTCTCCTGCACGGGCTCGCTGTAGATGCCCAGTCCGTCGTTGGTGTTGTTCTCGACCTTGATGGTCAGCGTGCCGCCCAGGGTCTCGACGAAGACCTTGTCCAGCACGTTGATGTGCGGGTGGCGCCCCTGCACCAGTTGCTCGCGCCCGGCGCGCTGCCATTCGAAGTTATGGGGCGCAGGCAGTTCGATGTCGCGCTCGCCGCGGTTGTCTATGTAGCGTATGGGCTGGCCGTCCACGGGCACGGACCAGCGGAACACGCGCACATCGGACAGGCGCTCGCCGATCTGGAAGCTCGCCAGCAGCTTGCCGTCGCGCACGGCCAGCTGCATCAGCCGCGTGTTCTTGTAGTAGGCGTACAGCTCCTGGAAGTCCTGCACGAAGCTCTGTATGCCCAGGAAACTGTCCTTGAGGTCCACGGGAGTGACCTCGTAGCCCTGCTCTCCCTCGTGCAGGCGATACAGGCCGAACACGTCTTCCACGCGCGTGGACTGCTTCAGGCCCATGAAGACGTTGTAGCCGAACAGCAGGTAGCCGCCGACCTGGGCGATGTCGCGGCCCAGGCAGTTGTTTTCGGTGCGCACGCGCATGCGCCCGATGACTTCCATCTGGCTGCGGCCGAATTCCTCCAGCCGCTCCTCGTTGAGCTGGCGCACCAGCGCCTCCAGCGCCTGCCCCTGGCCGTCCAGGCGCTTGGCCAGCACTTCGTAGGAGCCGCCGCTGGCGACTGCCTGGTCCACGGCGGAGGCGGCAGTGTCGGGGGAGAGGGGCGGTGAGGACGGTGTGGACGATGGGGACGGTTGGGACATGGGCGTCACGGGCTTTCGCGTGTCAGGGACCATTCACGCCTTTCCCTGCCGGCCGGCAGACGGGCGGGCAGGCAGGCGAAGACGAAGGCGGATGCGGGAGGCTGGGCGGCCGGCGGAGGGAGCGGCCGGGCGGCCGCCCCGTTCAGTCGGCCGTTCAGTCAACCCTCTGCGTGGGCGGCAGGCCCTTGCCGTCGCCCAGCGCGTTGAGCAGCGATGCGCCGCCCTTGCCGCTGAGGAACTTGCCGATCAGGTCCTGCACGATGGGGCTCTTGCCCGCCACGCCTTCCACGGCCTTGCCCACGGACAGCGCCTTGGCGAAGTTGTCGAAGAAGGCGCCCTCGCCCCCCACGATGTCGATGTTGGCCTTGCTGAGCGCGGCCGACAGCACCTCGGACTGGTCCTTCGCCACGCTCTTGTTGGCTTCGATGGCGGCCAGCGCCTGCTCGAAGTTCTTCTCCAGCTGCATGCGGAACTCCTCATGCGAGCGCGCCTGGTCGGACAGCGAGGCCAGCGCGGTGAACTTCTCGGTCAGGCCCTTGGCCTCGGCGAAGAGCTTGTCGCGCAGCACATCGGCCTCGGACGTGCCCACGTCGCGGGTGACCAAGGCCTTGGTCGCGCCCACCTGGGCCTCGCCGCGCGCCTGGGCCAGCAGGCGCTCTTCCAGCACCTTGGCATCGGCCAGGCCCTGCTTTTCGTTGGCGTCGGCCGTGGCCTCGATGACGCGCGCCTCGGCCAGGCCCTTTTCCTGCTGGCCCTTGGCCTCGGCCATCATCTTCTCGGCGATCACCCTGGCCTGCGCCATGCCTTCCTTTTCCAGGGCGGCGGCCGTGACTTCGCGCACCTTGGCATCGGCCAGGCCGGGCGCGGCGCGCTCGACCTCGATGGCCTCGGCCAGCTTCTTCTTGGCCTCGGCGGTCTTGCTGGCCGCCTCCAGCTCGGCCTGGGCCATGGTCGTGACTTCCACGGCCTTGTGGCGCGAGGCGGCCTCTTCGGCCTCCGCCTTCTTGACCTGGCGCACCAGGTCTTCCTCGGCCTGGGCCTGGGCAGTCAGCACGGTGACCTGCTTCATGCGCTCGGCCTCGGAGACCACGCGCACTTCCTTGATGCGTTCCTCTTCCTGGGCCACGGACTTTTCCACCACCACGCGCTCGCGCACCACGTTGGCGATGTTGGCCTTCTCGACCTCGATGGCCTTTTCCTTCTCGATGCGCTGCAGCTCCACCTCGCGCTGGCGGGCCACGATCTCCAGCTCCTTGGCGCGCGTGACCTTCTCGACCTCGATCACCACCGCACGCTCACGGTTTTGCTGGGCCACGGCCACTTCGCGCTGGCGGTTTTCCTCGCGGATGTCCAGCTGCTCCTGGGTCTGGATGCGGGCCTGCTCGGCCTTCAGGCGCTCTTCTTCCTGCACCTTCTGGGTCTCGGCCTGCTCGCGCGCCTGGATGGTGGCGATCTCGCGCTTTTGGCGGGCCTCGGCGTCGGCCTGCTGGCGCTCCAGCGCCAGCATGGCTTCCTTGGTCTCCACGTTCTTCTTGGTGATGGCCAGGTCGGAGTTGCGCTCGAGCTCGTTGGTGACGATGTTCTGGTTGGCCGTCAGCTCGGTGATCTTGCGGATGCCTTCGGCATCCAGGATATTGTTGGGGTCCAGCGAGGACTTGGGAGTCTGCTCCAGGTAGTCGATGGCCACGTCCTCCAGCACATAGCCGTTGAGGTCGTTGCCGATGACATGGATGATCTGGTCGCGGAAATCCTGGCGGTTCTCGAACAGCTTCACGAACTCGATCTGCTTGCCCACGGTCTTGAGCGCCTCGGAGAACTTGGCGTTGAACAGGTCATTGACGGCCGTCTTGTCCGAGGCCCGGTCCACGCCGATGGCCTTGGCCACCTTGAGCACGTCCTCGGCCGTTTCATTGACCCGCAGGTAGAAGGCCACGGTGATGTCGGCGCGCATGTTGTCGCGGCAGATCAGGCCTTCCTTGCCGCGCCGGTCGATCTCCAGCGTCAGCAGCGAGATCTGCATGAATTCCTTCTTGTGGATCACCGGCAGCACCAGGCCGCCCGTGAACTTGACCTTGGGCTGCGAGGTGGTGTCGTTGATGATCAGCGCCGTGCCCTGCGGGACCTTGATGTAGAAGGCCTTGACCAGGGCGAACAGCCCGAGGATGACGACGAAGACGGAACCGATCACCACCCCGGCGACGATGTACCACTCCATATTGCTCATGTTCATGCGAATCTCCCCTGTGAATTGCTATCTGTGAAAACGCTGAAAAACGCAAAGGCCGCGCCCGCCGCACGGGCGCCCGGGCCAATGGGAATCAATGGGAACGAATAGGAAGGAATTCCTGGAAATTCCTGGAGCTAGCGCGGCAGCTCGGTGCCGTCGAACTCGGCCTTGCTGACCACGCGCCAGGCGTTGTGCTCGGGCAGGTGCTCGATGAGCACGATCTCGGTGCCCCGGCCCAGTGCGCGCTCGGGCGAGCGCATCTGCACGTTCAGGCCGGCGCCGCCGTCCTCCACGCTGCCGTAGCCCTGCGTGCCGTCCACCACGGCGCTGCGCACCAGGCCGGTGCGGCCCAGCAGCACCTTGGGCTCCTCTGCAGGCGCCACCTTGTTGACGATGCCCCGCAGCGGGCGCAGCACCAGCACCGTGGCGGCAAAGCCCAGCACGGCAGCCGCCACGGCCACCAAGGTGCCAGTCAGCAGGTTCACCAGGGTCCAGCCCTGGGGCATGGGCACGAAATGGCACAGCACATAGGAAGCCAGCCAGGACAGCAGGAACAGCGCGGTGAGGATGACCGTGAGCGGAATGCCGCCCAGGCCCACCTTGAGCAGCAGCCCGGCCAGCGCGCTGGCCGAGTGCTCCACGCCGTGCGCATGGTCGCTGCCGTCGAACAGCACCCAGTGGTCCAGCGAGTCCACCTCCAGCAGGCCCAGCATGGCGATCAGCCAGTACAGCAGCATGAACAGCAGCAAGGCGCCGAAGATGAAGGTCGGAAAGCCGAACGCGTATTGCAGGAATGCAGACATGTTTTATCTCCTCCCTTCAAACCCGGCAGCCAGGACGGCGGGCACGAAGCGGCTTGCCCGGACCACGGCCGCGCATCAAGCGCTTTTTCCGCCAGCGGCTGCGCGCTGCGCCTTCAGGCGTTCCAGCACCGATTGCGCATTGCCCGCCTGGGGCGTGATGCCGGCGGCGCGCAGCTTGGCATCCAGCGCGTCTTCGCTGCTGTCGCGCGCCAGCTCGGCCGCGCTTTCCATGCGCGCACCGCGCTCGGCCTGCTTTTGCTTGATGCGTTCCAGCGAATCCAGCGCGCTTTGCACGCGCGTCTGCGAGCCTGCATAGCGGCCGGCCACCGTGGCCTGGGCGCGCTGCACGCTTTCCGTGGCCTTGACGGTGTCGGCCTGCTGCTTGAGGCGCTTGATATGCGTCTGCGCCGTCTGTATGGCCACGCGCAGCTGCTCCACGCTTTGCGTGTAGGCATCCAGCTGGGATTGCTCCTCGTCGCGCTGCGTCTCCAGCACGGAGACCTTGCCGGCCACTTCCAGCGCCAGCGCCTCGTCACTGGTGTCCAGCGCCTTGACGGCATAGCCCTCGTACTCGGCAATGCGTTCCTGGGTCTGCTTGAGCTTGCCGGCCGCCAGCTTTTGCTTGGCCATGATGTCGGCCAGCGCTTCCTTGGACTTGTTCAGGTCGCTGTCGGCATCGCGGATTTCCTGGTCCAGGATGCGCAGGGCCTGGCTGTCGGTCACCGCCTCGCCGGCCTCGTGCGCTGCTCCGCGCAACGCGGTCACCAGCTTGTTCCAGATGGTCATGATGATCTCCTTGGGGCTCAGTGTCTTCAACGGGCAGGCTTCAGGCCTGCACTGGCGCGGGCACCGGCGCAGGGGTCAGATAGTGGGCCAGCGCCTCGGTGGCCTGGATGACGCTGTCGGCCAGGGTGAGGATTTCGGCAATGATGTCGCCCTCGCTGCTGCTGGCATGCAGGGCGGCGAACATCACATAGCCCTCGCCGCCATGGGCCTGGGGTTCCAGCGCCATGGTGGTGAAGGGAAACAGCTTTTGCAGGCGCAGCATCTGCTCGTTGAGGCCGGCGCGGTCGTGCACCTGATCGGCAGGCCAGAGAAAGGCCTCCACCACCAGCTGGTCGCCCGACAGGGCCACGTGGACCGGCAGATCGCCGAATTCGGGCAGGCTGATGAGCAGACTGGCGTCCGCGCCTTCAAGCACCTCGATATGGAGCCGGCCGCCCTGCACCAGCGTTGATTGCTGCAGGTCGCCCGCCAAGGCGTGAATATCCCGATATGCCTGTCTGCTGTTGTCCATGCTGCCCTCCTTGTGGATGAGAACCATTGAATCCGGTTGCAAGCCGGACACGCGCATTTGCTTTTCCAATTGCTGCAATGCAGCACCGTACTCTGGAAGAATCCAGACCTCCTTTTTCACCAGCCCCTGCTCGCGCAGCCGTTGCCGGTGCAGACGCTGGTAGTGGGCTGATGTCTTTTGTTCCATGCGGATACCATAACGACCATTACATGTGATGTCTACATGTAATGAAGATCAATTTGTAAACGGATATGTAAAAGGAGTGCCGCAATGGAAGGCATTGCAGACGCACTGACCATGCCTTTGCGTTGCTGCAAATGCCCGTTCAGTATTCATTTTTTCTACTGAAAATCATTTATCGACAATTTTTCCTATCACCCACGGGAGAGGTCCTGCACAGGGGCGACCGCTGCCGCGAAAGGCTGCCGAGGCACTGCACAATGGCCGCTGTCGCAGGCAGACCCGGCCCTTGGCTGCCCGGCGCACGCTACGGAAACCTCTGCATGCCCGCCTTTCGGCTCTCACTTCGCACGGCAGTCACGGCCCCCTTCATTGCGGTGTTTGTGGTCACGGCCGGGCTATTGGCGGCTTGGCAGCAGCGCCAGGTGGACCAGCTCATCAATCGCGAAAGCCTGCGGCTGCTCGACTCCCTGTCCACCACCACGCGCCACCAATTGGCCGACTATCTGGAGACTCCGCTGCGCGTGCAGCAGGCCCTGGCCGAGACCGTGGCCCGGCAGGCGCTTTACACCCCCGGAGACCTGCGGCCCATCTATGGCTATCTGACACGCTCATTCACCGAGCTCTATGCCCAGCACCACCAGATCAGCCTGTTGAGCTTTGGAGGCGTGCAAGGCGAATACACGGGGGTGCGGCTGGAGCCCGATGGCCACTACCGCCTGATTCTTCAGGACCGCAGCACCCAGGGAACCTTGCAGATTTTCGAGGGACTGCAGCCGGGCCCGCCCATGTCCAGCCTTGCCGGCTACGACCCCCGCGTGCGTCCCTGGTACCAGCCCGCCATTCGCGAAGACGGCCCGCACTGGTCGCCCATCTACACGGTGACGGGGGACCGGGGTGATGCCACGATTTCCGCAGCCACTGCGGTGCGTGTGTCCGGCC
The DNA here is from genome assembly GCF_040267515.1 of Delftia lacustris. Classification (NCBI taxonomy): domain Bacteria; kingdom Pseudomonadati; phylum Pseudomonadota; class Betaproteobacteria; order Burkholderiales; family Comamonadaceae; genus Delftia; species Delftia lacustris. The sequence goes on along the minus strand of NZ_CP141274.1, from coordinate 3,312,866 downwards.
AGTTGGCCGGCGTGCTGGCCGCCGATGTGCGGCTGAGCAGCATGAACCGCTTTCTGCGCGACGAGCCCCTGCGCGGCAATGGCCATATCGCCGTGGTCGATGCGCAGGGCTACATGGTGGCGCACTCCTCCGAGCTGTCGGTGCTGAAACGCCGCGAAGGCCCCTACGACCCGCCCGTGCGCCTGCGCCTGTCCGAAAGCCCCGACCTGGCGCTGCGCTCGCTGGCAGCCCGGCTTCCCGAGCACCTGCCCGGGCATGCGCGCGAGGGCTCGACGCCAGCCCGGACAGGCCCTGACCGTGTCATCAACCTGAGCTTCACGGAGCAGGGCCAGATCTACCACGGGCAGGTCACCCCCTTCCACGATGTGCGCGGCATCGACTGGCGGATCCTGGTGCTGCAGCCCGAGTCCGATCTGGTCAGCAGCATGCGGGAGGACAGCCGCCAGACCCTTTTCCTGGCTGTCGGCCTGGCCTTGCTGGGGCTGGCGCTGGGCCTGTGGTGCCTGCGCAGGGCGCTGCGCCCCCTGGCCGTGGCGGCCGACGCGGCCAACCGCCTGGCCCAGGGTGACTGGAGCGCGGTGAAGGCGCTGCCGGACACGTCCGTGGTGGAAACCTCGTCCCTGGTCTCGGCATTCCACAACATGGCGCAGCGGCTGCAGGAATCCTTCGAGCACATGCGCACCCTGCTGCAGTACGACAGCCTGACGCAGCTGCTCACGCGCGCCGGCCTGATTGAGCAGGCCGATGCGGCCGCCAACGCCGGCGCGCCCGTCCCTGCCGCGCTGTGCCTGCTGGAGCTGCAGAACTTCCGCAGCGTGCGCGACGATGTGGGCCATGGCACGGGCGAGCAGTTGCTGCGGGCCGTGGCCGAGCGGCTGCTCAACCACCATCTGCAATTTCCGGCCCTGCTGGCGCGCACGGCCAGCAATGAATTCGCCGTGCTGTGGCTGCACGAGTGCACGCCGCTGCAGGTACAGGACAAATGCCGCCATCTGCTGGAGATCTTCGACCAGCCATTTTCAGTGGGCAAGGACGACATCGTGCTGCGCGCCTGCGCGGGCGCCGTCAGCGGCGAGCTGCTGCCGGGCGCGCTGCCCGAGTGGCTGCGCAACGCCAGCATTGCGCTGGGTGAGGCGCAGCGCGGCTCGCACCCCTTCCTGCTGTTCGAGCCCAGCCTGGCGCAGAAAATGCTGGGCCGCACCCAATTGGCCATGGAATTGCGCCAGGCGCTGGAGCGCAACGAACTGCGCGTTTTCTACCAGCCCGTGGTGGATCTGGCCACGGGCCGCATGGTGGGTGCCGAGGCCCTGGTGCGCTGGGAAAGCCCGACGCGCGGCAGGGTGCCGCCGGGCGTGTTCATCCCGGTGGCCGAGGAGTCGGACCTGATCCTGAGCGTCGGCGAATGGGTGCTGCGCACGGCGGCGCACGATATTGCCCTGCACCTTGCACACCTGCCGGCCGACTTCGAGCTGCACGTCAACATGTCGGCACGCGAGCTGATCCAGTCCGACTTCGCCTGCACGCTGGAGCAGGCGCTGGCCACCAGCGGCCTGCCCGCCCGGGTGCTGACCCTGGAGCTGACGGAGTCCATGCTGCTGGACGACAGCGACGCCACGCTGCAGCGCATTGCCGCCATCCGCGCGCTGGGCGTGAAGATCGCCATCGACGACTTCGGCACCGGCTACTCGTCCCTGGCCTACCTGAGCCGCCTGCGCTTTGACTGCATCAAGATCGACCAGAGCTTTGTGGGCCAGCTGCCGGCTTCCGAGTCCGACAAGGCCATCGTGACCGCCGTGCTGCGCATTGCCCAGGGCTTTGGCGTCAAGGTGGTCGCCGAAGGTGTGGAAGAACAGGCCCAGGCGCAGCTGCTGCACGAGCTCGGCTGCGAGCATGCGCAGGGCTATCTGTTCGAGCGGCCCGTGCCGCTGGCGCAGATGCTGGACTACCGCGCCCCCTGGCGCGAGTGAACAGGTACAGTCAGCAGCCCGCAGACTGTCGGCTTTGGCTGACGCGCACCGCTTGCATGATCCGGTGCACCGGCAGGTGCCATCCACGGAACAATCGGCGCCTGTTCCAGCCCGCTTCCTTCCATGACGCCCTCATCTTGCGACAACCAGCCGCCCAGGCTTGATCCCGCCGGCCCCATCCACCTGATCGTGCCGCTGCGCCCCGGCGCCGACCTGGAGCAGCTGCGCGCCCGCCTGACCGGCGTGCCGGCGCTGCAGCAGCGCAGCGTGCATTGGCATGTGCCGGGCGCAAGGGCCGACATCGTGCAGTTGGCCGCCAGCGCCGTGGACAGTGCCCGCAGGGACGGCGGCCTGGTCGTGGCCGCCGGCGGTGACGGCACCATCAATGCCGTGGCCTCGGCCGCCTGGTCGCGTGGCGTGCCCATGGGCGTGGTGCCGCTGGGCACCTTCAACTACTTCGCCCGCGAGCAGGCGCTGTCACTGGAGCCGGCCCAGGCCGTGCAGGACATTCTCCAGGCGTTGCAGGCCGGCCAGATGCGGGCCGTGAACGTGGGCCTGGTCAACGAACGGCTTTTCCTGGTGAACGCCAGCCTGGGCCTGTACCCCCGCCTGCTCGACGAACGCGAACGCGCGTCCACCCGCTTCGGCCGCACCCGGCTGGTGGCCATAGCCGCCTCCATCTGGAGCATCCTGCGCGGCGGCAGCGTGCGCCGCTGGCGCGTGGCCCTGCGCCCCGACCGGGATGCGCCGTTGCAGCAACAGGAGCACCTGGCCACCACCCTGTTCGTCGGCAACAACCCACTGCAGCTGGAGCGCGTGGGGATTGACGAGGCCCGCGCCGTGGCCGATGGCCGGCATCTGGCCGCCGTGCTGCTGCTGCCCCAGGCCAGCGAGGCCCCGGCGCGCGTGGTCTGGAATGCGGTGATGGGACGGCTGGCCCAGGACGATGCCGTCGCCAGCCTGGCCTGTACCGAGCTGGTGGCGGAGCCAGCAGGACGGCGTCCTCGCCGCATGAAGGTGGCCTTCGATGGCGAACGCGAATGGATGGCACCGCCCATCCGCTTTCGCCTGGGCGAGAAGCCGCTGTGGCTGGTGGTGCCTGCCCCGGCAGAGCCCGCCTCCTCCTGACCGCCGAATGAGGAACAAGGAGCGCCCATGGCCTTGCTCATGCATTTGTCGGACCTGCATTTCGGCGCCCACGATCAGGCCGTATGCGCCGCCGTGGCCAGACTGGCGGCCCGGCTGCCGGTAACGCTGCTGGTGGTCTCCGGCGACCTGACCCAGCGCGCCACGGCCGCGCAATTTGCCCAGGCGCGGGAGTTTCTCGACAGCCTTTCCGTGCCCCGGCGACTGGTGGTGCCCGGCAACCACGACCTGCCGCTGCTCGCCTGGTGGGAACGGCTGGGTGGCCACGCCCACGACCGCTATGTGCGCTGGATCGATTCCGAACTGCAGCCCTGGTGCGCCGTGCCAGGCTTTTGCGTGATCGGCGTGGACACCACACGCTGGTGGCGCCACCAGCGCGGCAGCCTGTCGGCCGGGCAGATCCTGCACGTGGCGCAGCGCCTGGAGCAGGCCAGCCCCGCCGACTGGCGCATCGTCGTCAGCCACCACCCGCTGGCTGCGGCCCACGAAGAGGACCGCAGCCACCGTCCTCACCGCGCCGCGCAGGCACTGGCCCGCTGGCGCGATGCCGGAGCGCAACTGGTGCTCTCGGGCCATGGGCATGACCCCGGCCTGGTCCAGCCCCTGCCCGGGCTGTGGGCAGCGCAGGCGGGCACCGCGGTCTCGGTGCGGCTGCGCGCCCATGCGCCCAACAGCCTGTTCACCCTGGAGCATCGGGATGGCGCCACAGGCCAGGACTGGCGCCGGCAGCTCACGCGCTGGGACTATTCGCGGCAGGCCGGTGAATTCCTGCCCGTGCAAAGGCATGTGCTGGATCCCCTGCCCACTGCCCAGACTTGAGATCGCACAGGCCGTTCGTGGGACTTGCCTTTGTGTTGCACAATCCATCGCCTGGCGCGCACAGAAGGCAACCGTCGACCAAGTTTGCATGCTGTCCTACGTGATGGAGGGCGGCGGGTGTGGATGATCAGCCCTCGTCCATGCTGCCTTTTTGATAGCAGCATGACGCACTGCAACAAAGAGATATGCGAATCCTGTACGTTGAAGACAATGCCGACCTGCGAGAAACCATTGGCCTGCTGATGGAGAGCGAATCCCGTTTCGTGACCAGTTGCGCCACTGCCGAGCAGGCCCTGGAACTGGATGCGGGCCAGCCTTTCGACGTGGTGGTCTCCGATGTCAGTCTGCCGGGCCTGTCCGGCACCGATCTGGCGCGGCAGCTGCTGCAGGCCGATGCGCAGCGCTGGATCATCCTGTGCTCCGGCTACGACCTGGGGCCCTACCCGGCCGCCTGGGGTCCCCAGGTGCGGACCTTGCTCAAGCCCTTCGAGATCGAGGACCTGGAAACGCTGCTGGACTCCATACAGGAAGCGCTGCACACCAGGCCCGTCCACTGAGCCCATTTTCCCGAGACCGGCCTGCCGGTCCATCGGCTCCCGCCGTCACAGCACGGCCTTGGAGCCTCCCGCTGCCATCTCGCGCGGCAACTCCACCCTGAAGCTGGTCACGCCATCGGCGGAGTGCACATCGATGCGCCCGTTGTGCGAACGCACGATCTGGTGCGCGATGAAAAGCCCCAGGCCCAGGCCCTGGTGCTGGCCCGGCTTGCGCTCTCCTCCGCGAAACGGGTTGAACAGGGTGGGCATCAGCTCCGCAGGAATGGTGCCGCCGTTGCGCACCGTGATGACCACGCAATGGTCCTGCCTGCCATCGGCCGTCACCTGCACAGGCTGCGCCGGATCGCCATGGTGCATGGCGTTGCCCACCAGATTGGTGAGCACCTGGCACAGGCGTTCGCCATCCCAGGTGCCATCGAGATTGCCCAGCATCTCGCTGTCCAGGCGCCGCTGCGGAAAACCCGTCTCCACTTCCTGCAGCGTGCGCTGCAGCAGCGCTTGCAAGCTGGTAGGCCGCGGTGACAGCGGCAGGCCTTCCGCCTGGCGGATGCGGGTGACGTCCAGCAGGTCCTCGATCATGCGCGACATGCGCTGGCTGCTGCTGAGCATGCGCTCGGCCATGCTGGCCACCTTGCCCGTATCGGGCTGGCGCGTGAGCAACGTGGCGGCGGCCTTGATGGATTGCAGCGGCGTGCGCAGGTCGTGGCTGAGCACGGCCATGAACATCTCGTTGATGCGCAGCGCCTCGGTGCGTTCCTGCAACTGATGGGCCAGTGCCTGCTTGCGCTGGTGCAGCTCGAAGAACACATTGGCCTTGGTGGTCAGCATGTGGGGATCGATGGGCTTGTACAGGAAGTCCACGGCGCCGCTCTCATAGCCACGGAACTGCCAGTTGTGCTCGCGCGAGCCGGCCGTCATGAAGATGAGCGGGATATGGCGCGTGCGCTCGCTGCCGCGGATCAGCTCGGCCAGCTCGAAACCGTTCATCTCGGGCATCTGCACATCCAGCAGGGCCAGGGCCACGTCGCTGTGGTTGAGCAGCAGCTCCAGCGCCTCGGGGCCGGACTGGGCCTTGAGGAATTCGATGCCGTCGCGTTGCAGCAGCGCCTCGATGGCGATCAGGTTCTCGGCGATGTCATCGACGATCAAGCATTTGACGCGATCTGTATGGGGCATGGATTCTCTCTCGGTATTTAGTCTTGTGGGGGCGTGCCGGCTGGACATTCAAAGCCTTCCCTGGCGGTGCAGCGATGCAATGAGGGAGGCAATGCCTTCGGGCGCCAGCGCCTGGGCCTGCGGCACGCGGGCCAGCGCCGCCAGCGGCATGGTGGGCATGCGGGCGCCGTCGGGCGCCTGCACCACGGCCAGGCCACCGGCGGCGTGCACGCTGGCCATGCCCTGCGCGCCGTCGTCATTGGCGCCGGACAGCAGCACCGCCAGCAGCCGCTCGCCATAGCAATCCGCAGCGGACTCGAACAGCACGTCGATGGAGGGCCGCGAAAAATGCCAGGGCGCATCCAGCGACAGCGCCAGCCGGGGGCCGCTGTCCACCAGCAGGTGATAGTCGGCCGGGGCGAAGTACAGGCACCCAGGCTCGATCCATTGCTGGTCCTGCACCTCGCGCACCGGCACGGCGCAGCGCGGGCCGAAGAGCTGGGCCAGCAGGCTGCGGCGATCGCGCGGCAGGTGCAGCACCACCAGCACCGAGGCGCGCAGGCTGGCCGGCAGCGCGGGCAGCACCACCGATAGCGCATCGAGCGCGCCGGCCGAGCCGCCGATCACGATGGCCTCGTAGGCTGTGGCGGCGTCGGAGGCGGGTGTGTTCGTGGTCACGGGCATCACAGCCCGGCCTTCTTGCGGTAGATGCGGTCCTCGAGCACGAAGTCCTCGAAGGCCTCCGAATGCCCTGAAAACCGCAGCGACTCCTTGGAGCCCAGCCCCAGGAATCCGCGATGGCACAGCGCATCGCGGAACAGGCCCAGCGCCCGGTCCTGCAGCTCGCGCTCGAAATAGATCAGCACGTTGCGACAGGACACCAGGTGCATTTCGGCGAACACGCTGTCGGTGGCCAGGCTGTGGTCGGAGAACACCATGTGCTCGCGCAGCCCCTTGTCGAAGACCACGCGGCCGTAGCGCGCCGTGTAGTAGTGCGACAGCGAGCTGTGCCCGCCCGAGCGCGCATGGTTGTCGGTGAAGGCCGCCACGCGCGACATGTCGAACACGCCCTGCTCGGCCGCGCGCAGCGCATGCGGATTGATGTCGGTGGCATAGATCAGGGTGCGGTCCAGCAGGCCCTCCTCCTCCAGCAGGATGGCCAGCGAATACACCTCCTCGCCCGCGCTGCAGCCGGCCACCCAGACCTTGAGCGAGGGATAGGTGCGCAGCAGCGGCACCACCTCGGTGCGCAGCGCCCGGAAATAGCTCGGGTCGCGGAACATGTCGCTGACCTGGACCGTGAGGTATTCCAGCAGCGCCGGGAACACGCTTGCATCATGCAATACGCGGTCCTGCAGCTGCGACAGCGTCTGGCAGCCGAACTGCACCAGGGCCGTCTGCAGGCGCCGCTTGAGCGAGGCCTGGGCATAGCCCCGGAAGTCGTAGTGGTAGCGGTGGTAGATGGCGTCGATCAGCAGGCGCTGCTCGATGTCGGCGGTGCGGGCTTTTTTCAGCTGAGGCATCGCGTCCTCCTTGCTACTTGGGCATCCACACCCGCACCAGCGACAGCAGCTTTTCCACGTCCAGCGGTTTGGCGATGTAGTCGTTGGCACCGGCGGCCAGGCATTTCTCCTGGTCGTCCTTCATGGCCTTGGCGGTCAGGGCGATGATGGGCAGGCGGCGCCATTGCGGCCGGTTGCGGATCTCGCGCATGGCGGTGTAGCCATCCATCTCGGGCATCATGATGTCCATCAGCACCAGGTCGATACCGGCCTGCGCTGCGCCGCGAGACTCCAGCGCCTCCAGCGCCTCGCGCCCGTTGCGCGCGATCTCCACGCGGATGCCCGTGGGCTCCAGGATGCTGGACAGCGCAAACACGTTGCGCACATCGTCTTCCACCACCAGCACCGTGCGCCCTTCCAGCGCAGACTCGCGGCTGCGCGCGACCTGCAGCATCTGGCGGTGCTCGGCCGACAGCTCCGACTCCACCTGGTGCAGGAACAGCGTGACCTCGTCGAGCAGGCGCTCGGGCGAGCGCGCGTCCTTGATGATGATGGACTTGGAAAAGCGCCGCAGCTGCTGCTCTTCATCGCGCGACAGCGCCCGGCCCGTGTAGACGATGACAGGCGGGAAGGAAACATCGTCCTGGTCCGTCATGCGCTGCAGCAGCTCGTAGCCGCTGATGTCAGGCAGGTTCAGGTCCATCACCATGCAGTCGAATGTGGAGCCGCGCAGATGATCCAGCGCGGCCGCCGCCGTGCCCGCGCAGACGATGTCCACATCGCTGCGGCTGAGCAGGTGGCGCACGCTCTCGCGCTGGCGCTCGTCATCCTCCACCACCAGCACGCGGCGCAGGTCCTGGGTGAACTTGGCCTCCAGCCGCTGCAGGGCGTGGACCAGTTCCTCGCGCTTGACGGGCTTGAGCGCGTAGCCGACGGCACCCCGCCCCATGGCTTCCTGCGAATAGTCCGCGACCGAGACCACGTGCACGGGAATGTGGCGCGTGGCCGGGTTGCGCTTGAGCTGGTCCAGCACGCCCAGGCCCGAGAAATCGGGCAGGTTGATATCGAGCACGATGGCGTTGGGCTGATTGTCGGCCGCCATGGACAGGCCGTCGGACGCCGTATTGGCCACGTCGCACTCGAAATCCATCTCGCGCGCCAGCTCCGACAGGATGTCCGCGAAGCGCAGGTCATCCTCGATCACGAGGATGCGGCGCCCGCTCTGACCCCTCTTGCGCAGGGCGTCCGTTGCCGCCGACGCGGCAGGTGCCATGGCAGGCGACATGGGCGGCGCGAACGCAGGTGCGGCGGGCGCAACGTTGGCCGTTGCGAGCACGGGCACGGACGACGCTGCCAAGGCCTCTCGCAGCCCCTGCGGCTGAGGCTGCGGTGCGGCAGTCGCGGCCGTGGCCGGGCCGGACTCGGCCGACTCCAGGCTCACGGGCACGGTCAGTGTGAAAACGCTGCCCTGGCCAGGCGTGCTGGAGACGGTCAGCGTGCCGCCCAGCAGCCCCGCCAGATCACGCGATATCGACAGGCCCAGGCCCGTGCCGCCGAACTTGCGGTGCGTGCTGCCATCGGCCTGGCGGAAGGCATCGAAGATGAATTGCTGCTGCTGCTCGGCAATGCCGATGCCGGTATCGCGCACCGCGAAAGACAGCATGCCCTGGGGCGCGCAGGACACCTGCAGGCCCACCGAGCCCTTGGCCGTGAACTTGAGCGCGTTGGACAACAGGTTCTTGAGCACCTGGGCCAGCCGCATGGGATCGGTCTGCATGGTGGCGGGCACGCCCGGGTCCACCGTCCAGGACAGCTCCAGGCCCTTTTCGCGGGCAATCGGGCGCAGCGGCTCCATCAGCGTCTGCAGCGCCGTGGCAATGGTCACGGGCTCGGCGACCACGGTGACCTGGCCGGCCTCGATCTTGGACAGGTCCAGGATGTCGTTGATCAGCGCCAGCAGGTCGCTGCCTGCGGCGTGGATGGTCTGCGCGTACTTGATCTGCTCGGCCTGCAGATTGCCCGGCCTGTTGTCGGCCAGCAGCTTGGCCAGGATCAGGGTGGAGTTCAGCGGCGTGCGCAGTTCGTGGCTCATATTGGCCAGGAACTCGCTCTTGTACTGGCTGGCCAGCTCCAGCTCGCGGGCCTTGTCGGTCAGCGCGCCCTGGGCGCGCAGCAACTGCTCGCGCTGGTACTCCAGCTGCTGGGTCTGCTCTTCCAGGTGGGCATTGGTCTGCTCCAGCTCGGTCTGCTGGTGCTCCATCTGGGTCTGCGACTCCTGCAGGATGCGGCTTTGCTGCTCCAGCTCCTCGTTGCTCACGCGCAGCTCTTCCTGCTGGGCTTGCAGCTCTTCCGACTGGCGGCGCGTTTCCTCCAGCAAGGTCTCCAGGCGCGAACGGTCCAGGCCCGAGCGAATGGCCACGGCCAGCGATTCGGAGGCGCGCTCCAGCAGGCTGCGCTCGGCTTCGCCCACGGGGCGCAGAAAGCCCAGTTCGATCACGGCGAACACTTCGCCGTTTTCCATGGCGGGCACCAGCATCAGCTGCAAGGGGCTGGACTGGCCGGTGCCCGAGGAAATCTGCAAATGCTGGGCAGGCACATCGCTGACATGCAGCAGCTTGCGCGACGCGGCCGCCTGGCCCGCCAGCCCCTCGCCGGGCAGCAGCTTTTGCTGCAGTCGCTCGCGCGGCAGGGCATAGCCGCCGAACAGGCGCAACCCGCCATCGGCGCAGTCCACCACATAGCCGGCGCCCACATCGGCACGCAAATAGTTGGCCAGGTACTCCAGCGCCTTCTGGCCCAGGTCTTCCAGCCGGTGGTCTCCCTGCAACTGCTGCCCCAGGCCGGAAAGACCGGACGTCACCCACGACTGGCGGGCCTTGACGCGGTACTCGCGCACCGTCAGCGCGGCCGATGCCAGGATCAGGCCCAGCAGGATGAGGGAGCCGCCCCAGGAATAGTAGGTCGAGGTGGTGGATGCCTCCACCCACAGCTGGCGACGCTGGGCCAGCTCCCGTGTCTGGTGCGTGTAGAGGTCGTCGATCAGCTCGCGCAGCCGGTCCATGGCGTTCTTGCCCACGTCCAGGCGCACCAGGGCCATGGCGGCGTCCAGATCGCCGGACTTGCGCAGGTCTATGGTCTCCTGCAGCTCGCGCAGCTTCTGGGCCGATATCTCCTCGATCTGCGCCAGCAGCCGGTGCTGGTCGGAGTCATTGGAAGTGCGCGCCTTGAGCGCCTCCAGCTGCTGCATCAGCACATCGCGTGCCTGCTGGTAGGGCTGCAGGTAGGCCGGGTCGCCCGTGAGCAGAAAACCGCGCTGCCCGGTCTCAGCGTCCTTGAGCGAAGCATTGAGCTGGCTGAGCTGGCGCATGGCCAGTGTCGTGCGGTCCATGGCCACCACGGCCTGGCCTCGCGTCTCAGACGCCCTGAAATTGACGAAGGCAATGACCAGGGTGGCCAGTGCCGCCGCGCCAAAGCCGGCAACAAGTGTCCATGGAATGGCAAAGCGCTGGGTGCTCTGATTGCGGGAGGATCGTGGCATGCAGTGGAGTTTCTGGCAGGAAGGGACGGGGAAATCCGCCAAGGACTGTAAACGTTTTGCGCAGCCCTCGGCAGCACTGTGGCGCAGCTTGCGCTGGTTTCGGCGGCGCGCGACGCCCGCAGGCGCCATTGCAGCCGTTAACATGGCCCGATACTCTCCTTCCGGCACCCCGCTGCGGGCGTCGGCCCACTTTCCAGGACCCATTGCATGAAAACCTTTGCCATCACCGTCGCATCGCTGGCCGCTGCCGCTTCGCTGGTGTCCACCAGCGCCAGCGCTGCGGCTTCGATCTTCCTCAACGACACCATCGCCGCGCGCATTCCCGCCAGGGACCTGCCCGATGCCAAGGCCGCCGTGGCCAAGGTGCTCAACGAGGCCGCCGACGGCTCCGTGACCGAATGGACCAGCGGCCCGAACCGAACCAACCAGCGCGTGACGTTGGCCTTGCAGCCGCAGCAGACCGTGCAGACCGGGACGGCCGGAAGCTGCCGCCTGCTGTCGGCCGATGTGCGCCTGAAAAAGACCTCGGAAAACTGGCGCTTCTGGTTCTGCAAGCAGCCCGACGGATCGTGGAAGGCCAGCGGCAGCCAGCCCTGAGCAAGGATTGCGGTGGTCGGCGACCGGGAATCCGGCATGGACCTACGCCACCAGCCCTGGGCGCGTGGGAGCATGTCGGCCGGAAGATAGACCACCGGAGAACAACCATGCCCCATGAATTTGTGCATACCACGACACTTGCCAGACGGCTGGCCCTGGGCGTCGCCGCAAGCTCTTTGCTGACGCTGGCTGCCTGCTCGGGCGAGACCTCGTCGCAGCGCGCGGGATTTCCCATGGCCGAAGTGCCGCGCTTCAACCAGCCGCCACCGGACAAGCCCCTGCTGGGCCAGCCCGTGATCACGGCCGAGCAGGTCATGCCCCATGCCAAGGGCGACCCGCATGAGCCGTTGCCGGCTGCCGCGCCGCTGCCCGCCCGGGCGTCTGAACCGGCAAGCGGGTCAGGCGCCACCAACAAGGAAGATGCAGGCGGCGTGAACCCGGCCGCCGGCCAGGCCGCCGCCATCACCGACGGCCAGGGAGAGGGCTCCAAGTACGAGCTGGGCGCCCCCAAGTAACCTGGCCGGGCTCAGAACGAGGTCCAGTCCCCATCGTCCTTGCCAGTGGCAGGCACGGACTGCCGGGAGGCCGGCAGCTTGGCGGCTGCAGGCTTGGCGGCGGGTGCGCCCGGGGACGCAGCAGCCGCAGGCGCGGCGAGCGGCCTGGCAGGAGCGCGCATCTGCGCTGCCGCAGGCTGTGCACGCCCGGCAGGGGCCGGGGCTGGCGCCACCGCCGGACGAGCGGACGCCACGCCCTCGATACGGAATACGCTCACTGCAGCGGCCAGCTGGTGCACCTGGGATTTGAGCGAGCCGGTTGCAGCGGCCGCCTCCTCGACCAGCGCCGCATTCTGCTGTGTCACCGTGTCCATCTGCGAAATCGCCTGGTGCACCTGGTTGATGCCGCTGCTCTGCTCCTGGCTGGCGGCGGTGATCTCGGCGACCAGGTCGCTGACCTGCTGCACGCTTTGCACGATGCCGTCCATGGTGCGTCCGGCCTCGGCCACCTGGCGCGTGCCCGCCTCCACCTTGGAGACCGAGTCGGCAATCAGGTCCTTGATGTCCTTGGCCGCCGAGGCGCTGCGCTGCGCCAGCGCGCGCACCTCACCGGCCACCACGGCAAAGCCGCGGCCCTGCTCGCCGGCGCGCGCCGCTTCCACGGCGGCGTTCAGCGCCAGGATGTTGGTCTGGAAGGCAATGGAGTCGATCACGCCGATGATGTCGGCAATCTTGCGGCTGGACTCGCTGATGCCGCCCATGGTGTCCACCACGCCCGCCACCACCTTGCCGCCCTGCACGGCTGTCTGCGACGCCGAAGCGGCCAGCTGATTGGCCTGGCGCGCGTTCTCTGCGTTCTGCTTGACCGTGCTGGTCAGCTCCTCCATGGCAGCGGCCGTCTGCTCCAGCGAGCTGGCCTGCTGCTCGGTGCGCGAGGACAGGTCCTGGTTGCCCGCGTCGATCTCGCCCGAAGCCGTGGCAATGCTGTCGGCACCCGAGCGCACCTGCCCCACCACCTGGGCCAGGTTGTCGTTCATCTGGCGCAGCGCCTGCAGCAACTGGCCCGTTTCATCGCGCGAATCGACGGTGATGCGGCTGGTCAGGTCGTTGTTGGCCACGGTGCGCGCCACGCGCAGGGCCTCGGCCAGCGGCCTGGTGATGCCGCGCGTGATCCACCAGGCGGCCAGCACGCCCAGCACAAAGGCCAGCGAGACCACCGTGATGATGGCGGCTCGGCTGGCCGAGAAGCGCACCAGCACATCGGCGGCGGAGCTGTCGATGGCCGCGCGCTGCATGTCCAGCAGGCGCTGAACCATGTCGATATAGCGCTGCGTGGCGGGCTGGTATTGCTGGGTGAACAGGCGCTCGGCGTCTTCGGCGCGGCCCTCGGCCTTGGCCTTGGTCACCACGTCGCGGCCCGCCAGATAGCCGGCGCGCGCCTTCTTGATCTCGACCCAGATGTCCTTTTCCTCCTGGGTCTGCAGCAGCGGCTCGATGCGGTCCTGCAGCTTGCTGGACTGGCGCGAGGACTCGGCTGCGTCTTCGGCGAAGAAGGTGGCCAGCGAGGGATCGCTGCTCTTGGCAATGGCCGTTGTGCGGCGCGAACCCGAGTGGATGTTGCGGAACCAGTCGCTGATCATCCGCTCCTTGGCCAGGGCTACCTCGGTGATTTCCGTGGTCGAGCGGGCCATGTGCCCCATGCTGACGATGCTGGTGACACTGATGAGCAGCATGATCAGCAAAAGAATGGTGAAACCGCCTCCGAGACGAAGGCCTATGCGCAGATTTTTCATGATGGGGAAACAGGATGCGGGACGGAAACGCGGCAAAAACTAGTTCTTGAGGTAGGCGTCCAGCACCATGCGATTCCAGTTGGCCGAGCCGACCAGGGAATCGCCGAGCTTCTCGGCCGTCGCCACCACGGCGCTTTGCTGCTGCTGCAGCGCCTTGACCCGGTCGCCCAGGCTTGCCATGGACGAACTCAGGCGGCTGCCCGTGGACAGTGCATCGTTGGCGCTGTTTTCCACCGCCTTGCCAATGCCGGCCAGGGCCGAGGTCACGCCTGCGGGATCTGTGGCCATGGACTTTTCCAGGGCCTTGGCGTCCACCGCCAGCGTGCCGTCCTGCCGCTGGACGATGCCGATCCTGGCCAGGCTGGGCGAAGTCGCGCTGCCCGTGACACTCATGATGGCCGCACGCAGCTCGCGCAGCGCGCGGGTGGCACCCACATCGGTGGTGGAGCCGGCGGCCGCGCTGGCATTGCCCTTGGCCGCGCTGGCGTTGTAGCGCGCCACCAGCTTTTCCAGCGCACCTTGGACCGACTGGGGGGTGCTGGTCGCCGTGAGGGCCGCCATCTCCTTGCCCGCCGTGGCCAGATCCACCAGGGACGACTTGAACTGCCCCAGCGCCGACAGCGAGGTCGAGCCCGCCTGGGCCTGGGCCGCAATGCGCTCGTGCGCCTTGGACAGCGAAGGCGCCAGCTTGCGGACTTTCTCCGCTTCGGTGGTCTCCGTCTTGGTGCTGTCCGTCTTCGTGGCGCCGGCCTGCGCATCGCTCTTCTTGATGACCGAGTCCGAAGCCGTCTGCGCCGTGGTGCTGCTGTTGAGCCTGGACTGGGCTCGGGCCAACAGGCTTTGCACATTCAGGTTGTCGGTTCTGATGCTCATGTTCTCTTCCCTGTAAGTTTGCGGATGGTGCGGGCGCAGGGCCCGTCCACGGTTTGGCAGGGAGACTACCGGGACGCCGCCGCCGCAATGCAGGGATAAGCGGGCCGCTTACCCGCGACTTGAAGCCTTTGCCGGGCCGGATGCACGCGCGCCTTCCCCCAGCGAGCCGTGCGCCCATGAAAAAGGGCCTCCGAAGAGGCCCGTTCCACACATCCCGACCATCAGGCCGTCTGCTGCAGGGCTCCATAGCGCTCGCGCGCCGTCTGCAGCATGTAGAAGGTGATGCGCTTGACCTCGGCACGGCTGTCGGCGATGTGCTGCTTCAGGCAGGACTGGGCCAGCGCGGCATCGCCGGCCTCGATGGCGGCAAGAATGGCGGCATGGTCGTCATAGGTTGCCGAGACGCGCGGCAGCTTGATCACATCCAGGCGGCGGATGATGCGGATGCGCTCTGTAATGTCCAGGTGGATGCGCGCCATCTCCTGGTTGCCGGTCGCGGCCACCAGGCCGGTATGGAAGGCCTCGTCCAGCGAGGCCACGACGGCGGGGTCGGTCTCGCGCTGCTCCTCGGGCACGCACCAGACTTCGCGCAGCGGCTGCAATGACTGCAGCGATTCGCCCACCAGGCTGGCCACGGCGCTGGTCTCCATCAGGGTGCGCACCTCGTACAGATCCTCGAAGTACTTGAAGTCGAAGGCCTTGATCTGCCATCCGCTCTTGAAGTGCACATCCACATAGCCATCGCGCTGCAACCAGAACAGCGCCTGGCGCACGGGCGTGCGGCTGACCTGCATGCGCGTGGCGATCTCGCCTTCGCTGAAACGGTCGCCAGGCAGCAGGCGGAAATCGAAGATGTCGTTCTTCAGGCAGGCGTAGATCTGCGCAGCCAGCGAATGCGCGCTGCTTGCAGGCCCCTGGCGCGTCTCGCACACCGGCGAGGAAACAACCGCGATGCTCATGCGACTGCCACGCCTGCTGGAGCACGCAGGCCTTGCCGCTGGCCGCCGTCAGGGGCTGGCAACGACATGCCCGGAGCCCTGAAGAAGGGCCAGGCCTTGCCTTCGACACCGGACTCGCGCATGGCCGAAGACAGGGTATACGCCGACCGTAGCAGCAATACCATTGCCTGATTTGCGATCAGGCAATGGCCAATGGTCCATTCACGCATTTAGTACTCTTTCTTGTACACAAGTTAGCAGTGGGATTTATTAAAGAAACGAATTGCGTTTTAATAATTGGACCTACAAGAATATCCTCGACAACGGCCGATCTTCGTGTATGCTCCGCGACTTGCCGCCGCAAAGGCCATACACACCATAGCGTTTGGCAGCCCCCGGCACCATACATTCAAAGTGACTGGACCAACACCAACAGGAACCCACTCGCGGTAATCCTGCGCATATTTGCGCCAATCCATTTTTTCCAGAGAGTTTCCGCACACACCTGGTGCAAAGAGCGCATCAATCTCCCCATGCCTGCGGCCATGGGTTTGTGTATTTGTTAAATATTGCAAGATATTGAGGCATTCAGCCTCTGGCAGGAACGGAAGGCGGCTTTCTGTCAAGGAACTGACATGTGAATCTGCTATCAGCGGCCTTTGCATGCAGAGACAAGGCACGTCCTGCCCGATATTCGATCCACCGCTCGATTCCAGCTTTCCATACTGGAAAGCCTCCATCGATGGATGGAGGCCATATTCCCGCGCATCCACGGCAAACCCACGCCGGATGCATCCGACGCGGGTTTGCCGCAGCAGCAAGCCTGCGCAAGAAGACTCAGGCTTCGCGGTTTTCCTTGATGTTGAAGCCCATCTGGCTCTCGGCGCCCTTGCCGCCCTGGTTGGTCTGTTCCCAGTACTGGGTCTTGACCTTGGCAGCCTGGAACGAGTAGTTGACAGTCACGGTGTCAGAGGAGTTGGCGCCGCTGACGGTCACGTTCGTCACCATGACGTCGGTCAGGGTGATCTTGGTGAACTCGATCTGCGAGCCGCCGGCCTTGCACAGCGAGATGTCGACCTGGCCCAGGTGCTTGCCCGTGGCGCAGTGCTTGAGCACGGCGGGGTAGCACTTGTCCACCTTGGCGATGACGTTCAGGTCATGGAAGCTCACCTTGCCGGCGCCGGCACCGCCGCCGCTGGCCATGGTGTTGGGCTGGGTCGCGCCCCAGGTGAAGGAGTCGATGTCGGTCCAGCCCTTGTGGTTGGAATCCTGGGATTCGCCACTGGCGCCCTCGACCTTCATGAACATATCAACGGACATTGCACACCTCTCGAATTAATGGATTAAACGTTCGCATGCAACCCAATAGACCGACTGCATCGGATGGTTCACACGCGAACAAAGGGGAAAACCACTCCCGGGCAGAGCGCACGAAACCGATTCACTGAACATGTGATTCAGATCAGTGCGGCGCATACCCTGGATGGTCAAGGAATGTATTGACAATCGCCTGCAATCCTCACTGTCGTGAACCGCCCTCCTTTGTTGGAGCCGCGATGATAGTGGATAAGATCGGAAAAATACAAACAATTGGCCCGACTGAATTGTTACGGCCGATACATCTGAAAAAAAATGTATCCATCGCTTATCCATTCGATACGTGTCATGGCTTTTTGCAGAACTCAAGCTACACTCACGCCGCATTCGGAGTCCGATTGAAATACGATCTTGTATTCATGACGAGTCCATGACGTTCGTCTTTGGCCCCCGGCTTCAGACAATTGGCTGATCGAGGAAAACCAGCGGTTGCATAGACAGATTGCCGGTGCGATGCCGGCTTTGTGCTTGTCCAATGGCCTCGAACAGATTCGGCACCCTGGCACTGCGACAGACCTCGCCCGCCAGCGTGTGAAACAACATCTTGGGTGGGATTGCATGGATAGCGAAGCAGCATGTTCGACCAACTGCCTTCCGGCAGGTGTCCAGATTGGCGAATACCGCGTGCTCGATGTCATCGGCGAAGGCGGTTTCGGCATCGTCTACAAGGCCCGCGACCTCTCGCTGGACCGCGAGGTCGCGATCAAGGAGTACATGCCTTCGGCACTGGCCGGACGGCAAAGCTCCCATCAGGTGCATGTGCGCTCGCAGCACCGTGGCGCCTTCGACGCCGGGCTGCGCAGCTTCATCAACGAGGCCCGCCTGCTGGCGCGCTTCTCCCACCCCACCCTGGTGCATGTCTACCGCTTCTTCGAAGCCGGCGGCACGGCCTACATGGTGATGCGCCACTACGAGGGCCAGACGCTGGGCCAGGTGCTGAAGGCATCGTCCGGCCGCATGGATCAGGCCGGGCTCAGCGCGCTGCTGATCCCCTTGCTGGACGTGCTGGAAGTGCTGCATGCGCAGGACTGCTTCCACCGCGACATCGCGCCGGACAATATCTTCGTGCAGCGCGATGGCAGCCCCGTGCTGCTGGATTTCGGCGCCGCGCGCCGCATCATCGGCGACATGACCCAGGCGCTGACCATGGTGCTCAAGCCCGGTTTTGCGCCCATCGAGCAATACGTGGACGACGGCGCCATGCCCCAGGGCGCGTGGACCGACATCTACCAGGTCGGCGCACTGATCCACCAGGCCGCCACGGGCCGCATCCCGGCCACCTCGGTCGCGCGCATGGTCACCGATCCCATGCAGCCGCTGACCTCCGAACAGGTCCCGGGCTACTCCGACGCTTTTCTGCAGGGCATGCAACGGGCGCTGGCCGTTCGCCCCCAGGACCGCCCCCAATCCATTGCCGAGCTGCGCAGCCTGCTGGGCCTGTCCACCGACGCCCGGGCAGCGCCTGCGCCGGGGGAGCCCAGCCCCATCTACATCCCGATCACGCCGCCTGCGTCCGTACAGGCCGCCATGGCCACCCAGTCGGCAGCCGTGCAGGCGCCGCGCTTCGTGCCGATCACGGAAATCTTCGTTCCTGCAGCAGCGCCGCAGGCAGCGCCCGCGACCACGGTCATGCCCGTGCCTGCGGTCCCGCCTGTTGCATCTGTTGCATCGGTCCCTCCTGTCGCCACGGTCGCACCGGTGCCGCCCGCTCCCACCACGCCTGGGGGTTTGGCAACAGGCGGCCCTGCCCAGCCATCTGCAGCCGCAGCCGCGCCCCAGATGACGCCTCAGGCATCAGCCGCCGATCCCATGGGCCTGGACAACGGTCCGTACATCGACATCGACCAGGCACTGCCCCCCGCTCAGCCTGCGCAGCCCCCGGTTCAGGCGCAGGCGCCTGCATCCCAACAGCCCGCCTCAGCACCCGCCGTTCAGGGCGCGCCCGCAGGGGTGCAGTCTCCGGCCGCTGCCGTCCAGGCAGTGCCCAAGGCCAGGCGCAGCGGCATGGCCGTGCCGATGGCCATCGGCGCCCTGGTGCTGGCGGCCATCGCGGGCGGCGGCGTGCTGTGGTACGACCATTCCCAGGACCAGGCCCGTGCCAAGACCCTGGCGGCGCGCGACAGCCTGGCCTGGCAGCAGGCCCAAAGCCAGTCCAGCCTGGCCCGCCTGCAGGACTACCTGGACAGCTTCCCCGAAGGACAGCACCGCACCGAGGCCCAGGCGCTGCTCAAGCAATTGCTCAACGAGGCCTCGCTGGCCTCCACGGAGCAGGTGCAGCCGATGACCCCGCCGGAGCAGACCGCGCTGGCTGAACTCCCCCCTTCCCAGCCCGAGCAGGGCGCGCCCGTCGCCCCCGTCACGGTGGCCGCGGTGCCCGAGCCGTTGCCCACCGAGCCGCCCAAGACCGAAGCCCGCCCCGCCAAGCCCGCAGCGGCCACAGGCAAGGTGGTGTTCCGGGTCGTGCCGTGGGGCTATGTCTCCGTGAACCGCGCCCCGGCACGGACCAGCCCGCCGCTGACCCAGATGGAGTTGCCGGAGGGCGAGTACCGCATCGACATCAGCAACCCGGGTGCGGCCTCTACGGTGACCAAGACCATCACGGTCACCAAGGGCGAGTCGGTGACCGTGAACCATCTTTTCGAATGAGCGCGGCGCATGGCTCGACTGATGAACCACCGCTGGCGATGGATGCTGTGCACTGCAGTGCTCGGCCTGCCCTGCCTGGCGCATTCCCAGGCGGCATGCGAGGAGGCCGCGCCGGCCCAAACCGGCTCGGCAGGACGCCCGCAGCTGGCGCAGGGCATTGCGCTGTTCGAGGCCCGCGACCTGGCCCAGGCCGAGCGTGCGCTGCAGGCTGCGCTGTTTGGCGGGCTGGCGGATCCCATGGAGCGGGCCTCCGCCCACAAGTACCTGGCCTACACCTATTGCACGCACAAGGAATGGGCGCGCTGCGAGGCCGCCTTCGACGCCGCGTTCGCCGCCCACCCCGGCTTTGCGCTGCAGACCTACGAGACCACGGGTACGCCGTGGCGGGACGCCTACAGCCGCGCCCAGGAACGCTGGACCCAGCGCTGCCCTGCCGCCCAACGGCTGCGCGTGGCAACCGCAGCGCCCACGGCCGGCGGCTTTGCACTGAACAGCCGCGTGATCACATCGATCACCGCACTGACATCGGGCTCGGCCCCGGTGCGCTCCGCCGCACTGGCCGCACGGCCTGAGACGCCACGGACAGATCACAACCTGCGCCTGAGGGTCAGCCCCTGGGCCAACGTGCTGATCAACGGCAAGCCGTCCGGCGTCACCCCTCCCGTCGTGCTGCTCAAGCTGGCGCCAGGCTCCCACACGGTGGAACTGCGCAACCCCGGCTTCGAGAGCTATCGGCAGGTGATCCGCATCACCGACGGCCAGTCGGTGACCCTTTCCCATGACTTTGATGCCCGATGACCATGTCCATGCATATCCCTCACTCCCTCCAGCGCCTGACCCTTGCCCTTGCCGTTGCCTTCGGGCTGGCCGCCTGCGAAACCGCACCCAAGCCGGTGGAGCCCGAGCCAGCACCGCCCGTGGTGCAGGCGCCTGTCGAGCCCGTCAAGCCCGTGGACCCGGTGGTGATCAAGGAGCAGGAGCTGGTCGAGGCCATCCAGCTCTACGTGGATGGCCGCTACGAGGATGCCATCACGGCCTTGACGCCCCTGTCCACCGCGCAGGAGCTGCCGATGAGCAGCCAGGTCAAGGCGCTCAAGTACATCGCCTTCAGCCACTGCGTGGAAGGCCGCCGCAAGCCCTGCCGGCAGCACTTCGACATGGCCCTGGCCCTGGACCCCACCTTCCAGCTGACCGAGGCCGAAAAGGGCCATCCCACCTGGGGCCGGGAATTCAACAATGCCCGCGCCGCGCTGCGCAACAAGCGCCCGGCGCCCGCGCGCAAGGCCTCCTGAGGCCTGCCGATGCCCCCGACGCTTCCTGAAAACTGCCTAGCCTAAGACTCCATGGACAAAATCGAACTCAGGGTCGTGGACCACGATGGCGTTGCGGTCGACCGCCACTGGCATGCCGTATTCGGCATGGCAGGCGGCACGATCGGACGCAGTGGCCAGAACAAGCTCATCATCTCGGATCCGGACGCTTCCGTGGCGCGCGTGCACGCCATGGTCAGGCTCGATTCCGAGGGAGCCTTTGTTGCGAACCTGAGCGAGCGTGATCCCATCTGGGTGGCAGACCAGCCCGTGCGCTCGGGCCAGGAAGTGGCCCTGACACTGGGCGCGCGCATCCGCATCGGCGCCTACACCCTGGCCGCCGTGGCGCCGGGCACCCCTTTCGAGGCGCCGGCCTCGCCCGGTGCAGCCGTGCCGGCGCCTGCCAGCGCAGCATTTGCAGCGGCTGTGACGCCCTCAGCACCTTCTGCGCCCTCAGCACCTTCTGCGCCCTCAGCACCCTCAACGCCATCGGTTCCCTCGCCGGTCACGGCAATCCCGCAGCCACCGATCCAGCAGCCCCTCGCAGTTGACAGCCCGCTGCAGCCGCAAGCAACGGGGCCGGCAGAAGCTGCGCCACTGGCAGACGTTCTGCCTCCAGCCGCCGCCGGCATCGCCGATCCCTGGGAAGGCCTGACGGCGCTGAGCCTGGATGACATCCAGACCCCGCCTGCGCCTTCTGCCGAGAGTGCCCCCCCCCCCGAGCAAGCGGCCATGGCGATGCCGCAGCCGGCCAGGCCGCAGCACCGCCCGCTGCTGATTCCCAATGATTTCGACCCCTTTGCACCGCCGCCCGAGCAGGCTCGGCAGCAGGAAGAAGGCTGGGCCGGCCTGCCCTCGCACGGCAAGGGCGAGCTGATTCAGCAGCGCCATGACGGCATGGTCCAAACGCTTCCCCTCAAGGGCCTGAGCACCGAGGCACTGCATGACGCCTCCCATACCGGCCTGCCTTCGTGCTTCGAGGCATCGCAAAAGCTCGATCCGCTCGCGCTGTTCGACCAGGGCGGCCTGCCCGGCGACGCAGCGCCGCTGCAACAGGCATCGGGCCGGGGCTCCGAGCTGGGCCAGGCCTTCAACCTGCCGCGCATGCAGCCGCCTGCGCAGCCTGCTGCACAGGGTGCAGCGGCGCCGGCCCAGCCGGCCGGCCTGGAGCAGTCATTGGCGCCTGCGGCGCAGACACAGCAACCTGTACAGGTTCAGGCCGCACCAACTGCCGTACCAGTTGCCGTACCAGCTCCCTTACCTGCCGCTGCACCAGTTGCTGCACCGATGGCCACGGCCCCCGCTGCCGCGACGGCCCCCGAAATCCCCGCCGAGCCCGTCGTGCTCGACGGACTGCTGCCCACCAACGGGCTGGACCTGGACATCTTCCAGTCCGGCGCAGGCCAAGCTGCGCCAGCCATCGTTTCTGCCGCAAGCGCTGCCGCCGCTCCCGCCAACACCAGCTCCAGCTCCAGCGCCCACTTCAACGCAGCCTCCAGCATCCTCGGCCAGGGCGCCGCCGCCATTCCCGTCGGCACCCTGCCCTGCACCGCCGCGCCTGTCGATGCTCCGGTGCAGCCCCAGCCGGCCGCCAACGCCGCCCACGCCGACCTGCAGGCCCTGGCCACGGCCTTCATGGAAGGCGCGGGCCTGAACCCGGCCAAGACCCATTTCGAGGTCACGCCTGAATTCATGCGCACCTTCGGCGAAGCCCTGCGCATTGCCGTGCAGGGCACCATCGACCTGCTGGCGGCGCGCTCCGAGATCAAGCGCGAGTTCCGTGCCGGCGTCACCATCATTGCCACGGGCGCCAACAATCCGCTCAAGTTCCTGCCCAATTCCGAGGGCGTGCTCATGCAGATGGTCCACCAGACCTTCCCGGGCTTCATGAAGCCGCTGCCCGCCATGCAGGACGCCTTCCAGGATCTGCACGTGCACCAGCTGGCCCTGATGGCCGGCATCCGCGCAGCCTATGCCGAGGCCCTGACCCGGTTCGATCCGACCGAGCTGGAGCGCCGCACCGAAACCAACCCCGGCCTGCTGGACAAGCTGCTGACCAATGGCCGCAAGGCTGCGCTGTGGGACGACTACAAGCACAACTTCGACGTGCTGCGCCGCCATGCCGAGGACGATCTGATGGCCTTCTCGGGCCGCACCTTCGTCGAGGCCTACGAAAACGCCGAGCAGTCCGTGAAAGGCCAGCCGTGATCGCCTACCTCGACGGAGACGGCCACCGCTACAGCATTCAGGTGGCCAGCGCATCCCACAGCGGCAGGCGTTCCAGCAACGAAGACGCCATGGGCCTGATGGACCTGGGCGCTGGCGGCCTGTGCTGCACCCTGGCCGATGGGGCTGGCGGGCACGGGCATGGCGAACTTGCCGCCCAGCTCACGGTCCAGGCCGTGCTGGAGGGCTTCCGGGAGAACCCGCTGTTCGCCCCTGCCAGCCTGGCCTCCCTGATTTCCCAGGCGGAGCACCGCGTCAGCGGCCAGCAGTCCACCTCGGCCTCGCGCATGCACATGAGCGCCACCGTGGTGGTGCTGTGCATCGACCCCGGGCAGGGCCGCGCCCTGTGGGCGCACTGGGGCGACTCGCGCCTGTACTGGTTCCGCGCAGGCCGCATGCACCTGCGCACCGAAGACCACAGCCTGGTGCAGCAGCTGCTGCACGCCGGCCTGTACGAAGAGAACGACCCGCGCCGCCTGCCCAACCGCAACGTCCTGGCCGGCGCCATCGGTGCCGAAGGCCAGGTGCCGCCCAGCATCCGCTCCGCCGCCGTGGCCCTGGAGCCCGGCGATGTCTTTTTGCTGTGCTCGGACGGCCTTTGGGAGGGCATGCACGAGTCGGAAATGGAGCAGCTGCTGGCCGCGAGCCAGCGCCCCGACGAATGGATACAGCGCATGGTCGGCCGCGTCGTATCCAGCGGCAATCCGCACCAGGACAACCTCAGCGCGCTGACGGTGTGGATCTGCCCGCGTGACACCAATGACTGATATCGAGACAGGAGAAGCCATGTGGAAATCGCATGCACCGCATGTACCGCAAGCGCGCCGTCAGGCGCTGCAAACGCTGGGCGCCTTGGGCCTGGGCACGGCAATGGCGACCGGCCTGGCCGGCTGCGGCTCCCTCAATCCCCTGAGCCGCGCGCCTGAAGTGGCGCCCACGGCCGTGCCCGCCGCCGTGTTCGAGGTGGTGGCCGACATGGACATCAACCCCGACCGCGAAGGCATCCCCAAGCCCGTGCTGCTGCGCATCTACGAGCTGCGCGCCTCCGCCGCCTTCGACCGCGCCGGCTTCTTCGACCTGCAGGACAAGGACGACGGCCAGCTGGGCAGCGACTTCGTGCGGCGCGAGGAATTCCTGATCGCGCCCGGCCAGCGCCAGGTGATTGAGCGCAAGGGCAACCCCGATGTGCGCGCCTTCGGCCTGTTCGCCGCCTACCGCGATCTGGAGCGCAGCACCTGGCGCGCCTCGGCCGCCGCGCCCAACTCCGTGGAGCTGCGCAGGCGCTGGTGGGGCATGGGCTCCACCGAAAAGCTGCAGCCCGTGCGCTACCAGGTGCACCTGACCCGCGAGGAGGTCACCGTGCGCATCCAACCCGCATCCCAATAAACGCACATCTATCCACCATGGTCTGGCAACGCAAAGTCATCTGGGCCGAAGGCATGTTCCTTCGGCCCCAGCACTTCCAGCAGCAGGAGCGCTTCCTGTTCCGGCAACTGCAGTCGCGCAGCCTGCCGGGACAGCCCTTTTTCTGGGGCTTCTCGGAACTGGAGCTGGACACCGATCTGCTGCGCATGGGCAAGCTGGGCATACGCTCGGCACACGGCGTGCTGCCCGACGGCACGCCGTTCCAGCTGCCGGGCGACGACGAGGCGCCCACCCCGCTGGACATCGGCAAGGACCTCAAGGACGTGGTGGTGCACCTGGCCCTGCCGCTGCGCCGCCTGTCGGGCAGCGAGGTCACCTTTGGCGAAGGCACGCAAAGCCCCGCGCGCTATCTCAGTGACGTGACCGAAGTGGCGGACAGCAACGACGTGGGCGCCCAGCCCGCCGAGGTGCAGCTGGGCCGGCTGCGCCTGAGCCTGCGCCCCGCCCACGAGCTGACCGAAGGCTGGGTCAGCCTGCCCGTGGCCCATGTGGTCGAGCGCCAGGCCAGCGGAGGCGTGCTGCTGGAGCCCGGCTTCATTCCCACCGTGGTCAACAACGGGCCCAGCTCGGTGCTCAACACCTTCTGCAAGGAAATCCACGGCCTGCTGCGCCAGCGCGGCGAGGTTCTGGCCCAGCGCATGATCCAGCCCGAGCGCGGCGGCATCGGCGAGGTCGGCGACTTCCTGCTGCTGCAGCTCATCAACCACTGGACGGGCGCCGCCCAGCACTGGGTGCGCACCGGCAGCATCCATCCCGAGCGCCTGTTCGAGGAACTGCTGCGTCTGGCCGCCGAGCTGACCACCTTCGACCACGAGCGCCGCCGCCCCGAGGTGCTGCCCGCCTACGACCACGACGACCTGCGGCGCAGCTTTCCGCCACTGATGCTGGAGCTGCGGCGCAGCCTGTCCTCGGTGCTGGAGCAAAACGCCATCCAGATCCCGCTGCACGACCGCCAGTACGGCGTGCGCGTGGCGCTGATCCCGTCCACCGAGCTGCTGACCACCTGCGACTTCGTGCTGGCCGCCCATGCCCAGACCACGCCGGAATTCCTGCGCACCCACTTCCCCACCCAGACCAAGCTGGGCCCGGTGGAGCGCATACGCGACCTGGTGAACCTGCACCTGCCCGGCGTCACGCTGCGGCCGCTGCCCATCGCCCCGCGCGAGATCCCCTACCACGCGGGCTACAACTATTTCGAGGTGGACACCACGCACGACCTGTGGAACCAGCTGCAAAGCTCCGGCGGCCTTGCCATGCACGTCTCCGGTGAATTCCCCGACCTGCAGCTGGAGTTCTGGGCCATCCGCCGCTGACGGCGCGACGCATCTTCCGACATGAACAGTTCCAACATCAGCCACCAAATGCCCTGGGGGAGAGACGGCGACGCGGGCCGAGCCGAAGGCGCAGCCAGCGGCGCAACCGCGCCTGCCGGCCAGGAGCCGCTGCGCTCCAACCTGCCCGACGTGGTCAGCGGCGGCAACCCGCTGGTGGCCGCCGCCAACCAGCTGCTGAACCTCATCCCCCAGATCCGCGCTATGGTCACCAACGAAGACCCGCGCGCGCTGCAGCAGCTGCTGCTCGAACACATACGCGAGTTCGAGCAGCGTGCCGGCGCCAGCGGCGTGCCCATGGAAACCATCATCGGCGCACGCTACTGCATCTGCACCGTGCTCGACGAAACCGCCGCCCAGACGCCCTGGGGAAGCGCAGGTATCTGGCCTCACTACAGCCTGCTCGTGGCCCTGCACAACGAAACCTGGGGCGGCGAGAAGTTCTTCCAGCTGCTGGCCCGGCTGGTGCAGACGCCGCACCAGCACATCGACCTCATCGAGCTGCTGTACTACTGCGTGATGCTGGGCTTCGAAGGCCGCTACCGCGTGATCGACAACGGCCGCGCCCAGCTGGAGACGCTCAAGGCGCGCCTGCTGCAGCTCATCGAATCGACGCGCGGCGACCGCAGCAGCCTGCTGTCCGTGCACTGGCGCGGCGTGCAGCGCCTGGCCTCGCCGCCCTGGGCCATGGTGCCGCTGTGGGTGGCGGCAGCCATCACGCTGCTGCTGGCGTTCTTCATCTACCTGTGGTTCAGCTACCGGCTGTCCAACAGCTCGGATGATCTGTTCGCCGCCATCAACGAGATCCGGTTCCCGCGCACCTCGGCGGCTGCCACCGTGGCCACCATCAAGCCGCGGCTGCGCCAGTTCCTGGAGCCCGAAATCCGCGAAGGCCTGGTCAGCGTGCGCGACGAAGCCGACCGCAGCACCGTCATCCTGCGCGGCGACGGCCTGTTCGACCCGGCTGCCACCGTCGTCAAGCCCCGCTACGTGCAGGTCATCCACCGCGTGGCCGCAGCGCTGGACGAAGTGCCGGGCAAGGTCATCGTCAATGGCTACACCGACAACCTGCCCATCCGCACGGCACGCTTCCCCTCCAACTGGAACCTGTCGCAGGAGCGCGCCGAGGCCGTGTCCCAGATGCTGGGCGGCTCGCTGCGCGACCGCCAGCGCCTGCATGCCGAGGGCCGTGCCGACAGCGACCCCGTCGCCCCCAACAACACGGCCGAAGGCCGGGCGCTGAACCGGCGGGTGGAAATCGTCCTGCTGGTCGCGCCCCAGCAGCGTGACCAGCAACTGCAGGCCCTGCCTGCCGCACCCGAGACCAGGAACTGACCCCCATGATCCGTCGCATCGCCTCATGGCTGTTCAACCGCTACATGCTGGAGCTTCTGGGCCTGGTGGCCCTGAGCCTGCTCATCTGGTTCGTCGGCCCCCTCGTCTTCATCCAGCCCTACCAGCCGCTGGGCAGCCCCACCGTGCGCTGGTGGTTGATCGCCGGCCTGTTCATCCTCTGGTTCCTGCGCCTGCTGCTGAAATGGTGGCGTGCACAGCGCATGAACGAGCACCTCATGACCGGCCTGTCCCGCCTGACCTCGCCGCGCGAGGCGGACGGCACGCCCGCTGCCGGCTCCGAGGAAGTGGCCGAGCTGGAGTCCCGCTTCAAGGAAGCCCTGGATACGCTGAGCAAGACCCGCTTCGGCCAGACCGAAGGCGGCCTGTTCGGGCGCTGGAACAAGCGCTACATCTACCAGCTGCCCTGGTACCTGATCATCGGCTCGCCGGGTTCGGGCAAGACCACGGCCCTGATCAACTCGGGGCTGGACTTCCCGCTGGCGGCCCAGTTCGGCAAGCGCGCCATCCCCGGCATGGGCGGCACGCGCAACTGCGACTGGTGGTTCACCGACCAGGCCGTGCTGCTGGACACGGCCGGCCGCTACACCACCCAGGAAAGCGATGCGGAGCAGGACAAGGCTGCCTGGAAGGGCTTCATGCAGCTGCTCAGGCGCTTTCGCGGACGCCAGCCGGTCAACGGCGTGATCGTCACGCTCAGCGTGCAGGAGCTGCTCAGCAGCAGCGATACCGAGCGTGCCCAGCTGGCCCAGCTGATCGGCCTGCGCCTGAGCGAGCTGTGCGAGGAGCTGACCATCCGCTTTCCCGTCTACGTGCTGGTCACCAAGAGCGACCTGCTGGCGGGCTTCAATGAGTTCTTCGGCGCCATGAGCCGCGAGGAGCGCGCCCAGGTCTGGGGCTTCACCTACCCCTATGACGAAAAGACCCAGCGCTCGCCCGCCAGCGACCCGCAGGCCGCCAGCGCCCTGTACATGGAGGAGTTCGACGCCCTTGTCGCCCAGATCAACCGCCTGCTGCCCCAGCGGCTGATGACCGAGCCCGATCTTGCGCGCCGCAGCCTGCTCTACGCACTGCCCCAGCAGTTTGCCGGCCTCAAGGACGTGGTGCGCGACACGCTGGATGCGGCGTTCTCCGCCTCGCGCTTCAAGGAAAAGCCGCTGCTGCGCGGCGTCTACTTCACCAGCGGAACGCAGGAGGGCATGCCCTTCGACCGCGTGATGTCGGCCCTGTCGCGCCGCTTTGCGCTGCGCGGCCGCCTGCCGGCCGATGCCGTGCCCCAGCAGGGCCGCAGCTACTTCCTGGAGTCGCTGTTCAAGGACGTGATGTTCAACGAGTCCGGCCTGACCGGGCGCAACGCCAAGAAAGAGCGCCAGCTGCGCCTGCTGCAGGCCGCCGGCCTGTGCGCCCTGCTGCTGGCCCTGGGCGGCGCGGCCCTGGCCTGGACGCTGAGCTACGAGAACAACCAGCGCTACCTGAACGAAGTGGCCGACAACGCCGGCACGCTGCGCCAGGCCGTGGAGGAATCCAAGGCCACCGATCCCGACAACGTGGTCGCCCTGGTGCCCATGCTCAACCACGCGGCGCGCGTGGCGCAGA
The DNA here is from genome assembly GCF_040267515.1 of Delftia lacustris. Taxonomy (NCBI): domain Bacteria; kingdom Pseudomonadati; phylum Pseudomonadota; class Betaproteobacteria; order Burkholderiales; family Comamonadaceae; genus Delftia; species Delftia lacustris. The sequence continues at coordinate 3,284,223 of NZ_CP141274.1, read as the reverse complement.
GCAGCCGCTTCGAGGAATCGGCCCCGCTGGGCTGGCGCTGGGGCCTGCTGCAGGTGCCCAAGGTGCAGACGGCCGCCCACGCCACATACCTGCGCCTGCTGGAAGACGCCTGGCTGCCGCGCCTGAGCAGCCATGTCGCGCGCTCGCTGCGCCAGGTCAGCACCGGCAGCCCCGAGGCCAGCTACGAAACGCTCAAGGCCTATCTCATGCTCTACGAGCCCGACCACTTCGACGCCACCTTCGTCAAGGCCTGGCTGCGCAGCGATTGGGAAAACACCCTGCCCCAGCATCTGGTGCAGGCCGGCCTGGTGGACCAGCTGTCCGAGCACCTGGACCGCCTCATCGACGGCCGCGTGGTGGTCTCCGCCCAGCCCATCGACGCCAACCTGGTCGCCGAGGTGCGCCAGCGCCTGGCCCAGATGTCGCCCGCCCAGCGTGCCTACAGCCGCCTCAAGCAGCTGCTGAACACCGGCGACAAGCTGCCGCCCGACTTCAGCGTGGTGCGTGCCAGCGGACCCGAGGCGCCCCAGGTCTTTGCGCGTGCCAGCGGCAAGCCGCTCACCCAGGGCATCAGCGGCCTGTTCACCTATGACGGCTACCACGGCCTCTTCCTGCACGAGCTGCCCAAGGTCACCACCTTGCTGGCCAAGGAGGAAACCTGGGTGCTGGGCCAGGCCGAAGGCCGGCGCAGCGTGGCCCAGGAAGTGCTCACGGGCCAGCTGGCCAACGAGGTCAAGCGCCTGTACCTGATGGAGTACGCGCGCCTGTGGGAAACCTTCCTGGCCGACATCCGCCCCATACGCACGGCCTCGCTGGAGCAGGCCGGCGAGCAGGCCCGCCTGTACTCGTCCGCCAACTCCAGCCTGGAGCAGTTCATCCGCGCCGTGGCCCGCGAGACCACGCTCGCCCGCCGCCCGGACCAGCAGGAAGGCGGCAGCTCGGGCAGCACCAGCAGCTGGCTGGGCGAGAAACTGCAGCGCATCCGCGAGGAACAGCACCAGCTCAGCCGCCTGACCGGCAAGCCGCTGAACGTGGGCGGCATGCTGGCCACCGGCACGCTGGAGGCCGACATCGTGGACTTCCGCTTCCGCGAATACCGGCGCCTTGCCACCAGCAACGGCTCGGGCCCGGCGCCCATCACCGCCAGCCTGCAGGTGCTCAACGAGGCGGCGGCCGTCATCGCCTCGGCGCGCCAGCAGGTGATCCAGGGCGGCGGCGTGCCTCCCTCGCTGAGCGGCACGCTGGAGAAGGTGCGCTCGGAGGCCAAGCGCGTGCCGCCTCCGCTCAACAGCATGTACGAGGCCCTGGCCACCTCCACCTCGTCCTTCGTGGGAAGCAGCGTGCGCAGCACGCTGGGCGGCAACCTCAACGCCACCATCGGCGACTTCTGCCGCCGCGCCATCCTGGGCCGCTACCCCTTCACGCGCAGCGCCACGCGCGACGTGACCACGGACGACTTCGCCCGCCTGTTCGCCACCGGCGGCACCATGGACGAGTTCTTCCGCACCCAGCTGCAGACCATGGTGGACATCTCCACCGTGCCCTGGACCTTCAAGCAGGGTGTGGACGGCACACCGGTGGGGGGCTCTGCCTCGCTGGCCGCCTTCCAGCGCGCGGCCTCCATCCGCGACGTGTTCTTCCGCGCAGGCGGCAACACGCCCGGCATCCGGCTGGAGATCAAGCCGCTGGACATGGACGCCTCCATCTCCCAGATGGTGCTGGACGTGGACGGCGAGATCGTGCGCTACCAGCACGGCCCGCAAATCCCCAAGGCCGTCTCTTGGCCCGGCACGCGCGGCACAGGCCAGGCCCGGCTGCAGATCACGGCGGCCGGCGCGCAGAACACCGGCATCGTGACCGAAGGCCCCTGGGCCCTGCACCGCCTGTTCGACCGCGCCCAGATCCTGCCGGGCAACTCGCCCGAGCGCTTCACGGCCATCTTCACCATCGACGGGCGCAAGCTGCGCATGGAAGTCACCACCAGCAGCGTTCTCAACCCATTCCGGCTCAAGGCCATGGAGGAATTCGAATGTCCGGACCGGCTGTGAACGCCATGACTGTCCAGCGGCCATGCGCCGCCTGGTGGGGCAAGCTGCCCAGCCAGGGCGATTTCGTCGGCCGGCGCATGCCCCACGCACTGACCATGCGCTGGGACGAATGGCTGCGCAACGGCATGGACCAGTTGCGCAGCGATGCGGCCGATGGCTGGTCCACGCGCTTCGTGCACTCGCCGCTGTGGTTCTTCCTGTGCCCTGCCTCCATCCTGGGCCAGTCCATGGTGGGCGTGATCGGCCCCAGCTCCGACCGCATCGGCCGGCTCTTTCCGCTGGCCATCATGGCCACGGTGGACGGCAGCTCCGGCATACCGGCGTCGGACCAGGACATCGAACGCTTTCTGAGCGGCGCACGCGATGCGCTCATCGACGCGCGGCGCCTGCCCCTGTCGGCCCAGCAGCTCGACGAGCGGCTGGCCACCCTGCAATGGCCGTTCCAGCAGGAGCGCAGCGCGCCGGACAGCACCTCCATCCACAGCCTGCTGGCCGACCTCGACATGGGCGCCTCGCAAGGCAACGCCGCGCGCCTGCCGCGCATGGACTGGCGCGCCTGCATGCGCCCCGGTTCCACCACCTCCGTCTGGTGGATCTCGGCCACGCCGCGCCACGCCCCTGACGAAGTGGTCCAGCACGAAGTGCTGCACCGCCGCCTGTTCACCCGGCTGTTCAAGGGCGCCTGAACCCGCACAGAGCGCACGGCCCCTGCACACCAAACCCCAAGCCACATCGAATCCCGCCCATGGCCAATATCCAGGACCAGCTGACCGAGACCTCCGCCGAGCCCCCCTGCGGCCCGGACCTCACCTATGACAACGACTTCCAGTCCATGGAAAGCGCTGCGCAGGGCAAGGTCGAACAGCAGTTCGGCGACACCGTCATCCCCGCCGAGCCACCGGACTGGCGCGACGTGGAGCGCCAGGCCTCGGCCCTGATGCAGCGCACCAAGGACCTGCGCGTGGCCGTGCTGCTGTGCCGTGCCTGGACCATCCTGCACGGCCTGCCCGGCACGCTGCAGGGCCTGCAGCTGTGCGCCGCCCTGCTGGAGCGCCACTGGGAGCATGTCCACCCCCTGCCCGAGGACGGCGACGACTACTTCATGCGCATGAACGCCCTGGGCACCCTGTCGGACGTGACGGGCTTTGTGCGCGACCTGCGCAACGCCGACTTCCTGCGCGGCGCCCTGGGCCAGATCAGCGTGCGCGACGCCGAACTGATGGCCAGGGGCAACGTGCCCGAGGACCTGCCGCACCTGACCGCCGACGAATTGCGCATGGCATCGGCCCGCGCACATGCCGAGGGCCACGAGACCCTGCTGGCCGTCACCCCTGCGCTGCAGGAACTCGACCGGATCCGCGCCTGCTGCGAACAGCACCTGCCCAGCCACCAGCAGCCCGAGCTCGACGGCCTGCGCCAGCTGCTGCTGGCCCTCGGTCAATGGCTGCCCCAGACCACAGGCGACGCCGACACGACCGCTGAAACCGATCCGGCCACACAGGTCGGCACCGGGGACGGCCTGGCATCCCAGCCCGCGCCCGGCACCCCCCACACCCCGGCACGCAACCGCGAACAGGCGATTGCCCAGTTGCTGGAAATCGCCGCCTTCGTGGAGCGCACCGAGCCCTCCAACCCCGCCCCCCTGCTCATCCGCCGCGCCGCCCGCTTCATGCGCATGGGCTTCATGGACATCCTGCGCGAACTGTCGCCCGACAGCCTGGCCCAGGTGGAAGTGATCACGGGCGCCCACCTGCAGGAGCAGCAGACATGAGAGCCACACACGGATCTGCTGGACCCGGACTTCGCTTTCAAGGAGCCGGCTGCCCCATGACACCCACCCCGTCCACCTGTTTCCACACGGCCTCTTGCGCCCTCAGCCCTTCGGTCCGCCGCAAGGCGGGACTCCAGGCTTTTTACTTCTGCGACCTATTTTTTTCTTGAAAGGAACACCCGCATGTCGCTCACCAAAACCGGCAAGAGTGGTCAGAAATTCATCGCGCGCAACCGTGCGCCGCGCGTGCAGATCGAGTACGACGTCGAGATCTACGGTTCGGAAAAGAAGGTGCAGATCCCCTTCGTGATGGGCGTGCTGGCCGATCTGTCGGGCAAGCCCGTCGATCCGCTGCCCGAGATCGCCGACCGCAAGTTCCTGGAAATCGACATCGACAACTTCGATGCGCGCATGAAGTCCATCAAGCCCCGCGTCGCCTTCCAGGTGGACAACACGCTGACGGGCGAGGGCAAGCTCAACATCGACCTGAGCTTCGAGAGCATGGAGGACTTCTCCCCCGCCGCCATCGCGCGGCGCGTGGGCGCGCTCAACTCGCTGCTGGAGGCACGCACCCAGCTGCACAACCTGCTGTCCTACATGGACGGCAAGCAGGGCGCCGAAGAGCTGATCGGCAAGGTGCTCAAGGACCCTGCGCTGCTCAAGTCGCTGGCCGCCGCGCCCAACATCACTGCCCCGCAGGCCTCGGGCCCTGCATCCGAGGCTTGAGGCAGCACATCAGGAAGGCAAGCACGTCATGAATACCGCAACCCAACTCGAACAATCGACCCAGGCGCTGGCCGGCAGCGAATTCGGCAGCCTGCTGCAAAAGGAATTCAAGCCCAAGACCGAGCAGGCCCGCGAAGCCGTGGAAGCGGCCGTGCAGACGCTGGCCCAGCAGGCCCTGGGCTCGGCGATCACGCTGTCCAACGATGCCTACCAGACGGTGCAGGCCATCATTGCCGAGATCGACCGCAAGCTGTCCGAGCAGATCAACCGCATCATCCACCACGACGACTACCAGAAGCTCGAAGGCGCCTGGCGCGGCCTGCACCACCTGGTGACCAACACCGAGGTGGACGAGATGCTCAAGATCCGCGTCATGAACATCTCCAAGAAGGAGCTGCACCGCAACATGCGCCGCTTCAAGGGCGTGGGCTGGGACCAGAGCCCCGTCTTCAAAAAGGTGTACGAAGAGGAGTACGGCCAGTTCGGCGGCGAGCCCTTCGGCTGCCTGGTGGGCGACTACCACTTCGACCACAGCCCGCCGGACGTGGAGCTGCTCGGTGAAATGGCCAAGGTGGCCGCCGCGGCCCACTGCCCCTTCATCTCGGGCGCGGCGCCCGCCATCATGCAGATGGAATCCTGGCAGGAGCTGGCCAACCCGCGCGACCTGACCAAGATCTTCACCAACACCGAGTACGCCGCGTGGCGCAGCCTGCGCGAGTCCGACGACGCCAAGTACATCGGCCTGGCCATGCCCCGCTTCCTGGCACGCCTGCCCTACGGCGCGCGCACCAACCCGGTCGATGAATTCGATTTCGAGGAAGAAACCGACAGCGGCGACCACGGCAAGTACTGCTGGGCCAACTCGGCCTACGCCATGGCGGTCAACATCAACCGCTCGTTCAAGTACTACGGCTGGTGCACCTCCATCCGCGGCGTGGAATCGGGCGGCGCGGTGGACAACCTGCCGGCCCACACCTTCCCCACCGACGATGGTGGCGTGGACATGAAGTGCCCCACGGAAATCGCCATCAGCGACCGCCGCGAGGCCGAGCTCGCCAAGAACGGCTTCATGCCCCTGGTGCACCGCAAGAACTCGGACGTGGCCGCCTTCATCGGCGCCCAGTCGCTGGCCAAGCCCGCCGAGTACTACGACTCCGACGCCACGGCCAATGCCAACCTGTCGGCGCGCCTGCCCTACATGTTCGCCTGCTGCCGCTTCGCGCACTACCTCAAGTGCATCGTGCGCGACAAGATCGGCTCCTTCCGCGAGCGCACCGACATGGAGCGCTGGCTCAACGACTGGATCATGAACTACGTGGACGGCGACCCGGCCAACTCCTCGCAGGAAACCAAGGCCCGCAAGCCCCTGGCCGCCGCCGAGGTGCAGGTGCAGGAAGTCGAGGGCAACCCCGGCTACTACACCTCCAAGTTCTTCCTGCGCCCCCACTACCAGCTGGAAGGCCTGACGGTGTCGCTGCGCCTGGTGTCCAAGCTGCCTTCCGTGAAGCAGGGCGCGAAGTAAGACTGTCCGCCCACCTGGCTCCTGGTGCCGACACGCTCGCACCAGGGCCAGGCCCCATAACAAGAAACAGGCCTGGAGAAGCTTTCCCCTCCAGGACCCAACTCAGAGAGGCTTTTCATGCCCTGGAATGTAGACAACGCCGTCGCCACCCTGCAGACCAATGCCCGCGCCAGTTCCGCCGGCTACTGCGCGCGCTATGTGCGCGATGCGATCGGCGCTGGCGGCATCGCACTGCAGCGCACGCGCGATGCCAAGGACTACGGCACCAGCCTGGTGGCCGCCGGCTTCACACGCTACGACGCCATGCCTGAAGGTGGCTACAAGAAAGGAGATGTGGCGGTGATGCAGGGCTTCACCTCATCGCCCGCCGGGCACATGCAGATGTTCGACGGAAGCGTCTGGATCTCGGACTTCAAGCAGAACGGCTTCTGGGCAGGCCCCGGCTACCGCACCCACAAGCCCGCTTTCAAGATCTACCGCCATCCCTGATGCGCCTGATGCGCCCATTGAGCCACGCCATGAACGCCTGTTCCAAAACCTTCTTCACCCTGCTGCTGGCCGGCACGGCCTGCGCCACGGTGCAGGCCGCACCCGCCACGACAACGACGGCGGCAGCGGCAGCGGACATCACCACCCTGTTCACCGACGCCCTGCATTGCCGCATCGAGTTTCCCGATGGCCGCGACGAAGCGCTGGCCCAGCGCCTGCGCGCGCAGGGCGTGACCGTGGTGGACCGCGCGCCCGGCGAAAGCCTGGACCTGCTCTACCTGTTTGCCACGCCGCTGGAGATCGATGGCACGCAGGTGTCCTCCATCACCGTGCGCGGCGGCAGTGGCAGCATTGTCGCGGCGCGCGCCACGGGCAGCCTGCAGGCGCTGGTCCAGCGCACCAAGGCCCGGCCGCAGGCGCGCAGCAGCTGGGATCTTGAAGGCTTTGGCGAGCTGCCCGCCCAGTACGCACGCGCCATGCCGCTCAGAAAGGGCCTGGACGAGACGCCACCGCGCATCGTCATCGGCCATGTGGCCGGCGAGGCGCCCGACGCCGTGCGCTGGGGCTGCCGCTCCTACGACGACTGACCGGGGCGCAGCCGCACCCCGCCCCTCTCTTTTTCCTGCGTTTTCACCATGCCCCTGCCCAGCTTCACCTCACAGCTTTCCCTGGACGAGCAACTCAAGGCCCTGAAGGACCAGATCCGCCAGGCCCCGGCCTCGGCGCCCCTGCGCGTCTACTACTTCCAGCTGCTGTGCGTGCTGGGCGAATGGCAAAAGGCGCTGGAGCAGTTGCAGCTGTGCGCGCAGCTCGACCCTTCGTGCGAGCCCATGGCGCGCGCCTACCGCGAGGCCATCCGCTGCGAGGTGCTGCGCGCCGAGGTCTTCGCCGGCAAGAAAAAGCCCTTTCTCATGGGCGAGCCCGCGCAATGGCTGGCCTGCCTGATCGACGCCCTGGCCCATGAAGGAGCAGCTGCCCAGGACCTGCGCGCCCGCGCCCTGGACGAGGCGCCCGCCACCGCAGGCCACATGGGCGAGCACCGCTTCGAATGGCTGGCCGACAGCGATACCCGCCTCGGCCCTGTCTGCGAGCTGCTGGCCCACGGCAGCTACTACTGGCTGCCCTTCGACGCCATTGCACAGATCGGCTTCGAGCCCGTGCAGGACCTGCGCGACCTGATCTGGCTGCCCTGCGAGGTCACGCTGCGCGAGGGCGGCGCGCTGCAGGGCTTCATGCCCGCGCGCTATCCGCTGGCGCCCGGCGATGACGACGCCGTCCGCATGTCGCGCCGCACGCAGTGGAGCCCGCTGGACTCAGGCTCCTCCGAGCCTGACGAATCCTCGGGCCACGTGGCCGGCCACGGCCAGCGCACCTGGGTCACCGACTCCGAGGACTTTCCCATGCTGCAGGTGCGCCAGCTGGCGCTGGAGACCGCCACGCGATGACGGAGCAAGCCATGCACGGAACAGTCGCCCCCGCGTCCCCGCAAGCCCTGCGCTGCCCGTTCTTGCTGCTGGCTGCCTTGCTGTGTCTGGGCCCGTGGCCTGCATCGGCCTCCAGCCACGGCCCGGCCAATGCCCTGCGCTGCGGCTGGTTCGACAATCCCACGCCCGCCAATGCCTCGCTGACCGATCGCGATACCGACTGGACCGTTGGCGTGCAGGGCGGCCATCAGGCCCAGGGTGACTGGCCCCGCTTTGCAAACCGTGACTGGGTGCGTACCGGCCATGGCAGCCACGGCTATGGCTGCGCCTGCATGAAGGTGTCCACCGATGACAAGGAGCAGATCGTTCAGATCTTCTCTGCCCGTTCGCGCCCTCTTTCCGCCTGCCGCCAAGACCCGGCGTTGAAGGCGAAGGAGCCCGTGAACCCCCTGGCGGCTGCCCGGCCGGCCGGTTCCTGAAGAAACAAGCCATGCGCCCCAGTCCCCTCAACCCCATGCCCACGCTGCGCACACGCCAGAACCAGGCGACCGCAGCCAAGGACCGGCTGCAGCCCGCCCTGCTGGACCGGCTGACCGACCATGAGCCCCATCTGCGCACCGAGCGGCCCGATGCGGTCTTCGTGAACGAATCCCGCCTGCGCGAGGCCCTGCTGCGCGACCTGGGCTGGCTGCTCAATGCGCGCGATGCCTGGGACCACGTGGAGATGGAGGGGCTGGAGCATGTGCAGCGCTCGGTCATCAACTACGGCATGCCGCCGCTGGCCGGCCAGCTGCTGTCCGAGCTGGACTGGAGCCATGTGGAGCGCAGCATCCGCGAAAGCATCCTGGCCTTCGAGCCGCGCATCCTGCCCAAGACGCTGGCCGTGACGCTGCTGGCCTCCACCGAGCAGCTCAACCACCACAACACGCTGCAGTTCGAGATCCGCTGCCAGTTCTGGTCCATGCCCTATCCGCTGGAGCTGCTGCTCAAGACCAGCCTGGACCTGGAGACGGGCCAGGTCTCGCTGCAAAACCTCAGGGCCTGAGCCCGGACGCCGCCACACACACCATGAATCCCCGCCTCGTCGAGTACTACAACCGCGAACTGGCCTATCTGCGCGAGCTGGGCGCCGAGTTCGCTGCCGCCTTTCCCAAGGTCGCGGGCCGTCTGTCGCTGCACGACACCGATGTGGCCGACCCCTATGTGGAGCGTCTGCTGGAGGGCTTCAGCTTTCTGAGCGCACGCATCCAGCTGAAGATGGACGCGGAGTTCCCGCGCCTGTCCCAGCGCATGCTGGAAATGGTCTGCCCCCATTACCTGGCGCCCACGCCATCCATGGTGGTGGTCCAGCTCAAGCCCAGTGCCAAGGAAGGCAACCTGGTCGATGGATTCACCCTGCCCTCGGGCAGCGTGCTGCGCACCCACAAGGTGCAGGAAGAGCAGACCATCTGCGATTTCCGCACCGGCGGGCCGCTGACGCTGTGGCCGCTGGAGATACGCCAGGCCCGCCTGGGCGGCCCGGCGCTGGACCTGCCCCATGCGCTGGTGCCCCAGCTGGGCGAGGCCGGCGGCCACCTGCGGCTGCAGCTGGCCACGCTGGATGCCTCGCAGTGCATGCAGGTGGCGCTGGACCAGCTGTGGGTGTACATCCATGCGGGCGACGTCGTCGCTTCCCATCTGCAGGAGCTCATCCACACGCAGACGCTGGCCATCGTGGTCCACCACCCGCAGGACCCGCGCCAGGTCTGGGACGTGCTCCCGCCCGATGCGCTGCGCGCCGAGGGCCATGACAGCGAACAGGCCCTGATTCCCTATTCGCACCGCGCCTTCCAGGGCCACCGGCTGCTGCACGAGTACTTCGCGTTTCCCGCGCGGCAGCGGTTCTTCTCGATCAACGGCCTGTCGCGCAGCATGCGCCGCATTGCCCACGACGGCGTGGGCATCACGCTGCTGCTGCGCCGCGCCGCGCCCACGCTGGAGCCGCAGATCGACGCGGCCAAGCTGCTGATGCACTGCATTCCGGCCATCAACCTGTTCGAGTACACGGCGGACCGCCTGCACGTGGCCTCCAACGTGCACGAATACCACGTCGTTGCCGACCGCATGCGGCCGCTGGACTTCGAGGTCTACGGCGTGCAGGCCGTCACCGGGCACCACGAAGGCAAGACGCAGGACCGTGAATTTGCGCCGCTGTACGCATCCACTCACGGCCTGCACTCCACCGAGCAGGCCTACTTCACCACGCGGCGCGAGCCCCGGCTGTTTTCCGAGCGCAGCCTGCGCAGCGGCCCGCGCACGCAGTACCTGGGCTCGGAAGTCTTCATCTCGCTGGTGGACCAGCGCGAGGCGCCGTTCTCCGACGAGCTCAAGCAGCTGTCCATGCATACCCTGTGCACCAACCGCGACCTGCCCCTGCTCATGCGCGTCAACCAGCCGGGCGGCGACTTTGCCCTTCAGGAGTCGGCACCGGTGGACTGGGCCCGCGTCATCGCCGGCCCCAGCGCCCCTATACCGGCCGTGGCCGATGGCGGCCTCACCTGGCGGCTGATCTCCCACCTGAGCCTGAACTACCTGGCCATGACCGACCTGTCCGACGAGGAAGGCGCCGCCACGCTGCAGGAGCTGCTGCGCCTGTACCTGGACCTGGGCAACCACCAGCTGGCCGGACAGATCGCCGCCATCCAGGGCATGCGCATCGAGCCCATCACGCGCCGCCTGCCCCAGCACCGCCAGCTCGTCTACGGGCGCGGCGTGGGCGTGCACCTGAGCGTGGACGAGCCGGCCATGGCCGGTGTCAGCCCCTGGCCCCTGGCCAACATGCTGGAGCGGTTCTTTGCCCGCCACGTGGGCGTCAACAGCTTCACCGAGCTGCAGCTGCACTCTCGCCAGCGCGGCCCCGTCGCGCACTGGGCGCCACGCCCCGGACAACGGCCCGGCATATGAGCAACGCCGCGCACGCTCCCCTTGCCCAGCCGGTGCCCGATCAGGACCCGGAGCTGCCCACCGTGCAGGCGAACGCGTCCGAGGACGCTCGGGCGCGCCTGTTCTGGCAGCGCCTGAGCGCCAGGCCCTACCAGTTCGACCTGATGCACAGCCTGCGCTACCTGCAGGCGCGCCACCCCGGCCTGCCGCGCCTGGGCCAGGCCACGCGCCCCAAGGACGAACCGCTGCGCCTGGGCCAGGACCCGTCGCTGGCCTTCGCGCCCGCCACCATCGCCGAGATCCTGCCCTCGCGCGCCGGCGAGCCCGAGCGCATGACGGTCTGGAACTTCGGCCTCTACGGCCCCAACGGACCGCTGCCCACGCACATCACCGAATACGTGCGCGAGCGCCTGCGCCAGCATGACGACGCCACGCTGGCGCGTTTTTCCGACATCTTTCACCACCGCATGCTGCTGCTGCTGTTCCGCGCCTGGTCGGACGCCCAGCCCACGGCATCGCTGGACCGCCCCGGCGAGGACCCCTTCGGCCGCTACATAGACAGCTTCATCGGCACCGGCCTGCCCAGCCAGCGCGCACGCGACGACGTGCCCGACCACGCCAAGCGCTTCATGGCCGGCCACCTGACCCGCTGGACACGCAATCCCGAAGGCCTGTGCCAGGCCCTGTCGCACTACTTCCAGATCCCCGTGCGGCTGGAAGAAAACTGCCTGCACCACCTGGAGCTGGAACCCGGGCAGCAGACCCGGCTGCAAAGCCGCCCCTGCAACTCGCGCCTGGGCGTGGATGCCGTCGTGGGCTCGCGCGTGCCCGATGCGCAAAGCAAGTTCCGCCTGGTGCTCGGCCCGCTGGGCCTGGAGCAGTACCGGCAGCTGCTGCCCCAGGCCGCACTGTTCCAGACCCTGGTGGACTGGGTGCGCAACTACCTGGGCATCGAATACGCCTGGGACTATGTGCTGGTGCTGCGCCGCCAGGAAGTGCCTGCCGCCCGGCTGGGCAGCAGCACCCAGCTGGGCTGGACCACCTGGCTCACGCATGCCGAGCCCGCACAGGACGCGCGCGACTTCCGCATGGACCCCGAAGCCTGGCTGCGCCAGCGCCGCCAGCCCGTGCGGGGCCGGCGCCCCGGCCCCGGCCCCAGTCCTCGAGCCACTGAATCACCGAACCACTGAATCACCACTTCCCTGCTCGCACACATGCCCACCGTACAGATCAAGTTCCCGCACAACGCACCGGTTCCTTCCACGCTGACGCTGGTCGAGGGCAACCGCCTGCGCGTCAAGATCGAGGCCGTCGCAAAGGCCTACAAGCTGGGTGCCAGGATCGATGCGCCCAGCATTCTTGCGGCCCAGCCCCCCGTACACAACGCCCGCGCCGACAGCTGGCAATTCGACTTCGTGGCGCAGCAGCCCGGGCTCACCAAGCTCAGCATCGTGGCGGTGCAGGGAAGCGGGCTCAGCGTCATGCCCGCAGCCATCACCGTGCAGGTGGAGAAGAGCATTTCGCTGCCTGCGGAGAGCACGACGGAGGGGATGCTGGCAAGGCTGTTCCTGGCGGAAAGCGTCTCGCCGGGCGACACCTCACTGGCCTGGAATCTCGACAACGTGAAAACCGGAATGCAATGGATGCGCCGAGTCATCGAGAACCGCTTGAAAAGCGGAAAGCCTGAAGACTTCATGGCCCGCGGTGCCACCAGCGTCGAGGACATCGTCATGGCGGATGACCGGGGATCGGTCCAATTCCATGGCTTCAACGTCTATCCGAAGCTGGGTCCCGACATTGCCAGGAACCTCCGCGACTATGTGGACAACGCCAACAACGGCCTGCATCCCAAACGCAAGGCCTATCTGGACTTTGTGCAGGCGGCCCTGGACGTTGCCACCGGCGCGGTGCCGCCAGACCCTACCCCCACAGGCCTGTTCGCCTGGAGAACTGCGAAATCCAGCTCTCCCGGTGCCGACTTCATTCAGCACGCCGCGCTGGCTAGAAACATGTTCTACACACATGCCCGGCTGCGCAAACGCGACTGATCCCCAAACACATCGAAAACCAAGGAGGGCACTCCATGTCACCAACCCATACCGGATCAAGCGCTTTGAAACCGCATCGCCATTTCCCAATGGCCAGCCTTGCCACTGCCATTGCAGTGAGCGCCTGCTTGATAGGTGCCCAAGCCTCCGAATCATCGCCGCCACCAGCATCGCCGGCTGAAATCAGCAGCCAGCAAACCCAGCCAACGGCTGCCGACTACTCTCGGCCTGCGCAGGAAAGAGTCGCGTCCATGACTGCGCTGCGGCAATACCTGAAGTTCAAGGATGAAGTCTGGGAAACCCAAAGAGCCCGCCAGAGCAATACCTTTTGCTTCGTGCAGCAGCGTCCCGACCATCCGTCCGATCCCGAGCCGAACGTGTGGATGGTCTGGCTCAATGGCGGCGAGATCGTCAATATGGGCTGGCATCTCTATTCGCCCAAAACGCTGACGAAAGAAGACGCCAAAGCGGATGGTGAAAGCCTGGCAAGAATGAAATCCATCAAGCTCGCGACCGACGTGCGAGAAACGGCCCAGGAAATCTACGGCAGCAGCTTCCTCGTCGAACGCGCCTGGGTGGACATGCTGCTGGCGCAATGCAAGGCCAAGGGCCGCACCATCAAAGTGACTCCTGCCCGATAGCCGCATGCCGCATATCGGACGCAACCGCTTTCCCGGCCCATGCCGTGTCAGGCAAGGCCGTCGCCTGCTCGCAAGGTGTCTGCTGGCCACCCTGGCGGGGTCGGCCCTGCCTTTGCTGGCAGCGCCTGAAAGCGGGCGGGCTTCCGATTTCTCGCGTCCGGCGCAATCCCTGATTCCTTCTCCAGCCGCCCTGCGTATCTATTTGAAGAGCCGCCAGGCATCGACTGGCCCCGGAAAGCCTTCAGCCCTCCAGCGCTTTTGCTTCGTGCAACAGCACAACCGCAGCGCAGTCCCTGCGCGCTCGTCGGTCTGGATGGTCTGGCTGGAAGGCGGCCAGATCGCCAATCTGGGGCAGCGCCGCTTCACCGCCAAACCATCGCCGGATGAAGCGCAATGGGATGGCGATGCCTTGTCCGAAGCCAAGGCCATCCACCTCGCCGCCGACGTCCGTGAAACGGCGCAGGAAATCACCGGCAGCAGCTTCCTCGTCGAACGCGCCTGGGTCGACCGGCTGCTGGCGCAGTGCCAGGCCAAGGGCCGCAAGGTCGAAGTCCGCCCCCAACGCTAGCCGGCAATTCCTACCGCCCATTGATCCCTTCTTTTTAAGCACCCAAGACCCATGACAGAAATCAGCCGCCAATCCCTCTTCGGCAAGCTCAACCCGCTGCTGTTCAAGTCGCTGGAAGGCGCCACCGTGTTCTGCAAGCTGCGCGGCAATCCCTATGTGGAGCTGGTGCACTGGCTGCACCAGCTGCTGCAGGAAAACGATTGCGACCTGATCCGCATCCTGCGCCACTTCGACATCGCCTCCGACCGCCTGGCCGCCGATGTGCTGCGCCGCCTGGACCAGCTGCCGCGCGGCGCCACCTCGATCAGCGACTTCTCCGAGCACATAGAGACCGCCATCGAGCGCGGCTGGGTCTATGCCACGCTGATGTTCAACGACAGCCAGATCCGCAGCGCCTATCTGCTGTCGGGCATGGTGCGCACGCGCTCGCTGGCCAATGAGCTGCGCTCCATCTCGCGCGAATTCGACAAGATCTCCGAGCCCGCGCTCAGCGACGCCTTCGCCCGCCTGCTGCCCGACTCGCCCGAGGCACGCATGCGCGCGGCCGATGGCAGCGGGCTGGAAGGCACGCCGGGCGAAGCCAGCCAGGCCACGGGCACCGCGCCCGGCCAGGGCGGTGCGCTGCAGCAGTACACGGTGGACCTGACGGCCCGCGCCAAGGCGGGCGAACTGGACCCCGTCACGGGCCGCGATGACGAAGTGCGCCAGATGGTGGACATCCTGCTGCGCCGCCGCCAGAACAACCCCATCCTGGTGGGCGAGGCCGGCGTGGGCAAGACCGCCGTGGTCGAAGGCCTGGCCCTGCGCATCGCCCAGGGCGATGTGCCGCCGCCGCTGCAGGGCGTGGAGCTGCGCGTGCTGGACGTCGGCCTGCTGCAGGCCGGCGCCAGCATGAAGGGCGAGTTCGAGAACCGCCTGCGCGGCCTGCTGGACGCCGTGCAGTCCAGCACCACGCCCATCGTGCTCTTCATCGACGAAGTCCACACCCTGGTGGGCGCGGGCGGCCAGGCCGGCACCGGCGATGCCGCCAACCTGCTCAAGCCCGCCCTGGCGCGCGGCACGCTGCGCACCATCGGCGCCACCACCTGGGCCGAGTACAAGAAATACATCGAAAAAGACCCGGCCCTGACCCGCCGCTTCCAGCTGGTGCAGGTGCACGAGCCCGACGAGCCCCGCGCCGTGGACATGCTGCGCGGCGTGGCCGCCAAGCTGGAAAACCACCACCAGGTGCGCATTGCCGCAGACGCCGTGGCCGCGGCCGTCAGCCTGTCGCACCGCTACATTCCCTCGCGCCAGCTGCCCGACAAGGCCGTCAGCCTGCTGGACACGGCCTGCTCGCGCGTGGCCATGGCCCTGCATGCCACGCCCGCCCAGCTGGAAGCCGTGCAGCGCCGCATCGAGGCCCTGGGCGTGGAGCAGGAAGTGCTGCTGCGCGAGGCCGCCCTCGGCCTGCCCACGGCCGAGCGCCTGCAGGCGCTGGAAACCGACCTGGCCGGCCTGCGCGAGCGCCAGGCCACGCTGGCCGAGCGCTTTGGCCAGGAAAGCGCGCTGGCCCGCCGCATCCTGGAAACCGAGGCCGCCCTCATGGGCCTGAAGCCGCCCGTCTTCTCCACCGGCGCCGCCGCAGACCCGTCCGCTGCGGCACCGGAAACGGCCGCCGAAGCCACCTCAACCAAACCTGCCGAGCCCCCCAGCGTGGCCTCGCTGGAAGCGCTGCGCCGCCAGCTCGCCGAGCTGCAGGGAGATTCCCCGCTGCTGCAGCCCGTGGTCGATGCCGGCGTGGTCGCAGCCGTCGTGGCCGAGTGGACCGGCATTCCCGTGGGCCGCATGGTGCGTGACGAGGTGCAGTCCGTGCTCTCGCTGGCAGACACGCTGGAGAAGCGCGTCATCGGCCAGCGCCACGGCCTGGAGGCCATCACGCGCCGCATCCAGACCTCCCGCGCGCGGCTGGACGATCCGAACAAACCCATCGGCGTCTTCCTGCTAGCCGGCCCCTCGGGCGTGGGCAAGACGGAAACCGCCCTCTCCCTGGCCGAAGCCCTGTATGGCGGCGAGCAAAACCTCATCACCATCAACATGAGCGAGTTCCAGGAGGCGCACACCGTCTCCACCCTCAAGGGCGCGCCGCCCGGCTACGTGGGCTACGGCGAAGGCGGCGTGCTCACCGAGGCCGTGCGCCGCCGCCCCTACAGCGTGGTCCTGCTCGATGAAATCGAAAAGGCCCACTCCGACGTGCACGAGATGTTCTTCCAGGTCTTCGACAAAGGCTGGATGGAAGACGGCGAGGGCCGCTACATCGACTTCAAGAACACCGTCATCATCCTGACCTCCAACGTGGGCTCGGACCTGATCGCCAACATGTGCCGCGACCCGGACCTGGCTCCCACGCCGGAAGGCCTGGCACAGGCCGTGCGCCAGCCGCTGCTGCAGACCTTCCCTGCCGCGCTGCTGGGCCGCCTGACGGTGGTGCCCTACTACCCCATCTCCGACGCCATGCTGGAGCAGATCATCCGGCTGCAGATGCTGCGCATCCAGCGGCGCATCGAGGAACGCCACGGCGCGCAGTTCAGCTTCGATGAAGCCGCCGTGGACCTGGTGCGCCGCCGCTGCAGCGAGGTCGAATCGGGCGCGCGCATGGTGGACGGCATCCTCACCCAGAACCTGCTGCCGCGCATGGCTACCCACTTCCTGCAGGCCACCGTGCAAGGCCAGGAACTGCAAAGCCTGCATGCCGGCGCCAGCGGCGACGACTTCACGCTGGACGTGCGCACCCGCGCTGCGGAGCCGGCATGAGAAGGCACCGCCTGCCACGCGCCGCCACGGCAGTGATCGCAGCAGCTCTGCTGGCCGCCCCGGCTGCGCAGGCGCTGGACCTGGGCGCCATCGGCCAGGCCGCCGACACCGTGCAGCGGGCCTCGGGCGCCGCCACGGCCGGCCAACAGGCGCTGGAGGCCGGCCGCAGCGCGGCCAGCACGGCCACCAACGCGGCCACCGGTGCCGCCAGCGAGGCCCGTGCCTGGTGGGAACGCAACCAGGCCCAGCCCGAGGCGGCACAGTCGCCGCCCTCCGGCGCCGCCCCCGTGCAGGACGACCAGGGCGGCCCACGCCGCGTCATGGCCGTGCTGGGCGACGCCTGGACGGACAGCGCCCGGCGCGGCCAGGCCGTGGTCGCGCTCATGGACCAGGGGCCGTACCTCGTGCAGCGCCAGGCCGCCCATGTGGCGCCGGCCAAGTCGCAATGGCTGGCCCTGCCGCGCGGCGACAGCACCGGCGTGGCCATCGAACTGCCCGGCGACCCCGACGGCACGACCTATGACCTGTCCACCGGCCGTGCCCGCCCCGGGGGCCGGGGCGTGCGCATCTTCGCCCTGTCCGTCCATGCCGACGTGCCCCAGCGCGCGGGCCGGCGCAGCCTGGACGCCATAGAGCAGCACGCCATGCTGCGCGCCAGCTCGGTGCGCACCGAATGGCCGCGCCAAAGCGGCGACATCCTGGAGCCCACGGGCGGCAAGCTGCTGGTCTGGGCCAGCGATGCCACGCAGCGCTTCCCTTCCGGCTTTGGCGCCGACGGGCGCCTGTTCACCGCCGACGATCCCATGGTCACCCTGCCGCGCGGCTACACCGTGGTCACGCTGGAGCCGCAGGGCCTGCGCTTCGACCGTGCCCGGGAAATCGCCCTGGCCTTCCATGCCGTCCAGCCCGCGCAGGACATCGACCTGTCCCGCCTGGGCGCAGGCGATGCGGCCCAGGCCCTCATCGGCCTCATTGCCGAGCGCCACCCGCTGGCCGCTGCCAGCGGCTTTGATGCCGGCAAGCTGCGTGCCGACTACGGCCAGCGCCTGCAGACCGCCGCCGAGCGCGGCGACAGCGCCGCACAGGCCCAGGCCCTGGCAGAAATGGGCCAGCGCCTGGGCGATGGCCAGTACCGCGTTCTGCTGCCCGGCGGCCAGGCCTGGCCTGCCCGCACAGACCGGGGCCTGTCCCCGCAGCTGCTGGCACGCGGCAGCGTCAACCTGCCCATGCCGCGCACCTGGCTGCGCGAGGACGGCCGCATCGCCATCACCGGCGTGGCGCCAGGCTCTGCCGCCGCCAAGGCGGGCCTGCAGCCCGGCAGCGACATCCTCGCCATCGAAGGGGAAAGCCCGACCCGCTACCTGGACCGCATTGCCCCCGCCTCGCTGCGCGCCGGTGCCGACGCCCGCCGCGCCGACCTGCTGGCGCTGGACCTGGGCACGCCCGCCACGCTGAGCCTGCGCACCGCAGCCGGCGCGCCCCCGGCCAGCCAGGAGCAGACCCTGCGCCTGGACGCCGCCCCCGCCGCAACCACGGCCCTGCCTGCGGCCGAGCCCGCCCTCGCCTCCTTCCTGCTGCGCAGCGCCCAGGGCGGCAACCTGGCCTACATCGCCCTCGACAGCTTTGCCGACGGCGCCACCGGCCAGCTCAGCCGCTGGGAGGGCGCCCTGGCCGCAGCCACCCAGGCCAGGGTCACGGGCCTGGTCATCGACCTGCGCGCCCACCGGGGCGACGACGCCTACCAGCTGCTGCCCCACATGCTGGCCTCGCTCTACACACGCGACAAGCCGCTGCGCATGCAGGACGCCGCCCAGCGCCTGTTCGACCCCGCCGCCCGCGTCTGGCGCAGCCGTGGCGGCCTGGGCCTGCCGGCCCAGCTGCCGCTGGCCGCCTCGGGCACGCCCTTCACGGCCCCCATCGCCGTGCTCACCGGCCCGGGCTGCGCAGGCCCCTGCGAACTGTTCGCCGCCTGGCTGCAGCACAGCCAGCGTGCCGACATCGTCGCCACCAGCGCCACGGCTGGCGCCACCGGCCCCGCCACGCGCGTGCACCTGCCGGCCGGCTTCATCGTGCAAGTCCCCCTGCTCGCAGAAACCGGCCCCTCTGGCGGCAACAACCCCGCCGCACAGGCCCAAGGCGTGACCCCGCGCCTGCGCGTGCCCGTGGACGCGGCCTTCACCGCCTCCATCCAGGCCGGCGGCGACCCGCTGCTGGACGCCGCCGTGCTCCACCTGGATCGCAGCCGCACCGCGCAGGCGTCGCGCTAGACCCACAAGCCCTTGCCGCCATGCCACCGCACCTGACCCCCGCCCGTTTCGTGACTTGTGCAGTCATGGCTGCCAGCGCGCTGGCAGCGGGCTGCTCGTCCAGCACCGACCAGATGCGGGTTGCCCTCGCTACGCCAGTTAAGGTCGAAGCCAACGGGGAGCTGCGGCTGTATGGCGCGGATGGCCGGCAGACCCGGGTGTTGAACCAGGCAAGCCTGGCCGGCAGCGTGCTGGCCCGGAGCCAGTCCCACACGCTGGACCCGGACCAGCCCGGAACAGACAACGACTGGTTCAACGTAGCCCTGACGCCGGACGGCCTGGCGGTTTTCACCGACCGGCGCGGCAACTACCAGTTCGTTGCGCTGGGCCAGTCCTTCGACAGCGCCCCTGTCATGGATGGCGCCCAGGATGACGCCGACGGCGCCCGTCCGGGACTGGTGTACGCAGCCCGATAGCAGCAAAGGACCTTCCAGCCACCCCATGCAAGCCCTTCATCGACCGGCGCACCCAGGCCCTGCCATCCAGGCCTGAAGCCCCGACCCCTCTTCCACCCCAAGCACCGCGAGATCCGACACCATGACACGCAGAGTCACCATCAACACCCCCCTGGCAGACCAGCTGCAGCTGCGCCGGCTGCAGGGTCGCGAGGAAATCAGCCATCTGTTCGCCCTGGAGATCGACCTGCTCAGCGAGGACGACAGCATCGACCCCAAGGCCCTGCTGGGCAAGGGCGCCACCGTGGTGGTGGAGACCCAGGACGGCGGCAAGCGCTACATCGACGGCCTGGTCACTGCCTTTGGCATGCGCGGCCAGGACGAGCACCGCAACTTCCTGTACCGCGCACGCCTGTCGCCCTGGCTGTGGCTGGCCACGCGCCGCAGCGACTTCCGCATCTTCCAGAACAAGACGGTGCCGGACATCATCAACGAGGTCCTGGGCATCTACGGCCACCCCATGCAGCAGCGCCTGACGCGCTCCTACCGCACCTGGGAGTACTGCGTGCAGTACAACGAGACGGACTTCCAGTTCGTCTCGCGCCTCATGGAGCACGAGGGCATCTGCTACTACCACCAGCACAGCGCGGGTCAGCATGTGCTGACATTGGGCGACGATGTCATCGCCTCGCACGACCCGCTGCAGGGCGGCGCCGTCATCCCCTTCCACCCGCCGGGCAAGGCCGCCGTGGCGCGCGAGGAATGCATACACGCCTGGGAACTGCACCAGCGCGTCAAGCCTGGCCGGCACTACAACGACGACTACGACTTCAAGAAGCCCCGCGCCGAGCTGTCCAACATGCGCCGCAACCCGCCCGGCCACGCGCACGACGCCTACGAGATCTACGAATGGCCGGGCGGCTACACCGAGACCGGCGACGGCGAGGACTACATCCGCGTGCGCCTGCAGCAAAGCCTCACGCGCCAGAGCACGGTGCAGGGCCGCTCCAACCACCGCGCCATGGCGCCGGGCTACACCTTCACGCTGGACAACTATCCGCGCGGCGACCAGAACCAGACCTACTTGGTCACGGCGGTCGACTATGCCTTCGAGGAGAACCCGCGCGTCAGCGACGGCGGCAGCGGCGAAGGCTCAGTGCAGAAATTCGTGCTCCAGGCCCAGCCCACCAGCCTGCCCTTCAAGCCCCAGCGCATCACCGCCAAACCACGTACCACGGGCCCGCAGACCGCCGTCGTCGTGGGCCCCGCAGGCGAAGAGATCTGGTGCGACCAGTACGGCCGCGTCAAAGTGCAGTTCCACTGGGACCGCATCGGCGGCATGAACGAGAACTCCAGCTGCTGGATGCGCGTGGCCACCAGCTGGGCCGGGCCGGGCTTTGGCGCCGTGCACATCCCGCGCATCGGCATGGAAGTCATCGTGGACTTCCTCAACGGGGATCCTGACCACCCCATCGTCATGGGCTGCGTCTACAACGCGGCCAACATGCCGCCCTGGGCACTGCCGGCCAACGCCACGCAATCGGGCATCAAGACCCGGTCGAGCAAGGGCGGCGCCCCGGGCGCGGGCACGAAGAACGGCCAGGGCGACGCCAACGCCATCCGCTTCGAGGACAAGGCTGGGCAAGAGCAGCTTTGGCTGCACGCGCAGAAGGACCAGCTCACCGAAGTCGAGAACGACGAGGACAAATGGGTGGGCAACGACCGGCGCAAGACCATCGACCGGGACGAGACCAACGTCATCCACCGCGACCGCACCGAGACCGTGGACCGCGACGAGACCATCACCGTGCACAACAACCGCACGGAGCGTGTGGACCACAACGAGAAGATCAGCATCGGCGACAACCGCAATGAAGACGTTGGCATCGACGAGAACATCTCCATCGGCAAGAACCGCAGCAAGACCATAGGCCGCAACGAGAAGGACAAGATCGGCAACAACTGGTCGATCAAGGTGGGCAGCTTCAAGACAGAGACCATCGGACTGGCCTACATGCAGAACGTGGGCCTGGCCAAGATGGTGAACATCGGCGCCGCCTACAACGTCAACGTGGGCGCAGCAATGGTGGTGAATGTGGGGCTGAGCCAGAGCACGACGGTGCTCATGAACCGCAGTGTTTCAGTGGGTCAGAACCAGTCCACCAGCGTGGGCAAGAACCGCACCGACGACACGGCCGACAACCATACGGCGACGGTCGGCAAGAACTCCGCCACCACCGTGGGCGAGGTGCAGACGATCACGGTAGGCAAGGAAATGGCCATCACCGTGGGTGACGCCATCGAAATCAAGTGCGGCAAGGCCGTGTTGCGCATGACCAGCGACGGCACCGTGCAGGTCAACGGACAGACGATCTCCATCAGCGGCAGCTCCAAGGTGACCGTGTCCTCCCCTGACAGCCACATCAACCCCGCTTGAAGGAAATCCCATGGCAATCGCACAAAAACGCCTTCCTGCCAAGCCATCCGACGTCGATGAGGCGCAACGCCTGCCGTCCAACGTACAGCTCCTGGCCGGGCAGGTCGTCGAGGTACTGGGGCAAGACCTCTATCTGGTGGCGTACACGCACGATCCCGCACTTTCGGTGCAAGCGCCTGCGGGCGTGCTGCTGCCGGTTCTGGTTCCGGGAGACGAGGTTTTGCTGGCAGTCCAGCCGACGGGGCGTGCCACGATCACCGCAGTGCTCTCACCCGCACCCACGGCGCCATGGGGACAAAGGAGCATCCACCTACAGTCGCAGGACTGCATCACGCTGGCCTGCGGCCAGGCCACGCTGAAACTCACGGCCCAGGGGCTTGCTCGCCTGGTGGCATTAACGATTGAGCAAGATGCGCGGGATCTGCTTGATCTGGACGCGGCCGAAGTCCGCATCAATTGAAGGCTGGCTCAGAGATGGATCTGAACACTTTCAAGACCACTGAGCACATGCGCGGCAAGCGTGTGTCGCCATATGAGGATCAGGTGCCCATGCTCGGGCTCGATGATCAGCGTGTCGAATTCCGGGCGTGCAGTGCCACGTTCACCGCGGAGCACCCAGCTCAGTTGCGGCCGGATCGCAGGCACGACGGTAGTGCCCATGCCCTGCGCGCTCAGGTTCATCCAGGCGATCTTCGTTCCTGGCTGCACCTGCTCGCGCCTGAACTGCATCCGGGGATGGGCGCAATTCCACGCGGCGGGATCAAACGAAGCCGGCATGCGCGTGAGAAGGCCTGGCGATGCGTCAACCTCCTTGCCCGTATAGCTGCCCCAGAGGGCGCGACGCGGCAACCAACTACGGCCTATGCAGCCGAAGCCGGCCGGCGAAACCCGGTCGACTGCAGAGCGAACCGGATCGTCAGGCCATTCGAGCTGATGCATGGGCTCGCCCTCCCGGGGCAGTCCTGCACTGAAGCCTGCTCCGATCGGATTGGCTCCGTGGAATACCTCCGGCTTTTCGGCATCCGCTCCCCCGAAGGCAAGGTTATAGGTAACAGGGACTTTCAAGGCGGGCTCCACCTCCTGTGCCAGGGGCAGCACTCCCAGGCGTCGGCGCCAGACCCGCTTGCCAAAGACTCTTATGACGCGGCTTTCACCGCCCACGGCCAGACCCGCATCGAAGTGGGCAGCGGGCTTGCCACCAGGAGCGTAGGCATAGCCGTTGAACAGCACATCCACCCGAGACTTGAGCGGAGCGATATCGGCCTCGTGGCGTACCACACCAATGGGTCCCTCCGCGCCAAAGAACTCATCGCCGCGAAACACAGGTACTGCATTGCCCTGGGCCACCGCGCGCCCTTCGAAATCCAGCGTGGCCTTGATCACCACGGTGGAGCACAGGGTGCCGTCGGCCCCATGTCCCGGCAGTATTTCCGCAGCAAACGGCGTCAGATTGTCCAGCATCGCTTGGGTTCCTCCTGGGGCGCATTGTCCCCCATGCATTCTCTTTCCGAGGGGGCTGCCAGGCTCTTTTCATCATGACCGTCATCGACCTTCCCATTCCCAGAGCCATCGACATTCCTGTGTCGGCCCCGCCGGCAGCGCGCATGGCCCGGACCCTGGTAACCCAGTACTGGCGCCGCTCCCATTTGCTGCAGCGTCCCGCGTCGCGCCCCGACGCATTTGCCGTGTTCGACGACAGCATCGTGCAGGCGCTGAGCGGCCTGAAGCAGCACCTGATGCACGCACCCGAGCTGGACCATGCCTGCCAGCAGGCCATCGAAACAGCTGGCGCTGAAATCCTGGATGAGCCCTCCCGCATCTTCGCGCTGGCCTGCCTGCAAGCCCTGCACCTGCAACGCAAGCACATTCACGATGGGCTGGAGCGAACGCTGGGAGCCCATCTCCAGGCCCAGCCGAACGCGGTATTCAACGCCATGCGGTTTTGCTTCGACAACACCGTCGCCGAATACTTCACCTGGCTGCTCTCCCAGGGACAGCACAGGCAGAGCGCGCCATTGGCACAGTTGCTCCAGCGCCTCGCAATTTCCCGGCCGGCTGTCAGCGACGAATTCGCACAAGCCATCTCTGCATGGACATCCGGTCTGCCGGGCGGCCTGGCGGCCCTGTGTGATTGGCGATGCACCGGGCGTGGCGCTGAAACCAAGGCCATCGCAGCCACGCAACAAGACAGCGATGCGCAGGCCGCCTTGCTGGCGCTGGCGCTCATGGGCAGCCGGCAGGAAACGCCTGTGGCACGCACTCTTTTGGCCCGGATGCCGCATTCCACCGTGGCCTTGGCCCTGCTGGCCGCCAGGGATGGACATGCGCTGGCAAGCGCCTTGCGGGAAGGCCGGCATCCCCAAATGCCCTGGGGACTGCAGGTATATGCGGCCTCACTTGTGGGAGACGTTCCCCTGCTTCGCCAGCTCGCTGCCCATACGGCCTGGGACGACGAAGAGGCATGCCGCACCCTGGCTGACGCCACGGCCCTGCTCACAGGAGAACCCGCCGACATTGCATTTGACTTGGGTCACGAGGCATCGGGCCGCTCCGCCACCATCGACGCCGCTTTGGCCGCACTTCCTCTGTCAGGGCCGGCCCTGCGTCTCGGACGCCCCCGCACGCAAGTGGTTCTGCAGGAGGCCGTGGCCATGGTAGGCGCGCCCTTGCGCCACCTGCTCTATCTGGAGCACCTCTCACGCGTGGGCGCAGCGCTGTGGATCGAGGCCGACGATCTGGCCGTCGTTCAGGCCCTGGCCTGCAGCACGGCCTCCGTGATCGAACGTGCGGCGTTCAACATCGGCAGGGCACAACCATGAACCCTCTCGTCATCGCGGCCACTGGTGCATGCACCCCCATCGGGACCCGGGCCTGGCAGACCGGCTGCGGCTTCTTTGCACGCCAGTCGAGCTTTACCCGGCAGGCCATTACCGGCCAGGCCGAGCACCGTGCCACCGTATCCCGGGTGCAAGCCATTGATGCAGCCTGCAAAGGAACGGAACGCCTGATCCGGCTCGCAGCCCCTGCCCTGCACGAAGCCTTGCGCGGCCAGCCGGCGCCTGCCGCAGGCTGGCCGCTGCAGCGGCCCATCCCCCTCTTCGTGGCACTGCCCGACTCCTTGCCTGAACTGCCGGGCTGGATAGACGCCGGCCGATTCGCACTGGAGCTTCCCCGCGCACTGGACCTCGCCGCAGAGTTCCTGCCCATCAAGGTCTACCCGGGCGGCGCAGTGGCAGGCGCCGATGCGCTGTCGCAGGCCTATCGTTTCATGCACGACAACCCCTCGGTGCCCGAAGTGATCATCGGCGGAGTGGACAGCTTCGTGGACACGGAGATCGCGGACGTGCTCTACCAGCGTCGCTGGGCCAAGGTCAACGGCGTCTGCGAAGGCTTCATTGCCTCGGAAGGCGCAGCCTTTGTACGGCTGTCCCGCAAGCCGGCCACTGCAGATTTCGTCACGGTCTATCCACCATTCTTTGCAGACGAGCCACGCTCACGCCTGGACAGCGACACCCTGCCCGATGGCCGCGCACTGATCGAGGCCAGCCACGGTGCGCTGAAGGCAGCGCACATGCCGGTCAACGCCCTGCACTCCTATTGGTCCGACATGGATGGCTCGGCATGGCGGGGCGCAGAGCTGGCCAGCCTCTCCGCGGCGCTGGCGTCACAGGGCGGCCTGCCGCAAGCCCAGGACCCGGCAGCATTGCTTGGTCAAATGGGCGCGGCCTGGGCGCCTCTCATGCTCAGCCTGTTCCATGAGATGCGCCAGTGGCTGACGCACCCCGTCATGCCGTCGCCCCTGGCAGGCCACGCAGGCCTGCTCACGGTCACCGGGCTGAACACCCGCGTGGCCGCCTGGAGCGCCACCTGGAATCGCCATGCCCGCACGGCAGGAAGATCTTCCGCAGCCGGGCGGCGCCAATCCTCCATTTCCCAAGAGTCCTGAGTCCATCCATGGCCACCTACGTCAACGACCGCCGAGCCATACACGAAGGCCGCAATCCGGCCATGATTCCTGGCCCGATCAACCCCGTCTTTCCCAAGCCCCAGGGACCACCGGTTCCCATCCTCAACATGGCCCATGGCCCGGGCCTGAAGAACGGCACGGCCACGCTCAAGATCGATGGGCACCCCGTGGCCGTTGCCGGCAGCCGCTTCGAGTCCATACCCGCCACGCCCGACAAGCTCGGTGGTATCGCGGGCGTGCGTTCTGGCGTTGTCGGCGGCGCGGCCGAGCCCACCAGCTACAGCAGCGATACCAAGTTCGAGAGCCGGGGCAGCGTGCGGTCCTTCGACACGACCAAAAGCAACGCCATGGTCATCAATCCTGGCTGGGCCATGCGCCTTGCCATGAAGGCGCTGCCCGGGCCGTATGACCAATTGGCGCAGAAGGTGATCGAAAAGCTGCCGGGCGCCTTCTCCAGCCAGCTGTCGGCCCTTGGAGAAAGCCTGACCGATCCCAGCGCGCTGATCGGACCCGCCCTCAAGCTCGTGGGCAAGCTCATTCCCGGCGTCAACCTCGTCGTCGGAGGGGCCGCCATGGCCCAGGCGGCCGAGCAAGTCGCCGAACTCGCCCAGGAAATCCAGGAGCTGCTGACACCGCCGCTGACCGACGAAAAAATCGACCAGATCGCCGAAGTGATCGCCGATGGCGTGGCCGCCATCACCATCGGCTTTGTCCTGGGCAAGATCGCCCAGCGCGCCAAATCGCGCCGCAACCCCGTGGCAAAGCGCGCGGACAACAGCGTCAATCCCAACACGCAGGGCAACATCATCGATAACGCCTCCAAGGGAAGCATTGCCACGCCACCGACCTGCGAGCTGGGCACATGCCATCCCGTGATCTTTGCCACAGGCACCAAGATCCTGCGCGACACGGATTTCGAATTGCCCGGCCCCATGGCCCTAACCTGGCAGCGGTACTACCGCTCCAGCGACCGCCGCCCCGGCTGGCTCGGATGGGGATGGAGCACGCCCCTGTCCACCGAACTGGTGCTGGTCCACGATGCGGTGCACTACTACGACGCCCGCGGGCGCCGCATACAGCTGCCCGTGATTGCCGCCGGGACCAGCCACTTCGACCCGCGCGAAAAAATCACCGTCACCCACCACCAGCAAGGAGGCTGGAGCGTTGAAAGCGCCGATGGCACCCGGCACCTGTTCGCCCCCCCGGCCACCGGTCAATGGCGTCTGCCACTGGTGCACCTGGTGGACCGCAATGGCAACACCATCAGCCTCCACTACCCGGCCTACACCGCCACAGGCATCGATGGCCGCGCGCCCCGCCCGCTGGGACTGACCGACAGCGCTGGCCGCAAGCTGCGCTTCACCTGGAGTGAAGACCAGGGACCCTCCGGCCCGCTCCTGCAGGAGATCCACCTGGAATCCCGTGTGATCGACGGCGTGGAACAGGTCGGCGGCCTGCTGGCACGCTATGCCTATGGAACGGATGGCAACGTCCCGGATGACGCCCACGCCAACCTCCAGTCCGCCACGGATGCCATGGGCGGCGTGGCGCACTATCGCTATCGCCAGCACCTGATGGTGGCCTACAGCAGCCGCACCGGCTTCACCTACCACCAGGAATGGAGCCGGCTTGACGCGGGCGGCCGCGTCGTGCGGACCTGGACCGACGAGCCCGGCACGCTGGACACCCGCTTCGACTACGACCTGGGCCGCCGCACCACCCATGTCACCGACGCCCTGGGCCGGCGCAGCAGTTACGAATACAACGCCCGGCATGAGGTCATCGCCATCGTCGAACCCGGGCCGGATGGCCAGCCCGTCCGATCCGAGACGCGCATGGACGCCGCCGGCAACCCGCAACAGGCGCGGGACGCCATGGGCCGCATCACCCGCTGGCAATTCGACGGCCAGGGCAACCTGCTGGCCGTCACGGACGCATCAGGTGCCACCACCCGCCTCAAATACAACCAGCTCAACCTGCCCGAAGAAGTCACCGACGCGCTGGGCCATGTCTGGCGGCAGGCCTACGACGCCCAGGGTAACCTGGTCGAGCGCCTGGACCCGCTTGGCCACGCCACGCGCTGGAAATACGACACGCGCGGCCTGCCCGTCGCCATAGAAGACGCGCTGGGCAAAACCCGCCATCTGCAGTGGGACGAAGCCGGACAGCTCGTGGCCTACACCGACTGCTCGGGCCAGGTCACGCGATATGCGTGGGACATCCTGGGCAACCTCGTGGCCTCCACCGACGCCCTGGGCCAGACCACCCGCTACCTTCACGACGCGCTTGGACGCCTGCGCCGGATGTGGGGCGCCGATGGTTCCGAACATCACTATGCCCACGACCCCCAGAGCAACCTGCTTTCCTACACCGACCCGCAAGGCGCCATCACCCGCTACACCTACAACGGCCTGGACCAGCCCGTGGAGCGCCGCGATGCGCTGGGCGGCACGCTGCGCTACCGCTATGACGCCGTGGGCAGGCTCATCGCCCTGCAGAACGAAAACGGCGCCGTCACCAGCTTCACCTACGACGCCGCAGACAACCTGATCGAGGAAACCGGTTTTGACGGCCGCATACAGCGCTACCGCTACAACGCCGCCAGCGAACTGACCGAAATGCACGAGCGCGATGCCCACCAGCCCCCGGACACGCCCTACGATCCACGGCCCGACGCAGCCCTGCCCAAGCGCACGCTGTTTCGCAGGGATGTGCTGGGCCGCCTTGTCGCCAAGATCCACGTGGGCAGCGACGCAGCAGGGGATGGAGACGGAGGAACCACCACCTATGGCTACGACCTGCTGGGCCGCATGCTGCATGCCAGCAACCCCGATGCGCACGTGCGCTTCGCCTACGACGCTCTATCGCGGCTTGTGCAAGAGACCCAGACACACATGGCACCGGGCTCGGACGAGCAGGCCCTGGCGACCTACAGCTATCGTCACGCCTACGACGCTCTGAGCAACCGTACGGACTGCTGGCTGCCCGGGGGCCGCCACCTCCAATGGCTCTACTACGGCTCGGGCCACCTGCACCAGATCCTCGCCGACGGCCAGGTGCTCAGCGACATCGAACGCGACGCCCTGCACCAGGAAATCGAACGCACCCAGGGCACGCTGACCAGCCGCTATGGCTGGGACCCCATGGGCCGCCTCACCTCCCACAAGGTCAGCCAGCAAGGCGCACTCCAGGGTCAGCCCGGCAGGCCTTCACCCCAGGCCCTGTGGGACCGTGACACCCCCCTGCCCTCCGGCCAGCGCATCGCCCGCCTGTACCAGTACGACCCCACAGGCAACCTCGTCGCCACGCGCGACGGCCTGCGCGGCGACAGCCAGTACCGCTACGACGCCCTGGGCCGCATCCTCGCCGCCCAGAAAAATGCTGCCGGCGGATCGCCCACCTCGGGCCGGAACCTGGAAACCTTCGCATTCGACCCCGCAGGCAACCTGCTCAACCCCAACCGTGGTGGAGACCTCAGCAGCGGCGGCACCAGCAACGAACGCGAACAGGTGCCCACCAACCGGCTCGCCGTCTACCAGGACCTGCGTTTCCAGTACGACCTGCACGGCAACATCGTGGAACGCCGCATCGGCTGGCACACCGTGCAGCGCTTTCGCTACAGCGCCGAGCACCAGATGCTCGAATCCACGGTCACGCGCTACCACGACAGGCCCGAACCGAAGATCGCCGGATCGAACACGCAGCCAGAGCCTGCCGCCACCGTCCAGACCACGCGCTACCGCTACGACGCGCTGGGCCGGCGCATCGACAAGCATGATGCCTTCGGGCGCACCACCTTCCTCTACGACGGCGACCTGCTCGCCGGGGAAATCCGTGGCTCACGCCTGAGCGAATACCTCTACGAGCCCGACAGCTTCGTGCCCCTGGCCAAGCTGGAATCGGAATGGAAGAGCGAGGAAAACCGCAACGCACAGGCAGAAGCGGGCCAATCCAGCTTTGCCACCTACTACTACCACTGCGACCAGATCGGCGCCCCCCAGGAGCTCACCGACGAAGCCGGCCGCATCGTCTGGGCCGCCAGCTACAAGGTCTGGGGCCAGACCCAGCAGCTGCAGTACCTGCGCACCGGCACGGACGATGCGGCGGTGTTCCCCCACGACCAGCGCCCGCTGGCCCTGGCCGCCCAGGGTGAGGTACAAAGCCTGGCGCTGGTGGAACAACCGCTACGGTTCCAGGGACAGTACTTTGACGGCGAGACGGGGCTGCACTACAACCGGTTCAGGTACTACGATCCTGTGGTGGGGAGGTTTGTGCATCAGGATCCGATTGGGCTGGAGGGGGGAGAAAATTTATATCACTATGGAGCGAATCCTTTGGATTGGATTGATCCTGAAGGACTCAGTACTCACCGTAATCGAATGAATAAGAAAGTGGGGCAGCATACAAGTCATCAAACTCACCACATGATCCCCAAAGAGGTTTTCAAGAAATTCCCTATACTAAATTGTATAGACAAAGATCATTTGGATAATTTAATTAATCTTCCAACAGAAAGAGGGCGCTACAAAGGACAAAAAGGAAAGTACTTTGGAAGATCAACGCATAATACAAACCATACGCTATATTCTCTAGCAATCGAGGATTCCGTTATGAGAGTAGCTCAAAAAGCAGGAAGCTGCCCCAAAAAGCTCTCACAAATGCTTGGAGAGATGCAAAGAACCATAAGAAAGGAACTAAGAAAAGGAACGCCTATAATGAACAAAGAGGGAGCTAGCTTCTCTCAATGGGATAAAATCTTACGAAACTCTGGATTCTAACATGATTGATATAAATTCATTTCCTGCAAAAGTTGTTGAAGTTCTAAATTATGTAAAGCAAGGTTCCATTATGGAGCGAGAGTACATCCCCAATGGAGATGATAAAAATGTTGCTACAGATATAAAAAAAATATTGGCCGAGTATCTTGATCAAGATATCAGTCCACCACATTTCCCATTGGTTGAAATAACTCAGGATGCCTCCTCAGAAATTCCGTACCCAATGGATGAGCCACTTCGAACGTTAAGGCGTTCTTTAATAGAATTTGCTGAGCAAGAAAATTTTTATAAACTTATCGCTCCAAGAATATTGGCGATTAAAGAATTCAGCAAAGATCAAGCCGAGCTTATAGCCGATGCAATCAGCAATGATCTGCTTCTTTGTGCATCATCGAGATTATTAATGACTGAGTCGCATCCATATTTCGAAAACATGTTCAGCATATATAAAAGACAAGGTTTTCCCTACGGTTGGTTAGGCCAAGAAGACTGGAAATCAGGAGAATTTCTTATTTTTTCCAGGCCAACCACCTGATGTGGTGCTAGCATCTCTAGGATAATCTATATCCAGATAGCACTGCTGACTTCAATAATATTAGTCAACTAGGCAACGCATAAATGAAAGCTCAAGATCCATTGGTTATGAACGACTTGGCTTATTACTAGCTATGGCTGGAACCCAATAGGCCGCCTTACCTCCCATAAGGTCAGCCCGGCAGGCCTTCACCCCAGGCCCTCTGGGACCGGGATACTCCCCTGCCCTCCGGCCAGCGCATCGCCCGCCTTTACCAGTACGACCCCACAGGCAACCTCGTCGCCACGCGCGACGGCCTGCGCGGCGACAGCCAGTACCGTTACGACGCCCTGGGCCGCATCCTTGCCGCCCAGAAAAATGCTGCCGGCGGATCGCCTACCTCGGGCCGGAACCTGGAAACCTTCGCGTTCGACACCGCAGGCAACCTGCTCAACCCCAACCGTGATGGAGACCTCAGCAGCGGCGGCACCAGCAACGAACGCGAACAGGTGCCCACCAACCGGCTCACCGTCTACCAGGACCTGCGCTTCCATTACGACCTGCACGGCAACATCGTGGAGCGCCGCATCGGCTGGCACACCGTGCAGCGCTTTCGCTACAGCGCCGAGCACCAGATGCTCGAATCCACGGTCACGCGCTACCACGACAAGCCCGAACCGAAGATCGCCGGCTCGAACGCGCAGCCAGAGCCTGCCGCCACCGTCCAGACCACGCGCTACCGCTACGACGCGCTCGGCCGGCGCATCGACAAGCACGATGCCTTCGGGCGCACCACCTTCCTCTACGACGGCGACCTGCTCGCCGGGGAAATCCGTGGCTCACGCCTGAGCGAATACCTCTACGAGCCCGACAGCTTCGTGCCCCTGGCCAAGCTGGAGTCGGAATGGAGGAACGAGGAAAACCGCAACGCACAGGCAGAAGCGGGCCAATCCAGCTTTGCCACCTACTACTACCACTGCGACCAGATCGGCGCCCCCCAGGAACTCACCGACGAAGCCGGCCGCATCGTCTGGGCCGCCAGCTACAAGGTCTGGGGCCAGACCCAGCAGCTGCAGCACCTGCGCACCGGCACGGACGATGCGGCGGTGTTCCCCCACGACCAGCGCCCGCTGGCCCTGGCCGCCCAGGGTGAGGTACAAAGCCTTGCGCTGGTGGAGCAACCGCTACGGTTCCAGGGACAGTACTTTGACGGCGAGACGGGGCTGCACTACAACCGGTTCAGGTACTACGATCCTGTGGTGGGAAGGTTTGTGCATCAGGATCCGATTGGGTTGTTTGGTGGTGAAAATTTCTATTTATATGGGGTCAATCCAATTGAATGGATTGATCCTGCTGGTCTATCAACCCATCGAAATAGAATGGATCGGGTAGCAGGTAAATCTCCAGATCATCAAACACATCACAAAGTACCACAAGATATTTTTAACAAAAGACCTATTCTCAACTGCATAGACAGACACGCTTTAGAGAATCTTATCAATTTACCCAAGAAAACAGGGCAATTTGGAGGAGAGAAGGGAAAATGGTTTGGAAAATCCACCCACAATACTAATCACAATGACTATTCCGACGCCATATTATCTGCAATAGATAGAGAAATAGCATCATCGGGCGGATGTCCCAAGCAACTCTCAAAAAGAGTAAATGAAATGCAGGATTTCTTACACAAAGAGTTAAAAAAAGGAACGCCAATAATGAAAAGTGAAGGATCTACATTCAAACTTTGGGACGATCTCTTGAAAAAAGGAGGATTCTAATGACGACCATAACTGACTTTCCGGCAGATGTGCAGGAGATTTTAATTTTCATGAGGGATAATAAATTTCTCAGAACTATATATAAAGGCAGTGATAAAAATACAGAGATTGTCACAAATATACATAGAGCCTTAGAAATATATACAGATCAGGATATCAAAAAACCCTATTATTTTTTACAAGATATATTTTCCTCCGCACAAAAGAAAATTGAAATCCCGCCTCCACCCAATTATTTGGAAAAATTTGCAATACATCGAGATTCGGAAAATTATTACGAAAAAATAATAAATAACAACAAACATCTTATTATTGAATTAGGTATAGATGACGATGATTATGAATTTCTAATGAATATATTTTATGAAGATTTGGTGTTTTGCGCAAAATCCAGATTATTCTCCGAGGAAAAAATAGATTTCTTTGAAAGAGTATTTAAAATATATAAGTCATCGGGATTTCCTTGTGGTTGGAAAGGCAGTAGCAATCCGAACAAAGGTAGTTTTGTGGTTTATTCCAAGAATTAGACTCTTGGCCAATTGAAAATTGATTCGCAAAAAACTGTTATCAAACGATCATCACCCGTGAAATTTAATTTCATTTGGTTGAAATCACGGAAAACTAGATTTTGCAGAACTCCTCTCAAGAAGCCTGTGCGTACGTAGGCTACCGACAGCCACGACGCACTGGGCCGGCGAATCGACAAGCACGATGCCTTCGGGCGCCCCCCTCCTCTACGCCGGCGACCTGCTCGCCGGGGAAATCCGTGGCTCACGAAAGACCATGGATGCTTGAAGAGTATATGCAATCAGTGGAAGAGCTAAAGGATTTTGATTTTGATAAATATGTCGAAGACATGGCGTTATCTCATAAAGCCGTGAAACCAAAATTACCATCAACATAAGAAATATGATGAATACCGAAAGATTGCTATCCTTCCTAGGTCATACTTCGACAAGTGATGATTTTGAGTCATTTCTTCTCGAGAATGACATAAAAAAGATGCCAAAGGGAGATTCAACAACAAGAATAAAAACCAAAGACAAATTGATTTCCATGGAATTTGACCCCACAGATTCATACAAGGAAAAATATCTTTCCCCACCTATTGGGGATGGCTGGTTCACTTTTGAATCATTCGATATCAATAAAGGCTTTGAAAAAGAAAATCCATTCAACCTCGCTTTTGCAATGGACAAATCACAGGTTGAAGAAAAATTGGGAAAATCAGTCAGCAAGAATCAGGAAGACCTTGTCCAAGCGTATCAAAAGGACAACCACATAATTATCATATTCTATAAAAACAAGTGGAAAGGCATAGAAACCATAAGAATAAGAAAGATTAACAAATTCGACGCAAAGAATCTCAACCTTAAATAGAATCTCATATTCTATGGATGGAAAAATTCTCGTTTCATTCATTGGAAAATCTCCCAATGATCCTTCTTTCGATGCTTGGCTTCAGGAGCATCGAATCTTTGAACGACCTCATCTTGCAGAGCAAGACGAAGAATACGAAGAGGATACTGAAGCAGCAGCTATAAATGCAAGAAATAGCTAGATTGAAGAAAACGAGAAGCATAGCATTGCGTTGATCTATGAAAATCAAGACAACTATAATCGAATCTTTAAAGATAACTCCATCCATATGGACGGCGATTTTATTCTCAAACAGGTAGCTTTCTATGCTCAAGGAGTATCTAGCTATCATGGTTTTCAGGGGACTCTAACTTTTGGCCTTGTTTTTTCAGATACCCAAACCTTAGTACATCAAAAACTAAGCAAACCCATTGCCTCCAGGTTTATTCATAACCTATCCGCCGATCTTTGGGCAACCCCAGATTGACACATAAATATAAGCTACGTGCATCTCACTGGAACCATTGCCATAATTCATATCCGCAGACCTAGTATGCCGCCTGCGCTTATACCAGGACCTGCACTTTGAATACGACGTGCGCGGCAACGTCACCCGCCGCACCCGCGGCAACCAAAAGACCGGCACCCAGGAAGTGCTGGACCTAACTTGGAACGCAGACCACCAGCTCGTCGAATCGAACACCACGCGCCACGGCGTCACCCAGGCCACCCGCTACGCCTACGACCCCACGGGCCGATGTGTCGCCAAAAGCGATGCCTTCTGCAGTACCCACTACCTTTGGGATGGCGACCTCATGGTGCACAGCCAGCGAGGTACAAGACAGGCGCTCTATATTTACGAGCCGGGGAGCTTTGTACCGCTGGCCACCATTCAGGGAGCGGGCGAGGAACACAGCACCTACTGGTACCAGTGCGACCAGATCGGCGCGCCACTGGATCACCGCCGAACATGGCCAAGGGGCCTGGGCCGCACCACGGCCTACTCTTGAGCTACTGGTCGTGGCATCTCACTGTGGGACTGAACATCTTAAGAATCAGAGCCGATTGCCTGACTTTCTTTTCTGCCACACGATTCCCTTTGCAAAAGGCAAATGTATTATTGAAGCCCATACAGTTGGATACATAGCCCCTACATTATGACAATCGATTACCCAGATATAAGCATTATTTTAATATAATATCTATTTGGAGAAATATGTCTGAATGTTGAAACATCAGCAACGGTGCCAGAAAGCATAGAAGACCTGGCATGCACGGGATTTTCCAGAGAGGGAGATCCGCATGATCATGAATTATTCGAGAAATACTATTCCATAGTTAATAGAAACCAGGGAATCAACTTCAAGATATACACGCTCAAAGGGAAAATATGGGGCAGCGGCCTTGATTTCCATGGATTCAGGTTATCCACCATCCTTAAGATGATCAATAAGCCAGCCAACATGAGATTGTTCCTTGACAGCAAAAACTCCGATGGCGCACTCATCATTAATGATCTATGCGTTTGTAGATTTTCATACCACAAGGAAAACCCTCTAGCTCTTACATTTGAAACCAATGCCGCAATAATCGATGATATAAAAAACAGAAAAATCTCCACCAAGACTGTTGAAAATGACTTCGCTGAAATATCTGCAGTACTGGCGAGAAGGAGTAACAGGAAGCTTAGAAAAATAAAACAAATATTGGTAGCCACGGGTCATATATTGAAATAATTACCACCAATAATCCTTCAATCTTTATTTAACATCCAGACATGGCAGCTGCCCACTCATATGAATACACCCCAAAATCTTCACACACTCAACCTGGAGACCGCAGAGAAATCCATCCGCTTGCTGGCGACCGCATTCTTTCACCAAGATCTGAAAACCCTTGAAGCCCACTTCGGTATCGGCCCACTGCAAATGGATGAGGCTTTTGAAGCATTGGAAAATTATCTCGGCAAAGACGATTTCACCTCGTTTTCACCTCCTCCAATAGGTAGCCAGATCATTCTGGAAGAAGATGAAATTTGTGCCAACAATGAAAATTCTTCAATCAGGGTCTATCGATTGAATTACGGAGGCTGGGGCTACGAGATGGATGTTTTCATGCAAGACAAGAGGTGCGATCTGACCATGCGTGGCGAGCTGTCTGGAGATTTCGGCAAGAATCCGCACGGCGTCAAATTTCATCTGTTTGAAGTCATGTGATTTTTGTCCCGACCATGCACACCATCCCCGAACTCGCCAGCCCCCAATCCTGGAAATCCACCCCTGCCCTCCCGCCGCGCAGAGATTGCCCAAGCCATTCTGGAGGGGCTGCCGCGCGGCTTCGAGTTCGCCAAACCATTCGTCTCTACAGAACCTGCTGAGGGCGCAACATGGGAGGTTCCCTGCTTTTACGATGCGCAGCATGAGACCACGCTGACCCTGGTCCTGGGCGGCGATTTCACCTACGGGGCAAGGGCGCAGCGGCTGGATAAGCTGCGCGATTCGATCCCTGCGGAGGACTGGTCCTTGATTGCGCCGGTGGTCCATGCAGCGCAGGAGGCCGATCCCGTGCATGTTGCCCGCATTTCTGATGGGCCGCTTTCCTACGTTCGAGTGGGTGATTGAAGAGCATGTGGAGCTGTGCGATGGGCTGGAGCGGCCTGATTTCTCCAGCGAGGACGGGCCGTTTCCCGCCTATGTCACGCAAGAGGAAGCGCAGCGCTTTTTGGCCGCCACGGGCTATCGCCTGCCTTGGGACCATGAGTGGGAGTACGTTGCGAAGGCAGGCACGGAGCGGCTGTATGTGTGCGGGGACGCAGTTCCCCAGCGCGATCTGTCCGGTGATGTGTGCCTGGCGCAGTTTGGCGATGGGCAGCTCAACCGCGCGGCCTCCAATCCCTGGGGAATGGCGGCGTTGGCCGTGGCCACGTTCACCCGGCTGCAGGCCAGCCCGCACGAGTGGCGCATCCGTGGCGGTGCGGCGGCGTTCTATCCGTTTCAGCATCCCATGCAGCAGGCCATGCTGCTGACGGAGCTTCAGCTGCCGCTGGCCAACATGCCCGGCCAGATGGCGGGTCTGCGTCTGTGCCTAGATGTGCCAGCCATATAAGGGCATATAGGGCCATATGGGCCATATGGGGGAAATCCGTGCACAGCCGTTGTTGTGGCGCTCCTGGCACAACAATGTTCTGGTGGCGTCATTTTTCGGCTTTAGGATGGCGGGCCATGCGCAATTCCCACTCCCTTTGGACGGCGGCAGCCCTGGGCCTGGCAGCCTGTCTCGGCACCAGCCCGGCCCATGCAGCCCGGCCCATGATCACGGATGATGCCCGCATCGTCGATGCCAAGTCCTGCCAGCTGGAAAGCTGGGTCAAGTCCAAGAAGGACAGCACGGAGTTCTGGGCCCAGCCGGCCTGCAATTTCACGGGCAATCTGGAGCTGACGCTGGGCGCGGCACGCACGCGAGAGGACGGCAGCAGCCGGACCACGGATGTGGTGATCCAGGGCAAGACCCTGTTCAAGGAACTGCAGCCCAATGGCTGGGGCTGGGGCCTGGCCGTGGGCAATGCCCGGCATCCGAATGACGAGGGCCAGGGCCGGGGAGACCTGTACGCCTATGTGCCCGTCACGTTCTCGCTGCGCGATGACCGGCTGTTCTTCCACACCAACGTGGGCTGGCTGCGCACGGCGCAGACGCATCGCAACCTCATGACCTGGGGCCTGGCCACCGAGGCCCAATTGAGCCAGAGCACCTGGCTGATTGCCGAGACATTCGGCCAGAACCAGGGCAAGCCCTTCTACCAGATGGGCCTGCGCTACTGGCTGGTTCCCAATCATGTGCAGGTCGATGCCACCTACGGCAACCGCGCGGGCAGCAGCACGCAGGAGCGGTGGTTTTCCATCGGCTTGCGGCTGCTGTCGTCACCGTTCCTGCCCTGAGCCCTGCCTGGTGGCTGGCGTCGCGCCCGTATGCCTGCAGGCCCGGACGCCATGGAAACCGGTGCCCCGCACCGGCCGGTGCGGGGCGGTGCGGGCCGTGCAGGACCGCAGTGCCTATTTGTTGGGCTTGGCTGCAGGGCCGGCCGGGATGGCGGCGACGCCATCAGGCTTGACGTAGGTGACCGAGGTCACGTAGTGCACGCCGTCGTATTTTTCTGCACCGTTCGGGCCGGTGCGCTCACCGCCGCTGCGCTCGTCGTGCGTGGCTTCGGCCACGTAGGTGCCCTTCCAGGGCATGTCGAACTGCACCAAGCCCTGCTCGTCGGCATGGGCTTCCTTGCTCCAGCCCGATTGCACGGTCAGCACGACCTTGGCCTTGGGCAGGGGCTGGCCCTTGTAGATGACCTTGAATTCGCCGGCCTTGCCCGAGGGCACCACATCCAGCGTGAGGCGCGGGGCCTGGGCGGCAAAGCCGGTGATCAGGCGCGCGGCCGGGTGGTACCAGTTGCGCAGTTCCTGCTCGCCCTTCTTGCTGGTGTACAGCGGGTAGCCGGCATCCTCGGCCACGATGCTGTCGCCCTGGCCGGCCTTGAAGGGCAGCGCAAAGCCGGTGCCGGTCTTGCGGCCATCGGCCGCCCTCTCGCCCTGGGCAGACACCAGGGTGGCCACGGGCTTGCCGAACTTGTCGAGCAGGCCCGGCGATGTCTCGCGCAGGTTGTCGCCGAATTCGCCAAAGCGGATCACGGCGGTTTCGCCGGCCGGCTGCTCCAGCCAGATCTGGTGGGCCTGGCTGGCGCCGCTGGCGGCCAGGAGTGCGGAGACAAGAATCCAGTGTTTCTTCATTGCAGCTTCCTCAAAGGACAAAAAAACAGCCATCGGCGCCATAACGGGCCGACGGCATGAACGTGTTGGGAGTGGGGTGCGGCCGCATGTCGCCGCATCGATTATTGAATGCGAATGGTTTGCATTCTATGCGCATTGCACACCACCCCGGCGCAGTTCACCAGGTGGCTGCAATGGGGTCCGGCCCAGCGCTCAGGCGGCATCCTCGATGCGCACCGGCTCGCCCGTGAAGGCCAGCGCCTCGGCGGCCTGCTCCCAGGGGCGCCTGTCGTGCGCCCTGGCCGGGCGCAGCACAAAGCCCTCGCCTTCCGCATGCGTGGTGCTGTCGGCGGGCGGCAGCGGCAGGCCCATGCGCTCATGCGCCTGGGCCACCAGGGTGCGGGCGTAGATTTCAGCAGCCATGCTGCGCAGGCGCGGCTTGTAGACCTTGCCCACGTTGGTGGTGGGCAGCGCATCGATGATGCGCACATAGCGCGGGCGCGCAGGCGCTTCGTCCACGCCGGCTGCGGCAAAGGCCAGCAGTTCGGTCTCATCGGCCTGGGCGCCGGGGTGGAGCGCGACAAAGGCCACAGGCACCTCGCCCGCATAGGCATCGGGCGCGCCCACGGCGGCGCAGGCCTTGACGGCGGGATGGCGCTCCAGCGCCTGCTCTATCACCTGCGGATCGATGTTGTGGCCGCTGCGGATGATCACGTCCTTGGAACGCCCGCGCAGCCGCAGCAGGCCATCGTCGCCGACCGAGCCCAGGTCGCCCGTGATCAGCCAGCCGTCATCGGTGAGGTAGCTGGACGGCTCGATGCCGGCCAGGTAGCCGGAAAACAGATTGGGCGACTGGAACACCACCATGCCGGTTTCGCCGGCCGCCGCTTCCTGGTCCGATGGCCTGCCGTCAGGCCCCATGCGGCGCACGGCAAGGCGCGCAAACGGCAGGCGCAGGCCCACATGGCCCGCTGCCGCGTGCAGGCCAGGCGGCGTGATGGTGGAGATGCCCGTCATCTCGGTCATGCCCAGGCTCTCGTGCACATGGAAGCCGCTGTGCGCCTTGAAGCGCGCCGCCACCTCCGGCGACAGCGGCGCGGCGCCCGTGCGGAAGTAGCGGATGGAGGACACATCGGCCCCCAGCAGCGGCACCTCCACCAGCGCGGCCAGCACCGTGGGCACGGCCGACATCAGCGTGGGCTTCCACTGTGCCGCCATGCGCCAGAAGCCGGCAATCACGGCCTTGTTGCGAAACAGCCCCGTGGTCGGAATGATGACGTGGGCCCCGGCCGAAAAGCAGGCCAGCGAGCCCGGCAGCACGCCCGCCACATGGAACAGCGGGTAGCCGTTGATGGTGCGGTCGGCCGTGTTCAGGCCCTGCATCTGCACGCTGGCCCAGGCGGTGTAGACCTGGGCGCCATGCGTTTGCACGGCGATCTTGGGCGCACCCGTGGTGCCCCCGGTATGAAAGTAGGCCGCCACGTCGCCGGCCTGGGGCTGGCGCCCGCTCACCAACCGGTCGGAGGGCTGGGCGGCCAGGGCGGCGTTCAGATCGCTGGCGGGCCAGCGCTGTCCATCCCCCTGGGGAACCCGGCCTTCATGCGAGACCCAGAGCACATGCGCCAGGTCCGCATCCAGCGCCGTGACTTTCTCGCGGATGCCGGCATCGTCCTCGTCCGCCCAGGCGATCAGAAAGCGCGCGCCCGTGGTCCGCATCAGGGCAGAGATCTTCTCGGCACTCAGCAAAGGATTGATGGGCTGCACGATGCCCGCCGCCTCGCCGCCCCACAGCGCAAAGTGGTACTCCATGCAGCCGGGCAGCAGGATGGCCACCGTGTCGCTGGCGCCCATGCCCAGCGCATGCAGGGCGTTGGCCGTCTGGTGGATCCGGCCCAGCAGTTCGGCATAGCTCAGGTGCCGGGCGTCATCCACGCTGCCGGCCTGGGGCAGAAAGCTCAGCGCCCTGCCCTGGCCGTGCTCACGCGCGGAGTTGCAAAACAGGTCGTAGACCGTTTGCGCCGTGATCAGCCCGGCCATGGACTGGCTTTCGATGGCCTCCACATCGGCCAGGGAACGCACGGCCCGCAGGGGGCGGAACATGGATTGCGCAGGAATAGGACTCATGGCCATGGGCTCACTCCGCGCCCAGGCCGTTGGTGCGCACCACCTCGCCCCAGCGCGTGTAGTCGCTGCGGATCAGGCCCTCGGTGTCCTGGGGGTTGAGGTAGGCGGCCGTCACGCCGATCTTCTCGAAACGGTCGCGCACCTCGTCGGTGGCCAGCAGCTGGCGCGAGGTGGCGCTGAGCTTGTCGATGATGGCGCGCGGCGTGTCCCTGGGTGCCACCAGGCCGCCCCAGGACGATGCCTCATAGCCGCCAAAGCCCTGCTCGGCCAT
Organism: Delftia lacustris; assembly: GCF_040267515.1. Lineage (NCBI taxonomy): Bacteria > Pseudomonadati > Pseudomonadota > Betaproteobacteria > Burkholderiales > Comamonadaceae > Delftia > Delftia lacustris. Next base: position 3,242,585 of record NZ_CP141274.1, on the reverse strand, counting down.
GGTCTGCACGCCGTCCAGCGCCTTCACGCGCTGCGGCGTGCCCACCGCCAGCGCCTTCAGCCGGCCGCTGCGGATATGGGGCAGCGCAGACACCATGTCCGCATAGATCACCGGCACCACGCCGCCCAGCGTGTCGTTCATGGCGGGCGCGCTGCCCTTGTAGGCCACGTGCTGCATGGTGTGCAGCCTGGCGGATTTCATCAGCTCCATGCTCAGGTGGCCCGAGCTGCCCGCGCCGGAGCTGGTGTAGTCCAGCGTGGCGGGCTGCGCCTTGGCGTACTGGAACAGCAATTTGAGGTCCGTCACCTTAGGCAAGGACTGCGCATTGACCGCAATCACATTGGGCAAGTCATAGATCTTGGTGACCGGGGCGAAATCCGTGGCCGGGTGGAACTTGACGTTCTTGAAGAAATGCGGCGCCATGATGGTGGGCGTGACCATCATCATCAGCGTATAGCCGTCAGGCGCTGCCGTACGGAACTGGCCTGCCGCCACCGCGCCCGATGCGCCGGGCTTGTTCTCTATCACCACGGGCTGGCCCAGCTGGCGCGCCAGCGCCTCGGCGTAGACGCGCGCCGCACCATCGGTGGGTCCGCCCGGCGGGAAGGGAACGACCAGGCGAATCGGCCTGTCGGGCCAGGCCCCGGTATCGGTATTGGCCTGCGCCGCGCCGCACAGCGATGCGAACGCAGCCACGCCGATGGCTCCCAGCGCCATGCCCTTGGCCAGCGCCTGTCTTTTTGTGATGCCTGCCATCTTGTCTCCTTGAATGTTTATGTGTTCTGGCTGGCCCATTCTGCCCAGCGCACCCTCTTTGACAATGGCGGCGGCGGTTGACATCATGTCAAACAATATTGACACCCCCTTGGACTGCAGCGCATGGATCTCCTGGCATTCAACATCCTTGTCCAGATCATCGAACACGGAAACCTGAGCCAGGCGGCAAAGTTCTTGAACATGTCGCGGGCCAACGTGAGCTACCACCTGGCCCGGCTGGAGAAGTCCCTGGGCGCATCGCTGCTGCGCAGAACGCCCCAGGGCGTGGAGGCCACCGAGGTCGGCCAGCGCATCTACCGCCATGCGCGCAACATCCTCAACGAGACCGAACTGGTGCGCGAACTGGCCCAAAGCAGCACGGACGACATCTCGGGAAAGATCGGCCTGAGCGTGCCCACCGGCTACGGCCACCTGGTCATGGCGCCGTGGCTGATCGAGTTCAAGCGCGCCCATCCGCAGGTGGTGCTGGACATCCGCCTGGAAAACTTCATAGACAACCTGCTCAAGGACAGCGTGGACATCGCCATCCGCGTCATGTCCGACCCGCCACCCATGCTGGTGGCGCGCGACATGGGGCCGGTGCGCTACAGCCTGTGCGCCTCCAGCGACTGGCTGCACAGCCACCGCCTGCCGGAGACCCCGTCCGAGCTGTCGCGCACGCCGCTCATCACATCGGGCGGAGAAAGCGGCAAGGTGCGCCTGCAGATTGCGCGGAACGGCCAGCCACTGGAGGAGCTGGACATCACGCCCACGCTGATGTCGCGCAGCTACCCTTTCCTGTGCGACTGCATCACCGGTGGCCTGGGCGTGGGGCTGGTGCCCGACTACATGGTGCGCCGCCAGGTGGAAGATGGCCGCGTCGTGCTGGCCATGCAGGACTACGAATTCAGCATCAACCAGGGCCGCATGTTCATGCTGTACATGCCCAACCGCTTCCAGTCCGGCGCCGCCCGGGCCTTGATCGACTTTCTGAGCGACAGGATGGGCCTTGCGCGCATCATCCGGCCGGGTGACTTGCCCGACGGCACAGGCGTTGCGACCGCCGGAATGACGCTGGAACAAAGTTTGTAGACGACTGGTCGGTTTTTGCGTTAGACTTCGATCCCATGAAGAAACCCGCACAGGAAACACGCCAGCACATCCTTGATGTGGCCAAGGCGTTGATGACCCAGAAAGGCTACACGGCCGTCGGCCTGGCCGAGGTCGTCGCGGCCGCGGGCGTGCCCAAGGGCTCCTTCTACTACTACTTCAAGTCCAAGGAAGAGTTCGGCCAGGCCCTGCTGCAGGAGTACTTCGACGAGTACCTGGCCAAGATCGATGCGCTCATGGAGACGCCCGATCCGGCCATCTCCAGGCTGATGACCTACTTCCGCCATTGGACACAGAAACAATGCTCGGCCCATGCAGGAGGCCAGTGCCTCGTGGTCAAGCTGGGTCCCGAGGTCTGCGACCTGTCCGACGACATGCGCTCGGTGCTGCGCACCGGCACCGACGCCATCATCACCCGCCTGACCGACTGCGTGCGCGCAGGCCAGGCCGACGGCTCCATCACCTCCACCATGGATGCCCCCACGCTGGCCGAATCGCTGTACCAGCTGTGGCTGGGTGCCTCCCTGCTGTCCAAGCTGGGCCGGCATGAGGAGCCCTTTGCCGCAGCCCTTGTTTCCACGAAGCGGCTGCTGGGCTGAGCAGGCCTGGCCGCCGCTTTTTATTTGTCTTGTTTGTAGACGACTGGTCAACTTCAAACCTCTCACCCTTCGCCCATCCCTCCTCCTTTTTGTTCAACCACCACCACTGCACACCATGACCGACCACAGCCTTCACACCGATCTGTTCTCTCCCACCCAACTGGGCGGCCTGTCGCTCGCCAACCGCTTCGTCATGGCCCCGCTGACCCGCAGCCGCGCCGGTGACGACGGCGTGCCCACCGAACTGCACGCCACCTACTACGCCCAGCGTGCCAGCGCAGGCCTGTTGATCAGCGAAGCCGTCAACATCTCGGCCCAGGGCCGCGGCTACAACCTGACCCCCGGCATCTGGACCGAGGAGCAGGTCGCCGGCTGGAAGAAGGTCACCGACGCCGTACATGCGGCCGGCGGCAAGATCGTGGCCCAGCTGTGGCACGTGGGCCGCTACTCGCACGTAGACCTGCAGCCCGGTGGCGTGGCCCCTGTCGCCCCCTCTGCCATCAAGGCCGAAGGCGTCACCTTCACGCCCAACGGCGTAGCCGAGGTGTCCATGCCCCGCGCCCTGGAAACCAGCGAAATCCCCGGCATCGTCGAGCAATACCGCCATGCGGCCGAATGCGCCAAGCGTGCAGGCTTTGACGGCGTGGAAGTGCACTCGGCCAACGGCTACCTGCTCGACCAGTTCCTGCGCGACTCCACCAACCACCGCAGCGACGCCTACGGCGGCAGCATCGAAAACCGCGCCCGCCTGACGCTGGAAGTCACCGACACCGTGGCCAAGGTCTGGGGCGCCGACCGCGTGGGCATCCGCCTGTCGCCCGTCACGCCCAACGCCGGCAACACACCGCTGGACAGCGACGTGATGGCCCTCTACGGCCACCTCATCCCCCAGCTCAACCGCTTCGGCCTGGCCTACCTGCACGTCGTGGAAGGCGCCACCGGCGGCTCGCGCGAACTGCCGCCCGGCGTGGACCTGGACGCGCTGCGCAAGCTCTTTGACGGCGCCTACATGGGCAACAACGGCTATGACCTGGAACTGGCCATGGACCGCCGCGCCAAGGGCTTGGTCGATACCGTGGCCATCGGCCGCCCCTTCATCGCCAACCCCGATCTGGTGGCCCGCCTGCGCCATGGCAAGGAACTGGCCGTGGCCCCGCACGAGGCCTACTACGGCGGCGGCGCCCAGGGCTACATCGACTGGCCTGCATTGGCGTAACTCCCCCTGAGCGGCTTACGCCGCTTCCCCCGTTGCACGGCGCCCTCTCTCGCTTCGCGGGAGGGGGCGTCCGGGCAGCCGGCGACACCCTCGGTGCCGGGCGGCGCTGCCGGCGTAGGCCCTTCCTCGGTGTCCCTTGCCTTGGGCTGCACCAGTTTTATGCGCCACGCCATCTACGGCACACTGGCTGATCCGTGTCCCCATCGAAAGACCAAGCCATGCAACTGCTGATCGTAGGCGCCACGGGGCTGGTGGGCAGCCAGGTGCTGCAACAGGCCCTGGCCGACAGCCGCATCACCCGCGTCGTGGCCCCGGTACGCCGGGCGCTGCCGGCGCATCCCAGGCTGCTCGCCCCCATCGTCGATTTCGAGCACCTGCCCGAAGGCGCCGACTGGTGGCGGGCCGATGCCCTGGTCTGCACCCTGGGCACCACCATCAAGAAAGCCGGCAGCCAGCCGGCTTTTCAGCGCGTGGACCATGACTATCCGCTGCTGGCCGCACAGTTGGCTCATCGCCACGGCACGCCCACCTATGTGCTGAACTCGGCCATGGGCGCCGACGCCGGCTCGCGCATCTTCTACAACCGCGTCAAGGGCGAACTCGAGCGCGACCTGCAGGCGCAAGGCTTTGCGTCCCTCACCTTCGTGCGCCCCGGCCTGATCAGCGGCCCGCGCACCGAGCACCGCGCGGGTGAGCGCGCCATGGTCGGCGTTCTTGGCGCCCTGGGCCCGCTGCTGCCCCGGCGCTGGCGGCTCAACCCCGCACACCGCATCGCCCATGCCTTGATAGAGGCAGCTGTCAACGCCAGGCCCGGTGTCCATATCGTGGGTTCCGAGGCGCTGGCCGAATGAGCCCGGCGCCTGCACGCGCAAAAACAGAACCCTTCAGGAACCCTTGCATGAACCCGCATATCGCCCCGGTCGATCTCGCCAAGTCCTACCGACTGATCAACCACGGCCCCACCGTCCTGGTCTCGGCACGCCACGGCGGCGTGGACAACGTCATGGCCGCAGCCTGGTGCTGCGCGCTGGACTTTGCGCCCCCGAAGCTCACCGTGGTGCTTGACAAGGCCACGGCCACGCGCGCCCTGGTCGAGCACAGCGGCATGTTCGTGATCCAGGTGCCTACGGCCGCCCAGTTGCAGCTCACGCACCAGGTCGGCACGCTTAGCCTGTCCACCGATGCCGGCAAGCTCGCCACCAGCGGCGTTCAGCTGTTCGGCATGGACGGGTTCGACCTGCCCTTCGTGGACGGCTGCGCCGGCTGGCTGGCCTGCAGGCTGATCCCCGAGCCCCACAACCAGCAGGCCTACGACCTGTTCATCGGCGAGATCGTGGGCGCGTGGTCCGACACCCGCGTATTCCGCAACGGCCACTGGCACTTCGAGGACGCCGACCCCGCGCTGCGCAGCCTGCACTACGTGGCGGGTGGGCAGTTCTATGCGATTGGGCAGGCGTTGAGGGTGCAGGAAAGCAAAGAATAGTTTCTTTTTCCATTTCAGAAATCTGGCAGTACTTCTACTGCAATGCTTGCTGCGTCCTGAAGATCAATACCGCATCTGCGGTATATTTTCACTGGGACAAACAATTCATTATTCCTTCCCGTGGTTGTTATTTTTCACATCAACTGAAGGGAATCAAAATGGAATGGAACTCAACAAGAAACCAGTGGACGCGTCAGCTTGTCTTTTCCTTGATCGCGTGTCCCATCGCGGTCTTGATGACAGGGTGCAGTGGTGCAGAGGAAGTCTTGGATGCCATCGCAGTCGCCACAGGAGATGGTGGCAAGCGTGTCAAGCTCACCGGTCCTATCATGGGCGATCAGCGCATGATCTGCATTGATAGTCCACCACGCGTGGCACCGGCCGAATTGCAAAGAGAAATTGACAAATACCTGTTCAAGTCCATCCGTTGGGATAGTGGCACACCCGACAAGAAAACGACTGTCAACAAGGAAATCGAGGACAACCGGTCATGCAGCTATCGGATATCACCTTACGAAACCATTTCCTGGGACCAGTTCGTTTCTGACGCCATCAATCAGCAATTGGCAGATTGGGGGAATTTCAGCGCAAATACAAATATGGCAGGCCAAAAATATATCGATGTCTGCATGAAAGACAATGAATGCGAGGATGGAGATATTCTAGCCATCACATTGAATGAAAGGGAAGTTGCTCGTTCCGAACTTTTCAACCAGCCAAGTTGTTTTGAGGTGCCCGTCAGCTCAGGAGTCAGCTATCTTGGCATACGGGCCATCAATGGCAGCGGCAACAAGGGAGCGTGCTCCTATGCGGATCGAAATACAGGGGAAGTGACGGTAAGCGGGGCCACAGGCGCGGGACGCACGCAGCTCTATAGCGTGCGTGGCGGCCAGGGCTCCTATGGATCACTCACCATCGTCAATTAGTTTTCGCATCCTGGAAGAGGATATGACCGCATATTGACCAGCTCAATAATAAATTCGTTCGATGAACTCCTGGGTGCTGCAACAGTCCTGCGGGCTTTGATGTTTACAAAGGGCCAATCGCAAAATAAAGCGAATAGTGCCTGCAGCTCCTGAAAACTCCGCTCAAAAAATATTTCATCCCAGAGCCGGTGGCGAAGCCATCCCGCAAATGCGGTATGGCCTTGCGCACCATGGCTGGGAAGACTGCTGTCTAGGCGGATGAGGGAAACCATCGAATCCTTGCGCCGCCCATTCCCAATCGTTTGAAAGGCAGATACCCAATGACCAAGCAGACCCCCAAATTGCGCCCCACCCTCATCGCCGGTGCCGTGCTCGCGCTTACGGCTTGCGGAGGTGGCAGTGGCGGTGGCGGAGACAACGAAGTGACGCCCCCGGTTGCACCACCAACACAAACGACCCAGGAGTTGGTGCAGAAGTACATGGATACCAGACAGGCTCTGACCGCCACCCAGTTGCCCGCCAAAGGCACCGAGCGCTTTGCGCATCTCGACGACTGCTACCTGGGCAACGGCAGCAGCAAGGAGCGCCTGATCACCCATTGGGATGAAAACCAGACCCAGGTCCAGGCCTCCAATGCCTACCAGATTGGGCGGAGCTTCGAAAATCTGCAAATCCTGGCAGAGCGCAAAGCCACCAATGCCGACGGATCCGCACGGCATGAGGTGGATATCAGCTACGACGAAAAATTCACGGACGGGACCAGCACAAGGGACCAGCGCGAAACGCTGATCGCAGGAAGCAGCAGCGGCACCTGCGCCACTCCCCGCAATGCAGCCGAGATGCGCAGCCTGGGCAATCAGCGCGTGGTAAGCGTGGGACTGGTGTCGCGCAACCGCGCCAATGTGGTACGCCAGCTGTCCGACGGCGAACCGTCCGCCAGTCCGTTCCACTTGCGGCGCGAGGTGCAGTTTGGCATTTCCGATCCTGCTCGGCTGGCAACTTACGCCATTGTCAGTTGGCCGTCGGCGCAGGCAGGCGGCGCGCGCAACTCGCTCAAGCTGCTGTCGCCACGCATCATGCGCGATGCACCCGAAATGCAAGGCGTGCGGGGCAACGCCAGCTATGCGGACACCAACAACTTCCGGCAGTGTCGATCGAACGCCAGCAACGACGTGGCCAACGCCGGCACGGCAGATTGCACCAACGCGCAACTGGGTGTGGCCAACGACTCTTGGGGCTCCACCGTGCGCAGCGGGTTCGATGCTGCCGCCATGGCAGACGGTGACAACCGTTTCGCAGCGCTGGGCCTGGCAGCGGGAACCGAGGTGCGCTTCGATATCCATGCCGACGATGGCTGGAAAGCCGTCAACGGACAGCAAGGCAAAACACCCATCGCCACCTATCAGGTCACGCTGAAGAGCGGGTCTTATCCGTTTGCGCAGATACCTGTCAATGCCTATCCCCAGTTCAACACCATCTCGCCCTCAGAGGGCGAGATCGTGGCCGGCTTCAAGGCCGGCGGCGGCAGCGCGCAGGTTGTCTGGTCGGCTGCGCAACCGCCAGCGGGCAGCATGCCCATGGCACTTTCAGTACTCAGTTCCTATCGGCAGGGCGCTGCGGCGGGGTCTGCCTCCGGCCTGCCCACGGTACGCACTCCCAACCTGACCGTGCCTGTGCCCAAAGGAGCCACCTCGGCCACCATACCTTTTGGAGGCAAGCCGGACGGTGCATCGGCCACGAACTATGCCGAGTTCCTCCTCATCTACGCCGACCGCAACGGCAGGGAGATGTACTACAACCTGCAATACACCCCCTGAAGCAAGGGCTGCGTGACCAGCGCCCAATCCATCGCCCAGCCCGCAAGGCGCTGCGCGATGGGCAGGGACTGTTCACACCATTCCCCACCCCTGCAGCAGTTGCACCAATTCCACCTGCCGATGGCAGCCCGTATTGCGCATCAGGTTCTTCATGTGGGTGCGCGCCGTATGCCAACTGCATCCTTCCATCAAGGCATAGTCCTTCACGGTCTTTCCGCCTGCCAGAAGCAACAGAAGGCGGGTCTCGCTGGGTGACAGGCCCAGCATCTCGCCCACCAGGCCTTGATTCTGCAAAACCATGGAGCCGGGCAAAGTCAGAAAGATCAGGGCCAGGGGCTGTTGCCACGGCGCGGCAAACGCATGGTTGGCCGCCAGAGGCAACGCAGTCAGCCTGAGCCGGGACTGGCTGGGCCGGCTGCCTTGGAGCACCAAGGCAGCCGCCTTTGCGGGATTGGCGCAAGCGGCGGAGACCAAGCTCTGCAAGCGTGCATGCGCCTCGCCCGATGTGCATCGCAGCCCGCCGTGCACACATTGCAACGTGCCGAATGTTGCGAGCAGGCGCTCTGCCGCCGGATTGGAATGCTGCAGCCGGCACCGAGCATCCACGACGAGCAGTGCCTGCGCCAGCGCATCCAGTGCCGCGAGTCCCCATGCTGCCTGGCCGCATAGCTGGCCCATGCGCGCGCGCAAGCGGCCGGCCCGCTCGATGTGCGGCATCAAATGCTCTAGGAATGCCTTGTCCTGTGCACCATAGACGCCGGCATCCCTGGGGCGCATGAAACTGATGAAATCACGCGCATTGCCTTCCACGCGAACGGTGGCAGCGGCGGTATGCCGCAGTCCCAGCGGAACCAGCCAATCCGTATAGACGCTATTCTGTGACGCCTGCCTGGCACTGATGTGCTCATGGTCCAGCATGACCTGGGCCACGGGCAGCCGCTGCACGGTTGCCATCCGCAGGTCGTTGTGCGCGTGGTGTGTCTCGTACTCCTGCATCAAGCCGTGATGCAGACCGAAGCTTTCCAGATTGCTTGCGCTTTGCGGAACGGCTGCCTCGCCAGCATTCAGCGTGAAATAGTGAAAGACGCCCGCCTGCAATTGCGCGCACATTCCCGCGAGCGCCTCGCTCCAGGCCTGGGGAGCGAGCACCCCCTCATACAGCTGACCGGCGATGGCATCAATGCGTTGTTGCACGGACTCACCTCGGCTGCAGGGATTGCAGCAGCCCCACCAATTCCACCTGCCGGTGGCAACCTGTCTTGCGCATCAGGTTCTTCATGTGGGTGCGCGCCGTATGCCAGCTGCACCCCTCTATCCGGGCGTAGTCCTTGACGGTCCTGCCCGTGGCAAGCAGCACCGCCAGACGCGCTTCCGAGGGCGACAAACCCAGCGCTTCCTGCACGAGTCCGGGACTCGGGCCAGAAAATGGCGTACCGGCATCCGCCATTACCAGCAAAGCCATGGGCCGCTGGCGGAACGCAGCGGCATGGCTGGGCTTGAGCGGCAGGACCGTCACCATCAACCGCAACGCAGAGCCTGCCGTCAGGCACAGCGCCCCGGCCAGGCCCTGTGCATGATGGCCGCAAGCCTGGGCCACAAGATGCAGCAGTTGCGCCTGGGCCTGCCCGTCAACGCAGCGCAGCAGGCCGTGGCGCACAGACAAGGCTTCGCAAAAAGCTGCCAGCAGGCAGTCGGCCGAGGGGTTGCAGTAGTGGATGCGGCAATTTGAATCCACAAGTGCAATGCCTTGCGGCAAGTTGTCCAGGGCTGTGAATCCCAAAGCCGCCTGCCGCGCCAGTCCTCCCATGTGCATGCGCAGGCGGGCGGCACGCGCCAGATCGGGCATCCACTGCTGCATGAAGACCCGCTCCTGTGCGCCATAGATTCCACGATCCGTAGGACGCATGAAACCCAGGAAGTCCTGCGTCCCCCCTTCGTCGCGCACCTTGACACCCAGCGTGTTGCGAAGTCCGTGGGGCGCCAGCACATCGACGTAGACCGCATTGCGCGACATCTCCCATGCGCTGAAGTGCTCATGGTCGAGCATGAACTGGCCCTGGGGCAGGCTCGCCACGACGGACATGCGCAGGTCCTCGCCAACGTAGTGGGTTTCGTATTCACGCAATTTATCGGCATCGATGCCCGCCAGGTCGTGGTTGTGCACGCTCTCGACCACCCCGCCACCAGTGCTGCCCAGCGTGAAGAAATGGAAAACGGACGCGCCCAGCGCCTGCCGCATGGCGTCCAGCGCAGACTGCCAGTCCTCAGCGGAAAGTACTCCGTCGTACAGCAGTCCCGGTATATGGCAACTGGCACCCTGTCGATCAATAAATTTCATGGAAATGAATTATTGATTCTTTATGGCTATTTTCAATCAGACAGCTCTGAATTTCGATACCGGTCTTGCCAAGTCGATTTGGGGCAATGTTCACATGGTTGTATTGCACAATCCATCAATGCCCGCCGCCCCCGTCCGCTCCGCACCCACGCGCGAAACCTATTCCGAACTGCAGCAGGCCTACGAGCACTTCAACCAGCGCCTTTTTGACGATGCCCTGCCCCACTGCCTGATCACGCTGCAGCGCGAGAAACGCACCTGCGGTTATTTCTCTGCCGCGCGCTTTGCCTCGCTGGACGGCAGCACCACCGACGAGATCGCGCTCAACCCCGCCTACTTCGCGGCGGTGCCCATCATCGAGACGCTGCAGACCCTGGTGCATGAGATGACGCACCTGTGGCAGCACCACTTCGGCAAGCCGGGCCGTGCGCGGTATCACAACGAGGAATGGGCGGACAAGCTGGAATCGCTGGGCCTCATGCCCTCGTCCACGGGCCGGCCCGGCGGGCGGCGCACGGGCGACATGATGGCCGACTACGCCGTGGCGGGCGGCCCCTTCCTGGCGGCCTGCGATGCCTTGCTGACCACGCGCTTCCAGCTGAGCTGGTACGACCGCTTCCCGGCCATCGAGCATGTGGTCACGGGCCAGTGGAGCATGGCCACGCAGCTCCAGGGCATGCAGGGCACCCAGCCGCCCATGTCATCCGTGCCCGCCCTGGCCGAAGCCGTGCGGCCCGTGGGCACCTCGGTGGCGGTGCCGGGCTCCACCACCGGCGAGACCACCGTGCAGCCCGTCAACAAGTCCCTGCGCGTCAAGTACCGGTGCGGCGGTTGCGCGGCGCCTGTCAATGTCTGGGGCAAGCCGGGGCTGAACCTGATCTGCGGCGATTGCGGCAAAGGCTTCACAGCCCAGGATTGAGCACTCGGCAAGCCAGAGTGCTTCACCTGCCCCGCCCCACCTCCCGGCACAAGCGCCTGTGCGGACTCAATGCAGCAGCGTGGCCACCAGGGTCACCTCGGGCACGCCTGCCAGTGCCTTGGACAGCGGGCACTGGGACTTGGCCTCCTGGGCGATCTTCTGGAACTGCGCATCGTCGATACCGGGCACCTTGGCCTGCAGCGTGAGCGCGATGCGGTCGATCTTGAAGCCCTCGCCATCCTTGGCAAGCCGGACCTTGGCCGTGGTGTCCAGCATCTCGGTGGCGATGCCCGCCTTCTCGCAGGCAAAGGCAAAGGCCATCGTGAAACACGCCGCATGCGCGGCGCCCACGATCTCCTCGGGATTCGTTCCCTTTCGGTCATCCCCGAAGCGGCTGCCGAACCCGTAGGGATGGTCCTTGAGCGCGCCGGTCTCCGTGCTGATGCGGCCCTGGCCGGTCTTGCCTGCACCTTCCCAATGGACGGAAGCGGTTTTCTCGGACATGTGTTTCTCCTGTGCGTTGGTTGGACAAGCCGCCATCACAGCACAGGCGCCACGGGGCAAGGCGTGGTCCCGGGGCGCGCCAGCCCCTGCGCGCACGTCCTACAGAGCCAGGCTTAAACACTCATCCAGCGATCTTTGTGATGGCAAAGCCGGCCCCCTCACCCCACAAACACCTGCCGCGTATCCGTTCGCCCCACGATCACCGCCGCCAGCACCGCCGCCCCGGCCGCAACCCCAAAATTCGCCAGATAGGCCGCATGGGCCGAAGTCTCCAGCAAGGCCGCGAACAGCGATCCGCCAATGGCCAGGGTGGCCGCCACGGCAATGGCCTCGCACAGCTGCAGGGCCGAGCTGTTGGCGCCCTGCTCGCCGGGCGCGGACATGGACAGCGTGAGCACCGACAGGCTTGCCGACAGCAGTCCCATGCCCAGCCCCGACACGATCCAGCCCACCACCGCCACCCACACGGGCACGGCCGGCCAGGCCACGGATGCCGTCAGCAGCACGCCCGCCAGCACCGCGCTGGTGCCCACGCGCAGGAAGCGGTGACGGCTCCAGCCGTTGCGGCTGTGTCCCTGGTACCAGGAAGCGGAGCACCAGCCCAGCGCACCCGCGCTCAGCACCAGCCCCGCCATGGGCGCTGACAGCCCGTGCTCGCGCGCCAGCACCAGCGGCAGGAACGCCTCGGCCCCGAAGAACGCTGCAAACACCAGCCCGCGCAAGGCGATCACGCTGGGCAGCCCGCGCCCGGCGCGCAGCGTGCCGGCCGGCAAGAGCTTCCAGGTGCAGACCAGTGACAAGGCCGCGGCCACCGCCACCGCCCCCAAGGCGCCCGCCGATTGCCTTTGCCCGCCCACATACAGAAGGCAGATGCCCGTGGCCGCGCCCAGGGCCCACAGCCCGCGCCGCACACCGCCCTGCATGCCCCGGCCATGGCCGCCCAGGCCCTGGAGCGCCGGGCGCAGCATCGCCCCGGCCGGCAAGGCCAGCAGGGGCACGCCCAGGAACACCCAGCGCCAGCCCAGGTGCTCCACCACCAGGCCGCTCAACGCCGGCCCCACCAGCGCGGGCACCACCCAGGCCGTGGCAAACGCCGCAAAAATGCGCCGCCGCAGTGCCTCGGGATATCGCCGGCCCACCAGCACATACAGCGCCACCGACATGCCACCGGCCCCCAGCCCCTGAACCAGCCGCCCCGCCAGAAACACCGGCATGGACGGCGCAAAGCCCGCCAGCAGCAGCCCCGCCACAAAACACGCCATGCCAGACCACAGCGGCGCCGCCGGCCCGCGCGCGTCGCACCAGCCGCCGGCCACCGTCATGCCCACCACGCTGGTGGCCAGGGTCACGCCAAAGGCAACCGCGTACAGCGGCACCCCATCGAGCGCGCGGGCCACCGCTGGCATGGCGGTGGCCACGGCCAGGGCCTCAAAGGCAATCAAGGCCACCAGCGAGACGATGCCGATCGTCGTCAGGCGGTAGGGGGAGGACAGGATGGACCAGCTCTCGCCGGTCGTCGGCCGGACCTGATCGTCCAGCGTGAGGGAATCTTGATGGGGCATGGATGCTTCTTGGTTGCAGGGTCTGCGCCGGCCATGGCGCAGTGCCATGGCGACGAAAAGCCTGGAGCATGCAACCTCAAGTGCGGTTGAGATCAAGGGGGTCCTGCCCCCAAGCACCTCTTACCGATCAATCACACGCCAATACTGGCCAGAGGAGCGGCTGGTGGCCGGCAGCATGACGGCAATGCCATGGTTATTGGCCGTGTCCAGCACGACGGCATCCGACAGGAAGCGGTTGTAGAGATGGAACTGGCCCGGCAGGTCGCTGGGCGCACAGCGCCATTGCTGGCCGCTGAAGCGTGGGGCGTCTCCCGCTGACGCCGTCATCTTCAGTTCAAGATGCGGTTTCCCGGCCACGCTGGTGACATCGAGCGCCATGGTGCCCGGTCCGAACGCCGCATTCTGGACAAGCCAGTAGCCCTTGCCGGTGCGCAGGAACCTCCATCTGTCGGCGCCCACAATCATGGCCGGGAAGGAAATCTGCCATGGCTCGACGTTGTACAGCCCGGGGGGAGACACAAGGCCCGTGCCCTGCAGCAGCGCTACCGCGTTGCGCCTTTCGCTCCAATACAGGTTCTGCAGCCCGACCCATTGGCGGTCCTTGAGCATGGGGCATTGGTCGTACAGGTAGTCGCCCGTCTCGTAGCGCCGGAAATCCGCATCGCTGAGCCGCTGGGCCGAGAGTGCGTGTGCCTCAGCGGAGATCCGTGCCAGTTCCCGCATGGCGGCCGTCATGGCGATCAAGGGCGCAGACGAGCCGCGCACCGGCCTCACCGGCAAGATGCGGCGTGCATTTGCAAGGTCGGAGGCCACGGCCCGCCAGCGCAATGCCAGGGTGCTGAATTCCGTTGCCATCGCCTGCGGCGCGGGCCCAAGGCGGACCACCGCGTTTGCCGGTGGCGGCTGCCTGGCATGGTGCGCGGCGGCCACGCGAAGCAGCGAGGCATGACTTTCCAGCTGCGCCACGACGGGTGCAGCCGCCGCAATGGCCGTATCCATCTCCGTCTCGACGGCTGCGACACCCGCATTCCATCGGGCCTCGTCCAGCGGCGCGTCGGGGGTCAGCGAAACGGCATCCAACTGGTCACAAAGCTGCTGCAAACGCCCCACGGCCTGCCCCAGCTTTTGCACCGTATCGGCCAGCCCGTCGATACGGGCACGCAGCGTGCCCCAAGCGGCCGATGCCGCCTTCAGCGCAGGGAACGACTGCATGCTCTCCAGATTCCTTACCAGCGTCATGCGGCCGCTGGCATCGTCCAGATCCAGCCCGGTCAGGAACGAGAACTCGGCGATATCGGTCCATACCTGCCGTGCGACTGGCTCACGCGCGGGCTCGGCTTCGACGCGGCAGCTCGCTGCCATGGCGCCACCGCAGCACAGCGCCGTGGCAGCGGCGGGCAGCCACAGAAGCCGGCTCATCTGGCTGCAGTGCCGGCCATCAGCAGGCGCAGGGCCCGAGGCGCTGCCGGCATCTGTCGGGGCTCCAGCACTTCGATCAGCCACGTCGTGAACGGCGTCGGGCAGACATCTCCCAGGTGCTGCGAGAACTCGATCTGGTCGCCGGCGTAGGTGAAGTTGATCTTCAGGGGCGAGCAGAAAAGCCTCTCGTCCCCGTTGCCCGTGCTGTCGTGAAAATCGCTGCCGGTCACCATGTCGATATCGATGCGCTGGGCCGAGGCATCGGCAAACTCCAGCCAGGCCTGCACCGACGAAAGGCGGATGCGGCGGTAGCTGGCCAGTGCCGGATGGCTGGTGGCAATGGACAGGCTGATGGGCTGCCCATGCGCCAGCTGCTGCAGCAGCGCGGCGTCAGTGACCCGCAATTCCCGCCGCAGATCCCCTTGGGTCCTCGCATTGGCCGCCTGCGCGCTGGCGTGGTCTGCCAGCAGGGTGGCGTGTGCATCTGCCATGGCAGCGGCCGTGCCCGGCATCGAAAGACGGTGGCCAGGCTGCTTGCCGGTTTCGTAGGCCTGTGCGGCACGGACCCCGAAGCAGTCCACAAAGAAACCGCGGCGCGCACTTTCTGCCCTGAGGGTGATTTCCCCCTGCAGCCGCGCGCTGCGCTCCAGCTCTGTCAACGCCTGCTGCTCCAGCGCCTGCAGGCGCTTGCGCTTGCCGATCACCGCAACGTATTCCAGCTTGAGCGTGGCAAGCTCACGGGCAATGGCATTCTTGGATGCGCTTTGCTCAGCCAGCAGGCGGCCATAGACGGCCACTTTCTGCACCTGTGTCTTGAGGGTGTTGGCAGCGTTGCGCACGGCCGCCTCGGTGCCTTCCGTGGCAAGCACCAGATCCAGCCGGTTGACTGCATCGTTTTCCAGCACCGTCCAGGCGGCCTTGGCTTCATTGGCATCCGGCATGAGCGCAAGTGCACGCATGGTGTCGCCCAGCTCCCGGGAAATCCCCTCGACATCCAGCCCGCCCAGCGGCCCACGGATCACCGGCAGCACCGCATTCAATGCGCCCTTGGCGGGATCCACCAGATTCTTGAGCGTGCTGGAGTTATGCCTGGCCCATTGCAGCGGAATGGCAAACGACTGGCCCAGGGCCTTCAGCGCCTTGAGCGGGCCGTCTATGCTGCCGCCAAGCGTCTTGGCCTGCCCGTACAAGTCCTTCAGGCCGAGCACGCCTTTCTGACCGGTCTCGGTCAACGCCTTCGGGTCGGGCGGCACGCCCACGCACAGGGCGGCCACACTGCCCGCGACTGCGATGACGCCAAAGGCGATTTCCAGGCTCATCTTCACGGTGCGCACGATCTGGGCAACGTCGCTCGCCAGCTTCAGCCGCATGGCGGCAAGTTCCGCTTCAAGCTCCTCCTGGCGCACCGTGCGTGCGGCGCGGTCAAGGGCCTCGATCTGCTGAATCAGCCGCTGCTCCAGCTCGGTGCAACGTGCCTCCAGCGTCTTGAGGTCCAATGTGTCCCGGTCGGCAAACGCCTGCGCGACGCTGCCCACGGCACCTGCCAGCTCGCCGCTGGCGCGCAGGCTGCGCAGGTGGGCCTCCATGGCCGCCATCACCTCCTGCCGGGCCTTGGCCAGCGACAGGTAGCTTCCGGCGCTCAGATCGGGAATCGGCTTGGCCAGCCCGTCAACGCCCATGACCGGCAGCAGACGCTGCAGCGAACCCGCCGCCTGGATCAACTCGCCAAACCCGGACTCGACCCCCGACCAGCGCGTGATCCAGCCCAGCGCCTCATGGCACAACGCCAGTTCGGCCTCGCTGTGGCCGGGCCTGCCCGCCATGCCGGCGCTCAGGGCAAACAGCGCGGCCAGCACCCTGTGCATCGGCTCGCCATGCTCCAGCAGGCCGGGCGGCACGGGGGTGTGCTTCACCACAGCCCGGTTGTCCTGCCACAGGAAATTGCTGAACTGCGGCCGCGCCACCGTGTCCCAAGCCTCCTCCAGCGCATAAGGGGTGTCGCGCGTGGGGCCGCCGTACAGCGTGAACCGGCCCTCCACGGCTTCCACGAAAATGCGCACCCTGCTGAGCTCGTTGCCCTCGTCATGCAGCATGCGCAGCACCGTCGTGCCTTCGGAAACAATGCGGCGGGCAACCACCGTCAGCCGCCGCACCGCGCCGTCAAGCCGCCTGTCGAACCCCTCGGGCACCACCACGGTATCGGCATGGATGTCCAGCGCCTGCAGGCCAGCCGCGTCGGCCTCGTCCAGCAACACCTTCAGGTCCACCACCAGATCGGCCACGGTGCCGAAGGGATTGAAGCTGCCGTCCGGCGCCCGGCCACCGCTGCAGACCAGCGGCCCTGGCGGCACCAGGCCCTCGGCACGGTAGCGATCGATCAGGGTTCGCAATTCAATGGGAGTCATCGCGGCAGTGAGCGCGGGAGTCATTGCTGAAGTCATGGCGGGTGGTTCCAGGTAAGGCACTGCACCTGTGCAGCGGTGGGACAAAGGCCGGAGCAGATCGCTCAGGCTGCCTTCTTGCTGGCAAGCTCCACCAGTTGGTCCACGCTCTGCGCCTTCTTCGGCGTGCCGCCAAAACGGCGGAAATGGTCTGCCTGTCCGGCGACACGCGCCCAGCCCTTCTTGGCCGTGCCAAGCACCACCGTCAGGCTGAACCAGTTTTCCCCTTGCAGGGACTTGCGGCCGGTGGTGCTCAAGACCTTGTGTATGTTGCCCAGATCGGCAGAAATCGCACGCCATGCCTCGCCCAGCGTCTTGAGCTTGGGACCCAGGTCTTCGATGCTCTTGCTGATGCTGTCAAAGCGATCATTGCTTCGGTTGTAGTAGCCGATGAAGCGCTCGTTCGTAGCCATCGTGGCCTGGATGGTTCTCACCTCATCCACCTTCTCGGCAATCTTCCTGCGCGTGACCGCAAGGTCCGCACCCACACCGATATCCACCCCCGCCAGAATCAGCGGCCCGAATAGCGGAATGGCCAGATAGGCCGGAGACGTGGACAGCACGATGACTTCATCCTTTTCCTTGCGGCGCAGGGCCTTCAAGTCGTTCTCCAGCTTCTCCACGGCGGCCTTCAGCTTCTGGTTGGCAGCACCCTCGGCGCCCAGCGTGGTCGTGAACTTCTGCTTTTGTCCGTTGAACGCGGTCTTGCAGGCATTCAGGCGCACCAGTATTCCGTTGCCGTTGTCAAGAATGGAGTTCTGCAGCGCGAAGGCACGCACCGAGCGCGCATTGGCGTCTTCAATCAACTGCTCCAGCGCGCTGCTGAAATTGCGCTTGATCTGCTCCGACCGCCCGCTGGGCGTGTCGCTTTCCCAAACCTTGACCAGGGCCTTCCATTTCGCTTCCACCGCCGGCTCCGCCGATGGGGTGGGCGCCCCCTCCAGATCGAAACGGTCCACCAGCTCGATCAGCCGTTCATAGGTGGTTGCCGCCACATCGTTGTACTGAACGATATCGTCGGCCAGCGTCAGCATCTTGTCCTGCACATCGGCCTTGAACTTCTGGCCGACACCCTTGAGCGTGACGAACAGCTCCACCGCTTCGGAAAACTCCGGCCTGAAATCATCCTGCTTCTGCATGCCCAGCATGGCGCGCATCAGCTCCGTAGTGGTCGGGTTGTCGGTGACTGCAGACTCGAAGAACGTCGTCAGCCCGATCCAGTCCTCTGAACTGAGAACGGAAATTCCCTTGTAGATATCGGCAGACGGAGTGAAGGCATTCGTTGAGTTTGCAGGGTCGGACATGGCGAAGGCTCCTGATGGTGAAAGGCCGGATTCGGCCTCGAATCGGTGTGCAAACAAGCGGCGGCGTTGAAGAAATGACCGCACCGCAGTCATCGCCCGCCCTCCTTTTGCGCTCCAGTCGACCGGATGCTAGGTAGCCGCCATGGCCCTGTATGTCCCCCAAACAAGTGACACAAATTCATACAGCACTGGGGATAAGGACAGCAGCCGGCTTGCCATCTCACACTCCAAGGAGCCTGTCCCCTGCGTGACCCATGGCAATGAGCACGATCAATCCATTGCCCCAAATGACAAGACAAGGAATTTCGCAGACCAGGCATACACCATCTGCTACGCAATCAATAGCGCATTGCGCAATTTCATCGCCAACCAGAAGACATCACCAGTGTCAATTTCTCTTGATTTCACTGCACCCATTGGCACAGGAATTCGCCTCACCCATAAATGTTGCAAAATGTTTGGCAATTTGAACGATGGAGGAGCGGGAGTGGCAAGAAAACGAAAGACCAGCACGGCAGAAGACCTCATGGATCTGATCGCCATGCTGCCCTGGTGGGCTGGCATTGCGTTGGCGCTCACCAGCTACATGGTGCTGCACTCCATTGCCATCCGTCCCCTGCCTGCAGCGCAAAGCCCGCAGCAAATCGGCCAATTGGCAACCACGGCCATATGGCAGGGCTTGGCTACCGGTGGCCAGTACATCCTGCCCCTCATCTGCCTGGCCGGCGCGGCCATCTCTGCCGTGCGCAAGCGCCGCCGCAGCCGGTTGTTCGAAACAACGTCGGCCAGCTCCAGCGCGGATGCGCTGCAGAACATGTCATGGCGGGAGTTCGAAACGCTGGTGGGTGAGGGATTTCGGCGGCGCGGCTTCAGCGTCAAGGAAACCGGTGGCGGCGGGCCCGATGGTGGCGTGGACCTGGTCCTCTCGAAGAATGGCGAAAAGACACTGGTGCAATGCAAGCAGTGGAAAGCCTTCAAGGTCGGCGTTTCCACGGTGCGCGAGCTTTATGGCGTCATGGCGGCTGATGGGGCCACTGCCGGCTTTGTGGTGACCTCTGGCCGGTTCACTCAGGAAGCTGTGGCGTTTGCTGCGGGGAGGAATATCTACCTCATGGACGGCGCCGCGCTCATGAAATTGCTCAAGGAGGCAAAGGCCCAGACAGGAGCGGCTTCAACCATCAAGGCCCGGACTTCTGCCCCTTTGGCGAGCCCCGTGCATGTATCCGGGCCCATCAAGACGGAACCCGCTTTTGACACAGTGCGACCGGCCGCTTCCCCAATACCCGGCTGTCCTCAATGCGGGAAAGCAATGGTTCAGCGGGTTGCCAAGCGAGGGCCTGCGGCTGGGAAGGCGTTTTGGGGGTGTTCGGCGTTTGGTGCCGGGTGTCGGGGGATTCGGGAGATGGTTAGGGATGGGAATTGATTTTGTAGATGGTCTGCTTTCGACTGTGAATTCAACCGGTCGATGCAACACAATGACTGCACCTGGCGCAAGGAGTGCTGGCCATGAAGCAACGACCTCGGATCTACTACACCGAAGCACAGAAGGCGATGATGTGGGATCGCTGGAGCAAGGGCGATACCCTGCACCAGATCGGCAAGCTGTTCGATCGGCCACATACCTCCATTCAGAACATCCTGGCCGCAACCGGCGGAATCCGCCCGCCAGCGCGCCATCGATCACGATTGGCACTGACTCTCGCTGAGCGCGAGGAGATCTCGCGGGCATTGGCTGCGGGCGAATCCATCCACTGCGTTGCCGCGCGCTTGGGGCGAGCTGCATCCACTGTCAGCCGTGAGCTTCACCGCAACGGTGGCAAGAGTTGCTACAGGGCTGCGCGCGCCGATGAAGCAGCCTGGGAGCGTGCGCACCGCCCCAAGCCTTGCAAGCTGGCGAGCAATCCAGCCCTGGCGCAGATCGTGGCTGGCAAACTGCAGCATCGATGGTCGCCTGAGCAGATCGCCGGTTGGCTCAAACGGACCTACCCAGAGCAAAGGAGCATGCAGGTGTCCCACGAAGCCATCTATCGCACGCTCTTTGTCCAGACGCGGGGCGCTTTGAAGAAGGAGCTTCTGGAGCATTTGCGGCGCACCAGAGGCATGCGTCGTTCACGGCACTACACGCAAAAGACCAGTATCCATGGCCGAATCGTCGGTGCCGTCCCCATCAGCGAACGTCCGGCCTGTATAGAAGATCGGGCCGTGCCAGGGCATTGGGAAGGAGACTTGCTGTTCGGCGATGCTCATAGCCAGATCGCGACCTTGGTGGAGCGACACACGCGCTATGTGATGCTGGTCAAGCTGGTGGACAAAGACTCGTACACCGTGGCTGCGGCCCTAGCCAGACATGCCAGGAGCCTGCCGCATGAGCTCTACCGCTCCTTGACCTGGGATCGCGGCTCGGAAATGGCGGGGCACAAGCGCTTCACGTTGGCGACCGACATCCAGGTCTACTTCTGCGACCCGCACCATCCATGGCAACGGGGCACCAACGAGAACACGAACGGGTTACTCAGGCAGTACCTTCCCAAAGGCCTGGATCTGTCGGGCTACTCACAGGAGAGCTTGGATGCGATTGCAAGGCAGTTGAACCAGCGTCCCAGGAAGACGCTGGGGTTCAGAACACCTGCTGAAATGTTTGATGAGTGTGTTGCGTTGACCGGTTGAATCCACCACCCTGAGCCGCCATCCAACTAGAAGCTCCAAAGCCGTCATTCAGCCGTGCTGGCCAGAACGCCATCGATTTCCAGTTTCCTCATGTCTCATGGATGCCGCAGGTCGTGCCACTTCAAGAACAGACGCACCCATTGCACATAGTCCTGCTCGGTGCGCAGGCTATAGTGTTTGTAACGAATTCGCTCACGGACCGATCCAGCAAACGTGTGGCGCGCAACACAGGAGGGGCGGCGGGTTTCATAGCTAAATTTAGTACTGTATTTTTATATAGAATACATACCGAAGAGCTTGGCTACAAACCACTTTCCGCGTTCTTCTCGTGCCAATTTAGAGCGCAAGCGCCTGATATGGCCGGCGGCTTGGTGCGGTCTACATTACGTTAGGCTCTCAAATGTGACGCTCCATTAAAAATGAAACAAGCTATCAATAAACTCAAATCCGCACTAACAGCGAAAAATATATCACCAAATTTAATTGATGATGTCATTGACTCTGGATACCTAATGCGGAGCTGGTGCGATCCATTCTCAGGAAACACATGGGAATCAGTCAGCGACAGAATGTACGGCAACAAACAGTTCTCAAGCAGCTTCAAGACTGAAGATTTCATCAAATACATAACAGGGCAACACAAATTCCCAAGCCTTCCGCCATTCATTAGTTATGAGGCGCGCTCCATTGAGGACATCCATGAAATACTCGCAGACACACGAAGAGCGAGTTATATTTCCGATGGAAGCCTGACATATCGCGGCCAACCCAAAGAGTACCACCTCAAAAGAAAAATACCGAATCCGGTCCGTGCCGATTCTAAAGGACTAGAGATCTCAGTCTTGGCAGGTGCCTATAGGCAAGCCAACGAATTCTACTCATTTGCATTACAACCTAAAGAGCAGCGATCCTTCCAGGATATTTTGGGAGAATTGGAACCCAACCAACCGGACCTCGGCTTCGCATCAATTAGTGCATATGACATCATGCGAACTGAGCAGCACTATGCAACACAAACTTCTGGGCTTGATCTGGCATTCGAACTAGATACGGCCATATTTTTTGCAACCCACCAATTCAGGTGGCGTGCGTCTGGGAAAGCGTATTACGAGAGGGTTAAGCACGGCGAACACAGTGGGATAATATATTGCTTTCGCTTCAGAGATCCCCCAGTGAAAAGGAGTCAATACTACATTAAGGAATTCGACCTTTTTAAGACCTATCCTCCAACCAGAATAATTAGACAGGACTGTGGCCTCCCTCTAATTGGTGAGTATGAGCGAAACATTGCCATAACGGACATTGACTGCATAATCAGACTGCACCATGAGTTCGAGATGCCAAAAACCTTCAAAAAATCACCCGAATACATGTTCCCATCAATTCGCGAAGATAAATTCTATGAAAAGCTACTTACTCTAAAGCAGCAGCATCAAGACCTTCTGACAGATGTTGTGGAATATGAGTGGGCACGAACTTAGCCCGCCACTTCATCCACCGCCAGCCTAACTGGCGGTTCAACGCGGACAAAAATGCTCCGCATTTTTGCCGATTAACCTGGGCGTTGAGCGTCCGCTTTTTCTCGCAGCCACCGTCTGCTCCTGGCGGTGGATTCAACCGGTCAACGCAACACACTCATCAAACATTTCAGCAGGTGTTCTGAACCCCAGCGTCTTCCTGGGACGCTGGTTCAACTGCCTTGCAATCGCATCCAAGCTCTCCTGTGAGTAGCCCGACAGATCCAGGCCTTTGGGAAGGTACTGCCTGAGTAACCCGTTCGTGTTCTCGTTGGTGCCCCGTTGCCATGGATGGTGCGGGTCGCAGAAGTAGACCTGGATGTCGGTCGCCAACGTGAAGCGCTTGTGCCCCGCCATTTCCGAGCCGCGATCCCAGGTCAAGGAGCGGTAGAGCTCATGCGGCAGGCTCCTGGCATGTCTGGCTAGGGCCGCAGCCACGGTGTACGAGTCTTTGTCCACCAGCTTGACCAGCATCACATAGCGCGTGTGTCGCTCCACCAAGGTCGCGATCTGGCTATGAGCATCGCCGAACAGCAAGTCTCCTTCCCAATGCCCTGGCACGGCCCGATCTTCTATACAGGCCGGACGTTCGCTGATGGGGACGGCACCGACGATTCGGCCATGGATACTGGTCTTTTGCGTGTAGTGCCGTGAACGACGCATGCCTCTGGTGCGCCGCAAATGCTCCAGAAGCTCCTTCTTCAAAGCGCCCCGCGTCTGGACAAAGAGCGTGCGATAGATGGCTTCGTGGGACACCTGCATGCTCCTTTGCTCTGGGTAGGTCCGTTTGAGCCAACCGGCGATCTGCTCAGGCGACCATCGATGCTGCAGTTTGCCAGCCATGGGCTGCTGCCGGTTTCGATGACACCTTGTTAAGGTGGCAGATGAAACCGGAGGTGGTTAATGGAGAGAAGAAGGACATTCAGTCGCGAGTTCAAACTCGAGGCGGTCAAACTGGTCGTTGAGCGTGGCGTGTCTGTGGCCCAGGCAGCCAAAGACTTGGACGTTCACGAGAACGTGCTGCGCAAGTGGGTGCGTGAGCTGAGGCAGGAGCCTCAGGAGGCGTTCCCTGGCAACGGCAAACAAAAGGCGCAGGATGCTGAGATAGCACGGCTGCACAAGGAAGTGGCCAAGCTCAAGATGGAGCGCGACATATTGAAAAAAGCCGCGGCCTACTTCGCGAAGGAGTCGATGTGAAGTTCGGCTTCGTGGCGAAACACCGAGGGGCCTGGCCGGTCAATCTGATGTGCGAGGCGCTCGGTGTCTCGCGAGGCGGCTTCTACGCCTGGCTCACACGACCCAGGAGCCGGCGTAGCCTCAGCGACGAGGTGCTGGGTGCGCAAGTGCATCAGAGCTTTGTACGCAGCGACCGCACCTACGGCGCACGCCGTGTGTGGCACGACGTGCTGGAGCAAGGCCAGACCTGTGGGCTGCATCGTATTGAGCGGCTCATGCGGGAGCAGGCGCTGCGTGCGAGACCGCGAAGGCGTGGACTACCCAAGGACCGTGGCGCGCGTGGTGCTGTGGCTGACAACGTGCTGGACCGTCAGTTCCAGGCAGATGGTCCGAACCAGAAATGGGTGGCCGACTTCACCTATATCTGGACGGCAGAAGGCTGGCTTTACGTAGCTGCGGTACTGGACCTGTACTCCCGTCGAATCGTGGGCTGGTCGATGCAGGAGAGCATGACCTCGCAGCTCGTGGTGGACGCGCTGATGATGGCTGTGTGGCGCCGGGGCAGGCCAGTGGCACTGCTGCACCACTCGGACCAGGGTAGCCAATACACAAGCGAGCACTTCCAGAGGCTGCTGGACGAACAGGGCATCACTTGCAGCATGAGTCGGGCTGGCGAGGTCTGGGACAACTCGGCCATGGAGAGCTTCTTCAGTTCTCTGAAGACCGAGCGCACGGCCCGTAAGGTGTACAGGACACGAGGCCAGGCCCGCTCAGATGTGTTCGATTACATCGAGTGCTTCTACAACCCGACGCGTCGGCATTCGACGCTCGGATATCTCAGTCCCGTACAGTTCGAGCAAGCTCAAGAAGCTTAGGTCGGTGTCAACGAGACCGGCAGCAGCCCACCACGATCTGCGCCAGGGCTGGATTGCTCGCCAGCTTGCAAGGCTTGGGGCGGTGCGCACGCTCCCAGGCTGCTTCATCGGCGCGCGCAGCCCTGTAGCAACTCTTGCCACCGTTGCGGTGAAGCTCACGGCTGACAGTGGATGCAGCTCGCCCCAAGCGCGCGGCAACGCAGTGGATGGATTCGCCCGCAGCCAATGCCCGCGAGATCTCCTCGCGCTCAGCGAGAGTCAGTGCCAATCGTGATCGATGGCGCGCTGGCGGGCGGATTCCGCCGGTTGCGGCCAGGATGTTCTGAATGGAGGTATGTGGCCGATCGAACAGCTTGCCGATCTGGTGCAGGGTATCGCCCTTGCTCCAGCGATCCCACATCATCGCCTTCTGTGCTTCGGTGTAGTAGATCCGAGGTCGTTGCTTCATGGCCAGCACTCCTTGCGCCAGGTGCAGTCATTGTGTTGCATCGACCGGTTGAATTCACAGCCGAGAGCAGTCCTCAAGAGACTGACTGTCCACCTGCTCCAAACCCCGTTAGCAGCCCCAAACCACCTAGAAAGACCACGCATATCATGCGTGACCTTCCAGTGCAGCACCCCAGTCAATCCGTCCCCCGCACTACCCCGCGCGCACTCAATCCCCCATCACCCCCTCAAGCGCCTCTTCCTGCGCCTGAATAAACGCCAGCAATTGCCCAGGAGTCACCGGCTCCAAGGCATGCCCCGGATAAGCACCAATAATCAAACTGGAAATCAGCCCCAACTGATCCTGCACGCGCCGCAGGCTGTTGTACTCGGGCTCAGAAAGTTGAAAGTACAGCATGGCAACTCCTCAATGAGCACGCTTGGCGGCTGACGCAAAGGAATGCCCATGTGCTCGAAGCACGGTACCACGCAAAGGATTGGGAGAGGGTTCGGGCATTGATACGCCCGCAAGGAAAGCAGCCATAAGGCCTCCTGTGAGTACGTCCAACTGCTTTCGGGAGTGTGGCGGGACCGCCTGTGAAGGTGTGTTCAGCACCTGGACGAGATGATACAGCGCTCAGGCGCAGCTCCCGCATCCTTGTGTTGCCCGCCCGCCGCCGCCGCTCAGCCCGACAAGGCTCCGCGCTCAAAGACTCCAGCGCCCTCGGAACACAAGGAAGGCCCCCACGCAAACGCATAGCCAGACGCCCACCACCAGGGCGACTCCGGCACGGCTTCGGGGCTTGCGGCCCTTGGCCTGCATCCAGGCCTCGGCCTGCTGGCGGCTGTCGGCCAGCACGGCAGGGGGAAGCAGCCGCACGGTGAGCCAGATCAGCGCGGGCAGCAGCAGGACGTCATCCACATAGCCCAGCACGGGGATGAAATCGGGGATCAGGTCGATGGGGCTCAGGGCGTAGGCGACCACAAAGGCGCCCAGGGTCTTAGGGCCTGTTCACACTAATCTGGGGATCGCGTTGCCCGGCTGCGGGGCCGTATGCAAGGCGCACGTGCGCAGCAAGGCCCGTGCCTTGCAAGCGCGTGCAACGCCGCAGACGGCCCCGCAGCCGGGCAACCCGAAGGGAAGCTGCCTGCCAGCCCGCCACTCGGCGTTGCGCTCCTTGTGCGTGTGGGCACACGCACGGCGTCGCGCGCCTTGATTGGCGGGCTGGCAGGCAGCTTCGCGACCCCACATTAGTGTGAGCAGGCCCTACCGTACCAGGGCGTCTGGGGGCTCTTGCAAGCAAACCACAGGGTGACGCCATCGCGCTTGATGCGTCGTGCCCAGGCCTTCAATCTTTCACCGGCTGTCATGGATATACGAGGTTGTGACCGGGCTGGATGATGGCGGCCGGCTGTTGCCGTTGGGGCTGCGCCGCCAGGCCCGCGCAGCACTCGATGATATGGAACGCCAGCCCGCTGCGCGCGGTGTCCTTGTATCGGGTCTTCATGTCCGTATCGCCACGGCCCCGTGCCTGTGGCCGCAAAGGCCCGCAGCACGGTGGTGTCGGCTGGCCTGGGCCCACCAGGGCACATGGCTGCACTGACTGGCAAAGCCTTGTCACCGCCCTCTTCCCCATTCCAAATCCATATCAACTGCACTCAAGACATGCATCTCGTATATGCATCTAGGAATAATCTGAAAATAATCAGTCACCAGCCTTTCTGCTTGACTTTCAGATACCCAAGAAATCAAATAGCCGGACTCCCACAACGGAATTCCCAGGCCATTGATTGACATTGGCCTTGGGAATGATTGCGAACGCGAAATTCCCACTCTCACACCTTGATCGGACCTGATTTCTCACAGGACTGAGGGTAGGCTTGCGTTCGTG
Source organism: Delftia lacustris (assembly GCF_040267515.1). Classification (NCBI taxonomy): domain Bacteria; kingdom Pseudomonadati; phylum Pseudomonadota; class Betaproteobacteria; order Burkholderiales; family Comamonadaceae; genus Delftia; species Delftia lacustris. Next base: position 3,215,638 of record NZ_CP141274.1, on the reverse strand, counting down.
ATTTTTCTGGCATTTGGCAATCCACCATTCCCTTATTCATTCCATTAACCATTCGCTTGCAGGCCATGGCAACATCCACCGATCTCACCCGCCCGTATATCAGCTATGAAAAGGCCTTCAACAGGCAGATCACCCGCGCCATGGACAGCCAGCAGGTGGACGTGGTGGTACTCACGCCGCAAGAGTTCCTAGGCGTCCTGCAAGACAGGTCGCGCAATGACCCGCGCCTGGCGGCCAGCCTGCGCGCCATCCTGGCCCAAAGCGCCCTGGGCAAGTATTGGACGCAGACGGCCAGCCCCAATGCCGGCAAACCCTGGACCATCCCCGCCTCCATGCTGGCCAATGACGCGTACCTGTTCACCAGAACGCTGATTGCATTGCGCCTTGCCGGTGCGCGCACCTATGTCAAGGCAACGCCCAAAGGCACCTATATCATCATCACGGGCCGAGCCGGGTTTCGCGGCAATCTGCTGCAGGGCACGCGCTCTCTTACCACCAATCCCCGCATGGTCCAGATGGGCCTGGGCATGCGCGGCCTTCAGGGCGTGGCCAGAGGGGGCTTCATCTTGAGCTTGGTCGTTGGCATCGGCGTGGAGACATTGGACTTCATCTTCAACGACGAGAAAACCATGCATGACCTGGTGGGAGGGATTGGAGTGGAGGCGGTCAAGGCGGGGTTGGCGACGATGGTTGGCCTTGGAGCAGGATTAGTGGTGGGCGTAGGTGCAGCAACTCTTGCCATCTTGCCGTTAGTCACAATGGCTGTCGCAGTGTTCTTGTCTGGGATAGCTTTGAATAAAATTGACGAGATTTGGGATATAAAGAAGAATGTGATTTTCGCATTAAAAATGCAAACAGACAGTACTCCCCATGGAATATATCGCATCAATCCCAATGCTGTGACTGAGAAAAAATTAAATATTCAAAGTGAAAGAATAAAATACAATTATGCATCATCGGAACCAAATAATATCTTGCTACTTCCTATCAACAGGAAAAATTGACGGATATCAAAATGAAAACAAACAACTTAACCGAGATTAGAAAATCATTAATATATGGGATTCCATCAATTCTATTTGTTTTATTTTTTCAATTTGGAATACAGAAAATTCATTTCTAAAAACAATCGCCGATCTAAAAAATTCAGCCCCCTCGGTAAGAATCACACCTGGTGATTTGGTCGGGGTATATTTCCCGATAATGGGATTTACGATACTTGTATCAGTGATACAAAAAGCAATCCCCTGCAAAGCAAGCACTCAAATAATCTCAGAGCGCATTCTTGCGATCTCTGTAATCACAGGCGGAGGAATTATGCTCTTCTGCCTTCTTGTTGTTACACCTTTTCAGTATTACGCCATGCCAAGATTAGGATATACACGCTGCAATATATTAGAAGGCCATCCAAATATTTATTTTTCAGACTGGGTGAAAAACCCTGACTGGTGCGTACGCGGCAAAAGCAGGGAGTGGGTTAATGAGCAAGCCCGTCTAGGCGGTAGCCCCGAGCTAAATCCATAAAAAAAAGTGCAGATCACAAGGCCTACATCTTTCTGACCTATCCGCGTAGTGTGGTTGCATGTGTGTCAGAACAACTCCTCGCTGGCTCCCCAGAAATCACTAGGCTTCCGCGCAAACACTAGGCCCAGTCTTTAGCAGCGGTGGCGGCAGCGAATAACGGTCGCATGAAGCAGGTACTGGACCCGAAACGCCCAGCCATGGCCTTAGAGTGGCTAACACCACCGATCCACGAAGCGTGCACAGATGATCGCCGCTGCCAGTTTTAGCAGCGCTTCGTGGATATCCAGTCGTCTTTCAAAGCGGATTCGCAACTTGCCAAAGCCTGCAAACCATCCATGGGTCCGCTCCACCACCCAGCGATGCTTGCCCAGTCGCTCGCTACTCTCAACGCCTCGCCTGGCAATGCGGCTGGCGATGCCCCGTTGTCTCAAGTGCGCACGGCAACGCTTGTAGTCATAGCCCTTGTCGGCGTGCAACTTCGATGGTCTTTTGCGGGGGCGCCCTCCCAAGCCTGCAATCGCAGGAATCGCGTCCACGCACCTCTCGAACATCTTGGAGTCGTGCCGGTTCGCGCCGCTGACCAAGATCACCAGCGGGATGCCTCTGGCATCTACGACGATGTGCCGCTTGGAGCCGAGCTTGCCTCTGTCCGTGGGGTTGGGGCCCGTTTCCTGGCCCCCCGGGGGCTTGGTACCGAGGAGCCATCAATGCTAGCCCGGCTCCAATCAATCTGGTCATGTTCACGCAAGCGAGTCAACATGGCCTGGTGCAGCTGCTCCCAGACACCAGCAGCGTTCCAGTCGCGCAGGCGGCGCCAGCAAGTCATGCCGCTGCCGTACCCAAGGGATTGGGGAAGGTCTTCCCACGGAATGCCTGTTTGCAACACAAACAGGATGCCGTTGAGGGCGGCTTCATCGCTGACTGCGAGCTTGCGCGCACCGCCTTTGGCGGAAGGTACGAAGGCAGGGATGAGGGGTTGTAGTTGTCGCCACAGTTCTTTGCTTACAGGTCGTCGTGCCATGAGGGCAGCGAGCATAACTGCTCTGCGGGGGTCTGTGACGAAGTGGTGTTAGCCACTCTTAATGGCACCCTCTACCGGGATAGATTTAAATAGAATCGATAAACACCGGAAATAAAAACATTATTTCCTAATAACCGACCATGCCTGATCAGTCGCAAAATTTATGAGTCTTTAAATGGACAAAAGAAATTTAACCGAAATCAGAAAATCACTAATATGGAGTATTCCACTTTTTCTTCTGCTTCTAGCAATGTCAATTTGGAGTATTTTCTATTCTCTATATGAAACCGTAGATGTTTTAAATAAACTCGCCCCATCTGTAAGAATCACACCATTTGATCCAATTGCGTTGTGTGTGCCAATAATTTCAATCACAGGAATTATCATTGCAATACAAAAATCAGTCCCCTGTACAGAAGACGCTATAAAAATCCCAACGCGTATTTTTTTATCCGCCATAGCCGTTGGAGTTTTTATTATGTTTTTCTGTATTTTTGCAATTACGCCTTTTCAATACTATGCCATGCCAAAACTGGGCTATACACGCTGCAATATTCTGGAAGACCACCCCACCATTTATTTCACAGACTGGGTAAAGAATCCCGCCTGGTGCGTGCGAGGCAAAAGCCGGGAATGGGTCAAAGAGCAAGCCCATCTTGCCCAATGACCAGATGATTTTTCCCGGGTAGGTAAAGAGGGTCGAATGGCCTACCGGCCCAGGAACAGGCGGGTGGCGCGCAGGCCCAGGGGCGTCCAGTGCAGGCCCGGTGACATGGCCTGTACCAGCAACTCATGCTGGGCCGCTGGATCTAGCGTGGGGTAGCGCTGCTCGAAGAGCATCAGATCGGTGTCCAGTTCCTGCGCGCTGCGACCCGGGTCCGGTCGCGCGCCACGGGATGTGCGCAGGCGCTCGGCCACGCGAAAGCTCATGCGCCGCGCCGGTTTGCCGGGCTCGGCCACGGATTCGAAGGAGGCGCCATCCGCACTGGCCGGCCCACGCAGCCAGTCATGAATGACTTGCAGCTCATAGGGAGAGAAAACACCAAACATCTCTGCCCGCTCGCCCTGCAGCAGCTGCCAGAAGCGGCTTTCCTCAGCAGGCCGGTTGCGTTGTATCCAGCGTGCCTGCTCCAGCGCGGCCAGGAAGGCAGGCATGTCCTGCGGACGGGACAGCCAGTCATTGACGCTGCGGCCGGCCACCTTGCAGAAGTCCGAGTGCGCGCCATGCCCGGAGGGCGATTTGCGCGCCAGGATGCGCACCACCTCAGCTTCGATATCGAACGACCTGATCACGTCCAGCGTGCTGGTGCCCGTGTCTGCCAGCCGGGCACCTGCGCGTACGCGGCGCCAGTATTCGCCGCCATCGTCAATGCGCGGCGCGTTTTCCCAGGCGGCAATGCAGGCGCGCCGGGCATGGCCGGTGTCGGCGTTGTCCACAGTGACATGCAGCGTGAAGTAGTAGGGATCTATTCCCAGTTCATTGAGTTCGTAGGCGGTGATGAGCAGGTGCAGCGGCAATTGCTCATAGCCCAGGTTGAATCCCACGATCTCGGGCAGGAACTGCTGCGCATTCCAGCCCAGCGCCAGCTGTACCAGCCCCTGGCGGTACAGGTCGTCGGGCAGGTCCTCCACGGGGTCAAGGCCATGCCGTCGCCCAGTTCTTCCACATAGGTGGTGACCAGGTCCGACATGCGTGAGTTGCCCGCATGCGCGCACAGGCCGTAAAGCCAGGAACCGTCCACCAACTTGGTAGGGGCCACATTGCGCAGGAAGTACAGCGCATGGGCGCGGTTGCCGAAGTAGCGGCGTGCCGCACCCGCCTTGCGCTCTGCCAGGTAGGCCTGGTACTGGGCGTGCACTTTTTCGACATTGGCACGCATCCAGTCGGTCAGGTGCTCCGGGTTGTCCGGCAGGCCATCGGCATCGGCAGAGGTCTCGGCGATCACGCCGTGCAGGAAGTCCGCAGCAGCCTCGCGCTCCTGTTCGGTGGGCAGATGGTTGGCCAGGCGCTCGTAGAGCGGCATATGCAGGAAAGAAGGCTCAAACGTGCCTGCGCCGGCGGCCGGTTCGGTACGTGGGGGGTCCAGCAGTTCTGTGTTCATGGTGGGGCTTTGGTCCGTAACGCCTTCAGGATGCGGTGTGGCCCTCGGTACAGCCATCGGGCCAACGCCTTCCTGTGCGTCGTAATACGCCTACCCTTGGCGCAGGCGCCCGGGCCGGACCGCCGTCGCCCTGGCGCCCGCGCTCATGGCAGCGGAACAGGAACCGGCCCGGCCTTGCCGGCGAGCATTGGCTGGTACTGGGCGCCGGCCTGTTGGCCCTGCGCTGGGCCCGGTTATGGATAAGCGCGGCGCCTTGCTGATACTGAGATAAAGCCGGTCTTCCTGCCGCTGCCCGGCCATCGCCTCACGCTGGCGCTCAGCGCGCATCTTGGTGCCCACGTGTACTCCCCCTCCCCACCACCTCAAACCCCATATCCTGCGCTGCCGCCGCCACGCCACCGGCCATGCGCGCAATCAGTACCTCTGCGCCCAGGCGGCCGATGGCGGCGCCGTCCACGCGCACGGTGGACAGGGCGGGCCAGGCGTCCAGCGCCAGGGCCTGGTCGCCAAAGCCCAGCACGCCGAATTCCTCGGGCATGCGCAGGCCCAGTGCGTGGGCGTGGGAGAGAACGCCTTGCGCCAGCGCATCGGAGCTGCAGAAGACGGCATCGGCCTCCGGTGCCTGGGCGCGCAGGGCGTTCAGGGCATCGCGGCCACGGCCGGATTGGGGGATGGCTTCCGAGAAGACGATTTGCGCAGGAACCGGGGCACCGGCTTCCGCGGCGGCGCGGGTGAAGCCCAGGGCGCGGCGGGCGGCGCGGCTGTCGTCGGCGCGCAGGATGGCCGGGCGCCGGTAGCCGCAGGCGGCCAGGTGGCGGAAGGCGGCACGGCCCGCGTCTTCCTGCGAGAAGCCGACCACCATGTCCAGCGGATGGGGCTGGTAGTCCCAGAGTTCGACCACGGGCACGTCGGCATTGACCAGCAGGCGCCGCGTGCGGGCCGTGTGCTCGGTGCCGGTGAGCACGATGCCGTCCGGGCGGCGGCTGAGCATGGCGGCCAGCCAGGTTTCCTCATGCTCCGGGTCATAGCTGGAGATGCCCAACGTGGTTTCATAGCGCTGCGCGGCCAGGGTGTGGATGAGCGCATCGAGCATGTCGGAAAACAGCGAGTGCCCCACCGAAGGCACGATGGCCGCCACCAGCCGCGTCTGGCGCGAGGTCAGCCCGCCCGCCAGGGAGTTGGGCACGTAGCCCGATTGCTCCACGGCCTGCGCCACGCGCAGCCGTGTGGCCTCGGCCACCAGTTCAGGCCGGTGCAGCGCGCGCGAGGCGGTGATGGGCGACACGCCGGCAATGCGGGCCAGGTCCTTGAGCGTGGGCGCATTGGCGTTGCGCAGGGTGCGGAGGGTCATGCGAGGCCTTTGCCTGGAATGGCGATGGAGAGGCGGCTTGAGGATGATTGCGTGGTCATGTTAACGATGATGTCCATCAGCACGGTCTGATTGTTTCCCCTCGTACGTCCGAATGGAGAGCGCTGCCTTTGCTTGAAATGATTGCGCAATCATTCAAGAGGAGACCACCATGTGCCCTTCGTTCTCCAACCGCCGCAGCGCCATGGCGCGCCTGCTGGCTGCGGCCCTGGCTCCGGCCTCGATGCTGGCCGCGGCCCACGCCCAGGCACAGGCTGCCTGGCCCATCAGGCCGATCACGCTGGTGATTCCCTTCCCTCCCGGTGGCCAGACCGATGTGGTGGGCCGGCTGGTGGGAGAGCGCCTGTCGCAGCGCCTGGGCCAGCCCGTGGTGGTGGAGAACCGGCCCGGCGTGAATGGCTCGCTGGCCTCCGAGGCCGTGGCGCGGGCGCGGGCCGATGGCTACACGCTGGTGATTGGCGGGCCGGGCACGCATGCCATCAACCAGCTGGTCAATCCCAACGTGAAGTACGACGCGCGGCGGGATTTCACGCACATTGCCATGCTGGGGCGCGGGCCCATGCTGCTGCTGGCCTCGCCCAGGCTGAAGGTCGCTTCGGTGGCCGATGTGGTGGCCCTGGCCCAGGCCAGCCCCGGCACGGTGAATGTGGCGCTGACGGGCATTGGCTCGTCCAGCCATGTGACGACGGAGCTGCTGCGCCAGGCGGCCGGCGTGAGCTTCAACAACGTTCCCTACAAGGGCGATGTGCCCGCCATGACCGATGTGATGGGCGGCCAGGCCGACCTGCTGTTCGTGCCCGCCACCTCGGCCGTGGGCTTTGCGCAGGCGGGCAAGCTGCGTGCGCTGGCCGTGGCAGGCGACCGGCGCCTGGCGGCCCTGCCCGATGTGCCCACCATGGCCGAGGCCGGCCAGCCGCAGGTCGTCAACTATTCATGGACCAGCCTGGCGGGGCCGCCGGGCATGCCGGCCGATGTGGTGGAGCGGCTCAACCAGGCCTGCCAGTCCCTCCTCGCCGACTCCGAGGTGGTGGCCCGCCTGGCCGCCATGAGCAACGAGCCCACGCCGGGCACGCCCGCCCAGGCCGCCAGCTTCATCGCCGCCGAGGTGGCGCGCTGGAGCGAGGTGGTGCGCAAGGGAAACATCCAGGTCCAATGAACAGCTTCAGGAGAGTCCCCATGAGCATGCTGCTCGCCAATACGTTCAAGCGCGAGCTGCGCGAAGGCCGCCCGCAGATCGGCCTGTGGTCCACCATTCCCTCCCCCTTTGTCTGCGAGATGATCGGCGGCGCGGGCTACGACTGGGTGCTGCTCGATACCGAGCACACGCCCACCGACGTGCCGCTGATGCTGGGCCAGCTGCAGGCCGTGGCCGCCGCCCTGCCCGCACCGGGCGCCCCGCTCGTGCATGCCGTGGTGCGGCCCGCCTGCAACGATGCAGTGCTGATCAAGCGCTACCTGGACCTGGGCGCCCAGTCCCTGCTGCTGCCCTTTGTGCAGAACGCGCAGCAAGCGCGGGATGCCGTGCGCGCCATGCGCTATGCACCCCAGGGCATGCGCGGCATGGGCGGTTCCACTCGCGCGGCCAACTTCGGGCGCACGGCCGACTATGTGGCACGTGCGGCCGATGAGCTGTGCCTGCTGGTGCAGGTGGAGACGGCCGAGGCGCTGGAGCAGATAGAGGCGATTGCGGCCGTCGATGGCGTGGACGGCATCTTCATCGGCCCCGCCGACCTGTCGGCCAGCCTGGGCTATCCGGGCCAGGCGCGCCACCCTGTGGTGAACCGGGCCATCGACCAGGCCATCGCCCGCATCCGCGCCTGCGGCAAGGCGCCGGGGATCCTGATGGTGGACGAGGCACGGGCGCGCGAATGCCTGGAGCTGGGCGCGCAGTTCGTGGCCGTGGCGCTGGACACGCTCTTGCTGCGCGACGGGCTGGATGCGGCGGCGGCGCGCTTCAGGAAAGGGCCGCTGGCCGCGAACCCGCCAGGGCCTGCATCCACTGCCGGCAGCTACTGAGGAGCCCCACAACCATGACACGTTCCCCCGAATCCCTGCGCAGCGCACGCTGGTTTGCTCCCGATGATTTCCGCTCCTTCGGCCACCGCTCGCGCATGCTGCAGATGGGCTATGGCTACGAGGACTGGATGGGCAAGCCCGTGATCGCCATCGTCAACACCTGGAGCGATGCCAACCAGTGCCATGCCCACTTCAGGCAGCGCGTGGAAGACGTCAAGCGCGGCGTGCTGCAGGCGGGCGGATTTCCGCTGGAGCTGCCGGCCATCTCGCTGTCGGAAAGCATGGTCAAGCCCACGACCATGGTCTATCGCAACTTCCTGGCCATGGAGACGGAGGAGCTGCTGCGCAGCCACCCGGTGGACGGCGCCGTGCTCATGGGCGGCTGCGACAAGACCACGCCGGGGCTGACCATGGGGGCGATCTCCATGGGCATTCCCTTCATCTACCTGCCGGCCGGCCCCATGCTGCGCGGCAACTGGAAGGGGCAGGTGCTGGGCTCGGGCTCGGACGCCTTCAAGTTCTGGGACGAACGCCGCGCCGGCCGGCTGGACGAGCAGGCCTGGCGCGAGATGGAAGCCGGCATTGCCCGCAGCCACGGCACCTGCATGACCATGGGCACGGCGGCCACCATGATGGGCATTGCCGAGGCCGTGGGCCTGGCGCTGCCCGGCGCTTCGTCCATTCCGGCCGCCGACGCCAACCACATCCGCATGAGCGCCGAGTGCGGCCGCCGCATCGTGCAGATGGTGTGGGAAGACCTCACGCCAGCCCGCATGCTCACGCGCGCGCATTTCGAGAACGGCATTGCCTGCGCCATGGCCATGGGCTGCTCCACCAACGCCATCATTCACCTGATCGCCATGTCGCGGCGCGCGGGCCATCCGGTCAGCCTCGATGACTTCGACGCCTTCAGCCGCCGCGTGCCCGTGATCGCCAATATCCGGCCCAGCGGCGACCGCTATCTGATGGAGGACTTCTTCTATGCAGGCGGCCTGCGCGCCCTGCTGGAACGTATCCGCCCGCATCTGGACACCGGGGCCATGACGGTCAACGGCAAGACCCTGGGCGAGAACATTGCGGGCAGCCAGGTCCATCAGGACGACGTGATCCGCGCCCTGTCCAGCCCCATCTACGCCGAAGGGGCGCTGGCCGTGCTGCGCGGCAACCTGGCGCCGGACGGCGTGGTCATCAAGCCCAGCGCCTGCGCCCCGCACCTGCTGCGCCACACGGGCCGCGCCCTGGTATTCGACGACTACCCCAGCCTCAAGCAGGCCGTGGACGACCCCCATCTCGATGTGAACGGCGAAGACATCCTGGTGCTGCGCAACGCCGGCCCCAAGGGCGCGGGCATGCCCGAATGGGGCATGCTGCCCATTCCCACCAGGCTTCTCAAGCAAGGCGTGAAAGACATGCTGCGCCTGTCCGACGCCCGCATGAGCGGCACCAGCTACGGCGGCTGCCTGCTGCACTGCTCGCCCGAGTCCGCCGTGGGCGGGCCGCTGGCCCTGGTCAAGACGGGCGACCGCATCACGGTGGACGTGCCCGCCCGCCGCATCCACCTGGAAGTCAGCGACTCAGAACTCGCCACCCGCCGCGCCGCATGGACGCCCCCGCCCGCGCGCTACGAGCGCGGCTATGGCTGGCTGTTCGGCCGCCATATCCTGCAGGCCAATGAGGGATGCGATTTTGATTTTCTGGAAACGGGCTTTGGGAGGGCTGTGCCGGAGCCGGATATTTTTTGAAGCATGCAAATCAATTCTTTCTTTCAGACTTCCCTATATGATGGAAAGATTTTTTGATCCACATTGCATCAGAATATTGAAACCATGAAAGCAATTGAAAAGCAATTTTCCCAATGGGTCGACGAAACACTGTCCGGCGATCTGCCAGAAGGAATCGCAGCATTCCACTTCAATCTGTATGACTCGCCCACATCGCACGAGCTCCAGATTGTGGGCTGCCCGACCTACGACCCGCAGGACCCGGACTGGGCGTGCGATGACATATTCATGTCCGACGATCCTCACTTCGAGTTGCCGCATGAAGTCGTGGGAAGCGATTGGGAGAAAGGACTTGCTGCTGCCAGGAAACTGCTTGGCTCCTACGTGGCCTCGGAAGCGGCAGGAGCCCTTCGGCTGCGCCATTCGCAAGCGGTGAGCGCCGGTTTTGTGGATGGAGAGCTCCACCTCATCTGGGCGCGAGATGCGTAATTGATGAATTCAGCTGGCGGGCAATAGATTTCATCCAAAAACTGGAATCCTGGGCCTGCAAGCAAGGCAGGCTTGTATATGTATCCGCTTTTGCTGACGGCGCAGTCCTACATTGCCGTTGGTCTTTGTCGTGAATAGTGGCTCTGTTCTCAACAAGGATTGACCCAAAGAAGCCAATGAAATAGCCATATTCGATTGAATATTTCTTGGTCACAATCATTTGTGCAGAAGTATTTTCGATAGCTATTTCCAATAGCGACTCGCCGTTTCCCAGTCCACGCGCACGCAATGCCCCCTGCCCTCCCGGGGCAGCAGCTTCCGTTGCCTTGCACCGCCGTGGACCTCAACCCAGAAGCAGAGGTGGCTGTGGACTTTCTCAGAAGCATCTTTCATCAGGCTCCGGAAATCGCGCTGTTCGCGGCCTTGGCGCTCGGTTACTGGGTGGGCAAGTTCAGGTTCGGGTCGTTCCAGCTGGGGGGCGTGGCGGGGTCGCTGCTGGCGGCGGTGCTGATCAGCCAGGTGGGCGTGACCATTGATTCGGGCATCAAGGCGGTGCTGTTTGCGCTGTTCATCTATGCCGTGGGTTTCGAGAGCGGGCCGCAGTTCTTCCGTTCACTGGGGCGGCAGTCGGTCAAGGAGATCCTGATGGCCCTGGTGGTGGCCGTGTCTGGGCTGGTCACCGTGGTGGTGATCGCCCGGGTGTTCCATCTGGACAAGGGGCTGGCGGCGGGACTGGCAGCGGGCGGGCTGACGCAGTCGGCCATCATCGGCACGGCGGGCTCAGCCATCGAGAAGCTGGGGCTGGCGCCCGACGAGGTGCAGCGCATGCAGGCCAATGTGGCCATCGGCTATGCGGTGACCTATATCTTCGGCTCCTTCGGCGCCATCATCATGTGCGTGAACGTGCTGCAGTGGCTGACGGGCCGCAAGATCCGCGAGGACGCGATCCAGGCCGAGCAGGAGCTGCTCAAGGGCGTGCGCGTGTACGGAACCGGCGAGTCACCGGCCGTGCCGGATCTGGTGGGGCGCATTTTCCGCGTGGGACAGGCAGGCCGCACCGTGGCGGAGCTGGAGGCCAGCGCCACCGCCAGCGGCGGCACGGTGACGGTGGAGCGCATACAGCGCAGGAACGCGATGGTGGGCGTGGACGGCAGCCTGGCGCTGGAGGCCGGCGACATCATCTTGCTGGTGGGCCGGCGTGCGGCCGTGGTGGCGCTGGGCGCCTCGGTGGGCGAGGAGCTGCAGGGCGCTGAGGGCATGGACGTGGTGATGGTGCGGCGCGACGTGGCCATCTCCAACAACCAGTACCTGAACCGCAGCGTGAAGGACATCCTGGACAGCCTGTCGCAGGAGTTCAAGCACGGCGTGTATGCGGTGGCGCTGATGCGCGCGGGCACGCCGGTGCCGATTGCGCCGGCCACCATGGTCATGCCGGGCGATGTGGTGACGCTGTTCGGCACGCCGCAGGATGTGCAAAAGGCTGCGCAGTCGGTGGGCCCCATCATCGTTCCCAGCGACAAGACGGACTTTGTCTTCCACGGCCTGGGCATCACGGTGGGCCTGCTGATCGGGCTGCTGGTGCTGCGCCTGGGCTCCATTCCCATCACGCTGGGCAGCGGCGGCGGCGCCCTGCTGGCGGGCCTGCTGTTCGGCTGGTGGCGCAGCCGCAAGCACACCTTCGGCAACATGCCCACGGCCGCCTCCACGCTGCTGCGCGACCTGGGCCTGGCCGGCTTCGTGGCCATGGTGGGCCTGCAGTCGGGCCAGCAGGCCGTGACCACGGTGATGCAGCAGGGCCTGACGCTGTTCCTGCTGGGCGTGGTGGTGACCATCGTGCCGCTGTTGATCGCCATGCTGTTCGGCAAGTACGTGCTGCGCTATGACAACGTGGCCGTGTTCGCGGGCTCGCTGTCGGGGGCGCGCAGCGCCAACCCGGCGTTTGGCGAGATTCTGGACAAGGCCGGCAACTCGATTCCCACGGCACCGTTCGCGATCACCTATGCGCTGGCCAATGTGTTCCTCACATTGCTGGGGCCGCTGGTCATTGCCTTTGCCTGAACACCCCGGATCTATCCCCAAGGACCACCAAGGACCATCACAAGGAGCTGCGCAATGAGCAAGGATTATCGGAGTCTGGCGAATTTGAGCCCGTTCGAACTCAAGGACGAACTGATCAAGGTGGCCTCGGGCAAGGCCAACCGCCTCATGCTCAATGCGGGGCGCGGCAATCCCAACTTCCTGGCGACCACGCCGCGCCGGGCGTTCTTCCGGCTCGGGCTGTTCGCGGCGGCGGAGTCGGAGTTGTCGTACTCCTACATGACGGTGGGCGTGGGCGGGCTGGCCAAGCTCGACGGCATCGAGGGCCGCTTCGAGCGCTTCATCGCCGAGCACCGCGACCAGGAGGGCGTCAAGTTCCTGGGCAAGTCGCTGAGCTATGTGCGCGACCAGCTGGGGCTGGACCCCGCCGCCTTCCTGCACGAGATGGTGGACGGCATCCTGGGCTGCAACTACCCCGTGCCGCCGCGCATGCTCACCGTGAGCGAGCAGATCGTGCGCCAGTACATCGTGCGCGAGATGGCAGGCGGCGCCGTGCCGCCCGAGTCGGTGGACCTGTTCGCGGTCGAGGGCGGCACGGCGGCCATGGCCTATATCTTCGAGAGCCTGCGCATCAGCGGCCTGCTCAAGGCCGGCGACAAGGTGGCCATCGGCATGCCGGTGTTCACGCCGTATATCGAGATTCCCGAACTGGCCCAGTACGACCTCAAGGAAGTGCCCATCCACGCCGACCCCGACAACGGCTGGCAGTACTCCGACGCCGAGCTGGACAAGCTCAAGGACCCGGACGTCAAGATCTTCTTCTGTGTGAACCCCAGCAACCCGCCGTCCGTGAAGATGGACCAGCGCAGCCTGGACCGAGTGCGCGCCATCGTGGCCGAGCAGCGGCCCGACCTGCTGATCCTGACTGACGATGTCTACGGCACCTTTGCCGATGAATTCCAGTCCCTGTTCTCGGTCTGCCCCCGGAACACGCTGCTGGTGTATTCGTTCTCCAAGTATTTCGGGGCCACGGGCTGGCGCCTGGGCGTGATCGCGGCGCACAAGGACAACGTGTTCGACCATGCACTGTCGCAGTTGCCCGAATCGGCCAAGAAGGCGCTGGACCACCGCTACCGCTCGCTGCTGCCCGATGTGCGCTCGCTCAAGTTCATCGACCGCCTGGTGGCCGACAGCCGCGTGGTGGCGCTGAACCACACGGCCGGCCTGTCCACGCCGCAGCAGGTGCAGATGGTGCTGTTCTCGCTGTTTGCGCTCATGGATGAAGCGGACGCCTACAAGCAGGCCCTCAAGCAGCTGATCCGCCGCCGCGAGGCCACGCTGTACCGCGAGCTGGGCATGCCCCCGCTGGAAAATCCCAACTCGGTCAACTACTACACGCTGATCGACCTGCAGAACGTCACCTGCCGGCTCTATGGCGAGGCCTTCTCGCAATGGGCCGTGCAGCAGTCCTCGACCGGCGACATGCTGTTCCGCGTGGCGGACGAGACCGGCATCGTGCTGCTGCCGGGCCGGGGCTTCGGGTCCGACCGCCCCTCGGGCCGCGCCTCGCTGGCCAACCTCAACGAGTACGAGTACGCGGCCATAGGCCGCGCCCTGCGCCGGCTGGCCGACGAGCTGTACGAACAGTACAAGGCGCTGGGCAAGGAGTAGGCCCTGCGCACAAGGCCCGCACGGCTCATCGCCCGCACGGCTCATCGCAGCTGTCGGGCCTTGACCACCAGCAGCGCCCCGGCCATCAGGCCCACACCGGCCAGTTGCACGGCGTCCAGCGCACGCCCGTAGACGGCCCAGTCCAGCACGATGGCCGTCAACGGATAGACGTACTGCAGCACGGCGATGCGGCCCAGCGTGAGGCGGGCCATGCCTGCAAAAAGGATGGCATAGGCCAGGCCGGTGTGCAGCACACCTAGCCCTGCCAGCCAGGCCCAGGATGACGGCGCCTGCGGCCAGCCATGAACCAGCGGCACCCACAGCAGCAGCACGGTGCCGACCGCGCATTGCCACCAGGCCAGCGCAAACGGCGTGACCACTTTCTCGGTCTTGGCCAGGATGGTCACGGCTGCATAGCACAGCGAGCCGGCCAGGCACATGAGCAGTCCGGACACATGGTCCGGTCCCCAGGCCGCCGCATCGCCACCCAGCAGCCCCGTGGTCAACACCAGTCCCAGCAACGCCGCCAGCATGGCCGCCACCTGCCGTGGCGCCACGGCCTCGCGCAGCACCAGGGTGCCGAACAGCATGATCCACACCGGCTGGATGTGGAACACGATGGTGGCTACGCCAATGGAGGTGCGCGGTATGGCCGCAAAGAACAGCGCCCAGTTCAGCACCATGAGGACGCCGGTCGCCGCCACCACCGGCCAGCTCCTGCCGCGCACGCGCAACTCCCGCACGCGGCCCGTGGCCAGCCCCCAGGCCAGCAGCGCCAGGGCACCGAAGGCGCAGCGAAACAGCACGGTGACCAACGGGTGCTGGCGGGCCTCTTCCACAAATACGCCCACGGTGCCCAGCAGCACGCCGCCCGCGATCATCAGCCACTGGCCGCGTGTCTCCTGCGCTGTGGGAGCGGCTTGTGCGGTCGCGGCGGAGGCTAGGGATGCGGCCTGTAAGGAATGGGTTCTGTCTTGCATGGCCACGATCGTCTCGTGGCAGCAAATTCTCGTAAAGCAAATAGTTTGCAGGTTTAGTATTCGATATTCGAATCCATGGAGCATGCCGTGAACCACCCCGACCTGCAGATCGACTGGCTGCGCGCCCTGGTGGCCGTGGTGGATGCGGGCTCGCTCTCGGCTGCCGCGCCGCTGCTGCACCGATCACAGGCCGCCGTGAGCATGCAGATCAAGAAGCTGGAGACCACCCTGGGCCGGCCCGTGCTGCTGCGCGGCCCGCGCCATCTGCAGCTCACGCCCGCAGGCGCGGAGCTGCTGGGCTATGCGCGGCGCATGCTGGAGCTGCAAGCCCAGGCGCAGGCGGCCCTGTTCGGCCCCGACCTGTCCGGGCGCGTGCGGCTGGGCGTGCCGGACGACTACGCATCCACCTATCTGACGCCCGTGCTGCGCAGCTTCGCGGGCCGCTACCAGGGCGTGGAGATCGAGCTGACCTGCGAGCAGTCCACCGCACTCATCCCGCAGGTGGTGCGCGGCACGCTGGACCTGGCCCTGGTCTCACGCGACAGGCCCCAGCGCGGGCGCCTGCTGTTCCACGAGCCCCTGGTCTGGGTGGGCGCGCCGCAGCACGAGGTGTGGAGGAAGAATCCCCTGCCGATTGCCGTCTACGAGGCCGCCAGCCTGGCGCGCACGGCCGCGCTGTCCAGCCTGGCGGCCCAGCGGCGCGCGCACCGCGTGGTCTATCACAGCTCCAGCCTTGCCGGCCAGCTGGCAGCCGTGGAAAGCGGCCTGGCCGTGGCCGTGTTCACGCGCTGCAGCGTGCCCCCGCACTTGCAGGTGCTGCAGAACCTGCCGGCCGGCTTCGAGCTGCCGCCGCTGGTGTCCATGGAAGTTTCGGCCCTGCGCAGCAAGGCCTCGCAGGGCTCGGCGGCCGTGGATGCCATGTACGAGCAGTTGATTGCGACGCTGGGCCAAGCACCTCAGGAACTGACCAAGGCCTGACGCCTGGCGAGGTTCGGCAAGCATTCTGCGCACGCATTTCGCTGTATAGCTGCGCTCGCGCGTTCCCATGCGCGAGCAATGGCTGGCCGCAGGGGCTGCGCCGGGCAACTTCCTCAATGCTGCGCACCAGTTGGGCTTTGGTGCCATCGTGCTCAGTGGCGAGCGCTGTTTTGACCCGGCCCTGCATTCAGCGCTGGGTTTGCGCGAGGGCGAGCATCTGGCCGGCTTCATCAGCCTGGGCTCCATCACCAGCCAGCCATCCCCGCGCGCAACGGTGGCGCCCTCTTCCATGCGCACGGCATGGCAGGCGGAGCAGGCAGCAGCGGTCACGTCACAGGCCCTTCTCCAGCCAGACGGCAACCACGACAGCCACGGCAGCGATCTTTGAAGCCGCAGCCGGCGTGTGCAGGGTGGCGCACAAGTGGCGCTAAGGTGGCGCGCAGGTGGCGCACTGACTGCGCGGGGCGGTTAGAGTTGCGGGGCTGCTGCGCCCTCTTTTCCATCACGGAACAAGCTTTCATGATCATCCGGCCCCGCCCCCACTGGCTGCGCATGCTCTTCGTGCTGCGCGGCTCGGTGCTGCCCGACATCCTGCCCCAGCTGATGGCCGCCACCTTGTTCGCCGTGCTGGTCACGGCCCTGCACGGCCAGCTGTTCGCGTGGAAGGTGCCGCTGAACTTCGTGCCGTTTTCGCTGATCGGGCTGACGCTGGCCATCTTCCTGGGCTTTCGCAACAGCACCAGCTATGCGCGCTATTGGGAGGCGCGCACGCTGTGGGGCACCCTGCTCAACGAGACGCGCTCTCTGGTGCGCCAGGCCCGGACCTTGACGGACGCGCCGCAGCACGCCCCGGCCCTGGCCATGGTGCTGGCGGCCTTTGTGCATGCGCTGCGCCACCAGTTGCGCGGCACCGATGCCGCGGCCGACATGCGCCGCCTGCTGCCCGCCGCCGACTGCGAGCGCCTGGCCACGGCGCGCTTCAAGCCTGCCGTGCTGCTGCTCATGGCCGGCGAATGGCTGCAGGCGCGCCGCCAAGACGGCAGCCTGCAGCCGGTGCTGGTGCCCGCCATGGAGGCGCCGCTGTGCAAGCTGGGCGAGGCGCTGGGCGGCTGCGAACGCATTGCGGGCACGCCGATTCCCTTCACCTATGCGGTGATCATTCATCGCACCATCTATCTGTACTGCCTGCTGCTGCCCTTCGGCCTGGTGGATTCCATCGGCTTCATGACGCCGGTGATCGTGGCCTTCATCGCCTACACCTTCTTCGCGCTGGAGGCCTTGGGCGCCGAGCTGGAGGAGCCCTTCGGCACGGCACCCAACGACCTGGCGCTGGACGCCATGTCGCAGATGATCGAGGCCACGCTGCGCGAGCTGACCGGCGAGGTGCTGCCGCCTGCGCCGCAGCACAAGGATGTGCTGTTCCTGACCTGACCCCGCCTGCCGGCCCGGACAGCGCCAGCGCCAGCGGCACAATCTGCCACCCGCATCACAGGAACAGGACAAGCGCCATGACGGAGACAAGCAAGGTCAAGGGACCGGCCTCGTATTTCCCTTCCATCGAGAAGACCTACGGCCAGCCGATTGCGCACTGGATGCACCTGCTGCAACAGCAGGACACCCGCAAGCACATGGAACTGGTGGGCTGGCTCAAGGCCCAGCACCAGATGGGGCACGGCCATGCGAATGCGCTGGTGGCCGTGTTCCTGGCGCAGGCCTGACCTGCACCCGGCAACCCTCAGCCGATGGCCGTGCCGAAAGCCTGGCGCACGGCGACACCCGCTTCGTCAAACAGGCGGCGTGATGCCGGCGCCAGCCCCAGCATGTGCATGCAGGCGTGCACCATGCCGGGCAGGCGCACGGCCTGCACCGCCACACCGGCCTGCGCCAGCCGCTGCGCATAGGCTTCGGCCTCGTCGCGCAGCGGGTCGTATTCGCAGCTGATCACCGTGGCAGGCGGCAGGCCTGCCAGGTGGTCCGCGCGCAGCGGAGAGACAAGTTCGTGCCGCCCCGATGCCGCATCGCCCAGGTACGCGCCATAGCAGTACTCCATGGCCGCACGCGTGAGGTAGTGGCCCTCTCCAAACCGCTGGAACGACGGCGAGTCCATGGCCGCGTCCAGTGCCGGGTACAGCAGCAGCTGGTGGGCGATGGCCGGTGCGCCCGCCGCCCCCCAGCCCTCTTGTTGCCGTGCCAGCAGGCAGGCAGCGGCCGCGAGGTTGCCGCCCGCGCTGTCTCCGGCCACGCCGATGCGCCTGCGATCCAGGCCCAGCGCATCGGCCTGCTCAAAGGTCCAGGCAATGGCATCGCAGAAGTCATGCAGCGGCACGGGAAAGCGGTGCTCGGGCGCCAGCCGGTAGTCCACCGAGACCACGACGGCGCCCGTTGCCATGGCCAGTGCGCGGCAGGGGTTGTCGTAGACCTCCAGCGAACCCAGGCACCAGCCGCCGCCGTGGGCGAAGACCAGGGCGGGCTGGGGCGTGGGTGTGTCCGAGGCCAGCGGCCGGTAGATGCGCACGCGCAGCGGCGCACCGTCGCGCGCGGGCAGCGTGAAGTCTTCGGTGCGGGCCATGGCCTCGGCCGGGCCATGCAGGGCGCGCAGCCCGGCATCGGTGGCCTCGCGCAGCTCCGCCAGCGTGGGCGGCGTGGGCGGGGCCACGGCCTGGGTTGCCTGCGCCAGCTCGGCGAGATAGCGCGCAATGTCAGCGTCCAGGCCCATGGTCACAGCGTCCTTTGCAGGAAGGGCAGCAGTTCGGCGATGAAGGGCTCGGCAGCCTCCTCCATGATGAAGTGGCCGCAGCCCGGCACGATCACGCCCGACAGGTCATCGGCATGGCCGCGCAGCGTGGCCAGCGGCGCATCGGCCGTGGCGTGCTCGGCGCCAATGGCCAGCACGGGCATGGCCAGCGGGCGCAGCGCACGCTCGCGGTTCTGGCGGATGGTTTCGGGAATGGCGCGGTAGTAGGCAAAGCCGCCGCGCAGGCCACCGGGCGCCGCATAGGCATCGACATAGACGTCGACGGCCACGCGGTCGCGCCGCAGCGACCAGCGGTTGAACATGAATTCCAGGTAGGCACGCTCGCGCCCCGCGATCAGGGTCTCGGGCAGGTCGGCCAGCTGGTTGAACATGAAGTGCCACAGGAAGATGTTCTGCTCTGGCGGCGCAAAGATGCTGGGCTCGGGCGCCAGGCCGGGGATCACGGCCTCGGTCAGCGCCAGGGACTGCACGGCCTGCGGCTGGTCGCTGGCCAGCGCATAGGCCACCCACATGCCCACGTCGTGGCCGGCGACCTGGTAGCGCTCATGACCCAGCGCCAGCATGGTGCGGTGCAGGGTCAGCGCGATGGAGCCCGTGTCGTAGCCGGTGTCGGGCCGGTCGGAAAAGCCCGTGCCCGGCGGATCGACGGCAATGGCCTGGAAGCCCTGCGACGCCAGCGCCTGCATGACATGGCGCCAGGCATACCAGGTCTGGGGCCAGCCCGGGATCAGCAGCACGGGCGCGCCCTGCCCGGCCGTGATGCAGTGGATGCGGCGGCCGTCGATGCGCACGTAGTCGTGCGAGAACTCGCAGGCCTGGTCTTCCTGCTTGCGCAGGGCGTTCGATGTGAAAGCGTTCATTGTTGGATTCTTTTTGAGGTTCTTTGGCTGCGGGCGTGCTCAGGCGATGCCGAGCATGGCGTTGATCTGGCGCTGGTCCACGGGGGCGCCGGCGAAGTCGTCAAAGATCTTGTCGGTCACGCGGATGATGTGGCGGTTGATGAAGTCCACGCCCTCGCGCGCACCGTCTTCCTGGTCCTTGAGGCAGCACTCCCATTCCAGCGAGGCCCAGCCCTGGTAGTCGTACTGGGCGAACTTGGAGAAGATGGCCTTGAAGTCCACCTGCCCGTCGCCCAGCGAACGGAAGCGCCCTGCCCGCTCCAGCCACGAGGAATAGCCGCCGTAGATGCCCTGGCGCCCGCTGGGCAGGAACTCCGCATCCTTCACATGGAACATGCGGATGTGCTCGCGGTAGATGTCGATGTAGTCGAGGTAGTTGAGCTGCTGCAGCACGAAATGGCTGGGATCGAACAGGATCTTGCAGCGCGCGTGCTGGCCCACAAGCTCATGGAAGCGCTCGAAGCTGGTGCCGTCGTGCAGGTCTTCACTGGGGTGGATTTCGTAGCACAGGTTCACGCCCTGCTCGTCGCAGGCGTCGAGGATGGGGCGCCAGCGGCGCGCCAGCTCCTCGAAGGCGGTTTCGATCAGGCCGGCCGGGCGCTGCGGGAACGGGAACAGATAGGGCCAGGCGAACGAGCCCGAGAACGTGCCCATGTCGCTCAGCCCCATGCGGCGCGATGCACGGGCCGACAGCTTGAGCTGCTCCAGCGCCCACGCCGTGCGTGCGGCCGGATTGCCGCGCAGCGCCTCGGGCGCAAAGCTGTCGCACATGGCGTCGTAGGCCGGGTGCACGGCCACGAGCTGGCCAAAGATGTGCGTGGTCAGCTCGCTGGCCACCAGGCCGTGCGAGGCCAGCATGCCGTTGACATCGTCGCAATAGGTCTGGCTGCTGGCGGCCGTGGCCACGTCGAACAGGCGCTGGTCCCAGGCGGGAATCTGCAGGCCCTTGAAGCCCACGCCGGCTGCCCAGCGTGCGATGTCTTCCAGGGAATTGAACGGTGCCTTGTTGTCGGCGAATTGCGCCAGATGAAGGCTGGGGCCCTTGATGGTCTGCATGTGATTTCCTTGCGTTGAGCTATTGTTTGTTGATCGACAAAGAATAGTATCACGCCAACGCGACTGCTTTTGCGAAGCCGATGCAAGACAGCATCACGGCGCCGCTAAGATGCCGCCCTGACTGTTGACAAGGATGAGGAAGATGGTCGGAAGACCCAGGGAATTTGACCGAGACCAGGCGCTGGAGCGCGCCATGCTGGCGTTCTGGCGGCGCGGCTACGAGGGCACGTCCATGGCCGACCTGGTGCAGGCGCTGGGCATTGCGTCAGCGCGCATCTATGCGGCCTTCGGCAGCAAGCAGGACCTGTTCCGCGAGGCCGTGCAGCGCTACGAGGCCGGTGATGGCGGCTTTGCCGACCGCGCCATGGCCCAGGAGCCGCACGTGCGCGACGCCCTGGCCCGCGTGCTGCGCGATGCCGTGGCCACCTATACGGACGATGCCCATCCGCTGGGCTGCATGGTGGTCACCGCCGCCACCAATTGCGCCGAGGAAAACGAGGCAGTCGCCGCCTGGCTGGCCGAACACCGCCGCCAGCGCACGCAGTCCCTGATCGACCGCCTTCAGCGCGCGCTGGATGAAGGCGAGTTGCGCGCAGGCACCGACGTGCAGGCGCTGGGGGATTTCTATGCCACGCAACTGCACGGCATCTCCGTGCAGGCCCGCGATGGCGTGCCGCGCCAGCGGCTGCTGGCGGCGGTGGAGACCGCCTTGCTGCTGCTGGATACCGCGCTGGAGCCGGCGCTGCAGCCCGCAGCCAAGGCGGGCTGAGCCGTCAGGCGCCGAGCTTTTGCAGTTTTTGCAGCTCGGCGCGCAACTGGATCACGCTGGGCGTGACGATGGGGATGAAGGCCGATTCACGCCAGCGGCGAGCAAAGCCATCGTCCGCATCCAGGCTGTAGGCGCGGCCACCGGCCGTCTGCAGCTCCAGCTGCATGGCCTGCTGCACGCAGTCGTGCAGGGCCAGGCGCAGCGCGAAAAGCCGCTCGGGCGCCTCCACGAAATCGCCGGCCTCAACACCGGCCTTGAGTGCCGCCACCGCCTGCTCCAGATGGCTGCGGGTATCGTCCAGCGGCTGCTGCAGCACATGCCCGCCCTGCCCCATGCGCGAGGCGGCCTGCGCACAGGCCGCGCGCGCCAGGCCGATGGACAGGCCGCATTGCATGCCCAGGAAGGCCGGCCGCACACGCGGCAGGAATCCGCCGGCGCGCTCGGCCAGCAGATCGTCTTCGGTGATGGCCACGTCCTTGAGTTGCAAGGCGGCGGTGTTGGTGCCGCGCAGGGCGATCAACTCCAGATCCGGCGAGCGCTCCAGGCCCGGCCGGTCGGACGGCAGGGCCACGATCATGGGCGGCGCGCCGTCGTCACGCGCCACGGCAATGGCGGCCAGAAAGCGCGGCCCGCGCAGGTTGGTGCACCAGGGCACGCTGCCGTTGAGCAGCCAGCCGCCCCCTTCCCGGGCCGTGGCGCGGATATTGAGTGCCTCCAGCCCGCTGAGGAATTTCATGATGTTGGACAGCCCCGAGGCACCGGCCGCCTCGCCCGCCAGCAGCGCGGGCAGCCAGCGCTCGCGCAGGGCCGCATTGCCGGTGTTCGCCAGCATCTCGATCAGCACACGCTGGCCCCAGAAGGCAAAGGCGGCGGACATGGAGTGCGTGGCCACCTGGGCAATCGCCTCGATGGCATCGCCGGCGCTGCCGCCCTGCCCGCCCAAGGCATTAGCCAAGCCGTGGCCCAGCAGCCCGGCTTCGGCCAGATAGGGCACGACGGCGGCCGTGGCCTCGCCGTTGCCGGCATCCAGCGCCTGGGCACGTGCATCCAGCCATTGGCGGTTGGCGTCGGTCAGCAGGGGGAAATTGGGCATGGGCTCAGGCATGGGATCGGGCATGGGGCTTGTCATCTTGCGGGTCACCATAAAAAAAGGGACCGCTGTGGGAACAGCGGTCCCTTGCCATCCTAGCGCAGCACACAGGCTGCGCAGATGACGCGGCGCAAGCTCAGTGCGCCGCCACCTTGCCGGGGCGTGTTTCCTCGCGCAGGGCCTTGACCTTGTCGCTCAGGCCGGGCCATGGCTGCAGGCCGTACTGGCTGCGCATGGTGTTGAGCAGCGTGGCGATCTGATCGTCGCTGAGGTTGTGGCGGAAGGCGGGCATGGTGCCCAGCTGCGGGCGCGCCGGTTGCGTGATGCCGTTGAGCACCACATGGATGGCGTTGGTCGGCGAGTCGCTGTACAGGTTGGTGTTCAGCGACAGCTGGGGACGCACCCCGAAGCTGCTGCCGGCCAGCACGCCGCTGGGATCGGCACGGTGGCAGGCCATGCAGGCGCCTTGGTACAGGCGGTAGCCCTGGGCGTCGACCGGCAGCTTGGCAACCTCGGTCTTTTCCTTCACCAGCGCCTCGGCGTCACCCGTGCCAGCGGCATCGGCCACAGGCTTGCGGTACGACATCAGGTAGGTGGCCATGGCGTTGATGTCCTCGGCCGTCTGGTGGGACAGGCCTTCGATCACGGGCGCCATGGGGCCGGCAGCCACGCCGTGGCGCTCCGAGAAACCGGTCTGCATGTAGCGGACCAGGTCCTCGCGCGTCCAGGGCAGCGGGGCCACGGCCTTGTCGTTGAGCGCGGGCGCATCCCAGCCGTCGATGAAGGCGCCAGCCAGGTGGTCGGCACCCTTTTTCTCGGCGCCGAACTGGTTGCGCGGCGAGTGGCAGGCGGCGCAGTGGCCCAGGCCCTCGACCAGGTAGGCGCCGCGAATCCACTCGCCCGACTGGTTGGCGGGCGCGGGCTGCTCGCCCGGCTCCAGGTACAGCGCATTCCACAGGGCCAGGCCACGGCGCACGTTGAACGGGAAGTTCAGCGCGGTCTTGGGTGCCTGGTTGGAGACAGCCGGCTCGGTCATCAGGAAGGCGTACAGCGCCTTCATGTCCTCGTCGGTCACGCGGGTGAATGCCGTGTACGGGAAGGCGGGGTACAGGTAGTTGCCCTCGCGGTCCACACCATGGCGCATGGCGCGCTCGAAGGCCTCGTACGACCAGCGGCCGATGCCGGTTTCGGCATCGGGCGTGATGTTGGTCGAGTAGATGGTGCCGAAGGGGCTGGGCATGGCCAGGCCGCCTGCGTTGCGCTGGCCGCCCGGTGCCGTGTGGCAGACCGCGCAGTCGCCCATGTGCGCCAGGCGGCGCCCCTGGTCGATCTGCTGCTGGCTGAATTCCTGCACCGGGATCTGCTGCAGGGGCGCGATCTCGCTGCGGCCCGTGGCCAGCCAGAAGGCGGCGCCGGCCACGGAGGCCAGGCCAACCACGCCGAGGGTGATTTTCTTGAGTGTGTGCATGTTCCGGTCCTCCGCTCTCAGTTCTGTGCCTTGTCGGCCGGGGCTGCATCGGCAGCCTTTGCCTTGAGTGCGGCCAGCACGCGTGCCGGGGTGAACGGCACTTCGCGCAGGCGCACGCCGGTGGCGTCGAACACGGCGTTGGAGACAGCGGCGGCGCTGGGCACGGAGGCCGATTCGCCCGCGCCCATGGGGTCTTCGCCGGGGCGCTCGACCAGTTGCACGTCGATCTCGGGCAGCTCGTCAAAGCGCAGGATGGGGTAGCCGCCCCAGTCCAGCGAGGTCACGCCCTTGCTGTCGAAGGTCACGTACTCCTTGAGCACGCGGCTGGTGGACTGGATGATGTTGCCGTGCACCTGGTGGCGCACGCCGGCCGGGTTGACCATCTCGCCGCAGTCATGGGCCACGAAGACCTTGTCCACCTTGATCACGCCGGTCTCGCGATCCACGGTCACGTCGCAGATCCAGGTGGCCCAGGCCGCGCCGTAGCCGGGGAACTTGCTGTGGTAGTAGCGGGCATAGGCAAAGCCGCGGCCCTTGACCAGGCGCTGGTCGGCCGGCGCGGGGTTGCGGTGGGCCGGGCCGTCCTGCCAGCCGGCCTGCTTGTGCGCAGCGTGCGTCAGCGCCACGGCGCGCGGGTCCTTCAGGTAGCGCAGGCGGTAGGCCAGCGGGTCTTCGCCGGCCAGGTAGGCGCATTCGTCGATCCAGCATTCATGGGCAAAGACGTTGGGCAGGGCCGAGACGCCGCGCATCCACGAAGCGCGCACGATGGGCGCCGCATCCTGCGAGACCACGCGCATCTTGGGGTACTCGTACTGCGGGATGGCCGTACGGTCGCCCATCTGCAGCACCTTGGGCTTGTTGGGCACCTTGCCCGTCAGGATCAGGGCCAGGGCAGCCGCGTCGTTGGACGGGTAGCAGGTCTTGAGCTCATAGCCCAGCACGGCATGGTTCTCGTCCAGGCCGCCGCGCACGCGGATCAATTGGCCCGTGCCCTTGGGCTCCCAGGCGGCTTCCTGCTCGCGCATCAGCTGCACTCGTACCGGGCGGCCCACGGCCTGCGACAGCAGCACGGCGTCGGATGCCACGTCGTCCGCGCAATTGCGGCCGTAGCAGCCCGAGGCTTCCAGGCGCGTCACATTGATCTGGTCGGCCGCCATGCCGGTCAGCGTGGCGATGTCCTTGCGCACGTCGTGCGGGTTCTGCGATCCGGTCCAGACCTGGATCTGGCTGGCGGACACCTCGGCCACGGCGCAGGACGGGCCGATGGAGGCATGCAGGTGGTAGGGCCAGACGTAGTCGGCCTCGATCACCTTCTTGGCGCCCGAGAAGGCCTCGTCAATGCCCGCGTCCTCGCGCAGCATGCGGTCGGTCTTCTCGTGCTTGACCAGGGTGTCGTGCATGGCGTTCAGCGACAGGTCGGGCACGCCGGCCCAGTCCTTCCACTTCACCTCCAGCTGGCGCATGGCGGCAATGGCCTGCTCTTCGCGCTCGGCCACGATGCCCACGAAATCGCCCTGCACCACTACCTTGACGATGCCCGGCAGATGCGCCACGGACTGTTCGTTCACCGAGATCAGGCTGCTGCCCAGCGGCGCCGACGCATCGGCACCGCCATAGGGCGGGCGCACCACGCGGCCGTGCAGCATGCCCGGCACGCGCACATCGTGCACATAGGCCAGCGCGCCCAGCACCTTGGCCGGAATGTCCACGCGCTGCACGGACTTGCCGATGTAGTTGAAACCGCCGGTGCGCAGCGGCACTTCCTTGTCCAGCGCAATGTTCAGGTCCTGGCCCTGGGCCAGTTCGCCGTAGCCGATGCGTCGCCCGCCCTTGGCCACCACCGCGCCCTTGGACGTGGTCAGTGCGGACACGGGCTGCTGCAGCTTCTCGGCAGCCAGGCCCAGCAGCAGCTGGCGCACCTGCGCGGCGGCCTTGCGCATGGGGATGGCATCCACCTGGATGGTGTTGCTGGCAATGGTCGGGCCCTGGTTGGGCGTGCGGCCCGTGTGGCCCAGAACCATGGTGATGCGTTCGAACTCCACATCGAGCTCATCGGCCACCAGCTGCGCCAGCGAGGTGCGGATGCCCGTGCCCAGGTCCACGTGGCCGTGGTAGGCCGTGACGCTGCCGTCCGCGCCAATGGCGATGAAGCTGCTCACCCGGTCAATGGGGGGAATGGGGAAGGCGCCGGCCACGGCGGGCGCCGTACCCGTGCTTTCAGCCACCAGGCCAGCGGCCGCCACCGAGCTGACCATGACCATGCCGCCCAGCTTGAGCAGGTTGCGGCGCGTCAGTTGAAGGGGGTTGGATGCACTCATGCTGCACCTCCCTGGGCGATCAGCACGCGGGCGCGAGCAGCCGCACGCATGATTTCCACATGCGTGCCGCAGCGGCACAGGTGGCCGGACAGGGCCTGGGTGACTTCCTCGTCGGTGGCCGTGGGCTTGTGGTCGAACAAGGCCACCAGGGCCATGACCATGCCGTTGGTGCAGTAGCCGCACTGGGCGGCCTGCTCGTCAATGAAAGCCTGCTGCACGGGGTGCAGTCGGTAGACGGCCTTGCCCTGTGCATCGGCTGCGGGCTCGCCGGCAGGCATCCCCGGCACGGCGGCCGGATGGGCGGCTTCCCAGTCACGCGCCACGCGGGCGTGCTCGGCCTGGGTCGCATCCTGGGACAGGCCTTCCAGCGTCGTGACCTTCATGCCCTGGACCACGCTCACGGGAACGGAGCAGGAGCGGGCCACCTTGCCGTCGATCAGCACGGCGCATGCGCCGCATTCGCCCAGGCCGCAGCCGAACTTGGGACCGTTGAGCTGCATGTCGTTGCGCAGCACATAAAGCAGCGGCGTCTCAGGGCTCACGCCCTGGATCTCGACCTCTTGTTGGTTGAGAGTGAATTTCATCGTATGCAAACCTTGTGGTTGACAACAGGTGCAAACCATAGGTGCGCACTGAAAAATCAGGCGTCAGGCACGCCGCAGCAGGGCCCGAAAAAGAAAGCCCACCGCCGGCGGGGTGGGCTATTTCACGTGGTTTTTAGAGGCAAGTCGGATGGCTGGCTGCCTGTTGTATGCAAACGATTCTATGCCTCGCACTTGCTCGCCGCTGCCAGCGTGCTGCCATCCCGGCACCCGCACAGACTGCAGATTTCCGTGGCTTTTTATGCACAAGACCAAACTCATCCATCGGAAATATCCACGAAAGCACAGCGCAGCAGGCTGATCAGTGAGCCTGCACCAAGAGCGAAAAGGAGTGCACCACCGCAGTGCACAGGAGGGCAGAACACGCTGCAGCAATTCCCGTCCGGATCTTTCAGCCATGCACGGCCGGGCATAGAGATCGCAGCCCGTCCAGGCGTTCAACGCGTCGGCTCGAAAATCACACCAACCCAGCAAAACACTCGGCTTTTACCTGCATCAAATTCCAGTGAGAACGCTTGAAATTCACGAACGCATCATGCGCAGCGCCTGCAAAACACCTGCTCGTCTGCAGGATCGGCACCACGCAAGGCTGCTGGCTGCCACCCCAAGCATCAGCGGGTGCCCGGTGTGATCTGGATCATGCCAAGGCCCGAATCCATGGCCACACGCCGCCGGGGAGTCAGCCAATGCACCCACAGCCCCCAAAGCCACCCCAGCGCAAACACGCAGGCCAAGGCCAACATGCCCCAGCGCCCGGCAGACAGCGCGCTGTAAATCCAATACGGCATGCCCCCCAGGCCGAAGAGGCAGGCCCATCGCCGAAGCGCGGCGGAACGGGATTGGGACAGCCAGACGGCAAGGGCTGCGGGGAGTGCGAAGGCGATCTGATCGATGCTCATGACTGCATCATACTGTACAAATAAACAGCATTGCACAGAAAAATCCAGACGCTTGCACAAGGCACGTCGACGGGACGGCCACACCCTCTGATTTGTTCGCATCTCATCTGGCAAGCAGCGTACAGACTGGACTTGAAGGATTCCGAATCCGCACCGGAGTTTGGGTAAAGCGCGGCCCTTGCATCGCTTAATACCAGCACCGCCGGCCAAGAACCCGGAGTCACGGCTTATCCAGTTCCGCCCAGCCCGAAAGCGAGGGTGCACAGGATTTTGAAAACCCGCAGAACATACAGCGCCATACTGCGCAACGGCTCTTTACCCAAGGTTTACCTGGCAGTTTGAACGCATTCGGGACGGGCAATGGTGGTCATAGGGGGAAATAATCGAAAGCATGCAAACCGGTTCTTAAAAAACAGTTAATATTCGCGCTTCAATCCATGAAAGGCAAACTACCGTGAGCAACACATACAAAGAACTTCTGGCGCAGCGCGAAGCACTTGAGGCCCAGATCCAGACAGCACGCAAGCAAGAAGTCAGTGATGTGATCGCCAAGATTCGCGGTCTGGTTCAGGATTACGGCCTGACAGCCGACGACATTTTCACGGCACGCCGCGCCTCCTCCACCGTGGCTCCCAAGTTCCGCAATCCAGAGACAGGTGACACCTGGACCGGACGCGGCAAGCCGCCCGCCTGGATCAAGGACAAGGATCGCGCCCAGTTCGCCATCTGAAGCCCTGGATAAACGCCTCCATGAAAACAGCCTGCAGTCACTTGCAGGCTTTTTTCATTCTGGCCCCACCTGGAGCGTGCACCTGAATTGGCGTGCCTGCACTTCTGCAGGGCGGCATTGCCCAGGCCTGGCCCCGTGCAATCGCGGCAAGCACGCGCACATGCCCTTAGACATGCACTGTGGATGGATGCCGTGGTTCAATCAGTCGGCCTGATCTGCATCTTAAAATTTCTCGCTGTAGAGACCGGCCCCCGACGTTCGGCCTTCCATGACAAAACAGATCTCCGCCCCGGACAGTGCCCCCACCGCACGCCGTCCTGACAAGCTACTGACCGCCTTTGGAACGACACCTGTCGCAGATGCACTCTTGCGGCCCCATCTGCCATTTTCAGGACAGCAGATTCTGTTCATCTCGTCATGCGACGATCAGCACACCCATCTGCTCCCTTTGCTCAAGGAGTGGGGTTTGGTGACCACGGCATGCCGCCATCCCACCGTGATTCGCCAGGATCGGCTACAGAAGTTCCACGTTGTCGTGCTGTGCGGGCCGAAGACTTCATGGAATGCCAAGGACGAAAACCGCCTGGTGGCAGGAGCGGCACGCATCATCGAATGTGAAGCCAGCCATCCCATGCAGCCCAGAGTGATCAATGCCCGCATCATCGCGGTATCCTGGCATTCACCGCAGGGGATTTTTGATGCGCTGACGATGGCGATCCATTCAACGCATCCCAACCCCGACAACCTCCTGCCGACTGACGAAGTCGTCCACTTCGAGAAAATTGCGCCACCCATCAGAAATGCCTTCCTGGAATCTGCGCGCTCTTCTCTGGCAACCATCAAATCCAGCCCAAACTGCAAAGATGTGCAAAGAGAGCTTCACAACCTGTCTGGCTCACTGAGATTCTTTGATCTGGTCGAGTTGTCAATACGGTGCGCCGACCTGGAAAGCCGCATGGGCCATGATGGGCTGGCATATCACAGACATTCGCTCTCGCTGCTGGAGCTCCAGCTTGAAGCAGTCATCCAGGACATACAGGCACTGAAGGCGGAATGAACATGCATCATTGAGATCTCGATGATGTCACCCACCCACATTCCAAGGCATATTTCATAAGGTCTATGTCTCGCTCTATGCCGAGTTTTTGCATGGCCTTGACTTTTTGCGTGCTGATGGTCTTCTTGCTCCTGTTGAGCTTGGCTGCAATTTCATCAATGCGCAGGCCAGCAGCGTACAACCGCACTACCTCGGACTCCTTGGGGCTCAGCTCGGCAGGCACTCTTCTCTCCCCCTGCACTCCGCCCAACCCGCCCGCACCACCTCTTTCCAGCCGCTCGGCGATGGCTGGCGAAAAATAAACTCCGCCAGTGAATGCCGCGTGGATCGCGGGAACAAGATGCAGCACCGGATCGGCCTTGCTGACAATACTGATGTTCGAGACACGACCCAGAGCCTGCAGTATTGCCGAGTTATCCAGCATGGTCAGGACCACCAGACCCAATTTTGGGAATCTTCTCGATATATATCCGAATAGATGCAGTCCATCTCCATATTGCCCGGTCGGCATGGAGTAATCGGATACAAGCACATCAAAACCTCCCTCTTCCAGCTTTTGAATCAGATCGGTTGAATTTGAAACACTCCCATTCAATGCAATTTCTGACTCACCAGACAATTCATGCCTGACACCTGATATTATCCCAGGATGATCGTCCGCCAACAATACGGATATTTTCAGGTATTTTTTATAGTCCATGGCGCGTAAATATGAATAACCTGACACCAGCCGGCTTTCAACCTTTCTCACAAATCTTTCAGAACGTCCATGAAATTCACGAGCTCCACATCGACCGCTCGAAAATCTCGCGCATTGACAAGAGAAGAAATCCTATCAAGCGCCTGGACTATGTCATTGAACCCTGCCACTGCAAATGCCCCCTTCATGGCATGAATTTCCCTATGCACAGCCACGAGATCTCTTTTTTCCAAGGATTTCTTCAAGGAGATCAAGGATGCTTGTGTTGTTGAGACAAGAATGTCACGGTAGCCAGAAATCTTGCTTGTTCTTGCCGGCAATGCATCCACTTGGCAAACCCCGGACTTACCGATATTTCTATCAATGAATTCCTTGATGCTTTTCAGGGAGGCTGGTTTGACGATGATGTCGGATATGCCGAATTTGGCACATTTATCCCTTTCATGCTTGCCTGCGTTTGCCGTTATTGCCCCCACTCTAATCCCGGGGTAATCCTTACGGATGTGCTGTGCAAGCACATAACCGTTCATGCCGGGCATCTGCAGGTCGGTTAGAACCAGGTCATAGGCCAGCTGTGCCAGCATGCTCAAGGCAGATTCCCCTCCTTCTGCAGAATCGGCCTCATACCCAATGATCCTCAGCTGATCCAGCAACAGCATTCTGTTAACAGGGTGGTCATCCACCACCAGAATCCTTGCCGAGAAATCCTCTCGTTCGTCCTCCGAAAGCAGGACATCGCCATCCTCCCAAGCGACAGCGGATGATGCGGGCTGCGCATGGTATGCGGGCAGCACCAGCTCGAAAATGCTGCCTTTTCCAAGGACACTTGAAAACCGGATCTCCCCTCCCATGAGGTGGGCCATCCGCTGGCACAGCGTCAGCCCAAGTCCGGTTCCTCCAAACTTCGTGGCGATTTCCGAGCCGGCCTGCTTGAACGCATCGAAGATGAACGCATGCTGCGAATGATGAATACCTATTCCAGTATCGGATACCTTGATGTTCAGCTCGCCGGATCTGTCGGATGCATATACCTCTATTTTTCCACTCTTGGTGAACTTCAAGGCATTGCTGAGAAGATTGTTGAGTATTTGCTTGATGCGCTCAGCATCGCCAAGATATCCAGACTTCAGCGAATCATCGATGGTCAGGGAAAATTCAATTTTTGCCTCTGTCACCAAGGGTTTATAGATGGATGCCACCTGCCTGATCACAGACTTGAGATCGAATCCGGCCATCTCGACACTCATCTGACCAGACTCGACCTTCGAGAAATCGAGGACATCATTCAACAGAGACAAAAGAGAATGTGAGGAATTCGAAATGATGTCCAGCCGTGTTTTCTGCTCCATGGACAGAATGCTTCTTCCCAGTATTTCCAGATTCCCCAGTATCGCATTGAGTGGAGTGCGTATCTCGTGGCTCATTACGGCGAGAAAAGATGATTTTTCATGGTTTGCCTCTTCCGCAGCCTTCTTTGCATCCTCCAGGCTTCTTTGGACCTGCTTGTGAGCCGTGATATCGGCAAACCCGCACAACAGCACGTTCCGACCTTGGTATTTTGCCTTCACCATGATCATGGACAGCTCTGCAATGGTTCCATCGTTGGAAATCACCACCTCGCTGGACACGGGCACATAGTCACTTTTCCCGCCACCAAGATATTTCTCCACATAAACTCTGTGGAAATAACCGATCAATAGCTCGCCAGGGACCGGGCCACGCAGTACTGCACTCTCCTTGTATTTGAACATCATGCTGTTCTCCAACAGCATCTTTTTCTCCTTGAAATCAAGAAGACCCAATCCGTAAGGAGCCATGGCAATGATGGTTCGACTCAGCTGCTCGGTATCGAAAACATTCTTTGCCTTTTCATAGATTGGAATAAATACCTTTTCGTAGAAATATATCAAAAAGCACCAGAACAAGACAATGAATATCAACGAAAGAATCAAATATACGAACGATTTTCCCTTTAGAAAAACCGCATCCTTCCACGAAAAAACGTGGAGCAGAATCATGTTCGTATTCGATATCCTCGAGTAGTAATGAAAAAAACCATCCTTGTATACAGCACCATACTTGAACAGAAGATAGCGACTCACCAGGTTGCCTTGGAATTTCGATGATTCAATATCAAAGAAGTCCGCTTTGCTGTAGCCCTCTGGTTCAACACCCAGGGCAACGCTTCCCTGGGAGTCCATGATCAGAAAGGAACTTCTATCCTCACCTTGCTGCATCAGATTCTCAATATGCTGGGTAGGCATGTCACTCACCACGGTGAGAAATGGCTTACCCCTATGGAATGCAGAAACAACAACCTGGAACGACATTTCACCCGTCAGAATACTTTTGGTCGGGGGAAGCCAAATGGGGTGGCGCACTTGTCCGGAATGAAGTGGAACGCCTTTGTCTTTCGGCAGCCCGGCAATCTGTTGCTGAAGCTCCAAGAGCATCCGTTCCCGCTCAGGCTCATCTGGAATCTGAGGCAGGAGAGCACCGATGAACCCGCCATCCGGACTGAAGGCATATACAGATATGGCTCTTCCATCCTGAAGAAAACTCGAGTTTGCCAGGTATGCAAGCTCCTCCAGCATGTCCCTGTATCGCCTGCATGCAGGCTTGTCGCCCTTATCCTCGAGCAAAACCACCGGACTCACACCCGTGATCATAGCGCCCGGCCTGCCAACTCCCGCCGGTTGTGATATATGCGCTTGCCCCCAAAGCAATTCTGATGCGATTATTCCACGCATCATGATGACCTGCTTTGTTTCTATCTCCACCAGAATTCTAGTTCTCTTGTTCTGAAAAATTGACCTTCTTTCCTCCATGAAATCATTGAACTCGAACGATGCCGCAAATAACGCGACAATGATCACAAGGAAAGAAAAGATCAGCCCCCCACCAAAAAGCAGTCTCTTGTTATATCTGGCCAGAAGCAGAAGATCTTCCTTTTCTGCAATTTCTTTTTTATGGATTTCCATCTGGACATCGATATACAGCCATTGCTCAGGCCAATGATCGCCTCATGTAGTCGATAAAATCTTTGCAGGAAAGTGCTCTGGAATACAAGAATCCCTGGGCGACATCGGCATCCATCCTCCTGATCATTCCCAGATCATCAACGTCCTCCACTCCCTCAACAACCACCTGTGCCCGAACATCTTTCGCAAGCGACACCGCTTTGCTCAGCACTCTCTTTGCATGGGCCTGGTTTCTTGCAGCATGCAGCAAAGCCTTGTCAATCTTGATCTGGTTGAAAGGAACGCTAAGCAGGCGCCCTAGGGTTGAGCCGCCCACGCCAAAGTCATCCATTGCGCACTGAAAGCCACTCATTCGTAAATTCGCAATGACACCGCCCAGAGACTTGTCGAGATCATCCGCCCCATCTTCCGTCACCTCAAAACCGATATTTTCAGGGGAGACACCTGCATCCCTGATCACGCGCAATGCCGAATCCATCCACTCCCAGGATGCCGCCAGGGAGGCGGATACATTGATGCTGCAGATGAACTGCCCTGAAGGTGCTGCCGATTTGATGAAAGAGATGGACTGCAGGAGCATTTGGAGAGTGAGCTCATGCATCAATCCATGGTCTCCGATGGCCTTCATGAACGCAGCAGGTGGCAACAGTTCCGTGGCCGAAATAGGCCACCGGGCCAAGGCTTCCGCCCCGATGATCCTGCCCGAGCCTGCATGATGCAAGGGTTGAAAATGGGCAACGATTTCGCCGCTGTGCAAAGCGTTCGTCAACCTTGCCCTCGGGATCGGCAAGATCGTCCTGGGCTGGCCCTCCGTCTTGGTCCGCCCCAGGATACGCAGCAGGAAATCCCCGTTGACCGGCACCTCTCTTGCCATTCTGGAGCGAGATATTGCACAGACGATGTTGAGTGCCAGGCTCCGGGCATAGTCAGCGACCGCATGGAATATTCTTGGTTCGCAGCTGCTGACAAGGATGATGGGAACATCCACTTCAGACAGTGCCAGATCATTGAGGAACCTCATCAGCTTTTCGCCGATGAAATCCATATCCACAAAGGCCGCATCCGCATTGAATTTCTTCAGTTCCGCCAGGAGCTCATCCGTATTGCTGATCCATTGAATGCCGTGAAAAATTCCTTGCTGTTTGCAACATTGCTGTATCCAATATGGGGCCATCGGATCGTTTGTGGCAACTAGCATTCTTTTGCCATGACCGGGACTATTTTCTGGCATCAATCCATCCCATCTCTATTCCATAGCGAATGAGGTCAATGTCCTTGCGGATGCCCAGTTTATTCATGACCGCCACCTTGTGCGTACTGACCGTCTTGATGCTGCGATAGAGTTTTTTCGCTATTTCAGACACTGTCATTCCAGAAATGAAAAGGAGCAGAACTTCCTCTTCACGCTTTGACAGTTCTATCGATGTTCGTACCGCCCCGAGCCATTCGCCGCCAAGCAGTTTGCTTGCGCTCGGCGAAATGAATTGACCATCTGTGTATGCCGCATAGATCGCCGGCACCAGGCTCCCCAAAGAATCTGTTTTATGGACTATCCTGTAGATCCCCTGATTGGCAAGCGACTTGATGATCCCAATATTCTCAATCATGGTCAGCATCACGATCTTGACGCCGGGAAATCGTCGCCGGATGACATTCAGCATGACCAGGCCGTCGCCATAAGTTCCGCCGGGCATTGAATAATCAGTCACCAGCACATCGCATTCGTTCTGCCTGAGAAAATTGATGATTTCCGTGGAGTTTTTCGCTCGACCCACAATCTCTATCTCATTTTTTTCCTCCAAAACACTTTCTATGCCTGCCAGAACTGCCGGATGGTCATCGGCAATCAGTATCCGCAAGACGAAATTTTTCATGACTCAAAAAATTAGCAAGAAGAACATTCCTATTCTAGGCAGTGACGCACTAGGATTTAATTGGATTAATCTGATTTTTCCACTTCAAAATCTAAGATTTGTCTGATTTTTTGGCCCAATTGCTGCGAATTCGGGCGTCAGTCCTAGGGAGCACTCCTAGAATTCAACAGATAGTTGAATCGGTGGTTGAATGCGTTGCAGGCCAAGCATCCGGACCACGCGGGAGTCTGTGGATGAGATGCACGCGTCCGGGCAGGAGCCCGCGACCGATGCCGCGGTGGGGCTGAAGCGACCTCACCCCATGGCCGAGCGCGTGAAGAGACCGCCAAATCCCGGCACAATCCGTGGATGCGAATCCTTCACACCATGCTGCGCGTTGGCAATTTCCAGCGTTCCATCGATTTCTACACACAGGTTCTTGGCATGCAGCTGCTGCGAACCTCAGAGAACCCCGAGTACAAGTACTCGCTGGCCTTCCTGGGCTTCGAGGGCGGCAACCCTGGCCAGGCCGAGATCGAGCTGACCTACAACTGGGGTACGGAGTCCTACGACATGGGCACGGCCTACGGCCATATCGCCATTGGCGTGCCTGATGCCTATGCCGCCTGCGAGAAGATCAAGGCGTCCGGCGGCAACGTGACGCGCGAGGCCGGCCCCGTCAAGGGCGGCACCACGGTGATTGCCTTTGTGACGGATCCGGACGGCTACAAGATAGAACTCATACAGGAGAACTCACGCGCCCATGCCGGCGTGCAGCCAGCTGGCGGCGAGAAGTTCGATCCCCTGCGCAATTCCTGATCCACGCAGCCCCAAAAACAAAGGCCCGGAGCGTTCATCGCTCCGGGCCTTTGTTTTTAGCTGCGGCTGCTGCCAGCCGCACTGCTGATCCGGTTCAATCCACCAGGATCACTTCCACCCGGCGGGCCTGGGCATTGCTGCCATCGGCCTGCAGTTGTTCGGGCTTCTTGAGTTCGACCTTTTCCTCGGCCACGCCCAGTGCCGACAGGGCAGCCTGGACTGCCAGGGCGCGCTTCTTGGCCAGTTCGGCGTTGAGTTCGGCGCTGCCGGTGGCGTCGTGGTATCCAGAGATCACGGCGCGCTTGCCGCCCTGCACACCAGCCACCACATCGGCCAGCGCTTCATTGGCGCCAGCCGCCAGCTCGGCCTTGGCCGATGCGAAGTAGAACTTGACCACGCCGTTTTCGACAACGACACGCGCCACGTCTTCCTCCAGGACCACAGGCGCCATCGCCGGCACAGGTGTGGCGCCGGTTGTCGTCTTTGCAGGACCATGCGCAATGCCGCGCTGGTAGACCACGACACCCACGACCGTGGAGACGACGAGCGCAATCAGCGCAAACAAAAAGCCCAGGGCAAAACGTTGTTGGCTGTCGTCGTCGGATTGACTGAAGGACATGAAGCACTCTCCGTGAATGAACTGTTGAAGGAAACCAGAAAGACTGCGAAAAACCGGCCGATTGTAGAGGGCCGCCGCCAACGGCCCTGCGCACCGCCCAAGCCCCGTGATGCCACCCGGCACGAACTGTGGCGCCGCAGAGACAAAAGACCGGCCGTGCAAGGGCAACGCAGGCGCTTGTGCACCGTTTGGGCCGACAGGCGTTAAAACGTCATTGTTCCTTCACGCCACAGCGCCCATGTCCGCCCTGCCAGAATTCTCATTTGCCCGCCGAGAGTCCCAGCCCATGCTGGACGAGGCGCTGCACCGATGGGGCGGAAGCGATGACCTCTGGATCTTTGGCTACGGCTCGCTGATCTGGCGGCCGGATTTCGATTTCTGCGAACGCCGCACGGCCCGTGTCTTTGGCTGGCACCGGGCATTGAAGATGTGGAGCACCATCAACCGCGGCACGCCCCAGAATCCTGGATTGGTCTTTGGCATGCTGTCCGGCGGCAGCTGCCAGGGCATGGTGTTCCGCATTCCCCGGCACCACGGCCATGACGTCATGAGAAAGCTGTGGCAGCGCGAGATGGCCAATGCCGTCTATGACCCCCGCTGGCTGCCCTGCCGCACCGGCCAGGGCACGGTGCAGGCGCTGGCGTTCACGCTGTCCCGTCAAAGCCCCAATCACACGGGCGAGCTGGCGCCCGAAGACTATCGCCGCATCTTCAGCGAGGCCAAGGGCATCTATGGCAGCACGCATGACTATGCGCGCGCAACCTTCGATGAACTCAAGCGCCTCGGCATCCGGGACCGCGCCTTGCAGCGCCTGCTCAGCTACGCGGGCCAGCCTGAAGCGGGTGCGCAAGCCTCGCGCTGACGCTTCGATGCGATTGATACGCTGATGCGCGCAGGCGCACAACGCTGCCCTCTCCGACATATCCACCGTATTGCACGCTGCAAGATGGCGGCTGCGCGCAATGCGCCTCACAACTTTTCCAGCACGGATATCAACCAGGAGATTGCCACCATGCGTTTGAACGCTTCCCCATCCACCCCGTCCACCGCCGTGAAGCTGCTGATGGCAACCGGCATGGTGCTGGCCCTTGGGGCCTGCGGCAGCCAGGCCAAGCCTCCTGCCGCAGCCGCGGCGTCCACCCCGGCAGCCGTCACCGCAGCCCCTGCCGCCCGCAACGTGGCCATGGCCCAGCTGCAGCCCACGCAAGGCAGCAAGGTCAGCGGCAGCCTGCAGTTCACTGCCCAGGCCGATGGCAGCGTGCGCGTTCAGGGCTCGGTTCAGGGGCTGGCGCCTAACAGCGAGCATGGCTTTCATGTCCATGAGAAAGGCGATTGCTCCAGCCCTGATGGCCTGAGCGCGGGCGGCCATTTCAACCCCACCGGCCACGCCCATGGCCGCTTCGATTCCGCTGTCCACCACGCAGGGGATCTGCCCAGCCTGCGGTCCGACGCGCAAGGCATGGCCAGCATAGATTTCGTTTCGCGCGGCCTGGCACTGGATCAGAGTCCCAACAGCGTGGTGGGCCGCGGCCTGATCGTGCACAAGGACCCTGACGACTACACCACGCAGCCCACCGGCAATTCCGGGGCGCGCCTGGCCTGTGCGGTGATCACGCGCGGATGATGTGCTCGGCCGGGTCTGCGTTCAGCGCAGGCAGTCGCGCAGCCACGCCGCGCACTGCTCGGCGCGCGCGCCCGGCCATTGGACGCTGACCGTGGTATCGCCACGGCGCAGCTCGACATGAATGGTGTCGGCAGCGCCCGCGCTGCCCTCACCGCTCAAGCTGCCGATTAGCCGTCCCCACCAGCCACGGCCCCGCAGGTCTTGGGCCGTGGAGGAGAGCTCCGAAGCTGGCGCTGGTGCTGGCGAATTCCGGGCTTGCGCCACCGTTTCCCCGGCTGGCTCGGAGGCCGGCGCGGGCGCGACAGGTGCAGGCGCCTGCACGGTCGCCTTGCCCGCAGCGGGCTCCCCTCCCCCGCCTTCGAGCCGCGCGGCCAGATTGTTACCGAACTCCTCCCATATTCGGTCGGCCTTGGTCTTCATCACGCTCAGGCCGAATGCGCCCAGACGGCCCAGCAGGTCCACGTCGATCTTGATGCGCAGTTCGGTGCCTCCATCCGGCGTGGCGCTCAGGAAGATTTCACTGCGCTGCTTGAGCGAGCTGGCCACCGAGGTGTCTTCTCCCGTTCCTTCCACGCGCAGATACTCGGGAGCGCGTTGCTCGACGATGCGTGTGCGCAGCTTGAATCTGGCGCTGATGAAGGAGATCTTCTGGTGCATCACCGCCACGTATTCGGTGGGGCTGACCACTTCGATGGACTGCATGCCCGGCACGGCACCTCCCATGACCTGGGGATCGAGCAACAAGGCCCATACCCGCTCTCGCGAGGCCGAAACAGTCAGGGTTTTCTCAATTTCCATGCATTTTCTCCGCGGCCACAAGGACCGATTCCACGATCTGGGTGTAGCCCGTGCAACGGCACAGGTTGCCGTTGAGGCCATGGCGAACTTCGTCCGCGCCGGGAAGGGGGTTGCGCCCCAGCAGATCGCAGGCGGCCATGATGAAGCCCGGTGTGCAGTAGCCGCACTGCAGGCCGCCCCATTGCATGAAGCTTTGCTGCAGCGGGTGCAGGCGTTGTGAGGGGTCTGCGCCCGCATCCCCAGCAATACGGTCGGCCAGGCCTTCGATGGTGGTGAGCGCGCGGCCCTGGACCTGCACGGCCAGCAGCAGGCAGGACTTCACCACTTCGCCATCCAGCAGCACCGAGCAGGCGCCGCACACGCCCGTCTCGCAGCCGCGCTTGGTGCCCGTCAGGTGCAGGTCATCACGCAGAAAATCCGACAGCAGCCGGCGCGCAGGCACGTCCACGCTGCAGGGCTCGCCGTTGACGGTGCATTCGATGCGATGTCGGCTCATGCCAGCTCTCCTTGTTCCAGTGCCAGGTCCAGGCCAAACAGTTCGGCCACGGTGCGCCGCACGTTGACGCGCACCATTTCTCGGCGGAAATCCGCCGAGCCGCGCAGGTCCGAAACCGGTGTGATGTCGGCCGCGACGATGTCACCCGCCTCGGCCGCCAAGGCCCAGGTGAGGGCACGGCCTTCAAGAAAGCCCTCGGCGCGCCGCTGGCGCACGGGTATGGGCGTAGAGGCGCCCACGACGAGACGCGCGTCGCGGCAGATGCCCCCGGCGGTGTGCGCCACCAGGGCCACGCTGGCCAGCGGCCGGTGTTCGGCCGCTGTGCGCAGAAAGCGCGTGTACACACCGCTGCGCCGGTCGTCTCCTTGCCCCATGGGCGGCACGCGGATCTCGCTGACGATCTCGTCGCCTTCCAGCGCCGTGGCGTAGTAGTCGACCAGGAAGTCCTCGATGTCCAACAGGCGCTCGCCTCTTGCGCTGGCCAGCACGATCTGGGCGCCCAATGCCATCAGGCAGCCGGGCGGGTCGGTGGAGGGGTCGGCATAGCAGAGATTGCCGCCCACCGTGCCCTGATTGCGCACCTGCGGGTTGGCCATGCGCTGCGCCATGCCGGCCAGGACAGGGTAGTGATGCGACACCAGCGGCGAGGCCGCCAGTTCGGCATGGCGCACCAGGGCGCCGATACGCAGGCCACGCACCGGGTCGAAGTCCAGGCCGCGCAACGCATCGATGCCAGCCAGCGAGACCAGGTGCGTGGGCGCGAGCATGCGCTGGCGCATGCCCAGCATCAAGGCCGTGCCGCCGGCGATCACGCGGCAGTCCTCGCCCAGTTCGGCCAGCAACCGGCTGGCCTCCGCCACCGAGGTGGGCTCCAGGAAGTCGAAGTCATGCATGACGGCCCTCCTCGGCGCGTGCGCGCAGCGCCGCCAGGATTTTTTCGGGCGTGATCGGCAGATCGCATATGCGCACGCCGATGGCGTCGTACACGGCGTTGGCGATGGCAGGCGCTCCCGGCAGGATGGCGGTTTCGCTGGCCCCTTTGGCGCCATAGGGGCCGTTGGGGTCGTTGGACTCGACAAAGCCGCCGCGCAGCAAGGGCACGGCGTCGGCCGTTGGCATGGTGTAGTCGGCGAAGTTGCCGTTGGCCAGGCGCCCGCCTTCCAGGTGCAGTTGCTCGTAAAGGGCCCAGCCCATGGCCTGGACGGTGGCCCCGTTGGTCTGCCCATGGATGGCGACGGGGTTCAGCGCCTTGCCGCAGTCGTCGGCCACATAGCTGTCAAGCACCAGGACCTGGCCGGTTTCCGTATCGACCTCGACCTCCACTGCCTGGGCCGCGAAGGAATAGGCCGGCGCGATGTTGCCGTGCAGCTGGGCGTCGTGCATCTGCGTCTTGGCATCCCAGGTGTGGCTGACCTGTATGCCCTCGCCGCCATGGCGCCAGATGTGCTGGCGTGCGAGCTCGGCCATGCCTGCCGCACGGTCGGTGCCGCGCACGCGCACCTGACCATCGGCCAGCTCCAGGTCGTCTACCTGCGCCTCCAGCACGACGGCGGCCAGGGCCAGCAGCTTGCTGCGGGCCGCATGCGCGGCACCTATGGCGGCATTGCCTGCAGCCATGGTCACGCGCGAGGCCAGCGAGCCTATGGCGAAGGGCGTGCTGTCCGTGTCGGGTGCGGCCACGCGGACCTGCGACAACGGCAGCGTGAGTTCATGGGCGACGATCTGGCTGAGCATGGTGGCCGCGCCCTGGCCCATGTCGCACTCGCCACTGAGCACAAGCACCTGGCCATCCTCATGGATGCGCACCACCACGGTGGAGCCGTCCCAGTTGCCCATGGTGCGGTTGCCGCTGACATGCATGGCCGCGGCCATGCCCACGCCCCTGCGGCGGGCGCCAAGGGCCTGGCGGGGGCGGGCGCGCTTGCCGCGCCAGTCGATGGCATCGGTGGCCTGGTCTATGCACTCCTTGAGGCCGGCGCTGCCGATCTTCCAGCCATGCACTGTCACGTCGCCGGCTTGCACTGCATTGAGCTTGTGGACTTCGGCCGGATCCAGCCCCAGCTGCTCGGCCATGATGTGGATGTGGCTGTTGAGCGCGAACAGCATCTGCGTACCGCCAAAGCCGCGGAACGCGCCGTGCGGCGGGTTGTTGGTATAGACCAGGGTGGCGTGCGATCGGACGTTGCCCTGCCTGTGCATGTTGTCGCTGCGCATGGCACTGACGTGCATGACCTCGGCCGACAGACCCGCATAGGCACCGCACTCGGCAACGATGTGCACCTGCTTGGCGAGGATGCGGCCATCACGCGCCATGCCCAGCTTGAGCGTGATGCGCTCGGGGACGCTGGAGCAGCAGGCCAGGAAGTCCTCCAGCCGGTTGTTGACCAGGCGCACGGGCCGCCCGGTGCGCAGGGCCAGCAGGCCCGCCACGAGCTGGTTGTCGTCCTCGACGATCTTGCCGCCAAAGCCGCCGCCCGTGGTGGCCTGCACCACGCGGATGGCGGACACCGGCAGCTCCAGCGCCGCCGCCAGCCGGGCACGCGCCAGGAAAACCGACTGCGTGGAGGTCTGTACCAACAGGCGGCCATCGGCGTCGATGGAGGCCAGGGTTGCCATGGGTTCCAGGTAGCCCGGGTACTGCGCATGCGTGGTGTACGTGGCTTCATGAACCAGATCAGCTGCGGCGAATCCGGCATCGGCATCGCCGCGCTCGAAGCGGATCTCGTGGGCGATGTTGCCCCGGCCCGGATGAACGCCGGGCGCTTCTTCATCCAGGGCTTCCTCGGGCGACAGGATGGCGGGCAGTTCTTCGTACTCGACCTCGATCAGGTCCAGCGCATCGCGGGCGATCTCTTCTGTGGCGGCAGCCACGGCTGCCACCTCTTCCCCCGCAAAGCGCACCAGGCCGTCGGCCAGGATACGCCGCTCCTTGTGGCTCACGCCCCAGGGCGTGCGCGGTGCATCTGCCCCGGTCAGCACGGCTTTCACACCGGGCA
Source organism: Delftia lacustris (assembly GCF_040267515.1). NCBI lineage: Bacteria > Pseudomonadati > Pseudomonadota > Betaproteobacteria > Burkholderiales > Comamonadaceae > Delftia > Delftia lacustris. The sequence goes on along the minus strand of NZ_CP141274.1, from coordinate 3,173,201 downwards.
GCGCACGCGCTGCAGCAATGTCGATGCGCACGATGCGCGCATGCGGATAGGGGCTGCGCAACAGCTTGGCATGCAGCATGCCCGGCAGCTTGAGGTCGCCCGCGTACTGGGCACGACCTAGTACCTTGGACAGCGCCGTGACCTGGGCCGTCTCGCGGCCCAGCGTGGAATTCGAGGTATTCATGTCATTCAGCGGTGATGCCGAGTTCGCGGATCACCTTGCCCAGGCGCTCGTAGTCGGCAGCGTTGACATCGGCCAGCACCTGCGGCGACCCGCCCACGGGCACGGCACCGAAGGTGGCCATCTTTGCCGCCACCTCCGGCATCCTGAGGATCTCGTTGAGATGGGTGTTCAAGGTCTGCACCACGGCGGCCGGCGTGCCCTTGGGCGCGAAGAAGCCATTCCAGGCACCCGCGGCGATGTCCCTGTAGCCCAGTTCCGCCAGCGAAGGCACATCGGGCAGCAGGGGCGAACGCTTCGGGTCGGTCACGGCCAGCGCGCGCAGCTTGCCCGCCTGGATGTACTGGGCCACCGGCCCCAGCGTGACGTAGGCCAGTCCTACATGGCCCGCTGCCACATCGTTGACGGCCGGTGCCACGCCGCGATAGGGCACATGCTGAATGCTCACTCCGGCAGCGCGGTTCAGCCACTCGGCACCTATGTGCATGGGCGAGCCTGCGCCGGGACTGGCGTAGCTGAGCGTCTTGCCGGCCTTGGCCGCAGCCACCATGTCGGCCACGCTTTTGAATCCCGTGGAGGGATGGGCCACGAGCAGCACGGCCTGGCTGGCGGTCTGCACCACGGGGGTGAAACCTTTCAAGGGGTCATAGGTCGCGGCAGTAGGGAGCCTCATCACCATGGGGGCGATGGTGAAGGGGTTGGGCGTGAACAGCAGCGTGTAGCCATCGGGCACGGCCCGCGCAACCAGGTTGTTGCCCACGGTGCCGCCCGCCCCGGGCCGGTTGTCCACCACCACGGGCTGGCGCAGACGCACCGTGAGCTTTTCGGCGAACAGGCGCGCCATGGCGTCCGTGTCACCACCTGCGGGATAGGCGACCACCACGGTGATCGGCCTGGCGGGGTAGTCCTGTGCAAATGCCGGACCACAGACAGCGGTGGCAAAAGCCAATGCTGCAATGGTCAGGCCTTGCCGACGATGGGGGGTCATCACTGGCTCCTTTGAAAGCGCGGACATGCATCGGTCAGATACGGGCATGGCAGCTGGGGCTGGCTATGGGATGAATTCATACGATTCATCCATGAAACATTGATCCTCAAAAGAATCAATGACGATTTTCTCCGGCAAGTTGATGAATCAACTTACTGAAAACACCGATTGACCTCTATTGATTTCTCCAAAGAAATTCCACAAGACAAACGTCAGGCAGCCTGTGAAACAATTGATGGGAACATGTCCATCCCACCTTCTCCTCTCCCTGTGCCCAGCACGCCCGCAGGCAATCCCTGGACCCACCTTGACGAGGCAGGCAGCAGCCTGACCGTCGATGCCTTTCTGACCACGCTGATGAGCCAGGTGGGCAATGCGCTGCGGCGCACCATCACCGTGCCCTATGCCGATACGGCGGGCTTGACGGTTTCGGAGTGGCGGCTGTTGGCCCTTGTCGCGCATGCAGGCGAGTTGCCGTTCAGCGCGCTGGTGGTGCAATCCACTTCGGACAAGGCCCTGGTGAGCCGGGCGCTGCGGCTGCTCGAGGAACGCGGCCTGGTGGCCCTGCTGGCGCAAGGCTCCACTCCACGCAAGAAGATCCTGTGCTCCATCACGCCTGCGGGCCGGCAGTTGCATGACGAGGTGATGCCCGTGGCCCGGCAACACCAGGCCGCTGCTCTGCTGGCGCTGACGCAGGAGGAACGGGAGGTGATGTATCGGGCCTTGCTCAAACTGCGCGGTTATTGCCAAGACAGCCAAGCCGACCCAGCGACCGAAGGCGGCCCCGCTACGGCAGACGGCGAAGCCTGAATTCAGCCCACTTCAGGCCGGTTCTGCAGCAACACCTCAGCGCGCGCCAGATCGTCCAGCGTATCGATGTCGGTGAGCACACCAGCATCGTCCACATCGACCTGAACCACATGTCCGGCTTCGCGCAGCGCCTTCAGCACAGGCGCCCCGCCCTTCTCTCCGCTCAACGCCATGAGCGCCGCGCCGCATGCGGCGCCGAAACCCACGGGATGTCCACGCTCGCCTTGATGGACAGGCTGGACGGCTCGGGCCCCCGCATGCAATGCATCGGCCACTTTCAGCAAGGTCTGTGGACTCACCAGCGGCAGGTCGGCCGGCAAGACCAGCCAGCCTGGCGCATCGGCTGTGGCACGCACGGCCGCAGACAGCGAATCGCCCATTCCGGGGTGGCCCGCATCTTCCAGATGCCAGGGCAGGCCGCTGGCGCGGACGGCGGCCAGTGTGTGTTCCAGCACGGTGCTGCCGCCCAGCGGCGCAGCGAGCTTGTGCATAGTGCCGCCCGACGCGCGGAAACGCTCGCCACGGCCCGAGGCGAGGATGAGCACGCAAGGCCGGCCTTTGAAGTCTCTGAGCATGCGCAACTCTAGCGCAGCAAATGGGAGGTCGGGCGCAGGCACAATGCAGGCCATGAGCAGCATTTCCACCTCGATCGCCGATCTGCGCAAAAGCTACGAGCGCGCGGAACTCAGCGAATCGGCCTCCCTGGCCGATCCGCTGCAGCAGTTTGACCAATGGCTGCAGGAAGCCCTGAGCGCCCAGGTGCCCGAGCCCAATGCCATGACGCTGGCCACCGTGGGCGGCGACCTGCGGCCCAGCACACGCATCGTGCTCATCAAGGGCTATGACGAGCGCGGCCTGGTCTGGTACACGAACTACGACAGCCGCAAGGGCCAGCAACTGGCGGGCAACCCCTTTGCCGCGCTGCAGTTTCACTGGGTGGAGCTGGAGCGCGTGGTGCGCATCGAAGGTCGGGTGGAAAAGGTCAGCGAGGCCGAAAGCGACGCCTACTTCAACAGCCGTCCGCTGGACTCTCGCATTGGCGCCTGGGCCAGCCCGCAAAGCCAGGTCATCAGCGGGCGCAGCGTGCTGGTGGCCAATGCGGCCAAGTACGGCGCGCAGTTCCTGCTGAACCCGCCACGCCCGCCGCATTGGGGTGGATTCAGGCTGGTGCCCGAGCGCTGGGAATTCTGGCAAGGCCGCAAGAGCCGGTTGCACGACCGCCTTTGCTACCAGCTTGAAGCTGGAACCTGGCTGCGCCAGCGCCTGGCGCCCTGATCCCCTCGATTGCTGGCGCTGCTGAAACCCATCAGCCCGGCAGGCGCTGGGCCAGCCACAGCATCAGCGGCACGGTAAGCAAGGCCAGCGCCGTGGACACCGCAATGCTGGCGGACACCTCCTCCTGCATCACGCCATAGCGCTGCGTGAACAGGAACACATTGGCGCCCACCGGCAGCGCCGCCGCCGTGAACATCACGGCCACGGGCAGGCCGCCCAGGCCGAAGGCCCAGGCCAGCGCCAGCAGCAGCAGCGGATGCACCAGGTTCTTGACCAGCGCGATGCCAGCAGCCTCTCGCAAGTTCTGGCCCACCCTGGTGTAGGCCAGTGTCACGCCGACCAACAGCAGCGCCATGGGGCCCAGCGCCTGGCCCAGGACCTGCAGGGACCGGTCCACCACTTCGGGCAGCACCAGCCCAGTCTGAGCGAACAGCAAGCCAGCGAGTATGGGCAGCGGCACAGGATGCACGATGCCGTTGCGCACGGCCTGCAGCACCGTGCGCCACATGGGGCGCGGTGCGCTTTGGCCGCAGCGCTGGCGTTCGTGGGCCTCGGCCAGCTCGAACACGATGGTGGCTGCGGTCAGCAGGATCAGCGCATGCAGCGAGACCAGGGTGAACAACGTGACAAGCCCTTCCTCCCCGTAGACCAGCCCCACCAGCGGCACGCCGATCATGACGGTGTTGCTGAACATATTGGCCAGCCCCCGCGCGGCCGAGCGCGTGGAAAAGCCGCCCAGCACCATGGACACCACGAAGATCAGCGCAGTCGCCAGGAAATACAGGGCCACGGGCTGAAAGTCCAGCTCCTGTACCCGCACCGCACCCATGGTGCGAAACAACAGCGCCGGCGTAAGCACCAGAAACACAAGGTTGGACAAATCCTTGATGGCGGTGGCACGCACCCAGGCCAGCCGGGCGGCAAGAAAGCCTGCGCCTATGCAAAGAATGACAGGGATGAGGGAGGCAAAGACGGGAGAGTTCACTGAAGCAGGACCGGGAAGCTGCGCCTGCGCAGGCTTGCGGCGCGCGCAGATTATGCGCCGCAGACCCGGCCCTGCCTCGTTCAGGCGTCGTCCCGGGCCTCGAAGGCCCGGCCAGCCTCCACGGACGTGCCAAGGCTCAGATTCATGCCGAACAGCCCCCTTTTCTGGCGACTTGTCGCCACTGACATTCATCAGTCGATAACAAGGTTGCCACTCAACTTCATGTAAGTTACATTGATCATCCCTATTGGTTGATTCGTTTTGCTCTAGACGTCCATGACTTCATCACCATCCCAGGCACCCGCTGCCGGCAAGCCGCCGTCCACTGTCCCCGACGGACTGGCCCTGTTCCGGCATTGGCTGGAAACCGAGGGCACCAAGGGCTGGGATGCCCTGGACACGGCGCCCGACAGCGGCTACGAAAAGGTATGGCGTGCCTGGCTGCGCAGCCTGGGCGATGCGGGCATCCCAGCCAAAGAAAGTTCCCCCTCCCCCACCACGCCGAAAGGCAAAGTCAACGCAAAGGCCCGCGCCTGGCAACAGGCCACCGCCGTGGATGTCCAGAATTTCCTGCGCCCGCGCGAAGGCCAGTTGTCGGGCCACCAGCCCGGCCGCCGCATCAGCGAGGTCACGCGCAGGCGCTACTGGCGCCTGCTGGAACGCATCTACGACCATGCGCTGGACCACGGCTGGGTCAGCGCCAATCCCGCCGCAGGGCTGGCGCCACAGGAGCGCCCCCCTGCCGAAGACGGCCAGGGCCATTGCCTTCCCGCTCCGCTGTGGAATGCCCTGCCCCGCCACATTCCGGTGGCCGACGGCTTTCAGTCGGCGCGCGACCGCGCCATCTTGCTGCTGCTGTACGAACTGGCGCTGGCGCCCGAGGAGGTGCGCGGCCTGTGCTGGCGCGATGTGCAATGCGCAGGACCAGGCGATGGCCTCCCCTGTCAATTGCATATCGATGGCGCACGCGCCGCGCAGCAGCGCACGCTGGATCTGTCGGAAACGGTGGTGAAGGCGCTGCAGGACTGGAAAGGCTTCAGCGCCGGCCAGCGCGGACCCGAGGCCGTTCAGCCCGACGCCCCGGTCTTTTACTCGCGCGAGGGGCAGCCGCTGTCGGTGCGCGTGCTGTTCCATGTGGCCTCGCAGCTGATACAGCGTGCCCATGCGGCCCAACCCGCTTCTGCCCAGAAGGCGCCGCTGCACCGGGTCGGGCCGCAGGTGCTGCGCAACACGGCCATCGTGCAGTGGTTGCGCGCGGGCCGTGCCGAGACCGAAGTGGTGCAGTGGATAGGCGTCGACAGCGCACGCGCCCTGCGCCATCTGCAGCATTACCTGTAGCAGACGGCGCGGGAGCGCAGCGCGGGCAACCCGCCTTAGAACGACACCTTGACGCCCACGGTGATATTGCGCCCCATCAGCGGCGCAGCGTTCTTGATGAACGATGTGTGGGCGAAGGCCAGGCGGTTGGTCAGGTTGTTGCCCTTGATGAAGAACTGCCAGGGCGTGCCACCCGAGGTGCGCAGCGTGTAACTGGCCGAGAGGTTGAGCATGCCGTAGCCGTCCGTCTCGGTCTCGTAGGCGGTGACACGGTTCTGGCGCAGAACCTGCACCCACTCGGCCTGGGCATCCCAGCCCTTGTAGAAGGTGTCCACGCGCAGGCCTACGCGCGCCGCGGGAATGCGCGGCAAGGCGGAGCCGTCTTCCAGCCGCGCACGCACGGCGTCACCGAACAGGGTCACGCCCCACTGGCGCGACAGCTTCTGGCGCACCTGGCCCTCCACGCCGGTGAAGCGTGCGTCGGCCTGGGTGTATTGCAGCAGTTGCAGGCCGTCATGCTCGTCCAGCGTGGCGCCGTAGATGTAGCCCTTGACGCGATGGTGGAAGGCATTGACGCTGAACGTGGTGTCGCCCGAGGTCTTGCGCAGGCCTATGTCCAGTGCCTGGGAGCGTTCACGCTTGAGGTCGGGATTGCCGCGCTCATAGGTGGATGTGGCCATGTGCAGGCCATTGGCATACAGCTCCTCGGCCGTGGGCAGGCGGTTGCCCTGCGTCAGCGAGGCCGACAGGCTGTAGCCCGGGGTGAACTTCCACACCGAGCCCAGCGAGAACGATGTGCCGCTGTGGCTGCGAGAGATGGCGCTTTGCTGGGCATCCACGGTCTGGCGCTCGTGGCGCAGCGCAGCCTGCCAGCGCCAGTCCTGCCAGCGGTATTCCTCCAGCAGGTAGATGCTGTTGCGGCGGGTTTCGGTGGGCTGCACATAGGCCTCCTCCCCCTCGGCGCTGAACTTGCGCTGCACGGTCTGCAGGCCGATGACGCCGCGCCAGCCGGCGATGGGCTCCAGCTCGGCCTCCACGCGCAGGTCATGGGCGCGGTTCTTGAAGGTGGTCGAGACCTGGCCGTCCTCGATCTCGTCATGGCGGTAGTCGGTCCAGCCGCCGCGCACGCGCAACGCCGCAATGCCTGCCGTCGGATTGCGCCATTCGCCGCGCAGATCCCAGCGCTCGCTGTTGAGGTCGACCACCGGCACGCTGCCATGGTCGTGATCGTGTTCTTCGTCGCCATGGTCATGTCCGTCCTCGTCGCCGTGGTCATGGCCGCCGCAGTGCAGATGGTCGCCATGGGTGTGGCAGCCCTCGAAGCTGTGGTTGTGGCCCGGCAGGCCATATCGCGCGGTCTGGCGCGTGTAGGCCAGGCCCAGGTAGCCTTGCGTGCCGATCCAGGACAGGCCCAGGCTGCCCGTATCCGTGCGGTTGAAGCTGCCGCCCACGCGCCCCTGCGACTGGCCGTTGGGCGCCCAGCCGCTGCCCACGCGGTAGTCGCCGGCATCGCGCGCCATGCCCTCGGCGTGGATGGCCAGCTGGCCGGCGCCGCCCGTCAGCGAGAACGCGCCGGCCGTCTCGCCCGCGCCCGTGCTGCCGCGCAGCTGGGCCGAGCCCGTGATGCCGTTCTTGGGAATGGACGTGGGAATCTTGTCGTCCAGGATGTTGACCACGCCGCCCATGGCACCGCCGCCGCCGTAGATCAGCGCCGAAGGGCCGCGCAGCACTTCGATCTGCGTGGCCAGCATGGGCTCGCTGGCCACGGCATGGTCGGGGCTGATGGTGGAGGCGTCATGCAGCTCCGAGCCATCGCTGAGGATCTGCACGCGCGGGCCGTCCATGCCGCGGATGATGGGGCGGCTTGCGCCCGCACCGAAATGGCTGGCGTGGATGCCGGGCTCGCCGTCCAGCGTCTCGCCCAGCGTGGCGGCCTGGCGCAGCGTCAGCACATCGCCTTCCAGCACCGTGGCTGGCGTGGACATATCGGCCGAGGTCAGGCCCAGGCCGCTGGCCTTGACCGTCACCTCATTGAGCACAGGCGTGTCGCTGCGCGGGGCATCCGCCTGGGCGCCGGTGGCAGTTCCGGGCGCGGCGGCGACTCCAGCCTCCGCAGGCTCTGCTGCCATGGCCAGCCCTGCCATCGCGGGGCCGAGCACGCCCGCCAGCAGCAGTTGCTGCAGCAGCGGGCGCAGCTTCATCCTCTCCCCCTGCACCTTGGCGTCCTGGTGGTATTGCTTTGTTGTCACTCTCATCACTGGTCTTCCCGGCAGCGGCCGGCCACGGCCCGGGGACGTGGGAATGCGGGCGCTGCAAAAAATGGCGTCGGAAACGGACAACCGGGGTGCGCCATGCAGGCGCACGCAGCCATCCGATCGGATATGCATTCAGGATCTGTCCAACCTGGGCACAGCGCCTCTTGCGTGCAATGCAGGAAGGCGCGCGCAAACAGCTTCAATGGGCGGGCGCATGCAGCGCCGCCGCCCAAGGTTCAAGCCGCCAGGCGGGCAGTGATGGGATGCGGGGGACCACGCGCATCGAAGAAAGCCGCCAGCACGCGGCCATCGCGCACGATGGGTGGCTGGGCGGGCTCGGCCTGCTCGCCCCAGAAAGGCGGCAGCGCCACGGCGGGCGGTGGCCCCGCCATGCCTTCGTGCAACTGGTCCAGCAGTTGGCAGTCCGCCGGGCCGTGGCCCGAGAACAGCGCATGCACCCAGTCGACGGGTGCAGCGCAGGAGGTGGCCACCACCTCGACCGGGCCATGGGCCGTGGCCGAGGCCAGGCCGCCAGCATGCACCACACGGTGCATCTGGCCCAGCAACGGCGCCAGTGCGATGGACCAGACCAGCAACCAGGCCAAAAGCCAACCCCGATTCGGCACGGCACCGCGCAACGCAAGCCGTGAGGCGGGCGCAGGCGAGTGGCGACTCGGGAGTTTGAAGGGCATGGATGAATCAGTAGCGGGTCAGGCAGCGCAGAGTGTATGCGCCAATTGGCGGGGCAGGTTCCAGCATCCCGTCACAAAGACGGGCGACTGCTCACAGCAGTGCACGGCGGGCAATGCCGCGCTCAATGCGCATGGCGCATGCCGCAGAACTTGCCCAGCGCCAGGCCCTTGCAGTCGGCCTGCAGCTGCTTGTGGCATTGCGCATGGTCACGCCCTGCCGCCAGACACTGTGCGGCGGCCTCGTGGGCCTTGGCCATCGAGCGGTGGCGCTCCATGTCGGCACGGGCATGGGCATCCAGTTGCACCGGGCCACCCTGTGCCTTGGCGTCCGCCGGGGTCTTGGCATGGTCATGGTCTTGGCCGTGATCGTGCGCCTGGGCCGCAGCGGCCAGAAAGACAGCGGCCAGGATCAGGGAAACGGAACGGAAGGGGGAAAAAGTCATGCGAGATCCTGAAGGGCTATGCAAGAGAAAAAGGGGAAGACGGCCACCTCACACGGACGGATCATTCCGGGAGTGCCCGGTGCCGCTGCAGACCTGGCACCGCCCCGTCACCGACACATCGATGGCCTGGCCCTGCAGGCCGCTGGCTGCCAGCGCCTGCCGCAATTGCAGCAAGGCGGCCTGCAGTTGCTCACCGCCCCCGCCTGCCTCGCCGCCCAGACGAAAGGCGCTGTGGCAATCAGCACACTCGAAGTGCGCAGCGGCGTCGCCTTCGCAGGCCGCGCCCTGAAGGGGCCTGCCGTACCGGGCCACGCGTGCCGCATCCACGCTGCGGCGCAACACGCCGGCTGCGGCCAGCCGGTCCAGCAGCCGGTAGACGGTGACGCGGTTGACCTGCACGCCCTGGGCATGCAGGGCGGCTTCCACATCCGCCTCGCTCAACAGCGCATCGGCGCGCGCCTCCCACAGCGCCAGCACGGCCCGCGTGGCGCGGGTCGAACGCATGCCGCAAGGCAAGAGCAAGGGGGAGGGAGTCGGCGATGACATGGGCAATGCAAGAGCGGGCTGCAGAGCGCGACAGGACACCGTTATCGCAACCGGGTTGCATTATGCCCGCAAATCACAACCGCTTACACAACCCGCCCACCTGGGCTCATTGCTTGACCCAGCGCGCAAAGGCACCCCGGAATTTCTGCACCTTGGGCCCCACCACGAAGGCGCAGTAGCCCTGGCTGGGATGGTTCAGGAAGTAGTCCTGGTGATAGTCCTCTGCGGGCCAGTAGCTGGCCAGGGGCTGGACCTCGGTCACGATGGGAGCGTCATACGCGCCCGCCTGGGCCAGCTCGGAGATCAGCGTACGTGCGACCTCCGCCTGATGGTCATTCGTGGTGTAGATCGCGCTGCGGTACTGCGTGCCCACGTCGTTGCCCTGGCGGTTGAGCGTGGTCGGATCGTGCGTGCCGAAGAACACGGTCAACAGGTCGCGCAGCGGGATCACGGCAGGGTCGAACTGCACGCGGATGACCTCGGCATGGCCGGTCTGCCCGGTGCAGATGTCTTCGTAGCTGGGATCGTCCAGATCGCCGTTGGCGTAGCCGCTTTGCACGTCGCTCACGCCGCGCACGCGGTCGAAAACGGCTTCGGTGCACCAGAAACAGCCGCCGCCCAGATAAATGGTTTCAGTCGTCATATGCGCCTTTTCTGTGAGAAATCGAAAAAATGACCACACGCAATGCATGCAGGCCGTTGTGCCTACAGGTTAGCCCATGCACAAGCCAGGTGACGACGAACGGTTCTGCGGTTACGATAACTAACCCATCAGTCATTAATTTTCCGTGACCGACTCCCCCGCCTCTTCACCCGCCCCCGCCGAGCCTTCCGGAAAGCGCAGCCGCCGCAAGCACGAGCTGCTGGAAGCCGCGCTCGACCTCTTCGTGGAAAAGGGCTACGCCGCCACCCGCGTCGAAGAGGTCGCCGCCCGGGCCGGGGTTTCCAAGGGCACGCTGTTCCTCTATTTCGCGAGCAAGCAGGAGCTTTTCAAGGCCGTGGTGCGCCACAGCATCGCGGGCCGCTTCGGCGAGTGGAGCGAGGAACTCGACAACTACTGCGCACCGTCCACCGATCTGCTGCGCTACTGCTTCAAGTCCTGGTGGGAGCGCATCGGCAGCACCAAGGCGTCGGGCATCACCAAGCTCATGCTCAGCGAGGCGGGTAATTTTCCCGAGCTTTCGCAGTTCTATCACCAGGAGGTGGTTCTTCCAGGCCATGAGCTGATCCGGCGCATCCTGCAGCGCGGCGTGGAGCGCGGCGAGTTCCGGCCCATGGATCTGGACCTGTCCGTGCACTGCGTGGTCGCCCCGATGATGTTCCTGATGATCTGGAAGCATTCGCTGGGCGGCTGCCTGCCGCACGGCGACTTCGATCCCGAGCGGTTTCTGGAATCCCAGATCGACTACCTGCTGCATGGCATGTGCCAGCCCCTTGCAGCCACCACACCACCCACCTCCCCGCCCACACCATGAAGCGTCGCACCGGCTGGCTGATCGGCCTGGCCTTACTGATCGCCATCGGCGCCAGCGCATGGCGCGCCGCATCCACCCGGCACAGCAAGCAGGCCGCCATTGCCGCGGCCACCCAGCCGCGCGAGATGCCCGTGCGCGTGGGCCCGCAGGAGGTGGTGCAGCTGCAGCCGCGCCAGTTGCAATTGACCGTGCCTGTCAGCGGCGTGGTGCAGGCCGTGCGCAGCGCCGTGGTCAAGGCCTATGTGGCCGGCGAGCTGCGCGGCCTGCAGGTGCGCGAGGGCGACAGCGTGCGCAAGGGCCAGGAACTGGCCCGCGTGGACGCCACCGAGGTCGAGGCCCGCTGGCGGCAGGCCCGCCAGCAGGCCGACGCGGCCCAGGCGCAGCTGCAGCTGGCCCAGCGCCAGCACGACAACAACCAGGCCCTGGTCACCCAGGGCTTCATCTCGACCACGGCACTGGCCACGTCCCAATCCAATCTTGACGCCGCCCGCGCCAACCTGGCCGCCGCCCAGGCCGCCGCCGATGTGGCACGCAAGAGCGTGACCGACAGCGTGCTGCGCAGCCCCATGGACGGGCAGGTCGCCCAGCGTCTGGTGCAGGACGGCGAGCGCGTGGGCGTGGAAACGCGGGTGCTGGAGATCGTCGATCCCTCCGAGCTCGAGGTGGTGGCCCAGCTGGCGCCCGCCGATTCGGTGCGTGTGCAGGTCGGCCAGCAGGCCCTGTTGCAGGTCCAGGGCGCGGGCGACGATGTGGCCGCCGTGCCCGCGCGCGTGGTACGCATCAACCCCAGCGCCCAGGCAGGTTCGCGCAGCGTGGCCGTCTATCTGCGTGTGCAGGCTGCACCGGTCAACGCAGGCGCCGCCGGCAGATCCATCCCCATCGTGCGCCCGGGCCTGTACCTGCAGGGCAGCATCGTCACGGGGCAGACCGACCAGCTGGCCGTGCCCCTGACCGCCGTGCGCACCGACCAGCCCCAACCCTATGTGCAGCTGCTGCAGCCTGCGGACGAGTCCGAAGCGGACAAGAGCCTGCTGCGCGTGCAGCACCGCCCGGTCACGCTGGGCAGCCAGAGCGCGCAGGATGGGGCCACCTGGATTGCCGTATCCACCGGCCTGCAGGCCGGTGACAGGGTACTGGCCGGCAGTGTGGGCGGCCTGCGCGCGGGCACGGCGGTGCAGATGCAGCCGTCGCAGCAGATGCAAGCGCCGCAGACCCAGGCTGCGCCGGCCCCCGGAGCCCGCTGACCATGTGGTTCACGCGCGTCAGCCTGGCCAACCCTGTGTTCGCCACCATGCTCATGCTGGCCCTCATGGTGCTGGGTGTGTTTTCCTACCAGCGACTCAAGGTGGACCAGTTCCCGAATGTGGACTTCCCCGTGGTCGTGGTCACGGTGGACTATCCGGGCGCCTCGCCCGAGATCGTGGAGTCCGAGGTCACCAAGAAGATCGAGGAAGGCGTCAACTCCATTGCCGGTATCAACGCGCTGACCTCGCGCAGCTATGAGAGCACCAGCGTCGTCATCATCGAATTCCAGTTGCATGTCGATGGCCGCCGCGCTGCCGAGGACGTGCGCGAGAAGGTGGCCTCGGTGCGCCCCACCCTGCGCGACGAGGTCAAGGAGCCGCGCGTGCTGCGCTTCGATCCGGCCAGCTCGCCCATCTGGTCCGTGGCCGTGCTGCCCCAGGCCGATGCCGGCGCCAAGGCGCCCGATGCCGTCGCGCTGACCAGCTGGGCCGACCAGGTCCTCAAGAAGCGGCTGGAGAACGTGCGCGGCGTGGGCGCCGTCAACCTGGTGGGCGCCACGCCGCGCGAGATCAACATCTACCTGCAGCCCGAGGCGCTGGAAGCCTATGCCATCACGCCCGACCAGATCGTGAACGCCGTGCGCAGCGAGAACCAGGACCTGCCGCTGGGCGCCATCCGCTCGCGCGAGCAGGAGCGCGTGGTGCAGATCGACGCACGCATGAAGCGCCCGCAGGACTTCGAGCGCATCATCGTCGCCCAGCGCGGCGGCGCGCCCGTGAGGCTGGGCCAGCTGGCCCGCGTGCAGGATGGCGCGGGCGAGCTGGAGACCGTGGCCCTGTACAACAGCAGCCGCACCCTGCTGCTGTCCGTGCAGAAGGCCCAGGACGAGAACACCATCGAAGTCGTGGACGGCCTGAACGCCACGCTGCGCGAGATCGCCGCCGAAGTGCCGGCCGGCGTGCGGCTGGAGCCGATTGCCGACAGCGCCCGCCCCATCCGCGTGGCCGTCAACAACGTGCGCCAGACGCTGATCGAGGGCGCGGCACTGACGGTGCTCATCGTCTTCCTGTTCCTGAACTCCTGGCGCTCCACGGTGATCACGGGGCTGACGCTGCCCATTGCGCTGATCGGCACCTTTTTGTTCATGTACTGGTTCGGCTTCTCCATCAACATGATCACGCTGATGGCGCTGTCGCTGTGCGTGGGCCTGCTGATCGACGACGCCATCGTGGTGCGCGAGAACATCGTGCGCCATGTGCAGATGGGCAAGGACGCGCATGCGGCCGCGCTCGACGGCACGCAGGAGATCGGCCTGGCCGTGCTGGCCACCACGCTGTCCATCGTGGCGGTGTTCCTGCCCATCGGCTTCATGGGCGGCATCATCGGCAAGTTCTTCCACGAATTCGGCATCACCATCGTGGCGGCCGTGATGATCTCCATGTTCGTGAGCTTCACGCTGGACCCCATGCTGTCCAGCGTCTGGCACGACCCGACCATCCACGCCCATGGCGAGCAGCGCGGCCGCAGCCTCTACGACCGCACGCTGGGCCGGGTCACGGCCTGGTTCGAGCGCGCCACCGACTCGCTGTCCCACTTCTACCAGGATGTGCTGGGCTGGGCGCTGCGCCACAAGATCGCCACGCTGGCGGCGGCGCTGGCCATCTTCGTGGCCAGCATCTTCCTGGTGCCGCTGCTGGGCACGGAATTCGTGCCCAAGGCCGATTTCTCCGAGACCACGGTGAGCTTCAACACGCCCGTGGGCTCGTCCATCGAGGCCACCGAGGCCAAGGCACGCCAGGTCGATGCCATCATCCGCGCCCTGCCCGAGGTCCGCTACACGCTGGCCACCATCAACACCGGCACGGCCCAGGGCAAGATATACGCCAGCATCTACATCCGCCTGCTGGACCGCCATTTGCGCCAGCGCAGCGGTGACGAACTGTCGGGCGTGCTGCGCGAGCAGTTGCAAAGCGTGCCCGGCATCACCGTCACCCATGTGGGCCAGCGCGAGCCCGTGGGCGGGCAAAAACAGGTCGAATTCTCGCTGCAGGGCCCGGACCTGGGCGAACTGGAGCGCCTGAACCGCGTGGTGATGGAACGCCTGCGCGGCATTCCCGGACTGGTGGACCTGGACAGCAGCCTCAAGCCCGACAAGCCCGTGATCGACATCACCGTGCGGCGCGATGCGGCCGCCGACCTGGGCCTGTCGGTAGGCTCCATGGCCGCCGCGCTGCGCACCTGGGTGGCCGGCCAGACCGTGGGCAACTGGCGCGCCAGCGACGACCAGACCTATGACGTCAAGGTACGCCTGGCGCCCGAATCACGCAGCACGCCCCAGGACCTGGAGCGCCTGCCCTTCGCCCTGCCCTCCACCTCCGGCGACGGCAACATGCGCATCGTGCGGCTGAACCAGGTGGCCACCGTCACGCCCGGCACCGGCCCCAGCCAGATCAACCGCCGCGACATGACGCGCGAGGTCGCCTTCAGCGGCAACGTCTACCTGCGCTCCAGCGGCGAGGTCTCGGCCGACATCCGCAAGGCCTTGGCCGACATCGCCCTGCCGCCCGGCTACCGCACGCAGTTCAGCGGCGCCACCAAGAGCATGAACGAGTCCTTCGGCTATGCCGTGTCCGCCCTGGCGCTGGCCATCATCTTCATCTACATGATCCTCGCCAGCCAGTTCAAGAGCTTCCTGCAGCCGCTGGCGCTGATGACCTCGCTGCCGCTGACGCTGATCGGCGTGGTGCTGGCGCTGATGATGTTCGGCTCGGCCCTGTCCATGTTCTCCATCATCGGCGTGGTCATGCTCATGGGACTGGTCACCAAGAACGCCATCTTGCTGGTGGACTTCGCCATCCGTGCGCGCGGGCCGCACAGCGACCCGGACACCGGCCAGATCCGCGACGGCCTGCCGCGCGAGCAGGCCCTGCTGCTGGCAGCGCGCGTGCGGCTGCGCCCCATCCTGATGACCACGCTGGCCATGATCTTCGGCATGGTGCCCCTGGCCTTCGCGCTCAGCGAGGGCTCCGAGCAGCGTGCGCCCATGGGCCAGTCGGTGATCGGCGGCGTGGTGACTTCCTCCCTGCTGACCCTGGTGGTCGTGCCCGTGGTCTATTGCTACCTCGATGACTTCTCCCAGTGGCTGCGGCGTCTGTGGAACGGCAACCAGCACGACGCGGCCCCCGGCCAAGGCGCCGCCAGCGCCCCCACCCTGCCGCGAGACTCGTAGAATCAAAGGTTTGTCCTGACAAGTCTTTCTCCGGAGATACCCCATGAGCCTGCCCCTGAACAGCCTGCCCGAACACCACAGCGCCCAAGCGCACGCGCGCTACAACATGATCGAGCAACAGATCCGCCCCTGGAACGTGCTTGATGAAGAAGTGCTGGCGCTGCTGGGCAAGGTGCACCGCGAGAATTTCGTGCCGCCCGAGCATGCCGGCCTGGCCTTCATGGACCTGGAAATCCCCCTGGTCGCCCCGGCCGAGGAAGCCGCCGCCAAGGGCTGGTGCATGCTGGCCCCGCGCATCGAGGCGCGCATGCTGCAGGACCTGAAGATCAAGCCCACCGACCGCGTGCTGGAAATCGGCGCCGGCTCGGGCTACATGGCCGCCCTGCTGGCCGCCCAGGCCAAGGAAGTCGTGACGCTGGAAATCGTGCCCGAGCTGGCCGAGATGGCCCGCGAAAACCTGCTGGGCGCCGGCATCACCAATGCCGAGGTCAAGCTGGCCGATGGCGCCACGGCAGCGGCTGCCCTGGGCCAGTTCGACGCCATCGTGCTCAGCGGCTCGGTCGCCCAGGTGCCGCAGGCCCTGCTGGCCCAGCTCAACGACGGCGGCCGCCTGGCGGCCATCGTCGGCCAGCTGCCCATGATGCGTTTCACGCTGGTGCGCAAGAACGGCCACCAGTTCGAGACGAGCCAGCCCTGGGACGTGGTGACCGCCCGCCTGGCCAATTTCGAAGAGCCTTCGCGCTTCACGTTCTGAAACCCGCTGCCGCGGCCGATGCCCGCAGGACCATGGCCGCTGCCGCAACCCCATTCCATTCCGCAAGGATCTTTCCGATGCTTCCCCAAGTGCCTCCCGCGCAACTCAACGATTGGCTGACCCAGCACTCCAGCGGCTCCGATGCCCTGCCCCTGGTGCTGGACGTGCGCGAGCCCTGGGAAGTGGCCCAGGCCAGCGTACGCCCCGAGGGCTTCGAGCTGCGCTGCATCCCCATGGGCGAGATTCCCTCGCGCCTGCAGGAACTCGATCCGGATCACCCCACAGCCTGCCTGTGCCATCACGGCGCACGCAGCATGCATGTCGCTGCCTTCCTGATGAACAACGGCTTCGAGACCGTGGCCAATATCAGCGGAGGCATCGATGCCTGGTCGCGCGAGCGCGACCCAGGCGTGCCGCGCTACTGAGCGGCAACACGCAAAAGAAGCCCGGGACACGGCCAACCCGCCGTCCCCGGTGCTTCGTGACGACTGTGTTTTGATTCGAGGACCTCTATGCCCCTGCTTCGGCCCCTTGCCCCTGTCGCTTACGCCCCGCCCCGCCCACACGCCTGGCCCCTTCGCCAGATTGCCTTGCTGCTGTGTGCCTGCGGCATGGGGACCGCTCTGGCCCAGTCCACCGCCCCTGCCGCCCCGGCCTCGGGCCTGCCTGCCGTGACAGCCTCATCGGCCACGGGCCAGAGCCTGTCGGAGTTGGTCGCCAAGGCACGCGGCTACGACGCCCAGTGGCAGGCCCAGCAGGCCGACGCCCAGGCCGCCGCCAGCCGTGCCGAGCAGGCGCGCTCGGGCCTTCTGCCCAGCGTGGGCCTGCAGGCGGGCGCCAACACATCGCATGTGGAAGTCAGCGTGCTGCCGGGGAGCTTTCGCTCGCCCCAGCAGAACCTGCAGCTCAGCGCCCAGCAGCCGCTGTACCGCCCGGCCAACAAGATCGCCTACGACCAGGGCCAGCGCGGCGTGGACGTGGCGCGCGCCCAGTTGGACAGCGGCGAGCAGAACCTGCTGGTGCGCGTGGCCCAGGCCTACTTCGATGTCCTCGGTGCCCAGGACAGCCTGGCCGTGGTCAAGGCACAGAAGGCAGCCATTGCACAGCAGCTGGAATTCGCCAAGCGCAACTTCGAGGTCGGCACGGCCACCATCACCGACTCGCGCGAAGCCCAGGCCCGGTTCGACCTGGCCGGCGCGCAGGAAATCGCCGCCGAGAACGACCTGCGCGTCAAGCGCCTGGTGCTGGATCAGATCGTCGGCGCCGTGGGCACCGTGCCCCGCCCGCTGGCCCAGCCGCTGCAGTTGCCGGCCCTGATGCCCGCCGATGCCCAGGCCTGGGTGGACACCGCCCTGCAAGGCCAGCCCCAGCTGCGCCAGGCCCGCCTGGCGCTGGACATCGCCCAGCTGGAAACGAAGAAAGCCGAGGCCGGCCACAAGCCCACCGTGGACCTGCAGGCCGGCTACGTGGTCAACCGCTATCCCAACGGTTCGGTCACCCCGCAGATCGGCACCAGCTACCGCACCAATGCCGCCAGCGTGGGCGTGGTCATGAACCTGCCGCTGTTCGCCGGCTTTGCCGTGCAAAACCGCATCAAGGAAACCCTGGCGCTGGAAGACAAGGCGCGGGCACAGCTGGACGACGCCCAGCGCAACGTGGAGCAGAGCACGCGCACGGCCTTCTTCGGCGTGCAGTCGGGCCAGGCCCAGGTCAAGGCGCTGGAGGCCGCGCTGGCGTCCAGCCAGAGCGCGCTGGACGCCAACAAGCTCGGCTACGAGGTCGGCGTGCGCATCAACATAGACGTGCTCAACGCACAGAGCCAGCTCTACCAGACCCAGCGCGACCTGGCCCTGGCGCGCTACCAGGTGCTGCTGGGCCAGCTCAAGCTGCGCCAGGCCGCCGGCACGCTCAGCGACGACGACCTGCGCGCCATCGATGCGCTGTCGCTCCGCGCGCCAGCCCCTTGAATCCCTGAAGCGCCCGCACGGCCGGCAGTGCCCCGGGCTGATGCCCGGCCGCCGCGGGCCGCGCGCCTGGCGCCGCAGCCCTGTGCTCTGGCAAAGCCGAGGCACGCAAACCCGCCACGACCAGAATCCAGGCAGCCAGCGCGCACAGCACCGCCAGGCGGCTCAGCAAGGAACAGCGGGAGAGTCTTGGCATGCGCGCCTTGCCTTCTTCGGAGTTGTCGAGCGGGCCACTGTGGCAAACCCGCCTGAAGACCTGCCCCGGCTTTCCTGAAGGGATGCTGAAGCGCATCGTCCCCGCCTTGACCGATACTCGCGGCAGCCCTCCCGCAGGCGCCGGTCCGCGGCATGGGAGCGGCACAGGGAACACACGATGAGACTGCTGCTGGTGGAGGACGATCTGGATCTGGGCAATGGCGTGCGCATCGCATTGGGCGATCACGCCATGGACGTGGTCTGGGTGCGCCGCCTGTCCGATGCGCTGCGCACGCTGGAGCAGCAAAGCTTCGAGATGGTGCTGCTGGACCTGGGCCTGCCCGATGGCGACGGCATCAGCCTGCTGGCGCGCCTGCGCCGCGAATGGCGCCGCCTGCCCGTGCTGATCCTGAGCGCACGCGACAGCCTGCATGACCGGCTGCACGGCCTGGACAGCGGCGCCGATGACTATCTGGTCAAGCCCTTTGCCCTGGCCGAACTGGTGTCACGCGTGCGCGCCCTGGCACGCCGCAGCTATGGGCAGGGCGACGGAACGCTGCATCTGCGCGGCCTGTCGCTGCACGAGCCCACGCGCCGTGTCAGCGTTGCAGGCCAGAACGTCGAGCTGTCCCGCTGCGAATTCGACCTGCTGGCCCTGCTGCTGCGGCGCATGGACCGCGTGGTCACGCGCAGCGGCATCGAGGAGGAAGTCATCCCGGGCGGCAGCGCCAACGGCAGCAATGCGCTGGAGGTCCATGTCTCCAACCTGCGCCGCAAGATCGGGCCGGGCTTCATACGCACGGTGCGCGGCATTGGCTATGTCATCGACTCGCAGCCGATGGCACCCCTGTCCTGACCATGACATCGCACACCCTTCAGGGGCACCAGGCCAGCCCGAGATGGCGCCGCTGGCTGCGGCCCACACTGGGCCGGCGGATGCTGCTGGCCCAGATGGGCGTGCTCACCGCGATCTGGACCGCGTTGCTGGTGGCGGCCATCTACATGGCCCACTTCCACAATGAATTGCTGGTCAGCAAGCCTGTCTACGAACTTGTCATGGCAGTGGCCGAGGACCTGGCCGACCTTCCGGACCGCCAGCAGCACAGCCTGGCCGCGCTGGACACGGCCCTGCGCCATGAATACAGCGATGGAGACGACGACATCCGCTTCACGCCCACGCTGCTGGTCTGGCAGCGCGGCCAGCTCCTGTACCGCTCGCCCACGCCGGCACCCACCCTGCGCAACCGCGTGCTGGACACGGTCGAGGACATAGATTTCGAAGGGCAGACCTGGCGCATGAGCACGCTGCGCTCGGCCTCGGGCCAGACCGAAGTCACGCTGATGCTGCCGTCCTTCAAGGAACTGCTGATCACCCTCAACACCCGCAGCTACTACCTGCTGCCACTGCTGATCAGCCTGCCCTTCCTGGCCTTTCCGGCCTGGTGGTCGGTACGCGCGGCACTGCGCCCGCTGCGCCGCGTGGGTGACGAGCTGGCCACACGCGGCCCCGACGACCTCAGCGCGCTCACCTATACGCCGCCACACGCCGAGCTGCGGCCGCTGGTGCAGGACATCAACGCCCTGCTGGCCCGCGTGCGCTCCAGCAGCGAGCGCGAGCGCAACCTCATCGCCGATGCAGCCCACGAACTGCGCACGCCGCTGGCCGCCATGCACGTCAATGTCGAGGCCCTGCTGCGCCTTGGCAGCGAACCGCGCCAGCAGGAACTCATGGACAGCCTGCTGCGCAGCAACCAGCGCGCCAGCCGCATGGTGGCCCAGCTGCTGCAGCTCATGCGCAGCGAGACCGAAGCGCCCGGCATGGCCATGCAGCCGTTGCGCCTGGACCTGCTGCTGGAAGACCGGCTCGCCGCACTCGACGCCCTGGCCTGCCGCCGCCCGGTGGAACTGGCCCTGGAAGCCAGCGAGCCACTGAGCGTGATGGGCGAACGCGAAGGCCTGGTCTCGCTGATCGACAACCTCGTGGACAACGCCATCAAATACAGCCCCGCCCACGCCACCATCAGCGTGCGCCTGCAGCGCCAGGGCGACCAGGCCGTGCTCCAGGTGCGCGACCGTGGCCCGGGCATTGCCGAGGCCTGGCGCCAGCGTGTCTTCGACCGCTTCTTCCGCGTACCCGACCAGAGCCAGAGTGGCAGCGGCCTGGGCCTGGCCATCGCCAGAACCGTGACCGAGCGGCACGGCGGCAGCATCGAGCTGCTCAGTGCGGAGGATGGAGGGCTGCTGGCGAGTGTCAGCCTGCCCGTGCTGCAGGAAGGATCGGGCCCATGATGCATGCATGGGCCCAGGATTGCAGAGCCAACAGTCCAGGAACTAGACTGGGCCTGTAACCCGTGAGCGAAGGAGTGCAATCATGAAATCCTGGCCTGTACAAGATGCCCAAGACCACTTCAACGAGCTTCTCGAAGCCTGCCTGACCGATGGTCCGCAAGTGTTGACCCGGCGTGGCGCGGACACTGCCGTGCTCGTTCCTATGCAAGAGTGGCGCCGTCTGCATCCCGCTGCCGAACCTGCTTCGCTCAAGGAACTGCTGCTCTCGGAAGCGGGCCGCGCAGACCTGCTGATCCCGCCGCGCGGCCAGGCGCACCGCAGGCCCATCGAGCCCGCCAACTGAGTGCGCCAGAAATGTATTTGCTGGACACCAACATCATTTCAGAGCTGCGGCGCCCCAGGCCCCACGGAGCCGTCCTGGCCTGGCTTCAAGCCCTGCCTGAGCCGGAACTCCATCTGTCCGCGGTCAGCCTGGGCGAAATCCAGGCGGGCATAGAGCTGACCCGGCAACAGGATGCTGAGAAGGCCCGGGAAATCGAACGCTGGGCAGATCTGGTCTCCGCCTCCTACAACGTGCTGCCGATGGATGCCGAGAGCTTTCGGATCTGGGCCCGGCTGATGCACGGACGCTCCGATGCGCTGTATGAGGACGCAATGATTGCAGCCACGGCCATCCGCCACAGGCTGGTCGTGGCCACACGCAACATTCGAGACTTCGCGGATTTTGGTGTGGCGCTTGTCAACCCTTTTGAGTCGCCCTTTCGCTGAACTGGCACAAGCCCCTTTGGTGCGTAGTCTTGCCTGCCCGCGCCCCTTGCACAGGAGGATCAGGAGAGCGGCTGCACCAGCCCGGCCACCGCCTGCGCCGTGGCCCGTGCGGCCCCACGGTGCTGGTCCAGAAAGCCGCGCGCCTGGGCCACGGCATGGGCGTGGGACTGGCGGTCCCCGGCCAGGTCCACGGCCAGGCGCAGCCCGTGCTCCAGGTCGGGTGCGCGCAGCGCGGCGCCGGCCTCGCAGGCCAGGTCCGAGGCCTCGCTGAAGTTGAAGGTGTGCGGCCCCAGCACCACGGGGCAGTCGCAGGCCAGGGCCTCGATGAGGTTCTGGCCACCCAGCGGCGCAAAGCTGCCGCCCATGAGCGTGGCGTCGGCCAGGCCGTAGTACAGGGCCATCTCGCCCAGCGAATCACCCAGCCAGATGTCGATGTCATCCGCCGCAGCTCCGCAGGGCGGACCACCCACCCACTGGCTGCGGCGCGAGACATGCAGGCCGCCGCCAGCCAGCAGCGCCGCCACTTCGTCAAAGCGCTGCGGATGGCGCGGCACGACCAGCCATTGCACGGCCCGGCCCACAGGCCCCAGCGTGCGCAGGGCGGACAGCAGCATGGCCTCCTCGCCCTCCCGGCTGCTGGCCAGCAGCACCACAGGGCGGGACAGGCCGGACTTCCATTGCCGGGCGCGCTCCAGCAGCGCAGCGTCCGGACGCGCATCGAATTTCAGGTTGCCGAGCACGCCGCGCACGGGCGCACCCAGCAGGCGCAGGCGCTGCGCATCGTCCTCGGTCTGCGCCCAGGCGGCGGCCAGGGCGGCATAGGTGGGCCGCGCCAGCGGCGCCACGCGCAGTGCCTGGCCCAGCGATTTGTCGCTGAGCCGCGCATTGGCCAGCGCCAGCGGCACGCCCTCTTCGCGGCAGATGGCGACCAGGTTGGGCCAGACCTCGGTTTCCATGAGCACGCCGACTGCGGGCCTGAACTGCTGCACGAAGCGGCGCACGGCCGCCGGCGTATCCCAGGGCTGCCAGACCTGCAGGTCGCCGGACTGCAGCAGCCGGCGGCCTTCTGTGCGGCCTGTGGCCGTGCCATGGGTCAGCAGCAGGCGCATGCCGGGCAGGCGCTCGCGCAGCGCGGTCAGCAAGATGGCGGCAGCGCGCGTCTCACCCAGCGATACGGCATGAATCCAGATCCACAGGCCGCGTCCGTCCTGCCCCAGCGTGGCCGGCTGGTAGCGGCCAAAGCGCTCGGGAATGTGCTCGGCATAGACGGGCTCGGCCTCGGCGCGGCGCAGCAGCTTGCGTCGCAGCAGCGGCTGCGCCGCCCAGGTCACAGCGCTGTACAGCGCGCGCGCCCAGGACGTGGGAGAGCGGGAAGTCATCGCCTGGCGCGCAAATCAGTGCGCGGCACCGCCAACCTGCGCGCCGGGCTTGACGCGCTCCAGCAGCGCCAGCATCTGCGTCTCGATGCGCGACAGCGCCTCTTGGGTCTGGCCCTCGAAGCGCAGCACCAGCACGGGCGTGGTGTTGCTGGCGCGGATCAGGCCGAAGCCGTCGGCCCAGTCCACGCGCAGGCCGTCGATGGTGCTGACCTGGGCCGGTGCGGCAAAGGTCTCGGCGGCCAGGGCCTGCAGTTCGGCGGCCAGGCGATGGGGCTCGCCCTCGGCGCAGGCCACATTCAGTTCCGGGGTGGAAAAGCTGGTGGGCAGCGCGTTGAGCAAGGCGCTGGGGTCGGCCTCGCGGCTGACGATCTCCAGCAGGCGGCAGCCCGCGTAGGTGCCGTCATCGAAGCCATACCAGCGCTCCTTGAAGAAGATGTGGCCGCTCATCTCGCCGCCCAGCGGCGCGTCCAGTTCCTTCATGCGGGCCTTGACCAGGGAGTGCCCGGTCTTGAACATCACGGGCTCGCCCCCGGCCTCGCGGATGGCGGGCGCCAGGCGCTGCGTGCATTTCACGTCGTAGACGATGCTGCCGCCCGGCACGCGCGAGAGCACGTCCTTGGCGAACAGCATCATCTGGCGGTCGGGGAAGATGTTCTGGCCGTCCTTGGTGACGATGCCCAGGCGGTCGCCGTCACCATCGAAGGCCAGGCCCAGTTCGGCGTCCGAGGTGCGCAGCGCCTCGATCACGTCGCGCAGGTTCTCGGGCTTGCTGGGGTCGGGATGGTGGTTGGGGAATTCACCGTCCACTTCGGAGAACAGCTCGATCACCTCGCAACCCAGGGCGCGGAAGATGCCGGGCGCCGAGGCACCGGCCACGCCGTTGCCGCAGTCCACCACGATCTTGATGGGGCGCGCCAGCTTCACATCACCCACGATGCGCGCCTGGTAGTCGGCCTGCACATCGGCGCGGCGCACGCTGCCGGTGCCCGTGATCGTCCAGTCATCGCTTTCGACGCGGCGGCGCAGGGCCTGGATTTCCTCGCCGTAGATGGCGCGGCCGGCCAGCACCATCTTGAAACCGTTGTAGTCCTTGGGGTTGTGGCTGCCCGTGACCTGGATGCCCGAGCGCGCCAGCGTGCTGGCTGCGTAGTACAGCATGGGCGTGGTGGCCAGGCCGATGTCGATCACCTCGATGCCAACCTCGGTCAGCCCGGCGATCAGCGCCGCGGACAACGAGGGTCCCGACAGGCGGCCATCGCGTCCCACGGCCACCACGGTCTCGCCGACCGCCAGGGCCGCCATGCCGAAGGCGCGGCCCACGCCGAGCGCGACCTCCTCGTTGAGCGTGGACGGCACGATGCCGCGGATGTCATAGGCTTTGAAGATGGAAGATGCGACCTGCACGTCGAAAACGCTTTCTCGTCGGTTGAAAACAGGGCGCCGCAGCCTGGGGACCTGGCCCGGCTGCGGCCCAAGGCGCGATTGTAGGCGCGGCAGGCTTGTAGGCGCGGCAGGCAGGGGCGCCGCCGCACATCACCCCGGCTGCAAGCGGCTGCGGCGCGTGCCCTGCCTCACAGCTGCTGCTGCACCTGGGCCAGCGCAGCCGGGTCTTCCATGGTGCTGAGGTCGCCAGGGTCGCGCCCCTCGGCCACGGCCTGCATGGCACGGCGCAGCAGCTTGCCGCTGCGCGTCTTGGGCAACGCACTGACGAAGACCACGCGCGAGGGCCGGGCCACGGCTCCCAGGCGCGCATCGACCAGCTTCATCACGTCGGCCTCCAGCGCCGCGCGCTCGGCCTCGCCTTCCAGCGCCGTGCGCGGCACGGCAAAGGCCAGCGCCGCCTGGCCCTTGAGCGCATCGGCCACGCCGACCACGGCGACTTCGGCCACCTGGGGGTGGGCGGAGATGCATTCCTCGATCTCGCGCGTGCCAAGGCGGTGGCCGGCCACGTTGATCACGTCGTCCGTGCGGCCCAGGATGAAGAAGTAGCCGTCCTCGTCGCGAATGCCCCAATCGAAGGTGCTGTAGACCATGCGGCCCGGAATGCTCTTCCAGTAGGTGTTGACGAAGCGCTGGTCGTCTCGCCAGACGGTCTGCATGCAGCCCGGCGGCAGCGGTCCCTCGATGGCCAGCACGCCCTTTTGCCCGGCGCCGAGCAGCTCCTCGCCCGTGGCCTCGTCGATCAGTTTCACGTCATAGCCATAGACGGCCTTGCCGGGACTGCCGAAGCGCGTGGTCTGCTGCTCCACGCCGTTGCACAGCGTGAGGATGGGCCAGCCGGTCTCGGTCTGCCAGTAGTTGTCGATGATGGGCTTGCCCAGGGCCTGGCTGATCCACTGCGCCGTGGGCTCGTCCAGCGGCTCGCCGGCCAGCCACAGCGCCTTGAGGCTGGAGATATCGTGGCGGTGCAGGTACTCGGCATCGTGCTTCTTGAGCACGCGGATGGCCGTGGGCGCCGAGAACATGTGGGTGACCCGGTACTTCTCCGCGATGCTCCACCAGATGCCCGCGTCGGGGCGTATGGGCAGGCCCTCGTAGAGCACGGTGGCCATGCCCGCGATCAGGGGCCCATAGATGATGTAGCTGTGCCCCACGACCCAGCCGATGTCGCTGGTGCAGAAAAAGGTCTGGCCCGCCTCGGCCCCGAAGATCAGCGGCATGCTGGCGGCAAGCGCCACCGTGTAGCCGCCCGTGTCGCGCTGCACGCCCTTGGGGCGCCCCGTGGTGCCGCTGGTGTAGAGCGTGTAGCTGGGGTCGGTGGATTCCACCCAGGTGCAGGCGACCTGGGCGTCGGCGTGCAGCGCACGCAGGCTGGTCCAGTCGTGGTCGCGGCCGGCGCGCATGGGCGCAGGCGCCAGGCCACGGTCCACGATGAGCACGGCCGCTGGCTTGTGGCTGGCCAGTTGCAGGGCCTCGTCCAGCAAAGGCTTGTAGGCCACGACGCGCCCGCCGCGCGAGCCCGCGTCGGCACTGATGATGACCTTGGGCTCGGCATCGTCGATGCGCGAGGCCAGCGCCGCCGACGCAAAGCCGCCGAACACCACCGAATGGATGGCACCCAGCCGCGCACAGGCCAGCATGGCAAAGGCCGCCTCGGCAATCATGGGCATGTAGATCTGGACGCGGTCGCCCTTTTGCACGCCCAGCGACTGCAGCACGGCGGCCATGCGCTGCACCTCGGCATGCAGTTCGCGGTAGGTATAGACCTTCTCGGTGCCGGTCTCGGTGGAGATGGCGATCAGCGCATTCTGGTCGGCGCGCTCGGCCAGGTGCCGGTCCACGGCGTTGTGGCAAAGATTGGTCTGGCCGCCCACGAACCACCTGGCGAACGGCGGGTTGTCATAGTCGCAGATGCACTGGGGCGGCACATGCCAGTCGATGCGGCCGGCCTGCTCGGCCCAGAAGGCATCGCGCTCCTGGATGGAGCGGCGGTGGAAATCGTCGAAACGCGGGGCCATTGTCTGTCTCCTGTCGTTGTCATGGATTGGCGGCTTCTGAATTCATAATTATTCATAATGCGCTTGCCCAAAGCTGACAAATCCTGCACAGCGACCCGGGCCGGCCCCCTCCGTCCCATTCGTCTTTCATGGCCCCGCCTTGCGACGGGCGTAAAAAAAGGCGCCGTGCAGGCGCCTCGACGAAAACCATCGCTTCAGCCGCTTACTTGACCAGGGCCAGCAGATCCTTGAAGGCCGGGTGCTCGCAGCTGCGCAGCCACTCGAAGGCCACCATCTCCGTGGTCACCAGTTCGGCACCCGCGCCGGCCAGGCGATCGAAGGCAGCATCGCGGTTGCGCTCGGTGCGCGAGCTGCAGGCATCGGTGACGACCCAGACGTCGAACTCGTCTTCCAGCAGTTCCAGCGCCGTCTGCAGCAGGCAGACATGGGCTTCGCAGCCGGCAATCACCACCATGCTGCGCTCTGGCGCCTGCTGCTGGGGCTTTTGCAGGTGCTTGGGCAGGCTGCGCGCATTGCCGCCCTGGGGACGTGCAGGCGGACGCAGCCACTCGCCCAGTCCTTCGGACACGGCGCTGAAATGCATCTTGGACAGTGTCCTGTCGCACAGCGCGCGCAGTTGGGCATCGTTGGCACCCAGGCGCGAGGGGTTCTGTTCGGTGCCGAACACCGGCACTTCCACCAGATGCGCCAGACGAGCCAGTTTCACGGCATTGGCCAGGACTGCCGGGCCCTCGAAGATGGCCGGCATCAGGCGCTCCTGGTAATCGACGAGTACAAGCTGGGAGTCGGAGGCTTCAAGCAGCATGGCGGATCTTTCTTGGAATACGAGGCGGCGCGGGCCGCCCTTCTTATCGGAAAACAGGACAGCCCGCTATTGTCGCAGCTTGGGGGCCATCACCGCCGGGCGCCGGCGATTCCTGAGGTGGCTCAAAAACCCGGGCCTTCGGGGGTCTTATCGAATTTGTCCTACGTTTTTGCGTGGTAATCTCGCGCCCCATGTCCCGATGGCTTATCGCACTCCTGTTCGTCAGCGCCACTGCACACGCGGCTCCGCCCGAGCTGCGTGACGACGATATGAACCAGCTGCTGGTCAACCGCAGCCTCATCTCGCAGCTGCGCGAAGCCCGCCACCACATGGCGGAGCGCACTTCCGACTTCGTCAAGGAAGCACGACAAAGCGTCGCCGAAAAGACCTCCGACCTGGTCGTGACCGCCATGGGCTTCATCGGCGTTCCCTACCGTCGCGGCGGCAACAGTGCCGAGACCGGCTTCGACTGCAGCGGCTTTGTCCGTGCCATCTACTCCGAGACCCTGGGCAAGGTCCTGCCGCGTCGCGCTGACCAGCAGGCACAGGCCACGGAAAAAATCGACAAGAACGAACTCAAGCCCGGCGATCTGGTGTTCTTCAACACCATGCGCCGCGCCTTCAGCCACGTCGGCATCTATGTCGGCGACGGCAACTTCATTCATGCCCCCCGCACCGGTGCACAGGTGCGCGTGGAAAGCATGCAAAGCGCCTACTGGGCCCGCCGCTTCGATGGCGCCCGTCGCGTGCAGGACTCCGACGGCCTGGGCCTGGATGCCAGCAAGGCTGCCTTGGCCATGCAGATGCAGGCAAGCCAGCTGCAGTAACCACGGCGGGCTGTCTGCCCTCCCCCAGTCCAGGCGCCTGCAGATGCAGGCGTTTTGTTTTTCAGGGCACTGCACTGCCTTCGTCCCAGGTTGAGACGCTGTCCGACAGGGCCGGCATGCGCCGGGCCCTAGAGTCGCGGCATGGAAGCTTCAGTTCGGAGAAAAGCATGATGTCCTTGATTGGCACCCTCATCGTTGGCCTGGTCGTTGGCCTGCTGGCGCGCGCACTCAAACCCGGCGACGACAGCCTTGGCTGGATCATGACCATCCTGCTTGGTGTGGCAGGATCGTTTCTTGCCAGCTATGTCGGTGTCGCCATGGGCTGGTATGAAGCCGGGCAGCCCGCTGGCTGGATCGCCTCCATCGTTGGCGCCATCGTCATCCTCTTCATCTACAGCCTGGTGCGCAGCAAGAGCGCACGCTGACCGCACCGGCGCCAGCCGCCTCCTCCGGCTGGCGCATTCTCCTGATCGACATCTGCCCCGGACCCACTGGCACGCATGATCTTTCGCACATCGGACAAGACCCCTCCCCCTCCACCACCGCGCCACGATGTGGCGCAGGCCGCAGAGAGCGCGCGCAAGCTGCTGCACCGGCGTGCGCTGGTGGGAGCCGCAGCCAGCAGCCTGCCGATCCCGGGGCTGGACTGGCTGGTTGACGCAGCCCTGCTGGCGCGCCTGCTGCCGCGCATCAACCGTGAGTTCGGCCTCACGCCCGAACAGCTGGACAGGCTGGACCCCGGCAAGCGCGAGCAGGTGCAAAAGGCCGTGGCCATGGTCGGCTCGGTACTGATCGGCAAGCTGATCACGCGCGACATGGTGGTGCGCCTGGCACGCGCTGCCGGCATGCGCATGACGGCAACCCAAGCGGCAAAGTACGTGCCGCTGGCCGGCCAGGCTGCAGCGGCCGCCCTGGGCTACGCCACGCTGCGCTACCTGGGAGAGCGCCACATCCAGGACTGCATTCGCGTGGTCGAGCAGGCGGAGCTCGACATTCCCTCGCATCTGCCCACGCAGCTGGAACGCACGGCCCGCAAGGTCGAGCAGACCGGCAAGCAATTGCATGAGCACGGCAAGGGCAAAGGCAAGGGCGAGGGCGAGGGCGAGGGCGAGCCCGGGGCCCAGCCATCCGGCAAGCGCCCGCGCTTTTGGCGCCAGCCGGACCGCGGCCCCTGGGGCCGCTCCCAGTAAATGGCGATCAGCCCAGGTCCGAGGCGCGGTGGCGCTCCGGCACCTGGGTGGCCTCGTCTCCCCAGGTGCGATTGACGCGGCGGCCGCGCACCACCGCCGGCCGTTGGGCAATCTCGCGGGCCCAGCGCATCACATGCGTGTACTCATGGGCCGCCAGGAACTCGGCCGCGCCGTACACCTCGTTGAGCACCAGTGCGCCATACCAGGGCCAGATGGCGATGTCGGCAATGCTGTAGTGCTCTCCCGCAATGAAGGCGTGCTCGGCCAGCTGGCGATTGAGCACGTCCAGCTGGCGCTTGGTTTCCATGGTGAACCGGTTGATCGGGTACTCGAACTTTTCGGGAGCATAGGCATAGAAATGACCGAAGCCGCCGCCCAGGTAAGGCGCCGATCCCATCTGCCAGAACAGCCAGTTCAGCGTCTCGGTGCGTGCAGCGGGCTCGGCAGGCAGCAGCGCGCCAAACTTCTCGGCCAGGTACAGCAGGATGGAGCCCGACTCGAACACGCGCACCGGCGGCTCCACGCTGCGGTCCACCAGCGCGGGAATCTTGGAATTGGGGTTGACCTCGACAAAGCCGCTGGAGAACTGGTCGCCATCGCTGATGCGGATCAGCCAGGCGTCGTACTCGGCGCCGCCATGGCCCAGCGCCAGCAGCTCCTCCAGCATGATGGTGACCTTCACGCCGTTGGGCGTGGCCAGCGAATACAGCTGCAGAGGCTGCTGCCCCACCGGCAGTGTCTTGTCGTGGGTCGGCCCGGCGACCGGGCGGTTGATGTTGGCGAAGGTGCCGCCCGAGGGCGCAGGCTGCCATACGGCGGGCGGGACATAGGTGGAGCGGTCGGACATGCAGGATTCCTGTGGTTCGCGGGCATGGGAAAGGCGCCCGGCTGAAGGCCATTGTCCAGCCCCTGACACACTCCTGCCGCCGCGCGCAGAACGCCGCCACGGCGTCCGGGGATTTGCCACAATCGTTGCATGACTGCAGCCCCCACACCCTCCGCCCGCCAGTTCTGGCTCATGAAGAACGAGCCCGACGAATACTCCATAGACCATGCGCTGGCCGCGCCGCAGGCCACCATTGCCTGGGACGGGGTGCGCAACTACCAGGCGCGCAACTTCATGCGTGATGCCATGCAGGTCGGCGACGGGGTGCTGTACTGGCATTCCAGCTGCGCCGAGCCCGGCATCTACGGCATCGCCCGCATTGCCGGCAATCTGCGCACCGACGCCTCGCAGTTCGACCCGGCCAGCCCGTACTACGACCCCAAGTCTTCTCCCGACAAGCCGCGCTGGCTCACGCTGGACGTGCAGGCGCTGCGCAAGACACGCACGCTGCAGATTGCCGAGCTGCGCGCGCATCCTGAACTGGCGCAGATGCGTGTGCTGCAAAAGGGCAATCGGTTGTCGATCACGCCGGTCACGCCCGAGGAATGGAGCTTCATCGAAGGCCTGCTCAGGCACGGCTGAACACGCCTCGCACGGGCTGCTTTCTTACAAGCAAGAAGCCTCTTTCCTGCACTCCTGCCCTGCATCGGCCGCTATGCTTTTGGGCATTTGCGAACCTGGATTTCGCAAGCTGGAGGGACCATCTTCGTGCGCTGGCGAAAATCAAAAGCAAAAACAACCACTGGACCACTCAAGAGCGGCATGGCCGCGGCGCCAGGCCGCCTGCGGCTGGCGCTGCGCGATGCCATCGCCGCCTCGCTGGGCGCCATGCTGGCCTGGGAACTGTCCCACTACCTGCTGGGCCACCCCAGACCCGTCTTTGCCGCCGTCACCGCCCTGGTCTGCCTGGCGCCCGGCCTGCCCAGCCATCTCAAGCAAACCTGGGGCCTGGTGCTGGGCTGCGCCATCGGCATCATCGTCGGCGAACTGGCCTGGCTGCTGCCCGACACCATTCCCCTGCTGCGGCTGAGCCTGGCCTCGCTGGTCGCGCTGTCGCTGGCCGCCATGCTGGGGCAGCCGCCTGTGGTTCCGATACAGGCCGGCGTTTCCGTGGTGCTGGTCCTCAGCATGGGGCCCAGCGCGGCGGGCGAAACCCGGCTGGTTGACGTGCTGGTCGGCGCAGGCGTGGGCCTGATGTTCAGCCAGGTCATCTTCACGGCCAATCCGCTGCGTGCCGTATCACGTTCGGCAAGCGCGTTGCTGGGCCAGCTGGCCGACGGGCTGGACGCCACGCTGCGTGCCACCGCCACCCACGACACACCCGACGCCACCGTGGCACTGGGCCAGCTCACGCGCAGCAGCGATGCGCTGAGCGCGCTGCGCACCGCCATGGCGGAGGCGCAAAGCGCCAGCCGCTGGTCCGTGCGCGGACGCCTGGGTGGCGCGGCACTGCAGACCGTCACGGCGCGCTACGACCGCCATGCCGTGCGCCTGTACGCCAGCGCGCTGCTGCTGGGCGAAAGCCTGGTGCGCGGAATGTCGCATGACAGCGGCCTCATGCCGCGCGCCATCGTCCTGCACTGTGAATGGCTGATCGAAGCCTGCCGGCAACTGGCCGCCAATGGCAACGTGGTGGCCCTGCAGCCAGACGACGCCCTGGCCAGGTTGGCCGCCTCGGCCCCCCAGGCGCCCACCCAACCGCTGCCTGAGGCCTGGCTGCCCGCGCTGGACCACGCACGACAGATGGAAGAGGCCCTGAAGGCGCTCACAGGTTCGCGCGACGCGTGATCAGGCGGCAGCGCGTTCGCGCTGCCTTGCAGGCGCCGCGCTGATGCGGGCAATGGCGCCGGCCAGCCACCAGCCGATGGCGCACATGGCCGCCGTCACCACCCAGGTCCACTGCCATCCGCCCGCCTGCACTGCCACGGCCGCCACCAGAGGCGGCCCTGCAAACTGGCCCACGCTGGACCATTGCTGCATGAAGCCCACCGTGGTCGAAACAGTGGACTCATCGGGGGCAAGCCGCACGGCCATGGAAAACAGCGTGCCCGGAATCAGTCCCCCCGCTGCCGAGAACACAACTACCGCAGCAAAGCGCAGCCACAAAGGTGCCAACGGCTGGCCTTGCCATTGCACATAGGCCAGCAGCGCGCACAAAGCCATGCAGCCGAAGCCCAGGCGCAGCGCCCGCGATGCGCTCCAGCCGCCTTGCAGCAGACGGCCCGATGCCACATTGCCCACCATGTTGGCCAGCGCCACCACGGCCGTCAGCGTGCCCGACAACGCCGCTCCCAGGCCCGCCTCGGCATAGACCGTGGGAAGAAAGCCGATGACGGCCATCCACTGTCCCGAATACACGGCAAAGCCCAGCGCCACGCACCAGGGGCCAGGGCTGCGCAAAGTCAGCGCCAGGCGCGGACGCCACCCCCCGCCAGCCGCCGACGTGCCAACGGGTGCCTTCGGGCCGTCTGTCGGCACGCCGTACCACACGGCGGCGCAAGCCAGGGCAGAGACCAGCCCCAGAAGCAGCCACCACAGCGGCCAGGAAGCCCAGGCCATCACCCAGGGACCCAGCAGTAAGCCGATGGCACTGCCCAGCGGCATGTAGGTGCCCCACCAGCCCATGCGCGCGCTCAGATCGTGCGGCGCCACGCAGCGGCGAATCAGGCCTGGCCCCGGCATGGCGACCAGCAGAAAGCCCAGTCCTTCCACGGCGCGCAGGGCCAGCAACGGTGCAAAACCCGTGGCGATGGCGCCCAGTGCGCTGGCACCCGCCATCAACAGCAGGCCCGCCAGCATGCTGCGCCGCAGTCCCCAGCGGTCAGCCCCCAGGCCCACCACCAGGCCCAGCAGCATGCCGGCCACCTGCACGGTGGAAAGCAGAAAGCCGGCCTGCAGCAGGGACACGCCCAGCTGCTGCTGCAGCACCGGCACGGCCGGCGGCAGCTTGCCTACATGCAGGGCCGCGCTGACGCCGGCCATCACGACGATCCATGAGGGATGCACCCCCTGCCTTGTTGTTTCCATTGGATGCGGTTTCCTGGGGGCACATGCCGTGCGCCCTGTGGGTGATGTGTGAAGTATCGAAAGCATAGGCCAAGCGGCGCCCGCAAGCAGCGCCCCTGGCATCTGCCCACCAACCGGCTTGCGGCAGCGGGCATCGGCAGCGCATTCGACATAGCCCGTGGCACTGGAACGCCCAGGTGAGGCGCTCCAGCTGCGCGGCCAGGCATTTCCGCTGCCCCAGAAACAGCTTGGCCTGCGAGGCACCCCATGGCACCTCGCAGGCCTTGCATGCCGGGCAGAGGCCGCATGCGCTGCGGCCTTTCGCCCGTCCTCCCCCACCGATTCCTGTCAGGCCTTCATAGCATCACAGCCTCAGCTTGGCACTGGCCAGCAACACACCGAAGCCCACCAACATGCCGCCAAAGGCCCGGTCTATCCAGTGCCGTACGGCCAGCAGCCGGGCACGAACCCGCTGCGCGGAAAAGCACAGCGCCACGATGCAAAACCAACCCACATGGGCCAGCGAGATGAACCCGCCGTACGCCAGTTGCGTGGCCAGCGATGTGTCCTGCCCCACGATCTGCAGGAACAGGCTCACCACAAACACCGTGGTCTTGGGATTGAGCGCATTCGTCAGAAAGCCCGTGCGCAGCGCCGCCATGTCGGACAGTACGGCAGCTGGGTGGCTGGCCATTTCTCCGTCCGGCCGGCTGCGCAGCATGGTCACGCCCAGATAGATCAGATAGGCTGCACCCAGCAGCTTGACCACGTCGAACAACCAGGTGGACTGCTGCATGAGCAGTCCGACCCCGAGCAAGGTATAGCCGACATGGACCAGCACCCCCAGGCCAATGCCCAGCGCCGTGAGCAGGCCCGCGCGGCGCGAGCGCAG
This sequence comes from Delftia lacustris, assembly GCF_040267515.1. Taxonomy (NCBI): domain Bacteria; kingdom Pseudomonadati; phylum Pseudomonadota; class Betaproteobacteria; order Burkholderiales; family Comamonadaceae; genus Delftia; species Delftia lacustris. The sequence goes on along the minus strand of NZ_CP141274.1, from coordinate 3,139,347 downwards.
CAGGCTGTTGCGTGTGACCATGGCGAAATCCGCCCCTGGGCTGATGACGGCCAGCAAGGTAATGGTGACTACAGCTATCCATTCGGTCATCGGTTATCCATTCGATTCAATGCAACGCGCCGGATACTATTGGCCTTCCATGAAAATACATAACGATGTTTTCTGACACAGTTGGTGAACTCAACTCACATACCCCGAGCAAGCGGCTGCCGTCGCTGCAGGCCTTGCGTTGCTTCGAAGCGGCCGCCCGGCGGGAGAACTTCAGCAAGGCGGCAGAGGAGTTGCACCTGACCCATGGCGCCATCAGCCGGGCCGTGCGCCTGCTGGAAGACGATCTGGGCGTGACCCTGTTTGACCGCCGCAGCCGCCGCGTCTTCCTGACCGACGCTGGGCGCCATCTCGCACAGGCCGTGCATGAAGGCCTGGAGCGCATGCGCCAGGCGACGCAGGAGTTGCGCGCACGCGCGCGGCATGCGCGCCGCTGGGTGCTGTCCTGCGAACCCACCTTGCTGATGCGCTGGCTGATTCCGCGCTGGCCACAGTTCCAGCAAATGCATCCCGAGCTGCAACTGCACCTGGTGGCCGGCGGCGGCCCGTTCTCGTTTGCGGACGGGATCGACCTGGCCATACGGCGCGACGATTTCGCCCTGCCCGCAGGCTGCCATGCCGAAACGCTGTTCGCAGAGCGCATAGGCCCGGTCTGCCGGCCCGATCGCCTGGCGCAATGGTGCGACCGCCCCGCGCAAGAGCACACGCCCAGGCTGCGCGCCGATGCGCCCTTGCTGCAAAGCCGCACGCGCCCTGGCGCCTGGGCCACCTGGGCCGAGTGCAGCGGCCAGCCCCAGCCCTCGGGACCGCAGCTGCAGTTCGAACATTTCTATTTCACGCTCCAGGCTGCCGTCGCCGGAATGGGCGTGGCCATAGGCCCCTGGCAACTGGTGCGCGACGACATTGCCAGCGGCGTGCTGGCGGCGCCCATGGGCTTTGTGGAGGATGGATCGCGCTATTGCCTGCTGTCCCCTGCCCCGCCTGCACCGAATGGCGTGCACGCCCAGTTGCTGCAGTGGCTGCGCTCCCAGGCCTGAGCCGGCCTGCGACCCGTACTACCCCCCCAAAGCACAAAGGCAGCCGAAGCTGCCTTTGTGTCCTTGCCCGTTCCGAAGGCCGGGCGTTGCGCTTACTTGCGCTGCGGCGGCAGGTCCGTGCAGGAGCCGTGCGCCACCTCGGCCGCCATGCCCAGGCTCTCGCCCAGCGTGGGGTGAGGATGGATGGTCTTGCCGATGTCCACGGCGTCGGCACCCATTTCAATGGCCAGCGCGATCTCGCCGATCATGTCGCCCGCATGCGTGCCGACGATGCCACCGCCCAGGATGCGGCCATGGCCATGCGCCTCGGGGCTGTCGTCGAACAGCAGCTTGGTGACGCCTTCGTCGCGGCCATTGGCAATGGCGCGGCCCGATGCCGTCCAGGGGAAGACCCCCTTCTTGACCTTGATGCCCTGGGCCTTGGCCTGGTCCTCGGTCAGGCCCACCCACGCCACTTCCGGGTCGGTGTAGGCCACGCTGGGGATCACGCGGGCATTGAAGGCGCTGGCGGCCAGCTCCTTGTTGCCCTGCAGTTCACCGGCGATGACTTCGGCGGCCACATGGGCCTCGTGCACGGCCTTGTGCGCCAGCATGGGCTGGCCCACCACGTCGCCGATGGCGAAGATGTGGGGCACGTTGGTGCGCATCTGGATGTCGACTTCGATGAAACCGCGGTCCGTGACGGCCACGCCGGCCTTCTCGGCGGCGATCTTCTTGCCGTTGGGCGTGCGGCCCACGGCCTGCAGCACCAGGTCGTAGACCTGAGGCTCGGGCACGGTGATGCCGTCCTTGGCGGGCGCGAAGCTGACCTTGATGCCTTCGGGCGTGGCTTCGGCACCCACGGTCTTGGTGTTGACCATGATGTTGTCGAAGCGCGGCGCGTTCATCTTCTGCCAGACCTTGACCAGGTCGCGGTCGGCGCCCTGCATGAGGCCGTCCATCATCTCCACCACGTCCAGGCGTGCGCCCAGCGTGGAGTAGACGGTGCCCATTTCCAGGCCGATGATGCCGCCGCCCAGGATCAGCATGCGTTTGGGCACGCTGGCAAGGTTCAGCGCGCCGGTGGAGTCCACCACGCGCGGGTCCTTGGGCATGAAGGGCAGGTGCACGGCCTGGCTGCCGGCGGCAATGATGGCGCGCTTGAACTGCACGATCTTCTTGCTGCCGGTCTTTTCCTGGCCATCGCCCGTGGTCTCTTCCACTTCCAGGTGGTTGGCGCCGACGAAATTGCCGTAGCCGCGCACCACGGTGACCTTGCGCATCTTGGCCATCTGGCCCAGGCCGCCGGTCAGCTTGCCGATGACCTTGTCCTTGTGGCCGCGCAGCTGGTCGATGTTGACCTCGGGCGCGCCGAACTTGACGCCTGCCACTTCCAGATGCTTGACCTCGTCCACGACGGCCGCCACGTGCAGCAGCGCCTTCGAGGGAATGCAGCCCACGTTCAGGCAGACGCCGCCGAGGGTCTTGTAGCGCTCGACGATGACCACGTTCAGGCCCAGGTCGGCTGCGCGGAAGGCGGCAGAGTAGCCGCCAGGGCCACCGCCGAGCACGACCACGTCGCAGTCATAGTCGGCCGCGCCACCCGCGTAGCTGGCTGCCGCAGGAGCAGGGGCCGGGGTCGCTGGAGCCGGCACGGCAGGTGCCGCGGCGCTGGCGGCTGCAGGAGCCGCAGCGGCAGCCTGGGGCGCAGCGGCCGCCTCGCCGGCAGCCTCCAGCGTCAGGACCACGGAGCCCTCGGCGACCTTGTCGCCGAGCTGCACCTTGAGTTCCTTGACCACGCCGGCGTGGCTGGAAGGAATCTCCATGGAAGCCTTGTCGGACTCCACGGTGATCAGGGACTGGTCCTTGGCCACGGTGTCACCGGGCTGGACCAGCAGTTCGATCACGCCCACTTCGGCGAAGTCGCCGATGTCGGGCACCTTGATGTCGATGATTGCCATGTGTCGGGCCTCCGTTTACAGCAGGATGCGGCGGTAGTCCGCCAGCACCTGACCCAGGTAGGCGTTGAAGCGCGCGGCCGAGGCACCGTCGATGACGCGGTGGTCATAGGACAGCGACAGCGGCAGCGTCAGGCGCGGCACGAACTGCTTGCCGTCCCACACGGGCTTCATCTGGCCCTTGGACAGGCCGAGGATGGCCACTTCCGGGGCGTTGATGATGGGGGTGAAGTTCGTGCCGCCGATGCCGCCCAGCGACGAGATCGAGAAGCAGCCGCCCTGCATGTCGGCAGCGCCAAGCTTGCCATCGCGGGCCTTCTTGGCCAGCTCGCCCATTTCCTGGCTGATCTGCAGGATGCCCTTCTTGTCGGCATCGCGCAGCACGGGCACCACCAGGCCATTGGGCGTGTCTGCCGCGAAGCCGATGTGGAAGTACTGCTTGTAGACAAGGGTGTCGCCGTCCAGCGAGGCGTTGAACTCCGGGAACTTCTTGAGCGCCGCGACCACCGCCTTGATCACGAAGGCCAGCATGGTCACCTTGACGCCGCTCTTCTCGTTCTCCTTGTTGGTGGAGACGCGGAAGGCTTCCAGGTCGGTGATGTCGGCCTCGTCGTTGTTGGTGACGTGGGGGATCATGACCCAGTTGCGCGACAGGTTGGCGCCGCTGATCTTCTTGATGCGCGACAGGTCCTTGCGCTCGACCGGGCCGAACTTGGCGAAGTCCACCTTGGGCCAGGGCAGCAGGTCCAGGCCGGCGCCGCCGCCGGAGCCGCCCTTGGGAGCCGCCGCAGCCTGGGCCTTGGTCTGCACGGCACCGGCCATGACGGACTTGGTGAAAGCCTGGATGTCGTCGGCCGTGATGCGGCCCTTGTTGCCCGAGCCCTTGACCTCGTCCAGCGGCACACCCAGTTCGCGGGCGAACTTGCGTACCGAGGGCGATGCATGGGGCAGCTTGCCCGTGGGCGCCACGGTGGGGTTGTGTGCAGGTGCAGCGGCAGGAGCCGATGCTGCAGCGGCAGCCACCGGAGCTGCAGCGGCCGGGGCCGCAGTTGCCGGTGCAGGGGCTGCAGCAGCAGGTGCCGGGGCCGCAGCCTGGGCTGCAGGCGCGGCAGCGCCCTGCACGCTCATCTGGCCGACCACGTCGCCCACGTTGACCGTGTCGCCGATCTTGAGCGTCAGCGCCGTGATGGTGCCGGCCGCTGGCGACGGGATTTCCATCGAGGCCTTGTCGGACTCGACGGTGAACAGCGATTGCTCGGCTGTCACGGTGTCGCCGACCTTGACCAGCATCTCGATCACGGCCACGTCCTTGAAGTCGCCGATGTCGGGAATCTTGATATCGATCTGCGTGGCGGCGCCCGAGGCCGCAGGCGCGGCAGCGGGAGCAGCGGCCGGCGCAGGCGCAGATGCAGGCGCAGCAGATGCAGGCGCAGCCACGGGAGCCGGGGCAGCAGCTGCCGGTGCCGGTGCCGCAGCGTCTGCGGTCTCGATCACGGCAATGATGCTGCCTTGCTTGACCTTGTCGCCCAGGTTCACGCGCAGCTCCTTGAGCACGCCGGCGTGGCTGGACGGAATCTCCATCGATGCCTTGTCGGACTCGACGGTGATCAGCGATTGCTCGGCCTTGATCTGGTCGCCGGCCTTGACCAGCACTTCGATCACACCGACTTCATCGAAATCGCCGATGTCCGGAACTTGAATGTCTACCAATGCCATAGGTGTCTCCCGTTCTTACTCAGGCGTGCAGCGGGTTGATCTTGTCGGCCTTGATGCCGTACTTGGCGATCGCCTCGGCCACGGTGGTGGCGTTGATCTTGCCTTCTTCGGCCAGCGCGCGCAGTGCGGCGACCACGATGTAGTGGCGGTCCACCTCGAAGTGCTCGCGCAGCTTGCGGCGGAAGTCCGAACGGCCGAAGCCGTCGGTGCCCAGCACCTTGTAGGTGCGGCCCTTGGGCATGTAGGGGCGGATCTGCTCGGCGTAGGCCTTCATGTAGTCGGTGGATGCGATCACCGGACCATTGTGCGACTGCAGCTGCTGCGTGACGAAGGGCACCTTCTGCGTTTCCAGCGGATGCAGCAGGTTCCAGCGGTCGGCTTCCTGGCCGTCGCGGGTGAGTTCGTTGAAGCTGGGGCAGCTCCACACGTCGGCGGCAATGCCCCAGTCGGCCAGCAGCAGTTCCTGGGCGAAGAAGGATTCGCGCAGGATGGTGCCCGATCCCAGCAGCTGCACGCGCAGGCCGCTTTCCGGCACCTTCTGGCCGGGCTTGCACAGGTACATGCCCTTGATGATCTGCTGCTCGGTGCCGGGCGTGAGGCCGGGCATGGCGTAGTTCTCGTTGAGCAGCGTGATGTAGTAGAAGACGTTTTCCTGCTCCTGCACCATGCGGCGCAGGCCGTCCTGCATGATCACGGCGACTTCGTGGGCGAAGGTCGGGTCGTAGCTCACGCAGTTGGGAATGGTGTTGGCCAGGATGTGGCTGTGGCCGTCTTCGTGCTGCAGGCCTTCGCCGTTCAGCGTGGTGCGGCCCGAGGTGCCGCCCAGCAGGAAGCCGCGCGCCTGCATGTCGCCGGCCGCCCAGGCCAGGTCACCGATGCGCTGGAAGCCGAACATCGAGTAGTACACATAGAACGGGATCATGATCCGGTTGCTCGTGCTGTAGCTCGTGGCTGCCGCGATCCAGCTGCTCATGCCGCCGGCTTCGTTGATGCCTTCCTGCAGGATCTGGCCGGCCTTGTCCTCGCGGTAGTACATCACCTGGTCCTTGTCGACCGGGGTGTACTGCTGTCCAGCGGGGTTGTAGATGCCGATCTGGCGGAACAGGCCTTCCATGCCGAAGGTACGTGCCTCGTCCACCAGGATGGGCACGACACGCGGGCCGATTTCCTTGTCGCGCAGCAGCTGCGTCAGGAAACGCACATAGGCCTGCGTGGTCGAGATCTCACGGCCTTCGGGCGTGGCTTCGAGGATGGCCTTGAAGGTGTCCAGCGCAGGCGCCGTGAACTGCTCGCTGGCCTTGACGCGGCGGTGCGGCAGGTAGCCGCCCAGGGCCTTGCGGCGCTCGTGCAGGTAGCGCATTTCCGGCGTGTCGTCAGCCGGCTTGTAGAAAGGCAGGTCGGCGATCTGGCTGTCGGGAATCGGGATGTTGAAGCGGTCGCGGAAGGCCTTGATGTCCTCGTCGCCCAGCTTCTTGGTCTGGTGAACGGTGTTCTTGCCTTCACCGATCTTGCCCATGCCGAAGCCCTTGACGGTCTTGACCAGCAGCACGGTGGGCTGGCCCTTGTGCGAGTTGGCCGCATGGAAGGCCGCATAGACCTTCTGCGAATCGTGGCCGCCGCGGCGCAGGTTCCAGATCTCGTCGTCGCTCATGTGCTCGACCATCTTCAGCGCGCGCGGATCGCGGCCGAAGAAGTTCTTGCGCACGTAGGCGCCGTCATTGGCCTTGAACGACTGGTAGTCACCGTCGTTGCACTCGGCCATGATCTTCTTGAGCACGCCGTCCTTGTCCTTGGCCAGCAGCTCGTCCCAGCCCTTGCCCCACAGCAGCTTGATGACGTTCCAGCCGGAGCCGCGGAACTCGCCCTCGAGTTCCTGGATGATCTTGCCGTTGCCGCGCACCGGACCGTCCAGGCGCTGCAGGTTGCAGTTGATCACGAAGATCAGGTTGTCCAGCTTTTCGCGGGCGGCCAGGGAGATCGCGCCCAGCGACTCGACCTCGTCCATTTCCCCGTCGCCGCAGAAGACCCAGACCTTGCGGTTTTCGGTGTCGGCAATGCCGCGGGCGTGCAGGTACTTGAGGAAGCGCGCCTGGTAGATGGCCATCAGCGGGCCCAGGCCCATGGACACCGTGGGGAACTGCCAGAACTCGGGCATCAGCTTGGGGTGCGGGTAGCTGGACAGGCCCTTGCCGTCCACTTCCTGGCGGAAGTTCAGCAGCTGCTCTTCGGAGATGCGGCCTTCCAGATAGGCGCGGGCATAGATGCCGGGCGAGACGTGGCCCTGGATGTACAGGCAGTCGCCACCGTGGTTTTCGTTTTCGGCGTGCCAGAAGTGGTTGAAGCCGGCCGCAAACATGTTGGCCAGCGAAGCGAAGGAGCCGATGTGGCCACCCAGGTCACCGCCTTCGGGTGGGTGCAGGCGGTTGGCCTTGACCACCATGGCCATGGCGTTCCAGCGCATGTAGGCGCGCAGGCGGCCTTCGATTTCCAGGTTGCCGGGACAGCGCGCTTCCTGCGAGGCCTCGATGGTGTTCACGTAGCCGGTGTTGGCCGAGAAGGGCATGTCCACGCTGTTCTGGCGTGCATGTTCGAGCAGGTCCTCGATCAGCTTGTGCGCATATTCGGCGCCTTCACGGTCGATGACGGCCGACAGTGCGTCCATCCATTCGCGCGATTCTTGTTGGTCCAGGCCGGCGGGAACGCCTGCATTGCCTTGCGGGTCAGTCTGAGCTGTCATGGGAATGTCTCCTTGCAGAAGGTAGCGTCTTGGGGTCGAACCAGTGAGCGGCGCAGCGCGCCATCGCAGGCGGGTAGTTCACCACGCCTTGCGCGGCACAGACCCTGTCTGGCGAACTTGAAGATACCGATTCACTGCCTCAATGCTCGGCGAGTGTCGCATACTTTTTTCGAATTTCAAATGGTGCTTTTTGATTTCATAATTTGAAATTTTGCTGCAAACGCACATACAGTGAAGACCCCAAAGAACGTCGCCGAAGCGCCTGCGTGGCGACTCCAATACTCCTTAAAAACAGTCAGACTCTCCCCTACACTGGGCGCATGCAATCCTCCCCTTCCGAGCACGGCACGCACAGCCCTGCCCCCATGGCAGGCGTGGCCGCGCCAGTGCGCTGGTGGCGCAGCTGGTGGCGCAGTCTTTCCCCCACGCGCCAGGACCGCTTTGCGGCACTCGCCCCGCTGGCCGCCGTACTGATGTTCATGGCCGCCATCGTCGCGTCGTTCTGGTATCTGCGCATGGAGGAGATCGACCGCGAGAAGGAAGCGTTGCACCGCGACGTGGAATATGCCCAGCAGCGCGTGCGCCTGCGCCTGCTGGAGCGCCAGGAGCAACTGATGCGCATGGCGCGCGACATCAGCAACCACGATCTGGCCGAGTCCGATTTCGCCAGCCGCGCCGAAGCGCTCATCAGCCAGTATCCCGAACTGCAGTCCATCACCTGGATCGACTCCCAACGCCGCATTCTGGCCAGCCAGTCCGCCCCCACCGTGAGCAGCGACCAGTTGCGTATCCCCCGCGAGGTACTGCGCGCCGGTGACGCCCTGGAGGCCTACCAGCTCGCGCGCGAGATGCAGCAGCCCATCTATGTGCAAGGCCTGGCTCACAAGGGCGAGGCCGCGCCGCTGCTGCAGCTGCATGTGCCGCTGGCGCAGGACGGCCGCTACATCGGCGAGCTGCTGGGCGAGTATTCCGTGGACAGCCTGCTGCGCTACGGCACGCCCACCGAAATCATGGCCCGCTATGCCATGACCATGCTCGACAGCCGGGGCCAGGTTCTGGCCGGCACACCGCTGACGCCGCGCAAGCAAAATGCCACCGACCTGCTGCGCTGGCGCACGGTGGCCAATGAGGACGAGGCTCCGGTCGCCCCCGTGGGCAACAGTCTGGTGCTGCGCGCACAGGCCTACCGCACCTCGCTGGGCGTGGTGGGCAGCGGCCTGTTCTGGCTGGTGGGCACGCTCAGCGCGATGACGGCATGGCTGCTGCTGGCCACCTGGCGCCACACGCGACGCCGCCAGCGCGCGCAGGAAGCCCTGGTTGCCGAAACCAATTTCCGCCGCGCCATGGAGAACTCGGTGCTCACCGGCATGCGCGCGCTGGACCTGCAAGGCCGCATCACCTACGTGAACGCCGCCTTCTGCCAGATGACGGGATGGAGCGAATCCGAACTCGTCGGCCAGATGCCGCCCTATTCCTACTGGCCCGACAACGACTACGACAACCTGCACTCCAAGCTGCGCGAGGAGCTGTCGGGCAAGACCATCGTCGGGGGCTTTCAGGTGCGCGTGCAGCGCAAGAACGGCACGCAGTTCGACGCGCGCCTGTATGTCTCGCCGCTGATCGACGCCCACGGCCAGCACACGGGCTGGATGTCGTCCATGACCGACATCACCGAGCCCAACCGCATCCGCGAGCAGCTGTCGGCCTCCTACGAGCGCTTCACCATCGTGCTGGAGGCGCTGGACGCCTCGGTGTCCGTCGCCCCGCTTGGCAGCGCCGAGCTGCTGTTCGCCAACAAGCTGTACCGGCAATGGTTCGGCTCGCAGACCGATGGCCATCTGCAGCTCGTCGCCCAGGCCGGCGTGCTGCCCGTGCGCTCTCAGCCGCAGGGCATGGACGATGAGGATGGCCTGATGGGCCTGCCCACCGACTCGCTGACCAGCGCACGCAGCGAGAACGCCGAGATCTATCTGCCCGAACTGGGCAAGTGGCTGGAAGTGCGCTCGCGCTACCTGAGCTGGGTGGACGGACGCCTGGCGCAGATGGTGATCGCCACCGACATCACGCCGCGCCGCCTGGCCGAGGAGCAGGCCGATCGCCAGGCCGAGCACGCCCAGTCCGTCAGCCGCCTGATCACCATGGGCGAGATGGCCTCCAGCGTGGCCCACGAACTCAACCAGCCGCTGACCGCCATCAGCAACTACTGCAGCGGCATGCTCACGCGCCTCGAAAAAGGCACGCTGACCGAGGAGCAGATGAAGTTCGCGCTGGAGAAGACCGCCCACCAGGCGCAGCGCGCGGGCCAGATCATTTTGCGCATACGCTCCTTCGTCAAGCGCAGCGAACCCAACCGCACCCTGGCCCAGGTCACCGACATGGTCAGCGAGGCAGTGGAGCTGGCCGGCATCGAGCTGCGCCGCCGCAATGTACAGCTGACCTACCACGTGGCCGAGCGCATGCCGGCCATCATGGCCGACACCATCCTCATCGAGCAGGTGCTGGTCAACCTCATGAAGAACGGCGCCGAATCCATCGAGCAATCGGGCCGACCCAGCCACCAGCGCAACGTGGAACTGCGCGTGGTGCCGCGCACCATCGAGGACCAGCGCGTCATCGAATTCAACGTGCAGGACACCGGCAAGGGCTTGCCGCCCGAGGTGCTGGAGCGCCTCTTCGAGGCCTTCTTCACCACCAAGAGCGAAGGCATGGGCATGGGCCTGAATCTGTGCCGCAGCATTGTCGAGTCCCACCAGGGCCGTATGCGTGCCGAGAACCTCTACAATGGTTCCGAGGTTGTCGGCTGCCGATTTTCATTCTGGCTGCCGCTGGCCCCGCCGGGCGACGCGACAACGCCGGCAGCGACCATTGAACCCACAACAAGGACGATTGCATGAGCTTGATCCCCAAAAAAGGCACTGTGTACGTAGTTGATGACGACGAAGCGGTTCGTGATTCGCTGCAATGGTTGTTGGAGGGCAAGGACTATCGTGTGCGCTGCTTCGACTCGGCCGAGACCTTCCTCTCGCGCTACGACCCACGCGAAATCGCCTGCCTCATCGTCGACATCCGCATGGGCGGCATGACCGGCCTGGAACTGCAGGACCGACTGATCGAACGCAAGTCTCCCCCTGCCCATCGTCTTCATCACCGGCCACGGCGACGTGCCCATGGCGGTGAACACCATGAAGAAGGGCGCACTGGACTTCATCCAGAAGCCGTTCAACGAGGAAGAACTGCTGAACCTGGTCGAGCGCATGCTGGACCATGCCCGCGAAGCCTTTGCCGGCCACCAGCAGGCCGCCAGCCGCGACGCCCTGCTGGCCAAGCTGACCAGCCGCGAAGCCCAGGTGCTCGAGCGCATCGTCGCCGGCCGCCTGAACAAGCAGATCGCCGACGATCTGGGCATCAGCATCAAGACCGTGGAGGCGCACCGCGCCAACATCATGGAAAAGCTCAACGCCAACACCGTGGCCGACCTGCTCAAGATCGCCCTGGGCCAGGGCCAGACCGCTGCGGCGGCCAAGGCGGCCGTCGCAGGATAAGCACCGACGCCATCCCCTGCTTTTTTCAAAGGGCTGCTAGCGCTTGACCAACAAGCCCTAGCAGCATTTTTATTTTGGTATCCACTGCAATGACAGCCCAACTCATCGACGGCAACGCCCTCTCCCGCCAACTGCGTGCCGAAGTCGCACAGCGCGCCACTGCCCTGAAGGCCCGAGGGACCACGCCCGGCCTGGCCGTGGTCCTGGTCGGCGACAACCCGGCCTCCCAGGTCTATGTGCGCAACAAGGTCAAGGCCTGCGAGGACGCAGGCTTTCATTCCGTGCTGGAGAAGTACGACGCCTCGATGACAGAAGCCGAACTGCTGGCCCGCGTCGAGGCGCTGAACAACGACCCCGACATCCACGGCATCCTGGTCCAGCTGCCGCTGCCCGCCCACATCGACGACCACAAGGTCATCGAGAACATCTCGCCGCTCAAGGATGTGGATGGCTTTCACGTAGCCAGCGCCGGCGCGCTGATGGTGGGCGAAGTCGGCTTCAAGGCCTGCACGCCCTATGGCTGCATGAAGATGCTCGAATCCATCGGCATGAAGGACCTGCGCGGCAAGCACGCCGTGGTCATCGGCCGCTCCAACATCGTCGGCAAGCCCATGGCCATGATGCTGCTGGCCGCCAATGCCACCGTCACCATCTGCCACAGCGGCACGGCGGACCTGGCCGCCATGACGCGCCAGGCCGACATCGTGGTCGCCGCCGTGGGCAAGCGCAATGTGCTGACCGCAGACATGTGCAAGCCTGGCGCCGTGGTCATCGACGTGGGCATGAACCGCAACGACGAAGGCAAGCTCTGCGGCGACGTGGACTTTGACGGCGTCAAGGAAGTGGCCGGCTTCATCACCCCCGTGCCGGGCGGCGTCGGCCCCATGACGATTACCATGCTGCTGGTCAACACCATGGAGGCGGCCGAGCGCGCCGCCGGCTGACCAGGAGCTGACAAGCATCGGGCGGCTCCCCGGGGAGCCGCTTGATTTCAATGCACCCGACGGCATCTGACACGCATGAGCAATCCCCTCCTCGAATCCTCCGACCTGCCCCTGTTCGATCGCATCCGCCCCGCCGACGTCGGCCCGGCCATCGACCATCTTCTGACCGGGGCCTGCGAGGCCCTGGAGACCGTCACGGCACCTGACTTCCCCGCGCGCTGGGATTCGATCTCCGCCGTGCTCGATGTCGCCACCGAGAAGCTGGGAACCGCCTGGGGCGCCGTCAGCCACCTCAACAGCGTGGCCGACACACCCGAGCTGCGCGCTGCCTACAACGAATCCCTGCCCAAGGTCACCGAGTTCTGGACGCGCCTGGGCGCCGACGAGCGGCTGTACGCCAAGTACAAGGCCATCGACCCTGCCACGCTCAACGTGGAGCAGCGCGCCGCCTGGGACCATGCCATGCGCAATTTCGTGCTGTCTGGCGCGGAGCTGCAGGGTGAAGCCAAGCTGCGCTTTGCCAAGATTCAGGAACGCTCGGCCGAACTCACGCAGAAGTTCAGCGAGAACGCGCTGGATGCCACCGATGCCTTTGCCTACTACGCCACGGCCGATGAGTTGGACGGTGTGCCCCAGGACGTGTGCCAGGCCGCCCGTGCCGCCGCCGAAGCCGAAGGCAAGCAAGGCTTCAAGCTCACGCTGAAGATGCCCTGCTACCTGCCCGTGATGCAGTTCGCCACCAGCAGCGCGCTGCGCGAAAAGCTCTACCGCGCCTATGTGACACGCGCCTCCGACCAGGCAGAGGGCGATGCCCGCCGCTTCGACAACACGGCCAACATTTCCGAAATACTTGCCCTGCGCAAGGAAGAGGCGCAGCTGCTGGGCTACCGCAACTTCGGCGAGATCTCGCTGGTTCCCAAGATGGCGCATTCGCCGCAGCAGGTGATCGACTTCCTGCGTGACCTCGCGCACCACGCCCGCCCCTATGCCGAAAAGGATGTCGCCGACCTGCGCAGCTTCGCACGCAAGGAACTGGGCCTGGCCGATCCCCAGCCCTGGGACTGGGCCTATATCTCCGAAAAGCTCAAGGAAGCGCGCTATGCCTTCAGCGAGCAAGAGGTCAAGCAATACTTCCCCGCCCCCAAGGTACTGGCCGGCCTGTTCAAGATCGTGGAGACGCTGTTCGACGTGGCCATCCGCCGCGACGTGGCGCCGGTGTGGCATCCCGCTGTCGAGTTCTATCGCATCGAGCGCAGCACGCCACAAGGCCCCCAACTGGTCGGCCAGTTCTACCTGGACCAGCCCGCGCGTTCGGGCAAGCGCGGCGGCGCCTGGATGGACGATGTACGCACCCGCTGGCTGCGCCCCGACAGCCACAAGCTGCAGACGCCGGTCGCGCACCTGGTCTGCAACTTTGCCACCGGCGTTGACGGCAAGCCGGCCCTGCTCACGCACGATGACGTGATCACGCTGTTCCATGAGACAGGCCATGGCCTGCACCACATGCTGACCCAGGTCAACGAGCGCGATGTCTCGGGCATCGCGGGCGTGGAATGGGACGCGGTGGAACTGCCGAGCCAGTTCATGGAAAACTTCTGCTGGGAGTGGGAAGTGCTCAAGCACATGACCGCCCACGTGGACACGGGCGAGCCACTGCCGCGCGCACTGTACGACAAGATGATCGCGGCCAAGAACTTCCAGTCGGGCATGCAGACGCTGCGCCAGATCGAGTTCTCGCTGTTCGACATGCTGCTGCACACCGAGCACGATCCGAAGGCCGACATCATGCCGCTGCTGGCCCAGGTTCGCGCCGAAGTGGCCGTGCTGCCCTCGCCCGCCTACAGCCGCTCGGCCCATACCTTCAGCCACATCTTTGCAGGCGGCTACGCAGCGGGCTACTACAGCTACAAGTGGGCCGAAGTCCTCTCGGCGGATGCCTATGCGGCCTTCGAGGAAACCATGCTGGCCGATGGAACCCCCAACCCCGAGACAGGCCGCCGCTACCGCGAGGCCATTCTTGAAGCCGGCGGATCCCGCCCGGCGATGGAGTCGTTCAAGGCCTTCCGTGGCCGCGAACCCCAGCTGGACGCGCTATTGCGCCACCAGGGCATGGCCGAGGCCTGAGCCTGGCAACCCGGTCTGCAGCGCCCCGATGGGGCGCTTTTTCCTGGCCCGGCAACTCCACCGGATGCGCGCAGCCACATCCTGCGACTCCAGAAGATGGCCCAGGATGAATGGCACGCTATGCTTGCAGGCACTCCTGTGCGGGCATCCATCCGGCGAGTGGTCGCCGCCCCGGCACGAAACCCTTCTTCCGAAACCGAGATCGTCCATGCAGTCTTCTCCCAGCCTTGGCCACGGCGCCCTGCGCCACCTGATGCCATGCCTCGCCCTCGCCTGCCTTGCCGCCGCGCTGCCAGCCGCCGCACAGCAGGTCTACCGTATCGTCGGGCCGGATGGAAAAGTCACCTTCTCGGACCGCCCCGCCCAAAGCGCACAGCCGCAGGCAGCGCCCGCCGCCCAGGCAGTGGCGGGCGCCTCGGACAGCAACGCAGGCCTGCCCTATGCGCTGCGCCAGATTGCGAGCCGCTTTCCAGTGACGCTGTACTCCTCGTCCGATTGCACGCCTTGCGATAGCGCTCGTCAGTTGCTGCAGTCCCGGGGCATCCCCTATGCCGAGCGCCTGGTGCAGACCGAGGCGGACGCGGCAGCCCTGAACAAGCTCAGCGGGCAGACCGGACTGCCGTTTGCCACCATCGGCAAGCAGTTTCTGACCGGCTTCTCCTCCAGCGAATGGACGCAGTACCTGGATGCCGCAGGCTACCCCGCAAGCTCCCAGCTGCCTGCCCAGTACAAGCGGCCACCCGCGCAGCCCCTGACCACACCCAAGCCTGCCGCACCGGCCGCATCAGCGCCCGCCGCAGCACCCACCGCCGAGGAGCAGGCAAACAGGCGCGCCCCCATACCCGCCCCCGCGCCTGGTGCACGCACCAGCGACAACCCCGCAGGCCTGAGCTTCTAGGCAGACACTGCCGCAGTCAGGAGCCCGGCCGTGGATTCCATGCTGTCCGACATGGCCTGGACCTTGGCCAGGCTGGGCATTCTTGTGGGCATGCCTGCGCTCATCGGGTGGGTACTGGTGGCAAGGCCTTCGTGGCGAGAGCCGTTGCGGCTAACCTGCCTGGTGCTGGTGCCCTGCCTGATCACGCTGTGGTTCATGCATGACGGAGGCCTGGGCAACGGTCTCAACCGCCTGGCCTACTACATGACGACGGCTGGCTTCTTTGCCATCTACGCCGGGCTGGCGGCCGTCACCTGGCTCATTCAGCGCATCAAAAAGCAGCGCACGCAAGCTTCATTGCGCGCGCTGTGTCTCGGTGGCATGGCCCTGCTCGTCTGGACCGCAGGCGCTGCGGTGTTCGAGAGCATCGGCTAGCAGCCGAGAGGCCAGGACCGACTTCCTGCCTCAATAGTCGAGCGTCTGCACGCCTTCAGGCGTGCCCAGCAGGCAGACCGATGCCTTCTGGTGCGCAAAAACGCCCACGGTGACCACGCCGGGCCACTGGTTGACCTCGGACTCAAAGGCCAGCGGCTCAGCAATCTTCAGGCCGCGCACATCAAGAATGTGCTGGCCGTTGTCCGTCACCAAAGGAGCGCCGTCCTTCATGCGGATCTCGGCCCGGCCACCCCTGGCCTCGAAACGCCGGGCAATCTGGGCAGCAGCCATGGGAATCACCTCCACCGGCAGCGGAAAATCTCCCAGCACCTCGACGCGCTTGGAGGCATCGGCGATGCAGACAAAGCGCTCGGCCAGCGCCGCAACGATTTTCTCGCGCGTCAGTGCCGCGCCCCCGCCCTTGACCATGTAGCCCCGACCGTCGATCTCGTCGGCGCCATCGATGTATACCGACAGGCGGTCCACCTCGTTGGCATCCAGCACCTTGATGCCCAGCGCCTTCAGGCGCTCGGTGCTGGCCACGGAGCTGGACACGGCCCCAGGGATCTGGTCCTTGATGGTGGCCAGCGCATCGATGAACTTGTTGACCGTCGAGCCCGTGCCGACGCCGACGATTTCGCCGGGCACTACGTAGGCCAGAGCGGCTTGCCCGACCAGGGCTTTGAGTTCATCTTGGGAAAAAGAGGCAGCAGATGTCGTCATGAGGGAAAATCCAGGTAATCCTTCGATTATCCCCATGTCTTTGATCCCCTACGCCCTGACCCGTCCCTTTCTCTTCGGCATGGACCCCGAATCCGCCCACGATCTCACGATGAACCTGATGGCAAAGGGGCAGAACACGCTCCTGCAGCAGGCCTGGGCCCAACCCATGGTGAGTGATCCCGTCGAGCTTGCCGGACTCAGGTTCCCCAATCGCGTCGGCATGGCTGCAGGCCTGGACAAGAACGCACGCTGTATCGATGCGCTGGCCGCCATGGGCTTCGGCTTCGTCGAGGTGGGCACCGTGACTCCGCGCGCGCAGCCCGGCAACCCCAAGCCGCGCATGTTCCGCATCCCCGAACGCAATGCGCTGATCAACCGACTGGGCTTCAACAACGAAGGCCTCGATGCCTTCCTGAGCAACGTCAAGCGCTCACAGGCCCGCGCCATGGGCAAGCCCATGCTGCTGGGGCTGAACCTCGGCAAGAACGCCAGCACGCCCATCGAAGAAGCCACCAGCGACTACCTCAAGGCGCTCGATGGCGTCTACCCGCATGCCGACTACGTGACGGTGAACATCAGCTCGCCCAACACCAAGAATCTGCGTGCCCTGCAAAGCGACGAAGCGCTGGATGCCTTGCTGGGAGCGATTGCCGAGCGGCGCGAGCAACTGGCCACGCAGCACGGCAAGCGGGCGCCGGTGTTCGTGAAGATCGCACCCGACCTGGATGAGGAGCAGGTCGGCGTCATCGCCACCACGCTGCAGCGCCACGGCATGGACGGCGTGATCGCCACCAACACCACGATCAGCCGGGATGCCGTCAAGGGCCTGCCCCACGCCGAAGAAACGGGCGGCCTTTCCGGCGCGCCGGTGCTGGAGGCCAGCAACCAGGTCATCCGCCAACTGCGCTCTGCGCTGGGAAGCCGCTACCCCATCATCGGCGTGGGAGGCATTCTCAGCGGCGAAGATGCGGTCAGCAAGATCCGGGCGGGCGCCGATGTGGTCCAGATCTACAGCGGCCTGATCTATCGGGGCCCCTGCCTGGTACCAGAGGCCGCACGGGCCATCGCGCAACTGCGTTGACTGCCGCGTTATCCGCGTGCTGACCAAAGAAAACGCCCGGCATGCCGGGCGTTTTTTGTGCAAGAAGCCTTGCAAGGCCTTATCTCAGCCCCTGCGCTGCTGAAGGCGTGCCAGCAAAGGCATGAGTGTGGTGCCGATGCGGATCAGTTTGCGCGGCCCCATGACCAAGGCAGCGGCAGCCGCCACGCCCACGGCCACGGGGTGCAGACGCGCAAACGTTGCGACGCGCTCGATCAGCGGTGCATCCGGGCGCACGTGTGTGGCGGCACGGCTCAGCGCCCGGGCCTGGGCCACGGCCGCCGAGCGCGCCCTGAGGCGCTCGCGCTGCTGGGCAATGCGCTGCATCACCTGCTGCTGCTCCACGGTGGAAGTGGACCACAGCGCCGCATTGGGGCCCGTGGGCCTGGGCGGCGCAACCTCGTCGCGGGACTGGGAAGCATTGGAAGCATTGACCATGGTTACAGCCTCTTCTTCAGCGCCTGCCAGTCCTGGCTCAGCTCGTTGCGGGTGAGGATGAAAGGGCGTGCCAGGCGTCGTACGGCCGCAAGCAACTGCCACAAGGCAATTGCAAGGATAGCCAGCCAGCCGCCAAACAGCAGCCAAGCCACCATCACGCGGTGCTCGGTGTCCCAGAACTGCACCAGCACCGCCACGGACAGCATGAGCATGACCACGACGCTGAGTCCGGCCAGCGCAATCAGCAGCACGACCACGGTCTGCATGCTGCGCTTGTGCTGAACCCATTCAAGCCGAGCCAGGTCGGTACGGTCCTCGGCGGCAATGGCCAGCTCGATCACGGCAGCACGCCAGCGCGCCACCCAGGCATCCAAACCCAGAAGGGAAATCCAGTTCACAGGCATCCTTTTCTGGTCAGGCATGCCGTTGATCAGCGACGGCCCAGCATGAAGCCCAGCAAGGCTCCCACAGCCAGGGCTGCGCCAGCCACACGCCACGGCTCGTCGTGGGCATAGCGATCCGCCGCATAGGCGGCATCCTTGGCTTGGCGGGCCGCTTCCTGCGCGGCGCGCACAGCCGAGTCACGCACATTGGACATGCCGTCATCGATGCGCTGGCGCAGCATGTGGATTTCCGGCACGGCATCCAGCTCCTTGGCAGACAGCAGGCCACGCAGGTCGCTGACCAGTTTTTCAAGATCGGCTTGCGCGGTGGAGACGGTTTCAGTGATCGACTTCGTCATGATGAGCCTTTCTATTGAGGTGAAAACAAATACAGCGGGGAGCAGGCAATCATGTCGCCCGATACCTGTCACGCAACATGGGCAGGCCCTTGTTACATGCAAGCATCTTATCCAATTGTTCCCTGGCTTCCGGGAAGCGAGGGGGCCTGAGCCTTGTCAGACAAGGCCTGCCGTGGCCGTGTGTCGTGGACCGGCAGACCATCAGGCCAGCAGCTTCGCCACATGTGCGCCGATGGCCAGGCAGCTGGTCAGACCCGGCGATTCGATGCCCAGCAACTGCACCACGCCCGCAACGCCATGGACCTGCGGTCCCTGGATCGTGAAGTCTGCCGCCGCCTCGCCAGGACCGCTGATCTTGGGACGGATGCCAGCGTAGCCGGGCACCAGCGCGCCATCGGCCAGGGCCGGCCAGTACCGGCGGATCTCTGCATAGAAGGCGTCGGCGCGCGCTGGATCGACCTGCAGATCGCTTGCGCTTTCCACCCACTGCACATCGGGGCCGAACTTGGCCTGTCCACCCATGTCCAGCGTGAGATGAACGCCCAGACCTGCAGCCTCGGGCACGGGATAGATGAGGCGCGAGAACGGCGCGCGCCCGGACAGTGTGAAATAGTTGCCCTTGGCATAGAAGGCGCGTGGAACCAACTGCTGCGGAAAGCCTTGCAGGCGCGCCGCCAGCAACGGGGCATTCAGGCCTGCCGCATTGACCAGGCTACGCGCCTGCAGTTGCGTGCCGTCGGCGGTGCGCAGCCACACGCCGCCAGACGTGGCGGCGGCCTCCTGCACCTCGGCATGGCAGACCACCATGCCGCCTGCGTTTTCGAGATCGCCCTGCAGAGCCAGCATCAGGCCGTGGCTGTCGATGATGCCGGTGCTGGGCGAATGCAGTGCCGCCACACACTGCAGCGCAGGCTCCAAGGCCCGTGCCTCGGGGCCATCCAGCCAGCGCAGATCATTGACGCCATTGGCCTCGGCCTTGCGCGCAATGGCCTGGAGCTGGCCGCGCTGCGCCTCATCCGTTGCCACGATGAGCTTGCCGCAACGCTGGTGGGCAACGCCGCGTTCCTCGCAATAGGCATAGAGACGCTGGCGGCCTTCGACGCAAAACCGGGCCTTCAGCGAACCCTGGGGATAGTAGATGCCGGCATGGATGACCTCGCTGTTGCGCGAACTGGTGCCCGTACCAATGGCTTCAGCTGCCTCCAGCACCATGACTTCCCTGCCCTGCAACGCCAGGGCCCTGGCCACGGCCAGCCCCACGACGCCCGTCCCCACCACCACGCAATCGACCTGCTCGCTCATCCTGCCTGCCCTTTCGTCGTTCAGCCACTGATTATCAGACCGCGCCAGATACGAATACGCCGCAGATCACCGGGCTGCACTGGAATATCCAGGACCTGGAACAAATGGGAGCAACCAAAACGGAAAAGCCCTCCTGAACAAGTTTCAGGAGGGCTTGAATGGTGGGTGATACATGGATCGAACATGTGACCCCTGCCGTGTGAAGGCAGTGCTCTACCGCTGAGCTAATCACCCGTGAAGCACGGCTGCGAGGCCGTACTTCCTTGGAAAAAATTGGTGGGTGATACATGGATCGAACATGTGACCCCTGCCGTGTGAAGGCAGTGCTCTACCGCTGAGCTAATCACCCGTGAAGCATGGCTGCGAGGCCATGCTTCCTTGGAAAAAATTGGTGGGTGATACATGGATCGAACATGTGACCCCTGCCGTGTGAAGGCAGTGCTCTACCGCTGAGCTAATCACCCATGAAGCCGGCTGTGAGGCCCGCTTCCCTGGAAAAACTGGTGGGTGATACATGGATCGAACATGTGACCCCTGCCGTGTGAAGGCAGTGCTCTACCGCTGAGCTAATCACCCATATGTCGTTACTGCGACAAGACTTAGATTATGTCATAACTTCTAGGACTGATTTTCGAAGCTGCGCCAAATTGTCTTGCCGCCGCTCGATTTATCCATCTGCACCATCACGTCCTCGTGCGCGGCCAGCTCCTGATCATTGGCGCTCACCACGCGCAGCCTGAAGCTGCGCAGATCGACCTGCGCGACCACCAGGCCGCCCTCGGACTGGGCCGGCTCCTCCACCATCAGCAGGGCCTCCTGGCCTCGCGTGAGGTTGATGTAGACATCGGCCAGCAGTTCCGCATCCAGCAAGGCGCCGTGCAGCGTGCGCCCGGAGTTGTCCACTTCCAGACGGTCGCACAGCGAGTCCAGCGAGTTGCGCTTGCCTGGGAACATTTCCTTGGCCATGACCAGGGTGTCGATGACGCCGCTCACGCACTGCCTGATCGGCGGGCGGTTGGCAAGCTCCAGCTCCTTGTTCAGGAATCCCAGATCGAAAGGCGCGTTGTGAATGATGAGTTCAGCGCCTTGCAGATACTCCCAGATCTCATCGACCTTTTGCTCGAAGCGAGGCTTGTCCTTGAGGAACTCGGTGGTGATGCCGTGCACGCGCAGCGCGTCCGGATGGCTGTCGCGCCCCGCATTGAAGTACAGATGCAGGTTGTTGCCGGTCAGCTTGCGGTTGACCATCTCCACGCACCCCAGCTCGATGAGCCGGTCGCCGTTGTCGGCGGACAGGCCCGTGGTTTCCGTGTCGAGAATGATTTGACGCGACATGTGCTGGGTCCTCAGTGGTTTTCCTTGGCGTGGTTGAGCGAGTACTTGGGAATCTCGATGGTCACGTCCTCGCGCGCCAGGATGGCCTGGCAGGACAGGCGGGACTGCGGCTGCAGGCCCCATGCGCGGTCCAGCAGATCTTCTTCCTCTTCCTCGGCCTCGTTCAACGAGTTGTAGCCTGCCTTGACCACCACGTGGCAGGTGGTGCATGCACAGCTCATGTCGCAGGCGTGCTCGATCTTGATGTTGTTGTCCAGCAGTGCCTCGCAGATGGAGGTGCCGGCAGGCGCCTCGATTTCGGCACCCTGAGGACAGTATTCGGCGTGGGGAAGTATTTTGATAACGGGCATGGCGGATCTGCGTTCGGATCAGAAATCAGGAAAGGGATTGCACGCTCTTGCCGGCCAGGGCCTGCTGGATGCTGCGGTTCATGCGCTCGGCGGCAAAGGACTCCGTGCCCTTGGCCAGCGCCTGTGTTGCGGCCTCGATGACGGCGGCATCCTCGGAGCCCACGCTGGCGCGCAGGGCATCGACCAGAGCGTCGATGGCTGCGCGCTGGTCTGCAGCCAGCACATCGCCATCGGCCTGCAGCGCGCTCTCCGTGGCCATGAGCATGCGGTCGGCATCGACACGCGCCTCCACCAGCGCGCGCGCCTGAATGTCCTGCTGGGCCGTGGCAAAGCCGTCCTGCAGCATGCGGGCAACCTCGTCGTCCGAGAGGCCGTACGAGGGTTTGACATGGATATGCGCCTCGACGCCGCTGATCTGCTCCTTGGCACCCACCGACAGCAGGCCGTCGGCATCCACGGTGAAGGTCACGCGGATGCGCGCCGCGCCGGCTGCCATGGGCGGGATGCCGCGCAGTTCGAAACGCGCCAGGCTGCGGCAGTCCGCCACAAGATCGCGCTCACCCTGCACCACATGAATGGCCAGGGCCGTCTGCCCATCCTTGTAGGTGGTGAAGTCCTGGGCACGGGCCGTGGGAATGGTCTCGTTGCGCGTGATGATGCGCTCCACCAGACCGCCCATGGTCTCCACACCCAGCGACAGGGGAATCACATCCAGCAGCAGCATGTCGCCGCTGGAACTGTTGCCCGCGAGTTGATTGGCCTGAATGGCAGCGCCCAACGCCACGACTTCATCGGGATTGAGGTTGACGAGAGGATCGCGGCCAAAGAACTGGGCCACTGCCTCGCGCACCTGGGGCATGCGGGTGGAACCACCGACCAGGACCACGCCCTGCACCTCGTCGCGCGTCAGGCCAGCGTCCTTGAGTGCGCGGCGCACCGCCGCCAGCGAGCGCGCCGTCAGATGGGCCGTGCTCGCATCGAAGTCGCCACGCTTGACATCGAAATGCACAGTGCCGGTGGACAGCTCTGCCGTGAACGTGGCGGCCTGAGCATCCGTCAATGCCTGCTTGCAAAGGCGTGCCGCCATGCGCCAGCGGGCCTTGTCCTCGGCGGTCTGCGGAACCACGCCGGTCTGCTGGGCCACCCACTCAGCCAGTGCCGCATCGTAGTCATCGCCACCCAAGGCCGAGTCCCCCCCCGTGGAGACGACCTCGAACACACCCTGGGACAGGCGCAGGACCGAAATATCGAAAGTGCCGCCACCCAGATCGTAGACGGCGTAAACGCCTTCGGAGCCGTTGTCCAGGCCATAGGCAATGGCGGCAGCCGTGGGCTCGTTGATCAGGCGCAGCAGGTTGATGCCGGCGAGCTTGGCCGCATCCTTGGTGGCCTGGCGCTGCGCGTCGTCAAAGTAGGCTGGCACGGTGATGACCGCGCCATGGATGTCGTCGTTGAAGGTGTCCTCGGCGCGAAAGCGCAGCGTGGCCAGGATCTCGGCGCTGACTTCCACGGGGGTCTTCGTGCCATCGATGGTCTCGATCCCGATCACGCCACGACCGGCTTCCTGTGCAGCAAAGCGGTAAGGCAGCTTCTCCGGCGCGTCGATGTCCGCCAGCGTGCGGCCCATGAAGCGCTTGGCCGAGGCGATGGTGTTGCCCGCATCGGTGGACAGCGCCGCCTGCGCGGCGTAGCCGATCTCGCGGCGTCCCTGGGGCAGATAGCGCACGACGGAAGGCAGCAGTACCTGGCCCTGATCATCCGGCAGGCATTCGGCCACGCCATTGCGGACTGCGGCGACCAGCGAATGGGTGGTGCCCAGGTCGATACCCACGGCAATGCGTCGCTGGTGGGGATCGGGGGACTGACCGGGTTCGGAAATCTGCAAAAGCGCCATGGAAATACTCGGGGAAATTGCAGGTCCGGGCCGGCCGGCCTGCCTTGTGAATGAGGGACTCTCGTGGGAGGTTCGGGTCGCGGACTATTGTCCCAGTTGATCGCGGCGACGCTCTATGTCCTGCGCAAATCGCGCAACAAACATGAGGGCTCTGACCTGCTGCACGGCCGCCTGGGCATCGTGCAGTTCATCGAGCTGGCGGCCGCATTCGGCCAGCATGCTCTTTCTGGCCTGCGACACTTCGCCGTCCAGCGCATCCAAGGCGGCCTCGTCCTGCGCATCGTCCAGCGCCTCGCGCCATTCCATCTGCTGCATCAAAAAGGCGGTGGGCATGGAGGTGTTGTCCTCGGCACGCACGGGTGCACCCAGCAATTCGCAAAGATAGGCTGCTCGCCTGAGCGGCTCTTTCAGCCGTTGATAGGCCTCGTTGATGCGTACCGACCATTGCATGGCCACACGCTGCGCAGCTGCGCCCTGCGAGGCAAAGCGGTCAGGATGGGCCTCGCGCTGCAACTCCTTCCAGCGCGCGTCAATGGTGCTGCGCTCCTGCGCAAATTGGCGCGGCAGCGCAAACAGCTCGAAATCGTCCGATTGCAGGTTCATGTCGATAAAAAGCCGCCAGCACCGAAGCGATGGCGGCCTCTTGAGGGAGTAGAAAAGTCAGGGCCTGCCGGGCATGCCGCCAGGCCACCAGAGCCTGGCCCCCCGGCAAATGCCGGTCAGATGCGAAAGCTCTCGCCGCAGCCGCAGCGATCGCGCTCGTTGGGGTTGTGGAACTTGAAGCCTTCGTTCAAGCCTTCACGCACGAAATCCAGTTCCGTGCCATCGATATAGGCCAGGCTCTTGGGGTCGACCAGCACCTTGATGCCGTGGTCCTCGAAGATCACATCCTCGGGCAACTGTTCGTCCACATACTCCAGCTTGTAGGCCAGGCCGGAGCAGCCCGTGGTCTTGACCCCAAGGCGCACGCCGATGCCCTTGCCGCGGCGCGACAGGTAGCGGCTCACATGGCGGGCCGCGGACTCGGTCAGCGAGATCGCCATATCAGGCGGCCACCACCGCAGTGCGCTTGGCACGGTAGTCGTCCACTGCGGCCTTGATGGCGTCTTCGGCCAGGATGGAGCAGTGCACCTTGACGGGGGGCAGGGCCAGTTCTTCGGCGATCTGGCTGTTCTTCAGCGCAGCCGCTTCATCCAGCGTCTTTCCCTTGACCCACTCGGTCACCAGCGAAGACGAGGCGATTGCCGAACCACAGCCATAGGTCTTGAAACGGGCATCTTCAATGACGCCGGTTTCGGGGTTGACCTTGATCTGCAGCTTCATCACGTCGCCACAGGCAGGCGCGCCGACCATGCCGGTGCCCACCGATTCGTCGCTCTTGTCGAACGAACCCACGTTGCGGGGGTTTTCGTAGTGGTCTACCACTTTGTCGGAATAAGCCATGATGTCTACCTCTTCAATACTTGATTCGCGTGCCGGCCGACGCTCAGTGCGCCGCCCACTGGATGGTGCTGAGGTCGATGCCGTCCTTGTACATCTCCCACAGCGGGCTGAGTTCGCGCAGCTTGACCACATTGGTGCGGATGGTGCTGATCGCGTAGTCGATTTCTTCCTCGGTCGTGAAACGGCCGATGGTCATGCGCAGGCTGCTGTGCGCCAGCTCGTCACTGCGGCCGAGGGCACGCAGCACATAGCTGGGCTCCAGGCTGGCCGAAGTGCAAGCGGAGCCCGACGACACTGCCAGCCCCTTGATACCCATGATGAGCGACTCGCCTTCGACGAAGTTGAAGCTCATGTTCAGGTTCTGAGGCACACGGTGCTCCATGCTGCCGTTGATAAAGACCTGTTCCAGATCCTTCAAACCGTTGAGCAGGCGCTGCTGCAGCGCATAGGCCTTGGCATTGCTCTCGACCATCTCTTCCTTGGCGATGCGGAAGGCCTCGCCCATACCGACGATCTGGTGCGTGGGCAGCGTACCCGAACGCATGCCACGCTCATGACCACCGCCGTGGATCTGCGCCTCCAGGCGCACACGCGGCTTGCGGCGCACGTACAGGGCACCCACGCCCTTGGGACCGTAGGTCTTGTGCGCGGTCATGCTCATCAGGTCGATCGGCAACTTGGACATGTCGATCTCCACGCGGCCCGTAGCCTGCGCAGCATCCACATGGAACAGGATGCCCTTCTCGCGGCACAGCGCGCCGATGGTGGGAATGTCTTGGATGACGCCGATTTCGTTGTTTACGAAGAGCACGCTGACCAAAATGGTGTCGGGGCGCAGCGCGGCCTTGAAGGCCTCAATGTCGAGCAGACCATCAGGCTGCACGTCCATGTAGGTCACCTCAAAGCCCTGGCGCTCGAGTTCACGCATGGTGTCGAGCACGGCCTTGTGCTCGGTCTTGAGCGTGATCAGATGCTTGCCCTTGCCTTGATAGAAGTGCGCCGCACCCTTGATGGCAAGATTGATGGACTCGGTCGCGCCACTGGTCCACACAATTTCACGGGGATCCGCGCCAATCAGATCCGCCACCTGGCCGCGGGCCTTCTCGATGGCCTCTTCGGCCTCCCAACCCCAGGCATGGCTGCGCGATGCAGCGTTGCCGAAGTGCTCACGCAACCATGGGATCATGGCGTCCACCACGCGAGGGTCCACGGGAGTAGTCGCGCCATAGTCGAGATAGATGGGGAAATGCGGGGTCATGTCCATGACTGGCTCTTATCAAAGTTCCGGCTGGCAAAAATCGGGAAGGCGATGAACTCCGGTGAATCCATCCGGGCGGGCAGCACCGCGCCACACAGCCATGCGCAGCGGCGCCCTGCCCTCAGGGTGTCAAAAGTCGATCAGGACTTGGCGAAGGCGTTGCCCAGCGCGAATACCGAGTTCGGTGCATTCACGCGGATGGGCTTGACCACGGGAGCCGTGGAAATCGCACGACGCACTACGGGCTTGTCCTCGATCTGGATGCCCTTGGCCAATTGTTCGTCGACGAGCTTTTGCAGCGTCACGGAATCGAGGAACTCGACCATGCGCTGATTCAATGCCGCCCACAGCTCATGCGTCATGCAGCGGCCAGCTTCGCCCAGACAATTTTCCTTGCCGCCGCATTGGGTGGCGTCAATGGGCTCGTCCACGGAGACGATGATGTCGGCCACGGTGATGTCGCCAGCCTTGCGGGCCAGCGTGTAGCCGCCGCCGGGTCCACGGGTGGACTCGACGAGCTCATGGCGGCGCAGCTTGCCGAACAGCTGTTCGAGATACGACAGGGAAATCTGCTGTCGCTGGCTGATGGCAGCCAGCGTAACAGGGCCATTGTTCTGGCGCAGGGCCAGATCGATCATGGCAGTGACCGCAAAACGGCCTTTGGTGGTGAGACGCATTACGAGCTCCTTCAGTCAGGCTTGTACGTTACAGAAACACCCGCTCCAGCGATTTGACTGGAGTTGGGCACAGTCTCCGCCCTTACTCCGTCCTGTTCAAAAGGTTCAGAGCCCTTCTTTTCATCGAAGTTTTTGTTGTTGTTGAGTGTTGACCCTGAGTGTACCACATTCCCCATCAATTTTGTCGGGTAACAAGAGCCAACAGGCTTCAGACAAGGCACCGCCTCAGGAAACCTGCGCGGAAGAGCCTCCGAACAGTTGCTCCTTGAGCAGTGCCAGCTGATCGCGCACCCGCGCCGCCTGTTCGAACTCCAGGCTGCGCGCATGTTCGAGCATCTGCTTCTCCAGACGCTTGATTTCCTTGGCCACATCTTTTTCGGACATGTCCTCGACACGCGCTCTTTCGAGCTGATTGGCCTCCAGACGTTCCGCTTCCTTGCCGCTTTTTTCGCTGTAGACACCATCAATCAGGTCTTTCACCCGCTTGACAATCTGCTTGGGTTCAATGCCGTTTTCCTCGTTGAACGCCATTTGCTTGGCGCGGCGGCGCTCGGTCTCGCCGATGGCCTTCTTCATCGACTCCGTGATCCTGTCCGCGTAAAGGATGGCCTTGCCGTGCAGGTTGCGTGCTGCGCGGCCGATGGTCTGGATGAGACTTCGCTCGGCGCGAAGAAAGCCTTCCTTGTCGGCATCGAGGATGGCGACCAGCGAGACTTCAGGGATGTCCAAGCCCTCTCGCAGCAGGTTGATGCCCACGAGAACGTCGAAGACGCCCAGACGCAGGTCACGAATGATCTCCACGCGCTCCACCGTCTCCACATCGGAGTGCAGATAGCGCACCTTGACCCCGTTTTCGCTCAGGTAGTCGGTGAGCTGCTCGGCCATGCGCTTGGTGAGCGTGGTGATGAGAACACGCTCCCCGCGCTCGACGCGCAGGCGGATTTCCTGCAGCACGTCATCCACCTGGTTGGTGGCTGGGCGCACTTCGATTTCGGGGTCGATCAGCCCCGTCGGGCGCACAACCTGGTCCACGATCTGACCTGAGTGGGTTTTTTCGTAGTCTGCCGGCGTGGCCGAGACAAAGATGACCTGGCGCATGCGCCGCTCGAATTCCTCGAATTTCAGCGGCCGGTTGTCCAGCGCCGACGGCAGCCGAAAGCCGTACTCCACGAGCGTGGTCTTGCGCGAGCGATCGCCGCTGTACATGGCGTTGAGCTGACCGATCATCTGGTGGCTCTCGTCCAGGAACATGAGCGCGTCGCTGGGCAGGTAGTCGGTCAATGTGCTGGGGGGCTCGCCCGGGGCTGCGCCGGAGAGGTGGCGCGTGTAGTTCTCGATGCCCTTGCAGTGGCCGACCTCGGTGAGCATTTCAAGGTCGAAGCGCGTGCGCTGCTCCAGGCGCTGGGCCTCGACCAGCTTGCCGTCACCCACCAGTTGCTTGAGCCGCTCGGCCAGTTCCAGCTTGATGGTTTCCACGGCGGCCAGCACCTTGTCGCGCGGCGTGACGTAGTGGCTGCTGGGGTAGACAGTGAAGCGCGGAATGCTCTGGCGCACGCGGCCCGTGAGCGGGTCGAACAGCTGCAGGCTTTCAACCTCGTCGTCGAAAAGTTCGATGCGGATGGCCAGCTCGGAATGCTCGGCGGGGAAGACATCGATGGTGTCGCCGCGCACGCGGAACTTGCCGCGGCTGAAGTCCTGGTCGTTGCGCTGGTACTGCATGCGGATCAGCTGCGCGATGACGTCGCGCTGGTTGATGCGGTCGCCGGTACGCAGCGTCATGATCATGCGGTGGTAGCTTTCGGGTTCGCCGATGCCGTAGATGGCCGAGACCGTGGCCACGATGACCACGTCGCGCCGCTCCATGAGACTTTTGGTGCACGAAAGCCGCATCTGCTCGATGTGCTCGTTGATGGCGCTGTCCTTTTCGATGAAAAGGTCGCGCTGGGGCACGTAGGCCTCGGGCTGGTAGTAGTCGTAGTAGCTGACGAAGTACTCGACGGAGTTCTTGGGAAAGAACTCGCGGAACTCGCTGTACAGCTGTGCGGCCAGTGTCTTGTTGGGTGCGAAGACGATGGCCGGACGACCCAGGCGGGCGATCACGTTGGCCATGGTGAAGGTCTTGCCCGAGCCCGTCACGCCCAGCAGGGTCTGAAAGGATTCACCGTCCTGGATGCCCTCGACCAGCTTCTCAATGGCGGCGGGCTGGTCGCCAGCCGGTGGATAGGGCTGGAACAGCTCGAAGGGGGAGTCCGCGAAATGCACGAACTGGCCCGAGGCCGCAGGTGCTGGAGAGGAATCAGAGACTTCGTGCATGACGTGGGTTCGCAAAAGTGGGTATCGGCCGGCGAGATCGCTAGAATTCATGGGTTAACCCGAAAGCCTACCGCAGCTTGGGGCTAGCCGCGTTTTTTCCACCTCCCAAGACATCCCAAGGACGCTTCATGTCTCTGTTTACCGCCGTCGAAATGGCCCCCCGCGACCCCATCCTGGGTCTGAACGAGCAGTTCGCTGCCGACACCAACCCCAGCAAGGTGAATCTGGGCGTGGGCGTGTACTTCGACGACAACGGCAAGTTGCCCCTGCTCGAGTGCGTGCAGGCCGCCGAGAAGGCGATGATGGACAAGCCCACGGCCCGCGGCTACCTGCCCATCGACGGCATCGCTGCCTATGATGCCGCAGTCAAGGGCCTGGTGTTCGGCGCCGAGTCCGACGTCGTCAAGTCCGGCCGCGTGTCCACGGTGCAGGCCATCGGCGGCACCGGCGGCCTGAAGATCGGCGCCGACTTCCTCAAGAAGATCAGCCCCGCTGCCAAGGTGCTGATCTCCGACCCGAGCTGGGAAAACCACAAGGCCATCTTCACGAACGCCGGTTTCGAGGTGGGCACCTATGCCTACTACGATTCCGTCAACCGCAAGGTGAACTTCGAAGGCATGCTGGCCGACCTGAACGCAGCGGCCCCTGGCACCATCGTGGTGCTGCACGCCTGCTGCCACAACCCGACCGGCTACGACATCACGGCCGAGCAGTGGGACCAGGTGATTGCCGCCGTCAAGGCCAAGGGCCTGGTGGCCTTCCTTGACATGGCCTACCAGGGCTTTGGCCACGGCATTGCCGAAGACGGCGCCGTGATCGGCAAGTTCGTGGCCGCCGGCCTGAACATCTTCGTCTCGACCTCGTTCTCCAAGAGCTTCAGCCTGTACGGCGAGCGCGTGGGCGCACTGTCGGTGGTCGCCAACGACAAGGAAGAGGCGGCCCGCGTGCTGAGCCAGCTCAAGATCGTGATCCGCACCAACTATTCCAACCCGCCCACCCATGGTGGCGCCGTGGTGGCGGCCGTGCTGAACAACCCCGAGCTGCGCGCCCTGTGGGAAAAGGAACTGGGCGAGATGCGCGTGCGCATCAAGGCCATGCGCCAGAAGCTGGTGGATGGCCTGAAGGCTGCCGGCGTCCAGCAGGACATGAGCTTCATCACCACGCAGATCGGCATGTTCAGCTACTCCGGCCTCAGCAAGGACCAGATGGTGCGCCTGCGCACCGAGTTCGGCGTCTACGGCACGGACACGGGCCGCATGTGCGTGGCTGCGCTCAACAGCAAGAACATCGACTACGTCTGCCAGTCGATCGCCAAGGTGGTCTGACCGCCACCCCAGCCACCTGGCCCTGCGCCGGGTGAGAAGGCATGCCGCCAGCGCTCCCTGCCCTGGCGGCATTTTCTTTGTGCGGGCGGTTTTTGCATCCTGGCAGTCCGGTATGCGCCAGGTCTGCGCGGGTACCGGTGCGATCATCCGGGCAGCCGAAACATCGAATGAAGAACGAGACGCTCCATTCCCATGCCAGATCACGCCTGCCTCACTGCCGTCACCTCCTCGCCTGCAGACGGGCTGCCCCTGTCCGGCGTACGCATTCTGAGCCTGGCACTGAACCTGCCGGGTCCCGCCGCCCTGATGCGCTGCGCGGCCATGGGCGCGCAGTGCAGCAAGCTGGAGCCGCCCTCTGCGCAGCCAGGGCCTGCCGGCGCGGACCCGATGGCGCTCTACAGCCCGCAGGCCTATTCCGACATGCACCAGGGCATCGCGGTCTGGCAGGCACAGCTCAAGACCGAGGACGGACAGGCGGCGCTGCACAAGGCGCTGGACAGCGCCGATATCCTGCTGACCTCGTTCCGCCCCGCCGCACTGGCCAAGCTGGGGCTGGACTGGGCGTCGCTGCAGCAGCGCCATCCGCAGCTGTCGCTGGTGCGCATCGTCGGCAGCGCGGGAGCCCTGGCCGATGTGCCGGGCCATGACCTGACCTATCAGGCCGAGGCGGGGCTGGTACAGGGCGGCGCCATGCCACCCAGCTTGTTTGCCGACATGGCCGGTGCGCTGATGGCCAGCGAGGCCGTGCTCAAGGCCTGGCTGCTGCGCCAGCGCAGCGGCCACGGCAACCTGCAGGAAACAGGACTGGCACAGGCCGCGCAATGGCTGGCCCTGCCCTGGCACTGGGGCCTGACCCGGCCCGACGGAGATGTGGGCGGAGCACACGCAGGCTATCGCGTCTATGCCTGCGCCGACGGTTCGGTGGCCGTGGCGGCACTGGAGCCGCATTTCGCGGCACGCCTGTGCGCAGCAGCATCGGTGCCGGGCGATGGCAGCATCGCCTGCATGCGCAACCCGGCCACGCATGCGGCCCTGGAAGCCTTCCTGGCTGCCCTGTCCTGCGCCGAACTGGCAGACCTGGCCGAGCGCCACGACCTGCCCCTGCATCCGCTCGCCGCTCAGCCAGCGGCCTCGCGCCGCTTGTAGGCGAATGCCGAAAGGCAGCATCTGCGCACGGCCTACAAGCCGCCTGGGTCGCGGCTGCCCGCCGAGTATGAACATGCTGCTGCCGACGACCCTCTTTACCGCGATAGCCTGCTCCTCTTAAATCAGAGCTGCGCATACAACCAGACAACCCGAACACATCTGGAAACACCCATAATCGGCTCATCTGGAGGCAGCCCCATGGTTCGAGAACATCCATCGACCGCCCCGCTATCCGGGATGCGTCAGCCACCTAGCCACTCAGCGCCTGGCCTGCAGCGCATCGGCGCCAGCGCCTAAGGCCGCCGCCGGGTCCCCCTTCCGTCCACCGCCTATGCAAAGCCAGCCCCCAGCCCATGTGCCGGTACTGCAGCTGGTGCAGCGCATCTGGCCCCTGGTGCTGGTGGTCGTGGTGCTGGTGGTCATGGCCAGCGGCAGCCTCTACCTTGTGTCTGCGGTGCGCGCCTTCGTGGCCGGAGAAAGCCTGTGGTCCAAGGCACAGAAGGATGCCATCTACGCCCTGAGCCGCTATGTGGACAGCGGCTCGGCGCGCGACCTGGCGCGCTTCGAGCAGGCCATGATCGTTCCTGCAGGCGACTGGCAGGCCCGCATGGCGCTGGACGATGTGCCGGCCAGGGTCAAGGACGCGCGCGCCGGCATTCTGCTGGGAGGCAACCACCCGGACGATGCCGACGCGCTGATCTGGCTGATGCAGACTTTTCGCCATGTCGAACTGCTGGAGGAGCCCTATCGTTACTGGAAGCAGGGCGACCAGTACCTGCAGCAGCTCGACCGGCTGGCGCAGGAGATAGAGCAGCGCCACACCGTGGGAAGCGTGAGCGCCGAGGACGTCATCACCTGGAAGCGCGAGATCGAGCAGATCAACGCCGGCGTCACACCCGCCACCCAGCAGTTCAGCGCCTCGCTGGGTCGCAGCTCCCGGCAGATGGTGATGTGGCTGCAGTGCATTCACCTGATGCTGGGCGTGGCGCTGATCCTGGTGGCGCTCTGGCATACGCGGCGCATGCTGCAGCAGCGCCAGCAGGTGCAAAACGACCTGCTGACCGAAAAGGAAAGGGCCCAGACCACGCTGGCATCGCTGGGCGATGCCGTGATCACCACGGACGCCCAGGGCGTGGTGGACTATGCCAACCCTGCCGCGCTGGGCCTGCTGGGCAGCAGCGAGCAGCAACTCAAGGGACGGCACCTGGCCAAGGGCCTGCATTTCAACAGCATCGACACCACCCAGACGGCGGAAAGCCTGCTGACCCATCTGCTGTCGGGTCGGCAATTGCGCGAAGAGCACACGCGGTGGCTGCGGCGCCATGACCGCAGCATCGTGCCGGTCAAGCTCATGGGCTCGGCCATCAGCGGCGGCGGGGAGCGCCCGGCAGGTGCGGTGATCGTGCTCAGGGATGTCTCGCGTGAGCAGCAGTATCTGGACCAGCTTTCCTGGCATGCCAGCCATGACGGCCTGACCGGGCTGGAGAACCGCGTGGAATTCGAGCGCCGCCTGCAGCGCCTGCTCAACCAGGGCCAGCACAGGCTGCGGCCCGCAGCCCTGCTGTACATGGATCTGGACCAGTTCAAGCTCATCAACGAGACCTGCGGCCATCCGGCGGGCGATGAAATGCTGTGCGAGGTCAGCCGTCTGCTGCTGCACAACCTGCGTGAGACAGACACCCTGGCCCGCCTGGGCGGCGACGAATTCGGCGTTCTTCTGGAGAACTGTCCGCCCGAGCCCGCGCTGCGCATTGCCGAAAAGCTGCGCCAGGCTGCCGAAGCCCTGCACGTGCACTGGGGCAAGCAGGTGCTGCGCACAGGACTGAGCATTGGACTGGTCCACATCGGCGGCGAGGTCCAGTCGGCCCAGGACCTGCTGCGCATGGCCGACATGGCCTGCTACCGCGCCAAGGAGCGCGGCCGCAACCGCATCTATGTCTACCGCAGCGACGACGGCGAATACACCCGCCACGTCAGCGAGATGGAATGGGTCACGCGCATACGCACGGCGCTGGAGCAGGAGCGCTTTTGCCTGTACGCACAAAGCATTGCACCGCTGCAGCCCGATGGCCAGCGCGGCCTGCATTTCGAGGTGCTGCTGCGGTTGCGCGACGAGCAGGGCCAGATCATCTCGCCAGCCGCGTTCATACCCGCGGCAGAGGGCTACGGCATCATGCCCACCGTCGACCGCTGGGTGATCGCCAGAACGCTGGCCACGCTGGCCGAGCATCCGGCCGCGCTGCGTCATATCGACACCTGCGCCATCAATCTGTCAGGCCCCAGCCTCGACGACGACGGGCTGCTGGACTTTGTGCAGGCGCAGCTGAGCACGCACGGCATCGCGCCGCAGCTGCTGTGCTTCGAGATCACCGAGACCAGCGCCATCGCCAGTCTGTCCAGCGCCACCCGGCTGATCCAGGCCCTGCGCACGCTGGGCTGCCGTTTTGCGCTGGACGACTTCGGCGTGGGCATGTCCTCGCTGACCTATCTGAAGCAGTTGCCCGTGGACTATCTGAAGATCGACGGCGGCTTTGTGCGCGACATGCTCCAGGACCCCAGCAACCACGCCATGGTGGAGATGATCAACCGCATAGGCCATATCCTGGGCAAGCGCACGGTGGCCGAGTATGTGGAAAGCCGGGAGATCGCCCAGGCCCTGCAGGCCGTGGGCGTGGACTACGCGCAGGGCTTCGCCCTGGCGCGGCCCGTGCCACTGGACACGCAGTACTTCGAAAGCGGTGCCCAGGCCGCCCGCCGCGAATGGCAGGGCACGCTGGCGCCGGCAGTCGGCTGAGGCGCCTCAGCGCGGCTTGCGCCCGCCCGGCGCGGCCTTGCGGCCGGCCCCGGCAGCGCTTGCGGAGCCGCCCACGCCAGGGCGCGGTGGCAGGCCCGTGTGCTGGGTCAGCATGCGGCCGGGCTTGGGCTGGCTGGAGCGCAAGCGCACGTCGCCTCCGGGGTCGCGGGCCTGTGCCTGCGCCTTGGCCGGCCCCGCACTCTTGCCACCGGCCTTGTTGAGGGCATAGGCCTTGCCCTGCTGGGAGACCACGGCACGCGCGGCCACGCCCGTTCCCTGGGTGCTGTTCTTGCGGCGCGCGCTCTGGTAGCCGCCATCAACCAAGGGCTGGAAGGTGGGGATCAGGTGCTGCTTGCCGTTGCCGATGAGGTCGGCACGGCCCATGGCCTTCAAGGCCTCGCGCAGCAGCGGCCAGTTGTTGGGGTCGTGGTAGCGCAGGAAGGCCTTGTGCAGGCGGCGGCGCTTTTCACCGCGCACGATGTCCACCGACTCCTCGTTCACGTCGCGCATATGGCGACGCACCTTGGTGAGGGTGTTGCGACCCGAGTGGTACATGGCCGTGGCCGTGGCCATGGGGCTGGGGTAGAAGGTCTGCACCTGGTCGGCGCGAAATCCGTTCTTCTTCAGCCAGATGGCGAGGTTCATCATGTCCTCGTCGCTGGTGCCCGGGTGGGCGGCGATGAAGTAGGGAATCAGGTACTGCTTCTTGCCCGCTTCCTCGCTGAACTGCTCGAACATCTGCTTGAAGCGGTCATAGCTGCCTATGCCCGGCTTCATCATCTTGGTCAGCGGCCCGGATTCGGTGTGCTCGGGCGCGATCTTCAGGTAGCCGCCCACATGGTGCTGCACCAGTTCCTTGACGTACTCGGGCGACTTCACGGCCAGGTCGTAGCGCAGGCCCGAGCCGATCAGGATCTTCTTGATGCCCGGCAGATTGCGCGCGCGGCGGTAGATCTTGACCAGCGGGGCATGGTCAGTGTGCAGGTTCTGGCAGATGCCGGGGAACACGCAGCTGGGCTTGCGGCAGGCGGCCTCGATCTCGGGGCTCTTGCAGCCCAGGCGGTACATGTTGGCCGTGGGGCCGCCCAGGTCGGAGATGGTGCCGGTGAAGCCCTTGACCTTGTCGCGGATGTCCTCGACCTCCTGGATGATGGACTCCTCGGAGCGGCTCTGGATGATGCGGCCTTCATGCTCGGTGATGGAGCAGAAGGTGCAGCCGCCGAAGCAGCCGCGCATGATGTTGACCGAGGTGCGGATCATCTCCCAGGCCGGGATCTTGGTCTCGCCCTCATGGCTGCCGTTGGCGTCGGCATAGCTGGGATGGGGGCTGCGCGCATACGGCAGGCCAAAGACCCAGTCCATCTCGGCCGTGGTCAGCGGGATGGGGGGCGGGTTCAGCCACACATCGCGCGCGGTCACGCCTTCGCCGTGGGCCTGGACCAGGGCGCGGGCGTTGCCGGGATTGGTCTCCAAGTGCAGCACGCGGTTGGCGTGGGCGTAGAGGATGGGATCGGCCTTGACCTGCTCGTAGCTGGGCAGGCGCAGCACGGTCTTGTCGCGCGGCGGCTGCTTGCCCTTGCCGCGCAGCGACGGGTTGGGCACGAACTGGATGGTCTGAACAGCGGCGACCGAGGCGCTGTCCGGCTTCGCGTCGGCATCACCCTCTTCCTTGGAGCAGGTCTGGCCCTGGGCCTCGGCCTGCTCGCTGGTGGTCATGTAGGGGTTGATGTGGGGCTCGACCACGCCGGGCTCGTCCACCACGGAGGAATCCAGCTCGAACCAGCCCGCTTCCGACTCACGGCGGAAGAAGGCCGTGCCGCGCACATCGGTAATGCTTTCCACGGGCTCACGCGCAGCCAGGCGGTGGGCCACCTCGACCAGGGCGCGTTCGGCGTTGCCGTACAGCAGGATGTCGCACTTGCTGTCCACGACGATGGAGCGGCGCACCTTGTCGCTCCAGTAGTCGTAGTGGGCGATGCGGCGCAGGCTGCCCTCGATGCCGCCCAGCACGATGGGCACGTCCTTGTAGGCCTCGCGGCAGCGCTGGCTGTAGACGATGGCCGCGCGGTCAGGGCGCTTGCCGCCCACGTCGCCCGGCGTGTAGGCATCGTCGGAGCGGATCTTGCGATCGGCCGTGTAGCGGTTGATCATGGAATCCATGTTGCCCGCCGTCACGCCCCAGAACAGGTTGGGCCGGCCCAGGGCCTTGAAGGCCTCGGCGCTTTGCCAGTCAGGCTGGGCAATGATGCCCACGCGAAAGCCCTGTGCCTCCAGCACCCGGCCGATCACCGACATGCCGAAGCTGGGGTGATCCACATAGGCGTCGCCCGTCACCAGGATCACGTCGCAGCTGTCCCAGCCAAGCTGTTCCATCTCGGCCCGGCTCATCGGCAGGAACGGGGCCGTGCCGAAGCGCTTGGCCCAGTAAGGACGATAGCTGGTCAGCGGCTTGGCGGCGCGATGGAAGAAGGAAACGTCAACGGGGGCGTTCATGATGGGCGGTTCGGCTTCTGGGAGCCTGTGCGGAAGGAACCGGCCAGTGTACGTTTCGGCACTCAACCCTGCTGGTCAAGGGTCTTGCTCCAGCCCCCTGATACGGCCTTCCTGCTGCTGCCAGCCCGACCTCTTTGCGGCCTCCTGCGCCAGCCAGGCCTTGGGCGTGTGCCCGGACCAGCGGCGAAATGCCCGCGCAAACACCTTCGGCGAGTCGTAGCCCGCGTTCTCGGCGATGCGGGCCGATGACAGCCCGCCGGCCTCCATCTGCTGGGCGGCCAGCGCCATGCGGTGCGCCGTCAGATAGCCGATGGGCGTGGCACCCACCAGCTCCTTGAAACGCATGCTGAAGCGGGTGCGCGACATGCCGGCCTCGATGGCCAGCGTCTCCACGCTCCAGGCCCGCTGCGGTTCGCGGTGCATGCACACCAGGGCACGCGCAACACAGGCATCGCCCAGGCCCCGCAGCCAGCCTTCACCCACGGCGGCCTCGCGCGCCAGGTGCTCGCGCAGGATGTTGACCAGCAGCAGCTCGCCCATGCGCGCGGCCGACAGGCGCCAGCCCGGGCGCCGCGCCAGCGTCTCCAGCGTGAGCGACTCCATGGTGGTGGCCAGGCAGTCGGCCAGCGGCAGGTCGCTTGCCCGGATGTGGATCAGCGGCGGCAGGATGCGGAACACCGAATGACGGCAGTAGGCGGAAAACCACAACAGGGCCGAAAACATGTCCGTGGCCTCGCCGCCGCCGCCATGGCTGAAGACCAGGGGATTCTCGTCCCGCGGTCCTTCGGCGTGGCGGGCGATCATGCGCGAGAACAGCTCGCTGGCAACGTCCATGTCGGACGCCACCACATGCGCGGCGCCCATGGGCAGCATGACCAGATCGCCGGGCTCGACCCGCAGCGCCGGCATGCCTTCCACCTGGATCCAGTAAGGCGCGCCGCGCGCCATGCGGATCATGGCGCCGGTGACGCCCGTGGACTTCAGGCTCCACGGCGCCGTCAGCGCAAAGCGCGCCGTGACGGCGCGCTCCGAGCGGCAAATATCGAGAACTTCACTGAGTACATCCATGGCTCGCGGGACCCTTGTTTTCGGGCCGATGTTAGCCAGTGCCGGCCATGCCACGGCCCGTCGGCACCCCGACAGCGATAGCGGTTTTCCCTGGAGCGCGACTACGCACTAGAGATCCTGCTGCGCCGCCTGCACCAGCTCCGAGAACACGGACGCGCTGCCCAGCCGTTCGGCCGCCAGCAGCGCCAGCTTGACCAGGAACAGCTCGGACCGCTGCGGGCCCGCCGTGTCGATGGCTGTGGCCAGCTGGTCGTAGACAGTTTCCAGGCCGGCGATATCGAGGGTGTGGGGTGATGTCTGTTCTTGGCTCATGCCGGAACTCCTTGCGTGCAGGTGGCGTTGTCGATGGCCGATTGCAGGCGCCGGGCATCCAGCGCCAGCCAGCGCGCGCAGACATGCTGATCGGGCCGCAGCAGATAGGCGGCACCAGGCGGGTGCCCTGCCGGCACGCCATGGCGTGCACGGCAGCGGCCATCTGCATCGGCCAGGGTCAGATCGGCACCCTGGACCGGCTGCGCGGCCGCCTGGCTGGAGATGGCCACGATGCGCAGGCCCACGCCACGGCCGCGCGCCATCCTGGCAACTTCGCACCACTGGGCAGGCACGGGCGTGCCATCGGTGAAATACAGCAGGTCGAATCCACCGCCCAGGTGGTCCAGCAGATAGTCATCGGGCCCCAGGCGCAGGTTCAGCGGCGGTGCGCCATGGCCAGGGCCGGCTTCAAACAGGTGGTTGTCGTCATCCGCGCTGTTGAGCGGCGAGTGCGCGTATTCGTGCGGCCGGGAGGTGCGCCAGTGGTACAGCGGCCGCACGAATTCCTGGGTGAGCGACAGCGACAGCACGGCATCGCGCAGCAGCCGGAAGCCGCGCGAGGGCGGCGCCATGAAGCGCGTGCTCTTGCCGGCCTCTTCGACAATCTCGCGCGCCGCGCCCACGCGCTCGCCGCTGTAGCTGTCCAGCAGCCTCATCGGCGCCACGCCGCGCGCCACCAGGGCCAGCCGCCAGGCCAGGGCCTGGGCATCCTGAAAACCCGTGTTGGCACCGCGCACGCCGAAGATGGGCAGCATGTGGGCCGCATCGCCCGCGAAGATCACGCGGCCGTGCACATAGTCCGGCAAGGTCAGCGCGCGGGCGGAGTAGACCGAACTCCAGTCCATTTCCCAGGGCGTGCCGCCGAAGCCGATCATCTCCAGCTGCGCGTCGATGCGCGCCTTGAGCGATTCGGGCTGCATCGCCTGCTGCGCGTCCTCGCCCGCAGGCAGTTGGTAGTCCACGCGCCAGATGCCATGCGGCTCGCGGTGCATCAGGATGGTGTTGCCGGGGTTCCAGACCGGGTCGAAGAAGGCCAGGCGCTCCGTGGGCAGTGGCAGGTCGATGCGGATGTCGGCGATCACGAAGCGGCCCTCGTACGACGCCCCCTCCATCACCAGGCCCATGGCCGTGCGTATGCCGGAGCGGGCGCCATCGGCGGCGACCAGCCAGTCGGCCTCCATCGCATACGGGCCTTGCGGCGTGTCCACTTGCAGCCGCGCCTTTGCGGCGGCGCCGCTGCCGACCTGCTCCACCCGGTCCACGCGGTTGCCCCAGCGCAGCTCGATCAGCGGATGGGCCAGCACCGCATCGACCAGGTATTCCTCCAGGTACTGCTGCTGCAGATTGGTCATGGGATGGAAGCGATCGTCCTCGCTGTGCGGCGCCTCCATGCGGAACACGCGCTGCCCCCGGTAGAACGAGTTGCCACAGCGCCAGGGCAAGGCGTTCGCCATGACCCGCTCGGCCACGCCCACCTGCTGCAGGATCTCCATGGAGCGGCGCGTGAAGACGATGGCGCGGCTGCCTTCGGACACCTGCAGTTCGGACTCCAGCAGCACGCAGCGCTGGCCGTGGCGCGCCAGCTCCAGCGCCGTGGTCAGCCCCACAGGGCCCGTGCCGACGATGACGACAGGATGGCGCTGCACCCCTGGATGCTGCGAAGGCAACCAGGGCTGGTGCACCCGGTACCGGTAGTAGATGGAATGCCGCGGCTGGGCATGGGGCTGATGCATGGATGTCTCCGTCTTGCGTCTTGCGTCTTTGTGAGGCCGCAGTGTAGGCAGCCCCCGCTCCGGCAATGTCCCCGGATGGGGACAGACAGGACCCTCCAGCCCCCAGGCTCAGGACAGCGCCTCGGGCTCCATCAGCAAGGCAAACAGCTCGCGCTGCCCCTGCACGCCCAGCTTGCCGCAGACGCGCTTGAGATAGGTCCGGGCACTGGCCACCGTGATGCCCAGGCGCTGCGCCAGCCGCTCGGTGTCCAGCCCCTCGACCACGCAGCGCACCACGTCCATATCGCGTTGCGTGAGATGCGCAAAGCGCCGCGCCAGGCGCGCCAGCACCAGGCCCGCCAGATCGTCCTGCAGGGCCTGGCCTGCGTAATGCAGGCGCATGGCCTGCATGACCAGCGGAGCAAAGGCCTCGATGCGTGCAATGGACTGCGGGTCAAAGCCGCCGTGCTCCTCACCCCGGTACAGATTCACCGCCAGCCAGCGTGCGCCGGTCTGCAGGGTCAGCAGCGAAAGCCGCTCCACCAGGCGGGGCAGGTCATAGCAGACACGGCGGTACTCGGGATGGCTCACGTCCGAAGGCTTCTGGCGATGGAGCCAGACGCGCGCTGGCGCCTGGGGATTGCGCTGCTGCCGCGCCAGCTCGGCCTGCATCACGCGCTGCGCGCCGTCCAGTGGATAGAAGCGCTCGCTGTAATCCTGGGAAATCAAAGGCAGTGCGCCTGTGCGTGCCCGGTCCCCGAACCCCACGATGCGCGGCCGAGATCGCCCCTGGAACGAAAAGATCGTGCACTGCGCCAACGGCACATGCCGGCCCAGCAGGTGCAGCAGCTGCCCGGCCACCTCGTCGCTGCTGCCGCTGGAACGGCCCACCTGCTCCAGCAGCGCCGTCACATCGCCCAGCGGCACAGGCAGGCTGGCATCGCTGGCGCAGGCAGGTGCCAGCAGCCAATGGCTGCGGACGGTGTCATTGCTCATGGGTGCGGGAACAGGCCGTGGCAGGAATGCAAAAAGGCCGGTGCATTGCGCAGCCGGCCTGGGTGAAGATGTTGGAATGATAAATCCAGCGCAGCGAGGCCATTGCCTGCTGCGTTCCTGTCGGCGGTCGTTGGAGCCGCTCAGCCTGGCCGGATGGCCCTTGGCTGCACGGCTGCAGCCATCACCATTCGCCTACGTTGCGAATGCGCTGGTCCAGGTCCAGAGGAAGGCCGCCACCGGCGGCTTCATGGTCCTGGCCTGCCTGCTCCAACGCCATGGGCGGAGGACTGAAATGATCGCGGCCAAAGGTGTGTTCGGTGAGAACGGGATCGCGGGAAGGTGGGGTGTTCATGGTTGCGCCTCCTTGACAGAAAGCTTACTGCGAATCTTTCACGATTTCTGTAGGACAAACCTGGATGCAACCCTCTGAAGCTGAAATAACACAAGGTACGCATGCTCACAAATGTGTAGCGCTTCGTAATAAAGGCGTAATGAATCCATGCGCCAAATCCCGAGCCAGGGGCAATCGGGTAAGCTTGCCGCCCTCCATGCCACAGACACTCCGCGCACCCGCGCACAGCGAACTCCTCATCAAGAAAAGCCGTTTCATCGGCTGCGTGCAGCCCATGGCCGACCGCGCCAGCGCCCAGGCCGTGGTCGATGCGCTGCGCCGCGAGCACCCGGGCGCCGCCCATGTCTGCTGGGCCTTGCTGGCGGGAGGCCAGTCGGCAGCCGTCGATGACGGCGAGCCCAGCGGCACGGCAGGCCGCCCCATGCTGGACGTGCTGCGCCACCAGGACCTGGAAGGCGTGCTGGCCACCGTGGTGCGCTACTTCGGCGGCGTCAAGCTGGGCGCCGGCGGCCTGGTCCGTGCCTACACCGATGCCGTGGCCCAGGCCTTGCTGACCGCCGAGAAGGTGACGCTGCAGCGCATGCAATTGCTGCGCTGCAGTGTCCCTTATGCGCTCGAAGGCCTGGTGCGGCGCGAGATCGAGGCGGCAGGCGCCGAATTGCTCCAGGTCGAGCATGGATCGCTGGTGCAGTTCGATCTGCGCCTGCCGCAGTCGCAGGCTGAAGGCTTTGTGAGCCGCCTCAACGAGAGCGGTCAAGGACGCGTGGGCTGGCTGGAAGTCCACCCCAGCGAATGAGATGCGCCGGGCTCAAGCAGTTCAACCGGCCACCAGAAACCGCTGCGCCAGCAGCACCCAATAGGCGGCTCCCACGGCGATGTTGTCGTCGTTGAAGTCATAGCCCGGGTTGTGCACCATGCAGGCGCCTTGCTCGCTTCCCTTGCCATTGCCAATCAGCAGATAGCTGCCTGGCACGCGCTGCAGCATGAAGGCAAAGTCTTCGCTGCCCGGCAAGGGTGGCGCCTGCAGCGTGACATGTTCCGGGCCCAGCAGCTCCAGCGCGATCTGGCGCGCGAAGTCCGTCTCCTTGGGCGTGTTGACCAGCACGGCATAGCCGGGTCGCCAGTCGAGTTGCGCCTGCACGCCGAAGCTCTCGGCCTGCGCACTCACCAGGTCGCGAATGCGCTCCTCCAGCAGCCTGCGCACATCGGCATCCAGCGCACGCACGCTCAACTCCAGCACCGCGCTGTGGGCGATCACGTTGTTGGCCTTGCCCGCATGGATGGCGCCCACGGTCACCACCGCCATCTGCAGCGGATCGATGTTGCGCGAGACGATGGTCTGCAAGGCCATGACGATGCTGGCGGCCGCAACGATGGGGTCGGCCGCGCGGTGCGGCATGGCACCATGCCCGCCCACCCCGGTGAGCGTGAGCGTGGCGTAGTCGGAGGACGCCATGGCTGCGCCCTCGCGCAAGGCCAGCCTTCCCTGGGGCAGGCCCGGCATGTTGTGCATGGCAAAGATGGCGTCGCAGGGATGTCGCTCGAAGAGGCCGTCCTCCATCATGCGCAGGGCGCCGCCGCCGCCCTCCTCCGCAGGCTGGAAGATCAGCGTGAGCGTTCCGTCGAAGCCGCCGTGCTCGGCCAGATGCCGGGCCGCTGCCAGCAGCATGGCGGTATGGCCGTCATGGCCGCAGGCATGCATGACGCCGGCATGCGTGCTGGCATGGGCGAATTCATTGGCCTCGGCGATGGGCAGCGCGTCCATGTCGGCGCGCAGACCCAGACGCCGGCTGCCGCTGCCGCGCACCAGCCGCCCCACCACGCCCGTCCCGCCCAGGCCGCGTTCCACCTCGTAGCCCCATTGCTCCAGTTGCTGCGCGACAAGGGCGCTGGTGCGGTGTTCCTCGAAGCCGAGCTCGGGGTGCCTGTGGATGTCGCGGCGCAGCTCGACGAAGGCTGCGGCCGAGCCGCGCAAAGTGTCCAGAAGGGTGTTCATGTGCGGCGTCTCACTGGGGTTGCAGGCGGATGGAGCGGGCAATGCTGCGGTAGCGGGCCGTCTCGGCCTCATAGAACTGCGCCGCTTCGGCCAGCGACATGGGCGCCGC
Organism: Delftia lacustris; assembly: GCF_040267515.1. Taxonomy (NCBI): domain Bacteria; kingdom Pseudomonadati; phylum Pseudomonadota; class Betaproteobacteria; order Burkholderiales; family Comamonadaceae; genus Delftia; species Delftia lacustris. The sequence continues at coordinate 3,096,073 of NZ_CP141274.1, read as the reverse complement.
GGCCAGTTGGGTCTGCAGGGCCAGTTGCTCGCGCACGCCCGGGTCCTTGAGCATGGCGCCTATCGCCTGGTGCAGCCTTTGCACCACCTCCTGCGGCGTGTCCTTGCGCACCAGGAAGCTGGTCCAAGTCTTGTAGGCGAAGTTTTTCAGCTCCCGGCCCTCACGCACCGTGGGCACATTCTTGAGCAGCTCCGATCGCTGCTCCCCCAGCTGGCCCAGGATCTTGAGCCGGCCCTGCTCGGCCAGCGCGCCCATGGCTGCGCTGTAGACGAGCACAGCGAAATCGACCTGCCCGCTGCCTATGTCCTGCAGCAGCGGCGCGTTGCCCTTGTAGGGCGCATGCATGAGTTGTATGCCAGCGTCCTGCTGCACCTTCTCCAGGATCAGGTGGTAGAGCGAGCCAATGCCGACGCTGCCGTACGACAGCGGCCGGCTGGCGCTTTTGCGGGCCAGCGCGATCAGCTCATCCACGTTGCCGGCCTCCAGGTCCTTGCGAGCGACGAAGACCATCACGGCCTCGGCCACGGGATGGACCAGGCGGAAATCCTCGGCCTTGAGCCGCACGGCGGCATTGGCCAGCGGCGACAGGATCACCTCGTTGGGCGAGCCCTGGAAGACGTAGTGCCCGTCAGGCGGAGCGGCCAGCACTTTCTGCGCGGCCATGGCGCCGCTCACGCCGCCCAGGTTCTCCACGATGACCTGCTGGCCCAGTGCCTTGGACAGCGGCACGCTGAAGATGCGGGCAATGGCATCCGAAGGGCCGCCGGCCGGATAGGGAACCATCAGGCTCACGGGCCTGGAGGACGGGCTCTGCGCACAGGCCAGGCCCGCGCTCAGCAGCAGGCCGGCGCCCGTCAGCCAAACGCGCTGGAACAAAAATCTCATCATGTCTCCTTGGTGGATGGCTCCGGCTCGGTCGGCCGGATACGCGGCATCCTAGGAGCCGGGTCATCGAACGTCCAATGCATTGTTGGCTGCATTAGCATGAGTTTCATGCAGACTTCAGGGCGCGAAAAATCATGACGCTGGTGCAGCTCAGGCATCTCATATCGGTGGCGCAGACCGGCTCCTTCAGCCGCTCGGCCGAGGCCATGCATCTGACACAGCCGGCCCTCAGCCGCAGCGTGCGCGCGCTGGAGCAGGAGCTGGGCATACCCTTGTTCGACCGCATCGGCCGCCACAGCGAACTCACAGCCTTCGGCCGCGAGATGCTGGGACGGGCACGCGCCCTGGTGGCTGAAGCCGACGAGCTGCGTGACAGGGGGCGCCAATTGCGCGAGGGTGCGGCCGGCACCGTGCGTGTGGGCCTGGGATCGGGCCCCGGCGCAATATTGATGACGCCGTTCCTGCAGCACATGACCGTGCACCATCCCGGCGTGCGAACCGAGGTGGCGCGCGGCAGCACCGATCTGCTGGTGCACTCGCTACGCGAGCGCCTGCTCGACGCCCTGGTCGTGGACCTGCGCGCGCTGCGGCCCGCACCCGACCTTGCGCTGGACGTCGTGCACGAAATGCGCGCCGCCTTCATGTGCCGCACCGACCATCCACTGGCCCGCCTGCAGCGGGATCTGCGCTTCGAGGATGTGCAGCGCTACCCCGTCGCCTCCACACCATTGAGCGACCAGGTGGCCTGGCTGCTGGTGGAGACCTATGGCGCCACGGCCCACCCGGCGCGGTTCGTCACACTGCAGTGCGAGGAGTTGCCCAGCCTTGTGGACGTTGCGCGCAACAGCGACACCGTGCTGCTGGCCGTGCGCGCCGTCGCCCCGGACCTGGCCGAATTGCCCATGGACCCGCCCATGCGCAGCACCGCCCGCTTCGGGCTGGTCACGCTGCGTCAGCGCAGCGAGGCGCCGACGCTGGCAATCCTGCGAGGCCTGATGGGGAAGTTGATGGCCGACGATGCCCCTGCGCCGGAACAGGCGCCCAGCCATGGCGGAAGGCCGGGCCGCATGGCATTGCCAGACTGATTTGATGCTGGTAATTACTCATCAAATGGCCAAAAAGCAAATCGCAAGCAGGCAAAACAAGCCATGTGAAATTAGACAGTTAGCTTTCAAGCCCTGATCAATGTAGTTCCCTAAAGGAATACCCAAGGCAATAAGCAGCTGTCACCAACTTATTTCCCGATATCAAAACACTGCCACAAGTATGATAAAAGCCAGCTCCAACTGAACTACCATTTGCATACAGGCTGCTATTTTCCAAATTTATTAGACCATCTTCCGAAAAATAAATATTATTTGCATGCGCCGCAGATGAGGACATTAAAACACCAAATACCACCATAGTGGACAATGATTTTTCATATCGAACTCTCATTTCATCCCCTTTATCTCATCGTTTTCGAATTGATACTGACGAGCAGTAGTCCACAGATTCTGCACACAGCACGCGTTGTCTGTGGACGCCCAGATGATGGCGCGAAAGCTTTCATCGCTCATTTCGCTGTGGCAAGCCACCATTGCGGCATCGCCTATATTCACCACAGGCGCATTCATACCGCAAACATGCTCATATTCATTTCGCCGTCATCTGAAGTGGCATTAGTTCGGTTTTACCTGTATTCGCAGTCATCATTTCCATCAATTTCGACAACTCGCTCGTTCGCGCCATCATCAGGGGCAACATACTATATGAGCCAAAAAAAGCCTGTGCCGCATTGGAGGAGGAAAAATTCTCGAATGAAATGCCGTTCGCTTGCACTGCAGGGGCCCAGAGCCCGCACACAGCGATTGCCAGTGTGGTTGCAAGTCTTGGATATCGCATCTTCATGGTATTTCCTTTATGCACGGTGTGAGACGAGGCTGCGCCTTCATGGCGTGCACAGGTTCTGCACGAAGGCATGCGTGGCCAATTGCGCGACTTCGCTCCTTCCTGTCATGTAGCAGCCATCCTGGCTCAGTGCCGAGGCCGCACTGTTCTCGCCGCCTGCGAGGGTTCCCTGGTCCACGGTGCCGCCCAAGGGGGTCCAGGTGATGGCGTGCGAACTTCCGTCGGCCAGTTCGCTGTGGCCTGCCACCGTTCCGTTGTCACCGATATCCACCACACGTGCATTCATGCCGCCAGGCAGCGGAGGAATATCGCGGATGACACCGGTCTGGCTGTTCCAGTAATAGGGCATGCTGCGCCCGTCTGCCAACTGGTAGTGCCCAATCACCTCGCCGAGGATGTTGAGATCGACGCCGCTGTTTCGCGCGGGCGGGGACGATATGGACAGCACCTGCGGACTGGAGGACGAGTTGAGCCAGACGACGGTGCGTCCACCTTGGGCACCGAAATCGCAGTAGCCCATGATGCGGGTATTGACGACGGTCTTTGCGCGGCAGAAGACGGCATTGAGAGGCAGGTTCAGGGCCGTGGCCATATAGCCGCCCAGGACTGCGGCAGACCAATAGACAGGACGCGGATGCCCGCTGTTGTCAGGACAGTTGCCCACGATGCCCGGCATGTTGCCGCCCACCACGAAATTGTCCACATCGGACGGCACGCAGTTGGTGCTGTTCAGGCCCAGCAGGCCCGCCGGCAGCGCGCGTGCCGTGGTTTCATTGTTGCGCCACATGACAGGGCGGGCCGTGTTGCTGCCGCTCAGGCTGACGCCTGCCACATAGCCGCCCTGGTTGTATGCCGTGGGCATGCTGCGCACATCGAGCGTCAGCGGCTGCAGTGTCTGCACCGTGGCCGGCGTGGCCGCATTCCAGAACACGCCCACGGACACCGAATTGCCGTCCAGGCAGCTGCCCACCACCTGGCCGCTGTTGGTGATGGCCGCCGCGTTGCAGTTGCGCCCAGGCGACAGGCGCACAAGGTCTGCCGCACTGCCCGGCGCCAGCGACACGAAGCCTGCGGACGAGCCGTCGCTCTCTGCACAGGCGCCCACGACATGGCCGCTGTTGTTGATGTCCAGGCCCACGCATTGCGGGCCTGCCGACGTGCCCACGTCCTGCATGGGCAGGGCCTGCGCGGCCGGCAGTGCCAGCAACGCAAGGCACGCCGCGGAAAAATTCAAATGCTTTGGCTGAAGGCGCATGAAGGGTTCTCCTGAAAAAGCAAAGAAGTCGTTCATGGAAATCGGGCGCCGAACAGGAAATCCGCATGGGGCTTGGCATATGCGTGCCGGTGCAGACGCTATTTCCGTGATCCGCATCCCGGCCCCACGATAGGCATCGCGGTATGGAGCCGTCCATCCGAGCAGCAATCAAAACAATAAAAACAATCAACAAAATCAAAAGCTTGCAAAAGAATCCCCCATCAATAATTGTCTCATCGGCATCCGGGATTCAGGCCATGCCATAGCGCAGCGCCATATGAATGGGGGCTCTCCATGGCAATCACACACTGCCTGACATCCGACAGCGCATGGCCGAATGGAGCAATTCGCCGCCGTTGGAGTCCGGCAGAACTGCTGGCACTCGAACGCTGGGCCGGCGTCCTGCCCGTGCAGGTGATCTGCCGCCGGCTGGACCGCAGCGAACGCTCCGTTCGCTGCCAGATGCACAGGCGCGGCCTGAGCACCCGGGTCCGCGAAGGCGTCGGGCTGAGGCAGGTCTGCGAGGATCTGCAGCTGTCCGCACGGTCGGTGAGGGCCTTCATCCTCGATGGCCGCCTGCGCCTGCACAGCGCACAGGTGCATGGCGAGATGGTGGCGCAGCTTCATTGGTCCCTGCGCCGCTGGCTGCAAACAGCCCAAAGCCGCTTGTGCCGTATCAGCCATTTGAGGGTTACCGAGACATCCCTCAGGCGCTTTGCGCGGGAAGCGGATTTCGGCGCATCAGGCAGCCGCACGGGCGCGGCATGGCAACACTGGGCATCCGGCTAGCCCCTGCGCGGCACCGGCCGGGCCCTGGATGTCCAGCAGCGGTTTCGGCCCTTCGCCTACGACTGCCGCGAGCGCCAGCATGCAGACTGGCACGCATGTCCCATGGCAGGCGAGGCAGTCATCTCGACCATCTGTCGGCACTTCAGTCGGCACTCCCGTCGACACACCTTTCGGCACATCCACCGGCAGCGGAGACCTCCACGGGACCTGGTGCCACAGTCAAAGGAATCAGACAGCATGAAAAACCCACCCACCACCGCCCTCGACGTGATCATCGTCGGTGCCGGCTCGGCCGGACTGTCGGCATTGCGCGAGGTGCGCAAGCACACGGAGCATTTCGCCATCGTCAACGACGGGCCCTGGGGAACGACCTGTGCGCGGGTGGGATGCATGCCGTCCAAGCTCCTGATCGAGGCGGCCAACGCCTTCCATGCACGCCATCACTTCGATGCCTTCGGCATACGCGGCGCGAGCGGGCTGCAGCTGGACCTGCCCGCCGTTTTGCGCCGCGTGCGCAAGCTGCGCGACGAGTTCGTGGCAAGCACGATCAAGGCCACGGAGGGCCTGGGCTGGCGGGCCATCGACGGGCGTGCCAGGCTGCTGGCGGCCAATCGGATCGAGGTCAATGGCAAGGTGCTGGCTGCGCGCAAGCTCATCCTCGCTCCGGGCTCCAGCCCCGTGGTGCCGGAGGAATGGAAGCGCTTTGGCAAGCGCATCCTGACCACCGACACCTTGTTCGAACGCAAGACGCTGGGCCCGCGCGTGGCCGTCGTCGGCCTGGGTCCGCTGGGCGTGGAGATTGCACAGGCGCTGGCGCGGCTGGGCCTGGAGGTCACCGCACTGGGACGCGGCCCGAAGCTGGCGGGCCTGTCCGACCAGAACGTCACCGATGCGTTGCGGCATCTGCTTGAGAAAGAGATGGTGGTGATCACCGACCATGAAGTGCAGTTGAGCAAGGGCCCGGACAGCAGCATCGTCGTGCGTGCAGGCGACACCCGCATCGTCGTGGACCATGTGGTGGCCGCCATGGGCCGGCGCCCGCAGCTCGAAGGCCTGGGCCTTGAGACGCTGGGACTTGAGCTGGACGAGCATGGGCAGCCGCCCGTGAGCCGCGAGACACTGCAGGTCGGCGAGCTGCCGCTGTTCCTCGCGGGCGATGCCAATGGCGACCGCCCCTTGTTGCATGAGGCCGTGGACGAAGGCCATATTGCCGGCACCAACGCCATGGCAGAGAACGTGGCCTGCTTCGAGCGGCGCGCGCCGCTGTCCATCGTCTTCAGCTCGCCCAACGCGGCCGTCGTGGGCCAGCCCATGAAGGCGCTGCTGGGCCAGGACTTCGTGGTGGGCCGCGTGGATTTCGCGCACCAGGGGCGTGCGCGCGCTGCGCAGCGCAACGCGGGCCTGCTTCACGTCTATGCGGACCCGGCCAGCGGCCTGCTGCTGGGCACGGAAATGTGCGCACCGGGCGGCGAGCATCTGGCCCATATGCTGGCCCTGGCCGTACAGCAGCAACTGACCGTGCACGAGTTGCTGCGTGCGCCCTTCTACCACCCCGTGCTTGAAGAGGGCCTGCGCACCGCCTTGCGCGATGCGGTGCGCCAGCTGCCCCAGCAGCCGCCCTCCGACCTGAGCAACTGCGATTCTTTGCCCATGGACGATTGATCGCGCGCGGCCCAGGGCCGCACGCGGATCAAGCCTGGGGGGCGCTCTGCGGTGCGCTTACTTCCGACAGCGTCCACCCGCCATTGCCATCGACCGCCAGCGCGTGGGTATGGAAACCCGCCAGCGTGCTGCGGTGGCCCACGCTCACCAGCATGGTCGAGCGCATCTGCTCGCGCAGCAGCGTGTACAGCGCATGCTCCAGGCCCTCGTCCATGGCCGAGGTGGATTCATCGAGAAAGACGATGGCGGGCCGGTTGAACAGCACGCGGGCAAAGGCCAGGCGCTGCTGCTCGCCAATCGACAGAATGCGGGACCAATCCTGGTTGACATCCAGCTTGTCGGCCAGATGGGCCAGGCTGACCTGGCGCAGCGCCTGTTGAAGGCGCTCGTCGTCCTGCGGTGAAGCATCCATCGGATAGGCAATGGCCGTGCGCAGGTCGCCCAGCGGCAGATACGGGCGCTGCGACAGGAACAGCGCCTGGTGGCCGCCCGGGCGGCCCACCGTGCCCTGGGCATGCGGCCACAGGCCGGCAATGGACCGCAGCAAGGTGGTCTTGCCGCTGCCCGAAGGCCCCTTGATCAGCAGCGCCTGGCCGGGAGTGAGCTTGAGTTGCAGGTCGCTGAGCAGGTGGTGGCCGTCCGGGCGGCTGACCTGCAGACCCTCGATGTCCAGGGCGCCGGGTTGATCTTTGTGGACGACCTGGGGCAGTTCGCGGGTCTGGGCATTGGCATCCAGAAAGCCGCACAGGCGGTCCAGCGCGGCGCGGTACTGGGCGAAGGTGTCGTAGGAGGTGCGGAAAAATGACAGCGCATCCTGCACCTGCCCAAAGGCCTGCGAGGTCTGCATCACATCACCGAGCTTGATGGCACCGCTGAAAAAGCGCGGCGCCTGCAGCAGAAAGGGAAAGACCACGGCCACTTGGTTGACGGTGAGGTTGAAGCCGTCGAACTTCAGGCTGCGGTAGACCAGCGCCCAGACATTGGCGATCAACGCCGAAAAGCGCGTCAAAAGCGTGTTGCGCTCGATGGCCGCGCCCTGGTAGAAGGCGATGTTCTCCGCATATTCGCGCACGCGCACCAGGGCGTAGCGGAAGTTGGCGGTCAGCCTCTCGTTCAGGAAGTTCAGCCGGATCAGCGGCTGGCCCAGGCGAAAGGCGATCAGCGTGGCGACGATCACATAGAGGTAGACCGCGAACACCATGGCCCGCGGAACCTCCACGCCCGCCACCGCGATGGGCGCGGACAGCCCCCAGAGAATGCCCGTGAACGCCACCAGCGAGACCACGGCGCTGACGGCACCCAGCGCCAGGGTCAGCGAGTTCGAGACAAAGGTGTTCACATCCAGCTCGATGCGCTGGTCGGGGTTGTCCACCGGCTCGTCCAGGAAGTGGCTGCGATAGTAGGCATCGCCGCGCATCCAGTCGGTGGTCACGCGCTCGTTGAGCCACACCCGCCAGCGGATGCGAAACGCCTGGTTCACATAGAAATTGAACAGCTCGCGCAGGATGTGGACCGTGGCCAGCACCGCAAAGATACCCAGGAAGCGCCAAAAGCCCTTCTGGTCCAGTTCCTGCAGCGCGCTGTAGAAGCCGTTGTACCAGTAGGAAAACAGCACGTTCATGCGCACCGAGACCAGGGCCAGCACCAGCAGCAGCGTGAACACCAGCAGCGGCCACCAGCTGTTTCTGGGGTGCAGGAACGGGCCGGCCAGCTGCCAGAACTGCCGACCCCAGCGGGTGAATCGAACCACCAGCAGCGCCACGGCCGCGAAAGCCACGACGGTTATCACTGAGGCCGCCGCCAGCCAGACCAGGCTTTCCTGCAGCGCCTTGCTCCAATCCATGTCCATGTCGGAGATCCTCGGGTTGTGTGGGTGGAGAGAATCTACTCCTGTTCAGACAGGCCGGCGGGCAGGCCTGGGCGCATGCCGGCAGCAAGCCATCTGCGCTTGCAATGCCCCCATCGCCGTTGCCGATGGGGCCGCTGCCGACAAGGCCGCTGCGCAGGATTAACATTCCGTGCGTGCCGCCCCGGCGGCAGGCACGAAGACAGGACCGGCCCGCGCGGTTCCCCCACGACAACAGCGATGCCCTCCCGGGGCCCTGCCCGGGCGGCTCAGACACAAGCCAGAACATGCCCGCATCGCCGCCCCAGGCCCACCCGCCACACGACCCCGCCGATGTGCCGGCCCGGCGCCCCGCCCCCGCCAATCTGCGCGATCTGTTCTGGTCCTTCACCTGGCTGGCCCTGCAGGGCTTTGGCGGTGTGCTGGCCGTGGTACAGCGCGAGCTGGTGGAGAAAAAGCGCTGGCTGACCAATGAAGAGTTTGTGGAGGACTGGGCCGTGGCCCAGATCATGCCCGGCCCCAATGTGGTCAACCTGTCCATCACCATTGGCGAGCGCTACTTCGGCTGGCGCGGTGCCGTGGTGGCCGTGTGCGGCATGCTGTGCTTTCCCATGCTGCTGGTGCTGACGCTGACCGTGATCTATTCCCAGCTGGCCGACCACCCCGCCGTGGCCGGCGCGCTGCGCGGCATGGGCGCCGTCGCAGCCGGCCTGGTGGCGGGCATGGGCCTGAAGCTGGCCAGCACGCTGAGCCGCCACCCGCTGGGGCGCTGGTGCAGCGCGGGGCTGGCGCTGGCCTCGTTCATTGCCATGGCGGTGATGCGCATTCCGCTGGCCTGGGTGCTGCTGGTGGTCGGCGGCGCGGGTTGCGTGCTGACCTGGAGAAAGTTCACGCCATGAATGCTGCCCACCAGATTGCACTGAGCCTGCAGCCCGCCGACTGGTTGCAGTTGCTGCTGTATTTCCTGACGCTGTCGCTGATGGCCGTGGGCGGGGCCATTGCCACGGCGCCCGACATGCACCGTTTTCTGGTCGATGGCCATGGCTGGCTCAGCGAGGCGCAATTCAGCTCCTCCATCGCCATTGCCCAGGCGGCGCCCGGGCCCAATGTGCTGTTCATCGCCCTGCTGGGATGGAACCTGGGCCTGAACGCAGGCGGAGGCACGGGCCTGCTGGCCTGGGCCTTTGGAGCACTGGGCGTGACCATCTGCATGATCGGCATCCTCTTGCCCAGTTCGCTGCTGGCCTGGCAGGCATCGCGGTGGGGCCAGCGTAACAGGAACCGGCGCGGCGTGCGGGCCTTCAAGCAGGGCATGGGCCCTCTGGTCATCGGCCTGCTGCTGGCCACGGGCTGGCTGCTGGGCACGGGCAGCGGTCGCCCCGCCCAGGATTGGCGCCTGTGGCTGCTGACCCTGGTCTGCGCCCTGCTGGTCTGGCGCACGCGCATCCACCTGCTGTGGCTGCTGGGCGCCGGCGCGGCGCTGGGAGCGCTGGACTGGATCTGAGCGGATGCGCGAGAGGGAGGGGACTGCCCCAGTTGTGCGTCAAAAGGAGCCGCCATGGCGCAAGCCCCTTCCCTCCCCCTGGGCCGCGTCGGGCGGCCTGCCCCTCCGCCTTCAGTCGCCCAGCAGCAGCGGCAGCACCTGTGCCGACGGGCCGCGCAGGCATTGGTGGGCCGCGTCATCCAGCTCGGACGGTGCGGGATTGATCACGGCCACATGTGCGCCCGCCCTGCGTGCGATTCGCGCCAGCCCTGCAGCCGGGTACACGGCGCCCGATGTGCCCACCACCAGCAGCACATCGCAGTGCTGCACCGCCGCCTCGGCGGCCTGCCACACGCCCATGGGCAGGGACTCGCCGAACCAGACCACGCCCGGGCGCACCAGGTTGCCGCAGACGGCGCACTGCGGCGGCTCGCCCGGCTTCACCTGGGCCAGATCGCAGCATGCGCGCGGCCTTTCCAGCCAGCGGTCCCGCATCAGCTCACCATGCAGGCACAGCACGCCGGGGCTGCCTGCGCGCTGGTGCAGGCCATCGACGTTCTGCGTGACCAGCGTCATGCGGCCCGGGTGGCGCAAGGCCCATTGCGCCAGCGCATGGTGGCCGGCGTTGGGCTGCACCGCAGCCACGGCTTCGCGCCGGTGCGCATACCACTGCCAGACGCGCTGCGGATGCGCGCGAAAGCCTGCCTCGCTGGCCATGTCCTGCGGGTTGAACTGTGCCCAGTAGCTGTTCTTGTCGTCGCGAAAGGTGGGTACGCCGGATTCGGCGCTGACGCCTGCGCCCGTGAGCACCGCGATATGGGCTGCACGCGCGATGCGGTCGCGCAGCTCGCCCTGGCCGGCCAGTTCAGGCTCGGCGGGGGAAGGCGAGGAAAGGGAATGTTCGTCGGGCATCGGGGCGGCGATGGAAAAAAGGCAGGCCATTGTGAGGCAGTGTCGCCCCGCCACGCATCAAATGCCTTTTTCCACCATCTCCAGCAGGCGCAGCGCCAGCGCGCGCCGCTGCTCGGCGGTGGCGTGGCGCAGCGGCCCGTCTATCACCAGCAAGGCCATGCCGTGCACCGCGGACCAGGCCAGGAACTCGGCCTGGGGCCGGCGCTCGGCAGGCAGCACGCCGGCCTCGGCCATGCTGTCCAGCGCATAGCCCAGCAGCTCGAACGGGTTCAGTCCCATGGCCGCTGCACGCGTGGTGTCCGGCGGCAGGTCCACGTCGTACTCGACCGAAGCAAAGGCCGTGCGAAACCAGCCGGTCTCCGTCTGGGCAAAGCCCAGATAGCCGCGCCCCACGGCAGCCAGCAGCGCGCGTGAGCGCTGCAGCACATCGGGCAGGGTGCGCGCCTGGGCCATTTCGGCCTCGATGGCTGCGGCCAGTGCGCCCAGGGCCGCGGCGCGCACGGCATCAAACAGCGCCTGGCGGTTGGCAAAGTGACGATAGGCTGCATTGGGCGCCACGCCCGCCCGGCGCGTGGCCTCGCGCAGCACGATCGCCTGGGGACCGCCTTCACGCGCCAGCGCCAGGCCAGCCTCGACCAGGGCTTGGCGCAGGTCGCCGTGGTGATATGACTCACGCCTGACACGTCGCTGCGTCACTGTTTTGCTTCCTTTTTTCTGCGTGGCCGCATCACCCGAGAGGGAAGACAGCCCTGCCCCGCCGATTTACAGCTTGACACCGAAGCTGACAGCGCTTGATGTGGACAGCGTCCATTTTAGTCCCTAGCATATGTGAACGGCGTACACACGCCGGGCAGAAATCGATAAAAAGCCGGCATCGAACGGCATGAAACGGTTATCACCGTCACCAAGGAGACAAGCATGGCTTTGCACACCGGCCGCATACAGCCCTGCCTCTGGTTCGACAACCAGGGCGAGCAGGCGGCGCGCTTCTATACGGAAGTCTTTCCCGATTCCCGCATCACGGCCATTGCGCGCTACGGCGAAGCAGGCCACGACATCCACGGCAGGCCGGCGGGCAGCGTGATGACGGTGCAATTCGAGCTGGAAGGCCAGCCCCTTCTGGCACTCAACGGCGGCCCCATGTTCCGCTTCAACGAGGCCGTCTCGCTGATGGTCAGTTGCGATACACAGGACGAGATAGACCACTACTGGGGCGCCCTGTCCGAGGGCGGCGACCCGGCGGCGCGTCAATGCGGCTGGCTCAAGGACCGCCATGGCCTGTCGTGGCAAATCGTTCCGTCCCAGATGGCCAGCTGGATGGGAGGCCCCGACATGGCCGCCGCCCAGCGCGTGATGCAGGCCCTGCTGGGCATGCAAAAGCTGGACATCGCCGCTCTTGAGCGCGCGCATGACGGCGGCTGAAGCCTCCTGGTCCCCTCCTCCCGTCCTCCCGTTCCTCCACTCCCCTCGCCACCGTCCCTCCCAGGAGCGTTCCATGCAATTCATCCCCTATCTGAACTTCAACGGCAACTGCGCCGAGGCCTTCGCCTTCTACGCCAGGCTGTTCGGCGGCACCATCGTGCACCAGAGCACCTTTGGCGAGACGCCGGGCATGGAGCAGATGCCCGAGGCCGACAAGCGCCTGATCATGCATGCCCACCTGCAGGTCAGGGACCAGGCGCTGATGGCCTCGGACGCCACCGACAACTGCGGTGGCGGCGGCTACCAGCAGGCCCAGGGCATGTGGATCTCGATCGGCGTGGACGACGCCACCGAAGGCGGCCGCATCTTCAACGCGCTGGCCGAGGGCGGCAAGGTGACCATGCCCTTCCAGGCCACGTTCTGGTCGCCGGGCTTTGGCATGGTGACGGACCGCTTCAACACACCCTGGATGGTCAACGTCAAGGGCGAGGCCTGAACAAGGCCGGCCGACACATTGCCTCAGTCACCCAAGAAGGAGTCCTCATGAACGCCAATCCCGTCGTCTGGTTCGAGATCCATGTGCAGGACATGGCGCGTGCGCGCCGGTTCTATGAAACCGTCTTCCAGGGCAAGCTGGAGCACCTGCCCGCGCCCGATGGCTCCGACAGCCAGGAGATGCTGTCCTTTCCGATGGACATGACAGGCCCCGGCGCGGGCGGAATGCTGGTGCGGATGGACGGCGCACCTTCCGGCGGCGGCGGCACGCTGGTCTATTTCGGCTGCGAGGACTGCGCCATAGAACAGGGCCGCGTCGAGGCCGCAGGCGGGCACATCGAGCAGGCCAAATTCTCCATCGGCCCCCACGGCCACTGCGCCGTCGTGGTGGACACCGAGGGCAACCGCATCGGCCTGCACTCCATGCAATGAGGAGCACCATGACAGCACAAGACCTTCCCGAACACGCCAACGACCTGGTGCTCACGCGCCTGTTCGACATCCCCGCCGACAGGCTCTACCGCTGCTGGACCGAGCCGGCGCTGATCCAGCAATGGTTTGCACCCAGCCCCTGGAGCGTGGCCCGGGTGGACAACGATGTGCGGCCCGGCGGCCACAGCCTCATCGTCATGCGCAGCCCCGAAGGCCAGGAGATGCCCGGCAGCGGTGTCTACCTGGAAGTCATTCCCAACCGGCGCCTGGTCTTCACCGACGCCTTCACCCAAGGCTGGGTGCCAGCCGACAAGCCCTTCATGACGGGCATCGTCACCTTCGACCCCGAAGGCAGCCAGACCCGCTATACCGCCCGGGTGCGCCATTGGAATGCCGCCGACCGCGCCCAGCACGAGGCCATGGGCTTTCACGGCGGCTGGGGCCAGTGCGCAGACCAGTTGGCGGAACTCGCAGCCCGGCTCTGACGCCGGTTTTCACCAGGAGAGCACCATGCACTACATCGACGGATTCGTACTGCCCGTTCCCCGGGCCAACCTGCAGGCCTACCGCGAGGTGGCCGAGGCCGCAGGCAAGGTCTGGATGGAATACGGCGCGCTGCAGTACTGGGAATGCGCGGGCGACGACGTGCCCATGGGCAAGCTGACCTCGTTTCCCCAGGCCGTGCAGCTCAAGGAAGGCGAGATCGTGTTCTTTTCATGGATCGTCTATGCCTCGCGCGCGGAGCGCGACCGCATCAATGCCGCCGTCATGAAGGACCCGCGCATTGCCTCCATGGACCCGGCCACCATGCCCTTCGACGCCAAGCGCATGTTCTGGGGCGGCTTCGATAGCGTGGTGGAGCTGGGCGCCGGCGGCGCGCCAGCCTAGATCTGGTCGGCCGGGGCGGCGGATACGGCAGGCGTGGTGCCCAGGCCGCGCTGGCGCAGCGCCTCGTACAGGCACACGCCGCTGGCCACGGACACATTGAGGCTGGAGACGGCGCCCATCATGGGAATGCCGATCAGCTCGTCGCAGGTCTTGCGCGTGAGCTGGCGCATGCCGTCGCCTTCTGCGCCCAGCACCAGGGCCGTGGGGCCCTTGAGGTCCACCTCATACAGGGTCTTGGGCGCATCGTCGCTGGTGCCGATGATCCAGATGTCGCGCTCCTTGAGCTCATTGAGCGTGCGCGCCAGATTGGTGACCATGAAATAGGGCACGGTCTCGGCCGCGCCGCTGGCCACCTTGGCCACGGTGGCGTTCACGCCCACCGCATGGTCCTTGGGCGCAATCACCGCATGGGCGCCTGCGCCATCGGCCACGCGCAGGCAGGCGCCGAGGTTGTGCGGATCGGTCACGCCGTCCAGCACCAGCAGCAGCGGGTTGCTGACGCCATCGGCCTCCAGCTGCTCCAGCAGTTCATCCAGCGAATGCACCTGGGCCACCGCCTCCACGCGCGCGGCCACGCCCTGGTGGCCGTGGCTGCCGGCGAGCTTGGCCAGGCGTTCGCCGTCTGCCTCGATCAGCCGGACGCCGGCCGACTTGGCGCGGTCGAGGAACTGGCGCATGCGCGCATCACGGCGCGTGGCCTCGTAGTAGACCTCGATGATGGATTGGGGCGCGGTCTTCATGCGCACGCCGACGGCGTGGAAGCCGAAGAGAACTTTGGGGGACGACATGGGGCGCGATTATCCCGCCAATTGGGCGCAGCCCCGGCACCCGCCGGACGAAGCCCGTCTGCACGCAACGGCTCCTGTGGTTTTTACGTAGCCGCTACACTGCGCGGGTTGGCCGCTTTCCAGCGGGCCCCTCTCATTGCGGCATGCACCGAAGCCACGGGCATGCCGCTTTGCATTTTTCATCGCCCTGTTTTTCCATTTCTTTCTCAACCATCATGCTCAAAGCCTTTCTTGCCTGGCTTGCCCGCACCAGCCTGGTGGGCCAGATCGCCATCAGTCTGGTCGCCGGCGGCCTGTTGGCCTGGCTCTGGCCCGAGGCCGCCCAGTCCGTATCCCTGCTGGGGACGCTGTTCATCTCCGCCCTCAAGGCCGTTGCCCCTGTCCTGGTGCTGCTGCTGGTGGTCTCGGCCACCAGCAACCACCGGCCCGGCCACGCCACGCAGATACGGCCCATCCTGTGGCTGTATGTGCTGGGCACCTTTGCCGCGGCCGTGGTGGCCGTGGTGGCCAGCATGGCCTTCCCGTCCACCATCCAGTTCAAGGACGCCGCCCCCGCCCAGGGCGCGCCTGGGCGCATTGGTGAAGTGCTGATGGCCCTGGTGCAAAGCGCCTTCGACAACCCGGTACGCGCGCTGATGAATGCCAACTACATCGGCATCCTTGCCTGGGCAGTGGCCATGGGCCTCGCCCTGCGCCACGCCTCTGAGACCACGCGCGCCGTGATGCATGACCTGGGCCAGGCCATCACCCGCGTGATCCAGGGCGTGATCCGCCTGGCGCCGCTGGGCATCTTCGGCCTGGTGGCGGGCACCTTTGCCCAGTCGGGCCTGGAAAAGCTGCTGGACTATGCCCACCTGCTGGCCGTGCTGCTGGGCTGCATGCTCTTCGTGGCCCTGGTGGTCAATCCGTTCATCGTCTGGACGCAGACGCGCCGCAATCCCTATCCCCTGGTGCTGACCTGCCTGCGCGAGAGCGCGGTCACGGCCTTCTTCACGCGCAGCTCGGCCGCCAACATCCCGGTGAACCTGGCGCTGGCCAAGCGCCTGGGCCTGGATGAGGACACCTACAGCGTCTCCATCCCGCTGGGCGCCACCATCAACATGGCCGGCGCCGCCGTCACCATCAGCGTGCTCTCGCTGGCTGCGGCCCATACCCTGGGCATCCAGGTCGATCTGCTGACCGCCATCTTGCTGTGCGTGGTGTCCGCGGTGTGCGCCTGCGGCGCCTCGGGCGTGGCCGGTGGCTCGCTGCTGCTGATTCCGCTGGCCTGCAGCCTGTTCGGCATCTCCAACGATCTGGCCATGCAGGTGGTGGGCGTGGGCTTTGTGATCGGCGTGATCCAGGACTCGGCCGAAACCGCACTCAACTCCTCCACGGACGTGATCTTCACGGCCGCGGCCTGCGAGGCGGCCGGGCGGCGCGAAGCTGTCGCCGCCTGAGGTCCTGCCACTGGTTGCAGCCGCTTGACCCGGCGGCCGATCAGGCCGCCAGCGCCTGCCCCTCTTCGATGCTGGCGACGCGGCCGGCCTCGATGGTCACGCGCCGCTCGCAGCGCGCGGCGATGGCTCGGTCATGCGTGACCATGACCAACGTGGTGCCGCGCTCACGGTTGAGCGCGAACATCAGCTCCATGATGGTTTCGCCGGTCGCAAAGTCCAGGCTGCCCGTGGGCTCGTCGGCCAGCAGCACGGCGGGCTCGACCACGAAGGCGCGGGCCAGCGCCACGCGCTGCTGCTCGCCGCCCGACAGCAGCTTGGGATAGTGGCCCAGGCGCTGGCCCAGCCCCACGCGCTCCAGCATTTCGGTGGCGCGGCGGCGGGCGTCGCGGCTGCCGGCCAGCTCCAGCGGCAGCATCACGTTCTCCAGCGCCGTCAGATTGCCCAGCAGCTGGAAGCTCTGGAAGACAAAGCCCAGCTTCTGCGCACGCACGGCAGCGCGCGCATCCTCGTCCAGCGCAAACATGTCCTGGCCCTGCAGCCGCACCGTGCCGCGCGTGGGCGTATCCAGGCCTGCGAGTATGGACAGCAGCGTGCTCTTGCCCGAGCCCGAGGCACCGACGATGGCCACGGTTTCCCTTGCCGCGAAGCGCAGATCGATATCCCTCAGAATATCCAGTGTTCCGGTCGAATCGCTGACCGACTTGAAGACATGCTCGACTTCGATCAGGGGCTGGGCAGTGCTTTGTGACATGGAGGATGGGAAGACGATGCAAGACAAGCTGCGCGCAATGCGCCGACGCCGCCACTTTATCTCGGCCGGCTTGGCCTTCGGTCTGCTGGGTACTTGGACGGCCATGCCCGCCCGGGCTGCAGACGCCGGCCCGTTGCTGGTACTGGGCGATTCGCTGAGTGCCGAGTACGGTCTGGCCCGCGGAACGGGCTGGGTGGCGCTGCTGCAAAAGCGCCTGCAGGAGAGCCAGAAAAATGTGCCGCTGGTCAACGCCAGCGTGAGCGGCGAGACCACCTCGGGCGGCCGCTCGCGCCTGCCGGCCCTGCTCAAGCAGCACAAGCCGTCGGTGGTGGTGATCGAATTGGGAGGCAACGATGCGCTGCGCGGCCTGCCGCTGCAAAGCACGCAGGGCAATCTGGACGCCATGGTACGCGCGGCCCGTGATGCCGGGGCCAAGGTGCTGCTGGTGGGCATGCAGGTGCCTCCCAACTACGGCAGCGGCTATACGCGCCAGTTCGAGCAGTTGTTCTCCAAGGTGGCGCAGGAGCAGAAGGTACCGCTCGTGCCCTTCCTGCTGGCCGGTATAGGCGATGCGGCCGACTCGGCCCAGTGGTTCCAGGCTGACCGCATCCACCCCACGGCCAAGGCCCAGCCGCGCATGCTGGACAATGTCTGGCCACAGCTCAGCAAACTGCTGCCCTGAGCACAGGGCAGCCAGGCTGTCAGCTGCTGCGGCCTTCCTCGCCGGAATGCGCCGCTGCGGGGGATGCCTGGTCTTCACCCGCCATACCGCCGCCCTCATGGTCGTCGGGTTTTCTTTCGGCCTTGGCCTTCTCCTTTTCAAGCTTCTTCTGCTTCTTGGCCAGTTCGCGCTGGCGTTTTTCATAGGCGTAGTTGGGTGTCGCCACAGGTGGACTCCTCTGTTGTTGCAAGCCCCACTGTAGCCGCAAGACGGGGCCCGGCCGTAAAACCTCAGGATAGGGGGGACGCAGGGTCGGCAGATTCACCCACGCTGCAGCGGTAAGCATGCCAACTGGCGCAGCCCAGCAAAGGCCCCACCAGCAGCAGGCCCACGCCGTGCCACCACAGCGCAGCAGCCACCAGCACGGTGATGATCGCGGCCCATTGCAGCATGACGGCCAGGTTGAGGCCGACCACGCGCATGCTGGTGATGCAGGCCGTCAGCGCATCGCTGCCCCGGTCCAGCATGGCCGGCAGCGCCACCACCATGCTGGCGAACACCAGGGCCGCGAAGGCGCCGCCGACCAGCACGTAGATCGCCAGGAACTCCCAATTCTCCGGCCGTGTCACGGCCTGCAGCATGCCGGCCGTGGTGGGCATGCCGGTATCGAAGAACACGGCAAACACCACCATGGAGGCGCGCGCCCAGAGCATTTCCAGCACCAGCAAAACCATGACCAGCATGCCCATGCTGCCCATCTGCGTGTCCCAGCAGGTCAGCGAGCTGCCAAGCTCCGGCGGCAATCCCCGCTCCAGCCTGCGACTGGTGTCGTACAGGCCCATGGCCAGGAAGGGGCCGATGAGCAGACAGCCGCTGGCCATGGCCATGCTGTATTCAGGGCTGGCACGGAACACCCAGCCGATGAGCAGGGCCATGGCCCAGAAGCACAGGCCATAGAACAGCGCAACGCCCGGCGCCCGCCGCAGATCGCGCCAGCCCAGCGCCAGCCAGCGCCAGGGATCGGCCATGCGCAGCGGTTGCACCTGCAGCGCGCCAGCCGGGTGGTCGGAAGCTTTCTCGGGAGCGGGGGATGCCTGCATACCTGGACCTCCTGGATCAGCGAGCCCCAAGTTAGCGCAGCCATGGCCGCGCTGCCATGGCGGAAACTACCGAGGGCCCCCGCCCAGACCGCGCAGGCCCGCACCCCGGTCCGCCCTCAGGCCTGCACCAGCTTGCCCGGCTGGCCGGGCAGCACCTTCCAGGCCGCGTCCCGCACGGTCTGGTACTGGCGGCTGAACACCGTATCCACATAGATCCATTCGGCCTGGCAGGCCTGGGGGGTTGCCGTGACGATCATGTAGCCGCGGCGGGAGGTATCGCAGTACTTGAGCGTGTTGATGAACTGCAGCAGCGCGCCACGCAACTGGGCCGGATCCTGGCCGGGCAGGTAGTCCTCGAAGCCGGGCGAGCTGACGGACGAGGTGGCGAACTCCACGCCCACGCCCTGCCCGCTGCGGTCGCGCAGCTCGCTGGCCCAGGCGTTGTGGGTATCACCGGCCAGCACGACCAGGTTCTTGCCCAGGCTGCGCGCCGTGGCCAGCACGGTTTCGCGAGCCACGGCGTAGCCGTCCCAGGCATCGAGGTTGTAGGGAATGCTGGGCTGGGCCAGGATGGCCTTTTCCGCCGCCGTCAGGCTGGCCGGGTTGGCCTGGGCCTTGGCAAGCAGCGCCGCGTAGGCCGGCAGCGAGACACCGCTGCCGGGGCTGAGGATGTCCATCAGCAAGGGCGCCGGCAGCTCCATGCGCCCCATCAGCACCTGCTGGCCCAGCACCTGCCAGGTGGCCTGCGAGGCCGCCATCTGCTGGCCAAGCCACTGGGTCTGCGTGGCGCCCATGAGCTGGCGTGCGGGATTGGACATGTCGGAGGAAAAGCGCGCCGCGTCCAGCCCCTGGGCCGTGAAATAGTCGGCGTAGTCCAGCTGTTCGTCGCGGCCGATGACGCGCGTGTCCAGCATGTGCAGCGCCAGCAGGTCGCCGAAGGCGAAGCTGCGGTAGATGATCTCGGGCTGTGCGTTGCGCGTGGGCATCCACTCGTGATAGGCCTTGAGCGCGGCCACCTTGCGCAGCTCGAAGTCGCCTTCGGTGGCCGGCTGGTGGTTCTCGGCGCCGTGCATCCAGGTGTCATTGGAGACTTCGTGGTCGTCCCAGACCGCAATCATGGGCGCTGCCGCATGCAGGGCCTGCAGGTCGGCATCGCTCTTGTACTGGGCATGGCGCTGGCGGTAGTCGGCCAGGCTGACGATTTCGTTGGCCGGCAGGCTCTGGCGCTGCATGGCTTCGGCCTTGCCGTTGGCATAGCCGCCGCGCGCATATTCGTAGATGTAGTCGCCCAGATGCACGGTGGCGTCCAGGTCGCCCTGGCGTGCCGCATGCGCGTAGACATTGAAGTAGCCGGCCGGGTAGTTGGCGCAGGAAAACACGGCCAGCTTGACCTGCTGCACGGCGCCCACGGGCAGGGTTCGCGTGCGGCCCGTGGCGCTGGTCATGCCCTGGCAGCGAAAGCGGTAGTGGTAGCGCGTGGCGGGCCTGAGGCCCGTGGCATCGGCCTTGAAGGTGAAATCCTGGGTGGCGCGCGCCATGGCCTTGCCCGAAGTCACGAGGGTCTTGAAGTCGGCGTCCGATGCCACTTCCCACTCCACCTCGATGTCGCTGGAATGGCCCTGCGGCGGCGTCACGCGGGTCCAGAGGATGACGCGGTCACTCAACGGGTCGCCGCTGGCCACGCCGTGGCGGAACTCGACGGGAATGCGGCTGTCGCCATCCGACCCGCCGCAGCCGGCCAGTGGCAGCGCCAGGGCCGAGGCGCCCATGCCGCGCACGAAATGGCGGCGGCTGGCCACGAGGCCGGATTCGCGGGAGCCGGCTTTCGCCTGCTGCAGGATGTTGGTGATGCTCTCTTTGTGCTTCATGCTGGACCGGGGCCCGAAGGCCTCCGTGGGGTGGTATGAAGCCAGCGAGCATCGGCGGCGCAGGTGACAGGCAGATGTCACCTGCGCCTGGCGCTCAACTATGCAAACGCGGCGGCCAGGGCCTGCTCCAGGTCGGCACGCAGGTCCTGCACCGCTTCCAGGCCGATGGCAAAGCGCACCACGGTGCCGCTGCGCAGCTGGGGCGTGGGGCAGCTGCGCATGGACGACAGCTCATAGGGCACGACCAGGCTGATGGGACCGCCCCAGCTGTAGCCGATCTTGAACAGGCGCAGGCTGTCGCAGAAGCGGTCCACGGCCTGCTGGCCGTGGCGCGGATCGATGACCACGCTGAACAGGCCGGCGGCCACGCCCTCGCCGCCTGCGGCTGCGCCACACAGCGCCTTCCAGTTCTCGTGGCCCGGAGCGCCTTCCAGCGCCGGGTGCAGCACCTGGACCACGGCCGGCTGCTGCTGCAGCCAGCGCGCCAGCTCGCGCGCGGCGCGGTCCTGGGCGTGGTAGCGCAGCGCGATGCTGGGCAGGGAGCGCAGCACGGCCTCGGTGTCGTTGCCGCCCACGCCCAGGCCCAGGCGCATGTGCGCCAGCTTGATGCGCATGTGCAGCGCCTGGTCGCGCGTGATGATGCTGCCCATGAGCACGTCGCCACCGCCGCTGGGGTACTTGGTCAGCGCATGCACGGTGGCATCCACGCCCAGGCTGTGCGTTCCATCGGCCAGCAGATCGAAGGGATTGAAGGCCAGGCCCGCGCCCCAGGTGTTGTCCAGCACGGTGGTGATGCCCCGCTCGCGGCACAGGCGCACCATGGCGATGAGGTCGGGGAACTCCATGGTCACCGAGCCCGGCGCCTCCAGCCAGACCAGCCGCGTCTTGGGCGTGATTTTGGCTTCGAGGTCGGCAACATCCATGGCGTCATAGCACTGGTGGCGCACGCCGAAATGGGCCAGCTCGCCCTCGCTCAGGGTCTTGTTGGGACCGTAGGCGTTGTCGGGCAGCAGCATCTCGTCGCCGGTGCGCAGCAGGGCCAGGGAGGTGGTCGCAATCGCAGCCAGGCCGCTGGGTACCAGCAGGCACTGCAGGCCGCCTTCCAGCGCGCTCAGGCGCTCTTCCAGCAAGAAGGTGGTGGGCGTGCCGTGCAGGCCGTAGGTATAGCTGCTCTTGTCCAACCACTGGCGGCGGCGCATGGCCGCCACGTTCTCGAAGATCACCGTCGAGGCCTTGTGCACGGGCGGCTGCGGCGCAACAAAGCCCTCGGGCGGCTGGTAGGGATGGTGGATGAGATGGGTGCTGATCTGCAGGTCGGGTGTGCTCATGCAGCGCATCTTATGCGCTGGGCTGCAGCGTTCAGGCATAAAAAAACCAGGCGGGGAATCCGCCTGGTTTTCACAAGGGCAACGGAGCCGGTGGCTGCGATCAGCTGGCCTTGATCTCCAGCATGTTGCTGACGTTGTTCACGCCCTTGACGGATTTGGCAATGTCGCCTGCGCGCATCTTGAGTGCTTCGCTGGGGACCGAGCCGGTCAGCGTCACGGCGCCTGCCTTGGTGTCCACGTCGATCTTGAGGGCGGAGATATCGGGCTCCTTGATCAGGTCGGCCTTGATCTGGGCCGTAATGCCGGCGTCGTCGAGTGCGGCGCCTGCCTGGCTCATGGCGTTGTTGGTGGCCGCTTCGGCCTTGGCAGCACCTTCCTCGATCTTGGTGCCGGCGCTGCTCATGGCGTTGTCGATCTTCTGGCCGGCGCTTTGCGCGGCCTGCTGGGACTGCTGAACCGCAGAGTCGAGCTTCTGGCCCGCAGTGTCTTCGGTCTTGCCGCAGGCGGCAAGGCCGAAGGCCAGGGCAGACACGGCGAGGATCTGGCAGCAGCGTTGGGTGATGAAAGTCATGCGGTTACTCCTTGAATAGTTGTGAGGCGGTCAACACAGGCCTCGACTTTATTGAGGGCCCTGGGACAAACCCATACGACGCCGACGCAAGCGCCTGTAGGACAAGCCCGAACATCCCGGCACCATCCAGTTAGCATGACAATAGAGGCCATGCATTCCCTGGCGCGCTGGTTTCCCTTCCTGGCATGGCCCAAACCTTCGGCAGCCGTGCTGCGCGGGGAGTTCTGGGCAGGTCTCACCGTTGGTCTGATGCTTCTGCCCCAGGGCGTGGCCTATGCCGCCCTTGCGGGCATGCCGCTGATCACGGGCATTTACGCATCCATCGTTCCGGCCCTGGTGGCCGTGCTGTTCAGCGGCTCGCCCCGTCTGGGCGTGGGACCCACGGCCCTGAGCGCGCTGCTGATCGGCGCCTCGCTCACGGGCCTGGCCGAGCCCGGCTCCGCGCACTGGGTGGCGCTGGCCGCATGGATGGCGATTCTGTCGGGCCTGGTGCAGTGGTCGCTGGGGTTGATGCGCGCCGGCTGGCTGCTCAACCTGGTGACCTCGCCCGTGCTCACGGGCTTCACGCAGGCTGCGGCGCTGCTGATCCTGGCCTCGCAGCTGCCCACGCTGCTGGGCCTGCGCTCGACCTGGGGTGCCGTCTGGAACACGCCGTCGCTGCAGCTTTTCGACTGGCAGTCCATCGTCTACGGCATGGCCAGCATTGCCTTGCTCGTGCTCGCCAAGCGCTGGCGTGCGGCCTTTCCCTCGGCCATCTTCATCATCGCGCTGACCGGCGTGATCAGTTGGGCCACGGACTTTGCCGACGACGGCGGCGCCGTGGTCGGCCATCTGCCCGCGGGCCTGCCCAGCTTCCAGCTGCCGGGGCTGCTGAGCTGGGACGAGTTCGGCGCCCTGGTGATGCCGGTGCTGGTGATCTCGCTGGTGAGCTTTCTGGAGACGGCCTCCAGCGCCCAGGTGGAGCACCAGCAGGCCGGCACGCGCTGGAACGAGAACCAGGACCTGGTCGCCCAGGGCTTGTCCAAGATCAGTGCGGGCCTGTTCGGCAGCTTTGCCACCAGCGCCTCGTTCTCGCGCTCGGCCGTGAACCTGCTGGCCGGCGCCAAGACGGGATGGTCCAACGTGTTCTCCATCCTGCTGGTGGTCATCGTGGTGATGTGGTTCATCCCGGCGCTGTACCACGTGCCCAAGGCGGCGCTGGCGGCCATCGTGATCACGGCCGTGGTCAACCTCGTCAAGCCGCGTGTGCTGCTGCAGCTGTTCAAGGTGTCGCGCGTGGAGGGCAGCATTGCCCTGGCCACGCTGCTGCTGACCATCGTCACGGCGCCGCGCATGTACTGGGGCGTGTTCGCGGGCATCGTGCTGAGCCTGGGCTACTTCCTCTACCAGCGCCTGCACCCGCGCATCATCGAGGTGGGCCAGCATCCTGATGGCAGCCTGCGCGACCGCAACCTCTGGCAGTTGCCTCCGCTGGCGCCAGGCCTGCTGGCCCTGCGCATGGATGCCGAGCTGGACTTCGGCTCGGCCTCGGCCCTGGAGCGACGCATCGGCGACGAATGGGCGCTGCGCCCCGAGACGCACCACCTGTGCCTGCTGGCCCAGCCCATCAACCGCATCGACGTGACGGGCGTGGAGACCTTCGTGCGCCTGCAGCTGCTGGTGGCCAAGCGCAGCGGCGTGCTGCACGTGGTGGGCCTGAAGTTGCCGGCCGAGCAGGTGCTGCTGCGCGCCGGCGCCCTGCACCGCGGGCCGCACCTGCGGCTGTACCGCACCGATGCGGAATTCCTCGCCGCGCTGGCCCTGCCGCCCTTCATATCTCGGCCGGGATCAACATCTGTTACCAGCGATGGTGCAAAAGTCGACGCCGGCGCGGCGACAATTGAGCCTACACACTGATACACTTCACCGGCTTTTGATTCAGCCCTCTGTGACTGCCCCCGCCTCCCACCAATCCGTATACCTGCGCGACCTGCGCCTGGCCACAGCCCACGCGCTGGTTACCCACGCTGGCGGGGCGGTCCATTTGCCCACGGATTCGCCGACGCGATACCTGCAGGCGCTGATCGACGAACTGTGTTCGCTGTCGCTGCGCGACCCGCTCACGGGGCTGGCCAACCGCCGCCATTTCCGCACCATTGCCGAGCGCGAGATCGACCGCGTGGCGCGCTCGGGCGAAGCGGCGCTGATGCTGATGCTGGACATCGACCATTTCAAGCAGATCAACGACCAGCACGGCCATATCGTCGGCGACCGGGTTCTGCAGTCGGTGGCCCGAACCCTGACCAGTTGCGTGCGCCCCATGGACACGCTGGCCCGCTACGGAGGCGAGGAGTTCGCCATCGTGCTGCCGGCCTGCCCTGCGACGTTCGGCCTGTCCGTGGCCGAGCGCATACGCAGCGCCATCGAGCGCATGCCGGTGGTCATCTCACCCACGTTGACACTGCAGATCACCATCAGCATCGGCGGCGCCTATGCGCTGCAGTGGATACGCAGCACCACGACCTTGTGGACCGAGCGTGCCGACAAACAGTTGTACCTGGCCAAGTCTGCCGGCCGCAACCGCGTGCACATTGAAGAACAACCAGACAGTACGGTAAGCGCGGAGGAAAAAAGCCTGCTTTTCGGACCTTTGTATGCCCCCTCCCCGTTTGACAATGGGCTGAATCCAGATATTGCAACCGATGTGGACCCCGAAGATGGACTCCGCTGATAGCCCGGTGGTAAGCGACAACGCCATTCCCCACCCCTCCCTGCCCGCTGCCGTTTCGATGAGCGATGCCGTGCGCGCCAAGCCGCGCGGACACATCATCGCCGTGACCAGCGGCAAGGGCGGCGTGGGCAAGACCTTCGTTTCGGCCAACCTGGCCGCAGCGCTGACACGCCATGGCCTCAAGGTCCTGGTGCTCGATGCCGACCTGGGCCTGGCCAACCTGGACGTGGTGCTCAACCTCTACCCCAAGGTCACGCTGCACGATGTGTTCACCGGCCGTTCCACGCTGGAGGAAGCCATCCTGCCCGCCCCCGGCGGCTACTCGGTGCTGCTGGCCGGCTCGGGGATGATCGAGTACTCGCGGCTCACGCCCGAGATCCGCCAGCAGTTCACGCACACCATCGAGACGCTGGCTCCTCGCTACGACATCGTGCTGCTGGACACGGGCGCGGGCATCTCCGACGTGGTGCTGTTCTCGGTGTCCATGGCCACCGAAGTGCTGGTCATCGCCACGCCCGAGCCCACCTCGCTGACCGACGCCTATGCAGCCATCAAGGTGCTTGCCATTCAGCAAAAGCGCCAGCAGATCCGCCTGGCCATCAACCAGGCCGCGCGTCCCGGCGATGGCCGCGCCATCACGGGTCAGCTCCAGCAGGTGCTCAACCGCTTTGTCAGCACGGCCTCCGGCGAGCCATTGCGGCTCACGCACCTGGGCGACATTCCCTCCGACCCGGCCGTGCGCGAGGCCGTGATGCGACGCCAGTTGCTGCTGCAATCCATGCCCGGTGCACCGGCTTCGCTGGCCGTGGCCCAGCTGGCCAATAAAATCAAGGCCCTGCTGGTGTCGGGCGGCTGATCGGGCCGCCCCTCGCCGGCGACCCGATCCAACCTGCGGCCCTTGCCGCCCCCGCCTGCCTGCCTGTGCCCGATATCCTCAATATTTCCTGCTACAAGTTCACGCCGCTGCCCGACGCAGCGGCGCTGCGCGACACCCTGGCCGAACGCGCCCAGGCCCTTGCGCTCAAGGGCACCATCCTGCTGGCCGAGGAAGGCATCAACTTCTTCCTGGCAGGCCCCGCCCAGGCGGTGCACAGCTTCGTCGATCAGTTGCGCAGCGATGAGCGCTTTGCCGACCTGGCCCCCAAGGAAAGCTGGTCCGACACCGTGCCTTTCCGCAAGATGCTGGTCAAGGTCAAGCGCGAGATCATCCGCATGGACCACCCCACCATCCGCCCGGCAGAGGGCCGCGCGCCTTCTGTCAGCCCCGCCACGCTGCGCCGCTGGCTGCAGCAGGGCCACGATGACGAGGGCCGCGAGGTGGTGACGCTGGATACGCGCAACGATTTCGAGGTCGATGCCGGCGCCTTCAAGGGCACCATCGACTGGCGCATCACCAAGTTCACCGAATTCCCGCCCGCGCTGCGCGCCCACAAGGCCGAACTGGCCGGCAAGACCGTGGTCAGCTACTGCACGGGCGGCATACGCTGCGAGAAGGCCGCCATCCTCATGCAGGACGAAGGCCTGGACCATGTCTATCAGCTCGAGGGCGGCATCCTCAAGTACTTCGAGGAGACCGACGGCGCCTTCTATGACGGCGGCTGCTTCGTCTTCGACGAGCGCCGCGCCGTGGGTGCGGACCTGGCCATCACGCCCTTGGCTCCGGCAGAGCCGCTGGAGCCGATACAGCCGACAAGCCCGCCAGACAAGGCTTAGGCCTTCAACCGCAGCGCCTGCTGCGCCACGCGCTCGCCGAACAGGCGCGCGGTCTCCAGGTCGCCCGGCAGCATCTCGGCGGCCGAGGCATCCGAGGCCGATTGCGCCATGGCGCCGCTGAAGGCGCCTATCCAGTTGAGGTCGTTGCGCTGCGCGGCGCGCGCGTTGGACGGCAGCATGCCGCTGCCCACCCACAGCCCGCCGTGCTGCATGGCCAGCTGGAACAGATAGTCCAGCGTGGTCTGCTTGTTGCCGTTGACGCTGGCACTGTTGGTGAAGCCGGCGAACAGCTTGTCCTTCCAGGCCTGCACGAACCACGGCTTGGACGAGGCATCGGCAAAGCGCTTGAACTGCCAGCTGGGCCCGCCCATGTAGGTGGGCGAGCCGAAGATGATGGCATCTGCCGCCGCCAGCAGCTCCCAGCCGCCGGCAGGCAGCTGGCCGTCGCTGTCTATGGCCAGCATGCGCGCACCCGCGCCATCGGCCACGGCCTGGGCCATGCGCTGGGTGTGCCCGTAACCCGAGTGGTAGACCACCACGATATCTGCCATACAAGAAATCCTCGGGCGCCGGCCACGGCTCCAGGCCGGCAGGCGCCACATTCATCGATCATCCACGCCAAAAGGCCCCACAGCGCTGCTGCGGGGCCCACTCAGGCCGGTAGCCTAACAAAAATAAAGGAGCCGGCGGCAGTGCGCGGCCAACTCAATGGCGCCGTGCATCCACACTCCAGCCACCGGCGCCATGGGCGGCAAAGCCCAGCAGGCCGCCCGTGACGGCGATGTTCTTCCAGAACAGCAGCTGCTGCATCATGGCCGCGTCAGCCGGCACGCTCCAGTAGGCATGGAAGAAGAAGCTGGCCACCAGCGTGAAGAAGGCCAGCGCCAGGGCCGCCCAGCGCGTGCACCAGCCCAGCAGCAGGGCCAGCCCGCCGACGATCTCCACCACCAGGGCCACGGCCACGCCGATCTGCGGCATGGGCATGCCCACCGAGGCCGCATAGCCCACCGTGCCGGCGAAGCCTCCGATTTTCTGAAAGCCCGCAGGCACGAACATCAGCGCGATCAGGATGCGGCCGGCCAGCGCCAGCGGGTTGCTCAGACGGTTCAGCATGATGGTTACTCCTCGTGAATGCTCAGGCTTGCAGATCGAACACCAGGACCTCGGACTGTTCCCCGTCGTGCAGGCGCAGTCGCGGTTCATTCTCTACAAGGGCCGCATCGCCCGTTGTCAGCCGTTGCCCATTGACGCTCAGCGCGCCGCGCACCAGATGCACATAGGTTTTGCGGCCGGGGGGCAGCTCCATTTCGGCGTGCTCATCGCCGTCGAACAGGCCGGCATAGAGCCGGGCATCGGCATGGACGGTGACCGAGCCATCCGCGCCATCGGGCGAGGCCACCAGGCGCAGGCGGCCGCGCTTTTCCTCGTCGGCAAAGGCTTTCTGCGCATAGCCGGGCGCAATGCCCGTCTCGCTGGGCAGCAGCCAGATCTGCAGGAAATGCGTGGTCTGGCCTGGTGCGTGGTTGTGCTCGCTGTGCACCACGCCCGAGCCGGCGCTCATGCGCTGCACCTCTCCCGGCGAGATGGTCTGCTCATTGCCCATGCTGTCCTTGTGCGAGAGCCGGCCTTCGAGCACGTAGCTGATGATCTCCATGTTCTTGTGGCCATGGGCGCCAAAGCCCGTGCCCGGGGCGATATGGTCTTCATTGATCACGCGCAGGTTGCCAAAGCCCATGTGGCGCGGATCGTGATAGCCCGCAAACGAGAAGCTGTGGTGCGAGCGCAGCCAGCCGTGGTCGGCATGGCCGCGTTCGCGGGATTTGCGCAGGGCGATCATGTGTATGTCCCTTTCAACTGGTCAGATCTTCAAAACTCTTGCGTCGGTGGCTCCACTGTAGAAGCCGCTGTAGCAGGCCAGGCACAGCGGGATTGATGGCATCATTCAAAGCTTTTGAATCCATAACGCCCCATGCCCAGCCCCCGCGACGTGCTCACTCCCGACAGCCTGGCCATGCTCCAGGCCATTGCCGAGGCCGGCAGCTTTGCCGCCGCCGCACGCCAGCTGGGCCTGGTGCCAAGTGCCCTGACCTACCGCGTGCGCCAGATCGAGGATGCGCTGGACGTGCTGCTGTTCGACCGCCGCTCGCGCCACGCCCAGCCCACCGAGGCCGGCCGGGAGCTGCTGCGCGAAGGCACCCGGCTGCTGCATGAGATCGACACCGTGGCCCACCGCGTGCGCCGTGTGGCCACGGGCTGGGAGCCGCATCTGACCATCGTGGTGGACGGCGCCGTGGCGCGCACGCCCATGCTGGAACTGGTCGAGGCCTTCTACGCCATGCAGCCGCCCACGCGGCTGAAGCTGCGCGACGGCATCCTCACCGGCACGCTGGAGACGCTGACCTCGGGCCGCGCCGACCTGGCCATCGGCGTGGCCGTCAACTCCAGCAACGTGGCAGGCCTGCAGGCCTGCGAGCTGGGCGAGCTGGACTTCGTCTTTGCCGTGGCGCCCCACCATCCGCTGGCCACGGCGCCCGAGCCCATCACCGACGCGACGCTGCTGCAGCACCGCATCATCGCCGTGGCCGATTCAGGCCTGCGCGACAGCGCCAGCATGGGCCTGCTCAGCGGCCAGGACATCTTCACCGTGGACTCCATGCAGGCCAAGATCGAGGCCCAGGTGCGCGGCATAGGCTGCGGCTTCCTGCCCCATTTCATGGCCGACGTCTATGTGCAGGCCGGCCTGCTGGTAACGCGCCAGGTCGCCCGGCCCTCGCGCAATGTGCGCATGCACTACGCATGGTCCTGCCCGCCGCAGCAGGACCCGCCGCGCGCGCTGCAGTGGTGGCTGCAGCAGCTGGAAAGCCCCGCCACGCGCCGCGCTCTCATGGAAAATCATCACCGACATTGAGCTGGCGCACGCCGCCGGGCGGTCTGTGCGGGTGTAGAGTGGTTACAGGTCCCGGCCTGCTCCGCCGCTGCGGCGAAGCAGGCCGGCAAGGACATGCTTCCCGGAATCTGCCACTGCCCGCAAAGGTCTGCTCCATGAACGCTTCCCGCGCCGCCTCCAAGTCCACGGTCAAGAAAAAGGCCACCAAGCCCCCCGAAGCCTCCAAGGCGCGCCCCAAGGCCGGCGCGCGCCGCATCGCCGTGATCGGTGCCGGCATGGCGGGCCTGGCCTGCGCCCGCACGCTGATGCAGGCCGGCCACGATGTCCATGTCTACGAACGGCTGCCCCAGGTGGGCGGGCGCATGCGCTCCGTCAACGCCGCGCATGGCGCCTTCGACATCGGCGCGCAGTATTTCACCGTGCGCGACAAGCGCTTCGAGCTGGCCCTGCAGACCGTGCCCGGCCTGTGCCGCCCCTGGAGCGTGAGCACGCTGCGCGTGCTGGATGCGCAGGGTCGCCAGTCCAGCGCTGCACCCGCACCCACCGAGGCCCATTGGGTGGCCACGCCCGACATGCAGGCCCTGCCCATGGCCTGGGCCGCGCCGCTGTGGGACGCCGACCGCCTGCATCTGGGCCAGCGCGTGACCAAGCTCGAACGCCAGCCCGGCTCGCGCGGCTGGAGCCTGCATGTGGAGACGACCGAGCCGACCACGCAGATCCGCACGGGATTCGATGAAGTGATACTCGCCCTGCCCGCGCCCCAGGCGCGCCAGCTGCTGCAGACCACGCCCCTGGCCCTGTCGCTGGTGCAGGGCATGGCGGCCGTGGAGATGGCACCCTGCTGGGCGCTGACGCTATCCTATCCCATGGCCACCGAGGCCGGCCTGTCCACCCTGGGCCCACAGTGGAATGCAGCCCGTACCACCCATGAGCGTGCAGTCTGGGTGGCGCGCGAATCGTCCAAGCCGGGACGCTCCCAGAGCGAGCGATGGACCGTGCTGGCCAGCCCCCAATGGTCCCAGGAGCACCGCTCCGACGACGCGCCCCGCGTGCTGGCCAAGATGCAGAAGGCCTTTGGCGAGATCACGCGCATCCGCATCCCCCCCCGCCATGCCAGCGTCTATCTCTGGCCCCATGCCCAGACCCTGTCGCCGCTGGGCAGCAGCCATTTGCGCAACAAGGACGCCGGCCTGGGCCTGTGCGGCGACTGGTGCATTGGCCGCCGTGTCGAGGATGCCTTCGTCTCGGGGCTGGAGATGGCGCTGGCCATGGTTGCGGACTGAGCCGGGGCAGTGTCCGGCTCCCAGATCATGGCAAGGGGCGGCGCGAGGCTTTAACATCCGGCCCCGATGATTTGCGCCGTCCCTCAGTCCCCCGATCCCGGCATTGCCACCGCGGCCTCCCCCTATGTGGGCCGCTTTGCGCCCTCGCCCACGGGCCTGCTGCACGCAGGCTCCCTGGTGGCAGCGCTGGCCAGCTGGCTGGATGCCCGGGCCCACGGCGGGCGCTGGCTGGTGCGCATCGAGGACATAGACCCCCCGCGCTGCCAGCCCGGTGCCGACATGGCCATCCTGGGCCAGCTCGCCGCCTGCGGCCTGCTGCCCGACGAGGAGCCGGTCTGGCAATCCCGCCGCGGCGCCCTCTACGAGGCCGCTGTGGAGCAGCTCAAGGCCAGCGGCCTGGCCTATCCCTGCGGCTGCACGCGCAAGGACATCGAGGCCGCCTGGGACCGCCTGGGCTGGATCCATGAACGCCATGTGGAGCGCCCCTACCCCGGCACCTGCCGCGACGGCCTGCATGGCAAGAGCCCCCGCGCATGGCGCTTTGCGCTGGACCACTTTGCCGACCACCACCCCGTGCTGCGCTGGCAGGACCGCCGCATGGGCGCCCAGCAACAGGACGTGATCCACAGCGTCGGCGACTTCGTGCTGCGCCGGGCCGATGGCCTGTGGGCCTATCAGCTGGCCGTGGTCGTCGATGACGGCCTGCAGGGCGTCACCCATGTGGTGCGCGGCGCCGACCTCGCCGACAATACGCCCCGCCAGATGCTGCTGCAGCGCGCCCTGGGCCTGCCCGCCCCGCAGTACCTGCATACGCCGCTGGTGCTCATGCCTGACGGCGAGAAACTTTCCAAGCAGCACGGCGCCCCCGCCCTGGACCTGAGCGTCCCCCTGGCCACGCTTCGCACCGCCGCCACCCACCTGGGCCTGCCCCAGCCTTCTCCACAGACCGCATTGGGCGAAGCGCTGCAGTTCTGGGTACGGAGCTGGCGCCATACATACAATTGAGCCCGTGAACCCAATTCCTTCCTCCCACGCCGAGCAGTCCATGGACGGCGACATCCCGAACACCATGCCCGCTGCCTCCGGCACGCCGCATGATTGCCCTTCACCCTCCACGCCTGCGGCCGCGCGTACCGGCCAGCCGCCCGAGGGCGTGGCCCATCCCAAGACCATCAAGAGCTATGTGCGCCGCGCCGGCCGCACCACGACCGGCCAGGCCAAGGCCTTCGAGGAACTGGGCCCGCGCTTCGTGCTCAACTACCAAGCCGCGCCGCTGGACGCCGCAGCCACCTATGGCCGCCAGGGCCGGCTGATCCTGGAGATCGGCTTCGGCATGGGCGAGGCCACGGCACACATTGCGCGCGTGCGCCCCGACGACAACTTCCTATGCTGCGAGGTGCACGAGCCTGGCGTGGGCGCCCTGCTCAAGCGCATTGGCGAGCAGGACATCACCAACATCCGCATCCTGCAGCACGACGCCGTCGAAGTCATAGACAACATGCTGCCCGAGGCCAGCCTCGACGGCGTGCACATCTTCTTTCCCGATCCCTGGCACAAGAAGAAGCACAACAAGCGCCGCCTGATCCAGGAGCCTCTGGTGGCCAAGCTGGCGCGCCGGCTGCGCCCCGGTGGCTACATCCACTGCGCCACCGACTGGGAACCCTACGCAGTGCAGATGCTGGAAGTGCTGGGCGCCGAGCCCCTGCTGGCCAACACGGCACAAGGCTATGCCGCCAAGCCCGACTACCGGCCGCTGACCAAGTTCGAGAACCGCGGCATCCGCCTGGGCCACGGCGTATGGGATCTGGTGTTTGAGCGCCGCTGAGCCGGTCGCGCCCTCCTCCAAGACAAGGCCTCGCATGCAGCCATTGCTACAGAATCTGGTCGAGATGACGGCCCACCGGGACCATCTGCGATTGGAAATCTCGGTGCTGTCCACCTTGTTCAAGCTCAACGGCGTGGTGCAGGTGCGGGCGCTGGAGCTGTTCGCCATGCCTGACGGCAGGCACTGCGTGCGTGCGCGCACCTGGAGCCAGGGCGATGAGGTCATGTCCACCGATGCCGAGGCCCTGTACGACCCGCAGAGCGTGGAGCTGTCCTCCATGCCCTCGCTGCAGCAGGCCCTGCAGCAGCGCGCCCTGGTCGCCTCGGCCGTGCAGCCCGATGGCCGCCATGTGCTGTGGCTGCCGCTGTGGCGCCAGGAGACGGCCTACCACTGCCTGGAGATTGCCCAGTCCACGGCCTTCTCGCCCAGCCGGCTGGATGTGATCCAAGGCATCTTCGGCGTCTAT
The DNA here is from genome assembly GCF_040267515.1 of Delftia lacustris. Taxonomy (NCBI): domain Bacteria; kingdom Pseudomonadati; phylum Pseudomonadota; class Betaproteobacteria; order Burkholderiales; family Comamonadaceae; genus Delftia; species Delftia lacustris. Next base: position 3,062,724 of record NZ_CP141274.1, on the reverse strand, counting down.
CACAACTACCAGAGCCTGCTGGACTACAGCGAGCGCGACGCGCTGACCGGCCTGCTCAACCGCAAGACCTTCGACGAGCAGTTCCTGCGCCTGTCTCTGCAGGAGCCGCCGGCAGCCATGCCTGGCGTGGCCACGCAAGATGTTCCGGGCCAGTGGCTGGCCGCCATCGACATCGACCATTTCAAGCGCATCAACGACCGCTTCGGCCATCTGTATGGCGACGAGGTGCTGATCCTGGTGGCCAACATCCTGCGCAGCTGCTTCGATGCCAAGGACCGCGTATTCCGCTTCGGCGGAGAGGAGTTCGTGGTGCTGCTGCGCTCGGTCAGCCTGGCCAATGCGCGCAAGGCGCTGGAGCGCCTGCGCCACGATGTGGAGAGCTACGAGTTTCCCCAGGTCGGCCGCATCACCGTGAGCGCGGGATTTGCCGCCATGGGCACGGGCGCGCCCGTGGAGGTTCTGGGGCATGCCGACCAGGCGCTTTACCACGCCAAGGAACATGGCCGCAACCAGACCTGGTACTACGGCGACCTGATCACCCAGGGATTGCTGGCACCCCAGGTGAACAGCAACGACATCGAACTGTTCTGAGCCCGACCTGAGGCCAGGCCGGTCAGGCCGGGTCGGCCACGCGCACGCAGTCGCGCCCGGCGTGCTTAGCCTCGTAGAGCATGGCATCGGCACGCTGCAGCAGTTGCTGCACGCCCTCGCCGCCACGCAATTGGGCCACGCCAAAGCTGGCCGTCAGCATCAGATCCAGCCCGTGGACATGCACGGGCGTGGTGCGCACGGTCTCGCGCAGTTGACCGGCCAGTGCCCCGGCCCGGGCCGCAGCGACACCTGGGATCACGATCAGGAACTCCTCCCCGCCGTAGCGCGCCATCCAGTGCGCCGACGAATCCAGCTCCAGCGCACGCTGGCAGCGCAGCGCCACCTCGCGCAGCGCGGCGTCGCCAGCGGCATGGCCGTGCCTGTCGTTCACCCGCTTGAAGTGGTCCACGTCCACGAACATCACGCTCAGCGCCGCGCCCCGGTCCCGGCTCTGGACGACCTCGGTCGCCAGGCGCTCGTCCATGGCGCGCCGGTTGAGGCAGCCGGTCAGCGCGTCGGTCAGCGACATGCGCTTGACCTCTTCCACCAGCTCCTGCAGTTGCCCGGTGCGCTGGGCCACCAGCAGGTCCAGATGCTCGATGTGGCCGCGCAGGTCATGCTGCAGCTGGGCAAAGCCCTGCACCACCAGATCGATCTCGTCGTGCTGGCCGCGCCGGGTCCGCTCCAGCACCAGTGGCCGCGACAGCTCGTTGGGCTTGAGGCTGGCCGCAAAGCCTGCAATCTGCTGCAGCGGCTGGCGAAGTTCGCGGCGCATCACCCAGGCCACCATCAGGCAGACCAGGGCCGTGAACAGCGCATAGCCCAGCAGCACACGCAGCGTGGAGTCGCGCAGCACCTCCAGGTAGTGGCCCCGGTTTTCCCAGACCTGCAACTCACCCAGCGGCAGGCTGGACTGGCTGTGCCTGGGCGCCGCAATGGCCATGGACACGGCGGGAGCCTGGCCATCCCTGGGCTCGCCGGCCTCGTACATCTCGCCCGTGGAGGTGACGCGCAGCTGCACATGGCCGACCAGGGGCAACCGGCCCAGCCACTGCACCTGCTCGTGCACCAGGGCAGGCTCTATATCCCACAGCGCGGCCGACAGCGAGATCATGCTGTTGGTCACCACCGTCTCCATGGAACGGCGAAACTCCTGCTGCCCCTTGCGGTACTCCCACCAGGCGTGGGCACCGCCGAACACCAGCATGCAGGCCACGGCCAGCAGCATGATGCGCACAATCAGCAAGGAGGCGATCGAACGGAAGCGGGGCATGGAAGGCGCTCAGCGCAGCAGGTGCTTCAACTCGAATCCGTAGCGCCGCAACCGGGGATTGAGGTGCTTGCTGTAGCTGCGAAAGTCCAGCGGAGCCAGGGGCGCGCTGATCCTGTGCTCGTAGCGGTCGATCTGGGACTTGTCCAGCAAGGCGAACATGGGCCGCACCTGCTCCAGCCCTTCGGTGGCGAAATCGCTGCCGTGCGCATGGTCGTACAGCATGACCAGAGCCCAGGCGCCCGTGAGGAAATGGCCGCCCGCCAATGCGCTCAGCTCGCCCGTGCGCAGCGCCGTCATGGCGGCGGCCGATGAATTGATGGCACTGAAGAAGGCATCGTGCCCGGGCGCTCCCCCGCGCGCGCGCCAGGCCTGCATGGCGCCAAAGGCCATCTCGTCGTTGCCGGCCCACACCAGGCGCACTTCGGGATAGCGCTGGAACAGCACGGCCGCCTGCTGCTCGGCGCGTTCCCGGCGCCATTCGCCAAAGACTTCCTGCTGCAGCACCACGTCGCCGGCCTCGGCCGCTGCGCGGCGCATGCCGGCATTGCGCTCCACCGACGAGGGCGTGGAGCGGTCGCCGGCAATGGCCACCATGTGCAGCCGGCCATCGGCCGCACGCGCGTGGCCCGACGCCCGCGCGGCGGCGAACAAGGCCTTGGCCGTGAGGTAGCCGGCCTCTTCGGCGCCCGGCTCCAGGCTGCCCAGCCAGTGGCGATAGCGCTCCCGCGCCACGCCGGTCTGGCCACGCAATGTCTCGGGCACGCCACTGAAGGCCATGAAGCTGTCTATGCCTGCCGCCTCCAGCGTGCGCAGGATTTCGGGCGCCACGCTGTAGTCGTTGGTGAACATCACGTAGCGGGGCCGCTGCGCCTTGGGCAGGGCCGCGATCTGCCGCGCGATCTCGATGGGGCGCAGGTGGTCGCGCTGCGCATAGCGCACCTGCAGCTGCATGCCCAGGCTGCTGGCCGCGTCCTGCATGGCCTCGCTGACCGTGGTCCAGTAGCGCTCGTCGGACCGGCCGGGGTTGATGAAGACCACGCTTTGCGCGGCGGCAGCGGCCGATTGCGCCACCACGCCCATCACGCACGCCATGCGCAGCGCCCACGGCAAGACGCCCCGGTGGAGGAATCCACCGGGGCGTCCCGAAGCGGGAGCAGCAGCAATCATCTGCCGCGCAGCTGGATCAGGCGCGCTCTGCCACCCAGGCCTGCACGGCGGCCAGCGCGGCCGGCAGGCCCGCTGCATCCGTGCCACCGGCCATGGCCATGTCGGGCTTGCCGCCGCCCTTGCCGCCGACCTGGCTGGCCACGAAGTTCACCAGCTCGCCAGCCTTGATGCGCGAGGTCTCGGCCTTGGTCACGCCGGCAGCCAGCTGCACCTTGTCGCCATCGACCGCCGCCAGCACGATGGCGGCGGCGCCCAGCTTGTCCTTGAGCTTGTCCATGGTCTCGCGCAGGGTCTTGGCATCGGCGCCTTCCAGCCTGGCGGCCAGCACCTTGATGCCCTTGACGTCGACGGCCTGACCGGCCAGTTCGTCGCCCTGGCTGGAAGCGAGCTTGCCCTTGAGCGCAGCCACTTCCTTCTCCAGCGCACGGATCTGCTCCAGCGCGCCGCCGATGCGGGTGTTCAGCTCGGCCGTCGGTGCCTTCAGCGCGGCGGCCGCCTGGTCCACCGTGGATTCCAGCGATTGCAGGTAGGCCAGCGCGTTCTCGCCGGTCACCGCCTCGATGCGGCGCACGCCAGCGGCCACGCCGCCTTCGCCCACCACCTTGAACAGGCCGATGTCGCCCGTGCGCTGCACGTGGGTGCCGCCGCACAGCTCGCGGCTGGTGCCGATGTCCAGCACGCGCACGGAGTCGCCGTACTTCTCGCCGAACAGCATCATGGCGCCCGTGGCCTTGGCCGATTCGATGTCCATCACCCGCGCGTCGGTGGGCGTGTTGGCCAGGATCTCGGCGTTCACGCGGCGCTCGATCTCGCGGATCTCGGCAGCGGTCACGGCCTGGTTGTGGGCAAAGTCGAAGCGCGTGCGCTCGGCGTTGACCAGCGAGCCCTTTTGCTGCACGTGGTCGCCCAGCACTTCGCGCAGGGCCTTGTGCATGATGTGCGTGACCGAGTGGTTGCGCATGGTGGCGGCACGCAGCTGCGTGTCCACCTCGGCCTGCACGGCATCGCCCACCTTCAGGCTGCCGGACTCCAGCACGCCATGGTGGCCGAACACATCGGCCTTGATCTTGAGCGTGTCCTCGACCGCGAAGCGCGCGCCTGCGGTGCTGATCACGCCCTGGTCGCCCACCTGGCCGCCGGACTCGGCGTAGAAGGGTGTGGTGTCGAGCACGACCACGCCGCTCTGGCCGGCCTTGAGTTCCTGCACGGCGCTGCCTTCGGCATACAGTGCCACCACCTTGGCGGCCTCGGCCAGCTTCTGGTAGCCGGTGAAGGCATTGGCCTGGCCCGTGTACTCGAGGGCGCGGTCCATCTTGAACTTGCCAGCCGCGCGGGCCTTGTTCTTCTGTTCTTCCATGGCGGCCTGAAAGCCTGCCTCGTCCACGCCCAGGCCGCGCTCGCGGCAGACGTCGTTGGTCAGGTCCAGCGGGAAGCCATAGGTGTCGTGCAGCTTGAAGGCCACGTCGCCGGGCAGCACCTTGGCGCCACCGGCCAGCGCCGCATCCAGGATTTCCATGCCGTTGGCCAGGGTCTCGAAGAAGCGTTCTTCCTCGACCTTGAGCACTTCGGTGATGCGCGCTTCCTGCTCGCGGATCTTGGGATAGGCGTCGCCCATCACGGCCACGAGGTCCTTGACCAGCTTGTGGAAGAACGGAGTCTTCTGGCCCAGCTTGTAGCCGTGGCGGATGGCGCGGCGCACGATGCGGCGCTGCACGTAGCCGCGGCCTTCGTTGGACGGGATCACGCCGTCGGCCACCAGGAAGGAGGTGGCGCGGATGTGGTCGGCAATGACCTTGAGCGACGGGGTCTCGAGGTCGGCAATGTGCGTCTCGCGCGCAGCCGCCTTGATCAGTGCCTGGAACAGGTCGATCTCGTAGTTGCTGTGCACATGCTGCAGGATGGCGGCCAGGCGCTCCAGGCCCATGCCGGTATCCACGCAGGGGGCGGGCAGCGGCTTGACGTTGCCCTGTTCGTCCATGTCGAACTGCATGAACACGTTGTTCCAGATCTCGATGAAGCGGTCGCCGTCTTCGTCAGGGCTGCCCGGAGGGCCGCCGGCCACGTGCGCGCCGTGGTCGTAGAAGATTTCCGAGCAGGGGCCGCAGGGGCCGGTGTCGGCCATCATCCAGAAGTTGTCGCTCTTGTAGCGGCCGCCCTTGTTGTCGCCGATGCGGATTACGCGCTCGGGCGGCAGGCCGATTTCCTTGGTCCAGATGTCGTAGGCCTCGTCGTCCTCGGCGTAGACCGTGGCCAGCAGGCGCTCCTTGGGCAGCTTGTAGACCTCGGTCAGCAGTTCCCAGGCCCACTTGAGCGACTCGCGCTTGAAGTAGTCGCCAAAGGACCAGTTGCCCAGCATCTCGAAGAAGGTGTGGTGGCGGGCGGTGTAGCCCACGTTTTCCAGGTCGTTGTGCTTGCCGCCTGCGCGCAGGCAGGTCTGCACCGAGGTGGCACGCGTGTAGGGGCGCTTGTCGGTACCCAGGAACACGTCCTTGAACTGGACCATGCCCGAGTTGGTGAACATCAGCGTCGGGTCGTTGCCGGGCACCAGGGGGCTCGACTCCACGATGGTGTGGCCCTTGGATGCGAAAAAGTCCAGAAAGCTCTTGCGAATGTCGGCAACGGTGAAAGTGGGTGTGCTCATGGTGTCTAGGAGTTCGGAGCGCGCACGCGGGGCGCTGTCCCTGGCGGGAGGGTGTCCCGTCGGGACCAACGCGCATTATAGGTTTGCCCCATCGTCGCGGCAGCGAGCCCCGCCCGTCCCTCCATCGCGCACCTGGCCGAAGAAGGCCTCACCCCCCATCTGCCCGCCCTTGAGCACGATCTCCAGCCCGTCACTGGCCGGTTCGCTGACATGCGCGCGCAACAGCGGCGCGCGACTGGCCGCCGGTTGCGCCGCTGGGCTTTGCACGCGGGCCGCGCCGGCTGCAGCTGTGGGTGGCGCCCCATCTGGGCCGCAGGGCCGAAATTCTCGCGCTGGAGAAATGGCGAGTGCAGGAGATGGACGAAATGAGGGAAATGGGCGGCACAGGCGATATCGCCGTTCCCTGATCCCGCTCAGCCCGTGCGCCGTCGGTGCCCTGGATAATCGCCAGCCGCAACCACAGCAAGCACACCATGGCGCAACCACCGACACCCGAGCCTCATTCCGCCAAACCGGCCCAACCAGGCAAAAGCCGCATCGTGCCCTGGCTCATCGGCCTGCCCGTGGCTTTCTTCGGTGTGCTCATGCTGGCCGGGCAGTTGCTGTCCACGCCCGAAGGCGAGGCGCGCTGGGTGGAGCGCGAAACCATCAAGATCTGCCGCAAGGAAGCCGCCAGGCCTGAGGCCGAGCGCAAGACGCGGCAGTTTGAATCGGTGCAGGACTGCGACAGGCTCGAATTCGACTTCAAGCAGCGCTACGGTGAAAACCCCTGAGGCGGAGCCGCAACGGAAAATGCCCCCACGCTCCCCTGCTTCGCAAGGTCCGCAGCCCCCCAGGGGGCCAGCTTTTTGCCTTGGGGCGGCCCGGCGACAAAAAAGGCCGGCAGAGCCGGCCTTTGGCTTGCAAGGGCCCGTTCAGTCGCGCGTCTCGATGGCCCGGTTGATGCCCAGCGCCGCCAGCGTGCACAGCGCGCCCGACAGCAGATAGATGCCCAGCGCCACCAGTCCGAAGCGCGAGGACACGCCCAGCGCCACCAGCGGGGCAAAGGCCGCGCCGACCAGCCAGGCCATGTCCGAGGACAGGGCCGCGCCCGTATAGCGATAGCGCGAGGGGAAGTTGGCCGTCACCGTGCCTGCCGCCTGCCCGTAGGACAGGCCCAGCAGGATGAAGCCGACGATGATGAACACGTTGTTGCCCGTGGTGCCGCTGCCCAGCAGCCAGGGAGCCACAAAGCTGAAGATGCCGATCAGGCAGGCCATGGTGCCCAGCGTGTTGCGCCGCCCCACCCGGTCGGCCAGCCAGCCCGAAACCATGATGGCGCCGGCCGCACAGAAGGCGCCAACGATCTGCACGCCCAGCACATGGTTCACCGACTGGTCCGAATACAGCGAGATCCAGGACAGCGGGAAGATGGTCACCAGGTGGAAGAGCGCAAAGCTGGCAAGGGCTGCAAAGGCGCCGATGACCACGTTGCGGCCCTCGTCGCGCATCAGCGGCACCACGCCCATGGGCTCCAGCTCGCGCTGCGCCAGCAGCTCGGTGTAGGACTGGCCCACCACCAGGCGCAACCGGGCAAACAGTGCCACCACGTTGATGGCAAAGGCCACGCAGAAGGGATAGCGCCAGCCCCAGCTGAGGAACTCGTCGGCATCCACATGGGCATAGATGAAGGCAAACAGGCCTGCCGCCAGCACAAAGCCCAGCGGCGCACCCAACTGCCCGATCATCGAATACCAGCCCCGCCGGTTCTGGGGCGCCGACATGGCCAGCAGCGACGGCAGTCCGTCCCAGGAGCCGCCCAGTGCAATGCCCTGGCCGATGCGCAGCAGCGCCAGCACGATGATGGCGTTCACGCCCGCCTGCTGGTAGCTGGGCAGGAAGGCCATGCCCACCGTACACACGCCCAGCAGGAAGAGCGCCAGCGTCAGCTTGGTCGCCCGGCCCCAGCGCCGCTGCACGGCCATGGACAGCGCCGTGCCCAACGGCCGCGCCACGAAGGCCAGCGCGAAGATGCCGAACGACATCAACGTGCCGTCAAGCTTGGAAAGATAGGGGAACAGCAGTGCCGGGAAGACCAGCACGCAGGCGATGCCGAACACGAAGAAGTCGAAGTACTCCGAGGATCGCCCCAGGATCACGCCGACGGCGATCTCGTTGGGCGTGACATCTTCGTGGGTGTCGGCGCGGGACAGAGATTCCTTGCTTTCGTAGCTTCCGTTGGGGAAGCTTGCAGTTGTGTCGAGGCCGCTCATAGATGGATGCTCCTTGTCTCGTCTCACTGACAGCTCCGTTCTACGCCCTCGCTTGATCTGGCGCAAGGCGGTTTCACCTCGACCGGACTTGGTGTTTTTCCTGCTGCGCGCGGCCGAAAAATGCGGCCTCCGGATCGCCGGGACCCCGCTGCCTGCCCCGCCAGGTAGCAGAAAGTTCCTGGCCTCTCCTTGACGTTGGACAAAATGTCCAATGGACAAATTTATACTTCGTAATACATTTGCCCGGATCTTGTAATCCGCGTTTCTATGTAAACGCGCTCTTGTTGCGCCCCTAGCATGCTAAAAATCAAGGAACTCCGTGGGCCTGCGTGGCTCACCGCGGCCGCTTTGACAGCCAGTCTCACTGGCTGCAGCAAAGCCGTCGTGCTCAACCCGGCCGGCGATATCGCCGCGCAGCAAGGCAACCTGGTGGTCACGGCCACCTTGCTGATGCTGATCATCATCATCCCGGTGATCATCCTCACGCTGCTGTTCGCCTGGAAATACCGCCAGTCGAACACCGAGGCCCACTACGACCCCGAATGGCACCACTCCACCACGCTGGAGCTGGTGATCTGGTCCGTGCCGCTGATGATCATCATCGCGCTGGGCGCCATCACCTGGATCAGCACCCACAAGCTCGACCCCTACCGCCCGCTGGACCGCGTCTCGGCCTCCAAGCCCTTGAGCACCGATGTCAAGCCGCTGGAAGTGCAGGTCGTGGCCATGGACTGGAAGTGGCTGTTCTTCATCCCTGAAAAGGGCATCGCCACCGTCAACGAGCTGGCCGCTCCCGTGGATCGTCCCATCCACTTCAAGCTGACCGCCACCTCGACGATGAACGCCTTCTACGTGCCTGACCTGGCCGGCATGATCTATGCCATGCCCGGCATGCAGACCGAGCTGAACGCAGTGATCAACAAGACCGGTGTGTTCCACGGCCTGGCATCGCACTACAGCGGCGCCGGCTTCTCGGGCATGACGTTCAAGTTCCACGGCCTCAGCGACGAGGAATTCGAGCAGTGGGTTGCCAAGGCCAAGTCCGAAGGCAAGGCCCTGAACCGCGACACCTACCTGAATCTGGTCAAGCCCAGCGAGCGCAACCCGGTCGAGCGCTTCGCCACCGTGGACGAAGGCCTGTACGACAAGGTGCTCAACCGCTGCGTCGAGGAAGGCAAGATGTGCATGCACCACATGATGGCCATCGATGCCGCAGGCGGTGAAGCCTATCTCAAGGCCGTGGGCATGAACCTGCCCCAGGATGTGTGCACGGTGCAAAACGCCGACCGCGTCGTGGCCTTCCTGGACCAGCGCGACGGCTCGGCCGCCAGCGCACAGCAATAAGCAGATAGCGGAAGCGGACGACGGCCAGCCCGCCGCCCGTTCCAAAACGACCTAAGAGACTCGATATGTCTGAACATACCTCCCCGGCACAGGCCCACTGGCTGCTGGGACGCATCACCTGGGACTCCATCCCGATGGCGCATGAGCCCATCGTGCTGGTGACCTTCATCGCCGTGGTGCTCGGCGGCCTCGGCGTGCTGGGCCTTCTCACCAAGTTCCGCCTGTGGGGCCCGCTGTGGCGCGACTGGCTGTGCAGCATCGACCACAAGAAGATCGGCATCATGTACATGATCCTCGGTCTGGTCATGCTGCTGCGCGGCTTCGCAGATGCGCTGATGATGCGCCTGCAGCAGGCCATGGCCTTCGGCGACAACCTGGGCTACCTGCCTCCGCACCACTACGACCAGATCTTCACCGCCCACGGCGTGATCATGATCTTCTTCGTGGCCATGCCCTTCGTGACCGGCCTGATGAACTACCTGGTGCCGCTGCAGATCGGCGCCCGCGACGTGTCCTTCCCGTTCCTGAACAACTTCAGCTTCTGGATGACCACGGGCGGCGCCGTGCTGGTGATGATCTCGCTGTTCCTGGGCGAGTTCTCCACCTCCGGCTGGCTGGCCCTGTCCAACCTGGGGGCGCAGAACCCGGGGGTGGGGCTTGACTACTACATCTGGGGATTGCAGGTGGCCGGTGTCGGCACCACGCTGTCGGGCATCAACCTGATCGTGACCATCATCAAGATGCGCGCACCCGGCATGAACCTGATGAAGATGCCCGTCTTCACCTGGACTGCCCTGTGCACCAACGCGCTGATCGTGGCCTCGTTCCCCATCCTGACCGCAGCCCTGGTGCTGATGTCGCTGGACCGCTACGTCGGCACGAACTTCTTCACGAACGACCTGGGCGGCAACCCCATGCTGTACGTGAACCTGATCTGGATCTGGGGCCACCCCGAGGTCTACATCCTGATCCTGCCGTGCTTCGGCATCTTCTCCGAGATCGTCTCGACCTTCAGCCGCAAGCGCCTGTTCGGCTACACCTCCATGGTGTACGCGACGGTGTGTATCACCATCCTGTCCTACCTGGTGTGGCTGCACCACTTCTTCACCATGGGCTCGGGCGCCAGCGTGAACACGTTCTTCGGCATCACGACGATGATCATTTCGATCCCGACGGGCGCCAAGATCTTCAACTGGCTGTTCACCATGTACCGCGGCCGCATCCGCTTCACCGTGCCGATGCTGTGGACCGTGGGCTTCATGTGCACCTTCGCCATCGGCGGCATGACCGGCGTGCTGCTGGCCGTTCCCCCGGCCGACTTCGTGCTGCACAACAGCCTGTTCCTGATCGCCCACTTCCACAACGTGATCATCGGCGGCGTGGTGTTCGGCGTGTTCGCCGGCATCAACTTCTGGTTCCCCAAGGCCTTCGGCTACAAGCTCGACGAGTTCTGGGGCAAGTGCTCGTTCTGGTTCTGGCTGGTCGGCTTCTGGGTGGCCTTCACGCCGCTGTACGTGCTGGGCCTGATGGGTGTGACGCGCCGCGCCAACCACTTCGAGGACCCCTCGCTGCAGATCTGGTTCATCATCGCCGCCTGCGGCGCAGGCCTGGTGGCCCTGGGCATCGGCAGCTTCCTGATGCAGCTCGTGGTCAGCTACTTCAAGCGCGACCAGCTGCGTGACGAAACCGGCGATCCATGGGAAGGCCGCACGCTGGAGTGGGCCACATCCTCGCCCCCGCCCCAGTACAACTTCGCCTTCACGCCCGTGGTGCATGAGATCGATGCCTGGTGGGATATGAAGAAGCACGGCTACCAGCGTCCGCTGACCGGCTTCAAGCCCGTGCACATGCCCGCCAACACCGGCGCCGGTGTCGTGATCGCTGCGCTGTCCACGGTCTTCGGCTTCGCGATGATCTGGCACATGTGGCCCCTGGCCATCGTGTCCTTCGCCGCCACCGTGCTGGCGTCGATCATCCACACGTTCAACTACAAGCGCGACTACTACATCCCCGCCGCGGAAGTCGCGGCCACGGAAGAACTGCGCACACAACAGCTGGCACGTCATGTCTGATATCCGTTACACCGCAGGCGGCGCTGCCGCCCTGGCCCCGCGTGAGTACCACCTCGCCGAGGAGCCCCATCCCGAAAACGGCACCGCTCTGGGCTTCTGGCTCTACCTGATGAGCGACTGCCTGATCTTTGCAGCACTGTTCGCCACCTATGGCGTGCTGGGCCGCAACTACGCTGCAGGCCCCACGGGCGCCCAGCTGTTCGACCTGCCCCTGGTGGCGATGAACACGGCCTTCCTGCTGCTGTCGTCCATCACCTTCGGCTTCGCCATGCTGCAAAAGCAGCAGGGCAAGCTGGGCGGCACGCAGATGTGGCTGGCCATCACCGGCCTGTTCGGCCTGTGCTTCCTGGGCCTGGAACTCTATGAGTTCTCCCACCTGCTGCACGAGGGCGCTGGGCCTCAGCGCAGCGCCTTCCTGTCCTCGTTCTTCACGCTGGTGGGCACCCACGGCCTGCACGTGACCTTCGGCCTGATCTGGCTGGTCACGCTGATGATCCAGATCAACAAGCACGGCCTGACGCACGAGAACAACCGCCGCCTGATGTGCCTGTCGATGTTCTGGCACTTCTTGGACGTGGTCTGGATCGGCGTCTTCACTTTTGTTTATCTGATGGGGGTGCTGTAAATGGCTGCACACGACATCCACGCCGGCCACGGTCACCACGACCATCACGGCCATGACGACCACCACCACGATGCCGGCCCGCACAGCACGTTCTCGGGCTACATGTGGGGCTTCGTGCTCTCGATCATCCTGACGGCCATCCCGTTCTGGCTGGTGATGGGCAACATCATCTCGGACCGCTCGACGGCCGTGATGGTGCTCGGCGGCTTCGCCGTGGTGCAGATCCTGGTCCACATGGTCTTCTTCCTGCACATGAACGGCAAGATCGAAGGCGGCTGGACCCTGCTGTCCACCATCTTCACCGTGGTCTTCGTGGCCATCGGCATCGCAGGCACGCTGTGGGTCATGTTCCACATGAACACCAACATGATGCCCCAGCACACCATGCCGGCCGATCCTGCGGCGCAGACGGCACCGGCCGTAGTCACGCCTTGACCGCATCCGGAAACTCCGGGCCCTCCAGCCGCGCAGGCGCATCGCGCCGGCGCGGCCCACTCGCTCAGGCGATGCTCATCTCGGTGGGCATCGCCTTGTTTTTGGGCTTCATCTTCCTGGGCAGCTGGCAGGTGCAGCGCCGCGCCTGGAAGCTGGATCTCATAGAGCGCGTGGAGCAGCGCGTGCACGCCGCGCCCGCTGCCCTGCCCCCGCCCGCCGAATGGCCGCAGATCACGGCCGCCGACCATGAATACCGCGCTGTGCAGGCCAGCGGCCAATGGCTGACAGGCAAGACCGTGCTGACCCAGGCCGTGACCGAGCTGGGAGCAGGCTTCTGGGTGCTGACGCCGCTGCAGCTGGACGATGGCAGCCAGGTGCTGGTCAACCGGGGCTTCATCCCCACGGAGCAGCGCGCACGCTGGCAGGCGCAGCCCGGGCAGGCATCCCAGGACCAGGTGACGGTGTCCGGCCTGCTGCGCATCAGCGAGCCGCGCGGCGGTTTTCTGCGCGAGAACGATCCTGCTCAGCAGCGCTGGTTCTCGCGCGATGTGGCGGCCATTGCACAGGCCCAGGGCCTTGGCAAGGCAGCGCCCTATTTCATCGACGCCGGCCTGCCCGGCCAGCCCGTGGCGGACGGCACCTGGCCGCGCCCGGGCATGACCGTGATCCGCTTTCCCAACAGCCACCTGGTCTACGCACTGACCTGGTACGGATTGGCGCTGATGGTGGTCGGTGCCGCCTGGCTGGTCAGGCGCAATGACCGGCAGCCGGCCGACAAGCCATAGAACCGCCTTGCGCAGGCAATGGGGCCATCGATGACATCGGTGGCCCTTTTTCTTCAGTCCTCTACAAGACCCTGCCGCGCCACGGCTGCCTGCGGTAGCGCACAATCGCCCGCGTGAATTCGCCTTCAGAGTCCCTGTTCCGCGTCGAGCGCACCACCGAACGCCAGAACATGCAGCTGCTGATACAGCTGCGCTGGTTTGCCGTGGTCGGGCAGGTGATCACCATCTCCCTGGTGCACTACGGCTTCGGCATCAACCTGCCGCTGCCGGCCATGGCCCTGGTGCTGATGGCCAGCGTATTCACCAACCTCGGCTACATCTACTGGTACCGCAGCCACCGCCGCCAGATCTCGGCGCGCAACCTATTCCTGGCCCTGCTGGCCGACGTGCTCGCCCTGGCCATACAGCTGTATCTGAGCGGCGGCGCCAGCAATCCCTTCATCTATCTGTTCCTGCTGCAGGGCATTCTGGGCGCCGTGCTGCTCAGGCCCGTGCACGCCTGGATCATCGTTGCCAGCACCTCGCTGTGCACCCTGGTGCTGGCCATCGTGCACTGGCCCCTGCCCATTGGCGCGGCGGGACCAGACGGGCTGCCCGGCCTGTACGTGAGCGGCATCCTGATCAGCTTCGGGCTGACCACGGTGCTGCTGGTGGTCTTCCTGCGCCGCATCGTCTCCAACCTGCGACGGCGCGACGCGCGGCTGGCCAACATGCGCCAGCGCGCCAGCGAGGAAGAGCACATCGTGCGCATGGGCCTGCTGGCCACGGGCGCGGCGCACGAGCTGGGCACGCCGCTGTCGACCATGTCCGTCATCCTGGGCGACTGGCAGCGCATGCCCGTCATCACGCAAGATCCCGATCTGCTCGCCGACCTGCAGGAGATGCAGCAGCAGCTGCTGCGCTGCAAATCCATCGTCTCCAGCGTGCTCATGTCCGCCGGCGAAACCCGCGCCGACGCGCCCCAGGCCACGACCTTGCATGCCTTCATGGATGGAGTGGTCGCCCAATGGCAGTCACGCCATGCGGTAGAGCGTTTCGACTATGTCCAGGCCGAAGAGGACTTCCCCATTCTTTCGGATACCGCGTTGCAGCAAATGGTTTGCAATGTGCTCGACAATGCCGCCGAGGCATCTCCCGGCCATGTGGCGCTGCACCTGTCCGTGCGCACCGGCATGCTGTGCATCACCGTGCGCGACAAGGGTCCCGGCTTTGCACCTGCCGTGCTGGAGCAGCTGGGCCAGCGCCATATCTCCACCAAGACGGAGCGCCCGGGCCGCGGACTGGGCCTGTTCCTGGTGCTCAACGTGGCGCGCTCGCTGGGCGGACGCGTTCAGGTGAGGAACACCCCGCCCAGGGGCAGCGAGGTGGAGATCCGCCTGCCCCTGTCATCGATTGCCATTGAACCCGGCGCCTGAAGCGGCGCCCACAGGAACCCGAATCGCCCATGGACAGCTCCCGCCTCCTGCTGCTGGTTGAAGACGATGCAACGTTTGCACGCACGCTGACGCGATCGTTCGAGCGGCGCGGCTACCGCGTGCTGCAGGCCGCCAGCGCCGAGGAAGTGCGCGAGCTGCTGCAGACGCATTCGCCGCAATACGCCGTCATGGACCTCAAGCTGGCCGGCAATGCCTCGGGCCTGAGCTGCGTGCAGATGCTGCACCAGCACAACCCCGAGGCGCTGATCGTCGTGCTCACCGGCTATGCCAGCATTGCCACGGCCGTGGAGGCCGTCAAGCTCGGCGCCTGCCACTACCTGGCCAAGCCGTCCAACACCGACGACATCGAGGCCGCCTTCGGCCGCCTCGAAGGCCGCACCGACGTGGAGCTGTCGCGCAACCCCACTTCCATCAAGACACTGGAGTGGGAACACATCCACGAAACCCTGGCCGAGAGCGACTTCAACATCTCCGAGGCCGCACGCCGCCTGGGCATGCACCGGCGCACGCTGGCGCGCAAGCTGGAAAAGCGGCAGATCAAGTAAGACGGCAGGCACCAAGACAAACCGGGCCTCAAGGGCCCGGTTTGTCATTGCGCGGCCATGGCCCTCAGGCCATCAGCCCAGCCAGAGGTAGTGATCGATCAGCAGTGCCAGGAACAGCACGCTCAGATGCACCAGCGAGAAGCGGAAAGTCCTGCGCGACAGCTCGTCCGAGTAATTGCGCCACAGCGCGAAGGCATAGCCGCAAAAGCCCACGCTCAGCACCACGGCCACCACCAGGTACAGCCAGGAGCTCATGCCGTACATGAAGGGCAGCATGCAGGCTGCGAACAGGATCACCGTGTACAGCAGGATCTGCAGCCGCGTGTACTCGCTGCCATGCGTGACGGGCAGCATCGGCAGGCCCGACTGGCGGTAGTCCTCCACGCGGTACAGCGCCAGCGCCCAGAAATGCGGAGGCGTCCACAGGAAGATGATGAGAAACAGGATCAGCGCCTCGGGTCCGACCTGGCCCGTCATCGCGGCCCAACCCAGCACGGGCGGCATGGCGCCGGAGGCGCCGCCGATCACGATGTTCTGCGGCGTGGCGGGCTTGAGGATCACTGTGTAGATCACGGCATAGCCCACGAAGGTGGCCAGCGTCAGCCACATGGTCAGCGGATTGGTGCACAGCAGCAGCACCAGCGCACCCAGCGTGCACAGGATGGCCGAGAAGGCCAGGGCCTGCTGGCTGGTCAGCTCCCCGCGCGCCGTGGGCCGCCAGGAGGTGCGCTTCATGCGCGCATCGATATGGCGCTCCACCAGGCAGTTGAAGGCCGCTGCGGCGCCCGCCACCAGCCAGATGCCCAGGCAGGCCAGCGCCATGTGCAGCCACTGGTCGGCGTTGGGCCAGCCCGGCACGGCCAGCACCATGCCGATCAGCGCGCAGAACACGATCAGCTGCACCACGCGGGGCTTGGTCAGGGCATAGAACTGCGTCCAGCGTGAGGACTCGACACTCAGGGAAGCTTGTTTACTCATGCAATCTCTCCACGGGCAACCGGCAACCCGGCCCGCAGCGTGCCCGGGCGACTGGCCGCCAGGCACCAAACAATCACGGTCACCAGCGCGGCTGCGCCACCCGTATGCAGCACTGCAGCCACCAGCGGCCAGTCCAGCACCACGTTCGACAGGCCTGTCAGCACCTGCAACACCAAAAACCCAGCCAGCACGCGGCGCTGCGGCGCCAGGGCAGGCGCCTCGCCCAACCGCCACCACAGCCCGGCAAGCGCGGCCACCACCACATAGGCCGCAAGGCGGTGCAGATAGTGGATGGCCGTGAGGCCCGCAAAGCTGATGTTGCTGCCGTCCTGCAGCAGGCCCAGCGGACGCCAGATCTGCAGCGCCTGCGAAAAATCCATGGCCGGCCACCAACTGCCCTGGCAGGTCGGAAAACTGCTGCAGGCCAGCACCGCATAGTTGGTGCTGACCCAGCCACCCAGTGCCACCTGCAGCACCAGCAAGCCCAGGCCCAGCCACAGCAGAGCACGCAGGCCCGGGGAAATCACCGTTGCCTGCTGCTGGCGTGCCGCCCGGCTCAGCCCCACGGCGGGCACGCACAGCAAGGCCAGCAGGCCCGTGCCGCCCAGCAGGTGCAGGGTCACGATGGCCGGAAACAGCTTCATGGTCACGGTCCAGGCGCCAAAGGCACCCTGCAGGCAGACCCAGAACAGCGCCAGCGTGGGCCACCAGGGGCTCATGGCCCCCAGCCGTGCGCCTTCCACGCCTTGGGCGCCACCCGCCCTGCCCTGGCGGCGCGCACGCCGCCAGGCCATGATGGTCATGGCGATGATGAGCACGCCCACGGTGGTGGCCAGATAGCGGTGGACCATCTCTATCCATGCCTTGCCATGCGTCACCGGCCCGGTGGGCATGGCGGCCTGCGCCTCGGCAATCTGCGCGCGGGCGCCCATGGGGCTGGCGCTGCCATAGCAGCCCGGCCAGTCAGGGCAGCCCAGGCCGGAATCGGTCAAACGCGTAAAGGCGCCGAACAGCACCAGGTCGAAAGTCAGGAACAGCGTCAGCACCGACAGTGCCTGCAGCCGCTTGAGCGAGCCACCGTTGCGGTTGCGCAGCCACACCCAGGCCAAGGGTCCCAGCGCCAGCAACAGGCCCAGCAGCATCAGCTCCAGAACGGGGGCCAGATCGTACAGCGCCTGCTCGTTCACCTCCGCCCTCCGCAGCGCAGCGTCCACCGGACGGAACAGACCCCAGGCAAGCCGCAAGGCAATGCCACAGGCGCATCCGGTTGGCGACAGCAGAACTTCATAAATGAGAGCAATTTGACGAGAAGGCTCAGCCCCATGCGCGAGATTGGATCGCAGGCCGGGCCCACAGAGAATCAGGACATGCACCCAGATACAGGCTGCGGGACGGCGCCCCATGCACAAGGCCCGCCAAGCGGGCCCGGTCGCTGCAACTTTCAGAGCAGCATGTCTTTGATATGAAACAATTCTACTTGCCTGCGTACCACTCAAGCGCCCAAGCGCGCAGTGCCCCTAGACCGCAGCCAGCTTCTTTAGGCCGGCGTGATGCGGCTTGGGCCGGGCGCACACGAATTTGCGCAGGGTGCCACCCGAGGCGTCGGTGGCCCGGCTTTACACAACTGCTCAGATTCGCTCAGACTCAGACGCCCAGCGTTCCTTAGATTGACGCTTTTACTTGGGGACCGGCAACCGCCGGGTGAGGCCATGATTGCAGGACGCTCGTGGACTGTGCTTGATGGGCGCGGACACGAAATCGGGCGTGTCGAAGGCGATGAATTCGTCCGGTGCGGGACCAGGCTCATCTACCGCATCGATGGGCCGGCGCTGTACTCCATGGACGGCTCGGCCAGACTGATGGGCTTTATCGAAGGGACCGAGGTCAGAACGCGGCAGGGGCGGATCTTTCTCAAATTCCTCGCGCATTGAACTGCGCTGCTCTGATCTGCGCAGCACCGTGCGCATGCAGCGGCAAGCTTTCGGCCCCCTTCTGCGCCAGCCGATGACAATCTATATCAATTCATTCATAGCCAGTCGCTAAGACGCACAGATAATTGCCGGCATCGTGTGAATTGTGAGAAGGGACCGGGCCACGTGCCACGCCCTTCGCATGCTGGAGGATTGGCAGATGAGCGCCCCGGAAATGGAGGCCATACAGGAGCGGCTGAAGAAGCTGCGGGCCGACGAGGCGCAGGTAGCCGAGCAGCTGGAACGGCTGCAGACCCAGAAGGCTGCGCTGGAGCACAGGCAAGCCATGATCCAGGGCGCCTTGGAGGTGCTGGAAGAGATGCGGCAGGAGCTGGAGCCATGAACCGCGGCAAGCCCGGTTCGTCCCCGTCCTCGTCACCGCCCGCCACTGCCCTGCCAACAACCCAGGACTGGCTGGAAAGAATTGCAGCCCTGGATGCCACGCAGCCGCCGCCTACCCCACCTCGTCCGCGCAACACCCGCAAAGCAGCGCGCCGCAAGGCGGTCACCATCGTGGCAAGGCTGGTGCTGCTGGTGCTGCTGGCCATCGCCCTGGCCGTGGCGGCGCAATTGATGTGGGTCAAGTAGCTGCCTGCGGTATACCCTCGCATCCTGGCGAAGTTCCCATATTGTTTGCATGCTCACTTGCGCCTAGCATGGAGGCACACTCAACGCAGTGGAGGTGTCATGGCCGATCCCGAAGAACCGCTGGAAATACGCTCAGAACGCTGGCAGTCGCTGAAGGGGCTGGACATCGCCTCCGTGGATCTGGGCCCCATCTGCGTGGTGCTCTTGCTGACGTTGATCTGCATGGCCGTGATGCTGCTGCTGGCCAAGTCCGGCGCCGAGCAGGTGCGGCAGGCCCAGCCATCGCCCCAGGCCAAAGGCCCTGCTCCCCGACCGCAACCGGCGCAGCCCGTGGCAGAACCCGCCCAGCAACAGACCTGGATACCGGCCTTGCGCACCTGAGCACGGCAAGGCCGGTCCAGGCCGTAGGTAGCGCGTTCAGACCTTCATCGAACGTGTCGCAATGAAGGTCGGCACGAACTTCTCGATCACAAAACGGACGTGGGGCTGCCAGTCCTCGTGGAAGCCCGTCAGCACAAGCCCCGCATCCAACTGCCCCCCGATCTGATCGGCCAGCGTATGGCCGAACACCAGGGCCTCGTTGCGCTCGCGCTTGGCCGCAATCGCCTCGGGCGGCAAATCCGCCACATCGGAATACGGCAGGCGCCAGGCGGGCCGCACGAGTCCTTGCTCGCGCAATGCAGGATCACGGTCCTCCACGAAGACCACCGGATTCCAGAAGCTGGACAGAAGACGCCCGCCCGTCGTCAGCACCCGCGCGCATTCACGCCATACGGGCCGCACATCGGGCACGTAGAGGTTGGAGATGGGGTGAAAGATCACATCAAAGCTGGCGTCTGCAAAGACCCCCAGATCGCGCATATCGCCCTGCACGCAGGTCAGCGCAAGGCCTTCGCGCTCGGCCACGTGCCGGTCCTGCGCAAGCTGGCCGGCTGAGGCGTCGAAGACGGTGACCTGGGCGCCCGCTGCCGCAAGAATGGGCGCCTGCTGGCCGCCGCCGCTGGCAAGGCAGAGGATGCGCAGGCCGCGTACATCATCCAGCCAGCCGGCAGGCAAGGGGCCTGGCGTGAGCCGCGCCTGCCAGCTCCCGGCGCGGGCCCGTGCTATTTCGGCGCTGTCGACCGGGCGCGACCAGTCGCAGGACTTGGCAGCCTGCTGGTTCCAGGCGGCCGTGTTGTGGGCGAGGATATCGATGGATTCCGTCATGGGCACTCTTTCAAAAATTCCGAAAGGAGGCCGCACGGCGACGCCGGGTTGCGTTCAGGAAACGCAGAGCAATCAACGAACAGGCAGGAGGTGACGCAGGCGTCCGCCGTCGGCCGGCAAAGGGCTTCGGGGGATTGGTCGGACGAAGGTCCGAAGGCGTCACAGGTTCATGTCAGGCTCGCAATGGTCGCAGGGATGGAAGCAAAAATTCTAGGGCTGCCCGAAGCACGCTGTCAAACAGCTGCGGCGCCTTCCCCACACGGTCATGCAAAAGTCACAACCGTGAGACGGCCTGGCTGTAAGTTGAACACGCACCCTCGATGGCGCCGGCTTCTGCCCCGCCTTGGCGCGCCCGCTGACGACCGCCTTCTCCAACCCGGCGCCCAATGGATACCGAGGAGCAACACTTTGAAGGAGAGCTATGCGTAGTCCCAAGAAAGGCAGAGAGCCGATCCGGCTCCTGGACCTGGCCCCCGCCGTCTTCTGCATGCAGTGCGAACAGGAAAAGCCCGCCACAGGCGCCCGCCAATTCCATGCGTGGCACGTGTGCAGCGATTGCTCGCAGAAGCTGGCCCGACTCCCCACGGCGCAAGCACCCACGGCGCACCCTGCGCACTGAGGCAAGCGATTCCCCAAAACGACAGCCCGCCAAATGGCGGGCTTTCTCATGCCCTTTCGGGCATGGGCGGGACCATGACAGTGGATCGCGCCTACCAGGGCGCAAACACCATCATTAGCGCCACGGCCACGACGGCTGCGGCGATGTACATGGTCCGCTTGGTGGCGAACCGGTTGCGGGACGACGACGTGGGCACTTGGCCAGGGGTGTTGGGAGGAGGTGTGTTCATGGCCTCAAGCATGGGTGCCGCCCAGGCACGCCCTTGTCGGACAAGCACAGGTCAGGGAATCAGCGCAAGGCAGGACCAGGCCGTCGGCATTGGCCCATGGCCCGGTGGTCTGAAAGACGAATGGCGCTGCAATCGCTCGCGTGTGCCTCAATATGGGCGGACTCCGCAGATCAGGTGTGAACCGGTGCCGAGAAATCCCAGGCGTTTGCGGGCATGACCGCGCAAAACGCCCCTGCCAGCGTCGCGTTGTGGTGTTCCACAATCTTCTGCGCTGCAAGCTGGGGGGTGTCGGCACAAGTATGTCCATCCTCCGCAATAAGGACGGCATCAAGGCCCAGATCGCGAGCGACCCGGCAATTGGTGTCCACGCAGTACTGAGTCTTCATGCCGGTGATGACCAGGCCGGTCACGTTGCGTGCTTGAAGCTGCTGCAACAGATCGGTGCCTGCAAAGGCGCTTGGGCGGTGTTTTTCGAACACAACCTCACTGCCGTCCAGTTGCAGTTCGGGTGCGAGTTGGGTCAGTGGGCTGCCTGGGCCAATGGGCGTTCCCACGGGACCGATGTGACGAGCCAGAAAAATTGGCGCTCCCGCGCGGCGGGCCTGTGCCATCAAGGTATTGATGGTGTCCAGCACCTCGGTGCAGCGCCACATGGGTTCAGGGCCTCGGACCAGGCCGACCTGAACATCGAGGACTAACAGAGCAAACATGAATGCAACTCCTTGCGTGGTGCCGGCGACGCAAGGGCAAAAAAAAGGGCCCTGTCCATCGCTGGCGGGCCTGGGAAGTGGTTCAACTGGGACTCACGGCACTTCACACGGTCCGCAGGAAGCGGTCGTGGAGGTGATAGTGGTGAGAGTGCAGTGAACCATGGAGTTCCATTGTAACGAGCGCCTTCGCCTGTCATCTCAGCACCTATGCGGCTTTTTTGCGTTTGTCGCGCCGCAGATCTCGCCCCTGTAGTTCCGGACGCTGTCCAGCTGTTTTCGGGGGGAGACGTCAGGCAAGAACAAGCCCGCTGATAGGGCTTGTCTGCACCTCGGTGTGCTTCACCTTCTTCGACGTCTCGTCACTTCCCAGGATGACAAGGTGCTGCGCCCTTTGCGAGACCAGTGCATGGAGAACCCCCAGGCGCTGACGGATCCGGCAGCGACTACGCGGACAACAGCGCCCAGCGTTCGTGATCTCGCCAGCGACCACCGACCTTCATGAATGCGGGCGACAACCCCTCCAACTTGAAACCACAGGACTTCACCAGTGCTATGGCTGCCTTGTTCTCAGGCTGAATGTTGGCTTCCAGCCGATGCAGCTTCGAAGTCCTGAAGACCTGTTTCACGACATGCGCGAGGCCCTCCTTCATCAGGCCCTTCCCTTCGAAGCCCGAGAATGCAAAGAAGTCGATATGGGCAGAGCGGAACGGGTCCATCAGGATGTTCGTGATCTGCACGACCCCGGCAAAACCATCGCTGCACCACTCCCAGATCACAAATGCCGCACCCGACGGCTCCTGCACGCGAGCCAGGTAGCCCTGGAACTCCTGTGCCGTGCTGGGGGGCGAAACCCATGGAGCGTGCAGTTTGCGGCTCTGTCCGACCGCGTCGATGAACTGCTGCTCCAGATCGGCGGTCAGCGTCGAAACGTAGATATCTGTGCCCATGACTTCCCTTCTCTGTGGAAAGAAAAGTGTAGCCAGCCCAGGAATCCGTCGGAAGCCTGGCAGCGCGCTTGCACCCTACAGCTTTGTCAAGTGCACCATTGAAACGACGAAGCCCGCTCGGCGCGGGCAGCCTAAGAATTCGAGTTCGAGCTCGGCGCACCATCAAGAGGCGATGCGCAAGCGCTCGGGTCGAACGATATGGAAGAAATGGCGCGACTGCCAACGGCGCAGCGTTGTGGAGGCGAAGAAGAACTTGCTTTAAGCGGCCGGGCGAAATGGTGACCGTACGCATGTTCGACTGCCAGCTTGTGGAACTGCATGTCCACGTCGGCTTGCTCAATCGCTTTAGCCAGATTGGCCACTCTCAAGCCGCATTCTGTTTGTGCACCAGAACCGACGTCAGTAGGGATGTCTATCTGGAGCGGGCGATGGGAACATCATCGTGTTCCCAACTCGTTGATTGATAACGAGTTTTCCGCACTCGGCGAACCGAGATGGACATAATTATGGACTGAAAACCACGCTTGGTCAACGCGCGCTCCGAGCAAGTCCAGTGCGAGCCATGGACAGCCAGCAGTAGCCAATGTACCCGAGCGCTCAACGTCACGAGGCCGGTTCATCTCCCTTTGGCAGGAACTCCTCGCGGGCGCGCTGCAGAAACCGCTTCATGGGCTCAGAGGGTTCGGCGCTGCGGCGCAGCAGGTAGGTAGACAGCATGGGCGGCGTGCCGGCCAAGGGGCGAACGGTTATGTCGGGGCGGTTCAGGGTCTGCACCTGCGAGGCAATGGCGAAACCTAGGCCATAACCGGCACCGACCAGAGTCAGCATCACGCCTAGGCTCGTCACCTGATCTACCAGCTTGAGCGGCTTGGACGCACCTTGAAGCACCGCCTGGATCTGGTGGTGGCAGCCCGATCCCGCGTCCGGATGGCACAGTACCAACGGAAACTTCAAGGCTTCATCCAATGGCACTTCCGCGTGCGCCAACAAGGGGTGGCGCACGGGCACGATCACCGACAGAGGATCGGTCCACACGGGCTCGGCGACAAGGCCTTCGCTCACCGCGTCCGACAGCGCAAAGCCGATGTCCAGCAGATCGTTGTGCAGGCCCTTGAGCTGCTGCGCGAAAGGCAGCTCGAAGACGCGAATCTCCAGTTCGGGCTCTTCCTCGCGGCTGCGCGCCAGCAAGGTGGCAATGTGGGGCTGCGCCAAGCTGTCGCAGATGGCGATGCGCAGATAACCCTGATAGCCCTGCGCCGCCGCCTTTGCGGCACTCACCGCCTGCTCCACGGTGGCCAGCACACGCCGGCACTCACCGAGGAACACTTGACCGGCCCAGGTCAGTCGCGTCTGGTGCGCGCTGCGGTCGAACAACTGCACGCCGAGCGTGGCTTCGAGATTGCGCATTGCGCGCGACACAGGCGATTGTTCTACGCCAAGGCGCTCGGCCGCTCGCGCGAAATGCAGTTCTTCCGCGACCGCAACGAAATAGCGCAGTAGTCTGAGTTCCAATGCGGCCTCCTGTTTGCCTCGTTCCTGGCCTGCGTCCACCTCATGCGGATTGCGCCTCGCTTTCTCCTTCGATGATTGGCAAGAGGTTCCGGCGTTGCATGCTTGCCTATTCGGATAGGCAGATCGCATCCGAAAATTACGGAGGTTGAGGCGGAACGCTACCTGGCCGAAGACCTGAGAACCTCAATCACCGCGACGCTGCACTACCGCCTGATCCACAGGTTCAGTTCAATCAATTCCCGGGTTGCAGCTCCACACGCACCTCGCGCGATTTGCCGGCCCGTTCCACTGACAAGACCACCACATCGCCGACCTTCCTGTCGTCTAGCCGCGCGAGCAGCTTGGCCACATCGTCCGTCGCCTTGCCATCAACATCGATGATGCGGTCGCCCGGCACGATGCCTTGCGGCGTGACTTCGACACCCGCGAGGCCGGCCTTGTGCGCTGCCGAACCAGGGGTAACACGCAACACGAACACGCCCTTGCTTCCGGTCAGTGCAAGCAGACGCTGATTGAGCTGTTCGTCCACCTCAATGCCCAGCGCCGGACGGATGTACTTACCGGTCTTGATGAGTTGCGGGACTACGCGCATGACGGTGTCCACCGGCACGGCGAAACCAATCCCGGCCGAGGCGCCGGAGGGGCTATAGATCGCCGTGTTGATGCCGATGAGCCTTCCTGCCGAATCGAGCAGCGGCCCACCGGAGTTGCCAGGGTTGATGGCGGCGTCGGTCTGGATCAGGTGATCGATGGCCGGGCCGCCCGCTTCTCCGGGTAACGAGCGGTCGAGCGCGGAGACGATGCCGGTGGTGAGCGTCCAGTCCAGGCCGAAGGGGTTGCCGATAGCGAACACCTTCTGACCCACCTTGAGGTCGGCACTGGTGCCGACCGGCACGGCCGGCGGGCGCTTGAAACCGACGCCAATCTTGAGCACGGCGATGTCGTGCGCTGGGCTCGTCCCCACCAGCGCGGCCTGGTAGTCGCGGCCATCGGCGAGTTTGACCGTGGCTTCAGAAGCACCCTGGATGACGTGGAAGTTGGTGACGACGTGGCCGGCATCGTCCCAGATAAAGCCCGAACCGGTGCCGCGCGGCATGGAAAAGACATTGCGAGTCCAGACGTCGCGCACCAGCTGCGCGGTGGTGATGTAGACCACCGAAGCGCGCGATTCTTCGAACAGTTCGATGGTGGCTTTCTCGTCCGCCGCCAGATCGCCACGCGCCGTCACGGTGCGATCTGCCGCCTCGCGCGGACTGAACCAGGCCTCGATGGCGGGCAGGAACTGCCACAGCAGCATGAGCGTGGCAATACAGGCGGTGATGAAGAGCCAGCGCCGGATGAAGGGGTCCGGTGCGGGGCGTGGGTACGGGTCGGGGTAGGCCATGAGAAGTCTCCTGTTGATAGGCAATCAGCGCCACAGCCCGCTCGGGTGCCAGCGCGGCGGGCGCGGCGTCACAGCGGATTCCGGCAAGAAATGGGGCGCGTGGAATGGCAACGCTGATGCTGGCCCAGGCGCCAACGTCAGCAGGCGTGCGATACGCTCTTGCGTTGCCGGATGCGTGCGCAAGCAGGAGGGCTCGGGATTGCCCCATCCCGGCCACAGCCAGGCACGCCAGGAGCGGCTGACCCGCTCGATTTTCGCCAGCGCGGACGCCAGCCCCTGCGGGTCGCCCGTCAGTTCCGCCGCGAGGCGGTCAGCGTCGAACTCACGCACGCGAGACAAGCCGAGCTGTGCGAGCAGGGCCAGCTGGGGCGATGCGGCCAATAACAATAGACCAGGCCAATAGACCTCCGCCGCGCCAACCAGCAGCGCGGGCAGGTTGAGCAGGATCGCGATTTGTCCCATGAGGGCCAGCAGGCTCGTGAGGCGACTGACGGAATCCGCCAGCCTCATGACGCGCAGATCCTCATTGGTGATGTGCGCGATCTCGTGCGCGAGCACACCCGCCAGCTCGCGTGGGCTCAGGCTGCGCAGCAGGCCATCGGTGAGGGCGATCGATGCCTCCTGCTTCGATCCGGTGGCGAAGGCGTTGACGACGGCACTGGGCACATAGTGCGGCACCGGCGTGGCGGGCAAACCGGCACGGGCGGGCAGCTCGCGCAACAGGGCCCACATCTCGTGGGCTTCTTGCGGGTGCAAGGCCCGTACGCGGTACAGGCGCAAGCTCAGCGCCGACGCGGCTACCGGTTCCAGCAGCAACGCACCTGCAACGGCAAACAGCGCGAGCCACAGGCCGCCTTCCCCAAACGGCAGTCTCCCTGCTGCGGCTGCGATCCCGACCAGGGTCAGGACCAACAGCCCGGTCTGCAGGCGGTTGAGCCAGCGGTGTTGCAACAGCGCCGTGCGCGGATCACTGGGATGATGACGGGTCATGCTCAGAGGTCTCGGCGGCGCGGTCGCCGCGCTTGCGCAGCAGCCAGTAGGTCGCACCCAGAGCCAGCGTGGCGCCTGCCAGCGCGGCTATCTTTGCGGGGCTCGCCTCGGGGTCAAGGATCACGAACTTGCGCGCCAGCGCGATCAGACCGATGAGGATCACGGTCTTGCCCTGGATGATGCTGTCCCGACGCAGCGCCACGCGCACAATGGAATGCTTGAACTCCATCGCGATCAAGAGCGTCATGATCATGCCGAACACACTCTGGAATACCTTGTGATCCAGGGGATTGAAGGCATCGAGGACCAGCAGCGTGAAGACGATGGCGATGAGCTGGAACAGCGACACCACGATGATGACGGCAATTACCGCCGACAGAACGAGGGCGACGACCTGCTCGAAGCGCTCGTATAAACTCATGATGGCCCATTGGTCACGGAAGACCTGAAATGGATTGCGGCCTGTTGACTTCATGCAGATGGACTCCCTGCGACATTGCCGCTGTCGAGACGGCGGCGCATCGCACTGATGTTTCGTTCGACGAGCTTGGCCGACATGCCAAGCGACGACATCACTTGTTCCGCCAGCCCAAGGCCTGCGGCAAAGGATTGCTGGTACACACGCACGTTGGGCATGGCGCGAAATGCATCGGCCGCGGTCGTACTTCTGCATGACACCCACAAGGTCAGCGCCGGACGGCGCTCGGCAATCGCCTGGGCGATGCGCAGCACTTGCTGGGCATGGGCGAACGTGAGCACCACCAGACGCGCTTGCGCCAACCCGGCAGCCAGCAGGGTATCGGGCCGACTCGCATCGCCATGGAACACCGGCACGCCGGCGGCACGCTCGGCCTCTACCTTCTGCTCGTCTGCTTCCAGCAGCAGATGCGCCACGCCGGCGTGGCGAAGAATCTCACTGACGGTCAGGCCAAGCTCGCCCGCGCCGCAGATGATGACGTGGTCTCGAAATCGCGCTGTCTGCGCGGTGATCTCAACTTCTTCAGCCTGGGGTGGCTGAATGACGCCGCCGGTGCGGCTCAAGAACCGGGCAAGTACATCGTGATGGCGGATCAGCAGCGGTGCCAAGGCCATGCTGAGCACCAGCGCGACCAGCATGGGTTGTACGACGGTCGCGGGAATCAGATGCTGCTGCAAGACCATGCCCAACAACAGCAGGGCGAACTCGCCGCCATGCCCCAACGCTATGCCCGTGCGCCAGGCATCGAGGGCGGACAGGCGCGTCGCCCGCAAGGCCAGGGTGTTGAGCCCGATCTTGACCGGTACCAGCACTGCCAGCCACGCGAACACCGCCAGTGGTGCCGAAAGAATCTGCGCTCCGTCCAACTGCAGGCCGATGGTCACGAAGAACACCCCCGACAACACATCGCGAAACGGTTTGAGGTGGCTTTCCATGTGGTGACGGAAGTCGCTCTCGCCCAGCACCATGCCGGCCAAAAACGCACCCAGGGCGGCGGATACGCCGACCGCGTGTGCAGCAGCGGCGGCAGCCACCACCACGCACAAGGAAACCAGCACGAAGGATTCTTCGTGGCCCTGCCGCGCCACCCAGCCCAGCAGGCCATGCAACAGACGACGGGAGGCGAGGGCCGCTGCCGCGAACAACATCAGCACGCCCAACACTTCGAGCAGCACGCTCTCGATCTTCGGCGACTCGCCGCGCGCCCAGATCGCCAGCAGGGCCAGCAGGGGCACGCTGGCCAGGTCCTGAAAGACCAGCACGCCGATGGCGCTGCGGCCGTGGCGGGTGGTGAGCTCGCCTTGGTCGGCCAGCTGTCGGCTGACCAGCGCCGTGGACGACATGGCCGCCGCAGTGCTGAGCAACGCAGCGCGCTGAACTGGCTGTCCCAGCCACATCAACATCAAGGTCAGTGGCGTGGCGACAGCGATCATCTGCAAGCTGCCGGCCGCCAATACGGTTTTACGGGAAAGCCAGAAGTGCCCGAGGGAGAACTCCAGCCCAACCATGAACAGCAGCAGGGCCACGCCCAGCTCGGACAGAAAATCAAGCGCTTCTCCCGGCGCGACTACACCGCTGACCGACGGGCCCAGCAAGGCGCCGACGGCGAGGTAACCCAGCAAGGCGGGTACTCTGAACGCCGCCGTCGCCACATCCGCGAGGCTGCATGCCGCCAGCAGGATCAGGGTGGCGCCGAGCAAGTCCTGCATCGGTCAGCGCCCCACCTGTGCAGATGCCCAGCGCACGATGTCCTGCGCGCCCAAGGCGCCAGCCTGACGCCCGATCTCCCGCCCACCCTGGAACAGGGCGAGCGTCGGAATGCTGCGGATGCCGAACTGCGCGGCCAGGTGGGGTTCTGCCTCGGTATTGACCTTGGCCAGCCTGACCCTGGGTTCGAGCTGGCGCGCCGCTTGCTGGAACTGCGGGGCCATCATCTTGCACGGCCCGCACCAAGGTGCCCAGAAATCGACCAACAGTGGCAGGTCGCTGCGCTCCACGTGGCGCGAGAACGTCGCCGTGGTCAACTCGATGGGCTCGCCCGTGAACAAGGGCTGCTGGCAGCGGCCGCAGTTGGGATGTTCCGATAGCTTCGCAGTCGGTACGCGGTTGATGGACTGGCAATGCGGGCAGACAAGGTGAAGATCATTCTTCATGGTTCGCCTCCTTGGACCACAGTGAGGCTGCCTCGCTTCGGGTCACAGACAATGCCGACCAATCAACGCCTTGGAGCCAATCGTTCCCGTTTTTGCTTACTCCGGCCTCTTCCAGATGAGCAGCGATGAATGCTTCGGCCTGCATGAGCCACCTTCGGACAGCATCTTCCTTACTAGGAATCAGCAGGATTTCAGAGACGCTGCTGGCATTCAGCCCGTCCACACGGATAAGCAGAAAAATGCGCCGCCACAAACGCGGCATGTCCTTCAGCAGGTCGAATGCAAAAGCGAACTCGCTCGACCGATCAATCAGCTCCTCCTGTTCCGCGATCGTTGCGACATCGGGATGCTGACTGCCAGCGAAGATATCGGCCAGCTTGAGTGTGTCATCGGGCTGATAAAATTCGAAGATTTCCTCTTCCACCATGGCCTCGGCGACGTCCTGGGCATCCGGTTCGACCGGCGCGTCCAGAGAAACGAATTCGCCAAATTGCCGGCTGCTTGCCACTTCGTTATCCAGGACGGCGAACAGATGCTTCAAAAGACCGGTGTAAGCCTCTTTTTCCCCCGGCACGGATTGCCATTCCACCTCAGCTCGGACAATCGCTTCATCCACCACGTCGCGCAGCGTCGGATAATCGCGCGGTAAATCGCCGACGGCCCGCAGATAAGCCAGCTCACGCCTTGCGACAGCCTCAAGTTTCGACAGTAGAGGCATTCGGGTCTCTTTGGCCTCATGGGCGGCTGACGCGGGTTTTGCAGCAATTCGCACCTTGAGCTCGCGCAAGCGCTCGCGTCGTGCTTTGCGCTTGATTTGATCCTGAGCATGCAGTCGGTCAAAATGCTTCTTGGCCTGACGGAACAACGACTGTGCGAGCATCTGCGCGAGGGGCGTCAGCTCGTCATGTGATGCAGTAACGCTGACAATCTTTTTGCCGGGCAGGTGCATATAGCCACTGGCCAGAAATTGCCGCTTGATCTTGTCGCGATCAAGGACGATTTGAAGTTGCGCTGAATCTTTAGTGTGTTTGTCGAGCAATGGCTTGAGGGCGTGCTCGATCACATTTCCCAAAGCTCTCTGCCAAGGTTCATGAAACTCTTTGTCGATAGCTCGATAGCTATATTGCATCTGCATGTATGACTCCTTCGATGTCATTTCTATGGAGGTATGAATCGAGGATGCTCATATCCATAGAATTTAGTTTGACCCGCTCTTATCCCTGGCGCGTTTTGCGAAGACGCCAACTCAAGAACAAAAGCGTGACACCATAGACTGCCGCATAGAAGCCCAACAGCCAGCCTGCGGCCAGGAATGACTCGACCGGACGGGAAAAAAATATCCACAAGACGATAGCGCCAAGGACAATCGAGAGCAGTCCACTGAAGGCAAGCCAGATTTCACCCTTGATTTCTTGACGCAGCCGAACGGCGGCGGATATCTCCAGCACACCGGTGAAAATCGCCCAGAACCCCACGCTAGCCCATAAAAAAGAAGCCATGACCATCGTGGCGACCCAAGGAGCAACCAGGACGACGACGCCGGTAAGTATGCCGACAATGCCGCTGAACAGCAGCCAGCCCCAGCGCTCTTTTTTCTGGATATGGCGCACCGCTGCAACCAAGTTGAAAGCGCCATTGACCAAGGAAAATGCGCCGAACACTAAGGTCATGGCCAACAGAGCCGATTGTGGCATCCAGAACGCAAGGGCTGCGAAAATCAATGCCAAGACACCGCGCAACGCAAAAATCCACCAATTTTCGGTCAATGAACACAGTGTTTTGGTGGGCTCATCCGCACTGGAATCGGTGATGGTGTCTGTATTCATGCTATATCTCCTAAAGATCTAATGGGGTGAAAAAGCAAACACTCCTGAGCCAAGAGAGGGGCGCGACGCGCCCCTCTTACGCCCTATCCAGCGGTTTCAGATCAACTTGGACAGCTTTGCCTTGATTTCATCGAGCCAGCCTTTTCCGCCGCCTCCCCCAGCCGTCTTTTGCTTGACTTTCTTGAGTTCAGCATACAGGGGCTCAAAGTCCTTCTTCTTTCCATAGCCCAGCAGTTCTGCCATTTCCAACTGCTGCCGCGCTTCGTTCAATAATGTCTCCAGGCGCTCATTGGACGCTTCGCTCCGCTGACCATCTTCTACCAAGGTCTCGGCGCGCTTCAGGAGCAGCCTGGCGCGCAGGGCGGGCAGCGGATGCACGCTGCGCGTCTCGACCAGCGTGCTGAGCGCTGCCTGCAGCGCGGCTTTGGCTTCTTCAATCTTGCCCTGATCGATCAGCGGCACGACTGACTTCACGGCTGCGGGATAGGACGCCAGAGGGATGTTGGTGACCGCGATCACGATTTCACTGGCCAGCAAAGCCAGCACGTGACGTGCCTGTTGCACCTCGCCATGTTTGAGGGCATCCAGCGCCTCGTCGGTCATCGCCTCAATGGTTTCCGTGTTGGCGAACAAGTCGTGCACGATGGTGCGCACATCAACGGGGGCCAGGGCGAGCGTGGGTTCGCGCGCAACGATCAGCTCCAGCTTTCCCGTCACTTCGGCCAGCGTTGCCAATGCGCGTGCAGCGTCCTTTCCGTCAAGTGCGGCCAGCGCTGATTTGGTCAGCGCCAAGGCCGAGACGGCCTCATCGAGGACTTGTTTACGTTTGTCTGCCGCCTGCGAGTCCGTTTCCTTCTGAACCTCAGGCTGTACCTCCGTGACGACTTCAGCCTTGGCCTCTGGACTGACAGGAAGGCTGCTTACCGCGGCCTGTTCGTTTATTTCTTTGTTCGTCGCATTGGGATTCGATGTTTGCTCATTCATGGTGATATGCCTCGTGTGAGTTAGTGAAAATAGGCGAATCTATTGGGGCTGACTGCGAACATCGCGAGACTGACCGACCGAACAGTCGGCCCCTTCATCACCTCAAAACAGCTTTTGGAGGCGCGTCTTCAACTCGTCGAACCATCCCTTGCCGCTTTTGCCACCAGCCGACTTTTGCTCAATGGACTTCACATGATCGAAGATGGGTTTGAAATCCGCCTTCTTGCCATAACCCAGGATCTGCGCCATCTCGATCTCCGTGCGCACGGACGACAGCAAGGTGCTGAGCTCCTCGTTCTGCTTGGCATCGCGCTTGTCGGTCTCGGCCAGCTTTTCAGCTTTTGCCATCGCGGCTTCAGCCCGTAGCACGGGCAGAGGAAAGGCGACCGAGGTCACCACCAGCGTGTTCAGTGCTCGGGCGAGTTCCGCCTTGGCGTCGTCGATCTTGCCGCTGTCGATGAGCCGTGCGGCCGACTTGATCGCTGCCGGGTACGTTGCCATCGGCAGGTTGTCGGTTTCGATCACGATTTCGCTGGCCAGATTGGCGACGATGGGCCGGGCCTTTTGCAGCTCGCCATCACCCAAGAACTCCCGAGACAACTTGACCGCCTTCTTCACCGATTCCACGTTGGCGTGGATATCGTGGGTGATGACGCGTACATCGACCGGCGCCAAAGCAAGTTTGGCGTCGCGTGCCAATACCAGTTCCAGCTTTCCGCTGGCCAGTTCCAGCGCAGCGAGCGCCTCCTTGGTCTTCTTTGCATCAAGGAGTGTCAAAGCCTCCTGGGTCTTGGTGAGCGCCGTGATGGCGTCCTGAGTGAGCTCAGCACGCTTTTTTTCGGCTTCCCGGGCGGCCTTGTCATCTACCTGTGGCTGCGCCGCCTTGGAAGCGGCAGAGGGTGCTGCAGCACCTGGGCTAGAACCTGCCGCCGATTGGGCCAGAGCCGGTCCGCTCAGTCCGACGACGACCGCCAGGGCTAGTGCGGAGAAGGTTGATTGGGGCTGTTTGATATTCATGATCTTGGGCTCCTAATTAAAGTTAGTTGACTGAGATTTCAATCTGTTTCGGTTTGGCTTGCTCGGCCTTGACAAGCCGCACTCCCAGCGCGCCGTCTTTCATCAGCCGTCACCTTGGTCGGATCAACGTTGTCAGGCAAGACAGAGCTGCGCACAAAGCGGCCATACGCACGTTCGATGCGGTGGAACTTCTTGCACTGCTTCTCTTTTTCCAGTTTGCGCTCGCCGCTGATGGTGAGCACGCCGTTTTCCGCGCTGACGCGCGCGGCATCCTTGGGGACCTCCGGCAGATCCAGCTTGAGGAGGAATGCGTTCTCATCCTCGCTGATGTCCACCATTGGTGCCCAGTCCGCCGTGGTCATGGCTTCGTTGCCGGTACGGGCGCCCTGTCGCTGGGGTATTCGTCCGAACATCGTCGCCAGGCCGTTTTGCAATTCATCCAGTTCCCGGAAGGGGTCCCACGGAGTCAATGCAGACATATCGGTTCTCCTTGAACAATGCCGGCGAATTGGATGACGCACCGAACAGAGCCGCCGGCTTACTCTGAATAGCGCCTACTACTTTTCGTTTCCATCAAGAACAAGTCCTTGGGTCAATTGAAGGATGTCGTTCTCGTCGAGCGTTTCCCGCGCCAGCAGTTCGCGCGCACAACGCTCCAGCACCGCGCGGTTGGTGTCGAGGATCCCGTAGGCGCGCTCGAACACGCCCATCACGATGTCGCGGATGGCCTGATCGATGCGCGCCTGGGTCGATTCGGCCACCCGGCAGCCGCCGTGGGCCAGTTCCGGTGTATCGAGAAAGCGTGGCCGCTGCGCCTCGAAGGCGATGTAGCCCAGTCCTTCGTCCATGCCAAAGCGGGTGATCATGTCGCGGGCAATGTCGGTGGCCCGTGCGAGGTCATCGGCAGCCCCGGTGGACAGCTCGCCGAACACGAGCTTCTCGGCCGCACGACCGCCCAGCAGCACGGCGATCTTGTGTTCCAGATCGGCGCGCGTCATCAGGAAGCGGTCTTCGGTGGGGCGTTGCAGCGTGTAGCCCAGCGCGCCGATGCCGCGCGGGATGATTGAGATCTTGTGCACGGGGTCGGTGCCGGGCAGCGCCAGCGCCACCAGCGCATGGCCCATCTCGTGATAGGCCACGGTTTCCCGCTCCTTGGGATTGAGTACTCGGTTCTTCTTCTCCAGGCCCGCCACGATGCGCTCGATGGCGGCGGTGAAGTCCTGCAACTCCACGGCGGACGCTTTGCGCCGGGTCGCGGCCAGCGCGGCCTCGTTGACCAGGTTCGCGAGGTCTGCACCCGAAAAGCCCGTGGTCAGCGCAGCCACCTGTTCGAGATCGATATCCTGGGCCAGCGTCACCTTCTTGACATGAACCTTCAGGATGTCCAGCCGTCCCTTCTTGTCGGGCCGGTCCACCAGCACCTGACGGTCGAAGCGACCGGCGCGCAGCAGCGCCTGGTCGAGGATTTCGGGGCGGTTGGTGGCGGCGAGGATGATCAGCCCGACCGAGCTGTCGAAGCCGTCCATCTCCGTGAGCAGCTGGTTGAGGGTCTGCTCGCGCTCGTCGTGGCCGCCGATGGGGCCGCCGACGCCGCGCGCGCGGCCCAGCGCATCGAGCTCGTCGATGAAGATGATGGCCGGCGCCTGCCCGCGGGCCTGCTCGAACAGGTCGCGCACGCGCGCTGCACCCACGCCGACGAACATCTCGACAAACTCTGATCCGGAGATGGAGAAGAAGGGCACCGCCGCCTCGCCGGCAACAGCCTTGGCCAGCAATGTCTTGCCGGTGCCCGGTGGGCCGACCAGCAACACGCCCTTGGGAATGCGCGCCCCGAGCCGTCCATACTCCTGCGGATTCTTGAGGAAATCGACGATCTCAACCAACTCCGCCTTGGCCTCATCGACACCCGCGACATCGGCAAAGGTGACGCCGGTGTTCTTCTCCATGAACACCTTGGCGCGGCTCTTGCCGATGCTCAGGAAGCCGCCCATGCCCTGCTTCTCGGCGAAGCGGCGGAACAGGAAGAACCAGACGCCGAAGAAGGCCACCGCCGGCAGAATCCAGGAGAGCACATCACGTAGCCAGGTGCTTTCCACCACCCGCGCGTAAGGCACGTCGTACTTGGACAGCCGCTCGGCCAGGTCGGGTTCGACGCGAGTGGCCACGATGGTGGTCTTGCCCCGGCTGTCCGGCGATTTCAGGCGCCCGGTGACCGTGCGGTCCGACACCAGCACTTCGGCGACGCGCCCCTCGGCCAGCGCCTTCTCGAATTCGCTGTAGGGCACGGGCTCGACGGTCTTGGCCGCCTGCCAGTAGTTCTGCAGCGTCAGCAGCAACAGGCCGGCGACGATCCAGTAGCCAATGTTCCATTGATCTTTCTTTTCCATGGGCAATGTTCCTCGCAAGTCGTGCCGCTAGAGAATGGGGGTGAACAGACGGGCCACCCCGTCGCGCAAGCGGATGGCCAGCGGGCGGGCGCGCAACGCCATGGCCGATATCTCGTTCGATGCATCACGGGCGGCATCAAAAAGGGATTCCAGCCGCGTAGACAGCGCGGTGTCGTACACCTCCACATTGAACTCGAAGTTGAGGCGCAGGCTGCGCGCATCCCAATTGGCCGAACCCAGGCAGCACCACTGGCCGTCTATCAGCATCAGCTTGCTGTGGTCGAACGGGCCCGGCCGTTCGAAGATGCGCATACCGTGCTCCAGCACCTGCCAGTAGTGGGCGCGTGCGGCCCATTGCACCGTGGGATGGTCGCCGTTTGCGGGCGTCAGCACGTCGATACGCACGCCGCGCAACGCGGCCGTGCTTAGCGCCGCGATCATCGGCTGATCGGGCACGAAGTAAGGTGTCCAGATGCGCACCGAATGCTTCGCCGCGCTCAAAGCGCCCATGAAGGTCCAGCGCAGCCGGTCCAGGGCCTCATCGGGACCGGCCTCGATGCCGCGCGCCCAAGAGGTTCCTTGCTCATCAGCCGTTGCGGGCGGTTCGCCCCAGAGACCCTCGTTGAGCCGCTCGCCCGTGGTATCGCACCAATCGTCGGTGAAGCACCGCATCAGATGCGCAACCACCGGCCCGCGCAGACGAAAGTGCAAATCGTGACAGGCCCGGCCCGGCGCATCGGGCCGCCAATACGGGCTGAAGATGTTCATGCCGCCGGTGAAACCCGTCTCGCCATCGATCACCAGCAGCTTGCGGTGATTGCGCAGATGCGCGGCATGCAGGCGCGCGGGAATCAACGTCGGGTTGAACGTCGCCGCCGGAACGCCGGCGCGCTGCAAGGCGCGGTAGGCGCTGCGGGGCGTCCAGCGGGCATACACGTCGTCGATCAGCACCCGCACTTGCACGCCGCGCTCATGAGCCCGGCGCAGCGCATCGACGAACTGCGCCCCGATGCCTTGGCTGTCGAAGATGTACGAGGCCAAGGCGACGCTGTACCGCGCCGATTCGATGGCGGCGAGCATGGCCGGGTAGGCCTGCTCGCCATCGACAAGCGGCTCGATGCGGTTGCCGCTGGTCAGCGACTGGCCGGTGGCGCGTCCCACCAGGTGGGCCAGACCGGCAAGCGGCGGCGATACAGCCTCGGGCATCGTGGGCGAGAGGTCCTGCCGAACAGCAGGATCTGCCCCCGGGAAGAGCCGCCGCGCCCGCCGCTGGTAACGGTTGATGCCGAACAGCCCATACAGCAGCGAACCGCCCAGCGGCAACAAGGCGATCAGCAGTACCCACAGCGTGGCCGATCGAGGGTCACGCTTGTAGATGACCGCGTGCCCCGCTGTGGGGATAGCGACCGCCAGCGACACGAGGGTGGCTGCCCATGTCAGCCCGTTGGGGTCGGACACGACAGCCTCCCCATGACTCAAGATTCGCCGCCCGCTGACTTCTTCTTGCGCGCAGGCTTGCTCGCGTCGCTCGGCGGCGTCTCGGCCGCGTTCGCGGCATCGGGCTTCTCAGGCTCGGCCGGCTTCGCGGGTGGCTCCTGGCGCTCGAAGACCACCCGTTCGGCCTTGTCGTCCCAGCGGGCGCTGGCGTGATCGGCCTTGCCGATACCGCCACCCAGCATCTCGCGCGCCAGTGCCGTCTCCAGCTCGCTGCGGATCAGCCGCTTGAGCTCACGCGCGCCGAACTCGGGCTTGTAGCCTTCCTCCGCGAAGTGATCGATCAAGGTCTGATCGAAGGTCAGCGTCACGCCCTGGCTGGCGGCGTTGCGGGCCACACGATCGAGCTGCAGGCCGACGATATGGCGGATCTCCTCCTTGCCCAGCGCATGGAAGACGATGATCTCGTCGATGCGGTTGAGGAACTCGGGGCGGAAGTGTCCGCGCAGCACGTCCATCACCTCGCCCTTGGTCTTCTCGTATTCCTCGCCGGCGGCGCCACGGGCCTTCAGCCGACGCTGGATGATGTCCGAGCCCAAGTTCGAGGTGGCGATGATGATGGTATTGGTGAAATCCACCACCCGGCCCTTGCCGTCGGTGAGCCGCCCGTCGTCGAACACCTGCAGCAGGATGTTGTAGACGTCGGGGTGAGCCTTCTCGATCTCGTCCAGCAGCAACACGCTGTAGGGTTTGCGCCGCACCTTCTCGGTGAGCTGGCCACCCTCGTCGTAGCCGACGTAACCCGGAGGCGCCCCCACCAGGCGTGCCACGGTATGGCGTTCCCCGTACTCGGACATGTCGATGCGCAGCAGAGCACCTTCATCGCCATAGATGGACTCGGCCAGCGCCTTGGCGAGCTCGGTCTTGCCCACACCCGTCGGCCCGAGGAACAGGAAGGTGGCCACTGGCTTGCCGCCTTCGCGCAGGCCCGCGCGCGCCAGACGCACGGCATCGGCCACCGCGCGCACCGCTTCGTCCTGGCCCACCAGGCGCTCGTGCAGCCGCTGCTCCAGATGCAGCAGCTTCTCGCGTTCTTCCACCGTCAGCTCGTTGACCGGAATGCCGGTCAGGCGCGAGACGATCTGCGCGACATGCTCGGCTTTGACTTCGGCGCTACCCGAGGCGCGCTCGCGTTCCCATTCCTCGACAAGCTTCTTGAGTTCGGCCTCTTTGGTCTCGATGTGCTTGCCCAGCTCGGCGGCCTTGTCGTACTGCTTGCGCGAGGCCACATAGTCCTGCTCACGCCGCAGCTGGTGCAGTTCGGACTCCAGCTCTTGTACGGCCACTGGGCGGGCCGTGGCCGACAGCTTCACACGTGCGGCCGCCTGGTCGAGCAGGTCAATTGCCTTGTCGGGCAGAAAGCGGGCGGTGATGTAGCGGTCGGACAACTCGGCGGCGGCGATGATCGCGTCCTCTGTGATACTGACCTTGTGGTGCGCCTCGAACGTGTCGCGCAGGCCGCGCAGGATCATCATGGTCTGCGCTACCGTCGGCTCGGGCACCATCACCGGCTGGAAGCGACGCTCCAGCGCGGCGTCCTTCTCGATGTACTTCTGATACTCGTTGAGCGTGGTGGCGCCGATCAGGTTCAGCTCGCCGCGCGCCATCATCGGCTTGAACACGTTGGCCACGTCCAGCCCGCCTTCGCCGCCACCCTGGCCGGCACCGACGATGGTGTGCACCTCGTCGATGAAGAGAATCAGCTCACCCTGGTGCTCGGTCACTTCCTTGAGCACCTTCTGCACGCGCTCCTCGAACTCGCCGCGGTACTTGGCGCCTGCCACCATGGCGTTGATGTTGAGTTCGACCAGACGCTTGTCGCGCAGCGTCTCGGGCACTTCGCCGGCGACCATGCGCTGCGCCAGCCCTTCGACGATGGCGGTCTTGCCGACGCCGGGCTCGCCGATCAGCACCGGGTTGTTCTTCTTGCGCCGGGCCAGCACTTCGATGGTCGTCTCGATCTCCTGCGCGCGGCCGATGACCGGATCGAGCTTGCCCTCGCGCGCCATCTTGGTGAGGTCGCGCGAATACTTGTCGAGTTCCGGCGTGTTGGTCGGCGTCTCGGCGCGGCCATCCTCGGCCCCTTTGCCGACCACCTTGCTTACCTGCTGGCGCAGCGCTTGCGGCGTGAGGCCGTAACGGCGCAGCAGGTTGGCCGCCAAACCTTCGCCTTCCTCGGCGAGCCCGATCAGGAAATGCTCCGGCCCGACATAAGAGTGGCCGAGTTCGTTGGAGGCCACGAAAGCACGGCTGAGCGCGTCCTTGACCCGGGGCGACACGCCGATCTCGCCCTCGAACGGCTTATCGCCGCGCTTGGCTTCGGATTCGATCTGGCGCTTGAGGTCATCGACCTTGATCTTGAACTGCCCCAGGATGGTCTTGACCACGTCGCTGTCGGATAGCGCCAGCAGCAGGTGTTCGGTATCGACTTCGGCGCGCCCGAACTCTGCAGCGTGTCGGGCGGCCTCCTGCAATAGGGCCTCGGACTGTTCGCTGATACGGCTGGCGAGCCCACTGCCGCGACGGCGCGCGGTGCCCGTACCGGCCGGGGCGGGTTCGCCGAACGAGGCATCGACGACCTCGTCGGTATCGGCCGCCATGGACGGTGCGTCGTCACCGATGCGGAAGAAGTCGCTGCCAAGGAAGTCTTCGAACAGCCCGCTGCGCGAGCCGAACAAGGCTTCCAGCGGTGAGACGGTGCGCTTTTGCTGGCGCACCAGTTGGCGATAGTGATCGTCACACAACAGCATGGTGCTGTGGCGACCATTGAGATTGGCTTCCACCCGCACCGTGGCGGGCTGGCCGCAGACTTGGCATTGTTTTCTGGCCATGCTGATGCTCCTGTAAAGATTGATCTGACGAGGCACCGCCGATCACGGTGCCTCATCTCTTTGTGGTTTTTGAGAAAAACGCGCTGCCCCGCGTCAGCCGTTGATCGGGATCGAGCGCCCCTGCTTGGGCGTACTGGCCTCGCGCTTTTCCATCGTGATCGTGAGCACGCCGTTCTTGAAAGCGGCCTTGATCGTGTCCTGGTTGGCATCGGCCGGCAGATTCAGAGCGCGCTGAAAGCTGCCGTAGGAGCGCTCCACCCGGTGGAAACCACCGTCTTTGCTTTCCTGCTCCTGACGCTTTTCACCGCGCACCAGCAGCACGTCGTTGTCGAGCGTGATCTGGATGTCTTTTTCCTCGATGCCGGGTACTTCCAGGGCGATCTTGTACTGCTTGTCGGTCTCCTGGATGTCCAGCGCCGGCTTCAGCATGCCCGGCCAGTCCGACGGCCAGCGTGGCATGGCCAGCGTCGGGAAACCGAAGCCTCGAAACGCGTCGTCGAACAGGCGGTCGATCTCGCGATGCAATTGCAGGATGGGACTGACGGGCCCACCCGCCACCGGCAGGTCATTGCGCTGCACCGGCAGCGAGGCAGTGCTCTGTTGTTCTTCCTGCTCCTTTTTGAACCAGTTCCAGGGAGCCAATTTCTTGAAATCAATGTCCATGTCATACCTCCAGAAATCAATTGAAGACTCACTCAATCCGCTTGCCTGCGGCTATGGATAGCGCGCCCAGGCAACACGGGATGTTTCGCTGACTTCGGCTGCTCATCTGTGCGTATCACCTCCTTCTTTCTGCCTGCTTGGATCTGATCATTGATCCATTGATCGATTTCACTTTGACGAAACCGCCACGTCCCGCCGACCTTGAAGGCCGGAATTTCCCCGTGCGCGGCGAGCCGGTAAAGCGTCCGCTTGCCGACCTTTAAGTAGGTAGCCAACTCGTCGAGTGTGAAGATCGCCTGCTGGCGCGCTGTCATACCACCCCCACATGTTCCGTCGTCACGCGGCCTCGCTCGAGGAAGTTCTTGCAAGACTTTGCAAGATAGTGCGCCTAAAATGCCGAAAGTCAAGAGTCAACATCCAGCGATCTGCTGGCCGATCGATGTGAATCAATCGTAAGCAGCGAGGAAACAAATGTTGGCTGCCGCCGCGATGGTGCTCCCCAAGTCGTCAATCTGTAGCCATGTGAAGGGGAAGTCCATGAACGAGATTGCCCGAGTCGGGGTGGATCTGGCCAAGCGGGTTATCTAGGTGCATGCGGTGGATGCGCGCGTGGTGGTTGCCAAGGCGCTGGCCGCTGACAAGTTTGCGGCCTGGTGCGTGGAGCTGCCTCCCGGCTGCCTGGTGGCCCTGGAGGCCTGCGGCGGTGCGCATCACTGGGCACGCAAGCTGCGCGGCTATGGGCTGGATGCGCGGCTGATTGCAGGCCACTTCGTCACGCGCTACCGCATGGCCGGCAAGGGACGCAAGAACGGTGCGGCCGATGCCGCAGCGATCTGCGAGGCGGCAACCCGCCCGCACATGCGCTTCGTGCCGGTGAAGCCGCCGGCGCAGACGCTGCTGACCACCCATCAGCTGCGCAAACCTCCCGATTCACTCACGCAGCTGATTCCTGCTTGCCTAGGGACGACCGTGTAAGCGGCAGATGGTCGGAGTCCTTTGCGACCAGCACCTACGTGAGCAGCCCGGAGGTGGGGATGCCCTTGGCGATGATCTCCGCCGGGACTGGCGCCTGGGTCAGCGTTCGGCACCTGTGCGCAGGTCCACTTGCCGCGGATGTGGCACTCTACCGTGAATACGCCCGGTGTGTTGTCCAGCTTCTCGCTGATGCGCTTGAGCGCACAGCCGCACGCGCAGCGAGTGTTCTCGGGCTCGTGGTGGCAGTCCACGCGCGGCAGGTCCGCCGGCAAGGCGGTGCGCTTAGGCATCGCGCCAGGCGTAGCCGGCGGCTTCTTCTTGCCCAGCAGTTCCTGGAGCTGCGCCTCAGCCGCGGCAAGGTCGGCGTCCAGAGCCTCGTCGAACAGCGCGCGTTGTTCGGCATCGAGCTGCTCGCTCTTCTTGCCGAACTTCAGGCGTCGCAGCTGGGCGATCTCGAACGAGAGCTTCGCCGTAGGCGCTGACATGGGCGAAAAGCATCCGAGCATCACCCCCCAGGATGGCTCTCATCTCGATACAGAGGTGAATCCTCCGCACTATTCGGCTCCCTACGATGATATGGACTGATCACATCGGTAGGGAGAAAGCATGAACTTACGCCATCTTCGCTGCTTCATCGCCGTAGCCGAGGAACTGCACTTCGGCCGGGCTGCTCGACGGCTGCACATCGAACAGTCTCCACTGTCGCGCACGATCCGCCAGATGGAGGCGGATTTAGGGGTGCCGCTGCTCAACCGCTTGCCACGCAGTGTTCGTCTCACACCGGCGGGACAGGTCTTCCTCGAAGAAGCCCGGCGCGTACTGCTGGCCTTCGAGCAAGCGCAGACCAAGGCACGCGCCGCAGCGAACCAGCGGAACACGCTGCGCATCGCACTATCTGGTGACATGGGGCAGGCCCGCTTGTCGGCGTTGCTTGCGCTTTGCCGCGAGGAGGCACCACAGGTCGGCATTCGGATATTTGAAACGCCACTGGCGCAGTTGGTGACTGGACTGCGCAACGACTTGTATGACGCAGGTTTTGCATTGGCTGGTGAAATGGACGCCGGCATCGTCGCCATGCCGGTGTGGCGAGACCCGCTGGTGGTGGCTTTGCCCGCCAGGCATCCGCTGCTGGCTTTCAAGGAAGTGCCGCTGGAGGAAGTGGCGAGCTATCCGCTGGTGCTGTGCGATCCCCAGGTCTGCGAAGGTTGCAGCCGGCAGCGCGAACGGCTGCTCCGCACGGTGGATGCGCAGCCGACGGTAGCCGAGTACGTCAAGACCCATTCCCTGATGCTGGCCCTCGTGGCCGCCGGCTACGGCGTGGGCTTTTCGAGCGCGGCGCATCTGGCGGGTTGCCATCAGGCCGATGTCGTCGTGCGGCCGCTGGCCGACGAGACCGCTTCGCTGACGACCTATCTACTGCGACCCGAAGGCGAAATCATGGAGCCGCTGCGGCAGTTCATCGACCGCGTGGAGCGTGTCGGACGCCCGCAAGGCACCGATCAACGCCCGATGTGACGCGGGGATTTTGGACGGTACGATTCCCTTTCGGTCTGGACCTTGACCCGCATTGCATCGGCGGCCGACCTTTTGCGTCACGGGCATGGATGGCGAATCGGGCCTATCCACCCGGCATCAAGCAAGGCACCTTCAAGCTGTCGAGGTCACAGCAGTGACGCAGAACGCATGAGCCCTTGCTGGATGCAAACCGGCTCAGCCGGAAGTCGCATTGGCGCTTTACCCCGCCCGTATTCCTACGAAAACTTTGCCCTGGTTTTCCGGTAAAGCGCAGCATCCCTTCCTGATCGAACTTGGATGCGCGGCTTTTCAGACCG
Source organism: Delftia lacustris (assembly GCF_040267515.1). NCBI lineage: Bacteria > Pseudomonadati > Pseudomonadota > Betaproteobacteria > Burkholderiales > Comamonadaceae > Delftia > Delftia lacustris. The sequence continues at coordinate 3,019,785 of NZ_CP141274.1, read as the reverse complement.
TTGCGCCGGTAACAAGATTTTTCGCAGGTGCATTATGGTTGAGGTGTAGCGGGCACCGCAAGAAGGTTTGCCCCCTGCGTAACGCTCGGCGACATCGCCGCACCCAACGTCCACCACGATGCCGACCGGCTCGCGCTTCATCGGGTTCTTTGGGCAATCGCTGCGCCCATGTGGGCCGCGCGCGCTTGCCATGTGTCGATCCGACGATGGGAAGAGCGCGATATGCCGAAATCGAGCAGCCACGCCTTTGGCGCAAAGACGTACTACCGACCGATCGAGGCGGCCGTCCGCTGGTGCGGTCTCCTGCGCTTCGAGCAGCGTATTCTGGAAGCGCTGGAGCAGCGTGCCATGCCGGAGCCCGGCGAATTCCCGCGCTGGCCGCTGCTGCGCCTGTATGCCGAGCGCATCTTCGACGCGCTGACGCATGGCGAATTGCCCGGTGGCAAGGCCGGCATCGTGCTGGACTCGCAGCGGCCGGCGCTCGACGACCCCGAGCTGACCGTGCGCCACGTGGACTTGAAAGCGTGGATGTCGCAGTTCTACCCCGGCGATCGGCCGGGGTTTTTGTTTGACGGCATCGAACGCGCGGTGCATCCGGCGGTGAGCGTGGACACGCTCAACATTCTGCTGGCCGATCGCGAAGCAGCGAAGTCGCAACTTGCCGAACTTGCCCTGGTGCATGAAACGCTGCGCACCGCGCACGAAGCACTGGCGAAGGAACATGCCACGCGCGCGGCCAACGACGAACAGGCGCGCGAGCCTGGCCTGCGCAGCGAGACGACTTACCTCAACATCATCGGCGGACTGCTGACGCTGCTGCTGGGCAATTCGCCGTCAGGCGCGGCCTATTCGTCGTTCCGCAGCATGGATGCCGTGGTCAGCGCGCTGATCGCACACCATGAGGGGCGGCCGGGTCTCAGCGAGCGGACGCTGTGGAGCAAGCTCGCGCAGGCGCGGCGCCACCTGGAGGCGTCGCGCTGACGACGCGGCCAGCATGATGCCGATGCGGCGCACTGCAATTGCAGTCGCTGCTTCTGCAATTGCAGTGATTTCGGCGACCGCGGTGTATTGAATACGAGGCACTTTCCGAACAGCGCCAGTGAGCGTCAAGGAGTGTCTCTCATGTCTTCGCAGACCACCGCGCCGGCAGTGCCGGCCGAGCACCGCATCCTGCGTCGCGCCGAAGTCGAGGCCAAAACCGGCTTCAAGCGCGCGCATATCTACAGCCTGATGAAAGAAGGCAAGTTCCCCAAGGCGCTGCGCTTGGGCGTGCGCGCCGTGGGCTGGGACTCGGCGGAGGTCGAGCAATGGATCGCCGATCGCCTCGATGAGCGCGCCTGACGCTTTTCCTCGGTACATGCCATTCAACCGGGAGAGGCCCATGCAGGTGGTGTCCATCATTTCGACCAAGGGCGGCGTCGGCAAGACCACGACGGCGGCCAACCTGGGCGGCTTCGCAGCCGACACCGGGCTGCGCGTGCTGCTGCTGGACCTGGACGTGCAGCCCACGCTGTCGAGCTACTTCACGCTGGCCGAGCGCGCGCCGGCCGGGATCTACGAGATGCTGGCCTACAACGAGCAGCGCGCCGAGCAACTGGTGTCGCGCACCGCGATCGAGCGGCTTGACCTGGTGCTCTCGAACGACGACCGCGGCGAGCTGAACACGCTGCTGCTGCACGCGCCCGATGGCAGATTGCGGCTGCGCCACCTGCTGCCCACGCTGGCGCCGCACTACGACCTGCTGCTGATCGACACCCAGGGCGCGCGCAGCGTGCTGCTGGAGATGGCGGTGCTGGCCTCGAACTTGGCGCTTTCGCCGGTGACGCCGGAAATCCTCGCGGCGCGCGAGCTGCGGCGCGGCACGCTGCAACTCATCGAGGACATCGCGCCGTACCGCCACCTCGGCATCGAGCCGCCGCCGCTGCACCTGCTCATCAACCGCGTGCATCCGGTGTCGTCGAATGCGCGGCTGATCCAGCAGGCGCTGCGTCAGGTATTCCAGGAGCAGCCTGGCGTGCGCGTGCTGGACACCGACGTGCCGGCGATTGAAGCCTATCCGCGCGCCGCGACGCGCGGACTGCCGGTGCATCGGGTGGAATACCGCCAGCCGGCGGGCCGCACGGCACCTGCCGCATTGGAGACCATGCGCGCGCTGGCCGGCGAGCTGTTCCCGGCGTGGCAGGAGCGCTTTGCGCTCGTCACCGGCCGAGGCGACGCGGGAGGGGCCGGCCATGGCCAGCGCACATGACCTGGCCCGCGGCCACAAGCGGCTGCGAGGGCTGATCGAGTTCGCCCTGGGAGAAGGTTGGAAGGTGGTGCGCACCCGCGGCGGGCACCTGCTGTTCACGAAGCAAGGCTGCGCGCCGATCTACACCAGCTCGACGGCGAGCGACCACCGCGCCGAGCGCAACGCCCGTGCGCAGCTTCGCCGCGCCGACCGACAGGCGGCCCAGGGTGTTGCAGCATCTCAGGAGAATGGCCGTGGCTGACCTGACGCCGCAGGACATGGCCGCCAATCTGCTGGCCTCGGGCTTCGAGCGCAACGGCCCTTCGGTCGCGGCCCTGAGCGACCCCATCGCCGACACGCCGATGGTGGTGACGCTGGACCAGTTGCGCCCCTACGACCACGACCCGCGCGTGACGCGCAACCCGGCCTACGAGGACATCAAGGCCTCGATCCGCGAACGCGGGCTCGATGCGCCGCCCGCGATCACGCGCCGGCCCGGCGAACCGCACTACATCATCCGCAACGGCGGCAACACGCGCCTGGCGATCCTGCGCGAGCTGTGGAGCGAGACGAAAGACGAACGGTTCTTCCGCATCCCCTGCCTGTTCCGCCCGTGGCCGCAGCGCGGCGAAGTGGTGATGCTGACCGGGCACCTGGCCGAGAACGAGTTGCGCGGCGGGCTCAGCTTCATCGAGCGGGCCTTGGGCGTGGAGAAGGCGCGCGAGTTCTACGAGCAGGAAATGGGGCGGGACAGCGGCCAGCCGCTGTCGCAGAGCGAGCTGGCGCGGCGGCTTACGGCCGATGGCTTCCCGCTGCCGCAGTCGCACATCAGCCGCATGCAGGACGCCGTGCACTACCTGCTCCCGGCGATCCCCACGCTGCTGTACGGCGGGCTCGGCCGGCATCAGGTGGAACGGCTCGCGGTGCTGCGCAAGGCCTGCGAACGCACCTGGGAGCGGCATGCCCTGAGGCGCAACCTGTCGATGGACTTCGCTACGCTGTTCCAGGACCTGCTGGCGCAGTTCGACACGCAGCCCGACAACTTCTCACCGCAGCGTGTGCAGGACGAGCTGGTCGGCCAGATGGCCGAGCTGCTGGAAGCGGACTACGACACGCTGAGCCTGGAAATCGACGACAGCGAGAGCCGGCAGCGCGCATTGACCAGCGATCCTGCGCCGCTGCAGGCGGCAAGACCTGCGGTGCCGGCCGGGCCACCGCGACCACCGTCACCGCCTTCGCTGCCGCCCGGCCCCTCGGTGCAGTCGTCGGAGCCTGGCCCTGGCCAGGCTGCGCAGGCCGGTTCCACGCCGGCCGCCAGCGACAAGGGCATGCAGCAGGATGACGAACGCCTGCAGGGTCACATCGTGTCCCCGGCCCCGACCACCGAACGCCTGCAATCCATCCAGCGCATGGTGGCCGATCAGATGGGCGACAAGCTGCCCGACTTCGAGGCCGACGCGCTGCGCGCGATCCCTGTGCAGGCGGGCGGGCTCTACCCCATCTCGGATGTCTGGTACATCGAGCCCGGCCTGGATGTGCCGGATCGGCTGCGGGTGCACATCGCACAGTTCGCGCGCGAGATCGCCGAGGAAGCCGACGTGGCCGGGCAGGTCGAACCCAGCGAAGGCGGCATGGGCTTCGTCTGCGTGGCGCCCCCGGCGGTGCGCGCATTGCCTCCGTTCGCGTGTGCGGTGCTGACCTTGCTGCATGCGCTGTGCGCCGCGCCCCGACCCGCCCCCGGCTTCGATGGCGCCCGGCTGGCCGACGACCTTGCGGCCTTGCTGCATGGCGGCGGCGCATATCCGCGCCTGAGCGATGCCGGGCTGGTAAAGCTGTTCCGGCTGCTGCGCATGGCGCGCCGGCTGCTGGATCTGGAGACCGGCGCGGCCTTCAGCAACCCCGGCCACGGCGCCTGAGCAGAGGCCATCATGTCGGCACCGCATCCGCTCAACCAGGCCGTCATCGCACAGGCGCTGCACGACCTGCGCAATGGGCAACTGCGGCGCTGCAAGGCGATGGGCTTCGGCGAGGAGGAGCTGGACGCGCTCAAGCACCCCGAACTCGTGAGCATGCTGGTGAACGCCACGGTGTCGTGGTGTTCGGTGTCGGTGAACCGCGATGTGCTGAAGCGGCTGCTGAGCCAAGTGCACGACGTGGAGCGAGAGATCGCGACGGTCGACCGCATGCTGCGCCTGGGCGCCAGCACGGAGATGGTCAGCCGCTTCTACGGGCTTACGCACCAGGAGGTGGCCCTGCGCCGCGACATCCTCGGCCTGCCCAAGCGCAAGGGGCGGCATCCGGTGCTGGACGAGGCGCAGGACACGGCGCTGTGGAAGCAGTGGAAGGCCGGCGTCATGGAGCGCGGCATCGCGCTGGACGATGAGGTGGCGATGCTGACGCTGACCATGGACCTGGCCGAGACCTTGAACCTGCCGATGTCGGTGATCTGGTCGGCGATACGCAACTGGATCGACCAGGGGCTGGTGTAGGCCATGGCGACCGGCGGCGCACCCCGGCGCGATGGCCCCGTGGCGCTGTCGGCACTGTTCGACGACGCGCTGCGGGAACTGGTGCCACGGGCACCACCGACACCGCCAGCCCCGCGCGGCGCTGCTGCTGCATTGCCGGCCGCGCCGGTCAGCGACGGCTTCCTCTACAGCGGCAACCGGCACGAGAGCGTGCCGCGTGCGCTGTTCCTCGACCGGCGCCTGACGCCGCTGGAGCGCAACGCCTGGCAGGTGCTCCGCCTGCAGCTCCAGAGCGACGGCGTGACGGCGTTCCCGACCTACGACCAGCTTCGCCCCTACCTCGCCTCGATGCCCTGCGCGGCGCAGGCCTCGCACGAGACCGTGGCGCGCGCCTTGACGCTGCTGCGGCTGACGCGCTGGCTGAGCCTGGTGCGACGGCGCCGCGACCCGAAGACCGGGCGCATCCTGAGCAACCTCTACGTGCTGCACGACGAACCGCTGACACCCTTCGAGGCGATGCAGCTCGACCCCGACTACCTCGGCCTGGTCAGCCAGGCGCTGACCCATGCGGCGAAGGCGGTGCAGATCGTCGGCATGAACACCCTGCGCGAGATCGCCGAAGACCCGATGCTCAACGGCCGCACGCTGCCCACGCGGCTGCAGGTGCTGGCACAGCGCATGGCGCGCAACGAATGGGCGGACGCGAGTTATCCACAAGCGCCTGTGGATCACGAATCCGAAGAAGGCCAGGACGGCCTGCTTCGGAATCTCGAAGGCCCGTCTTCGGAATCCGAAGCAGGGCTGAAATCCGCGCCAGACGGCTCACTTCGGAATCCGAAGGAGGACCGTACTGTACGTATGGATCGTATAAATCAAGTACGTACAGTACCGCGCGCGAAGTCGTTGCAGCACCTGCGCCTGCCCGAGCGCCTGCTGCGCTTGAAGGACGAGCAGCAAAGCGGCGCGATGGTGGCCTTGCAGCAGGTGGACGAGTCGCTGCGGCAGGCGGTGTTGGACGAATGGGATGCGCGCTGCCGCAAAAGCGCGGTACGCAACCCGGCCGGCTATCTGTTCGGCATCATCCAGAAGGCGATGCGCGGCGAGTTCAAGGCCTGGGCCGGCGAAGGCGGTTCGCCATCGACGCCGCCTGCGCCGCCGCCACGGCCAGCCGCACCGGCACCGTCTGCACCGCCACCGCCCGCGCCGAACGGCCCTGGCCGCGAGGCAGCGCGGGCCTACCTGGCGAAACTGCGTTCAACCCTGGGCGATTCCTGAGCAGCTATCCCCAGGGGATAGCTGGGACACGAAGCCTTCCAGGCATCGGCTTCGGTTCTGTCATGCGTCGCACGGTCGCAGCCCGGCGCGGACCTATCCCCTGGGGATAGACGGAACACGCGACCTTCCGGGGCGACAACCGGGAGCGCACCCGCTGCGGTTTGTTGACTGACGCCCTTCCGGGCGATGCCGATGCTGGCGGCTCGTTCCCGTACCGCGAGTCGTCACCATGGCCAATGAATCCCAGCCGCCCCTGCAGTTGAATCTCGGATCGCTGCGCAGCGCGATGTCGCTGACGCTGCACACCCACCACGCTTCACGCATCTGGCATGGCCGAGCGCCTGCCGAGGGCCGGCCCGGGATCATCGGCCTGAACGGCTACATCAGCGTGATGAACAAGATGAAGCGCGGCGCCGAGCAGGACGATCCCTACTCGGATTTCTGGATGCTGCGCATCGAGGACAAGCTGACGCAGACCAAGGACAGCTTGCAGGCGCTGCGTGAGCAGGTGGACCAGGCGCTGGCCGACGTGCCGCCCGCGCTGTCGCTGGGCGAGAACATGAACGTGCAGCCCGTGAAGCTGCCGCTGTTCGTCAATGCGCAGCTCGGCTTCATAGCGGTGTACCTGCTGGCCGACTACGACGACCTGGCCCGCAAGCTGATCCTCGCCCACCACACCGCGCTGATCGACCGCAGCACGCTGGAACGCTGGCTCAACGACGGCGCGCATGCGCTGCGCAGCCTGTTCTCGCTGGCACAGCAGTACCGCTACTCCGGCGCGACGCGCGACGACTTCGCCTCGAAGAACGCGGTGGCGCGGGCGGCGCTGGAGAAGTTCGGCGAGTTGCCGCAGGACGTGCTCGAAGGCACGCGCCGCTCGCGCTTTGCGCCACCGATCGCACGGCGGTCGGGCAAGCCTGGTAAAGCCGCGGATGCCGCACCCAGCGCTGGCGCAGCCGACGTGGCGGACGACGACCACGACCATGACGGCGAAGGCACGAAGGCATGACAGCATCGTCTTCCAACGGCCAACCGGCGCGCTTCCTGCCGCTGGAACAGGCGGACTTCCAGCGCCTGGAACACGGCTCCTACCTAAAAGGCCTTTTACAGCCTTTTAAAGGTAAGGGGAGTCTGGAGGCCTGGGCCAACCAGTGCACGGCGCTGCGCGACGACTTAATCGGGCTGGCGCAGCGGCGCGTGCTGCAACAGGCGCGGGCCTACCCCTTCTCGCTGCTCGACGTGCAACTGGCCCAGCAGACCACTGGCGCAGGCACGACCTTCCTGCGCTGGCGCAACCACGACCGTTCTTCCATGGGCGTGGCGCTGTGGGAATCGCTGCTCGACCGCCCGGCGACGCCGGCCTCGCTGATCGACGACCTGTACGCGATGGAGCTGCAGCGCATCGCTTTGAACATGCAGATCAGCCTCCTTCACACGCTGGGCCGCCAGGCCCAGGAGTGCGCCAGCAAGGCCGCGCAGGCCGAAGCGGCTTACCTGCGACGTGTCCACGGGCATGCCGCGTCGGTTCCATCCACCACCCCCAAGGAGACTCCATGAGCACGCACTTCGTCGGCGAGGGCAACATCGGTTCCGCGCCGGACTATCGCGAATTCCCTAACGGCAACGACGAGCCGCGCCGGCTGCTGCGCCTGAACGTCTACTTCGACAACCCGATCCCAAAGAAGGACGGTGAATTCGAGGACCGCGGCGGCTTCTGGGCGCCGGTGGAGCTGTGGCACCGCGACGCCGACCACTGGAAAGACCTGTACCAGAAGGGCATGCGCGTGCTGGTAGAAGGCCGCACGGTGAAGGACGAGTGGGAGGACGCCGACGACAACGAGCGCACGACCTTCAAGATCGAGGCCCGCCGCATCGGCATTCTGCCGTACCGCATCCAGGCCGTGACCCTCAGCGCCAGGACGCTGGAACCCGAGGCCGCAGTACCGCCGCCGAAGGAGACCAAGGGGACGAAGGCGTCGAAGGAAACCAAGGCCAAGGGCTGATTCCCCGCAGGGGGCGGCTGTAGCAACCGTCAGACGCCCGCCATGCACCAGCTATCCCCAGGGGATAGCTCCAGGGTGTTCCACCGGGTTCCAGCCGCCCTCCCGAAACGACGCTCCCGCTGCGCCAGCCGTTGCGGCTTCGCGCATGCCGCTGCGGCAACGCATCGCCTGCCGATCACAAAGCGGTGTCTGCGCCAATCGGCTTCCTTGCTGCCGTCATCCGCTGGCCCGGCCAAGCTGGGGCCATCCGATGACCGCACACTTCCAAGGAGGCTTCATGCGCGTGTTCCTGTGCGAGAAGCCGTCCCAGGGCAAGGACATCGCCCGTGTGCTGGGCGCCGGCCAACGCGGCAACGGCTGCTACAGCGGTGCGGGTGTCGTCGTGACCTGGTGCATCGGTCATCTGGTCGAAGCGGTTCCGCCCGAAGGCTACGGCGAGCAGTACAAGCGCTGGGGCATCGAGCAACTGCCTATTCTTCCCGAGCGTTGGCGTGTCGAGCCCAAGGCGGCGACCGCGGCGCAGTTCAAGGTCGTGCAGCAGCTCGTCGCCAAGGCGGGCGAACTGGTGATCGCGACCGACGCCGACCGCGAGGGCGAGATGATTGCCCGCGAGATCATCGAGCTGTGCGGCTACCGCGGCCCGATCCAGCGCCTGTGGCTGTCGGCGCTCAACGATGCGTCGATCCGCAAGGCCCTGGGCACGCTCAAGCCGTCCGCCGAGACGCTGCCGCTTTACTTCTCCGCGCTCGCCCGATCGCGTGCCGACTGGCTGATCGGGATGAACCTGAGCCGCCTGTTCACGTTGCTCGGGCGCCAGGCCGGCTACACCGGCGTGCTGTCGGTCGGGCGCGTGCAGACACCGACGCTCAAGCTGGTGGTGGACCGTGACCGCGAGATCGCGCGTTTCGTTTCGGTGCCGTTCTGGGCCATCGAGGTTGCACTCTCACATGCGGGCCAGTCCTTCGTCGCAAGCTGGACGCCGCCGCAGGGCAGCACCGACGACGCCGGCCGCTGCCTGCAACAGCCGGTGGCGCAGCAGGCTGCCGAGCGCCTGCGCGCGGCCGGTGCCGCCCAGGTGCTGTCGGTGGAAACAGAGCGCGTGCGCGAAGGGCCGCCGCTGCCGTTCGACCTCGGCACGCTGCAGGAGGTGTGCTCGAAGCAGTTGGGTCTGGACGTGCAGGAGACGCTGGACATTGCCCAGGCGCTGTACGAGACGCACAAGGCGACCACCTATCCGCGCTCGGACTCAGGCTACCTGCCCGAGAGCATGTTGGCCGAGGTGCCCACCGTACTCGACAGCCTGCTCAAGACCGACCCCGGCCTGCGCCCGCTGATCGACCGCCTGGATCGCCAGCAGCGTTCGCGGGCCTGGAACGACGGCAAGGTCACGGCGCACCACGGCATCATTCCCACGCTGGAACCGGCGAACCTCTCGGCGATGAGCGACAAGGAGCTGGCCGTCTACAGGCTGATCCGCGCCCACTACCTCGCGCAGTTCCTGCCGCACCACGAATTCGACCGGACGGTGGCGCAGCTTACGTGCGGCGGGCAGTCGCTGGTCGCGGTCGGTAAGCAGATCGCGGTGGCCGGATGGCGCCAGGTACTGGCGGCGCCGGAGCCCGACGACGCGGACGGCGAGGAAGCGCAGCGCGGCCAGGTGCTGCCGGCGCTGCGTGCTGGAGCTTCCTGCCAGGTCGGCCAGGTCGATCTGAAGGCGTTGAAGACGCTGCCGCCCAAGCCCTACACGCAGGGCGAGCTGGTCAAAGCCATGAAGGGCGTCGCCAAGCTCGTGACCGACCCACGCCTGAAGCAGAAGCTCAAGGACACCACGGGCATCGGCACCGAGGCCACGCGCGCCAACGTCATCAGCGCCTTACTGGCACGCGGCTATCTTGTGAAGAAGGGCCGTGCCATCCGCGCATCGGATGCGGCTTTCACGCTGATCGACGCGGTGCCGGCGGCCATCGCCGATCCGGGCACGACGGCGGTGTGGGAGCAGGCGCTGGACATGATCGAGGCCGGCCAGATGACGCTGGACACCTTCATCGCCAAGCAATCGGCCTGGGTCGCCCAGCTCGTGCAGCAGTACCGCGGCGCAACGCTCCCCCTCAAGCTGCCGCCCGCGCCGAGCTGCCCGCAGTGCGGCGCCCCGATGCGCCAGCGCACTGGCAAGAACGGCGCGTTCTGGTCGTGCAGCCGCTACCCGGACTGCAAGGGCACGGAGCCGGTCGAAACCGCGACAGGCAAGCCCGCAGCGCCAAGCCCGCGGCGTCGGTCTCCGAAGGCGAGCTGACGCCCACGTTTCCCTCTGCCACGCCGGCTGCTGCCGACGGCGGGGCAAACCTCCCGCACCCCGCGGGACTCCCCAGCGCGCGTTCCCTTCTGCAACGGTGTGCGCGTCCTGCAGGCCCATCACGGCCTGCTGGGCGAGAAGGTCATTTCTCCCCGGATCGCGTTCGCCGCGGTTCCCCTGATCGAGGTGCTTCCGCCGATACGCGAGCGGTCTCCTGACGCCTTGGTGTGCAAAACTGCGAGGCGCCAGGAGACCGCTTGCGGTCGACGGTATTCGGTGCCGGTGCCCGCCGGCGGAACAACGGGCTCCCTTTGTGTGTGGATGCACGCCAGAGGATTCCGGCCCCCAGCCACGAAACGGGCCGGGTGAGATTGCTGACGCAGCGAATGGCTTTGACGATGGCCTGGCCTGCTTGCAGCCCACAGGTGGATTGATTTCTCTCCAGCCGAAGCCTTGCGAGGCTTCGGCGCCTTTGTCGTGGGCGAACGGAATCGTGCATCGCTGCTCTTGCCAGCGCTCGGCCCAAACTGGACGGCGTTCGGTTCCGTTTGATCAGCGACGGAGTGCCGCCGCGCTTTCATTCTTCCCGCATGTGTCGCTGACGGTCGTCAGCACCATGCCCTGGCAGCCCCGGTCCTCAAGGCTGCAACGCGGTTCGCCGCGTTGACCGATCCAGTCCGCTTCGCACCGACCACCGCGGACGCGCGTCGCCACGACGCGGGTGCTTTTCATGTTCAACCCTTCGGGAGGTATCCGCTCCCGTCAGGGCGTGGTGCTCCCGGTCTTCAACCAACAGGAGAAAACCATGTCCCTTGCGCTCGCATCGGCACCTTTGAGTGCTGAACAGGCCCGAGCCGAATCCATCGGCTACCAGGCCCTGGCCTGCGTCGGCAAGCGCCTGCCCCTGCAAGTGCTGTGCAGCGCAGCCGGCCACTACATCGGCACCGCCGATGCGGACGGCCCGGTCTCGCGGGAGTCGGTCAGCTACTTCCGCTCGCACCACGCCGCCGAGCACGCCCTGCAAACGGGCCGCTGGCAGCAGCGCCTCCACCCGTGATGTCCAACCACCAGGAGCCCATGTCATGAACCGTGCCCTGCCTCAAGAGGTACTTGATCAGATCGAGCTGGAACACCAGCACTTCGCCGCCGCGCCCCAAGCCTTCTTCGAGGCGTGGAAACGCGGCGTCGACATCGCCGGAGCCGAATGGTTCGGCGACGGCACCCGCGAAGGCCTGCAGCGTGCCACCACCAAGTGGGATCTGCGGCCGAAGCTGCTGATGCTCAACGATGCCCTCGGCGTCCTGAGCAGCGGCCAGCGGATGTTCCTGTCCGCGATGGTGAGCTTCTACAACGCCCGCGAGGGCGGTGCGATGCTCAAGCGTTGCGGCTTCGAGGGTCTGTCCGACCTGGGCGGCCTCGACCTGGAACGGCGCAAGGTCGTCGCCGACCTGACGCTGAACTACAACGGCTGGTGAGCCGCGCTGCGGCCTGCCGACGTTCTTCTTTTCTTCCCACCCCACGAGGGACATGCGTCCCTGCATGGGGCCATGTCCCTCCTTTTCTTGAAAGGAGTGATTCATGTCCCCTGACTTTTCCATCGGTCTGCTCGTGACCGACGACGACATCGATGCGGTCATCCTTGAAGGCTGGCCGGCCGACGTGCGCAAGCCGCGCATCGTGGTGTTCGACTACGCCGGCAATGATGTGCCCGACGAGTATGTGCTGCATGTCAGCAGCGGAACCCCGAATACCGGATTGACCGGGCGCGAGGTGTTCCCGGTCGAGTACGGACCCGACTGCCGCTACCCATCGCCCGCTGAAGTCCTTTCGGTGCTCGATGCACCTAAGCCGGCCGGAAAACCTTCCGCGCTGAGCATCGCCCGCAACGTGCACCAGAGCATCCTCAACCTGGATGCGCGGCTGGATCGCCTGGAGCAGGCGCCGACCGGCGACGACTACAACCGCCTGTACCAGCTTGCGAATGGCGGCCTGCTCGACCTGTTGAAGGCGCTGGGCGACCCGTCCTCTACCGCTGCCGGCTGACCGGCTGCCACTTCATCCACCCGCTGGGGTTCAATCCCCAGCAGGGGATTGCCTCGGCCATCCCCTGCTGGAGAAATCCCATGTCCTACTCGAACAACAATCCCTTTGTCCGCGGCTACGACGGCCTGTCCGTCCAGCGGCTGCTCGCCATCTCCTACGACGACGACTGCCCGCTGACCTACCTGCCGCTGCATCCTTCGCAGTCGAATCTGCCGGACAGCCAGGTCGAACGGCGGGCCTGCATCTTCTCGGACGACTTCGTGCTGATCACCGAGGACCAGGTGGTCCCCAACGAGTTGCAGGCGCAATGCCGCAGCCACGGGCTCGCCCGCAACGTGGTCTATGCCGTGATGGCCGAGGAAGACGGCAAGCCACTGCACGTGGGCGACACTTACTCCGAAGAAGCGGCGCGGGAAGTCGTGCGGCGCCTGCGCTATGAAACCGGCTACTACAGCCGGTGCTGGGAAATCAGCAGCGCGCACCTCGACGCCGACGCACACCGCTTCCTCGCCGAACTGGCGGACATCGCCACGCCGACGCTGTTCCTGTTCGTCGCCTTCCGCATCCCGTACGGCCCGGCCATCGGGTTGAAGCTGATCGCCACGCCCTGGACCGACGAGAACCTGCGCGCGGTCGAAGGCATCACGGCCAAGCGGCTGATGCAGGAGCATCGCAAGAAGGGCATGCCGGAATCCCTCATGCACGTGCTGCACCTGGCCGCGCTCGCCGACGTGCGCATGCTGGTCTTCGATGCCGATGCGCAGGTGCTGGACGGCCTGCCGATCTACGACGACTGACACCACCTTTCGAGCCCCCACGCGGGGCTCGTATTCTTTCTGGACGAAGCCGGTGGACGCGCAGTGCCGATTCCCCCGCGTCGCTGGCCCACGCCTGACGCACGCTGCTCGCATGTTCGCTGGCGTTGCCGGCAAGCATGCCCAGGCAGTCGAGACCTTCGAGGCTGCGGCACGGTTCGCCGTGCTGGTTGCTATTCCTTCTCCGGGCGCATGTCGCGTCCATCCACCTCACCCCCAAGGGACACACCTCCCTTGCGGGCGGAAGTCCCTTGGTTGCCACAAGGAGTCTTCCATGGATACCCAAGCCATCCGCGCACAGATGCCGACGCTGGTTCGCGGCCACGTGCCTTCCAACGTCCGCAGCTTCAAGTTCAACATCTTCGACGGCCAGCCCAAGGTTTCGACGCTGGGCTTCCACGTTGATCCCAAGCCCTTCGAGGGCAAGGTCATCGCCACCACCGACGAGGCCATCGTCGTCAAGACGGGGCGGGCCGAGTTCGCGGTGCTCGACAAGGCCCTCGTCACCGACGTGCCCGACGAAGGCGCCAAGGTGCAGGTCGAACCGTATGCGCGGCGCCGCTTCGACGGCTTGCGCGCGGATACGCCCGAGGAGAGCACTGAGTTCACCGCCGACGGCCAGCCGTACACGGTGAAGCGGCTCATCCTGGGTTCCGCGCCGGCCAAGCTGCCGATCCCCGAGCCGCAGTGCCCCGAGCTGCAGGAGCTGATCCACCAACTGGAGCAGTTGCCCGCGCCCGATGGATTCCGCCGCATCACGCACCTGCTGGTGGATGCCGGCGCGCGGGACTTCACGGTGGTCGATCCGAGCCCCAGCAACATCATCGCCACGCCGCCGGCCATCGGCTTCACCGTCGCTTCGGCGAAGTTCCAGGGGCGCGTCACCGTGCTCTACGAACGCGGCCTCGACACCTACGCGGTGGAGCTGCATCGCGAAGGCGAGCTGGTCGAGCGGGTCGATGAAGTGTTCTTCGACACCTTGGGCCAGGTGCTGGAGCGGCTGATCGACGACGGGAGCTGGCGCCTCATCCGCGTACAGCGCCTGTCCGGTCGCAAGCCCGTCCAGCACTGATCCCCTCACGTCCCCAAGCGGCTTCCCGTCCTCGCGGCGGGAAACCTTCTTCCTTCACCGTTGGAGACCACTTCCATGACTGTTCGATTCAAAGGCACCGAGCTTCGGCCCGTGCTTGCCGAGGCGGCGGCCAACCAGTGCCGCGTCATCCTGGTCAAGGACCAGGGCGTGTATTTCATGGCCGAGCACGGCGAGAGCCGGCCCGATGGGCGGCGCAAGACCATCGCCTACGCCGTGGGCTGCAACCCCGATGTCGATGCGTTCGACGACTGGTGGGAACTGGCGCGCGCCGAATTCGGCGGCGACGACTTCGGCGAGTTCTTCGCCCTGCAGGAACGGGTCCTCACCCGTATCCTGCACAGCGAGGACGACCTCGAAGTGTCGGCCACGGTCACGCACCTGTCGATGCAGGCGGTATCCGCTGCACCGGCCGGCCACTGACCGTACTGCTTCCCAGCCCCCTTCACGGGGGCTTCTCTTTATCTCGTGCCGCGGCCCATGGCCGCATCGCACGCGCTCGTCTCCAGTCCGGCTCGGGCCGCTCACGCCGGCATCTGCCGGTGCCACCGCCTGGTGACGCCTGCATGCGAGACCCGTTCAAGATCGAGCAACCGACCTGCATCAGCTTCAGCGGCGGCCGCACCAGCGCGTACATGCTCTGGCGCGTGCTGCAAGCCAACGGCGGCCTGCCCGCAGATGCCGTCGTCTGCTTCGCCAACACCGGAAAAGAAGTGGAAGCCACCTTGCGCTTCGTGCGCGACTGCGCCGAGCACTGGCAAGTGCCGATCCACTGGCTGGAGTACCGGCCCATCGAACCGGGCTTCGTGGTGGTGGACTTCGATACCGCCAGCCGCGCGGGCGAGCCCTTCGAGATGCTGGTCCGCAAGCGGCAGTACCTGCCCAACCCGGTGGCGAGAGGGTGCCACTAATGCGGACAGCCGCCGGTGCCGATTGCCGCTCGCGCGGGCGCGCGCCTGGCGCCACGCTGCCGCCATGTTCCGCTGACGCCCGTCAGCAGCATGCCCAGGCAGTCTCGATCTTCAAGACTGCGACGCGGTTCCGACCGCGTTGATCAACCAGTTCGCTCCGGCATCCCAGCGCGAACAGCCATCGGTTCTCCCGATGGTGATGCCACCCAAGCTGTTCCTTCAACCCACGCGGGGGTTCCACACCTTCCCCGCCTTGGGTCGGGTGTGTCTCCGCCTCATTGTTCTCAGGAGATTCACCATGACCACTTCCACCGACAAGTCCTACTTCGACCTGCACATCACCGGACTCGGGTATCTCAATCGCATCCGCGAAGTGAAGCCCAAGAAAGGCGATGCGTTCCTGGCCTGCGACATCGCGGCGCTCAACGGCCCCAGCGATGACGTGGCCTACGTGCGTTTCGACACGCGCGTCTCGGGCTCCGAAGCGCAGCACCTCGTGCGCCGCTGCATCCAAGCGGTCGATGCCGAGAAGAAAGTGATGATCGGCTTCCGTCTGGGCGACCTGTGGGCCGACACCTTCACCTACTCCAAGGGCAAGCGTGCCGGCGAGCAGGGGGTGAGCTTCAAGGCCCGCCTGCTGTTCGTCAGTTGGATCAAGGTCGACGGCAAGCTCGTCTACAAGGCCGAGCCCAAGCCGACCGATGCCGACCAGCGCGACGAACGCGACGTGCGTAACACGGATGTCCCCGCGACGTTCGCTGAGCCGCAAGCCGCTGCGTTCGAGCCCGCCAGGCCCGCCGCCGAAGCTGCCGACGAAGCCACTGCCGATGCGCCTGCATTGGAAGTTGCCGAGTCGTTCTGATCCGCAAGGCCCCGACTCTGAATTGAGTCCGGGGCTTTGTCTTCTCCCACTCGCGTGCGCATGCGACCGTCGCCATGACGGCCGTGTGCGTGATCGCAGCTTCGTCCGCAGGAGTTCTTCATGATCACCATTCCCGGCCAATTGGCCATCAAGACCATCCACGGCCGTAACGGCGACTTCAACGTCGGGCGCCTTGCGACCTCCATCGGCGAGTTCGTCGTGAAGAACGCCGAACTCGACCAGTACGCCGAAGGCAAGTACGAGGGCGATTTCGCCATCGCGGAGATTCGCCCGTCCACGTACACCGCCAACGGCCGCATGGTCATTGAGATCCGCGCCCTCCTGGGTGGGATGACTTTGTCCAACATCGACGCCCTGAGCCGTGACGACGCCCGCCGGCTGAGTCCGCAGGAAGTCGATCCGATCGACGAGGAAGCGCAGACCGCCACGCCGACGCCGACGACCGCCCCCAAGGCGGCCGGCCGGAAGAAGGCGCGCAGCTCGCGCGACCCGCTGGTCGATACCACGCCGTTCGGCAGCGAGCCGGCTGCTGCGTCTGCCGAGGCTACGGCCCATGCGGACGACGACGGCGACGCGGCGCTGTTCGGCACACTCTGGCCGCTGGGCGATGTCGTCAAGCTCGATGCCACCGTGGATCGGCGCGTGCTGCGTCAGCAGCGCGACCGCCTCGGCGACCTGGGCTACGAGTTCGCTCCGCTGTCCCAGGACTGGCACCTCACCAGGGTCTGATCCCATCGCCATTTCACGCCGCATGCCTGCGGCTTTCCACCACCCGCCGGGGCTCCTTCCCCGGCGGGAGGACTCCGGCCCTTTCTCACAGGAGTCATTCCATGGGCTGGACATTCGTTCGATTGACGCGCGATCAGTTGATCCGCGAGCTGACCGCAACCGAGGAAACCGAGCGGTCGCGCAGTGAGGTCATCGACCACACGCTGGTCGGCAACGTGCTGTGGACGGTGGCGCGCGTCACCGCCAAGCAGGCCGGCGTCCTGGGTCTCGCACCCGGCGAGTCGGCCACCTTGATCGGCTGCCATCTGCTGGAAAGCGAGGGCCGCGAATGGGGCTACAAGTTCCTGGTCGAGGCCGAGCACCCGTACTACTACTCGTGCCCGCTGCGCTATCTCGACATGGCGCCGCAGCGCTGCGCCACCTGGCGCGCAAGGGTGCATGCCTTCCACCAGCAGCCGACGCGCAAAGCGGCCGGCGATGCAGCCACCGACTGAGGCGAACATGGACACCCTCATGTCGTCCTTGCCGCCCGAGCTGCTTCGCTTCGTCGAAGACCAGTTGGCCAACAACGAGGTTTCCGACGACGACGAACTGCGCGAGCACTTCATCGCCAACGGCCTGAGCGAAGAACAGGCGTGGCAGGCACTGACCTACCGCGCGCTGTACCTGCGACACGTCTTTCTCGACGGCTTCACGCCGATCCTCAAAGGCCAGGAAGCGCTTTGCTTCAACCCGCACAGCCGCGGCTGGGAGCCGGTTCCGAACCCATAGGCCGGCCTTCACGCGGCGCACTTCTTCATCCCTTTCATCAGGCCCTGTTCAGCAGGGCTTTTCTTCGTCCTACGCAATCGCACGCATCCGGCCTCGGCCGCTGGATGCCGATTGCTCCATTCCGCAAGGAGATCATCATGCAACTCGCATCTCGCTTCGCCCCTCGTTCCCCGGTGCTGCGCGCCGACCATCCGTTGTCGGACGATCAGATTCGCACCGTGGCCCCATCCATCTTCGCGGACACCCCGCACGAAAGCCGCTCCGAACGGTACAGTTACATCCCCACGGCGGCTGTGCTGACCGAACTGCGCAGAGAAGGTTTCCAGCCGTTCATGGTGTGCCAGACCCGCGTGCGACACGAGGATCGCCGCGACTACACCAAGCACATGCTGCGCCTTCGCCACGCCAGCCAGATCAACGGCGCCGAGGCGAACGAGATCATCCTGCTCAACTCGCACGACGGCACCAGCAGCTACCAGATGCTCGCGGGCATGTTCAGATTCGTCTGCCACAACGGCCTGGTGTGCGGCGACACCTTCGCCGACGTGCGCGTGCCCCACAAGGGCAACGTCACCGATCACGTGATCGAAGGCGCCTACGAGGTGCTGCACGGCTTCGAGCGCGTGCAGGACTCGCGCGACGCCATGCGCGTCATCACCCTCGACGACGGCGAGGCCGAAGTCTTCGCCAGGTCGGCGCTGACCTTGAAGTACGACGAGTCGGGCAAGGCCTTGCCCATCACGGAGACGCAGATCCTGCGGCCTCGTCGTTTCGACGACAACCGTGCCGATCTTTGGTCGGTCTTCAACCGGGTTCAGGAGAACCTGGTCAAGGGCGGCCTGACTGGCCGTGCCGCCAACGGGCGCCAGCAGCGCACGCGACCCGTTCAGGGCATCGACCAGAACGTCCGGCTCAACCGGGCGCTTTGGCTGCTCGCGGATGGCCTGCGTCAGCTCAAAGCCTGACCCACAAGCGGATCGTGCCTCGCGGCATGGTCCGCTTTTTCTTTGGCGGCGCTGTGCTGCCAGCGCACCACGTTCAGTTTGGTTCGGTGTAACCCTAATGCGGCAATTCGCTGCCGCCGCGAAAATTGCGGTTCGACTGCATACCTCCCTGGCTTTTCCTCCCTGAGCCAAGCAGTCATCTTTGCCGCCTCGGTGTTCCCGGGGCGGTTTTCTTTTATGGCCGTCCTTCCAGGCCGCGGGCGATGCGCCAGCGCAAACAGGGTTGGACGCTGGGTCGGTTTTCCGCTCCCGCTGTAGGCGCACCTTGGCGCAGGCTATGTCCCATGTCCGTCGGCGTTGCCGACAACATGCCCAGGTAGTCCAGACCTTCAAGGCTACGGTGCGTTGCGACGCACGGTCTGATTCTTCACCACGACGCTCACCGCGTCTTCTTCCATCCCCCTGGGGCAGTGACTGCCCTCGCGGTTGGTGCTGTCTCCGCTCACTTCGAGGACATCACCATGCCTGCACCTTCTTCCCCCAAGACGCTCTATCGCATCGACGAATGCCCCGACCTGATGGCCGATGGCGTCGTCGGTGACGAGAACGGCAACCTGGTCTTCATCTCCCTCTGGGCGCGCGACACCGCCGTCCAGGAATTCCTGGCCCGCCTCACCCTGGGCCGGGACGAACAGGGACTGGATCAGTTCCACGTCATCACCGAGCAGGGCGCCAGCATCCCGGTCTTCGTCGGCAACGTCGAGAACCTGGAGAAACGCAGCGCACGCGCCTACCGGCGCACGCTGTTCGGCTCGCTGACCAACATCTGGCTGTTCGATCGGCGCTGCGTCAAACCCGACAAGGCCAACGCCAGCGCACTGGCGCTCCTGCCTCGCGATTCCACGCACCGGCTCGACCGGCTGTGGACGCTGGTGCGGGACACGTGCCCGCTGCCGCTTCTCGATCCCTGGCGCGACAGCGTACTGGAACTGCTGCAGGCGAAGTCGATGCTGACGCGCCTGCCGTTCGCCCTCGGGCCTCTGGAAGGCCATCGGCTCGCCATCGACGTGCCGACGCTGACCGAGGTGCTGGGCGGCCTGATCCGCAGCGGCGCGCTCGTCGGCGGCGCACCCGCCAGCCGCACCCCCTCGGCGCAACCGCTCGAAGCGGTGGCTTGAGGTTCCTTCACCGGACATGCACGCGCGCATGTCCGCATCCCTTCATCTTCAATGCCAGGAGATTCCCATGGCCCTCATGTTCCCGCGGCTCGCCCGCAACTTCGTCAAGAACGGGTACTTCCCCACGGATGAACCCACGCTCGAAAGAGCACTCACCGCACTGGCGCCCGCCGAGGCCTCGGCCGGGCCGCTGTGCATCCTCGATCCCTGCGCCGGCGAAGGCGTGGCGATCGCCGAAGCCGCGCACGCCCTCGGGCGCGAGCAGGTCCAGGCCTTCGCCGTCGAGTACGAGGCCGAGCGCGCACGCCATGCCCGGCAACTGGTCGATCGCTGCATCCACGGCGACCTGATGGACACACTGATCAGCCGGCAGAGCTTCGGCCTGCTGTGGCTCAACCCGCCGTATGGCGACCTGTCCAAGGACACCAACGGCAACGTCGGCTACCAGGGCCAGGGCCGCGCTCGGCTGGAAAAGCTGTTCTATCAGAAGGCGCTGCCGCTGTTGCAGTACGGCGGCGTGCTGATCTACATCGTCCCGCACTACGTGCTCGACGCCGAGCTGGTCGGATGGCTGACCCGGCACTTCGCCGAGTTGCGCATCTACCGCGCGGTGGACACGCAGTTCAAGCAGGTCGTGATCTTCGGTCGCAAGGTTCGCCAGCGCGACCAGGCATCGGAGTCTGTCAAGGCCACGCGCGCGCTGCTGCTGCAGATAGGTCTTGGCGACGCCGAAGCGGAAGAGCTGCCAGTCGAATGGCCGTTCCTGCCCTACACGGTGCCTGCCACGGCCGAGCCGGAGCACTTCTACCGCGTGACGATGGAGCCCGAGCAGTTCGCCGAGGAAGTCGGCCGACTGCAAGGGCTCTGGCCGACGCTCGACACGCACCTGGGCGCCGCGCAGCAGTCGCTGCGGTCCCCGGCGCGAGGTTTATCGCATTGGCATCTCGCCTTGGCACTCGCCGCAGGTGCGATCTCCGGAGTGGTGAAGTCCAAGACGGGCCGCGTGCTCGTCGTCAAAGGCGACACCCACAAGGAGAAGACCTTGCACACGGAGTACACCGAGCGCGACGACGGTTCCGTGGCCGAGACGCGCATCCTGACCGACAAGTTCGTGCCGGTCATCCGTGCCTGGGACATGACACCAGGCTCGCCGACCTGCGGCGAGGTGTTGACCATCCGCTGATCGCTGTTCCCTGACGGTCGCCGTCGATCTGTTCTTCCACTGCGGCTTCGCGCCGTTCTTCTCTTCCCACCCCGGGGCATGCCATCGCCCCGCAGGGGGAGGTGCATGCCCCATCTTCTTTGGAGCATCACCATGTCCCTCGATACCGAAGTCGTTCCCGCCGCTGATGGCACGCCCGTCCAGAGCGACGTGCTCGAAGCGACTGCTTCTCCCCTGGCGATGAGCCTTCAGGATTTCGTTGCCGAATTCGGCGACGAGCTGCTGGACTCGCTCAACCGCGCCAACCCTCCCGTCTACACCGGCCAGGCCCGGCCGCATCGCCAGCTCGTGCTGGCCAGTCTCAAGCGCAAGCTGTTCGGCGCGCAGGCCGAGGTGGTGCATGCCGTTACCGAGCTGCTGGCCGACCGCGGCGAACGCGCCGCGATCGTCAATGGCGAGATGGGCTGCGGCAAGACCACGGTCGGCATCGCCACGGCGGCCGTGCTGCACGCCGAAGGCTATCGCCGCACGCTGATCCTCTCGCCGCCTCACCTGGTCTACAAATGGCGCCGGGAAATCCAGGAGACGGTGGCCGGCGCCAAGGTCTGGGTGCTCAATGGCCCGGACACGCTGGTCAAGCTCATCAAACTGCGCGAGCAATTGGGCGTGCCGGTACGCGGCCAGGAGTTCTACGTTCTCGGTCGCGTGCGGATGCGCATGGGTTTCCACTGGAAGCCCGTCTTCAACGTGCGGCGCACGCGGCACGGCGAAGTGGGCGCATGCCCGGACTGCGGCCAGGTCATCACCAATCTCGACGGCGAGCCGATCAACCCGGTCGAACTCGAAGCCGAGGACTACCGCCGCCGGTGCAGCCATTGCGCCGCACCGCTGTGGACGCTGATGCGACCGCGGAGCCTGTCCGCCAGCGACCAGTCCACGGCCGTCTTCAAAGCCTTGCAGCGCATCCCGACCATCGGAGAGGTCACGGCGCATAAGCTGATGAAGAAGTTCGGCGACGGCTTCCTGGCCTCAATGCTGGGCGACAACATCCACGAGTTCATCAACCTCATGGATGCCAACGGTGAGCTGGTGTTCTCGGATCGTCAGGCGCACCGCATGGAGCGGGCGATGGCGAACATGGAGTTCGGCTTCGGCGAGGGCGGGTATCAGCCCAGCGAATTCATCAAAAGGTACTTGCCGCAAGGCACGTTCGACCTGCTCATCGCCGACGAGGCGCATGAGTACAAGAACGGCGGTAGCGCCCAAGGCCAGGCCATGGGCGTGCTCGCAGCGAAGGCGCGCAAGGCCTTGCTGCTCACTGGCACGCTGATGGGCGGCTACGGCGACGACCTGTTCCACCTGCTGTTCCGAGCCCTGCCTGGGCGAATGATCGAAGACGGCTACCGCCCGACCAAGAGCGGCAGCATGACCTCGGCCGCGATGGCGTTCATGAGGGATCACGGCATCCTCAAGGACATCTATTCCGAGAGCACGGGCACGGCGCACAAGACGGCCAAGGGCAGCAAGGTCTCGGTGCGCACGGTCAAGGCGCCGGGCTTCGGCCCGAAGGGCGTGCTGCGTTGCGTCCTGCCGTTCACGGTATTCCTCAAGTTGAAGGACATCGGCGGCAACGTGCTGCCGTCCTACGACGAGGAGTTCCGCGAGGTGGCGATGGACACGGCGCAAGCCGCGGCTTATCGCGATCTGTCGTTTCGTCTGACCTCGGCGCTGAAACAGGCGCTGGCCAAGCGCGACACGACGCTGCTCGGTGTGGTCCTCAACGTGCTGCTGGCCTGGCCGGATTGCTGCTTCCGGTCGGAGACGGTGGTGCACCCGCGCACACGCCAGACCTTGGCCTTCGTTCCGGCTCAGTTCAACGAGCTGGAGGTGATGCCCAAGGAGCGCGAGCTGATCGAGATCTGCAAGCAGGAGAAGGCTGCGGGTCGCAAGACGCTGGTCTATTCGGTCTACACCGGCACGCGCGACACCACGTCGCGCTTGAAGGTGCTGCTGGAGCAGGAAGGCTTCAAGGTGGCGGTGCTGCGCGCAAGCGTGGATGCCTCCCGCCGCGAGGACTGGATCGCCGAGCAGTTGGACCGCGGCATCGACGTGCTGATCACGAACCCCGAGCTGGTGAAAACCGGCCTGGACCTGTTGGAGTTTCCGACGATCGTGTTCATGCAGTCGGGCTACAACGTCTACAGCCTGCAGCAGGCGGCCCGGCGCTCATGGCGCATCGGCCAGAAGCTGCCGGTTCGCGTGATCTACCTCGGCTACGCGGCTTCCTCGCAGATGACCTGCCTGGGGCTGATGGCGCGAAAGATCATGGTCTCGCAGAGCACGTCGGGAGACGTGCCCGAGTCGGGATTGGACGTGCTGAACCAGGACGGTGATTCCGTCGAGGTGGCACTGGCCCGGCAACTCGTCGCGGCCTGATCCACCCACCCACGCCGGCTGCCCTTCGGGGCGCCGGCTTCTTTTTTCCGTGCATCGATGGCGCGCGATGAAGTCGGGCGCCTGCCAGTTCCCTTTGTTTGCTGCCCGAACGCTTCGCGGCGGCGATGGTGAGGGCTCCGTGTTCCAGGGAATTGCCCCATGCAACCACTCACCTGCGTCGCTCACCGCTTGGCTGTGCCTGCCTTGCTGGCCGGCTGCGTGCTCATCACCGGCTGCGCCGCCACGGGCACGACGAGCCCTCCCACTGTCCATGACTCGCTCCCCGAGCCTGCGGTGTTGGTCAGAACCATCGCCCCGGAGCCCGAGCCGGGCCTGATCCCGGTGGCCCGCTACGGGCGCTACACGCTGGTCGAGATGGTGCCGGAACCGGCACAGCGCGACCTGCTGCGACAGGTGATCGAGATTTCGATTCCGCCGATCTTGGACGCGAGCGTCGGCGATGCCCTTCGGCACGTGCTGCTGCGCACCGGCTACCGGCTCTGCGACGCGACGGAGGCGACCGCGCTGTACGCGTTGCCGCTGCCGGCGGCGCACCTGCGGCTCGGGCCGCTGCCGCTGCGCGATGCCTTGCTGGCACTCGCCGGCCCGGCCTGGGAGTTGTCCGTCGATGACGCTTCGCGCGCGGTGTGCTTCACGCGCGTGACGACTGCGCGTGCGCCGAGCGCAAGCCCGATTCCCGCGGCTCCGGCACCGAGCGCGCCGGCCGCCGAACCCGCCGATTCCCACGTGCCCCAGGAGGCCCAGCCATGACCATCCCGCAGCTTCCCGACGAGAACGCCGGCCGCGCGCGCTGGTTGAAGATCACAGCGGCCGCATGGCTGCTGCTCGTGAGCATCCTGGCCGTGGTCAACAGCGTGGGCCTGTCGCGCCTGAGCGAGCAAAGCCAGGCCAGCGCCCAGGATGCCCACGTGCAGGCGCTCAACACGCGCGTCGCCGAACTCGAACAGCAGGCGGCGGCCTCGAAGAACCAGCCCAAGCCCGTCACCCAACCCGACTTCGAGGCCGCCCGCAAGTTGCTGGACGAACGCCTGGCACAGGTGGAGCACACCCAGGGCGCAGACGCCCATGCCGGCGACTTGCAGGCGCTGCAGGCGCGCATGGGCGACCTCGAAGCTCGCATGAAGCGAACCGCCGCGCCTGCCGCGGCACCCCGGCGCACCGCCGAGCCGGCCAAGCCCAAGGTGCCCGAACCGCCGTTCAACGTCGTGGGCGTGGAGCTGCGCGGCGGCGAGCGCTTCCTGTCGGTGGCGGCACCCAAGGCGTCGTCGGTGCTGGACGTGTGGCTGCTGCGCGAAGGCGATGCCGTGGGCGCGTGGCATCTGCTGGCGATCGAGGCGCGCGCCGCCGTGTTCCGCGTGGATGGACAGACCCAGCGCCTCGCGCTGCCGTAGGAGCCGGCCATGAAGCACGCCGCGATCTGCTTCGCCGCCATCCTCGCCGCTGTCGCAGGAACGGCAGGCACGGCCTCGGCACAGTCGGCGCCGGTCGCGTCCTCGCGCACGGTGCCCGCCCAGATTCAGAACAGCAGCGACGCCGCGCTGGACGAACGGCTGGCGCGCGATTGGGGCCTGCGCTCCGATGAGTGGGCGCGCTACCGCCAACTGATGCAGGGGCCGCTGGGCATCTATTCCCCGAACCTCGATCCGCTCACGGCGCTGGGCATCGAGGCGCGCAGCGACGAGGAACGCAACCGCTATGCGGAGCTGCAGGTGCAGGCGGAATCGAAGCGCGTGGGCAAGACGCTGGCCTACCAGCGGGCCTACGACGCGGCGTGGAAGCGGCTCTATCCGGGACAGCAGCGCGTGAACATGCCGGGTGCGAAGGCGCCGGGCGCCGGCAACCGGGGCTCGGGCCGGCTGGCGGTTTTCGTGAAGGCCGAGTGCCCGTCGTGCGAGCAGCGCGTGCGCCAGCTGCAGGTGGCCGGCACCGCCTTCGACCTCTACATGGTCGGCAGCCGCCAGGAGGACGCCCGCATCCGCCAGTGGGCGACGCAGGCCGGCATCGACGCCGGCCGCGTGCGCTCCCGCACCATCACGCTCAACCATGACGCCGGGCGCTGGCTGTCGCTCGGCCTGCCCGGCGATCTGCCCGCCGTGGTGCGCGAGGTCAACGGCCAATGGCAGCGGCAGTAACCCGCCGTGCAGGCTGCGCGGCCTTGGTCCTCGGCCTCAGCGCCCATGCCGCCATCGTCTTCGGCCAGGAGGTGCCACCACCCGCCTACCAGCTCGCCGCCCAGCAGGCGGGCGTGCCGTCGCCGGTGCTGTATGCGGTGGCGCTGCAGGAGAGCGGCGCCCGGCTGCGCGGCCGGCTGATCCCGTGGCCGTGGACGCTCAACGTCGCCGGCCGCGCCGAACGCTATGCCACGCGGGCCGAGGCCTGCGCCGGCATCCGCCGGGCGCTCGCCCGCACGCCGGTCAACCGCATCGACGCCGGCCTCGGCCAGGTCAACCTCGGCTACCACGCGCACCGCTACGCGCATCCCTGCGAGCTGCTCGACCCATACCGCAACCTCGCCATCGCCGCGGAAATCCTGCAGGAGCAGCACACGCCGGGCGAGGACTGGCTGGTCGCCATCGGCCGCTACCACCGCCCCGCGGGCGGGGCGCCCGCCGCCCGTTACCGCCGCAGCGTCCACCAGCACCTGACCCGCGTGCTCGGGCCGGGAGCCTCACTTCCCTCTGCCCGGAGTCCCATGCCATGAACCGCATCCTCGTCGCCGCGACTGCGGCGCTGCTGGCCACCACCGCAGACGCGCAGGACCGCGGCCCCGTTACCAAGAACAGTTCCCCGCCGCTGATCGTGGTCGAGGACAAAGGCGGCACCTCGGCGCTGCCGTACTACCGGGCCTTGAATCCGCAGGATGCGCAGCCCGGTCAGCCAGCCACGCCGCAAACCAAGCCGCGCATTGGCGGCCCGGCCGAAGCCGAGGCGGCCATGCTGCCGGTGCGCTCGATGCGGCTGACACCCGGCGACGAGCCGCGCCGCGTGATCCGCGCGCCGGGCCTGACGCCGCTGTTCCTGATCGGCGACGACGACCGCTCACGAGCCTGGCTCCAACGACGGGGCAAGGACTTGCAGGCGCTACGCGCCGTGGGCTTGGTGGTCAACGTGGCGACGCCCGAAGCCCTGGCCGCGTTGCGTCGCCTCGCACCGGGCTTGATGCTGTCGCCGGCCTCGGGCGACGAGCTGGCGCAGCGCTTGGGGCTCAAGCACTACCCGGTGCTGATCACCGCCACCGGCATCGAGCCCTGACGTGACGTGAAGCACCCGCCATGCCCCAGTCCCAAGCCGTCGAAGTCTTGCTGCGGCCAGCGGTGGAGCTATACACCGTCGCGGTCTGTGCGGGCGCCGCGTTTCTGTGCCTGGTGGCCCCGTGGTCGCTCGCGCTGAGTCCCTTGCTGGGCCTGGGCAGCGCGCTCGCTTTCCTCACCTTCGGCGCGCTGCGCTTTCGCGACGCCTGGGCCATCCTGCGCTACCGGCGCAACATCCGGCGCCTGCCGCGCTACGTGATGACCAGCCGCGACGTGCCGGTCAGCCAGCAGCGGCTGTTCGTCGGCCGGGGCTTCCACTGGGACCAGCGTCACACGCACCGACTGATGCAGACGTATCGGTCGGAGTTCCGTCGCTACGTGGAGCCGACGGCAATCTATCGGATGGCACGGCGCATGGAAGAGCGCCTGGAGTTCGCGCCGTACCCGTTGTCCAAGATGGCGAAGGCCCTGGCCTGGGACAGCCCGCTGAACCCGGCGCGGCCGCTGCCGCCGGTGGGCGGCCTGCCGCGGCTGCACGGCATCGAGCCGCACGAGGTCGACGTCACCCTGCCGTTGGCCGAGCGCGTCGGCCACAGCTTGGTGTTAGGCACCACGCGCGTCGGCAAGACCCGCCTGGCCGAGCTGTTCATCACGCAGGACATCCGGCGCAAGGTCAATGGACAGCACGAGGTCGTGATCGTCTTCGATCCCAAGGGCGATGCGGATCTGTTGAAGCGCATGTACGTGGAGGCCAAGCGCGCCGGACGCGAAGGCGAGTTCTACGTTTTCCACCTGGGCTGGCCGGACATCAGCGCCCGCTACAACGCGGTGGGCCGCTTCGGACGCATCTCGGAAGTTGCCACGCGCATCGCCGGCCAGCTTTCCGGTGAAGGCAACAGCGCGGCGTTCCGCGAGTTCGCCTGGCGCTTCGTCAACATCATCGCGCGGGCGTTGGTCGAGCTGGGGCAGCGGCCCGACTACCTGCTGATCCAGCGCCATGTCATCAACATCGATGCGCTGTTCATCGAGTACGCCCAGCACTACTTCGCCCGGAACGAGCCCAAGGCCTGGGAGGTCATCGTCCAGCTCGAAGCCAAGCTGAACGACAAGAACATCCCGCGCAACATGATCGGCCGCGAGAAGCGCGTCGTCGCGCTGGAGCAGTACCTGTCGCAGGTGCGCATCTACGACCCTGTGCTCGACGGCCTGCGCAGCGCGGTGCGCTACGACAGGACGTACTTCGACAAGATCGTCGCATCGCTCCTACCGCTGCTGGAGAAGCTGACCACCGGCAAGATCGCGCAGTTGCTGGCGCCGAACTATTCGGACCTCGCCGACCCACGCCCGATCTTCGACTGGATGCAGATCATCAGGAAGCGGGCCGTGGTCTATGTCGGCCTCGATGCACTGTCGGACGCGGAAGTCGCGGCGGCGGTCGGCAATTCGATGTTCTCCGACCTCGTATCCGTCGCGGGTCACATCTACAAGTTCGGCATCGACGACGGCCTGCCGGGTGCCGCGACGGGCATCAAGGTGCCCATCAACGTCCATGCCGACGAGTTCAACGAACTCATGGGCGACGAGTTCATACCCATGGTCAACAAGGGCGGCGGCGCGGGCGTCCAGGTCACGGCCTACACGCAGACCCTCTCGGACATCGAGGCACGCATCGGCAACCGCGCGAAGGCGGGCCAGGTGGTGGGCAACTTCAACAACCTGTTCATGCTGCGCGTGCGCGAGACCGCCACGGCCGAACTGCTGACGCGGCAACTGCCCAAGGTCGAGGTCTACACGACGACGGTGATGAGCGTCGCCACCGACAGCTCGGACCCGACCGGCAACACCGCCTTCACCTCCAACACGCAGGACCGCATCAGCAGCAACAGCGTGCCGCTGATTGAACCGGCGCACGTGGTCGGGCTGCCCAAGGGCCAGTGCTTTGCACTGATCGAGGGCGGGCACCTCTGGAAGGTGCGCATGCCCTTGCCGGCGCCCGACCCCGACGAGGCCATGCCCAAGGATTTGCAGGAGCTGGCCGGCTACATGCGCCAGCACTACGTCGAGGCCGGCGATTGGTGGGACAACAATGGGCTTCCCGGACTGCAGGACCAAGCACTGCCCGACGACTTGCTCGCCGACTTCAAGCAGATGGCCAGCGCGGATGAAGGGGCCACGGCATGAGCGACCCCGCCGTCGCCGTCCAGCGCCAGCAGGTTCGCCAGCAGGGCCTGATCGCAGGCCTCATCACGCTGCCGTTCCGGCTGTTCGGGGTGTTGGCCGGTTCGCTGGTGCTGTGCATCGCGATCGAGTGCATCGGCATGCACTTCTTCTGGCCCGAGCAGGGCTGGCGCCATGCGCAGGGCATGCTGAACTACGAGCTGTCGCAGGTCTCGGAGCATTTCACGCAAAGCGTGCTGGTGCAGGAGCCGGGGCGCAGCGCCCTCCAGCTCGTCGAGTGGGCCTACCAAGGACTGTTCGTGAAAACGGGCCTGCTGGACTGGATACGCGACGCGGCGGCGCAATCGCGTGCCGGCGCGCGCAGCCAGGCGCAGGACTTCCGCTACTACATCGGTCAGCTCTACGTGCATGTCGAGAGCTACCTGATCGCCTCGGCGTACACAGTGCTGGTGTTCCTCGTGCGGCTGCTGGTGCTGGTCCTGACCTTGCCGCTGTTCCTGATGGCGGCCTTCACCGGCCTGGTGGACGGGCTCGTGCGCCGCGACGTGCGCGGCTTCGGCGCCGGCCGCGAATCGGGCTTCGTCTACCACCGGGCGAGAGCCAGCCTGATGCCGCTGGCGGTGCTGCCCTGGGTCACTTACCTCGCGCTGCCGGTCAGCGTGCATCCGCTGCTGATCCTGCTGCCCAGCGCGGCGCTGCTCGGCGTCGCGGTGTGCATCGCGTCGGCGACGTTCAAGAAGTATCTGTGAAAGCGGTTCAAGATAATCTCCGTCTCACTCTTCATGGCGACTCATCGACACCAAACATCTTTTGACCTTTGACACTGCATCCACCCTACATCTTCGAGGCCATGTGGCCACTCAGACACACGAACGCAAATGGCCTCAGCGGCGCCTGCTGCGTCCCGGCCACGGTAGCTGCCCAGTGAGTTCAGCCAAGCCACCGTCGTCCTCGACGCGTACACCGAAGCGGTTCACTTCGACCTCAGGTAAATCGTCGCTGTCGAACCAGAGCAGCGAGGTCGTGGTGTCAGTACGTGCGTAGTGCCTGGAGAGTTCCCAGAGATCGAGGCCCTTTTCCCAGTTGTCGAACCAGATGTCTTGTGCAACCTCATCTGTGTCGGCAGCACTGCTGCCTGAAGAACGGAGACGGTGAGCCACAGAGCCGACAGGAATGGCAGACCTGGGAGATATCCAAGCCCCAGCCTGTCGCAAACTGGTGGAGCGTGCCGCGTAGCGCACTGCACCGCGCTCCATGGTGACGAAGGCGCAAGGGATGTCGCTGAGGGAGGCGAACCGCGACGCAGCGGCGGGAAATGATGTGCTGAAAAGCGCCGCCATGCCCTGGATCAGCTCCAGCGAAGGTTCTTCCTTGGGCACAAGCGATAGCCATTGCTGATACGGCATCAGCAACTCGGCGGCGAAAGTGTCGCATGCGATTTCGTTCGGATGCCGCTTCGCATAGGACCAGGACGGCACCTCTTCGTGGCTCGATTCCAGCGCAAGGACGATATGCGCAATTTCGTGGCAGATGGTGAAGCGTTGGCGTTCTTCTGTCTCCAGCGAATTCACCGTGATCACGTGCTTGCCATTCGGCTTGGTGATCGTGTAGCCGGACTCCCCCTCACTAAGCTCCTCTTTCTTGACTTTGGCGTTGGCCGCGACCACATAGGGCGTCAGGTCTTCTCGGATGCCGGACACATCAACCTTCGCAACAAAGGCCCGTGCTTTCTGTGTGACATCCGCTTCATCCATATTCAGTCATCCTCGTCCTCGAATGCTCGCTGTATCCGGGCGATCAGTGTCGCGGGATCGGGCCTTGTATTTCCACGATGCCTCACGCCTGCTGCAGCCGAAAAGATGTCGATGCTGATGGAAGGATCGTTCAGCACGAATTCAACAAGGCGGGGATCGGCCTCCGCATGGTCGACAAGCCACATCACCAGCGCAGCATCTCTTTCACCTGGTTTGAGAACCTTCAGCAGCTTCTCGACTAAGTCCACTGACGGATTTGTCTTTTCGCCGGACTCCAGCCGGTGGACATAGGCATGGTCCACCGAAGACAGTTGACCGATTTCGCGCAATGAGAGGGTTCTGCGCTCGCGTAGCGTCTTGAGGGCGACGCCCAGGCCTGTTTGTGACATCCGTTCCGTTCCTTGTGGCTGCGGCGGACAACGGTGTGTGTCCGGTCCGAAGCAGTTGCGTTCTGCGGCACCAATCCCACCATTTGCAGCTTGGCACCAAGTCTGATACATTGTTGTCCAGCCAGACAACAGAAGTGAGTTCTACGACTGCAGCAAGTTGATTTGGCTTGACTCGCCCGTTGTCTGCAAGAGCAACGAATTTTGCTTCAACCGGTGGTCATTGGCAACCCGGCCGGCTGGCCGGGGTCTCGATGGTTCAACTTTAGGAAATTCGCCATGACAGGCAAAAATCAGCATGTAGTTCCTCACCAGGACGGTTGGGCCGTCAAGGGTGCCGGCAATCAACGGGCAACCTCCGTGCACGATACGCAGCAGCAGGCCATTGACGCGGCGCGGGACATCGCACGCAACCAGCAGTCCGAACTGGTCATCCACCGTCCGGACGGTCGCATCCGTGACAAGGACAGCCACGGTAACGACTCCTTCCCGCCGAAGGGCTGAGTGCCATGATGGGCGTGCCCACCTACCATGTGCTCGCCCTGTCTGGGGGCGGCTATCGCGGCTTGTACACAGCGACGGTTCTTGCCGAGCTTGAAGCCGTGCTAGGCCGCCCCATCGCTTCTCACTTCGACCTGATCTGCGGCACCTCTGCAGGCGGGATGCTGGCCTTGGGGCTGGCCGCGGAAATCCCCGCCATTGAACTCAAAGCCTTGTTCGAACGACAGGGCTCCCGCATCTTTGGTTGCCGAAGTCTCGCTCGGCGCCTTCTGGGCTTCTGGTTGACCGCCAAGCACGACTCCGCAGGGTTGCGGGGCGTGCTGACCGAGCGCTTTCAAGACGCCACGATCGGCAACTTGAAGCACCGCGTTCTCGTGCCAGCCGTCAACTACTCGACGGGGCGCGGCCAGTTCTTCAAAACGCCTCACCATCCCTCATTTGAGATGGACCACCGCATGAGGATCGTGGATGTGGCGTTGGCGACCGCCGCTGCGCCCGTTTACTTTCCGCTAGCGCGCAACGATCGTGGCGTCTTTGCGGATGGAGGACTGGTCGGCAATGCGCCAGGACTGTTCGGGCTGCACGAAGTCAATACGTTCCTCGCGCCGAAACAGAATGCACTGGTCCGGGTGCTGTCCATCGGCACGATGACGATCGGTGCAACCGTCCGTGGCGGCGCCAGCCTCGACCGCGGATTCGGCAAGTGGCGCGGAGGGCTGTTCGATCTGGTGATCTCTGCCCAGGAGTCGTCGGTGGACTACATGCTGCGCCAGTCGTTGGGTAGCAACTACTTCCAGATCGACGACAAGGCCACGCCCGATCAAAGCAAGGACGTAAAGGCGCTGGACCGGGTTTCCATCGGCGCCACGAATACGCTGAAGGACCGCGGCAATCATGCAGCGCAGCGCGCGCTTGGCGACCCTCTTTTCCAACCGTTTCGAGCGCACCAGGCCGGCGCACCCACCTTCTATCACGGCCCCAACAAGAATGTGCCGGAGGCCGAATGCTGAACCTGAGCCCGCTTTTCTTTACCACCGTCGATGACGAATCCTGCATGCATGACGAGCTGGATCTGTCGCCCGAGCAACGAGCCTGGATCGCCAGCGCCCGAAATGATGTCAGGAACTGCCTTCGCACCGGAATTCCGCGCGTGCTGCGCGAACGCGGGTACACGGACGACGTGCCGCAGCCACGCTTCTTCACGCAAGGATCGTGGGCGTACAAGACCTTGAACGGCCCGGCACAACGGCCCCAGCAGGCGGATGTCGATGATGGTTGCTATCTGCCGTTGAGTTTTGTCTCGCAGACGAAGCGTCCCAGCAGGGCCACAACGGTGTTCTTTGCAGCTGCTGAAGAAGCCTTGAGGCTGTTGGTCGAGGAGAAGCACTGGAAGCTTGTCACCGACAAGCCGACATGCATCCGGATTGTCATTGCGGCCTATGCCCACATCGACATTCCGTTGTACGCCATCCCCGACGAAGAATTCGTCACGCTCGCGAAAGCCTCGATGGAGCGATACGGCTATGACTCGCTGACGGAGGCGGTGAACATGGCAGAGCGGGATGCCTGGACGGCATTGCCCGCTGATAAAGTGCTCCTGGCTCACCGCGAGTGCAACTGGATGCCCTCCGACCCCAGGCCTGTGAAGGAATGGTTTTTGGGCGAGGTGGAGGCCAAGGGCGAACAGTTCCGCCGCGTGATTCGCTACTTGAAGGCGTTTCGCGATTGGCGGTGGTCGAGCGGTGGACCGGCTTCGATTCTGTTGATGGCCGCTGCGGCTCCGCTATTCGAGAAGCGGGATCGGCGCGACGACCTGGCGTTGCTGGATGTCGTCGCGGCATTGCCGGCCCGGCTGCGCGCGGGGGTGAACAACCCCGTTGATGAGTCGGAGTCGCTTACTGCACGCCTTGGTAAAGAGGGCGTCGAAGAGGCTGCGAAAGCGTTCGAAGCATTCGAAAAAGTGCTGCGCGGAGCCACCAACGCCGGCAGCCCTTCACAGGCCTGCGTCTGGATGCAAGGCGAATTCGGTCCGCGTTTTCCGAACGAGCCGGACCGGGTCAAGGTGGTATCCGTTGTCGCCACCATTGCCGCAGCGCCGGCTACGGCTGGTCCGAGCGAATTGGTCGGGCGCACGAAGGCCGGATGAGCAGCGTCGCCGTGGTCTCCGATGTGGTCGAAGCCTTCAGGCTGCAAGGCTTCGAGTTTGTCGGCAAGACGGACGACGGCTGGTTCAAGCTGAGGGGGCCGTTGATCCCGTGCGGCGCGGACGATGGCATTCCATGTGAGGTTCAGCTCGACCCTACCTTCTTCGACCTGCCTCGCATTCGGCTGCTCGAAATTCCGCCTGAACTGCCCAATGCAGTTCCTCATCTTGGCGCGGAGGGCGGCCTTTGCTATCTGGCCAAGGGAACTGTCGTGCTGGACATCTACGATCCTGTAGGGCAGTCCTTGGCGTGCCTGCAACGGGCGGCAGCGGTGCTCGGGCAGATCTTGAAGGGCGAGATGATCGAAGATCTCGCCGAAGAGTTCTTTGCCTACTGGAACGGCTGGCTTTGTTTTGTGGACATGCAAGGCGAAGATCTGGGGCGACAAAACTGTATCGTTGCGCAAGCCAATGGGAATCCACTCTGGTTCATCACCGACAACGAAGATCGAACAACAAGAAAGTTGCATTCACTCGGCTACCAGGTCACTGATAAAACGGTGCTGACATACCGGGTCAAGACCACCGCGCAACCCCGCCCACTAACCAGCCACTGGCCCCCCGAAACGGTGGGGGACGTCTTGGCTTGGCAAAGCACCCTGGACCCACGGTGTCGGCGCAAGATTCACGAACGAATCAAGGAAGGGCAAAGCAAAAAAGCAAATGGCGTCCTGATCATCATCGAATCGCCACTGATGACCTACGGCTTTGCCGTGCTCTTTGACCACCAAGTGAGTCAAAAGACCAAGCTTGCTGATCGCAGGGATTCGAGTTTTGGGCTGAAGGTAATGCCCGTCTCAGTGATCAGGATCGATGACCGGTATCTGGCCCAGCGCAACATCCCCAAGTCGAAAACGTTGGCGGGGAAACGAATCGCACTTGTGGGTTGCGGCACGATCGGCGGATACCTCTCGGACATGCTGGTCAAGGCCGGGGCAGGATCATGCGGAGGGAAACTCACGCTGGTGGATTTTGATGGCCTCCTTCCACAGAACATCGGACGGCATCGGCTCGGCTTCCCGGACCTGTTGTCGAACAAGGCTGAGGCGATGGCGAAGGAACTCAAGCGCTTGTCGCCAGGCGTCGAGGTTCATGCGCTCCCCGTGGACGTGAGACAGGCCCAACTGGGAAAGCTGGACCTACTCATCGATGCCACCGGCGAAGAATCCCTCGGGCATTGGCTGTGCGGCCGCTACAGGGCTCCCACGCCCATGCTTTCTGTTTGGATCGAAGGGCCGGGAACGGCTGTGCGTGCGCTCCTGAGAACGAACGCATCGGGTGCGTGCTACCGATGCCTATGGCAGAGCCACAGAAGAGGCGAACTTCGCTCGACCATTGATGCTCTGCCTAACATCTTGGCAGGCCACGGGTGCGAGGGCTTGTATGTGCCATTTCCGGCTTCGGTGTCGGTGCAGGCAGCCAGCTTGGGTGCTGAGATGGCCCTTGATTGGGTCAAGGGCGTCCACTCTCCTGCATTGCGGACCCGGCTGATCGACCAGACCCATCATCTGGCCACGCCTGACTGCGATCCTCTGCGAGATCATGATTGCCCTCTATGCAATTCCTAGGGTCCTGGGCAACTGGCGACAAGAGCAGGTTGCTGCATTTTTCGACCCAGACGCTGGAGACATTCAGTCAGCATATCCAGGCTAGTGATGCCGACTGCGAAGCGGGCGGACTCTTGCTTGGTTCTGTACATGGAGCCCATTTGCTCATTGAGCAGGCGACGGTTCCTACCGCGTGGGACAAGCGGTTTCGCTATCTGTTCGAGCGGATGCCGTTTGGTCATGAGGCTATTGCGTTGTCGCGATGGACGGCGAGTCAGGGAACTGTCCGCTATTTAGGCGAATGGCATACCCACCCGGAAGACCATCCCCAGCCTTCTAGCCTTGACAGATCTGAATGGACTTTGTTGGCAGCGCAGCGTCGGGACAAGCGGCCAGTGCTCGCTGTCATCATCGGGCGTAGATCTCTGTATGCAGAGTTGGTGCCGAGATCAGGCGAAGGGTCGATATTCTTCCCCGTGGAGTAGAGCACTAGCGCAACAACCATCATCGTCTTGACTTGCACCTCCACTCAGACGGTAGTGCATTAAAGACGACGTCATCGGGGAAATTCCTTCCTCTGCAGCGGAGTTTGCCGCGGAAAGCGGTGGCTGGCCGGTTCCGATTGATTGCGGCGCCGGAAGACCGGCCGTTTGAGCATCGAGCCATCCGCATCCCTCGGAGAACGGCTCGATGGAAACCACTCGCAATCCCGCGCAGGTTCGGCGCTTCGCCGTCGAGGCACCCTGGGCCGTGCGTGTTGCCGCGCTGCTGCTTGCCGCTGCCGGATTGCAGCCCGCCATCGCCGCTGACGCCTCCGACAACGCTGCGGAGCGCGAGATGCTCGCCGCGGTAACGCGCCAGCTCGAACTGCTGGACCGCCTCGCCGAGCACGCCGCCACCACCGCGCCGCAGGAGCGCGCCCGCTACCACTTCGACTACGCGCGGCTGCGCGCCGACCTGGAGCGCGTGCGCACCGGCGTGCGCGACTACCTCGTTCCGCAACGCGCCCAGCCGCGTGATCCCGTGCCGCTGGCCGGTGACTACACGCGCAGTAACGCGGCGCCTGCGACGTCGCCCAAGGAGGCGCCGTCGTCATGACGCCTTCCGCCGATCAGGTCGCCGCCTTCACGGCCAACGGCGGCTTCGCGCCCGGGGCCGTCTCCACCGTCGTGCTCGGCTTCGTCTTCGCCATCCTGCTGCTGTGGGGCGTGTGGGCGATGCGCACTGCCTATGTCGGCTGGGCCGAGCACCACCTGACCCAACGCCAGTTCCTCGGCGTCATCGTGCGCTTCGTCGCGATGTACCTGGTGCTGGGCTTTTTCCTCCTGTCCTGACCCCATGAAAGGTACTTCGCCATGAACGCTCCCGCTACTTCTCGCCGTCCCACGTCGCGGCCCGCCGCGCGCATCGCCGCGCTGCTGATCCCGCTGGGCATCGCCGCCACGCCGCTGCCGTCGTTCGCCGACCTTCCCACGCTGGAAGACCCGTCGCGCGGCACCGGCAGCGGCATCATGCAGACGCTGCAAAACTACGGCTACGACATCGTGCTGCTGATCGCGCTGCTCGTCGTCGCCTCGATGTTCGTCGGCGTCTGCTACCACGCCTACACGCGCTACGCCGAGATCCACACCGGCCGCGCAACGTGGGGGCAGTTCGGGTTGACCGTCGCGGTGGGCGCGATCCTGCTGGTCGTCGGCATCTGGCTGCTGACCAAGGCTACCGGCGTCCTGTAAGGCCCGGCAACGATGGCCGGCGCCCTGGAGAGTCCGTCGCGCGACGGGCTCGTGACCTTCCTGCCGCACCGCCTCAACCGCCACCCGGTGGTCGTGCGCGGGCTCACGGCCGACGAGCTGTGGGTCTGCGCCGGGCTGTCCGGCGCGGCCGGTCTCGTGGCCGGCGTACCGCTGGCCTGGCTGACGCACAGCATCGCGATGGTGCCCACGCTGATCGTCGCCGGCATCGGTGTCGGTGTCTTCGTGGGCGGCGGCCTGCTGCGGCGGTGGAAGCGCGGCCGGCCCGACACCTGGCTGTACCGCCAGCTCCAGTGGCGCCTCGCGCTGCGCTACCCCGCGCTGGCTGCGCATGCGGGCGGGGGCCAGCTCATCACCCGGTCGGGCTGGTGGTCCACGCGGCGCCTGCGGCCCGATCCGTCCCTGCGTCGAGGTAGACCATGAGCCGATTCAAGAACGAGGTCGCGCACCTGCAGGCGCATGTGAAGACCTTGCGCCTGGCTGGCGCCGCACTGTTCGTCGTGGCGCTGCTGCTCGGCTTCGGCTGGTGGAGCGCACCCAAGAGCCTGACCATCCACGTGCCACCCGACCTGCGCTCGGGCAGCACGCGCAAGTGGTGGGACGTGCCGCCGGAGAGCGTCTACGCCTTCACCTTCTACATTTGGCAGCAGGCCCAGCGCTGGCCGACCAATGGCGAGCAGGACTACCCGCGCAACCTGCATGCACTGTCTGCGTACTTCACGCCGAGCTGCCGTGCCTTCCTGCAGCAGGACTACGAATTCCGGCGCAGCAACGGCGAGCTACGCCAGCGCGTGCGCGGCATCTACGAGATTCCCGGCCGCGGCTACGGCGACGAGCCGGCCATGCGCGTGCGCACCGTGTCGGCCAACAACTGGATCGTCACGCTGGACGTGAGCGCCGACGAGTACCTGGGCGCCGAGCAGGTCAAGCGCGCGCTCGTGCGCTATGCACTCAAGGTTGTGCGCATGGACGTGGACCCCGAGCGCAACCCCTTCGGCCTGGCGCTGGACTGCCATGCACGCGCGCCGGAGCGCATCGAGACCCCGCCGCCTGCGGCGCCGCCCGGCCGGGCCGCAAGCGCCGGCTCCAACTTGCAGGGAGACACCCCATGAAGTCCCTCGGGAAGCGTTCATCTGCGGCGGCCCTGGCTGGCCTGCTGCTGTGCCTGGCCTTCGTGCCTGCGGCCCATGCCGTCGAAATCCTGCGCTGGGAGCGCCTGCCGCTGGCGGTGCCGCTGGTGGTCGGCCAGGAGCGCGTGGTGTTCATCGAGCGCAACGTGCGCATCGGTGTGCCGCCCACGGTTGGCGAGCAGTTGCGCGTGCAGAGCGCTGGTGGCGCGATCTACCTGCGCGCGAGCGCGCCGATCCCGCCCACACGGCTGCAACTGCAGGACGTGGAGTCGGGCGCGCTGATCCTGCTGGACATCGCGGCCGAGCCGGCGAAGGCGGGCCAGCCTGCACTCGAACCCGTGCGCATCGTCGAAGGCGACGTGCCGGCGACGCGCTACGGCGAGCCGGCCAAGCCGGCGGACGACGATGCGGAGCGCACCGTACCCGCAGCGAAGCGCGCCACGCCGGTGGCGGTTGTGCTCACGCGCTATGCGGCGCAGAACCTCTACGCGCCGCTGCGCACCGTGGAGCCCGTTCCCGGCCTCGGCCGCGTCAATCTGCGCCGTGGGCTGGAGCTTTCCACCTTGCTGCCCACACTGCCGGTGCGTGCGCAGGCGCTGGCCGCTTGGCGGCTCGAAGACCAGTGGGTGACGGCGGTGAAGCTCACCAACGCCTCCGGGCGCTGGCTCGACCTCGATCCCCGCGCGCTGCAGGGCGACTTTCTCGCCGCGACCTTCCAGCACCCGAATCTGGCGCCGGCCGGCCGCGCCGCCGACACCACGGTGGTCTACCTCGTGACCCGTGGCCACGGCCTGGCCGAGTCGCTGCTGCCCAAGCTCTCACCGATCGACGCGACGGTGAACCTGCCGCCGGCCGCGGCGGCCGGCCAGGCCGAAGGAGGTGCCCGCCATGAAAAGTAACCCCCTCCTGAAGTGGCTGCTGATCCCGATGGCGCTGGTGCTGCTGTTCGTCGGCATCAAGATGTTCTCCGGGGATCGCGGCGCCAAGCCCGTTCCGGCCGGCAGCGCCAACTCGCTCACGCCCGAAGAGATGAAGGCGCTGGGCATCGAGGGCGACACGCCGCGCGATACCGTTGCCACACTGGTGGCCCAGGTCAAGCAGTTGCGCAACGAGCTGCAGACGGCGCTCAACGACAACAAGAACCAGAAGAGCGAGAACGAGCGTATGCGCGCGCGGGAAAGCGCGATCGACCAGCGCATCCAGTCCGCGCTGGATGGTGAACGCGGCCGCCTGCAGCAGTACCGCGAGCAGTTGGCCGGCGACCGCCAGCAGACCCAGGGCCTGCTGCAAGACCTGCAGCGGCGCCTGGATGGGCTTTCCGGCAAGGGCGGCCAGGCCGATCTGCCGGTCGGGCTCGGCCTGGAGGACGGCGACGGCAAGGGCTTCAGCGGCAGCCAGGGCGGCGCCGCGCGCAGCACCAGCGGCACGCGCTGGGTGGAACCGGACGATGCGAAGCCTTCGGCGAAGAACGGCAGCAGCGGCGGCCTGAACTTTCCGACCAGCTTCGGGCCGGCGCAGAAGACGCTTTCCGACACGGCCGACAACGTGGCCAGCACCGTCGCGGATGCAGGCAGCCGCGCCGTGGGCACGTCGTCCAAGCCGGTCTACACGGTGCCGTCGAACTCGACGCTGATGGGCTCCATCGCGATGACCGCGCTGATCGGCCGCGTGCCGATCGACGGCACGGTCAACGACCCGTACCCCTTCAAGGTGCTGATCGGCCCGGACAACCTCACCGCCAACGGCATCGACATTCCCGACGTGGCGGGCGCGGTGGTCAGCGGCACGGCCTCGGGCGACTGGACGCTTTCCTGCGTGCGCGGCCAGATTCGCTCGGTGACGTTCGTCTTCAACGACGGCACGGTGCGCACGATGCCGGAGGACGGCAACCGCAACCAGAGCGGCGGCGGCCAGGGCAATGGTGCAAACAGCACGACGCAAGGCGGCCTGGGCTGGATCAGCGATCCCTACGGCATCCCCTGCGTCAGCGGCGAACGGCGCAGCAACGCGCAGCAGTACCTGGGTTCGCAAGCCCTCATCACCGCGGCCGGCGCCGGCGCCGCTTCACTGATCAAGTCGGACAACGGCAGCGTGGCCGTGGTCGCTAACAGCAACGGCTCGCTTGGCACGGTAGGCATCAGCGGCAACGAGGCGATGGGCCGCATCCTGGCCGGGGGCGTCCGCGACATGGCCGATTGGGTCAACAAGCTTTACGGCCAAGCCTTCGCCGCCGTCTACGTGCGGCCCGGCGCCAAGGTCGCGGTGCATCTGGAGCAGCCGCTCAACATCGACTACGACGCCAAGGGGCGCCGGGTCAATCAACGCATCGGAGGCAAGCATGCGTCGGATTTGGATTGAATCGGCCGCGATCCTGTGCGCGGTCCTGGTGCTGGGCGGCTGCGCCACCAGCAAGGACAAGTTGCTGCCGCACGGCGATCACACCATGCTCGACGTGTGGAATCAGGAGACGGGCGGCAGCGCCGGTGGTGGGCAGGCAGCGCGGCAACTGCTCGATGCACGCCAGGACTTGCGCCGGCCGCTGACCGAGGCCGACGTGCAGGCGGTGCCCGCCGCCGCTGCCGCCTACACGCGCACCGCGGCCAACGAGATTTACCGCCAGTTCCGACGCCTGCCGAACCCGGACCTAGTGATGTACGTGTTCCCGCACCTGGCCGGCACCGACCCGGTGCCCGTGCCCGGCTACACCACCGTGTTCCCGCTCTACCAGCGCGTGCAGTACGCGATGCCTGGCGAGCGCCTGGAGGACTACTGATGGCTTGGTCGTTGCCCTGGGCACGCAAGGCCGTCACGCCCGCCGGCCCCGACCTGGATGCCGATGACGCCTGGTCGCAGCATGTCTCGACGCTGGCCGCGCACGGCATTCCCGAGCCCGGCAGCGCGATGGGCAGCCAGCCGCGCCCGCCGACCACCGAAGCGGACCTGCAGGCGCTCTACGGCGTGGCACCGTCCTTCGCCGACCTGTTGCCGTGGATGGAGTACCTGCCCGGCTCCAAGAGCATGTTGCTGGAAGACGGCCAGTCGGTTGCGGGCTTCTTCGAACTGGCCCCGGTCGGCACCGAAGGCCGTGAGATGGCCTGGCTGTGGCAGGCACGCGATGCACTGGAGAACGCGCTGCAGGACTCGTTCGACGAACTCGACGAGAACCCGTGGGTCGTGCAGCTCTACGCCCAGGACGAATCGACCTGGGACACCTACCTGCGCGGGCTGGCCGACTATGTGCGGCCGCGCGCCCAGGGCAGCGCCTTCACGGACTTCTACCTGCGTTTCTTTGGGCACCACCTGCGCGCCATTGCCAAGCCCGGCGGGCTGTTCGAGGACACCACGGTGACGCGGCTGCCGTGGCGCGGCCAGGTCCGGCGCGTGCGAATGGTGGTCTACCGGCGCGCGAACGCTACGACCGCATCGCGGCGCGGCCAGTCCCCCGAGCAGGCGTTGACGACGATCTGCGACCGGCTCGTGGGCGGCCTCGCCAACGCGGGCGTGAAATCCCGCCGCATGGAGGCGGCCGACATCCACGACTGGCTGCTGCGCTGGTTCAACCCGCACCCGACGCTGCTCGGCCCCAGCGCCGACGACCGCGAGCGCTTCTATGCGCTCACGCGCTACCCCGAGGCAGTCGAAGACGGCGAGATCGAGCTGGCTAGCGGAGACTTCGCGCAGCGCCTGTTCTTCGGCCAGCCGCGCTCGGACGTGGCGAACGGCACGTGGCTGCTCGACGGCATGCCGCACCGGATCATCGTGATGGACCGGTTGCGCATGCCGCCTGCGACCGGCCACGTCACCGGCGAAACGCGCAAGGGCGGCGATGCCGTCAACGCGCTGTTCGACCAGATGCCCGAGGACACGGTGATGTGCCTGACCGTCGTCGCGACGCCGCAGGACGTGCTCGAAGGGCACCTGAACCACCTGAGCAAGAAGTCGGTCGGCGAGACGCTGGCTTCGGAGCAGACGCGCCGCGACGTGCAGGAAGCGCGCGGGCTGATCGGCAGCGCGCACAAGCTCTACCGCGGTGCGCTTGCCTTCTATCTGCGCGGACGCGACCTCGCGCAGCTCGACGCCCGCGGCCTGCAACTGGTCAACGTCATGCTCAACGCCGGCCTGCAGCCGGTGCGCGAGGAAGACGAGGTGGCGCCGCTCAACAGCTACCTGCGCTGGCTCCCGTGCGTGTTCGATCCGGCCACCGACAAGCGCCAGTGGTACACGCAACTGATGTTCGCGCAGCACGCGGCGAACCTCGCGCCGGTGTGGGGCCGCAGCCAGGGCACCGGCAATCCGGGCATCACGTTCTTCAACCGCGGCGGCGGGCCGATCACCTTCGACCCGCTGAACCGGCTCGACCGGCAGATGAACGCTCACCTGTTCCTGTTCGGTCCCACCGGCTCGGGCAAAAGCGCCACGCTCAACAACATCCTGAACCAGGTGACGGCGATCTACCGGCCGCGGCTGTTCATCGTCGAGGCGGGCAACAGCTTCGGCCTGTTCGGCGACTTCGCGGCGCGGCTAGGCATGAAGGTGCATCGCGTTAAGCTGGCCCCCGGTGCCGGGGTGAGCCTCGCGCCGTTCGCCGACGCCCACCGGCTGGTGGAAACGCCCAGCCAGGTGCAGACGCTGGATGCCGACGCCCTGGACGAGGACCGCGACGAAGCGGCACAGGCAGCGGATGCCGACGAGCAGCGTGACGTGCTGGGGGAACTGGAAATCACCGCGCGGCTGATGATCACCGGCGGCGAGGACAAGGAAGAGGCGCGCATGACGCGCGCCGACCGCAGCCTGATCCGCCAGTGCATCCTCGATGCGGCCCAGCGTTGCGTGGCCAACCAGCGCACCGTCCTGACGCGCGACGTGCGCGATGCGCTGCGCGAGCGCGGCCGCGATACGGCACTACCCGAGGTGCGGCGCGCGCGGCTGCTGGAAATGGCCGACGCGATGGATATGTTCTGCCAGGGCGTGGACGGCGAGATGTTCGACCGGCCCGGCACGCCCTGGCCCGAGGCCGACATCACCATCGTCGATCTGGCGACCTTCGCACGCGAGGGCTACAACGCGCAGCTTTCCATCGCCTACATCAGCCTTATCAACACGGTCAACAACATCGCCGAGCGCGACCAGTTCCTCGGCCGGCCGATCATCAACGTGACGGACGAGGGGCACATCATCACCAAGAACCCGCTGCTTGCGCCCTACGTCGTCAAGATCACGAAGATGTGGCGCAAGCTCGGCGCCTGGTACTGGCTGGCGACGCAGAACATCGACGACCTGCCCAAGGCCGCCGAGCCCATGCTCAACATGATCGAGTGGTGGATCTGCCTCTCGATGCCGCCCGACGAGGTGGAGAAGATCGCGCGCTTTCGCGAGCTGAACGCGGCGCAGAAGGCGCTGATGCTGTCGGCCCGCAAGGAGGCCGGCAAGTTCAGCGAGGGCGTGATCCTTTCCAAGAGCATGGAAGTGCTATTCCGCGCGGTGCCGCCCAGCCTGTACCTGGCGCTGGCTCAGACCGAGCCGGAAGAGAAGGCCGAGCGTTTCCAGTTGATGCAGCAGTACGGCATCGGCGAACTGGACGCCGCTTTCAAGATCGCCGAGAAGATCGACCGCGCCCGCAGCATCGAGCCGCTGGTGCTCGATGCGCTGGCGTGACGGGGAGTCCACGATGCGCATCCCTCGCTTCGCGCCGTCCCGCACCGTCCTTGTCGTCGCGCTGCTGATGGCCGCGGCCCTGACAACGGCCGCAT
Organism: Delftia lacustris; assembly: GCF_040267515.1. Lineage (NCBI taxonomy): Bacteria > Pseudomonadati > Pseudomonadota > Betaproteobacteria > Burkholderiales > Comamonadaceae > Delftia > Delftia lacustris. The sequence goes on along the minus strand of NZ_CP141274.1, from coordinate 2,976,085 downwards.
GGCTCGGCCTGCGGCCGCAGTCGCCGCCCGCCGAACCCGATTTTCCTTCGGCAGAAGCAACGCCTGCGCCGGCAACGGCACCAGCCGGCCCGCCCTGGCGCTATGGCCGCGCCGATGCGCGCTTCACGGTGGTCGAGTACGCCGACCTCGAATGCCCGTTCTGCCGCGCCTACTTCGCAGTGCTCAAGCGCTGGATCGACGCGCACCCGGACGTGAGCTGGCAATGGCATCACCTGCCGTTGCCGTTGCACGAGCCGGCCGCGTCTGCCGGTGCGCGCCTGGTGGAGTGCGTCGGCGAGGCCGGCGGCCAGGCCGCGTTCTGGCAGGCCGCCGAGTGGGTCTACACGCACACCCGCGGCGACGGTCAGGGCCTGCCCGAGGGCCTGCGCTATCCCGACCTCACGCCGGCCGCGCAGCAGTGCCTCGACAGCGACCGCCCCGATGCGCTGATCCGCGCACAGTCGGCGAGCGCGGCGCAGGAGGGCATCAAGGTCACGCCCACGCTGCGCCTGCAGGATCGCCAGTCCGGCAAGACGCTGCTGCTGCACGGCCCGGTCGAAGGAGATGCCTTGCTGTCCGCGATCGACCTGCTGGCGGCCAGTGCAGCGGCCGAGCCCGCATCGAAGGAAATGCCTGCCGAGTCTCTCGGAGACATGCCCAGGTAGCCACGATCTTCAAGGCTACGACGCGGCTTGGCCGTGCTGATCGACCCCGTTCGCTGCGCATCCCTGGACGCGAACAGCCACTGTGCATGCGGTGGCGGATGCCCGCTCTTCTGCCGCTTGTTCTTCATCGTCCCCGGAGGGTTTGTCCCTCCCGGGACAGGCGTCCTCCGACTTCATCCCGTGGAGGTTCGCCATGTCCTATGTCGTCGCCGACTCGCGTCCCGAGTCGCTCAGCCTGATCGCCGCCCAGCACGAAGACTGGATCATCCGCCAGGCCATCGCCTTGCTGGAACAACGCATCTTCAAGGCCGGCCCGATGCTGAACAGTCCCGCCGCCGTGCGCGACTACCTGCATCTGAAGCTGGTCGCGGAGCCCAACGAGGTCTTCGCCGTCGTGTTCCTCAACTCTCAGCACCAAGTCCTCGCCTACGAGCCGATGTTCAAGGGCACGGTCGATCAAACCTCGGTGTACCCGCGGGTGCTGGTGCAGCGCGCCCTGGCCCTCAACGCCTCGGCGGTCATCCTGGCCCACCAGCATCCATCTGGCATGACCGTGCCTTCGGCCGCCGATCAGGCGCTGACCGACCGGCTCAAAGCCGCCCTGGCGATAGTCGATGTCCGGGTGGTGGATTACTTCATCGTCGGCAAGGGCACGCCGTACTCCTTCGCCGAATCCGGCCTGCTGTAGCGCCGCTGACCGCCTGGTCCCCGCGGGAGCCTCGGCTGCCGCTTTTCTTTCGCCTGTCTGCCCAAAGCGGAGCGCGCGCGGTGCGCATTCCTTGTCGCGGTTGGACTGCCTTCGGCGTTCGACTAGAGCCTTGCTCTCATTCCCAGGACGCCCGCCATGACGGCTCCCTTCTTGAAACCCATCCCGCGGCTGCGGTGTACGCGCATCGCCTGCGCGGGAGGGCTGCTGCTGTGCCTGCTCGGCCAGGACGCATCCGCAGCCGACGTGCTGGTCGTGACCGACAGCCGCCATCCCGTGCAGTCCGCATCCGGCGCGCGCGTGATCGAGCTGGATCTGCCCGAGCGCATCGAGGCCGAACTGGCCGCGGGCCTGCCTGCCGATCCGGGCCGCGCGGCCGCGCTCGTGCAGCAACGCCTGCGCGATGGCAGCCAGGCACTACAGCGCCGCATCGGCAGCGCCTACCAGGGCGTCGCCGATGCCTGGGGCTTGGGGCTGGCCAAGGTGCCTGCCGTGGTGGTCGATCGCCGCTACGTGGTCTACGGCGAGCCCGATGTCGCGCGCGCCGTGGCACGCATCGAATCACATCGGAGGGCACAGCCATGAACCGCCTGCTGTCGGCGTCGTCGCGCCGGGCCCGCCTTGCCATCGCTTCGGTGCTGCTCGGCGGCGCCGCTTCGAGCTTCGCGCTGAACACGGCTACCATCGTGTCCTCGGCCCTGTCGCCCGACTGCCTGGAATATCGCGTCGTCGGCATCTGCTACTGGCTGTTCTGCACCTGGACGGGCTGCACGGTGCGCACCTCGGTGAAGGTGCGCCACTACATTCCCGACGCGGTGGTGTCGAGCTACAGCAACACCGGCGAGAACCCGTGGATCGAGGTGCGCGCCATGAGCATGCCCAATCCCACGGCGCAGGCCGGCGGCGACGGGACGACGAACCACGACAACGAGAACAACCTGGCGAAGTTCAAGAACGCCGACGTGATCGGGCATCCCGGCGGTTCGGTGTTCAGCCAGTTCGCCAGCGCGTCCGGCTACGCCTGCCAGGGCGCAGGCACGGCCTTCATGCCGTACCTGCTGAGCACCCTCGACACGCTGGCCTGGCGCTACAACGTCCCGGAGATGGTGTACCCCGAGGCGGTGATCCCCGGCATGCGCGAGATCGGCGGCCGCACGACGCTCAACCTGTGGGGCAACGTCTATCCGCGCGGCGGCTTCCTGCATCAGACCGACGACTACAAGAGCGGCGCCGTCGTCGCGCAGCGCGCGGGCGATGTCGTCACGCGGCGCATGCAGCCGCACGTCTACCAGCCGCTGCTCGCGAGTTCGAGCGACGGCTATTGGCCGGCCGGCGCCCTGGTGGAGAGCGATGCCTCCACCGGCAAGTGGCAGGAGCTGACGCCGACCCTCTCCAACTCCTGCGCCGTGTTCCCCCACTCCAACACGCGCGTGCAGGCCCAGCAAGGCGACTACGCCTGGGCGCTGTGGCGGCCCTATGCCTGCTGCCAGCGCCGCGGGCAGGTCTTCCTCGGCAGCGTCGATTTCCTCTGAGGTATTCCGATGAAAGCGTCTCTCTCCCGTTTCGCACAGCGCGCCAGGCCCTACGCGCTCAGCATCGCGCTCGCCTGCGCCGTCACGGCCGCAGCCGGCGTCGCGTGGGCGCAGACCCGCATCAGCCCCACCGGCGTCGGCGTGAGCGGCAGCGTCATCGGCGACGACGTGCTCTACAGCATCGGCGGCGGCCGGGCCGTGTCCATGGGCGGCGCCGGGAACATGCAGAGCATCGGCGTGGGCATCGGCTGGAACAGCAACCTGATCTGCGGAAACATGAGCATCACGACGACGCTGCAGAACCAGTTGAACGGCCTCACCAATGGCTTTCAGCAGATCATGTCCTCGGTGATCCAGAGCGCCACCAGCGCCGTGGCGTCGCTGCCGGCCCTGATCATCCAGCGCGCCGATCCGGGCCTCTACAACCTGCTGACCAACGGCGTGCTGCAGGCTCGGCTCGATTTCGACCGCAGCAAGTTGACGTGCAAGGCGATGGCCAACCGGATGGCGGACATGGCCGGCGGCCAGGCCGGGTGGGATCAGCTCGCCGAAGGTTTCGCGCTGCGCGATGCGGTGAGCAGCACCGATGCGGTGTCCGCCGTCGAGCAGGCCGAATCGAACAAGGGCAACAACGGCGTGCCCTGGGTGGGCGGCGGCAACGCGGGCGGCTCGGGCCAGGGTTCCATCAAGGTGGTCGGCGACGTGACCCGTGCCGGCTACAACCTGCTCAACAGCCGCGGCGTCAGCGACACCTCATCCATCCCGCGCGCGTCCTGCGGCAACCGGCTGACCTGCCAAACTTGGTCCTCGCCGCAGGCCGCAGCGGACTTCGCAACCCGCGTGCTCGGCGAGCGCGAGCAACGCACCTGCGAGACCTGCACCAAGACGCAGACCACGCCTGGCGTCGGCCTGACGCCGGTGATCCAGGAAGAGTACGAGACCAAGCTGCAGGCACTGCAGGGCCTCGTGACGGGCTCGACGCCGATGACGGTGGCAAACCTCGAAGCCGCCGGCAGCAACTCGCTGCCGATCACGCGCGGCGTGATCGAGGCGCTGCGCGACGAGCCCGATCAAGACCTGCTCGGCAAGCGCCTGGCGTCCGAAGCCGCGCTGTCGAGCGTGCTGGAGAAGGCCCTGCTGTTGCAGCGCACGCTGCTGACCGGCAAGAAGGAGCCGAACGTCGCCGCCAACGAGCTGGCCGTGAAGGCGGTCGATCAGGAGAACAACGCGCTGGAGCAGGAGATCAACAACCTCAAGACCGAGCTGGAGCTGCGGCGCACGCTGGCCGGCAATTCGGCGATGGCGATCGTGCAGCGCCACGGCACCCGCGCCGCGGGCTCGCGCGGCATCTTCGAGGGCGACACGACGCGCGACCGGCTCAAGGAAGTGCAGAAGCCGCGGAGCGGGCCATGACCAGCCGGGCCTGGCTGCGGCCGGCACGGCTGCTCGGCCGCCGCGTTGGCATCGTGCTGCTGTGGGTGCTGCTGGTGGCGGGCATCGCGGTCGGCGTGAACGTCGTCGGCCTCCACATCGTCGGCAGCATCGACGGCTGGGAGCAGTGGCTGCGCGAGCACTCGGGCCACTTCCTCGTCTGGCGGCTGCTGCTCTACGCGGCGACGGCCTACGGCTGGTGGTGGATGCGTCGGCGCCTGCGCGAACGCGAGCCATTGGCCGAGACCCATCAGCGCCTGCTGCGCGCCGAGATCGCGGCCGTCGCCACCCTCGTGCTGCTCGAAGGCAGCCAGCTACTGCGCAATGGCTGAGCCCTGGAGAACGCCATGACGCTCAACACAACGGACTACCTGGAGTATTACCTGACCCTGGTCGGGTGGATCGTCAGCAACGGCATCTGGAACATCCTCGTGGCCAGCGGCGTATTCGCGCTGCCCTTCGTGGTCATGGTGGTGCAGGAATGGCTGCGCGCGCGGGCCGAGGGTGCGGACGAGGGCAACAAGGGGGTGCTGTCATCGATGCGCATCGAGAACCGCGTGTGGGTGGCGATCGTCGTCATCCTGTTCGCCGGCATCCCCTTCATTCCGGTCGACCTCAGCACCATCAAGTTCGACACGACGCGCTCCGCGCAATGCCAGGTCAGCGTCCCGCAGCCCACCGACACGGGCTGGTCGAACGCCTACACCACGCTCAACAACCAGAGCGCGCTGGTGCCGGTGTGGTGGTTCTTCATGCACGCCATCTCGAAGGCGGTGACGGGCGGCGCGGTGGCGGCCATCCCCTGCGGAACGGATCTGCGTCAGATGCGCATGGACGTGGATGCCACGCGCATCGATGACCCGGTGCTGGCCCAGGAGGTCGGCGACTTCGTGCATGACTGCTACGGCCCCTCGCGCGCCAAGCTGTTCATGTCTCGGCCCACGCTCTCCGACGAGCAGATGAATGACGTGACCTGGATCGGTTCGAGCTACTTCCTGAACAACGCGGGCTTCTACGACACCTACCACTCGAACACGCCACGCACGGCCTGGCCCTACGACGCGACGCGCGATGCGGGGCTGGCCCAGGTGGATAGCGGCGGGGGCTACCCCACGTGCCGGCAGTGGTGGTCGGACGGCGGCAGCGGCCTGCGCGCGCGCCTGCTGGCCCAGGTCGATCCCGACCTGCTGACGCGCATCGGCCGCTGGGCGGGCTTCCTGTCGCAGAGCGAGGTGAACGACTCGGTGATCCGCGCCGTGGTCTCGCCGCGGCAGCAGAAGATGAACCAGGGCTCGGTCTACACCGACTACGGCGGCCAGATCGAGAAGACGCTGCCCAACGTCGTGACGCGCGGCGCCGGCGACCTGGGGCTGACCATGGGCTCGCTGGGCTTCTTTCCGGCGATGGACGTGGTACGCCAGGCGCTGCCGATGGTGCTGTCGCTGCTCAAGATGGCGCTGGTGATCTGCATCCCGCTGGTGCTGGTCTTCGGCACCTACGAGCTGAAGGCGCTGGTCGCGGTGAGCTGCGTGCAGTTCGCGCTGTTCTTCGTGGACTTCTGGTTCCAGCTCGCGCGCTGGCTGGACAGCACGATCCTCGACGCGCTCTACGGCTGGGGGTTCGGCGCGAACCGGCCGCACAGCAACTTCGATCCGCTGATCGGCCTGAACAACGCCTTCGGCGACATGCTGCTGAACTTCGTCATGGCGACGATGTTCATCGTGCTGCCTACCTTCTGGGTGGCTGCGCTGGGCTGGGTAGGCGTGCGCGCGGGAACGGCAATTCAAGGGCTGGCGGCAGGAACCAGGGATGCCCAAGCTGCTGGCGGCAGGGGTGCGGGTGTCGCTATGAAAGCAGCGAAGTAACGCCTCTAGGCTTGCTCGTCTTCTGGATCGTGGGGGTCGATCCGGTAATCGTCATGGGTGTAGAGGCCGTACCCGGCAGGGCCGTATCGCCATTCCGGCTTGTGTTCCTCGTCGTAGCTCCCATCGTCGTTGCGGACTACCCAGGCGCCGACCAGCGCGAACGCAAGCAGCAGTGCCAGCCAGAACGCGGTGTAGAGCAGGACACCGATCGCAGCGAGCTTGACGGCCAGCAGCGCGGCCTTGGCAATGCCAGGCGCCCATCCCTGCGCGAGCAGCCAGCCCTGCGCCCGCCGATCCAGACGCGCGCAGCCTCTCCACGCCCGGCCCAGTGTCCGGCCGAGGCGTTCTGCGAAGGTGGTCTGTGCGGCGGTCTTCATGGTGGCTACCTCATGTTCATCCTGTCGTGTGGCTGTGATCCCTGTCCGTGTCGCGATTGAAACCTGTGCTGTTCTTCAACCGCGGTCTAGTCCTTGTCTGCTGCGCGCCAGTCGGCCTGGCTTGCGGCCACCAGCGCCGCCCAATCGTCCGGCGGGTTGCCGCGTCCCAACATCTTCTCGAACACCGCATAGGGGTCGGACTTGCTGCCCGACGACCGCAAGGTCTGCTCGTCGTTGACCCAGGCGAACACGATCGCCTTGGCCTTGGAGTCGAAGCGGAAGAACAGCCGGAACCGCCTCCCGATCTTTGCGCGCCGCCAGTGCCGGTAGGCCGGCCCCAAGGTGTTGCCCTGGCGGAATTCGTCGCGCGCAGGATCGCTCGGCACGACATCCATGATCAACTGGCTCAACGCCCGGAACAGCTTGACGTTGGCGTTGCTCTCGAACCCCTGCGGGTCGTTCTGTTCGGCCCGTTCCGCGGCCGCGTGCAGCTTGCGCAACTGCTCGATCACGCCCTCGTGGAACAGGAGCGTCCAACCGTGCCGCTGCATCAGAGCGCCACTTCGCCTTCGATGTCTTCATCGAGGTTCACCGCGTGGTGCGCGTTGGCCAGCATGGCCCGCGCCAGATCGTCCGGCAGGGACTGGACGTGCCGCCCGGCCCGGATGTCCGCTTCCAGCAGCCCCAGGAAGGCGCCGATGGCCGGGTCTTCATGGTCGGCGTCGGCGCGGGTCACGACGACTTCGCCGCCGCGCAGGTCGAACGCCACCTTGCCGCCGGTGTCCACGCCCAGCGCTTGCCGGATGGACTTGGGCAGCGTGATCTGACCCTTGGAGGTCAGCGTCGCGACTTCGTGGATTTCGGGCATGGCGGCACTCCTGATGGCAATGCCTGGATGGTAAGGAAATTTCCTTACCTTGTCAATCTGGGTGTGCATGGTGCTCCGTCCGGTCGATGAAACGGCTCCATCGTAGGGGCGGCACAGCCAGCCTTCCCGCATCAATCCGACTTGGGCCAAACCCGCATTGGTTGTGGTTCGGCAGGCGTCGTTGCCCTATATCCAAAGGTTTCCGTAAAGGCCAAAGGGCTGGGGAAGGGGCAAGGGAATGGGGCCAAGGGGAAAGGCCCTACCCGAAAAGGCCAAAAGGCTCTCCCGACCGGCCCGCCGTCTGGGGTTCGCCATGCTCTCGCTGTTCCAACGCAAACGGGTGCCACCTGCCGCCAGTGCGCCACCGCCCAAACCTCCCGCCGAGCCCGGCAAAGGGCTGATGCGGCCGGAGCCGGCCGCATCGCTGCTGGCGACGCCGCGCCGGCAGAAGCTGCTGGAACACATCTGGCAGCGCACCTCGCTGTCGCGCCGGCAGTTCGCCACGCTGTACCTCGCCCCGCTGGAACGCTACGCCGAGCTGGTCCAGCAATTCCCCGCGTCGGAGGCCCATCACCACGCCTATCCGGGCGGCATGCTGGACCACGGCCTGGAGATCGTCGCCTACGCGCTCAAGCTGCGGCAGTCGCATCTGCTGCCCGCCGGCGCCACGCCGGAGGCGCAAGCCGCCCAGGCCGAGGCCTGGACCGCAGGCACCGCCTATGCTGCGCTGCTGCACGACATCGGCAAGATCGCGGTCGACCTGCACGTCGAGTACGCGGACGGCACGGTCTGGCATCCCTGGCACGGCCCGCTGCGGCGGCCGTACCGCTTCCGCTACCGCAGGGAGCGCGAATACCGGCTGCACAGCGCCGCCACCGGGCTGCTCTACGCCCGGCTGCTCGATCCGGGCATCTTCGACTGGCTCGCCGACTACCCCGACCTGTGGGCCGCGCTGCTGTACGTCCTGGCCGGCCAGTACGAGCACGCCGGCATGCTCGGCGAACTGGTCGTGCAGGCGGACCAGGCATCCGTCGCCCAGGAACTCGGCGGCGATCCGAGCAAGGCCCTGGCAGCGCCCCGGCACGCACTGCAGCGCAAGCTGCTCGATGGCCTGCGCTACCTCCTGAAGGAAGAATTCAAGCTGAACCAGCCCCAGGCCTCGGATGGCTGGCTGACCCAGGACGCGCTCTGGCTGGTGAGCAAGACCGTCTCGGACAAGCTGCGCGCGCATCTGCTGTCGCAGGGCATCGACGGCATCCCGGCCAGCAACACGGCGGTGTTCAACGTGCTGCAGGATCACGGCATCGCCTTGGCCACACCGGACGGCAAGGCGATCTGGAAGGCCACCGTCACCAGCGATGCCGGCTGGTCGCACAGCTTCACCTTCCTGAAACTGTCTCCGGCCATGGTCTGGGATGCGGCCGACCGGCCGGCGCCGTTCGCGGGTCGCGTGCAGGCCGACGAGGAACAAGGGGCGCCGACACCGCAGGCACCGGCATCCGAAGCGCCAGGCTTGGAAAGCGCCGATACGGCGCCACCAAGCATCGCGCCGACCGTCCCTATGCCCAGCGACAACGGCGTGGCTGCGCTGCTCGATCTGCTGAGTGACACGGCCCCACCCGTAGCGCCGGAGGCCCCGAGCGAACCCGAGCCTGCCTCGCCACCGGCGCCTACGGTGCTGCCGCAGATAAGCCTCGCGCCATTTCAGGATCGGCCGGAGCCATCCGGCGAGCATTTCATGGCCTGGCTGCGTCAGGGCATCCAGACGCACAAGCTCATCATCAACGACGCCAAAGCCTTGGTGCACAGCGTCGCCGGAACGGCCTACCTGGTGAGCCCCGGCGTCTTCCAGCGCTATGCGCAGGAACATCTGCAAATCGCCGCACTGGCGAAACCGGAGAACCTGGAGGGATGGCAGTGGGTGCAGAAGCGTTTCGAGAAGCTAGGCCTGCACCGCAAGCAAGCCAGCGGGCTGAATATCTGGACCTGCGAAGTCACGGGGCCGCGCAAATCCAGGCGACTGCACGGCTACCTGCTGAGCGCTCCCGAAGCGCTGTTCCAGGAAATGCCTCCGGACAATCCATACCTGCGCCTCCTCACCGAGGCCGTAAAGCGCGAAAATTCAGCCGCCGGTAATAAGAACGACAACGAACAGGGGTAGACAAGGAGCCACGGCGCGGGCCGGCTTCAGTCCGCTGATTTAGGCGGAGCCGTCTCTGCCAGCTTGGCTTCAGTCAGCGCCATCAAGTGGGCAGAACTGCATTTCAGCGCACGGGCGATTTTGAGAATGAGGGGGAGCGTGGGGACATGCTCGCCACGCTCGATCTTTCCCATGTGCGAACGCTCGATTCCTGACAGATGAGCCAGCGTTTCCTGGGCGATGCCTTGACTGGTTCTTTCTTCGCGCACGGAGGCCCCAAACGCGATGGCTGGTTCCGCTTCGTAGGTTGTTGTCCCGGTGGGCCGGCCTCTTTGAATCGAACGCTTTTGCATTGCCAAAAGCGTCGAGGATTGACACGATATAAACCACGTTAAACTTAACTCAATAGAAGCGACTTCATCGGTCGCCGCGAGTTCACTGCCTGGAGGAACTGGACGTGAAATCGAGCGATGCCTCCACTGAAATCCGGGTGGCTGTGCTCGGCGAGTGGGTGCCTTCACCGCTTGCCGACTTGCTGGCGTTGCAGCGCGCCGAAGAGCCAGAGACCGCCACCGCCTTGATCGGATGCAGTTCCACAGCGCAGGCGCAGGAACTGCCGCACGATAACTTTGACTTGGCCCTGTCCACAGCCGCCTGGGAGTGGCCAGGCTGGGTGTGCGAGCCGTTGTGGCATGACACGCTGGCAGTCGCCGTCGCCAAGCGCTCGCACCTGCTGTCCTACCGTGAAGTGCCTCGCCAAGAGCTGCTCAAGCAGCCGTTGATCTGCGCGCAGTCAACGGCCGACGAGCCGTGGCGCGCGGTGGCGCATGGCCTGGTCGAGGATGCACCGCAGGGCCATGAGCAGACCGTCAGCACCTTCGACATGGCGATGACGCTCGTCTCCGCGGGCTACGGCATTGCCGTCGCACCCGCCGCGAGACTGACCTGCTACCTGCGTCGCGGCATCGCCGCGCGGCCATTGGCTGGCGCACCCATCATCGTGATGGCCTACCTGCTTCGCCCGTCCTCGTCCTTGACCGAGCCCCAGGAAAGATTCGCCCGCCGCGCGCGCTCCGTGTCCTGAGACAGGGGCGCGCACTGCTGGGCGCTGGCGCGCTACGCAAACGCCACCTGCTGCGGGGACCACTCGCTTTCCTTCACCGTCGTGCTCACCGCCATGATGATCTTGTCGAGATTTGTGGCACTGACGCTTTCCAGAGCCGAGCCGCCGCGCAGCTTCGCGCGCGGCTGCAGGAGCGCGTTGTAGATCTGCCAAGGGTCGGCGCCCCTGGTCAGCTTGAGGACCGCCTGGATCAGCGCGTGCTTGACCGGATCGAGATGCCAATCCGGCACGCGCTGACCACGGTTGCCCAGGTTCAGCGCCAGCAGGTTGCCGGCCTTGATCTCGTAGCTGATCCACCGGCGGGACTTGCCCGCCATCTTCGCGTACTCGGCGACTGGCAGGTTGTGTGGTGCCTCGAAGACATCGACCAGTTCCATCCGCTGGCGCTGTATGTCGGACAGCGGTTCCTCCATGACGGAACGCGGCAACGGCACTGCGGGCAGCCGATGCGTCTCGGCTGACACCAGTGGCATCGCGTCTCCCGGCCTGGTCACGATCAGGAGCGGCGCCGACGCGGCCGCTGGTTTGGGTGGCGCACTCGCGGCTTCCTCATCCGAGAGGACGGGCACGCCCTCCAAATGAATGGTGAGCGGCATGCTCGCTGCCTCGACCATGTTCTGCTCGAAGAGATCGAGCCGGTCGGCCCAATCCTGCATCATCCGCCGCCGCTGCTCGACGTACTCGGCGTGGTTGTAGGTGGCACTGACCTTGTTGGGATCGACGTGCGAGAGTTGCGCGTCCACCCACACCTTCGGGTAGCCGATCTCGTTGAGCGCGGTGGACATCGTGCCCCGGATGCCGTGCCCGGTCAGCAGGTCGCGATAGCCCATGCGCTTGAGCGCGCCGTTGAGCGTGTTCTCGCTCATGCGCTTCTTCAACTCGCTGTCGTGGCGGAACAGATAGTGCTGGGCCGGTTTGAGCTGTTCGAGCAGGTGCCGGACGATCTCGATGGCCTGCACCGACAGCGGCACGATGTAGGGTGGAATGTCCTTGGGCAACTGGCGCTTCCTGCGCATGTCCACCTGGAGCTGCTTCACGACCTCGGGCGGGATGATCCAGAGGCCCCGATCGAGGTCGAACTGATCCGGCGTCGCCAGGCGCAGCTCGCCCGTGCGCACGCCGGTGAATAGCAGCAGCCGCAGACCGAGCTGGGTCTGCAGCCGGCCACGATACTTGCGCAGGCGCTGCAACAGCTTCGGCAACTCGGCCATGCGCAGGAACGGGTTGTGGTTCACCGGGGGCAGCGGCAGCGCCACCACGTCGAGGTCGGAAGCCGGGTTCTGCTCCAGGCCCGGCACGACCACCAGCGCGTAGCAGAACATCTGGTTGAACCACGTCCTGACTTTCTCGGCGACGGAGAGCGCCTTGCGCCGCTCGATCCTGGCGATCACTTCCAGCAGGTCAGGGCGTTTGATGTCGTAGATCGAGCGCTTGCCCAGCAAGGGCAGCACATCCTTGGCGAAGACGCGAGGGAGGATCGAGAGGGTGGTCTGCCGGCCCTTCTTGAGGCCGCGTTCGCGGTGGGCAAGCCACTTCTTGTAGATCGCCTCGAAGGTGTTTTCACCGGCGAGTTTGACCGCGGCGCGCTTTTGCTTGCGGTGAAGGCGCGGGTTGATGTCCTTGGCCACCAAGGCGCGCGCCTCGTCACGCAGGGCGCGTGCCTCACGAAGGGACACCTCGGGATAGGTGCCCAGCGACATGCGCTTGGGCTCCTTCATCCAGTAGTAACGGAAGTGCCAGCTCTTGCTGCCCGTGGCCGTCACGGCCAGGGAGAGACCATCGATGTCTGGAAGTGTGTAGGCCTTGCCGGTGGCTTTGGCTTGGCGGACCACCAAGTCTGAGAGTGCCATGCTCTAGCTCCTGAACATGAGTCAGGAACCAGATGCTTAACCCATCGACCTCAGCGCCCTAGCAACAATCCGGAAGCCGTCGTGCCCGCAAAAATGGACACAAAAATGGACATAAACGTCGTGGCTTCAGGTGGATTTCCGTGGAGCCCACTGGAACATCGAGGTGTCGAAAACTCAACCAGAATCAACGACTTACGATGCCTCTTGGACTTCCTCAGAATTCCCTGGAACGATGCAGTGGAGCGGGCGATGGGAATCGAACCCACGTCTTGAGCTTGGGAAGCTCAGGTCCTGCCATTGAACGACGCCCGCCTTGGCCAAGCCATTGTCGAATCATGCATTTCTTCGCCAAGGGCTTGCATTTCTTGGAAATTTCACGGCGCGCTTGCCGCAGAACCTCAACTTGGCACCCAGCGAATCCATCTTCACTTACGAACTTGGCGTAGGTTCTGGCGTAGGTTTTTGCTCCCTACACCGTTGGCAGTAAAACCTACGCCATGACTCTGGAAGAGATTCTAGTGCTATTCGGTCCGCGTTCTTTCAAGCAGCTTGCTGCGTGGGCACGGGACTCACGGAGTGGTCGAGCATACGAACCTGGGCGGTCTTCGTCAGGGGCTTGCCAGGGGACGGTACGGTCGATGAGGTAGCCAGGAGGAAAGTCTTGGGCGTTATGGAGTTCGCGCGGCACCAGCATGCGCAACGTGATAGCCACGATCCTCCCAAGGCTCGCCCTTGAGCCACACGGTCGCGAACGCCAGGCGGTCGCGCGTGCTGGTCGTGTTCATGGGGTCGCGCAGGTCGCGGGCCGGCGTGCTGTTGAACCCGCCGTTGGCCTGGACCATGAAAGCAGAGGCGAGGTTTTGGCCGCCGCCGCTGGCCGTCGCGGGGCCCAAGGAGCCCTTGATGTATTTGGCGCCGTGGCTCCAGCGCTTGTTGCCGTCCTTGCCCTCGCCGTGTTCCGGACAGGCCAAGTCGTCATAGACAGCTTGATGCTCGTTGTCGGTGTCGCAGAAGACCGGGACCATGCTGCAGGATGGGCAGCGCTCCATGGCGAGCAGCAGCACGGCTGTGCTGTCCTTGCCGCCAGATACGGAAATGACGTGCTTTGTCGCCATGGATTGGGAATTCAGAACATCAAAAGCCCGAGTTGCCTGCACCGTTCGGGCTTCGGGGCGGGTTGCCTGCCTCTTGATGCAAGAGTTAGCGAGCAAATAGATTACCCAAATTGAATCCAAAACTTGACTTGAATTGGAATATCGCAGTCACATGATTGCCAGTTATAGTTAATCGTTTTTTTGCAGCTCAAACATCAATGGAGTCGTTATGAATCGTTTTGCCCGTAGTGCTGTGTTCTCTGCGCTCGTATCCTGCCTGGCTGCGCCGGCAATGGCGGCCCTGCCTGATTCAGGTATGTGGACGATTGACGGGGAGCTGAACGGCAAGCCAGGACGCGGCATTCAGATCGACAGGCAAAGCGGGCTGAACGTCATCGTCACCTATTACGGCTATAGGACGGACGGGTCGGCACTCTTCCTGCAAGCGGCAGGCCGGTTGAAGGACGAGAAGATCTTCGAGGGGGAGCTGGCCGAATACCAGGGCGGTCGCGTGCTGGGAGGTCCGGCGCAGAACGGCGAAGTTGCACAAGTCGTGGGCCCTGTTCGCATCGTCTTCGACACTGAGACATCGGCGTCCATCACGCTCCCCGGCGAAGCCACTCAACTGATGAAGAGATTTCGCTTTGAAGACCACTTGAGCCGCCTTCACACAAAATCTTTCAGCTATTCCACCGCGGAGGAAATGGTCAGAAAGGTGACCCCTGGGACGATCCATATCTACGCAAAGGATGGCATCTTTCGGATGGAAGAAGAGTTGGTCAACGGCGGTTCATGCTTTTACGAAGGTGGACTCGAAGTCTCGGGGCAGTCTGTCAACTCCGCCGGGTCCGTGACCTGCAAGGACCCGTCTACTCGACCGAATGTCCATTCCTACAAGGTTGAGAACCTGCAAGTAGACGAGTATGGGGTCTTGACTGGGCGCTTCAACTGGTCCGGGTGGGACACGGCGGGAAATACGCTGAGCAATACGCGCACCGTGGTCGGCATCTGCCGCTCCAATCTGGAGCCGCTTGGCGCAAAGGCCTGTCTTGAAAATGGTCACAGCTTCTATACGAAGCCGAATTGACCCGATTCCTTGATCCCAGGCCCACAGTGCCGTGCTGAAAGAAAAAAGCCCCTGGCGCGTGCGCGCCCAAGGGCTTGAGGTGCCGCCTAGACTTGGCGCGCACCTGCCTGCTTGGTGTATCGGCAGTCCGTTGCCTAACTTTTGGCTGTTTCGATCAGGAATTGCTCCCTGTCCTTGCCGTCGATCCAGTTCGAGGTCTGCCTCGGTACTTCGGGGTGCCCACGCTGCCCAGGGGGACGACATCGGCAGCCGGCAGGGCGTCGCCGCGGCGGTGGTCTTCGGGCTGGCTACGGGCGTGGGCGCGGCGATTTGTGCGACAAATCCGAGCCAAGCGGGCTACAGTCGCAAGCAACGTTCCATCCAACCTCGGCAGACAGCATGCAAGACACCGTCTCTTGCGAGAGCACCAACGCAGAAATCCGGCTGAGCGGCTTGCGCGTGCAAAGCATGCGCCTCTGCGATTCCTACGTACGCATGCACATGAATCTCGAAGCCTGTGGCTCGCCCGACGCACTGGGCGTCATGCACCACTTCTTCAACTGCTACTGGCTCAACGACCTGGAGCTGCCCTATCTCACCGATCTGCTGGATTTGCGCAATCCGCAGGTGTGCCCCGTCAGCCTGCGGGAGGACGGCTGGGCGCAGATGGAGCCGGACCGACGCCAGGTACGAATCTGCAGCACCTATGGTGATTCACCCTGCGCGTTGATCGCCTGGGAAGAGTTCAGCGCGGCCATGCAGCTCAAGCACCGCTTTCTTTGCCTGATGCGGCAGTACGAGGGTCAGGGCATCCCTCGCTACAGCATCGCTGAAGGCTTCAGGGTTCGACTGCGTGCACCTGCTCGTGCATAGGCCGGGTGTCCACCCTGGAGACTAGGGACACGGAAATCTTTCCTCCTGATGCAAGCATGAAAAGGCTTTCAGAGGCCAGGGAGACCAGGTGCAGTTGCACACAGAGCATCCTGCATGCAGAAGCCCCTGACGTTTTCGACTGAGCGTCAGCCTGGGGCAAGACCATCCATCCGGCACTCAGGCCATGAGCCCCAGCAGCCAGTCCGCATACTCCACGGTGGCGGGAGTGGTCCCGGAAGGAGGCTTGATGCATGCCGCGCGTGTGGAATTCGCCATGGCGCGTATGTCGCTGGGTGTGTGGCCGAATTTGGCCCGGAATGCGCGGCTGAAGTGGGCCTCACTGGCAAAGCCCAGGCGCGCGGCCACCTCGGCGACACGCAGGCGTCGGTAGGCAGGGTTTGACAGGGCATGGAAGGCCTCTTGCAACCGTCGCTGCTGCACATAGCGCATCACACCCCCCAAAGGTTCGAAAAGGTGATAGAGCCGGTGACGTGAGATGCCGAAGCACCGGCAAAGCAGCTCGGGCGAGAGGGGAGCGGCCAGGTTTCGCGCGATATGGCGCTTGATACGGTCCAGCATTGCTGCCTGCAATTCAGTCCGAGCCTCGGCCACCGTCCGTAGACTGGGGCGCAGGCAGGCCGCCAGCATCTGGGTAGTGGCATGCACTATGTCGTCAGCCTGCTCCAGGCCGATGGAAGGCAGGCGTCGCTGCAGAGCGCAAAGATGATCTGCCAATAGCCCGGCGAAGATGCTGCTGCGGGTCAACACGGTTCCGTGCAAGCCTGAACTCGATGCACCCATTGCCTGGTCGCCAAGGCTGCGGGGCACGATCAACGAGAGCACATGGGAGTCGTCCGCAACGGTATGCTGGCAGCGAGCCATGTCGAAGAAGACCACATCACCTGCTTGCACCGTCAGCTCGTGACCATCGTCACAGCGCCCTGTGAAGCCGCCTCCCCGGTACCACTGCACCAGATAGTGGTCCAGCCCGTCATGGGCCGCGCGTGCATGTCCGCGCGAGAAGCGCTGTGCACCGAAGCGCAGGTCTCCCAAAAGCAATTGTCCCAAGTGGACTGCATCTACCGAGGCGTGGAAGCCACCGCGCACCGTACCGCGTTCCAGCGGGGTCACATCGAACAGTACAGAGATGCCGCTGCGCCAAGCGTCGAACCTGTCCGCCTCCAGGCACTGCTCGGTGGTGAAGGTGGTGCTCGGCAGGGCTGAGGTCGGAGTCTGCATGTCGAATGATCTGGGCAAAAGAATGCCGTGGTGAAGCCGTCCCTCCGATAGCAGCCAAGGCGTTGCGACACACTCGCCCAGGACGGCTTTCATTTGAGAGCCGCGGCATCGTAACGCAATGTGTGCTGGGGCGAATCAAACTGACGAACGGTAGCCCGTCAAGATGCAACCCAGGCAGTGATGCAGGAAGATGCGCAGAAGTTGGTGCCTCGGCAGGTCCAGCAGCCATTCAGCCTGTGGCGGTGGATAGCGTTCACAGGCCTTGGAGAATCGATGCTTGAGTTTCTCAAGAGTCAAAACGGAGTGTTCCATGACCCCTACCACCGAACAAAAACGTGCCAGCTTCCGGGCCCTGCACCGCCAGGGCTGCTTTGTACTACCCAATCCATGGGACGCCGGCAGCGCCCGCATGCTGCAGGGCCTGGGCTTCAAGGCGCTGGCCAGCACCAGCTCGGGCCATGCATGGTCGCTGGGCCGGCCCGATGGCGCCATCTCGCGCGACATGACCCTGGCGCATCTGCGCACCCTGGTCGCGGCCACCGACCTGCCCGTGAACGCGGACTTTGAAAGCGGCTTCGGCCTGGGTCCGCAGGAGGTGGCAGAGAGCGTTCGCATGGCCTTGGACACCGGCGTGGCAGGGCTGTCCATCGAGGATTCGACAGGCGATGCGGCCAACCCCTTGCGCAGCATCGAGGACGCCGTGGCCCGGCTGCGCGCCGCCCGCGCTGCCATCGACGAGGCAGGCGGCAGCACCTTGCTGGTCGGGCGTGCGGAGAATTTCTTCGTGGGCCGGCCCGATCTCGACGACACCATTGCCCGGCTCAAGGCCTATGCCGAGGCCGGCGCGGACTGCCTGTACGCACCCGGCATCCGCAGCGCCGAGCAGATCCGTGCCGTGGTGGCGGCCGTGGCACCCAAGCCGGTGAATCTGCTGATCGGAGGGGCCAGCGAATGGAGCCTGCAGGATGCCGAGGCCATGGGCGTGCGCCGCATCAGCGTGGGCGGCGCACTGGCGCGCGCAGCCTGGGGCGGCTTTCTGCATGCGGCGCGCTCCATTGCCGAGACGGGGCGCTTCGACGCGTTCGCCCAGGCCACGCCGGGCGCCGAGCTCAATGGCTTTTTTCAGGGCAAGGACTGATCCGCACCGGCCTGCAGCCGCTGCGCGGTCATGACCCAGACCGCGATATCGAGCAGGGCGGCCGCGCGCTCCACCGGCGCAAGCTGCGGGTCCAGCACGCCGTCCATCTGCCGTGCCAGGGCGGACCAGCCCAGCAGTGCGGCCTGATCGGCCCAGGCCCGGCCTGCGGCCAGCAGCGGTGCGCCGGCACCCACCAGGCCTGCGGCCTGCATATCGGCCAGCCAGACCTGGCCCTGTGCCAGCCAATGGCGCAGCGGCGCCTCGGCGTTTTCGTTCGGTGCCGTGCTCATGGCTGTTTCTCCCTGCTGCCCTGCGCTGGCGGCGGCTTCCAGGCCGTGCTGGGATGGTGCCAGTCCGTACTGTCCCGCCAGCGCACCGATGCCACGGCCATCTGCAATCGCCCGGCCACGAATTCCACGCGGCCAAAGACCTCCTGCAGCACCCGGCCGCACGCCAGCTCCCGGCGCAGGGCCTCGCCCGCCCTGCCCTGCATGCCGTGCAGATCGCCGGCCAGGCATATGACGGGGCCGGAGGTTGGCAGCTGCGGTTGCAGCTCCATCGTCCAGCGCTGCAGCAGCAGGTCAGTCTGCGGCAGGCCGCTGCCGCTCACCTGCCATCGCGCCCAAAGGGGCGGCTGCTGGCGCCAGGGGTCTGCATGCAGCTCCTGCAGATGGCGGCGCAGCAGGACCTGGGGGTCGTCGGCCCCCGGCAAGGGGCCGGCCGCCTGGGCCGCCACCATCCGGGTGGCATCCCGCGCCGAAAGGCGGCCGTCGTCGCTGACCCAGCCGTCCACCAGCACATGAGGACCTTGCAGCAGCTGCCTTGCCGTGAGGCCGCCCAGGGTTTCCGATTCCAGCGCCTGGGCAGGCTCCCATTGCGGATCAAAGCCCTCAGCGCGCGATGCCGACCAGGTCAGGAACCGGCCGCTGGCCGCATCCTGCAAGTGCACCGAAAAACCGCGCTGCCCTCCGCGCGCCAGCCACAGCTCGGCCGCCACGGCATGCAGGCACAGGCCTTGCACGCGCCGGTAGCTGCGCCTATGCACGCCAGCCAGCTCCTGCAGGGGCCGAGGCAGGGGTTGCTGGGCCAGGCCGCGCAGCAGCATCCACAGCGCGGCCAGCAGGGGCGCCACGCGCTCGGCCGCGCCGGCGCGGCCCGCGCGCTCGTCGCGCAATGCGCGCACCAGCAGGTTGAGCACGCTGGCGGGGCGCGGCAGGTCGGCCTGGCGCAGTTCGGTGGACAGTGCCTCGCCCTGGTCGAGGAAGGCCGGGCTCATGCCGGCACGGCCCTGCAGCACCCAGCCGGTCAGCCAGAGCCTCACCTGCGCCAGGCGCTGCAGTGCGCCGGCTTCCAGCGCATGCGCAGGCAGCTCGGGCATGGGTGCGCCCGCTGCGCGCCGGGCCTGCAATGCCACCAGGGCGCGGTGCGCGCAGGTGGCGGCCTTGCAGTTGCAACTGGCCGCCGCCAGGCCGCCAGCACGCGGCAGGCGCACGGTCACTTCGTCGGGATTGGAGAGTTCACCGACCAGCGCGGCCGGCGTCTCTTCCAGCACGGCCTCGAAACCCTGTGCCATCCAGCGCAGGGCCTTGCGCTGGGCAGCGCTGCCGAAGGCCCGCGCCACGGCCTCGGCATCGCCCTCCAGCCATGGCGCGATAGGGGCCTGTGCTGCCTCATCGGCCGCCACTCCGCTGGCCAGGCGCGCGCGCAGGCCCAGCAGCAGGGCGCACAGATGGTGGCAGGGTCCATACGCGGGGCAGCTGCATTGCAGCGTGGCAAAGCCCGCACCCGCCAGGGTCTGGACATGGCCTTCGATATCGGCCCGGGCATGGCTGGCATCCAGCTCCCAGGCCGCCGCATCCAATGTCGCCAGGGCCTTTGCGCCGCGCTTGAGCAGGCCCTTGTTGGCCCAGTCGGCAATGGCGTCATCGTCCAGGGTGCGCAGCCATTCCTGCATCATGAGGATCGCCCTGCCTGCATGACACGGGCCAGCCAGTCCACCAGATGGTCGGGCGTCATGGCGCCGATCTGCGCACCGCGTTCCACCAGTTGCGCAGCCAGGTCCCGGTCGTAGTCGGGATGGGCGCGGCGATCCAGGGCGGCCAGCACCAGCACGCGCGCACCGCTGGCGATCAGCCGCTCGGTCTCGGCGATGACGCGGGCCTCGTCATGGCCTTCGTACAGGTCGGTGATCAGCACGACCACGCTGCGGCGCGGCGCGGCCAGTTGCCCGGCCGCATGCGCCAGGGCGGCACCGATATTCGTGCCTCCGCCCAGTTGCGCGCCCAGCAGCAGTTCTTCGGGCGCATGCAACTGGCTGGTGACGTCGGCCACCTCGTCGGCGAACAGCAGCACATGGGTGCGCAAGGCGCGCACGCGCGCGAAGATGCTGCCCATCACGGCGCTGTGGATGACGGATTCGTACATTGAGCCGCTCTGGTCTACCAGCAGCCACAGGTCCCAGGTCAGGCGCTGCGCCTCGTTCTCCCTGAAGAACAGGCGCTCCAGCACCAGCACCTGCCCCTCGCTCTGGTAGTGGCGCAGGTTGTGGCGCAGGGTGCGCGGCCAGTCCAGATCGCTCATCTGCCCCTGGCCCCGGCTACTGCGGCGCCTGCGCCGCCGCCCCAGGGCCGAGTGCACGCGCGAGGACAGCCGCGCCTGCAGATCGGCCACCACGCGCGCCACCAGCCGGCGGGCCTCGGCCAGCACCTCGGGGGGTAGGCTGGTGCGCACCGCCATCAAGGCGGCCACCAGTTCGATGCTCGGCGTGGCCTCGGCCAGGACCTGGGGATCACTGAGCAGGCCATGGAGTCCATAGCGCGACAGCGCATCGCGCTGCAGCGTTTCCACGGCGCTGTGCGGGAACAGGTCGCGCACCTCGCCCAGCCAGTGCACGGCCTGCGGCTCGGGCACGCCGCTGCCGCCCTGGCGCGCGGATAGCCCGCCCGTGCCCTGCCAGGCGTCGGTGCCTGCACCGTCGGGCTGCTCGCGCAGGCGGTGCTCGCGCTGGTAGAGATAGTCCAGTGCCGCGTCGCGGCGCGCATCGGCGTCATCGAGCGGCTGCGCCGCAGCCAGGGGCTGGGCCGCCTCGGGCCCGAGGATGAGGCGCCAGCGCCGCAGGGTGGCGGCATCGATTGCCTGTTCCTGCATTGGCGGCTCGTGCATTGGCAGTTTGTGCATTGGCGGATCTTTCCGGCTCATGACAGTCCCCAGGGTTGCAGCAGCCGGCCCACCTGGGCCGCCAGGGCGCGGCTGTGCGCCAGGGCCTCGTCCGATGGCAGGTGCACGCAGGCCAGCGTGGTTGCGCCAGGTGGCGTGGCCGCGCCCGACAAACCGGCCAGCCGCCCGGCCAGTTGCCGCAGTTCGGCACGGGTCAGCTGGGCAAAGGCCAGCCGCAAGGCCGGCAGGCCGGCCAGGAAGGCGTCTTGCGGCCAGTGCGCAATGCCGTCGCTGAGCAGGCGCAGCAGCGGCGGATGACTGAGCAGCCAGCCCTTGGCCACGCGCACAAAGCCCTGCAGGTACTCGCCCATGGCGGCAGCATCGACCTGCGCCAGGCCCAGCATGGCGCGCAGGGCGGCATCGGTCTGCGCAATCTGCCAGCGGCCGGCCATGCTCAGGATGCCGGCGGTGGCGACGCGCACGCGCGCGGGCGTGCTGTCGGCGCCTGCCTCATGCAAGGCGGCACAGGCATCGTGGAACAGGCCGGCGTCGGCCCAGGGCACGGCGCGGCAGACCATGCCGTGCAGATCGGCCAGGGCATCCAGGGCCTGTGCCTGCTGGGATGCATCGCCCTCGCCCAGCCAGGGCAGGCGCAGGCAGGCCTGGGCAAAGCAGCGCCGCAGCAGCGGCAGCAGGCGCGCCAGGCCCACGCCGCCCAGCGCATGGCGGGCCTCGTAGGCCAGGGCCAGGCAGCCGGTGGCGCGGGCCAGGGCCAGGGCGTCGTGGCTGCGCTCCATCCAGGCCTGCACGGTGTCCAGCACCTGCTGGGCAATGCCGTCCAGGCCCATGACCAGCACTTCCAGCACGCGCTGCGCCGGCTCGGTGTCGGCGGTCTGCGACAGCCGCTCCAGCACGCGGTGGACAGCGGCCTCTTGCAGGCTGGAGCCGTGGCGCATGGCCTCGGTGAGTGCCACCGTGGTCTCGACCTGCCAGCCCAGCGTCCAGACCTCGCGCACGCGCGCCAGGCCGGTGCCCGCCACAAAGTCCGGTCCCGCCAGGCATTGCGCATAGGGCACGCCCAGGTAGCGCAGCCGGTGCAGTCCCTGCGACAGGCGGCGGTGACGGGCGCTGCGGTAGATGTCCAGCTCCTTGCGCACGGGTGCGGCAGGCCGCACGGGCAGGCGGTGGCGCAGGCAGAAGGCCTGTACATCGACCAGCAGCGGGGCGGCCGGCGCGTTGGGTGGCAGCTGGCCGTAGTCGTCGGCGTCCAGCAGCCATTGACCAGTCTGCTGCCCGGCCTGCGGCTCCATAGGCTGCGGACGCAGGGCCTGGGCATGCTCCTTGAACACGGCGCTGTCCAGCGCTTCCAGCAGCTCGGCCCGGCCGCCGTGGCAGGCGCGCAGTGCAGCCAGGCCATGGGCCAGGCGCACGGCCTCTGCCGCGTCGGGCAGGCTGGCGGGCAGGCCCCGGGCACGCAGGCCGTTCACGGTGCGTGCCGCCATCTCGGGCCAGGCCTGGGCATCGGGTTGCGAGGCGCCCTGCTCCAGCGCCTGCCAAACGCCCTGGTAGTAGCCGGGCATGGGCATGCCGGCCGCGTAGCCGCTGGCACGCTCCAGCCGCTGCAGCGTGTAGGGGATGAGATGCACGCCCACATCGATGGGCTGACCGGCCGCAGCGGGACGCTCGGGCGCCGACAGGCCAGCGGTGATGCCAGCCACGATGCCCGCCACATGAAAGCCGCCGCAGACCACCAGGCAGCGCCCGCCTTCGGCCAGGGCCTCGCGGACCTGGGCGGCCATGTGGGCCTCGCGAGCCCTGTCTTCGGCATCAGGGCCCGCGCCGCCCGCTGCCTCGTCCCGCTCGCGCAGCAGCTGGCTGAAGGCCAGCACGCCGGCAAAGTACGCCTGGGGCGAGGCGTCCTCATTGCCCGATTCGTAATGCCGGTCCCACCATTCGTCGAAGTCGCGGCAGCCGCCGGCCTGGATGAGGCCGGCCAGCACGTCGGGCGCGCGCCGCGAGGGCTCGTCGGCCAGCAGGGGTTCGGGCGCGCAGGCGAAGTAGTCCAGCTGCGCGGCCTGGGCCAGCCGCGCCGCATAGGGCAGGTCGATGAAGCGCACATGGCTGCGCAGCCGCACCGCCTCGCGCAGGGCCACCCATTCAGGAGAGAAGGCCGCAAAGGGCACATAGCAGCGGCAGCGCCAGTCGTCCTCCAAAGCGCCATTCGAGCCATTCGTTTCATGTGCGCCATCGCCGCCTGCCACGGTCGCATGCAGGTAGGCCGCCAGCGGCGGACGCGCCTGGGCGTGCTGCAGCGCAGGCAGCAGGGCATCGAGCTCGCCCGGGCCTTCGATCAGCACGTGGCTGGGCTTGAACTCGCGCATTAGCGCGCGCAGGTGGTGGGCGCAGCGCGGGCTGTGGTGGCGCACGGGCACCAGGCGCAGCTGCGGCAGCGGCGCCAGCCAGGCGATGGCCTCGGCGGCCTCAGTGCTCACGGCCGCCTGCGACAAAGTCCTGCCAAGCCGGCTGCCCTGCACGCTGGCGTGCCACCACGCGCAGGTATTCGGCGAAGCGGCGACGGTCCTCGTCGTCGTCCTTGATCACCGTGCCCAGCAGATGGCGCGCCAGGTGGGCCGGACCCACGCGCTCCTGCCCGAAGTACCAGCACTGGCAGGCGGCGTTGAAGGCCACGTCGATGGCCTCGGCCGTGGACAGCACGGTGCCCGGCCGCTCCACGGCCGTGCCCTCCACGCTGCCGCTGCGCAGCTCCTGGAAGGCCGTGGCCAGCAGGGCCAGCACATCGGGCGCGACGGTGGTGCCGATGCGCTGCTGCGCCAGTGCGCGGCCCACCTCCTGCCCTATCAATGCGGCCTGCGCGGCCACGCCCTCGAGCGGGCGCATGGTCTCGAAGTTGAAGCGGCGCTTGAGCGCGGCCGACATCTCGTTGACGCCGCGATCGCGCAGGTTGGCCGTGGCAATCACATTGAAGCCCGGCCGTGCCAGCAGCCAGGGCTGCTCGTGCTTGAGTTCGGGAATCTGCAGCAGCCGGTCGGAGAGCACGGGCACCATGCAGTCCTGCACTTCGGTGGAGCAGCGCGTGATCTCCTCGAAGCGCAGCAGCCGCCCTTCGCCCATGGCGCGGTGCAGCGGGCCGGGCACCAGGGCCTCGGGGCCGGGGCCGTCACGCAGCAGCAGGGCGTAGTTCCAGCCATAGCGGATCTGCTCCTCCACCACGCCGGCACCGCCCTGCACGGTGAGCTTGCTGTCGCCGCTGATGGCGGCGGCCAGCAGCTCGGACAGCAGGGACTTGGCCGTGCCCGGCTCGCCCACCAGCATCAGGCCGCGCTGGCCGGCCAGGGTGACGATGGCGCGCTCGACCAGGGCATCGTTGCCGTGGATCTTGCGGGCGATTTCGGGGCCGCCGCCATCCGGGGCCGGGCCGCCCAGGATGAAGCGCCGAACGGAGCGCGGGCTCAGGCGCCAGCCGTCGGGGCGCGGGCCCTGGTCGGCGGCCTGCAGGGCCGCAAGTTCCTGGGCGTGGGCCATCTCGGCCGGCAGCCGCTGGGCGGCAGGTTCCGGGGTGGGCGCTGCAATGCGTTTGGTGGCCATCAGTCGCTCTCTTTGGTGCTGGCCGATTTGGCGGCGATGGCCGCGAACTGCGCCATCAGCGTGGCCTGCAGCGCGCGCGGCCACTGCTGCGGCTGCAGCCGGGGCCAGCGGCCATCCTCGCCGCGGTGGCTGCTGTCATAGACCACGGCATGGGCGATGTCCACGCGGTGGTCCAGTTCCATGAACGGCATGTAGCGCCCGTGGTGAAGCTCGATGTACAGCTGCGGGCCTGCCAGGTCCAGCCTGTGCTCGTAGATGCCGGGGCCGTCCCCCACGGGGCCGGGGCGGTAGTTCCACTTGGCCAGCAGGCCGGACAGCGCGCCCTGGCGTATCTGCAGCGGGCCGGCGGGGTGCAGTGCATGGTTCTTCCACTGGCTGGCGTCGGGCAGTTGTGCGCCTGCGCCCAGCTGGTCGATCAGCGGCTGCAGCTCGTGGTCGGCCAGGCAGGTGCGCCAGGCCTCAACCTCGCCCGCTGCGGCATCGACCGGATGCCAGAGCAGCACCTGCGCATCGTCGGGCAGCTCCACGGCATCGTCTGCGGCATCGAGCAGGGAAAAGTCCTCGGCAATGCGAAAGCTGGCGCCCTGCTCCAGCCGCCAGATCAGGGTGCGGCCCATGATGCGCAGCAGGGGATGCTGCCGGAACAGGCGGCGCCAGCGCGGGACGGACCAGCGCTGTCCCGTCATGAAGGCGGTACCCATGCGCGGCGCCTGCTGCCTGGCGATGGCCTTGACGCCAGCGGCAACGGTCTTGAATTCGGCCTGTGCCGCATTCCACTGAAGGCGCAGCGATTCGTCCTTGAGCGCAGGCAGGGTCTTGGAGGCCTTGCCCTTGTCGCTCACCACGCGCAGGCTCAGGTCGCCCTGCAGCTGCAGGCGGTAGCGCTGCGGGCCCACCTCCAGCACCAGGCCTTCGCCGCCCAGGCCGAAATCGGGCGTCAGCTCGTCATACAGCTCGATCAGGCTCAGGCCGCGCCGCTGGGCGGCTGCCTCCAGCGCGTCATGCGCTGCCGCAATCACCAGGTCCTTGAGCTTGCGCGAGGTGGACAGGGTCTGGACCTGGGACAGCGCGTACAGCGTGTCCAGCGCACCGAGCTGCTCCACGGCGATGATGGCGCGCAGCTTCTTGCTCCAGCCCCAGGCCTTCACGGCGGCCACCAGGGTCTGCACCAGGCGGTCGTCGACATGGCCGTTGGCCAGTCGCAGCGCCCAGCGCGCCTTGGGCTCGCCCTCCAGGGCCACCCAGGCATTGACCAGGTGCAGGGACAGCTGGGCGCGGCTTTCGGCCGGCACATGGGCCAGCAACTGCTCCACCAGCGGCGGCAGCTCTTCCTCGGCCGTGGCCACCAGATGCAGCACGATGCGGGCCGCATGCCCGGACAGCGGCGCGAACAGGGCCAGGGTCTCTGGCTGGTCATAGGCCTTGATGCTGCTGGAAAAGCGCTTGAAGCGCGCCACGCGGGCCTCCAGTGCGTCAAGCGGCACCCTGCCCCCCTCCCCCTGCGCCACGGTCAAAGCACCCGGCACTGGCACACCCAGGGCCAGCAGCCGGCCCTCGACCATGCTTTCGGAGCCCAGGTCCAGGCCCGTGCGCAGCAGCGCCTGCAGCAGCGGTGCGACCCCGGGATCGGGGTGGACCAGCAGGATGTCGCGGCAGGCCAGCTGCATCGCCTTCTCGCGCCGCTGCAGCCAGGCGTTGGACTCGAAGACAGCGCCTACGGCCTGCGCATCCAGTCCCTGCATGAAGCGCGCCACCGCTTCGCGCAGCGCCCGCGAGCTGCTGGCAGCCAGCAGTTCGCCCAGCAGGGGCAGCCGGGCATGCAGCATGGCCGGGTCCAGCTGCGCCAGCAGCGGGGCCAGGCGCACGGTGGGAATCTCGCGCAGGTAGTCGGGCTGCTCGGCCAGCATCTGGTTGAGCAGTCCGATGAAGGGCTCGATCCGCGATTTCTGCAATATGCAGCGCAGCAGATGGGGCAAAAGCTCCGGGTAGCGTGCCGTCCAGATCTGCTGGGCGACCACCGCATCGAAGTGGTACTTGGGCTGCCATCCTTCGATCCAGGCGACGAAGGGCGCGGAATCCTCCCGCACCAGGCGGTCGAAAATGGGGATGAAGTAGTCGGCCGGCTCATGGTCCGCCCTGCCCAGCAGCAGGTTGACCAGTTCCAGGCGCCGCTGGGCATCGGCGCCCAGGTCCCAGCGCAGCGCGATCAGGCCCGGGTCTTCGTTGATGGGCTTGTCGTCGAACCAGTCGGGATGGCGGCGGTAGAAGTCGTACCAGGGCGCGCAGCGCTGCGGGTGCGGAACGTCGCTGTGCCGCTTCATGTAGACATCGCGGATGTCGGCATAGAGCGCGCCGCCGCGCTCGGCCAGCTCCATCAGGTCCTGGTCGTCCAGGCTGCCCAGCAGCAGCTTCCAGTCGGCTCTGTCATACCCGCCACCGGACTGGACGTTCAACTCTGCGGCCCAGTCCAGCAGCTGCATCACCCGTTCACGGCTGATGCCCGGGTACCAGAGCCAGCCGAACATGTCCAGGATGCGGATTTCACGGTAGTCGTTGTCGCCGTCCGGCGCAGGTGGACGGGCCAGGCTGGCGCGCGCCATCTGCTCGAACTCGGCCGCAAGCTCGGGGCTGTGGCGTGGAATGTCGCCGTCCAGGCTGCCGTCGATCCTGCGTCCGAAGGGGATGGTCTGCCGCGCGAAGGCCAGCCACAGGTCATGGTCATGGGTCCAGGGCAGATCGAAGTTGCCCAGGGCGCGGATGGGGTTGGAATAGTCGTCGAAGGCCTTGCGCGTGAAGGCGCCCACTTCGTCATGCCGGCCCGCGCGCATGCGGCTGGCCAGCACCTGGACCAGTTCGGCGGGTGGCAGCGAGGCGCTCAGTTCCTCCAGCGTGGCCTGGTCGGTGTGTTCTAGGGTCGAAGAGTTCATGGATTCAGGGGTTCTGGAGGGAGTCAAACCTGGGCTGCAGCCGCGCCCGCAGCGCGCGAGGCCAGGGCCTGGAGCATGGCGCACAGCGATGCCTGCAGCGGCAGCGGCCATTCGGCCGGGGGCAGCAGACGGTCGGCGGCCATGTCGCGCAGGGCAAAGCCTTCGATGTCGATCTCATGGCCGGGCTCGTAGTACGGCATGGCCGCGCTGTGCAGCAGTTCCACGCGCCAGCGCTGCACGGCAAAGTCCCGCAGGTGCAGGTAGATGCCGGGGCCATCGCACACGGGGCCGGCATGAAAGCGCCATGGCCCTGCCAGGCCGTCCAGCGCCTGCTGCGTGAGCCGTATCGGTGCCAGGGGCTGCAGCAGTTCCGGCTGCCACTGGCTGGCCAGCGGCAGGTCGGCGGGCGCATCGACCTGATCGACCAGGGCCTTGAGGCCGTAGTCGGCCAGGCATTCGCGCCACTGCGCACGCTCCTGTTCGGTGGCCTGCGCGGGGTGCCACAGGGCGATGCGGCCCTCGGCCGGCAGTTGCACCGCGTCGCTCTCGGCATCGACCAGGGACAGGTCCTCGGCAATGCGCAGGCTGAACGGCTGGCCGGCCGCGGGCTCCACCCGCCAGACCAGGCCCTGTGCCACCACGCGCAGCAGCGGGTGCTCCAGGAAGAGGCGGCGCCAGGTGTCCAGCGGCCAGTGCCGGCCCAGCATCAGGCAGGACTGCAGGCGCGGCGCCTGCTGCTGCAGCACGGCCTTGATGCCCTTGGACAGCGTCTTGAGCCGCGCGGCGGCCGCCTCCCACTCCGTGCGCAGGCCCTCGTCGTCCAGGGCCGGCAGGCTGCGCACCAGCTTGCCGGCCGGCGTGCGCAGGCGCAGCGACAGGTCGCCCTGCAGCAGCACGTCATAGGTCTGCGCGCCCACCTGCAATTGCACGCCCCGGCCCAGGTCGAAGTCCGGGGTCAGCTCGTCGCCGAGGTCGGCCAGCGCCATGCCGCGCCGCGTGGCGGCCTCGGCCAGCACGGCCTGCGCGGCGGCCAGCACGCTGGGCTTGAGGGTCTTGCCGGTGGCCAGGGCCTGCACGCAGGACAGGGCATAGACCGTGTCGAGCCGGCCCAACTGCTGCAGCGCGACCACGGCGCGCTCCTTGCGCGTCTTGTGCCAGGCCAGGGCGGCCGAGGACAGCACATCGACGATGCGGTCGTCCGCCGCGCCGGGCAGCAGCTTGAGCACCCAGCGCGATTCGGGCGCTCCATCGGCAGCCACCCAGTGCTGGACCAGGGCCAGCGCCAGCCGCGCACGGTTCTCCGCGCCGGCCTGGGCCAGCAGCTGGCGGGCCAGCGCAGGCAGCTCCTGCGGGCTGGAGGCCGCCAGGTGCAGCAGCGCGCGCGCGGCCTGGGCCGACAGGGGTGCGAGCAGGTCCAGCAGCGCCGGCTGGTCCAGCGCGGCAATGGCGGGCGACAGGCGCTGCAGGCTGGCGGCCTGGGCTTCAAGCTCTGCCAGGGAGCCGGCATCGCTGCCCGCTGGCATGGCCTCGCCGCCAGGTGACCCGGCTGCGTCCGCAACCGGGGCTGCGGCACCCAGATCCTTCAGTCGCGCCTGCACCGGGCCTTGCTCGGCCACGTCCAGCAATCCACCGGACAGCAGTGCCGACAGCAGGCTGCCAGACGCCGGATCAGGATGGGCCAACAGCACATCGCGGTAGGCCAGCACCAGGTTCTTGTTGGGCTTGGCCAGCCAGCCGGCGGCCTGGGGCGCATCCACGGGCAAGGCAGACAGCGCCTGTGCCAGCGCCGCACGCAAACCCTTGGAGGCACTGCCGGAGGCGGCCTTGCCCAGTTGCGGCAGCAGCCGCTGCAGCGTGTCCACGCGCAGCGCGGGCAGCAGGTGCGTGAGCGGGCCGGCGGCCAGCCGGGCCAGGTCGCCAGGGCGATCGGCCAGCAAGGTTTCGGCCACCGAGGCGTAGCCGGCGCGGTCGGATTCGTGCTTGCAGCCGTCTGCGCAGGCCGGCAATAGCAGCGGCAGCAGGGCCGGCCACCGGGCTTCCCACAGCCGCTGCGCCACGGCGGGATTGATCGCCAGGTGGCCCAGTTGCTTGAACCAGGCGGCCAGGGGCGCAGCGTCGGTCTGCAGCATGCGCTCCACCAGGGCATGGTCATGCGGCCAGTCATCGTCCGAGGCAAAGCACAAGGCCTTGAACAGGTCCTGGGCCAGCAGGTCGCGGCGCGCGGCATCGGCCGTCTCCCAGCGCGATGCGATCAGCACGGGCTCGGGCAGGCGCAGTTGGTCAAGCACGGCGGGGAATTGCGCAAAAAAATCCCGCCACAGCGCCCAGCGCTGCGCTGCAGGCCGCGTGCGCTGCAGCGGCAGCTGGCGTTGGACGATGTCGCGGCTGAGCTGGCCGCCGCCGTCCTCGATGGCCATGGCCAGCAGTTCGGGCTCGGGCAGCTGGTGCAGCAGGTGCTGCCACTGGCAGTAGTACTGCGCGCCGGGCGCAATGCCGGCCTTTGCGCTCAGTTCCCGCGCCCAGCGCAGCAGGGCGGTGATCTCGGCACTGGACATGCCTTCATGGCCCAGCACGCCAAACACCTGCCTGAGCACGAGGTCGTAGCCATCGCGCAGTCTCCAGGGCTGGTGGGTGCGGCTGCCCCAGTCATCCAGCCAGGCGCGGGCCAGTGCCGTCAGCTCTGCGGTCAGCTCGGCACTGCGCCGGGGCACGCCCGGGTTGCCTCCATAGAACTGTCCCAGCGGAAGGCTGATGCGCGCCAGCGCCAGCCACAGCGCGTGGTCACGCTGCCAGGGCGCATGCTCGCCGGGCAGCTGGTGCAACCGCTCCTGGCACAGGCTGCTGCTGTCGCGCAGGAAGTCCGCAACCCCGGCATCACGCCCCTGGGCCAGGCGCTTTGCCAGTTCGGCGGCAAAGGCCGGCATGCCCTCGCGCCCAGCCGGCGCGGCCGTGTGCAGTTCGTACAAAGCCTGCAGGGGAAGCGCTGCTGTCTCGTTGTTGCTCATGGTCTGTGGAGTCTTCGGTGATGGGCGATCGGCCGGCCAACGTTTCAAGGGAGCAAAGGTTCACAAAGACAAGGGCTCAGGCAGCCGCCTTGGCCGCCAGGGCCAGCCACTGGCCTTGCAGCGTGGCCAGCAGCGGCTTGGGCAGCCGCGCCGGGTCGGCGCTGGCCCCGTAACCCTTGCTCAGGTCGTGCACGCGCAGGCCTTCCACGGCCACGGGCAGGCCCAGGTCCAGGTAGGGCGGGAAATAGCCGTGCGACAGCTCCAGGCTCAGCTCCAGCGCGGGCAGGCGCCACACATGCTCGTTGATGCTGGGGCCATCGCCCACGGGGCCGGGCCGGTAGCCGAACTTCTTGAGCATGGCGCCGAGCTGCTCCTGCGCCAGCGTGATCGGCGCGGGCGGCAGCAGCATGCCGTTCCTGAACTGGCCTGGCGCGGGCTGCTCGGCGCAGGCGCCCAGCTGGTCGACCAGGGGCTCCAGCTCATAGTCGGCCATGTAGGCCTGCCAAGCCTCGCGCTCGCCGGGCTGGGCCGTGGCCGGGTGCCAGAGGCTGATGCTGCAGCCAGCGGGCAGGGCCACGGTTTCATCCTCCACATCGACCAGCGAGAAGTCCTCGGCCAGGCGGAAGCTGGTGCGCGCCAGGCCCGGCGCATCCTCTGCGCGCCAGATCAGGCTGCGCCCCACGATGCGCAGCAGCGGGTGGGCCACGAACAGCCGCTGCCAGCGATCCAGCGGCCAGCGCTTGCCGCTGACCAGGGCCGCCAGCATGCGCGGCGCCTGCTGCTTGACCACGGTCTTGAGGCTGGTGGCCAGGGTCTTGAGCTGCGCGGTGGCCGCCTCCCATTCGGGCTTGAGCGCCTCGTCCTTGACCGCAGGAATGGTCTTGCTGGCCTTGTTCCTGTCGTTGATGACGCGCAGGCTCAGATCGCCCTGCAGCTCCACGCGGTAGCTCTGCGGCCCGACCGTGACCGTCAGGCCCTGGCCCAGGCCGAAGTCGGGGGTCAGCTCGTCGAAGAGCTCGGGCACGCTCATCTTGCGGCGGGCAGCGGCGGCACGCAGGGCGCTGCGCGCCGTGCGCTGCACCTGGTCCTTGAGCGAGCGCGATTCGGAGATCTCCTGCACGCGCAGCAGAGCGTAGAGGCTGTCCATCTCGCCCAGATGCTCGACAGCGGCGGCCGCGCGCTGCAGGCGCGGGCGGTTCCAGGCCTGGACGGCGGCCACCAGCGCATCGACCACGCGGTCATCGGCATGGCCGGGCAGCAGCCTGAGCGCCCAGCGCTGCTTGGGTTCGCCCTCGCAAGCAATCCATTGCTGCACCAGGGCCAGCGCCAGGCGGGCACGGTTGTCGGCCGGAATGCGCGCCAGCAGCTCGCCGGCCAGCGGCGGCAGGCCGCCTTCGGCAATGGCGGACACATGCAGCAGCACGCGGGCCGCGTGCTCGGACAGAGGCGCGCACAGCGCCAGCAGCTCGGGCGTGTCGAAGGGCTTGATGGCCGCGCTCAGGCGCTTGATGGAGGCGAGCTGGGCTTCCAGGTCCACACCGCCAGCGGCAGACGCTGGCGATGCGGCATCCGCCTGGCTTTCTTCCGATGCCGAGGCGCCCTGCCCGGTCAGGCCCAATTGGTTCAGCCGCTGCTGCACGCTGCTGGCCGAGGCCGCATCCAGCTTGCCGCCGGCCAGCAACTGCGCCAGCAAGGGACCGACGGCGGGGTCGGGGTGGGCCAGCAGCACGTCGCGGCAGGTCAGCAGCAGGTTCTTGGGCGGCTTGTTCAGCCAGCCGGCATCCACCAAGCTGGCCAGCGGAATATGGGCGGCCAGGCCGGCCATGGCGGCGCGCAGGCCCTTGGCGCTGCTGCCTGCGATGAGCGGGGTCAAGGTGGGCAGCGTGGCCTTCAGGCTGGCGGTGTCGAACGCGGGCAGCACATTGACCAGGTCCTTGACAGGCACCTCGGCCAGATCGGTCGGTCGGCGGGTCACCAGTTCGCGGATCGCGCTGCGGTAGCGGCGCAGCTCGTCCTCGCGGTCGCAGTGCTGGGCAATGGCCGGCAGCAGCAGGGGCAGCAAGGCGGCATCGTCCTGCTTCATGACATGCATGGCCAGCGCCAGGCTGATCCGATAGCCGCCGTTCTCACGCAGCTGCCTGGCAAAGGGCGCGGGATCCTCGGCCATCAGGCGGTCCAGCAGCTGCAGCGCACGGGTACGCTCCCCGCCCTGGGCATGGCCCAATTGGCCCATCAGGGTGCCCGCCAGTTCCTCACGCCGTGGGGCATCTGCGCTGGCCCAGCGCTGCTCTATCAGGTCCGGTTCGCCTATGTAGGTCTGGTCATACAGCTCGGGATGCGCGGCAAAGAAGCCCATCCAGGACTTCCAGCCCTGCCCCTTGGGCTGCTTGGGTTGGCGCTCTTCGCGGTAGTGCACTATCACATCGGCGAACAGCTTGCCGCCCACGGCGGCGTAGCGCTGCAGGTCGGCATCGTTCAGCTGGGCGATCAGCCGCTTCCAGGGCGCGTGGTACTCGGTGTCGGGCTTGTACTCACCTTCCTTGCGCAGGGCCAGCGTCCAGTCCAGCGTGGCCGTCACTTCCTCGTAGGGCATGCCTGGATAGCAGAGCCAGGGCACCAGGTTGCCCAGCACCATGCCTATGCCTTTGAAGACCGGCAGATCCGCGCTGCGGGCATGGGCCAGCCATTGCTCGGCCATCACGCGCACTTCGGCGGCCACCTTGGCATTGGTCAGCTTCTCGCTGAGCCCTGCCGGCGCATGGCCGCGCGGCACCGTGAGCCGTGCCAGGGCCAGCCAGCGCTCACCGTCATGTGTCCAGGGCGATTCGCTGCTGTTCAGGCGCCCCAGCATGTAAAGGCAGCGCTCCTCGCAATCACGCAGGAAAACCTGCACCTCATCGGCCCGCCCGTCATGAAGCCGGGCATCAAGTTCGGCGGCAAAGGCCTCTTCGCTGAGGCCTTCGTCCAGCCGGTCATAGAGATCGCTCAGGGAAGCTGCGTGAAGATCGGTAGTGCTCATAAAGATGAGGAGATGAACAATGTGGGCAGCCGCAAACCGGGGCCTGCCGGGATGGAGACGGGGGTGGAGCCTGCACGGGATGGACGCAAAGGTTCTTGATCCATTCGGACAGTTCCTCGGAAAACTCACAGATTCATGCCCTGCGTATGTCGTCAGCTTCGGAAAAATCTGTAGCGCCGTCGGCAAGGAATGCGCCATTGTTCAGCGGCACGCGCGCGGCGCGGGCGCCGATCTTGTCAGGTCGCGGACCCGGGCACTTGACAGGCTGTCAAGCAGCCGACTGCCACCGCTGCGGGCAATGGACTGTACTGGGGACTTTTCGCCCAGGCGTACTGCCCGGCCCCGCCATGCCGCCGATACCATGGACCGCGACATGACCCCGGAGACACCCCATGCCCATGCCCCTGTCCCAGACGCACAAGCTCTTTGACGACGACGCCTACCTGGACCGCTGCGAAGCCACCGTGATCGCGGTCAGCCCCGAAGGCATCGAGCTGGATGCCACGGTCTGCTATGCCCGCAGCGGCGGCCAGGCCGGAGACACCGGCACGCTGATCCTGGCCGACGGACGCAGCCTGGCGGTCATCGACACCGTCTATGCCGATGACCGCCAGCGCATCCTGCATGTGCTGCAGACCGATGCGCCGCCCCAGGTCGGCGAGCGCGTGCAGGTAGCCATCGACTGGGACAGGCGCCACCGTCTGATGCGCCTGCACACCTGCCTGCACCTGCTGGGCGTGCTGGTGCCCGTGCCCGTGACGGGCTGCAGCATCTCGCCGGACTCGGCACGCCTGGATTTCGACCTGCCTGAATCCACGCTGGACAAGGCCGATCTGACGGAGCGCCTGAACGCCCTGATGGCCGCCAGCCATGCCGTGAACGTGGACCGCATCACGCCCGAGCAATTGGCCGCCCAGCCCGATCTGGTACGCACCGCAGGCGCGGCGCCCCCCGGCGGCACGGCGACGATCCGCATCATCGACATCCCCGGCCTGGACCGCCAGCCCTGCGGCGGCACGCATGTGCGCAGCACGGCCGAGATCGGCACGGTGGCCGTCACCAAGATCGAGAAGAAAAGCCGCACCAACCGGCGCGTGGTCGTGCAGTTCGCCTGAGGCCTGCCGGACCTGCCTGGCCTGTCTTGGCTGCCGCCCCGCGCCTCAGGACATCCAGGACCTGGGCGCCGAGGGGCCACCCGGCTCACGGGACCCCTCGCCGCCCGGAGCCACCCCTTCGGGCTGGCTGCCGGACTTTCGCATCAGCTGCAGGATCTGATCGAGCTTGTCCTGCTCGACGGCGATCGAGTGCAACCTGAACAGCACGTACGGAATGAGGACGCTGGCACAGGCCATGCCCGCCAGCGCCGTCTGTTGCTGGGAGCTGTCGACGAAGAACGCCGTCAGCAGAAAGATGGCGCCAATGACAGCGCCTATGAAAATCATCACTCTCATAAACCCCCTCTATGTGCCGCAATCGTACCCAAATGTGACTGAGGTGAGTAGAGGCATGCGAGCTGTGGGGTTGCCCGTCGCCAAAAGACGACGGACGGCAAGTGATTCCCGGCGACAGCCACCGCGCATACCGTGCCGGCGTGACGCCATACCGCATGCTTGGAGCGCAGGTCTTCGAACTGTTTTGACTTGATTCAAATCAACCCGCCCTCCCCCATCCTGTCTATGCTGGAGGCAGCCATACAAAGCATCCATGGCGACAGACCGCCTGCCGGTCCATGGCCACCGGATGCCAGCCACCTCACCCGCTTTTCAAGGAGAAAACAATGGCAATGCAATGGAAACCCGTCCTCTTGGCCCTCGCAATGACTGCCGTCGCCGCGCCTGTGCTGGCCGCCGACTGCGCCGTCGAGATCGAAGGCAATGACGCCATGCAGTTCAACAAGCCCACCATCAGCGTGCCCGCCAGCTGCAAGCAGTTCACGGTCAAGCTCAAGCACGTGGGCAAGCTGCCCAAGACGGCCATGGGCCACAACTGGGTACTGAGCAAGACGGCCGACCTGCAGCCCGTGGCCAATGACGGCATCGCCGCCGGCGCCGCCAAGGACTTCGTGAAGGACAAGGACGCCCGCGTGATCGCCCACACCAAGGTGATCGGCGGCGGCGAGACCGACTCCGTGACCTTCTCCACCGCCGCCCTGAAGGCGGGCGAGGCCTACAGCTACTTTTGCTCCTTCCCCGGCCATTCCGCGCTGATGAAGGGCACGCTGACGCTGGCCAAGTAAGCCGGCGATCTGCCCTGGCCCGGGACCTTGCGCCCCGCGCCCTACCCGGCGGCACTTCGGTGCCGCTTGTCGTTTCCGCCCCTCACATTTGCGGGACCGGGCAAGCCGCGCTTGCCTGGCCTGCCGGTCCCTGCCGATGCATGCCGATCCGTGCCGTTGTGCGTCGCCTCTCAGTGCCGGCTGGCGGTCCTGCCGTGCGGGCGGCCCTGCATTTCCATGCAACCCTTTTGCATCAGGCGCAGCAGCAGCTGGGTCCAGCTGGCGTCGGCCCATTTGGTGCTTTCCAGCACCAGGGACCGTGCCGACTGCAGGCCGTCGCCGGACTGCAGCTCCACGCGGAAACTGCCGCGTTCACGCTGGGACGTGACGGCCACCACGCTGCCCAGCAGGGCGATATCGAGGGAAGGGCGCGGGCCTTGCGGGCCGTCCAGGTCCACGCGCAGCACGCAGCCGGGGCGAAGTTCGTAGGTCCAGCGGTGGTCGGCATGGCCGGCCGCGCCCATGGCGTTCATTTCGGCAAGCCGCTGCTCCTGCGTCATGTCGTAGGGGCTGATGATGGGCGCCTGCTGCTGCGGGTAGCCCTGCACGCCGTCCAGGCAGGCGGCCATGAAGACCACGGCCGCCGCGCATGCCAGCAGTTTCCAGGCGCAGCGCGGGGCCCGTCGTTCAACGCGGTGCATGGGCAGCTCCTGCGTCTTCGTCGCCGGGCACCTGCAGCGACACGTCAACGCGCATGGCCAGCACCTTGTCGATGGCCTTGCCGTCCATGTCCACCACCTCGAAGCGCCAGCCTTCCCATTGCACGGTGTCGGTGACACGCGGCAGCCGGCCCGTGAGCAGCATGACCATGCCGGCCAGCGTGTGGTAGCGGCCGCGCTCTTCCTCGGGCACGGTGGCCAGCTCCAGCCGGTCCTTGAGCTCGGGCACGGGGATGTGGCCGTCCAGCAGCCAGCTGCCGTCCTCGCGCTGCAGCGCCCAGGAGTTGCGCGGATCGCGGGGCTGGAATTCGCCCGTGATGGCCTCCACCAGGTCCTGCAGGGTGACGATGCCCTGGACCTCGCCGTACTCGTCGATCACGAAGGCCATGTGCACGTCGGACAGCCGAAAGCTCTCCAGCAACTCCATGCCGGTGATGGTCTCGGGCACATAGAGCGCGGTCTGCATGGGCTGGTCGGTCAGGCCCTGATCCTTGCCCTGCAGCGCGCGCGACAGCCACTGGCGCGCGTTGAGCACGCCGATGATGGAGTCCATGCCGCCGCGCACCACGGGAAAGCGCGCGTGGTCGGACTGCTCGATCACGCGCAGGTTGTCCTCGAACGGCGCATCGGCATCCAGGCAGACCACGTCGCTGCGCGGCACCATCAGCGAGCCGATCTGGCGGTCGTCAAGGCGGAACACGTTGCGCACCATGGTGTGCTCATGCGATTCGATGACGCCGGCCGTCGTGCCTTCGGCCAGCATGGCGTGGATCTCTTCCTCCGTGACGGCGCTGCCGCTGTTTTCCTTGACGCCCAGCAGGCGCAGCAGCGCATGGGTGGACACGGACAGCAGCACCACGAAGGGCTTGGTCAGATGGGCCAGCCAGTTGACTGGGCGTGCGATCAGGCGCGCAAAGGTCTCTGGGTAGGTCTGGCCGATGCGCTTGGGCACCAGCTCGCCGACGACGATGGAGAAATAGGTGATCAGCACCACCACCAGCGCCGTGGCCGTGTAGCCGCCATAGGGCGCGGGCACGCCCAGGCGCTGCAGCCACTCGGCCAGGGGAGCGGCCAGCGCGGCCTCGCCGACGATACCGTTGAGCACGCCGATGGAGGTGATGCCGATCTGGATGGTGGACAGGAAACGCGTGGGGTCGGCCCCCAGCTGGGCGGCTGCGGCGGCGCCGGCGTCCCCCTCGTCTATGAGTTTTTGCAGGCGAGCCTTGCGCGCCGTCACCAGCGCGATCTCGGACATGGCGAAGACGCCATTGAGCAGGATCAGCGCAAAAAGAATGGCAATTTCCATGATGCTTGTTCTGGGAACCGGGAGCCGCCGCTGCGGCAAAAAGGGCCCATGCTGCGCTGGGTCCGGAGAGATTGGAAGCGATAGGCCAGCCCCGCAGACGGGGCATGCCGGACAGGACCGGCGAACGGCGTGGATGCCGCATGAGCCGACCCGGCGGAGCCAACGGCCCCGGCAGGTCGCAAAGGGGATCAGGCCGCCCGGGGAGGCCGGTCGGGCGGGGCCAGGCTGCGCCACGGTCCTTCGCGAAGGCTGCTGGCGACATGGCGATCGGCCTGCAGCCGGGGGGCATCCACGCCATCGACGGCATGCATGACATCGGGGAGGTCCTGCTGATCGTCCATCAGCGCATGGTCGAAGTCATCGAGCAGGGAGGCCGTGTCCACCAGCGGCGTTGCCGTGCGCTGCACGCTGGCGCAGGCGGCGCCGGCCGGCTCGCAAGCGGCCCCCGGCAGGGCCCGCCATGGCACAAGCCCCAGCGTGGACAAGGCCACGCTGACGACGAAGTGCAGGGAAAAAGCCACGATGAACCATCTGGACATGGTCCGGGGATTTTATCCATGCGCCGCACCCGCGGGCAGGCACCGCGCCTGCCCACCGCTGCCTGCCACTGTCCACGGCTGTTCGCCGTTTCCTACAAGCGGCGCGCCGGCGCCGTGGAAACATGCGCCACGGCCCACTCTCCGCCCTTTGCCATGAAAGCACTCCATACCCTTTTCACCGTCGTGCACGCGCTCATCGCCCTGCTGTTTTCGCTGGCGGCCATCGCCCTGCTGTGGATTGCAGGCCTCAAGGGCTGGAACGCCATGGCGCATGGCGTGGATGGCGATTCGGGCCTGCGCATCGTCGAGGCGCTGGGCATTCTGGCCTCGGGCGTGGTCGCGCTGCAGATCGCCCAGACCATCACCGAAGAGGAGGTCATACGCGAGGCCCATATCAGCGGCCCCACGCGCGTGCGCCGGTTTCTCTCGCGCTTTCTGGTGGTGCTGGTCGTGGCCCTGGCCGTCGAAGCCCTGGTCGCTGCCTTCAAGACGCAGGAAGAGCCGGCCCACCTGCTCTATCCCGCCGCCCTGGTCAGCGCCGTGGGTGTCCTGCTGCTGGGCTGGGGTGCCTTCATCCACCTCAACCGCTCCGCCGAGGAGCTGGAGCCCGAGGCCATGGAACAGGCCAAGGGCGAGGACCACAAGGTGAACAAGGATTGATGGCAGGCAGCTTCCCTTCGGGTTGCCTGCATTCGTGCGAACAGGCCCTAATATGGGTATCAGCCCTTGAAGCAATTCATGGAAGGTGGATGCCGCCCGCCCCGGCCGGCAACGCACAGGAGCCCGCCATGCCCGAATCTCTTGCCCCGACGGCCGCAACGGCCTTGCCCGACGCGCAGCCCTCCTCGCCACGCCAGGAAAAACTGTCCGATGTCAGCGAGACCTTGCGCATTCCACTGGCCGCCCGCGCCCTGGGCGAGCGGCTGTTTCCCGGCATGGCCGTCAGTGACGCCCACGCCTTGGACACCCTGACCCAGCTGGGCGACGACGGCAGCCGGTGGCTGCAGGACCGGCAGAGCATCTACGGCGTGCTGGCGCGCACGCACTGCTTTCGCGCGCTGGCGCAGGACTTCTTGCAGCGCCAGCCGCAGGGCCATGTGGTGAACCTGGGCTGCGGCCTCAGCGACTATTTCCAATGGCTGGACA
This sequence comes from Delftia lacustris, assembly GCF_040267515.1. NCBI lineage: Bacteria > Pseudomonadati > Pseudomonadota > Betaproteobacteria > Burkholderiales > Comamonadaceae > Delftia > Delftia lacustris. The sequence goes on along the minus strand of NZ_CP141274.1, from coordinate 2,936,480 downwards.
ACGGGCAGATGCACATGACGGATGCGGACCTGGGACCGGTGACCGCGCTGCGCAGGCAGCTGCTGCCCCGGCAATCGGAGCGCCAGGAGATCCGCGAATTCGACCTGGCCGATGCCGACTGGTGGCAGCGGCTGGGACTGCCGGCCGACAGGTCCGGGCCTGCGGTGTTCATGATGGCCGAGGGCGTTTCCATGTACCTGCAGCCAGAGCAGATGCAGGCGCTGTGGACCACGTTTGCGCAACGCAGCCCGCCGGGCTCGGAGCTGGTGTTCGACGCCATGTGCTGGCTGGCGGCCGGGCGCGCAAGCCAGCACCCTTCGGTCCGGCTCACCCAGGCCCAGTTCCATTGGGGCCTGCGCCGCGAGGCCGATCTGGCGCAAGCCCATCCCCGCCTGCAGCTGGTGGCCGCGCACCAGGTGATGGAAGGCTACGGCCCGCCCTACTCGCTGGTGGGGCCGGCATTCCGCTGGACCTTTGGCGTGCACTTCTATGCCATCTACCAGCTGAAGTCGGTCGAGACGGCGGCTTAGGCCGATTGCGCAGCCGCAACGAAAGATGCCCGGTCAAGCCGGGCATCTTTGCTTCAAGGAAGCAGGATCAGCCTGCGTCGGCCGCGCTGGAAGACAGGGCCAGGGCCAGGCCTTGCACCAGGTCTTGCCCGGGCTGCCATTCGCGCACAAAGCGGTTGCGCGGCGGCCGCAGGGCTTCGCGGCCGGCCGAGACGGGCGTGCCCACATACAGCAGGCCGACGAGCCGGTCATGGGGCTCGAATCCCAGGGCCTCGCGCACGCGCGCATCGTGGCTGTTGGAGCCGCTGGCCCAGAAGCCGCCAAAGCCCAGGATGTGCAGGGCGTTGAGCATGTTCATGGCGGCAGCGCCACCAGCCAGCAGTTGCTCGCTCTCTGGCACCTTGTGCTCGGGCTGCAGGTGCACGCCCAGCGCAATGATCAGCGGGGCGGACAAGGCCTTGGCGCGGAAGCGCTCGGCGTCGGCCTGCGGGTCGCGCGCCCTGGCGGCCTGCACGAACACCTCGCCCAGCGCATGGCGCGCATCGCCCTGCACCAGCACGAAGCGCCAGGGCCGCAGCTGCCCGTGGTCGGGGGCGCGCAGTGCGGCATCGATGACGGTGTCGATCACGTCTGCGCCCGGCGCCGGGTCCTGCAGCGGCCAGCGCGACTGGCGCGACATCAGCAGGTCCAGGGCGGCGCGCTGCTCGGGGGTCAGGGATCTGTCGTTGGTGCTCATTCGTTGTCCTGCAGCGCAGGCTGTCTTGCCTGCTCGGGCTGTGCCGGTGATTCGGGTGGCAGCTGCGAGCACGCGCCGCAATGGCCGTACAGGGCCAGGCGGTGGTCGGCCAGGCGGTAGCCGTGGGCCTGGGCCACCTGGTGCTGCAGTGCCTCGATGTGGTCGTTGCTGAATTCATCCACGCGTCCGCACTGCAGGCAGATCAGGTGGTCATGGTGCGGGCCCTCGTTGAGCTCGAAGACGGCCTTGCCGCTTTCAAAGGTCTGGCGCAGCAGCAGGCCCGCCGCCTCCAGCTGCGACAGCACGCGGTAGATGGTGGCCAGGCCCACTTCGGCACGCCGCTCGGCCAGCAGGCGGAACACGTCCTCGGCATGCAGGTGGCGCGATGCGCTCTGCCTGAAGATTTCCAGCACCTGCATGCGCGGCAGCGTGGCCTTCAGGCCCACGCTGCGCAGTTCGGGTTCGCCACCCGGGCTCAGGGGCATCTTGCTGCGTGTCATGCGGTCGTGTCTCCGTGGCTCAGCGTCATGGCGGGGTTGTCGCCGCCGTCGGCGCCCCGGTGTATGCGGACGATGCGCAGCGCATCGGGCTGCTCCACCAGCACGCAGGTCTTGCCCGTGCGCTGGCAATGGTCCTGCACGCGCCAGTACTCGCCGTGGCTCAGGCAGCCGGTCTGGCAGATCACCAGGTCGGCCTCGCGCAGGCTGGCCTCGAAGGCCTCGGCGTCCTGTTCGGGCTCCCGCGCATGCGCGCCCGCTGCAGGCACGGCGGGCTGCGCCAGGGGCGCGGCCGATTGGCGCTGCCAGCGTGCGCGCTCGCGCAACAGGTCCTGCACGCGCACCAGCAGCGACTCCACGCGCCGCGCCAGCATGACGCGGCGCGAGAGGCCGGGAATGGCCTTCTCCAGCGCCTCGCGCTCCTCGCGCGCCCACAGCAGCTGGGTTTCCTTGGCCATCAAGGCCGCGCGCTGGCGGATCACCAGCCTTTGCAGCCTCTCTATTTCCTGGGCTTGAAGGCACAGCAGCTCGCTGCTGCGCAATTGGGCGTGGCCGTAGCCACGCAGCAGCACCTGGTGCTCGTGCGCCAGCTGCTGAATGTCGTCCAAGGTCTGGGTCATGGTTTCCTCGGCAAACCTGAGCATCGCGCGGCGGTCGCGCGAAGGCCTGTGCGCATGGCCGCGTGCGGCACGGGCCGGGCTTGCCGGCAAGGCGGTGTGCTGCGGCGCAAGCCGGATGCGTCGGCAAATCAGTGAGAATGATTCTTATTAAATCATGAAATGCCGGCCGTCAAACCGATGACCGTACGCCGTCTGGTGCAAAGGCCGCACCGGCGCAGATGCGCTTGCAGGGCGGCCGTCAGCGCCCTGTCCCTTGCAGCAACGCAGGCCTGCGCCCGGCCTGCCGTTGCCTGTCCGATCCGCTCAAAGACCCTTGAGCAGCCGCCCGTTGACCTCGGTGCCGTACAGCGAGTACGGGTTGTCGTGGAACTGCTTGCGCGTGTCGGCCACGTTGCCGGTGAAGCGCGGGTCCTGGGGGCGCTCCATGCTGTTGATGTAGGTGGCCACGTCCCAGGCCTCCTGGTCATCCAGCGTGGGGTTGCCGTAAGGCATGTTGCCCTTGATGAAGCTGGCGGCCTTGTCCACTTCGTGCGTGCCCGCGCCCCAGTTGTAGGACTGCTTGCCCCACAGCGGCGGGAACACGGTCACGCCGCCCGCTTCCTGGCCCTGGCCCTGAGGGCCGTGGCACAGGGCGCACTTGGCCTCGTACACCTTGGCGCCGCGCTCGAAGCTGGGCTCCTGCGCGGCCTTGCCCACCTTGGTGAAGCCCGCGCCGGGCAGCTTCTCGCCCGTGGGCGCCTTCTGCGCCATCCAGTAGGCATAGGCCTCCAGCGCCACGAGGATGTCGTGGCCGTCGTCGGGGGCCTTGCCGTTCATGCTGTACATGAAGCAGCCGCGCACGCGCTCGGCGAAGGTGTCCACGTGGTTGGTCTTCTTGCGGTAGGCCGGGTACAGCGGGTAGGCACCCCACATGGGTGCGGCGCCCTTGAGCCGGCCTGCGTCCAGGTGGCAGTTCACGCAGTTGAGGGTGTTGCCCGAAAAGCCCACGGCGTTGGCCGGCGTGCGCAGGAAGATGGCCTCGCCACGGCGGATCCACTCGCCCATGGGGGTGTCCGGAATGTCGCGGGCACCGGGCGGCGTGAAGGCTGCGCCGTCGGCAGCCCCCTGAACGGGCTGGGCATCGGGCTTTGCGGGGACAGCAGCGGGTGCGGCGGGTGCGGCGGCCACGTTGACCGGCACGTCGGGCCGGGCAGGACGGCTGACGTACATGCCATAGGCGAGTGTGCCCGCCAGACCGGCGAACAGGCAGGCAACGACGATGTATTCGGCGGTGTTGGAACTGCCGGGGGCGGGATTGCGTGGTGTGTCGGACATGATCGGCTCCCGGTCCATCAGGGTTTGGCCGGTGCGGAGGCCGTGGCTGCGGTGGCTGTGCCCGCGCCATGCAGGCGGGCGTAGTAGGACGCCACCGCCTGGATGTCTTCGGGCGTGAGCTTGCGGGCGATCTTGCCCATCAGGCCCAGGGGGCCGGCCTCGCGCTGGCCCTTGTTCCAGGCGGCGACCTGGCTTTGCATGTAGTCGGCCGTCAGGTGGCCGATGGCGGGGAAGTCCGCTCCCACGCCCACGCCGCCAGGGCCATGGCACTGGGCGCAGGCAGGAATGCCGTCGGCCCAGCGGCCACGCTCGACCAGCCAGGCGCCGTCATCGTCCTTGCCCTTGGGCAGCGGGCCGCGCACGGGCTGGATGGGAAGCGGCAGGCTGGCGTAGTAGGCCGAGACGTCGGCACGGTCCTGGGCCGACAGGGCCTTGGCCATGGGCGCCATCACGGGCGCCTGCCGGCTGCCGTCGGCCAGGTGCTGCAGCTGGCGCGCCAGATAGCCGGCGTGCTGGCCGGCCAGTGCCGGAAAGCCCGCCATGCCCTCGCCCTTGGCGCCGTGGCAGGTGGCACAGGCCGCCGCGCCCTGGGGCGTGCCCGCCTGGGCGATCTTCTGGCCAGCGGCAGCGTTGCCTTGCACCGCCGCCTGCGCAGCGGAGGTGTCTTGTGCCCAGGCGCCGCCCATCGGCATGCAGATGCCGACAGCAATGGCGATGCACGACCGGGACAGGGTCTGTTTGTTCATGCGGTTCATCGTGGGAAGAGGCTGTTGCCCTGCCATGCGTGGGCGCCGGCAGGTGCGCGGCAGCGGCGGACAGGGTCAGTTCTGGATACCTGCGGCTGCCCCCGCACGGCGCAATGCCTGCGCGGCTGGCCAGCCAGGTCGGCACGATACGCAGCGCAGATTAAGTCGGCGTTAATGCGCCGGCGTCGGTGCGCTCTCGTCAGTGCGTCGGCACCAGTGCGCCGGCGCCCGCCGCCAACGGCAGATAAAGGCGTGCGACCAGCCCGCTCGCATCGCCTTCTTCGGGCCTCCACAGGCTGCGCGGCTGCAGCAGCAGGCAGCCGCCTGCGCATTCGGCGATGCGCTGCACGATGGGCAGGCCCAGGCCGCTGCCATGCTCCTGGGGACGCTTGCGCCAGAAGCGGCGCGTGGCCTCTTCGCATTCCTCGGCGCTGAGCCCCGGGCCGTGGTCGGCCACGGTGAACTCCACATAGCCTGTGCCCGGCTGCTGCGTCGTGCCCGGCATGGCGCCAATGGGGCGCACGGCCAGTTCCACGGGATGCTGCGGCGCATGGCGCAGGGCGTTTTCCAGCAGATTGCGCAGGGCCGAGACCAGCAGGGGCTCGGAGATGGCCAGCGGCCAGGCGCCGTTGCCGGGCTGCTGGTGCGTGTCCAACCATTGGCGCTGCGCCGGCGCCGGTGCTCCGGCGCTCACGGCATTCACCGCCAGTTGCCAGGCCTTGTCCAGCGCCTGCAGCGCATCGGCAGGCGCATCGCCGCAGGCCAGCGCATTGGCGGCACCCGGTTCATGCTGCTCCAGCCGCGCCAGCAGCAGCAACTGCTCCAGCGTGTGCTGCAGGTGCTCCACGCCCTCGCCCGCCTGGGCCAGCGAATCGCGGGCCATGGAGCCGGGCGGCGCGGCCAGAAGGCCAGCAGGCATGCCGGGCGCCGCCAGCGCCATCTGCGCCACCTGCACATGGGTCTTGATGGCGGTCAGCGGCGTGCGCAGCTCATGGGCGGCGTCGTCGCTCCAGCGGCGCTCGCGGTCGATGGCCGCGCGCACGCGGTGCAGCAACTGGTTGAGCGTGCCCACCAGCGGCGCCAGCTCGCGCGTCTGCAGGCCCTGGGCCACGGGCGAATCGTCGCCGGGCGGGCGGTGCGCCAGCTCGCGCCGCAGGGCCTCCAGCGGCCTGAGGCCCTGGGTCACGGCCCACCACATCAGCCCCATGCTGGCCAGCAGCGCCAGCACGAAGGGCAGGACGATGGTGTAGGCAAAGCCGTGGACCAGGCCCTCGCGCACATCGATGCGGTCGGCCGTGGCGATGCGCACGCCGTGGTCCTCCAGGACATAGGTGCGCCAGGGCTTGCCCCCCTTGATGATGGTCGAGAAGCCCAGCGGCATGCTCTGCGGGAACACGGGGCTGCCCTCGGTCTTGGCCAGCACCTGCGGCAGGGCCGATTCGGGCCGCACGGGCTGGACCTCGCCGCGCACCAGGCTGACCTCGCAGGCCACGCCGTCGCGCGCGATCACGTTGAGCATGGGGCTCCAGTCCTGCGGCAGCTCCCGGGCAGGCCGGAACTGGTGGACGATGCCTGCCACCATGCGCGCCGAGGCGATCAGCCGGTCATCGAGCACGGTGCGCAGCTCGTTGCGCATGTCCGAGAACATCCAGGCCGCCACCCCGCCCCACAGCGTGCACAGCGCCAGGCACAGACATGCCAGCAGGCGCACGCGCAGGCTGCGCATCATGGGTGCAGGCCCAGGCGGTAGCCCTCGCCGCGCACCGTCTCCACCAGTTCATGGCCCAGCTTGCGGCGCAGGTGGTGCACATGCACGTTGACGGCATTGCTCTCCACGTCCTGGCTGTAGCCGTAGAGGCTGTCGCGCAGTTGCTCGGTACTCAGGATGCGGCCCGGCGACTGCAGCAGCGCGCGCAGCAGCGACCACTCGCGGCGCGACAGCTCCACGGTGCGGCCCTGGCGCTGGATATGGCCGGCAGCGGGGTTGATGCGCACCTCGCCCAGCTCGATCCAGTCCACGCTGCGGCCGGCCGCGCGGCGCAGCAGCGCATGCAGGCGCGCCGCCAGTTCGTGCAGGTCAAAGGGCTTGACCAGGTAATCGTCGGCGCCGGTCTGCAGGCCTTCGATGCGCTGTGACACAGCATCGCGCGCCGTCAGCACCAGCACGGGCACCTGCAGGCCCTGGCCGCGCCAGCGCGCCAGCAGCGAGAGGCCATCCTCGTCCGGCAGGCCCAGGTCCAGCACGCAGGCATCGAAATGCGAGGAACGGATGGCCGCATCCGCCTGCCCGGCCGAGGCCACGGTATCCACGCCAAAGCCCTGCAGCTGCAGGCCGGCCCGCACGCCGCTGGCCACCAGCGCGTTGTCTTCCACCAAGAGAACATGCATGTTGTTGTCCGCAGGGCCTGGCTCCAGGCCCCGCCGTCTGTATCCAAGTCGAGAACGAAAAGCGACTGAGCATCGCAGATTTGTAGCGAGGTGTGCGCCAGCTGGCCGAATCTCGCAGGCACGCGCACAAGAATGCGGCCAGGCGGCCCGCTCAGGGCCGGGCCAGCAGCCCGCCCAGCAGCAGGTCCAGCGCCGCCGCGCCGCGCTCCAGCCGCAGGTCGGCGTCCTCGCCCTCGGCAATCCAGAAAGCCGCTTCGGCCAGGCTGCCGTAGATCAGCGATGCCAGCGCCTGCGGATCGGCCCGGGCCACGATGCCCTGCGCCATGAGGTCCGCAATCAGTGCCTGCATGGACGCAATGCAGTGGCGCTGCGATTGCGGCAGCGCTCCGCCCAAAGCCGCGCGCGCATCGCGCAGCACGATGCGCTGGATTTCAGGCTCCAGCGCCATTTCCAGGTAGGCCTGGCAGCGACTGCGAAAGCCCTGCCAGGGATCCCGGGCATGGGCGGTGATGGCCTTCAGGCGTTCATCCACCTCGGCATCGATCTGCTCGACCACGGCCGCCAACAGGCCCTGCTTGTCGCCGAAATGGTGGTACAGCGCGCCCCGCGTCAGGCCCACCTGCGCGGTGAGATCGTCCATGGAGGCATCGGCGTAGCCCTGCTCTCCAAAGGCCTTGCGGGCCGTGGCCAGCAGCGTGGCGCGGGTTTCTTCCATCTCGGCGCGGGTGCGGCGGACCATGGCCAATCTCCTTACATACGGCATGCATGATTATTTACATACGAAGCGCATGTATATAGGATTCTATTCATACGCAGCGTATGTATTTTCTCTGTCCCGCGACGGCGGTGCAACACCCCCCCACCTGTTTGAAGGGATCTGGACCATGAATTCGTCTTCCTCCACGCGGCCCGAACCCGCCGCGCGCCGCCCGTGGCTGGCCGTGTCCGCCGTGGGCCTGGCCACCTTTTCCGTGGTGACCACGGAAATGCTGCCGGTCGGCCTGCTCACATCCATTGCTGGCAGCCTGGGCACCTCCATGGGCAGGGCCGGCCTGATGATCTCGCTGCCGGCGCTGCTGGCCGCGCTGTTCGCGCCGCTGGTGGTGATGGCGGCGGGCGGCATGGACCGGCGCCGCATCCTGTGCGGACTGCTGGCCCTGCTCGTGCTGGCCAACCTGGCCTCGGCGCTGGCGCCGTCGCTGATCTGGCTGCTGGCCGCGCGCGTCCTGGTGGGCTTTTGCATGGGCGGCATCTGGGCAATCGCGGGCGGGCTGGCGGCACGGCTGGTACCCCAGGCGTCGATGGGCCTGGCAACCTCCATCATCTTTGGCGGCGTGGCGGCGGCCTCGGTGCTGGGCGTGCCGCTGGGCGCGCTGATCGGCGATTTCGCGGGATGGCGCTGGGCATTCGGTGGCATGGCAGGCTTCAGCGCACTGGTGCTGGCGCTGCACATGGCCGTTCTCCCCGCCCTGCCTGCCACAGGCTCGGCCAGCCTGCGCCAATTCAGTCATCAGCTGGCCAACCGCAGGCTGCAGGCCGGGCTGGCACTGACGCTGCTGCTGGTGGCCGGGCATTTCATGGCCTTCACCTTCGTGCGCCCGCTGCTGCTGACGGTGTCCGGGTTCGATGCGCAATGGATGAGCGCGCTGCTGCTGGCTTACGGCATCGCGGGCATTGCGGGCAACTTCCTGGCGGGCATCATCGCGGCGCGCCGCACGGTGCCGAGTCTGGCTGCGATCGCCATGGGCCTGCTGCTGGCGCCTGTGCTGTTCCTGTCCGTGGGCGACTCGCCAACCGGTGGTGGCGCCGTGCTGCTGGTCTGGGGCCTGGCCTACGGCGGCGTATCGGTGGGCCTGATGACCTGGATGATGCAGGCTGCGCCACGCGCCGTGGAAATTGCCACGGCGCTGTACGTTGGCGTCTTCAACATCGGTATTGCGCTGGGCTCATGGGCAGGCGGCCAACTGGTCGATGGCTGGGGGCTGCACGCCACGCTCTGGCTGTCTGGCGGCTTGGCCGCTGCGGCCTTGCTGCTGTCTGCGGCCATGGGATTGGCTGGGCGAAATGGACCGGTCGCAGCCTGATGGCCATGAGGCCGTTAACCCCCCGTTAATTCCCCGCTGCCAGCATCCACGGCCTGTCAGCCTGCATGGCTGAAACTCCTTGCCCATGCATCTCCGGTCATCCCCTCTTCTTTCGTCCTTCCTGCCCTTGCTTGCCGGCCTGCTGCTGGCGCCTTCGCCTGTTCTTGCCGGAGCGGCAGAGCCTGGCGGGCCGTCAGCGCTATCGGCGCTGGGCGCCTGGCTGCACCTGCCTGCCAGCCTGGCGCTGGGGCCGCTGGTCCTGCCGGTGGGCGTGGTGGTGGCCATGCTGGCCTGGCTGCTGGCGCAGTGGCTGGCGCGCAGGAATGAAAGGCGCACGGGCCAGGCCGTGGATGCGCTGCTGTGGCAAAGCACCCTGGCCGGCCTGCTGGCGGCGCGCCTGGCCTATGTCGCGCAGTGGTGGGCAGAGTACGCGCCTGCTCCCTGGGATTGGGGCGGGATGCCGGCCTTCGCAGGCCGCATCATCGATATCCGCGACGGGGGATGGAACCTCTGGGCCGGCCTGCTGGCCGCGCTGCTGTACATGCTGTGGCGCAGCCGCCGCTCCCCGGTGCTGCGCCGCGCCACAGGGCTGGCGCTGGGCGCGGGGGCTGCCCTGCTGGTGCTGGGCAGCCTGCTGCAGGCGCTGCCCTCCGCAGATGCACCGGCCCTGCCGGCCTTCACCCTGGTCAACGGACAGGCGCAGCCGGTCTCGCTGCAGCAGTTGCAGCAGGCCGATGGCAAGCCCATGGTGATCAACCTCTGGGCCACCTGGTGCCCGCCCTGCCGGCGCGAGATGCCGGTGCTGGCCCAGGCCCAGCAGCAGCGGCCCGATGTGCGTTTCATCTGGATCAACCAGGGCGAGACGGCAGAGGCCGTGATGGGCTATTTGCGGCGCGAGCAGGCGACGGCCCCGCTGCCGCTGGCCCAGGTGCTGTTCGACCCGCAGCAGCAGGCCGGCCGGCACTGGCGCCAGCGGGGCCTGCCTTCCACCTATTTCTATGGCGCCGACGGCCGGCTGTGCGGCATGCGCATGGGCGAGCTGTCGCGCGCCAGCCTGGCCCAGCATCTGAAGGAATGTTCATGAGCGCTTCCCCCCTGTTCCCCCTGCCTGCACTGGCAGGAGCCCTGGCCCTATCGGCAGCCTTGGCCCTGCCGGCTGCGGCGTCCGAGCTGCCATCGGAGGATTTCCTGGCCCAGCAGGGGCTGACCCTGGTGGGACCGCTGCCGGCCGTGGGCGGACTCAAGGCCTGGGCCGCCTACCGCGACCGCCAGCCCGTGCCCATCTACCGCATGCCTGACGGCAAGCACTGGGTGCTGGGCACGGTGATCGACGCCCAGGGCCGCGACGTGAACGCCCAGGCCCTGCAGGCCGCCGTGCAAAAGCCCATGGGCGAGCAACTGTGGAGCGATGTGCAGCGCGCCCAGTCCATACCGGATGGCCGCGCCGACGCGCCGCGCACGGTCTATGTGTTCACCGACCCCAACTGCCCCTATTGCAACCAGCTGTGGAACGATGCCCGGCCCTGGGTGGAGAGCGGCCAGGTGCAGTTGCGCCACATTCTGGTGGGCATCCTCAAGCCCAGCAGCGAGGGCAAGGCCGCCGCCATGCTGACCGCGCGCCAGCCAGAGCAGGCCCTGGCCGAGCACGCACGCGCCTATGCCAAGGCCGGCCGCGCCAGCGCAGAAGGCGCGGGCGCCACGCCGCTGGCCCCGGTGCCGCAGGCCACGCGGCAGGTGCTGGCCAGCCATGCCTCGCTGATGTCCACCTGGGGCCTGCGTGCCACGCCGGCCCTGGTCTGGAAGGATGACAAGGGAGTGGTGCAGGTGCGCACCGGCCTGCCGCCAGGCCTGCTGGAAGAGGTCATGGGGCCGCGTGGCAGGAAATGACGAGGACGACCATGAGCACAAGCCGTTCTCCCGCCGCTTCCACCTCCTCCAGCGACTGGAGCGACCTGTTCCCCGCCCGGCCGGATGCGCCGCCGCTGCGCATCGTGCTGCATGCGCCCACACCCGGCGCCCTGGCCCGTGCACGCAGCAATCTGGCCAACCTGCGCCAGGACCGGCCCGGTGCCGAGGTCCGCATCGTCATCAACGGCCCGGCCGTCGAGGCGCTGCTGGACGCAGCGCCGGGCACGCCGCAGCATCTGGATGCAAAGGCCCTGGCCCATGCGCTGGTCTGCCCGAACACGCTCAGGAAGCTGGGCCGCGAGGCGCCTGCCGGCATGCGCGTGCTGCCGCAGGGCGGCATCGAGTCACTGGCCCTGCTGCAGCAGTCGGCCTGGTGCTACGTGCGCTGCTGAGCGGCCTGCGCCAGCGAGGCAAGGCAGCGCGCCTGCCATTGGTATTCAGGCTCGAACGATTCACGGTCCGTGACGGCGCCGTGGCCGCCCTCGCCATAGACCATGGCGTAGGCCGCGTAGTCGGCCGCCTGCAGCGCCCGGCCCGCCAGCCCATGGGCCGTGGCATAGGTGGCGGACACGGCGGCATGGCCGCAGCCGTCGAGGGAGCGTGATCCCTGGTGGTGGTTGGCCAGGCTGGCGGCCTCGCGGGCCAGGCGGTCCAGCTCCTGCCTGTCGATCTGGCCGTCCAGGTAGCGGCGAAGGCCTTGTGCGCAGCGGATGACGTCCGGGTCTTCCAGCAGGTGCGCGATGCGGTCCACGCAGGCCTGTGTGAATTGCAGCCTCAGGTGCTCGCCGGCTTCGGCGGCAAGGTCCAGTTCCGAAGCAAGGCTGTTCAGGGCATGGTTCATGGAGAACTCCTTGGCAGTGGCGACACAAGCAGCGTAGACCGGGGCCGCGCACGGAAACAAGAGGGTGATTTCCGATACGCGCCCCGCATTCCCGAGGAATGCAGTCACCCTGTTAACCCCGTCTTAATCCCTGCGCCACACGCTATGGAGTGCCTTGGGCGCCTGTCCATGGCAGGCAGTTGGTGGCGCTTTGCAAGCCCATTGCTTGACTCATATCAAGCCGCCAAGGCCCTGAATTTCATATATTAAATTCAATATAAAAAGCATATTTTTAATGCTTTATTGAGTTTGAGCGACCACCCTCCCGTGGCCGCAGGACGATGAAAGACAGGCCATGCCAAAAACATCCCGCGCCGGCAGCGGCTGCAACGACTGCAGCTGCAAGCCCTCCACCCAGGACATCCCCGCCCCTACCCTCTCCCATGCGCAGCCCGCCGCCGGCAAGCGCGGCTTCCTGCAGGACCTGCTGGCCGCTGCCATGGCGGCCGTGGCCCTGCCCGTGGCGGCGGCCGCGCCCGGCACCCCGGGTTTCCAGCCGCCGCGCCGTCCCGGCGAGGCCGGCAGGCGCTACGGCATGCTGGTGGACCTGCGCCGCTGCATAGGCTGCCAGGCCTGCACGGTGAGCTGCTCCATGGAGAACCTGCCGCCGCTGGGCCAGTTCCGCACCACGGTGCTGCAGTACGAGGTGCAGCACGCGGGCAACGAGGACCTGCCGCCGGCCATGCTCAACCTGCCGCGCCTGTGCAACCACTGCGACAACCCGCCCTGCGTGCCGGTCTGCCCGGTGCAGGCCACCTTCCAGCGCAGCGACGGCATCGTGCTGGTGGACAACGAGCGCTGCGTGGGCTGCGGCTACTGCGTGCAGGCCTGCCCCTATGACGCGCGCTTCATCAACCACGAGACGCAGACCGCCGACAAGTGCACCTTCTGCGAGCACCGCCTGGAAGCCGGCCTGCTGCCGGCCTGCGTGGAAAGCTGCGTGGGCGGCGCCCGCGTGATCGGCGACCTCAACGACGAGGGCAGCGAGATCCGCCAGCGCATGCGCGAGCACGCCAAGGACCTCAAGGTGCTCAAGCCCGCCATGGGCACGGACCCGCATGTGTACTACCTGGGATTGCCCGACGCCTTCGTCGACGGCGTGGACGGGCAGGCCAGCGTGCGGCTGGTCACTTCCCACTGAACGCAAGGAGCACCCCATGCACATCGTCGAACTCCTGACCCCCGCCTACGAATCGGCCTGGCTGCCCTGGGCCGTGCAGTACTTCTTCCTGGCCGGCATTGCCACGGGCGCCGCCCTGCTGGCCGCCGCCTGCGCCTGGGCGCCGCGCGCCAGCGCCATGGCGCGCCTGCTGCCGGCCGCCGTGCTGGTGCTGGCCGTCAGCGCCATCGCCGCGCCCGTGTCGCTGCTGGCCGACCTGCACCAGCCTGCGCGCTTCTGGCATTTCTATGCGCACTTCACGCCGTGGTCGTGGATGTCGGTGGGCGCCCTGCTGCTGCCGGCCTTCGTGGGACTGGCGCTGGCCTTCGTGCTGGCCTGGTGGCTGGGCCGGCCGCAGTGGCTGCGCTGGCTGGCGCCGCTGCTGGCCGTGTCGGCGCTGACCATCACCGCCTATACCGGCGCCGAGCTGATGGCCGTGCGCTCGCGCCCGCTGTGGAACACGCTGTGGGTGCCGCTGAACCTGGCGCTCACGGGCTGGCTGGCCACGGTGGGCTGCATGCTGGTGACGGCGCGCTTTCTGCCCGCCCGCCACCGCCCCGATGCCGGCGCCCTGCAGGCCCTGCGCATGCTGGGCCTGGCGCTGGCGCTGTGCCTGCTGGCCATGGTGGTGGTCTGGGCCGTTGCCGGCTGGCTGGGCCAGGGCCGCTCCTTCCAGGCGGCGCTGCAGCTGTGGCAGCAGTTTCCGGTCTGGCGCCTGAGCATGCTGGGCTCGGCCGTGGCCGGTGCCGCCCTGCTGTGGGCCCTGGTGCGGGGTGGGCAGCGCATGGCCTGCCCGCGCTACACGCTGGCCCTGGGGCTGGGCCTGGCCGCCGCGGCCTGGGCCTTCCGCTGGGCGCTGTTCATGGGCGTGCAAGGCGTGCCCAAGTACGGCGCGGGCCTGTACATCTACCACATGCCGCTGGGCGGCGACGGCCTGCTGGGCATGCTGGGCGTGGCCGGCCTGTGCATTGCACTGGTGACGCTGGCCACCTGGGCGCTGGAGCTGTTTCCCGCGCGCTCGGCCGCGGCCCGCGCCCTCTGACACCGCCGCCCTGACGACCCCTCACCCATTCACGGAGCGCGGCCCGCCACCGGCCGGCCGCGCCACAGAAAGCCTTTCATGACCGACAAGAAGAAACTCCCCCAAGCCCCCGAAGATTCCCTGGATGCCGAGGCCGCCCGCCGCCGCCTGCTGCTGCGCGGTGGCCTCACCGCCGGTGGGCTGGCCGCCTTTGCGGCCGGCTACGGTGAAACACTGGCGCGCGGTGCCAAGGGCCTGGTCGCAGGCAGCTCGGGCACGCCCACGGCCAGCGCCACGCGCGGCAATTCGCTGACGCCGGAGTTCCGCATCGACCCGGCCACGGGCGCGCTCGCCACCCAGCCCGGCCAGGTGGTCAGCCCCTCCAGCTGCCTGGGCTGCTGGACGCAGTGCGGCGTGCGCGTGCGTGTCGATACCGCCAGCAACCGCATCCTGCGCGTGGCAGGCAACCCCTACCACCCGCTGGCCACCACGCGCCCGGCCGCCATGGAAGAACCCGTGCGCGAGGTCTACGCCAAACTGGGCAAGGAGCTGGGCCTGGAGGGCCGGGCCACGTCCTGCGCGCGCGGCTCGTCCATGCTGGAGCACCAGAGTGCACCGCACCGCGTGCTCACCCCGCTCAAGCGCGTGGGCCCGCGCGGCAGCGGCCGCTGGCAGAGCATTTCCTTCGAGCAGCTGGTGCAGGAAGTCTGCGAGGGCGGCGATCTGTTCGGCGAAGGCCAGGTCGAGGGCCTGCGCGCCATCTGGGACCCCAAGACGCCGCTGGACGCCGACAACCCCGAGTTCGGCCCGCGCTCCAACCAGTTGCTGGTGACCGACGCCTCCAACGAAGGCCGCGCCCAGCTGCTGCGCCGCTTTGCGGGGCCGTCCTTCGGCACCGTGAACGTCAGCAACCACGGCGCCTACTGCGGCCAGAGTTTCCGAGTGGGTGCGGCAGCGGCCCTGGGCGACCTGCCCGGCATGCCGCACGGCAAGCCGGACTGGAGCCATGCCAGCTTCGGCCTGTTCATCGGCGCGGCGCCCGCACAGTCCGGCAACCCCTTCCAGCGCCAGGGCCGCGAACTGGCCGAGGCCCGCTCGCGCGAGGACAACCGGTTCCGCTACGTGGTGGTCTCGCCCGTGCTGCCCACCTCGTCCAGCCTGGCTGCGGGCAGCGGCAACCGCTGGCTGGCCGTCAAGCCGGCCAGCGACCTGGCCCTGGCCATGGCGCTGATCCGCGTCATCCTGGACGAGGCACGCCATGACACGGGCTTTCTCGCCCAGCCCGGCCCGGCCGCCATGCAGGCGGCGGGCGAGGCGTCCTGGAGCAATGCCACGCACCTGCTGGTCAACGAGCCCAGCCACCCGCGCCACGGCAGCTTTCTGCGCGGCGCCGACCTGGGCTGGGCGCTGCCCGCGCCAGCCGAAGACGGCAAGCCGGCCCAGGATGTGTTCGTGGTGCAGCGTGCCGATGGCAGCCTGGCGCCGCACACCCAGGCCGAGCCTGCACAGCTGATGGTGCGCACCCGCGTGGCCGTGCCCGGCCTGAAGGCCGAAGGCGCGGACCAGGCCCCCGAGCTGTCGGTCTGCTCCTCGCTGGCCAAGCTGCATGAGCAGGCCAGCCTCAAGACACTGGACGAATACGCGGCGCTGTGCGGCGTGGCGCGCGGCGAGATCGAGGCGCTGGCGCGCGAGTTCACCAGCCATGGCAAGCGCGCCGTGGCCGATGCGCATGGCGGCACCATGAGCGGCGCGGGCTTCTACACCGCCTACGCCATCAGCATGCTCAACACCCTGGTGGGCAACCTCAACGTGCAGGGCGGCCTGGTGCTGGATGCCGGCCCGTTCGGCCCCTTCGGCCCGGGCCCGCGCTATGACTTCGCCAACTTCGACGGCAAGGTCAAGCCGCGCGGCCTGGCGCTGTCACGCCACCGCCAGCCCTACGAGAAAAGCGCGGAATTCCAACGCAAGCGCGAGGGCCAGCCCGAGGGCGCGAAGGACTACCCCGCCGCCCAGGCCCCGTGGTACCCGGCCGTGGGCGGCCTGTCCAGCGAGATGCTGGCCAGCGCGCTGGCCGGCTACCCCTATCGCGCCAAGGCCTGGATCAACCACATGAGCAACCCCGTCTACGGCATTGCGGGCTTTCGCAATGCGCTGGTGGACGATCTCAAGGACCCGAAGAAGCTGCCGCTGATCGTCTCCATCGACCCCTTCATCAACGAGACCAGCGCGCTGGCCGATTTCATCGTGCCCGATACCGTGACCTACGAGAGCTGGGGCATCTCGGCGCCCTGGGCCGACGTGGTGGCCAAAAGCTCCACCGTGCGCTGGCCCGTGGTGCAGCCCGCCGTGGCGCGCACGGCCGGCGGCCAGCCCGTGAATGTGGAGAGCTTTCTCTTCGCCGTGGCAGAACGGCTGGGCCTGCCCGGCTTTGGCGAGGCCGCCATCAAGGACGCCCAGGGCCAGCCCCATGCGCTGCGCTCGGCCGAGGACTTCTTCATCCACGCCCTGGCCAACGTGGCCTGGGCAGGTGGCAAGCCCGTGCCGGCGGCCAGCGATGACGACATCGCCATCACCGGCGTGGACAGGCTGGTGCCCGCGCTGCGCCAGCGCCTGAAGGACGATGAATGGCGCCAGGTGGCCATGCTGCTGACGCGCGGCGGGCGCTTCGACCGCATCGAGGACGCCTGGAAGGACGGCCACACCCGCAAGGCCCACGCGCCTGCCCTGCAGGTGTGGAGCGAGGAGCTGGCCCGCATGCGCCACGCCATGACGGGCGAGCGCTACAGCGGCTGCCCCACCTGGTATCCGGCACGACTGGCCGACGGCAGCGCCATGCGCACGCATTTCGGCGAGCAGCAATGGCCGCTGCTGCTGACCTCGTACAAGTCCAACCTGATGAGTTCCATGTCGATTGCCGTCTCGCGGCTGCGCCAGGTGCATCCGCACAACCCGGTGTCCCTGCACCGCGATGACGCCGAGCGGCTGGGCATCGCCAACGGCGACACGGTGCGCATCCGCACGCCGGGCGGCGCGGTGACGGCGGTGGCCATGGTGCGCGACGGCGTGATGCGGGGCACCGTGGCCATCGAGCACGGCTACGGCCACCGCGAGCTGGGCGCAGGCCGCCACAGCATCGACGGCCAGCCCATGCCGGTGAACGCCGAGCACGCCAATGGCGTGAACCTCAACGACCTGGGCTTTGCCGATCCCACGCGGCCCGGCTGCAAAAACGTGTGGGTGGACTGGGTGTCGGGCGCCGCGGTGCGCCAGGGGCTGCCTGCGCGCATCGAGAAGGTCTGATCAGCGGGCGGGGCTGGCGACAGGTGCAGCGACAGGTGCAGCGACAGGTGCAGCGACGGGTGCGGCCACTGGTGTGGTGGCGGCCTGCCAGCCGCCGCCCAGCGCCTGGTACAGCGCAATGGCGTTTTCCAGCTGGCTCTGGCGCAGGCGTATCACCTCCTGCTGCGCCTGGAAGAGATTGCGCTGGGCGTCCAGCTCTTCCAGGTAGCTGGCGTAGCCGGCCTCGTAGCGGTCCTTGGCAAAGCCCAGGGAGCGCTGCAGCACCGCCTCGCGCTCGCTGGCGTGCTGCCACTGCGACTGCAGGCGCCGGGTGCCGACCAGGGCGTTTTCCACATCGGCCAGGGCCTTGATCACCACGCCCCGATAGGCATAGGCGGCCTGGTCGCGCTGGGCGGTCACGGCGTCGAACTGGCCCTGCAGCCGCCCGCCCGTGAACAGCGGCGCCAGCACGCTGCCGCCCAGGGCCCAGACCGTGGCCGGGTGGTATTGCAGGGCATTGACCAGCAGGCTGCCGGCGCTGGCCGTCAGCGAGACCTGGGGCAGGAAGGCGGTGCGCTGCACGGCCAGGCTTTCGTCGGCGGCCGCCAGCTGCAGCTGCGCCCGTGCAATGTCGGGGCGGCGCTGCAGCAAGGCCGAAGGCAGGCCAGCGGCCGGCGCAGGCGGCGGTGCGCCCAACGCAGCGGACTGGCCGTCGGTTGTTGCCATGAGCGCGGCGGCCTGCTCGTCACCCTCGCCGCCGGCCAGCAGCAGGAGCGCCGTGCGCTGGCGCGCCAGCGACAGCTCCAGCTGCTCCACGGCCTGCTGCACGCCCTGCAGCTCGGCCTGGGCCTGGGTGAGCTGCAACTGCGAGGTGTAGCCGACGCGCGCCTGCTCGTCGGCCAGGCGCAGGGCCTGTTCGCGCGAGCGGGCCGTGGCCTGGGCCACTTGCAGCTGCGATTGCAGCGAGCGCAGGCCCACATAGGCCTGGGCCGTGGTGGCGGCCACGGCCAGGGCCACGGCGTCGCGGTCGGCCTCGCTGGCCTGCAAACGCAGGGCGGCGGCCATTTCCAGGTGGGCGATGCGGCCCCACAGATCAGGCTCCCAGCTGGCCTGCAGGCCGGGCTGAACCGAGCGCGTGTGCGCCAGGCCCCGCGCGCCCAGGCTGCGGCCCGTGGAGGCGCCGGCCGTGGCCGAGAGCTGGGGCAGGCCCGCAGCGCCTGCCACATCCAGGTTGGCCCGCGCCTCATCCACGCGCGACAGAGCCAGCAGCACATCGTTGTTGCGGGACTGGGCCAGTTCCACCCAGCGCGTGAGCAGCGGATCGCCAAAGGCCTGCCACCACGAGGCCTGGACGGCGGCGGCCGGCTCCTGCCCTGCCCCGCTCCACTGAGCGGGCATGGCGGGCCGGGCCGCTTCAGGCGCGGTGCTCAGCGGCGGCACGCTGCAGCCGGCCAGCGCGGCAGCGCAGGCCATGGCCATGGCCAGTGCGCGGGCGGTCATGGGCGGACCTCCGGTTGGGGTGCGGGTTGGGGCTCAGGCTGCGCCGTATCCAGCCGCACCACCACCGACATGCCCGCGCGCAGCCTGGCGGCCAGCTCCTGGTCGGGATCGATTGCAATCTTGACCGGCAGGCGCTGCACGACCTTGGTGAAGTTGCCCGTGGCGTTGTCGGCCTTGAGCACGCTGAATTCCGAGCCCGTGGCCGGCGCGATCTCCAGCACGCGGCCCGTGAGGTGGGCGCCGCCCAGCGCATCGACGCTGAAGCGCACTGCCTGGCCTATGCGCACCCGGGCGGTCTGGGTCTCCTTGAAGTTGGCCACCACCCACAGCGTGTGCGGCACCACGTACATGAGCTGGGAGCCGGCCGTGACGTACTGGCCCCGGCGCACGCCGACCTCGCTGACCTGGCCATCGCCGGGCGCGTGCACCACGGTGTTGTCCAGGTTGATCTGGGCCTGGCGCAGCTGGGCCTCGGCCATCTGGACCTGGGCTTCGAGCGAGGCGCGGTTCACCGTCGTCGCCTTGATCTTCTGGGCGTTGATCTCGATGTCGGCCTGGGCCTTGGCCACGTTGGTGGCCGCCAGGCGCGCGGTGGCACGCACCTTGTCGCGCTCGTTGAGCGAGACGGAGCCGCGCTCGGACAGCGCCTGCACGCGCTGCAGCTCGGCTGCGGCGCGGTCGGATTCGGCCTGCGCCGCCGCCAGGCCGGCGCGGCTGGCGCCCAGCGTGGCGCGGTTCTGGGCCTGGGTCTGGTCGGCATTGGCCAGCTGTGCGCGGGCATTGGCCAGCTGGGCCTGCGCCTGGGCCTGGGCGGCTTCGTAGGTGCGGGCGTCAATGCGCACCAGGGGCTGGCCGGCCTTGACGTTCTCGTAGTCCTGCACCAGCACCTCGGTCACATAGCCGCTGACCTGGGGCGCGAGCACGGTGACGGCGCCGCGCACATAGGCGTTGTCGGTGCTGACCACGGTGCCCGCGAAGGGGAACAGGTTCCAGGCACGCAGCACCAGCAGCACGCCGGCCAGTGCGACCACCAGCATCACCAGCACGCTGCGCAGCGAGGGCTTGATGAGCTTGGGCGATGGCGATGGCGATGGCGATGGCGATGGCGATGGCGATGGCGAGGGTGAAGGCGAGGGCGCCGCAGCGGGAGCCGGCGCAGGCGAGGCAGAGGCGGCCGTGCCGCCATTGGAATTTTCGGAGTCACTCATGTTGTTGTCTTTTCTCTGGGCGAACGGTTTCAGGCGCGGGCGACGGGTTGGGTGGGCGGCTGGCCCGGCGCGTCCTGCGGCGCGGCGGCATCGGTGCCGCGCATGGCCGAGGCATCGGCAGCGGCGGCGCGCATGCGCTCCACGAAGGCGCGCTGGCGTGCGCGGCCGGCCAGGGCCAGCGTCCACAGCAGGTAGAGCACGGCCACGCCGGCCGTGAGGGCGAACACGTCGTTGTAGGCGCGCACATTGGCCTCGCGGCGTGCCGCCTGCGCCAGCTGGGCCGTGCCCTGGGCCGCACGCAGGGCCGGGTCGGCAATGACGCGGGCCAGGCTTTGCTGCTGCAGGCGCAGGCGGTCGGCCACGATGGGGTCGGTGGGATCGACATCGGCCACGATGGCGGCCGAATACACCTGCTCGCGGTGCATCTGATAGGTGCTCAGCAGGGCCGAGCCCATGAGCGCGCCCATGGCCTGCGTCATGGAGATGGTGACGATGGCCGTCAGCATGTAGTGCGCGCCGAACTTCAGGCCCTGCACCACGCCGATCAGCATCAGCGGCCCCATGAACAGGCCCGCGCCCACGGCCATGAGGAACTGGCTGCCGAAGAAGTCCTCGGGCCGGGCCAGGCTGGTGCGGCTGTGGTCCAGCCAGGCCGCCAGCGCGAACAGCACGATGGAGCCCACGATCTGCTTGCCCATGTTCTCCAGCCCGAAGGTCAGCGCCGACACGGCAATGCCCGCGATGGTGCCCAGCAGGATGACGATGAACAGCGGCTGCATCTGGTCCACCGTCATGCCCAGCATGCGCTGCATGCCGATCACGCCATAGGTCTGCTCGGTGGTCAGAAAGCGCAGCAGCAGCGCACCGATCACGAAGCGCACCGTGGGCGCCAGCACGAACCAGCGCGTCTGCAGCATGGGATTGCGGCGGTGGTGCTCGATGTACAGCGCCACGCTCAGCAGGACGATGGAGCCGATCAGCATCCAGGCCAGCCAGGGCGTGTCCAGCCACCAGTGGTTGTAGCCCTGCACCAGCACGGCGATCAGCAGGCCCACGCCGGGCACCATGAGGAAGAAGGTCAGGAAGTCCAGCCGCTCGAAGCTGCGGATATGCACGCCCGGCGGCAGCTTGAGCACCACCACGCCCGCGAACGAGATCAGGGCCAGGCCGGCCTCGAACAGGTAGAGGTTGTGCCACTCGCTGTTGAACAGCAGGCCCGGCGACAGGATCCAGGCCAGCGGCGTGGCGATCTGCCCCAGGCCCACGCCGATCACCAGCATCTTGAGCACATGCTTGCGCGGCGCGGCCTGCAGCATGTAGAGCGTGCCCAGCGTGCTGCAGGTGGCGCCCGCCAGGCCGCTGGCCGCGCGCAGCATGAGCAGGCTGGTGTAGCTGCCCAGCACCAGGTGCAGCAGCGTCAGCAGCGCATACAGGCCCAGGCCGATCTCGGCGAACAGCCGCATGCCGAACTGCTGGCGGAACTTGTAGACCAGCAAATTGGCCGTCATGTTGAGCATGACGTAGGCGCCGGTCAGCCAGGCGGCCTCGGAAGACGTCAGCCCCATCTGCCCCTGGATGGTGGGCAGGTTGGCCGTGAACAGTGCATTGCCCAGGCCGCCCGTCAGCGCCACCAGCACGGCGATCAGGCCATAGGCTGCGCGCACGGCCGGCTGGTGCAGCGGCATGGACGGCGAGCCCGGCAGGCTGGGCTTTTCATGCTCTTCCCAGTCCGGCGGGGGCTTGAGGTAGACGACGGGGGGCGACGGGGGCAGCACGGGCCCTGGTGGAGTGGGTGTGGTGGCCATGTCAGGCCTTCAGGCCTTGCCAGACGATCTGCAGCGCCTTGCGCGCCAGTGTGCGCCGCTGCTGCGGCGTCTCGCCGCGCAGCGAGGCGCCCAGCATGCCGAAGACCAGGGACAGCTCGGCCTGCGTCAGCGGCTGGCGGCAATGGCCACAGGCCACGGCCCGGTCCATGGCCGGCCGAAAGATCTGCCACATGGCAACGCGGGCCTGGGCGATGACCTCGTCGCCGCGCTCCACGGTGCGCCAGTAATCGGTGATGGGGGCCGAGACCGCAATGCGCTCGGCCAGGCGCGACAGCAGCTTGTAGAAGGCGTCGTCGTCCTCGGCCATGGCTTCGGCCGCGCTGCGCATGCTGTCCAGCGAACGCTCCAGCAGCGCCAGCATCAGCGCACGCCGGTCAGGAAACTGCCGGTACAGCGTGGCGCGGCCGACCTCGGCGCGCTCGACCACCAGGTCCAGCGGCGCGGTCACGCCATGCTCGGAAAACACGGCATCGGCCGCGTCCAGCAGCTGGGCGCGGCGGATATCGGCACTGGGTCTTTTGGAAGTCATGCGGACAATTATCGGACAAAGTTGTCCGTTAAATGTCCGCAGCCGGCCTATCCCATGGCGGGGCCATGGGCAAAAAACCAACGGTTTCCGGCAGCGGCAAGGCCTCTACAGGTCGGTCAGCGGCAGCAGCTGGCGGCGGCTGTCAAAGCGCCGCGACTGGCCGTCCAGAGGATCGGTGAAGGCCAGGCTGCGCGCCAGCAGCTGCAGTGGGCGCGAGTAGTCGCCCTCGGGCAAGTCATGCACTTCGGGATAGAAGCCGTCGCCCCACAGCGGCAGGCCCAGGGCGGCCATGTGCACGCGCAACTGGTGGCGCTTGCCGCTTTCGGGCTCCAGCCGGTAGCGTGCCCAGGGGCCGTGCTGCTCCAGCACCTGCATGTGGGTGCGGGTGTTGGGCGTGCCGGCCACCTCGTGCATGCGAAAGAAATGGCCGCTTTCCTCCATGCGGCTTTCATGCGTGCGCGGGAAAACCACGTCCTCGCGCCAGGGAGCGACGGCCTCGTAGGTCTTGTGGATGGCGCGGTCGCGGAACAGCGCCTGGTAGATGCCGCGCGTGGCGCGCTGCACCGAAAACACCACCAGCCCCGCCGTGTCGCGGTCGATGCGGTGGATGGGCGACAGCTCGGGCAGGTCGAACTCGCGCTTGAGCCGCACCAGCAGCGTCTGCTGCAGGTACTTGCCGGCCGGCACCACGGGCAGGAAATGCGGCTTGTCGGCCACCAGCAGATGCGCGTCGCGGTGGAGGACCTCGGCCTCGAAGGGGATGGGCGGCTCGGACTGCAGCTCGCGGTAGTAGTAGTAGCGCAGGCCCGGCGCAAACGCCGTGCCTGCATGGGCGGCACGACCGTGCTCGTCCACCACTTCTTCCTGCGCCATGCGCCGCAGCCAATCCTCGCGCGCGACGGCCGGCAGGCGCTCGGCCAGAAAATCGATCAGCAACCCGCCGCCCTGGCTGGGCAGCACCACGCAGCTGGGGCTGACGCCGTCGCGCAGAGGAAGAACCTTGGGGTCGTGGGCGTTGTGCATGTGTTTCAGCCCTCAGAGCGCCTGCCGCGCAGCCCATTCATCGGGCGTCACGATCAGGCCGGGAAACTCGTCGCGCAGTGCCAGAAGATCGCCATCACCCGTGATGAGCGCCCGGGCCCGGCCCACATGCGCCAGCACCAGGAACACCTGGTCCTTGTCGTCCCGGCACAGCGGCAATGCAGGCCAGGGCTGCGGCAGTGTGACGACATCGGCCCAGGGCAGGAAATCCTCCAGCAAGGCCTGTTGCTCGGCCGTTGACAGCTTGAACTTCGGATAGGCGAGCACACGCAGCAGTTCGCTGGCCGTTTCCCTGCAGACCAGGGGCTGCAACTGCTGTTGCTGCCAGGCCCGGCGTATCCACGCAAGGCGGCCGGAAGTGAACAGCAATGCCGAGAGCACGACGTTGGTGTCCAGGACGACACGCATCATTTGCGCGCCCAGGAGGTCGCCTCCTGCACATCCTCTTCGGTGATGCCCATCTGCTGCAGCTTGTCGCGGACGGCCTGTGCGCGCTGGACGCGCTGCAGGTGCACGGGCGTGAGCACGATGCGGCCGTTTTCCACGGCCACCTCGAAATACTCGGTGGCCTCCACCTCGGACACCACGGCCTTGGGCAGGGTGATCTGGTTCTTCGACGTCAATTTGGCAAGCATGGCCGGCTCCTGCAAATCAGAGAAAACACGGAAATCTTACTTCCTTACTTCATTCCTCTGCGTCTCACCGGGTTTCTTCACCTGGCGAGGCTGGCCCGCTCAGTCCACTCACGCCGTTCAACCCGCTGTCCGCCGTCACCAGCACGCCCGCCGAAACAATGTAGTCGGCCGCGCTTTCGATGTCGCCGCGCAGCGCCTCCTTGGCGGCGGGCGCATCGCCGCGCCGCAGGGCCTCGACCAGGCGCGCGTGGTGGCCGACCGCCACCTGTTCGCTCACGCGGCGCGAGCCCGAGCGCATGTCGTGGTTGAGGATGGGGCCTATGCGCAGCCACAGCGCCTCGATCATCTGCAGCAGCATGGGCATGCCGGCCGCGCTGTAGACGGCGAAGTGGAAATCCTTGTTGAAGGCGATGAGCCGCGCGCCGTCCGGCGAGGCGCTGGCCATCTCGGCCGCAAAGCGGTCCTGCAGGGCGGCGATGCGTTCCAGCCCGGCGGCCGGCAGTTGCCGGGCCGCCTGCTCCGTGGCCAGGCCTTCGAGGTTGACGCGGATGCGGGTGATCTCGCGGAAGGCGCTTTCCGTCATCAAGGGCACGCGCAGCGCGCGGTTGGGCGTGAGTTCCAGCGCCTGCTCGGCCACGAGCCGGTGCACGGCCTCGCGCACGGGCATGACGCTGACGCCCAGCGCGCTGGCCGTGGTGCGCAGCGAGATCTGCTCGCCCGGAATCATCTGGCCCGTGATCAGCAATTCCCTGAGCTGTGCATAGACATCGCTGCTGAGGGTCTGCCGTTTGAGTGGGGTGACTAGTTCGTTGATGGCCATGGCGGCGATGGTAGCGCGGCGCCGCCGCTGTCATGCCTCATAGGGTATTCACCATATTTGATCTGTGATCACAGATACAAAATCCAAACCCAACCCGAATCCCTTTCACCTTTGTTTGAGTTCCCAAGGAGTCCCCGCATGTGGAAAAACGATCTTCTGGCCGGCCAGCGCGTCCTGGTGACGGCGGGCGCCGCCGGAATCGGCCTGGAAATCAGCCGCGCCTTTGCCGAGGCCGGCGCGCGCGTCATGGTCTGTGACGTGGCCCAGGCCAGCCTGGATGCGCTGGCTGCCGCCCTGCCCGGCGCCAGCGGCCGTCTGGCCGATGTGTCGGATGCCTTGCAGGTGCAGGGCCTGTTCAAGGCCGTGGACAACGAGTTGGGCGGCCTGGACATCCTCGTCAACAACGCCGGGGTGGCCGGCCCCACGGGCGCGGTGGAGACGCTGGAGCTGGCCGACTGGCAGCGCACGCTGGATGTGAACATCACCGGCGCCTTCCTGTGCACGCGGCTGGCCGTGCCCCGGCTTCGGCAATCGGCACGCGAGGGCCGGCAGGCGGCCATCGTCAACCTGTCTTCGGCGGCAGGCCACCTGGGCATGCCGGGCCGCTCGGCCTATTCGGCGTCCAAGTGGGCGGTGATCGGCCTGACCAAGTCGCTGGCGCTGGAGCTGGGCGCCGACGGCATCCGGGTGAACGCCATCCTGCCGGGCGCCGTGGACGGCCCGCGCATCCGCGATGTGATTGCCGCCAAGGCGCAGGCGCGCGGCCTGCCGCTGGAAGACGTCACGCGCAGCTACACGCACCAGGCCGCGCTGGGCCGCATGGCCACGGCGCGCGACATTGCCAACATGGCCGTGTTTGCCGCCAGCCCGCTGGCCGGCCATGTCACGGGCCAGGAACTGGCCGTCGATGGGCTGACCCAGGCGCTTAGCTGAGCGCCCTCTCCTCCTCCCCTCCTCTCGCCTTTTCACCGTTTGCAAGGACCTTCCATGGCCACCCGCACCAAAGCCATCATCACCTGCGCGCCCACGGGCGCCATCCACACGCCCAGCATGTCGCCCCACCTGCCCGTGACGGCCGAGCAGATTGCGCGCGCCGCCATCGATGCCGCCGAGGCCGGCGCCGCCATCGTGCACCTGCATGCCCGCGATCCGCGCGACGGGCGCCCTTCGCAGGACCCTGAGCTGTTCCGCCCCTTTCTCAAGGCGATCCGTGCCGAGTGCGATGCCATCGTCAACATCACCACGGGCGGCAGCCCGCACATGACGGTGCCAGAGCGCATGCGGCCCGTGACCGAGTTCCAGCCCGAGTTGGCCTCGCTGAACATGGGCTCGATGAACTTCGGCCTGTTCCCCATGCTGGAGCGCTTCCCGAACCTGGAACACGCCTGGGAGCGCGAGCACCTGGAAAACAGCCGCAACTTGGTCTTCAAGAACACCTTTGCCGATATCGAAGGCATCCTGCGCCTGGGCCAGGCCCAGGGCACGCGCTTCGAGTTCGAGTGCTACGACATCAGCCACCTGCACAACCTGGCGCATTTCGTGGACCGGGGGCTGGTGCAGGGGCCCGTGTTCGTGCAGTCGGTGTTCGGCATCCTGGGCGGCATCGGCGGCCACCCGGAGGACCTGATGCACATGCGGCGCACGGCCGACCGCCTGCTGGGCAGCAACTACCAGTGGTCCATCCTGGGCGCCGGGCGCAACCAGCTGCCGCTGGCCACCATGGGCGCGGCCATGGGCTCGCATGTGCGCGTGGGGCTGGAAGACTCTCTGTGGATAGGCCCGGGCCAGCTGGCCACCTCCAGCGCCGAGCAGGTGCGCCGCATCCGCACCGTGCTCGAGGCCCTGAATGTCGACGTCGCCACGCCTGACGAGGCGCGCCGGATGCTGGGCCTCAAGGGTGCGGCCAACGTCGCCTTCTGAACCGCCTTCCCGGGCCAGCCCCCATGCCACCGAACAGGAGACTCCCATGCAGATCGATATCGTCGCCGACCTCAAGACCACGCTGGGCGAAGGCCCGCTGTGGGACGTCGGGCAGCAGCGCCTGTACTGGATAGACAGCTTCGACGGCCGCATCTTCCGCTGCACGGCCGACGGGCGGGAACTGCGCGCCTGGGAAGTCGGCCAGAAGATTGGCTCCATGGCACTGCGCCGCGACGGCCGCTCGGCCCTGGTGGCGCTGCACGGCGGCGTGCACACGCTGGACCTGGAAAGCGGCGAGCTGGAGCTGGTCGTCGCCCCCGAGCCCCACCTTCCCGGCAACCGGCTCAACGACGGCAAGGTGGACCGGCAGGGCCGCTTCGTCTTCGGCTCCATGGACACCCTGGAGGAGCAGCCTTCGGCACGGCTGTACCGGCTGGACACGGACCTAAGCCTGCATGTGCTGGACGAGGGCATCATCTGCTCGAACGGCCCGTGCTGGAGCCCGGACGGCACGACGCTCTATTTCTCGGACACGTGGAGCGGCGAGATCCGCGCCTACGACTACGACACGGCCACGGGCCATGCCAGCGGCCGCCGGACCTTTGCCCCGGTCGACACCAGCGGTGGCGGCGCGGCCGACGGGGCCACGGTCGATGCCGAAGGCTGCCTGTGGCAGGCCCTGGTGTACGCAGGCCAGCTGGTGCGCTACACGCCGGACGGCCGGGTGGACCGGGTGATAGAGATGCCGGTGCGCAAGGTGACCAGCGTGATGTTCGGCGGGCCCGGGCTCGACACGCTGTACGTCACCTCCATGGGCAAGCCGCCGTTGCCGCGTTTCCCGGGCGACGGCCAGTCCCGTGGCGCGCTGTTTGCCGTCAAGGGGCTGGGCGTGCGTGGCCTGCCCGAGCAGCGCTTCGGCGCCTGAGCACGGAGCCGGGCATGCAGGCCCGGAGCCTTCGCACCGCGACGCCGCCCGCCCCGCGAAGCGGCGCCTTCATCCACACAACAATGAAACGGCACCCACCGCTGGTGCCCGGGAGACCGCCATGGCCCAGGCCCCGCGCGCTTCGCTGCGCCAGATCCACCGCTATTCATGGGTATCCCTGCTGGTCTGCTGGCTGATCTGGGTACTGAATGCCTACGACCGCGAGATCGTGCTGCGGCTGGGGCCGACCATCTCCCGGCACTTCGGCCTGTCGGCCGACGAATGGGGCACGGTGGCCACCATCGTGATGCTGGCCCTGGCCGTGCTGGACATTCCCGGCGCGATCTGGAGCGACCGCTACGGCGCGGGCTGGAAGCGCGCACGCTTTCAGGTGCCCCTGGTGCTGGGCTATACGGCGCTGTCGTTCGCCTCGGGCTTCAAGGCGCTGAGCGGCAGCCTGGCGGGCTTCGTGGCGCTGCGCGTCGGCGTCAACCTGGGCGCCGGCTGGGGCGAGCCCGTGGGCGTGAGCAACACCGCCGAGTGGTGGCCGGTGGAGCGGCGCGGCTTCGCGCTGGGCGCCCACCACACGGGCTATCCGGTGGGCGCCATGCTCAGCGGCCTGGTCGCCGGCTTTGTGCTGTACGCCTTCGGCGAGGAGAACTGGCGCTATGTGTTCTTTGTCGCGCTGGTCGTCGCCATCCCGCTGATGTGGTTCTGGGCGCGCTACTCCACGCCGCAGAAGATGGAACTGCTGTATGCCGACATCGCCGCCCGGGGCATGACCCCGCCGCAGGCCAGCGTGGCGGCGCAGGTGGAAAAAGGCCAGGCCTGGCGCACCCTGCGCAGCACGCTGGCCAACCGCAGCATCGCCCTGACGGCTGGAAACACCCTGCTCACGCAGGTGGTCTACATGGGCATCAACGTGGTGCTGCCCGCCTACCTCTTCAACATCATGGGCCTGTCGCTGGCCGAATCGGCAGGCATGAGCGTGGTGTTCACGCTCACCGGCATCGTGGGTCAGCTGGTCTGGCCGGCTCTGTCGGACGTGATCGGGCGCCGCGTCACCCTGGTGATCTGCGGCCTGTGGATGGCCGCCAGCGTGGGCGCCTTCTACTTCGCCGACACCATGGCCCTGGTCGTGGTGATGCAGCTGCTGTTCGGCCTGGTCGCCAATGCGGTCTGGCCCATCTACTACGCGGTGGCCTCGGACTGCGCCCAGCCCGCGGCCACCTCCACGGCCAACGGAATCATCACCACCGCCATGTTCGTGGGCGGCGGCATCGCGCCCGTGCTGATGGGCAGCCTGATCGCCCTGGGCGGCGGCTGGACCAGCCCCGGCGGCTATGCCCTGTGCTTCGTGGTCATGGCCGGCTGCGCGCTGGGCGGCGTGGCCCTGCAGCTGGGCACGCGCGGCAACGCCGCCTCCACCGCCACCGCCTGACTCCGCTTTCATCCACCCATCTTTCCAAGGATTTGCCATGGTCCATCACCCATCGCCCTCCCCTGTTCACGCGCCGCCCGCACGGCCGCAGCCTGCCGCCGGCGACAGGCAGTCGCTGCTCAATGCCCGCATCTTCCGCAGGCTGATGCCGCTGCTGGTGCTGTCCTATGTGATCAGCTTCATAGACCGCACCAATATCGCGCTGGCCAAGTCGCACATCGAGGTGGACCTGGGCATCTCGGCGGCCGCCTACGGCCTGGGCGCGGGGCTGTTCTTCCTGAGCTACGCCCTGCTGGAAGTGCCCAGCAACCTGATCATGCACAGGGTGGGCGCGCGGTTCTGGATCACCCGCATCATGGTGACCTGGGGCCTGCTGTCGGCCGGCATGGCCTTCATCACCGGAGAGACCTCGTTCTACGTGATGCGCGTGCTGCTGGGCGCGACCGAGGCGGGGCTGTTCCCCGGCGTGATGCTCTACCTGACCTACTGGTTCGGCCGCGAGGAACGGGCCCGCGCCATCGGCTACTTCCTGCTGGGCGTGTGCATTGCCAACATCCTCAGCGGCCCCGTGGGCGGCGCGCTGCTGCAGATGGACGGTTTCCTGGGCTGGCACGGCTGGCAGTGGATGTTCGTGATCGAGGGCCTGCCCGCCGTGGCCCTGGCCTGGGTGGTCTGGAAGAAGCTGCCCGACGGCCCGGCCAGCGCGCCCTGGCTGACGGCCGCCGAATCGCGCGAGGTACTGCAACGCCTGCAGGCCGAGCAGGACCAGCAGGCCAGCGCCGGCCAGGTGGGCCACTCGCTCCGGGACTGCCTGCGCGACCGCCAGATCTGGCTGGCCATCCTTGTCTACTTCTGCCACCAGATCAGCATCTACACGGTGATCTTCTTCCTGCCCGGCATCATCGGCACCTACGGCCAGCTCTCGCCGCTGCAGATCGGCACGCTCAACTCCGTGCCCTGGATTGCAGCGGCCATCGGTGCGGCCTGGCTGCCGCGCTTTGCCACCCACCCGCAGCGCTGCCGGCGCATGCTGCTGGCGGGCCTGGGCACCATGGCTGCAGGCCTGCTGCTGGCGGCGCTGGCGGGCAAGGCCTCGCCCGCGCTGGGGCTGCTGGGTTTCAGCCTGACGGCGCTGATGTTCTTCGTGGTGCAGTCCGTCGTCTTCCTGTTCCCGGCTTCGCGGCTGGCGGGTGCGGGGCTGGCGGGCGGCATTGCCCTGGTCAATACCTGCGGACTGGTGGGCGGCTTCATCGGCCCCACCGTGATGGGGATGATCGAACAGGCCACGGGCAGCACGCGCAACGGCCTGTTCATCATGGCGGGCCTGCTGGTGGTGGCCGCCCTGGCATCGACCCGCCTGCGGCAGGGCCAGGAGACACGGTGATGACAGCGCTTTTGCCACGGCAGGCCGCGCTGTAGGCCAATCTCCTGTATGCGGGCCTGCCGGCTGCCCGCCAGCGCGTCCCGGACCTTGGCAAGCGGTTTTGCGGCGCTAGGATGGACCGAACTCCATTTAGCGGCCCCCTGCGCCATGACCGACACAGCGACCGACAGCTCCCCCACGCCGGCCTCCAAGCCCACACCCCGCCCGCCGCGCCGCCGCTGGCTGCGCATCCTCGTGTGGATGGTCTCGGCACTGGTGCTGCTGCTGGCGCTGGTCGTGGTCCTGATTGCCACCTATGACTGGAACCGCGCCAGGCCCTGGATCAATGAGCGGGTCAGTGAAAGCACCGGCCGGCATTTCGCGATTGAAGGCGACCTGCGGGTGCAATGGAACTGGCCCCAGCCGCTGGACCAGGGCTGGCGTCACTGGATTCCTGGCGTCACCGTCCAGGCCGAGCAACTGACGCTGGGCCAGCCCGAAGGCTGGCAGGTGGAGCAGGAGCCGGCCAAGGGCAGTGGCGAGCTGCCTGCCCTGCCTGCGCCGCCCGACCAGTTGAACAAGGGCCGCCTGCCCGAGGAGAAAGCCAAGGAACAGCCCAGGGGAAAGGCGAAGGACAAGGGCACGGACAAGGACGAAGGCAAGGACAAGGACTCGCAGGCCAGCCCTTCCGCGCCCAGTATCGACAGCGACAGCATCGTCCTGGCCGACGAAAAAATGGCCCCCCCCCCGCGCGACGCCGCCACCATGGCCACGGCAGCCCGCGCCACGGCCAGCCTGCGGCTGTGGCCGCTGCTGGGCCGGCACGTGCTGCTGGACCATCTGCAGCTCGAAGGGCCTGACCTGGTCTTTGCACGGCGCAAGGACGGCAGCAACAACTGGACTTTCAAGCGCCCCGAGTCCACCGGTCCGCGCTGGCGCTTCCAAGTGACGCAATTGAGCCTGCGCGGCGGCCTGGTGGGCTGGAGCGATGGCGTGCGCCAGATGGCAGTGCGCGCACGCCTGGACAGCCTTGTACGGCCGCCCAGTCCAGACTTTCCGTATGGCATGCGCGTCGGCCTGACCGGCCGCATCGCCAAGGCCACGGTCGAGGCCCAGGGCCTCATCGGCCCCGTGCTGGACCTGCAAAGCGAGCAGGCACGCTTTCCGGTCAAGCTGTGGGCCCATGCGGGCAGCCTGCGCGCACGGGCCGAGGGCATTCTCGACAATCCCAGGGCACTCAAGGGCATGGACCTGCAGGTGCACCTGCGCGGCTCCAGCATGGCCGACCTGTTCCCACTGACCGGCCTGCTGCTGCCGCGTACACCGCCCTTCGACACCAACGGCCATCTGGTCGGCAGCCTGCAGCCCGGCCGCGCCGAGTGGGACTACGAAAACTTCGAGGGCCGCGTGGGCCAGAGCGATCTGCGCGGCTCGCTGCATTACGCATCCGGCAAGCCCCGGCCCAAGCTCAGCGGCGAGCTGGCATCGCGCAAGCTGCGCCTGGCCGACCTGGGGCCGGTGGTAGGAGCACCGTCCACCAGGCAGGACCAGAAAAGCCGGCAGGCGGCCAGCGGCAAGACCCTGCCCACGCAGCGCTTCGACACGAGCAAGTGGAATGCCATGGATATGGATGTGCACTTCCAGAGTGACCGCATCGAGCGTCCCCAGGCCCTGCCCATCGAGAACTTCAGCGTACATGCCGTCATGGACAACGGTGTGCTGCGCCTGGCGCCGCTGCGCTTCGGCATGGCCAAGGGCAAGCTGGACCTGCAGGCCATGGTGGACAGCGGCGCCAAGCCGCCCAAGGCCAACCTCCAGGGCAAGGTCCAGGGGCTGCAGCTGTCGGCCCTGTTCCCCGAGATCGAATTGATGAAGAAAAGCCTGGGCAGCATGGATGGCGCCATCG
The DNA here is from genome assembly GCF_040267515.1 of Delftia lacustris. Classification (NCBI taxonomy): domain Bacteria; kingdom Pseudomonadati; phylum Pseudomonadota; class Betaproteobacteria; order Burkholderiales; family Comamonadaceae; genus Delftia; species Delftia lacustris. The sequence goes on along the minus strand of NZ_CP141274.1, from coordinate 2,904,225 downwards.
CCCTGGAGGGCCGAGGCCAGTCCATGGCCGAATGGCTGGGCACCAGCTCCGGCGACATGCGCCTGTATGTGCGCGACGGGCGCTTCAGCAAGCAACTGCTGGACCTGGCCGCGCTCAACCTGGGCAGCGTGGTGGTGACCAAGCTGTTCGGTGCCGACAAGGAAGTCCAGCTCAACTGCGCCGTGGCCGACCTGTCCGTGCAGAACGGCCTGGCACGCACGCGCAACGTCAAGTTGGCGACGCCGGAGGCGATCGTGGAGGCCACAGGCCAGATCAGCCTGGCGCAGGAGACCATGGATCTGCACATCAAGCCCGAATCGCTGAAGTGGAAGTTCTTCTCGCTGCGCACGCCCCTGTATGTGCGCGGCAGCTTCGCCAACCCCAAGGTGGGCGTGGAGCCCGGCCCGCTGCTGCTGCGTGCGGGCGCGGCCGTGGCCGCCGCCGTGGTGGCGCCCGCCGCCCTGGCCCTGGTGCCGCTGACGGTGCCGGCTGCCGAGGAAGATGCGCAATGCCAGCGCCTGCTGGCAGACGCCGGCAAGAAGTAGGAAGGCCTGCCCGGCCTTCAGCTGCAGCGCGCCCTGGGAACGCCACGAACGGCCGTCCCCAGGCGCTGGCCAGCAAGACCATGATCACCGCGCGCCTATGTGAGCCGGGGCTTGGGCCAGCGTGCAGTCTGGCAAGAGTGGCAACGCCGACCGTGCGAGCCATCAGTACCATGAGGGCCACAGCCGTTGCGAACGGCGGCGGCGCACAGTGCATATGACCCGCCCCGCTGTAGCAGGCCATGCATTGCGTATTTCCCCTTAGCCCCATCGCGGCGCAGACCGTTGATTTCGCTTAACCTTCGCCGTTAACCCGCTTTTGCCGTGCCCAGCCCTTCTCCCATGTCCTCCAAAGTCCAGTTCCGCCTGCGCGTATACAACGACAGCACCATTGCCATCGGACCCGGCAAGGTGCAGTTGCTCGAATCCATCGCCGAGGCGGGCTCCATCTCGGCCGCAGCCCGTTCGCTGGGCATGTCGTACCGGCGCGCCTGGGTGCTCGTGGACGAGATGAACCGCGCGCTGCAGACGCCGGCCGTCAACACCAGCGCAGGCGGCGCCCATGGCGGCGGCGCCTCGCTCACGGCCACGGGCGAGGCCATCGTCAGGCATTACCGCTCCATAGAAACCACGTCGCGCATGGCGGCTGCGGCCGATATCGCAGCGCTGACGCGCCTGCTCAATCCCCAGGGCACCGCCAGCGCATGAGCGATGCCGCCGCGCAAGCCATAGGCTGCCGCCCCATCGGCCATGTGCGCAGCCGCTTCACCGATCCGGTGGGCATGCCCATACAGACGGCAGGCGCGGCCGACGAGGCAGGCCGCGTGGAGCTGCTGCCCGAGTTCGAGGCCGGGCTGCGCGACATCGAAGGCTTTGACTACCTGATCCTCATCACCCACCTGCACCAGGCCGTGGAAAAGCTGGAAGTCGTGCCCTTCATGGACGACAGCAGCCACGGCGTGTTCGCCACGCGCGCCCCGGCGCGGCCCAACCGGCTGGGCCTGTCCATCGTGCGCCTGGTGCGGCGCGAAGGACTGCTGCTGCATTTCCTGGGCAACGACATGCTGGACGGCACGCCCGTGCTCGACATCAAGCCCTACGTGCCCAGGCTGGATGTGCGCCAGACCGAGCGCATAGGCTGGTTCGGCAAGCGTATCGACCAGATGCCGGACATCCGCGCCGACGCCCGCATGGCCTGAGCCTGCTTCGGCAACAACGGCAACAGCCCTCAGTGGAAATTGCGGCTTGCCACGCCGGCGCCGCCCAGACGGCCCAGCCAGCGGCTCATGTCGCGGGCGCGGTGCACGATGAGATGGCGCACGGCGGGCACCTCATGGCTGGCCTGCTCTGCAGGCACTGACTCGCCGCAGTCCTTGCCGCCGCCCCAGTCCGAGCTGCTTTGCCAGATGCCCTCGACCGCCAGCAGCCGCGCGCCCAGCAAGGGCTCGCCCCAGCGCGTGACGGTATCGGGCCAGACCACCAGGTTGACCGTGCCCGTCTCGTCCTCCAGCGTGATGAAGACCGTGCCCTTGGCCGTGGGCGGGCGCTGGCGCACGGTGACGATGCCGCAGGCCCGCACGCGCATGCCCGCCAGCGTGTCGCGCAGCTCCAGCGCCGTGCGCAGCCCGTGGCGGCGCAGGCGGTCACGCAGCAGGGCCAGCGGATGGCGGCGCAGGCTCAGGCCCGTGGCCGCGTAGTCGAACAGGATTTCCTCGCCCTCGGGCGCGGCGGCCAGTTGCACGGGCGCCTCGTGCACGGGCACGCCCGCGAACAGCGGGGGCTGCACCTGCAGGGCCGCCGCATCCCACATCTGCTGGCGGCGGTGGCCTGACAGGCCCTGCAGCGCATCGGCCGCCGCCAGGGCCTGCAGCTCGGCGCGCTGCAGCCGGGCGCGCAGGGCCAGGTCCTCGGTGCTCCTGAACGGCGCCTGCGCGCGGACCTGGGCCACGCGCTCGCCCGAAGTCTTGGGCAGCTGCGCCACCATGCACAGCCCCAGGCGCACGGCCGGCTGCGGCAGCTCGACGCCGGCAATGCGCTCGTGCGGTGCCTCCAGCGTGCAGTCCCAGTCGCTGTGGCGCACATCGACGGGCAGCACGCGCACGCCGTGCCGGCGCGCATCCTGGATCAGTTGCGAGGGGGTGTAGAAGCCCATGGGCTGGGCATTGAGCAAGGCCATGAGGAAACAGGCCGGCTCATGGCGCTTGAGCCAGGCGCTGGCATAGGCCAGCATGGCGAAGCTGTAGGCATGGCTTTCAGGAAAGCCGTATTCGCCAAAGCCCAGCATCTGGCGGAAGATGGCCTGGGCAAATTCGGCGCTGTAGCCGTTGGCCAGCATGCCGTCTATCAACGGACGCTCGAAGCGGTGCACGCCGCCCTTGCGCCGCCAGGCCGCCATGGAGCGGCGCAGCTCGTCGGCATCGCCCGCCGAGAAGTTCGCCGCGATCATGGCGATCTGCATCACCTGCTCCTGAAAAATGGGCACGCCCAGCGTGCGCTTGAGCGCCTTCTCGAGCGCAGGCTTTTCCAGAACCAGCTCGCCGCCCTGCCGCCGACGCTCGCGCGCCTGAAGATAGGGATGGACCATGCCGCCCTGTATGGGGCCGGGCCGCACGATGGCGACCTCGACCACCAGGTCGTAGAACTCGCGCGGCTGCAGCCGGGGCAGCATGCTCATCTGCGCCCGGCTCTCGATCTGGAAGGTGCCCACGGTGTCGGCGCGGCAGATCATGTCGTAGGTGGCCGGGTCGTCCTTGGGGATGTCGGCCAGCTCCCAGCGCGGGCCGCGCAGCGCGGCGCGCGCGTGCAGGCTGCCGCGCAGCACGGTGAGCATGCCCAGGGCCAGCACATCGACCTTGAGCAGCTTCATGGTGTCCAGATCGTCCTTGTCCCACTGGATGACCGAGCGGCCCTGCATGGCGGCCGGCTCCACGGGCACCAGCCGCGTCAGCGGCCCGTCGGTCAGCACAAATCCGCCCACATGCTGGCTCAGGTGGCGCGGGCTGTCGCGCAGCTGCAAGGCCAGCTCCAGCCACAGCCGCGCACGCTGGGGCGACAGTTGCGGGCAGTCGTCGCCCAGCCGCTCGCGCAGCCGGGCCAGGCGCAGCAGCTTGGAGCGCACCCAGCCCAGGGCGGGGTCATCGGGTTCGGGCTCCGGCTCGGCCGCCTGGTCCTCGGCATCGCTGAACCAGTGGTGCTGCCGGGCCATGGCGTCGATCAGCGCCGCATCCACGCCCAGGGCCTTGCCCGCATCGCGCAGCGCACCGCGCGTGCGCCAGCAGCTGACCACGGCCGTCAGCGCCGCACGGCCGCGGCCGTATTTTTCGTAGATGTACTGGATGACGGTCTCGCGCCGCGCGTGCTCGAAGTCCACGTCGATATCTGGGGGCTCGCTGCGCTCGCGGCTGATGAAGCGCGCCATCAGCAGCGTGGTCTTGTTCGGATCCACGGCCGTGATGCCCAGGCAATAGCAGACGGCCGAGTTCGCGGCCGAACCGCGCCCCTGGCACAGGATGCCTTCGCTGCGCGCATAGCGCACGATGTCGTGCACGGTGAGAAAGTACATCTCGTAGCGGCATTCGGCGATCAGCTCCAGCTCATCCTTCAATTGCTTGGCGACCGATTCGGGAATGCCTTGCGGATAGCGCCCTGCCGCTCCCTGCCAGGTATGCCAGGCCAGGGTCTGGCGCGCGTCCATGCCGGGAAGCACGCTTTCCTGCGGATAGTGGTAGCTGATCTCACTGAGCTTGAAATCGCAGCGCGCGGCAATCTGCAGGGTTGCATCCAGCATGGCGCGCGGATAGATGCCGCCCAGCCGCAAGCGTGAGCGCAGATGGCGCTCGGCATTGGGATGCAGCTCGAAGCCGCATTCGGCCACCGTGCAGCCCAGGCGCAGCGCCGTCACCAGGTCCTGCAGCGGCTTGCGCGAGCGCGCATGCATGTGCACGTCGCCGCATGCCACGCAGGACAGGCCCAGTAACCCTGCCACGTCCTGCAGGCTTTGCAGCCACAGGCTGTCGTCGGGCGCCAGCAGCAGCTCCACGCCCAGCCAGCAGCCCGGCCCCAGCTGCGCCACGGCGGCCTGCACGGCCTGGGCGATGGCGGGCACATCGCCGGCTGGAAGCAGCGCGCGCTGTGGCAGGACGATGCATTCGCAGCCTTCACGCAGCAGATGCCAGGGGCTGTCGGCATCGACCAGGTACCGGCCCTTGTCGGCACGGGCGCGCGCTGCGCTGATGAATTCGCAGAGGTTGCCCCAGCCGTTCAGATCGCGCGCCAGCGCCACCACGCGCAGCGGGCCCCAGGCAAATTCGCTGCCATGGATCAGGGCCATCTCGCAGTCGCGCGCGGCCTCGAAGGCCCGCACAGCGCCGGCCACCGAGCATTCGTCGGTCAGGGCCAGCGCCTGGTAGCCCAGGGCCTTGGCGCGCTGCACCAGTTGGGCCGGCGAAGAGGCGCCGCGCAGAAAGCTGAAGTTCGACAGGCAGTGCAGCTCCGCATAGCCGGGCAGGCCCGGGCCCGATGCCATGCCGGACACCGGCCCGGTGGCCTGGGGCGGGGGCTGCAGCCGCTGCAGCTGCGGGGGCGGCGGCTCCAGCAGGATGTCCTGTTCAGCCATAGATGCCTTGCGCAAACCAGGCGGCGGGCGACAGCAGGGCCGGCATGCCTGGCAGCCGCTCCGATGCAGGCGCGCGCTCGCGGTAGATCCAGACATGGCCGACAGCCGCGTTGCTGGCCACGAAATAGTCACGCACGGCCAGCGCCGCATCGGCCTGCGGCTCCCCCCACCAGCCGGCCTCCAGCCGATAGGGGCCGGCCAGCAATTGCAGCGGCCCCTGCCAGCAAGGGCGGCTGCCCTGCAGGAGCAGGGGCTGGGGCGGATCAAGCAGCCAGGGCGGCAGCAGGCCCTGCCAGGGGTTGGCCGCCTTGCGCGCGTGCGCGGGCCGCCGCGGTGCCTGCGGGGTCTGCAGGGCCTCGCAGGCCGGGGTCCAGCGCTGCATGGCCTCGGGCCGGTGGTCCGATTGCAGCTGCGCCACCCGCACGCCCTGCGCGCCACGGCGGGCCGAGACGCGCTCCACCCATTCATGCCAGGCCATGCCGCTGGCCGCGCCTGCCCCATCTGCCGCGCCTGCCGCCTCGCCCAGCGGCGCCGGACCGGGCGCGGCCGGTGGCAGGCAACTGCCGGCATCGGCCGCGAAAGGCGCGGTGTCCAGCGCCACCAGCTCCAGCATGTCCGCAGGCGCGCGCCAGGGCGTACGGGCCAGGCGTTCGCGCAGCAGGCGCTCCATGTGCTCCAGCGCCTGGGCGGGCCGGGCCGTGCGGATGTCCAGCGCTTCCCAGGCCGGCAGCTGCGTGCCGTCCACGCGCCGCAGATCGTGGTGCCAGCGCAGTTGCAGGCCCAGCACGCCCTGGTGGCGGGCCTGCAGCCAGGCCTGCAGCGCACGCAGCAGGGGCCGGGCGGCCTGCAGCAGGGCCTGGGCGTCGCTGGCCGGATAGCCCAGGTCGGCGCGCAATGCAAAGTGTTCGGGCAGCTCCAGCCAGTCCAGCGCATGGGGGCTGCTGCCATAGGCCTGGTCCAGCGCCAGCAGGGCCGGCAGCCCGATGCGCCGCGCCAGGCCCGCGCGCGGCAGGGCGCGCAGCTCGCCCCAGCGGCGGCAGCCCATGCGCTCCAGGGCCGGCGCATGGGGTTCGAGCGCGGGCAGGGTCCAGATCGGCAGGGCATCGGCAGGCGGCCAGGGCTGGCGCAGGCCGTCGCCCTGCATGCGCCAGCGCAGACGCGCCAGCGCCTGCCAGGCCGTGGCGGCCCGGGCCCAGACCGGCATCTGCGGGCTGCCTGCCTGCCCTGTGTCAGGCTGCTGTTCACGCAGAGCGCGCAGCAGGCCCAGCAGCATGGACTGGCGGCCGCCCCACAGGCGCTCCACGCTGCCCACCTCCATCAGCGCCACGGCCTGCCCTGCCCCGTACCAGAGAGCCACGCGCGGCGTCCAGCGCAGGGCCCACCAGGCCTGCTGCGCGCAGGCACTGCCTTTGCCATCACTGTCGCCGTTGCCCTGGCCATCGCCCTGCGCGGCATGCAGCGGCCAGGCAATCCAGTGCAGTGCTTGATTCGGCTGTGCCATGGCATCTCATCCCAGGGTGTGCGCTGCCGCCTGCAGGGCGGGCGCCTCGGCGGGCAGCAGTTGCCCGTGTCCATGAAGCCAGCGCTGCGCCTCGCCCGCCTGCCGGGTGCGCCGCAGGGCCTGGGCCTGCAGCACGTCCTGCCAGGCCCAGTGGTGCAGCGGCAGTTTCAAGGGATGCTCCAGCGCAGGCCCCCGGCGCTTGAGCAACTGCACGCGCAGGCAGGCTGGCGTGCCGCCTTCGCCCGGCTCCCCCAACTCTGTCTCCACGCGCAGCCGCAGCGGCGCGGGCGAGGCCACCGTCTGCAGGGCGGCCGAGGCCTCGCGCCACAGCCACAGAATGCGCCCCTGCGCAGCGGCCGCCCATTGCAGCCGGCGCAGCGTGGCCATGGGCAGACCGGCCGGCAGCCAGGCCAGCACGGCCAGCACGTCGCGGCAGCGCAGTGCCTGCTCACAGACCCAGGCCAGCCCTGCCCCATCGCCTGCCGGGTGGGCGCCGGGGTGGGCGCCCGGGTGGGTGTCGGCCTCCACGCAGCACAGCCGGTGCGCCGCCACGCCCGCCGCTTCCAGTCCCGGTGCAAAAGGCCTGCAAGGCGGCGCCACCAGCACCACCTGGCCCGCGCTGCGCTGCATCAGGGCCGCCAGGCCCGGCAACAGCAGCGGCCATTCGGCATGGCCATGGGCGGGCTGCAGCAGCTCGACCATGGCGCCCAGCGGCCAGCCCCCGCCCGGCAATTGCGCATCCAGCAGCGCATGGCCCGAAGGCTGGACGCGCTGCTGCAGCGCCTGCTGCCAGCCATCGCCACGCCACACGCCCTGCAACTGAGGCAGCACACGCGCCGCGCCCGCCATGGGGGCGGGCTGCGCAGGTTGGGAGGCGTGGGGCGTGGTCATGGGGAAAATCTCAAATACTGTATGAATATACAGCACTCTTGATTTCCGAGAGATCCACGGATGTAAAAAAGCCGGGCAAGCCCGGCTGTCTCAGTGCGCTGGCGCTCTCGCTGCGCCACCCGCTGGGGGTGTGGCGTCGATCTGCATGCAGGCTTCGCACCATTGCGCGACCGCCGTGTCCACGGCGTGGGTGCGGGCGTTGATGGCGGGCCAGCGGCGCAGGCAGGCGTTGACGATGGCCTGCAGCTGCCACAGGGCCTCGCGGCTGAGCAGGGCCAGCTCGCTCATGCCCTGCACGTCGTCCTTGAGGTAGGCCAGCAGGTCGGTCTGCTGGTTCGGGTGCAGGCCGGCCTCGGCCAGCTGCTTTTGCAGGCTGCCGATGCTGGAGTCGATGTAGACGGCCGCCTGGTGGTCGGGCATGGCCTGCCAGCGCTCGGGAAAGGCCTGGCTGAACGTGTCCCACATCTGGAAGGCGGCCGACAGCGCTGCCACGCTGTGCGTGACCTCGGCCTGCAGCGGCGGCAGCGGCGTGCCCGGCGAGATCTCGTCGTACAGCAGCGGCAGCAGGATGCCGACCAGATCGGCCGGATAGCGGCGGTGGTTCATGCGCAGCATCAGCGACAGGCGCTGGCCGGGCAGGTCCTGAAATTTGTCGAAGAAGGCCGAGACCACCTCGGCCAGCAACAGGATACGGCCCATTTTGGAGATGGCTTCGCCATGCACGCCGCGGGGATAGCCCGTGCCGTCCATGCGCTCGTGGTGCTCGAGCACGGCCATTTCCACGTCCTGCGAATACGCGCCCGCGCCCCGCATGATGAGCATGCCCGTGACCGAGTGCGCCACCAGGTGCTTGCGCTCGGCGCCCGTGAGCCGGTAGTTGGGGTCGGTCCAGGCCGGGTCCATGTAGAGCATGCCCACATCGTGCAGCAGGGCCGCCGTGGCCAGCGGGCCGCATTCACGCTCGCTCCATTCGCTTTGCAGCGCCAGGTAGACGGCCACCAGCATCATCTGCAGGCTGTGGGCGAACAGCTCGGGGCGCTGCTCGCGCATGACCGTGAGCTTGAAGGCGATCTGCGGCGGCAGCACCATCAGGCGCAGCGGCGCCAGCAGCCGGTCCGTGCCGCCCAGCGACTGCACCAGGCGGCGCATCAGGTCCACGGTCTCGCATTGCACCATGGCCTGGGCCTCGATGGCCAGCACGTCCACGCGGTTGTCCACGCCCAGGTGCTTGTCGATGGGGTCGCGCAGCTTGTGCTTGACCAGGCGCTCGTACATGTTGCTGTCGATGCGCGCGCCCTTGTCCACGAGCTTGACACCCTTGTCGTTGAAGATGGGCTCGCCGGTCACCACGTTGCAATGCTCGGCCATGTCGGTGACGGCGCGCAGGAAATGCACGCCCTCGTCCTTCCATCCCTGCGCTGTCGGTGGATTGCGCACGGCCGCGACATCCGTCATAGAGGCTCCCATTGGCTCGAAATCTGAAATATAAGCAAAAGAGCCCGCGCAAGGCGGGCTCTCGTCGCGCAGGCCTGCACCAGGCAGGCACTGCACAGCACGGCAACATCAGCGAATCAGCGTCACGCCGGTCTTGGACTGGATGTCCTCGAAGCTCACTTCGGGGGCCAGTTCCACGAGCTTCAGGCCCTGCGGCGTCACGTCCATCACTCCCAGGTCGGTGATGATACGGTCCACCACGCCCACGCCGGTCAAAGGCAGAGTGCAGGCGGGAAGAATTTTGAGGTCGGTCGTGCCGTCCTTCTTCTTTGCCACATGCTCCATGAGCACGATGACGCGCTTGACGCCCGCCACCAGGTCCATGGCGCCGCCCATGCCCTTGACCATCTTGCCGGGGATCATCCAGTTGGCCAGGTCGCCCTTCTCGGACACCTGCATGGCGCCCAGGATGGACAGGTTGATCTTGCCGCCGCGGATCATGGCGAACGACTGGTCGCTGCCGAAGATGGACGAGCCGGCAATCGTCGTCACGGTCTGCTTGCCGGCGTTGATCAGGTCGGCGTCCACGGCATCCTCGGTCGGGAAGGGGCCGATGCCCAGCATGCCGTTCTCCGACTGCAGCCACACTTCCTTGTCACCCGTATGGTTGGCCACCAGGGTGGGAATGCCGATGCCCAGGTTGACGTAGAAGCCGTCTTCGAGTTCTTGGGCCGCGCGGGCGGCCATCTGGTCTTGGGTCCACGGCATGGTCAGGCTCCTTGTTTTTCTGTGATGGTGCGCTTTTCGATGCGCTTTTCGGGGTTCGGGTTGTGCACGATGCGGTGCACGTAGATGCCGGGCAGGTGGATGTCGTCCGGTGCGATCTCGCCGACCTCGACCACCTCCTCCACTTCCACGATGCAGACCTTGCCGGCCGTGGCGGCGGCAGGGTTGAAGTTGCGCGCCGTCAGGCGGAACTGCAGGTTGCCGCTCTTGTCGGCACGGTGGGCCTTGACCAGGGAGACATCGGGCACGAGCGAGCGCTCCATCACATAGGTCTCGCCGTCGAACTCGCGCAGCTCCTTGCCCTCGGCCACCATGGTGCCCACGCCGGTCTTGGTGAAGAAGGCGGGAATGCCGGCGCCGCCTGCGCGCAGCTTCTCGGCCAGCGTGCCCTGGGGCGTGAATTCCAGCTCCAGCTCGCCGGCCAGGTACTGGCGCTCGAACTCCTTGTTCTCGCCCACATACGACGAGATCATCTTCTTGATCTGGCGCGTCTCCAGCAGCTTGCCCAGGCCAAAGCCGTCCACGCCCGCGTTGTTGGAAATCACCGTCAGGCCCTTGACGCCGCTGTCACGCAGCGCGTCGATCAGGGCCTCGGGAATGCCGCACAGGCCGAAGCCTCCCACAGCCAGCAATTGCCCGTCGGCCACGACGCCCTGGAGCGCCTGCTCCGCAGAGGGGTAGAGCTTTTTCACACATGTCTCCTTCAGATTGGATGCGCTACGATACTACGTACTTGCATAGGTAGTTTTTCGTAAAGATTTGCCCATGGATATAGATTACAGGCTGGCGTTCGAGGCCGCCCCCGTCGGTCTCGTGATCTCGCGCAACCGCACCATGATCGACTGCAACCGCCAGGTCTGCGAGATGTTCGAGGCCTCGCGCGAGGTGCTGATCGGCCAGACCTTCCAGATCCTCTACCCCAGCGCCGACGAGTATGAGCGGCTGGGCGCGCGCATCGCGCCCATTCTCAATGCAAGGGGCTTTTATTCGGACAACCGCATCATGAAGCGCGCCAACGGCGAAACGTTCTGGTGCCATGTCACGGGCCGCACGCTGGACCGCAGCGACCCGCATGCCTCGGGCATCTGGAGCTTCGAGGACCTCAGCGCCCAGCGCCCCGTCAAGGCCGAACTCACGGGGCGCGAGCGCGAGGTGGCCGCCCGCCTGCTGGAAGGCCTGACCTCCAAGGAAATCGGCCGCGCCCTGGCCATCAGCCACCGCACGGTGGAGATCTACCGCGCACGGCTGATGCGCAAGTACGGCGCCTCCACGGCCGCCGATCTGGTCCACAAGCTGGTCTCTGGCTGACAGGGCGACGGCCTACACGGGCCGTATCCGCCCGCGCAACACAATGCCTTGGCAAAAAGCATGCCCGGCACGACGCAGGCGGGGTGCGGTGAAATTTTTTGGCTATGGCGCAGTTGAGATTTGCCAATCGCCAAAGTCTTGCCGCATCCATAGAACGAAACAACAATAAAAGCAATTCGATAGCACGCAGCTATTGATTTTCCAAGCGCCGCGCTGCCTGCGTGCAAGCCGGCGCCGCTACCACCCCTCGATCAAGGAGAGACCATGACCCACAAGCTCACCACCGCCGCAGGTGCCCCGGTTGCCAACAACCAGGACTCGCTCACGGCCGGCCCGCGTGGCCCGATGCTGCTGCAGGACCTGTGGCATCTGGAAAAAATGGCCCACTTCAACCGCGAAGTGATTCCCGAGCGCCGCATGCACGCCAAGGGCTCGGGCGCCTTCGGCACCTTCACCGTGACGGGTGACATCACGCGCTACACCCGCGCCAAGGTGTTCTCCGACATCGGCAAGCAGACCGAAGTGTTCGCGCGCTTTTCCACCGTGGCCGGCGAACGCGGCGCGGCCGACGCCGAGCGCGATATCCGTGGCTTTGCCGTCAAGCTCTATACCGAGGAAGGCAACTGGGACCTGGTGGGCAACAACACGCCGGTGTTCTTCTTCCGCGACCCGCTCAAGTTCCCGGACCTGAACAAGGCCGTCAAGCGCGACCCCTACACCAACCTGCGCTCGCCCGAGAACAACTGGGACTTCTGGACCGGCCTGCCCGAGGCGCTGCACCAGATCACCATCGTCATGAGCGACCGGGGCATTCCGCGCGGCTACCGCCACATGCATGGCTTCGGCTCGCACACCTACAGCTTCATCAACGCCAGCAACGAGCGCCACTGGGTCAAGTTCCACTGGGTCTGCCAGCAGGGCATCGAGAACTTCACCGATTCCGAGGCGGCCTCCGTCGTCGCCTCCGACCGTGAAAGCAGCCAGCGCGACCTGCTCGAGGCCATCGACCGCGGCGAGTTCCCGCGCTGGAAGCTGTGCGTGCAGATCATGCCCGAGCATGAAGCCGAGACCTACCGCTTCCACCCCTTCGACCTGACCAAGGTCTGGAGCAAGAAGGACTACCCGCTGATCGAAGTGGGCGTGATGGAGCTCAACCGCAACCCGCGCAACTACCACGCCGATGTGGAGCAGGCCTCGTTCACGCCGGCCAACCTGGTGCCGGGCATCGGCCCCTCGCCCGACCGCATGCTGCAGTCGCGCCTGTTCTCGTATGGCGATGCCGCGCGCTACCGCCTGGGCGTGAACCACCACCAGATCCCCGTGAACGCGCCGCGCTGCCCCTACCATGCCTACCACCGCGATGGCGCCATGCGCGTGGACGGCAACTACGGCGGCACCATCGCCTACGAGCCCAACACCAAGGGCGAGTGGCAGGAGCAGCCGGCCTTCGCCGAGCCGCCGCTGGCCCTCAACGGCGCGGCCGACCGCTGGAACTACCGCGAGGACGACGCCGACTACTTCACCCAGCCCGGCGACCTGTTCCGCCTGCTCACGCCCGATGCGCAGCAGCGCCTGTTCGAGAACACGGCGCGCAACATCGCCGGCGTGTCCGAGCACATCGTGCAAAAGCACATAGCGCACTGCACCCAGGCCGACCCGGCCTACGGCAAGGGCGTGGCCGATGCCATTGCCCGCCAGAAGGCCGGCACGCTCTGACCGGCTGACGCCCACGGCAAAACGCCCCCGAAACTTCGGGGGCGTTTTTCATGGCACGCCCTGCCCTCAGGCCACGGCCTTGAAGGCGGGAAGCTTGTCGCCCAGCCGCTTTCCCATCTCCGTGCCCAGGGCCTGCAGGCCGCTCATGGGGCGCACCATGACCTCGAATTCCCGGATCAGCCCCTGCTCGTCGAAGCGGATGAAGTCGATTCCCTTGAGGTTCTTGCCGCCCACGCTGGCGCTGAACTCCAGCACCACGTCCAGGCCGTCATCGCTGGCCATCTGGCGGTGGTAGGTGAAGTTCTCGAAGACCTGGACCACGGTGGACAGCGCCAGCATCAGCGCGGCTGCCGAGGCATAGGGCGTGTTGGCCATGGGCGAGCGGAACACCGCATCGGGATGGACGATGGTGTGCAGCTCGCCCAGGTCGCTGGCGGCAACCATGCGATGCCACAGCTCCAGGGAGCGGGCGACTGCGGGATGGGCGTTCTTCGGGGGCTGGGACATGCTTGTCTCCTGGTGGTTGAGGTGGAAAACGGAATCGGGCGGCGCCCTCAAAGGCTGGCCGCCAGCGTGGTGCCTTGCAGGATGGCGCGCTTGGCGTCGAGTTCGGCCGCCACGTCGGCGCCGCCGATCAGGTGCACGCTGCAGCCCGCCGCGCTCAGGGCCGCATGCAGCTCGCGCTGCGGCTCCTGGCCCGCGCAGAGCACGACGTTGTCCACCTCCAGCAGTTGCGGCTGGCCGTCCACGGTGATGTGCAGGCCGGCGTCGTCGATGCGTTCATAGGCCACGCCCGAGCCCATGGCCACGCTGCGTGCCTTCAGCGAGGTGCGGTGTATCCAGCCCGTGGTCTTGCCCAGCTGGTCGCCCACCTTGGTGGACTTGCGCTGCAGCAGGTGCACGCGGCGCGGCGAGGGCTCGGCCTGCGGCTGCGCCAGGCCGCCGGCCTGGGCGTAGTCCGTGTCTATGCCCCACTCCGCATAGAACTTGCGGGGCGCCAAGGCGCCGCTGTCGCCGGCATGGGTCAGGTACTCGGCCACATCGAAACCGATGCCGCCCGCGCCGATGATGGCCACGCGCTCGCCCACGGGCCTGTCGCCCTGCAGCACGTCCAGGTAGCCGAGCACCTTGGGATGGTCCACGCCGTCGATGGCGGGAACGCGCGGCCGTATGCCCGTGGCCAGCACAATCTCGTCATAGCCGCCCTCGATGAGCTGGGCCGCATCCACGCGGTGGCCCAGTCGCAGCGCCACGCCGCCCAGCTCCAGCTGGCGGCGGAAGTAGCGCAGCGTCTCGTGGAACTCCTCCTTGCCGGGCACCTTCTTGGCAATGCTGAACTGCCCGCCGATCTCGCTGGCCGCATCGAACAGCGTCACCGCATGGCCGCGCTGCGCCGCGGTGACGGCAAAGCTCAGGCCCGCCGGGCCGGCGCCCACCACGGCGATGCGCTTGGCGGCGGGCGCGGGCGCAATCACCAGCTCGGTCTCGTGGCAGGCGCGCGGGTTGACCAGGCAGGAGGTGATCTTGCCGCCAAAGGTATGGTCCAGGCAGGCCTGGTTGCAGGCAATGCAGGTGTTGATCTCGTCGGCACGGCCCTGGCGTGCCTTGCGCACGAAGTCGCCATCGGCCAGCAGCGGCCGGGCCATGGAGACCATGTCGGCATAGCCCTCGGCCAGCAGGCGCTCGGCCACTTCGGGCGTGTTGATGCGGTTGGAGGTGATCAGCGGGATGCCCACCTGCCCCATCACGCGCTGCGTGACCCAGGCATAGGCGGCGCGCGGCACCTTGGTGGCGATGGTGGGGATGCGCGCCTCGTGCCAGCCTATGCCCGTGTTCAGCAGCGTGGCGCCCGCGGCCTCGATGGCCTGGGCCAGCGCGATCACTTCCTCCAGCGTGGAGCCGCCCTCCACCAGGTCCAGCATGGACAGGCGGTAGATGATGATGAAGTCCCGCCCCACGCGCTGGCGCGTGCGCCGCACGATCTCCACCGCAAAGCGCATGCGGCCCGCGTAGCTGCCGCCCCATTCGTCATCGCGGTGGTTGGTGCGCGCAGCGATGAACTCGTTGATCAGGTAGCCCTCGGAGCCCATGATCTCCACGCCGTCGTAGCCCGCATGCCGGGCCAGGGCTGCGCAGCGCACGAAGTCCTCGATGGTCTGCTCCACCTCGTCGCCCGTCAGCGCATGCGGCACGAAGGGGTTGATGGGCGCCTGCAGCGCGCTGGGCGCCACCAGCCCGGGCTGGTAGGCGTAGCGGCCGAAGTGCAGGATCTGCATGGCGATCTTGCCGCCCTCGGCATGGACGGCCTGCGTGACGATGCGGTGCTGGTCCGCCTCGTGTTCGTTGACCATCATGGCGCCGCCCTTCATGGGCCGGCCCCGCTCATTGGGGGCGATGCCGCCCGTGACGATCAAGCCCACCTCGCCACGTGCCCGTTCCGCATAGAAGGCGGCCATGCGCTCGAAGCCGTGGGGCGCCTCCTCCAGGCCCACGTGCATGGAGCCCATGAGCACGCGGTTTCTGAGCGTGGTGAAGCCCAGGTCCAGTTCGGCATTCAGGTGGGGGTAGTGGGTCATGCCTGTCTCGCTTTTTTATGCAACTGATTGCATGAATGTAGTCAGCCTCCTTTATTTATGCAACTGGTTGCGCAAAAAATTGCAGAAATGACTGCAGCGCTTGGCCGCGCCTCCATGCAGGCCCGTAAGATGGCGCCAAGCGCCAGTCCCTTTGTTGCCGATGTCCCTGCCACACGCCCTTCTCACCGCCTTGGTCGAGCACCCCTGCTCGGGCTCGGAACTTGCCGAGCGCTTCGACCGCTCCATCGGCTACTTCTGGAACGCCACGCACCAGCAGATCTACCGCGAACTCGCCCGGCTGGAAGAGGCGCAATGGATAGAGGCCCTGCCCGCCGAATCCGGCCGGGGCCGCAAGCGCCAGTACCGCATCCTTCCCACCGGCCGCAAGGAGCTCAAGCGCTGGGTGGCCGAGCAGGAAGACCCCAAGCCGCTGCGCGAGGAATGGATGGTCCGCCTGCGTGCCGAGGCGGTGGTGGGGCCCTGCGGACTGCAGGACGAAGTGCAGCGGCTGCTGGCACTGCACCAGGCGCAGCTGGACGTCTACCAGCGCCTGGAGCAGCGCGATTTCCTGGACAAGCCGCCCACGCGCGAGCGGCGGCTGCAGCACCTGGTGCTCAAGGCCGGCATACAGCAGGAGCAGCTGTGGATAGGCCTGCTGCAGGAAGCCCGGGAGATCCTGGACATGCCGGCCAGGCCCTGAGGAACGGTTGCGACGACTGAGACTGCCGAGACGGCTGAGAAGGTCGCGACGGCCGCCTCAGCCCTTGTTCAAGCCGTGCAGCGCCAGCCCCGGCGCCTCCAGCCGGGCACGCAGAATGCACCCGTGCGTGGAGTCCGTCACATACAGCGTGCGGCGGTCCACGCCGCCAAAGGCCAGGTTGGTGAGCGAGCTTCCCGGCACGCCGCGCAGCACCTGCACGGGCTCGGCCCGATGGTTGAGCACCCACACCAGGCCCAGGCCCGGGTTGGCCACCAGCAGCCGGCCCTGGTCATCCACGGCCAACCCGTCGGGGCCGCTGGGGCCGTAGGAGGTGAAGAACTGCCCCACCTTGGCCACGCTGCCATCGGGCAGCAGGGGCACGCGCCAGACGCAGTTGCCGCGCGTCACGGCCAGGTAGAGCACGCGGCCATCGGGCGACAGCGCCACGCCGTTGGGGCTGGGCACGTTGGCCAGCAGCAGGTCCAGCCGGCCGTCCGGACGCAGGCGGTACAGGCGGCCGCTGGGATCGTGCAGGCCGCTCTGGCCCTGGTCGGTGAAGTAGAGGTTGCCCTCGGCATCGAAGACCAGGTCGTTCACGCCCTTGAAACGCTCGCTGTTGCGCCGCTGCAGATAGGGGCTGACGCGCCCCGTGGCCACCTCCAGGCACATCAGGCCGTTCTTGTAGTCGGTGATCAGCAGCGTGCGCTCGTCAAGGAACTTCATGCCGTTGGGCTCGCCGTCGTACTCGGCCACCAGGGTCCAGGCGCCTTGCGGATCGATGCGGAAGACGCGGCCCCAGGGAATGTCGGCCACGTACAGGTTGCCGGCGCCGTCGAACACCGGCCCCTCGAGGAAGGAGTCGGTGACGGCGCCGCCCCGGTTGGCATCGGCCCACTCGCTGCGCTCGGGGCGGCGCAGGGCGTCGGGCATGGCGGTGAACGATTCGAGTTCGCAGACCTGGGGGGCTCGCAGCAGGAACATGGTGCTTGTCTTTCTCGGGATTTCAGGGGATGGCGCTGAAACCGTACAGGCGCGCTGGATTGTCGACCAGGATGCGGTCCATGGCCTCGTCCGTGCCCGCCCAGGCCTGCAGCAGATCGACCAGATCGGCATCGTCGACGGAGCCCGGCGCCTCGGTGGTGTGCGGCCAGTCGCTGCCCCAGACCAGGCGCTCGGGTGCGGCGCGCACCAGGTCGCGGCCCAGCGGCAGCATGTCGGCATAGGAGGGGCCGCCCACCGATGAACGCATATAGGCGCCGGAGAGCTTGACCCAGGTGTTGCCGCCATCGAGCAGCCGGCGCAGCGCGGCATGGGCCGCGCCCTCCACGCCCTGCATGCCCGCGGCCGGGTCGATGCGACCCAGGTGGTCCACGACCAGGGGCACGGGCAGCGCGCCCAGCACGGGCTCCAGCGCCACCAGCTGTTCGGGCTGCACGAAGACCTGCACATGCCAGCCCAGCCGTGCGACCCGGTGCGCCAGCGTGACCAGCATGTGGGCCGTGGTCTCGCCCCAGGACTGCGGCGAGACAAAGTTCACGCGCAGCCCGCAGACGCGGTGCGTGGCCAGCCGGTCCAGCTCGGCATCGGCCACATCGTGGGCGACCACGGCCACGCCGCGCGCATCATCGCCCAGGCGCTCCAGCGCATCCAGCGTGCAGGCGTTGTCCGTGCCATAGGTCGAGGGCGTGACCACCACGGCGCGCGAGGTGCCCAGGCGCCGCTGCAGTTGGCGGTACATGGCCACGTCGGCCTGCGGAGGCGTGCGCGGCCAGTGCGGCGACGGCGCAAAGCGCGCATCGAAGATGTGCATGTGGCTGTCGCAAGCCAGGGGCGGCAGCGTGCGCGCAGGCCTGCTCGTGCCGGCCGAGTGCGGCACGGCCATGGCGATGTCGGTCATGCCCATGCGCTCAGTCCAGCACGATGGCGCCCTTGCGCACCACCTCGCCCCACTTGGCGTCTTCCTTCTGGAGGAAGGCGGCGAACTCGGCCGGCGTCGATGCCATGGGCTGGGCGCCCAGGTCGCTCAGGCGCTGGCGCACCTCGGCTTCCTGCAGCACCTCGGACAGCGCCTGGTGCAGGCGCGCGGCCACGGGCTCGGGCGTGCCCGTGGGCAGGAAGATGCCGTTCCACTCATAGGCCTCGTAGCCGGGAATCACGGTCTCGGACACGGTGGGCACATCGGGCAGGCGCGCCGAGCGCTGGGGCGCCGCCACGGCCAGGGCGCGCAGCTTGCCGCCCGTGACCAGCGGATAGGTGGCCGCCATGGTGCCGAACATGAAGTCCACCTGCCCGCCCATCACATCGGCAATGGCCGGCCCGCCGCTCTTGTAGGGCACATGGACCATGTCCAGCTCCAGCCGCTGGCGAAACAGCTCGGCCGCCAGGCGCTGCACCGTGCCGCTGCCGCCCGAGGCGAAGTTGATCTTGCCCGGCTGCGCCTTGGCCCTGGCCGCCAGGTCGGCCACGCTGCGCACGGGCGAGTCGGCCTTCACCACGACCACATTGGGCATGAGCAGCACCAGCGACAGCGGCTGCAGCGCGCTGCGCGCATAGGGCAGCTTGGCAAACAGATGCGGGTTGATGGAAAACGGCGTGGCGTCGTAGAGCACCGTGTAGCCGTCGGCGCGCGCCTTGGCCACCTGGCTGGCGCCAATGGTGCCGCTGGCCCCGGGCCGGTTGTCCACGATGATGCTGGTGCCCAGCCGCGCGCCCATGCGCGTGGCCAGCAGGCGCGCGGCCGCGTCGGCGCCGCCGCCGGGCGCATAGGGCACGACCAGGGTGATGGGACGCTCGGGAAAGGCGGCCTGGGCCACGGCGGCGGCCAGGGCGCAGGCCGCGATCAGGGTTCTGGCAAGGAATTTCATGGCTTGTCTCCAGATTTTTTAGAGGGGGCGGCGGCCGAATCAATCCGCCTTCAGGTTCAGTTCGCGGGCGATCTGCGCATAGGAGGCCGCTTCGCTGGCCACGCGCTGCGCGAAGGCGCTGCCGCAGCTGGACTCGGCATCCATGCCCAGGCCGTGCAGCTTGTCCGCGGCCGATGCACTCTTGGCAAACTCCACGGCCACGCGCTCCAGCGCCTGGGCCGCGCCGTCGGGAATGCCCGCCGGCGCGAGCACGCCGTACCAGACATCGGCCGAGTAGTCGCCGCCACCCGCTTCGGCAAAGGTGGGCACCTGGGGCAGCAGGGACGCGCGTCTGGGCGAAGCCACGGCCAGCGCCGTGAGCTTGCCGCTGCGCACCTGGGGCAGCACCGAGCCCAGCGTGGCGAAGGAGCTGTCGAGCTGGCCGCCCATGAGATCCGTGACCACGGGCGCCGCGCCCTTGTAGGGCACGTGGTTGAGCTTCAGGCCCTTGGCCCGCGCAAACATCTCGGTGGCGAAATGGCCCGAACTGCCCATGCCCGCCGTGCCGGCCGTGACGCTGCCGGGCCGGCTGCGTGCCTGGTCCATGTAATCCTGCAGGTTGCGCGCCGGCATGCCCGGCCCCACGACCAGCACCGTGGGGCTGCTGGCCACCGTGCACAGCGGCCGGAACGAGCGCACCACGTCGAACTTCACGCGGCCCTGGTACAGCGCCGGGATCATGCTGTGGTTGGTGGCGCCGAACAGCAGCGTATAGCCATCGGCCGGCGCGCCAGCCACGGCCTGCGCGGCCAGTATGGTGTTGGCCCCGGGCTTGTTGTCCACCACGAAGGGCTGGCCCAGCGCCTTGCCCGCATGGTCGGCAAAGGCGCGCGCCACCACGTCGGTGGGGCCGCCCGCCGCAAAGCCCACGACCAGCCGCACGGGCTTGGCCGGATAGTCCTTCTGCGCCAGCGCGGGCTGGGCGCCCAGCACGGCCAGCCCCACGGCGGCCAGCAGGCCGCCGCGCAAGGCCAGGCGGCGGACCTCTTGGAAATTCCTCGACATCGCTTGTCTCCTCAAATCACATGCATGCACATGCATGGGCCAAGGGCGCGCACGGCGCCCCTGCCCTGGCTCAGGCGCCGGCCGCCGCAGGCACGCGGGCCAGCACCTCCAGCACATTGCGGGCCGCGCCCACGCCCATGTTCACGTAGGCATCGCCGGTCACGCCGCCGATATGGGGGCTGAGCACGAAGTTCCTTTCGCCCTGGAACGGGTGGCCGGCCACCATGGGCTCCACCGCAAAGCTGTCCAGCCCTGCGGCCGCCACCTGGCCCGAGCGCACGGCGGCCAGCAGCGCGGCCTCGTCGATCAGGCCGCCGCGTGCGGTGTTGACCACGATCACGCCGCGCTTGCAGGCCGCCAGCGTGGAGGCGCCGAGCATGCCCCGGTTTTCCTCGGTCAGCGGGCAGTGCAGCGAAATCGCGTCGGACTCGCGCCAGATGGTTTCCAGGTCCACGGGCTGCACGCAGGCGGGCAGGTTCTTTGCGAAGGGATCGAAGCCGATCACGCGCATGCCCAGCGCATCGGCCATGCGCGCAAAGCGCAGGCCGATGGCGCCCAGCCCCACCAGGCCCACGGTGCGCCCGCCCAGCTCCAGGCTCTTGTGCGTGGCCTTGTCCCAGTGGCCTGCGTGCATGCGGGCGTTCAGCGCCACCACCGACTTGGCGCAGGCCAGCAGCAGGGCCAGTGCCTGCTCGGCCACGGCCGCCGCGTTGGCGCCAGCCGCAGCCACCACGGCAATGCCGCGTTCGGCGGCGGCCGCCTTGTCGATGGTGTCCGTGCCGCTGCCGTGCTTGGAGATCACGCGCAGCGAGGGCGCCGCGTCCATCACGGCCGCGCCCACCTTGCCGTAGCGCACGATGATGGCCACGGGATCATGGGCGCGGCACAGCGCGACCAGGTCCTCTTCGGTGGGCGTCTTGCCCGCATAGACGATGTCGTGCCGGGCCAGCAGGTCCAGGGCCTGTGGCGCCAGATCGGCGCCGGTGACGATGATGGTGCTCACAGCGATTCCCCTTCCTTGAGCACGCCGGCCGCGCGCAGGGCCGCGGGCAGCCACTTCGATGCCGTGTCGCCGCGCGCAATGGCCTCGATGCGGGCGGCCTCGTCGGCCACCTTCTTCACGGCCAGCTCCAGCATGGCGGGTGCCTTGGCGCGCTCGATGACGACCACGCCATCGGCATCGCCCACCACCAGGTCGCCCGGGTGAACCGTCGTGCCACCAGCGCAGATGGCGTGGTTGATGCGGCCCGGCACGAACTTGGTCGGGCCTGCGGGATTGAAGCCTGCGCTGAACACGGGGAAGTCCAGCTCCAGCAGCTCCAGGCGGTCGCGGATGGCGCCGTCCACGATGACGCCGGCCAGGCCCAGCTTCTTGCAGGCGCTGAGCATCAGCGTGCCCATCAGCGCGGCGGTCTGGTCGCCCTTGCCGTCGATGACCAGCACGTCGCCGGGCCGGGCCAGCGCGATGGCGGCGTGGATCATGAGGTTGTCGCCGGGACGCACCTCGACGGTGAAGGCCGGGCCGGCCACTTTCATGCCCTGGTGCACGGGCGCCACGCGCGAATGCATGGTGCCGCGGCGGCCCGCCACGTCGGCCAGGATGGCGGCCTGAAAGCCGGCTGCGCGCTGCACGACTTGGGCGTCCACGCGCTCTATGTCACGGATGATTTCTGGGAGTTGGCTCATGATGGTCCAGTGAGATGAGGTGAAGGAAAACAGAAAGATGTGCGCGCGTCAGTCGGCCTTGATGCCGGCCTCGCGGATGAGTTGGGCCCACTTGGCGGAGTCGGATTTCTGCAGCTCGCCCAATTGCCGTGGCGTACCGCCGACCAGGGTCACGCCCAGCCGCTCGGCCAGTGCCACGACGGCCGGGTCCCTGAGCGCCAGGCCGATCTCCTGGTTCAGCCGCTGCACGATGGCGGCCGGCGTCCTGGCCGGCGCAAAGACGGCCTGCCACTGCTCGACCACGAAGTCGCCGATGCCGGCCTCGGCCATGGTGGGCACGTCAGGCAGGGCCTTCAGGCGCGCCGCCGAGGTCACGGCCAGCGCGCGCAGCTTGCCGCCCTGCACATGGGGCAGCGCGGCGGCCACGGGGGCGAACATGAACTGCACCTGCCCCGCCAGCGTGTCCTGCAGCGCGGGCGTGTCGCCCTTGTAGGGCGCATGGATGAAGCGCACGCCGCCCTTTCTTTGCAGCAGCTCGCCCTGCATCTGCAAGATGGTTCCGCTGCCGCCGGAGGCAAAGGCCAGCTGGCCTGGCTGCGCCTTGGCGGCGGCCAGCAGATCGGCCACCGACTGGAAGGGCTGGGCCGCGCCCACCACCAGCAAATGGGGAATGGTGCCGATGGTGATGACGGGCTCGAAGCCCGCAATCGGGTCATAGGGCAGCTTGCCCATGAGGTGGGGCGCGATCGCCTGCGGACCGATGGAGGTGCCCAGCAGCGTGTGGCCGTCCGGCGCCGCCTTGGCCACGTAGGCCGCGCCGATGGTGCCCGTGGCGCCCGCGCGGTTGTCCACGATCACGGTGCTGCCCAGGGCCTTGCCCAGGTGCAGTGCCACCTGGCGGCCCAGCACATCGGTGCTGCCGCCGGGCGGATAGGGCACGACCCAGGTGATGAGCTTGCCTGCCGGCCATGCGGGCTGCGCGTGGACGGCGGCGCTGCACAGCGGCCCCAGCAGGGCGGCGCCCCCTGCGGCCAGCAGGGTGCGGCGCGTGGGATGGAAGGTGTTCATGGTTTGTCTCCTGCTTGTGTGCAATGCAATGGCGGCGCTGCGGTCTCGAAGCCGTACAGCGCCCGGGGGTTGTCCACCAGCACGCGCCGCAGCGTGGCGGCACCGCCGGCATGGGCGGTCCAGTCGGCCAGGCGGTCGATCTGGCGGGCGTCATCAGGCAGGGGCTGCATGCCTGCCGAGGCGCTGACATGCGGCCAGTCGCTGCCCCAGAGCACACGCTCGGGCGCGCAGCGCAGATAGCTGGCGGCCAGGGCGTCCAGCGCCGGGTCTTCGACCGACTGCAGCGCGCTGACGATGTAGCCGCCGGACAACTTGACCCAGGCCCTGCCGCCCTCCAGCAGCTCCAGCAGCAGCGCATGGCCCGCATGGCGCCCCGCCTGCTCGGGGGCAATGCGGCCGAAGTGGTCGAACACCAGCGGCACCGGCAATTGCCGCAGCACGCCGGCCAGCGACGCCAGCAGGTCCGGCGCCATCAGCAGTTGCAGATGCCAGCCCAGCGGCGCGATGCGGCGGGCCAGCGGCACCAGCAGCTCGGCCGTGCCCGTCACGCCCAGCGACAGGTTCAGCCGCACGCCGCGCACGCCCAGGCCGTGCAGGCGCTGCAGCTGGTCATCGCTTTCGCTGCCATCGATCACGGCCACGCCCCGCGCCTGCGGGCCGAGGGCGGCCAGCCCGTCCAACATGCAGCGGTTGTCGCTGCCGTAGGTGGACGGCGTGACCAGCACGCAGCGCGCGGTGCCCAGGCGCCGCTGCAGCGCGCGGTAGTCGCCGGCCGAGGCGTCGGGCGGCAGCAGCCGCGCGCCCGGGGCTGCCGGGTAGCGGCCGTCATAGACATGCACATGGCAGTCGCAGGCATCCGGGGGCAGCACGGCACGGGGCCGGGCGCTGCCCTGCGAGAAACGGACGGGCACGGCAAGGCTGTCGCAGTCCATGGCGAGATCTCGATGGAGGAAAGGAAGGGAGGTGGGAGCGAGAAGGAAGCGAAAGGGCTGGCGCCCCTGCCCCGGGCTCAGTCCAGGCTGGCGCCCGAGTCCTTGACGATGCGTGCCCAGCGCGGCACCTCGGCGCGCAGCAGCGCGGCGAACTTCTCGGACGAGCCGCCCAGCACCTCGCCGCCTTCGGAGCGCAGCTTCTCGGCCACCTCGGGCACGAGCAGCGCGTCGTTGATGGCCTTGTTCAACTGCTGCACGATGGCCTGCGGCGTGCCAGCCGGCGCCAGCACCCCGAACCAGGTGACGGCCTCGAAGTCCTGGTAGCCGGACTCGGCCAGCGTGGGCGTCTGCGGCAGCTGGGCGGAGCGCTTGAGCGAGGTGACCATCACCGCGCGCAGCTTGCCGTTGCGCACCTGGCCCAGCAGCGTGGGCACGGCGGACATGTAGAAATCGATCTGCCCGCCCACCAGGTCGGTCATGGCCTGGGCTGCGCCCTTGTAGGGCACATGGCGCAGCTTGATGCCGGCCGCGTTCTCGGCCAGTTCGCCGGCCAGGTGCGCCACCGTGCCGTTGCCCGGGTAGCCCAGCGTGAGGCCGTCGGGCTTGGCCTTGGCGGCCTTGACCAGGTCGGCAAAGGTCTTGTAGGGCGAGTTGGCCGGCGCGGCCATGACGATGGGCGCGGAAGCCACCAGCGCCACGGGCACCAGATCCTTCAGCGGGTCATAGGGCAGCTTGGCGTACAGCGAGGGGTTGATGGCCAGGTTGCTGGTCTGGCCCATGACCAGGGTATGGCCGTCCGGCGCGGCCTTGGCCACGGCGTCCACGCCCAGGTTGCCGCCGGCCCCGGGCCGGTTGTCCACCACCACGGTCCACTTGTTGTGGTCCGCCAGCCGCTGGGCCACGGTGCGCGCGATCATGTCCGTGCCGCCACCGGGCGGAAACGGCACGACCAGGCGGATGGGCTTGCGGGGATAGGCGTCCTGGGCCTGGGCAGCGCCCATGGGCACGATGGCGGCAACGCCGACCAGGACGGCAAGAAGGCGTGCGTTGAGGCAACGCGAAAGCGAGGGAATCGGCATGGCGGTTTGTCTCCGTTTGTTGTGTCCAACGCCCGCATGGCTGCGGTGCGTGGGACGAACTTTATGAAAACGTTTCAACCCATACAATGCCGTTTCATACAGCGCAACCAATTGCATACCTTGCACCATGAACAAGCCCCCCAGCACCCCTTCCCCGGCGCAGCCACCCGATGACAAGGCCAGCGCGGCCAAGGACGGCGGCGTCATCGCCGTCACGCGTGCCTTGCAGCTGCTTGGCGCCTTCGCCCTCGGGGAGTCGCACCTGTCCCTGGCGGAACTGAGCCGGCGCTGCGCGCTGCACAAGACCACGGTGCTGCGGCTGGCGCGCACGCTGGCGCAGTCGGGCTTCATGGTGCAAAGGGACGATGGGGACTGGCGCCTGGGCCCGGCCGCTGGCTGGCTGGGTGCGCGCTACCAGGCGGGCTTCGATGTGCAGAACGTGCTGGAGCCCGCGCTGCGCGCGCTCACGCAGGCCAGCGGCGAGAGCGCGGCCTTCTATGTGCGCGAAGGCAATGTGCGCACCTGCCTCGTGCGCGTGGAAGGGCCGCAGGCCCTGCGCCACCATGCGCGCATGGGCGAGGGGCTGCCGCTGGACCAGGGCTCGCCGGGGCGCGTGATCCTGGCGTTTTCAGGCGAGCCGGGGCCGGTGTACGAGCAGATCCGCCAGCGCGGCTACCACTGGTCCATCGGCGAGCGCGAACAGGGCGTGGCCACGGTGTCGGCGCCGGTGTTCGGCATGCACTGGCGGCTGATGGGGTCGGTGTGCATTTCCGGGCCGGCATCGCGCCTGCCCGAGGCCCGGCTGGAAGCCATGGCGCAGACGGTGGTGGCGGCGGCCAACCAGCTGTCCTATGCGCTGGCGGGCAGCGCCAGCACACAGGCCCCCGTGGTGCGCGCCAGCCAGTGGCATCCCTGAGACCACCTTCCGGGGCGACGCCCCGAAGGTGGATGGCCGCTTACTGCAGCGCGCCCATGGGCAGGGCGATGGGCTTGCCGTTGAGCGTGACCTGGCCGGCCTGCATCTTGAGCGCGCTGACCAGCTTGTCGCCTTCCAGGCGGGCATAGCCCGTGGCCTGGGCCATGCCCAGCATGCCTTCCACATCCTCGGCCGAGACATCGGGCTTGCCCGATGCCTTGATCAGCGGCTCCAGCCAGGCCTTGGGCAGGCTGGCATTGGCCTGCAGTGCCGAGGTCTTGAGCAGCGCCGGCATCCAGCCGGCCTGGGCGACCTGCTCCTGCGTGGGCGCGCTTTGCACTTCGGCGCCGTACTCCAGATGGCCGGTCTGGCCCTGGTAGGTGGCCTGCAGCTTCATGGAGTAGGCCGGCAGGGCCGCCACCAGGCGCGGGGCGTTCTGCATCAGCACGCCCATGCCCTGCTCTTCCAGCGATTCCAGCGCCTTGGCCAGGCCCTCCTTGCGGTAGCCCTCGACCATGACGCGCTGGAAGCCGCGCAGCGCCTCGATGTCCAGGCGCTGGATCTTTTCCTCGTAGCCCACGGACTCGAAATCGATGGGGCCGATACGGCCCGTGCCCTTGACCTGGGTGGTCATGCCCAGCGTGGTCTTGTCGGACTCGATGACCGAGCTGCCGTCCACGTTCTTGAGGTCCAGCAGCGTCTTGGCCTCGCCGCCTTCGGCGGGCGTGCTGCTCATGCCGAAGCGGGCGATGCGCACGCTGGCCTTGCCGGGGCCCAGGCCCCACAGGCCGTCGATGACCTTGTTCTCGAAGCTGCTTTCCAGGCCCGTGAGCACGATGCTGGTGCGCTCCACCGGCGCTGCGGCCGGCTGGGCGGCGATGGCCTCGTCGTTGTCGGATTCCTCCTCCTCGCCCTCTTCCTCTTCCACGCCCATGGACTTGTCGCGGCTGGGCAGGCCCAGCAGGGCCACCTCGGGCCAGCGCCAGGTGCCCTTGACGCTGCCACCGCCCAGGGCCGTATCCAGCACCATTTCCTGCCAGCGCATGGTGACTTCGTTGTCGCCCATCTCGCCTGCAGGCAGCAGCAGGCGCACATCCTGGCCGCCCGTGAAGTGGTGCACGCCGGTCAGCGTGGGAGCGACAGCCTTGGCCAGGGTCTGGCGGCTCTTTTCGTCCAGGCCGTCGAGCGCAAAGCGCGTCTCCGACACCGCTGCCGCCAGGCGGCCACCGGCCAGCGGGCCGTGGCGCACCGTGGTGTCCACCACCAGGCGCACGGGCTTGGGGGCGGCTTCTGCGCCGGCGTCTGCCGCGGCGGGCGCATCGGCCTCGCCAGCCGCAGGCCACTGCAGCACCAGCTTGGCCTGGGACGACAGGAATCCCTTGTGGTATTCGTCGGTCACGACGGCCTTCTCGCCCAGCACCTTGCGCAATTCGGCCACGGCATCCTTGTAGCCGGACTCGGCCCTTTGGCCCGTATACCAGGTGGTTCCTCCATAGGCCACGACGGCCAATGCCACGGCAGCAGCCACTGCGGTTTTCTTGTTGCTCATTGTGAATATCCCGTGATGAATAAGACCCTCCCCCTCGGGCGGGCCGCGCGACTGTATCAGTTCGGCGTTTCACCATGCATCGGCAATGGGCTGCGCATTGGCCCGCCTGCACCTTGTGCGGTGGTCCCCTATGGGCGCAAGGCGTTGCCCAGCCCTTGCCAGGCCTTGTCTCCAGCGGCTTTCAAGGATTGGGACCTGGGCATTGCATGCTGGCAGCAGGCATGCGGTTTTTTCAATTGCTTACCTTTTCCGGACACGATTGGCATACCAATTGAATCCATGGAGAACGCTATGTCTCCCCAGATATGGTGCGAATGCACCTTTGCCCTCTTTGCCCTTTTTTGCCGGCTTGCCTGAATGCAGTCCCGAAAGCCAGCAATGACCGCACTCACCCGGCCTGCAACAGAAATGGCAGGGCCGCGTCCAGCAGTGCGTCGGGCGCCTCCTCGGCAATGTAGTGCCCGCAGGCCAGCGGCCGGCCGCGCACATCGTCGGCCACGAGCTGCCACTCGCGCAGCGGATCGAAGCAGCGGTGCACCACGCCCTCCTCGCCCCAGAGCACCAGCAGCGGCATGGACAGCCTGCGCCCCAGCCGGCGGTCCTCGCGGTCATGGTCCAGGTCGATGCCGGCCGAGGCGCGGTAGTCCTCGCACATGCCGTGCGCGCTGCCCGGCAGCGCCAGGCAGCGCTGGTACTCGGCCAGCGCCCGGGGATCGAAGGGCGCCAGGCCGGCGCTGCGCCGGCCCATGATCTCGCGCACATAGGCGGCGGGGTCGGCCTCGATCAGGCGCTCGGGCAGCGGCGCGGGCTGGATCAGGAAGAACCAGTGCCAGTAGGCGCGCGCAAAGGCCTCGCCGGTCTGCTCGTACATGGCCAGCGTGGGCGCAATGTCCAGCAGCACCAGACGCTGCACGCTGGCGGGATAGTCCATGGCCAGCCGGTGCGCCACGCGCGCGCCCCGGTCATGCGCCAGTACGCTGAAATGCTCATGGCCCAGCCGCGCCATCAGGCGCAGCAGGTCGCGGGCCATGGTGCGCTTGCTGTAGTTGACATGCTCGGGGTCGCCGGCCGGGCGCGAGGAGTCGCCATAGCCGCGCAGGTCGGCCAGCACCACGGTGAACTGCTGCGCCAGCCGGGGCGCGACGCGGTGCCAGATGGCGCTGGTCTGCGGGTGGCCGTGCACCAGCAGCAGGGCCGGCCCCTGGCCGCCCACCCAGGCGTTGATCTCCACCCCGTCATCGACCGTGATGCGCTGCTGGCGCAGGCCCGGCATCCATGGATCTGTGTGCATCCCGGAGATTCCTTCTACGTTGTTCATGACTGTCAGCCTGCCATGCTAATCAGTAAACCAGGCTGCATAAATAGCAAAATATTGCATTGATCCATCAGTTCAATTTACGAATCAACCATCCACCGCATCCACCATGGACGGCTTTTCCGACCTGCGTTTCTTCTCGCTGCTGATCCGCGAAGGCAGCCTGGCCGCTGCGGCCCAGCAGATGGGCGTGACGCCGCCCGCCGTCAGCCGCCGCCTGTCCCTGCTGGAGCGGCGCCTTGGCGTGCGCCTGCTGCAGCGCACGACACGGCGCATCCACCTGACGCCCGAGGGCGAAGCCTACCTGCTGGACGGCGCGCGCATCCTGGCCGACCTGGAGGCGCTGGAGCGCAGCATCTCGGGCACGCGCGCCACGGCGCGCGGCCCGCTGTCCATTGCCTGCACACTGGGCTTTGGCCGCCAGCGGCTGGCGCCCGCGCTGTCGGCCTTTGCGCGCGCCTATCCAGAGGTGCAAGTGCAGCTGCACCTGACGGACAGGCCCGTCAACCTGGTCGAGCAGGGCTTTGACGCCGTGGTGCGCTTTGGCGCCCTGCCCGACTCCGGCCTCACCGCCCGCCTGCTGCTGCCCAACCGCCGCGTGCTGTGCGCCGCGCCCTCCTACCTCAACGCCCATGGCGAGCCGCGCCAGCCTGCGGACCTGCAGGCCCACCGCTGCATCGTGATCCGCGAGAGCGACGAAACCTATGGCAGCTGGCGCCTGAGCCGCCGCACGCGCCAGAGCCTGAGCGAGCACAACATCAAGGTCAACGGCGTGATGAGCACCAACGATGGCGCTGCAGCCCTGACCTGGGCACTGGACGGCCACGGCATCCTGCAGCGCTCGCTGTGGGACGTGGCCGCGCCGCTGGCCGCAGGCGCCCTGCGCGAGGTCCTGCCCCAATGGCAGCTGCCTGCGGCCGACATCTACCTGGTGCACGCCACGCGCAGCGAGATGTCGGCCCGGATCCGCGCGCTCACCGGCTTTCTGGGCGACTGGTTTGCACAACGACCTGAGCCGGAGATGGCGCCCGCCTGAGCCCGGGCGCAATCTGCAACCTCGGCGGCAGGCAGGCTGTCATGCGCGTTCACCCCGCGCAGCGCAGGCCATGCGAACATGGACCGCAACGACAACCACCACACCCAGGAGACAAGACACATGGCCACCGCCCGCTACCCCCAGCCCGAACTGTCCAGCCTGCCCGAGGACATCCGCACCCGCATCCTTGAAGTGCAGGAAAAGGCCGGTTTCATCCCCAACGTCTTCCTGGCCTTTGCGCGCCGCCCCGCCGAATGGCGCGCCTTCTTCGCCTACCACGATGCCCTCATGCTCAAGGAAGAAGGCAGCCTGACCAAGGGCGAGCGCGAGATGATCGTCACCACCACCAGCGCGGCCAACCAGTGCCTGTACTGCGTGGTGGCCCACGGCGCCATCCTGCGCATCTACGAAAAGCAGCCCTACGTGGCCGACCAGGTGGCCGTCAACTACCGCAAGGCCGACATCAGCGCCCGCCAGCGCGCCATGCTGGACTTCGCCATGAAGGTCTGCGAACGCAGCCATGAAATCTGCGAGGCCGACTTCGAGGCGCTGTACCCGCATGGCTTCGACGACGAGGACATCTGGGACATCGCCGCCATCACCGCCTTCTTCGGCCTGTCCAACCGCATGGCCAGCTTTGCCGGCATGCAGCCCAATCCCGAGTTCTTCCTCATGGGGCGCGTGCCGCGCGAGAAGAAATAAGGCGTCAGAGTGGGACGGCTTCATGGAAAATCCAATCCCGTAGCCTCCAATGATCCTAGGAATAATCTGAAAATAAGCTGAGAGATATTCTGGAAAAATACCGATCAAAGGTCATGATTCGGTGCGCTTTTCAAGATGGACGCTTGGCTATTTTCTTTTCTTGACAGTCATTAACACGGGATTCCTGATGTAGCGCATTAGCTGGATTCCCGCACTCCGGCTTAAAAAGAACCGTTCGAAGCCACCCTGCCGCCCAAGGGGGCTCTCTTGCCGGCCTCCCTGAGAATGCACAGCATGGCCCTGCAGCCAGCCAAGAGCAGAACCAACTGCCCGAGCCGCGCGTGCGCACCTGTCCAGTTTCTTCAGGGAGAACCCATGAATCCGGCAATAAAGGCAATTGCGGGCAGCTTGGCGCTGCTGATGACAATGGCGGCATGGCCCGTCCATTCCCAGGAAGTCATTCCCGACTTCTACAAAGATCCGGGAATTCAACCCAATCGCAGCTATGTGAACCAGGGATTCGGTGAATTCATTGATCCATTCACCGGTGCACTGCAACTGCATTACGTGGATATCCACCTGCCCGGCAATGGCGGCTTCGACCTGAAAGTAGTACGTTCGTACAACAGCACATCGGTAGAGCCCACGAATCCGGCGCTACATGAATCGCTGGCGGGCGTGGGCTGGAACATCCATTTTGGAAGGGTGCTCAAGTCCCGCGAAACCAGTATTTGCTTCAACAAGAACACCCAGACCATCGCTGACAACCCCGTGCTGGAGCTGCCTGACGGCAGCCGCCAGCTCCTGGCTTTCACAGGCACGACCGCACCACTGCTGATCACCACGCAGCGTTGGCGCGCCGACTGCATCACCAGCGGCGCGGGTGGGCTGGCCGTCACATCACCCGACGGCACGCGCTACGACATGAACCAACTGGTCAATCTGGGTGGCGGCCCCTATCCCACATATGCCTGGTTGACGAGCCGCATCACGGACCGCAACGGCAACTACGCCACCATCCAGTACGCGGCGGCCGCCTCGCCGCAGATATCCAGAGTGGTCACAAGCGATGGTCGCTCAGTCCAGTTTTTCTATGCGGACAGCGGTATGGCGAGCCGGAGGATCACCGCCATCAGCGCGGCAGGCCAGACCTACCACTACGCCTATCAGGGCATCTCAAACGTCAGGGACAAATTCCAGCTCGGCTCCGTCACCCGGCCCGACGGTCTGCGCTGGATCTATGACTACAACGGGAACCTCAACAACACCCCCGGCAGCCACATCATGCGGCGCCTGACCTACCCTCAGGGGGGCTCCATCGGCTATCAATACGGTTTCGTCCACTTCGACACCCAGGCCAATCCCGCCAGCCGCTCTACCGTGGTCACGGCCAAGTCCACAAGCACGGGAGGCAACTGGTCCTTCAGCTACGCGCCCGGACGCCCCGGCGCACACGACGTAACCACCGTCAACACCCCCTCAGGCACCGTGACCTACCGGCACATAGGGCCCAATTACTCTAGCTCGGGCAGCGTATGGATGGTGGGCCTGCTGGCCTCCAAAAGCCTGGGTAGCAGCCAGACCGAGACCTACACCTGGGGCAAGCAGAAGATATCGAGCGAGAACAACTTCCGTCCCGGCGCCTTCGCTACCAAGGTCGATATCGGTGAATTCAACGCCCCGCTTCTTGCAGAGCGCACCATCACCCGAGACAATGCCAGCTATACGACCCGCTACAGCAACTTCGACACCTATGGCAATCCTGGCACGATCTCCGAATACGGCCCATCGAGCGGCAACCGCACCACCAGCCTGAGCTACTACATCAACCCGTCCAAATGGATAGTGCGCCAGGTGCAAAGCGAAAGCCATGCGGGCGGCAGCATATCGCGCAGCTTCGACGGCAATGGCAACATGACCTCCATCACCCGCGATGGCATCCAGACCCGCCACGCGTATGACGGCCAAGGCAACCTGAGCGCCACCACCTTCCCGCGAGGGCTGACACACTACTACGGTGGCTACAGGCGGGGAATAGCCCAATCGGAATCGCAGCCCGAGGGCATTTCCATCTCGCGGACGGTCAGCGATGCGGGCAACGTCACTTACGAGACCCGGGGTGACGGCAGTACCTGGACCTATGGCTATGACGGTCTCAACCGCATCATCTCCGTCGGCTATCCCACAGGCAACAGCGTCCAGATCAGCCATGGCACCACCACGCGCACCGTCAGCCGGGGAGCGCTCACCCAGACCACCAGCTTCAACGGCTTCGGTCAGCCCGTGTCCGTCAACCATGGCGGCATCGTGCGAAGTTTCAGCGTCGACGCGCTGGGCCGCAGAACCTTTGAATCCGACCCGGGCACCAGCGCAGGAACCGCCTACCGGCACGACATCCTGGACCGCGTCATCTCCATACGCCATGCGGATGGCAGCACGCAGGGCATAGGCTACGGCCCCGCCACACGCGCCGTGGTGGACGAACGCGGTCTGACAACCACCTACAGCTACCGCGCCTACGGCGACCCCGACCAGCCGCTGCTGATGGCCATCTCCACACCGGAGCCGTCCACCAACCTGTCCATCGGCCGCAATGCCAGGGGACTGGTGACCTCAGTCACGCAAGCGGGCATCACACGAAGCTACGGCTACAACGGCAGCTACCAACTGACATCCATCACACACCCAGAGACCGGCACCACAAGCCTGGGCCGCGATGCCGCAGGCAACATGATTTCAAGGATCACAGGGACCGTAGGCACCATCCAATACCGATACGACGGGCACAACCGCCTGCAGTCCATCAGCTACCCCGGCTCCACCCCGGACGCCACGTACAGCTACGACAGGGCCCACCGCCTGCTGAGCACGGCCACATCCGAAGCCACACGTCGCTTCACCTACGACCGCAACGGCAACCTCACGCGGGAGGAGTTGGCTGCAGGTGGCTTCAATTGGAATGCTGGCTACAGCTACAGCGGCAATGACCAATTGGCATCCATCACCTACCCACTGTCTGGCTCCACCGTCAGCTACACACTGGACAGTCTGGGCAGACCCACGGCCATGCCCGGCTACATCAGCAGCGTCAGCTACTGGCCGTCCCGCCAGATCCAGCGCATCGCCTATGCCAACGGAGTGCAGTCCGAATATGGCCAGAACGAAAGGCTGCTTCCCGCCTCGTTCGCCACCTCGCGCCAGGGCAGCTATTTCCACCGATCCATCCTGACCTATGACCGCACGGGCAATCTCACCAGCGTGAGGGATACGGCCGATGCGGACTATGACCGTACCTTCGGCTATGACGGCGTGCACAGACTGGTATCCATGGGCACCTCCAGGGGGCGCGGAAGCATCAGCTACAGCGGCTCCGGCAACATTACCCGCCAGAGCCTGGGCAGCGAACTGATCGACTACCGCTACGACAGCCGCCACCGCCTGTCCTCCATCACCGTCAATGGCGGCCCGACCAACCACTTCACCTACGACACGGCGGGTAACTTCATCCAGAGCAGCCAGAAGTCCTACACCTACAACGCCGTCCCCAACCTGCTGTGCGCCGACTGCTGGGGCAATTCCCCCATCCGTTATGCCTACGACGGCGACCAGAAACGCACCCACACCACCAAGGCAGGCGTCACCACCTACGAGTTCCATGGTGTGCACGGCAACCTGCTCGCGGAATACGGCTCCGGCCAGCTCACCGAATACATCTACCTCAACGGCAAGCGCATTGCACAGAAAGTGAGCGCCCGATGAAGAACGCCATCCGCCAATCCTGCCGGCGCCTGCTGGCAGTTGCCGCGCTGCTTCTGGCAGCCCTGCTGACCACGCCCGGTGCGCTGGCCCAGGCCACCGTCACCTACTTCCACAACGACGCTGCAGGCACGCCCTGGCTGGCCACCAACCAATCCGGCGCCGTACTCTGGAAGGAAAACTACCTGCCCTATGGCTACCGCCAGAAGGTGGAGCCGGCCAGCGCGGACAACACGCTGTGGTTCGCTGGCAGGCCCTACGACCCCGATACGGGCATGACCTACATGGGCGCGCGGTACTACATGCCGCTGCTGGGCCGGTTCACGGGCATGGACCCCAAGGAGATGAATCCCGAGCAGATCCACAGCTTCAACCGCTACGCCTACGCCAACAACAACCCGAACAAATACCTGGACCCGGACGGCAAGCTTGCGGAAACCGTCTGGGACGCGTTCAATATTTCTATCGGCTTCCAGAGTCTGGTCAGCAATGTCCGGGAGGGGAACTGGAGCGGGGCTGCGGTAGATGCGGCAGGTATCGCGATTGATGGGGTTGCGGCGGCAATACCTGTAGTGCCTGGAGGGGTTGGGGCAAGTATTGCGGCGTATCGTTCGATAGATTCCGCCAAAGATGGCACCTTAATATATAGATCTGCCTCTGGAACGCCAAATAGTATGACCCCGAGGACTGTTGACTTGCAGGGCCTATCCGCCACCAATAGTATTGAAAAATCTCTACCCGGAAAAATTCAAGTCATCAACACGGCAAAATTTAAAAACCTATGTGCAGTTTGTGACAATCCTCAGACGGGCCATGTCTCCATTAAGCCGATAGACATGAATCAAATGCAAGGATGGATTGACAGTCGAGGCAGCAACAGCATGCATCCGCTAACTCAAGAATTACTTGATTCTGTGGAAGGAGTTATGCGCAAATGAATCACATACTTCATTTGGAAATAAAGACATTTTGGAAGGAAATTCAATATTTTCTTTCAAAATTCAATGCCGACATAAACAGATCAGTTAACAACGTTATTTCAAATATATCGTGTAACTCAAACGAATCATTGCCATTGAACGGATATCTAGCTTTGGCACGAAGCATTGACAGCAATGAATTAGCAATAGTTATTAATGTACATTTAATAGACGATACATTAAATATCACATCAGATGCATGCATGGAAGACGGCAGAATCATTAACAAAGGTCCTTCAGCTCAATTACCAGCAAGCACATTCTCCATGGATAACATAGTGGTTTCCAATTGGCTTCACGAATTTTCATCGTTTCTAGATAATGAAAAAGAAAATATAACGACAGAGTTGCTTCATGGATAATAATTTACAACCATTCATTAACAGATAAATATTTTCATTGATTTGAATTCGGGGAATTTTCGAAATATGATGAAATAGAATGTCAAATATAATTAGCAAATTATCCATCAAAAATGAGAAAATCACACCAACAAAAATAGTATTAGAGCCTATACCATAATACTACATACTACAATCAGGCCAACGTGCCGTAGTTCATGCTATATTTGAAACCAATACAGAAAATCAGAATTTTACCATCGCACCCAATGAGGATTTTCTTGTCATTTACACGCCTGGAGAAATATCAGGTTTTGTAGACTGCTTCGTCATGCATGAAGGTGTGATATTGAAACCTGACGGAAGTTAAGTAAAATTAAGAACCGCAGTGTCTCATATTATAGAATTTCTAATTTTCAGCAGAACTTTTAATAAAAATTGATGGCTTGACAGAATATTTATAGAAGACTGGGAGTGTTTTTAAGCAGCACCTTGGTGATAAGTAAAATGCTGTTTTATAAAAAATTTCAACAAGATTGCAGAGTCTGGCCAGCAATGTCCGGGATGGGAACTGGAGCGGGGCCGCGGTGGATGCGGCGGGTGTCGCGATGGTTAGGGTTGCGGCGGCGATACCTGTGGTGCCTCCTGGAGGGGTTGGGGTGAGTATTGCGGCCTATCGTTCGATAGAGCAAGCTCGGCTCCAAGCGACACATCGTTGTAGATACCAGAGGCGTCCCGCTGGCGATCTTGGTCAGCGGCGCGAACCGGCACGACGACAAGGTGTTCGAGAGGTGCGTGCACGCGATTCCTGCGATTGCAGGCTTGCCAGCGCATCCCCGCAAAAGACCAGCCAAGCTGCACGCCGACAAGGGCTATGACTACAAGCGTTGCCGTGCGCATTTGAGACAACGGGGTATTGCCAGACGAGGCGTTGAGACCAGCGAGCGGCCGGGCAAGCACCGATGGATGGTGGAGCGGACGAACGGATGGTTTGCAGGCTTGGGCAATCTGCGAATCCGCTTTGAACGACGGTTGGACATCCACGAAGCGCTGCTGAAATTGGCGGCGTCGATCGTCTGTGCGCGCTTCGTGGATATGTGATGCCGACAACTTTAGAGTGGCTAACACCACTTCGTCACAGGCCCCCGCAGAGCAGTTATGCTCGCTGCCCTCATGGCACGACGACCTGTAAGCAAAGAACTGTGGCGACAGCTACAACCCCTCATCCCTGCCTTCGTACCTTCCGCCAAAGGCGGTGCGCGCAAGCTCGCAGTCAGCGATGAAGCCGCCCTCAACGGCATCCTGTTTGTGTTGCAAACAGGCATTCCGTGGGAAGACCTTCCCCAATCCCTTGGGTACGGCAGCGGCATGACTTGCTGGCGCCGCCTGCGCGACTGGAACGCTGCTGGTGTCTGGGAGCAGCTGCACCAGGCCATGTTGACTCGCTTGCGTGAACATGACCAGATTGATTGGAGCCGGGCTAGCATTGATGGCTCCTCGGTACCAAGCCCCCGGGGGGCCAGGAAACGGGCCCCAACCCCACGGACAGAGGCAAGCTCGGCTCCAAGCGGCACATCGTCGTAGATGCCAG
Source organism: Delftia lacustris (assembly GCF_040267515.1). Taxonomy (NCBI): domain Bacteria; kingdom Pseudomonadati; phylum Pseudomonadota; class Betaproteobacteria; order Burkholderiales; family Comamonadaceae; genus Delftia; species Delftia lacustris. The sequence goes on along the minus strand of NZ_CP141274.1, from coordinate 2,867,318 downwards.
AGGCATCCCGCTGGTGATCTTGGTCAGCGGCGCGAACCGGCACGACTCCAAGATGTTCGAGAGGTGCGTGGACGCGATTCCTGCGATTGCAGGCTTGGGAGGGCGCCCCCGCAAAAGACCATCGAAGTTGCACGCCGACAAGGGCTATGACTACAAGCGTTGCCGTGCGCACTTGAGACAACGGGGCATCGCCAGCCGCATTGCCAGGCGAGGCGTTGAGAGTAGCGAGCGACTGGGCAAGCATCGCTGGGTGGTGGAGCGGACCCATGGATGGTTTGCAGGCTTTGGCAAGTTGCGAATCCGCTTTGAAAGACGACTGGATATCCACGAAGCGCTGCTAAAACTGGCAGCGGCGATCATCTGTGCACGCTTCGTGGATCGGTGGTGTTAGCCACTCTTAAGCCACCTATTGGCCGCACCGGAATTTACCGATGCTTTAAATAGGAATTTTTTGAGACCAAAATTATAAGCAATCAATGAATATTGGCTTAATCAAAGCATTATCACGTATACAGCGTATTTGATGTTTCTATACCGTCAATCAACATACCAGCTTATTGCTCCGCGAAATACCTTTTGCGCCAGCACGGCTCCATTGCCAGTCTGAATATCTACCTGAGCGTATTGACCAGTTGTATTGGCTGCGAAATTTGCTCCGTGAGGAGGCTGCAAGGGGACGCCGAACTGAGGTCCTTGGTTGAGGTTGACCAAGAAGTCCACATGCCCTAAACATACCACTGCTTGGGTGGAGTCGTCTCGAACAGAAACCTGCGCGCATGGAGCATTCCAGAAATGAACACCCGGCTCATGAGTAACTATCTTTACAGACGCGCCATTTTTTGCTGCTGTTCGGAGTGCTTGTAGCGAGCCCACTGTTGCATTTCCATTTACGTCATGGGCATAAATCAAATTCCAGGCGTGCGAAGTGCTCGCAACGAGAATCATCGCAGCAGCAGAAATGCATTTTTTAATTAACATTTGATTCCTTTATTTAAAAAGCGGAATTTATTCTAACCAAGATCTATGGCGATGATTTGATAAAAAGCCCTAGCAAAATGACTCAATTAAAGGTTTATCTAGAAATAAATTAAGACCAATCTGATTGCAGAGAGCAATCAGCAATCCAAAAAGACATCCACCCTCAACAATAGGCTGTACTACAGGCCTGAGAACAAGTATTTCATGGAAAGAACTCCCCAATCCATTGGATACGGCAGCGGCATGACCTGCTAGCGACGCCTGTGCGACTGGAACGCTGCTGGGGTCTGGGAGCAGTTGCAATAGGCAATGCTGACACGACTGCGTGCACATGACCAGATCGAATGGAGCCGGATCAGCATTGATGGCTCCTCGTTCCTAGGCCCCGGGGACCAGGAAACGGGCACCAACCCGGCGGACAACGGCAAGCTCGATTCCAAGCGACACATCGCCGTGGATGCCTAAGACATTCCTCTGATGGTTTAAAGGCTTTGACAAGTTACGAATCCACTTTGAACGACGAATGGAAATTCACGAAGCGCTGTTGAAGTTGGCGGCAGCGATCATCTGTGCGCGCTTTGTGGATCGGTGGCGTTAATCACAACAAGTCCGACACATACTCCTCTAACCACGAGATTCACCAGGAAGCCCCCGGCATATCTCCCCCACCTGCCCCACGGCCCCCAGCAGGCGCGGCGTGGGCTCGTTGGCGCAGTTCAGGCGCAGGTGGTTGGGCAGGTCCGAGCGCGATGAAAACAGCGGGCCGGGGCTGACGCCAATGCCCAGCTCCAGCGCGCGGCGGTGCACCTCCAGTGCATTGACCTGGCGCGGCAACTCCACCCACAGCAGAAAGCCCGCGCGCGGGGCCGAGACGCGGGTGCCGGGCGGAAAGCTGGCCTCGACCCTGGCCGTGACGGCCTGCACCCCGGCCTGCACGCGGGACTTGAGACGGCGCAGGTGCCGGTCGTAGTCGCCGCTGGCCAGCACCTCGCTCACGGCGGCCTCCAGCAGCGGCGCACCGGCCCAGTCGCCCGCCAGGCGCACCTGCAGCACCTGGGCATGGAAGCGGCCCGCCGCAATCCAGCCCACGCGCCAGCCCGGCGCCAGGGTCTTGGACACGGAGCCGCAATACAGCACGTTGCCGCTGCCGTCGAAGGCCTTGCAGGCCGGCGGGCGCTGTCCGTCGCCTGCAAGATCGCCATAGACATCGTCTTCGATCAAGGGAATGCCCGCCCGCTCCAGCAGCGCCACCAGGGCCTGCTTGCGCTCCACCGGCATGCTGGCGCCCAGCGGGTTCTGCACGGTGGGCGATGCCAGCACGGCAGCCGGCCGGTGGCGGGCAATGGCCTCGGCCAGCGGCTCCAGCAGCAGGCCTTCGCGGGGATCGGTGGCAATCTCCAGCGCCTTCAGGCCCAGGTCCTCCAGCAGCAGCAGGCTGCCGAAATAGGCGGGCCGCTCTACGGCCACGACATCGCCGGGCTTGCACACGGCGCGCAGGGCCAGCCGCACGGCCTGGGTGGCGCCTGCCGTCAGGACCAGGTCGTCGGGGCCGAAGCGCGCACCCCATTGCGCGGCCCGGGCCGCGATCTGGCCGCGCAGGTCGGCGCGGCCCGGCGGCATGCTGTAGGTCTGCCCGTGCGCGTCCAGGCGGCGCCCGGCGGTCTGCAGCGCGCGCTGCAGCCGGGCCGTGGGCAGCCAGGCCGGATCGGGCAATGCCGCACCCAGCGGGATCAGGCGCGTGTCGGGGCTACTGAACAGCGAGCGCGCCAGGGCCGACAGGGTTACGGGCACGGGGCGCGACGACGGGCGGGACGCCTGCAGCGCCGCGCCGCCGGTTGCCTGCCGCACAAAGTAGCCCGAGCGCGGACGCGCGACGATCAGGCCCTCGGCCTCCAGGCAGCGCAGCGCCTCCAGCGCGGTGGGCAGGCTGACCTGTTCGCGCTCGGCCAGGCTGCGGGCGGAGATCAGCCTGTCGCCGGGGCGCAGTGCGCCACAGGCCAGCGTCTGGCGCAGGGCCTGGGCAATGCGGCGGTACTGGGGCAAGGGTTCGTTGTTGGTGGGCATGCCAATCTGTACAGGTCAGTTTTCTTGGATTCTGCTTATACAGGCATTGGCTGCCCGGATTTATCGTTGCAGCCATCAAGCAACCCGAGGAAACCCATGCAAGCCAGCAATTTCGATCTCCAGGCCTATTTCCGCCGCATCGGCTTCAGTGCCGGGGACTCCGCCCAGGCAGATGCCGCCACCCTGCATGCGCTGATGCGCCAGCAGCTGTTTTCCGTGCCTTTCGAGAACCTGGACGTGCAGGCCGGCAAGATCGTCTCTCTGGTGCCCGAAGACATTGCGGGCAAGATCCTCGGCGGCGCCCGGGGCGGCTACTGCTACGAGGTGAACGGCCTGTTCGCCATGGCGCTGCAGGCCCTGGGCATTGCCTACCGCTTTGTGGCGGCGCGGCCCATGTTCTATCCGGCACGCCGCCCCCGCACCCACATGGCCCTGGTGGCCGAGGTCGAGGGACGGCGCTGGCTGTGCGACCTGGGCTTTGGCAGCTACGGCATACGCGCCCCCATGGCCCTGGACGTGCTGGACACCGAGGTCCGCCAGGACGGCGACACCTTCCGCCTGAGCCTGGACGACCAGGGCGAGTACCTGCTGCAGGCCCGCGTGGACGGTGAATGGGCCAACCAGTACGCCTTCAACCTGTCGCCCCAGGAATGGGTGGATTTCGCCCCCGCCAACTACCTGAACTCCACGCACCCGGATGCCATCTTCGTGCAAAAGCGGGTGGTGGTGCTGCACCAGCCGGCCGGCCGCATGATCCTGGTGGGCGACGCGCTCAAGACCATCACCGCCAGCGGCACCGAGACCAGGCAGCTGGCGCCTGATGAAATCCAGCACGCGCTGGGCAGCCTGTTCGGGCTGGCGCCCGAGCGCCAGGCGGCTGCCGTGTGCTGAGCCTCTAAGCCAGGCGGGTCGAATCCCGCTCGATCAGCTCGAACCCCAGGTCGAACGCCGAGCGCCCGGCACTGCGGCCCTGGCAGCGTGCCAGCACGAGTTCGGCGGCCAGGCGGCCTATGCCCGGTCCGTCCACATGCACGGTGGTCAGCGACGGCAGCAGATGGGCCGCGAAATCGGCATTGCCGAAGCCCGAGACGGCCAGGTCCACGGGCACGCGCAGGCCGCGCGCCTGGGCTTCCACCAAAATGCCGTGGGCCAGCATGTCCGAGCTGCAGACCACGGCCTGCAGATCAGGCTGCTGCGCCAGCAACTGGCCCAGCGCCTGCCGGCCCAGCTCCAGGCTGCCGGGCGCGGACACGGTGACCGTGGGCACCTCGCGGCCCCAGGCTGCGAGAAAGCCCTCGCGCCGCTGCTGGGCCCGGTGGTCGCTGCCCGTGGCCATGCCCACGCGCTGCAGGCCGCGCGAGAGGAAATAGCCGGCCAGCGCGCTGCCCACCTTCAGGTGGGAAAAGCCCACCACCATGTCCAGCGGCCGGTCGCTGAAGTCCCAGGTTTCCACCACGGGAATGCCGGTCCTGCGCAGCCGCTCGCGCGCCTTGCCGGACTGCACCAGGCCCATCATCACAATGCCGTCGGGCTGGCGCCCGATCATGGCGTTGAGCACCTCCTCCTCGCGCTGCTCGTCGTAGAAGGTCTGGCCCAGCAGCAGTTGATAGCCCTCCTGCGCCAGCGTGGCCGTCAATGACTGCACCGTGGGCAGGAACTGCGACACCGACAGCGCGGGCACCACGCCGGCCACCATACGGCTGCGGCGGGACTTGAGCCCGCCGGCCAGCAGGTTGGGGATGTAGCCCGTGGCCTCCACGGCCTGGCGCACGCGCTCGCGCGTCTTCTCCGAAACGATGGAAGGATTGCCCAGTGCGCGCGAGGCCGTGATCAGCGAGACGCCGGCCGCCTCGGCCACGTCGTGCAGCGTGGCGGGCCTGGGGGGTGTGGGTGTGTTCATGGGCAAGCGCGATCGCGGGCTGGTATCGGGGACGGGCCTGAAGATAGCAGACCGCCCTCCACGCACGGGCGCCAGGCCTGCCCTGCATCGCAGAAATCGTGATTGACAGCCAAAATGACAACGATATCATTTTGCTGAAAGCGCAAATCCTTGCATCTACGAAACGGCATCGGCGCTTTTTCATTTCCCCGGAAATGACAACGATGTCATTCACAAATCAGGAGACAAGATGAATCACATTCTTCGTGCCATGGCGCTGGCCCTGGCCGCGCTCGCTGCCTTTTCTGTGTCGGCCCAGGCCTGGCCCGACAGGCCCGTCACCCTGGTCGTGCCCTTCCCCGCCGGCGGCTCCACCGACCAGGTCGCGCGCGCCGTGGCGCCCAGGCTGGGCGACAAGCTCAGGCAGTCCTTCGTGGTGGAGAACAAGGCCGGCGCCACGGGCACCATCGGCGCGGCCTTCGTGCAGCGCGCGGCGGCGGACGGGCAGACCTTTCTCGTCACCTCGCTGGGCCCGCTGGTCATCGTGCCCCACCTGATCAAGAACCTGCCCTACGACGCCCTCAAGGACTTCGACCTGATCACCGTGGCCGTGCAGTCGCCCAACGTGCTGGTCGTGCCTGCAAGCTCGCCGCACAAAAGCGTGGCCGACGTGGTCGCCCACCTCAAGGCCCACCCGGGCAAGATGAGCTTTGCCTCGGCCGGCCACGGCTCCAGCGACCACCTGACGGCCGAACTGTTCTGGCAGCAAACGGGCACCCAGGGCGTGCACATCCCCTACAAGGGTGGCGCGCCCGCCCATGCCGACCTGATCGGCGGCCAGGTCGATGCCTCGTTCCAGAACATCAATGCCGTGATCCAGCACATCCGGGCCGGCAAGATGCGCGCCCTGGCCGTGACCAGCCCGCGCCGCTCGCCCGTGCTGCCGGACCTGCCCACGCTGGCCGAGGCCGGGGTGAAGAACGTGGAGGTCGCCTCCTGGCAGGCCATCGTCGCGCCCAAGGGCCTGCCGCCTGCGCTGCGCGACAAGGCCCATGCGGCCTTTGTCGAGGCGCTCAACGATCCCCGGGTGCGCGAGCAGTTCGTCTCCATCGGCTACGAGATGGTGGCCGGCACGCCCCAACAGTTCGCCGAATTCCAGCGCCAGGAATACGCGCGCTGGAAGACGGTCATCGAGGCCGGAAAGATCAGCATCGACTGATGCCTGCCCCTGTCCTTTTCCCAACCACCGCACTCCCGCAGCCATGACTTCTTCCGCGCTCTCCGAAACCACCAGCCAGGACCGCATCCAGTGGATACGCCTGTCGTCCTGCTACCTCCCCCTGGCCCGGCCCATCAGCGATGCCAAGGTGCTCACGGGCCGCCAAAAGCCCATGACCGAGGTCGCCATGCTGTTCGCCGAGATCCAGACCCGCGACGGCCACCGGGGTCTGGGCCTGAGCTACGCCAAGCGCGCAGGCGGCCCGGGCCAGTTCGCGCATGCCAGCGAAATCGCGCCCACCCTGCTGGGCGAGGACCCCAACGACATCGCACGGCTGTGGACGCGAATGTGCTGGGCCGGCGCCTCCGTGGGCCGCAGCGGGCTGGCCGTGCAGGCCATCGCGGCCTTCGACGTGGCGCTGTACGACATCAAGGCGCGCCGCGCGGGCCTGTCGCTGTCCAAGCTGCTGGGCTCGCAGCGCGAATCCGTGCGCTGCTACAACACCTCGGGAGGCTTTTTGCACACGCCGCTCGATGAACTCAAGCGCAACGCCAGCGCCTCGCTGGAGCGCGGCATTGGCGGCATCAAGCTCAAGGTGGGCCAGCCCGACTGCGCGCTGGACATACGGCGCGTGGAGGCCATGCGCGCCCACCTGGGCGATGCCGCGCCCATCATGGTCGATGCCAACCAGCAATGGGACCGCCCCACGGCCCAGCGCATGTGCCGTGTCTTCGAGGAATTCAACCTGGTCTGGATCGAGGAGCCGCTGGACGCCTACGACCACGAAGGCCACGCCGCGCTGGCCGCGCGCTTCGACACGCCGATTGCCACCGGCGAGATGCTGACCAGCGCCGCCGAGCACGGCGATCTCATACGCCACCGCAGCGCCGACTTCCTCATGCCCGACGCGCCGCGCGTGGGCGGCATCACGCCCTTCCTGCAAATCGCCGCCCAGGCCGAACTGGCCCACCTGAGCCTGGCGCCCCACTTCGCCATGGAGCTGCACGTGCACCTGGCCGCCACCTGCGCCAACGAGCCCTGGGTGGAACACTTCGACTGGCTGGAGCCGCTGTTCAACGAACGCCTGGAAATCGCCAATGGCCGCATGCTCGTGCCCACCCGCCCCGGCCTGGGACTGAGCCTGAGCGAGCAGGCACGGCACTGGACGCGCGAAAGCGTGGAGTTCGGGGAGCGGGGTTGAGGGCGGCTGCGAACGGCTGAGGGCCTGGGTACCCCGGTACCTGAGGCCTTTCACATATATTGCTTGGCTAAATGGAGTGGACTGTGGACAGCCAGACCAAGACAGCGGCTGCGCATGCCGGGCCGGGCCAGTCGACCCTCACAACCTCAACAGACGAAATTTGGGAGCTGACTTGATGCGCGTGGCCTTGCTTCTTTTGGTTCCAGCCATCGCCGGATGCACCCCAGACACGAATCCCGCAGGTGGCGCTCGCACGCAAGTGCAGCGCGACGTTGAAAGCTATGCCATCGCAAGCTGCCTGACCCAACAGACTGAGCCCTATCTCAAGGACCAAGGAGATGCCTGGGCATCCGTTGTCGTGCAGCGCATGCACGGGGATATCGAAGTGCTGGCGGGCATTGCCGAACAGGTGCAGAGGGAGAACACCAAGGGCGCCAACGGCGATATGGCCGTCATGCGCGACGAAACCCGTCCCGGGCAGGGCAAGCCATTGCCTGTGCTGCACTGTGGCGAGGTGATAGACCGGCCCGCCGTGCGTACTGCGATTCAAAAGGCGATTGCGGCACTGCGCCCGTCCTACGAATCCAGGTAGGCCAGGCCGTTTCCCGAAAATCCGGGCTGAGGGCGGGCAACCATCCCCTACCCATCCAACCCGTACTTGCGGATCTTGTCGTGCAGCGTGGTCTTGGGCATGGACAGGGCTTCGGCCGTGCGCGCCAGGCTGCCGGCGTGGCGGCGCAGGGCGTCGGCGATGAGGGCGCGCTCGAAGGCCTCGACAGCGGCGGACAGCGGCCGGGGCGCAGCGTCCTGCGCGGTGGTGCCGGCCGGCTGGCCGAAGGGGGGCGAGCCGCTCTCGATGCCCAGCACCGTGCGCTCGGCCACGTTGCGCAGCTCGCGCACGTTGCCGGGCCAGTCATAGCCCAGCAACTGCTGCACGCGCGCGGTGGTCAGCTCGGGCACGGGCCGCTGGTGGCGCGCCGCGCCCTGCAGCGCGAAATGCTCGAACAGCAGCGGCACGTCCTCGCGCCGCTCGCGCAGCGGCGGCAGCGAGACGGTGGCCACGTTCAGGCGGTAGTAGAGGTCGGCGCGGAACAGGCCTTGCCGGCTCAATTCCAGCAGATCCACCTTGGTAGCCGCGATCACGCGGCAGTCGATGGGGATCAGGGTGTTGGAGCCCAGGCGCTCCAGCACGCGTTCCTGCAGCACGCGCAGCAGCTTGATCTGCATGGGCACGGGCATGCTCTCGATCTCGTCCAGGAACAGCGTGCCGCCGCTGGCGTGCTCCAGCTTGCCGATGCGCTTCTTGCCCGCGCCGGTATAGGCGCCGGCCTCGCTGCCGAACATTTCGCTGTCGAACAGCGTATCGGGCAGGCCGCCGCAGTTGACGGCCACGAAGTTGCCATCGCGCCGCGCGCTGGCCTCGTGCAGGCAGCGCGCCACTAGTTCCTTGCCCGTGCCGGTCTCGCCCTGGATCAGCACATCGGCCGCGCTTTGCGCCAGCCCCGTGAGCATCTGGCGCAGCTGCCGCATGTTGGGCGCGCGGCCTATCAGCCGGTGCTCCAGGCTGTCGCGCTGCTGCAGTTGCTGGCGCAGCGCCCGCACCTCCAGTACCAGGCGCCGGCGCTCCAGGGCGCGGCGCACGGCGCCGACCAGGGTTTCGGGGGCGAAGGGTTTCTGGATGAAGTCCTGGGCACCGTCCTTCATGGCCTGCACGGCCATGGAGATGTCGCCGTGGCCGGTGATCAGCACCACGGGCAGCTCGGCATCCATGGCCACCAGCTCGCGCAGGAAGGCCATGCCGTCCATGCGCGGCAGGCGGATGTCGCTGACCACGATGCCCGCGAAGTCGCGCGACAGGCGCCGGCGCGCCTGCTCGGCGCTGCCCACGCTTTCACAGGCGATGCCTTCAAGCTGCAGCGCCTGCTCGCAGCCGAGCACGATGTCGGGGTCATCCTCGATGATCAGGACTTTGAGGGCGTCGGTCATGGTGTGTCGGCAGAGGGTGTGGAGGGAGCCAGGGCCAGGCTCAGCGTGAAGACGGCGCCGCCGCCCGGATGGTTGCTGCCCGTCAGCGTGCCGCCGCATTCACGCACGATGCCGGCCGACAGCGCCAGCCCCAGGCCCAGGCCCACGCCCTCTTCCTTGGTGGTGAAAAACGGCTGGAACAGATGGGCCTGCGCCGCTTCGCTAAGGCCCGGCCCGTGGTCGCGCACGGTGACCTGGGCGCGGCCATCGGCCACGGCGCAGGCCAGCTCCAGGCAGGGCGCGGGCTGGCCGCGCATGGCGTCCAGGGAGTTGTTGATCAGGTTGATCAGCACCTGCTCGATGCGGTTGCGGTCGCACCAGGCCACGGCCTCGGGCACGCCGTCATCGCGCAGGATGCGGGCGCCGGTCTCGGCCACGCGCGACTCCAGCACGGCCAGCGCATTGTCCAGGGCACGCGCCAGCGGCACGGCCTGGCTGGCACCGCTGGACTTGCGCGCAAAGTTGCGCAGCTGGCCGGTGATGCGGCCCATGCGGTCGGCCAGCTGCGCCATGCGCTCCAGGTTCACGCGCGTGGTTTCGGTATCGCCGCGCTCCAGAAAGCGCTGGCTGTTGCCGGCCAGGGTGCGCAGCGCCGTCAGCGGCTGGTTGAGTTCATGGGCCACGCCCGTGGACAGCTGGCCTATCACGGCCAGCTTGCCGGCCTGCACCAGTTCGTCCTGGGCGGCGCGCAGCGTGGCCTCGGCGTGGGTGCGCTCGGCCACCTCGGCCTGCAGCGCCTCGTTGGCGGCCGACAGGTCGGCCGTGCGCTGCTCCACCTTGCGCTCGAGCTCGTCGTGCGCGGCCTGCAGCGCCTCGCGCGCGGCCAGCCGGTCGCGCAGGTGGCGGCGACGCTCGTTGACCATCATGGCCAGCAGCAGCACAAAGGCCGCGCCCACGGCCGCGGCCAGCGCGCGGCTCTGGGCCAGCTGGTCGACCTGCTCCAGGTGCGAGAGCACGGTGATCGTCCAGGGCGTGCCCGGCAGCTGGCGCGACTGGGCGAGGAAGCGGCCGCTGACCGGGTAGACCGAGCCTGGCGATTCCTCGCCATGGCGGGCAATGCGCACCAGACGCGCGCCCTGGCCCAGGTCGCGCAGCACCTGCAGGCCCAGCGGCTCCAGCGCGCGGCGGTTGTACTGGCGCGTGTGGTCGAAGGCGGCGCGCGTGCCCTCGTCCAGCGTGCGCAAGGTGGTGAATTTCCAGTCGGAGACCGTGCCCAGGATGACGACGCCGTTCTCGTCGCCCACCAGCACGGGCGCCTCCACCGTGGACCACGATTGCTCCAGCTGGTCCAGGCTGACCTTGACCACGGCCACGCCCAGCGTGTGGGTGTCGTCGCCCAGGGTGGAGGCCAGGTAGTAGCCGGGCTCGCCGCGCGTGGTGCCAATGCCGAAGAAGCGCGCGCTGCCCGTGGCCATGGCCGTGCGGTAGTAGGGGCGAAAGCTCAGGTCCTCGCCCAGGTAGCTGTCGGAGCGCCGCCAGTTGCTGGAGGCCACGACATGGCCGCGCGCATCGACCAGGTAGGCGGTCAGCGTGCCCGCGCGGTCGTTGAGCTGCTCCAGGTAGGCGTTGACGCGGTTGGTGAGCTGCTCGTCGCCGGGCTCGGCCAGCAGCCTTTGCACATTGCCTTCCAGTGCCAGCACGTCGGGCAGGAAGGCGTACTTGCCGATCTCGCGCTGCAGGCTGGCGCCGTACAGCTCCAGCCGGTGCATGCCCGTGGCACGCAGATCGGCGATGCCCAGCCGCTGCGCCATCAGGTACGCACCCCAGCCGCTCAGCCCGCTCAGGGCAAGCCACAGCAAAAGCAGGATGAGCTGGCGCAGGGGGCGGCGGGCGGGCATGGTGAAGGCACCAATGTTATCAGTGCCCCCCAGCGCCGCCTGGGCCTCAGGCCGAGACAGCGGGCCGCCCTTCCTGGGAGTGCTCCATGGGCAGCAGCGACTCGTCGTCGTCCGTGGTGGCATTCGGATCGACCGCGCCTTCCCACTTGGCCACCACGGCCGTGGCAATGGCATTGCCCAGCACATTGGTCAGCGTGCGGCCCATGTCCAGGAAGTGGTCGATGCCCAGGATCAGCAGGATGCCGGCCTCGGGCAGGCCGAACATGGGCAGCACGGCGGCCACCACCACCAGCGAGGCGCGCGGCACGCCGGCAATGCCCTTGCTGGAGACCATCAGCACCAGCAGCATGGTGATCTGGGCCGTCAGCGTCATGTCGATGCCGTAGGCCTGGGCGATGAAGATGGCCAGGAAGGTGGTGTAGACCATGGAGCCATCGAGATTGAACGAGTAGCCCAGCGGCAGCACGAAGCCGATGATGCGCGGCTTGATGCCGAACTTCTCCAGCTGCTCCATCAGCTTGGGATAGGTCGATTCGCTGCTGGCCGTGGAAAAGCCCACCAGCAGCGGGCCGCGGATCAGGTTCAGCAGGCGGAAGATGTCACGGCCCAGCACGACGTAGCCGGCCACGATCAGCAGCACCCACAGCGTGGCCAGGGCCAGGTAGAAGCACAGCATGAACTTGCCGAACACCGACAGCATGCCCAGGCCATGGATGGTGATGGTGCCGGCCACGGCGCCGAACACGCCCACGGGGGCGAAGCGCATCACGTAGTCGGTGACCTTGAGCATGATGTGGACCACTTCGTCCATCAGGCCCACCATGGAACGCGCGGCCTGGTTGTGCAGGTTGCCCAGCGCAATGCCGAAGAACAGCGCGAACACCAGGATCTGCAGCACCTCGTTGGTCGCCATGGCCTCGAAGATGTTCTTGGGGAACACATGGGCGATGAAGTCCTTGAGGTTCAGCGCCGAGGTCTTGAGGTTCAGCCCTTCGGCCGACGACGGCAGGGCCACGCTCAGGCCATGGCCGGGCTGCAGCACGTTTGCATAGATCAGGCCGATGGCCAGCGAGCAGAACGAGGCCACGATGAACCAGCCCAGCGCGCGGCCGCCGATGCGGCCCACGGCCTTGGCGTCGCCCATGTTGGCCAGGCCCGACACCAGGGTGGCGAACACCAGGGGCGCGATGATCATCTTGATCATGCGCAGGAAGACATCGGTGAGGATGCCGAAGTAGCTGGCAATTTCCTTGGTGGCCTCGGGCGTGGGCGCGTAGCTGTTGCAGGCATAGCCCACCAGCACGCCGAGGACCATGGCCACGAGCACCATGGTGGTCAAGCGATTGAATTTCATGCGGATTTTTTCGTTGGACGTATTTCGGTCTTGCAAGCGAGCCCGGTCCGCCGCAGCCCCCGGGCCTCTGCCGGATGCCATTGCGAAGACGGGCTTGTCTCCCTGCACACACAACCACGACGCACGTGGCCTGCGCCTGACAGTGCACAGACCGTGCCAGCCGCATCCGGCACCTACGCCGCGCGCTAACTGCTTGATTCGCCTATATCGACCTTACTTTTATGCATAAGGTGGAACGGAAATCCGAACAATGAAATGCAGGCTCCGTTCGGAAAACCGGATGGCGCGATCTGCGGGCTCCGGCCCTCCCGGGCCATGGCGCAACTGTTTGAACGCCGGCCGGTGCCCGGGCAGGACGGCAGCAGCGGCTGATGCTCCGGCGCCTGTAGAGAGGCCCGCTCTCCCAAAGTCCCGCACCGCGTCTTCACCAGGTGCATCAACCCTGCCTCACCCCTGCGCCAACCCTGCCTCAACCCTGCGCCTGAGGCCCCAGGCGAAAAACGCTCACGGACTGCACAAGGTCATGCGCCTGCTGGCGCAGGCTCGTGGCTGCCGCCGCCATTTCTTCCACCAGGGCCGCGTTTTGCTGTGTCGCCTGGTCCATCTGCATGACCGCCTCGCCCACTTGTGCCACGCCGCTGCGTTGTTCGGCGGAAGCCGCGCTGATCTCTCCCATGAGGTCGGTGACGCTGCGTATGCTCATCACCACTTCAGCCATGGTGCCCCCCGCGCGGTCGGCCAGCACAGAGCCCTGTTCGACCCGCTCGACGCTGTCGGAGATCAGGGCCTTGATCTCCTTGGCCGCCGCCGCGCTGCGGCCGGCCAGGCTGCGGACCTCGGAGGCCACCACAGCGAAGCCGCGGCCCTGTTCACCGGCACGTGCAGCCTCCACCGCAGCGTTCAGCGCCAGGATGTTGGTCTGGAACGCGATGCCGTCAATGACGTTGATGATGTCGGCGATGCGGCGCGAACTTTCACTGATGCCCTTCATCGTGTCCACGACCTGGGTGACCACCTCGCCCGCCTGCCCGGCCACGCCGCTGGCCTGCTGCGCGAGCGCGTTGGCCTTGCCCGCGCCATCCGCGTTCTGGGTCACGGTCGCTCCGAGCTGTTCCATGGAGGCCGCAGTTTGTTCAAGCGCGCTGGCCTGGCTTTCGGTTCGCGAGGACAGGTCGGTGTTGCCCTGGGCAATCTGGGTGCTTGCACTCGCCACGGATTCGCTGCCGCTGCGCACGACGGCCACGACCTGCGATAGCGCATCACTCATCTCGCCGAGGCTGCGCAGCAGGGTCCCCACTTCATCGTGGGTGGTGGCCTCCACCCGCTGCGTCAGATCCCCGCATGCCACCGCGCGTGCCACCTGGATGGCCCGGCCGATGGGGCCGGTGATGGAGCGCGTGACCCAGGTACCCAGCAGAGCGGCCAGCACGACGGCCACCAGCGCGCCCCCCAGCTCGAACGCCAGCGTCATTGCCGCCAGCGACTCGGTGCGCGTCAGGCGCTCGGCCATGAGCTGCTCCTCCTCCCGCACCAGGTCCGCCTGCAGTGCGCGCAGCCCATCCATGGCCGCCTTCTCGCGCCCCAGGGAGAACTCGCGAACCAGATCCTCGACGGTCGCCGTGCCGTCCTGAACTTGCCGCCGCAGCGCCTGCAGCGGCTGCACCGCCTGCACGAATTCACGGTGGCGCAGCCGGATTCCGTCGAGCCGGCGCTGCTGGGCGGGGTTGTCCTCTGTCAGGCGTACGGCCTCCTGCCAGGAGGCCTCGAACTCCTTGAGCCCTTCATCCCAGGGGGCCAGAAAACGGGAGTCGCCCGACAGGAGATAGCCCCGCGAGGCCGTCTCCATGTTGACCATGCCCGTGAGCATGCGCTGTCCCTGGGACATCACCTTGAAGGTGTGCTCGTTCCATTGCTGGGCCTCCTTGAGCCGGGACTGGCTGCTCACGGCCAGCGCGATGACAAGAAGAAAAATGGCGATGACGCATGCGAAGGCAGCTGCGAGACGGCGGGCCAGTGGCCAGTTGGACAAATTCATGATGATCATCGGTACGGACTGCGTGGCCGGAAAGACTGCACACGGGCGCGGCGATCACGATGTCAAGCCTCGCCTGCGCCTGGGGCCGTCATCTCCTGGCCGGGATCTACAGAGCACTCGCGCCAGCGGCTGCCGGGTGGCGGCCAGCGGGCCTGCGCTTTGTTTCTCTATGTAATATATTGGACAAAACATATTTTTGTCCTAGACAATTTGCAAAATCCCTCAAAACATCCCGGCCATGGCCGGACGTTTTGTTCCCTTCAGATCAATGACGCCACTTTCTGACCCCCTGCCTTTGGCGCCTGGCCCCGGGCTGCCCATCTCGGCCGTCGAACGCGAGACCGGACTTGCCAAGGACACCCTGCGTGTCTGGGAAAGACGCTACGGCTTTCCAAGGCCTGAACGGGATTCGGCAGGCGATCGCCGCTACCCGGCAGACCAGGTTCGAAAACTGACCCTGATCCGGCGGCTCATGGATACGGGGCTGCGCCCCAGCAAGCTGATGGGGGTGGACCTGGACGGCCTGCAGGCGCTGCTGGCCCGCGCCGACACCTCGCCAGCCATGGATTTGTCCAGGACAAATTCAGAGAATGCAGCAGACTCTGAACGCTTCGCACCCATGCTCAACGCCATTGCCGCACATGATCCCGCCCAGCTCAGGCATTGCCTGAGCCTGGCCCAGTCGCGCATGGGCCTGGCCGGTTTCGTGACCACGCTCGTGGCCCCGCTGACCACGGCGGTCGGTGAATTCTGGGCACAGGGGCGTTTTGAAGTGTTCGAAGAGCACCTGTACACCGAGGTGCTCACCGGCGTCTTGAGGCAGGCGATCGCCTCGCTCATCCCGCCTTCCCCGCCGCCCGCGCCCAAGGTGTTGCTGACCACGCTGCCGCAGGAGATGCATGGACTGGGCCTGCTCATGGTCGAAGCCCTGCTGGCCCTGGAAGGCTGCAACTGCGTATCGCTGGGCACCCAGACGCCCATCGGCGACGTGGCACAGGCCGCGCGGGCGCATCGCGCCGACATCGTGGGGCTGAGCTTCAGCAGCGCCCACAACGGAGCGATGGCGCAGGCTTGCCTGGGCGAGCTGCGCAGCCACCTGCCGCCGGCCATCGAGTTGTGGGCCGGTGGAGCATGCCCGGCGCTTTATTCCAGCCCGGTCACGGGCATCACGCCGGTGCGCCATCTCACGGATCTGCAACCGCTGGTCGCCCGATGGCGGCAGACGACAAGAACATCAAGGACATCCGCATGAACTTTCCCGCCCCCCGCCCCGTCTTCATCGCCAGGCGGCGCACCCTGCTGGCAGCGACCCTTGGCGCCGGCCTGCTGGCCAGCGGTTGCGCCAGCATGCGCCCGCCAGGCTCGGTCACGCCCGTCTCACCGTTCGACCTGCAGCGCTACCAGGGCCTGTGGTACGAACTGGCGCGGCTGGACCATGGTTTCGAGCGGGGCATGACCGATGTGACCGCCGAGTACACGCCGCAGGCAGACGGCAGCGTGAAGGTGGTGAACCGGGGGTTTTCCGTGCCCCGGGGCCAGTGGCAGCGCGCCGTCGGCAAGGCCCTGTTCACGGGCAAGCCGGACACGGCTTCGCTCAAGGTCTCCTTCTTCGGTCCGTTCTACGGCGGCTACCATGTGGCCGCCCTGGACCCTGACTACCGCTGGGCGCTGGTCCTTGGGCCGGACACGCAGTACTGCTGGATACTGGCCAGGGAGCCGAAACTGCCCCCGCGGACCCTGCAATCCATCGTCGCCAAGGCCGGGGAACTGGGCGTCGATACCAGCGCGCTGATCTGGGTCAGCCATGATCGGCACCAGGAAGCGCGCAGCCAGGAGGCCTTGTGAACAGCCTGCCCCCCGTCGCGGTGATCGGCGCAGGAATGGCGGGTTTGGCCTGCGCACAGTTGCTGGCCGAGGCTGGCTGCCGCGTGGATATCTTCGAGAAAAGCCGAGGCCCATCCGGGCGCATGAGCACACGGCGCGCGCAGGATCCGCAGGGTGCGTGGCAGTGCGATCACGGCGCCCCATCGTTTGCAGCCCAGGACCCGGAGTTTGTGCAGGAGGTGCGCCAGTGGGAGCAGCACGGCGTTGTCGCCGCCTGGCGTCCGCGCGCAGTGCGCCTGCAGGGCACAGACGCGGTGCCCGCAGAGGCAGGCCCCGACCGCTGGGTGGGCGTGCCGCGCATGACCTCTCCCGCAGCGTTTCTTGTCCAGCGGCTTGGACAGCAGGGGTATGGCGTACGGCTGCACCTGCAGGCCACGGTGCAGCATTTGCAGCACGGGCCTGCCCGCTGGACAGTGCACTGTGCCGAACAAGGGCAGATGGGGCGGGAATACTGCGCCCTGGTGCTGGCAGTGCCTGCACCGCAGGCGGCAGCCTTGCTGGAGCCGGTCTCGCCCTATGCTGCAGCACTGGCCGCCAGCGCACGCATGCAGCCTTGCTGGGTGGCCATGCTGCGCACCGACGCCCCCCTGCCGCTGGACTGGGATGCGGCAGAAATCACGGATGGCCCGCTGTGCTGGGTGGCACGCGACAGCGCCAAGCCAGGGCGGCAAGGGCAACAAGGGCAGCAGACCTGGGTACTGCATGCCAGTGCACGGTGGAGCCAGGATCACATCGAATCGGACGCTGAATCCGTGGCCGGGCAACTGCTGCAGGCATTCGAGGCCCTGGCCGACTCTCTGCCAGGCGGCCTGCGCGTCACTGCCCACCGCTGGCGCTATGCGCTGCCGGCACCCCACCTGGTCAACCGCTACTGGTGGGATGCGCCTGCGGGCCTGGGCCTGTGCGGCGACTGGATGTGCGGCGCAGGCGTCGAAGGCGCCTGGCTCAGCGGACGGGCGCTGGCCCGGCGCGCCCTGGCCACGCTGACGCGCTGAACTGCAGGATCGCCCGCGCCATGCACAAGAAGCCCCACCTTCCCTCCAAGCTGTGTGCGTGCTGCGGTCTTGCGTTCACATGGCGCAAAAAATGGGCACGTGATTGGGACGAGGTCAAATACTGCTCGCAGCGCTGCCGCACCGCGCGACTGCCGCCTGATCCCACTCCCCCATCTGCAGGCCGTCAGCCAAGGCGCTGACCTCCAAGCGGGCCATGCGCCCCGCACATTCTGGAGCCCTGGATTGCCGCCAGGCCGGCCCCATAATGCGCCACCCCATTGCATCAAGGAATTGGCACCCATGTCTTCCGGCGGCTTTCACGTCCACGGCCCACACGATCACGAACTCGAACATGCTGCCCAGGGCGAGCATGGCCACACCGCCCACCACGGCATCGGCGGCGGCAGCCTGACCAACCAGATCGCCATGTGCACGGCAGTCATCGCCACGGTGGGCGCCATCTTCGCGTACATGGGCGGCGCCACCCAGGCCAATGCCGGGCTGTACAAGAACGACGCAGCCATCAAGAAGACCGAAGCGGCCAACCAATGGGCCTTCTTCCAGGCCAAGAGCACCAAGCAATCGCTGTCCGAGTTCGCGCGTGATCTGGCGACCACGGAGGACAGGCGGGCCGCCTACCAGGCCAAGGTGGAGCGCTACGAAAAGGAAAAGGACGACATCAAGCGCGATGCCGACCGCCTGGAAGCCGAGGCCCGGCAATGGGACGAGAAGTCCGAGATGCAGATGCACCTGCATCACCGCTGGGCGCAGGCAACCACCGCGCTGCAGGTCGCCATTGCCCTTGCAGCCATCGCGCTGCTGACCAAGAAGAAATGGCTGGAATACGCCATGCTCGGCGTGGCAGCGCTGGGCCTTGGCGTGGGCGGGCTGGCCATGCTGCACATCTAGAGCGTGTGGCAAAGCCGCAAAGCCGCATATCCGCCTTGGAAGGCAGCTGTGAAACAGCCCCCCCCGATTCCCCGGCCTTGCCCGCGGCTCAGTCCTCGCTGGGACGGGGGTAGCCTGCCTCTGCCCACGCTTGCGCAGAGGTCCGGGTGAGCTGATGGTCCGGCCTGACTCCCACCTTGGCCAGCTCGCTGCCGTCGGCGGCAGTGGCGGTGAGCGTGGCGCTGGGATTGTCCTCATCGGGCTCGATATCCAGAGAGACGGTCACGCGTGACCCGCCCACCACGATCTGCACATCCTTGTGCAACTGCGCTGCCAGATGCTGCTCATGCCGGCGCATCACCTCGTGCGCCGTCTTCACCAGCGTGTTAAAGGCGGAAACGTCCAGCGGCTTGGGATTTTTCTTGTCGCGGCCCATGGTCCACGGGCCGACCAGGCTTGGCTCCGCCTGGCCGTCCTGGGTCATGGCAACGGCCCAGCCATCGTCGTCTTCATTCTTGATGACGCGGGCCTCCCAGCCGTTGTGATGCCAAAGGCGGTCTTCGAAGATTGAGACGACTTCTTGTTCGAGTTCTGCGGACATGTCCAGACCCTTCCCTTGTGGAAACTATCGAGCCCGAAATTCTACTGTCCATCCATACAGTTCGCGCGCAGGGGTCTATTGCGCAAGCGGCGGCTTCCACGGGGCCATGACACCCGGCAGATACGGTAGCCACGGCAGTCAAAGCAGGCGTGCAGGCTGGTCATCAGCGGCTGACCGAGCTGCGTCAGGTTGCCTCGCTTGCACGTCGCGCTCGCCGCAAATTGCCGCTGGAGCGAAGGGCTTGCGAGTACGATAAGCTTCAAGTCTTATTGAAGGTGAAGGCATCCCTGCCGAGGTCACGTATGAACATTGGCGAACTGAGCAAACGCACAGGCCTGTCCACATCACGCATTCGTTTTTATGAGCAAAGCGGCCTGCTGCAAGCGGCTGAGCGTGGCTTGAATGGCTACCGCAGCTATCCGCCTGAGATGGTGCAGATGCTGGAGCTGATTGCGATTGCGCAAGGGGTGGGCTTCAGCCTGGATGAAATTCGTGCACTCTTGCCGCCCGGCCTGCAAGGCTGGGACCATGAGGCCGTCGTGGGCGCGCTGCGCCAAAAAATTGCCGATATCAAGGCCATGGAGAAAAAGCTGCAGACCAGCAAAAAGCAGTTGCAGGCTTTGTTGTCCGATATTGAAGCGCGGCCAGACAACATGGATTGCCACGACAACGCACGCCGTGTGCTCTCCCATGTACTGGCCCAGCAATCCGAATCCCTGGCCTCTGAAGCAGCGGCCGAAGAAAAAATGAGCAAGCTCATGCGCACCGGACACAAGAAGCGGGCAAGCGCGGCATAGGCCTTCGGCAGTTTGGAACGCGGCCCTAGCGCCTTGCCAGAGCCTGCACCACCTGCTTTGCAGTCGCTTTGGCCGACCCCGGGTTTTGCCCGGTGATGAGGCGGCCCTCGGCCACCACATACGACATAAAAGGCAGCAAGGCTTTCTGATAGCGCGCACCGCGCATCTTCATTTCCTGCTCGGCGTTGTAGGGCATGGACCGGGCCACTCCGGCCAGGATTTCTTCCGTCCATGAAAAACCCGTGACCCGTTTGCCCGCGACCAGCAAAGAGCCGTCGCTGAGCTGCGTATTGAGCAGGCCGCAGTAGCCGTGGCAAACCGATGCAACGATGCCACCTTGCTCCCAGATGCTGCGTGTGATGCGCAGCAGCCCCGCACTATCGGGAAAATCCCACATCACCGCATGCCCTCCGGTGAAGTAGATGGCATCGAAATCGTTCGCATCGATATCGGCAGGTGCCGCAGTGTTCGCCAGCAGGGCCATGCGCGCGGGATCATCGAGCCAGGCTTTGGCCGAAGCATCGAAGTGCGGCCATTGGAGTGCGCGCGGCTCCAGCGGTACGGCGCCACCCAGCGGGCTCACCAGTTGCTGCAGATACCCTTGCGCAGCAAACACATCCCAGGCATGGGTCAGCTCCGACAGCCACAGCCCTGTGGCGTGCGCAGGGTCGTCGTAATGAGCGACATTGGTGACGACATGCAAGATACGTGGCGTGCTCATGATGACTCCTGCGCGATGTGCTTGAGGCCCTGTGCGTAGCTGGTGACAGCAAAGTCGGGAAAGCGGCGCTTGAACTTGGACGAATCAAACACATTGTCGTGCGCGTAGCGTGGCAGCAGTTCGCGCAGTTCGCGCACGGGCTTGGAGACCCAGCCAGCAACCACCATGGCCAGGTGGCTCAGTACCTTGTAGCGCGGCTCAACCTCAAAGGTTGCAGCCGCCATGTTCACAAAGGCCTGATAGGTCAGCCGCTCGTCCCAGCAAGGCAGATGCCAGGTCTGGCCATACGCATCTTGCGCATTGCCAATGGCTGCCATGGCGCGGCTTGCATCGGGCGTCCAGATCAGGGTGCGCAGCTTGTCGTCACGCACCGGCACTTTGGCCTTCTGGCCCGCCTTGAGCGGGCCGATCACCAGGGTGTTGGTGATGCTTTGGGTTTTGCCGGGGCCGTAGAACTCTGGCGCGCGGGCAATGGCGACGGGGATATCGCCGCGCTGCATCTCGGCCAGCACCATCTCGGCCATCAAGGCGCGCACGCGCCCCTTGCGTCCCACCGGGGCAAAGGCGGTTTCCTCGGTCTGCCGCTGCGCGGTTTGCGGGTACATGTAGGTGTTGTCGAAGTAGACAAACTTGGCCCCCGCTGCCCGCGTGGCATCGAGCGCGTTGCGCAGCATGGCAGGAAATTGCCCCTCCCATAACTCGGTGTCTGGTGGCAGGCCAGCGGTGAAGTACACGACCTCGCTGCCACGCACGGCCTCCAGGGTTTGCGCGGAATTCATCAGGTCGGCGGACACCAGCTCGTCCGTATCGTTCACCTTGCGCGGCTTGCGGCTGACCAGGCGCAGGTTCTGGGTGTAGTTGCGGTGGAGCTCGCGCGCCAGCTCCACAGCGATCTGGCCATTGGCGCCCAAAATGGTTTGCATATCGATCCTTGCAGCATCTTGTGTGATGAGAGGATAAGGAGCTTAAGCTTCAAGTTGAGTTGAAGGTCAAGTGGCAAAACTGCAGGTCCCTGATATCAGGTCGAAGCCCCCTGCCGGCTCGCTGGCTGTCTGAAGAAACCCGGCACTTCCATCATGTCGGGGAGCCTGGAGCCTGGACACTGCGGCCTGCTTTGGTGCACCTGGTGAAGGCCCGTTTCGGGTCGGCAGCGCCTGTGCATGAGCCGCGATGGCGGACTTGCCTCTTTGCGGTTGCTCATCTGTGGTCCGAACTTGTCGGCTTTATCAAGACTGCCACCGCACACCGCCATCAATTGCTGCAATGGGTGCAATGAGAGCAATGAGAGCAATGTGTGCACAGCAGCTATTTGATGCAATCAGAATGCACCACCACCATTGAAAAGAAGAAGCCATTCTCAATCCAATGATTGAATTGCCAACTTCCGATGGACGCCGCTTATTCAATGTGACAGAATGAAACGCCAGCAATGAATGGCCTGAAGACCTCTGATGATGGCAGTGGCAAATACCGCCATAACGATCGCAATGACAGGACGAAAAACCGGATGTGCCGCTATTGAGATCCAGAAATCAAATCGTGTTGACTTCGCGCATTTCTGAGGGATCGTTTGGTCAATGAATGTCAGAGCGTGCTCTTGTCGACCGCACTTCATTTGCACTGGAAGCGCACTACGGCCATTGTCGCCATTCGGCCAATCATTGAATTCAGCTTCTGGCTTTCGAGCCTTACGCTTCTATGAACATCGCCCCGTAGAAGCCAAAAAACCAAGGGCGATTGACAACGGAGATTTATATGCCTTACAAGAAAAGTCAACAAGTCGGCGGTCAGGGTGGAGACGAATTTTCCGATGATCTGACCCAAGTGGTTCGAATTGTGAGGATTTCGATCAGGCATGGAGCCAGAGTCGATGCCATCCAAACCACATGGCTTCTGACAGACGGAACACAACTCACTGGTGCACGCCATGGTGGCGGGGGCGGCGAAGAAACTGTGATCGAGTTTGGCAGCAACGAGCACATCGTTACGATACAAGGGCGAAGCGGAAGTCGAATTGATTCCCTGACCATTACCACCAACAAGAAGTCCTACGGCCCCTACGGAGGCGACGGAGGGAAACCCTTCGGCCCCATTCCTGCTGAAGCAGCGGGTGGCTTCTTTGGTCGTTCCGGCACAAATGTTGACGCGATAGGCGTTTTCATTCCAGCGTAGTGTCAAGCCGGTGATGGTGCCATCGCATCAACAAGGCACCGAAACGGACTGGGATGAAGCCGAGGTTTATTCCAGTCCGCTCATCGGCTCTATGGATTCCTGCTGTCAATCAGGCATCAATCAGCAAAGTCAACGCCCCCGCATCCCCATCAAAACCTCAATCGTCACCGTCGTCGCGTCGTCATCCGGCCTTTTGCGATGCGCGATGCCCAACGCCCTTGACAGTGCCGGCCGCAGGGGCCGCGTGGTGATGCGGGGGTCAGGCTGCGGTGCGCCGGCCTCATGGGGCAGCAGCGCGGCGCCGTAGCCCGCCGCCACCAGGCTCTTCATTGCGTCGTTGTAGTTCAGCTCGATCCGTGCCTGCGGCCGGGCGCCGCCTGCGGCAAACCATTCGGCAGTCTGGCGCGACAGCCGGGTGCCACGGTCGTTGGCGATCAGCGGACGGGCTGCAAGCCAGGCGGGCGTGATGTGCCGCGGAGGCTTCCAGGCGGCCGGGATGAAGGCCAGCACGGGGTCCTGGCGCCAGGCCTGCACCTGCAGCCCGCGCAGCACGGGCTGCGGCAAGGCAACGATGCCGATGTCCAGGCTGCCGGCAGCCAGGCGCGCCAGGGCTTCCTCGCTGGTCATCACCGCCACTTGCACGTCGATCTCGGGATGCCGGGCGGCCAGGGTTTCCAGTGCCTGGGGCAAGAGGTGCGCGAGTGCGCCGGTGGAGGCGCCCAGGCGCACGCGGCCCCCGCGCGTGGCGATCTGGCGCTGCACGGTCTGCAGGAGATCGTCGGCCTCGGCCAGGAGCTGGCGCGCCTTGTCTATCAGCAGGCTGCCCGCCGATGTGGCGGTGACGCCGGCCGGTGCGCGGTGCAATAGACGAGTTCCCAGACGTTCTTCGAGCTGCGCCACATGCAGCGTCACCGTGGGCGGCGCCAGGTGCAGCACCTTGGCGGCGGCGGCGAACGAGCCCAGGTCGGCCACCGTCAGCAAGGTGCGCAGACGGTCCAGATTGATTTCGCGCATGGTGCGGTGCCCCAGGTTGCCAGCAATTCAGGAATCATGAATCTGTAGTTTGTCAGATTCAACTGGCCTGCATGCGGCAGGCGCTGCACCATGCGCTCCACACCCAATCGGAGCAACCCATGACCTCTCTTGTTTTCATCGATGGCGACCAAGGCACCACCGGCCTGCAGGTGCGCGAATGGCTGGCGGATCGGACCGACCTGCGCCTGCTGCAACTGCCGGCCGACCAGCGCAAAAGCACGGCGCACCGCGCCGAGGCGCTCAACGACTGCGACATCGCCTTGCTGTGCCTGCCGGACGAGGCTGCGCGCGAGGCCGTGGCGCTGGTGCGCCGGCCCGGCGTGCGCGTGATTGATGCGAGTTCTGCGCATCGCACCGCGCCGGGCTGGGTCTATGGCCTGCCGGAACTGGAGGCAGGCCAGGCTGAACGCATCGCCCATGCCCGGCGCGTCAGCAATCCCGGCTGCTATCCGACAGGTGCGCTGGCGCTGCTCAGGCCCTTGATCGACGCGGGCCTGCTGCCGCCCGACTACCCGCTGGCCATTCACGCGGTATCGGGCTATTCGGGACGGGGCCGCGCAGGGCTGCTGGACCATGAGGGCGCTGCCGCCGCCACTGCCGTGCCCCTGCAGGTCTATGGCCTGGGTCTGCACCACAAGCACGTGCCCGAGATACAGCAGCATGCCGGCCTGGCCCATGCGCCGGTGTTCGTGCCGGCCTATGGCCACTACCGGCAAGGCATCGTGCTGACCATCGCCCTGCATCTGCGGCTGCTTCCCGCTGGCGTGACTGCCCGCAGCCTGCACGCTGCGCTGCAGGCGCGGTACCAGGACCAGCCGTGCATCGAGCTGCAACCCCTGGTGGCAGATGCCGACGCGCAGCGGCTCGATCCGCGTGCGCTCAATGGCAGCAACCGGATGCGGCTGGCGGTGTTCGGACAGCCGCAGGAAGAGCAGGTGCTGCTGACCGCCGTGTTCGACAACCTGGGCAAGGGCGCCGCCGGCGCGGCGGTGCAGAACCTTGATCTGATGCTCGGGCTGCAGCCGATGCTGCAGCCAGGATGCGATGAATCCCTGAGCCTGGTGTGAGCGTGGAGTGAGTGCGGTGTGAGCTGCCGGCCTGGGGAAGACGGGGCAAGATCCGGGCAATCCTGCTTCAAGCCTCGACGCCACAGGCCACCGACAGATAGCTTTTCATGCGCGCGCTGGCCCGCTCCGGGTCGGCCAGCGCACCGCAGGCATCGGCCAGCTCGAACACCTTGGCAAAGTGCACGGCCCCGCGTGCAGACTGCATTGCGCCGGCCATGGAGAAGTGCTTCTGGTGGCCATTGAGCCAGGCCAGGAACACGATGCCTGCCTTGTAGTGCCGCGTGGGCGCGCAAAAAATCTCGCGCGACAGCGCCACCGTGGGATCCAGCAGTTCCCGGAAGCGTCCGCTGCGGCCCTGGGCCAGTTCGGCCAGCGCCACGGCCGCCACCGGGGCGATGGGGTCGAAGATGCCCAGCAGGCCGTGGGAGTGGCCGCCCTCACCGGCTGCCGTCCCATCGCCGGCCATGAGTTCGGAGTAGTGGAAATCGTCACCCGTGTACATCTTCACGCCCGCAGGCAGCCTGCGGCGCAGCGCCCTCTCCCATTGCGCATCGAGCAGCGATACCTTGATGCCTTCGACCTTGGGCGCCTTCGCTGCGATCAGCGCGGCGACGGTATCAAGGGCCTGCACCAGGTCCGTACTGCCCCAGTAGCCGCGCAGCGCAGGGTCGAACATCTCGCCCAGCCAGTGCAGCACCACGGGCTGGTCGGCAGCGTCCAGCAGCCGGTCATAGAGTTGCAGATAGTCCTGCGGGCCGCGCGCGGCCTGGACCAGGGCGCGGCTGGCCATGAGGACCACGGGGCAGCCTTCGGCCTGCACCACGTCCATCTGCTCGCGGTAGGCCCGCTCGACCTGTGCCAGCGTGACCCCGGGTTGCGCCGCCAGCTGGTCGGTGCCCGCGCCGCAGGCCAGCTGGCCGCCCACTGCCCGCGCATGGCGCGCGCTGCGCTGGATGAGTTCGCGTGCCGATGGCCAGTCCAGGCCCATGCCGCGCTGGGCCGTGTCCATGGCTTCGGCGACCTTGAAGCCCAGGCGGTACAGATGCTCGCGGAAGGCCAGCGTCGCCTCCCAATCGATGGCAGGCGGGCCATCCCAGGGATGCGTGGCGGCCAACGGGTCGATCACCACATGGGCCGCTGCGTAGACGCTGCGGTTGAAGGCAGGGGCCGGGCCCGCGGGAGCGATGGGATTGGCTTTCATGGCCAGTGGCACGAGACGGCCGTCGCTTCGGGGAAGGAGGATCTGCATGGGGGTCTCCTGCCTCAAGCCCGTCGGCCGAGGATGTGGTCGGCAGCCTTCTCGGCCACCATGATGGTGGGAGCGTTGGTGTTGCACGAGGGGATGAAGGGCATCACGGACGCATCGGCCACGCGCAGCCCCTCCATGCCGATGAGCTGCAGTTGCGGCGTCACCACGCTTTCCGGGTCGTGCTCGGGGCCCATGCGGCAGGTGCCCACGGGATGGTGGTCGGTCTTGGCATGGGCGCAGGCGTAGTCAGACAGCTCGGCATCGCTGTCCCGATGTCCGCCCGGCAATACCTCGCCGTGCACGTAGCGCCGCAGCGCTGGCTGGCCCAGCAGCTTGCGCGCAAGGCGCAGGCCCTTGATGGACATGGCCCGGTCATGGGGGTCTGCCCAGTAGTTGGGATCGATCAAGGGCGCCGACGCCGGGTCTGCATCCGCGAGCCGGACCGTGCCGCGCGAGCGGGGGCGTAGGTAGGCCGTGTTCAGCGTCACGCCCGCGTTCTCCAGCCCGGTCATTCCGGCTTCTATGCCCGAGCCCAGCCCCAGATGGAACTGGATGTCGGGCGAGCGCGCGAGCGCATCGGGGTCGGCATACCAGAAGCCCCCGGTCTCGAAGAGGCTGGAGGCGGCCGGCCCTTTCTTGAGCAGCAGGTACTGCAGGCCCGCCCAGGCCGCGTGCCAGGGGCGCTGGTATTTGTCGTAGGTGTGGTCGCCCGTGCATTCGGCGATCACGAACAGGTCCAGGTGGTCCTGCAGGTTGGAGCCGACACCAGGGAGGTCATGCACAGGCGCCAGCCCCACGCTGCGCAGATGGTCGGCAGGGCCTATGCCGGAGTGCATCAGCAGCCTGGGCGAGCCTATGGCGCCCGAGCAGACGATGACTTCGCGGCTGGCGTGCACGCTGAAAGGCGTGCGGCTGGTGCCCGAGACCGCCTCCACGCCAACCGCGCGCCGGCCCTGCACCAGCACGCGCAGCGCCTGGGTCTGCAGCTGGATGGTCAGATTGGGGCGGCGCATGCGCACCGGATCGATGAAGCCCGTGGCGGCCGACGCACGGCGCGCATTCCACTGCGTGAGCTGGTAGTAGCCCAGGCCCTGCTGCGCGGCGCCGTTGAAGTCGGGGTTGAAGGGCATGCCCATTTCCTGGCCGGCCTGGAAGAAGGCCTCGCAGATGGGCAGCGGGCTGACGGGGCAGGACACGCCCAGCGGGCCGCCGTAGCCGTGGTACTCGTTGGCAAAGCGCTGGTTGTTCTCCGACCGCTTGAAGTACGGCAGCACGTCGCGCCAGGACCAGCCCGTGGCACCGCCCAGGCGCTCCCAGTCGTCATAGTCTGCCGGCACGCCGCGCGTGTACAGCTGGGCGTTGATGGTCGAGCCGCCACCGATGACCTTGGCCTGCGTGTAGCGCAGCACGCGCTGGTTCAGATGCCGCTGCGGCACGGTCTGCCATCCCCAGGAGCCCCGGCCCCGGGTCATGCGCGCAAAGCCCGCAGGCCAGTGGTACAGAAGATGCGAGTCCCAGCCCCCGGCCTCCAGCAGCAGCACGCGCACCGAGGGGTCGGCGCTCAGCCGGTTGGCCAGCACGCAGCCGGCCGAGCCCGCGCCCGTGATGATGTAGTCATAGCTGTCCATGGTCATCCTCCTCACAGCCGCGCGATGGAGAGCGCGCCATCCACATGCAGCACCGACCCCGTCGCAAACGCCAGCCTGCCGCTGGCCAGCGCGCTGGCGGCCTGCGCCACGTCCTCGGGCCGGCCCCAGCGGCCCATGGGCACAAGGCCCGCAGCGATCAGACCGTCGTACCGATCGGCAGCGCCCGCCGTCATGGCCGTGCGGACGATGCCGGGGCGCAGCTCGAACACGCCAATGCCGTGCGCCGCCAGGCGCAGCGCGAACAGGCGCGTCAGCATGCCCAGGCCGGCCTTGGACAGGCAGTACTCGCCGCGCTCCACCGACGCCATCTCGCCGCTGACCGAGGACACGGTGACGATGGACCGCGCAGCGCCCGAAGGCGCAGCCAGCATGCGCTGCGCCACGGCCTGCGTGAAAAAGAAGCTGCCGCGCAGGTTGGTGGCCATCACCCGGTCGAAGTCCTCGGCGCGGATGTCCAGCAGATCGCCGCGGCGCGGCGAGCCCATGCCTGCGTTGTTGACCAGGCAGGACGGCACACCGCCCCAGGCGCAGACCGCATCGAGCACACGAGCGTGGTCGTGCACGTCGGCCAGGTCGCCGCGCACATGCAGCGCACGCGCGCCGCAGGCCTGGATCTGCGCGACGCTGGCGCCGTCACTGGCACCATCGTCCTGCAGCGTGGTGATGGCCACGTCAAAGCCGTCGTGCGCCAGTTGCAGCGCAATGGCGGCGCCTATGCCCTGGCTGCCGCCGGTGACCAGGGCCACGGGGCGCCGTGCCGTCGATTGCGGATTCATGGCAGCAGCTCCTGAAGGTGGTGACGCAGGTGACTGCCCACGCGCAGGGCCTGGGCAGCCACGGTCAGCGCGGGGTTGACTGCGGCCGAGGACGGGAAGAATCCCGCATCGACCACATACAGGTTGTCCAGCTCCCAGGCCTTGCACTGCGGGTCCAGCGCCGAGGTGGCCGGATCACTCCCAAGGCGCACCGTTCCGCACTGGTGCGACACCACCTCGGTGCCGAAGCCGCGCGACAGCACCAGCGGGTAGCCGGTGCCGCGCAGTATCTGGGCGCAGCGCGCCACCCAACGCTGGTGGGCGCGCAGGTTGGTGCGGTGCCAGTGCAGGTCGATGGCTCCGTCTGCGCGCAGCGTGACGCGGCTGCTGGGGTGGGGCAGGTCCTCGCTTTGCGCGTACCAGTCCACGCTGCGCTCGGCCAGCGCGCTGCGCAGCCACCTCGGGGTGCCCGGCAGGGCGGCACGCAGCATGGGCTCGCGGATCTTTCCCAGCAGTTGCAGGCTGCCCAGCGGCGGGCCACCCGCGCCGTCGCCAAAATAGAAGTCGTGCAGCGCCAGCGTCTTGGGAAAGCGCGTGCGGTTGCGCCTGAACGGGTGCCATGCCATCAGGGCCGTGGTGTTGTGCGTCATGTAGTGGCGGCCCACCACGTCGCTGCCATTGGCCAGGCCGCGCGGATGCCACGCATTGGCCGAGCGCAGCAGCAGGGCCGCCGAGTTGATGGCGCCGGCACTGAGCACGAACAGCCCCGCCGTGATGCGGCGCGCCACGCCGCGGTCCACCACCTCCGCCGCGACGACGCGCCGCCCGCCCGCATCGGTGAGCAGGCGCTGAACGCGCACGCCGGTGTGCAGCCGCACATTGCGGTGCGCCAGCGCAGGCCGCAGCAGGCAGGTTTCGGCATCGCCCTTGGCCCCCACCATGCAGGGCACGGCGTCGCAATTGGCGCAGCGCCGGCAGTGTCCGCCCGGTCCCAGGTCGATGGCGCAGGGCATGGGAAACGGCCGCAGGCCCTGGGCACGCAAGCGCTGCTCGATGCGCGAAAGCAGCGGCTCGTGCGGCACCGGGGGATGGGCATAGGCCGTGCTGCGCGGCGGCTCCGTGGGGTCGGCGCCGCCCTGGCCGCGCACGCCGAACAGCTGCTCGGCCAGGGCATACCAGGGTTCGAGATCGGCATAGCGCAGCGGCCAGGCGGGCGAGATGCCCTCCTCATGCTCCACCGCCTCGAAATCGCGCTGCCGAAAGCGCAGCATGGCCGTGCCGTAGAACTTGGTGTGCCCGCCCACGAAATAGAACATGCCGGGCCGAAACGCCCGCCCGCTGGCGTACCAGACCTCGTCGGTCTGGTAGCGTCTTTCGGCGAAGACGGCCTCGATGTCCCAGTTCTGCGCCTCGCGCGGCAGCACCGGGCCGCGCTCCAGCACCCATACGCTCGCACCGCTGTCCGCCAGTTGCAGGGCCACGGCCGAGCCGCCCACGCCCGAGCCGATGATGAGCACATCGCAGTCCAGCCCGTTGTGCGCCATGGCGGTCATGCGATCAGCGCCTGCGTGGCGGCATCGAAGCAGACCAGCCGAGACAGGTCGATCAGCAGGCGTGCCCTGTCCCCGGCGCGCAACGGCGCATCGGGCGGCAGCCGCGCGGTGAACGCATGGCTACCGAGCTTCAGCAGGGCCAGCGTGTCCGATCCGGTGGGCTCCAGCAGTTCGACGCGGGCCTCGGCCAGGCCCTGGCCGGGGGCGGCCGGCACGCCTTCGGGCGCCAGGCCCACGGCCTCGGCACGTATGCCGGCAATGACTTCGCGGCCCGCATGGCCCTGCAGCGCGGTGGCCAGCGGCTGCGGCAGGGACAGGGACTGGCCGCCGATATCGAGGAAGGGACCGCCCTGCCCCTCACCCGCCCACTCACCCACGCGCGCAGGCAGCAGGTTCATGCGCGGCGACCCCATGAAGCCCGCCACAAAGGTGTTGGCCGGCCGGTTGTAGACCTGCTGCGGCGTGCCCAGCTGCTGCAGCACCCCGCCCTTCATGACGGCGATGCGCGTGGCCAGGGTCATGGCCTCGATCTGGTCGTGCGTGACATAGATGATGGTGGCGCCCAGGCGCTGATGCAGCTTCTTGATCTCGGCGCGCATGTCCACGCGCAGCTGGGCATCGAGGTTGGACAGCGGCTCGTCGAACAGGTAGAGCTGCGGCTCGCGCGCCAGCGCCCGCCCTATGGCAACGCGCTGGCGCTGGCCGCCCGACAGCTGGCGCGGCTTGCGCCCCAGCAGGTGCTCTATCTGCAGCAGCCTGGACACCTCCTGCACCCGCGCAAGGCG
This sequence comes from Delftia lacustris, assembly GCF_040267515.1. Taxonomy (NCBI): domain Bacteria; kingdom Pseudomonadati; phylum Pseudomonadota; class Betaproteobacteria; order Burkholderiales; family Comamonadaceae; genus Delftia; species Delftia lacustris. The sequence continues at coordinate 2,836,574 of NZ_CP141274.1, read as the reverse complement.
CCGCGACTTGTCCACCTTGCGCATCTCCAGCGGAAAGCCGATGTTGCCCGCCACGGTCATGTTGGGGTACAGCGCATAGGACTGGAACACCATGGAGATGTCGCGCTCGGCCGGCGCCGCGTGGGTGATGTCGCGGCCGCCCAGCGCCAGGCGGCCGCCGCTGGGCGGCTCCAGGCCCGCGATGATGTTCATCAGCGTGCTCTTGCCACAGCCCGACGGGCCGACGAGGACCAGGAATTCGCCCTCCTGCACGGCAATGCTGATGTCCTGCAGGATGCTGGCCGCGCCGAAGCGCTTGTGGATGCGGTCGAGATCAAGGAATGCCATGGAATGCCTCACTGCAAGATGCTGGGCATCAGCCTTTGACGGCGCCGGCCATCAGCCCGCGCACGAAGAACCGGCCCGACACCAGGTACACGGCCAGCGTCGGCAAGGCCGCAATGAACGCCCCCGCGAAGTGGACGTTGTATTCCTTGACGCCGGTGCTGCTGTTGACCAGGTTGTTCAGCGCCACGGTCAGCGGGTAGGAGCTGAAATCGCTGAACGAGGCGCCGAACAGGAACTCGTTCCAGATGCTGGTGAACTGCCATATCGCGGCCACCACGACGATGGGCAGGCTGTTGGGCAGCAGCACGCGCCACAGCAGCCCGAAGAACCCCGCGCCATCCATGCGCGCCGAGCGCACCAGCTCGGCCGGGAAGGCCGCGTAGTAGTTGCGAAAGAACAGCGTGGTGAAGCCTATGCCGTACACCGTGTTGACGAAGACCAGGCCCTTGAGGCTGCCCGCCAGGCCCAGCGCCCCCAGCATCTTGGCCATGGGGATCAGCACGATCTGGAATGGAATGAAGACCGACAGCAAGATGGCGCCGAACAGCAGGTCCGCCCCCCGGAAACGGAACTGGGTCAGGATGCAGCCGTTGAGCGCGCCCAGGGCCGTGGACAGCAGCACGGATGGCACGGCCACCAGGAAGGAATTGAGGAAGAACGGCCGCAGCCCCGTGGCCTGCACGCCGATCTGCGCCGTGCTCCAGGCGCTGCGCCAGGGCGCCAGCGTCCACTGGCCGGGCAGCGCCAGCAGGTGGCCGCTGCGGATCTCGTCGAGCGGCTTGAACGAATTGGCCAGCATCACATAGACCGGCAGCAGGAAGACCGCCGCCAGCAGGACCAGCGCCGCATACAGCAGCACGCGCCAGGGCTGAAGCCGCCGTGTCACGGACCAGGGTGTGCGCAGCTCAGTCATGGCGACCTCCTGCGCTGCGCATGGCGCCCCAGAGATAGGGCAGGACGATGGCGCCCACGGCCAGCAGCATCAGCACCGAGCTGGCCGCACCCACGGCCATCTCGTTGCGGGTGAACGAGTACTGGTACATGAACACCGAGGGCAGCCAGGTCGAGCGGCCGGGCCCGCCATTGGTCAGCGCAATCACCAGGTCATAGGACTTGATGGCCATGTGCGCCAGGATCACGAAGGCCGATACGAAAACCGGCCCCAATTGCGGCAGGACGATGCGCCAGTAGACCTGCCAGGTGCGCGCGCCATCGAGCCGCGCCGCATGGATCTGCTCGGAGTCCACCCCGCGCAGGCCCGCCAGGAACAGGGCCATGGCAAAGCCGCTGGTCTGCCACACGGCGGCGATGACCACGCAGTAGATGGCCATGTCGCCGTCCTTGATCCAGCCGAACGCAAAACCCTGCCAGCCCAGCAGGTGCATGGATTTTTCCAGGCCCACGCCGGGGTCGAGCAGCCATTTCCACGCCGTTCCCGTGACGATGAAGGACAGGGCCATGGGGTACAGGAAGATGGAGCGCAGCACGGCCTCGGCGCGGATCTTCTGGTCGATCAGGATGGCCAGTACCAGGCCCAGCGCCATGGCAATGGCGATGTAGAGGCTGGCGAACACCGCGAGGTTGTTCGCCGAGATCTTCCAGTTCTCCAGCCCCAGCAGCCGCGTGTAGGCAGCGGTGCCGGCCCATTCATGGCGCGGCAGCAGGGTCGATGCCGTGAACGACAGATAGACCGTGAACAGAATGCATCCGTACACGCACACCAGCGTGAGCAGCACGCTGGGGCTGAGAAGCAGCCTGGGGAGCCAGCCGGCCTTCATGGCAGGGTCCTCCATCAGTCGGCCAGGGCCGAGGCCAGCTCGGCCACGGCCCTGGCATCATCGATCTGGCCGTTGAAGTGGCGCGTGACCACGTCATAGATGGCGTTCTTGACCGATGCAGCCGTCGCATGGCCCAGCGCAATGGAGCCCAGCATGCTGCGCCGGCCATCGGCCTCGGCCACGTCGCGGATGGCCTTTTTGCCGCATTCGTCGAAGGCCGTATCCGCCACGTCCAGGCGCGCAGGCGCCGCACCCTTGACGACATTGAACGCCGACTGAAAGGCCGGCTCCATGATGGCGGCCGCCAGCTTGCGCTGAGCGGCCGCCTTGCCCGCGTCGGACAGCCTGAACATCACGAACTGGTCGGAACTGAAGGCCACCATGCCCTGGGTGCCCGGGAAGCGGTAGCAGGCAAAGTCCTTGCCGGGCTGCTTGCCGGCGTTGAGGAACTCGCCCTTGGCCCAGTCGCCCATGATCTGGAAGCCCGCCTTGCCGGCGATGACCATGCCCGAGGCCACGTTCCAGTCGCGCCCTGAAAAATCCTTGTCCACCAGGCTGCGGATCTGCGCCATGCGCTGGAATACCTTGCGCGTGGTCGCCGACCGGATGGTGGCCGGCTCGCGCTCGATGAAGGCCTTGCGGTAGTAGTCGGCGCCGCCCGTGGACAGGGCCACGCTGTCGAACACGATGGCCTCCTGCCAGGGCTGGCCGCCATGGGCGATGGCGATGAAGCCGGCCTGGCGCACCTTACGCGCCGCCGCGATGAATTCGTCAAAGCTCGCTGGCTCGGCCGTCACGCCCGCCTGGGCCAGCACCTGCCGGTTGGCCCACAGCCAGTTGGTCGAATGGATGTTGACCGGCGCCGCGATCCAGCGGCCCTGGTAGCGCGAGAATTTCTGCACCTCCTGCGGCACGCTCTTGTCCCAGCCCTCGCGCGCGGCCAGGGCATCCAGGTCGGCGACCACGCCCTGGCCGCCCCAGTCCAGGATGTCGAAGCCCAGCATCTGCACCGCCGTGGGCGGGTTGCCCGAGGTCACGCGGGCGCGCACCGCCGTCATGGCCGCCTCGCCGCCGCCACCGGCCACGGGCATGTCGTTCCAGCGCACGCCCTGCTTTTCCAGCCCGCTCTTGAGCAGGTTCAGCGCGGCGGCCTCGCCGCCAGCGGTCCACCAGTGCAGGACCTCGACGCTCTGCCCGGCCATGGCGGCCGGCGGTGTGGCAAGGGCCATGGCCAGCGCCATGGCAGTCAGTGGCCGTTTCATGCCGTGTCTCCTTCGTGGATGGGCAGATACCAGTGGCTGCGCGCCCCCAGGTGCATGTGCAGGGTCTTGGCCTGGGTGTAGTCCTCGGCGGCACGGCGGCCCAGCTCGCGGCCCAGGCCGCTTTGGCGGTAGCCGCCGAAAGGCAGCTCGGCATGGCCTTCGAGGAAGGTATTGACCCAGACCGTGCCGGCCTTGATGCGCCGCGCCGCCGCCAGGCAGGTGCTGAAGTCACGGCTCCAGACGGCGGCCGACAGGCCGTAGAGCGTGGCGTTGGCCAGGTCGATGGCATCGTCCAGGTCCTCGAAGACCAGCACCGCGAGCACGGGCCCGAAGACCTCCTGCCTGGCAATGGCCATGTCCGGCGTCACGCCGGCCAGCACCGTGGGCTCCACATACAGGCCCGGGCGCGCCATGCGGCCGCCGCCCAGCACCACGCGGGCGCCGGCCTGGCGCGCGGCCTCGATGTGGGTGAGGATGGCGTCCAGCTGGCGCTGCGTGGTGATGGCGCCCACCTGCACGCCCTGGTCCAGCGGATCGCCCACGCGCACCTGCCGAGCGCGCTCGGCCACGGCGGCCACGAAGCGCTCGGCGATGGCCGCCTGCACCAGCACGCGGCTGCCGCTGTTGCAGCACTGGCCGGCGTTGAAGTGCATGCCCAGCACCGTGGCATCGACGGCCGCCTCGAAGTCGCAGTCGGCAAAGACGATCTGGGGGTTCTTGCCGCCCAGCTCCAGGGACAGCTTCTTGAGGGTCTGCGCCGATGCTGCGGCCACCTTCCGGCCTGTTTCCGTGGAGCCTGTGAAGGACAGCATGTCGATGTCCGGGTGCGCGGCCAGGACCTCTCCGACAGCGCCACCGCCGCCTGGCAGGATGTTGACGGCACCGGGCGGCAGGCCGGCGTTCATGAGGATCTCGCCCAGCATCAGCGTGGTGGCCGATGTTTCCTCGGCCGGCTTGACCACGGCCGTGCAGCCGGCGGCCAGCGCAAAGGGCAGCTTCTGGCTGACGATGAGCAGGGGAAAGTTCCAGGGCGTGACGATGCCGACCACGCCCAGCGGCTCGCGCAGCACCACACCCAGCGTCTGCTCGCCCAGCGTGTCATAGCTGTCGCCATGCAGGTTGCGCGCCAGTGCGGCGGCGTAGTGCCACAGGTCGGCCGCCGCGCCCACCTCGTCCAGCGACTGGGCCAGCGGCTTGCCGGTCTCCAGCGTCTCCATACGCGCCAATTCCTGCCTGCGGTCCAGCAGGCATTCGGCCACGGCACGCAGCACGCTGGCGCGCTGCGCACCCTTCATGCGGGGCCAGGGCCCGTGGTCCGCAGCGCGGCGTGCTGCGGCAATGGCTCGCGCGGCATCGGCCCGCCCGGCCCGCGCATGGATGCTGGCCACGGTGCCGTGGGCCGGGGAGCGGCGTTCCAGCGTCGCGCCGTCGGCCGCATCGGCCCAGGCGCCATCGATGAGCAGCCGGCCATGGAACGGGGGCCTGTGGATGAGGCCGGCCATGGCCCCTGCATTCACTGCAGTTGCATGGGCTGGAGGCGGGTTCGCGGCAGTCATGGTGGCGGTCTCCTTGGGGGGTTCAGGGGGCAAGGGCGGGACGGCGAATCGGCAGGTCGGCAGGTCGGCAGGTCGGCAGGTCGGCGCAGATTCAGCGGCCCAGGTAGCGCGGCACGCGCTTTTCCTTGAAGCTGCGCAGGCCTTCGGCTGCATCGGCCGTGCTCGCGGCCAGGGCTGCGGCCATGGCTTCCAGTGCGGCGGGTGCGTCTTCGCCGGCGGCGGCATTGATCAGTTGCTTGGCCAGCTGCAGTGCCACGGGCGCCTGGCCTGCCATGTCGTGGGCCAACGCAGCAGCGCGCAGGCCCAGTTCGCTGGCCGGCACCCGTTCATGCACCAGCCCGCAGGCCAGCGCCTGATCGGCGGACAGCCGCACGCCGCCCAGGGCCAGGTACTTCGCGTGGCCGGGGCCGATCAGCCGCACCAGCCGCTGCGAGCCGGACCAGCCGGGACAGGTGGCGATCGATGCCTCTGGCAGCGCGAACTGCGCCGTATCGACGGCGATGCGCACATCGCTGGTGATGGCCAGCTCCAGCCCGCCGCCGAACGCATGGCCGTTGAGCGCCGCAATCACGGGCTGGCGCAGCCGCGCCCACCGGTCGAACACCTGGTGGCCGCGGCGCACCCACTGCCGCCACATGTCCAGCGGCTGCAGCGCGGCCCAGGCATGGATGTCGGCGCCCGCGCAAAAGGCCCTGTCGCCACGGCCGGTCAGCACCACGGCACGGATGGCGCCATCGGCCTCGATCTCGCGCGCAATGTGCTCCAGTGCGTCAAGCATGCAGGGGGTCAGCGCGTTCAGCCGTGCGGGCCGGTCTATCGTGACCTGGGCCACGGGGCCCTGGCGCACCAGTTGAACCAGGGTCTCAGCCACGGCGGACCTCCCGGGCCTGCAGGGCCAGGCCAAAGGGCGCATCGTGGAACAGGCGCTCATCCATACGCCGCAGGTCGGGCGCCACCTGCAGCGCCATGCCGGCCTGCTCCAGCACATCGCGCTGCAGGTCCACGCCGGGCGCGATCTCGCGCACGACCAGTCCCTGGTCTTCGAGGTCGATGACGCAGCGCTCGGTCACATAGCGCACCCGCTGCCCGCGCTGGCGCCCGACCAGGCCGCTGAAGCTGATGTGCTCGGCCGTGCCGACGAACTTGCGCGTGCCGCCCTCCTCGAGGATGTCCAGCCGCCCGTCGCCCACGCGCAGCCTGGCGCCGGCCGTGAAAAGTCCGCAGAAGACGATGCGCCGCGCATGGGCCGTGATATCCACAAAGCCGCCGCAGCCGGCCGTCAGATAGGGCCTGGCCCCCAGCCGCGAGACATTGACGCTGCCATCGCCATCCACCTGCAGGAAGGACAGCAGCGTCACATCGAAGCCCCCACCCTGGAAATAGGTGAACTGCTGGGGCGAGGCCACGATGGCATCGGCATTGGCCGCGCAGCCAAAGGCAAAGCCCAGCAGCGGCATGCCGCCGACGGCGCCCTGCTCTATCACCCAGGTCACCTCGCCATGCAGGCCCTCCTCGAGCAGGATGCGCGGCACATTGGCCGCAATGCCAAAGCCCAGGTTGGCGGCATGCCCGTGCGCCAGTTCCATGGCGGCGCGGCGCGCAATCACCTTCTCGGGCCCCCAGGCCTGGGGCTCGAAGCCGGACAGCGGTTGCGCAACCTCTCCGCTGATGGCCGGGTCGTACACCGTCTGCGTGGTCTGCCACTGATCGGCATCGACCACCACATGGTCCACCAGATGGCAGGGGACGTGGACATCGTGCGGCCTCAGGTGGCCGGCCCTGACGATGCGCTTGACCTGGGCGATGACGATGCCGCCGTTGTTGCGTGCGGCCATGGCCTGCTCCAGCGCGCCCAGCAGCGCGCCTTCGTGCTCATAGCCCAGGTTGCCGCGCTCATCGGCCGTGGTGGCGCGCAGGACGGTCACGTCGGGCGCCACAGCGGGAAAGAACAGCCAGTCGCGCCCGTCGAAATGCTGCAGGCGCACTACCGGATGGCGGTTGGCCGGCTCGTTCATCGCGCAGCCCTGCTGTGCGGGATCGACAAAGGTGCCCATGCCCGCCTGGGTCAGCACGCCCGGGCGCCGCGCAGCCGCCTCGCGGTGCATGTCGAACAGGATGCCGCTGGGGATGTTGTAGGCCTGGATCTGGTTGTCCACCACCATGCGCCAGATCGCAGGCATGGGCAGCGAGGACGGGCCGCTGGGATATGAGCCGGCCAGGACACGCGACAGCAGCCCGGGCCGGGCCAGATGGTCCATTCCCTTGATGCCGTACATATCGCCGGCCGCAATCGGGTGCAGCGTGGTCAGGTTGCGCGGAGCACCCTCGCGTTCGAAGCGCTCGCCAATGGCGGCCAGCACCTTGTCGGGGCAGCCCAGCCCGCTGGACGAGCTCACGCTGACGATGTCGCCGTCGCGCAGCAAGGCTGCAGCCTGTGCGGCGGTGATGTGCTTGCTCATGCGGCTGCCCCCCGTTCCCGTGCAAGGGGATTGGCTATGGGCACGGCCCGGCCCGTGCGGCAGGCCTGGGCCATGGCCACCGCCGCCGCCAGCGAGCGCGCGCCATCCTCGCCGGTGGCGGCAGGCAGGCCTTCGCCACGCAGCGCGGCGCAGAACGCGGCCACCCCATGCGCGTAGAGACCGTGGTGCTCCACGGCAATGGCCTGCTCGCCGGCCCCATTGCGCAGCAGCACCTCGCCGCCCGGCCGCTGCGTCATCACATCGCGCCCGATGAGCGAGCCCGAGGTGCCATGGATCTCGATGCCGGTTCCCGCATGCGCCACGGTGAATGCCGCATGCAGTTGCGCCAGCACGCCGTTGTCCAGCCGCAGCACGGCCATCACGCCGTCCGCCACGCCGTTGCGGGACAGCGGTCCTTGCTGCTCCAGCGCCACCGCCTCCACCGGCTCAGCCCCCAGGATGAAGCGCAGCGCATCCACGTCGTGCACGCCGATGTCGAGGATCACGCCACCGGCCTCGGGCCGCTCCAGCCGCCAGCCCTGCACAGAGGGCGGCAGTTCGATGGCGTGGAAGATGCGCGCAAACAGCGGCTGGCCCACGGCGCCATCGCGCACCAGCTCGCGCATCCTGCGGTGCGTTGCCGCGTTGCGCAGGTGGTGGTTGGTGCCCAGCACCACGCCTGCGGCCCGGCATGCCCTCACCATGTCCAGCGCCTGCTGCACGGTCAGCGCCAATGGCTTCTCGCACAGGACATGCTTGCCGGCCGCTGCCGCAGCAAGGACCTGGGCGTGGCGCAATTCGTTGTCGGAGCTGACGTAGACCACCTGGACTGACGGGTCGGCCAGCAGGGCGGGCACCGAGTCGTAGGCGCGGGCAATGCCCTGCTCGGCAGCAAACTGCGCCGCGCGCTTTGCACTGCGGCTGGCGACCGCCGCCACCGTGTGCCCGCGCTGCGCGCGGATGGCACCGATCATGTGATCGGCAGCAATGGTGCTGGCCCCTATCAATCCCCAACCGACCTCGCTCATGGTCTCCCTCCCTGTATTGATGATTTCTATTGGAACGTTCTAATTGATTATTGGAACGTTCCAAAAGAAGATCAAGCACAATCGCGCCGACCCAGGGAAAACACCGAACCATGATGAACAAGCCCCCTTCCGTGCGCGCCGTGACCATCCTTGACGTGGCGGCTGCGGCCCAGGTCTCCAAATCAACGGTGTCGCTGGTGCTCAAGGGCAGCCCCCTGATTCCGGCCGAGACATCGGAGCGCGTGCGTGCAGCGGCAGCGCAGCTCGGCTACGTCTACAACCGCCGCGCCGGAGAGCTGCGGCGCCAGTCGTCCAACATGGTCGGAGTCGTGATCAACGACCTGATGAACCCCTTCTTTGCCGAGGTGCTGGCGGGGCTGGAGCGCAGGCTGGCCGATGCCGGCTTCATCACGCTCATGGCCCACACCAGCGAAAGCCTGGAGCGCCAGCAAAAAGTGCTGACCACCATGCGCGAGCACAACGCGGCCGGCATTGCGCTGTGCCCGGCGCTGGACACGCCGGCCTCGCTGGCGCAGGACCTGCAGTCATGGGGCATTCCCCTGGTGGTCATGATCCGCACGCTGGGCGAGGGAAGCTACGACTTCGCAGGCGCCGACAACGCCCACGGCGTGATGGCGGCCACGCGCCACCTGCTGGCGGCCGGGCATCGCCGCATCGGTTTTCTGGGAGGGCTGGACGGCCTGATGCTGGAGCAGCGCCTGAGCGGCTGCAGGGCCGCCTTTGCCGATGCGGGCCTGGCTTTCGATGAAGACCTGGTTTTCTCCGCCAGCCCCACGCGCACGGGAGGGCATGACGCCATGCGCAGCCTGCTGGCCGCGCAGCCAGCCATCAAGGCGGCCATCTGCTACAACGATCTGGTGGCCTTTGGCGCACTGTCTGCCCTGGACGAAAACGGACTGCGCGCAGGCAAAGACTTCGCGCTCATGGGCTTCGACAACGTGTTCGATGCCGCGCATTCCCATCCCCCCCTGAGCACGGTGGACGTGCGCCCCGCCGAGCTTGGCGAACAGGCTGCCACCTTGCTGCTGGCACGCATGGCCCATCCGGGCCAGCCCCGCCAGCAGTTGTTGGCCAGGCCCAAGCTGGTGCTGCGCCAGTCAGCCTGAAGACCGCGGCGCGGTCGGAACTGGCCCGGATACCGACTGGCTCCACCGCGCTGAGCGGGATGCGCTCCAGCCTGCCGGCTTTTGATGAACCAGGCTCATGGTTTCATGAGATAAGACCACTTTACTTCATCGATTGCCGTCCATAACATCCGCACCTATTGCTTGCCCGCAGTTTTCGGCAAGGGCATGAATCAGGTCGCAGATCACAATGAACCAAGAACTCAGCTTCCATCTCAAGCGCATTCGTTTCGATGAAGACTATCAACCATCGGACAGCACGCGAATTACCACCAACTTTGCCAATCTGGCCCGTGGCGATTGCCGGCAGCAGAACCTGCGCAACACGCTGAGGATGATTGACAACCGCTTCAACGACCTGGCCCACTGGGACAATCCCACGGGAGATCGCTACTCGGTGGAGCTCGAGATCATCTCGGTCGAAATGGGAATTGGCGCCAGAAACGGCCTTGGTGCGTTTCCGTTGATTGAGATATTGAAGACCAGCATCCTCGACAAGAAGAACCACAAGCGCATAGACGGCATCGCAGGGAACAATTTCTCCTCCTACGTGCGCGACTACGATTTCAGCGTTGTGCTTGCGGAGTACAACGCCAACCGATCCGAATTCGGCACTCCCGATGATTTTGGCGACTTGCATGGGAAGCTGTTCAGGCAATTTTCCAGTTCAGGCACCTACAGGCAGCACTTCGACAAGCCGCCCGTCATCTGTATCAGCGTGTCCACCAGCAAGACCTACCAGCGCACCGGAAACCGGCACCCCATACTGGGCATCGAGTATCGGCAGAGCGAGTTCTCCTCGACCGACCGGTATTTCGAGAAGATGGGAATGCAGGTTCGCTTCTTCATGCCTCCAAATGGCGTTGCGCCACTGGCCTTCTACTTTCACGGCGACCTGCTGAACGACTATACGAATATCGAGCTGATCGGCACGATCAGCACCATGGAGACCTTCCAGAAGATTTATCGCCCCGAAATCTACAACGCGAATTCTGCAGCCGGGATGCTCTATCAACCCAGCCTGAAGAATCACGATTACTCGTCGACGCAGATTGTCTATGACCGGGAAGAGCGCAGCCAGTTGGCTGTCAAGCAGGGCAAGTTTGCAGAGCAGCACTTCATCAAGCCGTACAAGAATGTGCTTGAGCAATGGGCTGCCGATTTCGCCCTGTAGCCACCCGCCGCCATGCCTGCCATGGCACCCAATCCGTGGCGGGCCGGGAAAACCGTCCCTGAGCACGCCCGCCATACCCCTGTTTGATTTGAAGGAATTCCCAGATGTTCGAAACCTCGATCGCCGGCAGCCTGCCCAAGCCCGCCTGGCTGGCTGAAACCAACAAGCTCTGGCCCCAGTGGAAGGCCGAAGGCGATGCGCTTCGCCAGGCCAAGGCCGATGCAACCCTGCTGTGGATCAAGGCCCAGGAAGACGCAGGCCTGGACATCGTGTGCGACGGCGAGCAGTCGCGCCAGCACTTCGTGCACGGCTTCCTGGAGCAGGTCGAGGGCATCGACTTCGAGAACAAGGTGAAGATGGGCATCCGCGACAACCGCTACGACGCGATGGTGCCGCAGGTGGTGTCGGCCCTGCGCCTGAAGGGCCGCGTGCATGCCTTCGAGGCGCAACTGGCACGCGCGCACACCAGGAAGAAGCTGAAGTTCACGCTGCCCGGCCCCATGACCATCGTCGACACCGTGGCGGACCGCTTCTATGGCGACAGGGTGAAGATGGCCTTCGCCTTCGCCGAGCTGCTCAACCAGGAGGCCCTGGCGCTGCAGGCCGACGGCGTGGACATCATCCAGTTCGACGAGCCCGCCTTCAACGTCTACATGAAGGACGCCGCCGACTGGGGCGTGCAGGCGCTGGAACATGCGGCGCAGGGCCTGACCTGCACGACGGCCGTGCATATCTGCTACGGCTACGGGATCAAGGCCAATACGGACTGGAAAAGCACCCTGGGCGATGAATGGCGCCAGTACGAGACGGTGTTCCCCGCGCTGGCCAAGAGCCGCATCGACCAGGTGAGCCTGGAGTGCATCCACTCCCACGTGCCGCCCGACCTGATGAGGCTGCTGGCCGGCAAGGACGTGATGGTCGGCGTGATCGACGTGGCCAGCAACGTTGTCGAGACCCCCGAAGAGGTGGCCGACACCATCGGCCGGGCGCTGGAGTTCGTGCCGAAGGAGCGCCTGTTCCCCTGCACGAACTGCGGCCTCGCACCCATGGGCCGCGACGTGGCGTGGCGCAAGCTGCAAGCGCTGGCAGCAGGCACGCGGCTGGCAAAGGAGCGGTTGGCCGCTGCGTAAGTCGCGCCCGGCCGCCACGCCGGGCTACCCAGGGCTGCGATGGATCTGCAATGCGGCAGAACAAAAACCCCAGCGCACCCTGCATCAAAGGGCTTGTTCGTCCGGACCGGGCCAGCCCGCCAGCCATTGCTGGCTACACGTCGGCTGGTACAGCGGGCGAGCCTGAGTCAACCTGGGCCAGCCGTGCCGCCCACCATCTCCCGCACCCAGCCCGGCAGCTCGACGGCCTTCTGCCTGGGAAAGTCCACCCAGATGACGGTGCCGCCACCGGCCGCGCAGATCACGCCGGGTTCGGAGACGCGTTCCATGGTTCCCCAGGTCTCGAAGGTGGTGCGGCCGGGGTCGCTGACGTACATCTTGAGCAGCACTTCGTCGGGATAGGCCAGCTGCTGGTGGAAGTTGCAAAAAGCATTGACGATGACCGGCCCCTGCCCGCCCGGCGTAGGCGCCATGCCCGCTTCAACCATCCAGTCGATGCGGGCAGTCTCCAGATAGCGGAAGTACATGGCGTTGTTGACATGGCCCATGGCGTCCATGTCGCCCCAGCGCACTTTGAATCGCATCTCGTGAACCCATTTTTTATATTCTGGAATCTCTATGCGCATGCCTGCAGTCTCCTTGTTGTAGCGCCACCGCAAGGCACCATGCCCCGCAGCCCCCGGTCACTGTGCAGCAGGGCGGATTCCCGCGCTGTCACCTATCAGCAACGGCAGGGTCCAAGCACGTCATAGAATCCACCGCATTGCGGCTTTTGCGCTGCAACCGAACAAACGTTCGGTCTGCCGACCATCCTGTTTTTCAATATCCAAGCGAGACACCCCGATGACGAACGAAGAAATCCTGGCCCAGTACGGGCCGCGCGAAGCCATGGAATACGACGTGGTGGTGGTCGGCGGCGGCCCCGGCGGGCTGGCCACGGCCATCCGCCTCAAGCAGCTGGCGGCCGAAAAAGGCCAGGATGTCTCCGTCGTCGTGCTGGAAAAGGGGTCGGAGCCCGGTGCCCACATCCTGTCGGGCGCCATCATGGACCCGCGTGCGCTGACCGAGCTGATCCCTGACTGGAAGGAAAAGGGCGCGCCCCTGACCCAGCCCGTCACCGATGACGCCATGGTCTTACTGGGCGAGAAATCCGCCCTGCGCACGCCCAACTTCCTGCTGCCGGCCTGCTTCCAGAACCATGGCAACTACATCGTTCGCCTGGGCTACGTGGTCAAGTGGCTGGGCGAGCAGGCCGAGGCACTGGGCGTTGAAATCTTCCCGGGCTTTGCTGCCGCCGAAGTGCTCTACAACGAGGACGGTTCGGTCAAGGGCGTGGCCACCGGCAACATGGGCATCGGCAAGGACGGCGAGCCCACGGGCGAGTTCCAGCTGGGCATGGAGCTGCACGCCAAGTACACGATCTTTGCCGAAGGCTCACGCGGCCACCTGGGCAAGCAGATCATCGCCAAGTACCAGCTGGACGCCGGCAAGGACCCGCAAAGCTACGGCCTGGGCATCAAGGAGCTGTGGGAAATCGACCCGGCACGCCACAAGCCCGGCTTCGTGATGCACACGGCCGGCTGGCCCATGGACAGCAAGACCTACGGCGGCGCCTTCCTCTACCACCTGGACGACAACAAGGTCACGCTGGGCTTCATCACGGGCCTGGACTATGCCAACCCCTACCTGAGCCCCTTCGAGGAATTCCAGCGCTGGAAGACCCATCCCAACATCCGCTACTACCTGGAAGGCGACGAGTCCAAGGGCATCAAGCCGGCCAAGCGCCTGGGCTACGGCGCGCGCGCCATCACGGCCGGCGGCCTGCTGTCCCTGCCCAAGTTCGTGTTCCCGGGCGGCGCGCTCGTGGGCTGCGACGCAGGTTTCCTGAACGTCAGCCGCATCAAGGGCAGCCATGCCGCCATCAAGACCGGCATGCTGGCCGCCGAGGCCGCCTATGACGCCATCGTCGCAGGCCGCCAGGGCGACGAGCTGGGCGCCTATGTAGAGGCCTTCGAGAACAGCTGGCTGTACGAAGAGCTGAACAAGTCGCGCAACTTCAAGGCCTGGTTCAAGAAGGGCCTGACCACGGCCACGCTGATGAACGGCATCGAGCAGCTCGTGCTCAAGGGCAACATCCCCTGGACGCTGCACCGCGACAAACCCGACCACGCCTACCTGAAGCCTGCGGCCGAGTGCAAGCCCATCGACTACCCCAAGCCCGATGGCAAGCTGACCTTCGATCGCCTGTCCAGCGTCTTCATCAGCAACACCAACCACGCCGAAGACCAGCCCGCCCACCTGACGCTCAAGGACGCCTCGGTGCCCGTGGCCATCAACCTGGCCAAGTACGCAGGCCCCGAGCAGCGCTACTGCCCGGCCGGCGTCTATGAGTTCGTGGACGACACGGCCCAGGGCGGCAAGCGCCTGCAGATCAACGCCCAGAACTGCGTGCACTGCAAGACCTGCGACATCAAGGACCCCACGCAGAACATCGTCTGGGTCACGCCCGAAGGCGGCGGAGGGCCGAACTACGCGGGCATGTGATCCGCGCGCCACACCGGCCCTTCTCTGAAGCCTGCCCAAGCCTGCTTGTGCAGGCTTTTTCTTTGAGCCTCGTCAAAGCAACATCGGTGCAGAAAGCATAGAAGGCCATCCGAAATGCCATCGCACGCAATAAAAATGCACGGCAAAGCCAAAAACAGGCCCTTGAAGACGCAAACCTGCATCGCCAAACCTGTCCAAGACGCATGAAAAAGTTGCACCTAGGGCATTCCCCGCAGATTTCATGCCAATTTTTAGATACAAACCTATAGGTGAAAACCGGGTCGTCCAAACGCCAAGGCGTACAGGGCGGCTGCAGTAGACTTTGCCGCGAAGCGCCGCGACCGTCCTGTGCGGCCTTCTGCTGAGCAAACAGGAACAACCACAAGCACGTTGGAGATACACGTATGAAGCACTTGTCTTGGGCGCCCCTGGGCGCGCTGGCCCTGGCAATTTCCGCCATTGCGGGCGGCGCCCACGCCGCTGACGAGAAGTCGGTCGCAGTGACCGCCATCGTCGAGCATCCTGCACTCGACGCCGTGCGCGACGGCGTGCAGGCCGCGCTCAAGGAAGCAGGCTACGAAGCCGGCAAGAACCTCAAGTGGCAGTACCAGAGTGCCCAGGGCAACACCGGCACGGCCGCGCAGATCGCTCGCAAGTTCGTGGGCGACAAGCCTGATGCCATCGTCGCCATCGCCACGCCCTCGGCCCAGGCCGTGGTCGCCGCCACCAAGACCGTGCCCGTGGTGTTCTCCGCCGTGACCGACCCCGTGGCCGCCAAGCTGGTGCCCAGCTGGGAGCCTTCCAAGAACAACGTGACCGGCGTGTCCGACCTGCTGGCCCTGGACAAGCAGATGGAGCTGGTCAAGCAGGTCGTGCCCAACGCCAAGCGCGTGGGCATGGTCTACAACCCCGGCGAGGCCAACTCCGCCGTGGTCGTCAAGGAACTCAAGACCCTGCTGCCCAAGCTGGGCATGACCCTGGTGGAAGCCGCCGCTCCCCGCTCCGTGGACGTCAGCAGCGCTGCGCGCAGCCTGGTCGGCAAGGTCGATGTGATCTATACCAATACCGACAACAACGTGGTCTCGGCCTACGAGTCGCTGGTCAAGGTCGGCCAGGACGCCAAGATCCCGCTGGTGGCCTCGGACACCGACTCCGTCAAGCGCGGCGCCGTGGCGGCCCTGGGCATCAACTACCGCGATCTGGGCGAGCAGACCGGCCGCATGGTGGTGCGCATCCTCAAGGGCGAGAAGCCCGGCGACCTCAAGACCGAAGTCAGCACCAAGATGGAGCTGTTCGTGAATCCGGGCGCCGCCGAGAAGCAAGGCGTCAAGCTGTCCGACGCACTGGTCAAGTCGGCCGCCCAGGTGATCAAGTAATACCCGGGGTTTGCCTGCCCGGGACCAACCCGGGCAGTGCGCCCACGGTGGCAGGCGCCATGGCAACATGGCCCTGCCCTTTTTTTAAGTCGTTTTCCGTTCCCACGCGCCTGTCGCTCTTCCTATGTCCCTCTTTTCATTGCTCGGTGCCGTCGAGATCGGCCTGATCTTCAGCCTGGTGGCGCTGGGCGTCTTCATCTCGTTCAGACTGCTGCGCTTTCCCGACCTCACGGTGGACGGCAGCTTTCCGCTGGGCGGCGCCGTCTGCGCCATCCTGATTTCCACGGGCACCAATCCCTGGCTGGCCACGCTGGCCGGCACGGCCGCTGGCGCCGTCGCGGGCCTGATCACGGGCTGGCTCAATGTGCGCCTGAAGATCATGGACCTGCTGGCCTCCATCCTGATGATGATCGGCCTGTATTCGGTCAACCTGCGCATCATGGGCGGCCCCAACGTGCCGCTGATCAACGAGACCACGCTGTTCACCCTGCTGCAGCCCGACAGCGTGGCCGACTATGTGATGCGCCCGCTGATCCTGTTCGTCATCGTCGTGCTGGCCAAGCTGGGCCTGGACTGGTTCTTCGCCACCGAGCGGGGCCTGGCCATCCGCGCCACGGGCTCCAACGCCCGCATGGCCCGTTCGCAGGGCGTGAACACCGGCGCCATGATCCTGCTGGGCATGGCGATCTCCAACGGCCTGGTCGGCCTGGCCGGCGCGCTGTTCGTGCAGACCCAGGGCGGCTCGGACATTTCCATGGGCATCGGCACCATCGTCATCGGCTTGGCTGCCGTGATCGTGGGCGAGTCCATCCTGCCCTCGCGCCGCATCGTCTGGGCCACGCTGGCAGTGGTGGTGGGCGCCATCGTGTACCGCTTCTTCATTGCAGCGGCCCTCAACAGCGATTTCATCGGCCTCAAGGCCCAGGATCTGAACCTTGTCACCGCGCTGCTGGTGACCGTCGCCCTGGTGATCCCCCAACTGAAGCGCAAATTTGCGCAAAGGAAATGACACCCCCTGAGCGGCTATGCCGCTTCCCCCTCTCTACTCGCTGCGCGAGGGAGGGGAACGACGCCATCGCTGCGGGGCGGCCCTTGCTCGGCGTCCCTGAGTTTGGACCGCGTCAGTTCAAGCACCACGCCTTGAGCGACTGAACGAAGAAATACCGGAGATTGCACTCATGCTGAGCGCACAACAACTCGAAATCACCTTCAACCCCGGCACGCCCATCGAAACGCGGGCGCTGCGCGGCATGTCGCTGGACATTCCCGACGGCCAGTTCGTCACCGTCATCGGCTCCAACGGCGCCGGCAAGTCCACCTTCCTGAACGCCGTCTCGGGCGACCTGTCCGTGGACAAGGGCCGCATCGAGATCGCCGGCCAGGACATGACGCGCCTGCCCGTGTGGGCACGTTCCGAGCGCGTGGCCCGCGTCTTCCAGGACCCCATGGCGGGCACCTGCGAGGACCTGACCATCGAGGAAAACATGGCCCTGGCCCAGCGCCGCGGCACCTTCCGCCGCCTGAGCCGCGCCGTCAAGGCAGAGATGCGCGACAACTTCCGCGAACGCCTGTCCATCCTGGGCCTGGGCCTGGAAAACCGCCTGACCGACCGCATCGGCCTGCTGTCGGGCGGCCAGCGCCAGGCCGTGAGCCTGCTGATGGCGGCGCTGCAGCCTTCGCGCATCCTGCTGCTGGACGAGCACACCGCCGCGCTCGACCCGCGCACGGCCGACTTCGTGCTGCAGCTGACGGCGCGCATCGTCTCCGAGGCCAAGCTCACCACCATGATGGTCACCCACAGCATGCGCCAGGCGCTGGACGTGGGCGAGCGCACGGTGATGCTGCACCAGGGCCAGGTGGTGCTCGACGTCAGCGGCGAGGAACGCGCCCGCATGGACGTGCCCGACCTGCTGCACATGTTCGAGAAAGTGCGCGGCGAAAAGCTGGCAGACGACGCGCTGCTGCTGGGCTGAACGCCCCGCACTCCAGGAAACAAGGGGCGCTGCGGCGCCCTTTGTTCATGGGATGGCTACGGGCTGGCTAAACCCACACATCGTTCAACGCCGTCCTCTCGCCGCCTTCCTCCCCGGTGTTCAGCACACCGCGCGGCTCGATCAGCATGAGGCGGGCTTCCCGCTCGGCGCTGGGCCTGTGCTCCGTGCCTTTGGGGACCACGTAGAGCTCGCCCTGGCGCAGCAGCACATGGCCATCACGGAAGTCGATGCGCAGCTCGCCGTCCAGCACCAGGAAGGCTTCATCCGTTTCGGCATGCGAGTGCCAGATGAACTCGCCCTGCACGCGCACGATCTTGAACTGGTAGTCGTTCATCTCGGCGACGACGCGGGGGCTCCACTGGCCGGTGAAGCGGCTGAATTTGTCGGGGAAGTTGATGGCCTCGTAGGGGCGGTTTTCAACGGGGAACGTCATGGGCAGACCTTATGAAAGCGTGTGAAGCCTCTATGCTAGGAAGCGCCTTCCCTGCGGTCTTGCACGATCGTGCAGCTCAGGCCGCGCCCAGGCGCCTGAGCCAGCGTGCGGGCGGCACGCCATAGGCCATGGCGAACTGGCGTGCCATGTGGCTCTGGTCGAAGAACCCGGCCTGCAGGGCAGCCTCGGCCACGGGCTGCCCCGCCAGCAGTAGGCGCCGCACGGTGTCCAGCCGGCGCATGCTCAGGTAGCGGTAGGGGCTGGTGCCGTAGAGCGCGCGGAAATCCCGGCACAGCCGCCAGCGGTCCAGGCCGCTGGCCTGGGACAGCGCCTCCAGGGTTACGCCCTGCTCCAGCGAATCATGGATGCAGGCGCGTGCCCGCTCCACGGCCACCAGGTCCGGCAGACGCCTGAGCTTGCGCCGCCCGGCCACGGCCTCCAGG
This sequence comes from Delftia lacustris, assembly GCF_040267515.1. Lineage (NCBI taxonomy): Bacteria > Pseudomonadati > Pseudomonadota > Betaproteobacteria > Burkholderiales > Comamonadaceae > Delftia > Delftia lacustris. The sequence goes on along the minus strand of NZ_CP141274.1, from coordinate 2,817,946 downwards.
GCCAGCGCCAGGTCGTAGAGGGAATCGTCGCGTGCCAGCGGCTCAAGGTCCTCGCCCAGGCATTGCAGCAAGGGCAGCAGCGCAGCCTTGAGCCGGGGATCAGCCGAAAGTCCTCCCTCGACGAAAGGCAAGGGCCTGCCGCCCAGCATCTGCTGGATCAGGGCCGGCTCCACATAGACCATGCGGTAGCGAAAGCCCGCGTCGGTGCCCGCGTGGCCGTCATGCAATTCATCGGGATGCAGCACCATGGCACCGCCCGGCAGGCTGTGCCGCTGGCTGCGGCGGTAGGCAAAGCTCTGCACGCCGGACAGCGTCAGGCCCAGCGCGTAGGTGTCGTGCCTGTGGGGCGCGTAGCCGTGCCCGCCGAAGTAGGCCTCGATGCGCTCCAGGCCTGCGCCCAGCAGCGAATGCCGGACCCAGTCGCTGGAGATGCTCGTTTCTGCCATGTGGGTTGGTGGTGAGGGGTGTGCAAAGCAGCCGCAGATGGTAACTGCGGGCCAGTGACCTCAAGGCGAGCAGGCAGGCTGCTCCGCGCCCGGCACGGACTGGATTGCCGGTGCGCGGCGCATGGCCGCCGACACCACCCACCCCAGCAGCGCGATCAGCGCGGCACCCCATTCGGCCTGCTGCAGCCCCCGGGCCGTGGCCTCGCGCAGCGCATCGGGCGCCGTGATGCCGGCCAGCGGCGCCGTGGCCACCATCACCAGCAAGGCCAGCCCCATTGCTGCGCCCACCTGCTGGGCCGTGGCCGCAATGCCCGAGGCCACGCCCTGCTGCGCAGCCACCACGCCCTGGCCGGCCACCACCCACATGGCGGTCCAGCACGCGCCCTGGCCCAGGCTGAGCACCACGAAGCCGGGCACCAGCCAGACATAGCTGCCACCCAGCGGCAGCGCCCAGGCCATGTAGGCCAGGCCGAGGGTGCCTGCGGCCCAGCCGCCCATGAGCACGGTGCGCGGCGTGGAGCGGTGCAGCCAGTGTTCGGCCCAGCGGATGCCCAGCGTGCAGACCGCCGTGGGCAGCAGGAAGGCCAGGCCGGCCTGCAGCGGGCTCCAGCCGTAGATCTGCTGGAAGTACAGCGCCAGAAAGTAGTACTGCACGCCAAAGCTGCTCATGAAGATCATGGTCAGCAGCATGGCCGAGCGCAGGCTGGGCACGCGCAGCAGGGACAGCGGCATCAGCGGCGAGGCGATGCGGGCCTCGATGCGCCAGAACAGCGCCAACGCCGCGATCGCCACGGCCAGCGTCCCCAGCGTGGCGGCGCTGGCAAAGCCCCATTCAGGGCCTTGCACCAGAGCCGTCACCAGCAGGCTGCTGCCCACGGTCACGCTCAGGCAACCGGCCAGATCAAAGCCCTGGCCCGGTGCGGCACGCCCGGTACGGGCCGAGGGCGGCAGAAAGCGCAGCGCCGCCATGGCACACGGCCAGGCCACGGGCACCAGCACCCACAGCACCCAGTTCCAGCCCAGCGCCTGCGTGAGCACGCCGCCCAGCAGCGCGCCGGCCGCCAGCCCGCCGGCCGACGCCATGCTCCACACGGCCAGGGCGCGGTTGCGCTCGGGCCCGGCCGCATACAAGGTATTGATCAGCGACAGCGTGGCCGGAAACAGCAACGCCCCTGCCACGCCCTGCCCTGCGCGGCCCAGCACCAGTTGCCAGGGCTGGGAGGCGAAGCCGCCGGCCAGCGAGGCCAGGCCGAACAGCGCCATCCCCGCCACATACATGCGCCGCTTGCCCAGCAGGTCCGCACAGCGCCCGCCCAGCAGCAGGCAGCCGCCAAAGGCCACGCTGTAGGCACTGACCACCCATTGCAGGTGGTGCGCATCCATCTGCAGCTGCTGGCCCATGGCGTCGAGCGCGACGAAGACGATGGTGGCATCCAGCGCAATCAGCAACTGGGACAGGGACAGCAGCGCCAGCGCGGCGCGCGGGTGGCGCAGGGCGCCAGCGGGGGAGTCGTTCACAAGCATGGGAGCGATCCTAATTAATGCATTTCTGAAGATAAACATCAGATATTCATTTTTCTTATGCAAAATCGAATCAATCAAACTTGCCATCGCCATGGACCTCAACGCCGTTCAATTGCTCATCAAGGTGGCCGAAAGCCGCAGCTTCACCCAGGCGGCAAGCCTGCTGGGCACCAGCCAGTCCCGCATATCGCGCGCCGTGGCGCAGCTGGAGAAAGACCTGGGCACGCGGCTGCTGCACCGCAATACGCGCAGCGTGTCGCTCACGCCAGACGGCTGCGCGCTGGTGGACCGCTGCGCCCCGCTGATCGCCGGGCTGGAGGAGGCGCGCCAGCTGGTCAGCGACCGGCGCTGCGCGCCCAGCGGCGTGCTGCGCATGACGGCGCCGTCCATGCTGGGCCGCATCGTGCTGGTGCCGCTGCTGGGGCAGTTGCTGCGCGAGCATCCGCAATTGCAGATCGACACCAGCTTCACCGACCGCATGGTGGACATGGTGGAAGAAGGCTTTGACGCGGCCGTGCGCATCGGCCCGCTGGCAGACAGCCGCATGATCGCCCGCGCCCTGCCGCCGCTGCGCTGGGTGACCGTGGCCTCGCCCGCCTACCTGGCGGCGCGCGGCACGCCGCAGACGCTGCAGGAGCTGGCACAGCACAGCTGCATGGCCGTCTACAACCACTACCTGGGCCGGCGCGTGCCCTGGCAGTTCCTGGCGGGCAATGGCGAGATGCTGGACTGGCCTGCGCCGCAGACCGTGACCTTCGACAGCGGCGACCCGCTGGTGGAAGGCTCGCTGGGCGGCCTGGGCGTGGCCCAGGTCATGGAGTTCGCGGTGCGCGAGCACCTGCAGGCGGGCAGGCTGGTGCGGCTGCTGCCCCAGCACGAAGGCCGCGCCCGCGAGCTGTCCCTGGTCTACCCGCGCACGCGCCAGGCTTCGCCGCGCATCAAGGCACTGGCACAACTGCTGCTGGCGCAGACACAGTGGTGAGGCGGCAGCGGCCAGCCGAGCTGGCGTGGCGCCGCACACACAGTGGGTGCTGATTCAGATCGGCTTATGCGGGTGAAGGGAGATTAAACTGCTGCCTTTCCACGATGGCTGCGTTCTCGGACAATCACGCCTTTTCGTGGTGCATGCACCTTGATGGGGCCGCGACAGCGCGGCTCTTTTGTTTTTACCTGTTTTGCATTCCTGCCCCCGCGCCGGCCAGCGGCCACGCGGGATCTGATCCAACCATCGACACATCCATGGCAGCAGACAACTCCAAGAACGCCGCTCCCACCGCACTCAGGCGCGAACTCAAGGCGCGGCATCTGTCCATGATCGCCATCGGCGGCTCCATCGGCACCGGCCTCTTCGTTGCCTCGGGCGCCACCATCTCGCAGGCCGGCCCCGGCGGCGCCCTGCTGGCCTACATGATCGTGGGCCTGATGGTCTACTTCCTCATGACCAGCCTCGGCGAAATGGCCGCGAACCTGCCCGTCTCGGGCTCGTTCGCCACCTACGGCGCGCGCTATGTGGACGAAGGCTTCGGCTTCGCGCTGGGCTGGAACTACTGGTACAACTGGGCCGTCACCATTGCCGTGGACCTGGTGGCCGCCCAGCTGGTCATGGCCTACTGGTTCCCCGACGGCAACGGCATGCTGTGGAGCGCCCTGTTCCTGGCCATCATGTTCGGCCTCAACGCCATCTCGGTCAAAGGCTTCGGCGAGGCCGAGTACTGGTTCGCCGCCATCAAGGTGACCACTGTCATCCTCTTCATCGGCGTGGGCGTGCTCATGATCCTGGGCATCGTGCGGGGCGGCGCGCCTGAAGGCATCTGGGGCAACTTTGCCCTGTGGAGCCAGGGCGATGCGCCCTTTGCAGGCGGTTTCTCGGCGCTGATCGGCGTGGCCATGATCGTGGGCTTTTCCTTCCAGGGCACGGAGCTGATCGGCATTGCCGCTGGCGAATCCGAGAACCCCGCCAAGAACGTGCCCCGCGCCGTGCGCCAGGTGTTCTGGCGCATTTTGCTGTTCTACGTCCTGGCCATCCTGGTCATCAGCCTGCTGATCCCCTACACCGATCCGCAACTGCTCAAGAACGACCTGGGCGACATCAGCGTCAGCCCCTTCACCCTGGTCTTCGAGCGCGCGGGCCTGCTGTCGGCCGCCGCCGTGATGAACGCCGTGGTGCTGACCTCGGTGCTGTCGGCCGGCAACTCCGGCATGTACGCCTCCACGCGCATGCTCTACACGCTGGCCTGCCAGCGCATGGCGCCGCGCATGTTCTCGTACGTCAACAAGCGCGGCGTGCCCACGATGGCCCTGCTGGCCACCACGGTCGTGGCTGCGCTGTGCTTTCTGACCAACATCTTCAGCCCCCAGCTGGTCTACATCTGGCTGCTGAATCTGTCGGGCATGACGGGCTTCATCGCCTGGCTGGGCATCGCCATCAGCCACTACCGCTTCCGCAAGGGCTACGAGGCCCAGGGCCTGGACCTGAACCGGCTGCCCTACCGTGCATCGTGGTTCCCGTTCGGCCCCATATTCGCCTTCGTGCTGTGCATGGTGATCACGCTGGGCCAGAACTACGAGGCCTTCATGGCAGACCGCATCGACTGGACCGGCGTGGTCGCCACCTATATCGGCCTGCCGCTGTTCCTGCTGATCTGGGGCGGCTACCGCCTGGTCAAGGGCACGCACATCGTGAAGTACAAGGACATGCAGCTGGGCTCCAACGTCGATTGACGCCCCGCCCGGTCCCCATGAAAACAGCCCGCAGATGCGGGCTGTCGTCTTTCAGGCATCGGCCGACCACACGGCCAGCTCGTAGCCATCCGGATCGGTGAAGTGGAACCTGCGCCCCCCCGGGAACGCGAACACCGCGCGGCTGATCACGGCACCGGCCGCCTGCACGCGGCGCTGCGCCTCGGCCAGATCGTCGGCGTAGAGGATGACCAGCGGGCCGCCGGGCCGCACCTCCTCGCCCGTGGTGAAGCCGCCCGTCAGCCGGCCGTCGCTGAACTCGGTGTAGCTCGGCCCGTAGTCGGTGAAGGTCCAGCCGAAGGCCTCGCCGTAGAACGCCTTGCTGCGTGCGATGTCGGCCACGTTGAATTCGATGTTGTCGATCTGGTGGTTGTTGCCCCTGATGCCCATGTGATGCTCCATTGAATGTCGGTAGGCCGCCATCATCGGCCACGCAGGGGCATGGCATCTTGAACAAAACGGCCAGCCGGGCCGCTCAATCCAGCAGTTGCTGCAGGGCAGCGCGGGGCGTGATGCCGCACAGCGCCCTCACCTCGCGCGACAGATGCGCCTGGTCCGCATAGCCGGCCTCCGCCGCCAGGGCCGCAAGACCTGCCTGCCGGTCAGACCGTGCCAGGGCCAGCAGGCGCTGAAAGCGCAGCACGCGCTCCAACGTCTTGGGGCCGTAGCCAAACTGCGCGTGGCACAGGCGGCGCAGGCTGCGCTCGGACATGTCCAGCTGCGCGCGCATGGCGGCCAGCACACCGGATTCGTCCCGCCCGGCTGCAGCCGCCACACCGAACAGCTGCATGGCCTGCCGGTCGGGCTCCGGGGCGTCGCGGCCCATTTGCACCAGTCCATGGATGAACACGGCCTGCCCTGCGCCCGGCTGCGCATCGTTGAAGCGATGCAACCACTCCCGCGCGCGCGGCCCCAGCAGATCGCCCAGTTCCACCGCCTGCCCCACGATCTCGTCCATGGGCAGGCCCAGCCAGGCGCTGGCCGCACCGGGGCCGAAGCGCGCCCCCCATACCTCGGACCCCGGCACGAGCGCAGGCCGCGCAGCCACCCTGTCAGGCCCCACGGCCAGCAGCCGCCCGCCTTTGCAGACGATGTCCACGCAGCCATCGGGCACCACGAGAAAACCGCCGGCATAGTCCGGGGCCACGGTGCTGCTCCACAGGCACTGGAAGTGCGGCTGCAGGGCGGGCGGCGGGGAGTGTTCGCGGTAGGGAGCGGGCGGCGGCGCCTGGCCAGAAGGCATGGACTTCAGACCCCCAGCGGCAGGTCCGCCTTCTTCAGCGTGCGCAGCACAAAGCTGGACTGGCTGTGGCGTATGCCCTTGATCTTGTAGAGCTTCTCGCGCAGCAGGCGCTCGTAGTCGCGCGTGTCCTTGACGACGACGCGCAGCAGGTAGTCGTACTCGCCCGAGACCAGGTGCGCCTCCACCACCTCGGGAATGGTCGCCAGCATCTCGCCGAATTTCTCCAGCGTGTTGTCCGAATGGCTGTCCAGCGTGACCTGCACCAGCACCGTATCGCCCAGGCCCAGCGCCAGCGGGTTCAGGCGCACGGTATAGCCCTCGATCACCCCCGCCTCTTCCAGCTTCTTGATGCGTGCCCAGCAGGGCGAGGCGCTCAGGCCCACGGCCGCGCCGATTTCCTGCAGGCTGGCGCGCGCGTTGGCCTGCAGGGCGGAAAGAATCTTTCTGTCGAGGATGTCCATGGCCGGCAATCTACTGCAAAACAGGCAGGTGCAGAATAATTTTCTGTAGCAACGCCTGTTTTGAAGAAATAAAGCAGCATTTTCTGAGGCCAAACGCGCACACTTGTCTGCATGGGAGCACGCTTACCGGCGCAGCAAAACCATTCACCCAGCCCCGCCGACTACCGCCAGCGCCCGGATGCGTGATCCCCTCAGGAACCCGTTACAGGCCGCCCCGCTTATCCGCAGTGGGGCGGCCTGTTGCATTGGGGCACCCGGCAGGCATCCGCAGACACCCGGCAGCGCTTTCCCGCAACGGCGGCCGGTGCACAATGCCTCCCGCAAACGTGCACGACATGCACTGACCCTGACGTCGGGCATGCATGGGCGCTCGCCACATCAACCAATCGGCCCCTTGATCCACACCCAAGACAATCCCACCGAAGGCCGCCGGAGGCACTGGCCAACGGATTCTGCAATGCGATGGCTGGCGCAAGCCCTGGCAGCCGCAGCGCTTCTGGCACTGCTCACCCGCTTGCTGCCCAACCCCCAGGCAGCCCAGGGCATCGCGGTCTTTCCCGGCAGGAGCATGGCGCCGGCCGCCATGCTGCTTTACGCGTACATGGGCTCGGCCCTGGCCATCACGCTGATGAGCCTGATCCTGTGGTGCTGGCTCAGGGAAAGGCTCTACATTCTTTGCGCCGCGCTCCTGGCAGCCGGTTTTGCCTACGCTGCTTTCCGTTACCGGCCCGAAGGCCTGTGGCTGCCCGGCGCCGACCAGCCCCAGCATGCGCTGTCCATCGCCTACTGCAGCTTCTGTGTGGTGGCGACGGTGTTTTTCAGCCAATTGTTCGAGTTCCGCCGCCATTGGATCTGGGCTGCGCACCTCTTCAGCGTGGTGGCCTGGCTGAATGCCATCGCACTGGGCATGGCACTGTTGGGTGGCTATGCGCAGATCTCGCGTGCCGTGGTGTTCACGGCCCTGGTGTCCACATCGTTCGGTGCGGTCTTCGTGCTGTACCTGCTGGTGGTTCGAAGGCAGTGGCAATACCTGCCGGGCGCGCTGGCGTTTGCCGTGCCATCCGCCCTGGGCATCCTGAACCTGCTGAGAACCCAGGGCCTGCTGCCCGATGTCGCTCTGCCATCGGCCCAGATGCTGTGGTTTGCCGGGCGTGTTTCCGAGGCCATCCTGCTGGGAATGGCGGTGACCAACCGCACGCGGGTGGCGGAGCGCGCCCTGCGCAGTGAGCGGATGCAGGCCCTGTCACGCGCCCAGGCGGCCGAGCGCGAGCTGGAGTCCAAGGTCCTGCAGCGCACCGCACAGCTGCAAACGGCCCAGCAGGCCCTGCAGACGGCCTTGCACAGCGAGCGGGAGATGCGGCTGGAGCAGCGCCAGTTCTTCAACATGATCAACCACGAGTTCCGCACCCCGCTCACCATCGTGGACGGCGCCGCGACCGAGCTGCAGACGTTCCCGACGACGGATGCGGACTCCCTCATCGAGCAGGCGTCCCAGATACGCAGGGCTTCGCGCCGGCTGATGACCCTGGTGGACACCTGCCTGATCAACGACCGGCTGGACGCGGGCGCGTTCCGGCTGCAACTGGAGCAGACGCCATTGGATGAACTCCTGGAGGAGTCTGCAGAGCTCGTCGGCTGGTCCCGGCGGCATCGCCTGAAACTGGATCTGGAACAAGGCCCGCAGCAATGGCAATGCGACCCTGTCCTGGTGCGCATCGCCATCTCCAACCTTGTCGGCAACGCCATCAAATATGCCAAGGCGGGCGACATCACCCTGGCCGCCCGCTGCGATGCGTCCGGTGACCTGCTGATTTCCGTCAGCGACCAGGGACCGGGCCTTGCGCCCGAAGCGGCAAGACAGGTTTTCGAGCCCTATGAACGCGCAAGCGCCACCCGGCACGTCAACGGGCATGGCCTGGGCCTGTCCGTGGTCAGGCGCATCGCCAGGCTGCACGCAGGCGACGCGTTCTTCCAGCCGGCTGCCGGAGGCGGGGCCTGCTTTGTCATCCGGCTGGGCCGGCTCCCGCCCGGCACGGCAGATGCCTGCCAGGAATGTCCGCCAGCGGCAAGGCCGGCCGCCGTGCCGCCGGGCATGCCCGCCTGACGCGGGCAAGGCCGGGGCCTTTGCCCCTGAAGCAGTGCGTGCTCGTGGCGCTCATGGGGCCGCCGCTGCACGGGCCGTCCCGCCCTGCACCACCAGCAGCACGCCACCCAGGATCAAGGCCACGCCGGCCAGGCGCGTCGCATTGACCGGCCGTGCGCCCAGGCCCATCAGGCCGAAGTGGTCCACCAGCACCGAGACCACGATCTGCCCCGCCACCACGCAAACCAGGAAGCCGCCTGCGCCCAGCTTGGGTGTAACGGCCGCCGCACTGGCCACATAGATGGCACCCAGCACGCCGCCTATCCATAGCCACCATGGCCCCGCTGCCGCCTGGGCCATGGCCGGAGCGGGCGCGCGCAGCACCCACAGTGCAGGCACCACGACCATGACGCTCACGGCCAGCGAGACCAGCGCGCCCCACAGCGGGTGGCCCAGCAGACGGCCCACCAGAGCATTGCTGGCGGCCTGGAATGGCAGGATGGCCCCCGCCAGCAGCGCCAGGGCCACGGGAGCAAGGGCGGTGAATGTGCTTTTACCTGTCATGCGGCAAGACCTTTCTTCTTCTGTCAATCGATGCCTGCATGCTCTCGCATCCAGCACGTTGATGGAAATCGTTTGTGTGCACGGTCTATATTCATGGCATGGATGAACTGCGCCGTATCGACCTCAACCTGCTGCTGGCCCTGCACGCCCTGCTGGCCGAAAAACATGTGACGCGTGCGGCCCTGCGTCTGCACAAGAGCCAGCCGGCCATGAGCCATTCGCTGGCGCAGCTGCGCGAACATCTGGGCGACCCGTTGCTGGTGCGGCGCGGCGGCCGCATGGCGCTGACGGCACGCGCACAAGGCCTGGTGCAACCGCTGGCGGATGCGCTGGGCAGCCTCAACGGCTTGCTGGCACAGGCGGAGTTCGACCCGGCCCACGCACGCGGACGGCTGCGGCTGGCGCTGTCGGACTACGCATCGCGCATCGTGCTCCCGCCGCTGATGCGGCATCTGCGCCAGCACGCACCCGGGCTGGACCTGGCCATCAGCCAGTCCACGCGCGAGGTGATGCTGGCCCAGCTGGCCGATGGCGAACTGGACCTGGCCCTGGGGCCCTTCCCCGACGCACCCGACCTGCCCGAAGGCATCGAGGTGCAGGATCTGTTCCAGGAACAGTTCGTGAGCGTGGCCGACCAGGCCGTGCTGCCGGCACGCGGCGGGCTGTCACTGCCGGACTGGCTGCAGCGCCCGCACGTCATGCTGGCCATGCGGCCCGACGCCAGCGAGGAGATCGAACGGGCGCTGGCCGCCCAAGGCCTGAGCCGCCGCGTGGTGCTGGCCCTGCCCCACTGGAGCGCGGCGCTGGAGGTGCTGGCAGGCACCGACCTCGTGCTGACCGTGGGCAGCCGCGCCATTGGTGACCTGCGCCGCCACAAAACGCTGCGCCGTTTCGCTCCGCCGCTGGAGCTGCCCGAGTTCGCCTACCAGCAGGCCTGGCATGTGCGCAAGCAGGGGGATGCCATGCATCGGTGGCTGCGCAACTCGATGGCGCAGTGCTGTGCTGCGCAGGGGCAAACACAGGAGTGAGAGCAGGAGCAAGTGCAGGAGTAAGCGCAGGCCGCAGCCTCAGGCCGTCACCCCCACCCTCAGCAACTGCTTCTGTATCTTCCCGCTGGCCGTCTTGGGCAGGGCCTCGCGGAAGTGGTAGCGGCGCGGGCGCTTGTAGGCGGCCAGGCGGTCGCCGTGGACCAGGAAGGCGTCCAGCGCCTCGGCCGTGGGTGTGGCGCCCGGCTTGGCAACCACGTGGGCGGCGACGATCTGGCCCCAGCGCTCGTCGGCCTCGCCGATGACGGCGACCTCGAGCACGTCGGCGTGTTCGACCAGCGCGTCTTCCACCTCACGCGGATAGACGTTCTCGGCACCCGAATTGATCATGTAGTCGATGCGGTCGCGGATCCAGAGATAGCCGTCGTCGTCGATGTGGCCCAGGTCGCCCGTGTGGTACCAGCCGTGCGCCAGGGCGCGGGTGTTGGCGTCGGGGCGGTTGAGGTAGCCGGCCATCATGCAGGGGCCGCGCACCAGGATCTCGCCCACCTCGCCGGGCAGGCAGGCCTCGGCCGGGTCGGTGGGGGCGTTGTCTTCGCGCAGGCGGGCCACGATGAGGTCATGGCCCATGGAGGGCAGCCCGGCCGAGCCCGCGTGCGAGAGTTGCTCGCGCGGCAGGAGGATGGACATGCAGGGCCCCATCTCGGTGGTGCCGTAGACCTGGACCAGGTCGCTGCCGACCTTGCGTGTCCATTCGCGGATCAGGTGCGGCGCCATGGAGGCGCCGCCGTACTCCACCAGCCGCAGCGCGGGCGCCTGCTCAGGCGAGGCAATGGGGTCGGCCAGCAGCATGGTGACCATGGTGGGCGCCGCGAAGAAGAAGCTCACGCGCTCTTCGCGGATCAGGCGCCAGGCCTCGGTCACGTCGAAGCGGCGCAGCAGCACCTGGGTGGCACCGGCCTGCAGGCGCGGCAAAAAGCTGGTGTGCAGCTCGGCCGTGTGGTTGAGCGGCGCCATGGCCAGGCCCACGTCGTCGCGCGTGAACTGCATGGTCTGGTGCATGAGGGCGTTGTGCGCCAGCTTGCTGCGGTGCGTATGCAGCACGCCCTTGGGCCGGCCCGTGGTGCCGCTGGTGTACATGAGGATGCAGGGGTCGCTCTCGCGCACATGGGCCTGGGGCGGCGCGCTGCTGCGGCCACTGGCCAGGGCGGACAGGCGCTGCGTGGCCCAGGCCGGCAGCGGGTCGGCCGGGGCATCGTCGGCAAAGATCCAGTGCTCGATGCCCGTGCCAGTGCCGCCACCTTCGGCCTTGAGCAGGGCCTGGGCGCGTGCGGCCACCTCGCCGCCCTCGTGCTCGAACACAAGGGCGCGCGCTGCGCCGTCCTTGAGGATGAAGGCCAGCTCCTGCGCCGCCAGCCGGTAGTTGATGGGATTGAAGATGGCGCCCAGGCGCGCGGCCGCCAGCATGGTGAAGACAAAGGCCGGCGTGTTGTAGAGAAAGGCCGCGACCACGTCGCCATGGCCTATGCCCAGCTCGGCCAGGCCGTGGGCGTGGCGGTTGACTTCGGCATCGAGCTGGGCGTAGGTCCAGGCGCGGCGCTCGCCGCCCTCCCACGCGACCAGGGCTTCCTTGTTCGGCAGGTAACGTGCCGGCCAGGCCAATGTGTCTCCCAGCGTCTGCTGCATGTGCGCTTCTTCCTTCTCGCTCACGAGATTTCATATATCGATGCACCTCAATGTAGGAGATTTTTTAGACAGTTATGCAATTTGCAAATGCATCCATGCAGGCAAGCGCATGGAGTTGCAGTCGGCCCGCGGAAATCCCGAAGCCGCGCGGACGCTGGCCGCAGCTAGAATGCGCCGGTCAGGAGAGAGTGCCCGCCCGGCCGCAATGGTCACAGGCAGCGGCACCGCCGAAGGCGCAGGGTTTCCCGAACGCTCAGGCAAAAGGACTGGCACCGCCTGCCGCCACGGCCGCAGGCGTTCCTAGCTGGAGAGAGATGCAGGGCACGGCGGTGTGCCCCATCCACCGAAGGAGCAAGCCCCACGCATGGAAGGTGCGGGTGAATCTCTCAGGTAAAGCGGACAGCAGGGCAGCACATCCCGGAGGACCGGGATGGCGTTATGCCTTGTTCCTTGCCTGAAAGAGAGCCCTCCTTGTCCGCTGCCTCCACCACCGATCTGCTCAAGACCCCGCTGTTCGACCTGCACCAGGAACTGGGCGCGCGCATGGTGCCGTTTGCCGGCTACTCCATGCCCGTGCAATACCCGCAGGGGCTGATGGCCGAGCATCTGCACACGCGCGAGGCGGCAGGCCTGTTCGATGTCTCGCACATGGGCCAGATCAGCGTGCGCGGTGCCGACGCCGGGGCCGCGCTGGAGTCGCTGATGCCCATGGACGTGCTGGGCCTGGGCGAACACCGCCAGCGCTACGGCCTGCTGCTCAACGACGCGGGCGGCATTCTGGACGACCTGATGTTCGTGCGCCGCGAGGACGACCTGTTCCTGATCGTCAACGGCGCCTGCAAGCACGAAGACCTGGCGCACATCCAGGCCCGCATCGGCCAGCGCTGCGGAATCGAGCCCCAGTTCGACCGGGGCCTGCTGGCGCTGCAGGGCCCGCAGGCCGCAGCCGCCATGGAGCGCCTGCTGCCGGATACGGCCGGCCTGGTGTTCATGACAGGCGGCCACTTCGACTGGGAGGGGGCCGAGCTGTACATCACGCGCAGCGGCTACACCGGCGAGGACGGCTTCGAGATCTCCTTGCCCGCCAGCCACGCCGAGGCCTTTGCCCGTGCCCTGCTGGCCCAGCCCGAAGTCAGGCCCGTGGGCCTGGGCGCGCGCAATTCGCTGCGCCTGGAAGCCGGCCTGTGCCTGTACGGCAACGATCTGGACACGACCACCACCCCGGCCGAGGCCGCCCTGAACTGGGCCGTGCAGAAGGTCCGCCGCGCAGGTGGCGAGCGCGAAGGCGGCTTTCCCGGCGCAGCCACCGTGCTGGCCCAGCTGCAGTCGCCCGAGCTGCTCACGCGCAAGCGCGTGGGCCTGGTGGCCCTGGAGCGCGTGCCCGTGCGCGAAGGCACGGAACTGCTGGATGCCAGCGGCCGCAAGGTCGGCCAGGTCACCAGCGGCCTGCTGTCGCCCACGCTGAACCAGCCCGTGGCACTGGCCTATGTGGAGCCGGGCAGCGCCGCCATCGGCACCACGCTGCAGGCCATGGTGCGCGGCAAGGCCGTGCCCATGCAGGTGCAGGCCACGCCCTTCGTGGCGCCCCGCTATCACCGCGGTTGAGGACAGCCTGCGCGCTTGGCGTGGATCGAGTTCGGCGGATTCGTTTTTCCTGCCATCGCATGCCGCTACAGTGCGCACTGACCTTTCTCAAACCGCCTTTCACAGGTTTTTTCAGTTTCTATCGGAGCAAGCCATGAGCATCCAGTATTCCAAGGACCACGAGTGGATCAACGCCGCCAACCCTGACGCGGCCATCGTCGGCATCACCCTCCACGCGCAGGACGCGCTGGGCGACGTGGTGTTCGTCGACCTGCCCGCCGTGGGCACCAGCTTCAACCAGGGCGATGTGGCCGGCGTGGTCGAGTCCGTCAAGGCCGCCGCCGATGTCTACATGCCCGTCAGCGGCGAGATCGTCGAAGTCAACGAGGCCCTGCGCGACGACCCCTCCCTGGCCAACAGCGACCCGCTGGGCGAAGGCTGGTTCTTCAAGGTCAAGCTCAGCGACGCAGGCCAGCTGGCCGCGCTGCTTGACGAAGCCGCCTACACGGCCTTTGCCCAGAGCAACTGACGCCACTTTCCGGCCAGGACGGGCGCCAGGGCCCGCCCTGGCGCTTTTCAGCTTTTGAGACAGGTCCCTCCATGCTGATGTCCTCCACCCAGCCCCTTGCCGCCCTCGAGAACGCCACCGAATTCGTGGCCCGCCATATCGGCATCGCGCCCGAAGACGATGCCCACATGCTCAGCGCCATCGGCGCGGCATCGCGCGATGCGCTGATCGACGCCATCGTCCCGCCCTCCATCCGGCGCCACCAGCCCATGGCGCTGCCGCCAGCGGCCACCGAGGCCCAGGCGCTGGCCGAACTCAAGGCGCTGGCAGGCCGCAACCAGTTGCTCAAAAGCTTCATCGGCCAGGGCTACTACGGCACGCACACGCCCGGCGTCATCCTGCGCAACATTCTCGAGAACCCCGCCTGGTACACGGCCTACACGCCCTACCAGGCCGAGATCTCGCAAGGCCGCATGGAGGCCCTGGTCAACTTCCAGACCATGGTCTGCGACCTGACGGCCATGCCGATTGCCAACGCCTCCATGCTGGACGAGGCCACGGCGGCCGCCGAGGCCATGACGCTGGCCAAGCGCTCCGTCAAAAGCAAGAGCAACCGTTTCGTGGTGGCCGGCGATGCCCACCCCCAGACCATCGAGGTGATACAGACGCGCGCCGCGCCGCTGGGCATCGAGGTGCTGCTGGCCAACTCGCTGGAGGAATGGAACCAGCTGATGGAGGGCGACTACTTCGCCGTGCTGGCCCAGTACCCTGCCACCAGCGGCCGCATCGACGATCTGCGCGCCGACGTGGACAAGGCCCATGGCAAGCAGGCCGCCTTCATCGTGGCCACCGACCTGCTGGCGCTGACCCTGATCACGCCGCCCGGCGAATGGGGTGCCGACATCGTGGTGGGCACCACCCAGCGCTTTGGCATGCCCATGGGCGCCGGCGGCCCGCACGCCGCCTTCATGGCCTGCCGCGACGAGTTCAAGCGCTCCCTGCCCGGCCGCCTGGTCGGCGTGAGCGTGGACGTGCACGGCAAGCCCGCCTACCGCCTGGCACTGCAGACGCGCGAGCAGCACATCCGCCGCGAAAAGGCCACCTCCAACATTTGCACGGCCCAGGTGCTGCCCGCCGTGGTGGCCAGCATGTACGCCGTCTACCACGGCCCCGAGGGCCTGGAGCGCATCGCCCGCCGCGTGGCCTCGTACACGGCCATCCTGGCGCGCGGCCTGGCCGAGCTGGGCGCGCCGCTGCGCGAGGCGCCCAGCTTCGACACGCTGAGCCTGCACACGGGCGCGGCCACCCAGGCCATCGTGGAGCGTGCCGTGTCCCTGGGCGCCAACCTGCGCGTGTATTTCAAGGAATACCTGTGCATCTCGCTGGACGAGACCACCACGCGCGCCGATGTCGAGCTGCTGTGGAAGATCTTCGCCCGGGACGGCCAGGCCCTGCCCAGCTTCACCGCCTTCGAAAAGGGCGTGGAGCCGCTGATTCCCGACGGACTGCGCCGCAGCAGCGCCTTCCTCACGCACCCGGTGTTCAACACCCACCGCTCCGAGACCGCCATGCTGCGCTACATCCGCCAGCTGTCGGACAAGGACCTGGCGCTGGACCGCAGCATGATCCCGCTGGGCTCCTGCACCATGAAGCTCAACGCCACCAGCGAGATGATTCCCATCACCTGGCCCGAATTCGCCCAGGTGCACCCCTTTGCCCCGGCCGACCAGCAGCAGGGCTATGCGGAACTGGACAAGCAGCTGCGCGACTGGCTATGCCAGGCCACGGGCTACGCCGGCATCAGCCTGCAGCCCAATGCCGGCAGCCAGGGCGAGTACGCGGGCCTGCTGGCCATCAAGGGCTGGCATGCGAGCCGGGGCCAGTCGCACCGCAACGTCTGCCTGATTCCCAGCAGCGCCCACGGCACCAACCCCGCCAGCGCGCAGATGGTGGGCATGCAGGTGGTGGTCACCGCCTGCGACGCCAACGGCAACGTCGACATGGCGGACCTGGCGGCCAAGTGCGAGCAGCACAGTGCCAACCTGGCCTGCATCATGATCACCTACCCCAGCACGCACGGCGTGTTTGAGACCCAGGTCAAGGAGCTGTGCAAGCTGGTGCATGACCACGGCGGCCGCGTCTACGTGGACGGCGCCAACATGAACGCCCTGGTGGGCCTGGCCGCGCCGGGCAGCTTCGGCGGCGATGTCAGCCACCTGAACCTGCACAAGACCTTCTGCATCCCGCACGGCGGCGGCGGCCCGGGCGTGGGCCCGGTCTGCGTGGTCGAGGATCTCGTGCCCTTCCTGCCCGGCCATGCCACCACGGGCCTTGCGGGAGGCACGGGTGCCATCAGTGCCGCGCCGCTGGGCAATGCGGCCGTGCTGCCCATCAGCTGGATGTACATCCGCATGATGGGCGCCCAGGGCCTGACCCTGGCCACCGAGACCGCCATCCTCAGCGCCAACTACATCAGCGCCCGGCTGCGCGACCACTACCCCACGCTGTACGCGGGCGAGCACGGCCATGTGGCGCACGAGTGCATCCTGGACCTGCGCCCGTTCAAGGAAAGCACGGGCGTCATGGCCGAGGACGTGGCCAAGCGCCTGATCGACTACGGCTTCCATGCGCCCACGCTGTCCTTCCCCGTGCCCAACACGCTGATGGTGGAGCCCACCGAAAGCGAAAGCCTGTACGAGCTGGACCGCTTCGTGGACGCCATGATCGCCATCCGCGAGGAAATCCGCGCCATCGAGCAGGGCCGCCTGCCCCAGGACGACAACCCGCTCAAGAACGCGCCGCACACGGCCGAGACCCTGCTGGCTTCGGAATGGACCCACCCGTACAGCCGCGAGGCCGCCTCCTACCCCGTGGCTGCCCTGCGCCAGTCCAAGTACTGGTGTCCCGTGGGCCGGGTGGACAACGTCTACGGCGACCGCAACCTCTACTGCAGCTGCATCCCGGTCGACGCTTACCTGAGCTGAAGCACCTGCCACCCAAAGGGGCGCTTGTGGCGCCCCGGCCGGCGCGCGTACACTGCGGCCCTGCCCGCGCCGGGCCCCGGTCCATCTGCCGGACGCCAGGCGCGGGCAACCAGGATTTGTGCGGCAGATGCCGCTTTCCCCAGCGCCAGCACGCGATGAGCAGCCAAGACCCTTCCGACCAGCCTCGCGACGACGAGCACCTGCCCCTGCATGCCTTGCTGGCGCCCGGCGCCGACCTGCCCCCCGTCGAACGTTTCCCCTCCTTCCAGCCCGAAGACGATCCGCTGCAGGCCCTGGTCGCCGAGCTGCGCAACTACCAGCGCGAGCTGGAGATCCAGAACCGCGTGCTGGACTACAGCCAGGCCGTGGCCGAAAGCGCCTCCGAGCGCTTCGAAGCCCTGTTTGCCAGCATTCCCCTGCCCCTGCTGGTGGTGGACGAGCACGACATGGTGGTGCAGGCCAACGCCATGGCGCACAGCGCCTTCCAGCCCACCGAGCATGACCGGCTGCTGGTCAATTTCGCGCCCTTCGTGCACCCTGACGACGCCGAGCGCGTGCGCGAGACCTTCGTTGCGGCACGCGAGCTGGGCCGCACCGAGGCCCACGAGGTCTGCTTCGACATCACCGAGCAGCACCAGCTGCGCGCCGACCTGCATGTGGCCTGCATCGCCATCCCGCAGCAAAGCGGCCCGCCCATTGCGCAGTACCTGTGCGCCGTGGTCGACCAGGGTCCGCTGCTGGCCGAGCGCCTGGCGCTGCAGCAGCGCAACCACCAGCTGTTCCTGAGCGAGCGGCGGCTCGAATCGGTCATCAACTCGGCCCTGGACGCCATCATCTGCCTGGACCACGAGCAGCGCATCACCGTCTTCAATCCCACGGCTGCCGCCCTGTTTCTGTGTCCGCCGCACGACGCGCTGGGCAGTCCGCTGGAGCGTTTCCTGCCCGATGCGGCCCAGGCCCTGTCCTTTGCGCCGCTGACCACGCAGGCCGTGCTGGGCGAGATGACGGCACGCACGGCCAGCGGCCGCGAAATCCCGGTCGAGGTCAGCGTCTCCTTCGAGCACCACAGCGGCGGCGAGACCACCACCGTGTTCGCGCGCGACCTCACCAGCCGCAAGAAGGCCGAGGCCCAGCGCAACGAGCTGGAAGACCAGCTGCGCGAATCGCACAAGATGCAGGCCCTGGGCACCATGGCCGGCGGCATTGCCCACGACTTCAACAACATCGTGGGCGCCATCCTGGGCAATGTGGAGCTGGCCAAGGCCGACTGCGGCGGCAATGCCGCAGCCATCGAAAGCCTGCAGGAGATCGAAAAGGCCGGCCGCCGCGCGCGCGATCTGGTGCGCCAGATCCTGACGTTCAGCCGCAATGAACCGCCGCAGCGCAAGCCTGTGCAGGCGCGCGAGGTCATGGGCGACACGGCGCGGCTGCTGCGCGTGACCCTGCCGCCCGCCGTGGAGCTGCAGGTGCACGTGCCGCCGCAGATGCCGCCCATGCTGGCCGACGCCATGCAGGTGGAGCAGGCCCTGTTCAACCTGTGCACCAATGCCATGCACGCCCTGGGCGAGCGGCGCGGCCTGATCCAGATGGATGCCGACCTGGTGCGCCCGGACCAGCGCCTGTGCGAACGCCTGGGCCTGCCGCCCGTCAGCTATGTGGCGCTGTCGGTGCAGGACAACGGCCCCGGCATGGACGCACGCACGCTGCAGCGCATCTTCGAGCCCTTCTTCACCACCAAGCCCGTGGGCCAGGGAACGGGCCTGGGCCTGCCCGTGGTACACGGTGTCATGCGCAACCACGGCGGCGCCGTGGACGTGTACAGCATCCCCGGCCAGGGCAGCCGCTTCACGCTGTACTTTCCTCCGGCCGACCCCCTGACGCCGGCCGACTCTGCACCGGCCGAGCCCCTCGCCGCCCAGGCGCTGCCCAGCGCACCCGAGCCCCTGGCGGCCGCGGAAACCCCGACCGGCCCGCAGTTCGCCCTGCTGCCCGACCCGCAGGCCGCGCAGCAGCATGTGATGTACGTGGACGATGACCAGGCCCTGGTCTTTCTGGTGCAGCGCCTGCTGCGCCGGCGCGGCTACCAGGTCAGCGGCTTCACCGATCCGCACGAGGCCATCGAGGCGCTGCGCGCCGCGCCCCAGGACTGCGACCTGCTGGTCACCGACTACAACATGCCCGGCTACAGCGGCATCGACCTGGTGCATGAGGCCCTGTCCATCCAGCCGCAGCTGCCCATCGCGCTGGCCTCGGGCTACATCACCACCGAGATCGAGCAGGCCGCATTGGCTGCAGGCGCCAGGGCCCTGGTCCACAAGCCCAACGACGTGGAAGAGCTGTGCGCCACGGTGCACAGGCTGCTGAATGAGCGGGGAACGGCTTGACCCCTGAGCAACGCGATGGCGGCGCCAGTGCAGGTGACGGCGCAGGCGTCATCTGCCTGCACGAAGATGCCGAACTGCTGGTGCTGGACAAGCCCAGCGGCCTGCTGTGCGTGCCCGGGCGCGGCCCAGACAAGCAGGACTGCCTGAGCGCCCGCGCCCTGCAGCGCTGGCCCGATGCGCTGGTCGTGCACCGGCTGGACCAGGCCACCTCGGGCCTGGTGATCATGGCGCGCAGCCTGGCCAGCCAGCGCCTGCTGAGCGAGGCCTTTGCGCAGCGCCGCGTGCACAAGCGCTATGTGGCCGTGGTGGCAGGCAGCCCCACCGCGCGGCAAGCCGGCGCATGGCAGAGCATCGACCTGCCGATTGCAGCCGACTGGGAGCGGCGCCCGCTGCGCATCATCGATGCCGTGCAGGGCAAGCCCAGCCAGACCCTGTGGCGCGCCCTGCCAGGCGCGCAAGCCACCGAAGTCCGGGACGCAATCACCACGCGGGTGCAGCTGCAGCCCGTGACGGGGCGCACCCACCAGCTGCGCGTGCACATGGCCGCGCTGGGCCATCCCATCCTGGGCGATGCGCTCTATGCCGATGCCGCCGTGCAGGCGCTGTCGCCGCGCCTGCTGCTGCATGCGCAGCTGCTGGAGCTGGCGCATCCCCTGTCTGGCGAGACGCTGCGTTTCGAATCCGCCGCGCCGTTCTGATCCATCGCAGGAACACGCAAATCATCGCCACCGCGTACGTTGCTGCAATGCAACATTCAGCGTACGTGTTTCCCCTTCTTGCAGTTGGTCATATTGACTTCATGAAGCACCGTCAGGGTGCATCGTCGGCATCAGCCGTTTTCTTCGGCCAAAACAGCCCCCGCCCGACGGCGCAGGCCGCGATGGGAGCCTTAGCGAAAAGCCTGTTGCCGCGCCAGCCCCGGGATACCCTGTTGCCATTGGTAACCAGGCGATTAACCTGTGCTTCTTTGCGCGGCTAGCCCCTACAGGAGCCACCGCGTTTTTCAGAACGCTTTACCCAAAGTTGAAGGAAGTACTCATGAGCATTCCGTTCCGCATGCACACCGTCGTCGCCGCCCTGGGTTTGGCTGGCGCCGCCCTGTTCTCCACAGCGCATGCGCAAATCAAGATCGCCATGGTGGTTCCCACCACCGGCCCGCTGACGCAGTACGGCGACATGGTCAAGGAAGGCGTGAACACCGCCGTGGAAATGGCCAATGCGGCCGGCGGCGTCAACGGCAAGAAGATCGAGCTGGTGTCCGTCGATGACGCCTGCGAACCCAAGCAAGGTCCCGTGGCCGCCAACCGCGTGGTCAACGCCAAGATCGGCTACGTGATCGGCCCCGTCTGCTCGGGCGCATCGATTGCCGCAGCCCCGATCTACAACAACGAAGGCGTGGTCGTGGTGACCCCCTCGGCGACGTCCCCCGCCCTGACCGACGGCAAGAACTACCACTTCATCTTCCGCACCATCGGCCGCGATGACCAGCAGGGCCCGGCCGCCGCCAAGTTCATCCTGGAAAAGGCCAAGCCCAAGAAGGTTGCCGTGCTGCACGACAAGCAGTCGTATGGCCAGGGCATTGCATCCTCCGTGCGCGACGACCTGAAGAAGGCCGGCGTGGAAGTGGCCCTGTTCGAAGGCATCAACGCCGGCGACAGCGACTACTCCGCCGTCATCACCAAGCTCAAGAGCGCCGGCGTGGACTTCATCTACTACGGTGGCTACCACCCCGAAATGGGCCTGCTGCTGCGCCAGGCTTCCGAGCAGGGCCTGAAGGTCCGCATGATGGGCCCCGAAGGCGTGGGCAACCCCGAAGTCAACGCCATCGCCGGCAACGCCGTCGAAGGCATGCTGGTGACCCTGCCCGCAGACTTCTCGGCCAACCCCAAGAACGCCGCCGTGGTCAAGGCCTTCAAGGACAAGAAGCGCAATCCTTCGGGCGCCTTCCAACTGACCGCATTTGCCGCCACGCAAGTGCTGCTGGACAGCATCAAGGCCGTGGGCGACAGCCCCGCCAAGGTGGCTGACCACCTGCACAAGTCCAACTTCGAGACCGTTCTGGGCTCGGTGGGCTGGAACAAGCAGGGCGACCTGAAGTCCTTCGACTTCCAGGTGTTCGAATGGCACAAGGACGGCAGCAAGTCGGTCGTTGCCAAGTAATCCCCCTCCGTCTGACTGACCGGGGCACGCATTCGGCGTGTCCCGGTCGTCTGCATCCTGGCCTTTTAGGCCTTTTCCTGTTTTGGGGCGGCATTACACCATGTCAGAACTCTTACCTCAGCTGATACAGCAGCTGTTCAACGGACTGTCCCTGGGCGCCATCTATGCCCTGATCGCCATCGGCTACACGATGGTCTACGGCATCATCGGGATGATCAACTTCGCCCACGGCGACATCTACATGATCGGGGCCTACATCGGCCTGGTCACGCTGTCGGCCATAGGCACGCAAAGCGGCCTGCCGGTGTGGGCCATCATCGGCCTGATGCTGGTGGTCTCGGTCTTCGTCACCGGCGTCTATGGCCTGGTGGTGGAGCAGGTGGCCTACAAGCCGCTGCGCCGCAGTCCCCGCCTGGTGGCCCTGATCTCGGCCATCGGCATGTCCATCTTCCTGCAGAACTGGGTGGCCCTGGGCCAGGGTGCGCGCGACATGGCCGTGCCCTCGCTGCTGCCGGGCGCGCTGCGCTTCGGTGCCGAAGGCGGCTTCGAGATCTATGTGCCCTACTCGCGCATCCTGATCATCGTGGTGGCCATCGTGCTCATGGTGCTGCTGACGCTGTACATCCGCCACTCGCGCATGGGCCGCGCCTCGCGCGCCTGCGCCCAGGACATGCACATGGCCAGCCTGCTGGGCATCGACACCAACCGCGTGATCTCGTTCACCTTCGTGCTGGGCGCCATGCTGGCGGCCGTGGGCGGGGTGCTGATCGCGCTGGCCGTGGGCAAGCTCAACCCGTTCATCGGCTTTCTGGCCGGCATCAAGGCCTTCACGGCCGCGGTGCTGGGCGGCATCGGCTCCATCCCCGGCGCCATGCTTGGCGGCGTGCTGCTGGGCGTGGCCGAAACCTTTGCGGCAGCCTACATCTCGTCCGAGTACAAGGACATCGTGGCCTTCGGCCTGCTGGTGCTGATCCTGCTGTTCCGCCCCACGGGCCTGCTGGGCAAACCTGAAGTGGAGAAGGTCTGATGAAAACCAAACCCACTTTGAACCTGCGCGACGCCCTGATCGCCACGGTGATGACGGCCGTGGTCGTCACGCCCATCTTCGGCCTGCACCTGGAACGCGCCGGCACCCGCACCATCATCAACCCCGACTGGACGGTGGTGGCCTGGGCCTGCGCCCTGGTCTTCCTGGTGCAGCTGCTGCGCCCGCTGATCGCGGCGAAGATGCCCAAGGTCTCGCTGCCCTCGCTGCCGCAGGCGCGCCCCAGCCACCGCAACGGCCTGATGCTGGCGGCCCTGCTGATCGCCGTGTCCTGGCCCTTCTTTGCGGGCCGCAACGCGGTGGACATCGCCACGCTGGCCATGATCTACGTGATGCTGGGCCTGGGCCTGAACATCGTCGTGGGCTTTGCCGGCCTGCTGGACCTGGGCTTCGTGGGCTTCTACGCCGTGGGCGCCTACACCTATGCGCTGCTCTTCCACTGGGCCGGCTGGTCCTTCTGGGAAGCGCTGCCGCTGGCCGGTGCCGCTGCCGCGATGTTCGGCTTCGTGCTGGGCTTTCCGGTGCTGCGGCTGCGCGGTGACTACCTGGCCATCGTGACCCTGGGCTTTGGCGAGATCATCCGCCTGCTGCTGGTCAACCTGACCAGCATCACGGGCGGGCCGGACGGCATCTCCAGCATCCCCAAGCCCACGGTGCTGGGCCTGGAGATGACGCGCACCCCCTCCACCGAGGGCGGCACGACGTTCCACCAGTTCCTGGGGCTGGAGTTCAGCTCGCTGCACATGGTGATCTTCCTGTACCTGATGGCACTGCTGCTGGCCGTGGTCACGCTGTGGATCTCCAACCGCCTGGTGCGCATGCCCATAGGCCGCGCCTGGGAGGCACTGCGCGAGGACGAGATCGCCTGCCGCTCCCTGGGCCTGAACCCCATGAAGATCAAGCTGTCGGCCTTCACGCTGGGCGCCATGTTCGCCGGCTTCGGCGGCGCCTTCTTCGCGGCGCGCCAAGGCATCGTCAACCCCGAGTCCTTCACCTTCATCGAGTCGGCGCTGATCCTGTCCATCGTGGTGCTGGGCGGCATGGGCTCGCAGCTGGGCGTGATCATCGCGGCCATCTTGCTGACGGTGCTGCCCGAGCTGGCGCGCGAGTTCTCCGAGTACCGCATGCTGATCTTCGGCCTGGTGATGGTGCTGATGATGGTCTGGCGCCCGCAGGGCCTGCTGCCCATGCGCCGTCGCCATGTGGAGGTACGCTCATGAGGCATGCCGACACCATGATTTTTGGGACAACAGATAGCAGCAAGGGCCGGCAATGAGCGAGTATTTGCTAGAAGTCAAAGACCTGTGCATGCGCTTCGGCGGCCTGCTGGCCGTGGACCACGTGGGCTTCAACGTGCGTCCGCAGGAAGTGTTTGCCATCATCGGCCCCAACGGCGCCGGCAAGACCACGGTGTTCAACTGCATCAGCGGTTTCTACCAGCCCAGCAGCGGCTCCATCGCGCTGGACGGCAGCGCCATCGAGGGGCGCAGCAGCCACCACGTGGCCAACCACGGCGTGGTGCGCACCTTCCAGAACGTGCGCCTGTTCAAGTCCATGACGGTGCTGGAAAACCTGCTGGTGGCACAGCACCGCCGCTCGGGCGTCAACCTGCTGTCGGGCCTGTTCAACACGGCGGGCTACCGCCGCAGCGAAGAGGAAAAGATCGAGAGCGCCCTGCACTGGCTGGACGTGATGGGCCTGCGCGAGTTCGTCAACCGCGAGGCCGGCAACCTGGCCTACGGCCACCAGCGCCGCCTGGAGATCGCGCGCTGCATGATCACCAAGCCGCGCGTGCTCATGCTCGACGAACCCGCCGCCGGCCTGAACCCGCAGGAGAAAAAGGACCTGCAGGGCCTGATCGACCAGCTGCGCCGCCAGTACGGCATTGCCGTGCTGCTGATCGAGCACGACATGGGCCTGGTCATGGGCGTGTCCGAGCGCATCCTGGTCATGGAGTACGGCAAGCCCATCGCCATGGGCCTGCCGGATGCCATTCGCAACGATGAACGGGTCATCAAGGCCTATCTGGGAGAAGCCTGATGCCTGCCATGCTGCAACTGGAGAACATCTCCACCCACTACGGCGCCATCTGCGCGGTCGACAGCGTCAGCCTGCACGTCAACCAGGGCGAGATCGTCTCGCTGATCGGCTCCAACGGCGCCGGCAAGACCTCGCTGCTGATGACGGTGTGCGGCAACCCGCGCGCCAGCTCGGGCCGCATCTCGTTCGAGGGCGAGGACATCACCCAGCTTCCTTCGCACCACATCATGCGCAAGGGCATTGCGGTCTCGCCAGAAGGGCGGCGCATCTTCTCGGACCTCACGGTCACCGACAACCTGAAGATGGGCGGATTCTTCCTGGACAAGCCGCAGAT
Source organism: Delftia lacustris (assembly GCF_040267515.1). Classification (NCBI taxonomy): domain Bacteria; kingdom Pseudomonadati; phylum Pseudomonadota; class Betaproteobacteria; order Burkholderiales; family Comamonadaceae; genus Delftia; species Delftia lacustris. Next base: position 2,793,175 of record NZ_CP141274.1, on the reverse strand, counting down.
CGAGGCCGGCATCGAACATGTGTTCGGCCTCTTCCCGCGCCTGCGCGAGCGCGCCCACCAGCGCGCCGGCACCATGTCGGGCGGCGAGCAGCAGATGCTGGCCATCGGCCGCGCGCTGATGAGCAAGCCCCGCCTGCTGCTGCTGGACGAGCCCACGCTGGGCCTGGCGCCGCTGATCATTGCGCAGATCTTCGAGATCATCCAGACCATCCGCGCCGCTGGCGTCACGGTCTTCCTGGTCGAGCAGAACGCCAACCGCGCCCTGCAGATCGCCGACCGCGGCTATGTGCTGGAGACCGGCAAGGTGGTGCTGGAGGACACCGGCGCCAACCTGCTGACCAACGACGCCGTGCGCCGCGCCTACCTGGGCGCCTGACAACGCACAGGCGCCCAGCGCTCCACGGGCCCGCCCTTTGGCGGGCCTTTTTCTTTTCACACGCAGATCGCACAGTGGTCTGGTCCTGCGCGGCCGATTGTGGGGTCTGCGGCCTGGGCGCAGGCGTTATAAAACACGTCCCTGCCTCTCATTGCTCCCCCACGCCCATGAACGCCCCCGCCCCCCATGACATGCTGCAACCCCTGGCCATCGACGTGGTGTCCGTGCAGTCCCAGGTCGTCTACGGCCGCGTTGGCAACAACGTGGCCATGCCCACGCTGCAGGCCCTGGGACTGGCGGCGGCAGCCGTGCCCACGGTGGTGTTCAGCAATACGCCGCACTATCCCAGCATCCACGGCGGAGCAATTGCCGCCGAGTGGTTTGCGGGCTATCTGCAGGACCTGGGCGCGCGCGGCGCGCTCAGGCAACTGCAGGCCGTGCTGGCCGGCTACCTGGGCGGGCCGGAACAGGCCGGGCTGCTGGCGGACTGGGTGGCGGGCCTGCTGCAGCAGCGCCCCGGCCTGCGCGTGGTGGTGGACCCGGTGATCGGCGACCACGACAGCGGCATCTACGTGGACCCCGCCATGGTCGAGGCCTACCAGCGCCACCTGCTGCCCCTGGCCGACGGGCTGACACCCAACCATTTCGAGCTGGAACGGCTGACCGCGCGCCCTGTGCACGGCATGGACGATGTGGTCCAGGCCGCGCGCAGCCTGCTGACCGGCCGCACGCAGTGGGTGGCCGTGACCAGCGCGGCGCCCAAGCTGGGCGGCGAGCATGCACTGCGCATGCGCGTGGCGCTGGTCACGCGCGAGGACGTGCATGTGGTCACCCACGCGCGCGTGGATGCGGTGCCCAAGGGAACGGGCGACTTGTTCAGCGCCGCGCTCACCGGCCACTGGCTGCAGGGCGCCAGCCTGCGCGAGGCGGCCGAGCGCGCCTGCGAACGCATCGTGCAGGCGCTGGAGCGCACGCGGCAGGCGCGCAGCGCCGAGCTGCTGCTGCCCTCGGACCCCGTCGCCGCCCGGGCAATGACCGCGCAGGCAGCACCGGCAGCACGGGCACAAGCGATACCATCGCCCGCATGAACAATGCATCGCCTCTCCTTTCCCTGACGATTCTCACGGGCGCTTCGCGCGGCATGGGCCTGGCCATGGCCCGGCAACTGCTCGATGCCGGCCATGAGCTGGTCACGCTGTCGCGCTCCACCAGCGAAGACCTGAACCGGGCCGCCGCCACGGCAGGCGCCCCGCTGCAGCAGTGGAGCGTGGACCTGGGCGAGCCCGAGGCAGCGGCCCGCAGGCTGGGCGAATGGCTCGCCGGGCTGGACGCCACGCGCTACGCCAGCGTCACCCTGATCAACAACGCGGGCGTGATTCCGCAGATCGCGCCGCTGTCGCAGCTGCGGCCCGCCGACATCGCCCAGGCCATGCGCGTGGGACTGGAGGCGCCCATGCTGCTGACGGCCGCCTTCCTGGCCGCCACCGAAGGCTGGACGGCCGTGCCGCGCAAGGTGCTCAACATTTCTTCGGGCCTGGGGCGGCGCGCCATTGCCTCGCAGGCCTCCTACTGCGCGGCCAAGGCCGGCATGGACCATTTCAGCCGCAGCGTGGCGCTGGACGAGGCGCTCAAACCCCACGGCGCGCGCATCTGCTCGCTGGCGCCCGGCGTCATCGACACCGACATGCAGGTGCAGCTGCGCAGCGCCGATGCCGCAGCCTTTCCCGACGCAGGCAACTTCGCCCAGCTCAAGGAGGGCGGCAAGCTGTCCACGCCCGAGCAGGCCGCCACCCTGGTGCTGGGCTGGCTGCAGCGCGCGGATTTTGGCGAGCAGGTCGTGGCCGACGTGCGCCAGCCCTGAACGTACGGGTCTGGCAGGCCCGATGCAGCAATGAAAACCCCGGCAGCAGACAGAAACATATCGCCGTGCTGCCGGAAACAATCCAGCCATTCGCCCTGGAAAATATTCCGCAAGTTTTACCGGTTGCAGGAATCATTTCCCATATCCAGGCCGCGCATTGCCTTGGAAACCGTCATCTGGCAAAGGATGACGTTTTTCGTCTGCGTTTGCCAGTCCTGCTTTTCCAATCCTCCTACAGTGGCATTTATTGCGGCTGGCAAGAATGGGGCACTCAACTCCAGGAAATCCAGCCATGTCCATTGCCTATTCCGATCCCCTGGCAACGCCAGTGGTCCCTGCGGCCAATACATCCGTCAGCGGTGTTTCATGGGCGGCGATATTCGCGGGCGCCATGGCGGCGGCCTCGCTGTCGCTGCTGCTGTTCATTCTGGGCACGGGCCTGGGCCTGTCGTCTGTCTCGGTATGGACCGGCCAGGGCATGGATGCCGGCGCCCTGGGGTGGACGGCCGTGGCCTGGATCGCCTTCACCCAGCTGGCCTCCGCCGGCGTGGGCGGGTACCTGGCCGGGCGGCTGCGCACCCGCTGGCAAGGCGTGCATACGGACGAGGTCTACTTCCGCGACACGGCCCACGGCTTTCTGTCCTGGGCGCTGGCCACGCTGGCCATGGTGGCCCTGATGGGCGCTGCGGCCGGTGGTGCGGTGTCCGGCGCCTTCAAGGCGGCGCAGACCGTGGCCACCAGCGCCTCCAGCGTGGTGGGTGGCGCGATCGGCGCCACCGGCGGTGCGGCTGCTGGCGGTGCCGCAGCCATGGCCGGTGCCTCGGGCGCCGATGCCTCGCCCCAGGGCCTGGCCTACTGGACCGGCAGCCTGTTCCGCAATTCCGCGGCAACCTCCGGCAGCACAACGCCTGCCGACATGGCCAGCGCCACGCGGGAGGCCGGCGTGATCTTTGCCCAGTCGCTGCGCACCGGCCAGCTTTCTGCGGCCGATGAGCAATATCTGGCCCAGCTGATTGCGCGCAATTCCGATATTCCGGTGGAAGAAGCGCAAAAGAAAGTGCGAAGCACCTTTGATTCCGTACAGATGCAGATAAAGCAGGCCGAGCAAAAGGCAGAAGAGGCCAAGCAAAAGGCCAAGCAGGCCGCTGAAGAAACGCGAAAGGCCACCGCCCATTCCATGCTCTGGCTGTTTGTTTCCCTGATGCTGGGCGCCTTTGTGGGCAGCCTGTGCGCCACCTGGGGTGGCCGCCAACGCGATGCCATTTGATTTTGCATCGCAGTCAACACCATCCAACCATTCATTGAACGGAGGCCATTCATGCGATCCATACTGCTTTTTCTTCTGGGCGTGCCCATTCCCATTATCATTTTGATTGCACTGATGTTCTGAAGGAGCGCCGCATGCCCGCACCGCGCCGCAGCCACCCGGTCACGCAGCAGCCGCGGCGGGCTGCTGCGGCCGGCGGGCAGGACAAGGCTGCTGCTTCGCTGGCGGCCTACCGGCAAAAGCGCGACTTCACGCGCACGCCGGAGCCCTCGGCAGAACCTTCCAGCGACGCGATTGCAGGGCAGCCCGGCACGGGTGTCCTGCAATTCGTCATTCAAAAGCACTGGGCCAGCCATCTGCACTACGACTTCCGGCTGGAGCTGGACGGCAGCATGAAAAGCTGGGCCGTGCCCAAGGGCCCCAGCTACGACCCGGCCGACAAGCGCATGGCCGTGCAGGTGGAAGACCACCCCATGGCCTACAACCGCTTCGAAGGCCAGATTCCGCCGGGCCAGTACGGTGCGGGCAAGGTCATCATCTGGGACCGGGGCACCTGGTGGCCACAAGGCGACGCCGCCGAGGGCCTTCGCAAGGGCAAGCTCAAGTTCGAGCTGCGCGGCCACAAGCTGCAGGGCCGCTGGACCCTGGTGCGCATGCGCGGCAAGGACGATGCCAAAAAACCCGCGTGGCTGCTGATCAAGGAGCATGACGGGCTGGAACGCGCCGCCGGCGAATTCAGCGTGGTCGAGGACATGCCCGACAGCGTGGCGGGCCTTCCCCTGGAACCTGCAGCAGCGGCAACGACAGAAACAGAAACAGAAACAACAACAGCAACAGCGCCAGCGCCAGCACGAAAGCAGCACGCCGGCACCGCGACCATGCCGCAGGAGATCGCCCCCCAGCTGGCGACCTTGGTGGACCGCCCGCCCACGGAGGCCGGGCAATGGATCTTCGAGAGCAAGTTCGACGGCTACCGCCTGCTGGCGCGCATCGACAGCGGTACCGTGCGGCTTGTCACGCGCAACGGCAAGGACTGGACCGCCAGAATGCCTGCCCTGGCCCGCGCCTTGGCTGCCCTGCCCTTGCAAACAGGCTGGATCGACGGCGAGGTGCTGATGCTGGACAGCGACGACCGCCCCGACTTCCAGGCCCTGCAGAACGCCTTCGACGGCGAGCACACCGACCTGCTGGTCTTCTTCGCCTTCGACCTGCTGTGGCACGACGGCCAGGACCTGCGCCAGCAGCCCGTGGAACAGCGCCGCCAGCGGTTGCAGGAGCTGCTGCACAAGGCGCCGTCGGACCGCGTTCGGTTCAGCCAGGCCTTTGACGCCCCGCCCGCCGACCTGATGGCCGCCGCCTGCCGGCTGGGCCTGGAGGGCGTGATCGGCAAGCGGCGCGGCAGCGCCTACGTCTCGCGGCGCAGCATGGACTGGATCAAGCTCAAGTGCGGCCACCGCCAGGAGTTCGTGATCGCCGGCTATACCGATCCCCAGGGCTCGCGCACCGGCCTGGGGGCCCTGGTCCTCGCCGTGCATGGCGAGGACGGGCAGCTGCACGCGGCCGGCAAGGTCGGCACGGGTTTCAACGCACGCACCCTGGCCGACCTGCGCCAGCGCCTGGACGGCCTGGCCACCGGCACATCCCCGCTGGCAGACACCCGGGGCCTTGGCAGCCAGGTGCACTGGGTGCGCCCCACCCTGCTGGCCGAAGTCTCGTTCGCGCAATGGACCGCGGACGGCCGCATCCGCCACGCCGTATTCCAGGGACTGCGCACGGACAAGCCTGCGCGCCGCATCGCAAAAGAGGAGCCACAGCACGTGCCATCGACCGCATCTTCACCCCGCACCGCAACCCGCCACAAAGCCGCCCCGCCCCGCATGGCCAAGGCGGCGCGCCTGCCCGCCACGATCGCCATCACACATGCCGAGCGTGTCATCGACCCCTCCACCGGCATCACCAAGATGGAGCTGGCGCGCTACTACGCCACGGTGGCCCCCTTCATGATCACCCACCTCAAGGCCCGGCCCGTGGCCATGGTGCGCGCGCCGGAGGGCATCGAGGGCGAGCTGTTCTTCCAGAAACACATGGACCAGACGCCGCTGCAGGGCATTGCCGCCCTGGCGCCCGAACTCGATCCCGGCCATGCGCCGCTGATGGAGGTGGCGCGGCGTGAAGGCCTGGTGGCGGCTGCGCAGATGAACACCATCGAATGGCACACCTGGAATGCCCGCCGGGACCGCATCGACCGGCCCGACCGCATGACCTTCGACCTGGACCCCGGCGAGGGCGTGCCCTGGACGCAGGTGCAGGAAGCGGCCACCTTGCTGCATGTGCTGCTGCAGGAGCTGGAGCTGCCGGCCTTCCTCAAGACCAGCGGAGGCAAGGGCCTGCATGTGGTCGTGCCGATCAAGCGGCTGCTGGACTGGGACACGGTCAAGGCCTTCTCCCAGGCCGTGGTCCAGCACCTGGCCAGCACCGTGCCCCAGCGCTTCATGGCCAAGAGCGGGCCACGCAACCGCGTGGGAAAAATCTTCGTGGACTACCTGCGCAACGGCTTTGGCGCCACCACGGCCTGCGCGTGGACAGCGCGTGCGCGGCCCGGCATGGGCATCTCCGTGCCCGTGGGCTGGAACGAGCTCGACAGGCTCACGGGCGGCGCGCACTGGACCATTCGCTCGGTGGACCAGCGCCTGCGCCTGGGCAACTCGCCCTGGGAGCACTACGGCACGGCGGCCACCAGCCTGGGCCGCGCCATGAAGGCGCTGGGCTTCGAGGCACCGGCCCGCGAAGCGCCGCCAACGAGGAAAGCACAACGATGACCAGGAAAGCCACATCTCCCCGCACGGCCCCGGCCGTCTCCTCGCGCAGCCTGTGGAAGGGGGCCATCAGCTTTGGCCTGGTCCACATCCCGATAGGCCTGTATGCGGCCACGGCCAGCACGGACATCGACTTCGACTGGCTGGACAAGCGCAACATGCAGCCCGTGGGCTACAAGCGCATCAACAAAGTCACAGGCAAGGAGGTGGCCTCGGCCGACATCGTCAAGGGCGTGGAATTCGAAGAAGGCCGCTACGTGGTGCTGAGCGCCGAAGAGATTGCCGCCGCCTTTCCCAAGACCACGCAGACCATAGAGATCGAGGCCTTTGTCGATGCCGACGATATCCCCTTCATCTACCTGGAGCGGCCCTACTACACCGCCCCCCTGCACCGGGGCGGGAAGGTCTACGCACTGCTGCGCGAGGCGCTGCGCAAGAGCAACAAGGTGGGCGTGGCCAAGGTCGTCATCCAGGCCAAGCAGCACCTGGCCATCCTGATCCCCTGCGGCCGGGCGCTGGTGCTGAACCTGCTGCGCTGGGGCGGCGAGATCCGTTCCTTCGAGCAGCTGGACCTGCCGCCGCTGGACGCAAGGGCCGCAGGCATCAAGGCCGCCGAAATGACCATGGCCCTGGCACTGATCAAGGACATGAGCCAGGCCTGGGACGCCGACCAGTTCCGCAACTCCTTCAGCGAGGAAATCCACCAGCTGGTGCAGGCCAAGGCCCATGCGGGCGACGTGCAAAGTGTGCAAAGGCAGCAGGACGCGCCCGCCGCACCCGCCAACGCAGCCGTGCTGGATCTGACCGCCCTGCTCAGGAGCAGCCTGGGCAAGGCAGGCAGCGGGGCCCCCGCCTCCGCGGCCAAGGAAAAAAATACCGGGGCGGCGGCAAAAGCTGCAAAAGCTGCAAAAGCGCCCGCGACCCGGACAACACCCAAGCCCCGAAAGCCAGCGTCCAAGGCGCCTGCAAAACGTTCAACATCCAAATGAAACGGACCATTGCCGTTTTGCATAATCTACAAATGGCATTTCATGATAAAAAATACATGCATTTTTGCCGCAAAAATGGATTCCATGATATTCATAGCAAATTCCAATGATTTACCAAAAGTAATCTTCCGAATTTCCTACACGCCGTGGATTTTTCAGGCAGCACAATGAAATTGCAGTGATGACGGCATCGCTGTTTACTTAAGGAGTATGGAAATGACGCAACAGACCAATAACCCTCAAGGCAACACGGCCAGCAACCAGCAGAACGACAAGAACAAGCAGAACCAGCAGCAGCAACAAAACAATCCGGGGCAGCAGCAGCAGCAAAGCAATCCCAATAATCCCAACCATCAGCAACAGCAGAGCAACCCCCAGCGCAACCAGCCGGGTCAGCAGCAAAAGCAGGACAGCCACCAGCAGCGTTGAGCCGCAGGTTGCATGACCTGAAAAAAGGGTCCTCCGGGCCCTTTTTTTATTTTCCCATTGCGGCAACTGAAAAACATACCGTTGCTCCGCTTGAAAATATCCGCGTCAAAAGAACATGGCGTTCATTCCCAAGGAGTGCATCATGGCCAAGAAAGCCCCAGCTGAAAAGAAATCCCCATCCCAATGCCCCGTTGGCCACGGCGGAGAACTCCAGCAGCAGGCCGAAGCCTCTCATCCTGTATTGACGACGCAGCAGGGCATACCGGTTGCGGACAACCAGAATTCATTGAAGCAAGGGCCAAAGGGACCCACGCTGCTGGAAGATTTCATATTGCGCGAGAAAATCACGCATTTCGACCATGAGCGCATTCCGGAGCGGATCGTCCATGCACGCGGCACAGGTGTCCACGGTTATTTCCAGCTGACCGATTCACTGGAGCAGTACACCACCGCCAAGGTGCTGACCGAAACCGGCAAGCAGGTGCCGGTCTTCGTGCGCTTTTCCACCGTGGCCGGCGGCGCAGGCTCGGTGGACACCCCGCGGGACGTGCGCGGCTTCGCCATCAAGTTCTATACCGAAGAGGGCAACTGGGATCTGGTCGGCAACAACATTCCGGTGTTCTTCATCCAGGACGCCATGAAATTCCCCGACCTGGTCCATGCCGTGAAGATGGAGCCGGACCGGGGCTTTCCACAGGCCGCCACGGCGCACGACACGTTCTGGGACTTCATCTCCCTCATGCCCGAGTCCATGCACATGGTCATGTGGATCATGAGCGACCGCACCATCGCGCGCAGCCTGCGCATGATCGAGGGCTTTGGCGTGCACAGTTTCCGGCTGGTCAATGCGCAAGGCAAAAGCACCTTCGTGAAATTCCACTGGCGGCCCGAGCTGGGCATCCAGTCCACGGTCTGGGACGAGGCCCTGAAGCTGCAGGCCGCCGACAACGACTACCACCGCCGCGACCTGTTCGAGGCCATCGAGGCGGGCGACTATCCGGCCTGGGAGCTGTGCGTGCAGCTGTTCTCGCAGGAACAGGCCGACGCCCTGCCCTATGACCATCTGGACCCCACCAAGATCATTCCGGAAGAGGAAATACCGCTGCGCAAGATCGGCCGCTTCGTGCTGGACCGCTGGCCCGACAACTTCTTTGCCGAGACCGAGCAGGTCGCCTTCTGCCCGGCCAACCTGCCCCCGGGCATCGACTTCAGCAACGATCCGCTGCTGCAGGGCCGCCTTTTCTCCTACCTGGACACCCAGCTGTCGCGCCTGGGCGGGCCCAACTTCACGCAGCTGCCCATCAACGCGCCCAAATGCCCGTTTGCCCACGACCAGCGCGACGGCCATATGCAGACCCAGGTGCCCAAGGGCCGCGTGGCCTACGAGCCCTCCAGCCTGCAGGCCGACAGTCCGCGCGCCTCGGCGGCGCGCGGCTTCAGGCACTTTGCCCAGGATGACGGGGACGGCGCCAAGGGCCGCATCCGCCCCGAAAGCTTTGCCGACCACTACAGCCAGGCGCGCATGTTCTACGCCAGCCAGAGCGCGGTGGAGCAGGCCCACATCGCCAGCGCCCTGGTGTTCGAGCTGTCCAAGGTGCAGACGCCGCATGTGCGACTGGCCGTGGTGGGCCACCTGCAGGTGATAGACGCCGACCTGGCAAAGCGCGTGGCCGACGGCCTGGGCCTGCCCCAGCTGCCGCCTGCCGCCAAGCCAGCCGTGCCCCCGCGAAAGCTGCCGCCCAGCCCGGCCACGCGCATCATCGACCGCATGAAACCCACGCTGCAGGGCCGCTGCGTGGCCATCCTGGTGGATGAAGGCTCCAGCGCCCGGCACATTGCCGCCTTCCACAAGGCCCTGGTGGCGCAAAAGGCCAGCGTGAAGATCATTGCGCCCAAGATCGGCGGCGCCACGCTGGACGACGGCAGCCACCTGCCTGCAGACGGCCAGCTGGCCGGATCGCCCTCGGCGCAGTTCGACGCCGTGGTGTCCATCCTCACGCCGCAGCGCGGCGAAGCCCTGGCCCGGGAAGCGGCCGCGCAGGACTGGTTCCGCGATGCCTTCGGCCACCTCAAGGCCATTGCGGCCTGCAAGGCCACGGGGCACATCCTGCAGACCGCGGGCATCACGCCGGACGAGGGCGTGTTTCCCATCGACACGCCCAAGCCCTTTGTCGAAGGCGCCAAGAAACGCTTCTGGGACCGCGAGCCCACGCTGAGGACGCTGGCCTGAGGCCGCAGGCCACCGGTTTTTGCGAATCATTGCTACCAAATGTCAACGCTTCGGCCCCGTGCAGGGGTCCGGGCATGGCGATTGCTGCAGCGGCTGCATGGCCGCTGCGGCCCGCCACCATCACAGGAGAAACCGTTCCATGATCGCTGCGCCACCCACACCGCCTGCCACACCTCCCGTCGCTCCGCCGGTCAATCCGCCGCCGACCGAGCCGCTGGTGCCACCCGTGGGTGATCCTCCGCCGGCTCCGGCGCCTTCGCCCTATTCCGATCCCCCCATCGCACCTCCGCCGCCGCCGCCGCAGGGGTTGCACTGACTGCAGACCTCATCCATGTCAACGACCGCATGCCCGGCTGGCGCCGCGTGCGGCGTGGCAAAGGCTTTTCCTATGTGGACCAGGACGGCAGGCCCGTGCGCGACGCCCAGGCGCTGGAGCGCATCCGCAAATTGGCCATTCCACCGGCCTATGTGGATGTATGGATCTGCCCTGACGCCCGGGGCCACCTGCAGGCCACGGGCCGCGATGCCCGCGGGCGCAAGCAATACCGCTATCACCCGCAGTGGCAGGAGCAGCGCAAGCAGGTCAAGTTCGACCGCATGCGCGAGTTCGGCCGGCATCTGCCCGCCATTCGGCGTGCCGTGGCGCGGGACCTCAGGCCGGGGCGGCCGCAGCTCGAAACCGTGGTGGCCACCATCGTCTGGCTGCTGGACTGCACGGCGCTGCGCGTTGGCAACGACGAGTATTCAGAAGCCAATGGATCCTTCGGCCTGACCACGCTCAGGAACCGCCACGCCCAGGTGCGCGCCGGCGAGCTGACGCTGAGCTTCAAGGGCAAGAGCGGCGTCGCCCAGCAGGCCCGCGTGTCCGACCGGGCCGTGGCCCGCGTCGTCAAGCGCTGCCAGGACCTGCCGGGGCAGCGGCTTTTCCAGTTCGTGGACGACGAGGGAGATGTTCACCATGTACGCTCCGAGCACGTGAACGACTACATCCGCAGGATCTGCAGCCAGGCCGGGGCAGACGAGGCAGACGGACCGGACTTCAGTGCCAAGGACTTCCGTACCTGGCATGCCAGCGTGTACGCGCTGGAGCTGGCCATGGCCGCCGCAGCGTCACCGGCGGGCAGCCGCCATCCGGGCGCGCTCACCTTCACGGACGTCATCGCCGAGGTGGCGCGGCGCCTGGGCAATACCTGTACGGTTTGCCGCAAGTTCTACATCCATCCCCGGGTACTGGCCCTGTGCGAGCAGCCCGGGCAATGCCCGCCCGCCGCGACCGCTGCACCCGCACGGCGCACGCGCGGGCTGAGCGCCAAGGAATGCCTGTTCCTGGGCCTGCTGGAGCCCCAGCCCCGGCCCCGCAGGACCCCGCCCCGCCGTGGCCAGGGCGCCAGCCGCCGGCCCGCCTGATCCGCTTGATCCTCTCTTTGCGGCGACGGCGGCGGGGACCGGACCACCCGGCAAGCACTGTGCCTGTGGACTGACACAGATGCATACATCCCAGCCCCTAAACTGCCGGATCATGAATTTTTGTCAAAACAGGCTGCGGCCAGCAGCTCTGGAGGCCATGGAATGAACCACGTGCTGATCGTCGATGACGACGCGGACTCGGCAGCCACCATGCGCGAACTGGTGGGCGTGGACCGCTTTTCGGTCGCCGTGGCCCACACCCTGCGCGATGCGCGCCGCCAGATGGCCATGCAGCCGCCCAGCCTGGTTCTGCTGGACCTGCAGCTGCCCGATGGCAACGGCATGGACCTGTTCGGCGACCGGCAAGTGCCGCAGGACTCGCAGATCGTGCTGGTGACCGGCCATGCCAGCCTGGACTCCTCCATCGAAGCCCTGCGCCGAGGCGCCATGGACTATCTGGTCAAGCCCGTGGGCATAGGCCGGCTCGAGGACATTCTTTCGCGCTTTCTCATCCCCACGCCGGGCCTGTCGGGCGCGCACAGCCGCAACGGCGCAGGCCCGGCCTCCGATCAGATCACGGCACAAGACCATTGCGCACCCGCTGGCAGCTACTGCGCGCAGGAAGGACGCTTTGGCCGGCTCCTGGGCCAATCGCCTCCCATGCAGCGCCTGTACCAGCAGATGGAGCGCGTGGCAGGCACCTCGGTCACGGTGTTCCTCACGGGGGAGAGCGGCACCGGCAAGGAGGTCGTGGCGCAGACCCTGCACGACTTGAGCCAGCGGCGCAGCCGCCCGTTTCTTGCCGTGAACTGCGGCGCCATTTCGCCGCATCTCATCGAAAGCGAGATCTTCGGCCACGAAAAGGGCAGCTTCACGGGCGCCGACCGCCAGCACCAGGGCTTTTTCGAGCGCGCGGCCACGGGCACGCTGTTCCTGGACGAGATCACGGAAATGCCCATGGAGCTGCAGGTCAAGCTGCTGCGCGTGCTGGAGACCGGCCGCTTCATGCGCGTGGGCTCCACCCAGACGCTGCAGACCGATGTGCGCGTGATCGCCGCCACCAACCGCTGCCCCTTCGAGGCCGTGGCCAGCGGCAGGCTGCGCGAGGACCTGCTGTACCGGCTGAACGTCTTTCCCATCGAGCTGCCGCCGCTGCGCGAGCGCCTGTCCGACGTCCCGCTGCTGGCCCAGCACTTGCTGCAGGCCATCTCGCAGCGAGAGGGGCAGACCAAGCAGTTCACGGCGTCGGCCCTGAGGCAGTTGGCGCAGCACAGCTGGCCCGGCAATGTGCGCGAGCTGCGCAATGCCGTGCAGCGTGCCTACGTCATGGAGCCCGGCCCGCAGGTAGGCACCGAATGGCTGCCCCGCCCACCGGTGGCCATTGCCCAGCCCGCCCCCATGCCGGGGTCATTGCACGCATCCGTGCACACATCCGTGCCTGCACAGCTGGCCGCCAACGCCCCGCAATTGCCGCCCACTGCGCAGGCTGCGCCTGTCGCCGTGCATCCGTTCGCCGACCACGGCGCGGCAGGCGACGCCTACGACCTGCCCGATATGGAGCCGGCCACCATACAGCTGCCCATCGGCATGACCATGGCGCAGGCCGAGCGGCTGCTGATCCAGGCCACGCTCAAGCAGTGCAAGTACCAGAAGGAACGCACGGCCGCCGTGCTCGGCATCAGCCTCAAGACGCTGTACAACCGGCTCAAGGACTATGCGGGCGGCAAAAAGGACAGGACGGACGCCGAACCCGGCTGACACGTGCGCAGACGCGCACAGCACCTGCTGCCGTTGCCTTGCGGGCACGCTGCTTGCCACCCTGCAAGCACCTTTGAGCAACCAAGGACAAGCCCATGGACTCCTCTCCTGCCCGCGCCTACGGTGTCTTCAAGCCCGTGGGCCACATGGTGGTCTCTTTTCCCACGGCTGCGCAGGCCGATGACGGCATGGCGGCGCTGCAGGCGCTGAACCTGCCCGAGCAGGACGTACGGCGCTACACCGACCGGGAAATGCTGGCCCAGATCGACCAAGACCTGCGACAGGCCAGTCCCGTGGCCGCCGTGGGCCAGGAACTCAATCTGGTCAAGGCCCACCAGGCCCTGGCCGAGCGCGGCTACCACTGGCTGGTGGTACGGGTGGACAGCGACGAGGCCGCACACAACGCCGCCGATGCCCTCAAGGCCGCCGGCGCCGAGCGCGCCCAGCTCTACGGCCGCTTCATCATCGAGGAATTGATAGAACACGCCGCCGATCTGCCCCAGGTCAGCGAGTCGCCCGACCGGGGCCTGGACGCCCAGACACCTTCAGGCCGCGAAGCCGAGCGGGCACAAATCCGCCCCGCGCCGGCCCAGGGCAACGGCACCCCGCGACCGGAGCGCTGAGTCGCTTGCGACGGGCAGGCACGCCGATTGCCATTGATATTCAACTGCAACTTTTGTCAAAGGCGATGCCATGGATTTCCTCATCTGGCTGATGGTGGGCGGGCTGATCGGCTGGATCACCAGCATGGTCACGAACACCCAGGCCCAGCAAGGCATTTTGCTCAACGTGGCAATAGGCGCCATCGGCGCCTTGCTGGGCGGCTGGCTGCTGGCGCCGCTGCTGGCGCCCTCGGCCATGGATGCGCAGGCGCAGGTGCCTGCCACATCCATGTCCATCTTCATTTCCATGGCCAGCGCCGTTGCGCTGCTGGCCATCTTCAACCTGTGCAAACCGCGCATGCGCCACTGAGGCGGCCCGGCCACGGGCCATTGACTTGCAGGAAAGGAGCCTCCATGAGCAAAGATCCCTTCCAGACCAAAAGTACCGCTGGCAGCACCGACCTCTCCCGCCAGGGCAGCGCCGTGTGCAAGAAACCGCTGCGCTCCATTGCCACGGCGCTGGCGGCGGGGCTGCTGATCGCGCGCCTCGCACGCTGACCGGGCTCGGCCCTCCTCTCTTTTTCGACTTTCCTGCTTGCTGACTGCGCGCCCCGGCGCGCAGTCCTGTTTCCAGGGCCGCGAATGCCAGCTCAGTCCAGGCTTTGCGCAAGACAATCCTGCGCCGCCATGGGCACGCGCGGCAGCACCAGAGAGACGGCCAGGCCGCCGCTGTCTCCATCGCCGTCGCCTCCCCCGCTGCCGCCCTCGGCCCACGCCACGCCACCGCCAGCCAGGCACAGCCGGCGCGCCAGGGCCAGGCCGCAGGAGGCATCTGCATCGGCGTCGCTCAAGCGCACGCCGGGGCGGGATTCCTGCGGCCGCTGCGGCGCCTCGGCGCTGGCTGCGGCCGCAGCGCCCGATTCGCCCGGACCCACCCCCTCCGGCCCCGGCCCGGCGCCCTGCCAGTGGGCCACGGCCTCGATGCGGATCTCCACCTGCTCGCCCTTGGCGGCCGATGCCGCAAGATGTCCGCCCACGGGATGTGCCGCCATGCGCACGCGGGCGCCATCGGGCAAGGCCTCGCGCACGGACAGGAAAATGCTGATCAGCGCCAGCTCCAGCTCGTCAGGGTCCACATACACGCCCAGGCGCGCGGCCGGCTGGCCCGGCGGGCTGGCCTCGGCGGGCTCAGCCACCTCCAGCGCCACGCGCTTTCCCAGCACCACGGCCAGCGTGCCCCGCACCCCCGGCAACCAGCGGTACAGATCCACCACCAGCGCATGCGTGCTGTGGCGCGGCCCGAAGCGCAGCAGCTGCTGCGTCAACCGGCTGGCCGTGTCCACCGAACGCAGCATGGCCTGTGCAGGCAGGCGCAGGTTCGGGTCCTCCGAACGACGCTCAATCAGATAGGCGCTGTTGCTCAGAACGCCGAGCTGGTTGTTGAACTCATGGGAGAAGCGGCCTGCCAGCCGGCCGACCACCTGCAGGCGCTCGTTCTGGATATGGGCCTCGCCGGCTTCGTTGTCCCGCTCCCCCGGTGCGCCGCCGGCCTGGCTGCGCCGGGCCGGCCTCATCGGGTCCGCCCTGCCACGCAGGGCCAGCCCCGCCAGGCCCAGGCCGGCCAGCGCAAACAACACGATCGCCGCCCAGATCACGCCCCTCAGGAGCGGGGAACACGCCGGATCCAGCGCGGAACAGGGAACCCAGCTCACCCAGGTCCAGCCCTGGGCCGTCCTGCTGAAGAAAACGCGCAGGGTGCCGCCCTGCGCATCGGGCACATCCAGCCAGCCGTGCGCCAGGCTGGAAGCCAGGCGCTCGCTGAAATCAGCGGGCAAGGCAGGCTGACCCGTTGCCGCAGCCGTGCCGGCCGGCACCGCACGGCCCGCGCTGTCCACCAGAAAGCCGGACCATCCCGCCTCCAGCAGCGGTTGGACGGCAGCCAGCGCCTGCTCGGCATTGGCAGCGTGTGGCTCCTGCCTGTCCAGCAGGCGGGCCGCGGCCATGCTGGCGATGCGAACGGCCTGCTCCTGCGCCGCGTGCCCGGATTGATAGGCGCGCAACAGCAGCCAGGACGAGGCGGCCAGCACAAGCACCAGCAAGGCCAGAAGCAACAGGACCCGTCTCAGGCGCATGGACATGGATGGCCCGCGTGCGGCGCCGCGCGCCCCGCCTTGCGGGACTGCATTGAGGGTTCCCGGCGGCGGGACCGTGTGAAAACCGGTGGATTGGTACATGGCAAAGTTTGCAGAAAACCTTGCGCCCGAGCGGAAATTTTTACCGCAGGCGCCTTGAGCGGCCCTGCTGTTGCAAAGCCGATACCCGCAGCGACGGCCGAACCCCGGGCCCCTGTGCCTTCTGCGCAGCAAGTACGCAGCAGGTTTCGTGCCCAAAGTGTATCCAGACGATTCGCCACGCTGATCGGGGCATGAACGTTGCGTCCTTGTGGCCATCGCAACAAGGAGACGAGATGGGTTCCATGCACCTCAAGGCGGACATACGCCAGTCCCAGACGCTTTCCCCGCGCTTGCAGCACGCGGTGCGCATGCTGCAGATGTCCTCGCTGGACTTTGCCGCGATGGTGCGCAGCAAGATGGAGGACAACCCATTCCTGGAAGATGCCGAGCCCGCAGATGACCGCGACCTGTGGGTGGCCGACATGCACCTGGGCGCGCGCCAGGCCGTTGAAGCGGAGGGCTCCGCCATGGACACGGCTGCCTGCGAAACCACGCTGGCCATGCACCTGCACGGCCAGCTCAACGTGACGGCCATGACGCCGCGCGACCTGTGCATGGCGCGCGCCATCGTGGAATCGCTGGACGACGACGGCTATCTGCGCACGGACCTGCAGGAGCTGGCCGGCCTGCTGGCGCTCAGCCCGGCGCCCGATGCGCAGGAAATGCTCATCGCCCTGCGACTGGTGCAATCGCTGGATCCGGCGGGCGTGGCCGCGCGCAGCGTGGGCGAATGCCTGTTGCTGCAATGCCCGCAGATGGCCGACGCCACGCTGCGCCAGCTGTCGCAGACCCTGCTGCAGCACCACATGGACGCGCTGGCCGCGCGCGACGTGCCGCGGCTGGCCAAGGCGCTGCAGGTGCCGGCGGCCCAGATCGTGCAGGCCATGGATGCCATACGGCGCCTCAACCCCAGGCCTGGCTGGAGCTTCGGCTCCACGCGCGTGGACTACATCGTTCCCGACGTGATCGTGCGCAGGGGACCGAGCGGCTGGAATGTGCAACTGAACCCCGCCGTCGTGCCGCGCGTGCGACTGAACAGCGTCTACGAGCAGCTGTTCCAGCGCCACCGCTGCACGGGCCAGGCCCAGCTGGCCGACCATCTGCAGGACGCGCGCTGGACCGTGCGCAATGTGGAGCAGCGCTTTTCCACCATCCTGGACGTGGCCCGGGCCATCGTGCGAAAGCAGGAGCTGTTCCTGGAGTTCGGCGCCATGGCCATGAAGCCGCTGGTGCTGCGCGAAATTGCCGAGGAAGTGGGTGTGCACGAATCCACCGTCTCGCGCGTGACCAACAACAAGTACATGGCCACGCCCACGGGCGTGTTCGAGCTCAAGCACTTCTTCTCGCGCCCCATGCTCAGTGCCAGCGGCAGCGCCTGCTCGGCCACGGCCATCCGCGAGCTGATCGGCGACATCATCGCGGCCGAATCCGATGCCCGGCCCCTGTCCGACGTCGATATCGCACGCCAGCTGGGCGCCCAGGGCCTGGTCGTGGCCCGCCGCACCGTCACCAAGTACCGCCAGCTGCTGCGCATAGCGCCGGCCGACCGGCGCAGGCGCCACGGCTGACACGGCACCTGCCGTCGCGGCCGCGGCCTTGCGATGGCCCTTGGCGCCGCTGCCCGTGGCGGTGTGTCCTGCCAAGCCCCACTGCCGTGCAGCGGCTTGTCGCTCCCCCAGGTCCTGCCTTGTCCGACAGTTGCAGGCCGCCGTCCGGCCTAAGGTGAAGGCTCATGGATTGAAGGAGACCGCCATGGACACCCCTCCCCGCAGAGTGCACGCCCCCCTCGAACGCCAGCGCAGCGAGAACAACCACATCCGCGATGGCCGCTGGCCGCTGCGCATCGCCGCCCTCACGGCCGCCGTCGCACTGATCCTGGTGCTGATGTTCAACTTCATGGCACCCAGGGGGCGGCTGGATGCGCCCAGCGCCACCGGAACGCCAGCGACAGAACCCACCTCCCCTGCCTCGCCGGCCGCGCCGTCCA
This sequence comes from Delftia lacustris, assembly GCF_040267515.1. Classification (NCBI taxonomy): domain Bacteria; kingdom Pseudomonadati; phylum Pseudomonadota; class Betaproteobacteria; order Burkholderiales; family Comamonadaceae; genus Delftia; species Delftia lacustris. The sequence continues at coordinate 2,775,219 of NZ_CP141274.1, read as the reverse complement.
TGACGCCGCCGCAGGCCGATCCGGCCACCGCACCCGCCACCACCGCGCCACGCTGAGCCCGCTTGCGCACTTGTATCAACCCTTCCCCTCAGGACAGCAGCAGCCATGAACCACCCCCTGCCCCACGCACCCAATATTCCCCAGGTGCCGACCACGCCCAACGACCCCGTGGCACCCGACGATCCCAACCGCCAGCCCGGCCGCCCGCGCGGACCCGAGCCGATAGATCCGCCCACCACGGCGCCCCCCATAGAATTGCCGCCCGCGCCCGAGCAGGAACAGACCCGCAAGGGAGAGTGACATGCCCCGAGGAGACAAATCCACCGATACCCATGAGCGAAAACGCCAGGCCCGGCACATAGTGCACAGCCACGAATCGCGCGGCGCAGGCCATGAAGAGGCAGAAAGGCGCCTGTGGGCCACCGTGGACAAGGACAGCGGCGGCGGCAGGCAATCGGGCTGCGGCCGGGGCCGGAAAGCAGCGCATTGCGCTACCCGCAAGGGCGCCCGCAGGCGAGGCGCCGCACCTGCAGCGCAATCCGCCTCGCGATAGCTGCGCCGCCCCCGCGGCCCTGGCGCCTGGATCAACGACACAGGCCGGCCCGCGAAGTCGGCAATCCCGTGGGAGAACCCGTGAATTCAGAAGACGGTTTTGGATTCCTGCCGCAGCGCGGCGAAATGGCGGCACGCGTGCGCGCCCACGACTGGGAGGGCACGCCCCTGGGCTCGCCGCAGAGCTGGCCGCAAAGCCTGCGCAACGCCGCCAGCCTGATGCTGGGCTCGCGCTTTCCCATCATCATCTGGTGGGGCGATGACTTCCGGCTGATCTACAACGACGCCTACATTCCCTTCCTGGGCACCAGCAAGCACCCCAAGGCGCTGGGACAGGCCGGCGCACAATGCTGGAGCGAGATCTGGGACGACATCGGCCCCATGCTGGAGGGCGTGCTGCGCACGGGCCAGGCCACCTGGTCCACCGATGCGCGCTACTTCTTCGACCGCGAGCTGCCGCAGGAAGAGGTCTTCGTCACCTTCACCTACGGCCCCATCCTGGCCGATGACGGCATCACCGTGCAGGGCGTGTTCTGTCCCTGCACCGACACCACCGAGAAAATCGTCAGCCGGCGGCGCCTGGAGACGCTGCACCGCCTGGGCATCCGCACGCTGGACATGCGCAGTGCCAAGGACGCGGGCGAAAAGGTCTGCGCCGTGCTGGATGAAAACCCCTACGACGTGCCCTTCGCCATCATCTACGAATGTCAGGCCGCCCCGGATGCAGGCAGCGCAGACACCGCTCCCCCGGCCTTCCAGCTGCTGTGCTCCACCGGCATGGACACCGACCTGGCGGCCGACCCCGCGCCCTGGCCGCTGGCCCAGGCCGTGCAATCGGGCCAGCCGGCCAACGTGGACCTGGCGCAGCTGGGCCTGACCCTGCCTGGCGGCCCCTGGCCCGAACCCTCGCGCCTGGCGCGCATCGTGCCCGTTCGCTGGTCGGGCGACGGCCAGGCCTCGGGCGTGCTGGTGCTGGGCGTCAGCCCGCGCCGCCCGCTGGATGCGGAGTACTGCGCCTTCCTCGATATGGTGGCAAGCCACACGGGCGGCGTTGTCGCGCACGCCGTGGCCTATGAGCAGGAAGCGCGGCGCGCCCGGGCCCTGGCCGAGGTGGACCATGCCAAGACCATGTTCTTCTCCAACGTCAGCCACGAGCTGCGCACGCCGCTGACGCTGATCCTGGGACCGCTGGACGACGCCCTGCGCGAGCACGGCGGCCACCTGCCGCCCGATCAGGCGCAGATGGTCCACCGCAACGCGCTGCGCCTGCAAAAGCTGGTCAACGCCCTGCTGGACTTCGCGCGCATCGAGGCCGGGCGCATGCAGGCCAGCTACGAGCCCACGGACCTGGCCCGCGCCACGGCCGAGCTGGCCAGCGTGTTCCGCTCGGCCATGGAGCAGGCGGGCCTGCGGCTGCGCGTGGACTGCCCGCCACTGCAAGGGCCGGTCTACGTGGACCAGGACATGTACGAAAAGATCGTGCTCAACCTGCTGTCCAACGCCTTCAAGTTCACCTTGCAGGGCGAGATCGCCGTGGCGCTGCACGACGCGGGCCCTGCGGTGGAGCTGTCCGTCAGCGACACCGGCTCGGGCATTGCGCCCCAGCACCTGCCCCATCTTTTCCAGCGCTTTCACCGCATTCCGGGCAAGCCCGCCCGCACGCACGAGGGCACGGGCATCGGCCTGGCCCTGGTGCAGGAACTGGTGCGGCTGCATGGCGGCACCATCACGGTCACCAGCACGGAGGGCGAGGGCAGCCGCTTCACCGTGCGTCTGCCCAAGGGCAGCGCGCACCTGCCGGCCGAACAGGTGAACCCCATCGCGTCACCGTCAACCCCGCCGCCGCCGGGGCACGGCGCGGGCGCCCCGGCCGCACGCCAGCTCGTGGACGAGACGCGGCAGTGGGTGCCGGGCGAATCGCCCACGCACGCCCCGCACGCCCCGCACGCCCCGCACGGCGTGCCGGCTGGGGCCGAACCGCAAGGCCCCCGGCCGCGCATCGTCTGCGCCGACGACAACGCCGACATGCGCGGCTATATCGGCCAGTTGCTGCGTCCGCTGTACGAGGTGGAGGTGGCCGGCGACGGCCGGGCCGCGCTGGACTGCATCCGGCGCCAGCGGCCCGATCTCGTGATTGCCGACGTGATGATGCCCGTGCTCGACGGCTTCGAGTTGCTGCATGCGCTGCGCAGCGACGAGGCCACGCGCTCCATCCCCGTCATCATGCTGTCCGCGCGTGCAGGCCAGGAGGCCCAGGTCGAAGGCCTGCGCGCAGGCGCGGACGACTACCTGGTCAAGCCCTTTTCGGCGCGCGAGCTGCTGGCGCGCGTCGCCTCGCTGCTGCAGCTCGAGCGCGTGCGCGAGCAGGCCCATGCCGCCCTGCGCGCCAACGAGAAAAGGCTGCGCGCCATCATCGACCAGATGCCGGCGGGCGTGGGCGTGTCCGACATGGGCGGCACCATGGTGCTCAGCAATGCGCTCATGGACCGATTCGTCCCGCGCGCCATCCCGTCCACCCTTGCCGACCGCGTGCAGCGCTGGCGCGGCTGGGACGACAAGGGCCGGCCCATACCGCCCGAGAACTGGCCCGGCAGGCGCGCGCTGCGCGGCGAGGTGGTCATGCCGGGGCTGGAGATGCTGCACACCGACGACGAGGGCCGCGAATGGTGGATGCGCGTCAGCGCCGCTCCGCTGCGCGATGACGGCGGGCAGCTCGTGGGCACCTGCTCCGTCATCCAGGACATCACCGAACTCAAGCGCGCCGAGCAGCACCTCAGGGAGGCCGACCGGCGCAAGGACGAGTTCCTGGCAACCCTGGCCCACGAGCTGCGCAATCCGCTGGCACCCATCAGCCACGGCCTGCAAATCCTCAAGCGCACCGTCCATGGCGACGACAGCGCGCGCCGCAGCCAGGAGATGCTGGAGCGCCAGGTCAACCACATGGTGCGCATGGTGGACGACCTGCTGGAGGTCTCGCGCATCACCACGGGCAAGGTCCAGCTGCGCAAGGAGGTGGTGGACCTGAACAACGTGCTGCAAGGCGTGGCGGCGGCCAGCCATGCGGTCATGGAATCCGGCGGCCACCAGCTTCGGCTGGAGCTGCCCGCCGAGACCCTGCTGCTGCCGGCCGACCCCGTGCGGCTGGCGCAAATGGTCACCAACCTTCTCAACAATGCCGCCAAGTACACCGATCCCGGCGGCCACGTCGTGCTGGCGGCCTGGGCAGAGGGTGCGCAGGCCGTGATCTCCGTGCGTGACGACGGCATAGGCATCCCCGCCGCGCTGCTGGACAGGATCTTCGACATGTTCATGCAGGTGGACCGCGGCGGCCGCCAGGGCCAGGGGGGCCTGGGCATCGGCCTGACCCTGGTGCGCAGCCTGGTGGAGATGCACGGCGGCAGCGTGCAGGCGCTCAGCGAAGGTCCGGGCCAGGGCAGTGAATTGCGGCTGCGCCTGCCCTTGCCGGCCCATGCACCTGCCGATGCATCCGCCCATGCACCCGCCGATGTGCCCTCCCTGCCCGGCCCGGCCGCAGGCGCGCAGTCCGGGGACGCGCCAGCCTTCGGCCGCATCCTGGTGGTCGATGACAACGCGGACGCCGCCGACACCCTGTCCATGCTGCTAGGGCTGCTGGGAGCCGAGGTCGAGATCGCCCGCGACGGCCCCGGCGCGCTGGCCATGCACGACGCCTTCAGGCCCGACGTCGTGCTGCTGGACATCGGCCTGCCCGGCATGGACGGCCTGGAAGTTGCGCGCCGCATCCGCGCCCGTCAGGGCCGCGACCAGGTCCTGCTGATCGCCCTCACGGGCTGGGGGCAGGAGGATGACCTGAGACGATCGCGCGAGGCCGGCATGGACCACCACCTGGTCAAGCCCGTGAGCTTCGACACGCTGGAGCGGTTGCTCAGGAGCCTGCGCACGTCTGCATGAGCACCGCCTTTGCGCGCGACAATCCCCGCTTCGCCCAGCCTGCCTGCGCCGCCTGCGCGGCTCGCGCGCCTGCCGCAGAACTCACCGAGACCCATGACCGCCCTGCCCCCCATCAATGCCGAGCGCCTTTGGCGCCGTGTCCAGACCCTGTCCACCTTCACCCTGCCCGACCGGCCCTGGACCCGCCGCGCCTTCTCGCCCGAGTTCGACCAGGCCCGCGCCTGGCTGCGCGCCGAGTTCGCGGCCGCGGGCATGCAGGTGCATCTGGATGAAGGCGGCAATCTGGTCGGCCGCCTGCCGGCTGCCCAGGCCGCTGCGGGCAGCGCAGAACGCGCCCCCATCTCCACCGGCTCGCACTGCGACACCGTGATGATGGGCGGGCGCTTCGACGGCATCATCGGCGTGCTGGCCGGCATCGAGGTGGCGCACTGCCTGCATGAAAACGGCATCGCCCTGCAGCACCCGTTCGAGGTGATCGACTTCCTGTCCGAGGAGCCCAGCGACTACGGCATCTCCTGCATAGGCAGCCGCGCGCTGTCGGGCAAGCTGGACGCCGCCATGCTGGCGGCACGCAACCCGCAAGGCGAAACCCTGGCCGAAGGCATGCGGCGCATCGGCGCACGGCCCGAGGCGCTGGACCGCCCGCTGCGCAGCGCCGGCGGCACGGCCGCCTTTGTGGAGCTGCACATAGAGCAGGGCCCGGTGCTGGAGCAGCGCGGCCTGCCCATTGGCGTGGTGACGAACATCGTGGGCATACGCCGCGTGGGCTTCACCGTGCACGGCCAGGCCGACCACGCAGGCACCACGCCCATGGACATCCGACAGGACGCGCTGGTGGGCGCGGCGCGCATCATCGATGCGGCCAACCGCAAGGCCGCTGCGCTCAATGGCCAGCCCCACTATGTGGTGGCCACCGTGGGCCGGCTCTCGCTCACGCCCAATGCCTCCAATGCCGTGCCCGGCCTGGTCGAGATGATGATGGAAGTGCGCAGCGACCACGCCGGCGTGCTGGAGCGCTTCCCCGAGGAACTGCTGGCCGAAGTCCTGCCCGGCCTGGCCGCCCTGCGCGTGCGTGCCGAGATGGCCGACGTGAGCCGCTCCCAGCCCACGGACTGCGCTGGCCTGGTCATGCAGGGCGTGGAGCAGGCCTGCGACAACCTGGGCTACGCCCACATGCGCATGCCCAGCGGCGCCGGCCATGACGCCGTCTACATGGCGCCCACCGGCCCCATGGGCATGATCTTCATCCCCTGCCTCCACGGCCGCAGCCACGCGCCCGAGGAATGGATAGAGCCGTCCCAGCTGCTGGACGGCACCCGGGTGCTGTACGAGACGGTGCGCGTGCTGGACAGGCAGTTGGCGCAGGGCTGAGCGCCTGGCCTGCGGCCAGGCACCAAGGCGGCATAAAATAGCCCGCTTCCCTCTGGAGCAGGCACAAGCTGCTCCTTGGTGGAAGCCCCTGTGGCACAGATTGCGGAAATCCGCCCAAATAGCGGGTTTCCCAATGCAAGATGGCGGAACCACCCTCCCCGATCATCGACAACCCACCGCATGGGCGGCCCGGTGCTGCCGGTCCGCTGCGAGAAGGTTGCACCGCCCCATCAGACCCTGGAGTTTCTTCTTTCATGTTCCGCCAACTGATCACCTGCACCGCCGTGGCCGCCGCCATGGGCCTGAGCTTTTCCGCAGCCGCCCAAGGTGCGGCTGCCGACTATCCGAACAAGCCCGTGCGCATGATCGTGCCCTTCCCGCCCGGCGGCGGCACCGACATCCTCGCGCGCGTGGTGTCCAACAAGCTCACCGAAGTCAGCAAGTGGACCGTGGTGCCCGACAACCGCGCGGGCGCAGGCGGCACCATCGGCATCACCGAGGCCGCCAAGGCGGCGCCCACGGGCTACGACATGGTCATGGGCCAGAAGGACAACGTGGTCCTGGGCCCCTACCTCTACAAGAACCTGCCCTGGAACCCCGTCAAGGACCTGGTGCCCGTGGCCCACGTGGCCTACACGCCCATCGTGATCGCCACCAGCGTGAACTCGCCCTACAAGACCCTGGCCGACATCGTGGCCGCTGCCAAGCAGCACCCGGGCAAGGTGACCTACGGCTCGCCGGGCAATGGCACCAGCATCCACCTCTCGGGCGTGCTGCTGGAGAAGGCGGCGGGCATCCAGCTGGTGCACGTGCCCTACAAGGGCTCCAACCCGGCCCTGATGGATGCGCTGGCCGGCAACGTGGACCTGCTGGTGTCCTCCGTGCCCTCGGCCATAGCCCAGATCAAGGCCGGCAAGCTGCGCGCCATCGCCGTGACCTCGGCCAAGCGCTCGTCCTCGCTGCCCGACACGCCCACGCTGGCCGAATCGGGCCTCAAGGGCTTTGACGTCAGCACCTGGTACGGCCTGTTCATGCCCAAGGGCACGCCCACGGCCATCGTGACCAAGGTCAACGCCGAAGTGAACAAGCTGCTGGCCATGCCCGAAGTGCGCGACGCCATCCAGACCCAGGGCGCCGAGCCCCAGTCCATGACCGTGGCCGACTTCGACAAGATGTTCCAGGCCGACTTCAAGCAGTCCAAGCAGATCGTCGAGTCCTCGGGCGCCAAGATCGAGTGACGCCGCGTCTCCTTGATGCAGATCAGACTGATCTGCATCAAGGGGCGATGTGACAGTCCCGTGAATACTTCTCCGGAAATCATCGAATTCCTGGAGAACGCCATGGCATTGCTGGTCTGGGTCCCCGAGCTGGACACCGGAATTGCAGAGATCGACAGGCAGCACCGCCGCATCGTCGACTACATCAACAAGCTCTACGAGCTGCGGTCCTCGCCCGACCGCGAGGCCCTGGGCGATGTCATCGGCGAGATGATCGACTACACCGTCTCGCACTTCGTGTTCGAGGAAAGCCTGATCGAGAGCGCCGGCTACATGTTCGCCGGCCCGCACAAGAAGGTGCACGAGCTGTTCACCCGCCGCGTGATCGAGATGCAGACCCGCTTCGATGCCGGCGAGGACGTGGCCGCCGAGCTGCACGGCATGCTCTCGCGCTGGCTGTTCAACCACATCCGCAACGAAGACACCGGCTACGTGGACTCGGCCAAGGCCTATCTGCGCATGGCGCGCGAGTCCAGTCCTGCCGCCGAGAAGGAAAGGCTCAAGAACGAAGTGCTGCAGGAGCTGGAACTGCAGCGCAAGAAAAAGGGCTGGCTGGCACGGCTGCTCAATCGCTGATCGCCCTCTCCCCCTGCAGCGCACCAATAAAAACGGCTCCCGAAGGAGCCGTTGACGTTTCACCCGGCGAAGGGCCGAGCGGTCCGGTGATTACTCGCGCACCACCAGCACCGGCACGCGCACGGCGCCCAGCACGCGCTGGGTCACGCTGCCCAGCATCAGCTTTTCCAGGCCACGGCGGCCTTGCGAGCCCATGATGATCAGGTCGGCGCCCGTGCTCTCGAGCACGCGCACGATGCCTTCGTGCACCGCATGGCCTTCGCCCACCACGGTGGTGGCGGTGATGCCGGCCTCGTCGGTGATCTTCTTGACGGCGTCCAGCGTGGTGTTGGCCTCGGCCGTGGCCGCGCTCAGGTACTGCGACTGGCCGTAGGCGAAGTCGGCGCCCACGCCCGTGAACGGATAGGGGTCCACCACGTAGACCGCCGTCAGCGTGCTGCCAAAGACCTTGGCCAGCTCCACGCCCTTGTGGACCGCCAGCATCGAGCTGTTGGAGCCGTCCACGGGAACCAGGATGTGCTTGAACATGCGTTTTCTCCTTTGTGCTTGGCCGCCCTCAGGAATCGGGGGCGGCCGGGTCGATGAACCAAAGTGTGCGCCCATCATGCGCCAGCGTCTTGAGCTGCATCAATCCTTGCGGCGACGCGTCAGCTCCGAGCCCTGGAAACCCTGGCGGCGATAGGTCAGCACCAGGGTATCGCGCACACCGCCCGGCTGCTCGGGCTGTATGGGCGTGGTCTCGTGGATCATGCGGGCATCGTCCAGCAGCATCACCGACCAGGGCTCGGTCAGCGTGAAGCGCTGGCCGCTGGGGCCCGTGGCCTCGAAGATGCGCGTCTCGCCGCCCTTCACGCCCTCGCGCCCGACCAGGATCACGGCCACCAGGTCCACGCCGTCGCGGTGCGCGCCTTCGGGGGTGGGCCGGCCAATGCCGTCCGTGGTGTCGATGCGGAACTGGTGGGACTCGATGAACCAGCGCTCGTGCTGCACATCATCGCCCTGGGCGCAGAACACCTGGTCGGACAGGCCCGCCAGCGCCAGCAGCAGCCGGCTCCAGGTGGCGCTTTGCGCCGTGGCGTCGCGCATGGGATCGAACATGCGCAGCATGCCGCCATGCAGGGCGTTGTATTCCACCGGCTGCCAGTGCGCGCGGTGCTCCACCTGCTGCAGCCCGTCCTGCCCGGCGATGAAGCAGGAATGGCGGCGGCGCCGGTAGCGCCCGCCGTCCTTCAGAAAGGCATCGGGCGGCAGCTGGGCCCAGTCGGCATCGAGCGCATGCAGCTCGGTCAATGACACGCCTGCCCAGGCCGCGAATTCATCGGGGCGCAGCACCGCATAGCCTGCGTCGCGCAGCGACTGCGCTGCATTCTGGGGGGCGATATAGGGAGGGGGAAACGTGATGTGCGCCATAACCCGACAAGCTTACTCCTCGCCCGCACCCGTCCGGGCGAGGCGGGCTGCAAATTTGCGCAATGCTGTGGCGACAGACGCGCATCAATGCAGGCGCTGCCCCTCGCTATTGCCCTGGGCTCACACCAGCGGCAACCCCACATAGTTCTCCGCCAGCGAGGTCGAGCCTGCCCGGGAGTTGACGATGTAGTCCAGCTCCGCCTCCTGCACCTTGGTGTCGAAGCCGCCCGCATCGGGGAAGCGGTGCATGAGCGAGGTCATCCACCACGAAAAGCGCTCGGCCTTCCAGACGCGGCGCAGGCATTGCTCGGAGTAGCCGTCGATGCCTTCGGGCGCCTTGTCGCGGTAGTACTGCGCGAAGGCGCTGGACAGGTAGCCCACGTCCGAGGCGGCCAGGTTCAGGCCCTTGGCGCCCGTGGGCGGCACGATGTGGGCCGCGTCGCCGGCCAGGAACAGGCGGCCGAAGCGCATGGGCTCGGTCACGAAGCTGCGCAGCGGGGCAATGCTCTTTTCCAGCGAGGGGCCGGTCACCAGGCGCTCGCGTGCCTCGGGGTCCAGGCGCAGGCGCAGTTCGTTCCAGAAGGCTTCGTCGCTCCAGTCCTCGACCTTTTCGGTCAGCGGCACCTGCAGGTAGTAGCGGCTGCGCGTGGCGCTGCGCTGGCTGCACAGTGCGAAGCCGCGCTCGGTCTGGGCGTAGATCAGTTCGTGCGAGACGGGCGGCGTGTCCGACAGCAGGCCCAGCCAGCCGAAGGGGTAGACCTTCTCGAAGGTGCGCACCTTGTCCTGGGGCACGCTGGCGCGGCAGATGCCGTGAAAGCCGTCGCAGCCCGCGATGAAGTCGCATTGCAGCTCATGGACCTGGCCGTCCTTTTCGTAGCGCACGACGGGGCTGTCGCCATCGAAGCCCACGGGCTGCACGTTGCTGGCCTCGTAGACCGTGGTCAGGCCCTCGGCGGCGCGCACTTCCATCAGGTCGCGCGTGACCTCGGTCTGGCCGTAGACCATGACGCGCTTGCCGCCGGTCAGGCCGTGCAGGTCGATGCGGTGACGCTGGCCGCCGAACAGCAGCTCGATGCCGTCGTGCGGCAGGCCTTCGGCGCGCATGCGGGCATCGGCGCCGGCCTGCTCCAGCAGGTCCACGGTGACCTGTTCCAGCACGCCGGCGCGGATGCGTCCCAGCACGTAGTCGGCGCTGCGCTGCTCGATGATGACGTTGTCTATGCCCGCGCGGTACAGCAGCTGGCCGAGAAGCAGGCCGGCAGGGCCTGCGCCGATGATGGCGACTTGGGTACGCATTGATCTGTCTCCGTTGCGTTGTTCGATGTCATGGCCGGTTCATGCCATGGCCTGGTCCCAAGACTAGTTTTGAGGCAGCGCAAAGACGAGGGGCTGGCACATGAGTTGCGCGGTGATCGCGCAATCTGCGCGACAATCGCGCACTACCTGCATGCCCGCCCTCCCCGCCCATGAACCAGCCCTTTCCCATCGACCCCGATGACTTCATCGCCGGACTGGCCAAGGGCCTGGCCGTGCTGGAGAGCTTCGACACCGAGCGCCAGCGCCTGAACGCCACCATGGCGGCCGAGCGCTCTGGCATCACGCGCACGGCCGCGCGCCGCCATCTGCTGACGCTGGCGCACCTGGGTTATCTGGAGACGGACGGCAGCCATTTCTGGCTGGCGCCCAAGGTGCTGCGGCTGTCGGGCAGCTACCTGGCCTCGGCGCGGCTGCCGCGCATCGTCCAGCCCGTGCTCTACCGGCTGGCGGCGCAGACCCAGTTGTCGTTTTCCTGCGTGGTGCGCGATGGCCACGAGGTGGTCATCGTGGCGCGCAGCGCCCTGCACGAGCGCGGCCAGCGCCTCATGGCCCACGGCCTGCACCTGGGCAGCCGCCTGCCCGCCCACGCCACCTCCACCGGCCGCGTGCTGCTGGCCGCCCTGCCTGCGGCCGAGCTCAGGCAATGGCTGGCCTCGCACGATCTGCGGCGCCTGACCGCCCACACGGTCACCGACAGCGCAGCGCTCGAAGGCGTGCTGGACGAAGTGCGCCGACAGGACTTCTGCCTGGCCCTGGAAGAGCATGAGCTGGCCGTGCAGGCCCTGGCCGTGCCGCTGCGCAACATGGAGGGCCGCACGGTGGCCGCGCTCAACATCGTGACCTCGCCCCAGCGCATGGCGCCGGCCGACATGGTGGCGGAGCTGCTGCCGCTGCTGCAGGAGGCGGCGCGGGAGCTGCGGCCGTTGCTCTGAAGCCTGGCTGAACTGCCGCCGTCGCTGCAACCGCTCAGAGCGGCGCGCACACCAGCCGGCTCAGTTCGCGCAGGGCCAGAGAAGTCTTGCGGATCAGCGGCGTGGCCTTTTTCTTGGCCGACTGCGCCAGGCACAGCGTGCTCACCACGTGGGGCGATTCGATGGGAATGCCCACCAGCTCGGCATCGGTCAGGTGGCTGCGCATGGCGCTGTCGGTCAGCGCGGCGTAGCCGTAGCCGCCGCGCACCAGGTCCAGGATGGCCGGCACGCTGGACACTTCCCAGACCACGTTGAGCTTGACCTGGGACAGCGTGGCCTGGGCCTCCATCAGCTTGCGGAAGATCTGGCCGTGCTGCGGCATGATCAACGGAAACTGCGACAGCTCGTCAAAGCGCACGCTGCTGCGCCCGCCCAGCGTGCGCGCCGGGCCGATCAGGCACAGGCGCTCTTCCAGCACGGGCGTGACCTCGATGTGCGGATGCGGCTCGGGCGTATAGACCAGGCCCAGGTCCATGCGGCCCGAGGTCAGCCATTCGGCGATATTCATGGAAAAGCCCTCGACCACGGCCAGCCGGGCCTTGGGCATGTCCTTGCTGAACAGATCGATCAGCGGCAGCGTCAGGCGCCGCGCCAGGCTGGGCGGCAGGCCCACCACGATGCGGCCCACGGGCTCGTCGCGCTGGCTGCCCAGATCCTCCTTGGCCAGCGCCACGCGCTGCATGATGGCGTGGCCGTGCTCCAGCAGGCGGCGGCCGGCGTCGGTCAGGGTCACGCCGCGGCCGGTGCGGATCAGCAGGGTTTCGCGCAGCTCGGTCTCCAGCGCCCGCACCTGGCGGCTCAGTGCGGGCTGGGCCGTCTCCAGCAGCACGGCCGCCTTGCTGAAGCTGCCGGTCTCGGCCACATGCACGAACGTCTCTATCTGCTGCAAATTCATGTTCTCTCGCCTCCTCACTTATGCCATTTTGCTATAGCTGCTAGCGCCAGCCACGGCTAGGTGCTTTGCAACGAACTGACACAATGCGGCGACTGGATGATCCAGCCGCTCCCGCAAGAGAGCGTAAAAACAAGAGCAGCCTGTGCCTTGCCGGCATAGGACCAAGCCACCCAGCAAGCCCAACAGCGACTCGGAGACAAACCATGAAAGACAGCGCCTTCCGCATCAATCGCCGCCAGGCGGGCCTCGCCCTTGGCGCCCTGGCCATGGGCGCCCTGGCACCCGCGCGTGCCCAGTCGGGTGCCGCCGCCAACTGGCCCACCAAGCAGGTGCGCATCATCAACCCCTTCCCCGTGGGCGGCGGGCCGGACGGCACCTCGCGCCTGGTGGCCGACAAGCTGGCGCGCCTGTGGAACCAGCCCGTCATCGTGGAAAACCGCCCCGGCGGCAACGGCTTCATCGCCATCGAGGCCTTCAAGCGCGGCGCCACCGACGGCACGGACATCATCCAGCTGGACAACGTCCACCTGGCCGCCTATCCCCACCTGTTCAAGAAGCTGCCCTACAGCATCGACAAGGACTTCGAAGTCGTCCTGCCGCTGTTTCGCACCTTCTTCTTCGTCTGCGTGCCGGTCAACAGCCCCTACAAGACCGTGGCCGACCTGATTGCCGACGCCAAGGCGCGCCCCGGCAAGCTCAACTACGGCTCGTGGTCCGTGGGCAACCCGGTGCACCTGGGCTCGGCCCTGCTGGAGTCGCTGACGGGCACCAAGATGGAACACGTCATCTACAAGGAAACCAGCCAGCTGTACACCAGCGTGGCCACGGGCGAGCTGGCCTTTGCGCTGGGCTCCTCGGGCACGGCCGGCCCGCTGATGCGCTCGGGCAAGCTGCGCTTTCTGGCCGTGCTGGCGCCCCACCGCCTCAAGGGCTATGAAGACGTGCCCACCGTGGCCGAGTCCGGCGGCCCGGCCGATGCCGTGGTCACCGGCTGGAATGCCTTTGCCGTCTCCAAGTCCACGCCGCCGGCCGTGGTCGAGAAGATCCGCCAGGACACCATGAAGGCCCTGCGCGAGCCCGACATCCAGCCCAAGTTCCAGACCTTCGGCTACGAGAACTACTTCCCCACGCCCGAAGAGTTCAAGGCCTTCATCGTCGAAGAGAACAAGCGCTTTGGCGACGTGATCCGCCGCGCCAAGATCGAGCTGTAAGCCACAGGCCACAGCAGGCGCAGACGCAAAAAAGCCGCCGCGCCGCAAGGCCGGCGGCTTCTTTCATGCCGTCTTCAGCGCGACAGCCCGCGCGCCGCAATCGGCCACAGCGCGTGCACCGTGCCGCCCTGCAGCAGCACCAGCTCGTCGTGCAGGTTGAATGTCGGGTCCACGTGCGAGGGCAGCAGCTGCAGCACGCTGCCCAGGGCGGGCGCCTGGGCGCCAGGCTCCACGCATACCACGCTGTGCTCGTCATTGATGGCCACGCAGCGCAGGCCCGGCGTGCCGTAGACGGCGGGCGGGCCGCATTCGGCCGAGGTGGATTTCAGGCCCGCATCGAGGATGACGCGGTCCGGCGCGGGCGTGCTCATCACCGTGGACAGCAGGAACAGGCTGCGGCGAAAGGCCAGCGCCCCGCCCCATTCGTTGGCGCCGTAGTCGCCATCCATGAAGGCATAGGAGCCCGGCTGCAGCTCGGTGTAGACGCCGCTGGCCGCATCGAACTCCACGCTGCCCGTGCCGCCGCCCGTGATGGTGTGGCAGGCCAGGCCGTTGTCGCGCAGCAGCTGCGCGCAGGCCGCCGCCCGGCTCGCAGCCTCCTGGCAGGCCTGCGCACGCTCTTCGCGGCTGCGCCGGTGCTGCGCCGCGCCGTGGTAGGCCTGCAGGCCCGCGAAATTCAGGCCCGGCAGGTCACGCGCCTGCCGCGCCAGGGCCAGCACGGCCTCGGGGCCCGTGACGCCGCAGCGGCCCTGGCCCACGTCCACCTCGACCAGCACGTCGATCTCCACGCCCGCCTGCGACATGGCCTCGGACAGCTGCACCAGGTTGGCCGCGTTGTCCACGCACACGGCCATGCGCGCCGTGCGCGCCAGCCGGGCCAGCAGCGCGTGCTTGGCCGGCCCCACGACCTCGTTGCTGATCAGGATGTCGCGCACGCCGGCCGCCACAAAGGGCACGGCCTCGCTCACCTTCTGGCAGCAGATGCCACGCGCGCCCAGCGCCAGCTGGCGCAGCGCGATCTGGGGGCACTTGTGCGCCTTGGCATGCGGGCGCAGCGCCACGCCATGGCGGTCGGCCCAGTCCTGCATGGCGCGCAGGTTGGCATCGAAGGCCGTCAGGTCCAGCGCCAGGCTGGGTGTGTCGATGCGATCGAGCGGATCGCCGGGCCGTGCGGCAGGCTCCATTGCCAGGCCGCTGGCGTCATCGTGCAAGGGCATGGTGCTGTGCCTCATTCCTGCGGGGGCGCGTACTGGGCGATGACCTCGGCCTCGGTCATGGTCGGCGTCTGGTTGGCGAAGTCGTAGTAGCCGGGCTTTCTGTCGATGTAGATCTGCGTGGCCAGCTCGAAGTCCTGCGACTCGAAGGCGCCGGCCGGCACGAAGTACTCGCCCGTGGCGTGCAGCCGGTAGTACAGGTGCGTGCCGCACTGCCTGCAGAAGGCGCGCTCGGCCCATTCGGAGGAGGCATAGGTGCCTATGTGCTCGCCGCCCTCGAACTTCACATCGGGCCCGCAATGCACCGCCAGCATGGGGCCACCGCCCCAGCGCCGGCAGTACCCACAGTGGCAGGCCCCGATTTCCCGGGCCTGGGGAGAGACAAAGCTGACAGCGCCGCAGAGACAGTGACCGTTCATGGTGCATGGACCTTTCCGTGGGTTGCGAGTACCTGGGATTATTCACAGGTGTCGCGCATCATAGGGGATGGCGGGCCGCCTGCAAATCGCCGCGCCCTACACTGCGCGCCATGCGACTTTTTCATTTCAGCGAAGACGGGGACATCCGGCAGTTCCAACCCCGCCCGGTCCTGAAGGCGGCCCCCCGCCGCCAGGGACAGGAGTGGCTCAACGGCCCCCTGGTGTGGGCCATCGCACAGACGCATCAGCGGCTGTACCTGTTTCCGCGCGAATGCCCGCGCATCGTCATATGGCCGCACGAGCACAGCACGAGCGAAGACAGGGCGCAATGGCTGAACGACCTGCCCGCCGCAGCACAGGCCGTGGCCTATGTGGAGACCGCCTGGGCCGCGCGCCTGCATGCAGCCCGGATACACCGGTATGAGCTTCCAGTCGAGCCGTTCGAAAGCCTGGAGGATGCCGGCATGTACGTGAGCCGGCAGACCGTGCAGCCCCTGCGCCGGGACCTGCTGGTCGATCTGCCGCAAGCAATAGCGGAATGCGGCACCGAGCTGCGCATCGTCGATTCCCTGCAGCCGCTGCGCGGCGTCTGGGACAGCTCGCTGCATGCCAGCGGCATACGGCTGCGCAATGCGGCCAGCTGGGCCTGAGCACCGGACGCCACAGCGATGGCGGCGGCGACGGCAACCATGGGCAAGCACGTAGGCAAAAACAGGCAATTGCATTCGGACGTACGCTATAGTAACGAACGGTATCAAAAGCACGGTCTGCCGTATGACAAATGGACGACTGGATACCCTCCAGGAGGATACCCAACCGAGGCTGAAATGCACGATGCCATCACCAACCCCACGCAAGCTGCGGTGACCCCGGTGGCGCCAGCCCCCCTGGAAATACCCGATTACGAACTGCTGGAAACCTTGGGATCGGGTGGCTACGGCACCGTCTACCGTGCGCGACACCGGCGCACGGGTGCATCGGTGGCCATCAAGGTCGTCAGGCTGCAGGAAGGCGGCCGCCAGGTGGAGCGCTTCCACCGCGAGACCATGCTGTGCGCGTCCCTGCACCATCCGCACATCGTCCAGTTGCTGGACAAGGGCGAGCAAGGCGACTGCGTCTACGGCGTCTTCGAATATGTGCCCGGCGAGACCCTCAAGAGCCTGATCCGCCGCCAGGGCGTGCTGACTGCCGCCGAGGCCGGCCGCCTCATGGCCGAGGTGCTCGATGCGCTGGACTGCGCGCATGCCGCCGGCATCGTGCACCGCGACCTCAAGCCCGACAACGTGATGGTCACCTCCACGGGCGCGGTGCGCCACGCCATGGTGCTGGACTTCGGCATTGGCACCGTGATCCCGCAGTTTGCCGGCCCGCAGGTCTCGCAGCTCACCATGGGCGACGAGTGCCTGGGCACGCCGGCCTACAGCGCGCCCGAGCAGCTGCGCGGCGAGCCGCCCAGCGCCCGCACCGACCTGTATGCCTGGGGGCTGATGTTCCTCGAATGCCTGACGGGCACGCCCGCCGTGCAGGGCGCCTCGGTGGCCGAGATCGTGCACCGCCAGCTCAGCCCGCAGGAAGTGCAGCTGCCGCCGGCCATCTCCACCCACCCCATCGCCGCCCTGCTGCGCAAGGCGCTCAAGAAGCGGCCTGCGGAGCGCAGCGACTCGGCGGCGGCCCTGCTCAGGGACCTCATGCGCGTGCGGCTGGACGATCTGGTGGGCCAGTTGCCCGCCGCCGCCCAGGTGCAGCAGGCGGACCTGACACGCACCGTGGCCACCACACGCGTGTTCTCCGAAGTGCGCCAGCTCACCGTGCTGTGCTGCAGCGTCTCCCTGTGGCCGGGCAGCGACATCCACGGCATGGACAGCGCGGCACGCACCGCAGGCCAGCCCTCGCAGGGGCTGAACATCGAGGACATCGAACTGCTGCAGCGCGAGGAACTCACGCTGTTCTCCGACGTTGCCACCCGGCGCGGAGGCATGCTGGCGGGCACGCTGGGCGACCGCATGCTGGTGCTCTTCGGCTACCCGCACACCAGCGACACCGATGCCCGCCAGGCCGGCATGACGGCCCAGGAGCTGCTGACGCTCAGCCGCAGCCGCGCAGCCGCCATCGAGCAGGTCCACGGACTGCACCTGGGAATCCGCATGGGCCTGCACACCGGCATGGCCGTGGTGGTCGGCGGCGAAGCGCCCTCGGGCCATGCCGTCAACGTGGCCATGCGGCTGGAGGCCATCGCCGATGCGGGCACCCTGCTGGCCAGCGAAAGCAGCCACCGCCTGCTGTCGCGTCATGCGCGCTTCGAGAAGGCCGGCAGCCTGCGCCTGCCCGGCCAGCCCACGGGCATGCAGACCTATCGCCTGGAGCTGGAGCAGCCAGCCGAGCTACTGCAGGGACCTGTGTCCGATGCAGCCTTGCAGTGCATAGGCCGCGAACCCGAACTGCAGCGCCTGCACGACGCATGGGCGCGGGCCCGCGAAGCCGGGGGCAATGCGCTGTGGATTCGCGGCGAGCCGGGCATCGGCAAATCCTGCCTGGCCGACATGCTGCTCGTCCACGCCAGGACACAGGGCGCGAACACCGTGGTGCTGCAATGCCAGCCCGAGCATCGCAACACCGCGCTGACCCCTTTCCTGGGCCTGATACGGCAGCGGCTGGAGACGGCCGATCCCCCGCAGGACCACCGCGAGCAGATGCGCGAAGCCCTGCGCGCCGCAGGCTGCGATGCCGAGGCCGCCCTGCCCATTCTGTGCGCCTGGCTCTCGCTGCCCCTGGGCGACTGCGAGCCCAGCCGCATCTCGGCCGTCATGCAAAGGGCGCTGCTGCTGCAGTCCACCGCGCAATGGCTGCTGCACATGTCCGAAGCCGAGCCCTTGCTGCTGGTCGTCGAGGACGTGCACTGGGCCGACCCCACCAGCATCGAACTGCTGGAGCAACTGGTAGCGCGCCTGCCCGGGCGGCGCGTGCTGCTGGTGCTCACGGCGCGTCCGCAGTGGCAACCGCCCGAAGGCCTGCAGGCCGACTGCGTGGACGTGCGGCGCCTGGAAGACGCCCAGGCCACCGAACTGGCCCGCCAGACGCTGGCACCGCGCCGGCTCAGCCCTGCCGTGATCCGCCACGTGGTGGAACGCACGGACGGCGTGCCGCTGTTCATCCAGGAAATGGCGCGCATGCTGCTGGATGCCCACCTGGTGGAGCAGGACGGCGTCTGGGACTTTCGCCATGCCGAGCTGCCGGCCGCCATTCCGCTCACGCTGCGCGACTCGCTGGTCAGCCGCTTTGACCGCATCGGCCCGCTCAAGCCCCTGCTGCAGCTGGCCGCCACCATGGGCCGGCACTTCGACTTCGACCTGCTGTGCGCCTGCCTGGAACGCCCGCAGGGCGAAGTCGGGCAGGAACTGGCCGCCCTGGGCCAGGCCGGCCTGGTGATTGCCGACGAACGCGCGGGCCCGGGCGCCTACATGTTCCGCCACGCGCTGATCCGGGACACGGCCTACGAATGCATGCTGGTATCGCAGCGCCGGCTGCTGCACCGCGACGTGGCCCTGGCCCTGATGCAGCACCAGCCGCAGCGCGTTGCGGCGGAACCCGCAGGCGTGGCCCAGCACTGGGCGGACGCCGGAGACTACGCCCAGGCCGTGGCGCTTGCGGTGCGGCAGTTGCGCATCACCCAGCTGCGCTCGCTCAACGATGAAACCATTGCCTACGCGCGCCACATCGACGACTGGCTGCAACAGCTCCAGGGCGTGGCCCAGCGCGAGGCGCGGCTGGACGTCAACAGCTACGTGACCCAGGCGCTGATGAACAAGCACGGCTGGGCCCATGCCCAGGTGGTGGAAAGCATCGCGCTGTCGCAGGAGCTGCTGGCCGGCCCGGGCGCCAACGCCGTGGCCGACTACAAGCAGGTGCAGCACCTGTGGATGCTGATCACCTACCACCACGTGGCCAGCAACCGCGAGGAAGTGCGCCAGCTCAGCCACCGGCTGCTGGAGCAGGCCGTGCGCCAGCAGGACACGGGCGTGCTGGTGGCCGCCCAAACCTACCTGGGACTGGCCCACTACTCCGACGGCCGATTCGAGCAGGCCGAAGAAGCGCTGACCGACGCCATCACCCGCTACGACCCCGTGGCCCATGCCCACCATGCGGCCGAGTTCGGCTTCGACACCCGTGTCTGGGCCACCTGCGGGCGCGCCCTGGTGCGCTGGTTCGCAGGCTTCGGGCAGGCCGCGCTGGCCGATGCGAACGACGCCGTGCGCCTGGCGCACGAGGTCTCGCACATTCCCTCCCTGAGCATGGCCCTGCTCTACCAGGCCCTGGTCCACCAGGCGCGTGGCGACAAGGAAAGCGCCTTGGCCACCACGGGCGAGCTGCTGGACATCACGGCCCGCTACGGCCTGCCCGCGTTCTCGGGCTATGCGGACATCATCCGCTGCTGGGCGCTGGGTGACGGCGCAGGCAGCGCCAGCGCCGAGGGCATTGAGCGCGCCAGCGGCACGGCGCAGCTGCTCTGGGACATGGGCTGCCGCTACTGCCAGACCTACTACCGCTCCTTCGTCGCCGAAATGCTGGCGGCCAGCGGGCGCTGGACCGAGGCCCTGGACAAGATCGACGAATGCCTGCGCCTGGCCGACGTGCTGGACGAACGGCTGCACAGCAGCGAGCTGCACCTGAAGAAGGCCCGCTTCCTGCTGGCCATGGGCGCCGACCACGCGGCCGTGCAGGACAGCCTGGCCCAGGCGGCCGGGACTGCGCGCACTGCCGGCAAGTACCGCACCGAAACCGAGGCACTGGCCCTGTCACAGGCCCTGGCACCCGCCAGGCCGGACGTGGCCGCGCGCCTGAGTGAGCTGGCCGCGCTGCGGCCTGAACTGTCCGTGCACCTGTCCGGGCCCCTGCCCGGCCAGGTGCATTTTTCTTGAACCGAGGATGAAGTCACATGACCACCCAGCTGCAGAATACTGAACCGTTGCTCGCATTCCGCCTTGCCTACCTGCGGGCCATCGCCCGCTCCTGGCAGGATGACGCCTACCGCCGTGACCTGCTGGGGCAGCGCGACATCCAGCCCATGCTGCACCGCGACTTCAACCTGCCGACCCAGTGGCCCCAGGTCGATGTGTCGCTGCGCCTGAGCGACGACCCCACCCAGCGCGCCGAATGGAAGCCCGTGCTCACGGCCGGCTGGATCGGTCCCGACGATGAATTCGTCATCGTCCTGCCCCAGGCGCCCCAGACCCATGCCTCCGAGGCCCTGGCCGCCTACTACCAGCTGTTCCCCAACTTCATGGGCGTGAGCACCTCGTTCGAGGAGCCGAACAACGGCATGCTCAGGGCTGCCCTGCCCACGGGCCTGGGCATCCCCGGCGGCGGCCCGGACTCGCTGCTGGCCTTCGGCGGCGTGGTGCTGCGCGCCATCGCCCTGGCCTGGCAGTCGCCCGAGTTCCACGCGGAGCTGACGCGCGACGACGGCAAGGACAAGGCCCCCGTGCTGAGCCAATGGCTGGGCTACAACAACCCGTTCAACTTCCAGGTCCGCTTCGAGACCGAACAGGCCTTCACCTGGGACGCCGCGCGCGGCGAGTGGAACCTGCAGCGCGCAGACGGCACGGCCATCAAGAACGGCATCGTGCTGAACTACCCGGTGGCACCCGCCGAGCAGGACCTGTGGGCCATCGCCCTCACCTCCTACAACAACACCGGTGACGCCTATCCCTTCACCTGCTGATACGGCACCGGCGCAGCTGCAAGGGGCCACGGCCACCTTGCTGCTGACGCTGGCGGCACGTGCCCGCGCTGCAGGTGCGGCAGCTCCCCCGGAGCTGCACGACCTGCCGCCCTTTGCCGACCCCGAGGCGTGCCGCATCGTGGCGGCGCTGCCCCAGGCCAGCGAGGCGCACGCCGCCGACCCCGCCTTTGTGCGCAGCGTGGTGCTGCGCACGCAGCTGTTCGACCGGCTCACCACGCAATTCCTGAGCGCGCATCCGTCCGGCCTGTGCATTGCGCTGGGCGCGGGCCTGTGCACGCGGCGCAGCCGCCTGGCGGCCCTGGCCGGCACCGCACGCTGGCTGAACGTGGACCTGCCCGACGCCATTGCGCTGCGCGATCAATACATGGACGGCGACGAAACCCGCCTTGCCTGCTCCATCCTCGACACCTCCTGGCTGGACGCCGCCGCCCTGCCCGGCAGCCAGCCCGTTCTGGTGCTGCTCGAAGGCGTCTGCCCCTACCTTCCCCAGGCGCCGCTGGAGGCCATGCTGCAGCAGCTGGCCCAGCGTTTTGCCGCGCCCGGCAGCCCGCCGTGCACCGTGGTGCTCGACCATGTGCACCCGGCCCTTGCACGGCTGCCCATGCAGGTGGGCGGCATGCGGCTGCCCGTCGTCTCCGGCTTTGCGGACGGCGCCCAGATGGAGCGCATCCACCCCGCCATCCGCATCAGCCTGCAGGAGCACCTGTATGCCCGGTTCTCGCAGCAGCACCAACTGTTCGAGACCGCCTTCCACGCCACCACCGGCCAGCACCCGTATGCCGTCGTCCGCCTTGAACTGGGAGCCCCGTCCCTTGCCTGAGCCTGCGGCCCCGGACCTGTTTGCCGACGCCTTCCGCTGGCACGAGAAATTCCTGCCTCCCGTGCAGCAGGGCGACCGCCTTTTGCTGGCCAGCGAACGCGACACCCTGGCCCTGGGCTCCGCCGCCGTGCTGGCGCTCAACGCCCCGCTGCAGGCCGGCACCAGCCTCATGCAGCACTGCGCCACAGCGCCCGATGCGCCGCTTGCGCAGATGCTGCACGCCCTGGGCGCCCTGCTGCGCCAAGGCCTGGTCCAGCCGGTGCTGCACAGCGGCTTGAACGGCCACGGTTATCTGCAACCGGATTTCTCGGCCCCGCCCGTGCGCCTGCAGGCATCGGAGCAGATCGACATCGTCCTGCTGACTGCAGCGCTGGACAGCACAGCCGCCTGCCACTGGGCTGCGGCCGTGGCCACGCAGGCACCAGCCCCCACCCCGCTCACCATCGTTTTCTGCGACGACTACCTGGACCCGCGCCTGGGCGCCATCGACGCCGGCCAGCGTGCCGCAGGCCGGCCCTGGCTGCCGGTCCGGCCCGCGGGCGAGCAGGCCATGGCCGGGCCCTTGTTCACGCCCCATGCCGGCACCGCATCGGCCTGCTGGCATTGCCTGGCGCACCGCTGGCAACGCAACCATCCCGCACGCGCCGCGCAAGGCGGCCCGCCGCACGACAGCGGCCGCTGCCCGCCCGTGCGCGCCGGCGCCGACCTCATCGCCACGCGGCTGCAGGCCCTGCTGCCCACGGTGCAGCGCCTGCTGGCGCACACCGATGCAGCGCAAACCGTGTGGACGCTGGAGCCCTCCCAGGCCCACCCCGTGGCCGCCCACCCGCAATGCCCGCACTGCGGCACACCGGGGCTGATGGCACTGCGCCAACGCGAACCCATTGCGCCAGTTCCCGGCACGCATGCCGCGCGCGCCGACGGCGGCTGGCGCAGCGTGCCGGCCGAGACCACGGTGCAGCGCCTGTCCCGGCACGTCAGCCCGCTGACCGGCGTGATTGCCCGGGTCACGCCGCTGACGGCCGAGACCGACGAAGCGCTCACCGTCTACCGCAGCGAAATCTTCAGAACGCCCGCGCCTGGCAGCGGCTTCCTGGCAGGCCCCCCGACACAGCTGTGCCTGGGCAAGGGCCTGTCGGCCATGCAGGCCCGCGCCAGCGCCATGTGCGAAGCCGTGGAGCGCTACGCCGCCTTCCACCAGGGCGATGAAGCCGTGGTCGTCGCCCCCGCCGCGCAGCTGGATGCGCCCTGCATTCCTCCCACAGCGCTGGCCCGCTTCAGCGACCGGCAGACCGCCCGCTTTGCCACCGACAGGCCGCCGCATGCCGTGGCCCCCGGCGCCGGCCAGGGCGAACCCCTGTGGTGGGCGCCCGCCTGGTCCCTGACCGCCGATGCGCGCCGCTACCTGCCGCTGGGCTTTTGCCTGGCCCATGCGCCCGCGCAAAGCCAGCACCACGTGGGCTGGACCTCCAACGGCTGCGCGGCCGGCAACACGCGGGAAGAAGCCATCCTCCAAGGCTTCATGGAACTGGTGGAGCGCGACGCCGCGGCCATCTGGTGGTACGGCCAGATCCGCAGGCCCGCCATCGCGCTGGACGGCATCGCCGCAGCCACGCGCCAGCGCCTGGCGCGCAGCTGCGGCCCGCAATGGTCGTACTGGCTGCTGGACATCACCCATGACTTCGGCATACCGGTCGTGGTCTGCGTGGGCCGCCACGCGGATACCGGCCATTGGGCCGTGGGCTTTGGCTGCAGCCTGGACCGCGCCCTGGCCTGCGAACGCGCCCTCACCGAAATCAGCCAGCTGATCGCGGCGGGCAAGGGCTTTGCCGTGCCGCAGCAGGTGCAGGCCTTTCTGCATCCGCTGGACGGCACCGATGCGCCGCCGCAACAGCCTGCGCAGCAGGCGGACACCGCGCCGCCGGACATTGCCCGGGCCATTGCGCACTGCGTGGACATCGCACGGGGCCTGGGCCTGGAAACCATCGTCTACGACCACTCGCGCCCCGACATCCCTCTGTACACCGTCAAGGTCGTGGTTCCGGGCCTGTGCCATATCTGGCCGGAACTGGGCAATCCACGGCTGCGCGACGTGCCCGTGGCCCTGGGCTGGCGCAGCCGGCCGCTGCAGGAATCCGAGTTCAATCCGCAGGCGCTGTACGTTTGACAAACTGAAACGCGCAGCGGGCATGTACTCTCTCGGCTTGGCAACAGGCTGCCGGCTCCGGGCCAATGCGCCCCCAGCCCACCCCCTGTTCACACAAGCCCCAAGGAGAATTCGAGGCGATGGCCCTCTTTCGTAACCAACTCGACGGCAGCATCGTCGTGCTGCGGCCCCTGCATACCTTCGGCCGCCACCCCTCGGTCTGCCAGACCGTCATGAAGGCGCCCGACGTCTCCCAGGTCCACGCCCTGTTCCGCTGGAACCGGCAGACCTGGGAAATCGTGGACCAGAGCCGCAACGGCACCATGCTCAACGGCGTGCGCCTGGTCGCCGGCCGCTGGACCGTACTGACCGTGGGCGCCAGGCTCAGCATGGGCGAAGGCGCAGAAGCGGCCTGGACCGTGCAAGACCTGGGGCCGCCCGTCACCTGCCTGAGCCCCGGCCCGGGCCTGCCCCAGGACGCCCCCCTGGCCCTGAACCCGCGCGGCACCCTGCTGCCCGACGCCCAGGAGCCCGAAGCCAACGTCTTCTTCGAAGACGGCCGCTGGCTGCTGGAGTCCGGCGACGGCACCGAGCCCCTGGTGGACGGCGCCATGGTCCACACCTCGGCAGGCAGCTGGGAATTCGTGCAATGCGACGACCTGGAATCCACGCGGGAAAGCAGCTTCGACCCGCATGCGCCCAAGCCGCCGGACGTGTCCTTTCGCTTCCACGTCAGCCAGAACGAGGAGCACGCCAGCCTGACCGTCATGAGCGACGGCAAGCCCATCGCGCTGGGTGAACGCATACACCACTACACCCTGGTCACCCTGGCCCGCGTGCGCCAGCAGGACGCCCACAAGGGCCTGGCCCCCGCAAGCCAGGGCTGGATAGAGCTCGATGCGCTCTCGCGCATGCTGGGCGTGGATTCGTCGTACGTGAACATCCAGATCTTCCGCGCCAAGCACCAGATCCTCAGCGCCCTGCCCGAATGCGCGGCCTTGCCGGCCCTGGTGGAGCGGCGGCGCGGCAGCCTGCGCTTCGGGGACTTTGCGTTCGAGATCGAGGGCGGCGCGCGCAGCGCCTGAACGGCGAACTGCAACGGAGAACGGCAGGCACACGGCGCATCACTCGCCGTATGTAATCAGGTGTAATTTTCTTGTTGTGCACACGTCAATAAAGTGGGAACCGGTTCCTGCCGCCTGCGGCAAGGACCTCTCACCCTCCTCCCGGACCGGGTTGCCCGAGTCCACTGGCGCACCTGGAAACCGCAAATGAGCATGGACATGCGACGTGTACTGTTGATCCCCGCCAGCGCGCGGCCCGTTGACCCTGGCCTGGCCAGCCTTTCCATGGACGCACAGGTCTGGGAAAACGGCTATCCCCTGGTCGTCGGCAAGGCCCGCCACGGCCTGCTGCAGGACTTCTGGCGGCACTACTACGGCGAATCCGCCGCCATGTTCGTGGCCTCGGACCAGCTGCTGGAACTGCACAACGACATCATGGCCGCCATCCCCGCCTGCGTGGGCGAGATGCCGGTGCTGCGTTTTCTCAACGACCTCGGAAGAATGTGCCTGCAGGCGCATGGGGACGGCAGCGGGCTGCAGGTCATCGGCGACTGACGAAACGGATGACTCCTGGGGTTGCCGCGCATCCCTGTCGCGGCATTGGGGCGCATGCACAATGGCATGCGCCTTTTTTCGTGCCCGCCCGACCATGAGCAACGCCCCGGATAGCCCCCCTCTTGCCCTGACCGGCAGCTGCCTGTGCGGCGCCATCGCCTATGCACTGCGCTCCACGCCCCAGGCCGTCTCGCACTGCCACTGCCGCATCTGCCAGAAGGCCCACGGTGCCGCATTCGCCACCTACGGCAGCGTGCCGGCAAAGGACCTTGTCTTCACCCGGGGCCAGGAGCAATTGCGCTCCTTTGCCTCATCGCCCGGCATCACGCGCTGCTTTTGCCAGCAATGCGGCTCATCGCTGTCATGGCACAGCCAGCATTACGAAGAAGGCGCATGGATCTCCGTCGCACTGGCCACGCTGGATTCGGAGTTTGTCGTGGGTAGGCAGCGGCATGTGAACCGGGGGGCGGGGATGGCGTGGGTGGATGGTGGGACAAGGTGATCGGGCGGATGGGGTCGGCCAAAAGCGGCCGGATGCCAAGGCCTGCCCGGCCGGTCGACCGGTGGACGACTTGTCCAGTGGCGGCCCTGGGGCGGCACCTATGATGCAGGGCGCGCCAGACGAGCCTGTGCTGGTGGTCTTCTCGGACAAGCAGAACCAGGGCAATCCGGACCGGCCCTTCCAGTACTTATGAACGACAACCCAAGCCAGGCACTCGCAGAGCAGCTGCAGAGCTCCACAAAAAACGTCGATGTGTTCTTGGCGCTGCAAGCGCTGTCCTGCGCTGCCCCCGCAGTGGCTTTCGAGGCCATCACGACATTCATGAGGTCCGCGCCGGCAAATCAGCTGCCCCTGGCCCGAAATGCACTGCTGGAGCTGGTGGACCGCGCTCCCGCGCTCCTGGTGAGCGCGACGCTGGACGAAGACGCAAAGGTGGCTGACGCGGCCAGGCAGGCCTTGTTGATCCGTCCCTCCAATGAGGCACTGCCCCTGTACCTGCGC
The DNA here is from genome assembly GCF_040267515.1 of Delftia lacustris. Classification (NCBI taxonomy): domain Bacteria; kingdom Pseudomonadati; phylum Pseudomonadota; class Betaproteobacteria; order Burkholderiales; family Comamonadaceae; genus Delftia; species Delftia lacustris. The sequence goes on along the minus strand of NZ_CP141274.1, from coordinate 2,748,748 downwards.
ATGGCCAAGTCCAAGAGCGTTGACGAAGCCTGCTCGGGCTGCATGTACCTGGGCCGTATCTCCTCGCCACAGGCCCGGGCGCCTTTGTTCAAGGCCTTGGGTCACCGCAGCGCAGCGGTGCGCGAGTATGCGGCGACATCCATTCACAGCCACGCCGACGAACACTGGATCGCCGACCTGCTGGAGGCCATCCGCACGCTGCGGCGTGAGGAGACCGACAAAAAGAAAGACTTTGGCGAGGTGATCAGCACGCTGTGCAGCGCGGTGGTCCAGAAATCCACACACGCCTGCCTGGACCTGCTGATGGAAGGACTCCACGATGCGGACGCCAGAGTCCGCGGGACCTGCATCAGCGCACTGGGGCGCCTGGGCGATACGGCAGCCGTGGTCCCGCTGATCGAGACGCTTGAACACCCGCGCCGCGGGATGCCGCGGGAGCTGAGGACGGCACTGGTCAAGGTGCTTGGCGAGTTGGGCGACGCGCGTGCGATCGCGCCACTGCTGCGTGCCGGAGTGACCGTTGCAGCACCGGCGCTGGGCCCGCTGAAGGCGCAGGAAGCCGTGCCTGAACTGATGGCCGCGCTGGAACAGGCAAGGACACCGCGCGATGCCGACGAGCTGGCCGAGGTGTTGGCCCAGCTGCAAGGGCCCGGCGAGTCGCAGTGGCCCCGCGCAGGGTTGCGCACGGCGTCGCTGCAGGTACGGCGAGCCGCCGCACTGCAGCTGGCGCGCACCGCGCCCCAGGAAGCGGCCCAGCATCTGCGCGCCATGCTGCCCCAGCTGTGCGGCGGCGACGCCGTGGGCGTGGCCGAAGCGCTGGCCTTGATGGGCTCAGCAGAGGGTTTCGAAGGCTTCGCGAAGGCATTGGCGGACGACCCCCACCACTGGAATGCCAGCGCCGTGGCGTACGCCTGCCAGAATCTTCGCGGCCCCCAGGTGCAGGCCCTGCTCCTGGGGCTGATGCCCGGCATCCGCAACGAATACGTCCACCACGTCTGCAAAGCGCTGGCAGCGCAAGGGGCTGACGTATTGCCTGCGCTGATCGCTGCAGCCCAGGCAGCCGGCGACAGCTTGCGATACCGCTACGTGATGGCGCTTGCCGAATTCCGCGACCCCCAGGGGGCCGGTTTGCTGGCGCCTCTGATGGTCCGCCGCAACCCGTTGCGGGACGCCGCCATGCTGTCGCTGTCAGCCACGCCCAGCGCCGAGGCCAGCGCGGCGCTGGCTGCGGCATTGCTGCAAGCCGAATCGCCGGCTGATGCCCGGCTGATCACCGAAACGCTGGCGAAGGCAGCCACGCGCGAGGCGATTCCCGACCTGATACGGGCGCTGCAGGCCGACCTCGCCACCGAAGAGATATTGGAAGCCTTGGGCCGTCTGGGCAGTCTGGGCGACCAGGCGGTTGTGCCTGCACTGATCGATCAACTGAGCAGCCCCAACGCGCGCCGCCGCCAGGCAGCGGCCATGGCGCTGGGGCAGATCGCAGACCCTGCGGCGGGGGCACCGCTTGTCCGCCTGCTGCTGAAAGAATTTCATCTGGAGGTGGCGCAGGCCGCAATGCAAGCCTGGCTGGCCATGGGCGCGCAAGATGGTGGCGCACTCGATGGGCTGGGCGCGCCGGGCACGCGCGCATTCCTGTTGGCCAGTGCCAGACAGCTGCGCAGGGAACGCTGACACGCACATCCCCGCACGGATTGCGGTGCGCCCGGTCAGGATCTGCCATCGCTGTAGAGCCGGTATTCGGTGCGGCTGCTTGAGGCTGAGAGCTGCCCGGCCCCTTGACGAAGATTCTCCGTGCCTTCAGGCAAAATCCAGACGATCGGGAAAGCTTGGCGTCAGGTCTGCCGGGAAGCCCAACTTGAAGAATGGAACAGTATCAATGGCACTGACGAAGAAGGGCGAGTTCTGGTACGGGACAACGTCCGGCGACACCCAAGCCGAGCTGCGCAGCTACAGCGTTGCGAATCGCCATGAGGCCGTCCGGTTTGCCTCGTCCAAATGCGATTGCGGGTGCCGGACTTTTGCGCTGCAGACGGATGAAGAAGCCGGCGTGGCCATCCGCACCTGCACCGACTGCGGGCAGGAACACCTGATGGGCGACAGCGCGGAATATGTTGAAGAGGCCACCCCCGAGGCACACGAGTGCGTGTGCGAGAACGAGACGTTCGAACTGATGTCCGGCGTCTCCGTGTACGAAGGCACACACGACGTGCGCTGGTACTACATCGCTTGCCGCTGCGTGGAATGCAATCTGGTTGGGGTCTTCGCAGACTGGAAGTGTGAAGCGGGTGATGCGGCGGCCTTCCTCGCCAAGGTATGAACGCGCGGGATCAAGACGCGCTGCCCAAAGATCTGGTCAAGCGGGTTTGCCGGGTGCATGCAGGCGATAGCGCAAAAAGCGAGTCCCCTGAATATCCAATGCGCCATCTGGCCGAAATCCCAGCTTGAGAATCCCTTTTATTCTGGTTCTTGAAGGTGGCAGCAAAATCGTGATGGAGCTCAGCCCCAAGCCAGTGAATGCACGTTTCACTATCTCTTGATAGATGGCTTTGCCACTTCCCCAGAATTTGGGGTGAAGCACCAAAGCGAGGTCGGCATCACCTTCCTCGTACTGCAAACCGCCCCAGCCGGCAAATTGCTGGTCAATTTCAAACGCCCATGGCCCATAGCCGTATTGCTGCCACTGGGCATCCTTTTGCCGAGCCCATTCATTTGCTTTCGCCAGGTCGAAATTCGCACTTCCAAGCGGCATTTGTCGCAGCACATCTGGATTGTTGTTCAGCGAAACAATGTGAGCCGGATCAACTTCAGTGAGCCGCTTAAATTTCAAATTCATGCCTGTATCTGGTTGTCTATCCATCAAATTCAAAGCCTACCAAAACGGTGGTTGCCGACCGTCTATTTGAGCGTCAACCAAGGGGCAGCAGTCCACAGTGCGGGGTTGCTGCCGCTGCAAGCCAAGGCTTCACTTTCTGATCGGCGGTGCGCAACCACTGCTCGACGCTCGGCAACGCACCGCCACCAGACCCGCTGCCAGCAGCGAAAGCAACGCCAGCGCCCAGGGGCCGAGCGCGGGTATGGCCTGCGGGGCCAGCAGCACGGGCAGGCCGGGGTCGGTGATCTGGTTGGGCACGGAATCGCTGTCACCCACGCCGCCATCGGCCAGGGTGAAGGTCACGCTCAGGCCGTCGGGCGCAAACTGCGCGCCGGGCAGCGCATACCAGTGCGGCTGCGCGCAGGCAGCGCCGGTGCAGCCCAGCCCATCGGGGCTGGGGCCGTATTTGTAATAAACGGCCCCCTGCGGCACTGGTGTGGTGAAGTGCACGGTCACCTGTGCATCTGCATTGCCAGCGACACGCCCCAGCACCAGGCCCAGCGGCGCGTGCACCGCACGCACATGGGACGGCAAGGGCGCGGGCAAGGTGGAGGCAAAGGCGGCGCTGCTGATCTCCCAGCCGTTCGCTCCATCCACCTCCACCGCCCCCAGATTGCCGTTGCCGCCCGCACCCTGCCACGGTGCGCTGCACTGCTGCGCTGCGCCGCCATATTCACCGCTGCACTGCCATTTGTGTTGGCCGCCGGCGGATAGCACGGTCCCTGGCGTACCCGTGGCGCACAGATTCGCGCTGGGCTTGAAGGCCACAGCGCCGTTGGCCGCTGAGCCGCAGGTCGCATCGACCGGGTCGTGGGTGAACGTGGCCGAAACGCTGCGCGGACTGGTCACGTTGGTGAGCTGGCATGCTCCCGTGCCCGCGCAATCGCCCGACCAACTGGTGAAGTGATAGCCCGTACCAGGCGTGGCAATGCAGCCTGCGTCCTGGCCGTGGGTGACGGGGTTGGGTGTGCAGGTGACCGTGCCGTTGGCCGGGGCCGGGATGATGCCGATGGAATAGGTGTTGAGCGCGAAGGTGGCACTCACGCTGCGCGGGCTGGTCACGTTGGTGAGCTGGCATGCACCCGCCCCCGCGCAATCGCCTGACCAACTGGTGAAGTGATAGCCCGTATCGGGCGTGGCGGTGCAGCTTGCGACCTGGCCGTGGGTCACGGGGTTGGGCGTGCAGGTGACCGTGCCGTTGACGGCGGCGGGGGTGGCGATGGAGTGGGTGTTGGGCGTGAAGGTGGCCGAGACGGTGCGCGACGCGGTCACGCTGGTGAACTGGCATGCACCCGTGCCCGTGCAATCGCCCGACCAACTGGTGAAGTGGTAGCCCGCATCGGGCGCGGCGGTGCAGCTTGCATCCTGGCCGTGGGTGACGGGGTTGGGCGTGCAGGTGACTGTGCCGTTGGCCGGGGCGGGGACGATGCCGATGGAATAGGTGTTGAGTACAAATGTGGCACCCACGCTGCGCGGGCTGGTCACGTTGTAGAGAATGCACGCGCTGGCAGTGCCCGCGCAATCGCCCGACCAATGGGTGAAGTGGTAGCCCATCGCGGGCGAGGCGACGCAGATGGTGTCTTGCCCATGGGACACGGGGTTGGCCGTGCAGTTCACGCTGCCGCCGGTGACGGCAGGGGTGGCGATGGCGTAGGTAATCGGCGCGAAGGTGGCTCCCACGCTGTGCGCGCTGGTCACGTTGGTGAACTGGCATGCACCCGTGCCCGCGCAATCGCCCGTCCAGCCGGTGAACTGAAAGCCCATTTGCGGCGTGGCAGTGCAGCCAGCGGCCTGGCCGTGGGGCACGGGGTTGGGCGTGCAAGACATGCTCCCGCCCGTGGTGGCAGTGGTAGTGATGGCGTAGGTGATGAGCGTCGTGTTGGCAGAGACGGTGGTGGCCCCGAGAACCACGGGCTGGCAAGCCCCCGTGCCGCTGCAGGCGCCGCCCCAACCGCTGAAGGGGCGGGCGACAGGGTCGTGCACCGTGGCCGTGCAGGTGGCGCTGGAGCCATGGGTCACGGGGTTCGGGGTGCACTGTGCGCTGGCGATGCCCGCATCCGTGTTGACTGTCACCATGTACTGGCGCGGTGCCAGGCAAGCGGCCGTGGTGCCGCCGCTGATGCCCGCGCAATTCCAGCGGAAGGCATCGGACGCGGCAGACTGGTTGGTGGCCGAACCGGCGCTGCACAAGAGGGTTGGCAAGGTGAGCGAAGGCGCAGTGCTGCCACACGCGCCATTGGTGGGCGGCGGGGCGAAGGTGGCGCTGATGGTGCAATTGCCGGTAATGGTCGCAGTGGTGTAGGTGTTGCCCGCAAGCGATCCGCCGCAGCCGCTGACCTGCACCGTATAGCCCGGTGGCGTGGTGAGCGTGAAGCTGGCCTGCTGCCCCGCCGCTACATCGCGCCCCGCCTCGATGCTGCCGCCGCCCGTGGCCTGGGAGGTAACGAGGTAGGCGCGAGGCACGGAGCATTGCGGCGAAGGGTTGCCGCCGTAGCTGCTCTGGCACACCCAGGAGAAGGAGTAGGTTTCACCCATCACGCCGCTGGTCGTGCCCACGCTGCACAGCAAGGCGTCTGGCGGATAACGGCGAGGCGTGGTGCTGCTGGCACTGCCGCACACGCCATCGAGCTGCACGGAGCCGGCCTCGACCGTCATCCCGATGGAGGTCTGCGGCTCGGCCACCCAGGCCGGCTTGTGGCTCGCGCCTGAATACCAGGTCAGCCCGTCGTTGGTGGCCGTGGTGATCTGGCGGCGGATCATGGTCTGGCCGATGCTGCGCACCACCACCCAGGCAAAGTCGCCCGCCGCCACGATGCGGTCGCCCGTGAACACGCGCAAGCCCGGCGTGGCCGCATCGGCGGTGAAGGGGGCACAGGCCGTCATGTCCACGAACGGCGTGGCGGCGCTGGCGTCGGTTGCGCACACTTGCAGCTCGAACTGGTCGATCTGGGTGAGATTCATCTTCACCTGCGTGATGCGCAGCGACTGGCTGCCAATCGGGATGCGGTTGGCCACCCACAGTTTGGTGTGGTAGCTGGAGTTGTGCTGGATGAGCCACGGGTCATTGGCGGCTGCCAGGTTGTCGAATACCGTGACTGCACCAGCAGACACTGAAGCCGCCACCGTCAGCAGCAGCATGGCAATTCGAAGGGCAAGGGTTTTCATGGCGATGGGGTGGGTGGGTGGAGCGGTGTTCCACCCAGCCGCGATCAGCCATGAAAAATGCTTTCAGCGCTTATGTATCAAGCGCTGAAAGCCATGTTGATGCAAGCGTGTGGCACGGGTGGATGCGCACTGCCGGCCATCTTGCGGGCGCGCAGCCCTGGCGGCTTGACTGTGCGTTCGTGCCGCGCTTGACTGGACGTTTCGCAAGCCTCACCCCCCCAAAAAAAGGGGCGTTCCCCTCCCCTCCCGCGCTATCATCCGCCCCGGCCCCCTGTCCCGGGGCTGATGCTTCAAAACATCCGTCGTATAGCGGCACAGCCTCTCCGAAAGCGAGGCTTGGTACACCGAATCCATCAGTCAACGCAGATGCGATGGCCTGTGGATTCGATCCGCAATGGAGCACGGAACAATGAACGCCGTTTCTCTCGCCTGCGCGCCGTCTTTTGGCGCAACCCCTCCCTCATGCCAGGCCTTTGTGCTTGGCCAACTGCGGAGGGACATGGCATGAACCCCGCCCAGCCCTCCCCCACCACGGACAGCCACAGCACCCGGCAGCTGTCCAACGCCCTCACCCAGGTGGACCATCTCGTGCAGCAAGGCTGTGCAGAAATCTCCGCCATCGCCCAGCTCGCCCTGGCATGGCTGGAGACCCCCAAGGGCCATCGCCACCTGGACGTGGTGGCCCGTGCCCTGCAAAGCATCCGCGACAGCGCCGACACGCTGGCCGACTACGCCGGCACCGAGGCCCAGGCCATGGGCTGCGGGTTCGAAGACGCGGCCGAGATGCGCCGCGCCGAAGCGGCCGAGGCGGCTGCCCGGGCCATGGCGCAACTGCTTGAGCGCCGGCCGGTTCCCGGGCTGGACGGCAGCAGCTGATGCGCCAGCGCGCCAGTCAGCCTGCGTTCAGCCCACACTCAGCGCCACAGTCAGCCCTGCGTTGCACTGGCCGCAGATTCCCAGGCACACGCCCGGGGAGAGCACGGCGATCTGCCATGGCGCGCACTTCATGGCCCGGCCTGTGTTGATGGTCCGGCCACGGGCTGCGGCGGTCATCCAGGCTCAGGCGCCCTGCGGCAGATAGCTTGGCCGGGCCGCCGTCATGCCGCGCTTGACCTGCTGGGTGAGCTCGTCGGCCAGCACTTCATCGAGCCCGGCCTCCAGTCCGTCCAGCGCGCGGCTGACGATGTCCTCGGGGCTGGACTTCGGTGCGTCAAGCCCGCGCGTGAGGTCGGTATCGACATAGGCCATGTGCAGGCCCAGCACCTGTGTCTTCTGACCTGCAAGCTCGCTGCGCAGGGCGTTGGTGAGCGACCAGGCGGCCGACTTGCTGGCCGAGTAGGCGGCCAGTTCGCCGCCATTGACCCAGGAGGCCACCGACAACACATTGAGCAAGGCCCCGCCGCCGTTGGCCTTGAGAACCGGCGCAAAGGCCTGGCTCATGCGCAGCACGGCGAAGAAGTTGGTCTCGAAGATGCGCCTGGCGACCTCTTCGCTGTCGGGCGCCAGAAAGCCGCCGGGCTGCGCGATGCCGGCGTTGTTGATCACCAGCGTGACGTCCGGCGCCTGCGCTGCGGCGGCGGCCACGTCCTGCGGGCGGTTCACGTCCAGCTGCAGGGCATGCACGCCGGGCTGGGTGACGGTGGCGGGGTCGCGCGCGCCGGCGTAGACCTTGCGGGCGCCACGGGCAAGCAGCTCGCGTGCGAAGGCCAGGCCGATGCCGCGATTGGCACCGGTGACGAGAACAACAGCGTTTTCAATTTTCATGGAGCACTCCAGGGGTGGGGGGAAACAGATTCAACGGATCTTGATGACGACCTTGCCCTTTGCGTGGCCGGCTTCGGCATAGGCAAGGGCCTCGTTGGTGGACTCGAATGCGAAGACCTTGTCCACGACCGGGCGGATGGCGCCCGCCTCGATGAGGCGGGTGATCTCGCGCAGCTGGCCACCGTCGGCCTTCATGAAGACAAAGGAGTAGTCGATGCCACGGCTTCGCGCCCGGCGCCTGATGCCGGAGCTGAGCAGCCGCATCACCAGGCGCACGAATGCGGGCGCCGCGATTGCCCTGCCAAATGCGGGATCGGGCGGGCCGGAGATGGAGACCAGTTTGGCGCCGCCCTTGAGCACGCGCAGGGATTTGCCAAGCGCCTTGCCGTCCTGGCTGTTGAGCACCACGTCGTAGTCGTGCAGGACATCCTCGAAGTCCTGCGTGCGGTAGTCGATGACGACATCCGCGCCCAGGCCCCTGACCAGATCGAAGTTGGCCGCGCTCGTCGTGGTGGCCACAGTGGCGCCCAGGTGCCGGGCCAGCTGGATGGCGAACGTGCCCACGCCGCCGGAGCCGGCCTGGATGAAGACCTTCTGCCCCCTGGCCAGCCGGGCCGTCTCGACCAGGACCTGCCAGGCCGTCAGGCCCACCAGGGGAATGGAGGCGGCCTCTTCCATCGTGAGCCCCTTGGGCTTGGGCGCCAGCGATGATTCCCTGACCGGCACGAACTCCGCGAACGTGCCGATCCGGAAATCGTCCGTGCGTGCATAGACCTCGTCGCCGGGCTTGAACTGCCGCACGCGCGGGCCGGCCTTGACCACCACGCCGGCCACGTCGTGGCCCAGGATCAGGGGCAGGCGATAGGGCAGGATGAGCTTGAATTGCCCGTCCTTGATCTTGGAGTCCAGCTGGTTCACGCCTGCGGCATGGACCTGGACCAGGACTTCGTCGTCACGCAGCTGCGGCTCGGGTACGTCTGCCAGCTGCAAGGCGCGGTTCGCTCCATAGCTTTCCAGAATGAATGCCTTCATGGCTCTCCTTTATATGATGATCATCATATGTAAAGACGAAAAAAATCCAGGCACATGCACAGGGCATGCGCCATCACTGGCTGGCCGGCGCCAGGTGCTTGAGTGCTGCCTCGCGCAGGCTGTCGGACAGGGCCGGATCGTCCACCGCCCGTGCCAGCAGCAGGCTGCCGACCATGGTGGACAAGGTGACGAGCGCGCGCTCGTGGACACCGGGCAGTCCCCAGTCCGGTGATTGGCGGGCGATGAGATCGACCATTTCCTTGATGTGGCCCGTGGCCACGCGGCGCACCTCCGGCGCCTGGCGCGAGGTCTCGGAACCCAGGGCCGCCAGGGGGCAGCCCACCTCGGCGCGCTGGACATGTTCCTTGGAAAGATAGGCGGCCAGCATGGCATGCAGTGCCATGCCGGGCGGCGCCTTGGCCACCACGTCGGCGACGGCGGCGCAGGACTCCGCGCAGGCCTTGCCCGCCGCTTCGGCCAGCATGGCATCGCGCGAGGCGAAATGGGCGTAGAAGGCGCCATGCGTCAGGCCCGCCTCCTTCATGATGTCCGCCACCCCGGTGCCGCCATAGCCGCTGCGGCGGATGGCACGCGCCGCCACGGAGACGATGCGCTCATGCGTGGCCTCCTTGGCGGAAGCCCGGGCGCTGGAATTTGTGTTTCGCATGATGGTCATCATACATTGTTTGCGCCATGCACGCGCCGCAGATGGGACATCCGCCCGCAGCCATTGCATGGACAATCCCGGCATGTCTGCTGCTGCTTCACACCACAATCCATCCCGCCCCGTGCTCATTGCCGGCGGCGGCATCGGTGGCATGGCCACTGCCCTCACGCTGCACCAGATCGGCGTGCCCTGCATCGTATTCGAGTCGGTGGCGCAGCTGCAGCCGCTGGGCGTGGGCATCAACCTGCAGCCGAACGCCGTGCGGGAACTGCATGACCTGGGTTTCGGCAACGATGTGCTGGACACCATCGGCCTGCAGGCGCGGGAATGGGCGCTGGTGGGCCGCAACGGCAACGAGGTGTATGCCGAGCCGCGCGGGCTGCAGGCCGGCTACCGCTGGCCGCAGTACGCGGTGCACCGGGGGCAGCTGCAGATGATGCTGTTCAACGCCGTCAGGCAGCGCCTGGGCGACGACGCCGTGCAGCTGGGCCGGCGCGTGGTGGGCTACCGGCAGGATGCCGAGGGCGTGACCGCCCTCATCGACACCCGCGATGGCCAGCGGCTGGAGGTGCAGGGCTCGCTGCTGGTGGCGGCCGATGGCCTGCACTCGGCCGTGCGCGCGCAGATGCACCCCACGCAGCCGCCCATACAGTGGGGCGGCGCCATCATGTGGCGCGGCACCACGCCCGGGGTGCCGGTGCGCACCGGCGCATCCTTCGTGGGCGTGGGCTCGCTGCGCCATCGCGTGGTGCTGTACCCCATCACGCCGCCGGACCCCGTCACGGGCCTGGCCACCATCAACTGGATCGCCGAGATCACGGTGGACAACCAGGGCGGCTGGCGGCAGGGCGACTGGAACCGGCGCGTGGCGCTGGAGGAATTCATCCACCACTTCGACGGCTGGGACTACGGCTGGCTGGACGTGCCGGCCATGCTGCGCGGCGCCACGGATGTCTTCGAGTACCCCATGATCGACCGCGACCCCGTGCCCATCTGGGTGGACGGCCGCGTGGCCTTGCTGGGCGATGCGGCGCATGTGATGTACCCGGTGGGCTCCAATGGCGCCAGCCAGGCCATCGTGGACGCGCGCGTTCTGGGTGCACAGTTCCTTGCCCACGGCGTGGGCCCGCAGGCGCTGCGCGCCTATGACGACAAGCTGTGCAAGGACCTCTCGGCGCTGGTGCTGCGCAACCGGGGGGCCGGCCCCTTCGGCCTGCTGGGGCTGGTGGACGAGCGCTGCGGCGGCGTCTTCGACGACATCGACGAGGTGCTGCCACGCGAGGAGCGCGAGGGCTTCATGGCCCGGTACAAGGCCGCTGCCGGCTTTGCGATCGAGACGCTCAACGCCGCGCCCCCCACCATTGCGCCAGGGCAGCGCGTGGCCGGGGCCTGAGCCCTTGTGCGGCGGCAAGGGCCGCGAGTCGCCATAATCGGCCCTTGCCCCTGGCAGCCATCCCCAGATTTACATCACAGACCCAGCAGGAAGACCCCATGCCGATCCAATCCATTCTGAAATCCACCGTGGTGGCACTGGCGATCGTGGGCAGCGGTTCGCTCTTTGCGCAGGGCGCGCCCCTGAACACAGCGGCGTTCGACGCCCTGATTGCGCAAGGCCCCGTCGCCGACGCCGCGACCATCGCATCGAGCACCTGGGCCAGCAAGATCAAGCAGGCCGGCACGCTGCGCCTGGGCAGCACCCAGACCTCCAATCTGTTTTCCCTGCTCAACGAGAAGGACGGCAAGATACGCGGCTTCGACGCAGGCCTGGCCCAGCTGCTCACGCGCTACATCCTGGGCGATGCCTCCAAGTACCAGTTCGCGCAGGTCACCTCGTCCACGCGCGAGCAGGTGCTGATCAACAACCAGGCGGACATGGTGATTGCCACCTACTCCATCACCCCTGCCCGTGCTGAGAAGATCTCGTTTGCCGGCCCCTACTACACCTCGCAGGCCGGGGTGCTGGTCAAGGCAAGCAACAAGACCGTGCAGTCGTACAGCGATCTGGGCGGCAAGAAGGTCGCCACGCAGGCCGGCTCCACGGGGCCTGCCATCCTGGCGCAGCACGCGCCCAAGGCGGTCGTGCAGGAGTTCCAGACGCACCAGGAAGCGCTGGACTCCCTGCGCCAGGGCCGCGTGGACGCCTATGTGACCGACTACACCCTGCTGCTCAACACCCTGAGCCTGGGCACCGGCGACGCGCGGCTGGCGGGCGCGCCCTTCGGCACGCAGGATTCCTATGGCATCGGCCTGCCCAAGGGCTCGGACGGCGTGGCCTTCATCAATGCCTTCCTGAAGAAAATCGAAGCCGACGGCACCTGGGCCAAGCTGTGGACCATCTCCATCGGCCAGCGCACCGGCAGCACGGCCGTTCCCACGCCACCCGCCCTGCCCTGAGCGATGGGTGACGTCTCCAGACTCCTCGCCGACCACGGGCCTGCCTTCTGGCAGGCCCTCTTGCTGACCTGGAAGCTCACCGCGTTCTCGTTCCTGCCCGGCTTCCTGCTGGGCGTGATCGTCACGGTGCTCAGGCTGCTTCCGCTGCCGCCGCTGCGCTTCGTGCTGACGGGCTACGTCGAGATCTTCCGCAACATCCCCAGCGTGGCGCTGCTGATCTTCATCGTGTTCGCGCTGCCCGATCTCAACGTCGTGATCGACTATGAGCCCAGCGTGGTCCTGGCCCTGGCGCTGGTGTGTTCCGCGTTCACGGCGGACTATCTGCGCGCGGGCATCAACACCATTGCCGGCAGCCAGATCGAGGCCGCGCTCAGCCTGGGCATGCGGCCCATGCAGATCATCTCGGCCGTGGTGCTGCCGCAGGCGCTGCGCTCGGTGGTGCAGCCGATGACGTCGCTGCTCATTGCGCTGATGCTGTCCACCTCGCTGGCATCCCAGGTGCCGCTGGCGGGCCGGGAACTCACCTCGCTTGTGTCCAAGATCGCCAACGACTCCGCTGCCGGCATGGCCGCCTTCGCCGTGGCCGCCGCGATGTACGTGGCCACCGGATTGCTGATCGCCTGGGCGGGCTCCATCCTGGAAAAGAAGCTGCGGATACTGCGATGAGCCGTTCTCTGGAAGACATTCTGTTTGGCGCACCCAGCCCGCAGGCCCGGCGGGTCACGCAGGTGGCCAGCCTGATCGCGGCGGCCCTGCTGCTGGCGCTGGCCGCGGGCATCGCGCTGCGCTTTCATTCGGCAGGCCAGCTCGAGGCCCGGTTCTGGGAATTCTTCGCCTGGCCCACCACCTGGGCCTTTCTGGCCAAGGGCCTGCTCGGCACGCTGGCATCGTCGGCCATGGCCGCCGTGATTGCGCTGGCCCTGGGGCTGGTGCTGCTGGCGGGGCGCCTTGCGCGGCCCCGCATCGTGCGCTGGCCCAGCGTCGCCGTCATCGAATTCCTGCGCGGCACGCCCACGCTGCTGCTGATCTATGTGTGCTTTCTGGTGCTGCCCGCCGCCGACATCAAGCTGAGCACCTACTGGATGCTGACCCTGCCCATAGGCCTGAGCACCGCCGCCGTGGTGGCCGAGGTCTACCGCGCGGGCGTGCTTGCCGTGCCACGCGGCCAGACCGATGCCGCGCGAAGCCTGGGACTGACCGAGGTACAGGTCTTCCGGCTCGTCGTCTTCCCCCAGGCGGTGCGCTTCATCGTGCCGGCGCTGGTCGCGCAACTGGTCATCGTGGTCAAGGACACCACCTTCGGCTACATCGTCACCTACGGCGAGCTCATGCAGAACGCCAAGGTGCTCATTGCCAACTACCACGCGCTGGTGCCCGTGTACTTGGTGGTGGCGGTGCTCTACTGCCTTGTGAACTACGCGATATCCAGGGCGAGCAGGCGGCTGAACCGGCCCGTGCACTGAGGCCCGCCAGTGCCTGCCTTCAGGGAAGGCTCAGATCCATGCCGAGCATCCTGGCAAGGCCGAAGGTGAAGGCCAGCACGCACAGCAGCAGCAGCGTGAAGACGGCAGCGATCTTGCCGCCCGCAATGAGCAGCTCGCGCCTGTCCGCCCCCTTCTTCTTGCCTTGGTCGTAATGCCACTTGATGGCGAAGAACATGGCCGTGCCGAACACGAGCGCCTTGAACGTGACGAAGACTACGGGGATCCAATCGATCATTTTGAGAACTTCCAGCCAATGACTTGGCACTGTCCACGGTGGGGAGCCCCCCTCCCGGACATGAGAGGCAGAGCGTCAGCGACGGCCATGCAAGCACGGTGCTGCCACACCTTGTGGCGCATACTACCCAAAAGCAATTTCCATACATGGACCCCAACATCGCTGCTGAAAACCATGCAAGATGACTCTTTGCCAAGCTGGCTGCCGCGCCTCGCCGTGCAGCGCGGCCCCCGTTTTCTGCAGATTGCGGATGCCTTGCAGGCAGCGGTGGCGGACGGATCGCTGAAACCGGGTGACCGCCTGCCTCCGCAGCGCCTGCTGGCAGCACAGCTGGATGTGGACCTGACGACCATCACCCGCGCCTACGACGAGGCCCGGCGGCGCCACCTGCTGGAGGGACGCGGCGCGCGAGGCACCTATGTCGCGGCGCCGAAGGTCGAATGGAGCTCGGTGCTCGACCTGAGCATGAACACCCCGCCGCCGCCCGAGGGCGTGGACTTCGACGACATGCTCAAACAGGGCTTGTCGCAGGTATTGATGAGGGCCGATGCCCAGCTGCTGATGACCTACCACCTGGGCGGGGGCAGCGACTCCGACCGCAAGGCCGCAGCCCAATGGCTGGAGCCGATGTTTGGAAGTCTGGATGACAGGCAGATCGTTGTCTGCCCCGGGGCGCAGGCGGCGATCGCCGCCCTGATTCTTGCGCTGACCGCGCCGGGCGACGTGATCCTGGCGGAGCCCGCCAGCTATCCCGGCCTGCGTGCCGCAGCGGCCCAGTTCGGCCGGCGCATCCTGGCGGTGCAGGCGGACAGGCAGGGGATGGTGCCGGAGATGCTGGAGCAGGCCTGCCGCGAGCACAGGCCGGCGCTGGTCTACCTCAATCCGACACTGCAGAACCCGACCGCCATCACCATGTCGGAAGGCCGGCGCAAGCAGCTGGCCAGCGTGGCCAGGCGCTGCCAGGTGCGCATCGTCGAGGACGACCCCTACTGGCTGCTGGCCGACGTCCCGCCGCCGCCCATTGCCGCATTCGCCCCGCAGCAGGTGTACTACATCTCGACCCTGTCCAAATGCCTGACGCCCGGCCTGCGCGTGGCCTTCGTGCTCATGCGCGACCCGCATGAACGCCAGCGCTTCCTGGTGGCGCTCAGGTCCTTTGCGCTGATGGCCACCCCCGTGACGGCCGCGCTGGCCACGCAGTGGATCCTCGATGGTTCGGCCGGGCAATTGATGGACGGCGTGCGCAAGGAGGCGCGCCTGCGCCACCGGATGGCCAGGGACATCCTGGCGGGGCGGTACAGCGGCGCCGGAGACGGCCTGCATGTATGGCTGGAGCTGCCGGGGTACTGGACTAGCGCCCAGCTGGCACGTGCCGCCGACAGCGAGGGCATCGCCGTCACGCCCGCGCAGGCATTCGCCACCGGCAGCGAATCCGTGAATGCCATCCGCATCTCCCTGGGCAGCATCAAGGACCGTGGACGCCTGCACGCCGGTCTTCAACGGCTGTCCCATCTGCTTGCACGGCTGCCGGAGTCGTTCAGCGCTGCCGTGGTGTAGCCGCGCCGGTCGCGGGAGCACGGCTTGCGGCCGCGGCCGCAGCCGCAGCCGCAGCCGCAATCGCAATCACGAGCGCAGCCACGACCAGCACTGCCGCGACTGCGAACGTGATCCGCATCGCGTGGGCAATGGCCCCGGGATGCGCCGCGACGATGTCGGCCGTCCCTGACGCGAACGCGAACACCATCCCCATCACGGATGCCCCGGTGACGAGCCCGAGGTTGCGCGACAGCCCGAGCATGCCCGACATCACGCCACGCTGGTCCGCAGCGACATCGGCCATGACGGCCGTGTTGTTGGCGGCCTGGAACAGCTGGTAGCCAGGGGTCAGGACGGCGATGGCGGCAACGTAGCCCGCAACACCGAACATCGCCGCAAGCACGGACAGGGCGAATGCGCCCGCCGCCATGGCGATGAGTCCGGCGATGACCATGGGGGCAGCGCCCAGGCGATCGACGACACGGCCGGCCGGGACACCGCTCAGGATGGCGATGAATGGGCCCACCGACATCACGAACCCTACCGTGGTTTCGTCAAGCCCGAGCCCGCGAGACAGATAGAACGGCCCGACCACCAGCGTCGCCATCATCACCGTCGAGACGAGCGCATTCATGGCCAGGCTCGCGCTGAAGCCCGGATCGCGGAACCGCTCCAATCGGATCAATGGCGATGCGGCTGCCGCCTGGGCCCTCGCGAAGAGCACGACGCCGAAGGCCGCGGCCGACAGCAAAGCCCCGTTGAGCGAACCGAAGCTTGCGCGCCCCAGCGTCATGGCGAGTGCATAGGCCACAAGCGTCAGAGCGAGCAGCAAGGTGCCCAGGTGGTCGAAGCGCGCCCGATCCGCCTGCGCCCCTTGGCGATGCACGGGCAGGTATCGATGCGCGAGAAGGAATGTCAGGACGCCCAGCGGCAGGTTGATGAGGAAGCTGGCCCGCCAGCCGGGTCCGGCGATCAGATATCCGCCGAGTGCTGGACCGAGGGTGGTGCCCATCGCGGACATCGTTCCGAGCAGGCCCATCGCGCTACCGGTCCTTGCCTTCGGAACCGTCTCGGCGACCAGCGCCATGGAGAGGGCCATCATGATGGCCGCGCCCAGGCCCTGCACCGCCCGGGCGGCAATCAGCAGCCAGAGATTGGGGGCCAGGCCGCAAAGGACCGAGGCCAGCGTGAACAGAACGATGCCGGCCAGCAGCAGCCGTCGGCGGCCCAGGACATCGCCAAGCCGGCCGGCGCTGACCGTCAGGGCGGTGATGGCCAGCAGATAGGCCAGGACGATCCACTGGACCTGCTGGAAGGACGCGTTGAACGCCTGCGCGAAGGTGGGCAATCCCACGTTGGCGATGCTGGTGCCCAGGGAGGACAGCAGCATGGACAGCGAAAGGCTGGCCAGCACCCACCGGACCGGCGGCCCCTGTTGCGCACCGCCGGCCCCTGCCCCACCTGTTCCGGCACCGATCGGTTTCGACGTGGACTTCATCTTTGGCGACTCCCATATTCAAGTTCTCAGGAGCCTAGTGCCGTGCCTGGCATGGCGGAAGGCGCACTGTTCTCACTTTATTCATGCGTTTGACGCCATGTCGCTACCCGCTGTGCTACGGTCAATCCATGCCGAAGCCCGATCTCAACCTGCTTGTCACCCTGGATGTGCTCCTTGCGGAGGGAAACGTTGCGCGCGCGGCCCAGCGGTTGCGGCTGAGCCCGTCGGCAATGAGCCGGGCGCTGGCGCGGCTGCGTGAGACCACCGGCGATCCGCTGCTGGTCAGGGCCGGGCGGGGTCTCGTTCCCACACCGCGAGCGCTTGAGCTGCGCGAGCGGGTCAGCCAGCTGGTGCAGGACACGGAAGCTGTTCTGCGCCCTGCCGGGCAGCCCGACCTCGGACAACTGGTGCGCACGTTCACGCTGCGCACCAGCGAAGGCTTCGTGGAGAATTTCGGACCGGACCTCATTGCCCGCGTGGGCCAGCAAGCGCCCGGCGTACGGCTTTGCTTCGTGCAAAAGACCAACAAGGACAGCGGCCCGCTTCGTGACGGGACGGTCGACCTGGAGACCGGCGTTGTCGCAAGCACGATAGGTCCGGAGGTGCGCGCGCAGGCGCTGTTCCGAGACCGTTTCATCGGCGTCGTGCGCCAGGGCCATCCGCTGAGCCAGGGCGAGATCACACCCGCGCGCTATGCGAGCGGCAGGCATATCCTGGTGTCCCGGCGGGGGCAGGAAAAGGGGCCCATTGATGAAGCCTTGAATGCGCTCGGCCTGCAGCGGCAGATCGTTGCGACCGTCAACGGCTTTTCCAGCGCGCTGGCCCTGGCCCGCGCCAGCGACCTGATCGCCAGCGTTCCCGAACGGCACACCGGCAACCTGCGCGCGCAAATGCACAGCTTCCCCCTTCCGGTCTCCATGCCGCAGATCACGGTTTCATTGCTCTGGCATCCCAGGCTGCATGCCGATCCTGCGCACCGCTGGCTGCGCGGGTGCGTACGGGAGATTTGCGCAAAGGCTGATTCGCCATGAGCGCCCGCAGCCAGCGGGCTGCCATCGCCGCTCCCATGCACCCATGCACCCATGCAGATACCCATGCAGATGGGCCAGCCCATCAGCAGACCAAGGCTGACCAGCGCCAGATGCAGCAGGCGCTGGAGGCCGGGATGGTTACATATGCAACAACGGGTTGCACACCTACGTGAACCGTCCCGCGCAGGCCATACCATCGCCGGCCTACAACACAGAAAGGCGCGAGGTTATGCAGGAGAGTTCTCTGGAGTGCTTCCTCTATCACAGTCAGTTGGCACCAGGGGCCGACACCACCTGCATCGCGGGCATCATCAAGACCGCACGCTCCTTCAACGGGTCGGCCGGGATCACGGGCATGCTGGTTTTCGACGGGGAACGTTTCTTTCAGTATGTCGAAGGGCCGGCACGGCAATTGGGTTTGCTGGTGGAGTCCATCTCGCGCGACGAAAGACATATCAACTTCACGCCGATGTTCCCGCAAACGCGCATTGATCAAAGACGTTTCGCCAAGTGGTCCATGGCCTATGTGATTGTGGAAGATACAGAACATCTGGGCACGATTTCCAAGCTTGAAGGCCCTGGTGCGCTGGCGAAATTGCAGGAGCTGTTGCCGCTTCTGGATGTTCAGTAATTCCTTGGGCCAAAGCGGAGCGGGATTTTCATGATGTGGGTTCACTGAGGCAGGAAATCGATGCTCACCCGTTGGACTACCGAATCCGAGAAAGAGCAACTGCTCGGACTTCAGACCGCTGAAATCCTGGACATGACCGCCAGACGGGAATTTCAGCGCATCACCCAGCTGACCAGCCAGATGTTCATGGTGCCGATTGCCATCATCACGGTTCTGGACGAGCACAGGCAATGGTTCAAGGCGCCCGTAGGTGTGGACATGGACGGCAGCCTGCGCACGGACGCCTTCTGCGACCACACCATCAGAAACGAAGGAATCATGGTGATTCCTGACACGCACCTTGACCGCAGGTTCTCAGGCAATGCGCTGGTAACCGGCCAACCGAACATCAGGTTCTATGCCGGCGTTCCCCTGATCATGAATTCCGGCCATGCCATCGGCAGCCTGTGCATCATCGATACCCGACCCAGAACCTTCTCTGAAGAGCAAGGCCGGCAACTGGCCGCCATGGCTGCGATAGTGCAGGCTCAGATCCAATACCATCACAGCATTGGAAAAGTAGACGAGGTCACGGGCTTGCACAATCGCTCGCAGCTCCAGTCCGACCTGAACAGCCTTTGCATTGTGGCCCCGCAGGAGGCACGCAGCCTGGTATTGATGGAAGCGATCAACCATTGCAGCCTGCTGGAAATGAGCAATGCGCTGGGCTTGAACTATGTCGAGCAGCTCCTGCGTGACATTGCGAAGGCCGTCACGGACATGACGGGGCCGCACGCAACCGTGTACCACGTGGGCTTGGCCAGGTTTGCCTGGATCATCAGCGCGGGCAGGCAAGAAGATGAAGAGGCCCTGGTCAGGCAATTGCTGAAACACCTGCAAAAGCCCATCACCAGTGCCGATCTCCGGTTCGAACTTCAGCCCCGGGCAGGCGTGGTGCGGTTCCGCCTGGCCCAGGCCGAGGTCGATGATGTCATTCGCAAGGCCATGGTGTCCGTGCAGCAGGCTGGCCACAACCATCGGTCACTTCACCGCTATGAGGAGAACGAGGACAGCCGCCAGCGAAGATCCTATCGGCTATTGCGGGACTTTGGGCATGCGCTGGACAAGGGGCAGCTGCGGCTGGTGTACCAGCCCAAATTCGACAACCGCAGTTTCAGCTGCAAGGGGCTGGAGGCGCTCATCCGCTGGAAGCACCCGGAAATGGGGGAAATTCCGCCCAGCGAATTCATCCCCCTGGTGGAAGCCACGCCGTTGATCCATGGCCTGACGCGGTTCGTGATCAAAACGGCGCTGGCGCAGGTTGCGGCCTGGAAAGCGGAAAGTCTCGACCTCCAGGTCTCCATCAATGTCTCGCCGCGCAATCTGGACGAGGTCGATTTTCCGGACTACCTCAACGCCATGTGCAGTCAATATGGCGTTGCCCTGGAAAATATCGTGATCGAGTGCACCGAAAGCGATGTGCTGACAGGCCATGGCACGGTCCAGGCGCTTCAGCACATCAGAAAACTCGGAATCCAGGTCGCACTGGATGATTTTGGTGCCGCCTACTCCAATCTTGCGTCACTCAAGAATCTGCCTGCCGAGATATTGAAGATAGACCGCTCCATGGTCTGCGACGTCGATACCAATGAGCGGGCGCTGGCCGTGCTCAAATCCATCATGACCATGGCCTCGGACCTTGGCTACCGCCTTGTGGCAGAAGGCGTTGACAGCGCCGAAGTCTTCGATCTGCTGGTTTCGCTGGGGTTCGATGAGATACAGGGCTACTATTTCAGCAGGCCCATGGAGGCATCGGAAATCAGGAAATTCGTCGAAGAGCGCAATCGATACGCACAGGGAAAATGAAGGGCCTTGCCCATGGCATGCCGGGCGCAGGCGCAGGCAATTGGCGGGACGACTGTAGGCAGTCTCCTCACCGTGGCGCTGGATCGGCTGACATGGCTTTGCTTGGTTTTCCGATCTCGCCGCTGCCGGGCTGCACTCCTAATGAGGGCTTCAAATTTTGTTTTCCAGGAGTTCTCTATGACAGGTCTCAAGACGCTGAAGATGGGTTTGATCGCAACCGCGCTGATCGCAGCCACGGCCTCGACCAGCTGGGCACAGCCCGTGGCGGGCACCACCACCTTGGGCGTGGCGGCCACCGAAGTCCAGGCCGTGGCCACGGGCTGGAGCCTGAAGAAGTCCGTGCTGGGCAAGAGCGTCTACAACGAGGAAGGCAAGGCCGTGGGCAAGATCGACGACGTGATCGTCGCACCCGACAAGGCGGTCTCCTACGCCATCGTCGGCGCCGGCGGCTTCCTGGGCATGGGCAAGCATGACGTGGCCATTCCGGTGAACCAGTTCCGCGTGGAAAACAACAAGATCACGCTGCCCGGCGCCACCAAGGACGCGCTGAAGGCGCTGCCCAAATTCGAGTACGCCAAGAAGTAAGCCGGGCGCGCGCCCTGCTTCTTTGACAAGCCCTGCGTTGCAGGGCTTTTTCGTGGGCGGCCGTGCAGGACCATATGATCGCGGCGGATCAGATTCATACCAAAAAATATCCGCGAGTCAATGAAAACAATCGTCGCCGTATCCTTGGGAATATCGCTGTGCATTCAGGCATTGCCCTGCCTTGCAGACAACAGCAATGGAAAGCAGCTCTACCTGTTCAGTGGCCTGGTTGCGAAGAAGTAGCCCTATATATCGAGTTTCTGCGCGCGCATATGCTCGCGCACCGCATCGACCAGGATGCTGGCCAGCCGGTCCACGGGCGCTGGCGCATCGAGCGTGGCACGGCCCAGGATCAGATCCATGGACGGCAGGGCCGGCAGGCCCAGGGCCTGCGCATCCAGCGGCTTGACGTGCGCGGGCAGGCCGAACGGCGTGCGCACGGACAGGCCCAGGCCTGCAGCCGTGGCGGCCCAGACGGCGGACAGGCTGGCACTGTTGAAGGCATGGCGCCAGGCCATGCCCTTCTTGTCCAGCGCAGCCGTCACGATGTCCCGCAAGGGGCAAGGCGCATCGAGCATGGCCAGGGGCAGCACGTCGTCGTCCTGCGCTGCACCACTGCGCCAGCGTGCCCAGCCGGCGTCGGCCGCGTCCATGGATGCCGGGCCAATCCACTGGAGCGGCAGCCGCATGATGTGCTCCCCATGCACGCACGCGTGGTTCACGCCCGCATCCCATAGCAGGGCCAGGTCGAATTGCCCGAGGGCGATGCGCTCGCGCAGTTCATCGCTGCGGGCCACGCTGGCTTCGATGCGCACATGGGGATGGGCGCGCGCGAACTGCCCCAGCACATGGGGCAGCACGCTTTCGCCCAGGTCTTCCTGCAGGCCCAGGCGCACCAGGCCGCGCAGTTCGCTGCCGCGCACGGCCGCCACGGCGCGGTCGTTGAGTTCGAGCAGGCGCAGCGCGTAGCCGCGCAGGGTTTCTCCGGCCTCCGTCAGCACCAGCCCCCGGCCGGACTTGCGCAGCAAGGGCGTGCCGCATTGGGATTCCAGCTTCTTGAGCTGGGCGCTGACGGCCGAGGTGGAGCGGCCGAGCTTGTCCGCGGCGCGGGCGAAACTGCCCAGTTCGACGCCGGTGCAAAACGTGCGCAGCACATCCAGGTCATAGAGCACACGTGTCATTGCCAAGCCTTCATCGTGCTGAAAAACTGGATTGTAGATACGAAATTATGTGATTTTCAGGATGGTTGGGGCTGACCATACTGCCGGCCATGACCTCTTCTCCTGCCGGCCGCAGCGCCAATCCCAGCCCCTTGGCTTCCCCCCGCCCGCCCCGCCACCGATGGAAGGTGCTGGCCGCTGGCGTCATCGCCAACGCCGCGTTTTCCGTGGCTTTCAGCGGCATCCCCATGACGGCCATCCTCATGCGTTCGGGCTACCAGCTGGACACGCAGACGCTGGGCCTGGCGCTGGGGCTGATGGGCCTGGGCATTGCGCTCAGCGAACTGCCCTGGGGCCTGCTGACGGACCGCTGGGGCGACCGGCCGGTGCTGCTGCTGGGCCTGTGCGGCACGGCTTTGGCCCTGGCGGCGATGGCGCTGTGGGCCTCGCCATCGCCGGACCATATCCCTTCGTTCGGCCTGCTGGCCGGCGGGCTGGTGCTGGTGGGGCTGCTGGGCGGCAGCGTCAACGGTGCCAGTGGCCGGGCCGTCATGGGCTGGTTTGCCGAAGGCGAGCGCGGCCTGGCCATGAGCATCCGCCAGACCGCCGTGCCCTTGGGCGGCGCCATTGGCGCCCCCTTGCTGACCGGCCTGGCCACGCATGCAGGCTTTGCCGCCGTCTATGGCGTGCTGGCGGCGCTGTGCCTGGCGGCGGCGGTGTTTGCAGCGCTGTGGATTCAGGAGCCAGCGCATGCACCGGCCTCAGGCAAGGCCGCTGCGCCAGGCCGGGCCGGGCCATCCGCGCCAGGGCCCCTGCGCGATCGGCAAGCCTGGCGCATGGCCGCCGGCATCGGCATCCTGTGCGCCCCGCAGTTCGCCGTGCTCTCGTTCGGAACGGTGTTTCTGCATGACCATGCCCACCTGGGGCTGGGCGTGGCGGCGGCTGTCATGTCGGCCGTGCAGCTCGCCTCCATGGCCCTGCGCATCTGCAGCGGCCGCTGGACCGACAGGCGCCAGAACCGCCCGGCCTTTCTGCGGGCCTGCTGCCAGCTCACCCTGGCGTTGTTCGCAGGCATGGCGGCCCTGAGCTGGAGCAGCCATCCGGGCGCATCGGCAGTGTCGCCCGCCATGGGCCTGGTGCTGATGGTGATGCTGGGCGTGTGCGGTATCTGCGTGTCCGCCTGGCACGGCGTTGCCTACACGCAGCTGGCCGGGCTGGCCGGCGCGGCCCGCGCGGGCACGGCGCTGGGCATGGCCAATACCTCGGTGTTCGCGGTGTGCTTCCTGGTGCCGCTGGCCATTCCGCACTTGCTGTCGGCCCAGGGCTGGGGGCTGGTCTGGGCCTGCGCGGCGGCCTGCGCGGGCTGGGCCATGCATCTGTTTGCACGGGCCGGGGTGGCCGGCAACCCCGGGGCCACGCAGGGGGCGTTATTGAACGAGAATACCGGCTGTCTTCCCACGGCCTCCTCGCACCGACCATGACCATCGCCCACTGGCTTGTTTTCTGCGGCGTCTCGCTGCTGATGTGCTTCACTCCCGGCCCGGCAGTGCTGCTGGCCATCTCCAACTCGGTGGACGTGGGCGCCAGGCGAACGGCCCTGAGTTCGCTGGGCAGCTCGGTGGGCATCTTCGTGGTCTCCGGGCTGGCCATGATCGGCATGGGCACCATTCTCAGCATGTCGGCCCACGCATTTCTGGTCATGAAGGTGGCAGGCGCCATGTACCTGATCTGGCTGGGCGTCAAGCGCTGGCGCAGCAAGGACGCGCTGCTGGGCAGCGACGCCGGCCTGGCGCCTGCCCACCGGCGTGAACGCGGGAACTGGCAGCTGGTGGCGCAGGGCCTGGGCGTGTCGCTGACCAATCCCAAGGCCATCCTGTTCTTCTCCGCGCTGTTCCCGCAATTCGTCATCCCGGGCGAGCCGCTGCTCACGCAGTACCTGGTGCTGACCACCACGTTCGCGGTCTGCGCCCTGATCTCGCACGCCTGCTATGTGCTGCTGATCTCCATGATCAAGGGCCACGTGCTGGCGCACGCCAGGCTGTTCAACCGCATCGTGGGCGGCACCTTCATCGCGCTGGGCCTGGGATTGCTCAGGACGCGGCACAAGCTGGGCTGAGTGCGGGCCAGGGCTTCGCACTGGCCGTTCAACAGCTGTCGGATCAACCCGGCAAGCCCAGCCGCTCGCTCACCACCCGCTTGATCAGCTGCTCTGCAAAGCGCGTGACGCGGGTGGACGGGCGTGCGCGCGGAATGGCCAGCACCAGGCGGTTGCGCACGACGGGCGAGATGATCTGCGCGATCGACAGCTGCGACGGCGAGGCCGTGCCCTGGATGGCGCTCAGCGGCAGCACGGAGTCGCCCATGCCCCGGGCCACCAGCGAGAGCACGGTGTGCACGGAATCGACCTCGGCCAGCATGTGCAGCGGCACGCCGCGCGGCACGGTGTAGCTCTCCAGCAGCTTGCGCAGCGCGTTGGGACCGCGCGCCATGACGAGCTTGCGCTGGGACAGCGCCGCCATGCGGACCTTGGCGGGCAGCGCATGCCTGCTGACCAGCACCAGTGGCTCGCGCAGCAGGGTCTCCGTGGTGATCTGCGGCGAGTGCGGGGGATCGAACAGCAGGGCCATGTCCACGCGCCCGGCGATCAGCCATTCGCGCAGGCTGATGCTCAGGTTCTCCTCGATGGAGATGGTGACGTCGGGGTACTGCTGCAAAAAGCCCTGCACCAGGTCTGCGGCGATGGAGCGCGCCACCCAGGGCGGCAGGCCGATGCTGATGCGCCCGCGCGGGCTGCGCAGCCGGTCCTGCATGTCCGATTCGGCCTGCGCGGCCAGCGCAAAGATGCCGGCCGCATGCTGCAGCAGCGCCTGGCCCGGCTCGGTCAGCACCACGCCGCGCCCGGTGCGCTCCAGCAGCCGCTGTCCCAGCTCCCCCTCCAGCAACAGCACCTGTCGGCTGAGGGCCGGTTGCGACAAATGCAGGGCGGCGGCGGCGCGGCTGAAGCTGCCGGCCTCGGCCACCGCAGCGAAATAGCTCAGGCGCGTCAGGTCCATGGTTCTCCTTGGCAAGGGCTTTCAGCATGCTTTTGGCTGATAGCAGGTATCAGCCAAGTCTATGCCTCATTCGCGGCAAGCCCGCCCACAATCGCCACAAGCCTTCGCTGTCGCTGCCTTGTTGCAAAGCCCCATGCCTGAACTCACCTACGCCCTGTCCCCCTCCAAGCCCGCGCTGCAGCTGCCTGCGGGCGCCTGCGATACCCATGTGCATGTGTTCGGTCCCGGCACCCAGTTTCCCTATGCGGCCGGGCGCAGCTTCACCCCGGCGGACGCGGGCAAGCACACGCTGTTTGCACTGCACCGCCACCTGGGCGTGTCGCGCTGCGTGATCGTGCAGTCCGCCTGCCACGGCCTGGACAACAGTGCGGTGCAGGACGCGATTGCCGCCGGTGGCGGCAACTACCTGGGCGTGGCGCTGGTGGCCGCCGATGTGTCCGATGGCGAGCTGGCGCGGCTGGCGGGTGCGGGGTTCCGGGGCGTGCGCTTCAACTTCATGCGGCACCTGGCCGGCGCCCGCATTGAAGACGTTCTGGCGCTGACCCCGCGCCTGGCCGCGGCAGGCCTGCATCTGCAGGTGCATTTCGAAAGCAGCCTGGTGCATACGGTGGGCCGGCAGTTGCAGGCCAGTGCCGTGCCCGTGGTGATCGACCACATGGGGCGCGTGGATGCGCGCCTGGGCGCAGGGCATGCAGATTTCCAGGCGCTGATGCAGCTGCTGGCCGACCAGCCGCAGTTCCACGTCAAGGTCAGCGGCGTGGACCGCATCGACAGCCAGCCGCCCTATGCCCAGGGCAAGCCGCTGGCGCGCCTGCTGGTGGAGCGCTTTCCCACGCAGTGCCTGTGGGGCACGGACTGGCCCCACCCCAACCACACGCACGTGCCCGACGACGGCCTGCTGGTCGATGCGCTGGCCGACATCGCGCCCACGCCAGCGCTGCGGCAGGCCCTGCTGGTGGACAACCCGCAGCGGCTGTACCGGTTCTGAGGACCGCAGACGGCGCCTGTCGCCTGTGGCTCATCGCCCGTCGCCCTGCCCACAGATACCCATAAAAGGAGACATCCATGACAAGCATCCCTTCCACCCGCCGCAGGCGCTGCCTGTCCATGGCGCTGGCGGCCCTGGCGCCGCTCGCTGCCCTGGTTTGCGCCGCATGGCCCGCGCTTGCGCCCGCGCAGCCGCAGATGACGCGCATCGTCGTGGCCTTTCCGCCGGGCGGCCCGGTGGACTTCGTGGCGCGCACGCTGGCCGAGCAGTTGGGCAAGGAGCTGGGCAGCATCGTCGTGGTCGAGAACAAGGCCGGTGCCAACGGCGCCATTGCGGCCGAATACGTATCGCGCGCACAGCCGGACACGCGCACGCTGTGGCTCACCAGCGTGGGCGCCGTGGCCATCAACCCGGCGCTGTACCCCAAGCTCGGCTACAAGCCGGCCACCGACCTCGCACCGGTGTCGCTGGTGGTCAGCAACGTGGAGATGCTGGTGGTCAACGCCAAGGCACCCTACGGCAACGGCGCGCAGTTCGTGGCAGCCGCACGCCAGGCCCGTACACCGC
This sequence comes from Delftia lacustris, assembly GCF_040267515.1. Lineage (NCBI taxonomy): Bacteria > Pseudomonadati > Pseudomonadota > Betaproteobacteria > Burkholderiales > Comamonadaceae > Delftia > Delftia lacustris. The sequence goes on along the minus strand of NZ_CP141274.1, from coordinate 2,722,238 downwards.
TGACCATGGCCTCGTCCGGCACGGGCAGCGTGCCGCACCTGGCCATGGAATTGCTCAAAGAGCACGCGGGCATCCAGCTCGCCCACATTCCCTACAAGGGCGCCGCGCCCGCCATCACGGATGTGGTGGCGGGCCATGTCGATGGTTTCTTTGGCGACATTCCCGGGCTGATCGGACAGATCTCCGCCGGCAAGCTCAAGCCCGTTGCCATTGCCGCCAGCCGGCGCCACCCGCGCTTTCCCGAGGTCAGGACCTTTGCCGAGATCGGCATCACCGGCGTGGATTCGGACAACTGGTACGCCCTGTTCGCCCCCAAGGGCACGCCAGCGGCCGAGACCGAAAAAATGAGCCAGGCCGTGCAGCGGGCGCTGAACACGCCCTCGGTCAAAAGCCGCCTGGAAGCCTCTGGCACCGAAGTCGTGGGCAGCACGCCGGCCGAGCTGGCCAGGGCGCTGCAGGCCGACACCCTCAAATGGAGCCGCGTGGTACGCGCCAACGGCATCACCCCCGACTGAAGCGAGCCCCCATGAGAATCCAACCCGTACTCCCCGGAACCCGCCCCGAACTGGCGGCTGTGGAATCGCGCATCCTGGCCGAACGCGGCCGCATTTCCGAGCTTTACCAGGTGCTGCTCAACAGCCCACCCATCGCCCACGGATGGGAGCAGATGCTGTCGGCCGTGCGCAATCGCAGCAGCCTGGATGCAGGGCTGCGCGAGCTGGTCATCCTGCGCGTGGCCGTGCTCAACGGCGCGCCCTATGAATTCAATGCCCATGTGCCCCATGCCCACAAGGCGGGCAAGAGCGATGCGGCCATCGAGGCGACCCGCAGCATCCCCTGCGCCGCGGATGCGCCGTGGACCGAGCAAGAGCACCTTGCCATCCGCCTGACCGATGCCATGACGCGCGACATCACCGTCGCCGACGCGCTGTTCGCCCAGGTGCAGACCCGCTTCAGCGCGCAGGAGCAGGTGGACCTGGTGGCCACCATCGCGGCCTACAACATGGTCTCGCGCTTTCTCACCGCATTCCATATCGGGCACTGAAGGCATGGCTGATTCCCGCATACCTGCCGACTGCCTGCTGCTGCAATGGACGATGGCAGCGCCCTGCCTGGCGAGCGCCAAGGCACTCGCAAGAAGCGCCTACGGTCCTGCGTTTGGCGACGCCCTCACCCAGGCGGCAGGCCTGGGCGTGCGCCTGACCGTCCAGCGATTCGCCTGGTCGGCCAGCACGGGGCGCATCTACGTCTATGTGGAGCTGCCGGGCCGCATCGGCGTCTCGCGGCCCGCAGTGCTTGCCGTGCAGGCGGCGGCGCAGGCCATGCTGCCGGCCGCATCAAACCTTGCGGCGTCCAGGCTGACGCTGGCCTTCGACCGGCCCGGCGCCTCGCACGGGCAGCAGCGCCATGCCCACTACACGGTGGAGATGGACCCGGCCGAAGGCTGGGCGCCCGAGATCTTTCGCTGGTACGACGAAGAACACATGCCGGGCCTGGCCGCCGTGCAGGGCAACATCCATTCACGCCGCTACCTGAACCACGACGGCGGCCCGCTGTCCCTGGCCTGCTATGACCTGCAAAACCCCGGCGTGCTGGGCTGCCCGGCCTGGCTGCAGGTGCGCGCCACGGCCTGGAGCGACATCACGCGGCCGCATTTCACGCACACCGTGCGCACCATGTTCGCGACCGTGGACGCGGGGGATGGGGCCTGGCCGCCCTATTGAACGCCCTATTGAGTGCCCTATTGACCGCCCTGCCCGGGAATCAGCAGCAGCTTGCCCACGCTCTGGCCCGACTCCATGCGCCGGTGCGCCTGCGCGGCCTCGGCCAGCGGCCAGGTGCTGTCGATCACGGGGCGGATGGTGCCGGCCGCCAGTGCGGGCAGCCAGCGCTGGGCAAAGCGCCGGACCATGGCCTGCTTGACTTCGGGCGGGCGCGACTTCATCACCGTGCCGAAGATCCTCAGGTGCCTGTACAGCAGCACGTCCATGGGCACGGCCGCCGCCAGCGCGCCGCCCAGCAGGCCCACGCAGACCATGCGCCCGCCCATGGCCATCGAGCGCAGGTTGCGCTCCAGATACGGGGCGCCGATGAAGTCCACCACCACATCCACACCCTGGCCGCCGGTCTGCTCGGCCACCACGGCCTGGAAGTCTTCGCTGCGGTAGTCGATGAACACGTCGGCGCCAAGGCCCAAGACAGCCGCCCGCTTGTCGCCGCTGGCCGTGGCGAACACGCGCGCCCCGGCCGCATGCGCCAGTTGCACCGCCGCCGAGCCCACGCCGCTGCCGGCCGCGTGGATGAGCACGGCTTCGCCAGGCTGCAGTTGGGCCAGGTGGAACAGCGCCTCATGCGCCGTCACGAAGACTTCGGCCACCGCGCCGGCATCCGTCAGCGAAAGGCCCTCGGGCACATGCATGGCCATGCGGTGGTCGATGCGCGACAGCTCGGCATAGGCGCCGCCGCCCACGATGCCCATGACGCGGTCGCCCACGGCGAAGCCCTGCACCTCGGCGCCCACTTGCACCACCGTGCCGGCGATCTCCAGGCCCATGAGGTCGGATTCGCCAAAGTGGGCGCGGCCATAGGCGCCCTTGCGGTGCGAGACATCGGCACGGTTCACGCCGATGGAGGCATTGCGCACCAGAAGGTCATGGGGCCGGACTTCGGGCCGGGCCACGTCGCGGGCCACGAGCACTTCGGGGCCGCCGAAATCGTCGAAAACAATGGCTTGCATGCGGGCGTCGTCATTCATGGCGAAAGAGTGTCCAAAAACAGGTTGAAGAAACGAATGCCCCGAGCTTACGACTGCCGCCAGCCGCTCGAACGCAGCGATTTCGCTCTAAAGTGCTGCAAATCTGCATCACGCCAACCGCCATGAACTGGGATGACACGCGCATCTTTCTCGCCCTGACACGCGCCCCTTCCCTGCGCGCGGCCGCACGCATCCTGGGCGTGGACCAGGCCACCGTGGGCCGCCGCCTGAACGCGCTGGAGGCCGAGCTGGGCAGCAAGCTGTTTTTGCGCGCCAGGGATGGCTACCTGCTCACGGCCGCTGGCGAGGCAGCGCTGGGCGCGGCGCGACGCATGGAGGGCGCGGCGCTGGACCTGCGCACGCGCATCGAAGGCCTGGACGACAGCCCGGCCGGCCTGGTGCGCGTGACCAGCACCGACTCGATTGCCACCGAATTCCTGCTGCCCGCCATCGAGCGCCTGCAGCAGCGCTGGCCCGGCATCCGCGTGGACCTGGAGGTGTCCACCCAGATGCTCAACCTGGGCCGCCGCCAGGCCGACATCGCGTTTCGCAACGTCCGCCCCGAGGCGCCCGAGCTGGTGGTGCGCCGCGTGGCGGCATGGCCGGTAGGACTGTTTGCGAGTGCCGCCTATGTGGCGCGCTTTGGCGAGCCCGTGGCCGAGGACGAACTGCGCGGCCACCACCTCGTGGTCTACGGTCCCTTCCTGGAGCAGCGGCCCGTTCCCACCATGGTGGACGTGCCCGCACGCCAGGCCAGGATCGCCATGGCCGCCAACTCCAGCCTGCTGGTGCGCAAGGCCGTGGCGGCCGGCATAGGCCTGGGCGAAATGCCCGTGAGCATGGGCGAGCGCGAAGGCCTGCTGCGCATCTGGCCGCAGCGCCAGCGCTCGGACGACTACGAGGTCTGGCAGGTCATGCACCCCGACCTGCAGCGCACGGCCCGGGTGCGCGTCACGGCCGAGTTCCTGGCCCAGGCGCTGGGCGCGGAGCCTGCGTGATGCCGAGCTTGTCCAGGGCGGCGGCAATCACGGCGGCAGGGATGCAGGCATGCAGGCATGCAGCGGGAGCCGATGATCGGCAGAACCTGCGCCAGCGCACCGGACAGGCTGCCCGGTGGCCACCGGCTGCGCCTTCAGTCTTGGAAAGCAGGCCTGTGCCTGTCCTTGCGCAGCATCTCCAGATAGAGCGCCTCCACCTTCTCGCGCGCCCAGGGCGTCTTGCGCAGGAACTTCAGGCTGGAGCTGACGCTGGGGTCCAGCGCAAAGCAGCGCACCGGAACCTGCCGCGCAAGCCCGGCCCAGCCGTAGCGGGCCTCCAGGGCAAGGACGATGGCTTCGAGCGTGACGCCGTGCAGCGGATTGCGGGGCTGGGCGGCGGGAGGCGGGGTTTCTTGCATGGCGCGATTTTCGCCCGCCTTTGCAGTGCTGCGGACCGCAGCTTTATTTGTAATTACATGCAACCATGCCGTAAGTTTCTGTAGCATTGTGGCGTTCCTGGCCTTCTGCTGCGCTCCCCGACCATGCCCGCCCTGTCCCTTCGCCAGAAACTGCTGGCACCGCTGGTTTTCTGCCTTCTCGCGCTGCTTGCGCTCACCCTCTTCAACGCCTACCAGGCACGCGACAAGGCCTACGAGGCCCGGCAGCAGGCGCTGCGCGACTTCGTCGATGCGGGCGACAGCCTGATTGCGGCGATTGCCGCCGAGGCCAAGGCCGGCAAGCTGACAGAGGAAGAAGCCAAGGCCACCGCCATTGCCCGCGTGGGCCAGTTGCGCTATGCAGGCGGCGCAGGCTACATCACCAGCATCACCACGGATTCCGTGGTGCTGAACAATCCCGCAAGCCCGGGCATCAACGGCAAGAACATGGGCGGCTTCCAGGATGCCAAGGGCAACTACCTGTACCGCAACATTGCCGCCGTGGGCGCGTCGGCCCAGGGCAGCGGCTACCTCACGTACTGGTGGCCCCGCCCCGGCGCCAAGGAGCCCAGCGAGAAGCTGGCCTATGCCAGGCGCTCCACGGCCTGGAACTGGGACCTGATCGCTGGCGACTATGTGGACGACATCCAGCAGGCCTTTGTCGCCACCATCACCAAGTCGGTGGCGGCGCTGGCCGTGCTGGGCGCACTGCTGTCCCTGATTGCGTGGCTGGCCACGCGCAGCGTGCTCAATGCCATTGGCGGCGAGCCGGCGGTGGCGGCCGAGATTGCCAACCGCATCGCCTCGGGCGACCTGTCGCAGTCGGGGCTGGCGGGCGCAGCCCAGGCCCCCGAAGGCAGCGTGATCGCCGCCGTGCAGCGCATGAGCGAGCAGCTGCGCCAGCTGGTGACACGCATCCATGACACGGCCGGCGTCATCCACCGCTCGGCCGGCGAGATCGCCACGGGCAGCGTGGACCTGTCGCAGCGCACGGAGCGCCAGGCCAGTTCGCTGGAAGAAACCGCCGCCTCCATGGAGCAGCTCACGGCCACCGTGCACCAGAACGCCGAGAACGCCCAGCACGCCAGCCAGATCGCCTCGGGCGCCTGTTCCGTGGCCGAGCGCGGCGGCTCCGTGGTGGACCAGGTGGTGGCCACCATGGGCGAGATCAACAGCTCCTCGCGCCGCGTGGTGGACATCATCGGCGTGATCGACGGCATTGCCTTCCAGACCAATATCCTCGCGCTGAATGCGGCCGTGGAAGCGGCGCGCGCGGGCGAGCACGGGCGCGGCTTTGCCGTGGTGGCGGGCGAGGTGCGCACGCTGGCACAGCGCAGCGCCTCGGCCGCGCGCGAGATCAAGACGCTGATCCAGACCTCGGTGGAAAGCGTGGACGCCGGCGCCACCCTGGTGGACCAGGCCGGCCAGACCATGCGCGAGGTGGTCACCACGGTGCGCAACATCACGGGCATCGTGACCGAAATCGCCTCGGCCAGCCGCGAGCAAAGCAGCGGCATCGAGCAGGTGGGCCATGCCGTGACCGACATGGACCGCGTGACCCAGCAAAACGCCGCCCTGGTCGAGCAGTCCTCGGCTGCCACCCAGGTGCTGCAGGAAGAATCGGAGAAGCTGTCGCGCCTGACGGCTTCGTTCAAACTCTAGAGCCGGCTCTGCCCTCCCTGCCTCCCCTTTCCTTTCCTCCCCTTCTTCCATCCCCATGATCACCTGCTACCTGCGCTACATCATCGACCCGTTCAAGGCCAAGGAATTCGAGGAGTACGGCAAGACCTGGATTCCTCTGGTCGAGAAATTCGGCGGCAAGCACCACGGCTACTTCCTGCCGTCCGAAGGCGCCAACAATGTGGCGCTGGCCATGTTCAGCTTCCCCAGCATGGCGCTGTACGAGGAGTACCGCATCAAGTCCATGCAGGACCCCGAGTGCCAGGCCGCCTTCCGCTACGCGGAGGACACGCGCTGCATCCTGAGCTACGAGCGCAGCTTCATGCGCCCGGTGTTCGGCTGAACCTCCCCCGCGCCACGCCCATGTGCGTGGCGCGCGTTTGCAAATACGGAATCGGTATTTTCACAACTGAAGCACGCTAACTAGCATCCATCCCATTGCAATCTTTTGAGGATGGAGCGCGTGAACAAGCGTCGTTTCCTGCTGGCCGGCCCTTCTCTGCTGGCCGCTGCCGCCCTGGCTTCCACCACCGCCGCGCGGGCTGCGGCCGACCCCAGGACCCGATTGGTCGTCGCCGACCAGAGCGAGCTGCTGCGCCACCTGCTGGATGCCAGCGGCGAGCGCAAGCGCCTGGGCTTTCAGCTGGAGCTGCCCAACTTCGCGGGCGGCCCGGCCATCTTCGAGGCCATACGCGCAGGCGCGCTGGACATTGCCTATGTGGGCGACACGCCGCCCATCCAGGCGCGCGCCGCCGGTGTGCAGCTGCCCATCATCGCCACCTTCACGCGCGAGCGCGCCCAGTACCGGCTGGTGCAGCGTGCCGATGCAGGCATAGAGCGCCTGGCCGACCTGCGCGGCAAGCGCCTGAGCTATGTGGAAGGCTCGGGCCGCCAGGTCTTCCTGATCGAGGCATTGACACGCGCGGGCCTGACGCTGGCCGACGTGAAGCTGGTCAACCTGCGCGTGGCCGAACTCAACGACGCGCTGCGCGCCAAGGCCGTGGACGTGGCCGTGCTCATGGAGCCCCATGTCACGCGCCTGGGCAAGCAGATCGGCGCGCGGCCCGTGCCCGATCCGCAGGAGCGCACGCTGCTGCCCGCCACCTCGTACCTCTATGCCCGGCCCGAGGTGCTGGCCGACCCGGCCAAGTCCCAGGCCATCGTCGATTTCCTTGGCGCCTTCGTGCGCGCAGGCAAGTGGAGCAATGGCCACGAGCAGGAATGGGGCCGCCACTACTACACGCAGTTCCAGCGCATCGATGCGGAGAGCACGGCGGCCATCCTGGCATCGCAGTCCGACCTGCTGTTCCAGACGGCCGCCGAGGCGCAACCCCACCACCAGAAGCTGATCGACATCCTGCACGCCGCCGGCAGCCTGCCGCAGCGGCTGGATGCGGCCGGCTCCTTCGTGTCCACCTACGACCGCGTGATCGTGGCCAACCGATGAACCGGCCAGAAAACACACGATGACGCAAGCGCAACTGGATATCAACGCGGCCGGTCTGGCACCGGCCACCGCAGCCACCGCTCAATCCGAGCCCGCCACCCGGGCCGCCGTGCAACTGGTGCCCGCGCGCCTGTCGCAGGGCGCGCTGCTGGTGGGCCCCGGCCTGCTGCTGGTGCTGTGGGAGGCGGCCTCGCGCCTGGGCTGGCTGTCGCCCGAGACACTGACCGCGCCCTCGCAGGCCCTGGTCGCCGGCTACGGCATGGTGGCCGACGGCAGCCTGCTGCCCCACCTGCTGGCATCGGCAGGCCGTGCCTACAGCGGGTTGCTGCTGGGCGTGGTGGCTGGCGTGCTGCTGGCCCTGGCCTCGGGCCTGACGCGCACGGGCGAGGCCCTGCTCGACGGCTTGGTGCAGATCAAGCGCGCCGTGCCCACGCTGGCGCTGATTCCCCTGGCCATCATCTGGCTGGGCATTGGCGAGTCCATGAAGATCTTTCTGATCTTCACGGCCGTGCTGGTGCCCGTCTACATCAATACCCACGCGGCCCTGCGCGGCATCGACATCGGCCATGTGGAGCTGGCCCAGACCCTGGGCCTTTCGCGCGCCGAATTCATCCGCAAGGTGGCGCTGCCGGGCGCGCTGCCGGGCTTCTTCGTGGGCTTGCGCATTGCCGTGTCGCTGTGCTGGACGGCGCTGGTGGTGCTGGAGCTGATCAACACGCAGACCGGCATCGGCTACCTCATGAACCGCGCCCGCGACTGGGGGCAGACCGATGTGATCGTGGTGGGCATCCTCATCTACGCCCTGCTGGGCCTGCTGTCCGACGCCGTGGTGCGCCGCGTCGAGGCGCATGTGCTGTCCTACCGGAGGTCGCTGGGATCATGAGCCATCACCCCACCCCGGGCGCCGTGCGGCTGCAGCGCTTCACGCGCAGCTTTGGCGGCAAGAACGTGCTGGACGCCATCGACCTGGACATTGCCCCGGGCCAGTTCGTGGCCCTGCTGGGCGAGTCCGGCTCGGGCAAGACCACCTTGCTGCGCGCGCTCGCCGGGCTGGACGGCCATGCGCAGTCCAGCGGCGCGGCCAGTGCGCAGGGCAATGTCTCCGTGCTGTTCCAGGACGCGCGCCTGCTGCCCTGGCTGTCGGTGCTGGACAACCTCACGCTGGGGCTGGACGCCCGCGCCGTGCTGCCCGCAGCACGGCAAATCCTGCACGACGTGGGCCTGCAGGACAAGGCTGGCGCCTGGCCCGCCACGCTGTCGGGCGGCCAGAAGCAGCGCGCCTCGCTGGCCCGCAGCCTGCTGCGCGACCCGCACGTGCTGCTGGCCGACGAGCCCTTCGGCGCGCTGGACGCGCTCACGCGAATGCGCATGCACGGCCTGCTGCTGCGCCTGGTCGAGCGCATACGGCCCACGGTCATCCTCGTCACGCACGACGTGGACGAATCCCTGCTGCTGGCCGACCGCATCCTGGTGCTCAGGGACGGCCGCATCGCCGAGGACCACGCCGTGGACCTGCCCCATCCCCGCCGCCCCGACCATCCTGCCTTCATGCAGCTGCGCGCCACCTTGCTGCGCAGCCTGGGCGTCGAGACAGAGATCGCCTGACGCCGGCTCCGCCCGCGAAACAACCCACACAACAAAGGACTGCTCCCATGTCTCGGCAACTGCACCTGAACCTGTTCCTCATGACGCGCGGCCACCACGAAGGCGCCTGGCGCCATCCCGGCGCCAACCGCAAGGCGCTCACCGACCTGGAGCTGTACGTCGATGCCGCACGCATCGCCGAGGCCGCCAAATTCGACGCCGTCTTCCTGGCCGACAGCCTGGTCGGGCCCGAGAACGGCCAGCAGATCACCTCGGGCCTGCTGGACCCGCTGGTGCTGCTGACGGCACTGGCACTGCGCACCGAGCGCATCGGCCTGATCGGCACCGCCTCCACCACCTACAGCCATGCCTACACGCTGGCGCGCCAGTTCGCCTCGCTGGACCATCTGTCCAAGGGGCGGGCGGGCTGGAACATCGTCACCTCCTGGGCGCCCAATGCGGGCCTGAACTACGGCCTGGCCGACAGCGTGGACCACGGCGACCGCTACCGCATCGCCGAGGAATTCGTGTCCGCCGTCGATGCGCTGTGGCGCAGCTTTCCGGCCAGCGCCCTGCTGGACGACACGGCGGCCGGCCAGTTCCTCGACGCATCGCAGATCCGGCCCATCCACTTCGAGGGCAAATACATCCGCACGCGCGGCCCGCTCAACGTGCCCGGCAGCCCGCAGGGCCGGCCCGTCTTCGTGCAGGCCGGCCAGTCCGAATCGGGCCGTGCCTTTGCCGCGCAATGGGCCGAGGCCATCTTCACGGCCCATGGCTCGCGGGAATCGGCCCAGGCCTTCTATGCCGACATCAAGGGACAGGCGCAGCGGCTGGGCCGCCGCCCGCAGGACATCGTGATCCTGCCCGGCATCAGCGCCGCCATCGGCTCCACCGAATACGAGGCGCGCCAGGTCTGGGAAGAGCTCGACAGCCTGACCAGCATCGAGGTCGGCCTGGCCCGCCTGTCCGCACGCTTTGGCGGCCACGACTTCTCGGCCGTGCCGCTGGACCGCCTGCTCACGCGCGACGACTTCCCCGATCCCGACAAGGTCGAAGCCTCGCGCAGCCGCGCCGTGGGCTACGTGGAAACCAGCCTGCGCGACGGCCTCACCCTGCGCGGCCTGCTCAAGCGCCTGGCCGGCGCCCGCGGCCACCTGGCCGTGGCCGGCACGCCCGAACAGGTGGCCGACATCATCGAAGACTGGTTCAGGCACGGCGCAGCCGATGGCTTCAACGTCATGCCGCCCATACTCAACCAGCAGTTCGAGCTGTTCACCAGCGAAGTCGTCCCCCTGCTGCGCAAGCGCGGCCTGTTCCGCGAGGAATACGAAAGCCGCACGCTGCGCGGGCATTTCGGGCTGGGGGAGCTGGCGGGGACGGGGGCGGGTGGTGCCCCAGCCGCCCGCCCAAGGGAGCAAGCGCTGGCGGCTTGACCGATGCGGCGCTGCGGCTGCACAGACGGGCCTACAGCAGAATGTCCGCCGTGGGGTACTTCCAGAAGTCGCGCAGCAAATAGCTGATCGGCAGGTTCAGATTCGTGGAGCTGGGTGGAATCGGCTGCAGGAACCACTTCTCGTAGATGGGGTGGATTTCGCGGCTGGTGATGATCCGCTTCATCTCTTCATCGACCAGTTTCTTGAACGCGGTATCGGCCTTCGGCAGCATGATCGCCAGGGGTTCGGTGGACAGGAACTTGCCCACCACCTTCAAGGCGCGTGGATCGGGCCGTGCAGCGGCCAGCCCGTTGAGAAGCACGTCATCCATCACGAACGCGTCGGCTTCGCCGTTCTCCACCATCTCCAGGGCCCTCGCGTGATCGGGGGCCTCCACAATGGTGATGCCCATCAGGCGCTGCCTGTTGGCCTGCGTCACCAGGGCCATCGGGCTGGTGCCCTTGGTGGAAACCAGCTTTTTGCCCTTGAGATCCTCCATCGCGTTGATGGTGCTGTCGGCCTTCACTAGCATCCGGGCGCCGGTGATGAAATGGGGAACCGTGAACGCCACGGTCTGGCGCCGCTGCGCGTTGTTCGTGGTCGAGCCGCACTCCATGTCGGCCTTGCCCTGCTCGATCACGGCCATGCGATTGGCGGGCGTGACCATCAGGAACTCCACCTTCATGTCCTTCCTGCCTGTCTGCTTGCGCACCGCCTCGGCCAGGCGAAGGCACAGATCCAGCGCATAACCGACGGGCTTGCCGCTGCGGGTGTCGATGTAGGAGAAGGGGACCGACGATTCCCGGTGCGCAATCACCAGCGCGCCACCGGCCTGGATCTTGTCCAGCACACCGGCTGCAGATACACCGCTCAAGGCCCACAGGCCCAACGCACCCAACGCGATTCCCCACTGGCGAAAGATCATCTGAGTCCTTGACTCGCAAGCGCCGGGCGGCGCCCAGCAGGTTGTGACAGGTTATACACGTATTGTTACCAGGTGCGCAAACCTGGGCTGCTGGCGGTTTCGGTGGCAGCTTGGGCACTGGCTTTTCCCCCTCCCCCGTTATGGCAGGATCACCAGCACCAGAATTACCGAGGGAACTCCCATGCTGATCAACTGCGTTGCCTACGAAAACGGGGCCAAGCTGGCGGACATTCCTGTCGCCGACATCAGCAACTACATAGAGCGGCCCGGCTGCTTCGTCTGGGTGGCGCTGGCGGACGCCACGCCGGCCGAACTGGAGGAGATGCGCCAGGAGTTCGGCCTGCACGCCCTGGCCGTGGAGGATGCGCTGCACGGCCACCAGCGGCCCAAGCTGGAGGAGTACGGCAGCTCGCTGTTTGCCGTGATGCACCTGCTGGAGCCCGAGCCCGAGCGGCCCGGCCACTTCAACCACGGCGAGGTCGATGTCTTCGTAGGCTCCAACTACGTGCTGTCGGTGCGCAACCGCAGCAAGCGCGGTTTCCTGGGCGTGCGCGAGCGCTGCGAGAGCGAGCCCGAGCTGCTGCGCCATGGCTCGGGCTTTGTGCTGTATGCGCTGATGGATGCGGTGGTGGACCGCTACTTTCCCATCATCGACGCGCTGGAGGTGGAGCTGGAGCAGATCGAGCAGCAGATCTTCACCAAGGGCGCGGCGCGCGACAACATCAAGCAGCTGTATGAACTCAAGGGCCGCGCCATGGACCTCAAGCACGCCGTGGCCCCCCTGCTGGAAGCCGTGGGCAAGCTCAACGGCGGGCGCGTCCCCCAGATCTGCGTGGGCTCCAGGGACTACTTCCGCGATGTGATGGATCACCTGGGCCGCATCAACGCCCAGATCGACACCATGCGCGACACCGTGGGCACGGCCATCCAGGTGAACCTGTCCATGGTGTCCATCGAGGAAAACGAAGTCACCAAGCGGCTGGCAGCCTGGGCCAGTATCTTCGCCATCTGCACGGCCTTCTTCGGCGTCTGGGGCATGAACTTCGAGAACATGCCCGAACTGAAGTGGCAATACGGCTATCCGGCCGCGCTGCTGTTCGTGCTGGGTGTTTGCGGCCTGCTCTACTACAAGTTCCGCAAGGCGGGGTGGCTGTAGGCGGCGGGAAGGCGAGCGGTGCCAGGGTATTCACCCAGCCGCACCGTCACAGCCGCGTCACACATCCACGCCACCATCCCAGGCGCCAACTCCTGGACGCCCGGATTCCCCACCATGTACGACGAACTTCTGCCCGACCACCATGATTCGCTGATGCAGCGCATCGAACGCGATCTGCTCGACAGCTACGACGAAGAACTGGAGATGGAGATAGACGACGCCCGCCTGGGCAGCGGTGGCGACGATCTGGACGGTGCCGACACCGTGAGCCGCCAGACCTACTTCCGCGAGCTGCTGCGCCTGCAGGGCGAGCTGGTCAAGCTGCAGGACTGGGTGCAGCACCACAAGAAGAAGGTGGTCATTCTCTTCGAGGGCCGCGATGCGGCCGGCAAGGGCGGCGTGATCAAGCGCATCACCCAGCGCCTGAATCCGCGCGTGTGCCGCGTGGCCGCCCTGCCCGCGCCCAACGACCGCGAGCGCACGCAGTGGTACTTCCAGCGCTATGTCTCCCACCTGCCTGCGGGCGGCGAGATCGTTCTCTTTGACCGCAGCTGGTACAACCGCGCCGGCGTGGAGCGCGTGATGGGCTTTTGCTCCGACGAGGAGTACGAGGAGTTCTTCCGCTCCGTGCCCGAGTTCGAGAAGATGCTGGTGCGCTCGGGCATCACGCTGGTGAAGTACTGGTTCTCCATCACCGACGAGGAGCAGCACCTGCGCTTTCTGGGCCGCGTGCACGACCCGCTCAAGCAGTGGAAGCTCAGTCCCATGGACTTCGAGAGCCGCCGCCGCTGGGAGGACTACACCAAGGCCAAGGAAGCCATGCTGGAGCGCACCCACATCGCCGAGGCGCCCTGGTGGCTGGTGCAGGCCGTGGACAAGAAGAAGGCCCGGCTCAACTGCATCTCCCACCTGCTGACGCAGCTGCCCTACGAGGAGATAGAGCACCCGGCCATCGTGCTGCCCGAGCGCACGCGCAACCCGGAGTACACGCGCAACCCGGTTCCCCAGCACATGTACGTTCCGGACAAGTACTGACACCCCCTGAGGCGCTTCGCGCCTTCCCCCTCTCTACCCGCTTTGCGGGGGAGGGGGACGACACCCTCGGTGCGGGGGCGGCCCTTCCTTGGTGTCTCTGGCTTCAGCAAGTGCCCATTTCATGCGCACGGCCGACTTTCAGACCTTATGTGCCTCGCCGTCCTCCACGGATGCCTCGGGCCACTCAGAGGACGCGGAGGGCTCGGAGGACTCGGACGACTCAGGCGTCTCTGGCGCTGGCTCTGCCTTGGCGACTGCAGCCGCCTGCGGCACCTCGGCAACCTCTACAACCTCGGCCGCACGCTTGCGCCGGTCCTGCTCCAGCAGCGCGGTCAGCGCCGCGTGGATGCGCTCCAGCGTTCCGCCCGGGTTGACCCACCAGTCCGTGGACCAGATGCGCAGAATCTGCCAGCCCAGGCCGCGCAACACCTGCTCGCGCAGCTTGTCGCGGTCGCGCGCCGTGGCCGAGCGGTGGTAGGTGGCGCCGTCGCACTCCACGCCCGCCAGGTAGCTGCCCGCATGGTCCGGGTGCACCACGCCCAGGTCCACGCGGAACGAGGATGCGCCGATCTGCGTGTGCACGCGCCAGCCCTTGCGCTCCAGCGCCTGGGCCACGCTGGCCTCGAAGGGGCTGTCGAAATCGCCCTGGCTGCCATGGTGCGACTCGGCCAGCGCGCGCGGGCCGCGCTCGGCAAATTCCAGGAAGTGCTTGAGATCGCGCACGCCCGCCGCCTGGGTGCGCGACAGGTCCATCTGCTCGCCGCGCAGGCTGGAGAAGATGCGCAGCTCCTGCCGCGCGCGCGTCACCGCCACGTTCAGCCGCCGCTCGCCGCCGTCGCGGTTGAGCGGGCCGAAGTTCATGGACACCGCGCCCGAGATATCGGGCCCGTAGGTGATGGAAAAGTACATGATGTCCCGCTCGTCGCCCTGCACGCTTTCCAGGTTCTTGACGAAGACGGGCTCCAGCAGCGCATCGGAGAAAAACGGCTCCAGCCCCGGGTCCTTGCGCCGCTCTTCGTCCAGCAGGTCCTCGATCAGGCTTTGCTGCTCGGAGTTGAAGGTGACCACGCCGATGGTGGCACCCGACTGCGCAAACCCCGGCGACTTCAGCCGCGCCACCAGGTCGGCCACCAGGGCCTTGGCCTCGGGCTGGTTGATGCGGGCGCCACCTTTTTCATAGCGGCCCTGCACGGCGTGGAAGCTGACGGCGCGGTCATCGGTGACGGGCGAGGGAAAGGTCACCAGCCCGCCGCCGTAGTAGCGGTGGTTGCTGAAGGCGATCAGGCTTTCATGGCGCGAGCGGTAGTGCCACGACAGGTTGCGCGTGGGCAGGCTGGCGCCCAGGCATTCGTCCAGGATGCTTTCCATGTCGCTTTCCACGCCCTGCGTGTCGTCGTCGAAGGTGTCGGAGGTGTCGGCGCGGCCGAAGAAGCTGGTGGGCGGCAGTTGCTTGGGGTCGCCCACCATGACCACCTGCCTGGCACGCGCCATGGCGCCGATGGCGTCCCAGACGGGGATCTGCGAGGCCTCGTCGAAGATGACGATGTCGAAGTTGCTGGTCTCGGCGCTCAGGTACTGGGCAATGGACAGCGGGCTCATCAGCAGGCAGGGCGTCAGGCGCAGCACGGCCGAGGGGATCTGCTCCAGCAGCTGGCGCAGCGGCAGGTGCTGGCGCTTCTTGGTGATCTCGCGCCGCAGGATGCCCCACTCGCTGTTGCGCTGGATGCTGTCGGCCGACGGCAGGCCCGCGCACAGCCGCGCACGTATCCACTGGCGCGTGACCGAGGTGAATTCATCGTCCAGCGCGCGGAAGTCGGCAATGCGCCGCTCATGCTCGGCAGAGACGAAGCGCTTGAGCACCTCGTCCTCGTCCACGGCCAGCGCCAGCCACCAGCGCGCGTAGTTGACCTCGAAGGCCTTGGGTGCCTGGGCCGGCTCCAGGGTGCCGGACTCGATGGCGTCGGCCAGCGCACCCAGCCCGCCCGCGCGGGCCGCGGCCTGGGCATTGCGCCAGGCGCACCAGGCATGCAGGCCGCCCTGCCCGGCCAGCACGCCGCCCGCCGTGGCCGCCAGCTGCTCGGCCGTGCGCTGGGCCAGGTCACGCTGCTGCGGCTCGCCATGGGCTGCCGCCGCGCCGAAGGGGTCTATGGCCGCGTGCAGGCCGGCCAGGCTGTCCAGCAACTGCTGGCAGGCCATGCCGACCGCGGCACCCTCGCCCAGCTCGGTGCTGCGCAAGGCCAGCACCTGGTGCAGCGCCTGGCGTGCCTGGGCCAGCTCGGCCTCCTGCCAGCCCATCCCGGTCAGCCCTGCCTGCAGCGATCCCTGCAGGCGCAGCGCATGCTCCACGGCTTGCGGGCGCGTGTCCAGGCCGTCCCAGACGCCGGGGCAGCGCAAGCGCAGCTCGTCCAGCGCCAGCAGCTGTTCCTCGATGGCGCTGCGGGCCGCCAGCTGCGCATGGGCCTGCTGCAGCGCCGCGCCACAGCGGCCCTGGGCCACGGCGGCGTGCGATGCCATCAGGCCGCCGCGCCGCGTCAGTTGCAGGCGCTCGCGCTCGAAGGCCAGCGCGTCCTGCAAGGCCTGGGCATCGGTTTCCAGGCCGCGCCACAGGCCGTGGCTGGCATCGGCCAGCGGCAGGTAGCCATCGAGCTGGCGGTCGATCTGGTACAGGGCCTGCAGGCGCTGCACTTCGGCCGCCCAGCGCTCGCCGCCGTGGCCTTCGGCCACGGCCTCCAGGCCGTCGAGCGAGAAGGACTTCTGCGCACGCGCGGCCAGCAGGGCCGCATTGGCTTTCAAGGCGCTGCGCGCATGGTCGGTGCGCGTGCGGTGTCCGGCCCACAGGCCGTCGGCTGCGGCGCCGGGCTGGATCTGGTCCAGTTCCTCGCGCAGGCCCCGGATGCGCACCAGGGCGGCCAGGTCATCGGCCACGCGCGGCTCGCCCGCGCCTTCGATGGTGGCCTCCAGCGCCGCGCGCACCTTGCGCCGGACCAGCCAGGACAGCGGCCACAAGGACTTGCCGGCCCTGGCCCATTCGCGCTGCAGCTGCGAGACATTGAGCTGGCCCACGCCCGCGCCGTACTTGACGGACAGGCCCTGGCGCAGCGCCGCGATCTCGTCGATGCACTGCAGGCCGCGCTCCAGCTCGTCGCCCAGGGCCACGGGCCAGGGCGTGCCCAGCCCGGCCTGCAGGCGCCGGCGCTGCGCCAGCAGGTCCAGCGCCTGGGCCAGGCGCGCCTGCAGCTCGGCCGGCCAGGGCGCCGGAATCTGTGCGGACAGATCACCGTGCTGCGCCAGCAGCTGCAGGCCCGATTGCAGGGATTCGCCAATGCGCGCGCCGTCAGGCAGCACGCAGAAAGCCAGGTTGCGGCCTGCGGCCGCAGGCAGCGCGCGCGCGATCACGCCCAGCGCCGAGCGCGCCTGGCGCCCCAGCGCAGGCCACTCGATGCGCAGCAGCCGGCCCAGTTGCTGCGCCGCCTCGGCAAAGCCCTGGCCTGCATCGTGCAGGGCCTGGGCGGCATCCACCATCTGCTGCTGCCAGCGTACGGACCAGTCGCTGGCCTGCACCGTGGCCAGCGGCCCGTCCTTCAGATGCTGCGCGCCCACGGCCTGGGCATTGGCCTGCAGGCGGCCCGCAGTCTCGCGCAAAAGGGCCAGGCCCGCTTCGTCATGGGCCTGGGGCGTGGGCCAGTGAAATCCCAGGCGCGGCAGCGCCTGGCCACCGGCCACGGCGCCAATGGCGCGGTAGATGGTCCAGCCGTTGGCGTGGCGCCGGTGCAGGCGCTCCACATAGGCCGACAGCTGCTCGCGCAGGCGGCCGAGCTGGCTGGCCTTGGCGGCCCAGGCCTCGGCATCCACCTGGCCATGCGAGTCCCAGGATTTCTGCAGCTGGCCCAGCACGTCGAGCTTGCGGCTCTTGTTGGAGTGCAGCTCCAGGCAGAACTCGCCCAGGCCCACTTCGCGCAGGCGGCGGTAGACCACGTCCAGCGCGGCGATTTTCTCGGCCACGAAGAGCACGCGCTTGTCCTCGGCCAGGCACTGCGCGATCAGGTTGGCAATGGTCTGGCTCTTGCCCGTGCCCGGCGGGCCGATGAGCACGAAGTCCTTGCCGCGCGCAGCGGCCATCACGGCCGACAGCTGCGATGAATCGGCCGGCAGCGGGCTGAAGACCTGCTGCGGCGCGAACTCCTGGTCCAGCCGCCGCGTGTCGGGAAAGGCGATCTCCGAGCGATAGGGCTCGCGCGGCGTGTCGATCAGGTGGGCGACCACGGGCGAGCTGCGCAGCTGGTCGGCGCGCTCGGCCAGGTCCTTCCACATCAGGTATTTGGCGAAGGAGAACATGGACAGCACCACGTCCTCGCTGACCTCCCAGCCGCGCACGTCCTTGATCGCCTCGCGCACGCGGGCCCAGATGCCGGTGATGTCCAGCCCGGCCTCGTCGCGCGGCAGGTCGCCTGCGGGCACGCCCAGCTCCAGCTGGAAGTCCTGGCGTAGCATCTCGACCAGCGTGGGGTTGAAGCGCGGCTCGTCCTCATGCGCCTGCAGCGTGAAGCCCGAGCGCGCGCTCTTGCGCTCCAGCGTGACGGGCAGCAGGATCAGCGGCGCGCGCACGCGCACATCGGGCTTGTCGGGCCGGCTCCAGACCAGAAAGCCCAGGGCCACGAACAAGGTGTTGGCGCCGCCTTCCTGCAGCGCGTTGCGCGCGCCGCGAAACAGCTCCACAAAGCGGCTGTCCAGCTCCAGCGGCTCCAGGTCGATGAAGACCTCGCGGCGCTGCAGCGCCTCTTCGGCGTGCGCGCCGCGCAGGTCTTCCAGGCTGCGCGCCTCGTGCAATGGCTGGCTGCGCGGGTCCTTGCCCTGCATGAGCTCGGGGCTGGGCAGCAGCTTGAGCACCTGGCCCCGGGCCAGCGTGTCCTCCAGCGCGGGCGCGGCCACCTGCAGCAGCAGCGATTTCTTGCCAGGCTTGAAGTTGAGCAGCGCATTGCGCAGCGACAGGTCCAGCAGCCGGCGCTGCCAGCGCGCCAGCCTGTCCTTGGGATCGAGCTGGGAGGTGGGCACTTCGCGTGTCTGCGCCTGCGCCAGGAGTTCGGGCGGCGGCTCCACGGTGAGCCGTGGCTCGGCCTGTCCTTCGCCGGCCTCGGGCGCGGCGTCCTGCGGCTGGGCCAGCGCCAGCGGGCGGATGCGCTGCATGCGCGCGCGCCGCACATCCACCAGCAGCTCGAACTGGTCCTCATGCTCTTCGGCCAGCTGGCGCGCGCCCTGGGCAATGGCCTGGCTGAAGGCCACGGCCTGGCCTTGCGCGGCCAGCGTGGTCTCGAAGACCACCAGCTCCTGCAGCTTGAGCCGCTTGCGCACGGCCGTGATGTCATCGACCACGGCGGTCGAGAATTCCTGCCTGCCCAGCCACAGG
The DNA here is from genome assembly GCF_040267515.1 of Delftia lacustris. Taxonomy (NCBI): domain Bacteria; kingdom Pseudomonadati; phylum Pseudomonadota; class Betaproteobacteria; order Burkholderiales; family Comamonadaceae; genus Delftia; species Delftia lacustris. The sequence continues at coordinate 2,703,402 of NZ_CP141274.1, read as the reverse complement.
CCCACGAAGGCATGGCCGCGCGTGAAGACCAGCAGCGGGTTCAGGTGCGCCTGCTCCAGGCAGGAGGCGAACAGCAGCGTCAGGTCCAGGCAGGTGGCCAGGCCCGCATCCAGCACCTGGGTCGCGCCGCGTATCTTCTGGCCCGCATGCTCGAAGCTGGCCGGCGGCAGCGCGTAGTTGAGTTTCTTCTGGAGCACGGAGGTCCAGATGGCCGAGGCCAGTTCCCAGGCGCGCTGCGGCCCCTGCTCATAGCCGTTGATGGCGCCGGACTTGCCCGCCGCCTCCAGCGCCTGCGCCGCGCCCTTGAGGATGCGGTCCACGGCCGGATCGTTGGGTTGCACGAAGGCCGCCACCATCTCGGGCAAATGCCCCAGGCCGCCCCACTGGTTGCGGGCCAGCAGTTCCAGCGGGTGTTCGTGCCGGGCCAGCACCGTCTGTGCCGGCTGGCCGCTGCGCAGCTCCAGCCGCAGCACGGCGGGCTCGGCCTCGGTCAGGCGCGAGAGCAAGGCGCCGTCCAGCGCCACATCCAGGTCGGTCAGCGCATAGGTGCTGTGCGCGGCCACCGACTCCAGGCGCCAGGTGCGCGGCTTGATGAAGGCAGGCTCCGAGGCCAGGTGCAGGCTCAGCGCCTGCAGCGGCAGATCGCCCTCGTTGACGATGGCCAGCTCCAGCAGCGCGGGCACGGCGTTCTGGAAGTCGGCGAGATTGAGCTTGGCGACGGTGCCGATGCGCAGCTGTATGGCCGTTTGCGGCGCCTGGGCGGCGGCGGGGGCGGCATCTGCGGGGGAATCTCGGCGGGGGTCTTCTGTCATGCGCGGTAGTCCTTGGCTGGCCAGCAGGCGGCGGGAACTGTCGAAATCCCGTCATATTCCTGGCCCGACGATTGTCCGCTGCGAATGAGGCGCCGTGTCCGAGATGGGCGGTTTTCAGGGGTCACTGTTTGCAAAAAATGAGAGCACGGATGAAGGCGCCGGCCACCAGCGCGCCCGGCTCCAGTACGATGCCGGCCAGCCATGCGCAACATCCCGCCCCTTCACCTCATCGCCGCCTTCGATGCCGTGGCGCGAAGCCAGAGCTTCAAGCAGGCGGCCGAAGAACTGAACCTTTCGGACAGCGCCGTCAGCCACCGCATCCGCGAATTGGAAAAGCTGCTGGGCACCCCGCTGTTCCACCGCACCACGCGCGTGGTCACGCTCAGCGCCGAGGGGGCCTGGCTGCACCAGCAGACCCGCGCCCCGCTGCAGGCGCTGGAGACCACCTTCGGCAGCCTGGTGCAGGGGCGCGACGTGGTGCGCATCAGCGCCCTGCCCTCGTTCGCACGGCTGCGGCTGGTGCCGTCGCTCACGGCCTTTCAGCGCAGCCACCCGGACGTTTCCATCGCCATCGATCCGACCACGCGCACCGTCAATCTCCAGCAGGGCGAGGCGGACATCGCCATCCGCTTTGCACACCAGGCGCCTCAGGCACCTCTGGCATTCCACTGCGAGCGCCTGCTGGACGACGAATGGTTTGCCGTGGCCGCGCCACGCTACCTGGAGCAGTTCGAGGGCCTGGATCTGGCGGGGCTGTTCCGGCGGGCCAACCTGCTCTCGCACAGCCGCCAACCCTGGGAGCCCTGGCTGCAGGCCGCGGGCCTGCGCATCTCGTCAGCCCAGCGCCAGCTCAGCTATTCGGACACGGGCTTCATGCTGGACGCGGCGCTGAACCTGCAAGGCATTGCGCTGGGCCGCCGCTCCCTGGTCCAGCGCCTGCTGGCCGAGCGCAGCCTGGTGCGCGTCTCGGACACAGCCATCCCCTGCAGCCAGAGCTATTTCCTGCTGGCTTCCGAGCGCGCCATGGTCTCGCGCCATGGCGCAGCCGTCATGGACTGGATTCGTGCGGTGGCGGCCGAGGCCGGATAGCCGGGCACCGCCGCCCGCCACCCGCCACCTGCGTTCACGCTTCGCACGCTCACACGTTCACGCCCTCACATCCTCAGCGCGCCATGGTCAGCGCAATACCCAGCAGCACGCCCGCCATGGCCGCCGCCTTGGGCCGCAGATGGCGTTCGGCAAAGAACCGTGCCGACAGCGCAAACACCATGACCAGATTGGCGCGGCGCAGCACCGAGATCACGGCAATCTGCGCGCCCTCCATCTGCACGGCGGCCAGGTAGATGGACTCGGCCAGCACATAGGCCAGCGCAATGGCGGGCACGGCACAGTTGCGCCCCAGCAGGCTGCGCAGCTCCAGCCCGCGCCAGATCCAGGGCAACAGCAGCAAGGCCAGGGCGCCGCGCTGCAGCGCAGACCAGGCCTGGACGGCAACCAGGTCCATGCGCAGCGTGGCCAGAATGTGCTTGTCGTACAGGGCATTGGCTGAGGACAGCAGCGTGGCCGCCAGCATGCACAGCACCCAGAGATTGCGGCCAAAGCCTATGCCCTCCTTCTGGCCGACCAGGGAGAACAGGTAGTACGAGGCCATGGACACCGCCAGACCCAGCCATTGCCACCAGCCCAGGTGCTCGGACAGCAGGAGCACCGCGCCCAGCGCCGTCCACAGCGGCCCGCTGGCACGCACGCCCGCAGAGATGGACAGCGGCAAGGCCTTCACCGAGTAGTACGACAGCACCCAGGTGGCCACCATCATCAGCGACTTGGGCAGCAGCAGCATCTACTGGCGCAGGTCCAGCGCGGCAGACGAGGAATCGCCCATCGCCACGAAAGGCAGCCACAGCAGCGCGCCCAGCGCCGAGCACCAGAACACCACCTCCAGCACGGACTTTTCCCCCAGCGCCAGCTTGGTCAGAAAGTCATATGCCCCCAACACCAGGCCGGCCAGCAGCCCCAACACCATCCAGTCCATATCCGCCTGCACTCCTGCATTGACAAGGGTGCAAGCGTAGGAGCGATGGCTGCAGGCATTGCTGAGACCTGTGCGGCGATTGCGCAATCGCGCTCATGAATGCGCGGCCCCGCGGCAGGGCCGGCCGTCACTTCATGTACGAGCGCATTACCGACAGCACCAGGTCCACATCGGCGTCCCGGGTCTCATGGGCCTCACGGGCCTCACGGGCCTCACGGGCCTGACCGCCGGCCGTGCCCTCACCCAGATGGGTGCGCACATGGCCTTCGAGCACCTCGAAGATCATGCCGTTGTCCGGGCGCCGTTTGCCGCGCAGATCTCCAACTTGCATGTCTGGCGCGTGGGCAAGGCGCGCTACACCTGCATCGAGGCACTGGACGCGCCCGCAGGCGTGGACCCCGATGCCGTGCGCCGGTTGCTTGGCGTGCACGAGGAACTGGTCCACGTCACGGTGGAGGTCAACCGGTGTATAGACACAGAAAGTCATGGTGCATTCTTCAGCTTGGAACAGAAGAAAGCACGATAACAATTCGCCCGCCTGGCAGCGCTCGCACGACGCCGCGTATCCGCGCAGAACTTCAACCAGGGAAGGTCTGCAAAAGCTCCCCAGCCTGAGCAGCAGTCAACGCGTGGCATGCAGGTCACGACCCTCGGAATGAAGACGCATATCGGAGTGGATGCCTAGTCGGGACTGGTGCACAAGGTCGTCGGTGCAGCAGCCAACATCAATAGCGTGACGCAGTCAGCAGGCTTGCAGGCTACCAAGGCGCGAGCAGCACCAGGAGATGCAAGGGTGAAAAGCAAAGTGGCACGTAGCATGCGCCCGGGCAAGCGCAAAGCTCGGTCCAAAGCGAGAGCTTCACAAACTGCCGGAGAAGTCCGAGAGGCAAGCATGCGGGCCAGCAGGCGAAGTGCAACAGGTGGCGGTGTGCCGCTTGCGATGGAATTGGCTGACCTATGTTCGCAGTGGCATCAGGCACGCCTGAAAACAAGTGTTTTGCAACCCTTCCCAAGCACTTGAAGGCGCCAAGATGGAAGACACCATCCCGAGGAATTTTCAAGACATGGAAAAGATCCGAGCCATTTTAAACTATATCCACACCTTCTAAGAGTGGCTAACACCACTTGGTCACAGGCCCCCGCAGAGCAGTTATGCTCGCTGCCCTCATGGCAAGACGACCCGTTAGCAAAGAACTGTGGCGACAGCTACAACCCCTGATCCCAGCCTTCGTGCCTTCTGCCAAAGGCGGTGCGCGCAAACTCGCAGTCAGCGATGAAGCCGCTCTCAACGGCATCCTGTTCGTGCTGCAAACAGGCATTCCATGGGAAGACCTTCCCCAATCCCTGGGCTACGGCAGCGGCATGACTTGCTGGCGGCGCCTGCGCGACTGGAATGCCGCTGGTGTGTGGGAACAGTTGCACCAGGCCATGCGGACTCGCTTGCGTGAACATGACCAAATCGATTGGAGCCGGACCAGCATTGATGGCTCCTCGGTACCAAGCCCCCGGGGGGGCAGGAAACGGGTCCAAACCCCACGGACAGAGGCAAGCTCGGCTCCAAGCGGCACATCGTCGTAGATGCCAGAGGCATCCCGCTGGTGATCTTGGTCAGCGGCGCGAACCGGCACGACTCCAAGATGTTCGAGAGGTGCGTGGACGCGATTCCTGCGATTTCAGGCTTGGGAGGGCGCCCCCGCAAAAGACCATCGAAGTTGCACGCCGACAAGGGCTATGACTACAAGCGTTGCCGTGCGCACTTGAGACAACGGGGTATCGCCAGCCAAATTGCCAGGCGAGGCGTTGAGAGTAGCGAGCGACTGGGCAGGCATCGCTGGGTGGTGGAGCGGACCCATGGATGGTTTGCAGGCTTTGGCAAGTTGCGAATCCGCTTTGAACGACGGCTGGATATCCACGAAGCGCTGCTAAAACTGGCAGCGGCGATCATCTGTGCACGCTTCGTGGATCGGTGGTGTTAGCCACTCTAAGACGATACGCAGGCAGTTTCTCTGCGTGCAAGAGAAGCCGGTCAATGTCACGGTGGAGATCACCACCGCATGGCGCCGCAGCCGCTCAATCCAGAAAGCGCGCCACCACCGGCGGGTTGGGCACAATGCAATGCTGGCTGCGGCCAAACCAGCAGTAGCGGTTGCGCGCCACCCAGCGGTACAGGCCATCGCGCAGGGGCCGGAGGTCAGCCACGCCACCCAGGCCAGACGCCTCGGCCAGTCCGAGCCATGGAGCACGCGCAGGATGGCATCCGTGGCTGCCCGGTGCAATCGTCATCCACCAGCCATAGGGTCTCCAGCCCTCTGGACCTACAGACCCGCATCGGCCAGCATTCAGGCGCCTGCCGCACCCTGTATGGAGGCAAAGCGCAGGCGGCCTCGATGCGGAAATGCAGGCGCCCGCCCTCGCCCCGTTCCTCGGCCACGAAGCGCTGCCCAAGCCAGGCCGGGCAGGCTATGCCCAAAAAGCGCAGCTTGCGCAGGAGCATCACCAACCGGTCACCGTCGGCCTCCAGCCCGAAGCTCGACTGCGCTGCACCCAGGGATTCGATGATCTGCCCGTCCTGCAGATGCAGGCTGAAGCGCATGGTCTGCACAGGAAAGTGGCGGGTCCAGACCTCGCTCAGCAGCCCTGCCTGCAGTTCGAAGCGGATAACGCCCTCGCTGGCGCGCATCGGCGTGCCCAGGCACAGCACCAGCAGCCGGGCCTCCAGGGACTGCGGCATGTGCCAGTGTGGGGCTGGCGGGAGCCTGGAGCGGAATTCCGGACGGCGATCGCCTGGCCTGTCTCAGTAAAGAGAAAAACTCAACTGATTAGCCACCATATAATAAGCCGTAATCAACATATGCGAAAAGCCTGAACACGGAAACACCATGTCCCACTATCTGGTCGAGCTCTATTCCCCCAACCCCGCCTGGCTGGCCCTGCCCGCCGCGCAGCGCCAGCAGTTTCTGGAAGGGGTTGCCAGCGCCATGGGCAGCCTGGCTGCCATGGGCGTGCAGGTGCTGGCCCTGGCCGAGACCGAGCGCGGCCTGGACCAGGCCAGCCCGCACCGCTTCCTGGGCATCTGGCGCTTTCCCGATACCGCCGCGCGCGATGCCCTGCTGGCGGGCATCAAGGCCAGCGGCTGGTACGGCTACTTCGACCATGTGAACGCGGCCAGCGGCACCGGTGGCCTGGAAAGCCATCTGTAGGCGCTGGCCGAGGCCTGAGGCGGACGGGCGATGGGTGATGGATGGGTGCAGGATGGATGCTGCAGCGCCGGCGCTACGGCTGAATCGGGCAGCCCAGACGCTTGAGCGTCTCGTCGATCCATGGCGCGCTGTAGGTACCGGCAGCGATGTCGGCCACCATCTTGGCCTCAACCATCTGCTTTCCATGTGCTGCATCCAGCAAGGCCTGCGCCTGCGCATAGGGTACGCACAGCAAGCCATCGTCATCGCCAATCATGAGGTCGCCGGGCTCGATCACCATGCCATCGATGGCGATAGGCACATTGATTTCGCCCGGGCCGTCCTTGTAGGGTCCGCGGTGCGTGACGCCCGCGGCGAATACCGGGAAGCTGCCAGCACGAATCCATGCCGCGTCCCGGATCGCGCCGTTGATCACGATGCCGCCCAGCTGGCGACGCATGGCGTCTCCGACCATGATTTCTCCGATGAGTGCGTTGGTGAGGTCGCCACCGGCATCCACCACGATCACGTCACCTGGGCTGGCCAGTTGAAGTGCCTTGTGGAGCATGAGGTTGTCGCCCGGGCGGGTCTTGATGGTCAACGCGGGGCCGGCCATGCGCCCGCCGCCGTGCATGGGGCGCAGCCGCGCGCCGCCAGCCGTCATGCGGGCCATGCAGTCGCTGACGTTGGCAACAGGCACGTCGAGATAGCGCCTGGCAATATCAAGGCTGACAGCGCGTTGCCGCTTCAGAATTTGAAGACCGATCATGGTGTGGTACTCAGAGTGGATGGAATGAAAGCCGTGCCGCTCAATCGAGCGTGGTGCCAGAGCTCTTGACGATGGGTGCCAGGCGTGCGCGGTCGCTGGCGTAGAGCCTGGCCATGTCCTGCGGTGTGCCGGTGATGAGTTCGGCGCCGGAGTCGGCGATCTTCCTGGCCGTGTCGGGTGCGTTCACCACCTTGTTGATGGCTTCGTTGAGCTGCCTGACGATGGCGTCGGAGGTGCCGGCCGGGGCCATCACGCCCCACACGCTGGCCAGCTCCACGCCCTTGATGCCGGATTCGGTGTAGGTCGGCACGTCGGGCAGCAGCTTGGAGCGGCTCGCGGTGGTCACGCCGATGGCGCGCACCTTGCCCGACTGGATGTGCGACAGCAGCGTGGGGATGGAGCCCATGTACATGTCGATGCGCCCGCCCAGCAGGTCGGGCATGGCCTGCGCCATGCCGCGAAACGGCACGTGGGTGAACTTCACATTCGAGCTTTTCTGCCAGGCCTCGCTGATGAGGTGCGAAATGGTGCCGGTGCCCGGCGTGGCAAAGCTCAGGCGCCCGGGTTCCTTCTTCGCCGCCTGAATGATGTCGTCCAGGGACTTGTACGGGGAATCGGCATTCACCACGAGCACGGCCGGGCCGGCTGCGACCAGGGCCACGGCGCGCAGGTCCTTGTCGGGGTTGTAGGTGAGCTTGGAGTACAGCAGCGGGTTGAGCACCACGTTGTCGGTCTGCGCCATCACCAGGGTCAGGCCGTCGGCGGGGGCCTTGGCCACCTGGTCCAGAGCCAGGTTGCCACCGGCACCGGGCTTGTTCTCCACCACTATGGCCCACCCATGGGCCTCGGTGAGCTTGGTGCCGACCAGCCGCGTGAGGTTGTCGGTGCCGCCACCGGCCGGAAAGGGCACGATGAACCTGATGGGTCGCTGCGGATAGGTGCCCTGGGCATGGGCCGGAGCCATGGCGGCAGCGGTCAGTGCCAGCAGGCCGGCGAGGGCCAGGCGGCGTCGGGTCGGGGTCGTCATTGCGGATGTCTCCTTTGGTGGTGTCGGTTGGCGCAGGGGTACGTTGATCAGGCTTGGCTGGCGAGCACGTGGCTGCCCAGCCAATCGATGGCCTCGTCGGTGGAGGTGCCGGTGAACGGTTGGGCCGCATGCGCCCGGGCCGTGGCGGCGAACAGCGCCTCGACGGCGGGCGAGGCGATGGGCGCCAGGCCGTTGCGGGCCATCTGCTGCCGGGCCTCGGCCACCTCGTTGCGGCGGCGTGCGGAGTGCGGGATGTGCGTGCGCACCATGGACTCCATCAGCGTGCGCAGCGGTGTCTCGTCGATGTCCTGCAGCACGACATGCAGCTGCTCGCGCAGGCCCATCTGCTGGGCCGTCACCAGGCACTCCACGGCCAGCGCCTCGGTCCCCTTGGTGTAGATGCTGCGCAGGAGCTTGAGCGCGGCGGCATCGCCCGGCTGTCCGCCCACCACGCGAACCGAGCCGCCAAGGGGCAAGAACAATTCCTGTACAAAACCGGCCTTGCCACCGGCCACGAGCAGCGGCGTCTTGCTGCCGCCCAGGTTGACCGCGCCGGTGATGGCCACGTCCACGAAGTGCACCGCCCTGCCCTGGGCGACGCGCCGGGCCAGCTCGCCGCATTCGCGCATCTCCTGCGGGTCGGCCGTGGTCATGTCCACGTAGACCACGCCATCGCGCAGATGGGGCAGGCAGGCCTCGAACAGGCTGCGCGACACGGTGCCGAACACGGCGCTCACCACCACGTCGGCCTCGGCCAGCCAGGCGCCGGGCGCGGCATGCACCTGCGCGCCAGCGGCCTGCACGGCGTCGGCCACCGCAGCGTTGGGCTGCAGCTCGCACAGGCCCACCAGGCTGTGCCCCTGCTCCAAAAAGGCCTGCATGTAGCAGGCGCCGACCATTCCACCACCCAGTATTGCGAACTTCATAAAAGTACAAATTTAAAACATTGAGCGCAGTCTATGGAGTGCATCCCAGATCCACTCATAGAGATTTCCCGTAGAACTGCGGATATTTGTACTTGTTTTGTACTTTTCTGGATGAAGCGCACCGCAGCGAGCCCTTCCGCCGTCACCTAGAATCGGCGCACCACTCCCATCCACTTGGTGCAAACACAGTGCAAAACGTGAAAGACAAGGCGTACGAGGTTCTGCGGCAGCGGCTCATCGGCGGCCACTACCGACCCGGCGAACAGCTCAAGGAGGAACCCATTGCCCGCGACCTGGGACTGAGCCGCACGCCGGTGCGCAATGCGCTGCACCGCCTGGTGGAAGATGGCCTGGCCACCGATGGCGCGGGCCAGGGTATCCGCGTGTCGGAGTGGAGCGACTGGGATGTGGAGGAGACCTTCCAGCTGCGCATGCTGCTGGAGCCGTACGCCTCGTTCCTCGCGGCCACGCGCGGCGGCGAGGGGCTGGCCGATGAGCTGGAGGCCAGCAACCAGCGCATGGAGGCCGGCATTGCCGCTGGCCACGACGGCATTGGCGAGGTGCAGTCAGCCAACCGGGATTTTCACCACGCGCTGATCGAGGCATCGGGCTCGCCGCGCCTCAAGACCATGCTGGCGACGATGATCGACATGCCGATCATCAAGCGGTCGTTCTACATCTACACGCCCGAAGAGCTGGTGCAAAGCCTGCACCACCACTGCGACCTGGTGATCGCCATACGTGCCAGGGATGGGGAGCTGGCACGCCAGGTGATGCAGCTGCACCTGCGCATGTCCTACCACCGGTTCATGAAGCATCGGGGTGAATACCGCGCGGATGCATGAGCGGTGTCATGACCGGGGCTGAACCCTTTGCGCTGACCGCACCCGGTACAGCCGCGGCAGCCAGACAAAGGCGATGAGGACCAGCACAACGCCCGCCAGCGCCATGGGCAGCACCATCGGCCAGGCACCGTGGCGCATGGTCGGATCGACAAATTGCGCCGCCAGCTGGCCGGCGCAGAAGGCCACGCACATGATCGCGAAGCCCGAACACGACACGGCCCGCCCGGCCAGCTGCGGCGGCAGGCCACCCACCGCGCCCGCCTGGCCGCAAGGCTGGTGCAGGCCATGGCCCAGCGCATACACCGCGTGCCCCAGCAGCAGTGGAAAAGGCGAGGCCGGCGCCAGCACGCAGCCGGCGATCTGGATGCACGGCCCCAGCAGACTGAGCGAAGCGCCCAGCTGTACCGTGCGCACCGGCCCGTAGCGCGACAGCAGGCGCCGGCACCATGTGATGCTGAAGATGTAGACCAGCGAGCCGCCTGCTGGAATCCAGCCGTAGAGCACGGGCGACAGGCCGAACAGGTCGACGTACACCATCGGCGACAGCAGCAAAAAGCAGAAGATGCCGCCGTAGGTGGTTGCGGCCAGCGCCGTCCAGGCGCAAAAGCCGGGGTCGGCGAACACCTGGCGCACACCGCCAGCGGATACGGATACGGGTACGGATGCGAGGACCGGGGCAGACTCCGCCGGCGCTTGCCGCGTCTCGCTGAAAGTGCGCCAGCACAGTGCCAGCAAAGCCAGCGAGTAGACACCCATCGCCCCCAGCACCCAGCGCCAGCCGGCGGCCTGGACTGCCCATGCACCGGCAATCGGCGCCACCAGGGCCACCAGCCCCAGGCCCATCAGGCCGCGGGCCATGATGCGCGGCCCTTCGTGGGCCGGATACAGGTCGCGCACCGCAGCCCGGGCGCACACCAGGATGGCCGCCATGGCCGCGCCCTGCACGGCGCGCCAGGCCACCAGTGCGTCCGCGCTGCCCGCCAGCGCACAGCCGGCCGCCGCCGCCGTGTAGCAGGCCAGCCCCGTCAGCAGAACGGGCCGGCGCCCGAAGCGGTCTGCCAGCGGCCCGCACACCAGCTGGGCGACACCGAAGGCCAGCATGAACACGGTCAGGCTGCTGCTGGCCGAGCCCAGGTCGCGCGCGATCTCGGGCAACGCCGGCAGATAGCCATCGGTGGCGACCGGCTGCGCGGCCAGCAGCAGCGGCAGCAGCAGGAGGAAGGAAGCGGTGCGGCGCGGGCCGGGATCAGCGAAGTTCATCTCAATGAAGCCTGGTCACGGCATGCCGCGCGTCGAGCGAGGCAGTTCCAAGGGAGATACATGGCCAGTTGCGCGCCAGGCATCCTATGCGACGGCGGACAGCACGGCCCGCAGGCCCAGCAGGTAGCTGTCCGCGCCGAAGCCGCAGATCTGGCCCCGGACGATGTCGGCAAACACCGAGTGGTGGCGAAAGGGCTCGCGCGCATGGATGTTGCTCATGTGGATCTCCACCACGGGCACGGTGAGCATGGCCAGCGCGTCGCGGATGCCGTAGCTGTAGTGCGTCCAGGCGCCGGCGTTGATGAGCACGCCATCGACGCCGTCCCGAAAGCCCTGGTGGATGCGATCACACATGGCGCCTTCGCAATTGGTCTGGAAGCTGTCCACCTCGCAGCCCAGCTGGCTGCCCAGGCTGCGCAGCGAGGCGTCGATCTCGGCCAGCGTGACCGTGCCGTATTGGGCAGGGTCGCGCTGGCCGAACATGTTGTGGTTGATGCCGTGCAGCATCAGGATGGTCTTCATGGGGTGTCCTCGATTCAGGGATTCGTTCATGCCACCGGGGTCTCGACGGCGGCACCGGTACGCGCCGCCTCTGCAATGGCCTCGGTGATCTGCAGGTTGCGCAGGCCGTCGTGCACGCTGACCAGGGGCTGCGCCAGGCCGCGCGCCACCTGCGCGAAATGCGCCATCTGGCGCACCAGCGGGTCTTCGCGCTCCACGGCGGCCACATCCAGGTCGAAGGGCTCATTCCAGGAGCGCTGGCCGGCCGATGCATAGGTCTTCAGCCGCATGCTCGGTATGGCCAGCGAGCCGAAGGTGCCCGCCACCAGGTAGCAGTCTTCGTCCTCATAGCTGGCATAGGCCTTGTTCTCCTGCGAGGTCTGCTCCCAGCTGCGCGCGCTGGCGGCCGTGTCCGAAAGCACAAAGCTGCCCAGCGCACCGCTGGCAAAGCGCAGGTTGATGGCCACCGTGTCTTCCACGGCAAAACCGCGCGTGGCATGCGAGGCGAAGGCCTGCACGGCCACGATGTCGCCGCACAGCATGCGCAGGTTGTGGACCTCGTGGATCATGTTGAGCAGGATGGGGCCGCCACCGGCCTCGCGACGCCAGGAGCCTTCCTCGAAGTAGGCGTCCGGCTTGTAGAACAGGGCCGCACCGGTCACGGCCACCAGGCGGCCCAGCCGCCCCTGGGCGATGAGGGCTGCGGCCCGCGCCATGATCGGGCTGTGGGCGCGGTGGTGGCCCACCAGCAGCCGGGCGCCGCAGCGATCGGCCAGCGCGGCCAGCCGCTGGGCCTCGGCCACGGTGGCGGTCACGGGTTTTTCCAGCAGTATGGGCAGGCGCGCATGCATGCACTGGGCCGCCTGCGGGGCATGCAGGCGGTTGGGCGTGGCCAGCACCACGGCGTCGGGCCTGTCATGGGCGATCAGCTCGCCCAGGTCGCGCCACAGCGGCACCCCGGCCCTTTGGGCAAGCTCCCGGGCTGCGGGCGCCGGGTCCACGATGGCGGACAGGCGGCAATCCGCCTGGGCCCCGATGGCGGCGATATGGGCCTGGCCGATCGCGCCGGCGCCGGCCACGGCAATGCGAAGCGGGTGCAGCTGTGCCATGGCATGCCCCCTCAGAAGCGGTGCAGCACGCCCAGCTGCACGCCCTTGATGGTGCGGCCGTTGACGTCGTCGGCCGATGTGAAGTTGGGCTTCATGCCGCCCGAGGCCGCCAGCCTAAAGCCCGCATTGCGGTCGTTCTTCAACTGCTCGGCCACCGCGTAGAGCATGGTGCGCCTGGACAGATCGTAGTAGGCCGCGATGGCCCCGCCCGATGCGCCGCGCCCGCTGTCCGAGCCATCCTGTATGCGGCCCCACAGTGCGCCCACGCGCAGCTGCGGCGTCACGCGGTAGTCGGCCGACAGCTGCCAGACGCGGTAGAAGCGGCGCACATCGGCATTCGTGCCCGCCACCAGCCCGCCCACATTGCCCAGCACCGTGCCCGTGTTGTTGCCCGCCGAGCCCGCCGTGCTGTTGTTGGACCGCACAAAGGCCAGCTGGACCTTGCCCTTGCCGTAGTCGTAGTTGGCGTAGAGGTTGTCGTAGCGGACCGCGTCGGTATAGGCCGCGCTCTGCGGCGCACGCGCATACAGCCCGGCATATCCCACGCGGTAGGGGCCGTTCAGGTAGTCCAGGCCCAGCTGGTAGATGGCCTGGCGCGCTGGAGCACCGGTCTCGGCCATGGCGTAGTGGGCCTCGAACAGGAAGCCGGCCATGCGCGGCGAGGTGTAGGAGATGTCGTTGTCGAAGCGCGAGGGCACACCGAAGTTGTTGACCATCGATCCCAACGTGCGCGAGGTGAAGTCGATGTAGTCGCCGCGCCCGAAGATCACGGTGTTCTGCCGGCCCAGCCGCACCTCGCCCCAGCCGCCGCCCAGGCCCACCCAGCTTTGGCGGTCGAAGCCGCGCGTGCTGTCGGCCTGCGTGCCGTTGTCGGCGTTGATGCCCATCTCCAGCTGGAACTTCGCGTACAGGCCACCACCCAGGTCTTCCTGACCGCGAAAGCCCAGGCGGCTGCGCAGCAGGGCACCGTCCTCCAGCGTGGTCATGGATGCGCCCGAGCTGCTGCGCATGTGGTTGATGTACTGGTCCACGCTGCCGTAGATGGTGACGGAGGACTGGGCCTGGGCGCCCGCGCCCCAGGCGCCCAGCACGGTGGCCAGGGCCAGGATGCGAAGGGCCCCGCGCTGCGGCACTCGCGGTGTCTGGTGCATTTGCTGTTGCATGGTCTTGTCTCCTTCTCTGTGAAAAATGCTTTTTCGGGCGTGGCTGCGCCCTGCCCCGGACGCATCCAGGGCCGGTTGTCTGTCGGCTGGATCAGTAGGAGATGTGGGCGGTGGCGCGCAGCTGGTCAGGCGTGGCGCTGCCGAAGCCGAAGAATTCGAGGTAGGCGGGAATCATCTCGAACAGCATGTCCGTGCCTACCTGGAAGTCGCAGCCCTTGTCGCGCACGGCGCGCAGCAGCGGCGTGAACTCGGACTTCATCACCACCTCGCCCACAAAGGTGGTGGGCGCGATGCGCTGCACATCGAACGGCAGCGGGTCATCGTCCTTCATGCCCAGCGGCGTGGCGTTGACGACCACGTCAAAGCCCTGCGGGTCCCTGGAGCCCGTGCCCACCTTCATCCTCGGGTAGTAGGCAGCGAGCCGCCCGGCCAGGGCCTGCGCGCTCTCGTCCCGCGTGTCGAACAGCATCAGCTCGCCCACGCCGGCCGCCGCCAGCGAGGCGGCAATCGCCGACCCTACGCCACCCGCCCCGGAGATCAGCACCCGCGCGCCCTGCAACTGCCGCCCCTTGCGCAGCACGCCGCGCACAAAGCCCGCGCCGTCGAACTGGTCGCCCAGCAGCGTGCCGTCCTCGCGCCGCAGCACGGCATTGCAGGCGCCTGCAATGTGCACGGCCGGCGTGACCTCGTGCACCAGGTCCACCACGGACACCTTGTGCGGCATGGTGATCAGCGCGCCGCGCAGGTTGGTGAAACGCATGATGGCGGCAAAGTCGCCGGCGAAATGCGCCGCCTTCACGCCCATGGGCACGACGCAGGCATCAATGCCCCGGCTGTCGAACCACGGGTTGTAGATCATGGGCGACTTGAAGGTCTCGGTCGGGTCGCCGATGTGGGCGATGAGGGTGGTTTTTCCGGAAATCATTTCCTGGGGCCTTCGGATGCCTTGGGTTGCAGGATTCAGCGGCCGGACTGGGCCAGGGCCTGGTTGCGCAGGCGGTCGTACTCGGCAGCTGCCACGGGCTGCGCACCGGCCTCGCCCAGGTCTTCCATGCGCACGCGGTAGGTCTCGCGGGCGCTCCACGCGGCCAGGGCGGCCACCACGGTGATGCCGAAGGCGATCAGGCCCACGGTCAGCCAGATGTTGTGCGCACCCGGAGGCGCCACGGCCGTGAACAGCGCGGGCAGCATGGCGGTGATGGCCGTGCCCACGTTCTGCGAGATGGCCATGGCCGAGACGCGGGTGCGGGTGGGGAACAGCTCGGGATAGAAGCTGGGGAACACCGCGTTGTAGCCCTGGTAGACCACGCCCCACATCAGGATGGACATGGCGAAGGCCAGCGGCATGTTGCGTTCGCTGATGGCGTAGAGGTAGCCGATGGCCAGCAGGCCCGACAGCAGCGCGCCGAAGATGATGGGCGGGCGCCGGCCGATGCGGTCGGACAGGTTGCCCACCATGGGGATCACCAGCACCGCGACGATGTTGCCCACCACGGGAATCCACAGGTACATGTCCTTGGCGAAGCCGATGCCGTAGGCGGGCTGCACCGCATAGGCCGCGCCGAAGATGGTGGCCACCACCGGGATCACGTTCATCAGCGCCATGCAGACCACGCGCAGCATGTCGGGCGAATGGTGGCGGAAGGCCTCGACCACGGGCGAACGCGGACGCGCCTCGCTGCGGCCTGCTGCCGTGAAGGCCGGGGTCTCGTTGACCTCGCGGCGGATGATCCAGCCCGCGATGATGACGACGAAGCTCAGGATGAAGGGAATGCGCCAGCCCCAGCTGTTGAACTGCTCGGGAGGCATGTAGTGCGCCAGCGGCAGGAACACGGCCGCTGCCAGGATCTGGCCGGCCTGCACGCCCTGCAGCGTGAAGCTGGCGAAGAAGCCGCGCCGCCCGAACGGGGCATGCTCCAGGATCATGGAGCTGGCGCCCGAGATCTCGCCGGCCACCGCGAAGCCCTGGATCAGCCGCATCAGCACCAGCAGCGCGGGCGCCCACAGGCCGACCTGGTCATAGGTGGGCAGCAGGCCCACGGCGATGGTGGAAAAGCCCATCAGGAACATGCACCACACCAGCACCTGCTTGCGCCCGTGCGTGTCGCCCAGGTGGCCCAGCACGAAGGCGCCGATGGGCCGCGCCACATAGCCCACGCCATAGGTGGCCAGCGAGGCGATGATGGCAATCGCCGGATCACCCTGCGGAAAGAAGATCTGCGGAAAGATCAGCGCAGCCGCCGTGGCGTAGATGAAGAAGTCGTAGTACTCCAGGGCCGAGCCTATCCAGCCGCTGGTGGCGGCCTTGCGCGGCTGGTGCCCGGTGGGCTGTGTGTGTATCGGGGTTGCGCTCATGTGTTGTCTCCTCCATGTAGAAAAGGCCCCTGCCCGATGCTTGCGGCCAGGCCGGCGGGATGTAAAAAATGTAGTTCCCGCCTATGGATGCGCCCAAGCCAATTTCGAAAGGCATGTGCGCTGATCGCACGGCGCTGTTCGATAATCGCACGCACCCAGGGTTAATCCGGAAAAATCAAAACCGTCATGACAACACCTTCCACCCTCGCCCAGCGCGACTGGATTGCCGGACTGGAACGCGGCGTATCGATCATCGAAGCCTTTGACGACGCCCACCCGCGCATGACGGCCGCCGAGGCCGGCCAGCGCACGGGCATGACGCGCACCGCCGCGCGGCGCTACCTGCTGACGCTGCAGCACATGGGCTACGTGGCGGGGGACGGCAAGCTGTTCTGGCTCACGCCGCGCGTGCTGCGGCTGGGGCAGTCGTACCTGGAGTCGGCGCGGCTGCCGCGCATCGTCCAGCCGTTCCTGCAGCGCGTGGCCGCCGGCACCCATGAAACCGCCTACCTGGCTGTGCTGGACGACGACGAGGTGGTCTACATCGCGCGCAACGGACCCAACCGCAACATGAACACCGGCTATGTGCTGGGCGCGCGCGTGCCGGCCCAGGTCACGGCGGCCGGCATGCTGATGCTGTCCATGCGCAGCGACGCCGAGCTGGAGCACTGGCTGGACAACCGCGCGCTGACGGTCTTCACCTCGCACACCATCACCTGCCCCGCCGAAATGCGCCGCGAGCTGGCCTTGATCCGCACCCAGGACTGGGCCCTGTGCGAGCAGCAGCTGAACCTGGACTCGCGCGGCATTGCCGTGCCGCTACGCGACCGCCACGGCGCGCTGGCCGGCGCCCTCAACATCACCATGCCCATGGGCCGCGAAACCGGCAAGGACGCCGTGGCGCGCGTGCTGCCCATGCTGCGCGAGACGGCGCAGGCCATGCGGGATCTGATCTGATGGTGAACGACATGGCCATGGCGCAACTTCCTGACCTGGACATGCATGGCGGTAACGACCATCTGCTGCAGCATCTGCAGGCACTGGAAGTGCGGCTGCACGATCCGCAGGTGCGATCGGACGCAGGCCAGCTGCAGGCGCTGCTGCATGAAGACTTCCTGGAATTCGGCCGATCAGGCGGAGTGCACGACCGGGCCGCCACCGTGGACAGCCTGGCGGCCGCCTTGCCAGCACAGGCCCCTGCCCGGCTGGTGTCAGGCGGCTTTGCGCTGGCGCGCCTGGGACCGGACAGCGCGCTGCTGACCTACCGCTCGGCCAGCGTGGCCGAGGATGGAACGGCCGGCCGGCATACGCTGCGCTCCTCGGTCTGGCTGCGCACGGCGCGGGGCTGGCAGATGCGCTTCCACCAGGGCACGCCCACGGCGCCATTCGACCTGGCCGCATCCATGCCATGAGCGGCCTGCGGCGTGTTCAGACGGTCTCGAACGCGTACTTTTCCGTATCCACCTCGCGCTGCGAGGCCACGGCATAGCGGTCGCCCTGGATGCGCTCGGGCTTGAAGAGGTCGTCCAGTTCGGCCAGCAGGGCCGCATCCAGGCGCACGGCGCCGCCGCGCAGGTCTTCGTGCAGGTGGTCCACGCTGGTGGTGCCCGGCAGGGCAATCACATGCTCGCCCTGATGCAGCACCCAGGCGATGGCCAGCTCGGCCAGCGTGCAGTCGGCGCGCTCGGCAATGGACTGCATGGGCGCGAGCAGCTGCAGGTTCTTCGCATAGGCCTCGGGCGCAAAGCGCGGCATGGCGGCGCGGATATCGCCCTTGACCAGGCCCTGGACCTCCTGGAGCTTGCCGGTGAGGAAGGCGCGGCCCAGCGGGCTGAAGGCCACGTAGGCAATGCCCAGTTCCTTGCAGGCCTGCAGCGTGCCCAGCTCGGCATTGCGCGACCACAGCGAATACTCGCTTTGCAGCGCGGCGATGGGGAAGGTGGCATGGGCGCGGCGCAGCGCGTCGGCGCCGATCTCGGACAGGCCCAGGGCGCGCACCTTGCCCTCTTCCACCAGGCGCGACATCTCGCCCACCGATTCCTCGATGGGCACGCGGCGGTCCCAGCGGTGCAGGTAGTAGAGGTCGATGACATCGGTGCCCAGGCGCTGCAGGCTGTCTTCGCAATTGCGGCGCAGGGTCCTGGGGTGGCCATCGATCACGCGGCGCACCACGCCGTCGTCGCCGCGCACGCCGGCCATGCCGCATTTGCTGGCCAGGGTGATGTGGTTGCGGTGGGACTTGAGCACGGGGCCGACCAGGGATTCATTGGCGCCGAAGCCATACAGCGCCGCCGTGTCGAACAGCGTGACACCGGCGTCCAGCGCCGCATGCAGCACGGCCTTGCCCTGCTCGGGCGACGGCGGATGGCCATAGGCGTGGCTGAGGTTCATGCAGCCCAGGCCGACGGCGCTGACGGAGAAGGGACCCAGGTTTCGTGTGGACAGGTTGGTCATGGTGGCTCACAGGGAAAAGAAGAAAGGGAGCGGCCGGCGCTCCCTTGCAGTGCATTCGCACAACGATTTTGCCGTCAAACCGCAGCGCCCCGCACGCCCGTGCGCGCCCAGGCCGGCAGCGGCACGGACCGGTGCAGCACGTCGTCGTTGAGCCACTGCGCGCTGCGGCGCGCGCGCTCGGCCACGGTGTCCAGCGGCAGTTGCTGGTAGTCGTCGTTGAAGACCTCGAAGCTGTAGTCGCCACGGTAGCCCAGGCGGTCCAGGCGCAGCACCAGGTCGGCCAGGCGCTCGCTGTGCACGCCCTCGCCCGGAAACACGCGGAAGGTGCGCGCCGTGGCCATGCGCTCTTCGAAGGTGGGCGCGTCATGCCACATGAAGTCGGACAGCTGCACCAGGAAGATCTTGTCGCGGTCGATCAGCTCCAGCGCATCCAGCGGCGTCTTGGCAGCCAGGATGTGGAAGGAGTCCAGGCCGATGCCCAGGTTGGACATGTCGGCGCGGCAGACCACGTCCCAGCTGGTGGTGAATTCGTTGACGTTGCGGCCCCAGGACAGGCCCTCGTAGGCGATCTTCACGCCCAGCGGAATGCCGAGCATGGCCAGCTTGCGCAGGTCGCGCGCAATCACGTCGAGATCGCCCGTGGCATGGCGCGAGGTGGACGAGCAGGCCAGCAGCACGGGGCTGCCGATCTCGGCGCACATCTCCAGCATGGATTTGGCGATGTCCACCTTGTAGTGGTGCAGGTGGTCGGACAGGCCCTCGAAGTCGCGCAGCACCTGAAAGCCCGTGGGCCGCAGGCCGCTGGCGCGCACCGCCGCCGCAGCCGCCTTGACGCCGCCCGGGTGGCCGGCCAGGTCGCGCGCGCTGAGCATGACCTGGGTGAAGCCCGCGCGCCGAATGGCGTCGAGCTTGGCCTCCAGCGAGCCATTCAGAGTGATGGTGTCCATGCCATAGCTGTCCAGCAAGCCCATGTTGCCCTCCAGGATCGTTGTGTGTATCGGCGGTTGAATCGGACGGCGGCGCGCCAGGCTTTGCGCTAGGCGTCGCGGTGCACCAGCTCGAACACCACGGTGCCCATGGCGTTGCGCGTGAGTGCGCCGCGGTCATCGGGGTGCAGGCGGCTCGATTCCACGAACTCCACGCCGCGCTGGCGCAAGGCCTGCACGGCAGCAGGCACGTCGGTGGTGCCCAGGCCGATGCGCTGCAGGCGCTCGGGCATGTCGTCCCACTCCAGGCCCGGATCGGGCTCGATGAGCTGCCACAGGAAGCGCTTGCAGGGGCTGCGCATGAGCTTGCCCTTGGGCAGGATGCCGAAGCGCTGCGCATCGGGCAGCAGGTGGAAGTCGAACATGCGTTCGAAGTAGGTGATCCAGTCGGCGCTGCGGCCACGCCCTATGTACTGGACCACGCCGAAATAGCCCAGGCCGGCCAGCGCCGGCGGATGGGGATCGGCCCCGGCAACGGGCTTGAAGTCGATGTCATAGATGGAGAACTCCTGCCATCGATCAACAAAGTAGAAGCGGCTGCCACCCGGGCCGTGGATGGCCGGGATGTGCAGCTCCATCGCCTGGGCCTGGCTGGGCGCCGCCCAGGCTCCCAGCTCGATGCAGCGCGTATGCGCCTGCAGGGCATCCTGCACGCGCAGCGCCACGGCCGAGATGACGGGCTGCCCGTCGGACGCGGCATGGGCCAGCACATCGGCGGCGCCCGCATTGACCACCAGGTTCATGTCCCCCTGCCGGTACAGCGTCACCTCGCGCGAGCGGTGCCGCGCCACGGGGCGAAAACCCAGCCCCTCCAGCACCTGGCCCAGGGCCTGGGGCTGGCTGGTCGTGTACTCGATGAACTCTATGCCGTCGATCCCGAGGCGATTGGACGCCTCGGGCACGTCTTCCCGGCTGCTGGAGGAGGAATCGGTCATTGCGGTACTCCGGGTGGAAACATGATCGTCGTGCCACGCCCAAGTGGCATCGCTCTCCTACGATCAAATACGCGTAAAACTGGCGCGGCCCAACTCAGAGACACCGAGGAAGGGCCGCCCCGCACCGAGGGTGTCGTCCCCCTTTCAGGGGGAAGACGCGAAGCGGCTCAGGGGGTGAGCTGTTTTTCCAGATCGTGCAGGACCTGATAGCAGGGCAGCACCTGGGCCACGCTGGAATTGGGCTCGCGGCCTTCGCGGATGGCGGCGAAGAACTCGCGGTCCTGCAGCTCGATGCCGTTCATGGACACGTCGACCTTGGAAACGTCGATCTTCTCTTCCTTGCCGTTGACGAGGTCGTCATAGCGCGCGATATAGGTACCGGTGTCACCGATGTAGCGGAAGAAGGTGCCCAGCGGGCCGTCGTTGTTGAACGACAGGCTCAGCGTGCAGATGGCGCCATTGGCGGCCTTGAGCTGGATGCTCATGTCCATGGCAATGCCCAGTTCCGGGTGGATGGGGCCTTGCACGGCGTTGGCCTTCACGATGGGGCTGCCGGCCTGGTAGGCGAACAGGTCCACGGTGTGGGCGGCGTGGTGCCACAGCAGGTGGTCGGTCCAGCTGCGGGCCTGGCCCAGCGCGTTCATGTTGGTGCGGCGGAAGAAGTAGGTCTGCACATCCATCTGCTGGATGTTGAACTCGCCGGCCGCGATCTTCTTGTGCACCCACTGGTGGCTGGGGTTGAAGCGGCGCGTATGGCCACACATGGCCACCAGGCCGGTCTGCTTTTGCAGATCGGCCACGGCCTGCGCGTCCTTGAGGCTGTCGGCCAGCGGGATCTCCACCTGCACATGCTTGCCGGCCTTCAGGCATTCGATGGCCTGGGCGGCATGCATCTGCGTGGGCGTGCACAGGATGACGGCGTCCACCTCGGGCAGGGCCAGGCTGTCGGCCAGCTCGGTGGTCACATGTTGGATGCCGTACTTGTCGGCCACTTCCTGGGTCTTGGCCAGCTCGCGGCCCACCAGGGAGACGACTTCAACGCCGTCGATGTTCTTGATGCCGTCCAGATGCTTGATGCCGAAGGCACCGGCGCCCGCCAGGGCGACTTTGATGGTCTTGTTGCTCATATGAGTCTCCGTAGAGCCGCCTCAAGGAGGCGAAGGCCCCCTCGGGGGGCAGTGAATACACGCAGTGATGAACGTGGGGGCCTCAGCCGTTCTCCAGGATGAGATGTCCGACAGCGGTGTTCGATGCCGGCACATGGTAGAAGCGGTGGTTGACCTTGGGCAGCGGCGCGGGGCCGTCCACATCGGCCATGGCGCCGCGCGCGATCAGCCACATCACCAGCTCGATGCCTTCGGAGCCGGCCTCGCGCACGTAGTCGATATGCGGCATCTTGGCCAGGCCGGCAGGGTTCTCGATCAGCAGGTCCAGGAAGCGGTTGTCCCACTCCTTGTTGATCAGGCCCGCACGCGCGCCCTGCAGCTGGTGGCTCATGCCGCCCGTGCCCCAGATCTGCACGTTCAGGTCTTCGTCGAAGCTTTCCACGGCGCGGCGGATGGCGCGGCCCAGGTTGAAGCAGCGCTGGCCCGACGGCACGGGGTACTGCACCACGTTGACGGCAAACGGAATCACCGGGCAGGGCCAGGCGCCCGTGCGCGCGTCCTGCTCGCCGCACATCAGCGACAGCGGCACGGTCAGGCCGTGGTCCACGTCCATCTTGTTGACGATGGTCAGGTCGAAGTCCTGCTGGATCACCGACTGCGCAATGTGGCTGGCCAGTTCCGGATGGCCGATGACCTTGGGCACGGGGCGCGGGCCCCAGCCTTCGTCGGCGGGCTGGTATTCCGCGGCCGTGCCGATGGCAAACGTCGGGATGAAGTCCAGGCTGAACGCGGTCGCGTGGTCGTTGTAGACCAGGAAGATCACGTCGGGCTTGTTGTCCTTGAGCCATTGGCGCGAGTGCTCGAAGCCCTTGAACAGCGGCTGCCAATAGGGGTCGCCCACCTTGCCCAGGTCCATGGCCGCGCCGATGGCGGGCACATGCGAGGTGTAGACGGATGCGGTGATGCGCGCCATTTCAGTTGCCTTCCTGGTTGTTCTTGTCCACGCTGCCGGCCTTGCCCTGCGGCTGGCGGTGGGCCTGGGCATCGCCCTCCTCGCCCACGCGGCGGTTGCCTTCGGCCGAACGGCCTCCGCTCACCATCATGTTGCGGTATTCCTCTTCCGACATGCCGGTCATGGAGCCGGCCATTTGCTGGAAGCTCTTGCCATCCGTGGCGCCGATCTTGGCCAGGAAGTAGATGTTGCCGCCCGTGCGCATGCACCAGTTCAGATCGCGGGCCAGCACGGCCTGCTTCTGCTCCTCGCTCATGGCCCATTCGTCCAGGTAGGCACGCTCGTCGGCCTTGAAGCGCTCGCGGTTCTCGGCCTTCATCAGCGACATGCAGAACTGGTTGAGCCAGTAGCCTTTGCGGGACTGCTCGGCATCGAAAATGATGGTGCCGGGCACGTCCAGATAGGGTTTGTCCAATGCCATGGATATCTCCTTGAATATGTCCGGCACCCAGGCCGGACATGGTCGCCTTCAGGCTTCTTCGGGCCAGTACAGACGCATGGGGTTGTCGACCAGCAGCTTCTTCTGCAGCTCGGCAGTCGGTGCAATGTGCGGGATGAAATCGACCAGCAGGCCGTCGTCGGGCATGTGGTCCTTCAGATTGGGGTGGGGCCAGTCGGTTCCCCACAGCACGCGGTCGGGGAATTCCTCGACCACGCGGCGGGCGAAGGGCACCACGTCACGGTAGGCATTTTGCTCGCCGTCCAGCGCCTTGGGGCCGGTGACGGACAGGCGCTCGGGGCAGCTGACCTTGCTCCAGACGTTCTGGTGCTCGCGCATGAACTTGAGGAACAGCTCGAACTCGGGCCCGTCCACGGGCTTGCTCACGTCGGGGCGGCCCATGTGGTCCACGACCACGGTGGTGGGCAGGCTGGTGAAGAAATCCCACAGCTCGGGCAGGTCCACGGCCTCGAAGTAGATGACCACATGCCAGCCGAGCTTGGCGATGCGGCCCGCGATCTCCATCAGCTCGTCCTTGGGCGTGAAGTCCACCAGGCGCTTGACGAAGTTGAAGCGCACGCCGCGCACGCCGGCGGCGTGCAGTTCCTGCAGTTCCTCGTCGGTCACGCTGCGGCGCACCGTGGCCACGCCGCGCGCCTTGCCGCCGGCGGCCTTGCAGGCATCGACCATGGCGCGGTTGTCGGCGCCGTGGCAGGTGGCCTGCACGATGACGTTGCGCGCAAAGCCCAGGTGGTCGCGCAGCGCGAACAGCTGCTGCTTGCTGGCATCGCAGGGCGTGTACTTGCGCTCGGGCGCGAACGGGAATTCATCGCCAGGGCCGAAGACGTGGCAGTGGGCATCGACAGCGCCTGCGGGCACCTGGAACTTGGGCTTGGAGGGGCCGGCGTACCAGTCCAGCCAGCCGGGGGTCTTTTCAAAAGCGCTCATATTCCCTCCTTCAATCGATGTAACGAAGGCCGGCCTTTTCGAGCGGCTCGCGCATCTTGTACATGTCCAGGCCCAGCACGCCGGAAGCCAGCTTGGCGCGCTTCTCGCCCTCGAAGCTCTCGCGCTTTTGCGCGGCAGCCAGGGTTTCGGCGGCCTTGGCGGCGGGCACGCAGACCACGCCGTCATCGTCGGCCACGATCACATCGCCGGGCGTGACCCACATGCCTGCGCAGACCACGGGGATGTTGACCGAGCCCAGCGTGGCCTTGATCGTGCCCTTGGAGGAGATGGCGCGGCTCCACACGGGGAAGTTCATTTCCTGCAGCGTCTTCACGTCGCGCACGCCGGCGTCGATGATCAGCGCACGCGCGCCGCGCGCCTGGAAGCTGGTGGCCAGCAGGTCGCCGAAGTAGCCGTCCGTGCATTCCGAGGTCACGGCCGCGACCACGATGTCGCCGGGCTGGATCTGCTCTGCGGCCACATGCATCATCCAGTTGTCGCCGGGCTGCAGCAGCACGGTGACGGCCGTGCCCGAGACCTGCTGGCCCGCGTAGATGGGACGCATATAGGGCTTGAGCAGGCCCACGCGGCCCATGGCCTCGTGGACGGTGGCCGAGCCCAGGGCGGCCAGGCCGTCGGCGGCCGCGCGGTCGGCGCGCTGGATGTTGCGGTAAACCACACCGAGTTCGTACATGGTGTTCTCCTTGATCTGTGGTGGCGGCCTGCTTACAGGCCCTTTTGCTTGAGGGCGGCGTCCAGGCGCGGGAACACGCGGCGCGCGTTGCCTTCGTAGACCTGGTAGCGCTCCTCTTCGGTGAGGTTGGCCGTGGCCTCGATGTAGCGCTTGGTGTCGTCGTAGTAGTGGCCCGTGGTCGGATCGATGCCGCGCACGGCACCGATCATCTCGCTGGCGAACAGGATGTTCTTGACCGGGATCACCTTGGTCAGCAGGTCGATGCCCGGCTGGTGGTAGACGCAGGTGTCGAAGAAGATGTTGTTGAGCAGGTGCTCGTCCAGCAGCGGCTTCTTGAGTTCCTGCGCCAGGCCGCGGAAACGGCCCCAGTGGTAGGGCACGGCGCCGCCGCCATGGGGGATCAGGAACTTGAGCGTGGGGAAGTCCTTGAACAGGTCGCTGGTCAGGCACTGCATGAAGGCCGTGGTGTCGGCATTCAGGTAGTGGGCGCCCGTGGTGTGGAAGCACGCGTTGCAGCTGGTGGAGACGTGGACCATCGCGGGGATGTCGTACTCCACCATCTTTTCGTAGATGGGATACCAGGAGCGGTCCGACAGCGGGGGCGACGTCCAGTGGCCGCCTGACGGATCGGGGTTCAGGTTGATGCCCACGTTGCCGTACTGCTCCACGCACTTGACCAGCTCGGGAATGCAGGTCTTGGGGTCCACCCCGGGCGACTGCGGCAGCATGGCGGCCGGGATGAAGTGATCGGGGAACAGCTGGCTGACGCGGTAGCACAGCTCGTTGCAGATGGCGGCCCAGGTGCTCGATGTCTCGAAGTCGCCGATGTGGTGCGCCATGAAGCTGGCGCGCGGGCTGAAGATGGTGAGATCGGAGCCGCGCTGCTTCATCAGCTTGAGCTGGTTGGTCTCGATGGTCTCGCGGATCTCGTCGTCGCTGATCTTCAGCTCGCTGGCCCGCGGGGCCTTGGACGGGTCCTTGAGTCCCGCGATCTGCAGGTCGCGCCAGGCGCCCAGGGCCGCGGGCGCGGTGGTGTAGTGGCCGTGTACGTCGATGATCATCGGAGGGTCTCCTGCGTCTTTATGAGGTGGAAATGTGTCAATGAAGGGGCGTGGCAGGCACCGCGCCGCCCTGCGGCTCGGGACTGCTGTACTGCTTGATGATGAGGGCGGCCATGGCGATCACGCCAGGAATGGCCACCACGGCAAAGATCTCGCTGAAGGCCATGTGGCGCGCCGACAGCTCGGCCACCAGGAAAGAGCCCGCGATGCCGCCGAAGCGCCCGATGCCCAGCATCCAGGCCACGCCCGTGGCGCGGCCGCGTGTCGGATAGAAGGCGGCGGCCAGCGCCGGCATGGACGACTGGGCGGTGTTCATGATGGTGCCGGCCAGGAAAACGGCCACCACCAGCCAGCCCAGGTGGCCGGCCGTCTGGCCTATCCACCAGATGGAGGCCGCCGTCAGCGCATAGCCGATGGCGATGATGCGGTTGGCATTGAAGCGGTCCATGAGCCAGCCGAACAGCACGGCGCCCACGCCGCCCAGCGGGAACAGCGCCGCCACCAGGGTGCCGGTCTTGGGGTCCAGGCCCGCTTCCTTGAACAGCACGGGCATCCAGTTCATCAGAGCGTAGAAGATGACCAGGCCCATGAAGTAGGCGATCCACAGCATCACCGAGCCCACGCGGTACTGGCGCGAGAGCACCACGCCCATGCCGCTGCCGGCCTGGGCCTCGGGCCTGGCCTCGGTCAGCACGAAACGCTGCACGCCCTGCACGGCATCACCGGCAATGCGCGCCAGCACCTTGCGGATGCGATCGGCCGGGTAGTTGTTGGCCACCATGTGGCGCACGGATTCAGGCAGCAGCACGACCAGGGCCACCAGCAGCAGCAGCGGCGCGGCACCGCCCAGGATGAGCACGCTGCGCCAACCGAAATGCGGGATCATCCAGGCCGCCAGAAAGCCGCCGAAGGCCGCGCCCAGCGGAAATCCGCAGAACATGGCGTTGGTCAGCGTGGCACGGCGCGAATCAGGGCAGTACTCGCTCATCAGCGTGACGGCATTGGGCATGGCGGCGCCCAGGCCCAGGCCGGTGACGAAGCGCAGCACGGCCAGGGTCCAGATGTCGGGGGAAAAGCCGGAACCCAGGCAGGCCACGGCAAACACCGCGACCGAGCCCACGAGCACGGTCTTGCGGCCCAGGCGGTCGGCCAGCGGGCCCGAGAAGATCGCGCCTGCGGCCAGGCCGAACAGCGCAGCGCTGAGCACGGGCGCCAGCGCGGGCTTGCTCACGCCCCATTCGGTGATCAGCGAGGGCGCGATATAGCCGATGGCCGCCGTATCAAAGCCATCGAGCAGAACGATCAGGAAACACAGCGCAAAGATCACCCACTGGAATCCCGAAAACGGGTGCTCGTTGAGCAGGGTCTGCACATTGACGCCGGTTGCTGCGGCGTCCTTCTGGACGGATGTCATGACTTGTCTCTTCCACTGTCTCTCAGCCTGGCGGATACCGCATCTGCGCGCGCGGCCCGCCCCTTGCACCGCAGAGGCCGGCAAGCCCCTGCGCTGTTTCTTCAGTCCTGCCTGCGGCCGTCCCAGACCGAGCGCGGCACCATGACCTCGCCACGCATCAGCAGGCGCGCCGTGCGCAGCAGGGCCGCCTTGGTCACCACGTCGGGATGGGCCGGGTCGCTGTCCAGCGTGACGCTGAACTCGCCCGTGGGATGCTCCACCGAGACGGTGAGCGGACCCGTGCCCTGCTGCAGCTGTGCCACGCCCTCGCACACGGTGCCCGGCATCTTCACCGCCGTGCCCACGGTGACGGCCGCCAGCACGCCGATGGCGTCATGGCAGACATGGGGGATGAAGCTGCGCGTGGTCAGCGCGCCGCCATGCTGGGGCGGCGCGATCAGCGTCATCTTGGGGTAGTTCTTGGCCGAGACATCGCCCAGGCCCATGGCCTGCGAGATCTGCAGGCGCAGCGCCTCGATGCGGCGCTTGAGGTCGGTGTCGGCGTTGAGCTCGGCCACGGTCTCCTGCCCGGTGGCGCCCACATCGGACGCCTTGAAGATCACCAGCGGCATGCCGTTGTCTATGCAGGTGACGTCAAGCGTGAAGGGCTCGAACCCCTCGCCTGTCACCGTGACCGTGTCCCGGGGCTTGCCCGTGGGCAGCAGGCCAGAGCAGACCGAGCCGGCCGTGTCCAGGAAACTGATTTCGATGGGTGCCGAGCTGCCGGGCGCGCCGTCGATGCGGGCCGAGCCTTCGTACTCCACCTGGCCGCCGGGCGTCTGCACCGTGATGTCGGCCGCCATGCCTGTGTTGAGTGTCAGCACGCGGAAGGTGCTGGTCTGGCCACGCGGCTGCACCATGCCGGTCTCCAGCGCAAAGGGAACCACGCCGGCCAGCATGTTGCCGCAGTTGGGCGTGGTGTCCACCGTGTCCTTGTCGGGCTGCAGCTGGGCGAAGAGGAATTCGAGGTCTATGCCCTCCTTGTCGGAGAGGCTGACGATGCCGACCTTGCTGGTCAGCGGATGCGCGCCACCCACGCCGTCGATCTGGCGCCTGTCGGGCGATCCCATGGCCGCGAGCAGCACGCGGTCGCGCGTGGGCAGGTCGGAGGGAAGATCGCTGGCCCGGAAGAAAGGGCCCTTGGAAGTACCGCCCCGCATCAGCAGGCAGGGAATGGCCGTTTGCATGGCTGTCTCTATCAGTATGGGTATGACAGCTATTGTGAGCATGGCGCGGGCCAGGCACTACTGGGCAAGCCCGCTAGCAGCTATAGCAAACCGGCATAGCTCAACGCCAAGCCTGGGCCGCAGGCTGCGACGCCGAGGCGCCGCAACTGCTTGATACAACTTATTGGGGCGCAGTGACGCTCAATCGCGGTCATGGCCCCGGCCGCGATCATGGCCATGCCCGCGGCCGCGGTGGTCGTCGTGGCGGTCATGCCGATCGTGGCGGTCGTGGCGGTCCCAGCGGCGGTCATCGCGGCGGTGCTCCCATTCGCGGTGGCGGCGCTCCTCGCGCCAGCGAGGATCGTGGCGCGGCGGCCCGGCGCGCCAGTGCGGCGGCGGATTGCGCAGGAAGTACACCGGGCGGCCGCAGGCACCGTAGCGTGCGCAGTGCTTGCCCCAGTGCTTGGCATGGCCGGGCGGCACCCACATGTAGACCGGCGGCGGGGCCATGGGCGCCGGCGCGATGATGACGGGCCGCTGGTACAGCAGCGGCGGAGGCGGGGCATTGCCTATGTCCACGGTGCCGTAGACACCCGGAGCCAGCTGGCCCGAGACCGAGCCGCTGATATAGGTCTGCGCCTGGGCCGCAAGGGCCGAGCAGGCCAGCGCAAAGGCGGCCGCGGCGCGCAAGGTGGATCGCAAGGTAAGCATGGCCATGTTCTTTTGAAGGGGTGAAACAGGAAAGGCCCCGTTTCTACCAAGCGCCTGGGGCCGCATGGGCCGTTGCGCCTGAAAAGGTGTAAGAACCCGTTCAAGCCAGCGCCCGTTCCTGCTCAACGCGCCAGGGCTGCCTGCGGTGTACAGCAGACCGCAATGGTCCGCTTTCTGGCCTGCACGCGCTCAGTCCAGCTTGAGCCGCGAGTCCTTCACCACCTTCTGCCATTTGGCGATCTCGGCGCGGCGGAATGTCTCCAGCTCGGCCGGCGTGGAGCCTATGGGCTCGGCACCTATGCCAGCGAGCCGCTCCACGATGGCAGGCTCGCGCAGCACCTTGGCCAGCACCGTGGACAGCCGGTTCACGATGGCGGGCGGCGTGCCGGCCGGCGCAAAGATGGCGTTCCACTCGTAGGTCTCGTAGCCGGGCACGCCCGACTCGGCAATGGTCGGCAGCTCGGGCGCGGCCTTGGAGCGCTCCAGCCCGCCCACGGCCACCGCGCGCAGCTTGCCGGTCTTCACGTGCTGCCAGGCCGAGCCCATGCTGGCAAACATCAGCGGCACCTGGCCCGACATCACGTCCATCATGGCCGGGCCGCCGCCCTTGTAGGCCACATGGTGCAGCTGCGTCCTGGCCAGCAGGTTGAACAGCTCGCCCGCCAGGTGCTGGGCCGAGCCCGGGCCTGCCGACGCAAAGTACAGATGCCCGCCCGCTTCGGAGCGGCCGGCCTGGATCAGGTCCTGCACGCTCTTGATGGGCGACGAAGGCGCCACCACCAGCACATTGGGCACGCGCAGCAGCAGTGAGACCGGCGCGAAGGCCTTGAGCGTATCGAACTGCATGCGCGCGTGGATGGCGGGATTCTGCGCGTGGTTGGAGGCATCGAGCATCAGGGTGTAGCCGTCGGGCTGGGCCTTGGCCACCTGGGCGCCGCCGATCATGCCACCTGCCCCGCCCCGGTTCTCGATCACCACGGGCTGGCCCAGCTCGGCAGACAGACGGGGGCCGATCAGGCGCGCCACCACATCGACGGTGCCGCCCGGCGGATAGGTCACGACCAGGGTGACGGGGCGCTCGGGGTAGTTGGCCGCTGCAGCCGCAGCGGCTGGCGCGGCCATGCCGGCAACGGCCGAGATCAGGCCTGCGGCCGCCCACAGGCCGGCGGTGCGTCTGGACAGGGATTTCATGGTGTGTCTCCTTGGGTTTGAATCGGGCTCGGAAATCGGAACAGCTCGACGGCGCTGCGGCCCAGCACGGCCTGCAGCGAGGCGGCATCGTCCAGCGGGTCCAGCCAGTCGTGCATCCAGCGCACGGCCGCCGGATAGCTGGCCTGGCCCGCGTGCTGGGTGTGCGGCCAGTCGCTGCCCCAGAGCAATCGCTCGGCCGCAAAGGCCTGCAGCAACTGCGCGGTGGCCTGCCGCCCCGAGGCGGCGCAGTCGGCGGCGGGCCAGATGCGGTAGGGCGCGGACAGCTTGACCCACACACGGCCGCTGCCGGCCTGTTGCAGCAGATAGCCAAAGCCAGGGTCGCGCACGCCCAGGGCCGGGTCAGGACGCCCGAAGTGATCGACCACCACGCGGCAGCCGGCCGCCAGCAGGGTGGGCAGCAGGTCAGGCAAGCGCCCGGCCTGCAGGTGCAGCTCCACATGCCAGCCCAGGGTGTTGGCCTGCTCCAGCACGCGGCGCCAACCGGGCGCATTCAGATCAGGCAAAGGCAGGCCGATCAGGTTCAGGCGCATGCCCACCACGCCGGCATCGGCCAGGGCCTGCAGGTGGTCCTCGCCCGTGTTGTCATCGACCACGGCCACGCCGCGCAGGCGCTGCGGCCCGGCGCGCAGGGCCTGGAGCATGTAGCGGTTGTCCGTGCCCAGGAAGCTGGGCTGCACGAGCACGCCATAGGCCAGGCCGTGCGTGTCCAGGTGCTGCAGATACGTGGCCAGGGCCGCATCTGCGTCGGGCGCGTAGCGGCGCACATCGGGCATGGGCAGGCCGCGCTCGAAGACATGGGCATGGGTATCGACGCTGGACGCAATGGCGAACCTGGGCAGGGCAGACACGGGGAAAAACTCCTTGCGGGTGGCGCGGCACAGGATGCGGCGCAGGGGGTATGCGGCCGGATTCTAGGAAGGGGGGATATATATTTCCATTCTTCAAAATGGATTTATTCATACTGGATCGATATGGAAACCCGGCATCTGCGCTACTTTCTGGCGGTGGTGGACCAGGGCAGCGTCAGCCGCGCAGCCGACTGGCTGGGCATTGCCCAGCCCGCGCTGAGCCAGACCCTGGCCCGCATGGAGAAAGACCTGGGCGTGCAGCTGTTCCAGCGCTCGCGCCAGGGAGCCCTGCCCACGCCGGCCGCCCTGGCCATGCTGGATGACGTGCGCACCAGCGTGGCCCGCATAGATGCCGCCGCCAGCCGCGCGCGCGAGATCGCCAGGGGCAGTGCAGGCCAGCTCACCGTGGGCCTGGTGTCTTCGGCGCTGTTCGGCACCCTGCCCCGCGCCCTGCGCGCGCTGCGGCAGCAGGCGCCCGGCGTGCGCGTCATCCTGCGCGAGATGAGCAATGCCGAGCAGGCCGAGGCCCTGCAGACCGGCGCCATCGACATCGGCCTCATGCACACACCCGTGGCCGTGGGCGGGCGCATGCGCGAGCGCCAGCTGCTGCGCGAGCGCCTGGTGGCCGCCGTGCCCGACGAATTCCAGATCGGCGAGGACGGCCAGGTCAGCCTGGCGCAGATCGCCGAGGCCGGGCTGGTCATGTACCCACAGGCCCAGCTGCCCGTGCTGCATGCCGGCATCCTCGACGCGCTGCGCAAGGCCGGCCACGAAGCCCATGTGGCGCAGGAGGCCAACCGCACCCTCACCGTGCTGGCCTGCGTGGCCGGCGGCTGCGGCGTGGCACTGCTGCCCAGCTGGATACGCTCCATGGACTTTCGCGGCGTGCGATTTTGCGAAGTGCGCGATGGCCGGTCCCTGCCCAGCCTGGACCTCAGCGCCATCTGGCCCGCACGCTCCACGCCCACGCTGGCCGACCTGTTCGCACACCTGGACCTGGGCAAAGACTGAGTGCGGCCCGCATTGGCGCCGCACCGGTGCAAGAAACGGGATGCGCCCGCGCCTGCGCCGCACTACAAACCGCTTTCCCTCATTCACGGAAAGAAAAGGTGCCAGATGCAGCCATCGTCACAGCAACTCCACGGAAAAGTCGCCCTCATCACGGGCGCCAGCTCAGGCATAGGCCGCGAAGCCGCCAGGCTGTTCGCACGCCACGGCGCCAGGCTGGTGCTCACGGCCCGCCGCCAGCCGGAACTGCAGGCCCTGGTGGCGGAGATAGAGCAGGACGGCGGCCAGGCCATCGCGCTGGCCGGCGACGTGCGGGACGAGCCGCTGGCCCGGGCCCTGGTCGAAACCGCCACGGCGCGCTTTGGCGGCCTGGACATCGCCTTCAACAATGCCGGCATGACGGGCGATCCCTGCGCCCTGCCCGACCTGTCGCTGCAGGCCTGGCAGGAGGCCATCGCCACCAATCTCACCAGCGCCTTTCTGGGCGCCAAGCACCAGATACCAGCCCTGCTGGCACGCGGAGGCGGCTCGCTGATCTTCACCTCCACCTTCGTGGGCTACACGGCGGGCCTGCCCGGCATGGGTGCCTATGCCGCCAGCAAGGCCGGCCTCGTCGGCCTCACCCAGGTCATCGCGGCTGAATACGGCCCCCGCGGCCTGCGGGCCAACGCCCTGCTGCCCGGCGGCACCGACACGCCCATGGGCCGCGCCAGCACCCCCACGCCCGAGGCACGCGCCTTTGTCGAAAACCTGCACGCCCTCAAGCGCCTGGCTACACCGGCGGAGATTGCAGCGGCAGCGCTGTTCCTGGCGTCGGATGCATCCAGCTTCGTCACGGGAACGGCCATGGTGGTCGATGGCGGTGTGTCCATCCAACGGACTTGAAGCAGAGCCCCGCCAAAGCCGTCGCGGCAATGGCGGCCCGCTCGGATCTTCCGGTCGCCTGCGGCGGCGTTATTAGGGGAGTTTTGAAAGTGGCATTCCTGCCCCAATAATTCCCCTGGAAACGATGCTTGTGCCTTCGCTGTTCATTCCCGCATCGTGGCCAAGGAGCTGGCTGATGTTTTCTGACCACGCAATTCACGACGAAGCAACTGCTCGGCAAATGGTGCCCGGATGCTGAATCGACATGTGGTGACATGAACCATTACGGGATGGCCACACCTTTCTTCCAGGGAATGGATGATGGACAAACGAGGTGCATTGAGGCAATCTGCTTGAATCGGTAATACACTGCCCATGCAATCCATTGCATCGCGTCTCCAGCAATTACCGTCGGATTCAGGACCTGCGCGAAGTCCCGCACAACCCTTGTTTCAAGCATTCTTCAGACAATAGATCAATTACATCCCATTACAGCATTGTGGACGGCTATGGTATTTAACCTTTGCACAAGGTCCATCGAATGCTCACGACATATACTCGCGCAAAACCGCAAGAATGGAATACCTGTTGTCCGTCCGATGTGATTTTTTCTCTTTGAAGAAAAGAATCGTTGCAGGGATTGCATCCCCATGCTTGCAGGAGCTACAGGCAGGCACAGTTCCATTTCGGCTGTGAGCGTTCGTGAACACTGATTAATCGCGTCGAGATTGTTATAGTAAATAACGGAACTACCATGACTAGACACACTCAGCCCATCGTGGAGCGCTTGTTCAGGCCAATGGAACGCTCGACCCGCCAGCGCAGTTCGATACGCACGGTCATGGAAGAGGCTGGGCGCCCCCTGCTCCCCGCTGAAATCCTGGGCGCAGCGCAGCGCGAGGTGCCGGCCATCGGTCTGGCCACGGTGTACCGCAACATCAAGCAATTGATGGAAGCCGGTGAGGTGCAGGCCGTGGACCTGCCCGGCGAGGCCACGCGCTACGAACTCAGCGGCCGCGCCCATCACCACCATTTCCGCTGCATGAGCTGCAACCGCGTGTTCAACGTGCCCGGTTGCCTTGGCGACATGCAGCGCATCGTGCCCGAAGGCTTTGTGGTGGAGCGCCATGAGATGACGATGTACGGCATCTGCAGCGACTGCCACCAGAACGTGCAGTAGCGGCGGGCCCCGGGCCTCAGGCCCGGGCATCGGCAAGCCGACAGCCATGGCGCAGGCCTTCCCTGCGCCATGGCTGTTTCTTTTTCCCCGGTCCGCTGCCTCAGCGCCTGCCCGGCCGCACGCGGCCTGCGGCAACGCCCCCGGCCAGCAAGGCCAGCGCAGCCACCGCCCAGAGCATCGCCACCTGACCCCAGGTCTGCGGCGCATGGCGCGGACTGGCCGTGAAGACCGGCTGCGCTGCAAAGTCCTTCGCGCCGAATGGACGGTCCTCGAACAGATAGGGATAGAAGAAAGTCCGCAGCCGCGCATGGAAGGCGGCAATGTCGTCCTGGTAGGCCAGCTGCGCCAGCAGGTCGGTGCCGGCCTGGCGGTGCAATGCGGCCTGCACGCCCACGCCGGGCAGCAGCCAGCCCAGGCGCCCGGTCCAGGCCTGGCGCGCCTGCAGGCCTTCCCGATAGGCGGCGAACTGGGGGGCGACGCTTTCATCACCGAGCTGCTGGAAGGCGTAGTACCACTTCCAGTGAAAGCCCGCAGGCAGCGGCGCGGTGTTGCGCCATTCGAGGTGGTTGCGGAAGAAGCGCTCCATGGTCTGCTCGCGCGGCAGGTCCCAGGCACCATGCACGGTCTGGCGCTGGGCCAGCATCAGCTCCACGCCCTGGCTCACGGGCACGGCGCGCGACAGCGCGGCATTGGCCAGCGTGGGCAGCACCAGGGTCAGCACGGCCCAGCAGCCCATGAGGGCCATGGCGTTGGCCACCGAACTGCCGCCCAGCGTGGCGACCACCAGGCACAGCCCGCTCCAGAAGGCCACATAGGCCGTGGCGCTCAGCAGCACGGAGGCGATGGCACCCGCCTGCGCACCGCTGGCCAATGCCCCTGCCAGGGCCGGCAGCGCCAGGCATGCCAGCAACAGCACCGAACGCAGGCCCGCACGGCGCAGCCACAGCCGGCGCCCGCTGCCGGGCATGGCCTGAAGCGTGCCCAGGCGTCCCGATTCGCGCTCGCCCGAGACCAGGTCGTAGAGCAGTGCAATCAGGAACAGCGGCGCCAGGTAGACCAGCACAAAGGCGAAGTCGAAGCGGCCCGCCAGCGCCAGTTCGGGGTTGAAGCTCTCGCCTTCATGCAGCTGCGCCTGCAGCGCCAGGGCACGCACGCGCAGCACATAGGGCGCGGCATCGCGCAGGCCCAGGGCGAGGAAGGCCGTGGACGACGGTGCATCCCAGGTGCTGTGAAAGCCGTAGTAGGCCACCGAGCCCGCATCGCCGGGCTGTGCATGCCGACCTGCCTGGGCCGCCATTTCCTGCTGCTGCATTTGGGCCAGACGGTCCAGGGTCTGGCGCTGCGACGAGATCTCGCGCAGGCCCGACAGCACTGCCAGCGTGGACAGCAACAGCAGCAGGGCCAGGGCGCACAGCGCCAGGCGCGAGCGCGTCAGAAGACGCCATTCATGTCGTAGCCAGCTCATCGCACCACCCTCCCCAGACGTTGCGTGGCCACCAGCAAGGCGGCCGCCAGCGCCGCCAGCCATCCCAGCAGCACGCAGGCTGCGGGTGCCGCGCGGCGCAAGGCCGCCAGCGGCGGATCGGGCTCGTGATGGAAGTCGGAGACGCCGCGCCAGTGCTCGTGGCTGATGCGGTTGTCTCGGCTGGAACGGTCACCCGCGTAGCTGAGCTTGTCCACCTGCAGCTGGTTGAGCGCCTGCACCATGCGGTAGCGATGCTGCTCGGCCTGCTCCAGAAAGCGCCGATAGCCTTGCAGGTCGGTGCCGGCCACGGCCATGGACAGGCGGCGCAGCGCAATCAAGGGGCTGACCAGGGCAAAGCCGTCGGCGCTGCGCAGTTGCCGGGCCTGCAGATCGAAGCTGGCCTCGGCATGGCGCCTGAAGAGCTCGCTGGTCAGCCGCTCGCCCTCCATGCCGACCAGGCCCTTGTAGTTGACGGGCAGATCCTCCACACGCGACACGCCGTACTGTGCAAGCACTTTGGCGCGAAAGGCGGCGAAGTAGGGATCGTCGGGATTGTGGCTGTCGCCCAGCGCCGCCAGCTCGCGCGCCGTGGCGATATCGGTCTCGAAGCGCGTGGGCAATGCCAGGGCCGCGCCCACCAGCTCCGGCGCCAGCCGGGGCACCAGCACCACGCCAATGGCCCAGGCGGCCAGCAGGGCCAGCAAGGCATCGCGCCCGCGCCGCATGAGGGCCGAGACCGCGGTGATGCCCACGGCCCACAGCAGCAGCCACAGCACATGGCCAGCCGCCAGCGCGGCCACCAGGCTGATGGGCACGGGCGTGGCCACCGCCATCCAGGCCAGGGCCAGCAAGGCGGGCAGCAGCACCAGGGCCGCCACGCCCGTGAGCGCCAGCAGCTTGCCGGCCACGAACTGCCGCATGCCCACGCCCTGGGCCAGCAGCACGCGCAAGGTGCCGGCCTCGCGCTCTCGCGCGATGCAGGCATGGCCCACGAAGATCAGCAGCAGCGGTGCCAGCACCTGCAGCACAAAGGCCGGCGTGAGCTGGCCGAAGCGCAGCAGCAGCGACGACTGGCGCACATCGCCGAAGTTGGCGCTGTTCTGGCGGTGGCCTTCGAGAAACAGCGTGTGGCCGGTGTAGGCGTCTATGCCCGCATCGAAGGCCGCCAGCGGATTGAGCGGGCGGAACACGAAATGGCCGTAGTGCACCATGCGGTGCGGATGGCGGTCGGGCTGGGCCTCGAACTCGTGGTCCACCTGCGACTGGTGGCGTTCGCGCTGGGCCTGGGCCGCGCTGCGCTGGTCCCAGGCGGTGAAGGCGGCAGTAGCACCGAGCAGCAGCCACAGCACCATGCCCAGCACGGCCACGCGGTCGCGCAGCAGCAGGCGCCATTCCTCGCGTGCAATGGTCCAGGCCGTGCTCATGCCGCGGCCCCCTGCACGCCTGCGCCTGCGCCTGCGCCTGCGTCTGCGTCTGCGTGTGCGTGTGCGTGTGCGTTTGCGTCTGCACTCGCACCCGTACCTGTACCCGCGTAGTGGCGGTGCAGTGCCCGCACGTCAAAGCGCTCTTCCCCACGGGCCGCCACCTCCTCCACCAGCCTGCCGCCCGCGATGAAGCCCATGCGGTCGGCCACATCGGCCGCCCCCAGCAGGTCGTGCGTGACCATGAGAATGGCCACGCCCTGGCCGCGCAGCTGCGTGATCAGCCGGCTGAATTCGGCCGTGGCCTGCGGGTCCAGGCCCGAAGTGGGTTCGTCCAGCAGCAGTGCCGGCACCTTGCGTGCCAGCGCCAGCGCAATGGCCACCTTCTGCCGCATGCCCTTGGAAAAGCCCGAGACGCGCCGGTCATGCGCGGCCGCATCCAGCCCTGCAGCGGACAAGGCCTGGCCGATGGCATCCCTGCTGGCGGGCTGGCCCGCCAGGTCCAGCAGATAGGCCACGTTCTCGCGCGCGCTCAGGTGCTCGTACAGCGCCACGTTCTCGGGGATATAGGCGATCAGGCCGCGCGCCTGCGCGGCAGCCGTCACCGGGTCCACGCCCTGCACGCGCACCTGGCCGCTGCGCGGCCGCACAAAGCCCAGGAACAGGCTCAGCGTGGTGGTCTTGCCCGCGCCGTTGGCGCCCAGCAGCGCATAGATCTCGCCGGCATGCACGGCCAGGTCCAGGCCCTGGAGGATGGTGCGCTCGCCATAGTCCACCACGGCGCCCAGTGCTTGGAGCACGGGCGAGGAGGCAGAAGTGGGGTTGGAAGAAACAGGAAGGGATGGATGCATGGCGGGGCTCAGAACTTGGCTTGAAGGCCTACGGTGACGGTGCGGGCGGTGCCCGGCGTCACCCACAGCCGGCTGTACGAGCTGGTGTAGTAGGTCTTGTCAAAGAGGTTGTCCACGTCCAGCGTCAGGCGCAGCGTGGGGCTGATGCGCCAGTAGGCCACCAGCTTGGCGGTGGTGTAGCCGGGCAGATCGAAGGCCGCCTTGCCAGCGTCGGCCTCGGCCTGCGTGCGGGCCTGGCCCAGGCGCTTGCCCACGCGGGTGACGCCGCCGCCAATGCCGTAGCGCTGGCCGTTGGAGAAGGCGTTTTCGTAGACCGCCAGCACGCTGCCGTTGACCTTGGGCACGTTGAGCAGGCGCCCGCCCACTTCCAGCGTGTTGTCGCGCGAGATCTCCACGTCGTTGAGCACCAGGCTCGCATTCAGGCGCCAACGCTGCGTGACCTGGCCGGCAAAGTCGAACTCCAGCCCCCGGCTGCGGATCTCGCCGGCCGAGACCGAGTAGCCGGCGTTGCCCGGGTCGGCCGTCAGCACGTTGCGCTTGCGGATGTCGAACAGCGCGGCCGTGGCGCCCATGCGCCGGTCGGCGCTTTCCCACTTGGCGCCCAGCTCCATGGAGCGGCCGGATTCGGGACTGAAGCCCGCGCCGGCCACATCGACGCCCACGTTGGGCCGGAACGAGCGGCCCACGTTGGCATAGAAGGTCCATTGCGGCAGCGGCAGCCAGCTCAGGCCCAGGCGCGGAGAGGTCGAGGTCGGGTCCTGCTGCGTGGTCGCGCCCGTGCGGCGGTTGTGCAGCGACTGGTCATAGCGGTCCATGCGCAGGCCGGCCACCACGCGCCACTGGGGAGAGAGCTTGATGGCGTCCTGCAGGTAGAAGGCCGTGTTGCGCTGGCGCTCGAAGGTATCGGTATTGGCCGTGGGCACGGGCTGCGTGCCTCCGTAGACG
Organism: Delftia lacustris; assembly: GCF_040267515.1. Lineage (NCBI taxonomy): Bacteria > Pseudomonadati > Pseudomonadota > Betaproteobacteria > Burkholderiales > Comamonadaceae > Delftia > Delftia lacustris. The sequence goes on along the minus strand of NZ_CP141274.1, from coordinate 2,664,665 downwards.
GGGTTGTAGATATTGATGGCATAGGGATTGGCCGCCGTGGGGTTGGCGCGCAGCATCACCGTATCCATGTCGAAGCGAAAGCTCTCCAGGCCCAGCAGCAGCTCGTGTTCGACGGTGCCCGTTTTCACCGTGCCCTGCAGCTCGGCCTGCACGGCGATATCGTCGGACTGGTAGTCGCGAAAACGCCGCTGGCGCGTCAGGTCGCCATTGGCCAGCAGCGCATGGGGTTCGGTGGAAAAGCCGTTGATCGAGGTCTCGCGGTAGGACAGGCCCAGGCGGCTGCGCCACTGCGCGCTCCACTCATGCGAGAGGATGAACTGGTGCGTGCGGTTTTCCACCGTCACATCGCCATCGCGCGGGTCGCCCAGGAAGCGGCTGCGCGAGATGGCGCCCAGGCGGTCGCCCACGGCCACCACGCCACGGTCCAGCGGCGTCTTGTGGCGCAGCAGCTCGCCCGAGTACTCCAGCACCGTATCGCGCCCCAGCTTCCAGGTGAAGGCCGGCGCAATCACCTGGCGGCTGGCGCCCACGAAGTCGCGGAAGCTGTCGCGGTCCTCCACGGCGATGTTGAGCCGGTAGGCAAAGTTCTCGCCAATCGGCCCCGTGCTGTCGAGCGCGCCGCGCCGCAGCCCGTAGCTGCCCGCATAGGCTTCCACGGAATGCGAAGGCGTCCACAGCGGACGCTTGGAGACGACGTTCAGCGTGCCGCCCGGCTCGCTGCTGCCGTAGAGCGCAGCGGCCGTGCCCTTGAGGAACTCGATGCGCTCCACGCCGGCCAGATCACGCGGCGCGTTGAAGCCGCGCCCCGAGGAAAAGCCGTTGAACAAGGTGGCCATGCCCACGTTCTGATCGCCGGGCAGGCCGCGAATGACGATGTTGTCCCACAGGCCGCCAAAGTTGTTCTGGCGCGAGACGCCGCCCACATAGTCCAGCACATCGTCGAGCTTGGTGGCTCCCAGGTCGTCCATGGCCTGGCGCGTGATCACGCGCACCGACTGCGGCAGCTCGCGCAGCGGCAGGTCGGTCTTGGCGCCTGCCGCCTCATCGGTGTGATAGGCGCCCGAGGCCGTGCGGCCCACGACTTCCACGGCAGGCAGCAGGGTCTGCTCCTGGGGCGACGGCGCTGACGGCACGGATGCCGCAGTTTGTTCCTGGCCCTGGGCCAGCACGGGCGTGGAGAAGAAAGCGGCAGCGCTCAGGGCAAGCGGCAGCGGGCGAAGGCCGGGGAGCGGCTTCGCGAGGATGGAGAAGGCAGTCATGATGAAAACGGGCACGGGCGCATGCCGCCGGCATCAGAAGCCGGCGCGCGCAAACACGGACATGCCGCCAGCACCAACGGGTGCTGGCGGCAGAGAAGGAGAAAAGTGCTTGCGGATTCAGCGCGGCGGGTCGCGCGATGCAAAGGCCCAGCGGTTCTGCGAGGGGATGGCGCCGCCCACGGTGCGCGGCGGCACCCTCTCAGGCGGCGCGGCCACGGCCAGCGGCAGGCCGAAGTGCGGCAGCCAAGCCGCCGCATGCGGTGCATGGCCCATGCACCAGACGCAGACGGCTTCCGCGGCTTCCGCCTTTTCACCGGCCGGCGCCTTGTCCTCGCAGCCGTTCAGGCCGGCAAACGCCTGGCCGGGCGCTGCCGCCGCCTGCCGGATATGCGTTGCGCCATGCAGGGGCATGCCAATGGCCGTGTTGAAGAACACGGCCAGCAATAGCAGGCGCAAAACAAGCAGACGCATAAGACGGCGATCTTACTATTGACAATTCAATATCGTTAACTATCCGCCGGCATTTTCAGCACGGGCCCCGGAGACAGCGCGGCAATATGGCACAGGCATGTGACAGCCGACTGGCGATTTCCCGCATTGTGCCTATTGATCTGCGGGCCCCACGCCCCGGAAGAACATGTCGCAGATCTGGTCCGCCACCTTCTCCAGCGAGCCCTTGCGGGGGTTGAACCAGGACTGTATGGAGTTGATGCTGCCCAGGATCATGATGCGCGCCAGGTGGATGTCGGCATCGGCCCGCAGGCGGCCTTCGGCGCGCAGGTCTTCGAGCAGGCCGCTCCAGAATTTCTGGTGGCGCTCGCGGCGCTTGATCTGGCGTTCGCGCACCTTGTCGGGCAACTGGCCCAGCAGGCGGCCGTGGGCCAGGGCGAAGTCCCCATGCTTGATCAGGCCCGCCATCTGGCCCAGCACGGCTGCGCGGAAACGCTGCTCGGCCGTGGCGTCGGCGCCCAGCGCGGCAAGGCGCTCCTGCTGCTGGCTGATGATGCGGTTGCCGCCCTGCTCCATGACCTCGTCCACCAGCTCCTCCTTGGAGGCGAAGTGGTAGTAGATGCTGGCGGCCTCGATCCCGGACTGCTCGGCAATGTTGCGCATGGTGGTGGCAGAGTAGCCCTGCTCACCGAAGGTGCGGGCGGCCAGCTTGAGAAGGGTCTCGCGGGTCTCGTTGCCGTCGTGGGCGCTGGTCTGCCTTCTTGCCATGTCTGCCAGGGTGTGGATCGTTGTAGTGCGGCGATGCTAACAGGCTGTTGGTGGCACGCCAATCAAGCGTTCGGTACGCGCCCGCTGCCTGGCGGGCATGGCCGGGCCGCGAAACTGCGCCTGAAGAATCAGCCCCAAAGGCATTCCCGGGACTGCAATGGCCTGGCAATCAACGGCTCATGAATTTACGCGATATCGGCGGAAGATATTTCAAACCACGGCCAGGAATTCAATCCTCGCAATACAAAAAATCTATCCAGCCAATCGACAAGACAAATGAAACAACGCGTGTTAATCGCAAGATTAAATAGCAGAATCGAATCACATGTAATTTATTTTATAAATCGATAAATAAAATCGATTGATGAAACAAAATCAACACCCGCAACCGGTTCTGAAATGGGAACTTGTACGATCACCTCGTCGCGGCTGCCCAGGAAAAGCATGCCAGCACGCCCTCTCCAGAGGAGGAAGCGCCAACCACAATGCTCTGCAAATGTAACAAAGACGCAACAGCTTTTGTAAAGTGGCGGTTATCAAGATGCTGCTGGATATAATGCGGATCGCCTCGGAATATGCCCAGGCATGAGAAGAAGCTGTCTACACCCCATAGAACGCTCACATCATCAGTATTTATACTTACGGTGATATCTTCATCCCCCACTGCACATGCACCAACCTTGACCATTGCGTAAAGAGTTCCGGGTCGTTGTTCTTGCTGCGCAGTTTTCGACAAATAGCCGCACTTAGAAATTCTTCTATCAAGATGACTACATACCAAGAGCTGATTGCCCAGAAAAAACTGCTCGACCAGCAAATCGACGAGGCCCGCAAGCTGGAGTCCAAAGCGGCTCTGGCATCGGTGCAGGAACTGGTCCGGGAGTTTGGCTTCACGGCACAGCAGGTCTTCCCCTGGAAGCCCGATGGCAAGAAGAGCGCCCCCGCCAAGTACCAGGACCCCGAGTCCGGCAAGACCTGGACCGGCCGCGGCAAGCCGCCGAACTGGATCCTGGGCAAGGACCGCACCCTGTTCGAAATCAAGTGAGTCCCTGCCGCGCGTGGGCCCGCCCGCACGGCGGCGCACATGCGCGGGCACATGCTCAGAGGTGCGTCATGCAGGCACCACCGCCGTGACCTCGATCTCCACCTTGGCCCGGTCTTCCACCAGATCCGCCACCTCCACCGCCGTCATGGCGGGGAAATGCCGCCCGATCAGTTCGCGGTAGTGCTTTCCAATGGCCGGATAGGCCGCCACGTATTCCTGCTTGTCGGTCACATACCAGGTCATGCGCACGATGTGCTCGGGCCTGGCGCCGCCTTCGGCGAGGATGGCGACGATATTGGCCAGCGCCTGCCGCACCTGTCCGGCAAAGTCGTCCGTCTCGAATTGCTGCTGGCCGTTCCAGCCAATCTGCCCGCCGACAAACACCAGCCGGGAGCCGACCGTCATTTCGGTGAGGATGCCATTGGCATAGCCTCGTGGCGCCAGCCAGTCCGGGGGTTGCAGAGTCTTCATTGCTTCATCCTGTTCTCGTTGAATCCGTAAAACCGTCCTGCGGCACCAGATAGGCCTGCAGGCGCTCGCGCAGATCGGCCGGCAGTGGCGTGGCCTTCATGCTGCGCAAATCCATGGTGACGATGGTCATGCGCGCAGACAGCCGTCGCTGGCCGTCCGGCCCCTCGAAACGCACATCGAACTGGAACGACGCCCCGCCGATGCGGCGCACCTCCAATACCTGGCGCAGCGTGTCGTGCCAGCGGCTGGGCGCCGTGAAATCGCATTGCACCGACACCGTGGGCGTGCCCACCTGGCGCTGTACATGCAGGGTGTGGAATGGCAGGCCCATTCCCCTGTCGAACCATTCCTCGACCAGGTCGTTGACCATTTCGAAATAGCGCGGGTAAAAGACGATGCCGGCCGGATCGCAATGGCGAAACAGCACCTGCACCTGGCTGACGAAGGCGGAGGCCATGGCGCGCGCTCACGGCATCTTGCGCAGCACGAAGCGCTGCAGCTTGCCGGTCTCGGTGCGCGGCAGGGCCGGCACGAAGACAATGGCGCGCGGGTACTTGTAGGGCGCAATGCTGGCCTTGACGAAGGCCTGCAGCGTGGCGGCCATATCGTCGCCGGCCGCAAAGCCGGGCTTGAGCACCACAAAGGCCTTGACCACCTGGCCGCGCTCGTCGTCGGGTGCGCCGATCACGCCGCATTCGGCCACGGCCTCGTGGCGCAGCAGTGCGTCCTCCACCTCGGGGCCGGCGATGTTGTAGCCGGCCGAGATGATCATGTCGTCATTGCGCGCCTGGTAGAACAGATAGCCGTCGGCGTCGCGCACAAAGGTGTCGCCGGGCAGGTTCCAGCCGTTTTGCACAAAGCGCTTCTGGCGCTCGTCGGCAAGATACCGGCAGCCGGTCGGTCCCTTGATGGCCAGGCGGCCGGGCGTGCCGTCGGGCACGGGCTGCATGTCGTCATCCACCACCTGGGCCACATAGCCGGGCACGACCTTGCCGATGGCGCCCGCACGCACCTCCTCGGGCGGGCTGGACACGAAGACGTGGATGAGCTCGGTGCCGCCGATGCCGTCGATCATCTCGATGCCCGTGGCCTGCTTCCACAGCTGGCGCGTGGCGTCGGGCAGGGCCTCGCCGGCCGAGACGCTTTTCCTGAGTGACGACAGGTCGAAGCGCACTGCCTGCGCCGCCATCTGCCGGTAGAAGGTGGGTGCGGTGAAGACGATGGTGGCGCGGAAATCCTGCACCAGCTGCAGCAGCCCTTCGGGCGTGAGCTTTTCGGCCAGCACGGTGCTGGCGCCCACGCGCAGCGGAAAGCACAGCAGCCCGCCCAGGCCAAAGGTGAAGGCCAGTGGCGGCGTGCCGCAGAAGATGTCGTCCGGGCCCGGCCGGATCACATGGCGCGGGAACAGGTCGCACATGGCCAGCACGTCGCGGTGGAAATGCATGCAGCCCTTGGGCGCGCCCGTGGTGCCGCTGGTGAAGGCGATCAGGCAGACATCGTCTGCCGCCGTGTCGCAGCAGTCGAAGGTGTCGGGCTTGGCTGCGGCCAGGGCGTCCAGCGCATCGGCTGCGCCATCGTTGAAATACAGCACGCGCGAAAGGTCCGGGCAATGGTGTTCATGGCCGGGCTGCAGGCACAGCTGCACCTCGTCCTTGAGGCGTACATCGCACAGCACGGCCTGCACCTGGGCCTTGGCGATGATCTGCTGCAGCTCCTTGGCACGCAGCAGCGGCATGGTGGGCACCGTCACCAGCCCGGCCTTGATGGCGGCCAGCCAGGACGCGGCCATCATGGCGTTGTTGGGGCCGCGCAGCAGCAGCCGGTTGCCGGGCACCAGTTGCAGGTCTTCCACCAGCACATGGGCGATGCGGTTGGTCAGCGCCTGCAGTTCGGCATAGGTCATGGCGGCCTGGTCCGCGCCCTGCCTCCAGCGCAGGGCAACGCGCCCGCCCTGGCCGCGTGCCACCATGGCATCGACCAGTTCGGCCGCGCAGTTCAGGCGTTCGGGATAGGCCACGTCCGGCCCGTCGAGCAGGAACTCGGGCCATTGGTCGGGCGGCGGCAGGTTGTCCCGGGCGAAAGTATCGATGTGGGCGGAGGCTTGCATGCGATGTTCCCTGGCTTTGCGTTGAATGGGCAGCCTGCCGCTCAGGCCTTGAGCAGCTCGCGCGCGATGATGAGTTTCTGCACCTCGGTCGCGCCCTCGTAGATGCGCAGCGCGCGGATTTCGCGGTACAGCGTCTCCACCGGCATGCCCGAGACCACGCCCGCCCCGCCGAACATCTGCAGCGCACGGTCGATCACGGCCTGGGCCGATTCAGTGGCCGTCATCTTGGCCATGGCCGCCTCGCGCGTGGTGCGCGTCTTCTTCACATCGCGCATCCAGGCGGCCCGGTAGGTCAGCAGGGCCGATGCGTCGATGGCCGTGTCCATGTCGCCCAGCGCGGCCTGGGTCAGCTGCAGGTCGCCCAGGGTCTGGCCGAACATGCGGCGTGACTTGGCGCGTGCCAGGCCTTCGTCCAGCGCGCGGCGCGCAAAGCCCAGTGCGGCGGCGGCCACCGAGGCGCGGAAGATGTCCAGCGTCATCATGGCCAGCTTGAAGCCCTGCCCCGGCTCGCCCAGGCGCTGCGACACGGGTATGCGGCAGTTGTCGAAACGGATGGTGGCCAGCGGGTGCGGCGCGATCAGCTCGATGCGCTCGCCAATGGAGAAGCCCGGCGTGACCGCATCGACCACGAAGGCGCTGATGCCGCGCGCCCCCGGCGCCTCGCCCGTGCGGGCGAACACGCAGTAGAAGTCGGCGATGCCGCCGTTGGAGATCCAGGTCTTGGCACCGTTGAGCACATAGTGGTCGCCTTCGAGCCGCGCCTCGCAGGCCATGGCGGCCACGTCGGAGCCCGCATCGGGCTCGGACAGCGCAAAGGCCGCAATGGCTTCGCCACGCGCCACGCGCGGCAGGTAGCGCTGGCGCAGCGCTTCCGACCCCATGAGCGATATCGCACCGCTGCCCAGCCCCTGCATGGCAAAGGCGAAGTCGGCCAGGCCTTCATGGCGGGCCAGGGTCTCGCGCAGGATGCAGACCGCGCGCGAGTCCACCTCGGGCAAGGCCCCGCCCCAGGCGCCGCCGGGGCCGGACGGCACGGCATAGCGCAGCCAGCCGGCCTGGCCCAGGGCCTTCACCAGTTGGCGGCAGGCTGCATCGGCATCGTGGTGGTCCACATCGCCCAGGGATTGGGCGCACCAGGCATCGGCCTCATGCGCCAGCGTGCGGTGGTCGTCATCGAAGAAAGGCCAGTCCAGCCAGGAGGAATCACGCATTTTCAGTTTCCTTCGAAGACGGGCTTTTGCTTGGCCACGAAGGCCTCGTAGGCGCGGTGGAAATCGCGCGTCTGCATGCAGATGGCCTGGGCCTCGGCTTCGGCCTCGATGGCCTCGTCCACACCCATGTTCCATTCCTGGTGCAGCAGCTTCTTGGTCACGCCATGGGCAAAGGTGGGGCCGGCGGCCAGCTGGGCGGCCAGCGCATGGGCGGCTTCGCCGATCTGCTCGGGGCTGTGCAATGCATTGAAGAAGCCCCAGGCAGCGCCCTCCTCGGCCGTCATGGCGCGGCCCGTGTACAGCAGCTCGGAGGCGCGGCCCTGGCCGATCATGCGCGGCAGCAGCGTGCAGGCGCCCATGTCGGCACCGGCCAGGCCTACGCGGGTGAAGAGAAACGCCGTGCGCGCCGCGGGCGTGCCCAGGCGCATGTCGGCCGCCAGCGCGACCATGGCGCCCGCGCCCGCGCAGATGCCGTCCACGGCCGCCACGATGGGCTGCGGGCAGGCGCGCATGGCCTTGATCAGGTCGCCCGTCATGCGCGTGAAGTCCAGCAGCTCGGGCATGCTCATCTTGGTGAGCGGGCCGATGATCTCGTGCACATCGCCGCCCGAGCAGAAATTGCCGCCCGCGCCCGTGACCACCACGGCCTTGATGTCGGTAGCATAGACCAGGGCGCGGAACAGGTCTCGCAGCTCGGCATAGGAGCCGAAGGTCAGCGGGTTCTTGCGCTCGGGCCGGTTCAGGGTGATGGTGCCGATCTTGCCGTCGGCCGATACCTGCCACACAAAGGTCCTGGCCTCGTAGCCGGCCAGGGGGCGCTTGTGGTGCTTCATGCTGTGTTCTTCGGGCTGGGTGCTCATGGTGTCTCCATCAAGAATTCAGAAAACGGGGGTGGACCGGGTTCAGCCGGTCATCACCTCGCCGCCATCGACGGCAATGGACTGGCCGTTGACCGAGGCGGACGCCGGCAGGGCCAGCCAGGCCACGGTCTCGGCCACTTCCTCGGGCTGGACCAGGCGGCCCTGCGGGTTGCGTTCGGCCAGCCTGGCGCGGGCCTCATCCGCAGTCATGCCGGTCTTGTCCACGATGTTGGCCACGGCGCCGCGCACGATGTCGGTCTCGGTGTAGCCGGGGCAGACGGCGTTCACCGTCACGCCCTTGCCTGCGGTCTCCAGCGCCAGCGAGCGCGTGAGGCCGATCACGCCATGCTTGGCCGCGCAATAGGCGCTGACATAGGCATAGCCGATCAGCCCTGCCGTGCTGGCCACATTGATGATGCGGCCCCAGCGCGCAGCCAGCATGCCCGGCAGCGCGGCCTGCATGCAGTGGAAGGTGCCTGTGAGGTTGACGGCCAGCATCGCCTGCCACAGTGCGGCATCGGTGCGCTCGAACTTCTGGCTGCTGGCCTGGCCTGCGTTGTTGACCAGCACCTGCACGGAGCCGAAGGCCGCCTCGGCCTGTGCGAAGGCCTGTCGCACCGAGGCCTCGTCGGCAATATCCGCCTGCACGGACTGCACCATCTGTGCTGCCGGTGCCGTGCCGCCCAGCTCGCGCACGGCAGCCTCCAGCGCAGTACCATCGCGTCCCAGCAGCGTGACCCGCGCGCCGCGCGCCAGCAGCGCCCGCGCGCAGGCCAGGCCTATGCCGCGCGCCCCGCCCGTCACCAGGGCATGGCGCCCTTCAAGAAGATTCAAAGATATGGTCATTTCAATCACCCGTGGCGATGCGAGCCACCCGCAACCTATGAAACCGGCGCGCCACACAGCGAGGGACGCCGAGGAAGGGCCGCCCCGCACCGACGGTGTCGTCCCCCTCCCGCGAAGCGAGAGAGGGGGAAGGCGCGAAGCGACTCAGGGGGTGTAGTTTCATTTCGCGTCCAACTGCGCCATGGCGGCGGCGCGTTCGAAGTTGGTTTCCAACTGGCGCTTGCCGGGCTGGTACTGGTTCGGCCAGTCCACATCGTGGGCGCCCAGACGTGCGGCCTCGCGCAGCGTCCAGGCGGCATCGGCCAGATGAGGACGCGCCAGCGCGCACAGGTCGGCCCGGCCCGAGGCGATGATGGCGTTGGCATGGTCGGCCTCGAAGATGGCGCCCACGGCAATGGTCGGTATGCCGGCCTCGTTGCGGACACGGTCGGCAAACGGCGTCTGGTACATGCGGCCGTACACCGGCTTCTGGTCGGGGCTGACCTGGCCCGAGGAGCAGTCGATCATGTCGGCGCCCGCCGCCTTGAAGCGGCGTGCGATCTCCACCGCATCGTCGGGCGTGATGCCGCCCTCCACCCAGTCATGGGCCGAGATGCGCACTGACATGGGCCGGTCCTGCGGCCAGGCTGCACGCACCGCCTTGAACACCTCCAGCGGAAAGCGCAGGCGGTTGTCCAGGCTGCCGCCATATTCGTCATCGCGCCGGTTGGTCAGCGGCGAGATGAAGCTGGACAGCAGATAGCCGTGCGCGCAGTGCAGCTCCAGCCAGTCAAAGCCCGCTGCCGCAGCGCGCCGCGTGGCGGCCACGAAGTCCTCGCGCACGCGGTCCATGTCGGCGCGGGTCATGGCGCGGGGCACTTGCGAGAGCCCCTCCAAGTACGGCAGTGCCGACGCCGACAGCAGCGGCCAGTTGCCCTGCTCCAGCGGATGGTCGATCTGCTGCCAGCCCAGTTGGGTGGAACCCTTGCGGCCCGCATGCCCCAGCTGCATACCAATGTGCGCCCCGCCCTGCGCGTGCACAAAATCAACGATGCGCGCAAAGGCCTGCGCCTGCTCGTCGTTCCACAGCCCGGGGCAGCCGGGCGTGATGCGTGCATCAGGCGAGGTGCAGGTCATCTCCACCATCACCAGGCCCGCGCCGCCCATGGCGCGCGCGCCCAGGTGCACCAGGTGGAAGTCGCCAGGCACGCCGTCGGTGCAGGAATACATGGCCATGGGCGAGACCACGATGCGGTTCTTCAGCCGCAGGCCGCGCGCCTGGTAGGGCGTGAGCATGGGCATGGGCGGGCGGCGGCCTTCGGGCACGGTCTCGCCCGCATGCTCGGCAATCCAGCGCTCGAAGCCCTGCAGCCAGGCGGCATCGCGCAGGCGCAGGTTCTCGTGCGAGATGCGCTGCGAGCGCGTCAGCAGCGAATAGGCGAACTGCTCCGGCTCCAGGCCCGCATAGCGCTCCACGTTCTCGAACCATTCCGTGGAATTGCGCGCCGCGTTCTGGATCTTGAGCACCTCCACGCTGCGCACCTCCTCGTAGTGGCGCAGGCCGGCCTCGATGCCCCCCGCAGACCGCAGGCTGCGCGCCAGCTCGATCGCATCCTCCAGCGCCAGCTTGGTGCCCGAGCCAATCGAGAAATGCGCCGTGTGCGCCGCATCGCCCATCAGCACCACGGGCACGCTGCGCGGGCCGCGCAGCGTGTCCAGCGCATTCCAGTGCACCCAGGTATTGCAGATCACGCGCGGAAAGCGGATCCAGATGGCCGAGCCGCGCAGGTGCGTGGCATTGCTGACCAGGGCATGGCCGTCCAGCCAGGGGGCGAACAGTTTTTCGCAATAGGCAATGCCCTCTTCCTGGCTCATCTGCTCTATGCCGGCGGCCTGCCAGGTCTCCTCGGGCGTCTCCACGATGAAGGTGGACATGCCGTCTTCATAGCGGTAGGCATGGGCCTGGAACCAGCCGTGCTCGGTCTGCACGAAGGCGAAGGTGAAGGCACCGAACACCTTGGTCGTGCCCAGCCACACGAAGCGGCAGCGGCGCTGGTCGATATCGGGCCGAAAGGTATCGGCATAGCGCGTGCGCACCTGGCTGTTGATGCCGTCCGAGGCGATGACCAGGTCGGCGTCGTACTCGCGCGCCATCGCCTGGTCGTCCTGCACGAAGTTCTCGAACACCAGCTTCACGCCCACGTCCTCGCAGCGCGCCTGCAGGATGTTGAGCAGCTTCTTGCGGCCTATGCCGATGAAGCCATGGCCGCTGCTGCGCAGGCTCCGTCCCTTGAAGTGGATGTCGATATCGTCCCAGTGGTTGAAGGCGTCACCAATCGTGCGGGCCGACACCGGATCGGCCTCGCGCAGGTTGTCCATGGTGGCGTCCGAGAACACCACGCCCCAGCCAAAGGTGTCGTAGGGCCGGTTGCGCTCCACCACCGTGACCTCGTTGGCGGGGTCCTGCAGCTTCATCAGCAGGCCGAAGTACAGGCCGGCGGGACCTCCACCGATACAGACGATCTTCATACCGCAAACCCTTTTCTCGACGGGCGGCAGGCGCCCCAGGTTCAGCAACAGTGCCCAATCACTTTAGGCCTGAATAGTTTAGGTTTGAAATATATGGACAAACCGCCACCACGGACATGGGGAGAACACGGATATGCCACCGGCTCCCGTTACGATGCCCGCTCACCAGGAGACACCCGCTTGGAAAAATACCGCTTCAATGTCTTTGGCCGCATCATCGCCATCGAACGGGCAGACGCCCACTGGCGCTGCTTCAACGTGGGCGAGGACGGCAAGCGTGCCCCTGCCCTGCTGGCCATCCCCGCCGACGTGACCCACGCCGAACTGGCCCAGTACCTGTACGACATCTATCACGAGAGCGCAGCCGCATCGGACCAGGACATCTTCGAGATCACCCCCGGCACCACCATCCCCTCACCCAGGAGTCCCTCTTGACCCAGCCAACCGAAGTCCGCGAACTGAAGCCGGGCCTCACCCCCTTCCCCGCCGCCGCCGACATCTTCGTGGCCGACCAGCCCTGGCTGGCCGAGCACCTGCTGCCGCTGATCTCCATCGACCTGGGCCCGGTGCGGCCCGAACTGGCCGGCACCGTGGTCCACATGCTGTGCCCCGTCGAGCCCTTCGAGGGCTGCATAGGCGATGAGACCGAAGCCCACCACAACGCCTTCACCGCCCCCAACTGGTTTGCGCTGGAACTGACGCCCGACAACCGCTACCACTTCCTGGGCAACGAAGGCTTCTTCCAGCGCGCGCCGCAGCATGGCGGCCAGTTCACCAAAGACGCCTACGCCTGCGAGCACACCGACGAAATGCTGGCCAGCCACGCCAAGGCCAGTGCCTACTACGCCCAGCATGGCCGACTGGCCAGCTACTCGCGCTACGGCAAGGGCGAGCCCATGGAGCAGGACTACCTGGACAGCCTGGGCGGCGGCATCTGGTACGGCAACTGGACCAGCCACCCGCCCATTCCCCCGGCCTTTCAGTTGGACGAGGCGGAGAACGCCGGCATGGGCGATGAACTGGAAGACGACGGCATCCGCATCACGCGCGACGGCAAGCCCTTCTTCCACGTGGCCAACGTGGCCGGCTACAACTGGTGCGCCACGGGCGCGGACAGCATCCTGCTGTTCTACGAGCCGGAAAGCCGCACGGCGCTGTTCACCTTCGACTGGACCTGAGCCGGCCGAGCAGCGCCGCTCAGACGCGCCCCGGCTCGGGCGTGACGATCAGATGCGCCAGCAGCGGGCGGATGCGATCGTCCTGGTAGTAGCCGCCGTATTCCGTGTAGCGCAGAAAGGCGGCATTGCAATGGTGGCAGCGCCAGAGCGTGCAGCGGTTGTACGGGTGCCAGCCCAGGGCGATGGGGGCATCCGGTGACCACTGGTTCGTGCCCTGGGGGTGGTATTCATCAAGCAATTCCCGTGTCTCCGGCGTGCCCAGCGCACCAACCTGCTGCAGATGCGAAGTCTTGTCCGCCCCCGACAAGGACTCCCAGCCCGGCCTCCACAGCACAGCACAGTCCGTGCATCGCTGCTGCTCGGCCGCCGCTGCGGCGAAGGCTCTCAATTCGGGTTCGGGAAGGGGGATTGAAGTTGTCATGGAACGGTGCCTTGGTTTTTATGGATTGTCTGGCAGGTTTTGGGGGCGGGCTACCAGTGGAAAACATCTTGTTGTTCCACGAACCTGGCAACGCTACGGTACTCTTTACCATCGACTGGACATCACGATCAGCCATGGTCTTTCCCCGGCTAGTCGTCTGGCATGCCCGTGTCAATCCAGCGGCTCGGGGCAGCCAGCGGCGTTGCTCCCCTCCAGACAATCGAACGCCCTTTCGGCACAGGCCACCACCCTCGTCCATTCGCCAACTTGCATGTAGAAGCTGTCCGGCATGTCCGTGCCGTACGCCTCAAAGACGGCATTGATGGCATCCACCAATTGCCCCATCAGTGCTGCCTCCTGCCCATCGAGAAGAATTTCACCGATCGCCATACGAGCATCACTGCCAAGATCCGTATCGTCAAAAATAAAATGTATGGCCCAATCAAGATGGTCGTATTGAACGTCTGCAGGGAAATCATGGTTCACCCAGGCTTTCATTTGATACTTCAAATCCTTGAGTTTCCTCAGATATCCGAGCAATTCCATCCTCATTTCAGGATATTTCAAGCGAGGCATCTCAATATCTTCCTATCCTGTTACCCGCCGATTGTGAGTAGCACTAGGCTCGTAGCCAAGTCCAAACCACCGTTGCTTCATCAAACGGTGCAAGACCTAATATCCCCATCGCATCACCTGCGCGTTTGTAGACAAACCTGTGCGGCGCATCTGCCAGTATGTGGGCTCGGGGATGGTCAGAAGGCAGTCGCCCCTCCCAGATGCCGGATTCGGGTGTTCTTGCTCCAGAGCGGCAAGTCAATGATCTGCGTGTAGGCGTTTCAACAGGCACTGCACTGGCTTGCTCAGGTTGCGGAATAGGCGCCGCTTCCCGCCATTCTCCAGAATGCACCAGGCTGAAAGTACTCAGCCTGTTTTGTTGATCGAAGGTGGCCACTACACCCCATGTCTGCCCTCCCTTTCCTTCGATGGGGAAGCACAGCATGGGGTGCATATGCATCACTTCGTCGGGAGAAGGACTCAACAACTGCATCAAGCTCTCTGGTTCAATGTCTCTAGGCTTGGTGTTTTGAATCCAAGGGCCCTGCCAGGAATATGCATCCAAAGTAAAACTCTGCAGCCCCCATTTCAAACTCTCTTCAGCAGCCGTTGGATTCAGACATTGCACGGCAAGTGTCAATCCATTTTCTGCAGAACTGAAATGATAAATACTTTCGCTCAGGTGTTGAAAAATAACATCTGAAGGAACATTATCCAAATAAGGCAGGAGGAGCAGCCACTCCAGGCGACTCTGGGTACCAAGCTGCTCCGTGAGAGCTTTTGGTAAGACAGAGATTTTACCATTCATGAGATTGCCATTTTCCTTGGATTATGAACTAGAGAAAATAGAAAGCAATAATATTTATCAAATACTATTTAACCAATAACCACGCCATAGTCAATAGCAATTGTATTTTTAATCTGAAGTAAATATATCCACCTTAATGACTATTTTCAGAAAATTAAACCTCAATTATCCTAGATACAAATAAATCCCATCCATTAGCTAATATTTCTTCGTAGCTAGGGTCTTCTGAATTCCCATCTAGATCAATAAACATGCGATTTTTTTTCGGCAACTTCTTCAATTGAATTCCACGCAGCAAAGCATTCGCTACAATACAAATAAAGTTTTCCCGTATCTGTATTTTTCGAGATAATTAATTTATCTTGCCTGCAGTTTGTACATTCAATGGTTTCGAATACTTTCATAATTCAATCAGGATATGTCGTTATCAATTCTTTTTTTCCTGATCGAACTGATATCCTAATACTGTTTAGCGGTGCCCCTGCTCCTAAGGAACCACCTTCGTGACCAAAAATTCTTCCCATTGGAACGGACAATTGCCCATTTAGAGTGGCTAACACCACTTCGTCACAGACCCCCGCAGAGCAGTTATGCTCGCTGCCCTCATGGCACGACGACCTGTAAGAGTGGCTAACACCACTTCGTCACAGGCCCCCGCAGAGCAGTTATGCTCGCTGCCCTCATGGCACGACGACCTGTAAGCAAAGAACTGTGGCGACAGCTACAACCCCTCATCCCTGCCTTCGTACCTTCCGCCAAAGGCGGTGCGCGCAAGCTCGCAGTCAGCGATGAAGCCGCCCTCAACGGCATCCTGTTTGTGTTGCAAACAGGCATTCCGTGGGAAGACCTTCCCCAATCCCTTGGGTACGGCAGCGGCATGACTTGCTGGCGCCGCCTGCGCGACTGGAACGCTGCTGGTGTCTGGGAGCAGCTGCACCAGGCCATGTTGACTCGCTTGCGTGAACATGACCAGATTGATTGGAGCCGGGCTAGCATTGATGGCTCCTCGGTACCAAGCCCCCGGGGGGCCAGGAAACGGGCCCCAACCCCACGGACAGAGGCAAGCTCGGCTCCAAGCGGCACATCGTCGTAGATGC
The DNA here is from genome assembly GCF_040267515.1 of Delftia lacustris. Lineage (NCBI taxonomy): Bacteria > Pseudomonadati > Pseudomonadota > Betaproteobacteria > Burkholderiales > Comamonadaceae > Delftia > Delftia lacustris. Next base: position 2,649,081 of record NZ_CP141274.1, on the reverse strand, counting down.
CAGAGGCATCCCGCTGGTGATCTTGGTCAGCGGCGCGAACCGGCACGACTCCAAGATGTTCGAGAGGTGCGTGGACGCGATTCCTGCGATTGCAGGCTTGGGAGGGCGCCCCCGCAAAAGACCATCGAAGTTGCACGCCGACAAGGGCTATGACTACAAGCGTTGCCGTGCGCACTTGAGACAACGGGGCATCGCCAGCCGCATTGCCAGGCGAGGCGTTGAGAGTAGCGAGCGACTGGGCAAGCATCGCTGGGTGGTGGAGCGGACCCATGGATGGTTTGCAGGCTTTGGCAAGTTGCGAATCCGCTTTGAAAGACGACTGGATATCCACGAAGCGCTGCTAAAACTGGCAGCGGCGATCATCTGTGCACGCTTCGTGGATCGGTGGTGTTAGCCACTCTAAGCAAAGAACTGTGGCGACAACTACAACCCCTCATCCCTGCCTTCGTACCTTCCGCCAAAGGCGGTGCGCGCAAGCTCGCAGTCAGCGATGAAGCCGCCCTCAACGGCATCCTGTTTGTGTTGCAAACAGGCATTCCGTGGGAAGACCTTCCCCAATCCCTTGGGTACGGCAGCGGCATGACTTGCTGGCGCCGCCTGCGCGACTGGAACGCTGCTGGTGTCTGGGAGCAGCTGCACCAGGCCATGTTGACTCGCTTGCGTGAACATGACCAGATTGATTGGAGCCGGGCTAGCATTGATGGCTCCTCGGTACCAAGCCCCCGGGGGGCCAGGAAACGGGCCCCAACCCCACGGACAGAGGCAAGCTCGGCTCCAAGCGGCACATCGTCGTAGATGCCAGAGGCATCCCGCTGGTGATCTTGGTCAGCGGCGCGAACCGGCACGACTCCAAGATGTTCGAGAGGTGCGTGGACGCGATTCCTGCGATTGCAGGCTTGGGAGGGCGCCCCCGCAAAAGACCATCGAAGTTGCATGCCGACAAGGGCTATGACTACAAGCGTTGCCGTGCGCACTTGAGACAACGGGGCATCGCCAGCCGCATTGCCAGGCGAGGCGTTGAGAGTAGCGAGCGACTGGGCAAGCATCGCTGGGTGGTGGAGCGGACCCATGGATGGTTTGCAGGCTTTGGCAAGTTGCGAATCCGCTTTGAAAGACGACTGGATATCCACGAAGCGCTGCTAAAACTGGCAGCGGCGATCATCTGTGCACGCTTCGTGGATCGGTGGTGTTAGCCACTCTTATTGGGCAAAAGGCTGTCCGCCAGGAACCATCTGGCACAGGGCATGGGCTTGCCTGAGTTCGGGTTGAGTCCATAGGGATTCAGTACATCACTTTTACCGGCTTCATCAGCCATGCCAAGCCCTCACCGCTTGCAGTTCATGAACACCCGGGCCAGAAGCCGGGACCAGGCCTTCCTTCCGCAAATACCGTGGGGCTGTTTGCTTCACTCTGACATGTCACTAATACAAGACCAATTACCCAAAATTAATATCATAATTAGTCAATATAATTTATTCTCATTAAATTTTATTGATGCGAAATAAATAATATTTTCAAAAATTATTTATTAAATTAATAGCAGCATTAAGATGAAAGAAATTTATAATACCCCGTTGGCAGCACCTTCACGATCTCTCCTGTAGATTCCAAATAAATCAAGGCAGATTTAATCGCATCGTCTGCATCTTGGTTTTTGAAATTAAATTTAATCGATTTGAAATAGAAGAATAATCTATTTGCGCTAAAAAAATCTCCATTCGACAGGAAATAATCATTTATATCAATAAACGTACCTTCATGAGAAAATTCATAACCACACCCATGCTTTTTAAATTCCCATTTATTCATTTCCTCATCAAAAACAAATCCGCCACGAGGAAGAAATTCTATATTTGACAGCTTCACAAGATCACTATGGGTTCTCATGAAAGAAAGATGTAGAATCTCCTGTTTTTCTACATATTTTTTTATGCCAAAAGCGATATTTTTGATAAGGGAATAATCTACCATAATCAATACCTTGTTCTATTTGAACGAGCAGCGGCGGCGTCTTGAGCCTGCCCCGGCAGCCGCATCGCCTGGTGGATGCCTTGCGGGTTGTATTCCTGCAGCACATTGCCCCAAGGGTCCAGCTTTACGGCCCAGGTCACCTGGCCGGTCTGGTCGGTCAGGGCCATGGGTGTGCCCAGGCGGTCGCAGCGGTAGTGATAGATGGCGATGCGCTATTGCTGTTCTCTTTTTTCTCTGCAGTTGCATCTACATATATTGCATGAATGTGCGTGGCACATTGGAACTGCTAGCCCCAGCAGGGCCAAGGTGTCTGCAGCTACGATTCTGGGTGTAGTGCAGGCATATTTTGCCACTACTTGAATAAAAATATCATTGCACGCTTATTGATATTTTGAATTCTTCGCGGGTTTTTAAGCATTATTAAATAATGCAAAATATAAACAAAATACACCAGAGAAGAAATACGGAATTAAATAGAATAAAAAGAAAATGAAATAACCTCTAGTATTTTTTCTTCTTAGTTCCCTTGAGCCTGCGCCAAATATATACAATCCACAAAAAATGTAAAACAAGAAACTAAATAATAAACTTACACTATTCTCGAATAAATTAATAACTAGCATTAAATTCATTAGAATAGATACAAGTCCAGCGTATATATCTGAATATTTTTCAAAATGCACTAAAGATGATTTATGATCTATTTTCATTGATTTCTATTTCTTGCAAATGGACGACCCGGAGTTCATCATGCTTTGCGCAGCAGTCGCTCCTTGCAATACATCCAGAGCAGTGTTTTGCCGGGGAGTGAACATACTGCTGACAGGCTGTTTCCATGGTGGGTCCACATCCATGCCCCATTTTATTGGTAGTTTTATTTTATTATTAACTGGAATCTTTCCAACAGCCAAATCCAAGCTTAAATCCATCACATCTGCAACCCCTCTGCCTGCATCATTGCATCCAGCAGCACAAACGAGTGCACGAGGCAATGAAGATTGATCGCTCGGTATATCGTAGCTTGGGTCATCGCTCAAGGCTCTTGTAAATCCATACCAGCTTGCACCAAAACCATATACAGATTTTGAAAGCACGGCAGATCCAGCCACTTTTGTTACCAGGGTCGGCTCTGGTGCCGCCAGCAAGGCGCCGCCAACGATTGCACCGCCCGCGTTCCCTAAAATTCCTAACCCATTATTCACTGCATCAGCCCACCTCACTAATCCCAGTGGATCAATCCATTGCAATGGACCTGGCGCATACACTGATATGTTCGTTCCTCCATTCAACCCAATCAGATCCTGATTGATATAACTCCCCACCACCGGATCGTAATACCGATGCCGGTTGTAATACAGCCCCGTTTCCCTGTCATGGTGCTGCCCCGGCAGCCGGATTGCCTGGTGGATGCCTTGCGGGTTGTATTCCTGCAGCACATTGCCCCAGGGGTCCAGCTTGGCCGCCCAGGCGACTAGCCCCCGTTGGTCGGTCAGGGCCATGGGCGTGCCCAGGTGGTCGCAGTGGTAGAGGTGGATGGCGATGAGGGCGTGCTGTTCTTTTTCCTGTTTCTGCAGTTGGGTCTGCATGCCGGTGAGCAGGCGTGCGGTGCTGTCTGCCTGTTCGCCCAGCATGGCCTGGGCGCCGGGCGGCAGGCCGTGCTCCAGGGTGTGGCGCAGGTGGCGGGCCGCGTCTTGCTGCATGTCGCGCGGCATGGCGTCGAGCATGGTTTGCATCAGGGCCAGGGCCGGCGCGTGGTTGGGGTCGTCCGGGTCGGGCAGGCCTGCGGTGATGGCTTGCACCAGCAGGTGGGGCTCGTCTTGGGGGTCGCCGCTGGCCGTGGTGCTCAGGCGCACCAGGGGCGTGAAGCTGCCCGGTTCGTAGATGGTGTGTTCTATGTGGCGGGTGTCGCTGCCGTGCTGCAGGCGCTCGGTGTGGATGAGGCGGTCGCCGTCCCAGCCGTAGTAGTGGGTGCGGGTGGATTCTGTGGAGTCCGCGCTTTCGACCTGCTGCTTCAGGCGCCTGCCCAGGGCGTCATAGGTGTAACGGCTGTGGTGGCGCAACTGCTCGGCGTTGCCCTGGATCTGGCTGCTGCGCACGGCGATGAGCTGGTGTGCTCCGTCGTAGTGCAGTTGCTGCTGGCTGTGGTCTGCATGCATTTGCGCGATGCGGTTGCCGCAGGGGTCGTAGCGCCAGACGCGGTCTTCGCTGAAGCCGATGCGGTTGTCTTCCCAGCGCTGCACGGGGCCTTGCCGCTGGCCTGCGAGGTGGGCCAGGCCCATGAGGTTGAAGTCGGTGTGCCGCCAGTGGGCGTGGACCTGGGCGGCCCAGCTGTCCTGGGTGTTCGTCTGGCCCGGTGCACCGGGCGCACCGAGTGCTGGCAGGCGGTTGCCCGCAGGGTCGATCTGCCAGCGGGTGGTGGTCTGGGGGTCCTGGCTGTCGGTGGCCGCTCTGAGGCGCCCGGCGCTGTCGTAACCGTAGCGCAGCAGTTGTGCAGCCTGGCCCGGGGCGCCGGCCTGTTCGATGGCAACGAGCTGGCCCAGGCTGTCGTAGTGGTAGCGGCGGCCGAGGATCTGGCCTATGAGCTGGCCGCAGTGGAAAGCAATGGATAGGGTTGCCACATGCAAGAAATCCGATGTCTATTGATGGCGGGTCAATGGATTCAAAGGCCACCCGGGACTAGACGGTCTACTGGAACATAATCTGTGAATTAAATTCGCCATGACAGCTTCGCCGTGTCAGGCCAGCAAGAAATAGGGCGATTTTTCAGGAGATTGCTGCATTAGCGATGTCAGGCTGAGTCGATCTTCTGTCTGCAAGTGTACATATCATGTATTCCACTGTGCAAATTACCGGTGATTCAAGTGTCGCATTTCAGGATTGAATTCGCCAAGCCTGCAGTATTTCTTTGCGATTTCATCAATATATTCAGCCGAGTTCAATTTAACCCCAGTGCTTGCCTTCGTTAAATAATAGCTTTCTTCACTGGAATTTATTTCTCCGATCAGATATAAATTCTCCCCAAATCCATCCGATGCGTCCTGAAAAACACACCACCCCGATTTTATTCCTTCAGCACCTTTCTGAAGAACCGACAAGCCTTCATTTGAAGTCTCAATGTTCATTTTCCCTCGAAAATCAACATTTTTTTCTTCTCAAGCTGAAAAAACATATAAAAATAGTTTGTTTCAACGTGAGTATATATTCTTATATTAAATGCCTCTTTTGGCAAAAATCCGGGTATCCAAGATCTATATTTTTCCCCATATTTTTCCAAATCCTCATAAGAAGAGAACGTGCTTTCCTTCTGATTTTCAGCCGTTGAAATCAAAAGAACAAAGCATAGAAATATGACCCCAGAGATCAACATGAAGAATATCTTTATTTTTTGATTCATTTTTATGTATTTAATATCCTCGACTTCTTAGAACAGCTCTAGTTTTGTTAGCCTCCGCAGGCAACTTACTATCGCAGTGCTCAGAGCAATCTTTATTCTGCGGGCATGAAAGACCATAGTCATTGACGATCAAATCTCCCTTGCTGTCAGCAAGTATTTCATCGAACGACAGTTTGCCAGCCCCATATAAACCAACAGTATTCAACGCAATATCTCTTGCCTCTTTAATGTTTCCTAGTACTTTGGCCCATGTCGTATTTGCAGATCTTGATTTTGAAACCCTGCAAAATGCCATGCAATGAAAGAACTGATCGCCCCCCATCAAATTCATGCTTTTCATATCATTGTGTGTTTGATTCAAAATAGTGGTAGAACCACTATTCATATACCATGGCTCAGGAGTAGCAGGAATACAAGATCCATTCGGGCAGAAAGCATGGGCAAGAGCCTGCCAACCATCGAGCCCCAAGGGGTCTATAAACTCCAGCGGGCGCGCATTTCCATATCGAAATTTATTCATACCCCCCATCAACCCAATCGGATCCTGATTCACATAACTCCCCACCACCGGATCGTAATACCGATGCCGGTTGTAATACAGCCCCGTCTCCTTGTTATGGTGCGGCCCCGGCAGCCGGATCGCCTGGTGCATGCACTGCGGGTTGTATTCCTGCAGCACATTGCCCCAGGGGTCCAGCTTTGCGGCCCAGGCCACTTGGCCGGTCTGGTCCGTCAGGGCCATGGGCGTGCCCAGATGGTCGCAGTTGTAATGATGGATGGCTACGGAGCCCTGTCGCGCTCGCTCCTGCTTTTGCAGTTACTTGCGCATCTCCTGCAGCATTTTTATGGTGTGCTCGTCGTGGATACCCAACATGACCAAGCGATCTGCACGCGTTTTGGCCCCATCTTGTTATAACCCATGGGGCTGAACAATCCACGCATATCGAGACTCACTGTGACTGGTGATCTTTATTTTCAACAATCTCTTTACTTATTAGAAAATCACCGTATGGCCATACGGTTATGGTGGTCGTTCTAATAAAATTGTTATTTCCGTCAGATCTTGAGTGTTTTGATAACTTGAAATAATGAGTTTCTTCCCCCAATGTATTTGAAATACTTATTGATGCAGGGAAAGCAGTTGGTTTAATGTTCGATTCTTTTATCCTAAGTTCGACATTTTGACGAATTAGATAACGATGGCTTTGCCATCCCAGTATATCTTTGATACTCAAATCATAGTCTGGATTTCCCAGTTTATTAAAAATATAAGATAAATTAAATCCCTCTATATCCGATAAATCAATTTTCATTGGTGCCATCAAGAAAGTTAGCAAAGATATTATTTGAAAACCAAGCGTTGCGGCTATTATGTAAATTACTGTCTTCATCATCTTTCTCAATCTTTGCATCTTCTATATATTGGATTGCCTTTAGGCGATGCCCCATTCCATGGCCAACCTGTTGAATGTGATCCGTCTTCTGAGCCTGCGCCAATGGTTGTACTACTCCCTGTCACGACTGCCACATGCCCAGTAGCGTCCCCATATGGATATGCCACCGCAACAATATCACCAGGCTTTGGAGACGTAACAATTTCGAATCCGGGAATCGCTTTTTGTGGATTTGCCCAATCTCCAGCAGTTGCTGGTCCTCTTGGGATAATTCCAAATCTGTAGCGCGAGGGAGATTCGACATCTGCATTTTCTAGCACTTCATGAACAAAGAGATTACATTTATTTCTCTTTGACCCAAAGCCATAATTCGAGGCGTATGAGTATCTTTCTTGATTATTTAATTTCTCCGCTGCTTTCAAAATTCTCTCTGCACACGTTTTTACGGGGGCCAAGCCCAAAGGATCCATGGAAATCATGGGATTTATCGCATATATACTTTTGTTAACCCCTCCGGCCAACCCAATCGGATCCTGATTGATATAACTCCCCACCACCGGATCGTAATACCGATGCCGGTTGTAATACAGCCCCGTTTCCCTGTCATGGTGCTGCCCCGGCAGCCGGATCGCCTGGTGGATGCCTTGCGGGTTGTACTCCTGCAGCACATTGCCCCAGGGATCCAGCTTTGCGGCCCAGACCACCTGGCCGGTCTGGTCCGTCAGCGCCATGGGCGTGCCCAGATGGTCGCAGTGGTAGTGGTGGATGGCGATGCGGGCGTGCTGTTCTTTTTCCTGTTTCTGCAGTTGGGTCTGCATGCCGCTGAGCAGGCGGGTGGTGCTTTCGGCCTGTTCGCCCAGCATGGCCTGGGCACTGGGCGGCAGGCCGTGCTCCAGGGTGTGGCGCAGGTGGCGGGCGGCGTCTTGCTGCATGTCGCGCGGCATGGCGTCGAGCATGGTTTGCATGAGGGCCAGGGCCGGCGCGTGGTTGGGGTCGTCCGGGTCGGGCAGGCCTGCGGCGATGGCTCGCACCAGCAGGTGGGGCTCGTCTTGGGGGTCTCCGCTGGCCGTGGTGCTCAGGCGCACCAGGGGGGTGAAGCTGCCCGGTTCGTAGATGGTGTGCTCTATGTGGCGCGTGTCGCTGCCGTGCTGCAGGCGCTCGGTGTGGATGAGGCGGTCGCCGTCCCAGCCGTAGTAGTGGGTGCGGGTGGGCAGTTCCGTGTCTGCGCTTTGCACTTGCTGCTTGAGCCTGCGGCCTAGGGCGTCATAGGTGTAACGGCTGTGGTGGCGCAACTGCTCGGCGTTGCCCTGGATCTGGCTGCTGCGCACGGCGATGAGCTGGTGTGCTCCGTCGTAGTGCAGTTGCTGCTGGCTGTGGTCTGCATGCATTTGCGCGATGCGGTTGCCGCAGGGGTCGTAGCGCCAGACGCGGTCTTCGGTGAAGCCGATGCGGTTGTCTTCCCAGCGCTGCACGGGGCCTTGCCGCTGGCCTGCAAGGTGGCCCAGGCCCATGAGGTTGAAGTCGGTGTGCCGCCAGTGGGCATGGACCTGGGCGGCCCAGCTGTCCTGGGTGTTCGTCTGGCCCGGTGCACCGGGTGCACCGAGTGCGGGCAGGCGGTTGCCGGCAGGGTCGATCTGCCAGCGGGCGGTGGTCTGGGGGTCCTGGCTGTCGGTGGCCGCTCTGAGGCGCCCGGCGCTGTCGTAGCCGTAGCGCAGCAGTTGTGCGGCCTGGCTCGGGGCGCCGGCCTGTTCGATGGCAACGAGCTGGCCCAGGCTGTCGTAGTGGTAGCGGCGGCCAAGGATCTGGCCTATGAGGGGCTGGACGAGGTGATCCCTGCCTTCCGTGCTTTGCAGGCCTGTGGTGCCCAGGGCCGTGAGGCGGCCCATGCTGTCCCATTGGCGTTGCACCTGCAGGGGGTGGTGTGCGTCTGCATCTGCTTCTGCATCTGCTGCGGGAGTGGGTGGGTGCAGGCTGCGGCGGACTTCGCGGTGCAGGGCGTCGCGTTCGAAGTCGATGAGGCCGGCGCCGTTGAGCTGCAGTCCGTGCACATGGCCTGAGCCGTAGGTGAGCCAGGCGATCTCTCCCAGGCCTTGCAGCTGGCTGTGCTGGCGTGCGCCCAGCGCGTCCAGGCTGTGGGCGATGCGGTGTTCGTATTCGATCTGGTCTGCGCCGCCGCCCCCGTTGCTGTGCTTGCCGGGCCGGTACAGCTGCTGCACTTCTGCGGTGATGCGGCCCAGGGCATCGCGTTCCAGTGCTATGCGGCTTTGCAGTTGGGTGGTGTTCTCCGCGGTGTTCTCGACGGTGTGCTGCCAGACGCTGGCGACCATGAGGCGTCCGGCCGCATCCCATTCGTAGCGGTGGGTCTGGGCCGGCGCATGGGCCGTGGCGGGCAGCTGGCGTTCGACCAATCTGCCGCCTTCGTCCCAGCGGTAGTGGCTGCTGCTTTGCCGTGCGGCGTTGCCGTCCGTGGCTTCCATGAGCTGGCCTGCCGCATCCCAGCGGTAGCGCTGCAGCCGCTGGTCGAACCCTTCTTCCTGCACGAGCCTGTCCAGCGCGTCCCAGGCAAAGCGGCTTTGGGCTCCGTTTTCGTTGACGAGACGCGTGAGGCGGCCAGCGCTGTCGTATTCGAAGGCCAGGGTGAGGCCGCCATGTGTTCGCTGGACCAGCCTGCCCCAGAGGTCGTAGCGCAGGTGGATGCTGGGGTCGGCGGCCGGTGCAGCAGGGCTTTGTCCCCCCATGAGAGGGGTGAGCGGGGGTTGGGCCGGTTCGATGCGCGTGAGGTGGCCTGCGCTGTCGTAGTGGTAGCGCTCGATCTGGCCGTTGGGCAGTTCGCTGGCCACGATGCGGCCCTGGCCGTCGCGCTGGTGGCGTTGGCGCTGGCCCAGGGCGTTGCCCACTTCGATGAGTGCACCCCAGCGGTCGTAGTGGTAGTGCGTGCTGTGGCCCGAGCAGTCGGTGTAGCTGAGCAGTTGGCCCGCGTCGCTCCAGGCCAGCTGTTTGCTGCCGCCCTGGGCGTCTTCGATGCGCCGGGGGCTGTCGCAGGTGAGCGGCGCTTCCTGGGGGTCGGGGTAGTGGTAGCGCTCGGTGCTGCCGTCGGCCTGGGTGATCTGGGTGAGACGGCCCCAGGCGTCGTATTGGTAGCCGGTGGTGGCGCCTGCCGGGTCCGTGGAGGCGAGCAGGCGGCCCGTGGCTTCGTCGTGTTCCTGCTGGGTGCTGCGCCCGTCGGGCAGTTGCACGCCGATGAGCCGGCCCTGGCCGTCGCGCCTGAGGTGGACGCTGCGGCCCAGCGGGTCGGTGCGCGAGGCCAGGCGGCCGAAGCTGTCGTAGCTTTGCAGCCAGCGGCTGCCGTCGGCCTTGTGGTGGGCGATGAGGCGCGACAGGCCCGCCGCACCTTCGAAGTAGTAGGTCTCGATGCGATCCAGGCTGTCGCTGACGCGGGTGGCCGCGCGCGGCTGGCCGTCCGGGCCCGGCGGTTGGCTGAGGTAGTCGAAGCGGTAGGACAGCCCTTCCTGGTTGCTGTGTTCGATGACGCGGGCGCCGGGCTGGGCGCTCTCGTAGCGGTAGCGGTGCCAGGGTCCGCTGGCATGGCGGTGGGCGCTGATGCGGTGGTGGTCCCATTCGAATTCGCGCACGAGCTGGCCTGCGCGGTCGTGGACGGTGATGAGATCGCCTGCACTGCTGTAGCCGTAGCGCACGAGCGTGATGGGGGTGGACAGGGGATGCAACGGGTCCTGCGTGAGGTCGACCCCGATGAGGCGCCAGCCATCGTCGGCGCCCCACAGTCCGTTCAGGCCCTGCGCGTCCTTGCCGCCGTGGATGCGCTGGTGCAGCAGGCGGTAGCGCCGGCCTGTGCCGTCGCTCAGCGAGACCAGGCGGCCTGCGGGCAGCGGTTCCGGACTGCCGTTGACGTCCGGGGCCGTGGTCTTGCCGTCGCTGTAGTGGTAGAGCTGGCGGCGTCCGTAGCGGTCGATCTGGGCCATGAGGCGCCAGGGGCCATCGACCGACTCACCGGGCGGGGGGCCAAAGCCCCAGAGGGTGTCGCCATCGCCGCTGAAGGCCAGGATGGCCTCGGGATTGCACGCCAGCGCCGCCTCCACATGCGACCAGCGCGGGTTCGCAGCCCAGGGCGCTGTGCCGCCGTCCGGCTCCGGGCTGCCGCCGCGCAGCAGCCAGATGTCTTCGCTGGCACTGTGCAGCTGGCCGCCCGGGGCCAGAGGCTGGTCGAAGGTGATGACGCGGCCGCTGGCGTCCAGCAGCAAGGTGGCCTCTTCCTGCAGGCGGATGCTGAGCTCCTGCAGCAGGTGCCAGCCATGGCCCAGCAGGCCGCAGGCCGCGCCGTGCTCGGGGTTGACGTAGCTGCTGTACTGGCGCTGCCAGGCCACGGGCAGCGCAGCCGATGGCAGGGCGAAGTCCAGGTCTTGTGCGCCCAGCAGGACCTTGGCGCCCAGCTGGGGGTTGACGGGGGAGCTGACGGTGATGCCGCCCGGGCAGACGGAGCAGGCCAGGCCCCCCTGGCTGCCGATGAGCACGGTGCGCGAGCCGGTGACGATCTTGCCCTTGACGACGCTGTCGGTGATGCGGGCTGCGGGTTGGCCACTCATGCGAGGCTGCTCCTGGAGAGGTGAGAGAGAACGGGACGGCGGATGCGGAAGATGCGGGGAATGCAGGGGCTGCAGGACATGCGGGCCTCAGCAGTTGAGCCGGTCCATGGGCGAGAGGATCTGGATGTCGCCGGGCGTGATGCGGATGGTGCTTTCGCCGCAGGTCAGCAGGATTTCCTGCTGGGCTTCGAGCCGGATCTTGGCGGCATTGAGCTCAATGCTTTGCCCATCCATGGTGAGCTGGGAGGCCTTGCCTCCACCACCGCCACCGCCACCGCCACCGGGCGCCGTGATGTTCATGGCCATGCCGCCACCGGCTCCGCCTCCCGCGCCACCACCGCTGCCGCCACCACCACCGCCACCACCGCCCACGGTCAGCGAGTACTGCGAGCCCACTTCGGTGCTTTGCTTGCTGCCGACCTTGACCTGGCGCTCCTGCCCCACGGTGAGGCTCTGGTTCATGCCCACATGGGTCTGCATGGCCACGCCGATGTTTTCCATGTAGTTGACGCCGATGTTCATCATCTTCATCCCACCCACGTTCTGCATGTAGGCCATGCCTATGGTCTGGGTCTTGAGCAGGCCGACCGTGACGTGCCAGTTCTGGCCTATCTTGTCGGTCTCGGTCTTGCCGATGGTCTTGCTGCGATTCTTGCCGATGGAGATGTTCTCGTCGATGCCGACATCCTCGTTGCGGTTGTCGCCGATGCTGATCTTCTCGTTATGGTCCACCCGCTCCGTGCGGTTGTTGTGCACGGTGATGGTCTCGTCGCGGTCCACGGTCTCGGTGCGGTCGCGGTGGATGACGCTGGTCTCGTCCCGGTCGATGGTCTTGCGCCGGTCGTTGCCCACCCATTTGTCCTCGTCGTTCTCGACTTCGGTGAGCTGGTCCTTTTGCGCATGCAGCCACAGCTGTTCGGCGCCCGCCTTGTCCTCGAAGCGGATGGCGTTGGCGTCGCCCGGGCCGTTCTTCATGCCCGCGCCTGCGGCACCGCCCTTGCTCGACCGGGTCTTGATGCCCGATTGCGTGGCGTTGGCCGGCAGCGCCCAGGGCGGCATGTTGGCCGCGTTGTAGACGCAGCCCGTGACCAGCGGATAGTCCGGGTCGCCGTTGAGGAAGTCCACCACCACCTCATGCCCTATGCGGGGGATCGAGATGGCGCCAAAGCCCGGGCCTGCCCAGTTGGTGGCCACGCGGATCCAGCAGCTGGAGTTCTGGTCCTTGCTGCCCAGCCGGTCCCAGTGGAACTGCACCTTGATGCGGCCGTATTCGTCGGTCCAGATTTCTTCTCCGGCCGGACCCACGACGACGGCGGTCTGCGGTCCCGTGGTGCGCGGCTTGGGCGTGGTGCGCGGCGGCGTGAAGGCCAGGCTGGTGGGCTGGGCCTGCAGTTCGTAGCGCTGGAAGGAGCCGTCTTCGGCGGCGCTGCCCTTGGCGCCCGGGGCCACAGCGCTGACGCGGGGGTTCTCCTTGAGGTGGTAGCTCAGGCCCGTGATCAGGTACTGCCGGTTCTGGTCCCCGCGCGGGTAGTTGTAGAGGCTGAAGGTGTAGCCCGTGGCCAGCGCCCGGTGGCAGGACTGGCCCCGCACCCGGCTGTGGCCCGTGAGGCCTTGCTTCAGTCGCACGCGGATGTAGGCATCTCCGTCGCCGTACTCCGTGTAGCCGCCCGGCCATTCGTAGGTTTCATGGCCGTCGTGCGCATGGCCCGGTGGATCGCGGCGCATGTGGGACAGTTCGGCCCGGGGCTTTTTGAAGTCGTAGTCGTCGATGTAATGGCGGCCCGGCTTGATTTCCTGCTCCAGCTGCCAGGCGTGGATGTTTTCCTGATCGCCTGCGGCGGCTTTTTCCGGGGGATAGAAGGGAATGGATTCACCGCCTGGCAATGCGCCGTGCGAGGCAATGATGTCGTCGCACAGCACCAGGGTGTGCCGGCCCGATGCGTGCTCGAAGAAATAGTAGATGCCTTCGTGCTCCATCAATCGCGAGACGAAGTCGCAATCGCTTTCGTTGTATTGCACGCAGTAATCCCAACTGCGATAGGCGCGGGTGAGTTTCCTTTGCATTGGATGGCCATAGACGCCCAATACCTGCTCGACGATGTCGGGCACGTTGAGGTTCTGGAAGATGCGAAAGTCGCTCTTGCGCGTGGCCAGCCACAGCCAGGGGCTCAGGCGCGCCTTGTAGGCGTAGTGGCGGTGGTCCTGGCCCTGCATGCCGAAGCGGGTGACGATGCCGTCGATGAAGCGCCTGCCGCCGCCCTGGGTTTCTATTTCGATGGTGGCGTTTTTGCCCAATAGGGCCTTGGGATCGATGCTTTCGTTTTCGCTGAGCATTTCCACATCGAGGCTGAAGAGCTGGCTGATGTTTTCCTGGCCGCGCAATTCACGGAAATGCAGTTCATCGCCCAATGGCGTATGGATGGTGACTCGGCGTGTCATTGTATGAACCGCCCTGGGGGCGGCCTCCCGTCTCTTGGTGAGCGGGGGATCATAGACAAGCCTATGGCTATAGGGCAATCAAATGCAGGGTCAGATACATCTTGTAAATGTAAGCAATTTCCCATCTTGGATACAGGCATGTATTTGAATGGCATGCCACCCATTGATCTTCAATGCCATTCAACCCTCCATCGCGTCTTGAATTTCGCCTTGAACTGCGAATGCATTGCGCGTGCTCACACTCCCAAATACCGTTCCCACAGCGCTCTGTCCCCATCCAGCGCGGCCGAGTCTCCGCTCCATACGACCTTGCCGCGCTCCAGGATGAGGTGGCGGTCGGCCAGGCCCAGCAGGCGCTCCACGTATTTGTCGATGACCAGGATGGTCTGGCCAGCGGCGCGCAGCTGGGCCAGGCAGGACCAGATCTCTTCGCGGATGCGGGGGGCCAGGCCCTCGGTGGCTTCGTCCAGGATGAGCAGGCGCGGGTTGGTGACCAGGGCGCGGCCTATGGCCAGCATTTGCTGTTCACCGCCCGACAGTTGGTTGCCCATGTTGGAGGCGCGCTCGCCCAGGCGGGGGAACAGCGCGAACACGCGCTCGGGCGTCCAGGGCTGTGCCGCGCCGGGACTGCCCGAATTGCGATGGGCCACAAAGGCCGTCAGGTGCTCGCGCACCGTGAGGTTGGGAAAGCACTGGCGGCCTTCGGGCACGATGGCCACGCCGGCGCGGGCGATGCGGTCGGTGGCCCAGCCGGCGATGTCCTGCCCGGCAAACACCATGCGGCCAGCGCGCAGCGGCAGCTGGCCCAGCAGCGTGCGAAGCAGCGTGGTCTTGCCCATGCCGTTGCGGCCCAGCAGGGTGACGACCTGGCCTGCCTCGATGCGCAGGTCCACGCCGAACAGCACCTGGCTGGGTCCGTAGCCGCTTTGCACGGCCTGCATTTCGAGCATCACGCGCCCTCCTTCACTTCTTCGTCCCCCAGGTAGGCCTGGCGCACATCGGCGTTGCCACGTATCTCGTCGGGCGTGCCGGTGGCGATGATGCGGCCGTAGACCAGCACGGAGATGCGGTCGGCCAGGCGGAACACGGCCTGCATGTCGTGCTCCACCAGCAGCATGGCGGCGCGGCCGCGCAGGGATTCGATCAGCTCGGTCAGGCGCAGTGTTTCATCAGGCCCCATGCCGGCCATGGGTTCGTCCAGCAGCAGCACGCCGGGCCGTGCGGCCAGGGCCAGCGCGAATTCCAGCTTGCGCTGCTCGCCATGCGGCAGCGTGCCTGCGGGGCGCTGCAGCAGGCTGGCGTCAATGGCGCATTCGCGCGCCAGCTCGCGGGCCTGCTCGTAGAGCTCGGTCTCGGCCGCGCGCGGGCGCCAGAAGCGGAAACTGCTGCCGGCATGCGCCTGCACGGCCAGCGCCAGGTTGTCCAGCACGCTGGACTGCTTGAAGATGTTCGTGATCTGAAAAGACCGCGACAGCCCCGCCGCCACGCGCTGGTGGGCGTTAAGCGCGCTCACGTCGCGCCCGGCCAGTGCCAGGGTGCCGGCGTCGGCCGCCAGCGTGCCCGACAGCAGATGGATGAGCGTGGACTTGCCCGCGCCATTGGGGCCGATCAGCGCATGGATCTCGCCAGGCGCCAGCGACAGCGAGACATGGTCGGTGGCCAGCAGCGCGCCAAAGCGGCGCACCAGGCCCTTGGCTTCCAGGGCCGGAGTGGGAATGGAGATAGGGGTGGCCGCGCCGCTCATGCCTGCCTCCCGCGTGCGGACCACAGGCCCGTCAGGCCGCGTGGCGCGCCGAACACCACGCACAGCAGCAGCAGGCCCAGCGGCAGGTGCCAGTACTCGGTCCACATGCGAAGCACTTCCTCCAGCGTCAGCATGACGACGGCGCCGGCCACGCCGCCCCAGCGCAGGCCCACGCCACCGACCAGCACCATGATCAGCAGGTTGGCCGACTGGGTCCAGTGCATGAGGCTGGGGGAGATGAACAGGTTGTGGTTGGCCAGCAGCGCGCCCGCCAGCCCCGCCACCGCGCCGCTGAGAACGAAGGCCACGAGCTTCAGGCGGTAGACCGGGTAGCCCAGCGACTCCATGCGCGACTCGTTCTCGCGCACGCCCTGCAGCGCCTTGCCGAAGCGCGAATCCACCAGCCGCCCGAACACGGCCATCAGCACCGCGAACAGCGCCAGCACCACGTAGTAGAAAGAAACGTCGTGGCCCAGGTCCAGCCCGGGCAGCACGGAATGGCCGGGCAGGTTCAGCCCGTCCTCGCCGCCGTACTGGCGCAGCGAGATGAAGATATAGAACAGCATCTGCGCAAAGGCCAGCGTGATCATGATGAAGTACACGCCGCGCGTGCGCAGCGACACGGCGCCCGTGGCGGCGGCCAGCAGCCCGGCCAGCAGCGCGGCGGCAGGCCAGGCGACCAGGGCCGAGGTCACACCGTTCATGGCCAGGATGCCCACCGCATAGGCCCCCGCACCGAAGAAGGCCGCGTGCCCCAGGGCCACCATGCCGCCGTAGCCCAGGATGAGGTTCAGGCTGGTGGCGGCCAGCGCGTAGATCAGCACGCGGCGCACGAAGGAGATGTAGAAGTCCAGCCCCAGTGCAGGCGCCACCAGCGGGAACACCGCCAGCGCCAGCAGGGCCAGCGCGGTCCAGACGAATGTGCCGCGGAATCTGCTGTGTTCCATGCTCAGCCTCGCGCAGGGAAAAGGCCGGAAGGACGGTACACCAGCACCACCGCCATCAGCACGTAGATGGAAATCGCCGCCAGCGTGGGCCCCACGCTGGACGCCACGGCCGGGGAGAACACCTGGCGCAGCAGCATGGGCAGGAAGGCCCGCCCCGCCGTATCCACCATGCCCACCAGCAAGGCGCCCACCAGGGCGCCGCGTATGGAGCCTATGCCGCCGATGACGATGCACACCAGCACCAGGATCAGGATGTCCTCGCCCATGCCCACCTGCACCGAGGTGATGGGTCCCAGCAGCGCGCCCGCCACCGCCGCCAGCATGGCGCCCAGCGTGAACACGCCCAGGAACAGCAGCGGCACGCGCACGCCCATCAGCGTGGCCATCTGGCGGTTGGAGGCGCCTGCCCGCACCAGCACGCCGGCGCGCGTGCGCGTCACGAACCAATACAGGCCCAACGCGGCGGCCAGGCCGAAGACGATGATCATCAGCCGGTAGGCCGGGTACATGAGATCGGGCAGCAGCTGCACGGGCCCGGACAGCGCAGCCGGCATGTTCAGCATCACGGGCGCCGGGCCCCAGACCATCTTGACCAGGTCATTGGCGATGAGGATGACCGCATAGCTGCCCAGCACCTGGGCCAGGTGGTCCCGCACGGCAAGGCGCCGTATCAGCACCAGCTCCAGCACCACACCCGCCACGCCCGTGGCCACGGCTGCCACCAGCACGGCCGCGGTGAACGAGCCCGTGCGCTGCATGGTCTCGGCCGCCACATAGGCGCCCGCCATGTACAGCGAGCCATGGGCCAGATTCATGATGTCCATGATGCCGAACACCAGGGTCAGCCCGGCCGCGATCAGAAACAGCATCAGCCCGAACTGCAGGCCATTCAGCAATTGCTCCAAGAGCAGCGTCCACGTCATCCACACGCCCCCTGCCGCAGGCGCATCGGCCCGCGCGCGGTCAACAAATCATCCGGCTTTGAAAATCAAGATCAAGGCACGCCGCGCCCGACGGGGGCGCGGCGGCGGGGTCACATCTTGCAGTCGTTGACGTAGACGTCCTGGTACTTGTCGAACACCTTGCCCACCAGCTTGTTGGTGATGCGGCCGCTGCCATCCTTCTCGATCACGCGCTGGTAGTAGGCCTGGATGGGATAGTGGTTCTTGCCGTACGTGAAGGGGCCGCGCACCGAGGCGTAGTCGGCCTTCTCCAGCGCCTTGACGATGGCCTGGCGGTCCGAGGCCTTGCCGCCGGCCTGCTTGACGGCCGCATCCATGGCCATGATCACGTCATACGCCTGGGCCGCGTAGACCGAGGGGTTGCGGCCCTTGTACTCCTTGCGGAAGGCCTCGACGAAGGCCTTGTTCTGCGGCACGTCCAGGTCATGCGCCCACTGCGCGGTGTTGACCATGCCCAGCATGGGCTCGCCCACGGCCTGGATCACGTCCTCGTCGGCCGAGAAGCCCGGGCCGATCAGCTTGACGCTTTGCGACAGCCCCGTGGACACGAACTGCTTGACGAAGTTGATGCCCATGCCGCCCGGCAGGAAGATGTAGACCGCATCGGGCTTGGCCGCACGGATCTGGGCCAGCTCGGCCGCGTAGTCGATCTGGCCCAGCTTGGTGTAGACCTCTTCGCCGGGCGCGGTCTTGTAGCCGCGCTTGAAGCCGACCAGCGCATCCTTGCCGGCCGGATAGTCGGGCGCCATGATGAACATCTTCTTGAAGCCACGGTCGGCGGCCAGCTTGCCGGCTGCCTCGTGGAAGGCATCGTTCTGGTAGGACGTGCCGAACCAGAACGCATTGCACTGCGCGCCCGCGAACTGGCTGGGGCCGGGATTGTTGGACAGGTAGGGCACCTTGGCGCCGAACAGCGCCGGGCCCACGGCCAGGGCCACGTTGGAGCCGATGGGGCCGGTGAAGAAATCCACCTTGTCGCGCTGTATGTAGCGCGTGACCAGCTGGCGCGCCTGGTCGGGGTTGCCGCCCATGTCGGTCTGCAGGAACTCGGCCGGCTGGCCGCCCAGCTTGCCGCCCAGCTGCTTGATGGCGAGGTTGAAGCCGTCACGCGCCTCGGCGCCCAGCGCGGCAAACGGCCCGGAAATATCGTTGGCGATACCGACCTTGATGGTGTCCGCCTGCGCGAGCGCGGGAACAAAGGCAGGGGCCAGGGCCGCTGCGGCCAGGAAGGGGGTGAGGAAACGCATGCTGCTGTGCTCCTTGCGCGGGCCGCGCGGATGACAATCGGTGGTGAGGCAGTCTTCCGTCACGCTGGACGGGAAACTCTGTAAGGGCTGGAACGGTTGGCGCGGGTCTTAGTTTAGGTTTAAAGTATTTTGCAGAACAAGTCTGGGACTTGTACCAATACCTGCCATACAAACCATTTCGCGCCATCTCCGTTCCAATGCCCTCACTCTACCGTCACTACGACCGCGCCGGACTCGATGTCCAGTACAACGCCCGCGCGACGGTACCCGACATCACCCCCATCATCAAGGCCTATGCCGACGACAGCCGGGCCGCGCGCCAGAGCCTGCCCTGCGCGCTGAACGTGGCCTATGGCGAGCATGCCGACGAGCTGCTGGACATTTTCCCGGCAGCAACCGGGGCGGCAGGCGCCCCTGTTCTCTTCTTCATCCACGGCGGCTACTGGCGGCTGCTGTCCAAGGACGACTCCAGCAGCATGGCGCCCACCTTCACGCGCGCCGGCGCCGTGGTGGTGGCCCTGAACTACTCGCTGGCGCCCGCCGTCACGCTGGACCGCATCGTGGACCAGACACGCCGCGCACTGGCCTGGGTGCATGCGCACATCGCCCGCTACGGCGGCGACCCGGGCCGCATCCATGTCTGCGGCAGCTCGGCCGGCGGCCACCTGGCGGGCATGCTGCTGGCCGGCGGCTGGCATGCGGACTACGGCGTGCCCGAGGACGTGGTGCGCGGCGCCGCACCGCTGTCGGGCCTGTTCGACCTGCGCCCGCTGGTGCACACCCACATCAACGAATGGATGCGCCTGAGCGAGCAGGACGCCATTCGCAACAGCCCCGCCCTCCTGCCGCACGGCGCGGCCTGCCCGCTCATCGTGAGCTACGGCGAGAGCGAGACCGATGAATTCAAGCGCCAGAGCGACGACTACCTGGCCGCCTGGAACCAGCGCCGTGGCCCCGGTCCATCGTCAGGCCAGTACGTGGCCATGCCCGGCACCAACCATTTCGACATCGTGCTCACCCTGAACGACCCGGCCAGCCCGCTGACGCGCGCCATCCTCGCGCAGATGGGCTTGAGCGCCCCCACACCGCAGAACCAGCCATGACCCACGCTCCCGACCTGGAGTCGCGCGCCGCGCCCGACGACCACCATGCGCTGCGCCTGTGGCTGCGCATGCTCACCTGCTGCAACCTCATCGAAGGCGAGATCCGCAACCGCCTGCGCAGCGAATTCGACACCACCCTGCCCCGCTTCGACCTCATGGCCCAGCTGCAGCGCGCGCCCGAGGGCATGAAGATGGGCGAGCTGTCGCGCCACATGATGGTGACCAACGGCAACATCACCGGCATCACCGACCAGTTGGAGAAAGAAGGCCTGGTGGTGCGCACCAAGGTGGAGTCCGACCGGCGCAGCTCCGTGCTGCACCTCACCCCGCTGGGCCGCAAGACCTTTGCGCGCATGGCCAAGGCGCATGAGTCCTGGGTCATGGGCATGTTCGGCGACATGCCGCAGGCCAGCCGCAACGACCTGTACCAGGCGCTGGGCGACCTCAAGCAGCAGGTGGTGGCCCACCGCTCGCCCACGGACTGAGCGCACGCAGACCCACCCCCATTCAGCCCTGCACGCAGTTGCGCCCTGCGGCCTTGGCGCGGTACAGCGCACGGTCGGCCGCTTCCACCAGCGCCACGGCGGCACCTTGGGTGGAGCCGTGGGTAGTGCCTTGTGTAGCGCTTTGTGTAGCGCCTTGAGTCGCGCCAGCCTCACCGCACTGCGCCGTCGCCACGCCGATGCTGGCCGTCACATGGCCGAAGCGGCTGCTGCGGTGCTCCAGGCCCAGGCCCTCGATGCGCGCACGCAGCCGCTCGGCCACCTGCAGCCCGCCGGCCTGGTCCGTATTGGGAAGCACCACGGCCAGCTCCTCCCCGCCGTAGCGCGCCGCCATGTCGCCGGGCCGCTGCACGGCCTGGGCCAGGGCGCGACATACTGTCTGCAGGCAGGCATCGCCTGCCACATGGCCGTAGGCGTCGTTGTAGCCCTTGAAATGGTCCAGATCGATCAGCAGCAGCGACAGCGGCGTGCCCTCGCGCACGGCGCGCCGTGCCTCGCGCTCCAGCACCTCGTCGAAGCGGCGCCGGTTGGCCAGGCCCGTGAGCTGGTCCTGGGCGGCCAGCACCTCCAGCCGGCGGTTGGCCTGCAGCAATTCCTCGCGCGCGCTGACCAGGGAGCATTCGGCACGCGAGCGCAGCCGCATCGCCGCCGTCAGCCGCCAGCCGATCAGCGCAATCGCCAGAAACAGCCCCAGCACCACGGCCAGCGTCAGCTGCGCCTGGCGCTGCCAGGAACTGAGCGCCTCGTCGCGGCCCAGGGCCACCGTGGTCACCAGCGGATAGCGCTCGCTGCGCAGGAAGGCATAGATTCTTTCCGTGCCATCCAGGCCCGAGCGGAACGACGCCGTGCCCGACATCGCCCCCGCATAGTGGCGCAGGAAATTGGGCGACTGCGAGAAGTCCCGGCCCAGGTCCTGCTCACGGAAGGGGTGGCGCACCAGCAGTTGCCCGCCCGGCGTGCTCAGTGAAATGGCGCCCTGCTCGCCGATGTCGATCTTGCCGAACAGCCGCAGGAAATTTTCCACACCCAGCGTCACCACGACCACGCCGGCAAACTGGCCCTCGCTGTCGGTATAGCGCCGGCTGATGGTGATCACCCATTCGCTTGTGGAGCGGCTGCGGATCGGCGGCCCGATGTAGATGCCTGACGACGGGTCGTCGCGGTGGTGCGTGAAGAAGTCGCGGTCCGCGCTTTGCGTTCCTGGGGGAAACGTCCCCTTGGACGACATCAGCCAACGCCCCTGCGCGTCCACGACCAGCAGCTCGTTGAGCTGGTTCAGCAGCTGCTCCTGGCGGTTGACCAGATGCAGCACGCGCTCCAGGTGCGCGGCACCGGCGCCATCCAGCTCCAGCCTTTCGGCAATGCCCAGCAGCAGCATGGAGCTTTGGGTGATCACGCCTTCGGAATAGGTATTCAGCGTCTGCGCCAGATTGCGGTTGACGGTATCCACCTCGGCCAGCGTGCGCTGGCGTGCAGCCACCAACTGCCACACCGTGGCCGCCGATACCGACACGAACACCACGGCCAGCAGCCAGCCCACCAGGCGGGTATCGCGTTTGACGGGCCGACCGCTGCGGCTGCGGCAGGCCCTTGTCCACCAATCCCTCTTCGTCACATGCACCTGCGCCATCTCGGCGGTCTCGCCGCCGTCCGATCTTGGGGTTTTCTGCGTCCGGGTTCAACGCCAGTGCAGCTTCCTTCCGCAAGCGATTCCCGTCCTCGACCCAGGTCGAGCCGGAAAAACCCGCGAACCCGGTATTGTCCCCGGCTTCGGAAAAATCGGCCGGCAGGGTTGGGATTGGGGGGTGCTGCCAACAGCTTCAGGCTGAATGCGGATGGCAGGCCTGTGATCACAGGCCTTATCGTCAAGGCATGGGTGATCAGCCGGGGCCGTCGCTCGCGGCAGCAAGAAGCGGCACCAAGACATCACCGATCGGGGTCGGAACCCCGCGCGCCCGGCCGCGGCGCGCGATAACGCCGTTGCGGATATCCCATTCGAGCGGGCGGCCTGCTTCGCGATCCGCCAGTATGGACGTGCCCAGGTCGGCAGGGGATGCCTGGAACTTGTCGAGGATCGCCTGCGGGACCTCATCGCCCAGTTCAGCACCTTCGGCGCGTGCCACGGCCAGGCACTCCTGCAGATAGTCCAGTGTGAGCTTGGAGATGTCGTGCCGGCCGTACATGCCCGAGCGGCGATGCGTGAGCGCCATGAGCCCGGCCGCCGCGTTCTGCAGCAGCTTTTGCCAGGCCAGAGATCTGAAATTCGAAACCAGGTCTACCAGGCACCGGGAGCCTTGCAGTGCCTGCGCAACCACGAGGGAGGCCGCTTCGTCAGGCAGGCTGATCCGAGCATCGCTGCGCAGGAGCACCGACCCATCGGATTGCGCCTGCGCAGGGAACCACACGACTGCAGGAACGACTCGCCCCTGAGGGCACAGCGCAGTGACACTCTCCAACTGCTCGACCCCGTTTTGCAGGACACACACGACGGTTTGCGGGCCGCTCAACGCCGCAAGCCATTGCGCAGTGGCAGCGGTCTGAGTCGCTTTGACCGCGAGAAAAACGAGGCCCACCGGGCGTGCAATCTGTGCTGGATCCGTTCTCACCGGCCCGGGAACAACGATGCGAACACCGCTACCTTGCAGCACCAGGCTGTCGCGCGGCGTACGGCCGCAAAGCATGGGCGTGCGGCCGACTTCGTGCAACGCAGCAGCGACGGTGGTCCCGATCGCACCGGGCCCCAGGACAGCGATTCTTGTGTGGACTTGTTGATTCACTGAAGCGGATTCCTCGAAACGGATGCTCGGCGCCGGCCTCGACACCTGAAAAGGACAATTATGGAGTGCCACGGGCGCAGTGGAGGGCTGCTCTTGGCTGTGCCTGCATAGGTGCAATGCATCTTGATAGTTTCTCAGTATTCATCCCGGCAAAATACAAGTCAGTGGACTCTTTCATTGGGCATGCAATATGAGTTGACGAACATTGCAGTATTCCGCAACGATTGACGAATATCCGGCTTTGATATTCCGTGCCTTTTGGCGAATTGCTCGACCGCCGCTGTGTCAAAACGCGTAGTCTGGATGAAGTCCAGGGCTTCGGCATCCGTATTCAAAAACCGCGCTACCGGAGGAATGCTCAAAAGCCATTTCAGCAATCGGAGCGAAATATGATGCTTTGGGGACTTTATTCCAAGGGGTTGTGCCACCTCTGCCAGGAGTTCTCGCAAGTTGGGACTTTGGTCGTCAAGCGCCAGAAGCTCCTGACCGGCCATGGAAGGATCAAAAGTGCAAGCCGAAACCAGCTCGACCAGATAATCCACAGTGACCAATGGCAACCAGTGCTCTGCGCTACCGGGCACTGCAGCCAGTTTTCCCTGCGCCAGATTGCGTATCAGATCCACCAGTGGCTGGCTGCAAGGTATATGTCCCGTGCGGCTATGACCACAGACCGTTGCGGGGTGCACGACGGTCATTTTCCCTCCCTTGGCAGCCATGAGCTCCAGGGTCGCGAAATGCGCCTCCAGTTTGCTCCCCTCGTAAGCGCCGACACGCCGATAGACGGCAGGCCAATGAGTCCTTTCCGGATGGCCGGGATCAATTCCGATGCGCTGCAGATGTTCATTGTTCTTCAGCATATAGCCGCCGATCATCACCAGCCGGCTATCTTGCTGCGCTGCCAACAACGCCACGCGCTTTGCACCTTCCACATTCACTGCACGCGAATGCTCCATTGAAAGGCCCCACGCGAAGTGGGCGCCCAGGTGGAACACAACTTCGGCCTGCCGCAAAGCCTCTCGATCGGAAAGACTCAAGCCGAGGCTCTCCTGCTCCAGATCGCCAGCCACGGCAAAGACACGGTTTGCGACACCTCCCAGATTGTCGACCTGCTCCCGCAGTTGCGCCAGGCGCTCCGGGCGACGCATCAGCACCCGAATCGTGTGACCTTTTGCGCTCAGGCATGACACCAGATGCTGGCCGATGAAGCCGGTCCCTCCCGTAACAAAGCACTCCACGCTCATTTTTCTGCTCCTTGGCACGATGAAAAATCGAGTGTAGACTGTCGACCCAACTCTATAGTCAAGCGTTTTTTCATGAATATCGGCGAACTCGAGGTCCGCAGCGGCGCCAGCCGCCATACCCTGCGCTACTACGAGAAGATCGGCCTTATCGCACCATTGCGGCGAAACAACAATTACCGTGTTTACACACCACAAACCCTGCAGGATCTTGGATTTATCCAGCGCGCACAAAGCATGGGATTTTCTCTTGCGGAAATAGGCGAAATTCTGGACGCGCAGAGAAACAAGTCAATCGATTGTGCCGAGGGTGCCAAGTTGATTGAAAAGAAAATGCTGGAGATCAGAAAGAAAATCACTGAGCTCAAAAGCATTTATCGGTATTTGGACGAGGAGCGTGCAAATCTCGAGGCCAGTGCTGCCAAGCAACTTGAGCTTCAGCGACTCAACAACGCCTTGAAGTGAGCTGTCGGCATCCAGACAACAGCGGCAATCGCTGCATGGCTGCTCCCGGCATCACCCGAGTACATCCGCGCAGCCTGGACAGAAAACGCATCTGCCGCGCCAAGGCATGGCGCAGCCATTCATCCACGGCTATGCTCAATACCTTTGCCGTTGCGCAGTCGGCGCCCGCCCTGCAACGGACCTTGACTGTTCAGGACCTCCCATGCACATCGAACCCGGCGTCGTCAGCCCCGAAAAAATCGCCCTCAGTTATGTCACCGCCGCAGCGGCCTTCGGCCTGACCGCCGCCCTGGCACGGCAAAGCCTGCGCGACAACGGCGGCTGGCTCGCGCTGCTGGCCCGCAGTGTCATCACCACCGCGCTGGTGTTCAGCTTCTTCGAGGTGTTTCCGCACGAGCCGGTCGGCGTGTCCGAGGTCCATCTGATCCTGGGCTCGACCTTGCTGCTGATGTTCGGCGCGGGAGCTGCGGCCATCGGCCTGGCGTTCGGCCTGCTGGTGCAGGGCCTGTTCTTTGCCCCCTTCGACCTGCCGCAGTACGGCATGAACGTCACCACCTTGCTGGTGCCGCTGTATGCGGTGAACCAACTGGCGCGCCGGCTGATTCCCGCCGGCACGGCCTATGTGGACATCAGCTACAGGCAGGCCCTGGCACTGTCCACCACCTACCAGGGCGGCATTGTCCTGTGGGTCGCGTTCTGGGCCATCTACGGCCACGGTGCCAGCCTGGCAACCTTGACCGAAGTGGCAAGCTTCGGTGCTGCCTACATGTGCGTCGTGCTGGTGGAACCCCTGGTGGACCTGGCGGTGCTGTGGCTGGCCAAGCGCCTGGCGACCTTCACCCAAGGGCCGCTTTTCAATACCCGCCTGCACGCCGTTGCCGTCTGACAGGGCCGGCTCCCCCGGTCACGGTTGACGCCCCATAGGGCATCTTGCCCCGGTGCTCCCGCCTTGCCGCCCCCGGGCCACCATGGCAAAGCGGGGAGCGGCAGGTGCATGGACGGCCCCGCGCGCAGCCGTGGCCGCTTCCTCTTGGTCCAGAATGACCAGGTCCCTCTTCATCAGCCTGCCGGCAAGCGAGCTCGGCAAATCCACCGCCTTCCACAAGGCCCCGGGCTTCCAACAGAGCCCGCAGCCCAGCAGTGAGGACGGCTTCGCCATGGTCTGGAGCGGCGGGATGCCTGCGCAGTGCAAGGACCCGGCGTTCGCCTCCGCGACGTGGCCTTGGCAACGCGGCCGACGCCGGAATCGCTGCAGCCGGGTGATCGGGCAAGCCTGAAAACCCGCTTCCTGCGACAATCCGCGCCGCTCGCTTTGCTCCACTGCATCGCGACGGCACGGACCGTCTCCGCATTGCTCCTTGTCTGGCGGCTCTCACAAGGAGCGCGCCTGCGCCGATACCTCCATCGCCCATGGCTCTCGACCCCTTCACCCTGCTCGTTCTCACCACGGCCATGGCGGCCGCTTCGGCGCTGTATCTGGCTGCGGAATGGAGCAGCGTGCGCGAACGCTCGCTGCTGCTGTGGAGCGCGGGGTTCGCCATCATCGTCGTGGGCTGCGTGCTGGCCCTGCTGCGTTCCAGCGGCCATGTGCTGCTGGGCATCTGGTTTCCCAACGGCCTGCTGATCGCCGCCCACTGGCTGTTCCTGGCCGGGGTCGCCGGATTCATGCGCGTGCGGCTGTCGCACTTCTGGTGGCTGCTGGCCGTCGTCTGGCTGGCCATGCTGTTTCTGCCAGACGGGCCCTGGTGGTCCAAGGCGATGCTGGGCATCCAGTCGCTGCTGATCGCCATCACCACCTTGCGCGCCGGCCTGCTGCTGCGCCCGCATGGCGGCGCGCTGGGCATGGGCGCGGCGCAGTTGAGTTTCGTGCTGCTGGCGCACGGCCTGTTCTACCTCGCCAAGGCAGGATCGACCGTGGCGCTGGACGCCTTCGTCAACCTGGGCAGTTTCCGCGGCACGGTGATCCTGATCTCGCTGGTGGAGGGCGTGATGGCGATCATGCTG
Source organism: Delftia lacustris (assembly GCF_040267515.1). Lineage (NCBI taxonomy): Bacteria > Pseudomonadati > Pseudomonadota > Betaproteobacteria > Burkholderiales > Comamonadaceae > Delftia > Delftia lacustris. Next base: position 2,622,292 of record NZ_CP141274.1, on the reverse strand, counting down.
CTGGCCATGTCCATGACCGGGACAGAGCGCCATCGCCGCGAGGAGCGCATCGCGCAGATTGCCGCCCGCGATCCGCTGACCTCCCTGGACAACCGCCGCGCGCTCTATCTGCGCGCACCGGCGCTGCTGGCACAAGCCTCGCCGGCCCGCCCCGGCGCCCTGCTGCTGATCGACATCGACCACTTCAAGCAGGTCAACGACCTGCACGGCCACGATGCCGGCGACCGCCTGCTGGTGACGCTGAGCGACCTCATCCGCAGCGTGCTGCCTCGCGGCGCACTGGCCGCGCGGCTGGGCGGGGATGAGTTCGTGATCCTGCTGCACAACGTCTGCGGCACGGCCGCGCAGGCGCTGGGCCAGGACTTGCGCGAGGCGTTCGTGCAGCAGGCGCGCGCGATGTTCGCGACGCCGCAGCCCGTGTCCCTGAGCATCGGTGCGGCCTTGTTCGACCAGCCCGGAACAGAGCTGTCCCACTGGCTCAAGCAGGCCGACGAGGCCCTCTATGCATCGAAGCGCAAGGGACGGGACCGGATGGAACTCGCCCCGCTTGCGCCAGGGCGGCCCCACGGATGATCTGCTTGCCGCAGGTGGGCCGCTTGCGTGCGCTTGCAGGTCACATCTGCCGCTGATAGGGGTCCGGGCCGGTTCAGTCCGGGTCGTTTTGGCGCCTCAAGGCGTCAATGCAAAGTCCACCGCAGCCTCGGCATGCAAGGCCGTGGTGTCCAGCACGGGCACGGGGCAATGCGCCTGCTGCACCAGCAGGCTGATTTCCGTGCAGCCCAGCACCATGGCCTGGGCGCCCTGCCCGGCCAGCTGCGCCATGATGCGCTGATAGGTGCGCCGCGACTCTTCCCGTATCCGGCCTGCGCACAGTTCCTCGTAGATGATGCGGTGCACTTCGACGCGGTCCGCCTCCTGCGGCACCATCACCTCCAGCCCCTGCTGCTGCAGGCGCTCGCGCATGAAGGGCTGCTCCATGGTGAAGCGGGTGCCCAGCAGCCCCAGCCTGCGGTAGCCTGCCGCCCGGGCCGCATCGGCCACCGGGTCGGCAATGTGCAGAAAAGGGATGCGCACCGCTGCCGCAATGCGGTCTGCCAGCTTGTGCATGGTGTTGGTGCACAGCAGCACCCCATCCGCCCCGCCATCCTGCAGCCGCCGCGCGGCATCTTCCAGCAAGGCGGCTGCGTCATCCCAGCGGCCTTCATGCTGGGCCAGCTCGATGGGGCCAAAATCCACGCTGTACATGAGCAGTTTTGCAGAGCGCAGCGGACCCAGCCGGTCGCGCACGCCCTGGTTGATGAGCCGGTAGTACTCGGCGCTGGACTCCCAGCTCATGCCCCCGATGAGACCGATGATGCGGTGAATTTCCGTGTGGTTTGCGTTCATGCCTTCAGTGTGGGCAGCGCCCGGTTTCCCGTCTATCAAGAAATTTCAGTTCAAGACACAAGGCGCCAGGGTGATGAAAGTTCAGGAACTACCGGGATTCGAGGTGCAGCTGCTGGGCCGCGCGGCCTACAGCAGCCATGACCCGACCCGCCTTCATTCGCTGGGCATTGCGCTGGAGCGCCAGCAAGGCGTGCATGCCATTGGCAGCGACCGCCGCGTGGACTTCGACACATGGCCCGGCACGGTGGCACGCACGCCACCGGGGGTGGATGTGTTTTCCGAATCGGCCACGGGCGGCGAGTACCTGGTGGTTCGCTGTACCCCTGCGCAATGGGAGCAATGGCTGGACGACGCAGTGCCTGACACCGAAGCCCGGCGCGTTGTACACCCTGGCCAGCGCGCCGCCTTGCAGATTGCGCACCAGCTGCGGCAACTGCTGCTTTGCCCCGAGACGGACACCCTGGCAATAGAGCAGGCAGCCCTGCACTTCATGGCCCGGCAATGCGTCGATGCGAGGGATGTGCCCCATGCGCCCATCCCGCGCATCGATGCATTGCGCCCGGTGTATCGGCCGGTTCTGGAGCGCATGGCGGCCGAGTTTGCACAGCCGTTGAGCATTGCCCAGCTGGCCCGGATGACCCGTCGCACCCCGCTGCGTTTTCTGCGTGAGTTTTCCCAGCTGCTTGGCATGACTCCGCATGCCTATCTTGTGGAGACCCGCATACAGGCGGCCCGCTCCATGATGCGGGCGGATGCCGATTCGCTGGCCTGTATCGCCCACGATTGCGGCTTCAGCCATCAATCGCACATGGGAGCCGCGTTTCGCAAACATCTGGGGCTGACGCCCAGCCAGTACCTGGCCCGCATTCGCCATACGGCCAGGCAGTGACCGATGGAGCACCTGGACCCGTCACGCCCGGGGCATGCGGCATGACCGGTGTTCCAGACGGTGCAATGAACTTGCAAGTTCCCGCGTTGGCTTTTCATTCCCATTGTCAATCCGAACAGACGGACTCGACCTGCGCACTTCAACCGCGCATACTTAGGGCCATTGCTCTCCCCCTGTTCTGATTTGGGATGGCGCGGCAACCCCAACCTTGCCGTGTTCCTGCCAATGGAGCGGACTACCGATAATTCATTCCCGTTATCAACGGCATATCGTGCCGCTCGGCCATACCGGGCAGAACTGAGGACCGCCAATCCGCCAGCAGCGCGTCAATTCAATGTGCGTACACATCTGATAGAGCAGATCAATGAAATGACCCCTCGAAAATCCACATTCGCACCTTTGAGCAGAATTTTTGCTTTCGCCATTGAACTGGATGGAGTGGACCGTGTGCTGTCCGTGGTCCGGCGGCATCTGGGCATGGATGTGGCCTTTGTGGCCCGATTCCGCGAAGCGGATCGGGTGCTGGAGCATGTGGACGAGAGCACTGGCGGAGTGATTTTCCGGCAGCAGAAGATTCCATTGAACGAGGGCTATTGCCAGAAGGTGGTCAATGGCGAATTGCCGCAGTTGATTCCAGACACGTCCCGTTTACCCGCTGCACAGGAAATACCGGAGACGCACACCATTCCCATCGGCTCGCACCTGAGCGTACCGATCCGCCTGGATGACAACCGTCTGTACGGCACCTTGTGCTGCTTCAGCCACCAGCCCAATCCCGCGCTGGGTGAGCACGATATGTCGCTGTTGCGGGCATTCTCCGATTTATTGGGACTGCATTTCAGTGCAACTTCTGCGGTCCAGCATGCTAGGGACAAAGCGGCCAACGAAATCCGCCTTGCCATGCAGGGCAATGCGCTGCGCCCTGTATTTCAGCCCGTATACACCATCGCGACAGGCAGGCTGCACGGTTTTGAGTGCTTGTCGCGCTTTGACCTGGAGCCATTTCGCCCGCCAGACCAATGGTTCAAGGCAGCGCACGAAGTCGGCCTGGGGCTGGAGCTGGAGCGCCATGCAATCGACACGGCACTTGGCGCGCTCGGTCGCCTGCCAACCGATTGGCTGCTCGCAGTCAACTGCTCGCCGCAGCTGATCCAGTCGGGGCAGCTGCCCCGGCTTCTGGGTTCGGACCAGGATCTCTCGCGCGTGACGCTGGAAATCACGGAGCATGCCGCCGTGGATGACTACAGGGCTTTGGCCGATGCACTGGCTCCGCTGCGGCGCCGGGGCGCGACCTTGGCAGTCGACGATGCCGGTGCCGGCTACTCCAGCATGCGGCACATCCTGCATCTTCAACCGGACATGATCAAGCTGGACATGAGCATCACGCACGACGTCGATACCGACCGCAGCCGCCGTGCGCTCGCCAAGGGGCTCACGAGTTTCGCGCACGAAATAGGAAGCGTGGTGGTCGCCGAAGGTGTGGAGACTGCCGAGGAATTCAATGCGCTGGCAAGCCTTGGCGTGGATCTGGCCCAGGGCTACTTCTTTGCCAAGCCGATGGGGTCAGCACAGGCGCTGGCCATGGGGCTTGCCAGGGCCTAGGGCCCAGGCGTTCAAGCTTTCGAGCCTGCGTGAATGCGTGCCTGCCTGCATGCGTGCGTGAATGTGCTGTGGCGACGCAGCGTTCTCCCGCCACCTTGACCGGGATCAAGCACACACCAGCCATGGTGCCCGAGCAAGGCGCCCGTTGCGCGAAGCCGTAGTGCACCCGGCGCATAATCGCCTGCATTCTTTCCCCAGCCCATCCGCCATTGCAGGTCTGCATGCGGCAGGCGCGTCCAGCGGCCATCGCGGCGCCCCAGCATTTCCCCAGACTTCCAGCAACAGCCTCCCGGCAGGCGGTCATGGGCATGCCTACGGTGAACCCAGATGGAAGTTTTGAAGCAACTCGAACCCCTCATGCGCGACATCATCGCGCCCCAGGCCGCGCAGATCGACGAGCAGGCACGCTACCCGCGCGCCGCGCTGGATGCACTGGCGGCAGCCGGCCTGCTGGGCCTGATCAGCGCCAGCGAGGTGGGCGGCCTGGGCAAGGGCCTGGCCGAAGCGGTGCAGGTCGTCGAGCGCATTGCCCAGGACTGCCCCTGCACGGCCATGGTGCTGACCATGCACTACTGCGGCGTGGCGCTGATCGAACCCTTTGCCGACGACCCTGTGCGCCGCGAGATCGCGGCCGGCCGCCACCTCACCACGCTGGCCGTGTCCGAAGCCGGCTCGCGCAGCCATATCTGGGCGCCGACGGGCACGGCGACCGCCGCTGAAGATGTCATCCACCTGAACGCGCTCAAGAGCATGATCACGTCGGCCGGCGAGGCCGATTCCTATGTCTGGATCTCGCGCGCCACGCAGGGCGAGGGCAATACGCTGTGGCTGGTGGACAGCCGGCTGCCGGGCCTGTCCATTCCCGGACGCTTCAACGGCATGGGGCTGCGCGGCAATGCGTCCTCGCCCATCGAGGCACGCAACGTGGGCGTTCCACGCGCCCGCATGCTGGGCGCCGACGGCGAGGGCGAGGCCGTGAAGGGCCGCTATCTGATGCCCTTCTTTCCCACGCTGATCGCCACCACGTCCATCGGCCTGATGCAGGGCGCGCTGCGCCGCGCCGTGGCCCATGTGGCGGGCACGCGCTTTGCGGAAAGCGGCAGCTCGCTGGCCGACCTGCCCACCATCCGCGCCTACCTGGCCCGTGCCCAGCTGCGCCTGGAGCAGGCCCGCCTGCTGCGCGACGATACCGTGGCCGCCGTGCAGGCGGCCCGGGCCGATGCGCGCACCCGCCTGCTGCAGAGCAAGGCCGCAGCCGCCGAGGCCGCACTGGAAGTGACCGACATTGCCATGCGCGTGTGCGGCGGCGCCGCCTTCCGCAAGGAGCTGGGCATAGAGCGCCTGTTCCGCGATGCGCGCGCCGCCTCGGTCATGGCGCCCACCACCGATGTGATCTACGACATGCTGGGCAAAGGCATGTGCGACGCCGCCGCCTGAGCCTGAACGGCAGAACCCGTCGATCGCTTCACCCCTCCTCCCCCATCCAGCAAAGGACTTCCGCATGACGACAACCGCCCCCGTGATCAAGCTCGGCGCCGTGGCCTACGCCCCCAAGGTGATCACCATCTGGGAAGGCTTCAAGGCGTATTTCATCGAGCGCGGCTACTACTTCGACTACGTTCTCTATTCCAACTACGAGTCGCTGACCGAGGCGTTGATGGCAGGCGATGTGCACCTGGCCTGGAACTCGCCGCTGGCCTTTGTGCGCGCCGACCGCATGGCCCGCGCGCGCGGCCTGCGCGTGGAGTCCATCGCCATGCGCGATACCGACCTGGACCTGCATTCGCTGCTGGTCGTTCCCGCAGACAGCCCCATCCAGAGCGTGCAGGACCTGCGCGGCAAGACCGTGGGCTTCGGTGCCGTGGATTCGCCCCAGGCCACGCTGATCCCGCTGGACCATCTGCGCCAGCAAGGGCTGGTGGCCGGGCGCGACTACACGGCACGCCGCTTTGACGTGCTGGGCGGCAAGCATGGCGACCACATCGGCGGCGAGCGCCTGGCCGCCGCCGCCATGGTGGCCGGCGAGATACAGGCTTCATGGATGGTGGGCAAGAACTACCTGGCCTTTGCGCGCGAAGGCACGCTGCCGGCCGGCGGCACGCGCGTGCTGGCCACCTCGGGCGCCTTCGACCACTGCAACATGACGGCCGGCCCGCACATCGATGCCGGGCGTGCCGCCGCCTTCCGCGACATCCTGCTGGCCATGTCCTGGGACGACGCGGCAGTGCGCCCGCTGCTGGAGCTGGAAGGCCTGAAGGTCTGGCACCCGGGCCGCGGCACGGGCTACGGCCTGCTGGAGCGCGCGGTGACGGACGAGGCCTTCTACGACGCCGAAGGCCGCATCACCGTGCAGGACTACCGTTACTGATACGCGCCATAGCCATGCCTGATTCCGACAGCGGCGCCCTGCCCGCCTCCACCCAGCCCGCCTCCACCCTGCCTGTCATCGACCTGCAGGGTCTGGGCTTCGATGCCGGCGCCCATCTGCTGGTCAAGCACGCGCTGGCCGCCCTGCCCGTGGGGGGGCAGCTGCGCGTGACCGGCAGCGCGCCGGGCTGGCAGGCCCAACTGTCGGGCTGGTGCAGCGACCAGGGCCATGGCCTGCGCTGGGAGGATGGCGTGGATGCAGCACAGGCCATGGCCATCGTGGCGCGCGGCGGCGCCCAGGCCGGGCGCTGGCGCGGCGCGGCGCAGACGGGCCGCAGCGATGCGCGCTCGGGCGACGGTGCCGTGGCCGCGCAGGCCCAGCCTTTCTGGGGCCTGGCCGCGCGTGGCGCGCAGGTGGAAGCCGGCGCGCCGGCCTTCCATTTCCGGCTCAGCGACAAGCTGCAGGTCTGGACCGACAGCGCCTCCGACCTCTACGCCCAGGCCGTGGCCGCGCAGTGGAATGCCGACACCGATATCGACTGGAACGACGCACCCGAGCTGCCCGCGCCCGTGGAGGACGCCATCGTCCAGCTCATGACCTACATGGTGGAGAACGAGAACGCGGCCCTGCTGGTGCCTGCGCGCTTCCTCGGCCAGTTGCACCCGCACTACCGCGAACTGCAGGCTGCGCTGGCCATCCAGGTGGCCGACGAGGCGCGGCACATCGATGTCTTCACGCGCCGCATCCGCCGCCATGGCCGCGAGCCCGCGCTGTCCACGGCGGGTGGCCAGGCCTCGCTCAAGAGCCTGCTGGACGAGACGGATTTTTCCGTAGCGGGCTTTTTGCTGTCGGTGCTGGGCGAAGGCACCTTCGTGCACCTGCTGCAGTTCCTGCAGACCGAGGCGCCCGACCCCCTCACACGCCAGATCTGCCGCCTGGCCGCGCGCGACGAGGCGCGCCATGTGGCCCTGGGCATGTCCCACCTGCTGTACCGCCTGCAGCACGAGCCCGGCTTCCAGCACCAGCTGGCCCAGGCCGTGGAGCAGCGCTTCGACAACCTGGCCGGCACCTCGGGGCTGAACGAGGAAGTCTTCGACGCCCTGATCCTCATCGCGGCCGGCACCCTCACTCCCGAGGCCCTGGCCCGTGGCGCCGCCCGCGTGCAGCAGCTCATGCGCGACATGGCAGACGGCCGGTTTTCCAAGCTGCTGCGGCTGGGGTTCGAGCGTGGGCATGCGGAGCGGCTGGCTTCGCTGCATACGCGCAATTTCATGTAGGCACGAGAAACGGACCCGGTGCGCGGTGCCCGGTGGCCATAGGACCGGCGCCGGTCAATCCACGATCAATTTGCTGTTGTTCAGCAGCTGCGTGATGATCTGCTGATCCGTGGCGGCACCGGAATACAGCGTCTGCAGATTCACGCCTTCCAGGATGATCTGCTGGGTCTCGGCCGATGCCGAATAGCTTGCACCCACCGCATGGGAGTCCGCACCGAAGCCGCCCGTGTGGCTGACATGGACCCAGGTATCACCTCCCGTGATCTCGAAGTGCAGGTAGTTGGCCAGGTTGCCTGCGGCATTGCTGGGGCCTGCGGATTCACCCTGCAGCAGGTCGCGCAGGTCCAGTACATCACCGCCTGCGCCGTTGGTTCCCGCTGCCGCCGTGGAGAAGTTCTGGATTCGGTCCAAGGCCGGCGTTCCCGCCGCCCCCTGATCTCCCAGCAACCAGACAAAGACATCCACAAAGTTCTCGCCCGCATCGCCGCCTATCAACAGGTCGTCGCCGGAGCCTCCGATCAGCCGGTCCGTGCCCGATCCCGCGTTGAGGGTGTCGTTGCCGCTGCCGCCCATCAGCACATCGGAGCCCGAGTCCGCCGACAGGTTGTCGTCGCCAGCGCCCCCGAAAACGATGTTGTTTCCGCTGCCGGCGTTGATGGTGTTGGCGCCGTTGCCACCGGTGATGTATTCGTTGGCCGAGTTGCCCGTATGGTTGCCGCTCTCGGTCGTGGTGATATCCACGGTCGTATATGAGGCCTTGAGCGTGACCACGGTGGATGTCGATGCCGTGAAGCCGCCGCTCACCTCCGTCGCCGTGACCTGGACCGTGAGATTGGTGGCGTTCGTGGTGTAGCTGCCAGGCAGATTCAGGATGAGATTGGGCAGGTCGGCTTCGGTGAACTGCCAGACACCACCACCCAGGTTCGTACCCGCATTGAAGGACAGATTGGTGGGCAGTCCACTGATCCTGATCGACAGGGTTTCCGAGCCATCCGTATCCACCAGCTTCGTGGTTATCGGAAACCTGACGCTGGTCCCGCCTGTGCCGTGTGCGATGCCCAGCAGGGACTTCAGGACAACGACCGAAGAAGCGCTGGCCGCTCCAACCGACAGATTGACCGTGCCGATACTGGTACCGCCGCGCCCATCGCTGACGTCGTAGAGAAAGCTGGCCGGTCCTTCGTAGCCTGCCGCGGGCGTGAACAGCACCCCGCCCGCCTGCGATGCAAGGCTGCCATTGATCGGCGAATGAGCCAGTGTGATGGTCAGGCTGTCGCCGTCGGCGTCCGTGTCATTGGCCAGCAGCGTGGCAAAGCCGATGCTCCGCGGGATGTCCGTGGCAACCATCCATTGATCTGCCACGGCAACCGGTGCATCGTTCACGGAAGTGACCGTGATGGAAACGGTGACGATGTTTCCCAAGGCCAGCCCATCGCTGGCACGGTAGGCAAAGCTGTCGGAAACCGTCTCGCTGCCGTTGTGGATATAGGTGAAGGTGCCATTGCCGCTCAGCGTCAGGGCCCCGTTCGCCGGACCCGTCACCAGCACCGCGACGAGCGGATTGCCGTCAGGGTCCGTGTCGTTGGCCAGCACGCTGGTTGCACCGCTGGCAAGGACCGTGGCCACAGCGCCCTCGGCCACCACTATCGCATCGGAGACAGACACTGGCGGTTGATTGCCGGAGGGCGCAGCAGCAACCGTCACCGACACGCTGGCCGTGGCAGAACCGCCCCTGCCGTCGCCAATGGTGTAGGTGAAGCTGTCGCTGCCGGTGAAGTTGGCGTTCGGCGTGTAGACCGGATTGCCCGTGACGGCATCCACGACCACGGAACCGTGGGCGCCCTGGGTGATGCCGGAAACGGTCAGGCTGTCCCCATCCGCATCGCTGTCGTTCCCGCGCACGGCGATGGTGACGGATGTATCGGCATCGGTGGTGGCCGTATCGTTGCCGGCCACGGGCACCCGGTTCACGAAAACACTCAGCGTGCTGGACGCGCCGGTCTGCACGGTGTAACCGATGCCCAGCGGATGGCCGCCGCTGTAGTTCGCATCCGCCTGGAAAGTGAAGCTGCCGTCTGCCTGCAGCGCGAAGGTCCCGCGCCCCGCCACGTTCCGGGAGCTGCCGGCCGCCACGGTCTGGCCTTCATAGGTGAAGCTGGCGACCACGAGCACCCCATCGGCATCGGAATCGTTGGACAGCACATTGCCCGTGCGCTGCCCAGCCGTGTCCACCTGCACGCTGTCGGGCGCAAGCACGCTGGGATGGCTGCCGTGCGCGGCGGCCGCCGCGTTGGCGCACAGCTGCGCCACGTCCACCCAGCAGGAGCCGCCCGCCTCCAGCGTGGCGCCGACCGCGCAGGCGCTGCCGGGACGCGCGGCCGTCGTGGGAATCGTGCCCGGCACGCCCAGCGGAAAGCAGGTGTTCCACACAGGGTCCGTGATACCGGTGATTTTCAGCCGTAGCGATGTCTGGTTGCGGTAGACCACGGGCAGGAATCCCTGCGGTGCGCCATCGGCACCCACCGCTGTCGTCTGCACGGGAACGGTGAGCGTCTCGCCTGCGGCCTGGTTGAAGGCTTCCTGCAATTCCTGAATCTGGGCCTGCACCCGCTCGCCCCAGACCGCCGTGGCTGCGGTCATGACAACAGCACCGCCCATGGCCCAGGCACGCAGGCCGACCAGGGAGATCCGCCCTTTTTGCACACCCCGCACAAGGCAGGCCCCCAAGGCCAACGCCAGCAGCGCAAGAGCGCCAGGGTGGTCCACAGGAATCGCCGCCGGCGCCACGGCTGCCAGCGGTGCCGCAGTGATGCTCTGGGCCTGGGCTGCCGGCACGGCACAGGCCACGGCCAAGGCGCCCAACGCCTGTGCGAGCCCCGTGCCACGGGCAAGGAATTGGAAAAGTTGCAGCATGGGTCTGGCCTGGAAGAAAAGATCCGAAGATCCGAACAGGCGGGGAGCGGTCCCCGCCACTGCCTTCAGGCAGGCCACAAATGACTGCGCTGCTGACAATTTCTTACTTTAGACGACGGCCTGCGCAGCGCATATCCCTGAAAGCAGGTAATTGGCCAGCGGGCACCGGCTCTGGCAAGGGCCGCTCGAAGGCCGCACGACCCCTCCAATGCGCCCAGCTCGTCCGACCGCCCGCCCTTGCCTGGCAGGTACCGGCCCAGACCCACCCCGCCCACATGCGGGCCGCATATCACTCGACTTGTGACAACCCTAGAAAACCCAGGGATTTTCTCGCGGGCCTTTGTGATTTTTCCCATCAGAAAAACCGAGCCGCATCAGCGAATTAAGTCAATGGAGCCGGAGAAAGTTTCGCAAAAAGACAAACGCCTGCGCAATCTGACAAGAGAAAGCTTTTCCAAATGTAAACAATTGTTTATTCAGCCTGTAAGATTCCTCCAGTCAATCAGTGTTTCCCATGGGACAGGCCTGCGCCATCCCACAGATGCATTCATCATGAAAATGCATCAATCGAGCAGGATCATTGATTTTTTCATGCAAGAATTCTTACTCAATCCATCTTTTGACGCACAACATCCACGGCCACCCAGATGAGAGCGCATCCAGATTGTGGAGAATAATATCCGACCATCACCAGCGTACTGATCAGGGAAACAATAAAATCAGCCGGGCCGAGCAATTGCTGCAGGCCTGCAAATGGCCGGAGCCGCCGATATATCCATCATTGGTACTCAGGCATATTCAGGAAGCGCAGGCGATTTTCGAATTGCACCGCATGCCTGACCGCGCGGTGTCGTCGCGCATCGCAGCGGCCTTCATCCATTGCCAGCTGGGTGAGGAGCGCAATGCCATTTCACTGGCCACGGCGGCCATGGCCAATCCCGCGCTGCTGCCGCCCGAGGCCCTGGTGCGCGCCACCTATGTGCTGGCGCTGGCGCATGGCCGGCTGGGCGAGCTCGATACCGCCCTGCAATTGATCGAAGGCAAGGACCATGATTTTGCGCAAATGGCGCCCGGAGACAGCCCCTGGCTGCCCGCCCTGATCACCTGGGCCAGGGCGCAAATCCTCTGGAAGGTCTTTCTTTATAAAAACCACCAGGACCTGTGGTGCGGGCCGCCGCCCGATTCAGGCCTGGTCCAGCTGGGTGCCGCTGCGCCCGACAGCGCTGCCTTGCAGGACCTGCTGGGGAATGTGGGCCGCCAGCTGCCAGCGGGCCTGGCCTGGCCGTACAGCGAGCTGCTGCGGCTGTCGCTCAAGGGGTTGGAGTCGGGCCGGCGCGAGGCTGCCGCCGTGGTCCGCGCCATTGAGCGCATCGGCATCCACTACCAGGCCAAGAACCCGCCCATTGCAGGCTGGGCCTGGCTCAGCAGTGCGCTGGTGCATTGCAGCAAGCGCCAGTACGGACAGGCGCTGCAGGCCGCCGTACTGGCCAAGTCCACGGCGCAGACCTACCAGTTGGAGGGCCTGTACCGCAATGCGCTGGTCTATGAGTACCACATACAGGAAACGCAGGGCGATTTCGCGGGCGCACTGTCCACGCTGAAGGCGCTGAACATCATGCGACTCAAGAGCATGGCCATCAGTCCTTATCTGGAGAAATCACGATTCACGGCCATGGACGAGGCGCGGTTGCATGACCTGGAACCTGCCTATGTGAAACGCGCCCTTCAATACATAGAAGACAACCTGGACAAGAAACTGCTGGTGCAGTCCATTGCCGACCATTGCCGCGTCAGCCGCCGCACGCTGGAAGTTTCATTTCGCCATAGCCGATCATGCAGCATTGGTGAATATATAAGACAAAGCCGTATCCACCTGGCTGCGGAATCCTTGCTGACCACGGATCAAAGCATAGGACAGATTTCCTCCCGGCTTGGATATTCCTCCCTCTCCACATTTTCCAGGGATTTTTCCGGCCATTATGGGATACCGCCATCGGCCTGGGTTCGGCACCACCGGCTGACGTGATTTGAAAAATCCTGGAATGCATATGACGGTCGTGTATTCAGGCCCTACCGATCACCCGAAGCAACACGCAAAGTAGGACGCAAAGGAAGACGCATGAAATATCTGAAGAATATGAAAACGGGCTCCATGCTGGGTCTGGGTTTCTCGGTTCTCATCCTCATCGCGCTGTCGATTGCGCTGCTGGGCCGAGCGCGGCTGATCCAGGCCTCGGACGATGTCTCCTACCTGGCCGACACGCGCATCACCAGCCTGCTCAGGCTGGTGGAGGTCAAGAGCTCGGTGGAGTTCATCTTCCGCGGCGTGCGCAGTCTGGCGCTGATCGAAGACCCTGCGGAAAAGGCCCTGGCCAAGGCCACGCTGGACACGCAGCGCCAGAAGATAGGCCAGCTCATGGAGCAGTTCCGCGAGGGACTGACCACGCCGCAGGGCATCGCCCTGTACGACCGCATGAGGAATGCGCGCACCGCCTACCTGCCGCTGCTGGACCAGTTCATGGCCGCGGCCATGCGGCATGACCTGCCCACCGTCTCGGCCATGCTGGGCAGCAGCGGAGAGTTCCGCAGGCAGCAGGACGCGTTCTTTGCCGCCATCAACGACATGCTGGCCCACCAGCAGGTGCGTGCCACGGAAACGGCCCAGGCCACCGAAGGCAAATCGCTGGCCGCCGGCCGGCAGATGCTGTCGCTGGCCCTGGCCTCGCTGTTGCTGGGTGCGCTGGTGGCCTGGGCCATCACCCGCCGCATCAAGGGCCTGCTCGGTGGCGAGCCGGCCTACGCGGCCCAGGTCACGCAGGAAGTGGCCAAGGGCAACCTGGCGGTGAACGTGCAGCTGCGCCGGGGCGATACCACCAGCCTGCTGGCCAGCCTGGAGGCCATGCGCGCCAGCCTGGCCGGCATCGTCAGCCAGGTGCGCCACAGCAGCGAATCGATTGCCACGGGCGCCAGCCAGATCGCCTCGGGCAACGCCGACCTGAGCGCTCGCACGGAGGAGCAGGCCGCCAACCTGGAGGAGACGGCCGCCTCCATGGAGCAGATGACCGCCACCATTCAGCAGAACGTGGACACGGTGCGCAGTGCCTCGGGCCTGGCCCAGTCGGCCAGCGCCACGGCCGTGCACGGCGGCGAGGTGGTGCATGGCGTGGTCAGCACCATGGAGGACATCACGCACAGCTCGCGCAAGATCGGGGAAATCATCGGCGTGATCGACGCCATCGCCTTCCAGACCAACATCCTCGCGCTCAATGCCGCCGTGGAGGCCGCGCGTGCCGGGGAACAGGGCAAGGGCTTTGCGGTGGTCGCCTCGGAGGTGCGCTCCCTGGCCCAGCGCTGCGCCAATGCGGCCAAGGAGATCAAGGGCCTGATCAGCGAGAGCGTGGGCAAGGTCGCCGCCGGCTCCCGCCAGGTGGCCGAAGCCGGCAGCACCATGAACGACATCGTCACCCAGACACACCGCGTGGCCGAACTGATCTCCGACATCGGTGCCGCCACGCAGGAGCAGTCCCAGGGCGTGACCCAGGTCAGCGACGCGGTGCAGCAGCTCGACCAGGTGACGCAGCAAAACGCTTCCCTGGTGGAAGAGTCTGCCGCTGCTGCCGACAGCCTGAACAAGCAGGCCGCGCAACTGGTGCAACTGGTCAGCGTGTTCCGGCTGGATGAGAACGCGACCCGCCCCCAGGCCGCCCTGTCCAAGTCCACGACAGTGGCAGCGGCCGTGCCGGCGCGTGCACAGACCGCCAGGCCGTCTCCCGCGCTGGCCCCTGCCGTTCCCCGCCCCGCCAAGCCCTTGCGCGCGGCAGCGGCTGCGGCCTCCAGCGCGCCTGTGGCGCTGCCCGCCAAGGCAGCAACACCCCGCCGCGCCACGGCGGCCGGAATGGCCGAGATGGCCGAGACCGATGAGTGGGAGCAGTTCTAGAACAGGCTCAGCGCATCACCAGGCCGCCATCGACGAACAGTACCTGTCCCGTCATGAAGCCGCTCAGTGCCGAGGCCAGGAACAGCACCGGCCCCGCCACGTCTTCGGGGCTTGCCAGGCGGCGCAGCGGCGTGGCGGCCATCAGCGATTCGCGGAAGGACTCGCGCGTGTCCTGGGTGCCCTGCGTGGGATAGACCAGGCCTGGCGCCACGCAGTTGACGCGTATGCCCACGGGCCCCAGCTCGCTGGCCAGGTTGCGGCTGAAGGCCACCAGCGAGGCCTTGGCCGTGGTGTAGTCGTGGTAGGGCACGACGGGGTGCTCCACCAGGTTGCTGGCGATGTTGACGATGCTGCCCCGCGCACGCTGGCGCATCTGCGGCAGCACGGCGCGGCAGACATTGAAGGCCGCGCCCACGGCACCGTCGTACTGGGCCTGGTAGTCGCTCCATTGCAGGTCGTCGAAGCGGCGGCGGCGCTCGGGGTCGAAGGCGTAGGGTTTGAAGGCGTTGTTGACCACGATGTCGATGGCGCCCGCCTCGCGCGCAATGGCCTCGGTCATGGCCTGGACGGCGGGCTGCGAGCCCACATCGGCCTTGATGGCCCAGGCATCGCCTCCGGCCTGCTTGCCCGCAGCCTGGCAGGCCGCCACGGTCTGCGCGGCGGCGGCATCGTTGGACAGGTGGTTGACCACCACGGTGGCGCCCTCGCGCGCGAAGGCGGTGGCAATGGCCGCGCCTATGCCGCGGCCGGCGCCGGTGACCAGTACCACCTTGCCTTGCAGGCCCAGGGAAGACGGCTGTGCCATCTCAGGCCCCGGGCAGCAGGCTGGTGTCCACCACGTCGGACACCTTGATCTGCCTTTGCACCATGCCCAGCGCGCGGTAGGCGTCGGCGCCCTTTTGCAGGGCGGCCAGGTCGAAGCTGCCCAGCGGCTTGCCGGCCTGCAGCGGCTGCGAAGACGCATTGCGCAGGCGGATCACGTCCAGGTTGATGTCGCGCCGCGTGCCGTCGATGGCGTGCTTGCCGGCCAGCGTGGCGGCCTCCTCAGGGTTGGCCATCATCCAGGCGGCGCTGTCGCGGTAGCCCTTGAGGAAGGCGCGCAGCAAGTCCTTCTTGTCGCGCAGCGTGTCCTCGCGCACCACGAACATGTCGCTGGAGATGTTGAGGTGGTCGCGCACCTGCATCACATCGACCTCGCCAATGCCTTTGCGCAGGCCCACGGCCAGGCCGGTGTCGGTGGCGGCCGTGGCATCGACCTGGCCCTGCATCAGCGGCGCGAAGTTGAGCAGGCCGGTGACGACGATGGTCACGTCCGACTCCTTGAGGCCGGCCTGGTGCAGCATCACCAGCAGGTTCTGGCGCGTGCCGCTGGACAGGCTGTAGACGCCGATCTTCTTGCCCTTGAGGTCCGCCGGCTTGCGGATGCCCGCCGACTTGAGCGAGACCACGTTGAACACGTTCTGCGGGTAGATGTCGTAGATGGCGACCAGCTTCTCGCCCTTGTCCAGCGCCATGAAGAAGGAGCCGGGATCGGTGAAGGCCACATCGGCCTGGCCGCTGAGCATGTTGCGTATGGCGTCGCCGCCACCCGCGCCGGGCAGGTAGGCCAGCTCCACGCCCTGGGCCTTGAAGAAGCCCTTGTCGGGCTCGGCCAGGATGTTGGTGATCTCGCTGATGGGCTTGCTCCAGCCCGCCAGGCGGATCTTGCCTTGCACAGGAGCGGCCAGGCAGTTGCCGGCCAGCGCCAGGCCGGCAAAACCGGCAGAGGCGCCCAGCAGGCTGCGGCGGGTGAGGAAGGGGGATTGCGGTGTGTGCATGGCGCTTGGGGAAAAGGTTGCGGAAGTGTTCAGGATGGTCAGGCGGCGCGCGAGCGCAGCAGCCGGCGCTCCAGCACCAGGCAGGCCTGGTACAGCAGCAGGCCCATGGCGGCGATCAGCACCAGGGCGGCGAACATGAGGGTGGTGTCCATCATTCCCTGGGCGGCGATGACCACGGCGCCCAGGCCGCGGCTGGCGCCCATGAATTCGGCCACCACGGCGCCGACCAGGGCCAGCACCACGGCCACGCGCAGGCCCGCAAGAATGGCGGGCAGGCCCGTGGGCAGCTTCAGGCGCAGCAGCGTCTGCAGCCGCGTGGCGCCCAGCATGCGAAACAGCTGCAGCCGCTGGGCATCGACCTGGCGCAGGCCGGTCAGGGTGTTTTCCATCAGCGGGAAAAAGCAGATCAGCGCCGTGATCAGCACCGTGGGCAGCATGCCGAAGCCGAACCACAGCACGAACAGCGGCGCCAGCGCCAGCTTGGGCACGACCTGGCTGACCACCACGTAGGGCTTGAGCACACGCTCGAGCAGCTCGGATTCAGCCAGGGCCATGCCCGCCAGCAGGCCGATCGCGCTGCCGGCCGCCAGCCCCAGCAGCAGGGCCTGGAGCGTCGCCCAGATGTGCGGCCAGAAATAGCCCGTGGCCAGCCCCGTCCACAGCGATGCCGCAATGGCCGAGGGCGCCGGCAGCACCAGGGCGGACAGGCCCCATTGCCGCACCAGCAGCTCCCACAGGCCCAGCAGGACCAGCGCCAGCGCGGCGGCCAGCAGGCGGGCATGGAACAAGGACACCGTCATGCCGCCGTCCTGTCCAGGGCTGCGCGCACGCGGGCGCAGTGTTCGTTGAACGCCGGCCCGTGGCGCATGGCCTGGGTGCGCGGCGCGGGCAGATCGACTGCCATATCGGCCACGATGCGCCCGCCGTGCATGAGGGCGATGCGGTCGCCCAGGTAGACGGCCTCGTTGATGTCATGGGTGACGAAGAGCACCGTGGTGCCGCGCTCGCGGCAGGTGCGCAGCAGGTCGTCCTGCAGCTCGGCGCGCGTGATGGCGTCCAGCGCGGCAAAGGGCTCGTCCAGCAGCAGCAGCGGCGGATCGAGCACCAGCGCCCGTGCCAGCGCCACGCGGCTTTGCTGCCCGCCCGAGAGATGGCGCGGATGGCGCTGCGCATGGCTGGCCAGGCCCAGCTGCTGCAGCAGCGCCAGGGCGCGTTGCTCGTCCTGCGGCGCGGGCCGCCTTTGCAGCGACACGGGCAGCAGCACATTGCCCAGCGCCGTATGCCACTCCAGCAGCGTGGGCGCCTGGAACATGAAGCCCAGCTGCGGGCCGGGCTCGGCCAGCTCGGCGCCGCGCAGCAGGATGCGGCCCGACTGCGGCCTGAGCAGCCCCGCCGCCAGCTTCAGCAAGGTGGTCTTGCCGCAGCCGCTGCGGCCCAGCAGGCAGTGGACCTCACCGGCCTGCACGCGCCAGTCCACGCCGTCCACCACGGGCGGGCGGCCCGGGTAGGTGAAGACCACTTGCTCGACATCGAGAAACGCCATGGTTGCAGCCCCGTCCGTCCCCTCTTGCAGGTTCGCCATGTCAGTCCGCATACGGCGCAAACGGCTGCGCCGCCGCCTCGGCAGATTGCTCTATCTCGGTCATGCGCACCAGGTCCAGCAGGTTGAAGCGGCCGTCATGGTGCCAGCCGGCCTCGGGCATGCTCATGGAGCCGATGGCGCTGATGCGTGTGACGCCGGCCGCGCCCAGCAGGCCGGCCAGGCGGTACAGCTGCTCGGGCGAGGCGGCAATGCCGGCCGTCTGCAGGTAGTCGCGCTGCGCGGCCACCACGGGCACGGCGTCATCCAGGCGGTCCACGCCCACCACGGCAATCGTGCGGTACAGGGCCGTGGGCGCCAGCGGCTGCAGGCTGTCGCTGTACGCCACGCTCCAGGGCGCGTCCACCGGACCCAGCAGTTGCTGTTCGTCACCCGACCATTCCACGGACTGCTGCCAGCGGGCCACGGCGGCGCCCTCCTCCAGCTCCAACGGCCGGCGCGCAAAGCGCCGCTGCAGGTTGGCCAGCTCGGCCGCCAGGTAGTCGGCAAAGGCACGCGGCGGCACGGGGGCACCGCGCTCCACGTAGAAGACATGGGGCGAGTAGCAGCCCTGCTGGTCGTAGCGCATCACGTCCCAGGCCGCCAGCCGCGCCACGGCGGGCGCCTTGAGCGTGTCCAGCGCCTGGGCGCCCACCATGCCGAAGCCCAGCTTGTGGCCATGCGGCAGAAAGCGCGTGGTCACGGGCAGGCGCTGGCGCAGCGCCTGCAGCGTCTGGTTGCCGCCGTAGGCGAGCACGGTGTCGGCCTCGGCGTGGAGCGCGGCGGCGGCATCTCCATTCGCGCCATCCGCCCCATCCACACCCCCCGCACCGCTCCACCACACCACGGCCAGGCAATCGGCCAGCGGCGGATGCACCTCGGCCAGCAGCCGTGCGAACCAGCCAGCGAACAGCGGCTCGGCGCTGGCCAGCTTGCCAATGGCGGGCGCCTTGACCAGCAGGCCGCAGACCAGGCTCCACAGGGACAGCGCAGGCACGTTGCCGGCCCAGCTGTGCATCAGCAGGTCGGGCCCGAAGGCGCGCACCGCGCCGCCCTTGGGCGCGGGCTGGAAGCCGTCGAGCACGGCCGGGTTGGCAAAGTCCTCGGCCACGAAGCGCCGCAGCTGCGCGGCGCGAAAGGTCTTGAAGAAGCCCGTCAGCCCCAGGCGCACCATGTCGGCGTCATAGCCGCTGACCACGGGCAGCCAGGTCTCGGCCTGGCGCCGATAGGGATCGCTGCGGTCCAGCAGGCGGGCGATGGCGCGGTCGATGGCGTCGATGATCTCGGCCACGGGCATGGCCCTGAGGTGGCGGTCGGCGGCACGGCGCACATGGGCTGCCAGCGCATGCATCTGCGGGCCGGTCAGCAGGGGCACGGAGACTTCCAGCCGCACGCCACCGCGTTCGAAGGGCAGCACATGCCACTGCACCTTGTCCTCGCGCAAACCAGGCAGTTCGGGCAGGTAGCCGGCCGTGATCCGCTCGATGGTCATGCAGCAGCGGCCTTCACGAATTCATCGACCGCCAGCGAGCAGCCCTTGGCCGCTGCGCCCTCGGCACGCCCCAGCAACAGGAAACCGCTGTTCTCGCCATGGCCGGCCCACAGGCCCACGTCCTCGGTGAGGATGGTGGTGACCGCGTTGTAGTTGGCCAGGTCGCAGTGCACGAGAATGCCGCGCTCGCCGGGCGCCACGCTGCGGCCGGTGACGGGCTCGACCAGGCGCGAGCGTATCCAGTGCGGCCCCGACTTGACCGAGGGCAGCGTGGCATTGCCGTCGTCATAGAACTGCGTGCTCAACTCGGTCATGCCGTACATGTTGATGCAGTGGCTGCGCGGCACGCCCAGCAGCCGGGACAGGTCGGCGTAGAAGTCCTCCAGCGGCAACTCGCGCGACTGGCCCTTGTAGCCGCCCGTGTCCAGGATGCGGCTGCCCGGCGGCAGGCAAAAGCTGCGGCCCTGCTCGCGCAGCGCGTCCATCACATGCACCAGGCTGAAGCTGGCGCCCAGCAGCGCATAGGGGCGGCCGCTGCGCTCGGATTCCTCCAGCACGGCGCACAGGCCGGGCATGTCCAGGCCGTCGGGGGTGAGGAAGTAGCGGCTGTCGGGAGTGCCGAATTCCGTCTTGGCCAGCGCCAGGTAGTGGGCCAGCGAAGAGTTGGGCATGGCCTGCTCGTCGGGAAAGAGGATGCCCATGGGCAGGCGCTCGTGCCCGGCCATGAAGCGCTGCGCGAAGTTGCGCGTCATCGACGCATCGTAGACATCGAGCGCTGGATGGAAGTGGCGCCCGCGCGCGGACAGTCCCTTGGCCTGGCCCGTGGTGCCGCTGGTCATGAACACGCGCTCCGCGGGCGAGGCCGGCTCGCTGCGCAGCTCCATGGCCTTGAACGCATCGATGGGCACGGCGGGAATGTCGCTCCAGGTCTTCACATTGCGCAGCGTGGCGCCGCGCCGCTGGCAGAAGCTGCGAAACGGCGCATTCGATTCGTATTGGTAGGCGAACAGCCGCAGGGCCAGTGCATCGAACTGCTCGTCGGTGCAGCCGTCCATGGCGATGAATGCAAGCAGGTCTGCGACCAGAGAAGCCGCCTGGGGCCGGGCCTTGTCCATGGAATTCCTTCGAGAGCTGGGACGTGATGCTCCGAAGGCTCCCCCGGCCGTGGCGCATGGGCGGCCACGCAGGGGTGCAGGCTCTTCTTCCGCCGGAATGACCCGGTTCAAGTTCTCGGGTGTGGATCTCAGCACTGGCGTGCACCCCGGAGCGGAGGGCTATCTTACAGCAGGGTCGCCAACGCCGCAGGCCCGGGGCCATCGCCCTGCAAGACTGCGTCAGCCCAGTGCCGTCAGCCGCCGCATCACCCATTCCACGGGCCCCTGCGCCACCTTCTTGCTCCAGGCCCAGGCGGCCAGGCTGGCGATGATCACGTACAGCGCGGCGGCCACGGCCACTTCGCGCAGGCTGCGTGATCCGTCCAGCGCGCCCATGGCCTCCAGCAGGCCCATGCCGATGAGGATGTGTGCCAGGTACAGGGTCAGCGTCATGCGCCCGGCCGGCAGCAGGCCGCGCCACGGTCCACCGGGCCAGCGGTCGGCCAGCCGCAGGCAGGCGCCTATGGCAATGCTGGCGCAGCCCAGGCCCATCAGCAGGTAGGCCGGGCCGGGCGGCATGGGGCCGGTGGCCAGCCAGGGAGCCCAAGCGCTGCGGGCCGCAAGCGCCGAGACGGCGCAGGCCAATCCCACCATCACGCCACCCGCAGCCACCAGACCCCATTGCACGCGCGGCTCGGCCAGCGGCAGGCGCGCCAGCAGCATGCCGCACAGGAAGAACGCAAACCACGGCAGCACCGGATGGAAGCCGTTGAACAGCAGGTTGCGCGCAAAGCCGGCCGGCTCCCACAGGCCCTGGTAGGACAGGCTGGCCCAGTCCCAGCCCTGGCTGTAGTCCAGCTGCAGCAAGGCCCAGGCGGAGAGCACGGCCACGGCCGCCATGCCGGCCAGCAGCGCCCTTGCGCCGGCCTGCAGCCAGGCGATGGCCAGCACGAAGTAGACCGCGTAGTAGTGAATGATGTCGGCCGGAAAGATCACCAGGTTCATGCCACCGGCCACCAGCAGGAACAGCGCGCGGCGCAGCGTCCAGAGGCGCGCCGTGGCCGGCTCCAGCGAGCGCGTGGCCAGCACCAGGCCCAGGCCTGCCAGCACCACGAAGGTGGCCGAGGCCTTGCCCTCCAGGAAATGGAAGAACGACAGCAGCCAGCCAGGCTCCTGCAGCGCGGGATGCATGGCCTGCTTGAAGTTGACGAACACCATGCCCGCCAGCGCCAGGTAGCGCGCCAGGTCCAGCCCCGCCAGGCGGGCGCCCCTGCCGGTGGCATGCCTCATGTCGCGTCTCCCTGTGCCTCGCCTCCAAGAAGGCAGGACAGCAAGGCGGGATGCAGCACATCGACCCCTTCATCCGCCCCCGCGTCTTCTTGCGGCGTCACCGCCAGCGCAAAGCGCAGCGCATCGCTTTCCACGGCATCCAGCAGCAATTGCGCGGCCAGGCGCACGGGCACGGCGGGCCGCAAGAGGCCCTGCTGCGCCCCGCGCTCCATGAAGCCTGCCAGGCCGTCGAGCATGCGCCTGCGGTTGGCCTCGAAGGCCGGCGCCAGCCCGGGCGAACGCGCGATCTCGGACAGGCACTCGGCGCTGAGCACGGCCCATTCCCGCTGGCGGCACAGCGCCTGGTAGGCGACCAGGAATTGCGCCACCACCGGCAGCGAAGGGGCTGCGGCCCGCTCCAGCGCCTGAAGCAAGGGCAGCAGCTCGGTCTGCTCCTGCGTGGCGACCTCGGCAATCAAGGCCTCCTTGCCGTCGAAGTGGTTGTACAGGTTGCCCAGGCTCACCGAGGCGGCCTGCGCAATGTCGCGCATGCTGGTGCAGTGAAAGCCGCGCTCCACGAAGCACTGCAGGGCCGCCTGCACGATGAGGGCCCTGCGCTCGCTGATGTCTTCCTTCTTTTTCATGCCCCGAATGATGAACGAACGTTCATTCATAGTCAACACCGGGGCACGAAGTCACAGCGGCGGCATGGGGCCCACGCCCGGCGGAACAGCCTCCTCGTTGGGCCTGCAGGGCTGGCGCAGCATGCGCCGGCAGTCCGGCAGTTGCCGCTCATGGGCATAGGCGATATGGCCCAGCACGATCTTCGACGGCCGGCTGCGGTCCAGCCAGACGGTGTTGGTCGAAGGCGTGGACAGATGGTCGAAGGCCCAGTACCCGGTCTGCGAAGGCGTGTCCAGGGTCACGCGCAGGCTGGAGCCCGCGCGGAACACATGGGCGAATTTCTGGATTTCCACGCGCATCAGCGTGGGCTCGCCGGGGCGCAGCGGGCGCACGGCGGCCTCGGTGAAATCGCCCCAGGGCCGCAAGGCGGTGGAGCGCTGGCCGTCCAGCGCGCGCATGGAGGCACGCAGCCAGCCGCGCTGCACGAACATCTCCTGGCCGTCGGGACGCACCTCCGAGACGGTGACCTGCACATCGGTGTCGCCGGCCGTGGCGCTGAGCCACAGGTCCAGCGAGGCCTCGCCATAAAAGCTCAGCGCGCGCGGCAGCGGGGCCGTGGTAAAGCGCAGCAGGCCCTGCCCGGCGGGGCTGGCCATCCATTGGCCCGCGCCGGACTCGGTGTCCGCGTCGGGATGGTTGGCATCGGCGCCCGGCAGCGGGTAGCGGTAGCTGGCCGATTGGCGCTCGGCCTGCGGGGGCGCATCGCCCAGCCCGCCGCCCGGCTGCAGCCACAGCGTCATGGGCGTGACGCGCACGGGCAGCCGGTCAAAGCTGGCCACGGCCGAGGGGCGCAGCTGCCCATAGTCGCCCCCACCGTTCATCCACTGCATTTCCTGCGCCAGCAGCACGCGCGGCGTGTGCTCGAAGCCGTTGCTCTCGCCCTTGAGAAAGCGCGCGTAAAAACGCTTCATGGTCTCGCGAATAAAGGGGGCGCTGTCGGTGTGATGGTCGCCGTTGGAGCTGATCAGCCACATCTTGTCCGGGGCGATGCTGTCCTCGTAGTAGCCCATGCGGGTGCCCACCTGCTCGTCCTGCCAGGACTGGGTACCCAGCGTGGGAATGTCGATGCGGTGCGTGGTGTACATGGCGCTCTTGCGCGCGTAGCGGGCGCCGAAGAAGCGGTCCTCGTCCAGCCAGCGCGCCATGTCCAGGTCGGGGCGCTGGATCTTGCGGATGTTGTCCTCCACGACCTGGGCGCATCCGGTATCGCCGTCCAGCGCCTTGGCGTCCTCGGCGGCCTTGCGCCATATCGCGGGGAACTGCCCCCACCAATTGGCGGGAAAGCCGATGTTCTGGATGCCGCCCGGATAGGCCACGTCGCGGTAGGGATCGGCCACGTTCTTGCCAGGCGCGATCGCCTTGAGGCTGGGCGGACGCTGGGCCGCCACCCACAGCTGGTCGTAGCCCGAGTATGAATAGCCCACCATGCCCACCTTGCCCGTGGACCACGCCTGGCGCGCAGCCCACTCCACCGCGTGCGCCCCGGCCGCGCCCACGGAGGCGTCGGCCCACTGGTTCTCGCCCGTGGAGCAGCCCGTACCGGGCACGTTCAGGCCCATCACGGCATAGCCTTCCTTGGTCCATTCCTGGGTGGTCTGGTCCGTGACCGAGCCCGATCCGTAGCCGTCGTACTCCATCAGCACGGGAAAAGGCCCCGGCCCCTTGGGAAAGACCACCGAATAGCGCATCTTGTTGCCGTCAGGCAGCTGGATGTAGCCCCAGATGCGCGGCCCGGGGTTGGTGCTGCCCGAAGAGCCCCCGCCGCAGGCCGCAAGGCCCAGGGCAAGGGTGGCGATGCCGGCCGCGCCGAGCCACGCGCGGGAATGGCGAAAAGTCATCATGGATGGTCCTCCTGGTTGCTGATGCAGTCATGCCCGCAAGGGGGCAGGCCGCAATGTAGGACCGTCCGGGCGCATGGCGCACGCGCAGGCTGAAGGGGGGCTGAAGCACGCCTGAAGACAGGCTGAAGGCGAACGCGGCCAATCGCCACGGCCTTAGGCCCCGGACCACGGCAGCCGCGCGCCACACTATGATTCGATTTTCAGTTCCTTGAACCCATGCCCCGCGCCCGCACATCCAAGCCCGCTCCGTCCGAAGAGAACACGGCCCCGTCCGGCACCACAGCGCCGGGGCCGTCCATCGACGCCTCTTTCCTGCACACCCTGGTCGGCTACAACGCCCGGCGTGCCTCGATGTCCATCATCGAGGTGTTCGTGGAGCGCATGGCCACCCACGATCTCAAGATGGTGGAGTTCTCCGTGCTGTCCCTGGTGTCCCACAACCCCGGCATCACCTCGCGCCAGCTGTGCGCGGCGCTGGACGTGATGCCGCCCAACCTGGTGGGCCTGATCGCCGCGCTGGAGCGGCGCAAGCTCATCGAGCGCCGCCCCCATCCCACAGACCGCCGCGCCGTGGGCGTGCACCTGACGCCGGCCGGCGCCGAACTCACGGCCCAGGCAGAAAGAACGGCGGCCCAGCTGGAGATGGATGCCACCTACCGCCTGACCGATGCCGAGCGCAAAACGCTGATCCAGCTGCTGCAGAAGATCTACAACTGAGCGCGCTCAGTCCGCCTTCTGCGCGGCGGGCCGGTCCAAGCCCAGCAGCCGCACCGCATTGCCCTTGAGGATGCCGGGCATCACCTCGGGCTTGAAGCCGGCTTCCTGGAAATCCTTCATCCAGCGCTCGGGCGTGATCAGGGGATAGTCGCTGCCGAACAGCACGCGGTCCCTGAGCAGGGTGTTGGCGTACTGCACCAGCTGCCGGGGAAAGTACTTGGGGCTCCAGCCCGACAGATCGATCCAGACATTGGGCTTGTGCAGGGCCACGGACAGGGCCTCGTCCTGCCAGGGAAAGCTGGGGTGGGCCATCACGATCTGCATGTCGGGAAAGTCGATGGCCACGTCGTCCAGGTGCATGGGATTGCTGTAGGCCAGGCGCAGGCCGCCGCCGCAGCGCATGCCGCTGCCAATGCCGCTGTGGCCCGTGTGGAAGATGGCCGGCAGTTGGTACTCGGCCACCACCTCGTAGATCGGCCAGGCCATGCGGTCGTAGGGATGGAAGCCCTGCACCGTGGGGTGGAACTTGAAGCCCCTGACGCCCTCTTCCTCGATCAGCCGCCGCGCCTCGCGCGCGCCCATGCGGCCCTTGTGCGGATCGATGCTGGCGAAGGCCACCATCATGTCGCTGTTGGCCCGCGCAGCCTCGGCGATCTCCTCGTTGGGAATGCGGCGCCGGCCCAGCTGCGATTCGCTGTCCACCGTGAACATCACCAGGCCCAGGTTGCGCTCGCGGTAATAGGCCACGGTCTCGGCGATGGTCGGGCGCCGGCCGTTGCCGAAGTACTTGTCGGCGGCGCGGTCGTACTCCTCGCCGTAGTTGTCGAACGGGTTCCAGCAGCTCACCTCGGCGTGCGTGTGGATGTCGATGGCAATGAGTTTTTCGTGGTCCATGTCTGTCTCCTGTGCGGCCTGCTGCCTGCCCCGCAATCAAGGGGAAGTCCCAATAAGAAATTCGCAAAGGCCGCTTGAATTGGTTATTAAATATAACCAAAATCGCGGCCATCAGAAAGCGATGCAGATGCAGGCAACGGCTGCCACGCAACGGATTCGCGCTGAGGCTTCACACCACCTTCCGAGGAGACAGACATGGACAGAAAGATCCACAAGACCCGTTCCCGCGCCTTGCCGGCCGCGCTGGCCGCCGCCCTGCCCGCCCTGCTGCTGTCGGCCTGCGGCGGCTCGAGCGACGGCATCGCGCAGCTGGCCGAGGCCCGCCCCGCCACGCTGCTGTCGTGCACGGACCTGGCCGCGAAAATATCCTTCCCCAACACCCGCATCACCGCCGCCGAGACCGTGGCCGCCGGCACGCTGGCGGTGGCGGGCAAGCCCATTGCCGAGCACTGCCGCGTGACCGGCCGAATGCACGAGCGCGTCAGCACCGTGGATGGCCAGAACTACGCCGTGGGCTTCGAGATGCGCCTGCCGCGCGACTGGAACGGGCGCTTCTTCTACCAGGCCAACGGCGGGCTGGACGGCGTCGTGAGCACGGCCGTGGGCGCGCTGGGCGGCGGGCCGCTGGGCAACGCGCTGCAGATGGGCTTTGCCGTGCTCAGCTCCGATGCCGGGCATGCAGGCAGCCTGGGTCCCTTCTTCGGCCTGGACCCGCAGGCGCGGCTGGACTATGGCTACCAGGCCGTGGGCAAGCTCACGCCCATGGCGCGCAGCGCGCTGCAGACGGCCTATGGCAAGGGACCTGACCGCTCCTACCTGGGCGGCTGCTCCAACGGCGGGCGCCACGCCATGGTGGCGGCCTCGCGCTATGCCGACCAGTACGACGGCATCATCGCCGGCAACCCCGGCACGCGCCTGCCGCTGGCGGCCATTGCCAACATTGCCGGCGCCCAGGGCTATGCGAAGCTGGCCACCACGGCCTCGGACCTGGGCACGGGCTTCACCCAGGCCGAGCGCCGCCTGGTCAGCCAGGCCGTGCTGGCCCGGTGCGATGCGCTGGACGGGGCCACCGACGGCATGGTGCAGGCAGGCGCAGCCTGCCAGGCGAGCTTCGACCTGTCGCGCGACGTGCCCACCTGCGGCGGCGCGCGCGACGGCAGCTGCCTCAGCGCCGAGCAAAAGAGCACCATTGCCGGCCTGTTCAAGGGCGCCACCACCAGCGGCGGCAGCCGCATCTACAGCAGCTTCCCGTATGACGCGGGCCTGGATACGGCCGGCTGGGCCGGCTGGAAATTCTCCAACCCCATCAGCCGCGACTCCGGTGCCGTGGCCTTCATCTGGCAGACGCCGCCGGAAAGCGCCGCCAGCTTCAACGACGCGCAGTTCGCCCTCAACGGCAGCGTGGACAGCATGCTGGCCAAGGTGCAGGCGACCAACAGCACCTTCACGGAAAGCGGCCTGTCGCTGATGATGCCGCCCGACTACGGCAAGCTGCCCGTGCTGCGCAACCGGGGCGCCAAGCTCATGGTTTACCACGGCACGGCCGACCCCATCTTCTCCAGCGATGACACCGTGCAGTGGTACGACACGCTGCGCCGCAACCATGGCGACGCCGCCGACTTCGCCCGCCTGTACCTGGTGCCCGGCATGAACCACTGCAGCGGCGGCCCGGCCACCGATCAGTTCGACATGCTCAGCTCCCTCGTGGCCTGGGTGGAGAAAGGCCAGGCGCCGGACCGCGTGATCGCCAGTGCGCGCGGCGCGGGCAACGCGGGCGGCGCCAACGCCGACCTGCCCGCCAACTGGTCGCCCACGCGCACCCGGCCGCTGTGCCCCCATCCGCTGGCCGCCCGCTACAACGGCAGCGGCGACATGGAAAGCGCTGCCAGCTTCAGTTGCCGCTGACCATGCACTGAAGGCGGGCGGCGCCTGAACGGCCCGCCCCCTCCGCCCCCATCCACCCCTTGTCCGCAGTCCCGCCCCCGGCGGGGCCGGGCCCCGCTGCGCCCGAGAAAAGGCGCGCGGACACCCACGCCAAGACGGCAACGATTTTTCAAACCAGAGGAGACATCACCATGAAAACCACCCCATCCCCGCGGACCCTGGCGGCCACCGCCGTGCTGGCCCTGGCCGGCTCCGGCGCCAGCTTCGGCGCCTTCGCGCAAGGCACCTCCAGCGTCACGCTCTACGGCATCGTCGATGTGGGCGTGGAGCACCTGAACAATGTGGCGGCGGGCGGCGGTCTCAGCCGCATGCCATCGACCACCAGCATGGTGCCCTCGCGCTGGGGCCTGCGCGGCAGCGAGGACCTGGGCGGCGGCCTCAAGGCCATCTACACGCTGGAGTCGGGCTTTGCGCCCGACCAGGGCACCTTCAACCAGGGCGGGCGCGGCTTTGGCCGCCAAAGCTGGGTGGGCCTGGGCGGCAACTGGGGCAGCCTGACCATGGGCCGCCAGAACTCCATGCTGTTCTGGTCGCTGCTGGACTCGGACATCATCGGCCCGGCCGTCTTCGCCATGGGCTCGCTGGACGCCTACATTCCCAACTCGCGCGCCGACAACATGCTGGCCTGGCGCGGCAACTTCGGCGGACTGGCACTGGGCGCGGGCTACAGCTTCGGGCGTGACACCGTCAATGCCGGCCCCAGCCCGGCAGGCACCAACTGCCCGGGCGAGAGCGGATCGGACACGCAGGCCTGCCGCCAGTGGTCGCTGTACGCCAAGTACGACACACCGGCCTGGGGCGTGGCGCTGGGCTACGAGCAGCAAAACGGCCGCACGCCGGCCTCGTCCACCGACCCGGTGTTCGGCGGCATGAACTCCAGCGCCAAGCATGACGAGCGCCTGCACCTGGGCGGCTACTTCAAGCTGGCCGGCGTGAAGATCGGCGGCGGCCTGCTGCGCCGCGACAACGACGGCGACGCCGTCAAGCCACGCAGCAACCTGTGGTACGTGGGCGCCTCCTACCCGGTCACCGAGGCCCTGGTGCTCGAAACCCAGTGGCTCACGCTGCGCTACCGCGGCGTGTCGGGCTACGACTCCGACCTGCTGGTGGCACGCGCCATCTACAACCTGTCCAAGCGCACGGCCGTCTACACGCAGCTCGGCCACATCCGCAACGACCGCCTGGCGACCGTCTCGGTCAGCGGCGGCGCGCCGGGCAGCAACACCGCGCCGGGACGCTCGCAGACCGGCATCAACGTGGGCATCCGCCACATGTTCTGAGCCGCTTCCATCCGCCTGCCTTTCCCATATTCACCAGGAGACATCCCATGCAGATGCATCGCCGTCATTTCGTCCAGGCCCTGGGCAGCGCCGCCGCCCTGGGCTCGCTGTCACCGCTGCAAGCCCTGGCCCAGGCACTGGACCAGGTCAAGATCATGTACGGCTTTCCGGCCGGCAGCTCGGGCGACAGCGTGGCCCGCCGCGTGGCCGAGCGGCTGGGCAGCACGCCCTACAGCAAGGGCCCGGGCTTTGTGGAGAACAAGCCCGGCGCCGGAGGCCGCATCGCGGTGGAGGCCTTGAAGAACTCCCCGCCCAACGGTTCCGTGCTGGCACTGGCCCCCGTATCGGCCTTCTCGGTCTATCCCCACATCTACCCCAAGCTGACCTACAGGCCCGAAGACGCAACGCCCGTATCGATTGGCGCCGTGATCTACCACGGCCTGGCCGTGGGCCCCGCCGTGCCGGCCGAGGTCAAGACGCTCAAGGACTTCCTGGCCTGGGCCAAGGCCAACCCCGACCGCGCCAGCTTCGGCTCGCCGGGCGCGGGCTCCATGCCGCACCTGCTGGGCGCGCTGCTGGGCCTGCGCTCGGGCGTGGAGCTCAAGCACGCGCCCTATCGCGGCACCGTGCCCAGCATCACCGACCTGGTGGGCGGCCAGATCGCGGCCACCATGAACCCCAGCGGCGACTACCTGCAGTACCTGAAGGCCGGCCGCCTGCGCGTGCTGGCCACCTCGGGCAGGCAGCGCTCGCCCTTCCTGCCCGAGGTGCCCACCTTCACCGAGCTGGGCTTTCCCGATGTCACGGTGGAGGAATGGTTCGGGTTCTACGCGCCCGCCAAGACCCCGGCCGCCACCATTGCCAACGCCAACGCGGCCATCACCGCCGCGCTCAAGGACAAGGCCGTGATCGACGGGCTGGCGGCCCTGGGCCTGCTGGCGCGCGGCAGCACGCAGCAGGAGATGGCCGCCGACCAGCAGGCCGAGTTCGAGCGCTGGAGTTCGCTGGTCAAGCAGATCGGGTTCACGGGCGAGTCCTGATCAGTCGTCGGCAGGCCCATTCCCCTTCACGGGACAAGGCCACACTCATGCAACAAATAATGTTGCATGAAACAGAACAGCCAATTCTCGGACGTCCTGCATGTGCTGCTGCACATGGCCGAGGGCGATGGACCTGCCACCTCCGACATGCTCGCCGCCGCGCTGCAGACCAACCCGGTCGTGCTGCGCCGGCTGATGTCGGGCCTGCGCGATGCAGGCCTTGTCACCTCCGCCAAAGGCCATGGCGGGGGCTGGGTGCTGTCTTGCGAGCTGGACCGCACCACGCTGCGCGACGTGCATGAAGCCTTGGGCGCCCCTGATCTGGTGTCGCTGGGCTTCAGGGAAGACCGGCCCGAATGCCTGGTCGCCCAGGCCGTGAACGAAGCGCTGAGCAACGCGGTGCAGCAAGCCGAGGCCGCCCTGCTCGCGCGCCTGGGCTCGGTGACGCTGGCTGCCCTGTCCCAGGACTTCCATGCCCGCCTGGCGCGCCACCGCGCAGCGGGCGGCCAGGGCTGGTACCAACTGCAGGAGCACCAGCATGAAACACATTGATTTCGCCATCATCGGCGGCAGCTATGCCGGCCTGTCCGCCGCCCTGCAACTGGCGCGTGCGCGCCGCCAGGTGCTGGTGGTCGATGCCGGGCTGCGGCGCAACCGCTTCGTGGACCAGGCCGGCGAGACATCGCACGGCTTTCTCACCCAGGATGGCGTCGCCCCCGCCCAGATCGCCGCCCAGGCCCGGCAGCAGCTGATGGCCTACCCCACCGTGCAGTGGCTGGACGGCACGGCCGAAGACGCCCGCGTGGCGCCCGATGGCCGGCTGGAGTTCCATGCAGCGGGCACCGCCATCAGCGCTGCCCGCCTCGTCCTGGCGCTGGGCGTGCGTGACAGCCTGCCGCCCGTGCCGGGACTGGCCGAGCGCTGGGGCAGCAGCGTCTTCCATTGCCCGTACTGCCACGGCTACGAGATGAATGCGGGCCGCATCGGCATCATTGCCAGCTCGGCACTGGCCCATCACCACGCCGTCATGCTGCCCGACTGGGGCCAGACCACCCTGCTGCTCAACGGCGCCTACGCGCCAAGTGCCGATGAGCTGGCCACCTTCGCACGCCGCGGCACGCAGGTGGAGGCCACCCCCATCGCCCGCCTGGAAGGCCGGGCCGACGTGCTGCTGCAGGACGGCCGCCGCCTGGTCATGGATGGCCTGTTCACCCAGCCGCGCACCCGCATCGCCAGCCCCGTGGCCGAACAGCTGGGCTGCGCCCTGGAAGAAGGCCCCATGGGTCCCTTCATCAAGGTCGCGGAAGGCCAGGCCACCAGCGTCCCCAACGTGTTCGCCTGTGGCGACGCGACCCGCGCGGCCGGCAACGTGGCCATGGCCGTGAGCGATGGCGCCATGGCCGGCATTGGCGCGCACCGGTCGATGATGGGATGGTGAACTGCGGCGCCTGCCCTAGAGCGTGCTATGCACTTTGATGTGCCCGTGAAAGCCGGGAAAGGGGTCCGGAAGGAGGCGTAGCACGCCCTATCCGAAGACCGCGCCGCCCGCATCCAGCGCGGGCGGCCGCAGAAGATCGGCATTGACGCCCATGGCCTCGCTGGCCCGCTCCACGGCCTGCCACAGGGGGGCCGGCATCTGCAGTATTTCCTCGGGGGAGTTCGCGCGGGCGATCCAGTCGCTGATCTCAACGTGCTGCTCGGGGGTGAGCAGGTCCAGGTTCAGCATTTCGTCAATGGTCTTCATCGGGTGTCGGTCTGTCGCTCGTGTGCGGAAGGTGTACGGAAAAGGAACGGCCCGTGCATTGTCAGCGGTCCACGGCAGGCAGTCGCTGCAGCAGGGCATCGCGGGCGCGCAGGCCGGCATTGGGCTTTTGCGCCTGCTCGTCCTGGATCAGCGTGGCGAACACCAGCCTGCGCTGGTCCTTGGTGGCCCAGCCCACGTACCAGCCATAGGCCCGGCTGGCGTCGTAGCGGTTGTCGCTGCCCGGCGAGCCCGTGCCCGTCTTGCCATGCACGGTCCAGCCGCCCACGGCCACTGGATGCCGGGTGATGCGCGCGGTCATGTCGATGGCCTGACTGTTCACGGGCAGTTCCCGGCGCACGATCCTGCGCATGAAGGCCACCTGCTCGGCCGCCGAGATGCGCAGCGAAGACACCACCCACACGCCGTTGTGGCCCGGGTCGGCCACTGGCACGGCAGAGACATCCTCGTTGCCATAGCGGAAGGCCTTCACGTAGGCGTCAAAGCGCTGCTGGCCCAGACGCATCACCACCTGCTGCGAGTACCAGAACACCGAGTCCTTCATCCACGCCTGGGGCGTGATATCGCGCCGCCAGGCATCGCCGCCCCAGTCCGGATACTCCGGTTGGTACGGCCACGCGGGCCGGGACTCGTCCTGCAGGATGCCGGCGTCATAGCCCATCAGGCTGATGGCGATCTTGAAGGTGGAGGCCGGCGTGACCCGCTCGGCGCAGGCCGGGCCGCTGTGCACCAGGGACTGGCCCGTGTCGGCGTCGGCGACGAGGGTGCACAGTTCGTGCGCGACAACGGGGACGGGAACGGAAACCCAAAAAAAAGCTGCCACGGCCGTGGCAGCGGTTCCAGGAAATCTATGCATGTGCTGTGCGCTGCGGTGTTCGTATCTGGCGCGCGATCATAGATGCGCGCGCAGCCTTTGCAGAGCCCCTGCAGCAAACAGCCCCACGGCGCCCTGGGCAAGCGCGTGTGGGACTTGCCCATGGATGGGAACTGCCCGCGGGGCTACGCCTGCGCCTCCTGCAACTGCCGCCACATCACCTTGCCGCTGCCGCTCTTGGGCAGGGCCTTGACGAACTCCACCACCTTTGGCGCCTTGTAGACGGCCATGTTCTCGCGGCACCACTGGATGATGTCCTCGGCCGTGGTGTCTTCCTTGCCGGCACGCAGCACGACGACGGCCTTGACCGACTCGCCCCGGTAGGCGTCGCGCGTGGAGATCACGCAGGCTTCCTGGATGGCGGGGTGGCGGAACATCAGCGACTCGACCTCGGCCGGCCAGACCTTGAAGCCGCTGGCGTTGATCATGCGCTTGAGGCGGTCGGTGATGAAGTAGTAGCCGTCCTCATCCACGTGGCCCAGGTCGCCGGTGCGAAAGAACCGCTTGCCGTCGATCTCCATGAAGACCTGGGCCGTGGCGTCGGGGCGCTTCCAGTAGCCGTCGAAGACCTCGGGCCCGTGGACCACGATCTCGCCCTGCTCGCCCTGGGGCACTTCGGCACCGGTGTCAGGATCGATGACGCGCGCCTCCGTGCTCATGAAGGGAATGCCCAGGCACTGCTGCTTGGGGTGCTCGGACGGGTTGCTGTGCGTGGGCGCAGCGGTCTCGGTCAGGCCGTAGCCCTCGCAAAAGCGCAGGCCGTATTGCTCCAGCAGGCGCTGGGCCACAGCCTGGGGCATGGCCGCGCCGCCGCCGCCGATGTACTTGAGGCTGGTGAGGTCGAACTGTGCGAAGTTGGGGCTGCCCAGCAGGTCGATGACCATGGTGGGGATGTTGGTCCAGCTGGTGACCTGGTAGCGCGAGATCAGCCGCCCGGCCAGCTCGCGGTCCCAGCGCGGCATGACCACCACGGTGGCACCCATGAAGATGGCCGTGTGCAGCACCGACACCATGCCCGTGATGTGGAACATGGGCACCACCGCCAGCACGACCGCCTCGCTGGTGCCGCTGCCCCAGTAGCTGCCGGCCACGGCGTTGTGGTTGATGGAGCGGTGCGGGTGCATGCAGCCCTTGGGGTGGCCCGTGGTGCCGCTGGTGTAGGGCAGCACGGCCATGTCGTCGCGGCCCACCACATGGGGCGGCGCAGCGTCGGTGCAGGCCAGGGCCTGCTGCCAGGTGTGGACGCTGCCGCCCTCCAGCACAGCCGGCTCGCGCCGGGTGAGCAGCCAGTCGTGCCACTGCGCAGGCGGCGCATCGTCGCCCTGCACACCGGCATCGAAGGCATCGGTGAACTGGGTGACGATCAGGTGATCGAGCCGCTGGCCCGGCGCCAGCGCGTTGCTGGCCTTGGCCAGCTCGGGGGCCAGGTCGGCGGTGGTGATGGCGACCTTGGCGTCGGCGTCGGTGATGTAGTGCTTGAGCTCCTCGGCCATGTTCATGGGATTGACCGGCACCACCACGGCATTGGCGCGGAAGATGGCGTAGTGCGCCAGGATGAGCTGAGGCGTGTTCTGCATCAGCAGGATCACGCGGTCGCCGCGCTGCACGCCCAGGCTGTGCAGGTAGGCCGCCATGCGCTCCGTGCCCTCGCACAGCTCGCGGTAGCTGATGGAGCTGCCGAAGTAGCGGATGGCCGGCTTGTCGGGATAGCGGCGCGCGTTGACGGCCAGGTTCTCCCATACGCTGGTGGCGGGCACGGTGATGGAATGGGGCAGACGGCTGGGCCAGAAGGCGTGGTGCGCGGGCAGGGTCGACATGGACGGATGGGCGTTGAATGGTCGGTGAGTGGATCGGACGGCGGCAATCCGCCTTGCCAGCGAGGCTAGGCGCACACCCGGTTCCCGGCATTGGGGAAGGCCCCAGGGAATCGTCGCCAAAGTGACGCTTGAGCGCCCATGGCATACCGATGCCACCGCAACTCGCCTTGTGCTTTCGCAAGCCGGCCACGGGCACGCCACAAGTACGCCACGGGTACGATGGCGCCATGCCCTCCACGCCCGCCATGCCCCACCTGTCCCGCCTGCAGCTGTCGCTGCGCGATCTGCTGGCCCGCCGCCGCAGCGCGGCCCTGGCCACCCAGCCCGCCGACTCCCCTGCCCCCGGGGCTGGCGATGCACTGCCCGCTCCCCGTCTGTCCATGGTGCCCTGGGCCTGGAATGCGCAGTTTGGCTGCTTTGTGCTGCACGTCAGCGCGCTGGCAGCGCACACGCGGGCCATGGAGCTGCACCCGGCCGTCAGCCTGCTGGTGTGCGCGGCCGAAGTGGACGGCGAGGGCGTGCATGCACTGGAGCGCGTGGCCATTGAAGGCGTGGCCAGCACACCTCCGCCCGGCAGCGTGCTGGCCGATGGTGCGCGCGACAGCTATGTGCTGCGCTTCCCCGAAGCCGCGTTCATGACCGATCTGGGCGACTTCCGCATTGTCTGCATCACGCCATCCATCGCCCGGCACGTGGCGGGCTTTGGCGCGGCGCGCGATGTGTCGGCCCATGACCTGATCGAAGCACTGAGCATCCAGCCCAGCTGACTCACGTGCCCCGCACGTGGGCCGCGATCAGGGCGCCCGCCGCATCGCCCTGCCCCGCCACGCAGGCGCGCACATGGTCCTCCCACATCTGGCCCTGCTGCTCCACCTGGGCATGGACAAAGCGCTGCAGCATGCGCCGGGGATCGTCGCAGCGCTCGTAGGCATAGGGATCGCCGCGCGTGCACAGCGCCTTGAACTGCAGCCAGGCCGCCTGCCGCGTGACGGGCATGCCCTGCAGGCGCTGCCACTGGTGCAGCAGCTCATGGGCAAAGATGCCTGCGATCTGCGGATGCGACAGGCGCAGCGGCTGGCGCGGATCGGACTGCATGAAAAAGGCGCGCGGCATGAAGATGCGCCCGCCATTCATGGACAGCGCCCTGCGCGTGTCGCCCAGGCGGCGCAGATAAAGGCGCATGCGCGGCAGCAGCGCATCCAGCGAGGCACCGAAGTGCGTGCGCACAAAGGCCTGTTCCTGCGCATCGAGCGGCCGGCTCCAGAACACCATGCTCAGTCCCCCGGCCCCTGCCGATAGCGCCGTGCCATGAAATCCACGAAGGCACGCACGGCCGGGCGCAGATGCCGCGTGCGCGGATACAGCGCGTGGTAGCTGTACTGCCCCAGATGAAAACAGGGCAGCACCCGCACCAGCTGGCCGCGCTCGATGGCCGAGCGCACGGTATGCCAGGTCAGCGCCGCAATGCCCCGCCCCGCGCGTGCGGCCTCGAAGATGGTGGCCACCGAATCGGTGCGCAATGCCGCTAGCGGCTGGACCTCGGTGACAGCGCCCTGCCCGGACACCACGCTCCAGCGCAGCTGGGCCGGACCCGCAGCAAAGGCCAGGGCGCGGTGCGCGGCCAGTTGCTCTGGCGCCTGCACCACCCCGTGGCGCATCAGATAGGCGGGCGAAGCCACCAGCACCAGAGGCGAATGCGTGAGCAGCCGCGCCTGCAGTCCACTGTCCGGCAATTGCCGGCTGATGCGCACGGCTGCATC
The DNA here is from genome assembly GCF_040267515.1 of Delftia lacustris. Classification (NCBI taxonomy): domain Bacteria; kingdom Pseudomonadati; phylum Pseudomonadota; class Betaproteobacteria; order Burkholderiales; family Comamonadaceae; genus Delftia; species Delftia lacustris. Next base: position 2,586,056 of record NZ_CP141274.1, on the reverse strand, counting down.
CACGCCCTCGGCCACCAGGTCCACCAGCCGGTCGGTGCACAGCAGTTGCAGCTCCAGATCCGGGAATTGCTGCTCGAACTCGGGCAGCCAGTCGCCCAGCTCGATGGCGCCCACGGCCAGCGGCAGCGTGATGCGCAGCACGCCCGCCACGCGTGCGCGGCGCACGGCCAGCGCGGCCTCGGCCGCATCGAGCTGCTCCAGCAACTGCACGCAGCTGAGGTAGTAGCTGCGCCCCGCCTCGGTCAGGCTCAGCCCGCGCGAATTGCGCTGCAGCAGCTGCGTGCCCAGTTCCGACTCCAGCCATTTGACATGGCGCGAGGCGGTCGAATGCGTCATGCCCAGCCTGTCCTGCGCCGCCGTGAAGCCCTGCGCATCCACCACGCCGCAAAACACCCGCATGGCCTGCCATCTGTCCATTGCCCGTGCACTCCTTTGGCGGGGATTGTGGGGCATGCGGGCGGCCGCATTCCGTTGCGCCACAGCCCCACGCCGGCCCCTTTTCCGCCCCATTCCTCCCTTTGGGCCGCAGAAACAGACTATTCCTAGAGACAAGCACGCCGCAGCTGCCTAGATTGACCGGCAACCCGGACACAGGCTTGCCTCCACCAGCTCCCCGCCAGACGCATGGCCGCCTCCTGCCCGAGATTCCTAAAAATCCCGAGGGAGAAACTCACATGCACCCATGGCACACCCTGCTGCGCAGCGCTTTGCTATGCCTCGCCGCACTGCTGGCCCAGGCCACGCCCACCCTGGCGGCTGCCGCCCCCAACCTGGGCAGCGGCACCAGCAAATGCGACCCCACCGTGCAAAGCTGCGCGCCCGGCGCGGGCGGCGGCATCGACCTCGGCGGCGGCGGTGGCGGCTCGGGCGGCGGCACCTGCACCCCCACGCCCGGCGGCAGCCCCTGCGGCGGCGCCGGCCCCGCCACCCAGGGCAACTCCAGCAGCACCCACCAGGGCGCAGGCAACCCCATCCACCTCATCAACGGCAACAAATACCAGCGCGAAGTGGACATGCCCGCCTTGCCCGGCCTGCTCGGCCTGGAAGTCGTGCGCCACTACAACAGCAGCTACAGCCGGGCCTACGTGCCGCCAGGCCTGCTCGGCCGCGGCTGGCTGCTCAGCTACGAGGCCCGCCTGTACGACCACCCCACCAACCTGCAGATCGTGCAGGCCGACGGCACCCGCATCATCTTCAGCAAGCTGCGCGAGCACCCCAGCCTGTGCGCCAGCGAGCAGCCGGGCAACGGCATCGTGCGCATCGAAGGCACGGATACAAAGGGCACCAAGGAAACCACGCCCGGCCAGGAACGGCACTACACCTGGCAGTGGATGGACGGGCGCGAACTGCGCTTCAACCACCGGGGGCGCCTGACCCGCATCAGCCTGCCCTCGGGCGAACAGGTCCGCCTGGACTACAACGCCAAGGGCAACCGCCTGCTCAAGGTCACCGACCCGCAGGGGCGCAGCCTGCGCCTGCACTACGCCCAATCTTCGGGCGAGGACAGCTTCACCGGCGTGCAGGCCATTGACACCCCGCTGGGCCGCATCGGCTACCGCCACGGTAGCGCACCGTTGCCCGGCAGCACCCAGCCCCAGGCCAAGCTGAACGCCAGCCTCGTGCAGGTCAGCCTCCCGTCGGCCGATGGCCAAGCCCCGGTCCAGCGCCACTACCACTATGAGGACCCGCGCCACCCCACCTTGCTCACGGGCATCAGCGTCCAGGGCCAGGGCAGCGACGGCAAGCCCATGGACGAGCGCATCGCCAGCTACGCCTACGGCGACACCGGCCGCGCTATCTTGAGCGTGCGCGGCCCGCCGGACAGCCAGCAGGAAAAAGTCACCCTGGACCTCAGCCAGCCCTGGAAGAACACCCTCACCAACAGCCTTGGGCAAACAACCACCTACCACTACGACACCATCGGCGGGCAATGGCGATTGCTTGAAGTGCGCGGCCCGGGCTGCGCCAGCTGCGGCCCCGGCGACATGCGCTACCGGTACGACGCGCAAGGGCGCCTGACCGACGCCACGCGGCTCGATCCCGCAGGCCGCCCGCTGGAAGGCACGCGCACCGAGCTGGACCCCTTCGGCCGCCCGCTGGCCGTGTACCGCATCGCCTACACACAAGGCCAAGCCCAGGCCCCGCAGCTGCAGGTGCGCTACGGCTACGGCAAGGACCCCTGGAAGCAATACGCGCCCGAACTCATCGCCCGGCCCAGCGTCGTGCCCGGGCACGAACACCAGATCCGCATCCGCTACAACAGCAGCCGCCAGCCGCTGCAGATCACCGAGACGGGCTTCAGCCCATTGGATGCCCAGGGCCAGCCCGCAGGCAATGCGGACGGCGCCACGCCCATCGAGCGCAGCACGCGCTACCGCTACACCGAGATCAACGGCCGCAGCGTGCTGGTGGACATCGACGGGCCGCTGCCCACCTCGCTGGCAGGCTATGACGATGGAAGCCCGGCGCAGAACGACCTCACGCGGCTGCGCTGGGATCGCAGCAGCAGCCACGTCACGCGCGTGCTGCAGCCCGATGGCACCACCGTGGCGCTGGAGCATGACCAGGCCGGGCGCATCACGACCCGCACCGAAGACGACGGCGTGCGGCGCCTTCAGCGCCAGATGCGCTACAGCGCCTTGTCCGCCAACGCCCTGCAGGCCGAAGAAATCACCACCAGCGGCTGGCTGCTGGACGCCGACGGCCAGCCCCGCGCCAGCAGCCAGCTGAGCCTGAATCCATACCGCATCCGCCACGACGCCCTGGGCCGCCCCAGCCAGGCCATCGACACGGCAGGCCGCAGCACCACCTGGGCCTACCAGGGCAGCACCCAGGCCAGGCTCGATGGCCTGGGCAACCGGGGCCAGATTGAACGCGACAGCGAAGGCCGCATCAAGCGGCTGGGCCTGTACCGCGAAGGCCAGGACCTCCCCGAACGTGCGGCCTACTACGGCTGGAATGCGCAAGGGCGCCTGAGCCACCGCCTGCTGCCCGATGGGCGCCTGGACAGCTACACCTACGGCGACGCGGGCGAGCTGCTCCAGCACACCGATGGCGACGACACCCGCACGCGCTGGCTGGACAACGGCAGTCTCCATGCCAGCCTGTCGCAAACGCCCGATGGGGCGGTACGGCTGGCATTGCAAGGCCCGGCCAGCGCGGCGATGGAGCAGATCACCAGCAAATCCCGGAGCACCCAACCCGCCGAACGCCGCCAGGCCCTGCACGACGACTTCGGCCGCACCGTCTGGCTCCAGCTTGCCGATCATGGCCGCCAAAGCGCACGCTACAACGAAGCCGATCAATTGCGGGTGCACACCCGCGCCGACGGCAGCAGCACCCACTACCAGTACGCTCCCAGCGGGCGTCTGCTGTCCAAGACCTACGAGCCGGCGCCCGGTGCAGATCGTCGCTCTTCCTCGCAAACCCGGCTGCACTACCAGGGCCGGCTGCTGCAGACCATCGACAGCAACTGGCAGCGCGAGTCCATCGAATACGACGCCCTGGGCCGCCCCTTGGCACGCACCATTGCGCTGGCCACGCCCGACGGCCAGGCCGAACATACCTACCGCACCGCCACGCGCTATGGCCCGGACGGCCGGGTCCACAGCCGCACCCTGGCCGATGGTCGCGTGCTCGTCACCCGGCGCGGCCCCGCCAGCGACGGCGCCAGCGTGCAAGGGCTGCAACTGCAAAGCGCCTGGGTGGCCGGCCTGCTGCAGGCCAGCGACCACTGGCTGGGCGCCGGCGCCACAGGCTTGCTCGAACGCCTGCTGCCCGCGCAGACGGTGGTCGGCGACATCCAAACAGACGCCTTCAACGGCCTGCAGCACTACACGGCAGGCAATGGCCTGGCCACCTCGCGCCAATACGACATTGCCGGGCGCCTCACGCAGCAGACCACCGGGCAAGGCACATCACAAGGCAGCGCACCCATCCTCAGCCAGCGCTACCGCTACGGCGTGGGCCCGCGCATCCGCGCCATCGAGCAGGAGTGGCCACCAGCGGGCCTGCACAAGACCGACTACCGCTACCAGGGCTTCGGCAGGCTGGTGCAGGACAACGCACCGTCAGCACCAGCGCCCGTGCAGCGCGACAGCCAGGGCCGCACCGTCCAGGACGCGTTGCACCGCTACACCTACACCGAGGCAGGACAGCTCCAGGGCATCAGCGACCACCAGGACCGGCCCATCGCCAGCTACCGCTACAACAGCCTGGGCCAGCGCGTGGGCAAGACCGTGCACCAGGGCGACAGGCAAACGCACAGCCACTACCTGTGGCAGGACAACCGGCTCGTCGCGGAAATGGATGGCGAAGGCCGCATCACCAGCCAGTACCTGTACCTGAGCGAGGGGACTCGCACCCTGCCCATCGCCAAGCTGGAATCCGCGCACAACCGGGACAACGCCAGCGGCAAGGCGCGCATGCTGCACATCCACAACGACCACCGGGGCAGTCCGCAGGCCATGACGGACGCAGGCCAGCGCGTGGTCTGGCGTGCCCGCCAGACGCCCTGGGGAGCGCCGGCCATGCATCAGGCCGGCCACACAAGCCTGCCCCGGCAGCAGGCCGTGCTCAACCTGCGCCTGCCGGGCCAGTACTTCGACGAGGAAAGCGGACTGCACGACAACTGGCACCGCAGCTACGACCCGGCCAGCGGCCGCTACCTGCAGCCGGACCCGCTGGGCTACCCGGACGGGCCCGATGCCTACCTGTATGCCGGCGGCGACCCGCTCAACCGCATCGATCCCACCGGGCTGTACCAGGAGGACATGCACTACTACATGGTCTTCTTCCTGGCCCTGGCCGCCGGCCTGGACTACGAACCTGCGCGCATCACGGCGCTGGCTTCGCAGTACGTGGATGACAACCCCATCACCAAGCCGCTGGACGATGCCAACACCCTCACCACGGTGGGCTCGATCTTCAAGAACCACCGGCAACTGCTGTGGTACCACTTCACGCTGTCCGACGACAAGGGCACCACGCTGCCCCAGTACGCCAACGACAACGTCAACAGCGTGGTGGGCAACCTGAGCCCGCAACTGAACAACCTGCTCAACGCCAGCCGGCTGGGCAACCCGGCCCAGCCCTGTGCCGAATACCAGTTCCTGGGCGAATTCCTGCACTCCTACCTGGACACCTTCAGCCACCGGGACAAGGACAACCGGCCGTTCGATGCCATCAGCGCGAAGCTGGGCATAGGGCATGGGTTTGCGGGGTCCGAGCCGGATTACACCTATGACGAGGACATGCCAATACTGGGGAATATGCCTGATCCAGATATGCCTTATTGGGACAAGCGGGAGTATCGATCGCTGCAAGGAGAGAAGGCGGTTTATGAGTTTCTGACGCGGTATGGGAGCAAGCCGTCGGTCAGTTTTAAAGAGATAGAAAAAGTGCTGGAGAGATTCAATGCAATTCGCGAAAGTGGTGGGAACTCACCAGCTAAAATTGGCATGCTTCAAGAGACGATTAATAAATATATCCAAGATGGAAAAATAAAACCTGAAAAAGACAAAAGCGTTTCTACTGATGCCAAGATAAATTTCTCTGAAAAGTACCTAGATCAATATAACGAAGAAACCGCCAAGAAGAACAGGGAGAAATATCTTGGCGGACTCGCTGGTCAAGAGAAAAATTATCCTGGAGTATGTTTGCCAAGAAGTCCTATATGCAAGTCCGTTTAACCATGGTCTCTTTTTTATTGGGACTGCAACCTCATGCATATGCAGTAGACACTTTGGACACTCACGAATCAGGTAATGGAACGAAAATCCAAAATGCAAAAAATATCAGAGAAACACCCTTGCCTTCAGGCTGCAAAGCAGTGAGATACACAGGTGGATATATATCAATCAAGGAGGCATTTGAAGGCTCGGGTCGCCATTGCGTAGTGCATAATTTTACTCAAAGAAAAGTTAGAGATTTAATAGATTGGAGTATTCGAGGATCTCCCACCGATGAAATTGGCAGAGGAAGTGTTTTAACTTTTTACAAAAACACAAATGCCGACTTGGATTTGCAAGGCCATGAAATTTCAGGAGCACCTTTTGAGAATACTCGTGGAGTTGGTCTCCTTGGGAAAAATCTAGCATTCCTACGTGTGCATCATGGAAAAATAGAAACCCCTGGACCAAGGGGTTTGGGTGTGGATATGGCACCCAATATTTCTGCGTGGAAAAGAATAAAAGAATTGACTGAGGATTTTCCAGTCACGCAAACAACCGACTGGAATATCAAAATCAAGGAGTTCAACGAAATCCCCTGGAACTACACCCCACCCACCTTCTACACAGCAGAAAACCTCCAAATCAAAGCCGGCGGCCGCGCCATCATCATGGCGGGCTCCGACAACGTGGTGCGCAACAACACCATCGAGGTCGATGGCCGCACCGCCGTCTATCTGTACGGCCCGCGCTCGCTGGTGGAGGGCAATACCTTCATCGTGCACATGGACCCGCGCGACAAGGCGCCGCTGCCCGCCATCCTCAAGCTGCGCGATGCCGATGGTTCCATCATCCGCAACAACCGCTTCATCGTGAAGCGCAGCGGGCTGTTCAGGAAGAAGGAAGAGGAACCCCAGGCCGGCATCAACCTGCTGGAGTCCAAAGGCGTTGTGATCGAAGGCAATGTGTTCGAGCAGATCGCCGTGCCGGTGCGCAAGGATGCGGCCAGTACCACGACGGAGTACGGCAACGCCGTGGATTCTCGCTAGGAGACGATGCGCGGGCTCTGCCTGCAGGCTCAGCGCAGGGGCAGCTGCACCACATGCGCGGTGGGCATGACATCGCCGAACACATCCTCGATCTCGGCCAGCGCGGCACGGTGCAGGCTGTCGGCGTCCACGGATTCGCCATTGCTGCGCGTGATGGCACGTGTGGCCACGGCGTCGCTGGCCACGACGACCTCGAAGCCCAGCGGCGCGGCATCGCGTGCGGCGCCGGCCACGCAGGCGTGCGTCATGAGGCCGCAGATGACCACGGTGGTGATGCCACGCGCGCGCAGCTGGTCGGCCAGGTCGGTGCCGACGAAGGCGCTGACGCTGCGCTTTTGCACCACGGTGTCGCCCGCGCGCGGCTGCAGGCCGGGGTGGAACTGGACGGCGCTGCCATTGACGGCGAACACGGGCGCACCCTCGGGGGCAATGTGCTGGATGTGGAACACGGCAACCTGCCCGGCATCGGCCCATTGCAGCAGGCGCCGGGCCTGCTCCAGGACCTGCGGGCCGCGCGGGATGGGCAGGCGGCCGCTGAAGTACTCGTTCTGGAAGTCGATGACCAGCAGCGCCGTGGCACCCCGTGGCAACTGGCTGCGCCCCGGCGCGCCTGACAGGGCGCGGAGGGTGGGATGGCTGGTGGATTGGGTGGCCTGGCTGGCCTGTTCTGCGAGGGACATGCAGTGCTCCTGGAAACGGGAAGTGGTTGATGCCTGCAGTCTAGAAACGCACAGGGCCCACCACAATGCCATGGAGCGGCCAGCATCTGTGCAGTTTCTGCACAGATCACCCATGCTTTGAAAAATGCCACATCTCAGTGATGGCGCATACGGCCTTGGGCCTTGCATCGCTCCAACCGGCCGCGTGCCGGTGAAGGTGGCGATGCCGCGTTGAACCATGGCCTGCGGCCCTCCCGATCACGGAAGGGCCGCAGGCCGGCACGGCGCTAGTTCTGCAGCTGCTGCCAGACCTTGTCCAGTCGCTTGATGCTGACCGGGTACGGCGTGCGCAGCTCCTGGGCGAAGAAGCTCACGCGCAGCTCCTCCAGCATCCAGCGGTACTCCTGCATGCGCGCATCGATATGGCCCTTGCGCTCGGCCACCAGGCGCCAGTAGCGCTGCTCCAGCGGGCGCAGCTCGGCCAGGCGGCTGGCGTCGCGCGCAGGGTCGGCGCGGTACTTGTCCAGCCGGCTGGTGATGGCCTTGAGGTAGCGCGCGTAGTGCTGCAGCTGGGTCCAGGGCGCGGCCGCGATGAAGTTCTTGGGCACCAGGCGCTGCAGTTGCTGGGCGGCGTCGGCCGTGGCGTCGGGCGCGTTCTTGGTGTCCTTGATCTTGCGCTGGGCCGCCGCGTACTCGACCAGGATGGTGGAGGCCATGCGCGCCACCTCGTTGGCGATCAGCGTCAGCCGGCCGCGTCCGTCCTGCACGCGCTGCTTGAACTGCGCGTCGTTGGTGGGCAGCGGCTCCTGCAGGAAGGCGCGGTCTATGGCCACGTCGATGATCTGCTCGCGCAGTTCCTCCTGCGTGCCCAGCGGCATGTAGGCGACGGCCATCTTCTGCAGGTCTGGAATGTTCTTTTCCAGGTACTTGAGCGCATCGCGGATCTGCAGCGCGAACAGGCGGCGCAGGCCCACGCGGTGGCGCGCGGCCGCGACCTCGGGCTCGTCGAAGACCTCGATGCCGACGGCATCGCCGTGGTCGATCAGCGCCGGAAAGCCGATCAGCGTCTGCCCGCCCCGGCCGATCTCCATCAGCTCGGGCAGCTCGCCAAAGCTCCATTCCTTGTAGCGGCTGTCGGCGGGCTGGCTGGGCCTGGCGTTGCTGGCGGGCTTGGCCTGGTCCGCCTTTTCAGGCTTTGCTGTCTTGTCCGGCCTGGCGCCAGATTCCGCCTTCTTGCCGGCTTCGGACGCGGCGGCAGGTGGGGCCGCAGCCTCCGTGACCGAAGCCACCTTCAGCGCGGCCAGCGCCTGGAAGGCGCCGCGCGCCTTGGCGCCCAGTTCGGCCTTGAGCGCGCCCAGGTTGCGGCCCTGGCCCAGTTGGCGTCCATGCTCGTCCGTGATGCGGAAGTTCATGAACAGGTGCGGACTGAGCATGTCCAGCTTGAAGTCGGCGCGCTTGACGTCCAGCGAGGTCTCGTCGCGCACCTGCTTGAGCAGGGCATCGATCAGCGATCCCTGGCCCCAGCGCTCGGGCGTGGTGAAGAGTTCGGCCAGGCGCTGGGCGCTTTCGGGCAGGGGCACGAAGCGGCTGCGCGGGCGCTGCGGCAGGCTCTTGAGCAGGGCCTGGAGCTTGTCCTTGAGCATGCCGGGCACCAGCCATTCCACGCGCTCGTCGCTGACCTGGTTGAGCACGAACAGCGGCACGGTGACGGTGATGCCGTCGCGCGCGTCGCCCGGGCTGTGCAGGTAGCTGGCCGTGCAGTCCACGCCGCCGAGCTTGACCACCTTGGGAAAGGCCTGGGTGGTGATGCCGGCAGCCTCGTGGCGCATCAGCTCGTCGCGCGACAGGCGCAGCAGGTCGGCGTTTTCCTTGGCCGCCTCGCGGAACCAATGGTCGAAGGTGGCGCCGCTGAACACGTCCTTGGGGATCTGCTGGTCGTAGAAGGCGTAGATCAGCTCGTCATCGACCAGCACGTCCTGGCGGCGGCTCTTGTGCTCCAGCTCCTCGACCTTGCGCACCAGCTTGAGGTTGGCGGGCAGGAAGTGCCAGCGCGTATCCCACTGCCCCTCCACCAGGGCCTGGCGGATGAAGATCTCGCGCGCGGACTGCGGATCGATGCGGCCATAGCTCATGCGGCGGCCGTTGTAGACCACCAGGCCGTAGAGCGTGGCGCGCTCCAGCGCCACCACATCGGCCTGGTTCTTGGACCAGTGCGGATCGAGCAGCTGCTTCTTGAGCAGGTGGGCGCCGACTTCCTCCAGCCACTGCGGATCGATGGCGGCGATGCCCCGGCCGTACAGGCGCGAGGTCTCCACCAGCTCGGCCGCAACGGTCCAGCGCCCGGGTTTCTTGGACAGGTGGGCGCCCGGGTGCGGATGGAAGCGGATGCCGCGCGCGCCCAGGTAGGCGTCGCTTTCATCGCCCTTGTAGCCCAGGTTGCCCAGCAGGCCGGACAGCATGGACAGGTGCACGGCGTCGTAGCCCGCGGGCTCGGTGTTGACCTTCCACTTGTGCTCGTTGACCACGGTCAGCAGCTGCGAGTGGATGTCGCGCCATTCGCGCACGCGGCGGATGTTGATGAAGTTCTGGCGCAGCAGCTGCTCCCACTGGCGGTTGCTGAGCTTGTGCGAGGGCTCGTCATCCGTGCCGGGACCGGTGTCCTGCGGATGGAAGGCCGCCAACGCCTCGGCCGCCGGGGCGGCCACGCTCTGCCCGCCGCTGCGCTGGGCCACGGGCAGGAAGGCGGCATTGCGCGCCGATGGCTTGGCGGCCGGTGCCTGGGCCGTGGCCATTTCCTTGCGGCTCTTGGCCACCACCTTGCCGCCGCGCGCATCCTGCAGCCATTTCCACAGGCGCAGGTAGCCGCTGAATTCGCTTTTCTCGTCGTCGAACTTGGCGTGCTGCTGGTCGGCCTGCTGCTGGGCCTCCAGCGGCCGGTCGCGCACGTCCTGCACGGACAGGGCGGAGGCGATGACCAGCACCTCGGCCACGGCGCCGCGCGTGCGCGCCTCCAGGATCATGCGGCCCACGCGCGGGTCCAGCGGCAGGCGCGACAGCTCGCGGCCCATGGGCAGCAGCTCGCCGCGCTCGTCCACGGCGCCCAGCTCGCCCAGCAGCTGGTAGCCGTCGGCAATGGCGCGGCCCGAGGGCGCTTCGAGGAAGGGAAAGTTCACCACGTCGCCCAGGCCCAGCGACTTCATGCGCAGGATGACGCCGGCCAGCGAGGAGCGCAGGATTTCAGGGTCGGTGAAGCGCGCGCGCGTGCCGAAGTCGGCCTCGTCGTACAGGCGGATGCAGATGCCGTTGGCCACGCGGCCGCAACGGCCGGCGCGCTGGTTGGCCGCTGCCTGGCTGATGGGCTCGACCAGCAGCTGCTCGACCTTGCTGCGGAAGGAATAGCGCTTGACGCGCGCCGTGCCCGCATCGATCACATAGCGGATGCCGGGCACGGTCAGCGAGGTCTCGGCCACGTTGGTGGCCAGCACGATGCGCCGGCCCGTGTGGCTGTCGAAGATGCGGTCCTGCTCGGCCTGCGACAGGCGCGAGAACAGCGGCAGCACCTCGGCATGGCGCAGCACGGGCTGCTGTGCCAGGTGCTTGCGCAGGTGGTCGGCGGCCTCGCGGATCTCGCGCTCGCCGGGCAGGAAGACCAGGATGTCGCCACCCGCGCCGCCGGCCCACAGCTCGTCCACGCCTTCGGCGATGGCGTCGTTGAGGTCATGGTCGCGCTTTTCCTCGAACGGGCGCCAGCGCATCTCCACGGGGTAGGTGCGGCCCGAGACCATGATCACCGGCGCAGGCCCCTTGGGTCCTTCGAAGTGCCTGGCAAATCGCTCGGCATCGATGGTGGCCGATGTCACCACCACCTTGAGGTCGGGGCGCCGGGGCAGGATCTGCTTGATGTAGCCCAGCAGGAAGTCGATGTTGAGGCTGCGCTCGTGGGCCTCGTCGATGATCAGCGTGTCGTAGGCCTTGAGCAGCGGATCGGTCTGCGTCTCGGCCAGCAGGATGCCGTCCGTCATCAGCTTGACCGAGGCGTCCTTGGACAGCCGGTCCTGGAAGCGCACCTTGTAGCCCACCACATCGCCCAGCGGCGTGTTCAGCTCCTCGGCAATGCGCTTGGCCACCGAGCTGGCGGCAATGCGGCGCGGCTGCGTGTGGCCGATCAGGTGGCCGCGCACCTGGCCCTTGTCGTCGGGCGTGGCGTTGACCTTGCCCCGGCCCAGCGCCAGCGCGATCTTGGGCAGCTGCGTGGTCTTGCCCGAGCCCGTCTCGCCGCACACGATGATGACCTGGTGCCGGTCCATGGCCTCCATGATTTCCTCACGGCGGGCGGATACGGGCAGGGATTCAGGGAAGCTGATCTTCAAAGGCATAAGGGGCTGGATTATCCCCGCGCCATGCCGGCGGCGCCACGCGGCTGCAGATTTCCATACGCCGGCCCTGTGCCGCCCGCATGAAAACCCCCGCATGCCAGGGCCTTCGCCAAGTCAGGCCAGCGGCATGCAAGGCATTGCGCACAATCGGCGCTCGCCTTGCCGCCCGCTCCCGGCGCTGGCCGCCTCACCTGCCTTCCTCGATCTGCTCCCCATGGTTACTCTTGCCGCCCTCGTCATTCCGCTATTGGCCCTGTGGCTGTGGTGGCCTGTCCGCCTGATGCCGCGCCGCGCACGCCTGATGGCGGCCGTGGCCACGGCGGCCCTGGGCTGCACGCCCGCCCTGCTGCTGGTACTGCTGCGCGAGGGCACGGTCGAGTACCGCACGCTGGCCTATCTGCAGGTGCCGGGCGGCTGGGTGCTGGCCCTGCTGCTGATGCTGGCCGTCTTCATCGTGCTGCGCGACGGCCTCTGGGCGCTGGCCGCAGTGAGCCGTCGCGAGGACTGGAAGCAGCGCCTGCACGCCCCGCTGCTCACGGCCGGCGCCCTGGCCCTGGCGGGCCTGCTGTCGGCCTGGGGCGTGGCCAATGCGCTGCGCCCGCCCGAGGTGCACGAACGCACGCTGCGCCTGCCCGGCCTGCCCACCGGCCTGGAAGGCCTGCGCGTGGCCGTGCTGGCCGACATCCACGCCAGCCCCATCAACAACGCGCGCTATGTGCAGACCATCGTGGACCGCACGCTGGAGGCGCGGCCCGACCTCATCGTGCTGCCCGGCGACATGGTGGACGGCGACGTGGACAGCGGCCGCGCCAACATCGCGCCGCTGGCGCAGCTCAAGGCACGCCACGGCGTCTGGGCGGCGCCCGGCAACCATGAGTACTACAGCGGCTACGACGCCTGGATGGCCGAATTCCGCCGCCTGGGCCTGAACCTGCTGGAAAACCGCATGCAGCTGATCGATGTGCAGGGCGCGCGCCTGGCGCTGTCGGGCATCGGCGATCCGGCCTATGGCCGCCTGTCGCGCCAGAACACCGACCCGTCCGTGGCCGAAGGCGTGCCGCCCGACATCGACACCGTGGCCCGCCAGGCCAAAGAGGCCGGTGCGCAATACCACCTGCTGCTGGCCCACCAGCCCAAGACCGCCCGCGACAATGCGGCCCACGGCGTGGGCCTGCAGCTGTCGGGCCATACGCACGGCGGCCTGATCCTGGGCATGGACCAATGGCTGGTGGCGCCCGCCAATGACGGCTTTGTGCGCGGCGAGTACGAGGTCGGCGCCATGAAGCTCTTCGTCAGCGCCGGCGCAGGCCTGTGGGCCGGCTTTGCCGTGCGCCTGGGCGTGCCGGCCAGCATCGACCTGCTGGTGCTGCGCGGCGCCTGACCTTCAGGCCGCAGGCGCAACCGCTGCGCCCTGGATGCCGTGGCGCTGCAGTGCCTCGGCCACAAAGCCCGAGGCCTTGGCCTCTTCCACAAAGGCCGCCAGCACGCGCAGGGCCTCATCGCCCCGCCCCTTGGGCAGGCCCATGGCCTGCTGGATCACCATGAAGCGGCCCGGCAGCAGGCGCAGGCCGGGCAGGCGGGCGGCATCGGCCTCCAATTGCTGCTTGACGCCGGCGGCCACGTCGGCCGTCGATTCCACAAAGGTCTGCACCACGGCGGGCGAAGACACGGCGCGCTCTATCTGCGCATGCTTGAGCTCGCGGCTCAGGTACAGGTCATAGGCGCTGCCCTTGCCGACCACCACGGTGTGCCCGGCCCGGTCCACCTGGGCGTTGTCGGTCAGCGGCGAATCCTGGCGCACCAGGTAGCTGCCCTCGATCAGCACATAGGGCGCGGTAAAGCCGATGCCCGCGCCACGCACGGGGTCCACGGCAAAGAAGCCGAAGTCGGCCTCCTCGCGCGTGACGGCATCCACCGACTTGGCGGCCGTGTCGAAGACCACCAGTTCCAGCTCCAACCCCAGCTGCTGCGCAAAGCGCCGGGCCAGGTCGATGGACACGCCCGCAGGCCGGCCGTCGGCATCCAGCCGCGCAAGAATGGGATTGCCGGTGTTGATGGAAGCGCGGATGCGGCCAAGCGGCGCGAGGGTGGACAGCAGCTGGGAGGAATGGTTCATGGATGGCTTTCGAAGTGGCAGACAGAAGGGGCGGCGGTCTTCAAACCTTCATTGTCTGCGCACACGGCCGGTGCAAGGTCCGGGTGTCATCTCACCAGCGAGCATGGCTTGCCGGTATTGGGTCTTGGATTGCCATTGCGTCCAGCACTGGAATTGGGGTTGGACTTCATCGCAATCCCTGCTGGTCAAGCGGCATGAAATCCGCGCACAACCCATTGTTATAAAAGGAAAAAACAACACCTTAAAATCAGACCATGTAGAGATCGTCTGAGGCAGAGAATGAACCTGGACAGCAAACTTCAGATATCGCTGAGCAAGCGCTCCGGCAACATCGTGCTCCGGCGAGATCTGACCAGATTGGCAAGCGCTTCCCACCTCAGCGAGGCCTTGCATGACTTGGTCTCGGACGGCCGCCTGATCCGCCTGGGCGCCGGCATCTATGCCAAGGCAAGGCCCGACGCCAGCGGCGATCCGCAGTTGCTCGCCCCCAGCGATGAGCTGGTCAGGGAGGTGCTGGACAGACTGGGAATCAGGTTTCGCAGCGTGGATCTGGTCAACGAGGCGGGCCAGGCCACGCTGCTGATCGATGCAGGCAGCCAGCGCGTCTCACGCAGGCTGAATCTGGGCGATGTCGCCGTGCGCTATGTCCGCAATCCCTCGGCACCTGATGAACCCGGCGAAACCTTGCCCGCAGACGTGAACGCCCTGCCCACCAAAGGTGTACGCCAGTTTGTCGAGCGGCTGGCCCGCACGCACCACATCCAGCACCAGCGTACCGGACTGGACGACTATGCACAGGCAGTCACACGCGCTGCAGGAGATGAAGTGGAGCTCGACAGCACGGGCAAGCTGCTCGTGGCCTTGAAGAAAAAACATGTCATCAATGGCCGGCAGCTTGCCAGGCTGATGACCAATCACATGAGGGAGGTGCAGGATGTTCGATCCGTTCGGGGACTTCGAAAGCGCGGGCTACCTGCGCAACATTGAAGGACTGAAAGACGCCCGTGAGGTCAAGATCCAGGAACACCTCTTTTTCGAGGCCAACCTGGAAGAAGCACTTGCCTTTCTGGCAAGCATCCGGGGCCGGATTGGCTACCGCGATTTTTTGCGCGTGCACGCCATCCTGTTTTCCGACTTCTACCCCTGGGCCGGCCAGGACAGGCGTGCGCTGGGCGTGGGCCGGCTCGTCGGCAGGGGTGCAGGCCTGCAATTCGAAGTGTCAGAGCTGTGCCAGCGCGCCGTCGAATGGGGCCTGGACATGGGCAACGATGCAGGCACCCTGCGCGACAAACCTGGTGCTGTCATGGGCGCGTTTGCCTGGGGTCATCCCTTTCTCGACGGAAATGGACGCAGCATGCTGCTGATCCATGCCGAGCTGTGCCACCGCGCGGGCTTTGCCATCGACTGGCTGGCCTCCAGCAAGGAGGCTTATCTGAAGGCACTGACCCAGGAGATCCAGAACCCGCAAGGCAGACACCTCGATGCCTATCTGCGCCCCTTGATCACCTCTGCCAACACGCAGACCACCTTGCTTGATCATCTGCGGGCATTGCCAGGGCTGAAGGGTCCGGGCGATGACGTGCATCGCCCGGACATGAACGTGGCATACCGGGCCGACGACCAGGAAGCAGCCCAGTCCTATCTGGAGATGAAGCGGGCACGCGGCGAACACGCCGCTTGACAGCGGTACAGCACCCCTCCCCCCCTCCCCCTCCCCTACCCCTCATTGACCAGCAACGACAGCGCATGCGCCTCGGTAGGCAAAGGCACATCCCAGCGCTGCAGCAGGCCGAGCAGGGCCGCGTTGGTCAGTGTGGTGTCGCGCGCGCGGTTGCGGGCCAGCAGGGTTGGGCGGCTGGCTTCCAGGTGCACGAGCTCCACGCGGGCGCCGTAGGCCAGGCACAGGTCCACGGTCTTGCCGCGCATCTGGCGCGACAGGTGGGTGGCATTCCAGACGAAGGGCTGGCCCGCGCGCAGCAGGGCCTTGGCCTTGTCCACGGCGTGGTGGGCGGCCGCGCCCTCGTTCTGGCCGTGGCGCAGGCCCAACTCCGTACGCGCATCGTCGAAGGAGACCACGGGCAGGTCGCCATGGTGGGCGGCCACCCAGGTGTTCTTGCCGCTGGCCGGCAGGCCGCACATGACGATGGCGCGCGAGCCGGCCTGCGCGTGCAGCGCATAGTCGGGATGCAGCTGCGCGCCGCGGAAGTAGCGCACCGCCGTCTCGGCCGAGGCAAAGCGGCGTGGCGTGCGCAGGCAGCCCTCCTCCAGCGCGAACTCGCGCACCAGCTCGATGTTGACCAGCACGGACGCAATGTCCGGGCAGATGCGACCGCGCATGTCGGCCCGCGCCAGCAGCGTGAGCAGGTGCAGGTCCACCTGCCAGGACAACTCACGCACGATGAACTCGGGCGAGTGGCCGCGCCGCGAATCGGCAAAGGCGAAGAACGGCACCTGGTGCACGGCGATCAGCCGGCAGATGGCCTCGCGCTGGTCCACGGGCGCGCCGGCTTCCCAGAGCATGAGCCGCGCATCCAGCGCACCGCGGCGCGAATGGCCGGGCTGGCCGATGCGGCCGTCCTCGCCCACCACGGTGGTCGAGCACTTGGCCACGTCGTGCAGCAGCGCGGCCAGGAAGACCGTCTCGCACTCGGTGGCGGTGAGTGCCGCATGGTCGGGATCGGCCAGCAGCTCGCGCACCACCATCTGCGTGTGCGTCCAGACATCGCCTTCGGCGTGATAGACCGGGTCCTGCGGCGTGGTTTTGGCCTGCTCCAGCTGGGGGAAGGCGGCCAGGCAGGCGGCGAAGTCGGGGTCGGCGCCGGGCTGCGGCACCAGGGACTGGATCTGTTTCCAGTTCGTCATGGCAATCTCCTTGCGATGGGTCTGCGCTGCAGGCCTCACCAGCTTTTTGAAATATCGGCCGCAAAGATGTCTGCGCCTTCGCGCAGCCCGTTGGGGACGATGGGCCGCTCGCTGTGGTGCGAGCCCGAGTCGAGGATGACCTGCACGAAGTCCGGCCGCACGAACTTGTAGCGCGCCACGGTCTGGCCGCCCTCCTCCACCTTGAGGTAGAGGCCTTCGGCCAGCTCGGAGCCGTCGGTCTGCCGCCAGCACAGCGGCAGGTCCAGCTTCTGGCGGGCCACCACCTGCTCGAAGGCCTGGCGCCAGCGCGCGCTGCGGCCCAGCGAAGGGGCCAGCAGCGCCAGCAGGTCCTGCATGCGCCGGGGCGCCGCCCCGCTGTAGAGCACGGGCACCGAGACCACGGGCACGCCGGCCAGCAGGGCATGGCGGCGCGGCGTGTCCAGGAAGCACTGCGCCGAGCGGTCCCAGATGTCGAACTCGCAGAACCAGTGCGGCAGCGCGTCGTAGAACAGCGAGTGCTTGGCATACATCCACTCGCCGAACACCTGGTAGCGGTCGTCCAGCAGGGACAGCAGCGCGCCCTCATGGGCCTGGGCCCATTGCTTGAAGAGGTTGAACTGGCGCTCGCGCCCGCCGGGCCGCTCGCTGTCCAGGTAGTGGCCGCGCGACTGCAGCAGCAACTGGCCGTCGCCGGCAAAGCTCAGCGCGGCGTTGGCGCCGTCGAGTTTTTCCTCGACGACGATGTGCTGGCCGGCCAGCCGCTCATAGGGCACGGCGTCGTCCTGGTCACCGGACTGCAGGCGCGAGCCGCGCAGGTGCGGCGTGCGGGGGTATTTGAGGATCTCGACGCTCGAAAGAAAGTGAGCGCCTTGGGCAATGGATGGGGTCATGTCGTGCTTTCCGAAAACGATGCAGCACCCCACGGCGACATGCCATGGGGCGGGAAAAGCCGACGACGACGCCAGGCGCCGCAATGCAGGGGATGCAGCGACAGCGCGGCCTGGCCCGTGGTGGCCGGGCCGGCAGGCTGTCGAAGGGGAAGATGGCAGGACTGTCGGCACCGTCCGCAAACCGGACGGTCAGCCGCAAGCCCTCAAAAGGCCACGCACCGCAGCGCACACGCAAAAGACATCCGGGGCAAGGCCAGGATCAGCGTGCGACGAAGTCGTTCAGCAGGAAGCTGTGCGGCGGGGCATGGTGCACCTCGAAAGGGTGAGGGTGGATGGGAGGGGTGCGAGTCTATCGCCCGTTGCCACGCAGGCACAAGCGGCTGCGTGCCATGCCGGGCCGATTGTTGGCTGCTAGCCACGCACGGCGGACTTGAAGGCGGCGCCCAGCGCATCCAGCGCCGCGCGCGGCCGGCCTTCGCGCACGCGGGTGTGCAGCAGCACGGGCAGGCGCGGCAGCGTGGGCAGGCCCAGGCGCGGGCCCACGTCCACGGCGCCCAGGGCCAGCATGCGCGGCGCCAGCGCGGCCACGCCCAGCCCCGCCATGACGGCGGCCGAGACAGCGGCCACGCCGCCGCCAACGAACACCTCGGTCCACGGCATGCGCGCCGAATCCAGCAGTTGCCCGGCCATGGCGCGCACGCCGCAGGGTTCGGCCAGCGTGGCCAGCGGCAGGGGCTCGCCCGCGCGGTGCTGCCAGCCGGGCGCGGCAAACCAGCCGAAGGGCTCCTCGGCCAGCAGCTCGCCGTCGTCACGCCCGGCATGCGTGCGAACGATCACCGTGTCGTACTCGCGCCGGTCGAATCCCTGCAGCAGCGGGCCGGACGATGCGATGCGGATGTCGATCAGCAGTTGCGGGTCCTGCGCATTCATGCGGGCGATCAGGGCCGGCAGCTCAGGCCCGGCCACGTGGTCGCTGATGCCGATGGTCAGCCGCTGGCGCGTGCTGACGGCCAGCGCCAGTGCGCGCTCATGGGCCTGCAGCAGTTCGCGCGCATGGGGCAGGAAGTCGGCACCCAGCGCCGACAGCTGCACGTGGCGCGGCGTGCGCTCGACCAGCCGGCAGCCCAGCCGCTGCTCCAGCCGCTTGAGCTTGAGGCTGACGGCGGCCTGCGTGGTCTGCATGGCTTCGGCCGCGCGCGTGAAGCTGCCCAGCTCCGCGATGTGCACGAAGCTCTGCACGGCATCCAGGTCCAGAGGTCGTTGAATCATTTCAATCCATTATTACTGATATCAGCAATCATGTCTTTTCAAAATAGCTGGCACGGCCTACCTTCGAGGCTCCCACAACGCAATTCAACGCAACGCAAAGGAGCCACACCATGCCCATGACCCGGATCAACATGCGCGCCGGCAAGTCCCCCGCCTACCGCCAGGCCATCTGCGACAGCCTCTACCGCGCCATGCGCGAGACCTTCAACGTGCCGGAGGACGACCAGTTCATGACCATCACCGAGCATGACGGCGACAACTTCCGCTACGGCGCCTCCTACCTGGGCGTGGCGCGCAGCGACGATCTGGTGCTGGTGCAGCTCACGGTCAGCAACACCCGCAGCCTGGAGCAGAAGAAGGCGCTGTTTAGCCGCATCGCCGAGCTGCTGGTCGAAAGCCCGGGCCTGCGGCCCGAGGACGTGTTCGTCAACCTGGTCGAGGTGGACAAGGAGAACTGGTCCATGGGCCATGGGCTCGCGCAATACGCAACTTGAAGACCTCCGAATCGGCGCAACACCGCCAGCGCCGCGCTCAGGCCGGCACCGCCAGCGCCGCCACGAATTGCTGGCCCACGGCGGTGATGATCTCGGCGCGCGCCGCCGTACGCAGCTGCACCAGGGCGATCTGCCGGCTCTCGGCGGTCTGGGCAATGGGCAGCACGCGCAGGCGCGGGTCGCCCTCCCAGCCATGCCGCGCCAGATTGGGCAGCATGGCCACGCCCATGCCGTCGCGCACCAGCTCCACGATGGTCTCGATGGAGTTGAGCTCCAGGAACTCCTGGGGCTTGGCACGCAGGCGGCGCAGCGTGCGCTCCACCAGCTCGCCCGTGTGCTCGGTGCGGTCGAAGCGGATGAAGGGATAGCGCTCCACCATGTCGGCGGGCGCCGCGGGCCGGGCGGCGCGCGGCGCCAGCAGCACCATGGGCTCGGCATACAGCGGTGTCCAGACCAGCGAGGGGCGCTTGATGGCCGGGTTGTAGACCACCACGGCCGCGTCCAGCTCATGGTTCTCCACCTGGGCGATCAGCCGGTTGGACTTGCCCGAGACCACATGCAGGTCCACCGCCGGATGGTGGCGCTTGAGCTCCAGCGTGGCGCGCACCAGCTGGCTCAGCGCCGAGACGATGGAGCCGAACTGCACGGTGCCGGCCAGCGGCGCGTCGGCCCGCGTGCCGTGCTTGGCCTGCTCGTACAGCGCCACCAGCTGGGTGGCTATGGGCACCAGCGCCCGGCCCTGCTCATTGAGCGTGACCAGCTTGCCCTGGCGCGCGAACAGCTTGCGCTTGAGGTCGTTTTCCAGCGTGCGCATCTGCAGCCCCACGGCCACCTGGGTCAGCGCCACGCGCTGTCCGGCGGCGGTGAAGGAGCCCTCGGCCGCCACGGCCAGAAAAGTGCGAAGAATGCGCAGGCTTGGCATAAAAGTTTTACTTTCAAGATTCGTAAGAAATTCCAGCTTTCACCAAACAGTTTCTATCATCAAAATCGCTGGCAACCGATAGCCGATCGTCCTGATCGCACCCTCCCACTTCCCGGATTTCTGGAGATCTCCATGCCTGCACCCGTGTCCCGCCGCCTGCTTGTCTGCTGCGCCGCCCTGTTGACCTGCGCCACGCCCGGTTGGGCCGCGCCCGCCGCCGATGCCTGGCCCTCGCAGCCGCTGAAGATCATGGTGGGCTTTGCCGCCGGCGGCGCCAACGACATCGTGGCCCGCATCCTGGCCAAGGAGCTGCAGCAGCGCCTGGGCCAAAGCGTGGTGGTGGAGAACCGCGGCGGCGCGGGCGGCCTGATCGCCAGCGAAGTGGTGGCCAAGGCGCCCAAGAACGGCTACACGCTGCTGCTGGGCTCCATCGGTAGCAACACCGTGGCGCCCGTGCTGGCCAAGAAGCTGTCGTTCGACCCGCGCAAGGACCTGGAGCCCATCACCCTGGTGGCCGAGTCCGGCAACGCGCTGCTGGTGAACGCCGCCCTGCCCTACAAGACGGTGCAGGAAATGATAGAGGCCGCGCGCAAGGCGCCGGGCAGCATCAACTACGCGTCGTCGGGCAACGGCTCCACCCTGCACCTGGCAGGCGCGCTGTTCGCGCAGCAGGCCGGCGTGAACCTGGTGCACGTGCCCTACCGCGGCAACGGCCCGGCCATCACCGATGTGTCGGGCGGCCAGGTGCAGGCCATTTTCTCGGGCATTCCGCCCGCCATCACCTCGGCCAAGACCGGCCAGACCCGCATCCTGGCCGTGACCACGAAGCAGCGCGTCAAGAACCTGCCCAACGTGCCCACCGTCGCCGAGGCCGGCCTGCCCGGCTACGCCTTCACATCCTGGTACGGCCTGTTCACCACGGGCGGCACGGACCCGGCCATCGTCGAGCGGCTGGCCCAGGAAGTGCGCAAGATCATGGAGCGCCCCGAAGTGCAGGCCCAGTTCGAGGCCCAGGGCCTGGACCCCGAGACCAGCGACCCCAAGTCCTTCAAGCAGCAGATCGACCGCGAGCTGACGCGCTGGAGCCGCGACGTGAAGACCATGGGCATCACCGCCGACTGAGGCAGGTTCTTTCATGCACGCATCTTCCTCTCCCTTCACTCCCGGCAACCCCTACGACTCCAGGCGGGTGCCCGTGTTCGCGCGCAATGCCGTATCCACCTCCCATCCGCTGGCGGCGCAGGCCGGCCTGCGCATGCTGTGGGCAGGTGGCAACGCGGTGGACGCGGCCATTGCGGCGGCGGCGGCCATGACCATCGTCGAGCCGGTGAGCAACGGCCTGGGCTCGGACGCCTTCTGCATCCTCTGGGATGGCAAGGAGCTGCACGGGCTCAACGCCAGCGGCCGCGCACCGCAGGGCTGGGCGCCCGAATACT
Source organism: Delftia lacustris (assembly GCF_040267515.1). NCBI lineage: Bacteria > Pseudomonadati > Pseudomonadota > Betaproteobacteria > Burkholderiales > Comamonadaceae > Delftia > Delftia lacustris. The sequence continues at coordinate 2,564,314 of NZ_CP141274.1, read as the reverse complement.
TCCACCAGCGCTATGGCCGCCAGGACAAGCCGCCGCGCCGGGGCGTGGACTCCATCACCGTGCCGGGCGCCGTCAGCGCCTGGGTGGCCCTGCACGAGCGCTTCGGCAAGCTGCCCTTTGATGCGCTGATGGAGCCGGCCGCCGAGATCGCCGAGCGCGGCTACCTGGTGCCGCCCGTGGTCCAGCAGAAATGGGCCGCAGGCGCGCCCGAGCTGCAATCGCAGCCGGGGTTCAGGGAAAGCTTCCTGCCCCGGGGCCGCGCGCCCGAGGTGGGCGAGCTGTTCCGCTTTCCCGCCGCAGCGCGCGCCCTGCGCGCCATTGGCGCCACGCGCGGCAAGGCCTTCTATGAGGGCGAGATTGCACGGGCCGTGACCTCGTTCGTGCAGCAGCACGGCGGCTGCCTGGGCATGGCCGACATGGCCGCGCACGAGGTGCAATGGGTGCAGCCGCTGGCCAAGGACTACCGCGGCCACACGCTGCACGAGATCCCGCCGGGCGGGCAAGGCATTGCCGCGCAGATCGCGCTGGGCATTCTGTCCAACTTCGACCTGGCCAGCCTGCCCGTGGATGGCGTGGCCTCCCAGCATCTGCAGATCGAGGCCATGAAGCTGGCCTTTGCCGACATCTACCGCTACGTGGCCGACGCGGACATGGAGGTGACGCCCGCACAGATGCTCGACGACGCCTACCTGGCCTCGCGCGCCAGGCTCATCGATCCGCGCCGTGCGCAGGACTTCAAGGCCGGCAACCCCGTGCGCGGCGGCACCATCTACCTGACGGCTGCCGACGAGAACGGCATGATGGTCAGCTTCATCCAGAGCAACTTCTCGGGCTTTGGCTCGGGCGTGGTGGAGCCGAGCTTCGGCATCAGCCTGCAAAACCGCGGCCACGGCTTCGGCACCGACCCCCAGCACCCCAACCGCGCCAACCTGGTGGGCCCGGGCAAGCGCCCCTTCCACACCATCATTCCGGCCTTCCTGACCCGCGACGGCCAGCCCGTGATGAGCTTCGGCGTCATGGGCGGCAACATGCAGCCCCAGGGCCACATGCAGACTGTGGTGCGCATGCTGGACTACCGCCAGTCGCCCCAGGCGGCCTGCGATGCGCCGCGCTGGCGCGTCAACGAAGGCCTGGCCATCAACGTGGAAGGCGGCATGGAGCCGGCCACCATCGCCGGCCTGCAGGCGCTGGGCCACCAGGTGGAGGTCATCCACGACCCCTACCAGGACTTCGGCGCCGGCCAGTTCATCTGGCGCATGGGCGATCCCGCCGTGGAGGGCTACCAGATCGCCAGCGACCCGCGCCGCGACGGGCTGGCGGCCGGGTACTAGAGGATCGGGAAAGTGCGCGCGGCGGCTACTCCGCGCGCAGGCGCCCCTGCCGGGTCAGCCGCGCCGCCAGCGCGGCTTCTTCGCTGACCAGGCGCTGCAGCACGGCCGCGCTGGCCGGGAAGGGCTCGCTGCCCAGTTCGCGGATCAGGCGGCTGAACTCCGGGTCGGCCACAGACTGGGAGATCCAGCCATACAGGCTGTCCACGCTGGCCGTGGGCGCACCCTTGGGCGCGAACACGCCCACGAAGGTGGTGGCATCGAACACCGGCAGGCCCAGCTGGGCCAGGTCGGGCACATCGGCCAGCCCGCCCCCGGCGCGCGGCCCCAGCACGAACAGCGCGCGCAGGGCGCCGCTCTTGATATGCGGCGTGGAGCTGGTGATCTGGTCCACCACGGCGTCGATCTGCCCGCCGATCAGATCGACCAGGGCCGGCCCCGATCCCTTGTAGGGCACGGGATTGACGCGCACCTTCACCGCATCTTCCAGCTGCAGCACAGCCAGGTGATTGGGCGAGCCCGGGCCGGCATGGCCCACGGTCACGCTGCCATCCCTGGCCTTCATCGCCTTGATGAAATCGGCAGCGGTCTTGAAGCGCGCGTCGTTGGCGCGCACCACCACGACCACGGGCGTGCGGCTGACCACGGCAATGGGCGCAAAGCTGTCGGCGCGGTAGGGCAGCTTGATCATCTCGGGCAAGGTGCCCAACTGGCCCGGCGTGGCCACCAGCAGCGTATGCCCGTCCGGCTCGGCGCGCGCCACCCAGCCCGAACCCACGGCACCACCGCCGCCCGCACGGTTGTCCACGATCACGGACTGCCCCGCATGCCGGGCCAGCGGAATGCCCAGCGTGCGGGCCACGATGTCCACGTTGCCGCCCGGCGCAAAGGGCACGACCAGCGTGAGCGGCTTGGCGGGAAATGCACGCGCCTGCACTGCCGATGCAGCCGATGCCGCAGCCAGCGCCGCGAAAGATACCGCCGTGCGGATAAAGCCTCTGCGGCCCGATGTGATTCGATTCATTTTCTCTGTCTCCTGCTATTTGAAAATCAATGACCCCAATACAGGCGCGCGGGGTTATCGACCAATACCGTGTGCCTGTATTCCTCTGGAACCCAATCCACCAGTGCCCGCGCCAATTCGCCAGCGGAATTCGAACGGGCCTTTATTCCGGGATGCGGCCAGTCAGACCCCCATACGATCCGGTGCGGATTGGCCTGCACCAGGGCATGTGCAATGGGAACCACGGCCGGGTCCACGGCCGATGCCGTTGCCGATATCCGGTAGGCGCCCGAGAACTTCACCCAGGCCCGCCCTTCCTTCATCAGCGCCTGCAGGTTGCGGCTGCCCGGCCCGCCGGCGCCCAGCTGGCGCGACGGGTGGCCGAAGTGATCCACCACCACGGCCACGCCCATGTCGGCCACGCGCTGCGCCAGGCCAGGGTCTTCATCCACGTTCACCAGCAATTGCACATGCCAGCCCAGGCCCCGGATGCGGTCGGCCACGGCCCGCAGGCTGGAGACGGAGACCCCGCCCGAAAACAGCGCATTGCACCGAGCGCCGCGCACGCCCAGGGCGTGCAGCGCTTCGATCTCTGTATCCGGCGTGTCCTCGTAGATCACGGCCACGCCACGCATGCGGCCCGATTCGGCATGGCGCAGCGTCTGCTTGAGAAGGCCGTGATCGCGGCCATACACGCTGGGCTGGACCAGAACGCAGCGGTCCACGCCCAATGGGCGAAAGGCTTTCCAATAATCGTCCATGGACGCGACAGCCGGTGTATAGGCGCGCTCTGCAATCAACGGAAAATCATCGGAACGACCAAATACATGGAAATGGGTATCGCAGGAATTTTCTGGAAACAGATATTGTTCCGCTGGATTTTCGACTGCGTCGCAATCACCGGCACAGCGGTTGAAACTGGGTGAATTCATGGGCATTCATTTCAAAGCTGGTGCATTGTCGTGACGCACGTAAAATTCAGTCAAGCTCATCTTTGTCATCATCAAAATGAACAGCATTCAACATGCAGACGGCGCGCCGCGCGCTCCGGTCAACCTGCGCAGCATCGACCTCAACCTGCTGGTGATCTTCGAGGCCCTGGTGGAAGAACGCAGCGTGGGCAAGGCCGCCGCGCGGCTGGGCATCACCTCCTCGGCCGTCAGCCACGCGCTGCGCCGGCTGCGCACCCAGTTCAACGACCCGCTGCTGCTGCGCACGGCCGAAGGCATGTCGCCCACGCCCGAGGCCGTGCGCCTGGCGCGCAGCTTCCGCAAGGCCTTCAGCGAGATCGAAAGCGCCATCGAGGTCAGCAAGGGCTTCGATCCGGCCACGGCGCGGCGCAATTTCCACCTGCGCCTGTCCGACTACGTGGGCGTGCTGCTGCTGCCGCAGCTGTGCATCCATCTGCGCGCCGTGGCGCCCGGCATCAGCCTGTCGGTGCAGTCCTTCGACGGCCGCCAACCCTCGGACCGCGTCGAGTACGAAGGCGTGGAAATCCGCCTTTCCGTCTCGCGCGGGCGCTCGGTGCTGTCGGCATCACGCCGCCTGCTGGATGACCAGTGGATGGTGCTGATGCGCAAGAACCATCCGGCCGCCGCCTCCCCGCTCACGCTGGAAAAATACCTGGAGCAAGGCCACCTGAAGGTCACGGGCGTGGGCAGCAGCATCGTGGACGAACTCCTGGCCGAGCGCGGGCTGGCGCGGCGCGTGATGTTCCAGGTGCCCACCTGGCTGGGCATGGTGCCCGTCATCGAATCCACCGACCTGGTGGCCGCCATGCCCGCGCACTGGATGCACAGCGTGCTGTCCGGCTCCAACTGCGTGGCGCGCCCCATGCCCCTGCCCGAGCTGGCCCTGTCCATCGACGCCGTCTGGCATCCGCGCAACGACCATGACGCGGGGCACAAATGGTTCAGGGAGCTGATCCACCAGATCTTCCAGGAGGCGTACAGCAAGTCACAGTGCGGATATATACTTTGATACATACCAGCAGGAGGAATCACCGTGACGCAGACTGCCAAGCTTTTCACCACCGGTCGCAGCCAGGCCGTGCGCCTTCCCTATGAATTCCGGTTCGAGGAAAAAGAGGTCTACATACGTCGCGACCCCGTCACGGGCGACGTGATCCTGTCGCGCCGTCCCGACTCATGGCAAGAGTTCTTTGCGCTCGACGCCACCACCGACGTGCCGGCCGATTTCATGGACACCGCTGACCGAGCGCAGCCAGAGTCAGGCCGCGATCCGTTTGCCGACGAAGGCAGTGCGCGATGACACGCTACCTGCTGGACACCAACATCGCCAGCCACATCATCAAAGGCGATATCCCTGCCGTGCGCGAACAGCTGGTTCGCGTACCCATGCACCAGATCGCAGTGTCGGCGGTCACGCAGGCCGAACTGATGTACGGGGTCGCCAAGCGCGGCCACCCTGCCGGGCTGTCGCTGCGGGTGACAGGGTTCCTGGCCCGCGTCGAGGTGCTGCCCTGGACGGCCCAGGTGGCCGATGCCTACGGCCACCTGCGCGCCGCTTGCGAGGCGGCCGGCATCACGCTGGCCTCCATGGACATGATGATTGCCGCGCACGCCCTGCTCCTGCAGCAGCAGGCCGCGCAGGCCGGCGAGCGCTCGGTACTGGTCACAAGAGACCGGGTGTTCAGCCGCATTCCCGAACCCGGACTGGCCATCGCGGACTGGACCACCGGCCCGGCTGGCTGAATCGGCGCTTAACCCAGCCCTCATGATTTTCGGTGAAGATGCGGTCTTTCCGCCGCACAAGCCATGACACCAGAACAACACACTCCAGCGCTGCAGCGCCGCAACCTCGGCCTGCTCGTGGCCGCGCAATCGCTGGGGGGCGCGTCGCCGCCCATCATCATTTCGCTGGGCGGCCTGGTCGGCCAGCAGCTGTCCACCAATCCCACGGCCACCACGCTGCCGGTCAGCATCTACCAGCTGGGCCTGGCGCTGTCCACGCTGCCTGCGGCCTGGCTGATGCAGCGCATGGGGCGGCGCACGGCCTATGTGCTGGGCGCCATCCTGGGCGTGGTCTCGGGCGTGATCGCGGCCCAGGGCATTGCGCACTCCGATTTCGTGACCTTCTGCATCGGCACGGCGCTGGCGGGCTTTTACGCGGCCTGCGTGCAGAGCTACCGCTTCGCGGCCACCGACGCCATGACCGCCCCCGCCGAGCAGGCGCGCGCCATCTCGCGCGTGATGATCGGCGGGCTGATCGCGGCCATCATCGGCCCGCAGGTGGTGATCTGGACGCGCGACGCCCTGCCCATGACGCCGTTCGCCGGCAGCTTCTACAGCCAGGCCGTGCTCGCCCTGCTGGCCCTGCCGCTGCTGCTGGGCCTGAAGCTGCCGCCGCCCCAGGCCCGCGCCGTGGCGGGCGAGGCCCGGCCGCTGGCCGAGATTGCGCGCACGCCGCAGTTCATCGTGGCGGCTTCGGCCGGCGTGGTCAGCTACGGCCTCATGGCCTTTCTGATGACGGCCGCGCCCATGGCCATGGTGGGCTGCGGCCACACGGTGGGCGAGGCGGCGCTGGGCATCCAGTGGCATGTGCTGGCCATGTTCGCGCCCAGCTTCGTCACGGGCCGGCTGATCGCGCGCTTCGGCAAGCGCCGCATCACGGCGCTGGGGCTGGTGATGATCGCCGCCTCGGCCCTGATGGCGCTGATGGGGCTGGAGCTGCTGCACTTCTGGGGCTCCCTGGTGCTGCTGGGCGTGGGCTGGAACTTCGGCTTCATCGGCGCCACCGCCATGGTCACCGAGTGCTACCGGCCCGCAGAGCGCGCCAAGGTGCAGGCGCTCAACGATTTCCTGGTCTTCGGCACCGTGGCCGTGGCCTCGTTCGGCTCGGGCCAGCTGCTGCACACGGCCGGCTGGGACGGCATCAACACCTGGCTGCTGCCCATCGTGGGCGTGGTGCTGCTGATGCTGGCCATGCAGGGACGGGGTCGCGGCGCGGGCGCGCCGGCCTGAAGCCCCGACCGGTCAATCGCCAGGGTCCGCACGGCGGCTGCCCAGCCAGAGCACGGCCACCCAGCCCAGCAGCGCCAGGGCCAGCAGCACGGACAGATGCCATAGCGCCGCCTCCAGCGGCGCGCCGGCCTGGTTCAGTCGCAGCGAGGCCTGGATGGCGGCCGTGCTGGGCGACAGCCAGCGCAGCGCCTGCAGCAGTTGCGGCAGGGCTTCGGCCGGCCAGCTGAAGCCGCCGACGAAGGCCAGCGGGATGGAGGTGAACAGCACCACCTGCATGGCACGCTCGCGGTTGGCCAGCCACCAGCCCAGCAGCGCCGCCGCCCCCGCCACGGCCGGGACGAAGACGGCCAGCAGCGCCAGCGCGCCCCAGGGATTGCCGCCGCGCGGATAGTCGTGCCAGACGAAGATCCAGCCGAAGTAGTACAGGCCCGAGAGCCAGCCCAGCGTGCACAGCGCCAGCAGCCGCGCCAGCCAGGTGCGTGCCGGCGCCCTGTCCAATCCCTGCTCGCGCCAGGTTCCCACCAGCAGCGCGCCGCCCATGAGCAGTGTCTGCTGCAGGATGATGATGGCCACGGCGGCGACGACGAAGCTGCCGTAGCCTTCCGTCGGATTGAACAGGGCCTGCATCTGCAGGTTGACGGGCGAGCGGCTGACCTGGGCCTGCAGTGCGCTCTGTCCGCCGGCCGTCAGGCGCCGCAGCTCCACGCCTGCCGAGACCGTGCCAAAGGCCTCGGCAAAGCCGTACTGCACCTGCTTGGCGGCCAGCGGGTAGGCACCGTTGGCATAGACGGGGACCACGGCCTCTTCGCTGCGCACCACGCGGCGCTTGAGGTCGCGCGGCAGCAGCGCGTAGCCCATGACGCGGCCATCCAGCAGGGCCTGCTGCGCCTGGGCCTCGTCGCCCGTGACCAGGGTCACCTCGATGCGCGGGCTGGCCTGGGCAAAGCGCAGCATCTGGCGTGCCAGGCCGCTGCCGTCGTGCTGCACCACGGCCACGGGCACGCGCTGCACGACCTCCTGCCCATAGAACCAGGGATAGAAGAAGCCGTAGAGCACGGGCGCGCCCACCAGCAGCATGAGCACGCCCACGTCGCCGAACACGGCACGCAGGGCGTTGATGAAGTCATGCGCAAAGCCCCTGGCCATCTCAGCGCCCTCCCCATTTGTCGGGGCGGGAAAGGCCGCGCGCCAGGCCTGCCGTGGCCAGCAGCAGCAACACCAGCGCGGCCAGCAATAGCCCGGCCACCACGGGCAGGCTCTGCACGATGGGCGCGCCCATCTGCAACTGCTCTATCTGCAGCCGCGCATAGTGGGTATAGGGCATGGACAGGGCCCAGGCACGCGCCGAATCCGGCATAGCCAGCAGCGGAAAGCCCACGCCGCTGAACGCAAAGGCCGGCGCCGACAGCAGGCCCGCCCCCGAAAGCGCCGTGCGCAGCGACAGCGTGAGCGCCGCCAGCAGCGCCCCCGCCGCCAGGCTCACGGCGATCAGCAGCAGCAGGGCCAGCGCCACCCAGGCCAGGCTGGCAGCGCCCTGCCCCGGATGCCAGCCCCGTCCGGCCGTGAGCCACAGCATGGCCAGCGTACCGCCCAGGCCCAGGCTGGCCCAGGACAGCGCCAGCTTGCCTGCCAAGGCGCCCGCAATGGCGCTCCAGCCGGGCTTTGCCGGGCCCGCAGCCTCGGCCATCCACTGGCCCAGGTTGCGGTCGCGCAGCTCGCGCCCCACGGACCAGGCGCCGGCCGTCATGCCCAGGATGTGCAGCAGCGCGGGAATCAGCGCCGCCGCCAGGAACTGTTCGTAATTGGTGGAGATGTTGAACAGCGACACCAGGTTGGTGCGTATGGGCTCCATGCGCACGCGCAGCGCCTGGGCCGGGTCGCCGCGCTTGGCACGGGCCTGCATTTCCACGCCGGCCGACAGCGTTCCCACCACCTGGCGCAGGTCGCGCTGGATCAGGCTGGAATGCGTGGCCAGCTGGGCGTTGTGCATGAGCACCACGTCGGCCCCCTGGCCCCGCTTGATGTCGCGCGCAAAGCCGGGCGGGATCTGCACCACGGCGTAGGCATTCATGGACTGCAGCGCCCATTGCGCCTCCGAGGCATTGAGCGCCTGCGACTGCACGGCCAGGCCCGGCGTGGCGTCCAGCATGCGCACCAGTTGGCGCGACAGGGCGCTGTGGTCCTGGTCCCAGACGGCGACGGGCAGGCGCTGGACCAGGCCTGCCGAGAAGATCCAGACCATGAGCAGCAGCGCCAGCAGCGGCACCCAGCTGACCATGGCCAGGTCCCAGGGCCGTCCGCGCAGCAGACGCCATTCGCGCCGCAGGCTGGCGGCAAAGGCCGTGGGCGGGTTCGCGCTCACTGCCGCCGGCCGCTCAACGGCCGCCTTCCACGACCACGCTCATGCCGGGCCGCGCGCCTGCAATGGGCTGCTGCGGCCGCGCGCGGACCTCGAAGGTGCGCGCATCGAAGCCTTGGCCGGCGCGCGTGGCGCGCCAGGTGGCGAAGTCGGGCAGCACCCCCAGGTAGTAGACCTCGAAGCCGGCCTCGCGGTTGTCCAGGCCCGGCAGGCGGCCGGTGAAACGGCTGCCCTGGGCAAAGCGTGCAAGCTGGTCCTCGCGCACATTGAGCACCACCCACTGGTCGGTCAGGTCCACCACGGTGACCACGGCCACGCCCTGCGGGGACAGCTCGCCCTGGCGGGCCAGCACCTGGACCACCTCGCCGCCCACGGGGCTGCGCAGCTCAGTCTCGGCACGCGCGGCCTCCACCTCGGCGACCACGCCCTGCACCTGGCGTGCCTGGGCCTGGGCAGCGCTGCGATCCTCCTGGCGCGCGCCCGAAGCCGCCATTTCATATTGCGCGCGCGCAGCCAGCGCCTGGTCGCGCGAGGCGCGCCAGTTGGCATCGGCTTCATCGCGTTTCTGGGCCGCAACCAGTCCCTGGTCGAAGAGGCTTTGCACGCGGCGCAGCGAGGTCTGGGCCAGGTCGGCGGCCGTCTGGGCGCGCTGCCAGTTCAGGCGCGCCATCTGCACTTCCTGCGGGCGTGCGCCGGCCTGCGCCTTGTCGGCCTGGGCCTGGGCGGCATCGCGCGCGGCCTCGGCCTGGGCCAGCTTGGCGCGCACCTCGGGGCTGTCCATCTCCACCAGCAGATCGCCGGGCTGGATCTTCTGGCCTTCGGTGACCCGCACCTTGGCGATGCGCGCCGTGACCTTGGGCGCGATGTCGGTCTCGCGTGCCTCCATCTGGCCCTGGAAATACAGGGGGGCGGGCTGCGCCGCACGCCAAAAGCCCCAGGCCACGAGCAGCAGCACGGCCAGCACGATGGCCAGGGCCAGCCAGGGGCGCCTGCGCCCCGGGGGCACGGGCGCGGGGCCGGGTGCTTCGGTGGCGCTGCGGGGATGGTCGGGCGTGGCTGTGCTCATGGTGCGTCGGGTGGGATCTGTATGTCGGCCTGGGCCATGAATCGGTCGAATTCCTCGCTCTGGCCCGTGCTCTCCAGCAGTGCGGCCAGGGCCTGCACATACTGGTTGGCCAGTTCGGCACGCTGGGTCTGGACCTTGGCGAGATTGAGGCTGGCATCGATCAGGTCCAGCGTGGTGCTGGTGCCTTCCCGCAGGCCGGCCTCGCGCAGCCGCAGCAGCTCGCGCGCAAGATCCTCCTGGGCCTGCTGGGCCTGGTACTGGCGGCGCGCCTGCTCCACGCCCAGCCAGTTCTTCTCGACCAGCAGCGCGATGTCGCTGAGCGCCTGGGCTTGGGTCAGCTCGGCCTGCTCGATCTTGCGCTGCGAGGAGGCGGCCAGCGCATCGCGGTCGATGCTGTCCCACAGCGTCCAGCGCACGGCCACGCCTGCCACCCAGTTGGGCTTGCCGCTGGTGTTGACCTCGCGCGAACCGAAGGCCAGCAGCTGCGGCCGGCGCAGCGCCTCCTGGGCATCGTGCAGGGACTCGGCCTGGCGCTTCTTGGCCTGGACCTTGTCCAGACCCGGATGGTGCGACTGGGCCGCGGCGACAAAGCCGTCCAGCGGCGGCAAAGGCCGGCTGCTGACGAACAGCGGCGTACTGGGCAGCACCTGCCGCTGCGCCTTGACCGTGCGCGCCAGCGCCGCTGCGGCCAGGTCTGCGTCGTCGCGCGATTTGCGCGCCTGCTGCTCGGCGTCGGCCAGCGCGGCACGGGCCTGCAGGCGCTCCAGCCGGGAGATCACGCCCGCCTTGAGCATGCTTTGCGCGGCCGCGTCATGCACGCGCACGCCCTCAAGCGCACGCTCGCGCAGCCGTGCGGCCCGCTCGGCCAGCTGGGCGCCGAAGTAGCGCTGCACCAGCAGCGAATGCAGGGCGTGGCTGCTGCTGGCCGCATCGGCCAGGGCTTCGTCGGTGGCAGCGTCCAGGCCACTGCGCACCGCATCGGACAGGCCGCCCAGGTACAGCGGCCAGACCAGGGACAGGCTGGCCGAGGCATTCGTGCTCTTGCGCTGCAAGGCATAGGAGGTGGGCAGTTGCGGCAGCGAGGGAATGGCCGGCCCCACCGAGGGCGGCAGCTGGCCGAGGACGCCGTCCAGGGTGCGCCGCGCAGGATCGAGATCGATGTCGGCATTGGCCGAGTAGCGGTAGCCCAGGCCCGTGATGGCCACGGAAGGCCCGCCCAGCCCCTGCGTACCCTGGCGTCTGAGCCGCGCGCTTTCCACGGCCTTGGCCGAGGCGGCCAGTTGGTCGGAGCCTTGCAGCAGCGCCTGGCGGGCCTGCACGAAGCTCATCGCGGCGGCAGCCTGGGAGGCCGGAGCCTCCCCTGCCGCCTGGGCTGCCCCTGCGACCATGCCCAGCGCCGCCAGCCACGGCACAAGGCGCGCGGGCCGCGCAAGCAACGGAAAAAACATGGAAGCGCTCAATGGCATGAATGGGGGCGCCTTGCGTGGTTCACCGATGGTGGCGAAGCTTACACGGGCTTGCAGGCGGGCCCCCGTCGGACAAGGTCCTGTGCCTTGTGCCCCCGGCACTGTGCAGCAGGGCCGATTTGCGTGGCGTTCCATCCCATTTCTGTGCGCAGGTGCCGCGCCATGCCGCTACACTGGCGCCTGCCTGCGCGAGCATGTCCTGGCGGACCTGTCCGCAGGCCTTTTTTTTCTGCCCGGCATCGGCCCGATGCCCCGACTGACCACCATGTCCACCGTCTTCAACTTCACCTTCGTCCCCTGGTTCCGGTCCGTGGCTCCCTATATCCACAAGTTCCGACACCAGACCTTTGTGGTGGGACTGACGGGCGAGGCCATCGCATCGGGCAAGCTCAGCTCCATCGTCCAGGACCTGGCCATGATCCAGGCCATGGGCGTGAAGATCGTGCTGGTCCATGGCTTCCGTCCCCAGGTCAACGAACAGCTTGCCGCCAAGGGCCATGAGGCCCAGTACTCGCGCGGCGTGCGCATCACCGACTCCGTGGCGCTGGACTGCGCCCAGGAAGCCGCTGGCCAGCTGCGCTATGAGATCGAGGCCGCCTTCAGCCAGGGCCTGCCCAATACGCCCATGGCGGGGGCACGGGTGCGGGTGATCTCGGGCAACTTCCTCACGGCGCGGCCCGTGGGCATCGTGGACGGCGTGGATTTCAAGCATTCGGGCCTGGTGCGCAAGGTCGATGTCAGCGGCATCCGCAGCGCACTGGACATGGATGCCATGGTGCTGATGTCGCCCTTCGGCTTCTCGCCCACCGGCGAGGCCTTCAACCTGAGCATGGAAGAGGTGGCCACGCGCGTGGCCATCGAGCTGAAGGCCGACAAGCTGATCTTCATGACCGAGGTGCCGGGCATCCGCATGGACCCCACGGGCCCGGCCGACGAGACCAACCCCATCGACACCGAGCTGCCGCTGGCCACGGCCCGCCGCATGCTGGCCGAGCTGCCCACGCCCGAGCAGCCCACGGACACGGGCTTTTACCTGCAGCACTGCGTGCATGCCTGCGAGCACGGCGTGGAGCGCAGCCACATCCTGCCCTTCGCCATCGACGGCGCCCTGCTGCTGGAGATCTATGTGCACGACGGCATCGGCACCATGATCATCGACGAGAAGCTGGAAGAACTGCGCGAGGCCACGCCCGACGACGTGGCCGGCATCATCCAGCTGATCGAGCCCTTCGAGAAGGACGGCACCCTGGTCAAGCGCAGCCGCACCGAGATCGAGCGCGACATCGCCCACTACACCATCATCGAACACGATGGCGTGATCTTCGGCTGCGCCGCGCTCTACCCCTATCCCAGCGCCAGGACGGCCGAGATGGCGGCCGTCACCGTCTCGCCCAAGAGCCAGGGCACGGGCGATGGCGAGAAGCTGCTCAAGCGCATAGAGCAGCGCGCCAAGGCCCAGGGCCTGGACAGCCTGTTCGTGCTGACCACGCGCACCATGCACTGGTTCATCAAGCGCGGCTTCCAGCCCGTGGACCCCGACTGGCTGCCCGAGGCGCGCAAGGCCAAGTACAACTGGGACCGCAAAAGTCAGGTCCTGGTCAAGAAGTTGTAACCCCCTGAGGCGCTGTGCGCCTTCCCCCTCACGAGGGGGGCATACGGGCGGCCGGCGACACCCTCGGTGCGGGGGCGGCGCGGCCGGCCCAGGCCCTTCCTCGGTGTCTCTCGTCTTCAGGCCGCGCCAATTTTTTTGAAATCGCCCAAATCAAGCGACATGGTGGCGCAACTCAGCCTTGCACTGCTGCCTGCCAGCGTGCGGCCGCCTTGCCGGCCGCTGCCAGCGCCGCATCGCGCTGCGGCGCGTCGGCCGGGCATTCGGTGAGGTAGCCCGTCACCAGCAGCGGTGCGCTTTGCGGCGTGGGCCAGGCGATGACGGCATCGTTGGCCGTGCCGCGATCGCCGGTGCCCGTCTTTCCACCCACGCGCCAGCCGGCCGGCATGCCCGCGCGCAGGCGCTTGTCGCCCGTGCGGCTGGCCACCAGCCACTGCTGCAGCAGCGCGCGGCCATGGCCGTCCAGCACCGATCCCAGCAGCAGGCGCTGCATGCTTTGCACCATGGCCAGGGGCGTGGTGGTGTCGCGCTCGTCGCCGGGCAGGCCTTCGTTGAGCTCGGGCTCCATGCGGTCCAGGCGCGTGGTCTCGTCGCCGCTGGCGCGCAGCCACTGCGTCAGCGCCTGCGGGCCGCCGCTGGCGTCCAGCAGCAGGTTGGCGGCGGTGTTGTCGCTGAGCACCACGGCGGCCTCGCACAGCTCAGAGATGGTCATGCCGCCGCCATCGCCGGCACGCGGGCCGCTGGCCGGCGAGTAGGGAACCAGCCGGGAGCTGGCGTAGTGCACGCGGCGCGACAGGCGCTCATCGCCCTGCTGCACGCGGTCCAGCACCTGGGCGGCCAGCAGCAGCTTGAAGGTGCTGCACATGACAAAGCGCTCGTCGCCGCGGTGGTCCACGCTGGCGCCCGACTCCGCCTCCAGCACGGCCACGCCGAGCCGCCCGCCCACACTTTTCTCGATGCGCGCCAGCTCGGTCCTGAAGGCCTGGTCGGCAGCCCCCTGTTTTTTTGATGGCAGGGCGCAGCCTGCCAGCCCGGCCGCCATCCAGGCGGCCGCGCCGCCCGTCATCAGAAAATCGCGTCTTTGCATTGTTTTTCCTTTTCAGTTGCAGATCGACAAACGCAACGATAGCGCCGCGCCCAAGCTGCGACCAGCGTGAATAATTGGCAGCATCCCTTAGAAAAACTATTGGCTCCACCATGCAACTGCCCCTCAATGCCCTGCGCATGTTCGATGCGGCCGCGCGCCATCTCAACCTGACGCGGGCGGCCGACGAGCTGTGCGTGACCCAGGCCGCCGTCAGCCAGCACATCCGCAACCTGGAGGAGCGCCTGGGCAAGCCGCTGTTCCGGCGCCTGCCGCGCGGCCTGGCGCTGACCGACGAAGGCCATGCGCTGTGGCCTGCCGTGGCCGAGAGCTTTGCGCGCATAGAGCATTCGCTGCAGCAGGTGGCCGAGCCGCGCCCGCGCGAGGTCCTCACCGTGGGCGTGGTCGGCACCTTCGCCATCGGCTGGCTGATTCCCAGGCTGGGCCAGTTCCAGCAGCAGCACCCCTACATCGACCTGCGACTGCTCACGCACAACAACCGCGTGGATCTGGCCGGCGAAGGGCTGGATGCGGCCGTGCGCTTTGGCGACGGCGCCTGGCAGGGCACGCGCGCCGAACTGCTGCTGCGCGCGCCGCTGACGCCCATGTGCACCCCGGCCCTGGCCCAGCGCCTGCGCCAGCCGGCCGACCTGGCAGGGCAGACGCTGCTGCGCTCGTACCGCCTGCAGGAGTGGGAGAGCTGGTTTGCCACGCTGGACCAGAGCGCGCCGCTGGCGCGCGGGGCCATGTTCGACTCCTCGCTGACGCTGGCCGAGGCGGCCGCCCAGGGCGCGGGCGTGGCCCTGCTGCCGGCGCGCATGTTCCAGCACCTGCTGCAGCAGGGCCGGCTGGTGCGCCCCTTCGAGCAGGAGGTGGACACGGGCGCCTACTGGCTGACCCACCTGCGCTCGCGCGCACCCAGCGCGGCGCTCAAGACCTTCAGGCAATGGCTGCTGGCGCAGCTGCAATAGCCACGGACGCCCGCGGCAAGACCCGCAGGCCGCCTGACTTTGGCCCCGGCGCTATCATCTGCCGCTTTTGGCCCTAGCCCCGTCCCCGTTCCATGACCCAGACCCTGCCGGTTCTCTACTCGTTTCGCCGCTGCCCCTACGCCATCCGCGCCCGCCTGGCGCTGGCCCATGCCGGCCTGGCCTGCGAGCTGCGCGAAATCAACCTGCGCAACAAGCCGCAGGCGCTGCTCGACGCATCGCCCAAGGGCACGGTGCCCGTGCTGGTGCTGGAGGACGGCCGCGTGATCGAGCAGAGCCTGGATGTCATGCTGCACGCGCTGCGCGCCAATGACCCGGACGGCTGGCTGGCACCGACCAGCGGTTCGCTGCCGGACATGCTGGCGCTGATCGAGCGCAACGACGGCTTTTTCAAGCACGCCCTGGACCGCTGCAAGTACCCCGAGCGCTACACGGCCGAAGAGGTCAACCACGCCCAGGCCGATGCCCTGACCTGGCTGGCCGAGCTGGACGACCAGCTGGAGGCCACCGGCTACCTGTGCGGCCAGAACCCCAGCCTGGCCGACATGGCGCTGCGCCCCTTCGTGCGCCAGTACGCGCGCATCGACGAGTCGCAATGGAATGAGCAGCCCTGGCCGCACCTGCAGGCCTGGCTGCAGCGCTGGATCGACTCGGCCCTGTTCGCCGAAGTGATGGAAACCTACCCGGGCTGGGTGCCCGGCACGCGCGGCCCGGTCTTTGCCGCCGGCGGCGTGGGCAGCGACTGACGCCTGCCCGCCCCGTGTGCCCTGCCCCGTGTGCCCTGCCCCGGGTCGGCAGGGGCTGCGCAAGGCAGGCAAAGCTGGCACAGTGGCAGGCTGTTGCCAACCGCATGAGCCTTCGCCGACATGACCCTCGCCACCCTGCTCGTCTTCTCCCTGGTCGCGCTGATCGCGATCATCACCCCCGGTCCCACCGTGCTGCTGGCCCTGGCCAATGGCTCGCGCCACGGCGTGCGCCGCGCCCTGCCCGGCATGCTGGGCGCCGTGCTGTCGGACTTCGTGCTGGTCGGCGCTGTCGCGCTGGGTTTGGGCGCGCTGCTGGCGGCCTCGGAGTTCTGGTTCTCGGTGGTCAAGTGGGCGGGAGCGGCGTACCTGGCCTGGCTGGGCCTGCGCATGCTGCGCAGCCAGGGCGGATCGCTGTCGGCACCCCAGGGTGACGGCAAGGCAGAGGCCGGCGCCGACGGCTACAGCGCCCGCACCGTGCTGCTCAAGTCGTTCCTGGTCGCCGTGACCAATCCCAAGGGCTACCTGTTCTGCTCGGCCCTGCTGCCCCAGTTCATCGACCCGGCGGCCGCCCAGGCGCCGCAATACATCGCCATTGCGCTGGTGTTCGCACTCATCGATTTCCTGGTGATGCTGGCCTATGCCTTCGCCGGATCACGCGC
This sequence comes from Delftia lacustris, assembly GCF_040267515.1. Classification (NCBI taxonomy): domain Bacteria; kingdom Pseudomonadati; phylum Pseudomonadota; class Betaproteobacteria; order Burkholderiales; family Comamonadaceae; genus Delftia; species Delftia lacustris. The sequence continues at coordinate 2,548,022 of NZ_CP141274.1, read as the reverse complement.
CGCGCGGCTGCTGCGCGGGCGGGCCGTGATGTGGCTGGACCGGCTGTGCGGCGGCATGCTGCTGGCGCTGGCAGGCTCGCTGGCCTTCTACCGTCGCGCGTCGAACTAGGCGCGCCGCCCAAGAGCCGCGCCTCCCCCGCTGCGTCAGCGCGTCGTCCCCATGACATCGTCCAGCTGCAGCACGGCCGCCGCGTTGGCCGTGGTGGTGGCCAGCGTGTCGATGGCGCCGGTGCGCAGGGCTCCCAGGATGGCCGTGACCTTGCTGGATTCGGCCGCCACGGCGATGACGTTGGGTATGCGCAGCAGGTCCTCGCGGCTCAGGCCGATGACGCGGTCCTGCATGGGGGTGGCGGCCGGCTGGCCGTGGATGTCGATGAAGTCGTAGCCCATCATGTCGCCCACCGTGCCCGCGCGGCGGGCGTCCGAGATCTCCTGCGCGGAAAACCAGCCCATGCGGGCCATGTTGCTGTCCACGCTGACATCGCCCACGCCGATGAGGGCGATGTCGGCGCGGCGCGCCTTGTCCAGGGTGTGCCTGACGGTGTCGTTGTCCAGCAGCGCCTTGCGCAGTTGCGGATCGCCCACCAGGGCCGGCGCATAGAGCGATTCGGACTTGCCGCCAAAGCGCGCGGCCAGGCGGCGCGCGATGTGGTCGGCGTTCATCGCCTCCCCGCCACGGTAGGAGCCGCCGATGGCGCTGACGAAGTGGCACTCCCGCCGTGTGGCGGACAGGGCGTGCTCGGAGACCGAGGACACGTTGCGCCCCATGCCCACGGCCACGATGGAGCCGTCGACCAGGATGCGCTCCAGCTCGCTGGCCACCAGCCCTGCCAGCAGTTCGCGCTGCCGGTCGGCATCCTTGTGGTCCACCGCGATCAGCGCGCGCTTGATGTGAAAGCGCTCGGTCAGCTGCCGCTCCAGGTCGGCGGACACCAGCGAATGCGGCCGCACGCGGATCTCGACGATGCCCTCTTCCTGCGCGCGGCGCAGCAGCCGCCCGACGGTGGCGCGCGAGATGCCGAACTCCTTGGACAGTTGGTCCTGCGTGCATCCATCGACGTAGTACAGGGTCGCCAGTCGCGTCAGGTCGCTTTCAGTCAAGGGTGCCTCCAAGGGTGCCGGGAAAGGCGCGCAGTGTAGCGCCGCTCACCGGGCCTCGCCAGCGTGGGGCAGCAGCAGGACCTTGACCGAGTCCATGGAATCGGCCACCCGGATGGCGCTCTCCCAGTCCGACAGCGCATAGCGGTGGGTGACGATGCCCTCGGAGGTGACCAGCCCGCGCGCCAGCAGGTCGATGGCGATGGGGTAGCAATGGGCGCTCAGGTGGGCGCCACGCAGGTCCAGCTCCTTTTCCTCGCCGATGATGGACCAGTCCACCGTGGTCTCGCGCCCGAAGACGCTGAACTCCACGAAGCGGCCGAGCTTGCGCACCAGGTCCAGCCCCTGCGTCACGCCCGAGGGCGCGCCCGTGGTCTCTATGTACACATCGCAGCCATAGCCGTCGGTCAGTGCGTGCACGATGGCGCGGGCATCCTCGCGCGCGGGGTTGATGGTCACGTCGGCGCCGCAGCGGCGTGCCAGCGCCAGGCGCTGGTCCGACAGGTCCATGACCACCAGCCGGCGCGGCGTCTTCAGGCGCGCCACCTGGGCCATGAGCAGGCCCAGCGTGCCCGCGCCGGCGATGACCACCACATCGTCGAGCTGGATGTCGCCGCGGTTGACGGCATGGATGGCGCAGGACAGCGGCTCGGTGATGGCCGCATCCTCGAAGGCCACGCTCTCGGGAATCCGGTGCACCACGGCGCGGGCGGACAGGCGCATGTACTCGGCCATGCCGCCATCGGCCACCTGGCCCTGGAAGCCGTAGACATCGTGCACCTCGCACATCCAGCGAAAGCCGATCCTGCAATAGCGGCAGCCATGGCAGGGCACGATCTGCTCGGCGATCACCCGGTCACCCAGCTGCACGCCGTGGTGCTCCTGGGCACCCTCGCCCACCTGCACCACATGGCCCCAGAACTCGTGGCCCGCGATCACCGGCGGGCGCACATAGGCGGGGCGGCCTTTTTCCGGATCTCCCCAGAAGCGCGGCGCGCCAGCCCAGCATTTGCAGTCGCCCGCGCAAATGCCGCAGGAAGCCACGCGGATGACCAGCTCGCGCGGCCCGGCCTGCGGACGTGCGACGCGTTCGAGCCGGTAATCCCTGGGGCCGTGGCAGACCACGGCCAGCATGTTCGTATCGGCGGCGTCAGGCAGGGTGTTTTGCATGGAACTCTCCCGGGTTGCAGATGGTGGACAGGACGTGGGCGCAGCGCTTCATGCCCTGCGGCGCGAACTGTCGAGCAGCACGGCGCCGACGATGATCACGCCCTTGATCAGCTGCTGGTAGTACGAGGACACGCCCAGCAGGTTCAGCCCGTTGTTGATCACGCCGATGAGCAGGGCTCCGACGACCGTGCCGCCCAGGCTGCCCGTGCCGCCCGACAGGCTGGTGCCGCCGATCACCACGGCCGCGATGGCGTCCAGCTCGTAGGACACGCCGGCCTGCGGCAGCGCCGCCGTGGTGCGCGACGCCAGCAAAATGCCGGCCAGCCCCGCGAGCAGGCCGCTGACCACATAGACCAGCAGCACGATGGCGCGGGTGTTGATGCCGCTGGTCTTGGCGCTGCGCAGGTTGCCGCCCACGGCGTAGATGTAGCGGCCATACACGGTGTAGCGCAGCACGAAGGCGAACACCGCGACGGCAACGGCAAAGATCACGATGGGCATGGGCACGGGGCCCAGCTGGCCGGCGCCGATGGCAAGAAAGCCGTCGGGCAGCTCGGACACCGGCATGCCGTCGTTGTAGATGTAGGTCAGGCCGCGCGCCGCACTGAGCATGCCCAGCGTGGCCACGAAGGGCGGCACCGCGAACCAGGCCACCAGCAGTCCGTTGACGCCGCCCAGCAGCATGCCCACGCCCAGCCCGGCGCCCACGCTCACCGCCAGCCCCTGGCCATCGGCCGCCAGCCAGGCGCCGACCATGCCGGCCAGCGCCAGGATGGCGCCCACCGACAGGTCGATGCCCGCCGTCAGCACCACGCACGTCATGCCGATGGCCAGGATGCCGTTGATGGAGGTCTGGCGCAGGATGTCGGCCCAGTTGCCCCAGGTCATGAAATGGGGGTTGGCCAGCGCCAGCGCCGCGCACAGTGCAATCAGCGCGATGACCACGCCGTAGCGCTCGCGCAGGCTGCGCAGGTCCAGCGCGCGCCGCCCCAAGAGCGGCGGCGAAGATGCGGCTTGAAGATTCGTCATGGAGGACTCCCGCGTTGATGGAAGAAAGGCGTGGGGCCGGCAGGCCGCTCACTGGATGGAGTAGCCCCCGTCGATGACGATGTTCTCGCCCGTCAGCATGCCGGCGTGCGTACCGGCCAGGAACACGGCCAGCCGCGCCACCTCCTCGGGCTGCGCAAAGCGGCCCGTGGGAATGAGTGCGCGCATGGCCTCCCCCGCTTCACCGGCCCAGGCCTGGCGGCCCAGCGGCGTGTCCACCACGGTCGGCGAGATGGCGTTGACGGTGATGCCGTCGGACGCCCACTCCAGCGCCAGCACGCGCGTCAGCCCCACCAGGCCCGCCTTGCTGGCGCAATAGGCGGCATGGCGACTGAGCGCGACCACACTGGCCTGCGAGGCCAGGTTGATGATGCGGCCGTGGCGCTGGCGGCGCATGGCCGGGGCCACCGCCTGGGCCAGCAGCAGCGGCGCCGTGAGGTTGACGGCCAGCGTGCGCTCCCAGGCCGCCTCGCTGATTTCGCCGGCCGGCTCCAGCAGCGCCACGCCGGCGCTGTTGACCAGGATGTCGATGCGGCCCGTGGCCTCCAGCACCGTGGCCACCGCCTGCTCCACGCCCGCAGGCCTGGTCACATCCACCTCCAGCGCCAGGTGGGGCCTGGGCTCCGCCAGGCTGGCAGCGGCCACGTCCAGTGCCTGCCGCTCCAGGTCCAGCAAGGCGACGCGCGCCCCGCCCGCCGCGAGCTGCCGGGCAATCGCCAGGCCGATGCCGCCCGCGCCGCCGGTGACCAGGGCCGTGCGGCCGTCGAAGTCCCGCTCCAGGCTGTCGGCGCTCATTTGCGCACCTTCTGCAAGAAGGCGTCGGCATTGGCGGGCACGATGGCTGTCCAGGGCACCTCGTAGGATTTGGCCGTGCCATCGCCCCAGGGCATGGCCTGGGCATACTCGCTCCATACCACCGAGCGCGGCCGGTAGGACGGGCCGACTAGCTGGCGCAGCAGCACATCCAGCGCGCCCTGCGCCTGGGCCTGGGCATCCTGGAAATGGGTGGTCATCTCGCCGCGCTTGACGGCCGTGATGGCGGCGGCCACGCCGTCCACGCCCACCACCGGGATGGTCTTGATGTCGATGCCCTTGGTCTTGATGGCCTGCACCGCGCCCAGGGCCTCGTCGTCGTTCTGGGCGATCACGCCCTGGATCTGGCCCGGGAATGCGGTCAGCCAGTTCTCCATCAGTCCCATGGACTCGGCGCGCGACCAGTTGGCGGTCTTGCGCGCCAGCACCTTCACGTCCTTGTGGCGGGCCAGCACCTCGTCATTGCCGCGCGCCCGCTCGATCTGTGCCGACTGGCCTATGGGCCCCTCGATGACGACGATATTGCCCTTGCCGCCGATGGCCTTCATCAGCGCCTCGGCCTGCATGCGGCCGGCCACCACATCGTCATTGCCCACGTAGGAGGTCAGCACATCGCCCTGCACGCGCGTGTTGGAGCCCACCACGGGAATGCCGGCCTTCACCGCCTTGTGCACGGGCGCCGCGCCCGCCTTCAGGTCAATGGGCACGAAGAGGATGCCGTCGTACTTCTGCGTGATCATGGTGTCGAACTGGTTGCTCTGCGTCAGCGCGTCGTAGTTGCCATCGAACACGGTGATCTGCACCGTGCCGTCCTTCACGGCCGGATGCGCCTTCAGCTCCTTGGTCCACATCTGCATGAACTCGCCCTTGAGCCCATAGACGGCCGCGCCTATGCGGTAGGGCTTGGCCGGTGCGGGCACTGGTGCTGGTGCCGACAGCGGGGCCGGAGCCTGGGCCCGGACCTGCGCTGCGGCCAGGAACAGCCCACCGGCAAGCGCGGCGGCAAGCACGGTGGTGAAGCGGAAAAACGGCATGGTCATGTCTCCTGTGTGTTGTGAAAGGCAAGGGGAAAAACGCAGCACGGGCATCGCCCGGGCTCAGGACGCGAGGTGCATCAGCGCCTCCTGCGTGATGCCGTGGCCGGCCACCACGCGGTCAAGCCGGCCTTTGCGGAAGATGGCGATGCGGTCGCTCAGCTCCAGCAGTTCCGGCGCCTCGGAGGACACCACCACCACGGCATGGCCCTGCTCGGCCAGCGAGGCCAGGAAGGCGTACACCTCGCGCTTGGCGCCTTCGTCGATGCCGCGCGTGGGCTCGTCGCACAGCAGGCAGACGGGGTTGGTGGCCATGCAGCGGGCCAGCACCACCTTCTGCTGGTTGCCGCCGCTCAGGCCGGAGACCGGCATTGCCGGGCTGGCCAGCTTCACGCGCAGGCGCTGCAGCAGGCCGCCCACCAGCACGCGCTCTGCCGCGCCATCCACCACCCCGGCGCGCTGCAGGCCCGGCAGTGCGGGCAAGCTGGTGTTGAAGCGCACCGAGGAGCTCATCACCAGCCCCGTGGCCTTGCGGTCCTCGGTCACCAGGGCCAGGCCCGCCTTGATCGACGCCGCCGGATTGCCGCGCGGCAGGGGCCGTCCGCCCAGGCTCGCCCGCCCCTGGTCGGCGCGCGTGAGGCCGTACAGGCAGTTGAGGAATTCGCTGCGGCCCGATCCCATCAGTCCGTAGATGCCCAGCACCTCGCCGGGGGCGACGTCCAGGCTGATGTCCTCGAACTCGCCCCGGCGCGTGAGCCCCTGCACCGACAGCAGCGGCTCGCCCGGCGCCGCAGCCCTGCGCTCGCTGGCGGCAGCGCGGACCTCCCGGCCCACGATGAGCTTCACCAACTGCCGCCGGTCGATATCGGCCAGCGCGCCGGTCTGCACGAAGCCGCCATCGCGGAACACCGTGTAGCTGTCGGCAATGGTGAAGATCTCCGTCAGGCGGTGCGACACGTAGAGGATGCCGGCGCCCTGCGCTGTCACGCGGCGTATCGCGTCGAAGAGGATGGCGGTCTCGCTTTCGCCGATGGCCGAGGTGGGCTCGTCCATGATGATCAGCTCGCTTTGCCGGCTCAGGGCCTTGGCAATCTCCACCAGCTGGGTCTGCGCCAGGCTCAGGCGGCCCATCTGCGCACGCGGATCGATATCGAAGCCCAGCTGCCTGAGCAGCGCATCCGCCTGCTCCAGCAGCGCGGCATGGCGGACCACCACGCCGGCGCGCCGGGGCTCGCGGCCCAGGAAGATGTTCTCGGCCACGCTCATGCCCGGGATGGGCGACAGCTCCTGCGTGATGATGGACAGGCGGTGCGCCAGCGCCTCGTGCGGCGTGGCGAAATCCACCGGCCGGCCCTTGAGCAATATCTCGCCGGCATCGCGCCGCAACAGGCCCATCACGATGTTCAGGAAGGTGGACTTGCCTGCGCCATTGCCGCCGCACAGCGCGTGCACGCTGCCCGCCTGCAGCTCAAGGCAGCCGTTGCGCAGCGCAGGCACGCCGCCGAAGCTCTTGGCCACGCCGCGCGCCTGCAGCAGTGCGGTGCCGGTGCGGGTGCCGGTGTCCATGGTCACGCGCCCTGCCCGCGCCCGGCCGCGGCGGCCTGCGAGCGTTCGAAGCCGGTGATGGCATCCACCTTCAGGGCCGAGCTGCCGCCATCGAAGCGCGATGCGAGGAAGCGGTCCACGATGGCCTTGGCCAGTTCCACCCCGATCACGCGCGAGCCCAGCGTGATGATCTGCGCGTCGTTGCTGCGGCTGGCGCGCTCGGCCGAATAGGTGTCATGGGCCTGCGCGGCGCGGATGCCCGCCACCTTGTTGGCCGCAATGGCCATGCCTATGCCCGTGCCGCACAGGAGAACGCCGCGCTCATGGCGGCCCTGGACGATGGCCTGCGCCACCGCGATGCCGATGTCGGGGTAGAGCACCGGCTCGCCGTCGTGCGTGCCGAAGTCGGCCACTTCGTGGCCCTGGGCCAGCAGATGCTGCTTCACGGCGTTCTTGAGGTCGCAGGCGGCTTCGTCGCAGCCGATGGCCAGCTTCATGGCATCCCCTTCATTACAAAAGACCATCACATGATCATTTGATCAATGTTTTACCAGAGTCTTCTCAATCGAAGAGCAGTTGTCAAACAACGATAGCTATGTGAGCCGGCAAAATAAATACGTAACCCGTTGAATTTTCTACGAAATCCATCAAATCCTATCGTTTTCCCTTGGCTATTGAATAGCCAAAAGGCATTGACATGCCAATTTCAACAAATCAAAAATGACCACTCAATGATCATATGAACAGTCTTCGGCACACCCGCCGGGACTGCACCTGGAGGAGACAACGGCATGACGACCAACCGCGTGATCAACGACCCCGACCGGGTGGTGGAGGACATGCTCCATGGATGGATCGCCGCCCATGGCGACACCCTGCGCATCGACGAAGGCAATGCCCGCGTCGTGCGCCTGCATGGCGCGCCACGCAGGGGCAAGGTGGGCATCGTGACGGGCGGCGGGTCGGGACACGAACCGGCCTTTCTGGGCTATGTGGGCGCAGGCCTGTGCGACGCCGCCGCCGTGGGCGAGGTCTTCTCATCCCCCACGGCCAGAAGCTTCTACGACGCCATGCGCGCGGCCGATGGCGGCGCCGGCGTGGCCTGCCTGTATGGCAACTACGCGGGCGACAACATGAATGTGGCCATGGCCGTGCAGATGGCCGCGGCCGAAGGCATGGCGGTCAGGACCGTGGTGGCCAACGACGACGTGCCTTCTGCCGCGCGGGGCGACGAGGCCAGCCGCCGCGGCGTGGCCGGCGAGATCCTGATGTGGAAGGTGGCGGGCGCCCGGGCGGCCATGGGCGCCAGCCTCGACGAAGTCATCGCCATCGCCCGGCACGCCATGGCCCGCACGCGCAGCATCGGCATCGGCCTGTCGGCATGCACCATTCCCGCCGTGGGCAAGGCCAATTTCCATATCGAGCGCGGCAGCATGGAGGTGGGCATTGGCCACCATGGCGAGCCCGGCATGTCCGTGCACCCCACGACCACGGCGGCCGGGATGGCCGAGCGCATGCTGGGCGCCCTGCTGCCCGACCTGCCCTTCGCCCCGGGCGACCGCGTGGCCGTGCTGCTGTCCGGCCTGGGCGCCACGCCGCTGATGGAGCAGTACATCCTCTATGGCGAGGTCGCCCGGCGCCTGCAAGAACGCGGCATTCAGGTGGCCTTCCGGCTCGTGGGCAATCTCTTCACCTCGCTGGAGATGATGGGCATCACGCTCACGCTGATGCAGCTGGACGATGCGCTGGAAGCCTGCCTCAAGGCGCCCTGCCAGTCAGTCGCCCTGACCCTGGCCGGCGGGCTGCCGCCCCAGGCGCAGGAGGCCATTCCAACGCTGCCCTCTGTTCCGGCACGGACGCCGGCACAGGCGCAGGAACAGGCGCAGGAACAGGCACAAACCGCCCGCCCCCCAGCCGCAAGGCGCACCAGCCAAGGGCCGGCCATCGCGCTCGATGGCGCGGGCAGCATCGTGCGTGAACTGATCACGGCCATCGTCGGCCACCGGGAGTTCCTGAGCGAGATCGACGGCCTGATCGGCGATGGCGATCACGGCATCAACATGGCCAAGGGCTTTTCCGGCTGCGGCGCACGGCTCGATGCCATGGACGCCGGCCAGGCGGCGCAGCTGCCTGCGGCGCTGCAACAGCTGTCCCAGGCCTTGATGGACGATATCGGCGGCTCCATGGGCCCGCTGTACGGCAGCTTCTTCCAAGGCTTCGCCGATGTTCTTGGGCCGGAGCAGGAGATGGATGCCGCCCTGTTCGGCCAGGCGCTGGCGCGGGCCGTCGCCGATGTGCAGGAGATGGGCAAGGCCCGGGTAGGCGACAAGACCCTCATCGATACGCTGGCCCCGGCCCTGCAGGCCTACCGGCAATCGCTGCAGGCCGGCGCCGGTTTCCGCGAAGCGCTGCAGGCCATGGAGGCCGCGGCCGAAGCGGGCAAGGAATCCACGCGCCACCTGCAGGCCCGCATCGGGCGCTCGGCCCGGCTGGGGCCGCGCTCCATCGGCGTGCTGGACGCGGGCGCCACGTCCTGCTGGCTGATTCTGAGCACCCTGGCGCAGTCGCTGCAGCGGCGACTGGCGCAAGCCTCAGCCTAGGGCTCAGCGCCTGCGGGCAGCGCCGCGCACCAGCAGCACCAAAACGGCCACGCTCATGATGGCGAAGCAGATGAAGGACCAGTTGGCAATGGAGCCGCCCAGGAAGCTCCAGTCCACGGCAACGCAATCGCCCGAACCACGGAAGATCATGGGCACGGCACGGCTGATGGAGTAGTTCTCGATCATTCCGTAGAAGTCGCGCCCGCAGGTGGCGAACTCGGGCGGATACCACTGCAGCCAGCTCTGGCGCGCGGCGACGAAGGCGCCAAAGCCTGCGGCGACCAGCGCCGCGATACCCCAACCCATCAGCCAGCCGCGCCCGCCGCGTGCGCTGCCCAGGCCCGCGAAGATGGCCACGCCGATCAGCGCGTAGCGCTGCACGATGCACATCGGGCAGGGCTCCAGCCCGACCACATGCTGCAGATACATGCCGAAGGCCAGCATGGCCACGCAGGCCAGGCTGATGAGCGCCAGGATGCGGCGCGGAGCGTTGTCAAACCATTGAAGCATTCTTGTCTTTCGTCACCCGGTTGAATGAAATCAGGGCTGCGGCGCCGGCCCGGCGCTGCAGCCCTGTTCAGCGGGTGCAGGAAACCGTTGCCGCGCCGTCAGATGCCAGCCGCCTCGTCCAGGAACACCTTGGCGCGGCGCGGTGTCACCACCAGGGTTTCCCCCTCGCGCAGCGCCATGTCCCTGAACTGCTGCGCAGGAATCTGCGCCTCGATCAGGCCACCCTCTTCGGCATTGTCCGTGCTTTCGGTGCTCTCCGATGGAATAAGTTCCAGGCGCGCAATGGGCCCCACGACGATGGCGCGGGCCAGCTGCACGACGATGCCCGTGGGCCGTCCCTGGACGTCCAGGTTCTGTCCTGGCGAGTAGCGCTCCACCTCCAGATCGTGCGGGCGCACATAGGCGAAGGCCTTGCTGTCGCTGGCGCCCTTGGCATCGTGGCTGTCCAGCTGGGTGCCGTCGTCCAGGTAGACGCGGCCATCGCTGGCGCGGCCCTTGAAGAGGTTGACGTCGCCCAGGAAGCCGTAGACGAAGGGCGTGGCCGGGTTGTCCCAGACCTGCTGGGGCGTGCCTTCCTGCTCGATGCGGCCCTGGTTGATGACGACCACGCGGTCGGCCACTTCCAGTGCCTCTTCCTGGTCGTGGGTCACGAAGATGGAGGTCACATGCAGCTCGTCATGCAGGTGGCGCAACCAGCGGCGCAACTCCTTGCGCACCTTGGCATCCAAGGCGCCGAAGGGCTCGTCGAGCAGCAGCACCTTGGGCTCCACCGCCAGGGCGCGGGCCAGCGCGATGCGCTGGCGCTGGCCACCCGACAGCTGGGACGGAAAGCGGTCCGCGATCCAGTCCAGCTGCACCAGCTTGAGCAGGCTCATCACCTTGTCGCGGATCTGGGCTTCGCTGGGGCGCTGGCTGCGGGGCTTCACGCGCAGGCCGAAGGCCACGTTCTCGAACACCGTCATGTGGCGGAACAGCGCGTAGTGCTGGAACACGAATCCCACGTTGCGCTCGCGCACATGGACGTCGGTCGTGTCTTCGCCGCTGAAGTGGATGCTGCCCACGTCGGGCGTCTCCAGGCCCGCGATGATGCGCAGCAGCGTGGTCTTGCCGCAGCCCGAAGGGCCGAGCAGCGCGATGAGTTCGCCGGACTGGATGTCCAGGCTCACATCGCGCAGGGCCTGGAAATCGCCGAACTGCTTGCTGACGTTGCGTATTTCAATGCTCATGGTCTTGCTCTTGCTCTTTTCTGGTCGGGGCGGGCCTCAGGACACCTGCGGCACACGGGATGCCTGGGAAGCCGGCGTGGGGCGCTCGGGAGGCAGCTCGGCTGCGGCCTTGGCCTGGTGCTCGGCACGCCACTCGGCCACCGACTTGATGACCAGGGTCACCAGGGCCAGCAGAGCCAGCAGCGATGCGGCAGCGAAGGCGGCAACGGACTGGTACTCGTTGTAGAGGATCTCCACATGCAGCGGAATGGTGTTGGTCTGGCCACGGATGTGGCCCGAGACCACGGACACCGCGCCGAACTCGCCCATGGCGCGCGCATTGCACAAAATCACGCCGTACAGCAGGCCCCACTTGATGTTGGGCACGGTGACCTTCCAGAAGGTCTGCCAGCCCGTGGCGCCCAGCACGATGGCGGCCTGCTCCTCGTCGCTGCCCTGCGCCTGCATCAGCGGGATCAGCTCGCGCGCGATGAAGGGGAAGGTCACGAAGATGGTGGCCAGCACGATGCCGGGCACGGCGAAGATGATCTTGATGTCATGCTCGGCCAGCCAGGGGCCGAACCAGCCGTGGGCGCCGAACACCAGCACGTACATCAGGCCCGCCACCACGGGCGAGATCGAGAACGGCAGGTCGATCAGCGTGATCAGGAAGGCCTTGCCACGGAACTGGAACTTGGCAATGCACCAGGCCGCCGCCACGCCGAACACCAGGTTCACCGGCACGGCGATCAGCGCCGTGATCAGGGTCAGCTTGATGGCCGACCAGGCATCGGGCTCCTGCAGGCCGGCGACATAGGCATCCCAGCCCTTGCGCAGCGCCTCGGTGAACACGGCCGCCAGTGGCAGCACCAGGAACAGGCCGATGAAGGTCAGCGCAATGCCCGTGAGAATCCAGCGCACGGCGCGCGGCTCGGTGGTGGAGAGCTTTTCACGCCGGCCCTTCGGGGGCGCCGTGAGCCTGTACAGCACCAACACGGCGACCAGCACCGCGCCAATGATCTTGAGAAGCAATGCTTCCTGTGGAGACAACGCCATCTCAAGCCCCTCCCGAATGCTTGCGCTGCCATGCCTGCAGCGCGTTGATGACCAGCAGCATCACGAAGGAGAACAGCAGCATCACCACGGCCACGGCCGTGGCGCCTGCGTAGTCGTATTGCTCCAGCTTGCCGATGATGATCAGCGGTGTGATCTCGGAAATCATGGGCATGTTGCCCGCGATGAAGATGACCGATCCGTATTCGCCGATGGCGCGTGCAAACGCCATGGCAAAGCCCGTGAGCAGCGCGGGCGTGATGGCAGGCAGGATCACCTTGTAGAAGATCTGCCAGCGCGAGGCGCCCAGGCTGGTGGCCGCCTCTTCCAGCTCCTTCTCCGAATCCTCCAGCACCGGCTGCACCGTGCGCACGACAAAGGGCAGGCCGATGAAGATCAGCGCAATGACCACGCCGTTCGGGTTGAAGGCCAACTGGATGCCGTAGGGCTCCAGGTACTGGCCCACCCAGCCGTTGCCGGCCAGCAAAGCGGTCAGCGAAATGCCGGCCACGGCCGTGGGCAGGGCAAAGGGCAGATCGACGAGCGCATCGACGATCTTCTTGCCCGGGAACTTGTAGCGCACCAGCACCCAGGCGATCAGCAGGCCGAACACCAGGTTCACGCAGGCCGCCGCAAACGAGGCGCCAAACGTCAGCCGGTACGAGGCCAGCACGCGCGGCGAGGCCACGGCCTCCCAGAACTGGGGCCAGGTGAGCGAGAAGGTCTTGAACAGCAGTGCCGACAACGGGATCAGCACGATCAGGCTCAGATAAAACAGCGTATAGCCCAAGGTCAGCCCGAAGCCGGGCAAAACGCGCTTGGCGCCGCGCCCTTTGCGCGCCGCACCGGACGGTGCGGGCACAGGAGCGTCGGCGCCAGGCCTTGGGCTGGTCGGAACGGCAGACACCATGTTGGATTCCAAATCAGCCAGTGTGGGGAGGGGGCCTCAGGCGGACTGCGCCGCCTTCATGCCTGCTTGCGTGCTTACTTGCCGGGGACGTAGATCTTGTCGAACTGTCCGCCGTCGTTGAAGTGCACCTTCTGGGCTTCGGACAGCGAGCCGAAATACTTGGCCACGGTGAACTGCTTGATGGGCTTGAACACATCGGCATGCTTCTTGAGCACGGCCTCGGAGCGGGGGCGCAGCGCGTGCTGTGCGGCGATTTCCTGGGCCTCGTCGGAGTACAGCCAGGCCAGGTAGTCGTGCGCCAGCTGGCCCGTGCCCTTCTTGGCCACGGTGCGCTCGACCACGGCCACGGGGTTCTCGGCCACGATGGACACCGAGGGATGGACGGCATCGACCTTGCCCTTGCCGAATTCGCGCTCCACGGAAACCACTTCGGACTCGAACGTGATCAGCACGTCGCCGATGTTGCGTTGCAGGAAGATGCTGGTCGCATCGCGCCCGCCCTTGCCCAGCACGGGCACGTTCTTGTAAAGCTGCTGCACGAACTCGGCCGCCTGCGCGTCGGTGCCGCCCTTCTCGCGCACTGAACCCCAGGCCGCCAGGTAGGCGTAGCGGCCATTGCCGCCCGTCTTGGGATTGACCACCACGACCTTCACGTCGGGACGGGTCAGATCGCTCCAGTCCTTGATGTTCTTGGGGTTGCCGTTGCGCACCAGGAACAGCATGGTCGAGGTGGTGGGCGATGCGTCATTGGGGAATTTCTTGGCCCAGTCCTTGGCGACCACGCCGCTGTCGGCCAGGAACTGCACGTCGGTCGTGGTGTTGAAGGTCACCACATCGGCAGCCAGGCCGTCGTTGACGGCGCGCGCCTGGGCGCTGGAGCCGCCGTGCGACTGGTCCACCTTGATGTCCACGCCCTTGGTCTTCTTGTAGTGGGCGACGAAGGCGGCGTTGTAGTCCTTGTAGAACTCGCGCGCCACGTCGTAGGAGACGTTGAGCAGCTGGTTCTGCGCCGATACGGTTCCTGCGGCGGCCAGCGCCAGGGTGGCCAACAAAGTCTTGAGCTTCAAAGAATGCATGGTTCGCTGCCTTTTATTAGTGGACATCTCTGCGGTGGATTCACAGACAGTCACATTGTGCGAACGCTGGCTTAAAACTCAAAAGAATATATTTTTGTTTGTTAATGGCCTGCTTCCATATAAGAAGCCTGGCCCACCGTCTTCGCCAGCCGCCACCTCACAGCCCGGCGGCCCAGGGGGCGCCCGCTCCTGCCGGCACCGCTGCCCGTGCACCGGCAACGCGCGGCGCACGCACGGCAGGCCGGGGTTGCGCGGGCTGCCAGCTGTCGCCCTGCATCAACGACTGCAGCAGCGCCAGGCCCAGGGGCCAGTCGCCGAAACCCGATTCGACATTGATGTGCCCCGCGTTCTGCAGCCGCACGAACTCGCTTCCCCAGGCCCGCGCATAGGCGCCGGCCCGGCGGATCGGACAGTAGGGATCGTTGCTGCTGGCCACCAGCACGCTGCGGTAGGGCAGCGGCGCATAGGGCACGGGCGCAAAGTCGGCCAGCTGGGCACGGCGCTCGGGATCGGCCGGCGCCACCAGCAGCGCACCCTGCACGCGGGCGCTGGCCTCGGGCCCCATGTGCGCGGCCGTGATGCAGCCCAGGCTGTGGGCGGCCAGCACCACGGGCTCGGGCCGGGACAGCACCAGTTGCTCCAGCGCGGCCACCCAGGGATCGCGGTGCGGCACGAGCCAGTCGTCCTGCTCCACCCGCTCGGCATGCGGCAGCTGCTGTGCCCACAGGCTTTGCCAGTGGTCAGGGCCGGAGTTGCGCCAGCCGGGCACGATGATGATGCGGTGGGGATTCATGGGTTCTCCTGGACTGTCCATTGCTGGACATGGGCCCCGATTGTGGAGAACGCCGCCGACGATCCCAACGAACGATTTGTTGTTTTCTTATGGCGTGGCGGGGTGCAGCCTCAGCGCGCCACCGGCTCGCGCGTGGCGTGGCTGTTGCGCCCCGGCACGGTCTCTCCCAGGAAGTCCAGGAAATGCCGCACGGCCGGCGCCAGGCCGCGCCGCGAGGGGAAGACCGCATGCACGATGCCCTGCGGCGGCTCCCAGCCCGGCAGCAGATGGACCAGCCGGCCTTCGGCCAGTTCCTCGTGGCACATGTAGTCGGGCAGCCAGCACATGCCGCTGCCGGCCAGCGCCGCGAATTTCAGCGTCAGCAGGTCATCCACCACATAGCGCGGCTGCAGCTGCAGGCGTTGCTCGCGGCCTTCGGGGCCGACCAGCAGCAGGCTGGACTGGCCATCCACCGCCGACATGGACATGCTGTCCAGGTGCTGCAGGTCGGCCAGTGCACGCGGCGTGCCCTGGCGCTCCAGCAGCTCCGGGCTGGCCACGAGGATCTGGCGCGCCACATCCAGCCGCTTGACGACCATGGAGCCGCTGTCCTCCAGACTGGGGCGCACGCGCAGCGCCACGTCGATGCCCTCCTCCACCAGGTTCACGGGCCGGTTGGTCACCTGCATTTCCACATGCACCAGCGGGCAGCGCTGCAGGAACTGGGGCATGAGCTCGCCCAGCACGGTCTGGGCCAGGGTGACGGGGCAGCTCACGCGGATGGTGCCGCGCGGCTCGGTCTGCACCTCGGCCACGGTGTCGGCGGCGGCCAGGGCCGCATCGCGCATGGCCTGGCAATGGCGCAGATAGGCCTCGCCCACCTGGGTCAGCGAGAGCTTGCGCGTGGTGCGCTGCAGCAGGCGCACTCCGAGCCGGGCCTCCAGTTCGGCCACGCGCCGCGACAGCCTGGACTTGGGTATGCCCAGCGCCCGCCCGGCAGAGGCGAAGCCGCCGCGCTCCACGACCTCGGCGAAGTACAGCATGTCGTTGAGATCCATCATGTCGCTCGTCCCTCCCTGTGCTCATTGGCTGCAAATTCAGGACAATCTATCGCAATTTCTGCGGCTTATCAAAGACTCTGTCCAAATTCACAATTGATCCCATCGTCGGCCCTACAAGCTTTCCCGAATGGCCGATCCCAACCGCGATCCCAACCGACATCCCAGGAGCTTTTCCATGCAAGTGCTGCACATCGACTCTTCCATCACCGGCGCCGCTTCGGTGTCCCGCCAGCTGACCGCCCAGACCGTGGCCGCCCTGGTGGCCGCCAATCCCGGCGCCAAGGTCGAGTACCTGGATCTGGCCGTGAACGCCCCCGACCACCTGAACGCAGTGTCCATGGGCTTTCGCACCGGCCAGGCCGCCACGACGGAAGCCGAGCGCGCACAGAACGCCATCTCCGAAGCCCTGGTGAGCCAGTTCCTGGCGGCCGATGTGGTCGTGGTCGGCGCTCCGTTCTACAACTTCACCATCTCCAGCCAGCTCAAGGCCTGGATCGACCGCATCGCCCAGGGCGGCCGCACCTTCCGCTACACCGCAGCCGGCCCCGAAGGCCTGGCCAAGGGCAAGAAGGTCATCGTGGCCTCCACGCGCGGCGGCGTGTACTCCACCAGTGAAATGGGCCAGGCCCTGGAGCACCAGGAAAGCTACCTGAAGACGGTGTTCGGCTTCCTGGGCATCACCGATGTGAGCATCGTGCGCGCAGAAGGCGTGGCCATGGGCGATGAGTCCAAGGCCAAGGCTCTGGAATCGGCCCGCAGCGACATCGTGCGCGCAGCGGCTGCCGCCAATCAGGAAGCAGCCATCGCCGCCTGATTGCGGATCGCGGTCAGCCGAGGGCTGTACGCCCAAAGAACAAGCGCCTGGGTTTCGGCCCCGGCGCTTTTTCTTTGGACGGCGCCCGAGAGCGACCGGCCCCGGGCAGCCCGGATTGCTCCAGATGGACTGGTGCGAATAAAAGAGGTATCCGCCCTAGCGCCTCCTTTGAAAAATGCAATGCGCTGCGCGCTTTTACAGACACGTGAAGCTGATAGGCTGGGCCATCGCTGCTTTTTTGCGGCCTTGTCCGACACGAACCGACTGCATTTCAGAAAGTCGGCGGACCTGCCGATATCCAGGCAGCCTCATTGCATTCACTGCCTTCCATCCATGCCAGCCACAAGTCCCCGCCCCCATGTCCGGCCCCGCGGCCCTGTCCATGCCCGCCCTCCGTCCGATGAAAACCTGGTGATCACGGTGATCGCCGTGTCCCTGCTGGCCATCACCGTGGTGGGCATTGGCGTCTACCAGTTCCTGCAGTACCAGCGCGAGCAGGATCAGGAGCAGCTCAATTCCCGCGTGTACCGCAGCTATGTGCGCAACACCGACGAGGCACCTGCGCCCGAGGAGCCCGAGCAGCCTGCCGCAGCGCCCACCCCCGCCAAGCCCAGCCAGCAGCAGCTGAACCAGGAAATGACGCGCAAGCTGCTGGCCCATCCCGGCGTGACGCCCGGTGCCGGCTTTTCGGCGCCCGGTGTCAAGTCGACCGGCGTGGTGATCATCGACGCCATCGACCAGGCCCAGGCGCGCGAGAAGGCGTCGTCCGCCGCGCGCCCTGCTGCGGCGATTGCCAACCCGTCTCCCGCTTCCTGACGCGTCCTGACCTCTGCGCTCACAGGAGCTGCAACGCAAAAGCCCGGCATTGCCGGGCTTTTTTGTGTCTTGAGCGGCCTTGCCGCACCGCTCACTGGTGCTTGCGCGCCCAGGCCGCGAACTTCTGCACGAAGCCGTTCACGAAGTCGCGGCTGCCGGCGCCAATGGAGCCGTCTTCGGCAAACAGGCCGTCCTTGGCCTGGATGAAGATTTCGGGCTGGGCCAGCGTGGGCATGTCCAGGTAGGCCAGCACATTGCGCAGGTGCTGCTGCGCCAGCGCCGTGCCGATGGCACCCACGGAGACGCCGGCCACGGCAGCGGGCTTGCCGGCCCAGACGCTCTTGCCGTAGGGGCGCGAGCCCTGGTCCAGCGCGTTCTTGAGCACGCCGGGAATCGAGCGGTTGTACTCGGGCGTCAGGAACAGCACGGCCTGGGCCGACTGGATCTGGGCGCGGAACTGCTTGACCACGTCCACCTCATTGCCGTCATGGTCCTGGTTGTACAGCGGCAGGGCATCGATGGCGACCTGCTCGAAGACCAGGCCTTCGGGTGCCAGGCGCGCAATGGCGTCGGCGAATTTGCGGTTGAAGGAATCCTTGCGCAGGCTGCCCACGATGACAGCGACCTTGATCTGGCTCATGCATTGCTCCTGGAGGAAGTGGCGAAAAACGGGTGGGAGGCGTACCTCCCGCAGGCAGCCATTATGTGGCTGCCTGCACGGCGCTTACTGTAGGAAAGTGGGCTTGGCATAGCCCTGGAACTTGCTGTCCACCACGGCCTTGAATTCGGCGGAGCGGTAGACCTCGGCCAGGTCCTTGGCCCATGCCGCGCCCTGGTCCTTCTTCTTGATGGCCACGACGTTCAGGTAGTGGTCGGGGGTCTTTTCCAGCGAGACGGCCTCGGTCAGCTTCAGGCCCGAGGAAATGGCGAAGTTGCCGTTGATGATGGCGTATTCGGTATCGCCCAGCGAGCGCGGCAGCTGCGCGGCTTCCAGCGGGATGAACTTGAGCTTGCGCGGGTTCTCGGCCAGGTCCTTTTCGGACACGCGCAGCGGGTCGATGCCGGGCTTGGCCTTGATCAGGCCGGCCTGCTCCAGCAGCACCAGCGCACGCGCCAGGTTGCTCGGGTCGTTGGGCAGGGTCACGCGGTCGCCTTCCTTGGCCTCGGCCAGGGTCTTGCGGGTCTTGGAGTACACGCCCAGCGGGGCGATGGGGCCTTGCACCAGTTCCACCAGGTCCAGCTTCTGGTCGGCCGCGAACTTCTGCAGGTAGACACGGTGCTGGAAGAAGTTGGCATCCAGCGAGCCCTGGGCCAGCGCCAGGTTGGGCTGCACGTAGTCGTTGAACTCCACCAGCTTGACCTGGTAGCCCTTCTTTTGCAGCAGCGGCACGATGCCCTGCTTGAGCTGGTCGATGTTGGAGCCTGCCGTGCCGCCGATCACCAGCTGCTTCTTGTCGGCCTGGGCGTGGGCGGGCAGCGCCAGCACGCTGGCAGCGGCAAGGGCGGCGGCCGAGGCCAGCAGGTGGCGGCGCACGAAGGAAAGGGATGCGGTCATGTCGGAATCCTTTTTTTGGGAGGGAGCGGGAAGAAAGAAGAAAGCGGGTCTGGACAGCGCGCTCAGCCGCGCTTGTCCAGGCGGCGGGCCGCCGTGTTGCCCACGAACTGGATGACCTGGACCATGGCCACGAGGATGGTCACGGTGAGCACCATCACATCGGTCTGGAAGCGGTAGTAGCCGTAGCGGATGGCCAGATCGCCGATGCCGCCGCCGCCCACCACGCCGGCAATGGCCGAGTACGACAGAAAGCTCACGGCCAGCACGGTCAGCGCCAGCACCAGGCCCGAACGCGCCTCGACGATGAGCACGCGCCAGACGATCTGCAGCTCCGAGGCGCCCATGGCGTGCGCGGCCTCGATCACGCCGCGCGGCACATCGCGCAGGCACTGGTCCACCAGGCGTGCCAGGTAGGGAATGGCCGCCACGGACAGCGGCACGGCCGCAGCCAGCGGGCCGATGGAGGTGCCGGCCAGCCAGCGCGTGAAGGGCACCAGCGCGACCAGCAAGATGATGAAGGGGAAGGACCGCACGGTATTGACCGTCCAGTTCAGCACGGCAAAGGCCGGGCGGTTGTCCAGCGACTGGCCGGGGCCCAGCAGGAACAGCAGCACGCCCAGCGGGCCGCCGATCAGCACGGCGGCCGACAGGCCGATGCCCAGCATCAAAAGGGTCTGGCCCATGGCCAGCCACAGCTCGGGCAGGATTTCGACGATGTTTTCAGACATGGGAATGCGGAAGCTAAAAGAAGAGGAAAACGGGACCGGGCGAAAGCCCGTCAGTGCTCGGAGCCGCCCACGGCGCGCAGCACCACGGGGCGGGTGGCGCCGCGTTCGCGCAGGGCCTTGTCGGCACGCTCCACGCGCAGGGCCTCAAGTTCGCTGCCCAGCAGCGTGGCGCGCTGCGGCGCCTCGTAGGCACGGCCTTGCGGCAGGGCGGGCAGCGTGAAGCGTTCTGCCACCTGGCCCTGCTCGATGATGGCCACCTCGCTGCACAGAGCATCGACCACGGCCAGCTCGTGCGTGACGATGACGATGGTCACGCCCAGGCGGCTGTTGATGTCCGCCAGCGTGGCCAGGATGGAGCGCGTGGTCTCGCTGTCCAGCGCCGAGGTGGGCTCGTCGCACAGCAGCACCTGCGGGCGCGGCGCCAGGGCACGCGCAATCGCCACGCGCTGCTTCTGACCTCCGGACAACTGGGCCGGATAGCTGCCGGCCTTGTCGGCCAGGCCCACGATGTCCAGGCATTCGCGCACGCGCTGCTCGATCTGGGCGCGCGAGTGGCCGCCATGGATGCGCAGCGGAAAGGCCACGTTCTCGAACACGCTGGCGTTCTGCAGCAGGTTGAACTGCTGAAAAATCATGCCGATGTTCTGGCGCGCCTCGCGCAGCGCGCGGCGGCCCAGGTCGGTCAGGCGCTGGCCGGCCACCACCACCTCGCCGCTGTCGGGACGCTCGAGCAGGTTGATCAGGCGCAGCAGCGTGGACTTGCCCGCACCGCTCTTGCCAATCAGGCCGAAGACCGTGCCCTGGCCGATGTCCAGTGACACCGAACGCACGGCATCGAAGTGCTTGCCATCGGCTGTTACAAATTTCTTTTGCAGGTCGCGCAGGCGGATCAGCGCGTTTTCCGGGGCGAAATCGGCGGTCTGGACGGTCATGGAGTCTCGGTTCGGCAGTGAAAACGGTCCTGGGATCGACAACGGCAGCCTTTGCACCGCCATCTCCAGGCAATGGCGCGCAATTTCCGGGTCCTGTGCTGAGGAGTTGGACGCAGTTGCAAGCCGATGGGCATGCGTTGTCTTGCGTCGTCGCCAAGCACAGGCGAATCCCCAGGATCTGCCGTCATTAGTGTTCTAACGAGTGTGTTGCAAAACGTTGTTCAAACAAAAGAATAAAAAATACGGTGCTTATATCGATTGCCGTCTTTCAAGCCTTGATGTACGGCCTGGACGGCATTGCTAGAATCCGCCCCCGACAGGCCTGTACAACGGCAAGATTCCTTGTGGTTGCGTGCATTACAGGTAAGTACCCGCTTTCATTCGCCATGCCTGAATCCTCCCGAACTGCCGACTGCCCCGCCTGCGCCGCCAGCCTGCGCGTGGAAGCGGTGCGCCTGCGGCGTGGCATCACAACCGTCTTTGATGGCCTGGACCTGCAGCTGGACGAGCCGCGCGTGGGACTCATCGGCGACAACGGCGCGGGCAAGACCAGTCTGTTCCGGCTGCTGTGCGGCCTGGATGCGCCGCAGGCCGGGCGCGTGCTACTGGACGGCACCGAACTGCACGAGGCCCGCGCCAGGCGGCCGGGCCAGGTCGGGCTGATGTTCCAGAACCCCGACGACCAGATCATCTTCCCCACCGTGGAGGAAGAGCTGGCCCTGGGTCTGCGCCCTTCGGGCATCTCGCGGCGCGAGGCCACGGAGCGCGCCCGCGCCCTGCTGGCCAGCCGCGGCCTGGCCGACTGGGCTCCGCGCGCCGTGGCCGGGCTCAGCCAGGGCCAGCGCCAGCAGGTGTGCTGGCTGGCCCTGCTCATTGCCGCGCCGCGCGTGCTGCTGCTGGACGAGCCCTTCGCCAGCCTGGACCTGCCGGGCCAGGCGCGGCTGGCCAGGGACATCGCGGCCGCCGAGCAGCAGGTGCTGGTCTCCACCCATGTGCTGGACCACGTGCGCAGCTTTGGCCGCGTGCTCTGGCTGGAGCGTGGCCAAGTGCGCGCAGACGGCCCCGGCCACGCGGTCTGCGCGGCCTATGAAGCCGACGTGGCCCGCCGGCTGCAAGCGCAGGACTGACGCAGGAGCCGGCCGCCATGGGAAGCCTCTACAGCGAATACACCGGCTGGCTCCATGCCTGGAGTGCGGGCCGCAAGCTGCTGCTCATGGCGCTGCTGGGAACGGGCCTGTTCCTCATCGATTCACCGTGGCTGCTGGCCCTGGCCGGCGCCGCCTGCGGCCTGCTGTGGCTGTCGCTGGGCCGCGCCACCGAGGGCGCACGGCGGCTCATGCTGTCGGTCACCGTGGCCGCCCTGCTGGTGGCTGCCTTCCATGTGTGGATGCAGCATTACGCCCTGGCCGCCTCCAGCGCGCTGCGCCTGGTCTGCGCCTCCACGCTGGGCATGGCGCTGACCGTGAGCACACGCCCCAGCGATCTGGTCGATGTGCTGGAGCGGCTGCTGGCGCCGCTGGAGCGCATCGGCATCTCCCCCGAACAGGTGGCCCTGCAGCTGGCATTGATGCTGCGTTTCACCGAGCATTTCTTCGTGCAGTGGAAGCGCATGGACGATGCCCACCGGCTGCGCACGGGCCGCGCCGGCGGCCTGCGCCTGATTGCGCCGCTGACCATCCACATGCTGCAGGCCACGCGCCGCGTGTCCGATGCGCTGTGGGCGCGCCTGGGCCGCTGAGGCCTGCCCTGCCGATTTGCCCTTCCGATTTGCCCTTCCGATTTGCCCTGCTGAACTGCCCTTCCTGACCGACAGCGAGAACTCTCCATGACCGCTCCCTCCACCGTCTCACGCGCCTCGGCGCGCTCCATGGCCCAGGTCTCGCTGTTCGCGGCACTGATGGCCGTCATGGGCCTGATTCCCAAGATCGACCTGCCGTTGGGCGTGCCCATCACCATCCAGTCGCTGGGCGTGATGCTGGCCGGCGTGATGCTCGGCCCCTGGCGCGGCATGCAGTCCATGCTGCTGTTCCTTGCGGCCGTGGCCGTGGGCCTGCCCCTGCTGTCGGGCGGACGCGGCGGCATTGCCGTCTTCATGGCGCCCTCGGCCGGCTACCTGCTGGGCTACCCGCTGGCGGCCTGCATTGCCGGCCTGGTCATGCGTGCGCTGCCCCAGGGCTCTCCCCGGCGCGCGGCGCTCAGCGCCTTTGCGGCCTCGGCGCTGGGCGGGCTGGTGGCCCTGCATGCCTTTGGCGTGCTGGGCCTCATGCTGATGGCCAAGCTCAGCCTGTCGCAGGCCTTCATGGCCACCTTGCTGTTCGTGCCCGGCGATCTGGTCAAGTGCGTGCTGTGCGCCCTGGTGGTGCACACGGTGGCGCGCGGCATGCCGGACTGGCCGTTCGGAGGCCGCCAGCATGGCTGAGCCATCCGCGCGTCATCCGCTGGCCGCGCCGCTGCAGCACCCGTGGACCCTGGTCCATGGCCCGCTGGAGCATTGGGCCCGGCAGCGCCCCGATGCGATGGCGTTGCAAAGCGAGGCCGGCCAATGGAGCTTTGCCGCGCTGCATGCCGCCGTGCTGCAGCGCTCGGCCGCGCTGGTGGCCGGCCAGGCGCCAGAGATGCTGCTGGTGGACACAGGCGGCAGCGCCAGCACCGTGGATGCCATCGTCGAATTCCTCGCCATCCTGCACAGCGGCCGCTGCGCCGCCGTGGCCGACCCTGACTGGCCCGATGCCGTGCGCAACCGCATCGAGGGCTGGCTGCCCACGGCGCCCAGCGCTCTGGCCGAGGCCACGGCCACCGGCGCCTTCTACACCGGCTTCACCTCGGGCAGCACCGGGCTGCCCAAGGGCTTCATGCGCCACCACCGTTCGTGGACAGAGAGCTTTCGCGTCTGCCTGCAGGACTTCGGCGCCGTGGCCGCGCAGCGCACCATGGCGCCCGGGCGCATCTCGCATTCGCTGTTCCTGTTCGGCGTGATGCAGGGCCTGTGGTGCGGCGAAGGCGCCGTGGTGCAGGAGCGGTTCTCGGCGGCGCGCTGCCTGGCCTCGCTGGCGCGCGGCGAAGCCCCCTGCCTGGTCGCCGTGCCCAGCCAGCTGCTGCTGATGCTGCAATGGGCAGCACACCGCGCGCTGGCGCCCATCCCCGAGGTGGAGCTGATCATGATCAGCGGCGCGCGCTGGATGCGCGCCCAGACCCCAGCCCTGCGCGCGCTGTTTCCGCGCGCACGCATCATCGAGTTCTACGGTGCCTCGGAGGCCAGCTTCATCGCCTGGATGGAGGCCGACGAACAGGCCCCGCCCCAGGCCGTGGGCCGGCCCTTCAGCAATGTGCAGTTGCAGATCCGCCCCGCCACGCAGCAGCCCGGCGACCACACCCTGCAGCCGGGCGAGGACGGCCTGATCTACATGCGCAGCCCCATGCTGTTCATGGACTATGTGGGCGAGGCGCGCGACGGCACGGCCGCGCTGCGCGACGGCGAATGGCTGTCCGTGCGCGACATGGGCCATATCGATGCCGGCGGCCAGCTGTGCCTGGCCGGGCGCCAGAGCCGCATGCTCGTCACCCAGGGCAAGAATCTGTTCCCCGAAGAAGTCGAAACCCTGCTGGCCGCGCACCCGGGCGTGGCCCAGGTCTCCATCCAAGGCCTGCCCGACGCGCTGCGCGGCATGCAGGTGCACGCCGTCGTGCAATGGCACGGCGCAGCGCCCGCAGGCTCCGCACAGGCGCTGGCTGCCTGGCTGCGCGACCGGCTGGAAAGCTACAAGCTGCCGCGCCAATGGTGGAGCTGCACCGACTGGCCGCAGACCGCCAGCGGCAAGACCGACCACGGCCGTCTGGCGCGTGCGCTGGCGGCCACCGCCACGGACACTGGCCGGGCACTGCCCGGCGAACCCGCGCTGCTGCCCCTGCCATGAACCCGCAAGACGCCCCCGTCATCCTGGCCTGGGCGCGCAGCCCCGTCGCCCCCGTGGGCGGTGTGCTGCGCGAACTGGCGGCGCACGAACTGGGCGCGCCCGTGCTCCAGGCCCTGCTGGCCCGGGCCTGCCTGCCTGCCCGGGCCGTGGATGCCGTGGTCTTAGGCAACGCCCTGGGCGCAGGCGGCAACCCGGCCCGCATGCTGGCCCTGGCGGCAGGCTTGCCCGAGCGCTGCGCAGCACACAGCGTGGATACCCAGTGCTGCTCGGGCCTGGACAGCGTGGCCCTGGCTGCAGGCCTGCTGATGTCGGGCCAGGCCGATATCGTGGTGGCCGGTGGTGCCGAGGCCTGGAGCCGTGCCCCCATCCGCCAGACGCGCCCGCGCCATGCAGGCGAGCTGCCCGTGCCCTTTGAACGCCCCGCCTTCGCCCCCGATCCCGCACGTGACCCGGACCTGCTGCAATCGGCCGCAGACCATGCACTGGCCCACGGCATCACCCGCGCCGTTCAGGAGGCCCATGCCATCCACAGCCACGCGCAGGCGCTCGCGCACCGCGACCGGCTGGCCCAAGAGATCGTGCCCCTGGCCGGGCTGGACCACGACGCCTATCCGCGCGCCCTGAATCCGGCCCGCGTTGCCCGCATGCCCGTGGTGGCCGAAGCGGGTGGCGCCGTTGACGCCCATGCACGCCAGCGCCATGCGCTGAGCACGCCCACCATCTCGCCCAAGGCCGATGGTGCCGCCCTGGTGCTGCTGGCCACGCCGCAGGCCTGTGCACGCCTGGGCCTGCAGCCACGCGCCCGCTGGGTGGCCAGTGCCTCGCTGGGCCATGCGCCCGAAACACCGCTGGTCGCCGCCGCACTGGCGGCCCAGCAGGTGCTGGAGCGTGCAGCCGCAGCGCTGCAGCTGCCTGGCCTGACTGCGGAAGAGCTCCAGGCTGTGGAGCTGCACGATGCCTTCGCCGTGCAGGCCCTGGCCTTTGCCGAAACCCTGGGCCTGCCGCTGCAGCAACTCAACACCGGCGGCGGTGGCCTGGCGCGCGGCCATCCCATAGGCGCATCGGGCGCGGTTGCGCTGGTGCGCATGCTCTCAGACCTGCACCGCACGCCAGCAGCCCACAGACCGGCCCTGGGCCTGGCCGCCATTGCAGGGGCTGGCGGCATAGGCGCTGCCTGCCTGGTGCAGGCGCTTTGAATCCATGGACTCCGCATTTCCCATGTCCGCCAACCCACCGTCCGACACCCTTCCCTTTGGCGATGCGCATGAGGCCCTGGTGCACGCGCGCCGCTCCGTGCGCGCCTACCGTCCCGATCCCGTGCCGGACGCGCTGCTGCACCAGTTGCTGCAATCGGCCCGCCGGGCGCCCAGCGGCGGCAACCTGCAGCCCGGCCAGTTCATCCAGGTGCGCGGCAGCCTGCGCAGCGCACTCACACAGGCGCTGCTGGCCGACTGGCAAGGCGGAGCACCTGAGCGCGAGGACTACGGCTACTTCCCCCGCCCCATGCCCATGGCGCTGCGCAAGCGCCAGGTGGCATCGGCCCAGGCCCTGTACAGCGCCCTGGGCGTGGCCCGCGAGGACCGCGCCGGGCGCGACGCGCAGTTCGGCCGCAACTACCGCTTCTTCGATGCGCCCGTGGCCCTGGTCGTGAGCATTGATGCCCGCTTCGGAGCAGGCGGCTACATGGACCTGGGCATGACCCTGTACGGCCTGCAAATGGCCGCAGCCGCCCAGGGCCTTGGCAGCTGCGCCATCGGCGCCCTGGCCTCCTACCCCGACACCGTGCGCCGCGTGCTCGACCTTGCGCCCGGCGAGCACATCGTCTGCGGCCTGGCCCTGGGCTGGCCCGACGAGGCCGCCCCCGTCAACCGCACCCAGACCACCCGCGCACCGCTGAGCGAATATTTCAAAGTGCTGGGGGAATGAAAAAAGCTGCCAATGGCAGCTTTTGCAATTCAGCCCTCGCTCGCACTGAACACGGCGACCGAAACCGGCGCAACACATAGCGAGGGACACCGAGCAAGGGCCGCCCCGCAGCGAGGGTGTCGTCCCCCTCCCGCGAAGCGAGAGAGGGGGAAGCGGCGTCAGCCGCTCAGGGGGTGCTTCCTATCAAAACGCAGGAATCACCGATCCCTTGAACTGCACATCGATGAACTGGCGCACTTCATCGGAGTGGTAGGCCTTGATCAGCTGCGCCACCCAGGGCTTGCCCTTGTCGGCATCGCGCGCGACCAGGATGTTCACATAGGGGTTCTTGGCGTTTTCCTGCGCAATGGCATCGGTCTTGGGGTTCAGGCCTGCCGAGATCGCGAAGTTGGTGTTGATGGCCGAGGCGTCCAGGTCATCCAGCGAGCGTGGCAGCTGGGCTGCGTCCAGCTCCACGAAGCGCAGCTTCTTGGGGTTGGAGACCACGTCCAGCGGCGTGGCCTTCAGGCCCGCGCTTTCCTTGAGCTTGATCAGGCCCTGGGCCTGCAGCAGCAGCAGCACGCGGCCACCGTTGGTGGGGTCGTTGGGGATGCCGAACTTGGCGCCCTGGGGCAGGTCGGCCAGCTGCTTGATCTTCTTGGAATAGATGCCGATGGGGAAATTCACCGTGTCGGCCACCCAGCCGATCTTGTAGCCGCGGTCGCGCACCTGGGCGTCGAGGTAGGGGCGGTGCTGGTAGCTGTTGGCGTCCAGGTCACCGGCCGACAGCGCGGCATTGGGCTGCACGTAGTCGCCGAATTCCACGATCTGGATCTTCAGGCCGTTCTTCTCGGCGACCTTCTTGACCTGCTCCATGATCTGGGCGTGCGGGCCGGCCGTGACGCCGACCTTGATGGGCTTGTCCTGCGCCTGCGCGGGCATGGCCAGCAGGGTCATGGCGGCGGTGCTGGCAATCGCGGCGGCCGTGAGCGTGCGGCGGAGGAAATGGCGCTTGGTGGGCATGGATGCGGTTCCTTGTAACCTGTCAAAAACACAGGCGCACACTGTAGCGCCAACACAGCGCGCGGCGACCGTACCGGCACACTGCGGCTAGACAGTTTTTTCAGTAGCTCACAACCGGCGCCGCAGCGCGGGCGTCAGCGGTCCTGGAACTCGGGCGTTGCCATGACCTGGTGGGCCACGACATCCAGTACGGGATGGGGCTGCTCCTGGCGGTCTATCCAGACCTTGGGCGTGAAGCTGCCACGCAGCGCCACGGCATCGCCTTCGATCAGATTGCGCAGCACCTCGCAGGCCTGGGCGTCGAATGCAACCACGTTGACCGGGATGGAAGTGCCATCGGATGCCTCGGAACGCACGCGGGCCACCATGAAGGGGCGCCGATTGCGGTCGCTGCGGTGTTCGGGCGTACCGGTGAGTCTGCCGGTAATCAGTCCATCCATCATGTGCGAGACCAGGAAGAAATCGTCAGTTACAAAAGACGCCATTGTAGGTGCAGGTCTTACGCATCCAGACCTGGCGGCGCATCTTCACGGTGCATGGAGTTTTCTGCGCTGGCTGCCCTCGCCATCCGCGAGGGAGCCGCCTGGCGGAACTGCACCAGCCCTTCGCCGCAAGGCACAATCGCGCGCAAAATCAAACGTACAAAGCAAAAAGCTCCTGACGTTTCCGTCAGGAGCTTTGCGTTGTGGTCGGCGTGGCGGGATTCGAACTCGCGACCCCTTGCACCCCATGCAAGTGCGCTACCAGGCTGCGCTACACGCCGAAGCATTGAATTATAGGGACTAAAAACGGGCCTTCAGGGAAAACGCAGAGATTTTTCAAAAATGTCTGCAAATTCCTGAAATGGCGACGATCAGCCCCCGCATCTTCTCACCCCAGATGCGTGGCGCGCACATGGTCCAGCAAGGCCTCCAGCGGATGGCGCAGCTGCCGTGCAGACAGGCGCTTGACCTGGCTGCGGCAGGAGTAACCGGTGGCCAGCGGCTCGCCCAGCTCCTGCTTGCCTTCGATCTGCCGGGCCCATGACTGGGCATAGATCGTCTTGGAGGTTTCGAGGTTGCGCGCCTCATGCCCGTAGGTGCCCGACATGCCGCAGCAGCCCGTGGCCTCCACGCTCAGGCGCAGGCCCCGTCGCTCGAAGAGCTGTGCCCACTGCTTGCCGCTGTCGGGCGCGTTGGTCTTTTCGGTGCAATGGGGCAGCAGGCGGTACGCAGTGCCTGTACTGCCCTCGTTCGTGCGCGCCTCGGGCAGCACCTGCTGCAGCCATTCCTGGGGCAGCGCCACCTTGGGCACCTCGCCCATACCCGGCACCTTGAGGTATTCCTGCCGATAGGCCAGCGTCATGGCCGGGTCCAGCCCCACCAGCGCCACACCGGGCTGAGCCAGTTGCGCCAGCTGCGCGGCATTGCGGATGGCCGCCTTGGCAAAGGCGCCCATGAATCCCTGCACATGCAGCGGCTTGCCATTGGGCAGCAGCGGCGCCAGCCAGACCTGGAACCCCAGGCGCGCGGCCAGCTCGATCAGCACCTGCAGCTGGCCGGTCTCGAAGTAGCGGGTGAAGCTGTCCTGCACGATGACCACGCTGCGCGCGCGCTGCTCGGGCGAAAGCGCGGCCAGCGCCTGCGCATCGGCCGCGCGCACCTTCCATTGCCGCAAGGTGGCTGCCAGGTCCAGCCGGCTCAGCAGCGGACCGTCGACCATGCCGATGCGCCGGCTGAGCACATCGCGCATCCATGGCGAGCCCATCACCCCGTTGTAGAACGCGGGCATGCGCGCCAGCCAGGGCATGGTGAATTCCAGCGAGCCGATCAGGTAGTCGCGCACGGGCCGCAGGTAGCGGCGGTGGTAGAGCTCCAGAAAGCGCGAGCGGAATTCGGGCACGTTGACCTTGACGGGACACTGCCCGGCGCAGGACTTGCAGGCAAGGCAGCCGGCCATGGCGTCATAGACCTCGTGCGAAAAATCGGCCTCGCCGCGGCGCGCCGCGCGGCTGTTGCGCCAGCGCGCGGCCAGGCTGGACAGAAAGGGCTGGGGCCGCTGCGCGACCTCCAGCACGTTCACGCCGGCCTGCCCCTGCAGGCGCAGCCATTCGCGCATCAGCGAGGCCCGGCCCTTGGGCGAATGCACGCGCTGGCGCGTGGCCTTCCAGGACGGGCACATGGCGTCGTCCGGGTCGAAGTTGTAGCAGGCGCCATTGCCGTTGCAGTGCATGGCCGCGCCATAGCTTTGCCATACGCGCTCGTCGATCTGCCGGTCCAGCTCGCCGCGCGTGGTGACGCCATCCACCTTGAGCAGCAAGGTCTTGCTGGCCGGCGGCGTGGCGATCTTGCCGGGGTTGAGCTGGTTGTGCGGGTCGAAGGCGGCCTTGAGCTGCTGCAGCGAGGGATACAGCTCACCGAAGAAGGCCGGCACATATTCGGAGCGCAGGCCCTTGCCGTGCTCGCCCCACAGCAGGCCGCCATGGCGCTGCGTGAGTTCGGCCACCGCGTCGGAGATGGGGCGCACCAGGGCGGCGTCCACGGGGTTCTTCATGTCCAGGATGGGGCGCACATGCAGCACGCCGGCATCGACGTGGCCGAACATGCCGTACTGCAGGCCGTGGCTGTCCAGCAGCGCGCGGAACTCGGCAATGAACTCGGGCAGGTTCTCGGGCGGCACGGCCGTGTCTTCGACAAAGGGCTGGGGCCGCGCCTCGCCCGCCACGTTGCCCAGCAGGCCCACGGCGCGCTTGCGCATGGCATAGACGCGGTGCACCGCTGCATTGCCGGCCGCCAGCGTGTGGCCCAGCCGCTCCACCGAGGCGTCGGCGCCCAGGTGCGCGAGGAAGGCCTGCACGCGGCCATCGACCTCCTGCGGATCGTCGCCACTGAACTCCACCAGGTTGATGCCCAGCGTGGGGCGCTGCCCGTCCTGCGGGAAGTACTCGGCCACGCTGCTCCAGACGAAGTCCTTCATGGCCAGCAACAGCACCTTGGAATCCACCGTTTCTATGGACAGCGGCTGGTGCGCCATCAGCGCGCGCGCATCGCGCAGCGCATCCATGAAGCCCGCATAGCGCACGTTGACCAGCACCGAGTACCGGGGAATGGGCAGCACGTTGAGCCGCGCCTCCACCACGAAACCCAGCGAGCCTTCGGCGCCGCACAGCACGCTGTTGAGGTTGAAGCGCCCGTCGCCTTCGCGCAGATGGGCCAGGTCATAGCCGGTGAGGCAGCGGTTGAGCTTGGGGAATCTGGCCTCGATCAACTCCGCCTGGTCCTCGCTGATGCGCCGCGCCGTGCGGTGCACCTTGCCGATGCGCCCCGAATCGGCGCACATGCGCTCCAGCGCCTGAGCATCCAGCGGCGCGCTGTGCAGGCGCTCGCCGCCCAGCAGCACGAAGTCCAGCGCCAGCACGTGGTCGCGCGTCTTGCCATAGGTGCAGCTGCCCTGCCCGCTGGCATCGGTGTTGATCATGCCGCCGATAGTGGCGCGGTTGGAGGTGGACAGCTCGGGCGCAAAGAACAGTCCGTATGGCTTGAGCGCGGCGTTGAGCTGGTCCTTGACCACGCCGGCCTGCACGCGCACCCAGCGCTGCTCAGCATTGATTTCGAGGATGCCATTCATGTGCCGCGACAAGTCCATGGTCACGCCATGCGTGAGCGACTGCCCGTTCGTGCCCGTGCCGCCGCCGCGCGGTGTCAGCACCACATCGCGGAACTCAGGCCGCGCCAGCACCTGCGCCGCCCTGGCCACATCCTCGGCGTGACGGGGGTAGATGGCCGCCTGCGGCATGCGCTGGTAGATGGAGTTGTCCGTGGCCAGCACGGTGCGGCTGGCATGGTCCGTGTCCACGTCGCCCTCGAAGCCGGCGGCCTTCAGCGCTTCAAGAAACTCAAGGTATTGGGCAGGCACGGGGGCGCTGGCGTGGAGCAGTGGGGCAATCGACATGGAAGGCAAGGTGGGGAGATTTGTTGCTGGCGATCAGCCCAGGAAACCCATGCATGCAATACACGATTTCAGGCCGACCATGGCCGCAAGTATCTCTACACTCTTCCTGTGCAACAAACGAAAATTGCGGCTGCGAACACTGCATAAAACTCATGAATTACCGACGCCTGACACCCTCCATGTCCCTGCTGCTGGTCTTCGAGGCGGCCGCGCGCCACGAAAGCTATGCGCGAGCGGCCGAGGAGCTGTCGCTCAGCCAGAGCGCCATCAGCCGGCAGGTGCAGACACTGGAGGCGCAGCTGGGCATCAGCCTGTTCCGCCGCGAGGGCCGCACGGTGCGCCTGACTGATGTGGGGCGCCGCTACTTCATCGACCTGGGCGCCGCGCTGGGCCGCATACGCAGCGCCACCCTGCAGGCCATGTCACGCCAGTCCGGCGGTGGCACGCTCAACCTGGCCACCCTGCCCACCTTCGGCTCCAAATGGCTGCTGCCGCACCTGCATGGCTTCTACCAGGCGCAGCCCGGGGTGACGATGCACATCCACTCGCGCATCGGCGATATCGACTTCGACAGCGGCGAGATAGACGCCGCCATCACCGTGGGCACAGGAGACTGGCCCGGGCTGACCGCGCATCGCCTGTATCACGAGTTCCTGGTGGCGGTGGCCAGCCCGCAGGCGCTGCAGCAGGCCGGGCAGGCAGCAGCCTCGCCGGACTGGGCGGGCCAGCAGGTGCTGCTCACGGTGGCCAGCAACCGGCAGGCCTGGAGCGAGTGGTTCACGCACTATCGGCTCGATCACCGGCAGATGCGGATAGGGCCGAGCTTCGAGCTGACCTGGCACCTGATACAGGCCGTGCTGGCAGGCATGGGCGTGGGCCTGGTGCCACGGGTACTGGTGGAAGAGGAGATGGCGCGCGGTGAGCTGCACGTGGTGGGAGACGCCATCCCCAGCCAGCGCAGCTACTACCTGGTCTATCCCGAGAGGAACGCGACACTGCCGGCGCTGGCAGCCTTCCGGCAATGGCTGCTTGAGACCTGCGCCCGGGGTTGATTCCCGCGCAACGGCCGCTCCCCTTCAGCGGTTGGCAATGGCACAAAGAAAAACGGACCACAGCCAGAAGCTGTGGTCCGTATTCATTTATGGTCGGCGTGGCGGGATTCGAACTCGCGACCCCTTGCACCCCATGCAAGTGCGCTACCAGGCTGCGCTACACGCCGAAGAATTCAATTATATACAGCTTTTTGCTCTCAAATAGAAAGCAACGCACGAATCTGCAAAAGCTCCTCGCGCACGGCCTCCGGCTCCAGCGGAACGCTGGCCGCGGCATCGCCACCGAGCAGCGGCGCGGCAGCCGGCGCCGACACCACGACACCGGCCTGCAGCGCGGGAACCACGGCAGACCCCGAGGCCTCACGCAGGCGGTTGCGCGCGCCATTGATAGTGAAGCCCTGCTCGTAGAGCAGCTCGCGGATGCGCCGGATCATCAGCACTTCGTGGTGCTGGTAGTAGCGGCGGTTGCCGCGCCGCTTCATGGGGCGCAGCTGCGTGAACTCCTGCTCCCAGTAGCGCAGCACATGCGGCTTGACGTCGCACAGATCCGCGACCTCACCGATGGTGAAGTAGCGCTTGGCGGGAATCTGGGGCAGAAGTGAAGCCATGGCAAATGTGGATGAAGTCAGGATGTGCAATGCCGCTGGCGCGCGGACGCTGATCCGGGAAGAAGGCCGAGCCTACTGCACAGCTCGCCTGCAAGCCAGCACCCTGTCGTAAAAACAGCCCATCCACCGCGAGGCAGACAGGCTGGCGACAGCTGGCCATGCAGGCCCGGGCAGGCTTTCCTCAGGCCTGGGAGCCCGATGTGCCTTCCTGGATCTGCTCCTTGAGTTTGCTGCTCGCATGGAAGGTCACGACGCGGCGCGCCTCGATCGGAATGGCCTCGCCCGTGCGCGGATTGCGCCCCGGACGCGGCGCCTTGGTGCGGATCTGGAAGTTGCCGAAGCCCGACAGCTTCACATCCTCGCCCGACACCAGGCTTTGCGAGACCAGCTCGAAGAACGCATCCACCATTTCCTTGGATTCGCGCTTGTTCAGGCCGATCTCGTCGAACAGCAGATCCGCCAGCTGCGCCTTGGTCAGCGCAGGCGAATCAAGACTTTCCACCGCCAGTTCCATCACAGGATCTCCTTTCACGGCATGCACCCTCCATCATGCGCGCAGGCGCGCACCCAGACGCTGCTGCAGCTGCTCGAGCACGGCCTGCACGGCCTGCTCGATCTGCACATCCGTCAGCGAGCTGTCGTCATGGCCCAGCGTCAGGCGCACGGCCAGGCTCTTTTCGTCCTGCGCCAGCGCGCCCGGTGCCGCTGTCTCGCCGGCCTTGAGCGCCTTGGGACGGAACACATCGAACAGCACGGCAGAGCGCAGCAAGCCGCCGGTCTGGGCAGCTTCCACCGCCTGCATGAGCTGGGCATGCGTGGTCTTTTCGTTCACGACCACGGCAATGTCGCGCTCCACGGCCTGGTGCTTGGCCACGGGCTTGAACACCGGCACCTCGCGCGCCAGCACGGCATCGAGCTCCAGCTCGAACAGCACGGGCGCCTGGGCCAGATCCCATTGCTGGCGCCACTGGGGATGCAGCTCGCCGATGAAGCCGATGGACTGGCCATCGAGCAGCACGCGTGCGCAGCGGCCCGGGTGCATGGCCGGATGCTCGGCCGGCTCGAACACAGGCTTGCGCGGCGCCAGCAGCGCCTCGACATCGCCCTTGACGTCGTAGAAGTCGACCTTGGTCTCGCCACGAGCCCATTGCAGCTGCTCGGCAGCTCCCCAGGCCAGGCCCGCCACGCGCATGGGCTGGTAGAAGCCCTTGACCGTGGTGTCGCTGTCAACAACGCTGTCATCCTTGAGGAAGACACGGCCCAGCTCGAACACGCGCACGCGCTCGGCCTTGCGGTCGGCATTGAACTTGAGCACCTGCATGAGCGAGCCGATGAGGCTGGAGCGCATCACGCTGAGCTGGCTTGCGATGGGGTTGAGCAGCTGGATGGGATTGGCGTTGCCGGCCAGATCCTTCTCCCACGCGGCTTCCACAAAGCTGAAGTTGATGGTTTCCTGGTAACCCAGATCGGCCAGCGCGCGGCGCACGGCGAACTGGCTGCGGCGGTTTTCGGCGCGCAGCTTGGGCGCAATGGGCGCCAGCGGCTTGGTCGTGGGCAGGTTCTCGTAACCCACCATGCGCGCCACTTCCTCGATCAGGTCTTCCTCGATGTTGATGTCGAAGCGGAAGCTGGGCGGCGTGACGGTGAGCACGCCATCGCCCTGCTCCACCGGCAGGCCCAGGCCGGCCAGCGCATCGTGGCACTGCTGCTGCGTGAGCGGCATGCCGATGACCTTGGCCGCACGCGCCACGCGCAGCGTGACGGGCTTGGGCTGGGGCATGTTGGCCTGCTGGTCGTCGATGGGGCCGCAGACGGTCTCGGGCGTGCCGCAGATCTGCAGCACCAGCTCGGTGATGCGCTCGATGTGCTCGACCGTCAGTTCGGGATCGACACCCCGCTCGAAGCGGTGGCCCGCATCGGTGGAGAAGTTGTAGCGGCGCGAACGGCCGGCAATCGACTTGGGCCACCAGAAGGCCGCCTCGATGTAGATGTGGCGCGTGTCGTCGGACACGGCCGTGGCGTCGCCGCCCATGATGCCGGCCAGCGATTCGACTTCGCGCTCATCGGCGATCACGCCCACCTGTCCATCCACGGTGACGGTGTTGCCGTTGAGCAGCTTGAGCTGCTCGCCTTCCTTGCCCCAGCGCACCTGCAGGCCGCCGTGGATCTTGTCCAGGTCGAAGATGTGCGAAGGACGGCCCAGCTCGAACATCACATAGTTGGAGATGTCCACCAGCGGCGCCACGCTGCGCTGGCCGCAGCGCGCCAGGCGATCGACCATCCACTGCGGCGTCTTCGCCTGGGTGTTGACATTGCGCACCACGCGGCCCGAGAAGCGGCCGCACAGGTCGGGCGCCTCGATCTTCACGGCCAGCCTGTCCTGCACGCCCACGGCGGCAGGCGTGAACGACTGGGGCTTGAGCGGCGCGCCGGTCAGCGCAGCCACTTCGCGCGCCACACCATAGACGCTCAGGCAATGCGCCAGATTGGGCGTGAGCTTGAGCGTGAGCAGCGTGTCGTCCAGGTTCAGATACTCGCGGATGTTCTGGCCCAGGGGCGCGTCCAGCGGCAGCTCCATCAGGCCGCCATGGTCCTCGGACAGCTTGAGCTCGCGTGCCGAGCACAGCATGCCGAAGCTCTCCACACCGCGCAGCTTGCCGATCTTGATCAGGAAAGGCTTGCCATCTTCACCGGGCGGCAGTTCGGCGCCCACCGTGGCGCAGGGCACGCGGATGCCCACGCGCGCGTTGGGCGCGCCGCAGACGATGGTCAGCAGCTCGGGTCCGCCCACATCGACCTGGCACACGCGCAGGCGATCGGCATTGGGATGCTGCTCGGCAGCCTTGATCTCACCGACGACGATCTTGGTGAACGGCGGCGCCACGGGCTCCAGCTCCTCCACCTCCAGGCCGGCCATGGTCAGGGTGTCGGCCAGTTCTTGGGTGGTCAGCGGCGGATTGCAGAACTCGCGCAGCCAGGATTCGGGAAATTGCATATCAGACTCTTTGGCGTTGGTTCGGTCCGCGCGCCGCGGCGCTGGCGGACCCCATGAACGTATTGACGACTCTCATTCCAAGCCCCCGAACAGCCTGACCATGCGACTGGCGTGGTTCAGGCCGGAGACGCCGAGCAAGAGCCGCCTCGCGGCGAGGGCGTCGTCCCCCTCCCAGGGGGATGGCGCGCAGCGCCTCAGGGGGCGATCCATTTCTAACGGAATTGCGACAGGAAGCGGATATCGCCGTCAAAAAACAGACGCAGATCGTTGACGCCATAGCGCAGCATGGTCAGGCGGTCAGGGCCCATGCCAAAGGCAAAGCCGATGTACTTCTCGGGGTCCAGCCCCATGTTGCGCACCACGTTGGGGTGCACCTGGCCGGAGCCGGCCACCTCCAGCCAGCGGCCGGCCAGCGGGCCGCTCTGGAACTGGATATCGATCTCGGCGCTGGGCTCGGTGAAGGGGAAGAAGCTGGGACGGAAGCGCAGCACCAGGTCATCGCTCTCGAAGAAGGTCTTGCAGAAGTCGGTGAAGACCACCTTCAGATCCTTGAAGCTGACGTTCTCGCCGATCCACAGGCCTTCGCACTGGTGGAACATGGGCGAGTGCGTGGCATCGCTGTCCACGCGGTAGGTGCGGCCCGGCGCGATCACGCGGATCTCGGGCATGCCCTGGCCGGCGTCGAGCCGCTCACGGTATTTCTTGACGTGCTGCACGGCATGGCGCACCTGCATGGGGCTGGTGTGCGTGCGCAGCAGATTGGGGGCCTGCTCCGTGCCGCCTTCCACGTAGAAGGTATCGTGCATGGAACGGGCGGGATGGTCTTCGGGCGTGTTCAGCGCCGTGAAGTTGAACCAGTCGGACTCGATCTCGGGGCCCTCGGCCACATCGAAGCCCATGGAGCCGAAGATGCCCTCGATGCGCTCCAGCGTCAGCGACACGGGGTGCAGGCCGCCCTGGCCACGGCGACGGCCTGGCAAGGTCACATCCAGCACCTCGGCCTTCAGGTGGGCCTGCAGTTCGGCATCGGCCAGGGCCTTGCGGCGCGCGGTCAGCGCGGCCTCGATGCCTTGCTTGGCCACGTTGATGGCGGCTCCGCGCGACTTCTTCTCTTCGACGGAAAGCTGCGCCATGCCCTTCATGAGCTCGGTCACCTTGCCCGACTTGCCCAGAAACTGCGCCTTGGCGTTTTCCAGATCAGCGGGGGTTTGTGCCTGCGCGAACAATTGCTGCGCGCTTTCGACCAGAGAATCCAACTCGTTCATATCGACTCTTTATCGACTGTGAAAAGAAACAAGGGCTAGCAGCCTTTTCAAGCCCTAGCCCTTGCTGTTTGCGCTGCAAGCCATCACGAGGATGGCCACAGACCGTTATCTCAAGCAGCCAGCTTGGCCTTGACTTGATCAACGATGCTGCTGAAAGCAGCCTTGTCGTGCACCGCGATATCGGCCAGCATCTTGCGGTCGATCTCGATGGCTGCCTTCTTCAGGCCGTTGGCGAACTGGCTGTAGGTCAGGCCCAGTTCACGTGCAGCGGCGTTGATACGGGCGATCCACAGACGGCGGAACACGCGCTTCTTGGCACGGCGGTCACGGTAGGCATATTGCCCAGCCTTCATCACCGCCTGCTTGGCGATGCGGAAGACATTGCCGCGGCGGCCGCGGAAACCCTTGGAAAGGGCCAGAACTTTTTTGTGACGGGCGCGGGCCGTTACACCACGTTTGACGCGAGGCATGTGTTTTCTCCTTGTTCGTCAGTGAATTACAGGCCAGCCATCGGCAGCATCTGTGCGATCGAGCCCATGTTGGTCTCATGCACAGCCACTGCACCACGCAGGTGACGCTTGTTCTTGGTGGTCTTCTTGGTCAAGATGTGACGCTTGAAGGCTTGACCGCGCTTGACGGTGCCACCGGGACGAACGCGAAAACGCTTCTTCGCGCTGCTCTTGGTCTTCATTTTGGGCATTTGAATGCTCCTGTTGTTTGTGCTCGTGAGGCGGCTCGCAACACTGCGCGCACTTGCTGGCCCCGAGACACTTCTGTGCCAGCCCGGAGGCCGGCAAGAACAAGGGACATGGATACCATGTCCCTTGCATCGCATGCCCCGCGCAATCGACTCGCGCAAGGCCTGCAAATTCTGTCGCCCCTCAGCGAAGGGCGAAACCGCGATTATGCCTTATCAGCCACCGCAGGTGCAGCAGAAACCTCTGCTTGCGGTTTGCCACCGGTGGTGGGCTTCTTGCGCGCAGGGGCGATCATCATCACCATCTGGCGGCCTTCGAGCTTGGGGAACTGCTCCACCTGGATGGAGTCCGCCAGATCGTCACGCAGACGGTTCAGCAGGTCCAGACCGATCTGCTGGTGCGTGATTTCACGGCCGCGGAAACGCAGCGTGATCTTGCACTTGTCACCATCGGCCAGGAATCGGCGAATGTTGCGCAGCTTGATGTTGTAGTCGCCGTCGTCGGTACCAGGGCGGAATTTCACTTCCTTGATTTCGATGACGGTCTGCTTGGCCTTGGCTTCGGCAGCCTTCTTCTGTTCAAGGTACTTGAACTTGCCATAGTCCATCAACCGGCAGACAGGCGGAGTGGCCGTGGCGGCGATTTCCACCAGGTCCACGTCCAACTCGCCCGCCATGCGCAGCGCTTCCTGCAGAGGCACGATGCCCAGCGGCTCGTTCTCCGGGCCGGACAGACGCACTTCAGGCGCCATGATTTCACGGTTGAGACGATGCTTGCGCTCTTCACGGTGGCGCCGATCACGAAATTCAGTAGCTATGGTTCTCACCCTTGGATTTAAGTTGCTACAACAGCGTAGCCGCTTGTGTGCAGTACACGCCAAACGGCTAACGCCTTTGGAGATGCTCCGTCAGGCCTTCGCCGCGATGTCCTTGGCCACGAGTTCAATGAACGCGTCGACCGACATCACTCCGAGGTCCTTGTTGCCCCGTGCGCGCACTGCCACTGCACCAGCGGCCTTCTCCTTGTCGCCTGCAACAAGGATGTAAGGCAGCTTTTGCAACGAATGCTCCCGTATTTTATACGTAATCTTTTCGTTGCGCAGATCTGTCGCCACCCTAAGGCCTTGATTCGGAAATGCTTTTTGCAGCTTTTGCGCGACTTCCCGCACATAGTCCGCCTGCGCGTCAGTGATATTGAGCACGGCCGCCTGCACAGGAGCCAGCCATGTCGGCATGGCACCGGCATGCTGCTCGATGAGGATGCCGATGAAACGCTCCAGGCTGCCGACGATGGCACGGTGCAGCATCACGGGGCGATGGCGATCGCCGTCTTCACCCACGTATTCCGCATCCAGGCGCTCGGGCATGGAGAAGTCGACCTGGATGGTGCCGCACTGCCACTGGCGACCGATGGCGTCCTTGAGCGTGTACTCGATCTTGGGACCGTAGAACGCGCCATCGCCGGGCGAGATCACGTACTCGCAGCCCGAAGCCTCCAGGCTGTTGATCAGCGCGGCCTCCGCCTTGTCCCAGCTTTCATCGGAGCCGATGCGCGCCTCGGGGCGCGTGGCGACCTTGTAGATGATGTCGCTGAAACCGAAGTCCGCGTAGACCTTTTGCAGCAGCGTGGTGAAGGCCAGCACTTCGGGCTGGATCTGGTCTTCGGTGCAGAAGACGTGGCCGTCATCTTGCGTGAAGCCGCGCACGCGCATGATGCCGTGCAGGCCGCCCGTGGGCTCGTTGCGGTGGCACTGGCCGAACTCGCCGTAGCGCAGCGGCAGGTCGCGGTAGCTCTTGATGCCCTGCTTGAAGATCAGGATGTGGCCGGGGCAGTTCATCGGCTTGAGCGCGTAGTCGCGCTTTTCCGACTCGGTCGTGAACATGTTCTCGCGGTACTTGTCCCAGTGGCCGGTCTTCTCCCACAGGGTCTTGTCCAGGATCTGCGGACCCTTGACCTCCTGGTAGCCGTTGTCGCGGTACACGCGGCGCATGTACTGCTCGACCTCTTGCCACAAAGCCCAACCCTTCGGATGCCAGAACACGGTGCCTGGCGAATGCTCGTCGATGTGGAACAGATCCAGTTCACGGCCCAGCTTGCGGTGGTCGCGCTTTTCGGCCTCCTCCAGCATGTGCAGGTACTGCTGCAGGTCGTCCTTGGTAGCCCAGGCCGTGCCGTACACGCGCTGCAGCATCTCGTTGCGATGGTCACCGCGCCAGTAGGCGCCAGCCACCTTCATCAGCTTGAAGAACTTGAGCTTGCCGGTGCTCGGCACGTGCGGGCCGCGGCACAGATCCTCGAAACCGCCTTCGCGGTACAGGCTCACATCCTCGTTCGAGGGGATGCTGGCGATGATCTCGGCCTTGTAGTTCTCGCCCATGCCCTTGAAGTAGGCCACGGCCTCGTCGCGCGGCAGCACGCGGCGCACCACGGGCTCGTCCTTGGCAGCCAGCTCGGCCATGCGTTTTTCGATGGCGACCAGATCCTCGGGCGTGAAAGGACGCTTGTACGAGAAGTCGTAGTAGAAGCCGTTCTCGATGACGGGGCCGATGGTGACCTGGGCGTCAGGAAACAGATCCTTGACGGCATAGGCCAGCAAGTGGGCCGTCGAATGACGGATCACGTCCAGGCCATCTGCATCCTTGGCCGTCACGATGGACAGGGGCATGTCCTTGTCGATCACAAAGCTGGTGTCCACCACCTTGGCGTCGTCGCCCGTGCCAACCTTGCCAGCCAGTGCAGCCTTGGCAAGGCCCGTGCCTATCGATGCAGCCACTTCGGCCACGGTGACCGGACCGGGATACTCGCGTTGCGAACCATCGGGAAGCGTAATGTGGATCATGGGATTCCTAAAAATATTTCTCAGGGGGTGCGCCATCCCCCAAAAGCAAAAAAGCGCGGAGCCTGGTCCGCGCTTTGTTGGGGTCGAGTGAATCTCGTGCAGGCGCGAACCGCCAGCCGCTAGCGGCCGGTGTACATCTCCGATGTAGTTCGCGGTGTCATAACCATGATGCCTTTCTCGCCCTTGTCAGTTGAAAACTCCTGGCATTTTAACCCCAGCAAAGAAAAAGCGCCCGAAGCACAAGGCCCCGGACGCTTTCTCACCCCTATCTACCTGAAGTTGCACTCACCGAAGCCGCGCTTCAGTGGAATTGCTCCTCTTCCGTGGAGCCGGTCAGCGCCTTCACGCTGGACGAGCCGCCCTGGATCACCGTGGTCACGTCGTCGAAGTAGCCTGCGCCCACTTCCTGCTGGTGAGACACGAAGGTGTAGCCTTGTTCGCGGGCTGCGAATTCGGGCTCCTGCACCATGTTCACGTAGTGCTTCATGCCTTCGCCGTTGGCGTAGGCGTGGGCAAACTTGAAGGTGTTGAACCTTCCAGCAATACTGTAAGTGGCAGATTTTCAACGGGTTTTTCCATTTTTCGTGTCTGCTCTTCACACCCACCCAACCATGCCCC
This sequence comes from Delftia lacustris, assembly GCF_040267515.1. Classification (NCBI taxonomy): domain Bacteria; kingdom Pseudomonadati; phylum Pseudomonadota; class Betaproteobacteria; order Burkholderiales; family Comamonadaceae; genus Delftia; species Delftia lacustris. The sequence continues at coordinate 2,506,436 of NZ_CP141274.1, read as the reverse complement.
AAGCTGCCAAGGTGGCCCGTTGCCGGTTGAGCGACTGTTGCACCCTTGCCCTGCCGATAGTGGGGCAGCCCAGCCCCCACGCCCCTCCCAACCCCATACGATGGGCAGGTGATCGCGTGCGGGGTGCGCCACTTCTGCCTAAATTTTAGGCAGTTTTTAGACACAGGGTCTCCAACTTGTGTCCTCCACTTTTGCCGCTGCATCCCATGCTGCCCGCAGTCTAGAAACGCACAGGCTGCGCCACAACGCCATGGCGCGGCCTGCATCTGTGCAGGCTCTGCACAGATGCCCCGTCCTTTGAAAAATACCCAATCTCAGTGATGGTGCAAACGGCTCGGCATCGCTCTAATGGGCCGCGCCGATGCCTCGGGTTTTGAGTGCATCACACCTCTCTATGGAGCCGCGCGGGCAGATGCATCAGATGGGACAGACGGATTTCTTCACGCGACCAGGGCCGCTGCAGCAGTTGCGGCAGCTGCTGTGCTGCAGCCTGCTGGGCCTGGCACCGCTTGCGCAGGCTGCGCAGCTGCAGGTGGGGGCAGGCTCACGCGTGGACTTCGGAGATGCCACGGTGAGGCTGGGCTGTGCGGACCTGCATGTGAACGGATCGGCCGCAGCATCGGCGTCGACATTGAACGGCATCGCCACTCTGAACATTGGAGCCGCAGGCGGGCTGCAGGCCGGAACGGCGCAGGTGGCGCTGTCCGGGGATTTTGTGCGCAGCGGCAGCTTCGATGCCGGGGGTTCCACCGTGTCCATCATGGACAGCTGCGCGCATAGCATTTCGCGCGTGAGCGGTGGCACGGTATTCAACCACCTGTCCGTGACCAGCGGCACGGGCAAGACCCTGGAGCTGGCGGCAGGCCAGAGCACGACGGTGCTGGGCCAGCTCACGCTGCAGGGCGCACAGGGCCGGTTGCTCAGGCTGCGCAGCTCGGCCGCAGGGACGGCGGCGCAGCTGTCGGCCACGGCCCAGCAAAGCGTGCAGTTCGTCGATGTGGCCGACAACCGGGCCACGGGCGAGGTATTGGCCTTTGGCAAGCCGGACCAGTTCCAGTCCCAGGCCCGCGGCAATCTGTTCCGCTGGTTCCAGTTCGATGCGCAGGGACAGGACCAGGGCGGCGGCAGCGGCGGCAGCGACATCCGGCGCGTTCCTTCCCTTTCCATTGCGTGGACCGCCACGCTGGGAGCGCTGCTGGCACTGGCCGGCATGGCACGCATGGCGGCCCTGCGCCGCAAGCCACAGCGCAGCCCCCTACGCCGGTTCTAGCCCACACAACGGCGCCACAGCGCTGCAGAAAGATTTCCATGCATTGCATGCCATCCCAGGCCATCGCGGCGCTGATCCTGTTCATCGGGGTTTGCGCCAGCCCAGCGGCCTTTGCCCAGCCATCCGGACTGCTTGCCTCCGAGCAGGCACCCGCACCCGCAGAGCACCCATACACAGCGCAGGCCGCACAACGGACGGTGAACGAAACATCGCAGGAATCCAGCGTGCTGGCATCCGAGCAAGGCCTGGAGACCCTGGACAGCGAACGCGCCCGTGCTCGGGTCGAGGCCCGGAGCATGCCCCGGCGGACGCAGGCGCCCCAGCCACTGGCCTCAGACAGTCCCGCCGAAGCGACGGGGCAATGAACCCCTTACCCAGAAAAAGGAAGACCAACATGCCCTTGAACACCTCACGCACCACTCCACCGCTGGTGCTGGCCCTGGCCTGCGCAATGGCCTCGGCATTCGCTCCGGCACAGGCAGCCGATGTGGTGGTCCAGCCGTCCGCAGGAAGCTCCCTGATCGTCACCGACAGCGCGGGCGGCGCGCAGCGGCTGCGCGTGCAGGAGGACGGGCGCATTGCCCTTCCCGGCTGGCAGGGCCTGGCCCAGCAGACGGGGCCCATGTGCATCGACGTGACCCTGGGCTTTGTGGGCCCCTGCCCGACCACCACGGGCTTTTCCCTGCCCTATTCCGCCACGGTCGGTTCGGTGGTGCCGCTGTTCGCCCTGAACCAGTCGGGCAGCGCCGGCGGCATCAGCGTGCAACTGCCAGCAGGCAATTCGGCCGCCGCCATCAGGGTCCAGCACACAGGCAACGGGGCCGGCATCCAGGTCGATACAGGATCAGGATTTTCCGTCCATGGCAGAACCGATGTCCGCACCTCGGCGGCCTTCGTGGGCGACAACTCCTCTGGAGAAGCCATTGTCGGACGGCAAAGCGGCACCGGCTGCAAAGATGTCCTGCCCGACAGGTGCAAGGGCATTGGCGCCGTCGTGGGGCGCCACGATGGCCCGGGCGGCTACGGCGTGCGTGGCTTCGTCACCAGCGCCGACGGAGCCATCGGCGTGCTGGGCCAAGTGGGAATCAATGGGGGCCAGGGGGTTGCAGGCCGCTTCGAGAACCAGAATGCGGCGAACACCTTCAACACCCTGGAGGTCTCGACCACGGGCAGCGGCGCTGCGGTGCATGTGACGGGCGGAGCCAACACGCAGGACTTGGCGGTGCTGACCTCGTCCGGCACCAAAGTGGCGCGCATAGACAAGACCGGCAGGGGCTTTTTCAACAACGGCACCCAGACCGGCGGCGCCGACATTGCCGAGGTGATCGACACCCAAGGCCCGCTGCCCCAGCCCGGCGACGTGGTGGAGATCGACCCCGACCACCCCCTGCACTACCGCCTGTCCAGCGGCGCGCAGAGCCCGCTGGTCGCCGGCGTGGTGACCACGCGGCCCGGCGTGCTGATGAATGCGGATGTGCAGGACGCCACGAACCTGCCCGCGCTGGCGCTGGCAGGCCGCGTGCCGGTGAAGGTGACGCTGGAGGGCGGCCCCATACAGGCCGGCGACCTCCTGGTGTCGGCCAGCATCCCGGGCCATGCGGCCAGGGCGCCGACCACTCCGGTGCCGGGGACGGTGATCGGCAAGGCCATGCATGGGCATGACCAGCCCCAAGGCCAGACCGGCGTGGTCGAGATGCTGGTGATGCTGCGCTAGTTCTGCAGTTGCTGCCAGACTTTGTCCAGCCGCTTGATGCTCACCGGGTACGGCGTGCGCAGCTCCTGGGCGAAGAAGCTCACGCGCACCTCCTCCAGCATCCAGCTGTGCTCCTGCATGCGCGCATCGATGTGACCTTCACTACTGCCAGAGCGTGCAGGGCGCGCTCAATCTTAATGGACCTGCCCGCGACTGTATTGACCCAGTGAAAACCTGCTCAGGCGTTAACGTCGAGAGGAAGACGCCATGCCCACACAGTGACCTGTTGCCGGTTGATCAACTGTGGCACCGTTGCCCGCAGCCCAGTCGCCACACCTCTCCCAACCCCACGCAATGGGCAGGTGATCGCGTGCGGGGTGCGCCACCTCTGCTAAATTTTAGGCACTGGGCCTCCAACTTGTGTCCACCACTTTTGCCGCTGCATCTACAGCAGACATCAGCGTCTCGTCAGCCAAGTGGCTGTAGCGCGCCGTGGTCTTGATCTGGGAGTGCCCAAGAAGTTTGCTCACCACATAGATGGATTGCCCCGAGTTCACCAGATTGCTCGCGAACGTGTGGCGCAGGTCATGCATCCGCAGGTCTGCGATCCCTGCCTCCTTGCGGACCTTATCCCAGAGATAGAACAGGTTGCCAAACGGCCGCTTGGTATCCGGGTTGGGAATCACATAAGGGCATCCGCTCCAACGTGGCAGCCCTCGCAACACCTCCAGAGCCCTGTCAGAGATCGGAATGCTTCGGGCTTTCCCGCTCTTGGTCAGAGGAATGCGCCAGTTGCGCCGCTCCAGATCAACGTCTTCCCAACGTGCATCCAGCAGCTCACGCTTGCGGCATCCGAGCAGCAGCAAAAGAGCAACGATGCTCTTCAACTGGGGGGAACCACACCGGGACAAGACCTCGTGCAGGCGCTGGGTCTCAGCCGCGCTGAGATACCGCTCCTTCGCGTTGTTCGGGTTGAACAGCACCACACCGTCGGCAGGGTTGGACTCACTTCCCGGGATGCCTTTCTTCCTCGCCAGATTGAACATGATCTTGAACAGGATGGGTATCTTGTTGGCATGAGCCAACGCGTAGCCCTTCGTGCGCAGATCCTGGTGAGCCTCGGCCAGCATGTTGGTCGTGATTTCGTCCAGGTGCTTGGCTCCAAAACGCGGCAGGACATGGCACTTGATGAAGCTCAGCGTGGACTGAAAATTCCTCCGGTGCAGGTGGATGTGCGGCACATAGGTATCGCGGATGAACTCGGCCAAGGTCGGCACCGCACGCAAGGCTTGGCGCTCCTCCAGCGGATTGCCGCCCAGCTCCACCTCCGAGCGCAACCGCATGGCCTTCTGCCGGGCCTTGTCGTAGCTGACCGCAGCAGCGTCACCGATCTTGCATTGGCGCAGCTTGCCGTGGCTATCGTGATAGCGCAGGTAAAAGGTTTTGCCACCTGAAGGTCGAGCCTCCAGGATGAACCCTTTGAGTGCGTTGTCGTAATAGTCCACCTTGGATTTTCCGGGCGGGCAAACCGCTTCACGCACGAACTGCGCACTGAGTTTGACAATGGGCATACAGCCTCTCCTTTCATGAAGTTGATTGATAAAGAACCGCGCCCATGGAGATCGGCGCCAAAGCAATAGACGCACGAACGCCTCTCCACATGGGCGTGGCTATTCACAAGAAAATGGGTTAACAAAGATGCGGAACAGTCCCGCAGAGACCATCACCGCAGGAATCGACGATGATCAAAATCATCGGCTTAGGAAAAATCACTTGAAAACTAGAGGCAACGGCCACCACTGGCTTCACAAGTGAGCACACCACCTTTCACTGTGGCGGGGCCCCCGATCACTATTTCAGAACTCTGGAATCGGCGGATTTCCTGTACGCAGAGGTTTCTCTTCCTCCGGGGGCAGTTCACTTGGCAACTCTGGCAGATACCGTGCAAAGGCATCAGCAAAATCACGCACCTCATAGCCCTTGGGTGTAAAGTCCGATTTCATGCGCACAGTCTTGGTCTTTACTCCATAGGCACTCATGAATTTTGCCAGCTGACGCGCCGAAAGTGGTTTACCGCCACTGTAGGTACCCCAGTCCATATCCTCAGCGTCATGGAGCTTTTGCAACAAATATGCCGACGGGATGTACTTTTCCGAATAGTCAGACAAGACCTCGCGGATATCCTCCAGCAATTGATTGGAAGAGGCCTTAGGCGGCGCTGTTTCTTCACAGTTTTTCAGGGCTGCCTCACACGCTTTTTGATACCACTCTTCGCCAAGGCACTTTGCAATGGCTAGCAAGGGCTCCCAATTGTCTTGCTGGCGATCACTGAGTTCCTGTGGCATCTCATCCCAGCCCTTCGCCAAGGCGTCCTTGTTATCTATAACAAATTTCAGAATACGAGAACGCAGGCCTCTAAAAACCTCTGGATCGGCAGAACGCAAGCGCTGAACATTGTCGCCCTTGGTCTTGCGCCTCATGGGAATCTGGATACCTCGACTCATTGTGGCGCTCGGCAAGTGCCGCTCAAGCATGATTCCGGCCATGACTTTAGGGCCATAAACCACATAGGCACGCTCGACAAGCTCTTTCCCCACGGCCTCTACCCGCAAGACAAATCCTCCTTTTTCGTAGCCCTTGTTCACCACCCCAGCAAATTCTGTTTTCCCCTCCATAAATGTGTCTGCTTCATCGATCAGTAGCGTGGGCATGAAATTAGTGATCAACCTAAAAAGTGCTGCCAACGTAATATTGGCTGACTCTATTGGTCGAAACACAAATTTCTCCACCACCTTTAGCAGCTGAGTTTTCCCACATTCTTTCTCTGGAGCGTTAATCAGCAACAGAGGGCAACGCTGAAAATCTCTATAGCACCATGTATTAATACACCATAGCCCCACAATCAAGGCATCATCATCCGATATGACCACGTGATTTTTGATGGCACGCATAATTTCAGTCATCAGCATGCCGCAATCGATCGCACCCTCAAACGGCTCGACATTATTCGCGTCCAGGCTCTTTGAAATGATCGACGAAGTTGAACTCACAGGCTTAGTTTTCATGATCCATCCTTTGAAATTTTTCGGTTGCTTTGAAATTACGCGGTTGAGAAGATGGATTGGCCAATCCGTGGTTCGCTGCGTGCAGGCAGCTATCCAGGACTGAATTCTAAATACAAACCTCGCAACCCATGCAACTTAACCCGCCATGATCCCCCTTAAAAACCTAGGTCAATTATCGGATCACGGCAATCAAATCAATAGGAATGGAGTCACAACAAACAAGGAAATTAAAATATATAAGCCTTAACGTACTTCTGCATGGGATTGAATTTCTTCTAGGAATAGAGAGCCTTCTAGAAGCGAGCTGTAAAAATCTAAGGAATGGAGGCACACCAAACAAGGAAAACAAAATTCCTTGGCTTGGAAGCACTTCTAGCTGGGGAATTTTTTTTTGCTTAGGAAAGAAGCACTTCTGTGAAGGAGCGCAGAGGGCAAAACGCCTTAAACTGCTCAAAAGCAGAGAAGCCACGGGCAACGAAAAAAAAACAGGAACGTCTCTTTTCCGCTACAAAACTGCTCTGAGGCAGCATTTTTGCGCTTTTCCCGCAGCCCCGTCCCAATCCGCAACATCCGCAACGCCGCAACGTTGTTGCAGGGCATGGCCCGGCGGGTGGCGCCGTGGCAGATGTGGCGGAGTTCGGGGAGGGGTAGCGCCCCCCGGGGCCCGGGTGGCCGGGGGGGCTGGGCAGCACCGCGTCGCCCCGGCTGGTGCCCAGGTTGCTCCCAGGCGAGCCCGGCAGGGGTCCGGGATCACCCCCCTCATGGGGCGGCCGTCGCACGTCGCCATGGCCCAACCCTCGCCCCCCAGGGCGCAGAGGCTGGAGCGGACTTCCTCCGGGAGCTTGGCTCAGGCTATTTCCGAAGGTAGCCCACCCACAGGGCAGCGCCCGCACCAACCAGAATCACGATCAGCAACAGGGGATACATAAAGGTCAGCGCAGCGGCAGCAGCTATGGACATGGGGCGTGTAGCATTGAACCACATTCCCAGTACCAATACCGTAACCAAGGCGGCCTGTATGCCCGGGGTCAAGCCCCCTCCTTTGCCTTCCGGCGCGACTTCCCTGCCATGCTGGCGGCACTGCCCTCGTCCTTCGCCTTGGGCGGGTTGCGCGTGATCCCCTCCAGCGTGGCTCCGGGCACATGCTCATGGAGCCGCGTGTTCACCTCGCCCGGCCGGATGAGCCCAAGATCCCGTAGCGCAGCCAGCACGAAGCCGCCTGTGTTGATGGACTTGCCTGGATGCAGGCTATGGAAGCTCTTGGCGGTCAGCTCCTGCGCTCCCGAAACGATCGCCTCGATGGCCGAGGCTGGCGCCCAGTCCTTGCACCACACGCCGTTGCCGGTGCTATCGGCGATACGCAGGTACAGCGCGTTGTCGCCCTTGCCCTGGCCCACCGTGTAGGTGAGCGTGCTTCGGCCCGAGACTGACAGGCACTTGCCGTTGTAGATGCTGTCGATCGATACGGGTTGCTGCCCGATTTCTGTCGCTTCGAATTCACTCATAAAGTTCTCCTTGGTAGATCGATGCGATAGGCAGGTGGCCTATCAGATAAGGTGGCAAAACGCCCTCAGACAAAAAAAAAAGCCGCCTCGATGGGCGGCAGGTGGTGGGTGATGAAGGCGGGTCACTGTGATGTGGCCCTCACCTGGCTGGCGCAATAGGCCGTCAGCAGGGGATCAAGATCCGCATGCTTGGGCACGTAGATCACGACACCGAAGCCGCCATCACTGAGCACCAGGGTCAGCTCGAACCATTCCCGATGGCTTTCGGCGACATCGCAATGGCGACCAAGAAGTGAAAAACCCAGTTCCGCATCAACAGTAGTCAATGAATCGCTAGGCTCTAGAACCAGGATTTTGATGAGACTGGACAGGTCATCCACCTCATATTCGGCCAACTCTTCAATACGCAGGCTGATCAAGTTATCCAGTTCGGTGCACCGGGCTTGGCCGCAGGCTTCATGAATAGATAGGGAATCTGCATAAACGCGCATAAAACTCCTTTCTGTTAGAAAAATAAAGCCCGCCGAGGATTTCTCCAGGGCGGGCATACAGTAAAATCATCAAGCCACCACATTCAGCGACTTTTATCTCGCCTTTTCTTCTCTCAAGCGTATCTCTAGTACTTTCTTAAAGTTTGTTCCCGGTATATGCTCATAGAAACGAGCACCTCGCTTACGAACCAGGCCTATATTAAATAGAGCTGCCAGTATAAAACCTCCAGTATTTCGTGATTTTCCTTCTTGCAATTCGTGGAATTTTTTTCCATTCAAACAATCTTGGTTTATAACAGCTCCATCAATTCTTCGACCACACACCCAGCCTTTTGACCAATTTCCGCGCCCCGTATTACCTATCACCCGCAAATGCAAGGTTCCTTCCGACTCTCGCACACCAACCTCATAAGTAAGGATGCTCCTTTTCGAAAGTGATGGGCAACTTTTTTCATAAATACGGATTATTGGATCATTGCATTTTGTTACTTCATGTGCAGTCATGCAGGCTCCTATGTCAATAGACTATCTCTTCAAAAAGACCCCACATGTTACAAGAAAAATCTCTACCTACAGCACCCCCTCGCCAACAGCCAAGCTGAAAAGCAATTTCCTTCAATTTGCTTTCATCTTTAGCGTGGTGAAAGCGAACCCCACAACTGACACCAGCAAAGGCACTCCGAGCATTACAGAAAACAAAGGCAGCAAACGTCCCGTTCCTATCAGAGATACCCCCTCCGATATCAATCCCAGCGTTAACGCGTTGACACCTGTGCTGAACAAGGCAATCAAGTGCCAGGTCGCCATCCCCACCGCCAGCAACAAAGTGCCAATCCAGACCCGCTTGAGCACGGTGTAGGTCGCCTGCGGAAGGAACGAGCACCAAGCCATAGCAGCAAGCAGCGCAGCCGCCACGCTCGTCTTAGGCCAGAGATACATGAGCAGCAGCACCCACACACAGGCAGAGGACAGGATGGCCGTGACCCAGCGCGCTAAGAGTGGCTAACACCACTTCGTCACAGGCCCCCGCAGAGCAGTTATGCTCGCTGCCCTCATGGCAAGACGACCCGTTAGCAAAGAACTGTGGCGACAGCTACAACCCCTGATCCCAGCCTTCGTGCCTTCTGCCAAAGGCGGTGCGCGCAAGCTCGCAGTCAGCGATGAGGCCGCCCTCAACGGCATCTTGTTCGTGCTGCAAACAGGCATTCCATGGGAAGACCTTCCCCAATCCCTGGGCTACGGCAGCGGCATGACTTGCTGGCGGCGCCTACGCGACTGGAACGCCGCTGGTGTCTGGGAGCAGCTGCACCAGGCCATGCTGACTCGCTTGCGTGAACATGACCAAATCGATTGGAGCCGGGCCAGCATTGATGGCTCCTCGGTACCAAGCCCCCGGGGGGCCAGGAAACGGGCCCAAACCCCACGGACAGAGGCAAGCTCGGCTCCAAGCGGCACATCGTCGTAGATGCCAGAGGCATCCCGCTGGTGATCTTGGTCAGCGGCGCGAACCGGCACGACTCCAAGATGTTCGAGAGGTGCGTGGACGCGATTCCTGCGATTGCTGGCCTGCCAGGACGTCCCCGTAGAAGACCGGCAAAGCTGCACGCCGACAAAGGCTACGACTTCAAGCGATGCCGAGCCCACCTGAGGCAGCGGGGCATCATTGGCCGAATTGCCAGACGAGGCATTGAGAGCAGCGAGCGGCTGGGCAAACACCGGTGGGTGGTGGAGAGGACGCACAGCTGGTTTGCAGGCTTTGGCAAGCTGCGAATCCGCTTTGAACGACGGCTGGATATCCACGAAGCGCTGCTGAAATTGGCGGCAGCGATCATCTGCGCGCGCTTCGTGGATCGGTGGTGTTAGCCAGTCTAAGTACTCACTCGCTGGCAACTGATCAATGACCTGCAGATAGGGCCCTGACAGCTTGTCCCCGAACAGCTTCAGCAGCAGACCGCCCAGGATCAGGGTCACGCTCAGGATGATGTTGACCAAGCGGTCATGCATCAAGCCATTGTTCGTGATCCGTCGCCCTCCCATACCATCGACAGCCACATCGCTGCCCAAGGCGAGGATGAGCATAACGATGCCCACAAGCATGATCGCGGTTGAAATCCTCTTCATTCCTTGCTCCCTTCATTAACTTGCCCCAACTCGGCCCTGATCTCGGCTTCGTGACGATTGCTGACCTTGGTGACGTAGTAGCAAGTCCAAATCAGCATTCCCAGACCAAACCACCACGCCATAAAGAAACCAAGGACGGTTCCCAACATGAGGAGGCCAAATGCCCAGTTTTCTCCTTTGGTGAATCGTTTTCCTGCAAGCGCACTGATATGTGCATCTACCTTCTTCTTGGCCTCCTGGCTTACTCTCTCATCCAGCACGGGAGCTGCATCAGTTGACACTTGCTCCTTGGTGCCATGCAGTTGGGCCTCGATCTCCTGAATCTTCTGCGCCGCCTCCTTCTCGGCAGACTCCTTGATCGCCCTCTCTTGGGCTTGCTCCCTTTGCCTCTGTTCAAGCACCTCCTGCCGCTTGCGTGCCTCCTGGGCTGCTTCTTCCTTTTGCAATTGCGCCCTTCTCTCGGCAATTTTCTGGTTCAAGTTCAATTTATTCCTCGTTCAGTAGATTGCTCAACACCGCCCCTGCGGCAACCATGCCCGCTGCCCCAACAGCAGCTCCACGCCCCTTTCGCTTGGCTGCGTCTTCAGCACGAATCACATCGTCAATGCACCTCGCGGCTCTTGCGACGCGCTCGGACTCCGGCACCCTCCTTTCAAAAGTAATCATCAAGGTTTCCCTATCTGCAACGACGAGATGCCTTTGCATGACCTTTTCCATAAAAACCAAGCGCCATCCTTCCGATGCCATAGCATTGATATAGGCCTCCAGAACTTCTGTTTCGATTCGGCCCTCTCCAAGTAAAAGCGAGCTGATCGCCCCATCGGCTACGTCAATGACCTTGTATTCGTAATCCATCTAATCCTCCAGGTTGAAATAAAAAGTCACAAGCAGATTTTCTCAAAACACCAGAATTTATCTACACTAAACAAAAATCAGAAAATGAAATATATTTAACCAGCTACTCACAGATTTAAGAAGAATTCTGTCGACAGTTTAATAATCAAGCTCTTATATATGTAACGTTTTTCGTGACGACAGATTACCACAGTGTAACGAAACTCGCTACATGAAGTCTGTACCCTTGGAGCTATCTAACGTCGTAGGACGCCGCATGCGTGCTCGGCGTGAAGCCCTGCAGTGGCCTCAAGAAAAAATAGGAGTGCTAATCGGCATTGATGAGTCATCAAGCCGTGCCCGCATTAGCAGATATGAGTTAGGAACACATGAGCCGCCTGTGAAGACCGCGCGGCTGATCGCAGAAGTACTAGGTGTTCCACTCGCCTATTTATATTGTGAAGATGACGATATAGCGGAGCTTCTCTTGGCACTGAGAATGCTTACTCCTTCAGCTCGCCATCGAATAATTGCCTCTTGGTTTAGCCAACTGAAAGACACCTCGAGTCCTTAACTATCGCATCACGCGCCGCCATGGAATCCCTTGCAAACAGCTACTACCGAGCGGCGTACGACTGGCGCTGCCTGACCAAATGCGGACGGAAAGCAGCTGGGCCGAAAACACCATTGATGCGAATTCTTTTGTAGTTAGGTTATCTACCTTAGAACTACAAAGATCAAAGCTAAATTCGCGATGAACGTTGGCAAGTCAGCAGCATTTCGCGCAGATTTTAGGGACAGTACATGGCAATGTATTAAACCTATCGGCGACTAACGCTTAAATTTCCGGGCGATTTCACATGATTTCCGATAATTGCAACGTGCAAATAGATGGCGAGTACTCACCGACTTCTCTAAAAAATCAAACCAAACTATCAATATACATGCCTGCCAATTCCTGTAGTTTTATCCGCAATTCAACATCATCATCTGCAGCAATCATGCTTGCCTCAATCGAGAGTATGAAATCATCATATTTCAAGGCAGCAAGTTTCTGTCGCATTTCTAGCCGCGATAATTTGAATACATCGTATATTTCTTTGGCAATTCTTGATTGACCAGGCGTCGCTGACATTTTGTAAGTAATTATATTATTCTCGGGAGAAATGAGGATCTTGTACGAGATATAGTCTGCATAATTCGCTAGATTAGGATGAAAAGTATGAATTTCGGTCTTTTTGGCAACGTTGCAATCAATACAGCAAACCACTAGATTCTCAATATCAAAACAGAGTTTACGCGCATGGTGCTGCGCAAGTGCTGATTTGGTATTTGGCGTCTTAGGCACGACGTGATCAATGTTAATGGCCATGCCATGCAAATAAAGTTGTCGGCGACAGTAGCAGCAGAAACCTCGTTGTCGCTCAGTCAAATGAGTTCGCAGTAACTTTTTGGTCTTGCTCAAACATTTATCGTTGCCGTTTTGCAGCGTTAAAAAAAACGTGTCTGCTTTATTCTTATAAGCAATGTGATCAGGCGTTGGGATTTTAGGTAGCGATATCGTCGGCAGCTTACCTCCGGTCGAAAAAAACGCCCAAGAGTGCGCGGTTGCTATATCGCCATAGATCGTTTCCCACCGAAGCTTATCTAAGGTTTGCGCTTCATTTAAATCAACTCCAGTCGGATCGGGAAGAAGGTCGATCAGGTTATTCATCGTGATTGTTGGTGATATCGATAATTTCTAGCGCTTTTTCCAAAAAATTCTTGTCACGCGGCGTTAGATCGTTTTCATAGAAATTATTTAGTTCCTGTCGCGCTTGGGCTGCAGTCAGCGTATCATGGGTCAGGTTGTGTAGAACTCGCGCGCATGTCTCCGGCACGATGCTACTCGACAAGGACAGGTAGTGGAATTGCTTAAATAAAAGTTTTTCGATATTTGCAGGGATTTCCTGCGATGTGACGGTTTCACCATCTGGAATCGTATAAATGAAGTCTAGCTCTTGCGTCGTATTTGAAATAATTACAGGCGAGTGGGTTGCAACTACCACCACGCATTTTGTAAGAGATGAAAGGGTTGAGCGGAACAACTTGGGCAATTCTGCCTGCCATGTCACGTGCAAACTGATCTCTGGCTCGTCAATCAGTATTAGGCAATTGTCTTCCGCCTCCTGGGCCACCGTAAGCAGCAACCGAATTTTTTGTACGTACCCTGAACTCAAATCCTCTGGGAAATAGCGATCCGGCTTGTCTTTTGGACCAAGCTTGCAGAAAAAACGCAAATCGAGACGCAGACACTGCTCCAGAATATCTGCATCGTTTACTGAAATCTGTCGCCAATCGATTTTCTTGCAACGCTCAATCGCGCTTTCGGCAGCTGCACGCTGGATTTCACTTGCCCGGCGGGTCTGCGGAGTACGCTTGTCCCACATCGTCGCTGCAGGAGAGAAAGATAGCTCCATATGCAAGTCTTCTAGGACAGTCTCGATCAACGCTTTTTTGCTGTTCTTCAACAACGCTAATATCAATAACGTGATACTTTTATTTAAGGTTGTAAGGAAAACCGCATTTTGTTTTGAGCGATACCCCAGGTAATGCACCTTTCCATTTGACTTTGGCTCAAACCGATCCAACATCCCGCAGGGCAAAGCTACTATTTTTCCGAAATCTTCGGAATATATCTGAGTACATCTATTTAAAAAGGTACTTTTCCCTGAACCGTTATTCCCTATAATATAGAAGAATAGGTTGCTTTTTGAGCGAATATTGCGATTGATAGGCAGCATAAATTTTTTATTTATTAATATAAAACTGGTTGTACAGGGATTTTCAGCGACAGTTCTGACGTGATGCAAGTTATGTCAGAATAGTCAGTGCTTAATATTGATTCATCAACATGACGTTTATCCCTCATGCTACGACAAAGTTTGGGTGTCGAGGGTTCACTTTTGACCAGTCCGCGACCGTCTCTTATAGCTCCCCACGCAGTCATCCGAAACGTCACCCAATGGCGCCCACTTTTCCGCGATTGCTGCCATTGCCACACGCGGCTGTGTGAGTACTACAGCACTGAGATAGACCGGTTGCACTGACACCACAACTAAAACCTCTCGTTGAATTAGATGCCGCTTGCACGCTATTCCTGCTTATCTTTGGCTGGTTGAGAAAATAAGTTGGTATACATCGCGTGAAGCAAGGGCTCAACCTTGCTGTATGTAATATCCCATTCTTCCTCGATGAGGACCGAGTACTTCCGCTCGAGGTGTAGTTCGTAATCGAACGGAAATTCTGTGCTCGTCTCGAGACCTACGATAAGCTGGATATCGTCCGGCAAGTCCTTAGCAATGAACTCAAGCACTGCCGGAAGGTTGATGTCATCTTGCGCCTGCTGGTTGGGGGAATCGATGACTACCGGAATATCGTACGTGGCGTTAGAGCCGTGCGCCGTGCGCCAAATCGCCGCGTAGTAGGCTAGTAAGGAGCGTGGACCTCCACTGCCCGAGAGGTCGGGCTGGGCTGCTGCCGGTCTCGTTGACACCGACCTAAGCTTCTTGAGCTTGCTCGAACTGTACGGGACTGAGATATCCGAGCGTCGAATGCCGACGCGTCGGGTTGTAGAAGCACTCGATGTAATCGAACACATCTGAGCGGGCCTGGCCTCGTGTCCTGTACACCTTACGGGCCGTGCGCTCGGTCTTCAGAGAACTGAAGAAGCTCTCCATGGCCGAGTTGTCCCAGACCTCGCCAGCCCGACTCATGCTGCAAGTGATGCCCTGTTCGTCCAGCAGCCTCTGGAAGTGCTCGCTTGTGTATTGGCTACCCTGGTCCGAGTGGTGCAGCAGTGCCACTGGCCTGCCCCGGCGCCACACAGCCATCATCAGCGCGTCCACCACGAGCTGCGAGGTCATGCTCTCCTGCATCGACCAGCCCACGATTCGACGGGAGTACAGGTCCAGTACCGCAGCTACGTAAAGCCAGCCTTCTGCCGTCCAGATATAGGTGAAGTCGGCCACCCATTTCTGGTTCGGACCATCTGCCTGGAACTGACGGTCCAGCACGTTGTCAGCCACAGCACCACGCGCGCCACGGTCCTTGGGTAGTCCACGCCTTCGCGGTCTCGCACGCAGCGCCTGCTCCCGCATGAGCCGCTCAATACGATGCAGCCCACAGGTCTGGCCTTGCTCCAGCACGTCGTGCCACACACGGCGTGCGCCGTAGGTGCGGTCGCTGCGTACAAAGCTCTGATGCACTTGCGCACCCAGCACCTCGTCGCTGAGGCTACGCCGGCTCCTGGGTCGTGTGAGCCAGGCGTAGAAGCCGCCTCGCGAGACACCGAGCGCCTCGCACATCAGATTGACCGGCCAGGCCCCTCGGTGTTTCGCCACGAAGCCGAACTTCACATCGACTCCTTCGCGAAGTAGGCCGCGGCTTTTTTCAATATGTCGCGCTCCATCTTGAGCTTGGCCACTTCCTTGTGCAGCCGTGCTATCTCAGCATCCTGCGCCTTTTGTTTGCCGTTGCCAGGGAACGCCTCCTGAGGCTCCTGCCTCAGCTCACGCACCCACTTGCGCAGCACGTTCTCGTGAACGTCCAAGTCTTTGGCTGCCTGGGCCACAGACACGCCACGCTCAACGACCAGTTTGACCGCCTCGAGTTTGAACTCGCGACTGAATGTCCTTCTTCTCTCCATTAACCACCTCCGGTTTCATCTGCCACCTTAACAAGGTGTCATCGAAACCGGCAGCAGCCCAAATGTCGCGCACGTCGCCGTGTGCCGACCTAGCGCAGATATCTTCATGACAAGCGACTCTACAAACGCTCGAGCCTGTGCAGCGTGCCCTGGGCTGCGTTGTGTAAGCAGCTCTAAGAGTGGCTAACACCACTTCGTCACAGGCCCCCGCAGAGCAGTTATGCTCGCTGCCCTCATGGCAAGACGACCCGTTAGCAAAGAACTGTGGCGACAGCTACAACCCCTGATCCCAGCCTTCGTGCCTTCTGCCAAAGGCGGTGCGCGCAAGCTCGCAGTCAGCGATGAGGCCGCCCTCAACGGCATCTTGTTCGTGCTGCAAACAGGCATTCCATGGGAAGACCTTCCCCAATCCCTGGGCTACGGCAGCGGCATGACTTGCTGGCGGCGCCTACGCGACTGGAACGCCGCTGGTGTCTGGGAGCAGCTGCACCAGGCCATGCTGACTCGCTTGCGTGAACATGACCAAATCGATTGGAGCCGGGCCAGCATTGATGGCTCCTCGGTACCAAGCCCCCGGGGGGCCAGGAAACGGGCCCAAACCCCACGGACAGAGGCAAGCTCGGCTCCAAGCGGCACATCGTCGTAGATGCCAGAGGCATCCCGCTGGTGATCTTGGTCAGCGGCGCGAACCGGCACGACTCCAAGATGTTCGAGAGGTGCGTGGACGCGATTCCTGCGATTGCTGGCCTGCCAGGACGTCCCCGTAGAAGACCGGCAAAGCTGCACGCCGACAAAGGCTACGACTTCAAGCGATGCCGAGCCCACCTGAGGCAGCGGGGCATCATTGGCCGAATTGCCAGACGAGGCATTGAGAGCAGCGAGCGGCTGGGCAAACACCGGTGGGTGGTGGAGAGGACGCACAGCTGGTTTGCAGGCTTTGGCAAGCTGCGAATCCGCTTTGAACGACGGCTGGATATCCACGAAGCGCTGCTGAAATTGGCGGCAGCGATCATCTGCGCGCGCTTCGTGGATCGGTGGTGTTAGCCAGTCTAAGGCTTTTGTCACCGCTGGCGCGGAAGGGTCATCGGGGTGAATTGCCACACGAGCGATTCGCACCTTCTTGAGATCTGGAGCCTGCGCGCCCGAAGTGCCTAGAGTGTGGAGCGCGTCGGTCAGGAGCTGTGCGTGGTCGGCTGCCAAGTCTGATAGCGAGCACGGCAGCGATGTTGCTGCATTCGCCCCGGAGGCGAGTGGGACGTCACAACCGGCGTTTGAGATGAAGAAACCCTCAACTGGCAATTTTTCGAACGCAGTCAAACTCAGATGGAGCTTGCCGAGGACACTGTCGCCAACTTTGTCGAAGCTTGGGGTTGCGGTAGGTACTTGTGCGGCGGGGGCGACGTTCTTTTTCTTCTTGGTGGTCTTCGGCTGCTTTGGCGCGGAGGTACCGGTCAACACTGACCAGGACCAAGTTCCAGTGTCCTTCTTCTTGACTTGGTAAACAACGGCCTTGGTAGGTGCGTTAATGGAATCGAGCTCGGTGACGTCCTGGACTGCCTCGAAAAGAAGCAAGAAGTCGGGGGCATTTGACTGCTCCAGTTCGACCATCCTGAGAACAGCCCACCATCGTTGAAAGTCAACGCCCTTAGCTCCGTGTCCGCCCCCCGTCTCAGTGAGGCCCAGCTTGTTGGCAACGAGCAGAACTTCCGCCGATCCTGTAGCAATGGTCAAAGCATTCCTCCATAAACACCGTTGCTCAATCGAAGGCAATTCGTTGTTGCTCGTAGGCGAGCGATGTGTAACTCGTGAGATTGTACAAGTTGTAACGATAAAGCCAGAAATCGATTAATTTTCAGTGCACATCGCGGTTACTCACAATGGGGGTTTTTCAGCAATAGCGGGTGCCTGAAGGGCTCGAGGAGGCTGACGGTTCAAGCCTGAAGCCGTCGCTCGCAAGTCCGCAGCGTCCGGCGGCTATTGGCCGAACACCGCCAGTCGTGCGCATCAGCCTGACAATGGTTATTTCACTCCCCAGCAAAGAAAAAGCGCCCGAAGCACAAGGCCCCGGACGCTTTCTCACCCCTATCTACCTGAAGTTCGACTCACTACAGCTGCGCTTCAGTGGAACTGCTCCTCTTCCGTGGAGCCGGTCAGTGCCTTCACGCTGGACGAGCCACCCTGAATCACCGTGGTCACGTCGTCGAAGTAGCCCGCACCCACTTCCTGCTGGTGCGACACGAAGGTGTAGCCCTTCTCACGTGCGGCGAACTCGGGCTCCTGCACCATGTTCACGTAGTGCTTCATGCCTTCGCCGTTGGCGTAGGCGTGGGCGAATTGGAAGGTGTTGAACCAGTTGATGTGGATGCCGGCCAGCGTGATGAACTGGAACTTGTAGCCCAACGCAGACAGCTCTTCCTGGAAGGAGGCAATCTGGCTGTCGTTGAGGTTCTTCTTCCAGTTGAACGAGGGCGAGCAGTTGTAGCTCAGCAGCTTGCCTGGGCAGGCACCATGCACGGCCTGGGCGAACTCGCGGGCAAAGCCGATGTCAGGCACGCCGGTTTCGCACCACACCAGGTCTGCATAGGGTGCGTAGGCCACGCCGCGGCTGATGGATTGCTCCATGCCGTTCCTGACCCGGTAGAAGCCTTCCTGCGTGCGCTCGCCGGTCAGGAACGGCTTGTCGTTGGCGTCATGGTCGGAGGTGATCAGGTTGGCGGCTTCAGCATCGGTACGGGCCAGCACGATGGTGGGCACACCCATCACGTCGGCGGCAAAGCGCGCGGAGATCAGCTTCTCGACGGCTTCCTGGGTAGGCACCAGCACCTTGCCACCCATGTGGCCGCACTTCTTCACGGCGGCCAACTGGTCCTCGAAGTGCACACCTGCCGCGCCAGCGGCAATCATGTTCTTCATCAGCTCGAACGCGTTGAGCACGCCGCCGAAGCCGGCTTCGGCATCCGCCACGATGGGCAGGAAGTAGTCGATGAATTCCTTGTCGCCGGGGTTGATGCCACGGCTCCACTGGATTTCGTCGGCGCGCTTGAAGGTGTTGTTGATGCGGCGCACCATGGTGGGTACCGAGTCATAGGCGTACAGCGACTGGTCGGGGTACATGGTTTCGCTGGTGTTGCCGTCGGCAGCCACCTGCCAGCCCGACAGGTACACCGCTTCCAGGCCGGCCTTGGCCTGCTGCATGGCCTGGCCCGCAGAGATGGCGCCAAAGGCATTCACGTAGCCTTTCTTGGCACCGCCGTTGATCCTGTCCCAGAGCAGTTCCGCGCCGCGCTGGGCCAGCGTGTATTCAGGCTGCAGGCTGCCGCGAAGACGCACCACGTCAGCGGCGCTGTAGCCACGCTTGACACCCTTCCAACGGGGGTTCTGCGCCCAGTCTTTCTCAAGGGCGGAAATCTGTTGTTCGCGGCTCAGTTGCTGGGTCAGGGATTGGGGCATGTTGCTCTCCTGGGAGGTTGTTGAAACAAGCGGCTTTCTTGCGTCGGCCTTGGGATCAAATTTAAGTCTTATAGAAGACCCGATCAACATCTTGTGTCTTATACAAGACTAAATTTTTCTTCATAAAAATCAACAGCTTATTTTCATATTTTTCAATATGAAATTGCATTTCTCGTATTGAGAAAAAATGGCGCAACGCAGCAATCCAATTTTTCACAATGCAAAAAGAAGATTCCATGCAGTGAAAAATTGCCACAGCATGGCAAGCATTCGCGACACAGGTATGTCACGGGTGCCTGCCGTGCCCGCAGGTACCATCGCGCGTTCAGGCAGCGCTACCGCCGCCCCAAACTCCACAAGCCGTGAACACCTCCCATCGCAGATCTGCCTATGCCTGCCTGGCGCTGAGCATGTCCCTGGTCGGCAGCTATGTCGCCCTATCCAAGCCCTTGGCCGCCATTTTTCCGGTGCTGTTGCTGGCCTGGCTGCGCTTTGGCATAGGAGCCATCGCCATGCTGCGATGGCTGCGCAAGCCGGCTGACGAGGCTCCCTTGCCGCGCCGCACACAAGGACTGCTGTTCCTGGAGTCGCTGTTCGGCAACTTCCTCTTCACCATCTGCATGGTTACCGGCGTCAGCCTGACCAGCGCCGTCACGGCAGGCGTGACCATGGCCGCCATTCCGGCCGCCGTGGCCTTGATGAGCTGGCTTTTCCTGCGCGAGCGCGTGGCCGCGCGTACCTGGCTGGCCATTGCACTGGCTGTGACCGGCATAGGCTTGTATGCACTGTCGCGCCCCGACGCGGGCACCGCGGCAGTCTCTTCGACCTCGTCGCAGGCATGGCTGGGGCAGATGCTGCTCGTCGGCGCCGTGCTTTGCGAGGCGTTTTACGCCGTGATCGGCAAGCGCCTGACCACATCCCTGGGGCCCAAACGCATCACATCCATCGTCAACCTCTGGGGATTTGCGCTGTCAACTCCCTTCGGGCTGTATCTGGCCTGGCACTTCGACTTCGGCAGCGTGCAATGGAGCATCTGGGGACTGCTGCTGTTCTACGCCCTGGCTGCCTGCGTGTGGACCGTATGGCTGTGGATGACGGGCCTGCGCAGCGTGCCAGCCTCGCAGGCGGGCACTTTCACGGTTTTGCTGCCGATCAGCGCCGCCTTGGTCGGCATGTGCGTGCTGGGCGAACGGGTCACATCCATGCAGGCGCTGGCCTTCGCGATCGCCCTGCTGGGCATTTTTGTGGCTACCTGGCCCGCCCGAAAACTCACTTCGGAACCTTCGTCCACAAGCGAAGTCCGCCCCCTCTGAAAGCGCTGGCTCCGACGGCCCTCCAGCCATGGCGGCCCCCGAAAGGGAGCAGGAATGCAAAAACTCTTCAAAAAACAGCGCCACAGCAACAAATCGAGGCAAAAATTTGACGGGTGAGCTTGGAAGACCGTTTTTTTCCCATTAGCATCAGCCTGCCAGTGGATAGCGACGGTTTTTCGCTGGTAAAGAATCCACTCCATACTAGGAACAAGCAACATGGCAACTGCAAAGAAGGCAACGGCTGCTCCGGCAGCTCCCGCAAAGAAGCGCACTCCCAACGCCGCCTTCATGAAACCCCTCACCCCCAGCCCCGCTCTGGCTGCCGTGGTGGGTTCCACCCCCCTGCCCCGCACCGAGATCATCAGCAAGCTGTGGGTCTACATCAAGGCCAACAAGCTGCAAGACGCTGCCAACAAGCGCATGATCAACGCTGATGCCAAGCTCAAGGATGTGTTCGGCAAGCCCCAAGTCTCGATGTTCGAGATGGCTGGCCTGATCGGCAAGCACGTCAAGTAATCCCCGGGCCTGCCCCACGGATGAAAGCCGGCCCATGGGCCGGCTTTTCTTTTTTCCGGATGTCTGCCACCGGCGATGCGCCATCGCCCCCCCTCCAATGCCATGAGCCAAGTGCCCGCACTGCAAGCCGTTCCCGACGGCATCATCAATCTGGCCGACCACGAGATCCAGGCGCGGCAGCGGTTGGACGACAACGCCTGGGCCTACTTCTCGGGCGGCGCGGCCGATGAGCACAGCCTTGCCGCCAACCGCAGCGCCTGGGATGCGCTCACGTTGTGGCCACGCGTACTCAGGCCTCTTGCAGGGGGAAACACACGGCTGCAACTGCTGGGGCGAGAGCTGGCCTGCCCCCTGCTGGTCGCCCCCATGGCCTTCCAGCAAATGGCGCATGCCGACGCAGAGCTTGCAACAGCCTATGCGGCTGCGGCGCTGGGCGCAGGCATGGTGCTCAGCACCCAGGCCAGCCTGCCGCTGGAGACTGTGGCGAAGGCCGCACAGCTCACGCCGACCCGCGGGCCGCTATGGTTCCAGCTGTACCTGCAGCACGACCGGGGCTTTACCAGGCAATTGATCGAACGGGCCGAGGCGGCAGGCTACGAAGCGCTGGTGCTGACGGTGGACGCCCCCGCCAGCGGCGTACGGGACCGTGAACGCCGCGCGCGCTTTAGCCTTCCCGCCGGCATTTCTGCCGTCAATCTGCAGGGCCTGGCTCC
Organism: Delftia lacustris; assembly: GCF_040267515.1. NCBI lineage: Bacteria > Pseudomonadati > Pseudomonadota > Betaproteobacteria > Burkholderiales > Comamonadaceae > Delftia > Delftia lacustris. The sequence continues at coordinate 2,484,778 of NZ_CP141274.1, read as the reverse complement.
ATCTCCGGCCGTCCGGCTCACACCGGACCAGAGCGCACTGTTCGACGGCCTGCTGCAGCATGCGCCCACCTGGGATGACGTTGCCTGGCTGCAGCAGCAGACACGCCTGCCAGTGCTGCTCAAGGGGGTGCTGCATCCGGCTGACGCGCTGCAGGCGGCGAGATCGGGCGTGGCAGGCATCATTGTTTCCAACCACGGGGGACGCACGCTGGATACCGTTCCCGCAACGGCCACCGCACTGGCGCGCGTCACCAAGGCCTTGCGCAACTCGGGGCATGCGCTCCCTGTGCTCGCCGACGGCGGCATACGGCGAGGCACCGATGTGCTCAAGGCCATCGCTCTCGGTGCAACGGCTGTGCTGATAGGCCGCCCGATAGTCTGGGGTCTGGCCAATGCAGGTGCCGCTGGCGTGGCCCACGTACTGAGGCTGCTGCGCGACGAACTGGAGGTCGCCATGGCCCTGACAGGCTGTGCAACCCTCGCGCAGGCCACTGTGGAACTGCTGGATACCGAGTAAAGCGCAAGGCCATACAGCCCTACAGACAACTAAGAATTGCAAATGCGATGAATTCTCATTTATAATTTTTCATCTCATCAATAGCCAGCCATTACTGCCTGTAGCCATGATCGTCTGTGTATGTCGCCGGGTTTCCGACCGTGAGATCGCACGCCACGCTCACGCTGGCATGAGCTTTGACGAAATCCAATTCGAATTGGGTATCGCCATGCAGTGCGGCCGGTGCGAGAGTTGTGCCCGGGATGTGGTGGCGCAATGCTGCGCAACCCAGCCCGTGGCGGCCATACACAACGAGATCGCGGCCCAGACCGTCCAGCTTGCCAACAATATCCTGGAGAGCAAAGCATGGTCCTCCTCTCAGCACTTGTCGGCAGCCTGATCCTCGTCGTTACATGCACCTGGTGGATCCTGCGCAGCTGATACTCCGTCTTCCGAGCGACAGCACCCGGCACCTATCCGCTGTCAGCTCCTTCTGTCTCTATGTCCCAGTCTGATCGTTTTGGCCCCCCCGGGGGCCTTGGCCGTAACGTGGCCATCGCGGGTTCGGTCGTGGTCTTGCATGCAGCAACCCTCTGGGCGATGCAGCATGGCCTGCTCCAGCGCGCCCCCGAAGAGGTCATCGTGCCAGCCCAGGTGATCGCGGAATTCATTTCGCCACCCGCGCCCGAGCCCGAGGCCCCCAAGCCACCTCCGCCGCCACCGCCCCCCCCCAAGCCACAGCCGGTCGTGAAGAAGGCGCCGCCTCTGCCCAAGGCCATTGCCGATCCCAAGCCGGCACCTGCGGCGCCGCGAGGCACGCTGGAAGACGAGCCCAAGCCCGTGGTGGAGGCACCGCCGGCCCCCCCGGCACCGCCCGCCCCACCTGCCCCGCCCGCGCCTCCTGCCCCTCCGGCACCGCCCAAGATCGAGCTGCCATCCAACAATGCCGCCTACCTGAACAACCCGGCGCCCAACTACCCTGCCATCAGCCGGCGCATGGGCGAGCAGGGAACCGTGATGCTGCGCATCTTCGTGGATGCGCAAGGCCTGCCTCAGAAGATCGAGGTCAGCAAATCCAGCGGCTACGACCGTCTGGACCAGCAGGCCGTGGACGGCGTCAAGAACTGGAAGTTCGTCCCCGGCAAGAGCAACGGCACGCCAACCCCCATGTGGGTTACGGTCCCGGTCAAATTCACCCTCAATTGATTCTCAGGAGTATCCATGGATTCCCAATTCGGCATTGCCCACGTCTGGACGCAGGGAGACTTCGTCACCCGTGCCGTCGCCGTCATCCTGCTGGCCATGTCGGTGGCCTCTTGGCTGGTGATGATCATCAAGGCCCTGGACATCGTGAAGTTCAAGAAGTACGCCCGCAACGCCCAGGACTTCTGGCACAGCCCCGACCTGGCCAGCGGCCTGGAAAAGCTCGGCAATGACCGATCCAACCCCTTCCGCTATCTGGTGCTCGAAGGCCGCGAAGCCACTGCCCACCACCGCAAGACCAGCGCCCACCTGCACGACACGCTTGACATCAGCGACTGGGTGACCCGCTGCATGCGCAACGGCATCAGCGAGTTCACGGCCCGCCTGCAATCGGGCCTGGCCATTCTGGCCTCCGTGGGCTCGACAGCCCCCTTCATCGGCCTGTTCGGCACCGTCTGGGGCATCTACCACGCACTGGTCGCCATCGGCCTGTCGGGCCAATCCTCCATCGACAAGGTGGCAGGCCCCATCGGCGAGGCGCTGATCATGACGGCCCTGGGTCTGGCCGTGGCCATTCCGGCCGTGCTCGGCTACAACGCCGTGGTGCGTGGCAACAAGTCCATCCTCAACGCACTCAACAGCTTTGCCCACGACATGCACGCCTACTTCGTGACCGGCGCCCGTGTGTCCATCGACGGCAAGGAAGCCGGCAATGTGCTGCCGCTGAAGAAAGGCGCGTAAGCCATGGCATTCGGAACAATGGATGATGACGGCGAAGAGGTGATGAACGAGATCAACATGACGCCGCTGGTCGACGTCATGCTGGTGCTTCTGATCATCTTCATCATCACCGTGCCGGTGATGAAGCATTCGGTGAACGTGGACCTGCCCCGCGCCACCAACCAGCCCGAAGACGTCAAGCCCGCCACCGTGCGCTTGGCCGTGTCCGCTGATGGCCAGTACCACTGGAATGGCGTGGCCGTGAGCGATACGCAGTTCGAGGAAAACCTCAAGGCCGAGGCAGCCAAGGAGCCGCAACCCGACCTGCACATCCAGGGCGACAAGGAAGTGCGCTACGAGCGTGTTGCCCAGGCCATGGCCGCCGCCCAGCGTGCCGGCGTGCGCAAGATCGGCTTTGTGACGGACCCCGTCAAGTAGGCCGCGAGAGCGGCATTCGTTGCCTGGCGCTCAGCGACAACGGCCCTTCGGGGCCGTTTTCCATTGCGGCCCGCTCTTGGAACAATCTCGCGAGGTGATCAGGCGTTCGGTCGTTCGGGGGGCAGAAACCACAATGAGAGTAAGTCTCACTTGATTTTCAATTGAGAATTGTTATCATTCACAAAACTTTCCAATTTTTGAGGAATTCCCTGCATGTCTGCCACTTCCGCCGCCACCTCGCATCTGTCCGGCAACTCCACAGCCCAGGCCTTTGCAGCGCTGCAGGCCGCAGCATCCGCAGCCCTCAGCGGGGCCGCCAGCGGACTCGACAGCACCTTGCTGCTCAATGGGCAAAAGGCTGTGACCATCGTGCACAACGGCACACCCTATCGTCTGCAGGCCACCAAGCTGGGCAAGCTCATCCTGACCAAATAACCAAGATTGCAGCCGTCGGCGGGTCATGTTCGGGTCCGCTGACCGCTTCTTTGTTTCATCGTGGGGCGACCTTGGGGCTTCCAGTCCCAAAGGTCGATTAGCCAGCCAACAGAATCTTCGGATTTTGCGTAGCCAAGCATTTTTTCCCTGCGCTGCAATGTGGATCGCTTCAAAGAAAAAGCCCCTGTACCTCAGTACAGGGGCTTTTTCTTTGCCTCATGAATCGGCCCAAAAGGCAGATTCATGCAGGGTGCATCAGGGGCTTTTACAGACCCAGAGCCGCAATGCCGGCGCTGGCCACCTGGGCATCCTCATTGGCCTTGACGCCGCTGACGCCCACGGCACCCAGGCACTGGCCGTCCTTCATGATGGCCACGCCGCCTTCGAGCAGGCCGTCCACCGTGGGGGCGCTCAGGAAGGCCGTACGGCCGTTGTTGATCATGTCTTCATAGCCCTTGGTGTCGCGGCGGCCCAGGGCAGCCGAACGGGCCTTGGACGGAGCGATATGGGCCGAGACTGCGGCGGCGCCATCGAGGCGCTGCAGCCACAGCAGGTGACCGCCGTCATCGACGATGGCAATGGTCACGGCCCACTTGTTCTTCAGCGCCTCGGCCTCTGCGGCGGCGGCAATGGCCTTCACGTCGGCCAGTTCGAGTTCATGCTTGGTCTTCATAAGATTGCAGTTATCCATTCCATCACAAATGTCCTATAAGCATAGCAATCGTATGAGGACTGACAATGCATGCGCAGAACAAAACATTCGAAACCAAACCATGGCAGCGGCTCGGGGTATTGCAAGCGGCGCGCGAGCCGCCACCTAGAATGGGCAAGTCGCAACAACACTCCTTCGGAGGACTGGCCACATGAATGATCAAGTCACCACACTGGGCTCTGCGGGCTACGGTGTCTCGCAGCAAGAGCGCAATCGCGTATTGCGCAACACCTACTGGCTGCTGGCCCTGAGTCTTCTCCCCACCGTGCTGGGCGCTTGGCTGGGCGTGGCCACGGGCATCACGCGCTCGCTGAGCGGCGGTCTGGGGCTCATCGTCTTCCTGGGCGGCGCCTTCGGCTTCATGTTCGCCATCGAGAAGACAAAGCACTCGGCAGCCGGCATTCCCGTGCTGCTGGGCTTTACCTTCTTCATGGGCCTGATGCTGTCGCGCATGATCGGCATGATCCTGGGCTTCAAGAACGGCTCCGAGCTGATCATGACCGCCTTTGCAGGCACGGCCGGCGTGTTCCTGGTCATGGCCTCGCTGGCCACGGTGATCAAGCGCGACCTGTCGGGCATGGGCAAGTTCCTGTTCGTGGGCGTGCTGGTGCTGTTCGTGGGCTCCATCATCAACGTCTTCATCGGCTCCACGGCCGGCATGATGGCGATCTCGGTGGCGGCCATCGGCATCTTCAGCGCCTACATGCTCTATGACCTCAAGCAGATCATGGACGGCGGCGAGACCAACTACATCAGCGCCACGCTGGCCCTGTACCTGGACCTGTTCAACGTGTTCCAGAGCCTGCTGGCCCTGCTGGGCATCATGGGCGGCGAACGCGACTGATGCCGCACGCGCCAAGGCTGCGCCTTGCGTGCTGCACACCAAAGGCCTCCTTCGGGAGGCCTTTTGCATGTCCGGGATCATCATTCGTGCAAGGCGGGCTCAACTTTTTCCGGGTCGTGCCGATAATCTCGTCAAGATGACCATGCCTAATCTTCCCCGCACCTTCGCCATCCTGCTGCTGCCCACGCTGCTTGCCGGCTGCAAGCTGGATGATATTCCGGGCCTGGGGCCGGACCCCCGCGCCGTCGCCAAGGAGGCCGAGGCCAAGGCCATTGGCGGGGCCTGCCGCCATGCCCTGCGCGGGCTGGAGGACTGCTACACGCTCAACCCCAAATCGCCCAAGGCCCTGGTGTTCGCAGGCTGGAAGGATATGGACGAATACATGCGCGCCAACAAGATCGAGGGCACGCCTTCGGTCCTGGGCCAGAGTGACCGCCGCCGCAGCGACAAGGAAGATGTGCCTGCCGAGCCTTCGGCAGGACGCAATCGCAGCTGATCCGGCAGGCATCCGGATCCGGCCGCAAAAAAGCCGTGGCGCCCTCAGGCGGCCACGGCTTTTTCATGCAGGGCCTGAGGGGCCGCCGTCAGTCCACGCGACGCTCGAACACCGCCATGCTCTCCACATGGGCCGTGTGCGGGAACATGTTGACCACGCCGGCCGAAACACAGCGATAGCCGGCCAGGTGCACCAGCAGACCGGCATCGCGCGCCAGCGTGGCGGGATTGCAGCTGACATAGACGATGCGCTCTGGAAAGCGCCAGTCCTCATGCCCTGCCGGCAGGGGCTCGGCGCCTTCGGCGCCGATGCGCGCCTGGTGGATGTCGGCCAGGGCCTTGGACAGCGCAAACGCTCCTTCGCGCGGCGGATCGACCAGCCACTTGCCGGCGACGCCGTCGGCGAACAGCATCTCGGGCGTCATCTCGAACAGGTTGCGCGCCACAAAGCGCGTGGGCGCGAGCTTGTCGCCCTCCGCCCGCTGCGCGTTGTTGGCCGCGTAGTTTTCATGGGAGCGCTTGACCAGGGTGTCGCTGCCCTCGATGCCCAGCACCTCGCGCGCCTGCGTGGCCAGGGGCAGGGTGAAGTTGCCCAGACCGCAGAACCAGTCGATCACGCGCTCATCCTTCTTGACATCCAGCAAGCGCAGCGCGCGCGTGACCAGCACGCGGTTGATGTGCGGATTGACCTGGGTGAAGTCCGTGGGCTTGAACGGCATGGTGATGCCGAAATCAGGCAGGCCGTAATCGAGCTGGGCGCCTCCCTGCTCCATAAGGTGCACGGTGTCCGGGCCCTTGGGTTGAAGCCACCACTGCACGTTGTGCTCGGCCGCGAAAGCGCGGAGCCGGGCCTGATCGTCCTCGGACAGCGGCTCCAGGTGGCGCAGCACCAGGGCCGTGACGGAGTCGCCGCAGGCGACCTCGATCTGCGGGCAGGTTTCGCGCGCATCCATGGAGGCGATCAGCGCGCGCATGGGCAGCAGCATGGCATCCACATGGGGTGGCAGGACCTTGCAGGTCTCCATGTCGGCGATGTAGCGGCTCTTGCGCTCGTGAAAGCCCACCAGCACCTTGCCCTTCTTGGCCACGTAGCGCACCGACAGGCGCGAGCGGAAGCGGTAGCCCCAGGACGGACCCTCGATGGGGCGCAGCAGCGTCTCGGGCCTGACCTTGGCCAGATGCCAGAGGTTGTCCTCCAGCACGCGCTGCTTGATGGCCACCTGGGCAGCGACGTGCAGATGCTGCATCTTGCAGCCGCCGCAGGCGCCGGCATGCAAGCCGAAGTTGGGGCAGCCGGGGCGCACGCGCTGGGAGGATTCGCGGTGGATGGCCGTCAGGCTGGCGGCTTCCCAGTTGTTTTTCTTGCGATGGGTATTGGCGCTGACCAGCTCGGTCGGCAGTGCGCCGTCGATGAATACCACCTTGCCATCGCTCTTGCGGGCCACGCCCTGGGCGTCCATATCCATGGACAGCACCTGCAGCCAGCCTTCGGGCAGTGCAGGGGCGTCGGCGTCGGCTTCGGGCAGGTTGTCGGGGATCTTGTTGTCGCGGGGTTCACTCATGGGGCCAGATTGTCTCAGGCTCTCCGATTGCCCTGGTGGCGGCCCCCCAAAAAAGCCCCGAACTCGCTTTTGCCCCTCAGGAGCGCGGCGTGCTGCTGCGGCCCAGGTCCCGCTGGCGCTCCTGGCGTGCACGCGCCAGCTGTTCGCGCTCGGCCAGCAGATTGACTTCAGTGAGGCAGTTGAACTCGTCCAGCGTGAACACCATGGTGGCGCCGCGCTCGATCTTGTCCACGGTCTGGTGCAGCGGCAAGGTCAGGTCCACCGGCGGGCGGTTGGAGCGGTAGATCAGTTCCTGCTCGGGCGTGTAGACGGAATAGCAGGCGGCAGACGCAGCCTGCGCCAGCGCGCAGGCGGCCAGCACGGTGATGGCACGCAGGTTTTGCACAGCAGTCATGGTGTTCCCCTCAAAACGGCGGCCCGCCTGTGTATGTACTGGGTGGCAGGCCAGGCTGCCCAGCATTATGGAGCAGCACATGCCGCGCCCCGCCAGGTGCCGCCTCCGCGCTGCAGCCAGTCTGGATTTTTCAGCTTTCACAAATTTCTCTCTTGACAGAAATTTCAGGCCTGCAGACACTGAAGCCATGCAACTGAGTCCCATCGCACACCGTTTCATCCACCATTGGGGCGACATGGGCAGCTCCTGGGGAGTGAACCGCACGGTCGCCCAGATCCACGCCCTGCTGTTTTTCCATGGCCGCCCGCTCAATGCGGAAGAGATTGCCGGCACGCTGGGCGCCGCTCGCTCCAATGTGAGCAACAGCCTCAAGGAACTGCAGGACTGGGAGCTGATCCGCACCAGCCGCAGGCCCGGCGACCGCCGCGACTACTTCGAGACCTCGTCCGATGTCTGGGAGCTGCTGCGCACCATCGTGCGAGAGCGCAAGCAGCGCGAGTTCGACCCGACCTCCGATATGCTGCGCGAACTGATCGCCGAGCCCGGTTTCGATGCCGAATCCCCCGACACCCAGGACCGCGTGCACGAGACGCTGCGCCTCATGGAGTCGCTGGGCATCTGGACCGACGAGATGCTGCGGCTGTCGCCCTCCACGCTGGACAAGCTCCTGCGCCTTGGCGCCAGCGTGCAGCGCTTCGTGCGCTCCGAGGCCGCTGACACCCGTGTCAAGCGCGGACGCTGAGCCTGAAATTTCCGTCACAAGAGAAACTGGAGGTCACCATGCGCATTCTGGTCTGCGGCGGCAACGGCTTCATCGGCCGCCATATCGTCAACCTGCTGGCACTGGCCGGCCACGACCCCGTGGCGCGCAGCCGCCATTCACTGCCTGCGCTCGACTACGCCAAGACCACCACGCCCGACGCCTGGCTGCCGCACCTGGCGGGCGTGGACGCCGTGGTCAATGCCGTGGGCGTGCTGCGCGACAGCGCCTCCCGGCCCATCGATGCCATGCACGCCCAGGCCCCCATCGCCCTGTTCGATGCCTGCGCGGCGGCCGGCGTGCGGCGCGTGGTGCAGATCTCTGCCCTGGGCATAGAAGGCAGTGCCACGCGCTACGCCACCACCAAGCGCGCCGCTGACGAGCATCTGCTGGCACTCACGGCAGCCGGCCATCTGCAAGGCTGCGTGGTCCGCCCCAGCGTGGTGTTCGGCGCTGGCGGCGCCAGCAGCGAGATGTTCCTGTCCATGGCGCGCCTGCCGGCGCTGCTGCTGCCGCGCCCCGTGCTGCAGGCCCGCGTGCAGCCCGTGGCCGTGCGCGACTTGGCCGAGGCCGTGGCCGGCCTGGTGACGCGCCCCGAGCCCGTGGGCATGATCGAGATCGGCGGCCCCCTGCCCTTGCCGCTGGCCGCGCTGATTGCCAGCCTGCGCGCGCAGATGGGCCGCGCCCCCGCTCGCGTGGGCACGCTGCCCGGCTGGCTCACCCGCGCCAGCGCACGCGCTGGCGACTGGGTCAGCGCCTCGCCCTGGTGCAGCGAGACACTGGCCATGCTGGCCAGCGACAACGTCACTGATCCGGCTGGCCTGCAAGGCCTGCTGGGCCGGCCCGGCGTTGCGCCCTCCCAACTGCTGTCCACCTTGCGCCATGGATGAGCGCCGCTCTCGCACCGTTCCAGCGCCGCTGCGCACCATGCACTTGAGCCTGATCGCCGTCTGGCTGGGCACGGCCCTGGTCAGCGCCATCGAGCACCGCGGCCTGAGCGTGCAGGTGCTGGCCGATGCCGGCATCCACGATGCGGGCTGGCAGACATTCCTGATCTGGAGCGGCCTGCTCGCCGACCTGGCCGTGGGCCTGGCGCTGTGGCTGCTGCCCGGCCGCAAGAGCTATCTGGCGGCCCTGCTGCTGATGGCCGCCATGACCGTACTGGCCACGGCGCTGCAGCCCACGCTGTGGCTGCATCCGCTGGGGCCGCTGCTCAAGAACCTGCCGATCGCAGCCATGCTGCTGCACCTGATGTCGGCGCCCGTCACGTCCAAGGAGTCCGCATGAATCTCTACCTGTTGCTCAAGACGCTGCATATCGCGTCCAGCGTGCTGCTGGTCGGCACCGGCCTGGGCTCGGCCTTCTACATGTTCTTCGCCAACCGCAGCGGCAGCGTCGCTGCCCAGGCCGTGGTCAGCCGCCTGGTGGTGCGTGCGGACTGGTGGTTCACCACGCCCTGCGTGGTCATACAGCCTGTGAGCGGCATTGCCCTGGCCCATATGGCGGGCTGGCCGTTGACCACGCCGTGGCTGGCACTGTCGCTGGGCCTGTACCTGCTGGCCGGCGCCTGCTGGCTGCCCGTGGTCTGGCTGCAGGTGCGCATGGCCGCCATGGCGCGCGGCGCACACGCAGCACAGGCCGCCCTGCCCGCCCTATATGCCGTCTACGCCCGGCGCTGGGAGGCGCTGGGCTACCCGGCCTTCATCGCCATGGCCGTGACCTATTACCTGATGGTCAACAAGCCGATGCTCTGGGGCGGTTGAGCATCGGCAGTGCCTTCAGTGCCTGGCCTCAGAGCTTGGCCTCAGAGCTTGGCAATGGACACTTCGGTGGATTTGACCAGGGCCACCACGTCGGAGCCCACGACCAGGCCCAGCTCGTCCACCGAGCGCGTGGTGATCACCGAAGTGACCACGCCCCAGGGCGTCTGCACATCGACTTCGGAGACAACGTCGCCTCGGATGATTTCGCGCACCTGGCCCTTGAACTGGTTGCGCACGTTGATGGCTTGAATGGACATGTTTTTCTCCTGGGGATCAAAAGGAATCAAAGGAAGGTTGGGGAAAACGAAAAGTCAGACCGCCCAGCGCAGGCCATGGGCCGGCACGCCGGGCCAGGCCGTGGTGTCGGTCAGCGGGTTGGATTCGGGCTCGGCGGCGGGCTTTTGCAGCACGCGGTCGAGAATGCGTTGCTCGATGGCCGCCAGCGCGACGCTGCCGTGCACGCGCGGCCGTGGCAGGGCGATGCGTTCATCCAGCGCAATGCGGCCGTCCTCGATCAGCACTACGCGGTCGGCCAGGGCCACGGCCTCCTGCACGTCATGCGTGACCAGCAGGGCCGTGAAGCCGTGGCGCTGCCACAGGCCTTCGATCAGGCGGTGCATCTCTATGCGGGTGAGCGCATCAAGCGCGCCCAGCGGCTCGTCCAGCAGCAGCAGTTGCGGGCGGTGCACCAGGGCGCGCGCCAGGGCCACGCGCTGGCGCTGGCCGCCGGACAGGCGCGCCGGCCATTCGCCCTCGCGGTCGGCCAGGCCGACCTGGGCCAGCACTTCGCGGCCACGCTCCTGGGCCGAGGCGGGCAGGCCCAGCGTCACATTGGCCAGCACGCGCCGCCAGGGCAGCAGGCGCGCGTCCTGGAACATGATGCGCGTGCCGCCCTGCGCGCCCTGCACGGCCCGTGCGGGTTCGCCGTCCAGCAGCAGGGTGCCGGCCGTGGCCTGCTCCAGGCCTGCGACCAGGCGCAGCAAGGTGCTCTTGCCGCAGCCGCTGCGGCCCACGATGGCGACGAATTCGCCAGGCTCCACCTGCAGCTGCACTTCGTGCAGCACCTCGCGCTGGCCGTAGCGCTTGGTCAGCCCGCCGGCCTGCAGGCGCACGCCACGGCGCGGTGCGGATTGGAGGGATGCGGACTGCGACGCATCGTCGTTCTGGGCCAGGCGGTCGCTGACGTCCAGGCCATCGGCGTCGAACGAGGCCTCCCAGGCCATCGCCGGCGCGGTGGTGTTCAGCTCCACGGCCTGTGCCAGCGTGGTCTTCATGCGGTTCCATCGGCTCATGTCGTGCTCCTTGTGTCACTTGGGCTGGTAGCCCGGATGCCAGCGCAGCCACCAGTGCTCCAGCGCACGCGCAAACCAGTCGGCCAGCTTGCCCAGCAGGGCGTACAGCAGGATGCCGACCAGCACCACGTCGGTCTGCAGGAACTCGCGGGCGTTCATGGTCAGGTAGCCGATGCCCGACTGCGCCGAGATGGTCTCGGCCACGATCAGGATCACCCACATCAGGCCCAGCGAAAAACGCAGGCCGACGAGGATGGAGGACAGCGCGCCCGGCAGGATGACCTCGCGGTACAGCTGCCAGCGCGTGAGGCCGTAGCTGCGCCCCATCTCGATCAGCGCGGGGTCCACATTGCGTATGCCGTGGAAGGTGTTCAGGTAGATGGGAAAGAACACCGAGACGCTGATCAGGAACAGCTTGGCGCTCTCGTCGATGCCGAACCACAGGATGACCAGCGGAATCAGCGCCAGCGCGGGGATGTTGCGCACCATCTGGATGGTGGAGTCCAGCAGCGTCTCCGCCCAGCGCAGCGAGCCCGTGAGCAGGCCCAGCGCCAGCCCCAGCCCGCCGCCGATGGCCAGGCCACCCAGCGCGCGGCCCGCGCTCACCTGCACATGCTTGAGCAGCTCTCCCGACTCGGCCAGCGCCTGCGCGGCGCGCAGCACATCCAGCGGAGCGGGCAGCACCCGCGTGGACAGCCAGCCCCACGCCGAGGCGGCCTGCCAGACGGCGATCAGCGCCAGCGGCACCAGCCAGGGCACCAGGCGGCGGCCCACGCCGGCCGCAAAGCGCAGCAGCGGCGACCAGGAATCGCCGGCCGGGGGGGCCGAGGAGGCCGGCAGCGCAGAAACGGTACGTGCATCGGACATGCGTGACTCCCTCAGCTTTGCGACGCGCGCGGCGAGTACAGGTTGGCAACGGTCTCGCCCAGCGGCCCGCCCACGCCGCCAGCCAGCCTGTCGCGCACGGACAGCGGCAGCAGCGGGAAGACCAGCTCGGCAAAGCGGTAGGCCTCTTCCAGGTGCGGATAGCCGGACAGCACGAAGGTGTCTATGCCCAGGTCCGCGTACTCCTTGATGCGGTCGGCCACGGTCTGCGCATCGCCCACCAGGGCCGTGCCCGCGCCGCCGCGCACCAGGCCCACGCCGGCCCAGAGGTTGGGGCTGATCTCCAGCTCGGCCCGCGTGCGGCGGCTGCCGCCGGCATGCAGGGCGGCCATGCGGCGCTGGCCTTCCGAGTCCATGCGCGCGAAGGCGGCCTGGGCCTGAACCACGGTCTCGTCCTTGAGGCGGCTGATCAGGCGATCGGCATCGGCCCAGGCCTCGTCCTCGGTCTCGCGCACGATGACGTGCAGGCGGATGCCGAACTTCACGCTGCGGCCATGGCGCGCCGCCTTCTCGCGCACATCGGCAATCTTCTTGGCCACCTCGGCCGGGGGCTCGCCCCAGGTCAGGTAGGCATCGACCTGCTCGGCGGCCAGGTCGTGCGCGGCCTCGGACGAACCGCCGAAGTACACGGGCGGATACGGCTTTTGCAGCGGCGGGAACAACAGCTTGGCGCCCTTGACCGAGAGGTGTTCACCTTCGTAGTCGAGCGTGCCGCCCTCATGGCTGCGCTCAAGGATCTCGCGCCAGATGCGGATGAACTCGGCCGATTGCTCGTAGCGCTGGGCATGGTCGAGGAAGACGCCATCGCCCTCCAGCTCGGCGCGGTCGCCGCCCGTGACCAGGTTGATCAGCAGCCGCCCGCCCGACAGGCGGTCGAACGAGGCCGCCATGCGCGCCGCCAGGCTGGGCTGATGCAGGCCGGGCCGCACGGCGACCAGGAACTTCAGGCGCCTGGTGACCGGAATCAGGCTGGAGGCGACGACCCAGGGGTCCTCGCAGGAGCGGCCCGTGGGAATCAGCACGCCCTCGTAGCCCAGGCTGTCGGCCGCGATGGCGACCTGCTTGACATAGTCGTGGCTGAGCGGGCGGGCGCCCTCGGCCGTGCCGAGGTAGCGGCTGTCGCCGTGGGTGGGAATGAACCAGAAAACCTGCATGCGCTGCTCCAGTCAGGGGACGGAATCGAGGAAGGGAATCAAAGGGCGGAAGAAGGCCGTGCCGCCGCAGGCTCGGCCAGCCGCGCGTACTCGGCCGCCGAGGGCCGCCAGACGATGTCGGCCACCTGTACCTGGCGCGGAATCAGGCCCAGCCGAAAAAATGCATCGGCCACGCGCTGCTGCTCCACCACGGTCTGCGCAGCCAGCAGGCCCACGGGGGAGCTGGGCCGGCGCGCAATGAAGCGGCTGACCACCGCCGTATCCAGGCCGCTGAAGCCGGCCACCAGGGCCACGGCCTCCTGGCGTGCGCTCTGGGCCAGGCGATCGGCGCGCGTGAGCTCATCGAACAGCGCGCGCAGCACCTGCGGATGGCGCTCCACCAGTCCGCGCGCGGCCAGGTAGAACGAGGCGTTGCCCGACAGGCCTTCGCCATTGGCCAGCACGCGCGGGCGAATCGCCAGCTCGGTGGCCGCGTAGAACGGGTCCCAGATGGCCCAGGCGTCCACGCTCTTGCGCTCGAAGGCGGCGCGCGCATCGGCCGGGGCCAGGTACACGGGCTGGATCTCGTTCCAGGCCAGGCCCGCCTTGTCCAGCGCACGCACCAGCAGGTAATGGGCGCTGGAGCCTTTTTGCAGCGCCACGCGCCGGCCCTTGAGGTCGGCCAGGGCGCGCAGCGGCGAGTCCGACGGCACGAGGATGGCCGAGCTTTCGGGCTTGGGCGGCTCGGCGCCCACGTACAGCAGGTCGCGGCCCGCGGCCTGGGCAAAGACCGGGGGTGAATCGCCGGTCAGGCCGAAATCCAGGCTGCCGGCGGCCAGGGCCTCCAGCAGCTGGGGGCCGGCCGGAAACTCCAGCCAGCTGACCTTGGTGCCCGCAAAGCGCTTTTCCAGCACGCCTTGCTGCTTGAGGATGACCAGGTTGACGGCCGACTTCTGGTAGCCGATGCGCAACTGCTCGGGCCCGGCCACGGCGGCCGGCGTCTCGGCGCGTGCGTACTGGCCGGCCAGGCTCCAGCTGAAGGCGGTAGTGCCCAGCAGTTGCAGGGCCTGGCGGCGCACGCGGTCCAGGCGGGGCTTCTTGGGGATGGCGTTCATGGTGCGGACTCCTTGCAGTGGGCTCAGGGGCGCGACGCGATCAGGTCCACCGGCGCGGCATGCAGCAGGTTGAGCTTGCGGGGGATGAGCTTGAGCTCGAAGAAGGTGTCGGCGATCTGCTGCTGCTCGGCCAGGATCTCGCGCGTCACGGACGAGGTGCCGAAGCGGGCACGGCTCAGGTACAGCTCGGTGATGGACTTGTCCAGGCCCAGGATGCTGGACAGCTCGGCGGCCGCCGCCGTCTGGTTCTTCGAGGCCCAGCGGTCAATCCCATCGACCTCTTCGATGGCAATGCGCAGCACATCGGCATTGCGCGTGGCGAAATCGCGCGAGGTGAAGTAGTAGGCGCGGTTGTTGACCACGCCCGTGGCATCGGCCAGCAGACGGGCGTCCAGCGTCTTTTGCGCGGCAGCCAGGAAGGGGTCCCAGATCAGCCAGGCATCGACGGAGCCGCGCTCGAAGGCGGCGCGCGCATCGGCCGGCGCCAGGAAGACGGACTGCACATCGCCGTACTTCAGGCCATGCTTTTCCAGCAGCTTGACCAGGAAGTACTGCACGTTCGAGCCCTTGTTGTAGGCCACGCGCTTTCCCTTGAGGTCCTGCACGCTGCGGATGGGCGAGTCCTTGGGCACGATCACCGCCTCCAGCCCGGGGCGCGGCACGGTGGCGCCCGCATAGACCAGGGGTGCGCCTGCGGCCTGCGCAAAGATGGGCGGGGCCTCGCCCACATCGCCGAAGTCGATGGAGCCCACGTTCAGCGCCTCCAGCTGCACGGGGCCGGCGTTGAACTCGATCCAGCGCACGGATACGCCCAACGGCGCCAGCCGCTTTTCCAGCGTGCCCCGGCTCTTCAGGATGGACAGCCAGCCCTTTTGGTGGCCGACGCGCAGCACGCGGTCACCCGCCTTGTCCTGGGCCAGGGCCGGGCCGCCCACCGTGGCGACTGCTGCGGCAAGGCCCGCGCCCAGCAGTTGGCGTCGGCGCCAGTTGGCTGTGTGTCGGGGGAAGGAATCGAACGAGACCATGACGGACATCCTTGGAAGAGTGGTGCGTGGTGCGTGGTGCAGGCAAAGCGCTGCCCATGCATGCGCGCGGCATGCAGCCAGAAAACAAAAAGGGAAGGCGGAGCAAGGGGCAGCCGCCTGCAGGACCAGGCCTGCAGACGCGCCGCACGGAGTCGTCAGGTGCTACATCGCCGGCTGGCGAAGGCCACGGTCTCGAAGCGAGGAAAAGAGCTGGATGCCACCACGCCTGCCTGCGCCGTGCGGCGCGGGGCCTGCAAAGAGTGGCGGGAAGTCAGCAAGATGGACATGGCGGATCGTGGTAGTTGGCAGAGATCTGGGAAAGCGGGTGAATTCAGTGGGTGGGCGCCGGCCGGGCCGGCGCGCCGCACTCACTTCTTGGTGTAGATCTGGTCGAAGCTGCCGCCGTCGGCAAAGTGGTCCTTGTCGGCCTTGGCCCAGCCGCCAAAGGCCTGGTCGATGGTGACCAGCTCCAGCTTGGGGAACTTGTCCGCGAATTCGGCCTTGACCTTGGCATCGGTGGGACGGTAGTAGTTGCGGCCGGCGATGCGCTGGCCTTCCTCGGAGTACAGGTACTTCAGGTACTCCTCGGCCACGGCGCGTGTGCCCTTCTTGTCCACGACCTTGTCGACCACGGCCACCGAAGGCTCGGCCAGGATGGACAGCGAAGGCACGACGATCTGGAACTTGTCGGGACCGAACTCCTTGAGCGCCAGGAAGGCCTCGTTCTCCCAGGCCAGCAGCACATCGCCCACGCCGCGCTGCACGAAGGTGATGGTGGCGCCGCGCGCGCCCGTGTCCAGCACGGGCACGTTCTTGAACAGCTTGCCGATGAAGTCCTTGGCCTGTGCGTCGCCGCCGTACTTGCGCTTGGCGAATTCCCAGGCGGCCAGGTAGTTCCAGCGCGCACCGCCGCTGGTCTTGGGGTTGGGCGTGATCACCTGCACGCCAGGCTTGACCAGGTCGTCCCAGTCCTTGAGGTTCTTGGGATTGCCCTTCTTCACCAGGAAGACGATGGTGGAGCTGTAGGGCGCCGAGTTGTGAGGCAGGCGCTTTTGCCAGTCGGCCTTGAGCAGGTTGCCGTTCTTGACCAGGGCGTCGATGTCGCCGGCCAGCGCCAGCGTGGCCACGTCGGCGTCGATGCCGTCGATGATGGAACGCGCCTGCTTGCCCGAGCCGCCGTGCGACTGCTTGACGCTCACGTCCTGGCCGCTCTTGGCCTTCCAGTGCTTGGCGAAGGCCTGGTTGTATTCCACGTACAGCTCGCGCGTCGGATCGTAGGAGACATTGAGCAGTTGCACCGACTGGGCCAACGCCGGCAGAGCCGACAGGGTCAAGCCCGCGATCAGGCCGGCGGCAACAGGAAACTTGATAAAGTGGCGGCGAATTTTCATTGGAGTGTCGGTAGAGAGTGGAGACGACGGTCTGGTGCCGTGGAAAGCATTCTCAAAGCCAACTCTTAAAACTCAAACCAATAAGATTTCAGTTTGTTATTCCCAAAACATCTGAATCTCTGCAAGACAAGGACTCAATTCCCCATGGCACGTACCGTTCACTGCATCAAGCTTGGCGTTGACGCTGAAGGCCTGGATTTCCCGCCCTACCCCGGCGAGCTGGGCAAGCGCATTTTTGAAGGCGTGAGCAAGCAGGCCTGGGCCGACTGGCTCAAGCACCAGACGATGCTGGTCAACGAAAACCGCCTGAACCTGGCCGACGCACGCGCCCGCCAGTACCTGGCCCGCCAGATGGAAAACCACTTCTTCGGCGGCGGCGCCGATGCGGCGGCCGGCTACGTGCCTCCTACGGCCTGAGCCGCTTCGTGCCCTTTCACCGCCCCCGTCGCACCGCGCCGGGGGCGGTTTCATTTGCGGTGCCGCAAACGGCCGCCGCCCAGAGACCGCCTACAATGCCCGCCTTCTTGCGCTGGACGGCGCAGTGGCCGCACACCCTGCGGCGCGGGCCGGTCTTCATCCGAGGTTTTCCGTGCTTCCATCCGTCTCCCTGCTGGAATCGTTCCAGGCATCGCAGTTCACCGTCATGCTGGTGATCTACCTCGTGGCCATCACGGCCGAAGCCATGTCGGGCGCGCTGGCGGCGGGCCGGCGCAACATGGACATCTTCGGCGTGGCCGTGATCGCCTTCGTCACCGCGCTGGGCGGCGGCACCATCCGCGACATGGTGCTGGGCCACTACCCCATCGGCTGGACGCAGCACCCTGAATATGTCTACCTGGTCATCTCGGCCGGGCTGCTGACGATCGTCGTGGCGCGCCACATGCACCATCTCAAGCAGGTCTTTCTGCTGCTGGACGCCATGGGGCTGATCGCCTTCTCGCTGATCGGCTGCAACGTGGCGCTGGAGCTGGGCTACCCGCCCGTGGTGGTGGTGATGTCGGGCATGCTGACCGGCATCAGCGGCGGCATTCTGCGCGACGTGCTGTGCAACCAGGTGCCGGTCGTCTTCCGGCGCGAGCTGTACGCCAGCGTGTCCCTGGCCGTGTGCCTGCTGTTCCTGGGGCTGCGCACGCTGGACGTGGGCTCCAACCTCAGCACCGTCGTCTGCTTTGCCGGCGGACTCACGCTGCGCCTGGCCGCCATCCGCTTCAAGTGGCGCCTGCCCGTGTTCTCCTACCAGCAGCGCTGGGAGGAGTAGTTCTGCCCCTTGCCCATGTCCGAACCCATTGACTGGCTGCCCGATGGCACGCCCTACAGCCCGCGCTTCGGCGACCGCTACCACAGCGAACTCGGCGGCCTGGACCAGGCCCGCCACGTCTTTCTGGGCGGCTGCGGCCTGCCGGCGGCCTGGGCCGATGCGCCGCAATGGCGCATCCTGGAGACCGGTTTCGGGTTCGGGCTGAATTTCCTCGTGGCCTGGGAAGCCTGGAAGGCCGATCCCCGGCGCCCGAGGCTGCTGCATTTCGTCTCGGCCGAAGCCTTTCCCGTCAGCGCCGACGCCATGCGCCAGGCCATGCCGCGCGAGCCAGGATTGCGCCTGCTGGCCGAGGAGCTGGCCACCCGGTTCCAGGGCCTGCTGCCCGGCGTGCACCGCCTCGCCTTCGAGCAGGGGCGCGTGCTGCTGACGCTGTACATCGGCGATGCCCAGGCCATGCTGCGGCGCCAGCAGCTCACGGCCGACAGCATCTACCTGGACGGCTTCACGCCGGAACTCAACCCCGACCTCTGGAGCGCCGATACCCTGCGCGCGCTGGCGCGCCATTGCCGGCGCGGCACGCAGCTGTCCACCTGGTGCGTGGCGCGCACGGTGCGCGATGGCCTGGCACAGCACGGCTTTCAGGTGCGCAAGGTCGATGGCGTCCCACCCAAGCGCCACAACCTGCATGCCGTCTTCGACCCGGCCTGGCAACCGCGCGGGCCGCGCGGGCCGGGTGCACAGCCGCAGGAACCCATCACCCCACGGCGCTGCATGGTGCTGGGTGCAGGCATCGCCGGTGCGGCCGCCGCCGCCAGCCTGTCGCGCCGTGGCTGGCAGGTCACCGTGCTGGATGCTGCCGACGCGCCTGCAGCGGGCGCCTCGGCCCTGCCCGCGGGCCTGTTCTGCCCCCATGTCTCGCCCGATGACAGCCTGCTGTCCCGCCTGAGCCGCGACGGCGCACGCCTGACCCTGGCGCAGCTGCAAATGCTCTCCGGCCAGGGCCTGCTGCAACCGGGCACGGACTGGTGCGATACCGGCGTGCTGGAGCACGGCGTAGAGGCCGCCCCGCGGCTGCCGCGCGACTGGCAATCCCCCGGCCCGGGCGACCACTGGAGCCGGCCCGCAAGCGCCGATCAACTCTCGGCGGCCGGCCTGCCCGCCGACGCCCCGGCCTGCTGGCATGCGCAAGCTGGCTGGGTACGCCCGGCGCGGCTGGTGCAGGCGCAACTGGCGCTGCCGGGCGTGCGCTGGCAGGGCCGCGCCTGCGTGGCGCGTCTTGCACCCACCGACACAGCCGGTGGCGCGCCCGTCTGGCAGGCCCTGGATGCACAGGGCAATCTGCTGGCCGAGGCTGAACTGGTCGTTCTCGCACTGGGCCCCGCAACCAATGCGCTGCTGGAGCACAGCCTGGGTGCGCAGGCCGCCTGGCCGCTGCAGCCCATTCGCGGCCAGGTCAGCTGGGATGTGCACACCCCGGCCAGCGCACAGGCCATGCCGCCCTTTCCCGTCAACGGCCATGGCAACCTGGTGCCTGCCATGCCGCTGCCCGGCGATGCAGCCGGGCCAGGCTGGGTCATGGGATCGACCTTCGAGCGCGACCAGACCGCGCTGCCGCCCAGCCCCGGAGACCAGGCCGCTGCCCATGCAGCCAATGGCGCCAAGCTGGCGCAGCTGCTGCCACGTGCCTACCAGGGCCTGCAAGGCTTCTTCGACGCGCCACCGCGCGCCACCTGGGGCGCCGTGCGCGTGGCCTCGCCAGACCGGCTGCCCGTGGTCGGACCGGTGTCCGACCAGGCTGCCGGCCTGTGGGCGCTGACGGCCATGGGCTCGCGCGGGCTCACGCTGTCGCTGCTGTGCGGCGAGCTGCTGGCAGCACGCCTGCACGACGAACCGCTGCCCCTGGATGCCAGGCTGGCGGCTGCCCTGGCCAGCGAACGCCTGGGCCGCAGGCGCTGAGCCGTTGAACCGCCCGGCCGCTGGACGGCCGGGCATTCACACAACGGCCTGAAAGAAAACCCGAGTCTTCCCGCAGACGGTTTTTTGTCACTCGTTATGTTTATCAGTACATATCGCTAGAATCCGGAACCTGTTTTCAAAAGGAAACAACCAGCTGCCCCGCGTCCACTCACACAACCACCGAAAATCGTGCCCCTCCAGCCCCGCTACAGCGCCCCAGCCTCCTCCCCTGTCTTCCGCCTGCAATCCACGCTGGCCCACGCCCTGCTGCTTGCGGGCCTGGCCGCCAGCACCCAGGTACAAGCCCAATCGGGCACGTCCGCAACACAGGCTTCGCAGACCTTCCAGCTGGGCACGGTCGATGTGCGCGATGATCGTGAAGAGCGCGACGCCATATCTAACTATGAACAACGAACGGACGCCGCCGAGATGCGCCGGCGCAATGCCGACACCGTGGCCGACGCCGTGCGCCTGCTGCCGGGCGCCACGCTGTCGCGCAACAATCGCAACGAGGAAATGATCTACCTGCGCGGCTTCGATCCGCGCCAGGTGCCGGTCTTCGTGGACGGCGTGCCCCTGTACGTGCCCTATGACGGCTATGTGGACTTCGGCCGCTTCACCACGTTCGACCTGTCCGAGATCCGCGTGGCCAAGGCTGGCGCCTCGCTGATGTATGGCCCCAATACGCTGGGCGGCGCCATCAACCTGGTCACGCGCAAGCCCGTCAAATCCTTCGAGGGCGATGCGCGCATCGGCGCAGGCGCAGGCGGCGAACGCAAGGCCGCCGTGAACCTGGGCGGCAACCTGGGCACCTGGTACTACCAGCTTGGCGCCTCCTACCTGGACGCGGACAGTTTTCCGCTGCCCAAGGGCTTCAAGGACTTCAAGAAGCAGCCCACCGACACGGGCAACTACCGCGACAACGCCTACCGCACGGACAGGCGGCTGTCGTTCAAGCTGGGCCTGACGCCCAATGCCACGGAAGAGTACGCGCTGGGCTATGTGCGCCAGGAAGGCGAGAAGGGCAACCCCGTGTATACCGGCAGCGCCACGGGCAAGAACGTCATCCGCTACTGGCGCTGGCCCTATTGGGACAAGGACAGCGTGTACTTCCTGAGCACCACGCGCATCAATGCCGACAACCTGCTCAAGACACGCATCTACCACGACACCTACCAAAACGGCCTGGACATGTACACGGACGCGAGCTACACGCGCCATGACCCCACCAGCAGCTACAAGGACGTGAGCCAGGGCGCCAGCATCGAGTGGGCCAACTACAGCTTCAAGGGCCATGCGCTGCGCCTGGGCGCGCACTACAAGATCGACGAGCACACCGATGCCGCCTCGGCCAAGGACCCCAGCAAGCACTACCGCGACGTGACGCGCTCCCTGGTGATCGAGGACACGATCTCCCTGGCCGAGCGCTGGAGCCTGAACCTGGCGCTCAGCCACGACCAGCGCGATGCGCGCGAGGCCTACCAGTGGCCCACGGGCTCCGCCAGCGCCACCAATGGCGTGGCCAAGCTCGGCTATGCGCTGGGCGGTGGCAGCGAGGCGTATTTCATCGCCTCGCACAAGACGCGCTTTCCCACCATCAAGGACCGCTACTCGGCACGCATGGGCACGGCCCTGGCCAACCCCGACCTGCAGCCCGAGACGGCCAACCACCTGGAGCTGGGCGTCAGCGGCTCACCCTGGCAGGGCGGCCAGGGCCAGGCCGCGCTGTTCTACAGCCGCGTGCGCAACCAGATCCAGACCGTGGTCCTGGCCTCGGCCGAATGCGGCGGCACCACCTGCAACCAGGCGCAGAACGTGGGGCGCACGCGCAACATCGGCATGGAGCTGTCCCTGGCCCAGCAACTGTCCGCGCAATGGGGCGTGAACGCCGGCTACACCTACCTGAACCGCCGCAACACCAGCGACTCCAGCATCACGCTGACCCACACGCCGCGCCACCGCCTGCTGGCCGGCGTTCAGTGGCGTCCGCTGGCGCAGTGGGAATTCAATGCCGAGGTCGAGACCGAGAAGGGCCGCTACGTGCCGCTGTCGGGCAGCGGCCAGCTGCAGACGCTCAAGCTGCCCGGCTACGGCATTGCCAACCTGCGCGCACGCTACAAGCCGCGCAGCGACATCACCGTGGACTTTGGCGTGGCCAATATCGGCGACAAGTGGTACCAGTTCGATGACGGCCTGCCCATGCCGGGCCGCAGCTGGTATGTCAACCTGGGCTATCGCTTCTGAGGAGCGGACCCGGCGCGAAGCGCCCGCCCACGCCTGCCTGCGCTCCGGGTCCAGCCAAGCTGCCCATGGTCAACGACACCGGGGTCGGGCAGGAGTACAACAGCCCCATTGATACGCATCAACCTGCATGCCATGAACCCGCCCTTCACCACCCTGCCCCTGGCCGCCCTGGTCCATCCCGACGACGAGCATGCAATGGAGCTGCTGCTCGAACGCGTGGCACGCCGCCTGCAAGGCGCGGGCTGGCGCGTGGGCGGCCTGGTGCATCGCCAGGACCGCTATGCCAACGGCAACAAGCGCATGCAGCTGTTCGACCTGCGCAGTGACCGCCAATTCGAGCTGTCCCAGGACCTGGGCTGCGCCTCGCGCGCCTGCAGCCTCAACCCCCAGGCCCTGGCCCAGGCCAGCGCCGTGCTGCGCCAGGCGCTGGACGATGGCGTGGATCTGGTGGTGATCAACCGCTTCGGCATCGTCGAGGCCTCGGGCCAGGGCTTTGCCGCCGAATTCGCGGCCTTTGTCGAAGCCGGCACGCCCGTGCTCACGGCCGTCGCGGCCCGCCATCTTGAAGACTGGCGCAGGTACACCGGCAGCCTGCATGCCGAGCTGGCAGCCGATGAGGTGCAGATCGAGCAATGGTGCCAGGCACAGCTTGAGCGCCGTGGCTGCGCCAGCCCCATCCCCTGACTTTCATGACCGATCTTCTGTTCACCCGCCGCCGCTGGCTGGGCCAGGCCATGGCGGCAATGGCCTCATCGGCTCTTGTTCCCGGCCATGCCCAGACCACGACCATTGCCGCGCGCATAGGCCAGATACCGGACGCGACCAAACTGCGCCGGGTGTTTGCTGCAGGCCCGCCCGCAGGCGTGCTGGTGGCCACACTGGCACCGCACAAGCTGCTGGGCTGGCCCCAGCAGCTGGACGATGTCTCGCGCGCCTATCTGGGGCCCACACTGCAGGCGCTGCCGCATCTGGGCCGCCTGTCCGGGCGCGGCAGCACCATGCCGCTGGAGTCGCTGCTGAAGCTGCAGCCCGACCTGGTGCTGGACGCCGGCACGGCCGATGCCACCTATATCTCGGCCACCGAGCGGCTGGCTCGCCAGACCGGCCTGCCCTGCGTGCTGATCCAGGGCTCGCTGGCCGACCACGCACGCCAGTTGCGCGAGGTCGGCGCCCTGCTGGGCGAGGCCGCACGTGGCGAAACCCTGGCCCGCCATGCCGATGCCGTGGCGGCGCTGGCGCAGCGTTCCACCCAGGGCATGGCACCGGCCGAGCGCCCGCGCGTGTATTTCGCGCGCAGCGCCAACGGCTTGGAGACAGGGCTGGCGGGCTCCATCAATGTGGAAGCCGTCGAGTACGCGGGCGGGCTCAATGTGGCGGCCGACGCAGGGCGCGGCGGACTGAGACGCGTGTCCATGGAGCAGATCCTGGCCTGGGACCCGCAGGTCATCGTCACGCAGGAACCCGGCCTTGCCGAGCGCATGCGCCAGGACCCGCTGTGGCGCGGCGTGGCCGCCGTGCGCTCGGGCCGCGTGCACTGCGCGCCGGTCTGGCCCTTCGGCTGGCTGGATGGTCCGCCCGGCGTCAACCGGCTCATCGGCGTGCGCTGGTTGCTGGAAAAGCTCCACCCGCAGGCGCCGGCCCTGCAGGGACTGCCGCCGTTGGAACGCGAGGTGCGCGACTTCTACCGCCTGTTCTACGGCGCCGACCTGTCGCCCGCAGCGCTGGGCAGGCTGATGGAGACTGCGCGTTGATGCCTGCCACAGGCCGCCGCATGGGGTGGGTGCTCGCGCTGGGCTTGCTGGCCGCTGTGCTGCTGGGGGCGCTGGCGGCGGGTCAGTTCTCCATCACGCCGCAGCAGCTGTGGCAGTCGCTGCTGGCGCGCGCAATGGGCACTGCCTCGCCCTTGTCCGCCAGCGCCGAGACCGTGCTCTGGAACATCCGCCTGCCGCGCATCGCCGCAGGCCTGGCCGTGGGCGCCACGCTGGCGGCGGCAGGCGCAGCCTACCAGGGCATGTTCCGCAACCCGCTGGTCTCGCCCGACATCCTGGGCGTCTCGGCCGGTGCCGGCCTGGGCGCGGTGCTGGGCATCTTCCTGGGCTGGTCCATGGCGGCCGTGCAGGCCCTGGCCTTTGGCGGCGGGCTGGCCGCCGTGGCCGTGGTGGTGGCCATCAGCACCAGCGTGCGCCGCCATGACCCGGTGCTGGTCCTGGTGCTGGCCGGCATTGCGCTGGGCGCGCTGCTGGGCGCGGGCATCGCCCTGGTCAAGACGCTGGCCGACCCCAATACGCAGCTGCCATCCATCACCTTCTGGCTCATGGGCGGCCTGAGCGCCGTGACCCTGCCCGAGCTGGGTGCCACGGCACCCGTGATGCTGTGCGCCCTGCTGCCCCTGATGCTGCTGCGCTGGCGCATCAACCTGCTGGGCCTGCCTGACGAGGAGGCGCTGGCCCTGGGCGTGCCCGTGGCACGCCTGCGCCTGCTGCTGGTGGCCTGTGCCACGCTGGGCACGGCGGCCGCCGTATCGCTGGCCGGCATCGTCGGCTGGGTGGGGCTGGTGGTGCCGCATGTGGCGCGCCTGCTGGTCGGCCCCAATTTTGTGCGCCTGCTGCCGGCCTCGGCGCTGCTGGGCGCTGGCTTCGTGGTTGCGGCCGACACGCTGGCGCGCAGTGCGGCACGCATCGAGCTGCCGCTGGGCATTCTCACGGCCCTGGTCGGCGCGCCTTTCTTCCTCTACCTGCTGTCGCGCACGGGCCGCAATGACTGAAATGCCGACGGCGCCCGTGCTGCAGACGCTGGCCCTGGCCACGGGCCATGGGCGCCGGCGCGTCAGCCAGGGGCTGGACTTGGCCATTGCCGCAGGCGAGGTGCTGTGCCTGCTGGGCCCCAACGGCTGCGGCAAGACCACGCTGTTCCGCACCGTGCTGGGCCTGCTGGCGCCGCTGGCCGGAGAGGTGCGCGTGCAGGGCCAGCCCGTGCTCAGCTGGCCGCGTGCCGAGTTTGCGCGGCGCGTGGGCTATGTGCCCCAGGCTCAGGCCGGTGTCTTCGGCTTCGAAGCGCTGGACATGGTGCTCATGGGCCGTGCCGCGCGCCTGCCTGCGCTGGCCCGGCCTTCAAGTGCCGACCGCGCCCTGGCGCTGGGCTGCCTGGAGCAGTTGGGCATCGCCCATTTGGCGCTGCGCCCCTATACCGAGCTGAGCGGCGGCGAGCGCCAGCTGGTGCTGATCGCACGCGCCCTGGCCCAGGAGCCCGCGCTGCTGGTCATGGACGAGCCCACGGCCAGCCTGGACTTCGGCAACCAGATCCGCGTGCTGGACCAGATTGCCGCGCTGCGTGCACGCGGCATGGCCGTGCTGCTGTCCACCCACCAGCCCGAGCATGCGCTGCAGGTGGCCGACCGCATCGCCCTGCTGGGCCGCGGCGGCCTGCAGGCCTGCGGTGCGGCGGCGCAAGTGGCGACACCGGCCGCGCTGGCTGCGCTCTATGGGGTGAGCGAGGCGGCGGTGGCGGCGCGGCTGCCAGCAGACCTGGATAGGCGCAGCGTTGGCATCAGTGCTTGGGAACGGGCAGCTTCCAGCCAGGCGGGGGCTGCAGCGGGCGGCCTGCGTCCTTGAGCATGCGCTCCAGCAGTTGCTGTTCGCTGTGGATGGAGGGATCGGACAACAGCCGGACAAACGGATCGCCACCCGCCTGCATGCTCAGTGGGTTGGACTCGTGCATCAGCCAGTCCAGCTGGCGCCGCCGGGATTGCACTGCAGCGCGCTCGGTCGGGGTTTTGGCAAGCCAGCGCCGTATCGCCAGCCCAAAGGCCTCATCCAGCACGGTGGATGAGCGTTCCGTCATCAGGTGCGCCACATGCAGGCAGTCGGCATCTCGCGCCGGGGCATCGCCCCGCTTTTCGGGCTTGCAGGCATCGATCAGGGTCCGGTAGCCCGGCAGTTCAAAGGCCGCCCAGATGCCCATGGCCGTGATGGCAGCGCCGTCCTCGGGGCGGTAGGGCTGCCCACCTCCAAACGCCTGCAACTCCTCGGCCGTGGGCGGGTGTTTGAGCAGCGCCGACTGCATCCAGCGCACGCCCTCATACATGTGCAGGTCCGCATAGCGGCTTTCGCGCGCGGCAGTCAGCAACTCCTGCGGCCCCAGCGCCTGCCACATCAGCGCAATGAGATTGCTGGGTTCCAGCGCCAGCCAGCGGCGCGCAGCCTGCGACCGCAACTCGCCTTCACGTTCAGGCGCCCTGGCAGCCAGCAGTTGGTAGGCCAGCACGTCCTGCCCGGCCCGCTCCAAGGCGGCCTGGCGCCATTGCGGGGCTCGGCTGTCGGCATCCTCTTGTCCGAAGGGCGGGACCGACAGATTGATCAGGATGGCTGCGAGGGCCAGATCGCGCCCGCTGCCGGAACCGGCCAACTGCGCCGCCACGCGGTGCAGATACGCATCCCAGGCTGATTCCCGTGCGGATTCGTCGGGTTCAGGCGCGTCAGCTGTGTGCGTTGCTGACAACGGAGACGGCGGCTGTGCCCGCTGCTGGGCCTGCGACTGAGCAGCAGTTGCCAATGCCAAGGACAGCCCGATGGCAACCAAGCGGTTTCGCATTCTGAAATCCTCCCTCTGGCCGGCAAGCATATCGGCCACTCACGCGTTTGGCATGCCCAGCCCCGCAAAGTCTGCTGCCATTCACTTATATCCATATCCACATACTTGCAGGACAAAACAATCGTTTGCTTCTATAAGGCCATTGCTTACATTCCCCTCCATGCAGGGTTCTGTGCGCGTGTCCCGCAAGTGCCTCGGTGCCACGCGATGAGCCCCTGCACCGCCGCCACTGGCGGCAGTCGAAGACCCCACATCCGAAGCGCCATGTACCAATACACCGAATTCGACAAACAGTTCATCCGCCTGCGCGCCGAGCAGTTCCGTGACCAGCTCGAACGCTGGCAGGCCGGCAAGCTCTCGGAGGATGAGTTCAAGCCCCTGCGCCTGCAAAACGGCTGGTATGTGCAGCGCTACGCGCCCATGCTGCGCGTGGCCGTTCCCTATGGCGAGCTGTCCAGCGCCCAGCTGCGCGTGCTGGCCCGCGTGGCCCGCGAGTACGACCAGCCCGACGCCGCCCTGCTGGCCGAGGCCCGCGCCACCCAGGCCAAGCTGGGCGACATTCCCCTGCACGACGGCCGCCGCATCGGCTCCGACCTGAAGTTCGGCTACGGCCACTTCACCACGCGCACCAACGTGCAGTACAACTGGATTCCCCTGTCCAAGGCCGCCGACGTGATGGACCTGCTGGCCAGCGTGAACCTGCACGGCATCCAGACCAGCGGCAACTGCATCCGCAACATCAACAGCGACGCGCTGGCCGGCATTGCCATCGACGAGATCGCCGACCCCCGCCCCTTCACCGAAATCCTGCGCCAGTGGAGCACGCTGCACCCCGAGTTCAGCTTCCTGCCGCGCAAGTTCAAGGTCTCCATCAGCGGCGCCGAGGAAGACCGCGCCGCGCTGGGCTGGTACGACGTGGGCCTGCAGCTGCTCAAGAACGAGGCTGGCGAGCTGGGCTTCAAGGTGCGCGTGGGCGGCGGCATGGGCCGCACGCCCACCATCAGCCCGGTGCTGCGCGAGTTCCTGCCCTGGAACCAGCTGATGAACTACCTGGAAGCCGTGATCCGCGTCTACAACCGCTACGGCCGCCGCGACAACGCCTGGAAGGCGCGTATCAAGATCCTCGTGAAGTCCGAGGGCCAGAACTTCATCGACCAGGTCGATGAGGAATTCCGCCAGATCGTCGAGGTCGAGGGTGGCCCCCACACCATCACGCAAGCCGAGTACGACCGCGTGGCCGCCAATTTCCGCGAGCCCGAGCTGGACCTGTCGCCCGCCAATGCCGAGGCCGAGACCCTGGCCCTGCTGCGCACCGCCGCCGAGGAAGACAAGGACTTCGGCCGCTGGCTGACCAGCAATGTGCGCCCGCACCGCCACCCGCAACTGCGCGCCGTGCTGCTGTCGTTCAAGCGCCTGGGCTACGCGCCCGGCGACGCCACGGCAGACCAGATGGATGCCGCCGCCGCGCTGGCCGATCAGTTCTCGGCCGGCGAGATGCGCGTCACCCACGAGCAGAACCTGCTGCTGCCCTGGGTGCGCCGCGACCAGTTGCCCCAGCTGTACAAGGCGGCCAAGGCCCTGGGCCTGGCCAAGCCCAACATCGGCCTGCTGACCGACATGATCGCCTGCCCCGGCGGCGACTTCTGCTCGCTGGCCAATGCACGCTCCCTGCCCATTGCCGAGGCCATCACCGAGCGCTACCAGGACCTGGACGAGCTGTGGGACCTGGGCGAGATCGACCTGCACATCAGCGGCTGCATCAACAGCTGCGGTCACCACCACAGCGGCCACATCGGCATCCTGGGCGTGGACAAGGACGGCAAGGAGTGGTACCAGATCACGCTGGGCGGCGCCGACGGCTCCCACCTGTCCGGCCCGGCCACGCCCGGCAAGATCATCGGCCCCTCGTTCAGCGCCGCCGAAGTGCCCGGCGTGATCGAGGCCCTGCTGGCCACCTACCGCGAACAGCGCCAAAGCGAAGGCGGCCGTTTCGAGACCTTCATCGCCACCGTGCGCCGCGTGGGCATCGAACCGTTCAAGGCCGCCGGCAATGCAGCCCGCCACCCCGCCAAGCACACCGAGGAAGCGGCCGCCTGACCCCAGGTGAGAGCCGCAGGAGATCCCCATGAAAATCATCGCCGCCCACGAGCACCAAAGCCCGGCCGAAGGCCAGCAGACTGTCATCGCCCCGGCCAATGACGCCGACCCCTTCACGCTGGACCTGACCGGCGTGCAGCGCATCGACCTCAACTTTCCCAAGTTCACCGACGGCCGCGCCTTCAGCCAGGCCCGCCTGCTGCGCAAGCGCCTGGGCTTCCAGGGAGAAATCCGCGCCACGGGCGACGTGCTGATCGACCAGTTGGTGCAGATGCAGCGCTGCGGCTTCGACGTGGCCGTGCTGCGCGAAGGCGTGGACATCTCCGATGCCCAGCGCCAGCTGGAACGCTTCCACGGCTTCTACCAGGGTGATGCCGTCCATCCCGAGCCCCACTT
Source organism: Delftia lacustris (assembly GCF_040267515.1). Taxonomy (NCBI): domain Bacteria; kingdom Pseudomonadati; phylum Pseudomonadota; class Betaproteobacteria; order Burkholderiales; family Comamonadaceae; genus Delftia; species Delftia lacustris. The sequence continues at coordinate 2,455,574 of NZ_CP141274.1, read as the reverse complement.
CGTCAAGGCAGCCTGACATGGGTGCGCAAAGCTTTCTGTCGCGACAGGCATCGGCCAAGGCCACCGAGGTCAACGGCCGAGCCAGCAGCGGCTTTGCCGACAAGCTGGCCGCCACCGAGGCCTTGCTGCGCGAGGCAGCGGCGCTGGGCGCCGAGGCCGTGACGCAGGCCTCCAGCCTGGGCGCCGAGGATGTGGTGATCACCGACATCATCCACCGCCTGGGCCTGGACATCCCCGTCTTCGTGCTGGACACCGGCGCGCTGCACACCGAGACCCTGGCCCTGCTGGAGCGCACCCAGTCGCTGCCCGGCCTGAGCGTCAAGGTCTACCGGCCGCAGCTCGAATCGGTGATCCACTTCATCCGCGACAACGGCCAGGACGCCATGTACCGCAGCATCGAGCTGCGCAAGGCCTGCTGCGGCGTGCGCAAGATGGAGCCGCTGGCGCGCGCGCTGGCCGGCAAGAGCGCCTGGATCACGGGCCTGCGCCGCGAGCAGTCCAATGCCCGCGCCGACGTGCCCGCCGTAGACCGCAGCGAGGTCGAGACCAAGGGCCTGACCAAGTTCAACCCGCTGACCGACTGGACCCAGGGCGATGTCTGGCACTACATCGCCAGCCATGGCGTGGACTACAACCCGCTGCACGACCAGTTCTATCCCAGCATCGGCTGCGCACCCTGCACGCGCGCCGTCAGCCTTGGCGAAGACTTCCGCGCCGGCCGCTGGTGGTGGGAGGACGAAGCGGCCAAGGAATGCGGGCTGCACGCCAAGAAGTGAAACGACAGCGTTTGACACCGATTTGATTGGAAACCAAGAAATGAACGCCCGTGTGGACACCTCCGTGCTGAGCCATCTCAGCAACCGCCACCTCGACGCCCTTGAAGAGGAAACCATCTTCGTGCTGCGCGAAGTGGCCGCCGCCTTCGAGCGCCCCGCCCTGCTGTTTTCGGGCGGCAAGGACTCGCTGGTCATGCTGCGCTGCGCCGAAAAGGCCTTCGGCAAGGGCCGCATCCCCTACCCGCTGCTGATGATCGACACCGGCCACAACTTCCCGGAAGTGACCGATTTCCGCGACCTGCGCGCCAAGGAGCTCGGCGCCGAACTCATCGTGCGCAGCGTCGAGGACTCCATGGCACGCGGCACCGTGCGCCTGGCCCATCCGGGCGAAAGCCGCAACGTCCACCAGTCGGTGACGCTGCTGGAGGCCATCGATGAATTCCGCTTCGACGCCCTGATCGGCGGCGCGCGCCGCGACGAGGAAAAGGCCCGCGCCAAGGAACGCATCTTCAGCCACCGCGACAGCTTCGGCCAATGGCAGCCCAAGGCACAGCGCCCCGAACTGTGGACGCTGTTCAACACGCGTCTGGCCCCCGGCGAGCACTTCCGCGTGTTCCCCATCAGCAACTGGACCGAACTCGACGTGTGGCAATACATCGAGCGCGAGCAGATCGCCCTGCCCAGCATCTACTACACGCACAAGCGCGAAGTGGTGGAACGCCGCGGCCTGCTGGTGCCCGTGACCGAACTCACACCGCCGCGCGACGGCGAGGAAGTCGTGGTGCGCGACGTGCGCTTTCGCACCGTGGGCGACATCACCTGCACCTGCCCCGTGGAAAGCGATGCCGCCACGGCGGCCGACATCGTGCTCGAAACCCTGGCCGCCGATGTCAGCGAGCGCGGCGCCACGCGCATGGACGACAAGACCAGCGAAGCCTCCATGGAAAAGCGCAAGAAGGACGGATATTTCTGATGACCACCGCAAGCATTGCCGCCGGCGCAGCCGTTGCGGATTCCCCCGCCACCGAGGCCTCCAACGCCTCGGCCCTGCGCTTCATCACCTGCGGCTCCGTCGACGACGGCAAGAGCACGCTGATCGGCCGCCTGCTGGTGGACACGCGTGCCGTGCTCCAGGACCAGCTCGCCGGCGTCACCAAGAGCGGCGAGACCGACCTGGCGCTGCTGACCGACGGCCTGTCGGCCGAGCGCGAGCAGGGCATCACCATCGACGTGGCCTACCGCTACTTCGCCACCGAAAGCCGCAAGTTCATCATCGGCGACGCGCCGGGCCATGAGCAGTACACGCGCAACATGGTCACCGCCGCCAGCAGCGCCGACGCCGCCGTGGTGCTGGTCGATGCCACCAAGCTCGACTGGAAGAACCCGCAGCTCACCCTGCTGCCGCAGACGCGCCGCCACAGCCTGCTGGCCCACCTGCTGCGCGTGCATTCGCTGGTGTTTGCCGTCAACAAGCTCGACGCCGTCGAAGACCCGCAACTGGCCTTCGTCCACATCCGTGGCGCGCTGCAGCGCTTCACGGCCGAGGCCGGCATCGCCTCCGCGGCCACCGTGCCCGTCTCGGCCCTCAAGGGCTTCAACGTGGTCAACGCCGAGCCCGGCTGGGCCGGCTACGACGGTCCCAGCCTGCTGCAACTGCTGGAGCAGTTGCCCAACACGCCGACCGACACCGGCCTGGCGCTGGCCTTCCCGGTGCAGTGGGTGGAGAAATTCTCGTCCTCGGCCGATACCAGCCAGGGCCGCCGCGTGTTCTGGGGCCGCGTGGCCGCAGGCCGCGCACGCGTGGGCGACGCCGTGCAGATCCTGCCCAGCGGCCAGCAAGCCGTGATTGCCCAGGTGCTGGACCATGCCCGCGTTCCCGGCTCCATCGACGCGGGCCTGTCGGCCGGCATCACGCTGGACCGCGAGGTCGATGTCTCGCGCGGCGACTGGATCGTCGCCGCCCCGGTGGCTGCGGCAGCAGTGGCAGACGACGACTTCGATGCCCCCGGGACACAGCCGGCATGGCCCAGCCAGCGCGAGCTGACCGCCACCGTGGCCTGGATGGACGAGCAGCCGCTGGTCCCCGGCCGCACCTACCTGGCGCTGCACGGCCACCGCTGGATCAAGGCCAAGGCCCGCCGCGTGGTGCACCGCCTGAACATCCACACGCTGGCCCAGGAAGAGGCCACCCAGCTGGAGCCCAACGCCATCGGCCGCGTGGAGCTGCTGCTGCAGGAAAGCATTCCCGCGGCGCCCTTCGCCCAGGCCCGCCAGCTGGGTGCGCTGATCCTCGTGGACACGGCCAGCCACGCTACCGCAGGCGCTGCACTGCTGGATTGAGCAACTGGACAGTCCCGCTTCGCGAGCCGGCACATGCCGGCTCGTGGGCTTTCAGAAAACCGCAGCAGTCCGCGCCAGAATCTCTTGCATGTGCAGGACCGTGTTCCGAAAAATTCTAGAATCCCGGGTTGATACCGACATTCACACCGCAAATAAAAGACTCCCATGACTCACGTCGTCACCGAAAACTGCATCAAGTGCAAATACACAGATTGTGTGGATGTCTGCCCCGTGGACTGCTTCCGCGAAGGCCCCAACTTCCTCGTGATCGATCCTGACGAGTGCATCGATTGCGCCGTGTGCATTCCCGAATGCCCGGCCAATGCCATCTTTGCCGAGGAAGACGTCCCCGCCGACCAGCTCGCCTTCATCAAGCTCAATGCCGAGCTGTCGCTGGAAAAGGGCTGGAAGAGCATCACCAAGCGCAAGGCCTCGCTGCCCGACGCCGACGACTGGAACGGCAAGCCCGGCAAGCTGGACCAGCTCGAACGCTGAAGCCGCGCAGCCCATGCAAGACACCTCCGGCGCGCACCCGATCCAGACCGATGCCCTCGTCATAGGCGCAGGCCCGGCGGGCCTGTTCCAGGTGTTCCAGCTGGGGCTGCAAGGCATCCGCTGCCATGTCGTCGATGCCCTGCCCCATGTGGGCGGGCAGTGCGCGCAGCTGTACGGCGACAAGCCCATCTACGACATTCCCGGCATTCCGGTGTGCACGGGCCATGAACTGGTCCAGTTGCTGCAGCGGCAGGTCGCGCCCATGGACGCGCAACTGCACCTTTCCCAGCAGGTCGCCCAGCTGCAGCGCATGGACGATGGCCGCTGGCTGGCGCAGACCTCGCAAGGCCTTGAACTGCATGCGCGCAGCGTCTTCATCGCGGCTGGCGTGGGCGCCTTTGTGCCCAAGGCGCTGAAGGTGCCCGGCGTGGAGCTGCTGGCTGCAGGCCAGCTCCACTACCATCCCGCCGATCTGGACATGGTGCGCGGCCGGACCGCCATCGTCCACGGTGGCGACGAAGAGGCCGTGGCCGCGGCCATTGCCTGCGCCGACAAGGCCCAGACCACCTGCCTGCTCTACCGCCGCGACGCCTTCCAGGCTTCGGCGCCATTGCTGGAGCGCCTGCAGGAGCTGCGCGACAGCGGCGCCATCCGCGTGGTGATCGGCCAGATCACGCAACTGCATGCCGACTCAGGCCTGCTGCGTGCCGTGCAGTGGATGGATGGCGAAGGGCAGGAGCATGAACTGGCGGCGCAGCAACTGGTCGTCTGCCTGGGCATCTCCCCCCGCCTGGGCCCGGTCGCCGAATGGGGCCTGGCCATGGAGCGCAAGCAGCTGCTGGTGAACCCTGCAACCCAGGCCACCGATGCGCCAGGCATCTATGCGATTGGCGACATCGTCAGCTACCCGGGCAAGCACAAGCTGATCCTGTGCGGCTTCCACGAAGCCACCATGGCGGCCTTTGCCGCCGCCGAGTACCTGCAGGGCGAGAAACCGCTGCTGCAGTACACGACGACCAGCGCACGGCTGCACGCCATCCTCGGCGTTTCCCATCCGGACGCCTGAGCTTGGTGTTCGCCGCCCGGCGACCCTACAGTTCGGCGCGGCAGTGCCGATAAGGTGGGCAGCGTCCACTCATGCACATCAAGCCTATGGTTGCCACTCTAGAAGCCCCTCCCAGCACTGCCGTCGCGCCACCGGCCGATCCGCGCAGCTTCACCTTCCAGATGCCGCTGTTCCGCCCGGGCACGCAGGTCACACAGAACGGGAAGGCCGAGAAGGTCAGCCACGTCATACTGCGCCGCCGTGAACTGATGGTCTATCTGGTCGGCCATGAAGACCCCGTCAGGCCAGAGCGGCTGAGCATCGCACCCTCGATGTTCACCACACAGCGGCGCCCTGAAGCCTTGAGCTGGATTCTTTGACAGGAAACCGGGCCTGGGCCCGGTTTTTCATCGACGATCCTTCGAGACTCAGGCCTCGCCGCGCCCGGCCATCTTCTGGCCCAGGCGCACGGGCGCGGCATGTGTCCACTGCGCGTTGAAGCGCAGCCCTGCCGATGCGGGAAACAGCATGACGACGGTGGAGCCCAGCTGGAAGCGCCCCATTTCCTCGCCCTGGCCCAGGACGATGGACTGGTCGTCGTAGCGCCAGTCCTGGATGCGACCGGGCCGCGGCGGATTGACGATGCCGTGCCACACCGTTCCCATGCTGCCCACGATGGTGGCCCCCACCAGCACCAGCACCATGGGACCGTGGTCCGTATCGAAGACGCAGACCACGCGCTCGTTGCGCGCAAACAGGCCCGGCACGCCGCGCGCCGTGACCGGATTGACCGAGAACAGTTCGCCGGGCACATAAATCATCCGACGCAACCGGCCGGCACAGGGCATGTGGATGCGGTGATAGTCGCGCGGGCTCAGGTAAATGGTGGCGAAATGCCCGTTGTCGAACTGCCGCGCCAGCTGCGCATCGCCGCCGACCAGCGCCGTGGCGCTGTAGCTGTGCCCCTTGGCCTGGAAGATCTGCTCGCCCTCGATGGCGCCGATCTGGCTGATGGCGCCATCCACAGGACAGACCCAGTCAGCCGAAGCCAGCGGCCGCACACCGGGCTTGAGCGCCCGCGTGAAGAACTCGTTGAAGCTGGCATAGGCCGCAGGATCGGAATCGGCCGCCTCCGACATGTCCACGCCATAGCGTGCAATGAAGCGACGGATGACTGCCGTGGTCAGGTCACCCGCACGCGCCTGGGCCAGGCGCCCCATGACGGCAGTCAGCGCCTGCTTGGGCAAAAGATACTGGGAGAGAACGGCAAGTCGATCAGACATCGAGGTTTTGCTATAAAAGTAATAGAAGCTGTGGGCGGATTCTAGCCAACCCGCGACCATCGCCCCTCCTCGGCTACCGCGGCCTTCAACCCTGGCCGGACCGCCCCAAAGCCTCGCACACGTTTTTCGAGGCCATCTCATCACACGCGGATGACAAAAGCCTCGCCGTCCCAGCACGAATCCGACCTGTGTTTTGCGTACGATGGCCGCTTTGAGCACCGCCCGCACGGCGACGAATACAACACTGTAGAATCAGGAAGTTTAGGTGTTGCCGGGCTTCGTCTTTGCGACACCGTTGTGACCTGGTCCTCTGTCCGGTCTGCGCCTTTTGCGCAGAACATCCACAGCCTTTTCAGCCTGACCACGTACCCCATGTTCTGTGGGCCAGGCAAGGTTTTCGTGGTTCCGACAAATGAGTGCCGCAACCGACCCAGACCTAAGAGATTGAACACATGGCCAAAGAAGAACTGATTGAAATGCAAGGCTCCGTCACGGAAGTCCTGCCTGACTCTCGCTTTCGTGTGACGCTGGAAAACGGACACCAGCTGATCGCCTACACCGGCGGCAAGATGCGCAAGCACCATATCCGCATCCTGGCTGGCGACAAGGTATCGCTGGAGATGTCGCCCTACGACCTCACCAAGGGCCGCATCACCTTCCGCCACCTGGCCAACCGTGGCCCCGGCCCTGGATCGCGTTGAACAGAAAATTCGCACATTGCGAAAATACCCATTTTTTTGACGCTACAATAGCGTTTTAGTCGGAGCGTAGCGCAGCCTGGTAGCGCATCTGCTTTGGGAGCAGAGGGTCGCGAGTTCGAATCCCGCCGCTCCGACCAAATGATTCAAGCCCCTGGTTCGAAAGAGCCAGGGGCTTTTGTCTAACAGAATCCAAAGCGTCCAACGCAGCGCCGCCAGCACGAGCCCTCGCTTCAGGCCAGCAAACCGACCACCGCGACGGTATGGCAGGCGCTGCCGGCAACCACGAACAGGTGCCAGATGCCATGCGAATGGCGCATGCTCGAAAGGCTTCGGTAGAACACCGTTCCTGCCGAATAGAGCAGTCCGCCCGCGAGCAGCCAGGCCAGGGTCTGCGCACCGTGGCGCAAGGCCATCGGCACCGCGCCCCCCAAGCTGAGCCAGCCAAGGCTGATGTACAGGGACAGGTGCGGCGGCGAATCGAAACCAAGTGCACGTATCGCGCCCTGCAATGCGAGCGCCCATACACCGGCAAGCAAGGACCAAGCCCACAAGCCAGAGGGCGCCATCAAGGCAAAAGGCGTGTGGCTGCCGGCAATCAGCAGGTAGATGCAGGCGTGGTCGACGCGCTGCCAAAAACGCTTGCGTGCCCCGGTGCAGCCATGAAAGAGGGCCGAGGCACCGAACAGCGCCGCCAGAGAGAGGCCAAACACCACAGAGCCCGCAATCTTGCGCGCATCGCCGCCGGCCACCGTTTCGCAGATGAGGCCCACATTGGCCACCACGCCCACGAGCAGGGCTGCCAGATGACTCCAGGTATTGAACCGCTCGCCGGGCTGGCACCAAACGCTCGTGCCGCTCGGCAAGCCTGCCTGCAAGTCTGGCATGAAGCCTCCTGTCGCATGACCAAGGAACGCCGGACGCCGTGCCCGGCTCCGCCACCTTACGGCTCAGACGTGACAGGGCAATGATTGCAACTCACACGCTGCAGCGCCGTCCGTCGGATACCCCACGACGCGCCGAGTCAAATTGCAACGCCAGGCCTTGAAACCATCCCCAAACCATCCACATGGATGGCATAAGGATGTTCCATGGCCGAAAACACAACCACCTCCAACCCTCGCGTGAGCGAATCCGAGAAGCTCACCATCAATCTGGGCTATGTCGACCTGGGCCAGATCGACCTGCTGGTCGCCGAAGGCTTCTACGCCAACCGCAGCGATTTCATCCGCACAGCGATACGCAATCACCTGCGCAGCCATGCGGACGCGGTGCAACAGGTCGTCGCCCGCAAGATGCTGGTCCTTGGGATGCAGCATTTCTCCCAGGCCGATCTCATGCGGGTGCATGCTGCCGGGGAAAAGCTGCAGATCCGCGTGTTGGGCCTGGCCAGCATCGCGCAGGACGTGCCTGCGCAGCTTGCCGCCGAAACCATCGAATCCATCACGGTGCTGGGAGCGCTCCAGGCCAGCCCCGCCGTTCGTGCCGCTCTGGCCGGCCGCATTACCTGAGAACCATTCCATGAAACAGCTTTTTCAAGACATGCTGGGCGAGGCGACACGCCTGACGCGCACCGGCCATCTGCTGGAAGCCACCGAGCTGATTCAGCGCACGCTGCGAGGCCAAAGTGCGCCCACACCCCACGACAAGCCAGCCGCAACCAGTCATCGGGATGCAGGCTGGATCGTCGATGCCGAAGCCCGCTTCATCGACGATGCTCCCGAACTCGCCGTGCCTGTGGGCACATCGCAGGCAGGCACCTCCAGCGACGAGCAATGGCTGCTCGGCAGCTACTCTCACGGAGGCCGGCAGCTGGCCTATCGGCTGTACGTGCCGCCAAGCAGTGCCCTCGAAGCGGGACCTCGCCCGCTCATCCTCATGCTGCACGGCTGCACCCAAGGGCCGCAAGACTTCGCCGCCGGCACGCGCATGAATGACCAGGCGCGCAGCGCTGGCGTACTGGTGCTCTATCCCGAACAAACACAGCATGCAAACTCGCAAAGGTGCTGGAACTGGTTCAAGGCCCAGCACCAGCAACGGGGCCGAGGCGAGCCCGCACTGCTGGCAGGCCTCACGCGCCAGGTGATGGCCGACCATGGCGCGGACGCATCGCGGGTCTATGTCGCCGGACTTTCGGCCGGAGGTGCAATGGCGGACATATTGGGACGCACCTATCCCGAGCTGTTCGCCGCCGTGGGCGTGCATTCGGGCCTGGCCGCCGGTGCCGCGTCTAATCTGCCCTCAGCCCTCGAGGCGATGCGAAGAGGCGCAGCATCTGGCTCGGCCAGCGGCCCCAGCGTGTGTCCAGTGATCGTGTTTCATGGTGACGCGGACACCACGGTACATCACGACAACGGTGCGGCCGTCGTGCATGCTGCACGCAGCGCGCAAAGCCCCACAGGCGCACCTCGCGTCAGCCAGGGCCATGCGCCGAACCGCCAACGGTTCACCCGCTCTGCCTATATCGCAGCCGATGGCAGTACCGCCATCGAGCACTGGCAGCTGCATGGCGCAGGCCACGCCTGGTCCGGCGGCAGCGCTGCGGGCAGCTACACCGCGCCGGGAGGAATCGACGCCAGCGCCGAGATGCTGCGCTTTTTCCTTTCGCACCAGCGTGCGCGCAACTGCTGATTCGGCGCCGCTGCTCGCATTCGCCAACCACATGATTTCAAAGGCTCACAAGGGTTAGGAATGGTTGAGCATGGGCCTATTACTCCGGAAGAGCAGGCTCAGCAATAAATGGGCTGGCCAGGACTGTCGTGGTCAAGTCTTTTCGGACATTCCGATAGGGGATGTTCGTTCAAGCTGAGTGAGCTGCCAACGCCTGCTGCATCTCGTAGTCATTGGGTGACTGGTATCCCAGCGTGGAGTGCAACCTGATAGGGTTGTAGAAGCCCACGATGTAGTCCGCGATGTCCGCCTGGGCCTCAGCATGGTTTGCATAGTCGCGCTGCCAGACACGCTCCATCTTCAAGTTCAGGAAGAATCTCTCCATCACTGCGTTGTCCCAGCAGTTGCCCTTGCGACTCATGCTGCACACCAGGCCATGGCTCTCCAGCAACCCCATGTGCAGTTCGCTGGCGTACTGACTGCCTCGGTCCGAATGAACCAGCAATCCTGGCTTGGGGCGGCGGCTTGTGATGGCCATGCGCAGCGCCTCGCACACCAGCTGTGCTGGCATGCTCGGGGCCATGGCCCAGCCCACTACTTTTCTGGAGAACAGGTCCAGCACCACCGCCAGATAGAGCCAGCCACTGCGTGTGCGAACGTAGGTGATGTCGCTGGCCCATGTCTGGTTGGGCTTTTCAGGTTTGAACTGGCGCTGCAGCACATTGTCTGCAACAGGCAAGCCATGGCGGCTGTCGGTGGTGTGCGTGAACTTGCGCCGCCAGCGTGCTCGCAGTCCGTGCGCGGCCATCAAAGTGCGTGCTTTGTAGCGCCCAACAGCCCAGCCTTGCAATTTCAGCTGTGCACTCAGGCGGCGACTGCCGTAGCTGCTCCCACTGGCATGGAAGACTGCTTTGGCCTGAAGGCTCAGTGGGCTCACTGCAGCCTTTGTGGTGGCGCGCTTGCGCGCCGCGTACCAGCCCGAGCGGCTCATGCCCAACACCCTGCACCACTGGCTTACTGGGGCCTTCTGCGCCTGTGCTTGCGCACTCATCAGGTCCTGAATCATTTCATTTCCCGGGCGAAGAAGGCCGACGCTTTTTTTAGGAGTTCATTGTCCGATTGCAGTTGCCTGACCTGCGACTCCAATTGCCGAATGCGTTGCTGCTCGGCCGTCAACGGCTTGCCAATACCCGGACGTCCGGCCGCCTCTTCGTCGTACTGCGCCAGCCAGCGGCGCACCGCGCTGTCAACCAGATCCAGATCCTTGCTGACCTGAGCCACGCTCAGATTCTGTTCTCGGACCATCTTGACCACTTGTAGCTTGAAGGCTGCGTCAAACGCCCTGCGCGCTCTTTTGTCTTTCATGTTCGTCATTTCCTCTGGGGTCTATGGGCCCCTATCGAGGTGTCCTATTTCATTGGACCATGACAGACAGCAAAAGGGCCCCCAGGGCCCTTTTTTGCCTGCATGGAGTCAAGCTGCCTCGAAAGGCATGGGAAATCACCGCGAGGCACAAGAGACAAGGCAGCCATATGCAATTCACGATGGGTCGAAAGCTCTGCCAGATGAGATAAGCACAGCCCTGACCATTTCGGAAGCTGGAATACAGGAGCCTTGTCCATGCTGGAGACCTTGATAAATCCGGGCTACGCCTGCGAAGGATATGCAGTGAAAGCCAGGCAGGACGTACAGGATTTCCTTGGAGGCCTGGCCTGCAGGCCCGCATGGCAGCAGATGCTGCGCAGTAATGCGCGGTGGACGCACTGCCAGCGCCAGCGGCATGGTCCGCGAGAGATACCTTTACCGCGCTCTTCCACATGTCCAGCTCGGTCTGGGAGACCTTCGAGCAAGACAGCGCTCAGTCGCCCTTTCCCGGACAGCTGCCGGCCGATCGAACCCACACGGGGACCCACAAAAGAAAAGGCCCGCGACTGCGGGCCCTTGATCAGATCTCGAAAGCGGTTCGGTCCGCTGCGTCCTTGATCCAGCCGGGAGGCTTGCCCCGGCCGGTCCATGTTGCGCCAGTGGACGGATCACGGTACTTGGCCACACCTGTGCCAGCAGGAGACTTGCGCTTACCGGTAGCAAACACGTCTTCCTGGGTCAACTGGAACTGCTGGACCAGTTCACGGACCTTGGCGATGGCACCGCCTTTTTCGGCTTTGAGGACCTCGGCAATTCGAGCCTCGATCTCGGCCTTTTGCTGAAGGAGAGTCTTGTAATCAGATGTCATGGCTTTTTCTTTGGATGCATGCTAGCAAAAACGCATTCTATTCAAAAAATGCTCCGCGCCCCAAAGCACCAGCTTTCCACCGCCGTGTGCTGGGACAGAGAAGCCCTTCCGCGCGGCACGCCACAGCCGTGGAGCGAGGCTCCGTGGCCGACGCGGCGGCTGCCCAGATCAATCGCTGCCGCACCTCTGCACACTTGCGCACACCTCTTCGCGCCAAGGAGTCAGCCCCTTGGGCAGCAATGACTTGCCCTCGGCTGCCGCGATGTGGAATGTGGAGATAGTTGCCCCGGCACGTCAAAAGAAACGGTGCTCTCCCCTGCGGCGAGCGATGGCAAAAGCAAGAACGATTCACCGCCCAAAGAGGAGCGGCGGATTGATGAGAAGTAAAGCAAATAGATCGGGACGCTTGACCCATCGCTCTTGGCATGGCACAGGCTTCGAACGATGCAGCCCCCTCCGAAACCCTGTGGACTGCCTGGCAGCGTCCTTCATGCGCCGGCGCGACCTGAGCTTTCACACGCCCGTCGCCCTGGCTGGCAACCCGACCGCAGATCGGCGTATGCGACTTTGGGAAATGGCAGCAGCCTCTGTGGAACCCGTTCCTACAGCCCTCCAGAATGCGCCAAGCCAGACTGGGACCTTTCCAATCAAGAAGGAATTCCCATGAATCCCAACATCCTCCAGCGCCGCACCTCTCTCGCCATCGTGATGGCCGCCGCACTTTTGGGCGCATGTGCCCAGTCCCAGCCCTCGCCCAACGCGCCGGTCACCGCCGTCATGGGCACGGTCGATCTGAGAGAGCCCATGCCGCTCCCGTCCGATGCCGTGCTGGTTGTGGAGCTGCAGGACACCTCTCGCGCCGATGCCGCCGCCCCCGTGATATCTCAGCAATCCGTGCGGCTTGAAGGCCTCAAGCCCCCGTTCAGCTACAAGCTGCCCGTGGAGCCCAATCGTCTCAATCCTGCGGCGCAATATACGGTGACCTCACGTATCACCCAGGGCAACCAGCTCATCTTCACCAATGACACCGTCCACCCGGTCCTGACCCGTGGAGCAGGCCCGAAGGCCGATATGGTGCTGGTGCGGGTTGCCCCCTGACCTTCCCTAAAAAGACAAAGCCCGCAGGACATTCCGGCGGGCTTTTTCGCGCAGAGGGCACCAGGCGGCCATCAAGGCATGCCGTTGGCACCATGCGTGCGAAAGCCTGGGCGCTCGCAAAGCCGCTCATAGTACGCACGGACTGCGGGCAAGTCAGGGCGCTCCATCGGGGCAGACAGCCAGCGGTGGGCAGACAGGCCCAGCACGATGTCGGCAAGGGTGAGTTGCGCGCCTGCAGCAAAGGCGCCTGTGCGCGACAGTTGCTCCTCCAGTATGCGCATGTGGCAATGCCAGTTCGCCATGCTGCTGGCCAGCAGCGCAGGATCCTGATGCTCCGGACTGTTTCTCACCAATCCCATGAAGGCATAGCGCCAGGAGTTGTTCAGTTCGGTCGCCTGCCAGTCCATCCATTGCTCGACGCGTGCGCGCTCTGCGGGTGCTGCAGGCAGCAGGTCATGCCGAGCCTGGCGCGCGGCAAGATAGCGGCAAATGGTGTTGGACTCCCACAGCACCAGCGCCCCATCAAGCAGCACGGGAACCATGGCATTCGGGTTGAGTGCAAGAAATCCCGGCTCCTGCGTTGACCGATGGCCCGAACCCCACTCTTCCTGTTCGAACGAGACTCCCAGCTCCACGCAAAGCCACAGCACCTTGCGCACATTGATGGACGATGACTTTCCCAGAATCCTGATCATTCGCAGCCTTCTTCGGTTTCGGTGATTTGCAATCCTGCATTGTCCCGTCCAATCCGATGAGGAATGCGGTCAGATTCCCACTGCTGCCGCATGATGCAGACATGCATCTGGAACAGCCGTCATCCCGCCGAAACCACTCTGGCCCTTCTCCGACCGACACAGACCTGTGGACTGCATACATCGATGCAAGCGCACTGCCCAACCCGGGTCGCATGGCCTTCGGAGCCGTCATCACGGCGCCCGACGGAACACGGCAGCTTCTGTCCCAGGTCTGCCCCGACCAAGGCTGCAACAACGAAGCCGAGCTGCGGGCCTTGATGGCTGTGCTGCAGACCCTGCTAGGCCTGCAGGCTCGCCGGCTGGCCATCTTCACGGACAGCAGCGTCCTGGTAGAGCAGTTGGCGCCATCGCCCCGCCCCACCAGGCCCATCGTGCGGCTGGCCGACCTTTTCGATCAGGCCCGCGCCATGCTGGCCGAGTTCGAGCATGTGCAACTGCGCTGGATTCCTCGTCACCGCAACACCGAGGCCGACGCGCTGGCCAGAGCGGCCCTTTTGCAGCCGTGACCCCGCGCTTGCCGCACTCAGGCGGACTGCTGCCTGTCCAGCCGCTTGAGGAACACACCAATCTCCTTGACGACCTGGGCATCTCCCTTTTCCTGCGCACAGGCCAACCCCGTGCTCCACGCCTGCCGAGCCCCCGAAGCATCGTCCAGCGCCAGCAATGCCCGGCCCAGAAGCTTCCATGCCACCGAATAGCCGGGATCGAGTTCAGTGGCGCGCTGCAGGTGCGAGTGCGCCACAGCAGGCGCATCGCCATCAAGATACGCCTTGCCCAACGTGCAGCGCATCAAAGCCGAGTCCTTGCCGGACGCCAGGAGGCCCTCGAGCCTTTGCGTCATTTCGTTCATGGTTTCATCCTTTGGTGGCAATGCATGTTCTCGATCCAGCTGAAATTGCGGTCATGCTACAATCTCGCGGTTGTCTGCGCAGACAATGCTGTATCTCACGCCGGCGCGTCGTGCACTACGACGAAAAAAACAACGGTGACAGCCGCAGAGACGTTCTGCCGTAAAACGATGGTCGCGTAAGAGCCATCGTCCACATCACCCGCAAAAAGCCCGCTTTCAAGCGGGCTTTTTGCATTCCCACTGCATGGCTGGTCTCACGATGGCGTGTGAAAAACAGGATTTACGACTCAGTTGCATGCAACTTCACCCGAGTTAGCTCCGTCAAGCACCTTGTTTCAATTTACACTTGACAACCAGGAAGGACCGGAGGCGCCAGACGCCAGCGCTCTCATTTCAAACTCTTAGCATGTGTCCTTCTTGGATTGATCGCATGGAACGCTCCATTCAGCGCCCCGGCCGCCTCCGCAGCCGGGGCGTTTTTTCTTGACGACGATCGCTCAGGCGCCCTGGCAACAACCGAAACGGGCACAAAGGCAAGTTTTTTCTCAATTCCAGAGAAAAGCACAGGTTTATTTGAGAATGATTCTTGTTTGCGTATATGATTCAACCCATGCCGCAGCATTCATGGTGTTGCAGCAGTTCAGTTTCATCGTGGGGCGACTCGTCAGGCCAGTTCAGCCTGCAGTCGTTTTTGCCAGCCAGCGGTATGCCGGTTAGCCAGGCTCTTTTTTTAAAGCACGATCATTTCTGGATATTCAATGCATCAGTTGCACTGAGCAGCGTCCACAGCAGGCGCTTTTTCTTCGCCTCAACACTGCCATCGCGCACCGGCCTGCGACTGCACGCCAAATTTCTCTGAACTCCATCGCATCCAGGCAATGCCCTGGCTGCAGATTTCCTTCGCGCAATGCAACAGGCCCGGCCCGCGCCAAGTGCAAGCCGGGCCTTTTCTATTGCCGGATCAGGAGCCGCGACGGCGCAAACGGATGGCCAGCCCGCCCATCATCAGACTCAGCAGAGCCACAGCCCATTCGCTCAGTGAAGGAATCGCCGCTGGCGTGCTGCCGCCGACCGCCGCAGCAGGCACAACCAGTGCAGAGGGATCTTCCACCCGGCCGTTGGCCACCAGATCGTCATCACCCAGGCCACCATCGCGCAGCACGAAGGAGACGACGCGCCCCTGCAGCGTTGCCGGTATCCGATACCAGTGCTGCGTGGCGTTGTCGCTTGTGCGCCCCCACTTCCAGTACTCGGCACCGCTGGGCAGATCACTGGGATAGGTCAGCTTGACAGTCACGAGCGCACCCGCATCACAGCCATCGGTATTCAGCTTCAGCAGTCCGTGGGGCACCACAGCCCCCGGACGCGGTGTGCCAGGCGCCGCCATGACCTGAGGCGGCTCGGCCAGGCGGCAGTTGATACCGCCGCCGGCGACTTCGCCCGATACCGCCATCTGGCCCGACCCGGTGATGTTGAAGCGGTTGGCCTGGTCCACAGGACCTGCAGCAGCCGCCAGCAACGGATAGCTGGCAGTCACAGGCGCATGGACCCCATCGCTCACGCTCAGTTGCAAGCTGGCCGAACCGGCCACCGATGCCAGATAGACGGCGGAGCGAAATTGCTCCGACACCTGAGCGGGGCTGCCGCGCAACTGTATGCCCGGCTGCGCGGCATCGGCGTCCTCCAGTCCAAGCACCTGCCCGTTGCTGGCAACAATGGACAGCGTCACGACAGGGCTGTCGGCATCTGCCACCTGCACATCGGCCAGATCGGCCGCCTGGCCAACCACCACGGATTGCGCATTGGCGGGCAAGCCACTGAGCGATGGCGCCTGCCCACCGAAATTCAGACCCAGCAAAATCGGATTGTGGTCGCTGGAACGATAGGCCGTCGGCGCATAGAAGCTGGCCTGCTGGTCCAGCGACTTGTACTCGAGGTTGTAGTCCAGGACTTCAGGCTCCTCGGCATTGATGGCCCACTTGACCGCGCGCCCCACGCTCGGCTGCAGGCTGGCACTTACCAGCACATGGTCCAGCGAGCCCCACATTCCATCGAACGCATAGGACAGGCCCTGAGACACCTTGGCGTAGCCGCCATCCTCCAGCGCCTTGATGGGGTCCTCCTTCGAGTACGCATTGAAATCCCCGACCAGCACCACATGCGGGCTGGTCGTGCCTGTGGGCCGGGTTGCCAGCCAACTGCTCAGTTGCTCGGACGTCTTCACACGCGCGGCGTTGTTGGCGCCCTGGCCGTCAAGCGCGTCTGCATTGCCCGGGCTGCTGAGCACACTGCCCTTGGATTTGAAGTGATTCACCACCAGCGTGAACTGCTCCGTGCTGCCGCCTACCGCAAAAGTCTGTGCAATCGGTACGCGGGCGCCGCCTACGCCTGGGTTGAAGGCGTCGTAGGTGGTGACGCTGGGTGCCGCTGCGCTGCCCACCGGTGTGACACGATCGCTGCGATAGAGGATGGCCACGGTGATCGCATCCGTGCCAGCACCCGCCACCGTACCTGAAGCCTCGCTGAAAGGCGCCTTGACCACTGCATATACGGCGCCGGCAGGCTTGTCCGCACTCGCGTTCAAGGCGTCGGCCAGATCCTGGATGGCGCTGCCCGGGCCAAAGCCGTTGTTCTGCACCTCCATCAGGCCGTACACATCGGCGCCCAGCCCCAGCAGATTGGCCACGATCTTGGCGCGCTGCCTGTCCAGCTCGGCAATGCTGTTGGCACCACGAATGCCCTGCTGATTGCCCAGGGGCGTGCTGAACATCACCTGGGAAGAGCCGCTGGTGGCGCCCGTCAGGTTGAAGAAATTGAGCACGTTGGCCGAGGCAATCTTGAGCGATGCCGCCCCCACAGCCTGCTGCAACTGAGCAGCCGAGGGACGCGCCGCCCCCGAGAACTGCGGCGTCTGCGTGGGCTGTACGCGGTAGCTGGTCAGATACGGCTCGCTGGCAGCTGCATCCGAGAACTGATCGAGCACGCCGATGACACGGTCCACGCCATCGCCGGCACGCAGCGTGTTGGAGGCCGACAGAGACTGTCCACCGCGGCCCGGCACAGAGGCGGGATTCTGTGCGCCCGAGCGATCATCCAGAATGATCTGGCTGCGCTGCAATGTCTGCACATAGGCAGCATAGCCCGTCACGCTGGGCGCATTGAGTTCGGTGTACTGCGCCAGCGGCGCGTCGGCAGACAGCGTGACATTGCCGTAGCGGCCCAGCGTGCGGTTGTCGCTCACCACCAGCTTTCCGCCCGCAGTGGCGGACGCGACCTCCACACGCATCCCCTCCAGACGCTCCCACTGCCCCATGTCGCTGACAGGCAGCGTGACGCGCACGGGCTCCGGCAAGGCGGCCGCGCCACGGACCACGAAGTCCGTGACGGCGCTGAGCTGGGTCTGGTTGCGAAACTCGCTCACCGAGGCGGAGACCTGCACCAGCTTGCCTACCGTGCCCTCATCCACCCCGGGATTCGCATTGCCGTAATAGACGAAGACGCCCTCCGAGGTGGCAGCATCGCCATCGGAATCCGCCGCCTCTTCCTGCACGAAGAAGCCGCTCAACCCTGGCATATAGGCCGTTACCACGGCGCTCACTGTCACCTTCTGCCCCACCAGGGGAGACTGGTCGCCGGAACCCTGGAGTGCAGAAATTCTGGTGATGGGCGGCTCGTCCCCCGTCGTGAAGCCCAGCGCCGTGCCGGTCCACACATTGCCCGAGGTATCCAACACCGGCTCGCCCACGGGAACCAGGCTGTAGGACGTATTGACCGCCAGCCGCACACCGGCGTTGAGCGTGATGGTCGAGCCACTGAATTTCACCTGCGCCGCATCGCCAGCCTGCAGCATTGCCACCACGGTGCTGCCCTGGCGCAGTTCGAAGCTGCCGCTACCGGGTTTCACCGCCTCATCAAAGCTCAGCTTGATTTCGGGATTCAGCGCCACCCCGGTTGCCGCCGCAGCAGGAATGGTGGCCTGCACTGTGGGTGGCGTGGTATCGGGCAGTGCCAGGGCGATGGAGACATCGTCAACGGCCAGGCCGTGATCGTTGCCCACATCATTGAGTTCGACCCAACGCAGCCACAACGTGGCGCCTGGCGCCCAGCCCAGACCGCGCAGATCGCCGCCCACATCATTCACCCGTCCGGCCACATTGCCATCCACCGGGGCGGCAGTACCGGTAGCGATCGGCGATTTCCAATTGAAATTCGCACCGGCAGGCAGCCATTCAGGCACATCGGCAAAGGTCGCGCCCATGCCGTACTCCAGCTCCATGGGCTGCTCGGAGGTGTTGCCGCCATTGCGCCATTGCTCGCCACTGAATCGCAGGCTGATCCCATCCACCGCGCCGCCCGTGTCATTGCGCATCGCCAGTGCAATCCAGCCGGCCACGGCACCCTGGGAGGGGCTGCCAAAGTAAGCTCCACCCGATGCCACGCCACCCAATGCACGGTCCGCATCCAGCCCCAGGCTGTAGAAGCTGCCGGCATTGGACGCGCCATTGCCTGCCGCATATGCAGTGATGGCCGCCAGGCTCCTGTTAAAGAGAAACCAGCCCGGCAGGGTGCTGTCATTGGCCCAGGCCAGCCCCGCCCCGGACGCGGCCAGGGTGTCGAAATTCTGCGCATAGGTGCCAGTGAAAGGAACCTGCGCCCATACGCCGGCGGAGGCCGAAAGAAGCAGGCCTGCACCATACAGACGCCAACGATGGCGCTGCAGCGGCGGACTCATCGGATTGGCCGGGTTGAACACAAACGGAATCAGCGTGCGGGCAATGGACATGGATGTGCAATAAAAAAATAATGCGCATCCCCCCGTGGTTGCGCAACTTTCGGTTTATCGCGCATGGACATGACCAGCCTGTGACTCGGCGGATGCTCCCGCGTCCTACGCGCAGACTGGCCGCTCACCCATCTGCCACTCCCCACACGGCATGCATCATTGCACCCAGTTTCTGAATCGTTTCATTGCCGGCCCTGGGGCATTTCCTCCTCCCTCCCTCTCATTCCCCCAGGAAGCCTTCAAAAAGGCACCGGCTCTTTCTTCCCAGGCCAGCGCAAGCCGCTGGCCTTTTTCTTGGGCGCGCCTCCTCGCCACAACCATCCTCGTCACCCGTCTTGAACGCGCCACGTCGCTGGTGGCTTTTCGTGCGTCCGCACACTCCAACACTCTTTTTCTTACTCATAACTTACAAAATATTCATTCCCGTGATATACACGCGCATCTCCCACTGAAAATCATCATCGCCATGACATCCGACTACCGGGCCCTGCTGCAACAAAAAGCCGATCTTGAGAAAAAGATCGACGCTCTGATCAAGCACGCAAGAACGGATGCGATCACTGAAGCAAAGGCCATGGTGCAGCAATATGGCCTGACGAAAGAGGATGTCTTCCCCTCCGCCAGGATCAAACCTCGCAAGACCGGTCAGCGCAGCGTGGGCGAACCCAAATTCCGCAACCCCGAAACCGGCGCAACCTGGACAGGCCGCGGAAAGCCGCCCAAGTGGATAGAAGGCAAGGACCGCGCAAGCCTCGCCATCTGATCGCCAGCCATATTCAGGCGCGATGCCATACCATGTGCTTCCATCACCAGGAGGAAGCACACATGAGCAAACAGAACTCGGACACGCTGTTGGCTGCAGAACTGGCCGACCACTTCATAGAAGTCATTTTGTCGACCAAGCCCGAACTGCTGGTGTCGGGCATCGGCGGAGTGGCAGACCTGAACCATATACAGCATGGAGCCAAGGCCCTGGCACATTTCCGCCTGACGCTGATCCAGGAACTGTCCCAGCAGCCCATGCCCGACATGAACAGCCACTGAGGCAGGCGCGAGGCAACGAACAGGCAAGAAAAAACCGCCACACACTGAGGTCTTCAGTGTGTGGCGGTGTCTTGGATGGTGGAGCTGGCGGGAATTGAACCGCCGTCCAGGCCTTTATCCATGCTGGCACCGATCTGATCCGTGCGATTTCCGTGCGAATCTATAAAACCCACCGACACCATCAGACACCAGAAACGACAAAAGCCCCCTCGGCGCCATCACGGCAGCCGAGGGGGCTTTTTTGCGTTTGGGCTTCAGGCTGCCGGGCCGGCCTGGAAGACTTCGACCGGCGCCACGCGGAGCAGCTGCGAGGCCTCGGCCACAGTGCCAGCAAGCCACTGGTCAACGTCGGCCAGCTCTATCGGGATCACGCTGCGCTTGTCCTGCTTGTCGGCCGGCAGCTTCGGGTCGGGCTTGTGCATCCTGCTCATCAACGGGTGCGCGTCTGCGTTGATCGTGAGCATCGTGTAGCTCTCATGGATCTGCCCCGTGGCAGGGTCGGTCCACGCATTCCACAAGCCCGCCAAGCCCCACGGGTCGCCGTCGGCTCGCGCGAACCTCCACCACACGTTTTTGCCCGTCTCCCAGTTCGGCTCGTCAAACGTCGTCGCCGGGATGATGCAGCGCTGACCCCGTGCCCACGGGTGCTTGTAGCTGGCCTTGGCCGCCAGCTCTTCGGAGCGTGCGTTGTTCGTTGGGAACTTGAGCTTGGGCTCTTTCGCAAACCAGGGGATCAAACCCCACTGCCCAGCGACAAGCTCGCGGCTGTAGCCAGCGTCATCCTGCGCGCGCCGGATGAACGCGCCGGCGCCGCGCGGGAACACATCCTCATCCCACCACCTGCCAGGATTCTGCCGACCGACGCGCCACATGCGTTCGATCTCATCTTCCCGGGGCGACTTATATCGATTGCACATAAGTGGATGCTAACTTTTTTAAGACCCGTCCTATAGCTGTATATTTGCACAGTGTTTTGCGAACTCATCGAACTCCGCCGCGCCGGGCTCAGGCTCGCGCCAAAAGACTGGCCAGCACCCGTCCGAGGAGACCTGCGCATTGCATACGACGATGGCAAGACCAACAACAGCCGGCGCAACATGCGCGTCGCGTCACTTTGGGTCGAGTGGAGTGGTCACGACATACCTGGCCCCCGGATGTTTGAGCCCATGCTGTTGGACATCCTGGGCGATGCAATGCTCTGGCGGGGCCATGTCTGTGCACGCACCGACGAGGGTATTGCCGAGTATGAACAGATGTGGCTTATCCGCACCGTGGAATCCCTGGATGCGCCTGCGCTGACGAAATTCGATGCCGCCCGCTTTTCGCCAAAGCTGCCCGCGACGCTCCCGCCTCGATCCGAGGCGCCCAGCATTGCCGCGCAGTGGTATGCAGAGCAAGGGCGCGAGATGCCCCTCACACGTTGACAGGAGACAGCCATGCACCCGCCGATGATCTATCCGACGATTCTTCGCATGCACCCCTGGTTCGGCCAGCCCGAAGAGGAGCTACTGCCTGGCCCGCCGGAGGACTACCGAGTCGAGCAGCAGGCGAAGGACTGGTTCGTGGTGCGCGGCCCTGGCGGCCAGGTCGTGCACAGCGGCCTCGGCCCCGTGCAGATCCTCCCTGCCCGCCATGGCTGACAGCCTGACATGGGGCGGCCAGCCCACGGCGCCGGGCTGGTACGCATGCGTCGTGGACTACGGCTATCTGCCCTTCCCGGCTGCCCGGCGCTGGACCGGAGCGCTCTGGGACGATAAGCGCGGTATCCGCGCGTTCCAGGGCCCGCACGAATCGGCCACCGAGGCCATGGACTTGGCCATGGAGATGTGTCCCGAAGACTGACGGCACGTCGTGTCGATCGTGCCGGCTGACCCGGCGCCTACGGCCTGATTGGCCGCGTGCACGCAATCAGCGCGGCCAGGATCCGCACCTCGTAGCCTTCGCGGCGGTCGATCTCGGCCAGGGCAGCGCGCAGCAGCTCAAAGGGGTCGGCATCATCGGCCAGGGTCTCCGTGGGCATGGCAGGCCTGTCCGGGATGGGCTCGCGGCACTCCACGGGCACGGGCACCTTGACCTCCTGGACCTCGACGCGCGGCACGGAGCCGCAGCCAGCCAGGGCCAGCGCGCCCAGCAGCAGGATGGCACGCATCATGGCTTGGCCCTCCCCTTCAACCAGTCTGCGCCCAGGACCTGGAGCGCGGCGCAGCTGTCGCCAGGCGCGGGTTGGCGGGACAGCGTGTAGTCGGCGCGGGCATTGAGTGCCTGGGCCTGGCCAGCGGCAGCGGCACGGGCCGGCGCTGCCTCGGCCGCGCGCTGCGCAGCCACCGCGCCCAGGGCCTCGGTCGCGTCGCTACAGGCCTGCGCCGCCTGGCGCGCGCCGTCGCGCTGCTGCTGCATGCTCGCCAGCTCGGCGCGGGCCGTCACCGCATCGTCGCGCGCGGACAGCCAGGCCCAGCCTATCAGCAGATTGCCCAGGGTCAGCGCGGCAATGATGATTTGCACGGGGCTGATCATCGCTTCCACCACCCCTTTCTCCGGGCCCAGCCGCGCACGCGCAAGCCAGCTTCCCAGGTCACAAAAAGGGCCGTCGCGGCCCACTTCATTAGCGTTGATTTCATGACGCCCTCCACCAGTACCACCACATTGCGATCCAGAGAGCGTTCATGGCTGGGCCTCGCAGTCGTAGCCGTTGCGACGTTCGGCCGCGCATGCCGATTGCTCGGCGCGCTCGCGGGCCTCTGGCACGCCACATCGCTCCAGCACCTGGCCCGCGCTGATGTACCAGGCCGGCGCCATCTCGGCCTCAGCCGCCGCGATTTCGACCACGCGGCAGGCCTGCAGCGCAGAGCCAGCCGGGACCACGGTGCAGCCGGCCAGGACCGCAGCGGCTCCGATCAGAAGAGATTTCATCGGACCTCCATACACGCGGCGTGCCGCGCCTGTTGACGGGTCCAGACGCCGCGGCAAATCTTGTTGCCGGGCGTGCTGCAGTCGTAGCGCCAGCGTTTCGGGAGGCCTGCCTTATCCCACTGGTAGGCGCTGTAGCCCTGCAGGGGCTGGGCGCTGGTCATGTAGCGATAGGCCAGGTAGGCATTGCAGGCTCCGGCATAGTCCCCAGCCCGTGTGCGCGCCAGCATCGAGGAGCCGCGCCAGGCCCCGCAGCCGTATTGGCCTGCGAAGTCCACCGCCTGGGCGAACTCGGCCGGGTGCACCCGCGTGTCACCCAGCGAATCACGCACGCAGGCGCCGTACTGCTGCTCCAGCAGGTTGATGGCCAGCTCGCGCGCCCGTTCGCGGGTGATGGGCGGGTCAGCCAGGGTCACGCGCGTGCCGTCCTCGTAGCGAGTGGTGCCGTGGCCGATGGTGGGCACATCGCCGCGAACCGGGATGATCGGATCTGCGCTGAAGCCTTCTGCGGCAATCCAGGCCGCGAGAATGGCCGCGCCAATGCCCAGGCCTGCGGCTGGCATGCGGGCCGTGCTCATGGCGCGCCCCAGTCTGTTTCGGGCTCCGGCTTCAGGCCGGCCAACTGCGCGAGGCGCTGCCGCTGCTGGGCCCGTTGGTAGTCCTGGCGCCACTTCCAGACCAGATAGCCGGCCTGCAGCGCAATGAAGGCCAGGGACGCGACGACGAGCCAGTCGCTCAACGGCAGGCCCCAGACCTTGAACACCCCGGTCGCGGCGGCGCCCGGCGTGGCCTGCATGATGGCGCCGGCAATGTCCTGCCGCTGCTCTGCGCTCAGGTGCTGGTGGATGCCCATCAGCGCGAGCAGGGATACGAGGTGTTTCTTCATGGCCCCGATGATTCCGGGGCCGGGCCGCGCTGGCGAACCCTACACGGGGGCCTACGCCCGCTGCGCGGCTGCCCAGACGAACAGCGAGTCCACCTGCTCTGCTGTCAGGCCCAGGACCTGAGCAACCGCCGCAACGGTCTCGCTGTCGCGCAGCCAGTCCTTGGCATCGTTGAGCACGGCATCCACCCGGTCCAGCAGCTCCCCGGCAGGCAGCGTCTCGCGCCACGCCAGCACACGCGCCAGCAGGTTGCCCTCGGGGCTGGCATCGTCAGGGGCCAGCACCACCAAGTCTCCCTGCTCCAGCACATGGCGTTTGAGCGCCAAGCGGCCGGCCCAGCGGGGCACCTCGTGCGTAGGGCTGGCCACATCATCAGGAGCCGGCTCAGGGGAAAGGCGCCAAGCCCCGGGATGCAGCTGCTCTGCAATCTCTGGGGTTGCAAGGATGCGGTCCACGGCTTTGCCCGCACCGTCCACGATTTCGATCACAGGCATCAGGACACTCCTAAATCTGTGATGAACTCGATGCAGGCGTAGCCATTCCCCCCGCGCGCGGACACGCTGGGCGACGTGCACGCTCCGCCGCCGCCTCCCAGCCCCCCCGGTCCACCGGCAGCACCTCCCCCTCCGCCACCGCCGCCGTTGCCGCCTGAACCACCAGTACCTGATGTGCTCCCGGCGCCGCCACCACCGTTACCGCCGTTGCTTGTGCCGCCCCCACTACCCCCGTAAAAACTGATCAGCCAACCGCCATCGCTGGCGTCGACATTCGCTCCCGCATTCGTCGCAAGCAGACCCGTGGCATCTGCGCCATTGGGCATTGCACCGCCTCCTCTTGTTCCGGGAGATGGCCCTCCCGTGCCCCCTCCCCCGCTATATGCGCTGCTACCCGATGTTGTTGCATTGTTGCCAAGACGCAGGATGTCCACGCCAGCCCCGCCCGTTCGACCAGATGCAATGGCGCCGGGCTTCACGCATCCGGCCCCAATGTCCCAGCCGGCGGGTAGCGCCGCGCCGTCAGGTACGTTGGGCACTCCAGACGCAGAGTAGATGCCAGCCGGGCCACCGGGCAAGGTGTACGTAACGCCCTGCACGGTGATTGTGGTGTTGCCCCCTGCATTGCCGTTGCCAGTCGCAAGTACAGCGGCTCCACCCGCTCCGATGGTGACCGTCACAACGTCATTCTTCACAACGCGCAGCAGCTTCATTCCCCATGCGCCGGAATAGCCGCCGGTGCCAGCCGTGCCTGTGGAATTTGTGAGTGCGCCCGATCCACCTGCCGACATTGCACGCACAACAATGATGCCGTCTTGTGGCGCGGTCCAAACGCCGCTCTCGAAAAACGGCGTCTTCAGGCCAGGGCCCAAGATTCGCGCGGGTAGCACATCCCCCACTGGCAGCTCCCGCAGAGCGCCATTGATAAGGACGACAGGGCGACGTTGAGCCATGGCTTACGCGAGCACCACCGGGACGCCGGATTCGAAGTTGATGGCCGTGGCGCTGATGGCGATGCCCAGGCGCTGCACCACGTTGCCCGCCGCGCTGGGCGCGGTGGCGCCAGCCATGCCGGCCGTAGTCTGCAGGAACACGGGGCCTGCCGTCTGACCAGACACCTGGGTGTTGGTGCCCTCGAAATACACCGTAGCGTTCGCTCCGCTGGTCACTGCGGCCAGCACAAAGCCGTGGGCCTCCTTGCCGGCCACCGTGCCATCGGCCTTGCGGACCTTCGCGCCGGTGCTGTTCCAGATGTTCACGAAGTCGCCTGCTGCGAGAGCCTCGCTGGAGGCAATGACAGCTGTGTCAGCACCCATGCCAACCGGCATCATGCTCATGTCCAAGCGCCCGGAATCGTCCAGGGAGACGATATCGCCAGCATTTGCGGCGCCTGTGGATGCCTGCACGCCAAACACCTCGGTGATGGCGTTGCCGACGAAGCGGAGAAGTTTCTTTGCAGCCATGGTGGCCTCCTATTCAAGCAAGGGTGATGGGTGGGTTGATGTCGATGAGGATGCGGGTGGCGGACAGCGCCTGGCCGATGACCTGGGCGAATAGCGCGCCAGCAGGCGGGGCCTGGGCCAGTTGGCCGGCCAGCCCGACCAGCACCGGGCCTGGCGCCCAGGTCCAGCCGCTGTGCTCCAGCACAAAGCCGGTCTGCACTACAGCGTCGTCGCCGGGGCTGTATGCGTCGGCCACCACGCCGAGGACGGCGCCCCGGTGCGAGGGAATGGTCGAGTCGGCGGCGATGAGCTCGCCCTGGGCGTTGCAGGCCACAACGCTGTGGCCGCTGATGGGGGATGGGCCGACCTTGACCGTGATGGCGTCGCCTGCTGGGCCCACCGGGCCGCGCTTGCCCTCGGGGCCGGGGATGCCTCGGGTCACCACGACTTGTGGCGGCGCCGGCTGCTGAACCACATGGGTCTTGCCGCCCTCGCGCGTCACCACCACCGAGGTCTGCCGCTCGATGACGGCGGCCGAGGGTTCGGACGAGACGACGGTGGTCACCGGGTGCCCTCCGGGTACAGGGCGAAGTGCAGCTCGTACTGCCGCTCCACGTCACCGCTGGGGCGCGTGATCTCGATCTGGCCAATGCAGGAGGTCCAGCCGGGCGCAACAGCGCCGTACACAAAGGCTGCGGTCTGCTCTGCCGTCATCAGCAGGCGCAGCCAGGGGCCGTCCAGCTCGATGCCACCGGTCGCTGTGCTCAGCTCCAGCAGCACCTCCGGGTCATCGATCTCGCGCCGCAGCTGCATGCGGGCCGTGCAGCCGGTGTAGTCCTCTGGCACCTTGTCGGCATCGGGCACCGGCTCGCCGCTACAGGCCTTCACCAGCTGGCCGCATTCCTCTCGCACCGGATACGGAACGGTCACGCGCTCCAAGGGTGCGCGGAAGGTCGCGCCCTGGTAGATGGTGAAGTCGAGGCAGGCCGGGGTTGTCATGCCCCGCAGTGTCCCGGCGGGCGCGCTCGGGGGCGAACCCTAGCCGGGGGCGCGGTCAGCCGTCGCTGCTCTTGATGGCCACGGAGTTCAGCCCGGCCATGGCCTGACCCGCCACTTGGCTGTGTGTGTTGGCGTTGGCAGCGGCCAGTTGCGTGATGGCGGCCTGCATGCTCTGCATGCTCGACTGCTGCACGGTCTGGGCGCGCATGCGTGCATCGGCGTAACTCACGTTCACATCCGCCTTGGAGCGGTAGAAGATGGCGGCCATCTGTGCATAGCTGACGGCGGCGGCCGTGCTGGCCTGGTAGGCCATGAGCTTCTGGCGATCACCTTCGAGTTGCGTGCGCGCCAACTCGCCACGTGCAGCCACGATCTGCCCGTACTCGCGCAGTGCCATCTCATGCACCCGGGCCCGGGAGTCGTTGGTGATCGCGGCGGCACGCACGACCTCAACCTTGGCGTCGATGCCGGCTCGATAGGTCTGGATGGCCTGGCCGTCTGCCCGAACCTGGGCGTCGTACACGCGCACCTGCAGTTCCTGGCCTTCCAGGGCGGCGCGGTAGCCTGTCCACTCGGTGGCCTTGGACTGGACCTCGGTGGCGCGTGTCTGCACCTGGGCCTGGAACAGTTCCAGCTTGAGCTTCTCCAGCCCGGCGCGGCTGACGATGGCATCGATGCGGGCCCGATAGACGTTCGCCAGCGACTGCAGCGACTCCATGCGGGCGCGGTAAACGTTGACCTTGGCCATGTCCACCTGGGTCAGCGCCTGCAGCGCATCGACCTCGGCCTTGTACAGGTCGATGGCCGCCATCGCGCCCTTGAGCCGCACCTCGTACAGCGCGACCTGCGCACGCCAGGCTTCCAGCTTGGCGCCGAAGGCCTTGACAGCAATGTTGTAGGTCTCGACCACCATGCCGACCACAGCCTTGGCATGCTCCAGCGCCTGCCCGTTGATCTGCACCAGGTTGCCGTGGTAGCTGAGCATGGCAGCGAGCACGGACTGGCGCAGGTTCAGCGAGGTGCTGATGGCGAACTGCAGGTTGGCCTGCTCCATCTCCGCCTGCTTCACCACCAATTCGACATTGGCGCGTGCAAGGTTGTCGGCGGCCGCCTGGCGCGCCTTTGCAGCCGCCGACATCAGCGCGCCCGGCGGCAGGGTATAGCCGCGGTCTGCGGCGTCGGCCCAGGCCGCATCACGCACGCGCCGATACTCGCCCAGGTGGCGATCCTTGGCCCGCTCGATCACCGCGCGCTCAGCATCGCCGCTGAAGCCAGAGCCGCCAGCCATCAGTTGGGAGAGACGCAGCTCCATCGTCTCCATGCTGGAGTGGTAGCGCGGGCAGTACCTAGCCAGCATGGCGTCGAGCTGGCCGTCCAGCACCGACATCATCGCGGCACTGGCACCACGCTGTGTGGTCTCCAACTGCACCGCCAGATCCGTGGGCGCCTCGGCGTCGAACACGGGCGCTGCAGCATCGAACACCGGCAGCACGATGGTGGGCTTGTCAGGCGCTGCCCGGTCCTGGATCTGCGGCTCGGGTATCAGTGGGTTGATGAGCTGGTCAGGCGGGTCCGGGAACTCATAGCTCGTGTTGATCGAGGGCGCAGAGATGGAGAAGTCCGCCAGGGCAGACGGCGCAGAGGGCATCACGATGGTCGGCACCACCGCCGTGGCGACCGGCAGCCCGCTGATGTCGATGGGACCGATGTCCTGGAACTGCGGCGCGGCGCCCGGGGCCTGGGGCAGCTGGAAATCAACGCCGGCAAACTCGGGGACGGGCTGGAGCACCGGTGGCTCCAGCGGCTGGTCGATGGGGTCCAACTGCGGGTCAGGCTGCAGGTAGCCGATGCCCGTGATCATGTTGCTCACGTCCTGCAGCGCCTGGCGCGAGTCCGCCAGCACTTCGGCCGCAAAGCCCCGCTGGTCGTCGATGATTTCCTCTACCGATGCCATGGTCAGATCCTCCGTGTCTTGTTCACGACCTCGGCTTCGAGGTCATCAATGGTCAGCGCGCCGCGGCCGGACAACTCCAGTGCGTAGTACCTGGCATCCAGCCCCCTGCCGAACTTCTGGCGGTAGTTCTGGGCGCTGGCGCCGCGCGGGGTGTCGTAGGGATAGCGCTCCTGGCACCGCTCGCCAGCAACCACCACAAAGCGGCTGCAGGGCGGCATGCGGCCGCCGACGTAGCAGCTGATCCAGGCCTTGCGCTGCGCGGTGCCGAAGTCCGTTGTGCCGGTGTGCAGATGCCAGGCGATGGGCTGGCCGGCGTCCGTGTCGCCGCCGAGGAAGTACAGCCCGTCTGCGGCCATGGCCACATAGCGGCCGCGCCAGCGCACGATCCGCGTAAACGGGAAAGCCGTGTAGCGCGTGACCTCGTTGCCGCCGGTCTCCAGGCTGGTGCGCAGGTTGATCGCGTATGCCTCGTGCACCACTGGCAACTCGGCCGTGGCCATCAGCAAGGCACGCGCGACCGGCGCAACGAGCACGATGTCGGCCCAGCCGCCGGCAATCGCCGCGGGCGCCACCAGGTCAAAGCTGGCCGTGGCCTCGCCATCGGCTTCCAGTTGCACCACGGGCATGGGGCACACCAGCTGGATCTGCGCCAGCCCTTCGGTGGTGGCCTCCAGGCTCACAACGGCGGCCGGGGCCAGCAACTCGATGCGGGCGCCTCCCACGAAATCGACGCGCGCCGCCGGCGCCATGAGCGCGATCTGCGCCAAGCCCTCCACCGTCGCTTCGAGCAGGGCCTGCGGCACGGGGCAAACCAGCTCAATACGCGCGAGTTCGCTGACCGTGGCCTGCAGGCTCATGACGGGAGTCGGCGCGACAAGCTGCACCTGGGCGCCGCCCTCAAGCGCTGCCACAGCGGCAGGCGCCACCAGCTCAATGCGGTTCGAGGCATCCGATCCTGTCAGCGCCACGCGCGCGGCAGGCGCCACCAGCTCGACACGCACCCCAGCATGAAACTCGGCCCGCGCCATTGGTGCGATCAGGTCGAACCGCGCGAGACCTTCGACCGTGACCACCATATCCAGCACCGGGGTGGGGCAAACGAGCTCGATCTCGTTCAGGATCTCTTCTGCGTAATCCGACGCAAAAGCAGCACGGTGCCAGTCCTCAGTGACGCCCATGCCCTGCCAGAGTCCAGGGACCAGCGGCAACAGGACGGCCACCCGTGCTGGCCGCGGAAAGTCGCCCACTTCATCAGGTGCGTCCCAATGACACCAAACCATGTATTCGGTAGCAGGGTCCGGGATCAGTCCGCCAAGATCGTACTGGTCTGGGTCCGCCTGCAACGCAGCGCCCGTTTCGTTGGTCTTGTAGTAGAAGGACCGCACGCGCTCGGGCGGCAGCATGATGTGCCGGAGCGCTACGGGATCAAGGTCGTAGTACCCCTCGTAAGCCGGATTGTTGATGTCCGGCTCTGGACGATATCCAAATCGCAGGCCCAGGTAATCCTGCTGGGATGCCTTGTAGAGCGCCACACCCAAGTAGACAGTGGAGCCGTCGGCATACACCTCATAGACATGCACCTGGGCCTGCCAGGTTTCCGGGTCACCCGGGGGCGAGTAATAGCTCTCTGCGCGACTGAGGTACGCGTATCCGGCAAGTTCGGCCATGGTTGTGCTCAGAGAAGGTGTACGGGATCGAGCCGGAAACCGGCCTCGTCGCCCAGCGTGAATTTGTCGGGACCGGGAGTGATGACCTTGCCCTTGCGCCGCATGGCAATCAGCGGTTCGCGGTCAGGCGTCCCGGTCAGGGCCAGTTCGTCATAGAACGTCGAAAGAGGCGGTTCGCGGTGCACCGCGCCTGCTGGCGAACAGCAAATCACGAACTCGCCGGGCCGGCGCACCGCGATGCTGCGGTAGTGCATCGTGTCCGTGCTCATGCTCGGTGGCGGCAGCCTCACATGCCCTGTGAAAATGTCGCGCCCAAACAGATCATCCTGGCACCGCGCCTGCACCCTCACGGAATACGGCACGAGGTCGGTTCCGTTGAAAGGCTGCGTGTATTGCGCCGTCACTGCCGCCAGTGCATTCCAGCGCCCATCGATGTCTCTCAGGCTCACCGTTTGCCGGCTGGAACTTGATGACTCAGTCGTGCTCACCGTAGCAGGTGGGGGGTTTGGCGCGGGATACGCCTGGGAATATGTGTACGCCCATTGGCGAGTCCGAGTCACATCGTTGAAGTCGCTGGCAAGTTCAAGCGACATCAGTGCCTGCCCGTTGACCGTGATGGTCTCGGTGGTCTTGCTTGTGGAGCCAGCGCTGTAAACGTTGCTGAAAGATCCACTGCCGGTGTAATGCTCCACCGCCGGAAACACGCCGCCGTTGTAATAGTGCGTGTACTGGAATTGGCTCTTTTCCACTTCCTCGGCATAGCTCAGCGATTCGGAAAAGCGGACGCGTTCAACCAGCAGTTCCGTCCCATCAGGGGCCATATCCAGCCCCAGGATGTGAACGACTCGCTCGGTGGTTCGCGTGCGCGAGTACCCCGACGAGCTGCTGTTGGACCGCGCGAAGGTGTTGAATTCGTCTATCGGGTAGTTCTCGGCATCGTGGAAGTCGTTGGCCAAGCTCCCTGGAAAATAGGATGAATCGGCAGGGTTGTGCCGTTGCTCGTTGACGCTGGTGAAGGGCTCGTCGGGCGTGGAGACCAGCAGCCCCAATTCAAACTGGGCACCCAAATCACCATTGCCGTCACGCGCCAGCGTGCCACGCAACGCATATCGAGGCTTCCCGAAACTGAACACCTCCACGCCGCCCACGACTTCCCGTGTCAGCGTCTCCAGCATCGTGATGCAGTGAGTGCCGGTCCCGTCAAAGAAGATCGGCTGCGTGATCGCCAGCTCCATGTCGGCGGGCACTTCCCAGCGTGCGAACTCTTCGGTGTGCGCCAGGCCGTCGTCGTCCTTGATCTTGGGGTCCACACGATAGAGCACCACCTGCTGATCCCCGATGGTGCCGCTGGCCCCGGCCTCGTAGGCAGCGTGAACCAAATACTTCGCCGTGCTGCCCTGGGGCAGCGAGGCCTTGAAGATGGCGCAGCCGCTGACGCCACGAGACACCTTGATCCGCGCGCCGTTGCGGAAGATCTCTGCTTTGGTACCGCTGCCTGCATGCTGGGCTCCAGTGATCGCATACCGGAAGCCGTTGCCATGGTCATAGGTCAGCACGTCCTTGTAGTCGTCGCTGATCCAGTCGTGCGGCCCCGCCAGCAGATCCACGTTCTCCTTGCGGCGCAGCCCTTTGTCCGAGGCATTCAGGGTCATGGCGCACAAGGGCGAGATCTCCTGGCCATCCTTCTGGTGCACGCCCAGGCCATGGTCCAGGCTCGTCGGCCAGACCAGATAGTCCCAGCGCCCGCCCTGGATCTCGATCCATGCGTCATCGCCAGCGATGGTCACGCGCACCAGCATATCCAGGAGCTCGTAGCGCTGGGTGATGTGCCGAAACCCTGCAGCCCGCAGCGTGCGAACGCGGCCGCGCGCGAAGGGCAGCAGCTTGGCCTCCTCGGCGCCGCCCAGCAGCAGGTGTTCGCGCTCCGTGCCCATGGCCTGGCCCCTCACGCCTTACTGCGCCGGGATCATGTACGAGAACGAATCGATGGTGATGGGCTGGCCAACCACCACAGTGAGCGTTGAGAACTTGCCTTCGCCCGAACCCACTGCCGCAGCACCGTCAACGCGGGGAAGCAGCACCGATGCGGAGCCATCGTCTGCTCCGTTGCCGACGAACCGGAACCAGCCGATGGTGCCGGCGGCCAGGCCGGTGAACTTCCAGACCGCCGATGCCGGCTTGAGCACGCCGCCATTGGCCGGCGTGTCCAGGACCAGGCCATTCGTGGGCGAACCCGCAACCCAGGGGTCGCCGTTCAACGTGGCGCGGCCGAGCAGCGTACCCGTGGGCGCAGCATCAGCGGTGACGGGCTGCGGTCCGCTGTAGACCAGGATGCAGCCGCCATTGAGCGCGCCGGCAAAGCCCGTAGTGCCAGCCTGCGCATTGCGCAGGGCCGTGGAGAGTTTGAGAGTCATGGCGATACCTCACGTCGGTTGGAATTGAAGGGAGTGCCGCCCGCGTGCAGGCAGGCAAGGAAACGGGTCTGGCCGTCGACCTCGAGCACGGCCGCGCCAGCCTGCAGGCCGGGTGCCACGCTCACGCGCGAGGCGGTCAGGTTGGTGAATTCGGGGAACTGGCACAGGCCGCGCTGCGACCAGATCAAAGTGCGCTTGCCGTCCAGCGCCCAGGGCAGGCCCGGCACCGTGCCGTAGCTGGCCAGCAGGACCAGGCCCTCGGGCGCGTAGGCATGCATGGCGCGATCGGTGGCCACCACCAGGCCGGCGTCGTTCGGCGCCAGGGCCAAAACCTTGCCCGGCACCATGAAGAAGCCTTCGGAGAGATTCCACAGGTGCGGCGCCAGCGGCTCACTGCGCCAGACCACGGTCTTGTCGTCATCGGGCAGGTACTGGGCGGCATAGATGCGGCCGCGCCACTCGGCGATCACGTCCACGCCCTCGGGCAGCGGATCCAGCCCATCGGTAAGCAGCTCCTGACCCAGCGCCTCGGGCGGCTGTGCCCAGACCGCAGCCGGGCCGGCATCGCCAAAGGCAAGCTGAAATGCAGTGCTGTCCGCCGGCGCCACGTAGACGCGCGTCACGCAGCCGGGCAACTGCTCGATGCCGCTGATCTGCAGCGCAGCGCCCTGCTCCACCAAGACCTCGGCTGCCGTGCTGGCAGGCGTCTCCCGGCCATCCGGAAGTATGAAGGTGGCGCAGACACGGTACTGGCCCGCCGGCAACTGGCCACCCTCGCCCACCACCACGCGCGGCTCGGCCGGCACGGCCAGGCGCCAGGGCAGCACCTCGCCCTCGGCAGTGATGATCCCGGCCGCGTCCCCAGCCACGTACAGCACCTGGTCGTTGATCTCGGTCCAATACGCATCGGGGCCCAGGCCCTGCGCCAAGAGGCGCACGGTCATGTCGTCCAGGACTTGGCGCAGCTCGCCGCCGTCAATCACATACAGGCGGGTCTCATCCTTGGTGGCGTAGATGCCAGTCGGTGCGCCAGCCTGGGCCAGCGCATACCCGGCACGCCGCTCCACCCCGCCCGATTCCGTCACATCGACGTTGTCGGCGCGCACGAACCACGACAGGCCGAGCCGCAGCGGGTCGGTGACGTTGTTCAAGCCTCGGAAGGAGCGGATTGCAGCCATGGACTGCAGTCTCTCGAGAGTGCGCTATTTGGGCGAACCCTGGGCGGGGGCTGCTACATTTGCACCAAGGAGATCGACACAATGAGCACTGTCAGTGATTTGGATAAAGCGATTCTTAATGGAAGCGAAAAGGATGCATTGGATATTGTGGAAAACGCACAACCAATGGAACTCCCTGAAATCATCGATACAGCAAAAAAGCGTACCGGCCCAATATCTGCAAAAGTGATAGGACGTGCCCAATCCAGACAGAAGGAGGAGAGCATGAAAAAGAAATTCATCGAGGCAAAATCGGCAGAAAAGATTGATGCAGTGATTCGATCAAATCAGGAAAAGATCGAAGCAAAGGAGAAAGCACCTACCCCAAAAGGGCCTTGAGAGTGCACATGCCGGGCGGACGGGATTGGCAGTCATCGCCGCCCCGCCTACGATGCTCAGCATGCCCGGCATCATCTTCTGGCTGCTCGTGATCGCAGCCGTGCTCTTCTTCAAGCTCACCACGCCCGACGAGCGCCGCTCGATGATCGAGACCTACTGGCTGATCATCATCGGGCTCGGCGTCGTGGGCTTCATCTGGCAGTTCATCCGGCGCGGCGCCATCAGTCTGTGAGGCCAGCCACGCGCTGCGCGATGGCGTTGCGCTGCTGCTCGATCTGCGTCAGTCGCTCGCGCTTGATCTCGCCGGTCATGAGCCGGTCTCCCTCGATCTTCTTTGCGCGCTGGCCCAGCTCAGCCATCTGCTGCTTGGCGGCGTTGATGGCCATACGGTTGCGCAGCTTCGGCCCCTCCTCTTCCTGGATGCTGCGCGCCAGCTCGATGTCGCCCGACTTGATCGCGGCCTGGTGGCTGGCCCAGGCCTGCTCCACGCCCTTGGCCTGCTCGTACATGGTGGTCACGTAGCGGCTGGAGCCCGTGGGCAGTTCCTCCACGAAGTTGCCGGCCAGGAAGGTATCGCGCAGGCGCATGGACGGGCGCTCGCCTCGGTCCAGCATCGGGCGCGCAATGGTGTCCGTGGCCGTGGTGCTGACCGTGGCCAGCCAGCCGAAGTACCCGCGCAGGAGGAAGTCCACCTGTTTCGGGCTCAGGCCCGAGTATTCGCCCTTGGCCAGGCGCACCGGGTCCGGCAGCCCCCAGGAGCCCAGCAGACGCGCCACCTCCGAAGTGCGCTCGTTGTAGCGGTCCTGCGGGCGCAGGCGCTCGTCGGCCATGCCCTCGATGGCCCGGCCGCTGAAGCTGTCCTTGTTGGCGTAGACGTCCAGGAAGGGCTTGATGGCCTGGGGCGTGGGGTCCATGGCGAAGGTGTTGAACACCATGTCGCTGATGCGCTGGCCGAAGCGCTTGCCCGTCATCTCCTCGCTCATCATCAGCTCGGCCGTGCGCTCGGCCACCGTGCCGATGGCGCCCACCTCGAAGGGCTTGGGAATGCGGAAGGCCTTGTCGCCGATCTTGAACCACCAGAAGTTGTCCCGGTCGAAGTCCTCGCGCTTCTTCCAGTCGTCGTCATCGGCGTAGGCGGCCAGCAGGCCCAGGCTGGCCAGCGACACGGCGCCGGCCATGGCGGCGAAGCGGCGCGGGTCTTCGCCGGCTGCGCGGCCCAGCTTGTACAGGCCCTGCAGGCGGGCGTTCAGGAATGGCACGGTCTGGGCCAGGAAACGCACCGTCTCCCATTTGCCGGACATGCTGAAGTCCATCAGGTCCCGGGCCTGGAAGCTGGCCTCGGCATGGCTCAGGCCCTTGGCGCGCAGGCGCTCGTACAGCGCCGTGCGGTTCACGTTCTCGGTGCGGTCGCCGAATTCCTCGTACACCTCCCACAGCGAGCGCATCTGGTCCTTGAGCTTGTCGAAGCCCTGCTTGTCCAGCATGGTGCCGCCCAGGCGCTCGATCTGCCCGCGCAGCTGGTTGGTGTTCTCCTGCGTGCCGAACTTGATGATGCCGCCGCCGGCCAGCATGGACGCATAGGTCTGGCTGTCCTTGGCCGTGGCCTTCCAGCCCTTGGCGACGTTTTCCAGTGGGTTGTAGCTCAGGTCGCTCTGCGCGATGGCCGAGAGGCTGTCGCGGATCAGGTTGCGGATCTTGAAGGTGGGGTTCACCGTCACACCGAAGGTGAGCAGGCGCTTGAACGGCGCCATGGCCTTGACGATTCCGCCGGGCGTGTAGCTCATGGCCGAGATAGCATCGACCAGCAGCGGGTCCTCAATGGCCCAGTGCTCGGCCACGCCGTTGCGCATGACCTTCACCGACCCCTTGGTGTCGGCGGGCACGCGCTCGGCAGCGCCCATCTTCTCGGCCGCGTCCATGGTCTCCAGGGAGGCGCGGTTGCGCGCAGCAGCAGCGTACAGGTGGCTCCAGTTCATGAGCGTGTTCTGCAACAGGTCGGCGTTGAGCTGCTGCGTCCCGCCCTTGAGCTTCTTCCAGGCCTGCTGGTTCACCAGCCCGGAGCTGAAGCGCGGGCCGCGCATGCCGCCGTCCTCCTCCATGAGGCGGTAGAACGGTACATAGGGCTGGTCCTTCATGAGGTCGTAGGCGGCCTGGTCGATCAGGCCCGAGTCTCGCGCCACCTTCAGGCTGGCCTCGTTGAAGGCGTTCAGCTCCCGCAGCGCCGCGGCGTACAGCGGCATGCGCGCCGTGCCATCGGCCATGCGGCCAGCGTCCAGCGAGCGCAGGGCCGTGATGTCGCGGTCGGTCAGCAGGTTCTCCTTGCCCTCGGCCTTCAGGCGCTGGGCACGCTGGGCGGCCACCCACTGGAAGAAGCGGTCGTGCTCGCCCTTGAGGCTGGCCAGCACGTTGGCGAAGCCGCCGTCCTTGATGTCCACGTCGGCCACGCCGTCGCGCAGGTAGGGCTTGCCGTAGAGCAGCGCCGCCTCCACCGCACCGTCGCTGCCCTTGGACAGGCGCGCCAGGATGTAGGCCTTCTCGCTGACTTCCTTGATGGGGGCGAACTGATCGACCAGGCCCTGGCGCAGCCGCGTGCCGAAGTTCTGGCGCATGGCCTGCGCCCGCTCTGCCCAGGTCTGCTTCACCTGGACGCCGAAGGCATGCTCTGCCGCGCGGGCCTGCTCGGCGGTGTAGTCGCTGGCCGTGGGTGCGGCCGGCGCGGCCCGGCTGAACTGCACGTCCTGGCGGGCAGGCGCTGGCGCGGGCGCCGGTGCCGGTGCCGCCGGGGCTGCGGCTGGGCTGGGTGCCTCCTGGGCAGTGGCAGCGCCGTCCAGCTCGCCGGAGAAGGCGGGATTCTCCCGCTGCGCGATGCCGAAGGCCAGGTTCACCAGGTCCTGGCTGGCGAAGTCGCTGCGGTTGCCGGTGATCTTGGCCCAGGCCTGGCGCAGTGCCTTGCGCACCTGGTCCAGCCAGCGCGCCACGGTGCCGGGCTTGGCCAGGGGGCTCGGGCGCACGCCCATCTCCAGGGCGACCTGCACGGCGTAGGGGAACAGTTCCTGGGTGGACAGCTCGGGGCCGGAGGCCTGCACTCGGGCGGCGGCCTCGTTGTAGACCTGCCGCTCCAGGCTGCCTTCTGGCGCATTGGCCCAGCCGCCGATAGCGCCATGCAACTGGTTCCAGCCCTCCTCGCCCAGCACCGCAGGCCCGTGCTTGTGCATGAGCTCGTGCGCCACCACGCCCAGCTCGTCGCCGGCCACGATGTGGTCCGAGATGATGAACACGGTCTTGGTGTTGGGGTCGTAGAAGCCCTGGGCCTTGCCACCACCCTCCGCGCCCATGGCCACGGGGCCGATCAGCGGCTCCCAGTTGTCGCGGATGTCGTCGGAGGTCGTGACCACGATGCGGCCCAGGCTGTTGGGCAGCACGCCCATGCCGCCCACCAGCTGGTTCACGGCCTGGCGCACGGAGGCGTTCGTGGCGGCGGAGACCGGCGGGCGCAGTTTGCGGATCTCCCGGGCCAGCTCCTCGGGCATGTTGCGGCTGAACTGCTGAGCCTCCGCAGGAGCAGTTGCCCCGCCAGCATTGGACGTGCTGGGGAACTCAGCCACCTGTGCCAGCACTTCCTGGATGGGGGCATCCAGCCGGATAACGCTCACCGGCTTGCCGTCGGCGCGGCGCGCGAGCCACTGATGGTGACCATCCACGACATAGCCGTCAGACGAAACCAGGATAGAGCGGTCGCCGCCCTGGCGCTGGCGCGCTTGCTCGACACGAGCAGGCGAGAACTCTGCCTGCGTGGGCTTCAGGTCGCCAGCAGGCATCTCTGCCGCCTTGCTGTCGATGCCCCGCGCCTTGAGGAAGTTGGCCAGAGCACCGCGATGCTCCGCGCGGATCTGCGGCATCTGTGCGCGCGGCACGCCCAAGGTTCCCGTCTCCGGAGCAAAGGCGCTCCACTCCCGATCAATCTGCCCAGCCGACAGGTCCGCGCCGCCGGCCTGCTGCTGCCCAGCGCGCGCGGCATCCGCTGCATCCACCTCAGCCAGGATCTGCGCCAGCCTCTTGCCCTTGGGATCTATTCCCAGACTCCGGGCCACGCGGCCGGCAGGAAGCGAGCTGGATCGCCAGTTGGCCGGGCGGGCTGCTGCCGCCTGCGCTTGTCCTTGCGCGCCTGGCGCCGGGCCGCCTTGCGCGCCATCGTTGAAAGTCGTGGTGCTGGCATTGGTCAGACCTTCCTGCGCTGCAGCAGCACCAGCAGCCGGCGCGCCTGGCGCTCCAGTTGCTTGCGGAGGTTGCGCGCCAGCTTGCTGGGCTTGATCGGCTTGCGGGGCAAAGGTCGCTCCTGTGGTTTGGGTCAGGGGGCCAGGCCCAGGGGCTTCCAGGGCGCCGGGTCCGGTTGGGGGAATGGCTGCTGGGGCGGCCACGGCGGCAGCCTGTGCCTGGGCACCTTGGGCATTTGCGATCTCCTGGGCCTGCAGGGCGGCCTGCTGGGTGGCGTCGAAGCCGGCATCCACAGCCATGGCCGCGCCGCGCGACAGCGGGCCGTCTGCCGGGTTGATTCCCATGCGCTCGGACGGGCGCTGCAGCGGGCGCTGGGGAATCAGCGCCTCCATGGCTGCGTTGTCTGCGAACGGGTCCACCGCTGGCGCGCGGTCGGCCGGCAGAGGCGCAGGCTCGCCCACACCCCGGAACCCCATGTAGGCATCCACCATGCGGCGCACGCGCTGCGTCTCGGCGGTGTCCAGCGGCTGCTCGTTGATGCGGGCCAGGCCCTCGTTCAGGCCGCCCAGCACCTGGGCACTGTTCTCGGCCCCGCCATCCAGCAGGTTCTGCAGCCCGGACAGGATGCGGCCCGTGCGCACGCGGGCGTCCACGGCAGCAATGCCGGCATCGTCGCTGGCCTGCTGGAACTCGCCCTGCAGCTGCACGCCCATGGCATCAGCCGCCTGCAGACCAGCACCAGGGGCTGGCGCACCAGCAGGATCAGCACCCACGTTCTGGGCCAGCCAGGCGTCTTCCATGGCATCGCGCACCGTGTCCACCGTCTGCTGGGTGGAGAACTGCGTGCCGCTGCGCACGGCGGCCTGGACTTCGGCAAGGTAGTCGGGGCGCTGCTGGGCGCCATCCTGCGGGCGGCCCAGGAACTCACGCACCGCAGCGTTCTGCTCGTCCCAGTCCGTGAAGGGGTCCACAGCCGGGCCAGCAGCCTCTGCAGGAGCAGCAGCACCAGGCTGCGCGGCACGCGCGCCGGCTTGCACCTGCTGGTCCCATGCTGTGTAGGGGTCGGGCTCTGCCTGTGGCCTGGAAGTCACCAGGTCCTCGAAATTCGCGGGTGCGCCCAGGTCCACGGGGTTGACCGGCTGGCCGGCCAGGTTCTGGATGCTCGCCTCTTCGGCCAGCTGGTTGGCACTGGCAGCGGCGTCCTCCGCGCGCTGGCGGCCCTGCTGGTCGGCCTGACGGGCGCGACGGTTCGCCCCGCCGCTCACGTTGGCGCCAGCGCCCATCACGCCCCCGGCAATCGCGCCTTCCGTGCTGGCCCGGGCGACGCCCTCCATCAGCGGCTTGCCATCGGCATAGTTCTGCCACATCTGCTCCTGGGCCGACTGGGGCAGTTCCTGCAGCACCGCTTCGGACACCATGCCGCCCAGGATGCGGCGCTTGGCCGAAAGCGGCACCTCCGTCGTCGCGCCCGTGCCGATCTTGGCCATGGCCGTCTCGGCCGTCTCCAGGCCCAGGCGGTTGGCCACCCGGCCGGCGCCCACGCCGATGGCGCCCGTCAGCGCGCCAGCGCCCAGGGCCGCCACAGCATTGCGCTGCTGGTCCTCGCCCGTGGCCTGCTCCATCTGCTGGCCGGCGGTGACTACGCCCTCGCCGATACCTGCTGCCACAGGCGCGGCCCACTTCTCGCCCACGGTGCGCGCCAGCACGCCGGGAGTGGCCGCGCGTGCCGCTGTACCCGTGGCGGCGTTGGCAGCCTTGGCTGCCACTGAGCCAGCGCCCATGGCCGCACGTCCCAGGGCGCCGCCCGCGACCATCGAAGGCAGCGACTCGGCCACCTGGTTCGCGGTGTACGCAGGGTTCTTAAGGTAGGCCAGCGCGATGTCGCCGGCCGAGCCATCCTTCCAGGCCTCGTCCACGTTCTGGCGCCCGGCCTCGTAAGCTGGAGAGAACTTCGTCTCGTCTGCCCACTTGCCCGGCTGGAACCCAGTGGCCTCACCCAGCGCATCGGCCGCCGCCGAGACGGGACGCTTACCAGTGGCCAGGGCGATAGGCAGGTCTGCCAGCCCTGTGACCATGCCCGGCAGCCGCTGGACGCCAGCCTTTACGGACTTGCCGAGGTCGGAGAAGGTGCCTCCGGCCGGCGCAGGCTTTGCCGTCGAGGGGTCGAACTGGTCAAAGAAATTCCCGCCACCCTTGCCCTCGGGGCGCGCAGTGGAGGGGTCGAATTGGTCGAAGAAGTTGCCAGCCATGCCCCCAGTGTTCCCACGCAGGGGCTGGGGCGCGAACCCTGGGCGGGGGCGTGAAAAAGCCCGCGCGGGGCTCCTGCGTGAGGCCGGGGCGCCCGGCTACTCTTGACCCAGCGCGGCCAGCGTGTCCTGCAGCGTCTTGATCAGCCGCTCCACATCCTCAGGAGGCATATCGACCCAGGTGGTTGTGACAGCAAGGCCAGACTTGGTCTTTGCTGTGTGTTTGAGGCCGATGAGGGTCTGCCCGTTGAAGACGCGGGTGCGAACGTCGGTGTACTGAAGGAGAGGCACTGGAATCATGGCGCGATGGTGGCATGGAAAGCCCACTCATGGCAGCCTGTCGTTCAAATCTCGAAAGGCTTCCGGTCTCGGCCCTCGATCCACCGAGGAGCCCGACCACGGCCCGTCCAAGTCTCGCCGGTCTTGGGATTCCGATACCGCGCGTTTGGGGGCGTGTTCAGTGCGAAGAGATCGCCGACTTTGAGATCGTGGTGCTTCACTAGAGCCCGTGCTGCATCAATCGCATCGAGCCTCATGGCTCCATAGTACTCAGCGATCTTGGCGTCCAATGCTGCTCGCTCCCGCATAAGAGCTTTGTACTTCGAGGACATGTGTTCAGTGCTCCGGCCAGAAATGTGCACCGTTCCGGGTCTGGGTTGCAGAGGGAAATTCCCTCCTCTCCCTGAACCGGGGCTCACCCTGCGGAGGGGCAAGCGACGTGCCCAGCTTAGGGCGGCCCAGAAACGACGAAGCCCGCGCGGGGCGGGCTTGTTGACTATTTCGCGCTCTTAAGAACCTCGGACAATAGTTTCACGACAGCGCTACTAGGAAGCATGTCGCTCAAGTCGTCCTTCTTGTCCTCGCCTTTTTTTTCCTCACTCTTTTTTTCAGCAGGAAAAATTGCCCTGATAAGTACAGTCATCAGAATAGTGGCTGGCGTGAAAAACGCGAACAAGATCAGTATTGTTTGCCATCCAAACATTCGGGCACTCATGCAAACAAAAGTTATTGCACCACCGATAAACAGTGATGCAGCTGCAGCGAGTACGAAATAGAACGAATGGACTCTGGACGAGTAGGCAAAATTCAGATCCCGAAGCTTCGCGTTGTCCACTGCGATCGATCCAGGATCAAGACCACGCTCAATAGGATCCGAAATCGAACCTGGATCAGCCTTTGCTGGCGGCTTAAGACCTCCGGCACCGTTTTCCAGTGCCGGCGGGACTGGCGGGATATCCGTCATGTAGACGACAATAGCCCGAGGTTGACAAGGCGCCAGCGCATGGCCGAAGCCGAAACACCGAACCGAGAAGCCAAGTCTTGAACGGTCTTAACACCATGCTGTGTGATTGCGCTGTTCACCATGCTCTCAGGCATCAGCAATTCCGCCGCAAACCGGTTGGCCTCAACTTCCTCCGGTTGATGCACACGGCCAGTGAAAGTCTCTGTCGTGTCGCGGAACAGGGTCCGTCCATCCGCCATGTGACCAGAAGCGTAGTGACCGATCTCGTGGGCGATCGTGAACCGCTGACGCTCACGACCTTCCGTCAGAGCGTTGTAACGGCAATAGAGCTGCGGCTGTGTCGCACCGGCTGGGGTGTGCCAGTGGAGCGCGCCGCTCAGCCCTTTCTTCACATCGGCGTCTGTCAAGGGCACAACCTTCATGCCCAAGCCCTCAGCGATCAGCTTGGGGTCAACAGGAAGTACACCGTTCCAGAACCGATCCAGAAGGGACGACGCAGACACTTTTTCCATGGCGGCCTCCTTTCTTGATAGTCGGGTTCATGTGTATATCTGTACAGAAAAATTGTATCAGTAATAGCTAAACTTGTTTACCTAATTCCCCCGTCCGAGCCTTGCCCCGTAACACCTCTTACGTGGATGTGCGATGCACGGTTGCATGCCCGGGCGGTTACATTTGCGCCCAGGAGGACCCCCATGCACATCACTGGCTCCATCGCCGCCCTGCTCCTGTCAACGCTCGCCGCCCCCGCCCTGGCCGCCAACATGGCCACGTGCCTCCTCGACAAGCTCCCGGGCACGCAGAACGATGTCGCAGCCCAGGCGGTGTTCCAAGTCTGCAGCGCTGAGCACCCGGGCGGGATTCAGGCCGTGCCCCAGGGAGATGGCCGGGGCATGCTGGGGTTCAAGTCTGGGCCAGAGTGCACAGCGAAGAAGGCGGGGGACACGCGGAGCACTGCCGCAGCCCAGATCATTGGCAGCGCCTGTATCCGCCTCTATGACGAACCGAACTTTTTCGACAAGTTCCACCGCTAGCGCCCAAGGATCGAGCGCGACGCGCCGCTGCCGTACTTCGCATCGAACTCTGCGGCGCGTTGAGGGTCTGCTCGCAAAGCAGCGATTGCGCCCTCCGGCACTCCGGAGTTCTGCGACATAGGCACCTGCTCCACCTGCCCCGTGGTCTCGTTATAGCGGACGACGCTGCCCATGGTGGTCGAGCCGTCCACGTTCTTGGTGGTGGGCGTGACCTTGAGGTTCCAGCGGTCGGGCTGCGCGGTGCCCTCCAGTTCGCGCAGGCGCTGGACCAGCGGCACGCGGTTCACTGCATTGGGCTCCTGTGCCACCTGATTGCGCAACGCTTCCACGATGCTCTGGCGCCGGTTCGTGAAGCCCTGCGTTTCCCGGTCCATGTTGATCCGCTGCTGGTCCAGGCCGGCCTGCATGCCGGCGCGCTGGTTCTGCCCCTGCTGCTGGAGTAGAGCCTGATAGATGGAGGTGGCGCGTTGCAGCGATGCGGGGTCGCGGCCCACGGCACGGTCAAAGCCACGCTGGGCGCCCAGCTCGGACGCCACGATGCTCGGGGCGCGGCGGATACCGAGCGTGCCACCGGACAGGCTCATGGATGGGCCAGGCTCGGGCGATGCGATCTGCCCCGAGGCACGCAGACGGGCCATGGATTCGATGTTGCCCTGCGCGGCCAGGTTGTCGGCGGCGCCCATGTTCTGCGCGCTGGGGCCATTGCCCAGGGCACGGGCCACCATTGGGTTGTCCATGATGCTGAAGCCAGGCCGGTCGCTGCCCCAGGGCTTGATGCCTGCAGCCTGGACCAGCGGGCCGCCGAAGCCAGAGGGCGCGGCGCCAGCGGGTAGCGATGTGACGGAGCCACGCGGCGCGGAGCCGTTGATCGAGATGTCCCCGGCCACATCGGTGCCGGAGTAGCTGTTGCCGATGCGGGAGACGTTGG
The DNA here is from genome assembly GCF_040267515.1 of Delftia lacustris. Taxonomy (NCBI): domain Bacteria; kingdom Pseudomonadati; phylum Pseudomonadota; class Betaproteobacteria; order Burkholderiales; family Comamonadaceae; genus Delftia; species Delftia lacustris. The sequence goes on along the minus strand of NZ_CP141274.1, from coordinate 2,411,581 downwards.
AGGTGGTGGTCGGTGCTGCAGCGGGTGCTGGTGCTGCAGCAGGTGCGGGGGATGGTGTCACCGGGTTGTCCAACGCAGCCTGCACCAGGGGCGACACAGGCCGGGCCATGGGCGGCGGCGTGGCGCTCGGGCTGTCGGCATTCGCGGCGCCGGCCAGTGCAGCACCACCGGCCACCACGGGCGCATAGGGAGCAGCGGCCTGTGCGGCCTGACCCACTCCGGACATTGCAGGCTGGGCCGCACCGAAGGCCCGGGCGACCAGGCCGGTACCACGCAGGGCCGCTCCGGGGATCGCGCCCACGCTGGGCAGCGCGGCCAGGTTGCGGCCGATGTCGTTGTTCAGGATGTTGCCTTGCGAGCCATCCGCTGCCGGGGCCTGCCGCTGGCCGCCAGTTGGGATCTGGCCCACCAGAGCATCACGTCGGCGGGCTTCTTCGAGGAAAGGATTGGTGGCCATGAGCGTTCCTTGGTTGCTTCATGGCAGTGTGCGGATATGCTCTCGGCGCGTCGAACCCCAGTGGGGGCATCAACAATCATTCAGGGAGCGTATTCGGATGACAACAACAGTTCTGCCGCTGTGGCTCGAATTTATCAAGGCCGTGGCACCACTGCTTGCAGCCTTGCTCGCGGCTGGAGTTGGTGCTTGGGTCGCGCACAAGTTCGGACGAATTCAGGAAAGCATTGCTCGACAACAAGCCGAGACCGCAAAAGCCTCATCAAGCACCGCCAGGAACAAACTCAAGCTTGACTTATTCGACCGGCGAATGGCAATTTACAAAGCAGCGGCAGATGCGATTTCGATAGCAGGGCGGCAAGGCGACTTCAGCACAGAAAACGAATACACCTTCGAATCTGGTGTACAGGGGGCGCGCTGGCTTTTTGGCAATGACGTGGTCGCCTACATAGAAGACGAACTTCGCCCACTGTTTGGTCGAATAAGGTACGCTGCGTCAGTTCTTGAGGATCAAGAGAGTGAACAGGGCAAACAAAAGGCCGCAGTACAAAAATCGAAAATCATTATTGAGCTTATGAATCACAGAAGTAAAGTTGATTCTGTCTTTGCTGAATACCTCAGACTTGAGACTTAGCTCCGCTCAAAGATCAAGCCAGCGGCCCCGGCACAGCCACCTCGCGCGACCGCACCCATTCCTCATTGCGCCCGCTGGCCTTGCGCCCGAACTCTTCCTCGAAGCGGCGCAGGCAGACGGCGGCCTTGGCATCGTTGTAGAGCTCTGTGTCCTGGGTGCTGTAGGCTCGGTAGAGCATCCACTCGACCAGGGCCTTGTGCAGCTCCGGGCGGATCTCTGGCTTGTCGATGTCACAGCGCATTGGCTTGAGGGGCAGCCGCTGCACGGTCAGCCGGATCTCGCCGGCCGCTGCAGGCGTGGGCCACAGGTGCAGCCGGCCCGTGGTCATGCCGGTGATCAGGCGCTGCGGAACGTCCTGGCGTTCCTGGAACTGCCAGCCCGGCATGATGCAGTCCATCTCGTCCACGTTGAGCACTTCGACAGCCTGGCCAGCCACGAAAGCGCGCAGCACGCGCACCACCTGCGGGGCCAGCGCCACGGACTCGGCGCCTGCCGCGAACGCCACCTTGCACATGGGCGAAGTGGAATCGCGCAGCAGCTGGGCGCGGCGGCACGCCTCCTCCTGGGCCTCGTTGGCGTAGATCGTCAGGATCGGGTCCCGGCACAGCGGATCGGGCTGGCCATCGTCGGCCTGTGCCCGATACAGCTGGATCATCTCCTGGAGGTTCATGGCGGGCCTCGGTTCGATTACTGGGTTTCAGCCAGCACGCCCTTGAGCCACGCGCCGCCACGGGGGTTGCGGTCTTCGACGACAGTGAAGGGGTAGCGCAGGCCGTGGCGCTGACGCAGGTTATTCATGGCCTCGCCCATGCGGGCGTCGATCTTTTGATCGAAGTCGGTGCGCTTGGCCCGTGCCAGACGCTCCACGAACTTGCGCTTCACGGTCTGCGGCGTGCCACGACGGAAGTATTGGGAAACGCCGTTCACGCCCACCAGCACCATGTCCATGTCGTTCTCGTCGGTGGACTCGTAGACCATGACCGTGACAGGTTCGTTCATGAAGGCCTCGAGTTCCAGCGCACCTTCGGGGAGCGGCTTGTCGACGACCTCGACGTCGCCCTGGCCGATCTCACCGATCTGGACGGTGGATTCCTTGCCGAGGTACTGGTTGGTTGCATCCACAGCGGTGGTGTTGCGTGCCATGCGTTTCTCCTGAAATGAGGGGTTTCGCCCGGCGCTGGGCCGGGCTTTGGTTCAGACCTGGGCGACGTAGTACAGCGTCTGGGACGCCACCACGGCTGCCAAGGTGGCGTTCTGGGAAACGCGGAAGCCGCGCGGATCGGTCTTCACGCCAGCCGATGCGGACAGCGTGCGTGCGCCGTCAGCAGCAGCCTTGAAGGCAGAGTTCTCGGCCATGCCCGCATACCATTCGATGCAGACGCCGCTGGAGCTTTGCAGACGCACATAGCGCGGTTTGAAGCCCACGGGGAAGAAGAGATCGTCACCGGCCACGATGGTGGTGGCGTCCAGGACGACCTTGCCCTGGGCAAAGCCAGGCGTGCCTTGGTCGTCCGAGCGGGTGCGGGTCTGGCCCGCAACGTTGTCAGCCATGATGTGCTCCTTGTCGGTTCAATGGGTTGGAGGTGGGAGCGCCTGCGCGCCCCCATGCGTCAGGCCAGCGCAGAGACACCGGTCTCGACCACAGCCATCCAGCCTTCGTTGAGCAACGTGCAGTTCATGTAGAACCGCGTGCCCACGTAGCCGCGCTGGCCCATGGGATCGCTCTTGTCTTTCTGGCTGGCGGGGATGTAGGTGGGGTCCAGCGCGTTGTCACCGCGCAGAGCCACTTGCCCCCAGGCGTCTTCACCCACCACGATGAACGGGTACACGTCCACATTGGTGCCGCCCATCAGGCCAGTGCTGCCGATGGCCGCGCCAGCGTTGGCATAGGGAGCCAGTTCGGGAGAGGTGATGAACCGGAAGTTCTCCACGCTGCCCAGCTCGTACTGGCTCACGACCTTGCGGTTTCCGTACTCGGCCACAGGCGTGAACTTCGGCAGATCGCGGATATCCGACTCGGCGTCGGTATGCACGAAGACCAGGTACGAGGCCTCGACAGGCGACGTGCTGATCATGGGCGATGGCGCCAGGATGCCGGTCACGCGCTTGGAGTGGTTCGCCTGCAGGTTGCGGCTGACCTTGCGAAGCAGGTTCGAGGTGATCTTCCCGCTGACAGCATTGCGCGAGGAGCCGCCAGAATAGAAGGCGTTGGCGCAGCTCTTGATCACGCCGTAGCGGATCATCTCGCGCAGCAGGCCCACACGCTCGCCGCACTGCTTCTTCATTTCGGCGGGCACATCGTCCTCGTAGGTGTCGGCCACGCGGTTGGTCAGCTGGTACAGGCAGCCGAACTCGCGCAGCTTCACCTCGATGTCCTGCGGCACCAGGGAGTCGGCCGAGGGCGTCACGCCTTCCTGCAGCTCGTGAGCATTGACGCTCACCAGAGGGCGGTTGATGGTGTTGAAGTCCGCCGCCGTGGCGCCATAGGGCAGGTAGCGCCGATAGACGATGGTCTGGCCCACATTGCGCGGCATGGCGCTCTGCTTGCCCGTGATACCCAGGACTTCGACGCCGACGGCGTGGCCCAGGATCTCACCCTTCAGTTTGCCGATTCGCTCGGCGGGATTTCCGGTCGTGAAAGTCACGATGTTCTCCTTTCGGCCTCATCGGCCAACCACCGACTTGAAGCCGGCAATGAATGCTTCCTGTTCGGTCGGCGCGGTCTGGGGGCGCTGTGCGTTGCCTGTGGGCGTAACGGCAGCCTGGAGCCGTGCGCGGCCCTTCGCTGCCTTGTCGGCGGCGGTGGCGCGGGCGGTGACCCAACTGTCGTACTTGCCCAGCAGGGAGCCCATGCCGTCGGCTGTGACCATGTCGGCGAACTCCTGCTGCACCTGCTCCCCCTGCGAGGTCAGCCACAGGTTGAACTCCTGCGAGCTGATCTTTTCGCGCCAGCCTGCGTTTGTGCGGTCCAGCACGGCCATCTCCACCACCATGGGGTCGAGCTCGGCCTGAGCTGCATGTGCGCCGCCCGTGGCCACGGGTTGCTGCACTTCAGCCGGCGGGGCTTCCTGGCGGGGCTGCTGGCCTGCGACCATGTGGCGTACCAGCTGCACGACGTCGGGGTAGTCCTGCTCCAGCTGCTTGAGCTCCGGGGGCAACTCGGGCGCCGGGACTGGCGTCGGAGTTGGCGCGGGCGCCGGGGCTTGGATGCGGCTGTTGAGCTCGCCGATCTTCCCGTTGGCCTTGCGCAGCTGCTGCTCGAGCGTTTCCACCTTGGCCGCACTGCCCAGCAGGCGCTTGAGCTCGCTTTGCTTGTAGCCCTCGAACACCACGGGGTCGTCATCGACTGCAGCCTGCTCCGGCTGGGCTTGCTGCCCCTCGGGTGCGGGCGGAGCGTCAGCGCCGTCCTGTGGTGCATCGCTGGCCTGAGGCGCTGCGGCTGCGGGCGCTGGTGCGGGGGCTTCTGCAGGTGCCGGCGCGGGCGCTGCACCAGCCTCGGCCGATGCATCCGAAGATGCTGCGGCGGGGGCCGGCGGCGGCTCCGTTCCGGTCACGCTGGCAAAGGCCTGCTCGAAAGCTGCCCGCTCTTGCGCCTGTTCCTGCTGTTGTTGCGGATCCATGCGTCATGCACTCCTGTGTGTCATGCCAAGGTCAGTAGCTCTCGCCACCAGCGTCGGCGGGTTGTGCCTGGGCTGACGGGGCCAGCGCAAGCAGTTCTTTCCAGGCCGCGATGCGCCCACGCACTTCAGCGGTGCGCAGCGCGTCCATGGTTGGGCTGTCGTTCTTCTTGCGCAGGGTGTCGATCTGCGCGTTGGCATGGCGCTCGATGGCGCGCCATGTCGGTGAGGTGAAGTCGATGCCCTGTGTCATGGAGGCCAGTGTTCCGGGAAGCGGCACCTCTGACGAACCCTGGCCGGGGGTCAGCCCCGCGCGCCGTCAGCGGCCGGTGTCTCGATGCCCTGGCGCACGCCCAGCAGGGGGCTGTCTGGGCGCAGCGGCGTCAACGGGTCGGTGTTGTTGGGCATGGCGCCAGGGTCGGGCTGCTGCTCGGGCGTGACCCAGCCGCCCTGCGGCACGATGGGTGCGGCGTCCTGGTCCTTGAAGCCCACAGATCGGGCCAGGCCGTCGGCCAGAGGCGCGACAGCAGGATTGCCGGCGATGCCCATGCCCGTCTGCACGCTGCTGTACAGCGTCTCCATGCCGATGTTGGTGGCGTCGGCATCGGCCTTGCGCGCCTGGGCCGCCAGCAGCTGGGCCTTGGCCTGCACCGTCGGGTCCTGGCCCTGCTGGGCGCGCTGGGCCTTCTGCTCGTCCGTGTACTGGAAGTTGGTGGGATCCAAGCGCTGGCCCTTGCACAGCTCGGCCGCCAGCTTGGCGGGGTCCAGCTCATAGATGGGATTGGCCGACACCTGCAGCAGCGTCATCAGGAACTGCTGCTGGGCGTCCCGCTCCACCAGTGCCGAGCTGGCGCGCACGTCGATCTGGAAGTCGCCCTTGATGGACTCGTCGTCCGAGTAGGTCATCATCCAGTCGAAATACCGCTGGATGTGCGGACGGGTCATGTAGTCGTCGAAGCGCTTGGCCAGGCGCCGCAGCACGCTGGTGGCGTTGTTGTTCTGCATCTGCATGCCGCCCAGGGTGTTGGGCGCATCGCCGCGGATGCCCTGCAGCATGGCCGGCATGCCTGTCGTGTCCTCGGCCATCTTCAGGGCGAAGTTGATGATGTTCATCAGGGGGGCCTGAACGCTGGGCACCACGAAGGCATTGAAGGCGGCGCGCACGTCTGAGGCATCCGCATCGGCTTCGGCGCGCCAGACCTTGCCGGGGCGCAGGGAGAAGCTGTTGTCCTGCGGGGTGATGCCGTTGCCGATGACGATCTGCGGCGAGGCCGAGAGACCGGCGTTGTCCATCATGGCGCGGGCCGAGCCGTTGAGCATGCGCTGTGCCGTGCGGATCTGGCGGCTGATGCCGACACCCCAGGGCATGCCCGGGCGGCGCTGCCAGGCCAGGACGTCATAGGGGAACTCGCCATCCTCCTGGGGGCTGAGCACGACCTTGACCAGGCGGTCGTTGATCATCACCGCCATGGTGGGCACGCGGTCCTCGTCGCCCTCCTCCATCTCCACGCCCAGGCGCGCCAGGTGCTCGCGGGCGCAGTGGCCGTAGAAGATCCACATCTCGAACTCGTCCTCACCCGGCCGATAGACGGCCTCGGTGCCCTCGCGGGTGCGGGCAGGGCCTTCGCGCAGCGCGGCCAGCAGCTCGGCAGTCTCATAGCTGGGATCGGCCGCCATCTCCTTGATCTGGCGCCGGCCGATGTGCTCGCGCTCCCAGGTGTAGCTGCCGTTGTGGATGTTCTCTCCGCAGGACGGGTCCGGGAAGAAGTTCCAGACGTCGATGCGCTTGGAGCCTGGCTTGATCTCGTCCACCTTGATGAACTCGGTCAGGCCCGTGGCCGGGTCTTTGCGCGTCATGCGTGCCGTGCGCGTGATGGGGAACGGGCCCTTGAGCACGCCAGAGCCGATGCGCGCGGAGTCCTCGATGACCTGGCGCACCTCGCCGTGCCAGTTGCTTTCCACCAGCGGGTCCTCGATGGCCTGCTGCATGCGCTCAGCGGCTTCCTTGGCCTCGGCCGCCTGGGCAGCCATCTGCGCGTGCACGGCAGCGGGGTCCGTGGCGCCCATGGCCTGGGCCAGCATGGTCAGCTGCGGCCCGCTCAGGCGCGGCAGAGGCGTCGGCTTGATCTCCCAGGCCCTGTCATCCGTGGGCAGCAGCATGTCCGCCACGCGCGCGCTGGCCGCATCGGTGTAGGGGCGCGTGATGTTCAGGAACACCACCGACCGGGCCGGGCCCTGCTGCTTGGGCTGGCCACCGATCATCGCCGCCTTGCGGCTGCGGTACAGCTGGTTGGCGTTCTGGAAGTTGCGGTTGGCGTCGTCGATGCCCTGGTAGTGCTCCTCGTCCTCGGTCCACTCCTCCTCGATGCCCGAGCCGGCACGGCCGGCAATGGCCTCGCGGCGCTTGGACAGGAGCGTCAGGACGAACTCGGCGCGCAGGTCGCGCTGGGGCTCGCCGCTGTCGTCGCGCTGCTGGGCCAGCAGGCCCCCATGGTTGGTGGTGGCTTGCATGTCAGTACCCTATCTCGTTGTCCAGTGGCTGCCAGGCCGAGGCTGCAGCGCGGGCCGGGGCCGGCCGCACGATGGCCTTGCGCTTCATCATGAGGGCGTAGCGCGTGGCGCTCATCAGGTCGTCCTGCTTCTTCACGACCTTGCCGTCCTCGCGGTGGTACAGGCGGAACTCGCTGAACCAGTCCTCCAGGTGGGCGAACACCTTGAGCCGGCCGGTCTGCATGCGCTGCAGCATCTCCATCAGCCCAGCCTCGACGCCGTTGCTCCCGTCCTCGAAGGTGGCGCGGTCCTTGAGCATCTTCAGCCCGGCCTTCGCGTACTGGACGGCCAGCTGCTCGCCGCTGCCCTTGTCGTGCTGAAGGCCGTCGTGGGGCCAGGCCGTGGGCACCCAGTCGCCCCAGGCCTTGATGGTTGCGGCATGCAGAATGGGCGTGGCTTCCTTCTGGCGGTGGCCCTGCGTCACATAGAGGCAGTCGCTGTCCCGGTCCCAGGCCAGCTGCACGGCGGCCGTGGGGTGATCCCAGCCGAAGTCCAGGCCGTTGATGCGCACCCAGTGAGCGGGGATCGGGAAGGGCTGCACCTTGATGCTGTCCTCTTCCACGGGGAAGATCCGGCCGCTGCCCAGCGTCGGGATGCCCTTGGAGCGTGCCTCCCGCTCGTGCGCCGGGTAGCTGGCGACGATGGACTGCTTCTGCTCCAGCGTGTAGTGATCCACGTCCCAGATGGTCATGCTGGTGACGTGCCGGGCCTTGGCGCCAGGATCGTCTGCCTCAGGCATCAGGAAGCGCATCACCACGTCCGACATGCCCAGCAGCGGGGTGAAGGTGGTCTGCGCGAACTGACCGCGCTGGCCGTTGTTGGTCCGGGTCAGGCCCTCGGCATAGATGTCCTGCGGAGGCTCCTCGTCGAACCAGACGCCGTCCACGGTCGGGCCCTGCCACTTCTCGCGGCCCTTCTCGTAGGACTTGAAGGCGATGATGGATTCGCCGGACTGCACATCGCCGCCACCGCCCCAGCGGATCACGGCGCTGTCCAGCAGGTTGGCAACGCCCATGGCGCGCGTGGTGGCCTTGATGGCATCGCGCGGCACCATGCCCGTGCCCCAGGCATCCACCGTGGCCGGCGGGCCCAGCAGCATGCGCTGCGGGTTGTCGCGCGTGGCTTCACTGGTCACGGAGCCGGCCCAGAAGGTCACGGGCTTGGCAAAGGTGGCACCGTCCCACCAGTCCGGATACCGCCCCGTCAGGTGCATGGCCCACTCGGCGCCGCCGGCCTTGGTCTTGCCGAGCTGGTTGCCGGCCATGAACAGGCGCTCGCTGAACGATGCGCCAGCGCGGTGGAACTCTCGCTGCTTGCCGTAGGGGCCGTACTGGTCCAGCTGCCGCGCCGCCAGTTCCCGCTCGATCATGGCCAGCATGGCGGCCTGCTTCTCGGGAGAGAGGTTCATGCACGCGCCCTCACCGCATCACGCATGGCCAGCAGCTCAGCCGTGGTCACGCTCTCCATGCCCTTGGCCGGTGGCTCGGGCATCTCGTCACGGATGCCATAGGCCTGGCGCTCCAGCCCGATGAGCACGCGCAGGGATTCGGACAGCGACCGCATGGTGCTGCTGCGGTTCGCCAGGCTGGAGGCCTTGCCCGCCGCCTCGGCCAGCTTACCGCGCTGCTCCTTGGTCAGTTCCTCGGCCGGGGCGCTGCGCAGGATGGCAGCCACGTCGCTCAGCAGCTTCGGGCTCGCGCTCTGCTGCTCCAGCTCGTCCATGAGGCCCATGCAGATGCGCCGGCACCGCACGATGTCGCCACGCTCTGCCAGACGCACGGCCGCCTGAGTCGTGGCAGCCGCGTCCACCGTCTCCCGCTCTGCTGCAGGAGACGCATTGTTAACCGGGGTGTTAACCAGGGCCGCGTTAACCAGTGCGTCGGCCTTGGATTGGATCTTGGCGGTCAGGTCTCGCGTCCATCCCAGCTTCTTGGCGCGCTTGGAGATGTTGACGTGGCTGGTGCCGGAGCCTTCTGCGATTTCGCGCAGGCTCTTGATGCCGGCCCGGTAGTCCAGCTCGATGCGCTCCCAGTCAGGGGAGCGGGGGCCGGGGGCTGCGCCCCCTGCGCTGGGGGCTTGATCGGGAACTGCGGGTTGGGAAGGCATGCCCGGAGTTTCCCGGGCGCGTGTCTTCTAGGCGAACCCTAGCCGGGGGCACCTGATTTTTGAAGCGCAGCCTCGAGTTGTTGAAGATCCTGCTGTGCGATGGCTGCCAATTTTTCTTCAGCCATGTGGCATGAATCAATAATGTGCTCCAGCATTTCTCGCTCATTTAGTTCTTGGCCAAACACTTTTGTCAAAGGAATGACCTCTTCGAGAAATTCCTTGTCTGTAATAAATATTGGCGCTATGGATAATTCTGTTTCCAGCTCAAATAGAACATCCTCAAATTTTGCCCACAGCTCTTTGTCTACGGAAGGCGCTTCATGCTCAGTCTTGAGCATGGCATAGACCACTCTTCTTGTTCCTAGGAAAGCGCGGAGCAACTTAACGTATTTTTCTTCTCTTTTTGACCATCTCTGCTGCATAAGCCAGCCGCGATCATTTACTGCGCGCCGGACCTCCTCCGTGAGATGCGTGGTTTTTTCCAGTTGGCTCTGCAGTTGTTCGAAACGATCCGTTGTCGCGTCTATTTCTGCAGTCTTTCTGAAATATGCGCCGAAATAGGCTCCACCTATTGCGCCAATGATAGATACGGCCACCCATAGCCAAATTGGCAGCCCAAGTTCCGCAACTATGGCCTTCGCAATAGCTTCTATCTGATCAGGTGTCATGTACTCCTCCATGAATGGCGAGGATGTTACTGGACCATCGCACCCGCCAGCAGGTCCATCTGCGGGCTCGGCGCAACCCTGCGGCCTTCCAGCGCCTTGAGCTTGCCTTCCAGCTCCTTGATGCGCGCGGCCATCTCGCGGCGGGTGGCGGCCTGCTGGAGCTGGATTTCCTGGGCCAGCAGGCCAACGTCATGCTGCAGCTGGAGGTTGCTGTGCTGCATGGCGTTGCCCTGAAGGCGGATAGCGATGTTCCGAAGCTCGCGCGGCCAGACCCGCATCTGCTGGTCCCCGACCTCGATCAGGGTCATGCCGTCTTCCAAGTCAGTGACGGAGGTCGGCCGCGGCGCCCCTGGGCCCTTGACCAGCTCGTAGACGCCATCGGTGGTGCGGCGCAGGATTCCGTCCTCGCTGATCATCCGGGAGACGTGGTCGTCGATGATGTGATAGCTCTTGCCGGTCAGCTCCATGAGCCGCTGGCGTGTGATGTTCTGGCCCAGGTGCGCCATCTCCTGGATGTGGTCCCAGATGATTTCGCGTGTGGTGCGGTCGCCGATTTGCGGCGTGGTGGTGGTGGTCAATGGCTTCTCCCGGTAGACTATTGCTTGCTCAGGACGACAGTCCGGGATCGCCCGCCTCGCGCGGGCTTTCCTTTTTTCAGGGCATGTGCAGGGCTCCCCTGATCTGGCGCATCTGTTGATCGGACCACTGCACGGCGGCGACCGCGATGCCGTTGCGGTCCAGATCGATCAAGCCGTCGAAGACCTGGGCGGCCTGGCGCGCGATCTGCAGCTCTGGCCCGGACAGGCCCACCCTCTTCTTCTCGCGCAGGCGCTGGCACACGGCTGGGTAGGTGTTGAGCTGGGCGGCGATGGCTGCCTCTGCTTCGGTGGTCAGGGGCTCGCCGTCCTCCCACAGCAGCCTAAACATCTGGCTGTAGGTAAAGCCGGTCTCAATCCAGTCCCAGAGATCCGCCACGGTGGCCGTGCCGGTCTCCAGCCGCTGCACCAGGTCGTGGTGGGCGACCTTCGCGCTCAGCTTCGTGGACGGGGCCAGCTTGGGGCGCCAGAACTTGGGCAGTTGCGCGGGCGCGCAGTGTTGGTGGTGGCGTTTCATGGGCGGGGCTCCTCCTGGCGGCAGGGATCAGGCTTCCAGGTCATGCGCCTGGCCTTGATGGTTCTCTTGCCCAGGGCGATGGCCCGGAGCACACGGTGTCGGCCGTCGGCGATGGACCCCATCCAGTCCAGCAGGATCGGGCAGTCCAGGTCGGCATCCATGCACTGCTTCACGTGCCGAGCCAGGCCCAGCATGTCGCAGTCCCGCCAGATCACCTGGTCCAGATCGATCCCGGCCAGCGGCATGTCGAACACGGGCAAGTCCTTCGTGTCGTCCAGAAGCCTGGCCACGGAGTACCAACCGCCCTTGCCGTCGTGGTAGTAGTCCTGCAGGGGCTCGTTTTCTCTGAACTTGACCTTTGGTGGCTTCTTCATGCCTGCGCCCCCTTCCCCGCCCGCACCATGTCGGCCAGCTCGTCAGCAGGCTTGATGCCGTACTGCAGCTCCAGTGCCAGCTGGGCGTAGTGGATGACCTTGCGCAGATCCTCGGCGCCGTTCTTGGCCTTGTGCCTGGTGGCGTACTTCACGATGTTGCCCTGGAAGAAATCAAGGCCGTTGGCGTGGATGTACTGGATGGGCTGGATGGGGCAGTCCTTGTAGTGGGTGCCGCCTGCTTGGGTGTTGAGGGCGCTCATGCTTGCTCCTTCGGCGCTTGATCCGCAGCACAGCGCAGGATGGCCAGGCGCATGCGGTCAGCGCGCTGGGATTCGCCGGGCACGTCTTCGACAAACTGCTGCCCCGGCCCAACGTACCCATCAACGCTGGCGCAGACCCATGGATGGTTGTCTGCCGGGTGGTTGTGCTCCACGCTGATGCGCAGGGCGGCGGCCAGCCAGAAGCTCTGAGCCATGTCGATGTTTGGCTCGTAGGCTTCTCCGTAGCTGTCTACGAAACTGACCTCCCAGCCGTCATCGATGCGGCGGATGGGCACGCCAGCGGCCTTTGCAGCTGCCTCGATCATCTGGTCGATGGTCATGCCGGCGCTCATGCTGCGTCTCCTGTCTTGGCTGCGGCCTGGGAATCAATTCGCTCCAGCACTTCACGGAACTTTTGCCGCTCCGAAACCAGGAGTGCGTATTCGCCCCCGCCAACGTACTCAAGGTCCTCTTCCAGAACTCGCCATGCCTCCCGCAGGGCCTTGTTCTCTGCGTCCAGGCGGCGCAGCTCGGCGTCAACGCTCGCAACCACAGTCGCGTCCATCTCCACGAATCGGCGGTCGGTGCCAATCCGGCCATGGTCGAACGCCATGGCCACATTCAGTAGCGCAGACAACTTCTGCGCATCGCTCTGTGTCTCTGTCTTGCTCATGCGGCCTCCTGGACAAAAGCGCGGACGACATCAGCCAGGCGCTGGCCGGCGTACATCATTCGCTGGGAAACGATCTGGTCACGGTGGCATTTGCAGCCGCCGTTCGTGTGCATGCCCTGCGGGCGCTTCACCAAGCAACCGCCATCCCTGCAACCCGACTGCGAGCTCATCGAGTCGCGCAATTTGTCGTACTCGGCCAGTGCATTGGCGATGTCCTGACGCTGCTTTTGAATCAGCTCCTCAACGGTCTTCTGGCTGAAAAGCGCAAGATCCTCTTCGTCGCAACGACGGCCGCTCACGCACCATTCGCCCGATGTACCCAGGTAGTGCTGGTCCTCAACATCCATGAATGCATCCGGCTCCGGCAGCTGCACGCCGGCTTTCTCGTGTGTCTTGCTCATTGCCCCACTCCTTTGTTTTTCACAAAACCAATCAGCCCTCGGTACTTCGGCGCCATGGCCACCGAACGTTCAATCAAGATTCGCTGGTAGTCGAACCATGCGGCCCTGGGTGTCTCTCCCCTGCCCACGTCGCGGAGTCCGTCGCTTCCGAGTGGACCGAGACACGACCAAGCGCCAAGGCATTTCTTGAGGTGCAGCCTTGAGTTCATTTCCCCACTCCTTTGTTGATCCACTCGGCCCGCTTCTGGGCCTGCTCTTGAGTTACTTCCTTGTGCTGGTCACAGGCCGGCGCAGTTGCGCTGTACGTGTGGCCCTTGGTGCGCTTCATGCACTGCGCATAGCCGAGGCGGCGCATGCCTGGATCTGTTTGCTTGGGCTGCCAGTGCTGGCAGGAGATGCACGTGGTCATGCGATTTCCTTCAGCAATGCCTTGAGCTGCTTCAGCTTCGCGGCCTCGCCCGTGGTCCGGCTCTGCTCTTCCTCCAGGGCCAGCGCTGCGGCGTCCACTTCATCCGCCAGGGCGCGCATCTTCTGGGCCAGGCTGCCGAGCACATCGATGGCCGACGCGGGCGCGGCTTGTTGGGGAGTGGCGGGCTTGGCGGGCTGGGTCACGGTCGATTCCTTGGTCTTGGGCGGGGTGGATTGGGCGGCGGAAACAGCGACGCGCTGGTGCAGCGAACCGTGCTCGGTGGATCGGATGAGGTCGGAGTCAGCCAGGGCGCGAAGGCAGCCTTGCAGCGTGTGCCGGTCCAGGCGAGCGCCGGTCGTGCGGTGCAGGGCCTGCGAGATCTGGGCGACGGTCCAGGCCTCGGCGATGGGCACGGCCTGGAACACCTTCTGCGCAATGGCCGTCTGGCCGGCGAGCTTTTGCTTTTGCTTCTCGGGCGTCATGCGGCCTCCTGACTAGGGAAGATGTCCGACAGCTCGATGCCATGGCACTCGCGCCATGCCACAGCAGGCCAGGCCTTGACAGAGCCGTAGCGCGCGTCGACCACGGACACTGCTTGCAGGCCGTACTTCTGCGTTACTCGGCGCAGGTCCACATAGGCGTTCTTCGGGAAGGCCATGCCCGTCGCCTTCTCAACAGCGATCACGGTGGCGTGCTGCTGGTTGCGGCCCAGCTCGTGCTGCAGGCGGGCCACCTCGCGGGACTTTGCCGATGCAGTGGCCATGGCCGTGGCTTCGCGCCGGCTGCCGATCTCTGCCTTGGTAGCGATGGCCTTGTCGCGCTCAGACTCGGCTTGGATACGGGCCTGCTCCGACTCCATGGCCAGGCGGAGGATGTCCATGCGGGACAGCTCGGCCGGCGTCTTTGCCTGGGCGGCCTCCAGCTCCTGCCAGCGCGCGATCACGCGGCGGCGCAGCTGCGTGCTGTAGCCGGCCAACAGGGTGTAGGTCAGCTCGCGGCCAAGATGAAATGCGACGGTGTACCCTCGCGCATCCTTGTCCTCGCGGACATGCTCCAGTTCTGGATCATCTCCAAGAGAGTCCAGCATGGCGCGGATGTCGCGGTTGACGTGGCCCAGATCCTTGCTGGTCAGTTCAGCGATCTCCCGGCTGCTCATGGTCAGCGCGGGCGCGATGTTTTGCAGTGCGTTCATTTCACCAGTCCTTCGAGTAGCGGGATTTCGATTCGGTCTCGGCCTTGGCCGGAGCGGAGAGGGAGGCAGTGGATTCGGTCCAGCGCTGGTACTGGCCCTCGAAGTGCAGCGCGACTTCGCCCTTGGAGCCGCCTCGGTTCTTCAGCAGAGCGGCGCCCTTGATGGACGGCTGGCCATCGACGCCCTTGACGTGGTCCCACAGCGTCAGCACCACGTCCGCGTCTTCCTCGATGGCGCCGCATTCCTTGAGGTCCGACATCTGCGGGCGCGGGTTCGTCCGCTTCTCCACATCGCGGTTGAGCTGGGACAGCAGGATCACGGTGATGCCCAGCTGCTTGGCGGCGCGCTTCAGGCCACGGGTGATCTCTTCCAGCTGGAAGCGGCGGTCCTTCTTCTGGTCGGTGCCCAGCATCAGCTGCAGGTAGTCCACCACCAGCGTCTTGATGCCGTACTTGCGCACCAGGAAGCGGGCCTTGGAGACCACTTCGTGCAGCGTCAGGCCGGGCACGTCGTAGAGATAGAGCGGCAGGTTGCGGATGGACTCCAGCGCCTCGGTGATGCGCGTCCACTCGTCGTCGGACAGCTTGCCGGTGACGATCCCGTCCAGGGGCACGCGGCCCTTGTTGGCTACCGTGCGGTCCACCACCTCGTAGTTCTCCATCTCCATGCCGAGGAATGCGGCTGGATAGCCCTCGGAGGCGTGGAAGCAGGCGATCTGCTGTGCCAGGCTGGACTTGCCAACGGACGGGCGCGCGGCGATCACCACCAGCTTTCCATCGCCCAGGCCGTTCGGCATCATCCGGTCCAGGTACGGGATACCGGTGGGCCGTCCGGCCTTGGTCTCGCCATCGGCACGGCCCACCAGGCGGTCGATGAACTCGGCGGCGAACGCAGACACCGGCAGCGGGTCACCGCCAATGCGGTCAGCCAGCACGCTCTCCAGCGCAGCGACGGACTGGCCCACGCGCTGCTCGATAGCCAGCGTCTCGTCGGACACGAAGCCCGACACCTGGAACGCCGCGGTGCGCAGCGCGCGCTGCTTGGCGTAGTTGGCGATGATCTCGGCATGGCCGGGGACCGCGCGCACTGCGGAGTAACTCTGCGCGATGTCGTTGACCTCGACCAGATCCACTTCATGGCCGCGCAGGTGCTCCATCACAGCCACCGGGTCCACGAACTTGCCGGCCAGGATCAGCTTCTGGGCGGCTTCCCAAACCAGGCGATGCAACGGCACGCAGAACGACTCGGCGGTGATGATGCCGGCGGCTGCGTCGTAGGCCTCGGCGCCGTTGCACAGGATCGCGCCCAGCACCGCGCACTCGGCCTCGTTCGAGAATAGCAACTCGTACTCAGGCAGGTCGATAGCGTTCATGCCGCCTCCTGCTGGTCTTCGTTGGCAGCGTCGGCCACGCGCTTGGCCTGCAGGCCTTCGGTCGTCCACTGCGCAGGCCCGTTGGCCTGGATGAACCAGAGCCTGTACCAGCGATCCTTCACCGAGTTCGCGAACGTCGCAGGCCAGTCCTTCTGGCGCTTGTCCTTGCGCGTGCCGGTCGTGTGCTCCTCGCGGAACCGCATCCAGGCCAGTTGCTGCATCTCGTCGCAGATCCCAGCTTTGGCCATGAACGTGCGGATCGCATGGTCATCAGGAACCGGCTTCACGCCCTGCTCCTCGCACTCGGCCAGGTAGGCCTTCAAGGTCTTCTGTCCGGCAGAGGAACGAGACGGCTTGGCCGTCGTGGCGGGCTTGTCCGCCGGTTTCAAGGAATCAGAAGAGAGGGAATCAGGAATCAGAGAATCAGCAGGATTTCCACCGGCCTTGCCTCCGTCTTTAACCGTTACGACACCGTCTATGCCAGGAATCTCCGAGGCCTTCTCGGTGTGGTGTGGGTTTTGGTGCTTGCTCCAGTTGGCTATTTGCACGTAGCGCGAACCGTCAACCTCGTAGCGCACAACGAACTTTGCCTCGTGCAGCTCCTGGAGCATGGCTTCAACATCGACGTTGTCAGCCGGAAAGACTCCGATCTTGATCTTCTTCGGGCGGTCCTCAAGGCGGCCTTCGCGGTCGGCCAGAGTCCACAGGCCAGCGAACAGCAGACGCGTGCCGAAGTTGAGTTCCACGAGGTCTTCGTTCGTGAAGAAGCCGGGCTTGATGTTTCGAGACCTAGCCATGGCTCACCTCGAACTTGTTGGACTTCTTCAGGTTGCCAGCCGCAGGAATCACCTGCAGGTTCGCAGCGACGTGCAGGCCACACACCAGCGCGCCAGCGAGGGGCACGATGTGATCAACGTGATGCTCTTGCCCGGTCTCTTGTGTTGCCAGGCGCGCGGCCTCGTAGACGGCCTTGATCTCTCCTGCGTGAGCCCATGCCGGCATGGCCTTGCGACGGCGCGCACGGCGGGCGGCGGCCTCTGCATTGACTTGTGCAGGGGTCTTCTCGTCGTACCACTGATGGCGTTTGACGATCAGAATCGAGCCAGAAGGCTCCCGCATGATGAAGCCGTTGGCCTGGAGCCAGGACAGCATCTCATCGACATTGACTCCGTCTCGATACGGAAAAACTTCGGCCTTGATCCGAAGTGGACGGTCCTCCAACCGACCTTCTCGGTCAGCGAGAACCCACAGCCCCTCGAACAGGAGCGTGTAGATGGGGTCGGCGACGCCAAGAATCTCGTTCTTGAATAGGCCGGGTTTGATGTTCCGTGCGCGAGCCATGTAATCCTCTTGTGCGCTGGCCGGGTGAGGCCATAAAATGCGCATGTACTTTTGAAGTCCGTCTGAATCCCGGTTGCCGCCGAGACCAGACACAAAGATCGCCTGCCGCCTAACAGCCGCAGGCTTTTTTGTTTGCCCTCCTCATATCGATGCCTTGCGCATTGCGCTGCGACGGTCGTTCTCTGCCTGGCTGATGGGCCGGCCGACAACGCGGAAGTAATTGCAGGGAGTCAGCGCGGCCGGCTTGTACGGCTTGGCTCCGGCCATCACGGACTTGCTGGGGATGTGGAATGCGGTGGGCTTCATGGGATTGCTGCTTTGCAGTTACTCTGGGGTTACCGTTTATTCACGCGGGGGAAACCGAACAGGCGCGCGATGACGCCCTTCTTGGCCTTCTCGCGGCGCTTCTTGATGTCTTCCAGCAGCAGCTGTTTGACTGCCTCGTCAAACGAGATGCCGCGCTCTGCAGCTACAGTTTCGATAGCTGCAATGTCTTCTTCTGCAAAGCCTTCGAGGTCTATGCGGTCCTCTGTGTGCGGCGGTGGCTGCATGTGGTCTCCGTGGGGTTTGGGGCTGGCCTAGACGGCGGCCAGGCGGGTGAATGCATTGCTGTCAACACGCTTTGCGGACATAGGATTTGCCGCATGACGACGCTCACGAATCAGCTCCAGCAGCGCATTGCGATAAATCTCGGCCGGCGCGCCGCCGCCCTCTTCTTGGACCAGCCATTCGAATTCGCGCATCTCTTCTTCATTGAGGCGCAGGAGTGCGTGGGGCTTACGGATGAGGCGGCGGTTGCTGTACGACATGGTTTTGTTGCCCTCCAGGCAGTTCTTGTTGGGTTGAATTCAGGAAAAGGTGCCCGCCACTCGCTGGGCTATGCTGGAAGTTCCGACACAACCAGCGCCAAGGAGGGCGGACATGCACACACGACTTACGGTCGAAAATGCGAACACGGGCACATTGCTGTGCACGTTGGAAATACCGGACACCAGCGGCCCGCAGAACTTGCGGCTCACCGTGGAGATCCCGAAAGAGCGCGGCCGCACACTGGCGCAACTGGAGCTACTGATCCTTCAGAAGGCACGCGACCATCTGGCCCAGATGTGCACGAAGCACCCCGAGAACACACAGCCGTAGCCGTATCCGATTCCAGGAACTGGTATCGAGCGCAACCATCGCAGCCATGGATAGGTGGCGAATGGCCGAGGCTGCGCCGCGCATCAACCTCGCGCCAGAGAGCGTCTTGCTCCCTGGCCTCGCGGCGCTCCTTCAGCCGGCGCGCGCCCTCGGGGATGGGTCCACCGAATCGGTATTGCGGCTCAGCCATGGGCCTGCTCCTTGGGCAGGGCGGCCGAGGACGCCTCTCTAGAATGAAGATTCCACACACCATTCACAGAAAGGGCCTCGGCCATGAGCAATACAGAGAGGCGCGTAACGCAGCGCGGGACGGTTTTGATGTTCGACATGGAGGGCAACGAGTACAGGGTTGCGGTCACTCAGACCGAAATTCGCCAGTTGTTTTCAGAGGGCTGGTCTCAGTGGATGGACGATCAGCGCTCCCTTCGATGTGGGCAGGGTCCCGTGAATCAACTACCCGATGGGTCGTTTCAAATAGCGTTGACAGGGACACAGATCTATCCACGGTCCCGACTACCTGGGACGAAACCGGAGTAGCCACCAGGGAGAACTCGCGCAGAACCCTCTGGGCAGGCTCGCCGAACTCATGCGGCATCACGTACTCGGCCCGGACGCGCGGGATGAGTGTTCCGTCCTCACCTTGGGAGATGCGGAACGACACCAGGTGGTCCGTACTCAGGCCCATCGCCTTGCACAGATCGATCACGAAAGACTTGTGTGGCTCAAACATTGCTGGCCTCCTTGGGCTGGGCGGCAGATGGAGCGATCCAGTAGCGATCCCAGTCATTGGGGCGAAGCTCATCCAGGCGGATTCCGGTCAGCTCACTGACGCGGATGCAGTACCGGGGCGGGACGCCGTTGGAAGCCCAGCTCTGGACCGATTGGTAGGTGGGTGCCTGGACCTTGCGCTGAGCCTCAACAGGCCCGCCAAGGAGCTTGATCGCCTTGATGGCGACATCCTTCATGGATGCCTTGTCGTCTTCGGTGGTTGCTGTGGTCATGCGTTGGCCTCTACAAGATTTACTAGCAATGCTAGCTGATCTTGTATAGACCCGCAAGCCCTCACAAGGAATACTTGTCAAGATGTCGATTCACACAACGATCAAGCGGGAGCGCGAGGCCAGGGGCTGGTCCATGGAGCTGCTCGCCAAGAAGGTTGCCGAGGAAGAGCGCGCCGCCAAGCCGCTGGCGTGGCAAACGGTTCAGCAATGGGAGAAGGAAGGCGGAACCGCTCCGAAGCGCAAGCGGCTGGAGATAGTCGCGCGGCTCTTCGGCATGACGGTTGCGTCTCTACTGGGGGAGACGTCAGACGCCGATTCGTCAGAGTTCGTTGAGGTAGCCAGGCTTAGCGTAGAGGTTGGCGCTGGTCCGGGCCGCGTCAACGACATCGTTGAGAAGATGGGTGTACTTCACTTCCGCCGAGATTTCTTGAAATCTGCTGGAGTTAGCCCAGAGAATGCGGCAATCGTCTCGGTTAAAGGGACTTCGATGGAGCCGTCAATTAGCGATGGGTCCATATTGCTACTCAACAGGGCCGATAAAGATCCTAGGCAAGGATGCATTTACGCATTTTCTTGGGATGGCGAAATGTTGGTTAAGCGATTCCAGAAAATAGATGGAGTATGGAATGCTGTTTCTGACAATGCTGACAGAAAGCTCCACCCCAACATTGTCATTGATGGAAAGTGCGAGGCGCTGATACAGGGGCGTGCACTTTGGATGTGCACAAAGCTCTGAAAATTAGGAGAGAAGGATGAAGAAGGCTTTGATTGCGACTGGTGCTATTGCTGTGGCTGCCCTGGTACTGGTGGCCGCGAACTATCACATCGTGACTGGCTCGACTGTGAGCGGTGTGACCTTCCAGAAGAAGATGTCCATGAGCCTGTCCGAGACCTTCGTGAACCTCGACTCTGTGGGCAACATGCCGTTGATCGTGGCTCGCTCTCAGTACCCGATGTTCGTGGCGTCGATGGAGCGCGCAATAACCGCCACAGAGGACGCCTTGGTCAAGGCCTGTGGCAAGGACATCCAAGTGGGCATGAGCAAGGGCGTAGTCCTGCACCGCTGCGGCCAGCCTGCCAACGTCGAAACGGCAGACTTTGAAGTGGAAAAGATGCGCTGGCGTTCGGGGCTCTTGGTGCATGTGCAGCACGGCCTGGTCACCTACGTCTCTGTGCGCTGAGCGCAAGGCCGACGCCGCGAGGTTGTAGGGTGGTGGGGGGTTCATGCAGATGTGTGTGGACTAGGAGTGCAGCTGTAGGATGCCGCGCTGAGATGACCGCCTCACTGGGAACTCATCTAGACTGAACTAGTCAAACTCCTAGACTGAAGGACGTTGACCAAGTTGGCACGTGCAGACTTGGGCCTCCCTGTTCACCACACAAAAAAATGGCTTAAATTTCAGTTATCCACACTGTCCACAGAATTTTGTAGCTAAGATTCGCCACACATAAAAACGGCTGCCCACAGGTGACATGTAACAGAAGGCTTCGACCTTCGACCTGTTCGGCGGCCAATTTTTTTTGCGAGACATGAACACTTGCTACGCTGTCCTCATTGATGGCGGCTTCGCCAAGCGGAAGTTAGGCACAGCCCCCAATCCAGCCACCGCAGAAACCTTCGATGAGCTCGTCAAGCGCATCGCAGGGTCTCCAGAGCTCGAGGCTATCAGGCTGCATCGCGTCTACTACTACGACTCCATGCCTCTTGAAGCTTCAGCGGAAAAGCCGCTGGAGGGGGGAAGCCTTGAGTTCGGCAAGCAAGAAATTGTAGGGCGCTCCAAAAAATTGTTTTCGCTGCTCAGCAGGCTGCCCATGTTCGCTGTGCGCCTCGGGGAGCTCAGCTTCAACGGCTGGACTGTCAACAACAGGAGGCTGGACAGGGCCCAAGGAAAACAGCTGACGATTTCTGCAGAAGATCTGAAGCCGGCAATCACGCAAAAAGGCGTGGACATGCGGATTGGCATGGACATCGCAGCGTTATCCTTGAAGAAGCAAGTACAGATCATCGTGCTGGTCACTGGTGATAGCGACTTTGTTCCATGCATGAAATTTGCGCGTCGCGAGGGAACTCAGCTGTATTTGGTACACCTGGGGCATCGTGTAAAAGATTCCATGTACGAGCATAGCGATCGTGTAATTGAAATCGACCCGCGCCCACTTCAAGAAATATCTAAAGTGGTAAGACAGACCGCCGAGCAACAGGCCCGCGCGGAAGCTCAGGCAGAAGCCGAGGCCGAAGAGGTGTTGGCTAATCTCGAAAAAGAATAGAGGCCTCAAATATTTGCAATCGATTGCAATAAAAGCGCCCGCCACGAGCGGGCTTTTTCATGCCACGATGGCGCCATGACTCCTGCACCCCTTCTCCAGTTCACCAGCGTCCGCACCCGCGTCGATGGCGGGAAGACGCTCATCGGGCTCAAGCACACGGCCAAGACATCGGCCGGCCTGCCCGTCTCCACCGCCTGGATCGAGATGCCGCCAGAGGACGTTGAGCGGCTCATCAAGACGCTGCAGGACGCGCTGGCCGAGCTGGGCCGCGAGTAGCTGGCGTCAACACGTCGGGGCGCGGCGCGCGTCCGGGGGATGCTTGCAGACGGGTCTTGAGTCGGCAAGGATTTTGTGTAAAATACGAGGCTACAACCCCCATGTCTTAGACATGGGCTGCGGGGCCCCTTCTGGGGCCCTTGCTTTTTGTGGGGAGAGTTGATGACTTACCGTACAAGCGTGTACGTAGATGGCTTTAATCTCTACTTTGGCGCCCTCAAGGGGACGCCCTACAAGTGGCTCAACATCCGCGCCATGTGCGAGCACTTGCTGGATCCTCACAACCAGATCGACACAATCAAGTACTTCACCGCCTTTGTGTCGGGAACCCCAGCAGATCCAGACAAGCCCCACCATCAGCAGGCCTACTTGCGCGCCCTCAGGCATGTGTGCCCAGAGACGCAGGTCATCAAAGGACTGTTCCGGACTTACGAGGTGACCAAGCGCCTAGTCACGCCGATCAACGGAGCGAAGCATGCAAGAGTGCTGGAGACCACAGAAAAAGGCTCCGACGTGAACCTAGCGGTGCATCTTCTGAACGACGCTTGGCTGGACAAGTTTGACTGCGCGATAGTGATCTCTGGCGACAGCGATCTGGCAGAGTCCATACGGCTTGTCAGAAACCACCATCCAAAAAAAGTTGTTGGCGTCATCGCTCCGGGAAAGCGGTCGATGTCCAAAGAGCTGATCAAGGCTTCAAACTTCATCAGGGCCGTGAGCACCTCAGCCCTATCCTCTTCGCAGTTTCCAGACACTATCCCAGGAACATCCATCCACAAGCCCAGCGATTGGTAGGCACCACCCCGGCGCCATCGGCCAACCGAGTCGCCCCACCCCAACACAAGCCCCGCGCGACGGGGCTTTTTTGCGTCTGCGCCCCAGCGAAGAAAAAGCAGCACGTTGGATTTTTTTGTGCGCCTCCGCTAGTTTTACTTGCGTGCTAGTTTTTCTTGTGGCAAAGTACATCCCATCGCAGCAACAAACGCCCCAGGGCGGCTGCGGAGGGTGTCACGGGATCGGCCGGGCGCTGACTGGTCTTTAACAACAGAGGGCTACAGAGAGATGCGGAAGGCCCGGGCTGACGGGCATGGGTGTACGCATGGACGCTCAATCCTGGCGCGATCCGAATGGTGCTAGGGCGTGGGTACGCATCCGCAGAGGGTAGGTCGGCTCTTCCGACATGCGACGGTACATGTGAAGCCGGGGATCAGCACCGGCCCGCATCTCTCTGTAGCTCTCCTGGTGTGATTTGGAGAGGCGGCCTGCATGACTGGATCTGGCCGGCTAGTACCCGGTTCTGTCAAAGATGCGCTGACACGAGGGCATAGCGCTTGCCCAGACAGGAGCGCAAACACATAGCGGTGAAGGTAGCCCAGGCTGTCTCCCCAAATCACACCAGACCAGAAGGATGAACAGGCCGCAAGGCCCTGCCCCTGTGATCTGTCGGCAGAAGCAAAAGACAGGTGGCGCGAGAACCAACACTCGCGAGCCGGGCCCAGCTGGGGCTAGATCAAAAACGCGTGCTGGAGCCCGCCAATTCCGTCGAATTCGACAGGGTTGGAGTTCGGGGAGATGCCAGCCGTCCACCCTGAACGACATCAGGGGAAAGACCCAAGCGCATTCAGCCGAGTGCGCTTCGTTTTTTCAACAGGAGCAGACATGGCAAAAGTGAAGTTTCCGTACAAAGGCTGGGTGCTGACGCCGGCCTTCAAGCCCGTCGAGAAGACGTTCGTCAAGCAGGCACCCTTCTACGACGACTGGCACCGTGATGAAGGCGGCAAGGCCTACAACGTCAACAGCATCGGCCGCGACCAGGCTGCTGCGATTGCACGAGGCCGCGAGATGCTCGACAAGCAGCAAGCCGCCCTGGACAAGAAGCAGGCCAACATCGAGAAGCGCCGCGCTGCTCTGGACAAGGCCTCTGCCTGACCACCCTCCCCCGGCTCCGCGCCGGGGCACACAAGGAGATGAGAGATGAGATACGCAAGACCGGGCTGCTACTTCCTGCGCGAGATTGCGAAGGACCGGCCATACAGCCTGGGAGGCGAGTCGGACGGCCAGTCGCTGCTGTGCGTCTGGCTGGACACCCATGAGAGATGGTGGATTCCGTTCTCCTGGCTCGACTGATCCCCCGCCCTGGCAAGCCCAGGGCCATCACATCTGCAACTGGGTCCCTCGGGATAGTGCTGCAGCTCTGCCGGTTGCAGTTGTGATGGTTTCCAGCCGCGCGCGCACAGGAGATGGATGCAAGCGATTTGCGCGCACCACGCGGCTCTCTCTTTCCAGCCGGGCCCTGGGGGACTATCTCCAACCCTCCATGACTCCCCAGGCGTGCCGAAAGGCGCCGGCTCTTTCCACCCAGGCTCTGCAATGCAGGGCCTTTTTCGTTTCTGGCCTGCGGGCCGCAAGGAGGCTTCATGCAAGACAAGCACATCACAGGCCCGTGGCGCCGCACATCCGACAACCAGCGCTGGAGCGCCACGCACGCCGGCTTTGGGCAGTCGTGCTATCAGGCCATCCAGGACGAGCGCACCGGCAAGGTGGTTGCCTTGGTCGTGGCCCATGCCGAGCACGACGAGCTCGAGCCTGACACCCGGGCCATTGCCTGCATGGTCGCAACCGCTCCGGAACTGCTGAAGGCGCTCGAAAGGCTGGCCGACGCATACGAGCGGCTGAAGCCCCCGGGATACCCGCTGTCAGATCCTGAAAAGCAGGCTCGCGCCGCCATTGCCAAGGCCACCGGGAGCACGCCATGAACGCCCGCCCCCCATGCCTCGCCAGCCAGGACGCTGATGCCTACGCTCACCAGCATGGCGAGTACGACGCCGAGGACGCTGCTCTTGATGCCTACACCCGAGAGCACTACGGCCCGCCGTTCGCACCTGAGTTCGTGGAAGAGGCGCTGCACAAGGCTCCGTTCTCTACGGCCAAGAAGATCGCCAGCGCTGGCCACTACATGGCTATCTGCAGTGCCATTGATGACTGGCTGCGCGACTTCGCCGAACAGTGCGCCCGCCGCGACATGCAGGAGGCCCGCAATGCTGCCTGACGCCGCAACCGTTGCCCGCCACCCTGCCCTGGCCGAGTTCCGGCTGATGGAGCTTGAGGCCCGCTGCGCAACGCTCGAAGCCGCGCTGCAGCGCCAGTTCGCAGAGCCGATGCCGCCCGAGCTGGTCCGCGCAGCACTCGCAACCCAACCCCAGGCGCTGGAGTTCAGCGCTGACGCTATCTGAGGACACACCATGAACTGGCAACCTGTCGCAAAGGCTCCGATGGAGCCCGATGCAAGCGTGACTTTCGAGAGCAACACATACCTTGTCACCGACGGCCATCACGTGGCGACATGCGACTTTGCCAGGGGGAACGGGGCTGGAAAGCCTTGGGCCGATTGGAGCATGTATGGCGGCATTGGCGCCGGGCTCATCACGCACTGGATGCCGCTGCCTGCGGCGCCGGGGGAGAAATGCCGGACCTGCAGCGGCCATGGTGCAGTGGGCAACATCCTGACGGCCGAGCCTTGTCCGGACTGCACGCCAGCGGCTGCTGCTCCCTCGGCGCATGTCGGCCTGCTGGCTGCCGCTGCGCACATCCAAGCAAAGGCCCAGGCGCATCTTGACGAGCGCGGCAGCTACGACCCAGACACTGGTGCGGTCGAGATGAGCGAGTCGAATCAGGAGTACTTCAACACCCTTGATGAGCTGGCCGAGGAAATCCGCCTGATGGCAGACAAGGCCGCGCCCGCCTCCTGTGACAAGCCGCCTGCCGGCTGGAACTGCAGCCGCACGCCCGGCCATGACGGCCCGTGTGCAGCAGCACCTGCTGCGATCGTAGCCGCCAAGGAGTCCCCATGAGCACCTGCCCATTCTGCAAGCTAGACCCCTACGAGTACGTCGATGTGGGGGTTGGATACGTGCCTGTGGCGGTGAATTGCTGCGACTGGGGCTATTACCTGCTCTGCGGCTGGGGCGACAACGGCCCCGGCAACGGGCAGAAAGCAATGCACGATATGGCCCGGCGCATCCTGCGTTTGCGCCAGTCGCACTCACCCCGCAAGAAAGCCCGCGCGGCGCGACTTCTGAGGAGTCTCGAAGAATGACCCCGCCCATCCAACTCCAACGCCTGCCCCGCCGCAAGAAGCCCGCCCGCCAGCGGGCTTTTTTCATGGTCGCCCTGGTGCCGGTCGTGCTGCTGCTCGCCGCCATGGCCGGCTGCAGCCAGGCTGGCGCACAGGATCCACAGCCCACGGCGCAGGAGCAGCGCATTGCGCGCGCAGCAGCACGGGCCTGCGAGGGCCTCACCCCTGTTTTTGAAAACGGCAGTCACACCTGCCACAAGGAGATTCCATGAGCGATGCAAGCAAGCCCACGCCGGGGCCTTGGATACACGGCAATTGGTTAAAGGCCGTAGAGGGAGGGATTGATGAAGCAGGCTGGTGCGAGGTTTGGATGATCGAGGCGGATGGCGTCAAGAGCCTGCCATTCGTGGCTTGCAAGCACCAAGACATGCAAGCCAACGCTGCTCTGATCGCCGAGGCTGGCACGGTCCACCACGAAACCGGCCTGACGCCGCGCCAACTGGTGGAGCAGCGGAATGCGCTGGTAGCGGCTCTGGCCGGCCTGGATGAAGCCTACTGCCGAGCTGGCACGTCGCTTTCGCGCGACGAGCGCACCGAGGACCGAAAGCGGCTGATCGCCGCCCGCGCGGCCCTGGCCTTGGTGAAAGGAGCGAAGCCATGAGCGAGCGAGACGAAATCTGGGATGCCCTCAAGGAGCACAAGAAATCGAAGTTCGATGAAGACCGCGCGCGCTTCATGAAGCAGGCCAACGAGGAGAACGACGGCGGCTGGAGCATCCACACGGACTACCACTGGTCCCGAATGGTTGCAGGCAGGCGCCTCGACTACTGGCCCAGCAGGAAGAAGTACCAGTACGAGGGGCGCGTGATGCGTGGCGATGTGATCGCCTTCATCAAGAAGAAAGAAGGTCGAGCATGAACTACCTGCTCTACGCATTCCTCTGGTCGCTCTTCGCAGCAGTAGCCCTACTGCTCGCCGCAGCACCACACCTCATCAACTCCGGCGCCTTCTGAGCGCAACCGAGATCACCATGAACACAAACACCGATTTGGCGCTACTGCCGCCCCAAGAAACCGCGCTGCAGGTCTACAGCGCACCGTCAGGGCTTGATCCGTACATCGATCTGATCCGCAAGGAGGCTTTGAGCCACGCTCCTGACACGTCAACGAAGAAAGGCCGCGATCACATCGCAAGCATTGCCTTCAAGGTGCGCAAGTCCAAAACGGCGCTGGACGGGCTGGGCAAACAGCTGGTCGATGACATGAAGGAAGTCCCGAAGAAGATCGACGCCGAGCGCAAGCGTATGCGGGACGCGCTGGACAGCTTGGCGGATGAGGTCCGCCGGCCGCTGACCGAGTGGGAGGAAGCGGAAGAGGCTCGGCAGCAAAAGCACCGTCTCGCTATCGAGCTTATGCAGCAGTCGGTCCAGGGTGCCGAGAACCTGACCTCCGGGACTCTGCGGGAGCAAATCGCGTCGCTGAACGCACAGGTCATTGATGCGGCTTTCGAGGAATACGAGGCCGAGGCCCATCGAGCGAAGGCCAAGGCACTGGAGGGTCTGTCTGCGGCGCTGGAGACGCGCGAGAAGTATGAGGCAGAGCAGGCTGAGCTGGCCCGGCTGCGCGCCGAGGCCGCTGCCCGCGAGCAGAAGGAGCGCGAGGAGCGCATCGCCCGCGAGGCCGCAGAGCGCGCCCAGCGTGAGGCCGAAGCCCGCGCCCAGGCCGAGCGCGAAGCGGTGATCCAGCGCGAGGCGGAGGCCAAGGCCGCAGCCGACAAGCGCGAACTGGAACTGAAGCTGTCGGCAGAGCGCGCCGAGCGCGAGAAGGCAGAGGCCGTGCAACGCGAGCAGCAGGCCAAGGCGGACGCCGAACGCCGCGCCGCCGAAGCCGTAGCAGCCGAACAGCGCCGCGTCGCCCAGCAGCAGGCCGCAGAAGCCGCCGAGGCAAAGCGCCGCGAAGCCGACAAGGCCCACAAGGCTGCCGTCAACCGCGCCGCGCTGGCCGCTTTCGTTGCCGGGGGCATGACCGAGGAATGCGCGAAACAGGCCATCACGCTGATCGCAAAGAAGGCCATTCCGGCCGTCTCCATCACCTACTGAGAAATCGATATGCAAACAGCAACCGAAGAAATGACGCTCATCGACGTGCCGGTGCAGCAACAGGCCGTGCCGGCGGTTCAGCAAGGCGGAATGCTGGCCGCCAACTCGCCCGCCGGTGTGTGGCTGGCCGCTCGCGCTCAGGGCATCAGCACCGACGAGATCGGCAAGATGATGGATCTGCATGACCGCTGGGAGCAGCGCGAGGCTGAGAAGGCCTACAACGTGGCGTTCGCCGCATTCAAGGCGGAAGCCGTTCGCATCGTCAAGGGTCGCAAGGTCACCGATGGCCCTCTGCGTGGCAAGGAGTACGCCGAGCTGCACGACGTTGTTGATGCGGTCACGCCGGCCCTGTCCAAGCACGGGCTCAGTACCTCGTGGAAGCTGACGCGCGACGAGAAGGACTGGCTGGAGGTCACTTGCACCCTGAAGCACGTGGGCGGCCATTGCGAGACAGTCAGCATGGGCGGCCCTCCAGACACTGGCGGCGCCAAAAATCAGCTCCAGGCCAGGGCCAGCACGAAGTCCTACCTGGAGCGCTACACCCTGAAGGCCATTTGCGGCGTGGCAGAAGGCGGCGACGACACGGATGGCAACTCGAAGCCGGCCGCTGTCCCCCTCGAAATCTTGGCGCCAGCGCGCGAGGCCGCAATGAACGGCTGGGCAGAACTGAGCGCGCACATCAAGTCTCTCTCGCCGGAAGCGCGCGCCGCGCTGGAGCCGGAAAGCTACGCCCTGAAGAAAGCAGCCAAGGACGCTGACGCGAAAGGCAAGACAGCATGATCCATCATGACCATGAGCAAGGCAGCGAGGCCTGGCTGGCGGCTCGCAAGGGCTGTATCACCGGCTCGCGCTTCAAGGACTGTCGCGACAAGCTGAAAGGGGGTCAGCCCTCCAAGGCGTGCGTGGCGTATGCGATGGACACCGCCCGCGAGCGGGTCGGCGGTCGCGCTCCGGCGAAGTTTCAGAACGCCGCGATGCGCACGGGCACCGAGCAAGAGCCTCTGGCGCGCTTGGCATATGAGCGCCACACCGGGAATCTTGTTGAGGAAGTCGGCTTCTTCACCACGGAAGACGGTTTCTACGGGCTCAGCCCGGACGGCTTGATCGATGACGACGGAGTGCTTGAGATCAAGACCATGGTAAGCAGTGACACCTTGTTCACGGCAGTTGCCGACGGCGACCTGTCCGCGTACATGGACCAGTGCCTGGGCTATCTCTGGCTGCTTGGCCGCCAGTGGGTGGACCTCGTGCTCTGGGTGCCCGACCTGGGCCACATGACCATCAAGCGCATAACGCGCGACGAGGACGCGATAGAGCAACTGGAAGCCGACCTGATGGCTTTCGCTCGTCTCGTCCAGAACTACGAAAAGACTCTGCGCGCCGCTCTGGCCGAATAAGGAACCACATGCCCAAGCAAATCGGAAACTACCGCGTCGGCCGCGACGCAGAGCTGCGCACCCTTCAAGACGGCACGCCCGTCGCTAGCATTTCGCTGGCCTACAACTACGGAAAGGCCGGCCAGGACGGCAAGCGGCAAACACAGTGGATAGACGCCACGATGTGGGGCAAGCGCGCCGAAACGCTGGCACCCTTCCTGCTCAAAGGTTCCCTGCACTGCTTCACGCTGGACGAGATGCATATCCAGATGTTCAGCCGCCAGGACGGGACGCAGGGCCACAAGCTCGTGGCGCGCGTGCTGGATGTCGAGCTCGGCAGCCGCCAGGAAGGCCAGGCAAGCGCGCCCGCTCCGGCACCAGCGCCTCGGCCTGCCCCAGCACCCGCGCCGCGCGCCGCATCTGGATTTGACGACCTAGACTCTGATATTCCGTTCTAGTCGATGAAAAACAGGACCAACCCAGAAAACTGCAGGGCCTTGAACAGAAAGTACCTTGCCACAGACAAAGGCAAGGCGGCCCGGCAGAGAGCACAAGAACGATACAGAGCAAAGCATCGGCTGAAATTGATAGCTCACGGGAAGGTGGCCTATGCCATCAAGACTGGCGAGCTGCTTAGGCAGCCATGCTGGGTATGCGGCGATGTAGCCCAGGCCCACCACCCGGACTACAGCCGTCCGCTGGACGTAGTCTGGCTTTGCGACAAGCACCACAAGGAAGTTCATGCGATGGAGAGGGAGCTGAGAAGTCAGACCCACATCAACACCAAGCCCGGCAACACGCCGGGTTTTTCGTTTCAGGAGCAGTAATGCCGAACCCGTCCCCATTCCCCACCGCCGCCCGACGCAAGAACGCGTCCATGCGCCACGTTGACCCGGAGATGCTCCAGATCAGCGACGACGCTTACACGGGGGCGCGCGCCGCCCCGGAGGGCAAGTACAGCGAGATCTTCGCGCGCATGAAGCCTGGGCAGTGCATCAAGTGCGAGCCGAAGGAAGCTGCCCCGTTGTCCCAGGCGCTGCGCAAGTGGCTGGAGGTCAATAAGCAGGACGGCCAATTCGAAGTCCGCTCCATGGCCCGCTATCACACAGATCAAAGAGGCCGCGTATGGCTTTTGCCGAAGCAACAGAAGCTCAAGAAGGCCGCGTAAGCAACAAGCCCAAGTGCGTCGAATGCGGAGCTGACACCCAGGTCACAGAAACGCGGCCGGGCGACGGGGCCGCAATCATGCAGCGCAGAACCCGCAAGTGCAAATGCTGCGGGGCCCTGTTCAACACGATCGAGATCTACGCGCCCGATCAGAGCATCCCGAGAAAAGACCGCAGGCCATCCGCCGGCGCCTGACACCCCCCTCCCCCCGAAGCCCTCCCGGTATGCCGCGAGGGCTTTCCTGTTTCTGGAGACCTCATGGACCACCAACCTGTTGCCGCCCTGTACGTCGAGACAGGCGGCGCATATTTCGATCTGCCTGGCGTGGACCCGTGGGATGAGCCCCGGGACGCACGCCGCTATGACGGACCGCACCCGGTAGTGGCGCACCCGCCGTGCCAGCGATGGGGAGCCATGGCAGCCGTCAACTACACCCGATGGGGCGGAGAACACAACCGCCCTGGCAACGATCTTGGCTGCTTCATGGCCGCGGTGCGAGCCGTCCAGCAATGGGGCGGGGTGCTTGAGCATCCTGCCAAGAGCCGCGCATGGGAGCTTCACGGCCTAACAAAACCAACCCGCATCGGATGGCAGGCGTGCAGGTCTGGCGGCTGGGTCTGCGAAGTTTGGCAGTCCGCGTACGGACACCGCGCCAACAAAGCGACATGGCTCTACTACGTGGGGAGCGATCGCCCAAGGGAGCTTTGCTGGGAGCGGCCAAAAGGGACGCACCAGGTTGGTTTCCGCGACCAACGCGGCAAGGCCCGGAACAAGCCGACATTGCCAAGCCGTGAGGCCGCTGCTACGCCCCCCGAGTTCCGAGACCTGCTGCTGTCGATCGCTCGATCAGCACGACGCACCCCATGACCCCGACCCCACCCCATGCCGCGTGCCCGCAGCTGCTGCAGCGCGCAGGCCACGTCATCAACACCACTGCCAGCCACTGGCGCATCACCAAGGAAGCCTCATGACTGCAACAAAGATCCAGCCCGGCGACGACACGCACCTGACATCGCTGATGGCGCCCCACTCCCTGAACTTCGTCACTGGCGCAGATCGTGCGGCACTGCTGGCCTACGGCAGGGACGTGTTTGCCGCGGCGCGCGACTCGAAGTGCCTGGCCCAGATCGAGGAGCCGGCCCAGCCCATTGCCGGATACCGCATCAGCGACCCGAGCGACCCCACGATCAAGCCCTGGCTGTCCGATACGCCCGACGACAACGGCTACACGTCCGAACCGCTCTACGCCGGGGCAGCTCCTGCCGCTGTGGCGCCCTTCGGCTACGTCAACACGCACACGGGCCAGTTTTTCAAGGACGTGGAGCCGTGCCGCCAGGGCAACGAGGGCCACTGGCGCACCGTGTACCTGCAGCCTTCCGCTGTGGCTGGGGCAGCCCCTGCAGGCTGGCAACTCGTGCCGGCCACGCCAACGCGCGAATGGATCGCGTCCGTGGCGGACGGCGGCTACGAAGACTGCGACTGCGCCAGTTTGATCGCCGACATCCTGAGCCGCGCCCCGGCAGCGCCCGCCCTGGAAGCGCCTGCAGCCCCTGCCCCGGCCGTGCCGGATGACTGGCGGCTCGTGCCCGCGAATCCAACAGACGCAATGCTCGGCGCCGCTCAAAAAGCATGGCTAGCAGATCCGCTGCGCCGTTCATCGACTCTGTATGCCGCCGCGCTGGCAGCAGCGCCCCAGGCACCTCGGCTGGGCGAAGTTGCGCTGCATCTGCTCCGCAGGCTGCTCTCCAATCAGCACACGCTCACCGGGCCAGAGTTCCGGGCCGAGCTTGAAAAGATCGTCGCCGAAGAATCCGCGCGTCACGCGGCAGCGCCCCAGGCACCTGCTGCGCCCTCGGGTAGGTACGAGTTGGCCGACGACGGCGCGCACCAGTACCTGGATGGGATTGAGGCCCGGTACAGCATCGAGCGCGAGGACGGCACCACGCTGGCATGGGTAAATGGCGACAAGGCCGCAGCCGAGGAACTGATGGCCGCCCTGCGC
Source organism: Delftia lacustris (assembly GCF_040267515.1). NCBI lineage: Bacteria > Pseudomonadati > Pseudomonadota > Betaproteobacteria > Burkholderiales > Comamonadaceae > Delftia > Delftia lacustris. The sequence goes on along the minus strand of NZ_CP141274.1, from coordinate 2,379,014 downwards.
CTTCCTATGCCCATCAGCCGCTCCGAATGGATCGCGGAGGTGCGCAGCTTCCTCTGCCAGGGTGGATGGGATGAGGACGTGGCGCTTTCCACCGCGCGCGACCTCTGCGAAGCACAGGATTGGCTTGGGCAGGACATCGAAGAGCCGCGCGACGCAGCCTGGGATGCATTCCGCGAAGACATTGCGGCGCAAGCACGTCGGGCAGCACCTGCTGCGCCTGCAGTGGATACGGAAGAACTCGGAGAATGGGTGGCCACGCTCGAAGTGGACAGCGAGGGAGGCCTCGACTACGAGACCGTGCCCCCGTGCACGCTGCCGCCCGGCTGCTACCGGCTCTATCGCGCAGCCCAGGCCAAGGAAGGCGGCGAAGCATGCTGAGCACCACAGCCTGGGAAAACCACGTCCTGGCCTTCGATCCGTTCGACGGCGATTTCGGCGACCAGGGAGACCGCGTGCTGTCGAACAAGCTGGTCACGGCCCGAAAGCCAGGACCGTGCGCGCATTGCGGCTGCCAGATTGCCCAAGGCGAGCGCGTGCGCAGCATGTCAGCGCGTTTCGACGGCCAGCTGATGTCCTACCGCTGGTGCGCGCTGTGCTGCGAGGCCATGGCCAAGTGCGATGTCGGCGACGACAGCGGTGACGACAGCGACGACCGGGATGCCTGGCAGGACTACGAGGACCGCGCCGGGTTGGCCGCCAAGCGAGCCACAGCCCAGGCAGCAGCCAAGGGGTCGGCATGACAAGGATCGTCTGCCAATTCAGCTGCGGCGCGGCCTCGGCCGTCGCCACAAAGCTCGCACTGGCCGAGCACGGACGCGATGCATGCGTGATCGTCAATGCTTTCGTGGCGGAGGAACATCCCGACAACCGGCGCTTCCTGCAGGACTGTGAGGCGTGGTTTGCGCACCCCATCACGGTGCTGCGCGACCAGAAGTATGGCGCGAGCGCCGTCGAGGTGTTCCGACGCGAGCGATTCATCAATAGCCCCTCCGGCGCGGCCTGCACCAAGCGCATAAAGCGTGGGCTGCTGGATGCCTGGAAGCAGCCCGGAGATGTGATGGTCTTGGGGTTCACCGCCGAGGAAGCTGACCGCTTCGATGACTTTCAGGTGCGCAATCCAGACCGCCCAGCACTGGCGCCGCTAATCGACAAGGGGCTGACGAAGGCCGACTGCCTGGCCATGGTCGAGCGCGCTGGCATGGTGCTGCCGCTGATGTACCGCATGGGCTACGCCAATGCCAACTGCATCGGCTGTGTCAAAGGTGGGCTGGGCTACTGGCGGGCGATTCGCGAGGACTTCCCCGAGCAGTTTGAGGCAGTGGCCCAGGTTGAAGCGCTGATCGACAACCCGAACGCGTGGATTCTGCGGCACCGCTCTGGACCGCTCAAGGGGCAGCGCTTCCCTCTACGCGAGTTGCCGCCCGGTCCCGCCAAGCGCGGCGAAATCTTCCCATCTTGCGGCTTGGTCTGCGAGATGGCCGAGCAGGAATACACAGCATGAGCCCCACTGGGCACAAGGAGAGCTGATGACCCAGCACAAAGTCCACTACTACGTTGAGAGCGGCTGGCCCGATGACTACGTCGCTGGCTGCCACATCGAGGAGTACCACGCGTCGACAGCTGACGAGGACAAGGTGACATGCAAGCACTGCCTGCGGAACCTTGCCAATGAGCGCGCCCAGGCGCAGCAGAAAGGACCTGCATTGTGAAAAACCTCATCGCGCGATTCAAGGCCTGGCGCCAGCGCAGGTACTGGCAGAAGCGGCATCTGGAGTTCATCCGCACGATGGTGCTGTCTGACCTGCGGTGGCTGTCGGTCGATCCGGCGGGAAGGGCCATTACAGAGCGCTACGAGAAGCTCACTGCGGCGGATTGGTACAAGCTGGACCACGAACCGATCGAGCAATTCAGGAAGCGCATCGGCATGTGCCCACACGAGAAAGGACAGACCCCGTGACCACAGCACCAACACCCCTGGCTGGCGTCAGCGCGATCCAGCCGAAGTCCCCCGCGGCCGGCTCCGGCTGGGCCCGGGCCGATCACATCCTGGCCATGGCCCACGAACTGGACGCCATGGGCTACCCCTGGCAGGCCTGGGCCCACCAGGAGAACGGCCTCCTTGTCATCTCTGCCGTGGAGAAGCCCGACCCCGAGCCGGGAGAGTTCGACGCGGGCCCCGAGTACCACCTGAGCATCAGCGCCATGGGCAACCGCTGCAGCAGCGCCGACGCCATGTGGGCTCTGGGCCAGTTCGACCTGGCCGACGCCAAGGAAGACAACCACGTCCCCAGCGGGCGCGTGCGCAACTTCTGGCGGCCGGTGGCCGACCGACTCAGCGGCCTCGAATGCCCGTGCCAGGACAGCGAGCCGACCATGCGCGAGGACAAGGGCGACTTCATCTGGAGAGGGGCACCTCGATGATGGCAAGCAAGAAGCCCGAGCACTGGCGCGACAAGCGCGCGCCACACCCCGACGAAGAACCAATCACCTGGCCAGCACCCGCTGGCCTTTGTTTTTGAAAGGCCCGAAAGATGAAAGCCGTCTCCAACACTGCGGCCACGGGAGCCGCCGAAGAAAATGCCGCCGCCATCAGCCCCGAATGGGTATTGGCAAGCAAGTACGAGGAAATGACAGGCGTCACCCGCGAAACCGTCAAGCAGCGCAAGAAAAACGGCACTTGGAAAATCGGCCAGCAGGTCACCGTCGTTTCCCGTCGTCTCTATGTAAACATCAAAGCAGCTGACAAATGGATAAGCGACCAAAGCTCGAAACACCACCTGGCGTAACCGTCCGGGAATTCGCAACCGGCAGCCGGATTCAAATAGCGTTCACATACGAGGGCCGGGAGTGCCGCGAGATGCTCCCAGTCGGTCCCGTGAACAAATCCAGCATCCAGCGCGCCGCAGTTCTCCGCGAAGACATCCGCGCCAAGATCAAGTCCGGAGACTTCGACTATGCCGAGCACTTCCCCGACAGCCCGCGGGCCGGGGTGAGCCGGAAAAAGGCTGGCCTCATGCGTGCCCTGCTCCAGAAGCAACTGGAGACCTACGAGCGCCAGGTACAGAACGGCCAGCTCTCGCCATCGACATACAACGGGTATGCGAAGGTGATCAACGGGGAGCGGATGAAGCACTGGCACGAGGTGCAGGCCTCGGACGTGACACCCAGCATGCTGCGCGAATGGATCACGGAAATGGACTGCACATCGAAGGCGATCCGAAATATGCTGATCCCCCTGCGATCAGTCTTTGAAGACGCGCTCAATGATGGGTTGATCGAATTCGACCCATTCGAGCGCATCGCATTGACTAAGCTGATCCGCCAGACCAGCCGGGCCAGCGACTATGTGGTCCAACCATTCACCCGCGCGGAGCGCGAAGCCATTTTGGTGGCGTGCCGCGAGGACGAGCGCCCAATGCTCCAGTTCTGGTTCAACTCTGGATTGCGTCCGGGCGAATTGCAGGCGCTGCAGTGGGAACACATCGACTTCGACAAGAAGATCGCGCGCATCGTGCTCAACCAGGTGGCCGGCGTCGTCAAGGCACCGAAGACCGAGGCCGGCAAGCGGGACGTGGAACTCAATGCCGAGGCAGTCGAGGCGCTGAAGCAACAGCGCTCGGTCAGCCAGGCCCGCGGCGCCAGGGTCTGGCTGAACCCGCGCACCTTGAAGCCGTGGACCACTGACGCCCAAATCCGGAAGACGCTCTGGCTGCCGGTGATGGAGCGGGCCGGGATCGAGTACCGGAACCCGTACCAGATCCGGCACACCTATGCGTCCACGCTGCTGACCGCCGGCGCCAACCCCTGGTATGTGGCCCAGCAACTTGGGCACGAGGACGTGGAGATGGTTTTCCGGACCTACGGCAAGTTCATCGGCGAGGACTACCAGAAGCCCAGGGCGGAACTGCGGCTCGTCAGCGGGTCGTAGCCCGTGCGAATCGCGTGCGAAATCGGTGCGATTCTGGCGACACCGCAGGACACTTCAAGGCAAGAAAAAACCGCCACACACTGAGGTCTTCAGTGTGTGGCGGTGTCTTGGATGGTGGAGCTGGCGGGAATTGAACCCGCGTCCGCAAGCCTTCGCCGGGCAGATCTACATGTTTAGCGTTCTGTTTTGAGTCTCGCCTCCCGAGTCGCGCAGGCGCACGCTACCCGGGATGCCAGCTTCCTTGGATCTTGCCACGTACTAAGAAGCCCAGCACGCAGCCAGCTGATGTGAATTCCCTTGCAGCCGGGAGGTATTGCTACCCCCTTGCCCAGCCCATCAGCGTGCTGTTGCAAGGCTCACCGGATTTAAGCGGCGAGTGCGAAACGTTCGTCGTTTGCAGTTAGTTTTTTGAATGGAGATTTACGAGCGTCAATCAAGCTCGACATGCACCACACCGGTCCCGAACCCACGTCGAAACCAGGACAGCCCCAAGGCTCCTATCTTAGCCTCTTTCCAGCAGTTTCAAGAGCTCCAGCGGAGAATTGATTTGCGCATCCGCCTGCCAGTGCAGCGTATCGCCGGCTGCGCCAAGGTAGCCGTAGCAAGCCGCCACGGTCTTCATGCCTGCGGCCTTGCCTGCAACGATGTCGCGCTCGTCGTCACCGACATAGACAAAACTCTCGGGAGGAAGGCCGATACGCGCGGCAGCCTCCAGCAAGGGTGCAGGATGGGGCTTTGCATGGGGCGTGGTGTCGCCGCTGACGACGGCTGACGCAGTTGCGAACAGCGGCATCTGTTGCGTCAGCGGATCGGTAAAGCGCATGGACTTGTTCGTGACCACGCCCCAGGGCATGGACACAGCCTGGAGTCGCGCAATCAGTTCCTCGACACCCTCGAACGCATAGGTGCGCTCTGTCATGCATTGCTCGTAGTTGCGGAAGAACTCCTCGCGCATCTGCGCAAACTCGGGCGAGTCGGGCGTGAGCCCGAACCCCACCCCCAGCATGCCCCGCGCCCCCGCGCCCGCCATGGGTCGATATCGCTCATAGGGAATTGAAGGCATACCCCGATCCGTACGCATCCTGTCTGCGGCTGCACCCAGGTCTGGTGCACTGTCGATCAAGGTGCCGTCCAGATCGAACAGCACGGCTCGGACTTCTTTCCACATGCGGCTTACCCTTCGGCCCGGCGCGTGGCCAGCATGTAGTTCACAGATGTGTCTGCACTGAGCCAGTAGCGCCCTGTGATGGGGTTGTGCTGCAGGCCTTTGCTGGCCTGCAGATCAAGGCCAGCCTGACGGGCGAACATGGCGAGTTCGCTGGGCTGGATCAGTTTCGCGTACTCATGCGTACCCTTGGGAATCATCTTGAGCAGGTATTCTGCCGCGACGATGGCCAGACCGAAGGCCTTTGCACTGCGGTTGATCGTGGAGAAGAACACCCAGCCGCCAGGCTTGACCAGCTCAGCACAGGCCGATACCACGGAGGCGGGATCGGGCACATGCTCCAGCATCTCCATGCAGGTCACCACATCAAAGGAACCAGGCTGCTCCTGGGCCAGACGCTCCACACTCACTTCGTGGTAGTGAATGTTGGGCGTACCCGTCTCCAGTGCATGCAGCTGGGCCACGCGCAATGCCTTGGTGGCCAGATCGATGCCAACCACTTCGCGCGCACCCTTGCGCGCCATGGAGTCGGCAAGGATGCCGCCGCCACACCCGACATCCAGAATTCTGCGCCCCTTCAAGGGAACTTGCGCATCGATCCAGTCCAGCCGCAGCGGATTGATCTGATGCAGGGGTTTGAACTCACTTTCCGGGTCCCACCAGCGATGGGCCAGGCTGGAGAATTTCTCCAGCTCCGCCGGGTCGGCGTTGAGGTTGATTGCGTTGCTCATGGCGTCGATTGTCGGCGATTGCGGCGACCGTTCAGCCATAAAAAAAGCCCCGTTGCCGGGGCTTTTGCGAGAAGCAATCGAAAGATTACTGGGCGGCGCGGGTGCCGACCACTTCGATTTCCACGCGACGGTTCTTCGCGCGGCCTTCCTTGGTCTTGTTGTCGGCGATAGGCTGCTTTTCGCCCTTGCCTTCGGTGTAGACGCGGTTCTTTTCGATGCCCTTGGACACCAGGTAAGCCTTCACAGCTTCAGCGCGGCGAACCGACAGCTTCTGGTTGTAGGCGTCAGAGCCAACGGAGTCGGTGTGACCCACGGCGATGACCACTTCCAGGTTGATGCCCTTGACCTTGGAGGCCAGGTCGTCCAGCTTGGCCTTGCCTTCGGGCTTCAGAACCGACTTGTCGAAGTCGAAGAAAGCGTCGGCAGAGAAGGTCACCTTGGAGGCCACGGCCGGAGCGGGTGCCGGTGCGGGTGCGGGAGTTGCCGGAGCGGGCGTTGCGGCGGGAGCCACAGCGGCGGCCACAGGCTTCAGAGCGCCGTCGCAGTCAGCAGCTGCAGTGGCGGGCGTCCAGTTGGCATCGCGCCAGCACAGTTCGTTCGTGCCGTTCTTCCACACCAGTTCGCTGGTGCCGTTTTGCCAGTTGTCGATGGTCTTGCCACCGTCAGCAGCCTTCACTTGTGCGCCAGCGGCCGTTGCGAGGGCGGCAGAGGCAAACAACATCGCCACTTTGTTCAGTTTCTTCATGGTTCTCCTCTTGGGGAAAAAGCCGCAGCAGGGCTGCGAATCTGTGGACGTCATCAGTGACCATCACCAAAAACGTTGAATTGATTGTGCCATACGTCACATGCAGACGGACCGCCAAGCGGGGGCCAACAAGTAGGACAGCGGCGGAATTCCAGGGTTATGTTGCTCGGCTGCTACACGTCATTCGACCTAAAATGGGCCTTTTCCCGCCGTCAGAGTATCGCCACACATGACCCAGTTTGCTAAAGAAACCCTGCCCATCAGCCTCGAAGAGGAGATGCGTCGCAGCTATCTCGATTACGCAATGAGCGTGATCGTGGGCCGGGCGCTGCCCGATGCGCGAGATGGTCTCAAGCCTGTGCATCGGCGCGTGCTTTTTGCCATGCACGAGCTCAACAACGACTGGAACCGGCCGTACAAGAAGTCGGCGCGTATCGTCGGTGATGTGATCGGTAAATACCACCCGCACGGCGACAGTGCGGTGTACGACACCATCGTGCGCATGGCGCAGGATTTCTCGCTGCGCCACATGCTGGTGGACGGTCAGGGCAACTTCGGTTCGGTGGACGGGGACAGCGCGGCGGCGATGCGTTACACCGAAATCCGCCTGTCCAAGATTGCCCATGAAATGCTGGGCGATATCGACAAGGAAACGGTCGATTACGGCCCGAACTACGACGGCAGCGAGCGCGAGCCGCTGGTGCTGCCTGCGCGGCTGCCCAATCTGCTGGTCAACGGTTCCTCGGGCATTGCCGTGGGCATGGCCACCAATATTCCACCGCACAACCTCAACGAGGTGGTGGACGCCTGCCTGCACCTGCTGCAGACGCCCCAGGCCACCATCGACGAGCTGATGGAGATCATCCCCGCGCCCGACTTCCCGACGGCCGGCATCATCTATGGCATCAACGGTGTCAAGGAGGGCTATCGCACGGGTCGCGGACGCGTGGTGATGCGTGCCAAGTGCCACTTCGAGGACATCGACCGCGGCCAGCGCCAGGCCATCATCGTCGATGAGCTGCCCTACCAGGTCAACAAGAAGACGCTGCAGGAGCGCATGGCCGAGCTGGTGCACGAGAAGAAGATCGAGGGCATCAGCCACATCCAGGACGAGTCCGACAAGTCGGGCATGCGCCTGGTGATCGAGCTCAAGCGCGGCGAAGTGCCCGAGGTCGTGCTCAACAACCTGTACAAGCTGACCCAGCTGCAAGACACCTTCGGCATGAACATGGTGGCGCTGGTCGATGGCCAGCCCAAGCTGTGCAATCTGAAGGATCTGGTCGAGGTCTTCCTGCAGCACCGCCGCGAAGTGGTCACGCGCCGCACGGTCTATGAACTGCGCAAGGCGCGCGAGCGCGGCCATGTGCTGGAAGGCCTGGCGGTCGCGCTGGCCAACATCGACGACTTCATCGCCATCATCCGCAACGCACCCACGCCACCTGTGGCCAAGGCCGAGCTGATGACGCGCAACTGGGACAGCAAGCTGGTGCGCGAGATGCTGACGCGCACCCGTACCGATGGCGGCGTGGTCAATGCCGACGACTACCGCCCCGACGGCCTGGAACGCGAATTCGGCATGCAGGCCGATGGCCTGTACCGCCTGTCCGAGACCCAGGCCCAGGAAATCCTGCAGATGCGCCTGCAGCGCCTGACCGGCCTGGAGCAGGACAAGATCGTCGCCGAGTACAAGGACGTGATGTCCGTCATCGAGGACCTGCTGGACATCCTGTCCAAGCCCGAGCGCGTGTCGGCCATCATTGGCGACGAACTCAAGCAGATCAAGGCCGAGTTCGGCCAGAGCAAGGTCGGAGCCCGCCGCAGCACGGTCGAGTACAGCGCGCAGGACCTGTCCACCGAGGACCTGATCACGCCCACCGACATGGTGGTCACGCTCAGCCACACGGGCTACATCAAGAGCCAGCCGCTGTCCGAGTACCGCTCGCAAAAGCGCGGCGGGCGCGGCAAGCAGGCCACGGCCACCAAGGAAGACGACTGGATCGACCAGCTGTTCATCGCCAACACGCACGACTACCTGCTGTGCTTCTCCAACCGCGGCCGCCTGTACTGGCTCAAGGTCTGGGAAGTGCCGGCGGGCTCGCGCGGTTCGCGTGGCCGCCCCATCGTCAACATGTTCCCTCTGCAGGATGGCGAGAAGATCAACGTGGTGCTGCCGCTGACGGGCGAGTACCGCAGCTTCCCGGCCGACCACTATGTGTTCATGTCCACCAGCATGGGCACCGTGAAGAAGACGGCGCTGGACGAGTTCTCCAACCCGCGCAAGGCCGGCATCATCGCCGTGGGCCTGGACGAGGGCGATTTCCTGATCGGCGCAGCCCTCACCGACGGCAAGCATGACGTGATGCTGTTCAGCGACGGCGGCAAGGCCGTTCGATTCGACGAAAACGACGTGCGCCCCATGGGCCGCAATGCGCGTGGCGTCAAGGGCATGACCCTGGAAGAGGGCCAGAGCGTGATCGCAATGCTGGTGGCCGAGGACGAATCGCAAAGCGTGCTCACGGCCACGGAAAACGGCTACGGCAAGCGCACGTCCATCGTCGAGTACACGCGCCATGGCCGAGGCACCAAGGGCATGATTGCCATCCAGCAGTCCGAGCGCAACGGCAAGGTGGTCGCCGCCACCCTGGTCCACGCCGATGACGAAATCATGCTGATCACCGACACTGGCGTGCTGGTGCGTACCCGGGTGTCGGAAATCCGCGAACTGGGCCGAGCCACCCAGGGCGTGACGCTGATCTCGCTGGACGAAGGCGCCAAGCTGGGCGGCCTGCAGCGCATCGTCGAAAACGATGCCAACGAGGTCGAGGGCGAGGCCACGGGCGAGGAAGCCCCGGGCGGCGACGAAGCCGCTGCCGAAGGCACGGGCGAGCCCGCCTGATGACCCGGCCGCCGCTGGGGCTGCCTCCCACACCGGGAGTGCAGCCGTAGCGGCGGCCCAGATTTTTGACAGTTGCAGGCCCGGCCCGAACTGGCGCCTGCGCGTGACTTGACAGTGAACTCCATGAACCGCCCTTACAACTTCTCCGCCGGCCCTGCCGCCATTCCCGCCGAAGTGCTGCAGCAGGCAGCCGCCGAAATGCTCGACTGGCACGGGTCCGGCATGAGCGTGATGGAGATGAGCCACCGCGGCAAGGAGTTCATCTCCATCTACGAACAGGCCGAGGCCGATCTGCGCGAGCTGCTGGCCGTGCCGCCCGAATTCAAGATTCTGTTCATGCAGGGTGGCGGCCTGGCCGAGAACGCCATTGTTCCGCTGAACCTGTCGCGCGCCGGCACGGTGGACTTCGTGCTCAGCGGCAGCTGGAGCCAGAAGTCGGCCAAGGAAGCACGCAAGTACGTAGCCGATGCACACATCGCAGCCAGCGGCGAGGACAGCCAATTCACCACCCTGCCCGCCCCTGAAAGCTGGCAACTGAGCCGTGGCGCCAGCTACGTGCACATCTGCAGCAACGAAACCATCCATGGCGTGGAGTTCCAGGAACTGCCCGACCTGAAGGCGCTGGGCTGCGATGCTCCGCTGGTGGTTGACTTCTCCTCGCACGTGGCCTCGCGCCCCGTCGATTGGAGCCGCGTGGGCCTGGCGTTCGGCGGTGCGCAAAAGAACCTGGGCCCGGCCGGCCTGACCCTGGTCATCGTGCGTGAGGACCTGCTGGGCCACGCCCTGCCCGCCTGCCCTTCGGCTTTCGACTACAAGACCGTGGCCGACAACCAGTCGATGTACAACACGCCGCCCACCTGGGGCATCTACATCGCGGGCCTGACCTTCCAGTGGATCAAGCGCCAGACCGAAGGCGGCCTGACCGGCGTGGCGGCCCTGCAGGCGCGCAATATCGCCAAGGCCGACCTGTTCTACCAGTACGTGGACCAGTCCTCGTTCTACGTGAACAAGGTCGCTGCCAATTGCCGCTCGCGCATGAACATCCCTTTCTTCCTGCGCGACGAGTCGCGCAATGACGCCTTCCTGGCCGGAGCCCGGGAACGCGGCCTGCTGCAGCTCAAGGGCCACAAGTCCGTCGGCGGCATGCGTGCCAGCATCTACAACGCCATGCCCATCGCTGGCGTGCAGGCGCTGGTGGAGTACATGCGCGATTTCGAACAGCGCAACGCCTGACCGACCACACCCCTTCCATGAGCACCCCACCCCAAGCCTCTCCCGATCTGGCGCATCTGCGCGTGCAGATCGACGATATCGACCAGCAACTGCTGGATCTGCTGAACCGACGCGCCCGCGTGGCCGAGCAGGTCGGCGAGGTCAAGAAGCGGGAAGGCACGCCCTTCTTCCGCCCTGACCGCGTGGCCCAGGTCATCCAGAAGATCGAGTCCGCCAACCCCGGCCCGCTCAAGAACGCCCATGTCTCGGCGATCTGGCGCGAGATCATGTCGGCCTGCCTGGCTCTGGAGTCACCCCAGCGCGTGGCCGTGCTGGGCCCGGCGGGCACGTTCTGCGAGGAAGCGGCCATCCAGTATTTCGGCGGCGCGGCCGACCTGATGTACTGCAACAGCTTCGACGAGGTGTTCCACGCCACGGCCGCGGGCAGCGCGCAGTACGGAGTGGTGGGCGTGGAGAACTCCAACGAAGGCGTGGTCACGCGCTCGCTGGACATGTTCCTGCATACGCCCTGCCACGTGGTGGGAGAGGTCAGCCTGCTGGTGCGCCACAACCTGCTGCGCAGCACCAGCACGACCGAAGGCATCAAGGTGGTTGCAGCTCACCCCCAGGCCCTGGCCCAATGTCAGGGCTGGCTGTCCAAGCATCTGCCACATGCCGAACGCCGCCCGGTGTCCAGCAACGCCGAAGGCGCCCGCCTGGCGGCGCTGCACCCCGACATCGCCGGCCTGGCCAGCGAACGCGCGGCCCAGCAATTCGGCCTGCACGTGGTGGCGCATGCCATTCAGGACGATGCCTACAACCGTACGCGCTTCGCCGTCATCTGCCTGCCGCATACGCTGGCGACGCCCGCACCCAGCGGGCAGGATTGCACCAGCATCATCATCTCCGTGCCCAACCGTCCCGGCGCCGTGCATGACCTGCTGGTACCGCTCAAGCGGCACGGCGTCTCCATGACGCGCTTCGAATCGCGCCCCGCACGCACCGGCCAGTGGGAGTACTACTTCTACATCGACCTCGAAGGTCACCCGGCCCAGCCCAACGTGGCCAGCGCGCTGCAGGAGCTGCGCGAGCTGTGCGCCTTCTACAAGGTGCTGGGCACCTATCCGGTCTCCAAGTGATGCAGCCGTTCGAACAACTGGGGTTGATCGGCTGCGGCCTCATGGGCGGCTCGTTCGCGCTGGCGCTCAAGCAGGCCGGGCTGGTCAAGCGTGTCGTGGGCTACAGCAAATCCCCGTCCACCACCGAGCGCGCACGCCAGATGGGCGTCATCGATGTGGAGGCACCCTCGGCCCTGCTGGCCGCCGCCGGCGCAGACCTGGTGCTGCTGGCGGTGCCCGTGGCGGCCACCGAGGCCACGCTCAAGTCCATCAAGCACCTGGTCACGCCCGGGATGATGATCATGGACGTGGGCTCCACCAAGGTTGACGTGGTGCATGCCGCCCGCTCGGCATTGCGCGACCAGCTCGGCTCCTTCGTGCCGGCCCACCCCATTGCGGGCAAGGAAGTCTCGGGCGTCGAGCATTCCGACCCCCAGCTGTACAAGGGCGCACAGGTCATCTTGACGCCCACGGAACGCACACTGACCGAGCACCTGCAAAAGGCCCAGTCCCTGTGGGAGCTGCTGGGCTGCCGCGTGCGCGCCATGTCGCCAGAAGCCCACGACAGCGCCTTTGCCACGGTCAGCCACCTGCCGCATCTGCTGGCCTTCGCCATGATGCAAAGCGTGATCACCCAGCCCGATTCCGATGAGGTGCTGTCCCTGGCCGGCCCCGGCTTCCGTGACTTCACGCGCATTGCAGCAGGCGACCCCAAGATGTGGCGCGATGTGCTGCTGGCCAACAGCGAACAGGTGCTGGCGCAGTCGCGCCAGTTCCAGCAGGCGCTGCAGCAACTCGAATGCCTGATCCAGGCCGGCGACGGCCAAGGCCTGGAAGACCACCTGACCCTGGCCAGCGCGGCGCGTGCCCACTGGCGCATGGGCGTACCGCGCCGCTGACGCGCAACGCCGGCCGCGCTCCAAGCGCCCCCAAGCGCATCTGTGGATTGCGGCCAGCGCGGCCGCAATGCCTTCCGACAGCCTGTTTGCCTCCGAATTGCCATGTTCAGTACCGCCTTCCTCGATATCCCCCCTCTTTCCCGCGCGCAGGGCACGGTGAGCCTGCCAGGCTCCAAGAGCATCTCGAACCGCGTGCTGCTGCTGGCAGCGCTGAGCCAGGGCACGACCGTGGTCCACGACCTGCTTGACTCGGACGACACGCGCGTCATGCTCCGTGCCCTGCAGCAACTGGGCTGCACGGTGGAGCCCGCGACCATCACCCTCGGCCAGCCTGTGCGCATCACCGGCCTGGGCGGCGTCCTGCCCTCCGGCGCCAGTGCCGAGCTGTTCATGGGCAACGCCGGCACGGCCATGCGGCCGCTGACAGCAGCCCTGTCCGTGCTGGGCGGCGACTTCCAACTCAGCGGCGTGCCGCGCATGCATGAGCGCCCCATCGGCGATCTGGTCGATGCGCTGCGCCAGCTCGGCTGCCGCATCGACTATCTGGGCAACGAGGGCTTTCCTCCGCTGCACATCCGCCAGCCCGATTTCTCGCAGCTGCCGCACAGCCCCATCCAGGTGCGTGGCGATGTCTCCAGCCAGTTCCTGACCTCGCTGCTGATGGCACTGCCGCTGCTGGCCACCACGCGCGACATCACCATCGAAGTCGTGGGCGAGCTGATCTCCAAGCCCTACATCCATATCACGCTGGAGTTGCTGGCCCGCTTCGGCATCGCCGTGCACAACGAGAACTGGCAGCGCTTCACCATCCCGGCCGGCAGTCGCTACCGCTCGCCGGGCGAGATCCATGTCGAGGCAGACGCCTCGTCGGCGAGCTACTTCATCGCACTGGGCGCCATCGCCTCGGACAGCGCCGAAGGCATCCGCATCCTCGGCGTGGGACTGGATTCCATCCAGGGCGATATCCGCTTTGTCGAAGCCGCGCGCGCCATGGGCGCCGAGGTGGAGGGAGGCCCGAACTGGCTGCGCATCCGCCGCGGCGCCTGGCCGCTCAAGGCCATCGACCTGGACTGCAACCACATCCCCGATGCCGCCATGACGCTGGCCGTCATGGCCCTGTATGCCGATGGCACGACCACGCTGCGCAACATCGCAAGCTGGCGCGTCAAGGAGACCGACCGCATCGCGGCCATGACCAAGGAGCTGCGCAAGCTGGGCGCCGAAGTCGAGGAAGGCGTGGACTTCATCCGCGTCACACCACCCGCATCCACCGCCGCATGGCGCGCGGCCAGCATCCACACCTACGACGATCACCGCGTGGCCATGTGCTTCTCGCTGGCGGCCTTCAACCCGGCCGCCCTGCCGGTGCGCATCGAAGACCCCAAGTGCGTCGCCAAGACCTTCCCCGACTACTTCGAGGCCCTGTTCTCGGTCTGCGAGACCGCCCGTGCCCGCATCCCCGTGATCTGCATCGATGGCCCCACCGCCTCGGGCAAAGGAACCATCGCCGCCGAGGTGGCCGAGGCCCTGGGCTACCACCTGCTGGACTCGGGCGCGCTGTACCGCCTCACAGGACTGGCCGCGTCGCGGGCCGGCATGGTGCTGGACGAATCCCACGCCCCGCAGATTGCCGCGCTGGCGCGCGCGCTGCCCGTGCGCTTTGATGCCGAGCAGCGCATCTGGCTGGGCGACGAGGATGTCACCCTGATCCTGCGCAGCGAGGAGTCGGGCATGAACGCCTCGCGCGTCTCGGCCCTGCCGGCCGTGCGCGATGCACTGGTGGACCTGCAGCTGTCCTTCCAGCAGCTGCCGGGGCTGGTCGCCGACGGCCGCGACATGGGCACGGTGATCTTTCCCCATGCTCCCCTCAAGGTCTATTTGTCGGCCTCCGCCGCCTGTCGCGCCGAGCGCCGGCATAAGCAGTTGATTTCCAAAGGAATTGCCGCTAACATAAGCGCCCTTCGGGCAGACCTTGAAGCACGTGATGCGCGGGACATGAACCGCAGCGTTGCACCCCTCAAGCCCGCCCAGGATTCCATGCTGCTTGACAGCTCCGAGCTTTCCATCGAAGAGGTGGCAGAGCAGGTGCTTTCATGGTGGCAGGAACGCCAGCCGTTCGGCCGCGACTGATTGCCAGTTGCGCCGCACGGTCGGCAACCCGCCCTTAGGGCCCAGACATGGCGGCACCGCCCCGTGTACGGCCCGAGGTTCATAGACTCCAACCCCGTGGTTGAACCCACAACACCTCCGCAAACAGTCCTAGAAACGCTTGGCAATGGTGCCAACGGAAACCTGTTTGCGGGCAAGGAAATACATGTCTGAATCTTTTGCCTCCCTGTTTGAAGAATCGCTGCAACGCACGGAAATGCGTCCTGGCGAGGTCATCACCGCTGAAGTCGTGCGCGTCGAGCACAACTTCGTCGTCGTGAACGCTGGCCTGAAGTCGGAAGCCTATGTGCCGATCGACGAATTCAAGAACGACCAGGGAGAAATCGAAGTCCAGGTGGGCGACTTTGTGTCGGTCGCCATCGGCTCGATCGAAAACGGCTACGGCGACACCATCCTGTCGCGCGACACCGCCAAGCGCCTGGCCTCGTGGCTGGCTCTGGAAAAGGCCCTGGAATCGGGCGAATTCGTGACCGGCACGACCTCCGGCAAGGTCAAGGGCGGCCTGACGGTGCTGGTCAACGGCATCCGCGCCTTCCTGCCCGGTTCGCTGATCGACACCCGTCCGATCAAGGACCTGACTCCGTACGAAAACAAGACGATGGAGTTCAAGGTCATCAAGCTGGACCGCAAGCGCAACAACGTGGTGCTGAGCCGCCGCGCCGTGGTCGAAGCCTCGATGGGCGAAGAGCGCGCCAAGCTGATGGAAACGCTGAAGGAAGGCGCCATCGTTCAAGGCGTGGTCAAGAACATCACCGAATACGGTGCGTTCGTGGACCTGGGCGGCATCGACGGCCTGCTGCACATCACCGACATGGCATGGCGCCGCGTGCGTCATCCTTCGGAAGTCGTGCAGGCTGGCCAGGAAATCACCGCCAAGATCCTCAAGTTCGACACCGAGAAGAACCGTGTCTCGCTGGGTCTGAAGCAAATGGGCGACGACCCGTGGATGGGCGTTTCGCGCCGCTATCCCTCGAGCACCCGCCTGTTCGGCAAGGTCACGAACATTGCCGACTACGGCGCGTTCGTCGAGCTGGAACCCGGCATCGAAGGCCTGGTGCACGTCTCCGAAATGGACTGGACCAACAAGAACATTGCTCCGACCAAGCTCGTGACCCTGGGTGACGAAGTCGAAGTCATGGTGCTGGAGATCGACGAAGACAAGCGTCGCATCTCGCTGGGCATGAAGCAGTGCAAGGCCAACCCCTGGCAAGAGTTCGCGCAGAACACCAAGCGCGGCGACCGCGTCAAGGGCCCGATCAAGTCGATCACCGACTTCGGCGTGTTCGTGGGTCTGGCTGCCGGTATCGACGGCCTGGTGCACCTGTCCGACCTGTCCTGGAACGAGCCCGGCGAAGCTGCCGTGCGCAACTACAAGAAGGGCCAGGAAGTCGAAGCCATCGTGCTGGCCGTGGACGTCGAGCGCGAGCGCATCTCCCTGGGCATCAAGCAGCTGGACAGCGATCCCTTCACGACCTTCGTGACCGTGAACGACAAGGGCCAGATCGTGTCGGGCAAGGTCAAGACGGTGGACGCACGCGGTGCTGAAATCGATCTGGGCGAAGACATCGTCGGCTACCTGCGCGCTTCGGAAATCGCCGTTGACCGCGTGGAAGATGCCCGCTCGGTGCTGAAGGAAGGCGACGAGATCACCGCCGTGGTGGTCAATGTGGATCGCAAGACCCGCAACATCCAGCTGTCGATCAAGGCCAAGGACCAGGTTGACCAGCAAGAAGCCATGGCTTCCCTGTCCGCCCAGTCGGCCAAGGAAAACGCCGGCACGACCAGCCTGGGCGCCCTGCTGCGCGCCAAGCTGGACAACTCCGACAAGTAATCTGCAGCCAGTCTGCTGACCGCTGAAGGTCGGATGCGACGGGTGCCTCCGGGCGCCCGTCGCCATTTCAACCCCTGATTCCTATCCTTGATGACCCGATCCGATCTCGTCGAAGAACTCGCAGCACGCTTTGGCCAACTGAGCCAGCGCGACGCCGAGCAGGCCGTCAAGACGATTCTTGACGCCGTCAGCGATGCCCTGGTGCGCGGCCATCGCATCGAAATCCGCGGCTTTGGAAGTTTCTCGGTCAACCACCGCCCGCCCCGCATGGGCCGCAATCCCCGCAGCGGCGAGGCCGTCCACATTCCGTCCAAGCGCGTGCCGCACTTCAAGCCCGGCAAGGCCCTGCGCGAAGCCGTGGACCTGCGCCCCGGCGCGGCGCCCGACACGGTTGCCGCCAGCTCCGCAGGCACCGGCCCTGCCGCCTGAAAGCCGGCTTGCCGGCTGCGCGCACTGCAGCCGTCGTCACCGCCAGGCTCTAGAATCGTTCCCGTCACACAAGGGAACACATGAAGTACTTCCTGTGGCTGCTCAAGGCGGCCATTTTTTTTACGCTGTTCGCCTTCGCACTGAACAATCAGCAGGACGCGACGGTGCACTTCTTCTTCGGCACCTCCTGGACTGCGCCGCTGGTACTGGTGGTGCTGGCCGCCTTCGCCCTGGGCCTGATCGTGGGCGTGCTGGGCATGGTGCCGCGCTGGCTCAAGCACCGCAATGCCGCGCGCTCGACCCAGGGCACCGCGCCTGCAGCCGAAGGAGCGGCGCCAGCCACGGCGCCCAAGGCGCCCCCCTCCCCCATCCTGCCGGGCGACGTGCATGGAATTTGATCTGAGCTGGATACTGCTGGGCCTGCCCGTGGCCTTCGTGCTGGGCTGGCTGGCCTCGCGCTGGGACCTGCGGCAGATCCGCGCCGAAAACCGCCAGGCACCCAAGGCCTACTTCAAGGGATTGAACTTCCTGCTCAACGAGCAGCAGGACAAGGCCATCGACGCCTTCATCGAAGCCGTGCAGAACGACCCCGACACCTCGGAGTTGCACTTCGCCCTGGGCAATCTCTTTCGCCGCCGCGGCGAATACAACCGCGCCGTGCGCGTGCATGAGCACCTGCTGTCGCGCGGCGACCTCAGCCGCGTGGACCGCGACCGCGCCCAGCACGCGCTGGCCCAGGACTTTCTGAAGGCAGGCCTGCTCGATCGCGCCGAGGACGCGCTGCGCCGCCTGGAAGGCACGGCCTTCGAGGCCGAGGCCCGCCTGGCCCTGCTGGCCATCTACGAGCGCTCGCGCGACTGGACACAGGCCGCCGCCATTGCTCGCCGCATGCAGGATGCCAACCAGGGGGACTTCAGTGGCCGGCTGGCGCACTACCTGTGCGAAGACGCCCAGTCCTTGCTCACGCAGGGCCAGCAGGCCGAGGCGCTGCAGCGGCTGCAGCAAGCCATCACCACAGCACCCCAGGCTGCGCGACCGCGCCTGGAGCATGCCCAGCTGCAGCATCGCATGGGGCAATCGGCCCAGGCCTTGCAAACGCTGGAGAGCCTGGCCGAGCAGTCCCCCGCCGCGCTGCCGCTGGCAGCCCAGTTGCTGGTGGACATCGCCGCCGCCACAGGCCAACGCCAGCATGTCCACCAGCTGCTCGGCCAGCAATACACCCAGGCACCTTCGCTGGACCTGCTGCAGGCGTTGGTTGCGCTGGACGCTCAAATTGAAGAACAGAGCACCGATGGTGAAACCAAGGCACCGGGACGCGCCCGCCTGGTCCAGCATCTGGACCGGGAACCTTCCCTGGTGGCTGCTGCGCAGTGGCTGGCTGGCGAGAAACTGTCCGAGGAGCAATACCACCCAGCCGTGCAACGCGCGCTGGACCACGCCGCCAAACCGCTGACCCGCTACCGCTGCGCGGCCTGCGGCTTCGAGGCTCGCCAGCATTTCTGGCACTGCCCCGGCTGCCAGAGCTGGGACAGCTACCCGGCCCGGCGCGTCGAGGAGCTGTGATGGGCCGGGATGGCGAAAGGCGGCCTTATCCCCGGCACCGCGTCACCCCCATTGGCAAACACGGCATGGCCAGTGTATTTTCAGAGTATTCCTAGAAACCGCCCTGGAGGGCGCGTGGCCATTGGCTTTGGGCGCGTGCGGCCGTGCCTGCGCCGGCCTCCTGGAGCCCGCGACTGCCTGGCGGCACGCCAGAGGCCTGCATAAGATGCTTCTGGGTCGCAATGTTGCGGCCCTCAACATTGAGGGATCAGGAGGTTTGTATGTTCAGAAAATTGATGGCTGGCTTCATTGCGCTGCTGTGGTCCGTGATGGCTTTGGCCGCTGTGGAAGCCAACAAGGCGAATGAAGCCGAACTGACATCCATCAAGGGCATAGGCCCGGCCATGTCGGCACGCATTCTCGAGGAACGCAAATCCGCCCCCTTCAAGGACTGGCCCGACTTCATCGCACGGGTCAAGGGTGTGGCCGAACCGACAGCCACCAAGTTTTCGGGCGAAGGCCTGACTGTCAACGGCAGCAGCTACAAAGGCCAAAGCGCCAAGCCTGATGCCAAGGACACTGCGGCCAAGGGGGGCAAGGACACGGCGGCCCAGGGCACCAAGCCGACCAAGGAGCAGGCGGCAAAGCCGGCCACTCCAGCCAAGGCCGGCTCGGCCTCCTGAAGACGCGAACTGTCTCTATCCAACCCGCTTCGGCGGGTTTTTCATGCGTACGACCCTCGGGGTATGCGCGGCCATAGCCTGAAACATGCACAGGTTTTCATAGCGAAGCAAAAAACCTTGCCCGTAAAATGGACCGCCCATGCCCCTGATCACCCTCATACTCCTACCCTTCATCGGCAGCCTGATTGCCGCAATGCTGCCCGCCAATGCGCGCAATACGGAGTCGACTCTGGCCGGCGTGATCGCATTGGGCTGTGCCATACAGACCGCATTGCTGTTTCCACAGATCGCCGATGGGGAAGTGCTGCGCCAGGAGATCGAGTGGCTGCCGGCACTGGGACTGAACCTGGTGATCCGCATGGACGGCTTTGCCTGGATGTTCTGCATGCTGGTGCTGGGCATAGGCTCGCTGGTCGTGCTGTATGCGCGCTACTACATGTCGCCGGCCGATCCAGTGCCGCGCTTTTTCTCGTTCTTTCTGGCCTTCATGGGCGCGATGGCTGGCGTGGTGCTGTCGGGCAACATCATCCAGATTGCCTTCTTCTGGGAGCTGACCAGCCTCTTCTCCTTTCTTCTGATCGGATACTGGCACCATCGCAAGGATGCACGCCGCGGCGCGCGCATGGCGCTGACGGTGACGGGCACGGGCGGCCTGGCCATGCTGGCCGGCATGCTGGTGCTGGGCCACATCGTGGGCAGCTATGACCTGGACAACGTGCTCATCGCCGGCCAGCAGGTGCGTGACCACCAGCTGTACCTGATCGCCCTGGTGCTGATCCTGCTGGGCGCGCTGACCAAGAGTGCGCAGTTCCCGTTCCACTTCTGGCTGCCGCACGCCATGGCCGCGCCCACGCCGGTGTCGGCCTATCTGCACTCCGCCACCATGGTCAAGGCCGGCGTGTTCCTGCTGGCGCGCATGTGGCCCGTGCTGGGTGACACCGATGCCTGGTTCTGGCTGGTGGGCGGAGCCGGCGCGGCAACCCTGCTCATCGGCGGCTATCTGGCCATGTTCCAGCACGATCTCAAGGGATTGCTGGCCTATTCGACGATTTCCCACCTGGGCCTGATCACGCTGCTGCTGGGCCTGAACAGCAAGCTGGCCGCCGTGGCTGCGGTGTTCCACATCATGAACCACGCGACCTTCAAGGCCTCGCTGTTCATGGCCGCGGGCATCGTCGACCATGAAAGCGGCACGCGTGACATCCGCCGGCTTTCGGGCCTGCGGCACATGATGCCCATCACGGCCACGCTGGCCTGCGTGGCCAGTGCGGCCATGGCGGGCGTGCCGCTGCTCAACGGCTTCCTGTCCAAGGAAATGTTCTTCGCCGAGACCGTCTACCTGGATGCTGCTCCCTGGGTGCGCACGGCCTTGCCGGTGGCAGCCACGGTGGCGGGCATGTTCAGCGTGGCCTATTCGCTGCGCTTCACCATCGACGTCTTCTTCGGCCCCAAGGCCACCGACCTGCCGCACGACCCGCACGAGCCTCCGCACTGGATGCGCGTGCCCGTCGAGCTGCTGGTACTGGCCTGCCTGGTGGTGGGCATGCTGCCGGCGTGGGCCGTGGGCAGCTTTCTCGCAGCGGCCGCCACTCCTGTGGTCGGCGGCGACCTGCCCGAGTACAGCCTGGCCATCTGGCACGGCTGGAACATGCCCTTGATCATGAGCCTTGTGGCGTTGATTGGCGGCATCCTGCTGTACATGCTGCTGCGCTGGCAGCGCCAGGCCGGCCATATGGATACCGCGCCGCTGGTGGGCACGCTCAGCGGCCAGCGTGTTTTCGAGAATCTGCTGGCCCGCCTGTCCCTGCTGGGCCGCTGGTCGCGCCGGCGCCTGTCCACCATGCGCCTGCAGTGGCAGATGCTGTGGCTGGTCTGCACTGCCGTGCTGGCTGGCGTTCTGCCCCTGTGGCTGCAAGGCATCAAGCTGGGCGACCGGAGCATGCTGCCGCTGTCGCCCGCCTTCGTGATGCTGTGGGCCGTGGGCATTCTCTGCGCCCTGGGTACGGCCTGGAAGGCCAAGTACCACCGGCTGACGGCGCTGATCATGCTGGGCGGCGCCGGCCTGTGCACCTGCCTGACCTTCCTGTGGTTCTCGGCGCCTGACCTGGCGCTGACCCAGCTGGTCGTCGAGGTCGCCACCACGGTGCTGATGCTGCTGGGCCTGCGCTGGATGCCCAAGCGCGACAAAAGCCTGCACATTCCCGTGCTGTCCGCCGAGCTGCGCGCCCGCTCGCGCCGCATGCGTGACCTGCTGCTGTCGCTGGTTGCAGGTGGCGGCATGGCCTGGCTGGCCTTCGCCATGATGAGCCGCCCCTTCTATGACGGGGCCTCCACCTTCTTCCTGGAACATGCGCTCAGCGATGGCGGCGGCACCAATGTGGTCAACGTCATGCTGGTGGACTTCCGGGGCTTCGACACCTTCGGCGAGATCGTGGTGCTGGGCATCGTGGCCCTGGTCGTCTATGCGCTGCTCAGGCGCTTTCGCCCGGCCCGCGAGACGCTGGACCTGCCCGAGCAGCAGCGCTACATGCCTGGCGACCTGCAGACCGATCTGTTCAATCCGCGCAACGCAGGCGATACGGCCGTGGGCTACCTGATGGTGCCCGCCGTGCTGGTGCGGCTGCTGCTGCCGTTTGCCGCCCTGGTTTCCGTCTACATCTTCATGCGCGGCCACAACGAGCCCGGCGGCGGCTTCGTGGCCGGCCTGGTGTTCTCGGTCGCCTTGCTGATGCAGTACATCATCTCCGGCACGCAGTGGGTCGAGGCCCACCTGCCGATCTTCCCGCGCCGATGGATCGGTGTCGGCCTGCTGTTCGCACTGGGTACCGGCATGGGCTCCATCGTGGCCGGCTATCCCTTTCTCACCAGCCACACCTTCCATATGACCCTGCCAGTCGTCGGCGACGTGCATCTCGCCAGCGCCCTGTTCTTCGACATCGGTGTGTTCTCGCTGGTGGTCGGCGCGACCATGCTCATTCTGACGGCCATCGCCCACCAATCGGTGCGCAGCCACCGCTACCACGCCCGCCTGCTGGAGGAGCAGCAGCAACAGGCCGAAGAGGCCGAAGCCGCCGTGCAGCAGGCCACCGCTGCAGCGCTTGCACGAGGAGGTTTCTGATGGAAGTCGTGCTTGCCATTGCCATCGGCGTACTGACGGGCTCGGGCGTGTGGCTGCTGCTGCGCCCACGCACCTACCAGGTCATCATGGGCCTGGCCCTGCTGTCTTACGCAGTCAACCTGTTCATCTTCAGCATGGGCCGCCAGGGCCTGGCCATCGACAAGGAGCCCGTGCTGCGCGCCGGCGTGCCGCAGGATCTTGCGCACTATGCGGACCCCATGCCGCAGGCGCTGGTGCTCACGGCCATCGTGATCGGCTTTGCCATGACGGCACTGTTCCTGGTGGTACTGCTGGCCTCGCGCGGCACCACGGGCACCGACCATGTGGACGGAGCCCATTCCCGCACCGAGCAGGAGATGCCATGAACGAGCTGACCGCCCGTCTCATGCCGCACCTGATGCTGGCGCCCATCGTGCTGCCCATGCTTTCGGCAGCGCTGATGCTGTTGCTGCGCGAAGAGCGCCAGCGCCTCAAATTCGCTCTTGGACTGGTATCCACCCTGATGGGGCTGGGCGTGGCCGTGATGCTGATGCTGTGGACCGACCAGGCCGGCGCGCCCGTCAACCTGGGCGTCTACATGCCGGGCAACTGGCCCATGCCCTTCGGCATCTCGCTGGCACTGGACCGCCTGACCGGCATGATGCTGGTGCTGACCTATACGGTGGCCCTGGCCTCGCTGGTCTTCTCCAGCGCCCGCTGGCACCGCGCGGGGATGCACTTTCACTCGCTGTTCCAGTTTCAGCTGATGGGCCTGAGCGGCGCCTTCCTCACGGCGGACCTGTTCAACCTGTTCGTGTTCTTCGAGATCATGCTCGCGGCCTCCTATGGACTGGTCCTGCATGGTTCCGGGCGGACACGCATCCAGGCGGGCCTGCACTACATCGCCATCAATCTTGCAGCCTCGTCGCTGTTCCTGATCGGCGTGTCCATGCTCTACGGCCTGACCGGCACGCTGAACATGGCCGACCTGGCACGTGCCATCCCCCAGGTCAGCAGCGACGACCGCGGGCTGCTGCATTCGGCCGCTGCCATCCTGGGCATTGCGTTCCTGACCAAGGCAGCCATGTGGCCGCTGAACTTCTGGCTGGTGCCGGCCTACAGCGCAGCCACCGCTCCCGTGGGCGCCGTGTTCGCGCTCATGACCAAGGTGGGCGTCTACGTGGTGCTGCGGCTGTGGACGCTGCTGTTCAGCTCCGAGGCCGGCGCCTCCGCCCTGTTCGGCAGCACCTGGCTGATCGTCGGCGGCATGCTGACCATGGCCTTCGGCGGCCTGGGCATGCTGGGCTCGCAGCGCCTGACGCATATCGCAGGCTTTGCGGCCGTTCTCTCTTCGGGCACCTTGCTGGCCGCCACGGGCTTTGGCCAGAACGCCTTGACGGCCGGGCTGCTGTACTACCTGCCCAGCTCCACCCTGGCCGTGAGCGCCCTGTTTCTGATCGCCGACGTGGTGGACCGCTGGCGCGTGGATGACGATGCGGGCGAGCCCTATGAGGATGACGAGGCTCCCTTCCTCAACGCCGAACTGCTGCCCACGGAGGGCTTCAACCTCGACGAATCCGAAGAGGTGCTGATCGGCCGCGCCATTCCCGCAGCGGCCGCCTTCATCGGCCTGAGCTTCATGCTGGCCACCCTGGTGGTCACCGGCCTGCCCCCGCTGTCGGGCTTTGTGGGCAAGTTCGCCATGCTGTCTGCCCTGCTCAACCCGCTGGGCCTGGGCAACTCCAGCGGCTTCCAGGCCGGCTGGGCCGGCTGGGTGCTGGTGGCGCTGATGATCGCCACGGGACTGCTCGCCCTGCTGTCGCTGGTGCGCGCCGGCATACGCCATTTCTGGGCGACCGAGGAGCAGAACTCGCCCTCGTTGCGTGTGGCCGAAGGCCTGCCCATCGCCGTGCTGCTGGCCTGCTGCGTGGCGCTCACCGTGCAGGGTGGCCAGCTGATGGGCTACACGCAGCGTGCGGCCGATGCGCTGCTGGCGCCCGATGTCTATGTGCGCTCCGTCATGGGCACGCAGCCGGAGCCGAGCCCGGCAGAAAAGAAGGCGCGGCTGGAAGCCGGCCCCGAAGGCGCCGCGCGCGCCGCTGCCCAGGCCAGCGGCGCGCCCATGCCCGCAGGCATAGGCGATGCAGGCCCAACGGCCGGCAAGGAGGATTCCCGATGATGAAAACCCTGCTGCCCGCGCCGCTGCTGTCGGTGGCGCTGTTCCTGCTGTGGCTGCTGCTCAACCGCTCGTTCAGCAGCGGCCAGATCCTGCTGGGCGCCTTGCTGGGCCTGTTGCTGCCGCTGCTGCTGCGCGGCCTGCGCCCCTTGCCCGTGCGCGTGCGCCATCCGCTGACCATCGTGCGCCTGGGGCTGCGCGTGGTCTGGGACACCTCGGTGTCCAACTTCAACGTCGTGCGGTTCATGCTGTTTCCGGGCATGCGCAAGCACCCGGCCAACTTCGTGCGCATCCCGCTGGAACTGCGCGACCCCAACGGCCTGGCCGTGCTCGCCATGATCGTGTGCATCACGCCCGGCACGGCCTGGGCCGAGATCTCGCGCGACCGCTCCCAGCTCATGCTGCATGTGCTGGAGGTCGATGATCCCGAAGAGATCGTCCAGCACGTCAAGCGCTCCTACGAGCGCCCCCTGATGGAGATTTTCGAATGATGCCCTGGTTCCACTGGACTTTGATGTTCGCGCTGGGCCTGCTGGTCGCCGCCATGGGCTGCGCCGTGCTGCGCCTGCTCAAGGGCCCGCACGCCCAGGATCGCGTGCTGGCGCTGGACTGCATGTACCTCAACGGCATGCTGGCCATGCTGCTGATGGGCATCATCTATGACAGCACCAGCTATTTCGAGGCCGCCCTGCTGGTTGCGCTGTTCGGCTGCGTGGGCTCCACGGCCATGGCCAAGTTCCTGCTGCGCGGCGAGGTGATCGAATGATGCCGGAAACCACCACGCTGCCGCTGTGGTGCCAGATCCTGGTGGCTGTGCTGGCGCTGGGCGGCGCCATCATCGCCTTTCTGGGCTCCATGGGCCTGTGGCGCCTGGACAGCTATTTCGAGCGCGTGCATGCGCCTTCCATCATCGCCACCATGGGCTGCTGGCTGATCATGCATGCCACCTGGATCTACTTTTCCGTCAGCGGACAGAGCCTGGCCGTGCATGCGCTTCTGATTGCGGTGTTCATCTCGGTGACCGTTCCCATCACGACCATCTTCCTGATGCGTGCAGCCCTGTTCCGCGCACGCCGTGCGGGCCAGGACGTGCCGCCGCCGCTGAGCAGCGTCGTGCGCAACGAGCCGGCCGAACACCCGGACGTCTGAAGCGCAATCGGGCCTGAAAATACCCGCCGATGCGGCAGGCAGCGGCAGGCAGCGGCAGGCAAAAGCCCTACTGCCAACTGTCCAGCATACGAATTCGCCCACGGCTGCGTCAATGCGCCAAAGCACCCGGTGCGCGAGCCCCGCGGCTATGAGTTTGTGAGCGTATAGTGCAGTCATCATCTGCGCTGGCAACGTATTTGATGGAACGGCCACAGGCGTGGCCGCCCTGGTTTTTCCTGTGTACGAGGGTTCATGCAAATCTCTTCCCCCCTGACCGATACCGACCTCGCCAACGGCTGGTCGGCCCTTCACAACCAGGCACACAACGGCATGGCATTGCAGCAGAACTCCAATCGCCTCGCCTTCGCGGACCCGGAATTCATGTTCCGCCGCGAAACCCGCGGCATCCGCATGCAGCTGGAGCTGCTCAAGCCGGACCTGGCCCAGATCGAGCGCGGCATCGAGCACACCGTCGTGGTCTATGGCAGCGCCCGCTTCGTGGACCTGGAGCAGGCCGAGCAGCAATTGGCCGACGCACAGGCCAGCGGCGATCCCCAGCGCGTTGCCTTGGCCGAGCGCGCCGTGCGCAATGCGCACCGCTATGAACAGGCCCGCGCCTTCACGCGCATCGTGGCAGCCGACAGCCTGAACCAGCCGCCCGAGGAGCGCCTCTACATCTGCACCGGCGGCGGCCCCGGCATCATGGAGGCGGCCAACCGGGGCGCCCATGACGTGGGCGCGCCCAGCATCGGCCTGAACATCGAGCTGCCGCACGAGCAAAACGGCAACCGCTTCATCTCGCCGGACCTGAGCTTCAAGTTCCACTACTTCGCCCTGCGCAAGATGCATTTCATGATGCGCGCCAAGGCCCTGGTGGCCTTCCCCGGCGGCTTCGGCACGCTGGACGAGCTGTTCGAGGTGCTGACCCTCATGCAGACCGGCAAGACGCATTCGGTGCCCGTGATCCTTTTTGGCACCGAGTTCTGGAAGCGCCTGCTCAACATCGACCTGATGATCGAGGAAGGCACGATCTCGCCCAAGGACCTGCAACTGTTCCGCTATACCGATGATCCGGTCGAGGCCTGGGCGCTGATCAAGCAGTTCCACGCTGGCGGCTGGTAAGCCGCAGCGGCCGGCAGGCCGCCACCGCGTCGCAAGGCGATCTGCGCACCAAGGCGCAGGTCGCTTTTTTTCATTCCGGCTTGCGCGGCGTCAGCCCCATGAACCAGGCCGTGCGGATGCCCGAGGCCACGGCCGCACCCACCACCCAGAACAGCGCAGACACGCCGATCAATGCCCCCGCCGAGCCGAACAGCACGGGCATGGCCACGCTGGAGGCATTGATGGCCATGAGCCGCAGGCCCAGTGCCTCGCCATGGCGGTGCTCGGGCGTGATCTGGTGCAGCATGCTCATGACCATGGGCTGCACAGATCCCAGTGAAAAACCCAGCATCACTGAACACATGCCCATGGTCAGCGCCGAGTCCATGAAGGGGTACAGCGCAAAGACGAAGGCGGTGATGGCCATGGCACCGGAGATCACGGCGCCTTCGCGCAAGCGCTCGGCCACCAGCGGCATGGCCAGGCGGATGGCGGCGGCCGCCACGGCAAAAATGCCCAGCAGCGTGCCGATGACCGAGGCGCTCAGGCCCTTCTCATGGCCCAGCAGCGGCAGCACGAAGGTGTGCACGTCCCAGCATGCGGACTGCAGCCAGTTGACCAGCAGCAGGTTGCGGAAATTGCGGTCTCGCAACAGGTCCCAGGCATGCTGCTTGGGACCGCCGATGGGCGCGCGCACGGGCGGCAGCTCCTGCGTGTGGCGCACCCAGCTCCAGGCCAGCACGGGCACCAGGGCCAGCAGGCCGAAGGCGACGCGGTAGCCCATGGTGCTGCCCTCGCCGCCAAAATTCGCGTGATCGATCAGCAGCCCGGTGCTGAAGGGCCCGATGAAGTTGGAGATGGCCGGGCCTATGGCCAACCAGCTGAACACCTTCTTGAGCGCCACCGCATCGTGGGTGACACGGCCCGCATGGCGCTGCACGGCAATCACCACGGCGCCGCTGGCTCCGCCCGTCAACAACGCCGCAAGGCATAGCACCGGATACAGCGGCAATGCCAGCGCCAGCGTGCAGCCCCCGCTGGCCGCCAGCATGGACAGGAAAAACGGCTTGCGAAAACCATGCTTGTCCGCGAAGCGCCCGGCCGGCAGCGCCAGGAACACCTGGGTCAGCGCGAACAGCGCCAGCAAGATGCCCACGGCCGCTGCGCTATAGCCCTGCTGCAGGGCCAGCAAGGGCGCTGCCAGCCGCATGCCGGCCATGGTGGCATGCACGCTGACCTGCGCCATGATGACCTTGAACAGGGCCAGGTTCATCTCAATCCTGCTCCGATCCCGGCTCCATTCCGGCCGCAGCGTCCTTGTCATCCGGCAGGCCGGGCCGCGCTGCACTAGAGGTCGGCGCGGGCAGCTCCTGCACGTCGCGTAGCTGGCGCTGGATGGCGCGCGTGCGCACGCCCACCTGCTCGAAGCGCTTGGCCGCCGCGTCTATGGACTTGCGCGTGGCATCCACCACTTCGCCGAACTTGGCGAACTCGGTCTTGACCTGGCCGAGCACCGCCCAGACCTCGGACGAGCGCTTTTCGATGGCCAGCGTCTTGAAGCCCATCTGCAGGCTGCTGAGCATGGCGGCCAGGTTGGCCGGGCCGGTGACCATCACGCGGCAGCCGTTCTGCACGGCCTCGACCAGGCCGGGGCGGCGCATGACCTCGGCAAACAGGCCTTCGGTAGGCAGGTAGAGCACGGCAAAGTCCGTGGTGTGCGGCGGGCTCACGTACTTGCCGTGGATCTTGCGCGCCTCGAACTTGATCGATGCCTCGAAGGCATTGCCTGCCGCGGCAATGGCTGCCTTGTCCGCCGCATCCTGGGCGTCGAGCAGGCGCTGGTACTGCTCCACCGGGTACTTGGCGTCGATGGGCAGCCAGACCGGCGTCTCGTCGCTGCGTCCGGGCAGGCGGATGGCGAACTCCACCATGTCGTCGCTGCCGGGCACGGTCTTGACGTTGCGCGCGTACTGCTCGGGCGTGAGCACGTTCTCGATGATGGCGCCCAGCTGCAGTTCGCCCCAGGTGCCGCGCGTCTTCACATTGGTCATCACGCGCTTGAGATCGCCCACGCTGCCGGCCAGCGTCTGCATCTCGCCCAGGCCCTTGTGCACCTGCTCCAGCCGGTCGCTGACCAGCTTGAACGATTCGCCCAGGCGCTGCTCCAGCGTGGCATGCAGCTTCTCGTCCACCGTGCGCCGCATCTCTTCCAGGCGCGCCGCGTTGTCCGACTGGATGGTGGCCAGCCGCTCGTTGAGCGTGCCGCGCAGCTGCTCGGCATGGACCTGGCTGGATTGCGCCAGCCCGCCCAGCTGCTGCTGGATGTCGTTCTTGAGGGAGTCCAGCGTGCTGCGCGTGGTCTGCGCCAGCGCCTCGAAGCGCTCCTGCACATGGGCGTTGAAGCGCTGCGTGCTTTCGCCCTGGGCCTCGCGGGCCTGGGCGCTGTCGGCGGCCAGCCGCACGGTGAGCCGGCCCAGTTCCATTCGAAAGGCTGCCAGCGCCTCGCCCTGCTCGCGCCGCGCCGCCTGGGCATCGAGCTGGGCCTGGGCCAGATGGGCCTGCAGCTGCTGCGAGACGCGGTCCAGCCCGCCATCGCTCTTGGCCACGGCCATCTGCGTGGCCTGGGCACCGCGCTCGAGCTGCTGCAGCCGCACGTCCAGCATCTGCAGCGCCTGCAGCACCTGCTGGGGCGCCACCCCGTCCTCGCGCTGCGCCGAGCGCCTCCACAGCAGCCAGATCACGGCCGCCTGCCCCAACAGCAGCACGGCCCAGGCCGCCCACCACACTCCGGATATCTGGGTCAAGATTTTGCTTGCGCTCCATGCAGCGGGAAGCGGCCAGGGCCAGCCTTCCCGCGATTGTCACAACACGGTGTTCAGGCCTTGGCGCGCGCGCCGGCGGCCGCCGCTTCGGGCTGGTTCACGGGCGTGCGCGGGCCCTTGCCGGACAGGAAGTCGATCAGGTTGTCGGCCGCCAGCTCGGCCATGGCGCTGCGCGTGCCCATGGTGGCGCTGGCGATGTGCGGGGTCAGCACCACGTTGGGCACGGTCAGCAGATCCGGATGGACCGAGGGCTCGCCCTCGAACACGTCCAGGCCTGCTGCAGCAATGGTCCTGTCGCGCAGTGCCCTGGCCAGCGCCGCGTCATCGACGATGCCGCCGCGCGCGATGTTGATCAGCGTGGCCGTGGGCTTCATCCGGGCGATCTCGGCCGCGCCTATGGTGTGGTGGTTTTCCTTGGTGTAGGGCAGCACCAGCACCACATGGTCGGCCATGGCCAGCAGTTCATCCTTGCCCACGTAGCCGGCCTTGCATTCGGCTTCCAGCTCGGGCGACAGGCGCGAGCGGTTGTGATAGACCACCTTCATGCCGAAGCCATGCGCCCCGCGTTTGGCGATGCCCTGGCCGATGCGGCCCATGCCGATGATGCCCAGCGTGCTGCCGTGCACTTCCGAGCCCGCAAACAGGTCGTAGCGCCAGGAGTTCCACTTTCCGGCGCGCAGGTAGTGCTCGCTCTCTGTCACGCGGCGGGCCGTGGCCATGAGCAGGGCGAAGCCGAAGTCGGCTGTGGTCTCGGTCAGCACGTCGGGGGCATTCGTGCCCTGCACACCTGCAGCCGTCATCGCAGGCACGTCGAAGTTGTTGTAGCCCACGGCCATGTTGGCCACCACCTTCAGGCGCGGGCAGGCGGCCAGCAGCGCCGCATCGATGGTCTGCGAGCCCGTGGTCAGCACGCCATCCTTGTCCTGCAGATGCCGGGCCAGTTCCTGCGGGCTCCAGACCACGTCATCCTGGTTGGACTCGACCTCGAAGTGCTGCTCCAGCTTGCGCACCACTTCGGGCGGGATGGCGCGGGCGATCAGGATGCGGGGTTTGCTTGCCATGTCTGTCTCTTTCCTTGTCTTGGCGGGAGGCGGTTCTTCAGCGGAACCAGATGAAGCTCATCAATACGAACAGCGGCACCAGAATGCCTAGCGACCAGGCCATGTAGCCGAAGAAGCTGGGCATCTTCACGCCGCGCTCCTCGGCAATGGCCTTGACCATCAGGTTGGGCGCGTTGCCGATATAGGTGTTGGCACCCATGAACACCGCGCCCGCGGAGATGGCCGCCAGCGTGGAGGCCATCGTGGTCATCAGCTGCGCGGCGTCGCCCCCTGCGGTGTTGAAGAACACCAGGTAGGTCGGCGCGTTGTCGAGGAAGGAGGACAGCAGGCCCGTGGCCCAGAAGTACATCAGCGGATCGGGCGTGCCGTCGGCGCGCGTGACGGCGCCCACGATGGCGCCGAACGGCCCGCCCGTGCCCGCCTTGAGCATGGCGATCACGGGAATGATGGTCAGGAAGATGCCCGCGAACAGCTTGGCCACTTCCTGCATCGGCCCCCAGCCGAATTCATTGGCCTGGTGCACGCTGCGCGGCGTGAGCCTGAGGGACAGCACAGTCACGGCGACGAGGCCCGCATCGCGCACCAGACCCGGCAGGCCCACATGCGTGCCGGCCAGCACCAGGCCGGCATCGGTACGCCACAGGCCGCTCATCAGCACCAGTGCCACCACGGCCAGCAGCAGCACGAAGTTCACGCCGCCATCAAAGCCCAGGCGGCTGGCGCGGCCCAAGGCATCGACGCTGGGCGTGGGATCGGGCAGATCCGCCTCGCCGGCCTTGCGCAGCAGCCAGGCATCGATCGCGTAGAACAGCGCCAGCAGCGCGCCCACCAGGAACAGCGTCTCGGTGAAGATGTGGCGTACCGTCCAGAAGAAATCCACCCCCTTGAGAAAGCCCAGGAACAGCGGTGGATCGCCCAGCGGCGTCAGCGAGCCGCCGGCATTGGAGACGATGAAGATGAAGAACACCACCACATGCACCTGGTGCCTGCGGTTGTCGTTGGCGCGCAGCAGCGGCCGGATCAGCAGCATCGAGGCGCCCGTGGTCCCCATGAAGCTGGCCAGCACGGCGCCGATCGCCAGAATGGCCGTGTTCAGCCCCGGCGATCCCTTGAGATTGCCGCGCACATAGATGCCGCCCGACACCGTGTACAGCGCCGTCAGCAGGATCACGAACGGCAGGTATTCGGCCAGCAGGGCATGCACCAGGTTGGCCATGGCCGCGCCCACGCCGAACACCGCCGCGAAGGGCAGCAGAAAGACCAGCGCCCAGGCGGCCGTCACCTTGCCGAAATGCCGGTGCCAGAAATGGGGCGCCGCCAGCGGCATCAGGGCGATGGACAACAGCATGCCCGCAAACGGCACGCCCCAAAGTACCGAAAGCTGGCCGCCGTCGATATCGGCGGCCAGGGCCCAGGATGGCGCGCAGGTGGCCAGCAGCGCCAGCAATCCGCGCAATGCCTTCATGGTCCCGTCTCCTCTTTGTTCTCTATTCACTGTCCCCTCCTGGCGGCAGGTGGTGCCGTAATCAAGCCTGCGCCGCAGGCGGCGCAATCTCGAACACCTGACGCAGGTAGGCCAGGTACTTCTCGTCATCGCACATGCTCTTGCCCGGCGTGTCCGAGAGCTTGGCCACGGGCTGGCCGTTGCAGCGGGTCATCTTGATGACGATCTGCAGCGGCACATGGTCGGGCGCGTCGCCCAGGTCGTTGGTCAGGTTGGTGCCTATGCCGAAGGCCAGCTGGCAGCGGCCATGGAAGCGCTGGAACAGCTCGATGGTGCGCGGCACCGTCAGGCCGTCGCTGAAGATCAGCGTCTTGGTCAGCGGATCGATGCGGTTGGCACGGTAGTGGGCCAGCAGCCGCTCGCCCCATTCGAACGGGTCACCGCTGTCGTGGCGCGCACCGTCGAAGAGCTTGCAGAAGTACAGGTCGAAATCGCGCAGGAAGGCCGACATGCCGTAGACGTCCGACAGCGCAATGCCCAGGTCGCCCCGGTATTCGCGCGCCCAGGATTCGAAGCCGAAGATCTGGCTGTCGCGCAGGCGCGGGCCCAGGGACTGGCAGGCCTGCAGGTATTCATGCGCCAGCGTGCCCAGGGGCCGGACGCCCAGCTTCATGGCGTACAGCACATTGCTGGTGCCGGCGAACTGGCCTTCGGTCTCCGCGGATGTGCCGGGCCGGCCCAGGCGTGCGCACAGCACGCGCAGCACCTCTTCATGCCAGGCCCGCGAAAAGCGGCGGCGCGTGCCGTAGTCGGCAATCTTGAGCTGCTCCAGGCCGGGCTGCTGCAGCAGCGCGATCTTGGCATCCAGCCGGCGCCGGCCTTCCGGAAAATCGGGCACCGGCTGGGTGTTGCGGAAGTACACCTCGTTGACGATGGCCAGCACGGGAATCTCGAACAGGATGGTGTGCAGCCAGGGCCCGCGGATGGTGATGTCGATCTCGCCATTGGGCAGCGCCTGCACCGTGATGCATTTCTCGTTGAGGTGGAACAGGCCCAGGAAATCGACGAAGTCGCTCTTGATGAAGCGCAGCGAGCTCAGATAGGCCAGCTCCGCGTCCTGGAAACGCAGGCTGCACAGCGAGCGGATCTCGGAGCGGATCTCGTTCACATAGGGTGCGAGCTGCACGCCGGGGTTGCGGCACTTGAAGCGGTACTCGACCTGTGCTCCGGGAAACTGGTGCAGCACCACCTGCATCATCGTGAATTTGTACAGGTCGGTATCGAGCAGGCTGGTGATGATCATGGACAGAGCCGGGCGGTAAGCGCCCCAGCGGTCAGATGGCAGACAGCTTTCGAGTGTAGGCCATACACACGCTGCCGCGCTGCGAGCGCACGCCTTGCATGCGCCCCGGACGCCATCAGCCGCGCAGCAGCGGCTCCAGCACCTGTCGCAGCGCCTGCGGAATCTGGGCAGGCCGGCGCGTATGCCGGTCCACATAGACATGCACGAAATGCCCGGCCGCCGCCGTCAATGGCTCGCCCTGCGCGAACAGCCCCACCTCGTAGCGCACGCTGGAGCCACCGATGCGGGCCACCCGGATACCGGCCTCCACCTCCTGCGGGAAGGCCAGCGGCGCAAAGTAATTGCATTGCGTCTCTATGACCAGGCCTATCGTCTCGCCCGCGTGGATATCCAGCGCGCCCTGCTCGATCAGATGGGCATTCACCGCCGTATCGAACCAGCTGTAATAGACGACGTTGTTGACGTGCCCGTAGACATCGTTGTCCGACCAGCGCGTGCTGATGCGTCGGAATGCCGCATAGGCCGAACGGGGCTGCGGCGCGGGGCGGCTCGGGGGCGATTCATTCATGGCGGCCATTGTGCCGCCGGCCGAATGCGCCCTGTCCCCAGCCACTGTCGCCATCACGACGCGCACTGTTGCCAATCACTCGCCAAGCGAGTAAGCATGCAAACCGAAAAATGTCGTCAAACCGACATAAAACCAATTCAAAATCAAAGACTTACAAAAAACCCACAGCTTTGCCGATTTTTTTGCTGCACCGCAGCATCAGGTACTTGATTCCTTTTTTGCAATCCCTACAATAAGACCCATGCTGCACTGCAACATGACACTCAGTCAGGTCAGCGCAGGCAATTCCCCGTAACCCGAGACCCCTGTGGTCCGTTTTTCTGGAGACTGACATGAGCTTGACCCCTGACCAAATCCTGAGCGCACAAAAGGCCAACCTGGAAACCCTGTTCGGCCTGACGAGCAAGGCCTTCGAAGGCGTTGAAAAGCTGGTGGAACTGAATGTGACCGCCTCGCGCGCCGCACTGAACGAAGCCGCCCAGCACACCCAGGCCGTCCTGAGCGTGAAGGATGCGCAGGAGCTGCTGTCGCTGCAGGCCAACCTGTTCCAGCCCCTGGCTGAAAAGACCGCTGCCTACAGCCGCCACCTGTACGACATCGCCAGCGGCACCGGTGCCGAGCTGGCCAAGGCCTTCGAAAGCCAGGCGTCCGATCTGCAGAAGAACTTCAGCGCCCTGGTGGACACCACCGCCAAGAACGCACCCGCAGGTTCCGAAACCGCCGTGGCCGTGATGAAGAGCGCCGTGTCGGCTGCCAACAATGCCTTCGAGTCGGTGCAAAAGGCCGTCAAGCAGGCTTCGGACCTGGCGGAAGCCAACTTCACGGCCGTGACCAACACCGCCAGCGAAGCCGTCCAGTCGGCCCAGACCCGCAAGCGTTGATCACGCCGTCTTACAACAGGACTGCGTGCAAGAATCAGTGATTACCCTCATAATTGCATGCATCCCGGGTCGCAAGACCTGACCAGTTGTCTCCTTGGATCCTCTCGAAACCCCCGTTTCTGGATCCTTTCAAAACCCAGTCCTTGGACTGGGTTTTTTTTATTCCCGTCCTCGATACCCCGGGCTGCCATAGCCCTCCAGAACCACCCTCTTTATTAAGAACGATTCGCGTCTGGCCTATCATCGCGCTTTGCCAACAAAGAGAGGCCTGTCTTCATGTCGAAATCCCTGAAAGCCCTGTTTGCCGCTTGCGCCCTGGTGGCTGCCGGCACAGCCATTGCCGACTCCCAGGTAGTCAACCTCTACTCCGCGCGCCACTACTCCACGGACGAGGAGCTGTACAACGGCTTCACCAAGGCCACCGGCATCAAGATCAACCGCGTGGACGGCGACGACGCCGGCATCATTGCGCGCCTGAAGGCCGAGGGCCAGGCCTCGCCGGCCGACGTGATCCTGCTGGTCGATGCCGCGCGCCTGTACCGCGGCGAGGTGGATGGCCTGTTCCAGCCCATCCACTCCAAGCTGCTGGAAGACGCCATTCCCTCCAACCTGCGCGCCCAGCCCACGGCCGATGGCATCAGCTGGTTCGGCCTGTCCACACGTGCCCGCGTCATCGTCTACAACAAGGCCAAGGTCCAG
This sequence comes from Delftia lacustris, assembly GCF_040267515.1. Lineage (NCBI taxonomy): Bacteria > Pseudomonadati > Pseudomonadota > Betaproteobacteria > Burkholderiales > Comamonadaceae > Delftia > Delftia lacustris. Next base: position 2,343,365 of record NZ_CP141274.1, on the reverse strand, counting down.
CCTGCCGACGTGCAGAACTACGAATCGCTGGCCGACCCCAAGTTCAAGGGCCAGCTGTGCATCCGCTCGGGCTCGCATCCCTACAACCTGAGCCTGTTCGGCACCGTGGTCGAACACATGGGCGAGCAAAAGGCAGAGGGCTGGATCCAGGGCATGAAGGCCAACCTGGCCCGCCCGCCCAAGGGTGGCGACACCGACCAGATCAAGGCCGTGGCCTCGGGCGAATGCACCATCGGCGTGACCAACAGCTACTACCTGGCGCGCATGATGCGCTCGGGCAAGCCCGAGGACCAGGCCGTGGTCGGCAAGATCGGCGTGGTCTTCCCCAACCAGTCCAGCTGGGGCACGCACCTGAACATCGCGGGCGGCGCCGTGGCACGCCATGCCAAGAACAAGGACAACGCCGTCAAGTTCCTGGAGTACCTGGCCAGCCCCGCCGCCCAGAACTACTTTGCCAACGGCAACAACGAGTGGCCAGCAGCCAAGGGCGTGGAACTGGACAACCCTGCCCTCAAGGAAATGACCGGCGGCAAGCCCTTCAAGAGCGAGACCATCCCGATCACGGCCGTGGGCAAGAACATGACCAAGGTCCAGCAAATGCTGGACCGTGCCGGGTTCCAGTAATCCCCATCGCGCCCATCACCAGCCCGGCACTGCCGGGCTTTTTCTTGGGCGCGACATGGCTGCGGCCGGGGCTGCATGCATAATTTGAGAGTTACGTTTACGTCAACGTCAGATAACCAAGGAGACATTCCATGCAGATCAAGGACCGGGTATTCATCGTCACGGGCGGCGCCTCCGGGCTGGGCGAAGGCACGGCGCGCATGCTGGCGGCCGAGGGCGGCAAGGTGGTGATCGCCGATATGCAGGCGGACAAGGGCGAGGCCGTGGCGCGCGAGATCGGCGGCGTCTTCGTCAAATGCGACGTGAGCCAGGAGGCCGATGGCCAGGCCGTGGTGGACAAGGCCGTGAGCCTGGGCAAGCTGGCAGGCCTGGTCAACTGCGCAGGCATTGCGCCCGCCGAGAAGACCGTGGGCAAGAACGGCGCGCACAACCTGGCGCTGTTTTCCAAGACCATCACGGTCAACCTGATCGGCAGCTTCAACATGATCCGCCTGGCCGCCGCCGCCATGTCGGCCAACGAGCCCGAGAGCACGGGCGAGCGCGGCGTGCTGATCTCCACGGCCAGCGTGGCGGCCTACGACGGCCAGATCGGCCAGGCGGCCTATGCGGCGTCCAAGGGCGGCGTGGTCGGCATGACGCTGCCCATTGCGCGCGACCTGGCGCGCAACGGCATCCGCAACATGACGATTGCCCCCGGCATCTTCGGCACGCCTATGCTGTTCGGCATGCCGCAGGAAGTGCAGGATGCGCTGGCCGCCGGCGTGCCCTTCCCCAGCCGCCTGGGCACGCCCCAGGACTATGCCAAGCTGGTGCGCCACATCCTGGACAACGACATGCTCAATGGCGAGGTGATCCGGCTGGACGGGGCCATTCGTCTGGCGCCGAAGTAAGCACCCCCTGAGCGGCTGCGCCGCTTCCCCCTCTCTTTCTCGCTTCGCGAGGGAGGGGGACGACACCCTCGCGACGGGGCGGCGCGGCCGGCATAGGCCCTTGCTCGGTGTCCCTCGCTTTGGGCCGTGCCGGTTTTTGAGATACGCGCGTTGTCACACCGTGGTGTCTGCAGGCGCTCTGGCCATCATCTCCAGCCCCTTGCGCAATGCAGGGAACAGGCTGTGCTGGAAGTTGTTCCAGCGCAGCTCAAGAATCGTGTCTTGGGGATCGATGTCGGTGCCCAGCACGTCGGCGATGACTTCGCCGGAGTCGATGCCGTTGTCCACGTAGTGAAAGGATGCGCCGGTCTTGAAAAGGGGCGGGACCGGGCGCTGTTCCATGGTCTTCCAGTCCACGATCTTGTAGCCTTGTGCGCCATGCAGCGCGTCCAGCGTGGCGCAGGCGCCCCGGCGTTCATAGGGTGACTCCAGGCGCGTGATGCCGGGGTGGATGTTGGCGATCCTGCGGTGGAACAGGGCACCGGGCCGCACGAGCCGGTCCAGGATGACGAGCAGGCCATCCAGCACCACCCGCTCGGCACCCAGCTGTACCAGCCTGTCCTGCAACTGCGCCTCGAACATCTGCTTGCCCACGGCGCGCTGCGGATCGTTCAGCGGCAGGCGCCGGTAGGAAGACGGCACGGCCATGAGCAGGTCATTGACCCTGCGCCCCTGGATGCGCAGGTCCGGCGGATAGAACCAGCGGCCGCCCGGCCGGTAGCTGAAGCCGTAGTCGCCGATCTTTTCGCGGTCGCGCGGCGAGGCCTCGTCGTCGTCGTGGATCACGGCCTCCAGGCTGTAGATATCGCCCAGCGGGCTGGTGTCCAGCAGCTCGCCCAGGTATTCGAGCGGCGACTTCATGTAGCGCGTTGCGCCCTTGTAGGCGATGTGCTGGCCGGCCTGGTCGGCGGCGGCGTTTCTCAGGGACCAGATGTAGACGAGTTTTGTCTTTGCCATGTTCGTGGATTCAGCAGGAATTCAGATGTCGGCCAGCACGCCTTGACTGGCGGGACTGGCCGATGCAGCCGCCACCGGCTGCGCCCCGTCTTGCGGCAGGACCATGCGGCCGGCCTCCATGCGCACGATGCGGTCGGCCAGGTGGAAGTAGCGATCGTCATGGGAGATGACCACCAGCAGGTGGCCCCTGGCGCGCAGCTCGGGCAGCAGCTCGGTGTAGAACAGGTGGCGGAAGCTCGGGTCCTGGTCGGCCGCCCATTCGTCGAAGACCAGCACGGGCCGGCCCTCCAGATAGGCGTGGACCAGGGCCAGGCGCTTGCGCTGGCCGGTGGACAGGTCGATGGTGCTGAAGCTGCCGTTGCGCACGCTGACCTTGTGGGCGATCTCCAGCCGCTGCAGGTAGGGCAGCGCGGCCTCGGGCAGCGCGGCGGCCTGGCCTTCCTCGCCACCGGCCACCAGGTCCTCGAACAGGTAGAAGTCCGAGAACACCGTGGTGAACAGCTGGCGGTAGTCATCGCGCGTCTGTGCCGTGACGGGCTGGCCGTCATGCAGGATCTCGCCCTGCTGGGGCGCGTACAGGCCCAGCAGCAGCTTGATCAGCGTGGTCTTGCCCGAGCCGTTGTCACCCACCACAAAGACCAGTTCGCCCTTGCCCAGCTTCAGGTCGATGGGGCCGATCTCGAAGGCCTTGCCGCCTTCGGGCGCATCGAAGGCATAGCGCACGCCCCGCAGCTCCAGGCCGTGGTCCAGGCGGACCTCGCCGGGCGGGCTGTCCAGGTCCAGGTGCAGGTGCGGCTCGGGACTGGCAAAGCGCGCCGACAGGTCGGCAATGCGCTGCAGCGCCACCTTGGCACGGCCCAGGTTGGGCAGCGCGCCCGCGATCTGGTCCATGGGGCCCTTGAGGAACAGCAGCACCAGCACGAAGCCGCTGAGCACCACGGGCTCGGTGGTGCGCAGCGCGGCCCAGCCCAGGATGAGGGCGATCAACAGAAAGAACAGCGCCGAGCCGAAGGCCGAGGCCAGTACATAGGTGTTGATGGCGCGGCTGTTGATGCGGCGGATGGCATCCACCGTGCCGCCGATCTGCCCGTCGAAGATGCGGCCCCGGCGCGCGCGGTGCATGCGCAGCTCCTTGGCGCCTTCGCTGATGGCGCGGTAGGCCTTGTGCAGCACTTCCTCGTGATCGCGCGCCTTCCAGAACCCCGCCACGCCGCGCGACTGCGCCAGCGCCTGCAGGCTCACGCCCAGCACCAGCGCCACCACCAGCATGGCAAACAGCGGCGGCGACAGCAGGGCCAGGTAGGCCAGGCAGCCCAGCGCAATGGCCAGGGCGATCACGTTGGAGGCCAGCACGAAGGCCACGTCGCTGATCATGTCCACGTCCTGCGTGAGCACGGGCATGAGGCGGTGCGTGCGGTAGCGCTCCAGCGCGTCGATGGGCGCGGCCAGGATCTTGCTGGCCAGCTCCTTGCGCAGCCGGGCCACCAGGCGCTGCCCCACGAAATTGCCCGACATGTCGGACGTGGCCCGGCACACCAGCACGGTGGCGCACAGGGCGATGAAGGTCAGCAGCAGCCCGCCGGCCAATCCGCCTGGGCGGTTGAGCACCTGGTTGATGGTCGCCAGCAGCGCCACCGTGGCCCCACCCGCGCAAATGCCCGTGACCACGGACAGGGCCATCCACGGCAGGAAGGGCCTGAGCAGGCGCAGTACCTCGGATGGCGGTCGGCTGGCGTTTTCCATAAGGGATTCCTCTGGCGCCCGTGGGCGCATGGCCTTGCAATACCGGCGCGGCCCGGCGTTTTCCTGGGGATGCGGCGCACGGCGCACGCTGCCCACTCCCTGCAAGACGTGCGAGCGCGGGAAATGTTCATCGTCCCGGCGATGAACAAATTCCGCCGCCCAGCGTCATCACGGGGAAGGGGCAGCGCGGGCACCATGCCCTGCACCGGCCCGCCCTGCCTTGTCTGCCGCACACCCGAAGGACGCCATGGCTCTCCACCCCGACCTGCAAGCATTTCTCGAACTCGCCAACGCCCAGGCATCCAGCCGCCCGCGCATGAGCCAGATGACGGCAGCGCAGGCGCGCGCCGCCTACGACAACGCCACGCTGGCGCTGGACCTGCCGGGCGATGGGCTGCCTACCGAAGACCTGGAGCTGCCCACGCGTGACGGCGCACGCATCCGCGCCCGCCTCTACCGGGGCGAAGCGCAGGCTGCGTCCGCGCCCTGCCTGCTGTTCTTTCACGGCGGCGGCTATGTGCTGGGCGGGCTCGAATCGCATGACAGCCTGTGCCGCAGCCTGGCGCTGGGCACGCCCTGCAATGTGCTGGCCATCGACTACCGGCTGGCGCCAGAGCACCGCTTTCCCACCGCCTTCCTCGACGCAGAGGACGCCCTGGCCTGGCTGCTGGAGCACGGCGGCCGCCATGGCCTGGACGCGCAGCGCCTGGCCATTGGCGGCGACAGCGTCGGGGGCACGCTGGCCACGGCCCTGTGCATCGCCGCACGCGACGCGGGCATGCCCCAGCCCTTGCTGCAGTTGCTGCTCTACCCCTGCACGGCAGCGCAGCAGGACAGTGACTCGCATGCGCGCCTGGCCACCGGCCATCTGCTGGAAGGTGACACCCTGGCCTGGATGTTCGGCCAATACCTGCGCAGCGATGCGGACCGGCAGGACTGGCGCTTTGCCCCGCTGCAGGCATCCGACCTGGGCCGGCTGGCCCCCACGCTGATGGTGCTGGCCGAGTACGACCCGCTGATCGACGAAGGAAAGCGCTATGCCGAGCGGCTGCAGGCCGCCGGCGTGGCCGTGGACCTGCAGATCTACGCCGGCATGGTCCATGACTTTGCGCGGCTGGGCGCCCTCACCGAAGAGACCGAGGTGCTGCGCGGCCGGATCTGCAAGGCACTGGCCCATGCCTTCCAGGCGGCCCGGATCCCGGCCCTGGCATGAACATTTGCCGCGCCTGCGCGTCATCCCGGTCATGAGGCTGCCTTGTGTCCCTTGTGTCCCTTGTGTCCCTTGTGTCCCTTGTGTCCCCTGTGCCCTTGCCCGAGCCCCGACCCGTGTCCCGCACGCGGGGCACTCCATCTGAAAGAGTCCACGTGCGTCCAGTAGAAGCCACCGCTACACCGTCACCGGACGCCTCCGGCGCCAGCTACCTCGCCCATGCAGGCGCCGAGACGATCAGCGTCTTCGTCGATGGACAGCGGCTGCGCCTGGAACGTTCGGGGTCCGTGAATGCCGGCAGGCCCGGCAAGCACAGTCTCTGGAACCTGTCACCCGCGGCCGCGCCAGGCCTGCTGCGGCTGCAATGGCTGGGCCCCTGCTCGGGCATGCCCGAAGCCGATGAACTGCTGGCCGCGCTGCAGGCCGGTTTCGGCCTGCACCCGGATGCCCGGGAAATCGAGCTGTCCCTGCCCCGCCTGCCACCGGGCCTGCGCGACAGCATCGCCACAGTGCAGCCAGGCCAGGCTCCGCGCGTGGCAAGAAGCGTGCTCTGGCAGCAGCCCCTGTGGCTGCCCCGCCCGCGCCCACCCTATGCGCTGCACTACACGATCAGCGAAGGCCGGCGCCACCCCGTGCGCCTGCACAAGCCGCGCGGCGAGGTCTACCGCCGCTTCATCCCCTGGCTGGGCCGCACGCTGAGCTTTCGCACCGTGGAGCCCGAGGCCGACCTGCCCCTCATCCACCGCTGGATGAACGACCCGGTCGTCGCGCATTTCTGGGAGGAAAGCGGCGACCTTGCCCACCACCGCGCCTATCTGCAGCGCATGGCCGGCGACCCGCATGCGCTCGGCCTCATCGGCTGCTTCGACGGCGAGCCCTTCGGCTACTTCGAGGCCTACTGGGCCAAGGAAGACCGCATCGCCCCCTTCTATGACGCGGGCGACCATGACCGGGGCTGGCATGCGCTGGTGGGGGAGGCGCGGTTCCGCGGCCAGCCCTACCTGACGGCCTGGCTGCCCTCGCTGTCGCACTACCTCTTTCTGGACGACTGCCGCACGCAGCGCATCGTCGTAGAGCCGCGCGCCGACAACCGCAAGATGCGCAAAAGCCTGCCGCGCTGCGGCTATGCGCTGGTCAAGGAATTCGACTTCCCGCACAAGCGCGCCGTGCTGGGAGTGCTGCTCAGGGAACGCTTTTTCGCAGACGCCTTGTGGATACCGCAGACCGACGCAGCCGCGCCGGACGCACTGGACGCATCGACCCAATGAAAGGACCTTCCATGCAAACCCACCCGCTGATCGGCATCGGCTTCGGCCCCTCCAACATTGCCCTGGCCATCGCCCTCAAGGAGCGCGAAACCACCGCGCGGGCCATGCACCCCGTCTTCATCGAAAAGCAGCCGCGCTTCGCCTGGCACAAGGACATGCTGCTGGAGCAGGCCCACATGCAGGTGTCCTTCCTCAAGGACCTGGCCACGCTGCGCAATCCCACCAGCCGCTTCACCTTCATCAACTACCTGCACGAGAAGGGCCGGCTGCAGGACTTCATCAACCTCAAGACCTTCTTTCCCAGCCGCCACGAGTTCAACGACTACCTGGCCTGGGCCGCCTCCAAGTTCGAGGACCGCTGCGTCTACGGCCAGGAAGTCATCGAGGTGTTGCCGGAAAAACGCGACGGCAAGGTGGAGCTGCTGCGCGTGCGCTCGCGCGATGCGGCCGGCAACGTGCATGAGCGCCTGGGCCAGAACCTGGTCATGAGCATCGGCGGCACGCCCAGCATTCCCGAGCAGTTCAAGCCCCTGCGCGGCGATGCGCGCGTCTTCCACTCCAGCGCCTACCTGCGCAGCATTGCCGAGCATGCCAGGCCGCTGCGCATCGCCGTCGTGGGCGCGGGCCAGAGCGCCGCCGAAATCTTCATGAACCTGCACGGCCGCTACGCCGCCGCCGAGATCGACCTGGTCATGCGCGCCCGCTCCATCCGCCCGTCCGACGACAGCCCCTTCGTCAACGAAATCTTCAACGCCGACTTCGTGGACCATGTCTACAGCCGCCCGCACGACGAGCGCGGCGCCCTGCTGCGCGAGTTCTGGCACACCAACTACGCCTGCCCCGACCTGGAGCTGATCGAGAGCATCTTCAAGGTGTTCTATGAACAGAAGGTCGTCGGCGACACGCGCCACCGCTTCCTGCGCCGCCACGAGGTGCAGGATGCGCGCGCCGCCAGCGACGGCATCCACCTGGGCCTGCGCGACCTCAACAGCGGCATCGACCATGCATCGCGCTACGACGTGGTGGTGCTGGCCACCGGCTATGCGCGCGAGCACCACAAGACCCTGCTGGACCCGCTGGCCCCCTACCTGGGCGACTTCTCCGTGAGCCGCGACTACCAGGTGCACACCACGCCGGACTTTCGCCCCGCCATCTTCCTGCAGGGCGCCTGCGAGGGCTCCCACGGCCTCAGCGACACCCTGCTGTCGGTCACCTCGGTGCGCACCGGCGAAATCGGCGACGCCCTGCTGGCAGCGCAAGCCCAAAAACCCGATGTTGCGCGCACAGAACAGCTGGCGCTGCAGGACTGAAAGATCGCACCGGGCATGATGGCGCACGAATCTCCCATGCCATAATTTGAATGCAAACCATTTGCATTTGAATTCGAATCACCTGCGCCGCTGAATCCCATACCCGCTGCTGCACCGCCCCGGCCCTGGCCGGGGTTGCGGCATCCGGTAGGCCCTTCTCTGTACGGACCCAGGGGTTCCAACCCATCGCCCTTGCGGAAAGGCAGGTATCCGGATGCGTGACCTGATCCAGGAACTCGTGGCTCACTATGGCGATCTGCGCCGCCAGCTCACGCGCGATCTCCGGGATCCGCACTATGCGGCCGACATCGCGCAATCGAGCTTCGAGCGGGTCTATGTGCACGCCCTGGGCCTGCGCAGCGGCAAGAAGGCCGAGGCGCTCCCCGATGCCGACATCGAATCCCCGCGCGCCCTGCTGTTTCGCGTGGCACGCAACCTGTGCATAGACGATGCGCGCAAGCGCAAGACCTCCCAGGACTGGACGCGCCAGCAAATGGCGGTGCAGCACAGCGCGCCCTCCAGCGAAACCCTGGCCGCCCAGCGCCAGATCCTGGACCGCGTCGTCCAGGCGCTGGAAAGCCTGCCGCCGCGCCGGCGCGAAGTCTTCATCCTCTTTCGCGCCCATGGCTACACGCGCGCGGAAATCGCCGATCAGCTCAACATCACCGAAATGGCCGTCGCCAAGCACATGGTGCGCGCCACGCTGGACTGCTCGCGCGTGCTGGCCCAGCTGCGCTCCGAGCTGATCGAGGACCATGCGCTGGGCAGCGCCATGGATTTCGACAACAGTACACTGACCGACGACGCATCCTGACCCCCCCTTTCCATGGCAAGTGCACCTAGCGAGCGCATGGTCGAGCATGCGCTGACGCTGATCGTTCAAAGCGAAATCGCTCCCGACCCGGTGGCCCACCAGGCACGCCTGACCCTGGGCGAATGGCGCGAGAAATCAGCCCGGCACGATGCCGCCGCACGCGAGGCGCACCTGCGCTGGAACATGCTCGGCGGCCTGTCCGGCGGACTGCGCGAGCAATTCCAGGAAACCGCCCTGCTGGCGGACAGCGCCTCGCGCTCCACCAGGAGCGTCCAGCGCCGCAAGCTGCTGCTGTCGTTTGCAGGGCTGCTGGGCACCGGCGCGCTGGCGGGCCGGGGCGCCTACTGGTACTGGCAGCAGCCCCTGCACACCTCGGCCTATGCCACGCGCAACTCGCAGATGCTCAAGGTCACGCTGGCCGACGGCAAGGCGCCGCTGCAGGCCAGCCGCATCGAGCTGGCGCCCCAGAGCGCCATTGCCGTGACGCTCTACCGCCAGCGCCGCAGCGTATCCATGTCGCGCGGGGAAGCGCGATTCGAAGTGGCCTCGGACCCCGACCGCCCCTTCGAGGTCATCACGCGCGAGGCGCGCATCGAGGTCGTGGGTACGGTGTTCACCGTGCGCGACCGTGGCGGCACGGTCACGGTGGGCGTGGAGCATGGCCATGTCAGGGTCCGCGTGCTGGGCAGGGATGCGCAGGATCCGACGACCGAGGCGGCGGCCACGCTGGACCTGCTGCCAGGCCAGGTGGTGGACATCCGCAATGGCCAGCCCGAGGCCGTGCGCCAGGCCGATGCCGCCACGCTGTCCGCCTGGCGCGAAGGCTGGCTGGTCTTCGAGAACACCCCGCTGGCCGAGGCCCTGGCCACCGTCAACGCCTACCGCACCCAGCCCATCGAAGCCGCCGATGCGCGCGTGGCCGCGCTGCGCCTGACGGGGCGCTTTCGCGCCAATGACTCGGCCGGCCTGCTGGCCGTGCTGCCCTCCATCCTGCCGCTGAGGGTGCGCGCGCAGGCCGATGGCAGCGTGCAGCTGCAGGCGCTCTGAACGGCGCCTTCGGTTCCCCGACAAAGAAAAGGCCACGGCCGGATCGCTCCAGCCGTGGCCCATGGCCCATGCCCGCTTACCAGCGATAGGTGGCCGTGCCGATCACCTTGCGGGGCTCGCCGTAGAAGCAGCCGTAGGAGCAGCTGGCGATATAGGTCTTGTCGGTCAGGTTGGTGAGGTTCAGGGCGAAGCGCCAGGGTCCGGTGGTGTAGCTGACCATGGCATCCACCAGGGTGAACGCCGGCAGCGAGACGGGAACGCCATAGGCCAGGCCGCGTGTCTGGCCCAGGTACCTGGCGCCCATGCCCACCTTGAGGCCGGCAAGCCCGAAGTCGCCAAAGCTGTAGTCGCCCCACAGCGATATCTGGTTGTAGGGCACGCCGATGGAGCGCTTGCCCAGCTCGTCCGGCTGCAGGGGGCTTGCCTGCGTGGTGCGCGCATCCGTGTAGGCATAGGCGGCAATGATGTTCACATTGCGGCCGATGGAGCTTCGCGCCTCCAGCTCGAAGCCGCGGGAGCGGACTTCACCGGCCTGTATGTTGAACGCCCTGCTGGCGTCCTGGGGATCGGGCACGAGCAGGTTCTGGCGGGTGAGCTGGAAGACCGCCGCCGAAACCATGGCCCTGGAGCCGCTGGGCTGGTAGCGGACACCGGCCTCGTACTGCTGCCCCGTCGTGGGCTTGAACCGCGATCCAAGGCGGTCCTGGCCCTGGGTGGGCTCGAAGGACTCGCTGTAGCTGAAGAAGGGGGCAAGGCCATTGGCGGCGAGATAGACCACGCCCAGCCGGCCCGTGAAGGCCGAGCTTTTCTCATTGGCCGCGCTCACGTCCCCGGTGAAGAAGTTCGTCTCGTTGAAGCGGACCTTGTCATAGCGGCCGCCCAGCAGAACCACCCACTTGTCATCGATCTTGATCTGGTCCTGCGCATAGATGCCGAGGCGCTTGTAGTCGTTCTTCCAGGACGATCGGTAGTAGGGGGAGACAGGGCCCACCGGCTTGCCGTAGACCGGGTTGAAGACATCGAGGTCGGCGGCCTGCTGTTCATAGCGCTCGGTCTCGTGCTTTGGCAGGGCGTAGTCGAAGCCCACCAGCATGGTGTGCTTGATGCGGCCCTGGTCCAGCTGGTACTGCAGCGAGGTATCGGTCACGAAGGCCGACGAGCGGTCCCAGCGCGGCTGGTAGTAGCGCTCCACCACCGAGCGCTGGTCGGCGGACAGGCCCCAGCCGTCCGTGCTGAAGTAGCTGCTCTTTGCGTTGTAGTAGCGCATGCTGTTCCTGAGCTTGAGCTTCTCGGAAAAGGCATGTTCGAAGAGATAGCCGATGGAGTAGCGGTCCAGATCGAATTTGTCCCGCCCCGCCTCTCCGATGAAGCGGTTGCGGGGAATCTGTCCATTGATGTTGGGCAGCAGGGTGCCGTAGGCGGGCAGCCCGTAGACGTAGGTGGTGCGGTCCTTCTGGACCTCGGCCAACAGTGTCAGCGAGGTATTCGCATCGGGCTGCCACTTGAGCGATGGGGCGACATAGGTTCTGTCATCGGGGACACGGTCGATGAAGCTGTCGCTGTCGCGCTTGAGCGCCACCAGCCGGTAGGACCATTTGCCCTCGTCGTCCAGGGCACCCGCAAAATCACCCGAGACCTGCCTGCGCCCGAAGCTTCCGGCGTCGATGTTCAGCTCCCGGATTTTTTCCGTGGTGGGCCGCTTGCTCACGGTGTTGACCACGCCGCCCGGGGAGACCGAGCCAAAGATCACCGAAGAGGCGCCCTTGAGCAGCTCGATGCGCTCCAGGCCGTAGGGCTCCTGCCGTCCGTCGTAGATGTTGGCCGTGAACAGGCTGCCGTCCCGGTACATGCCCGTGGTGCGGAATCCGCGCAGGTACAGGCTGTCCGAGGTCCGGTCCAGGCCCTCGGCGCGGGTGACGCCGGCCGCGTAGCCCAGCGCATCCTGCAGGCTTTGCGACTTCAGCGTCTCGATCTCCTGGGCACCGATGACCGTGATGGACTGCGGTGTCTCCAGGATGGGCGTATCGGTCTTGGTGCCCGTTGAACTGCGCCGGGCGACATAGCCCTGCACGGGGCCGGCTGCGGTTTCGCTGTCCGTGACGTTGATGGTCGGCAAGGTCGCGCCGGAGACCGCGGGACGGCGGATGGCGAAGCCTCCGTTGTTCATCCTGATGGCTTCCAGGGACGTGCCGGCCAGCAGCTCCCGCAAGGCCTGCTCCGATGTCAGGCGGCCGTTGACGGCGCGGGAACTGAGCCCGGCCACCAGGTCGCCTGCGGCAAACATCTGGGTTCCCGTCTGGCGGGACAGCTCGTTGATGGCCGAAGCCAGGGCCTGGGCCGGCACATGGATATCGAACACTTGGGCAGCCTCCTGCCCTGTGGCCTGGGCCACCGCCTCGGTGCTCCAGAACGAGACGGAACCAAAGGCCGTGGCAAGGGCCAGGCTCAGCAGATGTTGACGGGGCAAGGAAGGCATGGTCGAAGAATTTCCAAAGGCATTGAATGAGACTGGTTACCAACCGGGCACGGACCTCCGCCCGGGTTGCTGTGCATTCCAAAGACGTTCTGCGCGCAAAAATGGAGACAAGGTGTAACCCGGTTTTCACGAAAAAGACCCGGGACGGGGCGGGCCGGGGGAGGCACCCCGGCCGCCGTTGCCCCTCAGTCCAGCGCGTACTCCAGCGCCAAGGCGTCGAGGATTTCGGCCGTCAGCCCCTCGTTCCTCATGATGGCGTAGTGGTCGGCGCGGATCACCGCGCCCTCTGCCCTTTCGGCCCTTCCGGCGTCCTCCTGGCGCAGCTGGTGCGCGAGCCGCAGCCGGTGCCCGGCCGCGGTTTCATCGCTCCACCAAAGGCTTGCCGCCGCTTGCACGGGCGCCAGGGCCTGCGCCTGCAGCGCCAGGTGCTTCAGGTGCAGGGTGGTCAGAAAGGCCTGGGCCAGGTCGGCGCCGTCCATGCAGGCATGGCCGCTGGGCCCCCCCGGTCCCTGCCTTGCAGCTTCGCGGCCCAGCGCGGCAGCCAGCAGATCGGCGCGGGGCGGCACCGATGCATCGATGTCCGCAAGGTCCTCGATGCGCGCCAAGGGCAGCATCTGCGAGACGAAGAGCCGGAAGTCATCCCACCACGACGGGGACCCGGCCGCATCGCCAGCAGGCACGAACGGGTCCACCAGCCCCAGGAAACCCACCGTCTGCCCCTGGCCTTCGAGCCGGGCCGCGATCAAGGCCGCCAGGCTGCCGCCCAGGGACCAGCCGAGCAGGTGGTAGGGGCCGGCGGGCTGTACCTGCCTCACCATCGCGCAGTAGTCGTCGGCCATCTGCTCCAGCGAGCGGTCGCGGTAGCCGGGATCGCCCAGGCTGCGGCAGGGTATGGCGTGGACGGTGCGCCGGTCCTGCAGTGCCCGCGCCAGCGGCTGGTAGTCAAACACCGTGCCGAACCCGGCATGCACGCAAAACAGCGGTGGCGCAGCCTCACACACGGCGTTGAGCGCCACGACGCCCCCAGCTCCACCGGCGCCGGCTGAGCGAAGCTCCAGCAGGCCGGCAATGGTGGGCCGCTGCAGAAGGTCGCGCAGCTTGAAGTCCAACTGCGGATCGCCCAGCTTGCGCACCTTGGCGTGCATCCTGAGACTGAGCAGGGAGTCCCCGCCCAGCTCGAAGAAGTTGTCGGTCTCGCCCACGCGTTCCACGCCAAGCACCTCCTGCCAGATGCGGGCCAGCGCCATGGCCGACGCTGTGGACGGTGGCACGTGCACCCGCGCGGCATCTGCCTGCGGCAGCGGCAGCGCACCACGGTCGAGCTTGCCGCTGACCAGTCTTGGCAGGGCGGGCAGGACCAGCGTATGGGCCGGCAGCATGTAGTCGGGCAGGTGCTCGCCTGTCTGCTGGCGGATGCGCTGGACCAGGGACTGCGCGGCGGTGCCCTCCTCCCCCACCACATAGGCCACCAGCTGCTTGCCTGTACCGGCATCCTGGACCAGCACGGCGGCATCGACCACGCCGGGCACGGCCCGGACGGCCTTCTCGACCTCGCCCAGCTCGATGCGGAAGCCCCGGATCTTGACCTGGTGGTCGGCCCGGCCGATGTACTCGATGTTGCCGTCCGGCATCTCGCGCACCAGGTCCCCCGTGCGGTACAGGCGGCCGCCACCGCCGTCGAAGGGGTCGGCGACGAAGCGCTCGGCCGTCAGGCCGTGGCGCGACAGATAGCCGCGCGCCAGGCCGTAGCCGCCGATGTACAGCTCGCCCACGACGCCGTGCGGCACCCGGTGCAGGTCGGCATCCAGGATGTGCACCGTGCGCTCGCCCACGGGCCGGCCGATGGGGGCGTAGGCGCAGTCGAAGGTCTCGCTGGCCTCGGCCTTCCAGATCAGCGGCGTCACCACCGTCTCGGTGGGGCCGTAGCCGTTGATGAGCAGGCGCGGGCGCAGGCTCTGGCGCACCTTGTCGTAGGCGGCCTTGGGCATGGCCTCGCCACCGAAGACGTACAGCTCCACCGGCGGCGGCTCCTGCGACTGTTCTGCGGCCCAGTCCGCGATCTGCGCCAGATAGGCCGGCGGGAACGCGGCATTGGAGATGCCGTGGTGGCGCAGGGCCTCGCAGGCCTGCTCCGCCGTCCACATCTGCGGCTCGCGCAGCACCAGGCCGGCGCCGATGCTCAGGGCCGTCAGCCAGCGCTCATGCGCGCCGTCGAAGGAGAAGGACATGAAATGCAGCTCGCGCGAGTTCGCCCGCATGCCGTAGATCCCGGCCGTGGCCGCGCAGTGCATGGCCAGCGGCCCGTGCTCGACCACCACGCCCTTGGGCTGCCCGGTCGAGCCCGAGGTGTAGATCACATAGGCCAGGTCGCGCTCGTGCACGGCATGGGCCGGCGCCGCGTTGCAGGCCTGGGTGAAGTCCACCTCCTCGGCCACCACCAGATGGGCCACGGCCGGCGTGCCCAGCTTGTGCAGCGCCGACCTGTGGGCGATCAGGTGGGAGGCACCGCTGTCTGCCAGCATGAACCTCTGGCGTTCGGCCGGCGACGCCGGGTCCAGGGGCAGGTAGGCCGCGCCCGCCTTGAGCACGGACAGCAGGCAGATCACCATTTCCAGCGAACGCTCCATGGCGATGCCGACGATGGCGCCGCGCCCCACGCCGGACTGCACCAGGCGGTTGGCGAAATGGTTGCTGCGCGCCTGCAGCTCGCCATGGCTGATGGTCTGCTCGCCCATGAGCAGCGCCACCGCACCCGAGTCCCGGCGCGCCTGCAGCGCCATGCAGGCATGCACGGGCAGGAACGGCGGGCGGCAGGCATCCGTTCCTGTGCCCGTGCCCGTGCCCGTGCCCCCCGGCCCATCGCGGCCGGGCTCGGGCAGCAAGGCGATGTCCCGCAGGCAGTGCATGCCCTCGCCCGCCATGGACGCCAGCACCTGCACCAGTTGCCGCAGCAGTGCCTGCACGGCGTCATCGCCGAAGCTGCTCCGCTGGTAGATCATCTTGAGCGACAGCACATCGCCCAGCCGCACCTCCAGGTCCATGGGATAGGAGGTCACGTCGATGGCATGCGTCACCGCAAACCGCAGATGCGGGTCGTCATGCGCGGACAGCACCGCATCCATGGGGTAGTTCTCGAACACCAGGATGCTGTCGAACAGGCCGCGCTGGCCCTTGCCCGCCCAGCGCTGGATGTCCGAAAGCGACGTCTGCTCATGCTCGCGCGAGGCCAGGTTCTGTGCCTGCAGCGTGCGCAGCCAGGGGCCCAGCTCCAGCGCGCCGTCGCAGGCCACGACCACCGGCAAGGTGTTGATGAACAGCCCCTGCATTCTTTCCACGCCGGCCAGCTCGGGCGGGCGGCCAGCCACCGTGGCCCCGAAGGCCACCGTGGCCTGGCCCGTGTACCGCGCCAGCACCAGCGACCATGCGGCCTGCACCAGGGTGTTGGCCGTCACGCGCTCGCGCTGGGCAAACTCCACCAGCTGCTGCGTGACACCGGCATCCAGCGCGGCGCCGGCCTCGTGGTGCCCCTGACGGGCTGCAGGCAAGGCACCAGGCCGGACAGCAGGCCGGGCAAGCGCATCCACCAGCAAGGTGGGCTCGTGCAGCGGCTGCACCAGGCGCCTCCAGTAGGCCTCGCTGGCCCCGTGGTCCAGGCCTTGCAGCCATGCGATGTAGTCGCGGTAGCTGGTGTCCACGGGCTCCACGGCAATGCCCTTGTAGTCGCGCAGCACCTCGCCCAGCAGGCTCGATGAACTCCATCCGTCCGTGAGCAGGTGGTGGGCGGTCCAGATGCAGTGGTGGCTGCCATCGGACACCCGGACCAGGGCCAGCCGCATCAGCGGCGGCTTGCTGAGGTCGAAGGCCGCGAACTGCCCGGCGGCCAGGGCATCCAGGGCCCCCGCCACATCCTCGCTGTGCCGGCAGTCATGCTCGGTGATGTCCAGCAGGACCTGCCGGGCCACCCATTGCAGCGGCAGGGACGCATCGGCCAGGAAGCCGCTGCGCAGCACGGCATGGCGGTCCAGCACCGCCTGCCAGGCCTTTCGGAAGCGCGCGGCATCCAGGCCATGCGCGTCGATGCGCAGCTGGGTGACATAGGACAGCCCCGAGGGATCGGACAGGCTGTGGAACAGCATGCCCGACTGCATGGGAGACAGCGGATAGAGGTCCGCCAGATTGCCCGCAGGCAGGTCCAGGCCGTCCAGCTGCGCCTGCGTGACCCGGGCCAGCGGGAAGTCCGAGGGCGTCACCCCCTGCGCGCCACTCAGGCAGTGGTCGATCAGGCCTTCCAGCTCCTGCCGGTAGCGCCCCATCCAGGCCTGCACATCGGCGGTGTCGTGGCGCGCCGTGCTGAAGGCGGCCGTCATCACCAGCTCGCCGTCGTACACGCGGCCATTGATGGTGAACTCGTGCGACAGCGGCGCCGAGGCGTCGGCCGGCATGCCGCTGCCCTCGGCAGCCGGCAGCCATTGGGCCGCGCTGTCAAAGCTTGCGTCGAACTGCCCCAGGTAGTTGAAGACCAGGCTGGCCTGGGGCAAGGCCCGCATGGCCTGCCTTTGCTGCGCCGTGCCCAGGTACTTGAGCACGCCATGGCCCAGGCCGTGCAGCGGCACTTCGCGCAGGCTTTGCTTGACGCGCTTGAGCGCGTCGCCCGGGCCTGTGCCCGCATCGAGCGCCACCGGGAAGACGCTGGTGAACCAGCCCACGGTGCGCGAGACGTCCACGCCGGCCGACAGCTCCTCGCGGCCATGGCCCTCCAGGTCCACGAGGATGCGCTGCTGCCCGCTCCACGCGCACAGGGCGCGCCCCAGGGCGGCCAGCAGGATGTCGTTGATCTGCGTCCTGTAGGCCGCCGGCACGCGGCTGATCAGGGCCTCGGTGCGCTCGCGGTCCAGCCGCAGCTCGACGCTGGACTGCCATGCCAGGGTGTTGGCCCCCCCGGGGCGGGCACAGGGCAGGCTGGCCGGCACCTGGGCCAGCGCCTGCCAGAAGGCCAGCTCGCCGCCGCATTGCGCGGCATGGGCCTGCAGCGCCTGCGACCAGCGCTGGTAGCTGGCGGTCTTGTGGACCCTGGCGGGCTCCAGGCCCTGCAGCCGGCTGGCATAGGCCGAACGCAGGTCTTCGAGCAGGATGCGCCAGGAGACCCCATCGACGACCAGGTGGTGGGCCACCAGCAGCAGGCGCCAGCTGCCGTCGCCCACCTCGATGCACAGCCCGCGCAGCAGCGGCCCGTGGACGATGTCCAGGCTGCGCTGCGCCTGTTCGCACAAGGCCTCGATCGCGCCGGCATCCCGTGCCTGGCGCACCCACAGCAGTGCCTGCAGATCGGCCTCGGACGGGCTTGCGTAGGCCTGCTCCCAGGTGCCCTGCGCCGTGGGGCGAAAGCGCAGGCGCAGGCTGTCGTGCCGGGCCAGCAGATCGGCCAGGGCCTGGCGCAGCGGCGCAGGCTGCAGCGGCTGCATGCTGCGCAGCAGCAGGGCCTGGTTCCAGTGGGATCGCTGCGGCACGTCCGTTTCGAAGAACTCCGCCTGAATGGGCAGCAGGGGAACGCTCCCCTGGACCGGGGTCTCCTGCTCCACGGCCTCGTCCTGCACGGGCTCGGCCACACGCGCCAGCTCGGCAATGCTTTGCCGCTCGAACAGCTGCCGTGGCGACAGCTTCCAGCCGAAGCGGCGCAGGCGCGAGACGATCTGCAGGCTGAGGATGGAATCACCGCCCAGCGCGAAGAAGTTGTCGCTGCGCCCCACCCGCTCCAGGCCCAGCACCTCGGCCCAGATACGGGCCAGCAGCGCCTCCAGTTCGCCCTCTGGCGCCTGGCTGGCGGCTGGCATGCCGAACGCGGGCAGGGCCTGCCGGTCCAGCTTGCCGTTGGCGTTCTGCGGCAACTGGTCCAGCACCATGATGGCGCCCGGCACCATGTAGTCGGGCAGTACCGTGGCCAGGCGCTCGCGCATCTCCTGCCCGTCCAGGGTCCGCCCGCTGCGGGCAGACACATAGGCCAGCAGCCGCGTGCCCGCCGGTCCCTCGCCGGCCACGACCACGGCCTCGCGCACATCGTCCAGCGCCAGCAGTTGCGACTGCACCTCGCCCAGCTCGATGCGCAGGCCGCGGATCTTGACCTGGTGGTCCACCCGCCCCAGGTACTCCAGCTGGCCCTGTGCATTCCAGCGCACCAGGTCGCCCGTGCGATAGAGTCTTGCGCCATCGTGGCCGAAGGGGTCGGCGACAAAGCGCTCCGCGCTGAGCCCTGCCCGGTTCAGATAGCCGCGCGACAGCAGGGGGCCGCCTATGCACAGCTCACCGGCCACGCCCAGGGGCACGGGGCGCATCCGGTCGTCCACCACCCACATGTGCCGGCCCGCCAGGGGCCGGCCTATGGGAAGGTCCTGTGACGGCAGCGCCTGCGGCGCCGCGCCGGCGCCTTCCACCAGGCCGGTGCAGTCGAAGAGGGAGGCCGTGACGGTGGCCTCGGTCGGGCCATAGGCATTGAGCAGCCTCACATGGCCCAGCCCGGCATCGCGCCAGGCCTGCAGGCCGGCGCCCGGCATGGCCTCGCCGCCCACATGCACCTGCCTGAGCCGCCCGTACCCGCGCAGGCCCTGGCGCGCAAAATCCTGGACCAGCAGCAGCCAGTAGGCGGTGGTCAGATCGGCCACGCTGATCTGCCTGGCCATGAGTTCCCTGTGGAAGGTGGCGCTGTCCCAGAGTTCGGGCCCGCGCAGCACCATGGCCGCGCCGGCCACCAGGGGCGCGAACAGCTGCTCGATGCAGCCATCGAAATTCAGCGTGGCGAACTGCAGCACGCGGTCCTGCGGCGACAGCGCGGCAAAGCCGACGGCCAGCTGCGCCTGCTCGGCCAGGCAGCGGTGGGAGATGCCCACGCCCTTGGGCCGTCCGGTGGAGCCCGAGGTGTAGATCACATAGGCCAGGCATTCGCCATGCACGGCGGCACCGGGGTTGTGGTCGGGCCCCGGCATCGCGCCGATGGCATCCAGGTCCAGCGCCTTCACGCGACCGGCCACCTCCAGCCCCAGGCGGGACTGCGTGAGCAGGCAGGCCATGCCGCTGTCCTCGACCATGTGGGCCAGGCGCTCGGCCGGATAGCCGGGGTCCAGGGGCACATAGGCCGCGCCCGACTTGAGCACGGCCAGCACGGCCACCACCATCTCCACCGAGCGTTCCACCGCAATGCCCACGCGCACCTCCGCGCCCACGCCCTCGGCGATCAGGCGGTGCGCAAGGCGGTTGGCACGCCGGTTGAGCTGCGCATAGCTGATGCATTCGTCGCCAAAGACCAGGGCCGTGGCCTGGGGCCGCTCGTCCGCCTGCTGCTCGAACAGCCTGTGCACCAGGGGCTGGACGTCGCGGCTCTGCGGGTTGCATCCAGACTGCACCGATTGCGCCCATTGCGTCAGCTGCGCCCATTCGTCCCGGTCCAGCAGCTCGATATCGCAGGCCGGCAGCGCGGGCGTTTCGGCCAGGGCCGCAACAATGCCTTCCACGGCGGCCAGCATGTAGGCGCACAGGCGCTGCGCGCCCACGGCCTTGCTGGCCTGCCCGACCAGGCGAAAGCCCTGGCCCAGGTCATCGATGGACATGTCCACCGGATAGTTGGTGCGCTCCTGCCCGCCCAGGGCCGTCATGCCTTCCCACGCGCCCGAGGCTGCGTCCGCTGCGGCGCCCTCCTGCGGCGCCACGCTGTAGCGGTAGTTGAGCAGGGCCGAGAACAGCGGCGTCCCCCCCGCCAGAGCGCTGCAGCGCTGCGCCAGCGACAGCGTGGCGTGCTCGTGGTGCATCAGCCCCGTCAGCCCCGCATGCGTCTCATGCAGGCAGTCCTGCACGCTGCGCCCGCCCAGCCGTATGCGCAGCGGCAGCGTGTTGATGAACATGCCCAGCGCGCTGTGCGCGCCCTCCCCGCCCTGCATGCGGCCAAAGAGCACGGTGCCGAACACCACGTCGTCCTTGCCCGTGGTCCTGCCCAGCACCAGCGCCCAGGCCAGGTGGAACAGGCTGGCTGCACTCACCCCATGGCGCTGCGCCTGCCGGCGCAGCTCGCGCGACAGTTGTGCATCCAGCGCAAGCCTGGCCTCCTCCACTGCGCTCCCATCGCCCTGCACATCCAGCAGGCCAAACGGCGCCGTGGGTTCATCCACATCGCCGAGCATGGCGCGGAAGAAGTCCTCATGCTCGCTGGTGCTCACGCCCAGGCGGGCCTGGGCCACGAAGCGCCTGAACGGCAGGGGCCTGGGCAACTCCGCCTCGCGGCCCTGGGCCATCAGCGCGATCTCCTCGACGATGCGTTCCAGCGTCGTGTGGTCCAGCACCAGATGGTGGGTCAGCAGCTGCAGCAGCCAGCGCCCGTTGGGCGCATCCTGCGCCGCCACGGCGCGGATCATGGGCGCGCGGCGCACATCGATGCGCTGCACGCGCGGGTCCAGGCGCTTCTGCAGCACGGCGGCCACATCGCCTTCGCCTTCGCCCTCGCCCTCGCCCTCGCCCTCGCCCTCGCTTTCACCAGGCTCCAGCCAATCGACCAGCACCTGTGCCTGCCGGCAGACCACCTGCACAGGCTCGGCCAACCCCTCCCACACCACGGCCGTGCGCAGGATGTCGTGGCGTGCGATGACCCGGTTCAGGTGGGCCACAAAGCCCAGCAGCCGCTCGCGCGTGTCGAAGCCCAGCAGCGTGGGCGTGGCGTAGGCGTCGCCCTGCGGGTGCAGCGTGTGGTGGAACAGAATGCCTTCCTGCAGCGGCGCCAGCGGATAGATGTCCTGGATGTTGGCCGCGCCACCGGGCACGGCGGCCTCGACCCGTGCGATCTCCTGCACGTCCAGCGCCACCAGCGTCAGCATGGCGGGCGTGATGGCCGTGCAGCCTTCGGGAATGCCATTGGGCGGCACCTGCACCTGGGCAGCGCCATCCGCCTGCATCAGCTGCGCCGCAAAATCCGCCAGTTGCGGATGCTGGAACAGGCTGCGCACCGAGGCCGACAGGCCATGCGCACGCATGCGTTCCAGCATGCCCATGGCCAGCAGCGAGTGTCCGCCCAGCTCGAAGAAGTTGTCGCGCCGCCCCACGCGGTCCTGCCCCAGAAGCTCGGCCCATATCGCCGACAGCTGCTGCTCCACCCCGTTGTGCGGCGGCTCGTATCCACGCTGCGCCCATTCGGGCTGCGGCAGGGCCTTGCGGTCCACCTTGCCGTTGGCATTGAGCGCAAGCGCAGGCAGCACGACGATGGCCGAAGGCTGCATATAGTCCGGCAGCCGCCCGGCCAGCGCCTGGCGCAAGGTTTCGGCCAGCCCCGCATCGGCGTCCGGGCCGGCCACATAGGCGACAAGGCGTGCGCCCGCCGCGCCCGATGTGGCTTGTGCCGCGACCACCACGGCCTCGCGCACGCCGGGCTGGGCCAGCAGATGGGCCTCGATCTCGCCCAGCTCGATGCGCAGGCCGCGGATCTTCACCTGGTGGTCCAGGCGCCCCAGGTACTCGATCTGGCCGTCGCCGTTCCAGCGCACCAGGTCGCCCGTGCGGTACAGCAGGCCGCCCTGTGTGTCCAGCGGGTCGGCCACAAAGCGCTCGGCCGTCAGTGCGGGGCGGTTCAGATAGCCGCGCGCCAGGCCCATGCCGCCCAGGTACAGCTCGCCGGCCACACCCCGTGGCGCCGGCCGCATGGCGCAGTCCAGCACATAGGTGCGGATGCCGCTGATGGGCTGGCCGATGGGAACCTGGCGCCGCCCGTCGTCGCGGCAGCGCCAGTGGGTGACGTCGATGGCCGCCTCGGTCGGGCCATAGAGGTTGTAGAGACCGGCCCCGGGCAGGAGCCTGAAGACGGCGTTCTGCGCCTCGGCCGGCAGGGCCTCGCCGCTGCACAGGATGCGCCTGAGGCCCGTGCATGCCGCCACGCCCGCGTGCGCCACAAAGGCCTGCAGCATGGAAGGCACGAAGTGCACGGTGGTGACGCCATGGTCCGTGATCAGCGCCACCAGCCTTGCGGGGTCACGGTGATCGCCAGGCGCGGCCATCACCAGCCGGGCGCCGGCCATCAGGGGCCAGAAGAACTCCCAGACCGACACATCGAAGCTGAACGGTGTCTTTTGCAGCACGGCGTCCGAGGCATCGAGCGCATAGGCCTGCTGCATCCAGGCCAGCCGGTTGTGCAGGGCCGCATGCCGGTTGGCCGCGCCCTTGGGGCGGCCCGTGGAGCCCGAGGTGAAGATCACATAGGCCAGATGCTCCCCATGCACGGCAACCACCGGGTTGCGCTGCGATTCACCGGCCACATCGATGCGGTCGATGTCCAGCCACTGCAGATCCTCGCCTGCGGGCAGGCGCTCGCGCAGCGCGCTGTGGGTGAGCAGGCGCCGCACGGCGCCGTCTTCGATCATCTGCGCCAGCCGTTCGGGCGGGTGATCGGGGTCCAGGGGCACATAGGCGCCACCGGCCTTCATGATGGCCAGCAGGCCCACCACCATCTCGATGGACCGCTCCATGGCGATGCCGACCCGGGTCTCCGGCCTCACGCCCAGGGCCATCAGCCGGTGGGCCAGCCGGTTGGCGCGGCGGTTGAGCTGGTCGTAGCTCAGCACCTGATCGCCAAAGACCAGCGCCACGGCATCCGGCCGTGCCTGGACCTGGCGCTCGATCAGCTGGTGCACGGGCTGCATTCCGGGCTCGGCTCGGGCGCCCAGGCTCCAGGCCTGCAGCTGCGCCCATTCCTTGCCGTCCAGCATGTCCAGCGCCGCAGCCTCCAGGCCGGGCTCGCTTTCCAGCGCGTGGACCAGGGAGGCCACGGCCGCCGCCATGTATCCACACAGCCGTTCAGCCCCCAGAGCAGCATCGGCCTGGGCCACGATGCCAAAGCCTTCGCCCAGGTCATCGATGGACACGGTCACGGGGTAGTTGGTGCGCTCCTGCCCGCCCAGCGCCGTCATGCCTTCCCACGCGCCCGCTGCGGCTCCCTCCTGCGGGGCCACGCTGTAGCGGTAGTTGAGCAGGGCCGAGAACAGCGGCGTTCCCCCCGCCAGAGCGCTGCAGCGCTGCGCCAGCGACAGCGTGGCGTGCTCGTGGTGCATCAGCCCCGTCAGCAGTTCATGCGTCTGGCGCAGGCAGTCCTGCACGCTGCGCCCGCCCAGCCGACCGCCCAACCGTATGCGCAGCGGCAGCGTGTTGATGAACATGCCCAGCGCACTGTGCGCGCCCTCCCCGCCCTGCATGCGGCCAAAGAGCACGGTGCCGAACACCACGTCGTCCTTGCCCGTGGTCCTGCCCAGCACCAGCGCCCAGGCCAGGTGGAACAGGCTGGCCGCACTCACCCCATGGCGCTGCGCCTGCCGCCGCACGCTGCGCGCCAGGGGCTCGTCCAAGGCCATCCTTGCCTCCTCCACCGCGCTGCCGTCCCCCTGCACATCCAGCAGGCCAAACGGCGCCGTAGGCTCATCCACATCGCCGAGCATGGCGCGGAAGAAGTCCTCATGCTCACTGGTGCTCACGCCCAGCCGGGCCTGGGCCACGAAGCGCCTGAACGGCAGGGGCCTGGGCAGCTCCGCCTCGCGGCCCTGGGCCATCAGCGCGATCTCCTCGACGATGCGCTCCAGCGTCGTGTGGTCCAGCACCAGGTGATGCGTCAGCAGCTGCAGCAGCCAGCGCCCGTGGGGCGCATCCTGCGCCGCCACGGCGCGGATCATGGGTGCGCGGCGCACATCGATGCGCTGCACGCGCGGGTCCAGCACGGCCTGCAGCCGGCTGGCCACATCCGTTCCTTCCCCTTCACCTTCGCTCTCCTCCAGCCAGTCGAGCAGCACCTGTGCCTGCCGCCAGACCACCTGCACGGGCTCGGCCAGCCCTTCCCACAGCACGGCCGTGCGCAGGATGTCGTGGCGTGCGATGACCCGGTTGAGCCGTTGCACAAAGCCCAGCAGCCGCTCGCGCGTGTCGAAGCCCAGCAGCGTGGGCGTGGCATAGGCGTCGCCCTGCTGGTGCAGGGTGTGGTGGAACAGAATGCCTTCCTGCAGGGGCGCCAGCGGATAGATGTCCTGGATGTTGGCCGCGCCACCGGGCACGGCGGCCTCGACCCGCGCGATCTCCTGCACGTCCAGCGCCACCAGCGTCAGCATGGCGGGCGTGATGGCCGTGCAGCCTTCGGGGATGCCGTTGGGCGGCACCTGCACCTCATGCCGGGGCAGGCCCTGCTCGCGGCGCAGCGCCAGTGCCAGATCCGCCAGCCGGGGGTGCTGGAACAGCGTGCGCACCTGCGTCACCCAGCCCTGGGCGCGCATGCGCTCCAGCAGCTTCAGGGCCAGCAGCGAGTGCCCGCCCAGCTCAAAGAAATGGTCGTGGCGCCCCACGCGCTCCACGCCCAGCACCTCGCTCCAGAGTGCGGCCAGACGCTGCTCGCCGTCGCCCACGGGCGCCTCGTAGTGCAGGCTGGCCAGCAGTTCAGGCTCGGGCAAGGCGGCCCTGTCCACCTTGCCATTGGCATTCAGGGGAAGGCGGTCCAGCACCATGATGGCGGCCGGCACCATGTAGTCCGGCAGTTCAAG
Source organism: Delftia lacustris (assembly GCF_040267515.1). Classification (NCBI taxonomy): domain Bacteria; kingdom Pseudomonadati; phylum Pseudomonadota; class Betaproteobacteria; order Burkholderiales; family Comamonadaceae; genus Delftia; species Delftia lacustris. The sequence continues at coordinate 2,318,448 of NZ_CP141274.1, read as the reverse complement.
GGCCAGGCGCTCGCGCAGTTCGGCCGCCGTGACCTGCTGCCCTTCATGCGCCGAGACATAGGCCGCCAGGTGCATGCCCGCCGGGCCCTTGCGGGCCACGACCACGGACTCCCGCACCTGGGGCTGGGCCAGCAGCCGGGCCTCGATCTCGCCCAGCTCGATGCGAAAGCCCCGGATCTTCACCTGGTGGTCCAGGCGCCCCAGGTACTCCAGTTGGCCTTCGTCGTTCCAGCGCACCAGGTCGCCCGTGCGGTACAGGCGGCCGCCGCCCTGGTCGAACGGATCGGCGACGAAGCGCTCGGCGCTCAGGCCGGGCCGGCCCAGGTAGCCCTGCGCCAGCGCCTGCCCGCCCAGATAGAGTTCGCCGGCCACGCCTGCGGGAACCAGTCCCAGATCCTGGCCCAGCACCAAGGCCTTGGTCGCGCTGACGGGGCGGCCGATGGGGACCGGGCTGCGGCCATCGTCGCGGCAGGTCCAGTGCGTCACGTGGATGGCGGCCTCGGTCGGGCCGTAGAGGTTTTGCAGGCTGACGCCGTGCAGGCGGCGCAGGGCCTCGCGCTGTGTCTCGGCCGGCATGGCCTCGCCGCCGCAGATCACATAGCGCAGGCGGGTCTCCTCCTCGATGCCTTCATGGGCCAGAAACGCCTGCAGCATGGCCGGCACGAAGTTCAGCGTGGTGATCTGGTGGCGGCGGATCAGCGCGACGATGCGCTCGGGATCGCGGTGGTCGCCGGGCCGGGCCACCACCAGGCGCACGCCCGCCGTCAGCGGCCAGAAGATTTCCCAGGCCGAGACATCGAAGCCGAAGGCCGCCTTGTGCAGCACCGCGTCGGCCCGCGTGAGCCGGTAGTGGTCCTGCATCCAGGCCATGCAATTGGACAGCGCGGCATGCCGGTTGGCCGCCCCCTTGGGCCGGCCGGTGGAGCCCGAGGTGTAGATCACATAAGCCAGATGGTCGCCATGGACCGCCACGCCGGGATTGTGGTCAGGCCCTGCGTCCAGGTCCAGATCGTCGAGCTCGACCACGTTCAGCGCCTGCGCGAACGGCAGGCGCTCGCGTGCCTTGCGCTCGGTCAGCAGCAGGGCAATGCCGCTGTCCTGGGCAATGTAGGCCAGGCGGTCCACCGGGTACTCCATGTCCAGCGGCACGTAGGCGCCGCCGGCCTTGAGCACCGCCAGCAGCCCGGCCACCATGTCCATCGAGCGCTCCAGCGCAACGCCCACGCGCACGTCCGGCCCCACGCCCAGGGCCATCAGCCGGTGGGCCAGCCGGTTGGCCCGGGCGTTGAGCCGGGCCGAGGTCAGCGCCTCGTCGCCATGGACCAGGCAGACGGCATCGGGCTGCTCCCGCACGCGGGCCTCGAATTCCCGGTGCACGGGCAGGGCCTGGGGATGGGACTTGCCATTGAGGCTCCACTGCAGCAGCCTGTCCCGTTCATGCGCGGGCAGCACCGCAATCGCGGTCACGGGCTGGCCGGGGTCGCGCGCCAGGGCATCGGCCAGGCCGTCCAGCGCCTCGTGCATGTAGCCGCACATGCTGTGGGCATTCACCGCATCGATCACATGCGCGATCAGCGTGAAGCCCTCGCCCGTGTCGTTGACCGACAGGCCGAACGGGAAGTTGGTGCGCTCGTGGCTTTGCAGTATCTGCACGCCGCTCCAGGCATCGCCAGCGTCCGCGTCCTGCAGCGCCGTGTGCCGGTAGTTGAGCAGGGCCGTGAACAGCGGCGCCCCGCCGGCCAGGCCGCTGCAGGACTGGGCCATCGACAGGCTGGCATGCTCGTGCTGCAGCAGGTCCGTCAGCGCGGACTGGGTCTGGCGCAGGGCCTGGGCCACGCCACATCCGGCCAGGCGAACGCGCAGCGGCAGCGTATTGATGAACATGCCCAGCGCGCGGGCCGCGCCCTGCTGCGCCTGCATGCGGCCAAACAGCACGGTGCCGAACACCACGTCGTCCCTGCCGCTGGTCCTGGCCAGCACCAGGGCCCAGGCCAGGTGGAACAGCGCGGCGGCGCTGACGCCGTGGCGCCGGGACTGCTGCCGCAACCGGGCGGCAAGGCCGCCGTCAAGCACCTGCCGCACCTCGTTCGTGCGCGCTCCGTCGCCCTGGACGTCCAGCAGCCCGAAGGGCGCCGTGGGCTCCTGCACATCGCCCAGCATGGCGCGGAAAAACGCCTCATGCCCGGCCGTGCCCTCGCCCGAGCGCGCCTGGGCCACGAACTGGCGGAACGGCAGCGGCCGGGGCAGCGCACTGGAGCGGCCCTGCTGGATCAGCGCGATCTCGCCGATCACCTGCTTGAGCGTGGTGTTGTCGTCCACCATGTGATGGGCCAGGATCTGCAGCAGCCAGCGCTGGCCCGGCGCGTCCTGCGCGGCCACCAGGTGGATCAGCGGCGCCTTGCGCAGGTCGATGCGGTAGCCCTGGGCGCAGGCGGCCAGCCGGGCCAGCGCGTCCTGCGCGTCCTGCGCGTCCTGCGCGTCCTGCGATGATGCCGCCGTGCCGCCCCCCTCCAGCCAGGACAGCGGCAGGCGGGCCTGCCGGCAGACGACCTGCACGGGCGTCGCCAGGCCCTCCCAGAACACGGCCGTGCGCAGGATGTCATGCCGCGCGACCACCTGGTCAAAGCTCTCGGCAAACCGCTGCAGCCGCTCGCGCGAGTCGAAGCTCAGCGTGTGCGAGGTGACATAGGCATCGCCCTCGGACTGCAGCAGGTGGTGGAACAGAATTCCCTCCTGCAGCGGCGCCAGCGGGTAGATGTCCTGGATATTGGCTGCGCCACCGGGCACCGCCTGCGCAATGCGAGCAATCTCCTCCTCATCCAGCGCCACCAGGGTCAGCATGTCCGGCGTGATCGCCGTGCAGCCTTCGGGGATGCCGTTGGGTGGCACATCGATCTCGCCGGCCACCTCCTCCCCTTGCTCACCCTGCTGCTCCTGCTGTTCCTCCAGTACCGCCTGCGCAAACTCCGCCAGCCTCGGATGCTGGAACAGCGTGCGCACCTGCACGCGCAGGCCCTGGGCGCGCACACGCTCCAGCAGGCCCAGGGCCAGCAGCGAATGCCCACCCAGTTCAAAGAAGCCGTCCTGCCGGCCCACGCGCTCCACGCCCAGCACCTCGGCCCAGATCTTCGCCAGCGTTTCTTCGAGTTCACCTTGCGGTGCCTCGTATTGCTGCGCACTCGCCATCTCCGGCTCGGGCAGCGCCTTGCGGTCCACCTTGCCGTTGGCCGTCAAAGGCAGGGCATCGAGCACGACGATGGCCGAGGGCACCATGTAGTCGGGCAGCGCCTGGCCCAGTCGCCCCTTGAGCAGACCCTCTGCGATTTCTGCATTCAGCGACACATAGGCGATCAGTCTGGCACCGCCCGCCCCCTCCTTGGCCAGCACCACCGCCTCGCGCACCTCAGGCTGGGCCAGCAGTTGCGACTGCACCTCGCCCAGCTCGATGCGGAAGCCCCGGATCTTGACCTGCTGGTCGGCACGGCCCAGGTATTCGAGTTCGCCCTGAGCGTTCCAGCGCACCAGATCGCCCGTGCGGTACAGGCGCTCGCCCCTCTCGCTGAACGGGTTGGCAATGAAGCGCTCTGCCGTCAGCCCTTGCCTGTTGAGATAGCCGCGTGCCAAGCCCTCGCCCGCCACGTACAACTCTCCCGCCACACCCTGCGGCAGCAGGTTCAGGCTGCCGTCGAGCACGTACAGGCCCAGGTCCGGAATCGCCACGCCCACGGGGCTGCGTCCGCCCTCCAGATCCTTCCGGGTGATCTCCCGGTACGTCACATGCACCGTGGTCTCGGTGATGCCGTACATGTTGACGAGTTGGGGGCTCTGGTCACCGAAGCGGTCGAACCAGGGCCGCAGGCTCTCGGGCTCCAGCGCCTCGCCGCCGAAGATCACCTGGCGCAGCGCCAGGCCAGCACTGCCTTCTTCATCCTGCTCCACGGCATGCACCAGTTGCCCGAAGGCCGAAGGTGTTTGATTGAGAACCGTTACGCGCTCCGCACGCAGCAAAGCCAGGAAGTCCTGGGGCGAACGGCTGACCCAGTAAGGCACCACCACCAGCCTGCCGCCCGTGCACAGGGCGCCAAAGATCTCCCAGACCGAGAAGTCGAAGGCGTAGGAGTGGAACAGGGTCCAGACATCGTCAGGCCCGAAGCCGAACCAGGCATCGGTGGCGTCCAGCAGCCGTGCCACGTTGCGGTGGCTCAGTTGCGCGCCTTTGGGTTTGCCTGTCGAGCCCGAGGTGTAGATCACATAGGCCAGACTGTCGGCCGAGACTTCAACCTGCGGATCGGTATCGGGTTCGCCCGACAGGTCCAGCATGTCGATCTCCAGCACCTGCAGCGCAGCAGCGCCGGGAATGCGCTCGCGCAGCGCAGCCTGCGTCAGCACCAGAGAGATCCCGCTGTCGGCCACCATGTGCGCCAGCCGGTCGGCAGGGTAATCCGGGTCCAGCGGCACATAGGCGCCACCGGCCTTGAGGATGGCCAGCAGTCCCACCACCATCTCCACCGAGCGCTGCATGGCAATGCCCACGCGTGTCTCCGGCCGCACGCCCAGGGCGATCAGACAGTGGGCCAGGCGGTTGGCCTGGGCGTCGAGTTCGGCGTAGGTCAGTCGTGCGGACTCGCAGGTCAGCGCCACCGCATCCGGCCGCTGCTGCGCGCTTGTGGCAAAGCGCTGGTGCAGGCAGGCGGGCTGCGCAGGGTTGAGGGCAGGTCCATTGCGGGTACTGCGGCGCGCACTGCGGTCCAGAAGCTGCGCCTGCTCATCGCCGGGCAGCAGTTGCACCTGGTCCAGCGCGCACTGCGGCGCATGCGCCAGCGCCTGCAGCAGCAGCGACAGATGCGCGCCCATGCGCTGCACCGTGGCCGGCTCGAAGCGCTCGCGCGCATAGGCAAAGCCCAGCTGCAGGCTGCCGTTGGCGCGGCGGCTGGCGTGCAGGGTCAGCTCGAACTGGGCGGCCAGGCCGTCCAGCTCCAGCTTCTGGATCTCCAGGCCCGCCAGGCCGGCGGCCTCTTCGTGCTGGTAGTTCAGCATCACCTGGAACAGCGAGCTGCCGTCCAGGCTGCGGCGCGGCTGCAGCGCCTCGACCAGTTGCTCATAGGGCAGGTCCTGGTGGGCCAGGCCCAGGCGGACCCGCTCGGACAGCTGGGCCAGCAGCTCCTGCAGGCGCATGCGGGGATCGAGCCGGCCACGCATCACCAGCGTGTTGACGAAGAAGCCGACCAGCGGCTCGGCCTCGGGCTGGTTGCGGTTGGCCACGGGCACGCCCACGCGGATATCGGTCTCGGCGGTATAGCGGTGCAGCAGGGCCTGGAACCCGGCCAGCAGCGCCACGAAGAGGGAGGTGCCCTGCTCGCGGGCGCGCTGCTCCAGTCCGGCCACCAGGCTGGCGGGCAGATCCAGCCGGTGCCAGGCGGCATGCCAGCGGGTCTCGGCGCCCGGCGCGCGGGCATGGTCGGCGGGCAGTTCCAGATGCAGGTCCTGCCCCCCGGCCAGTTCGGGCAGCCAGTAGTCCAGCAGGCGCTGCCTTTCCCCGGCCTCCAGCCAGTCGCGCTGCCAGGCGGCGTAGTCGGTGTAGGCAATGGGCAGCGGCGGCAGGCGGGTCGGGCGCTGCTGCACCAGTGCCGCGTACAGGCCGGCGAACTCCTCCAGCAGGATCTGCATGGAGCGGCCGTCGGAGATGATGTGGTGCATCACCACCACCAGCAGGTGCTGGCGGCTGTCCAGGCGGACGGCGGCCACGCGCAGCAGCGGTCCGCGCGTCAGGTCAAAGGGCGTGAGGCACAGGCGCGAGGCTTCGGCCAGGGCCCGTTCGCGCCGCTGTGCGGCAGGCAAGGGGGTCAGGTCGATCAGCGGCAGCTCCAGGGCCAGCTGCGGCACGATGCGCTGCCGCGCCAGGCCGTCGGGGCTTTCCTCGAACACCGTGCGCAGTCCGCCGTGGCGCTCCAGCAGCACGCCGAACGCCTGCCGCAAGGCCGCCAGATCCAGCTCGCCATGCATCCACGAGGCCTGGGCGATGTGGTAGGCCGAGCTTTGCGGGTCCAGCTTCCACAGGAACCACTGGCGCAGCTGCGCATGGGACAGGGCTTCGGTCTGGTCGGGCGATGGTGCGCGCACCGGGATGGGGAAGTGCGAGAGATCCAGTCCCTCGGCCCGGATCTTTTGCAATGCAAGCGTGCGCTGGGCAGGGCTCAGGCTTGCAAAGCGCTCGGCGATTTGGCGCAGGCGGCCACGGTCCATCAGATATCTCCCAGAGTTTCGAGAAAGGAATCCAGCGCATCGAGCGCCTGCGCATCCGCGCCTGTCGTGCCTGTTGCACCCGCAGCACCCGCAGCATCCGCGCCGCCATGGGCCGGCAGGCGCACCAGGCCCGCCATGTCCTGCAGCACCGGGGTGCGGAAAATGTCCTGGGCGGTCAGCCCCGCAGCGCCTGCCCCCTGCAGCCGCGCCAGCAGTTGCACCACCTTGAGCGAGTGCCCGCCGCGCTCGAAGAAGCTGTCGCGGCGGTCCACGCGGCCACCGCCCAGCAGCTCGGACCAGAGCCCGGCCAGCATTTCCTCGGCCTGCCCCGAAGGCGCCTCGTAGGACGGGCCGGACGGTGCCTGCGCCGCAGGCAGCGCGGCACGGTCCACCTTGCCGCTGTTGTTCAGCGGCAGCGTGTCCAGCACCACGATGGTGGATGGCAGCATGTAGTCGGGCAGGCCGCTGGCCAGTCTTGCGCGCAGTGCCGCAGCGTCCAGGGGCGGGCCTGCATGCAGCGGTGCATGTAGAGATACGTGCGCCACAAGGCGCGTATCGCTGCCGGACCCCGCTGCCGTGACCACGGCCTCGCGCACCTCGGGCTGGGCCAGCAGTGCGGCCTCCACCTCGCCCAGCTCGATGCGGTGGCCGCGGATCTTGACCTGGTGGTCCAGCCGGCCCAGGTATTCGAGCGCGCCATCGGCATTGCGGCGCACCAGGTCGCCCGTGCGGTACAGGCGTTCGCCAGCCGCGCCCGGTCCCGCGAAAGGATCGGCCACAAAACGCTCTGCGCTCAGGCCCGGCCGCTGCCAGTAGCCGCGCGCCAGGCCCTGGCCGCCAATGAACAACTCACCGGCCACGCCTTGCGGCACGCAGCGCAGTCCTTCGTCAAGCACCAGCAGCCGGGTGGCCGCGATGGCCTGGCCCAGCGTGGCGGCATCGCCCTGCACCTGCTGCAGGCTGGACCAGATCGTGGTCTCGGTCGGGCCGTAGAGGTTCCAGAGGTCTACGCCCGCCGCGCGCAGCAGGGCGATCAGGTCCGGCGCAAGCGCCTCGCCGCCGCACAGCGCCTTCAGCGGCCGTGCCGCCTTCCAGCCACCGGCCAGCAGCAGGCGCCAGCCCGAGGGCGTGGCCTGCATCACGCTGGCGCGGCTGCGCTCCAGCAGCGCCGCCAGCGCGGCCGCGTCGCGCACCTGTTCGCGCCCGGCCACCACCAGCTGCGCGCCCACGGCCAGGGGCAGGAAGATCTCCAGGCCCGCAATGTCGAAGGACACGGAGGTCGTGGCCAGCACCACGTCCTGCGCCTGCAGGCCCGGCTGTGCCGCCATGGACTGCAGGAAGTTGGAGAAGGCCGCATGCCGCACCACCACACCCTTGGGCCGCCCGGTGGAGCCCGAGGTGTAGATCACATAGGCCGCCTGGTCGCCATGCACCTCGACGCGGGGCGCGCGTTCCGTGCCTGCCTGCGGCCCTGGCTCCGTTGCCTCCACTGCCTCCACTGCCTCCGGTACCTCCAGCGCCTCCAGTTCCAGCACCTTCGGCACGCTGGCGGCGAGCAAGGCCAGCCGGCCCGGCGCCAGGCCCGAGGCCAGCGCCAGGCAGGCCCCGCTGTCCTGCAGCATGTACTGCATGCGCTCATCGGGCAGGGCTGGATCGACGGGCACGTAGGCAGCGCCCGCCTTGAGGATGGCCAGCAGGCCGGCCACCATGGCGGCCCCGCGCTCGGCCACCAGGCCCACGCGCTGCCCGGGCCGCAGCCCCTGGGCGATCAGGGCCTGCGCCAGGCGGCTGGCCCGCCGGTCCAGATCGCCGTAGCTGAACACCTGCCCGTCCGCGGCCAGGGCCGGGGCCTGGGGCCGCTGCCTTGCCTGCGCCTCGAACATGCGGTGCACCGGCAAGGCCTGCGGCCAGGAGCGGGGGTTGCCGGCCTGCGCCAGCAGCGCCTGGCGCTCGGCCGGGGGCACCACGTCCAGCGTGCGCAGGTCGCGGCCGGGCTGCTGCTGCAGCGCCTGCACCAGCGCCTGCAGGGCCTGCTGCATGTAGGCGCAGACGCGCCCGGCCCCCACGCTGCGCACCACCTGGGCGACGAGCACAAAGCCCTGGCCGTCGTCATCCACGGCCATGCCCACGGGATAGTTGCTGCGCTCGGGGCGGCCCAGCACCTGCACGCCGGCCCGGGCCAGCTCTTGCGCAGCACCCTCGGCCGCGCCATGCCGGTAGTTCAGCAATGCGCTGAACAGCGGCGTTCCCGCAGGCAGGCCGCTGCAGCGCTGGGCCAGCGACAGGCTGGCATGCTCGTGCTGCAGCAGCGCCGCAAGCGCCGCCGCCGTGCTGCGCAGGCCCTGGAGCACGCTGCCTTCGCCCAGCGGCAGGCGCAGCGGCAAGGTGTTGATGAACATGCCCAGCGCCTGCTGCGCACCGGCGCCGCCGTCCATGCGGCCCATCAGCACGGTGCCGAAGACCGGCTCCTGCCTGCCGCTGGTCCGGGCCAGCACCAGCGCCCAGGCCAGGTGGCAGAGCGCGGCGGGGCTGACCCCGTGCGCACGCGCCTGGCCGCGCATGCCCTGGGCCAGTGGGGCGTCCAACCGCAGGCGGGCCTCCTCCATGCCACGGCCATCGCCTTGCACGTCCAGCAGGCCGAAGGCGGCCGTGGGCTCCTGCACATCGGCCAGCATGCGGCGGAAGAACCGCTCGTGCGCCTCGGCCGCCACGCCCTGGCGCGCCTGCGCCACAAAGCGCCGGAAGGGCACGGGCACCGGCAGCTCGGCCACGCGGCCCTGCTGAAGCCGCAGCACCTCCTGCAGCAGCAGGTCCAGCGTGATGCGGTCCATCACCAGGTGGTGACTCAGCAGCTGCAGCAGCCAGCGGCCTTGCCCGGCATCGTGCGCGGCCCGCGCCCCTATCATCGGCGCCTGCCGCACGTCCAGGCGCAGGTCGTGGCTGCGCAGTTGCTCCAGCATCTGCGGCACCAGTGCCTCATGTGCCTCATCCGCATCAGGCCACTGCAGCTGCAGCGGTGCCTGGCGCAGCACCACCTGCACGGGCTCGGACAGCCCCTCCCAGAGCACGGCCGTGCGCAGGATGTCATGGCGCGCAATCACCTGGTTGAGGCTGTGCACGAAGGATTGCAGCTGCTCGCGCGTCCCGAAGCTCAGCAGGTTGGGCGAGACGAACACATCGCCCCCGGACTGCAGCAGGTGGTGGAACAGAATCCCCTCCTGCAGCGGCGCCAACGGGTAGATGTCCTGGATGTTGGCTGCGCCACCGGGCACCGCAGCGGCAATGCGTGCAATCTCATCTTCATCCAGCGCCACCAGGGTCAGCATGTCCGGCGTGATCGCCGTGCAGCCTTCGGGGATGCCGTTGGGTGGCACATCGATTTCGCCGGCTACCCGCTCCCCTTGCTCACCCTGCTGCTCCTGCCGCACCGCCTGCGCAAACTCCGCCAGCCTCGGATGCTGGAACAGCGTGCGCACCTGCACGCGCAGGCCCTGGGCGCGTACGCGCTCCAGCAGGCCCAGGGCGAGCAGCGAATGCCCGCCCAGCTCGAAGAAGCCGTCCTGCCGGCCCACGCGCTCCACGCCCAGCACCTCGGCCCAGATCTTCGCCAGCGTTTCTTCGAGTTCACCTTGCGGTGCCTCGTATTCCTGCGCACTCGCCATCTCCGGCTCGGGCAGCGCCTTGCGGTCCACCTTGCCATTGGCTGTCAGCGGCAGGGCTTCGAGCACGACGATGGCCGAGGGCACCATGTAGTCGGGCAGCGCCTGGCCCAGCCGCTGCTTGAGCTGGCTTTCCTCCACCGCGTCACGCAGGGAGACATAGGCGATCAGCCTTGCACCATCCTTGGCCAAAACCACGGCCTCGCGCACCTCGGTCTGGGCCAGCAGCTGCGACTGCACCTCGCCCAGCTCGATGCGGAAGCCCCGGATCTTGACCTGCTGGTCGGCACGGCCCAGGTATTCAAGTTCGCCCTGGGCACTCCAGCGCACCAGGTCGCCCGTGCGGTACAGGCGCTCGCCTGCTGACGCGTAGGGATTCGCGATAAAACGTTCCGCGCTCAGACCGGCGCGGTTCAGGTAACCACGTGCAAGGCCCTCGCCCGCCACATACAACTCTCCCGCCACACCCTGCGGCAGCAGGTTCAGGCTGCCGTCCATCACATACAGACCCAGGTCGGGTATCGCCACGCCCACGGGGCTGCGACCTCCGTCCAAATCCGCCTTGGTGATCTCCCGGTACGTCACATGCACCGTGGTCTCGGTGATGCCGTACATGTTGATGAGTCGGGGGCTCTGGTCGCCGAAGCGGTCGAACCAGGGCCGCAGGCTCTCGGGCTCCAGCGCCTCGCCGCCGAAGATCACCTGGCGCAGCGCCAGGCCAGCACTGCCTTCTTCATCCTGCTCCACGGCATGCACCAGTTGCCCGAAGGCCGAAGGTGTTTGATTGAGAACCGTTACGCGCTCCGCACGCAGCAAAGCCAGGAAGTCCTGGGGCGAACGGCTGACCCAGTAAGGCACCACCACCAGCCTGCCGCCCGTGCACAGGGCGCCAAAGATCTCCCAGACCGAGAAGTCGAAGGCGTAGGAGTGGAACAGGGTCCAGACATCGTCAGGCCCGAAGCCGAACCAGGCATCGGTGGCGTCCAGCAGCCGTGCCACGTTGCGGTGGCTCAGTTGCGCGCCTTTGGGTTTGCCTGTCGAGCCCGAGGTGTAGATCACATAGGCCAGACTGTCGGCCGAGACTTCAACCTGCGGATCGGTATCGGGTTCGCCCGACAGGTCCAGCATGTCGATCTCCAGCACCTGCAGCGCAGCAGCGCCGGGAATGCGCTCGCGCAGCGCAGCCTGCGTCAGCACCAGAGAGATCCCGCTGTCGGCCACCATGTGCGCCAGCCGGTCGGCAGGGTAATCCGGGTCCAGCGGCACATAGGCGCCACCGGCCTTGAGGATGGCCAGCAGTCCCACCACCATCTCCACCGAGCGCTGCATGGCAATGCCCACGCGTGTCTCCGGCCGCACGCCCAGGGCGATGAGGCGGTGGGCCAGGCGGTTGGCCCGGGCGTCGAGTTCGGCGTAGCCGAGAACGTGGTGCTCGAAGGACAGCGCCTGCGCCCCGGCTCGCGCCAATGCCTGGCTGGCGAAGCGGCCGTGCAGCGTCTGCGCTGCGGCCGGCCGGCCGGCAGGCAGGCCGGCGGCGCGGCCCCATGCCTGCTGCCTGTGCAGCTCGGCCGCGCCCAGCAAGGCGACCTCGCCCACCTTGCGGGCCGGATCATCGGCCAGCGCCTGCAGCATGGCCACATAGTGGCCGGCCAGCGCGCCGATGGTGGCGGCCTCGAACAATTCGCGGGCATAGGTCAGGCGCAGGTGCAGGCGGCCCTGCGCATCCTCGGTGGTGTCCACGGTCAGCTCGAACTGGGCACCCTGGCCCTGCAGCGCATATTCCTGCAGCTCCAGCCCAGGCAGTTGCTGCAGCGCGCTGCGGTCCTGGCGCTGGTGGTTGAACAGCACCTGGAACAGCGGCTGGGTGCCGGCGTTGCGTTCGGGCTGCAGCGCCTCGACCAGTTGCTCGAAGGGCAGGTCCTGGTGGGCCTGCGCGCCCTGGGCGGCCTGCCGGGCCTGGTCCAGCAGCTGCGCCAGGCCCATGCGCCCGTCCAGCGTGGCGTGCAGAACCTGGGTGTTCACGAAAAAGCCCACCGTGCCCTGTGTTTCCACCCGGTGGCGGTTGGCAATGGGCACGCCCACGCGAATGTCTTCCTGGCCCGTGTAGCGGTGCAGCACGGCCTGCAGGCCCGCCAGCAGCAGCACGAACAGCGTTGCGTCCTGCGCCTGGGCGCGGCGGCGCAGGCTGCCGACCAGATCGGCCGGCAGCTGCAGGCCATGGCTGGCGGCCACATGGTCCGCGCCGGGCCGGCGCGGGTGGTCGGTGGGCAGTTGCAGCACGGGGTGCGTGTCACCCAGTTGGGCGCGCCAGTAGGCCAGTTGCCGCTGCCGCTCGCCGGCCTCCAGCCACTGGCGCTGCCAGGCCGCGTAGTCGGCGTACTGCAGCGGCAGGGGTGCGGCCTGCGGCACCTGTCCCTGGCACCGTGCGCGGTACTGCTGCACGAATTCATCCACGATGATCTGCATGGACCAGCCGTCGGAGACGATGTGGTGCATGGCCACGACCAGCACATGCGCCTCGGCCGACTCCCGGATCAGGCCCACGCGCAGCAGCGGCCCGGCCTGCAGGTCGAAGGGCTGGCGGTGCACGGCGGCCGCCGCCTCGTGCAGTTGCTCCTGGCGCTGCGCAGCGGGGAGTTCGGACAGATCCTTTTGCTCGACCCGCACACTGCCCTGTGCGGCAACCACCTGCACCACCTGCCCGTCCCCGCCCATGCGGAACACCGTGCGCAGCGACTCGTGGCGCGCCACCAGCGCGTCGAAGCTTTGCTGCAGCGCCAGCACGTCGAGCGTGCCCAGCAGACGCAGCGCGCCGCTGATGTGATAGGCCGTACCGGCCGGCTCCAGCTGCCACAGGAACCACTGGCGCAATTGCGCAAAGGACAGCGGCAGCGGGCCACTGCGGTCGGCCCTGGGCAGGGACGCCGCGCCTTCGGTCTGCTCGGCGCCGGCGACCGGCCCCTCCACCAGCCGTGCCACACCCGCCGGCGTCTTGCCCGTGAACAGCTGCTTGGGCGTGAGCTTGACGCCGCGCTTGCGGGCACGCGCCACCAGCTTGAGCGCGAGGATGGAGTCCCCGCCCAGCGCGAAGAAGTCGTCATGCCGGCCCGCGCGCTCCAGGCCGAAGAGGTCGGCCCAGACGGCGGCCAGCGCCTGCTCGGCCTCGCCTTGGGGCGCCTCGAACAGATCGGCGGCCGCCTGCTCCGGCACGGGCAGGGCCTTGCGGTCGATCTTGCCGTTGGCCGTCAGGGGCATGCCTTCCAGCACGGTGATGCTGGCAGGCACCATGTATTCGGGCAGCGCCTGCGCCAGCGCGGCGGCCCACCCCGGCCTGTCGGCGGGCACGCCCGCCTGGGGCACGGCATAGGCATGCAGCTGCATGCGCCCGTCCCCGCCTCCCTCCCCATCCAGCCGCGCCACGACTTCGGCCTGGGCCACGCCGGGCACGGCCTGCAGCGCCAGCGCCACCTCGCGCAGCTCCACGCGGTAGCCTCGCACCTTCACCTGGTCGTCCATGCGGCCCAGGAACTGCAGGCTGCCATCGGCCAGCATGGTCACGCGGTCGCCCGTGCGGTACAGGCGCTCGCCCGGCTGGAACGGGCTGGCCACGAAGCGCTCTGCCGTCTGCCCGGGCCGGGCCTGGTAGCCACGCGCCAAACCGGCCCCGCCCAGGTACAGCTCGCCGCTGGCGCCCAGGGGCACGGGCTGCAGGTCGGCATCCAGCACCAGGGCGCGGCTATTGGCCAGCGGCCTGCCCACGGGCAGGCTTTCGCCGCCGCGCAGTGCCTCGCCCGCCTCCTGGGTGAGGATGCCCACCGTGGTTTCGGTGGGGCCGTAATGGTTGAGCACGCGGCAGCCGGGCCTGAGCGCGGCGATGCGGTCCACCAGCGGCCAGCGCGTGGCCTCGCCGCCCAGTACCAGGCGGCTGGCAGGCAGCACGTCAGCGGGCATGCCGGCGTTCAGCAGCCCCTGCAGGTGGCTCGGCACGATCTTGAGCACGTCCACCCGGTGCTCCGCCATGTAGCGCGCGAAGCCGTCGGGGTCGAAGGCCAGTTCGGGCGCCATCAGATGCAGCGCGCGCCCCGAACACAGCGCACCGAACAGCACGGTGTGCCCCAGGTCCGCCGCCACGGTCGAGACCATGGCCATGCTGCGCGCCGCCTCGGGCAGGTCCAGCCGCTGCAGCACGGCCTGCACATAGTGGGCCAGCGCCCCGTGGCTGACGACCACGCCCTTGGGCTGCCCGGTCGAGCCCGAGGTGTAGATCACATAGGCGCCCTGTGCGGAATGCGGGGGCGCGGCCGGCGGCGCCTGCCCCGCAATGCACGGCTCCTGGCAGGCATTCGGGTCCAGGCTCAGCAGGGGAACGCCCGCGTCCCAGGCGGGCGCCTGCTGGCAGAGCATCAGCACCGCGCCGCTGTCGCGCAGCTGCCAGGCCAGCCGCTGCGCCGGCAGGCCGGGGTCCAGGGGCACACAGGTGCCACCGGCCTTGAGCACGGCGAGCAGGCCCAGCACAAAGGCGCAGCTGCGCTCGGCATGCAGGGCCACGCGCACATCGGCCCCCACGCCGCGCGCCACCAGGGCCCGGGCCAGCTGGTCGGACTGCCGGTCCAGCTGCGCGTAGTCCAGGGCCGAGCCTGCGTCCCTGACCGCCGTGCCATCGGGATGGGCCCGCACAGCGCGCGACCACAGCTGCAGCACGCTGTCGGCGCCAAAGGCCTGCACCGGGCCTGCAGACTCCGACACGCGGCCTGGCAGCGACAGCTCGCACAGCCTGGGCTGCCTGTCGCTGATTGCGCCGGTGACCTGCCGCGCAAGGTCCTGGAATGCGGCGGCCATGTCACGCACCACGGCTTCGTCGAACAGTTCATGGGCGTAGATCAGCACGCAGTCGATGCCGTCCTGCCGGTCGGTGAAGTCCAGGCTCAGGTCGAAATGCGCCTGGCCGCTGGAGACGGCCTGCATGGCGATCTCCAGGCCGGCGATGTGGCGCGCGGCCGATGCATCCTCCTGCTGGGTGCACTTGACCTGGAACAGCGGGTGAACGCCCGGCTGGCGGGCCGGCTGCAGCGCCTCGACCAGCAGGTGGAACGGCAGGTCCTGGTGGGCCTGCGCGCCCAGCACCGCCTCGCGCACCTGCGCCAGCAGCGCGCCGAAGTCCTGCGCGGGATCGATGTGCGTGCGCAGCACCAGCAGGTTCAGGAAGTAGCCGATCAGCCCATGCGTCTCGGCCTTCTGGCGGTTGGCCACGGGCGTGCCCACGCGCAGCTCGCGCGTGCCGCTGAAGCGGTACAGCACCAGCTTGAGCAGGGCCAGCATCACCATGAACAGCGAGGCGCCATGCGCGCGGCCCAGGGCACGCACGCGGGTGGCCAGCGCGGCGGGCAGCGTGAACTCCAGGCGCTGCTCCTGTGCTTCCTGCACGGCCGCCCTGGCCTGCTTCATAGGCAGGGCCAGGGCCTCATGCTCGGTGCCCAGCCGGGCGCGCCAGTAGTCCAGCTGCCGCTCGCGCTCCCCGGCATCGAACCAGCGGCGCTGCCAGACGGCGTAGTCGGCGAACTGCAGGGCCATGGCCGGCAGGCGCGATGGCTGCTGCGTGCGCAGGGCCTCGTACAGGTGGAACAGCTCCTGGATCACGATGCCGTTGGACCAGCCATCGCCCGCAATGTGGTGCAGCGACAGGCCCAGCACATGCTCCTGCGCGCCCAGCCGGCACAGGACGGCGCGCAATGGCGTTTCCGTGTCCAGCGCAAAGGGCTGGCGGGCCAGCAGCAGCACCTGGCGCTGGGCCTCGGCCTGCGGATCGCCGTCCGTCCATGCGCCCAGATCGACATGGCGCAGGGGCACGGGCGCGGCGGGCTGGATGGACTGCCGGGGCTCGCCGTCCTCGCCGGCCGGATAGCAGGTGCGCAGGATCTCGTGGCGCTCGGCCAGGGCCTGCAGCGCCTGCTCCAGCGCCCACGCATCCAGCGGCCCCTTGAGCGACAGCGATCCCACCATGTTGTAGGCGGGGCTGGCGGGCTCCAGCCGCCAGGTGAGCCAGAGGCTGCGCTGCGCGGGGGACAGGGCAATGGCCAGCGTGCGGTCGCAGCGGGTGATGGTATGGGCCGTGTTGCGGGTGTCGCCGTCCGGCAGGCCACCTGCGCCACCTGCGCCAGATGCAGCGGGTGCACCGGATGCACCCCGGAGCCTCAGGGCCAGTGCGGCACGCTGCGTATCGGACAGGCGGGACTTGCGGGAATCGAGATCGTTCAGGGACATGGTGGTCTTCTCACGCAGATGCGAAGGCGGCAAGGGCATCGCCTTCATCGGTAACGGTGGCCTCGATCTCCTCGATCAGCCGGGTCTCCACCAGCACGGCCAGCTCGCCGACGGTGGGGGCCTTGAAGAAGGCCGCAGGGTGCAGTTCGACACCAAAGCGCTTTTTCACGCGGCCCAGGATCTGCAGGGCCAGCAGCGAGTCGCCGCCCAGCTCGAACAGGTTGTCGTCCACGCCCACCGGGGCAATGCCCAGCATGTCGGTCCACAGCGCGGCCAGGGCCTGCTGCAGCTCGCCTTCGGCCGCGACGTAGGCGGTCTGCAGCGCCGGGCGCGGATGGCCGCCACGGGCCTGCGATCCGTTGGCAGGTTCGGCGACGGCTTCGGCGGCAGGTTCTGCCAGCGCATCCACCAGCCCGGCATCGATCTCGCCCAGGCGCTGCCGCAGGTCGGTGGTGGAGATGACCACCTGGTGCGGCACATCGCCGTTGACGATGCGCTCGAACACCGCTGCCGCTTCTGCGCCGCTCCAGCCTATGCCCTCGGGAATGCGCATGCCGGCGGCCATGCCCAGGTCACGCCAGGCGTCCCAGTCCACGGAGATGACGGGCCAGGCGCGCTGGCGGCTGGCCAGTGCCGCCAGTGCATCCATGCAGGCATTGGCGGCGGCGTAGTCGCTCTTGCCCAGGCCTGCGGTGAGGCTGGAGATGGACGAGCACAGCAGCACGAAGTCCGGCGCCTGCATGTCCAGCGTGCCCTGCGTGCCCAGCAGGTCCAGCAGCAGCCGGGTGCCGCGCAGCTTGGGGGCGAACGTGCGCTCCACGCCGTCCCGCGTGCGGGTGGCCAGCATGCCGCTGTCGGCATGGCCTGCGGCATGGACCACGCCATGCAGCGCGCCAAAGCGCTGGTGCGCCTGCGCCAGCGCCGCCTGCATCTGCGCGGCGTCGGCCACATCGGCGGCCAGGGTCAGCACCTGGGCGCCCTCGGCCTCCAGGGCCAGCAATTGCAGCAGTTGCTGGCGCAGGGTGCTCGGCTGCCCGTCATCGGCGGCCAGCGCCTCCCATTGGCTGCGTGCTGGCAGCGCCGTGCGGCCCAGCAGCACCAGGCGGGCCTGCCAGTGCGCGGCCAGATGCCGGGCCAGCGCCAGGCCCACGCCGCCCAGGCCGCCCGTGATCAGGTACACGCCCTGCCTGCGCAGGCGCGGCGCCGCGGCGTCCTGCCATTGCAGGGGCTCGTAGGTCTTGCGCCAGCGGTGGGTACCGCGCAGGGCGATGGCCGTGTCGGCCGCGCGTAGCCCATGCGGCGCGCGGGCTTCGTCCAGCAGCTGGCGCGCCAGCCGGGCCTGCATTGCGGGCGAACCCGCCTGCACCACATCGACGAAACGGCAGTCGATGGACGGGCATTCCTGCCCTATCGCCTTGCACAGCGGAAAGACGGCGGCCATCTCGGGGTTCAGCGCTTCCGCTCCGGTCACATCTTCCGAACCGCCTGCGGCCACCAGCAGCAGCCGCCGTGTGCGCGGGCCTCCAGCGCCGTGCGCACGGGCCTCCAGCGCCTGCGCCAGGGCCAGCACGCTGTGAAAGCCGCGCTCCAGCGGCGCAGGGGCGGCCGCGTCCATGGCCCACAGGTGGTAGATGGCGCCCACGGGGCCGAACTGCGCCTGCACCGCATCGAGCAAGTCCTCGCAATCGCGGCGCTCGCCGGGGCGCACGGCATGCCGGCCCGGGGCCAGGCAGGCGGGGGCGGCGCCCGCTTCCACGCAGACCACATCGGCGCCCTGCGCGCGCAATGCGTGCACCAGGGCCTCGGCCGTGGCACTGCCGTCGCCAAACACCAGGGCCACCTGGGCTGCGGCGGCAGCGGTGCCTGCCGCCAACTGCAGAGGACTGCGCTGCCAGGCGGCGGCGTAGAACGGACCCGCGGTCGCCGAGGGGCCTGCCGCGCCTGCCGCTTTCGGTGCATCGCCACCCTGCCCCGCCGCCTGCACCCAGAAAGAGCGGCGCTGGAAGGCATAGGTCGGCAACGGCACGCGCCGGCCTGGCCGCCCGCCCCGGCAGGCAGTCCAGTCGATGTCCACGCCCGCGCACCACAGTCCGGCAACGGCCTGCGCCAGCAGTTGCGCGCTGCGTGCGGTCTGCTGGGGATGGGCCTGGCTGGGCCAGATGCCGGCCGCCGTGGCGGCGCGCGGGTGCTGGCGAGCCAGGGCGGCAAGGGCCTGGCCGGGTCCCACCTCCAGCAGCACGCGGCCCGGCACGCTCAGCAGCTCGTCCAGCCCGTCCGCAAAGCGCACGGTATGGCGCAGGTGGCCGGCCCAGTAGGCGGGGTTCATGGCCTGCTCGGCCGTGATGGGCTTGCCGGTCACGCTGGAGATGAAGGCCAGGCGCGGCGCATGCCGGGACACGCTGGCCACCACCTGCTCCAGCTGCGCCAGCAGGGGCTCGGTCATGGCCGAGTGCGAGGCCACGGCAATGTGCAGCCGGCGGGCGGTGATGTCGCGCGCGCGCAGCGCCCCTTCGGCCGCCTCGATGGCGGCCAGCGGGCCGGACAGCACGCACAGGCGTTCGCCGTTGACGGCACCCAGGTCGCAGCCCGCATCCAGCAGCGATTGCAGCTCGGCCTCGGCCAGGGGCACCGAGGTCATGGCGCCCTGCGGCAGCGACTGCAGCAGGCGGCCGCGCGCCGCCACGATGCGCAGGGCATGCGGCAGCTCGAACACGCCGGCCAGGCAGGCCGCCACATACTCGCCCAGGCTGTGGCCCAGCATGGACACGGGCTGCACGCCGCGCGCCATCCACATCCGGGCCAGCGCATAGCCGATCACGAACAGTGCCGGCTGGGCCTTGTCCATGGCGGACAGCGCCGCGTCGGCCTCCACCTCTTCACCCGGGGCGGGGAACAGCCACTGGCGCAGGTCCCAGCCTGTTTCGGCCTGCAGCAGCTCGCAGCAGCGGTCCACCTCCTGCCGGAACACACCGCCGTCGCGGTACAGGTCCAGGCCCATGTTGGCGTGCTGCACGCCCCCGCCCGGGAAAAGAAAAACCACGCCGGGCGGCTGTGCCGGCACCTCGGTGGCCTGGCCTGGCGGCGCAGCAGAAGCAGCAGCAGCGAGGTGCAGGCCCTCCACCGCCATGCCCATGCCGTCGGCCACCACGGCACGGCGATGGCCGAAGGCGCGGCGGCCCTGCTGCAGGGTGTGGGCCACATCGTCCAGCGACAGGCCGCTGCCGGCCTGCTGCAGATGGGCAGCCAGGCGGCGCGCCGACTCATCCAGCGCACGGGGGCTGCGTGCCGAAAGCGGCAGCACCTGCCAGGCCCTGTCCGGGCCAGCCTGCGGCGCTGCGCCGGCGGTACCCGCCACAGCAGCCTCCTGCAGCACCACATGGACATTGGTGCCGCCAATGCCGAAGGCGCTCACGCCCGCGCGGCGCGGCGTGGCCGCCTGGGGCCAGGGCCTGGCCACGGTGTTGACATGGAAGGGACTGCGCTCGAAGTCGATCTGCGGATGCGGCCGCTCGAAATGCAGGCTCGGCGGCAAGGTGGCATGCCTGAGCGAGAGCACCGCCTTGATCAGGCCCGTAACACCGGCGGCCGCATCGAGATGGCCGATATTGGTCTTCACCGAGCCGATGGCGCAGTAGCCCCTGCGCTGCGTGCTGGCGCGAAAGGCCTGGGTCAGCGCCGCGATCTCGATGGGGTCGCCCAGCGCCGTGCCCGTGCCATGGGCTTCCACATAGCCGATGGTGTCGGCCGGCACGCCCGCCAGGGCCTGCGCCGCGCGGACCACGGCGGCCTGGCCGTTGACGCCGGGCGCCGTGAAGCCCACCTTGTCTGCGCCATCGTTGTTGGCGGCGCTGGCCAGGATGACGGCGTGGATGGTGTCGCCGTCGCGCAGCGCATCGTCCAGGCGCTTGAGCACCACAATGCCCGCGCCGCTGCCCTGCAGCGTGCCTGCGGCCTGGGCATCGAAGGCGCGGCAATGCCCGTCCGGCGAGAAGATGGCGCCGGCCTGGTAGCGGTAGCCGCCGTTTTGCAGCAGGTTGAGCGAGACGCCCCCGGCCAGCGCCATGGCGCATTCATGGCCCAGCAGCGCCTGGCAGGCGGTGTGCACGGCCATCAGCGAGGTCGAGCAGGCCGTCTGCACGGTGACGGCCGGGCCGCGCAGGTCCAGCTTGTAGGCCACGCGCGTGGCCAGGGCATCGGCCATGTTGCCGCTCATCAGGCCCAGCAGGTCGGCGACCTGGGCGCCAGGGCCCGGCGCATGGCGGGGCAGCAGATGGCGCATCAGGTAGACGCTGGCGCCCGTGCCCGCATACACGCCGATGGCGCCGGGATAGCGCCGGCCCTCGTAGCCCGCATGCTCCAGCGCCTGCCACGCGCATTCCAGGAAAAGGCGGTGCTGCGGGTCCAGCTGCTCGGCATCGCGCGGGGTATAGCCGAAGAAGTCGGCATCGAAGAGGTCCATGCCGGCCAGCGGCACGCCGGCCTTCACGTAGCCGGCATCGTCCAGCAGGGCCTGGGGCACGCCCAGGGCGCGCAGCTCATCGTCGCTGTAGCGCTTCACGGACTCGACGCCGTCACGGATGTTGGCCCAGAAGCGGTCGATGTCGTCGGCGCCCGGAAAGCGCCCGGCCATGCCGATGACGGCGATCTCCAGGCCGGTGGTTTCGGAGGAAGAAGACATCAGAGGGTCCTTTCGATGTGGCGCTTGCGCTGCAGCAGCGCCTCGCGGCGGCGCTGGGCCGCGTCCATGCCGTCCCGGGCGGCGGCCGCCTGCGCGGCGCCGTCACCGTCGCCCCCGCCATCGCCATCTGCTCCTTGCTCGATGCGCCGCGCCAGGGCCGACACCGTGGGGTGCTTGAAGAGATCGACCAGGGACAGCTCCCGGCCCAGCCGCGACTCCAGCAGGCCATGCACGCGGATGAGCTGCAGCGAATGCCCGCCCAGGTCGAAGAAGTTGTCGCTGGCGCCTATGCGCTCCACGCCCAGCACCTGGGTCCAGAGGGCGGCAATGGTCGCGGCCACGCCGCCTTCGGGCGGCTCGTAGGCCTGGTGCTCCAGGGCCGGCAGGGCGGGCGCCTCGGGCAGCGCCTTGCGGTCCACCTTGCCATTGGCGTTCAGCGGCAAGGCATCCAGCACGGTGATGGACGAGGGCAGCATGTAGTCGGGCAAGGCCGCGGCCAGCGCGCTGCGCAGCGCGGCCATGTCCAGGCACTGCCCCTGCTGCACCGAGACAAAGGCGGCCAGCCGCGCGCCGTCGGCCGCCTGGCGGGCCACCACCACGGCCTCGCGCACGGCGGGGTGGGCCAGCAGTTGCGCCTCCACCTCGGCCAGCTCGATGCGAAAGCCGCGGATCTTCACCTGGTGGTCCACGCGGCCCAGGTAGTCGATCTGGCCGTCGCCGCGCCAGCGCACCAGGTCGCCCGTGCGGTACAGGCGCTCGCCCGTGCGGCTGGCGGGATCGGCGACAAAGCGCTCGGCGCTCAGGCCCGGCCGCCGCCAGTAGCCGCGCGCCAGGCCCACACCGCCCAGATACAGCTCGCCGGCCACGCCGCGCGGCACCTCGTTGAGCGCGGCATCCAGCACATGGGTGCGCAGCCCGGCCACGGGGCGGCCTATGGGCACGGACAACGCGCCCTCGTCCCGGCAGTCCCACCAGGTGACCTCGATGGCCGCCTCCGTGGGGCCGTAGAGATTGAGCAGGCGGGTGCCGGGGAAGGCCTGCAGCACGGCCGCCTGCAATCCGGCGGACAGGGCCTCGCCGCTGCAGATGATGCGCTGCAGCCCCTGGCAGGTGGTGGCCGCCGGGTGCGCCATGAAGGCCTGCAGCATGGACGGCACGAAGTGGATGGTGCTGACCTGGTGGCGCGCTATCAGCTCGGCCAGGCGCCGGGGATCGCGGTGGTCGCCGGGGGCGGCCAGCGCCAGGCGTGCGCCGGTGGTCAGCGGCCAGAAGAATTCCCAGAAGGAGATGTCGAAGCCGAAGGGCGTTTTCTGCAGCACCGTGTCGCCCGGGCCCAGCGGCTGGTGCATCTGCCCCCAGGCCAGGCGGTTGCACAGCGAACGGTGGCGGTTGGCCGCGCCCTTGGGCCGGCCCGTGGAGCCCGAGGTGTAGATGACATAGACCAGGCTGTCGCCATGCAGGGCAACGGCCGGGTTGTGGGCCGGCATGTCCTGCAGCCGGGACGCCAGGCCCGGCACATCGACCCATTGGGCACTGCAGTTGGCCGGCAGGCGGTCACGCACCTGCGGCTGCACCAGCACCAGGGACACGCCGCTGTCCTCCAGCATGTAGGCGATGCGGTCGGCCGGGTGCTCGGGGTCGATGGGCACATAGGCCGCGCCGGCCTTCATGATGGCCAGCAGCCCCACGACCATCTCGATGGAGCGCTCCATGGCAATGCCCACCGGCACGCCGGGCCGCACGCCCGATGCGATCAGGTGATGCGCCAGCCGGTTGGCGCGCGCATTGAGCTCGGAGTAGCCCAGCGTGGCCTCGCCCAGGCACAGGGCCGGGGCATCGGGGCTGCGCGCCACCTGCTGCTCGAAGCGGCGGTGCACGATGTCGCCGCCGTGCAGGACCTGGTCATTGCAGCTCCAGGCCGCCAGTTGCTGGCGTTCGTCGGGACCCAGCAGCGGCACCTCGTCCACGGCACATTGGGGCTGGCGCGCCAGTGCGTCCAGCATGGCCGCATAGTGGGCGGCCAGGCGCTGCATGCTGCCCGGCTCGAACAGCTCGCGGGCATAGACCAGGCTGATGCCCAGGCCGCCGTCGGAGCGCTCGCGCACTTCCACGGTCAGCTCGAACTGTGCATCTGCGGCCGCCAGCGGCTGGCCGGCCACCGTCCAGCCCGGCACCTGCTGCAGCGCGTGCCAGTCCTCCACCAGATGGTTGAACAGCACCTGGAACAAGGGGCTGTGCGCCAGGCTGCGCTGCGGCTGCAGCGCCTCCACCAGCTGCTCGAACGGCAGCGCGTGGTGGGCCTGGGCGCCCTGCGCCGCCTCGCGGGCCTGCTGCAGCACCTCGGACAGGCGCATGCGCCCGTCGATGCGGTTGCGCAGCACCAGGGTGTTGACGAAAAAGCCGACCACGCCCTGCAGGTCGGCATGCGCGCGGTTGGCTACGGGCACGCCGACGCGGATGTCCTCCTGGCCCGTGTAGCGGTACAGCAGCGCCTGCCATCCTGCCAGCAGCAGCGTGAAGAGCGTGTCTGCCTGCTGGCGGGCCTGCGCGCGCAGTGCCTGCAAGGTCGCGCCGGGCAGCTCGAAGCTGTGCCGCCCCGCACGATAGCGTGCCAGCGCCTGGCGCGGATGGTCGGTAGGCAGGGCCAGCACAGGCTGGGCCTCGCCTGGAGGCACCTGCAACCGTTCCAGCCAGTAGGCCAGCGAGGCCTGCTGGCCTTGCTGGGCCTGCTGAGCCTGCTCCCGCTGCCAGACGGCGTAGTCCACATACTGCAGCGCCGGGCCGCTGTCCGGGGCGCCGGCATACAGCGCCGCCAGATCGTCCAGCAGGATCTGCATGGAGGCGCCGTCGGAGACGATGTGGTGCATCACCAGCGCCAGGATGTGCTCATGGGCCTGCAGCCGCACCAGGCCAGCCCGGGCCAGCGGCCCCTGCTGCAGATCAAAGGGCTGGGCGCACAGCGCCTGCAGCCATTGGGCGGCGTGCTCCTCGCGCTGCGCGGGCTTGCCCTGCGCGGCCTGCACGGCATCCAGCCACTGCAGCTCCAGCCTGCCCTGGGGGTCCAGGCGCTGCTCGACCTCCCCATCGGGCCGGGCGTTGAATACCGTGCGCAGCGAACCGTGCCTTTCGGCCAGGCCCTGCACGGCCGCACGCAGGGCGCCTGCATCCAGCGGCCCGGTGATGCGCAAGGCGCCCTGCACGTGGTAGGCCGTGCTGCGCGTATCCATCTTCCAGAGAAACCATTGGCGCTGCTGGGCCGGCGTCAGCGGCAGGGGCATGGCGCGGCGGGCCTCGGCCAGCGGGGCAATGCGCTGCAGCGCCGTGCCCGGCTGCCGCTGTTGGCACAGCCGGTCGATGTCCTGCGCCTGGTCGCGCAGCCGCGGGTGCTCGAAGACCCGCCCGGCCGGATACGCCAGGGACCATTGCCGGCAGATGCGCGCAGCCAGCCGCACGGCGGCCAGGGAGTTGCCGCCTTGCGCGAAGAAGTTGGCCTCGCCGGCCGGCTTGTGCAGGGCATCGCCACCGAGCACTTCGCGCCACAGGCCGGCCAGCGTGCCTGTGGTGGGATCTGCCGCGCCCGCCTCCTGCGGTGCCTGGCTGCCGCCGTCCGCGAAGCGGCCCGACTCGAACACGGCCCAGGCATCCAGCGTGCGCGCGGACCAGCCCTGGCGGCAGGCTGCGCGCTGCAGCTTGCCGCTGGAGGTGCGGGGCAAGGCGCCGGGGTTGAGCAGCACGATCACCGTGGGTGCCTCGCCGCACTGCGCGCCCACGGCGGTGCTCAGGGCATCGACCAGGGCCTGGGCCGGCACCAGCTTTTGCATGCCGAACGAGACTTCGGCAGCAATGCCTATGCCCTCCCGGCCATCGATGTCCACCGCAAACGCGGCCACGCGTCCCTTGCGCACGGCTTCTACCTCGGCCTCGACCACGCGCTCGATGTCCTGCGGGTAGAGGTTGTGCCCGCGCACGATGATCAGGTCCTTGATGCGGCCCGCCACATGGACCTGGCCAGCATGCACGAAGCCCAGGTCGCCCGTGCGCAGCCAGCGCCGGCCTGCATGCTCGACAAAGGCCTGCTGCGTTTGCTGCGGCTTGCCCCAGTAGCCCTGGCTGATGCTGGGGCCGTGCGCCCAGATCTCGCCCACGCGGCCGGGCTCCAGCACCTGCAGGCTGTGCGGATCGACGATGTTCACCGCATGGCCGGGAACGGCAGGGCCGCAGCCCACCAGCGCGGTGGTCTGCGAGGCGCCGGGGCTTTCCACGGCCCTGCCCTGGCCCAGGGCCTCGGTATCGAAGGACGTGATCGTGGCGCCTGCGCCGCAACTGCCGCCGGTGATGAACAGGGTGGCTTCGGCCAGGCCGTAGCAGGCATAGGCCGCGTCGGGCCGCAGCCCGCAGGCGGCAAAGCGCTGCGCGAAGGCCGTGACGGTGTCGGCACGCACGGGCTCGGCGCCGGTGTAGGCCAGCCGCCAGCTCGACAGGTCCAGCTGCGCCAGCTGCGACGGCTTGATGCGTTCCAGGCACATGCGGTAGGCGAAGTCGGGGCCGCCGCTGATGGTGGCGCGGTGGCGCGAGATCAGCTCCAGCCAGCGCACGGGGCTTTCCAGGAAGAGGCGCGGCGAGGTCAGCACCAGCGGCAGCCCGCTGTACAGCGGCTGCAGCAGTCCGCCGATCAGGCCCATGTCGTGGTACAGCGGCGCCCAGGACATGAAGCGGTCGCCCGCGCCGATGTCCATGCGCTGCTGGATGGCGGCCTCGTTGGCGATGAGGTTGCCGTGGCTGACCATCACGCCCTTGGGCGCCGAGGTGGAGCCCGAGGTGTATTGCAGGAAGGCGATGTCGTCGGCAGCCGGCGCATGGGGCCGCCAGGCGTCGGCATCGGCCAGGTCCACCTGGTCGGCGGCCACGGCGGCAATGCCGGCAAAGCGCGCATCGGCGCCGGGCAGGGCCTGCATCACTTCGGCCGTGCTGATCACGCAGGCCGCATCCGCGTCGCCCACGATGCCCAGCAGCCGCTCCAGGTGCTGCACGCGCAGCGATTCCAGCGGCGGCACCGGCACGGCGATCACGCCAGCGTAGAAGCAGGCCAGCATGCTGGCGGCGTAGTGCTCGTCGTTGTCCATCATCACCAGGGCGCGCGCGCCCACGGGGCACAGCTGCTGCAGCCGGGCGGCCAGCGCGCGCACGCGGCGGTCGAACTCGCCATAGCTGTGGCTGCGCTCGACCACGCGGCCGTCCTGCACGGCGGCCACGGTGAGCCAGATGTCGTCGGGCCGCTGCTGCGCCAGGCCCCTCAGATGCTCGACCAGGCTGGCCGGCGCCTGGCCTGCTGCCGCGATTGCACTTTGTCCACTCAGCATGTCAGCTGCCTCCCGGGTTCTCAGAAACGGTCCAGATTGCTGCGCGGCTCGGCCATGGCGACGATGACCTTGCGCGGCCCCTTGAAGGGAGAGCGCGCATGGGCCACGAGCATGTTGTCCAGCATCAGCACGTCGCCCTGCTCCCAGGGGAAGCTGACGGTCTCGGCATCCAGCGCGGCGCGCACCTCGGCGAAGATGTCGTCGCCGATGGTGGAGCCGTCGGCGAAGAAGGTGTTGCGCGGCAGGTTCTCGATGCCGTAGACCTCCTCCAGCACCTCGCGCTCCTCGGGCTCGCGCGCCGAGATGTGGAACAGGTGGGCCTGGTTGAACCAGACCATCTCGCCCGTGACGGGGTGGCTCTCCATGGCCTGGCACAGCTGGCGTGTGCGCAGGCCGTCGTCCTCCTTCCACTCCCAGTCCATGCGCGCATGGCGGCAGAAGGCCTCGACCTCGGCGCGGCTTTCGGTGTTGAAGACCTTCTGCCAGGGCACGTCCATCTCGCCGAAGTTGCGCACGTACAGAATTCCGGGCTCGAACAGCTCGCGGATGCGCGCCGGAATGCGGCGGTAGACCGCACGGCTGTCGGCAATCGGCGTCTCGCCGCCCTCGGGCGAGGCGGTGACGCAGTGGAACCAGATCTTCATGGGCCACTCGCGCGTGTAGGCCTGCTCGTTGTGCAGCGGAATGCTCTGGTGGGCCGGGTATTCGGTGGAGGTGTAGACGCCCGCGCCGCTGGAGGCCTCGACCGCGCTGCGCGGCGTGGAGGCGAATTCGTACTTGAGCAGCGGGTGGCCGAAGGCCGAGGCGAAGCGCTGGAAGGTCTCCACATCGGGCACGCCAAAGCCGCGCAGCAGCACGCCGCCCGTGGTCAGCAGCGCCTCGTCGATGTCGCGACGCAGCGGCGGCAGCGCGGCCAGCAGGTCCTGGCCCGGCTGGGCGGGCGTGATGAGCTGGGGAAGCAGCGAGCCCGCGGGGGCCTTGCGCTCGAAGCGCTGGAGGGTTTCGTTCATGTCGATTCCTTGGTGCGCCACGCAAGAGCTGCCGCGTAGCCCGGCGGCGCTGGAAGCGCCATCGCTTGAAAACCATTCCAGTCGGGAACCGCGCAGGCGATGGCCAGCCGTCCGTCCCCTCCCGGGCTGATGCCGATGGAGCGCAGGTGCTCGGCCACGCCAATGCCGATGGCCTTGAGCACGGCTTCCTTGCCCACCCAGCGCTGGTAGAAGGCCGCCAGCCGATCAGGCGCACGGCGCACGCTGGCGCGTTCCTGGTCGGTGCAGACGGCATCGAGCATGACCTCGGCATCGAGGTCGGGCTTGTGCTGCTCGATGTCCACGCCCAGGTGCAGCACGCCACCGGGGTCGGCCAGCGCGATCAGCGCATGGCCGCCCGAATGCGAGACGTTGAACACAGGCGCCCTGTGCGGCTCGTCATCCACGAAAGGCTTGCCGTGCGTGCCGATGGCCAGGGGCACATCGGCCGGGCAGCAGCCCAGCCTGCGCCCCAGCAGCCGCCGCGTGGCAGCGCGCGTCTGTGCGAAGCGCAGCCGGTCGGCGGCCCGCACGAAGCGCGCGGCGCGACCGCGCTCCTCGGGGGTCAGGTGCGGCAGGCTGTCGCTCAGCTCGGCCGACAGGTCCAGGTCCAGCCTGAAGACCTCGATGCCCTGGCTCATGGCCTCACGCACGGACACGAGCTGCATGGATTTCCCCCTGGAGTGACTGGGACCCGGCCAGGCGCTGCTCCAGCACGGCCAGCACATCGCCTTCGCGCTGCCTGATGAAGAAATGCCCGCCCTCGAACCAGTCCAGCGTGAAGGCCCCGGCGGCCTCCTGCGACCAGGCCTGGACGCGGGGCGCCTCGATGTCGTCCTGCCGCCCCGCAAAGACGTGCACCGGCAGCGGCAGGCCCGCAGCGGGCACATGGCCGAAGCTCTCGCAGACGCGGTAGTCGGACCCCAGCACATCCAGCGTGATGCGCATGAGCTCGGGGCTGCCAAACACCTCTTCGGGCGTGCCGCCCTGCCTGCGCAGATCGGCAATCAGCGCCGCATCGTCGCCCTTGCCCGCAAAGCGCTCGGGATCACGGCAGGCCGGTGCCGGGCTGCCCGAGGTAACCAGGGCCAGCGGCAGCTCCCTGCCCTGCTCGCGCAATTGCCGCGCCATGCCGAAGGCCAGCAGCGCGCCCATGCTGTGGCCCAGCAGCGCAAAGCGGCCGCGCATGGCCTGGCGCTGCTCGGCGCACAGCAGCGAGACCAGTTGCCCGAAGTCCTCGACCGCAGGCTCGCCCAGCCGGCTGCCCCGCCCCGGCAGCTCCACCGGCGCAATGCGGATCCAGTGGGGCAGCAGCCTGCGCCAGCGCAGGTACATGGTGGCGCTGGCGCCTGCGCACGGCAGGCACAGCAGGGTCAGCGGCGCGTGCATGCGCGTCAGCCCGCTGCGGTTTCGGTATCGGTATCGGCCTTGTGCCGCGCGGCGCCGGAGCCCGCCTGTTCCTGCTGCTGCATCCACACGCGCAGCGACTTGGGCCGCATGTCGGTCCAGGTGGCGTCCACGTAGTCGAGCACGGTTTTCTTGTCGCCCTTCACGCCCTCCACGGCGGTCCAGCCGCCGGGCACGGCCTTCCAGTGCGGCCAGATGGAATACTGTTCCTCGTGGTTGACCAGAACGATGAAGGTTTCGTCTTCGCGGTCGAAGCAGCTTGTAGACATGCAGGCGTCCTTAATGCGGTTGAACATCGGTGAGGCCAGTTCCGGATCGCGGCGATCCGGTACTGCGCCTCTGTTGAACATGACGTTCCGGATCCGAAACTGTTCACGCCGCGTGCGCGCCGGTTCCGGGTCGTGCGCCGGGCTGCACCGTTCAATGGCGGTCCAGCAGCGAGCGGTGGACATGGATGGCCTTGCAGGCATCGGCAATCCTGGCGTTCACCAGGCCCAGCGCGCACTCCATGTGCTCGGCGATCTGGCGCTGGGTGAGGCCCTTGATGCGGTACAGCTCGAAGGTCTCGCGGGTCTTGGGCGGCACCTCGTCAAGGGCCTGGTCGATCAGGCGTATGGCCTGGGACTCGAACAGGCTGCGCTCGGGCGAGCGGCCGTCCGGTATCTCCAGCGTCTCCACATCCACGCCGTGGGTGCGGTAGGTGTTCTCGCGCTCCTGGCGGCGCAGGTAGTCCAGCGCCATGTTGCAGACGGCGCGCGTCCAGTAGGCGGCGGGCCTGGCGATCTCGGCATCGCTGCGCATCTCGGCAACGCGCAGATAGGTGTCCTGCACGGCCTCGTCGGCCAGTTCGGGATTTCTGAGAATTCTTCGCGCGACCCTCACCAACTGTCCACGCGAAGCAATAAAGACCTCTTCCAGCGAAGAATGTGTGTGATTCAAGGACACGATGCAGTTCCTCTCGCAAGCTAGGCAAGAACATCAAGTGGAAATGTCGACCGCAGGTCGATGGACGGCCGGCATGCCGCCCGTGCAATAGGGCGGAGCGGGACTCGGCACAGGCGGCAAGCGGAGGCACAACCGCTGACCGCAGGGCATCAGTGCGCGCCGATGCGCATCGGCGTGACTTGGGAGGCAGGCCTAGATCGGCCTCATGACGGCCTCAGGGCGGCGGCCGCCCTCGCCGGATCCATGCGTCCTGCAACAGGATCGGCAAGGGCTGTGCAGCCTTGCAGACGTGCTGAAACTTGAACCGGGACCATGGCATGCAGTGGCGCTCCTTTGACGTTTTCCAACATTGAAATGAGAAGCATTACCAAATCCAGCGACAGGACCGGGCCTGGAATGGTTGCTCACACCTGCCTGGAAGACGTCCCGCCAGTGCAAACGGAGACACGGCTATCGGCTGTGGAAAATCGGCAGGCATCGCCTATGGCGCATCGCATCACCATGGCTTTCCCTCGCCGTGGATGATGGGCCTGGATCATGACGGACTGGTGATGCCCGATACATCGGGATGGAAGCAGGAACTGCCTGCAGCGCAGGCCCCTGCCATCGCACTGGGCAGGCCCCATCGAGACGCGGCCCGCAGCGAAACTGCAGACGAAAAAAAGCCACCTTGCGGTGGCTTCTTGTCTGCGCAAACGCGGCGGTTTGCACAAGGAATCTGGCGGAGTGGACGGGACTCGAACCCGCGACCCCCGGCGTGACAGGCCGGTATTCTAACCAACTGAACTACCACTCCTGGCAGGCAACTTTTGCGCTCTTGCGAGCCAAGTGCTGCAAACTTGGCGACCCTACGGGGATTCGAACCCCGGTACTCACCGTGAAAGGGTGATGTCCTAGGCCTCTAGACGATAGGGTCAATCCTAGAACTTGCGTAAATACTCAAGTCTCAATTTTTGGTGGAGGTAAACGGGATCGAACCGATGACCTCTTGCATGCCATGCAAGCGCTCTCCCAGCTGAGCTATACCCCCTTGCTGCAACGTTGCACTGCTTCGTTGCTGCGATTCAAAAATTGTAGCACAGCGTTTTTGGGGCAATTCCGGAATGCATGACTTTTTTATGTCGCCCTGCATTCCGGCGCCCTGCTGCAGCCCGGGTCAGGCCAGGCTTTGCCCATCGCGTATGCGGTGGATCTCGGCGATGTCCACCACCCAGACCAGGCCGTCGCCGACCTGGCCCGAGTGACAGGCCGAGGTGATGGCCGCGCGGATGGGCTCGACCATGGATGCCTCGGCCAGCACGCAGACCATGATCTTGTCGGAAAAGTCGGTCAACTCCTCCTTCACGCTGCGCTTGTCGATGGCGGCCGGGGCCGTGAAGCCCTCGGCACGGAACAGCGTCACGCCGGGGAAGTTGGGAATGGCGCGCAGCGCGTCGCGCAGGCGCTCCAGGCGGCTGGGGCGCACGATGGCCCGGATTTCCTTCATGGTCATTGCAGTGTCTCCTTCATCAGGCTTCCAGCGGTTTTTCGTCAAACCAGCGGTACAGGGTCGGCAACACCACCAGCGTGAGCAGGGTGGACGAGATCAGGCCACCGATCACCACGATGGCCAGCGGGCGTTGCACCTCCGAGCCGGGGCCGGTGGCGAACAGGAAGGGCACCAGGCCCAGCAGCGCGACGGTGGCCGTCATCATCACGGGGCGGAAGCGCTGCACGCAGCCTTCGCGCACGGCCTCGGCCACGTTCATGCCATCTTCGCGCAGCTTGCGGATGCAGGAGACCAGCACCACGCCGTTGAGCACCGCAATGCCCCACAGCGCGATGAAGCCCACCGACGCCGGCACGCTCACGTATTCGCCCGTGACGAACAGGCCTATCAGTCCCCCGATGGAGGCGAAGGGCAGCACCAGGATGATCAGCCCGGCCAGCTTGACCGAGTTGAACAGCACGAACAGCAGGAAGAAGATGGCCACGATGGTCAGCGGCACGATGATCTGCAGCGTGCCCATGGCGCGCTCCATGTTCTCGAACTGGCCACCGTACTTGAAGTAGTAGCCATCGGGCAACTGCACTTCACTGTCGATGCGCTGCTGCACTTCGGTCACGAAGCCGCCCAGGTCGCGCCCTTCCACGTTGGCTCCCACCACCACGCGGCGCTTGCCGCCTTCGCGGCTGATCTGCGCGGGGCCGTCCACCAGCTCGATGCGGGCCACGCTGCTCAGCGGCACCTGGGCGCCCGTGGCCGTGGTCAGCAAGGTGGCGCCGATGGCGGCGGGCGAGCCGCGGAACGGCTCGGGGAAGCGAACCACCACGTTGTAGCGGCGCTCGCCCTCGTAGACCGTGGTCACTTCCTTGCCGCCGATGGCCGACTCGATCACGCCCTGCACGTCGGTGACGTTCAGGCCGTGGCGGGCGATCGCCTTGCGGTCGATATCCACGGTCAGAGCCTGCTGGCCTGACAGGCGCTCGACGCGGATGTCCGTGCTGCCCGGCACGCTCTTGAGGATGCGTGCGACCTGCTCGGACACGTCGCGCAGCTCGCTCAGCTCGTCGCCGAAGACCTTGATGGCCAGTTGCGAGCGCACGCCCGTGACCATTTCGTCCACGCGCTCGGAGATCGGCTGGGACAGCACGATCTGCACGCCCGGGATCGAGGACAGGCGCTGGCGGATGTCTTCGTCGATCTCGTCCTGGGTGCGGTCGGACTCGGGGTCCAGCAGCACGATGGGGTCGGACTCGTTGGGGCCTGCGGGATCGGCCGGCGATTCGCCGCGTCCGAGCTTGGAGACCACGCTGAGCACGCCGGGCACTTCTGCCACGGACTTCATCGCCGCCATTTCCATGCGGATGGACTCGTCCAGCGAGATGCTGGGCACGCGGTTGATCTGCGGCGTCAGCGCCCCCTCCTTCATGGTGGGCATGAAGGACTTGCCCAGCAGCGGGAACAGTCCCAGCGAGCCCAGCAGCAGCGCCACGGCCACGGCCAGCGTGGCGCGGTTGCGCGCGGTGGCCAGGTCCAGCAGGCGCAGGTAGTGGCGCTTGAGGAAGGCGATCAGGCGCGTGTCATGGTCCGCGCCGCCCTTGAGGAAGTACGAGCACAGCACGGGCGACAGGAACAGCGACACGGCCAGCGAGACGGCCAGCGAGATCGCGATGGTCAGCGCCAGCGGGCCGAACATCTTGCCTTCGATGCCTTGCAGCGTCATCAGCGGCAGGAACACCAGGATGATGATGGCGATGCCGAAGATGGTGGGCGTGGCCACCTCGGTGGTGGCCGACAGCACGGTGCGCACGCGTGCGCCCATGCTGTCGCCGGCCTGGCCGAGCTTGTGGAACACGTTCTCCACCACCACCACGGTGGCATCGACCATGAGGCCGATGGCGATCGCCAGCCCCCCCAGCGACATGAGGTTGGCCGAGATGCCCCAGCGGTTCATCATGATGAAGGTGGTCAGCGGCGTGATGATCAGCGTGGCCACCACGATCAGGCTGGAGCGCACGTCACCCAGGAAGATGAAGAGCACCACGACCACGAGCAGGATGCCCTCGATCAGCACCTTGCCCACGGTCCACAGCGCCGAGTCGACCAGGTCGGTACGGTCGTAGTAGGGAACGATCTGCAGGCCGCCGGGGAGCATGCCCTTGGAGTTGATCTCCTGCACGCGCTCCTTCACGCGGGTGACCACCTCCTTGGCATTGCCGCCGCGCATCATCAGCACGATGCCGGAGACGCCTTCGGTATAGCCGCCCTTGATGATGGCGCCCTGGCGCACTTCCTGGCCCAGCTGGACCTCGGCCACATCGCGCACGAAGACCGGCACGCCGCCTTCCTGCTTGAGAACGATGTTGCCGATGTCATCCAGCGACTGGACCAGGCCCACGGCGCGGATCAGGTACTGCTCGGTGACCTGGGGCAGGATGCCGCCGCTGGCATTGGCGTTGTTGTCGGCGATGGCCTGGACCACATGGCGCACGGACAGGCCGTAGTGGCGCAGCCGGCCGGGATCGACCTCCACCTGGTACTGCTTGACGTAGCCGCCCTGCGAGTTGATTTCGGCCACGCCGGGAATGGAGCGCAGCAGCGGGCGCGCCACCCAGTCCTGGATGGTGCGGCGCTCGGTCAGCTCCTCGGGCGTGAGGGCCCGCTTGCCGTCGTCGGGATGGTCCAGCGTGTACTGGTAGACCTCGCCCAGGCCCGTGGACACCGGCCCCAGCACGGGGATGATGCCTGCGGGCATGCGCGGCGTGACCTCCATCAGCCGCTCGGTGACGAGCTGGCGTGCAAAGTACACGTCGGTGGCATCGGTGAAGACCAGGGTGATGATGGACAGGCCGCTCTTGTTGAGCGAGCGCATCTCCACCAGGCCCGGCATGCCGGTCATGGCGATTTCCAGCGGCACGGTCACGAAGCGCTCGATTTCCTCGGGCGAACGGCCTGGCGCCTCGGTGGCCACCTGGACCTGGACGTTGGTCACGTCAGGAAAGGCATCCACCGACAGATTCATGGCGGCGCGCAGGCCGAAGCCGCACAGCACCAGCGAGAGCACGATCACGATGAGCCGCTGGCTCAGTGCGGCCCGGATCATGGAAGCGATCATGGGCTTACTCCAGCTCTGCGCGCTTGCGCTCGTTGTTCAGGTGGAAGGCACCCGTGGTGACGATGACCGTGCCATCGGCCACGCCCTTGTTCACGGGGCGCATGCCGCCGCTGGCGGTGCCCAGCTCGACGGGCGTGAGGCGGTAGTGGTTCTCGCCCTTCTTGACGAAGACATGGTCGCGGTCGTTCTCGCGCACCACGGCCTCGGCCGGCACGGCCAGCAGCTGGCGCACCTCGCCCTGGATGCGCATGGTGGCCAGCATCTGGGGCTTGAGGTCGCGCTCGGGGTTGTCCACCTGGGTGCGGATGGTGACGGTGCGGGTCTCGGGCGTCACGGTGTCGCCCACATGCACGATTTGGCCGGACAGCACGCGCTCGCCCAGGGCGGGCACGGCGATCTCCACGGCCTGGCCGGCACGCACGCCGCTGGCCATCTGCTCGGGGATCGCGCCCACCACCCAGACGCTGCTCAGGTCGGCCACGGTGAACAGCGGATCGCCGGGCTGGGTCACCTGGCCGGAGCTGACCTTGCGCTCGATCACCACGCCGGCCCCTGTGGACAGCACGGCCGCATGCGACTGCAGCGTGCCCTTGTCGCGCAGCTGGGCGATGGCGCTGTCGGGAATGCCGATCAGGCGCAACTGGTCGCCGGCAGCGCGCTGCTCGGCGCGCGCAATCGACAGCTCGGACTCGCGGCGCTGCAGCTCGGCCGAGCCGATGACGTCGGCGGCTATCAGCTGGCGCGCGCGCTCCACGCCGCGCTCGGCCAGCGTGGCGGCGGAGTGTGCACGCAGATAGGCCAGCTGGGCGGTGGTCAGCTCGGGGCTGGCCACGCGGGCCAGCACCTGGCCCGCGCGCACGCGGTCGCCCACTTCGACCAGCACTTCGGTCACGCGTCCCGTGGCGGCCGCGCCAATGCGGGTGACCTGGCGCTCATTGGCCTCGATGCGGCCGGACACCTCCTGCAGCAGCGCGATCTGCGCCTGCGCCACGGGCTTGACGGCGAAGTTGGGCGCCATCTCGGCGGTGACGCGGACCTCCATCGGGTCCTGCTCCTGCGCAGCGGCCGCTGCGGGCGCCGCCTTGGCTTCGGCCTCTTCGTTCTTGCCGCAGGCGCTCAGCGCCAGCGTTGCGGCCAGCAGGCCGGCCAGGGCCAGGGAGTTCACCAAGGTGCTGCTGCCTGCGCGGGCGGCGATGGGTTGCGGATGCATATTCAAGGACATGTTCGTTTCTGATTTCGGGTGTGAGGCAGGGACGGCGCGCTTCACAGCGCGGACGGATCGTCGTAGCGGCCCGCCAGGTATTCGAGCTGTATGCGCGCCGCCTGCAGCTGGTAGCGCGCGTCGAGCAGGTCTGCACGGATGGAGCGCAGCACGCGCTGCGCATCGAGCACATCGAGAATGCCGCGCTCGCCGAAGCGGTAGGCGGCCTCGGCCACGCGCAGGGCCGACTCGGCCTCGCGCACCGAACCCTGGCTCAGTGCCTGGGTGCGCAGTCGCGCCATCTCCAGCTCCTTCCAGGCCTGCAGCGTCTGCTGGCGCAGCTCGATCTGCCGGCCTTCCAGCTGCAGACGCGCGCGCTCCAGCTCGGAGGCCGCCTCGTCGATGGGGCCGCGGTGCTGGTCGAGCAAGGGGATCTGGATGCTCACGCCCACCGTGTTCAGGCGCACATCGGGCTCGCGCGTCTGGCCGTAGCGCAGCTCCACGCCCGGCCAGCGCGAGGCCTTGGCACCGTCAAGCCGCGCCTGGGCACGCTCGACCTCCGCCTTGAGCTGGCGCAGTTCGGGATGCTCCATGGGATCGATCTCGCCCATGTCCTCGATGCGCAGCGGATCCTCCAGCGACACATCCAGGCGGAAGCGCACGGGCAGCTGGCCTGCGGCCAGGCGGCCCAGCGCCAGCTGCGCCTGCTCGGCACGCAGCCTTGCGGTCTGCTCCTGCTGGCGCGCCTGGATGATTTCGGCATCGGCCTTGATGATTTCGTAGCGGGCCGCCTCGCCGCTGTCCACGCGGACGCGGACGCGCTCATGGGCCTGCTCCAGAAGGCGCACCGCCTCCTTGGCGGCCTCGACCTCCGCCTCGCGCAGGACCATTTCGTAGGCGCGCAGCCGCACCTGGGCCACCAGCGCATTGCGCGTGGTCGCCACGAAGTGCACCGAGCCCTGCTCGCCTGCCCTCGCGGCCTCCACGCGCGCACCTCGCACGGCGGGGTTCTCGATGGGCAAGGCCACGGCCCAGCCCTGCACCGTGCCGGCTGCCGCGCCCGGAACGCGGGCGCTGTTGCGGCCCTGGTTCCATTCGAGCTTGGGATTGGGCAGCGCCGAGGCGCTGACCACGCCTGCGCGCGCCGTGGTCCGGGACTGCTCGACAGCGCGCAGATCGGGGTTGTGGTCCAGCACGGCGCGAACGACCTCGTTCAGGCTCAGCTGGGGCAGGCGCTGTGCGGCGGCCGAAGCCACCGAAGGCGCCTCTGCGGCCGAACCGGCCTTCGGCACGATCGGCGTACGGGACGCCGCGGCCTCGGCGGCGGCCGGAGCCGCCTGCGTCAGGGGCGCCTGGGACGCCTGGGGCTTGCCAGGGGGGTGGGCCTGCGCCGAAGCGCCAGCACCCCAGCCCACCAGCAGGCTGCAGATCGCGCCTTGCAGGACCTTGCGCGAACAGGATGGAAAACGGGCGGGGGCCATTCCCGCCAATACCGTTGGATTCACCATGGCATGCATCTGCCGCAAAGCGACAGTCGAGGGGTTGAGTAAGAGATGGGCCCTTCCCTGCGGACCACGCGGGAACGGGCATGGCCGCGCCGTGCGCAGTCAGCGCGCGGACGACGGCATGGCGTGCACGCCAGCAAGGCGCGCACGAGCAGTGATCAGGCAGTGGGATGCGTCAGCCGACAAGGGGCGCAAGGGGCACAAGGCATGCCTGCGCCGCAATATGCGGTCAGCCGAGCAGGGAAGGTCTTGGAGGGCGCAGCAGCTGGCCCGGGGCGGGCGACAGGTGCGCCTGGGAATAGGTCGAAGGCGGGGCCCACAGCGACACCACCTGCACGGCGATGGGCTCGGGCGGCCAGTACATCTCGGCGGAACGGTCCTCGCCGCAGGCCAGCAGGGCCAGCAGCTGGCGCTTGTTGCCGCTGTGTGCCGTCAGCTCGGCAAACTCGGTCTCGTCGTCTTCCTCGACTTCCGCGAGTTCCTCGAGGAATTCCTCATCGATGGTCACGACGGGATGGTGCGCCAGCAGGCCATCGCCTTCCAGTCCATCGGAAGATGCCGAAGCTGCCACCTGCCCGCAGAAGATGGACAGCAGCATCAGCAACGAAAAGACAAACGATGGCGCAAGGCGCATGGAGCGGGGCAGACGAGTCGGTGAAAGATGGACGCCCTGCAAACAGGACACCGTCTATTGTTACGAATGTTGAGGGAAAGTTCCGGGTTTGCCCTTAAAAAATCTGGGCAATAGATCGTGTTTTGTGCACAAAGGCTTTCCATGTGAAGAAGTCACACCGAAAACTGCAACAACCAGAAACAAAAAAGCCACCTTGCGGTGGCTTCTTGTCTGCGCAAACGCGGCGGTTTGCACAAGGAATCTGGCGGAGTGGACGGGACTCGAACCCGCGACCCCCGGCGTGACAGGCCGGTATTCTAACCAACTGAACTACCACTCCTGGCAGACAGCTTTTGCGCTCTTTCGAGCCAAGTGCTGCAAACTTGGCGACCCTACGGGGATTCGAACCCCGGTACTCACCGTGAAAGGGTGATGTCCTAGGCCTCTAGACGATAGGGTCAATCCTAGAACTTGCGTTACAAACTCAAGTCTCGATTTTTGGTGGAGGTAAACGGGATCGAACCGATGACCTCTTGCATGCCATGCAAGCGCTCTCCCAGCTGAGCTATACCCCCAAGAATCCGATACTGGCGGAGTGGACGGGACTCGAACCCGCGACCCCCGGCGTGACAGGCCGGTATTCTAACCAACTGAACTACCACTCCTGGCAGACAGCTTTTGTGCTCTTGCGAGCCAAGTGCTGCAAACTTGGCGACCCTACGGGGATTCGAACCCCGGTACTCACCG
Source organism: Delftia lacustris (assembly GCF_040267515.1). Classification (NCBI taxonomy): domain Bacteria; kingdom Pseudomonadati; phylum Pseudomonadota; class Betaproteobacteria; order Burkholderiales; family Comamonadaceae; genus Delftia; species Delftia lacustris. The sequence goes on along the minus strand of NZ_CP141274.1, from coordinate 2,280,203 downwards.
TGAAAGGGTGATGTCCTAGGCCTCTAGACGATAGGGTCACAGCCTGTGATCCGCCGATAAAAAAGCGCCTTCGTGTTTCAAAGGCGCTTACATACCAAGCGACAAATTTTGGCGGAGTGGACGGGACTCGAACCCGCGACCCCCGGCGTGACAGGCCGGTATTCTAACCAACTGAACTACCACTCCTGGCAGACAGCTTTTGCGCTCTTGCGAGCCAAGTGCTGCAAACTTGGCGACCCTACGGGGATTCGAACCCCGGTACTCACCGTGAAAGGGTGATGTCCTAGGCCTCTAGACGATAGGGTCAATCCTAGAACTTGCGTTACAAACTCAAGTCTCAATTTTGGTGGAGGTAAACGGGATCGAACCGATGACCTCTTGCATGCCATGCAAGCGCTCTCCCAGCTGAGCTATACCCCCTTCATGCTGCAATCGCTGCTTCTTGTTAGTTGCTGCGTTTGCATCAGAGACTCGAATTATAGACAGGTTTTCAGCGGTTTTTCAAACGCGCCAGAATTTTTTCACGACCCAGCAGCTCCAGCACCGCGTCCACCGAAGGCGTGTGCGCTGTGCCCAGCGTCAGCACGCGCACCGGCATGGCCAGTTGCGGCATCTTCAGGCCCTGGGCCTTGAGCACTTCCTTGATCAGGGCAGCAATGGCTTCCTTGCTCCACTCCACCGAGGCGATGCCTTCGGCGAAGGCGTCCAGGGCGGGCGCCACGGCGTCGGTCACGTGCTTTGCCAGGTCTTCGGCGTTGCGGTCGAAGGCGTCCACGTAGAACAGGCGCACCCAGCCGGCCAGATCGACCAGGGTTTCGCAGCGGTCCTTGAACAGGGCGCAGATGCGCGGCAGGCGGTCGTCTGCGTCGAGCAGGGCCTGGTCCAGCCCGGTCTTGAGCACGAAGGGGCGCACCAGCTCTGCCAGGGCCGCATCGTCCAGGGCCTTCAGGTGCTGGGCGTTGACCCAGCGCAGCTTGGCCTCGTCGAACTGGCCTGCGCTGCGGCCCAGGTGGTCCAGGTTGAACCACTCCAGGAACTGGGCGCGGCTGAAGATTTCGTCGTCGCCATGGCTCCAGCCCAGGCGGGCCAGGTAGTTGACCATGGCGTCGGGCAGGTAGCCTTCGTCGCGGTACTGGGTGACGGCCTTGGCGCCGTTGCGCTTGCTCATCTTCTCGCCCTGCTCGTTGAGCACGGTGGGCAGATGGGCGAACACTGGCACGCTGGCGCCCAGGGCCTCGAAGATGTGGATCTGGCGCGGCGTGTTGTTGACGTGGTCGTCGCCACGGATGACATGGGTGATGGCCATGTCCATGTCGTCCACGCAGACGCAGAAGTTGTAGGTGGGCGTGCCATCGGGGCGCGCGATCACCAGGTCGTCCAGCTCGCTGTTCTGGAACTCGATGCGGCCCTTGCACTTGTCTTCCCAGGCCACGACGCCGCCCTTCGGCGTCTTGAAGCGCAGCACGGGACGCACGCCTTCGGGCACGGGCGGCAGCACCTTGCCTTCCTCAGGGCGCCAGGTGCCGTCGTAGCGCGGCTTTTCCTTGTTGGCCATCTGGCGCTCGCGCAGGGCGTCGAGTTCTTCCACGCTCATGTAGCAGGGGTAGACATGGCCCGAAGCCTGCAGGCCGGCCAGCACCTCCTTGTAGCGGTCCATGCGCTGCATTTGATAGAACGGACCTTCGTCATGGTCCAGCTGCAGCCAAGCCATGCCTTCGATGATCACGTCCACCGAGGCCTGGGTGGAGCGCTCCACGTCGGTGTCCTCGATGCGCAGGATGAAATCGCCGCCCGTGGCGCGCGCAAAGGCCCAGGGATACAGGGCCGAGCGGATGTTGCCCAGGTGGATGAAGCCCGTGGGAGACGGGGCAAAACGGGTACGTACTTTTTGTGTCATTGCAGGGTATCCAGTCCGCGGGAGAGATCGTTCTTGAGGTCGCCCAGGTATTCCAGTCCGACGGAGATGCGCAGCAGGCCCTGGCCGATGCCGGCGGCACGGCGCTGCTCTTCGCTCAGGCGGCCATGCGAGGTGCTGGCCGGATGGGTGATGGTGGTCTTGACGTCGCCCAGGTTGGCCGTGATCGAGCACACCCGGGTGCTGTCGGCCACATGGAAGGCGTTGGCGCGCAGCTGTTCGGCGCCCTCGCCCACCACGTCGAAGGACAGCACGCCGCCGCCCATGCCGTTTTGCTGGCGCATGGCCAGCTCGTGCTGCGGGTGGCTGGCCAGGCCCGGGTAGTAGACGCGGGCGACCTTGGGATGGGCTTCCAGCCAGGTGGCCAGCTCCAGCGCGGAGGCGCTTTGCGCCTTCACGCGCAGGGACAGCGTCTCCAGCCCCTTGAGCACCACCCAGGCGTTGAACGGCGCCAGGTTCAGGCCGCCGCTGCGCAGGAAGGTGCCCATGACCTTGTCCACCAGTGCCGTCGTGCCGCAGACGGCGCCCGACATGACGCGGCCCTGGCCGTCCAGCAGCTTGGTGCCGGAGTGCACGACCAGGTCGGCACCGAACTTGGCAGGCTGCTGCAGCACGGGCGAGGCAAAGCTGTTGTCCACGGCCAGCAGCGCGCCATGGGCGTGCGCCAGCTCGGCCAGCGCGGCGATGTCGCACAGGTCGGTCAGCGGGTTGGTCGGCGTCTCGGCGAACAGCAATCGCGTGTTGGGACGGATGGCGGCCTTCCAGGCCTGCACATCGGTCTGCGAGACAAAGCTGGTCTCGATGCCGAAGCGCGCCATCTCGCCGCCCAGCAGCTTGATGGTGGAGCCGAACATGGACTGCGAGCAGATCACATGGTCGCCCGCCTTGAGCGTGGTCAGCGCCACCAGCAAGATGGCCGACATGCCCGTGGACGTGGCCACGGCGCATTCCGTGCCTTCCATGGCAGCCAGGCGCTGCTCGAAGCTGGTCACCGTGGGGTTGGAGGTGCGGCTGTAGGTGTAGCCGGGCTCTTCGTTGGCGAAGCGGCGCGCTGCCGTTGCGCAGTCGGGCTGCACGAAGCTGCTGGTCATGTACAGGGCTTCGCTGTGCTCGCCCCACTGGCTTCGTTCCACGCCCACGCGCAGGGCCAGCGTATCGGGATGCAGGCCTTCGGGAAGTGTCTTGTTCGTCACGTTGATGGTCCTTGGGGTCGGGCGCGGCCCGCCGATGGCGGCGGTGCCCGGAAAAAAGGAGCTAGAAACACTTGTCACCTGGGGACTTGCTGGGCGTTGCAGCCTGCAGTCCTCCAGCACCAGCGCTTTTAGCTCATTTGTCAAAAAAGGGCGGGCCTCAGGCCCGCCCCCGTATTGTCACTGAAGCCCGATCGCTCTGACTCAGGCTCGGGCTCAGGCTTCCTGGGCGTTGGGCAGGGACAGGCGCGAGGCGTCGCTGGACTCTTCCTCGCCGCCGCGGTTGCGGCCTTCATTGAGTGCCGTGACTTCGTCCTCGGAGATGTCGCCCGTGATGTAGACGCCGTCGAAGCACGAGGCCTCGAAGCCCTGCACCTGCGGATTGATCTTGCCCACGGTCTGCTTCATGGCGGCCACGTCCTGGTAGATCAGCGCGTCGGCGCCGATGACCTGGCGGATTTCCTCGACCGTGCGGCCATGCGCCACCAGTTCGGCGCGCGTGGGCATGTCGATGCCGTAGACGTTGGGATGGCGCACCGGAGGAGCGGCCGAGGCCAGGTAGACCTTGACGGCGCCGGCGTCACGCGCCATCTGCACGATTTCCTTGGAGGTGGTGCCGCGCACGATGGAGTCGTCCACCAGCAGCACCTTGCGGCCCTTGAACTCGCTGCCGATGGCGTTGAGCTTCTGGCGCACGGATTTCTTGCGCGAGGCCTGGCCCGGCATGATGAAGGTGCGGCCCACGTAGCGGTTCTTGACGAAGCCTTCGCGGTAGGGGATGCCCAGCAGCTGGGCCAGCTGCATGGCGCTGGGCCGGCTGGATTCCGGAATCGGGATGATGGCGTCGATCTCGTTGGGCGGCACGGTGGAGACCACGCGCTTGGCCAGCGTCTCGCCCATGTTCAGGCGCGCCTGGTAGACGGAGATGCCGTCGAGCACCGAGTCCGGACGGGCCAGGTATACGTACTCGAACACGCAGGGGTGCAGCTCGCTCTTTTCGGCGCACTGGCGGGTTTCGACCTGGCCGTCGCTGTGCACGAACACGGCTTCACCCGGAGCGACATCGCGCTCGAGCTGGTGCAGCGTGCCTTCCAGGGCCACGGATTCGCTGGCCAGCATCACCGTGCCGTCGGCGCTGCGGCCCATGCACAGGGGACGGATGCCGAAGGGGTCGCGGAAGGCCAGCAGGCCGTAGCCCGCAATCAGCGCGATCACGGCGTACGAGCCCTTGATGCGCTTGTGCACGGCGCTGACGGCCTGGAAGACGTCTTCGCTCTTGAGCGGTGCGCCGCTGCTGGCGCGGGCCAGCTCGTGGGCCAGCACGTTGAGCAGGACTTCGGAGTCGCTCTCGGTGTTGGTATGGCGGTGGTCGGTGTCCGACAGTTCCTCGCGCAGCTGCTTGGCGTTGGTGAGGTTGCCGTTGTGCACCATGACGATGCCGAAGGGCGCGTTCACGTAGAAGGGCTGGGCCTCTTCCTCGCTGGTCGCGTTGCCGGCCGTCGGGTAGCGCACCTGGCCCAGGCCCACCGTGCCCGGCAGGGCGCGCATGTTGCGGGTGCGGAACACGTCGCGCACCATGCCCTTGGCCTTGTGCATGAAGAACTTGCGCTCCTGCTGGGTCACGATGCCGGCGGCATCCTGGCCACGGTGCTGCAGCAGCAGCAGGGCGTCATAGATCAGTTGATTCACGGGCGCGGTGCTGACTACACCAACGATTCCACACATAGTTGCGTTCCATCCGTTTGCGAAGGTCGCCCTTCGCTGTCTGGGCCGTAGCAGCCACCCATTGGCCACGCCTGCGCCCGATTTCTCTATCCAAACTGTTTCTGCCAGCCGACTCCTGCGCTGCAGCGCCTTGTCATGCAGCCGGCAGATAGCGTCCCCATTCCTGCGGCAGCTGCGGCAAAACCGCAGCCAGCGCCTGCATCAGCCACGGCGCCAGGGCTGAATCCTGCCACCACTGTCCCTGGTGCAGCGGCGTGTAGCTGATCACCATCGTTGCCACCAGGGCCAGCAGCGCCCCGCGCAGCACGCCGAACAGCGCGCCCAGCGTGCGGTCCACGGGCCTCAGGCCCACCGCCTCGATCAGCCGGCGCGACAGCCAGGACACCAGGCCCCAGCCGAACAGCGCCAGCACGAACAACAGCACAAAGCCTGCGGCATAGCGCAGCTGCATGTCCCAGTCCTGCATGGGCAGCCACAGCGCCACGTCGGCTGCCCAGATGCGAGCCACGACAAAGGCCACCAGCCAGCCGAGCAGCGACAGCACCTCATACACCAGCCCGCGCCAGGCACCTAGCAGCATCGATGCCAGCACGCAGGCCAGCAAAACCCAGTCCACCGTGGACATACGCTATCTCTGTGCGCCTGTGCTGCTTTGCAAGATGTACGTCACCGCCTCAGAGCTTGAGCACCGACGCCGGCAGGCCCTGGCCCTTGACGCGCGCCGCCGCCTTGTCGGCCTCGGCACGGCCGTTGAACGGGCCCACACGCACACGCGTGCGCTTGCCGTCCTTGGTGTCCACCACCTGCGTGAAAGTCTTCAGGCCCGCCAGCTCCAGCTTGGCGCGGATTTCCTGGGCCTTGCCGGCATCGGAGAAGGCGCCGACCTGCACGATGAAGCGCTCGTCCGTCGCCGCAGCAGCCGCCGGTGCGCTGCGACCTTCCAGCAGGGCCCGGGCACGCGCGGCGTCGTCGCTCCTGGACGGCTCGGGCTTGGGTTCGGGCTTGGGTTCGGGCTTTGGCTTCGGCTCGGGTTTGGGTTCGGGCTTGGGCTCCGGCTTGTGTTCGGGTTTGGCCGGCTCGGGCTTGGGCCTGGGTTCCGGCTTGGGCTCGGGTTTGGTCTCAGGCTTGGCGGCGGGCTTGGGCTCAGGCTTTGCCTCGGGCCGGGTTTCGGGCTTTGCTTCCGGCTTGACCGGAGCCACCTGCGAGACGGCTGGCGCCACGGGCACGGAAGGCCTGCCCATGGGAACCTCTTCCTCGTCGGCGCCCAGCGAGGCCTGGGCCGGCACGCGGCCTGCCGGGGATGCGGCGCCCTGGTGCGGATGGGCGTCCACGGCATTGGCGCCGGGCACGACCAGAGGAGCGACCTTGTCGCGGTCGGGAATCTCGATGGGGATGTCCACGGGAATCGGACGCGGCTGCGTGTCGAACAGCAGGGGGAAACCCACCACGCCCGCCAGGACCAGCACGGCAGCGCCGATGAGGCGGTGGCGCGCCCGGCGGCGCATGACATCGACGCTTTCCGCCTGTCCCAGCCGTGTGGGCCGCCTCGATGCGGACGACGAATCACCGTCGTCTTTTTTGCCGGGCCAACGAAAATTGAAAAATGCCATGGAGTGCGGACTCGTTCAGATCGGCCACCACAGGCAGCCACGATGGCCGTTTGCGGTGCGGATCACTGGATTCAGGTGCCCAGATGCTTGGCGTTCAGCCGGGGCGGGCCGTCCTGCAGCACGCCGCCCACCGTGAAGAACGAGCCAAAGACCACGATTCTATCAGTGGGACCTGCTGCAAGAACCGCGGCATCCAGCGCCAGCTGCGGGTTTGCGAAGGTGGCCAGCGAGATCTCGCGCGGCACGCCCGGCGCGGGCGGCAGGGCTTCGATCTTCTGGCGCAGCACCTCGGCGCTCTCGGCGCGCGGCGTGGGCAGGTCGGTGAGATACCAGCGGTCGATCAGCGGGGCAATCCTGGCCAGCATGGGGGCCAGGTCCTTGTCGTGCATGGCGCCGAAGACCGCATGCGTGCAGGGAAAGTAGCCCATGGCATCGAGGTTGGCCGTCAGCGCCGCCACCGAATGCGGGTTGTGCGCCACGTCCAGCACCAGCGTGGGCTGGCCCGGAATGATCTGGAAACGGCCCGGCAGCTCGACCATGGCCAGCCCCGTGCGCACGGCCTGGGCCGTGACGGGGAGGCGGCTGCGGATGGCCTCGAGCGCGGCCAGCGCACCCGATGCATTGACCAGCTGGTTGGCGCCGCGCAGCGCCGGATAGGCCAGACCGGCATAGCGCCGCCCGCGTCCGGCCCAGCCCCACTGCTGCTTGTCGCCCGAGAAATTGAAGTCCTGGCCCAGGCGCCAGAGATCGGCGCCAATGGCCTGTGCATGGTCCAGCACGCTTTGCGGCGGCATGGGATCGCTGACCACCACAGGCCGGCCGGCGCGCATGATGCCGGCCTTCTCGCGGCCGATGCTCTCGCGGTCCGGCCCCAGGAATTCCACATGGTCGATGTCGATGCTGGTGATGACGGCGCAATCGGCGTCGATCACATTGGTGGCATCCAGCCGCCCGCCCAGGCCCACCTCGAGAATCGCCACATCCAGCCTGGACTGGCTCATCAGCCGCAGGATGGCCAGCGTGGTGAACTCGAAATAGGTGAGCGCCACTTCCGTGCCCTGCACGCGCGCCTGCTCCACGGCCTCGAACTGCGGCAGCAGCTCGGCGGCCTTCACGATCTCGCCGCCCACGCGGCAGCGTTCCTCGAAATGCACCAGATGCGGCGATGTGTAGACGCCGGGGCGAAAGCCCGATTGAAGCGCCACGGCCTCCAGCATGGCGCAGGTCGATCCTTTGCCGTTGGTGCCCGCCACCGTGATCACGGGGCAGTCGAAACGCAGGTCCAGGCGCTGGGCAACTTCGCGCACGCGATCCAGGCCCAGCGCAATATTCTTGGGGTGCAGGCGCTCGCAATAGGCGAGCCATGCATCCAATGTGGGAAATGAGGTGTGCATACTGCGCGCTATTGTTACCCAGGGACAGTGTCCTTATGGGGTCCTCGCCATCCATTGACTGCGGCAACTGCAACCAATCATGACCACTGCAAACACTGTGACGCTCTACGGCATTCCCAACTGCGACACCGTCAAGAAGGCCCGCGCCTGGCTCACCGACCAGGGCATCGCCTACGAATTCCACGACTTCAAGAAACAGGGTGTTCCCGCCGAGCAGTTGCCCGCCTGGATGCAGGCTGTCGGCTGGGAAAAGCTGCTCAACCGCCAAGGCACGACGTGGCGCAAGCTCGATGCCGACACCCAGGCCGCCGCCCAGGATGCGGCCGGTGCCGCAGCCCTCATGCAGCAGCAGCCCAGCGTCATCAAGCGCCCGGTCGTCCAATGGCCGCAGGGACGCATCACCGTGGGTTTTGCGCCCGACGCCTGGGCAGAGATGGCCCACGGGGGCAAGCGCTGACTCTGCCATCAGGCCTGGAACAGCTTATTACGTGGATTTACGCGACCGCAAACTGCTTTCCAGGCCCGAGGAATACACTTGCATGGAGCCTGGCAGGAAATACCGCCAGCGCAACAGGAGTGCAATCATGAAATCCCTGGTTCTTTTGACGCTGGCGGCCACGACCGCCACCGTGGCCCTGGCCCAGGAGCAAGGCCGGGTGCTGTCGGTGACCCCGGTGACCCAGCAGGTGGCCGTGCCCCAGCAGGTCTGCCGCGATGAAAACGTCTATACCGGCCAGCGCACCTCGGGCGCGGGCGCCGTTCTGGGTGCCCTGGCGGGCGGCGTGGTCGGCAATGCCATCGGCCATGGCGGCGGACGCGCGGCCGCCACGGCGGCCGGCGTGATCGGCGGCGCTATGCTGGGCAACCAGGCCGAGGCCACGGGCCAGCCCCAGTACCAGACGGTGCGCAACTGCACCACCCAGACCTACTACCAGAACCGCGCCGTGGCCTATGACGTGGTCTACGAGTACGCAGGCCGCAACTACACGACGCGTACCACCACGCCGCCCGGGGACTGGATCGCGCTGAGCGTGCAGCCCGCCGCCAACAGCGCGGCCTATGGCAGCAACGGCTACTACGGCACCAACCAGCCGCCCCAGGCCGCGTACTCCACCGCACCCGTGCCGCCGCCCGTGGTCTACCAGAACAACTACTACGACGGCGGTGACTACTACGCCCCCCAGCCTGTGCAGCCCGTGTATTCGGCCGGTGACTATGTGGCTCCCGTGGTGATTGGAGCAGCCCTTGCTGCCGGCGTGTACTACGCCTCGCGCCCCAGCTATCACGGCTGGCGCGGCGGCTACCGTCATGGCTGGCGCCGCTGAGACGGACCTGCGCATGCAAAGCCCCGACAAGGGGCTTTTTGCATGGCGGCGGCCAGCACGTACGGGCAGCGGCCGGGTGCTGGCCTAAAATGGGCGGTTTAGTCCACCCTCTGCCCAGCTTCCATGACCACCGAAACCATCTCTGGCATCACCCTGACCACCAAGGCCAATGTCTATTTCGACGGCAAATGCATCAGCCATGGCTTCACGCTGGCCGATGGCACGAAGAAGTCTGCGGGCGTGGTGCTGCCCAGCCAGCTGACTTTCGGCACGGCCGCCGCCGAGATCATGGAATGCGTGGCCGGCTCCTGCGAGTACAAGCTCGACGGCACGGACCAGTGGCTGACCTCCAAGGCCGGCGAGTCCTTCCAGGTGCCTGCGAACTCCAAGTTCGACATCCGCGTGACCGAGGCCTATCACTACATCTGCCACTACGCCTAAGAGCGCCTGAGCGCCTGGGCAGACCGACGCATTCGACCTGACGGCGCCCAGGCGCCTTCCGTGTTTTCCGGCAGCCGCGTCCCGCACGCCAGCCGCCATCGTTATTGAGAGAAGCATCGTATGGAAACCATCCTGCAAAACGTCCCCGTCGGCCAAAAGGTCGGCATCGCCTTCTCGGGCGGCCTGGACACCAGCGCCGCCCTGCGCTGGATGAAGAACAAGGGCGCCCTGCCCTACGCCTACACGGCCAACCTGGGCCAGCCCGACGAGGCCGACTACGACGAAATCCCCCGCAAGGCCATGGAGTACGGCGCCGAGCAGGCCCGCCTGATCGACTGCCGCGCGCAGCTGGCCGGCGAAGGCATTGCCGCCATCCAGGCCGGCGCCTTCCACATCTCCACGGGCGGCATCACCTATTTCAACACCACGCCCCTGGGCCGTGCCGTGACCGGCACCATGCTGGTGGCCGCCATGAAGGAAGACGACGTCAACATCTGGGGTGACGGCTCGACCTTCAAGGGCAACGACATCGAGCGCTTCTACCGCTACGGCCTGCTGACCAACCCCGCTCTGAAGATCTACAAGCCCTGGCTGGACCAGACCTTCATCGACGAGCTGGGCGGCCGCGCCGAGATGTCGGCCTTCATGACCAAGGAGGGCTTCGGCTACAAGATGAGCGCCGAGAAGGCCTACTCGACCGACAGCAACATGCTGGGCGCCACGCACGAGGCCAAGGACCTGGAGTTCCTGAACAGCGGCATCCGCATCGTCAACCCCATCATGGGCGTGGCGTTCTGGAAGCCCGAGGTCGAGGTCAAGGCCGAGGAAGTGTCGGTGACCTTCGAAGAAGGCCGCCCCGTGGCCCTCAATGGCAAGGAAATCGCCGATCCCGTGGAGCTGTTCCTGGAAGCCAACCGCATCGGTGGCCGCCACGGCCTGGGCATGAGCGACCAGATCGAGAACCGCATCATCGAAGCCAAGAGCCGCGGCATCTACGAGGCCCCCGGCATGGCCCTGCTGCACATCGCCTACGAGCGCCTGGTGACCGGCATCCACAACGAGGACACCATCGAGCAGTACCGCATCAACGGCCTGCGCCTGGGCCGCCTGCTGTACCAGGGCCGCTGGTTCGACCCGCAGGCCATCATGCTGCGCGAAACCGCCCAGCGCTGGGTGGCCCGCGCCGTGACCGGCACCGTGACGCTGGAGCTGCGCCGCGGCAATGACTACTCCATCCTGAACACCGAATCGCCCAACCTGACCTACGCGCCCGAGCGCCTGTCGATGGAAAAGGTCGAGGACGCGCCCTTCAGCCCCGCCGACCGCATCGGCCAGCTGACCATGCGCAACCTGGACCTGATGGACACCCGCGACAAGCTGGCCATCTACGCCAAGGCCGGCCTGCTGTCCCTGGGCACCAGCACCGCCCTGCCCCAATTGGGCGGCAAGGAATGACCTACACCCCCTGAGCGGCTGACGCCGCTTCCCCCTCTCTACTCGCTTCGCGAGGGAGGGGGACGACGCCCTCGCTGCGGGGCGGCCCTTGCTCGGCGTCCCTGGCATGGGACGCGCCCGCCAAGCACGCGACGCCATGGGCCAGAAAATCGCACACTTGCATCCCACAAGCCGCCGCAAGGCGGCTTTTTTACGCCCCTGCTACCAGTGCGCGCCCTCGAAACGCTGCACGAGAAAATCCAGCAGCGCCCGCACGGCCACCGGCAGATGGCGGCGCGAGCTGTACAGCGCATGCACGGTCAGCGGCTGCGGGCGCCAGTCGGGCAGCACCAGCTCCAGCTGGCCGTTTTGCAGCATGGGCTGGACCAGGTAGGTTGGCTGCAAGGCAATGCCGGCGCCTTCGACGGCAGCGGCGGCCAGCACGGTGGCTTCGTTGGCGTTGAACCAGGTGGTGACGGCGATCTGCTGCTCATCGCTTTCATCGTCACGGCGAGTCAATTGCCAGACATTGCGCCCCACGCGCATGTGTCCCAGGCAGCGGTGCGCCTGCAGCTGGGCCGGTGCCTTCGGCCGGCCAGCCGCATCCAGATAGGCGGTCGAGGCCACCAGCACCGATTCGCAGACGGCCAGCGGCCGGCCGATGAGTGCGGCGCCCGGATCGGCGCTGATGCGTATGGCCAGGTCGATGCGCTGCTGCACCAGGTCCAGCGCGCCGTCGTCCACCAGCAGGTCGATCTTGAGGTGCGGGTGCAGCCGCATGAACTGCGCAATGGCCGGCGCCATCTGCGCATGGCCGAAGGACATGCTGCAGGTCACGCGCAGCAGGCCGCGCAACTGGCTGTCGCTGGCGCGCATCTCGCCTTGCACCTCATCGGCCAGGGCCAGCATCTGCTGGCTGTAGCGCAGGCACTGCGCACCGGCATCGGTAAGCGAGACACGGCGCGTGGTGCGGTGCAGCAGGCGCGCGCCCAGCCACTGCTCCAGCGACTCCACATGGCGCGTGGCCATGGCGCGCGACAGGTCCAGCCGCTCGGCCGCCGCCGTGAAGCTGCCGCATTCGGCCACCGTGGCAAACACCTGCATCGCCAGCAATCGGTCCATGGATATGCTCGATTTCTGCAACAAACAAGCGCATATTCTGCCGTTTATCTGCTCGATTTCAAAAACTAAAGTACCACCCATGGCAGCACGGCGCTGCCACCCGCTTTCTGTATTGTGCTTTTTTCAAAGGAAATCGACATGCTTCGCACCACCTTGCTTTCGCTCACCCTGGCCCTGTCGGCCGGCCTGTCCCACGCCCAGGCGCCCGCCCCGCTGCAGATGAAGGTCTACCAGGCCGACGAACACAGCTTTGCCGTGACCTCCACCCTGATCACCGGCGCCAAGGAGGCCGTGGTCGTGGACAGCGGCTTCACCCGCGCCGACGGCCTGCGCATTGCCGCCAATGTGCTGGACAGCGGCAAGCAGCTGACCACCATCCTCATCAGCAATGCCGACCCCGACTACTACTTCGGCGCCGAAGTGCTCAAGAGCCTGTTCCCGCAGGCCAAGGTGGTGGCCACGCCGGCCGTGCGCGAGAAGATCGAGTCCAAGCTGCAGGGCAAGCTGGCCTTCTGGGGCCCCAAGATGGGCGCCAACGCCCCCAGCCATCCCGTGCTGCCCGAGGCCCTGCAAGGCAATACGGTGATGGTGGACGGCCAGGCGCTGGAGCTGCGCGGCACCACCGGCCCGCTGGCCCACCGCCCCTATGTCTGGGTGCCTGCGCTGCAGGCCATCGTCGGCAACGTGGGCGTGTTCGGCAACCTGCATGTCTGGACGGCGGACACGCAAAAGAGCGCCGAGCGCAAGGCCTGGCTGGCGCAACTGGACGAGATGCAGGCCCTCAAGCCCGCTGTCGTCGTGCCCGGCCACATGCAGGCCGGCACGGCCATGAACGCCAGCGCCATCGCCTATACACGCGACTATCTCCAGCGTTTCGAGGCCGCCGCCGCCAAGGCGGGCAACAGCGCCGAGCTGATCGGTGCCATGAAGCAGGCCTACCCGCAGGCCGGCATGGCGCTGTCGCTGGACATCGGCGCCAAGGTGAACAAGGGCGAGATGCCATGGTAAGCATGCACTTTCGCAAAAATCCTCATGGAACCTGCATGCTGCGCCCTTGATCCAACCAGCTGCCGCCCTCATTCGTCGTGGCGGCAGGAGGTGCAGCCATGAAATACATGAAGCATTGGCAGGACCCGCTCAACGTCCTGCTGGGAGTCTGGTTGGCAGTCTCGCCCTGGGTGCTGGGGTTCCAGGACCAGATGGCGCCCACGGCCAACGGCGTGGTCATCGGACTGGCGCTGATTGCCGCTGCGCTGGGAGCCATCTTCATGCCCCGCGCGTGGGAGGAATGGACCGAAGGCCTGCTGGGTCTGTGGATGGTGATCTCGCCCTGGGTGCTGGGCTTTGCCGGCCAGATGGACGCCATGCGCAATGCCGTGGTGTCGGGCATCGTGGTGCTGGTGCTCGCGCTGTGGGTGCTGATGACCGACAAGGACTATATGGACTGGCGCAGTCACTCCGCCCACTGAGGCGCTGATGCGCAGCGGCCCGCAGGCGGCAATGCCCTGCGGGCCGCTGTTTTTTTTGCCGCCGTGCCCCTCAAGAACCGCCCAAGGACCGCCCAAGGCCGCTCAGACCACGACGGGCTCGGGCTCCAGGCGGATGCCGAATCGCTCGTAGACGCTGGTCTGTATCGCTCCGGCCAGCGTCATGACCTCGCCGCCCGTGACGCTGCTGTCCACGCTGTGCCGGTCGCCCCGGTTGACCAGCACCAGGGCCTGCTTGTCATACACCCCGGCGCGGCCCATGGACTTGCCCTTCCAGCCGCAGGCATCGATCAGCCAGCCGGCGGCCAGCTTGATGGAACCGTCGTCCATGGGGTAGTGCACGATGCGGGGCTCGCGCGCAATGATGTCGGCACACTGCTCGGGCGTCACCGTCGGGTTCTTGAAGAAGCTGCCCGCGTTGCCGATGTGCTCCGGATCGGGCAGCTTGGCGCGGCGGATCTCGCACACCCAGTCGAAGATCTGGCGGGCCGTGGGCTCGGCCACGCCCGCCTCGGCCTGGCGGCGCTGCAGGTCCAGGTAGCCCAGGCCGGGCTTCCAGTCCTTGGGCAGGGCCAGGCGCACGCGCGTGATCACGGCGCGGCCCTTGAGGCCCATGCCGCGCGGCGGCACGCCGCTCATGCGCGCACGCGCCACGGGCGTGGGCTCGGCCGGCGCATGCTTGAACACCGAGTCGCGGTAGCCGAAGGCGCATTGCGCGGCATCCAGCGTGAAGGACTCCCCCGTGGCCAGATCGATGGCATCCAGCGACTCGAACCGGTCCTGCAGCTCCAATCCGTAGGCGCCGATGTTCTGCACCGGCGATGCGCCCACGGTGCCGGGAATCAGCGCCATGTTCTCCAGGCCGCCGTAGCCCTGCGACAGGGTCCAGGCCACCAGGTCGTGCCAGCGTTCGCCGGCACCGGCCTCGACGATCCAGTGGCGATCGGTCTCGCGCAGCAGGCGCATGCCCGCTATCTCCATCTTGAGGACCACGGGATCGACGTCGCCCGTGATCACCACATTGCTGCCGCCGCCCAGCACGAACACGGGCTGGCGGCCCCACAGCGGATCGGCCAGGAAATGGCGCACGTCCTCGTCGCTGCGCACGCGCACCAGGGTGTGGGCACGGGCGGCGATGCCGAAGCTGTTGCAATGCTGCAGCGGAACATTTTTCTCGACTAACATCGACCGGATTGTCGCACCGCCTCCCTGCGCCGCCGGCCCCGCGCCCGCATCGCCCGGCCGCGCGCTGCGGTACTTTTTCAGAACATTTACAGGAAATATTTGCCATGCCTTCTTTTGACACCGTGTGCGAAGCCGACTTCGTCGAAGTGAAGAACGCCGTGGAGAACACCGCCAAGGAAATCGGCACACGCTTCGACTTCAAGGGCACCTCGGCCGCCATCGAGCTCAAGGACAAGGAAATCACGCTGTTCGGCGATGCCGACTTCCAGCTGCAGCAGGTCGAGGACATCCTGCGCAACAAGCTGACCAAGCGCAGCGTGGACGTGCGCTTCCTGGACATCCAGAAGGCCCAGAAGATCGGCGGCGACAAGCTCAAGCAGACCATCAAGGTCAAGAACGGCATCGAGGCCGAGCTGGGCAAGAAGCTGCAAAAGCTGATCAAGGACAGCAAGCTCAAGGTGCAGGCCGCCATCCAGGGCGACGCCGTGCGCGTCACCGGCGCCAAGCGCGACGACCTGCAGGCCGCCATGGCCCTGATCCGCAAGGACCTGGCCGACCATCCCCTGTCCTTCAACAACTTCCGCGACTGATCGCCTGGCACCCGCCTCTGCGCCACAAGCCACCCCATGCGCCACCTACGTGCCGTACTTCTGAGCCTGGCCGCAGCGGCCGCGCTGGCTCCACCATCGGCGACGGCGCAGTCCGTGGCGCTCAGCGGCGTGCTGGGCAGCAAGGCCTTGCTGGTCATAGACGGCGGCACGCCGCGCGCGCTGGCGGCGGGCGACAGCCTGCAGGATGTGCGCGTGCTGCAGGTATCGGGCGACACGGCCGAGGTGGAAATCAAGGGCCGCCGCCAGACATTGCGCCTGGGCGAGGCGCCCATCAGCCTGGGCGGCCGGGGCGCGGCGGCGGGCGATCCTGCGCTCGGCCGGCGCGTGGTGCTCAAGGCCGACAACCGGGGGCACTTCATCGAACGCGGCCAGATCAATGGCAAGACCATGGTCTACATGGTGGACACGGGCGCCAGCTCGGTCGCCATCGGCCGGTCCGACGCCGAACGCATGGGCCTGCCCTTTCTCAAGGGCCAGCCGGTGATGATGCGCACCGCCAACGGCGATGCCCAGGGCTGGCGCCTGCGGCTGGATTCGGTGCGCGTGGGCGATGTCGAGGTCTTCGGTGTGGACGCCGTGGTCGCCCCTCTTCCCATGCCCTATGTGCTGCTAGGCAACAGCTTTCTTGCCCACGTCCAGATGACCCGCCAGGGCAGCGAGATGGTGCTGGAGCGGCGCTGATGCGGCCTGCATGCGCCCCGCTTCCCGCACCCCGCCAACGATGAGCCGACGCCCCGACGATTCCTACGAAGACCTGCTGGGCCTGTGGTCCGACCTGGAGGCCGCACTGTCCGTGCTGCTGTCCGCGCCGCTGCAGGTGCAGGGCTTCCTGGTCAAGCTGCAGCAGATCGACCTGTGGCTGCAGGAGCTGATCGCCCACGACAGCGATGCCGCGCTGTACCTGATGTTCCAGCGCGCCTGCTCGTCCACCGTGGGCTACAGCGCCTCCCATGCCCTGGTCTGCGCCTGCCTGTGCCATGTGCTGGCGCGCGAGCTGCGCCTGGACGAGTCCGAACACCGCACCCTGGTGTATGGCGCACTGACCATGAACATCGGCATGAACGCGCTGCAGGACGAACTGGCGCTGCAGCGCGAGCCGCTGACCCCCGCCCAGCAGCAGGCCGTGCAGCGCCACCCGCTGCACAGCCAGGCCCTGCTGGCGCGGCTGTTCGTCAACGATGCGCTGTGGCTGGAGCTGGTGGGCCACCACCACGAGGCCGTGCCGCAGCAGCCGCTGTCCACGCTGGCGCCCGTGCAGCGGCTGGTCCGCATCCTGGGCACGGTGGACCGCTACGCCGCCCTGATCAGCCCGCGCAAGTCACGCGAAGGCCGCAGCGCCGCCGAGTCGCTGCGCGCGCTCACCCAGCAGCAGCGCTACTCCGACGAGGTGGGCTTCGCGCTGGTGCGCGCCGTGGGCCTGTGCCCGCCGGGCACCTATGTGCGGCTGGACAACGGTGACATCGCCGTGGTGCTGCGCCGTGGCGAGCCGCCGCAGCCGCCGCTGGTGGCCAGCGTGATCGGCGCCGACGGCGCCAGCCTCTACCCGCCCGTCATCCATGAAGGCGAGGACGGCCCCCGCATCCGCTCGGCACTGGCGCGCGCCGCCATCACGCTGGAGCTGGACCCGCGCACGCTGGCCCAGCTGGGCGTGCTGGCCGCACGCGGCAGCCAGTCGCTGTACCGCATGGTGCAGATGCCCGGGCCTGTCTGACCGATCTGGCGCCTGAAGCGCGCGACACCGGCGCCGCGGCCCGTGTCAGGTCCGCGCGCCAGCCCACAGGCCCGCATGGTGGCCACGCGTGAAGGCCTCCTCCAGTACCGAGTAGCCGGCCCAGTCGGAATGTGCGAACCACAGGCGGCGCGTGCCCGGCGTGGGCAGCAGGGCCACGCGCTCGCCGGCGCACAGCGCGCTGCGCCCCCGGTGGTGCGACTGCAGCGCCACCTGGCTGAGCAGCTGCTGGTCACCGGGCCGGGGTATGGCCATGGCGTGGCCGTAGCGCGTGATCTCCATGCGCGTGGCCTTGTGCAGCAGGTCGGGATGGGGAACGAGCAGGCTGCCGACGATGCGGTCCCGCCAGAAGCCGAAGGGCTGGCCCAGCAGTTGGGCGCGCCCGTCAGGCCAGTCGCCCAGCGCCTGGTAGTAGCTGAGCACCGTGGGCCGGGGCGTGAGCCGGTCCAGGCCCTGGTGGCCCGCGTCCACGTAGCCCAGGCCGCCCGCATTCGGATCGGCAAACAGCACGTTGTCCCAGGCCGGATCGGCGCCGGGCCGGTCAGCCAGCGGCCGCTGCAGATGGATGTTGGCCACCAGCCAGGGCGCCCAGTCCAGCCGGCCCGCCACCGCGCGCAGGAAGTCCGGCGCATCGCGCACCACGCGTGCCGCGATGAAGCTGGGCAGGGCCACGATGCAGCGCGCGGCCAGCCAGCGCTCGTGCTGCTGGCGACCGTGGTGGTAGACGTCGATCTCCACGCCATCGGCACTCTCGGCAATGGATAGCACGCTGCAATCGGTCTGCAGGTCGGTGGAGCCCAGCCCGGCCACCAGTTGCTGCGACAGCCAGCCATTGCCCTGGGGCCAGGTCAGCACGGCATCACCCGCGTCTTCGGGCGTGCGCTCATCCTGGCGGCGCGGGGCCGAGAAGCCGTGGCGGCTGGCGAAATAGTGCAGGCCCGCCCAGGCCGACACCCGCGCCAGGCCCGCGCCGAAATCGTCGCGGCAGCAGTACTCCAGATACCAGATCAGCTGCGCATCATCGATGCCCTGGCTGGCCAGCCAGGCCTGCATGGTCTGGCCGTCCAGCGCGGCATGGGCGGCGGGCAGCCGGCCCTGGCGCTGCCAGACGCGGATGGACGGCATGGCAAAGGGCGCCCTGTCCATCTCCTGGGCCACGCTGCGCGCAAAGAGTTCGTACTGCTCCAGCGTGCGCGGCGCCACGCCATCGACGGGCAGCAGGCCCTCATGCCAGGCGCCCTGCCAGAACAGGCGCTCCTGCGGGCTGTGGCACAGATGGCGCTCGTCGTACTGCCAGCGGCCCGCGCGGCGCTGGCGCAGGCCCAGGGCCTCGAGCCAGTCCTGGACCTCGGATGCATCGTCGCCAGGCAAGGGCAGATAGTGGGCGCCCAAAGGACAGGCCAGCCCGGACATGCTGCCGCCCTGGCTGTTTCCGCCCATGGCCGGCTGCGTGTCCAGCAGTGCCACACCCTGCACCCCCGACAGCTCCAGCGCCCGCGCAGCCGCCAGGCCCGCCATGCCGCCACCGGCGATCACCACGTTGGCACGGTGCACCACGGCCGGCGCCGGCAGCGCCAGGCCCTGGCCCAATCGCTGCCAGAACGCGCGCAAGGCATGGCCGCGCTCCAGCGCCACGCCGCTGAAGCCACCAGGCAGGTCTTCCAGACGAGGCGGCGTTGGCGTGCAGCCGGCCAGGCCTGCGGCCGCACCGCCGGCCAGGCCCTGCAGCCATTGGCGCCGGCTCCACAAAGACGGGCGGTCGGGGCTCAACGCTCCACCCTGCCCCATTCGCGTTCGTAGGTATTGACCAGCACCTGGTTGGACAGGCGGTTGACCTCGGCCGGCACACGCGCCATGTCCAGCGGAAAGTCGAACATCAGCGCCATGGTCTGCGCGCTCAGAAAGCGCAGGCCCGCAGGCAGTGCATCGGGCTCGCGCCAGGGCCGGTGGCTGGCGATGACGAAGCCCCACTCGCCAAAGCTGGGCACATGGGCGTGGTAGGGCGTGGCCTGCAGGCCGATGGATTCGATGGTCTGCACCACGGTCCAGTAGCTCTTGCGCGCGATCAGGGGCGACGTGGTCTGCACCACGGCGTAGCCGCTGGCGGCCAGGCGCTTGTCCAGCAAGGCATAGAAGCTGTTGGTGAACAGCTTGCCGATGGCGAAATTGGTCGGGTCGGGGAAATCGACGATGACCACGTCGAAGGTGTCTCCGCCCTGCTGCAGCCAGTGGAAGGCATCGGTGTTGACGATGCGCACGCGCGCATCGCTGAGCGCATCGCCGTTGAGCCGGCGCAGCATGGCGTTGTCCTTGAACAGGTCGGTCATGGCCGGGTCCAGTTCCACCAGCGTGACCGACTCCACCGAGGGGTACTTGAGCACCTCGCGCACGGCCATGCCGTCGCCGCCGCCCAGCACGGCCACGCGCTTGGGCGCGCCATGCGCGGCCATCACGGGATGGACCAGGGCCTCGTGGTAGCGGTACTCGTCGCCTTGCGCGAACTGCAGGTTGCCATTGAGGTACAGCCGCGCGCCCTGGCGTCCCTGCGTCACCACGATGCGCTGGTAGGGCGAGCTGCTGGAGAGCACGATGCGGTCCTGGTAGAAATGGTCGTCGGCCAGGCGCGTCAGATGGTCGGCTCCCCAGATGCCCGTGCCCAGCAGGGCCAGCACGGCCGCGCAGGCCAGGGCATGGGCGCGCGGGCGCCGCAGTTCATGCCGAAACAGCAGCAGCGCCCACACCGCCACCGCCGCATTCATGAAGCCGAACAGCAGCCCCGTGCGCACCAGGCCCAGCTTGGGCACCAGCAGCAGCGGAAATGCCAGCGACACGGCCAGCGCCCCCAGGTAGTCGAAGGTCAGCACCTGGGACACCAGGTCCTTGAGCGTCACATTGCGCTTGAGGATGCGCATCACCAGCGGAATCTCCAGCCCCACCAGCGTTCCCACCACCAGCACCATGCCGTACAGCAGGAACCGGAACGCGCCGGGCGCGTAGGCATTGGCAATGAACAGCGTGGCCGGCAACGCACCGCCGACCAGGGCCACCATCAGCTCGATGCGCAGAAAGTGCGCAGGCAGGTGGTCCTCGAAATAGCGCGACAGCCAGGAGCCTATGCCCATGGCGAACAGGTAGCTGCCGATGATGGTGGAGAACTGCAGGACCGAGTCGCCCAGCAGATAGGAAGCCAGCGCGCCCGCAGCCAACTCATAGAGCAGGCCGCAGGCCGCGATCACGAAAACGCTGACCAGCAGGGCGATGTCGATGGGGCGCGCCGGCTGCGCGCCGGCAAGAGAGGCTGAGGTTTGCACGGCCGGTATTGTGCGCGATGCGCCCCCCGTGTGCGCGAGAGGCGCCGTGCAACGGGAGAAGGCGCCGCGCGCCTCCTGGGGGTTCCGTCAGAACTGGTAGTTGGCGCTGACCAGCACGCTGCGCGGTGCGCCCGGCATGGAGCCGGAGCGCCAGTACTGCTTGTCGAACAGGTTGGACAGGGCCACGGTCACGGTCCAGGCGTCCTGGCGCCAGCCCACCAGCGCATCCCAGCGCGAGTAGCCGGGCAGGATGGCCGTGTTGGCGGCGTTGGTGAAGCGGCTGCCCGTGTAGGTCACGCCGACTTCGCCATACCAGGGTCCCTTGGGCGCATAGCGCAGGAACAGGTTGCCGTTGCGCTTGGCCGTGTCACGCAGGTACAGGCCCACGTTGGCGGGGTTTTGCGCGTCTTCAGCCACCTTGGCCTGCATGAAGGCCACGCCGCCGCGCACATACCAGGAACCGGCCACGCGGCCGGCCGCGCTGAACTCGATGCCGCGCGAACGGTCCTTGCCCCGGATGGCCCAGGTGTAGGGATCATTCTCGGGATCGGGGCGGTAGCGGATGTTGTACTTCTCCAGCTGGTAGACGGACACCTGGGTGGACAGCGCGCCGCCCAGCCAGTCGCTCTTGACGCCGACCTCGGACTGGCGCGAGTACTGGGGTTCGTCGTCCGGCACCGCGCCCACGGCGGTTTCCACGGTCAGGATGCCGCGGCCGCCATAGGGCGAATAGCTCTTGTTCCAGGACGCATAGAAGCTGTGCTCGCGCACCGGCTGCCACACCACGCCCACGCGCGGGCTGAAGCCGTTGCCGTCGGTCTTGCGCGTGAGGTTGGCGATCTTGTTGGTGCTCTGGAAGTCATAGCTGTCGTAGCGCAGGCCCAGCAGCAGCTTCCACTGCTCGGTCAGGCTGACCAGGTCCTGCATGTACAGCGCCTGGCCCTTGCCCTTGTGATAGTTGTCCTGGGTCGGCTTGCCCTGCGCCGGACGGCTAGGCCAGACGATGGGCTGCAACGGGTCATAGGCGAAGGTGCTGCCGGGCTGGCCGACGCGCGGCGCGCGCTCTTCCTCGCTGGCCTCCAGGCCCACCAGCAGGTCGTGCTTGATGCTGCCCGTGCTGAACTTGCCCGTCAGGTCCAGCGTGTTGGACAGCGTGGTGTTGCGGGTCTGCTGCCAGGCGTAGTTGGGCGTGATCTTGCCGGTGGCGGCACGATAGGTGCCGGCGAAGTAGTGGTCGAAATCCTGGCTGGCCTCGCGCTTGCTGGCCACCCAGCGCAGACTCCAGCGGTTGTTGAAGTCGTAGGACAGGTCGGAGCGCAGCACGCGCAGGCGGTCTTCCACATAGTCGCCCGGCGCCGCAAAGCCCTTGCGGATGGAGACACCGGCCGGCAGCTGGTCGTAGACCGGGCCGCGATCGGGCACGCGCCAGACGTTGTCATAGGTGTACTGGCCGGTCCAGCGCCAGCCCGTGCGCGAGTCCACCAGGATGCTGGGCGAGACCATCTCGTTGCGGTTGCGTATGCCTTCGCGGAAGCTGTGGGCCTGCTCGCGGTCGGCCGTCAGTCGCACGGCCACGTTCTCGTTGAGCACGCGGTTGATGTCGATGGTGCCGCCCACGTTGTCCCAGGAGCCGCCGCGCAGCGTGATGCTGCTCTTGGCATCGAAACGCGCCTGCTTGCTCACCATGTTGACCACGCCGCCGCCTGCGCTGCGGCCATAGAGCACCGAGGCCGGGCCCTTGAGGATCTCGATGCGCTCCACATTGGCGGTGCTGCGGCGCACCTGGCCGCTCTCGCGCACGCCGTCGCGGTAGATGTCGCTCTCGTCGGCCTTGAAGCCTCGGATGTACACGCCTTCGCCGCGCATGTCGTAGCTGGTGTTCACGCCGGGAACGCCGTCCAGCATGGTGGCCAGGTCGTTGATGCCGTAGTTCTTGTACTTGTTGACCTCCAGCGTGTCGATGGTCTGCGGGATGTCCTTGGGCGCCAGGTAGGTCTTGGTCGCCGTGGTCACGCCTTCGGGCCGCACGTCGTCAGGGTCGTACTGGGAGGCGTTGACCTGCAGCGTAGGCAGGGTGTGGGCCTGTTGAGGCTGCGTCTGCGTCTGTGCCTGGGCCGGATCGGCTGGAACGGCTGGGGCGGCCTCCTGGGCATGGACCGCGCCCGCCAGCGCGGTGGTGATGATGCCAGCGGTCACACCCACTGAAAGCCTTGCCCTGCGGGCAGCTTGATGGTCTGTCATGGAAACCCTCTCTTCGAATGAAGGGGGCGATTTTATTTAGAATGCAAACGAATATCATTTGCAAACTCACTATCAACAAGGAATTTGTTGCGACGCAGCAACGCCGCCATGCGCAGCGCAGCCGCACCTTTTCAGGCGGGCTGCGTGTCGGCAGGAGATGGGGAATGCGGGGGCCAGGCGGCCCGTTCAGTGGATGGCGGCCGCGACGATGATGCTGATGCCCAGGCACATGGCGGCCACCACCATGGCCAGCGCCTTGTTGTGCTTCTCGACGATCTCGGCCCACATGTCCACGGGTGTGATCTTGTCGATGATGAAGAAGCACAGCCAGAACACCACCACGCCTACCAGCGCATAGAGGATCGAGCCGAAGAAGGCGGCGGGGTTGAGCCAGTCGAAGTTCATGATCAGTTTCTCCGTTGTTTACTTGTGGCTGCCGCCCGAGGTGTAGCCACCCCAGGAGCCGCCGCTGCTGCGGGTGTAGCTGTTGCAGTTGGCGTCGGTATTGGGGTCGCAGTTGGGGCGCGATGCGCAGCCGCGCAAGGTGACGAACACCAGCCAGAGGATGAGCAGCCCGATGATGATGGTCCACAGCCCGAAGCGGCTGCCCGACATCACACCGACCTGCGAGCGGTCACGCAACTGCTTGAGGCCGAAGGCCATTGCCAGCGTGGTGGCCGAGACGGCGCTGCCATGCGACCAGGTGGTCTCGCCGCTCTCGGTCTCGCTGGCCAGGAAGGCCTTGTTCTGCGCGCCTGCGCTCACATAGTCCACATTGCGCGTGGTCTGGCCGCGCTGCACGGGCCAGTAGAACTCGCCCAGGGCGTAGGTGGTCTCGGCCGTGTAGCGCGATTCAAGCTGGTACTGCCGGCCCATGTACTTGGCCGTGCTGCGGTTCTTGGAGAGCTTGGGCACGCCCGTGGTCACGCGGGCCATGCTCCAGCCATCGGAGGAATCGACCAGGAATGCGAAGCCGGCCTTCTGGTTGAACAGCAGGTACTCCTCCCAGCCAAAGCTCTCGTCGTCGCCAGGCTCCTGGCCCATGCGGTGCTGAAAGCCCACCACCTGCCATTGCTGGCCTTCCAGCACACCCTTGCTGCCCAGCGGGATGGCCGGGCGCACGGGCTCGTTCTGTTCCGCATAGGCCAATTCCTTGCCAATGCCCTGGCTCAGGTCCACCAGCGACCCGCAGCTGGGGCAGCTCAGGCTCTTGGTGGTGGAAAAGCGCACGGGCACCACAGCGCCGCACTTTGGGCAGTTGAAGTGCCGGCCCTGCTCACCCTTGAGCGAGGCGCCGTCGCGCAGCCCCTGCATCCTGAGGTCGTCCAGCACCACGCGCTCGCCCAGGCTCAGCGCGGGCGGCTGGACGGAGAAGTCCACGGACAGCACCTGGCCCTGCTCGCTGCGCAGCTCCACCAGCCGGTACGGTGTGCCGGGCTCGGGCAGCTGCGCCAGCTCGCCCTGGGCCGATACCAGCCGCGCGTTCTGCACGCTGCTGACCGTGAAGCTCTTGCCGCCCAGCACACGCTGCGAACCCAGCAGCCAGTCGGAGGCCTTGAACGGCCCGTTGCGCAGGGCCTCGGCCTCCCAGGGCCAGGACCAGACGAACTGGCCGTTGTCCTCGCTCAGGAAGCCCAGCGCGCCATCGCTGAACGCGGCCACCCATTCGCTCCAGGCGCCCGCCTCGCTCTTGAGCTGCAGCCGCCCGACCAGGGTGAAGTGCTCGGGCTTGCCGTTGCGCAGCATCTGGCCCGTGGCGCCGATGCGCAGGGGGCTGTAGTCCTCGAAGACCTCGGCCATGGAGCCACGGCGCTGCAGCACATCGCCCTGGCGCACCACGGTGCTGCGGCAGAACTCGCAGACGGCATAGCTGGCCTGGGCGCTGGCAAATTCCACGGGCGCGCCGCAGCCGGGGCATGGTGCGCGGTACACGCGCTGCGATGGACTGGATGCCATGTGAGAGAGTCGTCAGTGAAGAGAGGGCCTGGAGCGTGACCGGCCGGCCACGCCCCGCACGCAAGCTGCGCCCGTGGTGCGCAGCGCGGCGGCGACGGTCAATGCGGCTTGCCTTTGGCCGTGCCGGGCTTGGCAGCGGCGGCTGCCGGGTCGGCCTTCTTGCTGCCCAGCCTGGATTCCTTGCCGGCCATCAGGCGCTGGATGTTCTCGCGGTGGCGCCAGATCAGCAGGGCCGCCATGGCGACGATGGCGGCGGCAATCGGTGTCTCGGCATACCAGACCACGCCACTGCACAGCAGGTAGTAGACGGGGGCGAACACGGAGGCCACCAGGGCCGCCAGCGAGGAATAGCGGAAGAACACGGCAATGATCAGCCAGGTCAGCGCCACCGCCAGGCCCAGCCAGACGCTGATGCCCAGCAGCACGCCCAGGGCCGTGGCCACGCCCTTGCCGCCCTTGAAGCGGAAGAACACCGGGTACAGGTGGCCCAGGAAGGCAGCCAGCGCCACCATGGCCACCGTGCCATCGCCCATGCCGAAGCGGCTGCCGAACCATTGCACCAGGGCCACGGGCAGCCAGCCCTTGGCGGCGTCCAGCAGCAGGGTGACGGCCGCTGCCGCCTTGCTGCCGGAGCGCAGCACATTGGTGGCGCCGGGGTTGCCGCTGCCATAGGTACGCGGATCATTCAGGCCCATGGCCCGGCTGACGATGACGGCGAACGACAGCGAGCCGATCAGATAGGCCGCCACGGTGGCGAGAAGGGGGTAGAGCGCGTTCAATTGAAATCCTTGGCCGGTCTGTGGAGCGCCGGCGCGCGATCCGGCCGGCCCTGATGGCCCGCCCTCCCTGATCGCCGACACATGTTTTTCATCAGGACCTGCGCGAACCCGGTGGAGGCGGCGGCCGCCTTCCCGTGTGCGCAAGTCGTGTTCATTTCTTCAGGGCATCTATTCTGCCAGCGCGCAGTGCACGGGCCGTGCATCCAGCAGCTGCACGCAGACCTGCGGGTCCAGCTGCACCAGAAAGCCCCGGCGCCCGCCGTTGATGGCGATGCGCGGCAGCGCCAGGATGCTCTCTTCGATATAGACCGGCATGTCGCGGCGCGTGCCGAAGGGCGAGGTGCCGCCGACCAGGTAGCCGCTGTGGCGGTTGGCGACTTCGGGCTTGCAGGGCTCCACGCTCTTGGCGCCGATCTGCCGCGCCAGGTTCTTGGTGGAGACCTTGCAGTCGCCGTGCATGAGCACGATCAGCGGCCTGGCGTCCTGGTCCTGCATCACCAGGGTCTTGACCACCATGTGCTCGTCCAGCCCCAGGCTGGCCGCGCTGTGCTCGGTGCCGCCGTGTTCCAGGTACTCATAGGGGTGCTCGGTGAACTCCACCTTGTGGGCGCGCAGCAGTTGGGTGGCCGGTGTCTCGCTGACATGAGAGTTTTTCTTGGACATGAATTTTTTATCGTTTTACAATAATTTTTTATCGATTCATCAATACAAGGCTGTGCCATGAACTATACGCCCCACGCCGCAGGCAACGCCCTCAGGCGCCACTCCCAGGCGGCGCGCATCCTGATTGCGCTCGGTGCCGTCGCGCTGCTGGCCCTGCCGGCAGCCGCCCTGCTGTCGCCGCAAGATCTTTCGGGCCAGGCGCAAGGCCTGCTGGGCATGCCGCCCGGCCAGCCGCTGGACATGGCTGCGCGCTGGCGCACCGCACTGGTCAGCCTGCTGCCCGTGGGCTGCGGCCTGTATGCGCTGCGCCAGCTGTGGACACTGTTCGGCGAGTACCTGCAGGGCCGTGTCTTCGGCCAGCAGGCGCAGCACGCCCTGATGCGCTTTGCCTGGACGGTGCTGGCGGGCGCGCTGGCCCTGCCCTTCACGCGCGCGCTGATGTCGGTGGCCGCCAGCATGGGCAATCCGCCAGGGCAGCGCTTCGTCACGCTGGGCCTGTACTGGCACGATGGCCTGCTGGTCCTGCTCGGCGTGGTGCTGGTCTCCATCGCCCATGTGATGCTGCAGGCGCGGCGCATCGCCGACGAGAACGCGGGCTTCGTCTGAGCATGCCCATCATCGTCCACCTCGATGTGATGCTGGCGCGCCGCAAGATGCGCTCGCGCGAACTGGCCGAGATGGTCGGCATCACCGAACAGAATATTTCCCTGCTCAAGAGCGGCAAGGTGCGCGGCGTGCGCTTCGACACGCTGGAGCGCATCTGCGAGGCACTGCAGTGCCAGCCCGGCGACCTGCTGGAATGGGTGGCAGGGCCCGAGGCTTGAGCAGCGGACGGCTGCGGCTGATCGCGGGCCTGCTGCTGTCGCTGCTGCTGCACGGGGCGCTGCTGTGGCAGGGTCTGGCCCCGGAGATTGGGCGGCCCGGCACCGGGCAGGCCGAGGCGCACCGCCTTCAGGTGGTCTGGGTCGAGACGCCGATGCCGATGCCGATGCCGACGCCGACGCCGGCCCCCTCTCCTGCTCCTGCTCCAGTGGCTGCCCGGCCCGGACCGGCGCCCGCGCCTACGCGGCGGCCGGACACCGCCGCCGTCGCACCGCCATTAAGGCAAAGCGCAGGGGCTGCAAAGGCAACGGAGCAGGCCGCGACAGCCGCCGCGCAGGCGCCTGTGCTCGCCGACACCGAGGCCGCTCCGGACGCCGCGCGCAGCGCCAGGGCCATGGGCCGCCTGCTGGACTCGGCCGCAGGCCGCGAGGCCGTGCAATCGGCGGCCCGGCAGGGCCTGGTCAGGCCCCAGATCCATGCGCAGCGCGAGGACCCGCTGGCCAGCGGCATGCGCGAGGCCGCCCAGGGCGACTGCATGAAGGGCGAGTTCAAGGGCGGCGGCATGGGCCTGCTGAGCCTGCCCATGCTGGCGGCCGCTGCGCTCAAGGGCGAGTGCAGCCGCTGAAGGCGCAGAGCCTAGGCCTATTGCGCAGGGCCGAGGCCTATTGCGCAGGGTCGCGCACTTCCCAGCGGATGGCGTCGATGGCCGACAGCAGTTCGGGCGACAGTTGCGTGCCCCAGGCGTTCAGGTCCTCATCGAGCTGGGCCACCGAGGTCACGCCGATGATGGTGCTGGCCACCTGCCACTTGGTGTAGCAAAACGCCAGCGCCAGCTGCGTGGGCGTCATGCCGTGCTCGCGCGCCAGCGCGTTGTAGCGGCGCGCGGCGGCCAGGGCTTCGGGCCGGCCCCAGCGCTGCTTGCGCACGGACTCGTAGCGCGCAATGCGTGCGGCCTGCGGCGCAGCGGGATCGGTGGGCGCATGCACGTCGAACTTGCCCGTGAGCAGGCCGAAGGCCAGCGGCGAATAGGCCAGCAGCGAGACACCCAGGCGGTGGCAGCTTTCGTCCATGCCATTTTCCCAGCTGCGGTTGAGCAGGCAGTAGGCGTTCTGCACCGAGGCCACGCGCGGCAGGCCGTGCTGCTCGGCCAGGCGCACGAATTCGTGCACGCCCCAGGGCGTTTCGTTGGACAGGCCGATGTGGCGCACCTTGCCTTCACGGACCAGGCGGCCCAGCGCCTCGAGCTGCTCATGGATGCCGGTCTGCGAGCTTTCCTTGGACGGGTCGTAGTACAGCTGGCCGAAGGCCGGCACGTTGCGCTCGGGCCAGTGGATTTGGTAGAGGTCGATCACGTCCGTGCCCAGGCGGCGCAGGCTGCCTTCGCAGGAGGCGGCGATGTCGGCCGCCGTCATGCCCTTGCCCTCGCGCACCCAGGGCATGCCCCGCGAAGGACCGGCCACCTTGGTGGCCAGCACGACCCTGGCGCGCGCGCCAGGGCGCTGGGCGAACCAGCGGCCGATGATGGTTTCGGTGGCGCCGCAGGTTTCGGCGCGTGCGGGCACGGCATACATCTCGGCCGTGTCGAAGAAGTCCACGCCGCGCTCCAGCGCGCGGTCCATGATGGCAAAGGCCTCGGCCTCGCCGACCTGCTCGCCGAACGTCATGGTGCCCAGGCAGATGGGGCTGACTTGCAATGCGCTTTGACCGAGCGCCACCGGTTGCATCGAGGGGGAATTCATGGGCACCGAGTGTAGGGCCGCCCGTGTTTACCCTGACGACAGCGCGCCCACCCGGCCAGGGCCGGGCGGGCGCGCTGCGTCCGTCGGGATCAGGCGCCCTGCGGTGCCTCGGCCTGCAGCACGCCGCGGTTGATCTGGTCGCGCTCCATGGACTCGAACAGGGCCTTGAAATTGCCTTCGCCGAAGCCCTCGCGGTAGTTGCCCTTGCGCTCGATGAACTCGAAGAACACGGGCCCCAGCATGGGCTGGGAGAAGATCTGCAGCAGCAGGCGCGGCTGGCCGCCCTCGGTCGTGCCGTCCAGCAGGATGCCGCGTGCCTGCAGCTCGCCCACGGGCTGGCCGTGGCCGGGCAGGCGGCCTTCCAGGTTCTGGTAGTAGATGTCGTTGGGCGCGGTCAGCAGCGGAATGCCGGCCATCTGCAGCTGGTCGATGGAGTCCAGCAGGTTGTCCGTCAGCAGCGCGATGTGCTGGATGCCCTCTCCGTTGAACTGCATGAGGAATTCCTCGATCTGGCCGCCGCCCTGGCGCGATTCCTCGTTCAGCGGGATGCGGATCAGGCCGTCGGGCGCCGTCATGGCCTTGGAAGCCAGGCCGGTGTACTCGCCCGAGATGTCGAAGTAGCGGATCTCGCGGAAATTGAACAGCTTGCTGTAGAAGTCCGCCCAGTAGGTCATGCGGCCGCGGTAGACGTTGTGCGTCAGGTGGTCCACCACCTGGAAGCCGTGGCCCTTGGGGTTGCGGTCCACGCCGGGCAGGAACTCGAAGTCGATGTCGTAGATGGACTTGCCTTCGTCGAAGCGGTCGATCAGGTACAGCGGCGCGCCGCCGATGCCCTTGATGGCCGGCAGGCGCAATTCCATGGGGCCGGTGGGAATTTCCACGGGCTGCGCGCCCAGCTCCAGCGCGCGCTTGTAGGCCTGGTGCGCATCCTTGACGCGGAAGGCCAAGCCGCAGGCCGAGGCGCCGTGCTCGGCAGCGAAATAGGCGGCCTGCCCCGGCTCATTGTTGATGATGAAGTTGATGCCTCCCTGGCGGTACAGCAGCACGTTCTTGGAACGGTGCCTGGCCACCAGCGTGAAGCCCAGCTTCTCGAACAGCGGCTCCAGCACGCCGGGCGTGGGCGATGCGAATTCCACGAATTCGAAGCCCATCAGGCCCATCGGGTTGTCGAACAGGTCTGCCATGGTTGGTTCTCCTTGAAGGTTTCAACGGGGGATGTGCGCGGGTTCCAGTACGGATTCCAGCACAGGCGTGGGACGTTGGCGAAACACGAGGCGATAGGCCCCGTAGACCACCAGGACCCAGATCGGAATGGCCAGCGCGGAGGACCGCACCGACGGTGTCAGCAGCATCACGCCCACCACCAGGGCCATGGCGGCCAGGCAGATGGCATTGGTCAGCGGCGCGGCCGGTGCGGGAAAGCCCAGCACGGTCCCGCGTGCCGCATGGGCCCGGCGAAAGCGCCAGTGCGCCACGATGATGATGGTCCAGGTGATCACCAGGGCCGCCACGATCAGCGACATCAGCAACTCCAGCACGCCGGCCGGCGCCACATAGTTCAGCACGATGGCCAGCGCCGTGAAGATGGCCGGATAGACGATGGCCCGCACCGGCACGCCGCGGCGGTTGACCTGCATCAGCGAGCGCGGTGCATTGCCTTCGCTGGCCATGCCGTACAGCAGGCGGCTGTTGCTGTAGACCATGCTGTTGTAGACCGACAGCGTGGCCGTGAGGATCACGAAGTTCAGCAGGTGGGCGGCCACGTTCTCGCCCAGGCCCGAGAACACCAGCACGAAGGGGCTGCTGCTGTAGGTGTCGCCGCCGGCCTTGAGCTGGCCCAGCAGGTCCGTCCAGGGCATCAGCGACATCAGCACGGCCATGGAGCCGATGTAGAACACCAGCACGCGGTAGATGAGCTGGTTCACGGCCTTGGGGATGACGGTGCGCGGCTGGTCGGTCTCGGCCGCCGCGAAGCCCAGCATCTCCACGCCGCCGAAGGCGAACATGATGAAGGCGAAGGCCATCACCAGGCCTGAGAAGCCGTTGGGGAAGAAGCCGCCGTGCGTCCACAGGTTGCGCACGGTCTGCTCGGGCCGGTCGGCGCTGAACAGCAAATACAGGCCTGCGCCGATCATGGCCATCACGGCCACGATCTTGATCAGCGCGAACCAGAACTCGAACTCGCCATAGGCCTTGACGTTGATGAAGTTCACGCCGTTGATCAGCACGAAGAACACCGCCGCCGTCACCCAGGTGGGTATGCCGGGCCACCAGAACTGGATGAACTTGCCTGCGGCCGTCAGCTCCAGCATGCCCACGAGCACATACAGCGCCACACAGTTCCAGCCCGCCAGAAAGCCCGCGAAGCGGCCCAGGTAGCGGTTGGCGAAATAGCTGAACGAGCCCGCGTTGGGCTCCTCGACCAGCATCTCGCCCAGGAAACGCATGATGAAAAAGATGATCAGCCCGCCAATGGCGTAGCCGAGCAGCACGGACGGGCCGGCCAGCTCGATGATGCCGGCCGAGCCCAGGAACAGGCCCGTGCCGATGGTGCCGCCCAGCGCGATGAGCTGGATATGGCGGTTCTTGAGCCTGCGCTCCAGATGGCCCTGCGAAGAAGAACTGTGCATCAAGGGGGTGCTCCGGCTCTCAGCAAGGCGCGCGGCGGCGCAGGGGTTGGAACACTTCGGTGGTCTTCACGGCAATGTCTCCTCGTGGGGTGCCTGTTGGAATGCGGGGCCTTGTGCGCCCCTTGTTGATGGGTATCAACTATAAAAAACAATAAATTATTATTTCTTGTAATTTATCCCTATGGACAAGCCCAAGAAGAAGGAGTAGCGAAGGCCATCGACGCATTGCCGCCCGCCATGCCGCACTGCGGCAACGGTTGAACGCCCGCAACAAACAAAAACAATCTACTATTATTTTTTTGCCCTCTGGAGCCCAGAACATGACGACGTCCGCCACGCAGCGGCGCGCACGCACGCCGCAGACCGAGCGTGTGGAGACAACGCAACGCAAGATCATCGACTCCGCCCTGGCGCTGCTGCGCGAGGGCGGCTTCAAGAGCGCCACGCTGCAGGCCATCGCGCGCGGCGCCGATGTGTCGCTGGGCGCGCTGCAGCACCACTTCGAGAGCCGCGATGCGCTGATGGAGCGGCTGGTCATCGAGGTCATGGAGCCGCTGAGCGACCAGGGCACGGTCTGGCCCGACAAGGCCCTGCCCCTGCGCGAGCGTGCCGAGGCCTTCGTCACCCTGGCCTGGGACAACATCTTCGGCGCGGCCAACTACCAGGCGGCCTGGAGCATGTTCTTCGGCTGCAAGGCCTCCCCCTCGCTGTTCGACCGCGTGGACGCGCGCCGGGTACATGTGGACAGCGTGTTCTACACCCGCTTCCTGGACGTCTTCCCCGAGATCGCGGCCCACCATCCCCGCCCCCAGGGCTTTGCGGCCATGGCCTTCGCCATCCTGCGCGGCACCGGCGTGCTGGAGCTGTTCGAGGTGGGCGAGCAGGAACGCCAGGGCAGCCTCGATGCGCTGGTCGAGGCCATCGTCCAGGCAGGCACCCCT
This sequence comes from Delftia lacustris, assembly GCF_040267515.1. Taxonomy (NCBI): domain Bacteria; kingdom Pseudomonadati; phylum Pseudomonadota; class Betaproteobacteria; order Burkholderiales; family Comamonadaceae; genus Delftia; species Delftia lacustris. The sequence goes on along the minus strand of NZ_CP141274.1, from coordinate 2,247,953 downwards.
CAGGCCGGCGGCGGCGCCGCCGCCTGAACCTCGGTCAACCCCCAGACCCTGCGCAGCTGCGACAGCGTGGCCACCAGGGCCGGGTCGTGCTCGGCCTCGCGCGGGTGGATGAAGCCCAGCTGCGCCGACACGCGCGCATGCGGCCAGATGGCCACGCAGCCATGCTCGGCCGCGGCCAGGGCGCGGTCCTCGCGCAGCAGCGCCAAGCCCAGGCCGGCGCGCACCAGGCTCTCGGGCGCGGCGGCGGCATCGCTTTCCACGATCTGATTGGGGCTCAGCCCCTGGCGGGCGAACAGCGCCAGCAGCAGGGCCTGCTCATGGTGCTGCGCTGGCGCGCCGATCCAGGGCAGTTGCGCCAGGTCCTTCCAGCCCGATTGCAGGACGCGCTCGCGCAGCGCGGGCGGCGCCGCCACGCGGTAGTGCAGTGTCTGCAGCACCAGCGCGCCCAGGTCGCGCGGCATGTGGGCGCCGATGTAGAACGCGCCCTGCAGGCCGCCGGCCGCGACCTGCGCGCGCAGCTCCTCGGCCCAGCCATGGCGTGTCTTGATGTCCAGCAGCGGCAGCGCCTCCACCAGGCCATGCAGCAGCGAGCCCAGGCGCAGCGCCTCGGGGTCGGCCACCGTGCCCAGCAGCAGCTGGCCGGTGACCTCGCCCTGCAGCTCGCGGGCCTGGCCCTGCAGCCGTCCTGCCGCATCCAGCACCTGCCGGGCGGGCTCCATCAGGGCCTCGCCGGCCCGCGTGAGGCTGATGCGGCCCGGGCGCCGGTCGAACAGCGCCACGCCCAGCTCTTCCTCCAGCGCCTTGATCTGGGCCGTGATGGCGGGCTGCGTCAGGTGCAGGGCCTCGGCCGTGCGCGTGACGCTGCCCAGCGTGGCCGCCGTGACGTAGGCGCGCAGCTGATACATCTCCATGGGCGCCCAGCCTAGCGCAGGCGCCAGGGCCTGCGGCCCGGGCAGGCCCGGGTGTCAGGGAACATCCCTAGCCGTCTCATCGTTCACTCATCGAGGTAGCGCAGCTGCGTGGGCTCGATGCCCAGGCGCACCGGCATGCCCATGGGGAACATGGCAATGCCCGCGTAGTGCGCCTGGTCGGCGACCACCGCCACCTCGCCCACGCGCACGCGGTAGCGCGAGAACTCGCCCAGGAATTCGGCGCTCTCGATCTGCCCTTCCACCCACACGCGCGAGGCATCGCCCGCATCGTCGCGCACCGCAATCTGCACCTGGTGCGGCCGGAAGGCCAGCGCTGCGCGCCCCGGCACGGGCGGCTGGGCCGGGCGCGGCAGGGTCAGCGTGCCCAGGCCCGGCACCTTGAAGACCAGCGACTCGCCTGTCGTCGGCAGCACCTCGCCCTCCAGCACATTGGCCGTGCCGACAAAGCCCGCCACGAAGCGGTTGGCCGGATAGTCGTACAGCCCAGCCGCCGAGCCCACCTGCTGCAGCACGCCCTTGTCGAGCACGGCCATGCGGTCGGCCGTGGTCATGGCCTCTTCCTGGTCGTGGGTGACGAAGATGGTGGTCAAGCCCAGCTTGCGCTGCAGGCTGCGCAGTTCCTCGCGCATCTGCACGCGCAGCTGCTTGTCGAGGTTGGACAGCGGCTCGTCCAGCAGCAGCAGCTTGGGCGCGATGACCACGGTGCGCGCCAGCGCCACGCGCTGCTGCTGCCCGCCCGACAGCTGGCCCGGGCGGCGCTGCGCGTACTGCGACAGGCCCACCAGCTCCAGCACCTCGCCCACCTTGCGGCGGATGGTGTCGCGGCTTTCGCGGCGCTCGACCAGGCCGAAGGCCACGTTGTCGTACACCGTCATGTGCGGCCACAGCGCGTAGTTCTGGAACACCATGCCGATGTTGCGCGCATGCGGCGGCACGCCCGTGATGTCCTGCCCGCCCACCAGCAGCTCGCCGCGCTGGTGCCGGTTGAAGCCCGCGATCAGCCGCAGCAGCGTGGACTTGCCCGAGCCCGAAGGCCCCAGCAGCGCGAAGAACTCGCCGGGCTCGATCTTGAGGTTGACGTCGCGCAGCACTTCGTTGCTGCCGTAGCTCAGGCTGATGTGCCTGCATTCGAGGGAGACAGGGTCCAGGTGCATGGCGTTTCACTCCGAAGTCGATTGCACGGTGGCGCGCGAGCGCTCCACGAAGCGGTGCGAGAAATACGTGCCCAGGCCGACCACGACCACGGCCAGCACGCCCAATGCCGCACCGGGCCCGCGCCCCGAGATGCTTTGCATGTACAGGTAGATGCCGTAGCTCATGGGCGCCTGGCTCTGGGCCGAGGCCAGCATGATGGTGGCCGACAGCTCCACCGCCGCCGTGATGAAGCTGGTGACGAAGCCGGCCAGGATGCCGCCGGCCATCAGCGGCACCATCACGCGCCGTATCACGCTGGTACGGCCCGCGCCCAGGCTTTGCGCGGCCTCCTCCAGCGAGATGTGCACCTGCTGCAGCGCCGCCATGCACGAGCGCAGCGCATACGGCAGCCGCCGCACCGCATAGGCCAGCATGATCAGCACCCAGGTGGTGACGATGGGCGTATCGGTGAAGGGCAGGTTCACGCCCTTGAACAGCCGCAGGTAGCCGATGGCCAGCACCAGCCCCGGAATCGCCAGCGCCACCGAGGCCAGGTAGTCCAGCCACTGCCGGGCAGGCAGCCGGGTGCGCAGGATCAGGTAGGCGATGGCGGTGCCGATCACCACGTCGATGCCCGCCGCCATCAGGCAGTACAGCAGCGTGTTGCCGATCATGTAGCCCGAGTCGGTGAACACCGTGGCGTAGTGCTCCAGCGTGTAGCTGTCGGGCAGCACCGAGAAGCTCCAGACCTTGGAGAACGACATCAGCAAGATGCCGATGTGCGGCGCCAGCACCACCAGCAGCACAAGGGCGATCCAGCCATAGGCCAGCAGCGCCTCCCAGGCCGACAGCCGGCGCTTTTGCAGCGCGCTGCCGCCCTTTTGCAGCGTGGCGTAGTCCTTGCCCTTCATCACCCGCGCAGCCAGCCACAGGGCGACGATGGAGAACGCGATCATGATCACGCTGATCACATAGCCCAGCGGATCATCGAGCCCCACCGAGGTGATGCGCAGATAGGCCTGGGGCGCCAGCATATTGGTCACGCCCATCACCAGCGGCGTGCCCAGGTCGTCGAACACTTTCACGAACACCAGGGCCGCGCCCGCCAGGTAGCCGGGCATGGCCAGCGGAAAGATCACGCGCCGGAACAGCCGGAAGCCACGCGAGCCCAGGTTCAGCGCCGACTCCTCCATGGCCCCGTCGATATTGCGCATGGCCGCCACGAGGTTGAGCAGGATGAACGGGAAGTAGTGGATGCTCTCCACGAAGATCACGCCCGTCAGCCCCTCCATGATGGGCACGGTGAAGCCGAACCAGTCGTCCAGCAGCAGGTTGACCGAGCCGCTGCGCCCGAAGATCAGCTGCAGCGCCACCGCCCCCACGAAGGGCGGCATGATCAGCGGCAGCACGCCCAGCGTCTGTATCAGCAGCGCGCCCCGGAACTCGAAGCGCACGGTCAGGTAGGCCAGCGGCACGGCGATCAGGCTGGCGAAGAACACGCTGGCCAGGGACACGCCCAGGCTGTTGAAGAACGACTCGCGGAAGACGGTCTGGCCGAAGAAATTGCCGAAGTGCCCCAGCGTGAGCCCGCCGCCTTCATTGACGAAGGCGGTGTAGACCACCATGCCCACGGGCACGATGAGAAAGGCCAGCAAAAAGGCCAGGATCAGCGCGAAGGCCAGCCACGGCCCCCAGCCCGACGGAATGCGCCGTGCGCGCGCAGCAAGGGGGGCGGCGCCGGGCGCCGCCATGGAATCGATGCTCATGCGAATGCTCCGCAGCGAAAGAGACTGTCAAGGGGAGTGCATGCAGGCGCCCGGTGCCGGGCCCCTGCGCCACCTACCACGCCACCTACTGCGCCACCTACCGGGCCAGGCCGCGCGCCTCGGCCGCCAGCTTGGCCGCGCGCTCGTAGTTGGCACGCGCCTTGTCGGCCCACATCTGCTCCAGGCCCGTCAGCTCCTTGGACACGGCCACATCGCGCCGGCTCTTGCGGAACAGCTCCAGGAACTGCTCGTCCTTCACATTGGCTTCGCCCACCAGCGGCGAGTAGGCGATGTCGCGCGCCTGCGCCAGCAGCTCCTGCCCCTTGGCATTGGGCTTGGCCTGCAGGGCCTTGTGCGCCTCCTGGATGGCGCGCGTGGCCGCCTGCAGCTCCTTGAGGCGGAAGGTCACCATCTGGTCGAACAGGCTGATCACCACGGCATAGCGCGACTCGGACAGGTTGGCATCGAACTGCACCTTGGCGCGCTGCGCCACCTCCTGCGGCACGGGGTAGCCGGCCGGCGCCTTCAGCTGGCTGTAGGGCAGGATGGGCAGGCGGCTGATCTTGGGGTCGAACAGCAGCTGCTGGCCCGGCACCGACATGGTGAAGGCCATGAACTTGCGCGCCTCGTCGGCATTCTTGGCGCCCGCGATCAGCGCGATGTTGGCCGGCACCACGGCCGTCATCGCCGGGTAGGCGAAGTCCACCGGGAAGCCCGAATACTTGCCCGCCAGCCCGAAGAAATCGATCACGATGCCTATGCCGTACTGGCCGTTGTTCACGCCATCGGGCACGGCAAAGCTGCGGTCGGTCACGGCGGCGGCGTTGCCCATCATGGACAGCAACTGGCGCCAGCCCTTGTCCCAGCCCTCGCCCTGCAGGATGGTCTCCACCGTCAGCTGCGTGGTGCCCGAACGCGAGGGCGAGGAGATGGCGATGTGGCCGAAGTACTCGGGCCGCGTCAGGTCGCTCCACTCCTTGGGCGCCGCCAGCTTGTGCGCCTTCAGGTAGCGCGTGTTCCACATGATTCCGTAGCCGGCCAGCGCCTGGCCGTAGTACAGGCCCTGCGGGTCGTTGAGCGGGTAGTTGCCGATCTTGGCGGGCGCGGCCGGATTGCGCGTCTCGGGCACGGCGGTCAGCAGCTTGTTGCGCGCCAGCACCTCGAAGGCATCAGGGGCGCTGGCCCACATGATGTCGGGCCGCTGGCCCTCGGGCAGCTCGCGCACATAGGCCACGGCGGCCGTGGTGTTCTTGTTCAGGATCTCGATCTTGATCCCCGGATTGGCCGCCTCGAAGGCCTTCTGGTAGGCCGTGGTCAGCTCCTTGGGAAACGAGGTCAGCACCGTCACCGTGCCGGCCTGCGCCGCCATGGCGGCGCCCCACAATCCTGCGGCCATGGCGGCCGTCAGCCATCTGCGTTGCTGCATTGCTGTCTCCTTCGGGTTGTTGTGCGGTCGATCTGCAACCCACTGTAGGCAGCGCCGGCCCGGCCGGCCAATCATTGTTTCTGATGCCGTGCATCAGCGGCGGCGGCGCTCGGGTTACTACCTGCGGGTCTGCCGCCACAGGGAAATCCCGCGCCACCGCTGTCCCGCCCCTGACTGCTGCACAGCAGCAAACCGGAATAATCGGCGGGATGCTGCAAGCCCCCTCTTCCCTCCCCGCCACGGCCGCTGAAGAAGCGCCCATCTACGCTCCCACACGCCCCTGGCGCTCGCGCATGGTGCCGGTGCGCACCATGGAGTACCACGTGCGCGAGTGGGGACCTGTGGATGGCGATCCCGCGCTGGCGCCGCTGGTGCTGGTGCACGGCTGGATGGATGTGGCGGCCTCCTACCAGTTCGTGGTCGATGCCTTTGGCGAGGCCTTCATGGCGGGGCGCCGCATCATTGCGCCGGACTGGCGCGGCTTCGGCCTGAGCCGGCCGGCCTGGCCTGCCGACCGGCATGACTTTGCCGACTACCTGGGCGACCTGGACCATCTGCTGGACACCCTGGCGGGCGATACGCCCGTGGACCTGGTGGGCCACAGCATGGGCGGCAACGTGTCCATGATGTATGCGGGCGCGCGGCCTGCGCGCATACGCCGGCTGGTCAACCTCGAAGGCTTCGGCATGCCGGCCACCCGGCCAGACCAGGCGCCTGCGCGCTATGCGCAGTGGATGGACGAGCTGCGCCAGCTGCGCAGCGGCGGCATGGAACTCAAGAGCTATGACAGCGTGCAGGACGTGGCCCGCCGGCTGATGAAGACCAACCGCCGCCTGCCCGAGGACAAGGCGCTGTGGCTGGCCCACCACTGGGCGGCGCCCAATGCGCAGGGCCGCTGGGAAATCCTGGGCGACACGGCGCACAAGCTCATCAGCGCGCAGCTGTTCCGCGTGGAAGAAATCCTGGCCCTGTACCGTGCCATCACCGCGCCCGTTCTGGCCATCGAAGCCAGCGACGACAGCCTGGGCATGTGGTGGAAGGACCGCTACACGCTGGCCGAGTACCACGAGCGCATCGGGCAGATTGCCGACTGCCGCACGGCCGTGGTCCAGGACGCCGGCCACATGCTGCACCACGACCAGCCGGCGGCCGTGGCCGGGCTGATCGAGCAATTCCTCAGCACCTGAGGCCTGCGCGCGCCGCTGCTGCAGCCTGCTGCAACCTACTGGGGCCGCAGCATCATGGAATGGCGCCAGCGCGCGGGCGCCATCTGCAGCGGCCGGTAGCGGCCGTCGGCCCATTCGGCAGACATGTCCGCATAGCGGCTGGACAGGGCCACGCCGCTTTGGCCGGTCTGGTAGATGAACAGCGAGCGCTCGGGCTCGGCCAGGTCGTAGATGGCGCGCAGCGATGCCGCATGGCGGTTGGCGAACGGCGCCCTGGCATCGCCGGGCAGGTACTGGCCCACGTTGACGGTGTAGCTGTCGCCGCCCGAAGGCACGCTGACATTGAAGATGCCCGCCAGCAGCCCCACGCTGCCCAGCGGCCGGTGGCTGCTCAGGGCCGCATGCACCGCGCCCCAGCGCCAGCGGCCCAGGTCGCTGCCCTGCGTGGCCTGCAGGCGCGCCAGCGCCCGGTCCAGCGCCTGGCTGACCTGGGCGCTGCAGCCCGCCGCTGCGCACCACCAGCCATCGCGGCGCTCCAGCATGCCTTCGATGCCTGCGCGGTAGTCGCGCTTGCCATAGGTGGCCGCAAAGGTCTGCGCACCAATGCGCGGGATCACCAGGCCGCGCGTGAGTTCGTCCACCCAGGCGGCAAAGATCAGGGGCGCGGCCTGCGCGGCATCCATGCGGCCGTCGAACTGCGCCATCACCCGGCGCGCCTGCCCGGCCAGCGGATGTGTGGCCGGCGCTTCGTCCAGGGCCTTGAGCATTTGCGGCAGCAGGGCGCGGGCGGCCAGCGAGGTCTGGTCGTTCTGGATGGAGGCCATGCTGACCACGTCGTGCCTGTCCTTCGCATCGATGAGTTCGGTGATGCGCTGGTGCCGGTACGGCAGGCTCCAGTCCTGGGTGAGGAAGTGGGCATAGCCCTCGCGCGTGATGCGCTGGTTGGCGGTGGCCAGATAGCCCTGCGCCGTTCCATCGTCCTGCGGGGCCTGGTCGTAGGGCAGCCAGCCCTGCCAGTCGTAGCGTGCCTCCCAGCCCGGCGCGGGCGCCACGCCGCGCAGGTCGTTGTCGGCCGCGCGCAGCGGCACCCGGCCTGCGGCCTTGAAACCGATGTCGCCATGGACATCGGCCGCGACGATGCTCTGCATGGGCGAGTGGTAGTCGGCAAAGGCCTCGAACAGCTGGGCCACGCTGCGCGCCTCGTTGGCCCGCAGGCCGGCCTGCACGGTGAGGTTGTCGGTGTCCAGCGCGGCCCAGCGCAGGGCCACGGCGTAGCGGCGCTTGTCGAGCACGGCCTCGTACTGGGGCTGCACATCGCTGATCACGGGGCCGTGGCGCGTGCTGCGCAGCGTGAGCTGCACATCGGCCCGGCCCTTGACCCTGATGCGCTCGCTGCGCTCGGTGAAAGGCGCCCAGCCGTCCGGCGTGCGGTAGCGGCCCGGGTTGCCTGGATCGATCTGCTCCAGGTACAGATCCTGCACATCGGGATTGGTGTTGGTAAAGCCCCAGGCCACCTCGCGCGTGCGCCCCAGCACCACGAAGGGCAGGCCCGGCAGGGTGGCCCCCACCACATCGATGGGCGCCAGCGGCGTGCCGTCCTGCGCATGGCCGGCGGGCGACTGCAGGCGCGCGTAGTACCAGATGGCGGGCGCGCTCAGGCCCAGATGGGGATCGTTGGCCAGCAGGGGCTTGCCGCTGACCGTGCGGCTGCCCGAGAGCACCCAGTTGTTGCTGCCCTTGCCGTCGTTGGTGCCCGCATCGCGCACCATGTCGCGGGACCAGCGGGCCCAGGCATCGCTCGCCTCGCCGGCGGCAGCCACCTTGGGCGCAGACGCCGCCTGTGCCTCCTGGCGGTACACGCCCAGGCCCCGGTAGAGGGCCGCAAGGTCGGTGGAGGTGGCCGGCGCCTCGCCCGGATAGGGTGGCATCAGCTGCCACAGCTGCTGTGTGTCCAGTTGCGAGAGCGCGGCCAGCCGCGCGAACTCGTTGCCCCAGTTGCCGCCCAGGTCCAGCGCCATCATCAGCGCCCAGCCCACGCTGTCCTCGGGCGCCCAGGCCGAGCTGTCGCCTCCGCCCGGCGTGGTACCCAGCAGCATGAATTCGGGCACCTGCGGATGCTGGCGCATGGGCAGGGCCGCATAGAAGGCCGCGATGCCCTCGCTGTAGGCCTGCAGCGCCTCGCGCGCGTTGGCGGGCAGGGATGCGTACTGGCGCCGCGCCGCGCCGCGTATGTCCAGCGCACGCATGAGCTTGTCGGTATCCAGCGTGGCCGGCCCGAGGATCTCCGACAGCGTGCCGTGCATCAGGCGGCGGTTGAACTCCAGCTGCCAGCCGCGCTCCTGCGCATGCACATGGCCCAGCGCGCGCCACAGGTCCTGCGGCGTGAAGGCGCTGATGTGGGTGATGTCGGCCTCGTCGCGCCGCACACGCACGGGCTGCTCCAGGCCGGCCAGCGTGAGCTGTCCGTCGAGCACCGGCTGCACGCGCACGGCATAGATGGCCACCGCGCTGCCGGCCAGCAAGGCCGAGCCGACCACCGCCACGGCGCCCACGCTCCACCATCGCGAGTTCAGGATTCGCATGATTCCCATTCTTCTCCCTTCCCCCTGCCTTTTTTCATATCGTAGTGTTGCAGTTTGTAGCATATGAACTGGTCCATTGCTCACATTGCTCACGACGAATCGTCAGCAAGTCTGGCCCCGCCTTCAGGCGACAATCAGCGCCCGCCCTGCGCAAATGGATGCAGGGCGCCAGACAGAAACAGGAAGTACCAGGAATGTGGCCTTTCAGCCTCTTGAAGAAGCTCAGCCAGGACCCGCCCGTGGGCCAGCCCCGTGGTGACTACATAGGCTGCTACCTGCTGGGAACCGAGGCGCCGGGCCAGGCCGGCGTCAGCTACGTCTCGCTGGCCACCACGCGCGAGCAGCTGCAGGCCGATGCCCGCGCCTACCTTGAAGGCTTCGTGCGCGACCACCCCGAAGCGGCCGACACCGACCTGTCCGCCATCCGCTCCCTGCTGGAGAACCTGCCCCAGCGCCTGGACGCCCACCTGTGCGGCGACACGCGCGCGCCGCTGGCCGAGCAAGGCGGCACCGTGCTCTTCCTGCGCACCGGCATGCGCGCCCGCCGCAAGGAAAACGGCCGCTACCTCGAATAGCAGTCAGCCCCCACCGCCACCGTACAGAGCCTCAAAAACTGGCGCGGCCAAGAACAAGGGACAGCGAGCAAGGGCCTACGCCGGCCGCGCCGCCCCCCGCGAAGCGAGAGGGGGAAGGCGCGCAGCGCCTCAGGGGGAGTTCTGCTTGTGCACGTCTTGCCAGCGCAGCATGTCGGTCACGCGCTCGGCCTTGTCGGCATCGAAGCCCAGGCGCTCCACCCGCTCGGCCGGATTGGCCCAGGTGCCGAACAGCAGATCCCAGACGGGCAGGCCGTAGTTCTGCGCATGGTGGCCGTACTGGTGGTGCACGGTGTGCATCTCGGGCCGCTGCACGATGTATCCCAGCCAGCGCGGCGTGCGGATGTCGGCATGCAGGAACAGGTCGAACGCCCCCGTGAGGCCGATGGCGAAGGCGGCAGCCAGCGGGCTGGCCCCCAGCACCCAGTAGCTGGACAGCGCGCTCAGCAGCACGGCGGCGGCCGTGTCCATGGGATGGGCGAAAAACGCCGTGAGCGCCTCCACGCGCGGCGCGCTGTGGTGCAGCTGGTGGAACAGGCGCCACAGCGTGTCCGATCGGTGCGTGGCGCGGTGCCACCAGTAAAAGACAAAGCTGGTGAGCACAAAGCTCAGTGCGCCCACGGCCCAGGCCGGCCATTGCCGGCCCACGTCCAGCAGCGCATGGCGGCGGATGCCGTCCGAGAACAGATGGCCTACCGCCAAGGTGGTGGCCAGCGTGCCCAGGCCCAGCAGCGTGGACAGGATCAGCCAGCGCCGGTCGCAATGGTTGCGCGAGGCCGGCGCGATCACCTCGCGCGTGAAGATGCCGACGAACATCAGCGCCAGCAGCGGGTAGGCCGCGAACTCCCACATCTGCAGCATGCCGTCTGCTCCTTGCCGCTCAGTGCACGTGGCCCCAGTAGATCAGCGCATCGCGCCCTTCGACCGACAGCGACACGGGCGCGCCCACGGGCAGCATCACCTTGGTCGGCACATGGCCGTAGGGCAGGCCCTGCAGCACGGGGCACTTGACCTGGCTGCGCAGCCAGTCGATCACGGTCTGCAGCTTGAAGCCCTTGTCATGCGAGCTGAGCTTGAACTCGCTGAACTGGCCGAACACGATGGCCTTTTGCTGGGCCAGCACGCCGGCATGCAGCAGCTGGGTCAGCATGCGTTCCACGCGGTAGGGATGCTCGCCCACGTCTTCCAGGAACAGGATGCCGCCCTTGATCTGCGGGAAGTACGGCGTGCCCAGCAGGGACACCAGCACGGCCAGGTTGCCGCCCCACAGCGTGGCGCCGCCGCTGATGTAGAAGTCCTTGACGGCAGGCTTGCCGTCTTCGCGCAGGCCGATCTTCGGCATCTGCCAGCCTGCGCCCTCGCCCTGGCCGCTGAGCAGGTCGTTGAAGCAGTCCAGCATGATGTCGTCCACGCCGCCCTCGGCATCGGGGCGGCCGAAGTCGTGCACCAGCAGCGGGCCGGCCCAGGTGGTGGCGCCGGTCCTGGCCAGCAGGGCCAGCGACAGCGCCGTGAAGTCGCTCAGGCCCACGAAGCGCGTGCCGCCTGCGATGGCCTTGGCCACGGCCTTGTACTTGATGCCCGGCAGGATGCGCGTGAGGCCGTAGCCGCCGCGCGTGGGCAGCGCAAGGTCGGCACCGCTGGCCGCCGCACGGTCGATGGCCGCCAGGCGCGTGGCGTCGTCGCCGGCAAAGCGCTGGTGGCTGCTCAGCGCATCGGCATCGATCTCCACCTGGTGGCCCATGGCCTCCAGGCGGCGCACGGCCCGCTTGAAACCGGCCTTGTCGCGCACGGCGCCGGCGGGCGAGTAGATGTAGATGTGGCGCGGCCCCTGGTCATGCGCGTGGCCGCAGCAGCTGCCGTCGGCGGCGTGCACATGCTCGTGGTCGTGGTCGTGGGCATCCCCATGGTCATCGGCACGCCCGTGGCCATGCGCGCAGCACTGGCCGTCGGCTGAATGCACATGCTCGTGCGAGTGTTCTGCGGGAGCAGAAACGGGGGCTGAAACGGTAGCGGGAGCGGCTGCCGTTGTGCGGGGGGTGCGGGAACTGCGCGAAGTGGCCAAGGTGGTTCCATGCCGGCCCTGGCCGGCATGCTCCATATTGCAAGGGGAGTGAAGACGGGGACCTTGCGCCGCGCAGCCCCGGCAAGGGGCCGGCGGCGCTGGCCTATGGGCGGAAGTATTCCACAGCGTCGGCCACCATGCCGGCTGCGCACAGGGGAACCCAATGGCCGCACGGGGATAGGCGCAGCTGCGCCGGCGGCAGCTGTGGCAGCGCCTGCAGCCAGGCCTGTCGCCATGCGGGCGCGGGCAGCAGCACATCGTGCTCGCCGCCTTGCACCCACAGGCGCTGCTGCTGGCTCCACTGCGCCAGCAACGCCATCGGCAGCGCAGGCATTTCGGCCCGCACCCGGGGCCAGGCCTGCAGCGCGGCGCGGTGGCCGGGTTGGGAAAATGGCAGGTTCCAGGCCTGCGGCTGTGCGCCGGCCTCCTCGCCCACCTCGCGCATGGCGCGGCCCACGGGCCATGACGGCTTGCGCGCCGCCTGCGCAAACCATTGCATGCAGGCATGGGGCGCCGGGCCTGCGGGCCAGGCATTCATGAGCCAGGCGCCGCAAAAACGGGCGGGCTCGGCCTGCGCCACGGCCAGGCCCAGGTGCACGCCATCGTCATGGCCGACCAGCACGATGTTCCGCAGGTCCAGCGCCAGCACCAGCTCGCGCAGCACTTGCACATGCCAGGCCGCGCTGTGCGCCTTGTCCTTCTTGGGCTGGTCGCTGCGGCCAAAGCCCGGCAGGTCGGGAACGACCACGCGATGGCCGGCCTGGAGCCACCCGGGCAGCATGGGCTGGAACAGCTGGCCCCATGCCGGGCTGCCGTGCAGGCACAGCCAGGTCAGCGGTGCATCATGCGGTCCTTCATCGACCACGGCCAGGCGCAGGCCTGCCAGCGCCGGCAGGTCGCTGCGCCACTGCGGCTGGGCAAAGCCGCCGAAGGTGGAATCCGCATGGCGCAGCGCCGTGTCCTTGAGCGGATGCGGCTGGGCCGCGCGCTGCTCGGCCCGGCGCGTGCGAAAGAAGTCCGACATCAGGGCCGCGCATTCGCCGGCCAGCACGCCGCGCGTCACCTGCGTGTGGTGGTTGATCTGCGGCAGGGCAAACACGTCCAGCACCGATCCGGCCGCGCCCGTGCGCGGCTCGGCCGCGCCATAGACCACGCGGCCCAGGCGCGCATGCAGCATGGCGCCGCTGCACATGGTGCACGGCTCCAGGGTCACGTAGAGCGTGCAGTCGTCCAGCCGGTAGTTGCCCAGGTGCGCGGCCGCATCGCGCAGCGCCAGCACCTCGGCATGGGCCGTGGGATCGCCGTGGGCCACGGGCGCGTTGCGGCCCCGGCCGATGATGGCGCCGTCCTTGACGATGACGGCGCCCACGGGCACCTCGCCCGCCCCGGCAGCGGCGCGTGCCAGCTCCAGGGCGGCGCGCATCCAGGCCTCGTCGTCGGCCTGCGGCAAGAAAGGGTGTTCGGCAGCCACGTCGTCAGCGCGTCAGGGCAGCGCCTTGCGCACGCCCTGCGCGTAGTGGTACAGCGTGACCACCGGCGCCTGCAGCTCGCCCTGGGGCGTGAAGGCAATCGGCGCCGTCACGCCCTCATACCGGGTCTGGCGCAGATAGGGGATATAGGCATCGGGCCGGATGGAGTCGGCCCGCACCATGGCCTGGGCCAGCACCATGGTGGCATCGTAGGCGTAGGGGCTGAAGACCTGGTACTGGTCGGCAAAGCGCTGGTCATAGCGCTGCTTCCAGGCAGCGCCGCCCGGCATGCGCTCCAACGGGCTGCCGCCGACGGCGCAGGTCACGTTGCGCAGCGGCGCCGCGTTGCCGGCCAGCTCGGGCAGGCGCAGCGTGCACTGGCCGTCGCCGCCCAGAAAGCGCACCTTGTCCATGGCCAGCTGGGCCATCTGCCTGAGCATGGGGCCGGCCTGGGCATCCAGGCCGCCGAAGAAGATGGCGTCGGGCTTCTTGCCCTTGATGGCCGTGAGGATGGGGACGAAGTCCGTGGACTTGTCGCCGGTGTACTGCTTGTCCACGATCTCGATGCCCTGCTCGCGCGCCTGGGCCTCGAACAGCGCCACGATGCCCTGGCCGTAGGCCGAGCGGTCATCGATGATGGCCACGCGCTTGACGCCCAGCTTGCCCACGGCGTGGGACACCAGCGCATCGACCATGGCGCGGTCGTCGGCGATCACGCGGTACGTGGTGTCATAGCCCGACTGGGTGATGGCCGGGTTGCTGGCCGCAGGCGTGACCATGACGATGCCGCAGTCCTGATAGATGGACGTGGCCGGCAGCGTGGTGCCCGACTGCAGGTGGCCGACCACGGCCGCCACCTTCTTGTCGCACAGGCGCCGGGCCAGGGCCACGGCCTGGCCGGGGTCGCCGCCGTCGTCGCCGGCCTCCAGCTTCCAGTGCAGCTTGCGCCCGCCGATCTCCAGGCCCTTGGCATTGAGATCGTCCAGGGCCATGCGCACGCCGTTTTCCTCATCCTTGCCCAGGCTGGCAATGGGGCCGGACACCGGCCCGGCATGGGCAATGCGCACCACCAGGGGCGCATCGGCTGCACCCGGTGCAGCGGGTGCAGCGGCCGTACCGGGTGCAGCCGCCGCAGCGGAAGCCCCTGCCGCCTGCCCGTTGGCCGGGCCGCTTCCCGGCAGCGCCCAGGCCAGGCCGCCGCTGCCCAGCATGGCGCACAGCAGGGCCGGGCCGGCCCACGGGAAATGGCGAATCGAGGCGTGCATGGCAACTCCTGGAAAAAACGGTCAATCTGTGAAACAGGCGCCCTGGCAAACGAAATCCGCTGCGGCGTGGCCCACTCGGGCGCTGCCCGGCCGGTCAAGGACTGGCGCAGCGAAAGCGCACCAGGCAGAGGGCGGAGCAGGCACGGGCCAGGGTGTCCGGCATGGCGGCCCGGCCCGTGCAGTGCGCATCCTAAAGGATAGGCAAAAACCGGCGCTGCGCGTCCGGGCATCGGGCGCATACCCCCTGGCGCGCGTTTTTTCGGGGCTGCGGCGATAATGCTGCGCCTCACCGCAAGCGGGCTGCGAGGTTTTCGTCGCCGGACCGCCCCAAGAGTGGGGGCCTTTTTTTGTCGCCGGGCCGCCCCAAGACAAAAAGCGGCCCCCTTGGGGGGCAGCGGACCTTGCGCAGCAAGGGTAGCGTGGGGGCCAGTTTCCCCCGCATTGCGCCCGACGCCCGGCCCCCCACGCCGGTGCGGGTACGAACACAGAACACCACAAAGCCCCATGTCCCTCCTGCCCCACCAGCTCGAACTCCTGTCTCCCGCGCGCGATGCCGACATCGGCATCGAGGCCGTGAACCATGGCGCCGACGCCGTCTACATCGGCGGCCCGGCCTTCGGCGCGCGCGCCACGGCGGGCAACGACATCCGCGACCTGCAGCGCCTGATCAACCACGCGCACCGCTTCGGCAGCCGCATCTTCATCACGCTCAACACCATCCTGCGCGACGATGAACTGGAGGCCGCGCGCAAGATGGCCTGGCAGATCTACGAGGCCGGTGCCGACGCGCTGATCATCCAGGACATGGGCCTGCTGGAGTTGGACCTGCCGCCCATCCAGCTGCACGCCAGCACCCAGACCGACATCCGCACCCCCGAGAAGGCCCGCTTCCTGCAGGATGCCGGCCTGTCGCAGATCGTCGTTGCGCGCGAGCTGGACCTGCAGCAGATCGCCGCCGTGCGTGCGGCCACCGACCCGGCGCGCACCACCATCGAATTCTTCGTGCACGGCGCGCTGTGCGTGGCCTACTCGGGCCAGTGCTACATCACCCACGCCCACACGGGCCGCAGCGCCAACCGCGGCGACTGCAACCAGGCCTGCCGCCTGCCCTACGAGGTGCTGGACGCCAGCGGCCGCATCATTGCCCACGAAAAGCACGTGCTGTCCATGAAGGACAACAACCAGAGCGACAACCTGCGCGCACTGATCGACGCCGGCGTGCGCAGCTTCAAGATCGAGGGCCGCTACAAGGACATGGGCTATGTGAAGAACATCACGGCCCACTACCGCAAGCTGCTGGACGAAATCATCGAGGAGCGCGAGTTCTCCGACACGCCCCTGGCGCGCTCGTCCTCGGGCAGCACCACGTTCAGCTTCACGCCCGACCCCGACCAGAACTTCAACCGCGAGTTCACCGACTACTTCGTCAACGGCCGCAAGGACGACATCGGCGCCTTCGACACGCCCAAGACACCGGGCCGCGCCATCGGCTGGGTCACCAAGGTGGGCGAGAACTTCGTGGAGATCGAGACCTCGAGCCGCGACACCGAACTGCACAACGGCGACGGCCTGTGCTACTACGACCTGCAAAAGGAACTGGTGGGCCTGCAGATCAACCGCGCCGAGTCGGTGGATGCGAAGAAGTCGCTGTGGCGCCTGTTCCCCAAGGACCCCATCGCCGGCTTCAAGGATCTGCGCAGGGGCCTGGAAGTCAACCGCAACCGCGACATGGCCTGGGTGCGCACGCTGGACAAGAAATCCAGCGACCGCCGCATCGGCCTGTGGGCCGAACTCAAGGAAACGCCCGACGGCTTTGCGCTCACGCTGACCGACGAGGACGGCTTCACCGCCACCGCCGCCATCGTGCAGGAACACCAGGCCGCCACCGACGCAGCCCGTGCCGAGGCCACGCTGCGCGAGCAGCTGGGCCGCTTCGGCGCCACCATTTTTTCCGTGCATGACATCGGCCTGCAACTGAGCCAGCCCTGGTTCGTGCCGGCCTCGGCCCTGAACCAGCTGCGCCGCGACGCCGTCGCCGCGCTGGAGGCCGCGCGCCAGGCCGGTTTCGTGCGCCTGCCGCGCGCCCTGCCCGTGGAGCCGCCCGTGCCCTTCCCCGAGGACACGCTGACCTACCTGGCCAACGTCTACAACCAGAAGGCGCACGATTTCTACATCAAGCACGGCGTCAAGGTCATCGACGCGGCCTACGAGAGCAAGGAAGAAGAAGGCGAAGTCAGCCTGATGATCACCAAGCATTGCGTGCGCTTTTCCATGAGCCTGTGCCCCAAGCAGGCCAAGGGCGTCATCGGCGTCAAGGGCACCATCAAGGCCGAGCCGCTGCAGCTGATCAACGGCAAGGAAAAACTCACGCTGCGCTTCGACTGCAAGCCCTGCGAGATGCACGTGGTGGGCAAGATGAAGCGCGCGGTGATCAACCAGCACGCCAAGGAAATGCAGGAGTTTCCGATGCAGTTCTACCGCACGCGGCCCGTGCCCTCGGCCAGCGCCTGACAGGCCTCGGCCTCCACCCACAAGCGCCCGCGCTCCGTCAGGGCCGCCAGCCACCGCCCCTCTTCCTGCTCCAGCCTGACCCAGCCCGGCCCCGGTGTGCCGGCAATGGGCGCATCGCCCATCAGCGCCAGGCAGCGCATGAGCACGCTGGCGCCCTGCCCCAGTCGCTTGCCCAGCCTGGGCAGGGACATGGGTGCGGGCTCGGTGGCCAATTCGCGCAGGATGGCGGCGGCCAGTTCTTCCATGCCTTGCACTTCAGGCCGCCATTTCTTCCAGCGCGGGAGACGGCACGGCAGGCAGCCGGTGCGCCACCAGCTGCACGGGAATGGACTTGGAGCTGGGCGTGCCCGCCACAATGGCCGTGGCCGACAGCGGCACCAGCGGATTGGTCTCCGGATAGTAGGCAGCGATGCAGCCGCGCGGAATGTCGTAGGCCACGAGCCTGAAGCGCTCGGCGCTGCGCTGCTGGCCGTCATCCCACACCGTCTGCAGGTCCACCCAGTCGCCATTCTTCATGCCCAGGGCGCGGATGTCCTCGGCATGGATGAAGACCACGCGGCGCTGTCCGAAGACGCCGCGGTAGCGGTCGTCCATGCCGTAGATGGTGGTGTTGTACTGGTCGTGCGAACGCGTGGTGAACAGCGTGAACACCGGCGATGCACCGGGGCTGCGCGCGGCGCGCGCGCGGTGCACGGGCGTATCGCGCGGCACGGCGTGCACGAAGAAGCCGGCCTTGCCCCGGGGCGTCTCCCAGATGCGCTCGCTCGCCGCATTGCGCAGCTTGAAGCCGCCCGGCACGGCCACGCGCGCGTTGAAGTCGTGGAAGTCGTCGAAGACCTGCTCGATCAGCTCGCGTATGCGCGCATAGTCGCCGGCCAGCTCCAGCCAGGGCACGGGCCGCTGCGCGCCCAGCGTGGCGGCAGCCAGGCGCGCGACGATGGCGATCTCGCTGAGCAGGTGCTCGGACGCAGGCGGGTTGATGCCGCTGGAGATATGGACCATGCCCATGGAGTCCTCCACCGTCACGCCCTGCGGGCCGGTGGCCTGCATGTCGATCTCGGTGCGGCCCAGGCAGGGCAGGATCAGCGCCTCGCGGCCGTGCACCAGGTGGCTGCGGTTGAGCTTGGTGGTCACATGCACGGTCAGGTCGCAGCGGCGCAGTGCCTGCCAGGTGGCATGCGTGTCGGGCGTGGCCGCCGCGAAGTTGCCGCCCAGCGCGAAGAAGACCTTGCCCCTGCCCTCGAGCATGAGGCGGATGGACTCGACCACGTCCACGCCGTGGGCACGCGGCGGCTCGAAGCCGAAGACCTGCTGCAGCCGGTCCAGCAGCGCGGCCGGCGGCTTTTCCCAGATGCCCATGCTGCGGTCGCCCTGCACATTGCTGTGGCCGCGCACCGGGCAGGCGCCCGCACCCGGGCGGCCGATGTTGCCGCGCAGCAGCAGCAGGTTGACCAGCATCTGCACGGCGGCCACCGAATGCATGTGCTGCGTGATGCCCATGCCCCAGCAGACGATGGTGCTGCGGGCGGCGATGTAGACCTCGGCCGCCGTCTGCATCTGCGCGCGGCTCAGGCCGGACTCGGCCTCGAGCAGGCCCCAGTCCTCGGCCCGCAGGTCCTCGGCCAGGGCCTCGAAGCCGGTCGTGTGTTCGGCGATGAAGGCATGGTCCAGCACGCCGCCGCACCCGTGCCCCAGTGCATCGTCCTGCGCGATCACATGCTTCATGATGCCCTTGACGGCCGCGATGTCGCCGCCCACGCGCAGCTGGAAGTAATGCGTGCTGATGGGCGTGGCGCCCAGGGTGGCCATCTCCAGCTTGCTTTGCGGGTCCTGGAAGCGCTCCAGCCCGCGCTCGCGCAGCGGGTTGAAGCTCAGGATGCGCGCGCCGCGCTTGTGGGCTGCGCGCAGCTCGCCCAGCATGCGCGGGTGGTTGGTGCCGGGGTTCTGGCCGAAGATGAAGATGGCATCGGCCTGCTCGAAATCGGCCAGCTGCACCGTGCCCTTGCCCACGCCGATCTGCGGCTTCATGCCGCTGCCGCTGGGCTCGTGGCACATGTTGGAGCAGTCGGGGAAATTGTTGGTGCCGTAGGCGCGCACGAACAGCTGGTAGAGAAAGGCCGCCTCGTTGCTGGCGCGGCCCGAGGTGTAGAAGATGGCCTGGTTCGGGTCGGGCAGCGCGTTCAGGTGGCGGGCAATCAGTGCAAAGGCGTCGTCCCAGGCGATAGGCCGGTAGCGGTCGCTGGCCGCGTCGTACACCATGGGCTCGGTGAGCCGGCCCTGGTCCTCCAGCCAGAAATCGCTTTGCGCCATGAGCTCGGCCACCGTGTGCCGGGCAAAGAATTCGGGCGTCACGCGGCGCGCCGTGGCCTCGGCCGCCACGGCCTTGGCGCCGTTCTCGCAGAACTCGAAGGTGGAATGGTGGTTGCGGTCGGGCCAGGCGCAGCCCGGGCAGTCGAAGCCGTCGGGCTGGTTGGCCGACAGCAGCGTCTTGGCGCCCTTGACGGCGATATCCTGGCGCATCAGGGCCTGGCTCACGCTGCGCAGTGCGCCCCAGCCGCCAGCGGCCCCCTTGTAGAACTCGATCTTTTGTTCGGACATGGGCCGGGAGTGTTCCGCCTGTCCATGATCCAGGTCAAATCACATCTCCAAATGGAGAGATTCAGCAAAGATATGAGCACGGCATCCTTGCCCTGCGCCATGCTGGCAACCTCCGCCCCGGACCACCGATGAACTCCACAGCCATACACACCGCCATCCCCGAAGACGCCGCGCTGATCGCCCCGCTGTTCGATGCCTACCGCCAGTTCTACGAGCAACCTGCGGATGCCGACGCGGCGCTGGCCTTCATCACGGCGCGGCTGGAGCGCGGCGAATCCGTGATCCTGCTGGCCCGCCGACCGGACGGCAGCGCCCTGGGCTTTTGCCAGCTCTACCCCTCGTTCTGCTCGGTGCTGGCCGCGCCCATCTACGTGCTCTACGACCTCTTCGTGGTGCCCGATGCGCGCCGCCTGGGCGTGGGCCGCGCCCTGCTGCTGGCGGCCGAAGCCCATGCCCGCGCCACGGGCCATGCACGCATGGACCTGACCACGGCCCGCAACAACCTGCGCGCCCAGGCGCTGTACGAGTCGCTGGGCTGGGTGCGTGACGAAGTGTTCCTGACCTATGCGCGCCATCTGCAGGCTTGAGCCGCCAGCGGCCTAGCGCAGAACCCGCAGCTCCCGCGCCAGCGCCACGGCCTGGGTGCGGCTGCGCGCGCCCAGCTTGAGGTTGATGCTGCGCAGGTGGGTGCGCACCGTGCTGTCGGAGACGAAGAGCTTCTCGGCCATGGCCGCATTGGAGTAGCCCGAGGCCAGCAATTCCAGCACGCGCAGCTCCTTGCGGGTCAGGGGCTCGGCAAGCGCCGTGGCCGGCGCCAGGCCCTGGGGCGCATCCGCTGCCTGCAGCTCGGGGGGATCGGCGGGCTCGGCAGGCTCGCCCAGGGCAGACAGCAGCCGCTGCGCATGGGCGGCCGCCTCCGGCTCCGCCGCTTCCGTGCGGCGCGACAGTGAGGACGACAGTGAAGGAGACAGTGAGGGCGACAGCACGCGCTGCAGCACAGGCGCGAGCAGCGGCCCCTCATCGAGCATCAGGCGCACAAAGCCTTCGCTGGCCCCGTGGCGCAGCGGCTGGGCCAGCATGGCGGCGGCGGCGTCCAAGTCGCCGCAGCCTGCCTCGGCCAGCGCGCACAGCACCTGCAGCTTGAGGCTGCGGTGGCGGCGCCCGCGCAGTTGCGCATCGGCCAGCAAGGGGGCGATGGCATCGCGCACGGCACGGCAGTCGCCAAAGTGCAGACCCCAGCGCAGCCGGGCGATGGCGATGTCCTCCACCTCGTGCGGGGGCAGGCGCAGGCGTTCCACGCGCGGCCATACGCCGGGATCGTCGGCACGCTCCAGCGCCTCGGACGCGGCGGCCCGGTTGCCCTGCAGCACGAAGATGCGCGCATGCTCCAGCCGGGCGCTGGCCGTCACGCGGGGCAGCTGGCGTTCATGCCCCAGGTACTCCAGTTCGGTCAGCAGGCCGAAGGCCGCATCCACATCGCCGCGCACGAAGGCAATGCGCGCACGCATGCGGTAGCTGGAGATCACATGGTCGGGCAGGCCCACGTCGCGGGCCAGCGGCAGGTAGACGTTGAGCAGGTGGTCGGCGCCATCGAGGTCGTTGGTCTCGTAGAGCACGCCGGCATGCAGCACGCCGGCCCAGGCATTACCGTTGGTGGGGTTGTAGGAGGCGCTGCGCGGCGTGGCGGCCAACGCCACGCGAAAGCGCGACGCCGCCTGCCGCAGCCGCCCGCCCGACAGGTCCAGCACGCCCTCCATGGCCTCGGTGTACATCCGGCTGAACAGGCTGCCGGCCTGGGTGCTGCGCGCCGCGTCCAGCAGGCGATGGGCCTCCTCGGCATCGCCCAGCACCGACACCACGTAGGCCATGGCATTGGTCAGCGAGCTGTCCGCAAACGGCCGGCAGCTGGGCAGGCAGGCCAGCGCCTGGCGGCCCAGGGGTGCGGCCTCTTCCACGCGGTCCATCATGGCCAGCAGCAGCGGCTGCAGGGCCATGACCAGCGCCTGCGCGGCGGGGTCTGCGGCCATGCGGGGCCGCAAGGCGTCCAGCCGCTGCTGCGCCTGCCAGGGGCCGCGCGTGAAGCAGTCGGCATAGGCGGCCACGGCCTGCAGCAGCGGCTCGCGCGCCATCAGCGGCGCCGGCATGGCCGAGAACCAGCGCGACAGCAGGCGCATGCGGCCCTGCTCCATCAGCGCCTCGGCATGGCGCGCCAGCAGGGACAGGGCATGCGGCAGGTCGCCGCCTTCCAGCGCATGCTCGATGGCGGGCACGGGCCGGCCACAGGATTCGTACCAGCCGCTGGCCGCCAGGTGAAGGCGCGTCAATTCACCGGGCTGCTCGCGCAGCAGCTGTGCGCGCAGGAAGTCGGCAAACATGCTGTGGTAGCGCCAGCTGTGCCCGCCCTGGCCACCCTGCGCCTCGTCGGCCAGCGGCACCAGGAACAAGTGGGCCTGCTCCAGCGCCTGCAGCATGGCGGCGCCGTCGGCGCGCGGCACCAGGGCCTGGCAGACCTGGGCGTCCAGCGTGCGCAGGATGCTGGTGCGCAGCAGGAAGTCGCGCACGGACGCGGGCTGCTGGGCCAGCACATCCTCGGCCAGGTAGTCGGCCACGGCGCGCTCCGAGCCCGAGAAGCGCTCGATGAAATCGCTGTGCGGGCCATGGCGCTCCAGCGCCAGCGAGGCCAGCCACAGCGCGCCTATCCAGCCTTCGGTCTTGTCCAGCAGCCGAGCCAGGGCCTCGCGCGGCAGCGGGCAGCCGCGCAGGCGAAAGAACTCCTCGGCCTCGCCCACGGAAAAGCGCAGCAGTGCCGCATCGATCTCCAGCAACTGGCCGCTGGTGCGCAGCCGCCCCAGTCCCAGGGCCGGCAGCGCGCGCGAGCCTATGACCAGGCGCCCGCGCTCGGGCAGCTGCTCCATGAGCTGGCGCACCAGGCCCAGCACGGCATCGTTGTGCAGCACCTCGAAATCATCGATGAACAGCGCAAAGGAGCGGCCCTCGCCGGCCAGCGCATGCAGGGCCTGGGACAACTCGCCGGCGCCTTGCGACGGCCCCACCCCCAGGGTGCGCACGGCCGCGCCCAGGCACTGCAGAAAGCGCGAGACATCGTTGTCGGCGGCATCCAGCGTCAGCCAGGCCGTGGCCTGGCCCTCGGCCTGCAGGCGCTCGCGCATCTGGCGCATGGCCGTGGTCTTGCCGAAGCCGGCAGGGGCGCGCACCAGCACCACGCGGGCGCGCAAGGCCTCGGGCCAGCGCGCGGCAACGGCCAG
Organism: Delftia lacustris; assembly: GCF_040267515.1. Classification (NCBI taxonomy): domain Bacteria; kingdom Pseudomonadati; phylum Pseudomonadota; class Betaproteobacteria; order Burkholderiales; family Comamonadaceae; genus Delftia; species Delftia lacustris. The sequence goes on along the minus strand of NZ_CP141274.1, from coordinate 2,225,183 downwards.
CCGGGCCACCTGGGCGGCAGCGGCGCGCGGCGGGCTCAGCTTGGCCTGCGGCACGTAGCCGGAACCCGGACCGGGGCCGGAGGAAGGGGTGGGCGCTGGGGGCTGCATGCAGGCAGGGGGCACTGTGAAGGGGTGAGGCACCGGGCACTTTCGTCGGTTTCGACGATGGCGGCAAGACGGGGCGATTCCTAGACTTGGAGGCAGATCATAGGTGGCGAACCGCCGTCTGTCCCGATCCAAGGCGACAGGCAACGGCGCGCCGCCAACGCACCAACCAAGGAGACCTTCACATGCAGCTTGACGCAAGCATCAGCGCAGTCGTCACGGGCGGGGCATCGGGCCTGGGCGCGGCCACCGCGCGCCGCCTGGCCGCAAAAGGCGTGCGCGTCGCCCTGTTCGACCTCAACGAGACGGCCGGGCAGGCGCTGGCGCGCGAGACAGGCGGCCTGTTCTGCCGCGTGGACGTGACCGACGAGGCCAGCGTGGACGCGGGCTTTGCCCAGGCCCGCGCGGCCCACGGGCAAGAGCGCATCCTGATCAACTGCGCGGGCACGGGCAATGCCGTCAAGACGGCCAGCCGCGACAAGGCCACGGGCGAGATCCGGCACCTGCCCGTGGCCAATTTCGACCGCATCATCCAGATCAACCTGGTGGGCACCTTCCGCTGCATCGCCAAGTCGGCGGCGGGCATGCTCACGCTGGAGCCGCTGGCCGACGGCGAGCGCGGCGCCATCGTCAACACCGCCTCGGTGGCGGCGCAGGACGGGCAGATGGGCCAGGCCAGCTACTCGGCCAGCAAGGCCGGCATCACGGGCATGACCCTGCCCATCGCGCGCGACCTCATGGGCGAGGGCATCCGCGTGAACACCATCCTGCCCGGCATCTTCGACACGCCGCTGCTGCAGGGCGCGCCCGACAACGTGAAGGCGGCGCTGGCCGCCTCCGTCCCCTTCCCCAAGCGGCTGGGCCAGCCCGACGAATACGCCCACCTGGCCGAGACCATGATCACCAACGGCTACTTCAACGGCGAGTGCGTGCGCCTGGACGGCGCCATCCGCATGGCGCCGCGCTAGGCGTACCGCCCAGGCACCACGGCAGGCACCGTCCCCGCGTTTTCCCTGGCCGGAATCGTCGCTTGCGACGATGCCCGGCCCGCGCCGGCCGGGCCACCATCCCCCCAGGAATACAGGAACAGGAGACATATCCATGGCACAGGCATACATCGTCGCCGCCACGCGCACGGCGGGCGGCAAGCGCGGCGGAAAGCTCTCTGGCTGGCATCCGGCCGATCTCGCGGCCCAGGTGCTGGACGAACTGGTGCGCCGCAGCCAGGCCGACCCGGCCCAGGTCGAGGACGTGATCATGGGCTGCGTCAGCCAGGTGGGCCAGCAGGCGACGAATGTGGCGCGCAACGCGGTGCTGGCCTCGTCCCTGCCCGAGTCCGTGCCGGGCACCACGGTGGACCGGCAGTGCGGGTCGTCCCAGCAGGCACTGCATTTCGCGGCCCAGGCCGTGATGTCGGGCAGCATGGACATGGTGATCGCCACAGGCGTGGAGAGCATGTCGCGCGTGCCCATGGGCACGCCCAACGCCCTGCCCGCCAAGGCCGGCCTGGGCGTGTACATGAGCCCGGCCATGCAGCAGCGCTACCCGGGCGTGGAGTTCAGCCAGTTCATGGGCGCCGAGATGATGGCCGGCAAGTACGGCCTGGCCAAGGACCAGCTGGACGCCTATGCGCTGCAAAGCCATGAGCGCGCCGTGCAGGCCGCGCGCGAGGGCCGCTTCGACCGCGAGATCCTGGCCGTGCAGGCGCGCAGCGCCGAAGGCGGTGCCGAGGGGGAAGGCCAGCCGCACACGGTGGACGAAGGCATACGCTTCAACGCCACGCTGGAAGGCATTGCCGGCGTCAAGACCATCCGCGAAGGCGGCTGCGTGACCGCCGCCACGGCCAGCCAGATCTGCGATGGCGCCAGCGGCGTCATGGTGGTCAGCGAGCGCGGCCTCAAGGCCCTGGGCGTGCAGCCGCTGGCGCGCATCCACCACATGAGCCTGCTCGGGCACGACCCGGTGATCATGCTGGAGGCCCCCATCCCCGCCACCCAGGCCGCGCTGAAGAAGGCCGGCATGCGCATCTCCGACATCGACCTGTACGAAGTCAACGAGGCCTTTGCCCCCGTGCCCCTGGCCTGGCTGCAGGCCACGGGCGCCGATCCGGCGCGGCTCAACGTCAACGGCGGCGCCATTGCGCTGGGCCATCCGCTGGGCGCCTCGGGCACCAAGCTCATGGCCACGCTGATCCACGCCCTGCATGCACGCGGCGGGCGCTACGGCCTGCAGACCATGTGCGAGGGCGGCGGCATGGCCAACGTCACCATCATCGAGCGCCTGTAGGCGCCGCCATGCCACCGTGCGGCCGGCGCGGCCCGCGCCGGCCGCCCACCATCGGGGGAGGGAAAGCCATGAGCCAGGACTCGCAGCCCCTGCTGCGCATTGAAGGCGTTTCGCTGCGCTTCGGCGGCATCGTCGCGCTGGACGGCGTGAGTTTCGATGTTGCGGCAGGCCAGATCTGCGGCCTCATCGGCCCCAACGGTGCGGGCAAGAGCAGCCTGTTCAACTGCCTGTCGCGGCTGTATGCCTGGCAGGCCGGCCACATCCGCTTTCGCGGCCATCCGCTGGCCACGCTGGCGCGCCACCGCATGGCCGCGCTGGGCATGGGCCGCACCTTCCAGAACCTGGCCCTGTTTTCCAGCATGACGGTGGCCGACAACGTGCGCCTGGGCACGCACAGCCACCAGCACGCAGGCTTTGTGCGCGACGCCCTGCGCCTGCCCGGCGTGCGACGGCGCGAGGAAGAAGCCCGCGCCCAGGCGCAATCGCTGATGGCCCTGCTGGAGCTGACGGGCGTGGCAGAGCGCCGCGTGGCCGACCTGCCCTTCGGCACGCAAAAGCGCGTGGAGCTGGCGCGCGCCCTGGCCTGCCGCCCGCAGTTGCTGCTGCTGGACGAGCCGGCCTGCGGCCTCAACCATGAGGAGCTGGCCGGCCTGGGCGACCTGATCCTGTCGCTGCGCGACCGGCTGGGGCTGACCGTGCTGCTGGTGGAGCACCACATGGGCCTGGTCATGCGCGTGAGCGACAAGGTCGTGGCGCTGAACTTCGGCCGCAAGATCGCCGAAGGCACGCCGGGCGAGGTCCGCGCCCATGCCGAAGTCATCCGCGCCTACCTGGGCTCGGACATGCAGCCGCAGGATCAGGACAGGGAGGTGGCGCATGCCGGCACTGCTTGAAATCCGCGGACTGCATGCGGCCTACGGGTCGGTGCGCGTGCTGGACGGCATCGACATGGACCTGGCCGAAGGCCGCGTCACGGCCCTGCTGGGCGCCAATGGCGCGGGCAAGACCACCACGCTGCGCGCCATCTGCCGCCACCTGGTGGACACGCGCGGCGAGGTGCGCCTGGCCGGCGAACGCATAGACCGGCACAGCACCGAGCGCATCGCTCGCCAGGGCGTGGGCCATGTGCCCGACGGGCGCGGCACCTTCGCCCAGCTCAGCGCTGAGGAGAACCTGCGCCTGGGCGCGCAGGCCCGGCCCACGAGCGCTGCCCGTGCCGACGTGGGCGGCGATATGGAGCGCATGTTCGGCTACTTCCCCCGCCTGCGCGAGCGCCGCGCCCAGCAGGCCGGCACGCTGTCTGGCGGCGAGCAGCAGATGCTGGCCATTGCCCGCGCCCTCATGGGCCGCCCGCGCCTGCTGCTGCTGGACGAGCCCTCCTTCGGCCTGGCGCCGCTGGTGGTGCGCGACATCTTCGGCATCCTGCGGCGCATCAACGCCGAGCAGGGCATGACCATCCTGCTGGTGGAGCAGAACGCGCGCCTGGCGCTGGAGCTGGCGCACAGCGCCTACCTGCTGGAGACCGGTCGCATCGTGCTGCACGGCTCCAGCGAAGCCATGCGCCGCAACGATGCGGTACGCCAGGCCTATCTCGGGGAGTAGCGGCCATGGACGCCTTCATCCACCAGTTGCTGGCCGGCCTGGCCACGGGCGGCATCTACGCCACCGTGGCCCTGGCCCTGGTCATGATCTACCAGGCCACGCACCACATCAATTTCGCGCAGGGCGAGATGGCCATGTTCTCCACCTTCATCGCCTGGGCGCTGCTGCAGGCGGGGCTGCCGTACTGGTGGGCCTTCCTGGCCACGGTGGCGCTGTCCTTCGTGCTGGGCGCGGCCGTGGAGTTCGCCATCATCCGCCCCATGCACAAGGCGGCGGACCTGGCCCAGGTGGTGGTCTTCATCGGCCTGCTGATCGTCTTCCACAGCCTGGCCGGCTGGATCTTCGGCTACACCATCAAGGAGTTCCCCAGCCCGTTCCCGGCCGACGCCTGGTATGGCAGCGCCCTGATGTCGGCCCATGAGGTGGGCACCATCTTCGTGGCCCTGGCCATCGTGGCCCTGCTGTTTGCCTTCTTCCGGCTCACACCGCTGGGGCTGGCCATGCGCGCGGCCGCGCAGAACCCGGCCTCCTCGCGCCTGGTGGGCATCTCCGTGGGGCGCATGCTGATGCTGGGCTGGGGCCTGGCCGGCGCCATCGGCGCGGTGGCCGGGATGATGGTGGCGCCCGTGGTCTTCCTCGATCCGCACATGATGAGCGGCGTGCTGCTGTATGCCTTTGCGGGCGCGCTGCTGGGCGGCATCGACAGCCCCGCGGGCGCCGTGCTGGGCGGCTTCATCGTGGGCGTGCTTGAAAACCTGGTGGGCAGCTACGTGGTCGGCACCGAACTCAAGCTCTCGGTGGCCCTGGTGCTGATCGTGGGCGTGCTCATCGTGCGGCCGGCCGGGCTGATGGGCCGCAAGGTCGTCAGGAGGGTTTGAACAATGTCCCCCCTGAGCGGCTACGCCGCTTCCCGTCGCACGGCGCCCCCCTCTCTCGCTACGCGGGAGGGGGACGACACCCTCGCGGCGGGGCGGTGCGGCCGGCGTAGGCCCTTGCTCGGTGTCCCTCGCTTTTGGGCCACGCCAGTTTTGTGCCCAACGCCCTGGAGAACAATGATGTCCACACGATCCGCCTCCTCGTCTGACGCACTGGTCGCCGCCACCAGCGCGCGCCGCCCCCTGCCCCTGGGCACGGTACTGATCGCGGCGCTGGCGCTGGCGGCCTGCTCGCTGGTCTTCGTGGCCAAGGGCTACCAGCTGTTCCAGGCCACCATGGTGCTGGCCTATGCCGTGGCCCTGGTGGGGCTGAACATCCTCACGGGCTACAGCGGCCAGATCTCGCTGGGCCATGGCGCCTTCTTCGCCATAGGCGCCTATGCGACCGGCATCCTGATGGACCGCGCGGGCCTGGCCTACTGGCTGGCCGTGCCTGCAGCGGGCCTGGTGAGCCTGGCGGCGGGCTACCTGTTCGGGCGGCCCGCGCTCAGGCTGGAAGGGCTGTACCTGGCGCTGGCCACCTTTGCGCTGGGCGTGGCCATGCCCCAGCTGCTCAAGTACCGCCACCTGGAGGCCTGGACCGGCGGCGTGGGCGGCATCGTGCTGACCAAGCCCGAGGCGCCCTGGGGCCTGCCGCTGGATGCCGACCAGTGGTTCTACCTCTATGCATTGGCCGTGGCGGCCCTGCTGTTCTGGATGGCGCGCAACCTCATAGACAGCGGCAGCGGCCTGGCGCTGCGCGCCATCCGCGACCACGCCATGGCGGCCGAGGCCATGGGCGTGGACAACGCGCACTGCAAGTCCATGGCCTTTGCGATTTCGGCCGGCTACACGGGCGTGGGCGGCGCGCTGTCGGCCATTGCCGTGCAGTTCGTGGCGCCCGACTCCTTCACCATGTTCCTGTCCATTTCGCTGCTGGTGGGCGTGGTGGTGGGCGGCGTGGGAACGCTGTGGGGCGCGCTGTTCGGCGCCCTGTTCATCATGTTCATCCCGGGGCTGGCCGAGCAGGTGTCCAAGGCCGCGCCCTGGGCCGTCTACGGCACCGTGCTCATCGTCTTCATGTTCGCCATGCCCGGCGGCGTGATGGGCCTGCTGCACCGACTGGGCCGACCGGGCCGACCGGGCCTGCACCAGCCCCGGCAGCGGCCGCGTGCCTGACTTTCCATCCCCACCCACAGGAGTCCCCCATGAATTCCAGTCCGGCCGTCCGCATGGAACGCCACGGCACAAACGGCGACAGCGGCAACAACGGCGAGATCGCACTCATCGTCCTCCAGGACAGCGCCCGCATGAATCCGCTGGGCAGGCCCTTGCAGCTGCGGCTGCGCGAACTGCTGGCCGAGGTGCGCGAGGACAGCTCCCTCCGCGCCCTGGTGCTCACCGCCGAGGGCCGGGGCTTTTGCGTGGGCGCGGACCTGTCGTCCATGGGCGGGGCACAAGGTGGGGCACAAGGCGGGGCCCAGGCCGATGGCCGCACGCTGGGCGAGCAGACGGCCGACAACATGCAGCAGCTGTCCAACCGCCTCATCCTGGACCTGCAGCAGTTGCCCGTGCCCGTGGTCTGCGCCATCAACGGCGCGGCAGCCGGGGCCGGCGTGGGCCTGGCCCTGGCCGGCGACGTGGCGCTGGCGGCGCGCTCGGCCTACTTCTACCTGCCTTTCCTGCCGCGCCTGGGCATCGTGCCGGACCTGGGCACCACCTGGTTCATCGAGCGCCGGCTGGGCCGTGCGCGCGCCATGGGCCTGTCCCTGCTGGGCGACAGGCTGGGCGCGCAGCAGGCCGCCGACTGGGGCCTGGTCTGGGCCTGCGTGGACGACGAGGCCCTGCGCGAGCAGGCCCTGGCCAAGGCCGCCCGCCTGGCGCGGCTGCCGGCCGGTGCCGTGCTGGAAGCCCGCCGCGCGCTGGACCACGCAGCCGCTTCCACGCTGGAGCAGCAGCTTCACTACGAGGCTGAACGCCAGCGCGAGCTGGTGGGCGCGCCGGCCTTCATGGAAGGCGTGCAGGCCTTCATGCAAAAGCGCGAGCCCGTGTTCGCGCCCCGCCAGCCGGGCTGAGCGCCGCGCCTTCCCGCCACGCCTTCCCGACGCACCTTGCTGCGCCCGCACATGCATTCGTCGGAATCGACGATGGGCGCGCGCCGGGCCGGTTCCTACCATGGACCGGCCACCACAAGAAAAGCGGGCACGGCGCCCGCAAGCCAGGAGACCACCATGCGCAACCCCTTCGCCCGCGGCCCCCGGGCCCTGATCGCCTGCCTGGCGCTGGTCCTGCCGGCCATCACCCCGGTGCCAGCCCAGGCCCAGAAGAAGTACGACACCGGCGCCAGCGACACCGAGATCCGCATCGGCAACTTCGTGCCCTACTCAGGTCCCGTGTCGGCCTATGGAACCATAGGCAAGGCCCATGCGGCCTACTTCGCCAAGATCAACGCCGAGGGCGGCATCAACGGCCGCAAGATCACCTACCTCTCGGCCGACGACGCCTACAACCCCGCCCAGAGCGTGGAGCAGACGCGCAAGCTGGTCGAGCGCGACGGCGTGCTGCTGATGTTCGGCGCGCTGGGCACCTCGCACAACCAGGCCGTGCATCGCTACATGAACCAGCGCAAGGTGCCCCAGCTGTTCGTCTCCACGGGCGCCACGCGCTGGGGCGATCCGAAGAACTTCCCCTGGACCATGGGCTGGCAGCCCACCTACCAGCTCGAAGGCCGCACCTTCGCCCAGCACATCCTGGCCACGCGGCCCCAGGCCAAGGTGGCCGTCCTGATGCAGAACGACGACTTCGGCAAGGACTACCTCAAGGGCGTGCTCGACGGCTTTGGCGAGCAGGCCAAGCAGCGCATCGTCGTGCAGCAGACCTACGAGGTCGGCGACCCCACGGTGGACAGCCAGATGGTGGCGCTCAAGGGCTCGGGGGCGGACACCTTCATCAACATCAGCACGCCCAAGTTCGCGGCCCAGTCCATACGCAAGGCCGCCGACATCGGCTGGAAGCCTGCGCACTACCTGGTCAGCGTCTCGCTGTCCATCAGCTCGGTGCTCAAGCCCGCTGGCCTGGACAACGCGCGCGGCGTGATGACGGCCAGCTACCTGCGCGAGCCCTCGGACCCCACCAACCAGGGCACGCCCGAGCTGGCCGGCTACCTGGCCTTCATGAAGCAGTTCTACCCAGCCGGCGACCCCAACGATTCGCTCAACGTCATCGGCTACTCCCAGGCCCAGACCCTGGTGCAGGTGCTCAGGCAGGCCGGCGACGAGCTCACGCGCGCCAACATCATGAAGCAGGCCGCCAGCCTGAAGATGGACCTGCCCATGCTCTACCCGGGCATCAGCCTGCAGACCGGTGCGGACGATTTCTTCCCCATCAAGAGGATGCAGCTCGTGCGCTTCGACGGCAGCCGCTACGCGCCCGTGCAATGACCCCGGCCTTCAGGACAACGACAGGAGACACCCCCATGCCCGCCTTGCAAGGACTGATGCAGGACCGCCCGCTCATGATCTCGTCGCTGATCGAGCATGCGGCGCGCTTTCATCCGCACACCGAGATCGTCTCGCGCCTGCCGGAAACCCGGGACGGTGGCCTGCACCGCACCGACTGGGCCGGTATGCGCCGCGCCTCCTGCCAGGTGGCCAATGCCCTGCAGTCGCTGGGCGTGCAGCCCGGCGAACGCGTGGGCACGCTGGCCTGGAACAGCTGGCGCCACCTGGCGCTGTACTTCGGCGTCTCGGGCAGCGGCGCGGTGCTGCACACCATCAACCCGCGCCTGTTTCCCGAGCAGATCGAATACATCGCCAACCATGCCGAGGACCGGGTGCTGTTCTTCGACGTGACCTTCGCGCCGCTGGTGGAAAAGCTCGCACCGCATCTGAAGACCGTCACCACGTATGTCTACATGAGTTCGCGCGAGCACATGCCCGCGCTGGACCTTCCCGGCCTGCACTGCTGGGACGAGCTGGTGGGCAACCAGAGCGAGGACTTCGAGTGGCCCGAGTTCGACGAGCGCACGGCCTCGTCGCTGTGCTACACCTCGGGCACCACGGGCCACCCCAAGGGCGTGCTGTACTCGCACCGCTCCACCGTGCTGCACACGCTGATGGAGCTGGCGCCCGACACCTTCGGCCTGAACGCGCGCGAGACCGTGATGCTCATCGTGCCCATGTTCCATGCCAACGCCTGGGGCACGCCCTATGCGGCGGCCATGGCCGGCGCACGGCTGGTGCTGCCCGGCCCCCACCTGGACGGCCAGAGCGTCTACGAGCTCATGCGCGACGAGAAGGTCACCTTCTCGCAGGGCGTGCCCACCGTGTGGCTGATGCTGTTCCAGTACCTGGATGCGCATCCCGACATCGACCCGCGCGCGCTGGGCGTCAAGAGCATAGGCATCGGCGGCGCGGCCGTGCCGCGCGCCATGCTGGAGCGCTTCGAGAACCAGTTCGGCGCCCAGGTCGTGCAGGGCTGGGGCATGACCGAGACCAGCCCCATCGGCGTGGTCAGCAAGCTGCTGCCCCGGCACGACGCGCTGTCGGGCGAGGAACTGGTCAAGGTCAAGCTCAAGCAGGGGCGCGGCGTCTGGGGCGTGGACCTCAAGATCGTGGACGACGACGGCCGGCCCCAGCCCTGGGACGGCCAGGCCCGGGGACACCTGCGCGTGCGCGGCCCCTGGATCGCCAGCGGCTACTTCAAGGGCGAAGGCGGCTCGCCCGTCGATGAGGAAGGCTTCTTCACCACGGGCGACGTGGCCACCATCGATGCCGACGGCTTCCTGCAGCTGGTGGACCGCGCCAAGGACGTGATCAAGTCGGGCGGCGAGTGGATTTCCTCCATCGACGTGGAGAACGCCGCCATGGGCCATCCCGGCGTGGCCGAGGCCGCCATCATCGGCGTGGCCCATCCCAAGTGGCAGGAGCGGCCGCTGCTGCTGGTGGTGCCGCGCGCAGGCCACAGCGTCAGCCGCGAGTCCATGCTCGATTTCCTGTCCACGCGCATCGCCAAATGGTGGCTGCCCGACGATGTGCTGCAGGTGGCCGAGCTGCCGCACACGGCCACGGGAAAACTGCTAAAGACCAAGCTGCGCGAGCAGTACAAGAACCATCCACTGCCCACGGCCTGAAAGGAGACCTCCATGCCAGGACCGCTTGAAGGCGTGCGCGTGGTCGAGTTCGCGGGCCTGGGCCCGGGGCCGTTCTGCGCCATGCTGCTGGCCGACATGGGTGCCGAGGTGCTGCGCATCGCGCGGCCCGGCACGCCGGTCGATGCACAGGACATCACCACGCGCAGCCGCAGCCAGGTCGAGATCGACCTGCGCGGCGAGGAAGGCCAGGCCTCGGCCCTGGCGCTGATCGCACGCGCCGATCTGCTGATCGAGGGCTTTCGGCCCGGCGTGATGGAGCGCCTGGGCCTGGGGCCCGAGCCCTGCCTGGCGCGCAACCCGCGCCTGGTCTACGGCCGCATGACGGGCTGGGGCCAGCACGGGCCGCTGGCGCATGCGGCGGGGCATGACATCAACTACATCGCCATCTCCGGCGCGCTGCACGCCATCGGCCGCGCGGGCGAGGCTCCCGTGCCGCCGCTCAACTACGTGGGCGACTTCGGCGGCGGCGGCATGCTGCTGGCCGTGGGCCTGCTGGCCGCCCTGCACGAGGCCGGGCGCAGCGGCCGGGGCCAGGTCATCGATGCGGCCATGACCGATGGCACGGCCCTGCTGTCGGCCTTCATGTACGGCTTCAAGGCCAAGGGCCAGTGGAGCAACCAGCGCGGAGAGAACCTGCTGGACGGCGGCGCGCACTTCTATGACACCTATGCCTGCGCCGACGGCAAATACATCGCCATAGGCGCCATCGAGCCGCAGTTCTACGCCGAGCTGCGCCAGCGCTGCGGCATACAGGACCCGCTGTTCGACGCGCAACTGGACGCCGCACGCTGGCCCCTGCTCAAGCTGCGCCTGGCCGATGTGTTCCGCACGCGCACGCGCCAGCAGTGGTGCGAGCTGCTGGAAGGCAGCGATGCCTGCTTCGCCCCCGTGCTCGACTGGGACGAGGCGCCCCAGCATGCCCACAACCGCGCGCGCGCCACGTTCACCGAGGCCGGCGGCGTGCTCCAGCCCGCGCCGGCGCCGCGTTTTTCGCGCAGCGTGCCCGAGCAGCCCCGCCCCCCGCGCGCCGCCAGCCTGCAGGACACGCTGGCCGCCTGGAACGCCCGCTCCTGAGGAAACCCCATGCCCATGTATCTCACCCAGGCCATCCACAAGGGCCGCCGCGAAAGGGCCGGCGCCACGGCAGCCATCTGCGGCGCAGAGCAGGCCAGCTGGTCGCAGCTTGCGCAGCGCATCGAACGCTGCGCCGGCCTGCTGCGGGCGCTGGACGTGGCGCCCGGCGACCGCGTCGGCATGATGGGCCTGAACTCCATCCGCTACCTTGAATACTTCTATGGCTGCTGGTGGGCAGGCGCCGCGGTCAACCCCGTCAACATCCGCTGGAGCGCGCACGAGGTGGCCTACTCGCTGGACGACTGCGACACGCGCGTGCTCTTCGTGGACGATGCCTTCGCGCCCCTGGTGCCCCGGCTGCGCGAGCTGTCCTCCAGCCTGCGCACCGTGGTGTTCTGCGGCACGGGCGCCGCGCCCGAAGGCGCGCTGCACTACGAGCATTTGCTGGCCGCCGCCACGCCCTGCGCCGACGCGCTGCGCAGCGGCACCGACCTGGCCGCCGTCATGTACACAGGCGGCACCACGGGCCGGCCCAAGGGGGTGATGCTCAGCCACGACAACCTGTTCATCAACGCCCTGTCCAATGCCAGCAACGTGCCGCGCCAGCATGTGAAGGTGGGCATGGTGGTCACGCCCATGTTCCATGTGGCCGGCTGCGGCCTGGCCCTGCTCATGGCCCAGCGCCTGGTGCCACAGGTCATCGTGCCGGCCTTCGACGAGCTGGCCATCCTCGCCGGCATCCAGCAGCACGGCGTGAACGAGCTGTTCCTGGTGCCCACCATGATCCGCCGGCTGATCGAGCATCCGCGCATGGCCGAATTCGACCTGTCCAGCCTGCGCCTCATGCTCTATGGCGCGGCGCCCATAGACGCCAGCCTGCTGGAGCGCGCCATGCAGGCGCTGCCCGGCGCCGACTTCGCCCAGGCCTACGGCATGACCGAGCTGTCGCCCACCATCGTGTCCATGGGCCCGGCCGAGCACCGCCCCGGCCCGCAGCGCGAGCGCCTGCTGCGCGCGGCCGGCCGGCCCGTGACCATTGCCGAGGTGCGCATCGTCGATGGCGAGGGCCGCGAGCTGCCGCCCGGCGAGGTGGGCGAGATCACGGCACGCGGCCCCATGGTCATGCAGGGCTACTGGAACAGGCCCGCCGAGACGGCCGCCGCGCTCAAGGACGGCTGGATGCACACGGGCGACATGGGCCGGCTGGATGCCGACGGCTACCTCTTCGTCGTGGACCGGCTCAAGGACATGATCGTCAGCGGCGGCGAGAACGTGTATTCGGCCGAGGTCGAGAACGCCATCGCCCAGCTGCCCCAGGTCGCCATGTGCGCCGTCATCGGCGTGCCCGACGAACGCTGGGGCGAGCGCGTGCACGCCGTGATCGTCGCGCGTGAGGGCCAGCCGCTGACCGAGGCCGAGGTCATCGCCCACTGCCGCGAACGCATCGCGGGCTACAAGTGCCCACGCTCGGTGGAGTTCCGCAGCGAGCTGCCGCTGTCGGCCGCCGGCAAGCTGCAGAAATTCCAGCTGCGCGAGCCCTACTGGCAGGGCCGCGAACGCCGCATCAACTGAACCCCTCAATCCACCGGTCCAAGCCATGCCACTGCAACTGACACGCTCCTGGAGCACCCCCGAACTGGAAAGCCTGCGCGCCACCGCCGTGCGCTTTCTGGAAACCGAAATGCAGCCGCAGGACGAAGCCGCACGCCAGCGCGGCAACGTGGGCCATGCCATCTGGCGCCGCGCCGGCGAGCTGGGCCTGCTGTGCACCGACATCCCCGAGGAATACGGCGGCGGCGGCGGCGACTTCCGCCACGAGGCCGTGATCCACGAGGAGATGGCGCGCCGCGCCCTCTCGGGCATGAGCAACTCCGTGCACTCCATCGTGGCCCACTACCTGCTCAACCACGGCACCGAGGCGCAAAAGCGCAAGTACCTGCCCGCCATGGCGCGCGGCGAGCTGGTGGGCGCCATCGCCATGACCGAGCCCGGCGCGGGCTCGGACCTGCAGGGCGTGCGCACGCGCGCAGAACTCAGGGACGGCCGCTACCGTATCAACGGCAGCAAGACCTTCATCACCAACGGCCTGCTGGCCGGCCTGATCCTCGTGGTCTGCAAGACCGACCCGGCCCAGGGCGCGCGCGGCACCTCCATCCTCATCGTGGAGACCCGGGACTGCGCGGGCTTTCGCGTGGGCCGCGTGCTCGACAAGATGGGCATGAAGGCCCAGGACACCTCGGAGCTGTTCTTCGACGACGTGACCGTGCCGCAGGACGCGCTGCTGGGCGGGCGCGAAGGCCAGGGCTTCTACCAGCTCATGGGCGACCTGCCCTACGAACGCCTGATCATCGGCCTGGCCGCCCTGGCCTGCATGGAAGGCGCCTATGAGGCCACGCTGGCCTATGTGCGCGAGCGCCGCGCCTTCGGCCAGGCCATTGCCGACATGCAGAACACCCGGTTCAAGCTCGCCGAGGTGGCCACCACGCTGACCGTGGGCCGCGCCTTCATCGACCGCTGCGTGGAGCAGCTGGTGGCCGGCACGCTGGACACGGCCACGGCCTCCATGGCCAAGCTGTGGGGCTCGGAAGCGCAGGGCCGCGTGCTCGACGAACTCGTGCAACTGCATGGCGGCTACGGCTACATGAACGAATACATGGTCACGCGCATGTACGCCGATGCGCGCGTGCAGCGCATCTACGGCGGCACCAGCGAAATCATGAAGGAAGTGATCTCGCGCGTGCTCTGACGCTCCGATCCCCTGGCGGCGCCAAGCGCTGCCGCAGTCCCCCTATCCCTTCCCCGGCAGCACAGGAGACAGCAGCCATGACCCTCGACGACCTCATCTACAAGCCCGGCCTGCTCAAGGGCGAACGCATCCTCGTCACTGGCGGCGGCACCGGCCTGGGCCGTGTCATGGCCGAGGCCTTTCTCATGCTGGGCGCCGACATCCACCTGTGCGGCCGGCGCGGCGCCGTGGTCGAGCAGACAGCGCAGGAGCTGGTGCAGCAGCACGGCGGCCGGGCCACGGGCCATGCCTGCGACGTGCGCCAGCCCGAGGCCGTGGAGCAGATGATCGAGGCCATCTGGGCCGACGGCGGCGCGCTCACGGGCCTGGTCAACAACGCGGCCGGCAACTTCGTGAGCCGCACAGAGGACCTGTCCATGCGCGCCTTCGACGCCGTGGCCAACATCGTCATGCGCGGCAGCTTCAACCTCACGCTGGAGTGCGGCCGCCGCTGGCTGGCCGAGGGCCGCAAGGCCAGCGTGCTGTCCATCCTCACCACCTGGGTCTGGAACGGCTCGGCCTTCACCGTGCCCTCGGCCATGGCCAAGTCGGGCGTGCATGCCATGACGCAGTCGCTGGCCGTGGAATGGGGCAACCGGGGCATACGCTTCAACGCCATCGCGCCGGGCCTGTTTCCCACCGAAGGCATGAGCGCGCGGCTGAACCCACAGGGCGGCGAGCATGTGCGCGCCGACAACCCCATGGGCCGCAACGGCCGCATGCCCGAGCTGGCCAACCTGGCCGTCTTCCTCATGAGCCGCCAGGCCGAGTACCTGACGGGACAGACCATCGCCATAGACGGCGGACAATACCAGGCGACGGGCGGCAACTTCGCCGGGCTGGCCAGCTGGAGCGACCAGGACTGGGCGAATGCGCGCAGCGCCATCGAATCGCGCAACGCGGCCGACCGCCAGCAAAGAACCGCATAGACACAAGGAGACAAGCCATGAGCCAAGAACGCGTGCGCATATCGGTGGACCACGGCGTGGCCGAGGTGACCCTGGCCCGGCCCGACAAGATGAATGCGCTGGACCCCGCCATGTTCGACGCCCTGATCGACGCATTGGCGCGGCTGCGGGACACGTCCGGGTTGCGCGCCGTGGTGCTGCATGGCGAGGGGCGCGCCTTCTGCGCGGGCCTGGACATGGGCAGCATGGCCGGCATTGCCGACGGCCAGCAGACGGCGGACATGACGGACCTGGCCGCGCGCACGCACGGCATTGCCAACCGCTTCCAGCAGATCTGCTGGGGCTGGCGCGAACTGCCCGTGCCCGTGATCGCCGCCGTGCACGGCGTGGCCTACGGCGGCGGCCTGCAGCTGGCGCTGGGTGCGGACATCCGCCTGGTGGCCGAGGATGCGCGGCTGTCCATCATGGAAATCAAGTGGGGACTGGTGCCCGACATGGCCGGCTGCGCGCTGGCCGCGCCGCTGGTGCGCGGCGACGTGCTGCGCGAGCTGGTCTACACGGGCCGCATCGTGCCCGGCCCCGAGGCCGTGGCCCTGGGCCTGGCCACGCGCGTGAGTTCCGCGCCGCTGGAGGAAGCGCGCCACCTGGCCCGCCAGATCGCGGCCAGCAGCCCGCACGCCATGCGCGCGTCCAAGCGCCTGATGCAGCTCAGCGAAACGGCATCGCCCCAGGACATCCTGCTGGCCGAGGCGCGCGAGCAGCAGGCCCTGCTGGGCAGTGCCAACCAGGCCGAAGCCGTGCGCGCAGGCCTGGAAAAACGGGCCCCGGTGTTCAGCGACCAAGGCCTTTAGACACCTCTTGAAACAACCACCGGACCCTGCCCACGGGTCCGCCGCGGCCATCCGTAATTACCCTTAATCGACGCCCTTTCGCCACTGCGCTGATTTTTTAGGCATTCCGTGGAAAGCCTTGCGGGGCGCGGATTCGGCAAGTTACACCCGGAGTTTTCCACAACTCCGTCCACATGCATCGGGGATAAAAACCCGGGGCCGAAGGGACATGCAGGAGCAGGCATACTTGACGGCTCGCCTCGGCCTCCCCCCTTTCCCATGCCCCGCCTGCACGCCCCCAGCAAGGAAGACAGCCGCCTGCTGCCGCCTTTTTCCGCCCTGCCGGAACGCTGCATCCACGTGCCCGCCACCGACGCCGAATTCGCGGCCGCCCGCGCCGCGCTGATGGCCGCGCCCGTGCTCGGCTTCGATACCGAGAGCAAGCCTCTTTTCCACGCCAGCCAGACCGACACCGGCCCCCATGTGGTGCAGTTGGCCACCTGCGACCAGGCCTGGCTGCTGCAGTTGCACCATGCGCAGGCACGCGCGCTTGCGGCCGACGTGATGGCCAGCGAGGCCATCTGCAAGGCCGGCTTCGGGCTGGACCATGACCGCAGCGCGCTGCCCGCGCGCCTGGGCGTGGCGCTGAACAACGTGATCGACCTGGACCGCGTGTTCAAGCGCCATGGCTACGCCAGCTCGGTAGGCGTGCGCGCGGCCGTGGCCCTGGTGCTGGGGCAGAACTTCCAAAAGTCCAAGAAGATCTCCACCTCCAACTGGGCTGCACCGCAACTGAGCCTGGCCCAGCGCCACTACGCGGCCAACGACGCCCACGGCGCCGCCATGGTGCATGCCGCGCTGCCGGGCTGGGAGCTGCGCCAGCCGGCAGCGGCCCAGCGGCCTTCCAGGCCTGCGCTTGAACCGCGCGGGCCGCGCGAGTCCAGCGCCCCGCAGACACCGCGTCCGCCCCGCACCGCTCGCCTGCTGCAGGCTGCGGTCGCGCCGGCCAAGTCCTAGAGCGTTTCCTCTTCCTTCACCAGCCGCACCCGGTCCCGGCCTGCGCGCTTGGCCTCGTAGAGCATGGCGTCGGCACGCGCGAGCGCCTGCTCCAGCGTCTGGCCCGGCGCCATCCAGGCCACGCCGAAGCTGGCGGTGATGCGCACCTCGTCGGGCAGTCCGCTGAAGCCCATCAGGCGCAGCTGGGTCTGTATGCGCCGGGTGATCGACTGCACGGCCAGAGGGTCCGCACGCGGCAGCAAGGCCACGAACTCTTCCCCGCCAAAGCGGGCCACCAGGTCCTGCTGGCGCGTGCTGCGCAGCAGCAGTCGCGCAAAGCGCTGCAGCACTTCGTCCCCGGCCGCGTGGCCCCAGCCGTCGTTGACCCGCTTGAAATGGTCCAGATCACAGACCAGCACGGCGGCTGAAAGCTGAGGGTGCTCGGCCCGCCGGCGCTGCACCTCCTCCTTGAAGGCGCGCCGGTTCAGAAGCCCTGTCAGCGGATCGCGGTCGCGCTCCTCATGCAGCTCCTGCACGGTGTCGCGCACCGCCGCCGCCAGGAACACAATGGCGAACAGCAGGCCGAACACCAGCAGGCTCAGCTGCTTCGCCAGGCACGCGGAAGAAACGCCCAGCCATTCACTGGCCGCGTCGGCCGGTGGCGAGGCGCCAGGCGGTGTCAGCCACAGCGCACGAACGAAAAAGCTCAGCGCAAAGACCACGAACACCCCCAGCAGCAGCCGGTCCCAGTCCGTACCGGGATGCCTGCGCGGCAAACGCCACAGCGGCAGGGCCAGTTGCAGTCCCAGGCCGAAATTGAGCACATGCTGGCGCGCCTGCGCATCGGGAACGACCCAGGCGTAGTAGCCCAGCACCGCCAACACTGCACTGCCAAAGACAGCCGCCAGCGGCGCATCCGGTCGCACGCCCTGGCGCATGGCCATGGCCTCGGTGATGAACCAGGCCGCACACAGCTGCAGCGCGGCCGTGGCCAGCGCATTGACGGGCACGGCCGCAGGCCGCTCCAGGACCTGCAGCAGCAGCGCCAGGCTGAATCCGGTGAAGGCGAGGGACATGCTGCGCAATTCGCGCCGGGCACGCAGATGCCGCCAGCAGACATAGAAACAGCCGGCCAGCAGCGAGGTGCACAAAGGCACCGCCAGCGCCAGAAAATGTCTTGCTGTCAACGTCACCATCAACTCCCGAATGGAGTCTAGCGATCAGGTCACGTTACAACACGTTGTTAACAAAAATACACATTCACTCACGATCCTGGCAAAGCCAGGCCGGACATATCTGCGCGCGGCAGAGGAGCAACCGGTCTGCGGCGTATATGTTCGTAACCAACGCATCGTTGGGCACCGGAGGCCGGCACGCCACAATGCCAACCGTCCTCCGCTTGTAAAACCTCAGGACTTACTCAAACAGGATGCGGGACGCGCCGCTGCCCATGGCAAATGGCCAGCCCTGCCCTTCTTGCGTAAGCCGTCACCAGAAAGGCAATCTTCCATGCGCATCGAAACCCTGGCCGTCCACGCCGGCTACTCGCCCGACCCCACCACCAAGTCGGCCGCCGTGCCCATCTACCAGACCGTGGCCTATGCCTTCGACAGTGCCCAGCATGGCGCCGACCTGTTCGACCTCAAGGTGGCCGGCAACATCTACACGCGCATCATGAACCCCACCACCGACGTGCTGGAAAAGCGCGTCGCGGCGCTGGAAGGCGGCATTGCCGCCGTGGCCGTGGCCTCGGGCATGGCCGCCATCACCTATGCCATCCAGGCCATCGCGGAGGCAGGCGACAACATCGTCTCGGCCAGCACGCTCTACGGCGGCACCTACAACCTGTTCGCCCACACCTTCCCGCAGCAGGGCATCACGGTGCGCTTTGCCGATCCGCGCGACCCGGCCAGCTTCGCCCAGCACATCGACGAAAAGACCAAGGCCATCTTCATCGAGTCCATCGGCAACCCGCTGGGCAATGTCACCGACATCCGCGCCCTGGCCGACGTGGCCCACGCCCATGGCGTGCCGCTGATCGTGGACAACACCGTGCCCAGCCCCTACCTGCTGCGCCCCATCGAGCATGGCGCCGACATCGTCGTGCACTCGCTGACCAAGTACCTGGGCGGCCACGGCAACAGCGTGGGCGGCGCCGTCGTGGACAGCGGCAAGTTCCCCTGGGCCGAGCACAAGGCCCGCTTCAAGCGCCTGAACGAGCCCGATGTCAGCTACCACGGCGTGGTCTACACCGAGGCCCTGGGCGAGGCAGCCTACATCGGCCGCGTGCGCGTGGTGCCGCTGCGCAATACCGGCGCCGCACTGTCGCCGCACAACGCCTTCCTCATCCTGCAGGGCATAGAGACGCTGGCCCTGCGCATGGACCGCATCTGCGAGAACACCCAGAAGATCGCCGAGACGCTGCAAAGGCATCCCAAGATCGAATGGGTGCGCTACGCCGGCCTGCAGGACCATCCCGACCACGCCCTGGTGAAGAAGCAGCTGGGCGGCCGCGCCTCGGGCATCCTGTCGTTCAGCCTCAGGAACGGCAGCGGCGACAGCGACACCCGCGCCGCCGGTGCGCGCTTCCTGGATGCGCTGCAGCTGTTCACGCGCCTGGTCAACATCGGCGACGCCAAGTCCCTGGCCACGCACCCCGCATCGACCACGCACCGCCAGCTCGACGCCGAGGAACTGGCCAAGGCCGGCGTCACCGAAGGCATGGTGCGCCTGTCCGTGGGCATTGAGCACATCAGCGACCTGCTGGCCGACCTGGAGCAGGCGCTGGACAAGGTCTGAGACGCCCTCAGCGCCTGCGCGAGCGCTCGCGCAGTTCCTGCGAGGAATAGAAGATCAACGGGTCCGGCGTGCGCTGCGGATTGGCGCAGGGCTCGATGGCATGGCCGCGCGGCGGGGCGCAGCGGGCCAGGTCACGCAGCTGGGCCTGGGTTCGTTCGGCATGGCGCGCGGCGGTCTCTCCTTCGGAGGGGCGGCTGCCGGGCACGATCAGGCGCAGCTCCATCTTGCGGATGGCCGGCTCCACGGCGTAGGTCCCCTGGAACTGCAGCACCACGCGGCGCTCGGGCAGGTCCACCGTGGCCAGCACGGCACGCATGGGCACGGGAATCATCGCTCCCGACTGGTAGCGCACCAGCACGAAGGGCGCAAAGGGCTTGGGCAGCTTCAGCGCCAGCGTCTGGCCCTTGCCGTTTCCATTGCCGTTACGCGCATCGGCACGCACACGCAGCTGTCCGCCATCGGGCAGATAGCGGTCCAGCCGCCAGCCGGTGGCCACGCGCTGCGCGCCCACACAGGGCGCGTAGTAGTACTCGGTGGGGTCGGCATCCTTGCCCGTGTACAGCATCTGGGCGCCTTCATGCTCGGTCAGCGTCTTGATGGCCGCATCGGCGCCATCCGCCTGGGCGCCGACCAGCGTGCCGCCGCGCACGAACACGCCCGTATACGGGAACCAGGTGGTGCGCTGGTTGGCCACGGCGCCATAGGGCTTGCATTCGGTGGACATGCTCTGGTCCTGCATGTCGGCATGCGGGGCCACGGGCTCGCCGCCCTGGCCGCCGCCCTGGTCGGCCAGGGTCAGGCGGCCATCGGACTCGATGGTGAAGGTGGCCTTGGCCACCATGGAGTAGTAGCGGCCGGCTGCGTCTTCGCCGATCAGCAGCAGGCTGGGCAGGGGCGTGAGGTTGGCCACCTCGGGCTCGGCGCGCGGCGTGTCGGCCGGGGCCTGGGCAGGCACCTGGGGCCGGGGCTGCTCCTGTGGCTGGCTGGGCGCCGGAGCCTGGGGCGGCGCAGTGGCGCAGCCGGCAAGGACCAGGGACAGCGGCATGGCAAGAACAAGCGAACGCAACAACATGGAACTCCCTCGGATCATTGAGGCCGACGATGCTACTGCATGCACCGGCGGGCGGCGCAATGCATGGGGATGCGGCAGGGGCAGGCTCAAGCCGGATCCCGCGCCAGCCGCAGGCCGGTCATCTGCCAGCGCGCCTGCGTGGGAAAGAAATTGCGGTAGCTGGCGCGCGCATGGCCTGGCGGCGTGAGGCAGGAGCCGCCCCGCAGCACATACTGGTTGACCATGAACTTGCCGTTGTATTCACCCACGGCGCCCTCCGCGATCTGGAAGCCCGGGTAGGCGCCGTAGGCGGACTGGGTCCATTCCCAGACCTCGCCCAGCGCAAGGCTGCCGGGCTGCATGGCGCGCGGGTGCACGGGGCCGGGAGGCTCGTCGTGCTCGGGGCGCTGCGCCATGGGCGCGGCAAAGGCCGCCTCCCATTCCGCCTCGGTAGGCAAGCGCGCACCGGCCCAGCGCGCATAGGCGTCGGCCTCGAAATACGAGATGTGGCAGACGGGGCGGCGCCCGTCCAGCGCCAGCGCGCCATGCAGGCTGAACTCCTGCCACGTGCCGTCCGATGCGCCATCCAACGCGCCGCCTGCATTGCGCCGCCAGTACCAGGGATGCTCCAGTTGCTGCGCGCAGCGCCAGTCCCAGCCTTCGGCCAGCCACCACTGCGGCTGGGCATAGCCGCCGTCCTCGACGAAGCGCAGGAACTCGGCATTGCTCACGGGCCGCTGCGCGATCTCGCAGCCTTGCACAAACACCTCGTGGCGCGGGCGCTCGTTGTCGAACGCAAAGCCCTCGCCGCCATGGCCCACGGCATGCATGCCACGCGGCACGGTCTGCCACTGCAGCGGGGCAGGCGTTCCATCTGCCGGCCCAGGCGCAGGCATGCCCTCTTCCTGCTCTCGATAGGCAGGCCACAGCGGGTGGCACGACAGCAGGTGCTTGATGTCGGTCAGCAGCAGTTCCTGGTGCTGCTGCTCATGCTGCAGGCCCAGCTCCAGCAACGCGGCCAGACGCGCAGGCGGCTGCGTGCCCCAGTCCTCGAACATCTGCAGCATGCGCTGGTCCACCGCCTCGCGATAGGACAGTACCCGTGCCAGCGAGGGCCGGGTCAGCAGCCCGCGCTGGGCACGCGGATGCCGCGCACCCACCTGCTGGTAGTAGGAGTTGAACAGCACGCGGAAGTCGGGATCGAAGGGCGGCACGCCGGGCGCGTGCTCGGCCAGGACAAAGGTCTCGAAGAACCAGGTGGTATGCGCCAGATGCCATTTGGCAGGGCTGGCATCGGGCATGGACTGTACGCAGGCATCCTCGGCGGACAAGGGGGCGGCCAGCAGCACGGTGGTCTGGCGCACGGCCTCGTAGCGCTGCACCCAGCGGAAGACGGCGGGCATTTCACGCATGGGCATGGATCACCGCAAACCACTGGCGCTCATCGGTCCAGACCTGGCAGGCCCCGAAACCCGCACAGGCCAGCATGTCCAGGAAGTCGGGCAGCGGGTATTTGTAGCTGTTCTCGGTGTGTATGGTCTCGCCGGCCGCGAAGTGCCGCAGCCCCTGGGGCCAGCCCACGATCAGCGGGCGCCGCGCGCGCAGGTGCATCTCGATGCGCGAGTGCTCGGTGTTGAAGAAGGCCACATGTTCCCAGTCGCCCTCGTTGAAGTCGCTGCCCAGCAGGTGGTTCACATGGCTGAGCAGGTTGAGGTTGAAGCGCGCCGTCACGCCCTGGGCATCGTCATAGGCAGGCTCCAGCCACTGTATGGGTTTGGGCAGGTCTATGCCGATCAGCAGCCCACCGTCGTCGCTGAGCAGGGCCCGCATCTGGCCCAGCATGCGCTGGGCCTGTTCAGGGTCGAAGTTGCCTATGGACGAGCCCGGGTAGAACAGCAGCCGGCCGGCCTGCGGGATGTAGGGCGGCAGGGCCAGCGGCTCGGTGATGTCGGCCGTGACGGCATGGGCCTGCAGCTGCGGAAACTCCTCGGCCAGGCGCCGCACGGACTGGCGCAGGAAGGCGCCCGCAATGTCCACGCCCACGAAGTGCCGTGGACGCAGGCTGCGGCACAGGCCGCGCACCTTTTCGCAATTGCCGGCGCCCAGCTCGATCAGCACCTCGCTGCCGCGCAGGGCCTCGGCCATGGCCGGACCGGAGTCGGCCAGGATGGCAGCCTCGGTGCGCGTGGGGTAGTACTCGGGCAGCCGCGTGATCTGCTCGAACAGGTCGCAGCCGCGTGAGTCATAGAGAAACTTGGGCGAGACCCGGGCCTGCGGCTGCATCAGCCCGTGCTGCAATTCGGCCAGGGTTGCTCGCAGGGCGCTGTCTGCCAGCTCCGGCGCAGCCTCTCTCCTGCCACCTTCGGCCGGTGTGCGCGGGGCCGAAGGCAGGGGCAGGGGCACGCGCTGGGCGCGCGACGCCAATGGAGGGGAAGACACGGAATGATCGTGGGCATACAGCATGGTGGGGGCCTCGCGTTGTGCGCCGACCGCCTCAGCATGGTGAATGCCGCGCCCCCGCCTTGCAGCGGGGAGCGGTCGCCAAGGGGGCGGGCAGCCAGAATGAAGCCTGCAAACTGGCGTCCCGCCTCGCAAGGCGCGCGCCGACAGGCCGAGGCACCAGCCTAGGCGCCCGCCCCGGGCACGCGGGTAGGACAGTTTCCAGCGAGCGTGTCTTTTTCATGACCTGCAGATCTGGTGCGCTGCAGCATGCCGGACGAAAAAAATCCGGTATGCCGCGAACGGCATACCGGACCAAGTACCCATCCTTGCCTCACTACGCGCTGCCGGATGAAGCAGCGCGTGCCTCGCTCATGATCCGAAGATCAGAAGCGATAGCCCAGTCCCACGCCAACCAGCACGGGGTTCACCTTGAAGGTGCCCACCTTGGTGCCGCCAGCGCGCACGTCCGTCTCGATGAAGACCTTCTTCACGTCGAAATTCAGCGACCAGTTCTTGTCCAGCGCATAGTCGAAGCCGATCTGCAGCGCGCCGCCGAAACTGTTCTTCTTGATGGAGGGGTTCAGCGCGGCCTGCACGGCGGGATCGAAGTTCACGCTGGAAAAGCGCGTGAAGTTGACACCGGCGCCCACGTAGGGCTTGAACGCGCCGAAATTGGTGAAGTGGTATTGCGCCAGCAGCGTGGGCGGCAGGTGCTTGAGGCTGCCGATCTGACCCAGGCCGTTGGCACGCAGGTCATGCTTTTGCGGGTAGGTCAGCACCAGCTCGGCCGCGATGTTGGGCGTGAAGA
The DNA here is from genome assembly GCF_040267515.1 of Delftia lacustris. Taxonomy (NCBI): domain Bacteria; kingdom Pseudomonadati; phylum Pseudomonadota; class Betaproteobacteria; order Burkholderiales; family Comamonadaceae; genus Delftia; species Delftia lacustris. Next base: position 2,201,431 of record NZ_CP141274.1, on the reverse strand, counting down.
AGTAGGACACGTCCAGCTCGGGCATCCATTTGTCATTGATCGACAGGCCCAGGCCCGTGCTGTCCTTGTTGACGCTGTCCAGGTGGACGGCGCGCACGCGCACCATCCAGGGGCCTTCGGCCTGCTGCGCAAAGGCGGCACCCGACGACAGGGCGCAAACGGCAGCAACGGCGAGCAGAGTTCTTTTCATGATGGAGAGTCTTGGAGTAGCCCGGGGCAAATCCCGTAGCTGTATTGCAGCAGGGGCAGGCAAGGCCGGTCTTGTCCTAGCTCAAATCCGAAGGTGGGCGCCGTCGCATGGCCGGATCGCGTTGGATGCATGCAACGCATTGCGCGGCAGGCCAGTTGCGGCCAGGCTGCAGCCATTGCTCAAATAGAATGCGAATCATTATCAAATCCGCTTCCCCAGGAACCCGCTCCATGGCCGCCGCGCCTTCGCACCCCGATATCGCCCTGCTCTACAGCGACCACCACGGCTGGCTGGTGGGCTGGCTCAGGCGCAGGCTGGGCAATCCCTGCGATGCGGCCGACCTGGCCCAGGACACCTTCATTCGCGTGCTGGGCAAGCCCCAGTCCCTGCATGGCGTGCGCGAGCCGCGCGCCTGGCTCACCACCATCGCCAACGGCCTGGTCGTGGACCACACACGCCGCGCCGCGCTGGAGCGCGCCTGCCTGGACGCCATCGCCAGCCTGCCCGAGCCGCTGGCGCCCTCGGCCGAGGAGCGCCATCTGCTGATCGAATCCCTGGTGCGCATGGACAACCTGCTGGCCGGCCTGCCGCCCAAGGCCCGCAGCGCCTTTCTGCTCTCCCGCCTGGAAGGCCTGAGCTACCCGGAAATCGCCCTGCAGCTGGGCGTGTGCCTGAGCTCCGTCGAGAAATACATGGCCACCGCCATACGCCACTGCCTTGCCCTGCGCAGGGAACTGACGGCGTGAGCACAGACCAGGCCCCCCAGGCGCTGGAACAGGCCATTGCCTGGGCCGTGCGGCTGGCCTCCGGCACGGCCACCGATGCCGACCGCGCCGCCTGCCAGGCATGGCGCAGCAGCCACGCCGCGCACGAACAGGCCTGGCAACAGGTCCAGGCTGTGGAGGCCCAGTTCGCCCTGCCCGCCGGCCAGGCGGGCCTGGCCCACGGCGTGCTGCGGTCCGCCGGCCCAGGGCCGGCGCGAGGCCGGCGCGCAAGCCTGCAGCGGCTGCTGTTCCTGGGCCCCGCTGCCCTGCTGCTGGGATCCATGGCTTGGCGCTGGGCTGCACCGCGCGAGCAGATCGCGCTGGACACGGCCATCGGTGAGCGCCGCAGCACGCTGCTGGCCGACGGCAGCCGCCTGCACCTGGCACCGGACACGCTGGTGCAGGTGGATTTCACCTTGCTGCGCCGCGTGGTCCGCCTGGCACGCGGCGAGATCTTCATCGACACCGGCAGCGACCCGCGCTCCCTCGCGGGCCGACGCTCCTTCTGGGTGGAAACGCCGCTGGCCCGCTTCGAGGCCCTGGGCACCAGCTTCGGCGTGCGCCACGAAAAACACCCGGACACGGCCACGCGCCTGTACGTCACCGAGGGCCGCGTGGCCATCCATGTCAGGGCGCTGGACGGCACTGCGCCAGGCCCCCTGGACGCCATCGTCGCCACCTCCGGCGAAACCCATGTGCTGCACGCCGGCCAGCACCGCCCTGTGCGCCTGCCCGACGAAGGCCTGGTGCCCGACGCATGGACCGACGGCGTACTGGTCGCCCGCCGCATGCGCCTGGACGCCTTCGTGACCGAGCTGTCACGCCAGACCGGCATGCCCATGGAATGTGCCGACGACGTGGCTGCCCTGCGTGTTTCAGGCGTATTCCAGCTGGACGGCCCGGATCCGGCGGGTCGTGCGCTGGCCGCCATTGCCCGCACGCTGCCTGTGCGTGTGGAGCGCGGACAAGGTGCGGCCAGCGGTGCCCGCAGCGCCAAGCGCCTGGTCAAAGCCTGAGCCGGAATTTTTTCAGGCAGTCATTACGGGTTTCACACCGCCCGTTCGGCATAGGAGCAAAGACATCGCTTTTTCCTTTGCCGCTTCTCAAGGACTGCCTCCATGCCCAGCCTGCCCAGCACCCGCCGCGCCGCCCATCCACCCTCGTGCACACGCCCCACGGCGGTGGCTGCACAGGCCTTGATGCTGGGCCTGTTGATCACGCTGGGCCTGCCCATGACCGCCCTGGCCCAGAGCCCGAGCTCCGCCCCGGATGCCAGATCCATCCGGTTCGACCTGCCGGCCGGTGAACTGGAGACCAGCCTGCACAGCCTCGCGCGCCAGGCAGGCATCACCCTCTCGTTCGATCCAGCCCTGGTCCAGAACCGACAGTCGGCGGCGCTGAGCGGTACGCGCGGCGTGCACGAAGGGCTTGCCGCCCTGCTCGCCCCGCACCAGCTGCAGGCCACGCGCACGGCCGAAGGCGGCTGGGCCGTGCACCGTGCGCGGCCCGGGGCCGCGGCCGAGCATGTGCTGCCCACCGTGAACGTGCTGGCCGATGCCGAGCATGAAAGCGCCTGGGGCGCCGTGCCCGGCTACGGGCCGCGCCGCAGCGCCTCGGCCATGAAGATGGATGTGCCGCTGCTGGAGACGCCGCAGCAGGTCAGCATCATCGGCGAGGCCCAGATCCGCGACCAGGCCATCTCCAGCGTGGCCGAAGCCGTGCGCTACAGCGCGGGCGTGCGTCCCATGGACTACGGCATCACCGATGACGACGTGGCCGTGCGCGGTTTCTATCTGACGGGCACGGGCCTGTACCGGGACGGCATGCGCATGGTCCACAACGGCTTCATGACCAACCTGGAGCCGTATGGACTGGAGCGGCTGGAAGTCGTGCACGGCCCGGCCTCGGTGCTGTACGGCCAGTCCGCGCCCGGCGGCCTGATCAATGCCGTCACCAAGCGCCCGCGCGCCGGCATGCAGCGCGAAGTGGGCGTGGAATTCGGCAGCCACGACCGGCGCCAGCTCACGGCCGACATCGGTGGCGCCATCAATGAACAGGGCACGGCGCTGGCACGGCTGACCGTGCTCAAGCGCGAATCGGGCACGCAGTGGAATGGCCTGCGCGCCGATCGCAGCTACATCGCCCCCTCCTTCACGCTGCTGGGCGAGCGCACCAGCCTCACCCTGCTGGCGCAGTACCAGGAGGACGAAACCGGCTTCGTCATCCCCTACTACCGTCAGACGCCTGCGGGCTGGTCGGCCACGGACATCAACGTCAGCGGACCGGGATCTGGCCACCACAAGCGCAATGCCAGCGTGGGCTGGCTGCTGGAGCACCGCCTGAACGACCAGCTCACGCTGCGCAACAACCTGCGCTACCTGGACGGCCGCAACGACCGGCGCGAGATGCGCAACCGGGGCCTGACGGCCGACCAGCGCGGCATGGCACGCCTGGCCATGGTGCGGCCCGACGCCGAACAGACCTGGGTCATGGACACGCAGATCGAAGGCCGCCACCGGACGGGTGCCGTCTCGCACCAGTGGGCCGTGGGCTTCGACTACTACCGCTCCAGGCTCGACTGGCGCATCTACTCGCTCAACGGCGCCGTGGCGCCGCTGGACCTGGTCAACCCCATCCACATCGCGCCGAACTGGGACGACAACTACCTCAGCGACCGCGCGCTGGCACGCACGCACCAGGCGGGTCTGTACGTGCAGGACCAGATCAAGTTCGGCGAGCGCTGGGTGCTCAGCGCCGGCCTGCGCCGCGACAGCGCACGCATAGACACCGACTACGACGCGCGCGCCGCAGCCAACGCGCCCTTCGCCATCACCACCGTGCGCCGCACCGACAGCGCAGTCACCGGGCGACTGGGCCTGATCTACCTGGCGCCCAGCGGCCTGGCTCCCTATGTGTCCTTCAACAACTCCTTCCAGCCGCCGCTGACCACGGTCACGGCCACCGACGCCAACGGCAGGCCCTACGAGCCCGAGACCGCGCGCCAGTTCGAGGCCGGCCTGCGCTACGCGCCTCCATCGGCCGGCTACACGCTCAGCGCCGCCGTGTTCGACCTGCGCAAGCGCAATGTGCGCACGCCATCCACACTCAACCCGCGCTTCGACGTGCAGACCGGCGAAGTGCGTAACCGGGGGCTGGAGCTGCAGGCCCAGGGCGAGATCGGCGGCGGCTTCTCGGCCATTGCGGCCTATACCTACCTCGACTCCAGGGTCACGCGCAGCAACAACGCCATCGAGATCGGCGCGCGCCCCGGCGCCACGCCGCGCCATGCCGCATCGCTGTGGGGCAAGTACCAGCGCGGCGCCCTGGAGCTGGGCCTGGGCCTGCGCCACATCAGCGCCACGCCTGGCGAGCTGCCCATGGACGGCGTGAAGACCCCCATGAACGACGCCTACACGCTGTGGGACGCCATGGCCGCCTACACCACCGGCCCGTGGCGCTTCTCGGTCAACCTCAGCAACCTCACCGACAGGCAGTACCGCACGCAATGCAACACCTTCCGTGGCGGCGCGCAATTCTGCGCGCTGGGCTTCGGGCGCGAGGTGCGTGTGGCGGCGGCCTATCGGTTCTGAGTGCCGCCATTGCTGCCCGCCAGGGCGGGAGCAATGCAGGCCCCCGCTCTTGGAACAACGCCTGGCGGACAGCAACAGACAGCCCACTCGGCATGCATCTGCAGCACGCTCGGTGCAGCCTGCATCCAGCACAGCGAATCGCGGACCTGCTCGTCTGGATCGGATGGCGTTGCACCGCCGCAGCTGCATTGGTTCAGCCGCGCACCACGCCATCGACTTGACATTTCGCCCAGTCCACACCGCGCTCTGCTGGCGACAATCAGGTCTTTGAAAGGCGCGCATGCACTACGGCAAATCCCAGGCCATTGGAGACAAGAGCATCTTCATCATCGACACCGCCATGAGCGTGGTCGATGGCCGGCTCTACTACGAGTACTGCAACAAGGGGGACAGCACAACGTCCTTTCTGCGCGCCGTTGATGTGGCCACCGGCAACGTGCTCTGGGACCACCGCATGCGCGAGAGCGAGGGCATGTCGTGGTTCGTGGACGAGCGGCATCTGATGCTCTGCGACCAGGTGCTTGATGCCCGCACCGGCGAATGCCTGTTCGACTTCCATGCCGTGCCGGGCATGCAGGCCAGGCATTGGCCCGTTCCCGTGGAGCTGGACGCGCATCGCTGGCTCGTCGCGATGGAGGAGAGCAGTCCCGAGGGCCGCTATCTGCTGCTGGACCGTCGCACCTGGCAGGGCAGCACGCTGGCGCTGGGCCTGCAGGGTGCGTTTGTGCTGGAGGGGGCGGTCTACGGCTGGATCGTCCACCCTGAGCGCTCGGAGCTGCGGCGCTGGCATGAAACAGACGGGCACACCGAGCATGTGCTGTGGGTGGACAGTGCCCGCGACCTGTACTCGCCCGCCATTGCAGGCGCGTGGGCCGTGTTCGGCCCCGGCAGCAGAGACCACGTGGACATCGATGCACCCTGGCTTCGCATCCATCCTTGCAGCGGCGAAGTCCTGGCCATCACACCTCCCGTTCAACCTGACGATGAGCGCCGGCATGTGCATGCCCAGCGGGCAGCGCATCGTGACGGCGTGGTCTATTTCTGCTTTGCACGCCAGGGCATGTATGGCTATGACATTCGCAGCAACCGTTTCGGACCGTGCCTGTCGCCTACCCATGTCAGCGCGCCGCAATGCCATGCCGGCGTCCTCTATGGAATACAGGACAGGCACGAGGACGGCATGGAGCGGGCCTATCTTGTCGCCGTGGACCCGGACACCGGCGCCCCGCTTTGGGAAACCCCGTGCAGCAGCCGCAACTACAGGCATCTGAGCGTGAGCGAATGCGGTGTCTTTCTGGGCATTGCGGGCGGCAAAATCCAGCACCTTCCGCCAGCGGGCCGCAGGCGCAGCACCCCAACGGCAGAGCCTGCCAAACGCGCCGAAAGCGCCAAGGCCGCCACCCGGCCGGTACGCACCGTGCCGCCCGAGTCTCCCTATGCACACATGCTGGACGACATGCCCACGCTGCTCGATGCCCTGCAGGCGCGCGCCTGCGCGCAGAGCCCGGATAGCACCCTCACGGCCGTGGCCTTCTCCAAGCCCTGGGCCATGGTGGCCTGCATCGAATATGGCGAGGACCCCGACTTCCCCCATCTGCGTCTGCTGGATCTGCAAACCGATGCCTGGATCGCGCTCGACTGCAACGACCTGATCGACGCACCCATGATTGAAGGCATCACGTTCGTGGATGGCCAGGACGGGAAGCTGGACCTGCTACTGCATGACGGCGGCCGCCACACCATCCACATTGACCTGCCCGCACGCACCGTGCGCTGGAATGCCGAGCAGGCATAGGACAAGACAACGATGCCGCTTGCACGACCGTGCAATCCGCACTAAGTTGGAGGGCCGGCCCGGCCATCGGCGCCGACGGAAGAATCTGCCCGTATCCCACCCCTACCCGTCTCTTTCATGACCACCCTCAAGCTCTACTACGCTCCCGGCACCTGCGCCCTGGCCGCCCGCATCGCCCTGATCGAGGCCAATGCGCCCCATGAAGTCGTCAAGCTCGATTTCTCCAAGAGCGAGCAGCGCAGCCCCGAATACCTGGCCATCAATCCCAAGGGCCGCGTGCCCGCCCTGGTGACCGAGCGCGGCGTGCTCACCGAAACGCCGGCCCTGCTCGCCTATATTGCCCGGCGCTTTCCCGAAGCCCGGCTCGCCCCGCTGGACGATGCCTATGCCTTCGCCCACATGCAGGAGTTCCACGGCTACCTGTCCTCCACCGTGCACGTGGCCCACGCCCACGGCCGGCGCGCAGGCCGCTGGGCCGATGACGAGGCGGCCATTGCCTCCATGCAGCGCAAGGTGGCAGCCAACATGGCCGAATGCTTTGGCGTGATAGAGCGCCATTACCTGGGCGACGCGCCCTGGGTGCTGGGCTCCGACTATTCCGTGGCCGACGCCTATCTGTTCACCATTGCCGGCTGGCTGGAGGGCGACGGCGTGGACATCGCCGGCTTCCCCAAGGTGCAGGCGCACTTCAAGCGCATGGGCGAGCGCGCTGCCGTGCGCGGGGCGCTGGGAAGCTGAGAGGGGGAGGCTGCCCGCGGCCTGCGATGGCCGCGCTCAGCCAAACAGATCGCTGTGGGTTCCAAGGCGCTTGAAGATGACGATCTCCATGTCCTTGGCTTCGGGATGCGGATCAATGCGATAGATCAGCAGGAAGTCCCCTCCCAGATGGATGTCCCGGTCGCCCGCGTCCCATTCATCGTCGGCGATCAAGGCGTGATCGCTCCACTGCGCCGCCAGCACCTGTTGCGCCGTGTGGGCGATGAGCAGGCCGCCGACCTGGTTCACCAGCGCCATGTCGTAGCGGCCTGATGCCGCCATGCGCTGGTAGTCCTTCTTGAAGGTCTTGGTGTACGCAATGGTGCGCAGCCTGTAGCCCTTCTTGCCGGCCATCAGGCTTCATCCTTTTCCAGGGCCTGCAGCATGGCTTCAACAGAGGCATGTCCAGGTTCACCGCCTCTGGCGATTTCTCTCGCCTCCAAAGTGGCCTGCCGGTTTGTCTCGCGACGCAGCCGCATCGCCTGCACCTGCTCCGCCGTCAGCCGCAGGTCAAAGGGAATCCCGTTGTGCAGCACAACGCCCTGCAGAAACATGCGCACGGCGGCGTTCACATCCATGCCCAGCGTAGAAAGTATGTCGGCAGCGCTGTCGTAGATCTTGTCATCTACGGTAGTACGGATGATGGTCATTTTTTGCTCCTTTGAGGTCACTTGCCGACATATTCTAGGCAATCTCAAATCAACTGTTGCTGCAACCTTCCACACGCATTCACTTGCAAAAACAAAAAACCAGACAGCCATTCGTAAATTTCCCTTGGCAGTCCACCAAGCCCCGGGCCTCTACCGCCGCCCCCAAGCCTTGCCTACAGTCGCCAGGACAGGCAGGGGCGTTGCGCAAGGCGGCGCCTTTTCGCCATTCCAGAAACGACGGATTCAGACGACAGGGTGGAGCATGCAAAGACAAGCCAGGGTGATTGCCATCAACAACCAGACGGGGCTCATCGGCCTGCAGCCGGAGGGAGAGGACAGCTGTGTGCTGGCGCAGCAGCTCGATACCCGCCCCGTGAATACGGGCCAGATGCTGTCAGGGGAGATGGACAGCGTGGGCATGGAGACGTTTGTGAACGCGCAGACGCAGGACCGCATCGAGGTCTTTGTCGAGGCCTACGGGCTGTCTGCGGAGGCCGTGGAGCTGGCGATGCGCTGAGTGGGCCGGCCAGCGAAGGTGCGGGTGCCGGTCTCAAGGCCGCGCCCACTGCGCCAGCGTGTGCCGCGCCAGCGCCTCGACATCCAGCGGAGACCGGGGGTCCACCGCCAGCTCTCCCAGCATCACCATGGCCTCGGGAATCTGGTTGCGCTCGCGCAGCAGCAGGGCCTTGTTCAGCAGCAGAAAGCCGCGGGTCTGGGCATCGGGGCCGGCCTTCAGGCCGCTGTCCAGCAGGGCAAGGCATTGGTCGGGGTCGTCCTCCATCAGGGCGGCTGTCTTCCAGGCGGGGGCGAAGCCAGGGGTTTCGCGGGTCATGGCCAGGGCGGCCTGGCGCACCTTGCTCCTGTCGGTCTCCCACTCCAGGGCGAGGTAGCGCAGATAGGTGCCTTGCGGGAGCTTGCCATCGCGCTCCATGCGCAGGCTGTGCACGGCCGTCTTGGCCGTGAAGAAACCCCTGGGAGCCATTGCATCCACGCGCCGGTAGTGGCGATAGGCCGCATCGAAGTCCTTTTGCAGCAGGTAGGTGAATGCGGCGTCGTAGACGGGATAAGGCCAGTCCGGCGCCAGCTTCGAGGCGGTCTCGAAATGCGCCAGCGCAGCCCGGTTGTCACCGCGCTGCCCTGCGGCGCGGCCCAGGGCATGGGCATCGCGTGCCGCCTGGCTGACGGGTGTGGCGCGGGGCAGTTCCCAGCTGAAACGGCCATCGGCCTTGTCCAGGTCGCTGCGCTTGAGCACGCGGCCGGCGCTGTCCTTGAAGACGATGTCGTCGGCTGCCATGGCGGGCCCTGGCGCCAGCAGCTGCAGTGCCAGGGCCATGGCGGCAAGCAAGGGGAGCTTCATGGTGTGCTGAGCTTGGTTCGGGAGAGCCGATATTAGGGCGCAGACGCAGGAGCGGAGCCGGCAGAAGGGGATTCACCTGCAGGCCTGCCAGTTGAGGGGGCCGTGGCGGCGGCACGCCTTCCCCTGCCCCTGGCGCGCGGGCGGGCAAGGTGATTCATTTGCCATTCCAGCGATTCGGTATCGAAGTCGAAGGCATCCAGCAGGGCAATGGCTTTCCTGGCCTCCCTGAAGTCCACTTCCGTGACGGGCGGACTGTGCCGCAGCGACAGATCGTGCTTGAGCAGCCATTGCTGCAGATCGGCCAGCGCGACGATGGAGATGCCCTGGTTGATGAGCTGTGACGCGGTAACTTGCGCCAGCATGGCCGGCGTCAGTTGCCTGCAGGAGCGCAGGCCCAGGACCTGCCTGAGCTTGGCCACCAGGGGAGTGCGCAGCTCGAACTGGGGCAGGCTCTCGAAATGGGCCAGGGATTCGAGGTACAGGTCCGGCTCCGCATGTATGGCGTCCAGGTCGTTGGGCAGATTCAGCAGTTCGCAGATGCGATTGAGGGCGGTGCGTGCGCGTTCGGTGCCGAGTTTCTCGGCCTTGCCCGCTTGCGCGACCGAGCAGCCGGCGATGACGGAGCGCAGCACATTGGCCTTGGTGAGATTGGAAATCATGGAATCCCCCTGATGAAAATCCAGGGACCCGCGCGGAATCAGCTTCAGCCGCCCGGTCCCGACAATGGCTCTGGCGCGGCGAAGGGCCGTTCACGGAACCTCGGAGGCCGGCAGGCGCAAGTGCATTGCGCCGCCGCCAAGGGACAGGAGGACGCCAGGCCTTGCAGAGTTCCAGGGGAAATGCACGTGCTTGCGCCCACAGTCAAATGCGATGCGCTGAGGTGCAAATTCCATGCAGATTCCATCGAAAAGGGGGCCTGACGGCCCCCCTGGTGTGCTCTGCCGGCTGCAGCCCCGGCAGGCCTTGCTTGCGGCGACTCAGCGGCGGCGCAGGCGCTTGATGCCTTCGACAGCCGCCAGCACGATGGCGCCGGCCACGATGCCGGCCACCGCGTTGAGCACATTCACCGCCAGCACGCGCCACAGGCCGCCCAGCGCGCCCTGGGCCACGGCATCGCCCAGGCCCTCCACGGCGTGGTGCAGCGCAGGCACGCCGTGTACGAGGATGCCGCCACCCACCAGGAACATGGCGGCCGTGCCCGCAACGGACAGCCCCTTCATGAGCCAGGGCGCGGCGGCGACGATGCCCCGGCCCAGCGCGCGGGCCGCGGCGCTGGCACGCTGGCCCAGCCACAGTCCCAGGTCATCGAGCTTGACGATGCCGGCCACCAGGCCATAGACGCCCAAGGTCATGATGAGGGCAATGCCCGCCAGCACGGCGACCTGCTGCCCGAACGGCGCCGAGGCCACGGTGCCCAGGGTAATGGCGATGATCTCGGCCGAGAGGATGAAGTCGGTGCGCACGGCGCCCTTGATCTTGTCCTTTTCCATGGCGACGAGATCGACGCTCGCATCGGCATTGGCCTGGGTGAGGCGCTCGCGCTCCACGGCATCTTCCTCGGGCGAATGCAGGAATTTGTGGGCCAGCTTCTCGCAACCCTCAAAGCACAGAAAGGCGCCGCCGACCATGAGCAGCGGCGTGACAGCCCAGGGAATGAAGGCGCTGATGAGCAGCGCCGTCGGCACGAGGATGACCTTGTTGACCAGCGAGCCCTTGGCCACGGCCCAGACCACGGGAATCTCGCGCTCGGCGCGCACGCCCGTGACCTGCTGGGCGTTGAGGGCCAGGTCATCGCCCAGCACGCCGGCCGTCTTCTGCGCAGCCACCTTGGTCATGACGGACACATCGTCGGCCATGGCCACGCTCTTGCGGGCAGCGACCTTGGTCATGAGGGCCACGTCGTCAAGGATCGCTGCAATATCGTCAAGCAGCATCAGCAAACCAGCACCAGCCATCGCGTTTCTCCAGTGAATTGTTGGGGGGCCTTGCGGCCTGGGCGCCATCATGGGGCACGGGCATGTCCTGCCCGTGTAGGAGAGGCCCGGCGGCCGGCCGGGCCACCGGCCTGAGCGGCCATCCGCTACTTGCTTGTCTTGAAGCCCTGCCCTGCCGCCCAGGCCGCCACGTCGTCGCGGCGGATGGCGGCGGCCATGAGCTGCGGGAAGGCGTCCGGCGTGCAGGCAAACGAGGGCACGCCCAGCGCGGCCAGCTTGGCGGCCAATTGTGCATCGTAGGCAGGCGCGCCTTCGTCGCTGAGCGCCAGCAGCGTGATGAACTGCACGCCCGACTCCACCAGCTCGGAGGCACGTCGGAGCAGGCCGCTTTCCACGCCGCCTTCGTAGAGGTCGGAGATGAGCACGACGATGGCATTGCGCGGCTCGCTGATCAGGCCCTGGCAGTAGCCCACGGCGCGGTTGATGTCGGTGCCGCCGCCCAGTTGCACGCCGAACAGCACGTCCACGGGGTCGGAGAGCTTGTCGGTCAGGTCCACCACCGCCGTGTCGAAGACCACCAGACGGGTAGCGACGGCCGGCAGGCTGGCCATGACGGCACCGAAGATGCTGGAGTAGACGACGGAGTTGGCCATGGAGCCGCTCTGGTCTATGCACAGGATGACTTCGCGCTGCGGGCGGCGGACCTTGCGGCCGTAGCCGACCAGGGTCTCGGGCACGATGGTGCGGTAGTCGGGCTGCCAGTGGCGCAGGTTGGCGCGGATGGTGCGGTTCCAGTCGATCTCGGAATGGCGCGGGCGGCGGTTGCGCTGGCTGCGGTCCAGCGCGCCCGAGACGGCGCTGCGCATGGGCTCTTCCAGGCGGCGCATGAGGTCGTCCACCACCTTGCGCACGACGATGCGCGCGGTCTCCTTGGTGTTCTGCGGGATGACGGAGCCCAGGGAGATGAGGTCGGCCACCATGTGCACGTCGGGCTGCACATGCTCCAGCATTTCGGGCTGGAGCATGAGTTCGCGCAGGTTCAGGCGCTCCATGGCGTCTCGCTGCATGACCTGCACGACCTGGCTGGGAAAGTACTTGCGGATGTCGCCCAGCCAGCGGGCCACGCTGGGCGAGGAATTGCCCCGGCCGCCCCGGCGCGAGAGGCTGCCGTCCTTGTTGTCTTCTTCATAGAGCGCGGCCAGGGCCTTGTCCATCTCTTCGAGGGAGCCGCCCTTGGCGCCCAGCCCGCCGCAGCTGCCCTCGGCCGGCTGGCCCAGCACCAGGCGCCAGCGCTGCAGCCGGTTGGTGGGCTGGACGGCGGGGTCCTGCGGATCGGCGTCGGCAAGGGATGCATCGTTCACGGTGGCAGCGGTGTTCATGGCTGGGCCTCCTGCGGGCTGGACAGCAGTTGCGCGGGCAGGTTCAGGCCCAGCAGTTGATCGAGTACGGGAAGGGCAAGCACGGCGCGCGCCTCGTTCCAGGCGCCGTCGTCACCGCCGCCTGCCGCGCCTGCGGCACCTGCGGATGCAGCCGCCACGACGGCCGCACTGCCCTGCCCTCGCCGGGCCTTTTCGCCCAGGCTCTGGCGGTCATGGTTGGAGAAGGCCGAGAAGCTGCGGCGCACCAGCGGCAGGATCTGGGTGAACTGGGTCTCGCCCAGCTGGGCCAGCCAGGCATCGACGGCGCCCCAGATGGCGTCGTCGTGCAGCAGCACCAGGGCCTGGCGGTTGAGAAAGCCGTCCAGCCAGGCGGCAGCGTCCAGCGGCGGCACGCCCAGCGAGAGATTGCGGCCCAGTTGCGTGGCCACGGCCTCGCTGTCCAGGCGGTGGGCATCCAGCAGCAGGCGGCAGGACGTGCCGCGCAGCAGGGCCGCGCCGGCATCGCCCAGGGCAATGCTGCGCAGGGCGCCGAACCAGACCTCGCGCGGCTCCTCGGCATCGCGCAGGCGCAGGGCTTCATGGGCCTGCAGCACCGTGGCCTGCATGTGCCTTGCGGCGTCTTCATCCAGCGCCATGCAGGCCAGGGGCAGGCCGATGGCGGCACGCAGCGCCATGCTGTCGATCACCGTGGCCAGCGCCTGGGTGTCGGTCTGGCGCACGCTGCCGTAGCGCAGCACATTGGCCAGCGGCGGCAGCGCCTGCATGAGCTGGGAAACGTCGCCGGTGCTGGCAGAGCGGTCGGCCAGGTCGTGCATGAGGGCATCGACCAGGTGCGGCAGGTCGGCCAGCAGGGCGTCGTCGATGGTCTTGGCCAGCTCGGGCAGCGGTGTCTCGGGCGTCAGCGCCTGGCGCACCTTGGCGGCTGCGGCCTGCACCAGGGTGCCGCCGTAGCGGCTGGCCTCGATGACGCGCACGGCCAGCTCGGGCTCCCACTGCAGCTGCCAGCTTTCGCGGAAGGTGCCTCGGTTGCGCTGCTGGTCGGTGGTGACGCTGCCCCACTCTATGCCCAGCAGGCGCAGCCGGTGCAGGAAGTGGCTGCGGTCGCGGTCCGTGTCCTTGCGCAGGTCCAGGGCCAGGACCTTGGCGGCCGCCTCGGGCTTGAGGCGCAGGCTTTTTTGCTGCTGCTCGATGTCGCGCTGCAGCGGCACCTGGGGCACGTCGGCGGGCACGCCGCCGATGCGGTCGCCCACGCTGAGTTCGCGCTCGATCAGGCGCAGCGGAGCGCGCTCGCCCATGCTGATGACGGTGACGATGGCCTCGTCCAGCTCGGGCAGGCCCGGGCTGGCGTGGCCGCGCAGGGCGGCCAGGCTTTCGGCCAGGCGCGTGGCCTCGATGATGTGGGCGCTGGAGCAGTCCAGGTCCTTGGAACGCAGCAGATGGGCCACGCGCGCCAGCCAGCCGACGGTGCGCCGGGTGCTGGCGCGTGCCGGGTCGGCAGCAGGTGCGGACTGGAGCAAGGACTCGGGCGCAGGCTCGGAGCAGCGCCACAGGTGTTCATACCAGCCCGGCGAATCCACGCCCGCGCCATAGCCGCTGGACGAGCACAGGTTGCGGTAGGTCCAGGGCGCCCAGGTGGCCTGGACCTTGGCCTTGGGCAGGCCCTTGAGCGTGGCGGCATCGGCCTTGGCGGTGACCTGGGCCTGCAGGGCCGGCACATGCCATGCGCCGCAGACCACGGCAATGCGCTGGTGGCCGGCCTTGACGGCCTCGCGCATGCACTGGCGCATCCAGGCTTCGCGCAGCGCCTCGCGCCGGGCGTGGCGTTCTCCGCGCACTTCGTTGGGCAGCTCGGCGCGCACCACGGCCATGGCTTCGGCAATGCCCTCGAACAGGGTGGCGCCGTCGCCGCGCTCCTCGACCATGCGGTTCCACCAGCTTTCGCCGTCGGGGTAGCCTGCGGCCTCGGCCAGCAGGTCCAGCGGATCGCGCCAGTCCCGCCTGCCGGGGTCCGAGGGATCGACGGCGAGGTCGGCAGCCGGCACGGACTGCGTGGTGTCGTCGCGGTCCAGGGCCTCGGCGGCATTGCTCTGGAGCTGGCCGCCGTCTGCCGCAGCGACGCCGGAATCGGAGCCGGTGTCGGCATCCTGGCCTTCATCGCCCGCATCCTCGCCCGCATCACCTGCATCTGCTGCCGCCGCCTCGGCCCGGCGCCGCTCCTGCTCGGCCATGTCCAGCGCCATGCGGTGGGTCTGGGGCAGGTCGATGAAGCGCGTGGCCACGCCCTGGCGCGCCGCCCATTGCAGGGCCTGCCATTCGGGCGAGAACTCGGCGTAGGGATAGAAGGCGGCATGGGCCGGGCTGTCCTGCACATAGACCAGCATGGCCACGGGCGGCTGCAGGTCGGCATGCTGGAGCATGGGCAGCAGGGACTCGCCCTCGGGCGGGCCTTCGACCAGCAGGCAGTCGGGCTGCAGCTGCTCCAGGGCCTGCAGCAGGCTGCGCGCGCAGCCCGGGCCATGGTGGCGGATGCCGAAGAAATGAAGCGGATTGGCAGAGGTGGCCATACGGGAAGTGCGCAGGAGATGCGCAGAAGATGCGGTCGGTCAGCGGAGCGGGAGTGCGGGCTTCAGAGCTGTTCGCGGCAGGCGCGGTACAGGTCCTTCCAGTCGCTGCGCTCCTTGACCACGGTCTCCAGGTATTCCTTCCAGACCACGCTGTCCTGCACCGGGTCCTTGATCACGGCGCCCAGCAGGCCCGAGGCCACATCGCCCGCGCGCAGCACGCCGTCGCCGAAATGCCCGGCCAGCGCCATGCCGCTGTTGATGACCGAGATGGCCTCGGCCGTGGACAGCGTGCTGCTGGGCGACTTCACGCGCACGGTCTTGCCGTCCTCGGTCTGGCCGTTGCGCAGCTCGCGGAAGATCTGCACCACGCGGCGCACTTCCTGCAGGGCCGGCGGCTCGGCGGGCAGTGCCAGGGCGCGGCCCTGCTCGGCCACGCGCTTGGTGACGATCTGCACTTCCTCGTCCTGCGATGCCGGCACGGGCAGGACCACGGTGTTGAAGCGGCGCTTGAGCGCGCTGGACAGCTCGTTCACGCCCTTGTCGCGGTTGTTGGCCGTGGCGATGACCGAGAAGCCCTGCACGGCCTGCACCTCGGTGCCCAGCTCGGGCACGGGCAGTGTCTTTTCGGACAGCACGGTGATCAGCGTGTCCTGCACGTCGGCCGGGATGCGGGTCAGCTCTTCGATGCGGGCGATCTTGCCCAGCTTCATGGCGTTGACCAGGGGGCTGGGAATCAGCGCCTTCTCGGACGGGCCATGGGCCAGCAGCTGCGCGTAGTTCCAGCCGTAGCGCAGTTGCTCCTCGCTGGTGCCGGCCGTGCCCTGCACCAGCATGGTGGAGTCGCCGCTGACGGCGGCCGACAGGTGCTCGGACACCCAGGACTTGGCCGTGCCCGGCACGCCGTACAGCAGCAGGGCGCGGTCGGTGGCCAGGGTGGAGACGGCGATTTCCATCAGGCGCGGATTGCCGATGTACTTGGGGCTGACCTCGAAGCCGTTGCCGAGCTTGCCGCCCATCAGGTACTGGAGCACGGCCCAGGGCGACAGCTTCCAGTTGGGCGGACGCGGACGGTCGTCCACCTTGCGCAGGGCTTCGAGTTCTTCGGCGAATTGCTGTTCGGCATGCTGGCGCAGGACTTGGCTCATGGTGTGCTTCCGGAAAGGGATGGGAATGGGATTCGGTAGGGGGTGGGTGGCAAAGCGGGCCCGGCCTCAGGCCTGGCCGCGCAGTGCGATGAAGGCCTGGTGCAGGCCCAGGCGCAGCTCGACGATGCGCTCCAGGTGGCCGCGCATGCGCTCCTCGTCCCAGGGCCGCGCGCGGCTGCGTTCGAGGCGCGCCTGCTGCTGGGGCGTGAGGGGAATGGCCGGGGCGGCTGTTGCTGCAGATGCCGAAGCGGCTGCGGTCTCTGCAACAGGCTCGGCCGGGGGCTCCGGCGCGGGCTCGACCTGTGCATCCAGCACCGAGGGCTTGCGCCACAGCTCGGCAAAGCGCTCCAGCGCAGTCACGTCCAGCATGCGCGCGCAGGACAGCAGGGCCTGGTCGGCGCGGTAGCTGTGCCAGTTGCCCGTGATCTGCTTGCCGCCCACGGCCACATGCAGTGCCTCGGTCAGCCGCGCCGACAGCGCCGGCGAGAGCAGTTCGGCACCGCCCAGCGACTGGGACATGCCCTCGATGGCGTCGATGAGCTTGTGCCTGTCGCGCTCGAACTGGGCAATCCAGCGGGACTCGCGTTCTTCGGGGGACAGCCGGGCCATGAGGGCGGGCAGCAGCGCATCGTGGCGCATGTCGCGGCCCAGGGCCTGGGCGGCATCGATCCATTCCACGTCCAGCTGGTACTGCAGGGCCCGCACCCAGCCCTGGCGCAGCGAGGATTTCCAGTCGCTGCGCCGGCTCCACTCCATCACTTCCAGGGGCGTCAGGCCCAGGGCCCGGGTCCAGAAGGACACCGGGGTGAGCTGCACCATCTGCTCCAGCAGCCAGGCCTTCTTGCCGCCACGGAAGTAGGCATCGGGCTTGAGCGTGATGCCGTCGCGCTCCCATTCCTTGAGGCCTTCCTCGGGAGGCTCCACGATCCACTGGCCCTTGTCGTCCTGCTGAAGCATGGACTGCATCCAGCCCATGACGCGCTGGCTGTGCGCGCTGTCCGGCAGGCACGAGAGCATTTGTGCGGCGTTCTCGCGGATTTCCTTGCTGCGGTCGGACAGCAGTTTTTCGAGCAGCGGCTCGTCGTCCATGCCCAGCCCCACGGTCAGTGCCTGGACCATGGGCAGGCGCTCCTTGGCGCCCAGTTCCTTCAGGCTGCCTTCCAGCCGCGCACGGGCCTGGGCGGCATCGGCCGCGCGTTCGCTGCGCAGCAGGGCCACGCGCTGCTCGACCGAGCCCTCCTGCCAGACCAGTTCGGGGTCGGCGGTTTCCTCCACGCCGCTGGCATAGCTCCATTGCGGATTGAGCGCGCCCAGCCAGCGCCCGCGCTCGCCCAGCACCGGGGCCAGCCACTGGCGCAGCTCCACGGACTGGCGGCCCTGCTCCAGCGCAGGCACCAGCAGGTCATGGGGCAGGCGCTGGCCCGCCTGGTCCAGGGTGCGCAGCATCGAGGCCTGCAGCTCGAACGGCCCGTCCTTGAGCACGTCGCCCATCAAGGTCTGCAAGCGAGCATCGGCAGGCGCGGGGCGCGATTCTGCAGGCGCCGCGGCCGGCACGGCCAGCGGCGCCGGCAGGCGCACCTGCGCGCCGGG
Source organism: Delftia lacustris (assembly GCF_040267515.1). Classification (NCBI taxonomy): domain Bacteria; kingdom Pseudomonadati; phylum Pseudomonadota; class Betaproteobacteria; order Burkholderiales; family Comamonadaceae; genus Delftia; species Delftia lacustris. The sequence goes on along the minus strand of NZ_CP141274.1, from coordinate 2,183,717 downwards.
CTGCCAGCCTGCGCGCTCGAACACGGCCGCCACGGCGCTGGCGCGCAGCAGTTGCTGGGCGGGCGAGTCGCCGGGCAGGTCCGCCCGGGGCAGCAGCGCGGCCTGCACGGCCTGCTGCGACCACGGGGCAGACGGATCAACGCCCGAAGCCAGCGCAGGCGGCACGGCCAGCCGGTCCGAGCCGACCATGGCCGATTGCTGCAGCGCAGTCCAAAGTTGTGTGTTGCTCATACCGGTTCACCCTGGTTCTGCCAGATACATTGCCGGGCGCTTTCGCCCTCGCGGGCCTGCCAGGCGCTCAGCAGGCGCCAGCGGCCCACGGCCGGGCCGGGCTCCCATTCGCCAAACAGCTGCATGGGCGCGCCGCCGCTGAGCGCCAGCAGGCGCCAGGCTTCGGCATCGTCAATGGCCACGGGAACGGGTTGCACAGGCGCGGCAGTGCCGTCAGCAGACACGCCGGGCGCAGCCGCCGATGCGCCCGGCGCATCGGGCCAGGCCGCAAACCATTGGCCCTGGGCAGGCACCAGGCGCAACCCGTCCTGGCACAACGGCTGCGTGGCCTGCAGCGGGTTGGCGGCAATGCGCCGGCCCATCTGCTGCAGGACGTCGCCCACGGCCGAGGTGTCCAGCGGGCTGGCGCCCTCGGCAGGCAGCGCAGGCCCGTTGCCGTTGGCGGCAATGGCGCGCAGCGGCGCATGGCCCGGGTAGAAATTCAGCGCGCATCCGTAGCGATGGCCAGGCACCCAGGCCGATTCGAAGCCGCGCCCGCCCTGCGCATAGTCCAGCACCAGGGCCATGCGGCCCGTGCGCTGCCCGTGCAGCCAGACGCGGCGCTCCATGAGCCGGCCTTCGCGCTCGATCATGCGCAGGCCGGCCACCAGCCATTCGTCCTCGACCAGCTGGCCGCGGGCCTGCACCTCGGCCTTGTCCATGGGCCAGCCCAGCGCGGCCATCACGTCGGCCTTGACCTCGGGGCTCAGCGATTCGCGGCGGCGCACGGCGTCGATGATCAGCTGCCAGTGGCCCAGCTGCACCAGCATGTCGCGCGGCCAGTCGCGGTGGCTGTCCACCAGATCCCGGCAGTCCTTGATGCGTGCCGCCATGCCCGTGGCCTGCGCATCGACCATGCGCGCGGCCATGGTGTTCCAGCGCTGGCGCATCTGGGAGTCGCCGGCCTGGTTGGCCAGGCCCGCGCGCACCATGTCCTGCATCCACAGCGACAGTTCCTGCAGGCCCGCCTCGACCTTGTCCCAGCGCTTGTCTTCGCGCCTGGCCTGCTGCCTGGCCGCGACCTCGGGATCGGGTGGCGGCTCGGCCGCCGCGGCGGCTGCCTTGGCCTCCTTCTTCTCGGCCTTTTCCTGGCGGCTGTCCAGCCAGGTCTGCACCCAGGCCGGTGGATCGCCGCCCTCGGTGACCTGGCCGCCCGCACGCATCAGCATCAGCGCCAGCCCATGCTTGCAGGGGAACTTGCGGCTGGGGCAAGAGCATTTGAAGGAGGGTCCCGACAGGTCCACCTGGGTCTGGTAGGGCTTGCTGCCGCTGCCCTGGCACTCGCCCCACACCGCCACATCGTTGGCACCCATGGTGGGCCATTTGGCGGGCGATTGCAGCCCCTTGGCGGCCTTGCTGGAGGAAGCGTCCGGCGATAGCGCCAGCACTTCGCTCTCTGTTCCTAATACACGCGACACCGAAGCTCCCTCTCCAAGTGTTTGTCATCGCCAGGCGCATTGAATGAAGAAACGACCGCGCCCGGCAAGCCCGAAAGCCTATCAGCAATAGTTATCGGCAATTTGAAACAAATCACAACAACGTCAAACCTCTCTCCCATGAACCGGGAACCCCATGGCGCGCAGCCAGCTGCGCTATATCAGCGCATGCATTGATGGCACCAAGCCGTACCAGCCTTCAGGCATTGCAAAAAGACGCAGGAAACACGCATTCACCATTTCCTGCGATGCACATCGCCACCCATTGAAAGCAAGCACTCATTCCGCACTGAAAACGGTTTCATTCCATTGCACTGGCAACCATTGCAATCCGCTGGCCATTGCGATAGCCCGACAGTGCGTTCAAACCGGAGCCAGGCAAGGCCGGACCAGACCCTGGCTGGGGGATGGGCTCTCCAAAAACCGGATGTGCCAGGCAAATATACTGTATATTCATACAGCCATGGAGCTGCAACGCAAACTTTTCATCCTCGCCGACGCCGCCAAGTACGACGCCAGCTGCGCCTCCAGCGGATCGCAGGGGCGCGACTCGCTGGACGGCAAGGGCATGGGCTCGGTCACCGGCATGGGCATCTGCCACAGCTATGCGCCCGACGGGCGCTGCATCTCGCTGCTCAAGATCCTGCTGACCAATGTCTGCATCTTCGACTGCCGCTACTGCATCAACCGCAAGAGCTCCAACGTGCAGCGCGCCCGCTTCACGGTGGCCGAGGTGGTGCAGCTGACGCTGGACTTCTACCGGCGCAACTGCATCGAGGGGCTGTTCCTGTCCAGCGGCATCATCCGCTCCAGCGACTACACCATGGAGCAGCTGGTGGAAGTGGCCCGCCGCCTGCGCGAGGAGCATGACTTTCGCGGCTACATACACCTCAAGACCATCCCGGATGCCGCCCCTGAATTGCTGGCCCAGGCAGGCCGCCATGCCGACCGCCTGAGCATCAATGTGGAACTGCCCACGGCCAGCGGCCTGGCGCAGTTCGCGCCCGAAAAGGACGGCCGGCGCATACGCCAGGCCATGCAGGGCGTGGACCGGCATGTGCAGGCCTGGCGCGCGGCCACGCGCGAGCAGCGCCAGGCACAGTCCCTGCCCGGTGCGCCCGCGCAGCGCGCCGCCGTGCCGCGCTTTGCGCCGGGCGGGCAGAGCACGCAGATGATCGTGGGCGTTGACCGCGCAACCGATGCCGACATCCTCGAATCCAGCCATACGCTGTATGCGGGCTACGGCCTGCGCCGCGTGTACTACTCGGCCTTCAGCCCCATTCCCGATGCCTCGCGCGACCTGCCGCCGCAGGCACCGCCCCTCATGCGCGAGCACCGGCTCTACCAGGCCGACTGGCTCATGCGCTTTTACGGCTACGGGGCGGGCGAGATCGCGGCGGCCAGCCGCCACGGCATGCTGGACCTGGAGATCGACCCCAAGCTGGCCTGGGCACTGGCCAACCGCCAGCAGTTCCCCGTGGACCTCAACCGTGCGCCTCGCAGCCTGCTGCTGCGCGTGCCGGGCCTGGGCACGCAGACGGTGGAGCGCCTCCTGGCGGCGCGCCGCGTGCGCCGGCTGCGGCTGGACGACCTGCTGCGGCTGCGCGCCCCCGTGCAAAAGGCCCTGCCCTTCGTGCTGATCGACGGCCACCGCCCCCTGCTGGGCGAGACCGACTCGGCCGCGCTGCGCACGCGGCTGATCGCGCAGTCGCAGGCCAGCCAAGCCCAGGCGCGGCACAGCGGCATGCGCGTGCAAAGCGCACTGCAGGCCAGCCTGTTCTAGCGCCTGGAGCACGCCATGCACGGACAGGCCCTCACCATCGAACTCGACAGCCCCGACGACTGGCCCGGCTTTCGCGCAGCCTGCAGGGCGCTGCTGGCCCATGGCGCCGACCCCGCCCTGGTGCGCTGGCGGTGGCCCGACACGCCGAGTGCGCAGCCACTCGGCGCGGGGGTGGACCTGTTTTCCAGCGCGCCGCAGCAGGCCATGCCCGCCTCGGCGCTTGCCGGGCTGGCCGGCCCCGGCGAGGCAGGGCTGTCCCTGTCGGACACCCAGATGTCCGCCCTGCGCCATGCCTGCATGCACCGCGCGGCAGGCCGCTTCGAGCTGTGCCACCGCTGGCTGGCGCGCATGCAGGCCCGGCCCGAACTGCGGCTGGATGCGCTGGATGCGGACTGGCGCGCCATCGAGGCCCTGGCCCGCCCCGTCTCGCGCGAGATCCACAAGATGCACGCCTTCGTGCGCTTTCGGACGACACAGCGACCGGACCTGCCCGAGCTGCACATCGCCTGGTTCGAGCCCGAGCACCACATCGTGCGCGCGGCGGCGCCCTTTTTCTGCAAGCGCTTTGCCAACATGCACTGGGCCATCCTCACGCCGCAATGCAGCGTGCACTGGGACGGCCATGCGCTGCGCCTGGCGCCCGGCGCACGCCGCAGCGATGCCCCGCCAGCCGACGCGGGCGAGGCCCTGTGGCTGACCTACTACGCCAGCACCTTCAACCCCGCGCGCCTGAAGGAGCAGGCCATGCTGCGCGAGATGCCGCGCCGCTACTGGCACAACCTGCCCGAGACGGTGCTGATCTCCACCCTGGTCCAGCAGGCCCGCGCGCGCACGGGACAGATGCTGGAGCAGTAAGGACAGGCGCAAAAAACAAAGGCCCCGAAGGGCCTTTGTCTGCTTTGCAGCGTCGCTCAGTGCATCAGCCCAGCCACTTGCGGGCGTTGCGCCACACGCGCATCCAGGGGCTGAATTCCGACTTGTCGCCGTTGGTCCAGCTCATCTGCACGTTGCGGAACACGCGCTCGGGGTGGGGCATCATGGCCGTGAAGCGGCCATCGGCCGTGGTCACTGCCGTCAGGCCGCCGGCCGATCCGTTGGGATTGAACGGGTACTGCTCGGTGGCCTTGCCGTGGTTGTCCACATAGCGCATGGAGGCGATGGCCTTGTCCGCATTGCCCCGGAAGCGGAAGTTGGCAAAGCCTTCGCCGTGGGCCACGGCGATGGGCAGGCGGCTGCCGGCCATGCCCTGCAGGAACAGGCTGGGCGACTCCAGCACTTCCACCATGGACAGGCGCGCCTCGAAGCGGTTGCTCTGGTTCTGCGTGAAACGCGGCCAGTCCTGGGCACCGGGAATGATGTCGGCCAGCTCGGCAAACATCTGGCAGCCGTTGCACACGCCCAGGCCGAAGGTGTCGCTGCGGCCGAAGAACTGCTGGAACTGCGCGGACAGGCTGTCGTTGAAGGTGATGGAGCGCGCCCAGCCGATGCCGGCGCCCAGCGTGTCGCCGTAGCTGAAGCCGCCGCAGGCCACCACGCCGGCGAAGTCCTGCAGCTGCGCGCGGCCGCTTTGCAGGTCGGTCATGTGCACGTCCACGGCGTCGAAGCCGGCCTCGGTGAAGGCGTAGGCCATTTCCACATGGGAGTTCACGCCCTGCTCGCGCAGCACGGCCACGCGGGGCCGCGCGCCCAGGTTCAGGAAGGGTGCGGCCGGGTTCTCGGCCGGGTCGAACGTCAGGTGCAGGTGCATGCCCGGGTCGGCAGGCTCGCCGGCTGCGGCGTGCTCGCTGTCGGCGCAGGCCGGGTTGTCGCGCTGCTGGGCAATCTTCCAGCTGACGGCATCCCAGACCTGGTGCAGGTCGCTGAGCGAGGCGCCGAAGACGGACTTGGCATCGCGCCAGACCTGCAGCTCGCCCTTGCCCGCATCGACCTTGGAGGAGGCAGGACGCGTCTTGCCGATGATGTGGCTGCAGGTGGACAGGCCATGCTCGCGCAGGGTCTGCAGCACGGCGGCGCGGTCGGCCGTGCGGATCTGCAGCACGGCGCCCAGTTCTTCGTTGAACAGCGCGCGCAGCGTCATGTCGTCGCGGCGGCCGCTGATCTGGGAGGCCCAGTTCTTGCCTTCGCCCGAGTCCATGCGGCTGTCGCTGATGCCGTCGCCTTCGGTGACCAGCATGTCCACGTTGATAGCCACGCCCACATGGCCGGCAAAGGCCATCTCGGCCACGGTGGCCAGCAGGCCGCCGTCGCCCTTGTCGTGGTAGGCCAGGATCTGGCCCTTGGCGCGCAGGTCGTTGACGGCATCGACCAGGGCAATCAGGTCCTTGGCGTCATCGAGGTCGGGCGTCTCGTTGCCGGTCTGGCCCAGCACCTGGCCCAGGATGGAGCCGCCCATGCGCATCTTGCCGCGGCCCAGGTCCACCAGCACCAGGGTGCTGTCGTCTTCCGAGGCGTCCAGCTGGGGCGTGAGCGTGCCGCGCACATCGTCGATGGAGGCAAAGCCCGTGATGATCAGGCTGACCGGCGAGGTCACCTTCTTGACCTGGCCGCCCTCGTTCCACTGGGTGCGCATGGACAGGCTGTCCTTGCCCACGGGGATCGAGATGTCCAGCTGCGGGCACAGCTCCATGCCCACGGCCTTGACGGTGGCGTAGAGCGCCGCGTCTTCGCCGGGCTCGCCGCAGGCCGCCATCCAGTTGGCCGACATCTTGACCCTGGACAGTTCGATGGGCGCGGCCAGCATGTTGGTGATGGCCTCGGCCACGGCCATACGGCCCGACGCCGGCGCGTTGATGGCCGCCAGCGGCGTGCGCTCGCCCATGGCCATGGCCTCGCCCTTGAAGCCCTGGAAATCGGCCAGCGTGACGGCCACGTCGGCCACGGGCACCTGCCAGGGGCCGACCATCTGGTCGCGGTGGGTCAGGCCGCCCACGGCGCGGTCGCCGATGGTGATCAGGAAGCGCTTGGAGGCCACGGTGGGGTGGGCCAGCACGTCGATCACGGCCTTTTCCAGGGGCACGCCGGTCAGGTCCATGGGGGGCAGCTCCCGCTGCACGGTGGCCACGTCGCGGTGCATCTTGGGCGGCTTGCCCAGCAGCACGTTCATGGGCATGTCCACGGGGAACTTCTGGTCGCCCGAGGCCACGGCCGTGTCCTCCAGCACCAGCTGGCGCTCCTCGGTGGCCGTGCCGATCACGGCAAACGGGCAGCGCTCGCGCTCGCAGAAGGCCGTGAATTCGGCCAGCGATTCGGGCGCGATGGCCAGTACATAGCGCTCCTGGCTTTCGTTGGACCAGATTTCCTTGGGCGCCAGGCCGGATTCCTCCAGGTTGACGGCGCGCAGATCGAAGCGCGCGCCACGGCCCGCATCGTTGGTCAGCTCGGGGAAGGCATTGGACAGGCCGCCGGCACCCACGTCGTGGATGGCCAGGATGGGGTTCTTGTCACCCTGGGCCCAGCAGTGGTTGATGACTTCCTGGGCGCGGCGCTCGATCTCGGGGTTGCCGCGCTGCACGGAGTCGAAGTCCAGCTCGGCCGCGTTCGTGCCGCTGGCCATGGAGCTGGCAGCGCCGCCGCCCATGCCGATGCGCATGCCGGGGCCGCCCAGCTGGATCAGCAGGGTGCCGGCGGGGAACTCGATCTTGCGCGTCAGCTCGGAGTCGATCACGCCCAGGCCGCCCGCGATCATGATGGGCTTGTGGTAGCCACGCATCACGGCATCGGCACCCACGCCGACCTGCTGCTCGTACTCGCGGAAATAGCCGGTCAGGTTGGGACGGCCGAACTCGTTGTTGAAGGCCGCGCCACCGAGCGGGCCCTCGATCATGATCTGCAGCGGGCTGGCGATGTGCTCGGGCTTGCCCACTTCGCTGCCCCACAGCTTGGAGACCGTGAAGCCCGACAGGCCGGCCTTGGGCTTGGAGCCGCGGCCCGTGGCGCCCTCGTCGCGGATCTCGCCGCCCGCGCCGGTCGATGCGCCGGGGAAGGGAGAGATGGCCGTGGGGTGGTTGTGCGTCTCCACCTTCATGAGGACGTGGTTGACGGCCTTCTTCTTCTGGTAGCTGGGCGCCTTGATCTTGTCCAGGGCTGCCTCGAAGGTGGCGACGAAGCGCTCGACCTCATGGCCTTCCATGATGGAGGCGTTGTCCGAATAAGCCACCACCGTGTGCTGGGGCGAGACCTGGTGCGTGTGGCGGATCATGCCGAACAGGCTCTTGTCCTGGGCCACGCCGTCGATGGTGAACTGGGCGTTGAAGATCTTGTGGCGGCAGTGCTCGCTGTTGGCCTGCGCGAACATCATCAGTTCCACGTCCGTGGGATTGCGCTTGAGGCCCTTGAAGGCGTCGACCAGGTAGTCGATCTCGTCGTCGGCCAGGGCCAGGCCCCATTGGCGGTTGGCAGTCTCCAGCGCCGCGCGGCCGCCGCCCAGCACATCGACGAACTCCATGGGAGCGGCTTCCAGGGCGGAGAACAGCTGCTCGGCCTCGGCGCGCGTGGCGAAGACCGATTCGGTCATGCGGTCGTGCAGCAAGGCGGCGATCCGTGCAGTCTGCTCGGCCGAAAGTTCAGGCGCGCTGCCCAGCACATTGCTCAGCAGGCCCGTCTTGAAGGCGATGCGGTATTCGGTGATGCGCTCCACGCGGAACACGCCCAGGCCGCAGTTGCGGGCAATGTCCGTGGCCTTGGAGGCCCACGGGGAGATCGTTCCCAGGCGCGGCGTGACCACCAGGGCGGCACCGTCGGCCGGGCCTTCGTAGGGATCTCCATAGGTCAAGAGCGCCTGGAGGCGCTCTTGCAATGCGGGCGTGGGTGCGGCGTCCGTGGCCACCAGGTGCACGAAGCGCGCGGCAATGCCGGTGATTTTGGGATGGATGGCGACCAGGTCGGTCAGAAGCTGCTGGGCGCGGAACGAGCTGAGAGCGTTTCCACCCTCGAACTGTGTCAGATGCAAGGTCACGTGGCGGCCTGTTGGGTGAGGAGGCTTGTGAAAAGCGCCCTGCGGCCCCGCCCGGCTGGGGGCAGGCCGCAAGGCGCTGAATCGGTGAGGCCGCCATTTTACCGGGCTGCGCCGTCCCGGTGGCGACAGCCGCCCCTTACCCCTGCACGTCCAAAGGCGCAATGGGATAATTGCGGGCATGAGCATCACCATCAAGAGCGCCGAAGACATCGCAGCCATGCGCGTGGCATGCCGCCTGGCTTCGGAAGTGCTGGACTACATCACCCCCCACATCAAGCCCGGCATCACCACGGCCGAGATCGACCGGCTGGGCGCCGAATGCATGGCGCAGCAGGGCACGGTCTCCGCCACCGTCGGCTACCAGCCGCCTGGCTACCCGCCCTATCCCGGGCACCTGTGCACCTCGGTCAACCATGTGGTCTGCCACGGCATCCCCAATGACAAGCCGCTCAAGAAGGGCGACATCGTCAATGTGGATGTCACGGTCATCACCAAGGACGGCTGGTACGGCGACAACAGCCGCATGTTCCTGATCGGCGAGTGCTCCATCGCGGCCAAGCGCCTGTCGGCGCTGACCTTCGACGCCATGTGGCTGGGCATCCAGCAGGTCAGGCCCGGCGCCACGCTGGGCGACATCGGCAACGCCATCCAGACCTTTGCCGAAGGCCACGGCCTGTCGGTGGTGCGCGAGTTCTGCGGCCACGGCATCGGCCAGAAGTTCCACGAAGAGCCGCAGATCCTGCACTATGGCCGCCCCGGCACGGGCACCGTTCTCGAAGAGGGCATGGTCTTCACCGTCGAGCCCATGCTCAACCTGGGCAGGCGCGAGATCAAGGAACTGGGCAAGGACGGCTGGACCATCGTGACCAAGGACCACAGCCTCTCGGCCCAGTGGGAACACACCCTGGTGGTCACCAAGACGGGCTACGAAGTCATGACCCTGTCGGCTGGCTCGCCCGCGCTCCCGCCCTTCGTGACCGCCACGAGCTGCTGAGGCTCGGCATGTTTCTTGCGTGATGCGCAGGCAAAATGGCACTGCGCCCGGGGCACCCGCTCCAGGCGCCTCCCCCGCCCTGGCCGCGCATGAAACAGATCACTGACCACACTCCTTCCAACTCTGCGCCCGCAGCCCCGGATTCGCTGGAGCAGTTGCGCGCGCAGTACGCCCTCGATCGCGGACGCTGGATAGGCTCGCTGCTGGCGCCCACCATGGGCCGGCGCGGCGTGCGCCTGGTGCTGCAGCACCTGAGCGATCTGGCCGACACGCTGCTGCGCGCGCTGTGGCACCGCGCCGGCATGCCTGCCGAGGCCTGCCTGGCCGCCGTGGGAGGCTATGGCCGCGCCCAGCTGTTTCCCTACTCCGACATCGACGTGCTGGTGCTGCTGCCGGCCACCGGCACGGCAGACCCTGAGCTGACCTCGCGCATAGAAAAGTTCATCGGCAGCTGCTGGGACGCGGGCCTGGAGATCGGCTCCAGCGTGCGCACGCTGGCCGAATGCCTGCAAGAGTCCGGGCGCGACCTCACCGTGCAGACCGCCTTGCTGGAGTCGCGCCGCATCTGCGGAAACGAGCCGCTGTTCGGCGAGTTCCAGCAGCGCTACCAGGCACAGATGAATGCGCGCGCCTTTCTGTCCGGCAAGCTGCTGGAAATGCGCCAGCGCCACAACAAGTACGAGAGCACGCCCTACTCGCTGGAGCCCAACTGCAAGGAATCGCCCGGCGGCCTGCGCGATCTGCACACCATGATCTGGCTGGCCCGCGCCGCAGGCCTGGGCCACAGCTGGCAGGCCCTGGCGGAAAAGGGACTGATCACCGATTTCGAGCGCCAGCAGCTCGAAGACAACGAGGCCATGCTCAGCCTGATACGCGCGCGCCTGCACGCCGTGGCGGGCCGGCACGAGGACCGCCTGGTTTTCGACCAGCAGACCGCCGTGGCCGAGGCCTTTGGCTACCGCTCCACCTCGGCCGAGGGCCGCAAGCTGGCCATGCGCGCCAGCGAGACGCTGATGCGCCACTACTACTGGGCAGCCAAGGCCGTGACCCAGCTGTGCCAGATCCTGCGGCTGAACATCGAGGAGCGCCTGAACCCGCGCCCCACGCCGCGGATCCGGCTGAACTCGCGCTTCTACGAGAAGGCCGGCACCATCGAAGTGGCCAGCGACGATCTGTACGAGCGCGAGCCGCATGCCATCCTCGAAACCTTCCTGATGTACGAGACCCATGTGGGCCTCACCGACCTGTCGGCACGCACGCTGCGCGCGCTGTACGGCGCGCGGGACCTGATGGATGCGGCCTTCCGGCGCGACCCGGTCAACCGCGCCACGTTCATGAAGATCCTGCAGCAGCCCAGCGGCATCACGCATGCCATGCGGCTGATGAACCAGACCTCGGTGCTGGGGCGCTACCTGTGGCCCTTCCGGCGCATCGTGGGCCAGATGCAGCACGACCTGTTCCACGTCTACACGGTGGACCAGCACATTCTCATGGTGCTGCGCAATGTGCGGCGCTTTTTCATGGCCGAGCATGCGCATGAGTATCCGTTCTGCTCCCAGCTGGCCAGCGGCTGGGACAAGCCCTGGCTGCTGTACGTGGCCGCGCTGTTCCACGACATCGGCAAGGGCCGCGGCGGCGACCACTCCATCATCGGCGCCGTGGAGGCCAAGCGCTTTTGCCGTGCCCACGGCATTGCGCGCGCCGACGCCGAGCTGATCGAGTTCCTCGTGCGCGAGCACCTGACCATGAGCCAGGTCGCACAAAAGCAGGATCTGTCGGACCCCGAGGTGATCCAGGCCTTTGCCGAGCGCGTGGGCAACGAGCGCAACCTTACGGCGCTGTACCTGCTCACCGTGGCCGACATCCGTGGCACCAGCCCCAAGGTGTGGAGCGCCTGGAAGGGCAAGCTGCTGGAGGACACCTATCGCCTGACCCTGCGCGTGATGGGTGGCCGCGCGCCCGACGCGGCCGCCGAGATCGAGGCGCGCCGGCGCGAGGCGCTGGTGCAGCTGGCGCTGACGGCCCAGCCCTTCGAGTCCCACAAGAAGCTCTGGGACACGCTGGGCGTGGACTACTTCATGCGCCATGAGGCGGCCGACATCGCCTGGCACACACGCCACCTGTCGCGCCACGTGGGCACCACCCGCCCCGTGGTGCGTGCGCGCCGCTCACTGGCGGGCGAGGGACTGCAGGTGCTGGTCTACGCACCCGACCAGCCCGATCTGTTCGCGCGCATCTGCGGCTACTTCGACCGCGCAGCGTTTTCCATCCTGGATGCGCGCGTGCACACGGCCCACAACAGCTATGCGCTGGACACCTTCCAGGTGGTGGCGCCCGCCATGCAGGAGCAGTACCGCGAACTGATGCACATGGTCGAGAACGACCTGGTCGCCGCCCTGATGGAGGGCGGACCGCTGCGCGAGCCCTCGCCCCGGCGCCTGTCGCGCCGCGTCAAGAGCTTCCCCTTCGCGCCGCGCGTCACGCTGCGGCCCGACGACAAGGCCCAGCACTGGCTGCTGTCCATCTCGGCCACGGACCGCGCCGGCCTGCTCTACACCGTGGCGCGCATCCTGGCCCAGCACCACCTGAGCGTGCAGTTGGCCAAGGTCAGCACGCTGGGCGAGCGCGTGGAGGACAGCTTCCTCATCGAGGGTGCCGAGCTGCAGAACAACCAGCGCCAGCTGCTCATAGAGACCGAGCTTTTGCAGGCCCTGGCAGTCTGAGCCGATTGCGCAAAAAAAGCCCGCCCTGTTGTGCAGGGCGGGCTCGTCGGGTTCATGCGCTGGCAGGCGGGGATGCAGCCATCAGTGCATGGCGGACGCAGGCGCCGACACCGTGGCCACTTGCTTGCCCTCGCGGTCATAGAGCTTGCCATCGACCACCCGGTCGCCATCGGCCAGGGCAGACAGCACGGCCTCGCTGAGCACGCGCTCCGATCCGGCGCCGAACACCGATGGCTCTTCGGGGTTGCCCTGCTTGAAGTGGTTGAAGACCAGGTTCAGCAGCAGCACGGTCACCGCAGTGGAGCTGATGCCCGAATGGAACATGGTGGCGAACCAGTCCGGGAAGTGGTGATAGAAGTCCGGCTTGACCATGGGCAGCACGCCCATGCCGATGGACGCCGCCACGATGATCAGGTTCATGTTGTTGTGATAGTCCACCTTGGCCAGCGTGCGGATGCCGCTGGCTGCCACCGTGCCAAAGAGCACCAGGCCCGCGCCGCCCAGTACCGAGGGCGGCACGCAGGCCACGATGCGCCCCATGATGGGCAGCAGTCCGAAGGCGATCAGGATCAGCCCGCTGAAGGCCACCACATAGCGGCTCTTGATGCCCGTGACCGCGACCAGGCCCACGTTCTGGGCAAAGGCGCTCTGCGTGAACGAACCGAAGAACGGGGCCACCACGCTGGACAGCATGTCGGCACGCAGGCCGTCGGCCAGGCGGCGCGAATCCACGCGGGTGCCCACGATGTCGCCCACGGCCAGGATGTCGGCCGAGGTCTCCACCAAGGTCACCAGGATCACGATGGACATGGAAAGCGTCGCCGCCAGGCTGAAGGTCGGCCAGCCGAAGTGCAGCGGCATGGGCACGGCGAACCACGCACCGCTGCCCACCTCGGAAAAGTCGGACTTGCCGATCATGGCCGCCACCGCCGTGCCGATGACGATGGCCAGCAGGATGGACAGGCGCGAGATCATGGCGTTGCCCAGCTTGCTCAGCGCCAGCACGATGACCAGGGACAGCCCGGCCAGGCCGATGTTGCCCATGCTTCCGTAGTCGGCCGCCTGGGGATTGCCACCCATGGCCCAGTGGGCGGCCACCGGCATCAGCGACAGGCCGATGATGGTGATCACGCAGCCATTGACCAGCGGAGGAAAAAAGCGCGTGAGCTTGGAGAAGATGGGCGCAATGATCAGGCCGAACACCGAGGCAAAGAGCACAGCGCCCAGCACCCCCTGCATGCCGCCGCCCGTATGCAGGATGCTGACCATGGTGGCCACGCCCGAGAAGGACACGCCCTGCACCAGCGGCAGGCGCGAGCCGAAGAACGGAATGCCCAGCGTCTGCAGCAGCGTGGCCAGCCCGCCCATGAAAAGGCAGGCCGTGATCAGCAGGCCCGTGTCGGCCGCCGACATACCCGCCGCATTGGCCATGACCAGGGGCACGGCCACGATGCCGCCGTACATGGTCAGCACATGCTGCAAACCATAGAGGGTGTTGGCCGTGAGGCCGAGTTGCTCGTCCTCCGGGCGGATGTCTGCGCCCAGGGCCGGCGCATTGCCAGAACTTTTTTCCATCGCTGTCTCCTTGTCCTCTTGTTCACAGAACGCCGGACAAGTACGCGGCAGCCGGATGGCGGCAGGCACGCCCCCGCGCACCCTTTGCCGCCGACCCGATAGGCCGCGCTCTCCTGCATCCTGCATCGCGAAGCCCGGTGGCTGCTTGGCAGCTCTTGGCGGGCGCACGCACACAATCCCCGCCTTCGCGGGAAGTGCCACTGTACGGCGCCAGCATGGAAAAATTGTCTACCGATTTGTATACAAAGACCTGACCGCAGATCCTGGAATTACAGCGGCAAGCAAGTCCGCTCAGTCATCCTCGGCAGCGCTGATGCCGGGGAACAGCACATCGGTGAAGCCGAACTGGCGGAAGTCGCGCATGCGCATGGGATAGAGCTTTCCCCAGAGGTGGTCGCACTCATGCTGGACCACCCGCGCATGAAAGCCATCCACCGTGCGATCGATCGCATCGCCAAAGACATCGAAGCCCGTGTAGCGGATACGGCTCCAGCGCGGCACCATGCCACGCATGCCGGGTACGGACAGGCAGCCTTCCCAGTCCATCTGTTCGTCTTCGCCGATGGGCGTGATGACCGGGTTGATGAGCACGGTGCGCGGCACCACCGGTGCATCGGGGTAGCGCGGATTGGGCAGGCCGGAGCCGAACACCACCATCTGCAGGTCCACGCCAATCTGCGGCGCGGCCAGCCCCGCGCCATTGGCGGCATGCATGGTGTCCAGCAGGTCGCTGAGCAGCAGGTGCAGTTCGTCGGTGTCGAATTCGGTCACGGGCTGGGCGACGCGCAGCAGGCGCGGATCACCCATTTTCAATATGGTGCGTACAGTCATGGCAGTGCACGGTGATGCAGGAAATGCGGGTCGCCAAGCATAGCGGGCGCACCGCGCACCGCGCACCTTGACCACACCCACCTGCTTCGCCCCCCCGATCACCCCCTCTCGCCCCCCTTGGCCGCCATGGCTACACCGCGCTGGCACAATCGCAGCATGCCCAGCACCGCCAGAGAGTCATCCGCCGCGTCCTCAGAGGACCGTGACACAGGCGCGCAGCAAACACCCGCGGCACAGGCCCGGCAGCCGGATGCCACTGCGCAGGCAGGCATGGCGCAGGCCTTCAATGATGATGATCCCCCGCCCCTGCACCGCATGCCGGCCGCGCCGTTGCGCTGGGCGCTGCAGCTGTTTGCCTGCCTGAGCCTGGCGACGGGCATTGCCGGCATCTTCATTCCAGGATTGCCCACCACGGTGTTCGTGCTCATGGCCGGATGGGCCGCGGCGCGCAGCTCGCAGCGCATGCACACCTGGCTGTGGCGCCATCGCCTGTTCGGGCCCATGCTGCGCAATTGGGCGCGGGGTGGCTGCGTGAGCCGGCGCGCCAAATGGAGCGCCAGCGCCATGATGAGCCTGTGCGCCGTCATCCTGCTGTGGACACGCCCGCCCGCCTGGGTACAGGCCGTGGCGCTGACGTCCATGGGCTGCGTGCTGGTGTGGCTGTGGTTCAGGCCAGAGCCCTGAGAATGAAGGCCTGCGGCAGGCCTGCTGAAAAAAATTCCCCGAGTTTTCTGTGACGTGTTTTTTACGTCATATAATCTAGGTCTTGTTCCTCAATAGCTCAGTTGGTAGAGCGCCGGACTGTTAATCCGTAGGTCCCTGGTTCGAGCCCAGGTTGAGGAGCCAAAGAATTTCAAGACCCTGCAATCGCACAGGATCTTTGTCGATAGACACGTATTCCTCAATAGCTCAGTTGGTAGAGCGCCGGACTGTTAATCCGTAGGTCCCTGGTTCGAGCCCAGGTTGAGGAGCCAAATTTCAGCGGCCTTGCAATCGCACAGGGCCCAGCACCAACATATTCCTCAATAGCTCAGTTGGTAGAGCGCCGGACTGTTAATCCGTAGGTCCCTGGTTCGAGCCCAGGTTGAGGAGCCAGATGAAAAGCCCGCATGCCAGCGCATGCGGGCTTTTTTGTTTGCTCAGGCTGCGCGCACCATGCCGACAGTCGGCGTGCTCGGCGCTGCGGCAGGGGCGGCCGACTCCACGGTGACAGGCTTGCCGTGCTTGGCATGTGCGCGACGCGCACCGTGCGCAGCGCGCGCTTGCTCCACGCCCTCTTCCCATGCACGCAGCTCTTCTTCCAGCCGCGCAGCCCGCTCCGCATACATGTCCGCAGAGGACTTGTAGTATTCGGCAGCAATGGTGTGCTCCAGCATCGCCATGCGTGCCTCCTGCAGGTAGGCCCGGGTGCGACGGATATAGCGCGGCTCGGCAAGGCTTGCGCCAAAGATTTTGCTGAAAAACATCGCTCATCCTCCTTCGATGTCTTCGCAGCGAAAGCCATGCATCCGCAAGAAGACAAGCCCAGGATAGCCAACCCGGCCTGGCGGCGCTGTCCCCTGGCGGGACAAGGCCGCGTAGGAGGTTCACTTACCCCGGCCAGGCGATGCTCTCGCATCCACGCAACCCTCTTCACCATGGTTTGTGCAAGACTGCGGCTGCAGAGAAGCACGAATCCATTATTTTTCAGTCCGCACCCGATCATGTCCCACCCCCTCCCATGGCTCATTCCCCACCAGGCCTTCCCTCCTGTGGAAACGGCATGGGGCCCCAACGACCCGATTCCGGGCCTGCTGGCCGCAGGCGGCACGCTGGATGCGGCGCACCTGCGCATCGCCTACAGCCAGGGCATTTTTCCCTGGTTCAGCGAAGGCCAGCCCACGCTATGGTGGTCGCCCGATCCACGCATGGTGCTGCAGACATCGCAGTTCCGGCTGCACCGCAGCCTGCGCAAGACATTGCAGCGCTTTCGCTCCACCGTCGGCTGCGAGATCCGCATCGACAGCGCTTTCGAGGCCGTGATGCAGCACTGCGCCCAAACGGTGCGCCGTGACCAGGATGGCACCTGGATCGTGCAGGAAATTCTTGACGCCTATACCGAACTGCACCGCCAGGGTGCAGCCCACAGCGTGGAAACCTGGATCGACGGGCGCCTGGTGGGCGGCCTGTACTGCGTGGCGCTGGGCCGCGCCGTATTCGGCGAGTCCATGTTCGCGCATGCCACAGACGCATCCAAGATCGCACTGTCGGCACTGGTGGCGCTGTGCCGGCACCAAGGCGCCGCGCAAATCGATTGCCAGCAGGCCACGCAGCACCTGGCTTCGCTGGGCGCGCGCGAGATGCCCCGCTCCCAGTTCCTGCGCACCGTGGCAGAGCAAAGCCAGCTGCCGCCCATGCACTGGCAATTCGAAAACGTATACTGGAACGAGTTGCTGCCGCCGTCCGGTGACGCCGGCAGCACATCACCGGCTGCCGCCAGCACACCATGACGCACCCGAACGATCTTCCGCTGCAGGCCCTGCAGTTCTACGCCACAGCCGCCTATCCCTGCAGCTACCTGGATGGCCGGCTGGCGCGTTCGCAAGTGGCCACGCCCAGCCACCTGATCCAGAACAGCGCCTATTCGGAGCTGGTCTCCCTGGGGTTTCGCCGCAGCGGAATGTTCACCTACCGGCCGTATTGCGATGGTTGCCGGGCCTGCGTGCCCATGCGCATCCTGGTCCACGATTTCCGCCCGGACCGCAGCCAGCGCCGCGCCGCCGTGCGCCACGCCGATCTCACGGCATCGATCCAGCGCCTGCATTACTCGAACGAGCATTACCAGCTGTACCTGCGCTACCAGCAAAGCCGTCACAGCGGCGGCGGCATGGACCACGACAGCGTGGACCAGTACACGCAGTTCCTGCTGCAAAGCCGCGTCAACTCACGGCTTGTGGAGTTCCGCGCACCGGCGGCCGACGGCGCAGTCGGCAGGCTGAAGATGGTCTCCATCCTCGATGTGCTGGAAGACGGGCTGTCCGCCGTCTACACCTTCTACGAGCCCGATGACCAGGCCAGCTACGGCACGTTCAACGTGCTATGGCAGATCGATCAGGCACGCTCCATGAGCCTGCCCTATGTCTACCTGGGCTACTGGATCGCCGACAGCCAGAAGATGAATTACAAGGCGCGCTTTCTTCCCCATGAAGTGCGCGTGGACGAGCGCTGGCAGCGCGTGGATCAGTTCCCACGCTGATATGGCGCCACCGCGCCCTTTTCAGCGACATTTCTTATGCACATGGCCGCTGTTTGCAGGCGGCACATATGCCGCCAAGCCATGCCCGCCGCTAGAATGACCGAATCCCGAAATCCCCTTGCGCCTCATGAAAAAAGACGATAACGCGGCCTCGCCCAAGCCCAGCGTCCAGGTCCTGGAACGCATGTTCACGTTGATCGACGTGTTGGCCTCGCGTGAGGAAGCGGTATCGCTCAAGGAGATCAGCGAGCGCACCGGCCTGCACCCCTCCACCACGCACCGCATTCTCAACGACCTGGCCATTGGCCGCTTCGTCGACCGCCCCGAATCGGGCAGCTACCGGCTGGGCATGCGCTTCCTGGAGCTGGGCAACCTGGTCAAGGCCCGCCTGAGCGTACGCGAAGCGGCCCTGATTCCCATGCGCCAGCTGCACAAGCAGATCCAGCAGCCGGTCAGCCTCAGCGTGCGCCAGGGCGATGAAATCGTCTATGTGGAACGCGCCTACAGCGAGCGCTCGGGCATGCAGGTGGTGCGCGCCATCGGCGGCCATGCGCCGCTGCACCTCACATCCAATGGCAAGCTGTTTCTGGCGGCCGATGATGCGCAGCAGGTGCGCGCCTACGCCACACGCACCGGCCTTCCCGGCAAGACGCACTTCAGCATCACGCGGCTTGCCGACATGGAAAACGAGCTGGACAAGGTACGCCACCATGGCGTCGCCCGCGACAACGAGGAGCTGGAGCTGGGCGTGCGCTGCATGGCCGCCGGCATCTATGACGACCAGGGCAAGCTGGTGGCCGGCCTGTCCATCTCCGCTCCCGCCGACCGGCTGGACGAAAGCTGGTTGTCCAAGCTCCAGGCCACCGCGCAGGAGATCTCGGGCGCCCTGGGCTTCAATGCGGTCCGCCCTGCAGCCCCGCCCCCCAATCCCTACGCGCGCAGCAACCACTGATCTGCAAGCAGCCATCCGCAAGCAGCAAGACCGGTCATCAAAAACAACAAAGGCGCCCAGGGCGCCTTTGTTGTTGAGGGGGAGGAAACTCAGCCCTTGACCTTGTGGATCATGGAATCGCCGGCCACCTGCCCCATGGATTCCACCCAGTGGCGTACGCGCTCGGCATCGCCCAGGCGGCTGAACTTTCCGGCGGAGTCCAGGAAGACCATGATGATCTTGCGGCCAGCCACCTGCGCCTGCATGACCAGGCAACGACCCGCTTCGGAGATGTAGCCGGTCTTTTGCAGGCCGATATCCCAGGTCGGGCTCAGCACCAGGCGGTTGGTGTTGTTGTACTGCAGCGTGCGGCGGCCCACGGCCACTTCATAGCCGGGCGAAGTGGTGTACTCGCGCACCAGCGGATCACTGTGCGCCACATTCACGAGCACGGCCAGATCACGGGCGCTGGACTGGTTGCGGCTGGACAGCCCGGTGGGCTCCACGTAACGGGTATCGGTCATGCCCAGCAGGCGCGCCTTGGCATTCATCTGCTGGACGAAGGCATCCAGGCCACCTGGGAAGGTGCGACCCAGCGCATGGGCAGCACGGTTTTCGCTGGACATCAGGGCCAGGTGCAGCATTTCGGCACGGGTGAGCGTGGTGCCCACGGCCAGGCGCGAACTGCTGCCCTTTTCGGTATCCACATCATCCTGCGTGATGGTGATGGATTCATCCATGGGCAGATGGGCCTGGGAAATCAGCAGACCCGTCATCAGCTTGGTCAGCGAGGCGATGGGCAGCACGGCATGGTCGTTCTTGCTGAGCAGCACTTCGTGGGTGTCCTGGTCCATGACCAGGGCCACGCTGCTCTTGAGATCAAGAGGATCGGCCACTGCATGCAGCCCGGCCATCTGCCCGAACGACAGGCGTGGCTCGTAGGCAACGGCACGAATGGGGCTGGCAGCGCTGCGGGCGGCCACGCGGCTGGGCTGGCGCGCGCTCTTGGCAACGCGCTTGCCCTGAGGAGCCGCCGTGGCGCGCTCCTTCACGGCCTTCTTCTTGACAGGGGCCACGGCCACCTGTTTCTTGGCAACTTTCTTGGCCGGTGCGGCATGCGCGCCCGGGGCAGTGAGAGCACAACTCAGGGCCAGCAACGAGAGAACCTGAGCAAATCGACCGAGGCGGGCACGGCGTAGGGTGGGCATGAGAAATGCTCCAAGCAGCAAGAATTTGTGACTAGACCTTACATTAATCGAAAAAGTCGCACTGTGACAATAACTTGTGCGACTTTTCGATAATTTAAATGAAATTATAAGGCGAGTGCTTACCCCTGCGCAGCCACGACCTCTGCATTGCTGTGTAATTTGTTCAACGCGCTCAGATAGGCCTTGGCCGAGGCCACGACAATGTCCGGGTCCGCGCCCACGCCGTTGACCACGCGCCCGCTGCGCTGCAGGCGAACGGTCACTTCGCCCTGGCTCTCGGTGGAGCCGCTGATGGCGTTGACCGAGTACAGCAGCATCTCGGCACCGCTCTTCACCTCGGACTCGATGGCCTTGAACGAGGCATCGACCGGGCCATTGCCGTCGGACTGGGCCTTGATCTCACGGCCATCGCGGCTGAACACCACCGACGCGTGTGGGCGCTCACCCGTTTCGCTTTGCTGGGCCAGCGAGATGAACTGGAAGGGATCGGCCTGCTGATGCGCATCCTGCTCGGTCACCAGGGCCAGGATGTCCTCGTCGAAGATTTCACTCTTGCGGTCGGCCAGTTCCTTGAAGGCCGCAAAGGCAGTGTTGATCGCGGCTTCGCTGTCGAGTTCCACGCCCAGCTCCTGCAGGCGCTGCTTGAAGGCATTGCGGCCGCTGAGCTTGCCCAGCACGATCTTGTTGGCGCTCCAGCCCACATCCTCGGCACGCATGATTTCGTAGGTGTCGCGCGCCTTGAGCACGCCATCCTGATGGATGCCCGAGGCGTGGGCGAAGGCGTTGGCGCCCACGACGGCCTTGTTGGGCTGCACCACGAAGCCCGTGGTCTGGCTGACCATGCGGCTGGCGGCCACGATGTGCTGGGCGTCGATGTTGACGTCAAGGCCGAAGTAGTCCTTGCGCGTCTTGATGGCCATCACCACCTCCTCGAGCGAGCAGTTGCCCGCGCGTTCGCCCAGGCCGTTGATGGTGCACTCGATCTGGCGCGCCCCGCCGAGCTTGACGCCGGCCAGCGAGTTGGCCACGGCCATGCCCAGGTCGTTGTGGCAATGCACGCTCCAGACGGCCTTGTCGCTGTTGGGCACGCGCTCGCGCAGGTTCTTGATGAAGGCGCCGTACAGCTCCGGAATGGCGTAGCCCACGGTGTCGGGCACGTTGATGGTGGTCGCGCCTTCGGCAATCACCGTCTCGATGACGCGGCACAGAAAGTCCGGGTCGCTGCGGTAGCCGTCTTCGGGGCTGAATTCGATGTCGGCGATCAGGTTGCGCGCAAATCGCACCGACTGGCGCGCCTGCTCCAGCACCTGCTCGGGCGTCATGCGCAGCTTTTTCTCCATGTGCAGCGCACTGGTGGCGATGAAGGTGTGGATGCGCGCGCGGCTGGCGTCCTTCAGAGCCTCGGCCGCACGGGCGATGTCGCGGTCATTGGCACGGGCCAGCGAGCAGATGGTGGAGTCCTTGATGGCGCGCGCAATGGCCTGCACCGACTCGAAGTCGCCATTGGAACTCGCCGCAAAACCGGCCTCGATCACATCGACCTTCAGCCGCTCGAGCTGGCGCGCGATGCGCAGCTTTTCGTCGCGGGTCATGGAGGCACCGGGCGACTGCTCGCCGTCACGCAAGGTGGTGTCGAAAATGATCAATTGGTCGGTCATGGGAGTCTCGTCTTTCTTGTGGATGCGAATCTCCTGCCCACGGGCAGGTGATGAAAAAAGCCGGTGCGCTTGTGGCTGCACCGGCTAGGCAATGGAATTTAAGCGGCAACCGCCTCCTGCACCGTCACCTTCTCGGCAGAGGGCACGCGCTGCAAGCCCGACATGATGGCCCGGAACGAAGCGGAGACGATATTCGCATCAACCCCGACGCCGTAGCACACGTGCAACTCGTCCACGCGCAGTTCCACGTAGGCAATGGCCTTGGCATTGGCACCCTCGCCGATGGCATGCTCGTTGTAGTCCAGCACGCGCACGGCCCGGCCGCTGTGCTCGCTCAGCGCCTGCACGAAGGCATCGATGGGCCCCGTGCCTTGCGCCTCGACCGTGCGCTTGCCGCCGTCAACGGACAGATCGGTCGACAGGCTGACCACGCCGTCGTTCTCGCTGAGGCGGTAATGCGGCGCCTGCACGGATTGCAGGCTGTACTCGCGCTGGAACAGCGCCCACAGGTCGGCCGCGGCCAGCTCCTTGCCGCTGGCGTCCATCTCGCGCTGCACCACCTGGCTGAACTCGATCTGCAGGCGACGCGGCAACTGGAGGCCATACTCGCTTTCAAGCAGATAGGCGATGCCGCCCTTGCCGGACTGGCTGTTGACGCGGATCACGGCCTCGTAGCTGCGGCCCAGGTCCTTGGGGTCGATGGGCAGATAGGGCATGTCCCAGATGTCGCCGTCCTTGCGATCGGCGAAGGCCTTCTTGATGGCGTCCTGGTGCGAGCCCGAGAACGAGGTGTAGACCAGATCGCCCACATAGGGATGGCGCGGATGCACGGGCAGCTGGTTGCAATGCTCGACCGTGCTGCGGATGCCGTCGATATCGGAGAAATCCAGGCCAGGCGACACGCCCTGGATGTACATGTTCAACGCCACGTTGACCACATCGAGGTTGCCCGTGCGCTCGCCATTGCCGAACAGGCAGCCTTCAAGGCGGTCCGCACCGGCCATCAACGCCAGCTCGGCCGTGGCCGTGCCCGTGCCGCGGTCATTGTGCGGATGCACAGACAGCACGATGGAGTCGCGGCGCTGGATGTGGCGATGCGTCCACTCCACCATGTCGGCGAAGATGTTGGGCGTGGAGTGCTCCACGGTGGTGGGCAGGTTGATGATGCACTTGCGCTCGGGCGTGGGCTGCCATACATCGGTGACGGCATCGATGACGCGCTTGGAAAACTCCAGCTCGGTGTCCGAATACATCTCGGGCGAGTACTGGAAGGTCCACTGCGTCTGGGGATAGCCGGCAGCGATCTCGTTGAACATGCGGGCATTGGTGGTGGCCAGCTCGACGATCTCGTCCTCGCTCATGTTCAATACCACGCGGCGCATCACGGGCGCGGTGGCGTTGTAGAGGTGGACGATGGCCCGGGGCACGCCTTCGAGCGCCTCGAAGGTACGGCGGATGAGGTGCTCGCGCGCCTGGGTCAGCACCTGGACGGTCACGTCATCGGGAATGCGGTTTTCCTCGATGAGCTTGCGCATGAAGTCGAACTCGACCTGGGACGCGGAAGGAAAGCCGACCTCGATTTCCTTGAAGCCGATCTTCACCAGCTGCTCGAACATGCGCATCTTGCGATCGATGTCCATGGGCTCGATCAGCGCCTGGTTGCCATCGCGCAGGTCCACGCTGCACCAGACCGGGGCCTGAGTGATCACCGCATCGGGCCAGCGACGGTCTTGCAGGCGGACCGGAGCGAACGGACGGTACTTGGTCGAAGGGTTTTGCAACATGGCTGAAGTGCTTTCTATCGTCTAGGTAAAAACAAGACCCACCTGCTCCAGCGACCCCACAAACGCAAAACGGCCCGTCGCTGGTGCAAACGGGCCGTGAAAGTAGGAATGTACGCGCGCGCTACTGTCTCTGCCCGTGGGACATCAGTAGTAGAGCTAGCGACAGGTATTGCATGCGGGTCACTTTAGCACAGGTTCTCAGGCGCTGTGAAGATGCTGCGGCGCATCATTTGTGCAGGCCGCGCTCTTCAGGCTCATCGGTCGAGGTGCTGATGACGCTGGTACGCTGGCCCTTGGCCTTGCGCCATGCATAGACGCCGTAGCCCGAGAAACCGTAAAGCAGGAACACGCCGAACAGCACGATGGGCGGATGGATATTGATGATGGCGATGCCCAGGGCGATCAGTACGATGGCCGCAAAGGGCACGCTCTTCTTGAAATGCACGTCCTTGAAGCTGTAGAAAGGCACGTTGGTGACCATGGTCAGGCCCGCGTACAGCGTCAGGAAGAACATGATCCAGGTGATCTGCGTCCAGCTCAGCCAGGCATCCTGGCCGCGCAGCAGGCCCGCCTCGTCCAGCAGCCAGATGAAGCCGGTGACCAGCGCTGCAGCGGCGGGCGAAGGCAGGCCCTGGAACCAGCGCTTGTCCACGGTGCCGGTGTTGACGTTGAAGCGCGCCAGCCGCAGCGCAGCGCAGGCGCAATAGACGAAGGCTGCAATCCAGCCCCAGCGGCCAATGCCCTTGAGCGCCCACTCATAGGCGATCAAGGCGGGAGCGGCCCCGAAGGACACCATGTCCGACAGCGAATCCATCTGCTCCCCGAAAGCGCTCTGCGTATTGGTCATGCGTGCCACACGTCCGTCAAGGCTGTCGAGCACCATGGCGCAGAACACGCCTGCGGCAGCCAGTTCAAAGCGGCCATTCATGGCCATCACGATGGCGTAGAAGCCACCGAACAGCGCAGCCAGCGTGAACAGGTTGGGCAGGATGTAGATACCCTTGCGGCGCTTGCGCACCACCACGCCTTCGATTTCGTTGGACTCATTGTGGTTTTGCATCAATCCGGCCTCCAGCACAGCGCACGCAAGCGTGAGCAGCTATTAAAACGATAGTATTCTAAGGGAGCGGACAGTGCCGCCCCGAAAGGGTCAGTGTACCTGCGCACCGCACCCCTTCTCTGCACGAAAAAGGCCACCCGTCGGGGTGGCCTTGTCCTGCACCTTGCGTAGGCCGCATGCGCGACCCATGCAAGATGGAATGCAGCAATCTCAGTTGCGGCTCTGGTCAACCAGCTTGTTCTTGGAGATCCAGGGCATCATGGCGCGCAGCTGGCCGCCCACCTTTTCGATGGCGTGTTCGGCGTTCATGCGGCGGCGGGCCGTCATGCTCGGGTAGTTGGTGCGGCCTTCCTGGATGAACATCTTGGCGTATTCGCCGGTCTGGATGCGCTTGAGGGCAGCACGCATGGCTTCGCGCGACTTGTCGTTGATGACTTCTGTACCCGTCACGTACTCGCCGTATTCGGCGTTGTTCGAGATCGAGTAGTTCATGTTGGCGATGCCGCCTTCGTACATCAAGTCCACGATGAGCTTGAGCTCATGCAGGCACTCGAAGTAGGCCATTTCGGGAGCGTAGCCGGCTTCGGTCAGGGTCTCGAAGCCCATCTTCACCAGTTCCACCGCGCCGCCGCACAGAACGGCCTGCTCGCCGAACAGGTCGGTCTCGGTTTCTTCCTTGAAGTTGGTTTCGATGATGCCGCCCTTGCCGCCACCGTTGGCCATGGCATAGGACAGGGCCAGGTCACGGGCCTTGCCGGACTTGTCCTGGTACACGGCGATCAGCGAAGGCACGCCGCCGCCCTTCAGGTACTCGGAGCGCACGGTGTGGCCAGGGCCCTTGGGGGCGACCATGATCACGTCCAGATCGGCGCGCGGCACAACCTGGTTGTAGTGGATGTTGAAGCCGTGGGCAAAGGCCAGCGTGGCGCCTTGCTTGATGTTGGGGGCCACGTTGTTGGTGTAGACCTCGGGGATGTTCTCATCCGGCAGCAGGATCATGACCAGATCGGCGGCCTTCACGGCGTCGTCGACTTCAGCGACGGTCAGGCCTGCCTTGGCGACCTTGTCCCAGGAAGCGCCGCCCTTGCGCAGGCCGACCACGACCTTCACGCCGCTTTCGTTCAGGTTTTGAGCGTGTGCGTGGCCCTGGCTGCCGTAGCCGATGATGGCAACGGTCTTGCCCTTGATCAGGCTCAGGTCACAGTCCTTGTCGTAGAAAACTTTCATGTTGGCTCCAGGCTTCGTGTGTGTGTAGGGGTTGAAAGGGGAAGGGGACAGGTTTCAGGTGCGTTGCAGCGCATCAAACGCGCAGGATGCGTTCGCCGCGGCCGATGCCGCAGGAGCCGGTACGCACGGTTTCCAGAATGGCCGTGCGGTCCAGCGCCTGCAGGAAGGCGTCGTTCTTGGATTGGTCGCCGGTCAGCTCGACCGTGTAGCTCTTTTCGGTCACGTCGATGATGCGGCCGCGGAAGATGTCGGCCATGCGCTTCATCTCCTCGCGTTCCTTGCCCACGGCGCGGACCTTGACCATCATGAGCTCGCGCTCGGTATAGGAGCCTTCCGTCAGGTCCACGACCTTGACGACCTCGATCAGGCGGTTCAGGTGCTTGGTGATCTGCTCGATCACGTCTTCGGAGCCATTCGTCTGAATGGTCATGCGCGACAGCGATGCGTCTTCCGTGGGAGCCACGGTCAGCGATTCGATGTTGTAGCCGCGGGCCGAGAACAGGCCCACCACGCGCGACAAGGCTCCCGGCTCGTTTTCGAGCAGCACGGCAATGATGTGTTTCATGAAAGAAAGATTCCTCTTTTCGCTGCCCTCCCCCGGCGCCGGTAAACGTCGGGCTTGGCAGGCAATAGATTCGTCAAGGGGTTGCCGCCTTGAGGGCGGCTACTGAAGAAGATGCGGCAGGAACAGGCCCTGGCGAACCCGGCCAAGGGCTCGCTCAGAGGTCGTCAGCTCCCAGCAGCATCTCGGTGATCCCACGGCCGGCCTGCACCATGGGGAACACATTCTCGGTGGGATCGGTGCGGAAGTCCATGAACACCGTCCGATCCTTGAGCTTGCGGGCCTCGCGCAGGGCGGGCTCCACGTCCTCGGGGCGCTCGATCAGCATGCCCACGTGGCCATAGGCCTCGGCCAGCTTCACGAAGTTGGGCAGCGAGTCCATGTAGCTGCTGCTATAGCGGCCCGAGTACTCGATCTCCTGCCACTGGCGCACCATGCCCAGGTAGCGGTTGTTCAGCGACACCACCTTGACCGGCGTGTTGTACTGCAGGCAGGTGGCCAGCTCCTGGATGTTCATCTGGATGGAGCCTTCGCCCGTGATGCAGAACACCTCGGATTCAGGCTTGGCCAGCTTGATGCCCATGGCGTAGGGCAGGCCCACGCCCATGGTGCCCAGGCCGCCGGAGTTGATCCAGCGGCGCGGCTCGTCGAAGCGGTAGTACTGCGCAGCCCACATCTGGTGCTGGCCCACGTCGGACGTGATGTAGGCATCTGCGTCGCGGGTCATGTTCCACAGCGTCTCCACCACGTACTGGGGCTTGATGACCGAGCCGTCGCCACGGCTGTACTGCAGGCAGTCGCGGCTGCGCCAGCCTTCGATGGTCTCCCACCACTGGCCCAGGGCCGCAGCGTCGGGACGGGCGCTGGCCTCGCGGATCATGGAGATCAGCTCGGTCAGCACTTCCTTGACGTCGCCGACGATGGGCACGTCCACCTTCACGCGCTTGGAGATGGAGGAGGGATCGATGTCGATATGGATGATCTTGCGCTCCACCGACATGAAATGCTTGGGGTTGCCGATCACCCGGTCGTCGAAGCGCGCACCCACGGCCAGCAGCACATCGCAGTTCTGCATGGCGTTGTTGGCTTCGATGGTGCCGTGCATGCCCAGCATGCCGAGGAACTTGCGGTCGCTGGCCGGATAGGCACCCAGGCCCAGCAGCGTATGCGTGACCGGGTAGCCCAGCATGTCCACCAGGGTGCGCAGCTCGTTGCAGGCATTGCCCAGCAGCACGCCGCCACCCGTGTAGATATAGGGACGCTTGGCCGCCAACAGCAACTGCAGCGCCTTGCGGATCTGGCCGGCATGGCCCTTGCGCACCGGGTTGTAGGAGCGCATCTCCACCTTTTCGGGGTAACCGGTGTAGAGAGCCTTCTTGAAGGACACATCCTTGGGGATGTCCACCACCACGGGGCCGGGGCGGCCGGTGCGCGCGATGTGGAAGGCCTTCTTCATGGTGTCCGCCAGCTCGCGCACATCCTTGACCAGAAAGTTGTGCTTGACGATGGGGCGGGTGATGCCGACGGTGTCGCACTCCTGGAATGCATCGGTGCCGATGTAGGCCGTCGAGGTCTGGCCGCTGATCACGACCAGGGGAATGGAATCGGTGTAGGCGGTGGCAATGCCGGTGACGGCGTTGGTCAGGCCGGGACCCGAGGTCACCAGGGCCACGCCGACTTCCCCCGTGGCACGGGCAAAGCCGTCTGCCGCATGCACAGCCGCCTGCTCGTGGCGCACCAGCACATGCTGAATGGTGTCTTGCTTGTAGAGGGCGTCGTAGATGTACAGGACCGCACCGCCCGGATAGCCCCAAAGCTGCTTGACGCCTTCGGCCTGCAGGGACTTGACGAGGATCTCGGAGCCCATCAGCTCCTGGGATGCATGGGACTGCGACGCCGCTGCTGCCGCGCTGGAGTACTCGGCTTTGGAAATTTCCATGATCAACCTTTGTGAATTTCTCTAACGAAAAACCTTGGGTGCCCCTTGCCTGAAGCCCTTGTGAGGCCGGTGCGGGACTTAGGACCAACAGACATGGGCGAGTGAGTAAACGCCGGACCGTGACCCGTTTGCCTTTTTGAATTGCAGCAGACATTATCGCACTGCAACACGCCTGTGCGCCATCGTGCGAAAAAAATTGACACTGCGGTGCGATAATCGGGTCCCGCGTCCGTTCAGCCCCCCTCAACGAGCCCCTCATCCGGGCCTGCGTTCCTTTTGGCAACCGAGCAAGAACTATCCGACTTCCTCAAAAGCGTAGAAAAGCGTGCCTTCAAGCGCAGCTTTTTCCACGTCCGGGACGAGGAGGCGGCGCTGGACATCGTGCAGGACAGCATGCTCAAGCTGGCGCAGCACTATGGCGACAAGCCCATCACCGAGCTGCCCATGCTCTTCCAGCGCATCCTGTCCAACAGCACACTGGACTGGTTTCGCAGGCAAAAGACGCAGAACGCCCTCTTCACCCGCATGAGCGATCTGGAGGCCTCGGCCGGCGACGATGCGGACTTCGACTGGCTCGAGACCTACGCCGACTCCGCACAGAACGGCGAAACCGCCCGCAGCGCCGAGGATCTGACCGAGCGGGCGCAGATTTTGCAAAGCATTGAAAAAGAGATACAGGAGCTGCCGGCGCGTCAACGCGAAGCATTCCTGATGCGTTATTGGGAAGAGATGGACGTTGCGGAGACCGCTGCCGCGATGGGGTGTTCCGAAGGAAGTGTAAAAACACATTGTTTCCGCGCCATCCAGACATTGAGCAAGGCACTGAAGGCCAAAGGAATCGAGCTATGAAGACTGCGCCCACTCTCACTCTCCACAGCGAAATGGCGGCCGACCGCATCGCACGCCGGATCACCGCGCGCCTGGGTGACGGCGAGGCGTTGCTGCCATACGACATCACCGAACGGCTGCGCGCTGGGCGCGAGCGCGCCCTGTCCGTTCGCCGGCGCGAACTGCGCGCTGCGCCCTTGCAGGCTGCCAGCGCAACCCAGGCTCAGGGTGGCACCATGACGCTGGGCTCTGGCGACGAAGGCGGCACCTGGTGGCGCGCGCTGATCTCGGCCGTGCCGGTGCTGGCCCTCATCATTGGCCTGGTGGTCGTCAACGTGCAGACCGATCAGATTGGCCTGACCGAGGTTGCCGAGGTCGATACGGCCCTGCTGACCGATGACCTGCCCCCTGCCGCCTATGCCGACCCCGGTTTCATCCAGTACCTGAAGACTTCGGCCACCAACACGGAACGCTGATACCCGCCTTGCCTGCCTGCATGCCCACTGATTCACGCGCCGCGTTCCACCGATCACCCGCCGCCATCCTGGCGGCGGTGCTGTTGATGGCGCTGGCCTGGACCGGCTGGCGCGTCGTGCAACAGGTGCGGCTGGCGCCCAGCACGGTGTCGCCGGCCACCATTGCGGCCTCCAAGACCCTGCATGGCGACGCAGCCACGCGCCAGCGCGCCACAGCCCTGGCCTCAGGCCCACGCTGGGCCGAGCTGACGCCTGCGCAAAGCAGGGTGCTCGAGCCCCTTTCCGAGCGCTGGTCCATGATGGACGCGCTGCAAAAGCGCCGCTGGATGGCATTGGCCGAAGGCTGGGACAAGCTCAGCGAAAAGGAGCAGGAAAAGCTGCGCGACCGCATGCAGACCTGGTCCAGCCTCAGCGCCCAGCAGCGCAGCCAGGCCCGCCTGAATTTCGCCCTGACCAACCGCCTTGCCACGGACAAGCGAGCCCAGTGGGAGGCCTACCAGGCGCTCAGCGACGAAGAAAAACGCCTTCTGGCTGCACGCGCCGCGCCCAAGGTCAAGGGCGCCGCCAACGCCATACAGCCCGTGGCGCCCAAGCGTCTGGCGCGGATTCCTGCGGCCTCGGTGGCACCGGCCACCATTCCGAATCCCCCCAAGATTCCACCAGCCACCATCTACAATCCGCCGCCTCCGGTTCCACCGGTCGCGCCGCCTTCGGCCGTGGAAACCCATCCCGTGCGCCCGCCTGCGCTGGTGGAGACAGCCCCGGTGGAAGTGCCTTCGGCCACACCCATGCCCTTGCCGCCCATGGAACTGCATGACGGCGCCGAGGCCACCCCACAGCCCTCGCACGGCGAAGCAGCCCCTTCGCATTGATGCAGCGCCCCGACACGCCCGCATGACGAACGCCACCTCCCCCGCCTCCACGGCAGCCGGCTCCGCCGCCGATCCACGGATGGCCCCGCGCCTGGCCCGGCGCATGGCCTGCTGGCTATATGAGGGCATGCTGCTGTTCGGCGTGGTCTTCATCGCCGGATATCTGTTTGGCACCTTGTCTCAGACGCGCAACGCCATGGACAACCGCCATGCGCTGCAGGCCTTCATGTTCGTGGTGCTGGGCATCTATTTCGTCTGGTTCTGGTCCAAGGGGCAGACATTGGCCATGAAGACCTGGCACATCCGCCTGGTGGATGCTGCAGGCCAGCCCGTCAGCCAGCTGCGCGCACTGCGGCGCTATGTGCTGAGCTGGATCTGGCTGCTGCCACCGCTGGCGGCCTACTCCACCGGCGTGCCGGCCTTGACCACCTTGGTGCTGCTGGTGCTGTGGGTGGCACTCTGGGCCCTGCTCAGTCGCCTTCATCCGCGCCGCCAGTTCTGGCATGACGCCTGGGCCGGCACACAGCTGATCCACCAGGCCCCGCCGCCCAGGAAAAAACGCTGAGCGGCAAAGGCAGCATCGCATCTCCTACACTCCCCAGCATGCCCGCCGCTTCACCCAAGTCCAACGACAGCACGCCTGTCAATCCCCAGAAAAGCCGCACGGGCCTGAACCGTGTCTGGCACGCTGCGGGTTATTCGCTGTCCGGCCTTCGTGCCGGATGGAATGAGAAAGCCTTCCGCCAGGAAGCGCTGGCCGCCATAGTGCTGATCCCTGCCGCCTTCTGGCTGGGACGCAGCTGGATCGAGGTCTCGCTGCTGGCGGGCACGGTCTTGCTGGTGCTGATCGTGGAATTGCTCAACAGCGGCATCGAGGCCGTGGTCGATCGCATAGGCCCCGAATGGCACGCCCTGTCCAAGCAAGCCAAGGACATGGGCAGCGCCGCCGTGCTGCTGGCGCTGCTGCTGTGCACGGGTGTCTGGCTGGCGGCTCTCTATCAACGGTTCATTGCATGACAAATCCCACGTTTTCCATTTGTGTGTATTGCGGCTCGCGCCCCGGCGACCAGCCCGGATTCATCGAGGCCGCCCGCGCCACCGGCCGCTGGATTGGCGAGCACGGCGGCCAGTTGGTCTACGGCGGCGGGCGCAGCGGCCTGATGGGCGAGGTGGCCGAGGCCACGCGGCAGGCCGGTGGCCGCGTCGTGGGAGTGATCCCGCAGGCGCTGGTGGACAAGGAGCTGGCCAACCATGCCTGCGACGAACTGCACATCGTCCAGACCATGCACGAGCGCAAGGCCATGATGGCCGAGCGCAGCGATGCCTTCGTCGCCCTGCCCGGCGGCATAGGCACCTTCGAGGAATTGTTCGAGGTCTGGACCTGGCGCCAGCTGCGCTACCACGACAAGCCCATCGGCCTGCTCAATGTGGACGGCTACTACGACAGCATGCTGCAGTTCCTGCAGACCTGCGTGGGCCATGGCTTCATGGGCGAGTGGCAGATGGGACTGATAGAAAGCGGCAGCGACATCCCCTCACTGCTGCAATCCCTGGTGCAGAACGCCGGCACGGGCCTGGAAACGGCCCCCTTGCGCGCCGTGATCTGAAACGGAAACGGCCACCCGTTCAGGGGTGGCCGCTGGAATCCGGATGTCGAGCCCAGGGCGCCGCGTGCGCCCTGCACTGCTGCCAGGTTCAGATGGCTCCGTCGTCGAGTTCGCCGGTACGGATGCGCACCACGCGCTCCACGGCGGTGACGAAGATCTTCCCGTCACCGATCTTGCCCGTGCGGGCCACGTTGACGATGGCATCCACGCAGCGGTCCACGTCTTCCGTGCGGACTACCACCTCGATCTTCACCTTGGGCAGGAAGTCCACCACGTACTCGGCGCCACGGTAGAGCTCGGTATGGCCCTTCTGGCGACCAAAGCCCTTGACCTCGGTGACGGTCAGGCCGTTGACGCCGCAGTCGGCCAGTGCCTCGCGGACCTCTTCCAGCTTGAACGGCTTGATGATGGCGGTGATCATTTTCATGGGGTGAACTCCTCAGTGCATGCAATACGGGGCAAGACGGCTGGCCAGGAAACCCCGCCGCCTCAGGTGCTTCAAGCGCGAAAGCGGTTGGTGATCGGGTAGCGCCAGTCCTTGCCGAAGCTGCGGCGCGTCAGCCGCGGCCCCACGGGCGCCTGGCGGCGTTTGTATTCGTTGATCTGGATGAGGCGCGTCACTCGCTCCACATCGGCGCCGGCATATCCGTCGGCCACGATGGAGGCGATGCTTTCGTTATTTTCCATGTATCGGCGCACGATGGCGTCGAGCACCTCATAAGCGGGCAGGCTGTCCTGGTCTTTCTGGTCCGGGCGCAGTTCGGCGCTGGGCGGGCGCGTGATGATGCGATCCGGAATGGGGTCCAGCCCCATGCCGAACGGATCGTTGGCATTGCGCCAGCGCGCCAGCGCAAAAACCTCGGTCTTGAGCACGTCCTTGATCACGGCAAAGCCGCCGGCCATGTCGCCATAGAGCGTGCAGTAGCCGGTGGACATCTCGCTCTTGTTGCCGGTGGTCAGCACCACGGAGCCGAACTTGTTGGACAGGCCCATCAGCAAGGTGCCGCGGATGCGGGCCTGCAGGTTCTCTTCGGTCGTGTCCTCGGCGCGGCCCGCGAAGGCCGGGGCCAGGGCGGCCTTGAAGGCCTCGAACTGGGGCGCGATGGAGATTTCGTCATAGCGCACGCCCACACGCTCGGCCATGTCGCGCGCATCGATCCAGCTGATGTCCGCCGTATAGGGCGAAGGCATCATCACCGTGTGCACCTTGTCCGCGCCCAGCGCATCGACCGCAATCGCCAGCACCAGGGCCGAGTCGATCCCGCCCGACAGGCCCAGCAGCGCGCCGGGGAAACGGTTCTTGCCCACGTAGTCGCGCACGGCCAGCACCAGGGCGGACCACAGCGCCGGCAGGTGCTCCACCGGTGGCTGCACATCGGCGGCCAGCGTCAGTTCCTGCGCGCCGGCACGCACTTCCACCAACGGCAGCGCCTCGGCAAAGGCCGCCGCGCGTGCGGCAATGCTGCCGTCGGCGTGCACGGCAAAAGAGCTGCCATCGAAGACAATTTCATCCTGGCCACCGACCAGATGTGCGTAGACCAGGGGCAGGCCGGTCTCACGCGCACGTGCAGCCAGCGTGGCTTCACGTTCGGCCTGCTTGCCCTCATGAAAGGGCGAAGCATTGATCACGGCCAGCAATTGCGCACCCGCCGCGGCAGCCGCGCTTGCCGGCCCGGGATGCCAGGCGTCCTCGCAGATCAGCAAGCCCACGCGAACTGCCTGGACCTCGACCACGCAAGGCGACTGGCCGGCCACAAAGTAGCGCTGCTCGTCGAACACGCCGTAGTTGGGCAGGCATTGCTTGGCGTAGCTGCATTCCACGCGCCCGTCGCGCAGCACGCTGGCTGCATTGCGCAACGCGCCACCAGCGCCGGGGTCGCGCCAGGGATGGCCCAGCACCAGCGCCAGGCCCGGCCATTGCGCGGTCTCCAGCGCCAGCTGCTGCACGGCCTGATCGCAGGCGTCCAGAAAGGCGGGACGCAGATAGAGATCTTCGGCCGCATAGCCGCACAGGGCAAGCTCGGGAGTCAGCAGCAAGCGCGCTCCCGTGGCATAAGCTTCACGGGCTGCGGCAATGATTTTCTGGACATTGCCGGGCAGATCGCCCACGACAAAGTTGAGCTGGGCAGTGCAGATGGAGAGCGTCATGGAATGCAATGGAGCCAACAGGGCCGACAAGGCCACCCCACAGCGCAAGGCGGCAGCGCGCGTCACACGGGCCTGCAAGGAATGGCATGGCTGAAACCGCAATTATCACCCGCGTGCTGGACAGCGTGCAGCAGCTCGATGCCCAGGCCTGGAATGCGCTGCTGGCATCGCAGGCTGCGCCCACCCCCTTCATGCGCCACGAGTACCTGAGCGCGCTGGAATCCAGCGGCAGCGCCGTGCCGCAAACCGGTTGGGCCGCCCGCGTGGTCACGCTCTGGCAGGGCGGCGAGCTGGTCGCCGCCTGCCCGGTCTACGCCAAGGCGCATTCCTATGGCGAGTACGTGTTCGACTTTGCCTGGGCGCGCGCCTACGCCCAGCATGGGCTGGATTACTACCCCAAGGGCGTGCTCGCCGTGCCTTTCACGCCTGTGCCGGGCAGCCGGCTGCTGGCACGCACGCCGCTGCTGCGTGCGGCCCTGGTGCGCGCCGTGCGCGAATGGGCCCAGGCGCAGCAGCTGTCTTCCCTGCATTTGCTGTTCAGCGATGCCGAGGATCTGGCAGCCTGCGACGCCGACGGCTGGATGCAGCGCAGCACCGTGCAGTTCCACTGGAGCAACCAGAACGCCGGGGGCGCGGGCCACCGGGACTTCGACCACTTTCTTTCCACGCTGAACCAGGAAAAGCGCAAGAAGATTCGCCAGGAACGGCGCAAGGTGCACGAGGCCGGCGTGCGCTTTCGAGCAGTGCACGGCCCCGACATGAGCGCCCAGGACTGGGCCTTCTTCTACCGCTGCCACGAACGCACCTATCTGGAACACGGCAACGCCCCGTACCTCCAGCCGGCCTTCTTCGAGGCCATGGCGCACCAGATGCCCGAGAACTGGCTGATGTTCGTCGCCGAGCGCGACAGCCAACCCATGGCCTGCAGCCTGATCGCACTCGATGCGGCAGCCGCACGGCTTTCGGCCGGCAGTTGCGACCGCGACACGCCGCAGATCCCGCACATCCCGCAGGGCACGGCCTACGGCCGCTACTGGGGCGCGCTGGAGCGCGTGGACTGCCTGCATTTCGAGGCCTGCTACTACCAGCCTATCGCCTGGTGCATAGAACGCGGGATTGCGCACTTCGAGGGAGGCGCCCAGGGCGAACACAAGATGGCGCGGGCGCTGCTGCCCGTGGTGACGCCCAGCGCCCACTGGATTGCCCACCCGTCCTTCGCCGACGCCATCTCGCGCTTTCTGGACCGCGAGGGCGAAGGCATGGCCGGCTACCTGCAGGAGCTGCAGGCGCACAGCCCGCTGCGCCAGGACTGAGGCTCAGAAGGTTTCCCAGTCGTCATCGCCCTGACCGGGCTGGCGCGGAGCCGGCTTGCCTGTTGCTGCGGGCCCAGGGCGTGGCTGGATGGGAGGCGTGGCATCGCGTTCAAGCCGGCGGGCCAGTGTCTCGCCACCCGCTGCAGCACCGCCGCCCCCCAAGGCCGCAGGCCGTGCGGGGCTGGCCGGCGGGGCCGGCCGGACAGGCTGCGCTGCGGCGCGTGGCGCGGCGCTGGCCTGCGCCACCACCCTGTTGGGCACATGCGCATGGCTGTCCATGGCACCGCGCGGCAGCTGGAACACGGCCACGGCCTCGACCAGGTCCTGCGCCTGCTTGCGCAGCGAGGCAGCGGCGGCCGCGCTTTCCTCGACCAGGGCAGCGTTTTGCTGCGTGGTCTGGTCCATTTGCGTGACGGCTTCGCTGACCTGGGCGACGCCGGAACTCTGCTCGGTACTGGCCGCGCTGATCTCGCCCATGATGTCGGTGACCTGGCCGATGGCAGCCACCACTTCGGTCATGGTCGTGCCTGCGCGGTCCACCAGTTGCGAGCCCTGCTCCACACGCTCCACGCTGGCCGTGATCAGCGCCTTGATTTCCTTGGCCGCCTCGGCGCTGCGCTGCGCCAGCGAGCGCACCTCGCCCGCGACCACGGCAAAGCCCCGGCCCTGCTCACCGGCACGCGCAGCCTCCACCGCGGCATTGAGCGCGAGGATGTTGGTCTGAAAGGCAATGCCGTCGATCACGCCGATGATGTCGCCGATGCGCCGGCTGCTGTCATTGATGCCCTTCATGGTTTCCACGGCCTCGGCCACCACGTCGCCGCCGCGGCGCGCAACGCTCGATGCATTGAGCGCCAGCTGATTGGCCTGGCGTGCGTTGTCGGCGTTCTGGCGCACGGTGGAGCCCAGCTCTTCCATGGATGCCGCCGTCTGCTCCAGCGCGCTGGCCTGCTCTTCCGTGCGGCTGGACAGGTCGGCATTGCCGGAGGCAATCTGCGCGCTGGCCGAGGCCACGCCTTCGGCGTTCTGGCGCACGCTGCGCACGGTCTGCACCAGGCTCGATTGCATGCGCTGCAGCGCGCCCAGCAGCAGGCCGGTTTCGTCATGGCGGTCGATGTGAATGGTCCCGCCCAGATCGCCATTGGCCACGCGGTCTGCGGCATCGACCGCATGGGCCAGCGGCGTGCGGATGGAGCGCGTCAGCCACAGCCCGGCCAGCACGGCCAGCAGCACGGCGGCCAGCGCCGCCACGCTGAGGACGACGACCGAGCGCCCATAGACAGCCTCGGCATTGCGGCTTTCCTGCACGGCCGCATCGCTGTTGAGCTTGACCAGCAGATCCAGCGTGTTCGACGAATCGTTGTAGAGCTTCAGCGACTCGCCGCCCAGCACGGCCTGGGCCTTTTCCTTTTCGCCCTGGCGTGACAGCGCCAGCACCTGCTGGCTCAGTTGCTGGTAGCGCTCGCGTTCCTGGAGCAGTTGGGCGTAGAGCCTTCGCTCTTCGTCGGAAGACAGCAGCGGCTCGTAGGCCTTCTTGCGCTCGGCCAGGCGGCGCTGCAGTTGCTCCAGCTGCTTTTCCGAATCGGTCTTGTAGGCGACATCATCATTGTTGACGTGGCGCACCTCCAGCAAGCGGGTACGCACGACATCGGTGCCTATCTGGTTGATCACTTCCACGCTGGGCATGGCATTGC
Organism: Delftia lacustris; assembly: GCF_040267515.1. Classification (NCBI taxonomy): domain Bacteria; kingdom Pseudomonadati; phylum Pseudomonadota; class Betaproteobacteria; order Burkholderiales; family Comamonadaceae; genus Delftia; species Delftia lacustris. The sequence continues at coordinate 2,146,609 of NZ_CP141274.1, read as the reverse complement.
CGGTGATGACTTCCATGCTGGTGCGCATGGAGCGCAGTTGCACCAGGGCCGCGGCCACCACGGCCAGCAGCAGCAGCACCAGCAGGCCGAAGGTGCCCAGCATGCGCGTTGAAATCTTGAGGTTTTTCACATTCATCTCTCTTGTAGAGGTCCCGTCATCTTGTTGCGTCTTGCTCTGTCTCGCGCCATGGGCAGGCTATCAGCCAGGCCCGGCGCGAACCTTGCAGAAAGAGGCCAGCCGCACCGGCCGATGGCAGCTGGCAGGCAAGGCTTGGAGAGGGGGAGGACGGGACCCCGCGGGAGCGCGGTCTGCTGGATGGCCGATGGCCGCCAGGCCAGGCGGCCATGAGAACAAGGTAATCATGGGATATCCCTTCGTTCCGAGCGAACGAGGCCAGGAGCGGCCGTTCCTCAATCTGTAAGAATAGGACTACATCTATTTACATTCTGCCAGTATCCAAGCATTGTTCAGGACAAGTTCAGGTACTTGCAGTAGGCAGAAACCTTCACTGGAGGATTTGCGCCACAGCCTCCTGCCACCCGGCGTGCGCAAGCTCAACGCAGCACGCAAAAAGAAAGCGGCCCCATGCAGGGCATGGGGCCGCCAGAGGATGGGGCGCAGCTGCGGGCAAGGCCTCAGAACGCGGCCCACTCCTCGTCGTCGGCGGTCGCGGTCCTGCTGACCTGAGCTGGCGTGGCATGTTTCGCTGGCCGGGCTGCGATGGGCGCCAGGACCGGCGGTGATGCCAAAGGGGCGGCCGCCGTTGCGCGCGGCGCCGCCACGGCCGCCTTGGCGGCCTCAGCCACCTCGGGGACCGCTGTCGAGTCTCCCGGCGCCGTGCGAAACACCGATACCGATGCCACCATGGCCCGCGCCTGCTGCTGCAGCGACTGGGCAGCGGCCGCACTTTGCTCGACCAGGGCGGCGTTCTGCTGGGTGGCCTGGTCCATTTGCGTGATGGCATCGCCCACCTGGGCCACGCCCGCGCTCTGCTCGCTGCTGGCGGCGCTGATCTCGCCCATGATGTCGGTCACGCGCCGGATGGCGGCGACGATTTCGGACATGGTCTCGCCGGCCTTGTCCACCAGCTGCGTGCCCTGCTCCACACGCTGCTCGCTGGCCTGGATCAAGGCCTTGATCTCCTTGGCCGCCTCGGCACTGCGCTGGGCCAGCGTGCGCACCTCGCCGGCCACCACGGCAAAGCCCCGGCCCTGCTCGCCAGCGCGGGCCGCCTCCACGGCGGCGTTCAGCGCCAGGATATTGGTCTGGAAGGCAATGCCGTCGATCACGCCGATGATGTCGGCGATCTGGCGGCTGCTGTCGTTGATGCCCTTCATGGTGTCCACCACCTGGGCCACAACCTCGCCGCCACGCGCGGCAATGCCCGAGGCGGAGGCGGCCATCTGGTTGGCCTGGCGCGCGTTGTCCGCGTTCTGGCGCACGGTGGCGCCCAGCTGCTCCATGGAGGCCGCGGTTTCTTCCAGAGCACTGGCCTGGCTTTCGGTGCGCGCCGACAGGTCCGCATTGCCCTGGGCGATCTCGCCAGCGGCCAGCGCCACGCCCTGCGCATTGCCGCGCACATCGCCCACCAGCTCGGCGAGCTTGCGGCGCATGTCCTCCTGTGCGTTGATGAGCTGGCCCATTTCATCCCGGCGCTGGCTGGTGACCGGCTTTTCCAGATGGCCGGCCGCCACATTGCGCGCCACGGCCACGGCCTGGGCCACCGGGCCGGTGACAGCACGCGTGATGGCCCAGCCCACCAGGGCCGCAATCGCCACCACCGCGGCCAGCGTGCCCAGCACCCAGATGCGGGCCAGGTCAAAGCCTGCCTGCGCCTGCTGCCGCGCCTGCTCGCCCGCCTCGCGCTGCAGGGTCAGCAGGCGGCCGGCGCTTTCGGCCAGCTTGCCGAACTGCGCCTCGGACTCGCCGGCGAACATCAACCCCATCTCGTCGGCCATGAAGGCCTGCTCCTCGGTGGTGGAATAGTTGCCGGCGCGCGCACGCTCCAGCAATCGCGCATGCATGGCCAGGAACTGCTGCTTGAAGCCGAGGTAGTCGTCGAAGGCCGCGCGCAGGGCCTGCTGGTCGATCAGCGAACGCAGGGCCGTCTCATGCTCGCCAATGGTCTGCAGCCGGTCCTGCACCTGCTTGGCAAAGCCATCGACCTCGGCCAGGCTGCGCGCGGAGGCAATGCCGGCCTCGTGGCGGCGCAGGCGGTTGTATTCGGATCGCATGGCGCCCGCATGGAACATGCTGGGCAGGGCCACATCCGACAAATGCAATGCGTTGCGGTGCATCTGCGCCAGTTGCAACCAGGCTACCGCCCCCAGAACCGCCGAGAACAGGACCATGATGAGGAATCCCATGCCCAGCTTCGTGCCCATGCGCCAATCTGCCACCTTCATTTGCTCGCTCCCGGGCCGATGTCCCCATCAGCGCCTGATTGATCTGTCCAAACCCTGATCCATGACAAAACAAAAAACGCACCCGGCGCCTAGGCACCGGGTGCGTTTCAAATTGTATCAACTGCGAAGCGGGCATTTACCTCAGCGCAGTTGAGACTCCCTCGACGGGAGTGAAAGGGATCAGCCCTTGTAGTTGGCGATGCCGTCCACGACTTCCTTCTTGGCCTCGTCCACGCCCTTCCAGCCCAGAACCTTGACCCACTTGCCCTTTTCCAGGTCCTTGTAGTGCTCGAAGAAATGCTGGATCTGCTTGAGGGTGATCTCGTGGATGTCTTCCAGCGTGTTGATCTTGTCGTAGGCGGGCAGCAGCTTTTGCGTGGGCACGGCCAGGACCTTGCCATCCACGCCGGACTCGTCTTCCATGAGCAGGATGCCGATGGGGCGGCAGGCCACGACCACGCCCGGGGGCAGCGGGAAGGGCGTCATCACCAGCACGTCCACCGGATCGCCGTCGCCGGACAGCGTCTGGGGCACATAGCCGTAGTTGGCCGGGTAGTGCATGGCCGTGCCCATGAAGCGGTCCACGAAGACGGCGCCGCTTTCCTTGTCCACTTCGTACTTGATGGGATCGGAGTTGGCCGAGATCTCGATCACGACGTTGAAGGATTCAGGAGCGTTCTTGCCCGGTGTGACTTTGTCGAAAGACATGATGGATGAGGAGAGTTGAAACAAAAAAGCCCCCGCAGGGGGATAGCAGCGTGATTTTAGGCGCAGGCACACGCCCCCACGGATGGCTCCGCAGGAACGCCTGCCATGCTACGGCGGCAAGCCTGCGCCAAGCTTGCAGCGCCCGGGCCGTTTTCAGGCGTGTGCGCCGCCCGCGCGCCGCTGCACGGGACCGCTGCGCTGCTCCACCGCATGCTGCACTTCGCGGCGCAGGCCCAGGGCAAAGCCCAGCTCGGCCAGCACGAACAGCGGCCCGATGACCAGGCCCACGATGTCATCCAGGAAAGCCGGCTTGCGGCCCTCGTAGTAGTGGCCCACGAACTGGATCACCCAGCCCACGGCAAAGATGCCCAGCCCCCATCCCAGCCAAGCCCCCAACGGCAGCATGGCGATGGGCTGTGCCAAGGCCAGCATCAGGGCAAGCACCACAGCCATGGCAATGCCGTAGCGCAGGTCCAGCAAACAGTAGTAGATGCCTGCCGCCAGCGCCGCCAGCAAGGCCAGGCTCAGCGGCAGGGCAGGCAGGCCGTCGCCCAATGGCATCGCCCATTGCAGACGTGCCAGCAGGATCACCACGGCCCACATGATCAGCGGCACGCCAAAGAAGTGCGTGAGGATGTTGCGTGGATCACGGTGATAGTCCGCGTACTGGGACAGTTGGTCGATGAGGGTTTTCATAGGCTGCACCGGCAGTGGATGTTGCGCAACCATGGTGGTGTCATCAAGGATTGGCGTCTGTCATGGATCCGACACAAGCCTCATCGCACACCTCGGGCTTACCCGCACCGGCAGCTCCGGCAGCCACGGCAACTGCCGCCGCCACGCGCGGCGTACGGCGCCGCGCAGTGGCCGGTCCGCCGGGCATGGCCGATCTCTGGGCCACCGTCGAGGCAGGCCGCTGGTTCCACGCCCTGCCGCCAGAGCTGGCCGCGCAGCTCAAGGCACTGGCCCAGCCCCGCACGCTGGCCGCAGGCGACTGGCTGTTTCGCCGGGGCGACCCGCCCTGTGGCCTGTACGCGGTGGCGCGTGGCGCCCTCAGCATCTCGGGCACGGCCGCCTGCGGCGAGCAGGCCCGCACGGCGCTGCTGGCCCTGGTGGAGCCGCCGATGTGGCTGGGAGAGATTGCCCTGTTCGATGGCGCACAACGCACGCACGATGCCCAGGCCGCCACGGCCTGCATCGTGCTTCACGTGCCCCAGGCACCGCTGATGGAGTGGCTGGCCGCCCACCCCGGACACTGGCAAGCGCTGGCGTTACTGCTGACGGACAAGCTGCGCGTGTGCCTGGTGGCGCTGGAAGAGCACACGCTGCTGCCGGCCCCCCAGCGCCTGGCGCGGCGCCTGGTGCGCATGGCCGAAGGCTTTGACCAGTGGCAGCCCGACGGCCAGGGCCGCCAGCGCTGGCGGCGCGAGCTGGATGTATCCCAGGAGCAGCTGGCGCGCATGCTGGGCCTGTCACGCCAGACCACCAACCAGATCCTGCAGGAGCTGCAACTGGCCGGCTGCCTGCAGTTGCGGCGCGGCAAGATGGAGGTGCTGGACCGCCAAGGCCTGCGCGACGCGGGCTGGCCTGCGCAGTAGGCAGGCGCGCTGCAACGCCCGGGACTGGACAAGCGTCCCGGGCGCCCCACAATCGGGCTCCATGCAATACCACCACATCGGCAATGCGTCCGTGCCTACGGAATCGGGACGCACGATCCCCGTGCTGGACCCGTCGGACGGGCAGGCTTTCGACGAGCTCCAACGCGGCTCGCCCCAGGACATCGACCTGGCCGTGCGCTCTGCGCGCGAATGCCAGGACAGCGTCTGGAGCAAGCTCTCGGCCGCCGAACGCGGGCGCCTACTGATGCGCCTGTCGGGCAGCGTGCTGCAGCATGCCGATGAACTCACGGCCATCGAGCAGCGCGACTGCGGCAAGCCCACGCGCCAGGCCCGCGCCGATGCGCTGGCGCTGGCGCGCTACTTCGAGTTCTATGCAGGCGCCTGCGACAAGCTGCACGGCGAGACCCTGCCCTACCAGCAAGGCTACAGCGCCCTGACCTGGCGCGAGCCCCACGGAGTGACCGGCCATATCGTCCCCTGGAACTACCCCATGCAAATCCTGGGCCGCAGCGTGGGCGCGGCGCTGGCCGCGGGCAATACCTGCGTGGTCAAGCCCTCGGAAGACGCCTGCCTGTCCGTGCTGCGCGTGGCGCGGCTGGCCACCGAGGTCGGCTTTCCGGCAGGCGCCTTCAACGTGGTCACCGGCCTGGGGCACGAGGTGGGCGAGGCCCTGGCGCGCCATCCAGGAGTGGACCACCTGAGCTTCACGGGCAGCCCCGGCGTGGGCACGCTGATCCAGCAGGCTGCGGCCGAACGGCACTGCCCCGTCACGCTGGAGCTGGGCGGCAAGAGTCCGCAGATCGTGTTCGCGGACGCGGACCTGGACGCCGCCGTGCCGGCCATCGTCAACGCCATCGTGCAGAACGCCGGCCAGACCTGCTCGGCAGGCTCGCGCGTGCTGATCGACTCGCTGATCTACGAGCCGCTGCTCGAACGCCTGGGCCAGGCCTTCGAGGCGCTGCGCGTGGGTCCGGCCGCCATGGACCTGGACCTGGGTCCGCTGATCCGCGCCAGCCAGCAGCAGCGTGTCTGGGATTTCCTGTCCGACGCCCAGGTGGCAGGCATTGCCGTGGTGGCGCAGGGCCAGATCGTGGAGCATGCGCCCGACAGCGGCTTCTACCAGGCGCCCACCCTGCTGCGCGACGTGCCACCCGAGCACCGGCTGGCGCAGGAAGAGATCTTCGGCCCCGTGCTCTGCGCCATGCCCTTCCATGACGAGGACCATGCCGTGCAACTGGCCAACGGCACGGCCTACGGCCTGGTGGCCGGCCTGTGGACCCGTGACGGCGCGCGCCAGCTGCGCCTGGCGCGGCGCCTGCGCTGCGGCCAGGTCTTCGTCAACAACTACGGGGCGGGTGGCGGCGTGGAGCTGCCCTTCGGCGGCGTCAAGTCCAGCGGCCATGGCCGCGAAAAGGGCTTCGAGGCGCTCTATGGCTTCACCACGCTGAAGACCGTCGCCATACGGCATGGCTGATCCTGGCGCATGACGGAAAATCGCAAGGTGCCCGGCGCCAGCCGGCCGCACGCGACAGAAAGAAGAATTCCCCATGCCCTTGTCTCCCGTTCCCGACCGCACGCCCCAGCATGAACGCGACGTGCGCTACCGCAGCTACGCCCGCGCCGATGGCCTCTGGGACATCGAAGGCGAGCTGCGCGACAGCAAGACCCATGACATCGAACTGAGCGGCGGCCGCCACATGCCGGCCGGCACGGCCATACACCACATGTGGATACGCACCACGGTCGATGCCCGCCTGGCGGTGCAGGCCATCGAGGTCGTCATGGACTCCCATCCGCTGGGCCACTGCCCCGAGGCCACGCGGGCCCTGCAGAAAATGGTCGGCTGCAGCATGGCGCGCGGATGGCGCAAGGCCATCAACGAGAACCTGGGCGGCGTGGCCAGCTGCACGCATCTGCGCGAGCTGCTGTTCAACATGGCCACGGCCGCCTTCCAGTCCGTGCCCGGCGTCTTTGGCGATGCCGACCCCAACCAGCCGCCACGCCACCTGGGCCAGTGCCTGGGCTGGGACTTCAATGGCCCCGGCGTGGCGCGCTACTACCCGCAGTTCGTGGGCTGGCAGCCCGGCACAGGCGGCGTGGCCCCGACCCCGGCGACCACAGCAACCACCGAAACCCAGGGGGCCTGACCCCCGACCGAGGAGCAAAGCCCGATGCGTGTCCAGGACAAATCCATCATCGTCACAGGCGCCGGCAGCGGCATAGGAGCCGGCATCGCCATGCGGCTGGCCGCCGAAGGCGCACATATCGTCGTCAACGACATCGACCGCGAGGCCGGCACGCGCGTGGCACAGGCCATCAACGCCGTGGGCGGCCGCGCGCTCTATGTGCAGGCGGACATGACGCAGGGCGAACAGGTCAAGGCCCTGGTGGCCGCCACACTGCAGGCCCACGGCCGGCTCGATGTCTTCGTCAACAACGCAGGCTGGACGCACCGCAACCGTCCCATGCTCGAAGTCAGCGAGGCCGAGTTCGACCGGGTCTATGCCATCAACGTCAAGAGCATTTATCTCTCGGCCATCCACGGCGTGCCGGCCATGCGCGCCAATCCGCCGATGGCCGATGGCCGCCCCGGCGGCGGCAGCTTCATCAACATCGCCTCCACGGCAGGCCTGCGCCCGCGCCCGGGGCTGACCTGGTACAACGGCTCCAAGGGCGCCGTCATCGTGACCAGCAAGTCCATGGCCGCGGAACTGGGCCCGGAGAACATCCGCGTCAACTGCATCAACCCCGTCTTCAACCCCGACACAGGCCTGGCCGCCGAGTTTGCCGGCGGCCCCGTGGACGAGGAGCGCCGCGCGCGCTTTCGCGCGACGATTCCGCTGGGCCGCTTTTCCACGGCGCTGGACGTGGCCAATGCCGCGCTGTATCTGGCCAGCGACGAGGCGGCCTTCATCAGCGGCACCTGCATCGAGGTGGACGGAGCGCGCTGCGTCTAGACGCAGATCAAGATCTGCAGGCTTGCGCAGAGCCTGGACATAGGCATTCGGGCAAAATCGCGGGCATGGCAGAACGAGTGATCCCCCTGGTCGACGAGCGCGCCCCCACGCGCCCGGCCACCGTGCCAAGACTGCTGCAGGCGCCCACCGGCGATCTGCGTGACAGGCTTGGCCGGCCGCTGCGCGACCTGCGCATCAGCATCACCGACCGCTGCAACTTCCGCTGCAGCTACTGCATGCCCAAGGAAGTCTTCGACAAGAACTACCGCTACCTGCCGCACGGCTCGCTGCTGAGCTTCGAGGAGATCACGCGCACGGCCCGCCTGTTCGTGCAGCATGGCGTGCGCAAGATCCGCCTGACCGGCGGCGAGCCGCTGCTGCGCAAGAACGTGGAAACGCTGGTGGAGCAGCTGTCTGCCCTGCGCACGCCCGACGGCCATCCGCTGGACCTGACGCTGACCACCAACGGCTCGCTGCTGGCGCGCAAGGCCCGGGCGCTCAAGGCGGCCGGCCTGAACCGCGTCACCGTCAGCCTGGACGGGCTGGACGACGCGGTGTTCCGCAGCATGAACGACGTGGACTTCCCGGTCTCCGACGTGCTGGCCGGCATCGAGGCGGCCCAGGCGGCAGGCCTGGGCAACATCAAGGTCAACATGGTGGTCAAGCGCGGCACCAACGAGGACCAGATCCTGCCCATGGCGCGCCACTTCCAGGGCACGGGCGTGACCTTGCGCTTCATCGAATACATGGACGTGGGCGCGACCAACGGCTGGCGCATGAACGAGGTCCTGCCCTCCGACGAAGTCATCGCCCGGCTGCGCGCCGAGCTGCCCCTGGTGCCGCTGCAGGCCAGCAGCCTGGGCGAGACCGCCGTGCGCTGGGGATATGCCGATGCGCAGGGCCTGCACGATCCCTCGCTGGGCGAGGTCGGCGTGATCAGCAGCGTCACCCACGCCTTTTGCGGCGACTGCAACCGTGCGCGCCTGTCCACCGAGGGCCGGCTGTACCTGTGCCTGTTCGCCTCCGAAGGCTGGGACCTGCGCAGCCTGCTGCGCAGCGGCGCCAGCGACGAGGAAGTGGCAGCCGCGCTGGCCCCCATCTGGCAGCAGCGCACCGACCGCTATTCCGAACTGCGCGCCAGCCTGCCGTCCAGCACGGACACGCAGCGCAGGCGCATAGAGATGAGCTACATCGGCGGCTGAGCCCGCGCGGCGCGCGCGGCTCCCTTTCCCCTTCCCCTCGGTTTCTCCATCACAAGCCACACATGCCCGTTTCCTCCCTGCCCGACACCCTGCCCTTGAGCGACATCACGGGCTGCGTGCTGGCAGGCGGGCGCGGCATGCGCATGGGCGGCATCGACAAGGGCCTGCAGCCCTTTCTGGGCCAGCCGCTGGCGGGCCACGCGCTCAGCCGCCTTGCGCCCCAGGTCGGGCATCTGATGCTCAACGCCAATCGCCATACCGAGGCCTATGCGCAACTGGGCGCCCCCTATGGCGCCCCGGTCTGGCCCGATGCCGAACCCGACTACCCCGGCCCGCTGGCCGGCTTTCTGAGCGGCCTCACCCATTGCCAGACACCCTGGCTGGTCTGCGTGCCCTGCGACACGCCGCTGTTCCCCCAGGACCTTGTACAGCGGCTCGCGCAGGCTGCGCTGGCGCAGCAGCCTGCGGCCGACATCGTCGTCGCCCATGGCTGGGAACGCTCGCTTGATACAGATCAATCCAGGCTGCGGGCCCAGCCCGTGTTCTGCCTGATGCGGTCATCGCTGCGTGATAGCCTGCAGTCCTTCATACGTTCGGGCGGCCGCAAAATCGATGCCTGGACGGGCCAGCACCGCTGCGCCACCGCCCTCTTCGATCGCGCGGACGACAGCCCGCTGGCCTTTGCCAACGCCAACACGCAGCAGGAGCTGCAGGCCCTGGCGCAGGCCGCGGCCTGTGTGCCCGTGACGCCGCCGTGACCGGCCTTGCCCCACCGGATTCCGTTCTGATGACCGCCACCTTCCAGCCCGCCTCTGCCCCCATCGCCTCCGCCCAGGACCTGAGCGTTGATCAGGCACTGTCCCAGCTGGCCAGCCTGCTGCAGCCCCTGGGCCCGGTGGCGGATGTGGAAACACTGGCGCTGGCCGACGCGCTGGACCGCATGCTGGCCGAAGACATCGTCTCCCCCATCGACGTGCCCACACATGACAACGCCGCCATGGATGGCTATGCCTTCGACGGCAGCCAACTGCAGGCCGGCGCCCCGCTGGTGCTGCGCGTGGTCGGCCAGGCCCTGGCCGGCAAGCCCTGGCATGGCACGGTGCGGTCGGGCGAGTGCATCAAGATCATGACGGGCGCCGTGCTGCCGCCCGGTCTGGACACGGTGATCGCGCACGAACGCACCGAGCCCGCCGATGCGGCCTCGCCCGACCATGTACGCATCCCCGCCGGCAGCGTGCGCACCGGAGACAACCGCCGCAGGCGCGGCGAGGATCTGAGCCAGGGCTGCGTGGCGCTGGCGGCGGGCCAGCGCCTGCATCCGGCGGCCCTGGGCCTGATCGCCAGCCTGGGCCAGTCTCAGGTGCATGTTCGCAGGCGGCTGCGCGTGGCCTATTTCTCCACGGGCGATGAAATCCTGCACCCCGGCACGGCGCTGCGCGAAGGGGCGGTCTACGACAGCAACCGCTTCAGCCTCATCGGCCTGCTGCAGCGCATGGGCGTCAAGGTGCTGGACCTGGGCGTGGTGGCCGACCAGCCCGAAGCCTTGCAGGAGCGCCTGCGCGAAGCCGCCTCCCTGGCCGACGTGGTGCTGACCAGCGGCGGCATCAGCGCGGGCGAGGCCGACCATACGCGCGCCATGCTGCAACGCATGGGCAGCGTTCATTTCTGGCGACTGGCCATGCGGCCCGGCCGGCCGCTGGCCGTGGGGCTGTTGCAACCCGATGCGGGCACGCCATTTGCCGCCAGCCGGCCACCGGCACGCACCACGGTACTGATCGGCCTGCCCGGCAATCCCGTGGCTGCCATGGTGAGCTTTCTGGTCTTTGTACGACCGGCGCTGCTGCAGCTCATGGGCGCCGCCGCCGTGGACGGTGAATCGGCCGCCCTGCCCCAGGCTGTGGCTGCGCAGGCCCTGTCCAAGCGGCCCGGCCGCACCGAGTACCAGCGCGGCATTCTGTCCAAGGGCGCCGATGGCCGCTGCATGGTGCGCACCACGGGGCCGCAGGGCTCGGGCGTACTCAGTTCCATGGCCGAGGCCGACTGCCTCATCGTGCTCGAACATGAGCGCGCTGCCGTGCAAGCCGGCGAAACCGTGTCCATCCTGCCGCTGCAGGCCTTTCCCTGACAGGAGATTGCCCCATGCCCTTCCAGTCCAAGCACCTGACCGACGCCCCCGATCGCAGTACCGTCGAAGCGCTGCCCGGCGCTACCTTGCTGGAGTTCGGCACCGCCTGGTGCGGCCACTGCCAGCGCGCGCAACCGCTGATTGCCCAGGCGCTGGATGCCGCCCCGCAGGTGGCCCACATCAAGGTGGAAGACGGCCCCGGCAGGGCCCTGGGACGCAGCTACCGCGTCAAGCTCTGGCCCACCCTGGTCTTTCTGCGTGACGGGCAGGAGGTGCAAAGGCTGGTGCGGCCCCAGCAGGCCCGCGAGATCGAGGACGCGCTGGCCCGCATCACCGCCCAGCCCTGACACTTGCGGCGCAGCCGCTGCCTGTGTATCGCCGACAATGGCCCGCATGCCGTCCCAAAAGAAGCCTGCCGATTCCGCGCCCAAGAAGCCCCGCCGCAACAGCGGCCGCCCGCTGGCCGACGATGCCGTCGGCCGGGACATCATCCTGCAGACCACGGTCAACCTGCTCAAGACCCGCACGCCGGAGCAACTGAGCATTCTGGAAATCGCGGCGGCGGCCGGCGTCACGCGGGCGCTGGTGCGCTACTACTTCAGCAGCCTCAAGGGACTGCTGCAGGAAGTGACGGAGTCCCTGATGCAGGAGCTGCAAAACCGCATGGAAGTGGCGCTCAGGACGCAGGGCACGGTGGAAGAGCGCGTCTACCAGCGCCTGCTGCTGCGGCTGGATTTCATGCGCGAGCACCCGCAGTTCGAGCGGCTGGCGCTGTCCGAGATCTACCACTATGAAAGCGAAGAAGAGCCTCCGCCCTCGGGCACGCCGCTGCAGCGCATCACGCGGCGCGGGCTGGAGCTGACCTCGACCATGCTGATGGACGGAGCGCAGGCCAGCCACCCGGCACAGGTGGACCCGCGCTTCATCCACCTGGCCATCCTCAGCATTTCGGCCTTCCTGCCCACGGCACGGCCGCTGCTGGCCGAACTGTTCGGGGAAGGGCCGCAGGCAGACCAGCAGGTCGAGCACTATCTGCGCTTCATGTCCCACCTGCTGGCCGAGCGCATCAGGCAGGATGCGCCGGCGCAAGACCACCCACCACACCCGGGCCACCACCCGGATTGACTTGCGCCGGCGCCCGCTGCTCCCTCCTTTCGTCCGGTGCGCCGCCCTCAGTCGGACTGTATGCCCAGCTCCTTGACCAGCCGCCCGAAGCGCTCGAAGTCGCTGGCATTGGTCTTGCCCAGGCGCTGCGGCGGGCCGCCCACAGGGACGGTTCCCAGCGTGGCCATGCGTGCCACCACGTCGGGCATCTTGAGGACCTCGTTCAGGTGCGTATTCAGCAGCCTGACCACGTCGGCAGGCATGTTCCTGGGGCCGAACAGGCCGTACCAGGCCGTCAGCTCCACGTCCTTGTAGCCCAGCTCGGCCAGCGTGGGCACGTCGGGCGCCAGCGGCGAGCGCTGGGCGTCGGCCACGGCCAGCGCCACCAGCTTGCCGCCGGGCAGGTAGGGCGCGATGGAGCCCAGCGTACTGTAGGTGAAGGGCACATGGCCGCCCACCACGTCCGTGACTGCAGGCGCCACGCCCTTGTAGGGAATGGACTCGAAGCGGGCGCCCGTGGCGCGCCGGACCATCTCGCCCAGAAAGTGCATGGGCGAGCCATTGCCCGGGGTGGCGTAGCCCAGCGAACGGCCCTGGCTCGCGGACACGGCCTCCTTGAGAGTGCGCACGCCCGCGCCGGGTCCGGCGACAAGGAACAGCGATGTGGAGCCGACCTCGATCACGGGCGTGAATCCGTTGAGCACGTCATATCCGTGGCCTGCGCCCAGCTTGAGCACCAGCTGGGCCATGGCAAAGGTATTGGGCGCCAGCAGCAGCGTATAGCCATCGGCCGGCGCCTTGGCCACATAGCTGCTGCCGATGGTGCCGCTGGCGCCCGCGCGGTTGTCCACAAGCACCGACTGTCCGATACGGGCCGACAGCTTCTCGCCCAGCAGGCGCGCCAGCGCATCGGTGTCACCGCCTGCGGGATAGGCCACGACGATGGTGACGGGCTTGTGGGGATAGGCCTGCGCCTGGGCAGGACCGGCCAGCAGGGCCATGGCCAGGGCCATGGCCAGGGCCATGCCTAGGGCAAGCGTTTTGCGTTTCGCTTTCATGGGGTGGGCTTTCATCGTGGGTTTTGTCATTTTCAGCAAAGGCCGGGGCCGGGCTCACGCCTGGCGTATCGCCACGCGGTGCATGCGCCGCGCTGCGGGGTGGTAGTCGTTGACCGCGTAATGCTGCGTGGCCAGGTTGTCCCAGATGGCCACCGAGCCCTTGCGCCAGCGAAAGCGCACCTGCCACTCAGGCACCTTGGCCAGGCCGCTGAGCATGGCGATCAGCGCCGCGCTCTCGTCGCTGGTGACGCCCTCGATGTGCGTGGTGTAGAGCGAGTTCACAAAGGCCACGGGCAGGCAGGTCACCGGGTGCACCAGGACCACGGGCTGCTCCAGCGGCGGATGCTTGAGGCGCGTTGCCCGATAGGCCTCGCCCGAGGGATCGCGGCGCATCAGGCTTTGCCTCAGGGCCGGCGCCTCCCAGTTGTGGGTGGCGCGCAGCGTGCGCAGATAGGCCTGCAGCTCGGGCGCCAGCGAGGCAAAGGCCGTGGTCATACTGGCCCACATGGTGTCGCCGCCCGTGGGCGGCACGTCCACGGCGTAGAGGCAGGCACCGGCGGGCGGCTTGGTCTGCCAGGTCAGGTCGGCATGCCAGATGTCGGTGCCGGTGCGCGTGCCCTGGCTGATCAGCAGCTCGACATGGGGATCGTCCGGGTGCGAGGGAAAGGTGGAGGACACGGGCTCGACCTTGCCGAACACCTGGGCCACGCGCACCTGCTGCGCAGGGTCCAGCGTCTGGTCGCGGAAGAAGATGACCTGGCGCTCGGCCAGCAGCTTGCGCAGCGCGTCCGCATGGTCATGCACCTGCGCCGGGTCCGAGAGATCGATGCCGTATATCTCCGATCCTATGCACGGGGTGATGTGTTCGACTTGCATGAAATTCCTTTTCTCAAAAAAAGCGGGTTGGGGGGTGATCAGGTGGACGCGATGTCCTGCGGCAGCGGCATGGAGCGGAACCGGCGGCCCGTGGCATGGAACATGGCCGTGGCCACGGCAGGCGCCGTGGGACCCAGGGCCACTTCGCCGCAGCCCTGGGGCGGCCGGTCGCTTTCGACCAGGACCACCTCCACGCGGGGCATTTCGGACAGTTGCAGCAGCGGGTAGTCGTGGAAGTTGCTTTGCTGTACCGCGCCCTTGTAGAAGTCCAGCCGGCTCTTGAAGGTGTTGGTCAGCGCAAAGCCGATACCGCCTTCCACATTGGCCTTGACCAGGCCCGGATTGACCACGCGGCCTGCATCAATGGCGCAGATGGCACGCTCCAGCCGCACGCGGCCTTCCACAACACGCAATTCCATGACCAGTGCGACGAAGGTCTGGAAGCTCTCGCCCCGCCCCGTGTAGACGTTGAAGGTCATGGCGCGGTGCAGGCCTGCCGGCGCGGGCTGCTCCCAGCGCGCGGCGCGCGCCGCCGCATCCAGCACGCCCAGCGCCAGCGGCTGGCCGGCCAGCAGGCGGCGCCGGTACTGGTAGTCGTCCACGCCTGCGGCGTGGGCGAGTTCGCTGATGAAGCTCTCCAGGAAGAACACGCTGGACGTGGTGCCCACGCTGCGCAGGTAGCTCAGCGGTATGGGCTGCTGCACGTCCACGGCATCCACCAGCAGGTTGGGCACGCCGTAGATCAGGTCGTAGATGGACTCGACCATGGTCTCGTCCCAGCCGCCTGCATCGGCCATCTTCTTGGGGTTGATGGCCCCGTACAGCGACTGTCCCGAGATGCGCGCATGCAGAGCGGCCGGCATGCCGTCGGCGCCGAGCACGGCGCTCAAGCGCCCCGATGCGCCGGGCCGGTAGTAGGAATGCCGTATGTCGTCCTCGCGCGAGCGGATGACCTTGACGGGCCGGCCCACGGCCTTGGATGCCGCTGCCGCATGCAAGGCGAAGTCGGGCATGTACTTGCGCCCGAAGCTGCCACCGAGGAAGGTGGTGTGCACGATGACCTTGTCCGCAGGCACGCCGCAGGCCTTGCCGAGTTCGCCGCGCAGGAAGTCCTGGCCCTGGTAGGGCCCCCAGGTCTCGACCTCGCCGTCGCGCACATGGACAGTGGCGGCCAGCGGCTCCATGGTGGCGTGCGTGATGTAGGGCGAGTGGTAGTCGGCCGTGATGGTCTTGCCGGCCGCCAGCACTTCACGCGGCTTGCCCAGGCTGCGGGCCACGACAGCCTTGTCGTTCGACAAGCCTGCGACGAACTGCGCATGGATGCGCTCGCTGTCCACGCCGGCCGCCGCGCCGGCGTCGAATTCGATGTCCAGCGCATCGGCAGCCTGCTTGGCAATCCAGTACGAATCGGCCACCACGACCACGGTGCTGGGCTCGGGGTCGGGCCACTGCGTGGTGCGCACGACGGCATGCACGCCAGGGCGCGCGCGCACCTCTGCCTCGTTGCCGATGCGCACGATGCGCCCCGTCACGCTGGGCGCCATGCGCACGGCGCCGATCAGCATGCCGGGCACCTCGACATCGATGCCGAACACCGCGCTGCCGTCGACCTTGGAAGGCGTATCCACACGGCGCAGGTTACGGCCGATCAGGCCCTGCTCGGAAGCCGACTTCATGCGCGGCCGCGCGGCCAGGGGCAGCCTGGAGGCATCGGCCACGATCTCGCCATAGCCCACGCTGCGGCCCGTCGCGGGGTGCAGCACGCGGCCGGCACGCGTCATGCACTGGGAGGCACGCACACCCAGGCGGCTTGCGCCGGCGCGCAGCAGCACATCGCGCGCCTGGGCGCCGGCCAGGCGCATGCGTTCATAGAAATAGTTCATGGACATGGAGGCACCCACGAACTGCTGGAACGGCATCTCGCCCGCATCGTTGCGATAGGCGTCGCGCCCCGTGACGAAGCGCACGGTCACGCTGGCCCAGTCGGCATCCAGTTCATCGGCCAGCACCTGGGGCAGGCCTGTGTAGATGCCCTGGCCGACCTCGCACTGCGAAACGCCGATCACCACCTGGCCCGAAGGCTCGATCCAGACCCAGTCGCCGATGGCTGCTGCCGCCGCCGCACCGGCTGCCGGCGGCGCGGCCTGCGCCAGCGGAATCAGCAGGCTGCCTGCAGCAGGCGCCACCAGCAGCACAGCAGCGCTCTGGAGCAGGTGCCTGCGCCGCAGCGAGATGGCCGAATCGGCCACGCGGCCCCGTTCATTGCTTGGACGCTGCGGCATGGATGGCCTCCCGGATACGGTGGTAGGTGGCGCAGCGGCACAGATTGGTCATGGCCTCGTCGATCTGCGCATCGGTGGGCTGCGGATGGGCCTTGAGCAGTGCGGCAGCGGCCATGACCATGCCGGACTGGCAGTAGCCGCACTGCGGCACGTCCTTGTCCATCCAGGCCTTCTGGATGGGGTGGGAGCGGTTGCTGGACAGTCCTTCGATGGTCGTGACCGCCTTGCCGCCCACCGTCGAGACGGGCAGCACGCAGGAACGCACGGGCTCGCCATCGACATGGACCGTGCAGGCCCCGCACATGCTGATGCCGCAGCCGAACTTGGTGCCCGGCAGCTTGAAGTGGTCGCGCAGCACCCACAGCAAGGGGGTCTGCCCGTCGCCGTCAAAGGCCACGCTTCGGGAATTGAGGGTGAATTTCATCGTGGGGTCTCCAATGCGCCCGCATCGACCGGGCTGCATGTCTCATGCCTCTCAGAACGAGTGGTGTATGCCTGCTGCAATCACGGTCTGCGTGCGCCCGCTGGCAACGCCCACGGAATTCATCGCCGCCACGCCATCGGAGGCGCGCTGGTGCGTGACCGAGGCATGCAGCTGAGTGCGCTTGGAGAAGGCGTAGCGCGCGCCCAGGTGGACCTGGTTCCACTTCGTCTGCTCGAAACGGCTGAAGGAGTAGCCGGTGTTGATGGTCACCGCCTGGCTGGTCTGCCAGGCCAGGCCCAGGTCTAGCGCGCTCATGTGGCTGGAGGCTGCGCCGTACTTGAGCGTGGAGCGCGTGAGCAGCGCGTTGAGCCGGACCGGAAGCGCATCGAGCTGGTAGCCGCCGCCGATGCCCAGCACCTGGAAGGTATCGAGCACCAGCGGGCGGCCCGCCACCAGGTCCTGGCCCAGCGCGTTCGCCAGGCCCGTGCGCCCGGCGATATCGAAGGCACGGCCACGCGCATCGGTGTAGGCCACGGCCAGATTGAGCTTGGCACTGGAATAGCTGCCCATGACGCTGTAGGTGCGGTTGGCCTGCGAGCGGCCCGGCACCTCGCCAAATCCATACTGCGCGCCGAACTGCATCCCGCCCATGCGCGGCGTCAGGTAGACCACGGAGTTGTCCACGGGGAACTGGCTGGACAGGCCGTCCAGGTTGCCCGGGTGGTACAGATAGAAGTTGTAGAGCTGGTAGCCATTGCCCCATTGGCTCAGCGTGCCGGCCGTGAAATCGACCTGGCGCCCCAGCCGCAGCGTGCCCAGCGAAGCACTGTCCAGGCCCACCCAGGAAGCCCGGTTGAAGTAGCTGGTGGGCGAGATCGGCGAGCCGATGTCCGTGAGGAATCCGTTTTCCAGCTGGAACGAGGCCTTCAGGCCGCCCCCCAGGTCCTCGGAGCCGCGCAGGCCCCAGAGGTCAGGCTGGGAGATGGCCGAATCCATGCGCGTGAGCCGGCTCCCTCGCACATCGCTGATCCAGGGCATGGTCAGGTCCATGCTGCCGTACAGGGTCACCGAACTCTGGGCAAGCGCCGCTCCCGCGCCGCCCAGCATCGCCAATGCGGCAATTGCTTTGTATTTCATCGCAAGGCTCTTTCATCGTGAGATGGTTTAAAAATTCCACAAGTGGCAATTTCAAACACCACGCCACGGAAGATGCCTGGCAGGGCGCGCATTAATTTCCACTTATGGAAATATTAGCTGCACCCATCGAGTCCTGTGTCTGGGGTTTTCATCTACCGCGTTTGAGGTAGTCCTCGGGAAGAGGAGCAAGGGACAGGCATTGCACCTGTCCCGCACAAGGCGTTCAGCGTCCCAGCGCCTGATCCACGCCCATGTTGGCCAGCGCGTCGGCGCGCTCGTTGCCGGGATCGCCCGCATGGCCCTTGACCCAGCGCCAGTCGATGCGGTGCCCGCCACCCTGCACCAGGGCGTCCAGCCGCTGCCACAGCTCCACGTTCTTGACGGGCTCCTTGGAGGCCGTCTTCCAGCCCTTGGCCTTCCAGCCGTGGATCCACTCGGTGATGCCCTTGAGCACGTACTGGCTGTCGATGTAGAGCACCACGTCGCAGGGCCGCCTGAGCGCAGACAGCGCCTCGATCACGGCCATCATCTCCATGCGATTGTTGGTGGTGTTCAGCTCGCCGCCGAACAGCTCCTTCCTGGCGCTGCCAGCCTCCAGCACCACGCCCCAGCCGCCAGGACCCGGATTGCCCTTGCAGGCACCGTCCGTATAGATAACAACTTGATTCAAAAAAAATCCTTGATATGAATGGCCCGGCCGTCAGGCCGGTTGGAATGCAGATCACCGTCCGGCGCGGCCTGTGCCGGCATGCGACGGGCGACCGGCACCGTGGCGCCCGACACGACCGCGCGGCCGCGCCAGGCAGGCTCCAGCATGCGCGCCCCCGGCACACGCTTGACGGCCACCACGCAGTACACACCGCCCAGCATGGGCCAGCCCAGCCGTCCCACGCGGTCCATGAACTGCCAACGGCGCAGCCAGCGATCCGTCTGCACGGCGGGACGATAACAGCCGAATTGCACGGCCTCGATCTCGAAGGCCAGCAATCGCAGCCAGTCGCGCAGCCGCCAGTAACCCACGCCCCAGCCCACATCGGGCAGGTACACGCCACGCTCGGCACGCCGCTGCACGCCCAGCAAACTGGCAGGATTGAGTCCGCACACCACGATGCGGCCTTCAGGCATCAGCACCCTGGCCGCCTCACGCAGCACGGCATGCGGGTCCGGCGAGGTCTCCAGCGTATGGGGCATCACGACCAGGTCGAGGCTGGCCTCGGGAAATGGCAGCGCGGCGGGATCGGCCAGCAGCGCCACGGGAACCTCCAGCGGGGCGGCGCCGTCCGCTGGCGCTGCATCCTGCGTGGAATCCAGCGCCAGCCAGCGGTGCGGCATGCGGTTGGCACGCAGCCCCTGGAGCATGGGCATGCCCAGCTGCAGGCTGTGATAACCGAAAATATCGGCCACCGCCTCGTCGCAGCGCTGCTGCTCCCATTCCAGCAGGTAGTGGCCGAGGGCAGATTGCGTCCAGTGATGCATCCCTATAATTTTGCTGCTCATGAACCTGTTGCCCATTCCTGCTTTTTCCGACAACTACATCTGGCTGCTGCATGACGCCGGGCAGGCCCTGGTCGTCGATCCCGGCGATGCAGCGCCCGTGCTCGCCACGTTGCACCGGCTGGGCCTGCA
This sequence comes from Delftia lacustris, assembly GCF_040267515.1. Classification (NCBI taxonomy): domain Bacteria; kingdom Pseudomonadati; phylum Pseudomonadota; class Betaproteobacteria; order Burkholderiales; family Comamonadaceae; genus Delftia; species Delftia lacustris. The sequence goes on along the minus strand of NZ_CP141274.1, from coordinate 2,127,085 downwards.
GCTGCAGGGCATTTTAGTCACCCACCACCATGCCGATCATGTCGGTGGCGTGGCCCAGCTGCACCAGGCCACGGGCGCCCAGGTCTGGGGTCCTGCCTACGAGCAGTTGCCCGAACCCGTTCAGCGCGTGCAGGGAGGCGATACCGTGCAGGCGCTGGGCGGCCCCTGGCAGGTCATCGATGTACCAGGCCATACCAGCGGCCACATTGCCTTCTACAGCACGGCGGCACAGGCACAGCCCGTGCTGTTTTGCGGCGACACGCTGTTTTCCGGGGGGTGCGGCCGCCTGTTCGAGGGCACTGCGCAGCAGATGCAGCAATCGCTGGACGATCTGGCCTCGCTGCCGGGCAATACACTGGTGTGCTGCGCACATGAGTACACAATGTCCAACCTGCGCTTTGCCCAGGCCGTGGAACCAAACAACGAAACCCTGGCTCACTACCAGCGGCATTGTCAGGCGTTGCGCGAGGCCGGTCGGCCCACGCTGCCATCCCTGATGGAGACCGAGCGCTCCATCAATCCCTTTCTGAGAACGCGCGAATCCGCGGTGGCCGCGGCCGCCGCAGGCTTCGACGCACAGGTGAGACAGCAGGACCCAGCCAGCGTGCTGGCCGGCCTGCGCCAATGGAAAAACGTCTTCTGATGAAACTGCTACACACCCTGCTGCTGGGCAGCCTGCTGGTTCTTGCCGGCTGCGCCACCACCAGCGGCCCGGACTTGGCCGGCACGACGGATCCCTCCCCCAGCCCCGCACCCCACTCCCCCATGTATCCCAAAGGGCCGCTGAGCCCGCTGGGCACAGGCAGTGCCAGCAACGGCGACGTGGCCTCGCTGGAGACCACGGGCGATCTGTGGGTACGCATACGCCAGGGCTTTGCCATGCCCGACCTGGACCAGGATCTGGTCAAGGACCGCGAGCAGTGGTACGCCAGCCGTCCCGACTACATACAGCGCATGACCGAGCGCTCCAGCAAATACCTGTTCCACATCGTCGAGGAACTGGAGCGGCGCAACATGCCCACCGAGCTGGCGCTGCTGCCCTATATCGAGAGCGCCTTCAACCCGCAGGCCGTCTCCACCGCCAAGGCGGCCGGCATGTGGCAGTTCATGCCGGCCACCGGCACCTATTTCGACCTCAAGCAGAACGCCTTCCGCGACGACCGCCGCGACGTGCTGGCCTCCACGCGCGCCGCGCTGGACTACCTGCAAAAGCTCTATGACATGTTCGGCGACTGGCACCTGGCCCTGGCCGCCTACAACTGGGGCGAAGGCAGCGTGGGCCGCGCCATCAAGCGCAACGAGAAGCTGGGGCTGCCCACGGGCTACACCGACCTGCAGATGCCGGCCGAGACCCGCATGTACGTGCCCAAGCTGCAGGCCGTCAAGAACATCGTGGCCAACCCCGATGCGTTCAACACCGAGCTGCCGGTGATCGAAAACCACCCCTACTTCCAGACCGTCACCATCACCCGCGACATCGACGTGGAACTGGTGGCCAAGCTGGCCGACGTATCGACCGAGGACTTCAAGGCGCTGAATCCCAGCTTTCGCAAGCCGGTGATCTTTGCGGCCGGCACGCCGGAGATCCTGCTGCCCTGGGACAACGCCAAGGTGTTTCGCCGCAACATGCAGGCCTTCGACGAAGGCCAGTACGCGAGCTGGACCGTCTGGACCGTGCCCTCCACCATCAGCGTGGCCGAGGCGGCCCAGCGCGTGGGCCTGGGCGAGTCCGACCTGCGCGCCCTCAACAACATTCCGCCGCGCATGCTGATCAAGGCCGGCTCCGCGCTCATGGTGCCGCGCGGCGCCAACGTGCGTGCCGACGTGGCCGGCCACGTGGCCGACAACGGCCAGATCAGCTTTGCCCCCGAGATCATCACGCGCCGCACCACCATCAAGGCACGCAAGCGCGACACGCTGATCAGCGTGGCCAACCGCTACGGCGTCAGCGTGTCCAACCTGGCGGACTGGAATGACCTGAAGTCCTCGGCCACGCTGCATGCAGGCCAGTCGCTGGTGGCCTATCTGCCGGTACGCGCCAGCAGCGGCGGCAACGCCCGCGCAGCCAAGTCCACGGGAACCGCACGCAAGGTGGCCGTTCAGCCGCAAAGCCGCAACGCCAAGGCGGCCGTCACCACGGCACAGCGCGGAGGCAAGCCATCCAAGGTGAAAAAGCGCTGAGGAATCCCTCTGGCACCCGCGTCACGGAGCCCGCTTTCGCGGGCTTTTTTGCGTGCGGCCGCCGGGCTCAGGTGTGAAAGCGCTGGCGGGACTGGCGCACGAATTCGTTGGTGTACGAGCGCTCCAGGTCAATGCCGCCGCGCGCCAGCGCAGGGTCGAGCCGGACCAGCGCACGCAGGGCCGTGGCGGGCCCGTCATCGGGCATCATCCCATCGGGCGAAATCGTGGTGCGCATGTGCTCGAAGGCCGACAGATAGGCGCGCCGGGAGCCCAGCAGATAGGGCGCAGGCACGGCCCGCAGCACGTCCATGGGCGCGGCAGTCTGCAGCCACTTGAGCGAGCGCACCATGGCGTTGCTGAGCGCCTGGGCCTTGGCCGGGTTCCTGCGCAAGAAGGCCTGTGTCGCATACAGCGTGCCCGAGGGCATGGAGCCGCCGTACAACTGCGCGCTGCTGCGCAGATCACGCAGGTCCCGCACGATGCGCACGGCGCCCTTGTCCTCCAGCACGCTCATCAGCGGGTCCGCATGGCACAGCGCATGCACACGCCCGGTGCGCAGCGCCTCCATGGCATCGGGCCCCGAGCCCACGCCCACCAGTTGCACCGCAGCGGGATCCAGGCCATCGCCCAGCAGCATCAGCTGCATGGCCCGGGCCGTGGATGCGCCCAGCGAGGAAACACCCACGCGCCGCCCGCGCAGATCGGCCAGCGTCTGGTAGCGCGGCATCCAGCGCGCAGCCACGCCCAGCGCGATCTGGGGTGCACGCCCCTGCACGACGAAGGCCCGCAGCTGGCTGCCGCGCTGCTGGGCAAGAAGCGTGTGTTCATAGGCGCCCGCGCAGACATCGGCGGCGCCCGACTCCAGGGCCTGCAGCGACTGCGATCCGCCTGGATAGTCCTCAATGCGCACGGCCAGGCCTTCGGCCTCGAAATAACCCAGCTGCTGCGCAATCACCAGTGGCAGGTAGTACAGCAGGCCCTGGCCGCCCACGGCAATCGTCAGCAGCTCGGCCGAGCCGAGCACAGGGAGCGACCAAAGAGGAGCCAGCCCCAGAAGGCTCAACAAGGTTCGGCGATCAAGCACGTGGGAAGACATGATGGTTATTTTGCTGCAGTGCAACACGATCATGCCCAGAGCCCGCATACGCAGCATCGGTGCTTGCCCGTACGTGAAACACCGCAGGGCCTGTGGTGCAGGCCCTGCGCGGGACGAGGGCGCCGGATGCGGCCGCAGGCCTCAGCGGTAGCCTGCGAAAAACAGCAGCAGATTCACCACCAGGGCCAGGGCCCAGGCCAGACTGCGCAGCGTGGCGCGGTCCATCACATAGAAGGCTATGTAGGCGATGCGCAACACCACGAAGGCCACGGCAAGGCCATCGACCCGCGCCGCTGGCGCGCCCAGTTGCCAGGCAACCAGCAAGGCGCCAATGAAGAACGGCAGGCACTCGAAACTGTTGGCCTGCGCCGCATTCGCCCGCGCCTGGTAGCCGGTCTGCTGGGCGAGCCAGGCGCGGGGGTCGTGGTTGTCGAAGCCGCGCTGCCCCGGCCGGTGCTTCATTCCGGGCGCCTTGGCGATGTAGGCGCAGACCAGCGGCAGCAGGGCCGCCACCAGCAGGCACCAATGGGCAAGGGAAAAACCGCCGGGCGGCAGGACGACAGAGGTCGGCATACGGGCTCCTGATGAAAAGACAAGGAATGCTGGCCGCCTCCACCACTACCGGCGATCCACCAGCGCATGGGCGATCGTACCCAGGTCCACGTACTCGAGTTCGCTGCCGATGGGCACGCCGCGCGCCAGCCGCGTCACATGGATGCCGCGCGCTTTCAGCGCCTCGCTGATCGCATGGGCCGTGGCCTCGCCCTCGGCCGTGAAACTGGTGGCCAGGATCACCTCCTGCACCTTGCCGTCGCCAGCGCGCTCCAGCAGGGATGACAGATTCAGGTCGCGCGGACCTATGCCGTCGAGCGGCGACAGCCGCCCCATCAGCACGTAGTAGTAGCCGTTGTAGGCCCCCGTGCGTTCCATGGCCCCCATGTCGGCAGGCGCCTCCACCACGCACAGCCGGGCCGAGTCGCGCCCTTCGTCCTGGCAGATGGAGCAGATGCGGCCTTCGGTGAAGGTATGGCAGCGCTCGCAATGGCTTACCGACTCCACGGCCGTGGTCAGGGCACGGGCCAGCTGCCGCGCGCCGTCCTGGTCGCGCTGCAACAGGTGAAAGGCCATGCGCTGCGCAGACTTGATGCCCACGCCCGGGAGCCTGCGCAGGGCTTCGATCAGACCATCGAGCGATTGCACATCCGACATGGCGGCTTCCTTTCAATGAAGAAGATTCTCAGAAAAAAAGCGACCTGCAAGGGCAGATCGCTCGATGGCCGCTCAACGCAATTGAGTGGCTGGGGAAACCGTCACGGCCTCTCCCGGCTGTTCGGCACAACCTCTCGGGGCCAGCCTCAGAAAGGGAACTTCATGCCGCCCGGCAGGCCGGGCATGCCGGCCGTGAGCTTGCCCATCTTTTCGTTGGAGGTTTCTTCTGCCTTGCGCACGGCAGCGTTGAAGGCGGCAGCCACCAGGTCTTCCAGCATGTCCTTGTCTTCGGCCAGCAGGCTGGGGTCGATGGTGATGCGCTTGACGTCGTGCTTGCAGGTCATGACCACCTTCACCAGGCCCGCGCCGGACTCGCCTTCCACCTCGATGTTGCCCAGTTCATCCTGGGCCTTCTTGAGGTTGTCCTGCATGGCCTGGGCTTGCTTCATCAGGCCGGCCAGTTGTCCTTTGTTGAACATGTGAGTTCCTTCTTCTGTAGGGTAAAAACGAAACGCTCTAGAGCGTGTCAGGGCTGAATGGATACGGGCTTGATACTGCCAGGCACGATTTTCGCGCCATGGCTGCGGATCAGGGTTTGCACCAGAGAATGATTCATCACGATGTCTTCGGCAATGCGCTGGCGCTCATGGCTGGCCACCGCATTGCGCCGCGCGGGGCTGTCCACCACTGCGCCCTGCTCGACATGCAGTTGCCGGGCCAGGCCGGCAGCCTCCAGCGCCGCACGCAGGCGCTCGCGCGTGGCGGGCTGGGCCAGCGAGCTGCTTTCCACACGCAGCGTCCAAGTATCGCCCTCGCGCGCCACCAGCTGCGACTGCAGCGCCAGCTGGCGCGCCAGCGCAGTGACGGCCTCGGCCTGCACCAGTTGCTGGACGGCAGCGTGCCAGACATCGCCCTCGGCCGTGCGCTCCACGGTCGGCGCGGGAGGCGCATCCGGGGACTGGCGGCCACGTTCGGGAGCGAAATCCTGCACATCGATCTGAGTGTCGATCTGCGGTTCGGACTGCCGTGCCACGGCAGCGGCAGGCGGCTCCAGGGCCAGATCTCCGTCATCGCTCCAGCGGCCTTCGTCGGCCCAGCCCTCATCGGGCATCCCGGCCCAGGCACCCTCGTCCGGCGCATCGGCATCCTGCACCTGCGGCGCCTCATCGGCAGAAGAGTCTGCGTCTTCCTGCACATCGTCCACGGGCTCATCCACAGGCTCGTCCAGGGGCTCTTGGGCGACACCGGCGGCCGGCTTCAGCTCTGGAGCAGCGGAAGGCCTGGCCTCCTGGACAGGCGCAAGCACAGGTTCCGGCCTGGCAACTGCGGCCACGGCCACGGGCGCCTGAACAGGCGCTGGAGCCGCAACGGCTTGCACCACGGGAGCGACCACGGCGGGCGCAGCGGTCACGGGAGATACGACAGGCGCGACAGGAGCAGGAGGCGCGACCGGGACGGGCATGGCCGCCTTGACTGGGACAGCGGGGGCCTCGGGCACAGCGGGCTGTGCGGGCCGCGTCTGCGCAACGGGCGCGGGAGATTCAGGCTTCGCCGTGGAGGGGGTCAGCGCTGGAGTTTTTTTTTCAGCCGCGCCCGGGGCGGGCTCTGCAGATTGCGGCTTGAACGCCAGCAGCCGCAGCAGCGCCATGGTCAGCGCCGCGTACTCGTCGGGTGCCAGGCCCAGTTCGGCCCGACCATGCAGGCAGATGCTGTAGAGCAGCTGGGTTTCGTCGCGCGGCATCAGCACCGCAAGGCGGGCGATCTCTGCGGCCTCCGGATCGCTGGCGTCGGCGGCCATCTGCGGCACAGCCTGCGCCACGGCCATGCGCTGCAGCACGGCGCACATTTCCTCCAGCGTGGAGGCTGCAGACAGGCCATTGCGGCGCAGCGCCTCGGAGGTTTCCACCACCACCTGGCCATCGGCCTGGGCGAGTGCCTCGATCAGGCGGAACACATGGCTGCGGTCCACGCTGCCCAGCATCTGGCGCACCATGGACTCCTGCAGCTGGCCGCTGCCAAAGGCAATGGCCTGGTCGGTCAGCGACAGCGCATCGCGCATGGAGCCGCGCGCGGCGCGAGACAGCAGGCGCAGGGCCTGGGGTTCGGAAGCCACGCCTTCCTGGCCAAGCACCTGGCCCAGATGCTCCAGCACGGTCTCGGGCGCCATGGGCCGCAGGTTGAACTGCAGGCAGCGGCTGAGCACGGTCACGGGCACCTTCTGCGGATCGGTGGTGGCCAGCACGAACTTCAGGTACTCGGGTGGCTCTTCCAGCGTCTTGAGCATGGCGTTGAAGGCCGTGTTCGTGAGCATGTGCACTTCGTCGATCATGAAGACCTTGAAGCGTCCCTGCACCGGCTTGTAGACGGCCTGCTCCAGCAGGCTTTGCACCTCGTCCACCCCGCGGTTGGAGGCGGCGTCCAGCTCGGTGTAATCGGGAAAGCGGCCGCTGTCGATTTCGGTACAGGCCGCACAGACGCCGCAGGGCGTTGCCGTGATGCCGCCCTGGCCATCGGCGCCCTGGCAGTTGAGCGACTTGGCCAGAATGCGCGAGACCGTGGTCTTGCCCACGCCGCGCGTGCCGGTGAACAGATAGGCATGGTGCAGGCGCTGCTGCGTCAGGGCATTGGTGAGCGCCTGAACGACATGCTCCTGCCCCACCATTTCGGAGAAATTGCGGGGGCGGTATTTGCGGGCCAGCACAAGATAAGACATCCCGCGATTCTACGGGGCTGAGCACCCTCGCCCGGTGCGCCCCGGGTTTAGCCGGCCTTGTCGCCCGGGCAGCCCGGTGTTTGCCCCTATAATCGGGAGTGACGGGCCTCCTCGCATGGGGAAGCGGCCAACCGGGTCAGGTGGGGAACCAAGCAGCCCTAACCGTGAAACCAGTGCCGAGGGCAAGGCTCGTCACCTTCCATTGAACAGCAGGCCCTGCGGGCGCCTGCCCCGTCCAAGCCCGCAGCGGCCCCTTCTCTCCTCAACGCGTCTCGCCATCCACCTTCAGATAGCGGGCGACGCCCTGTGCCGCGTGCACGCCGCTGGCCATGCATGCCGTCAGCAGGTAGCCACCCGTGGGAGCCTCCCAGTCCAGCATTTCGCCGGCACAGAAAACGCCGGGCGCAGCCACGCACATGCCATTGGCATCCAGCGCCTGCAGCCGCACGCCACCTGCGGTGCTGATGGCCTCATCGATGGGCCGGGCCGCCACCACGGTGATGGGCAGGGCCTTGATGGCCTGGGCCAGCCGCGTGGAATCGGCCACGCCGTCCTTGCCCAGCACCTCATGCAGCACGGCGGCCTTGATGCCGTCCAGGCCCAGGCGCCCCTTCAGATGGCTGGCCAGGCTGCGTGAGCCACGCGGATGGCGCACCTCCGCCAGCACGCGCTCGGGTGTCAACTGGGGCAGCAGGTCGAGATGGACGGTGGCATGCCCGTCGCGCGCAATGGCTTCGCGCAGCGCGGCAGAGACGGCATAGACCAGGCTGCCCTCCACGCCCGTGGTCGTGGCCACGAATTCGCCCTTGCGCGAGAAAACGTTGCCCTGACCATCATCAAAGGACAGCGCCACCGACTTGAAAGGCTGGCCGGCAAAGCGCTCGGTGAAATAGGGGCTCCAGCCGCGCGCAGGCTGGGGGCTGGCCCCCAGCAGCTCGGCCATGAATTCCCTGCGATCGATCTGCCCGCCCGGCGCCGCACCGCCCAGGCCCACATCGAACCCGCAGTTGGAGGGCTTCAACGCAGCGACTTCCACGCCGCGCTGCTCCAGCCAGGGCATCCAGGCGCCATCCGAGCCCAGCCGCGCCCAGCTGCCGCCGCCCAGCGCCAGCACCACGGCCTTCGCGCGCACCTGCAGCCGCCCTTCGGGGGTATCAAAGCCCAGCGCATCGCCATCCTGCCAACCCAGCCAACGGTGGCGCGTGTGCAGGACCACGCCCTGGGTCTGCAGACGCACCAGCCAGGCACGCAGCAAGGGCGCAGCCTTCATGTCCTTGGGGAATACGCGGCCCGAACTGCCCACAAAGGTTTCCACGCCCAGCTCGCCGGCCCAGGCACGCAGCTGATCCGGGGGCAGCAGCTCCAGCCAGCGCGACACCTCGGCACTGCGCTCGCCATAGCGGGAGACAAAGACGGGCAGGTTTTCGGAATGGGTCAGGTTGAGCCCGCCCTTGCCGGCCATGAGGAACTTGCGTCCTGCGGAGGACTTGGCCTCGAACACATGGACAGTCAGCCCCTTGCCGGCCAGCCCTTCGGCCGCCATCAGGCCCGCAGGCCCCGCGCCGATCACCGCCACATCGCAGTCCATCGTGCGCGCCGCCGCGCCGTGTTCAAAAGCATCCATCACATCAGTTCCTATTCCAAGCTCGCATTCAACTTTGCGCTGCCGGCAGACTCATATGCCTGCAGCGCGGGCGCGCAGAATACCCTGCCGCAGGCCGTCCTGCGCGCAGGCGCCACTAATTCCCGATGACCCCGCAACCCTGCTGCCGCCCCGTAAACAGCTATGACAGTCATAGCATCCAGCTACCGCCCATACGGTGCAGCAGGTGATAGGTTTCTGTCACAATCATTTCGCGGTGCGGATTTTCCTGCGCCTTCCTCATTGCGAAAAATCAAGGACATCACCCATGGCCAGCGAACTGATCAAACACATCTCCGACGCAAGCTTTGAAGCTGACGTCTTGCAACCCGGCTCCACGGTGCTGGTCGATTACTGGGCCGAATGGTGCGGTCCCTGCAAGATGATCGCCCCCATCCTCGACGAAGCAGCCCAGACCTACAAGGACAAGCTGTCCATCGCCAAGATGAATGTGGACGAGAACCGCGAGATCCCGGCCAAGTTCGGCATCCGCGGCATCCCCACGCTGATGCTGTTCAAGGACGGCCAGCTGGCTGCCACCAAGGTCGGCGCCCTCAACAAGGCACAGCTGTCTGCTTTCCTGGACCAGCACCTGGCCTGATTCTCCTGGCTGCCCCTACACCGGGGCAGCCAAACATGCGGCCCGGCGCTGACCGCTGCACCGCCTCGCACTGGCGCACAAACCCTGCGCCAGCGCAAATTTCCCTATGACCTGCGGATTTTTTCCTGTCATAATGCCCTTCATCACCGGCCTTATGCATCGAAGGCCGCGCTGAGACCCTCAGGCAAGCCAGCCCACTTCCACAGTGTTTCGCTTGGCTCAACGCCTCCCCCTGGTTTCTTTCCACTCCGTTCTGGAGTCTCTCCATGCACCTTAATGAACTCAAGGCACTGCACGTGTCTGAAGTCCTGAAGCAGGCCGAAGCGCTTGAGATCGAAAACGTCGGTCGCATGCGCAAGCAAGAGTTGATGTTCGCCATCATCAAAAAGCGCGCCAAGGCCGGGGAACAAGTGTTCGCCGACGGCGTGCTGGAAATCCTGCCGGATGGTTTCGGCTTCCTGCGCAGCCCCGACACCAGCTACACGGCCAGCACCGACGACATCTACATCTCGCCCAGCCAGGTCCGCCGCTTCAACCTGCACACCGGCGACATGATCGAAGGCGAAGTGCGCACACCCAAGGATGGCGAGCGCTACTTTGCCCTGACCAAGCTCGACTCCGTCAATGGCGGCTCGCCCGAGCAGAACAAGCACAAGGTGCTGTTCGAGAATCTGACCCCCCTGTTCCCCACCCAGCAGCTGCGCCTGGAGCGCGAGATCAAGGGCGAGGAGAACATCACCGGCCGCATCATCGACATCATCGCCCCCATCGGCCGCGGCCAGCGCGCGCTGATCGTCGCGCCGCCCAAGAGCGGCAAGACCATGATGATGCAGAGCATCGCCCACGCCATCACGGCCAACCATCCCGACGTTCACCTGATGGTGCTGCTGGTCGATGAGCGCCCCGAGGAAGTGACCGAGATGCAGCGCTCGGTCAAGGGCGAGATCATCGCCTCCACCTTCGACGAGCCCGCCACGCGCCACGTGCACGTGGCCGAGATGGTGATCGAGCGCGCCAAGCGCCTGGTCGAACTCAAGAAGGACGTGGTCATCCTGCTGGACTCCATCACCCGCCTGGCCCGCGCCTACAACAACGTCGTGCCCTCGTCGGGCAAGGTGCTGTCGGGCGGCGTGGACTCCAACGCGCTGCAGCGCCCCAAGCGCTTCTTCGGCGCGGCGCGCAATGTGGAAGAAGGCGGCTCGCTGACCATCATCGCCACGGCCCTGGTCGATACCGGCAGCCGCATGGACGAAGTGATCTTCGAAGAGTTCAAGGGCACGGGCAACAGCGAACTGGCCCTGAACCGCCGCCTCTACGAAAAGCGCGTGTTCCCCGCCATCGAACTCAACAAGAGCGGCACGCGCCGCGAAGAACTGCTGCTGGCTCCCGAGATCCTGCAGAAGACGCGCATCCTGCGCCAGTTCATGTACAACATGGACGAGATCGAGGCCATGGAGCTGATGATCAAGAACATGCGGGCCACCAAGACCAACGTGGACTTCTTCGACATGATGCGCCGCGGCGGCTGATCTCAGAGATCCAGCCCACGGCACCTGCGAACGCCTCGCTCACGCGGGGCGTTTTGCATTCAGCTCACCATGCAGCGGCAGCCGTACCAAGGGCGCAAGCCGCACGCTCCCAGTGCATGGGGGCGCCCGCCACCTCCACCGGCGCCCGCAGGCGTCGCGCGGGCCCCCAGGAAGTGGCCTCGACGGCCGCGCCGAAATCCGCACAACCGTCCACCGGCGCCAGCGTGCAGGGGTCCGGATCACCGACGCCCTGCCCCGCCAGGAGATGGGCCGTGCGCGCCAGCGAGGCGCGCACCGTGCTTCCGCCCAGCCCCTGGCTGCGCCGCACCAGCGCCATCACCACGGCGGCCGCCATCAGATAACCCGTTGCATGATCCAACGCCTGCAGCGGCAACGGCATGGGCCGGTCGCGGCCCAGCCGGTGCATGCCCGCATCGGCAATGCCGGCGCTCATCTGCACCAGACTGTCGAAACCGCGCCGCTGCTGCCAGGGCCCGCTCCAGCCATAGGCATTGAGCGACACGTCGATGAGCGAAGGATTCACCTGCCGACACCACACGGCACCGAATCCCAGGCCTTCCAGCGCGCCGTCCCGGTAGCCATGGACCAGCACATCGGCCCCGGCCAGCAGTTGCTCGAACACGGCACGATGCTGTGGCGCCCGCAGGTCCAGCCGGGCACAGCGCTTGCCCAGCGTGACCTCGGGCACCGTGCCGGGCTCCTCCCAGCCCGGCGGATCGATGCGCAACACCTCGGCGCCGTGACCCGCCAGCCATCGCGTGGCAGCGGGGCCGGCCAGAATGCGCGTCAGGTCCAGCACGCGCAGCCCCTGCAGCGGCCGTCTGGCCGATGGCTGCCAGGCACCCGCATGCCGGCTCGATTGCGGATGCGGATGTGGATGCATCTGCCACGCCAGCAAGGGCTCCCGCTGCACTGCGCGACCCTGCGGGTGCGCGGCCCATTCAGACAGCCCGCGCATGGCTGCGGCACAGCCGCCTTGCGCCACAACGGCCGACTCCAGTTCTTGTGCTGCCCAGCGCTCGACCGCGGCAGCCACGGCCTCGCGTTCGGCGGGCGCATCCAGAACGGCCAGTGCCGCTGCACGGTGATGGGGCGCATTGGTATGCAGGCGAATCCAGCCGTCCGCCGTGCGGTAGTCGCCGGCCACGGAATCCCACAGCGCGGGCATCTCCCAGCCCTGCGGATGCAGGCTATGGCCAAACCACAAGGAGGCAAGCCTGCGATCCACCACCACACGCGGCGCTGCAGCGTCGAGCTGCGCGATCAACTCGGATAGGCAAAGGCCTGCCACCCCCAGGCTGGCGGCCGCCAGATCGGAGACCGGGAACACGGAGGCCAAGGACCCACGACCTCGCTGCTCCAGACGTTGGAGCGCCGCCGGATCACCATCCAACGCCTCCCAGATCTGGCCGGTGCAATGGTCGAAAGCGCAGGGAAAAGGGATACGGGACATGGAGCACTCCTGGCAGCTGAAACAAGGCTTGGAGTTCGCAACATAGGTTCCTGGTAAATATTGTCAATATTGATTCAATTAATCAACATATGATCGACCCATGCCCGACTACCTGAACTCCACCGAGGCCACCGCGCTGCTGGGCGTGAGCCGTGCCACGCTGTACGCCTATGTCAGCCGAGGCCTGCTGCAGGCCCACGCGGCAGACACGCCGCGCCAAAGCCGCTACCTGCGCGAAGAGGTCGAGCAGCTCGCACGCCAGCGCGGCCAGGGCCGCAAGCCGCGCGAAGTGGCGCAGGCCGCGCTCAACTGGGGCCTGCCGGTGCTGGAGTCCTCGATCACATTGATAGAAAAGGGCCGCCTGTACTACCGGGGCGAGGACGCCGTGCACTGGGCGCGAACCCGCACGCTGGAGGAGACAGCCGCCCTCCTGTGGCAATGCCCGACCCAGGCAGCCTTCGCTGCAAACGCCGTGGAGGCCGCGCCTTTGCTGTCCGACCTGCAGCAGCGCATGGCAGGCCAACCGTGCGAAAACACATTGCTGCCCCTGTTCACCGTCGCCAGCGATGACACGGCCACCGCTGCCTGGCAGCAATCACCCGAACGGCTGGCGGCAGGCTGCGGTGCGCTGTTGCGCCTGCTGGCTGCCTGCCTGCTGGGCACCGTGCCGGACAAGGCCGCCATCCATCTGCAGTGCGCACGGGCCTGGAAGCTGGATGCGCCAGGCGCGGACCTCGTGCGCGTGGCCCTGGTGCTGTGCGCCGACCATGAACTCAACGCATCAGGCTTCACGGCGCGCTGCGTGGCCTCCACGGGCGCAAGCCTGCGCGCTGCCGTGGTGGGAGGCCTTGCCGCCTTGACAGGCGGGCGCCACGGCGGCACGACCGCGCGCGTGGAAGCGCTGTGGGACGAGGTGGGCGAGCAGCAGATCGCCACCCGCCTGCGCCAGCGTCTGGCGCGCGGCGAATCCCTGCCCGGCTTCGGCCACCACCTCTACCCTGATGGCGACGTGCGTGCCGCCCTGCTGCTTGACATGCTGCCGGCGCATGGCCCGGCAACGATGCTGGCCAAGGAGGTGATGGCGCTGACGGGGCAGGCGCCTTCGGTCGATTTCGCGCTGGTGGCCCTGCGACGGCATCTGCAGCTGCCGCCGGGCAGCGCTTTCGGCCTGTTCGCGCTGGGCCGCTGCGCCGGCTGGCTGGCGCAGGCGCTGGAGCAGCGCGCCACCCGGCAAATCATCCGTCCGCGCGCGGCGTACACGGGCCCCAGGCCTGCGGGTTTGGCACGGAACTGAGCACTATGCGATAATGCAGGGCTTTTTCTTGCGGAAAGTACGCTTGATTTGAACCGCTACAAAGGTTGCAGCGGGTCAGGCACGGCTACCGCACTTGCATCAGAAGGAAAGATCATGAAAGAAGGCATCCACCCCAACTACCGCGAAGTGCTGTTCGTGGACCTGTCCAACGGCTTCAAGTTCGTGACCCGCTCCTGCGTGAACACGAAGGAAACCGAAACCTTCGAAGGCAAGGACTACCCCCTGTTCAAGCTGGACACCTCGTCCGAGTCGCACCCCTTCTACACCGGCACGCAAAAGTCGGTGGACAACATGGGCGGCCGTGTGGAGCGCTTCCGCAACCGTTTCGGCAAGAAGTAAATCCTGCTTCTCCGGCCAGAAGGGCAGCACGGGCAACCGCGCTGCCCTTTTGTTTTTCGCAGTCCGGCCAATCCATGCCGGCCAGGCATGCCCCATTCTTTTCGAGGCCCTTGCTTCGCGTATTCTTGCGCCCTCCGTTGCAGAAAGTCCTGTGAGTGAACCAGCCCACCCCTGCCATCGTTGCCCAAAGCGCCGTGCGCCGCCTGCCGCGCTGGTCGCTGCTGCTGCTGTGCCTGGCCTATGTCGTGCCCGGATATGTGGGGCGCAGCCCCTGGCGCATGGCCGACATGGAGGCCTTCGGCTACATGCGGGAGCTGGCCCTGGGCCATACCTCCTGGCTGGCACCGCGCATGGCGGGGCTGCTGCCCGAATCCGAAGGCCTGCTCTCGTACTGGCTCGGTGCGCTGGCCATGCAGGGAGCACCTTCCTGGCTGCACCCGGAGATGGCGGCACGCCTGCCCTTCATCGCCATGCTGGTGATCACGCTGGCGGCCACCTGGTGGGGCGTGTACTACCTGGCGCGCACACCGGGCGCACGCCCCGTGGCCTTTGCCTTTGGCGGTGAGGCCCAGCCTACCGACTATGCGCGCGCCATGGCCGACGGAGGGTTGCTGGCCCTGGTGGCCTGCCTGGGCCTGGCCCAGCTCTCCCACGAAACCACCAGCTACATGACCCAGCTGGGCTGCGCGGCCCTGCTGTTCTTTGCCGCCGCCGCCATGCCCTACCACGGCCGCACGGCCACGCTGGCATTGCTCCTGGGCCTGCCCGGCCTGGCACTGAGCGGCGCGCCGACCGTGGCCACGCTGTTCGGCCTGGGCGGTACCGCCATGGCTTTCTTCTCGCGCACCTGGGGCGACGAAGCCACGCCCGCCCCACGCGCATCACGCCTGTGGACCGTGCTGTGGCTGGCGGTGACGATCTTGGCGGCCGCACTGTCCTGGTGGCTGGACCAGTGGGCCTGGCGCGTGGTGGACAGCGGCACTGCCAAGGAATGGCAAAGCCTGGTCAGGCTGCTGCTGTGGTTCAGCTGGCCCGCCTGGCCGCTGGCACTGTGGACGCTGTGGGTCTGGCGTCGCCAGATCGCCACGCCCCGGCGCTATCCCCATCTGGCGCTGCCGCTGTGGTTTGCCATCATTCCGGTGATCGCTTCGTTGAGCACGCTGCCAGCAGACCGCGCCCTGCTGCTGGGCCTGCCCGCCATCGCCACGCTGGCGGCCTTTGCCCTGCCCACGCTGCGCCGCAGCATCAGCGCCCTGATCGACTGGTTCACCCTGCTGTTCTTCAGCGCCGCGGCCATTGCCATCTGGGTGATCTGGCTTTCGCTGCAGACCGGCATTCCCGCCAAGCCCGCCGCCAATGTGGCAAGGCTGGCCCCGCAGTTCACGCCGGAATTCTCGGTGCTGTCCTTCGCCGTGGCGGTGGCCGCCACCCTGGCCTGGTGTGTGCTCGTGGCCTGGCGCACCTCGCGCAACCGTGCGGCCATCTGGAAGAGCCTGGTGCTGCCCGCCAGCGGCGCCACGCTGGCCTGGCTGCTGCTGATGACGCTGTGGCTGCCGCTGATGGACCATGCGCGCAGCTTCGAGCCACAGATGCGCCTGGTACTGGCCGAACTGCCCAGGGACGGCAGCTGCGTTCAAACCTATGGCCTGCCGCGCGCCCACATTGCCGCGATGCGCTACTACGGTGACATCGATACCCAGCGCCTGAGCATGGCCGGTGCCGCGCGCTGCGACTGGATGGTGGCCGAGGAAGAAACCTGGCTGGATCCTCACAGCGCACGTCTGCAGGCCACCTGGGAGACCGTGGCCCGCGTGGTACGCCCCACCGACCGCAAGGACTTCCTTCTGGTCTTGAAACGCAGGCCTGAGGCGAGGCCCGTCCAGGTCAAGCCATGAACCTGCCAGCGCACGCCCCCCTGAGCGCTGAGCGACGCACCATTGCCCAGCATGCCTTGACCGTGCTGGCCGGGCAGTTGGCCGTGATGGCCTTCGGCGTGACCGACACCATCGTGGCGGGCCGCTATTCAGAAGAGGCGCTGGCGGCGCTGTCCGTGGGATCGGCCATCTTCGTGAGCGTCTACGTCTCGCTGATGGGCATTTTCCAGGCCCTGCTGCCGCTGTGGGCCGAGCACCGCGGCGCCGGACAGCCCCAGGTCATAGGCCGCACGCTGCGGCAGGCCATGTACATGCTGCTGGCGGCCTGCGCCGTGGGCATGGGCGTGCTGCTGTTTCCCGATGCACTGCTGCGCTGGGCCGATGTTCCGCTGCCGCTGCAGGTGCAGGTGCGGGCCTATCTCTCGGTGCTGGCCTGGAGCCTGCCGGCCGCCCTGCTGTTTCGCATCTACAGCACGCTCAACCAGGCGCTGGGCCACCCCTTGCTGGTGACCTGGCTGCAGTTGGTGTCGCTGCTGATCAAGATCCCTTTGTCCATCTGGCTGGCCTTTGGCGGAGCCGGCCTGCCGGCCTTGGGCGCCGAAGGCTGCGCCTGGGCCACGCTGATCGTGAACTACGCCATGGTCGCGCTGGCCTTGTCTTTGATGCGCAGCCAACGCCTGTACGCACCGCTGGCGCTGTGGCAGCGCATGGAGCCTCCGGACTGGCCCCAGCTAGCGCAGTTCGCGCGCCTGGGCATTCCTGCGGGACTGGCGATTCTGGTGGAGGTGACATCGTTCACGCTGATGGCCTTGTTCGTGGCGCGCCAGGGCACGCTGGCCTCGGCCAGCCACCAGATCGCCGCCAACCTTGCGGCGCTGTGCTACATGGTGCCTCTGTCACTGGCCATTGCCACCAGCGCACGGGTCAGCTACTGGCGCGGCGCCGGCGACGAGGTCACGGCGCGGCGCCTGGTCGCCATGGGCTGGCGACTGGCGGCAATGGGCGGGTTGGTGCTGGCCTGTGCACTGTTCCTTTCCCGCGAGGGCCTGGCCCGCATCTACAGCGGCAACCTCGAGGTGGTGGCCATCACCGCCAGCCTGCTGGCCTGGGTGGCTGCCTACCATGTGGCGGACGCCATCCAGACTTTCTGCATCTTCGTGCTGCGCTGCTACCGCATCACCGTGGCGCCGCTGGTCATCTATTGCCTGCTGCTATGGGGTGGCGGTCTGGCCGGCGGATACTGGCTGGCCTATGGCACGGACAGCGTCCTGCCCGCCTGGCTGCACCCGGGCACGCCCGCCCCCTTCTGGGCCGGCAGCGCCTGTGCGCTGCTGGTGACCGCCGTGGTGTTCAGCGCGGTCGTACGCAAGGCCACAAACCGCTGAGCGGGCAGCGGCCATCCGTCAGAGCGCGCTATGCGGCGCGGCTGCCCCGGCTGTCGCTGCTGTCACGGGCCTCGGGCGCAGGAATGCGCACCCGGCTGGCCGGAAAGGTCACCGAAAACTCCGATCCCTGGCCCGGCGCGCTGGTGATGCCCAGCTTGGCACCATGGCGCTGCAGCACATGCTTGACGATGGCCAGGCCCAGGCCCGTGCCGCCGGTATCGCGCGAACGGCTGCGGTCCACGCGGTAAAAGCGTTCCGTCAGGCGTGCCAGGTGCTTGGGCTCGATCCCTGGCCCGGAGTCCTGCACGGCAAAGCGTGCCGATCCATCGGGCAAGGTCTCCCAGGTGACGTCGATGCGCCCGCCTGCCGGTGTGTAGCGCATGGCGTTGGCCAGCAGGTTGGAGAAGGCGCTTTGCAGCTCGGCGCTGGCGCCGGCCACCTCGCCGGCCTGCGCCAGCATCTCGGCCGACGGAAAGCTCAGCGCATGCGGCAGGGATTGCTTGCGCGTCAGCATGGACGACAGGCCGCGCGCCTCGTTTTCGCAGCGCTGCATGAGCTGGGCCACGGGCACCCATTCGTTGCTGCTGGGCAGCGGACTGCCCTCCAGGCGCGACAGCGCCAGCAGGTCTTCCACCAGATGCTGCATGCGCTCGGCCTGCTGGGCCATCAGGCCCAGGTAGCGGTTGCGTTCCTCGGGCTCCAGCGGCAGGTTCTGCAGCGTCTCGACAAAGCCCACGAGCACGGTCAGCGGCGTGCGGATTTCATGCGAGACGTTGGCCACGAAGTCACGGCGCATGGCCTCGGCCTGCTCCACCGCGGTCACATCGCGCGCCAGCAGCAGCTTGCGCCCTTCGCCATAGCCGTACAGTTGCACCGACAGCTTGACGGGGCGCGAGGCCGTGCTTTCGCGGCCCTGCATGACCAGATCGCGCGAGAAATCCTGGGTGGCGAAATAGGCGCTGAACTCGGGGTCGCGCACCAGGTTG
The DNA here is from genome assembly GCF_040267515.1 of Delftia lacustris. Taxonomy (NCBI): domain Bacteria; kingdom Pseudomonadati; phylum Pseudomonadota; class Betaproteobacteria; order Burkholderiales; family Comamonadaceae; genus Delftia; species Delftia lacustris. Next base: position 2,108,741 of record NZ_CP141274.1, on the reverse strand, counting down.
CCAATGCTTTGCAGCAGGTCGCGTTCGGCATCGAAGCCGAACTGGCGCGCCGCGATCTGGTTGCACCATTCGATGCGGCCGTCGGCATCCAGCAGGACCACGCCGTTGGGACTGGCCTGCAGGGCAGAAAGAATGTCATTGAGCCGCTGGTCGCCCTGCTGCACCTGCTGCACGCTCTGGCGCAGCCAGCGGCGCATGCGCACGCTGGCTTCTCCCCAGATGCCGCTGAGTTCAGGTGCCTCCCGCAGCTCCGACTGGCGCAGCCAGGACAGCAGGCGCATGGCGTTCCAGCTGTCCACCAGCCACCAGATCCAGCCCGCGCACAACGCACCCGCCAGGGCCGCCACGGCCTGTGACGCCATGCCAGGGCTGGAGGTCGCCATGGCGCCCCACAGCCACCATCCCAGCAATGCGCCCGCGATCTGGGACGCCAACAAGCGAAAACCTCGCCAACCCATACTTGCGCCTTCTTTGCGTTGTATTCGCTGCCTGGGGCAGCGGCGCCCGGGCATGGCCTGCGGGGGCCATGCGTGGATTCATTGGAACGCAGGACCGCCTCAGGCCAGCGCCTGCGCGCTGAGCCGGTAGCCGGCGCCCCGCACCGTTTCGATCAATGCACCGGCCATGCCCAGCGCCTCGCGCAGCCGCTTGACGTGGACGTCCACCGTGCGCTCCTCGATGAAGACGTGATCGCCCCAGACCTTGTCCAGCAACTGGGCACGGCTGTGCACACGCTCGGGGTGCTTCATCAGATAGTGCAGCAGCTTGAACTCGGTGGGGCCCACCTTGATCATGTCGCCCTGCCAGCTCACGCGGTGCGCGGCGGCGTCGAGCACCAGCTCGCCGATGCTGACCTTGTCCTGGATCTGCTCGGGCGCGCGGCGCCGCAGCACGGCACGGATGCGCGCCAGCAGCTCCTGGGTCGAGAAGGGCTTGGTGATGTAGTCATCGGCACCCGCATCGAGCCCCGCCACCTTGTCCGGCTCATCGCCGCGCGCCGTGAGCATCAGGATGGGCACGGCCTTGGTGCGGCTGTCGGCGCGCCACTTGCGCGCCAGGGCCAGACCGCTGGCACCGGGCAGCATCCAGTCGAGCAGGATCACGTCGGGCAGCACGGCATCGAGCTCGCGCTGCGCGGTCACGCCGTCCTCGGCCCAGACCGGCTGGAAGCCGTTGTGCCGCAGGTTGACAGCGATCAGCTCCGCGATGGCGGGCTCGTCCTCGACGATAAGGACCATGGGCATCTTCTTCATCCGTTGTTCGCCTCCGGCACTTACAGCACTGCCGACTCGATGGCATCCATGGTCTGGTGGCGGACATCCTTGCCCTCCACCAGATAGATGATCAGCTCGGCCACATTCTTGGAATGGTCACCGATGCGCTCAATGGCCTTGGCCAGGAACAGCAGGTCCAGGCTGGCCGAGATGGTGCGCGGGTCTTCCATCATGTAGGTGATGAGCTTTCGCACAAAGCCGTCGAACTCCTGGTCGATCAGGTCATCTTCCTTGAGGATGGCCACGGCCGCCTTGGTGTCCAGCCGCGCAAAGGCGTCCAGCGTCTTGCGCAGCAGGCCCGAGGCCATCTCGGCCGCAGTGCGCAGGTCGCCCGTGGGCAGGGAGCGTGCGGCGCCGCTTTCGATGATGGACTTGACCATGCGCGCCATCTTGTGCGCTTCGTCGCCCATGCGCTCCAGGTTGGCCGTGGCCTTGGAGAAGGCGATCAGCAGGCGCAGATCGCGCGCCGTGGGCTGGCGTCGGGCAATGATGGACGACAGTTCGTGGTCGATCTCCACTTCCATGGCATTGACGCGCTTTTCTGCGGCATCGACCTGCTCCACGGCCTCGATGCTGAAGCGCGACAGCGCATAGACGGCCTGGCGGATCTGGGACTCGACCAGGCCGCCGAGTTCCATGACGCGCGCCGAGACGCGGTTGAGTTCGCTGTCGAACTGGCTGGAAAGGTGTTTTTCGGTCATCGATGGCTCCTGCTCAGCCGAAGCGGCCGGTGATGTAGTCTTCCGTTTCCTTGCGCTGGGGCTTGAAGAACATCTGCTCGGTGTCTCCGAATTCCACCAGGTCGCCCAGGTACATGTAGGCCGTGTAGTCGCTGCAGCGGGCCGCCTGCTGCATGTTGTGCGTGACGATGACGACGGTGTAGTCGTTCTTCAGTTCGGCAATCAGCTCCTCGATCTTGGCCGTGGAGATCGGGTCCAGGGCCGAGCAGGGCTCGTCGAGCAGCAGCACTTCGGGCTTGATGGCAATGCCGCGTGCAATGCACAGGCGCTGCTGCTGGCCGCCGGACAGGCCCGAGCCACTTTGCTGCAGCTTGTCCTTGACCTCGCCCCACAGGGCCGCCTTGCGCAGTGCCCATTCCACACGGTCGTCCATGTCGGAGGAGCTGAGGTTTTCAAACAGCTTCACGCCGAAGGCGATGTTGTCGTAGATGGACATGGGAAACGGCGTGGGCTTCTGGAACACCATGCCGACCTTGGCACGGATCAGCGCCACGTCCTGCTTGCTGGTCAGCAGGTTCTCGCCGTCCAGCAAGATCTGGCCTTCGGCGCGCTGCTCGGGATACAGCTCGAACATGCGGTTGAAGGTGCGCAGCAGCGTGGACTTGCCGCAGCCCGACGGGCCGATGAAAGCCGTGACCTTCTTTTCGGGAATGTCCAGGTTGATGCCCTTCAAGGCGTGGAACTTGCCGTAGTAGAAGTTCAGGTCGCGCACCGTCAGCTTGGAAGAGGTCAGCGCGCTGGAAGAGGTCGCAGTCATTGCGGAATCCTTGTCCTGGTTGATTGCTTGTTGCTGCATTACTTCTGGCGTGTCAGGAAACGCGCCAGGATATTGAGACCGAGCACCGCCACGGTGATCAGGAACACACCGGCCCAGGCCAGTTGCTGCCAATTCTCGTAAGGGCTCATCGCGAACTTGAAGATGGTCACCGGCAGGCTGGCCATGGGCTTGGACAGGTCGGCATTCCAGAACTGGTTGTTCAGCGCCGTGAACAGCAGCGGGGCGGTCTCGCCGGCAATGCGGGCCACGGCCAGCAGCACGCCGGTGATCACGCCGGCGCGCGCTGCACGCAGCGTCACCATGATGATGACCTTCCACTTGGGCGTGCCCAGCGCGTAGGCGGCTTCGCGCAGGCTGGCAGGCACCAGCACCAGCATGTTCTCGGTGGTGCGGATGACCACGGGAATCACGATCAGCGCCAGCGCCACCACGCCCGCATAGCCGGAAAAGCTCTTGAAGCGCGCCACGACCACGGTGTAGACGAACAGGCCGATCACGATGGACGGCGCCGACAGCAGGATGTCGTTGACGAAGCGTGTGGTATTGGCCAGCCAGCCACGCGCATCGTATTCGGCCAGGTAGACACCGGCCATCACGCCGATGGGCGTGCCCACGAACGTGGCCAGGGCCACCATGATCAGCGAGCCGAAGATGGCGTTGGCAATGCCACCGGCCTCATTGGGCGGAGGCGTCATCTCGCTGAACAGTGCCAGGCTCAGGCCGCCGATGCCCAGGGTGATGGTCTCCCACAGGATCCAGATCAGCCAGAACACGCCGAAGGTCATGGCAGCCAGGGACAGGGTCAGCGCCACCTGGTTCACACGCTTGCGCTGGGCATACTTGGCCTGGCGCACGCGCGACAGCTCGGCGGCATTGATCATCTTGGTGGAGGTGCTGCTCACGAGCGTGCTCCTTCATTCTTTTGCAGGCGGTTGAGCAGGACCTTGGAGCAAGCCAGCACCACGAAGGTGATGAAGAACAGCACCAGACCCAGATAGATCAGCGAAGCCTGGTGCAAGCCCTCGCCCGCTTCGGCGAACTCGTTGGCCAGGGCCGAGGTGATGCTGTTGGCAGCCTCGAAGACCGACAGCGAGTTGAGCTGGTTCATGTTGCCGATCACGAAGGTCACGGCCATGGTCTCGCCCAATGCACGGCCCAGGCCCAGCATCACGCCGCCGAGCACGCCGGTCTTGGTGTAGGGCAGAACCACCTTCCAGACCACTTCCCAGGTCGTGGAACCCAGGCCATAGGCAGACTCCTTGAGCAGGGCCGGAGTGACCTCGAACACATCGCGCATCACGGAGGCGATGAAGGGAATGATCATGATGGCCAGGATGATGCCGGCCGACAGGATGCCGATGCCCACCGGCGGGCCGGACACGAAGGCCTCCAGATAGGGAACGCCCTGGAACAGCTTTTGCAGGGGCTGCTGCACATAGGTGGACAGCACGGGGCCGAACACCATCAGGCCCCACATGCCGTAGACGATGGAAGGCACGGCGGCCAGCAGCTCCACGGCCGTGCCCAGCGGGCGCTTGAGCCAGGCCGGCGACAGCTCGGTGAGGAACAGCGCGATGCCGAAGCTCACGGGCACCGCAATCAGCAAAGCGATGGCCGAGGTGGCCAGCGTGCCGTAGATCATGACCAGGCCGCCGAATTCGTTGCGAACGGGGTCCCAGACACTGCGGCCGAGGAAACTCAGGCCGTATTCATAGATGGCGGGCCAGGCACCGACCAGCAGCGAGGCCAGGATGGCCAGCAGCAGGCCCAGCGTCAGCAGCGCGGCCAGACGCGCGAGAGCGCCAAACAAGCGATCCGCCACGCGCCCCGACAGCATCGGGGGGCGTAGCGGAGAAGGTGTGCGTCGCTGGGAAGCCTGTGCAGAGGCGGCCAGCGAGTTCGAGGGCGACGTTGTGGACACGTGAGGCGCCTTTATTCGCGGTTTGTGAAGAGATCAGGGGAGCCATGATGCACCTGCCGGCGGTGCGCCATGGCCCCCTTTTCAGGGTTTACTTCAGGGAAATGGCAGTGCCGGAGGTGTCCTTGATCTGGCCCCAGGATTGGAAGATCACGTTCTTGACGGCGTCAGGCATGGGCACGTAGTCCAGGTCGGTGGCGGTCTTGTCGCCGGACTTGTAGGCCCACTCGAAGAACTTCAGCGAGGCAGCGGCCTGTGCAGGCTTGTCCTGGGCCTTGTGCATGATGATGAAGGTGGCCGAGGTGATGGGCCATGCCTCCTTGCCAGGCTGGTTGGTCAGGATCTGGTAGAAGCTCTTGGCCCAGTCGGCACCGGCAGCAGCGGCCTTGAAGGTGGCGTCATCAGGGGACACGAAGGTGCCGCCTGCGGTCTGCAGCTGGGTGTAGGTCAGCTTGTTTTGCTTGACGTAGGCGTACTCGACGTAGCCGATGGAGTTGGGCAGGCGACCCACGAAGGCGGCCACGCCTTCGTTGCCCTTGCCGCCTGCGCCCGTGGGCCAGTTCACGGCCTTGCCTTCGCCAACCTTTTCCTTCCACTCGGCATTGACCTTGGACAGGTAGTTGGTGAAGCCGAAGGTGGTGCCCGAGCCGTCAGCGCGGCGCACGGGAGCGATGGTGGCATCAGGCAGGTTCACGCCCGGGTTCAGGGCCTTGATGGCCTCGTCATTCCACTTGCTGATCTTGCCCAGGTAGATGTCGCCCAGCACCTGGCCGGTCAGCTTGAGCTGGCCGGGCTGGATGCCCTTGATGTTGACCACGGGCACGATGCCGCCGATCACGGTGGGAAATTGCACCAGACCCTTCTTGGCCAGTTCTTCATCCTTGAGCGGCTCGTCGGAGGCGCCAAAGTCCACGGTCTTGGCTTCGATCTGCTTGATGCCGGCGCTGGAGCCCACGGACTGGTAGTTGATCTTCACGCCGGTGGCCTTGTTGTAGTCCGCAGCCCACTTGGAGTACAGCGGAGCCGGGAAGCTGGCGCCTGCGCCGGTGGCTTCCTGCTGAGCCAGGGCCTGGCCCACGCCGCCCGCAGACAGAGCACCAGCCACCAGAATGTGAATCACAGACAACTTCATGTACAGACCTCTTAGGGGTTGAAAGATGCGATGGCTGGACTGTAAGAAGGCTTTGTGACATTGATGTGACATGGAAAAAAGGCGTCACAAACAGCAGGCCTTCCCATGTAAGAACCCGGTCATCGCGATGTCACAATTCCGTCTTAGTCTTGTGTGTCGCACGAGCAGGCACCAGACAGGTGCAGCCCTGCCCCCTCGGACATCGCTGTGCAATCGTGCTCGACGAATCTTGATTGGCGTTTCTTTCATGGCACCAGAATCCCTGCTCGCTGCCGTTGACCTCGGGTCCAACAGCTTTCGCCTCGAAATAGGCCGCGTCGGCAGCCACCAGCGCATAGAGCGCGTGGAATACCTCAAGGAAACCGTGCGCCAGGGCAATGGGCTCAACGAGCGCCATGAACTGACTGACGAAGCCATGCAACGCGGCTGGGACTGCCTGGCACGCTTTGGCGAACGGCTGGCCGGCTTTGCGGCCGACCAGGTCCGCGCCGTGGCCACACAGACCCTGCGCGAGGCCCGCAACCGCGATGTCTTCATCGCGCGAGGCAGCACCCTGCTGGGCTTTCCCATCGAAGTCATCTCGGGCGAGGAAGAGGCCCGGCTGATCTATCGCGGCGTCTCCAGCCTGCTGCCGCCGTCGTCTCAACGGCGTCTGGTGGTGGACATTGGCGGGCGCTCTACCGAAGTCATCATCGGCCAGCATGGCGAAGCGCGCCAGGTGGCCTCCTACCCCATAGGCAGCGTGGCCTGGAGCACGCAGTTCTTTGGCGAGGGCACGCTGTCGCGCGCGCACTTCTCGGCCGCCATCAAGGCGGCGCAGGCAGCCCTCACCCAGACCGTATCGGCCTATCCAGCCACCGCCTGGGACTGCGCCTATGCATCGTCAGGCACGGCCAACGCCGTGGGCGACATCCTGGCTGCCAACGGATATTCCGGCGGGCTGATCACGCCCGACAGCCTGCGCTGGCTGCATGAGCAGCTGATGGAGGCCGGCCATGTGGACCGCATCCGCCTGGCCGGACTCAAGGAAGACCGGCGAGCCGTCATCGCCGGCGGCCTGAGCATTCTGATGGCCGCCCTGGGCCTGCTGGGCATCGACGAACTGGAGGTTGCACAGGGCGCGCTGCGCCAGGGCGTGCTGCACGATCTGCTGGAACACGAGCCGCCTGCCGATCGCGAAGCCGCCGAGATCGCGGCGCTGCAACAGGACTTCGGCATTGACACATCCCACGCTCTGCGTGTTCGCAAGGTGGCACGCTGGGCCTGGCAATCGCTACAGGCGCAGCAGCCGCCCGATGCACTGGCCACGCACGCACTGGACACGGCTGCCAGCCTGCATGAGATCGGCATGCGCATCTCTCTGAGCGCCTACCACCGCCACGGCGCCTACATCACCGAACACTGCAGTGCTGCCACCTGGCCCGTGGAGCTGCGCGAACGCATCACACAGCTGGTGCTTGGCCACCAGGGCAAGCTGCGCAAGCTCGAGGCTGCCATCGAGGACCGGGCCGTGGCCTGGCCATTGCTGGCGCTGCGCCTGGCCGTGCAGCTGTGCCACGCCCGGCGCGATCCCGATCTGCAGGGCATGCGCCTGCACCGCTCGGACAGCGTCTTTCACCTGACCGTGCCGGAAGGCTGGACCAGAAGCTACCCCCAGTCCGCCCAGTTGCTGCGCACCGAAGCCGTGGCCTGGCAGAAGACGCCCTGGACGCTGCAGTTGCATCTGCACTGAACGCCGAACGTCTCCGGCTGCCGCAGCGACAAGCAAAAAACCCTGCCAGCGCAATGCGTTGGCGGGGCTTTTCGATTGCACAGGGCAGGCGCACGGCGCCCTGACAGGATATGCGGCTCAGGCCCGAGGGCCGTAACGCTCCATCAAGGCGTTCTGCGCCCCCAGGCCCGTGGTCGGATAGGGTGCGCGCTGGTAGGCGCCATTGGCTTCCAGCGTCCAGGCGTCGCGGTTGTCATGCAGGCTGGCGACAAGACATTCGTCTATCACCTGCTGGCGCAACGCCGGATCGCGCACAGGCCAGGCCAGCTCCACCCGGCGCATCATGTTGCGGTTCATCCAGTCCGCACTGGACAGCAGCAACTCCTGCTGATTGCCCCAGGCGAAGTAGAAGACGCGCGAATGCTCCAGGAAGCGGCCGATGATGGAGCGCACGCGGATGTTGTCCGTCCAGCCCTTGCGCTGCGGCGGCAGCATGCAGGCGCTGCGCACGATGAGATCGATGCGTGCGCCCTGCTGACCGGCACGCACCAGGGCCTGCATGAGCAGTTCGTCAGTCAGCGCATTCATCTTCAGCACAATCCGCGCCTCTTCGCCGCGCTGTGCGGCCTCGCCCACCTGGGCAATCAGCGCCAGCATGCGATCGTGCAGCTGGAACGGTGCAATCACAAGCTGGTGCAGCTTGGGCAAGCGGTTGTGGCTGGACAGGTGGCTGAATACGGCATCCATATCGGCCGTGATCTGTGCATCGCAGGTCAGCTGGCTGATGTCCGTGTACAGGCGCGCCGTGCGCACGTTGTAATTGCCGGTGGACAGGTGCCCATAGCGCTTGAGCTGACCGCTGCGCTTTTCGCGCCGGGTAATCAGCAGCATCTTGGCGTGCGTCTTCAGGCCCAGCACGCCGTAGACCACCTGGGCGCCCAAGGCCTCCAGCTTCTCGGCGGAGTTGATGTTGGCCTCTTCGTCAAAGCGGGCCTTGAGTTCCAGCACGGCCAGCACTTCCTTGCCGCGGCGAACCGCCTCGGCCAGCAGCTGCATGATCTCGGAGTCCGACCCCGTGCGGTAGATGGTCTGCTTGATGGCCAGCACCTCAGGGTCATTGACGGCTTCGCGCAGCAGCTCCAGCACGCCGTCGAAGCTCTCGAAGGGCTGGTGGATCAGCACATCACGCTTGCGGATCTGGGCCATCACCGAGCGGCCCGGCTGCAGCTGGCGCGGCCATGCCGGACGCCAAGGCGGAAACAGCAGCGCGGGGTCATCGACCAGATCCACCAGCTGCGACTGGCGCACCAGGTTCACGGGCCCCTTGACGCGGAACAGTGCCTCGGTCGGCAGGCCGAACTGGCCCAGCAGCAGGTCGGACAGCATGGGCGAGCAGGCAAAGGACACCTCCAGCCTCACCGCCTGGCCGTAGTGGCGATGGTGCAGACCCTGGCGCAGGGCCGTGCGCAGGTCGCTGACGTCTTCCTCATCCACTGCCAGGTCCGAATGGCGCGTGACACGGAATTGCGCAAACTCCGCCACCTCACGCCCCGGGAACAACTCGACGAGATGGGCGCGCACGATGCTGGAGATGCTCACGAACAGGCGCTGCTTGCCCGCGATCTTCTCGGGCAGGCGCACCAGGCGCGGCAAGACACGCGGCACCTTGACGATGGCCACCTCGTTGGCACGGCCAAAGGCATCGACACCTTTGAGGCGCACGATGAAGTTCAGCGCCTTGTTGGCCACCTGGGGGAATGGATGGGATGGGTCCAGGCCCACGGGCATGAGCAGCGGCTGGACTTCGCGCAGGAAGTACTCGCGCACCCATTTGCGCTGGGCGCTGCTGCGCTCGCCATGGGATACCACGCGTATGCCCTGCCCCGCAAAGGCGGGAATCAGCGACTGGTTGTACAGCGTGTACTGGCGCAATACCAGCTCATGCGCCTTGTCCATCAGCGAGCGGAAGCTCTGCAGGGTGTACAGGCCCTTGGCGTCGCCGGCCTTGGCGGCCGTCACATGCGGGGCGCAACGCACCTCGAACCATTCGTCGAGATTCGAGGAGACGATGCACAGATAGCGCAAACGCTCCAGCAGTGGCACATCTTCACGCACGGCCCAGTCCAGCACGCGCTCATTGAAGGCCAGGATGCAATGGTCACGGTCAAGAAACTGTTGTTGCTGCTCTTGCACTTCACCGCTTTCGGCTGTGGCGTGCAGTCCAGTGTATTCGGGGGCGGGAAGCCTTGCAGAAGAAGCAGAGGCAGAAGCCGCAATGGCCTGGCCCTGCAGCTCCGACAAGGCGGTGGAGAGGCTTTTCGCCAGAGGCATCATCGGGACATTCAGGGGTGCAGAGACGGGTATGGGAGCTGTCTGGCGGGCCATGCCCAGCGAAGCCGGCCCTGCGGGCACGGCACGCGCTCCCTGTTCATGTTCTGGTTCGGCAGGTGCGGCAGAGGCGCCACCGGGAATCGGCGTGAATGTCTGGGGCATGGATGCAGGGGCCCGGCCTGGGCAGGACCCGGTAGTCACCCCGCTAGCCGGGGATTCGGGCAGTCTGCCCCGGATTTGTGACATGTTCATGACATGCATTCCTCTGTTCATGACATCTGTCATACAAGCCAAGCCAGGCGCAAGCAACGGCGCAGAAACCGTCACGCAAAGGTCATGACCCAGTCACACCGGCACGAGAGCGACGCGACATCGCCGGGGTGCTAAGCTAGCTGCCTTCCCCTGGATGCCGTTGGCTGCTGCAAACCTGCCGCAGCCGTGCCGTCGTCCGCCTTTCGCGCATGTCCTCTTCCAATCCCCCCGAAAGCCGCCTGGCCGCCATCGACATTGGCTCCAACAGCTGCCTGCTGGCCATGGCCCGCAGCGACGGCGCAAAGGTACAGCTGCTCAGCCATCGCAAGGAAGCCATACGCCTGGGCAGCGCCCTCGACGCCCAGGGCGCCTTGAGCCTGGAGGCCATGCAGCGCGGCTGGGCCTGCCTGGAGCGCTATGCGCAGGTGCTGGGTGATTTGCCCCGCCACCGCGTACGTGCAGTGGCCACGCAGACGCTGAGAGAGGCATCGAATCGCCAGATCTTCCTGGACGAAGGCCAGCGCATCCTGGGCTGCCCCATCGAGGTCATTGACGGCGAGGAGGAAGCACGCCTGATCTATCGCGGCGTCGCCCAGTTGCTGCCGCCCGGCGCCCAGCGGAGGCTGGTGGTGGACATCGGCGGCCGCTCGACCGAGCTGTGCCTGGGTCAGCAGCGGCAAGTACTGCAGGCACGCTCCTTCGCCTTCGGCAGCGTGACCTGGGCCTTGCGCCACTTCACCGATGGCGAGCTGTCGGCCCAGGCCCTGTCCCAGGCCGAAGCAGCCGTGGCCGACATCATTGCGCCCGAAGCAGGACTTTTCGCTGCCGGGCAATGGAGCCATGCCTATGGCTCCTCGGGCACGGCCGGTGCCATTGTCAAGGTCCTGGCCCATGCGCCCGGGGGCACGGCCGGCTGGATCACGCGGCAGGGACTGGACTGGCTGCATGCGCAGTTGCTGCGCGCAGGCCATGTCGACCGTGTGAACATGGACGGACTCAAGGAAGAGTTGCGCCCCATGATCGGCGGCGGCATGAGCGTGATGCGGGGCATCTTCTCCAGCCTGGGCATCGAGCGCATGCGCGTCACGCACGGCGCCCTGCGCCATGGCGTGCTCTATGAATTGGCCCACAAGCTCAATGCGCAGGCCAAGGGCCGGCAACGACAGTCCACCGGCACCTGAAAACCAAGGCCCTGCCCTCGCCAGGGAACGACAAAATGCTGTTTTGCGCGCAAGTGCTACACTTTGTAAGTTCCCCCTCATCCCTTTACCACCGCCCTACCGCTTCGCCATGTCCGCGCCGACGATTGCGTACGACCCTGTACTCGAACGTCCGTCTTCGATGATGGCGGCGTCGCTGCAGCGCAGCCTGCGCGAGCAGCAGGCACTGCTCGACAATGCCGGCGTGGGCATCGTCTTCATCCGCCAGCGCGTCATCGTCCGATGCAACCAGTGCTATGCCGACATCTTCGGCTACGCGGGCGAACATGCGCTGGTCGGCATCAACAGCGAGCACCTGCACCCCAGCCGCGACGAGCTGCGCAGCCTGGGGCGCGAGGCCTATCGCACGCTGAGCGCGGGCCTGTCCTTTCGCACGCAGCGCCGCCTGCGCCGCAAGGATGGCAGCCTGTTCTGGGGTGAACTGACGGGCCGGCTCATCAATCCGGGCGATGCACGCGAAGGCTCCATCTGGATCGTCAGCGACATCGACGACCGTCTGCGCGCCCAGCAGGCCCTGAGCCAGGCCCACGAACTGCTGGAGCAGCAGGTGCGCGACCGCACACGCGAACTCAGCGCCACGGTGGAGAACCTGCACCGCGAGATCGCCGACCGCAAGCTGGACCAGGAACGCATCTACTGGATGGCGCACTACGACGCGCTCACCGGCCTGCCCAACCGCACGCTGCTGGCCGAGCGCAGCGCCCGCGCCATCGAGCTGGCCAAGGTCAACGACACGCCGCTGGCCGTGATGTTCCTGGACCTGGACCATTTCAAGCATGTCAATGATTCGCTGGGCCATCGCGTGGGCGATGCCCTGCTGGTGGAGATTGCCCGCCGCCTGCGTGCCGTCGTGCGCGACCGCGATACGGTGGCCCGCATCGGCGGCGACGAATTCGTGCTGCTGCTGCCCGGCGCCAATGCCCAGGGTGCGGCCCGCGTGGCAGGCAAGCTGCAGGAGGCGTCGCGCCAGGCCTACCAGATCGACCGCCACGAACTGACCATTGCGCCGTCCATGGGCATCGCGCTGTACCCGCGCGACGGCCACGACATCGACTCGCTGACACAGGCCGCCGATGCGGCCATGTACCACGCCAAGCAGGCCGGCCGCAACACCTACCGCTTCTTCACTCCGCAGATGCAGGCCCAGTCCCTGCGCGCCCTGCAGCTGGAGAACGCCTTGCGGCGGGCGCTGGAACGCAATCAGCTGTATCTGCACTACCAGCCGCAGATCACCCTGAGCACCGGACGCGTGCGCAGCGTGGAGGCACTGCTGCGATGGGAGCATCCCGAGCTGGGCTCGGTTTCGCCCGCGGAGTTCATCCCCGTCGCCGAGGACAGCGGCCAGATCCTGCAGATCGGCGAATGGGTGCTGCGCAGCGCCATGCAGCAACTGCAGGCCTGGCGCAATGCGGGGCTGCGGGACCTGAAGGTGGCCGTGAACCTGTCGGCCATCCAGTTCCACCAGCAGCAACTGCCCGAAATCATCAACCGCATCCTGCTCGACAGCGACCTGCCGGCAGATTCTCTGGAGCTGGAGCTGACTGAGGGCGTGGCCATCCATGATCCGCGCCAGGCCACGGCCACCATGGACCGGCTGCGCGAGCATGGCGTGCGCCTGGCCATGGATGACTTCGGCACCGGCTATTCATCCCTGAGCCAGCTCAAGCGCTTTCAGATCTACAAACTCAAGATCGACCAGTCCTTCATCCAGGACCTGGACCACGACAGCAATGACCGCGCCATAGTCAGCGCCATCATTCGCATGGCCCAGGCCCTGGGCATGCAGACCACGGCCGAAGGCGTGGAAACGGAGGCACAGCTGGAGTTCCTGCGCGAGCAAGGCTGCGATGAAGCCCAGGGCTACCATTTCAGCCGCCCGCTGCCGCCCCAGGCGCTGGAGGCCTTTCTGCGCAGCCAGGGCTGAACGGCTCACCGCGCCACGGTCTGCAGACGAAAAAGCCGAAGACTGCAGCTTCGGCTTTCCATGGCAGAGAAAGTGCCCCCGCCGCTCAGGGCATGGGTGAATTCTTCGCCACGCTGGCCAGGCGCTCGGCGCAGCGGCTGGCCTGGTCGCCATCGCGTGCCTCCACCATCACGCGCAGCAAAGGCTCGGTGCCGCTGGCGCGGATAAGCACGCGCCCCGTATCACCCAATTCGGCCTTGACGGCCTCGGTGGCTTCCTCCAGCTGGGTGTTGCGCTTCCAGTCCTGGCCCGGCTGCAGCCGCACGTTGAGCAATACCTGGGGAAACAGCTGGACCGAAGACAGCCACTGCGACAGGCTCTTGCCCGAACGCACGCAGGCCTGCAGCACCTGCAGCGCGCTGACCAGGCCATCACCCGTGGTGTGCTTGTCCAGCGCCAGCAGATGGCCCGAGCCCTCGCCCCCCAGGGTCCAGCCCTGCCGGTGCAGCTCCTCCAGCACATAGCGGTCGCCGACCTTGGCGCGCACAAAGCCCACACCCTGGGACTTCAGCGCCACCTCCACGGCCATATTGGTCATCAGTGTGCCCACGGCACCCGGCACGGCCTCGCCACGCGCCAGCCGATCGGCCGCCATCAGGTACAGCAGTTCGTCGCCGTTGTAGAGCCGGCCAGCCGCATCGACCAGCAGCAGCCGGTCGGCATCACCATCCAGCGCCACACCGAAGTCGGCCTTGTTCGCTCGCACGGCCAGCACCAGGGCCTCGGGATGGGTGGCACCCACGCCTTCGTTGATGTTCAGTCCATCGGGCGCACAGCCAATGGCCACCACATCGGCCCCCAGTTCATGGAAGACCTTGGGGGCGATCTGGTAGGCCGCGCCATGGGCCGCATCGACCACGATCTTCACACCCTTGAGCGTGAGCGCATGGTCGAAGGTGCTCTTGCAGAACTCGATGTAGCGCCCTGCCGCGTCTTCAAGGCGCCGGGCCTTTCCCAGAGCGGCAGAGTCGACCCATACGGGATCTTCGGTCAAGGCCTGCTCGACCTCTTCCTCCCAGGCATCGGGCAGCTTGGTGCCCTGTGCGCTGAAGAACTTGATGCCGTTGTCGTAATAAGGGTTGTGGCTGGCGCTGATGACCACGCCCAGGCTGGCGCGCTGGGCGCGCGTCAGATAGGCCACGCCCGGCGTGGGCAAGGGGCCCAGCAGCATCACGTCCACGCCGGCAGAGTTGAACCCGGACTCCAGCGCGCTCTCCAGCATGTAGCCCGAGATCCGCGTGTCCTTGCCGATCAGCACCATGGGACGGGCTTCCTTGCGCCGCAGCACACGGCCCACGGCATGCGCCAGACGCAGCGCGAAGTCGGGGGTGATGGGCGAACGGCCCACCAGGCCGCGAATTCCATCGGTACCAAAATATGTGCGTGCCATAGTGCTCCTTTGTTGTTCAGTCGTTGTCGTGCATGGTCTGCCAGACCGTCAATGCCGCCACCGTATCGGCCACGTCGTGCACGCGCACCACGCGCGCGCCACGCTCCACCGCCAGCAGTGCCGCCGCCACGCTGGGCACCATGCGCTGGCCCTGTGGACGGCCACTGACCTGCCCGAGCGAGCCCTTGCGCGACCAGCCGGCCAGCAGCGGGAAGTCTAGGCCCAGCAATTCATGCTGGCGTGCAAGCAGGGAAAAATTCTGTGCCACGCTTTTGCCGAAGCCGATGCCATAGTCCCAGACGATGCGCTCCCGCGCCACGCCCCGGGCCAGCAGGGCATTGGTATGCACCTGCAGGAACGCGCTCACGGCGGGTACGGCGTCGCCTTGCATGGGCGTGGTCTGCATGTCCTGCGGCGTGCCATGCATGTGCATGAGACAGATGCCGCAGCTCGGGTGCGCGGCCACCACCTGCTGCGCGCCCGGCTGGCGCAGCGCCCAGATGTCGTTGACGATGTCGGCCCCCAGATCCAGCACGGCCTGCATGACCTCGGGCTTGTAGGTATCGACGGAGACAGGCACGCCCAGTTGCACTGCGCCCTGTACAACAGGCAGCACGCGCCGCAACTCCTCATCCAGCGGAACAGCCGGTGAGCCGGGCCTGGTGGACTCGCCGCCAATATCGAGGATGTGCGCGCCCTCACTGACCAGTTGCTCTGCATGCCGCAAGGCCTGCTCCACCGTGTTGTGCCGCCCGCCGTCGGAAAACGAGTCGGGCGTCACATTGACGATGCCCATGACCAGTGGACGCTGAAGGTCTAGAACAAAGCGCGAAGTCTGCCATTGATGCGGCATGGGATTTCCTGAAGGTAGGCGCCTGCCGGACCGGGTTCATCGCTGGCCGTTGCGGGCAATTGAACACATCCTGCAAGCAAAGCAAAAGGGCCCCTCAGGGCCCTTTGCATGGGATTGACCGATTCTGCGGCAAGCAGCTCAGGCCGTGGTGGGCGCAGGGTCGGCATCCACTGCCGGCGTGCCGCCGGACGAGTTGCCACCGTCGGACGACGGCGGGTTGCGCGGCACCCAGTCCTTGGGAGGACGCGGCTCGCGGCCGGCCATGATGTCATCGAGTTGCTCGGCGTCGATGGTTTCCCAGTCGAGCATGGCCTTGGCCATGGCATGCATCTTGTCGGAGTTATCCTCGATCAGCTTGCGCGCCAGTCCGTACTGCTCGTCGATGATGCGGCGAACCTCCTGGTCCACCTTCTGCATCGTCTGCTCGCTCATGCTGTTGGTCTTGCTCATCGAGCGGCCCAGGAAAGGCTCGCCTTCCTGCTCCGCATAGACCATGGGACCCAGCGCGTCGGTCATGCCGTAGCGGGTGACCATGTCGCGTGCGATCTGCGTGGCCCGCTCGAAGTCGTTGCTCGCGCCCGTGGTCATCTGGTTCATGAACACTTCTTCGGCAATGCGTCCACCGAACAGCATGGCGATCTGGTTGAGCATGAACTCCTTGTCGTAGGAGTAGCGGTCCTTCTCGGGCAGGCTCATGGTCACGCCCAGCGCACGGCCGCGCGGGATGATGGTGACCTTGTGCACGGGATCGCACTTGGGCAACAGCTTGCCGATCAGTGCGTGGCCTGCCTCGTGGTAGGCCGTGTTGCGGCGCTCTTCCTCGGGCATGACCATGCTCTTGCGCTCGGGGCCCATGATGATCTTGTCCTTGGCCTTCTCGAAGTCCTGCATCTCGACGGTGCGCGCATTGCGGCGCGCGGCCATCAGGGCTGCTTCGTTGCAGAGGTTGGCCAGATCGGCACCCGACATGCCGGGCGTGCCGCGGGCGATCACGCCCGGATTCACGTCCTGGCCGACAGGGATCTTGCGCATGTGCACATTGAGGATCTGCTCGCGGCCGCGGATATCGGGCAGCGTCACATACACCTGGCGGTCGAAACGGCCGGGGCGCAGCAGCGCCGCATCCAGGATGTCCGGACGGTTGGTCGCAGCCACGACGATCACGCCGAGGTTGGTCTCGAAGCCGTCCATCTCGACCAGCATCTGGTTCAGGGTCTGTTCACGCTCATCGTTGCCACCGCCCAGGCCTGCGCCGCGCTGGCGGCCCACGGCGTCGATTTCATCGATGAAGATGATGCAGGGTGCATTCTTCTTGGCGTTCTCGAACATGTCGCGCACGCGGGCCGCGCCCACGCCGACGAACATTTCAACGAAGTCGGAGCCCGAGATGCTGAAGAACGGGACCTTGGCCTCGCCCGCAATGGACTTGGCCAGCAAGGTCTTGCCGGTACCCGGAGGCCCGACCAGCAGCAGACCACGCGGAATGCGGCCGCCGAGCTTCTGGAACTTGTTGGGGTCCTTGAGGAAGTCCACGACTTCCTTGACCTCTTCCTTGGCTTCGTCGCAGCCTGCAACGTCGGCAAAGGTAACGGTGTTGTTGTTCTCGTCCAGCATGCGCGCCTTGCTCTTGCCGAAGCTGAAAGCACCGCCCTTGCCGCCGCCCTGCATCTGGCGCATGAAGTACACCCACACGCCGATCAACAGCAGCATGGGCCCCCAGCTGACGAGCAGGGTCATGAGGACCGAGCCTTCTTCGCGGGGCTTGACGTCGAACTTGACGTTGTTGTTGATCAGGTCACCCACGAGCCCGCGATCCAGGTAGGTGGCGGTGGTGCGCACCTTGCGGTCATCGTTGGTCGTGGCCACGATCTCGGTGCCGCCGGGGCTTTCCTGGATGGTGGCGCTCTTGATGCGATTGCTTCGCACCTCTTCCAGGAACTCGGAGTAACCGACATGGGACGCGCCAGCGCCGCCACGGGTGTCAAATTGCTTGAACACCGTAAACAGCACCATGGCGATGACCAGCCAGACGGCAATTTTTGAAAACCACTGATTGTTCAAGCGGGGCTCCAATGGGGGATACAGATAAAACGACTTCCAGCGTGCTCGAAGCGTATTTGCGGTCCATTTTAGGTGTTTCAAGCTGGCTGGTCGCCTATATCCCTCTATAGCAGCCATAGCTTGAATACGGTCTTGACCCGGGTCAGGGCAGCGCCGGGCGGCTGCACAGGCCTACTTGAGCCCCATGCCCACCAAAAACGTCTCCGAAGACTTGTCACGCGAGGACTTGGGCTTGATCGGCTTGACCACCTTGAAGGTCTGCCGGAACAGCGCAACCAGGTCATCGTAGGCCCCGCCGTGGAAGAGCTTCACCACCAAGGCGCCTTCAGGTTTCATATGGTGGATGGAAAAATCAACCGCCAGTTCGACCAGCAGCGCAATGCGTGCCGCATCCGTCGTGCCGTTGCCCGACAGGTTGGGAGCCATGTCGGAGACCACCACGTCGGCCTTGCCCCCGCCCAGGGCCTCCTGGAGCTGGGCCAGAACCGGCTCCTCGCGGAAATCGCCCTGGATGTACTGCACGCCCTCAATGGGCTCCATGGGCAGCAGATCCAGCGAGATGATGCGGCCGTTGAGAGCGCCGACGGCCGCCCCGTTGGGCGACAGGCAACGGCGCACATACTGGCTCCAAGCCCCGGGTGCGCAGCCCAGGTCCACCACCGTGGCACCCGGCCGGATGAGCTTGAGCTGCTCGTCGATCTCCTTGAGTTTGTAGGCCGCGCGCGCGCGGTAGCCGTCCTTCTGGGCGGCCTTGACGTAAGGATCGTTGACGTGGCTGTTGAGCCAAGCCTTGTTGACCTTCTTGCTTTTTGTGTTGACTTTCATGCTGGATTCTTTCAGCCTCGATAATACGGCCATGCCCCAAATTCAATTGACTCCCGCCGAGCGCCGGGAACACCGCGCCAACGCACACCACCTGGACCCCGTGGTCCTCATCGGGGGTGACGGCCTGACGGCTGCCGTGCAAAAGGAGGTCAACGCCGGCCTTAACGCACATGGCCTGATCAAGGTCCGTGTCTTCAACGACGACCGCGCCGCACGCGAGCAGATGTATCTGCAGCTGTGCGACGAGCTTGGCGCTGCACCCATTCAGCACATCGGCAAGCTGCTGGTGCTCTGGCGCCCCATGCCGGAAAAGGAAAAAGCCATCGACGAGAGCCGCATGCCCGGCCCTCGCGATGTCAAGCTGCTCAAGTTCAGCAAGCGCTCGGGCCAGAAGCCCGAGGTCAAGCAGATCCGCGTGCTGGGCAACCAGCGCCTGACGGCAGGTGGCCAGGTCAAGCGCGCCAAGCCCAAGCAGAAGTCGGTCAAGAAGCGTCAGGCAGACTGAGTCCGCCGCATCCATGACCGTAGCATCCCATGCCGCCAGCGTGGCCCAGGCCGCGCAACCGCCCTCCGCCTCCCCCTCTGCGCAGCAGCGCTTCGTGATCTGCATGAAGTGGGGCAAGAAGTACGGTCCGGAGTATGTCAACAGGCTCTACGCCATGGTGCGCCGGCATCTGAAGGGCGATTTTCGCCTTGTCTGCCTGACCGATGACGGCGTGGGGATTCGCGACGAGGTCGAATGCCTGCCGATTCCTCCGCTGAACCTGCCCGCGGGCATTCCGGAGCGTGGTTGGAACAAGCTGGCCACCTTCAGTGCCGACCTGCACGGCCTGCGCGGCACGGCGCTGTTTCTTGACGTGGACGTGGTCATCACCGGGCCGCTGGACGATTTTTTCACCGAGCCCGGCGAGTTCCTGATCATCCACGACTACAAGCGTCCGTGGCGCATCACGGGCAATTCCTCGGTGTACCGCTTCGAGCTGGGTGCCCACCCCGAGGTGCTGGACTACTTCCGCACGCATTTCGAAGAGATACGCCGCAACTTTCGCAATGAGCAGGCCTATCTGTCCGACATGCTGCACAAGCAGGGCAAGCTCAAGTACTGGCCGCAGGCCTGGTGCCCCAGCTTCAAGTACCACTGCATTCCCGCATGGCCGACGAACTACTGGAAGCCGCCCTTCGTGCCCGAGGGTGCACGCGTGGTGATCTTCCACGGCGAATGCAACCCGCCTGACGCGTTGGCCGGCCGGCGCAATCGGCGCTTTCGCTATATCCGGCCTGCCACCTGGGTGGCCGAGCACTGGCACGAGTGAGCAGCTCGACCCACAAAAAAACGCCCGCGCTTGCGGGCGTTTTTGTTTGGCATGGTGCCGAACCGGCAGGACCGGGATCAGGCCGTGGCCCGGGTGTTCGCTTGAGACGAACGGCCTATGCGCCACAGCACGACGAGCGCACACAGCCACTGCAGCGCATACATCACCGTGCCCACGCTGTGCCACAGCTTGAGGTTGTCGCGTGCAACGATGCGCGGCGACACGCCGTACTGGACGACAAATGCCAGCAGCATGCCTGCGATCACAAAGCCCAGGCAGGCCTTGGCCCAGGGCTGCAGGACCGACTCCTTGCTGCGCCGGGACAGGACCAGCAGCACGGCCGCGCAGGCGATGGACACCCAGGTCTGCGCGGCAAACAGCTTGGCAGCCATGAAGCCCGCGACAGCCGGCGTGGGCAAGTGGGCGAACAGCATGGGTACGGCCATGAAGCCGATGGCCGACAGGCTGCCCCACCACAGGGCAGCGGCCAGCAGGGGAACGCGCTCGTACAGGTTGCTCATGGGCTTAGGCCTTCCTCAACGATCGAGGCATAGGCACCGACGCATCAGAGGTAGCGCACCGACACCACTTCATAGCGGCGCTCGCCGCCCGGTGCCTGCACGACAGCGGTATCGCCTTCTTCCTTGCCGATCAGCGCGCGTGCGATGGGGCTGGAGACGTTGATCAGGCCCAGCTTGAGATCGGCTTCGTCCTCGCCGACGATCTGGTACTTGACCGTGTCGCCGCTGTCCTCGTCTTCGAGTTCAACCGTTGCACCGAAGACCACGCGGCCGCCGGCATCCACGGCGGAGGGATCAATGATCTGGGCTGCGGACAGCTTGCTCTCTACCTCGGCAATGCGGCCCTCGATGAAGCCTTGGCGGTCCTTGGCGGCCTCGTACTCGGCGTTTTCGCTCAGGTCGCCCTGGGCACGGGCCTCGGCGATGGCCTGGATGATGGAAGGACGCTCCACGGTCTTCAGACGGTGCAGCTCGTCCTTGAGTTTCTCGGCTCCGCGCTTGGTGATGGGAATGGTGGCCATTGAAAAGTCTCCATGTGCAGCAAACGCCGCGCGTTGCGCGGCTTCTTTGGCACAGGCGGGCCGGCAGTATGGCGGCAGGGCCTGCGCCCCAAAAGCAAACCGCCGCACGTTGCCGCGCGGCGGTTTCATCAAGTCATGTGGTCCATTATGCCGCGTTTGACCACCAGCTTCGGTGGGAAAACCCGGCGGCACTGTCGGACAGTGCCGCCGGCTGCACCTCGTCAGAAACGAGGGGCGGCAGCGCGGAAGGATCAGGCCGTTTGCAGCTGGGCGTGCAGTTCCTGGACGGAGTGCACATCCATGTTGCCCATGGACTTCATGCCTTCGACGGCGGCTTCGGCACCGAAGATGGTGGTGAAGGTGGTCACGCGCGCCAGCAGGGCGCTGGTGCGGATGGCGCGCGAGTCGGCGATGGCGTTGCGGCGCTCTTCCACCGTGTTGATGACCATGGCGATCTCGCCGTTCTTGATCATGTCCACGATGTGGGGGCGGCCCTCGGTCACCTTGTTGACGAGCTGCACCTCGATACCTGCCTCGGAGATGGCCGCTGCCGTGCCGCGCGTGGCGCACAGCACGAAGCCCATGGCAGCCAGTTCCTTGGCCACGGCCACGGCGCGCGGCTTGTCGGCGTTCTTCACGGTCAGGAAGACCTTGCCCTGGGTGGGCAGTGCCACGCCGGCGCCCAGCTGGCTCTTGACGAAGGCTTCGCCAAAGGTCTTGCCCACGCCCATGACTTCGCCGGTGGACTTCATCTCGGGGCCGAGGATGGTGTCCACGCCCGGGAACTTCACGAACGGGAAGACGGCTTCCTTGACGCTGAAGTACGGCGGCGTGACTTCCTTGGTGATGCCTTGCTGGGCCAGCGTGTCGCCGGCCATGCAGCGCGCAGCCACCTTGGCCAGCTGGATGCCCGTGGCCTTGGAGACGAAGGGCACGGTGCGCGAGGCACGCGGATTGACTTCCAGCACGTAGATCACGTCGCCATCGGCCGTTTCCTTGATGGCGAACTGCACGTTCATCAGGCCGACCACGCTCAGCGCGTTGGCCATGGCAGCCGTCTGGCGCTTGATCTCGGCCACGGTCTCGGGCTTGAGGTAGTAAGGCGGCAGCGAGCAGGCGGAATCGCCCGAATGCACGCCGGCCTGCTCGATGTGCTCCATCACGCCGCCGATGAAGACGGCGCCTTCGCGGTCACGCACGCAGTCCACATCGCACTCGATGGCGTTGGACAGGAAGTGGTCCAGCAGCACGGGCGAGTCATTGCTGACCTTGACGGCTTCGCGCATGTAGCGCTCCAGGTCGCGCTGCTCATGCACGATTTCCATGGCACGGCCACCCAGCACATAGCTGGGACGCACGACCAGGGGGTAGCCCAGGCCGGCCGCCTTTTCCAGCGCTTCGGGCTCGGTACGGGCCGTGGCATTGGGTGGCTGGCGCAGGCCCAGCTCATGCAGCAGCTTCTGGAAGCGCTCGCGGTCTTCGGCCGCGTCGATCATGTCGGGCGTGGTGCCGATGATGGGCACGCCTTCCTTTTCAAGACCCAGGGCGAGCTTCAGGGGCGTCTGGCCGCCGTACTGCACGATGACGCCAACAGGCTTCTCGACAGCCACGACTTCGAGCACGTCTTCCAGCGTCAGCGGCTCGAAATACAGGCGGTCCGAGGTGTCGTAGTCGGTGGACACGGTTTCGGGGTTGCAGTTGACCATGATGGTTTCATAGCCGTCCTCGCGCATGGCGAGCGCGGCATGCACGCAGCAGTAGTCGAACTCGATGCCCTGGCCGATGCGGTTCGGGCCACCGCCCAGCACCATGATCTTTTTCTTGTCCGTCGGCTCGGCTTCGCACTCCTCGTCATAGGTGGAGTACATGTAGGCGGTGTCGGTGGCGAACTCGGCAGCGCAGGTGTCCACGCGCTTGAACACGGGGCGCACGCCCAGTGCCTTGCGCGCCTCGCGCACGGCCTTGTCGGTGCTGTGCAGCAGCTTGGCAAGGCGGCGGTCGGAGAAGCCCTTTTGCTTGAGCGTGCGCAGCGTGGTGGCGTCCAGTGCAGCCAGCGCGGCATCGCCCTTTTCCTCGTAGACCTTGTCCAGTTCGAGTTCGATCTTGACGATCTCTTCGATCTGCACGAGGAACCACTTGTCGATCTTGGTGATGTTGTGCACTTCATCCAGCGTCCAGCCGGCAGCAAAGGCGTCACCCACATACCAGATGCGGTCCGGACCTGGTTCGCCGAGTTCCTTTTCGAGGATCTCGCGGTCCTGGGTCTTTTCGTTCATGCCGTCCACGCCGACTTCCAGGCCGCGCAGCGCCTTCTGGAAAGACTCCTGGAAGGTGCGGCCAATGGCCATGACCTCGCCCACGGACTTCATCTGCGTGGTCAGGCGGTTGTCGGCAGCCGGGAACTTCTCGAATGCGAAACGCGGGATCTTGGTGACCACGTAGTCGATCGAGGGCTCGAACGACGCAGGCGTCTTGCCGCCCGTGATGTCGTTCTTGAGTTCGTCCAGCGTGTAGCCCACGGCCAGCTTGGCAGCGACCTTGGCGATGGGGAAGCCCGTGGCCTTGGAGGCCAGCGCCGAGGAGCGCGACACACGCGGGTTCATCTCGATGACGATCATGCGACCGTCCTTCGGATTCACCGAGAACTGCACGTTGGAGCCACCCGTGTCCACACCGATCTCGCGCAGCACCGCCAGCGAGGCGTTGCGCATGATCTGGTATTCCTTGTCGGTCAGCGTCTGCGCGGGCGCCACGGTGATCGAGTCGCCGGTGTGCACGCCCATGGGGTCCAGGTTCTCGATGGAGCAGATGATGATGCAGTTGTCCGCCTTGTCGCGGACGACTTCCATCTCGTACTCCTTCCAGCCGAGCAGCGATTCCTCGATCAGCAGCTCATTGGTCGGCGACGCTTCCAGGCCGCGCTTGCAGATGGTCTCGAACTCTTCGGGGTTGTAGGCAATGCCGCCGCCCGTGCCGCCCAGCGTGAAGCTGGGGCGGATGACGGTAGGAAAGCCCATCTCCTTTTGCACGGCCCAGGCTTCGTCCATCGAATGGGCGATGCCCGAGCGTGCCGAACCCAGGCCGATGCGCGTCATCGCATCCTTGAACTTGAGGCGGTCCTCGGCCTTGTCGATGGCCTCGGGCGTGGCGCCGATCAGCTCGACCTTGTACTTGTGCAGCACGCCGTTGCGCCACAGGTCCAGCGCGCAGTTCAGCGCGGTCTGGCCGCCCATGGTCGGCAGGATGGCGTCGGGACGCTCCTTGGCGATGATCTTCTCGACCGTCTGCCAGGTGATGGGCTCGATGTAGGTGACGTCGGCCGTGGCCGGGTCGGTCATGATCGTGGCAGGGTTGCTGTTGATCAGGATGACCTTGTAGCCCTCTTCGCGCAACGCCTTGCAGGCCTGCACGCCGGAGTAGTCAAACTCGCAGGCCTGGCCGATGACGATGGGACCGGCGCCAATGATCAGAATGCTTTTGAGGTCGGTGCGCTTAGGCATTTTTGTGTTTCTCCATCAGCGCCGTGAAGCGGTCAAACAGGTAGGCGATATCGTGCGGGCCGGGCGAAGCCTCGGGGTGGCCCTGGAAGCAGAACGCAGGCTTGTCCTTGTGCTCAAGGCCTTGCAGCGTGCCGTCGAACAGGCTGATGTGCGTGGCGCGCAGCGTGTCGGGCAGCGATTCCATCTCCACCGCAAACCCGTGGTTCTGGCTGGTGATGCTCACGCGGCCGTTGTCCAGGTCCTTGACGGGGTGGTTGGCGCCGTGGTGGCTGTTGGCCATCTTGAAGGTCTTGGCGCCAGCGGCCAGGGCCATGATCTGATGACCCAGGCAGATGCCGAAGACGGGCTTGCCGGACTCCACCAGTTCCTTGGTCGCGGCAATGGCGTAGTCGCAGGGCTCCGGGTCGCCAGGGCCGTTGGACAGGAAAACGCCGTCGGGGTTGAGTGCCAGCACATCCTTGGCGGGCGTCTTGGCCGGCACCACGGTCAGCTTGCAGCCGCGCTCGGCCAGCATGCGCAGGATGTTGAACTTCACGCCAAAGTCATAGGCCACCACATGGAAACGCGGGGCCTGCTGCTGGCCGTAGCCTTCGCCCAGCTTCCACTCGGTTTCCGTCCATTCGTACTGCTGGGCGGCGCTCACCACCTGGGCCAGATCCAGGCCCTTCATGCTGGGGGCCGCCTTGGCCGCAGCCAGTGCCTCGTCGATGCGCGCCTGGGTCACTTCTTCGCCAGCGGCCAAACCGACGATGGCGCCGTTTTGTGCGCCCTTGTCGCGCAGCAGCCGTGTGAGCTTGCGCGTGTCGATGTTGGCAATCGCCACCGTGCCGCTGCGCGTGAGGTAGTCGGGCAGGGTCTCGGACTTGCGGAAGTTGCTGGCCAGCAGCGGAAGGTTCTTGATGATCAGGCCCGCCGCATGGACCTTGCCAGCCTCGACATCCTCTGCGTTGACGCCGTAGTTGCCGATGTGCGGATACGTGAGCGTCACGATCTGCTGGCAGTAGCTGGGGTCGGTGAGGATTTCCTGGTAGCCGGTGATTGCCGTGTTGAAAACGACTTCACCAACCGTGGCGCCTTGCGCACCGATCGAGTTGCCAACAAAGACCGTGCCGTCTGCGAGCGCCAGGATGGCGGATGGGAATGCTCCCTTGAGAGACAAAAGCACTGGGTTCTCCGGTTCTAATTACGGTTACGCCCA
Source organism: Delftia lacustris (assembly GCF_040267515.1). Lineage (NCBI taxonomy): Bacteria > Pseudomonadati > Pseudomonadota > Betaproteobacteria > Burkholderiales > Comamonadaceae > Delftia > Delftia lacustris. Next base: position 2,083,240 of record NZ_CP141274.1, on the reverse strand, counting down.
GCGTGCCGCACGGACGGGTCCGTGCGGTTTACAGCTTGTCTGCAGGGGGTGGCGAGGAAGCGTCGCTAGGCGTATTGTGGAATGCTTGAAAGCCGCCCATTATAGGCTGGTCGCGCTTCAGCCTCCTGACAGGAGGCGGGATTACCCTTGACGTGAGCCGGCACTCACGCTGCTTGCGTGCAGGCATATTGCCGCAGCCGCAGCCACGTTCAGAGACTCTTCACCACCCGGCTGGCCGATGCGCACATGCTGCGCCGCCTGCTGCATCAGCGCCTCGCCAACGCCCTGCCCTTCATGGCCCATGGCCCAGGCACACGGCCAGGGCAGAGCGGCGCTCTGGATCAGTTCACCTTGATGGGAACTGGTCACGATCAGGGGCAAGCCAAGCGCACTCAGATCCTCGGGTGACGCCGACTCCACCAGGTGCAGCCCGAAATGCGCGCCCATTCCGGCGCGCAGCACCTTCTGGCTCCACAGCGCAGCCGTGCCCTTCAAGGCCACGATCTGGCCGAAGCCGAAAGCGGCCGCACTGCGAAGAATGGAGCCCACGTTGCCTGCGTCCTGCACACGGTCGAGCACCACGGTGGCCACGCCGGCACGCACGGCCGCCGACGCCTGCCAGTCCATCAGAAAGCCGATGCGCGCCGGAGACTCCAGTCCGCTGACCTCGGCAAACACGGCATCGGACAGCACCACGCACTTGCCTGCGCCCTGCACCCACTCCAGCGGCACCTGAGGCCAGAAGGACTCGGCCACCACGGCCAAGGCGGGCTGCATGCCGCGCGCCAGGGCAGCACGGCACAGATGGTCCCCCTCCAGCCAGACACGTCCTTGGCTGCGGTAGGCCCCGCTGTCCTGGGCAAGCCTTCGCAAATCCTTGACCAGGGCGTTGTCACGGGACTGGATCGATGTAGCGGCAGGTTGTCGGCTCATGGCAAGGCTTCCGGGCAAAGAGAACAGCGAAGAACAGCGCCACGGGCGCAGAAAGCGAAGGCGCTCAGGCCGACAGCAGCAAGGCCTGCGCGCCCTGCGCCGCAGCGGCCACGCGGGCGGCTGCCAGCGGCTCGGCCCTGCGGGCAATGCTCACGACATGGGCCACGGGCGCGAAGGTTCGCCGGTGCTCCTGGCAGGCGCCATGCAGGCGCAGCGCGGCAAGATGGGCCGCCGTGCCATAGCCCTTGTGGCCGTCGAAGCCGTACTCCGGGTATTGCTCATGCAGGCGCTGGCACCACCGATCCCGCGTGACCTTGGCAAGAATGGAGGCCGCCGAGATGGACTGCACCAGGGCATCGCCCTTGACGATGGCCTCGGCCTGCACATCCAGCACGGGCAACTGGTTGCCATCCACCAGAACCAGTACCGGCTTCAATCGCAGGCCCAGCACCGCGCGGCGCATGGCCAGCAGCGTGGCCTGCAGGATGTTCAGGCGATCGATCTCTTCGACCGAGGCCTCGGCAATGCTGCAGCACAGCGCCTTGGCACGGATCTCGTCATAGAGTGCCTCGCGGCGCGCAGCCGTGAGCTTCTTGGAATCGTTCAGACCCTCGATGGGATGGAGATCGTCAAGAATGACAGCGGCGGCCACCACGGGGCCGGCCAACGGGCCGCGGCCCGCTTCGTCCACGCCCGCAACCAACCCCGGCGGATGCCAGGGCAGGCACGCCTGTTCAGGCGGCAGTGGGGGCAATGATTTTCTCGATCGCATGGGCGGCCAGTTCGGCAGTATCGCGCCGCAATTCATGGTGCAGCGCTGTGAAGCGCTGTACCAGCGCTTCGACGGTTGAAGGGGAATGCTCGCAGGCCTGCAGCCATTGCAGCACGGCCGCGCTCAGCGCCTGGGGCGTTGCCGCATCCTGGATCAGCTCGGGCACGACGAAATCGCCGCACAGGATGTTGGGCAGGCCCACCCAGGGCTGCAGCTGCTTGCCACGCATCAGACGCCAGCTCCACGGGTGCATGTTGTAGCCGATCACCATGGGCCGCTTGTACAAGGCGGCTTCCAGCGTGGCCGTGCCGCTGGCTATCAGCGTCACGTCACAGGCTGCCAATGCGTCATGGGACTGGCCGCGCACGATGTGCAGCGACGAAGCCATGCCGGCTTGCGCGGCAATGCGCTGCAGCTCGTCGAATTGCGAAGGCACAGCAGGCACTACTATTTTAATAGCTGGCAGCGCCTTCCGAACCAAAGCTGCCGCCTGAAAGAAGCGGGCAGCCAGGTAACGTATTTCAGAGCGCCGACTGCCGGGCAGTACGGCCAGCACCAGACCATCTTCGGGTAGCCCCAACCGGCGGCGTGCAGCGGCGCGGTCGGGCTGCAGCGGAATCACGCTGGCCAGGGGATGGCCCACGTAGGTCGCGTCTATGCCATGGCGGGCCAGCAACTCGGGCTCAAAGGGGAAGATGCACAGGACATGATCGGCCGCGCGGCGGATCTTGTCGACGCGATCGGCACGCCAGGCCCAGATCGAAGGACAGACGAAATGCACGGTCTTGATGCCCGCAGCACGCAGATCGGTTTCCAGCCCCAGATTGAAGTCCGGCGCGTCGATGCCGACAAAGACGGCCGGCCGCTGCTGGAGCAGTCGCTGACGCAGCTGGCGTCGGATATTCAGAATCTCGGCCAGCCGGCGAAACACTTCCCAGCTGTATCCATGCACGGCCAAGCGCTCGCTGGACCACCAGGCTTCAAAGCCGCGCTGCTGCATCTGCAGCCCGCCGATGCCAAAGGCCGAGGCCTCGGGCCAGCGGGACTGCAGCCCCCCCAGGAGCAAGGACGCCAGCAGGTCGCCAGAGGTTTCTCCGGCGACCATGGCAATCGATGGACTCAGGCGCGCCGATGGCGCCGCGTTCTCTGTCATGCCGTCCTTTCGCGCGCCAGATCAGCGCGCAATGCCCCGGGTCGAAGCCGCCAGGAAATCCAGCATCAGCGATACATCGGCCGCGGCCTCGGGCAGTTCACCCTCCAGCGAAGCAATGGCTTCTCGCGCAGCTTCAAGGGTCAGTCCCTGGCGATACAGCAGACGGTGCATCTGCTTGACGGCCTGAATGCGCTGCGGCCCGAAGCCGCGACGGCGCAAGCCTTCGATATTGAAGCCGCGCACGGCCAGCGGATTGCCATCCACCATCATGAAGGGCGGCACATCCTGCGAGATATGGCTGGCAAAGCCGGCCATGGCATGGGCACCCACCTTGGTGAACTGGTGCACGCCCGTCAGGCCCCCCAGGATGACATGGTCGCCCACGTGCACGTGGCCGGCCAGGGTAGCGTTGTTGGCCAGGATGGTGTGGCTGCCGACAACGCAGTCATGGGCCACATGCACATAGGCCATGATCCAGTTGTCGTCGCCGATGGCCGTGACGCCCTGGTCCTGCACGGTACCGGTGTTGAAGGTGCAAAACTCCCGCACCGTATTGCGATCGCCGATAACCAGACGGGTAGGCTCGCCTGCATACTTCTTGTCCTGGGGCTGCGCGCCCAGGGACGCGAACTGGAAAATCCGGTTGTCGCAGCCAATGCGGGTATGGCCTTCGACAACGCAATGCGCGCCGATGGTGGTGCCGGCGCCGATTTCCACATGCGGTCCGATGACGGCATAGGCGCCGACCGACACCGACGAATCCAGCTGCGCAGCGGAATCTATCAGTGCCGTGGGATGGATGCGTTCAATGCCAGCCATGCGCCCGTCAGCCCACGTTGCGCATGGTGCACATCAGCTCGGCTTCGCAGGCCACTTCGTCTTCGACGCGAGCCACGCCCTTGAACTTCCAGATGCCGCCGCGCACACGGTCGATGGTGATCTCCAGCACCAGCTGGTCGCCCGGCTCCACGGGACGCTTGAAGCGCGCCCCGTCGATGCCCACGAAGTAGTAGATGTTGTTCTCATCCGGAACCTGGCCCATCGCATCGAAGGCCAGCAGGCCGGCCGCCTGCGCCAGCGCCTCCAGGATGAGCACGCCAGGCATGACAGGGCGGCCCGGGAAATGGCCCATGAAATAGGGCTCGTTGAACGTGACGTTCTTGATCGCCTTGATGCGTGTATTGCGCTCAAGCTCCGTGACCTTGTCCACCAGCAGGAAGGGGTAGCGGTGGGGCAGTTGCTTGAGAATTGCGTGAATATCCATCATTGCGTTCCGTTATGGCCTTGATCCGCCGATTGCTGCAGTTGCCGCTCCAGGGCCTTGATGCGATCGCGCATGGAGTGCAGCTGCTTCAGCGTCGCAGCATTTTTTTCCCATTTGGCGTTTTCATCCACGGGAAACATGCCCGTGTAAACACCTGATTGTGTCAGCGAACGGGTCACTACCGTCGCTGCCGAAATATGCACCCGGTCAGCCAACTGCAGATGGCCCAGCACGATGGCCCCGCCTCCCACGGTGCAATGCGCGCCAATGCGCGCGCTGCCGGCCACCCCCACGCAGCCGGCCATGGCCGTATGCCTGCCGACGTGCACGTTGTGACCGATCTGGATCAGGTTGTCGAGCTTGACCCCATCCTCGATCACCGTGTCGTCCAGCGCACCCCGGTCTATGCAGGTATTGGCGCCGATTTCCACATCGTCGCCGATCCGCACGCCGCCGAGCTGCTCGATCTTCACCCATGCGCCGTTCTCGGGCGCGAACCCAAAGCCGTCCGCCCCCAGCACCACGCCGGAATGCAGCAGACAGCGCGCGCCCACATGGCAGTTCTCGCCAATGGTGACGCGCGACTTGAGCACCGTGTGGGCACCGATCGTGGCACCCTCCTCGACCACGCACAGCGGGCCAATGGTGGCCGATGCATCAACGATGGCGCTCTCGTGCACCACGGCGCTCGGATGGATACCGGCCGGCGCCACGGGCCTGCAGTTTCGCTTCCACCACTGCGTGGCCCTGGCGAAATACGCATACGGATCAGGGACCACGATGCAGGCACCCCGCTGCTGCGCCAGCTCGCGCATGGCGGGCGCCACAATAACGCAGGCCGCCTCGGAGGCGGCCAGTTGCTGGCGGTAGCGGGGGTTGCTCAGAAAACTGAGATCCCCGGCCCCGGCAGAGTCCAGCGGTGCGATGCGGGAGATGGACATCTCCCTTTCGCCACCGACCAACTCGCCACCGAGTGCATCGAGGATCTGGCCCAACAATACGCTCACGGCATGCAGCCCTGGACAGCTGGCTTACTTGCCGCCGCCGTTCAGCGCCTTGATCACCTTGTCAGTGATGTCGTACTTGGGGTTGATGTAGACGGCTTCCTGGAGGATGACGTCGTACTTCTCGGATTCGGCCACTTGCTTGACCACCTTGTTGGCGCGTTCCAGCACCTGGGCCAGTTCTTCGTTCTTGCGGGAGTTCAGGTCTTCCTGGAACTCACGGCGCTTGCGCTGGAACTCGCGGTCCTGATCCACCAGTTGGCGCTGGCGCGAGACGCGCTGGCTTTCGGCCATGGTGGGAGCTTCACGCTCGAACTTCTCCGAAGCGCTCTTGAGCGAGTTGCCCTGGTCAATCAGCTCCTTCTCACGCTTGGAGAATTCCTGCTCCAGCTTGGACTGCGCAGCCTTGGCAGTCGATGCTTCACGGAAGATGCGATCCGTATTCACAAAGCCGGCCTTGAACTCCTGGGCGTGCGCGGAAACGGCCATGGCGCCAAGCAGCACAGCCAGGGAAAAATGGCTAGATAGAGATTTCATTAGAAAGAGGTTCCGATTTGGAATTGCAGTCGCTGGATTTTATCCCCGGTCTGCTTGCGGATGGGTTGAGCAAAGGCCAGGCGCAGGGGACCCAGCGGGGAAATCCAGCTGATGCCCAGGCCCGTGGATGCCCGCAGCTCCCCGAGATCGAAGTTCTCGTTGGCTCCGTAGACATTGCCCACATCGAGGAATGTAAAAAGACGCAAAGTCCTGTCATTGCCGGCACCAGGGAACGGAACCATGAACTCGGCGTTCAATGTCACCTTCTTGGAGCCGCCAAGCGCCAGGTTTTCCTTGGTGTCGCGCGGACCCAGCGAGCCCTGCTCGAAGCCACGCACCGAGCCCAGGCCACCCGAGAAGAAGTTCTTGAACAGCGGGAACGGACGGCCATTGAGGCCCTTGCCGTAGCCCAGTTCACCGTTCAGTGCCAGTGTGTACTTCTTGCTCAGAGGGATGTACTGCTGGATCTGGTAGTTGGCGCGCACATAGCGGGCCTCGCCACCCACCGACCACTCGGTGTTCAGGCGCTGGTAGAGACCGGAGTTGGGCGCCAGCGCGCTGTCACGGCTGTCGCGTGACCAGCCCAGGGTCAGTGGTATGCCGGTGTTGGAGTAGCCGTACTTGTCGGCATAGTCCTTGTACGCCTGGGGCAGGTAGGTGCCGGGCTTGATTTCGGAGCGCTCCACGCCGCCGCCGAAGTAAACGGTGTCGATCTCGCTGAAGGGCACGCCAAAGCGGACGCTGCCGCCCGAGGTGACGATCTTGTAGGCCGCATCGTCGTAGTAGGGACGGTCAGTGCGGTAGTACAGGTCGTAAGTGCGCGAGATGCCGGTGTCCGTGAAGTACGGGTCCGTGGTGGACAGCACCATGGTGCGGCGGTACTTGCTGGTGTTCACGTCCACGCCCAGGTAGTTGCCTGAACCGAACACGTTTTCCTGCTTGATGCCGAAGGACAGCGAAACCTTTTCAGCGCTGGAAAAACCAGCGCCCAGCTGCAGCGAGCCGGTGGGCTTTTCAGCCACCGAGATGACCAGATCCACCTGATCAGGCGAACCCGGCACTTCCTGGGTTTCGACGTTGACTTCGGTGAAGAAGCCCAGACGGTCCACCCGGTCGCGCGACAGGCGAATCTTGTCGCCGTCGTACCAGGAAGCCTCGTACTGGCGGAATTCGCGGCGGATCACTTCGTCGCGCGTGCGGTTGTTGCCGCTGAGATTGATGCGTCGCACATAGGCGCGGCGAGAAGGCTCGGCGTGCAGCACCAGGGCCACCCGGTTGGTCGCACGGTCGATGTCCGGCACGGCCTCGACGCGCGCGAAGGCAAAGCCGAAGTTGCCGAAGTGCTCGGTGAAGGCCTTGGTCGTTGCCGTGACCTGATCGGCGTTGTAGGGCTCGCCGGGCTTGATCTTGACCAGGGACTTGAATTCGTCGTCGCGGTCCAGGTAGTTGCCTTCCAGCTTGACGCCGGAGACCACGAAACGCTCGCCTTCATGGATGTTCAGGGTCAGCGAGATGGTCTGCTTGTCGGGCGAGATCGCCACCTGGGTGGAGTCCACGCGGAATTCCAGGTAGCCACGCTGCAGGTAGTAGGAGCGCAGCGTTTCCAGGTCGGCGTTGAGCTTGTTGCGCGCATAGCGGTCCGACTTGGTGTACCAGCTCATCCAGTTGCCGGTGTCCTGGTCAAAAAGGTCCTTGAGCGTGGATTCGCTGAAGGCCTTGTTCCCGACGATATGGATCTCGTTGATACGGGCGGGATCACCTTCGGTCACCGTGAAGGTCAGGTTGACGCGGTTGCGCTCGATGGGCGTGACCGTCGTGACGACTTCGGCGCCATACAGGCTGCGGTTGATGTACTGGCGCTTGAGCTCCTGCTCCGCGCGGTCGGCAAGTGCCTTGTCGAACGGACGCCCCTCGGCCAGGCCCACATCGCGCATGGCCTTTTGCAGGGTTTCCTTGTCGAATTCCTTGGTGCCGGCGAAGTTCACTTCGGCGATGGTCGGGCGTTCTTCGACCACGACGACGAGCACGTTGCCGTTGGCTTCCAGGCGGATGTCCTTGAACAGGCCCAATGCGAACAGCGAGCGGATGGCGGCTGCACCCTTGTCGTCGTCATACTGGTCACCCACGCGCAGGGGGATGGAAGCGAAGACCGTGCCCGGCTCCACGCGCTGAAGACCTTCGATGCGGATGTCCTGTACGCGGAAGGGCTCCAGTGCCCAGGCTGCATTGGCAGCCAAAACCATGGCAGCCAGGGTCGATGCAGCGCGCACGCCCAGGCGATTGATACGTTTAGTCATGAATGGATTTGCCGCCGCTGCGGCTTGCCGAAAACGGCTGAAAAGTTAGCCCCAAAGCCGGTTGATATCGTTGAAAAAGGCGACGGACATCATCATCATCAAAACCGCCACGCCTGCACGCTGCAAGCGTCCGGCCCAGACTTCCGACACGCTTCGGCCAGTCACGCCCTCCCAAAGATAATACATCAGGTGCCCACCATCGAGCACCGGCAGGGGGAGCAAGTTGAGAACCCCCAGGCTGATGCTGATCAGCGCCAGGAACGAGAGATATTGGACCAGGCCCATGCTGGCCGAACGCCCCGCGTAATCGGCAATGGTCAGGGGCCCGCTGATGTTCTTGAGCGAGGCCTCGCCGATCACCATGCGGCCCATCATGCGCAGTGTCAGCGACGACAGCTCCCAGGTGCGCTGCACGCCGGCCCACAGGCCCTCCAGCGGACCGCGCTGCACCAGCGCCATTTCCGGGGCGCTGCCGATGTAGGCGCCGATGCGGGCGATGCTTTCCTTGCCGTCTTCCGATCGGCCCAGGTCGGGCAGCACCGGGATCTGCAACTGCCGCCCCTCACGCTCCACCAGCCAGATCTGCTGCTGGACCTGGCCCGATGCGCCCATCTTGCGGATGAGATTGCGCAGCTGCGTGCCATCGTCCACCGAGGTGCCACCCACGCGCAAAACCAGATCGCCCTGGCGCAGGCCCGCCTTCTCGGCGGCACCACCGGCAATCACCTTGTCCAGCACGGGCTGCGTCCAGGGACCAAGCAAGCCCAGGCGCTCGAAGAAGGCGGCATCGGGCTCGCCCTGAACCTGACCAGCCAGCGCGAGCCGCAGTTCGGACGGGGCGGTGCGGCGGGCCTGGAGCACCTCCATGCGCACGGACTCGTCATCGAGCGCTGCACGGGTCAGCGTCCAGCGCAGATCATTGATGGAGCGGACCTCTTCCCATTCCTGGTCACCCAAAGCCATGCGCAGCACGCGATCGCCGCCTTGAACACCCGCCATCTGCAGCACCGTGCCTGCTGGCGGTGTTGCCAGCCGTGCAACGGGCTCCTGCATGCCGACCCAATTGACGATGGCCAGCAGCGCAATGGCCAGCACGAGATTGGCCACGGGGCCTGCGGCCACGATGGCTGCACGCGCACGCAGCGGCTGGGTGTTGAATGCCAGATGGCGTTGGTCGGCAGGCACCTCGCCCTCACGCTCATCGAGCATGCGCACATAGCCGCCAAGGGGCAGTGCACCGATGACAAATTCCGTGTCCGAACCCTTGCGCTTCCATCGCAGGATGGGGCGGCCGAATCCGACGGAAAAGCGAAGCACCTTCACGCCGCAAGCCACGGCGACGCGGTAGTGGCCCCACTCATGCACGGCAATCAGCAAGCCCAGTGCGACCACGAATGCGACAACGGTCAGCAACAATTGATACTCCTTTGAATCCAATGCGCCTCTGGATTCCGCCGCAGGCCCATCAAGAAAACCCTCCTGACCTGCGAAGCCGGCATCACAGCTGCCACTGCCGCGCCACGGTCTGCGCGATTTCGCGCGCCTGCGCGTCCAGGGCCAGCAGGTCTTCCAGACTGCCCAGTGTAGGCGGCAGCAAGGTCTCGAGCGTGCGCAAATTCACAGCGTGGATACGGTCAAATGCCAGGCGCCGCTCCAGGAAGGCGGCAACGGCGACTTCGTTGGAAGCGTTGAGAACCGCCGTGGTTCCCTCGCTGGCGTGCAGCGCCTGCCAGGAAAGGTGCAGGCCCGGAAAGCGCACGGCATCCGCCTCCTCGAAGGTCAGGGCAGACAGCTTGGCGAAATCCAGGGGCGCCGCACCGCTGGCGATGCGGCGGGGCCAGGCCAGGCCGCAGGCGATGGGCACGCGCATGTCGGGCGTACCCAGTTGCGCGAGCACCGAAGCATCCTTGAACTGCACCATGGAGTGCACGATCTGCTGCGGATGGATGACGACCTTGATCTTGTCAGGCGCCATGTCGAACAGCCAGCGGGCCTCGATCACCTCCAGCGCCTTGTTCATCATGGTGGCCGAGTCCACGGAGATCTTGCGCCCCATGGAGAAATTCGGGTGCGCGCAGGCCTGCTCCGGCGTGATCCCGGACAGGGTGGACGGATCGCGCAGGCGAAAAGGCCCGCCCGAGGCTGTGAGCAGCAGACTGTCCACGCGATCGGGCCAACTGGTGCGGTCTTCGGGCAGGCACTGGAAGATGGCCGAGTGCTCACTGTCAATGGGCAGCAGCGTTGCGCCGTGGCGCTTGACGGTGTCCATGAACAGTGCACCGCCAACCACCAGCGCCTCCTTGTTGGCCAGCAGCAGGCGCTTGCCGGCGCGTGCGGCAGCCAGGCAAGGCGCCAGGCCCGCCGCACCGACGATGGCCGCCATGACGGCATCGGCTTCAGGATGCGAGGCGATCTGCTCCAGCGCGTCAGGCGACTGCAGCACTTCGGTGGCCAATCCATTGCTGCGCAGCTGCTCAGCCAGCAGCCTTGCATGCGGCGCGCTGGCCATGACGGCGTAGCGGGGCTTGAATTCGGCACACTGGCGCAGCATCAGGTCCACCTGCGTGGCCGCGCTGAGCGCAAAGACTTCGTAGTGATCGCGGTGGCGCGCCACCACATCCAGCGTATTGGTACCGATGGAGCCTGTGGAGCCCAGGACGGTGATTTTCTGCTTCATGAATGCGCGAAAGAGGAAAGCATCAGGGCCAGCGGCAGGGTCGGCAGCAGGGCATCGACGCGGTCTAGGACGCCGCCATGACCGGGCAGCAGGCCACTGCTGTCCTTGACGCCGACGCTGCGCTTGACCAGGGATTCGACCAGGTCGCCGACCACGCTCATCGCGGCCATGAAAACAACCGCCAGCAGCAGGAACCAAGCCCCGCGCGCCAGCAGCAATGAATAGAAACTGGGCACGGCCACCGCGTAGTGGCGGTCAGCCCAGACCCAGACCAAGGCCAGCACCACAACGCCTGCCATGCCGCCCCATACGCCTTCCCAGCTCTTGCCGGGGCTGATCGTGGGAGCCAGCTTGGATTTGGTGAATTTCAGGCCCAGGGTCCGTCCTGCGAAATACGCGAACACGTCGGCCACCCAGACCAGCACCAGCACCGACAGCAGGAAGTTGATGCCCATCATGCGCGCCTGCACCACGGCGACCCAGGCCACCCACAAGGCCAGCACTCCGCCGACCAGGCGCACAGGCGCTGCAATGCGAGGCCAGCCAGCCACGCCGGCACGCAGCAGCGCCCCGCCACCCAGCACCCAGGCAGCACCGGCAACAATCCAAAGCGCAGACAGGGGACGCTCCAGCCAGCCGGCAGCCCAGGCGCCCAGGCACATCGCCGTGCAGATGGCGCCTATGCCGATGGCGCCCGCGGTGCCAAAGCCGTTGAGACGCCCCCATTCCCAGGCACCTGCCGCCATGAGCACGAGCACCACCACGGCGAACGGAATACCCGTGGGATAGAACAGCGCAGGCAACAGGATGGCCAGCAGGATCAGGGCGGTGATGACTCGCTGCTTGAGCATGGCTCCCCCTTGTTCAGGACGTCTGCGGATGGGACGACGTCGGTTGTGATTGTTGTACTTGCGCGGAAGTCTGGCCGAAGCGCCGCTCGCGTGAAGCGAAAGCCGCGATGGCCTCGTCCAGGCAGGCCTCATCGAAATCAGGCCACAAGCTGTCACTGAAGAAAAGCTCGGAATACGCAGCCTGCCACAGCAGGAAGTTGCTGATGCGCATTTCCCCGCCGGTACGGATCAGCAGATCCGGGTCGGGCACATGGGCCAGCGCGAGCGCGCGGTCCAGGCTCTGCGGGGTGATGGGCTCGCCCTTCTCTGCCAGCCGGGCAGCTGCCTGTGCAATGTCCCAGCGTCCGCCGTAGTTGAAGCAGACGTTGAGAACCAGGCGATTGTTGTGCGCAGTGACGGTCTCGGCCTGCGCAAGGCCCGCGCACACTTTATCGCCCAGGCCGCTGCGGTCACCGATGAAATGCAGGCGCACGCCGTCGCGGCTCAGTTGCTGCACTTCCTTGGCAAGTGCGTTGGCCAGCAGGCCCATGAGACCGGAAACCTCCTCTTCGGGACGGTTCCAGTTCTCGGAAGAGAAAGCGAAGACGGTCAGGACCTGCACGCCGCGCTGGACGCAGGCGCGGGCGCAGCGGCGCAGTGATTCCACGCCCTGCTTGTGGCCGGCCAGTCGCGGCAGAAAGCGGCGATTGGCCCAGCGTCCATTGCCGTCCATGATGACGGCAATATGGCGCGGCACCGCGCCGGAGTCTTGTTTGGTCAAAGGTACGGACCCTGAGGCAAATGAGGCAGGACGCCTCAGACCGCCATGATGTCTTGTTCCTTGGCCGCCACCAGCGTATCGATCTCGGCGATGTGCTTGTCGGTCATCTTCTGGACATCGGCTTCGCAACGCTTTTGATCGTCTTCCGAGGCTTCCTTGTCCTTGACCAGCTTCTTGACGGCTTCGTTGGCATCGCGGCGCAGGTTGCGCACGGCGACCTTGGAAGCTTCGCCTTCATTGCGCGCCAGCTTGGTCATTTCCTTGCGGCGCTCCTCGCTCATGGGAGGCATGGGCACGCGGATCAGGTCGCCAAGCGAGGCGGGGTTCAGGCCCAGATCGCTTTCGCGGATGGCCTTCTCCACCTTGGCCGACATGCTCTTTTCCCAGGGCTGGACGCTGATGGTGCGCGCGTCAAGCAGGGTGACGTTGGCCACCTGGGACAGCGGCACCATGGAGCCGTAGTACTCCACATGGATGGAGTCCAGCAGCGATGGATTGGCACGACCGGTGCGCACGCGCGCAAGATTGTTCTTGAGCGCTTCGATGGACTGGCCCATCTTGGACTCGGTGGTCTTCTTGATGTCTGCAATCGTCATGTTCTTGTTCCTTGAAGAGCTGTGTAACGCGGTATCAAAACGCTCAAGCGTACACCAGCGTGCCCTCGTCCTCGCCCATGACCACGCGCTTGAGCGCGCCGGGCTTGACGATGGAGAACACCCGGATCGGCAGCTTCTGATCGCGGCACAGCGCAAAGGCGGTGGCGTCCATGATGCCCAGGTTGCGCGAGATGGCCTCGTCGAAAGCCAGCTTGTGGTAGCGGGTCGCGTCGGGGTTCTTCATCGGGTCGTCGGTGTAGACACCGTCGACCTTGGTGGCCTTGAGCACCACCTCGGCGCCGATTTCAGCGCCACGCAGCGCGGCGGCCGTGTCGGTCGTGAAGAACGGGTTGCCGGTGCCGGCAGCGAACACCACCACCTTGCCCTCCTCGAGGTACTGCAGGGCCTTGGGGCGCACATAGGGCTCCACGACCTGCTCGATGGCAATGGCCGACATCACGCGGGCTGTCAGCCCCTGCTTGTCCATGGCATCGGCCAGGGCCAGGGCATTCATGACCGTGGCCAGCATGCCCATGTAGTCGGCGGTGGCACGGTCCATGCCGACCGAGCCGCCAGCCACGCCGCGAAAGATGTTCCCCCCACCGATCACCACCGCCACCTGGACACCAACCTTGGTGACCTCGGCAATTTCGGAAACCATGCGCTCGATGGTCGCACGGTTGATGCCGAACGAGTCATCCCCCATGAGTGCCTCACCGGACAGCTTGAGCAGGATGCGCTTGTGGGCCGGTGTGGCGTGGGTCATGGTGTTTCTCCGAAGTGGTGGATGATGATGGATGGTGAAGGGAACGGTTCGGTCGCCCGGAAGGATCAGGCGCCGGCCTTGGCGGCAGCCACCTGGGCAGCCACTTCGGCAGCGAAGTCGTCGACCTTCTTTTCAATGCCTTCGCCGACCACGTACAGGGTGAAGCCCTTGACGTTGGTGTTGGCGGCCTTGAGCATCTGGGCCACGGTCTGCTTGCCGTCGGCAGCCTTCACGAAGACCTGGTCGGCCAGCGAGACTTCCTTCAGGTACTTCTGCACCGAGCCTTCGACCATCTTGGCGACGATGTCGGCAGGCTTGCCGGACTCGGCAGCCTTGGCGGCAGCAACGGTACGCTCCTTCTCGATCAGCTCGGCGGGCACGTCGGCGCTGGTCACGGACACGGGCTTCATGGCGGCCACGTGCATGGCGACATCCTTGGCAGCCGTGGCATCGCCGTCGAACTCGACGACCACGCCGATGCGCGAGCCGTGCAGGTAGGAAGCCAGGCTGGGGCCTTCGAAGCGCTTGAAGCGGCGGAAGGACATGTTTTCGCCGATCTTGCCGATCAGACCCTTGCGCACGTCTTCCAGCGTGGGGCCGAAGCCGTCCTGCTCATAGGCCAGTGCGCTCAGCGCGGCCACGTCGGCGGGGTTTTGCTCGGCGACCAGCTTGGCGGCGGCGTTGGCCATCGCGATGAAGCTGTCGTTCTTGGACACGAAGTCGGTTTCGCTGTTGACTTCGATCATGGCACCCTGGTTGCCATTGATGAAGGCGGCGATCACGCCTTCGGCGGTCACGCGCGAAGCAGCCTTGCCAGCCTTGGTGCCGAGCTTGACGCGCAGCAGCTCTTCCGCCTTGACCAGGTCGCCTTCGGCTTCGGTCAGGGCCTTCTTGCACTCCATCATGGGCGCGTCAGTCTTTGCGCGCAGTTCAGCCACCATGCTTGCGGTAATTGCAGCCATCGTATTTCTCCAATGTCAGTTCGATTCGTTACAGGATTTCGGCTTAAAAAAACGGGGCTACCCTGAGCCCCGCTTTTTATTCGGCGACGAGGTCGCTCAGCCGGACAAGCTCAATCAGGCAGCGGATTCTTCCACTTCCACGAACTCGTCACCGCTCTCGCCGGATGCGGCCTTGACCACGTCGGTCAGTGCAGCAGCGCGGCCTTCCAGGATCGCGTCGGCGATGCCTTGGGCGTACAGTTGCACGGCCTTGGCAGAGTCGTCGTTACCGGGGATGACATAGTCGATGCCTTCGGGATTGTGGTTGGAGTCAACCACGCCGACCAGGGGGATGCCCAGCTTCTTGGCTTCGGCCACGGCAATCTTGTGGAAGCCCACGTCGATCACGAAGATGGCGTCGGGCAGGCTGTTCATGTCCTGAATGCCGCC
Source organism: Delftia lacustris (assembly GCF_040267515.1). NCBI lineage: Bacteria > Pseudomonadati > Pseudomonadota > Betaproteobacteria > Burkholderiales > Comamonadaceae > Delftia > Delftia lacustris. Next base: position 2,068,239 of record NZ_CP141274.1, on the reverse strand, counting down.
GATGTCCTTTTCCAGCTTTTCCAGTTCGCGAACGAACATCAGCTGTTCCTTCTTGCTCATGGCTTCCAGACCGGCTTCCTGCTGGGCCTTCATTTCCTTCAGACGCTTGATGGACGTCTTGACAGTCTTGAAGTTGGTCAGCATGCCGCCCAGCCAGCGCTGGTCAACGAAAGGAACGCCAGCGCGCTGGGCTTCGGCAGCCACCAGCTCGCGGGCCTGGCGCTTGGTGCCGACCATCAGGATGGTGCCGCCGTTGGAAGCCAGCTGCTTCACGAACTTCTGGGCGTCCTGGAACATCGGCAGCGACTTTTCCAGGTTGATGATGTGGATCTTGTTGCGGTGGCCGAAGATGAAGGGGGCCATCTTGGGGTTCCAGAAACGGGTCTGGTGACCGAAGTGGACGCCTGCTTCCAGCATATCGCGCATAGTGACGGACATATGAATACCTCAAAGGTTAGGTCTAAAATCCAGCCCGACAATTGCCCCCCTGGATACAGGAAGCAACACCTTGAAGGGACTGGTTTGCGATTGACTTTGCAACGGGGGTTGCAAGCATGGGCAGGCATTCATGACGAACACCTCGCACCCCAAAGCCATCACCTGATCTCCGGCAATTCCGAAGAAAATCAGGGTGAACCCCTAGCAAAGCCGCAAGATTCTAGCATACGCCATCCCAAGACTGAGGCTTCGCACCCAACGCGCGCTCACACCCCGCATAGCCACGGTTGCCGCATCGGCCACACACTCCTGTAGTGATAGCTACATCCGCTTGATAATTCAGGCACTTCAGCAGATTCCACCCCAAAATGAACATCGCGATTGTGGGCGCCGGCAGCATTGGCGTTGCGACAGCCCACGCACTGGCCCAGGTCGGGCACGAGGTCACCGTCTACGAGCGCCATGGCACGGTGGCCGAGGAAGCCAGCTTCGGACATGCCGGCTGGCTGGGCCCCAGCCTGCTCCAACCGTGGAGCGTCCCCGGTCTCTCCACCACAGAACGCTCACCCACGCTTCCCGGCCAGCAGGCTTTGCCACGCCTCGGCTCCGGAAACCTCGCAGCCCAGCTGCGCTGGCTATGGCAATGGCGCCAGGCTGGGCGGCGCCTGCGCAAAGCCGGCGAACCCACAGCCACGATGGCGGCACTGGAGACACTCACCCAGCGCAGCCAGCAGTTCCAGCAATCGCTGTGGCGGCAGTGGGAGTTGGACCCGGAATATGTCTCCGGCAGCCTGGTGCTGCTGGGCAGCGAGGCCGACCATGAGCAACTGAAACCTGCACTGGCAGCGCTGGCCGAGGCCGGCACGCGCTGCGAGGCACTGGATGCCGCCCAGACCCGCCTGCGTGAGCCCGCGCTGGGCGAGGAGACCGCACTCGCAGGCTCCTTGTATTTCCCGCAGGCTGGCGCCGCCAACGGCCGCCTGGCCACGCTGATGCAAAGGCAGGCCGCACAGTCCGCAGGAGCACGATTCGAGACGCAACGCCTTGTGCAGCGACTGCAGCCCGGCGGCGCCGGGCGCACCGCTCGCCTGCAGCTGCAAGGCGAAGACACGCCCCGGTCGCACGATGCCATCGTCGTCTGCGCTGGCGCCGAGGCCGCAAACCTGCTCGCGCCGCTGAGCCTGCGCCTGCCCATGGTCGCCCTGCGCGGCTATGGCATCAGTGCTCCGCTGCGCGAACAAGGCTACGCGCCCCGCCACGCCATCGTCGACTGGAGCGAGCAGATGACCCTGGTGCGCCTTGGCCAGCGCATGCGGGTCGTGGCCGGCGCTGAACTGGGCAGCCACGGCCCCATGCACGAGGCCACGCTGCAGCGCATGTACCACCGACTCAACATGGTCTTTCCCGGCAGCGCCGTGCTGACCTCGGGCGTTCAGATCTGGCATGGCACACGCATGTGCACAGCCGATGGACTGCCGTTGCTGGGCGCCAGCGGTTTGCCCGGCATCTGGCTCAACCTGGGCCATGGCAGCTGTGGTGCCGCCATTGCCCAAGGCTGCGCCAGCATGCTGAGCGACCTGATGGACAACCGCACCAGCTTCCTGGACAGCGCATTGCTGGATCCGCGCCGCTTCGGCTGACCGCTGCGGACACCCCGCCCTGCGGCTGGCGGCTATGCTCAGGCCATGCTGCGCATTCCCACATCCACCGCATTGCCACTGTTCGATACGGTGGCCACACGCACCCAGGAACAGCATGCCGCGGCCCGACTGCCCGCACACCGCCTCATGCAGCGCGCAGGCATGGGGCTGGCACGCCTGGCACGCGCCATCGCCCCTCACGCCAACCGCATCTGGATCGCCTGCGGCCCTGGGAACAACGGCGGAGACGGCTTGCAGGCAGCCGCCTGGCTTCAACAGCACCTGAACACGATGCCGGCACGATCCCGCAATTGCCGCATCCTGGTCAGCTGCGCGCGCGAACGCGACCGCATGCCCGCCGACGCGCGTGCCGCATGGGATGCAGCCCACAAGGCCGGCGTGCAATGGATCGCCCACATGCCCACTGACATGGGGCCTCAGGATCTTTGCATTGATGCCTTGCTCGGCATCGGCCTGCGCCGACCCGACACGGCAAGCCCACCCACCCGAAAAGATGACCGATTGCTGCCGCTGCTGCGCAGCCTGCAGTCCGCCATGAGCCCCGTCCTTTGCGTGGACATCGCATCCGGCCTGGATGCCGACACCGGGCAATACCTGTCTGGATTCGAGCCCATGAACCTCCCGGTCAGCGCACGGCATACGCTGGCTCTGCTGACACTGCATCCCGGCCTGTTCACAGGAAGCGGCCGCGACGCCTGCGGCCAGATATGGTGGGACGATCTGGACACAGGACTGGCAAGCAGCGCGCCACCCTTCGCCATCTCACCGTGCGCACAACTTTTCTCCCCGGAAGCCCGCGCCCCGCGTCCGCATGCCAGCCATAAGGGGAGCTTTGGCGACGTGGCCATTCTGGGCGGAGAGGGGCTGGAATACCGCGGCCTGTCCATGACCGGCGCCGCCTGGCTGGCCGCACTGGCAGCCTTGCACGGCGGGGCGGGACGCGTGATGCTGGCACTGCTCGATGCCTCGCACGGGTCAGGCCAGGCCATCTCCCCCTGGCCCGAAATCATGTTGCGCAACCCCGAAGCACAAGACTGGCGCGGCGCCACCGTCGTGTGCGGATGTGGCGGCGGCATGGCGGTGCGCGCCTGGCTGCCCCAAATTCTGGATCAGGCGCCCAGGCTGGTACTGGACGCAGACGCACTGAACGCGGTTGCCGAAGATGAGTCGCTGGCCCTGCTTCTGAAAGAACGCAGCCGACGCAGCCAGCACACGGTGCTGACACCGCACCCGCTGGAGGCCGCCCGCCTGCTGAAAATGAGCACTGCCCAGGTCCAGGCCCAGCGACTTTCAGCAGCCAGGCAACTGGCGCTCCAATTCAACTGCACGGCGTTGCTGAAGGGCTCGGGCACCGTGATCGCCGGACCGCAGGGCGACGGCAATGCATCGCCGCCCTGCTGGATCAACCCCACAGGCAACGCCCGGCTGTCCACCGGAGGAACCGGAGATGTTCTCGCCGGGCTGATTGCCGCGCTATGGGCGCAAGGGCTGGACTCCGCGCAGGCCGCAACACTGGCGGCCTGGCGCCACGGCCATGCGGCAGACCAATGGCCCGCGCAAATGCCGTTCAGCGCCAGCGCGCTGGCCCAGCGGCTGGGCCAATAGACGCCCTCAGGGCTTGCGCCGGGGCTTGGATGTCTTGCCTGCCACCTTGGACTTGACGGCCCCCAAGGCCTTCTTACCCAAGGCGCGCAGCGCCTGCACCGGCGATGGCGGCGGCAACTGCGGCAGACCGTGGTCAGCATCGACGGCGACAGACTTGCGCGCTTCAGCCGCCCTGCCCCTGCGGGAAGCGCGTGCCGCAGGTGCGGACGAACCCGGCACCACGGCCGGCTCACTCACGTCGCTTTGACGCACTGGCGCGGCCGGGCGGGACTGGGCACTCGCATATTCAGCCTCCAGCGCGGCCAGGTTCACGCCCTTGACCATGGCCTTCTTGGACGCCTTGCGCCCCTGCTTGCCGGAAGACACCGCGCCATCGGATTCAGACCGGGCTCCGCCGGCACCGCCGGAGTTACGCTGCGCACGCTTTTCCTTGGCGTCGCGGCGCCCCCATTTTTCGCCCTGATGGGCTTCCGTGCGCGCCGGCGACCTGCCGGAACGACCCGAAGCCGGCTGCTCTTCGCCGTCGCGCACCAGGCGGAAATCGATGCGCCGGCCATCCAGGTCCACACGGCTGACCTGAACGCGCAGCCGCGTACCTATGCCGTAGCGAATGCCCGAGCGCTCGCCCCGCAGTTCCTGGCGCGCCTCATCAAAGCGGAAGTAGTCCCCCCCCAGCTCGGTGATGTGGACCAGACCCTCCACATACATGGCATCGAGCGTGACGAAGATGCCGAAGGTGGTGACCGCAGAGACCACGCCTGCGAACTCCTCCCCCAGATGCTCACGCATGTACTTGCACTTGAGCCAGGCCTCGACATCTCGGCTGGCCTCATCGGCGCGGCGCTCGTTCGCGCTGCAGTGCAGGCCTGCAGCCTCCCAGGCCTGGACCTCGGCGGCGGGCGCGCGCTTGCGCGGCTTCTGGCCGGGTGCACTGACACGCGAGGCCAGACGCTTGGCCAGCTTGGCTTCGGCCTCTCCAGGCGTGGGCAGCTCGGGCAGGCGATAGTGCGTGCCTTCAAGCTCGGCCTTGATCACGCGGTGCACGAGCAAGTCGGGATAGCGGCGAATCGGACTGGTGAAGTGCGTATAGGCATCGAAGGCCAGCCCGAAGTGGCCCGAATTTTCAGGCGTGTAGAAGGCCTGCATCATCGAGCGCAGCAGCATGGTGTGGATCTGCTGGGCATCAGGCCGGTCCTTGGTGGCATTGGCAATGGCCTGGAATTCGGACGTGGCCGGATTCTCGCCAAGCGCCATACCCACTCCCATGGCCTTGAGGTAGTTGCGCAGGATGTCCTGCTTCTCCAGCGAGGGCTTGTCGTGCACGCGGAACAGGCCAACGCGGCCGCTGTGCTCGATGAAGTCCGCGCTGCAGACGTTGGCGGCCAGCATGGCCTCCTCGATCAGCTTGTGCGCCTCGTTGCGCGTGCGCGGCACGATCTTCTCGATGCGGCCGTTCTCGTCACAGACGATCTGCGTCTCCGTGGTCTCGAAGTCCACGGCGCCGCGTGCTTCGCGCGACTTGAGCAGCGCCTGGTACACCCCATGCAGATTCAGCAAGTCGCCCACGCGATCGGAGCGCTTGGCAGCCTCCGGGCCACGCGTATTGGCCAGGATGGCAGCCACCTCGTTATAGGTGAAGCGCGCATGGCTGTGCATCACCGCGGGGTAGAACTGATAGGCATGGATATCGCCCTTTGCAGTGATCAGCATGTCGCAGACCATGCACAGGCGATCCACATCGGGATTGAGCGAGCACAGGCCATTGCTGAGCTTCTCGGGCAGCATGGGGATCACACGGCGCGGGAAATAGACGCTGGTGGCACGGTCATAGGCATCGATATCGATGGCACTGCCCGTGGTCACGTAGTGACTCACATCGGCAATCGCCACCAGCAGGCGCCAGCCCTTGCCGCGCCCGACCTTGGCAGGCTCGCAGTAGACGGCGTCGTCGAAGTCGCGCGCATCCTCGCCATCGATGGTGACCAGGGGCACATCGGTCAGATCGATGCGATTCTTGCGATCGGCAGGCCGCACCCTGTCCGGCAGGGCCTTGGCCTGTGCCAGGCAGGCATCGGAAAACACATGGGGCACGCCGTACTTGCGCACCGCAATCTCGATCTCCATGCCGGGATCGTCGACCTCACCGAGCACTTCAATGATGCGCCCCACGGGCTGGCCGAACAGTGCAGGCGCCTCGGTCAACTCCACCACGACCACCTGCCCGATCTTGGCCGAACCCGTCGCGTTGGCAGGGATCAGGATGTCCTGGCCATAGCGCTTGTCTTCGGGAGCGACCAGATACACGCCGCTTTCCTGCAAGAAGCGGCCAATGATGTTGTGCGCAGGCCGCTCGATGATCTCGACCACGCGGCCTTCAGGCCTGCCGCGGCGGTCCTGCCGCACGATGCGAACCTTGACACGGTCCTTGTGCAGCACCGCACGCATTTCATTGGGAGGAAGGAAGATGTCGCCTTCGCCGTCATCACGGATGACGAAGCCATGTCCGTCGCGGTGCCCCTGCACACTGCCCCCGATTTCGTCGTTCGCGTCGGCACTTTTTGCGTGAGGGTTCATTTTCTTGGTATACAATCTAAATCTTTCCTGAGATGCCCAGGTGGCGGAATTGGTAGACGCACTAGTTTCAGGTACTAGCGGGTAACTCCGTGGAGGTTCGAGTCCTCTCCTGGGCACCAAGTTTAACGACAACCTGCAGAGGTTGCGGTGAACTGAGGAACTATCTTCACAAGAAGGTAGCTCCCTGGCTTCATGACTTGGCCGATCACAGTCTCAAGAAAAAATCGAAGATCAGGACTTCGCCGCAAAAAATGCAGTAGAATCTCAGCTTCAGCAAGCCCAGGTGGCGGAATTGGTAGACGCACTAGTTTCAGGTACTAGCGGGTAACTCCGTGGAGGTTCGAGTCCTCTCCTGGGCACCAAACATGAAAAGGCCGTTGCACATGCAACGGCCTTTTTCTTTGCCGTTTCCGAAAAGCGACGTAACGCGCCTCTCGCCAGAAAAATTTCACGAAAATCTTTGCAAACCTGCCCGGCACATCGCTTTCGCGCTATATAATTTGCGTACTCTGAAATGCCCAGGTGGCGGAATTGGTAGACGCACTAGTTTCAGGTACTAGCGGGTAACTCCGTGGAGGTTCGAGTCCTCTCCTGGGCACCAAACATGAAAAGGCCGTTGCACATGCAACGGCCTTTTTCTTTTTCGATCCCGATAGTCGACGGGCCCGCGCTTCACACCGCAAAAAGTTCACGAAAATCTTTGCAAGCCGGCCCGGCACGTCGCTTTCGCGCTATATAATTTGCGTACTCTGAAATGCCCAGGTGGCGGAATTGGTAGACGCACTAGTTTCAGGTACTAGCGGGTAACTCCGTGGAGGTTCGAGTCCTCTCCTGGGCACCAAACATGAAAAGGCCGTTGCACATGCAACGGCCTTTTTGCTTGGGTGCGTACACGGATGCCTCCATCCCAAGCACCATCAGGTATCGGCAGGGTCAAAAAAAAGGGAGCCGACGGCTCCCTTTCTTGACGATGAAGGTCTCAACCCCACCCCGTCACTTGCGCAGCAGTTGCTTGAGCACGTTCTGCAGGCGGCGTGCGGTGGCGTCATCGCGTGCCGATGCCAGCACCCGCGCGGCATCGCTACCCCAGGTTTCCTGCGGGGCCGGATCGTTGCGGCGCGTCAGCAGTTGCAGCTGCAGGGCACGGCGGGCGCTCAGATGCTCTGCAGGCGTGGGCACGTCGGCAGCCATTTCAAGGCGCAGCAGGGCTTCACCCGCATCACCCTTGGGCGCCTGGGCCAGTGCCTGCGACCAGGCGCTGCGCACTTGCGCAGACACGCGACCGCCGAGCTGCTGGGCCGCCGGAATCTGCGTAGCGTCACGCGATTCCCAGGCTGCCATCAGCTGGGTCAGCGCTTCGCCATGGGCCTGGGCCGCGAGCTTGCGCAGAGCGTCCTGCGCATGCTCCATGGCTTCACGCTGGGCACGGAAGGCCGGATCGGCCAGGCGCGGACCGCGCTCTTCACGCGGTTCGCGGCCAAAGCGGCCATTGTCACGGTTGTCGCGTCCGTCCCTTCCATCGCGGCCACGGCCACCGTCGCGGCGGTCGCCAGGACGGGCAGCGCGCGCACCACCCTCTTCCTTCTTCATGCCGGGACGATCATCCCCGCGCACGGCAACCACGGGGCGCACCGGCGCCGGCTTCGCTTGCGATTCTTCCGAGCCGGCCGCAGCCACTGGCGCCTGTTCCGGCTGGGCAGCGTTGACGGAGGCATCGGCACGGCCGCGCAGCGCCTGCTCCAGAGCCTCCACCGCAGCGCGGATTTGCTGCACGTCACCCGATGTGTTGGCAGCTTCCACGGCCTGCGAAGCCTCCAGTACGCGGCGGTCATGGTCGCTGAGCTGCACGGCTGCGGCCCGGGAACCACGCTCGCTGCCCTTGCGGTTGAAAGCCTCGTCCAGGGGCTTGCGGAAGGCGTCCCACAGCTTTTGCTCGTGCTTGCGATCCAGCGGCACGGCCTGCGCCTCGGCCTGCCAGCGCTGCTGCAGTGCCTTGACGGCATCGATGCGCAGGCTGGGTGCGGCGCCCAGCGCCGTGGCCTCGTCGATCATGGCGTGGCGGCGCTGCAGGCTGGCCTTTTGCGCAGCATGCAGCGGAGCCTCGGCCAGGGCCATGGCCTGCTTGAACTGGGGCTGCAGCTCGGCAAACAGTTTTTCACCGATATGACCGCTCTCGCGCCAGCGTTCAGCGAACTGGCGCAATGCGCGGGCCGCACCCTTGAGATCTTCGCTGGCGGCCTGCTGCGCTGCCCAGGCCTTGATCTCTTCGATCAGCGCCAGGCGCTGTGCCTTGGACTGGGTGGTTTCCGTGCGCAGCTTGTCGTGCCAGGACTCGACCACCTTGTGGGCCGCGTTGCAGGCTTCGTCAAACTTCTTCCAGAGAGCGTGGTTGGCCGCGCTGCCCTGGTCGGCCAGCTTCCACTGCTCACGCAGGCTGCGCAGGGATTCCTGGATCTTGCGACCGCCCAGCGCCTGGCCTTCAGGACGGTTCAGCAGAGCTTCCGCCTTGGCAACCAGCTCCTCACGCAGCTTGTCTGCGTTCTGGCGCGGCCAGCCTTCGGCTTCGCCTGCTGCCAAGAGGGCCTCGTGCACCTTGGTGACCAGTGCGTCGTCCACCAGACGACCATGGGCCTTGATGGCGGCACGCACGGCTTGCACGGCAGCGGAGCCAGCCTTGCTTTCGCCAGCAGCCGTCTCGGCCTGGAGCTGTTCCAGCGCCTGGGTCAGGGCAGCGCTGGCGGCAGCCACCTGCTCAGGCGACGTCTTGGCCTTGGGCTGCGCTGCGCTGCGGCCGGCAGGCGCTGGCTTGGACGGCTCGGCGGCCGCTGCCTCGGGAGGCAGGCCACGCGCCACACGCAGTTCATCGGCCCACACGGGCACGGTGGGCAGCGGGGCTGCTTCGTCCGCTGCGGCGGCCTCGGTCAGCGCAAGGGCAGACTGGAACGCATCCCAGACAAGGATCAGCTGTGCGCTGGCGGCTTCCAGCTGGGGCGGGAAGCGTCCATCCACGCTGGCCCAGTTGGCATCGCCGGTGAGCTCGCCGGCCTGCTCCTGCCAGCGGGCCACGTCGGCGCGCAGGTTGTCGAGCACAGCCTGGGCGTCGCGCCATGGCTTGGTGGACAGGACTTCGATGCGCTGGGCCAGCAAGACAGCCACTTCGCGCTGGACCTGCACGCGATGCTGCAGTTCCTCGATGGCCTTGACGCGCTCGGCCAGTTGGGCCTTGTACTGCGACAGCGGCTCACGCGACAGCGGGGCGCCTGCCTTGGCGGCGTCGCGCTGCCAGGCGATGGCGTCGGCGGCATTGAAGGGCGATGCGACCAGCAGTGCCTGGGCCTTTTCAGCCCATTCCACTGCGATCTTTTCCTGGTCCTTGGTGCGGCGGATTTCATCCAGACGCTCACGCACGGCGCGGGCCGCGCTCTTGTCGCGCGCGCTCAGCTCCTTGAGGACGTCCTGCAATTGCTCGACCGAAGGCTGGGTTGCCAGCCAGTCGCGGATGCGCGAGGCGCGATCACCCGAGGTTTCGGCGGAGAAGGCACCGCCCGTGAGCACATCCAAGGGGTGTTGTTCAGGATTCTTGGCAGAAGCAGGGCTCACTTCAGGTGCATCGGACATGGTGCTGCGGGGGGAAAGAGAAGACATGAATCAATCGTTGAATGCCTGGCTGCCGCGGGCCGCCAGACGCGGCCGGCCGGGCTGCATGCGGGCATGCTAGCCGGGCCGGGAAAACCATATTCTCGCCGTTATTTGAAGCGGAGCCAAAACCGGGCTACTGTGCGGACAGGCTGAGCTGGGCGCGCGGGCTCCATTCCTGGTCGTCGGAATCCAGTTTCGGGGCCCCGAGAAACAGGCGCTCGAGCGGCAACTGCTGCTGCGCCAGATAGTCGCGAACGGCCACGCCGCGCGCCAGCGCCAGCTCGCGCATGGCATCGTCGGGCACGGTGATCTGCTCCAGCAGCAGGCTGCGCATCTGGTCGGTGGGCAAGTCCTTGGCCATGCCGATGACATTGCGCGGCTTGGCAAAGTCGGCACGGCCGTAAAGCGCCTTGGTCAAAGCCGGCACTTCGGCAGCAGACAACTCGGTCACCGATTCTGCCGATTTGCCCTCGCGCAGCACCTGGCGGCGTTTCTGGGCCAGCAACAGGCGGTCGAGTTCGGCCTGCTTCCAGGCCTCCTTGTCCTGGGCCTCGCGCGCCTCGCCGATCACGGTGAGCCTGAGGGCCGGGCGCTCCTTGAGGGAGGCGACCACCTTGTCCAGGCTTTCGCGGGCCTTGGCATCGATCTGGGATCGGCCCGGCGCAAAGGCCACCACGCCCGACTCGCCGCTGCCGCCAAATGCGCCCGACAGCAGCGAGAACGGCGAGGTGACGGCCTTCATGATCAGGTTGCCGATGATCTTGAAGATGACTGGCGCCAACCTGAATTGCGGGTCGTTGAGCGAGCCGCTGACCGGCAGGTCCAGGTCGATGACGCCGTTGCGGTCGGCCAGCAATGCCACGGCCAGGCGCACGGGCAGCGAGGCCGGCGCACCTTCGACGGCTTCGCCGAAGGTGAGCTGGTGCAGCACCAGCTTGTTGCGCGCCGTGAGCTGGCCATCGGGCTCGATCTTGTAGCTGACATCCATGCTGAGCTTGCCGCGCTCGATGCCATGGCCCGCGTACTTGATGGAGTACGGCGACAGCGGCGGCAGCTCCAGATCGCGCATCTGGGCGCGTATGTCCAGGGCCAGCGGCTTGGCCAGCGGATTGACCTGGCCGGTGATCTCCAGCGAAGCCGTGCCCTGGGCGCGGCCGCGCAGCTCCACATCCGCCAGTTGCGGCCCCTGCTCCCCGGCCGGCTGTTCGGACGAGAAGGCGCTCAGGCGGCCGGCCAGCTCGCTGAGGTCAGCCGAGTAGTTGGGCTGGATGAAGTAGTCGGAGAACTGCACCTTGCCGCCCGTCAGCACGATGGGGCCGATCTTGATGACCGGTGCAGGCCCGGAAGCGGCCTTCGGCGGGACGGGCTCGGCAGGAGCCGCCGCGCCATCCGCAGCCGGCGCGGTGTTTTGCTCCACGGACTGCTGAGACTGGGCCGACTTGACGATGTCCTGCAGATTGATGCGGCCATTGCGCTGCACGATCACGCGTGCAAAGAAGTCGCTGAGCGCCGTCTCGCGCACGCTCAGGCGCAGTGGCTGGGCGGGCTGCATCTGCAGGTCCAGGCCACGCACGGCCAAGGTTTTCCAGGCGACGAGTTCATCGCGCAGGCCCAGGCCCAAGGCAGCCGATCGAGCCTTGGCCCGGTCGGCCGTGGATTCGCTGAGCACGGCTGCCACGGCGCCTGCAGCCGTGCTGGGTACGCCCTGCACCGCAGCCTCACCCCCGGCTTGCACGGGCGAGGCCAGCGCGGAGCGCATGCGCAGATCCACCAGTTCGACATCGCCCTGCACCATCAGCTCGGGGCCGGCAGGCTGGCTGGCAAAGCGCAGCTGACCCAGGAAATTGCCATCGGCGCGCACCAGCTCCACATTGAGCATGTCGGCAAAGTAGGGCTCCAGCGCGTGCAGCGGCAGGCTGCGCGCCTGCAGCCTGCCCTGAAGCGACAGTGGCGCCAGTCCCAGATCGCCGCGCAGGCTCAGCGATCCTGCCTGGACACGCCGGCCCGAGCCGACCTGGGCGGACAGCTCCAGCGGCGTGGGGGCGGACTTGGCCGCCAGCGGCTCGATGGCGCCCAAGCGCAGGCGCAGTGAACTCAGATCCAGGGACACGGTGCGCGCCGAATCGGCGTTGCGCACGGGCGCTTCGTCACGCAGCGCAACGGCGCCACCGTCCACTTCCACGGCCTGCAGCCTCAGACCCCAGGGCCTGGGCTTGTCCTTGGCGGGGTCCGGCGTCGCAGGTGCCGAGGATGCGGGTGGCAGCCATTGCTCATACATCCACCGGCCCTGGGCGTCGCGCGACACGCCCAGCTGCGGCTTTTGCAGCGCCAGGCGCCCCACGGAAACCTGCTGGCTGGCCAGATTGACCTGTACCTGCTCCAGCAGCAGGCGCGCGATGTCGACCGGCGCGGCCTTGTCCTTGAGGCTCAACTGCTCCACGCCCAGCTCGGCCACCTGCACCACCATGGCGGAGCCGCTCCAGCCCAGGCCGGCGTCGGTGCTCAGCAGGCCGGTCAGCTCCGGCTTGAGATGGGCAGACAGATACGGCGCCGCCAGTTGCAGAGGCAACTGCCGCGCGGAGACGGCCAGTTGCCCCTGCCTGTCGGTCATGGCGCCGCTCAGCCTCAGTTCGGCAGGTTTTGCACCCTCTCCTGCCGCTGCAGACTGCACCTGCATGCCAGCATCAAATTGCAAAGGCTGCTCCAGCGGCCAGCGGACATCACGCACTTCCAATGACAGCTGGCGCGCCTGAAGCGCCGCACCCGACTGGCCTGCGCCGGGCGACGCATCGCGCCAATGCACCGTGGCATCGGCAATGGCCAGCCTGTCCAGGCTCACCTTCCAGGGCTGGGGCGCATCGGAGGCAGGCTTTTCCACTGCCGGACTGGAATCGGAGGCAGAGCGACTGCCCATCGCCATCCAGTTGATGCGGCCTTGCGCATCACGGGCCGCGAAAATCTCTGGAGCGCTCCACTGCACGGACTCCAGCTCCACCACCGACTGCAGGGGCTGCACGTTCTTGAGCACGGCCGCCAGGCGCTCGAAACGCAGCAGGGGCGCCTCATCGCGGTCAAGCAACTCGGCACCGGACAGGCTGACCTCGCCGGTGATCCGCACCACGGCCTGCTCGGCCTGCTCAAAGGAGATGTGCAGATTGGTATCCAGCACGCCGGAGCGCGGCTTGACGGGCGCATTGGCGGGCACATAGCCCAGGTAAGGCGTCAGGTCCACGCCCTGCCAGCTCAGATCGACGGCCGTCTGGCGCTGGTCGGTGAAAGGCGTGCTCTGGGCACTGGATTCAAAGCGGCTGCCGTTGAGTGCGAAGGACAGGTGCGGCAGCACCTTGATCTCGCGCTTGGACTCCAGATTGCTGATGAACGGCAGCTTCAGCTGCAGCTGATCCAGCATGTGCTCACGCTGCTGGACATCGTCCTGCAATTGCACGCGGCCGTCGCGCAGCGCAATGTTGTACAGCGCAAAGCCCAAGGGCTTGGCCGGCGGCGTATCGCTGGGCTCGGCCAGCCGGGCCAGCACATCATCCACATCGAAGTGCCCCAGGCTCTGCTGCGTGAGGCGCAGCACCGGCGCATCGACCTCGATGGCATCCAGGACAGGCGCCAGCCTGAAGAGGGACTGGATACTGGCATTCACATAGATGCGGTCGACCTGCAGCTGTGGCGACGACGGCGCGGGTTCTGCCTGCCCTGCGCCCGCCGACTGGCTTTTGGCAATGCGCAGATCACGCAGGGTCAGCTCCAGCGACCAGGGCCGGAACTCCACTGCCCCCACATGGACCTGGCGACCCAGCTTGGCCGATGCCTGCTTTTCCAGCTGGCTTTTGGCGACAACGGGCACCAGCGCCCACAGCAGCAGCCACAGCAAAAGAAACGCTGCAAAGGCGATGGCCAGCCTGCGCAGCCAGCGGTGCTTGAAGAGAAGTTGCATGGGGCTCTAATAACTAGTACGGCGCCATCCTGGACAGAGGACGCAGCGGTGGCTGCATTGCATCAGAAATTGGGCTGGCAGCAAGGCCTCAACCCGCATCACCGCACATTTCTTGACGTTGCAGTCACCCTGGAACGACAAAGCCCGGAAGCCTTGAACCGGCTTCCGGGCTTTACGGCAGGCACAAGTCCTGGCCGTTTTCCGCAGTCAAGGAGAGGATGGTCCTTGCTGCTCGGAAGCAAGAGATTGCTTCCAGGAAGGCCGCGGAAGAAGACTTGAACGACTGTGCCCGAACCATCGAACACCACTTTTACCCGTCTTCCACCTTGGCGAGACGACTGCAGGAGCAGTCGCCTCCAATATAGAAGGACGCAGGCCAGGCCTGCCAGTGCTTTTGCATTTCATTGCAATTTCATGAAGCCCTTACAACCGCCGCAAGCGCCCCACATCGGTAGCACGCAACCTGCTCTCAAACACTCAGAAACTGTGTTTGCATCCATGGTTTGTTATTATTCATCGATCTAACAAACGCACTTCATAGTGTTGACCGTGTATTTGGTGAACTCCTAGAATCCGCCAGCGCTCGAATAGAGCGTTTTTTGTTTCTGCTGCCTCACGACTGAGCAGATCCCGCAGGCCTACAACGCAATGGTGCACCAAGCGCCAGCCTCCCGGATCCGCAGCACCCAATCCAGGGTGTCAGCCTCACCGGCCTTCGCTTCGGCGAAGGCCGTTTCGGGTTGGTGCCCCTAGAAAGGAAAAAGCTATGCCAGCGTCAGGAAAATTTTTCGCCGCCGCGCGAACGTTCGCCATCGATGTGGCCAACGGTTTTCTTGCCATCATCCACAACAGCTTCGCCCTTCTGGGCCTGGCTGTGGCCTTCCTGGCCATTACCTTGTTCGCCCGCCCCGACCTGCGCGATGCCGGAGAGAGCCAGCTGCGCTCCTGGCTGACCGCTCGCCAGATGGCCGAGCTGGGTGCGCCCGTCGAACTCGCGGCCAGCGACCGCGCGACGGCGACCAACCCGAAGAACCTGCCCAAGGATCAGGCGGCCGTGGCCTTCTGGCTCAGCAAGAAGTACCGCGTGGCGCCCGAGCCCATCGCGGCACTGGTCAGCGAGGCCTACGACCTGGGCAAGGTCAACCGCCTGGACCCGACGCTGATCCTGGCCATCATGGCCATCGAGTCCAGCTTCAATCCGTTCGCGCAAAGTGCTGTCGGCGCGCAGGGCCTGATGCAGGTGATGACCACGGTGCATACCGACAAGTACGAGAACTTCGGCGGCCAGAACGCCGCGTTCGACCCCGTCAGCAATCTGCGCGTGGGCGTGCGCGTGCTCAAGGAGTGCATTGAGCGCGCCGGCTCCATCGAAGGTGGCCTGCGCTACTACGTGGGCGCGGCCAACCTGCCCACCGACGGCGGCTATGCCGCCAAGGTGCTGGCCGAGCACCAGCGCCTGCGCATGGCCGCCGGCCTGCGTGCCGTGCCGCTGATGACCGCCAAGATCGAGCAGCCCAAGCAGGCCGTCCAGATCGCAGCCACCAAGCCGGCCACATCCACGGCCGAGGCAGCCGGACCTGCGGCCTCGGCAGCGTCCGCTGGCAACCCGGCAGTGCCGGTCAGCTCGAGCAGCATGTCCGCGCGCACCGAACAGGTGGCCCTGCAGACACAGGAGCCGGCGCTGTAGCCGGAACCACCGACATGGCGCACGAAGCTGGCTAAGGCCAGCTTTTTTCATGCCTGCCTGCACCCGCTGATCTGCCAGGCAGGCGGCTTCGCCAACGCCCCTCGCCTGTCTTCGGCTCCATCAGCTCAGCTACACTAGCGGGGTACGCAACTGGCGATAGGCGCAGCCGCTTCACGCACCGCTGCCGCTGACGTGGAAACCAGCAGAAGGCCTGAAAAGAACCACCTTCTGTGAACCACCGGGGAGCGTACCGCCCAGCCTCCATGCGCACGCGGGATCTGGAGTGTTCCGCCGTTCGCCTGGGCAGCCCTTGGCCTCAAGGGAATTTCAAGTTCACAGGACTGCCATGTTTCAACGCACCAATACCGTCGAGAAGGTCGACGCCGAAGTCTTTGCCGCCATCCAGGCCGAGAACCTGCGTCAACAAGAACATATCGAGCTGATCGCCAGCGAGAACTACTGCTCGCCCGCCGTGATGGAAGCCCAGGGCTCCCAGCTCACCAACAAGTACGCAGAAGGCTATCCGGGCAAGCGCTACTACGGCGGCTGCGAGAACGTCGATGTGGTCGAGCAGCTTGCCATCGACCGTGTCAAGAAGCTGTTCGGCGCCGAGGCAGCCAACGTTCAGCCCAACTCCGGCTCCCAGGCCAACCAGGCCGTGCTGATGGCCTTTGCCAAGCCCGGCGACACCATCATGGGCATGAGCCTGGCCGAAGGCGGCCACCTGACGCACGGCATGCCGCTGAACATGTCGGGCAAGTGGTTCAACGTGGTCTCCTACGGCCTGAACGCCGAAGAAGCCATCGACTACGACAAGATGGAAGCGCTGGCGCGCGAGCACAAGCCCCGCATCATCGTGGCCGGCGCATCGGCCTACGCCCTGGCCATCGACTTCGAGCGCTTCGCCAAGATCGCAAAGGAAGTCGGCGCCATCTTCTGGGTGGACATGGCCCACTACGCCGGCCTGATCGCCGCGGGCGTGTACCCCAACCCCGTGCCCCACGCCGACGTGGTCACCACCACCACGCACAAGAGCCTGCGCGGCCCGCGCGGCGGCGTGATCCTGATGAAGGCCGAGCATGAGAAGGCCATCAACAGCGCCATCTTCCCCGGCCTGCAAGGCGGCCCGCTCATGCACGTCATCGCCGGCAAGGCCGTGGCCTTCAAGGAAGCACTGTCTCCCGAGTTCAAGGCCTACCAGGAGCAGGTCGTGAAGAATGCCAAGGTCGTCGCCGAAACGCTGACGGCCCGCGGCCTGCGCATCGTCTCCGGCCGCACGGAAAGCCACGTCATGCTGGTGGACCTGCGCGCCAAGGGCATTACCGGCAAGGCGGCAGAAGCCGCACTGGGTGCCGCCCACATGACGATCAACAAGAACTCCATCCCCAACGACCCCGAAAAGCCGATGGTGACCAGCGGCATCCGCGTGGGCACGCCCGCCATGACCACGCGCGGCTTCAAGGAAGAGGAAGCCCGCCTGACGGCCAACCTGCTGGCCGACGTGCTGGAGAACCCCAGCGACGAAGCCAACCTGGCTCGCGTGCGCGCCCAGGTGGCCGAGCTGACGGCCCGCTTCCCGGTCTACGGCGCCTGATTTGAGCGCATAGAGGCCTGCCATGAAGTGCCCGTTCTGCAGCCACCCGGACACCCAGGTCGTGGAGACCCGTGAGGCCGAGGATGGGGGCTTCATTCGCCGCCGCCGCCAATGCGGCGGCTGCGACAAGCGCTTCACCACCTATGAGCGGCCCGAGGTCAGCTTCCCCGCCATCGTCAAGAAGGACGGGCGGCGCATCGAGTACGAGCGCGCCAAGCTGCTGGGTTCGTTCAAGATTGCGCTGCGCAAGCGTCCCGTGAGCACGGAGCAGATCGATGCCGCCATCGAGCGCATCGAGGAACGGCTGCGCAACCTGGGCGAGCGCGAAGTGCTCTCCAGCCGCCTGGGCGAGATGGTGATGCGCGAGCTCAAGCTGCTCGACAAGGTCGGCTACATCCGCTACGCCAGCGTCTACCGCAGCTTCGAGGACGTGGACGACTTCAAGAACGTCATGGATGAAGTCCGCAATCCCGGCTGATCAGGCCGGCAGGACACAAGAAAGCCGCCCTTGGGCGGCTTTCTCTTTGGCGTCCTGGCAGCGCTTTCAGGGCGCCGCGGCAGGAATCGGCGCCAGGCCTGAATCGACGTCGCCGCACTGGGCGCGGTGGCGCAGGGCGTGGTCCATCACCACCAGGGCCAGCAACGCTTCGGCGATGGGCGCGGCGCGGATGCCCACGCAGGGGTCATGGCGACCCTTGGTGATGACTTCGGTGCTCTGGCCCTGGGTGTCGATGGACTCGCGCGGCGTGATGATGGAGCTGGTGGGCTTGATGGCGATGCGCACCTCCAGATCCTGGCCCGTGCTGATGCCGCCCACGATGCCACCGGCGTTGTTGCTGCGAAAGCCTTCAGGACTCAGCGAGTCGCCGTGCGTGGTGCCGCGCTGGACCACGCTGTCGAAGCCCGCGCCGATCTCCACGGCCTTGACGGCGTTCAGGCCCATCATGGCGTAGGCGACGTCGGCATCGAGGCGGTCATACAGCGGCTGGCCCAGGCCCACCGGCATGCCACTGGCCTGCACGCGCAGCGCGGCGCCGCAGGAGTCGCCCGACTTGCGCAGCGCATCCATGTATTCCTCGTAGCGGGACACATCGGCCACCGGCGCAAAGAAGGGATTGTTGCGCACATGCTCCCAGCTCTCGAAGGGCAGCGACAGCTCGCCCACCTGGGTCATGCAGGCGCGGAACTCGGTGCCGAATTTTTCCTTGAGCCACTTCTTGGCCACGGCGCCGGCCGCCACCGTGGGCGCCGTCAGCCGTGCGGAGGAGCGGCCGCCGCCGCGCGGATCACGGATGCCGTACTTCTGGAAGTAGGCGTAGTCGGCATGGCCGGGACGAAAGCTTTGCGCAATGTTGGAGTAGTCCTTGCTGCGCTGGTCGGTATTGCGGATCAGCAAAGCGATCGGCGTGCCCGTGGTGCGGCCTTCGTAGACACCCGAGAGGATTTCCACCGCGTCCGGCTCGTTGCGCTGCGTCACGAACTTGCTGGTGCCGGGGCGGCGGCGGTCCAGGTCGTGCTGGATGTCCGCCTCGCTCAGTGCCATGCCAGGCGGGCAACCGTCGATGACGCAGCCGATGGCCGGGCCATGCGATTCGCCGAAGTTGGTGACAGTGAATAGGGTTCCGAAGGTGTTGCCGCTCATAGGCCGATGATTATGCCCGGGTCGCCCCCAGGCGCCGCTCCCGCTGCAGCGGTGCATTGCGCAGGCTGCCATCTCCTGCAAAGAAACAATAAAACTATCAAATTACAAATATTGATAGCTAGAATTACAGAACATTGTTCTTCAACCGCCTGCGGACCATCCCTCAGGCACCAGCCGCAACTTGCGGGAGATTCGTGAAATGCAGACCTCTTCCGGCTCAACGCAACGCCAGGATCGCAGCGATCCTGCGAGCAGCACTCCACCGCCCTCACCCATCCTTCAACAGGATGCCGGTGACCAGAATCTTCACCCCACCCTGATGACCATGCTGCTGGTCTCAGCCAGGCCCGATGATTTCAGAACCCGCAACCGGCTTGCCCAGGCCAAGCAGTACATGCGGGCCCGGCTGGATGACCCCGAGCTCAAGCCCCTGCAGGTGGCCCAGGGCCTGGGCATGTCGCTGCGCAGCCTGGCGCGTCTGTTCGCCACCGAGGGACTGACTCCCAGCCGCTGGCTCTGGAACGAGCGCCTGGCCCAGGCCCACCTGCTGCTGCAGGCCGACAATGCGCGGCGCGTGACCGATGTGGCGATGGCCTGCGGCTTCACCAGCTTCTCGCACTTCAGCCGCGTCTTCAGGCAGGCCTATGCCGTGCCGCCCAGCGCCTTGCTCAAGCCCCGGCGCAGCAGCGTGCATTGAACGGGCTTGCGCCCGGCCGTAAAAAGCCAAGGCCTGCGCCGCGTTCTGCGGTCGCAGGCCTTGCTGCATGGGCAGGGACGGTCTTGCCGCGACCGGATGATCAGTCCGCGCCCTGGCGCTCGCCTTCGGGCCAGTCGCGGATATAGGCCTTGAGCATGCGGTTCTCGAAGTTCTGGCTGTCCACCACGGCCTTGGCCACGTCGTACAGGCTGATCACGCCCATCAGCATGCGCTTGTCCATCACCGGCATGTAGCGCGCATGGCGGTCCAGCATCATGCGGCGCACCTCGTCCATGTCGGTTTCCATGGTGCAGGTCATGGGAGCGTCGTCCATGGCCGAGCGCACCAGCGTCTCGCCCACGCCGCCGTGCTTGACAAAGCCCTGGATCACTTCGCGGAAGGTCAGCATGCCGACCACGTCGCCGTGCTCCATGACCACGAGGGAGCCGATATCGCGCTCGGACATCACCTGCACCGCGCTGGCCAGGCTTTCGTCCGGCGACACCGTGTAGAGGGTGTTGCCCTTGACGCGCAGGATGTCACTTACTTTCATGCCGTATCTCCAAGATTGTCTGTGTCGCCGTGGTTGCGGCAAGCCCATGTCTGTCGGGAAATATAGCCCACAATGCCCGCTTGCCTTGACAACCATGGAGACAGGAATGCCCGGCTACTCGGATCCCGGCTTTGACACTCTGGCGCTGCACGCGGGCGCACAGCCCGACCCCGCCACCGGTGCGCGCGCGACGCCCATCCACCTCACGACCTCGTTCGTCTTCGAGTCCAGCGACCATGCGGCCTCTTTGTTCAATCTGGAGCGCCCCGGCCACGTCTACAGCCGCATCTCCAATCCCACGAACGCCGTACTGGAGCAGCGCGTCTCGGCCCTGGAAGGGGGCGTGGGCGCCATCGCCGTGGCCAGCGGCCAGGCGGCGCTGCACCTGTCGGTGGCCACGCTCATGGGCGCGGGCAGCCACATCGTGGCCAGCACGGCACTGTACGGCGGCTCGCAGAACCTGCTGCACTACACGCTGGCGCGCTTCGGCATAGAGACCACCTTCGTCAAGCCCGGCGACATCGACGGCTGGCGCGCCGCCGTGCGGCCCAATACCAAGCTGTTCTTCGGCGAGACCGTGGGCAACCCGGGCCTGGACGTGCTCGACATTCCCACCATCAGCGCCATCGCGCATGAGGCCGGCGTGCCGCTGCTGGTGGACTCCACGCTGACCTCGCCCTGGCTGATGAAGCCGTTGGAGCATGGCGCGGACATCGTCTACCACTCGGCCACCAAGTTCCTGTCGGGCCACGGCACCGTGGTCGGGGGCATCGTGGTGGATGGCGGCAGCTTCGACTGGGAAAAGTCGGGGCGCTTCCCGGAGCTGACCAAGCCCTACGACGGCTTCCACAACATGGTGTTCAGCGAGGAAAGCAGCACTGGCGCCTTCCTTCTGCGCGCACGCCGCGAAGGCCTGCGCGACTTCGGCGCCTGCATGAGCCCGCACACGGCCTGGCTGATCCTGCAGGGCATAGAGACGCTGCCGCTGCGCATGGAGCGCCATATCCGCAACACCGAGAAGGTGGTGCAATTCCTGGCCAGCCATCCGCTGGTGGGCCGCGTGGGCCACCCGCTGCTCGATACCCATCCCTCGCACCAGCTCGCCAAGAAGCTGCTGCCGCGCGGCGCAGGCTCGGTGTTCAGCTTCGACATCAAGGGCAACCGCAACCAGGGCCGCAAGTTCATCGAGACGCTCAAGGTCTTCAGCCACCTGGCCAACGTGGGCGACTGCCGCAGCCTGGTCATCCACCCTGCCAGCACCACGCACTTCCGCATGAGCGACGAGGCGCTGGCCCAGGCCGGCATCGGCCAGGGCACGATCCGCCTGTCCATCGGGCTGGAAGACGCAGACGACCTGATCGACGACCTCAAGCGCGCCCTCAAGGCGGCCGAGAAGGCCGCGTGAATCGGCAAGGGAGACACCAACAATGAAGATCGATGTTCACGGCCACGCCATCTACGCCTATACCGGCGGCAAGGCCTTCAATCCCGCACAGCCGACGGCCATCCTCATCCACGGCGTGCTGTGCGACCACAGCGTCTGGGCACTGCAAAGCCGTTACCTGGCCAACCACGGCTGGAACGTGCTGGCCATAGACCTGCCGGGCCACTGCCGCAGCGCAGGCGATGCGCCGGCCAGCGTGGAGGCGGCGGCGGATTTCATCGGCCAGCTCATGGATGCGGCAGGCATCGAGAAGGCCGCGCTGGTCGGCCACAGCTGGGGCAGCCTGATCGCCATGGAAGCGGCCGCGCGGCTGGGCGCGCGCGTCAGCCACCTGGTGCTGGTGGGCACGGCCTATCCGATGAAGGTCTCGCCCGCCCTGCTGGACTCCGCACTGAGCACGCCAGAGCAGGCCATCCGCATGGTCAATGTGTTCTCGCGCGCCACGCTGGCGCCACCCGGCGGCGCAGGCAGCTGGGTGTTCGGCGCCGGCATGGCGCTGGGCCGGCGCGTGCTGGCCAGCAATGACCGCACCAACCTGCTGCACGCCGGCTTCAAGGCCTGCGACAGCTACGCGGGCGGCGAGGCGGCCATGGCGGCGCTGCAATGTCCGGTCCTGTTCGCCCTGGGCGAACAGGACCAGATGACGCCGCCCAAGGCCGCCAAGGGTCTGATCGAGGCGGCCCGGGGCGCGCAGCGCCAGGTCAGCATCGTGCACCTGCCCAGCGGCCACAACCAGATGACCGAGGCGCCCGACCAGACGCTGTTCGCCATCCGGGATTTCCTGGCGCGCTGAGACCGGCCGGGTCCGGCCCGCAGGGCAGGCACGCACTCACTCACGCACTCACGCCCCGCGCGCGGGGAAGATGCTCTTTTTCACGAGCGCGTGCACGCCCCAGTTGCCATCCACCACCTGGGTGATGCCGAAGTCCACGGCGATCGACATCAGCGAGATGGCCTCGTCCTCTCCCAGCCCCTGGGTGGTCATGAGGAAGTGGCGCATCTTGTGATAGGCGTCGCGCAGCGCCAGGTCCACGGAAGACTTCTTGAAGATCTGGTTTTGCGCATCCGGCCCCAGCTCCGCCAGGTAGTTGGCGTAGCTGAAGCCGTGCAGCAGCCATTCGTCCTGGGTTTCGAGCAGCGGATAGGCCAGCTCGGCCAGCGGCGTTCCAGGCAGGTCCGCCTTCTTGTGCAGGATCAACTGGAAGGTGCCGGTCAGCGAGCACTCGATGGCCGTGCCGCACAGCTCGGAGTCCCCCTGCGAGGCATGCGGATCGCCCACGGTGAAGTTGGCCCCTGGCACGGCCACGGGGAAATACATGGTCGCCCCCTTGCCGATGCGCCAGTTGTCGATGTTGCCGCCCGTGTGGTTGGGCGGAATGGAGCTGGCCATCTCCGCCTCGGCCGGCGCCACGCCGATGGTGCCGAAATGCGGGCGCACGGGAACGCGGATATTGCGCAGCACGTTTTCGTTCTTGCTGATCGTGCGGTGGTCCACGGGCACGCCCGGATAGTCGATGGTCGGGTGGACCACGCCGAAGGGGTCGGTCTGCGGCGTCCAGCGGTAGTTGTAGACGGCGCGGGCCCAGTTGCGCTCGCCGGTCGCATCCACCTCGTAGATGGTGACCACCTCGCGCTTCCGGGGCTCGGTGAGCGTGTCGCCATAGTGAAAGCCCCAGTTCGCCGCCGCATTGCTGCCGAAGGTCCGGCCCTTGAACTGCGGGTTGCCCGAGGGGCGCGGCACCACATCAATGATGCGTACTTCCAGCACATCGCCGGGCTGGGCGCCCTTGATGCGTACCGGCCCCGTGCAGATGTGCACGCCCTGGCCTCCGCCTGCGCCGTTCTTGGCATCCATGGGGCCTGCGCCCCGGCGATCGACGTTCTTGCGCTGGCTGTCCCAGTGGAACACGCTCTCGGCGCCAGGGTCGCCCCGGACCATGCGTTCGGCATCGTCATTGGCATGGTGGGTCAGCGTCTCCATGGTCACGTAGTCGCCCGATTCGACTTCGACCACCGGCTTGGCCGATCTGCTGAAGTAGCCCCAGAGCACGGTACTGGCAGAGGCGGGAATGTAGTAGTGGCTGGCCATGCCCTGGCCGGCCCGGGCGCCAGGCGCACCCTGGGCAAAGGCCCGGGACGGTGCCATCGCACCGCTGATGGCGCCGGCCGAGACCGCGCCGCCACCGACCACCATGGCGTCGCGCAGGAAGGAACGGCGTGCAACCTGGAATTCCTCGCGGATCAGCGTCTCATCGACTGGCGAAGCACCGTGCTGGCAGCCCGGGCCGCAGATATGTTCCTGGTGGGGGATGGTCATCGAAAATACTCCTGCTGTTGTGGATCGGTGCCGGCAGCGCCAGTGTCCAGGCGAGCATGTCCAGGCCGGTTGTTCCTGCGCGCACAAAAACTTGTCGCGGCTGCCATCCGGTGCGCCGGGCTTGGACAGGCAGTACGCGGCAGTTCATAGTTCGCCCCTGATGCACGACGATCCAAGACGCTTTTCCACCCACGCATTTCCCGATGCCTTGCGGCAGGCTGCGCTCAATGAGGCGCTGTCCAGGGCAGACATCCATGGCGAAGCGCCCACGCCGCCGGCCACCCACCTGGCGCTGCGCAGCTCGCCACTGGGATCGGTATTCATTACGCTGGCCACCTCGCCGCTGACGCTGCGGGCCGTGGCCAAGCGGCTGCGCGGCCCGGGCCTGCTGCTGTGCGCCTTGCTGCAAGGCAGCGCCGATGCGGTGGTCGAGGACGCCGCGTTCCCGCTCAAGGCCGGCTCCGCGCTGCTGCTGGAGTCAGACCGGGAATGGCAGCTGCAGTTGCCCGGCGACGGCCGCCTGCTGCTTGCTCGGCTGGAGTCCTCGAGCTTTCTGCTGCGCCTGCTGCGCTCGTGCCCGCCCGAGGCCAGGCACATCGGCGGGACAGGCGGTGTGGGGGCCATGTGCATGGCGATGGCGGCCTCACTGGCAGAGCAGATCGACACACTGGCACAGGACGATCTGCTGTCGGTGGAGGCCACGCTCACCGACATGCTGGTCACCTGCCTGACACCGCGCGCCGGCAATCCCGACCAGGAGCAGGCCGAGGCGACCGAGCCGCCCAGCGCCGTGCAGCTTGGCCATCTGCGCCGCATCTGCCGCGCCATCGAAACCCGGCTGGGCGATGCCGAGCTGTCCATCGATGCCATCGCCGAAGCCGAGGGGCTGTCCACGCGCTATCTGCAAAAGCTGTTCAAGGGAGCGGCCACCAGCTTCAGCACCTACCTGCGCGAACGCCGGCTGGAGCGCTGCCGCATGGACCTGAGCAACCGCTCGCTGCAGCATTTCTCCATCGCCGAGCTGTGCTTTCGCTGGGGCTTTGGCGATGCCGCCAACTTCAGCCGTGCCTTCACGGCCCGCTATGGCCTGTCCCCCAAGGCCTATCGCGCCAGTCCGGCGCGCGTGCAGGATGCGCCGCCCGGCCAGCGCGGACGCCCCTCGCCCGCCGAGAGCGCTGCGCAGGGTGCAGAACCGGCCGCAGCGCGCCTGGCACACAGCCCGTTCCAGGCCCTGCTGCGCGACCATGCACGCTACGCCCAGGCGCTGGCCCTTGTGCCCAAGCGCTCGGCGCACGCAGACAATGGCGGTGCGTCGCCCCAGCATTACTATCTTCCGGTCTCCGACAAGACCGTGCACTGGGGCTACCTGAGCCGTTCACTCAAGCCCGTGCTTTCGGTGCGCTCGGGTGACGTGGTGACCATGGAGACGCTGACCCAGCATGCCTCGGACGACTGGGAACGCATGATCGAAGGCGATCCGGGCGCCGAAAGCGTGTTCCACTGGACCGCAGCCCAGAAGGCCGTGGACCGGCGCGGCGCGGGCCCGATGGATGCCTCGATCTACGGCCGCGGCGCGGGCGAGGGCTTCGGCGTGCACATCTGCACCGGCCCCGTCTATGTGCATGAGGCCGAACCTGGCGACCTGCTGGAGATACGCATCCTCGACGTGCAGCCACGCCCCAGCTGCAGCCCCGCCCACCACGGCCGTGTCTTCGGCAGCAACGCCGCCGCCTGGTGGGGCTTTCACTACCGCGACCAGATCACGGAGCCCCGCCAGCGCGAAGTGGTCACCATCTACGAAATCGACCACGCACTGCCCGAGGAGCCCACGGCCCGCGCCGTCTACAACTACCGCTGGACGCCGCAGACCGACCCCTTCGGCGTGGTCCATCCGACCATCGACTACCCGGGCGTGCCCGTGGACCCCGCCAGCATCACCCGGCGCTTTGGTGTACTGGACAAGGCACGCGTGCCGCTGCGTCCGCATTTCGGCATGCTGGCCGTGGCACCGCGAGAGGCCGGCCTGATCGACTCCATACCGCCGAGCTACTTCGGCGGCAACCTGGACAATTGGCGCGCGGGCAAGGGAGCCACCCTCTTCCTGCCCGTATCGGTGCCAGGCGCACTGTTTTCGGTGGGAGACCCGCATGCATCCCAAGGCGACTCGGAACTGTGCGGCACGGCCATCGAATGCTCGCTGACCGGCAGCTTCGAGCTGCGGGTGCACAAGCGCGCCGCGCTGGACAACCGCTTCCTTGCAGAGCTGGACCACCCTTTCCTGGAGACCGGCTCCGAATGGGTGATACAGGGCTTCAGCTTCACCGACCACCTGGCCGAACTGGGCAGCCAGGCGCAGTCCCAGGTCTATCGCAAGTCATCGCTGGAAGGCGCCATGCGTGACGCTTTCCACAAGGCAAGGCGCTATCTGATGCTGGCCCACGGGCTGGACGAGGACGAGGCCGTATCGCTGATCTCCGTGGCCGTGGACTTCGCCGTGACGCAGGTGGTGGACGGCAACTGGGGCGTGCACGCCGTGATCAAGAAGAAGCTGTTTCCGCCGGAGCTCTCGGCGTCCGCCCAGGCGGGCCACTGAAGCCCACCCGGGATCAGACCCGTGCCAGAAAGCGGGCGATGCGCTGGGCAATGCGCTCGGGCTGCTCGCGGTGGGGGACGTGGCCGCCACCGGCCACGATCTCCACCTCCACAGGGCCGCGCGCCCGGTCGCGGATGCGCTCGGGGTGGACCAGGGAGCCGAACTCGTCATGCTCGCCGTGGATGGCCAGCACCGGGCAGCGCACGCGCTCCAGCGCCTCGTCCAGCCGGTAGTCGGCAAATGGCTGCGACAGCCAGGTATCGACCCAGGCAGACAGCACCCAGGCGGCCTTGTCGCCGTGGTATTTCTCCAGGCGCGCCAGCTGGCCGGGCCGGGCGAAATCCTGTTGGGCCGCACGAATGCCCTGCAAGGTGCGATCTTCCACGAAGGCCTGGGCGGACTCCGTGACCACCGCCTTGCACTGCGCGCCGTATCGGGCCGCCACCATGGCGGCCATGCCGCCGCCCACGCTGTGGCCCAGCACGATGAAATCCCCAAGGCCCAGCCCCTGGTGCACTGCCGGAAACACGGTCTCTGCCTCCCGGGCCACAAAGCCCGGCCCCAGCGTGCCCGGATAGGGGTCGGACTGGCCAAAGCCCAGCCGGTCGTAGGCCAGCACATCGCGGCGCGTGGCCTCGGCCAGTTGCTGCGGGAAATCACGCCACAGCGCCACCGAACCCAGCGAGTCGTGCAGCAGCACGATGGGCGCGCGGGCCAGGGACTCTTCGCCGGCCGCCGGCGCCTGCCAGCGCCTGACGTAGATGCTGCCCTGGGGCGTGGAAATGCGGGTTTCGCTCAGGGATGCGGGGATGTCGGTCATGCAGGAGGAAGGCATCGAAAAACTCCATGCCGGTCAGCGCCGGCCCGGCAGACATCATGCGCCCGCATGCCGCCAGAGGGCGACACCGTGGCGACGCGCAGGGCGGAATGCGGCAGCTTTTGTCTCTCTCGGGGCAGCTTTTGCGAACCTGGGCGCGCGGGTTCCTCCGATGGTGAGCGGCAAGGCAGCAGCGTATAAGTTGACCCTACCCCATGCTTGCGAAGGCCTGCCATGTCACACGCTTCCGCTCCCCTGCCCGGCGCCGCACAGGCTGCCGTGGACCCGCGCCAGTTCAAGAGCTTTGCCGAGTTCTATCCGTTCTACCTGCAGGAGCACAGCAACCGCACCTGCCGGCGCCTGCACTTCGTGGGCTCCACGCTGGCGCTGCTGTGCCTGTTCGCGCTGTTCCTGACCGGCAATTTCTGGTTCCTGCTGGGCGGCCTGCTGTTTGGCTACGGCTTTGCCTGGATAGGGCATTTCGGCTTCGAGAAGAACCGGCCCGCCAGCTTCAAGCGCCCGCTCTACAGCTTTCGCGGCGACTGGGTGATGTGGCGCGACATCCTGACGGGCCGCATCCCGCTCTAGACCGGAGCCTGCGGCCTTTGCTCCAGCAGATCGGCCAGCGTCATGCCTGCCAGCCCCGTGCGATCCCACAGCGGCTGCACGGCCGGCGACGGCGCCAGCAGCAGACGCTGCACCAGCGGCTGCAGCGGCGTGCGATGGGGCTCCACCAGCAGCATGTAGCGGGGCTCGGGGCCTTCGCTGGCCGCCACAGTGCCGGGGGCCTGCACCGTGCCCACCCAGTCCAGCACCGACAGCGCCTGCAGCACCGGATCGATCTGCTGCCAGTCCACACGCAGGCGCCGCGCCAGATCACTGGCGTACAAGCCCTTGGCGGGCGACTCGCGCTCCTGTGCGAGGTACTGCAGGATCTCCACGGCCATCTCGAACTGCCAGCCCTGCTGGCCCGGCATGCGCTGCACGCCCGCCATCACGATGGGCAGGTAGGCCGTGACCACGGCGCCCAGCAGCACGATGACCCAGGCCATGTAGATCCAGATCAGCAGGATGGGCAGCGTGGCGAAGGTGCCGTAGATGACCGAATAGGTAGGCACCGAGGCCAGGTACAGGCCCAGCGCCTTCTTCGCCAGCTCCATGCAGGTGGCCACGAACAGGCCGCCCACCCAGGCATGGCGCCAGCGCACCGCCGTGTTGGGCACGTAGTGGTACAGGCCCGCCATGCCAGCGGCCAGCGCCAGGTACTCGATGGAATCGAAGATGAAGCGCAAGCCTTCGGGCAGCGCATTGACCAGCCCGCGCGAGGCCGACATCACATAGGACGACAGCACCAGGCTCAGGCCCAGCACCAGGGGGCCCAGCGTGATCGCCGCCCAGTAGATCAGCACGCGCTGGCCCAGCGGCCGCAACTGGCGCACGCGCCAGATGTTGTTGAGCGTGCGGTCAATGGTGAGGATCAGCGCCACCGCCGTGATCACCAGAATGGAAAACCCCGCCATGCCCAGCTGGCTGGCCTTGGAGGCGAACTGCGTCAGATAGCCCAGCACCTGGCGCGCGATGGTCTCGGGGATCAGGCTGTCGATCAGCCAGCGCTCCAGCACGATCTGCACGCGGGAGAAGATGGGAAAGGCCGTGAACAGCGCCAGCGCCACCGTGAAGAACGGCACCAGGGCCAGCACCGTGGTGAAGGTCAGGCTGCTGGCGGTCACGCCCAGCCGGTCCTCGCGAAAGCGTTCGCGCAGCGTGTGTGCCGTATTGCGCCATGGAAAGCAGCGCCAGCGTTCGCGCCACGATCTCGGCACCGCAGGCTCGGGCGGCTCGGCCAGGGACAGGCTGCGCTCCCGGGCAGGAACGGGCAGCGCCAGGGAGCCATCCTCCAGGCCATCGACGGGCTCCTTTTCGGGGCCGCCGCTCATCGCCCCATCTCCGCCGCAAGGCGCATGTCTGCAGCGGGCGCGGCCATCCAAGCAATCACATGTTCAAAGGTCAAGACCATGGCCGATATGATGCCACCCCGATGACTGATTCCATTTCTCGCCCCGGCGCCGATGTCGCCGCCACCCGCTGGCTGGCGGTCTCCAGCCTCATGGGCCTGATCGTGCTGAGCCTGGCCTGGGAACTGTGGCTGGCGCCCATGCGGCCCGGGGGCTCCTGGCTGGTGCTCAAGGCCCTGCCGCTGGCGATTCCGCTGATCGGCCTGCTCAAGCACCGCATGTACACCTACCGCTGGGTCAGCCTGCTGGTGTGGATCTATTTCACCGAGGGCGTGGTGCGCGCCTGGAGCGATCCCGCGCCCGGGCGCTGGCTGGCGCTGCTCGAAGTTTTCCTGTGCCTGATGCTGTTCACCGCCTGCGCCCTGCATGTGCGCTGGCGCCAGCGCAGCGCGCGCCGCGCGGCCCAGGCGGCCGGCGGCTGAGCCCCCCGTTTTCATGCCTTCACGTCTTTGAAAGAAGTTGCAACATGACTGCACTGCTTGAACGCCTGCGCCAGATCGTCGGCGAAGCCCATGTCCTCACCGAGGGCGACCTTGTGGCCTACGAACAGGATTGGCGCCGCCGCGTGCGCGGCAAGTCCCTGGCCGTGGTACGCCCGGCCAGCACGGCCGAGGTGGCCGCCGTGGTGCGCGAATGCGCGGCCGCAGGCACCAGCATCATCCCGCAGGGCGGAAACACCGGCCTGTCGGTGGGCTCCACGCCGGACGACAGCGGCACGCAGGTCGTGCTCAGCCTCACGCGCATGAATGCCGTGCGCAACATCGACCGCGACAACCTGAGCTTCACCGTCGAGGCCGGCTGCATCCTGCAAAGCCTGCAGGAGCTTGCCGAGAAAGAGGGCCTGCTGTTCCCGCTGTCGCTGGCCGCCGAAGGCAGCTGCACCATTGGCGGCAACCTGGGCACGAACGCGGGCGGCACCCAGGTGGTGCGCTACGGCAACACGCGCGAGCTGTGCCTGGGCCTGGAAGTGGTCACCCCGCAGGGCGAGATCTGGGACGGCCTCAAGGGCCTGCGCAAGGACAACACCGGCTACGACCTGCGCGACCTGTTCATCGGCAGCGAAGGCACGCTGGGCATCATCACCGCCGCCACCATGAAGCTGTTCCCCCAGCCTGCGGCCCAGCTCACTGCCTTCGCCGCCGTGCCCTCCATGGAAGCGGCCGTGCGCCTGCTGGGCATGGCGCACCAGTACCTGGGCGCGGGCCTGACGGGCTTCGAGGTCATGGGCCAGTTCGCGCTGTCGCTGGTGATCAAGCACATGCCCCAGCTGCGCGTGCCCTTTGCCGGGCTGATCGGCGCGCCGCCCTACTACGTGCTGGTCGAGAATTCGGACAGCGAGTCCGAGCAGCATGCGCGCGAGCGTTTCGAGGCGCTGCTGGAGCTGGCCTTCGAGGACGGCTGCGTGCTCGACGCCGTGGTGGCCGAAAGCCTGTCGCAGGCCCATGAGCTGTGGCACATCCGCGAAAGCATTCCGCTGGCCCAGGCCGAGGAAGGCCTGAATATCAAGCACGACATCTCCATCGCCGCATCGCGCATCCCCGCCTTCGTCGAGCACACCGATGCCGTGCTGCAGCGCGAGATCCCTGGCGTGCGCCTGGTCAACTTCGGCCACCTGGGCGACGGCAACCTGCACTACAACGTGCAGGCGCCCGAGGGCGGTGACGCCAAGGCCTTCCTCAACGAGCGAGAGCACCTGGTCAACCACCTCGTCTATGAAGCCGTGGCCGAATTCGGCGGCTCGTTCTCGGCCGAGCACGGCGTGGGTGCGCTCAAGGTGGACAAGCTGCAGAAGTACCAGTCCCCCGTGGCGCTGGGCATGATGCGCGCCATCAAGCAGGCGCTGGACCCGCAGGGACTGATGAACCCGGGCTGCATCCTGCCAAGGCAAGCCTCCTGAGCGCAACGCCGCCCCTTCTGGGGCAGCGCCGGGTTTGCACGCGCCGTCCTGAGCCAGGAGCGGCCCGTGCCTGCCTTGTCAGGAAACCGGTTTGGCCTCGATATTGGCCATCGTCTTGTTGACCTGTTCGGGCCAGGCGATGTCGGCGCCGGCCGCATCGGAGAAGTCGGACTGTTTGCCGCCGGTGAGCAGCCACACGCGCAGGGCATTGCGGGCGGGATCGATCACGATGGCGCCCATTTCCTCGCCGCCCTGGTGCGGGCGCAGGCCGACGATGCTCCAGACATCTCCTTCCTTGGTCAGCGGGCCCACGGTACGCATATTGCTCAGCAGGGTCGGGTAGCTGGTGCCCAGCAGCGCCTTGAGCCGGTCGGCCAGCACGCCCTGCTCCAGGTAGTTGGTGCCGTCGTAGGGATACTTGCCCACGTACTCGGCCAGGCTGTCCAGGCCGGGCTCCCCCGCCTTGGCGGTGGAGGGCATGCGCGTGCGCGCGGGAAACGCCAGCACCAATTCCGGGGCTGGCGCAGCCACATCGAGTGCGACGGACTGCGCGGCCTTGGGAGTCGGGACGGAGGGAGAACGCGGATCGCAGGCTGTCAGCGCCAGCATGGCGACACCCAATGCAACGGCGGCCTGCCAGGGGGAGAGCATGGAAGACATGCGCAAGCTCCTTGTCAAAGCGGATGCGAAAAAAGCGGTGACGCCGGTGCGAAAGCCTGGGCAATGCACCGGCACCAGTCTGCGGGCATTTTCGCACCCGGGGCGCCAGACCTTGTTTCAAGGGGCATGGATACCGTCGGACAAGGCGCCGTATTCATCAAGGGATAATCCGGAAGATGAACACGACTCCTGCGCCCCGCCCAGCCTGCTCCCAGTACGAAGATTTCATGCGCCATGTGTACGAGCACGGCGTGTCCAAGACCGACCGTACCGGCACGGGCACGCGCAGCGTGTTCGGCCACCAGATGCGCTTCGACCTGTCCGAAGGCTTTCCGCTGGTCACCACCAAGAAGGTGCACCTCAAGTCCATCATCCTGGAACTGCTGTGGTTCCTGCGCGGCGACAGCAATGTGCGCTGGCTGCAGGAGCGCGGCTGCACCATCTGGGACGAATGGGCCCGCGAGGACGGCGACCTGGGCCCGGTCTATGGCGTGCAATGGCGCAACTGGCCCACGCCGGACGGCGGCCACATCGACCAGATCGCCGAAGTGGTCAAGCAGCTCAAGAGCAACCCGGACAGCCGCCGCATCATCGTCAGCGCCTGGAACGTGGCCGACCTGCCGCAGATGGCGCTCATGCCCTGCCACGCCTTCTTCCAGTTCTACGTGGCCGACGGCAAGCTCAGCTGCCAGCTATACCAGCGCAGCGCGGACATCTTCCTGGGCGTTCCCTTCAACATCGCCAGCTACGCGCTGCTGACCCACATGCTGGCCCAGCAATGCGACCTGGAGGTGGGCGACTTCGTCTGGACCGGTGGCGACTGCCACATTTTTCTGGAACCAGAAAAAAAACCAACCTACCACTGAGTCTGGTACGACTCACACTCATAGGTGACACATCAGTACAAGGACATGGGTAACAGATCCAAGCTTGGCAGCTGGAGCCAACAGCAGCCAAGGAGCGATCACCATGCCCTGGAAGGAGTGCGCACCCATGGACGAGAAACTGCTCTTCATAGCCGACCACCTGCGCGGTGGTGCGCCGCTGAGCGAGCTGTGCAGGCGCTACGGCATCAGCCGCAAGACGGCCTACAAGTGGGTTGAGCGTTACCGCCAACTGGGCATGGATGGATTGCAAGAACGCAGTCGCAGGCCCCACGGGAACAATCAGGCGATCAGCTATGCACAGCGCCGGGCCATCATTGAGCTGCGCACGCAGCAAAGGTCACAGATGGGGCCCAAGAAGCTGCACGCTTTGCTCCTGCAGCGCTGGGGCCCACAGGAGACACCCAGCAAAACCACCATCTACAACGTGCTGAAGGCTGAGGGGCTTGTTTGCAGCAGGCGTGTACGCAGACGCTCGGTGCCTACGGCCCAGCCCTTGCGAACGAGCAAGCAGCCCAATGGGGTGTGGAGTGCAGACTACAAAGGCCAGTTCAAGACAGCCGATGGTCACTGGTGCTATCCATTGACCATCATGGACCACGCCAGCCGTTATTTGCTGGCCGTGCATGTCTACGACAGCCCCAACTACGAGGATGCCAAACGCAGCTTCGAACAGGTGTTTCGGCAATACGGACTGCCCGAGCGCATACGCAGTGACAACGGTCCGCCGTTCGCGACTACTGGCGTGGCGGGCCTGTCACGCCTGGCGATATGGTGGATAAGGCTGGGCATCAGGCCGGAGCGCATCGAGAGGGGCAAGCCACAGCAAAACGGTCGCCACGAGCGGATGCACCGCACGCTCAAGCATGCCCTGGGCAAAGAGCCTGCGGCGGACAAAGCGGCATTGCAGATGCAGCTCGATGCCTTTGTGGAGCACTACAACCAGCAGCGCCCGCATGAGGCCTTGCAGCAAAGCATGCCGGCCCAGCATTACAGCGACTCGACCAGGCCATACCCCTCAAAGCTACCCGAGCTGCAGTACCCGAAGCATTGGGAAAGGGTTCGGGTCAGCCACAACGGCTTGATCTACTGGCGAGCGCTGCGGGTCTACATAGGCTACCTGCTGGCGGGGCAGTGGATCGGGATGCAGGAGGTGGCCGCTGGCCAGTGGGATGTGTATCTGGGGCCGGTGCGACTGGGCTGCTTCAACGAAGAGGATGTGCGAGGACCGCAGAAGGACTATGTGAGCTTGAAGTGTTACCCATGTCTGTGAGCTGAGTTGTTACCCATGTCCTTGACACGTACATCTAGCGCTGCTCCGAAGTTGATGGGTAGTATTTCCTAAAAAATACCACCTCCCCCTGGCCTGCGAAGACCACACCTTGAGCACATTCGTCGACTTGGATGAGGCCCGCATGATGGACGAGCCACCCACCGACGTCCGCCATTTTCATCACGCAACGCTGCCAAATTTTTGCATCTCGCTCGACCTCCCTCGACCTGAAGAAGGTGGCTCCCAACGTAAGCGCTGTGCGCCTCGGTCGTGGCACTCGCACCCGCCAACCTTTCCCGTCTAGCTGAGGTGCGTAAGTCATTTAGAAACTCGGTGCAAGCGGCGGTAGGGCTCCAACAACGAACTGAATCAGACGTCAGGTAGCGCAATTTGGGCTGCTGCCGGTTTCGATGACACCTTGTTAAGGTGGCAGATGAAACCGGAGGTGGTTAATGGAGAGAAGAAGGACATTCAGTCGCGAGTTCAAACTCGAGGCGGTCAAACTGGTCGTTGAGCGTGGCGTGTCTGTGGCCCAGGCAGCCAAAGACTTGGACGTTCACGAGAACGTGCTGCGCAAGTGGGTGCGTGAGCTGAGGCAGGAGCCTCAGGAGGCGTTCCCTGGCAACGGCAAACAAAAGGCGCAGGATGCTGAGATAGCACGGCTGCACAAGGAAGTGGCCAAGCTCAAGATGGAGCGCGACATATTGAAAAAAGCCGCGGCCTACTTCGCGAAGGAGTCGATGTGAAGTTCGGCTTCGTGGCGAAACACCGAGGGGCCTGGCCGGTCAATCTGATGTGCGAGGCGCTCGGTGTCTCGCGAGGCGGCTTCTACGCCTGGCTCACACGACCCAGGAGCCGGCGTAGCCTCAGCGACGAGGTGCTGGGTGCGCAAGTGCATCAGAGCTTTGTACGCAGCGACCGCACCTACGGCGCACGCCGTGTGTGGCACGACGTGCTGGAGCAAGGCCAGACCTGTGGGCTGCATCGTATTGAGCGGCTCATGCGGGAGCAGGCGCTGCGTGCGAGACCGCGAAGGCGTGGACTACCCAAGGACCGTGGCGCGCGTGGTGCTGTGGCTGACAACGTGCTGGACCGTCAGTTCCAGGCAGATGGTCCGAACCAGAAATGGGTGGCCGACTTCACCTATATCTGGACGGCAGAAGGCTGGCTTTACGTAGCTGCGGTACTGGACCTGTACTCCCGTCGAATCGTGGGCTGGTCGATGCAGGAGAGCATGACCTCGCAGCTCGTGGTGGACGCGCTGATGATGGCTGTGTGGCGCCGGGGCAGGCCAGTGGCACTGCTGCACCACTCGGACCAGGGTAGCCAATACACAAGCGAGCACTTCCAGAGGCTGCTGGACGAACAGGGCATCACTTGCAGCATGAGTCGGGCTGGCGAGGTCTGGGACAACTCGGCCATGGAGAGCTTCTTCAGT
This sequence comes from Delftia lacustris, assembly GCF_040267515.1. Lineage (NCBI taxonomy): Bacteria > Pseudomonadati > Pseudomonadota > Betaproteobacteria > Burkholderiales > Comamonadaceae > Delftia > Delftia lacustris. The sequence goes on along the minus strand of NZ_CP141274.1, from coordinate 2,032,865 downwards.
TCTCTGAAGACCGAGCGCACGGCCCGTAAGGTGTACAGGACACGAGGCCAGGCCCGCTCAGATGTGTTCGATTACATCGAGTGCTTCTACAACCCGACGCGTCGGCATTCGACGCTCGGATATCTCAGTCCCGTACAGTTCGAGCAAGCTCAAGAAGCTTAGGTCGGTGTCAACGAGACCGGCAGCAGCCCAGACTTCCTTGCGCAGGAGTTCTGCCGCAGGCACCTGGTAGTTCGGATAAGTACCGACCTTCACCATGGCAATGCCACCGGAAGAGCAGTCGATCAGGTCGACGCCTTGCTCCTTCATCCATTTGCCGAAGATTACGAAGTCTTCTGGCGTGTTACCGCCTTCGACATAGTCGGTCGTAGAGACGCGGACAAACAGGGGGCCGGTCCATTCGCTGCGCACAGCATCAATGACCTCGCGGACGATGCGGTAGCGGTTCTCATGGCTACCTCCGTACTCATCTGTGCGCTTGTTCGCCAAGGGCGACAGAAATTCGTTCAGCAGGTAGCCATGGGCCGTTTGTGATAGCCAGGCCATCGGCGGCTGAGCCGCCAGCAGTTTCATGCTTGGGCATCGAAAAAAAAGCCCCGCCAATATCAGTTGGAGGGGCGTTATGTTTGGCTGAGCTAATGGTCAGACAGCGATGGGCGCTTTTATTCCGGGGTCGGGATCGTAGCCTTCGATCTGGAAGTCCTCGAATCGATAGTCATAAATCGAGTCAGGTTTTCGAACGATGTTCAAGCGAGGCAGCGCCTTGGGTGACCGCTTGAGCTGTAGCTGAATCTGCTCCATGTGGTTTGCGTACGCGTGCAGATCACCTATGCTAACCACGATTTCATGTGGAGTCAGATCGCATTGCTGAGCCAGCATATGGGTTAGCAAGGCCAGCGATGCGATGTTGTAAGGTAGACCGAGGAAGCTGTCCGAGCTACGGATATATAGCTGAGAGGAAAGTTTACCGTTGGCCACGTAGAACTGGTACAGCAAATGGCAAGGAGGTAATGCCATGAGACCATTTTCAGCGTTCTGAATCGGGCTCTTGGACTCATCCGGCAGATACTCTGGATTCCAGCCGTGGAAGAGAATACGCCGGCTGTTGGGATTGTTCTTGAGCGTGTTGACGACGTAGTCGATCTGGTTGATGGTCCCACCATTTTTGGTGGGCCAAGCGGTCCATTGCTTACCATATACGGGGCCCAATTCCCCATCGGCAGTAGCCCACTCGTCCCAGATGCTCACGCCGTTCTGATTGAGCCAAGCGATGTTGGTGTTGCCGCTCAGGAACCAAATCAGCTCGTTGGCGATACTTTTGAAGTGAAGCTTTTTAGTAGTCAGCAACGGGAAGCCGTGCGACAGGTTGTGGCGGATTTGCCGGCCAAACACCGAGGTCGTGCCGGTACCGGTGCGGTCACCCTTGACCTCGCCGTTCTCGAGGATGTCCTCGAGCAATTCCAAGTATTGCTTCATCAAATTACCAATCTACGCAAGTTATCGCAAGTACCGGACGTTGCCCGAGAGTTCGCGCGATGAACGGAGTTCGTCCAGCTCGAGGTCCTTTGTGGCAACGAGCTTCCTAAGGTATAGCACCTCTTCGTACAACATCGCATTTTGCCGTAGCAGGCCATCTACCTGCTCCTGGAGGGCCGTCACGAGCTGCGCTGGCGTAGGCTGGCTTTCAGCGCCTGCAGCGATGTCCTTCCCGACTCGGGCAGCCTTGTACGCCTCCTTGATGTGCTTCAGTCTCTTGAGAGCCCAGTCGCGGTTGCGAACAGTGTTCCGGGCCACACCCGACATGCTGGCAACGGTCTCGACGGTAGGCAGACGCCTGCCCGGCCCGACCTCCGCCTCCAACTTCTTGAAGGCCTCGATGATGCTCTCGTCGTTCTTCTGCGAAGCCTCTTCCTGTTGCTTCGACAGTTCGTCTGGACGACTCATGTAGTCCCCCGCTCTGCGGCAGCAATCATGTGATCGAACTTCGAGATGAGGTTGCCCAAGACCTCCTTGTAGCCCTGCGCCGGTTCGCTTTCCATTTCAGTCATCGCGTGCGCTCTCCGAAGCTTCACCACGCGAAGACCGCGCTCCGTGACTACATGGCTCTGACAATTAGGATCACAGTTGTAGTCTCCTGCACAAGGAGGAAGCTTGCCTCCATCAGGAGCGATGAAACTCTTTGTACAGCTGCCTATGCTCGTGGGCATGAGTCGGACACCTCTCCGGGCCATGTTTTTTACGTACTGGACCCGGTCTTCGCCGAAAAGTCCCAAGCCTGCAAAAAAGTTGTCGATCCTCACCTTTTGCTCGCCTGCACCTGGCCCCGCGAGCTTGGCGTTCTCCCCATAAAGCTGCATCAGCGCATCCTCCCGAGAGACCGCAAGCCTAGCGGAGACACTCGAAAGTAATTGAGAGCGATACTGCCCATATGAGGCAGTAACTAGGTTTGGCATGCTGTTCAACTGGCTGTGAAAATGCTTGAGTTGCAGACTAATAAAAGCAAGCCCAACTTCCTGCGCAGCAAGTTGCGCCACAAGAGTTTCACGACACTGATGCACAGTAAAACCGTGTCCAGAAAATAATCCATCAGTGTCAATTCTATTAATCCATCGACTGAACTTCGTTCTCAATGAGTGACCAGAGAATGCTTCTCCATCGTCTGTGCTCCAAGAATCATGAATCGACGAAAAAAGGTGACTTCCGTTAACCCGGGTGCAAAGCATAGACAATACCGAATATGCATCGCGAACCAAAGGAACAGCCAACCAGCCCTCAACAGGCGGCGCCGCCCTAGGCTTACCTTTGACAACTTTTGATTTTAAGAACCAGTAACCGTGCTTTTCTTCAAGGCACCCGTTTAATAAGTGCGTGGTTTCGGAGGCTCGCATTCCCGTAAGCAAAAGAACGATCATCAGCGCTGAATTCTGAACATCACTAAGCGCCACCACAAACTTTTTATAACTCAGCCCCAAGCGCTCAGCAGCATCTTTCTCAGAAATCGATCCCTTCAAAAAACCTTCTACTATCGGCCCTCTAAGAATATCTGAATCAAAATGCCCCTTAACATATTCTACCCCAACATATTTCTCAGAAACAGTCGCACCAATCCCATTCAAGAAGCCAACGACACTACGCTTCGAATAATCAAGCAACATCAAAAACTGGAGGTCGGTCAATGTGGGAATCGGCACAGAATCAGGACTCTTACCCCAATTAAACGTGCTCTTGGTAATGTCTAGCAACGTCCATTGCAATGGGGCAGAAAGATTTTTTTGAACAATTGGATGAGAGAGAAGTTTCAACGCTCGCCTCAGTGCTTCAGGCCGCCCTTTAAACAAAGAAATCCCAACAGTCAAATCATCAATAGTAAAATCTGAAAAATTCACATACCGCGCTCGTACAGCGTCACTCTTCCCGTCAAGAATAATAGAAAAGAATTTCGCCAGTTCATCTACCCGCCCCTTTACTGTGGCCAAGGTGGTCGAGCTATTACGCAAACGAGCATTCTCCAGTATCCCTGGATACAGACCATGTATAGCACCCGCAATTTTTAAATCACCCACCATCGAGACCGTGAGGCAATATTTATATTTGTTATTCTTCCCATTCTTAGAGCTACCCCTGCCTGCTCCACGACCAAACATGTAATCTTTCCAACAAATACTGGATTTAGCTACTTTCTCACGCCACACTTCCTCACCGAAATAACTATCCCACAGAGGCGTACTAGCACTAAAGTACCGACAACCCTCCATCAACTGATTAATGCGCGCATCAATGCTTGCAGATAAGAGCATTTAAACCCCTTGATATATCAACATATCAATCAAAACATCATCCAAAGATGCGGCTCTTAAACTCGCGGTCTCGATGACACTTTTTGAAAAAATAGCATCCGCCTCCAAAATCCCCTCAATGAGGCTATCTATCTGTTTTAGAAGCAGCGCCTTAGGTTGTATTGCAGGAGAATCAAATGCAATTGCCTCTTTTATCTTCCGACCGTAAACAATAAGCTTTGGAAGCGAGTTCTCAGTCACCAATGATGAGTCGCATAACAAGCACATGTTCCAAAATTTACACTTTGAACCTGGTACGTAGCCTGACACAGCGCGAATGTTGGTGCTAGGGTTGAAGGGATCGCGACAGCCTACCCCCGATAAAGTTTCATGGAAGGCGATAGACTCATTAGCCAGCGAGTCCGCTCTGCTCTTCTTTTCAGCCATCACTTTCGCGGCGGCTTTAGAGCGCTGAGAAATTTCCGTTAAAGCCTCACTCATTGTCTTATTGAAGAGGGGGCGAAGTTGCCGCTCCGGCAGATACGAAGTAGTAGACTGGATATCAGAATGTGTAAGTACGGCCTGTATCTGAGCCATGCTCGCCCCATCTAGCACCATGTTAGTGACCAAAGTTGGGCGACACTTAGCAACATTAAAATTTATACTTTTGCCGAAGGTTTTCGCAAACCCCGATTCATTTTTGAATCGTCGATACCAAACTCCTACCTTCCCCTTGGGATCAAAATCAACAACGATTTTTCTCCCCGATCGACGACTAGCGTCCACGTCCTCGAAAATGAATAACTTTTCTTTAATATCCTCAGGTGCAAGATGGCGAATCTTCGATGTAACTGCGATAATAAGCAGAATAAGCCGATGAACTTTCTCGGCTTTATCCCCGTCTATATAGACCTCTTCGAGCTCAAGGGTGGAAAGGTGAAGTTCCAGCTCGGTTGACCGAGTTGCGCTGCCTGCTCGCTCCTTATTGAATCGTATCGCCGCTTGATGGGTAAGTGGGTGTGATGGCACGTAAGAAGCCAGCGTCAGAGACTTAAGCGACTCTACATTCAGGCCCGTAAGCATCGCGAGTTCAACTGCTAGTGGCAGAACCAACCGGTCATCGATGTGCGTCCACACCCCCCACTTCATAAAACACCTACGGAGGTCACGATCCGTTGCAACAACCCCCATTCCTCTCGATTTGAATTCAAGGAGCATTTCCAAGGGGTTGCAGTCATACTCATTCTCGAACATCCAAAGTAATGCCCGCTCATCCTTCATAGGGACTACCGCTGGAAGAATTCCGACTGCTTGCTCGGGAGTACACCCCCTCCTCAACCTGTGTGAGACAACTCCCTGCTTGACGCCATATGCAGCAGCTGCCTGGCGGATGCTGCAATAGGTGATGCCTTCTACCGACAAAGGTATCGGAACACCTGAGCCATTCAGCTCCGCGGATAAGGCCCGATTTTCATCCTTGGACACGAGTGCCGCTGGCTTTATTCGGCTCCCTTCACGTGTCAGCCTACCAGTAGCTCTATAAGGTATTCCATTACCCGTTGGAACATAGCCTTGAACCACCGAAATTGCCAACGAAATCCATCGAGCTATTTCAGCATTAATAAACTCCTGCTGCTCTGGCGGATAAGCTGTCCTTTCCTCAGTCTCAATAACCCCTTTAAACATTGGAGCGTGATAGACAGGCACATCCAAGAATCGCATTGCGTACGCAAAATCCATCACCGCCCGCACACTTTTATAAATAGCGTATTTTTTTTACTAGCAAGATTCTGAGAATCAAGCCATCTATTAAAACGAATTAATGCATCTGCCTCCCAATATTTATTCAATTCGAATCGAGAAGCAACGGTCAACCCCTCATAGTACGCGCAAGTCTGAAAAATGAATTCTAGATATTTATTTCTAGCATATACGCACACTGCCGCAGTCGAAGGATTATCTTGCTCAGCCTCAACCTGAGAAAATATCCAATACAGTTGCGCATGAGGCGAACTGAGTGTGGCCGCAGGCATACGACCAACCACAACAGGACTATCAGCGGCGTTCACGATGACCTCGCCTCTCCATATTCTTCAGCGGAGCCAAATACGTCTTAGCTCTAATTTCCTCAGCTTCGCCAAGGCGATTTCTTTCCACGCCAACTTTTGTCAGCTCAGTCAACATTGCAGGAGAAATCTGTGTATAAATTTGGCTAGTTTTAACACTGTTATGCCCCAACATCGACATAACAATAAGCATCTTGTCCTGATAATCCTTCCCCATATCAGACCGAAGTATGGAGAAAGCTGTTCCATGTCGCATCCAGTGGGTGCTAAACGCGTCATCGGCGTCAACACGACGAACAGCTGTCTTAAACTGCTTAGATGCATTACGCAGTGACCACGGAAAGCCATTTACCGAGAGGAACGCAGGTTTATTGCCATCGTCAATATCCCAGCCGGGGCTCAGTCTGTACTCCTTGCTAGCGTGATACCGCTTGAGTCGAATCAAAACGGCACGAGATACCAAGGTAATCCGCTCCTTAAAGTCACCCGCCGATCCTTTGACTCCCCGGACGCATAGCGGAATATATTCGTGCGCTTCAGAGAATCCAGAAAGTACCGGAACCTCTGATAACCGTAGGCCAATCAACTCCGAGATGCGCAGCCCGGTGTCGTACTGGAAATGGAACATACATCGCTCGCACTCATTCTTCAATGCGTTCAACACCTCGATGATGAGACTTGTCGGCAGAAATTTAGGACTCTTCGGACTAGAGCTTTTGACTATCCCTTTGAGCATGCCGTCACGGCCGTAGGGCGAGTTCAGTTCGCTCCGCCGATGAGAGCCTTCATAGGTGGTGAGCCACAGCAGGAACTCCTTTACAGCGGCCTCGCGTTGCCGAAGTGTTCTCCGGCTCTTCGCACCAGACGTCTTCATGTGCTGCAGCCAGCGAAGCAGGTCCTCGCGCGTAAGCTGCGCTATGTTCTGCTCAAGGTCTAGGTTTGCGTATGGAGGGTGACACTCGATCCAGCGAACCAGGTAGCTCAGCGCCTTGCCATATTGCTCGACGGTGCTTCCCGCACGAGCCAACCCGACCTCCTTGTTCAGCTTGCTCAGCCAGTCATGCATGCTCCGCACGATGACCCCATGGGAGTCGACGACAGAGTAAACCTTATGCAGCACGTAGTAGCTTGCTGCTCGCAGTTCCACGACCTCGCCATTCGAGCTAAGAGTTATGGGCTCCTTGGGAGGAAAGAACTTCACCAGGCGGGCAGTAGAGTACAGGGCTTGCACGAAGAGACATCCAAAAAACTGACAGCTGGATGCCCGCTCGATACTCCCCGGCACCCCGGGCCAAACAGCCTTGACATCAATTTCCGCTGCTATGATCGACATAATGGTACTTCCGCTTTGGTTCCGGAAACACATCTACAACAACCACTTCACCCAGGTCGAGACCCAGCTGGCACGCCAGCCCTTCGCCTACCCGACGCTGCAGATCAAGCGCCGGCCCGACTCCATCTTCGGCTACGAGTACGAGGACTTCGAGGTCGTCGGCTACCAGCACCACGAGCCCATCAAGGCCCCCGTGGCCGTCTGAGGCAGCAGAAAGACCCGCCCGATGGCCATCCATCTCATCTACGCACGCGCCGCCAACGGCGTCATCGGCAAGGACAATGCCATGCCCTGGCACCTGCCCGAGGACCTGGCGCACTTCAAGCAATTGACCCAGGGCTCGGCCGTGGTCATGGGCCGCAAGACCTGGGACTCGCTGCCGGCCCGCTTCAGGCCGCTGCCCGGGCGCACCAACATCGTGGTCACGCGCCAGGCGGACTGGGCACCCGAGCCAGCCGCCCCCGGCGTGCTGCATGCCACCAGCCTGGAGCAGGCCCTGGCGCTGGGCCGCCAGGCATCCGCCGACGTGTGGGTCATGGGCGGTGCCCAGATCTACGCCCAGGCCCTGCCGCTGGCCGACAGCATCGAGGTGACTGAAATCGAACGCGACTACGAAGGCGACGCCTTCGCACCCACGCCGGGCCCCGAGTGGCAGGAGGCCTCGCGCAGCCGCCATGTGGCAGCCAATGGCCTGCCCTACAGCTTTGTGCGCCTGCAACGGCGCTGACACGGTCCTGTCGCAAACGGGGCTGGCGGGCACGGCGGGTCTGTGCAAATAATGTCGGTTTTCCAAGCCTGCGCCGTCTTTTGCATCTTTCCGCCATGAGCCTCGTCCAGCCCCTGCCCCCCGGTCCGCTCGACATCGTCGGCGACATCCATGGCGAAGCCGAAGCGCTGGAGCATCTGCTGGGGCATCTGGGCTACGACGCGCTGGGCCGCCATCCCCAGGGCAGGCGCCTGGTCTTCGTGGGCGACTTCTGCGACCGGGGTCCCGACAGCCCGGGCGTGCTGGCCCGCGTGGTGCCCATGCTGAAGTCGGGCCATGCGCTGGCCGTGCTCGGCAACCACGAAATCAACCTGCTGCGCGAGGATGCCAAGGACGGCTCCGGCTGGTTCTTCGACAGCCGCGTGGCCTCCGACACACCCAAGTACGCCCCGTTCGCACGCATGCCGCTGTGCGATATCCCCGACACCCTGGCCTTGCTGGAGCGGCTGCCCATCGCCATGGAACGCGAGGACCTGCGCGTGGTCCACGCGGCCTGGCGCCCGCAGCAGATCGCCATGGCGCGCGAGCTGCCGCCGGGCAGCGCGCGCAGCGCCTATGACCACTTCGAGGCCGTGGCCGCCCAGCAGGCCCAGGTCAACAAAGTGGCCGAACGCATGCGCGCCGAACGCCGGCAATGGCCGCATGACCTGGAAGACCGCAACTGGCTGCCGCCCTTCCTGCCCGCGCACAGCGAGAGCGAACTGGCCAAGGCCATGGTCAATCCGCTGAAGGTGCTGACCTCGGGCGTGGAGCGCGAATGCCGCAATCCCTTCTACGCGGGCGGCAAGTGGCGCTTCGTCGAGCGCGTGGCCTGGTGGAACGAATATGAGGATGCCCAGGCCGTGGTCGTGGGCCACTACTGGCGGCGCCTGAATCGCGGCGGCCCGTCCTTCCATGGCGCCCAGGCCGAGAACCTGTTCGGCCAGACGGGCCCGCTGTCCTGGCACGGCCGGCGCGGCAATGTGTTTTGCGTGGACTACTCGGTCGGCGGCCGCTGGAATGCCCGCCTGGCGGGCGAGGACCCGCAGCAGCGTTTCAAGCTTGCCGCCATGCGCTGGCCTGAGCGCCGCCTGGTGTTCGACGACGGTGCCCAGGCGGACAGCGAGGAGTTCGGCGTTGCGGCGGCCGCTGCCGCATAGCACGCGCCAGATACGCGGCGCTTAGCGTCAGCAGCAGCGAGCGCGGTGCGCCGTAGCAGTTGTTGCCCGACACCGTGTTGAACGAAGGCAGGTAGCAGCGCCTGTCCAGCAGGTTGCTGGCGTTGGGCGCCACGCCCAGAGGGTGTCCGCCCTCTCCGAAGAGAGGGGGAAGCGGCGCAGCCGCTCAGGGGTGCCTCAGAACGTTCCGCGCAGCGTCAGCATCACATTGCGTGGCTCGCCATACCAGTTGTTGCCGCCGCTGGTGCCCACTGTGCGGTAGTAGACCTTGTCGAACAGGTTGTTCAGGTTGAGCACGGCCTGCCAGTTGCGGTTGATGCGGTACTGCACGCTGGCATTCCACACGGCATAGCCGCCCTGGCTGAACTTGAAGGGCACGGCCGCGCCGTCGAACTTGCCCGTGTCAGGATTGAAGGCATTAGCCGAGCCGCTGACGAAATGCGCGCTCTGGATATTGGCACCACCGCCAATCGTCCATTGCGACAGCTCGCCGGGCAGGCGGTAGGTGCTCCACAGCTTGAACAGATGCTTGGGCGTGACGGAGTGGTAGATGCCTTCGATGCCCGGCGTCTTGTTGTGGTTGCGGTTGAAGGTGTAGCCGGCAAACAGCTGCCAGCCGCGCGCCAGCTCGCCCGAGATCTCGCCTTCCACGCCCTGGCTGACCACCTTGCCCTTGCTCAGCCAGCAGCAGTTCAGGCCCGCGTCGCCGATGTCGGTGTTGGGGTAGGAGGGATCGGCCACGGCCTCGCCATTGCGCTCTATGCGGTACAGGGCCATGGAGGCCATCAGCCGGCCCTCGTTGAACTCGCCCTTGGCGCCCAGCTCGAAATTGCGGCCCTTGATGGGGTCCAGCGGCGTGCCGGGCAAGGGCCCGCCCAGCTTGTCGGCCTGAGACTTGTGGATCTCGGCGACGCTGCCGTAGGCAGTCCAGCGGTCGTCGATGTCGTAGACCAGGCCACCGTAGGGCGTGAAGATGCCGCTCTCGCCATAGGACGACACGATGCGGCTGGTGAGATTGCCGGCCCGGTCGAAGCGCAGCCAGGGCGTCTGCGTGTCGTAGCTGGCGCGGCGCGCGCCGACGATGGCGGTCAGGCGGTCCGTCAGGCTCAGGTTGAGCCGGCCGTACAGGCCTTTCTGCGTGGCGCCATAGCCCGCGAAGCTGCGCGTCTTCCAGACGAAGCTGGGCAGGGGAATGGCGCCCGGGTCGAAGCCGAACACACTGATCCCCCCCGCCGGCGTATCCACCTCGGAGAGAAAGGTGTCCTGCGTGTCGCGGATCTTGACCCAGTCCGCGCCCAGCAGCAGCCGGTGCCTGCGCCCCAGCAAGGAGAACGTTCCGCTGACGTTGGCATCCAGCGCCTTCTTGGTGGAATAGAAATCGTTGGAGAACCCGCTGAGCGCCGCGCCCAGGCCGGTCGAGGGGTCCACCGCCCCGGACATGTCCGCCAGACGGCTGTCGCTGTCGACCTTGACGTAGTTGGCATGGGCACGGACGCGCCAGTCGCCTTGCAGCCGTTGCTCCAGCTGCGCAAACAGTTCCTTGTTGGTTCTGTCGTAGTGGCCCCAGCCGGCCATCAGCGCCGTGCTGCGCGGCAGGTGCTGATCGTCGCCATTGGCCGCGCGCGGCAGGCCGCTGCGCCAGGGCAGGCTGGCCGACTTGTCGTAGCTGCCGCCCAGGGTCAGCTTGGTCGCCGGCGTGAGATCGGCTTCCACGATGCCGTAGAGCAAGGTGTTGCGCGCATCGGCGTAGTCATAGAAGAACTCGCGGTCGCTGTGCGCCAGCACGGCGCGGCCGCGCACCCGGCCATCGGCGGCCAGGGGGCCCGCCACATCGACTTCGGCCCGGCGCTGGTTCCAGCTGCCCACCGAGGCCGAGGCCAGCACCTGCGGCTGTGCCGTGGGGCGCTTTCTCACCAGGTTGATGGAGCCGCCGGGCTCGCCATTGCCGCTGTACAGGCCGTCCGCGCCGCGGATCACCTGCACGCTGTCGTACATGGCCATGTTGGGGTCGAAGGTGCCCTGGCTGAAGGCGTCCACCGCCGCTCCGTCGATCTGGACATTGCTGATCTGGAAGCCCCGCGCATAAAAGCTGTTGGCCGTGCCGCCCAGGCCACCCGAGCCCGCGTAGTCCACCGTCACGCCCGTGGTCTGCTGCATCACGTCGCCCACGGAGACCAGGCCCTGGTCCTCGATGCGCTGGCGCGTGACCACGGAGATGGACTGCGGCGTCTCGCGCACGCTCTGCCCCTTGCCCAGCGACACGCGCGAGGCCGCATAGGAGCCCGAACCCTCCGTGGTATCGCCAGCGTGCGCCTGGGCCGTGACCAGCACCGTGCCCAGCGCAGCATCGGCTGCCGGCGACGGCTCCCTGGCCGGTGCCTTCAGCGTATAGGCGCCCGGTACGGCATCGATCACGGTCACGCCGGTGCCGGCCAGCAGCCGGTCCAGCGCCTGGCGCGGCGTGAAGCGGCCCTGCAAGGCCGGCGAAGTGCGGCCTGCAACGATCTGCGGATCGAACAGCACCTGGTGCTGGGCCTGCTGCGTGAACTGGCGCAACGCGCCAGCCAGCGGCTGGGGCGCGATGCTGAAGGCCAGCTCCCCTGCCTGGCCCGCCTGCCCCGCCTGCCCCGCCTGCACGGACGATGGCTGCTGCGCTTGCACCGCCGGCTGCGCCAGCGCGACCAGGGCTGCGGCCACCAGCGACGGCATCCTTGCCCGCCGCCATGGCCTGCCCCTGTGCTGAAACTCTCCTCCCCAAATGCCCGCGCCCATGGCGGCGCTGCCGTGTTCTTTTCCTGCTTGCATCCCTGCTCCTGCTGCACTGTGTCCATTGCCCGCTGTCGCGGTGTGCGCGGTGGGTGGCAGGCAGACAGTTGAGCGTCCACCCGCCACGCGCGTGCGCGGCCGTCGCGGTTGTTGGCTGAGCTGTGCACTGGGCAGCGGCCTGGCTGGCAACCATGGAGGCGCGAGAAAACCCGGCCTCCATGAAGGTAAAACCCGCCTTCGCGCCAAAGTGGGAATGTGGCGAGACCAGGAAAACGGGTAATTTACATTTATTTACAAAAAGAAGAGAAAGAGCACTCAGTGCGCCGAGATCCGCCAGCCGCCTTGCGCATCGCCCTGCACACGCACCGGCAACAAGTGCGGCAGCGAGCGCAGAAACACCTCGGGCTTGCCGGTCAGCGCCACGCCGGACACGGACAGCGCGGCCAGCCGCGCATCGCCGTCCACGCGCACGGGCCGGCCCAGGTAGCGGGCCAGATCGGCTGCCACCTGGGTCAGCGGCGCCTGCTGGAACACCAGCTGGCCGCTGCGCCAGTCACCCACGGTGTCCGCGCCCGCGGCCAGCGGCTGCCGTGTGCCGTCGCGGGCATCGACGGACATGCCTGCGCCCGCGCCCAGCAGCAGGCGCCGGTCGTCCGCCGCATGGCGATCGGGGCGCAGCTCCACCTTGCCCTCCAGCACCTTGACAACCAGCGCTGGCGGCCCGGCGCGCACATTGAAGGCCGTGCCCACCACGCGGATCTGGCTGGCGCCGCTGTCCACGGTGAAGGGCCGCGACCGGTCGGCGGCGACCTGGAAGAAGGCCTCACCCTGATCCAGCACCGTCTCGCGGCGGCGCGGGTAGTAGCGCACCTGCAGCCTGGAGGAAAAATTCAGCGTGACCCGCGTGCCATCGGGCAGTTCGGCCTCGCGCACCTCGCCGGGGCCGGTGGCCATCTCGATCACATGGCTTGCGTGGTTGTCCCAGGCATACCAGCCGCCGCCCAGGGCCAGCGTCGTGACCAGAGCCACCGACAGCAACGCCGGCATCAGGCCGCGGCGTGTGCGCTGACGTGCCGGCGCGGGCAAGTGGGCCTGTGTCTGCGCACGCGGCCCGCTCGCCCTGGCTTGCGGCGCAGCAGCCGCGTCGCAGGCCAGCACCGGCCTGGGCAACTGCTGCAGGTCCAGCACCGTGCGCCCCAGGCTCTCGAAGATGCTGCGGTGCTGCGGGTCGGCGGCCAGCCAGGCGTCGAGTTCGCGCTCGTCGGCGCCGGTCCAGTCGGCTTCACGGCGGCGGGCGAAGTAGTCGGCGGCGCGGGCGTGCAGTCGCAGGCGTTGCGGGGTCAGCGTCATTCCCGGCCCTCCCCGTCCGTCGCGGCCTGCGCCAGCAGGCCCTGCATCAGGCGCATGTCTTCGGCGCTGCCGTACTGCACGCGCAGCTCGCAATAGGCCATGGCCAGCGTCACATGGTTGTGCACCATGCGGCGCGAAATGCCCATGCGCTGCGCCACCTCGGTCTGCGTGAGCCCGTCGATGCTGTGCAGCACGAAGGCCTCGCGGCGACGCTCGGGCAGCTCGGCCATGGCCTGCTCCAGCCGGCACAGGCGCTCGCGGTGGTGCGCCGCCTGCAGGGGGTCCGAGCCTTCGCCGGCCGGCAGTTGCTGCGCCAGCTCCATGTGTTCATCCAGCGAGACCGATTCGCGCCCCGGCGCGCCCTCCGAGCGGCGCCAGGCATCGTGCGATACATGGCGGGCGATCACGCGCAGATAGGGCTCCTGCTCCTCGGGCGGCAGGGCCTTGCCCGAGGCCGCATAGCGCACGAAGACCTCCTGCACCGCATCCTCGGCATCCTCGCGGTTGCGCATCTGCCGGCCCAGCAGGCGGCGCAGAGGCTGGTGCCAGCGCGCATACACGCGGGCCAGCAGCGAGGGGGCGGCATCATCGTCCGCGCCTGGCACGCGCGCGCTCACGGGCAGGCTCCCGGCACAGCGGTCAGGACGCAGGCAGGCACGCCAGCATGGGAAACGGACAGGACGAAGAAGAACGGCACGGGCGGCGATTGTACTGAGAATGGTTCTCATCAACACCCTTGCGGCCGACACGCGCCATGCGATGCGGGTGCTGCGGATGCCTTACCGGCCCGCTGCCCCATGCAGCGCCACCAGCGTGGGCACCACCCAGTTCGGCGCAGGCTGCGCCCCGTCGAAGCACTGGTCCTCGGACGGCACGGCGATGACGGTCATGCCGGCCTGCCGCGCCGCATGTGTTCCCGAGACCGAGTCCTCGAACACCAGGCAGCGCCCGGCCGGCACGCCCAGGCGTTGCGCCGCGAAGTAATAGATGTCGGGCGCGGGCTTGCCGCGCACCACCTGCTCGGCCGAGACGATGGCGTCGAACGCCGGCCGCAGGCCCAGCGCATCCAGGGTGTGGTGGCACAAAGACAAAGGAGAGTTCGAAGCCAGCGCCACGCGCCAGCCCAGGGCGCGGCAGGCGCCCAGTGTTTCGCGCACGCCGGGCAGGGCCTGTCCATGCGCGCTGACCAGGGCCGCCACGCGCGCGACCACGCGGCTCTCCAGCTCGCGCTGGCTGGGCCCCTGCCAGGGCCGGTGGGCATACCAGTGCGCGGCAACCTGCGCCGTGGTCATGGGCGCCGTCACGCGGGACATCTCAGCCGTGATGTCGATGCCGACCTCGGCAAAGGACTCGCGCTCGGCACGCTTCCAGAAGGGCTCGGAGTCTATGAGCAGGCCGTCCATGTCGAAGATGGCGGCGCCGAATCCGGCCTGGCCAAGGCCTGCGAACGAGGGAGCGGCTTCAGGGATTTGCATGGCGCGCATGCTAGCGCAGGCGGCAAGTGAAAGCAGTTGCTGTTAGCCTGTGCCGGCTGGCGATGGATGCAGATGCATGCGATTGCCAGCCCTTCACAATCCTTAGCGAGCCCGCAATGACCAGCCCCCTGTACACCGCCTCCATTCCCGTCCTGCAGCAGATGCTGAAAGCCCTGTCCGACGTGCTCAAAAAGGCCGAGGAACACGCCGCGCAGAAGAACATAGATCCCGACGCCCTGCTGCAGGCCCGCCTGTTCCCCGACATGTTCCCGCTGGTGCGCCAGGTGCAGATTGCTGCGGACTTCGCCAAGGGCATCGCCTCGCGCCTGGCCGGCGCCGAGGTGCCTTCGTGGCCCGACACGCAGACCAGCTTTGCCGACCTGCAGGCGCTGATCACCAAGGCGCTGGACCATGTGGGCTCGTTCGCGCCCGAGCAGTTCGCGCAAAGCGAGTCCCGCGAGATCGTGCTGCGCCCCGGCACGCCCAAGGAAAAGAAGCTGACCGCCAGCGCCTACCTGCTGCACTACGGCCTGCCGCAGTTCTTCTTCCATGTGACCACCGCCTATGCCCTGCTGCGCCACAACGGCGTCGAGGTCGGCAAGCGCGACTACATGGGCAGCTACTGAGCGTGCCGTGGCCGGTCTGGCCAGCGCTTCACTGCGCGGCCAGATCCCGGCCCCGCGTCTCCGGCAGGCACATGGCGAACAACACCACCATCAGGTAGCCGGCCGTGGCGCAGATGCCGATGGCCATGCCCAGCGACAGGCCCAGCCGGTCGCTGAACACGCCCACCAGCGCAGGGAAGGTGGCCCCGATGCCGCGGCCGAAGTTGTAGCAAAAGCCCTGGCCAGAGCCTCGCAGTTCGTTGGGGAACAGCTCGGCCAGGAAGGCTCCGGCGCCGCTGAAGATGCCCGACATGAAAAAGCCCAGCGGAAAGCCCAGCACCAGCATCCAGGCATCGGTGATGGGCAGCAGCGTATAGGCATAGGCCAGGCTGCCGGCGCCGATGGCGAACAGCGTGAAGGCCAGGCGCCGGCCCAACCGGTCGGAGGCGTAGGCACCGCACAGGTAGCCTGCAAAAGCGCCGAAGATGAACATGAACTGGTAGCCGCCCGAGCCCAGCACCGTCAGGTGGCGCTCGTTCTTCAGGAAGGTGGGCAGCCACACGGCAATGGCGTAGTAGCCGCCCTGCATGCCCGTGAACATCAGGCTGGCCAGCACCGTGGTCTTGAGCATGCCGCCCTTGAAGATGTCCAGGAAGTGCCCGCTGCGCTCGCCCCGGCCCACGGCGGCGCGGGTCTTCAGGTAGACCTCGGGGTCCTTGACGGTGCGGCGTATGTACAGGATCAGCAGGGCCGGCAGCAGGCCCAGCAGGAACATGGCCCGCCATGAGATCTCGGGCGGCAGAAACGAGAACAGCGCCATGGACACCAGCACGGCCGCGCCCCAGCCTATGGACCAGCTGCTTTGCACCAGGCCCACCGCCTTGCCCCTGAAGGCCGGCCGTATGGTCTCGGCGATCAGCACCGAGCCCACGGCCCACTCGCCGCCAAAGCCCAGGCCCTGCAGCGTGCGGGCCAGCAGCAGTTGGCCCGGTGTCTGCGCCAGGCCGCAGGCGAAGGTGAAAAGAGCGAATACGAGGATGGTCCACTGCAGCACGCGCACGCGCCCGTAGCGGTCCGCCAGGATGCCGGCCATCCAGCCGCCGATGGCCGAGGCCACCAGCGTCGAGGTGCCGATCAGGCCGACCTCGGTCTTGCTCATACCCCACAGCGACAGCAGGATCGGGGTGACCAGGGGCAGCGTGTAGTAGTCGAAGGCGTCCACGGCATAGCCGCCGAACGAGGCCGTCAGCGCCCGCTTTTCCTTGGGCTCGAGCTGGCCCAGCCAGTGGCCCCGGGGCTGCTCTGCGGCCAGGGTCCTTGCGTTGTCAAGGCTTGTCATTTGTTGTCTCCTTGCACTTCGGCTGCGCGAAGCGTCTTGCATTCAATGGCACTCCATCGGTTGTGATCCGGGCCTGGCCGGGCGGCCCTCCCCCGCCCGCGCCATGCCCCCTGCTGGCGGCGTGTCAGGCCGCCGTTCCGTAGCCGCCGCCCCCCGGCGTGCAGACTTCGAAGATGTCGCCCGGCTGCATGTGCACGGCGCCGATGTGGTCCAGTTCCTCGACCTGGCCATCGGCACGCAGCACACGGTTGATGCCCGGCTGCCCCGGCTGGCCACCTGCCATGCCGAAGGCCGGATTCAGGCGCCCGTTGGACAGGATGCTGGCCGTCATGGGCTCCAGGAAGCGCACGCGCCGCACGCCGCCGTTGCCGCCGTGCCAGCGCCCGCCGCCGCCCGAGCCGTCGCGGATCTCATAGCTGTCCAGCATCACGGGGAAGCGGAACTCCAGCACCTCCGGATCGGTCAGGCGCGAATTGGTCATGTGCGTCTGGACGACGCTGGTGCCGTTGAAGCCGCGCTCCACCCGGCCCTCGGCGTCCAGCACCGCGCCCGCGCCACTGCCGCCGGCAATGGTTTCGTAGTACTGGTGGTGCGCATTGCCGAAGGTGAAGTTGTTCATGGTGGGCTGGCTGCCCGCCATCACGCCCAGCGCGCCGAACAGCGCGTTGGTGATGCAGGTGGAGGTCTCCACATTGCCCGCGACCACCGAAGCGGGCGGGTTGGGGTTGAGCATGCAGCCTTGGGGGATGATGACTTTCAAAGGCTTGAGGCAGCCCGCGTTGAGCGGGATGTCGTCGTCCACCAGCGTGCGGAACACATAGAGCACGGCCGCCATGCACACGGCGCGCGGCGCATTGAAGTTGTTGGTCTGCTGGACGCTGGTGCCCGAGAAATCGATGACGGCACTGCGCTCGGCCGTATCGACGGTGACGGCCACGCGGATCTGCGCGCCGTTGTCCAGTTCCAGCGTGAACTGCCCGTTCCTGAGCCGCGTGATGACGCGGCGCACCGACTCCTCGGCGTTGTCCTGCACATGGCCCATGTAGGCCTGCACCACGGGCAGGCCGAACTGCGCCACCATCTTGCGCAGCTCCTGCACGCCTTTTTCATTGGCCGCGATCTGGGCCTTCAGGTCGGCCAGGTTCTGGTGCGGGTTGCGGCTCGGGTACTCGCCGCTTTGCAGCAGCTCGACCATCTCCTGGGCGCGCAGCACGCCGCGATCGACCAGCTTGAAGTTGTCGATCTGCACGCCCTCTTCCTCGATGCGCGTGGAAAACGGCGGCATGGAGCCCGGCGTGATGCCACCCACATCGGCATGGTGGCCCCGGCTGCCGACGTAGAAGGTCGGAGATGCCTCGCCGGCGATATGGACCGGCGTGATGACGGTGATGTCCGGCAGATGGGTGCCACCCTGGTAGGGGTCGTTGAGCACATAGACATCGCCCTGGGCCATGCGCCCGGCGTTCCTGCGGATCACCGTCTGGATGCTTTCGCCCATGGAGCCCAGATGGACGGGCATGTGCGGCGCGTTGGCGATGAGATGGCCCCGGGCATCGAACAGCGCGCAGCTGAAATCCAGCCGCTCCTTGATGTTCACCGAATAGGCGGTGTTCTGCAGCTGCAGGCCCATCTGCTCGGCGATGTTCATGAACAGGTTGTTGAAGACCTCCAGCAGCACAGGGTCCACCGTCGTGCCGGCCGCGTACTCGACCTTGCGCGGCACCACCCGGTCCAGCACCAGGTGATCCAGCCCGGTGAGCCTGGCCGACCAGCCAGGCTCGATCACGGTGGTGGCGTTGCGCTCGGCGATGATGGCCGGGCCGGCAATGACGTCGCCGGGCCGCAGGTCCTCGCGCACCACCAGGGCCGCGCCATGCCAGGCGCCGCCGGAGTACATGCGCACGGTTTCGCGGCGCGGATGCTCGCGCGGCGGATGCTCCGGCTGCAGCGGCTCGCCGGGCGCATCGCCCGCAATCACGGCTTCGACCGACACGGCTTCCACCACCAGCCCCTTGCCCGCCATCAGAAAGGCGAAACGCTGGCGGTAGGCCGACTCGAAAGCCGACTGAATGCCCGGCAGGGAGCCAAAGGGCACGACCAAGGCGGAATCGGAGCCCTCGTAGCGCACATGCACGTTGTGCCGCACCTGCACAGGGCCTGCGCCGACCTGCCGGCGCTCCAGCTCCGCCTGCGCGCCCGTGCCCAGCGCATCCAGGCATTCGGCGATCAGCGGCAGGGCCTCGGCAGTCAGCGCCAGCTCCATGGCCTGCTCGCGGATCACGGTCTGGTCCGCCAGGCCCATGCCATAGGCGCTGAGCACGCCGGCCAGCGGATGCACGAACACGCGGGACATGCCCAGCGCATCGGCCACCAGGCAGGCATGCTGGCCGCCCGCGCCGCCGAAGCACTGCAGCGTATAGCGCGTGACGTCATAGCCGCGCGCCACGCTGATCTTCTTGATGGCGTTGGCCATCTGCTGCACGGCGATGCGGATGAAGCCCTCGGCCACGTCCTCGGGAGTGCGCCCCGTCTGCCGCGCCAGTTCCTCGAAGCGGACACGCACGGCCTCGCCGTCCAGTCGCTCGTTGGCGGCAGGCCCGAACACGCTGGGAAAGTAGCGCGGCTGGACCTTGCCGACCATCACGTTCGCATCGGTCACGGCCAGGGGGCCGCCGCGGCGATAGCTCGCCGGGCCGGGATGGGCACCCGCGCTCTCGGGTCCCACGCGAAAGCGCGAGCCGTCGTAGGCCAGCACCGAGCCGCCGCCGGCGGCCACGGTGTGGATGCTCATCATCGGCGCGCGCATGCGCACGCCGGCCACCTGGGTCTCGAACTCGCGCTCGAAGGCGCCTGCATAGTGGCTGACGTCGGTGGATGTGCCACCCATGTCGAAACCGATGACCCTGTCGTGCCCGGCCAGGCCCGCCGTGCGCGCCATGCCCACGATGCCTCCGGCCGGCCCGCTCAGGATGGCGTCCTTGCCCTGAAAACTGCCCGCGTCGGACAGCCCTCCGCAAGACTGCATGAAGAACAGCCGCACTCCCGGCATCTCTGCAGCCACCTGCTGCACATAGCGGCGCAGGATGGGAGACAGGTAGGCATCGACCACCGTGGTATCGCCCCGGCTCACGAACTTCATCAGCGGACTGGTCTCGTGCGAAGTGCTGACCTGCGTGAAACCCAACTGCCGCGCAATGCGCGCCGCCATCTGCTCATGCCGCGTATGGCGGTAGCCATGCATGAAGACGATGGCCACGCTGCGCAGGCCGCGCGCATGGGCTGCGGCCAACGCCGTGTGCAGGTGCAGCCCGTCCAGCTCGCGCAGCACCTTCCCATGGGCATCCACACGTTCCACGGCCTCGACCACCTCGCTGTAGAGCAGTTCGGGCAACTGGATATGGCGGTCGAACAGGCGCGGACGGTTCTGGTAGGCGATGCGCAGCGCATCGCGAAAGCCCCGCGTGGTCACCAGCAGGGTGGGCTCGCCCTTGCGCTCCAGCAGCGCATTGGTGGCCACCGTGGTGCCCATCTTCACGCACTCCACAAGGTCCGGCGTGACCGGCTCGCCTGGCTTGAGGCCCAGCAGGTGGCGGATGCCGGCCACGGCCGCGTCCCTGTACTGCTCGGGGTTCTCCGACAGCAGCTTGTGCGTGACCAGGCTGCCATCGGGCCGCTTGCCCACCACATCGGTGAACGTACCGCCACGGTCTATCCAGAATTGCCAGCGCCTGTCATGGGGAATGGAGCGTTCTTGCATGGTGTCGGAACCCGTTTGTCTCGAAGTTGAAGTCAGGAAAACCGTGGCCTGGAGTACGGCCCTCCGCCGGTGCCCACCACTGGCGTCCAATCTAAAAGTGCCCCTGGACCGCGTCCATCGAGAAGTTTTCGCCCCCTCTGTTCACGAAAACTGAACAGGAGCGGCCCCTTGCCGGCCGGCGACGCAAAGAAAAAGGCCCGCCGAAGCGGGCCCTATGCCAGGCAGCCAGGCAGGCAGGCCGTCAGAACGCGGCCAGATGGCTGTTGCGCAACTCCGTCACCAGCATGTGGCCCGGCTCGTGCGTGATGGCGAATGGCAGGGCCGCCGAGCGTATGGCCTGCTGGGGCGTCACGCCGCAGGCCCAGAACACGGGAATCTCCCCGGGTTTGAGCGCCATGGGCTCGCCGAAGTCCGGCCGCTCGATATCGGCAATGCCGATCTGCGCGGGGTCGCCCAGGTGCACGGGCGCCCCATGCACGCTGGGAAAGCGCGAAGTGACCTGGATGGCGCGGATGGCGTGGGCCGCCGTCATGGGCCGCATGCTGACCACCATGCTGCCGCCGAAGCGGCCGGCCCGGCCGTTGGGAATACTGGAGATGAACATGGGCGCGCCCCGGCCTTCATCGATGTGGCGCACGGGCACGCCCGCCTCGCGCAGCGCATCCTCGAAGGAATAGGAGCAGCCGATGACGAAGCCCACCAGGTCGTCGCGCCACAGGTCGGTGAGGTCATTCACCTGCTCGGCCCTGTGACCATCGCGAAACACCCAGTACGAGGGCAGGTCGGTCTTCAGATCGATATCGCCCAGTTCGGGCACGCGGCTGCTGCCGGGCTCGGTCACGCCGATCAGCGGGCAGGACTTGGGGTTGAGGCGAGCAAAGCGCAGGAACTCCTCGCTGCACTCGCGCGGCAATATCGCCAGGTTGCCCTGGGTGTAGCCGGGGCACTGCCCTGCCGTCTGCCCGCGAAAGCGGCCGGCGCGCACCTCCTGTCGGAACTCGGTCGGATGGGTCCAGTGCGTCATGGGTGAGCCTCTATTGAGTGGAGATGCCTCCCAATGTAAAAAGCAGCAGGCCACCGGTCCACTCAGGAATTGTGCGCAGCCTCTCCCAGAAAAACTGAACAGCCACCGCAGCCCGCGCAGACCCCCATGAACATCCGCTTTCTGGAAACCTTTGTGCTGCTGGCACGCATCGGCAGCGTGCGCCGCGTGGCCGAACTGGTGCATGCCAGCCCCGGCGCCGTCTCCATGCGCATACGCGGGCTGGAGTCGGACCTGGGCGTGACCCTGTTCCACTGGGACCGCAAGACGCTGCAGATCACCGACGCCGGCGCCCGGCTGCTGCGGCATGCGGAGGCCGTCATCGAAGCCGCACGCACCCTGGAGCGTGCCGCCAGGTCAGACGACGCCATCGGCTGCCGCCTGCGGGTCGGCGTGCTGGAGACGGCGGTACACACCTTCCTGCCCGAATTCGTCAAGGCGATGGGCGCCAGCCTGCCGCATATCGAGCTGGACCTGACCGTCGATCTGAGCACCCACCTGTCGGAGCAGATGATGCGGCGCGATCTGGACCTGATCGTGCGCACCGGCAGCGGCGTGGACCCCCAGTTCGCCGTGGTCGAGAACCTGCTGGAGGTGCCCGTGCACTGGATTGCCAGGCGGGGCCTGGTGCCCAGGAAGGATGGACTGCACAAGGCGCTGGGCAAGCAATTGCTGACACAGATGCGCGGCACCGGCCCCTACGAGCAGGCCGTGGCCATGGCACAGCAACTGGCCGTGCAAAGCGGCATGGTCTCCAGCGATCTGCGCATCTCGGGATCGCCCTCGCTGGCGGCCCTGGTCTCGCTGGTGCGCGAGGGCCTGGGCGTCGCCATCATGCACGGCATGCTGGTGGCGCCGCAGCTGGCAAGCGGGGAGCTGGTGGAGCTGGATCTGCCCACGCCACCCTCCTTTCGCATCACCACCTGGTACCCCAAGAGCCCGTCGCCCGGCATCACCGACACCGCCCAGGTGCTGCGCCGCGTCTGCAAGAGCTACTGCAAGCGGGTCAGCCCGCATCTGGTGCGGTACATCGGCTAGGGCGCGGATGCCGGCGGCGGCTCCTGCCCGTGCAACAGCGCCAGAAAGCTGGCGGCCGCCTGGCTCAGCGGCCGGTCGCGGCGCACCAGGCTGCCGTAGGACTGCAGGTTGCGGCGCATGCGGTAGGGCAGGATGCGGACCATGCCGTGCTCGGCATGGTCGCGGGCCACGGCCTGCGGTATCACGGCCACCAGATCGGAGTTGCGCACCAGGTTCATGGTGGTGAGGATGGAGCCCGTCTCGATCAGGCCGCGCGGCAGCGGCAGGCCGTGGGCCTGGAACTCCTGGTCGATCAGCGCGCGCATGGGGCTGCCCGGCGGCTGCAGCACCCAGCCATGGGCCTGCAGCTGCGCAAAGCCCACGCTGCGGGCACGCGCCAGCGGATGGCCGCAGCCCGCGATGATGGACAGGGCCTCATCATCGAGCGAGCAAAACCGGTGATCCGCGTCGGACGGCCCGGCCGGACGGCCCACCACCACCTCCAGCACCCCGTCCTGCAACTGCGCCAGCAGCCGGTCGCTGGTGTCCACGGCCACCTCGATGGACAACAGCGGCCACTGGCGCTTGAGCGCCAGCAGCGCCTGCGTGAGGCGGCCCGGCGACGCCGCCATGATGCTGCCCACGGCCAGCCGCCCCGCGCTGCCTTCGCGCAGTTCCTGCAGCTCGCGGTTCAGCGCCTCCATGCCGCCGCGCAGGTGGCGGAAGTAGCCCGTCACGCGCTCGCCGGCGGCGTTCAGTTGCAGGCCGCGGCCCACGCGCTCGAACAGCGGCAGGCCCAGCGCGCCTTCCAGCTCATGCAGCATCTTGGTGGCCGCCGGCTGGCTCAGGCCCAGCCGGGCTGCAGCGCCGCGCAGCGTGCCCTGTTCCTCTATGGCCAGCATCAGCGCCACCTGCCGCATGCGCAGGCGGTTGAGCAGTTGCGGCGTGCTGTCCCTGCGGTCGATGGAGCCCATGGAAGTCCCTTTGAATTGATTGCCTGGAGTTATCCATTCATCAGCAATTTTCAGTTTACGGCAATCAATTGCCTGCCTAGCATGGACCCACAACAAAAGCACCGGAGACAAGACATGCAACGCCGCATCCTGCTGGCCGCAGCCGCCCTGCTGCCCTCGCTCGCCACCGCTCAAACCCCGCCAACCCCGCCCGACTGGCCCGCGCGGCCCGTGCGCATGCTGGTGGGCTCGGCCCCGGGCGGCGGCACGGATGCCATGGCACGCACCGTGGCCGACCGGCTCGCGCCGCTGCTGCGCCAGCCCGTGATCGTGGAAAACCGCCCCGGCGTCTCCAACACCCTGGCCGTGGACATGACGGCCAAGTCCACGGACGGGCACACCATGGTGATGGGCGTGGTCACGGCCCATGCCATTGCCCCGCACCTGCTCAAGCTGGGCTACGACAGCAACCGCGACCTGGTGCCCGTGGCCTATGTGGGCGCAGTGCCCAATGTGCTGGTGGTGGGAAACAACCTGCCCGCGAACTCGGTGCAGGAACTGGTCGCCCTGGCCCGCAAGGAGCCCGGCAGGATCAACTTCGCCAGCAGCGGCACGGGCAGCACCCAGCACATCGCGGCCGAGATGTTCAAGGACGCGGCCGGCATTGAACTGACCCACGTGCCCTACAAGGGCAGCGCCGCCGCCCTGGTGGACCTGGTCAGCGGCCAGGTGCAGATGAGCTTCGACACCATGCCTTCGGTGATCGGCCAGATCAAGGCCGGCAAGCTGCGCCCGCTGGGCGTGACGTCGCCGCGCCGCAACGCCCAGCTGCCCCAGGTGCCGACGCTGGCCGAGGCCGGCCTGCCCGGCGTGGAGATAGGCGCCTGGTACGGCATCTACATGCCAGCGGCCACACCCCGCG
The DNA here is from genome assembly GCF_040267515.1 of Delftia lacustris. Taxonomy (NCBI): domain Bacteria; kingdom Pseudomonadati; phylum Pseudomonadota; class Betaproteobacteria; order Burkholderiales; family Comamonadaceae; genus Delftia; species Delftia lacustris. The sequence continues at coordinate 2,008,541 of NZ_CP141274.1, read as the reverse complement.
CCGTGCAGGCCCGGGTGCACGACGAAGTCAACAAGGTGCTGGCCCTGCCCGAGACGCGCACGCGCCTGGAGGCCGTGGGCGCCGAGCTGCAGCCCATGGGCCAGGCGGAGTTCATTGCCTTGCACAACGCCGAGTACCAGCGCTTTGGCGAAATCATCCGCAAGAACCACATCAAGATCGACTGAGCCGCACATGCCCGCATCCGAACTTCCCGTCGTCGCCCTGACCCTGGGCGATCCCGCCGGCATAGGCGCCGAACTGATCGCACGCCTGCTGGCGCGGCCCGAGGCCATGCAAAAGGCCAACATCGTGCTGGCCGGCGACCCCTGGCTGTGGCAGCAGGGCCAGCGCATCGCGGGCCTGCAGGTGTCCACCGCGCCCATCGCCAGCATGGCCCATGCACGGGGCCGCACCGACACAGCCCTGCCCGCCTTCCTGGCCCTGGACACGGTGGCCCCCGATGCCGTGCACCAGGGTCGTGCCGAAGCCGCAGGCGGGCGCTCGGTGCTGCAGGTGCTGGACCTGTGCATGGACGCGGCCCAGGCCGGCCAGATCGACGCCATCTGCTTTGCGCCGCTCAACAAGCAGGCCATGAAGCTGGGCGGCCTGCGCCATGAGGACGAGCTGCACCACTTTGCCGAGTACCTGGGTGTGAGCGGCTATTTCTGCGAATTCAACACGCTGGGCGATCTGTGGACCTCGCGCATTTCGTCCCATGTGCCGCTCAGGGACGTGGCCGGCTATCTGAGCCAGGAGCGCATCGCCCAGGCGGCCGAGCTGATCTACCGCGCGCTGCTGGCCAGCGGCATGGCGGCCCCCAAGGTGGCGATTGCGGGCTTCAACCCGCACAACGGCGACGGCGGCACCTGCGGGCGCGAGGAGATCGACATCATCGCGCCGGCCGTGCGCGCGCTGCAGGCCCGCGACTGGCCCACGCCCGACCCGTTCCACGGCCCCTTCCCGGCCGACACCATCTTCCTGAAGGCCCAGGCCGGCGAGTACCAGGCCATCGTGACCATGTACCACGACCAGGGCCAGATCGCCATCAAGCTGCTGGGCTTCTCGCGCGGCGTGACCGTGCAGGGCGGCCTGCCGATCCCCATCACCACGCCGGCCCACGGCACGGCCTATGACATCGCGGGCCAGGGCCGGGCCAGCGTGGAGGCCACCTGGCAGGCCTTCCTGATCGCCTGCCGCATGGGCGCCGCGCGCCTGTGCTGACTGACTTCACTCCCCCGCCCTCACCATCATGAAAATCAAATCCGTCCGCGCCCGCGTCTACGAGTGGCAAGGCAAGACCGTGCCGCCCCAGGGCAACTTCTGCTCCAACGCCATGGACCTGCTCTATGCGCCGCAGGAGACCATGTCCACCTTCCGCTTCCATTCCTGGACGGTGGTGGAGATCGAGACCGACGACGGCATCGTCGGCCTGGGCAACGTGGCGCTGGCGCCGCGCATCGCCAAGGCCATCATCGACGAGTACCTGGCGCCCCTGGTCATCGGCCACGACCCGTGGGACTACGAATACCTGTGGCAGCGCATGTACCGCGCCACGCACGCCTGGGGCCGCAAGGGCGTGACCATGGCCGCCATCTCGGCCGTGGACCTGGCCATCTGGGACATCCTGGGCAAGAGCGTGAACAAGCCTGTGTTCAAGCTGCTGGGCGGGCGCACCAAGCAAAGGATTCCCTGCTACTACAGCAAGCTCTACCGCACCGACCTCAAGGCCATGCAGGAAGAGGCGCAGAAATTCCTGGACCAGGGCTTCAAGGCCTTCAAGATGCGCTTCGGCTACGGCCCGGCCCATCTGCAGGAAGGCGTGCGCGAGAACCTGCGCTCGGTCGAGGCCGTGCGCGAAGTCATAGGCTACGACTGCGACCTGATGCTGGAGTGCTACATGGGCTGGAACCTGGAGTACGCCAGGCGCATGCTGCCCAAGCTGGAGAAGTTCGAGCCGCGCTGGCTGGAGGAGCCCGTGATCGCCGACGACATCGACGGCTACGCCGAACTCAGCCGGCTCACCAGCATTCCGATCTCGGGCGGCGAGCACGAGTTCAGCCTCTACGGCTTCAAGCAGCTGCTGGACAAGAAGGCCGTCAGCGTCGTGCAGTACGACACCAACCGCGTGGGCGGCATCACGGCCGCGCACAAGATCAATGCGCTGTGCGAGGCGTTCAGCGTGCCCGTGATCCCGCATGCGGGCCAGATGCACAACTACCACCTGACCATGAGCACGCTGGCCTCGCCCATGGCCGAGTACTTCCCCATCTTCGACGTGGAAGTGGGCAACGAGCTGTTCTGGTACATCTTCGACGGCGAACCCGTGGCCGAGAACGGCTTCCTGCAGCTCAGGGACGATGTGCCGGGCCTGGGCCTCACGCTCAAGACCGAGTACCTGGACCAGTTCCGCATCGTCGAATGAGGGAGCACGCCATGCCCGGAATTTCTCGGCCGCGCTACAGCGGCATCTTCCCCGTGGTACCCACCACCTTCCACGAGGACGGCACGCTGGACCTGGCCAGCCAGAGGCGCTGCCTGGACTTCATGATCGACTCGGGCGTGGATGGCCTGTGCATCCTGGCCAACTTCTCCGAGCAGTTCCTGCTGGCCGATGACGAGCGCGAGATCCTCACGCGCACGGCGCTGGAACATGTGGCGGGCCGCGTGCCCGTGATCGTCACCACCACGCACACCTCATCGCGCGTGTGCTCCGAGCGAAGCCGCCGCGCGCAGGACATGGGCGCGGCCATGGTGATGGTCATGCCGCCCTACCACGGCGCCACCTTCCGCTTCGGCGAGCCCCAGATCCAGGGCTTCTTCCAGGCCGTGTCCGATGCCATCGCCATTCCCATCATGGTGCAGGACGCGCCCGCCGCAGGCACGCCGCTGTCCCCCGCCTTCCTCGCGCGCATGGCCCGCGAGATCGAGCAGGTCTGCTACTTCAAGATGGAAACCGCAGGCGCCGCCGGCAAGCTGCGCGAACTCATCGCCCTGGGCGGCGAGGCCATCGAAGGCCCCTGGGACGGCGAGGAAGCCATCACCCTGCTGGCCGACCTGGAGGCCGGCGCCACGGGCTCCATGACGGGCGGCGGCTTTGCCGACGGCATACGCCCCATCATCGAAGCCCACAGAAACGGCGACCCCGACACCGCATTCGCCCTCTACCAGCGCTGGCTGCCCCTGATCAACCACGAAAACCGCCAGGCCGGCTTCCTGGCCGCCAAGGCGCTGATGAAGGCCGGCGGCGTGATCGCCTGCGACGCGCCGCGCGCGCCCTGGCCGCCCATGCACCCCGAGGTGCGCCGCCAGCTGCTGGACATTGCGCGGCGGCTCGATCCGCTGGTGCTGCGCTGGGGGGGTTGAGGCAGTTGAGGTCTCAGCAGAAGAAAACCACCGCCTGTGCATGGGCTATGCTGCCGCTCTGTGCCTGCCAGCCCCACCGATCAGACTGCCGCCCATGTCCGCAACCTCTTTGTCCCCGTCCAACGTCGAACTGGACGACGCGCTGTATGCCAGAGTCCTGTCCTGGAACGACGCCCAGGCCCTGGCCCAGCAGACCGTGAGCTTCTTCATGGCGGAGGGCGAGCACACCATCGGCATCGACATGCAAGTGCTCAGCGCAACGCAGACATCGGCCGACACGCCCGGCATGCTGCAGTTCTCCCTGGTGTTTCGCGGTCCGCGCCAGCCGCAGCTGCCGCAGCGCACTTACCGCGTGCGCCATGCGCAGCTCGGTGACTACGCCATCTTCATCACGCCCATTGCGCAGTCGGCAGGCCATGTCGATTACGAGGCCTGCTTTTCCCATGCCGTCTGATCCGTTCGTGCCCGAGTTGCCGCCGCTGTATCTGGAGGATGTGCAGTTGCGCCTGGCCGAAGAAGCCGACTACGCTTTTCTCCGCGCCCTGTACCGCCAGGTACGCGCTGCCGAACTGGCGCCCGTGCCCTGGAGCGAAGCCGAAAAGCATGCCTTCTGCGATTCGCAGTTCGCTTTGCAGGACCAGCACTACCGCAAGCACTACGCACACGGCGCGTTTTTCGTGATCGAGAGGGCAGGTCTGCCTATAGGCCGGCTCTACCTCAATCTCGCACCCGGGCCGCTGGGAGTGATGGACATCTCGCTCGACGCCGCTGTTCAAGGCCAGGGACTGGGCACGGCCCTCATGCAATGGCTGGCCGGCTGGGCAGATCAAGAAGGGCGCGACATGCAGCTGTTCGTGGAAGCCAACAATCCAGCCCGGCGCCTGTATAAGCGCCTGGGCTTTGTCGAGCAGGACCAGGAAGGCATCTACCTGCGCATGCGCAGGACCGCGGCGCTCAGCCGCGGTTGAACACGGCTTCCAGCAGACCGCCTCGCGCGTCGCTGGGGCTCAGGAAGACGGCGTGGCTTCCCAGAGCCGGATGAGAGATTTCCCAGGTGTCCTGCAGCAACGCGCCAGGGCGGGACAACTCGAACAGTGCGCTGAAAGAGCGGTCGCCATGCAGTGTGTGCGGCAGCGCTGCCAACGAAACCAAACGTAACTCGGAAACTTCTCCTGCTACCGAGAAGCTATGGCCCAGCAGCGGCTGAAAGTGGCTGCGGCGCAACTCCATGCCAGCCGCACAGGCGATCACTGGAATCCCGGAAACGGCCGCTGCAGCGGGAAAGGCCCCTGCAACCTGCATGAAAGCACGGCGTCCTGTCTTCATCGTGGCCCTTCCTGCCCAAGCAACAGAAGCAAAATATTTTTGCTGCGAAACAGGTTGCCATACTAAACTATTTTGCAATTATTAACGTTTACTAACCCCACCCTGTCATGGCTCAACCCTTTGTTGGGGAAATCCGCATGTTTGCCGGCAACTTCGCGCCGGCAGGCTGGATGTTCTGCGAAGGGCAGCAAATGCCCATCTCGGAATACGAAACCCTTTTCACTCTGATCGGCACGACATACGGCGGTGATGGCCAAAGCACCTTCGCCCTGCCAGACATGCGTGGCCGCATCCCCCTGCACGCAGGCAACGGATTCCCGCTGGCTCAGGCCGCTGGAGTCGAAGACGTCACGCTGACCGTCAATCAGATTCCAGCCCACACGCACGGCGTTCCCGCGTCCTCGGGCACAGGCTTTCTGGCCTCGCCCGCCGACGCAGTGTTTGCCAAGCACAGGGATCACAAGGCCTTTGTGAACGGCGTCCCCGCCACGCCCATGGCTGCATCGATGGTGAGTTCGGTAGGAGGGTCGCAGCCGCATACCAATATGCCGCCCTTCCTTTGCGTGAACTTCATCATCTCGCTGTTCGGCATCTATCCCTCCCCCACCTGATGTCTACCCCCTTTCTCGGAGAGGTTCGCGTCTTCTCCTTCAACTTCGCCCCCAAAGGCTGGGCTCTTTGCAATGGGCAGTTGCTGCCCATCAACCAGAACCAGGCACTGTTCTCGCTGCTGGGCACCACCTACGGTGGCGACGGGCAGACCAACTTTGCACTGCCCGACCTGCGCGGCCGCATGCCCATGCACATGGGAGCCGGCCATACGCAGGGAGAGAGAGCAGGCGAGCAAACCCACACCCTGACCCTGTCAGAGATACCGCAGCATAGCCACGCCATGGCCGCTTCCGGCACTACGGGCCAGGCGACATCGGGCAACGGCAACCTGCCTGCAGCGGCGCGCGGCCACTATGCGCAAAGCGGTGATACGACCATGCCAGCCCTGCTGGCCAATGTGGGCGGCGGCCAGCCACACCTCAATATGCCGCCCTATCTGGCACTGAGCTTTTGCATGGCCATGCAAGGCCTCTTTCCTTCTCCGACCTGAAGACCATGTCCGATCCCTTCGTCGCCGAAATCCGCATTGGCGGATTCAACTTCGCACCCCAGGGCTGGGCCTTTTGCGATGGTCAGCTCATGCCGATTTCTCAGAGCACGGCGCTGTTTTCCCTGCTGGGAACGACATACGGTGGAAATGGCAAGTCCAACTTCGCGCTTCCCGACTTGCAGGGCCGCATGCCCATGCACCCGGGCCAAGGACCTGGACTGTCACTGCGCGATCTGGGCGAATCCGGCGGTGTTGAAACCGTGACGCTGCAGGCATCGGAAATTCCCGTCCACAGCCATCTGGCCCGAGCGGGCACGCCTGCGGATCCCGCTGTAGCCAGCCCGGCAGGCGCCGTCCTGGGCACCGCACCGACGCGCCCGTACATCGCGCCAGCCTCCAGCACCTCTGCGGTCACCATGGCTCCCCCTCAAGCTGCGGGCGACAGCCAGCCACACAACAATCTTCCGCCCTACCTGGTCATGAACTTCATCATCGCCTTGCAGGGCATCTTCCCCGCACGGAGCTGAGTACACCTATGCGCAGTTCCATTGCGGCCTTGACCCTGTTGACCTTGACCACGGGGGCTCAGGCCGATCCCCTGGTGCAACGCGAGTTCTCCGGCAGGGACAACCGCTTCATAGAAATGCCCGGGGCCGGCTTTCGCGCCATGGCCTCCGGCAAGCGCATCAGTTTCGACGCGCAAGGCATGAGCATCGACCTGCCCGGCCGGGCCACCAGCGTGCAAGGCCGGTCGGTGGCCGCATCCGGCGTGGCCCGGAGCCTGAGCCTGCGCCCGGATTCGCGCCTGCGCTACAGCTTCGAGAACGCATCGATGTCGGCCCCGCAGGGCCTGCACCCTTCGCCCACGTTGTACCACTGGCTGGTCGGCGAAGCCGCGCAATGGCGCACGGGCCTGCGCAGCTTCGGTGCGCTGGGCTACCGCAGTGTCTGGCCCGGCATCGATGCCGTTTTCCAGGGCGAGCCCGGCGGTCTGAAGTACCAGTTTGAACTGGCTCCTGGTGCCGATGCCGCACAGGTCTGGCTGCGCGTGGAAGGTGCGACGGATGCACGCATCCTGCCCACGGGAGCGCTGCAGTGGAGCATAGGCAACGACCTTTTCACCGACGATGCACCGCTGGTCTACCAACCCCGGGGCAATGGCCGCGTGGACGTGCCCGCCCGCTATCGGCTGGAGCAGGTGGACGCCACCACCTGGCGCGTGGGCTTTGAGCTGGGCAGCCATGACAAAGGCCTGCCGCTGGTCATCGATCCGGCCTGGACCGGCTACTCGGGCCTGGTCGGAGGCAACTCGGCCGACCAGGTCAACGCCGTGGCGCGAGACAGCGACGGCAACACCTACGCTTGCGGCGTGACGCAATCGTCCGACCTGCCCAACGCGGGCAGCAGCAAAGGTGGCGAGGATGCCTTCGTCGTCAGATTCGATCCCAAGGGTGTCCCCTTGAGCGTCACTTATGTGGGCGGATCGGGAGACGACGCCTGCAACGGCCTGGCCGTGGACATACAAAACCGCATCCACCTGGCGGGCAGCACGGAATCCACCGGCTTCCCCCTGCTTGGCACAGATGCCAACCAACGCTTTCGGCGCAGCAAGAGCACGACGGATAGGGATGCCTTCGTCATGCGCCTGGCACCAGACGGTGCCGGCATTCTGTATTCGGGCCTGATTGGTGGAACGGGTGACGATCAGGCCAATGCCCTGGCTCTGGACACCCTTGGCCGGGTCTATGTGACCGGATTCACGGAAGGCAAAGGCTTTCCTGCCGTGAACGGGCCGCAGCTCAACCACGGCTTTGGCCCTGCGCAGTCAGAAATGCGGGATGCCTTCGTGGCCCGCATCGACGCTTCAGGCAGCGGGCTGGAGTACGCCGGATACATCGGCGGCGACGGCGGCGCCGACATCGGATATGCCATTGCCGTGGACGGCACCGGCGCGGCCTATGTGGCTGGCGCTACCGACTCTGTCTCGGGGATGCCGGGCGCCACGGGCCTCAGGACACAAATCAATTCGCGCGCCATCGATGGATCAGACGGCTTCGTCGCCAAGATCCGGGCCGACGGCAGCGCCTTCGACTACTTCACGCTGCTGACAGGCTCGGGGGCCGGTGCGGACCGTGCACTGGCACTGAACCTGATGTATGACGGCTCACTGCTCGTGGGCGGGGAGACCGGGTCAGACAACTTTCCTGCCGACAACGGCGGACTGCGCAAGGGCCTAGGGCCGCAGACCGCGCGCAGCACCGGCATGGACGGCTTTGTGCTGCGTCTGAATGCATCAGGAGACCAGGTGCTGGACGCCACCTACCTGGGTGGCAATGGCTACGACAGCGTGGAAGGGCTGGCCGGCGACGGCGTGCAGTGGTTCGCCACGGGCAGCACCAGCAATGGCGCAGGCTTTCCCGTCAAGGCACAAAGCGGCCTGTCCACCACGCCAGGAGGCAAGCAGGACGGCTTCCTGGTCAGCATCGCAACCAGCGATCCGAACAACTGGAACTATGCAGGGTTCCTGGGCACCTCGGAAAACGAGGCCATGCGCAGCCTGGCCGCAACCAATGTGCAGGGCAGGACCCTTCTTTCCGTGGGCGGCGCCACCACCACATCGGGCACCAACGGCCTGACCAACCCTGCGAACAGCGCCCTCAGCGCAAACGAGAGCCTTTCGAATGGTCTGGTATTTCGCATCGATCCTTTCGGCCCACCTGCGGCCATGGCGGTGCTCACTGGCTCTCAACAGTCCACCCGCATCCAGCAGCCTTTTGCCACGCCGTTGGCGGTCAAGGTCACCGACATCGACGACCAGCCGCTTGCCGGCATCATGGTGGACTTCAATGCGCCTGCCGCATCGGGGCCATCCACCACCTTTGCCACAAGAACCTCGGTCACGACCAACGACCAGGGCATCGCATCGCTGAGTGCCACGGCCAACCTGTTCGCCGGCAGCTATACCGTGACAGCGCAGGCAGGGGCGGCCAGCACCTCGTTCTCGCTGACCAATGACAAGAGCCCGCAGGCTGCACTGACGGCAAGTGCAGCACTGCAGACCCTGCCCTATGCCGGCACCACCACGCTGAGCGCCAACGGCGGCTCTGGCGCAGGCGCCATCAGCTACGCCGTAACTGCAGGCGCGGCCTATTGCACCCTGACAGGCAACACGGTCACAGCCACGGCTGTGGGCGATTGCACCGTGACGGCGACCAAGGCGGGAGACGCCAGCTACCTGGCCGCCACGACCACCGTGGACATCTCGGTGATCAAGGCCCAGCAGCCTGCGCTGACGGCGACGGCAACGCCCAGCACGCTGGCGGCCTTCAGCACGGCCGCGCTGTCAACCAGTGGCGGCGCAGGGTCCGGCGCCGTGGGCTTTTCCATCACGGATGGAGCCGCCTTTTGCTCCGTCAACGGCAACACGCTCACTGCGGAAGGCACGGGCTCCTGCACAGTGACCGCCACCAAGCTGGGCGATGCCAACTACCAGGACACGCTGGCCACCACCGTGGTGACCGTGACCCCTGCAGCCCAGGTCACCCTGAGCGTGCAGTCCACGCCTTCGACCCTGACCTTCGGCGCCACGGCAACCCTGGCGACCACTGGGGGTTCGGGCAGCGGCGCCGTCACCTACGCCGTGACGGGTGGTGCCCAGTTCTGCGCGGTGACGGGCAACCAGTTGAGTGCCATTGGCGCCGGCAGTTGCACCATCACGGCCACCAAGGCTGGCGACATCAACCACCAGGCCATCAGCGCCAGCACCACCGTCATCGTGGCCAAGGCTGGACAGACAGCACTGTCGGTGCAGGCCAGTCCTGCAGCCATCAGCTTTGGCGGCATTTCGCAACTGAGCACCACGGGCGGCTCGGGCACCGGCGCCATCGGCTTGAGCGTCGCGGGCCCCTGCAGCATCGCGGGCTCCACGCTCACCGGCCTGGGTGTCGGAACCTGTACGGTCACGGCCACCAAGGCAGCGGATGCCGACCATGAAGAGGCCACGGCCAGCACTTCGGTGACGGTGTCACAGGCAAGCCAGGTGGCCCTGTCCGTGGTGGTATCACCCGCCAGCATTCCCAAAGGCGACTCCAGCACGGTCACCGTCACTGGCGGCAGCGGCAGCGGTGTGCTCACGCTGGCGCTGACGGCAGGCGCTGGCAACTGCACGCTGTTCGGCAACACCGTCACCGGCACGGCCGTAGGCAGCTGCACGGTGACGGCGACCAAGGCGGCCGATGCCAACCATGCACAGGCCACCGGCTCGGTACAGATTGCAGTCGGCAAGGCAATCCAGAACATCACCTTCGATTTCTCGTCCCTGCGTTATCTGAGCCCCCAGGCCCTGTCGCTGGCAAACGCCGCCGCAACCAACTCCAACCTGCCGATCAGCTTCAGCAGCCTCACTCCTCAGACCTGTGTGGTCACGGGCACCTCGCTGCGGCTGATGCGCACGGGAGATTGCACGCTGCAGGCCAGCCAGGCCGGCGATGCCGAGTACGCCGCGGCAACGCCCGTGAACCAGACATTCACGATCACCCTGCCCCCCCACTCTCTGAGCACCATCACCGGTACCGTGGGCGGAACGACGGTCTCAGCAGAGATTGCTGCGGGAAGCCCATGGGTGTTCACACCCATGGGAACAGGCCCGGCGCAGACTGCGGGCTTCATCCCGCTGCAGGGGCACATCAGGTCACCTGCCGACGCACCGCCTGCCAATCTTCAGTTCCCGCTGGGCCTGTTCGATTTCGCTGTCCACAACGGTGCGCCGGGATCCACGGTGAGCATCAAGCTCACGTTCCCGAACAATCTGCCCCGCAATGCACAGTACTGGAAGTACGGCCCCACGTCCGACAACGCAACGCCGCACTGGTATCACTTCACCGGCGCGCAGTTCAACGCCAGCGACAACAGCGTGACGCTGACGATTGAAGACGGCAGGAACGGCGATGACGACCTGGATGTGAACGCCTTCATCAGTGACCCGGGCGGCGTGGCCGTGGTGGCCGCCGCTGCCGGCGGCAGCCCCGCGGCCATTCCCACGCTCTCGCAATGGGGTCAGTGGATGCTGGCAGCGCTGATGCTGGGCGTCGCAGTCCTGGCCGGACGCCGCACGCGAATGCGCAAGCCACGCTGAGTCGTACGCTGTAGCCGGGGGCTGCTCACGCGCCCCCGGCTACCCGAGTCAAGCCCCCACGATCCCCGACACATCCAGCACATACATCTGCCGCTGGTGCTCGTGCACGGAGTCGATGCAGACCTGGCGCCCGTCACGGCTCCAGCGCGGGTGCAGGTCGCAGCGGTTTTCCTTGCTGAGATCGGGCGAGGCGTAGAAGCTGCCCAGGTCGTGGCGCTCGCCCGTGTGCATGTCGTACAGGAACAGGAAGCGCTCGTGCGTTCGGTCGTCGGGATAGGTGTCGCTGAGCAGCCAGCGCGTGTCCACGGGCGAGAAGCTCATGTGGCCGTTCTCCACCAGCACGCCTGCGCCCACCACCTGCACGTCACCGCCGTCCACATCGTCATAGAGGTGATAGTGGATCTCCCCGGCATGCGGGCCCCACACAATGATGTGGCTGTCGTCCTGCCATAGCGGATGCGAGATCTGGTATTCGGACTTTTCGTAGTCGAACGTGCCCACGGCCATCGGGTCGAAGTCGTCGGCCAGCTGGGGCAGCGGATGGTCCGAGCATTCGAGCAGGCGCATGTCGGACCCGTCGGGCGCCATGGTGATGAGGCGGTGCAGAAAGCAGGTTTCGTCCTTGACGCGTTCGGTCCAGCGGTGCAGGAAAAGAATGCGCGAGGAAGACGGGTTGACCTCGATATGGCTGACCCAGTGGATGGCCTTGTCCATCGATGTGCGGTGATGAAATGCCTTGAGGCGCGCATAGCTGGCCAGCAGCCTTGCCTCGCCCGTCGCGACCTCCATGTGCCAGATGCCGTCGTCCTCGGGAGCCAAGGGCAACGCGAAAGGACCACCCTCTTCGCTGTAGCCAATGGTTTCGTGCGTGATGTAAAGGCGCCGGTAGTCCACGCACAGCGCCCAGGCACTGCTGGGCGCCACCACATACACAGGCATGGGCAGGGTGCGCCGCTCGCCGCTGTCCACATCGATGACCACGGAGCCGAACCCCGGATAGCGCCCCCCGGAATCTGCCGTCCTGTCGTTGTGGATCAGCTGGCGGCCCGCCAGCCCGTCCAGCCACTGCAGTTGGCTGCCCATCTGCCAGTTCCAGGCGCCGGTCTCGCCCACGGCGTGGAAGCGGTCGCCGTTTTCGGTATCGAAGTAGCCGATGGACGCCCGCGCCTGGGGCGTGAGGTACTGGTCCATCCACGGCGTTTGCTGCGCCAGCACCAGGCGATTGCTGCGGTCCCAGCTGGACTTGTTGTAGTAGCCGAAAAAGTGGTGCTGGCGGCCATCGCCCAGGCGGCGGCAGGGGACGAAGGATGCGGGGGTGTTCGAAGTCATGGAGCGTTTCATTGGGCGGAGATGTGGCCTTCGGCGATCACGCGGTCCCAGCGCTGCTTTTCGCGGGCAACGAAGGATTGCGCCTCAGGCAGGCTGTTGGCGACGGCGCTCATGCCCTGCTCTTGCAGGCCCTTGCGGAACTCGGGTGTGGCCACGACCTTTCGGATGTCGTCATTGAGCTTTTTGACGATGGCCTCGGGCACCTTGGAGGAGACGGCCACCGTGGTCCAGGAGGTGGCCACAAAGTCCTTGAGCCCGGACTCGGCCGCCGTGGGCACGTCCGGCAGGGCCGGCAGTCGCTGGCTGCCCGTGACGGCCAGCGCCTTGAGCTTGCCGCCGCGTATGTGCGACAGCACCGTGGGCGGGTTCTCGAACATGAGCTGGATCTGGCCGCCCAGCAGGTCGTTGATCGCGGCCGAGCTGCCGCGATAAGGCACGTGCACGATGGGCGCGCCCGCCTGCAGTTTGTACAGCTCACCCATCATGTGCACCGACGAGCCCACGCCGGCCGAGCCGAAGTTGACCGTGCCAGGCGCCTTTTTGGCCAGCGCCGTCAGCTCGGCCAGGTTGCTGGCGGCAAGGCTGGGCGTGGCCACCACCACATGCGGCATCTCGGCCAGCACGGTCACCACGCGCAGATCCTTTGCGGGGTCATAGGCCAGCTTGCCGTACACGCCATAGGCGGCATGCAGGCCGATGGAGCCCACCATCAGCGTGTAGCCGTCGGCCGGCTGATCGGCCACATATCGGCCTCCCAGATGACCGCCCGCGCCGGGTTTGTTTTCCACCATCACCGGCTGGCCCCAGAGCCGGCTCAGGCGGTCGGCCAGCATGCGTGCCTGCACGTCGGAGCTGCCGCCTGCAGTGAACGGCACGATGATGCGCAGCTGGCGCCCCGGCTGGGGAAAGCCATCCTGCGCGATGGCGGCGACTGGTGCCGTGCCAGCCAACGAGGCGGAGATGGCCACAGCGAGCATGGCGGCTTTGCGGCCTGCGCTTGTCTTGATCATGGAATCCTTTCGATGGCGCTGCTGCGCCTGGGCAAACGATGCAATGAGGCCAGTGTAGAAAGCGGGGCATCTTTGGAAAAATGCATTTTTCCGTGGCCTCTATACAGAAAAGATATACATTGCCAGCCACCCCGAGCAGGACCGAACCGCCATGTCCAGACCCCTGAGCTCCCGAGAGATCGAGGCCTTCCGCGCCGTCATGCAGACCGGCACCACCACGGCCGCCGCGCGGCTGCTGCACACCACGCAGCCTTCGGTCAGCCGGCTGCTGGCCCAGATGCAGGCGGCCGCAGGGCTCAAGCTGTTCGACATGCACAAGGGCCGCCTGCGCCCCACGGCCGAGGCCGTGGAACTGTTCGCCACCGTGCAGCAGCATTTCCTGGGGCGCGAGCGCATAGAGCGCGACCTGGCCGCACTGCGCCAGTCCGGCGCCGGCACGCTGCGCATAGGCTGCACGCCGGCCCTGGGCCTGAGCGTGATCCCGGCCGTGGTGCGCAGCTTCGCGCAGCGCTACCCGGGCACCCACATCAGCCTGCAGACCCTGGGCTCCACGCCCTTGCGCGAGGGCCTGCTGCATGGCCACTTCGACCTGGTGGTCAGCACCATGGCGCTGAGCACGCCCGAGCTGGACGCCACCGTGCTGGACCGCAGCCGCGCCGTCTGCGTCATGCACCCGGACCATGCATTGGCCACGCGCACACGGCTGCATGTGCGCGATCTGCAGGGCCAGCTGCTGCTGACGCTCAACGCCGATGACGACATCTACCTGCAACTGCGCAGCACCATGCAGGAGCAGGGCATAGAGGCCGGCTCCACCATGGAGACCACCTACTCCTCCACCATCTGCACCCTGGCCGCCCAAGGGCTGGGGCTGGGCGTGGTCAACCCCTACGTGGCCTCGGTGTTCGCGCGCGACCTGCGTGTGCTGCCACTGCTGCCAGCCTGCGCGGTGGAGGTGGTGCTGGCCCTGCCGCCCCAATACGCCCCCACCGAAAGGGCCGACTGCTTCGTGCAGTTGCTGCGCGAGCAATTGCACGCCTATCCGCAGGCCCGCACGCCCTAAAATTGCGGCCGATTGGAGACAAGCGGTTTGCAAACGAGTACCCACGAGCCCATGCTCACCCCCGCCGAGCGCGAGGCCATCAATTCCGGCCAGTGGTTCTGCAGCCTCTCGCCCTCGCTGCGCCATGACATCCTGCGCCAGACCACGGTCCGGCGGCTCAAGGATGGTGCGCTGATCTACGCACGCGGCGACGTGCCGCACAAATGGTTTGCCTGCGCGCAGGGCGCCGTGCGCATGAGCTCGACCAGCCTGTCGGGTCGGCAGACCACGCTGGCCTATGTGGAGCCGGGTGCCTGGTTCGGCGCCATGTCCACCTTTCTTGACGAGCCGCGCACGCGCGATGCCTATGCCCATGGCGACACCACGCTGCTGTGCGTGGACAAGGAGAGCTTTCACGCCATCCTGGCCACGCATGTGGAGTTCTACGACGCCCTGCTGCGCCTGCAGGCCCACCGTATACGCCAGACCTACGGGCTGGTGGAAGACCTCAACACCCTGCCCCTGCGCGCACGCCTGGCCAAGCAGCTGCTGCACCTGTCGCGCAGCTACGGCACACAGGTGCTGGACGACCCGCGCGAGCTGCGCATAGGCCTGCAACTGGTGCAGGAGGAGCTGGCCCAGTTGCTGGGCGCCTCGCGCCAGCGCGTGAACCAGGAGCTCAAGCGCATGGAGCGCGACGCCTGCATTCGCGTGGAAGCCCAGGGTCTGGTGGTCAGGGACCTGGTGGCCCTGCAGACCATCGTGCGCGAGGCCAGCCTGGCCGGCGCCTGAGGCCGGCGCCAGCGCGCCGGCGGTTCAGCGCCGGTTCAGCGGCGCCAGTCGATTCTTGCCGGGCGGCCCGGCAGATGCAGCGCAGCCGTTGCAGCAGGCGCCTCGGCCAGCAACCGGCCCTTGCGGAACACCTTCAGGCGCGTGGCGCGCAGCCGTATCGCCTCGGCCGCATCGCGCGCCTGCAGCAGCACGAAGCTGGCATCGCAGCCGGCCTCGATGCCATAGCCGTCCAGGTGCATCACACGCGCCGCGCGCGTGGTCACGGCGTCGAAGCAGTCGCGCATGCCGTCCTGGCTGGTCATCTGCGCCACATGCAGGCCCATGTGGGCGACCTCCAGCATGTCGCCCGAGCCCATGCCGTACCAGGGGTCCATCACGCAGTCATGGCCGAAGGCCACGTTGACGCCTGCGGCCAGCAGCTCGGGCACGCGCGTCATGCCGCGGCGCTTGGGATAGCTGTCCTGGCGGCCCTGCAGCGTGATGTTGATCAGCGGATTGGCAATCACGGCCACGCCGCTTTCGGCGATCAGCGGCAGCAGCTTGCTCACGTAGTAGTTGTCCATGCTGTGCATGGAGGTGCAGTGCGAGCCCGTGACGCGGCCCTGCAGGCCCAGGCGCTGCGCCTCGAAGGCCAGGGTTTCGATGTGGCGCGACAGCGGGTCGTCGGACTCGTCGCAGTGCATGTCCACCAGCAGGCCGCGCTCGGCCGCCAGCTCGCACAGCAGCCTGACGCTGTCGGCACCCTCGGCCATGGTGCGCTCGAAGTGGGGAATGCCGCCCACCACGTCCACGCCCTTGTCCAGCGCCCGCCGCAGGTTGGCGACGCCGCCGGGCGAGCGCAGCACGCCGTCCTGCGGAAACGCCACCAGCTGCAGGTCGATATAGGGAGCCACCTGGCGCTTGACCTCCAGCAACGCATCGACGGCCAGCAGGCGGGCATCGCTGGTATCCACATGGCTGCGGATGGCCTGCAGCCCCTTGGCCGCCGCCCAGTCGCAATACTCCAGCGCGCGCGAGATCAGCGCCTCGGCCGTGAGCAGCGGCTTGAGCTCGCCCCACAGCGCTATGCCCTCCAGCAGCGTGCCGCTGCGGTTGACGCGCGGCAGACCGTGGCTCAGCGTGGCATCCATATGGAAATGCGGATCGACGAAGGGCGGCGAGACCAGCTGGTGCTGCGCATCGACCACTTGGTGGGCTGGCGCCGAAAGACCGGCCGCGACCTCGACGATGCGCCCGCCCTGCACGGCGATGGACATGTCCTGGCGGCCGTCGGGCAGCGTGGCGTGAATGACGAGTAGATCAAGCATCTGCGTATTCTGCGGGCATGGCCGCGCACCCGCAGACTTGCCTGACCACGCTGAATGGCCTGGCAGCGGTCAGACCGAAAGCGCAAGGGATCAGGGGGAACTACTGGTAGCTGATGGTGAAGGTCGCCGCCGCATTGGCACTGCCTATGGTCACGTTCTCTCCGGTCTTGACATAGCGCGCCGTCAGCGGGATATCCAACCGCTCCTGCCCGTAGGCAACAGACCCTGCAAACCATTGATTCCTGTTGCCGGCGGCATTGGAGTCCGGGCCAAAGCCCAGTATCTGGTCATCCTTGCGGATCTGCACACCCACACCTTTTGCCACCGAGGTTTTCGACAGGGTCAGAGCATTCCCGATATTTCCAGGATTTGCCACATCCGTCAGGGTGACATAGGCGTTGGTCAACGAACCTGGAATGCCGCCCTTGCACAACAACGAGATGAGGAAGGAGCGGGGAGCACCGGTTGAGCCGATTGAGGTGAGTTTTGGAGCGACAGTCTGGGCCATGCGCACGGGCTCCGGCGCCTGTGGGGTACAAGTGGGCACCCTGGGCCGGAGGACGACGGGCGAGGAAAAGCTGTATTGAGCGAGAATCTGGCCAGATGCATCAGTCGCGCGTTCGTACAGGAAATCGCTGTCCAGCACGCCACCTGCAGTGATATCGCCATCTGCGGTCTTGATCAACTCAACTTTGACATCGGAAAATTGATATGCAAAAGATCCGGGGTGATCGGAATGCTCCGAAGTACTTACAGGCGCAGCACCATGTATAGTCGAAACCCTCATTCCAATACCCTCGACTGTCGTCGGGTATATATTATTGACTGGTGTAGATTTACCTACGCTATAGCCCATGACCCGTTGCTTACAATTCATCAATCTCTTGCCAACCCCATTACTCAGTACCGCCACAGCGGCTTTTGAGTAAATCACCGTGTTCTTGGCCACAGTGGGATTGAATTCTGGGGGATTGAAATTACTGAACACATACTTGTAATAGCCTGCCCCATCACTTGTATCTTTAATTTCGCATTGGGACCATGCGGAGGTGGCCATCATTGCCAAAATAAATATCATGACAGCCTTGTTTATTCTGCAAAAAGCACCTGCGAATATATGCATTTTGAATACCTCCGGATAATAAAAAATTCCAAGGCCGCATTTCCTTGGTAAATTTTCAATCATAGGGACCTTTCATCCGAGATGAAATCAGATCAATCTGATTCAAGGTCTGCCCGGTGCCATGAAGGTCGTGGCGAGGCAGGCGATGGACATGTCCTGGCGGCCATCGGGCAGCGTGGCGTGAATGACGAGTAGATCAAGCATTTGCGTATGCTGCGGGCAGGGCCCGGCGCTCTCTCTTTCGGTTGGGTTTCATCAGGGCCTGCGGATAGCTGGCCCTGCGCTGCCGGCATGCGCGCGCCCTCCCCGACGATACCTATCAGGGGCACAGTCCTGCGGCCTGCGCAGACTCGTGCTGGAGCCTGCGCTCCAGGTTTTGCCAGTCGCTATGAAGGTCGCGCGCCACGCGCGGGCGCCTGCAAAGCGCAACGTGGTGCGCCTGGGACAGCGGTTGCAGCGCGGCCAGTGCCTGCAGGCGCAGGGCATCGTCGTTCAGCAGTTGCGCGGCGGCCAGCCGGGCCTGGGCGATTCCGATTTCGGCATATGCACGGGGTGCAGGCAGTTGTTGCGCCAGGGCCTGGCGCACTTCAGCGGCATCACCCATGCCTATGGCAATCCAGAGCCAGGCGATCCAGCTGTCCTGGGAGGCGTAGTGGCCGGCCTTCTTCGGCGGGGTGCGCTCCACGCTTTGGCGGGCCAGTGCCACGGCAGCGCCAGTCTGGCCGTGCTCGGCCATGAACCGAGCATGCAGGGTTTCGGCCTGCATCAATGAGAAGATTTTCCATTCACGGCGCTGAGCCGAATCCGCAGTCACGGCATGTGCAGCTTGCGGCGCTGCCTGAAGCGCGGCCTGGAGCGCGATCACATTGGCCTGTAACTGGGCTTGCGCCGCTTCGGGGTGGCCGCTGGCATCCAGCAACCGGGCGAGCTTGATGCGCGCGTGCAGCAGCAGGAAATCGTCCGGCGCATCGGCGTCGGCGCGGCGGATCTCCACGGCTTGCACCATCCGATCAAGCCTTTGCGCCACGGTCTGATCAGGCGGTCCCCAGAACGCAAGAACTTCCTGCACGCTGGCCAGCACCCGGCGTGCAGGGCCTGGCACGTCCTGCAGGTCGGCCACCAGTCGCTGGCGCAAATTCGTTGCCTGCTCGGCGGTATCCGCCGTGTCGGCCATGCCTTTCAATGCAAGGGCACGCTGCAGATCACTCTGTGCCCTGGACTGCGTCATCGCCCAGGCCGATTGGTAAAGTGCTTTGGCGCGCGCCTCGGCCAGAGGATGGTCGTCCATGAGTTGCAGTTCCCCGGCGGCTTCCAGGTAGATCTCCACCCGTTGCTCTTGGGCAGACGGGGGCAGTTGGTCGGCCTGGGCCAGGCGGGCCTCGATCGCGGCCAGGTGCTGCTCCGGTACGTAATCACGGCGGGGAGACAGCTCCACATCCCACAGCGCAGCAAGAACCTGCCGCCCCTGCGGCGCAGCTTGATGAATGCCCATGACCATGGCCACCGGCAGCAGCAGGCAGGCCAGGTAGATTGCCAGGCCCGCTGCGCCTTCGGCCCAACCGGGCGCACGCGATTGCAAGGAGGGCAGCAGTGCGCCTGCAGCGGCCGCGCGCCGGACAAAGGGCCAGCGCGCAAAAGCGGGTTGCTGCAGCACGCCGAATGCGCGGTGTACGGCATCGGCCTCGCTGACCGGGGCCTGGCATGCCTCCTGTTGAGGAAGCGTGTGCAGGGTGCGATGCACGGCCCGCTCCAGTTGCATCACACGCCATTGCCATGGCAGCCCCATCAGCAGCACGCCGGTGAGGATGGAGATCAGGGGGTCCCGGCTGAACCAGGCCAGCCCACCCAGCGCGGCCATGCCCGCCAGTGCAAACACCAGCCGCATTGCGGGCAGGCGAGCGAACAGCAGGCTCTCCACCACGCGGCCGCCATCCAAAGGCGTGAGGGGCAACAGGTTGAATGCGTTGACGACCAGGGTCAGCAGCAGCAATTGCATGGTCCAGGCGGGTGGCTGCGGGAGCAGGCCCCAGCCTACGGCAGCCAGCGCTCCCACAGCCAGCAACAGCCCAGGCATGGGACCGGCCAGATAGACGCCCACTTTTTGCAGCGGCGTGGCATCCGCCTTTTCTCCGGTGGCCATGCCGCCCAGGCCAGGAATGAAGAAGACGGATTGCCGCTGGTAGCCCGCCCAGCGCATGGCCAGCCAATGCCCTCCTTCATGCACGGCGATCACCACCAGAAGCATCCACGCCATGTCCCATGAAAACAGCACGGCGCCTGCTGCCAGGAACAGCGCCGCCGTGATCCAGAAACTGCGGTGGCGGTTGTGCGCCATGCCCAGCCCGCGCTGCACGGCTTTCTGGTAGCGAAAGCGCAGCGCCTCGGACACTTGCCGGACCTGCGGCCCATGAAGGCATGCACCGGCAGATGGGCTGGCGGGCCCCGCCCTGTCTTCCTTGCGCACCTGGCGCAAGGCGCGCCAGGCCAGCCGCAGCGACTCGCGCCAGCTGAGCCGCCAGAACCCGGGCCCGGCAGGCAGCGCACGGCCCTGGGCCACCAGTGCAGGGACTTGGCTCCGGCCCCACTCATCCAGGCGCTGTACCGCCTGGTCAAGGCCCTGGACCACGGGAGCCCGGTCGCCGGACAGGCGCTCGGCGTAGGCGACCCAGGCCGATGCGGTATCGGGCTGGGCATCGTCCAGGTAGGTCCAGCCGGGCGGCGCAGGCAGGCTTGTCTGAGGTAGGCCATTGAAGCCCATCCAATTGCGCCCGTCGGCAAAGAATGTGAGCCAGGTCACGGAGCCCACGGTGCGGCCATGCCTGGCGCTTCCCGCCTGTTCGGCCTGGACCATCGCCCAGGCCCGCCCGTCGGCATGGACGAACAAGTCCACCTCCAGAGGAAGGTCGGGATCCATGGCCTGCGGATGCGTGCCCTGCAGGCTGGCACACCAGGTGAAGCCCAAGGCTTGCAACTCCGGCCGCATGGCATCCAGCACCGCCCGTGATTCGGGCTCCAGTGCCTGGCGCTCCACCACGGCCATGGGCGCAGCACGCAGGCGCAGGCGCATGCAGTTCAAAGTGGCCAGCAGCAGCGAGAGCGCATACAGCAAGGGAATCGCGCCCAGCAGCGCCAGCCAGGGCGCGGCTTGTGAGAGCCAGTTCATCATCTTGAATAGTCTTGTCGATGGAGTGTGACGGTTCTGATGTGCCCTCCCAAAAGCTCCTCCAGGCAGATCAGCATCGGGATCGTAGCCTTGCCACCCGTGATGCGACAATCAAATCAAAGGACCATTCTTCAAATGAAAATCGCCACCTGGAACGTCAATTCCCTGTCCGTGCGCCTGCCGCAGGTGCTGGCCTGGCTGCAGGCCAATCCTGTCGATGCGCTGGCGCTGCAGGAGCTCAAGCTCACCGACGACAAGTTTCCGCTGCAGGCGCTGCAGGAGGCCGGCTACCACGCGGTCAGCCATGGACAGAAGACCTACAACGGCGTGGCCTGGCTGACGCGCACGCCGGTGCACGACGTGGTGCGCAATATCCCGGGCCTGGATGACGAGCAGGCCCGCATCATTGCCGCCACCCTCGATGCCGAAGGCGGCCCGGTGCGCCTGATCAACGGCTACTTCGTCAATGGGCAGGCGCCGGGCACCGACAAGTTCGCCTACAAGATGCGCTGGCTGCAGGCGCTACAGGACTGGGTGAAAAGCGAGATGGCAGCCCATCCGCGCCTGGTGCTGGTGGGCGACTTCAACGTGGCCCCCGAGGACCGCGACTCCTACGATCCCATCGGCCTGAAGGACACGATCCACCACACGGTGGAAGAGCGCACGCATTTCCAGGCGCTGCTGCAGCTGGGCCTGACCGATGCCTTCCGCATGTTCGACCAGCCCGAGAAAAGCTATTCGTGGTGGGACTACCGGATGCTGGGTTTCCAGAAGAACCGGGGCCTGCGCATCGACCACATCCTGGTCAGCGAGGCCTTGCGTCCCAGCGTCACCGCCTGCATCGTGGACCGCGCGCCGCGCAAGAATCCGCAGCCCAGCGACCATGCGCCGGTCGTCGTGACATTGGGCTAGGTTTTCGGACTTGCGCTACAGCATGTAGCTGCGCAGCCAGTGGATGGCCTCGATATGGCCGCGCAGCATCAGGGACTGGCGGTGGAGAATCTCGCTGAGCGCCCTGGGCAGGCGTGCCTGCTCGGCGGCTTCATAGGCGCTCAGCCATTGCTGCTGGCAGGACTCGGCCTGGTCCAGCACGTAGTCCGCGCCCTCTTCCCTGCCCAGCAGCCCGTCCCAGAAGGCGTTGCGACGCAGTGCGGCACGGCTGTCGCGCACGGGCAGCACCACGCCGCCGTTGGCGTCGATGGCGCGTTCCAGGTCATCGACCAAGACCTGGCTGGCATTGAAGTGGCGCGCCAGTACCTGGCCTATCAGTCCCTGGGGCATGGGATCCATGCATTCGCCCAACCGGACATGGGCCTGGCGACCCAGGGCCAGCACGGCATTGAGCAGCGCCGTGGTCTGCAGTTCCAGCGTGGAAGCCGCAGGCTGTGCGGGCGTGCGCCGGCGCGCCTGCAGCCAGGAGGCCTCCACGGCCTCACGCACCTGGTTCCAGTGCAGCAGGCTGCCACCCCGTTCCTGCTCCCAGCGTTCTTCCAGCCGGGCTTCTGCGGACTCGAAATCCTGCTGCGCGTGTTCCGGCGACAGGGAAGCCTTCCAGCCCAGTGCATAGGCGGGCCGGTATTGGTCGTAGCCGCGCCCCGGCACGAAGTACGGCTCCAGGAAATAGCGGTCATGCCAGTACGCATCGACCGGCTCGCCGAGCTTGCGCGGTGTCGATGGGTACATCACGCCCGGGCGGGCGGGTTTGGCCTTTTGCCAGAGGTTGGAGAGGACTGTGGGCACGATAGGTCGGGACGTAGGCCGTTCCAGCGAAGAGGACTCCATTGTCCCCAGCCCGGGCGGCCCGGCCCGTCAGCACCCCGGGCGCCGGCCTGTAGGAGCCGGACCCTTGCCAAGGCAAGGGCCCGGCCGCCCGCCGGCTTGCCTTACTCGAAGGCGTCCTCGTCCATGCCCAGCTCCTGCAACTTGCGGGTGATGGTGTTGCGGCCAATGCCCAGGCGCTGGGCGGCCTCGACCCGGCGGCCGTGGGTGACGGCCAGGGCCGAGCGGATCAACTGCGCCTCGAAGCGGCGGGACAGCTGGTCCCAGACCTCGCCATGACCGTGGGCCTGGGTGTGCTCCAGCAGCTGGCGCGCCTGCTGCCCCAGCAGATGCACCCAGTCCAGGTCGGACGTGGCCAGCCCCCCGTCATGCGGCTGGGCCAGCGACGGGGCTGGCATGGCGATGCGGCCCACTCCCTCTTCCGCCACGGCCGGCGCATGCGACAGCACCACCGGTGCGGGCACGCCGGCATTGCCGCCGCCCACGGGTGGCGCGGCCTCGCCCAGCACCTCGGGAGGCAGGTCCTTGACCGAGATGACCTGGGCTGGCGCCATGACGGTCAGCCAGTGGCAGATGTTCTCCAGCTGGCGCACGTTGCCGGGAAAGGCGAACGACTGCAGCCGCTGCATGGCATCGACCCCCATGCGCTTGGGCTCCACGCCCAGCTGCCGCGCGCTTTGCTGCAGGAAGTGGCGTGCCAGCATGGGCACGTCTTCGTTGCGCTCGCGCAGCGCGGGCAGGCGCAGGCGGATGACGTTGAGACGGTGGAACAGATCCTCGCGGAAGGCGCCGTTGCGCACGCGCTGCTCCAGGTCCTGGTGGGTGGCGGCGATGACGCGCACATGTGCCTTGACGGCCTGGTGGCCGCCCACGCGGTAGAAATGCCCGTCCGACAGCACACGCAGCAGGCGCGTCTGCAGGTCGAAAGGCATGTCGCCGATTTCATCGAGAAAGAGCGTGCCGCCCTCGGCCTGCTCGAAGCGGCCGCGCCGCTGGGTCTGTGCGCCCGTGAAGGCGCCGCGCTCGTGGCCGAACAGTTCGGACTCCAGCAGGTCCTTGGGGATGGCGGCGGTGTTGATGGCCACGAAGGGGCCGCCCGCCACGGGCGAGTGCTTGTGCAGCGCGCGCGCCACCAGTTCCTTGCCCGAGCCCGACTCGCCCGTGACCAGCACCGTGACCTGGCTCTGGCTGAGCCGGCCGATGGCGCGAAAGACGTCCTGCATGGCAGGCGCCTGGCCCAGCATCTCGGCCTGCAGCGGGGCCTGTGCCTCGGCCACGTCCTCGCGCAGGCTTTCCTCGACGGCGCGGCGGATGAGTTCCACCGCCTTGGGCAGGTCGAAGGGTTTGGGCAGGTACTCGAAGGCTCCGCGCTGGAAGGCCGAGACGGCACTGTCCAGGTCGGAGTACGCGGTCATGATGATGACGGGCAGGCCCGGCTGCTGGGCGCGGATCTGCTCGAGCAGTTCCAGGCCGGAGCCGCCGGGCATGCGGATATCGCTGACCAGCACCTGTGGTGGCTGGCGCGCCGGGTCGCTGGCATCGACATCGGACAGTGCCGTGAGCACGTCGCGCGCCTGAACGAAGCTGCGCGTTGCCCAGCCTTCCCGGCCCAGTGCCTTTTCCAGCACGAAGCGGATGGAAGGGTCATCATCCACGATCCAGATCGGTTTCATTGGTGGTGCTTCCTTCCCTTGTTGCAGTGTTGACTTCCGTGGGCCTCAAGGCAGGGGAATGAGGATGCGGAAATCCGTGCGGCCCGGCTGGCTTTCACATTCGATCAGCCCCTGGTGGCGCTGCACGAAGGTCTGCGCCAGCGTCAGCCCCAGTCCCGAACCGCCATCCCTTCCCGATACCAGCGGATAGAAGATCCGCTCCTTGATGGCATCGGGAACGCCTGGCCCGTTGTCGATCACATGCAATTCCAATGCCAACCGGTAGCGTTGGCGACCAAAAGTTACCTGGCGCGCCACACGGGTTCTCAAAATGATCTCGGCATCGCCGGCCGCGATGCGTTCGTGCAAGGCCTGCGCCGCGTTCTGGACGATGTTGAGCACGGCCTGGATCAGCTGTGCGCTGTCGCCCCGGAACTCGGGAATGGAGATGTCGTAGTCGCGCGTAATGGTCAGCCCTGCAGGATGCTCGACCAGCACCAGCGAACGCACGCGCTCGCAGACTTCGTGGATGTTGACGTCACCGACCTCGTGCGGATGGCGGTGCGGCGCCAGCAGCCGGTCGACCAGCGCCTGCAGACGGTCGGCCTCGTGGATGATGACTTCGGTGTACTCGCGCAGCTCGGGCGCGTCCAGATCCATCTGCAGCAGCTGGGCCGCGCCACGGATGCCGCCCAGCGGGTTCTTGATCTCGTGGGCCAGGTTGCGGATCAGCTCCTTGTGCGCCTGGGCCTGCTCGCGCAAACGCTCCTCGCGGTCCTGGCGTGCCTGCTGCTCCAGCGGCCAGAACTCCACCAGCACATGGCCGGGCCGCTCGGCCAGGGAAACCGTGACGTGCACAGGAAGCGCATCGCCCCCCACGCGGTGCAGGCTGGCCTCGAAGCGCAGGGCGGCGAAGTCGTTGTCCTGGGCGCCGCGCAAGGCCTTGTCCAGCAAGGCCGGCTCGGTGAAGCAGGCTGCCAGCTCGCTGCCTTCGAGCATGCGGCGCGACAGGCCCAGTGCGTTCTCAAGGGCCGCGTTGGCGAAAAGCACGGCGCCTTGCTCGTCGAGCACGGTCATCAGCGTGCACAGCAGATCAAGCGCCTGATAGGAGGCCGGGGGCGCCGGCCGGTCGTCCTGGATCATGGCCGGGCTCGCATGGGCCGCTCGGGCCCGTCAGTTCTTGGGAAGTCGATCCAGTTCGCGGCGGATGCCGGCGACATCGCCTTCCTGCCGCGAGATGCTGCTCTTGAGCTGCTCGACACGTTCCAGATAGCCCTGGGGATTGCGCAACTCCAATGCGGTGCGCTGGGGATTGCCATCGTTGTACTCCTGACGCAGCTGTGTCAGCTTCTCCTGGGCGCGGGCCAGCTCGCTTTCGAGGATGGTCCGCGCATCGGAGTCGCGGGCCTTCTGGGCGCTGCTGTTGACCTTGGCCGGAGCGGGCGATCCTGCCGCAGGAGCGGCGGAGGTGCGCGGTGCCTGGCCGCCGCCCGAGGCCGCCGGCTTGCTGCCGCCATGGATCACCGTCACATGCCCGCCGTCCACCGGCTTGCAGTCCTTGGCCTTGGCCTGGCTGACGTTGTTGGTGTACTCGTTGCCGCAGCGGTAGATCACGTCCTGGGACCAGGCTCCTGCCGACAGCAGCGGCAGCAGCAGCGACACAAACAGTTTCTTCATTCCATTCCCTCGGGTAGCCAGATCGGAAGGGCCCGGCTTGTCCGGGCAAGTATCGCTCCATCTTCCGGGCTGGACGTCATTTCTTGAGCGGGACAACCCCTTTTGGTTCCGCGCCCAGCATACCCAGGTCCTGGCCGAAAGCAAAAAAGGCGGCTTGCGCCGCCTTTTTGCCGACCCGCCTTACAGCGAGAAGTACATGTCGTACTCGACCGGGTGCACGGCCTGACGGTAACGGGTCACTTCGCCCATCTTCAGCTCGATGTAGGCATCGAGCATGCTGTCCGAGAACACGCCGCCCTTGGTCAGGAACGAACGGTCTGCGTCCAGTGCTTCCAGGGCCTGGTCCAGGCTGTGGCAGACCGTGGGCACCAGCTTGTCCTCTTCCGGGGGCAGGTGGTACAGATCCTTGGTCGCGGCTTCGCCGGGATGGATCTTGTTTTCCACGCCGTCCAGACCCGCCATCAGCAGGGCCGAGAAGCCCAGGTAGGGGTTCATCAGCGGATCGGGGAAGCGTGCCTCGACGCGGCGGCCCTTGGGGTTGGCCACGTAGGGGATGCGGATCGATGCCGAGCGGTTCTTGGCCGAGTAGGCCAGCTTGACCGGAGCCTCGAAGCCGGGCACCAGGCGCTTGTAGCTGTTGGTGCCGGGGTTGGTGATGGCGTTCAGGGCACGGGCGTGCTTGATGATGCCGCCGATGTAGTACAGCGCGAAGTCGGACAGGCCGGCATAGCCGTCCCCTGCGAACAGGTTCTTGCCATCCTTCCAGACGGACTGGTGCACGTGCATGCCGGAGCCGTTGTCGCCCAGATAGGGCTTGGGCATGAAGGTGGCGGTCTTGCCGTAGGTGTTGGCCACGTTCCAGATCACGTACTTCATGACCTGTGTCCAGTCGGCGCGCTCCACCAGGGTCGAGAACTTGGTGCCGATCTCGTTCTGGCCGGCGCCAGCCACTTCGTGGTGGAACACTTCGACGGGAATGCCCAGCTGCTCGAGCAGCAGCACCATCTCGGCGCGCAGGTCCTGGGTGCTGTCCACGGGCGGCACGGGGAAGTAGCCGCCCTTGTTGCGCGGACGGTGGCCGCGGTTGCCGGACTCGAACTTGGCGCCGGAATTCCAGGGGGCTTCGTACTCTTCGATTTCGTAGAAGGTGCTGCCGGGTTCGGTGTTCCAGCGCACGCCGTCGAAGATGAAGAATTCAGGTTCGGGACCGAAGTAGGCGGTATCGCCCAGGCCCGAGGCCTTCAGATAGGCTTCGGCACGCTTGGCCACCGAGCGGGGATCGCGGTCGTAGGCCTTGCCATCGCCGGGTTCGATCACATCGCACTGCAGGAACAGCGTGGTCTCTTCAAAGAAGGGGTCGATGTTCGCGGTGGCGGGATCGGGCATCAGTTGCATGTCCGATGCTTCAATGCCCTTCCAGCCTGCCACCGACGAGCCGTCGAAGGCGTGGCCCGAGGTGAACTTGTCTTCGTCGAAGTGCGACACCGGCACCGTGACGTGCTGCTCCTTGCCACGGGTGTCCGTAAAACGAAGGTCCACGAATTTGACCTCGTTCTCCTTCACCATGTTCAACACGTCTGCAACGGTCTTTGCCATCAGATCTCTCCTGCCAATCTGGCTGATCAAAAAAGATAAATACTCTTAAGCAGTTTGCGTGCCAGGCTGCATCCATTGAGTGCATGCCCGCAGACTGGCACCTGCTTGGCGCGCCAGCCCCGTGATTCTGCCGCCTTGCGTGGGCGTTGTGGATGACATTGCAGCCTGGCCCGGCCCGAGTGCCCACTCACCAAATCGGTGCAGATTTGGATGAAGGGCCGCAAATCAGATATTGCGCACCAATTCAGGGCCGAGACTTGCACCAAATGAGTGCAGACCTTCCAGCAGCGTGGGCCAGGCCTTGGTGACGGCACCAGCTTCGCCCTTGACACCAAGTTCTATGTGCCGGCCGTGCTTGGAATCATCCACGCTGGGCAGGCTGAACACCTTGACGCCCGGGTGGTCGCGCTCTATGGCCACCATCAGCGGCGTCAGCGTGGCTTCCATGCCGCCGTAGACGATGACCGAATGCTCCCGCTGCACCGTGCTGTGGAAATGCTTGGCGTAGCGCTGCTCCAGCACCCACTCGACCATGGGCCAGGCCATGACAGGGAAACCGGGCACGAAGTGCACCGTGCCGCTGGCGCCCGAACAGGAAAAGCCCGGGATCTTGTTGTAGACGTTGGGGATGATGCGCGCGCCTTCGGGGAAGTTGCCCATCTGCAGCCGGTGCAGGTTGTCGGCCCGCTGGGGCTCGTAGGGCTTGCCTTCCTCGGTGGCCACATCGCGCATGCGTTCGCGGATCAGGGCCACGGCTTCCGGGTGCAGGGCCAGCGGCACGCCCAGGGCCTCGGCTGCGCATTGGCGCGTGTGGTCGTCGGGCGTGGCGCCTATCCCGCCAAAGCTGAAGACCACGGCCTGCGATGCGAAGGCGCGGCGCAGGGCGTCGGTGATGCGTGCCCTATCGTCACCCACGTACTCGGCATGGGCCAGGGACAGGCCACGCGCGCCCAGCAGCTCGATCAGCTTGGGAAGGTGCTTGTCGGCACGCTTGCCCGACAGGATTTCGTCTCCGATGATGAGTGCGCCAACTTGAAGGGTCATGTGGTCTTTTCTTGCGGGGTGGGGGGAACAGGGGCTGTGCCGGAGCCTTGCGGCGCGTCGGGAGCGTAGGGAATGATGGGTGCTTCGGGCAGCGCCGGCTCCTCCTCGCGCATGCGCTGCAGCGCCGCCAGGCAGAAATGGGCAAACCACAGCGAGGAGAAGGCGAAGATCAGCGCATAGATCCAGATGGCCACCGGAATCAGTATCCAGAAGGCTGCAACGAAGACCACGCCCGAGGCCCAGACAATGGCCGGAGCCGCCCCCAGGTAGCCACAGACCACGCCCATGAGCATCAGCGCCAGGCGGTGGCGCAGGAACAGGCTGCGGCGTTCTGGCTTGCTGGCGTGGGCAGACAGCGCGTCGAAGGCCATGACGCGGTAGGTCAGCCAGCCCCAGATCAGCGGGGGGATCACCACCACCAGGGGAGGCACGAACCACAATGGAACCGATACCAGCAACGCGATCAGGGCGATCAGCGAGGAGCCGGCCGACCACAGCAGGCTGCCGATCAGGGTGGCACCCTGCCTGCGCTCGAGTGCCGGAAAGCGCCGTTGCGCCACCAGCTCGACCAGGGCCGGCGTCATGAACAGCGCCACCAGCAGCAGCGAGACCACGACCAGCACCGGCGTGACCGAGAGAACGACCAGCACCGGCGCCACCAGCTCGGGCAGCGATTGCACGCCCATCCAGGACCAGACCGTGTGCAGCCAGCCCACGCCCTGCAGGACTCCTTCCGTCCAGACCACGGCATCGGCCCAGAAGAAGTAACCCAGCAGCCAGGCCGTGATGGCCATGAAGAGCAGGGGAAACAGCGACCATGCAATCACCCGCTTATGCAGGCAATACGCCGTCGCACGCCAGAAGGAATCGAGTAGCAAGCCCATGCCGGCAAGCATACCCCGAGCCCAGCCTCAAGCGCGACCCATCAACCTTAGGAACCCACGCCATTGCTGGGCCCAAAAGCCCTGGCCGTAGTCGCGCAGTTGGCCCTGGGCATTGGGCTGGACCTGGTCGCGCACGCCGGTGGGATCGAAGCGCAGCTCGAAATTGGCGGTGCCGAACAGCATGTCCCACCAGGGCAGCAGCACGCCGAAGTTGTTGCCATGCGCCTTCTTGTTGCGCACGGGCGCCATGGGCTCGTGGCCAATGCCGATGGCGTGGTGGCGGCGGTGAAAGCGCGGGCTGATCCACAGCCGCTCGCCGATGGTGCCGAACCAGACGCGCAGGTTGGCATGCTGGAAGCTCTCGCTGAGCTGGGTGAAGGCCACGATGGCCACGAACTGGCCTGGAGCCACGCCGATGAACTGGGCCACGAGCACGATGATGGTGTCGCGGATCACATCGTCGAGCAGGTGATTGCGGTTGTCGCTCCAGACCGTCATCTGGCGCTGCGAGTGGTGCAGCGCATGCAGCTTCCACCACCAGCCGATGCTGTGCTGGCCCCGGTGTATCCAGTAGTCGAGGAAGTCGAAGGCCAGCAGGTAGATGATCAGGCTGACCCAGGCCAGATCGGTCACGCCGGGCCAGACACCGTCCAGGTGAAAGCTCGGCAGGCCCCAGACATGCAGGCGGCCCATGAGCTCGTCCCACAGCGGGTCCAGCGTGAAGAACAGCGCCAGCCTGAACAGGCCCAGCCGGTGCACCACGGTATAGATGATGTCCACATGGATGGCGCGCCGGTCGGTAACGGGCTCGACTGGCCGCCAGTACTGCAGCGGCGCGATCACGGCCACCATGATGAAGATCTGCAGCAGGCCCACCAGCAGCCAGCCTGTGGCGTCGTAGGCATCCTCCAGCAGGCTGGCCTGTCCCAGCCAAAAGAGCACAGGCTGGACAACGCCCTCGAACAGGCGCTGCTGCGCATTACCGAACCACTGAATCCACCAGTCCACACCACGCTCCCATCGCCCGCCGCGCTGCGCGCGCGGACGTCATGCGAATTTTGCTATCCAATCCCGATAGTCGGGATGCTCCCGCAGCGTGCGGAAGCAGAACCCCTGCTTGAGCAGGCCCGTGATCAAAGGTTCCAGCACGGCCGGTGCCCAGGGGTCCTTGCGTGACCAGATGCCCAGATGGGCCAGCAGGATGTCGCCGCTGCGGATGTTCTTGAGCGCCTGGGCCAGCAGCTGCGCATTCGGGTAGCGGTCGCTGGGCAGCTCGTCGCCCAGAAAGCCTGCGCTGGACCAGCCCACATGCATGTAGCCGCCCTGCCGCGCGGCGTCCAGCAGCGCGGGCGAGGTCTTGCCGCCGGGCGCACGGAACAGCGGCAGGGGCTTGCGCCCGGTGATCTGCTGCAGCCGCTGTGCAGCCCTGCGGATCTCGTCGCAATAGCCTGCCGCATCGACCGTGAAGTTCTCGTTGGCGCGTGGCCCGGCCGAGGGGCGCACGCGAAAGCCCGTGACCGGACCGTTCTTCGAGGCACGCAGATCACCGCGCCAGTACATGTGGTCGTAGGTGTGCGAGGCGAACTCATGGCCTTCGGCGGCGCGTGCGCGCCACCAGGGCGCCCAGGTCTCGCCCAGGCTGCCGTCGCCTTGCTGCGTGCGCTCGTTGGCGGCAAAGAAGGTCACTGGCACGCCATGGCGCTTGAGCACCTCGGCCACCAGGTCGGCAATGCCCATGTGGCCCGTGTCGAACGTCAGGTACACGGTCTTGGCGCAGCCCGTGCCCTGCCCTGCGGCCATCGAGGGGCGCAGCAGGCTGAAGGCGGCGGCGCCAGCCAGCGATTGCGCAAAGAGTCTGCGGTCCATCAGCGCTGCGCGTGGGCCAGTGTCCAGACACCGTGGGGCGACTTGCCGACCTTGACCTGCTGGACCACCTTCTTTTCGACGGTGTCGATCACCGACAGCTTGCGCGCCCAGCGCGAGCTGACCAGCAGGTAGCGGCCGTCGGCGGAAACGTCCATGCAGTCCGGGCCTCCCGGGGCCGGGTAGCTGGCCACGACCTGGTTGGTCTGCATGTCGATCTTGCTGATGGTGTTGGCCACGCGGTTGCTCACATACAGGTGGCGGCCATCGCCGGCGGCACGCATGGCGTGGGCGCCAGCGGCTGTCTTGATGCGGGCCACGCTGCGCGGCTCGGGGCCGGTGATGTCGAACACTTCCACGCCATCGCTGCCGGTCAGGCCGATGAACAGCTTGGTGCCGTCCGGGCTGCCATAGAGATCGGCCGGCATGGGGCCGGTGGGCACGCGGGCCTTGATGGTCTGCGTGGCGATGTCGATGGCCACCAGGGCATCGCTGTCCTGCATGGTGGAATAGATGGTCGTGCTCCTGGCATCGATCCAGAGATGGCTGGGCGTCTTGCCCGTGGGCACGCGCTTGACCAACTGCGGGTTCTGGCCATCCCAGCGGTAGATGTCGATGTGGTTGAGGCGGTTGGCCGCCGTGACGAACCACTTCATGTCCGGGCTGAAGCGCAGGTGATAGGGGTCGATGATGTCGCGGATCACGCGCTGCACCTCGCCCGTGCGCGGATCGACCAGGGTCAGGGTATCGCCCAGCGCATTGGCCACGACCAGCGATTTCTCGTCAGGCGTGAGGTAGAGGTGGTGCGGCTCCTTGCCCGTGGGAATGCGGGCCGTCTCCTGCCAGGTGACCGGGTCCACGATGCTGATGTTGGCATCGAGCGAGTTGAGCACGAAGATGGGCGTGGGGCCCTGGGTCTGCGGCGGCGGCGTGACACGCGCAACAGGCGCAACTGGCGCTACCGGGGCAGCAGAGGCCGCAGGCACGGAAGGCGCGGCGGGAACGGCAGCGGCCTGAGCCGATGCAGCCTGCGCCTGGACGGCTGCAGGCGTGGCTGAGGCCGCACGGGCCGATTTGGATCCGGGCAGGGACGCCACGGCCAGCCAGGCCAGCGCACCGCCGCCCACAACCAAAGCCACAGCCGCGCCCAAGCGCCCGACGGAAAGACGTTTCACAAAGCACCACCTTCTGAGCATCTGCGCAGTGTAGCCGCGCCATTCAGCCCTCGGACGCTCTAGGGCATCGGCTTTTAAAGCTGTGCAAAAAACCGACATTTACGCGACGTTGGCCCGAGATATCGCGACAAGCGCGCCAACCCATGACTTGCATCAAGGCATGACGACAACGCATGAAAACGCAGGCCACAACGACAAAGGGAGCCGGCTGGCTCCCTTTGCAGGCAAGGACCTTGAAAGCGCAACGGCTCTCAGATCTTCCACTTTTCCATGAGCTTTTCGGGACGCAGCGTGTCGTAGTGCTCGAAAGGCTGGTGGATCCAGGGGTTGGTCGGCAGGTAGTCCACCGAGTAGTCGGGCGTGAACGCGGACAGGCCCTTGGTCCAGATCACGGCGCTGCGCAGCTCGGTGATCGGCGGATAGTTGGTCTTGAGCATGGCGATCACGGCATTCAGCGTGTGGCCCGAATCGGCCAGGTCATCGACCAGCAGCACGCGACCGGCAATCTCGCCCTTGGGCGTGGTGATGAAGCGCGCGATGTCCAGATGGCCCTGCACCGTGCCGGCCTCGGCGCGGTAGGAGCTGGTGGACATGATGGCCAGCGGCTTGTCGAAGATGCGGCTGAGCATGTCACCGGGGCGCAGGCCGCCACGGGCCAGGCAGAGAATGGTGTCGAATTCCCAGCCGGACTGGTGCACTTTGATCGCGAGCTTTTCGATCAGTCCGTGGTATTCGTCGTAGCTCACATACAGGTGTTGACCGTCTTCCGTCAGCATGGAATGGCTCCTGGTTCAATCTTGGGGTTCAAACGCCAGCAGTTCACTGGGCGGCGTAGGGGTTTTGCATCAGGATGGTGTGATCCCGGTCGGGGCTGGTCGAAACCATGGCGATGGGCACGCCCGTCACTTCCTCGATGCGCTCCAGATAGCGGCGGGCATTGGCCGGCAGCTTGTCGTAGTCGGTCACGCCCACGGTGGAATCGGTCCAGCCGGGGATGGATTCATAGATGGGCTTGCAGCGGGCGATCTCGTCGGCGCCCATGGGCAGCAGGTCGATCTTTTCGCCGTCCAGCTCATAGCCCACGCACAGCAGCAGTTCCTGCAGGCCGTCGAGCACGTCGAGCTTGGTGATGCACAGGCCCGACAGGCCGTTGACCTGGGCGCTGCGCTTGAGCAGCGCGGCGTCGAACCAGCCGCAGCGGCGCGAGCGGCCGGTGGTCACGCCCTTTTCGGCGCCCACGGTGCTCATGTGCCAGCCCGGCGTGCCTTCCTTTTCCCAATCCAGTTCGGTGGGGAAAGGACCGCCGCCCACGCGGGTGCAGTAGGCCTTGGTGATGCCCAGGATGTAGTGCAGCATGCCGGGGCCCACGCCCGAGCCTGCAGCCGCATTGCCGGCGACGCAATTGGACGAGGTGACGTAGGGATAGGTGCCGTGGTCCACGTCCAGCAGCGTGCCCTGCGCGCCTTCGAACAGCAGGTTGGCGCCTTCGGCGTGCGCGGCGTTCAGCTCGCGGGAGACATCGGCCATCATGGGCTTGAGCAGCTCCGCATGGCGCATGGCCTCTTCGTACACCGCGTCGAATTGCACTTCGCCATCCTTGATGTACGGCTGGAGCGCGTCACCGAAGGTGAAGTTCTTCGAACCCAGCACGTTGACCAGGATGTGGTTATGCAGGGCCAGCAGTTCGCGCAGCTTGGTGGCGAAGCGCTCGGGGTACTTGAGGTCCTGCACGCGCAGTGCGCGGCGGGCAATCTTGTCTTCGTAGGCGGGGCCGATGCCACGGCCGGTGGTGCCGATCTTCTCGGTGCCGCCCTGCTCGCGCGCCGCTTCGCGCGCCACGTCCAGCGCCGAGTGGAAGGGCAGGATCAGCGGGCAGGCTTCGGACACGCGCAGGCGGTCGCGCACTTGCACGCCGGCCTTCTCCAGGCCTTCGATTTCCTCGAACAGCTTGGCGGCCGACAGCACCACGCCGTTGCCGATATAGCACTTCACGCCGGGGCGCATGATGCCGCTGGGAATCAGGTGCAGCGCGGTCTTCACACCATTGATGACCAGCGTGTGGCCCGCATTGTGGCCACCCTGGAAGCGGACCACGCCCTGGGCGCTTTCGGTCAGCCAGTCCACCAGCTTGCCCTTGCCTTCGTCACCCCACTGGGTGCCGACCACGACCACGTTGCGACCTTTGGTAGCTTTCATATTCAAATCCGATGAAATCCGAAGAAATTGACAAATGCGTCAGATGGCTTGCACGGCCCACTGCCCGGCAACCTGCACGAGCTCACGGTCGCAGTGGAACTCGTCCACTTCGCTTTCATGGCCTGGCAGCACGCAGACCACGGTCTCGCCCTGCCGGCGCAATGCCGCGATGGCGGCTGCCACCTGGGGATCGTCGCCCCAGGGCGCACGGATGGCAGCCTTGAGCGGGCGCTCGGGCACAACGGCCACGAGCTGCTTGATGTCCAGGCTGAAGCCGGCGGCGGGCCGGTTGCGGCCAAAGACCGCGCCCACCTCGTCATAACGGCCGCCGCGCACCAGCGCGTCGCTGGCACCCGGAACATAGATGGCGAAGCGCGTGCCGCTGTAGTAGGCATAGCCGCGCAGATCGGCCAGATCAAAGCTCACGTTCACGCCTTCCAGGCGCTGGGCCAGCCAGCGCAGCTGGTCCAGCAGAGGCTGCACGCCTGCCGTGCGCGCCAGCAGCTTCTCGGCGCGGTCCAGCACCTCGATGCCGCCGTACAGCTGCAGCAAGGCCATCAGGCCTTCGCGCGAGGCGACGGGGAAGTCCCGGGTGAGGCGCTCGAGTTCGCTCGCATCCTTGGCGGCCAGCGCGGCATGCACGCCGCGCAGCACCTGCATGTCCACCATCACGCCGGCCAGCAGGCTGCGCACGATGCGCACATCGGCCAGATCGACGTTGATGTCGGTGACGCCCGCGCTGCGCAGGCAGTCCAGCGCAAGGTGCAGTGCCTCCAAGTCGGCTTCCATGCCCTGGTGGCCGTAGATTTCGGCACCGAACTGCAGCGGCTCGCGCGTTGCGCGGGGGCGGTCAGGGCGGGCATGGACGACGGGGCCGCAGTAGCACAGGCGCGTGAGGCCCTTGCGGTTGAGAAGATGGGCGTCGATGCGAGCCACCTGCTGCGTGGTATCGGCACGCAGGCCCATGGTGCGGCCCGTCAGCTGGTCGATGAGCTTGCAGGTCTGCAGGTCCAGCGCCTCCCCTGTGCCGGTGAGCAGGGATTCGAGGTATTCCAGCATGGGCGGCATGACCAGTTCATAGCCATAGCCACGTGCGGTATCGAGCAGGCCTCGACGCAATTCTTCGATGTGCCGGGCCTCGGAAGGCAAGACATCGGCGATGTGATCCGGCAGGACCCAAGCAGACATGGAAAAAGGGGGAGGCTGTTAAAAACGTGATTCTACCGGCTGTTGCGGGCCAGCCCAAATTGGGGGTGTCCCAAGGCCCGCGAGGAGCGTTCGGTATTCCGAATCGATTCGGTGTGCGGGCGCCAGCGGCAGCGCAAGAAAAAACGGCGCCCCAACAGGGGCGCCGTGCATGGGCCGGGCGGCGTTGCCGCTCAGGCGTTCTTACTTTCCAGAGCTGCCGCCGTTGCGGTAGGCCTTGAAGAAGTCGGTCTGCGAAGGATCGAGCACAAGCACGTCGCTCTTCTTGGCAAAGCTGGACTTGTAGGCCTCCAGGCTGCGGTAGAACTGCGCGAACTGCGGGTCCTTGCCAAAGGCGTCGGCATAGGTGCGGGCGGCTTCCGCATCGCCCTCGCCCTTGAGCTTCTGGGCATCGCGGTAGGCGTTGGCGATGGTGATCTCGCGCTGGCGATCGGCCTCGGCGCGGATCTTCTCGCCTTCGGCGGCGCCGGTGGAGCGCAGCTCGTTGGCCACGCGCTTGCGTTCGGCCTCCATGCGACGATAGACCGATTCCGTGATGGTCTCGGCATAGTCCACGCGCGTGATGCGCACATCGACCACGTCCACGCCCCAGGGTTTGGCGCCGCGCACGGTCTCCAGCACTTCGCGCTTGACGTCGTTCATCAGCGCGTCGCGCTTGCTGGACAGAAGCTCGCGCACGGTGCGGCGGTTGATTTCCTCCTGGAAGGCGTTGCGCACCACGCGGTTGAGCTGCATGGCACCGGCCGACTCATCCAGGCCCACGTTGCGGATGTACTCCGACGGATCGGAGATGCGCCAGCGCACGTACCAGTCGATGACCACGCGCTGCTTTTCGGCAGTGAGCATGGGCTCGGTGTCGGTGCTGTCCAGTGTGAGCAGGCGCTTGTCGATGTAGCGCACGTTCTGGAACGGCGGCGGCATCTTGATGTTCAGGCCCGGCTCGGTGATCACTTCCTTGATCTGACCCAGGGCATAGACCACGCCGAACTGGCGCTGATCGACGACGAACAGCATGGAGCTGAGCAGCGCCAGCGCCAGAAGAATGCTGGTGATGAAAAATCCAACTCGGTTCACTTGGGCTGCTCCTCAGCGTGCTTCGCGGTCACGGCTGCGACTGCTGTCGCGGCTGCGCGCATCGTTCGAAAGGCCGGGAATGGCGGCAGGCGCAGGCGCCTGGGTGCTGGGGGCAGCCGAGCCATCGGCTGCCGGCACATTGCCGCTCACGCCTTGCATGATCTTGTCCAGCGGCAGGTACAGCAGGTTGGAGCCCTGGCGCGATTCCACCAGCACCTTGGTCACGTTGCCGTAGATCTGCTGCATGGTTTCCAGATACATGCGGTCGCGCGTGACCTGGGGCGCCTTCTGGTACTCGGTGAACACCGAGCTGAAGCGCTGCGCATCACCCTGGGCCTGGGCCACGATGCGGGCCTTGTAGCCATTGGCCTCTTCCAGCAGACGTGCCGCCGAGCCGGCTGCGCGGGGCACCACGTCGTTGGCATAGGCCTGGGCCTCGTTCTTGGCGCGCTCGCGCTCCTGGCCGGCACGCAGCACGTCGTCGAAGGCGGCCTGCACCTGCTCGGGCGGACGCACGCCGCCTTGCTGCAGGTTGATGCCCACGACTTCCACGCCCACCTTGTAGCGGTCCAGGATGGTCTGCATCAGGTCGCGCACGCGCGGCGCGATCTGGTCTCGCTCCTCGGCCAGCGCCGTGTCCATCTTCATCTTGCCGACGACTTCGCGCACGGCGGTCTCGGCGGCCTGGACCACGGCCTCGGACGGGTTCTTGCTCTCGAACAGCCAGGCACGCGCGTCGCTCAGACGGTACTGGACGGCGAACTTGATCTCGACGATGTTCTCGTCCTCGGTGAGCATGGCCGACTCGCGCAGGCCCGTGCTCTTGATGATGGTGTCGCGCCCCACGTCGGCCGAGCGGATCTGCGTCACGAACACCAGTTCATGGCGCTGGATCGGGTACGGCAGGCGCCAGTTGATGCCGGCACCCACCGTGCTCTTGTACTTGCCGAACTGGGTGATGACGGCCTGCTGGCCTTCCTGGACGATGAAGATGCCCGTGCCCATCCAGATGATGAAGGCAATGCCGGCAATTAGGCCCACGCCCATGCCGGCACTGCGCATGTCCGGCGGCTGGCTGCCACCGCCATTGCGCACGGGCGGCTGCCCGCGGCCACCGCCCGGCTTGCCGCCGAACAGGCCCGAAAGCTTGCGGTTGAGGTCACGCCACAGCTCGTCCAGATCCGGCGGCTGGCCACCCCCACCCGAGGAGGGACGGTTGTCACGGCTGTCGCGGTTGTCGCGTGCGGGTTCCGCAGGCGGCGGCGCAGCGGGACGGTCGGCATCGGGGCGCGAGGCATCGTCGTTCTTGTCGTCGCCACGCCCCCAGCGCGGATCATTCAGGTTGAACATCCCGCGAAGGCGCTGCGGCAGCATCGCCCAGCGATGGGCGCGTTGTGAAAGATTCATGCGAGAAGTCTCGGTTTCTTCGGTAAAGACAGGGACCCAATCGGCATTTTGCCCAATCAGGGCGCTAGCCCCTAGTATTCGGCGTCCTGCCCAGGGGGCATCGCGCCATCCACCTCCCCCTCGCCCCGCTCTTCACCACCATGCGCTTCAGCGTATTCCGCTTCTGCGCGCAGTGCGTGGTCGGCCAGCAGCTGCCGCAGCTGCGGCAGCCCCTCACCGGAGCGGGCGCTGACAAACACCCGTGAAACAGGTAGTCCGTCAAGCTCGTACTGGTCCTGCAACTGCGCTGGAAGCCGCTCTTCATCGACGGCATCGAGCT
This sequence comes from Delftia lacustris, assembly GCF_040267515.1. NCBI lineage: Bacteria > Pseudomonadati > Pseudomonadota > Betaproteobacteria > Burkholderiales > Comamonadaceae > Delftia > Delftia lacustris. The sequence goes on along the minus strand of NZ_CP141274.1, from coordinate 1,969,978 downwards.
TGTTGAAAACCAGTACCAGAGGCACCTCCTGGGCACCGATTTCCTTCAGAACTTTCTGGACTTGTTGGATTTGTTCCGGGAAGTTCGGATTGGAGGCGTCAACCACATGCAGCAGAAGATCGGCATCGATCGCCTCCTGCAACGTGGCCTGGAATGCATCGACCAGCCCGTGCGGCAGGTCGCGGATGAAGCCCACGGTGTCCGACAGGGACACCGATTGCCGGGCCTCGTTCAAATACAGCTGGCGCGTGGTCGTGTCCAGCGTGGCGAACAACTGGTCGGCCGCATAGGCCCGCGCCTTCACCAGCGCGTTGAACAGCGTGGATTTGCCGGCATTGGTGTAGCCGACCAGCGAGATGTTGAAGATGCCATGGCGCTCGCGCCGGCGGCGCTGCGTGGCGCGTTGCTTCTTGACCTTCAGCAGCCGTTCCTTGGTACGCTTGATCGATTCGTCGATCATGCGGCGATCCAGCTCGATCTGCTTTTCGCCAGGGCCGCCGCGCCCGCCGATGCCGCCCATCTGGCGCTCCAGGTGGGTCCAGCGGCGCACGAGGCGCGTGGCCACGTATTGCAGGCGCGCCAGCTCCACCTGCAGCTTGCCTTCATGGCTGCGGGCGCGCTGGGCGAAGATCTCCAGGATCAACAGGGTGCGGTCGTTGACCGGCATCTGCAGATGGCGCTCCAGATTGCGCTGCTGGGCCGGGCTCAGGGCCTGGTCGAACAGCACTTCCTGGGCCCCGTGCATCTGGGCGAGCATGCGGATTTCGTCGGCCTTGCCGCTGCCCACGAACAGCGCCGCATCGGGCACCTTGCGCTTGCAGGTCAGGCGTGCAACGGGACGCAGGCCGGCCGTGCCGGCCAGCAGGCCCAGCTCTTCCAACTCGCCATCGAAATGGGGAAAGCCGAAATCCACGCCCACCAGCAGCACTGGCGTTGGCGTGGACCGGTCAAAAGATTCAGAACTCAAGAAAAACCTCTCCCGAAGGGTGAGGAAGCTCCCCGGCTGTGCGGGGAGGCATCAGGGCGCAGCGAGCTCAAGCGCTGGCGTCGCTGCCGGCAGCTTCGGCCGTGGAGAAGTTCACGGCGCGGCCGGGAACAATGGTGGAGATGGCGTGCTTGTAAACCATCTGGGTGACGGTGTTGCGAAGCAGAACCACGTACTGGTCGAAGGATTCGATCTGGCCTTGCAGCTTGATGCCGTTGACGAGGTAGATGGACACCGGCACATGTTCGCGGCGCAGCGCGTTCAGGAACGGGTCTTGGAGGAGTTGGCCTTTGTTGCTCACGATATTCTCCGTGTTCGAAGAGTGTTGTTGTAAACCGACACCTTACCACAGTGTTTTGGGCCCCCTGTCTGCACAAGGGTTTTCCCCAAATTCCGTGGCTTGTTATTTGTCCTTGTCGGCGAAAGGATTATGAGAGGTTTTCAACTCGATCCGCAACGGCGTGCCGACCAAATTGAATTCCTTTCGGAACCGCCCCTCGAGGAAGCGCTTGTAGGCCTCCGTCACATGCTCGAGCGAATTGCCGTGTATGACGATAACCGGCGGGTTCATGCCACCCTGGTGCGCGTAACGCATCTTGGGTCGGTAGATGCCTGTCTTCTTGGGCGTCTGGAACTGCACGGCTTCCATCAGCAGGCGCGTGAGCACCGGCGTGGGCATCTTGCAGGTGGCTGCCTTGTGCGCCTGGATGATGGAGTTCCACAGCGGACCCAGGCCCTGGCGCTTCTCGGCCGAGATGAAGTGCATGGGAGCGAACTTCAGGAAGGACAGGCGCGTCTCGATCGAGCGCTCCAGCATCTGGCGCTGATAGTCGTCCACCGCATCCCATTTGTTCACGGCCAGCACCACGGCGCGGCCGCTTTCCAGCACGTAGCCGGCAATGTGCGCATCCTGATCGGTCACGCCCTGCGTGGCATCGATGAGCAGCAGCACGACGTTGGCGCTCTCGATGGCCTGCAGCGTCTTGACGACGGAGAACTTCTCGATGGCCTCGAACACCCGCCCCTTGCGGCGCAGGCCTGCCGTGTCGATGAGTTCGAACTTCTGGCCGGCGCGCTCGAAGGGCACGGAGATGGCATCGCGCGTGGTGCCCGGCATGTCGAAGGCGACCAGTCGCTCCTCGCCCAGCCAGGTGTTGATCAGCGTGGACTTGCCGACGTTGGGGCGACCGGCCACGGTGAGGCGGATGGGCTTCTGGGCCACATCGTCGAAGGGGTCGTCTTCCTCGGGTTCGGGCAGGTTGAGCTGGCCCAGGGCCAGGTCGACCAGGCCGCGCACACCCTGTCCGTGCGCGGCGGAAACCGGCAGCACTTCGCCCAGGCCCAGTTCGTAGAACTCGGTCAGCTGCACGCCTTCCTTCATGCCCTCGGCCTTGTTGGCCACGAGCACGCAGGGCTTGCCCAGACGGCGCAGGTACTTGGCGATGTCATGGTCCTGGGCAGACATGCCCAGGCGCGCATCGACGACGAAGACCACGACGTCGGCCTCGGCCACGGCCTGCTGCGTCTGGCGCGCCATCTCCTTGAAGATGCCGCTGGATGCATCAGGCTCGAAGCCGCCGGTGTCGATCACGATGTATTCGTGCTTGCCCTGGCGGCCCTGTCCATAGTGGCGGTCACGCGTGAGGCCCGCGAAATCCGCGACGATTGCATCCCTCGACTTGGTCAGCCGATTGAACAGCGTCGATTTGCCCACATTGGGTCGCCCTACCAGGGCAATAACTGGCTTCATTCCCGAAAATACCTATCAATCCGGCCGGAAGCCGTACACAGTTCCGCTGCGGCTTACCACCACCAGCGTATTGGCAGCCGATACCGGGGGCGAGGCCACACCGGAGTCGTCCGTCTTCAATCGTGCCAGCGCCTGTCCGTCCGTCTTGGACAGCAGGTGCACCACACCATAGTCATCACCAAACACCACCGAACGGCCCAGCATCAACGGCGCCGTCAGGCGGCGGTGCTGCAACTGGTCGATGGACCACACGCGCGAGCCGTCGCCGCGGCGCCAGGCCTGGACGGTGCCATTGCTTTCGGCGCCGAACACGGTCTCGCCATCGCCGTCGATGCCGTCGGCACCCTTGGACGGCTGGGTCCAGCGCACCGATGCATTTTGCGTATCCACACAGCCCACGGCAGCCTGGAAGGCGCGCGCGCAGACGCTGTCGCCGACACGGCTGACGCGGCCGACGAGGTCCACCAGGCGCTCCACGTCATTGGTGCCGCGCGGGCTGGCCAGCGGGGCCTCCCAGCGCACGGCACCTGTGTCGGGATCGATGCCCACCATGCGGCCCGACAGGCCGGCCACCAGGGTGTTGCCCACGGCGATCAGAACGCCGGGCTGGCGCAGCACCAGGGGCTCGCCCGGGCGCTGTGCGGTCCACAGCTTGCGGCCGTTGGCGGCATCGAATGCGGCCAGCGAGCGGTCGGCCGCCAGCACGAAGACGCGGCCGCCCGCCACCAGCGGCGGCGTGTAGGCGGCTGCGGGCAGCGGCTGCTTCCACAGCTGCTTGCCTTGCGAGTAGACGATGACCTGGTTGCTGCGCGTGAGCACGGCCTGGCGCTGGGCGTCGCCACCCACGCCGGCAGTCAGCGGCTCGCCAACGGTGAAGCGCGACAGCTGGCTGCCATTGCGCGCATCGAGGGCCGTGACGCTGCCGTCCTTGGCCGCGATCAGCAGCGTGTCACCCTGCACATGGATGTCGGTGGCCAGCGGCACTTCGGCGCCCAGCTTGGCCGTCCAGGCCTGGTGCACTGCCAGCAGGCCGGGGTTGGCCCCCAGTTCCTTGGGCTTGGGCTTGGTGTCGCTGCTGAACCACGAGGAGACCGTGGAGCAGCCGCCCAGGGCACCGGCCAGCAGGCCCAGAGCCATCCAGCGCGCAACGCCACGCGGGCGCGAGATTGCCATCAGTTGATCTGCCGAAGTTTTCAAGGTTGCTTCTCCGAGGTCGAAGTCTTGGCCTGTGCCAGCACGGTGGGCGTGGCGCCCAGGGCGTTGAGCTTGAATTCGATCAGGCGTCCGTAGTCCACGCCCTTGTCCAGGAGCGCATGGGCGCGCTGGTAGGCGTCGATGGCCTCGGCCGTCTTGCCCTGGGCCGCAAGAATGTCGCCGCGGCGGTCGGCCACGATGCCGGCGAAGGATTCGGGCATGCTGCCATCCAGCGCCTTCAGGGCTTCGTCGTACTGCTTTTGCTGCTCCAGCACGGCGCTCAGGCGCAGCTTGGCCAGGGCCTTGTAGCCTTCGTCGCCCTTGTCGGCCACCCAGGTCAGGGCTGCCTTGGCATCATCGAGCCTGCCTTCGTCCACTGCGGCCTTGGCCAGCAGCAGGCCGGCCTGGGCTGCCTGCGTGGTGCCGGCGTACTTGTCCTTGAGATCGGCAAAGGCCTGGCCGGCGCGCGCCGCATCCTTGCCTGACAGCGCCACATCGACGGCATGCGCCAGAGCGGCAGCCTGGGTGGCCTGGCGCTTTTCCCAGTACTGGTAGCCATTCCAGCCGGCAAAGCCGACAAAGATGACCACAAGCACACCCGTGATCAACGTGCCCCAGGTATTCCAGAAATGCTTGAGCTGCTCTATCTGCTCTTGTTCTTCGAGATCGAAATGGTTTGCCATGAATCGCCTGTGTCGCCTTGTGTATGGAGGACGCCGCTGGAGCGGTGGCCTGGAAAGCTGCGGATGACGGTCAAACCGCCGATTGTAGGGTGGCAGCCCATTGGGCCGCATCGGCCAGGGCTTGCTGCACCTGCTGGCCCGTGCCGTCGCGCAGCGACTTGACGGTGACCAGGCCCTGCTGCAGCTCGTCGGAGCCGAAGATCAATGCGAAATGCGCGCCACTGGCGTCGGCCTTCTTGAACTGCGACTTCATGCTGCCCAGGCCTTCGGCGCTGGCCGCATGCATCTGCACGCGCACGCCGGCCTCGCGCAGCTGCTGCAGGGTGCGCAGGGCCACGGGCATGGCCGACACGTCGGGAACGATGGCGTAGGCATGCAGCGTGGGCGCGGGGATGTCGGCGCCCAGCTCCTTGACGAGCTCCAGCACGCGCTCCACCCCCAGCGCCCAGCCCACGGCCGGCGCGCTCTTGCCGCCCACCTGCTCGATCAGGTAGTCGTAGCGGCCGCCGGCGCAGATGGTGCCCTGCGCGCCCAGCATGTCGGTGATGAACTCGAACACCGTGAGGTTGTAGTAGTCCAGGCCGCGCACCAGGCGCGGATTCACGGTCCAGGGCACGCCATTGGCGTCCAGGATGGCCTTGAGTCCGTCGAAGTGGGCCAGCGAGCCCTCGCCCAGGAAGTCCAGCAGGCGCGGCGCCCCGTTGACCATGGCCTGCATGGCGGGATTCTTGGTGTCCAGCACGCGCAGCGGGTTGCTGTACATGCGGCGCCTGGCCTCTTCGTCCATCACGTCCTGGTGCTGCTCCAGGTAGGCGATCAGGGCCTGGCGGTGGGCCTGGCGCTCCTCGGGCTGGCCCAGGCTGTTGATTTCCAGGCGCCACTGCGTCAGGCCCAGCTGCTTCCACAAGGAGACGGCCAGCAAAATGAGCTCGGCATCGACATCGGGGCCGGCAAAGCCCAGGGCCTCGGCACCGATCTGGTGGAACTGGCGGTAGCGGCCGCGCTGCGGGCGCTCGTGGCGGAACATGGGACCCATGTACCACATGCGCTTGCCGCCGTCGTACAGCAGGTTGTTTTCGATGGTGGCGCGCACCAGGCTCGCCGTGCCTTCTGGGCGCAGCGTCAGGCGCTCGCCATTGAGCTTGTCCTCGAAGGAGTACATCTCCTTTTCGACGATGTCCGTCACCTCGCCGATGCCGCGCACGAACAGTTGCGTGTGCTCGACGATGGGCGTGCGCACGTTGCGGTAGGCAAAGCGCGCCATCAGCTCGCGCACCTGCGCCTCCAGCCATTCCCAGCGAGCGGACTCGGCGGGAAGAATGTCGTTCATGCCTTTGACGGCGGAGAGTTTTTCGGGTTTGGCCACGTTGTTCTCGTTCGATGAATGCTCGGAAACAGGAGCGGACCCCGCCTTTTGCGCTCCATGCTCCCACGCGCATCCCGCGTGAGACCCCATGAAACAAAGCGTGGTGTGCTATCTATTTTGCAATAACTGCAATGCCTGGCGCAGCCGCTCAGGCGGGTGCGGCAGCGGTGGTGCCATAAGTGCGCGCCACATAGTCTTCGACCAGGGTCTGGAATTCCTCGGCAATGCGCTCGCCGCGCAGCGTCAACGCCTTCTCGCCGTCAATGTAGACGGGGGCAGCGGGCGCCTCGCCCGTCCCGGGCAGGCTGATGCCGATGTTGGCGTGCTTGCTCTCGCCAGGGCCGTTGACGATGCAGCCCATCACGGCCACCTTCATGGCCTCGACGCCGGGGTACTTCATGCGCCACAGCGGCATCTGGCCGCGCAGGTAGTCGTCGATGCGCTTGGCCAGCTCCTGGAAGGTGGTGCTGGTGGTGCGGCCGCAGCCAGGGCAGGCCGTGACGCTGGGCACGAAAACGCGCAGGCCCAGGGCCTGCAGGATTTCGGAGGCAACCACCACTTCCTGCGTGCGCGCCTCACCGGGCTGGGGCGTGAGCGAGACGCGGATGGTGTCGCCAATGCCTTCCTGCAGCAGCACGGACAGCGCGGCGGCCGAGGCCACCGTGCCCTTGGTGCCCATGCCGGCCTCGGTCAGGCCAAGGTGCAGCGCATAGTCGCAGCGCTGCGCAAGGGCCCGGTAGACCGAGATCAGGTCCTGCACGCCGCTGACCTTGCACGACAGGATGATGTTGTCGCCGTTCAGCCCCATGGACTCGGCCAGGCGCGCGGAATCGACGGCCGAGGAGATCAGCGCCTCGAACATGACCTGGCGCGTATCCCAGGGCTGGGCGCGGCGCGAGTTCTCGTCCATCAGGCGCGCCATCAGCTCCTGGTCCAGCGAACCCCAGTTGACCCCGATGCGCACGGCCTTGTCGTAGCGGGCTGCCGCCTCGATCATCTGGCCGAACTGCTTGTCCTTTTTCTCGCCCTTGCCGACGTTGCCAGGGTTGATGCGGTACTTGGACAGCGCCTCGGCGCAGGCCGGGTATTCGGTGAGGAGGCGGTGGCCGTTGTAGTGGAAGTCGCCCACCAGCGGCACGTACTCGCCCATGCGGTCGAGCTGCTCGCGGATGTAGGGCACGGCAGCGGCTGCCTCGGGCGTGTTGACGGTGATGCGCACCATCTCCGAGCCGGCCTGGGCCAGCTGGCGCACCTGTATGGCCGTCTCGACCGCGTCCACCGTATCGGTGTTGGTCATGGACTGCACGCGCACAGGCGCATCGCCGCCCACGGTGACGACATTGTTGCGCCAGACCACGCGGGCCTGGCGGGACTTGCGCGGCAGCGGCGAGGCAATCGCTATCGGCTGCTGCGTGGATAGGAAATCTTGCACGGTCACTTCACCTCAAAGCGGGCCACGTTGTCACGGGTGGTCTTGGCCACTTCCAGCAGCTCACCACGGACGCGCACTTCGGTGCCGCTGGCATTGCCGACGATGACAGACAGCGGCAGCGCACCTTCGGCGCCAACCGACTCACCTGCCGCCAGCGTCTTTTGCAGCACCACGCGGCCGTTGGCATCCTTGACCTGCACCCACGATTGTGCGCTGGCCTTCATGACCAGCACGCCACCAGGCGTTTGCGCGGCCTGGGTTGCAGGAGTCGCCGCTGCGGCATCGGCGGGCACATCGCCAGGCACGCCGGCTGCGGGAGCCGCTGCTGCAGGCGCCTGGACGGCTGGCGTTGTTGCAGGCGCTGCAGGTGCAGGTGCAGGTGCAGGTGCAGGTGCTGCAGGCGCCGCCCCTTCGGAGGCTGGCGCTGTCACTGCGGGCGCCACAGGCTCCTGGGCAGCCACGGGCTCGGACACGGTTGCGGCCGGCGACACCAGGGCAGCGGCGTCGGAAGAGCCGGCCTGCGGCTCCTCGGCATCGCCTTCGTGCTTGGGCAGGAAGTACACGGCGGCGGCAGCCGCCAGCAGCAGCAGCACGATGATGGCGACCTTGCGCGAACCGTTTTCGCGGCCCAGCGGTGTTCCGGTGGCCTTGAAGGAGCGCTCCTTGAACGTGGCATTGATGCTGCCGCGATCATCGGCCAGGCTCTTGAGCTGGGTGCGCGGCAGCAGGGCCAGCACCGAGGCCGAGTCCACGCGCAGCGTGCGGCAGACGCTTTGTGCCAGGGCCCGCATGAAGACATGGTCCTGGAAGGCGGCATAGTCATCCGCCTCCAGGGCCTCCAGCTTGGGTGCCGGCACCTTGAGCGCCGCCGCCAGCCCGGCCAGCGACAGGCCTGCCGCCTCGCGCGCCTGGCGCAGCAGCGTGCCCGCCGTCATGGAAGTTTTGGCGTTCTCGCCTTGCGTACCTGCTTCGTCATGCACCGCCAACACCTCACTCATTGAATGCTCCACGCTCGTAGGCCAGCCATTGGCGGGACTCCGGGAAGCGCTGGTGCAGCTGGTCGGCCAGCTGCCGCATCGCTGCAGATTGCTGCAGCGCCCTCTCTATCTTGATGCCCAGCCACAGGCTTTCCGCGTTGGACTGGGGGCTGCTGTTGAGGCGGCGGATGTAGAACTGCGCCCTCTTGGCGTCGCCCCCCTGCAGCATCACATTGCTCAGGTGATAGGCTATCACCGGGTTTGCGGCGTCGAGTTCATAGCCCTTGAGCAGCGCCTGCTGGGCCTCGACCAGCAGGCCGGCCTGCTGCAGGCACAGGCCCTTGGCCATCCATGTCTTGGGACGCTCCAGGTAGCCGGGCTGGGCCAGTGCCTTGTCCAGCCATTCCTGGGCCTGCACATACTGCTTGCGCTGGCACAGCAGCCACCCGTAGTTGTGCTGCAGGTCACCGTCCTGGGGGCGCAGCGACATGGCCTTGCGCAGGCTGGCATCGGCCTGGTCCCAGTCCTGGTTGCGCATGTAGATCAGGGCCAGCAGTCCATAGCCATCGGCGGAACCGGGGTCGGAGGCCAGCGCCTGGTTTACCTCTTCCAGGGCCACATCGATACGGCCGGCCTGGAAGTAGGAAGCCGCCAGCTCCAGGCGAATGGCCGCGCGGCGACGGGGATCGACCTCGGCGGCCGAGGCCATCGAGGCATTGGAGACGGACGAAGCATTGCCGGAGCCTGAATTCGCCGAAGGCACCAAAGGTTGCTTGCCGGCGCAACCGGCCAAGGCAAGGACCAGCACCGGCACTGCCCAGCGCATGCATCCACCGATACCCCCCGATCGCAGCCGCCGAGCCACTGACTTCATGAACTGTCCCTTTGTTCCGTAGGTCCTCTCAAGGCATCTGCTTGAGAACAATGGTGCGCTGCTTTGCCATGCGCTCGGCAGCGCGCGTGCGGTCCTTGACATCGCCAGCCAGCTGTCCGCAGGCTGCGTCGATGTCGTCGCCACGTGTCTTGCGCACCGTGGTCACAATGCCGGCATTGCTCAGCAGGCTGGCGAACTCCGTCACCCGCGCTGCAGGTGAACGCAGCAGGCCCGAGGCCGGGAAGGGGTTGAACGGAATCAGGTTGAACTTGCACCAGCTGCGGCCGTCGCCACGTGCGCGGACCAACTCTATCAGTTGGCGCGCATGCTCGGGCTGATCATTGACGCCATCGAGCATGCAATATTCGAACGTGATGAAATCGCGCGGCGCGAACTCCAGGTAGCGCTCGCAGGCATCGAGCAGCTCGTGGATGGGGTACTTGCGGTTCAGCGGCACCAGCGGGTCGCGCAGCTCGTCGTTGGGTGCATGCAGCGACACGGCCATGGCCACGGCGCAGTCCTGCGACAGCCTGTCGATCATCGGGACCACGCCCGAGGTGGACACGGTCACGCGGCGGCGCGAGAGGCCGTAGCCATGGTCATCCAGCATCACGCGCAGCGCCGGCACCAGGGCCGTGTAGTTCTGCAGCGGCTCGCCCATGCCCATCATCACCACGTTGGAGATGACGCGCTCGCCGCCCGTGCCCAGGCGCTTGCGCAGCGCATGCTCGGCATACCAGAGCTGGGCCAGGATCTCGCCCGTGCTGAGGTTGCGGCTGAAGCCCTGGTGACCCGTGGAGCAGAAGCGGCAGCCCACGGCACAGCCGGCCTGGGACGACACGCACAGCGTGCCCCGGTCATCTTCGGGAATGAAAACGGATTCGACGGCATTGCCGCCCCCCACGTCGAACAGCCACTTGACCGTTCCATCGGCAGACACATGCTCGGTCAGAACCGGCAGGGCCGTGATGTGGGCACGCGCCTTGAGCTTTTCGCGCAGGGACTTGGCCAGATCGCTCATCTGGTCGAAATCGCTGGCGCCTCGCTGGTGGATCCAGCGGAACAGCTGCGTTGCGCGGAAACGCTTCTCGCCGAGCTGTTCGCAATAAGCGGCCAGTCCGTCGAGATCAAAATCTAGCAAATTGGTATTCATGTCGGCAGGCCGGTGCCACGCCGCTCTCGGCTCTTCCGCGGCAGGCATGGCCTGCACCGGACAGACCATGACGGCCGCGGAAGACGCGGGGATCAGCGCGAGTAGACGTTCATGCCGGGGAAGAAGAATGCCACTTCCACGGCTGCAGTTTCAGCGGCGTCAGAGCCGTGCACGGCGTTGGCGTCGATGCTGTCGGCGAAGTCGGCGCGGATCGTGCCCTTCTCAGCCTTCTTGGGGTCGGTGGCGCCCATCAGTTCACGGTTCTTCAGGATGGCGTTCTCGCCTTCCAGGGCCTGGATCATCACGGGGCCGGAGATCATGAAGTCCACCAGGTCCTTGAAGAAGGGACGCTCCTTGTGGACGCCGTAGAACTGCTCGGCTTCGCCGCGCGACAGGTGCACCATCTTGGCGGCGATGACCTTCAGGCCGGCGGCCTCGAAGCGAGCGTAGATCTGGCCGATCACGTTCTTGGCAACGGCGTCGGGCTTGATGATGGAAAGAGTGCGTTCGATGGCCATTTGAATGGTTCCTAATCAGGGTTACTATGGATTTTTGTCAATTGGACAAAACCGTTGATTCTAGCTGTGCCATCAAAGTCCTTGATGACATGGTGCTGCCAAAGGGGAGGCTGACCGCCGTATTTCAGCGGCGCCCTCCCGGCTTGCGCTTGGCGTTCTGGCGTGCACGCGACAGGCTGTCGGAGCCGATGTAGCCCACCGATGTACGCATCGGATCGGGCTGCTGGCTGCCACCTGTCTTGCCACGCCCGCCTGCACCGCCCTGCCCTCTGCCCTGGCCGCCCTCCGCCTTGCCCCCCTTGGCAGCGGGCTTGGCACGCGGGCCGTCCAGCATGGCATTGGGTGCCGGGCGATTGCCGTCGAAATAGCGGCCGCCGCCTTCGCGGCGGACGGTGTTGCGGTCGGCCGGGCCACCACGGCGGCCTCCGGCCGCGGGCTTGGGTGCAGCAGGCGCACGCGCCTGCATGCCTGCCGCGGAGGCCAGGGACTGGATGTCGGCCTGGTCCAGCTCCACCCAGGCGCCGCGCTTGAGGCCGCGCGGAAGCACCATGGCGCCATAGCGGATGCGGATCAGCCGGCTCACGGCATGGCCCACCGCCTCGAACATGCGGCGCACTTCGCGGTTGCGGCCTTCGGAAATGGTCACGCGGTACCAGCAGTTGGCGCCTTCGCCGCCGCCATCCTCGATGGAGCCGAAGGCGGCCACGCCGTCTTCCAGCTGCACGCCATCGGTCAGGCGCTGTTTTTCTTCCTTGCTGAGCGCGCCCAGCACGCGGGCCGCGTACTCGCGCTCCAGGCCGAAGCGCGGGTGCATCAGGGAGTTGGCCAGCTCGCCCGAGCTGGTGAACAGCAGCAGGCCTTCGGTGTTCAGGTCCAGGCGGCCAACGGACTGCCATTTGCCATGCTGCAGGCGCGGCAGCTTGCGGAACACCGTGGGGCGGTTCTGGGGATCGTCGTGCGTGACGACTTCACCCACGGGCTTGTGGTAGGCGATGACACGCGCCGGCGGCGGATCGATGCGAAAGCGGATGGGCTGGCCGTTGACCTTGATCTGGTCGCCGAACTGGATGCGCTGGCCCACGTGGGCAGGCTCGTTGTTGACCGAGATGCGGCCTTCAAGAATGAGCTGCTCCATTTCAAGGCGCGATCCCAGCCCGGCCTGGGCCAGCACCTTGTGCAGCTTGGGCGAATCGACCTGGGGCAGCAGCACGCGCTTGGCAGGCGCGGCATCGTCGCGCTCTTCGGCGGCGTCGAGCTCGCCCGAGATGACGTCCGCAAAACCGTAGCCTTCGGCAGACCCTGAGTCGCTTGACTCTGATGCATCAGCCGTCACCAGCTCCTGCACGGTGTCTTCGGCAGGCACCGCCTCGGCGGCCGGGCGCGGCTTGCGCGCAGGCCTGGCGCCAGGCCGGGACTCGGCCTTGGGAGCGCGCGAGCGCGCGGGGCGGGCCTTGCGCTGTGCGCCAGCCTCGTCGGACGCCGGCTGGGCGTCCTGGTCCTTGGAGATATCACTACCCGTCATGGCTTTCCTTCTTCGGCCTGCAGTGCAGCGCCGTCCGTATCCGTTGTGTCTGTCGTATCCGCGGTGTCCGCTTTTTCCGCTGTGTCTGCGGTCTGCGCAGCTTCTGCGGCGCTCGCGGCATCTGTCCCATCCGGTGTCTCAGCCTCGCCCGAGGGCGCCTCTGGCAAGAGAGCGGCAAGGGCGTCGTCCTCACCGTCCTCGACCAGCTCCGTCTCATCGGCCTGCAACGGCACCTGATCCAGCAATTCCTCGCCCACGTCCTGCTCGCCGATGACCGGCGGCACTTCGTCGGGACCCCAGCCTTCGGTCGGCGGGGCGTCACCGGCTGGCGCACTCTCTTGCACATCAGGCTCGCCCGACTCCTCCAGCGCCTTGAACAGGCTTTGCTGGGATTCGGGCTCCTCAAGCATGGGCAACTGGTCCAGCGACTGCAGGCCCAGGTCGTCCAGAAACTGGCGCGTGGTGGCAAACAAAGAGGGCCGGCCCACGGTTTCCCGGTGGCCAATCACCTCGATCCAGCCCCGGTCTTCCAGTTGCTTGATCAGCAGGCTGTTGACCGTCACACCGCGTATGTCCTCGATATCACCGCGCGTCACCGGCTGACGGTAGGCGATGATGGCCAGCGTCTCCAGGGTCGCACGGGTGTAGCGTGGCGGCTTTTCAGGATGCAGCCGGTCCAGGTACACCCGCATCTCGGGCCGGCTCTGGAAGCGCCACCCGGACGCCACCTGCACCAGCTCCACGCCCTTTTGCGCCCAGTCCTTCTGCAGGTCCAGCAGCAGGTCCTTCAGCGTGTCGGAGCCCAGCACGTCATCGAACAGCGAGCGCAGCTCACGCAGCGTGACAGGCTGCGGCGCGCAGATCAATGCAGTTTCCAGGACCCGCTTGGCATCTACCGTATTCATGGCTCAGCGTCTCGGGAACAAAGGCGCGCGTGCCACCAGGGGTGGCAGCCAGGGTGCGCCGAATCAAAGAAGAGGAAGCAAGCGCTCCACAGATGCCATGCGAGAGATGGTCAGAGGCTTTCGGCGGGATTGTAGCTCAGCCCCCAATTTTCCAGCGCCTGCGCCATGTCGGCGGGCAGCGGCGCATGCAGCACCAGGGCCTGGCCCGTCATGGGATGGGTGAAGGCCAGCCGGAAGGCGTGCAGGGCCTGGCGCGTCATGCCGCCAGCGTCCTTGCCGCCGTAGACGGCATCGGCCACCAGCGGATGACCCAGAGAGGCCATGTGCACGCGGATCTGGTGGGTGCGGCCCGTATGCAGCGTGCAGCGCACCAGGCTGACTTCTTCGTTGCCGGCCAGCAGGTCGATGTCGGTGCGCGCGGTCTTGCCCGCATGCTGGGCCAGGTCGACCACGGCCATGCGCAGGCGGTTGCGCGGATCGCGGCCGATGGGCGCATCGACCTCGCGGTGCTTGCGCGGGCCCCAGGCCTTGTGGGCCAGCGCCAGGTACTGCCGGCTGACATCGCGTGCGGCGATCATGGCCACCAGCGCATCCATGGCGGCGCGGCTGCGCGCCACGACCATGAGGCCGCTGGTGTCCTTGTCCAGGCGGTGGACGATGCCGGCGCGCGGCACCTCGCGCGCCTTGGGGTCGCGCCCCAGCAGGCCATTGAGCAGGGTTCCCGTCCAGTTGCCGGGCGCCGGGTGCACGACCAGGCCAGCCGGCTTGTTGACGACCAGCAGGTGCTCGTCCTCATGCACCACGTCCAGCGCCATGACCTCGGGCTGGAAGGCCATGCTCTGCTGCGTGGGCCGCATCTCCAGCACCATGCGGTCGCCGGCCGCGACCTTGGCGGAAGGCTTGCCCAGCACACGCCCGTTGAGGGTGACCGCGCCCTGCGCAAGCAGCTGCTGCAGATAGCTGCGCGAGAACTCGGCCACGCATTCGGCCAGCACCTTGTCGGCGCGCAGGCCGTGCTGGGCGGGCGGCACGGTGATTTCGCGCAGCTCGGCGGCGGCCTCGACCTCGCCACCTTCGGCGTCGGCCTCGTCCTGGTCCTCGACCGATTCCGGCAGCGGTTCGCCGGGCGCAGAAGAAACAAGCCCCTGCGGGGCAGGGGCTTGTCCGGTTTGCCTGGTGCTGCGGCTCATCAGCGCGAAGGCAGGTAGCGCGAAGGATCGACAGGCTTGCCCTGGCGACGCACCTCGAAGTGCAGCTTCACGCGGTCGGCGTCGGTGCTGCCCATCTCGGCAATCTTCTGGCCCTTGCGCACGGTCTGGTCCTCCTTGACCAACAGCGTCTGGTTGTGCGCGTAGGCCGTGAGGTAGGTGTTGTTGTGCTTGAGGATGATCAGGTTGCCATAGCCACGCAGGCCGGCGCCGGCATAGACCACGCGGCCATCGGCAGCGGCCATCACGGGGTCGCCGGCCTTGCCTGCGATGTCATAGCCCTTGTTGCGCGCCTCGTCGAAGCCGGCAATCAGGCTGCCCGAGGCAGGCCAGATGAAGTCCACATCGTCGGCGCCCTTGCCGGCTGCGGGTGCAGGAGCCGGTGCCGGGGTCGGCGCGGGTGCAGGCGTTGCGGTGGAGCTGCCAGACGATGCCGAGGATGCCACGGGCGGCAGCGGCGTTGCCACCACCGGCGAGCCGCTGGGCGTGGAAGAGGAGGACGAGGACGACGACGAAGAACGTGTGCTGCCGCTGTCCGAACTCGCCATGGACGAGCTGGTCGGCGGCACGACGCGAACCACCTGACCGACTTCGATCAGGTTGGGGTTCTCCAGATTGTTCCAGCGCGCGATGTCCTTCCAGCTCTGGCCGGTCTCCAGGCCGATGCGGATCAGCGTGTCACCAGGCTTGATGGTGTAGTAGCCGGGCTTGCCGGCGTTCTCGACGCCGGGCAGCGGCTTGACGGCCGCCGATGGCGAGGAAGAGGTGGAAGTGGAGGTGGATGTTCCGCGGTCCTCCACGGGAGCCCTGTTCACTTGGGATGTGCAGCCTGCCAGAACCATGCCGGCCAGCACCACCGTTCCCCAAGCCCCAAGACTTCGCGATACCAACATAAGTTATTCCCTTCTAGGCGATGCCCGATTTTAGGGGGACAAAGTTCACGGCCTCCAAAATCGATTGCGTAAACCCGTGTGAACTCTTGTCAATCACCAGCAGTGCCTGCTTACCCCCCGTAACCACCATGGGCGCGACAAGCCGCCCGCCCACGGCCAGCTGGTCGCACCAGGCCGAGGGCATGCTCTCGCCGCCGGCGGCCGAGATGATGCCCGCGTACGGAGCGCCGCTGCCATAGCCTTCCATGCCGTCTCCAAAGATCAGATGGACATTGGTCAGGCGCCAGGGCCGCAGGTTGCTGCGCGCTTTCTCGTGCAGGCCGCGCAGGCGCTCGATCGAATAGACCTCGCGTGCCACGCGCGCCAGCACGGCCGCCTGGTAGCCGCAGCCGGTGCCGATCTCCAGCACGCGGCCCAGGCCCGACTTCGCGGCCTCCGAACCCAGCAGCAGCTCGGTCATGCGGGCGACCACGCTGGGCTTGGAGATCGTCTGGCCCAGACCGATGGGCAGGCTGGTGTCCTCATAGGCCTGGTTGACCAGGGCGCTGTCCACGAAGCGGTGGCGCTCCACCGCTCCCATGGCAGCGAGCACGGCCGGCGACTGGATGCCGGTGGCGGCCAGTCGCTGCACCATGCGCGCGCGCACGGCGGCCGAATCCATGCCGATGCCCGAGGGCTGTTGCGGGGCACGGGCGGCGGCGGTGGCCAGCGCGGAGCGCGCGGGCACCGCGCGCGAGGCCGGCGCAGGGTTCTGCACCGAGCGCGCCACCCAAGAGGGAACTCCGGGACGGCGCTCGCTCACGGTTGCACCGCCCCGCCCTGGGCAGGCAGCACGGCCTGACTGGCCGATGCCAGCCTGGCCGCCGTCTGCGCCCAGTAGCCCAGGTTGTCATGGTCGGTCAGGTCCACCTTCAGCGGCGTGACAGACATGTGGCCGTGGGACGTGGCGTGGAAGTCCGTGCCCTCCGAGTCATCCATGGCCGCGCCTGCGCTGCCTATCCAATACATCATTTCGCCGCGCGGGCTCTCCTGGGTGATGACGCGCTCGGCCGCATGGCGGCGGCCCAGCCGGCACAGCTTGAGCGGCTTGAGCGCGGACAGCGGCATGTTGGGAATGTTCACGTTGAGCAGCCAGGGCGACAGGCCGATCAGTTCCTGCGACTGCATGTCCATGACCAGCTGGCGCGCGGCGGCGGCGGCAGCCTCGATCTCGGACCAGCCCTTGTCCACCTGGGAGAAGGCAATGGCGGGAATGCCGAAAAGAAAGCCCTCCATGGCCGCGCCGACGGTGCCCGAGTAGATGGTGTCGTCGCCCATGTTGGCGCCGTTGTTGATGCCGGAGACCACCAGGTCGGGCCGGTAGCCCAGCAGGCCGGTCAGGGCGATGTGCACGCAGTCTGCCGGCGTGCCGTTGACATAGCGGAAACCGTTGTGGGCCTGGTGCACGTACAGCGGTGCATTCAGCGTCAGGGCGTTGGACTTGGCACTGTTGTTGTGCTCCGGCGCCACCACCTCGACGTCTGCCACCGTGCGCAGCGCCTCGTACAAGGCCTGGATGCCGGGCGCCTGGTAGCCGTCGTCGTTACAAATGAGAATCTTCATGGATACAGCAGGGATTGCGGGCGATTGTAGGCGGGCGTCTCGTCGCCCGAGGGACAGGAGGCATTCCCGCCACACTCCTATCATCGGCCAGGCATTCAATCACAGGAGACAACCACCATGCACGCTTGGCTTTGCACAACGCCCACGGGCGTCGATCAACTGCAGTGGACGCAGCTGCCCACACCCGCGCCGGGCCCTGGACAGGTACTGCTCGAAGTGAAGGCGGCCAGCCTGAACTTTCCCGATCTGCTGATCGTGCAGAACAAGTACCAGATGAAGCCTGAGCTGCCGTTCGTGCCGGGTTCGGAATACGCGGGCGTGGTCCAGGCCGTGGGCGAAGGCGTGAGCCACCTGGCCGTGGGCCAGCGCGTGGCCTGCCTGTCGGGCACCGGGGGCTTTGGCACCCATACGCTGGCACCGGCCGCGCTGTGCATGCCGCTGCCCGATGGATTCAGCTTCGTCGATGCAGCGGCCTTCATCATGACCTATGCCACCTCGCACCATGCGCTGATCGACCGTGGCCAGCTGCGCGAGGGCGAGACCGTACTGGTGCTGGGCGCGGCAGGCGGCGTGGGCACGGCCGCCATCCAGATCGCCAAGGCGGCAGGCGCACGCGTGATCGCGGCAGCCTCCACCGACGAAAAGTGCGCGCTGTGCAAGGCCCAGGGCGCCGATGCCACCATCAACTACAGCCAGGGCGACCTGCGCGCGGCCATCAAGGAGGCCACCGACGGCAAGGGCCCCGACGTGGTCTACGACCCCGTGGGCGGCGACTTCGCCGAGCCCGCCTTCCGCTCCATCGCCTGGCGCGGCCGCTATCTGATCGTGGGCTTTGCCGCTGGCCCCATCCCGGCCCTGCCGCTGAACCTGCCGCTGCTCAAGGGCGCATCGCTGGTGGGTGTCTTCTGGGGCGAGTTCTCCCGGCGCGAGCCCAAGGCCAACGCGGCCATGATGCAGGAGCTGGCCCAGTGGTACGGCCAGGGAAAGATCAAGCCCGTGATCGACCGCACCATGCCCATGGCCGAGCTGCACGCGGCCTACGCACGCATGGGATCGCGCCAGGTCCAGGGCAAGCTGGTCATGGTCAACGAGCAGTGAACCGGGCGCCGGCCATGCCACACTGGAGGGCATTGCATTCTGAAACAACTGCCCACCCATGGCCGAGCGCTCCGCTTCCGAACTGGCACGCGAAACCCTGCGGCAACTGGCGCTGAACCGCCTGCCGCCCACCCCGGAAAACTACACCCGCCTCTATGAGCAGGCAGCCGGCGAACCCGGCCCCGCCAGCTTTCCCCAGGGGCCGCTGCGCCACGTCCATGCGCTTTTGCCTGCGCAGACGCCCGGACAGAAGCGCCTGCGCGACCAGTTGGGCGCCGCCATAGAACGCAGCGACTGGCAGGGCCTGCAGCAGGTCATCACCGCCTATGCCAACGCGGCCCTGCAGCCGCCAACCCATGAGGCCAGGCCCGTGGAATTGCCCGTGCCGCCGCCCCTGCAGGCTTTGCCCGAGGATCTGACGCAGCAGCTGGCGCGGCGCTTCGAGGCCTTCTTTGCGCTGCTGAACACCCAGGAAGCCAAGACCCGGCAACTGCATCAGCAGCTCATGGAACAGCTGCAGGCACCGCCCGTGGACGCCAAGGCCCTGGCGCGGCGCCTGCATGACCAGCACTACCAGCTGTCGTTCTCCATTGCCGACCAGCTCCAGGTCCTGCAGCTGGTGCAGGAGCTGCTGCAGACCCTGATCCAGCATCTGGCCCAGGACCCCACGCACGGCAGCTGGCTGGTGCCGCAGCTCACGGCCATCGAGCAGGCCATCACGCCGCCGCTGTCACCCGCGCCCCTGGTGGATGCGCGGCGCGAGCTGCAGACCGTGATCCACCGGCGCATGCAGCTGCAGGACGGCATGGCCGCCGCGCAGCAGGCGCTCAAGGACATGCTGGGCGGCTTCGTCCAGCATCTGGCAAAGATCACGAGCAGCAACGAAACACTGGGCGCCCGCATGGAGGAAGCCGCGCGCCAGCTGGACGGCATCCAGCGCCTGGAGGATGCCGCCCCGCTGCTGCAACAGGTGCTGGAGGCCACCCGCACCATGGCCGCCGGCAGCCGCGTGGCCCAGGAAGAGCTGCAATCGCTGCGCAGCCATGTCGATGCCTGCGAGGCGCGCATAGAGGCCCTGCAGCAGGAACTGGACGAGGCCGCGCGCCGTGCACGCCACGATCCGCTGACCGGCCAGCTCAACCGCCTGGGCGTGAGCGAGGCGCTGGACCGCGAGGTGGCGCGCGCCCAGCGCCATGGCCAGCCGCTGAGCGTTGCCCTGCTCGACATGGACGGCATGCAGGCCCTCAATGCCGAGCTGGGGCATGCCACGGGCGATGCCGCCCTCATCCATGTGGCCCAGCTGGCACGCCAGGGACTGCGCCCCGAGGACGTGGTGGGCCGATACGAGGGCCAGGCCTTCGTGCTGCTGCTGCCCCAGACACCGGAGACTGCGGGCGCCCAGGCGCTGCAGCGCCTGCTGCAGCTGCTGGAGCAGACGCCTTTGCCAGCCTCTTCGCAGACGCCAGGCCAGCCGGCCCCCCGGCCATTGAGCTTCAGTGCGGGCGTGGCCCAGCTGCAAAGCCACGAAAACGGCATGGACGTGCTGCGCCGCGCGGATACCGCCATGCTGCAGGCCAAGGAGCGCGGCAAGCACAGCATTGCCACGGCATCAGGCGCACAATGGCAGCCAGTTGGAAATGCAGGCGCCGGCCTTTGATCCACCGAGGCCACGCTCCGTATCTCCCCGCTTTCTTGCGCCACCTGCCCCCGAACCGCCATGCCCCTGCCCTTCAGCGCCCCCGTCCCTGCACCGCGGCGCCAGTTTCTGGTCGCAGCGGGCCTGGCCACGGCGCTGGGCCAGTTGCCCGCCTGGGCCCGCCTGGGCGAGCGGCCTGCGCACAACCCCTTCACGCTGGGCGTGGCCAGCGGCGACCCCGAACCCGACAACGTGCTGCTGTGGACGCGGCTGACGCCGCCGCTTGCACAGCTGGGCGAGACCGACACCACAGCCATGCCTGCGCTCAAGATCCGCTGGGAGCTGGCGCACGACCCGCTGTTCCGCCAGATCGTGCGCAGCGGCGAGGCCATGGCCCAGCCCGAATGGGGCCACGGCGTGCATGTGCAGGTGGGAGGGCTGGCGCCTGACCGCTGGTACCACTACCGCTTCATGCTGGGCCAGGCCGTGAGCAGCACGGGCCGCTGCCGCACGGCGCCCGCGCCCGGCAGCCTGCCCCAGCGGCTGCGCCTGGCCTATGCCTCCTGCCAGCGCTGGGAGCACGGCTACTACGCGGCCTGGCGCCAGGTGGTGCAGGACGCGCCGGACCTGGTGCTCTTCCTGGGCGACTACATCTACGAGTACGCCACGCCCGCCATGACGCTGGGCCTGGCCCGCACCCACAACCTGCGGGCCGCGCAAAGCCTGCAGGATTACCGGGACCGCTACGCCCTGCACAAGAGCGACCCGCTGCTGCAGGCAGCGCACGCCATGTGCAACTGGTCCGTGGGCTGGGACGACCATGAGGTGGAGAACAACTACGCCGGCGACCAGGGCCAGGGCGATGCCGGGCGCTTCCTGGCCCGGCGCATGGCTGCCTGGCAGGCCTTCTACGAGAACATGCCGCTGCGCGCCAGCGCGCTGACCGGCGCGGGCGCCCAGCATGGCGGCGGCGGGCTGCAGCTGTACCGCAGCCTGCAGTGGGGCCGGCTGGCCCGGCTGCATTTTCTGGACGGCCGCCAGTACCGCAGCGCCCAGGCCTGCCGCGCCGAGGGAGCGGCAGACAAGGGCAGCGTGCGCCCTGCGCAATGCGCAGCCCTGTCGGATACGGCGCGCAGCTTCCTGGGCTGGACGCAGGAGCAGTGGCTGTACCGCCAGCTGGCCGAAGATGCCCGCCAGCATGCAAGCGAGGGGCCGCGCTGGAGCATCCTGGCCCAGCCCACCCTGGTGTCCGCGCACCGGCCGCCCTCGGGATCGCAGGCCACGGACAGCTGGGACGGCTACCCGGCCGCGCGCCAGCGCCTGGTGAGCCACCTCACGCCGGGCGCCCAGCCCACGCCGCGCAACAGCGTGCTGCTGGGCGGCGACCTGCACCAGAACTATGTCTGTGCCGTGCACGCAGACCCCGAGGCCGCGCCCGAGCGGCGCAATCCCGTCGTGGCCAGCGAGTTCTGCAGCACCTCCATCACCTCGCGCAGCGGCACCACCCAGGCCAAGGTCGATGCCATCGTCGACCACAACCCGCAGGTGCTGTACGCACGCTGCGAGGAACGCGGCTACGGGCTGGCCGACATCACGCCCGAGCGCTGGACCAGCGAGCTGCGCGCCGTGGCCAACCCGATGCGAGCCGACAGCCGCATCTACACGCTGGCCCGCTTCACCGTCGAGGACAGGCGGCCCGGCCCCATAGCCAGCTGACAGGGCACTGACGCAGGGCACGACCAAAGGGCACTTTCAGCAGGCCTGGCAATCAGTGGCTATCCTGACATCGCCCCCCGGCATGCCGCCTATCGTATGGTGCGCTGCCTTGCCCCGCCCACCGGAAAACGGAAGCCATGCACCTGACTTTCAGCGCCTACTACACCCTGATCTTCGCCGCCCTCGTCCTTTTGCTGGGCAAATGGCTGGTACGGCACCTGCGCCTGCTGCGCGAATTCAACATCCCCGAGCCCGTGGCCGGCGGCCTGGTCGTGGCCGTCGCCCTGTTCGTGCTCAACCAGACCCTGG
The DNA here is from genome assembly GCF_040267515.1 of Delftia lacustris. NCBI lineage: Bacteria > Pseudomonadati > Pseudomonadota > Betaproteobacteria > Burkholderiales > Comamonadaceae > Delftia > Delftia lacustris. The sequence continues at coordinate 1,948,157 of NZ_CP141274.1, read as the reverse complement.
GCTGCACCTTCAGCTTCAGCAGCGAGCTGCAGATGGCCTTCATGCTGGTGTTTTTCTCGTCCATCGGGCTGAGCGCCAATTTCGCCAAGCTGCGCGAAGGCGGCCGTTCGCTGCTGCTGTTCCTGGCCGTGGTCGCCGTCTTCATCAGCCTGCAGGATCTGGTCGGCGTGAGCCTGGCCAAGATGCTCGGGCTCGATCCGCTGTTCGGGCTGATCGCAGGCTCCGTCACCCTGACGGGCGGCCATGGCACGGCAGGTGCCTGGGGCCAGGTTTTCGAGCGCGAATACGGCATCCAGGGCGCGGTCACCCTGGGCATTGCCTGTGCCACCTTCGGACTGGTGATCGGCGGCCTGATCGGCGGCCCGCTGGCCAAGGCCCTGATCACGCGCCGCAGGCTTGCCGTGCATGACCCCGCAGCCGCCCCCGAAAAACAGCCCCCGCTGGGCGAAAGCGCAAGCCACGGCGGCTTCGAGAACCCCGAGCAGACGCGCCTGATCACCACCAGCGCGGCCATAGAAACACTGGCCCTGTTCGCGGGCTGCCTGGGCTTTGCCGAGTTCATGACGCAGTTCACCGCCGGCACCCTGTTCTCCCTGCCCACCTTCGTCTGGGCGCTGGCCGGTGGCGTCCTGATCCGCAACACGCTGGACTATGTCTTTCACTTCCAGGTATTCGACCGGGCCATCGACGTCTTCGGCAATGCCTCGCTGTCCATCTACCTGGCCATGGCCCTGCTGTCGCTCAAGCTGTGGGAGCTGGCGGGGCTGGCGGCACCGCTGATGGTGATCCTGGCGGCCCAGACGCTGGTCATGGGCCTGTATGCCGCGCTGGTGACTTTCCGCATCATGGGCAGCAACTACGATGCGGCCGTGCTGGCCGCCGGCCACTGCGGTTTCGGCATGGGTGCCACGCCCACGGCCGTGGCCAATATGCAGGCCATCACCAACCAGTACGGCCCATCGCACAAGGCCTTTCTCATCGTCCCTATGGTGGGCGCCTTCTTCGTCGACATCGTCAATGCCACCGTGATCCAGCTGTTCATACGCTGGCTGCACTGACCACTACGAACACCGAACGCACCATGCCCCTGCTACGCCGTGCCCTTGCCGCCACCCAGGCGCTCGTCCTGACCCTGCTGCTGGCAGGCTGCAGCCTGCCGCCCCTGGCCGGCCGCAGCGAATCCACGGCACTGCCGCCCGAGGCCGCCCAGGCCACGCTGCTGGGCCAGGCGCTGGCACCGCTGCTGGACCAGCATCCGGGGCTCACCGCAATCCACGCGCTATCCGACGCACGCAATGCCTACGCCGCGCGCGCCCTGCTGGCCCGCGTGGCACAGCGCACGCTGGATGTGCAGTACTACATCTGGCGCGGCGACACCACGGGCCATCTGCTGCTCGACGAACTGCGCCGCGCCGCCGACCGGGGCGTGCGCGTTCGCCTGCTGCTGGACGACGGCGGCACGGCAGGACTGGACACCCAGCTCGGCGCCCTGGACCAGCATCCGCAGATCGAGGTGCGGCTGTTCAACCCCTTTGCCCAGCGCACGCCCAAGGCGCTGGGCTATGTCACGGATTTCTCGCGCACCCAGCGGCGCATGCACAACAAGAGCTTCACGGCCGACAGCCAGGCCAGCATCGTGGGCGGACGCAACATAGGCGACGAGTACTTCGCGGCCACCGACGGTGTGCTGTTCGCCGACCTGGACGTGGTGGCCATGGGGCCGGTGGTGGCCGACATTTCACATGCTTTCGACCAGTACTGGGCCAGCGCGTCGGCCTATCCCGCGGCCAGCCTGCTGCCGCCGCTGCCCGACTATGCGGTGGCGCGCGCCTACGAGGCCCTGGCCACCGAAGTGCAGCGCCCCGAAGCCCAGGCCTATGTGCGCGCCGTGGCGCAAAGCCCATTCACGCGCGAGCTGCTGGCCGGCCGCCTGCCACTGCAATGGGCCCGCGCCACCCTGGTCAGCGACGACCCGGCCAAGGTGCTGGGTCAGGTGCCCAAGGAGGGCCTGCTGATCACCCAGCTGACCCCGGCCATCGGCCAGCCGCAGCGCCAGCTGGACCTGGTCTCGCCCTACTTCGTGCCCACCGAGGCCGGCGTGCGCGCCCTGGCCGGCCTGCGCCGCCAGGGCATTGCCGTGCGCGTGCTCACCAACAGCCTGGAGGCGACCGACGTGGCCGTGGTCCATGCCGGCTATGCCCGCTACCGGCGCCCGCTGATCGAGGAAGGCGTGCAGCTGTACGAGCTGCGCCGGCAGATCGGCAGGCAGGACGACGAACCCAGCCCAGGCCCGCGTTCGCCCGCAGCGGCATCGGCAGGGAAAGCGGGGGTGGGCTCAGGCAGCCGCCCCGGCAGCTCGGGCTCCAGCCTGCATGCCAAAACCTTTGCGGTCGATGGCGAGCGCATCTTCGTGGGCTCGTTCAACTTCGACCCGCGCTCGGCCCACCTCAACACCGAAATGGGCCTGCTGATCGACAGCCCCGAGATGGCTTCGCAGATGAGCCGCATGCTCGACCAGAGCCTGCCAGCGGCTGCCTACCATGTGCAGATCGATGCACAGGGCCGCCTGAGCTGGACCACGGAAAGCGGCACGCCGCCTGAGCCACTCACTACCACAACCGAGCCCGGCAGCAGTGCATTCAAGCGCCTGATGCTGCGCGTGCTGGGCTGGCTGCCCATCGAGGGGCTGCTTTGATGCCGGGCCCTGCCGCTCAGTCCAGCCGGATCGACGGGCGCAGGCGCGAATTCATCAAATCGATCAGCCACAGCAGCCCACCGCGCCAAAAGCCGTAGATGCGGGCCTGGTGCGAGCGGTACAGCATGATGTGGCTCAGCATGGCCATGCGCCCGCGGATCACGCCGCCGTTGAACAGGCCGAATTTGCCCAGCGATCCGTAGGCGTCGTAGTGGGCCAGCGACACCAGGGCGCCAAAGTCGCGGTAGGCAAAGCCTTCGGGACGGAAACCCGGCTCCTTCAGCAGGCGCGGCAGCGTCTCCACCAGATAGCGGGCCTGCTGGTGCGCCACCTGGGCGGTGGGCGGCAGCGGCACGCTGGCCCCGGGCAGGGTGAAGCTGGCGCAATCCCCCACGGCGTAGACATGGGGGTCGCTGGTCTGCAACTGGCCGTTGACCTTGAGCTGGTTGCCTTGCGTGGTCTCCAGGCCCAGCTGCGCCAGGAAGGCCGGGGCCTTCACGCCCGCTGCCCAGACGCGCAGGCCTGCGGGGACGAACTCGCCGCTGGCCAGCACGAACCCCTCTTCGCTGGCCGACTGCACGCGGCCGTTGACGATCACCGAAACGCCCAGGGCCTGCAGGCGCAGGCGCGTGGCTTCGGAAATCTCTTCAGGAAAACCGGGCAGCAGGCGTGGCCCGGCCTCGATCAGCACGATGCCGAAGCGCGCGGCCTCGCCCAGCGCGCCGTAGGCGCGGGCGCTCTCGGCCAGCTGCACCAGCTCGGCCGCCAGCTCCACGCCCGTGGCGCCGCCGCCCACGATGGCCACGCGCAGCTGCTCGCCGCTGGTCATGCAGCGCACCATGCGCAGGCGGATCTCGCTGTTGAAGGCATCGGCCTTGCGGCGCGAGTCGATCATGAAGCAGTGCTCGTCCACGCCCGGCGTGCCGAAATCATTGGCGCCGCTGCCCACGGCGATCACCAGCCTGTCGTAGGCAATGCGCCGGCCCGGCACGATCTCGCGGCCATCGGGCGCCTCGATGGGGGCCAGCAGCACCTCGCGGGCCTCGCGGTCCAGGCCGCACATTTCGCCGGGCTGGTAGGCAAAGCTGGCGTCGCTGGCCTGGGCCAGGTAGGTGGTCTGCTGCTGGGCCAGGTCGCGCGTGCCGGCGGCAATGGTGTGCAGCATGGGCTTCCAGACATGGGCCGAATCGCTGTCCACCAGGGTCACGGAGCCGATGGCCCCCGTGCGCCCCTTGCCCAGCGCCGTGGCAATCTCCAGCCCCGCCACGCCACCGCCCACGACGACGATGCGCGCCCCGCCCGATCCCGTTGCCGAACCCGCTTCTTGTTCCTTGCCCATTGCTGCTCCCTGCCGGAAGGCCCGGCCGGCCGCACCATGCGCCGGCTTGCAGGACATTCGCTTCCAGACAGTCTTGATTCTTGTCAGTTTGGGTAGCAGGCGACTTGCTAGGGGTAAGCCCCAGATCTGCAACAGATATCTGATAGAAGACCGCCGATCGCGCAAGGCCCAGTCTTGTGCAGGACCGCGCTGCAGGAAAAACATCATCCTTGCCGGATGGCCAGCCGGACCTGATCATTACGCTATCAACACAAGAGCATTCATACCGTACTTCGCGCAGTCTTGCCGACGACATGGCGGCCTGCATCTGAAGACCTGCACGAATGTCCCGCCGCAGAGCCCGCGATTTGCGATTGTCAATATACGAAACGTATATTCCCCGTATGATCGCCACCCCATGGGAATCGTCAAAATATCCGACCAATTGCACGACCAGATCCGCCTGTCCAGCGCGGCCCTGGGTCGATCCATCAACGCCCAGGCCGAGCATTGGCTGCGTGTCGGCCAGTTGGCCGAACACCATCCCCATCTCGACTACGCAGGCATCTGCGCCCTGCTGCTGCAAGAGGCCGCGGCCACGCTGAAGCTGGGCGAGCCCGAAGCAGCGCCGGCTCCCGCCGATACGGCAGCACGCCGCCCGCGCCCCGTGCGCCTGTCGGAAGGCCTGCAATGAGGGGCGCCAAGCTGCGCAGCGTCCCGCTGCACGATGCCCTCGATATCGGGCAATCACGCAAGGCCGGTGGCCTGGCCGCCCGCGTCCTGCAGATGCTGGTGCCCCACGTGCAGCCAGGCGTCAGCACCGAGCACCTGGACAGGCTCTGCCATGACTTCATCGTCGACGAACTGCGCTGCGTGCCCACCAACGTGGGCTACCACGGCTTTCCGAAGACGGTCTGCACCTCGCCCAACCACGTGGTCTGCCACGGCATCCCCGACGCCCGTCAGATCCTGCGCGAGGGCGACATCCTCAACGTCGACGTGGCCGTGACCACGCCCGAGGGCTGGATCGGCGACACCAGCCGCATGTACTACGTGGGCCAGCCCTCCAATCAGGCGCGCCGCCTGGTGGAGACCACCTACGAGGCCCTGCTGGCCGGCATCCGCGCCGTGCGCCCCGGCGCCACGCTGGGCGACATCGGCCATGCCATCCAGACCGTGGCCCAGCGCGAGCGCTTCAGCGTGGTGCGCGAGTACTGCGGCCACGGCATCGGCAAGGTCTACCACGACGACCCCCAGGTGCTGCACTACGGCCAGCCCGGCCAGGGCATGGTGCTGGAGGCCGGCATGATCTTCACCATCGAGCCCATGCTCAACGCCGGCAAGGCGGCCACGCGCGAACTGGCCGACGGCTGGACGGTGATCACCAACGACAAGTCGCTGTCCGCCCAGTGGGAGCACATGGTGGTGGTGACCGACACGGGCTTCGACGTGCTCACGCGCTGGCCCGAGGGCACGGGCAGCTACGCGGCCATCTGAGCATGGCGTCCAACTACCTGTACCTGGGCCTGGCCATCGTCGCCGAGGTGGCGGCCACCTCCTGCCTCAAGCAGTCCGAAGGCTTCACGCGGCTGTGGCCCAGCGTGGTCACGGTCCTGGGCTACGCGCTGGCCTTCTACTTCCTGTCGCTGACGCTGCGCACCGTGCCCACGGGCGTGGCCTATGCGATCTGGTCCGGCGCGGGCATCGTGCTGATCTCCCTGGTCGGATGGCTCTGGCAGGGCCAGACGCTGGACCTGCCCGCGCTGGCGGGCATGGGCCTGATCGTGGCGGGCGTGCTGGTCATCCAGCTGTTTTCCAAGACGGCCGGACACTGAGCCGCTGCCCGCGCTGCGGCCCGGCCCTCAGCCCGTGATGGCCTGGACCGACCCGGCCTGGCGGCGCAGCTCGAACTTCTGGATCTTGCCCGTGCTGGTCTTGGGCAGCTCGCCAAAGACCACGGCGCGCGGCACCTTGTAGCCGGCCAGGTGCTTCTTGCAGTGGGCCACGATGTCTTCGGCCGTGGTCTGCGCGCCGGCCTTCAGCTCGATGAAGGCGCAGGGCGTCTCGCCCCACTTGGGATCGGGCTTGGCCACCACGGCGGCGGCCATCACGGCCGGGTGGCGGTAGAGCACGTCCTCGACCTCGATGGACGAGATGTTCTCGCCGCCCGAGATGATGATGTCCTTGCTGCGGTCCTTGATCTGTATATAGCCGTCCGGATGCTGCACGGCCAGGTCGCCCGTGTGGAACCAGCCGCCGCGGAAGGCCTCGTCCGTGGCCTGCGGGTTCTTCAGGTAGCCCTTCATGGCGATGTTGCCCTGGAACATGATCTCGCCCATGGTCTGGCCGTCATGGGGCACGGGTTCCATGGTCTCCGGATCGAGCACGCTGGCCGAGCGCTGCAGGTGGTAGCGCACGCCCTGGCGTGAATTGAGGCGCGCGCGTTCGCCGATGTCCAGCCCATCCCAGGCTGCGTGCTTGGCGCAGACCGTGGCCGGGCCGTAGACCTCGGTCAGGCCGTAGACATGGGTGATGTCGAAGCCCAGCTGCTCCATGCCCTCGATCATCGACGCCGGCGGCGCCGCGCCCGCCACCATGGCCTTGACCCCGGCGGGCACGCCCTCCTTCATGGCGGCCGGCGCATTGACCAGCAGGCCGTGCACGATGGGCGCGCCGCAGTAATGCGTGACGCCGTGGTTGCGGATGGCGTCGAAGATGGCCTGCGCCTCCACCCGGCGCAGGCAGACATTGACCCCCGCGCGTGCCGCCACCGTCCACGGAAAGCACCAGCCGTTGCAATGGAACATGGGCAGGGTCCACAGGTAGACGGCGTGCTTGGGCATGTCCCACTCCAGCACATTGCTGATGGCATTGATGGCCGCACCCCGGTGGTGGTAGACCACGCCCTTGGGGTTGCCCGTGGTGCCGCTGGTGTAGTTCAGCGCAATGGCGTCCCACTCGTCGGCGGGCAGCTGCCAGTCGAAACCGGCATCGCCGCCGGCCACGAAATCGTCGTAGTCCAGGCTGCCCACCTGCTCGGCGGCCGGGCCGTACAGCGCGTCCTCGACCTGGATCACCAGCAGCGGCGCGCTGCGCTGGCGCAGCTTCAGCGCCTTGGCCACCACGCCCGTGAACTCCGGGTCCACGATCAGCACCTTGGCCTCGCCATGGTCCAGCATGAAGGCGATGGTTTCCGCATCCAGCCGCGTGTTCAGCGCATTGAGCACGCCCCCCGCCATGGGCACGCCGAAATGCGCCTCCACCATGGGCGGCGTATTGGGCAGCATCACGGCCACGGTGTCGTTCTTGCCCACGCCCGCCTTGTGCAGGCTGCTGGCCAGCTGGCGGCAGCGCGCATAGGTCTCGCCCCAGTGGCGGCGCAGCGTGCCGTGGACCACGGCCAGCCGATCGGGATAGACCTCGGCCGTGCGGGCGATGAAGCCCAAGGGGCTGAGCGGCGCATGGTTGGCGCTGTTGCGGTCCAGGTGCTGGTCGTAAATGTGGGTCATCGTGGTCTCCGGTTCGCTGGGTTTTCTGGTGAGATGCCCGCCTGCCGCCGCAGGCTGGCGAAACCTGAAGATATAGCAAGACAGGCTTACACAAGCTTGATGCGCATCCACCCGGATCGCCACCGCACAGGCCCGGATAACCAAAGCGGCATGCATGGTCTTTGCAGAGCATCAAAACTTTCAGAATTTCATGAAAATTGAAAATACCTATGCAGAACAATCACTTGACCTGCCTGCAGGCGCGCCTGTGACTGTCCCCCAGGCGACTGCACAACCAGGGTCCTCTATAAGACATCATTTATCAGATGACTCGGCCGCACGGCCCCGGCTTCACTCGTAGAATCGCCGCTTGGATTCGCCGGCCAGCACCGCTGGAAGGCGAATAAGGAGTTCCTAGAGGAGTCGCCTGGCAACGCTCCAGGCATCGTTGGAGACGAGCCTGCACCCCACCGGTGCAGGCTTTTTTTTTGCTTCAGCGCAGGCTCAGGGACTGGCGCTTCCAGGCCGGGTCCTGCCAGCGCTGGAACAGCGGCAGGGCGGACACATCGCCGGTCACGCGCTCGGTGGCCAGGCCGTCCAGCCGCACCACTTCGAAGCTCTTGCGGTAGCGGCCCTGGCCACGGGCCTCGCGCGCCACCAGCATCAGCTGGCCGCCAGGCACCCAGCCCGCCCATTCGGCCACGCCGGTCTCCGGCGCGGTGGCGGCGGGGGGAAGCACATCGGCCAGCCAGCCGCCTTCGGTCTTGCGCAGCACCCACAGTTCGCGCCAGCCTTCCAGCGGCTGCACGGCCAGGGCCACGGCCGTGCCCTCGCGGTTGGTGCTGGCCGATGCAGCCCACACCAGGCCATAGGTGCAGCGGCGCAGCAAAGGGGCCTTGGCGCCGTGCTGGGCGTCCACCAGCAGCACGCAGGTTTCGCCGGCAGCACCGGGCTCGGTCAGCAGCGTCGGGCGGGCTCCGGCAGCAGGAGCCGCAGCAGCAACAGGCGCCAGCGCCCAGCGCACGGCGCTCACCCGCATGGCCGCGTCGTTGTAGGCGCTCTGGTCTTCATCGGGCAGCTCGGACTTGCTGACGCCCGTGAACTCGGCCAGCGCCCGGGCGGCCGATGCCGCCACGGCAGGGTCGGCCATGCTTTTGCGCGCCTGCTGAAAGGCCAGCGCGCCCCACACGCTGGCGCGGCGCATCTGCACGCGGCCGCGCAGGTAGGGCGGCAGGCCGGTCACATCCACGCGCTCCAGCACATCGGCCTGCCAGGCGTACAGGCGGGCGCGCTCATGGGCCGGCAGATCGGGGTCCACGCATTCGGGCCGTGTCAGCGCCAGGGCGGCGCGGGCGCGCTGCGGCGCGTCGGCGGCGGGCATGGCCAGCACGCGGCGGAAAAATTCGCCTTCATAGCAGACCTGCATGCGGCTTTCGACCTCATAGGTCGCAAAGCGCAGGCCGTAGCCGTTGGCCACATCCAGGTGGGCCGACAGCGTGGCGCCCGAGGCCTTGCCGGGCGCAGCTGCGGAGGCGCGCCGCGCCAGCCGGTCGGCAAAGCCGCCCAGTGCGTCGAAGGCCTGCGCGCCTTCGGCGCCGGCCAGGGTCCTGGCGGGCGCGGCCTGCAGGTAGGCGGCCGCCAGGCCGATGCCCAGCGCCTCGGCACCGGGCGTGTCCTGCACGAAGCGCAGCACGGCCAGCAAGGCGGGGGCATCGGCCTCGGTCATGGCCACGCGGCGCACATCGCCGGCGCGGATGAAGCCGCCCCGCTCGCGCTTGTGGTCCCAGACCTGGAGGTAGTCCAGGCGTTCGCCCCTGATCTCCAGCACCTCTCCCTGCCACAGGCTGGCCTGCTGCTGGGCGCCATCGCGCGGCGCGGCGCGCAGGCTGGCCTGGTCCTGCACCACGATGGCGCTGCCCATGCCGGTGGCCAGCGCTGCGGCGGCCAAGGTCGATACGGTCAGCATGGCTTATTGCTCCTGAACGGCTGCGTTGGCATCTTCGGCCGCCACGGAGGCTGCGCCGGCCTGTGCGTTGCGGCTGCCGCCCAGCAGGGCCGCGCCGATGAAGTCGCCATTGGTCGGCGGGGGCGCGATGATGACCTGGATCTTGTCCGAGAGCTTGTCGGCCAGCGTCTTCTGGATGAGCAGCGGGTAGCGCGTGACCAGGGTGCCTTCGCGCGCCATCTGCTCGGCGTTGACCTTGCCCAGGCGGTCCATGCGGAAGGCCTCGGCCTCGGCCAGCTTCTGGCGTGCATCGGCTTCGCCGTTGGCCTCGATGCGGCGGGCCTGGGCGCTGCCCTCGGCAGCTTTCACGCGGGCCACGCGCTCGGCCTCGGCCTCCAGCTGGCGCTGCTCGATCTGGCGCTGCTTGAAGGGCAGCACATGCTTCATGGCCTCTTCCTGGGCACGCGCCGCAATCACCTGCTCGCGTGCGGCGGCTTCGGCGGCCACTTCGCGGCGCACCTTGTCGGCATTGGCGTCCAGCTCGGTTTCCTTGACGCGCTTGTCCTTGAGTTCCAGCGTGTAGCGCATCTTCTCGGAGGCCAGCTCCTCGGCCAGCAGGCTGTCCATGCCGCGGCGGTACTCGGCGGGCAGGTCCACCTTGCCGATCTGGATGCTGCGCAGCGTCACGCCGTCGGCCGCCAGGCGCGTGCGCAGTTCGGTTTCCATGATCTGGGCGATCTCGGCGCGCTTGGTCGAGAAGATCTCGCGCACGGTGTAGCGTGCGAACACCTTGTAGACCAGGCCCTGCACGGCGGGCTCCACGATGTCGCCGCCTATGTCCAGAGGCAGGTTGCCGGCCTTGACGGCGGGCGATGCGGGATCAAGCGCATAGCGCACGTTCAGGTCCAGACCCAGGGACAGGCCCTCGACCGACTGCAGGGGTGCGCTGCCATTGGCCTGGCGCATGGCCTCCGGACGGTAGCTCTGGTCGCGCAGAGAGAACACGCGCACCGTGTGCAGGCCCGGAACCACCCACACGCTGCCATCGCGCCACAGGCTGACGGAGCCCGTGAACTGGTTCAGGCGCACGCCCAGCGTGCCCTGCTCCAGGTGCTGCACGGGCGGGTTGCGCACCACCACCAGGCCGGCCGCCACCACCACGGCGCCGATGGCCAGCCAGCGCACGGTACGTGCCGTGGGCAGCAGGACTGCCCAGTCCACGGGCTGGCGGCGGGGCGCGTTGCACGGCAGCGTGCCGGCGTCGGCTGCAGGCTCGGAGAAATCGGCGGTGCCGGCTCCGTCCAGGCGGGCGGACTTGCGGCCCGTCAGGGCCTGCATGATGCGGTTCCAGGTGGCTTTCATGGTGTTCTCTCTCTCGGCTGTGATGGCTGTTGTTGGCTGTTGTTGGTTGTTTCTGAGGCACCGGAAACAGGGGTGGCTCATTGAGGACCGATTGTTCGGATCCACCCCGGAAGCAACAACGCAGCGCACGGACCAAAGCGCTCACACCGGCGGCGCAAACGCTCCGGCCCCGGAAGAAAAACTCACACCCGGGCCGGCGCAGGGCCGAGATAATCCCGCGAACACCGCCACGGCGGCCTCCCCGACCCCACCCCTGCACAGCCCCATGACCCGTATCGCCGTGATCGAAGACGACCTGCCCACCAGCAACCAGTTGGCGGGATGGATACGCAGTGCGCGCAGCGGCATCGTGATCGACCAGTGGTTCACGCGCGACGAGGCCGAGGCCGCCCTGGCCCGCGAACACTACGACGCCGTGGTGCTGGACATCGAGCTGGGCCGCGAGCGCCATGCCGGCGTGGCCCTGATCAACGCCATCAACAAGCTGGGCCAGGGCACGCCGGTGCTGGTGGTCTCGGCCATGCCGGCCGCCATCTACCGCAGCATCATGAAAGCGCTGGACGCCTGGGACTACCTGCAAAAGACCACCTTCGAGGAGGCGGACTTCATCGAGACCTTCCTCGACATCCTGCGCACCACGCAGCGTGCGGCGCCCGTGGCCGCGCAGGCCGCCGCAGCGCCCGCAGGCGATGCCCTGGTGCTGGACCCGCTGTGGCAGCGCACGCCCACCTGGCGCGGAGAGCGCATCAACCTGCCGCTGACGGCCCAGCGCATCCTGGCCACGCTGCACCAGCGCAGCGGCGAAGTGGTGTCCTACGACGAGCTGTTCGAGGTGGTCAAAAGCGGCCGCAACCGCGACAACGTGCGCAAGCACGTCAGCACCATCCGCGAGGCCCTGCGCGAGGTGGACCCGGGCTTCGAAGGCATAGAGAACGTACCCATGCGCGGCTTTCGCTGGGTGGGCCAGGCCGGCGCCGCCGCCCGCGCATGAAGCGCCTGCTCAACCCCAAACTGGAGCTGCCCCGGCTGGAAGTTCCGCGCCTGGGCCTGGCCGCCTTCCGCCAGCGCATCCTGCTGCGCGGCGTGTTCGTGCTGCTGGCCGTGGCCACGGTGGCGCTGAGCGTGGTGGTGCTCAAGGACGAGAAGGAACGCGCCTGGCAGGCCTACCAGCACGGCTTTGTGCGCAGCCAGGCCGAGGTCATGGCGCGGCTGCGCCATCCTTCGGGACGCTTGGCCCTGCTCAATGCCGGACACCTGGGCCAGGGCGTGACACCGCTGGCGCCGCTGCTGCTGCCCTACGCGGCCATCGACTTCGACGATCCGCAAAAGTCCCAGCAGGCCGTGGAGATGGCCGGCTGCTCGGTGCAGTATCCCGATGGCGCCTCGCTGTGCGCGGCCATCGGCAACAATCCCTACGCAGGCGGCTTCATCTATCTGGTGGGCAGCTTCTTCGCAGGCGAGCTGACACCGCGCGAGCGCGGCTCGCGCGAGCCCGCCCAGGCGCACCGCACCCGCATCACGCTGGACATGCGCGGCAGCACCTACCGCTGGATCGCCCCCTATGAGGCCATGCCGCAGCAGGGCAGCAGGGCCGGCAACGGCGAGCACGGCCGGCTCACCGGCTTTGTGGACAACGGCACGCCCCAGCTTGACGCCCGCGCGCGGCCCGTGCGCGATTTCCGTGGCTGGCTCTGGCAGAACGGCCATTGCCGCGACCTGCCGCCTGGCGTGCAGGGCCATGCGGGCAATGACAAGACGCCCCCTGCAGCCGATTGCCTGCGCCGCACGCACTACTCCATCCGCCTGCCGGTCGAGCTGTTCCGCGAGGCCCTGTTCCGCAGGGACGTGCGCCCCGTCTGGCCGCCCGAAGACCTGGGCAGCATGCGTGTGCGCGTGGAAATGCTGGCCCCGGGCGAGGCGGCCGCGCCCCTGTTCGACAGCAATGCGCCGGGGGCGCAGCTGGCCGCCTCGCTCAACGACATCTCGCGCAGCCTGCTGCCCGGCGAGCGCGTGCAGATCCGCAAGGTGGGTGCCGACGAGGCCAGCGCCATCACCCTCAAGGGCGTGGATGTGCAGGCCGCGCCGTCGGCGCCCTGGCTGCTGCGCCTGATCAGCTGGCTGCCGCTGCATGCAGCCGGCGTCTCCGCCGCCACCATGACCCCGGCCGTGCCCACGGGCCAGGACATTCTGGACACGCCCACGGGCAACTACACCGTCAGCTTCACCGGCCACCCGCGCGATGTGGAGCAGGGCCTGGCCGCCGTGGCCACGCGCCTGTCCTGGTACCTGGGCGCCATGCTGGCCGCCATTGCGCTGGCCTGGCTGATCGTCGAGCTGGGGCTGATCCGCCGCGTGACCGCCCTCACCCGGCGCGCCGCCGCCGTGTCGTACAACGTGCAGGACGGCCATGTCGGCCCACGCCTGGGCGACCTCGAAGTGTCGGACCTGCGTGGTTCCGACGAGCTGGGCATTCTGGCCGGCGGCCTGGCCGACCTGCTGCAGCGCGTGAAGGACGACCTGCAGCGCGAGCAGCTGCGCGCCCAGCAGGAGCGGGACATGTGGCATGCCGTGGGCCACGAGATCATGTCGCCCCTGCAATCGCTGATGGTGCTGTACGGCCCCGACGACCCCGGCCACCGCTATGTGCAGCGCATGCAGCAGGCCGTGCATGTGCTCTACGGCACGGCATCGCCGGCCGAGGCGCTGCAGGCCGCCACAGTGCCGGAGGGCCGGCTGGACCTGGACGCCTTCCTCAGCCACGTGGCGGCCAACGCGCACTATGCGGGCATTGCCGATGTGGTCTACGAAAGTGGGAACAAGAGCGGGAGCGCGGGAGCCGCCGGCGCCGTGATCGTGCGCGCCGACGAATTTGCCCTGGAGGACGTGGTCACCCACATCCTGCGCAATGCCGACAGCTACCGTCCGGCCGGCACGGCCATCACGCTGTCGCTGTCGGCCTCCGAGTCCACCGCCAGCGCCACGCTGCACAACCAGGGCGCCACCATTGCGGAGGACCTGCTGGAGCGCATCTTCGAGCTGGGGGTGTCCGCGCCCCAGGAGCCTTCTGCCGCCAGCGGCGCCGAGCACCGGGGACAGGGCCTGTTCGTGGCCAGGACCTACATGGCCAAGATGGGCGGCACGATCAGGGCCCACAACACGCGCGATGGCGTGGCCTTCACGCTGACCTTCCAGCGCCTGGGCTGAGGGCCGGGCGCTGCCGGCCAGTGCCCCCGGGGCACGGCCGGATGGCCCCGCGAAGGCACAATACGCGGGTGTCCATTCCCCAATCGTTCATCCAGGAGTTGCTCGCGCGCGTCGACGTGGTCGACATCGTGGGCCGTTACGTACAGCTCAGGAAGGGCGGCGCCAACTTCATGGGCCTGTGCCCTTTCCACAGCGAGAAGTCGCCTTCCTTCACCGTCAGCCCCAGCAAGCAGTTCTATCACTGCTTCGGCTGCGGCAAGAACGGCAACGCCATCGGTTTTCTGATGGACCATGCCGGCATGGGCTTCGTCGAAGCGGTGCAGGATCTTGCCGGTCAGGTCGGCCTGCAGGTGCCGCAGGACGACATCAGCCCGGCCGAGCGCGAGCGTCAGGCCGCCCAGAAGCAGAAACAGGCCACCCTCACCGACGTGCTGGAAAAGGCCGGCGAATCTTTCCGCAAGCACCTGAAGGCCTCCCCCCAGGCCATCGAATACCTCAAGCGCCGCGGTGTCTCGGGCGAAACCGCCAGGCGCTTCGGCCTGGGCTATGCGCCCGCCGGCTGGCGCAACCTGGCCAGCGTGTTTGCGCATTACGACGATCCGCAGCTCGAAGAATCGGGCCTGGTCATCGTCGGCGAGGACGACGGCAAGCGCTACGACCGCTTCCGCGACCGGCTGATGTTTCCCATCCGCAACGTCAAGGGCGAGTGCATAGGCTTCGGCGGCCGCGTCTTCGGCGACGAGAAGCCCAAATACCTGAATTCGCCCGAAACCCCGGTGTTTCACAAGGGGCGCGAGCTCTACGGCCTGTTCGAGGCCCGCACCGCCCTGCGCGACATGGGCTATGCGCTGGTCACCGAAGGCTATATGGACGTGGTGGCCCTGGCCCAGCTGGGCTTTGCCAACGCCGTCGCCACGCTGGGCACGGCCTGCACGCCCGATCACATTCACAAACTGTTTCGATTTACTGACGCCGTCGTTTTCAGCTTCGACGGCGACGGGGCGGGCCGGCGCGCCGCGCGCAAGGCGCTCGATGCGGCCCTGCCCTATGCCAGCGACACGCGCAGCGTCAAATTCCTCTTCCTGCCCGCCGAACACGACCCGGACAGCTTCATCCGCGAATACGGCAGCGAAGCCTTTGCCCGCTACGTGGGCGACGCGCTGCCGCTGAGCCGCTTTCTCATCGAGGCGGCCAGCGAAGGCTGCGACCTGGGCCAGGCCGAAGGCCGTGCCCACATGGCCAGCAATGCCCGCCCCCTGTGGACGGCCCTGCCTGACGGCGCGCTCAAGCGCCAGCTGCTGGGCGAGATCGCCGAACTCGTGCAGCTCGATGCGCGCGACCTCTCCGACCTGTGGTCGCAGGAAGCCGCTCGCAGCGGCCCGGCGCGGGGCTCCATGGCCGGCGGTGCTTCCCATCCGGGCCAGCAGGCCGGCCATGCACCGGCCGCGCCCGACTGGGGCCAGCCTGTCGAATACGGCGCGCCTTCGGGCTGGCACGAGCGTGGCGGCCATGGAAGCGGCGCGGGCGGCTGGCGCAGCGGCGAGCCCGGGCGCGGCGGCAAAAAGCCCTGGCCGCGCAAACCCTGGGACAAGAATGGCCGGGCCGACTTCAACCCGCCCCCCATGGGCCCGCGTGGCGCGCCAGCCACACGCACCGACCAGGCGGCACGCCTGCTCATGGCGCACATGGAATTCATGGAAGAACTCACCCACGAGGACTTCGAGGCACTGGCGCACTGCTCAGGCGAACATGGCGCCATGTTCCGCTGGATGGAGGCACAGTTCCAGGAATCCGGTGCCCGGCCCTTTGCCGTGCTGCGCGAACAACTGCGCGGCCTGCCTCACGAAACGCTGGCAGACAGGCTCATGAGCGGCCCCCACGCGCATCCCGAGGGCGAACTGCCCGAGCTGCGCCGTGAGTTGCGTGATGTCCTCAATCGCATGGTCATCGTCCACATCAAGGCCCAGATCGACGAAGCTTTGCGCGACATGGCACGGGACCCCAGCGCCGCCCAGCGCTATCGCGATCTCTTTGCCCGACAGCAGGCCCTGGAAAACCAGATGCGCACTTCCTCTTGAAATCGAGGTAAGCAGATATAATTGGGGGCTATCGGCAAGAGCGACAGCAGCACCTCCGGACCGGGCCCCGTGACGAACTCACGTGATTGCAGCAACTGCACGGCCCAATTTCCCGCAAGGACTGCACACCAAATGATCGCCCAGACATCTTGCCTGGAATATGTACGCTTCCCTGGCGGGCCTAGTCCGTCCGCGCGCGCTTAGGCGGCGCTTGTTTGAGTTTCCCTTTGTGTGTGTTCGCTCCCGACCGTGAG
This sequence comes from Delftia lacustris, assembly GCF_040267515.1. Taxonomy (NCBI): domain Bacteria; kingdom Pseudomonadati; phylum Pseudomonadota; class Betaproteobacteria; order Burkholderiales; family Comamonadaceae; genus Delftia; species Delftia lacustris. Next base: position 1,931,813 of record NZ_CP141274.1, on the reverse strand, counting down.
GTGCTCATGCCCGTTTCAAAGTCCGTGAAGTCCAAGCAGGCCCCCGAAGCTCCAGCGAAGCCCAAGACTTCGACAACCTCTTCAGCCCCGGCCGTCAAGGCCGGTGCCGGCAAAGCCGCTGCAGGACCGAAGAGCGCCGCATCTGCGGCCAAAGCAAAGAAAGATACCGACGTGGTAACCAAGTCCCAAGCCGAACTCAAAGCCATGGCCGACGAACTGCTCGCCGCCGCGACGCCCAAGCGTGGCCGCAAGAAGGCAGCCGAAGGCGACGACGCCCCCGCCCAGACAGAAAAGAAGCCTGCTGCCGCCAAGAAGGCGCCGGCCAAGGCCGCCACTTCCACCGCTGCAGCCAAGACCCCCGCCAAGCGCGGCCGCAAGCCCAAGGCCAAGGAAGCGGGCGACGACATGGACGACGCCGACCTGTCGGACATCGATGGCGACATCGATGGCGAAGTGGAAGGCGAAGTCGAGACCGAAGTGGAAGTCGAGGTCGAGGCCTCCTCGGCCCCGGCTGAAAAGGTCAAGCCCCTGCGCATGAAGATCAGCAAGGCCAAGGAACGGGCCTTGATGAAGGAATTCGGCCTGGACGAAACCGTCCTGACCGAAGAGGAAATGTCCACCCGCCGCCAGCGCCTGAAGGCGCTGATCAAGCTGGGCAAGACGCGCGGCTACCTGACGCACAGCGAAATCAACGACCACCTGCCCGACAAGCTGGTCGATGCCGAGACGCTGGAAGTCGTGATCTCCATGCTCAACGACATGGGCGTGGCCGTCTACGAGCAGACCCCCGACGCGGAAACCCTGCTGCTGAACAACACGGGCCAATCCGCCACCACCGAAGAGGAAGCCGAGGAAGAGGCCGAAGCCGCCCTGTCCACGGTGGACTCCGAATTCGGCCGCACCACCGACCCCGTGCGCATGTACATGCGCGAAATGGGCACGGTGGAGCTGCTGACGCGCGAAGGCGAGATCGAAATCGCCAAGCGCATCGAAGGCGGCCTGATGGACATGATGGAGGCCATCTCGGCCTCGCCCGCCACCATCGCAGAAATCCTGGCCATGTCCGAGGAAATCCGCGAAGGCAAGGTCGTCATCTCCACCATCGTCGACGGTTTCGTCAACGCCAATGAGAACGACGACTACGTGGCCGAAGAAGACTTCGACGAATACGACGAAGAGGACGACGACGACGGCAAGGGCGGCTCCAAGGCACTGACCAAGAAGCTCGAAGAACTCAAGAACGAGGCGCTGCGCCGCTTCGACGCCATGCGCGAGAACTTCGACAAGATGCACAAGGTGTACGACAAGGAAGGCTACGGCACGCCCACGTACATCAAGGTGCAGAAGGCCCTGACCGAAGAGCTGATGACCATCCGCTTCACGGCCAAGACCATCGAGAAGCTGTGCGACCTCGTGCGTGCCCAGGTCGATGACGTGCGCAAGAAGGAACGCGAGCTGCGCAAGATCATCGTGGACAAGTGCGGCATGCCGCAGGAAACCTTCATCGCCCAGTTCCCGCCCAACCTGCTGAACCTGCAGTGGGTGGTGGAGCAGGTCGCGGCGGGCAAGCCCTGGAGCAGCGTGCTGGAGCGCAATGTCCCGCCCGTGCAGGAACTGCAGCAGAACCTGATCGACCTGCAATCGCGCGTGGTCGTGCCGCTGGACGAGCTCAAGCGCATCAACAAGCGCATGAACGACGGCGAGCGCGCCAGCCGTGACGCCAAGAAGGAGATGATCGAGGCCAACCTGCGCCTGGTGATCTCCATCGCCAAGAAGTACACGAACCGCGGCCTGCAGTTCCTGGACCTGATCCAGGAAGGCAACATCGGCCTGATGAAGGCCGTGGACAAGTTCGAATACCGTCGCGGCTACAAGTTCTCGACCTATGCCACGTGGTGGATCCGCCAGGCCATCACGCGCTCGATCGCCGACCAGGCGCGCACCATCCGCATCCCGGTGCACATGATCGAGACCATCAACAAGATGAACCGCATCTCGCGCCAGCATCTGCAGGAGTTCGGCTTCGAGCCCGATGCGTCCATCCTGGCGGCCAAGATGGAGATCCCGGAAGACAAGATCCGCAAGATCATGAAGATCGCCAAGGAGCCGATCTCCATGGAAACGCCGATCGGCGACGACGACGATTCGCACCTGGGCGACTTCATCGAGGACACCAACAACACCGCTCCCGTGGACGCCGCCATGCAGGCCGGCCTGCGCGACGTGGTCAAGGACATCCTCGACGGCCTGACCCCGCGCGAAGCCAAGGTACTGCGCATGCGCTTCGGCATCGAAATGTCCACCGACCACACGCTGGAAGAAGTGGGCAAGCAGTTCGACGTCACGCGCGAACGCATCCGCCAGATCGAGGCCAAGGCCCTGCGCAAGCTCAAGCATCCGAGCCGCTCGGACAAGCTGCGCAGCTTCATCGACTCGCTGTAAGGCGCTGTGGATGCCGGCCCCCGGGCCGGCAACCACCCCCTGAAAAGCCCCGCACTCCCCTGCGGGGCTTTTTGTTTGTGGCGAGCCATCTGCCGGGCAGGGCGACGGTGGCGCGATAGACTGCCGCCTTTGTCTGCAAGGGCATCAGCATGGCTATCGAAATCGAACGCAAGTACCTTGTGGCCGACCCCGGCGTCGTGACCGGCCTGACCGGCGTGCGCATGGCGCAGGGATACATCGCCGACAACGGCATGTGGGTGCGGGTGCGCATCGCCGGGGACGCCGGATTTCTCACGCTCAAGGGGCCGGCACGCGGCATGAGCCGCGCCGAATTCGAATACCGGATTCCGCTGGCCGACGCCGAGACGCTGCTGGCCCAGCACTGCGCGCATGGCGCACTCGAAAAGGTGCGCTACATCGTGACGGTGGACGGCTTCGACTTCGAGGTCGATGTATTCGAAGGCCCGCTGGCCGGGCTGGTCACGGCCGAGATCGAACTGGCCAGCGAGGATATCCAGCCGCCCTCGCCCGCCTGGCTGGGAGCGGAGGTCACCGCTGATCTTCGCTACAGCAACGCGCAACTGGCCAAGACCCGGCAGGTGCCTTCACCGGCCGTGCTGCCGGGCTGATGCAGGACGGCCTTGTGGACGCCCCGGGGCTACGGGGGGCTACAGGGGGCCACCAGGGGGCGACAGAGGCCGCAGGGACTGACTGCCGGAACTTCCTGCGCTGTGCAGCGGTTCAGCCGCCGGCCCGGTCCAGGGCCATCGTCTGCACGCGCAGTTCGCAGCCCTCGCGCAGCGGCTGCAGCCCGCCCACAGGCCGGAAGCCGTTCGCCAGGTACAGGCGCATGGCGGGAGAGTCGGCATCGGTCACACCCAGCCGCACACGCTGCATGCCCTTGTGCCAGGCCCAGGCGACGGCCTGGGCCAGCAGGGCCTGGCCCGCACCCCGGCCACGCACGGCGGGATCGACCCACATCTGGAAGAGATCGGCCACGCCGGGCTCGGGGGCACACAGCTTGCACCAGAGCAGGCCGCAGGCCTGGCCGCCGTTGACGGCGAAGAGCACCCTGTCCCTGCCGCCGGCAACGGCGGCCTGCAGCCGCGCAGCCCAGTCCGCGTCAACCCTTGCGGCCTCCGACTCCCAGGTGCTGCCGAAGGCGTCGGGTGCATCGCGCAGGGCACGCAGGCGGATATCCCGGTACTGCGGCCATTCATGGGGTTCAACGGGGCGGATGGAGATCATGGTGCGTCCTTAGGCAGACAAAAAAGGGTTGGCATCGGGAGCCAAGGCGGCGCCCGGCCGGATGGTCCGGCCCGGGCCTCAGCGCCGGCCATGCCGGGCTCCGAGCACTGCCAGCATGCGGAAGAAGGCTGCGCCTATCTCTTCCTCGGAAACGCAGGCATACCCCAGCAGCAGGCCACGCCGCCGGTGCGGACCCGCGTAGTAGCGCGACAGCGGCTTGACGAAGATGCCGGCCTGCCGGAGGTCCTCGGCGAGCACGACATCATCGTCCTGCCCGGGCAGCTGCATCACGAAATGCAGCCCCGCGCCGCTATCCACCCAGGGCAGGTGGTCGGCGCCCAGATAGCGCTCGATCAAGGCCATCAGCATGCGGCGGCGCTTGCCGTAGAGCAGGCGCATCTTGCGGATGTGGGCGGCGTAGTGGCCTTCCACGATCAGTTCGGCGATGACCTGCTGCGGCAGCTGGTGACCCTCTCGGTACAGCTCGGAATGGATGCGGCGCAGCGGCTCGGCCAGGGTCGGGGGCAGCACCATGTAGCCCATGCGCAGTCCCGGGTAGAGGGTCTTGCTGAAGGTGCCTATGTAGATGACGGGCGCGTCCTCCTCCATGCCCTGCATGCTGGGCACAGGGCTGCCGGAGAACCGGAATTCGCTGTCGTAGTCGTCCTCGACGATCCAGGCCCCCACCCGGCGCGCGTAGGCGATCAGCGCGCGGCGCCGCGCCATGCTCATGACGGCGCCCAGCGGGTACTGGTGCGAGGGAGTGACGAAGATCAGCCGCGGCACGGGCAGGCAGTCCGGCAGATGCATGCCCTCCTCGTCCACTGGCACGCTGTGCAGGCTCAGCCCGTGCTGCATGCGCAACACGTTGGCGATGCCCCAGTAGCCCGGCTCCTCCATCCAGACGCAGTCGCCAGGGTCGGCAAGGCTGCGCACCACCAGGTCGATGGCCTGGTGCACGCCTTCTGTGATCAGCACCTGGTCGGGCGCGCAGTTCACCGAGCGCGCCACGCGCAGGTGCTCGGCCAGCGCCTGCTTGAGCGCCTCCACGCCGCCGCGCGTGCCATAGGTGAGCAGCTGCGGCCCGGCGTGTCGCAGCAGGCGATTGTGGATGCGCGCGTAGGCGGCGCGCGGGAACTGCGTCACGTCGGGCACGCCAGGCATGAAGGCGCCCCATTGCTGCTCCGAAGCCTGGGCGGTTTTCAGCAAGGCCTGTGCCTGCACGGACAGGCCGCCGCCAGGCGCAGGCGCTGCGGCGGCAGCGCGGCGGGCGGGTGCACGTCCGCCGCTCAGCAGCATGGCCGCAGGCAGGGTGTCGACCACCTGCGTGCCACGCCCGACCTGGCTGCGCACATAGCCCTCCACCTGCAGCTGCTCATAGGCATGGTTGACGGTGTTGCGCGACACATCCAGCTCGCGGGCCAGGTCGCGCGAGGCCGGCAGGCGGCTGCCCGGCAACAGGGCCCCGCTGTCCACGGCCTGGCGCAGCGCCAGGTACAGGGCCCGGTTCAGGCGGACGCGGTCCCCGCCCAGCCCGCGCCAGTCCATCTGGAGGATGAGGTCCGCGCACACGGAGGGTTTTGCCATGTCTGCCTTGCCTGCGTTGCCTGCCTTGTGGAAGCGATGGTGGCGAACTCGATTGGCACCATCATCTTTTCAAAAGATGGCTCCATTCATGGAACCAATCGCCACTATAACCGTAAGCATTGCAGCCACCTCAACGGAGACCTTCCCATGTCCAGCGCCGCCACCAACGACACCACCAGAGCCTCGTCCGTCAACCAGCAACTCCAGAGCCGGCGCACCGCCGCCATGCCGCGCGGCGTGGGCGTGATGTGCGGCTTCCATGCCGTGCAGGCCGACAACGCCTTGCTGACCGATGCCGAGGGCCGCCAGTACATCGACTTCGCGGCCGGCATTGCCGTGCTCAACACGGGCCACCGCCATCCGCGCGTGGTGCAGGCCGTGCAGCGCCAGCTGGAGTGCTTCACGCACACGGCCTTCCAGATCGTTCCCTATGAAAGCGCCATCGCACTGGCCGAGCGCATCAATGCACTGGCGCCCATCGACGGCCCGGCCAAGACCGCCTTCTTCACCACGGGCGCCGAGGCGGTGGAAAACGCCGTCAAGATCGCCCGCCATGCCACGGGCCGCTCGGCCGTGATCGCCTTCCAGGGCGCCTTCCACGGCCGCACCCAGCTGGGCATGGCGCTGACGGGCAAGGTGGCGCCCTACAAGCAGGGCTTCGGCCCCATGCCGGGCGAAGTCTTCCACGCGCCCTTCCCCAGCGATGTGCAGGGCATCAGCGTGCAGCAGTCGCTGGACGCCATTGCCATGCTGCTCAAGACCTCGGTGGACCCGCAGCGCGTGGCAGCCATCATCGTGGAGCCCGTACAGGGCGAAGGCGGCTTCAACCCCGTGCCTGCCGCGCTGTTCACGGGCCTGCGCCAGCTGTGCAACCAGCACGGCATGCTGCTGATCGCCGACGAGGTACAGACCGGCTTTGCACGCACGGGCAAGCTGTTTGCCATGGAGCACTACAGCGTGCGGCCCGACCTGATCACCATGGCCAAGAGCCTGGGCGGCGGCCTGCCGATCTCGGGCGTGGTCGGCCGCGCGGCCGTCATGGACGCACCCCACCCCGGCGGCCTGGGCGGCACCTATGCCGCCAACCCGCTGGCCGTGGCCGCAGCCCATGCCGTGCTCGATGTGATCGATGAAGAGCGCCTGTGCGAGCGGGCCCTGGCACTGGGCAGCCAGCTGCGCTCGCGCCTGCAGGCATTGCAGACGCAGGATGCCGGCATCGCCGAAGTGCGCGGCCTGGGCTCGATGCTGGCCGTGGAATTCCACATTCCCGGCAGCGGTGCGCCGGACGCGCAGCGCGTGGCCGCCATCGTCCAGCGTGCGCAGCAGCAAGGCCTGCTGCTGCTGACCTGCGGCCTGTACGGCAACGCCATCCGCTTCCTCTATCCGCTGACGATTCCAGAGCCGCTGTTCGGCAAGGCGCTGGACATCATCGCCAACGCCATCACCCAGACCGCGCCCCAGCCGGTCGCGGCCTGAATCCATTCCACAGCCTGAGCCTTCCCGCACCATGAGTCTTTCACTGCAACGCCCCGATCTGTTCCGCCAGGCCTGCCTGCTTGCCCAGGGCTGGCACCCCGTGGGCTCCGGCCCCGCCATCGATGTCTTCAATCCCGCCACGGGCGAGCGCCTGGGCCAGGTACCCGCCCTGCAGGCCGGCGCGGCCGAGGCCGCCATCGCCGCCGCACAGCGTGCCCTGCCCGCCTGGGCCGCGCTGACGGGCAAGCAGCGCGCCGGCATCCTGCGCCGCTGGTTCGACCTGATGCTGGCGCACCAGGACGATCTGGCGCGGCTGATGACGCTGGAGCAGGGCAAGCCCCTGGCCGAGGCGCGCGGCGAGATCGCCTATGCGGCCTCCTTCATCGAATGGTTTGCCGAGGAAGGCAAGCGTGTGGACGGCGAGCTGCTGCAGTCGCCCAACGCAGGCCAGCAGCTGCTCACGCTGCGCGAGCCCATTGGCGTGTGCGCCGCCATCACGCCCTGGAATTTCCCGGCCGCCATGATCACGCGCAAGGCCGGCCCGGCGCTGGCCGCCGGCTGCACCATGCTGGTCAAGCCGGCCGAAAGCACGCCCTTCACGGCCCTGGCCCTGGCCGTGCTGGCCGAGGAGGCCGGCATTCCCGCCGGCGTCTTCCAGGTGCTGACCGGCCATCCGCAGGACATCGGCCAGGCGCTAACGCAAAGCCCCGTGGTGCGCAAGCTCAGCTTCACGGGCTCCACGGCCTCCGGGCGGCTGCTGATGCGCCAGTGCAGCGACACGGTCAAGAAGCTGTCGCTGGAGCTCGGCGGCAATGCACCGTTGATCGTGTTTGACGATGCCGATATCGACCAGGCCGTGGCCGGCATCGTGGCCTCCAAGTTCCGCAACGCCGGCCAGACCTGCGTGTGCGCCAACCGCATCTATGTGCAGGACGGCATCCACGACGAACTGGCCCGCCGCCTGGCGCGGGCCATGGCGGAGTTCAAGGTCGGCAACGGCCTGGAGCCCGGCGTGACGCATGGCCCGCTGATCAACGAGGCGGCCGTGCAGAAGGTGGAAAGCCATGTGGCCGATGCGCTGTCCAAGGGCGCGCGCCTGCTGGCGGGCGGCAGGCGCCCGGTGCCGGGCCAGCTGTTCTTCGAGCCCACGCTGCTGGTCGATGTGAACGACAGCATGCAAGTCTGCGAGGAAGAGACCTTCGGCCCGCTGGCGCCGCTGTTCCGCTTCCATGACGAGGACGAGGTGGTGCGCCGCGCCAACGACACCATCTACGGCCTGGCCGCCTACCTGTTCACCAACGACAACCGCCGCATCTGGCGCGTGTCGCGCGCGCTGGAGTACGGCATGGTGGGCATCAACACCGGCCTGATCTCCAACGAGGTCGCACCCTTCGGCGGCGTCAAGCAGTCCGGCCTGGGCCGCGAGGGCTCGCGCCACGGCATCGAGGAATACCTGGAGACCAAGTACCTGTGCCTGCAGACGGCATGAGGGTTGCCTGACGTCCGCAATGGCACCCGGCAGGGAAGACGGCATGGGCCTTCGACGGCAGCCTGGCTAGACTGGGCGCCATCAAAGGCCCATCCGAACTGCACCATGGACGCTTCTTCCGCCCGCCACCCATCTCCTTCCGAACCGCTGCGCATCGCCGTCATGGGCGCAGGCGCCGTGGGCTGCTATTTCGGCGCGCTGCTGGCGCGCGCCGGCCACCAGGTCACGCTGATCGGCCGCCCCGCCCATGTGCAGGCCGTGCAGCAGCATGGCCTGCGGCTGGAGACGGCGGCGCTGGACATCCAGGTGCCCATGCAGGCATCGACCGAGGCCAGCGCCGTGCGCGATGCCGATGTGGTGATGTTCTGCGTCAAGTCCACGGCCACCGAGGAAGCGGCCCGCGAGATGCAGCCGCACCTGGCGCCGGGCACCCTGGTGCTGACCATGCAAAACGGCGTGGACAACGACGAGCGCGTGCGCGCCGTGCTGGGCCCGTCCGTGGCCGTGGCCGCCGCCGTGGTCTACGTGGCCACGGCCATGGCCGGCCCCGGCCATGTGCGCCATTTCGGCCGCGGCGAGCTGGTCATTGCGCCGTCTGCACTCAGTGAACAGGTGGCCCTGCAGTTTGGCAAGGCAGGCATTGCCGTGCAGGTATCGCCCGACGTGCGCGGCGCGCTGTGGGCCAAGCTGGTGATCAACTGCGCCTACAACGCGCTGTCGGCGCTGTGCCAGCTGCCCTACGGCCCGCTGGTGCAGTCGCCCGGCGTGACGGACGTGGTGGACGACGTGGTGGCCGAATGCCTGGCCGTGGCCAGGGCCGACGGCGTGGCCCTGCCCGGCGACGTGCCCGCTGCCGTGCGCGGCCTGCCGGCCACCATGCCGGGCCAGTTTTCGTCCACCGCCCAGGACCTGGCGCTGGGCAAGCCCAGCGAAATCGATCACCTCAACGGCTACGTGGTGCGGCGCGGCGAGGCCCTGGGCGTGCCCGTGCCGCTGAACCGCACGCTGCAGGTGCTGGTCAGGCTGGCCCCTTCACGCGTGCAGGCCAGCCAGGAGCCCCTGAACCCGCCTCAGAACTCGTAGTTGGCAGACACCCACAGGCGGCGGCCTTCCTGGTTGTTCGCGTAGCGGTTGCCAAAGATCACGGTGCCCTGGACCTGGCCCGGTACGTTGTAGGGCTGGTAGTCCACGAAATCCTTGTTGAACAGGTTGTAGATGGCCGCGTTGATGGTGAACTGCTTGCTCACGCGGTAGCTGCCGCCCAGGTGGAACTGGGTATAGGCCTTGTAGTTGCCCAGCGCGGCCTTGGCGGCCTGGGAGCTGGCGCTGGTGCCGGGGTCACGGTAGCGCTCGCTGCGGTACTCGGCGCGCAGCCACAGGTTCCACTGGGCACCGGGCTCCCAGTTCAGGCGGGCGTTGAGCGCGTGCCTGGGTGTGTCGCTCAGCGGGTTGCCACGGTTGGGGCCGCTCTTTTGCTCGCTCTTGGTGAAGGTGTAGTTGGCGCTGGCGTTCCAGCCGCGCGCCAGAGGCATGCGCGCACTCAGCTCCAGGCCGCGCGTGACGGCCTCGTCCACGTTGATGGACTGGCCGAAGGCATCCACCAGCGGCCAGTCGCCGAAGCTCACGCAGCCGGGGCGGTTGGGCGCTGCCGCAAAGTCGCAGTTGATCAGGCCCGGGCCGCTGGTGATCTTGTCCTTGAACTCGTTGTTGAACACCGTGGCGCTGCCCGCAAAGCCCGTGGGGCTGTCGAAATAGACGCCCAGTTCGGTGGTGCGGCTGGTTTCGGGCTTGAGGTTGGGGCTGCCCACCAGCGGCAGGCGGCCCTGCTGGCCGAAGCCGTTGATGCCGGGCGCCAGCTGCTCCACGCGCGGCGTCTTGTAGCCGTTGCTGACGCCGCCCTTCACGGTCCACTGCGGCGCGGCATTCCACACGCCGTAGATACGCGGGCTGAGCTTGCCGCCGAAGAGGCTGTGGCGGTCATAGCGCGCGCCCATGGTGAGCTTGAAGGCGTCGGTCAGGCTCCATTCGTCCTCGGCAAACAGGGCCTTCTGCGTGAAGGCGAACTTGTTCGGCGCCACGCCGTCCTTCATCTCGGCATCCCACCACTGGCCGCCCAGCGTGGTCAGGTGGGCACCCCAGGGCAGGACCAGCTTGCTGTCCAGCACCTTGCTTTCCACCTCCAGCGTGCGCGCGGCACCTGGCGTCGCGCCCGGGGTTCCCCGGGGAATGGTCCGGCCGATGGTCTCGGTCCGGTTGACCATGAAGCTGGTGTCCCAGGTTCCGAAACCGTAGCGACCGGTATGGGCCAGCGTGAGCTGGTCACGGTTGTATTTCTGCTCGGGGCTGTAGCCTCCCGTGCCCAGCGTGCCCAACTGGCCCTGCGAGTTGTCATAGGTCTGGCGGCCCGAGTCCAGGTCCAGCGTGATGTCGTGGTACCTGTTGGGCGTGAGCGCCAGGCGCAGGCCCAGGTTGTTGATCTCGGACTTGACGGGGTTGCCGCCCATGATGGGAACGGCTGGCTGGCCGTTGGCGCCCGCATAGGTGATGTCCGAAGCGGCCCGGCGCTGGGTGCTGCCGCGGATCGACAGGCCCAGCAGGTCCTCCTTGATGGGGCCGCTCAGGTAGAACTTGCCGGACTTGATATCACCGAACTCCGACTCTTGCTGCAGCGTGTAGTCGGCGCTGACGCTGCCCGTCCAGGTCTTGCCGACCTTGCGCGTGATGATATTGATCACGCCGCCCATGGCGTCGGAGCCGTAGAGCGTGGACATGGGGCCGCGGATGACCTCGATGCGCTCGATGGCGCCGATGGGCGGCATGAAGCTGGTCTGCGTCTCGCCAAAGCCGTTGGGCGTGACATTGCCGGCCGAATTCTGGCGGCGCCCGTCGATCAGCACCAGCGTGTAGTCGCTGGGCATGCCACGGATGCTGATGTTCAAGCCGCCGGTCTTGCCCGCGGGGGCGCCTACGTCGATGCCTTCCACGCTCTCCAGCGCGTCGGTCAGGCTGCCGAAGCGGCCCTTGGCCAGTTCCTCGCGCGGAATGACGGTGATGGAGGCCGGCGCCTCCTTGATGTCCTGCTCGAAGCCCGAGGCAGAGACCACGACTTCGCGCAGCTCCGTGGCGGGCACGGCATTGCCTGTTGCCGTCTGTGCACAGACGGCACCCGAAGCGCAGACGGCAGCCACCACAAGGGCCAGATGGGAAGGACGCGACGGAAGAACTCCGCGCAGATCGCGATACGACATGCAAACACTCCAGAAACGGAAAACGGGCTGTGGGGCCCGTGAAACTCGCTTTGAAATGATTGGTTATGCGATGGGATGGGGATATGTAACGAAATTATATGAACATTGAGAATCATTTCCATTCTCATGAGCACAATAGGATTTATCTGTCGTGCCGATGCTACGTTCCTAGGAGCAAACCGGGCCCATCTTTGCGCTGGCGCAAGCGGCGTTCAGTACACATCGCGCCGGTATCGGCCGCTGCGCACCAGCAGCTCCATCTGCGCCTCACCCAGCACGGCGTGCAACGCCTGGTCCACGCCCTGGGCCATACCCTGCAGGCTGCCGCACACATAGATGGCAGCGCCCTGCGCCACCCATTGGCGCAGCACATCGCCGGACTGCGCCAGCAGGTCCTGCACATAGGCGCGCGGCGCGCCTTCGCTGCGATCGCGCGAGAAAGCCAGGTCCAGGCGCTGCAGCACGCCGCCCTCGCACCAGGCCTGAAGCTCGTCGCCATAGAGCCGGTCATGCGCGGCATTGCGCTCGCCGAACAGCAGCCAGTTGGGCCCCAGGCCTGCTGCGGCACGCGCACGCAGGTGGCTGCGCAGGCCGGCCAGACCCGTGCCGTTGCCGATCAGCACCAGCGGGCGCTGCAGGTTGTCTTCCAGCCGGAAATTGCGGTGCGCACGCAGCCGCAGGGTGATGGCTGCACCCAGGGGCGCGCCCTGCGTGAGCCAGCCCGAGGCCAGGCCCGGCGAGCCGTCTTCGCGCCGCGCCTGGCGCACCAGCAGGTGCACGCAGCCATCCTGGGCGATGGAGGCGATGGAGTACTCGCGCGGATGCTGCGGGTCCGCAGGAATGCAGACCTGCGCCAGGTCGCCGGACTCCCACAGCGCGGCCTCCGTTGCAGGGGGCTGCAGCTCGATGTGGAACACCGGCTCGCCTGCGCTGCCCGGGTTCATATGCCGGCGCGCGGCCAGCGTCCATTCGCTGAATACCGGCATCTCCCACGCAGGCATGTCGCCCAGGCTGCTGATCTGGGTCAGCTGGTGCTGCCAGGCAGTCAGCGCCTGGGGCGCGCCGTTGTCCATTTCGATGCGCTCGAACCAGGGGCTGGCGCCTGCGGCGCGCAGCCAGCCGTCCAGCGCGCGGCCAAAGCCGCAGAACTGCGCGTACTGCCGGTCGCCCAGCGCCAGCAGGCCGTATTGCAGATGGGACAGGTCCTGCGCCTGCGCCATGGAGTGCGCCAGGAACAGGGCTGCGTTGTCGGGCGGATCGCCCTCGCCATAGGTGCTGGCGATGAACAGCGCCCTTTGGGTCTGCGCCAGCAGCTTCACATCAACGGCATCGAGGGCGCACAGATGCACGCTCTCACCGGCCGTATGCAGCAGCCGCGCAGTCTCGCGTGCCAGCTCCTCTGCCTGGCCCGTCTGGCTGGCATAGGCCACAAGCAGGGGGAGCGCGCCCTCGCGCGCCGAGGCCAGCGCCGCGGCTTCATGCTGCGCCCGCGCGCGCTGGCGGCGCTCGCGCCACCAGATGGCGGCGCACATGGCCACATACAGCAGTACCAGGACAGCGGCTGCGAGTATGCGCAGCCAGGATTCGGACAGGGACATGGCGTGACCGGAAAATCTACACGGCGCAGAAAAGGTTAGGGGCGCTCACGGCGCCAGCGCGGCAAACGCCGTGGTCATCGCCATGGCAGGGCCCTGCGCCGTGCGCTCGCACAGCAGTGCGGCCACGCCGTGCTGCTCGGCAAAGTCCAGGCCCGCACGCGGCCCCAGCACGGTGAGCACGGTGGCCAGGGCGTCGGCCTGCATGCATTCGGCATGCAGCACGGTGACGCTGGTCAGGCCGTGCGCCACGGGCTCGCCGCTGCGCGGATCGATGGTGTGGGAGTAGCGGCGCCCGCCCTGCTCGAAGGCATGCCAGTGGTCGCCCGAGGTGGCGATGGCCATGTCGCGCAACGGCAGCGCCAGCAGCGTGGACTGGTCCGCCATGCTGGCCACGGCCACGCGCCAGGGCTGGTTGCCAGGGCGCTGACCGCAGGCCCGCAGCTCGCCGCCCACCTCGACGAGGAAATCGGTATGGCCCAGCGCCTGCAGGTGCTCGGTGACCAGGTCCACCGAATAGCCTTTGGCAATGCCGCTGAAGTCCACATGCACGGCGCCGGGCTGCAGCGCGCGCCGGCCCTTCAGGTCCAGCACGATGCGCTGGTAGCCCACGCGCTCGCGCACCCGCCGCAGTGCATCGGCATCGGGGATGCTGGCGCCCTGCGCCTTTTCCGCACGCGGGCCGAAGCCCCACAGCTCGACCAGCGGCCCCACGGTGGGGTCCCAGGCGCCGCCACTGGCCTGCGCCCAATCGAATGCACAGGTCAGCACGGTGAAGAATTCGGCAGGCAGCACATGCCAGCTGCCCGCCTCTGCGCGGTTGAAGCGCGAGATGTCGGAATCAGCCTCCCAGTTGCTCATCTGGCGCACGACCAGGGCCAGCGCAGCCTCTATGGCCTGGCGCGCCTCATCGAGCGGGCGGAAACCCGGGTTGTGCAGGCGAACGCTCCAGGTCGTGCCCATGGCCTCGCCGGTGAGTGTTTGCAGCGCGGCGGGGTCTGCCCGCCGCACGGCCTGCGGCGCGTAGCCGGAGACGGCAAAGGACGCCGCGCCCGTGGGCACAGGCGCGGCAAGGCCCCGGCCTGCGCTGCCCTGCAAAAGGGCCGGCGCGAAGCTCACGCGCACGGGCGCAGGCGCGGGCGGGGCCCCAGGTGGGGACGCAAGGCTCAGGGCAGCACCTCGAACGTGCCCACATAGGACAGGCGGCGCTCCTTGGCCTGGGGCAGCGAGGTCTTGTTGTCCTGGGCGTCGGCATCCACCCAGTACATGCCGGCGGTGGGCCAGGTCACGCTGAACTCGCCCTTGGCGTCGGTCGTGGCCTTGATCTCGCCCTTGTTGTCGCGGTAGCGCGTGGCGCCGGGCACCAGCACGACTTCCAGGTTGGCGGCGGGCTTGCCGTCCACATGGAAGGCGAAGGTGGCCTTCTCGCCCTTGACCAGGTCGTTGGGATGGGTCACGGGCACCAGCTCCAGCCCCTTGCCCGAAGGCTTGACGGCGCTGGGCTTGCCCACGGTCACGAAGGTCTCGATGCGGCCCACGGACTGGGTCACCTTCAGGTCCTGCGCGTCGGCGGGCACATCGGCGGCGAACTTCTCGGGCGAGCCGCGCCAGCGGCGGTTCTGGCCCGTGGCCTTGTCCTTCCAGGAGGCGAACAGGCCGTCGTTGACGATGGCCAGGCGGTAGGTGCCGCTTTGCTGCAGGTCCAGGTCGAACACGCTGCGCAGCTTGCCGCGATGGGCATTCTGCGGCGCGACGGCCGAGCCGTCCGGTGCCGAGACAACGAGGTTGTCCAGGCCCAGCGGCACGTGGTTGAAGAAGAACAGGTCGTTCGAGACAGCGGCATCCACCGTGATCCATTCGGCCTTGGACAGCACCGTGGTCGAGGGCAGCAGCCACAGGTTGTGGGCCTGCGCGGCCTGGAAGGCGCCGCAGGCAATGGCGAGGCTGGCAGCCAGACGGACGGCAAAGCGGGTCTTGGACTTCATGAAAAATCTCCTTGGTTCGTGGATGGGTCTGGCACGTGCAGCGATGGCGTCGTCCCCCTCGTGAGGAGGAAGGCGCGCAGCGCCTCCGCGGCTTTCAATTTCAAGGCTTGAGCTCGACGCTGATCTCGCCCAGCTCGCTGCTGCCCTTGGCGCTCAGTTGCTCGGCCTTGGCGGCAGGCCACTTGAAGGGCACGGTGACCACTTCGCGGCCGCCGACTTCGCGCGCGGCCTCGACCACGAGCTTGTACTCGCCGGGCGGCAGCTTGGCGAAGGGGTTGGCGCCTTCGGTGAAGCTCAGCTGGTGCTTGCCCACGGGACGCGTGGGGCTGGTCACGCCATCGATGGGCAGCGTCAGGTCGCGGCCCGTGCGGCGCCACCACTGGCGCATGTCCTTGAGCCACTTCGTGCCTTCGGCATTGCGCATCTTCACGTCGTACCAGACCGACAGCGTGGCGGCCACCGAGGCGTCGGCGCGCTCGATCCACACGGCCACATAGGGGCGGTGGTACTCGGAGACATCCAGGCGCGGGACCTCCACGCCCACGTTCAGGCCGGCGGCAAAGGCCGGGGCCGCGCCCAGGCAGGCGCCAAGCGCCATGGTGTAGCGCAGAGAGAAGTGCGGATTCATAGGCAAGGCTCTTTCGGTTCTCAGTGGATCAACAGGAGGGCCAGCAGCATGGGAATCACCAGCCCCATGCCGACCATGGGCCAGGTGAAGGGACGATTGCCCGCGTGCATCTTCAGGATGAACAGCCCGGTGACGGTGAACACCAGGCAGGCTGCGGCAAAGATATCGATGAACCAGCTCCAGGCAGCGCCCGTGTTGCGGCCCTTGTGCAGATCGTTCAGATAGGCGATCCAGCCCCGGTCGGTGCGCTCGTATTCGGCCTCGCCATCGGCCAGGGCCACGCGCACCCAGGCATCGCCACCGGGGCGAGGCAGGGACACATACAGCTCGTCGGCCGTCCATTCGGCTTCGCGGCCCTCGGCCTCAAGCCCCCACTGGCCGCGCACCCAGTCCGCAAATGGCGCAGGCACGGGAGCACGGTCGAGCGACTGGCTGGCCTGCTGCCGGACCAGCTGCACGCGCAGCGCGTCCGGCAATGCCGCCTCGCCGCGCACGATGCGCGGCTTGGACTCGATCTGCCCCGCATGGTTGAGCGTGAACCCCGTGACGGCGAACAGCAGCATGCCGATCAGGCACAGCGCAGAGCTGACCCAATGCCACTCGTGCAGTGTCTTGAGCCAGTAGGAACGGCGCCGAGGGTCCGGTTTGGGGGATGTCATCGCAACAGAGGCAGGCGGCAGCACCACGCGGCCACAACCATCACGGCGGCGGCCACGGGGAGCACAGGAAAGAAAAAGGCCGGGGGATTCTACCGCCCACGAATAAGAATTGATCGCATTTACACAAGCTTTACCGGCTTAATCGACATCTGTGTCACGGCGCTCCATCTCCGCTCCTTGCCCACGGGGCGCGCATGCCCCCACGCATCCCGGGACAGCGATGCACCGTCGGTGGGCCCTCTCCTGAAGCATCTGGCACCCATGCCGCCAGACAGCCTGCGTTATGTCAACTAGCTGACGCACATGCTTACATAATCTGCTTTTCTGATTCATTTGCGCCCACAATGGCGCGCGAACCCGATTGGAGACTGCATGCGCCTTCCGAGCTTTTCGCAAACCACTGCCAACGCCGCCCACTCCGGTGACGGCACGCGCCAGAACCGCCGCCAGCTGCTGGCACAGGGCGCAGCCCTGGCCATGCTGTGCTCCCCGCTGGCCCATGCCGCGCCGCCCGCTGCAACGCCTGCGGCCCATGCGCCGCGCGCTGCCGCCGGGGGCCAGCGCGTGGCCGCCAGCCTGCGCATCGTCATTCCGGCCAATGCCGGGGGCGGCTGGGACCAGACCGGCCGCGCACTGGGCGCGGCCCTGGTGGCCTGCGGCGCGGCAGATCGCGTGGAGTATGAAAACCTGGGCGGCAAGGGCGGCACCATCGGCCTGGCACAGTTTGTCGAACGCCATGGCCAGGACCCCGATGCGCTGCTGATCGGCGGCATGGTCATGGTCGGTGCCGTGGCGCTGCAAAAGCCGGCCGTGAACATGTCGCACGTGCAGCCGATTGCCCGCCTGACCAGCGACTATCTGGTAGTGGCCGTGCCTGCCGACTCCCCCATCCGCAATGCCAAGGACCTGGTCGCCGCGCTGCGCAGCGATCTGGCCCACCAGTCGTTTGCGGGCGGCTCGGCCGGCGGCGTGGACCACATGTTTGCCGGCCTGCTCACGCGCGCCGCCAAAGCGGCGCCCGAGCAACTGGTCTACAAGCCCTTTCCGGGCGGCGCCCAGGTGGTAGAGGCCTTGCTCAAGGGCGATGCGCGCATGGGCGTGTCCGGCTACAGCGAGTTCAGCGAAGCCCTGGCCAGCGGCAGGCTGCGCGCCATTGGCGTGTCTTCGCGCCGCAGCCTGTTCGGCCTGCCTTCGTTCCGCGAACAGGGACTGGATGCCGACATGGCCAACTGGCGCGCCGTCTTCACGGGCAAGCAGGTCAGCGCCGCACGCGCCCAGGCCCTGCTGGGCGCCGTGGAGCAGGCGACCCAGCACGAAAGCTGGCAGCGCGCCCTGCGGCAGAACCGCTGGGAGCCTTCGTGGCAGGCAGGCCGCGATTTCAGCGGCTTTCTGGAGCTGGAGCACACCACGGCCAGCGTCATGACCTATCTGCTCAAACTCAAGAGCTGAGAAACCGAAGTCCAGCGGGCAGGTTGCGTGGCGGGCCTGCAACACTGGTTCGGAGATTCGCGTATTCCTCTAGCGAAGCGCATTGCCGCTGTGGGTTTTGAGCTACCAAACTTGTAGCAGAATGGATCCAGAGCTATAGTTCCCCGGGACTTGGCTCGGCGCGCGTCCCACCCGGATGCCCCCGCCGGCTCACACACACCATTGCGCAAGGAGAAGCGTCATGAGCTCCAAGGAAAACGCCGCCATCAACCAGCTGTTCGAGAAACTCGAATGCCGCTACGCGTTGCGCGTGCTGTGGGCTTTGCGTGACGGCCATCCTCAGACCTTTCGACTGCTGCAAGACAGCGTGGGCGGCATCACGCCCAACACGCTGAACACCCGCATCAAGGAACTGCGCGAATGCGGGCTGCTGGAGCATGGCTCCGACGGCTATACCGTGACGCTGGCCGGCCAGGACCTGCTCAAGCGCCTGTCCGATGTGCAGGCATTCGCCAACCGCTGGGTGGCCGCGCGCGCCAAGAAGTGATTCTTGCGGCCAGGCCCTTCGCCCTCTTGCCGCCGGACAGTCTTTTTCCCCCACCGTTTCTCTCTCAAGGAATACCACCATGGCTTTCACCACCACCGCATCCGGCCTGCAGTATGAAGACACCGTCGTGGGTGACGGCGCCGAGGCCCAGCGCGGCCGCAGCGTGACCGTGCACTACACGGGCTGGCTCTACAACAACGGCGTGCAAGGCGCGAAGTTCGACTCCAGCAAGGACCGCAACGATCCCTTCGTCTTCCCCCTGGGCGGCGGCATGGTGATCAAGGGCTGGGACGAAGGCGTGCAAGGCATGAAGGTGGGCGGCCAGCGCACCCTGATCATCCCGGCCGAACTGGGCTACGGCGCACGTGGCGCTGGCGGCGTGATCCCGCCCAACGCCACGCTGAAGTTCGACGTGGAGCTGCTGGCCGTCTGAGCCTGCACCCGCTGGCCCACGCAAGGGCAAGGCGCGAAGGAGCCTTGCCTTTTTTCATTTGCGGACCGTCCCAAGAGCCCCCAGGAGCATCGGACCTTGCGCGGCAAGGACAGCGTGGGGGTGGCTTCTCGCTCAGGGGGCTTTGCCGAACAGCGCCTCGTGCAGCGGCACATAGCTGGCGGGGCTGGCAGCCTCGCGCAGGCGCGGGGCCAGCGCCACGAGCTGGTCGTAGCCCATGGCCGCCTCTACGGCAAGGTTGAGCCGGAATCCCTTGAGCCCCATATTGGCCGTGATGGCCACCGCCAGCGGATAGGCGTTGCGGTAGCGCACGGCCAGCGAAGGCTCGGATGGCGCAGACGCATCGCCGGCAGGCTGGGCCGGCGATGCGGCGGCAGCAGTGACGGCAGGCGCCGCAACGGCGACCACGCCCAGCCGGGGTTCGGCTGCATCGCGGGGCGCCAGCCATTCGCGCTCCACCAGCGCCAGGATTTCGTCCTGGGTCACGCCCATACCGGCAACGGCCTGCAGCACCTGCGCCACGCTGCGTTGGCCGTCAAACAGCAAAAAGGCCGAGCGCAGCCGGGGAGAGAGATCGGCATGGCGTTCCTTGAATGCCTGTTGGCCGGCGGACGTTTTCACAAGATGCATGGCGGACGCAATTTTCTGCAGGGGATCGGATCGGACACGGCTCGCAGCGTGTCATGAGCCTCCGGCTCCCAAAAGCGGGTTTTCCAGCACGCGCGGGCTTCAGTTGGGCCGGGACTGATCCAGATCTGCCATCAAGACAAAAATTGGCAATTTCGTTGGCAATTTCGTTGGCAATTTCGTTGGCAATTTCGTTGGCAATGTCGTCGGCCCATGGAGCCCATGCCGCGTCAGGCCACGCGCCCTGGCACGGAGCGCGCCGCAGCGCGCCGGCGCGGGTCCAGGCAGCTGACCAGCCAGGTCACCAGCAGGCCCGCCGGCACGCCGAAGACACCCGAGGAAATCGGCTGTATGCCCCACCACAGGCGGGCATGCAGCGCCTCGGGCAACACAGGCTGCAGCGCGGGCACGTGCGAGACCATGTAGTAGACGGTGATACCCAGGCCGGCCAGCATGCCGGCCACCGCCCCGCGACGCGTGGTGCCGCGCCAGAAGATGCCCAGCACCATGGCCGGAACAAAGGCCGATGCCGCCAGCGAGAACGAGGCCGTGACCATGGGCAGGATGTCCGAGGAACGGCGCGAGGCCACGAAGGCGGCCGACAGCGCCACCACCAGCAGCGCGAACTTGGACAGGATCACGCGCTGCTCGGGCGAGGCGCGGCGCCGCCGCGCGCGAAAGTACAAGTCGCGCACCAGCGCATTGCTGATGGTCAGCAGCAGGCCATCGGCCGTGGACAGCGCGGCGGCCAGGCCGCCCGCCGCGACCAGGCCCGAGACCACGTAGGGCATGCCACCCAGCTCGGGCGTGGCCAGCATGATGAGGTCGGCGCCCATGCGGATCTCGCCGAACTGCAGGACACCGTCGCCATTGACGTCTTCCACGGCCAGCAGCGAGGCATCGACCCGGGCCCACTGCGCCATCCAGGTGGGCAATTCATCGAAGCGTATGCCCACCAGGTTGTTCATGACCTCGAACTTGACCAGCACGGCCAGGGCCGGCGCGCTCATGTAAAGCACGCCGATGAAGAACAGCGTCCAGCCCACCGAGGCCCGCGCCCCCGACACCGAGGGCGCCGTGTAGTAGCGCGTGAGCAAATGCGGCAGGCCTGCCGTGCCGGCCATGAGACAGAACATCAGCGCCAGGAAGTTGCGCCGGCTGTCCTCGTAGACCTGACGTTCCTCGGCCGATCCATCGGGGTTGCCGGCAAAGGGCAGGCTGTGCAGCGGAATGCCGCCCAGCGGCTTCTCGCGCTCGCGCATCTCCTGCAGCTGGCGTGTCCACAGGGCGCGCGCAGTCGCTTCGTCGCGCGGCATGGCGGCCAGTTCGCGGCTGGCCGCCATGATGGCGCCAATGTCGCCGCTGCGCGTGCGCAGATCGCGTATGCGCTCGGAAAGCTGCTGGCGCTCGGCGGCCAGCACGCGCGGCACGTCCTTGAGCTTGTCCTCCAGCACCTCGGCGCGCAGGCGGTAGGCGGCGACCACTTCCTGTTCGGCCGGCGAGTCCAGCAGGCGCTGCTCCATCTCCGCGATCTGGCCGAGCTGGGCCGTATAGGCCAGCGGCGCAACGGGGTTGCCCATCTGCCGGTAGGCCAGCCAGGACACGGGGATCAGAAAGGCCAGCAGGATGACCACGTACTGCGCGACCTGGGTCCAGGTGATGGCACGCATGCCGCCCAGGAAGGAGCACAGCAGCACGCCGCCCAGGCCCAGCATGATGCCGATCTCGAACTGCACGCCCGTCAGCCGCGAGGCAATCAGCCCCACGCCGTAGATCTGGGCCACCACATAGGTGAACGAGCAGGTCACGGCAGCCAGCGCCGCGATCACGCGCGGCCAGCGCCCGCCGTAGCGCTGCTGGAAGAAGTCGGGAATGGTGTAAAGCTTCATCGCCCGCAGGTGCGGCGCGATCAGCATGGCGACCAAGCAAAAGCCGCCCGTCCAGCCCAGCAGGTAGGCCAGTCCGCCGGCCTGCCCCGGCACGCCGGCAAAGCCCTGCAGGTACAGCGCCCCCGACAGGCTGATGAAGGACGCCGCGCTGACCCAGTCCGCCGCTGCCGCCATGCCGTTGTAGAAGGGCGGGATGCGCCGGCCCGCGACGTAGTACTCCTCGGGATCGCTGGTGCGCAGGTACACGCCGATGGCCGCGTAGACCATGACGGTGAAGAACAGGAAGATGGGGCCTATCCAGTGGCGTGACAGGCCTTGCTGCTCGGCCCAGAACATGAGGGCCAGAAAGCCGAGCACGCCCAGCGTGTACAGGGCCACGATGCGGTGCAGCCGCCAGCGGGAGGCGGCCGTCAGCAGCGAGCGCTCAGCCATGGCCGGGAGGCGACGGCGGGGCGGGCGGTTGCGGGGCGGCGGGTTCAGACGGGGCAGCGGCCCGGGCCTCGCGGCGCTCGAAATGGTCCATGGACAGACAATAGACGATGACGATGGCCAGGAACATCAGGACTGCCCCCTGGGCCGCGAACCAGTAGGCCAGCGGCCAGTCGGGGACCAGCGCCTGCAGGTCGCGTGCGTAGTAGCAGGCACCGAAGGAGACGGCGACCCAGACCGCGAGCAGCACGGCCTTGAGCCACAGATGGTGGATGTCGTGCAGGTCGGGGGCGAAGGTCTCGCCTTCGGACGGTCCCCCGACTGCGTCGTCATGCAAGTGCGCGTCCGGCGTATGCATGGCGACGCTGCCAGCCCTTACTGCGCCAGGCGCTGCCAGGTGGCGACCACGCTGTCGGGATTCAGCGAGATGGAGGCAATGCCTTCGTCAGCCAGCCATTGGGCGAAGTCCGGGTGGTCGGATGGGCCCTGGCCGCAGATGCCCACGTACTTGCCCTGGTCCAGGCAGGCCTTGATGGCGCGCGACAGCATCTTGCGCACGGCGGGGTCGCGCTCGTCGAAGTCGGCGGCCAGCAGCTCCAGGCCGGAGTCGCGGTCCAGGCCCAGCGTGAGCTGGGTCAGGTCGTTGGAGCCGATGGAGAAGCCGTCGAAGAACTCGAGGAACTCGTCCGCCAGGATGGCGTTGGAGGGCACCTCGCACATCATGATGAGCTTGAGTTCGTTGTCGCCGCGCTTGAGGCCGTTGGCCGCCAGCAGCTGGGTGACGCGCTCGGCCTGCTTGAGCGTGCGCACGAAGGGAATCATGATCTGCACGTTGGTCAGGCCCATGTCCTCGCGCACGCGGCGCAGTGCCTCGCACTCCATGCGGAAGGCCTCGCCGAAGTCCTCGGAGATGTAGCGCGCCGCGCCACGGAAGCCCAGCATGGGGTTCTCTTCCTCGGGCTCGTAGCGGCTGCCGCCGATGAGCTTGCGGTACTCGTTGGACTTGAAGTCCGACATGCGCACGATCACGGGCTTGGGCCAGAAGGCGGCGGCAATCGTCGCCACGCCTTCGGCGACCTTGTCCACGTAGAAGGCGCGCGGCGAGGCATGGCCACGGGCCACGGACTCCACGGCCTTCTTGAGGTCGGCATCCACGGCGGGATAGTCCAGGATGGCCTTGGGGTGCACGCCGATGTTGTTGTTGATGATGAACTCCAGGCGGGCCAGGCCCACGCCCTCGTTGGGCAGCTGGGCGAAGTCGAAGGCCAGCTGGGGGTTGCCCACGTTCATCATGATCTTGGTCTTGATGGCGGGCATCTCGCCGCGCTGCACCTCGGTGACCTCGGTCTCGATCAGGCCGTCATAGATCTTGCCGGTATCGCCTTCGGCGCAGCTGACGGTGACCAGGGTGCCGTCCTTGAGCAGATCGGTGGCGTTGCCGCAGCCGACCACGGCCGGAATGCCCAGCTCGCGCGCAATGATGGCCGCGTGGCAGGTGCGGCCGCCACGGTTGGTGACGATGGCCGAGGCGCGCTTCATCACCGGCTCCCAGTTGGGATCGGTCATGTCGGTCACCAGCACGTCGCCGGGCTGGACCTGGTCCATGTTGGCGATGTCATTGACCAGGCGCACCGGGCCCGTGCCGATCTTCTGGCCGATGGCGCGGCCTTCGGCCAGCACATTGCCCGTGCCCTTGAGCGCGTAGCGCTGCTCGGCCTGGCCCTTGGCCTGGCTCTTCACGGTCTCGGGGCGGGCCTGCAGGATGTAGAGCTGGCCGTCCGTGCCGTCCTTGCCCCACTCGATGTCCATGGGGCGGCCATAGTGCTGCTCGATGACCAGGGCATAGTGGGCCAGCTGCTGCACGTCCTCGTCGGACAGCGAGTAGCGGTTGCGCAGCTCATGGGCCACGTCGGTGGTCTTGACAAGCTTGCCGCTGGCGGCCTTTTCCTCGGGCGAGGCAAAGACCATCTGGATCAGCTTGGAGCCCAGGTTGCGGCGGATCAGGGCCTTCTTGCCGGCCTTGAGCATGGGCTTGTGCACATAGAACTCGTCAGGATTGACGGCGCCCTGCACCACGGTCTCGCCCAGGCCGTAGCTGGAGGTGATGAAGACCACGTCCTCGAAGCCCGATTCGGTGTCGATGGTGAACATCACGCCGGCCGCGCCCAGGTCGGAGCGCACCATGCGCTGCACGCCGGCCGACAGGGCCACCACGTCATGGGCAAAGCCCTTGTGCACGCGGTAGGAGATGGCGCGGTCGTTGTACAGGGAGGCGAACACCTCCTTCATCTTGTGCAGCACCGACTCGATGCCCACCACGTTCAGGAAGGTTTCCTGCTGGCCGGCGAACGAGGCGTCGGGCAGGTCTTCGGCCGTGGCCGAGGAACGCACGGCGAACGAGGCTGCCTCGTTGCCGCCCTGCAGGCGCACGAATTCCTCGCGGATGGCCTGCTCCAGATCGGCCGGGAAGGGCTGGTTCTCGACCAGGGCACGGATCTCGGCACCGACCTGGGCCAGGGCGCGGACATCTTCCACGTCCAGGGCGGCCAGCTTGGCACTGATCTTGTCGGCCAGGCCGTCGTGGGCCAGGAACTGGCGGAAGGCATGGGCCGTGGTGGCAAAGCCCGTGGGCACGCGCACGCCCTGCGGCAGCTGCGAGATCATTTCGCCGAGCGAGGCGTTCTTGCCGCCTACGGACTCGACATCGGTCATCCTCAGTTGTTCAAACGGAACGACGAGGGCGGTGGCCTCGAACAGTTGAGACATGGGAAAGCTCCAGAAGTTGAAAACCGTAGTGCGCCGCCCCGGCTGCCAAAGCCGGGCACGGTCGATCCACCCACGCAGGCGTGCGCGAGGCTTTGCTGTTCTGGTTGGAGGCCGGCAGCGAGCATGGATGGGAAATTGGGAATAATGGGCGCCATTGTAGGCGTTTGCCGTGAACCGACGGCAGCCCCCTGTCCAGAGCCCGACCACCATGCACACCCACACCATCTTCGTCATCTCCGATGGCACTGGCATTACAGCCGAGACCTTTGGCACGGCCATCATGGCCCAGTTCGACACCAAGTCGCGCCTGGTCCGCATCCCCTTCGTGGACACCATGGACAAGGTCCACCAGGCCGTGCGGCAGATCAACCATGTGGCCGAGTCGGAAAGCCACAAGCCCATCGTCTTCACCACCCTGGTCAACCAGGACATGCTCGACCTGATCGAGAGCCAATGCAAGGGCAAGGTATTCGACATGTTCGGCACCTTCGTGCGGCCGCTGGAGCTGGAGCTGGGCCAGAAGTCGCTGCACCGCGTGGGCCGCTTCGCCGACATCAGCGAAAGCAAGGAATACCTGGAGCGCATGGAGGCCATCAACTACACGCTGGCCCATGACGACGGCCAGACCCACCAGGACCTGACGGGCGCCGACGTGATCCTGGTCGGCGTCTCGCGCAGCGGCAAGACGCCCACCAGCCTGTACCTGGCCATGCAGTTCGGTCTCAAGGTGGCCAACTACCCGCTGATTCCCGAGGATTTCGAGCGCAAGCAGCTGCCGCCCGCCCTGGTGCCCTACCGCAAGAAGCTGTTCGGCCTGACCATCGACCCCCAGCGCCTGTCCAGCATCCGCAACGAGCGCCGGCCCGACTCCAAGTACGCCAGCCTTGCCAACTGCCGCTACGAGGTGGCCGAGGCCGAGTCCATGATGCGCCGCAGCGGCATCCAGTGGCTGTCCAGCACCACCAAGTCCATCGAGGAAATCGCCACCACGATCCTGCAGGAAGTCCTGCCCCAGCACCTGGGGCACTGAACCCGGTCTCAGGCCGAGGCGTTCCAGCGCAGCATGGGCTGCTGCGGCAGCGTCTCGACCAGGTAGTCCACCAGGGCACGCACCTTGGTCGGCACGTACTGGCGGTCGCGAAAGCATGCGAAGAAATCCAGCGTGGTGTCATCGAAGTGCAGTTGCCCCTTGCGCGCCGGGCCCAGGGCC
The DNA here is from genome assembly GCF_040267515.1 of Delftia lacustris. Lineage (NCBI taxonomy): Bacteria > Pseudomonadati > Pseudomonadota > Betaproteobacteria > Burkholderiales > Comamonadaceae > Delftia > Delftia lacustris. The sequence goes on along the minus strand of NZ_CP141274.1, from coordinate 1,906,109 downwards.
AGCGGCTGCAGCAGCCCTTCGCGCATGTACCGGTGGGCGATGAAGCTGCCGATCCAGACGATGCCGCCACCGGCCACGGCCATTTCGGTGAGTGCATCGACATCGCTGGCGATGGCGGTCACGCGCAGCTGCGGGTCCACGCGCTTGCCGTCGCGCGAAAACGGCCAGCGCATGAAGCGGCCATCGGCCTCGCGCCGGTACAGCAGGCAGGCATGGTCGAGCAGGTCCTGCGCGGTCTGCGGCCTGCCGTGGGCCTGCAGGTAGGCCGGCGAGGCGCACAGCACGCGCGGCACGGCCGCCAGCTGGCGCACGGCCATGCCGGGCTCCAGCACATCGCGGTAGCGCACGCTGATGTCCACGTCTTCCTTGAGCACATCCACCTGCCGGTCCACCACCAGCAACTCCAGCTCCAGCCGGGGATGCTGCGCGGCAAAGGCCGGCAGCAGCGGCGCCAGCACATGGCGGCCAAAGGCCGCCATGCAGGCGATGCGCAGCCGGCCCTGCAGTTCGCCATGCAGCTGCGACAGGTCGGACTGCGCTTTTTCCAGCTCCTGCAGCACAGGGCCCACGCGCGCCAGATAGCGCTCGCCGGCTTCGGTCAACGCCATGGAGCGCGTGGTGCGCGTGATCAGGCGCGTGCCCAGTTCGCGCTCCAGCCGGGCGATGTTCTGGCTGGCCGCTGCAGGAGAAATACCCAGCTGGCGCGCGGCCGAGGCGATGGAGCCGCCTTCCAGGGCTTTGACGAAGGTCTCGATGGAGCGCAGATTAGGCACAAAAACCTATGGATGAAAAATCAATTCATCAATATAGCTTACGAGTGCACCAAGCTGCAGCCCTCTACACGGCGGTCCGGGCCTTGCCTACAGTTGCGCACTTGCCGCGCCGAATCGACAAGCGGCCTGACCGGATACGCCTTCATGCCCGATACCTCTGCCTCCATCGCTCCCGCAACCCCTGCGGCGCCGCGCAGCCGCAAGCTGCACCGCCGCTTCGCGCCCATCGTCTTTGCCTTCTACATGTCGGCCATCATGGCGTTTCTGATGTGCTGCGCCATCGTCGGCGCCAACAGCGGCCTGGGCGCCGACTACCTGCGGCGCGTGATGCAGACCTATGTGCTGGCCATGCCCGTGGCCTTTGTCTGCGTGATGGTGGTGCGTCCGCTGGTGGGCAGGCTGGTGGCCGCCACCGTGCATCTCTGAGGCGGCCCGGCCGGCTCTTTCCAGGGCCTGGGCCGCTCAGGCCAGTGTCTGCACTGCCAAGCGCGGCAAGCCCGCCACCAGCTCGCGCCATCCCGGCAGTTCGGCCAGGCCCGGTTTGCGCTCGCCAAAGAACATGGCCATCAGATCGCCCTGCGCGTCGAAGGCCTCGACCGAGGTGACCACGCCATCGGCCGTGGGCTTTTGCACGGCCCAGACGCTGGCGATCATGTCGCAGCGCAGATGCAGGTTGAAGCCCGGGTCCAGCACATTGATCCATTGCGCGCCGCCGGGCGTGCCCATGGGCTGGATGTTGTGCACGGGGCCGGTATGGATCTGGATGCAGCCGCCGCTGTCCACGAAGACCATGATGGGCAGCCCGTCCACCGCCGCATCGCCCAGCAACTGGGCCACGGACTCGGGTGCCAGCCGCGCGCAATGGCCGGGGACCAGGCGGAAGGCTTGCTGGCGCTCCACGCCGAACCGGCGCAGCAGGTCGAAGAATTCATGCGTGTCCTGAAGGGCATCCCAAGCGGCGCTCAGGCCGTGCACGTCGATGACCTTGTCGGACTGCGGCAGCGCTCTGGGCCGGGCATGGCGAAACAGGTATCCCGCGCTGGGCTCGGCAAAGCGCCGTACCAGCGCATCCCACGCTGCCATGTCGGTGGACTCGCGCGCATGGACCTTGTGCACGGCGCGGCCGTGGGCATTGAAGAACTGCAGGCTGTGCGTGGCCGGCCTTCCGGCCTGGGCGGGCTGCTCGGTCACGGCATAGCCGGCATGCCATTGGGCAAAGAACAGGCGCAGGTCGATCTCGCGGCCCAGCGCCAATCCCACGCCACCGCTGGCCGAGAGCTTCTGGTACACGCCCGTCTTCTCATGCACCGTGGACTCATTGCGCGTGAGCGCCATCACGGTGCCGCAGTCCTGCAGCGCGCGCAGCACCTGCAGCCACTGCGCGCGCAGCGGCACGACCTGCAGGCCGCCGTCATGCAGGCCCGCGTGGGCGCCGATGGCGGCGCCTTCGGGCAGGCCCATGGATTCGGCGGCCTCCTTGGCACGCAGGCCGCTCTGGCGTGCCTGGGCAAAGCGCTGGCGCACGTCGGGCGCATTGACGGGAATCAGCAGGTCATCGCAGGCTGCGGCGGCGGTGGTGATCATTGCAGGGTCTCCAAAGGGGCATGCCAGAGCGCGTGGGCAACGGAGGGATGGCGGGTCTCGGCCGCCGCCTCGGCCCGGGGTGCGCGCTGCGCGGCGCTGGCCTCGGAGACCGCCTGCCAGCGCCGCTGCAGGCGTTGCAGCAAGGCCCGCATGTCCGGCGAAAAGCTGCTGTCGCCGGACAGGCCCTGCAGTTGATCGGCCACCTTGCAGGCAATGGCGGGCCGGTGGGCCTCGCAGCAACCGTGGCCGAAGCCGGTCATCAGCGCCAGCGTGGCGGCCAGCTGGGCCTCGCCTTCGGCCAGCAGGTATTCCTCGTCACGGGCAAGGCTTTCACTCTCGGTACGGTGCATGGGGCTCTCCTTGCGTTGCAAAACATCGTTGGGACACGGGTCGCGGCGCCTGGCCTTCAGGCGCCGGGCTTCAGAAATCCTTGATCAGCGAGACGCGCGCATGGCGCCCCGGCTGGCTGTAGGCGTCGGCAATCGCCGTGGTGGCCAGCAGGCCGCGCACATCGGACCAGCGCCAGTACTTCCTGTCGGTCAGGTTGTAGATGCCGGCGTTCAGGCGCAGGTCGGGACGGATGCGCCATTGCGCGCTCAGGTCCAGCACCGTGGCCGAGGGGCTGAGCCAGGCCGTGCTGCCGTTGGACACGTCGCCGGCCTTCTTGCCGCTCCAGTGCGAGACGTTGAACTGCACGCCCACGACAGAGCGCTCGTAGCGCACGCCCAGCACCAGTTGCTGGGGCGAGATGGTGTCCAGCGGCTTGTCGGACTGCGTGTCCTTGCCGTCGGTGTAGCCGTAGGCCAGGCGCGTCTGCCAGTCGCCGCCGGCCCAGCGGCCCCAGTCGTAGTCGGCCTTGAGTTCGAAGCCGCTGATGCGGGCGCGGCCCACGTTGATGGACTGGTAGATGGCGGGGTTGGCCGCGTTGCCGGGCTGGCCCGCAACCAGTTGCTGGTCGACGATGAAGTCCTTGTAGCGTCCCGTGAACACGGCGGCGTCCAGGCGCAGCCTGTCCATGCGCCCGCGCAGGCCCAGCTCGAAGGTCTGGCTCTTTTCGGGCCGCAGGTCGGGATTCGGAATGTTGCGGTAGAACGCCACCGGGTTCTCGAAGAAGGCGTTGATCTGCCCGGCGTTGGGCGCCCGGAAACCTGCCGCATAGTTGCCATAGACGGACCAGACCGGGCTGGCCTGCAGCATCACGCCCAGCTTGGGCGAGAGCGCGGAGTCCGAGTTGCTGACCACGGTGGGCACAAAGCCGTTCTGCCGGGGCTTGATGCTGTAGTGCTCGGCGCGCAGGCCCGGGGTCACGCTCCAGGGGCCGTTGTGCAGTTCGGCCTGGGCGAACAGGGCGGTGGCGCTTTCGGTGGTGTCGGGGAAGCGCTTGAGCGGGAAGCTCTCGCCCGCGGGCGGCGTGATGCCGTTTTGCACGTTGACCACCTTGTTGCGGAGGTAGTCCAGCCCGTAGGTGAACTTGCCGCTGGCCGAGGAACTCCAGCGCAGCAGGCGGCTGGCCTGGGCGTGCAGCTGGATCGAGTCCTCGTCATAGGTCACGTCGCGCTCGCGGTACGGCAGACCGATGCGCGTCTCGGTGACGAATTCGCGCGCGTCGGACTTCTGGTAGCTGGCCATCAGCTGCAGTTCGTCGGCCAGCGCCGTGCCCAGCTGCTGCCACTGGCCCTGCCAGCTGGCCCGCCAGCGCTTCATGTCGGTGCGCGAGTCGGAATTGGCCACGGTGGCCGAGCGCGCGGACAGCAGGGCGTAGTCGGCGCGCTTGTCCACGTTCTCGAAGGTGAAGACATGCTTTTGCACGGCGCTGGGCGTGAAGACCAGGCGGCCCATCAGCGATTCGCTGCGGTCTTTCTCGGGATTGGGCGTGGTGCGCGCCGCGCCCGTCACGTTGTTCGTGCCCATGTTCTCCAGCGCACGGGAGCGGCCCAGGCCCGCCGACAGCAGCCAGGCCCATTCGGGGCTGACTCGGCCCGCCACGGTGGCGCCCAGCTTGCGGCCGTTGTCCGAGCCGTCATAGCCGGCAGCCACGCGGCCGGCGATGCGCTTGTCCCTGCCCAGCAGATCGTCCGGCTGCACGGTCACGAAGTTGACCAGGCCGCCCATGCCGTCCGATCCATACAGCGCGGGCGTGGAGCCGCGCAGGATTTCCACGCGCTGCACCAGGCCCAGGTCCAGGTAGTCGCGGCCGAAGCTGTTGGCGCTGAAGCTGTAGCTGCGCGGCAGGCGCACGCCATCGACCAGCATGAGCACGCGGTTGCCATCCAGGCCACGGATGTTGAAGCCGCTGTTCTGGTCACGCCCGGCCGACGAGGCCGCCAGCGAGAAGCGGGCCGGGGCGCGCGGCACATCGACATTGGGCAGCAGGTTGACCATCTCGCGGATGTCGCTGGCCTGCTCGCGCTCCATGCGGCCGGCGTCGATCACGTCGATGCTCATGGGCAGGGTGTCAGGGTCCTGCACCTCGCGCGAGGCGCTGATCACCATCTCCTTGAGGGCCGGGGCACGGGTCCGTGCCCCGGGTGCGGCCTGCGCCAGCAATTGCGTGTCGGCATCTCCGGCGTTTGCGGCATTTGCCGCGTCTGCGGCGGCCTGCCCCGGCCCCTGGGCCAGGGCAGCGGAGGCGCACAGCAGCGCGCAGGCGGCGGCCAGGGGATGGCGCGCCCGCCGGGCGCATGATTGCATTGCGAAGTCGTAAGCCATTGCGAAGCCCTCTCTCTCTGATCAACATGGATGTGCGAGAGCTGGCTTCTGGTTGCAGCGGCTGGCGGTTGGCCCGCCAGCCGTTGGCGCGTCATGTGCTGGCTGGATGAAGAAAAATTATATGCGAATAGTTCTCATTCATTGATTTGATCTGGCGCATAGGCCCGGAACAAACCCTGCTGGCGCTGCGTGCCGCTAGACCTCCATGGCCGGTTTGTCGCGCTGTGAGGCGTGCCAGCACAGGCAGCGGGTCTCGACCAGCTCGATGCCCTTGAACAGCGCCACGCCCAGCGCGCACAGCAGGCCCAGGGCGACGAACACGGTCGGGGTGTCGAAGCTGCCCTGCGCGACCAGGATCACATGGCCCAGGCCCGATTCGCCCGCGACGAATTCGCCCACGATGGTGCCGACCAACGCAAAGGACACACCCACCTTCATGCCCGCAAAAATGCTGGGCAAGGCGTTCGGAAAGCGGATCTTCCACAGCATGCTGGCGCGCGAGGCCTGGTTGACCCGCGCCATGTCCAGCATGTCCGGGTCGGTGGAGCGCAGGCCCAGCACGGTATCGATGAGGATGGGGAAGATCGCGATGAGCATGGCGATCGCCACCTTGGGCGCGGCGCCCGTGCCCATCCAGATCACGAACAGCGGCGCCAGCGCCACCTTGGGAACGGCGTTCAGCGCCACCAGCAGCGAGTACAGCGTGCGGTCCAGCAGCCGGGAGTAGACGATGCCGATGGCGGCGGCCACGCCCAGCAGCAGCGCCAGCGCATAACCGAGCATCGTGGTGCGCAGCGTGTCCAGGCTCTGCGCCAGCAGATAGCCGGGCTGGGCGGCGAACTGCGCCACCACTTTCGAAGGCGCGGGCAACAGGAATTCGCGTATGCCCACAAGGCGCACGGCCAGTTCCCAGAGCAGCAGCAGTGCGCTCAGGGTGGCCAGGGCCTGCCAATTCGGCCAAATGTGACGGGTGTGCCGCGTGCGCTGCGTGCGCCGGCTGCTCCGCGTGCGCGTCAAGAGGGTGTTCATCGCTCACTCCTTGTAGATGCCGATCTGGCGGAAGGTCTCGCGTATGCGCGCCACGTAGGCGGCGAATGCCGGCGTCTCGCGCACACCGAGGCTGCGCGGGCGCTCCAGGTCGATGTCCACCACATCGGCCACGCGGCCGGGGCCGCGCGCCATCATCACCACGCGGCTGCCCAGGAACACCGCCTCGGAGATGGAGTGGGTGATGAAAACCACGGTCTTGCGCGTGGCCAGCCAGGTGCGCTGCAACTCGGCATTAAGTTCGTCGCGCGTGAACGGGTCCAGCGCGCCAAAGGGCTCGTCCATGAGCAGCAATTGCGGGTCCAGCAGCAGGGCGCGGCAGATGGACACGCGCTGGCGCATGCCACCCGACAGCTCGCGCGGATGGCGGTCCAGAAAGTCGGACAGTCCGAACAGGCCCAGCAGCTCGCGCGCACGGGGCTCGAACGCGCGCCGGTCGCGGCCATGGAACTCGGCCGCCACGAGCACGTTGTCGAGGATGCTCCGCCACTCCAGCAGCAGGTCACGCTGGAAGACCACGCCCATGTCCTCGGGCGGCCGCGTGATGTCCTGACCGCGCAGCGCCAGCCGGCCGCCGGAGATGGGCTCCAGCCCCGCCATGCAACGCATCAGCGTGCTCTTGCCGCAGCCGCTGGGACCGACGACGCAGACGAATTCGCCTTCGTCGATGCGCAGGTCGATGTGGTGCAGCGCCTGTATGGGAGAGAGCCCGGACCGGTAGGTCTTGTCGAGCGCTTGGATGTCGAGAAAGCCGGGCACGGGCATGCTCCTTGCGGTGGGAGGTTCAGGCAGCCAAAAGCGCATTGGTGTAGTAGTCCGAGGGCTTGTGGCCGGGCTTGATCTGGCCGGTCTGCTCCAGGGAGCGGATGGCGGCGCTCCAGTCGGCATCGCTTTGGCGGCCGAAAGGCTGCTGGCTGGCGCTGGGACTTTCGAGGAAGGGGCGGTAGGCCAGGATCTGGCCGCGCAGCACGTCGGGGTCCAGGCGCGCGTGGGGCCGCTGCGCCAGGATGGCGGCCACGGCCTCGTCCACATGGTCGCCGCGGCCTTCGTGGATGTATTGCCATGCGCGCACCTGGACCTGCACGAACTTCGCAATCGCCTCGCGCTTGGCCGCCAGCGTGGCCGGCGCCACGGCCAGCCCGTAGCTGGGAAAGCTGATGCCGCTGTCGCCCAGCAGCACAGCGGAGGCCTTGCGGGCCTTGCTCACCATGGGCTGGCCGAAGGGTGCCTGCGACAGGAACCCGTCGCTGTTGCCCGAGGCATAGGTCGAGATCATGGCGCTGGGCGCCACCATGACCAGGTTGACGCTGCCACGGTCCATGCCGTTGGCCTTGAGAAAGGGCCCGATGAAGGGCGCCCAGGGGCTGGTAGTGAAACAGACCAGCTTCTTGCCGGCCAGGTCCTTGGGCGCCCTGACCTTCAGCGCCTCATCGACCAGCACGGCCAGGTCGCCCGTGCGCGCAAAGCCTGCCACCGAGATCACATCGGCACGCACGCTGCAGCGCGGCGGCACGACGATGGTGGTGTCGTAGGACTCGATGACCAGCGGGCCCGGCAAGGGCACCCGGCCCACGCTGGCGCGCGCCAGCACGCGGGTGACAACGGGCGGCTCGCCGGCCTCGAAGCTCACGGCGCGCGTTCCCTCCTGCGCCTGCAACGCTGCGCCATCGACACGGCAGGCACCGAAATCCAGCCGGTGCCGGCTGCGCCCGCGCGCCGAGACGCGCAGGTTGACCAGCTCCAGCGGCTCGTCGCTGCTGTAGCCGAAGGTCTGGTGGTACAGGGCGTGGAAGTCGCGCGCAAGCTGGCCAATGGCTTCCGCATCCAGCCCCGGCGAGGCCAGCGGCACGGTCAGCTCGGAGCTTTGCCCCAGGTAGCGCAGATCGGCCGAGAGCACGATGCCTGCGTCTTCGCGGCCATAGCCTTCGGAGGCCAGCACGGCGTATCCCCGCTCGCCCAGTTCGCGAGCAACGCCATCGAGCGCCTGCGGCGCGCAGTCCGCCAGCGGCCTGAGCACGGCCTTCACGAAGTTGTGCTCGGCGTCGGCCGACAGCATGCCGGCCGAGCAGAAGACGCCAGCCATGATGGGCGCGATGACGCGGCGTATGCCCAGCAGGCGCGCCACCGAGACGGCATGCAGCGGCCCGCCGCCGCCGAAGGCGATCATGGACATGCCGCGGGGATCACGGCCCCGCTCCACCGTCACCGCGCGTATGGCGCGCGCCATGTTCACGTTGGCCACCTGGCGCATGCCGTGCGCGGCATCCAGCAAGGGCAGGCCCAGCGGCCCGCAGACATGGCGTTCGATGGCGGCACGGGACAGCGCTGGCTGCACCGGCAGGCTGCCACCGGCCAGCGCGTGCGGATTCAGGTAGCCCAGCGCCATGTTGGCGTCGGTGACCGTCGGGCGCTCGTTGCCCTGGCCATAGCAGGCAGGCCCGGGCGCAGCGCCTGCAGATTCCGGCCCCACGCACAGCAGGCCGCCACCGTCGATCCAGGCAATGGAGCCGCCGCCGGCCCCGACCTCGGCGATATCGATGGCCGGCACCTTGAGCACATAGCCGCCGCCCTTGACGAAGCGGCTCGGTGCGCTGATGCCGTCGCGGAACTCGTACTCGTTGGTCAGCGAGGGCTGGCCGCCCGTGATGATCGAGGCCTTGGCCGTGGTCCCGCCCATGTCGAAGACGATGAGCTCCCGCTCGCCGCCCAGCAGGCCGATCTCCACCGCGCCGGCCACGCCGCCAGCCGGCCCGGAGGCCACGGCAAACACCGGCTTGTCCGTGGCCGAGGCAATGCCCATCATTCCGCCGTTGGAGGCCATGACCTGCAGCGAGGCCGTCACGCCCATGCGCCGCAGGTCCTCGCGCAGACGGGCCAGATAGCTGCGCATGGCGGGCAGGATGTAGGCGTTGACCACGGTGGTGCTGGTGCGCTCGTACTCCTTGATCTCGGGCAGCACCTCGCACGACACGCTGAGCAGCAGATCGGGGAAATGCGCCTGCAGCAGTGCCTTGGCCGCCAGTTCGTGCGCCGGGTTGATGTAGCTGTTGAGAAAGCAGACCGCCACGGCGTCTGCCCCCTCCTGCACCAGCGCACTCGCCTCGGCCAGAAGCTGCGCCTCGTCCAGCGGCGTGACCACGCAGCCCCGCGCGTCGATGCGCTCACGGATGCCGCGCCGCCAGCGGCGCGGCGACAGCGGCTCGGGCTTGGACCAGCCCAGGTCGAACATGGTCGGCGTGCGGATGCGCCCGATCTCCAGCACGTCCCGGAATCCTTCGGTGGTCAGCACGGCCGTGTTGGCACCCACCTTCTGCAAGATGGTGTTCGACGCCGTGGTCGTGCCATGGACGATCTCCGTGATATCGGCCGGCGAGATGCCCGCCTGGTCGATCAGCACGCCCAGGCCCTGGACGATGGCGCGGCCCAGGTCGTCGCGCGTGGTCGATGTCTTGTTCACGAACAGGCGGCCATCGGGCATGGCCAGCACGATGTCCGTGAACGTTCCGCCGATGTCGCAACCGACCCGGACGCCCCTGTCTGCCTGCATTGCCACATTCATGTGCATCTCCCCTCCATGCGCCTTGCGGCGGGTTGGACATCGCTGTCCGGACAAGGCCGCAAAGCTGGTCTGCAACGCCGCCTAAAAAGCACTCAACTAACTAACTAGCTAGTACTATTTAGATGAAATGTAGGAGATGAAATCCGCACCTGTCAACGCATCGAGCCCCCCGTGATTTCCCTGGATATGCGGGCGATTTTTTGTAAACTGCACGCCAGGCCCACGTCCGACCACACACCACCACGCCATGACAGAAACCCCGTCGGCCCCAGCGAAGAAACGGCCCCGCAATGCCCAGGCCAGCCGCGAGCGCATCCTCAAGTTCGCCAGCAAGGAGTTCGCCGCGCGCGGCTACGACGGCGCGCGCATCGATGCCATCGTGGCGCGCTGCAAGGTCAGCAAGAACCTGATCTATCACTACTTCGACGGCAAGGAGGCCCTGTTCATCGAAGTCATGGAGCAGGCCTACGGCGCCATGCGCGAGCGGCAGAACGAATTGGCGCTGACTGGCGAGGACCCCGTGGCCGACATGCGCGAGCTGGTCATGAAGACCACCCAGCACTTCATCGACCAGCCTGATTTCCTGCAACTGCTGTCCACCGAGAACCTGCACAAGGCATCGCACATCCGCAAGTCCAAGCAGATTCCCGCCATGTTCAATCCGCTGCGCACTGCCCTGGCCGAGGTCCTGCAAAAGGGCAAGGACCAGGGCGTGTTCCGGCAGGATGCCGACTGGGTGGACCTGTACGTGTCGATCTCGGGCCTGGGCTCGTACTTCATCACCAACCGCTACACCCTATCCTATGTGCTGGACGTGGACCTGGGCGCGCCCGATCGCGTGAAGGGCCGCCTCGCCCATGTGGCCGACATGGTAATCAGCTATCTGTGCGACACACGGAGCGACAAGACGCGCAGTTGAAAAAAAGGGCCCGGATGCCTTGGCATCCGGGCCCTTTCTGTGGGCTGCTCCGCGCCATGGCGGAGCAGCAACGGGTCAGCGGCTGATCAGTGGCGGATCAGGTGGTCGAAGGCCGACAGCGCCGCCGTGGAGCCGGCACCGGCAGCGATGATGATCTGCTTGTACGGCACGTTGGTGCAGTCGCCTGCGGCGAACACGCCAGGCACGCTGGTGTGGCCCTTGGCATCGATCACGATCTCGCCGAAGCGGGTCAGCTCCACCGTGCCCTTGAGCCAGTCGGTGTTGGGCAGCAGGCCGATCTGCACGAAGATGCCTTCCAGCGCCACGGTCTTGACCTCTTCCGTCGTGCGGTCCTTGTAGGTCAGGCCGGTGACCTTCTTGCCGTCGCCGTTGACCTCGGTGGTCTGGGCGTTGAGGATGACGGTCACATTGGGCAGGCTCTTCAGCTTCTTTTGCAGCACGGCATCGGCCTTGAGCTCGCTGGCGAACTCCAGCAGCGTCACGCTGCGCACGATGCCGGCCAGGTCGATGGCCGCTTCCACGCCCGAGTTGCCGCCGCCGATGACGGCCACATTCTTGCCCTTGAACAGCGGTCCGTCGCAGTGCGGGCAGTAGGTCACGCCCTTGGTGCGGTACTTGTCCTCGCCGGGCACGTTCATGTTGCGCCAGCGCGCGCCGGTCGAGAGGATGACGGTCTTGGCCTTGAGGCTGGCGCCCGAGGCGGTCTGCACCTCGATCAGCCCGCCTTCCGTGGCAGCCGGAATCAGTTTGGACGCCGTCTGCAGGTTCATGATGTCCACCTCGTAGTCGCGCACATGGCGCTCCATGGCGGCGGCCAGCTGAGGGCCTTCGGTCTTGGAGACCGAGATGAAGTTCTCGATGTCCACGGTGTCCAGCACCTGGCCGCCGAAGCGCTCGGCGGCAATGCCGGTGCGGATGCCCTTGCGTGCCGCATAGATGGCAGCGGCCGCGCCGGCGGGGCCGCCACCGACGATCAGCACGTCGAAGGCGTCCTTGGCGGAAATCCTGGCCGCTTCACGCGAAGCGGCGCCGGTGTCGACCTTGGCGACGATCTCGGCCAGCTCCATGCGGCCCTGGCCGAAGCGCTCGCCATTGACGAAGACCGTGGGCACGCCCATGACTTCGCGCTGCTCGACTTCCTTCTGGAACAGCCCGCCGTCGATGGCGGTGTGGCTGATCTTGGGATTGAGCACGGACATCAGGTTCAGCGCCTGCACCACGTCGGGACAGTTGTGGCAGGACAGCGAGTAATAGGTCTCGAAGTGCAGCGGCACGTCGATATTGCGCACCTGCTCCAGCAGTTCGGCCGATTCCTTGGACGGATGGCCGCCGACCTGCAGCAGGGCCAGCACCAGCGAGGTGAATTCATGGCCCAGGGGGACACCTGCGAAACGCACGCCGCTGTCCACGCCGGGGTTGGTGATCAGGAAGGAGGGCTTGCGCACCTGGGCATCGTTGTGCTCGACAACGGTGATCTTGTCGCTCAGCTCGCGGATTTCCAGCAGCAGTTCCTTCAGCTCGCGCGCACCCTGGCTGTCATCCAGCGAAGCCACCAGCTCCACCGGACGCTGCAGGCGCTCCAGGTAGGCCTGCAATTGGGCTTTCAGGTTGTTGTCAAGCATGTCGGACTCCTAGGGAAATACGAATTTTCGGAAAAAAAAGCCCGGGCGCCAGGCACCCGGGCGTCTTCAACAGTTCAACTGTGAACAGGAAGCGGTGTACCGCTTAGATCTTGCCGACCAGGTCGAGCGAGGGAGCCAGGGTCTTGTCGCCTTCTTCCCACTTGGCGGGGCAGACTTCACCGGGGTGGTTGCGGACGTACTGGGCAGCCTTGACCTTGCGCAGCAGATCGACGGCGTTGCGGCCAATGCCTTCGGCGGTGATTTCCACGGCCTGGATCACGCCATCGGGATCGACGATGAAGGTGCCGCGGTCAGCCAGGCCCTGGCCGGGACGCAGGACTTCGAAGTTGTTGCTGATTTCCCAGGTGGGGTCGCCCAGCATCGTGTACTTGATCTTGCGGATGGTGTCAGACGTGTCGTGCCATGCCTTGTGCACGAAGTGGGTGTCGGTGGACACGGAGAACACTTCCACGCCCAGCTTTTGCAGTTCGTCGTAATGGTCGGCCACGTCGCCCAGTTCGGTGGGGCACACGAAGGTGAAGTCAGCGGGGTAGAAGAAGAACACGGCCCACTTGCCCAGGACGTCCTTTTCGGTCACTTCGATGAACTTGCCATTCTTGAAGGCCTGCGTCTTGAAGGGCTTGATTTGGGTGTTGATCACGGACATTGCTGTTTCCTTTGTGGTTGGTGAGTGAACACAGGACGAAGTCTAGGCCCAGGCAATCGATTGATCCAATGAATTGATTGAATTCATCCGATTGCCAAAAACTATGTGAACATCCTTGGTCTCCAGGCCTGCGGGCTTGACCAGCCCGCCACCGGCCTGAAGAGGCTATTTTGGGCCGAAATATGACAAGGCAATGCAGCAACCCCGCAGCCGCGTCGGCAGCCGGCCCGCAAACGAGAACGCGCCTCATAAGCAGCCAATGCGCGATAACAGGGGTTTGCTTGATCTGACGCAGAAACCCTAGACAATCCACCCCTATAGCGGCCGGCGATCGGCGCGGTCCCCCACGTACAACAAAGGAGTTCCCCATGCAAGGCGACGCACAAGTCATCACCTGGCTGCAAGCCCAGCTCAAGAACGAGCTGACGGCCATCAACCAGTACTTCCTGCACTACCGCATGTACAAGCACTGGGGCTTCGACAAGCTGGCCAAGAAGGAATACAAGGAGTCCATCGGCGAGATGAAGCACGCCGACTGGCTCATGGACCGCATCTTCGTGCTCGACGGCCTGCCCAACCTGCAAGACCTGGGCAAGCTGCAAGTCGGCGAGGACGTGCCCGAAGCCCTGGCTTGCGACCTGAGCAGCGAGAAAACCGCGCAGCAGACCATCAAGGACGGCATCGCCCACTGCGAAAGCGTGCGCGACTACGTCTCGCGCGACCTGCTGCAAAAGATCCTGGACGATACCGAGGAGCACATCGACTACCTCGAAACCCAGCTGGACCTGATCGACAAGGTCGGCATCCAGAACTATCTGCAGTCGCAGATGGACGAAGAGTCCTGAGCACCGGACTCAGGGGCGGCGGCACAGGCCGCGCCCCGCACGCGAAACGACGGGCCTGTGTGCCCGTTTTTTCATCTCCTGGCCCAGCTATCGGTCACTCGTCGGCGTATCGCAGCGGAAACAGAAGCAGAAAGGTCGTGCCGGTCTGCGCGGCCGACTGCACCTCGATCGTGGCGTCCAGCAATTCCGCCAGCCGCTTGACGATGGACAGGCCTATCCCCTCGCCTGCGCCGCTGCGGTAGCGGGCCGCCGCGACGCCGGGCCGTGGCTCGCCCCCGGCGCGGACCTCTGCGGAGGCCGCCGACGTCAGATGGCCCGAAGGGTCCAGGTCCGTGGCGTGCTTGAGGGCAGCAACCAGGGGCGCCGCCGGCTCCATGCCGGGACCCGTATCCCCGATGGAGAGCATCCAGCGGCGCTGGTCCTCCCCATCACCAAGGGCCCACTTCACCGTGACGCCGCCCTCCTGGGTGTACTTGAGCGCGTTGAGCACCAGGTTCTGCGCGATGCGGCGCAGTTTCAAGGCATCCCCCTCCACCGGCATCGTCCCCGGCCCCTGCAGGTGCAGGTACAGGCCGCGATCGTTGGCCAGGGCCTGCAGTCCCTCGCACAGATGGGTGATCACCTGGGCTGCGTCAAAGGAGGTCAGCTGGCGATGCTCGCGCCCGGCATGCAGCTTGGCCAGCTCCGTCACGTCATCCAGCAGATGTCGCAGCGACTGGACGTTGCGGTCCAGCATGCGCAGGAGTTTCTCGCGGGACTGCGCCGGCGCATGCTGCATGCCCAGGCCATGCGTCACATTGGCCACCACGCCGACGTTGCTGCGCAGGTCATGCGCAACCTGCTCCCACAGTTGCGAGCGCTGCAGGTCCAGCGCGCTCAGGTCATGCAGCGCCGCTTCCAGGTCCCGGACATGGCCCTCGGCCTCCTGCTGCTGCAGGCGGAAATACTGGGTGCTGCTGTCCTGAACGTCGCGGGTATAGGTGGCGGCCCAGGCCTTGCGCGCAACGGGCATGGCGACGTGCGCATCAGGGCGCCCCTGGGCATAGTCCTCCAGCTGCGCCACCATGACTTCGTTGAGCAGCCCCAGCTCGCGCACGACTTCATGCAGGTCATAGCCCTGCTGCCAGCGGTGCAGGCCGTGGGCGGCGGCCTGCTCGCCATCGCCCGGCGGCTCGGCGGTGTCTGCCGGTGCACCGCCCAGTGTCCGCAGTTGCTGCTCGAACGCGGCCAGCACGGCCGGGATGTGATCGTTCAGCTGGGTTCGGGGAAGCGCCTCACCAGCGGTCAGCGCCGGGTCCCGCCTGACGGCCTTGCGCCATGTCTGCAAGAGTCCTTCGCGCTGCGCCTCTAGGGCGTCTGCCAGTATGCAGAGTTCATTTCCTTGGCTTGTCATGGATCGGCATCCGGGCGGTCTGTGGATAGGGAAAAAATGCGCTGCGCCGATGATGGTAAGGCCAAAAACCCGGCCGATCAGGCACGGGCTGGCGTGCCTACAGGCCGGTGGGAAAGTGCACGCCCGCGCGCTGGGCCGCCTGCACGATGTGGGTGGCCATGGCCTGCTGGGCCAGCTCGGGATGGCCGCGGGACAGGGCATCGATGATGGCCGCATGCTCCTCGGTGGTCGCATGCCGTGCGCCCCGCTTGTAGAACGGCAGGCGCTGGCTTTCCTGCATGACCTCGCCGCTGCCGCGCAGCACGTCGGCGATGGCATGGTTGCCCGAGATGGTGGCGATCTGCAGGTGGAACTCGAAATCCAGTCGCGTGGCCTGCACGAAATCGGCCCGCTCTATGCTCTGCTGCATGGCCTGCAGATTGGCCTGCAGGGCCTGCACATCCTCAGGCTGCACCACCAGGGCCGCCAGGCGCGCCACAAAGCCCTCCAGCGCGTAGCGCAGCTGATAGACATCGGTGAGCGCATGCGAGTCGGCAAAGCGCCATGCGTCTGCGGCCGCAGCCTCGGGCGCCTCGGTCACGTACATGCCCTTGCCAGGCCGGGCCACGACCAGGCCCAGCCCCTGCAGCGTGGACAGCGCCTCGCGCAGCGAGGTGCGGCTGATGCCCAACTGCTCCGACAGGTCGCGCTGCGAAGGCAGAAGCGAGCCCACCGGATACACGCCGCCCTCGATCCACTCGCGGATCACGCGGGCGGCATTGCCGGCAACGGCGGTGCTGGCAGGGTTGCCGGCGGGTGTGCTGATGGCGGTGCTGGGTTCCATGCGTTGGCGGATCTCTGGCCCGGGGGCGGTGCGCCGATCTTAGCGACTGCGCGCCTCGCCCGCCGGTTCACGCGCCCTGTCCGGCGCTACTTGTTGACCAGTTTGGCGGGCACGGTATAGGTCAGGAAGGCCCCGAACAGCAGCACGCCGGCCAGCACGAACATGGCCGCATTGGTGCTCTGCGTCGCATCCTTGATGAGGCCGATCATGTAGGGGCTGATGAAGCCGGCCAGGTTGGCGAAGGAGTTGATCAGCGCAATGCCGGCCGCAGCGCCTGCGCTGGACAGGATGGCCGTGGGCAGGCTCCAGAACAGTGGCGAGGTTGCCAGGCTGCCGCCCGCGGCCAGCGCCAGGGCGGCCAGCGACAGGTAGACGTTGCCGCTGAAGATGGCCGACAGCATCAGGCCCGCCGCGCCCACGCAGAACGGAACGATCAGGTGCCAGCGGCGCTCGCGCATGCGGTCCGAGCTGCGGCTGACCAGGTTCATGGACACCACGGCCACCGAAAACGGCACGGCCGTCAGCAGGCCGATCTGGAAGGCACCCTCCACGCCCGACTGGCGGATCAGGCTGGGCAGCCAGAACGTGAGCCCGTACTGGCCCATGACGGTGCAAAAGCAGATCAGGGCCATCTTGATGATGCGCGGGTCGGAAAACAGTGCGCGCAGCGTGACGTGGCTGTCGCTCTTGCTGGCGTTCTCGCGGGCGATGTTGCGCTCCAGCAGGGTCTTTTCCGCCTCGGTCAGCCAGCGCGCTGCGCGGATGCTGTTGTCCAGGTACCAGAGCACGGCCAGGCCCAGGATCAGCGAGGGAATGGCCTCGATCAGGAACAGCCATTGCCAGCCGCGCAGCCCCGCCACGCCCTGCATCAGGTCCATGATGCCGCCCGACAGCGGTCCGCCCAGGATGCCCGAGACCGGGATCGCGCACATGAACAGCGCCACCATGCGGGCGCGCCGGTACGAGGGAAACCAGTAGGTCATGTACAGGATCATGCCGGGGTAGAAACCGGCCTCGGCCGCGCCCAGCAGGAAGCGCAGCACGTAGAACTGCGTGGGCGTGGTCACGAACATCATGGCCGCCGAGATCAGGCTCCACATGATCATGATCCGCGAGATGGTGGCCTTGGCTCCTATGCGGTGCATCAGCATGTTGCTGGGCACCTCGAAGAAGAAATAGCCGATGAAGAACAGCCCCGCGCCCAGGCCGTACATGGCCTCGCTGAACTGCAGGTCGGCCAGCATGTGCAGCTTGGCAAAGCCCACGTTCACCCGGTCCAGATAGGCCGCCACGTAGCAGGCCATGATGAAGGGCAGCAGGCGCCAGGCCACCTTGCGGTAGACGGCTGCCTCGGCCGGCGTTTCGCTGGACAGCGCCGGGGCCGCGCCGGCGGCCTCGGCGGATGCGGGAAGTGATGACATCAGGAAGTCCTTGGTTGAAGGGTTGCGATCAACTGGTATGACCGGTCTGAAAATACGGAGCGAATGTTGCCCTCCCCGCCGGCCAATGCACACTCGCATTTACCCGAACCACCGCAAATGACGCGCAGGACATAGGCTGGCATCACTCAGGTTTGACAAAATCCCCAGGCAACAGCAAACTGGTAATACCAGTATGAAAACAAGAGGCAATACTTCGTGAGTACCTTGTCAGAAACCCGCCCCGCCCGCCTTCGCCTGCGCGTCCAACCGCTGACCGCCGAAGCCTTTGCCGAGTTTGGCGAGGTCATCGACAGTGCAGGCCACACGCCGCTGCTGATCAATGACGGCATGACCGAGCGCTACCATGCCCTGGCCCGCGTGGACACGGGCGGCAGCGAGGGCCATGCGCTGATCAACCTGTTCCACGCCCGCCCCTATGCGCTGCCCCTGCAGCTGACGAGCATGGAGCGCCATCCCCTGGGCAGCCAGGCCTTCATGCCGCTGGACGCCCAGCCCTTCATCGTGGTGGTTGCGCCCCTGGGAGAGCAGGTGGCGCCCGGCGACCTGCGCGCCTTCATCACCAACGGACGCCAGGGCGTGAACTACCGCCGCGGCGTCTGGCACCACTCGCTGATTGCCCTGAACGCGCCCGCGCGCTTCATCGTAGTGGACCGGGGAGGCCCTGGCGACAACTGCGACGTGGTGCCCATCGGCGATGCCGAAGGCGTTGTGCTGGAGCTGGACAGCGCGCAGGACTGAATGGCCCTGCCCCAATGAACAAAGCCGCCCGAGGGCGGCTTTGTTCATTGGGCGACGGCGGCTCAGGCAGGCACCAGGAAGTCGCGGCTGATGCCCTGACCCAGGTCGTGCACGCGATCCAGGAACTGCGTGAGATAGGCGTGCAGGCCCGTGGCCAGGATTTCGTCGATGCGCGCATAGCGCAGGTCAGCCAGCAGGCGGCCCGCCTTGCGCTGGGTCTCGCGCGACTGGTCGTTGGCCACGCTTTCCAGGTTGGCCACCACTTCCAGCATGCTGGCCAGCAGCGAGCGCGGCATGTCGCTGCGCAGCATCAGCAGCTCGGCCACGCGCTCGGGCGTGATCACGTCGCGGTAGACCTTGCGGTAGACCTCGAAGGCCGAGACGCTGCGCAGCAGCGCGCTCCAGTGGTAGAAGTCGAAGGGCGTGGCCCCTTTGCCCGACGCTCCGTTGCGCGCGCTGCCATGGTAGTCGCGCTCGATGGCGTGGAATTTCACGTCCAGCAGGCGCGCCGTGTTGTCGGCGCGCTCGATGAAGGTGCCCAGGCGCAGGAAGTGGAAGGCCTCGTCCTGCAGCATGGTGCCCAGTGTCACGCCGCGCGACAGGTGCGAGCGGTGCTTGACCCATTCGAAGAACTGGCCCGGATCGCGCTCCCAGTCCCCCTCGGCCAGCAGGCGCTTGAGTTCCAGCCAAGTCTGGTTCTGGGTCTCCCAGGCCTCGGTGGTCAGCGCGCCGCGCACGGCACGCGCATTCTCCCGCGCAGCGCGCAGGCAGGAGGCGATGGACGAGGAGTTGCTCTCGTCGCGCACCATGAAGTGCAGCACGGCCTCTCGCTGCACCTCGCCGTGGCGGGAGGCATAGGCGGGGATCAGCTCGCTGATGGACAGCACGCCCTGCCAGGCCTTGCGCGCCGCCTGAGGCGCCTGGGGCAGCATGGAAGTGTCATAGGAGACGTTGAGCATGCGGGCAGTGTTCTCCGCACGCTCCGTGTAGCGGGACATCCAGTACAGATGATCGGCAGTACGGCTGAGCATTCAATGTCCTCCCTCGTTTGACTCACCGGCCCCGAGCACCCAGGTGTCCTTGGTGCCGCCGCCCTGTGATGAATTGACCACCAGCGAGCCTTCCTTGAGCGCCACGCGCGTGAGGCCGCCGGCCACCATGCGTACCTGATTGCCGCTGAGCACGAAGGGACGCAGGTCGATATGCCTTGGAGCGATGCCCTGCTCCACCAGGGTGGGGCAGGTGGACAGCGCCAGCGTGGGCTGCGCGATGTAGCCGCCGGGATTGGCGATGAGCGCGCGGCGGAAATCCTCTATCTCGCCGCGCGAGGCGGCAGGCCCGATCAGCATGCCGTAGCCACCGGCGCCATGGACTTCCTTGACCACCAGCTCATCCAGGTGGTCGAGCACGTAGCGCAGGTCGTCGGGCTTGCGGCACAGCCAGGTCGGCACGTTCTGCAGAATGGGTTCCTCGCCCAGGTAGAAGCGGATCATCTCCGGCACATAGGGATAGACCGATTTGTCGTCGGCCACCCCCGTGCCCGCCGCATTGCAGATGCTGACGTTGCCCGCGCGGTAGGCGCGCATGAGGCCGGGGCAGCCCAGCGTGGAGGTGGGACGGAAGACTTCGGGGTCCAGAAAATCATCGTCCACGCGCCGGTAGATCACGTCCACGCGCTGCAGGCCGCGCGTGGTGCGCATGTAGACCACGTCCTTGTCCACCACCAGGTCCTGGCCCTCGACCAGCTCCACGCCCATCTGCTGGGCCAGGAAGGCGTGCTCGAAGTAGGCGCTGTTGTACATGCCGGGCGTGAGCACCACCACCGTGGGCTCGGGCGTGCCGGCCGGAGCGCTGGCGCGCAGCGTCTCCAGCAGCATGTCGGGATAGTGGGCCACGGGCTCCACGGGATGACGGGAGAACAGGTCGGGGAACAGCCGCATCATCATGCGGCGGTTCTCCAGCATGTAAGACACGCCCGAAGGCACGCGCAGGTTGTCCTCCAGCACGTAGTACACGCCCTCGCCCTGGGCATTGGCGGCACGCACGATGTCGATGCCGGCGATGTGGGCGTAGATGCCGCCCTGCACGGCAAGGCCCCGCATCTCGGGGCGGTACTGGCTGTTGTTCAGCACCAGCTCGCGCGGCAGCAGGCCCGCGCGCAGGATTTCCTGGTCGTGGTAGACGTCGTGCAGAAAGCGGTTGAGCGCCGTCACGCGCTGCACCAGGCCTGCCTGCATGCGCTCCCATTCATGGGACGGGATGACGCGCGGAATCAGGTCGAAGGGAATGAGGCGCTCGGTGCCGGCGCCACTTTCATCCTTGTCGCCGTAGACGGCGAACGTGATGCCTACGCGCCGGAAGATGATCTCGGCCTCGGCGCTGCGCGCTCGCAGCGTCTGTTCGGACTGGCGCGCAAGCCATTGCGCATAGTCCTTGTAGTGCAGGCGCACATCGCTGCCGTCGAACGGCGTCATCGTGTACATCTCGTCAAATGGATGCATTCGTCACCTCCTGTCGCTGCATGTGTACGAGGTAAAGCAAGCTGCGGGCCAGCCCTCGTATCGCACCAGTGTAGCGATAGGTAACCTCAATCCGGACAAGCGGTATCCAGCATATGCCGGCTGCGCGGCCATCGGCACCCGTCCTATCCGCCCTGCCTCTGCGTGATGTGCCTGACGTGCGTGACATGCATGTCCCAGTAACGGCGCGCCCGCTCCCGCTCGCAGACCAGTTGTGCGGGATCGGCAGAGCGCCAATGCGCTGCGCCGCAGCGGGCCGACTGCACCACGCTGGAGCCGTTGGCCTCATAGCGCCGCACCACCTCGGGGACCGGGTGTCCATAACGGCTGCGGTATCCCGCCTGCACCATGGCCCAGCGCGGTGCCAGGGCCTGCACCAGAGCGGTGCTCGATGAGGTGCGGCTGCCGTGGTGCGGCACCAGCAGCCACTGCACGGGCGTGAGGGCGCCGGCCTGCGCCAGCGCCCTTTCCTGTGCAGCCTCGATATCGCCGGCCAGCAAGGCCTGCACCCCGGATGCCGAACGCAGCAGCAGCACGCAGCTGCCCGCATTGGCGTGGGCCAGGGCCTGCGCGGCCGGCAGCGGTTCGCCCGCGGGTGGATGCAGCACCTGCATCTGCACGCCATCCCACTCCCACTGCTGGCCGGCCTCGCAGCGGCGCACGGCGCCCAGGCCGGCCAGAGCGGGGTCCAGGATCACGGAGTCCGATCCCCAGACCTCGGCCTGCGGCTGCGCGGCATGCACGGCCAAGGCACCGCCCGTATGGTCGCCGTCGCGGTGGCTGAGCCACAGCGCATCCAGGCGCAGCCCCAGGGCCTGCAGCAGCGGCACCAGCACCCGTTCGCCGGCATTGCTATCCATGCCGTACTGCGGACCCGTGTCATACAGCAGGGCGTGCCGGGCCGTGCGCAGCAGCACGGCATTGCCCTGGCCTATGTCCACGGCCATCAAATCGAACTCGCCATGCGCCGGTGCAGCCGGCGGCCACCACAGGGCCGGCAGGCACATGGCCAGGCCCCAGCAACGCCATCCGGCCGGCACCGGAGCCACCAGCGCCAGGCCTGCACCCAGCGCAGCCAGCCCCGCCCACAGCGGCGGCTGCGGCAGCTGCAACACGGCCCAGCCCCACCGGTCCAGCCACTGCAGCAGTTCCAGTAGCGGCGCCAACGCCAGCGCCGCGCCCGTCCAGAGCGGGGGCCACAAGGCCCCCAGCAAGGCCAGTGGCGTGACCACGAAAGTCACCCAGGGAATCGCGGCCAGATTGGCCAGCAGCCCCGACAGCGACAGCTGGCCAAACAGCATCAGCCCCAGCGGCGCCAGCGCCAGAGTGATGCGCCACTGCTCACCCCACAACGCCAGGGCACGGGCGGGCAGCGACGGCCGCACCGCGCCCTGCATGCGTGCATCGGTCGCCAGCAGCACGCCCACGGCGACAAAACTCAGCCAGAAGCCCGCCTGCCACAGGGCCCAGGGATCGAGCACGACAACCACGGCCAGCGCCAGGCACCACACGGCGGGCCAGGGCCAGCGCAGCCCTGTGACGCGCAACGCGGCCACCGTTGCCAGCATGCACACCGTGCGCTGCGCCGGCAGACCCCAGCCGCTGAACAGGGCATAGCCGCCCGCCAGCAGCACGCCAGCCTGCAGGGCCGCCTGCGGCGCCGGGCACCACAGGCAGGCCCGGGCACTGCAACGCCACAGTCGCCCCACGACCAGCGCAGCCAGCCATGCGAACAGGGTGATATGCAGTCCGGAAATACTCATCAAATGGGCCACGCCGGTATGGCGGAACAGCGTCCAATCGTCACGCGCAATGGCCTGCTGATCGCCCATGGCCAGGGCGGCCACCACGCCCAGCATGCGCGGCGACTGCGCGGGGTCCATGCCTACGCGCTGCATGGCTTGCGCGAGTGCGGCTGCCCGGTTCACGATGGCCTCGCGCATCTGCTGGCGCCAGCGCTGCAGGGCGTAGGCGCCGGTGTCGGCCAGCAGGCTCGCCGCTGGCTGTTCGCGCACATAGCCCGTGGCCTGCACGCCCTGCTCCCACTGCCACAGCTCATAGTCGAAACCGTGGGGATTGCGCGCGCCATGCGGGCGCTTGAGCCGCACGGTCAGGTCCCAGCGCTGGCCCGGGCGCAGGACGGGCAGCGACGCTGCGGCGCCCTTGGACGCCCGGCCCCGGGCTGCGTACCAGGACAGCTCGATCAACCCGGGAAACGGCGCCAGGGCCTCTTCGCTGCCCGCGATCTGCGCCTGCTCCACGGCCATGCGCCAGCGCACGCCCTGGGCCATGTTCTGGGGCAGCGATGCCACGACGCCGACGATGCGCAGGTCACGCCCTTCCAGCTGCGGCGACAGCGCGTGGCCCGCAAAGTCCTGGGCACGCCAGCCTGTCAACCCGCCTACCAGCAAGGCGGCGCAGACAGCGGCCCACAGGCCTTGCACAACACGGCAGCGCCGGCCTGCCCATGCCCGCCACGCCCTCCATGCCAGGCCTGCCAGCCCCATGCACGCCAAGAGCAGATACATCCACAGCGGCCACAGGCGCGGCTGCGTGACCTGCCAGGCCGCACCGGCCACGCAGCCGAGCAGCAGGGGCGTCCAGGAAGACGGCGAGAGAGTTTGGGCAGCTGCCGCAGGGTGCATCCACACATGCTAGGAGCGGATGCCGCGCAGCCACCATGCACCGCCTCGGATTCAGACAACAATCAGACTGACGGAAGCCCAGCCCCTGACATGCCAGGGTGCACGGGGGCTGTGTCACACTGTCCGCCACCCCGGCACTGGCGCCGGATTTTTCTTGTCTCGAAGGAATCAACGATGAGCGTTTACGAACAACTGAAGGCCCTGAACATCGAACTGCCGTCGCCTGCCATCCCGGCGGCGGCCTACGTGCCCTATGTGCAGACGGGCAATCTGGTGTTCCTGAGCGGACATATCGCACGCAAGGACGGCAAGGTCTGGGCAGGCCAGCTGGGCCGTGATCTGCAGACTGCCGACGGCCAGCAGGCCGCGCGCGCCATCGCCATCGACCTGATGGGCACGCTCCAGCACGCCGCCGGCGGCGACCTGGGCCGCGTGCGCCGCATCGTCAAGCTGATGTGCCTGGTCAACTCCACGGGCGACTACACCGAGCAGCACCTGGTGGCCAACGGCTGCAGCGAGCTGCTGGGCCAGGTCTTCGGCGATGCCGGCACGCATGCGCGCAGCGCCTTCGGCGTGGCCCAGATCCCGCTGGGCTCCTGCGTGGAAATCGAGCTGATCGCCGAACTGGCCTGATCGGCATGCCGCCGCACGGCGCCGCCGTGCTCGCAGGCGGCTAGAAACTCTCCCATTGGCCATCCTCGGCTGCCGGTGCGGCGGGCCGGGGCGCCGAGGCCAGCTTGGGCGCCGCCTCCCTTGCTGCAGCAGGCCGCGCGGCAACCGGCCCGACAGCCGCAGGCGCCACGGCTGCTGCCGGCCGCCTTGGCGCTGCGGCCGCGCTGTGCGCAGTGCGCACCGCCGGCGCAGCCTGCCTTGCGAGCGTCGTCGGCGAGGGCGCCAGGTGCGCCACCTTGAACACCGCCACAGTCCGCGACAGCTGCTCGGCCTGCTCACGCAGGCTTTGCGCCGCGGCCGCGCTTTGCTCGACCAGGGCCGCGTTCTGCTGCGTCATCTGGTCCAGCTGTCCCACGGCCTGATTGACCTGGGCCACGCCCGCGCTTTGCTCCGAAGAGGCCGCCGTGATCTCGCCGATGGTGTCGGCCACGCGCTGCACGGACTGCACGATGCCCTCCATGGTGGTGCCGGCATCGCCCACCAGGCGGGCGCCGTCCTCCACCCGCTCCACCGAAGCGCCGATGAGCTGGCGTATCTCCTTGGCAGCCGCCGCGCTGCGCTGGGCCAGCGTGCGCACCTCGCTGGCCACCACGGCAAAGCCCCGGCCCTGCTCGCCGGCGCGGGCCGCCTCCACGGCGGCGTTCAGCGCCAGGATATTGGTCTGGAAGGCAATGGAGTCGATGACGCCGACGATGTCGGCAATCTGCCGGCTGCTGTCGTTGATGCCTTTCATGGTCTCGACCACCCGGGCCACGACCTCACCGCCGCGCTGGGCCACCTGTGACGCGCCCGCCGCCAGGCTGCTGGCCTGCTGCGCACTGCTGGCGCTTTGCTGCAGCGTACTGGTGAACTGCTCCATGGCGGCAGCGGTCTCCTGCAGGTTGCTGGAGGTCTGCTCGGTGCGCACGGACAGGTCGTGGTTGCCGGTGGCAATCTCGGCACTGGCGATGGCAATGCTGTCCGTGCTCTGGCGCACCTGCTGCACCATGCCCGACAGCGATTCGCTCATGGCCTGCAGCGAGCGCAGCAGGTCGCCGAATTCGTCAGCGCGCTGTGTCTGTCCCTGCGCGGCTGCGCTCAGGTCGCCTGCGGCAATGCGTTCGGCCAGTTCCCTGGCCTGGGCCAGGGGACGGCGGATGCTGGCAATCAGGAAATGGGCGCCGATGACGATGCACAGCAGCAGCACGCCCACGGCCGCAGCGGCAAAACCCACGGTGAGCCTGCGCGAGGCTGCCGTCTCTTCCTGGCTGCTGCGCACCACCTGCTCCTGCATCTGCACGAAGTCGCGCAGCGACTGCAGATAGGCATCCACGGCAGGGTTGTAGGATTGCTTGACCAGGGCCAACGCCTGCTCCTGCCGGCCGTCGGCCTTGAGCTGGCGTGCCTGGGCACGCAGTTCGATCATGGTCTTGCGGGCTGCCGCAATCCTGGCCATCTGCGCCTTGTCTGCGTCGGACAGGGGCATGGCTTCCAGTGATTTCTGCACTTCGGTGATCCGCGCCGAGGTGGCGCTGATCACGTCCTTGAACTCGGCCTCGACGGCAGCATCACTGCTGACCACCAGGGCCTGGGTGCGGGCCGCATTGGTTTCGGTCAGCCCCATCCAGCGCACGGCGGCCTGGACCCGCGCCTGCATCTCCTGGGTGACGGCCTCGGACCGGGCCTGGACCTGGGCCGAGCGATAACCCGACAAGCCGACCACGCCCACCAGCGCCACCACGATGGCGGCCACGGCAAGCCACAGCTTGTGTGCCATGCGAAGTCGCAGCATATCCAGTCTCCCTCATGTTGGAAGACTCCATGTTGAGGCCTGCAGCAGGGCCCGGAGGCCGGAAAAACCCAGAGAAAACCCCTGATCCGCCCCTTTCGCGGAAGGCATTGCAGGGGCAGATGCGCTCTTTACTCCACGCGCGTCACGCTTTGCGGCTTGAAGCCCAGGTCGGCCGACTTGCCCTTGCGGCCGCGCGTGCCACGGGCATTGTTGAGACTGCGGATCTCCAGCGTCTCGCTGCGCTCCTTGCCGCCGCGGCCCAGGCCATCGATGCGGATGCTGCGCGTGTAGGCGGCAGCGCCCGCCAGGGTGTCCTTGTCCTCCAGGTCGAGCAGCATCAGCCCGCGACCGCCCTTGGCCATGTGCTTGAGGCTGGCGATCTCGAAGGTGAGGATGCGGCCGCCCGTGGAGGCGCAGATCACATGCGTGGCCGGCAGCAGCAGGCCCGCGCCCTGCTCGCCTTCCTGCGGCTCGGCGCGTGCGCCCATGGGCACGCCGTAGGCCGTGGACGGGGCGCACAGCGTCTCGCCGTCGGCCAGCGTCACGAAGGCCTTGCCCGCCTTTTGGCGCGAGACCATGTCGCCCACCATGGCCACGAAGCCGTAGCCGCCCGACCCCGACAGCAGCAGCGCCGTTCCTTCGGCTCCCGCGAAGTAGTACAGGATCTGGGTGCCGGCCTCCAGCTCGATGAGCGTGGTCACGGGCTGGCCATCGCCGCGCCCGCCGGGCAGCTGCGACACCGGCACCGAATAGACCCGGCCATTGCTGCCGAAGGCCAGCAGCTGGTCCACCGTGCGGCACTCGAAGGTGCCGTGCAGGCTGTCGCCGGCCTTGAAGCTGAGCGTGCCCGCATCGACGCCATGGCCCTGGCGCGTGCGCACCCAGCCCTTGTCCGAGATGATGACCGTCACGGGCTCATCGACCACCTTGACTTCGGCGACCACCTTCTTTTCTTCCTGGATCAGCGTGCGGCGCGCATCGGCGAACTGCTTGGCGTCGGCCTCGATCTCCTTGCAGATCAGGCGGCGCATGACGCTCTCGCTGCCCAGGATGTCTTCGAGCTTGCCCTGCTCGACGCGCAGTTCCTTGAGTTCCTGCTCGATCTTGATGGCCTCCAGCCGCGCCAGCTGGCGCAGGCGGATTTCCAGAATGTCGTCGGCCTGGCGCTCGGACAGCGCAAAGGCATCGATCAGCGCCTGCCTGGGCTCGTCGCTGGCCCGGATGATGGCGATGACCTTGTCGATGTTCAGCAGCACGGCCTGACGGCCTTCGAGGATGTGGATGCGGTCCAGCACCTTGGCCAGCCGGTGCTGGCTGCGCCGCGTGACCGTGGTCTGGCGGAAGGCGATCCATTCCTCGAGCATCAGGCGCAGGCTTTTCTGCACCGGCCGGCCATCCAGGCCGATCATGGTCAGGTTGATGGAGCTGGACGACTCCAGGCTGGTGTGCGCCAGCAGCGCCGTGACCAGCTCCTGCTGCGGCACCTTGCCGGTCTTGGGCTCGAAGACCAGGCGCACGGGCGCATCCTTGCTGGACTCGTCGCGCACGCCATCGAGCACCGCCAGCATGCTGGCCTTGAGCTGGGTCTGTTCCTGGCTCAGCGCCTTCTTGCCGCTCTTGACCTTGGGATTGGTGATGTCCTCGATCTCTTCGAGCACCTTCTGCGCAGAGACGCCGGGCGGCAGCTCGGTCACCACCATCTGCCACTGGCCGCGCGCCAGCTCCTCGATCTTCCAGCGCGCGCGCAGCTTGAGGCTGCCGCGCCCCGTGCGGTAGGCATCCTGGATGTCGGAGGCGCTGCTGATGATCTGCCCGCCACCCGGATAGTCGGGGCCGGGGATGATCTGGAACAGTTCCTCGTCGCTGAGCTGCGGCCGCTTGATCAGGGCCACGCAGGCGTCGGCCACCTCGCGCAGGTTGTGGCTGGGGATTTCCGTGGCCAGGCCCACGGCAATGCCGCTGGCGCCGTTGAGCAGGGCGAACGGCAGGCGCGCGGGCAGCTGCTGCGGCTCCTGCGTGCTGCCGTCGTAGTTGGGCACGAAGTCCACCGTGCCCATGTCGATCTCGTCGAGCAGCAGGCCCGTGATCTTGGACAGGCGCGCCTCGGTGTAGCGCATGGCCGCTGCGCCGTCGCCGTCGCGGCTGCCGAAATTGCCCTGGCCATCGACCAGCGGATAGCGCTGGTTGAAGTCCTGGGCCATGCGCACCAGCGCGTCGTAGGCCGACTGGTCGCCGTGCGGGTGAAAGCGCCCCAGCACATCGCCGACCACGCGCGCGCTTTTGACGGGCTTGGCCGCCGTGTTGTGGTTGGGGCCGCTGTAGCTCAGGCCCATGCGGTCCATGGCGTACAGAATGCGCCGCTGCACGGGCTTGAGGCCGTCGGTGACATCGGGCAGTGCCCGGCCCTTGACGACAGACAGTGCGTATTCAAGGTAGGCGCGCTGTGCGTACTGGCCCAGGTCCAGGGCATCGCCGGCCGCCTGTTGGGCCAGATCCAGAGTGTTTTGATCGCTCATGAAGAAATTCGTGATCTCAATAAATGCAGTGAAGGCCGCTCATCGCGGCGAGGGCAGCCCTGTGGACAAGGTCATCCGTATCCGGGGCGCTGTGCCAGGCTGTGCCGCCACCGCAGGCGCTGCCTGGCCCGCACGCTGGCGCCCGCCCTGCAGCTGCTCGTAGATACCGAGCACGGCCTTCACGTAATTGCGGGTTTCCTGATAGGGAGGAATGGCCTGCCCCGCACGCCGCACGGCACCCTCGCCCGCGTTGTAGGCGGCCAGCACCAGGTCCAGCCGCCCGGGGAACAGCCCCATCAGATGGTTGAGGTAGCGCGCGCCGGCCGGCACGTTGATGGCCGGGTCGGCCAGTTGCTGCTGCACGCTGCGCTGGCGGCTGGCCTCCACGCCGAAGCGCTGGGCCGTGGCCGGCATCAGCTGCATCAGGCCGACTGCGCCCTTGGGCGAGATGGCCTGCGCGTCAAAGCCCGACTCGACGGCAATCACGGCTTTGAGCAGGTCGTAGTCCACCCCCGTGTGGTCCGCCGCCTTGCGCAGGTGGCCGCGCACGCTCTTGTAGCGCGGCGAGATGTCGAAGAAGCTTTGCATCCGCGTGCTCGCCTGCAGCCTGCGCCCGGCATCGCTGCCGCCGTCATCGTCGGCAGCGGCCTCGGCTTCCACCAGCGGGGGCTTGAGTCCCTGCTCGGTGCTGTCATACAGCGAGCCGCGGAAGTAGAGCTTGTAGCGCTCGTCCAGCGCCTGCGCGGCGAAGTGCGTGATGCCGCGCTCGTCCACGAAGGCCCAGAGATCGGCATGCGCGGGCTGCGCCACCCCCCACAGCGCCAGGGCCGCGCCCAGCGCTGCAAGCGCGCGCGCGGCAGCGGCGCGCGCAGGGTGCGGGCGGTGCGGAAGGTGCTGTGGGGCAGCCGGGCGCAGGGGCATGGGGATCAGATATCCACTTCGATGGCGTCGCCGTGCAACTCCATCAGCTCGCGGCGCGCCGCAGCCTCGCCCTTGCCCATCAGCTTGGTGACGACCTGCTCGGCCGCCGCAAAGTCCAGATTCATGAACTGCACGGGCAGCAGGCGGCGCGTGTCGGGGTTGAGCGTGGTTTCCCACAGCTGCTCGGCATTCATCTCGCCCAGGCCCTTGAAGCGGCTGATCTGGCATTTCTCGCGCGGCACGCCATCCTTGGCGGACTTGTCGAGGATGGCGGTCAGCTCGCCCTCGTCCAGCGCGTACATCTTGGCTGCTGGCTTCTTGCCCCGCGCAGGCACATCGACGCGGAACAGCGGCGGCAGCGCCACATGGATGTGGCCGGCCTCGATGAGCTTGGGGAAGTGGCGGAAGAACAGCGTGAGCAGCAGCACCTGGATGTGCGAGCCGTCCACGTCGGCATCCGAAAGAATGCAGATCTTGCCGTAGCGCAGGCCGGACAGGTCGGGCGTGTCATGGGGGCCATGCGGGTCCACGCCGATGGCCACCGAGATGTCGTGGATCTCGTTGTTGGCGAACAGGCGGTCACGGTCGACTTCCCAGGTGTTGAGCACCTTGCCGCGCAGGGGCAGCACGGCCTGGGTTTCCTTGTCGCGTCCCATCTTGGCGCTGCCGCCGGCCGAGTCGCCCTCGACCAGGAAGACCTCGTTCAGGCTCAAGTCGCGGCTTTCGCAATCGGTGAGCTTGCCGGGCAGCACGGCCACGCCCGAGCCCTTGCGCTTTTCGACCTTCTGGCCCGCCTTCTGGCGGGTCTGGGCAGCCTTGATGGCGATCTCGGCCAGCTTGCGGCCCCATTCCACATGCTCGTTGAGCCACAGCTCCAGCGCAGGGCGAACGTAGCCGCTGACCAGGCGCACGGCATCGCGCGAGTTCAGGCGCTCCTTGATCTGGCCCTGGAACTGCGGGTCCAGCACCTTGGCATTGAGCACGTAGCTGGCGCGCGCGAAGACGTCGTCAGGCATGAGCTTGACGCCCTTGGGCAGCAGCGAATGCATCTCGATGAAGGCCTTGACCGCCTGGAACAGGCCGTCGCGCAGGCCGCTGTCGTGCGTGCCGCCGGCCGTGGTGGGGATCAGGTTGACATAACTTTCGCGCAGCGGCGCGCCATCCTCGGTGAAGGCCACACACCAGGCGGCGCCCTCGCCTTCGGCAAAGCTGTCGTGGTTGCGGTCGGCAAAGCCCTCGCCTTCGAACAGGGGGATGACGGCCTCGCCATGCAGGCTTTGCTGCAGATAGTCGCGCAGGCCGCCCTTGAACTGCCAGGTCTGGGTGTCGCGCGTCTTCTCGTTGACCAGGGTCACCGACACGCCGGGCATGAGCACGGCCTTGCTGCGCAGCAGATGCATCAGCTCGCCCATGGGCAGCTGGGAGGATTCGAAGTAGCGGGCATCGGGCCACACGCGCACGGTCGTGCCCTGCTTGCGCTCGCCCGCGGCCAGCGGCCGCGACTGCAGGGGTTCGACCACGTCGCCGCCCGAGAAGGCGATGGTGGCCACCTTGCCCTCGCGGTGGATGCAGGCCTCAAGGCGCGTGGCCAGCGCATTCGTGACCGAGACGCCCACGCCATGCAGGCCGCCCGAGAAGCTGTAGGCGCCGCCCTTGCCCTTGTCGAACTTGCCGCCCGCATGCAGGCGGGTGAAGACCAGCTCCACCACGGGCGCCTTTTCCTCGGGGTGCATGCCGAAGGGGATGCCCCGGCCGTCGTCCTCGACGCTGTAGGAGCCGTCGGAATGCAGGGTGAAGCGGATTTTCTTGCCGAAGCCGGCCAGCGCCTCGTCGGCCGCGTTGTCGATCACCTCCTGCAGCACATGCAGGGGGTTGTCGGTGCGCGTGTACATGCCGGGACGCTGCTTGACGGGCTCCAGGCCCTTGAGCACGCGTATCGAGCCTTCGGAGTATTCGCTGGCGGAAATGGGAGATGGTTTGACTGCCATGGGGGCGGATTGTAGTGCGCGGCCCGGCTCAGTGCTGGATACATTCACAGTCATTGACATTGACTATCCCGAAAAGGCCAGTGCCGCCAAGGGCTACGAAGTGCCGCGCTGGCGCATGGGCGATCCATGCGTCGCAGCGCAAAACCCGGAGTTTCGCTAAAGTTTGCCGCATGCACAAAAACAACCAACCCATGTCCATGGTGCAGATACTGCTGTGCGGGGGCGCAGTCGTGACGCTGTCCATGGGAATCCGGCACGGCTTCGGCCTGTGGCTGCAGCCTATCACCCAGGAGATGGGCTGGACGCGCGAGTCCTTCGCGCTGGCCATTGCCATCCAGAACCTGTCCTGGGGCGTGCTCGGCATCTTCGGCGGCATGCTGGCCGACCGCTTCGGCGCCTTCCGCGTGCTCCTGGTGGGCGCGCTGCTGTATGCGCTGGGCCTGGCCGGCATGGCCATGGCGCCCACGACAACCTGGTTCGCCCTGACGGCCGGCGTGGTGATAGGCGCAGCCCAGGCCGGCACCACCTATGCCGTGATCTACGGCGTGCTGGGCCGCCAGATTCCCGTGGCGCGGCGCAGCTGGGCCATGGGCGTGACGGCGGCGGCGGGCTCCTTCGGCCAGTTCTTCATGGTGCCCGTGGAAGGCAGCCTGATCTCGAACTTCGGCTGGTCCAACGCCCTGCTGCTGCTGTCGCTGTGCGCCCTGATGATCATTCCGCTGGCCTTCGGCCTGCGCGAGCCGGGCTTCACGGCCGGCAATACCCGGCCCGTGCGCGACCAGAGCGCAGCCCAGGCCGTGGCCGAGGCCCTGCGCACACCCAGCTTCGTGCTGCTGACGGCAGGCTACTTCGTCTGCGGCTTCCAGGTGATGTTCATCGGCGTGCACATGCCCAGCTACCTCAAGGACTACGGCCTGGCACCGCAGGTGGCCAGCATCTCGCTGGCGCTGGTGGGGCTGTTCAACATCGTCGGCACCTATGTGGCCGGCAACCTGGGCCAGCGCCTGCCCAAGCGCTACCTGCTGTCCACCATCTACTTCACGCGCTCGGTGGTGATCGTGCTCTTCCTGCTCGCGCCGCTGACGCCCTGGTCGGTCTACATCTTCTCGGCCGCCATGGGACTGCTGTGGCTGTCCACCGTGCCGCTGACCAATGCCACCGTGGCCCAGATCTTCGGCGTGCAGCATCTGTCCATGTTGAGCGGCATGGTGTTCTTCAGCCACCAGGTCGGCAGCTTCCTGGGCGTCTGGCTGGGCGGCTATCTGTATGACCACACCGGCAGCTACCAGGTGGTCTGGTACCTGGCCATCGGCCTGGGCGTGGCCGCCGGCCTGCTGAACCTGCCGATACGCGAAGCCCCGGTGGCAAGGCCGCGTGCGGCGCAGGCGGCGGCCTGACATGACGACAGCCACCACGCCCCGCCCACAGCTGCTGCGCAGGCTGGCGCTGTGGGCCGCCGTGCTGCTGGTGCTGGGCCTGGTCTTCATGCTCTATCTGCAGCCCGAGTTCATGCTGGGCATGGCCGACCAGCTCTGGGCCTGCTTCTGAAATTGAAGCGCGGCAAAGGCCTGGCGGCACAATGGCGGCCGCTTTCAATTCATTTCCGAAATTTCACATGCACGCAGCCACGCCGCCTTCGCCCTGGATCCAACGCTGGTCGCATCTTCTGGCACCCGAGGCCACCGTGCTCGACGTGGCCTGCGGCCCTGGCCGCCACATGCGCTGGTTCCATGCACGCGGCCATGCAGTGACGGGCGTGGACCGCGATGCCCAGGCCCTGGCCGGCCTGCAGGGCGTGGGCGAGCTGCTGTGCGCCGACATTGAAAACGGCCCCTGGCCCCTGCCCGGCCGGCAGTTCGGCGCCGTGGTCGTGACCCACTATCTGTGGCGCCCGCTGTGGCCGGCGCTGCTGGACAGCGTGGCCCCCGGCGGCGTGCTGCTGTACGAAACCTTTGCCCAGGGCAACGAGGCCTTCGGCAAGCCTTCCCGGCCCGATTTCCTGCTGGCGCCCGGCGAGCTGCTGCAGGCCTGCGCGGGCTGGCACATCGTGGCCTACGAGCACGGCCAGCTGGGCGAGCCCGATCGCATGGTCCAGCGCATCGCGGCACTGCGCCCCGATGCAACAGGCCGGGAACCCGTGGCCATGCTGGCGCATCAGAAGGCGTCAGGCTCTGCAATCGCCTGAATCCCTACAGGCGACCGCCTTGGGCCTGCCTCCGACACTCGTTAGAATGATCCTTTCCCGTTTTTTCTTGCGGACATGACATCCTCCTCCGTCGCTCTCACTGGCAGCATCGTTGCCCTCATCACGCCCATGCACGAGGACGGTAGTGTTGACTACCCGGCGCTGCGAAAACTCATCGACTGGCATGTGGCCGAGGGCACGGACTGCATCGGCGTGGTGGGAACGACAGGCGAATCCCCCACCGTCAACGTGGAGGAACACTGCGAAATCATCCGCGTGTCCGTCGAGCAGGCTGCGGGCCGCGTTCCCGTGATGGCAGGCTGCGGCGCCAACAGCACGCACGAGGCCATCGAGCTGGCCCGCTACGCCAAGAAGGTCGGTGCCGACAGCCAGCTGCAGGTCGTGCCCTACTACAACAAGCCCACGCAGGAAGGCCAGTACCAGCATTTCAAGGCCATTGCCGAAGCGGTGGGCGACCTGCCTGTGGTGCTCTACAACGTGCCCGGCCGCTCGGTGGCCGACATGCAGCACGACACCGTGCTGCGCCTGGCGCAGATTCCCGCCATCATCGGCATCAAGGAAGCCACGGGCAACATCGAACGCGCCCAGTGGCTGATCCGTGAAGTGCCCGAAGGCTTCGGCGTGTACTCCGGCGATGATCCGACCGCTGTGGCACTGATGCTGTGCGGCGGCCACGGCAACATCAGCGTCACGGCCAACGTGGCGCCGCGCCTGATGAGCGATCTGTGCAAGGCGGCCCTGGCCGGCGACGTGCGCACCGCCATGGACATCCAGATGCGCCTGATGCCTGTGCACAAGAACCTCTTCGTCGAGGCCAACCCCATTCCCGTCAAGTGGGCCGCAGCCCGCCTGGGCCTTTGCGGCCCGGCCATGCGCCTGCCGATGACACCCCTGAGCAAGAATCTGGAAGCCACCGTGGAAGCCGCCCTGAGCTCCGCTGGCCTGCTGTGAGGCGCCCCGCCCCACCGACCGAACGCACCAAGGATATTCGCGTGAAACAGCCCATTGCACGTCTGAGCCTGCTGAGCCTGGCCATCGGCCTGACAGCCTGCACGACCACGTTCCAAGAGAGCAAGATCGACTACAAGAGCGCCGGCAAGCAGCAGGCGCCCACCCTGGAAGTCCCGCCAGACCTGACACAGCTGTCCACGGACTCCCGCTACGCCGTGCCCGGCGGCGTGGTCTCCGCCGCTGCCATGGAAGCCAACTCCAAGGCGCAAAAGCCGGCAGAGGGCCGAACGGCCACCGCCGCCCTGGGCGATGTGCGCATCGAGCGCAATGGCGAGCAGCGCTGGCTGGTGATCAAGCGTCCGGCCGACCAGCTGTGGGAGCCCGTGCGCGACTTCTGGCTGGAAAACGGCTTCATCTTCACCACCGAAGACCGCCAGCTCGGCATCATCGAAACCGATTGGGCCGAGAACCGCGCCAAGATCCCGCAGGACGTGATCCGCAAGACGCTGGGCAAGGTCTTCGACGGCCTGTACTCCACCAGCGAGCGCGACAGGTTCCGCACCCGCCTGGAGCGCTCGGCCGACGGCTCCACCGAGGTCTACATCACGCACCGCGGCATGCAGGAGGTGTACACCAGCGCCCAGAAGGACCAGACCATCTGGCAGCCGCGCCCCTCCGATCCGGAACTGGAAACCGAATTCCTGCGCCGCCTGATGGTCAAGCTCGGCGTGAGCCAGGAGCAGGCCGACGCCGTGGCCAAGGCCAACACCACCACGGCAGCCGCCACCGGCAGCGTGCGCATGGAATCCGCCAACGGACAGCCCGTGCTGCAGATCGACGAAGGCTTTGACCGCGCATGGCGCCGTGTCGGCGTGGCCCTGGACCGCACGGGCTTCACCGTGGAAGACCGCGACCGCAGCCGCGGCATCTACTTCGTGCGCTATGTGGCGCCCGATGCCAAGGTCGAGCCCAAGGGATTCTTCAGCAAGCTGTTCAGCCGCTCGCCCGACGCGGCCGCGCCGGTCAAGTACCAGATCCAGGTGCGCAGCGAGGGCGACAAGTCCACGGTCACCGTGCTCAACACCCAGGGCCAGCCAGAGACCTCGGCCAATGCCCAGCGCATCGTGCGCGTCATCACCGACGACATGAAGTAGGCGATCCTCACGTCGGGATTGAGGCGGCAGCCGCCGCCCTCGCCTGCAGCCACCGCGCATTCACTTGCCGGTGGCTTTTTTGCATCCGGGCCGTCGTGCATAGACCATGGATATGCATGACCGGGCCCCGGTGGACGAAAAAAAACCGCAGCCCGAAGGATGCGGTTTTTTCGCAGCACAAGCCTAAGCCTGTGCCATCGGCGAAGGCCGGATTACTGCTTGGTGGCTTCCTTGGCGGCAGCGTCGGCAGCAGCCTTGGCGGCGTCTGCAGCAGCAGCGTCAGCAGCGGGAGCGGCAGGTGCAGCTGCGTCAGCGGCGGGCGCTGCGGGAGCAGCTGCGTCGGCGGCGGGAGCAGCAGGAGCGGCTTCTGCGGGAGCGGGAGCTGCCGGTGCGGGAGCTTCAACAGCAGGAGCGGGAGCGGGGGCCGGAGCCTCTTCCTTCTTGCCGCAAGCGGCCAGAGCTGCAGCAGCGATCACGGTAGCCAGGATCAGAGAGTTCTTCATCACAGTTTCCTAGAGAGTAGGTAAGAAGACAGTAAACAGGAGGGCCCCGCCATTGCGACACCGGATGCAGGCAACCGGAGCGCTACGGCCAAGCCGCGTCAAAACATTCATTCGACTCGCGTCAGATTATAGGGAGGTTTTCCCGAAGCTGACCGAAACTGACAGCCTCAGAACAATTCCGCACAAATCCTCTTGCAAAGTCCGGATAGGGCAGTGGATTGACTGCCTTGACATGCACTGTGTAACAAAAGCAGGTGGCTGTCAATTTACTGACGGACTCAAGACAATTCTTTACAAATCTAACGAAGTCCGCCCTTGTTCAGCAGCACGCTGTCAACAGTGAATGACCGAACTTAGCATGCCTGTGGCGCAGCGTCTACCCGGTTCAGGACAGCTTGCCGCCACGCACCCAGCCTGCGTCAAACCATGAGGACAGCAGCTCCAGCGCATCGTCGCTGGCCTTGGCCAGATCGGTGCGCGACAGCGCGCGCGTGTCGGCCAGCTTGCGCATCAGCGTGGCATCGCGGCCACCGGCCAGATAGCTTTCTCCGTTGATGAAGATGTGCCTGGCGTCATACATCATGCGGGTGCGGCGGTCCAGGACCACGCTCTCGAACATGCCGTTTTCCTCGCCATGCTCGAACCACACATTGGCCTTGGGCTCGGTCATGTACTCGCCCAGAGCGCGCTCCAGCGCCAGCGGCTCGGCCAGCGCGCGTTCCAGCGACTTGCGGGCGAAATCGTGCAGGCTGGCGGGAATCTCGCCCGGGGCTTCGACGGCCGGCTGGTCGGGATCGCGGTAGACGACCGGCACTTCGGGCTCATCGGGCTCGTCGGACATGCGCAGCAGCAGCTCGCGGGCCAGTTCGTCGCGCGCGGGCGAGCGAAAGCCGATGGAGTAGGTCATGCATTCGCCCTCGGCGATGCCGTCATGGGCCCACTTGGGCGGCAGGTAGAGCATGTCGCCGGGCTCGAGCACGAATTCCTCTTCCGGCTCGAAATGCGAGAGCACCTTCAGCGGCACATCGGGCTGCAGCGACAGGTCCTTCTGGCGGCCGATGCGCCAGCGCCGGCGGCCATGGGCCTGCAGCAGGAAGACGTCGTAGCTGTCGAAATGCGGGCCGACGCCGCCCTGGTCGGTGGCAAAGCTGATCATCAGGTCGTCCAGCCGCGCCTCGGGCACGAAGCGGAACTGCTGCATCAACTGGTGCACGCCGTCGTCGTGCAGGTCCACGCCCTGCACGAGCACGGTCCATCCGGGCTTTTGCAGCGAGGGCAGGCTGCGGCGCGACAGCGGGCCGTGACTGAGCTTCCAGCTGCCGTCATCGTGCTGCTGGATCAGGCGCGATTCCACCCCGTCCTCGCCTGCCATGGCCAGCAGCCTGGCGCGCGGAATCAGGGGCTTGAAGCCCGGGATCGCCTGGCGCACCAGCAAGGGCTTCTTGTGCCAGTGGCGGCGCATGAATTGGGAAGCGGTAAGCCCGCCCAGCAGGGCAAGCGGGGTGTTGGTGTCCATGGAATGGTCCGAAATGAGCAGAAAGACAGGGCGGCATTGTCCTATGCGGCCATTGCCCTGTCCTGGCGCCAGCGCAAGCCGGCCCGAAATGGCCGGACGACGCTCAGCCCGCAGCCTTGCGCATGGCCCTGAAATCCGAGGGCGCCAGGCCCGTATAGGCCTTGAAGGCCCGGCTGAAATGCGCGCTGCTGCCAAAGCCGCAGTCCATGGCGACTTCGGTGATGGTGCGCTGCGCGTGCTCGGGCAGCAGCAGCTCGCGCATGCACAGCTCCAGCCGGCTGTGCTGTATGAAGGCGCCCAGGCTGGTCTGGCTGTCCGCAAAGGCGTTGTGCAAATGGCGCTTGCTGCAGTTGAGCGCGGCGGCCACGGACTCCACCGACAGGCCCGGATCGCGCAGATGGGCCACCACATGGGCGCGTATGCGGTCCTGCAGCGCCAGTTGCTGGGTGCCTGCCGTGCCCTGCCCGGCCAGCTCCTGCAGCGAAAGGTGGACCATGTCCACCAGCAGCTCGCCCGCGCGGCGCGCCAGATGCGGTGCCATGCCGGGCAGCTCCTGGTAGGTGCTGCGCATGGTCTCCAGCGCGATGCGGGCGATGCCCGAGCTGCCGCCCACATTGCGCCCCATCAGCCCTTCCAGCCGGATGCCTCGTTCCACGATGGCCTGGCGCGGCAGCATCACGATGAGGTGCTCCGACCATTCGGGATTGGCCACCTCGTACTCCTGCGCCGTGTCATAGATGACCCAGCTGCCCTTGCGCACGCTGGCCTCGCGGTTGTGCTGGCGCACGCTGGCCACGCCCTCCCAGGGCGCAACGATCTTCAGATAGGGCGACTCATGGGCACGCAGGCCCTGCATGCTGCGCATGACGCGGTGGCGGCCCGCCTCCAGCCGGGTCAGCACCACATCGCCGGCATTGGCCACGCGCACATGGCCTTCGAACAGGCGTTCGCCATAGACATCGGTATCCAGGCCCGCAAACAGGCTCGACATCCAGGCATGCCAGGCCGACGCCGTCTCGCCGGGCGGCAGTCCGTCGGTGCTCAACACCATGGCATCGGTCATGTGCGGTCTCTCCTGATCGCCGCACGGGTGAAGGATCTGTGTGCGGCCATGGACGTGATTATGGGAAAGTGCAGGCCCGTCGCGCCCCATGGCTTTCCCCGCGGACAGCCAGGACAAGGGTAAACCCCGGAGCCCGTGCACGATCCGTCATGCGCTTTGTGCGCCCAGCGGGCTGCCTGCGCCATCGCCTGCTTCTACGATGACCGGCACGCCCGGCTGCGCCAACGCCCAGGCCACAACCGCATACCAAGGAGACAGTCATGATCGAACAAACCATGCTCATCGCAGGCCAGGCCGTCCAGGCCGGCAACGGCGCCACCTTCGAGCGCCGCAATCCGCTGGACGGATCGGTGGCCACGCGCGCCCCGGCCGCGACGCCGCAGGATGCCGTGCGCGCGGTCGAAGCCGCACAACAGGCCTTCCCCGCCTGGGCCGCGCTGGGCCCGACCGAGCGCCGCCAGATGCTGATGAAGGCATCGCAGGCGCTGGAGGCCAAGACCGAGGCCTTTGCCGCCGCCATGGCCGCCGAGACCGGCGCCTCGGGCATCTGGGCCGGCTTCAACGTGCACCTGGCCGCCAACATGTTCCTGGAGGCCGCATCGCTGACCACCCAGATCAATGGCCAGATCATTCCCTCGGACGTGCCCGGCAGCCTGGCCATGGCCGTGCGCCAGCCCGCTGGCGTGGTGCTGGGCATTGCGCCCTGGAATGCGCCCGTCATCCTGGCCGTGCGCGCCATCGCCACGCCGCTGGCCTGCGGCAACACCGTGGTGCTCAAGGGCTCGGAGCTGTGCCCCGCCACGCACGGCCTGATCATCGAGGCCCTGCAGGAAGGCGGCCTGCCGCCCGGCGTGGTCAACTTCGTGACCAATGCGCCCGAAGATGCCGGCGCCGTGGTCGAGGCCATGGTGGCCCACCCGGCCGTGCGCCGCGTGAACTTCACAGGCTCCACGCGCGTGGGCCGCATCATCGGCCAGACCTGCGCCAAGTACCTCAAGCCCGCCATTCTGGAGCTCGGCGGCAAAGCGCCCTTCGTGGTGCTGGACGATGCCGACATCGACGCCGCCGTGGCCGGCTGCACCTTCGGTGCCTTTGCCAACTCGGGCCAGATCTGCATGTCCACCGAACGCATCATCGTGGACGAGGCCGTGGCCGGCGATTTCCTGGACAAGCTGGTGGCCCGTGCCACCTCGCTGCCGCTGGGCGATCCGCGCAAGGGTCCCGTGGTGCTGGGCTCGGTGGTGGACATGGCCACCGTGGAGCGCGCCAACCGCCTGATCGACGACGCGCTGGCCAAGGGCGCAAAGCTGCTGTGCGGCGGCAAGGCCACCAACACCCTGATGGCCGCCACGCTGATCGACGGCGTCACGCCCGAGATGGACATCTTCCGCGAGGAAACCTTCGCCCCCGTCAAGGCCATCGTGCGCGTACGCGGCGAGGAGCAGGCCATCGCCATGGCCAACGACAACGAGTTCGGCCTGTCCTCGTCCGTCTACACCCGCGATACCGCACGCGGCTGGCGCGTGGCCGCGCGCATCGAGGCCGGCATCTGCCACGTCAACGGCCCCACCGTGCATGACGAGGCACAGATGCCCTTTGGCGGCGTGAAAAACTCGGGCTACGGCCACTTCGGCGGCCAGGCAGGCATCGATGCCTTCACCGAGACGCGCTGGATCACCATGCAGACCGCGCCCCGCCACTATCCGTTCTGATCGGCAGGACTCGCCGCCCGGCCTGCGCAGCAGCCGGGCCGCCGTGGGAAAATCGCGCCAACGCGGCCGCCGGCACGCCTTCGTCAAACAAGGGCGCGCGCGGCGGTCTTTCTTTTTCCCCACCGCGGCATGGGCCGCACAAGCTGCACACCATGGAAATCACAGAACAATGCGTGGTCGCTCTGACCTGGACCCTCAAGGACACCCTGGGCGAGGAACTGGACGTGCTCGATGAGCCCGTGGAGTTCCTGGTCGGCGGCGACGACCTGCTCAAGCGCATCGAGGAGGCCCTGCAGGGCCACGGCCAGGGCAAGGTCCTGGACCTGCACCTGGAGCCCGAGGAAGCCTTCGGCGACTACAACGAAAGCCTGATCTTCCTGGAGCCGCGCGCCCTGTTCCCGGCCGAGCTGGAAGAAGGCATGAGCTTCGAGGCCAGCGCCCTGCCCAAGGGCTGCAGCGCCGTGCCGCCCGACCTGCTCTACACGGTGACCGAAATCTATCCCGAGCATGTGGTGCTGGACGGCAACCATCCGCTGGCCGGCATCGCGCTGCGCCTGCACCTGAAGGTCGAAGGCGTGCGCGAAGCCACCGAGGAGGAAATCGGCCGCGGCTCGGCCGGCACCGGCTTCTTCCGCATCCAGCCCATGGCACCGGGCAACGACACGCTGCACTGAAATTGCCGCGCTGAAATGGCAAAGGGCTCCCTTCGGGGAGCCCTTTTGCATGGAGCGAGCCTGGTACTCAGCGCAGAAGCTGGTTGTTGTCCACGCGCACGCTCTCGCCTACGCGCAGCTGCGGATTGCTCTGGTAGTCGAACACGCGCGTGCTGCCGTCGTTCAACTGCACGGTGACACGGTAGACATCGCGCAGGTCGCCAGGGCCGGTGTTCTTCTCGATGGCATTGCCCGCCATGGCACCGCCCACCACGCCCGCAATGGTGGCGATGTCGCGCCCACTGCCCTTGCCCACCTGGCGGCCCAGCACCCCGCCGACCACGCCGCCCACCACGGCCCCGGCACCTATGCCCGAGCCACCGATGCCGCTGGGCTGCTGGATCTGAACCAGTTGCACATTGGTCACGCGCCCCTGCTGCACATAGCCACCGCCGCCCGGGTAGGCCGTGCCGGGCTGGCCGCTGGCGGGATAGCCCCCGCTGGGGTAGCCCCCGGCGGGATATCCGCCAGCGGGATAGCCACCTGCAGGGTAGCCGCCACCCGGATATCCGCCCTGCTGTGGATAGCCCGCGCAGGCGCTGAGCATCAGCGCTGCAATGCAGCTGGTGCCGATGGCGCCCAAGCGATGAATGGAAGGGGGCATGGAAATCTCCTGTGTACTGTCCGTGGATCGATCAAAGGCAGCCGCCGACCTTGCCTGCGGCTGCATACCACTCCAACGCCCCAGGCTGCATGTGCGCCGACCGGACTGAACACTTGCTGACAAAAATCAGCCCGCCGGCCCGGCCTCAATTGCGTGCGCGAATGCTGAGCACGTTGCCGTTGTTGCCATCGACATAGAGCTTCACGGGACGGCCATCGCCGGTCTGGCCCTTGACCTGGTAGAGGCCGTCTTCCCACTCGATCTCGCGCAGGTCGCGGTAGCCCAGGACCTCCATGCGCTCGAAGACTTCGCGGATGCTCAGGCCCGGCCCCTGGAAGGCGCCGCGCACGGAGGCCACCGTGGTGGCCACGGCTTCGCCAGCCTGCACGGTCACCGAAGGACCGCCCGTGGCGGCGGCCTGGGCCTGCACCTGGGCGACCAGCCCGGCAGTGGCGATCAGAACAATGCCCAGGCCCGTCAGTCCATGGCGTGCAGCGCGGGAAATCAGTTGTCGGATGGAAGGCATGAGGTTCTCCTTGGCATGTGAAGGTCGGCGACTGGGCCGGCGACTGGGCCGGCGACTGGGCCGGCGATTGGGTCGGCGATTGGGCTGGCGATGCATTCGAAAAGGCCGCATCTGCCGGCTGCTGCGCCTTCGTTTCCGGTGGA
Source organism: Delftia lacustris (assembly GCF_040267515.1). Taxonomy (NCBI): domain Bacteria; kingdom Pseudomonadati; phylum Pseudomonadota; class Betaproteobacteria; order Burkholderiales; family Comamonadaceae; genus Delftia; species Delftia lacustris. The sequence continues at coordinate 1,863,844 of NZ_CP141274.1, read as the reverse complement.
TTGCGACGGCGTGCAGCCATTGTTCGATGCAGGCCATGAACGCAAGCTGAAGCAGCCGTTCATCCGAGGTTCATCCACGCTGGGCTATAAAGTTTTCCATGCCCACTCCATCCTTCTCCACCCCTCGCAGGCCCTGGATGCTGCTGGCCGCACTGCTGCTGATGGCGGCGGCCCTGGCCTCCTGGACCACGTCCTCGGATGCCGGCGACAGCGACCATGAACTCGCGCGCCAGGCCCTGCAGCAAGGCCGCGTGCTGCCGCTGCGCACCGTGCTCGACCAGGTCGAGCGCGACTACCAGGGCCAGGTCATCAAGGTCGAGTTCGAGCATGACGACGGCCGCTTCATCTACGAGATCCGGCTGCTGCAATCGGGCGGCCGCGTGGCCAAGCTCAAGATCGATGCACGCGATGGCAAGGTGCTGAGCTTCAAGCGCAAGGACTAGACACAGATGCGAATCCTCGTGGTGGAAGACGAGCCCACGCTGAGCAGCCAGCTCGTGCAGGCGCTGCAGCAGGCCGGGCATACGGTGGAGACGGCGGCCGACGGCGCAACGGCCCAGTACCTGGGCGAGGTCGAGGAGTTCGATGCCGCCGTGCTGGACCTGGGCCTGCCCGTGCGCGATGGCCTGACGGTGTTGCGCGCCTGGCGCGAACAAGGGCGGGTCATGCCGGTGATGATCCTCACGGCGCGCGGCGCCTGGCATGAGAAGGTGGCCGGCATGGATGCCGGCGCCGACGACTATCTGGCCAAGCCCTTCCACATGGAAGAGCTGATGGCCCGCCTGCGCGCCCTGCTGCGCCGGCTCAGCCCGCACGCCAGCGCCCAGTGGCAATGCGGCCCCATAGTGCTGGACTCGCGCCAGGCGCGTGTGAGCGTGGCGGGCCAGCCGCTCACGCTGACCAGCCATGAATTCAAGGTGCTGGCCCTGCTGATGCAGCGCGTGGGGCAGGTGATATCGCGCACCGAACTGTCCGAACACATCTACCCGCAGGACAGCGACCGCGACTCCAACACCATCGAGGTCTTCGTCGGCCGCCTGCGCAAGAAGCTGCCGGCCGGCAGCATAGAGACCGTGCGCGGACTGGGCTACCGGCTGGTGGAAGGCGCGCCCGCTGCATGAACGCACCACAGGAAGGACAGGTATCCCGGCTTGGCGATTCGCTGCGCCTGCGCCTGCTGGCCGGCACGCTGGCCTGGGTGCTGGCGGCCGTGCTGCTGGCCGGCTGGGGACTGCGCGGACTGTTCCGCGATCACATCGCGCAGCAGTTGCAGGCGCAGCTGGTGCTGCAGCTCGACCAGCTCAGCGCAGCCGTCAACAGCCTGCCCGGCGGGCGCATCGAAGTCGGACTGGCCGTGGGCGATCCGCGCCTGGCGCAGCCGCTGTCGGGCCTTTACTGGCAGATCGACCAGGTGAGCGATGGGGCGGGCCCACCCGAGAAGGCCGGCCTGCTGCGCTCTCGTTCGCTGTGGGACCAGACACTGGACTGGCGCCAGTTCCGGGCCGATGCCGGCAATCCCGGCGAACACCGGGAAGACACGGCGTTGAGCACGGGCATGCTGCCCGATGGCCAGGGCCACCCGCTCGTGGCCGTGGCACGCCCCCTGCAATTGCCCGAAGCCGACGCGCCGCCGTTGCGCCTGATCGTTGCGGCCGACAGCGCCCTGCTGGCCGAGCCCATGCAGCGCTTCACCACCATGCTGATCGCCGCACTGGGCACGCTGGCGGCCGGGCTGGCGCTGGCCGTGGTGCTGCAGCTGCGCCTGGCGCTGCGGCCGCTGCAGTTGCTGCGCACAGGCCTGGCCGACGTGCGCAAGGGCGCCACGCCGCGCCTTGAAGGCCGGTTTCCGCAGGAACTGCGCCCCCTGGTGCAGGAGTTCAACCATGTGCTGGATGTGAACGCCGACATGGTCCAGCGCGCGCGCACGCAGGCCGGCAATCTGGCCCATGCGGTGAACACGCCGCTGTCCATCCTCGGCAATGCCGCCGCGCAGGAAGGCGGGACGCTGGCCGAGTTGGTCCGCGAGCAGGTCGCCAGCGCCAGCCGCCAGGTGGACCACCATCTGGCACGCGCCCGCGCTGCGGCCCGCCAGGCCACAGGCCTGCGCACGCCGCTGGAGCCGCCGCTAGCCTCGCTGGTGCGCACCATGGAGCGGCTGCACGCCGGCCGCGGCATCCGCTTCGCGCTGAAGGGCGATGCGCAGCCTTGGGACTTTCTGGGCGATGGCCAGGACCTGATGGAAATCCTGGGCAACCTGCTGGACAACGCCGGCAAGTGGGCGGCCCAGGCCGTGAGCCTGGAAGTACAGGGCCTGGAGCCCGATCAGGCCGGCTGCCCCTTGCTGCTGACGGTGGACGATGACGGCCCCGGCATCGAAGACGCCGACCTTGGCCGCATCTTCGAGCGCGGCGAGCGCCTGGACGAACGCAGGCCCGGCGCAGGCCTGGGCCTGGATATCGTGCGTGACCTGGTGCAGACCTATGGTGGCAGCATCGCGGCCAGCCGCTCGCCGCTGGGCGGCCTGCGCATGCAGCTGCGCCTGCCGGGGGCAAAAAGACAGGCGTGACGGCCAGAGCCGCGCAGCAGCGGCTCTGTGCCCTCTCAGGGGCCTTTCAGCGCTCGCAGCACCTGCACCAGGGTGTCTGCCTGGGGAAACAGCCAGTCGGCCGCAGCGCCCAGCGCCACGGCGCCCACCAGCGCGCCCAGCACCGGCTTCCAGCTCAGGCGCAGCGCGGCCAGCAGCCAGCCTTCGCGCTCCACCACGTAGAGCGTGCGCGCCATCAGCAGCGCAAAGGCCACCTCCACCGCCACAGCCAGGAACAGGTCGGCCCCAAAGACCAGCCACAGCAGCGACCCGGCGCCCGTGACCGCGACCAGCAGCGCCGCAAACACCAGCAGCACGGGCACCAGGACGACAGCACCTTCGTCCAGCCCATCGATGCCGGGCACGTCAAAGCCTTGCGACGCCGAGGAAGCGGCCTCGGACATGGCACCGCCGTCGTCCCAGCTGCCGCTGGAGCCACCGCCGCCATAAGAGCCGCCCTGCCCGCTCTCGAATCCGCCAGCCTCGGGCGTGCGGGCCGGTGAAGAACCGCTGCCGCCGGGCGCGGCATCGGGCACATCCGGCCCATCCCAGTCGCGGCGCAGCATGCACTCGGCCCACAGGCGTACCAGCAGCAGATACAGCAGATAGCCGCAGACCAGGGCCACGCCGTAGCGCAGCGCCATGCTGTGCACGCCCGCATGCAGCAAGGCCAGGCTCAGCAGCGACATGCCGGCCAGGCTGAGGCCGCCCGTCAACGCCGCATGCAGTCGCAGCCAGTGGCGCTGCTGCAGGCGGCGGCGCATGCGGTCTTCCTGCGTGAGCACCACGCGCGTCCACGACGCGGATGGGCGATGGCGCGTGCGCCGGGATGGCCTGGCCATGCGGACTCCTCCCTGAAGCGATGCCCTGGCAGCGCAGCTGCGGGCGATGTCTGGCGGAAAGCCTTATTGCTTGCCGGTGGAGCCGTAGCCGCCCGCACCGCGCTCGGAGGCCGACTCGAACTCCTCGACCACATTGAAGCTGGGCTGCACCACGGGCACGATGATCAGCTGGGCCAGGCGGTCCATGGGCTGCAGCGTGAAGGCCGTGGCCGAGCGGTTCCAGGCGCTGACCATGAGCTGGCCCTGGTAGTCGCTGTCGATCAGGCCGACCAGGTTGCCCAGCACGATGCCGTGCTTGTGGCCCATGCCTGAGCGCGGCAGGATCATGGCGGCGTAGCCGGGGTCCTTGAGGTACATGGCCATGCCAGTGGGCACCAGTTGCCATTGGCCGGGCTCCAGCGTCAGCGGCGCATCGATGCAGGCGCGCAGGTCCAGTCCCGCGCTTCCCGGCGTGGCGTAGGCGGGCATGTTCTCGCGCAGGCGCGCGTCAAGGATCTTGATATCAACGTTCATGGAAACAATCTGGGGAGCGCCTCACGGCAGGCTCTCTTGAAAAGCAAAGCGCGCATTGTGCCCCGCGCCGTCACCCGGACGACTTGAGCCCGCTGCGAAAGCCTTTGACGATGGCATTGATGATGGTGAGCAGCAAGATGAAGGGGCCGACGCCCGGAATCACCACGGCCAGGATCAGGCCGATCACGATACCCAGCAACTGGCCCGGACCTATCTTGAAGACCGTCTTCTTGACGGCCTTGGCGGCGGAGGAGGCCTGGGCTTGCTGTGCCCGGGCCGCCTGCCGGCCGCGATCGGCCCTGCCACCATTTCTATCGCCGTTCCTGTCGCCATGCCTGTCGCCTGCAGACGGCTGGCGTCCCGGCAAGGCGGGCACCGAAGCCTGCTGCGCGGCGATGCGCGCCTTCTCGGCCGCAGCCTGCACCTGCTCGCGCACGCGCTCGACCACGGACTGGGACTGCGCGCCCGGAGTGGCCACCGCGTCGGTGAAATCGCTGCGTCCCCGCGCCATCCAGCCGTGAGCCGCAGAGCGGTACAGGGGGCTGGCGCGCAGCAGCTCATCCACATAGCGCACATAGTCGCCGTGGCGGGGACCTTCGTAGGTGTTCTGTGACATGCGGGCCTTCGGTGGTGTCAAGGGGCGGGCGGCAGGCGCCGGGCGATCTCGGCCACCAGCTGGCGCGCCAGCAGGGACTTGGAGGCGTGCGGCAGCTCCTGGGTGCCGGACTCGTCGATCAGCAGCAGGGCATTGTCATCCCGCCCAAAGGTTGCGGGACCGATATTGCCCACCAGCAGCGGCACCTGCTTGCGCAGGCGCTTGGCGCTGGCGTGCTGCAGCAGGTCATGGCTTTCGGCGGCGAAGCCCACGCAGTACAGCCGGCCGCTGCGTGCGGGCTCGGACTGCGCGGCGGCCGCCAGGATGTCGGGGTTCTCGACGAAGGTCAGCGTGGGGGTCTGGCCCGAGCCGTCCTTCTTGATCTTCTGGTCTGACGCCGTGGCCGGGCGCCAGTCGGCCACGGCCGCCGTGGCGATGAACACGCCAGCCTGGGGCAGTTGCTGCTGCACGGCATCGAACATCTGCTGCGCCGACTGCACGTCGATGCGCTGCACGCCACGCGGCGTGCGCAGGTGCACGGGCCCGGCCACCAGGGTCACCTGGGCGCCCGCCTCGCGTGCGGCGCGCGCAATGGCAAAGCCCATCTTTCCGCTGGAATGGTTGGTAATGCCGCGCACGGGGTCGATGGCCTCGAAGGTCGGGCCCGCCGTGACCAGCACCTGGCGGCCCTGCAGCAGCTTGGGCGTGAAGAAGGCGGCCAGCTCCTCCATGATTTCCTCGGGCTCGAGCATGCGGCCGTCGCCCACCTCGCCACAGGCCTGGTCGCCCGTTCCCACGCCCAGCACCAGTGCGCCGTCGGCGGCCACCTGCGCCAGGTTGCGCTGCGTGGCCGGGTGTGCCCACATCTCGCGGTTCATGGCCGGAGCCAACAGCAGGGGCACGCGGTCCATGGGGCGCGCCAGGCACATCAGGCTCAGCAACTCGTCGGAGCGGCCCTGCACCAGGCGCGCGATGAAGTCGGCGCTGCAGGGCGCGATCAGCATCGCGTCGGCCTCGCGGCTGAGGTTGATGTGGGGCATGTTGTTGGGCTCGCGCGCGTCCCACTGCGATCCGTAGACAGGGCGGCCCGACAGCGCCTGCATGGTCACCGGCGTGATGAACTGCTCGGCCGCCTCGGTCATCACCACCTGCACGGTGGCCCCGGCCTGTACCAGCAGGCGCACCAGCTGGGCAGATTTGTAACAAGCCACGCCTCCGGAGAGGCCGAGCACCAGATGTTTACCAGCGAACACTTCAGTCATGGCGCGCAATTTAGCAGAGCCGCAACGTCCGAGCAGCCCCGCGCGGCGCGGCGAATTCGGCGGCGCATCTATAATCCTGCTTTACCACCACCAATAAAAGACATGACCAAATTTGTCTTCGTCACAGGCGGTGTGGTGTCTTCCCTGGGCAAGGGAATCGCCTCAGCCTCCCTTGCTGCGATCCTCGAATCGCGCGGCCTCAAAGTCACTCTCATCAAGCTGGACCCGTACATCAACGTGGACCCGGGCACCATGTCGCCCTTCCAGCACGGTGAAGTGTTCGTGACCGACGATGGCGCAGAGACCGATCTGGACCTGGGCCACTACGAGCGTTTCATCGAAACGCGCATGAAGCAGTCCAACAACTTCACCACCGGCCGCATCTACCAGAGCGTTCTGGAGAAGGAGCGCCGCGGCGACTACCTGGGCAAGACCGTGCAGGTGATCCCTCACGTGACCAATGAAATCCAGGAGTACATCAAGCGCGGCGCCGGCATCGGCACGCCGGATGCCGTGGATGTGGCCATCTGCGAAGTCGGCGGCACGGTGGGCGACATCGAGTCCCTGCCCTTCCTCGAAGCCGTGCGCCAGCTGGCCCTCAAGCAGGGCCCCAACAACACGGCCTTCGTGCACCTGACCTACCTGCCCTGGATCGCCACGGCTGGCGAGCTCAAGACCAAGCCCACGCAGCACACCGTACAGAAGCTGCGCGAGATCGGCATCCAGCCCGACGCCCTGCTGTGCCGCGCCCAGCACCGCGTGCCGGACGAGGAAAAGGAAAAGATCTCGCTGTTCACCAACGTTCCCGAATGGGGCGTGATCTCCATGTGGGACGTGGACACCATCTACAAGGTGCCCCGCATGCTGCACGAGCAGGGCCTGGACGGCCTGATCTGCGACAAGCTGCGCCTGAACACGCCGCCCACCAACCTCAAGCGCTGGGATGACCTGGTCCACGAGACCGAGCACCCGCAGGGCGAGGTCAAGATCGCCATGGTCGGCAAGTACGTCGAGCTGTCGGACGCCTACAAGTCCGTCAACGAGGCACTCAAGCACGCCGGCATGCAAAGCCATGTAGCCGTGAAGATCACCCATGTGGACTCCGAGACCATCAGCGACGCCAATGCGCGCGACAAGCTCTCGCAGTACGACGCCATCCTCGTGCCCGGCGGCTTCGGCTCGCGCGGCGTGGAAGGCAAGATCTCCACGGCCCGCTACGCCCGCGAAAACAAGGTGCCCTACCTGGGCATCTGCCTGGGCATGCAGGTGGCCACCATCGAATACGCCCGCCATGTGGCCGGCCTCGAAGGCGCCAACTCCACCGAGTTCGACCCCAAGTCCGCCAACCCCGTGATCGCCCTGATCACCGAGTGGAAGGATGCCGACGGCACGGTCAAGACCCGCGACGAGAACTCCGACCTGGGCGGCACCATGCGCCTGGGCGCGCAGTCCTCCGACGTGCAGGCCGGCACGCTGGCCCACAGCATCTACGGTGACGTGGTCACCGAGCGCCACCGCCATCGCTACGAAGCCAACGTCCAGTATCTGGACCAGCTGCGCGAAGCGGGCCTGGTGATCTCGGCGCTGACCCAGCGTGAGCAGCTGACCGAGATCGTCGAACTTCCCAAGGAAGTTCACCCCTGGTACATCGGCGTGCAGTTCCACCCCGAGTTCAAGTCCACGCCGTGGAGCGGCCACCCGCTGTTCAATGCCTTCGTGAAGGCTGCGATCGAGCGCCAGAAGGCACCGCGCAAGTCCTGAGCCCCGCAACGCCGCCCACCATTTCCCAAGGAATTCCCACCATGAAACTCTGCGGCTTCGACGTCGGCCTCGACCGGCGCTTCTTTCTCATTGCAGGCCCCTGCGTCGTCGAGTCCGAACAGCTGCAGATGGACGTGGCGGGGCATCTCAAGGAAATCACGGCGGCCCTGGGCATCCACTTCATCTTCAAGAGCAGCTACGACAAGGCCAACCGCAGCTCGGGCGCCAGCTTTCGCGGCCCGGGCATGGACAAGGGCTTGGAGATCCTCGCCAAGGTGAAGAAGGACCTGCAGGTCCCCATCCTGACCGACGTGCACACCGAGTCCGAAATCCCGGCCGTGTCCCAGGTCGTGGACGTGCTGCAGACGCCGGCCTTCCTGTGCCGCCAGACCGACTTCATCCGTGCCGTGGCCCAGTCGGGCCGGCCGGTGAACATCAAGAAGGGCCAGTTCCTGGCCCCGCATGACATGAAGAATGTCATCGACAAGGCCCGCGCCGCCGCCAAGGAGGCCGGCCTGCCCGAGGACAGCTTCATGGCCTGCGAGCGCGGCGCCAGCTTCGGCTACAACAATCTGGTCTCGGACATGCGCAGCCTGTCCATCATGCGCGAGACCGGTGCGCCCGTTGTCTTCGATGCCACGCACAGCGTGCAGCTGCCCGGCGGCAACGGCACCAGCAGCGGCGGCATGCGCGAGATGGTGCCCGTGCTCTCGCGTGCGGCCGTGGCCGTGGGCGTGGCCGGACTGTTCATGGAAACCCATCCCAATCCTCCCTGCGCCCTCAGCGACGGCCCCAACGCCGTGCCACTCAAGCACATGAAGGCCCTGCTCGAAACCCTGGTCGCGCTCGACGACGTGACCAAGAAGAACGGCTTCCTCGAAAACGATTTTGGAGTCTGACCCATGGCCAGCGGCTACATCATTGCGTCCGTCACCGTCACCAAGCCCGAGCAGTACGAGGAGTACCGCAAGTGGAGCACCGAGGCCATGCGCGCGCATGGCGCCGAAGTCTGCGTGCGCGGCGGCAAGGTCGAAGTGCTCGAAGGCGACTGGAATCCCGGCCGCACCGTGATCCTCAAGTTCCCCAGCTTCGAAGCCGCCAAGGCTTTCTACGACACGCCCGAGTACCTGCGTGCCCGCGAAGCCCGCGAAGGCGCGGCCATCATGCGCATGGTCTGCGTGGAAGGTACCTGATTCCACCTCAGCCTCCTCTCTCCCGCACTCGACAGCGACCCGAACCGACCATCGATGCGGCATCCGACATCTGATCTGTTGCCGAAGACGCCAGAACCTGACGGTCCCGGAAGGCAGAAACGGTCTGCCACATTGCGCTCGAGGAAAGCTGTTTTGACTTTGCCACCTATTCCCCTAGCACCCGCATCCCACAAGAATACAAGGCATAGGGAAGCTCGATCGATGAATGGCACCTTGCACTTGGAGGATGAGAAGAAGCACTGCGCGTATCGAGATCCCGCTTTGGTACAACCACGCCCGGCGCTCCTTCTATTGCAGCAACCCTGGCCAGCCATGGCATCATCAGGCTCGCAAGCCACAGTAGAACGACTGTCCCACGCGAAATCCAAGCCGCATCTCGGCCCTACTGAGTTAGTTTGCAGATTAGCAAATCCAAACCGGATATATAACCACTTTCAAAGAGCAAATCTGGAGCATGCAAAAATTCAACAAACTCATCCTTTCCATCGGCATGATAAGCGTCTTATCTGCCTGCGGCGGCGGGGACAGCTCGTCGGAACCTCTTTCTTCCGCCAGTTGCTTTGATATCGCGACCTACACCCCAGGCCCCCCTATTCTGCATGGAACCGAGGAGCCATCTGGAGACAACATCTGGAAATCCCAGGGCATCAGCATCAATGCAATTCTAAAAAACAATCAGACCCATTTTTCAGTATTAAGAGTAGATGATTCCTATTTACTCCCCACTCGCTCCTCACAAGAAGGATATATCCGGGACAACAGAACCATCACCACGGATATATTCCATGAATCAGGTACCGGGCCTCGTCGCGCGAATGCACATACGGTCTACGACCCACCCGTAGAAGATAAAAAATTCACCCTCAAACAAGGGGAATCCACCACCTACAACACAACAGTCACCCATACCATTACAAGATATTTGAGCCCGGACCCATTGATTGATGTTTATCAATTAAATGGAACCATCACCTTTGAAGGCAAAGATCAGATCCCCATCGGCAAAAGAACCGTTGAAGCATGCAGATTCAGCAACGGGTATTCCCTTGAATGGTTTTACAGAGGAATACCTGTGCAATCCGCCAGACTTGATGGAGCCATCACCCGCCGCACGACCGGGCTTACACGTGATGGGCAGATTTACTGAATTTTCAAATCACTGACTGAAAGGAAACAAATTGAGTGCAATCGTTGACATCGTAGGCCGCGAAGTGCTGGATAGCCGCGGCAACCCCACCGTCGAGTGCGACGTGCTGCTGGAATCGGGCGTGATGGGCCGCGCGGCCGTGCCTTCGGGCGCGTCCACCGGCTCGCGCGAAGCCATCGAGCTGCGTGACGGCGACAAGAGCCGCTACCTGGGCAAGGGCGTGCTCAAGGCCGTCGAGCACATCAACACCGAGATCTCCGAAGCCGTGCTGGGCCTGGACGCCTCCGAGCAGGCCTTCCTGGACAAGACCCTGATCGACCTGGACGGCACGGACAACAAGGGCCGCCTGGGCGCCAACGCCATGCTGGCCGTCTCCATGGCCGTGGCCCGCGCCGCTGCCGAAGAGGCCGGCCTGCCGCTGTACCGCTACCTGGGCGGCATGGGCGGCATGCAGTTGCCCGTGCCGATGATGAACGTCATCAACGGCGGCGCGCACGCCAACAACAGCCTGGACCTGCAGGAATTCATGATCATCCCCGTGGGCGCGCCTTCGTTCCGCGAAGCCGTGCGCTGGGGCGCCGAAGTCTTCCACGCGCTCAAGAAGATCATCCACGACAAGGGCATGAGCACGGCCGTGGGCGACGAAGGCGGTTTTGCGCCTTCCGTGGAAAACCACGAAGCCGCCATCCAGCTGATCCTGCAGGCCATCGAAAACGCAGGCTACAAGGCCGGCGAACAGATCGCCCTGGGCCTGGACTGCGCCGCCAGCGAGTTCTACAAGGACGGCATGTACGTGCTGGCCGGTGAAGGCAACCTGACGCTGACCGCCACCCAGTGGACCGACATGCTGGCCGGCTGGTGCGACAAGTACCCCATCATCTCCATCGAGGACGGCATGGCCGAAGGCGACTGGGATGGCTGGAAGATCCTGACCGACCGCCTGGCCGCCAAGGTCCAGCTGGTGGGCGACGACCTGTTCGTCACCAACACCAAGATCCTGAAGGAAGGCATCGACAAGAAGATCGCCAACTCCATCCTGATCAAGATCAACCAGATCGGCACGCTGACCGAAACCTTCGCCGCCATCGAAATGGCCAAGCGCGCAGGCTACACGGCCGTGATCTCGCACCGCTCCGGTGAAACCGAGGATTCGACGATTGCCGACATCTCGGTGGGCACCAACGCAGGCCAGATCAAGACCGGCTCGCTGAGCCGTTCGGACCGCATCGCCAAGTACAACCAGCTGCTGCGCATCGAGGAAGACCTGGGTGACATCGCCCACTACCCCGGCCGCGAGGCTTTCTACAACCTGCGCTGAAAAGCGTTAGGCTTGCAAGCCATCCGGCCTGCAAGCCTTTTTCCTTTCCGCAACATCTGCTGCCATGGTCAACCGCGTCGTCCCCCTTGTCCTGCTCGCCCTGCTCGCCGCCGTGCACGCGCAGCTGTGGCTGGGCCACGGCAGCGTGGCCTATGTGAAGGAACTGCAGCAGCAGATCCACGACCAGAACGTGGCCAATGCCCTGGAAAAAGCCGAGAACGACCGCCTGGCCTCCGAGGTCAACGACCTCAAGGACGGCCTGGCCATGGTCGAGGAAAAGGCCCGCAGCGAACTGGGCATGGTCAAGCCCAACGAGATCTTCGTGCAGATCGTGCGGCGCTGAGGATTGGGATTTCCTGCACCAAGGCCGGCTTCATGCCGGCCTTGTGCTTTTGCAACAAGGCGCCTGCGCCCCTTGCCCGGGCCTGCGCGCAAGCCGAGACAGGTACTTGGACACAGACCGCTTGCCCCCGCCCCCGGTGATTCTTCTGGGATCGCCACCCGCGCTAGCGCTTTCCATGGCCCATGCACTGCGCCAGGCCTGGCGGCACCACGGAGCATCTCCTGCCGACTGGCAATGCCTGGCGGCCGAGCCGGGGCAGTCGCTGCCGGAACATGGAGCCGTCTACCTGCTGGGACTGGATTGGAGAGCCTCCGTCACCGAGCACGAAGGGGTGAGCGATGGCCCTGCCGCACAGCTCCAGCATTGGCGCGACAAATTGCAAAGCCAGTCACGCGACTACGTGGTGCTCTACGGCAATACCGCCCGGCAATGGCAACAGCTGGCCGAGTCGCTCAGGCTCAAGGCTCCGCAAATGGACTGGTCCTGGCTGCCCGCAAGCCCCGCGCAACGCGGCGCCCGCCTTCGCCCCTACGGCTGCGAGCAATGCAGCGACCCGGACTGCGAGCGGCGATTGTTCGACGCGCTGCGCAGCGGGGGAGACTGAAGCCGGGCGTATTTACTGGACGTTCGTCGAGGTCGGCGGCTGCTTGCCGGCCTCGGTGAACAGCTGAGCTGCGTCGATGGGATCGAATTCGTACTGCTTGCCGCAGAAGTCACAGCCCACCTCGATGCTGCCGCGCTCCTCCAGGATGCTCTCCACCTCTTCGGAGCCCAGCGACACCAGCATGGACGCCACACGGTCACGGCTGCAGGTGCACGCAAAGCGCGGATGCTCCTCGTCCTGTTGGGGCACGAAGCGCATCAGCTTCTCTTCCCAGAACAGGCGGCGCAGTATGGTCTCCACATCCAGCGTGAGCAGCTCGTCGCGCGTGAGGCTGGAGGCCAGCGTGGCGATACGGTTGTAGTCCTCGTTCAGCCCGATGGCATCCTGGCCCGACTGCTCGCTTTCGGTGGCAGCGGCCAGGTTGGCCTCACCCTTGACCGGCATGCGCTGGATCAGCAGGCCGGCGGCCACCTGGTCGTCGGCCGCCAGCACCAGCACGGTGTCCAGCTGTTCCGACTGCAGCATGTAGTGCTGCAGCGCGTCGGACACCTTGGTGAAGCGCCGGCCCTGCGCATCCTGCAGCGGCACCACGCCCTGGTAGGGCTGCTGGCCCGGCTGGCGCCCCTTGGGGTCCAGCGTGATGGCGCAGCGGCCGCCGCCGTGCACATTGAGCAGTTGTTCCAGCGTGGCGCCTTCGGGAGGGTCGCCGATCAGGGTGGCGGTGGCGCGCAGGCCGAAATCGGACTGCACCTCGGCCACAGCCAGCTTGACCGGGCCATCGCCCATGACCTGGAAGACCAGGGCACCGTTGAACTTGATATTGGACTGCATGAGCACGCCCGCAGCCGCCATTTCTCCCAGCAGTTCGCTCACGGCAGCGGGGTAGGCACCGGTCTCGCCGTTGCCCGCGCGGCGCTGCAGGATTTCCTGCCAGGCATCGGTGAGGCGAACGATGGAGCCGCGCACGGGCAGGCCTTCGAAGATGAATTTATGCAGTTCAGACACGCTGATGGATTCCGTAAAAAAGTGCCGGGCCTCGCTCAGCCCAGCTTGCGCAGCCCGGTCTTGAACCGGCGCGCATTGTCGACATAGTGTTGGGCGCTGCGGCGCAAGCCCTCGATCTGCTCGGGCGTCAATTGGCGCACGGCCTTGGCCGGGCTGCCGATGATCATCGAGCCATCGGGAAATTCCTTGCCTTCGGTGATGAGTGCTCCGGCGCCGACCAGGCAGTTGCGGCCGATCTTCGCGCCGTTGAGCACCACGGCACCGATGCCTATCAGCGACTCGTCGCCAATGGTGCAGCCATGCAGCATGACCTGGTGGCCCACGGTCACGTGGCGCCCCACGACCAGCGGCTTGCCCAGGTCGGCATGTAGCACGCTCGCGTCCTGGATGTTGCTGCCCTCACCGATGGTGATGCTCTCGCAGTCGCCGCGCAGCACGGCGCCGAACCAGATGCTGGCGTCTTCGGCCAGCTGCACATTGCCCATCACTTCGGCGCTGTCGGCCACCCAGGCCGACGCCGCCACTTCAGGGGCCACTCCATCCAGTTCATAGATCGCCATGGGTCTTTGTCTCCGTCAATTATTGGTGATGGCAGGAAACCTAGAATTGTAGGGATGGAGTTACGTCACCGCGCCCTTGAGGTCTTGTGCCTCACGGACCCCGAAGAAAAGGCCGCCGCCGCGTTGGACATGTATGCGCGGCAGGCGCTTTATTCAATAGCACCGCAGGCACCGGCCCTGCCGGATCCCGCGCCGGACCTGCCGGGCCGCCCGCTGCGGCCCGAGCTGCGCCACCACACCGCCGTTGCAAGGCGTTCGCCGGCGACGCCGGAAGGCCGGGCCGTGCTGATCCACGCCATAGCCCACATCGAGTTCAACGCCATCAATCTGGCGCTGGACGCCGTCTGGCGCTTTGACGGCATGCCGCAGCAGTACTACCTGGACTGGCTGCAGGTGGCCGCCGAGGAGGCCAGGCACTTTCGCCTGCTGCGCGAGCATCTGCGCGCGCACCTGGGCCACGACTACGGCGATTTCCCGGCCCACCAGGGCCTGTGGACCATGTGCGAGAAGACCGCCCATGACGTGGTGGCCCGCATGGCCCTGGTGCCGCGCACGCTGGAGGCGCGCGGCCTGGACGCCACGCCCCAGATCCAGAACAAGCTGCGCAACACGCGCGCGCCCGATGCGCTGGCGGCGGTGGACATCCTCGACATCATCCTGCGCGAGGAAGTGGGCCACGTGGCCATAGGCAATCATTGGTACCGCTGGCTGTGCGAGCGCGAAGGCCTGGAGCCCGAGGCCCACTACCAGGCGCTGACCCTGCGCTACGAGGCGCCGCGCCTGCGCCCGCCCTTCAACGAACGCGCACGCCGCGCCGCAGGCTTCACCGATACTGAACTGGCCTGGTTGCAGCAGGTCTGAAGAAAGCCTGCCTGCGCCGTGCGGACAGGCCCAGGCCGCTCGTGAAGCCACACAATGGTTTACAAACTAGGATGGGTCCGACTCCGCAATCGGACTTGTCCCAGCAGACACTGCCTGTCGGCATATTTATTCAGAACATTCCTACAATCAGATCTGCTGCTTCCCGTGTCCCTTCGACCGAACACTCCATGACCGAATTGCCTGTCCATCTCTTCAACGATGCCCCTGTGGCCAGCCCCGCGTCCACGGATCGGGGAATGATTGCGCGCCAGGCCATCGTCAACGGGGTGCAGCAGATCATCGGCTATGAGCTTTTCAACCGTTCGCGCGCCTACCCGGACCATACGGCGGCCTCGGATGTGTCCCTGGTGTTCACGGCCCTGTCGCATGCGGGCGAAGAAGATCTGGTTGGCACCAAGCTGATGTTCGTCAACTGCACGCATGAAAGCCTGGCCGGCGGGCATCTGGAGCTGCTCAACCCCGACAAGGTGGTGCTGGAGATACCGCCGCTGGGCCTGGCCGCCCAGCAGGAGGTACAGGCCCGCCTGCCCATCCTCAGCAATCTGCGCGCACGCGGTTTCAACCTGGCCTTCAATCACACGGTGCTGGAGTCCGCCTATGCAGCCTGGCTGCCCCTGGCCGACTACATCAAGTTCGACCTGTCCGTGCTGGCCCCTGACCAGTTGGCCGTGCTGGTCAATTTTGCCGGCCGCCACACGCGCGCCGAGCTGATCGCCGAGAAGGTGGAAAGCGCCCAGCAGCATGAGCAGGTGGGCCGCCTGGGCATACAGCTGTTCCAGGGCTTCTGGTTCGCGCGGCCCACGGTGGTGCGCACCAAGCTGCTGTCGCCCTCGCAGCAAAGCATTGTCCAGCTGCTGAATCTGGTGCGCCAGCAGGCCAGCACCGATGCCATCGAGGATGTGCTCAAGAAGGATGCGGGCCTGGCCTTCAACCTGATGCGCCTGATCAATTCCGTGGGCTTCGGCGTGCAGCGCGAGATCACCTCGTTCCGCCAGGCCGTGATGCTCATGGGCCTCAAGAAGCTGTTCCGCTGGGCGGCCATGCTGCTGACCGCATCGCGCAACGGCGGCCCGCCGCCGGCCATCGGCCAGACCGCCGTGATCCGCGGGCGGCTGATGGAGCTGCTGGCCCAGGAATCGCTGAGCGAGGAAGACTCCGACCAGGCCTTTGTCGTCGGCATCTTCTCGCTGCTGGGCAGCATGCTGGACCTGCCGCAGGACGTGGCCATGAGCCTGATCCCCGTGCCCGACGCCGTCTCCGCCGCCGTGCTGCGCCACGAAGGCGTGCTGGGCGAGCTGCTGATCCTGGCCCAGGCCTGCGAAGCCAGCGACGATGCAGCCTTCCACCGCAGCGCAGGCGCGCTGCGCCTGAGCAGCCAGCAGATCAACTGGGCCCATCTGCAGGCCCTGGCCTGGACCGACCAACTGGCAGACAGCTCGCTATAGCTATAAGCTATAGAACGCCATCGAAAGCCATCGCTCATCCATCTTTCTCAGCTTCCAAATGACTACCAACGACAACTCCTCCGCTCCGCCGCCCCCCCTGCCAGCCGGGGTGGAGGACGGGCAGGTGGCCGTCATTGCGCGCCAGGCCATCGTCAACGAGGCGCGCGATGTCTTCGGCTATGAGCTTTTCGACCGCTCCACGGCCCAGCATGCGCACACGGCTGCCTCCGATGCCGCCCTGCTCTTCAACGCGCTGTCGTATGCGGGCGCCGAAGCGCTGGTGGGCAAGAAGACGGTCTTCATCAACTGCACGCATGACAGCCTGGCCGGCGGCCACCTGGAACTGATCCACCCCGACAAGGTGGTGCTGGAGGTGCCCACGCTGGGCGAGAACGCCACGGCTGCCGATATCGAGGAACGCCTGCCCACCTTCCAGGCCCTGCGCCAGCGCGGCTTCCGCCTGGCCTTCAACCAGCACCTGCTGCGCCGCGCCTATGCCAGCTGGCTGCCTGCGGCCGCCTTCATCAAGCTGGACATGCAGACCTTCGCACTGGCCGATGCCGAGACCCTGGTGAAGTTCGCGCGCGCCCATACCAATGCCCAGATCGTGGCCGAAAAGGTCGAGACCTCCGAGCAGTTCGAGCGCATGCGCGACCTGGGCGTGCGGCTGTTCCAGGGCTTTTGGTTCGCCCAGCCGCAACTCGTGCAGGCGCGCACCATCCGCCCCACGCAGGCCACCATCATCCAGCTGATCAATCTAGTGCGCCAGCAGGCCAGCACGGACGAGATCGAAGCCCTGCTCAAGAAGGATCCCACGCTGTCCTTCAACCTGCTGCGCTTCATCAACTCCTCGGGTTTCGGCCTGTCGTGCGAGATCACCTCGTTCCGCCACGCGGTGATGATCCTGGGCCTCAAGAAGCTGTTCCGCTGGGCGGCCCTGCTTTTGACCACTTCGCGCGCGGGCGGCACGCCGCCGGCCGTGGGCCAGACCGCCGTGGTGCGCGGGCGCCTGATGGAGTTGCTGACGGCCGAGCTGCTCTCGCCCGAGGAGTGCGACAACGCCTTCGTGGTCGGCGTGTTCTCGCTGCTGGACGTGATGCTGGGCCAGCCCATGGAAAAGGCGCTGGAGTCCATCGCCCTGCCCCAGCCCGTGATCGATGCGCTGGTGCACAACAAGGGCGTGTTCGCGCCCTT
This sequence comes from Delftia lacustris, assembly GCF_040267515.1. NCBI lineage: Bacteria > Pseudomonadati > Pseudomonadota > Betaproteobacteria > Burkholderiales > Comamonadaceae > Delftia > Delftia lacustris. Next base: position 1,846,575 of record NZ_CP141274.1, on the reverse strand, counting down.
CCTGGAGTTGACGCGTGCCTGCGAAAGCGGCGATGACGAAGGCTTCGCGCGCGCAGCCAATGCACTGCAGCTGTCCAACCACCAGGTCAACTGGGCGCATCTGCAGGCCCTGGCCTGGGCCGACAATCTCACGGCGGACGAGCCCATGGCATAGGCGGGCCCCGCACATCCGGCGCCAAAGACAAAGGGCTTGCGGCCATGACGGCTGCAAGCCCTTTTTGCATGGGCGCCGGTGGCGCCCCTGCGCTCCATCAATTGAGCTTGATGCCGGCTGCGCGAATGATGCGCGCGTTGGACTGGGACTCGGCCTCGATCTGGCGTGCAAAGTCCTCGGCCTTGCCGCCCATGGCCACGTTGTCGGTGGCCTCCAGCTTGGCGCGCATGTCCGGCTGGGCCAGCACCTGGTTGATCTCGGCATTGAGCTTTTGCAGCACGGGCGCAGGCGTTCCAGCGGGCGCGAAGATGCCGAACACCGAGGTCATGTTGGCGCTCTTGTAGCCCAGTTCGGCCAGCGTGGGAACGCCGGGCAGCGACTCCAGGCGCTGGGGTGCGCCCACGGCCAGGGCCTTGAACTTGCCCGCCTTGATGTGCTGCAAAACGGCCGGGCCGGCATTGGTGGACAGCACTTCGAACTGCGCGCTCAGGCCGTCATTGAGCTGCTGCCCGCCGCCCTTGTAGGGAATGTGCGTGATCCGGACCTGCGAGGCATGCATGATCTGCTCGAGCATGATGTGGCCCAGCGAGGCCAGGCCGGCCGTGGCCCAGCGCACTTCGCCGGGCTGCGCCTTGGCCTGGGCCACCAGCGCATTGAAGTCGGCCGCCGTGGAGCGGGCCGTGCCCAGCAGCAGCACGGGCGAGTACATCACGCTGGTCACGGGCACCAGGTCGCGCTGCGGATCGAACAGGGGCTTGCCCAGGTGCGGGCTCAGCGTCAGCGGGCTGATGGAGGAAAAGCCCAGCGTGTAGCCATCGGGTGCGGCCTTGGCCACCAGGTCCAGGCCGATGGCGCCGCCGGCGCCGGCCTTGTTGTCCACCACCACGGGCTGGCCCAGGCGGGCGGCCAGCTTCTCGCCCAGGGCGCGGGCCACCACATCGCTGACGCCGCCGGCCGGGTAGGAAACCACCACGCGGATGGGCCGGCTGGGCCAGGCCGCATCGGCAGCCGACGCAGACATCGGCAGGGCCGCGGCAGCCACCGTCGCCGCCAGCATGGAAGTCACCAGCACATGCCGGCGCAGGAAATCAGTCATCGAGAACTCCGCAGAAACACATCGAACACGGCGGTGATTGTTGTGCAAAGCACATATCCCCGAGGCGGGCTTTGCCACTTCGACGGTTTCAACGCCAGAAATAGGCAATCCGGCGAACCGACCACATCCAATCAACCACGCGGATGGTGCAAAGCGTGCAGGGCCTTGAGCCGCTCGCGCGCCACATGGGTGTAGATGGTGGTGGTAGAAATATCGGCATGGCCCAGCAGCATCTGCACCACGCGCAGGTCAGCGCCATGGTTGAGCAGGTGGGTGGCGAAGGCATGGCGCAGCGTGTGCGGCGACAGCGGTGCCGTGACACCCGCAACCTGCGCGCAGCGCTTGACGATGACCCAGAACATCACGCGGCTCATCGCAGCCCCGCGCTGGGTCACGAAGACCGCATCGCTGCGCTGCCCGCCCAGGATGGCACCGCGCGCCGTGGCCAGGTAGCGCTCCAGCCACCAGTGCGCCTCCTGACCGAAGGGCACCAGTCTTTCCTTTTGCCCCTTGCCGGTCACGCGCAGCACGCCCGAGCGCAGATCGATGCCATGCATCGGCAGATCCACCAGCTCGCTCACGCGCAGGCCGCTGGCGTACATCAGCTCCAGCATGGCGCGGTCACGCAGGCCCAGCGGCGTATCGACATCGGGCGCCTTGAGCAGCGCCTCCACCTGAGCCTGCGTCAGCGTATGCGGCACGCGCGGCGGCTGCCGTGCCGCCAGCATGCGCACCGTGGGATCGGCCGCAATGCGCTGCTCGCGCAGCGCCCAGTGGTAGTAGCGGCGCAGCACCGTCAACCGCCGGTTGGAAGAACTGGCCTTGGTCTGCTCCACCCGCACCGCGAAATAGCCCTGCAGTTCCAGCTCGCCCGCCGCATCCAGCGCCAGCGGCGGCCGCTGGTGCGCCAGCCACCGGCCCCAGGCCATCAGATCGCGGCGATAGGCCGCCAGCGTATTGCGCGACAGCCCGTCCTCCAGCAGCAGCGCATCCATGAACAGGTCCAGCGCATCCAGGCTGGCCGGCAGCGGCGCGGGCCAGGATGCAGGATCGGCAGCAGGTTCGGCTTCGGCAACCGAGGGGGACATGATGGAAGCGGCAGGCACTTGGGACATCCCATCAAGCCTACAACGAAAAAAACCCGAGGTCCGCAAGAAGCCTCGGGTTCTGATCCAACCGCTCTGGGCGGTGCTTACTCCAGCGTGAGTTTTTGCTGGGCAACCACCTTCTTGTAGGTCTCGTACTCTTCCTTGATCTGCTTGGCGAACTCTTCAGGCGAGTTGCCGATGACCAGGGAGCCCGTGTCCTCGATGCGCTTGCGCACGGCCGGGTCCTGCAGCACCTTGCGCACGGCAGCGTTGATCTTGTCCACCACATCCTTGGGCATGTTCTTGGGGCCCAGGATGCCGTAGTAGGCCATGCGGTTCACCGGCTCCAGGCCCACTTCCTTGAAGGTGGGCACATTGGGCAGCACGGCCAGGCGCTGGGGCGCGGCCACCACGATGGGCACCAGGCGGTTGTCCTTGATGAACGGCAGGGCCGAGGGCAGGTTGTCCAGCACCATGGGCACCTGGCCCGCCACCACGTCGTTGAGCGCAGGGCCCGCGCCGCGGTAGGGGATGTGGGTGACGAAGGTGTTGGTCAGGCTCTTGTACAGCTCCATCAGCATGTGCTGGATGCCGCCCGTGCCCGAGGACGCATAGGAGTACTTGCCCTGGGACTTCTTGAGTTCGGCCTCGAAGCTCTTGTAGTCCTTGGCAGGGAACTTGGGGTTCACCGCAATCACGTTGGGCGTGGCCGCCACGTTGATGATGGGCGTGAAGTCCGTCAGCGTGTTGTAGGAGATCTTGGGGTTGATCGCGGGGTTGGTCGCCGTGGTCGAGACCGTGGCGATGCCCAGGCTGTAGCCATCGGGCTGCGAGCGCGCGGTTTCCATGGCGCCGATGACGCCGCCGCCGCCGCCGCGGTTGTCCACCACCACGGGCTGGCCCAGTTCCTTGGTCAGGGGTTCGGCGATCACGCGGGCGATGATGTCGGTCGTGCCACCGGGGGCGAAGGGCACCACCAGCTTGATCGGCTTGGTGGGGTAGGCCTGGGCCAGGGCTCCGGTGCTTGCGAGGACCAGGGTCAGTCCCATCCAGCTGCGACGATTCATACAGGATCTCCTTTTGGGGGTCGTGTTGACGAAGAGGTTTTCATGGACATCCGCAAGGCCGTGCCTGCGGATGGATGGTCTGCGAAATGAAGGCTCGCAAACGCTGCCACGGAACAGCCATGTTGGGGCCTGGAGCCCGCTGCGCGCTTGACGGTCGTCAGGACCTGCGCTTTCGGATCGGCTGTGTGGACCCCAGCGATGCTAAGGCCCGGGGCCCGGTTGTCACAGTTTGTCGCAGCACTGATTTCCCGGTGTTTACCCCTAGCCTCGCGCCATGGTTTCTCGGGAGACGCGGCGACTGCGGGGTTGCGCTTATGCTCAGCCCCCGTGAACTACGCCGTGCTGCTCTTCCCCGATTTTTCGCTCATCGTGCTTGGCTACGTGCTGTGCCGCTTCACACAGCTCAATCGCACGGTCTGGCAGGCGGTGGAGGCGCTGGTGTACTACCTGCTGTTTCCGGTGCTGCTGTTCCACTCCATCGTCAAGAGCCCGGTGGACTGGGGTGCCACCTCCCACTTGCTGGCCGCTGGCGTGTGTGCGGCCCTGGTCGGCATCGGCCTGGCCTACAGCCTGCCCTGGTGGCCGGGCCTGCGCGGCCGCATCGATGTGCGCGAGCATGCCGGCGCCGTGCAGGTGGCGTTTCGCTTCAACTCCTTCATCGGCCTGGCGCTGGCCAGCCGGCTGGCGGGGCCTGAGGGCCTGCTGTTCATCTCGGTGCTGATCGGCGTGAGCGTGCCGCTGTGCAATATCGCGGCCGTCTGGCCCATGGCGCGCGGCAGCAACCAGCATTTCCTGGGGCAACTGGTGCGCAATCCGCTGATCGTGGGCACGCTGTCGGGCCTGGTGTTCAGCGCGCTGGGGCTGAAGCTGCCCGCGCTGCTCGAGCCGTCAGTCTCCCGCATAGGCGCAGCCTCCATCGCGCTGGGCCTGATGTCGGCCGGCGCCGGCATGCAGTTCGGCGCGCTGGCCGCCGGCAAGCTGCTGGCCGTGTGCCTGCTGGCCGTGCGGCATCTGGTGCAGCCGCTGATCGCCTATGCCATGGTGCGGGCATTTGGCCTCAGCGGTGCGCAGGCCCTGATCCTCATGGCCTTCTCGGCCCTGCCCACCGCATCGTCATGCTATGTGCTGGCCGCGCGCATGGGCTACAACGGCTCGTATGTGGCGGGGCTGGTCACGCTGTCCACGCTGCTGGGCGTGCTCAGCCTGCCGTTTGCGCTGAGCCTGCTGCAGTTCTGATGCCGCTGTGCCGCGGCGCCCCTACAGCACGGCACGCATGTCGTCCGTGAAGGCGGCCGTGATGTCGTCCTGGCGTGCGCGCTTCCTGGCCACCATGGTGATGTCCACGTCATAGCTGAAGAGGGATTCGTCCAGCGCGTGCAGCAGGCCGGCAGCCACATAGGGCGCCGCGTAGTGCTCGGGCAGGTAGCCCAGGTGGGCGCCTGACAGGATGAGGATGGCGGCCGCCTCCATGTTGTCCGCCTCCGAGGTGACATGGCGCGGGCGCCCCGTCAGCGGCGCCTGCGGCAGTGGATAGGTGCGCCAGGTCCAGTCGGCTTCGCCAGCCTCCTGCGCGCCGATGCGGCCCGCGCGCGCGGCAAAGGGATGGCTGGCGCTGCAATAGGCCACCTGCCTTTCGCTGAACAGCCGCGTGTATTCCAGCGCCGGGGCGCGGTGCAGGAAATAGCCCACGGCGACCTGCAGCTCATCGCGCAGCAGCATTTCCTCCAGCTCGCGCGGCCCGCGCACCAGCACCGACAGGCGCACGGCCTCGTCGCGCTGGCGAAAGCGCTGTATGGCCCGCCCCATCAACGCGTTGTATTCCGTGGGTGCATTGCCGATCAGGCCGATGGCCAGGCTGCCGACCAGCTGCCGGTGCATGTTGCGCGCCTGCGCGCTGAATCCTTCCAGGCCCTGCAGCGCAGCGCGGGCCAGGTCGACGAAGCGCCGGCCCTTGGCCGTCAGGCGAAAGCCGCCGCGCCCGCGCTCGCACAGGCTGAACCCCAGGCGTGTCTCCAGCGTGGACAGCTGGCTGCTGAGCGTGGACTGCCCCACGCCAAGAATGGCCTGCGCAGCCGATACACCGCCCGCGTCGACGATGGCCAGAAAAACGCGCAGCAGCCGCAGGTCGAGATCTGAAACGGTATGGAGCATGGGGTTTTCACTCAGCAAAGATCGATGTTCATCGATGTTTGTAGATGGAACTTGAAATGGATGCAAGCCCGGCTGCTGTCTAGCATTCACGGCTGTTGCGGCGCGCTTCGGTTCACCGGAGCACGCCGCCAGCGCAGAACAAGAGGGGCGGTCCGTGACATTCACTTGCGTGAATACCGCTGTTTCAGAAGGACCCTGCACACGGGGTCGGAACAAAAGGGGAGAGAGACCATGGTGCTTGATATCTCGGTGGTAGTGATCTACGCGGCAGCCATGCTGCTGCTGGGCTGGTACGGCATGCGCCGCGCGAAGACGCAGGAGGATTTTCTCGTGGCGGGCCGCAACCTCGGGCCGGGCCTGTACATGGGCACCATGGCTGCCACGGTGATCGGCGGGGCCAGCACGGTGGGCACGGTACGCCTGGGCTACGTGTACGGCATCTCGGGCTTGTGGCTGTGCGCGGCTCTGGGTGCGGGCCTGCTGGTGCTGAACCTGTTCCTGGCCAAGCCCCTGCTCAGGCTGCGCATCTGCACCGTGACCCAGGTGCTGGAGCGGCGCTACAGCGCCCGCACCCAACAGGCCAGCGCACTGGTGATGCTGGCCTATGCGCTGATGCTGGCGGCCACGTCGGTGATCGCCATCGGCACCGTGATGCAGGTGCTGTTCGACCTGCCTCTGTGGATCTCCATCCTGGTGGGCGGTGGCGTCGTGGTCATCTACTCGGCCGTGGGCGGCATGTGGTCGCTGACGCTGACGGACATCGTGCAGTTCGTGATCAAGACCGCGGGCCTGATGCTGATCCTGCTGCCCATCTGCCTGTACCGCGTGGGCGGCTGGGACCAGCTGGTTGCACGGCTGCCTGCGTCCAGCTTCGATGTCACATACATCGGCTGGGACACCATCGCCACCTACTTCGTGATCTATTTCTTCGGAATCATGATCGGCCAGGACGTGTGGCAGCGCGTGTTCACGGCCCGCAGCGAACGCGTGGCCGCCGTGGCGGGCAGCCTCGCCGGCCTGTACTGCGTGGTCTACGGGCTGGTCGGCGCCCTGGTGGGCATGGCGGCGCGGGTGCTGCTGCCGGAACTGGACAATCCCAACAACGCCTTTGCCGCCATCGTGCAGGCCAGCCTGCCGGACGGCGTCCGCGGCCTGGTGATCGCTGCCGCGCTGGCCGCCATGATGTCCACCGCCAGCGCGGCCATGCTGGCGGGCTCCACCGTGCTGGCCGAAGACCTCGTGCCCCTGCTGCGGCAAGGCAAGCCTCTGGCCGATGTGCGCTGGCACCGGCTGCTGACGCTGCTGGTGGGGCTGGCCGTGCTCGGCATCGCCCTGGTGGTGGACGACGTGCTAAACGCCCTGACCACCGCCTACAACCTGCTCGTGGGCGGCATGCTGGTGCCGCTGATCGGCGCCATCTACTGGCGCCGGGCCACCACGGCGGGCGCCATCGCCAGCATGCTGCTGGGCTGCGCCACGGCAGTGGTCTTCATGGTCCGCGACGGATTGGCCGCCAACACGCCGATCTACGCCAGCCTGGCCATGAGCACGGCCAGTTTCATCCTCATCAGCCTGGCGCAGCGCTCGCAGCAGCGCTCCCTGTCGGGCATCCAATCCTGAACCAAGGGACACCCATGACCCTCTTTACTGCAGACAGGCTGGCGGCGCTGCGTGCGCGCTTCGGCGGAGACAACGAGTCCGTCATCCACGATCCGCATTTCCGCACCGTGGCCGCCCACATCATCGACGCCAGCGGCACGCGCAGCGCACCCTACGCAGGCATTCCCACGCTGCTGGATGCCCCCATGCACCCCATGGACTGGAGCCGCCCGGACTTCGGCGAACTGCAGGCCGCGCTGATCGGCGTGCCCATGGACCTGGGCATCAGCAACCGCAGCGGCTGCCGCTTCGGGCCCAGGGCGCTGCGTGCGATAGAGCGCGTGGGCCCCTACAACCATGTACTCAGATCCGCGCCCACGCGCGAGCTGCGCGTGGCGGACATCGGCGACGTGCCGCTGTCCAGCCGCTACAGCCTGGAGCAGTCGCACCGCGACATAGAGTCGGCCTTCGCGAAGATCCATGCGGCCGGCGTGATTCCGCTGTCTGCGGGCGGAGACCACTCCATCACCCTGCCCATACTGCGCGCGCTGGGCCGCGACCGGCCACTGGCCCTGGTCCACTTCGATGCCCACTGCGATACTGGCGGCCCCTTCGACGGCAGCCGCTTCCACCACGGCGGCCCCTTTCGCCAGGCCGTGCTGGATGGCGTGCTCGACCCCACGCGGACCATACAGATCGGCATACGCGGTGCGGCCGAATATCTCTGGGAGTTCTCCTATGAGTCGGGCATGACGGTGATCCACGCAGAGGACCTTCCCGCGCTGGGCGTGGACGGCGTCATTGCCCGCGCACGCGAGGTGGTGGGCGATGCGCCCGTCTACGTCTCCTTCGACGTCGACTGCCTGGACCCGGCCTTTGCGCCCGGCACGGGCACGCCCGAGGTGGGAGGCCTGACGGTGCGCGAAGCCCAGGCCATGGTGCGCGGCCTGGCCGGCATCCACATCGTGGGCGGTGACGTGGTCGAGGTCTCGCCCGCCTACGACGCCACCACCAACACCGCCCATGCGGGAGCGCAGATGCTGTTCGAAATCCTCAGCCTGATCTGCGCACGCCACGCCGACCGAGGCGCCGCAAGCCCTGTCTAGGTGCCCGCCCCGTCCCCGTGCCAGGTGGACGGCCCCATGCCCTCCGCCCCCGGCTCACGCAGCAGCTCCAGCGGCGTGCTGCCGTAGCGTGCCCTGAAGCGCCGGGAAAAATGCGCGAGCGAGTTGAAGCCGCAGCGCTGCGAGATTTCCGTGACGCCCAGCGTTCCCGGCTTCGCTGCGCGCAGCAGCGCATGGGCGCGCTCCAGTCGATAGTCCATGAGTTCGGCGCTGAGGCTGGTGCCTTCGCGCGACAGCCGCGATTGCAGCGAGCGCACGGAAAGTCCCAGCCTCGATGCCACGCGCTCCGGCCCCAGCGCCGGGTCCGGATATTGGCGGGCGATCAATTGGCGCACCCGGCACAACAGCACGTGCATGGGCGCGTCAGGCCGGGCTGCAGCCCTTTCGGCCCCGGCCTGCAGCACGGTCTTCAAGGTGTTGATGACCAGATCGGACAGCTGCGCGGACTCGCCCTCGGGCAGGGGCGCCTGCCATGCATGGATCAGTTGCATCTGCTGGACGAGCAGCTGCAACGACGCGCAGTCAGGCAGGCTGCGTGCCAGCAGTTGCGAAGCCATGCCTGCGCACGAATCGATCAGCGCCAGCGGCACGGCCAGCACGAGCAGGTCCACGGCTTCGTCCTGCCAGATGCGGTAGCCGCACCGCTCGTCCAACAGGAACAGTTGGCCGGGCTGCGCATGCGACTCGCCGCCCGCAACCGCCGCGCCCGGCCCATCGAGCGCAGACACCCGGGCGCGGCCCTTGAGGTAGAGCAGGCACAGCAGGCTGGCCGGGCTCGCGCGCTGGCAACCCGCCTGCAGGCGCTGCATGCCGTGTCCCGCCGCCATCTGGATGCGGTTGAACACCACCGCGCCCACGCCACGCGATGTGAGCACGGCCTCGAAGCGCTCGGGCCGCGCCACCAGGGGCGTGTGCGGCATCTGCGCCTCACGGCTGGCATCGCTCCAGAATTGCGCTCGCCCCAGGGGAGCGACATGCATCGTGGACCACCGGTTGTATGTCATACATTCCTCGCCCGGCGCGCAGCGCGCGGCCTGTTTTTGTGAGGGGCTGTGCGGGGAAGTCGATCGCGCCCCGGGGACTCGGGCAGACGGACCGACGACAGGGCCACGCGGCAGCATGAACCCTGGATTTTCGGGATTCCGGCGCCATCAGGCCATTGGACCATTCTGAAAATCGGCAGTTGACCGGGATGAATTCCTAGGCCGTTGCGCCGACGCGACCCGGATCACCGCGCGATGGCTGGCAGCCGCTCGCTCCACAGCGTGGACTGGTTGCGGCCATTGCGCTTGGAGTAGTACAGCGCCGCATCGGCCCGCTCCAGGCAGCCCTGGGCCGATGCATCGCTACGCTGCAGCTCGTACACGCCCAGGCTGATGGTGATGTGCAGGTCTCCGGCCTTGCCCGCATCGATGGCCTGCCCGGCAATGGCTTCGCGCAGGCTTTCGGCGCGCCGCAGGCCCACCTCCGCATTGGTGTCGGACAGCAGCACGGCGAACTCCTCGCCGCCCAGCCGTCCCACCATGTCTTCCCTGCGCATCTCCTGCGCCACCGAGGCCAGCAGTTCCTTGAGCACGATGTCGCCCACCGCGTGGCCGTAGCCGTCGTTCACCTGCTTGAAGTGGTCTATGTCCAGCATGATCAGCGTGGAATGCGCGACCAGGCCGCTGCGCAGATGGTCCAGCTCCATCGCCAGCCGCTCCAGGAAGGCGCGGCGGTTGGGAATGCCCGTCAGCGCATCGGTCAGCGCCAGCGTTTCCAGCTGGGATTCGCGCTGCTGCCTCTCCGTCGCATCGTGGAAGACCCAGCAATGGCCGATGGAGCGGTCGCCGTCGCGCAGCTGCATGCCCTCGATCTCCACATAGTGGCCATCGGGCAGCGCATGCAGGGAGCGGCCGGCCACGGGCCCTGCGCTGAGCACGTCCGCCACCGACGCCGGCAGCAGCTGGATCAGCGCCGGCATGCCCAGCCCCACAAGGGCGGCAGGCGCCATGTCCAGTTGCAGGGCAGCGGCCAGCATGCGGTTGGCCGCCAGCACCTGGCGGCCCTGCGCGTCGGTGACCAGGATGCCTGCGGGAAAGCGGTCGATGATGGCCTCCAGCCGGTGCTGGGTCTCGGCCAGCGCGGTCTCGGCGCGCCGGCGCGCATCGGTGTCGATCATGGTCCAGATGACGCGGCCATCGTCCTCGTCGGGGTCCAGCAGCGAGCCCTGCATGTCGAACCAGTGGTCCGAGCCCGACGGCATGCGCAGGATCCATTCCGTGCGCACCGTGCCGCGTGCGTTGAGCTGCCCGTACAGCTGGCCGAAGCGTTCGAAACTCTCGTCGCTGACATGCAGCGAGCGCAGGTTCACGCCACCGGGCAGCCGCTCCGTCTCGATCTGGAAGGTCTGCGCCGCGCGCTCGTTGGCATAGAGGATTTCGCGCTGGGGACCGGCCATCACGATGAGGGCGCTGCCCCGGTCCAGCAAGGCCTTGATCAGGCGGGACTGCTCCACGCGCTACTGTATGTCGGTGTGCGTGCCCAGCATGCGCACGGGCTTGCCGTCGGCATCGCGCTGGGTGATCTCGCCGCGCGACTCCACCCACAGCCAGCTGTCGGCCGAGCCGCGCAGCCGCATCTCCACACGGAAGTCGGCACCGGCCTCGGCATGGCGCTGCAGCCGCGCCAGCACGCGCGCCCTGTCCGAGGGATGGACCATCGCGCAGAAGGCGTCGTAGTTCATGGGGAACTGGCCTGGCTCGAAGCCCAGCATCTGGTAGCAGCGCGCATCCCACTCCACATGGCCGCTGCGGCAGTCCCACTCCCACAGGCCGTCACGCACGGCGCCCACCGTCAGGCGCAGGCGCTCCTCGCTGTGGCGTATGGATTCCTGTATGGCCTGGTCCTGCGTGACGTCGTGCACATAGCCATGCCACAGCAGCGAGCCGTCTTCCTCCTGCTGCGGCCGGGCGTGGCCGTGCAGCCAGCGCAGCTCGCCTCCAGGCCCGTAGACGCGGTATTTGTGCTCCCAGACATCCTTGCGCCCCACGCTGTCCTGCACCGAGGTCGCCAGGGCGGGCAGATCCTCGGGGTGCACGCGCTTGAGCAGTTCATGGTCGGCGAACCGGACGGCGTCGGCCCTTGCGCCATGCAGCTCGAAGAACCCCGGGCTGGTGAAGGGAAACTGGAACTGGCCATCCGCGCCGATGCGGAACTGGAACAGCCCCCCGGGCACCTCCTGCGCCAGCCGCGCGAAGCGCCGCTCGCCCTGCAGCCGCATGCGCTCGCTGAGCTGGCGCTGGCGCGCCAGCCACAACGTCAGCAGTACGGCCAGCAGCAGCACCGCCGTGCCTATGCCATTGCGCAGCAGGCCGCGCTCCAGCGATTCCTCCAGCGATTCGAAGATGGCCTTCTTGTCCAGCCCTGCGCTGACGATCAGCGGATAGCCCTCCACCCTGCTCCAGGCATACATGCGCAGCACGCCATCGACCGAGGACTCGGCCTCGTAGGTGCCGCGCTCCATGGCCGGCGCGAACTGTGACACGCGCACATCGGAGACCGAACGCCCCATCACCTCGTCCTGTCCCTGAGAGCGCGCCAGATAGACACCGTCGGTGCGCAGCAGCAAGATCACGTCCTTGGCGCCATCGAAGATGGACTGGAAATACCCCGAGATGTAGTCGGGCGACAGCGACAGCACCAGCACGCCCGAGAAGCGCCCCTGGCGGTACAGCGCGCGGCTCAGCTGTATGGTCCATTTATGGGAGACGCGCCCCTGCACGGGCCGGCCGATGAACATCCCCATGGTCTCGCGGTTGGCATGGACCTGGAAATGCTCCCGGTCGCGGATCGAGACCTTGGCGGCCCGGGTCTGCGCATCCTGCTGCAGATTGGAGTAGACGATGTCCCCGCTCTCGTCGGCCACGGCGATCTGCAGGAAGGTGCCGGCCGGATAGGCATCGAAGGTGGTCTGCACGGCATGCTGAAAGACGTCGGCCTCGCCATCGGCAAAGTCGGACTCCAGGCCGCGCATGGTGTAGTCCAGGCCGGACAGCAGGGTCTGCACCTGCACCGAAACCGCATGCGACATCTGCCCCACGCGCAGCCAGGACTGGGCTTCGGTGAAGTTTCGCTGCGTGCGATGGCTGTCCACCAGCACCGTCCAGTACGCCACCGTGGCCAGCAGCACGCAGCACAGGCCTACCCAGACGGCCACGGCGGTCTGGGTGAGAGGTTCGGCGTTCAGCAGACGGAAAGGCTTTGCGCGCATATCGAACACCATGTTGAGTCACACAGACCCCGCGCCCTCAGGGGCGGTGGCCCGCAACAGGCCGCCGGGGAGCCCTCAGACTGAGCGCAACAATTGTTTCACACACCAGCGCCCCGGCTTATCAGCTCAATCCGATCTTTGCGACAGTGCCCAGGCCACATGCTCGCGCACCATGGCGTCGGGATGTTCGGCGCGGCTGGCCAGCGCCTGGCGCAGTGCCGTATCGCCGGTTTCACGCCAGGCGTTTCCCAGCGCCACGGCCACGTTGCGCAGCCAGCGCGCATGGCCTATGCGCCGGATGGGACTGCCTTCGGTCAGGCGCAGGAAGGTCGCCTCGTCCCAGGCGAAGAAGTGCACCAGCTGCCCGCCAGCCAGGATCTCGCGCGCATCGAAATCAGGCAGGCGGCTGGGCTGGGCAAACTTGTTCCAGGGGCAGGCCAGCTGGCAGTCGTCGCAGCCATAGATGCGATTGGCCATCAGCGGCCGCAACTCCTCGGGAATGGCGCCCGCATGCTCGATGGTCAGGTAGGAGATGCAGCGCCGCGCATCCACCCGGTGCGGCGCCACGATGGCGCCCGTGGGGCAGGCCGTGATGCAGGCTGCGCAGCTGCCGCAGTGCGCGGTCACCGGCGCCGTGGGCTCCAGCGCCAGATCCACATAGATCTCGCCCAGGAAGAACATGGAGCCTGCCTCGCGGTTGAGCACCAGCGTGTGCTTGCCACGCCAGCCCTGGCCGCTGCGCCGGGCCAGCTCGGCCTCCAGCACGGGAGCGGAATCGGTGAAGGCGCGGTGGCCGAAGGGGCCGACCTCCTGGGCGATGCGCTCTGCCAGCTTCTGCAGCCGGTTGCGCAGCACCTTGTGGTAGTCGCGGCCCCGGGCATAGACGGAGACGATGCCCTCGGCAGGCCGCTGCAGCCTCTCCCACTCCATGGCCTGCCAGGCGCCGGGCGCGTCGGCGGGCGTGTCGCGCGGCAGGTAGTCCATGCGGGCCGTGATCACGCTCACGGTGCCTGGCACCAGCTCGGCAGGCCGCGCGCGGCGCAGTCCGTGGGCCTGCATATAGTCCATCTCGCCATGGAACCCCTGGGCCAGCCACTGCATCAAACCCGGCTCCGCAGACGACAAATCCACGCCAGCCACGCCAATTTGGGAAAATCCCAGTTCGCGGGCCCAGCCTTGCATCAAAGGAACCAATTGACTGCTGCACAACATACTCCCTCGATTGTAGAAAGCGCCCGGCCGCAGGATGCGGAAACTGCGGGCCATCGCTGGATATGGGGCAGCGAGGAAGACACGCAGCGGTTTGCGCAGCAGCTCGCGGACCATCCGGCGCTGCGCAATGCCTACGTCACGCTGCACGGCGACCTGGGCGCCGGCAAGACCACGCTGGTGCGGCACTGGCTGCGCGCACTGGGCGTGCAGGGCCGCATCAAAAGCCCCACCTATGCCGTGGTGGAGCCGCACGAGGCGCCGGGCCTGTCCATCTGGCATTTCGACTTCTACCGCTTCGACGATCCGCGCGAGTGGGAGGATGCAGGATTTCGCGATATTTTCGCCAGCCCCGGTCTCAAGCTGGCAGAATGGCCCGAAAAGGCCGCAGCGCTTACGCCTGCGGCAGATATAGCTATTCATATCGAAGCAATCGACGAGACGCAGCGCCAGGTGAGCCTGATCGCCGGCACGCCCGTCGGACGCGCCGTGATCGAAGCACTCAAGGCATGAGCGACGCCCAATCCTTCTCCTATCCGTCCGGCCTGTCGCGCCGCAACCTGCTGCAGGCGGGCTCCATCGTGCTGCTGCTGGGCCGCCAGCACATTGCGCACGGCGCCACCATCGTGGCCGTGCGCGTCTGGCCTGCGCCAGAGTACACGCGCGTGACCATCGAGTCCGACCGGCCGCTGGCTGCCAAGCAGTTCTTCGTGGACCAGCCGCCTCGGCTGGCCGTGGACATTGAAGGCATCGACCTCAATCCCGCGCTGCGCGAGCTGGTCGCCAAGGTGCGCTCCGACGACCCCAACATCGCATCCATCCGCGTGGGCCAGAACTCGCCCAGCGTGGTGCGCCTGGTGATCGATCTCAAGCAGCCCGCCAAGCCCCAGGTCTTCACCCTGCAGCCGGTGGCGGCCTACAAGCACCGGCTGGTGTTCGACCTGTACCCGGCCAAGGCCGTGGACCCGCTGGAGGCGCTGATCAGCGAGCGTCTGCGTGATGCCTCCGGCGACGACACCGCCGTGGCGGCGGCACCTCCACCACCTCCTGCACCCGCAATGCCCCGCCCCCCAGGCGCCGCGGCGCCGGCCCCCGACCCCCTGGGCGACCTGATCGCCCAGCACAGCGGCGGCCCGGGCGGCAAGACGCCTGCGCCGCCGCCTGCCGTGATCGCGCAGGCGCCGGCTCCCGCGGCTGCGCCGCGTCCTCCTGCCCCAGCGCCTGCGCCCGTTCCGGCCCCTGCCCCCATTGCCGCGCCCAACATCGCCACCTCGCGCCAGACCGACCGCATCATCATCGTGGCGCTGGACCCGGGCCACGGCGGCGAGGACCCCGGCGCCACCGGCCCCAGCGGCACGCGCGAGAAGGATGTGGTGCTCAAGATCGCTCACCTGCTGCGCGACCGCATCAACAACACCCGCATCGGCGGCAGCCCCATGCGCGCCTTCATGACGCGCGACGCCGACTTCTTCGTGCCGCTGGCCACCCGCGTCGAGAAAGCCCGGCGCGTTCAGGCCGACCTTTTCATCAGCATCCATGCCGATGCCTTCACCACGCCAGCTGCGCGTGGCGCCAGCGTCTTTGCGCTCAGCGACAAGGGCGCCTCCAGCACGGCCGCGCGCTGGCTGGCCAACAAGGAAAACCAGTCCGACCTCGTGGGCGGGCTGAACATGGGCTCGCAGGACCAGCACGTGCAGCGCATGCTGCTGGACATGAGCACCACGGCCCAGATCAAGGACAGCCTCAAGCTCGGCGGCGCCCTGCTGGGCGAGATCGGCAACATGGCCAAGCTGCACAAGCCGCGCGTGGAGCAGGCCGGCTTTGCCGTGCTCAAGGCGCCCGACATCCCCAGCGTGCTGGTGGAGACCGCCTTCATCAGCAACCCCGAGGAAGAAGCCCGGCTGCGCAGCAGCGCCTACCAGGTGCAGCTGGCCGACGCGCTGATGCGCGGCATCCGCAACTACTTCGCGCACAACCCGCCGCTGGCCCGCAGCCGCTCCGTCTGAGCCGCGAGGGTTGCCAGGCACGGCGGCATGCCGTCCGCCGCCGCTGTCGGACAGGCAGGACCGGACGCTTCCAAACCGCCCGGCCCCAGCTCGGGCAACTCTCCTACCACGGCCGCAGGCCGTGAATGAGAGCATGCCAACATGTTCCACACAATGCTTGCGCCACCATCCATCCGCCGAAGCAACGCAGGCCACGACAGGAGATGAACATGAAGACACGCCTTTATTCCATTGCCGCCGCTGCCGCCATTGCCTTGTTCTCTGCCGGCTGTTCCACCAACCCCAGCAACGCCCAGATCGGTACCGGCGTCGGCGCCGTGGCCGGTGGTGTGGTGGGTGACGCACTGTTCGGCAGCACGCTGGGCACCGTGGGCGGCGCAGCCGCCGGCGCACTCATCGGCAACGAGGTGGGCAAGCGCAACGACCGCCGCTGACCCCTGCCGCCGCCGTTCGGCCACTGAACGAAAAAGCCCCTTGCGCCATCACGGCGCAAGGGGCTTTTTGCTGTGCGCTGAAGGCTCAGGAAGCCGTCTTGGGCGCGCGGCCCGCGCGCCATGCGCCGAAGATGGCGATCAGGCCCGGCACCAGGATCAGGCCCCAGATGATCTTCTCCAGGTTCTCGCGCACCCAGGGCAGGTTGCCGAAGAAATAGCCGGCGGCGCTGATGCCGAACACCCAGACAATGGCTCCGCCCACGTTGAAGGCCGTGAACTTGCCCCGGTCCATGGCAGCCACACCGGCCACGAAGGGGGCAAAGGTGCGGATGAACGGCATGAAGCGCGCCAGCACGATGGTGATGCCGCCGTAGCGCTCGTAGAACGCATGGGCCTGGTCGAAGGCACGCCGGTTGAACCAGCGCGAATCCTCCCACTGGAACACCTTGGGCCCTATGTAGCGGCCTATGGTGTAGTTGCACTGGTCGCCCAGCACGGCCGCCACCAGCAGCACGGTGCAGGCGATCGAATAGTCCATCAGCCCCACGCCGCACAGCGCGCCGACGATGAACAGCAGCGAGTCGCCGGGCAGAAAGGGCATGACCACCACGCCCGTCTCCACGAAGACGATGAGAAACAGCAGCGCGTACACCCAGGGTCCATAGGCCACGACGAAGGCCTCCAGGTGCTTGTCTATGTGCAGGATGAAGTCGATCAGGAACTGAATGATTTCCAAAAGAAGGTCCTCCGCGGCGGGCGCCGCACCGGCCCGTACTGTACTTCGCCGGCATGCCCCCACAGCCGAGCCAGAGCCAATCGCACCGCCGCGCACACCGGCGCTTGCATGGAACTACAAATGCTTGGAATCGCGCCTGTTTTGTTACACAACTTGATAAAACTCTACGAAAAACTCACGAGTGCGTCAGCTTTTTGCAGGCAAAGTCCTTGCATGCCGTCGGCACCGCCGGCCCGGCCTCACCACCATCATCAGGACAAAAGGAAGCAAGCCATGAACAAGACCCTTCGCACCTTCGAGCGCATGACTGAACGCAAGTCGGGCACCACCATGGGCCGCAGCCTGGCCGTCGCCGCCCTTGTGGCCGGCGCACTGGCCCTGGGCGGCTGCGCCCACCGTCCCAACAACGCGCAGCTGGGCACGGGCGTGGGTGCCGTGGCCGGTGGCGTGCTGGGCAGTGCCCTGTTCGGCACCACGCTGGGAACCGTGGGCGGCGCGGCCGCCGGTGCGCTGGTCGGCAACCAGATGGGCAGCAACAGCGACCGCGCCGGCCGCCGCCGCTGAGGCCGCGCGGCCCCGTCCGCTCTCATCAAAGAGTGCCCCCGGCTCTGGCCTTTGTGGCCGGGGACGCCTCTTGGAGCCGCCTGTGCGGCTCCTTTTTTTGCGCGTGCCCAAGGCACTCCGACCCCATTCCCACAGGCACCAAGCGGTGGATGCGAGCCCCTAGAATTGCCCTGTGAACGCATCCACCCCCTCCCCCGACACCCTTCCCCGCCGCCCCATCCGCGACCTGCCCGACGAGCTGATCAGCCAGATCGCGGCCGGCGAAGTCGTCGAGCGTCCTGCATCGGTGGTGCGCGAACTCGTGGACAACGCCCTGGATGCCGGTGCCCGCCAGATCAACGTGCGGCTGCTGGCCGGCGGCGTGCGGCTGATCTCGGTGGAGGACGACGGCGGCGGCATCCCGCGCGATGAGCTGCCCGTGGCATTGCGCCGCCATGCCACCAGCAAGATCACCGATCTGCACGACCTGGAGACCGTGGCCACCATGGGCTTTCGCGGCGAGGCGCTGGCGGCCATCTGCTCGGTGTCGGAGGCGTCCATTCTCTCGCGCCCTGCGGGCCAGGACTCGGCCTATCTGCTCGACGCGCGCAGCGGCGAGCTGCGCCCCGCCGCCCGCAACCAGGGCACGACGGTCGAGGTCAAGGAGCTGTTCTTCTCCACGCCGGCCCGCCGCAAATTCCTCAAGAGCGATGCCACGGAGCTGGCCCACTGCATCGAGTCCGTGCGCCGCCATGCCCTGGCCCGGCCCGACGTGGGCTTTGCCATCTGGCACGAAGGCAAGCTGGTCGAGCAGTGGCGTGCCGCCGGCAGCATGTCGGACGAAGCCCTTGCGCGCCGCCTGGGCGATGTGCTGGGCGACGCCTTCGTGCAGAACTCCGTGACCGTGGAGCACTGGTCGGGCGCCGTCCATGTCACGGGCCGCGCGGGCATTCCCGATGCGGCGCGCTCCCGGCCCGACCACCAGTTCTGCTACGTCAATGGCCGCTTCGTGCGCGACAAGGTGCTGACCCACGCCTCGCGCAGCGCCTACGAGGATGTGCTGCACGGCCACAAGCAGCCCGTGTATGCGCTGTATGTGGAGATCGACCCCGCGCGCGTGGACGTGAACGTGCACCCCACCAAGATCGAAGTGCGCTTTCGCGACAGCCGCGAGGTGCACCAGGCCGTGCGCCACGCCATAGAGAACGCGCTGGCCGCACCGCGTGCCGCCGCAGCAGCCGCTGCGGCTGCCGAAGAGGCCGCGCGCACGCCCGAGCTTGCGCCCGCCGCTGCGGCAGCGCCGGCCACGGCGCCCAAGGCATCCATGCCCGCCTGGCCCCAGGCCCGCATGAGCTTTGGCGATGAGCAAGGCGGCCACAAGGTCAGCAATATGGCGGGGCTGTGGGCCCCCATGCGCGAGGCCGCAGCCGCAACGGTTGAAAGTCCGGCCCAGGCCTTGGCCGCCGAGCAGCCAGCCGTGCTCGCTGTACCCGCTGTGCCCACTGCTGCCCTGGCCCCCGTCAGCTACGCGCCCCCGGCTTACGCGCCGGCCGTCCAGTCCCCGACTGTTGCCGTTGCCGAGCCTGCTCCTGCGGATTTCTCTGCGCCCCGCACATCATCCGCAGCGGCCACGGCAGCGTCCGACGAGCCCGTCTGGCCCCTGGGCCGCGCCGTCGCCCAGATCCACGGCGTCTACATCCTGGCCGAGAATGCCCAGGGCATGGTCGTGGTGGACATGCATGCGGCGCACGAGCGCATCGTCTACGAGCAGCTCAAGAATGCCGTCAATGCGGCAGAACAGATCCCCAGCCAGCCGCTGCTGATTCCCGCCACCTTCGCCGCCACGCCCGAGGAAGTGGCCACGGCCGAGGCCCATGGCGACACGCTGCAGGCGCTGGGCATGGAAGTCTCGCCCTTCTCTCCCAAGACGCTGGCCGTGCGTGCCGTGCCCGCCACCCTGGCCCAGGGCGATGCCGTTGAGCTGGCGCGCAGCGTGCTGGCCGAGCTGGCCCAGCACGACGCCAGCACCGTGGTGCAGCGCGCGCGCAATGAGATCCTGGCCACCATGGCCTGCCACGGCGCCGTGCGCGCCAACCGCCGCCTGACGCTGGACGAGATGAACGCCCTGCTGCGCCAGATGGAAGTCACCGAACGCTCCGACCAATGCAACCACGGCCGCCCCACCTGGCGGCAGATGAGCATGAAGGAGCTGGACGCGCTGTTCCTGCGCGGCCGGTAAACCGCCCCGGCGACACTCAGTCGCGCATTTTTGCGAAGGCCGCGAGCTGCTCGTACTTGCGGTCTTCCTCGGCGATCAGGCGCGCCAGGTCCTCGCGGCCCGTGGCCGGCACCATGCCGGCATCTTCCAGGCGCTTGCGCACGGCGGGCTCGGCCAGCGCCTCCTGCAGCGCAGCGGTGATGCGCTGGGCCGTGTCCGCAGGCAGGGCGCGCGGCGCCATCAGCGCAAACCAGCCCACCAATTCATAGCCGCGCAGCGGCGCCAGCTCGGCCATGGCCGGAACCTGGGGCAAGGCGGACAGGCGCTGCGCGCTGGTGACCGCCAGCGGCACGATGCGCCCACTCTGCAGGAACGGTTGCGCCGCCGTGGGCGAGAGCACGGCCAGGTCCAGGCTGCCGCCCGCCAGGTCGCTGGTCAGCGGCGCCACGCCGCGGTAGGGCACATGGGCGATGGAGATGCCCGCGCGCTGGTTGAGCAGCTCTCCCGCGAAATGCAGGGTCGATCCGACGCCCGAGCTGCCGTAGCTGAGCTTGCCGGGCTGGCGCTTCGCCAGCTCCAGCAGCTCGGCCAGGGTCTTCACGCCCAGGCCGGGGCGTGCGGCCAGGATCAGCGGGCTGGTGGCCACCAGGCCCAGCGGCGTGAAATCGCGGCGGCCGTCGTAGCGCTGCGCGGGGTTGACGATGCGCGTGGCCACCAGCTCGTTGCTGGCCCCCACCAGCAGCGTGTAGCCATCGGCCGGTGCCGAGGCCACGCGCTGGGCCGCAATGGCGCCGGCCGCCCCGCCCACGTTGTCCACCACCACCGTGCCGCGCAGCCGCGCGGCCAGCCCATCCCCCACCACGCGCGCCGCCAGGTCCACCGATCCACCGGCCGGGTATCCGACGACCAGCTTCAAGGGCTTGGCAGGAAAGCTGCCCTGAGCAGCGGCCGGCAGGACCAGCCCCAGCGCGGCCGCGCCCAGGAGGCTGCGGCGGCTCAGGACCTGGCGGGCCTCGGAGAAGAGAGGAAATGCAGTGCGCATGGTGGCAATCGCAGTTGAAGTCGTGAAAGGAATCCGGTGCGGGCGCGGCGTCTCAGGCGGCGGACAGAAAGCGCCGGGCCAGCTTCACCCAGTAGGTGGCGGCCAGCGGCAGGATGCGGTCGTTGAAGTCGTAGCCGGGGTTGTGGACCATGCAGCCGCCCGTGCCATGGGTGTCGCCCACGCCGTTGCCCACGATCAGGTAGCTGCCCGGGCATTGTTCGAGCATGAAGGAGAAGTCCTCGCTGCCCGTCAGCGGCTGCAGGTCGGGGATCAGCGCCTGCTCGCCCAGCCAGTCGCGCGCCACCTCGCGGGCGAAGGCCGTGCCGGCCGCATCGTTGACCAGGGCCGGATAGCGCCAGCGGTAGTCCACCACGGCCTCGGCCCCCAGCGTGGCGGCCTGGGCATGGGCCAGCGCGGTGATGCGTTCGCGCAGCAGGGTACGCACCTCGGGCCGGTAGGCGCGCACGGACAGGCGCAGCTCCACCTCGCCGGGGATGACATTCGGTGCATCGCCGCCATGGATGGCGCCCACGCTGACCACGGCCATGTCGCGCGGATCGACATTGCGCGAGACCACGGTCTGCAGCGCCAGCACCAGGTGGGCCGCCGCCACCACCGGGTCGGCCGACAGGTGGGGCGCCGAGCCATGGCCGCCCTTGCCGCGCACGGTGATGATCACCGTGTCCGACGAGGCCATGAACGAGCCCTCGCGAAAGCCGAACTGCCCCTCGGCAAAGCCCGGCATGTTGTGCAGCGCAAAGATGGCATCGCAGGGGAAGCGCTCGAACAGGCCGTCCTCCACCATCTTGCGGCCGCCGCCCAGGCCCTCCTCGGCCGGCTGGAAGATCAAGTGCAGCGTGCCGTCGAAGCCGCGTGCCTGGGCCAGCTCCCGCGCGGCGGCCAGCAGGATGGCGGTATGGCCGTCGTGCCCGCAGGCATGCATGCGGCCCGCATGGCGGCTGGCGTAGGGCAGGCCGGTCTGCTCGTGGATGGGCAGCGCATCCATGTCGGCGCGCAGGCCCAGCCGGCGCGTGCCCGTACCGCAGCGCAGCGTGCCGACCACGCCCGTGCCTCCCAGCCCTCGATGCACTTCATAGCCCCAGGAGGCCAGGCGCTCGGCCACCAAGTCGCTGGTGGCGAACTCCTCGAAGGCCAGTTCGGGATGGGCATGCAGGTGATGGCGCAGGGCCACCATCTCGGCCTGCGTGGCACGAATGCCGGCAAGCACCGGATCGGCGGCTTCGGCCGTGGTGGAAACGGGCGGGTCAATGTTCATGCCCGCAGTCTAGGAAGCGTGGGCAGCGGGCGGAAGACCGCCAGCGCCTGCCCTGCCAGGCATTGCCTGTCATCCCCCGGCATGCGCCGATCACAGCAATGGCAGGGATGGCGGCCATGGCACGAAACCTGCAAGATCGGCCCATGCATTCCCAGCCCCACCTCGATGCCGGTCCCGCCATGAAGCTGCACCAGATGCGCTACCTCGTCGCCGTGGCCGGCTGCGGCAGCGTGCGCGCCGCGTCACGCGCGCTGGGCATCACCCAGTCGGCCATCACCCAGGCCCTGCGCGAGCTGGAGGAAGGCCACCGCCTTGCGCTGTTCGAGCGCCAGAGTAGCGGCATCGTCCTCACGCCGGCCGGGCGCACGCTGCTGCGCCATGCCCAGCTGATCACCGGGCAGATGGCCCAGGCCGAGGATGAAATGGCCCGCCTGCGCGACACCTGCGCCGTGGCGCGCCTGTCCGTGGGCGTGACGCCCTGGGTGGGCCAGAGCCTGCTGCCCCATGTGCTGCGCGCCTTCCGCGCCGAACTGCCCCAGGTGCGGCTGGAGCTGTTCGAGGGCCTGTCGGCCGTGGCCCATCCGCGCCTGCGCGAAGGCACGCTGGACCTGCTGATCGGCCGCGTGCCCTCGGGCCCCTCGGGCGGCGACCTGCACGGCACGCCGCTGTTCCGCTACGACGCCACCGTCGTGGCCCGCACGGGCCATCCGCTGGCAGGCGCCCGCTCGCTGGCAGAGCTGATGGACTGCGACTGGCTGCTCAACTACACGCCGCCTGAAGAAGACGACCTGGTGCGGCGCCTGTTCCTGCGCCACGGCCTGCCCGTGCCAGTGGGCCACATCCACCTGGTGCATTCGGCATCGCTGCTGCTGCACCTGATCGCGCACAGCGACATGCTCTCGTTCTGCCCCTGGCCGCTGATCGAATCGGGCGTGCCCCAGGGCACCCTGGTGCCGCTGTCCCTGCGCGAGCAGTTCGAGCCCCACACGGTGGGCGTGGTCCAGCGCGGCCACGGCCCCCTGCCCTGGGTGGCCGAGCGCTTCGTGCACCACCTCATGGAGCAGGTCCACGCCTGCCGCCACAGCCCGGACCCGGTGCTGCAGCGCGTGTTCCGCTCCATCGACGTGCTGGCCTGAGGGTGCCTCAGCGCAACGTGGCCTGGGCCACCGGCACGTTCGCCGATTCACCGGCCGGCACGTCAGCCGGCACATCCCAGCCCCCGCCCAGCGCGCGGATCAGGCCCACGGCTGCCTGGTACTGCGCGGACTTCACCTGCAGCGCCTGGCGGCGGTTGCGCAGTTCGCTGCGGCGGGCATCCAGCAGGTCCAGCTGGCTGACGTAGCCATTGCGGTAGCGCGTGTCCGAAAGGCTGGTGGCACGCTGGGCGGCCACCACGGCCTGGCCCTGCACGGTGGACTGCTCCTGCAGGATGCGGATGGACGACAGCTGGTCCTCCACCTCCTGGAAGGCCACCAGCGCCTGCTGGCGGTAGGCGGCCAGCGCGGCATCGAGCTGCGCGCCTGCGGCCTGCACGCCGGCCTCGCGCCGGCCGCCGTCGAACAGCGGCAGCGACAGCAAGGCGCCCACGCCCCAGGAGCGCATGGACCACTTGAACAGGTCACCGACCTCGGGCGAGGCGTGGCCGGCCGCGCCGGTCAGCGAGATGCTGGGGAACCATGCCGTCTTCGCCACGCCCACGCGCGACTGCGCGGCGAACACGGCGCGCTGCGCAGCCGAGATGTCGGGCCGGCGCATGAGCACCGTGGCCGGCACTCCGGCGGGAATAGAAGGCAGTGCCGTGGTCCAGGCGCCTTCGCCCAGGCCGAAGCGCGAGGCCGAGTCGCCCACCAGCACGGCCAGCGCATGCTCGACCTGGGCGCGCTGGCGGTCCAGTGCCAGCGCATCCGATTCGGTGGCCGACAGCTCGGCCTGGATGCGGGCCACGTCCAGCTCGGCAATGTCGCCGGCCTGCAGCCTTCGCTCCGACAGGCGCAGCGTGTCGCGGTAGGCCTCCACGGTCTCGCGCATCAGGGCGCGCTCGGCGTCCAGTGCGCGCAGCTGCAGATAGGTCTGTGCGACCTCGGCCTGCACGGCCAGCCGCGTGCTTTGCAGCAGGGCCTCGCGGCCCTCGGCGTCCAGCCGCGATGCGTCGGCCGCCTGGGAAATGCGGCCGAACAGATCGACCTCGTACGACAGGTTCAGCCCCGCATTGACCAGGGTGGCAGGCCGCGTGCCCGAGGCCTTGTCCAGCCCCGCGCCGCGCGTGGCCCCTGCGCCCAGGCCCAGTTGGGGCAGGCGCTCGGCATTGGCGCTGCGCGCCAGGGCGCGGGCCTCGGCCAGGCGTGCGGCCGCGGCCTGGATGCTCTGGTTGTCCAGCGTGGCCTTGTCCAACAGCGCGTCCAGCGCCGGGTCGGCAAAGGCCAGCCACCATTGGCCGCGTGCCTGGGCTTCGGCGGGCAGGGCCTGGGTCCAGCCCGCCTGCGGCGCGGCGCCCTGCTCCTTGAAGGCGGGGGCGGCCGGCAGCTCGGGCAGGCTCTGGGACACGCTGGCGCAGCCGGCCAGGGCCAGCGCCGCCACCAGGGGCAGCAGACGCCTGGACAGTTTCGAAAGCGATGGGATCTTCATGATCGGTTCCTGTTCTTGTGGTGTGGGCTCATTCATGCTCGCCACGCGCGGCAGAGGGCATGGGCAGCGCGCCGCCACCCGAGGCATGGCCGTGGGCGGGTGCCTGTGCAGGGGCCTCTTCCTCCATCTCGGGCCCATGCTGCTTGAGCGGCCGGTTGCCTGCCAGGCGGCGCATCAGCACGTAGAACACGGGCGTCAGGAACAGGCCGAAGGCCGTCACCCCGATCATTCCCGAGAACACGGCCACGCCCATGGCACGGCGCATTTCCGAGCCAGCGCCCGTGGACAGCACCAGGGGCAGCACGCCCATAACGAAGGCCAGCGAGGTCATCAGGATGGGGCGCAGGCGCAGCCGGCTGGCCTCGATGGCGGCCTGTATGGGCGTGCGCCCCTCGAACTCCAGCTCCCGTGCGAACTCCACGATCAGGATGGCGTTCTTCGCACTCAGCCCCACCAGCACGATGAGCCCGATCTGCGTGAAGACATTGCTGTCGCCGCCCGACAGCCAGACGCCGGTCATGGCCGCCAGCAGGCCCATGGGAACGATCAGGATGATGGCAATCGGCAGGGTCAGGCTCTCGTACTGCGCGGCCAGCACCAGGAACACCAGCAGGATGGCCAGCGGGAACACCAGCACCGCCGAATTGCCGGCCAGGATCTCCTGGTAGGTCAGGTCGGTCCATTCGAAATCGATGCCCTTGGGCAGGGTCTCGGCCGCGATGCGCTTGATGGCGTCCTGTGCCTGGCCCGAAGAGAAGCCGGGTGCGGCACCGCCGTTGATGTCGGCCGTGAGGTAGCCGTTGTAGCGCATGGCGCGCTCGGGACCGAAGCTGGAATCCACCTTCATCAGCGCCGACAGCGGAATCATCTCGCCCGAGCTGGAGCGCACCTTGAGCATGCCCACGTCCTCGGCACGCGCGCGGTAGGGCGCGTCGGCCTGCACGCGGACGCTGTAGGTGCGGCCGAACTTGTTGAAGTCGTTCGCATACAGGCTGCCCAGGTAGATCTGCATGGTGTCGAAGATGTCCGTCACCGGCACGCCAAGCTGGCGCGCCTTGGTGCGGTCGATGTCGGCATACAGCTGGGGCACGTTGACCTGCCAGCTGGTGAACATGCCGGTCAGCTCGGGCGTCTGGTAAGCCTTGGCCATGAAGGCCTTCACGGCCGCGTCCATCTGGTCATAGCCCAGGGAGGCGCGGTCTTCCAGCTGCAGCTTGAAGCCGCCCGTCGTGCCCAGGCCCGCCACGGGTGGCGGCGGGAACATGACGATGAAGGCGTCCTGGATGCCTGCGAAGGCCTGGTTCAGTTGGCCGGCCACGGCACCGCCGCTCTGGTCGGCGCGCTTGCGCTCGTCAAAGGGCTTGAGCGTGGCGAAGACGATGCCCGAGTTGGAGCTGTTGGTGAAGCCGTTGATGGACAGGCCCGGGAAGGCGATGGTGTCCTCCACGTTGGGGTTGTCCTTCATGATCTCGCCCATGCGGCGGATCACCTCGTCCGTGCGGTCCAGCGTGGCGCCGTCGGGCAACTGGGCAAAGCCGATCAGGTACTGCTTGTCCTGCGCGGGCACGAAGCCCGAAGGCACGGCCTTGAACAGGCCGAAGGTCACGGCGATCAGCGCCAGGTAGATGGCCAGCATCAGCGCCTTGCGCGAGATCACGCGGCCCACGCCGCCGCTGTAGGCCTCGGAGCCCCGGTGGAACATGCGGTTGAAGCCGCGGAACAGCCAGCCGAAGGCCCGGTCCATGCCGCGCGTCAGCGCGTCCTTGGGCGCATCGTGGCCGCGCAGCAGCAGGGCCGCCAGCGCGGGCGACAGCGTCAGCGAGTTGATGGCCGAGATCACCGTGGAGATGGCGATGGTCACCGCGAACTGCTTGTAGAACTGGCCCGTGAGGCCGCTGATGAAGGCCAGCGGCACGAACACCGCCACCAGCACCAGGGCGATGGCGATGATGGGCCCGGACACTTCGCGCATGGCGCGGTAGGTGGCGTTGCGCGGCGTGAGACCGGCCTCGATGTTGCGCTCCACGTTCTCGACCACGACGATGGCGTCATCCACCACGATGCCGATGGCCAGCACCAGGCCAAACAGGCTCAGCGCGTTGATGGAAAAGCCCAGCAGATGCAGCACGGCGAAGGTGCCGATGACCGACACCGGCACGGCCAGCAGCGGGATGATGGAGGCGCGCCAGGTCTGCAGGAATAGGATCACCACCAGCACCACGAGCACGATGGCCTCCAGCAGCGTGTGCACCACCGATTCGATGGAGGCGCGCACGAACTGCGTGGGGTCGTAGGCGATGCGGTACTCCAGGCCCTCGGGCATGTTCTTGTTCAGGGCCTCCATGGTCTTGCGCACGTTGGCCGAGATCTCCAGCGCATTGGAGCCCGGCGCCTGGAACACGCCCATGCCCACGGCCGGGTCGTTGTTCAGCAGCGAGCGCAGCGAATAGTCGGCCGCGCCCATCTCCAGGCGGCCGATGTCGCGCAGGCGGGTCACGGCGCCGTCGGAGCCGCTCTTGACGATGATGTCGCCGAAGTCTTCCTCGCTTTGCAGGCGGCCCTGGGCGTTGATGGACAGTTGCATGTCCACGCCCGGCAGCCCCGGCGATGCGCCGACCACGCCGGCCGCAGCCTGCACATTCTGGCCGCGGATGGCAGTCACCACATCGCTGGCCGACAGGCCGCGCTGCGCCACCTTCTGCGGGTCCAGCCACACGCGCATGGCGTAGTCGCCGCCGCCGAAGATCTGGATCTGGCCCACGCCCTCGATGCGCGCCAGCGGGTCCTTCACGTTCAGCACCGCGTAGTTGCGCAGGTAGTTGATGTCGTAGCGCTGGTTGGGCGAGACCAGGTGCACCACCATGGTCAGGTCGGGTGCGCTCTTGACCGTGGTGATGCCCAGGCGGCGCACCTCTTCCGGCAGGCGCGGCTCGGCCTGCGAGACGCGGTTTTGCACCATCTGCTGCGCCTTGTCGGGGTCGGTGCCCAGGCGGAAGGTGACGGTCAGCGTCATCACGCCGTCGCTGGTGGCCTGGCTGCCCATGTAGAGCATGCCTTCGACGCCGTTGATCTGCTCTTCCAGCGGCGTGGCCACGGTCTCGGCGATCACCTTGGGATTGGCGCCCGGGTACTGGGCGCGCACCACCACGGACGGCGGCGCGACCTCGGGGTATTCCGAGATCGGCAGCCCGCCCATGGCGATCAGGCCGGCGATCAGCATCAGCAGCGAAAGCACGCCTGCGAAGATCGGCCGGTCAATGAAGAATTTGGATAGGTTCATGGTGTTTGGCTCCGCCACGGCAAAGCGCGGCCCATGCCGCCTGCGGTCAGGCGGCATTTCAGAGGCAGGAAAGGTGTGCGGCTAGATCAGGACTTGGTTGCGTCAGCCACTTGTTCGGCTGCCTGCCGGGTGCCCGGCTGGCGGGCATCGGCCCGCGCATCCATGGACACCTCCTTGGGCGCGACCAGGGCGCCGGGGCGGATGTGCTGCAGGCCGTTGACGACCACGCGCTCGCCGGGCTGCAGGCCCTGGGTCACGTTGCGCAGGCCGTTGACCGAGGCGCCCAGGGCCACCTCGCGGTACACGGCCTTGTTGTCGCCGCCCACCACCATCACGTACTTCTTGCTCTGGTCCGTGCCGATGGCGCGCTCGCTGACCAGCAGCATGCTGCTGTCGCGCGCCTGGCCCATGCGGATGCGGGCGAACTGGCCGGGCATGAGGGCGCCGTCCTTGTTGTCGAAGGCGGCGCGCACGCGCACCGTGCCGCTTCGGGCATCGACCTGGTTGTCGATCAGCTGCAGCCGGCCCTCGAAGGGCGTGCTGCCGGCCGTGGCCGTGCCCATCTGCACGGGAATGCTGTCGATCTTGGCGCGGTTGCCCGCGCCGCCGCCGAGCTCCTTGAGCGCGCGCGTGATGACCTGCTCATCGGCATCGAAGCTCGCATAGATGGGGCTGACCGAGACCAGCGTGGTCAGCACCGGCGCGCCCGGGCCTGCGGCCACCAGGTTGCCCACGGTGATCTCGCGCTTGCCGATGCGGCCCGACACGGGGGCGCGCACCTGGGTGTAGCCCAGGTTCAGCCGCGCCGATTGCAGGGACGCCTGGGCCGCGCGCAGATTGGCCTCGGCCTCGCTGCCTGCGTTGATGCGCTCGTCCAGCTCGCGCTGGGCAATCGCCCGCTCGTCCCACAGGCGGCGTGCGCGCTCCTGCTCGCTGCGCGCATAGGACTGGCGTGCCTGGGCCGAGGCCACCTGGGCTTCGGCACGCTCGACCTCGGCCGCATACGGTGCGGGGTCGATGGTGATCAGCAGATCGCCCTGCTTGACCAGCGCGCCCTCGCGAAAGTGCACGGCCTGCACGGCGCCGGCGACGCGGGAGCGGATGTCCACGCGCTCCACGGCTTCAAGGCGGCCCGAGAACTCGTCCCAGGCGGTGACTTCGCTTTCGGCGACCGTGGCCACCGACACGGGCGTGGCGGCGGGCTGGGCGCTGGCGGGCGCGTCATCGGCCTTGGCCTCGATGCCGTGCAGGCCGAACAGGCCGGCGCTGACGGCGAGGATGGCCGCAGCGGCGGCAGGCAATCTCCAGCCCTTGCGCTGGGCCGAGACGGAGGAAGAGGATGAGGTGGATTCGGTGGACATGGTGTTTTTTTGCGAAATTCAGGGAACACGATGCCCGCCCGGCGCCTGAACGCGCCGGGAAGGCGGAATCGAAATGGAAAAACGGGGGCAGCAAGGTTCGCCGGCTGCGGCGGCGCGGGGCCTAGCCCGGTGCTGCGGGCTTGTTCATGGTGGCCTCGAAGAAGTCATGCACATGCTGGAACACGGCGGCGCTGCAGGCCGTACAGGCCTCGGCCTCGGACAGGGCCTGCGGCCAGTTCGACGCGCTGGGCAGCACATGGCTGCTGGCCGTCACGCCGGCCGCGCGCAGGCGGGCCGCATAGGCCTGGGCCTCGTCGCGCAGCGGGTCGTCACCGCCCACCAGCACCAGAGCCGGCGGCAGCTGGGCCAGGCGCAGCGAGCTGCCGGGCACGGCATAGGGATGCATGGCGTCCTTGGGGCAGCTCAGGTACTCGCGCCAGCCCGTGGCCCAGCGGCATTCGCCGGCCTCGGGCGTGGCCTCGCGCTGCGAGGCGGTGCCGGTGCAGGGATCGAGCATGGGCGACACCAGGATCTGGCCTGCCAGCGGAGGGTGGCCACGGTCGCGCGAGATCACGGCCACGGCGGCGGCCAGGTTGCCGCCGGCTTCTTCACCCGCGAGGAACAGCGGCGCGCCCTTGCCCGCCATCTTCACGCGGTGCTTGTACAGCCACTGCAGCACGGCGTAGCCCACCTCGATGGGCTGGGGAAACGGATGCTCGGGCGCCAGCGGGTAGGCCAGCGACACCACGACGGCGCCCGCCTCGGCCAGCAGCCGGCCGATGTAGCGCCCGTTGTCCAGCGTGCCGCAGACAAAGGTGCCGCCATGGAAATGCAGCACCAGAGGCGAAATCGTGCCGGGCCTGCGCTGGCCATAGGCGCGCGCAGCCACGGTGCCGTGCTCGGGCAGCTCGATGGAGAATTCTGTTTCGGCAATCTGCGCCCCGACGGCGGGGCCGTTCGGAGGCGACGAGGAAGTGGACATGGCGCGAACCTGCGGCAATGGTCGATGGTTGGAATATAGGCGGCGCCGGCCATGTCTGAAATAGCAACGCAGCCATCGCTCTGTTTCCGTTTCACGAACAATCGCCCGACATGGCGCGTGTGAGAATTCCGCCGAGCCGGCATTCCCTTGCCGGGCGCTGCAGGAGCATCTTTCCATGGACCAGATCCAGGCCATGCGTGTCTTCGTTCGCGTGGTGGAAGCCGGCAACTTCACCCGCGCCGCCGATTCGCTGGACCTGCCCAAGGGCACGGTCACCAAACAGATCCAGGCGCTGGAGGCGCGCGTGCGCGTCAAGCTGCTCAACCGCACGACGCGGCGCGTCACCGTCACGCCCGATGGCGCCGCCTACTACGAACGCGCGGCACGCCTGCTCAACGACTTCGACGATCTCGAAGCCAGCATGGTCAACACCCAGACCGCGCCCAGCGGGCGGCTGCGGCTGGACGTGGGCAGCTCCATGGCCCGGCTGATCATCATTCCGGCGCTGACCGAATTCTGCGAACGCTATCCCGACATACAGATCGACCTGGGCGTGGGCGACCGCCTGGTGGACCTGATCAGCGACAACGTGGACTGCGTGATCCGCGGGGGCGAGCTCAGCGACCAGTCCCTGGTGGCGCGCCGCATCGGCTCGATGAACTGGGTCACCGTGGCCTCGCCCGCCTACCTGGCACGCCATGGCGTGCCCCAGCATCCGTCCGAACTGGATACGAAGCACCAGATCGTCGCCTTCTTCTCGGGCCATACGCGGCGCATGTACCCGCTGGAATTCCAGCGGGGCGATGAATCCATCGAGGTGTCGGGCAACTACCGCATCGCGGCCAACGACAGCAATGCCTACACGGCCGCCGTGCTGGCGGGCTTTGGCATCGCGCAGCTGGTCACGGCCTTTGCCCAGCCGCTGATCGACAGCGGCGAACTGGTCGAGGTCCTGCCCGATTGGACCCAGCCGCCGCTGCCCATACACGTGGTCTACCCGCCCAACCGCCACCTCAGCGCCAAGGTGCGGGCCTTCGTGGACTGGGCCGCCGACCTGTTCGCGCGCCATCCCCAGCTGCAGCGCAGCTGAAAGGCCGGCGATGGGATGGCCGGGCGGGCCCAAGCCCCGTCCGGCTGCAAGGCCTTCCCAGCCACTCTTCATGTCAGCGGGCATGGCGCCAGCCATTCCCATTCGCCATGACCATGCACGCCACCGGATACGGCCGATCCAGGAGCCTGCCTGCCCGCCCACTGCTGCACGCAGCTTTCTGCCATGCACCAAATACCGTCAACCTCCTCTGAAGATGCACCGAAACACGGCACGAAGGCACCAAGCTCGGGCGCCATTCACCAAAACGATGCATGACGGCATAACTTTTAGGCATAATCTTGGTTTGCACTCACCCCTTCCCGCAGCCGTTTTTAGTCAGAGGTTTTTTCCATGAAGTACGAGTCCGTCGGCCAGTTCCTTGATGAAGTCGCGCAACGCAATCCCGGCCAGCCCGAATTCCTGCAAGCCGTCACCGAAGTGATGGAAAGCCTGTGGCCCTTCATCGAGAAGAACCCCAAGTACGCCGAGCACGGACTGCTGGAGCGCCTGGTCGAGCCCGAGCGCGTGGTCATGTTCCGCGTGAGCTGGACCGACGACAAGGGCCAGGTGCAGGTCAACCGCGGCTTCCGCATCCAGCACAGCATGGCCATCGGTCCCTACAAGGGCGGCCTGCGTTTCCACCCCTCGGTCACGCTGTCGGTGCTCAAGTTCCTGGCGTTCGAGCAGACCTTCAAGAACGCGCTGACCACGCTGCCCATGGGCGGCGGCAAGGGCGGCTCGGACTTCGATCCCAAGGGCAAGAGCCCCGCTGAAGTCATGCGCTTTTGCCAGGCCTTCGTCACCGAGCTGTTCCGCCACGTGGGCCCGGACACCGACGTGCCGGCAGGCGACATCGGCGTGGGCGGCCGCGAAGTGGGCTTCATGGCCGGCATGTACAAGAAGCTGTCCAACAGCGCCGCCAGCGTGTTCACGGGCAAGGGCCTGTCCTTCGGCGGCTCGCTGATCCGCCCCGAAGCCACCGGCTACGGCACCGTCTACTTCGCCCAGGAAATGCTGGCCACGCGCGGCCAGTCCTTCGCAGGCAAGACCGTCTCCATCTCCGGCTCGGGCAATGTGGCCCAGTACGCCGTGGAAAAGGCCATGCAGCTGGGCGCCAAGGTGGTGTCGGTCTCCGACTCCTCGGGCACCGTGTATGACCAGGACGGCTTCACCACCGAGAAGCTGGCCATCCTGATGGACGTGAAGAACCACCGCTACGGCCGCGTGGACGAGTACGCCAAGCTGGTGGGCGCCGAGTTCCTGCGCGGCAAGACGCCGTGGCACCTGAAGGTGGACGTGGCCCTGCCTTGCGCCACGCAGAACGAACTGACCGAGGAAGATGCCAAGGTGCTGATCGCCAACGGCGTGGTCTGCGTGGCCGAAGGCGCCAACATGCCCTCGACCATCGAAGCCGCCAAGGCCTTCGAGAAGGCCGGCGTGCTGTACGCACCGGGCAAGGCCAGCAATGCCGGTGGCGTGGCCACCTCGGGCCTGGAGATGAGCCAGAACGCGGCCCGCCTGTCCTGGCCCGCCGAGGAAGTCGATGCCCGCCTGCTGCAGATCATGCAAGGCATCCACGCCGCCTGCCTGAAGTACGGCAAGCGCGAGGACGGCACGGTCAGCTACATCGACGGCGCCAACATCGCCGGCTTCGTCAAGGTAGCCGATGCCATGCTGGCCCAGGGCGTGATCTGAGCATCAGCGCTCCCCATCCCTGACGAAAGCCCATGCAGCCTGCTGCATGGGCTTTTTTGTTGGTGCCTTCCGCTTTCTACGCCTTTCTGCCATGGGCTGAGTGATCGCTGGCAAGCGATTGCGCCCAGGACAATGCCTCTTCAAGGTTCAGGTACAGACTTGCATACGCCTTGCGCAAAAGTCCATCAGGCAAAGCCCAGTCCCATTTCTCGCGCTGCAGGTTGCGGACATCGGCCAGAAGCATGTCGAGCGGTGGAGGCTCATCCACTGCCGCATCGATGAGGGCATCGATGATCCCCTCGATACCCAAATCTCCTTTGATGACTTCGATGCCTGGGCCGGCCGCATTGGCCGAGTAGCCTCTGCGGCGAAGCAGGCAGGCCAGCGCTTCGTTGGCGGCATCCCCGAGCCAGGTCAGCAGCACCACTTCGCGGCCCTGGTCCACCATGAAGTCATTCGCCAGATTTCGTTCAGAGTAGTTCGCCCTGCCTTCCACCAAAAACCGCCTGGCCACTTCATCCAGGAACGGCGGTATATCGGAGGACTCGAACAATTGGTGCATTCGTTGGTGAACACGTGTGTGGGTACGCCCTGCCCCACCTGAGAACAACGGCGGCGCTCCGCCACCGGAGCGGACGACAAATATGGTCTTCTGCTCCTCGTCGATGTCTTCTACCAGCCAGGTCCTGCCGGCGAACAGGATGCGCTGGCCAACGCTGAGCATCAGCGATACCGGCAAAGTGCCGAGCGTTTTACCGCTGCAGACGATACGAAACTCCTCGTCTGCTGCAAACGCAGCATAGAAGGTGTAGTGGTTGACGAACTTCTCACCGATGCGACCATGCAGCAAAAGACCGCTGGACTCCTGCATCAGCAATTCCTTTTGGCCGAGATGGCGAACGAGTTCGGCAAACTCGCCTTTGTTCAACCCAGTGAAAGGGGCGCCGGAAGTACAGAACATCGTATGGAGTTGCCCGATGGATGCCCCTCCGCTCTGCGCCACATAGGACAGCATCTGCTGAACCAGTGTCGATAGGTGAACTCCATGCGCCATGGGCGGCTCGAACCAACCTTCCAGCAGCAGTGAGATCATCGCCGTCACCTTCACCGTCTCCAGACGGAGTTCGTCGGCGAGCGAGGGTTTCCCTCCAAGGGCGTTCTCCACGCTGTAGCCTCGCAAGATGGCCGGCTCGCCCTTTCGGCGACCAGACCGCCCCAGGCGCTGTCGCAAGCTGGCCACCGACGGTGGCGGGCCGATCTGGGCCACGCTCTTGACGGAGCCAATGTCGATGCCCAACTCCAGCGTGTTGGTACAGAGGGCGGTCGCGGGAAATTCCTTCTGTTTCAGGGCAGCCTCGGTGTCCGAGCGGATCTCCTTCGACAGACTGCCGTGGTGCGGCCAGAACTCATTGGGCACCTTCTCCTGCTCGCAAAGTCGGTTGAGAAGGTACGTGTAGCGTTCGACTTCACGCCGCGAGTTCGGGAAGACCAGATTGTTCGTGCCGCGCAAGCCCCGGAACAGATGCAGGGCAATCTTCGCCGGTGTGACGGGTTCCGGCTCTTCGCCACCATCTTCATTGCGCAAGACCAAGGGCTCCTCGTAACCTTTGACCAGAACTCTCAGCTCACTGTGCGAGGACTTCGACTCCACCAGGGCAACCGACGTCCCTTGTCCAGGACGCAGAAAATCGGCGGCCAGGCGCATGTCACCCAAGGTCGCGGAAAGGCCGACACGCGGCACTTGGCGACCGATGACCCGCTCAATGCGATGCATCAGGGATTGAAGCTGTTTTCCGCGCTCTGATCCGATGAAGGCGTGAAGCTCGTCGACGATGAAGAACGTCAGCTGATCGAACACCGCACCGATCGACGTGCCTCGATGGCATAACGTTGCCTCAAGAGATTCCGGCGTGATGAGCAAGACCCCTTGCCGCTTCGTCAGGAATCGTGCCTTGGCCGAGGAAGAGATGTCGCCATGCCAGGGCCACACCGGAATTTCCAGTTGCTCGCACAGCCGGTCGAGGCGACCGAACTGGTCATTGATGAGCGCCTTGAGCGGACTGACATAGACGATGAGCCCCTGTGACTCCGTCTGAAGCAGCTTCGTCAGCGCCGGCAGAAATGCCGCCTCCGTCTTGCCGGCGGCCGTGGCGGCTGCCACGATGACGTCCCGGTCCGCCTTGACGATGAGCGGAATGGCCGCCTCCTGGGCATCTCTCAGCGACTCCCAGCCTTCGGCCCATAGGAAGCGCTGGATGCGCTCATCGAGCAGGAAGAAGGAAGCGCTGTCGCCAGACATGTGCTCAGGCCGAGACCGTCACATCTTGAACGAGGCGAATTCATCGCCATCGTCCACCTCGACCTGCTCATCAGTCAAACCGCCAGTGTCCGGGGCGACATCTATGCCGCCCAGCAGGCTCTGCCATGCAGCCCCCGGGTTCTGATCCAGCACAGCCAGCATGTTGATGAAGGCCGTGATGGTCGTACGCGGCGTTCGGAAATACGTGTCGCCGATGCGTTTGGAGCAGTGCTCCATGAAGCTGAAGATGCCTTGGTCCGGGACGAGAAACTTGTCAGCGTCGCCGAGGGCGTAGACGGAGCGAATCTTCTGCAACAGGACGTAGAAATCCTCAGGCGTGAGACTCGACAGGCGCACCACCGGTCCGCTGAAGTCGACCAGGCCATCTGAGGCAAAGGTGTTCTGCGCAAGCCGACTCTGCAAGGCGGGATAGCTATAGAGTCCGCGCCGGGTATCCAGCAGAAACTCCGGCGTTCCGCCCAGAACAAATCCAAGGCCCACGGCCGTGCCCTGTAGCGAGTCGTTGAGGATGCGCAGGATCTGTTCGTAGTTCGCATTGCGGGCCTGCGTGTTGGCCAGTTTGTAGAGATTGACCAGTTCATCCAAACCAACCAGCAGGCCCGCGAAACCGGCCAGCCGCACGAAGCGCGCCATAAGCTTCAGTTGGTCATAGACCTCGGAATCGTCGACGATGCTTCGTACGCCGAGCGCCTGCCTCGCATCGGTCTTGGTGGCGAACTCCCCCCGCAGCCATCGGATGGCATCGGACTTGAGCTTCTCGTTACCCTCCTCATGGCCACGACAGTAAGCCGCAATGACGTCCGCGAAGTCGTAGCCGTTCACCAGTTCGGTTAGTTGGTCGAGCTGCTGGCGCAAGACCGCCTCGGTCGATTGGCCGGACGCCTTGGCCTGCGTCTTGGCCGTGGCGATGAATTTCTCGACGATGCCCGCAAGCGCACCCCCATCCGGCTTCGTTCGGGTCGACAGGTTGCGCATGAGTTCGGCATAGAGCGAGCGGGCCTGGCCACCGCTGGCGTGAAGACGCCGGTCCGGGTTCAGATCAGCCGTGGCCACCACGAGCTTCTTCTCCAGCGCCACGGCACGCACCAGGTTCAGGAAGAAGGTCTTGCCCGCGCCGTACTCGCCAATGACGACACGGAATGCCGAGCCCCCATCGGCGATGCGGGCGACGTCGGCCACCAGCGTCTCGATTTCCCGGACACGGCCGACCTGGATCAGGTGCTGTCCGCTGCGGGGCACGACACCTGCGCGCAACGATTGGAGGACCGCGTCGCGGTCTCTAGGGCGGATCGGTGCATTCATGCTTCCAACTTCTCCAACAGTTCAGGGTTCACGGTCACGACCTCCTCGCCCTCTGTAAACGGTATGTCGTGCAGATCGAAGGCCGCCTCGTTGAGGGCTTCGATGGCACCGTCGAGCATCAGGTCCAGATCTGCAGCGGCATCGTCGAGTTCATCCTTTGTCCACACCGGCCGCGACAGCAGCAGGCGTGCGAGCGCGCTGTGCGCTTCATCCAGGCCGAGCAGTCCCGGTGATGTCGCCCCAGCATCGCCTTCAGGTTCGGGTTCGACGAATACCGTCTCGGGTGGATTTTCTTCCTTGAAGATTCCCGACAGCAGAGCCGATACGGCTTCGGTATCCTTCTGCAGAGCAGCAATGCGCGCGGGATCAAGCTTGAATCCGGCTTCCTCCGACTCCACGGCAACCGTCGCCGTTGGTTTCGCACCTGCAGCTGCGGCATGCACGTCGGAAAACACCTTCTTGGATTCGACGCCAAGGGCCTTGTAGACCTTCTCCAGCATCTTCACTTCCGTCGGCGAGACTTCTCCATCGGACTGTGCGACCGTGGCCATGAAGGCAGCAATAGTCTCCTTGGCGCCAATATCCAGCGGTTCCAACTTCTTGCGCAGAGCGGTCAGCGATGCTGGCGTCGCCATCAGCAGGCGCAGGTGTGCCAGAAGCCTACGGATATGGTTCGGAGTGAGGTGAGCCCAGGACTGCACCTGTGCCCGGAGATGCCCCATTTCCTGGGCACTGAACTCGCCATCGGCGGCAGCAACGGCCGATGCCAAGTCCAAAGTCAGTATGGCGACTTGGTAAACCGGTGTGGAGCGGCTGGCGACCTCTCCTGGTGGCACGGAGAACAGCACGACCTTCTCGTGGGGCTTGGGCAGCTTGGCTCCAGCCAGGACATCGGGCTCGATGCCGATGTTCAAGGATTCGAGCGCTCGCGCCAGCGCCAGCGTCCGGTCCCGCGTCAGGGTCGTCTTGGCATCCAGACTGCCAAGCAGTTCCTGGAACGACATGGCAATCATTCCCTCACCCATACGCGCCTTCAGGCCATGCAATGCCTTCTGGGTACTTTCGGGCCACAGCGTGGCAGGCAATTGCAGCAGCCCCTCCAGCGCATGCCTGCCATCCGGATTCCGCCCCACATAGCGGCTGAACGGCTCCAGCGCTTTCGTGGCCTCCTCGACAACCTGGCGCAGCTTGTTGATGGGTGCAGTAAGCACGGTGACGTCGGGCGTGTCCCCAAAAGACAGGCTCAAATCCTTGTACCCGCGAAATCCGGCGGAGGCCGGTCGGTGAACCAGCTTGATCTTGGTCTTGTTCCTGGGAAGAACCAAGCCCTCTCCAAACGTCTCGCGGTATCTGGATACGAAGAGCTTGTCGAACTCCTCCGCGCAACGCGTTGCCGGTGTTCGCAGGTAGTTGGTCGGATCCAGCTTGGCCCAGGCCAGTGCCAGTTGCGCAGGCACAGGCATGCCATCGACCGCCGCCTGGCCGAGGGCGACACGGATGTAGAGCGGCAGTTCGTAGGTCTTGGGAAAACTCGGGATGGGCTTGAGATAGGCCTTCTCGGGGTGCTCTGCCAAAGAGACCCAATCGAGCAGCGAACCCGCGTAGCTTCGGAATGAACCCGACTTGTCGCCATAGATGTCCAATAGCCGGCGCAGCTCCGACGCAATCACGGGCCAATCGGCCTTGGCCCCCTCGTCCTTCGAGGCATCCAGAATGGCGCGGCGCTCCAACCCGTAGAAGAAGATGAAGACATATCCCACATCGGCCTCGGGATCCTGCCTTCCGCCTGCCAGCCAATTCAGATAGGCGCGCCGGGCGGAAGGCGAAATTTCCGAGTAACTCGGCCAGTAGCCCATCTGCCGCTCTGTGTAGTCGCCCGTGGACGCGACGGATTTCGACGGATCGATGAGGCTCGGATCATTGCCACCCGTGGGAATAGGCAGCGACGTGCCGATGTAAACGAGGCCACCGGTAATTGAGACGCCCCCGACCTCAACCGCCTCTCCTGCAGCAATCCAGGCACCAGGACCGAAGCGGTTGGGCGCTGCCGGGAGGCGAAACGACGGCGTGGCAGGCACTGGACTGACCGCAACCGGTACAGGTTGTTCATCCTCAAGGAGTCGGCTTGCCGCGCGCGAACTGACCGCCGGGCTAGGCGCAACCTGTGCGCGCCTCTCGGGAAGCGGGTCAGTGCGAGCAGGACGCGCAGCTTCCTGAGGTACCTCATGCGCACCGCCTTTGGATTTGAGATAGAGATAGATACCGACGCCGATGGCGGCGAACACCCCAACCCCGATCCAGACCTCGCGCGGAATGGCGGCCAACACCACCAGCAGCCCCACGACGACTGCACCGATGCCCCCTCCCGCTCCTGATTTCTTTCGCCTGGCCATAGCTTGTTCACTCCTTCCCCGGCAAACAATTGTTACAGCATTGTGCATGGCAACCGAAATCGGTTCAGCCTTGAGTATCCGCACGCCACATATGGCGAGGCATTGCCGGAGAGAAAGCGAAAGACCCGTTGCCCTCAATGCGAGAACACGAGGGGCTTTGAATGACGTGTTATCCAGTCGGCGCCGTAGTCGCCCCAATTGCACGGCCGGTCACAGAAACTCTCAATACAGCCCTACGTAGTGCAGCCCGCAAGCCGCTGCAGGGCATGCAGCTATGCCATGCCAAGCAGAGGACACGGCGCCGGCCATTGGATCGCATGCTCAACCGCCGGCATTCAGTGTTGCAGAATGTAGCCCAATGACCTGAAGGATTCTGACCGCCGATGACAAAATTCCTGAACACCAGTGCGACAAACTACTTTCTTGAAGAACTGATCAAGGGAGCCACCGACCGCCTGATCCTGATCAGCCCGTTCCTGAAACTGAACGACCGCATGAAGGAACTGCTGGCGGACAAGAACCGCTTAAAGATCGATGTAAGGATCGTCTATGGCAAGAGCGAATTGCAGCCACAGGAAATCGAATGGCTTCGCGGCCTGACCTTTGTCCGAACCAGCTTTTGCAAGAACCTGCATGCCAAGTGCTACCTTAGCGAGACCATGTGCATCATCACGAGCCTGAACCTGTACGAGTTCAGCCAGGTGAACAATAACGAGATGGGCATCCTGATTGAACGTGCCGAGGATGCGCAGCTCTACAGAGACGCTTACGACGAGGCCCAGCGCATCATCCGCATCAGCGATGAGGTTCGTATTTCGATGGAGCGCGTATCAAACCCGAACCAGACTTCGGTCGAGGGTTCGACGGATGCGGCGGATGGGGAGCCCGCAACGGGTGGAAAGCTCACTTCCTCGAAGATCGCACACAAGCGTGGTTGGAAGACGGCCCAGTTGCTCGAACGCGCGACAACTATGGGCTACCTTGCGCTTGACGGCGACCGCCACGTCCTGACGGCAGCGGGAACGCAGGCCGGCCTTGAGTTTGTTCCCAAGTCCCGATTTGGCCCCTACTTTCTCTGGCCTGAGGACATCAATCTCAGCTGAATCCCCGGCTGGTGCCGGGTTGTCGCACCTGCCGGTCTGAGCGGACAACCCTGGCTCTCTGAACTCCTGCGACTGGCCGATTGCAGGCAATGCATCGTCGGCGGTCTGGCGGCGGTGAGATGAAACAAGACCCCTCAGGCGGCAGCGAACCTTGCGCAGCAAGGGTAGCGTGAGGGTCACTTTTCATTGCAAGACCTTATTTATCGCGCACCGCATCGGCCAGCGCCGCCCAGGCCTTGAGCGTCAGCGCATGCGTGAAGGCCGCGCCCGCCACCGGGTGCGATGACAGCTTGACCACCACCATCTGCGCGGCCGGGTTCACGTGGATGAACTGGCCGTGAATGCCGGCGGCCTCGTAGGCGCCATCGGCGTTGTGCAGTACCCACCATTGGTTGCGGTAGCTGTAGCCGGGCCGCGCGGCCTGGATGCCGCGGAACTTGAACTGCTCGCGGTCGCCGCCGCGCGCAATGTCGTCCAGCACCGCCTTGTCGAAGATCTTGTGGCCGTTGAAGCTGCCGCCCAGGCGCAGCATCTCGCCCACGCGCGCCAGGTCACGCGCCGTGGCGTTCAGGCCCGCGCCCTGCAGCGGCGTGCCGGTGCTGTCCACCATCACATAGGCGTCTTCCTGCATGCCCAGCTTCTGCCAGATGTTCTCGCTCATGAGATCGCTCCAGCGCCGGCCCGTGACGCGCGAGACGATCCAGCCCAGCACCTCGGAATGCACGGTGCGGTAGACAAAGCCCTCGCCATGCGTGCCTTCCTTGGGCAGCGTCTTGAGGAAGTCGTACACATTGGTCGGCCCCGCGTAGCCGGGCGGACGCGGCAGCATGCCCGAGGCCCAGGAGTAGCCGAAGATCTCGGTCCTGGGGTCGGTGTAGTCCTCGCGAAAGCGCACGGCCCCGGTCATGTCCATGACCTGGCGCACCGTCATGTCGCCCCAGGCAGAGCCTTCCAGCTCGGGCACGTATTTCGTGACCAGGGCCTGGGGGTCGATGCGCCCCTCGTGGGCCAGTTGCGCGGCCATCAGGCCGGTGAACGATTTGGTGACCGAGAACAGCAGGTGCGGCGAGCTGGCCTGCATCTGGTTCTGGTAGCGCTCGAAGACCACCCGCCCCTTGTGCAGCACCACGATGGCGTCGGTATAGGTGCGGTCCAGCCACTGGTCCACGGTGATGGGCTGGCCCTTGTCGTCGTCAAAGCGCAGGCCGCCCAGGGCCATGGGCGCTTCGGGCAGTGCCGAGGGCGCCGCCGCGCCGCGCCGGATGTTCTGCGTGGGCTGGATTTCGCGCAGGTGCTGCACCACCCAGCGCAGTTGTGGATAGCGGTAGCCGTTGGACACGTCCACGCGCTTGTCGGCGGCCGGCGGAAAGCCTTGCATCAGCCCCAGCTGCTCCAGGCGCACGCTGTCGGGCGGCGGCAGCGCGGGCGCTGCGGAGGCCTGTGCCTGGGCCGCCACCCAGCCGAGCAGTAGCACCAGCAGGGCCATGGCATGCCGGGAGCGCCGAAAGAGCGGACTGACCATCGTTGTCTCCTTGGTTTTTTGGAAACGGCCAGTCTTGCAGAAAGCCCCCGGCCGGTCACGGGTGTTCGCCCGCCCGCAGGCCGCAAGGCTGTCGTCTGCGCGACGAAGGTTTTAGTGGGGCATTCAGCGGCGCATCAAGGCCGCATCGCACCAGCGCTGCGCCACGGCCGGAGAAGTGGTGCAGACCGTGTCGTGCGTCACCGTGGTCACGGCGCGCTCCAGCAGCTGGATGTCGGCCTCGTGCTGGCGCGCCACATGCGGGTCCTCGAAGAAGATCACGCGCTGGCAGCGGCGGTCCAGCACCAGGTCGGCGATCTGCGCATCGCCGCCCAGCGGGCCGCTGTTGTAGCGGTCCACCCAGGGCCGGTCCTCGGGCCAGCCACGGCTCCAGGCCATTTCGTTGAGGCGCTGGCCCGTGGTGCCCGTGCCCACGCGCCGGCCAAAGCGCGACAGCAGCTCGAAGTTGCGCGCCGCGAAATCCAGCATGGTGGGCTTGAGCGCATCGTGGGCGATCAGCGCCAGCGTCTGCTGTGCGTAGTCGTGAAAGCGCTGCGCACCGGCATCCTTGGGCAGACCTGCCTGGATGCGCTCCATCTCGACCCAGTCCCGCGCCGAGGCCACGGTGGACAGGAAGGGCTTGCCATGGATCACGCACTGGCGCTTGAGCGCCACGGCCTCGGGGAAGATGGAGGACGGATCCACCGGGTCGGTGAAATAGATGGCCCCGTCGATGGTGCGCTCGTCACCTTCCACGCCCACCACCTCGGCCACCAGTTTCATCAGCCCGCCTTCG
This sequence comes from Delftia lacustris, assembly GCF_040267515.1. Lineage (NCBI taxonomy): Bacteria > Pseudomonadati > Pseudomonadota > Betaproteobacteria > Burkholderiales > Comamonadaceae > Delftia > Delftia lacustris. The sequence continues at coordinate 1,804,114 of NZ_CP141274.1, read as the reverse complement.
CGGCCATAGGGATAGCGGCGCAGGCCCCGGTAGGACGCCAGCATGCCGGCCGCCTGGATGGCATCGAAGGTGCGGCCCACGGCATGCAGGCCCAGTTGCAGCTCGCGGATGCCGGACTCGCAGGCGCGCAGCCAGCCGAACAGTGCGGCATCCTCGGTTTGGTGGTGGATTCGGTTGGCGGCCAGGCCCAGGCGTATCGGCATACAGGTTCACTCATCAACAGTGGGGAGAGGCCCGTGCAGCCAGGACAGCCTGCGGACCAGCGGCAAGAATAGCGCCAATCCATGACAGCGCCGGCCGGCACGGCGGCGGCGCTGAACTTTTGGCCGGCCCGTGCATCCATTGTTGCGTCATGCCCTCACTGCTTTCCCACCTGTGGCCCCGACGGCGCCTGCACCGGCTCACGGCAACGCTGGGCGTGGCCGCGCTGCTGGCGGCCAGCGGCTGCTCCGTGCTGGACACCAAGCAGCGCGAATGGATCTTCCAGCCCAGCGACCGCAGCTGGCCCGGCGCCAACACGGCCGGCATGGAAGATGTCTGGATCGACATGCCAACGCAGGACGGCGCCCGCCTGCATGCGCTGTGGCTGCCCCAGCCGGCCACGGCCAGCAACGCCCCCGTGCTGCTGTACCTGCATGGCGCGCGCTGGAACGTTGCCGGCTCCTCGCCGCGCATCCGGCGGCTGCACGAGCTGGGCTTTTCGGTGCTGGCCATCGACTACCGGGGCTTCGGCAAGAGCAGCGCCGGCCTGCCGTCCGAGGAATCGGCCGCCGAGGATGCCCGCGTCGGCTGGGACTGGCTGGGCCGGCACGCTCCGGACCGGCCGCGCTTCATCTTCGGCCATTCGCTGGGCGGCGCCATCGCCATCGACCTGGCGCGCAGCGTTCAGGATGAGGCCGGCGTCATGGTCGAGGCCACCTTCACCAGCATTCCCGACGTGGTCCGCAGCTTCCGCTGGGGCTGGCTGCCCGTGGGGCCGCTGATCACGCAGCGCTTTGCCTCCATCGACAAGGTGGCCGGCATAGGCTCGCCGCTGCTGGTCGTGCACGGCAGCGCCGATCCGCTGATCCCCGCCACGCTGGGCCGCCAGCTGTTCGAGGCGGCCAGCGAGCCCAAGCGCTTCGTGCTCATCGAAGGCGGCAACCACCACAACACCCAGTCGCGCGCCATGGAGCAATACCGGCAGGCGCTGGACGAGCTGTTCGGGCTGCGCCTGCTCGCACAGGCGCCCACCGCGCCAGCTGTTGCACCTCAGGTATTGCGCTAACATCCGCGCTTGCGGTGCAGGCCGCACCCGGACCTGCGGGAAGGGTTGAACCCACCTGTATGCGCCTCTCGGCGTTTTTCTCTTGCCACATGCCTTTGTGCGCCAAGCTGCAGGTCATTGGCCTTCGTGCACGGAGGTATCCCTGTGAAACGCATCCCCGCCCGGCCCGACATGGGCCATCTCAAGAAACAGGCCAAGCAACTGCTGGCCGCCTATCGCGCAGGCTCGGCCCAGGCCATGGAGCAATTGCGCGCCCATCTGCCCGCTGCCCGGGGCCGCACAGATGAGGCGCTGGCCGCCATGGACCTGCGGCTGCACGACGCCCAGTCCGCCGTGGCGCGCGAGCACGGTTTCGCCTCATGGAGCGAGCTGTCAGGCTACGTCGAGGCATGCCAGCGCCTGGCAGCGGACCCCGAGACATCCCGGCTGCACTGGCTGGCCCTGGTCTATGCCGGCGATGTGGCGGGCGGCACGCACCGCGCGCAGCCCGCGCTGGCCCGGCGCCTGCTGGACGAGCGGCCGGAGCTGCCGGGCAATGATCCCTGGATGGCCTGCGCCATCGGCAACCTGGCCGCGCTGCGCGAAGCCACGCACAGAGATCCCGGCTGGCTGCAGCGCGCAGGCGGGCCGCTGGGACTGCCGCCGCTGGTGGCCGTCACGCACTCGTGCCTGCTGCGCCTGCCCGAGTTCGCCGAGCCGCTGCGCGCCTGCGCGCGCTGGCTGCTGGACGCGGGCGCCGACCCGCTGCAGACCGTGGGCAATCGCTGGCCGCCGGCCTCGCTGCAGGCGCCCTCCGAGACCGAGCGGCTGTCAGCACTCTATGGCGCAGCAGGCCAGAACCATGATGCGCAACTGACGCAGATGCTGCTGCAGGCCGGGGCCGACCCCAACGACGGCGAATCGCTCTACCACTCTCTGGAAGGCACGCCGGCCAGCCGCGAATGCACGCGGCTGCTGCTGCAGGCGGGCGCGCGTGTGGAGGGCAGCAATGCCCTGTTCCGCGTGCTGGACCTGGACGATGAGCAGGCCCTGCGCCTGCTGCTGGACCACGGCGCCGATCCGAACGAGGACAACGGCCAGGGCGAATGGGGCCGCCCGCTGCTGTGGGCCATACGCCGACTGCGCTCGCCCGCCCACGTGCAGGCCTTGCTGGATGCAGGAGCCGACCCGGCCACCCGCACACCGCAAGGCCTGGGCGCCGCCCGCCTGGCACGGCGCTTTGGCCTGGCAGACGTGGCCGTCCTGCTGGAACAGTCCACGGGCGCTGAAACCGCCACGCCCGAAGAACAGTTCGTTGCCGCCTGCGCCATGGGCGACCGGGCCCGGGCCGGAGGGCTTCTCGCGTCCCACCCGGGTCTGCTGCAAGGACTGTCTCACGAGCAGCTGCGCATGCTGCCCGAACTGGCAGCCCTGGGCCGCATGGAGGCCGTGCGCTGCATGGTGGAGCTGGGCTGGCCCATCGCTGCGCGCGGCGGCGACTGGGATGCATCCGCACTGAACCAGGCCGTTTTCCGTGGCGATGCCGCCATGGCGCGCTTCCTGCTGGAGCACGGCGCACAGTGGACCGAACGCCACGCCTATGGCGACAACTGCGCAGGAACCCTGTGCTGGGCATCGCTGAACCGGCCCGAATCCACGGAACCCGGCGGCGGCGACTGGCTGGGCTGCGCCCAGGCCCTGCTGGACCACGGTATGCCCATGGCCCGGCCCGACCCCGAAGTACCCGGCTGCGTGCTCATCGACGGCAACCGGCAGCGGTATCCGGACGAGATCACGGATTTGCTGCTAGGGGTTGACGCGGACTAGGTCCGCCCGACCCGAAAACCCGTCCTGCCGGCTGGCCCGGCAGGATTCAGCTGCAGTGCCTGCATGGGTCAGAACAGATCAAACCGGCTCATGTAGGCATCGCATGCCAGCAGCCACGCATGTTCATCATTGGACCCCGAAGGCGGCGGGCCGATGAAGTTGTTGAGCCGGGATCTGGCGCGCAAAGGCTTGAGCAGGCGTGCCGCCTCGCCAAAGGCGGGCAGCGTCAGCCCCTGGTCCATATCCCCCAGTCCTGGGAAATCTCCTGCCCGTATCCCCAGACAGTTGCCTACATCCCCAGCCGAAAGATACTGGCTGGCCTGAACCTGCTTGCGCACCGCATCCCGACCATCCAGCTTTTCCAGCAAGGCATCACTCACAAAACTCAGCCAGTTGATGCTGTACATGGCGTTGTTGAAGTCATGGCTCATCAGCGCAAGACTGCCCAGGGCATTCAAACCCGGGAAACGCTGCAGGTAGGGATACAGTATTTGCTGCCCTTTGCCGTCGGGTCCGATATTGCGTTCTTCCACTGCGGGCATGACGCCCCAACCTGCAATGGCCCAATAGGGCTGCATCAACTCCACAATCTGGGTGGTGAGGCGGCCCACATTGCGCTCTGGCGGTTGATCCATAATCCACCACGCGGGAAATGCCATGCGAATGAAAGACATGGCCGGGCCCTTTTTTATCGACCCATATCTCTCACGATACCAAATACCTTCATCATTCTCAATACGGCAATAAAGGCGAAAGTCTTGCGCATTATTCTCCCACACCTCAGGAGGATTTGGCTTACCCGAAGCCATATGAAATATCAGGGCATAACCTTTTGGGTTATCAAAGCTTTTCTGCTTCTTTGCAGCCAACTTTCTTTGTGCTATCGCGCTGGTCAGCATGGCAGGCATTCCGTCGTACCAATAAACCAGTTTCTCCTTCCCTACAGCCTCACAAAAAAGATCGACCACTTCCCATGCACGCTCACGCACGGCCAATGAATCCCCGTCATGGAACACCATCTCGATCGTCCAGCCTGCTCTTGCACAAATACGTCCAAATTGATTCTGTAATACCAGCGCCTTGAGAATATCCATCGTCGCCGCGGTGGCAACATTCGCTTTCTCATTGCCGCAAGGCCAGTTGAAATCATGTTCCGCAGCCATCGCCATCTTCTCCATTACTTCAACACACCAGAAATCAGAACAAATCAAACCGGCTCATATAGGCATCGCATGCCAGCAGCCATGCATGCTCATCATTGGAGCCAGAAGGCGGCGGTCCGATGAAGTTGTTGAGCCGGGATTTGGCACGAATCGGCTTGAGCAGCCGCGCCGCCTCGCCAAAGGCGGGCAGTGTCAGTCCCTGGTCCATATCCCCCAGCCCCGGAAAGTCTCCGGCCCGAATCCCCAGGCAGTTGCCCACATCCCCGGCGGAAAGGTATTGACTGGCCTGCACCTGCTTTCGCACGGCCTCCCGCCCACCCAGTTTCTCCAGCAATGCATCGCTGACAAAACTCAGCCAGTTGATGCTGTACATGGCTTTGTTGAAGTCATGGCTCATCAAGGCAATACTGCCCAGCGCATTCAATCCCGGGAACCGCTGCAGATAGGGGTACAGCACCTGCTGGCCTTTGCCATCGGGATCGATATTGCGTTCTTCCACTGCCGGCACGACACCCCAGCCTGCAATGGCCCAGAAGGGCTGCATCAACTCCACCATCTGGGTGGTGAGGCTGCCCACATTGCGCCCTGGCGGTTGGTCCAGAATCCACCATGCTGGAAATGCCATGCGAATGAAAGACATGGAAGGGCCTATGCCAGGTGTTGTATGGCGATCATGCAGCCAGATGCCTTCATTGTTTTTTATTCGGCAATAAAGTCGAAATTCTTGTGCATTTTCCACCCAATCATCTGGAGGTTTTGGACTTCCCGAGGCCAGATCAAACATCATTGCAAAGCCATTCGGATTATTGAGCGTATTGGGCTTGTGCTTTTCCATTCTCGCTTTCCCTTTCTCGCTGGCCATAGCCACAGGAGCCATCCCCCACCATATTGCAAGCTTCTCAGCACCAACGGCTTCAATGAATAGATCTATCACCTTCCAAGCGCGCTCGCGCACAGCCAATGAATCCCCTTCATGGAATACCATCTCGATGGTCCAGCCAGCTCTTGCGCAAATATTGCCAAATTGATTACGCAATACCAGTGCCTTGAGAATATCCATCGTCGCCACGGTGGCTTTTTGCAGTTCTCTGGTGCTCAAAGGTTTGTTGAAGTCTTTTGCCATATCTATCCTCCATATTTCACCGTACCGAAGCCGTCGCCTCAAAAGGACAACCCGAGAACTCTCGCCAGTGCGCTCCCTACCGCACCAACACCTCGCAGTGCCCTCCCCAGTGCGGATGCACCGGCCGCAGCCCCGACCGCTGATGCCGTATCCGCATTCACCCGCTCCGCCAAAGAGATGGCCTTTTCCCTGTTGGCCTGCCATAGCGTTGCTTGGTTCAACACACTTTCGTTCACGTTTCTTCCATCGCTGTCGCAAGCACAGCTTCCGGCGTCTAAAGCCTTCTTAAGAAATTTCTCTCCAAAAATTTCTTGATATGCCTGGAACTGATTCATGCCATCGGGCCCAAATTCTGAAGAAAAGCCATCCCCCGGAAACTTCATCTCATAGACCCGCTGCACGTTGTCCAGCACAGGCGGAAGGCGCGGGTTCTTCACCACGACCACATCCGGAATGCGCGAGCCCGCAGGCCGGCTGCGCGTGGGGCGCACGGGCTCGTTGCGCGACATGACAGGTGCTCTGTTCAGGTACGGCACTTCCTGCTTGTAGTAGCCCCGGTAGCCTTCAAACCCATCGGCCTGCATGACCACGCCGGCCACGCAGCGCTGGCCCAGGCCGCCGGTCATGCAGCAGCAAAACAGCTCGCACAGCGCCCTGCGGTCCAGTTCGTTGTCGAAGTCCCGGGTGCCGCATACCTTGTTGAAGCCAACAAGCACGACAGCCTTGCACAGGTCCCTGGACCGCTTCAGGCGATTGAGGGCAATGAAGGCGGGAACCAGTTGCCCGCAGCTCATGTATCCGAGCGGATGGCCGGTGGCCGCTCCACTGCCCCATTCAACTCGTGGAAACGCCCTGCGCGGCTCAATGGCGCATGGATGTCTATCCTGAATGTCATTGGCTCCTTCGCCTGTGAAAGGCGCTCCCTTCCTTCTGAAAGGAAAATAATAGGAGCAATGAATTGGGCACGTAAATCCTATTTTCCAGAGATTTCCAGGACTGAGCTGCCCGCAATTGGCAGCGGTCTCCTCTGAAAACTGGCAGAAAAAAGCCTAGGACAAGCAATGGCCAGAAAGCCTGTTTCAGGCGCCGCTCTCGCCTGTCACTCGGCAATCACCTCCTGCTGCAGGTCAAAGCCCCTGCGCTCCCGCACGCTCGTGCAGCCAGCGCCGCAACACAAATCCCAGCCACAGCGCCGTGAACACGGCCGCGCCAAAGACCCAGCCCGACAGCGCACCCGCCATGCTGCCCGACAGCAGCGTGCCGATGGTGCAGCCCAGCCCCGTCATGGCGCCCCAGCCCAGCAAGGCGCCACCGGCCAGGCCGCGAGCCGCATCGCGCCAGGTGGGGCGGCGCGGCGTCCACTGGCGGCTGGCCACGGCGGCGCCCCAGGCGCCGGCCACCAGGCCCAGCAGCAGCACGGCATGGGGCGTGAGCAGGCTGTTGAGCACGGCGGTGGCGCATCCGCCCAGGGTATCCAGGCCGTGCAGGCGCTCGGGCACCCAGCCGCCCGCCTGGGCCCAGCCGCGCACGGTGCTGCCCAGCGTGGTGGTCACTCCCAGCGGCCGCATGCGCACGATGGCGGCGGCCGCGATCAGGCCCACGGCCAGGCCGCCCAGCGCGGCGTTCCAGCGGCCTTGCCACAGTGACAGCCACAGCTGGCGCAGGCCCGGTGGCTGCGCCGGTTCTGCCGCAGGCCGGGGCCGTGCGCGGCCCGAGCGTCCATGAATGCGCCAGACCCAGGCCGCCAGCAGGCCCAGCACGGCCAGTTGCAGCGCCAGCGCGCCGCCATAGCCCAGATGGGCCGGCAGCCAGATGACGGGTGCATCGGCAATGGCCAGGCTGTACAGCGGGTTCCAACTGCGAAACCCCAGCACGAAGCCCAGGCCCGTGCCGACCAGGGCAAACGGCGCCACGGGCGAGCCCTCGCCCAGCCGGTACCAGTGGGCGCTGATGCACGAGCCCGAGACCGACATGCCCGCTCCAAAGGCCAGGCCCGCAAGGACCAGCACCCAGCTCACGGGACCTATGTGCATGTCGGGCGGCAACTGCCCGGGCTGGGGCACGGCCACCCAGCTGCCCAGCACCACGGTCATGCCCGCCGAGCCCACGGCCAGCGCCAGCAGGATGGAGAGCACGCCGCGCGGGTCGCCGAACTCGAACCAGTCGCGCGCATGGCAGTAAAAGCAAAAGCGCGAGCGCTGCAGCACCAGCCCCAGCAGCAGGCCCAGCGCCAGCGCAAAGACCAGGGTGCGCCCGCCGCCTTGCAGCTGCAGCTGCGCCGCCACAGGCCAGGCTGCGGCCAGCACGGCGGCCAGGGGCAGCCATCTGGTCCAGTCCCTTGCCCTGTGCCTGCCATTCACGTTCTGCGTGTGCTCACCGGTCACGCTTGTCATTCCTGCCCCCTTTGTTGCCATCCACGCATAAAAAAAGGGGCCCGCAGCCTGCGGGCCCCAAAGGAGCCGAGCTTTTGCCAAAGCCACACGTCACGCACCTGATCCGTCGAACCAAGAGCACTGACACCCCTCGCCCGGCCCCCGCCTTCAAGACAGGTTGATCGACGGCGGGATCATTTCGCGGCCCAGACCGTACCGGCCGGGTTGTTGATGGGCACGCCCACGGAGTTGCCGTATTCGGTCCACGAACCGTCGTAGTTGCGCACCTGGTAGCCGAGGATCTTGGACAGCGCAAACCAGGTGTGGCTGGAGCGCTCGCCGATGCGGCAGTAAGTGATGACGGGCTTGCTGCCGTCGATGCCCACGCCCGCATAGAGCTTCTTGAGTTCTTCGGCGGACTTGAAGCTGCCGTCCTCGCGCACTGCCTGGCCCCAGGGCACGTTGACGGCACCGGGGATGTGGCCGGCGCGGATGGCCAGCTCCGGCACGCCGGCCGGGGCGAAGACCTTGCCCTGGTATTCGTCGGCCGAGCGGATGTCGACGAGCCTGGCGTCGCTGCGACCTTCGGCCGAGGCCAGCGCATCGGTCAGGCGCGCGCGCAGCGCGGTGTTGACCTTGCCCACGCGGTAGGTGGTGGCCGCATATTCCGGGGCGCGGTTGTTGAGGGGGCGGTTCTCGGCCTCCCACTTCTTGCGGCCGCCGTCCAGCAGCTTGACGTTCTGCACGCCATAGATGTCGAAGACCCAGGCCCCCCAGGCCGCGAACCAGTTGTTGGTATCGCCGTACAGCACGACCGTGGTGCCGTCCTTCACGCCGGCCTGCGACAGCAGTTTCTCGAACTGCTCCTTGCCCACGATGTCGCGGCGCACCTTGTCGTTGAGATCGTTGTGCCACGAGAAATTGACCGCGCCCGGCACATGGGAGCGCTCGTACAGGCCGGGGTTGACGCTGACTTCGACGATGCGCACGTCGGCGCGGTTGAGGTTGGCCGCCAGCCATTCGGTGCTGACCAGCGGACCTTCGGGAACGGGCGCATTGGCATGGGCCGTGCCGCCGATCAGGGCCGCGACGTACAGCACGGTGCAGGCACCCTGGCGCAGGGTGGCGGGGATGGTGGAGAAAGCGGTCGGCGTTGCCATCACGGTCCTTTGTTCGCAGTTGCGTTGATTGCTCGGTTGGCGTCGGGTTGCTCTGCAATGCAATGTAGGCAGGGGCGGGCCGGTTCCCAACTGCGCAATCCGCAGATGGATATGCGCCGCCAAGGCATGGACAGCGGCACCCCGGGTTCTCTGCTACCCTCGGGCGCCTATGTCAGCGCCCCTGTCTCCCGCCGTCGCGCAAGCGCAGCCGGCCATGTCCCCCGTCCTGGTCGTCATCCTGCTCGGCCTGCTGCTGGGGCTTCAGCCGCTGGCCACAGATCTGTACCTGCCCGCCCTGCCCTCGATACAGGCGGCCTTCTCCACCCAGGTGTCCCAGGTGCAGCTCACGCTGACGGCCTTCCTGCTGGCCTTCGGCTGCTCGCAGCTGGCCTGGGGGCCGCTGTCCGACCGCTTAGGGCGCCGGCCCATCCTGCTGGCAGGCATGTCCATCTATGTGCTGGCGGCCCTGGGCAGCGCCAGCGCCGAGACCATGGAATCGCTGATTGCCTGGCGCGCGCTGCAGGGGGCATCGCTGGGCGCCGGCGTGATGTGCGCTCGCGCCATGGTGCGCGACCTGTTCGCGCCGCACCTGGGCGCCCAGGTCATGTCCAAGGCGCTGACCGGGCTGGGCGTGATCGCCTTCCTGAGCCCCGTCAGCGGCAGCCTGCTGGTGGATTCGCTGGGCTGGCGCGCCACCATGCTGGCCCAGGCGGTGATGGGTGCGCTGGCCCTGCTGCTGGTGGCCCTGCGCTTCACGGAGACACTGGCCCGCACCAATCCCACGGCGCTGCGGCCGCTGGCCCTGGCGCGCAACTGGATCACCATCTTGCGCCACCCGGGATTCCAGTCCTACCAGTTGCTGACCTGCTGCACCTATGCGGCCCTGTTCACCAACCTGGCCGCATCTTCCTTCACCTATATCCATGTGCTGGGCGTGAGCCGCACGGGCTACGGCCTGCTGATGGGCAGCAATGCGCTGTGCTACATCGCGGGCACCTTCCTGTGCCGCTGGCTGCTGCAGCGCATGGATGTGCGGCGCGCCGTGCAGATTGCCGGGCTGGCAAGCCTGCTTTCGGCCACGGCCATCGGCATTGCGGCGCTGGCCGATGCGCGCAGCCTCTGGGCCTATGCCCTGCCCTTCTATATCTTCCAGATCGCCCATGGCGTGCACATGCCCTGCGGCCAGAGCAATGCCATCGCGCCCTTCCCGCAGTCGGCGGGCACGGCCTCGGCGCTGAACGGCTTCACCATGATGCTCATCGCCTTTGCCATGGGACACTGGCTGGGCCTGCACCTGGACGGCCAGTCCACCCGGCCCATGGCCTTCGGCATCTGGTTCTGGGGCGTGTGCACGGCCCTGGTCGCCTGGGGGCTGGTGCGCCGCCATGGCGGGGTCGATGGCCACCGCTGATTCCACTTTCCTGCGTTCCCGTTTCTCGAATGTCCACCGCTTCCCCGCTCCCCTGCCTGGCCATCGCCGGCCCCACCGCTTCCGGCAAGACCGCTGCCGCCCTGGCCCTGGCCAGGCTGCTGGCCGAACGCGGCCAGGCCGCAGAAATCATCAGCGTGGACTCGGCCCTGGTCTATCGCGGCATGGACATCGGCACGGCCAAGCCCACGCCCGAAGAACTGGCTGCGTGCCCCCATCACCTGATCGATATCCGCGACCCGCTGCAGGCCTACAGCGCGGCAGAATTCGTGCAGGACACGCAGCGCCTGGTGGCCGAGATCCGAGCGCGCGGCGCCCTGCCGCTGCTGGTGGGCGGCACCATGCTGTATTTCAAGGCCCTGCAGGATGGCATTGACGACATGCCGGCCGCCGACCCCGCCGTGCGCGAGCGGCTGGACGCCCAGGCCGCACAGATCGGCTGGCCCGCCATGCATGCGCTGCTGGCCCAGGTCGATCCCGCCACGGCCGCACGCCTGGCGCCGGCCGACAGCCAGCGCATACAGCGCGCGCTGGAGGTTTGGCATGTGTCGGGCAAGCCGCTGTCCAGCTTTCATACGCGGGCGGGCAAGGATGCGGCACAGGGCCTGATCAGCCCCGGCGGCTTCTTCTCGCTGGAGCCGCAGGACCGCGCCTGGCTGCATGCGCGCATCGCCCAGCGCTTCGACGCCATGCTGGACGCCGGTTTCATCGACGAAGTGCAGCAACTGCGCGCGCGCGGCGACCTGCACCTGGACCTGCCCTCCATCCGCTGCGTGGGCTACCGCCAGGCCTGGGAATCGCTGGACGGCCTGTACCCCATGGACTCGCTGCGCGAGCGCGGCATTGCCGCCACGCGCCAGCTGGCCAAGCGCCAGATCACCTGGCTGCGCAGCATGCCCGCCCGCCATGCCATTGCCTGCGATACGCCCGATGCCCAGCAGCAACTGCTGCAGGCAGCGATGGCCGTGGTGGCTGCAGCAAACCAGGCCCGCAACGGCTGAACAGGAAACCGCCTTCATGACTGCCGCGCCCCGGGACAACACGCCGCTGACTCAGCCGCCGCTGCTTCAGGTCCAGAGCCTGGCGCGGCGCTACCGCAACGACGGCGGCACGAAAACCGCCGTCTTCGAGAACGTGGACTGCAGCGTGGCGCGCGGCGAGTTCGTGGCCATCGTGGGTGACTCGGGCGTGGGCAAGTCCACCTTTCTCAACTGCCTGGCCGGGCTCGATGAGTGGCAGCAGGGCCGCGTGCTGCACGCAGGCCAGGACCTGTCGGCCCTGGATGAAACCGGCCGTGCGCTGTGGCGGCGCAGCCATGTGGGCTTCGTGTTCCAGGCCTTCCATGTGCTGCCGCACCTGGATGTCTGGCACAACGTGGCCCTGCCGCTGATGCTGCTGCAGCGGCTGGATGCAGCGGGCCGCCAGCGCGTGCAGCAACTGCTGCAGGCCGTCGGGCTGCAGGGGCTGGAGCAGCGCCTGCCCTGGCAGCTCAGCGGCGGCCAGCTGCAGCGCGTGGCCATTGCACGCGCACTGGTCCACGGCCCGGCCCTGCTGCTGGCCGACGAGCCCACCGGCAACCTGGACCCCGGCACGGCCGCACAGGTCATGGAACTGCTGCTGCAGCAGACCCGGGAACACCAGGCCGCCCTGGTGCTGGTCACGCACTCCATCGAGGCCGCGCGCCGTGCCGACCGCGTGCTGCGCCTGACCGCGCAGGGCATGCAGCCCGCCTAACGCCAGAGACCATCCGCCCATGCTCGCCCTGCTTCGCACCTTTTCCTGGCAGGAGCTGCGCCAGCATCCCTGGCGCACGGCCACCGCCCTGGTGGCCATCATGCTGGGCGTGGCCCTGGGCTTTGCCGTGCATGTGATCAACCAGTCCGCGCTCGATGAGTTCTCGCGCGCCGTGCGCACGGTCAGCGGCCAGCCGGACCTGGAGCTGCGTGCCATGCAGGGTGGCTTGCCCGAATCCCTGTATGGCCGTGTTGCGCAGCAGCCCCAGGTCAGCCTGGCCGCACCCTGGATCGAAGCCACGGCCCTGGCCGGCACCGCCACGCCGGTGCAGTTGCGCGTGCTGGGCGGCGATGCGCTGCGGCTGGGGCCCGTGGCGCCTGCGCTCATGCCCCGGCTGTTCGATGGCGGCGGGCGGCTGGACCTGTTCGCGCCCGATGCGGTCTTCCTCAATGCAACGGCACTCGAAGCCCTGGGCCTGACGCCGGAGCAGGCGCGGCACACACCCCTGCCATGGCAACTGGGCGAGCGCGCGCAGACCCTGCGCATCGCGGGCACGGTCGCCGCATCCGGCCCGCCGCTGGCCGTGATGGACATCGGTGCGCTGCAGGACAGCCTGCAGCGCTGGGGTCAGGTGGACCGCATCGATGTGCTGCTGGCCGAAGGCGCCACGCGCGAGTCCCTGCTGGCCGAACTGCGCCGCCTGCCCGACTGGCCCGCCCAGGCCCTGGCCGGCCGCCCCGGCGACGACCAGCAGCGCATTGCCGAGATGTCGCGCGCCTACCGCGTCAACCTCACGGTGCTGGCCCTGGTGGCGCTGTTCACGGGGGCGTTCCTGGTGTTCTCGGTGCTGGCGCTCAGCGTGGCCCAGCGCGCGCCGCAGTTCGCCCTGCTGGCCGTGCTGGGACTGACACCGCGCCAGCGCCTGGGCCTGGTGCTGCTGGAGTCGCTGCTGCTGGGCATGGTGGGCAGCGCGGCCGGCATTGCGCTGGGTGCGGGACTGGCCTGGCTGGCCCTGCACCTGCTGGGCGGTGACCTGGGCGGCGGCTACTTTGCCGGCGTGCAGCCTGCACTGCAGTGGAGCGCCGGCGCCGCGCTGACCTTTGGCCTGCTGGGCGTGGCCGCCACCGTGGCTGGCGGCTGGTGGCCGGCGCGCCAGGCCATGGAGTTGCCGCCCGCCGCCACGCTCAAGGGCCAGGGCGCGGGCTCCGAACGCGCGGCGCGCGGCCTGCCGGCCCTGCTGCTGATGACGGCCAGCGTGGCCCTGGCCTTTGTGCCGCCCGTGGCCGGCATTCCCCTGGCCGCCTATGCCGCCGTGGCCCTGCTGCTGCTGGGCGGCATGGCCGCCCTGCCCTGGCTGCTGGGCCAACTGTTGCGCCTGGTGCCGCAATCGCTGCTGCGCCAGCCGCTGGCCCTGCTGCCCGTGGAGCGCGCACGGCGCATGCGCCGCAGCACCACCGTGGCGGTGGGCGGCGTAGTGGCCAGCCTGAGCCTGGCCGTGGCGCTGACCGTGATGGTGGCCAGCTTCAGGGACAGCATGATCGCCTGGCTGGACGCCGTGCTGCCCGCCCCGCTGTACCTGCGCACGGCCGGCAGCGCAGGCCGTGCCGATGCCGCGCCCCTGCCCGCCGATCTGGCCGCGCGCATTGCCGCCCTGCCTGGCGTGCAGCGCGCCCAGCCCATGCGCAGCACCAGCCTGTGGCTCAGCCCGGATCGCCCCGCCGTCAGCCTGCTGCTGCGTCCGCTGCATGGCCCCCAGGGCCAGCAGTTGCCGTGGATACAAGGCCCCGTGCAAGCGCCCGCTGGCAGCACGCCCGTCTATGTCAGTGAAGCCGTGGCCCAACTCTATGGCGTGCGGCCCGGCCAGGAGTGGCCGCTGCTGGCCCAGGCCCTGCCGTCGGAAGATTCCCGCGTGTTTGTGGCCGGCATCTGGCGCGACTATGTGCGCCAGTTCGGCGCTATCGCCATGGACTGGGACGACTACCAACGGCTTGCCGACGGCAGCGCCCCCACCACAGGCCCCACCGAAATCGCCATCTGGCCGGACGGCGACGACACGGCCACGGAGCAGCAGTTGCAGGCACACATCCAGTCGCTGATGGCCGGGCCGGGCGCCGCGCAGGCACTGGAGTTCGCCAGCAGCGGCGCGCTGCGCGAGCGCTCCATGCGCATCTTCGACCGCAGCTTTGCCGTGACCTACTGGCTGCAGGCCGTGGCCATCGGCATCGGCCTGTTCGGCATCGCGGCCAGCTTCAGCGCCCAGGTGCTGGCGCGGCGCAAGGAATTCGGCCTGCTCGCCCACCTGGGCCTGACGCGGCGCGACATCCTGGCCGTGGTGGCCGGCGAAGGCATGGCCTGGACCACGGCCGGCGCCATCGCCGGCAGCCTGCTGGGCCTGGGCGTTGCCGTGATCCTGGTGCATGTGGTGAATCCGCAAAGCTTTCACTGGACCATGGAGCTGTCCCTGCCGTGGTCCCGCCTTTTGGCGCTGGCTGCCAGCGTGATCGCAGCAGGCACGCTGACGGCCTGGCTGGCCGGGCGTGCGGCTGCAGGGCGCGAGGCGGTGCTGGCGGTCAAGGAGGATTGGTAAACCCCATCCCTCCGCGCAAACCGATAGCCTGCAAAAAATGAAAACGCATAATCAATTGTTAATTTTTCTTACAAGAGAATCATTTTCTATCTGATCATTCGCCCGACTTCGGCAGTGCTGCGCCCTATCCACGGGGGGTGCCTGCCTCTACAAAAATCAGACAGGCGCATTGCCGTCTGTACGCGGGAGATCGGACTCATGGCAGGTTTCGGAAAACGTTGGGCTGCGTCGCTGGCCCTGGGCGCGGCAATGTGCGGCTCGGCCTGGGGGCAGATTGTCTTTCCTCCAGGCTCCAGCATCGATCTGGCTGGCGGTTCGTTCAATTCGTTTTGCGTCCCCGTTTCGATGGGCGGGGAACTGGCCCTGGGCACGGGCACCTTCGATTCGGGGTCCTTTGCCTTTGACGCGGGCTCCACGGTGACCGGCACGGGCGGCCAGCTCAACATCGGCGGCGACCTGACGAGCGCGGCGGCACTGAATCTCGGCACCAGCAGCGTTGTGCTTTCAGACACCTGTGCACCCGGAACGACCCTGACACTCAGCGGCAATATCGTCGTGAAGGATCTGACACTGATCAGCACCGGCCCGACACCCCCGACCATCGTTCTTCCCGCAGGTACCAACCTCACCGTGCTGGGCACGCTCACGCTGGGCTCTCCCGGCAAGCCGGTGGTGCTGACCTCGTCCGGTCCCGGCACTGCCGTGGTCACGCTGGGCCCCTTGGCCACAGTGTCCAACCCCAGCGGAAGCGGGATCCCTGGCAACGTGCAGATTGGCGCACCGGTGGTGGTGGCTCCAGCCAGCATCCCCACGCTCAGCACCTACGGGCTGATGCTGATGAGCCTGCTGCTCGGCGGCATGGCCCTGCACCGCCAGCGCCGCGCAACACGCCTCTGAGCAGGCCGGGCGCCCCGGCATCCGGCCCCTGGGCCGGCCCATTCTTCTTCCATCCTGGCGCCCGCCACGCGGGTGCCGGCTTTCCGCGCGTATTCATCCAAGCAGCATCTGAACCATGGACCGTCGCAACTTCCCCATCCCTCCCCGCCTTCTCTGGTCGCTGTGCATCAGCGCGGGAATCTTCAGCCCGGCAGCCCATGCCGCCGACGTGAGCATCACTATGCCGGCCGGTGGCAATTTCGTGATCAAGAATTCTGCGGGGGCCGAACGCTTGCGGGTACAGAACACAGGGGAGGTGCTGGTACCAGCCCTGCCTGCCGATGCAGCCACTGGCAACCAGCTGCTGTGCGTTGACGGCGCCACGGGGCAATTGGTGCATTGCGCGCCGGGTGTGGGCGGCGGGGCAACTGGCGCTACGGGAGCCACAGGTGCGACCGGCGCCACAGGGGCAACAGGCCCAGCAGGCGTGACCGGCGCCACGGGGGTGGCTGGACCGACAGGCGCAACGGGAGTCACTGGTCCGACTGGGGCCACCGGTGCGGGCACCCCAGGCACCACGGGTTCGACGGGGGCCACTGGCGCGACTGGACCCACCGGACCTACAGGGGCCACGGGTGCAACCGGCCCGACGGGCCCGACCGGCATGACAGGGGCTACGGGCGTGACAGGGGCCCAGGGTGACACAGGTCCCACAGGGCCCCAGGGCGCGCAAGGCATTCAGGGAATCCAGGGCATCCAGGGCGTGACGGGTGCCACAGGAGCTGGACTTCAAGGCCCCACAGGCCCTGCAGGAGTCCAGGGGCCTGCAGGCTCGGGTGGGTTTTTCCAGACGTATACAACTCCTGCCCGCGGCAACAGCGCTGGCAACGGCACAATTTATTTGTTTGCCAACGGCGGCGGTAACACATTCGAGACCGATGCGCAGCGCATGGTACACACCTCATGCACCAATGCGTCATTGCGCGCCATGCTGACAGAGAACAGGGCGTTGAGCCTGACGCTGCAGCTGCGTCGAGGCGTGAACGAGAACTTCTCCAATGTGTCGGGCGTGCCAATCTGTACGCTTTCCAATGCCAACCCCACATGTGATGTGTCCGGCCCCGCCACTTACGCACCAGGCGACACCATGACTGTGCAGTTGGTTGGCACCCAGGCCTTCAATACGGCGGTTACCGGTTTGATCGTGGTGGCCTCCTGCCAGTGAGCTCGCTATGCGACCTGCGCGCCGCGTCCATATCTGCCTGAACATGATCGTCAAGAACGAGGCCCCGGTGATCGCGCGTTGCCTGGCCTCGGTCAAGCCGTGGGTGGACCATTGGGTGATCGTGGACACGGGCTCCAGCGATGGCACGCAGGACCTGGTGCGCCAGTGCATGGAGGGCATACCCGGCAGCCTGCACGAGCGGCCCTGGGTGGACTTCGCCCACAACCGCAACGAGGCGCTGGAGCTGGCGCGGCCGCACGGTGACTACCTGCTGTTCATCGATGCCGACGAGCAGCTGCGCGTGCCCGAAGGCTTTGCATGGCCGGCGCTGGAGGCGGACGGCTGCATGCTGTCCTGCCACATGGCGGGCACCGAATACCAGCGCAATGCGCTGATCGCCACGCGCGTGGACTGGCGCTGGGAAGGCGTGCTGCACGAGTACCTGACCGCCCCGGCGCACCAGGCCTGGCAGATGCTGGCGGGGCCGTACATCGATGTCTCGCACGACGGCGCGCGGGCGCGGGACCCGCAGACCTACCTGCGCGACATCGCCGTGCTCGAGAAGGCCGTGCGCGAGCAGCCCGGCAACACGCGCAACGTGTTTTATCTGGCGCAAAGCCACCGCGACGCGGGCCAGATCGAGTCCAGCCTGCATTGGTACCGGCAGCGCGCCGCCATGGGCGGCTGGGCCGAGGAGCAGTGGTTTGCGCTGTTCCAGATCGGCGTGCTGCTGGAGCGCTCGGGCGCCGAGCCGGCCGCCGTGCGCGAGGCCTATCTCACCGCCTATGCCGCGCGACCGCAGCGGGCCGAGCCCCTGTGCGAGCTGGCGCGCTACCACCGCGAGCGGTCCGAGTTCGCCCTGGCCTGCCTCTATGCGCGCCAGGCCGCCGCGCTGCCGCGCCCGGCCGAGGACATCCTGTTCATCGACGCCCAGGTTTATGCCTGGCGCGCACTGGACGAGCTGGCCGTCAGCGCCTTCTACACCCCGCTGCGCGACCTGGGCCGCGCCGCGCTGCAGCAGTTGCTGGCCGAACGCCGCTACCCTGCCAGCGAGCAGGCACGCATCGAGGCCAATCGCCCCTTCTATGGCCTGTAGCCGCCTGGGCCGGGCAGCCTGCGACAATGGCCGCCATGCCGCACACCACCTCCCCCTGGCTGCATGAAGCCATCAACCGCATCGAGGCCGACTACCAGCGCAGTGCCGACACGCACCTGATACCGCTGCCCCTGCCCGGCTTTGCCGGCCTGGGGATCGATCTCTACCTCAAGGACGAATCCACCCATCCCACGGGCAGCCTCAAGCACCGGCTGGCGCGCTCGCTGTTTCTCTATGCGCTGTGCAATGGCTGGGTGCACGAGGGATCGACCATCGTCGAGGCATCGAGCGGCTCCACGGCCGTGAGCGAGGCCTACTTCGCGCGCCTGCTGGGCCTGCCCTTCGTGGCCGTGATGCCGCGCAGCACCTCGGTGGAGAAGATTGCACTGATCGAGTTCTACGGCGGCCGCTGCCATCTGGTGGACAGCGCCGCCCAGGTCTATGACGAGGCACGCGCCGTGGCCGCGCAGGCCGGCGGCCACTACATGGACCAGTTCACCTATGCCGAGCGCGCCACCGACTGGCGTGGCAACAACAATATTGCGGAGAGCATGTTCACCCAGATGCGGCGCGAGCGCCATGCCGTGCCGCGCTGGATCGTGGTGGGCGCGGGCACGGGCGGCACCAGTGCCACCATCGGCCGCTACGTGCGTTTCCAGCGCCATGCCACGGGCATCTGCGTGGCCGACCCCGAGGGCTCGGTGTTCGCCGCCTACCACCGCACGGGCGATGCCACCCTCACCGCGCCGGGCTCGCGCATCGAGGGCATAGGCCGCCCGCGCGTGGAGCCCAGCTTCGTGCGCACGCTGGTGGACCGCATGGAGGAAGTGGCGGACTGCGATTCCCTGGCCGCCATGCGCAGCCTGTCCGCACTGCTGGGCCGGCGCGTGGGGCCGTCCACCGGCACCAACTACGTGGCCATGCTCAGGCTGGCCAGCGAGATGCGCCAGCGCGGCGAGCAGGGCTCCATTCTTTCGCTGCTGTGCGATGCGGGCGAGCGCTACCTGCCCACCTACCATGATGCGGACTGGGTGATGCAGCGCATCGGCGACTGCGGGCCGGCCCAGGCGCGCATCGCGCAGCTGCAAGGCTGATCCATGATGCCCCTGCCCCGCCGCCATCTTCTGGGCCTGGCTGCCGGCCTGGGCCTGGGGGCGGCAGGACTGCCCGCCCAGGCACTGCCGCCACGCACGCTGGTCTTCCCGCGCGACCACGGCAGCCACCCCGGGCTGCGCACCGAGTGGTGGTACATCACCGGCCAGGCACGCGCAGCGGGCCGGGCATGGGGTTTCCAGATCACCTTCTTCCGGTCGCGCGTACAGGCCACGCAGGAGCTGCGCTCCGCCTTTGCGGCGCGCCAGCTGCTGTTTGCCCATGCGGCGCTGTGCGATGTGCAGGGCGCCCGCCTGCACCACGACCAGCGCATTGCGCGCGCAGGCTTGGGCATTGCCCAGGCCAGCGAGACCGATGCCGACGTGCGGCTGCAGGACTGGTCGCTGGCCCGCACCGATGAAGGCGCTGCCGAGCGCTATACCACGCGCCTGCGCAGCAGCACATTCGCCCTGGACCTGCGCTTTGACACCCACCTGCCCCCCTTGCTGCAGGGCCGCGCCGGCCTGTCGCGCAAGGGTCCCGAACCCGATCAGGCCAGCTACTACTACAGCCGCCCGCAGCTGCAGGTGAGCGGTACGCTGGAGCTGGCAGGCCAGCGCATGGCGATAGAAGCCGCACGCGAGCCCGGCGACAACCGCGCCTGGCTGGACCATGAATGGAGCCAGGCCCTGCTGCACCCCGAGGCCGTGGGCTGGGACTGGATAGGCATGAACCTGTTCGACGGCGGCGCGCTCACGGCCTTTCGCGTGCGACGGGCGGATGGCAGCGCGTTGTGGGCCGGCGGCTCGCTGCGCGGTGTGGATGGCACGCTGCAGGTCTTCGCCCACGATGCAGTGCAGTTCACGCCGCTGCGCCACTGGAGCAGCCCTGCCAGCGGAGCTCGCTACCCCGTGCAATGGCAGGTGGACACGCCCGCAGGCCGCTTCACCGTGAACGCCCTGGTCGATGACCAGGAGCTGGACAGCAGCGCCTCCACCGGCGCCATCTACTGGGAGGGCCTGTGCCGCCTGCAAAAGCCCACCGGCCCGGGCCAGGAGGCGCGAGCCGGTCAGGGATACCTGGAGATGACGGGCTACGCCCGGCCGCTGCAGTTGTAGCTATGGCAGTCAACAGCATGGGCACGTAGCCCCCCCCCCTTGAAACCGTCCCAACCCGGCTCTCAAGGGGTACGCTTTTTCTGCAGCCGGACGATCAGCTCGCCCATGATGCCCTTGCGGAACAGCAGCACGCAGACCACGAAGATCAGGCCCGTGACGATGGTCACCGACTCGCCCAGCGTGGAGAACCACTCCACGCCCGTGAGGCGCTGCAGGAAGAGGCCGAACTCGCCGATCTTGTTTTCCAGCATGACCACCACGGCCGATCCCAGGATGGGGCCGGACAGCGTGCCCAGGCCGCCCATCAGCGTCATCAGGATCACGTGGCCGGAGGTGGTCCAGTGCACATCCGACAGCGTGGCAAAGCCCAGCACCACGGTCTTGAGCGAACCGGCCAGGCCCGTGAGCGCGGCCGAGATCACGAAGGCCAGCAGCTTGAAGCGCGCCACGTCGTAGCCCAGCGAGGTCGCGCGCGGCTCGTTCTCCTTGATGGCCTTGAGCACCTGGCCGAAGGGCGAGTGGATGGTGCGCACGATCAGCAGGAAGGCCAGGACCACGATGACCAGCGTGACGTAGTACATGGTCATGTCGCTGGCCAGGTCGATGAGGCCGAACAGCTTGCCGCGCGGCACGCCCTGCAGCCCGTCCTCGCCGCCCGTGAAGGGCGCCTGCAGGCACACGAAGAACAGCATCTGGGCCAGCGCCAGCGTGATCATGGAAAAGTAGATGCCCTGGCGGCGGATGGCCAGCCAGCCGAAGATCAGCCCCAGCAGCGCGCCGCCGGCCGTGCCGGCCAGCATGGCCAGCTCGGGCGTGAAGCCCCAGCCCTTGATGGCGTAGCCCGTCACATAGGCCGCGCCGCCCAGGAAGGCCGCGTGGCCGAAGGACAGCAGGCCCGTGTAGCCCAGCAGCAGGTTGAAGGCCGAGGCGAACAGTGCGAAGCACATGAGCTTCATCACGAACACCGGATACGCGCCCAGCAGGGGCGCCGCCAGCAGGCCCAGCAGCAGCAGGCCATAGCCCCAGGGGGCAATGCGTTGAACGAGAGTCTTGGATTTCATGTGGTCGGCCCCTTGTCCTCGTTCTTGTTATTTCTCTTTGCCGAACAGGCCGGCGGGGCGGATGAGCAAAACGATGACCATGATGAAGAACACCACGGTGGACGATGCCTCGGGCCAGAAGACCTTGGTCAGGCCCTCGATCACCCCCAGGCCCAGGCCGGTGAGGATGGAGCCCATGATGGAGCCCATGCCTCCGATCACCACCACGGCGAAGACCACGATGATGAGGTTCTGCCCCATCAGCGGCGTGACCTGGTAGACGGGCGCCGCCAGCACGCCGGCAAACGCCGCCAGCGCCGCGCCGAAGGCATAGGTCAGCGTGATCATCACGGGCACGTTGACGCCGAAGGCCTCGACCAGGCGCGGGTTCTCGGTGCCGGCCCGCAGGTAGGCGCCAATGCGCGTCTTCTCGATCATGAACCAGGTGGCCACGCAGACCACGATGGAGGCGAGCACTACCCATGCGCGGTAGTTGGGCAGGATCATGAAGCCCAGGTTGGTCGCGCCCTCCAGCAGCTCGGGCGTGTCATAGCCCAGCCCCGAGACGCCGTAGACCGAGCGGAACAGGCCCTCGATCAGCAGCGACAGGCCCAGCGTCAGCAACAGGCCGTAGAGATGGTCGAGCTTGTAGATCCAGCGCAACAGGAAGCGCTCGATCAGCACCCCCAGCAGGCCCACCAGCAGCGGCGACAGCACCAGCATCACCCAGTAGTTGATGTTGAAGTAGCTCATGGCCATCCAGGTGACCATGGCGCCCAGCATGAACAACGCGCCGTGGGCGAAGTTGATCACGTTGAGCAGGCCGAAGATCACCGCCAGCCCCAGGCTGAGGATGGCGTAGAACGAGCCGTTGACCAGCCCCAGAAGGAGCTGGCTCATCAGGCCTGGCAGGGAAACACCAAAGATTTCCATGGGATGCAGCTGTCGTGGTTGGCCGGGTGGCGGTTGGGGGTCAGTGGCGGGGCGGCGTTACTTCCACAGCGCGCACTTGGTCTCGGCCTTGGTGGTCCAGACCTGGTCGGCGGGCAGCGTGGCCACGACCTTCAGGTAGTCCCAGGGCTTCTTGGACTCGGCGGGCTTCTTGACCTCGACCAGGTACATGTCGTGGGCAAAGGTGCCGTCGGGACGGATCGAGCCCTTGCCGTAGAAGTCGTCGATGGGCGTGCTCTTGAGATGGGCCATGACCTTGTCGGCATCCGTGGACTTCACGGCCTGCACGGCCTTGAGGTAGCTGGTCACGGCCGAGTAGTCGGCGGCCTGGATGGAGGTGGGCATGCGCTTGGTCTTGGCAAAGAAGCGCTCGGCGAACTTGCGCGCCGCGTCGTTCTGGTCCCAGTACCAGCTGGTGGTGAACTGCATGCCTTCGGTGTTCTTCAGGCCCAGGCTGTGGATGTCGGTCAGGAACACCAGCAGGCCCACGGTCTTCATGCTCTTGTTGATGCCGAATTCCTTGGCCGCCTTGATGGCGTTGATGGTGTCGCCACCGGCATTGGCCAGGCCCAGGATCTGGGCCTTGGAGGCCTGCGCCTGCAGCAGGAAGGACGAGAAGTCCGAGGCGTTGAGCGGATGCTTGACGCCGCCCACCACCTTGCCGCCCTTGGCCTTGATCACCGCCGTGGTGTCGTTCTCCAGCGCGTGGCCGAAGGCGTAGTCTGCCGTCAGGAAGAACCAGTCCTTGCCGCCGCGCTCCACCACGGCCGTGCCCGTGCCCTTGGCCAGGGCCACGGTGTCATAGGCGTAGTGCACGGTGTAGGGATTGCACTGCTCGTTGGTCAGCGCCGACGAGCCTGCGCCGCTGTTGAAGTGCACGCGCTTTTTCTCATTGGCCACCTGCGAGACCGCCAGGGCCGTGCCGGAGTTGGTGCCGCTGAACACCAGCGAGATACCTTGCGTGTCCACCCACTCGCGCACCTTGGAGGCGGCGATGTCGGCCTTGTTCTGGTGGTCGGCGCTCAGCAGCTCGATGGGCTGGCCCAGCACCTTGCCGCCGAAGTCATCGATGGCCATCTGCATGGCGGTGACGGCGTTCTTGCCTTCCACGTCCGCATACAGGCTGGACATGTCGGTCACGAAGCCGATCTTCACCTTCTCCTGTGCCATGGCAAGCGGGCTGGCCAGGCCGGCGGCGGCCAGCATGCACGACAGTGCGGTCAGTTTTGCTTTCATTGGTGTCTCCTTCGCGTTGATGTCTTGGGTTTTTTGTCACAGGGCCATGGCAGGAATGCAGCCGGCGAGCCCCAGGCGCCAGCCACGATGGATATCCGGGTCAGACTCCGAGCAGTTCGTTGAGCACGGGCATCTTGGCCTGCAGCTCGGCCGCGCCGAAACGCTCGACCACATGGCCGTGCTCGACCACGTAGAAGCGGTCGGCCAGCGGCGCCGCGAAGTGGAAGTTCTGCTCCACCATCACCACGGTGTAGCCCTTGGTGCGCAGCATGGTGATCATGCGGGCCAGCGCCTGCACGATGACGGGGGCCAGGCCTTCGGAGATCTCGTCGAGCAGCAGCAGCCGCGCGCCGGTACGCAAAATGCGCGCCACCGCCAGCATCTGCTGCTCGCCGCCCGACAGGCGCGTGCCCTGGCTGTGGCGGCGCTCGGCCAGGTTGGGGAACATGGCGTAGATCTCGTCCACGCTCATGCCCTGCTGGCCGGTCTTGAGCGGCGGCGGCAGCATCAGGTTCTCCTCGCACGAGAGGCTGGAGAAGATGCCGCGCTCTTCCGGGCAGTAGCCCACGCCCAGGTGGGCAATGCGGTGCGTGGGCAGGTGGATGGCCTCCACGCCATTGATCCTGATCGAGCCCTTGCGCGCGCCCGTCAGCCCCATGATGGCGCGCAGCGTGGACGTGCGGCCCGCGCCGTTGCGCCCCAGCAGCGTGACTACCTCGCCGGGCTGGACCACCAGGTCCATGCCGTGCAGCACATGGGATTCGCCATACCAGGCCTGCAGGCCCTTGATTTCCAATGCCGGTGCAGTCATCTCAATGCGCTCCCTGCAACTGGCCGTCGGTGGTGCCCATATACGCTTCCATCACTTGCGGGTTGCGCGAAACTTCCTCGTATGGCCCCTCGGCCAGCACGGCGCCGCGCTGCAGCACCGTGATGCGGTCGGCGATGGTGGAGATCACCTTCATGTTGTGCTCCACCATGAGAATCGTGCGGCCTGCCGAGACCTTCTTGATCAGCTGGGTCACGCGGTCCACGTCTTCGTGGCCCATGCCCTGGGTGGGCTCGTCCAGCAGCATCAGCTCGGGCTCCATGGCCAGAGTGGTGGCGATCTCCAGCGCGCGCTTGCGGCCATAGGGCAGGTTGACGGTGACCTCGTCGGCCAGGTCCTGCAGGCCGACTTCGGACAGCAGCTGCATGGCGCGGTCATTGAGCATGGACAGGCTTTTTTCGCTGCGCCAGAAATGGAACTCGGTGCCCAGCTTGCGCTGCAGGCCGATGCGCACGTTCTCCAGCAGCGTGCAATGCGGGAAGACGGCCGAGATCTGGAAGGACCGGATCACGCCACGGCGCGCGATCTGCGCCGGCGCCTCCTGCGTGATGTCCTCGCCATTGAAACGGATGGTGCCGGAGGTGGGCTCCAGGAACTTGGTCAGCAGATTGAAGCAGGTGGTCTTGCCTGCGCCATTGGGGCCGATCAAGGCATGGATGGAGCCGCGGCGCACCGAAAGGTCCACCTTGCTCACCGCCGTAAATCCCTTGAACTCTTTGGTCAGGTTCCGGGTTTCGAGAATAACGTCGCTCATGTGCGCTTCGCCTGCTCCGTTGATGCTGCCAGCCGCCAACGCGTCGCCAGAGGCTCTGGTGGGCGTTGTGCAGGGTCGGACGCATCGTAGGCTTGCCGACGTTGTGCACCGCAGCGGGAAAACGCCTACGTAGGTGCTCCTAAGCACAGGCCCTGCCCCGCACTGCAGCATGGCGCATCAAGACGAGTCGCCGCAAAAACAAGAAGCAACCACTCACACTTGAAATAATCAAGCAGTCACGGGGCTGCAAGGCGCCGCGGCTGCAGGCGGGCCCTAGGGTTCTCCATCACCTCGGCCCGGCAACGCCCAAGCGGAAGGCCAGAGCGCTTCCAAAGAGATAGCAAACTACCCTTTTTGCGGCTTGGCAGACAGCGACCAATGTCTGCTGCCTTACGGGAAACACCCAGGTGGGCAATCTCCCTGTGGCCTGCTCAGTCACTATGCGAAAAGCCGCGGATATGCTTGGGTTTGTCGCCCCATCAATTGAATGGCGACAAAGCGACTCAAAGCGCTATTCAATTAATAGCACCAGGTGGTTGCCTGGCATGGGAATTGGTGATCGATCACCATGAGCGCAATTGTCGCCGCCAAGACAGCATGTGCCCGGAGCAAGTTACTGCAGCGTTTCCTTGCTGCCTTGCGGCAAGGCCAATGGAACCACGGCAATGCCTTCGTCCAGCAATTGCATGGCCTGCTCGGGACTGGCCTTGCCGCGGATGGCGCGCTCTTCGGTCTCGCCATAGTGCATGCGGCGGGCTTCATCGGCAAAGCGTTCGCCCACGTCCTCGGTCTGCTGCGCGACCTTGCGCGACCACTGCAGCCAGGCGGCCTGCATGGCCTGCAATTGCTCACGCGCCTGGGGCGGCATGGCCGTTGAAGCAGCGGCTGCCGCGCTGGCGGCCGAGGCGGCTGCAGCAGGCTCTGCCGCCGCCGCCGGGGGCAAGCTTGCAGGCTTGGCGCCAAGATTGATGCGGGGGGCGCTCAGGCGCTTGGTGATGTCGCTGTGGCCGCAGACGGGGCACAGCACCAGCTGGCGCTGCAGCTGGCTCTGGAAATCCTCTTCCGAGGCGAACCAGCCCTCGAAGAGGTGGCCCTGCGGGCAATGGAGGTCGAGCACTTTCATCGCGCACCCTCATCCATGAAGCAACCGGCACCGCGGCCTCAGCCGCGGCGGTGAATCAGGAAACGATAGACGAAACCCGGGAATGCCAGTGTCAGGAACAACGCCCCCGTGATGGCATAGAACTCCCAGCCCTGGGGTGCAATCTGCCCCACGCGGCGCTCCAGCAGCAGCGCCACGCCGCCGACGATGAAGTACAGCAGCACCATCTCCAGCAGGCACAGGGCCAGCGGCTTGCGCTGGGTGCGCAGCGGCCCCAGCTGCAGCCAGCGGGGGTTGAAGAAAGGCAAATTGGCTGCCACAAGGGCAGCCAATATCACGAGCCAGATCGAAGCGGTTTGCGACAAGCCGATGTCCTCACCGCAGGGCCTTGCGCGCAAGGCCCTGCACAGGGAAAGTGGATCAGGAAGCCAGGGCGCGCACGACGGCGTCGGCGCACAGGGCCATCAGGCCGCCGGGCAGGATGCCCAGACCCAGCACCAGGGCGCCATTGAGGGTCAGCACCACGCGCACGTCCAGCGAAGCGGAAACGCTGGTGGCGGTGATGGGCTCATCGAAGTACATGACCTTGACGACGCGCAGGTAGTAGAAGGCACCGATCAGCGACATGACCACGGCGAACACGGCCAGGGCGATGTACAGGCTGTGGCCCGAAGCCACCAGCGCCTGCAGCACCGACAGCTTGGCGTAGAAGCCGACCAGGGGCGGAATGCCGGCCATGGAGAACAGGCAGATCGCCATCACGCCGGCATACAGCGGGCTGCGCTGGTTCAGGCCGGCAAAGTCGGCGACCTCTTCGCTCTCGAAGCCTTCGCGGGCCAGCAGCTGGATCACGCCGAAGGCGGCCAGCGTGGTCAGCACATAGGTCACCACGTAGAACATGGCCGAGCTGTAGGCGTTCTCGACGGTGGCCGGATCGACCTTGCCGTCGACCACACCCGACATCAGGCCCAGCAGCACGAAGCCCATCTGCGAGATGGTCGAGTAGGCCAGCATGCGCTTGAGGTTGGTCTGCTGCAGGCCGGCCAGGTTGCCGACCAGCAGAGAGGCAATGGCAAGCACGGCCAGCATCTGCTGCCAGTCGATGGCCAGCGGCAGCAGGCCGTCCACCAGCAGGCGGATGACGATGGCGAAGGCCGCCAGCTTGGGCGCGCCACCGATCATGGTGGTGATGGCCGTGGGAGCGCCCTGGTACACGTCGGGGACCCACATGTGGAAGGGAACCACGCCCAGCTTGAAGGCCAGGCCGGAGACCACGAAGACCAGGCCGAACACCAGCACCTGGTGCTTGATTTCGCCCGAGTTGATGGCCTTGAACACCTGGCCGATGTCCAGCGAACCGGTCGCGCCGTAGAGCATGGACATGCCGTACAGCAGGAAGCCGCTGGCCATGGCGCCAAGCACGAAGTACTTCATCGCGGCCTCGACCGAAGCCGTGTGGTCGCGGCGCAGCGCCACCAGGGCGTAGCTGGACAGCGTCAGCAGCTCCAGGCCCAGGTAGATGACCAGGAAGTTGTTGCCCGAGATCATGATGAACATGCCCAGCAGCGCGAGCATGGCCAACGTGAAGAGCTCGCCGCCGCGCAGCATGTCGCGGTCAGCGGCATAGGGTCGGCCGTAGACCAGGGTGACCATCATGGCCACGGTGGCGAAACACTTGAGCCAGTTGCCCATGGCGTCGGAGACGACCATGTTGCCCCAGCCATAGAACGTGTTGCCACTGGAGGCATACATGCCTTGCAGCACGGCCACCACGCCCAGGGTCAGCAGTGTCAGAACATAGGTGCCCGTGCGGCGCGGGCTTTTGACGCCCAGGTCCACCAGGGCGATCACGCAGGCCATGACCAGGAGAAGGATCTCCGGATAGATGGCCAGCCAGCTGATGTTGTCAATCATCTCGATTCTCTCGTTTCAGTCTGGTCACTGCAGCTTGCTCATGGCCACATGCTTGAGCAGCTCGGCCACGGACACATCCATCACGTCAGTGAAGGGCTTGGGATACAGGCCCATGTACAGCACGGCGATGGCCAGCAGACCCAGCACCAGGAACTCGCGGTTGCCGATGTCGGTCAGGCCGCGCACATTGTCATTGGTGACAGGACCCAGGTAGACGCGCTTGTACATCCACAGCGTGTAGGCCGCGCCGAAGATCAGCGCCGTGGCAGCGCCCAGGCCGATCCAGAAGTTGTATTGCACGGCGCCCAGGATCACCATCCACTCGCCGACGAAGCCGGCCGTCGCGGGCAGGCCGCAGTTGGCCATGGCGAACAGCAGCGCGAAGGCCGCGAACTTGGGCATGGTGTTGACCACGCCGCCGTAGGAAGCGATTTCACGCGAGTGCACGCGGTCGTAGAGCACGCCGATGCACAGGAACATGGCGCCCGACACGAAGCCGTGGGCAATCATCTGCACGATGCCGCCAGCAATGCCCAGCGGATTGAAGATGAAGAAGCCCAGGGTCACGAAGCCCATGTGGGCCACGGACGAGTAGGCCACCAGCTTCTTCATGTCCTTTTGCACCAGGGCGACCACGCCCACGTAGATCACGGCGATCAGCGACAGGGCGATGACCAGCCAGGCCCACTTGTGCGAGGCATCGGGTGCGATGGGCATGGAAAAGCGCAGGAAACCGTAGGCGCCCAGCTTCAGCATGATGGCGGCCAGCACGGCGGAGCCGCCGGTGGGCGCTTCCACGTGCACGTCGGGCAGCCAGGTGTGGACCGGCCACATCGGCACCTTCACGGCAAAGGCCGCGAAGAAGGCGAAGAAGATCAGCGTCTGGGCCGTCATGGACAGCGGCAGCTTGTGCCAGTCGAGGATCTCGAAGCTGCCACCCGACTGGGTGTACAGGTAGATCACGGCGACCAGGGTCAGCAGCGAACCCATCAGCGTGTACAGGAAGAACTTGAAGGCCGCATAGATGCGGTTGGGACCGCCCCAGATGCCGATGATCAGGTACATCGGGATCAGCGTGGCCTCGAAGAACACGTAGAACAGCAGGCCGTCCAGCGCGCTGAACACGCCGACCATCAGGCCGGACAGGATCAGGAAGGCGCCCATGTACTGGTTCACGCGCTCGGTGATGTTCTCCCACGACGCGATCACGACGATCACGGTGATGAAGGCGGTCAGCGGCACGAACCAGAACGAGATGCCATCCACGCCCAGGTGGTAGTGGATGTTGAAACGCTCGATCCACAGCGCCTTCTCCACGAACTGCATGGCAGCCGTGCTGTTGTCGAACTGCTGTATCAGCGGCAGCGTGACGGCCAGGCCTGCCAGCGCGCCGACCAGGGCCAGCCAGCGCACTGCCTTGACCTGATCCTCGCGGCCCAGGGCCAGCAGGAGGGCGCCGAAGGCGATCGGCACCCAGATTGAAAGACTCAACCAATGCATTTTTGTTCTTCCCCTACTACTTGTTGAGCCACACGAAATACGTCATGAGAGCGAACACGCCCAGCAGCATGACCAACGCGTAGTGATAGAGATAGCCCGACTGCAGCTTGCGCACCCACTGGCCGATGCGGCCGATGAGCTTCCACGAGCCGTTGACGATGCCGCCATCGATGATGGCCTGGTCGCCGACCTTCCAGAAGAAGCTGCCGAAGGCGCGTGCGCCGCGGGCGAAGATGTTCTCGTAGACCCAGTCCACGCCGTACTTGCCTTCCAGTGCCTGGTAGACACCGATCTTCTGCATGGACGACTTGATGGCGGCAGGCACTTCGGGCTTGACCATGTAGAACAGGTAGGAGACGACGACGCCTGCCAGTGCCAGCCAGAACGGCGCGGCCGTGAAGCCGTGCAGCGCCATGGGCACCCAGCCGTGGATCTTCTCAGCCAGCTCGGCCATGGCGCCGTGCTTGCTGCCATCGACGTGGATCACGCCCTTGAAGAAATCACCGAACAGCATGGGCATCAGTGCCAGGGCACCGATCACCACCGAGGGGATGGCCAGCAGCATCAGCGGGCCGGTCACGACCAGTGGCGACTCATGCGGCTTGGCATCGTGGCCATGGCCGTGGTGGTCGTCATGGGCGTGGTGGTCATCGTGGCCATGGTGGTGCGCATCGGGATTCTGGTCGTAGCGCTCCTTGCCGTGGAAGACGATGAAGTACAGGCGGAAGGAGTAGAAGGCCGTGATGAACACGCCGGCCAGCACCGCGAAATTGGCGAAGCCAGCACCCGGCAGGTTGGTGGCATGCACGGCCTCGATGATGGCGTCCTTCGAGTAGAAGCCCGAGAAGAACGGCGTGCCGATCAGCGCCAGGTTGCCCAGCAGGAACGTGATCCAGGTGATGGGCATGTACTTGCGCACGCCGCCCATCCAGCGGATGTCCTGGTTGTGGTGCATGCCCATGATCACCGAGCCGGCGCCAAGGAACAGCAGGGCCTTGAAGAAGGCGTGGGTCATCAGGTGGAACACGGCCACCGAGTAGGCCGAGGCGCCCAGGGCCACGGTCATGTAGCCCAGCTGCGAAAGCGTGGAGTACGCGATCACGCGCTTGATGTCGTTCTGGATGATGCCCAGCACGCCCATGAACAGCGCCGTGATGGAGCCGATCACCAGGATGAAGCTCAGCGCCGTGTCCGACAGCTCGTACAGCGGCGACATGCGCGAGACCATGAAGATGCCGGCCGTCACCATGGTGGCGGCGTGGATCAGTGCCGAGATGGGGGTCGGGCCTTCCATCGAATCGGGCAGCCAGGCATGCAGCGGGAACTGGGCCGACTTGCCCATGGCGCCGATGAACAGGCAGATGGCCGTCACCGTCACCAGCAGCCAGCCGGTGCCCGGCAGCAGGGTGTTCTGGATCTCGGGCAGCTTGGCGAAGATCTCGCCATAGTTCATGGTGCCCGTGTAGGCAGCGATCAGGCCGATGCCCAGGATGAAGCCGAAGTCGCCCACGCGGTTGACCAGGAAGGCCTTCATGTTGGCGAAGATGGCCGAGGGCTTGTTGTAGTAGAAGCCGATCAGCAGATACGACACCAGGCCCACGGCTTCCCAGCCGAAGAACAGCTGCAGCAGGTTGTTGCTCATGACGAGCATCAACATGGAGAAGGTGAACAGCGAGATGTAGGAGAAGAAACGGTTGTAGCCGTCATCTTCCTGCATGTAGCCGATGGTGTAGATGTGCACCATCAGCGACACGAAGGTCACCACGCACATCATCATGGCCGTGATGCTGTCGATCAGGAAACCGACTTCCATCTTCAGCCCGCCGATTTCCATCCAGGTGTAGATGGACTGGTCGAAGCGCGCCCCGTCGAAGATCACGCTGTTGAAGGTGAGGGCCGACAGGATGAAGGCGATCAGCACGCCCAAAATCGTGAGGGAATGGCTGCCGCCGCGACCGATCTTGTTGCCGCCGAAGGCCGTGCCCCAGATACCCGCGAGCGCGGAACCCGCCAGCGGTGCCAGCGGCACCGCCAGGAGCATGGATGCAGAGAGTGTTTGACTCATTCTTAAGAACCTTGCAAGTTACGGCGGACTCAACCCTTAAGGGAGTTGAGATCTTCCGCATTGATGCTGGTCTTGTTGCGGAACAGAAGCACCAGGATCGCCAGACCGATGGCCGACTCGGCCGCTGCCACTGTCAGGATGAAGAACACGAACACCTGTCCGTGCATGTCACCCAGATAGCTGGAGAAGGCCACGAAGTTCATGTTGACGGCCAGGAGCATCAGCTCGATGGCCATCAGCAGCACGATCAGGTTCTTGCGGTTCAGAAAAATGCCAACGACGGAGAGCGCGAACAGCATGGCGCCCAGCGTCAAGTAATGGCCCAAAGTCAGCGTCATGCTTTTGTCTCCACGGCGGGGGTTGCCTCGGCGGCCGGTGCCTGCGGCGCCTGGGTGACCGGCACCTTGACCAGCTCGAGGCGATCCTTTGCGCGCACGCGGATCTGCTGGGCCGGGTTCACTGCCTTGCTGTCCTTGCGCTTGCGCAGGGTCAGGGCGATGGCGGCGATCATGGCCACCAGCAGGATCACGGCAGCGATCTCGACGGGGTACAGGTATTCGGTGTACAGCAGCTTGCCCAGGGCCTGGGTATTGGAGTACTGCACGGTCTGGCCGGCAGCGTTGACCGTGGCCGCAATGGCCTTGGGCTCCTCGACACCGCTGAAGCCGCCCATCAGCACCATGCCCATTTCAAAGGCGATCAGTGCGCCGATCAGGGCAGCGAAGGGGAAATGCTTCCAGAAGCCCTGGCGCACGGCGTCGATGCGGATGTCCAGCATCATCACCACGAACAGGAACAGCACCATCACAGCGCCCAGGTAGACCAGCACCAAGGTCACGCCCAGGAACTCGGCCTTGAGCAAAAGCCAGATGCCGGCAGCCTGCGAGAAGGCCAGGATCAGGTTGAGCACGGCGTGCACGGGGTTGCGCGCCGTGACGACCCGGAAGGCTGCAAACAGCAGCACGACCGAGAACAGATAGAAGAAACCAGTTTTGGCGTCCATGGATCGAATCTTTTCAAGTGATCAAGGAGCCGCTTCAGCGGTACTTGGCGTCCGCAGCCTTGGCGGCGGCAATCTCGGGTTCGTAGCGATCGCCAACGGCCAGCAGCATGTCCTTGGTGAAGTACAGGTCGCCGCGCTTTTCTCCGTGGTATTCGAAGATATGCGTCTCGACGATGGAATCCACCGGGCAGCTTTCCTCGCAGAAGCCGCAGAAGATGCACTTGGTCAGGTCGATGTCGTAGCGCGTGGTGCGGCGCGAGCCGTCGTCACGCACATCGGACTCGATGGTGATGGCCATGGCCGGGCAGACCGCTTCGCACAGCTTGCAGGCGATGCAGCGCTCTTCGCCGTTGTCATAACGGCGCAGGGCGTGCAGTCCGCGAAAACGCGGCGACAGAGGTGTCTTTTCTTCGGGGAACTGCACCGTGACCTTGCGGCGGAAGGTGTAGCGGCCAGTCAGGGCCATGCCCTTGGCCAGTTCCCAGAGCATGAAGCTCTTGAAGAAATCTTTGATCGAAAATGGGGTAGCAGCAACCGCAGACATTCTTGCTCCGCTCAGTTCCAGATGTTCCAAGGCGAGTGCATCCAGCCACCCACGATGACCAGCCACACCAGGGTGACGGGAATGAAGATCTTCCAGCCCAGACGCATGATCTGGTCATAGCGAAAGCGCGGGAAGGTGGCACGGATCCAGATGAACATGGACACGACCAGGAAAGTCTTCGCCGCCAGCCAGATCCATCCGGGGATGAACGACAGGAAGTCGAACGGAGGCAGCCAGCCGCCCAGGAACATGATCACGGCCAGGATGGACACCAGCCACATGCTGGCGTACTCGGCCAGGAAGAAGATGGCAAAGCCCATGCCCGAGTACTCGACCATGTGGCCGGCCACGATTTCGGCTTCGCCTTCGACCACGTCGAAGGGGTGGCGGTTGGTCTCGGCCACGGCCGAGATCAGGTACACCACGAAGATCGGCAGCAGCGGCAGCCAGTTCCACGACAGGACGCTGGCACCCATGCTGGCGAACTGGCCCTGGCCCTGGCTCAGCACGATCTGCGTCAGATTCATGCTGCCCGTGACCATGATCACCACCAGGAAGCAGAAGCCCAGCGCGATCTCGTAGCTGACCATCTGCGCCGAGGCGCGCAGCGCGCCCAGGAAGGCGTACTTGGAGTTGGAGGCCCAGCCGGCAATGATCACGCCATAGACTTCGATGGACGTGATGGCCATGATCAGCAGCAGGCCGGCGTTGACGTTGGCCAGCGCCACTTCGGGGCCGAAGGGGATCGCCACCCATGCCGCCAGGGCGGGCATGATGGCCATCACGGGACCCACGTAGAACAGGCCCTTGGCGGCAGCCGTGGGCTGGATCAGTTCCTTGGTCAGCAGCTTCAGGCCATCGGCCAGGGGCTGCAGCAGGCCGAAGGGACCCACGCGGTTGGGACCCATGCGAACCTGCATGAAGCCCAGCAGCTTGCGCTCCCACAGCGTCAGGTAGGCCACGGCGCCCATCAGCGGGGCGACGATGGCGACGATGCCCAGCAGGATCCAGAGCACGGGCCAGGCCACGTCGGTCCACCAGGGGGCGGCGATCAGGCCGGCACCGGCCGTCTTGAGTGCGTCAATCATGCGGCGCCTCCCTCACGAGCCTGACGTGCATCTGCCGTCAGTTGCAGCGACGTCGCGCGGCGCACGATGCTGTCGAGCTGATAAATGCTGGCCACCACGGGCGCGGCATGGCCAGCGCCGTTGGCGATGGAATTCACGGCAGGCGCACCATTGCCCAGCAGGTTGGCCGGCACGCTGGTGGCGCCGGCGGTGGCGGCTGCGAGCACATCCTGCGACGTCTCGTAGTCCACGCCCTGCACGCCCAGCAGGTTGGCCAGAAC
The DNA here is from genome assembly GCF_040267515.1 of Delftia lacustris. Taxonomy (NCBI): domain Bacteria; kingdom Pseudomonadati; phylum Pseudomonadota; class Betaproteobacteria; order Burkholderiales; family Comamonadaceae; genus Delftia; species Delftia lacustris. The sequence goes on along the minus strand of NZ_CP141274.1, from coordinate 1,769,780 downwards.
GCGCAGCACCTTCCAGCCCGGACGGGCTTCGGCCAGCGGCTTGACCACGGCATGGAAGCTTTGCAAGCGGCCTTCGGCGTTGACGAAGCTGCCCGAGGTTTCCGTGAACGGGGCGATGGGCAGCAGCACGTCGCTGAATTCCATGTTGGCCTTGAACGGGCTCAGGGTCACGACCATCTCGGCCTTGCCCAGTGCCTCTGAGGCGCGGGCGCCGGCAGCGGAGTCGAACACGGGTTCGTTGTTCAGCAGCAGCACGGCCTTGAGGCCGCCAGCCAGCATCTGGCCTGCGTTCAGGCCCGAAGCGGCAGGCTGTGCGCCCACCCACTGCGCGCCCACCGTGTTGGCGGCTTCGGTCAGGTAGCCGACCGAGGCGCCGGTCTGCTCGGCAATCCAGTTGGCCAGCGACAGCAGGGTCGATGCCTGTGCGTGGTGCGCAGCGGCATTGCCCAGCAAGATGGCCTTGCGCTCGCCGCGCAGCAGCGCGGTGGCAATGGCCTGGGCCTCGGCATGCACGTTGGCGGCGGCCACGGGAGCGGCAACACCCTTTTCCTGCGCCACGGCGGCGGCCACATCGGCCAGCGCCTGGGCCCAGTCCGGGGCTGCCACGATGGACGCCGTCACCGGCATGGCCCAGTCGTAGACACGCTCATTGATGGCGAGCACGGTGCAGCCCTGCTTTGCCGCCTGGCGGATGCGCTGCGCGAACAGCGGATGGTCCTTGCGCAGGTTGGAGCCGAGCACCAGGACGCCTTGCAGCTTGGAAAGCGAGGCGATGGGCGTGCCCAGCCACTGCACGCCCTGGGCGGCGGTGAACTCGGCGTTGCGCAGGCGATGGTCGATGTTCTCGCTGCCCAGGCCGCGCACCAGCTTGCCTGCCAGGAACAGCTCTTCCAGCGTGCTGTGCGGGCTGACCAGCGCGCCGATGGCGGAGGCGCCATGGTCGTTCTTGATCTGGCGCAGGCCGTTGGCCACGTATTCGAGGGCCGTCTGCCAGTCGACTTCCTTCCACTCACCGCCCTGCTTGAGCATGGGGCGGGTCAGGCGTTCGTCACTGTTCAGGGCTTCATAGGAGAAGCGGTCGCGGTCGGCGATCCAGCACTCGTTGACCTCTTCGTTCTCGAAGGGCACGACGCGCAGGACCTTGTGGTTCTTGACCTGGACGATGAGGTTGGCACCCGTGGAATCATGGGGCGAGACCGACTTGCGGCGCGACAGCTCCCAGGTGCGGGCGCTGTAGCGGAAGGGCTTGCTGGTCAGCGCGCCCACGGGGCAGATGTCGATCATGTTGCCCGACAGTTCGGAGTCCACCGTATCGCCCACCACCGTGGTGATCTCGGAGTGCTCGCCGCGGTTGATCATGCCCAGCTCCATCACGCCGGACACTTCCTGTCCGAAGCGCACGCAGCGGGTGCAGTGGATGCAGCGGCTCATCTCCTGCATGGAGATCAGCGGGCCCACGTCCTTGTGGAAGACCACGCGCTTTTCTTCCTCGTAGCGCGAGGCGGAGCTGCCGTAGCCCACGGCCAGATCCTGCAGCTGGCATTCGCCGCCCTGGTCGCAGATCGGGCAGTCCAGCGGGTGATTGATGAGCAGGAACTCCATCACCGATTGCTGTGCCTTGATCGCCTTCTCGCTCTTGGTGCGCACGATCATGCCCTGCGTCACGGGCGTGGCGCAGGCGGGCATGGGCTTGGGGGCCTTTTCCACGTCCACCAGGCACATGCGGCAGTTGGCGGCGATGGAAAGTTTCTTGTGGTAGCAGAAATGCGGGATGTAGGTGCCTGCCTTCTCGGCTGCATGCATGACCATGCAGCCCTCGGCGACCTCCACCTTCTTTCCGTCCAGTTCAATTTCAACCATATGCTTTTCTCGCGATCAGGCGGCGTGGACCGTCTGCTTGGAAGCGTTCTGGATCTTCGCTTCAAACTCGTGGCGGAAGTGCTTGATCATGGCGCGCACCGGCATCGCTGCCGCATCGCCCAGCGCACAGATCGTGCGCCCCATGATGTTCACGGACACCGAGTCCAACAGCTCGATGTCTTCAGGACGGCCTTCGCCGTGCTCGATTCGGTTGACCACGCGCCACAGCCAGCCCGTGCCTTCGCGGCAGGGAGTGCACTGGCCGCAGGACTCGTGCTGGTAGAAGTAGGACAGGCGCAGCAGGCTCTCGACCATGTCGCGCGAGTCGTCCATCACGATCACGGCGCCCGAGCCCAGCATGGAGCCGGCCTTGGCGATGGAGTCGTAGTCCATCGTGCATTCCATGATGATGTCGGCCGGCAGCACGGGCGAGGACGATCCGCCGGGGATCACGGCCTTGAGCTTGCGGCCCGTGCGCACGCCACCGGCCAGCTCCAGCAGCTTGCTGAAGGGCGTGCCCAGCGGCACTTCGTAGTTGCCGGGCAGGTTGACGTCGCCGCTGACCGAGAAGATCTTGGTACCGCCATTGTTGGGCTTGCCGCACTCCAGGTACGCAGCACCGCCGTTGCGGATGATCCAGGGAACGGCCGCAAAGGTTTCGGTGTTGTTGATGGTGGTGGGCTTGCCGTACAGGCCGAAGCTGGCGGGGAACGGCGGCTTGAAGCGCGGCTGGCCCTTCTTGCCTTCCAGCGACTCCAGCAGCGCAGTCTCTTCGCCGCAGATGTAGGCGCCGAAGCCATGGTGCGCGTGCAGCTGGAAGCTGAAGCTGCTGCCCATGATGTTGTCGCCCAGGTAGCCGGCAGCGCGGGCTTCCTCCAGCGCGGCCTCGAAGCGCTCATAGGCCTCGAAGATTTCGCCGTGGATGTAGTTGTAGCCCAGGGAGATGCCCATCGCGTAGGCCGCGATGATCATGCCCTCGATCACGATGTGGGGGTTGTGCACCAGGATGTCCCGGTCCTTGCAGGTGCCCGGCTCGCCTTCGTCCGAGTTGCACACCAGGTGCTTCTGGCCCGGGAACTGGCGGGGCATGAAGCTCCACTTCAGGCCCGTGGGGAAACCTGCGCCGCCGCGGCCGCGCAGCCCCGACTCCTTGACGGTGGCGATCACCTGATCCTGCGTCAGGCCTTCGCTGCCGTCCTTGCCCAGGATCTTGCGCAGCGCCTGGTAGCCGCCGCGTGCCTCGTAGTCCTTGATGGACCAGTTGGCGCCGGTCAGATCGGCATAGATCTGGGGATTGATGTGGCGGTCGTGGAAGCAGGTCTCGCTGCCCGAAGCGGCAAACCTGGCCAGGACCGATTGTGCGGCGGCGTTCATGCCTTGCCCTCCGCGGCGCGCAGGCCGTCAATCAGTTCGTCGAGCTTTTCGTTGCTCATGAAGCTGCACATGCAGCGGTCGTTCACCAGCATCACCGGCGAATCCGCGCAGGCACCCAGGCACTCGGACTGCTGCAGCGTGAACATGCCGTCGGGCGTGGTCTCGCCCATCTTGATGCCCAGGCGGGATTCCAGATGGTGCAGCGCCTTGTAGCCGTCGCGCAGCTGGCAGGGCAGGTTGGTGCAGACGTTCAGCTTGAACTTGCCCACCGGCCGCTGGTTGTACATGTTGTAGAACGTGGTGACTTCGTGCACCGCGATCTCGGCCATGCCCAGGAACTCGGCGATCACGGCCTCGCTCTCGGGACTGACCCAGCCCTGTTCCTGCTGCACGATGGACAGGCAGGCCATCACGGCCGACTGCTTCTGGTCGGCCGGGTACTTGGCCACCTCGCGCGCAAAGCGCTCCTTGGTCGCTTCGGTAATCATCGGTCAACGTCTCCAAACACGATGTCCAGGGTACTCAGCACCATCACGGCGTCGGCCAGCATGTGGCCTCGGCACAGTTCGTCCATGGCGGACAGATTGGCGAATCCCGGCGGACGGATCTTCAGGCGGTAGGGCTTGTTGGCCCCGTCGCTCACGATGTAGATGCCGAACTCCCCCTTGGGGTGTTCGATGGCCGCGTAAGCCTCGCCTTCGGGCACGCGGAAACCTTCGGTGAAGAGCTTGAAGTGGTGGATCAGCTCTTCCATGTTGGACTTCATGCCTTCGCGCGGCGGCGGGGCGATCTTGTGGTTGTCTACGATCACCGGGCCCGGGTTGGCACGCAGCCAGTCCACGCACTGCTTGATGATGCGGTTGGACTGGCGCATTTCGGCCACGCGCACCAAGTAGCGGTCGTAGCAGTCGCCGGTCTTGCCCACGGGCACGTCGAAGTCCATGCGGTCATAGACCTCGTAGGGCTGCGACTTGCGCATGTCCCAGGCCACGCCGGAGGCACGCAGCATGGGGCCGGTCAGGCCCAGGTTCATGGCACGCTCGGCCGTCACCACGCCGATGTCCACGTTGCGCTGCTTCCAGATGCGGTTGTCGGTCAGCAGGGTCTCGTACTCGTCGGCGCACTTGGGGAAGCGCTGCGTGAAGTCGTCGATGAAGTCCAGCAGCGAGCCCTGGCGGTTGCGGTTCATGACCTCGACCGAGCGCGCATTGCGCACCTTGCTGGCCTTGTACTGCGGCATGGTGTCGGGCAGGTCGCGGTAGACGCCGCCCGGACGGAAATAGGCCGCGTGCATGCGCGCGCCGGAGACCGCCTCGTACATGTCCATGAGGTCTTCGCGCTCACGGAAGGTATAGATCAGCGTCGTGGAGCTGCCTGCATCGTTGCCGCTGGAGCCCAGCCACATCAGGTGATTCATGATGCGGGTGATCTCCGAATACATCACGCGGATGTACTGGGCGCGAATGGGCACTTCGATGCCCAGCAGCTTCTCGATGGCCAGGCAGTAGGCGTGCTCGTTGCACATCATGGACACGTAGTCCAGCCGGTCCATATAGGGCAGCGACTGGATGTAGGTCTTGCTCTCTGCCAGTTTTTCCGTCGCGCGGTGCAGCAGACCGATGTGCGGGTCTGCACGCTGCACCACTTCACCGTCGAGCTCCAGCACCAGGCGCAGCACGCCGTGCGCTGCCGGGTGCTGCGGACCAAAGTTCAGGGAATAGTTCTTGATTTCAGCCATGGTCGTCCATCAAAAAGGCGCCTGCAGCGCCTTCAGTGCAGGCCCCCGTAGTTGTCTTCGCGGATGATCCGCGGCGTGATCTCGCGGGGCTCGATGGTGACCGGCTGGTACACCACGCGCTGCTGCTCGGGGTCATAGCGCATCTCCACATGGCCCGACAGCGGGAAGTCCTTGCGGAAGGGATGGCCGATGAAGCCGTAGTCGGTCAGGATGCGGCGCAGGTCGTCATGGCCATCGAAGACGATGCCGAACAGGTCGAACGCCTCGCGCTCGAACCAGTTGGCGCCGGCCCAGATGGGAGTGACCGAAGCCACCACCGGAAAATCGTCGTCGGTACAGAAGACGCGAACGCGCAGGCGCTGGTTCAGGCTGATCGACAGCAGGTGGGACACCACGGCAAAGCGCGGCCCTTCGCGGCCGACTTCCGCATAGGTGGAATAGTCCACGCCACACAGGTCCACCAGAACCTCGAACCGGCAATCCGGGGCGCTGTGCAGAACCTGCATGGCCTCCAGATAGTTGGCAGCGGACACTTCGACCGTCACCTCGCCCAGGGCCACGGTCACGCTGCGCGCCTTGTCGCCCAAGGCAGCAGCCACCACATCCCGAAGCACTTCGGGGTGAATCGCAATAGCAGTCATCATCTAGCCCTTAGACGCGAGCGATGGTATGGGTGCGGCGGATCTTCTGCTGCAGCTGGATGATGCCGTAGATCAGGGCTTCCGCCGTGGGGGGGCAGCCAGGCACATAGACATCGACCGGCACGATGCGGTCGCAGCCACGCACCACGGAATAGCTGTAGTGGTAGTAGCCGCCGCCATTGGCGCACGAGCCCATGGAGATGACCCAGCGCGGCTCGGACATCTGGTCATAGACCTTGCGCATGGCGGGCGCCATCTTGTTGCACAGGGTGCCGGCCACAATCATCAGGTCCGACTGGCGGGGGCTGGCACGGAAGACTTCCGAGCCAAAGCGGCCAATGTCGTAACGCGCCGCCGCAGCGTGCATCATCTCGACCGCGCAGCAGGCCAGACCAAATGTCATGGGCCACAGCGAGCCCGTCTTGGCCCAATTCACCACCGAGTCGTAACTCGTGGTGATGAAGCCTTCCTTCATCACGCCTTCGATCATCGTGTTTCCTTAGTGAACCCGCATCAGTCCCAGTCCAACGCACCCTTCTTCCATTCGTAGACAAAGCCCACGACGAGAACGGTCAGGAAAATCAGGACAGCGGCGAAACCAGCCCCACCCACGTCCCGAAGCGCAACGGCCCAGGGCAGCAGAAAGGCGATTTCCAAATCAAATAGGATGAACAGGATGGCGACGAGGTAGTAGCGCACATCGAATTTCATGCGCGCGTCTTCGAAGGCCTCGAAGCCACATTCGTAGGGAGAGTTCTTGGCGGCATCGGGCCGGTTCGGACCCAGCACATACCCCAGTACCAGGGGGACTACGCCGACACCCATGCCGACGAGAATGAACAAGAGAACGGGAAGATACTGGTCGATGTTCATCGTGTGCGGCTACCTTGAAAGGCATGCCCGCACCGATCAGCCTGATCAGCAGGGCAGGCTCTTAGTTATATCTTGGTGCCGTCGGCGAGACTCGAACTCGCACAGCTTTCGCCACTACCCCCTCAAGATAGCGTGTCTACCAATTTCACCACGACGGCTACGTCTCGATTTCGGCTGGCTCTTTATCTTCGTTGCAAAGATTCCGCCTACCGAACAATCTCTAGATTCTACTCTGAAAAACCCTCAGACCAGGAGGACCGAGGGCTTTGTTCGAAATTATTTCGTGGGGATCTGGGCCGCACCTTCAGCACCGGCAGCAGGCGCCTGACCTGCCGCAGGAGCAGGCACTTCGCCAGCAGCGCCAGGGACGGCGGGAGCCGGTGCCGTGATGGGGGCCGCGCCTTCCAGCACGCTGCCCGAGCTGACGGGGCGCGCATTGCTCAGATAGGCCAGCGCCAGCGTGGTCACGAAGAACACCGTGGCCAGGCCTGCCGTGGAGCGCGACAGAAAGTTCGCGCTGCCCGAGGCACCGAACAGGCTGCCGGAGCTGCCGCTGCCGAACGAGGCGCCCATGTCGGCGCCCTTTCCGTGCTGGATCAGGATCAGGCCGATCATGCCGAGTGCCGACAGCATCTGGACGGCGAGGATCACGCTTGCGAATGCATTCATTGGTTGTACCTGCTAGTAACGCGAGAGCTAAAAAAGCGAATGGAGAAACTGCTCCGGCTCACTGGGCCGCAGCGATGATGGTCAGGAAATCCGGCGCCTTGAGCGACGCCCCACCCACAAGACCACCGTCAATGTCGGCCTGGGCCAGAAGCTGGGCTGCATTGGAGGCATTCATGCTGCCGCCGTAGAGCAAGGGGATGCGGTCAGCCTGCCGGCTGGCAGCCGCCAGCTGGGCGCGCAGCACGGCATGCACCTGCTGCGCCTGCTCGGGTGTTGCGGTCCTGCCGGTGCCGATGGCCCAGACAGGCTCGTAGGCCACGACCAGCTCACTGATGCACTGCCCCACCTGATGGATCACGGCTGCCAGCTGGCGCCTGACGACTTCCTCGGTCTGCCCCGCCTCGCGCTCTGCCAGCGTTTCGCCCACACAGACGATGGGCGTGACGCCCTTGGCCAGCGCAGCCTGCGCCTTCAAGGCCACCACGGCATCGGTTTCACCATGGTATTGGCGACGCTCCGAGTGCCCCACCAAGGTGTAGCGCACGTCAAAATCCTGGAGCATGGCAGCCGAAAGCTCGCCCGTGTAGGCGCCCGAGTCATGCTGCGACACATCCTGCGCAGCCACGCCAATGGACGACCCTGCAAGCTCGGCCTGGGCCTGGGCCAGATAGGCGGCCGGCACAGCCACCGCCACACCCGCATTTCCACCTTCGGGCAGCCCCTGCTTGAGGGCCTTGAGCAACACGGCATTGGCAGCCAGGCTGCCATTCATCTTCCAGTTGCCGACGATGAGTTTCTTCTTCATGGTTACCACGTCAAAACGATTTTGCCGGTGTGCTGACTCGACTCCATCAGCGCGTGCGCCTTGTCGGCATCAGCGGCAGCAAAGGTGCTGTGAATCACAGGGCGGATACCGCCTGCCTCGATGAGCGGCCAGACCTCGCGCCGCAGCGCCTGGGCGATGGCCGCCTTGAAGGCGACAGGACGCGGACGCAGCGTGGAGCCCGTCACCAGCAGGCGACGGCGCAGGACCAGGCCCGCATCGAACTCCGCCTTGATGCCGCCCTGCACCGCAATGATGACCAGACGGCCATCCTCGGCCAGGCTCTGCACTTCGCGCGCCACATAGCTGCCCGCCACCATGTCCAGGATCACGTCCACGCCCTTGCCGTCGGTGATGCGCTGCACCTCCGCGGCAAAGTCCTGGGTACGGTAGTTGATGGCATGGTCGGCGCCCAGCTTCAGGCAGTCGGCGCATTTGGCATCGGAGCCAGCCGTCACGATGACCGTGGCGCCACGCGCCTTGGCCAACTGGATGGCCGTCACGCCAATGCCGCTGCTGCCGCCCTGCACCAGCAGGGTTTCGCCCGCCTGCAAGGCGCCGCGATCGAACACATTGCTCCAGACGGTGAAGAAGGTTTCAGGCAATGCCGAAGCCTCCACCTCGCTGAGCCCCGCCGGGATGGGCAGGCACTGGGCCACTGGCGCAACGCAGTACTCCGCATAGCCACCACCGGCCAGCAGCGCGCACACGCGGTCGCCCACGCGCAGGCCTGCCAGCCGCATGGCCTCGTCGTCACCCGACACGATCACCCCGGCCACTTCCAGCCCGGGCAGATCCGAGGCACCGGGCGGCGGGGCGTAGTGCCCCTTGCGCTGCAACACATCAGGGCGATTGACACCGCTGGCCGAGACCTGGATCAGCAACTCCTGCGCGCCGGCCACGGGCAGCGGACGCTCGCCCAGGCGCAAGACCTCGGGACCACCAAAGTCCGTGAGTTCCACGGCACGCATGATTTGCTTTTCCATTTTTCGACCTCGCAATCCCTGTCAAAAATGCCACAAGCGCTGAACAGGTCAGCGCTTTTTCCAGTCACCGCATGCACCTGCAAGGCCCCCCCTTTTTGGGGAACGGCCTTGCCGGGCATTACTGCTGCTGTTGCTGCTCGCCCTCGGCAGCCGGACGACCGCCTTCACGGGGCTCGCGAGGTTCACGCGGCTCGCGGTACTCGCGTTGCTGGCGGGGCTCACGCGGCTGGCGGAACTCACGCTCGGCAGGCGCGGGGCGCTCGCTGCGCTCCATGCCGGCAGGACGCTCGGTCAACGCCTTCAGCGACAGCTTGACACGACCCTTTTCGTCGGTCTCCATGACCTTGACCTTGATGATCTGGCCTTCCTGCAGGTAGTCGGCGACGCGCTCCACGCGCTCGTGGGCAATCTGGCTGATGTGCAGCAGACCGTCCTTGCCGGGCAGCAGGTTCACGAGAGCACCGAAGTCCAGGATCTTGGTGACCGGGCCTTCGTAGATCTTGCCGATTTCGACTTCGGCCGTGATCTCTTCGATGCGGCGCTTGGCTTCGTCGGCCTTGGCGGCATCGCTGGAAGCGATGGTGATGGTGCCGTCTTCGCCGATGTCGATCTGCGTGCCGGTCTCTTCGGTCAGTGCACGGATGGTGGAGCCGCCCTTGCCGATCACGTCACGGATCTTCTCGGGGTTGATCTTCATCGTGTACAGCTTGGGAGCGAAGGACGAGATCTCGGCCTTGGCTTCACCCATGGCTTCCTGCATCTTGCCCAGGATGTGCATGCGCGCTTCCTTGGCCTGGGCCAGGGCGACCTGCATGATTTCCTTGGTGATGCCCTGGATCTTGATGTCCATCTGCAGCGCAGTGATGCCGCTGGTGGTGCCAGCCACCTTGAAGTCCATGTCGCCCAGATGATCTTCATCACCCAGGATGTCGGTCAGCACGGCGAAGCGGTTGTCTTCCTTGATCAGGCCCATGGCGATACCGGCCACGTGGGCCTTCATCGGAACGCCTGCATCCATCATCGACAGGCAGCCGCCGCAGACCGAGGCCATGGACGAGGAGCCGTTGGACTCGGTGATTTCCGACACCACGCGGATGGTGTAGGGGAATTCTTCCTTGCTGGGCAGGCAGGCCGCCAGGGCGCGCTTGGCCAGACGGCCGTGGCCGATTTCGCGGCGCTTGGTCGAGCCCATGCGGCCCACTTCGCCGGTGGCAAAGGGAGGCATGTTGTAGTGGAACAGGAAGCGGTCCTCGAACTCGCCGGCCAGCGCGTCGATGCGTTGTGCATCGCGCTCGGTGCCCAGCGTGGACACGACCAGGGCCTGCGTCTCGCCGCGCGTGAACAGGGCCGAGCCGTGCGTGCGGGGCAGCACGGAGTTGCGGATTTCGATGGGACGCACGGTGCGCGTGTCGCGGCCGTCGATGCGCGGCTCGCCGGCCAGGATCTGGCTGCGAACGATGCGTGCCTCGATGTCGAACAGCATGCCTTCGACCTTGACGCCGTCGAACTCCACGCCCTGGGCCGTCAGGCCGGCCTTCACGGCGGCGTAGGCTTCGCGGCAGGCCTGCGTGCGGCTTTGCTTGTTGCGGATCTGGTAGGCCGCGCGCAGGGCTTCGTCACCCAGTGCTGCCACCTTGGCGATCAGCTCTTCATCCTTGGCGGGAGCGACCCAGTCCCAGACGGGCTTGCCGGCTTCGCGCACCAGTTCATGGATGGCGTCAATGGCGATGCGGCCTTGCTCGTGGCCGAAGACCACGGCGCCCAGCATCACGTCTTCAGGCAGTTGCTGCGCCTCGGACTCCACCATCAGCACGGCAGCTTCAGTACCGGCCACGACCAGATCCATCTGCGAATCCTTGCGCTGGGTCTGGCCGGGGTTGAGCACGTACTCGCCATTGATGTAGCCCACGCGGGCGGCACCGATGGGACCGTTGAACGGAATGCCCGACACGGACAGGGCGGCCGACGTGGCGATCAGGGCGGCGATGTCGGCATCGACTTCGGGGTTCAGCGACACGGTGTGGATGACCACATGCACGTCGTTGTAGAAGCCTTCGGGGAACAGCGGGCGGATCGGACGGTCGATCAGGCGGCTGGTCAGGGTTTCGAGTTCGCTGGGCTTGGCTTCACGCTTGAAGAAGCTGCCGGGGATCTTGCCTGCGGCGTAGGTCTTCTCGATGTAATCGACGGTCAGCGGGAAGAAGTCCTGGCCGGACTTGGCCTGCTTGGACGCCACCACGGTGGCCAGCACCACGGTGTCATCGATGTTGACCAGCACGGCGCCGGAAGCCTGGCGGGCGATCTCGCCGGTTTCCATGGTGACCGTGTGCTGGCCCCACTGGAAGGTCTTGGTGACTTTGTTGAAGATGGACATTGTTGCTCCTAGGGAATGTTGGCCAGATGCACTCATCCGGCCATGATGGAGAGCAATTCAGAACACGATGCCATTCCATTGCTGGATTTCTTGCTATCAAATCCGCAGCAATGGAATGACACAGCTTCGCTCTGTCTTGCTTTCTCCGAAGTAAAAAACGCCTGAGCTAGACAGGCTAACTCAGGCGTTTCGATCTCCCACCGTGCTTACTTGCGCAGGCCCAGCTTGGCGATCAGTGCGGTGTAGCGATCAGCGTCCTTGGACTTGAGGTAGTCCAGCAGCTTGCGACGGCGGCTCACCATGCGCAGCAGGCCACGGCGACCGTGGTGGTCCTTGGCGTGTTGCTTGAAGTGAGGGGTCAGCTCGTTGATGCGTGCGGTCAGCAGGGCCACTTGCACTTCTGGGCTACCAGTGTCGTTGGCAGAGCGTGCGTTGGACTTGACGACTTCAGCCTTCACGGAAGATGCGATCATTTTTTTTCCTTGGAAATTGGCGCCTCAAAGACAAAAGCAAGGAGGCAGCCTTGGTTACTTGCGCCGGGACTGGAAAGGCCCCGACGTGCGTCTTGCACCATGCAAAACCCTGGGATTATAACAAGCACGCCCGGACCGGCATCCACACCTGATTTGCGCCCTTTGCCACTTCGGCCTGCTGGCCGCCCAGAATCCCGCAAAGCCCGCGCCAAAGGCATGCCGTCACGAAGCACGGATATGTGGTGCGCAGGCATTCCATACACCAAGGGAGGGCCACGCCATGGCAGTGCGTTTTTCATTCATTCCATCGACCCGACAAGCGCAGCTGCGGCAATGCACCCTGCTCTGCCTGGTCGCGGCCCTGGGCCTGGCCCTGCCTGCCCAGGCTGCGTCCCATCGCGCCGACGCATCGGCTGCGCAAGGCGCCAAGCGCAAAAAGGGCGGGCAGCGGGTCCGGGTGCCGACGCAGCGCAGCAGCTCAGACGAGTCGCCCGAGCAACGCGACAAGCGGCTTTACCGCGAATGCCAGGGCAGGCACAACGCCGGAGCATGCGCCGGATACACCGGGCAGCCGCCGGGCAGACGCCAGCGCTGACACGCTCCCAGAAACAGTCCTAGGCCGGCCTCGAATACCCAAAAATCCGGCAAAGCCTTGCCATCATTGGATTTTTTCGCACCTCTGCACGCCTGAATTCAGCCCCATTCACTGCACAACTCCTATTTTTTGACCAAAGAAACAGATTGGTCTGAAAGACATGCACGAACAACCCCAATAGATTGAGCGGCGCACGAAACAAGCAGCAACAACCAGCGTTGCGCAAGCCAATCGACGGGGAGGGATTCAAGACATGTCATCGACCAGGCCTCAGGCTCGCCCGGGCGCCGAAGGCTTCACTGCCATCGAGTTGATGGTGGTCGTCGCCATCCTCGCCGTGCTCACCACGCTGGCAGCTCCCAGCTTCAACCTCATCATCGAGCGCTGGCGTGTTCGCCAGACCGTCGAGGCCCTGCAATCGACGCTGCAGTACGCGCGCTCCGAAGCCGTGCGTCGGGGTGGGGGCGTTTTCATCCAGAAACTGCCCCAAGGCACCAAGGGCTGCACCCTGGCGGCGCAGCACGCCGACTGGGGCTGCGGCTGGGTGGTGTTCGCCGACCGCAATGGCAACAGGCACTGGGATCCCAAGGAGGAGCTGCAGCGCTTCGACACGCCCGCCCGCACCCTCGTCACCCGCTCCCGGTCTGCCTCCATCATCAGTGTGGACCGCTGGGGTCAGTTGGGCGGACTCACCGCCATGGGTTTCGCCATTGCGCCATCTCCGGCCGGAATCACTTCCGCCGCAACCCAAGGCATTTGCGTTTCGTCCGGCGGACGCATCCGGGTGGTCGGCCAGGAGGGTATTCCATGCGCCTGACTCGTACCCGCAATCGGCATCCCAATGGCTTTACCCTGATCGAAACCCTGGTCGCCACCGTCATCACGGCCCTGGGTGTTCTGGGAATCCTGGGACTGCAGATGCGCACCCTGGCCGACAACCAAAGCGGCGTGCGCCGCGCCCAGGCCATCCGGCTGATCGAGGACCTCAGCGAGCGCACGCACGCCAACCCCAACTCCCTCGGACAGATCGGCCGCTACGTTTCCGACTGGAATCACACCCCCGAATCCGTCGCCGACTGCAGTGCCGCCGCATGCGGCCCGGACGCAATGGCCAGCTACCACCTCGCACGATGGAAGGCATCCGTTCGCCAACTGCTGCCAGGCGGGGCCGCCAAGGTCTTCCTCGCAGGAGACGAGGCAGCCGCCAGCGCCGGCAATGGGCGCCAGCTGGGGATCATGATCAGTTGGCGCGAGAACGAAAAGTCCGGCAAGGCCGACTACAAGGACCCCATCGGGCTTGATGGCGATGGCGATCGCATGCACGGCGATCAGGCCATGGCCTGTCCTGCAGGCAGAACCTGCCACCTGCAATACATCGCACTCAGCGCTCGCTGCGCTCCCTACCTTGCAAACAACGCAGTCCAGCTCTTCTGCGCAGGCCCATGAATCCCCATCGCATCGCCACCGCCATTGCGGCCAGACCGCGTCAACGCGGCCTGAGCCTCGTCGAACTGCTGGTCGGACTTTTCCTGGGACTGCTGATCATCGGCGTGGCCATGGGCGCACTCATGGCGTCACGCGCCGTGTCCGCCACCGTCAGCGATGCCGGTCAGTTGCAACAGCAGGCTTCCCATCTCTTCCGTGTCATGGGCCGGCAGATCCGGCAGGCGGGGTCCCTGCGGCTGCTTCTTGCATCACACAAGAAGGCAACAGAAGCCATTGACGTGGCAGACCCCGTTGCATTCGAGGCGGGCGCACTGGACTTCAACCCCGTGCACGACACCATCCAGGGCCTCGATGCACCCGGGCGCTCCCAATACAAGCTCGCCGTGGGCTACAGCAACTACACGCAGCCGCTGCACACATCGGCCATCGAGACCTCACTGCAGCGCAATTGCCTGGGGCAGACCAACAGCGACAGCCTCATCCTGAGCCGCTTTGTCCTGGACGCCAGTAAAAACACCCTGCGCTGCGCCGGAGCGCCCTCCGCGGGTGCCCAGCCCCTCGCCAGGAACGTCGCCAACTTCCAGGTGCGCTACCTGATCCAGGCGCCGGGGGGCGCCGCCCGCATCCAGTATGTCAACGCAGCCGCCGTAGGCCAGGACTGGCCTCGCGTCGTCGGCGCCGAGGTCTGCCTGGTGCTCTTCGGCAACGAGGCCATCGACATGCCCGCCAACAGCAGCTATACCGACTGCGCCGACAGCGACGGTACGGCCGAATCCATCCACATGGCCACGCTGCCTGCGCCCAGGACGCGGCGCCTGCACATGGTCTTTCGCAGCGTGTACCAGTTGCGCAGCCAGGGGTTGGCCGGATGACGCACAAGGCTGCAGGCATGCGACATGCCCACACCTGCGCAGCGCAGCGCCAAAAAGGCATCGCCCTGTTCATCGTGGTGGTCCTGGTCATGCTGTCCATGCTGCTCGCCCTGTGGGCGTCGCGCAGCGCACTGTTCAACGAAATGTTCGTGGGCAACGATGCCGACTACCAGCGTGCCCTGGAGGCTGCACAGGCCTTGCTGCAGGATGCCGAACTGGATATTCGGGGCGAACAGGCCAGCGGCGCCGCCTGCGCCGCCAGCAGCAGCCAGCCATCCGTCTGCCGCAGCGGTGCAGGCATCGCACAGTTCCCCCGGGAAACCGGGGAAGTCGGCCTGCTGCTGGCCAGCCTCGCTGAGGCCACACCCACTGGATGCCGCGATGGCCTGTGCACCAAGCGCACGGGACCTCAGGACTTCTGGAACAACGCGGACGAAGGCCAAGGGATCACGCTGGGCCAGATGACTGCCGCTGACGTCGGCGCACGCTACGGCCAGTTCACGGGCGCCATCGCTGGCGGAAAGAGCGACTCCATCCTGGCAAATCGTGAGGCAGGAAAGGGAGGCTGGTACTGGATAGAGATCCTGCCCTATGACGTCAACGCAGGGAACTCGGGCGTCATCGCCAACGGCTCACCCCGACTGGCCCTTTACATGCAGCCCCAGGTGATTTATCGCATCACGGCCATTGCCCATGGCCGCAAGAGCAACACCCAGGTGGTGATGCAGCAGACCTACGCCCGGCAGAAACGCCGCGACTGACTCAGGACACCTGACATGCCCCACCTCTGCCATCCCTGGCTCCGGCGCATCCTGCTGCCAGCGCCGACAGCCGCAGCCATGGCCGCTGCAGTCCTGGCCGCGCAAAACAGCCAGGCAATGGATATGATCCAGTCGTCGCTTGGGCCCCGAGTCAAGGTCACGATAAAGCCTGGCCTGCCGGCACCCATCCAGGTCCAGCAGGTCTTGGAGGCAGACACTCCAATTGCCAGGGTTCAGGCAGATGGCACCGAATTCGCCGCGCCCATTGAAGACTGCCCGGCCGGACAACAGGCAGATGCCAAGGGCCGCAGCAGCTCCATGGCCTCCAGCGGCAGCGTGATTACGCGGGCCGGCGTGGACATATTCAGCGCCCGCTACAGGGCAAAAGCGGCCTGGAGCGGCTGGATCAGCGCAGAAACCGTCCAGGCCGATGGCAGCCTCACCGCAACAGCCGGCTGGCAAGGCAAAACCACGGCCGGCCACCTGGATGCACTCAGCGACGAACAGGCAATCAATGACCGTCTGATCCTGACCTGGAGCGACAGACTGCAAAGAGGCGTGTCCTTCAAGTGGAATGAACTCGACCACCTGCAGAAAGCCTCCCTGGGCATCGATGTCGAAGGAAGAGCAGACAACCTGGGCAAGCACAGGCTCAACTTCATACGCGGCGACCGCCGCATGGAAGCGCCGGGACAACCGCCGCGCGTTGGCCCCACCCGTCCTTTTCGCCAGCGCAGCTCGCGCCAGGGCGACATCGTCAACTCCCAGATCTGGCATACCGGTCATCCCGTGGACAACTGGCCCCTGCCGGGCTATGCCGCCTATACCCTCGCCCAGCAGAAACGCCAGCCCATGATCTATGCAGGCGGCAATGACGGCATGCTGCATGGCTTTTCGGCCACCGACGGCAGGGAAAAGATCGCCTACATCCCACGAGGCGTGATCTCCGGACTGGCAAGACTTTCCGACCCCGACTATGACGCCCGGCATCGCTACTTTGTGGACGGCTCAGTCATGAGCGGCGACATCCCCTCGGGCAGCGTTGCGTCCTCGCAGTGGCGCACTGTGCTGGCTGGCATGGCGGGCGCCGGAGCCAAGGGCTACTTCGTGCTGGACATCACCCATCCGGAGGCTTTCAGCGAGTCCGGTGCCAGCTCGCTGGTCCTGCTTGACCGAACCCAGACACGCAACAGCGATCCCGGCGACTGCACCAGCCTGGATGACGTGCGCCAGCGCGCCACTTGCCAGGAAAACAAGGACCTGGGCCATATTTTGGCGGCGCCCGTGCTGGACGATGCCAACCCGCAACGCAGCACTCAGATCACGCAGTTGAACAACAACCGCTGGGCACTGGTGACGGGCAACGGCTACCACAGCACCAACCAGCGGCCCGTGTTGCTGATCCAGTACCTCGATGGCAACCAGGAGCTGTTGCGCCTCGTTGCCACGGGCAATACCCCAACCGGCACCACCCCCGAGACTACCCGCAACGGACTCTCCGCCCCGCGCCTTGTGGACATCAATGGAGACGGCCGGCCCGATGTGGTCTACGCAGGTGACATCCAGGGCAATCTGTGGAAATTTCTCATCGCCAGCGGTGCCTCCTCCCGCTGGGGCGTGGCCTTCGACGGCCGGCCGCTGTACACAGCCTGGGGTGGCAGTTCTCCATCGGCCACTCGCAACCTGCGTCAAGCCATCACCGCCCCTCCTTCCGTACGCGCCAATGACCGGCGCAGGGCCAGCAAAAATGCCAAAGAAGGGCGCGAGCGCTTGACGGCAGGCGGCATGCTGGTGGCATTCGGTACCGGACGCCACATCACGCGGCAGGATTCTGGCAACACAGCGGTCCAGAGCATCTATTCCATCCTCGACAGCACCCGCTACAGGCTGCTCGCGGACGGCAGAGTGCAAGCTTGCCTCGATGGCAAGGATTCGGACTGCAGGCAGCCTGACGGACAGCGAGCGGCACCCGTTTCAGGCATCGGAGAACTGGCCAGGCGCTCGGTGAACCATCAGCCGGTAGCGGCGGCCGGCCAAGGCTTCTGGCGCGTTGACTCCACGACCGACCTCGACTGGACGCGGCACAAAGGCTGGTACATGGACCTGCCCCTGCCGGGCGAGCGCCTGCTCAAGCCAATGGGCTTCTACGACGGCAGCAACATCCTCGCGATCTACAGCCAGATACCTGCCGGATCCCCCAAACGCCCCGGCGAAAGCGCAAGCCCGCCCGACGCCTGCAATGCGAGCGAGGAGCGCCAATTCCTGACATTCATGAACATCATGGATGGCAAGCGACCCGGCGTTCCGTTGATGGACAGCAACGGCGATGGGGTCTACGGCACGGCAGATGAGGAGGTCTCGCGCGCAAGCGTCGCCAGGGGATCCCAGGCCTTGCTCCACAAGGGCCATCACGCCATCGGCTACGACGCCGAAGGCCGCCGCAATGTACTCGCCCGCATGCCGGAGCAATCCCTGCGCCCCAGCTGGCGCCAAATGAAATGAGGCACCACATGCGCCGCCCTCAATCCCCAGGATTCACGCTCATCGAACTCATGATCGTCGTGGCCGTCATCGTCATCCTCGGCACGGTCGCCGTGCCCAGCTACAACGAGTACATCCGCGCAGTCCACCGCGCCGACGCCCGCGCCGGCCTGCTCCAGGCCCAGCAATGGCTGGAGCGCGCCGCCACCGCCAACGGCACCTACCCCACCGAGTTGCCAGCAGATCTGACCTGGGCCCACGACTCCAGCAAGCGCTACACCATCGACTTCCTGTCAACCAGCGGCCACGACGACGACACCTACACCCTGATCGCCACACGCCGCGGCTCCCAGTTCGGTGACCGATGTGGCGATTTCACGCTGACCCATACGGGCGAGCGTGATGCGCTCGGCCTGGGTGTGAATACCACTGCGGTGGAGTGCTGGGGGCGGTAGCAGTAGCTGCGGCTGCGCATGACGCCTCAGGTTGCGCAGCTCAACCCAAGCCGATCCGCCCCTACCTTGCGGAGAAGCACCCGCAGGTCGCCTCCCACACTTGAGACTGAATGGAATGACATGGCCTGAGCATCGGCCAGTCTGCTCAAAGAGGGCATATCGGCCCAACCGGCTCCGTTCCATAGAAGCTTGGGCGCCAGATAGGCCAACCATTCGTCTACCAGCCCTGCTTCGGCAAGCGCAGCATTGAGCCGATGGCCGGCCTCGACGTGCAGCTCATTCACTTCCAGCCTGGCCAGATCATGGATCATGGCGGGCACATCCACACGCCCCAGACCATCAGGCACATACTGCAACTGCGCTCCACGCTCCAGCAGCGCAAGCGCGCGGTTTGATGCCAAATCACTGACTGCCGTGTAGATGACGACCTTGCGTTGCGCAGCAAACAAGAGTGCATCCGGAGGTGTCTGGAGCTGGCTATCCACCACGATGAGCATGGGCTGCCGGGACGTTTCTACCTCTCTGACATCCAGGCGAGGATTGTCGGCAAGCACCGTGCCTATGCCCGTCAGGATCGCACAGGAACGGGCGCGCCAGGCATGGCCATCATGCCGGGCTTCGGCAGAGGTGATCCACTGACTCTGCCCATTGCTCAATGCAGTGATGCCATCCAGAGAAGCCGCCACTTTGGCGCGCACCCAGGGCCTGGCACGAAGCATGCGGCTGAAAAAACCCAGATTCAGCTCCCACGCCTGATCTGCGCCATCACCAATCTCAACCTCGACCCCTGCGGCGCGCAGCCTCTCAAAGCCCTGGCCACCCACGCGGGGATTGGGATCCGTCAACGACGCCACGACCTTGCCGATGCCGGCCTCCACCAGCGCATCGCAGCACGGCCCTGTGCGGCCATGGTGAGCGCAGGGCTCCAGGGTCACATAGGCAGTGGCGCCTCGCACGGAGTGCCCTCGGGACTGGGCATCGCGCAAGGCCATGACTTCGGCATGCGGACCTCCCGCGCGCTGGGTGGCGCCTTGACCCAGCAACACCCCCCGGGAGTCGACGATGACGCAGCCGACCCGAGGATTGGGGGAGGTTCTGAACAGCGCTTGCGTGGCAAGCTCGATGGCCTGAGCCATCCATTGCGAGGACAATTTGGAGACCATTTCAGGAGGTCAGCGGTAGCCTAGGCCCTCTGCCAACTATCGCCAGCAGTAGTCCATGGCCGCCTGCTTGTTGGCGAAATACTTGTCACTGTACTCTTTCAAGTCCTTGCGGCCATATTGGTCCAGGTAGTAATCGCCGCAGCGATCCGAGGCCATGCCGGCAGATGCCTTTCGCACGGCCTTGATGGAGTAGGCATCCCGCACATCCTCAGTCACCACAACCGAAATGTCATAGACCGCTGTGCCCTGCCCCTTGGGGGGAGATACCGAGAAATATGCAGGGAACAGCGCAGAATTGGTCACGGCGGTTCCAGCGCTGTTCTTGTCATAGCGGAAATTCTCCGAATAGAACCGTTCCATCCACTGCTGAGCAGACGAAAGAACGGTTCTGGCCTCGGACCTGCGGCTCTTGGCCACATATTCCTTGTAGGAGGGGTAGGCCACAGAGGCCAAGATGGCGACGATGGCCACGGTAATCATCAGTTCGATCAGCGTGAAACCCGCCATCAATCGAGAATCTCTTTTCATTGATTGGTCCTCAGGCCGGGGACATCACGCCACTGCATGCGGGGAGAAGAACTGAAGCACATGATGGCGTCCGCATTGCGGCCCACCACACGCTTGGCACCCATGCCAGGGCCGCAGGTGGGTGAGGCCTTCTCGCAGGTACTGCCCGTGCAAGTACATCCAGGTTCGCCCGCCTTGCAGTTTTTGGTGAAGGGCTTCTTGGAGCGGTCATTCACCACGCGCACGCGCTGGTCACCGCCAATGTCCTTGCCGGCGATGATGACCGTCTTGGAGTTCACCACCATCGTGCCTTGCACATTGCGCTCAGCACGTCCGGAAATAGGATCGATAGTGTAAAGGGTCGTGTTGGGCGTATCCGAGCACTGGTTGGAATCCGATTTGGGCCGGACCCCCACCAGAGAAAGCACGCCCGCATCCAGCGACGGATCGGCGAGCACGGCCTCGGCCGAGCCAGGCAGGGCGATGTACCAGCCATCGTGCTGTGACCAGTCCAGCGCCGTTCCATCGGAAGATAGGTAGACATTGCCCGCACTATCGCGCGTATATGCACGGGACACCAGCGTGCTGCCCGACCAGGCCGGTAACGCCCTTGACGTGGGCATACCAGGGCGATCCCAGATGCCATAGACGCGTTGCGTGGTGCCCGTCGCAGGGAAGTCCCCGGTTTCAAATGCATTGCCAGTACCGAAGGTGACCAGCATGCCGCCACGCCCCATGAACAAGGTCTGCGGCGCTGTTGTGATGGGCAGTTGCGTCGTGACAGCCGAGGCTCCGGTGCCCGTGGTGTACTGGGCTCGGAACAAGGGAAGGTTGGCGGACGACGTGGATTTGTAGGCTACGCCCCAGTTGTCTGCCGTCGTGCTGGACACATCGAACTTCCACAGATTGCCCTTGAGATCCCCTGCGTAGATCACATCGGCCGTACCGTCGCCGTTGTAGTCCTCCCAGCGTGGCATGGCCATGCCATTGCCGGTGCCAGCATCGGCGACGATCTTGGTATAGCGCCCGCTCCAACTGCCGCTCGAAGGGCCATCCATGTAGAGGATATAGAGCACCGCCTTGCCACCGGGAGACCTGTTGCCGTTGCCCAGCAGCAGCGCATACTGGCCGTTGTTCATCTTCGCCACGGGTGTGGCCTGATTGCTGGTGGTATGGATACCCACATCGCCGGTGATATAGCCGAGATCCGCATCATCGTCCGACGTGAATTGCCATTTGAAGATGCTGGACGCATTGGACTCCGAGAAGCTCGAAGGGTCGGTCGCATCGAGAGCAAACACGGCGCGTCCACCGCGACCCAGCGATGCGAAGACATAAGACCGCCACACCGACTTGGAGCCCGATGTCACCAAGACGTCCGCCGTAAAAGGATTGCCGTCCACATAGGGCCAGATCGTGCCCTGCGGCAAGGTCTCGGTGGAATCCAGTGTGAAATTGGCGTTGTTGAGTTTGGTGCGACTGGAAGTGTCGCGCTGCAGCGGCAGCTCGGGCAGGCGATTGGCCAGCACCCCCGGCACATAGGCCAGCAGCTCATTGCCATTTTCCGCATCGAAGGCGTGCAGCATGCCGTCATTGGCTGCCACCCACAGCAGCTTCTTGCGGCTACGGTTGTCGCCATAGAACTTGGTGTAGTCGGCATTGCCCTGAATCAGCGCCTGAGGGCGATCCTGTATCCAGGGTGTGCCGTTCACGATGGAGCCCAGCAGACTATTGCCACGCTGGCGCAGAGCGGAGGCGCCCTCCAGAGATTGGTCGCCGCGCACATAGTTCAAGGCCAGCTTGGCGTTGTCCACGCTGAGCTTGTTGGCTGAAGCCGTGGTCATCTGCTCTTTATATGCGTCGGTCAGGGAGTCCCAGCGCAAGGCGATACCCGCATTGCTGCCATTGCCGCTGTTGGTGATGATGGCGCGCGTGCCACCCGCCGCAGCGGTCTTGAGCATCAGCCCGGCTTCCCACGAGTAATTGGCGCCGACATTGCCGTCCGCATCGATCTTGTAGGCCTCCAGCGCGCCCGAATAGGTCGCGTTGTCGAATTTGGCCACGTACTTGTAGCTGCCTGACACGAACTGAGAGGACGAGATGGCTGGAGCCGCATTCGAGTCCTTCGCCACGGCATCCAGCACCCGGCGCAACTGGGCCTCGAGAATTTCAGGACGGCGTGCGAGAAAGTAGCCGTCCGGAACACCATCCGAGCCAGAGTTTCCATCGCTGCTCAGGCTGTCCCAGCTGGCCTGGTTGGGCGGCATGGTCAGTGTGCTGTAGGTGCCGTTTGACAGCTTTTCGCTGGAGCGGAAGTAGCCGTATTTCGCTGCGTACCACAGCGGGTCCTTGATCAGTGCATCCGTCTCGCCAACCATGTTGAAGGTCATGGGCACCAGATAGTCCTCGTTCTTGACCGTGCAGTAGGCGGAGAATTTGCTGCTGCTGCCGTCGCTGAACGAGACCGTGCCATTGCCGGTGACATTGCAGACCGTGCCGTCATACGTCTTGGTGCCAATCAGCCGCTTGCGGTAGCTGTCATCACCGCAGAGATACTGGGAGGTATCGGGCATGCCCTTGAGCTTGCCACTGCTGTAGTGCTGGTGGGTCAGGTATCGCCCATTGGCGGATTTGCCGCCCGTTTGCACCCCAATGATACTGAAGCCATGGGTTCCCGGACTGCCCCCGCAGACACCCGGGATGTCGGTGGTGATTTTGATATCCCAGCCAGAAGGCGAACTGGCATTTGCAATCAAGTCGTAGCGCAGGAAGCCGGTGATATCCATGTCGTAGTCGCCGCCCATCAGAATGTCATTCCAGGTGACGATGAAGGAACCATAGAACTCGCCGGAACTGATGGAGGCAAAGGTCAACGGCGCACTGACATTTCCGCCGTCCTGCACGCTCTCAGGCGTGATATAGACATACTTCTTGGGATTGCTGCCAGGGATCAGTACGTCGATTCGCGGAGAGCCACCGGTCAGCGAGGCGGCCATGGTCCGGACCTTGAGTGCGTTCTCCACCGTGCCCAGATCCGAGGGCGGATTGGAGATAGTGCGAATCTTGGCGGTGTTGCCATAGAGCGCGGCGCCTGCCACCTGGTAGGTTCCGCCCATAGCGGGCGCTTCGGGACAGATGCCATTGACGTCCGACAGCGTGCCCACGGTCTTGGCTGAGCAGGCATTCTTGTCGTCCGCCGCTGTCAGCCCCTTGCCGCCCACCGAGCCTACGGAGCGCGATGTGCCTGTCAGCCCTTCGGCATCCCCGATCTTGTTGACGTAGGAATCCAGATTTCCAGTGGTATTCGACAAGGTGCCAAAGGCCGTTCCTGCCTGGCCGTCAAAACTCAGCGCATTGGACGAGAACGCAAGGATATTGAGGGGCCTGCAGATGGCATTGCCATATTTTGCACGCGCATCCGTCGTGGCCAGCGGGTCGGCCCATGTCGCCACGGGCATGCCCGCCGTCGTGTCGTTGTTGCTGGATGACGGATTGTTGGGCGTAGGACTGCTGCCGTTGTAGGCGTAGTACTGCAGGGCCTGCACCACCATCTCGCCTATGGGGTTGCCCCAGGCCGGCAAATCCCCGTCGGGAGAATTGCTGGGCGTCTTGCCGTTTCCATACGAGGTGCCATTGCGTCCGAACAGGATGATGGAGTCGAAGGTCTTTATGGCACCCTTGCCCGTTTCTCGAAGGTCGTCCAGCTTCTTTGCACATTTCGAGGATTCGCTGTGGCAGAAGACACCGGTGGTGCGGTTGATCTCGTCGTCCAGATCGCGGATGTTCTTGCGCAATGCACCCGCCGTATGGTTGTTGTCGTAGCTGCCCGTGATCAGGCCGAATTCCACGCGCGCCGCAGCGTTGCTGGTGCTCGGATAGCCGAACTCCTGCAACAGGCCATAAGGCTTGTAGTTGGATGTGGAGTCCGCCGGATAGGCCTGGCAACGCTCATCGCCCAGCAGGCTGGGAACACAGGCCTTCACCTTCACCGTCAGGTCAGGGCCTACGCCGGAATAGGTGGCTCCGTCCGCAGTCTTCGAAGGAATCTTCTCTTCATGCTTGACCCCACCGTTGCCCTTGTCTGTATCGGAATAAAAGCGCGCCAGCTTGGGGCCAAAGGTGCCCAGGTTGTAGTTGTCCGTGTCATCTCTCCAGCGGCAGAGCTTGACCTCCACGGTGGACCAGAATCTGACATTGCCCTTGACCAGCCGGATATTGGGTTCCGACAAGGCAGGATTTTCACTGCTGCCCGTGACACACATGCTCAGGCCTGCATAAACATTGGCATTGGCGCCCGTCGTTTTTATCAGATCAGTGGTCGAGAATGGCGTGTAGTCACGGATATCCGTGCCACGGTAGTATTTGACGAAGGAGTGCGCATCCTGCACCAGCCTGGAGCCCATCAGCACCGTGGATTCGTTCTTGTCCTCGCTGCGAAAACCTCCATAAAGCATCTTGCGCACGGTATCCAGGCGCGTCATCGTCGCCCAGTTGAGGAAATTGCCGCTCCAGTACGACTGCGTTGCCGGGCAACTGAACTTGGTGGATTTGACGGACCCGGTGGTGACCTCTGTTTTGGTTGCAAGCACCTTGGGCACGAAGATGCCGCTTTCATAGGCATAGCACTTCGTGGCATCGAAATAGCCGTAGTACTTGAAGTCGGGCTTGAATGTGGTGTCGATCACTCCATCGCCATCGAGGTCTTCAAAGTCCGTGTAAACCGGCCCGAACAAGGTGTGGTCCTTCGAAGCCGTCAGCATGATCATCGGCTTGTTGGCCGATGTGACGATGTTCGGCGGAACGCCTTGACGTGGCCTGGACACTTCCAGCGGACTCGCGCCAACGGCAGTGCAGGCGAACGCAGCCACCAAGCCACCCACAAAGGCCAACAATGATTTTCTTGTATTCATTTTTCCCTCACCTCAAGGAAAGTAGATGGTCTGGAGCACCACCTGCGTGCGTTGCGAGTAGCCAAAGCCACGGGCTGTAATCCTGTACATATACGACCACTGATTTGCGTTCTCGCCCCGCGATGTGACCAGGGTTTCATCAAGATTCATCCGTACATGCTTTCTGCGGAAAATCTCTATCAGGTACTCGGGCTGCACGGCCACACCCGTAATGGCTGCAACGCCTGTATATGTTCCAAGCGGCACGCCTCCCGTAAAATTGCAGTTGGTTGCCTTGACCGGTGTTCGACTGGGCTTGGAGTCAAAATCGTCATTCCACAGCCCCCCTTTTCCGGTAGGCCACCAGGGCTCGGCAACTGTGGCGTTGTCCTTGGCGGCGGCAGCCCAGTCCGTGGTCGTATAGCTGGCATCAGCCATGTAGCAAAGCCCGCCCTTGCAGGTGGAAGAAAAGTCGTTGGGATTGAGCTCCTGAACTCCACGAGAGCAGGAGGCATTGGTGCGCAACGCGGTCTCGACATTCAGGATGTCCCGCTCCGCGTCCCGCAATGCCGATTCGGCCGCCTGGCGTGCAGCCTCCTGATCCTGCTGATTGCGTGCCAACCCCTCGGACAGGGTCGATTGCTTGACCATCCACAGCGTGATGCCCGTGATGGCAACCAGCAGCAGCATCACGACAACCAGCGCCACGCCACGTTGATGATTGATTTTTTGTTGCGACGACATGATCACGCGACCTAGTAACTTTGCTTCAGGCCATTGCGGGCGCCGAAAACCTGGACAAGCCGGGTATAGGTCTCTCCTGTCGGCTGGTTTTTTTCCACTTCCTGGCAATCCACATACTTCCGTTCACTGCCAGACTTGTCCGCGATTCGGGTTTTTCCATTGAGCGTCTTGGTAAGAATGCAGACCCGGATGGAGACAACACGCTGCCAGCCCGTCATGGTGACACCATTGATGCTGGCATTCGACAGGCCATTGACCTGTGCAGCCGTATAGAAGCGGTCCGGGGAAAGCGTCTGCTCCGACGAATACACGCCATAGGTGAATTGCAGGTCCTCGATGCCCGCCAGCAGCGGCTGATAGGCGGTGCTGTCAGCGGTGCCATGCGGACTTTTGCCATTGCCGCTGCAAACCAGGCTCTTGGTGTTCACTTCGGTCTGTCCCACGTATACAGTGCCTGCGCTGAGCGCATAGCGGTTGGAGCCGAACAGGGGCAGGCGTGGAGGCTTTCCATCAGCGATGGTCACGCCCTCGGCGTCCTTGTTGCGCTCGCTGTTGCTGGGGTCGGAAGCCACGTCCCGACCCGTGCAATCGAAACGCGAACCCGTTGCACCTCCCATCGAATCGCTGGTGAAGTAGTTGATCACGAGGGTATCAGGGTCATTGGCGGTCTCCGTCCCGCAGAGGCTGGTGGCAACGTCAAGCTTTGCACCATCGCAGCCATAGATCCCGGTCTGAAAGGCGGTGGGAGGCCAGCCGCTGGCCGGATCCGCCCAATCGGTAGACACCCGCGAAGCAGCAGGGATGGGCGGATAGGTGTCATACATACCGGTCTGGCTTACATCCACCGGGATGGGCAACGCTGGCGCCGGATAAAAGCCGGCATTCATAATTGCGCGCCCCATCATCTGCATGGCAAATGCCCCCGTCTCGGTGCTGACAGTACTGCGGTCCTGGGCGCGCTGGGAATCCACTGATGCCATGTACACAAAAACGGCGGCAAGAATGATGACCATGCTGATGGCCAGTGCCACCATCAGCTCCACAAGAGTCATGCCACGCTGTGGCTGGATGTGCGTTTTCATAGCTCAGGGCACGAAAGAAAAACGGGAGCAGCGCACCCCTTCGACCGCCTTGGCCTCTGCCGGACAACAGGTCTGCCGAGCCATGCCGCTCTGGTCGGCATTGCAGGTGGGTGCCTTCTGCAATGTGGCATCCGAGCTGCCGTCGGTGAACTCCTTGTCGAACCACATGAGGGTCACGGCAATACCGTCACGCTTGTTGCCCGAAAGCATGGCGGATCCCTGCGGCATGCTTTCGCGAACTTTCTGACGCCAACTCAGTAGATCAAAGGTGGCACGTTCACTGGAACTGCAGGCCGCGGAATTGCAATTCTTGGTCACGGTAAAGTTGCTGTTCTTTTGCTGCGTGGCCCAGTCCGCGGTAATCGTGTACAGAGAGGTCGTGCTACTGCCCTCCTGCATGAAGCTCGGGCCTGCGGCATCGGCGTTGATGCGAATGCGTTCGGACAGATCGAACACAAGACCGGTCCCTGCTGTGCGGGACATGGTGGTGATTCGGTACTTCGTCGTGGCAGCCTGCAGCCCCGCCAAGCCCAGCAGGCCAATAGACAGAATGATCAGCGCGACCATCATCTCGATCAGAGTCACGCCTTCATCAGTGCGGCGCGTCATTGAATGAGCAAATTTCATTCTTTGCCCTCAGCAGGACTTGTTGCCCGGGATGCTCCTGGAACGCCCCTGGGCATCTATGCAGATATTGGAGCCGTATCTCTTGCTGTAGGCACTGTCTTTGTCCTGATAGAACAAGCCAAACTGGGAAGAGCTCGGCAAGGACGGAGAGCCGGATGAGTTGAACATGATGGTTCTGAGCGGCTTAGTGCCTGCGGCAGAAAGAAGTACGTCGCTGCCGTTGGCCACCCGCGCGAAGATCAAATCACCATCCACAGCAGGCTTGGTAGCAGAGGCATCGCAACTGGTATTCAAAAAGGCAATCCAGCCGACCTGCCAGTTACTGCCCGTAGTCGTGCAGACAGGTGCCGCATCGCCCGCCTTGCTGCTCATGCACATGGTGACGCAGGTGTTGCGGCTTACAGATTCATTCCTGGCCCGAAGGATGCTCCCCGAGAACTCTCCACCCACGCCGTTCATCTTGCTTTTGACGATGTAGTCGCCAATGGACGGTGCTGCCAGCATCGCCAGCACAGCGGCAATGCTTAGCGTCACCATCAACTCGATCAAGGTGAAGCCTTTTGCCTGCGTTGGCGGCGGTAACAGAAGCTTGCAAAAAGACATATTTTGATTATTACTTTCCACTTCGCAGCGCAGCGGACCGTTCAGCGGGCACAGGCCACCGCCTGTCTTGGCGCCAGACTGGTCTGGCAGGCTTGACGCGTTTTCGGCCACATCTGCTACAGATGGAACATGCAAAAATCCACAGGCGCCGTCCCCTTACAGACTATTCCCTAGCCTTCATCACCATGAGCGACTCGTCCTTACCCTTGAACCGGTTGCGCAAGTCGCTCATGGGCATGGCATTGCTTGCACTTCTGGCATCCACAGGATGCGCGGGGCTGCCGAACGACGTGGAAAGACCCGTGACCCATGCGCTGGTCGCGCCCCCTCAGTCAACGCCTTTAGGCCGCTTGCTGGAGCTGCAACGTGCCGAAACGGGCGCAAAACAGTCCACCTCTGCCTTCACCCTCCTGTCCGGCGCCCAGGCCGCCTACGGCGCACGGCTGGCCCTGGTCGAGGGTGCGCAGCAGACGCTGGACCTGCAGTACTACGCCATCCATGCCGACGAGAGCACGCAGCGCCTGCTGCGCGGCGTGGTGGAGGCGGCGCGGCGTGGCGTGCGGGTGCGGGTGTTGCTGGACGACTTCCACAGCACGGGTGCGAATGCGCAGGTCATGCGGCTGGCCTTTGTGCCGGGCATAGAGATGCGCATGTTCAACCCGCTGGCGGGCGCACGCAGTTCCGTGCTGGGGCGGGCCTATACGCTGTTGACGGATTTCCAGCGGGCTCAGCAGCGCATGCACAACAAGCTCTTCATTGCCGACAACGCCATGGGCGTGATCGGGGGGCGCAATCTGGGCGATGCGTATTTCGACGCGGACAGCGCCAGCAATTTCGTGGACCTCGACGTGCTGGCTGCGGGGCCGGTGGTCGGCGATCTGTCACGCAGCTTCGACAGCTATTGGAACAACCCGCGCGCCTATCCGGTTCAGTCGCTCATCAGTCTCAAGGAGCTCAAGCAGCTGCGCGAGCGCTTTGCCGATGATGGCGATCAGGCGCAGGACGAGGACCCTACGCCTGCCGTTGCCGCCAAAGAGGCAAAGACGGCTGAGCAGGCCGCCGAACACAGCCGCATCATCTGGGACCAGCAGCCCATGGATTTGCGCAAGGCGCCATGGACCTGGGCCTCGGCCGCCGTGCTGGTGGACCAGCCGGCCAAGATCCCGCTGGACAGGGATGACAGCCCGAGCACCAGTGCGGACGCGTCTGCGCCAGCCACACCCGCCCCGAACAGCCCGCAGGCCAAGCCTGCTGGCACGCTGCCCATGGGCCAGCCAACTCCGGCCTTGCGCCAGGCGGCGCGCCCAGTGCTGGAGGCCGATTCGGTAGTGGACGGCCTGCTGGCCCTGGTCCGCAAGACGCGGCGCGATCTGCTGGTGGTCTCGCCCTATTTCGTGCCCGGTCCGGACATGATGGAGGCGTTTCGCGGCGCGCGGCAACGCGGGGTGCGCGTGCGCATCCTGACCAATTCACTGGCCTCCAATGACGCGCCCCTGGCCCATGCCGGCTATGCGCGCCACCGCAAGGCGCTGCTGGAGATGGGCGTTGAACTCTATGAGATGCGCAGCACGGCGGCCAGTGTCCGCTCTGCGTTTGGCTCGGGCAGCAGTGGCGGCGGCGGTCCTTCAGGCGCCACGGGTGCCTCGCGCGCCATGCTGCATTCCAAGCTGCTGGTGGTGGATGGTCACCTGGTGGCAGTCGGCTCGATGAATCTGGACCTGCGCTCGCAACTGCAGAACACCGAGATCGCCCTGCTCATCGCCAGCCGCGAGTTCGGCCGGCTGGCCACGCAAAGTATTGACGAGGGCCTGCAGGACGGCAGCTGGCGCGTGGAGATCGACAAGGATGGAGGACTGGTCTGGCGCGCCTCGGAAGACAGCGACCGCGCCGACGAGCACAGCGAGCCCGATGCCAGCTGGGGCCTGCGCCTGATGCTCAAGCTCCTGGGCCCGCTGGCGCCGGACCACCTGCTGTAGGCGGACGACAGCGCTACAACCCCGCCCACTCCTGGCGCCGAGCCAGCGCCTGGACCCAGAGGGTGATCTCGCGCTGATCGGTCTGGGTGCGCACCTCCTGATAGGCCTGCTCGGCCTCGGGAAAGCGGCGGCGCAGCAGGTTCAGCCATTGCTTGAGACGGCCTGCGCGCTGGCGCGGCTCCAGGTCCTCGCAGACCATGTCCCAGAAGCGCTGAACCTGGGGCACGAGGTCGCTCCAGTACACCTCGGCGGCCGGGGTCTGCTCACCTTCAACGGCGGCGCGAATGGCCAGCGCCAGGCCCGGGTCGGCAACGATTCCCCGCCCCAGCATCAGGTCGCTGCAACCCGATTGCTCGCGGCAGCGCAGCGCCTCCTGCACCGTCCATATCTCGCCGTTGGCCACCACGGGCACGGTCACGGATTCGCGGATGCGCGGGATCATCTCCCAGTAGGCGGGCGGGCGGTAGCCATCGAGCTTGGTGCGGGCATGAACGACGATTTCGCAGGCACCGCCGGCCTGCATGGCCTGGGCGCATTCGGTCATCAGGTCGGTGTCATTGAAACCCAGCCGCATCTTGGCCGACACGGGCATGGCCGCTGGCACGGCGGCACGCACGGCGCCCACCACGCGCGCAATTTGTTCCGGGTCCTGCAGCAGCGCAGCGCCGCCGCCGTGGCGGTTGACCACCTTGGCCGGGCAGCCGAAGTTCAGGTCGATGCCCTCCGGCCCCAGGCGCGCCAGATTGGCCGCGTTGGCCGCCATGCTGTCCGGGTCCGATCCCAGCAACTGGGCCCGCACGGGCACCCCCGCCAGCGTCCGGCTGCCATTGTTCAATTCCGGCATGGTGCGCAGGAATACCTTGTCGGGCAGCAGCGTCCCCGTGACGCGGATGAACTCAGAGACGCAGCGGTCCGCACCGCCCACGCGCGTGAGCACATCGCGCAGCACGAAATCAAGCAAGCCCTCCATGGGCGCCAGCAACAGTCTCATCAGCTGTGTTCCGGGGCCTGCAGCCCCGTCTTCCTGTTACAGATCAAACAATATTCCTGCGGCCCGTATTGGCCGCCTGCCCCTTCGAATCGCCCCTCATCAAGGCGGCGGCAGGCGATTGTGCCCTTGCCGCAGCAAGTTGCACCGGACCAGTTGTCATGGCTTTTTCACGCCACGGTCATTCATGTAACGTGCAATCGGGGCTTGTCGGACTCCCCTGCCCCAACCATGCTGCTGCAAAAAACCGCCAAGGCCCTTGAAGAGCTGCAGCCCGGCCGGCGCAGCCTGCCGCTGCGCGAGCGCTCGGTGCTGCTGATGGCCGATGGCCGCACCGAGGAGCAGCTGCAGCAGGTGCTGGGTGCCCAGGCCAGGGAGCTGGTACAGCAGCTGATAGACAGCGGCCATCTTCAGCGCCTGGCCGGCAATGCCATCGAAACATCGCCCCAGCCGCAGCCCCCCGCGATGGCGCCTGCCGCTGCCAGGCAACCCGCTTCACCAGGCCCTGCCGCCACGCTGAATCTGGCCGGCACACGCATGTATCTGTTCGACCTGTGCGAGCGCATGTTCGCCAACCGCCATGAGGACAAGGCCCAGGTGCTGCGCCATCTGCTGCGCGAAGCGCGCGACCTGGCGGCTCTGCAGGCCGCCGCCTTGCAGCTGCTGCAGACCGTGCAGGAGCATGCCGGCAACGAGCGCGCGGATGCGCTGCGCGAGCGGCTGCAGCATCTGCTGCCCCAGGAGGCAAACGAGTCAATGGCAGCACAAGGCGCCTGACCGGGATGAAAGCGTGGGTGCCGGCGATCAGCGAGGCGCCAGGCGCCACAGCGAGGTGACTTCGGCAGCGCGTGCGGCGTGCAGCGGATCGGCAGCGTCCGCAGCCTTCCCATGGCGTGGGCGGATGTCCTCTCGGCCCAGGACCTGCAGGCCAGCGGCCTCGATCCACTCCAGCAATTGCTCGCGCGAGCGCAGTTGCAGATGCTCGGCCAGATCCGACAGGATCAGCCAGCCTTCGCCGCCCGGCAGCAGATGCGCTGCAAGGCCTTGCACAAAGCCGCGCAGCATGCGGCTGCCTTCGTCGTAGACGGCCTGCTCCAGCAGGGAGCTGGCCTTGCCCGGCAACCACGGTGGATTGCAGACCACCAGGGCGGCCCGGCCTTCGGGGAACAGGTCTGCCTTGCGCAGGCTCACGCGCTGCGCCAATCCCAGTCGCTGCAGGTTGTCCTGCGCACAGGCCAGGGCCCGGTCGCTCAGATCGGTGGCCACCACCTGCCGCACGCCACGGTGCAGCAAGAGAGCGGAAAGCACACCCGTGCCCGTGCCGATATCCCAGACTGCGGCATCGGCATGCTGGGCTGCGGCCGGCAGGGGCGCCTGCGCCACCAGATCCAGGTACTCGCCGCGCACTGGGGAGAACACGCCGTAGTGCGGATGAATGCTGAACTCCGGCATGCCCGGCACAGCCAGGGCCACGCCCTTCTTGCGCCACTCATGCGCGCCCAGCGCGCCCAGCAGTTCACGCAAGGGAACGATGACGCTGCGCGCACCCTGATCGGCGGGAATGTCGCCCCAGGCCTCGCGGCAGGCCTCGCTCCAGTCCGGTGCGCGGCGCAGGGCGCAATGCCAGCTGGCATCGAGCTCGATCATCACGCTGGACAGAATGCGTGCCCGCTGCGCCAGCGCCTGGCGGTGCAGGTGGAAGGCATGGGGAAAGACAGGCTTGGCGTCTTCCTTGCCGGCCCGCCGATGGCGAGCCTTGGCGGACGTCTCACGTGCAGGCTTGTCCAGGCGGCGGCCCAGCGCCGACAGCAATTGCCTGGCATTCTGGAAATCGCCGCGCCACAGCATCGCCTGGCCTTCGCAGGCCAGGCGGTAGGCGCTGTCGGCAGACAGGCTGTCGTCGGCGATGACGATGCGGCGCGGTGCGGTCATGGTGCTGTCCGCGCGCCACAGCGCTGCCTGCGTGGCCTCGTTCTCCTGCCATTGCAGCAGGGACCAGTTCTGGGAAGAGGACAAGGCCTGCTGCTCCGTGAGTGATTTAGGGGGAAAGAGGGTCGAAGACCCGATCAGTTCAGTGCGCGCTTGAGCCGCACTTCCTCGATCTTGAGACCACCCACCTGGGCCGTCTTGGCGGTGGACATTTCGCGCTTGAAGCCGGCGAGCTCGTGAAAGCGCAGCGCGCGTTCATTGCGCAGCGGCACCCACGACGTGACATTGGTGCAGCCTTCTTCAAGCAGGCCGTCGCGTGCGGCGTCCCACAGGGCCACGCCCACACCCTGATTCCAGTGGGTAGGTGCAGCATAGATGGCCCAGATTTCACCGGTGGTCTGGCGCGACTTCTCATCGCGCGAGCGGTCGAAGCCGACGAAGCCGACGATCTTGTCGCCATCGATGGCGACCTGAACCTGGGGCTCGCAAAATTCAATGGCTTCGCGCCAATAGGCCTGGCGTTTTTCTACCGACGACATGCTCTTGAGCTGGTCATCGGGAACCAGACCTCGGTAAGCCTCCATGGCGGAAGCAGTATGGATCTGGGCAATCGCTTTTGCATCGCGGAGAGTGGCTGGACGAACCTGGATACTAGACATGGAAAAACCGAAACGAAAACAGGTGAAAATAGAAGGGCGTGATTTTCACCGGAATCGCGCTTTTTGCGTGCATCGAGCCCCTTAGCCATGCACGCAAGTACGGCTGTGCTCGTTTTCTTGCCC
The DNA here is from genome assembly GCF_040267515.1 of Delftia lacustris. Taxonomy (NCBI): domain Bacteria; kingdom Pseudomonadati; phylum Pseudomonadota; class Betaproteobacteria; order Burkholderiales; family Comamonadaceae; genus Delftia; species Delftia lacustris. The sequence continues at coordinate 1,736,069 of NZ_CP141274.1, read as the reverse complement.
TCGGCTATCGGATGTGCTATGTGCTCTTCAAAAAAGAGCAGCTAGTGCATGCAACACAAGGCTCGCCAAGGAATCAGTTGACAATTCCTCACGATGCAGGCATGCCCGGCAGCACGCCCGATCGAGCCCTTGCTCACAGCCAGCGGCGCATCAGTTCCATGATGCGATCGAACTTCGCACCATAGGGCGGATACAGCATGGCGGCCCCTGACCAGCGCGACTGCACGAACACCGCCTTCTGATGGCTCAGCCGCGCAAAGCCCTGCTCCGAATGATAGGCACCCCAACCGCTGTCGCCCACGCCACCGAAGGGCAGGTTCTCGTGCGCGAAGTGCAGCAGGGTGTCATTGACCGTCACCCCTCCGCTGATGGTGCGTGACAGCACCGCATCACGCACCTTCTCGTCGCGGCCGAACCAGTACAGCGCCAGCGGCCTGGGCCCGGCATTGATGGCCGAGACCACATCGTCCAGCCTGTCGTAGCTGATCACGGGCAGGATGGGGCCGAAGATCTCCTCCTGCATGAGCTGCATCTGGCTGGTGGCATTGAAGACCAGGGCCGGTGCCATCTGGCGCTCCACGGCATCACCCCAGGCCATGTCCGCCCCCTCCTGGCTGGCGCCGCCGTCCTCCATCCATTCGACATGGGCGCCCATGCCCTGGGCCTGGCGCAGCATCTGCCGCAGGCGGGCCAGGTGGCGCTTGGTGAGGATGGCGGCATAGTCCGGGTTGCCGGCAAAGCGCGGGAACAGCCGCTGCGCGGCGGCGCGAAAGGCCTCGGCGAATTCGGCCTCCTGTCCACGCGGCAGCAGCACGTAGTCGGGGGCAATGCAGGTCTGGCCTGCGTTGACGAGCTTGCCATGTGCGATCTTGAGCGCCGCCTCCTTCAGGTCGCAGTCGGTGGAGACGATGCAGGGCGACTTGCCGCCCAGCTCCAGCGTGGTCGGCGTCAGGTGCGCTGCGGCCGCCTGGGCCACGCGCCGGCCCACGGCCGTCGATCCGGTGAACAGCAGATGGTCGAAGTGCAGGCCCGAAAACTGCGTGGCCACGCTCACATCGCCTTCGATCACGGCGAACTCCTCGGGCGCAAAGAACTGCCCCACCAGCGCGGCCAGTTGCGCCGACGTGTGCGGCGTGAGTTCGCTGGGCTTGAGCATGACGCGGTTGCCCGCTGCCAGGGCCGTGATGGCAGGCCCCAGCGCCAGCTGCACCGGATAGTTCCACGGAGAGATCACCCCCACCACGCCCAGCGGCTGGCGCTCTATCCACCCACGGCCCGGCATGAGCATCAGCGGCGTGCGCACCCGCTGGCGCCCCGACCAGCGCGCCAGATGGCGCAGCGTGTGCTTGAGCAGATTGCGCAGCACGAACAGCTCCACCATCTCGGTCAACCGTGGCGAGCGCATGCCGAAGTCGGCCTGCACTGCGGCAGCCAGCACGGGGCCGTGCTCGTCCAGCAGCTTTTGCATGCGCAGCAGCCTCTCGCGGCGCACCAGCAGCGGCACGTCCACCTGCGCCCGGCTGGCCTGGTACTGAAGTTCGAAGACGCGATGAAGATCCATCTGGGTCATAGGGCTCAATGGTAAGAAGACGCGGCAGACGCTCTCATGCTGCACAGGCCGCCTGCGGGTTGGCTGGATACGGCGGCAAGCAGCCAGAACGGCTCGGAGAAAAAAAAGGGAGCCTTGCACGGGCTCCCGAGGGTTACAGACTATACGGGCCGATATGCGCGGCCTGGGCGCGAAGATGCGCAGGCCGCGTAAAGGCTGCAGCAAGACGCTTCAGGGCTCGCGCACTTCACGGGGCTGAACGTCGGTCACCTCGCCCGCTCCCGGCAGCACGCCTGCGCCTGCACCTGCGCGACGGCCACCGCCTTCAGCCGCGCCGTAGGCGCGCTGCGGGCGCTGGGCCATCCACTCGGAGCCGGAGCGGTAGACGGTCTGCCAGCCAGCCCGCGGGCTCATGCGCATGGCCCAGGGCATGACCGGCTGGCCGGTGAGCCTGGCCCACAGCGCCCGCACGGCCCAGACCAGGGCCAGCAGCGCCGCTGCGGTGAGCAGGCTGACAAAGAAGACCAGGCCCACAAGCATCAGCAGGATGCGAACGGCCCAGCGGGTCAGGGTGGCGACGAAATCGTTCAAAGCAAAGCCTTTCTTGGCTGGCCCGGTGCGTCAGGCGGAGTCTGCCGCATCGAACCGGAATACGCCCGGTTCCTGTACCGGGTCCACATGCACCGCAATCGTGCTCTTGGGCGGGAAGCGCCCTTCGAGCAGCAGTTTCGACAACGGATTTTCGATCCGCTGCTGTATCGCGCGCTTGAGCGGCCGGGCCCCGAAAACGGGATCGAAGCCCACCTTGGCCAGTTCGGCCAGTGCCTGGTCGGACACCTGCAGCGCAAGGTCCATTTTCTCCAAACGCCGCTCCAGCAGCTTGAGCTGAATCCTTGCGATCGACTCGATATTCTTCGCGTCGAGCGCGTGGAACACCACGGTCTCGTCGATGCGGTTGAGGAATTCGGGTCGGAAATGGTTCTTGAGTTCCCCCCAGACCGCGTCTTTCACATCATCGTAATCCTCGCCGACCATGGCCTGGATCAGCAAAGAGCCTATGTTGCTCGTCATCACGATGACCGTATTCTTGAAGTCCACGGTGCGGCCCTGGCCGTCGGTCAGCCGGCCGTCGTCCAGTACCTGCAGCAGCACGTTGAAGACGTCGGGATGGGCCTTCTCCACCTCGTCGAGCAGCAGCACGCTGTAGGGCTTGCGGCGAACGGCCTCGGTCAGGTAGCCGCCTTCCTCGTAGCCCACGTAGCCGGGCGGCGCGCCGATCAGGCGGGCCACGGAATGCTTTTCCATGAACTCGCTCATGTCGATGCGCACCAGATGGTCTTCGCTGTCGAACAGGAAGCCGGCCAGCGCCTTGCACAACTCGGTCTTGCCCACGCCCGTGGGGCCCAGGAACAGGAAGGAACCGGTGGGCCGGTTGGGATCGGACAGGCCCGAGCGCGAACGGCGGATGGCGTTGGCCACAGCCGAGATGGCCTCGTCCTGGCCGACGACGCGGTCATGCAGCCGGTCTTCCATGCGCAGCAGCTTGTCCTTCTCGCCCTGCATCATCTTGGCCACGGGAATGCCCGTGGCACGGCTGACCACCTCGGCAATCTCCTCGGCGCCCACATGGGTGCGCAGCAATCTGTGGGCGGGCGCACCGCCCTGCCCCTGCTCGCTGGCCTGGGCTTCGTTGAGCTGCTTTTCCAGCGAGGGCAGCTTGCCGTACTGCAGCTCGGCCACCTTGTTGAAGTCGCCCTTGCGCTTGAGCTCCTCGATCTGGATGCGGATCTGGTCGATCTCCTTGCGGATCTGCTCGGAGCCCTGGGCGCTGGCCTTCTCGCTCTTCCACACGTCTTCGAGGTCGGCGTACTCGCGCTCCAGGCTGCCGAGTTCCTCCTCGATCAGCTGCAGGCGCTTTTGCGAGGCCTCGTCCTTTTCCTTCTTCATGGCCTCGCGCTCGATCTTGAGCTGGATCATGCGGCGCTCGAGCTTGTCCATGACCTCGGGCTTGGAGTCGATCTCGATCTTGATCTTGGCCGCAGCCTCGTCGATCAGGTCGATGGCCTTGTCGGGCAGGAAGCGGTCGGTGATGTAGCGGTGGCTCAGCTCGGCCGCGGCCACGATGGCCGGGTCGGTGATGTCCACGCCGTGGTGGGCCTCGTAGCGCACCTGCAGGCCGCGCAGGATGGCGATGGTGTCCTCGACCGAGGGCTCCTCGACCAGCACCTTCTGGAAGCGCCGCTCCAGCGCCGCATCCTTTTCGATGTACTTGCGGTATTCATCGAGCGTGGTCGCGCCGATGCAGTGCAGCTCGCCGCGCGCCAGCGCAGGCTTGAGCATGTTGCCCGCATCCATGGCGCCGTCGGCCTTGCCGGCGCCGACCATGGTGTGGATCTCGTCGATGAACAGGATGATGCGCCCCTCTTCCTGGGCCACTTCCTTGAGCACGGACTTCAGGCGTTCCTCGAAGTCGCCGCGGTACTTGGCGCCGGCCAGCAGGCCCGCCATGTCCAGCGACAGCACGCGCTTGTTCTTGAGGCTTTCGGGCACCTCGCCGGCCACGATGCGCTGGGCCAGGCCCTCGACGATGGCGGTCTTGCCCACGCCGGGCTCGCCGATGAGCACGGGGTTGTTCTTGCTGCGGCGCTGCAGCACCTGGATGGAGCGGCGGATTTCGTCGTCGCGACCGATCACCGGATCGAGCTTGCCGATGCGCGCGCGCTCGGTCAGGTCCATGGTGTATTTCTTGAGGGCCTCGCGCTGGCCTTCGCCTTCGGCGCTGTCCATGGTCTGGCCGCCGCGCACGGCGTTGATGGCCGACTCCAGGCTGGAGCGCGTCACGCCGCTTTCCTTGAGCAGTTGGCCCGCACGCGTGGAGGGGCCGCTGCTATCGGTCAGCGCCAGCAGGAACAGCTCGCTGGCAATGAACTGGTCGCCGCGCTTGAGGGCTTCCTTCTCGGTCACCTGCAGCAGCCGGCCCAGCTCGGAGCCGACCTGCACCTGGTCCTGGTGCTGCACGCGCGGCAGATCGGCCAGAGCCTTCTCGGCCGCGGCCTGCAGCTGGCCCACGTTGGCGCCGGCGCGCTGCAAGAGCGAGCGCGGACCGTCGTCCTGGCGCAGCAGCGCCACGAGCAGGTGCAGGGGTTCGATATTGGATTGGTCACCGCCCAGGGCCAGCGTTTGCGCGTCGGCCAGGGCTTCCTGGAACTTGGTTGTCAGTTTGTCGATTCGCATGGTGTTTCTTTTCGCTCCTGAAACAGGGTCATTGCGATTTATCTGATACCGGCAGGGCAAATTTCAAGCCATGCCCGGCCCGCAAGGACAGACGCTTGCGCCAGATCAAGGCCGGCGAGGCCGGCCATCCTTCTCAAGCATTGCGCTGAAAGATCGAGAACTGCGTAGGCGTAACGCCCAAATGCGCCCGGAAGCTGCGCACCAGGTGGCTGGCGCTGGAAAAGCCGCAATCCAGCGCCAGCTCGGCCAGCGGCGGCACGTTGCGCGCAGACAGGGCACGCCGTGCCCGGGCCAGGCGCTGCTGCAGCACCCATTCGTGCACCGTGCAGCCCATGCTCTGGCGGAACATGCGTGCGAAATGGAATTCCGAAAGGCAGGCCTGTCTCGCCAGTGCCGGCAGCGACACGGCCTTGGAGTCATGCAGATGCGCCTCGATATGGGCAAGCACCCTGCGCCGCACGGCCGCAGAGAGCCCGCCCAGCGGCCGCTGCAGCGCCTGCACCTGGCGCGGCGTGGCGGACTGCAGCACCAGCCGGTCCACCAGCTGCTGGCCAATGGCATCGGCCGCCAGTTGCTGCTGCGGGTCCTGCCAGTCCAGTTGCATCAGCGCACGGGCACCGGCGTGGAAGGCCTGATCGTCCCCGTAGATCTGCGCACGCAAGGTGCGCGAGCGGGGCTCGGCATCCAGCATGCGGACCACGCGCCCCGCCCAGGCCAGGTCGGACACATACAGGTGCAGGAACTGCACGGGCGATCGCACCAGCCAGTGCGATTCATCCTCTGGCGTGAAGATGCAGATGCGCCCCGGCGCCCCCATGGCCTCGGGCCGCGCCTTGAGTTGCGAGCCCTCGCCGCCGGCCAGGTAGACCGACAGCGTGTGGTGACCGGGCTGGCAGTAGCGCACCTCGTCGTCCACATTGGCCCAGACGGCCAGCTCCACCCCCTCGCTCAGGCGCACGCGCCGCTGCAGCCGGGCCTTGGAGCGTGACAGCACCTGGCACAGGTGGCTGGAGGGCAGCTCGGGCAGCGGCGTGGGCGTCATGGCAGCGATTGTGGTCCCGCAGCCATACCGACGCATGGCGCCAGGCCATCAAACCGCAGGAATCTGCCATGCCCGCCCAGCCTGCGGCGCCATCATCACCGGCCATGACTGCCACCCTCTATGCCCTGGTCGTGTTGATCTGGGGTTCGACCTGGATCGCCCTGAAGCTGCAGCTGGGCGCCGTGCCCGTGGAGCTGTCCATTGCCTACCGCTTTGCGCTGGCCGCCGTGCTGATGTTCGCCTGGCTGGCCTGGTCGCGCCAGCTGCGCGTGCCACGCGGCCCGGCGCTGCCGCGCGTGCTGGCCCAGGGCCTGTGCCTGTTCAGCTTCAACTTCGTGTGCTTCATGCATGCCAGCGAGACGCTGGCCAGCGGCCTGGCCGCCGTGGTGTTCTCCAGCGCCAATCTCTGGAACGCGCTGCTGGCGCGCATCATCCACGGCCGCAGGCTGGCGCCCCATGTGCTGGCCGGCAGCCTCTTCGGCCTTGCAGGCCTGGTGGCGCTGTTCTGGCCCGAGCTGCGAGAAGGCCGGCATGCCAGCCTGCCCGGCCTGGGCTGGGCCGTGCTGGGCACGCTGTGCTTTTCCTGCGGGAACATGCTGTCGGCCTCGCTGCAGTCCATGGGCTGGCGGCCGGCCCAGACCAATGCCTGGGGCATGCTGGCCGGCACGCTGCTGCTGACAGGCTATGCGCTGGTGGCAGGCCTGCCCTGGCGCTTCGATGCCAGCTGGACCTATGTGGGCTCCTGGCTGTACCTGGCCATTCCGGGCTCGGTGATCGCGTTCACGGCCTACCTGACCCTAGTCGGGCGCCTGGGCCCCGAGAAGGCGGCGTATGCGACGGTGCTGTTCCCCATCGTTGCGCTCAGTATCTCGGCCCTTTTCGAAGGCTATGTGTGGACGCCGCTGGCCGTGGGTGGCCTGCTGCTGGTGATGTTCGGCAACCTGCTGGTGTTCCGGCCGCCGCAATGGTTGCGGGGTGCCGCACTGCGCAGGGCCTGAAGCGTCAGCTCACTGGCGCCAGCGCGCCAGCGCCTCTTCGTCGCTGACGCGCGCATCCACCCAGCGCGCGCCCTCGGGCGTCTGTTCCTTTTTCCAGAAAGGCGCCAGCGACTTGAGGTAGTCCATGATGTATTCGCAGGCCTGGAAGGCCATGCCCCGGTGCGATGCGGTGACGGCCACGAGCACGATCTGGTCCATGGGCTGCAGCGGGCCGATGCGATGGATGACGCGCGCGCCATGGATGCCGAAGCGCTGGACCGCCTCGTCGATGATGGCCTCGATGGATTTCTCGGTCATGCCCGGGTAGTGCTCCAGCTCCATGCTGGCCACGGTGGCGCCCTCGTTGCGGTCGCGCACGGTGCCTATGAAGCTGCAGACCGCCCCCACGCGGGCGTCGCCGGAGCGCAGGGCGGCGAGTTCGGCCGATACGTCGAAATCCTCGGTCTGGATGGATACACGGGCTGCTTGCATGCCCGCATTGTCGCAGGGCGGCGGCGCGCCAGAAGGCGATGAACGCGGTAGCATTGCCCTCCCCCGCCCCCAGCGCTTTTTTGCTGCGGCGGGCCACGCATGGCCACACTCACGATCACCACCCCCGAATACACGCTCTATCCCTCGCCGCGCAACGAGCAGCGCGTGGTCTACGAGCACCAGCTGTTCGTGCCCCATCCCTACACCATCATCCACCTGCCCGACTACGGCTTTCGCGGCAAGGCCACGCTGTTTGCAGCCCACCGGCTGGGCGACGGCAAGATGGGCCAGTTGGTGAGCTGCGAGCTGGCCGAAGACATCGCACGCTTCGAACGCCTGTTCGAACCCGATTGAGGCGCGCCATGGACGAGACCAGCCAGATACAGCCGCCGCCGAGCTTTGCCGCCCTGTATGCCGACCGGCACGGCCGGCTCAAGGCATCCATTGCAGACGTGGTCGGGCGCTATGAACTGTGCGAGGACCTGGCCAGCCACCTGGTCGAGCAGGCACAGACGCTTTACCACTCGGGCAATTCTTCGGAGCAAGGCGTGCTGCTGGGCATGCACGCCGGCCTGGCTGCCGAAGGCTCCATCGTCAGCCCCGGCGAGGCACGCTGGATCGTGCAGCGCCTGGCCGAGCTGCTGGAGTGGCAGGCACCGCTGCTGCCCGATGCATCACCCCCTACCGGCGCCGAAGGCGCAGCCTGAAGGCCACCACCCAGGCGCTCAGGCGCGCTACACTGCGCGCCATGCCTGCAATCTTTGCCTTCCCCACATGCCACGGCGATGCCGTGTGCCTGTGCCTGGGCAAAGCCTGCAAACCCCAGCTCGTCTGACCGGAGCTGAGGTTCCGTCCAGATGAGCGACGGAACCGGCCCGGCAGCCTCCATCCCCCCTTCCCGCATCCCTTCAGGCGCCTGCCTTTCCGCCCTCGGTCTGGCCGGTGGCTGCGTCCGGTCGTTCATTGTTTGAATCACCCGAAGGGATCTTCCATGTCTTTGCCTTCCACCACCTCGCCGCAGGCCCGATTCCAGGGGCTGTGGCTTCCGCTGGTCACGCCCTTTCTTCCTGGAGATGAGGCGGCGGTGGACCACGGGGCGCTGCGCGCCCTGGTGCAGCACTACAACGCCACCGGCATCGCCGGCTACGTGGCCTGCGGCTCGACCGCCGAGGCCGCCGCGCTGAGCGAAGCGGAGCACGATGCCGCCCTGTCCACCATCCTCTCAGCGGCCCATGGCATGCCCGTGGTCATGGGAGTTTCGGACTGCCACCTGGGGCATGCGCTGGCCCGCGTTCAGGCACTGAACGCCCTGCCGCTGGCCGGCATTCTGGTGCCCGCGCCGCATTACATACGCCCGTCGCAGGCAGGCCTGCTGCAGTGGTTCACGGCGATTGCCGAGCGCAGCGCCCATCCGGTCATCGTCTACGACATTCCCTACCGCACCGGCGTGGTGCTGGAGCTGGCCACGCTGCGTGCGCTGGCCGCACATGAGCGCATCGTGGCCATCAAGGATTGCGGGGGCGATGCCGCCAAGACCCAGGCACTGATCGCCGATGGGCAACTGCAGGTGCTGGCCGGCGAAGACGCGCAGATCTTTTCCACGCTGGCCCTGGGCGGCGCGGGAGCGATTGCTGCCAGCGCGCACGCGCATACAGGGCACTTCGTCGAGCTGATGCAATGCCTGGAGCGCGGCGACCTGCCCGCTGCCCGTGCGCTGTGGCAGCCGCTGCAGCCGCACATCGCCGCCTGCTTTGCCGAGCCCAACCCCGCCCCCATCAAGGCCTTGCTGGCGCAGCAGGGCCGAATGCGGGCAACGCTGCGGGCGCCCATGCAGCCGGCATCGGCCGCGCTGGCGCAGCGGCTGGCCAGGATTCAGCTGCCGCTGCTGCCGTCCGCAGACAGTGTTGCCGAACGCAGGTCGGCGTAGCGGTTCAGGATGCGCTGCACCTGACCGTGCGTCCACTCGCCGCCCCGGGCCGCGGCAACGCCGCGCGCATTGAGTTCGGCGGCCATGGCGCGGTGCGTCAGGCCGCGCGCCTGCAGTTCGGCGAACAGCGCCTCATGCTGCTGGGCGAAGGCATCGGCCGTGGATTTGCGCTTTTCCACGGTGGCGCGCAGGTTGTCTGCGCCTGCGCGGCCCAGCTGCACGCCGCGCGCCTTGGCTTCGGACAGGGCCTTGCGCGTGCGTGCGCTGATGGCCTGGTCCACGGGCTTGTCGGTGGTCATTTGGGTCAACCTCCGGTCACGGGGGGGAAGAAAGCCACCTCGTCCCCCTGTCGAACGGCGGCACCGGCATCGCACAGGACCTGGTTCAGCGCCATGCGCACGGCCTTGCCAGGGGCCAGCGCTTCGGCGGCGGCACCGCCACGCGCAATCAGTTCCTCACGCAGCGCGCCCACGGTGGCGGCCTCGGTGGACAGGGTTTCGCTGCCCGTGCCCAGGGCTTCGCGGATGGAGGCGAAATAGCGCACGGTGATGGTGATGGCGATGGGGACGGCCTGGCTCATGACAGCAGCTCCGAAAAGGCGATGAAGCGCACCCGGTCGCCCGGCGCTATGGCCTGGCCTGGCGGGTTGTCCACCACGCCATCTCCCCAGGCTGCCGAGGTCAGCACGCCCGAACTCTGGTTGCGGAACAGCTCCAGGCCACCGCCCTCGTTGTAGCGCACGCGCAGGAATTCGCGGCGCTTGTCCCCGCGCGGCCAATGGAAGTCGGCGCGCACCTCGACCGAGCGCGGCAGCGCCTGCTGCACGCCCTGCAGGCGCAGCACGAAGGGGCGCACCAGCAAAAGGAAGGTGACGAAGCTGGAGACCGGATTGCCGGGCAGGCCGATGAAGTGGGCAAAGCCTTCGCCCTCGCGGTTCACGCGGCCATAGGCGAAGGGCTTGCCGGGCTTGACGGCGATCTGCCAGAGGTCGAGCTGGCCCAGCGCCTGCACGGCGGGCTTGACATGGTCCTCTTCGCCGACAGACACCCCGCCGCTGGTCAGGATCAGGTCATGCGCGCGGGCCGCCTCGCGCAAAGCATCCACAGTGGCCTCGCGCCGGTCGGGGACGATGCCGAAGTCGGTGACCTCGCAGCCCATGCGCTGCAGCAGGGCGCGAAGGAAGAATCGGTTGCTGTTGTAGATGCTGCCGGGCGGCATCTGCTCGGGCGCCACGGTGCCCGGCATGACCAGTTCGTCACCTGTGGAGAACAGGGCCACGCGCGGCTTGCGTGCCACGCGCAAAGAGGCCAGGCCGATGCTGGCGGCCAGGCCCAGCTCGGCCGGCGACAGGCGCGTGCCGGCCGCGATGACGGTGGCGCCGCGCCGGATGTCCTCGCCCGAGCGGCGTATCCATTGCCCGGCCTCGGGCCGCGCCTTGATGCGCACGCGGCCGTCTTCCAGGACTTCGCAGTCTTCCTGCATGACGATGGCATCGGCACCTTCGGGCACCGGAGCTCCCGTGAAGATGCGCGCCACCGTACCCACGGCCAGCGGCTGGCCCATGGCGCCTGCGGGGATGCGCTGCGAGACGGGCAGCTCGGCATTGCGCTGCGTGCATTCGGCGCTGCGCACGGCGTAGCCGTCCATGGCGCTGTTGTCCTGGGGCGGCACCTGCAGCGGCGAGACGGCGTCGGCCCGCAGCACGCGGCCATCGGCGTCAAAGCAGTCCACGGTGTCATCGCCAGCCAGCGGCAGTGCCTGGGCCAGCAGTTCGGCCAGCGCTTCATCGAGGGGCTTGAGCGGGGCTCGCATGGTTTTTCTCCTAGTCTTGGCCGCTGTCAGGTGCACGGTAGCGCAGGCGCTCCCCCTGATCCAGCAGCCATTGCAGTATCTGCGCTGGCGCGTTGAGGTCCAGCACGGGCTGGCGCGGCGGCTCGGGCAGGCGGGCCGGCGCATCGGTTGCCACGGCCAGCACATGGGGATCGTGCGGGAACAAAGGCGCCTGGGTCTTGCCGGCGCTGGTGCGCTCGGGCTGCTCGCGCCAGATTTCTATCTTGGGCAGATCGGCGTGCTTGAAACCCTCTACCAGCACCCAGTCCACGAGGGGGTCCAGCTCGGCCAGCATGTCGTGCACCGACAGCTCCGTGGGCCGGGGGAATTCGCGCATCAGCGCCAGACGGCGATCGGAAGCCAGCACCACCTCATAGGCACCCGCCTTGCGGTGGCGCCAGCTGTCCTTGCCCTCGTGATCGACATCGAAATGGTGGTGGGCATGCTTGACCACCGAAACGCTGAGCCCCTGCGCACGCATCAGCGTGATCAGGAGCTCCACCAGGCTGGTCTTGCCCGAGCCGGAGTAGCCGGCGAAGCCGATGACCTTCATCGCCATGCACTCCAGCTGCGGACCTGCGGACAGCCCGGCCGTGGCATCAGTCGCAATGCCGGGCGATGTAGGCCTTGACCTGCTCGGCGTCGGCCGGCAAGTCGGTCACGCGCTTGGGCAGGTCCTCGATGCCTTCGAACTTGGCCGGGCGATCGGGCAGGCGGCCCAGGGCCTCCTCGATGGTGGCGGCGAACTTGATGGGCAGTGCCGTCTCCAGCACGATCATGGGCACGCCGGCCTGCAGCTGCTCGCGCGCCACCTTGACGCCGTCGGCCGTGTGCGTGTCGATCATGGTGCCGAAGCGCTCGAAGGTATCCCGGATGGTGGCCAGGCGGTCGGCATGCGTGCTCTTGCCGCTGACGAAGCCGTAGCGGGCAGCAGCTTCCTGGAACAGCGGGTTGCCGCCCAGGTCGAAGCGGCCCTGGCGTGCCACGCCCTCGGCGAACAATTCGCGCGTGGCCTGTCCATCGCGACCCAGCAGGTCGAACACGAAGCGCTCGAAGTTGCTGGCCTTGGAGATGTCCATCGAGGGGCTCGATGTCTCGTAGGTGTGCTCGCTGCCGCGCACCACGTAGGCGCCCGTGCGGAAGAACTCGTCGAGCACGTCGTTCTCGTTGGTCGCCACCACCAGGCGTTCGATCGGCAGGCCCATCTGGCGCGCCACATGGCCGGCGCAGATGTTGCCGAAGTTGCCGCTGGGCACCGTGAAGCTGACCTTCTGGTCATTGCTCTGCGTGGCCTGCAGGTAGCCGGCGAAGTAGTAGACGACCTGGGCCAGCAGGCGGGCCCAGTTGATCGAGTTGACCGTGCCGATCTTGTACTTCGCCTTGAAGGCGTGGTCGTTGGAGACGGCCTTGACGATGTCCTGGCAGTCGTCGAACACGCCTTCGATGGCGATGTTGTGGATGTTGGCGTCCTGCAGGCTGAACATCTGGGCCTGCTGGAAGGGACTCATGCGGCCGCGCGGGCTGGTCATGAACACGCGCACGCCTTTTTTGCCGCGCATGGCGTACTCGGCGGCGCTGCCGGTGTCGCCGCTGGTGGCGCCCAGGATGTTCAGCTCCTCGCCACGGCGGCCCAGTTCGTACTCGAACAGGTTGCCCAGCAGCTGCATGGCCATGTCCTTGAAGGCCAGCGTGGGGCCGTTGGACAGGGCTTCGAGCCACAGGCCGTCTTCCAGCGGGCGCAGCGGCGTGATCTCGGCCGTGCCGAACACCTGCTGCGTATAGGTCTTGGCGCACAGGGCGCGCAGATCCTCGGCCGGAATGTCGTCGATGTACAGGCTCAGGATCTCGAAGGCCAGGGCCGCGTAGCCCTGCTCCTTGTAGATGCTGCGCAGCTCGCCCAGGCGGGCGGCATCGATCTGCGGATAGCGCTCGGGCAGGTACAGCCCGCCATCGGGCGCCAGGCCCTCGAGCAGGATGTCGCAAAAGCGCTTGCGGTCCGCGTGGCCGCGCGTGGAAAGATAAAGCATGTCGCTTCCTCGTCAGTATTCTGTGAGACGGGGCGCGGCCGATGCCAGGGATGCCGAGCAAGGGCCGCCCCGCAGCGAGGGCGTCGTCCCCCTCCCGCGTGCGAGAGAGGGGGAAGCGGCGCAGCCGCTCAGGGGGTGTCTTAGTTCAACTCTTCCTTGCGGATGCGGTTGATAGGGGCCAGCACCGTGGGCAACTGCTGGATCTGCGCCAGGGCAGCATCCATGTCGCCTTCGCGCGTGGCGTGGGTCAGGATGATCAGGTCGGTCTGCGGCACGCCCTGGCTGCCTTCGCTGTCGCCGCTCACCTCGCCAGCCTCGCGCTGCAGCAGGGCATCGATGCTGATGCCGGCACCGGCGAGGATGCTGGTGATCTTGGCCAGCACGCCGGCTTCGTCGGCCACGCGGATGCGCAGGTAGTAGCTGGTGACCACCTCGCTCATGGGCAGCACGGGCAGCTCGCCACCTGCGGCGACCAGCGTGTTCGACTGGAAGGCCAGCGGGGGCACGCGGTGCTCGGGGTCGGCCGTGTGCAGGCGGGCAATGTCCACCAGGTCGGCAATCACGGCGCTGGCCGTGGGCTCGGAGCCCGCGCCCTTGCCGTAGTACAGCGTGGTGCCCACGGCATCGCCATGGACGACGACGGCGTTCATGGCGCCTTCCACGTTCGCGATCAGGCGCTTGGTCGGCACCAGGCTGGGGTGCACGCGCAGCTCGATGCCCTTGTCCGTGCGCTTGGTGATGCCCAGCAGCTTGATGCGGTAGCCCAGTTGCTCGGCGTACTTGATGTCGGCCGCAGACAGCTTGGTGATGCCTTCCACATGCGCCTTGTCGAACTGCACGGGAATGCCGAAGGCGATGGCGCTCATCAGCGTGACCTTGTGGGCGGCGTCCACGCCTTCGATGTCGAAGGTCGGATCGGCTTCGGCATAGCCCAGGCGCTGGGCCTCCTTGAGCACCACGTCGAAGTCCAGGCCCTTGTCGCGCATCTCGGACAGGATGAAGTTGGTCGTGCCGTTGATGATGCCGGCCACCCACTGGATCTGGTTGGCCGTCAGGCCTTCGCGCAGCGCCTTGATGATGGGGATGCCACCGGCCACCGCCGCTTCGTAGGCCACCATCACGCCCTTCTCGGCGGCGGCCTTGAAGATTTCGCTGCCATGCACGGCCAGCAGGGCCTTGTTGGCCGTGACCACATGCTTGCCGGCGGCAATGGCCTCCAGCACCAGGGCCTTGGCAATGCCGTAGCCGCCGATCAGCTCGATCACCACGTCGATCTCGGGGTTGGCGATGATCTCGCGCGCATCGCCGACCACCTTGGCCGTGTCGCCCACGACGGAGCGTGCGCGTTCCGTATCCAGGTCGGCCACCATGGCAATCTCAATACCGCGGCCCGCGCGGCGGCGGATCTCTTCCTGGTTGCGCTGCAGCACGTTGAAGGTGCCGCTGCCCACGGTGCCAATGCCCAGAAGGCCTACTTGGATCGGTTTCATAAACTACTTGCCAGTCAAAAAATGCTGCGGCGCCCAGAGGGTGCGCGCCGGCAGCCGGTAAAAAGCGATGGTCGGCGCAAGGCCCTCTCCCCCGCCGGCCCCCGCACAGCTCAGCCGCGGTCCGTGCCGTGGCGCTTGCGGTATTTCTCGAGGAACACGGCCAGGCGGCGGATGGCCTCGCGCAGGTCGGTGTCGTGCGGCAGGAAGACGATGCGGAAATGGTCGGGGTGCGGCCAGTTGAAGCCTGTTCCCTGCACCAGCATGACCTTGGTCTCCTGCAGCACTTCCAGGAAGAACGCCTGGTCATCCTTGATCGGGTAGATCTCGGGGTCCAGGCGCGGGAACATATACAGCGCGGCCTGCGGCTTGACGCAGCTCACGCCGGGGATTTCGGTGATCAGTTGGTAGGCCAGGTCGCGCTGCACGCGCAGCCGGCCGCCTTCCTGCACCAGCTCGTCGATGCTCTGATGCCCGCCCAGCGCCGTCTGCACGGCCCATTGGCCGGGCACATTGGCGCACAGGCGCATGTTGGAGAGCATGTTCAGGCCCTCGATATAGTCCTTGGCCGCCTTCTTGTCGCCCGAGACCACCATCCAGCCGGCGCGGTAGCCGCAGCTGCGATAGGCCTTGGACAGCGAGTTGAAGGTCAGCGTCAGCACATCGGTGGACAGGCTGGCCAGCGGCGTATGCACGACGTCGTCGTAGAGCACCTTGTCATAGACCTCGTCGGCGAAGATCACCAGGCCATGCTCGCGGGCCAGCGCCACGATGCTTTGCAGCAGCTGCTTGCTGTACAGGGCACCTGTCGGATTGTTGGGGTTGATGACGACGATGCCCTTGGTGCGCGGCGTGATCTTGGCGCGGATGTCGTCCAGGTCGGGCATCCAGCCGTTGGACTCGTCGCACATATAGTGCACGGGCGTGCCGCCGGACAGGCTGGTCACGGCGGTCCACAGCGGATAGTCGGGCGCCGGCAGCAGCATCTCGTCGCCGTCGTCCAGCAGCGCGTTCGTGGCCAGGCTGATCAGCTCGGATGCGCCATTGCCCAGGTAGATATCGTCCAGCGTCACGCCCAGGATGCCCTGGCGCTGGGTTTCGTGCATCACGGCCTTGCGCGCCGCGAAGATGCCCTTGCTGTCCGAGTAGCCTGCCGAATTGGGCAGGTTGCGGATCATGTCCTGCTGCACTTCCTCAGGAGCGTCGAAGCCGAACACGGCCAGATTGCCGATATTGAGCTTGATGATCTTCTGGCCGTCCTCTTCCATCTTCTTGGCCGCGTCCATGATGGGCCCGCGGATGTCATAACAGACGTTGGCTAGTTTTGCGGATTTGAGAACGGTTTTCATGCTGAGAATATGAAAGTGGCCGGCGCGGGCTTGCGGCCTTCATGCACGCCAAAGTGCCCCATGCACCCTGGTGAAACCTATAATTTGACCACAGTTCCGCAATGCAGCATCGCCCTGGCCCCGACCCATGTGGCGGCCACCCCCATCGCGCAGACCGCGCCACCCTCATCCATGAAATTCCACGCCGACAAATCCGAAGCACAGAGCATCACGGGCTATGGCCCCGGCTGGGTCGCCGTGGACCGGGAAAAGTTCGAACACAGCCTGCTTGTCGGCGCCAAAGGCCTGCGCCAGGCCTGGGACTGCGCCCGCTTCGAAGACCTGACGCCTGAGCATTTCGAGGCCCTGTCCCAGCTGGATGCAGAGGTCATCATCCTGGGCAGCGGCCAGCGCAACCGCTTCCCGCCAGCGGCCTGGCTGCGCCCGCTCATGGCCCGACGCATCGGCCTGGAAAGCATGGATACGCAGGCCGCGTGTCGCACCTACAACATCCTTGCCAGCGAAGGCCGTAACGTCGTCGCGGCCCTACTCTTGGAGTAGACTCCTGCCCCCCTGATTGGGAGAAATTCCGTTTTCAGGGTAAAATTGCAGGTTGCGGTTGGGGGCATTTCCGATAAAAGCAAAAACACAAACACGGCCCTCGGCATTTCAACGACTACACCCGAGAGATATAAGCGCATGGCGATCGTTGTCAACAAACCCCTTCCCGAATTTGAAGCCAACGCTACCGGCGGGATCAAGGTGACCAACACCTCCCACACGGGCCAGATTCTGATCCTGTATTTCTACCCCAAGGACAATACGCCTGGCTGCACCACCGAAGCCATGCAGTTCCGCGACAAGTACAAGGACTTCGTGAAAGCTGGCGCCACCGTGTTTGGCGTCTCGCGCGACAACATGAAGTCGCACGACGACTTCAAGGAAAAGCTGGAACTGCCGTTCGAGCTGATCGCCGATACGGAAGAGAAGATGTGCCACATGTTCGGCGTGGTCAAGAACAAGATCATGTACGGCAAGAAGGTGAAGGGCATCGAGCGCTCCACCTTCCTGGTCGGAGCCGATGGCCTGCTGGTGCAGGAATGGCGCGGCCTGAAGGTTCCCGGCCACGTTGACGAGGTCCTCAAGGCTGTCAAGACCCTGAAGGCATTGAAGCAGGCTGCCTGATAGCAACAATCCGACAGGTGACAGAGTGCCGGCCGACATATTCAGGCCGTCCGCCTATGCATAATGGGGCAATGCTTCTTAGCAAAGACGCTTTTCCCTGTCACCCCTCCAAAGCCGCCTCGGTTTCCAGGCGGCTTTGTGCTTTTTGATCCTTGTTGAGGAACGGTTCGTCCACCATGCCCCTGCCCCCCGCACCCGGCCGCCGTGCCGCCAAGCTCTCCCCCGAAGCCTTTCTTCCCGTGCGCGGTGCCCAGCACGCAGACCCCCTGCCCGCTGACGATCTTCCCGATGCAGTCGAGGCCGTAGCTGCCGCCGCGCCACGCAAGCGCAAGCCGGCCCCGGCCTCCGCCACAACCACCACCACCACCACCACAGCTGCAAAGCCCGCACCGGCGCGCGGCCGCAACACCAAGGCCGCATCACCGGCTCCTGCGCCCGCGACTGCAGCCCCTGCCAATCGGCAGCGCCGCGCAACCGACAAATCCAACGCAACGGCAGCGCCGTCCAGCGCCCGGTCGACCAACAGGTCGGCCACGGAAGCCAAGCCGGCAGCACTGCTGGCAGCGCCGGTTCGCCCACGCCGCACGCGCACAGGCCCGAAGACGCTGTTCGTGCTCGACACCAACGTGCTGCTGCACGACCCGACCAGCCTGTTCCGCTTCGAGGAGCACGACATCTTCCTGCCCATGGTGGTGCTGGAAGAGCTCGACGGCCACAAGAAGGGAATGACCGAAGTGGCGCGCAACGGCCGCCAGGTCAGCCGCACGCTGGATTCACTGGTCGCCTCCCAGCCCTCCGAGACGCTGGACAAGGGCCTGCCGCTGAATGCCACGGGCCAGCGCAGCGCCACCGGCATGCTGTATTTCCAGACGGAACCGCTGGAGACCTCGTTGCCCGACAGCCTGCCCCAGGGCAAGGCGGACAACCAGATCCTGGGCGTGGTCGCCGCGCTGCGCAAGAAGTTCAGCGAGCGTGAAGTCGTGCTGGTGTCCAAGGACATCAACATGCGCGTCAAGGCACGCGCCCTGGGCCTTGCGGCCGAGGACTACCAGAACGACAAGGTACTGGACGACGGCGACCTGCTGTACGCAGGCGCCCTGGCCCTGCCCCAGGACTTCTGGGCCAAGGCCGGCAAGAACGTCGAAAGCTGGCAGGAAGGCGCCATCACCTACTACCGCATCAGCGGCGCCATCGTCGACCAGCTGATGATCAACCAGTTCGTCTACCACGAGGCACCGGGCGAGCCCAGCCTGTTCATGCGCGTGACCGAGATCCGCGACAAGACGGCCGTGCTCAAGACGCTCAAGGACTTCGGCAATCCCAAGTACGCCGTCTGGGGCGTCACGGCGCGCAACCGCGAACAGAACTTCGCGATGAACCTGTTGATGAACCCGGACATCGACCTGGTCACGCTGACCGGCACGGCCGGCACGGGCAAGACCCTGCTGGCCCTGGCCGCCGGCCTGTCCCAGGTGCTGGACGACCGCCGCTACACCGAGATCATCATGACGCGCGCCACGGTCAGCGTGGGTGAGGACATCGGCTTCCTGCCCGGCACCGAGGAAGAGAAGATGGGCCCCTGGATGGGCGCCCTCGACGACAACCTCGAATTCCTGGCCAAGGGCGATGGCGGCAATGCCGGCGAATGGGGCCGCGCCGCCACCAACGAGCTGATCCGCAGCCGCATCAAGATCAAGAGCATGAACTTCATGCGCGGCCGCACATTCCTGAACAAGTACGTCATCATCGACGAGGCCCAGAACCTGACGCCCAAGCAGATGAAGACCCTGATCACGCGCGCCGGCCCCGGCACCAAGATCATCTGCATGGGCAATCTGGCGCAGATCGACACGCCCTACCTGACCGAGGGATCGTCGGGACTGACCTACGCCGTGGACCGCTTCAAGGGCTGGCCCCACAGCGGCCACATCACGCTGGCGCGCGGCGAGCGCTCGCGCCTGGCCGACTTCGCCAGCGAGGTGCTGTAAGCCATGGCGATCAGCTGGATCACGGCGCTGAAGCTGGTGCCCTGGGGCGATGTCATCGAGGCCACCCCCCAGGTCGTCAAGGCAGCCAAGAGCCTGCTGCGCAAAAAGGATGCGGAGCAGGCGGTCGGCGAGCCGCCGGCTGCAGCCGGCGAGCCGCTGGCAGCTCCGCGCTCGGCTGGCGAACAGGCTCTGCTGCTGATCCAGGCCCAGGAAGCACGCATCACGCAGCTGGAGCAGTCACAGCGCCAGTCGCTGGAACTGATCGAGAAGCTGGCCGAGCAGAATGCCCAGATCGTGGCCACCGTGGGTGCGCTGCGCACGGGCGCCCAGCGGCTGGCCTGGGCCTGCGCCATCCTCGGAGCCTGCGTGGCAGGCCTGCTGATCCATGCCTGGCGTACATAGACCGCCCACTGCAAAAAAACCAAACGGCCCCTCGGGGCCGTTTTTCATGGAAAGCCTGAAAGCCAAGCGCTGCAATCAGTACTCGTCGCCACCACCGTAGCCCACGGCCAGGTTCTCGAAGCGCGTCTGGTTTTTCTGGAAGAACAGCTTGACCGTGCCGGTCGGGCCGTTACGCTGCTTGCCGATGATGACTTCGGCGATGTTGGGCTCCTTGCTGTCCTTGTTGTAGTAGTCATCGCGGTAGATGAACATGATGATGTCGGCATCCTGCTCGATGGCGCCCGATTCGCGCAGGTCGGACATCATGGGGCGCTTGTCGGTGCGCTGCTCCACCGAACGGTTGAGCTGGGACAGGGCAATCACCGGGCACTGCAACTCCTTGGCCAGCATCTTCAAGCCCCGCGAAATCTCGCCCAGCTCGGTCGCACGGTTGTCGGAACTGGCGGCCGAACCCGAGCCGCTCATCAGCTGCAGATAGTCGACCACGATCAGGCCCAGCTTGCCGCAGGTACGCGCCAGGCGCCGCGCATTGGCGCGCAGCTCCGTAGGCGACAGGCCGGGCGTC
Organism: Delftia lacustris; assembly: GCF_040267515.1. NCBI lineage: Bacteria > Pseudomonadati > Pseudomonadota > Betaproteobacteria > Burkholderiales > Comamonadaceae > Delftia > Delftia lacustris. Next base: position 1,716,036 of record NZ_CP141274.1, on the reverse strand, counting down.
TCGTCGATGTGCAGGGACACCGTGCGCAGCCGCTCGATGGCCTCCGTCAGGCGCGGCCACTCGTCATCGTTGAGCTTGCCCGTGCGCAGATTGCCCTGGTTGACGCGGCCGATGGAGCCGACGATACGCACCGCCAGCTGGGCCGCGCCCATTTCCATGGAGAAAATGGCGACCGGCAGGCCTTCGTTGAGCGCCACGTGCTCGGCGATATTCACCGCAAACGAGGTCTTGCCCATCGAGGGGCGTGCGGCCAGCACCACCAGGTCGCCAGCCTGCAGGCCACTGGTCATGCGGTCCAGATCGACGAAGCCCGTTGGCACGCCGGTCACGTCCATGGGGTTGTCGGCCATCTCCTGGACACGGTCCAGCAGGTCCACCACCAGCGTGTCGAGCGACTGGAAGCCCTGCTTGTTGCGCGCCCCCTCCTCGCCGATGGCCAGGATCTTCTGCTCGGCCTCGTCAAGGATGCGGTCCACCGTCTTGCCCTGCGGATTGAAGGCATTGGTGGCGATGTCATCACTGGCCGTCACCAGCTTGCGCAGGATGGAGCGCTCGCGCACGATCTCCGCGTAGCGCCGGATGTTGGTGGCACTGGGCACGTACTGCGCCAGCTGGTTCAGGTACAGCAGGCCGCCAATTTCCTCGGCCTTGCCCATGCCCTGCAAATGCTCGTACACCGTGATCACGTCGGCCGGCTTGCTGGCATTGATCAGCTTGCCGATGGCCTCGTAAATCAGCTTGTGCTCATGGCGGTAGAAATCACCATCCACCAGCAGATCGCCCACGCGGTCCCAGGCACTGTTGTCCAGAAGCAGGCCACCCAGCACGCTGGACTCGGACTCCATCGAATGCGGCGGCACGCGCAACTGCGCGACCTGCTGGTCGCCAGCGGGCAGCAGCGGTGCGAACGCATCATCGAGATCGAGCGGGGGCATTACGGACGACATGGAATTCCTGGAGATGAGCCCGCCATCGTAGCGGCTGGCAAAAGGCCGCGCCACCCGGCGTCATCACCCGGGCGCGGCAAAGCAAAAAGCCGCCCGAAGGCGGCTTTTTGGTGATACGGGACAAGCCCCGGATCAGGAGTGGTCGCCGTAGACCGACACCGACACTTCGACGCTGACGTCGGTGTGCAGTGCCACGACCACGGTGGCGTCGCCCACGGTCTTGATGGGACCGTTGACCAGGCGAACTTGCGACTTGGCAACGGCGAAGCCGGCCTTGGTCAGTTCTTCGGCGATGTCGGCATTGGTCACCGAACCGAACAGGCGGCCGTCAACGCCAGCCTTCTGGGTCAGCTTGACGTTCACGCCGTTGAGCTTTTCGCCCAGTTGCTGGGCAGCAGCCAGCTTTTCAGCCGCTTGCTTTTCCAGTTCGGCGCGCTTGGCTTCGAACTCGGCCTTGGCGGAAGCCGTGGCGCGACGGGCAGCGCCCGTGGGGATCAGGAAGTTGCGGGCGTAGCCGTCCTTGACCTTGACGATATCGCCGAGGCCACCGAGGTTCACAACCTTGTCGAGCAGAATGACTTGCATGGGTTGTATTCCTTAGATCTTGTGCTGGTCAGAGTAAGGAACCAGAGCCAGGAAGCGGGCGCGCTTGATGGCAGTGTTCAACTGACGCTGGTAGATGGCGCGCGTGCCGGTCAGGCGAGCGGGGACGATCTTGCCGTTTTCACCGATGAAGTCACGCAGGGTGTCCACATCCTTGTAGTCGATTTCTTCGACGCCGGCGACGGTGAAGCGGCAGAAGCGCTTGCGCTTGAACAGCAGCGACTGCGTGTTGCGCTTGGGGCGCTTGTCCTTGTTGAATTTCTTGAACGTGGCCATTTCTGGACCTCTTGAAAATTAGTTTTGTTGAATGTCCTGGATGTGAAGAACCAGCAATTTGCCGTTGCGGGGCGTTGCCAGGAAGCCTTGGAACTTCCACTGGCTGCCGAGCGCCTGGCGGGCCAGCTTTTCAGCCAGCGCGCCAAAGGCCACCGCCTTGACAGATGCCGTCACGCTGCGCTCGCTTCCCGCCTCTTTTTGCCGCGACGCATGCTCGAGTCGCAGTTCAAGGGCTGGCAGCCCTGCCGGCGTGTAGCGCAGTGCTTGAAGCTCTGCGATGGCGGCCGTCAGTACAACGTGGTTCTCCACTCCTTCAGGTTCTGACAGGGCTGGGCTCAGGCCTGTTCGGTCTGGCTGGCCTTGCGGGCCTCTTCACGCTCGACGGTCTTCATCATCGAGGAAGGCGCAGTGTCGGCCTTCTTCTTCTGAACCGTCAGGTGACGCAGCACGGCATCGTTGAACTTGAAGGCATGCTCCAGCTCAGCCATCACAGCCTGGTCGGCTTCGATGTTCAGGCACAGGTAGTGGGCCTTGGCGAGCTTGTTGATCATGTAAGCCAGTTGGCGACGGCCCCAGTCTTCTTCGCGATGGACCTTGCCACCGCCAGCGGTGATCATGCCCTTGTAGCGTTCCAGCATGGCGGGAACCTGCTCGCTCTGATCCGGGTGGATCAACAAAACGATTTCGTAATGACGCATATCGACTCCTTTTGGGAAAACGCCGCCCACTGCGTCTTGTAGCGGTGCGGCAAGGCAAAGCATTGGATTCTAGCGCAGCCCTCTTCCATCTGTACACTTCGCACTGCCCGAGACCCCGGATCTGTGTGGGGCTTTTGCCCCGTCGCCCGGCTTTTGCCCTCACCGTGTACCTCTGCCGCGCGGATGCACATGCACAAAGCCCTTGAAAATACACCGATCCGCTCGCATCTCGATTCAAGATCGTGCAATCGCCTGGCCTCCAGTCTGGCGACCGCTTTGTTTTGTAGCTGAAGTCTCTATCCATGTCTGAACAAAACTCCAACCCCTTGCAAGACGCAGCCCCGGAAGAAATCGAAGCCGCCATGGCGGCCAATGCAGCCGACGAGCTGCAGCGCCTGCAGGCCGAGCTGGCCGAACTCAAGGCCAAGAGCGCCGAGCTGGCAGACCAGTTCCTGCGCGCCAAGGCCGAGGCCGAGAATGTGCGCCGCCGTGCGGAAGACGAAGTCTCCAAGGCGCGCAAATTCGGCATCGAGAGCTTTGCCGAAAGCCTTCTGCCTGTCTGCGACAGCCTGGATGCCGCCCTGGCCATTCAACAGGCCACGCCGGAACAGCTGCGCGAAGGCGCCGACGCCACGCTGCGCCAGCTGACCTCGGCCCTTGAGCGCAACAAGGTCGTGACCATCAATCCGGCTGCCGGCGAGAAATTTGACCCCAACCTGCACCAGGCGATCAGCATGGTGCCTGCACAGCAGGAAGCCAACACCGTGGTGTCGGTGCTGCAAAAGGGCTACCTGATCGCCGACCGCATCCTGCGCCCGGCCCTCGTGACCGTGGCCCAGCCCCAGTAAGCGGGCACTCACGGCAGCACTGACAAAAAAGGGGACAAGCCCCTTGAAGCTGCGCGAGCCGGCCACAAGTTAGCAGTCATTCAAACATTTCACAGAACGCGGAGAGAACTCAAAATGGGAAAAATCATCGGTATTGACCTGGGCACCACCAATAGCTGCGTGGCCATCATGGACGGCAACACCACGCGCGTGATCGAGAACAGCGAAGGTGCGCGCACCACGCCGTCGATCATTGCGTACCAGGAAGACGGCGAGATCCTCGTCGGCGCCTCGGCCAAGCGCCAGGCGGTCACCAACCCCCGCAACACCATCTATGCCGCCAAGCGCCTGATCGGCCGCAAGTTCGACGAGAAGGAAGTGCAAAAGGACATCGACCTGATGCCCTACACCATCTCGCGCGCCGACAACGGCGACGCCTGGGTGGAAGTGCGCGGCCAGAAGCTGGCCCCGCCGCAGATTTCCGCCGAAGTGCTGCGCAAGATGAAGAAGACCGCCGAGGACTACCTGGGCGAGCCCGTGACCGAGGCCGTGATCACCGTGCCCGCTTACTTCAACGACGCCCAGCGCCAGGCCACCAAGGACGCCGGCCGCATCGCCGGCCTGGAAGTCAAGCGCATCATCAACGAACCCACGGCGGCGGCCCTGGCCTTCGGCCTGGACAAGACCGACAAGGGCGACCGCAAGATCGCCGTGTATGACCTGGGCGGCGGCACCTTCGACGTGTCCATCATCGAAATCGCCGATGTGGACGGCGAAAAGCAGTTCGAAGTGCTGTCGACCAACGGCGACACCTTCCTGGGCGGCGAAGACTTCGACCAGCGCATCATCGACTACATCATCACCGAGTTCAAGAAGGAACAGGGCGTCGATCTGTCCAAGGACGTGCTGGCGCTGCAGCGCCTGAAGGAAGCCGCCGAGAAGGCCAAGATCGAGCTGTCGAACTCGGCCCAGACCGACATCAACCTGCCCTACATCACGGCCGATGCCTCGGGTCCCAAGCACCTGAACATCAAGCTGACCCGCGCCAAGCTGGAAAGCCTGGTCGAGGACCTGATCGAGCGCACCATTGCGCCCTGCCGCACGGCCATCAAGGACGCAGGCGTGTCCGTGTCCGACATCGATGACGTCATCCTGGTCGGCGGCATGACCCGCATGCCCAAGGTGCAGGAAAAGGTCAAGGAATTCTTCGGCAAGGATCCCCGCAAGGACGTGAACCCCGACGAAGCCGTGGCCGTGGGCGCCGCCGTGCAGGGCCAGGTTCTGTCGGGTGACCGCAAGGACGTGCTGCTGCTGGACGTGACACCGCTGTCGCTGGGCATCGAGACGCTGGGTGGCGTGATGACCAAGATGATCACCAAGAACACCACCATCCCGACGAAGTTCGCACAGACCTTCTCGACGGCCGACGACAACCAGCCTGCCGTGACGATCAAGGTGTTCCAGGGCGAGCGCGAAATGGCTTCGGGCAACAAGATGCTGGGCGAGTTCAACCTCGAGGGCATCCCGCCGGCCGCGCGTGGCGTGCCCCAGATCGAAGTGGCCTTTGACATCGACGCCAACGGCATCCTGAACGTGTCCGCCAAGGACAAGGCATCGGGCAAGGAAAACAAGATCACCATCAAGGCGAACTCCGGCCTGTCCGAGGAAGAGATCCAGAAGATGGTCAAGGACGCCGAGCTGAACGCCGCCGACGACAAGAAGAAGCTGGAACTGGTCCAGGCCCGCAACCAGGGCGAAGCTGCCGTGCACAGCGTCAAGAAGAGCCTGGGCGAGCATGGCGACAAGCTCGACGCTGGCGAGAAGACCGCCATCGAGAGCGCCGTCAAGGACCTGGAAGAAGCGCTCAAGGGCGAGGACAAGGACGCCATCGACGCCAAGACCACGGCGCTGATGACGGTCAGCCAGAAGCTCGGCGAGAAGATGTACGCCGATGCACAGGCAGCGGGCGCCCCCGAGGCAGCCGCCGCCGCAGCAGCCGCCGGTGCTGCAGGCGCCTCGGCCGGTGCTGCAGCCGCTGACGACAACGTCGTCGACGCCGAAGTCAAGGAAGTCAAGAAGGACTGAACCCAGCGCGTGGTCCCTTGACGACCGCTTGCCGCCGCGCTCGGCCCTGCCAAGGGGCTGACGCGGCGTTCCTGTTCTCACTGACTGGCTAGCAAACACCATGTCCAAACGCGATTTTTACGAGGTCCTCGGCGTTGCCAAGAACGCCTCGGACGACGACATCAAGAAGGCTTATCGCAAGCTGGCGATGAAGTACCACCCTGACCGCAACCAGGGGGATGCCGCACGCGAGGCGGAAGAGAAATTCAAGGAGGCCAAGGAGGCCTACGAGATGCTCTCCGACAGCAACAAACGCGCGGCCTACGATCAGTACGGCCACGCAGGCGTGGACCCCAACCGCGGCATGGGCGGCGGCGCAGAAGGCTTTGGCGGCTTTGCCGAGGCCTTTGGCGACATCTTCGGCGACATGTTCAACCAGGGCGGGCGGCGCGGCGGCGCAGGTGGCGGCCGCCAGGTCTACCGTGGCAACGACCTCAGCTATGCCATGGAGATCACGCTGGAAGAGGCTGCCCACGGCAAGGATGCGCAGATACGCATCCCCAGCTGGGACAGCTGCGACATCTGCCACGGCAGCGGCGCCAAGCCCGGCACCAGCGCCAAGACCTGCACCACCTGCAACGGCATGGGCAGCGTGCAGATGCGCCAGGGCTTCTTCAGCGTGCAGCAGACCTGCCCGCACTGCCGAGGCACCGGCAAGATCATTCCCGAACCCTGCACCAACTGCGGCGGCCAGGGCAAGGTCAAGCGCCAGAAGACGCTGGAAGTGAAGATTCCCGCAGGCATCGACGACGGCATGCGCATCCGCTCCTCGGGCAATGGCGAACCCGGCACCAATGGCGGGCCTGCAGGCGATCTCTACATCGAGATCCGCATCAAGGACCACGACATCTTCGAGCGCGATGGCGACGATCTGCACTGCAACGTGCCCGTGAGCTTCATCACGGCAGCGCTGGGTGGCGAGATCGAGGTACCCACCCTCTCGGGCAAGGCGGCCATCGACATCCCCGAAGGCACCCAGGCCGGCAAGCAGTTCCGCCTGCGCGGCAAGGGCATCAAGGGCGTGCGCTCCAGCTACCCCGGTGACCTGTACTGCCACATCGTGGTCGAGACGCCCGTCAAGCTGACCGAGTACCAGCGCAAGCTGCTGCGCGAGCTGGAGGAATCGCTCAAGAAGGGCGGCGCCAAGCATTCGCCCAGCGGCGAGAGCTGGACCGACAGGCTCAAGAGCTTCTTCAGCTGATGCAGCACTGAGCCCCCAACAAAAACGCCTCTTCCGAGGCGTTTTTCATTGGTGCATCCTCAACAGGACTCAGGGAGCGGGTTTGGCCTTCCAGGCCGCCGCCTGCCGCTCGGCACGTGCGCGCTCTGCCGCGCTCAGCGGCTGGGCCATGCTGTCGCGCTTGGCCGCCAGAGAGCTGTCCTTGCCCGCTGCCAGCAGCATCCAGAAATAGGCCTGCGACGGGCTGCGCTCCACGCCCTTGCCCGAGGAATAGAGGCTGGCCAGATTGGACTGCGCCAGCGCGTCGCCCTGCTGGGCGGCACGCTCCAGCCAGCGCGCGGCCTGCTTGTCGCTGGCAGGCACGCCCTGGCCATTGGCATACAGAACGCCCAGGTTGGACTGGGCTGCGGCACTGCCCTGCTCGGCCGCCTTCTCCAGCCAGTGTGCGGCCTGCGCCATGTCGCGATCGACCACGCCACCCTCGGCATAGAGCATGCCGGCGTTGAATTGCGCATCGACATGGCCCTGGCCTGCCGCCGCCACAAACCAGCGCAGCGCCTGCGCCACATCCTCGGCCACGCCCCGGCCCGTGGCATACATCACGCCCAGGCTGTACTGGCCGGCCGCCTCCCCCTGTTCGGCAGAGCGCTGGAACCATTGCACGGCCTGGACGGGATCCTTGGCGGCTCCGCGCCCCTCGGCCAGCATCAGGCCCAGGTTGTTCTGTGCCACGGCGTCACCCTGCTCGGCAGCCTTGCGATACCACTGCACAGCCTGCGCATCGTCGCGCACCACGCCACGGCCATTGGCGTACATCAAACCCAGGTCGGACTGAGCCGGCGCATAGCCTTGCTGGGCCGATTTCTCATACCACCGGGCGGCAGTCTCCGCATCCAGGGCAACGCCCTGGCCGCGCTTGTACAGCGAGCCCAGCGCGTACTGGGCGCTGGCCTCGCCCTGCTCGGCATGCTGCTGCAGCGCTGCAAGCTCGGCAGCGCTCAGGCCGGACTCACCCTTGGACGCGCCGCCACCTGCGGCTGCAGCTGCAGCCCCCGCTGCGGCAGCGCCGCCCACCACGCCTGCAGCGGCGGCCGCCTTGGCAGGTGCGCTGCGGGTGGTGGCAGGTGCCGGCTTGCCCTTGGATTTGACGGCGGTCTTGCCTGTCGGCCTCGCAGCTGCCTTGGCCGCAGGCTTGGCGGGAGCCTTCGCGCCGCTCTTGGCCGTGTTCTTCGCCGGTGGCTGCGGCTTGGCAGACGCCGGGACGGCCATGCAGGACAGGGCTGCGGCCAGCAGCAATGACAGGCCTGCAGGCAGGGCTCGCAGGCCCGTCGGGTATCGATCGTTCATATGCTCTTATTTTTGCAGCAATCCATGCAGGCGACTGGCGCAAAGATTGACAAATTCTTTCAGTATGCAACCGGCGTTCCGGTGGGCATGGCTGCCCGCAGCCATCGCCACGAGGCATGACCCCCATCTCCATGAAATCGCACGATATCACCAAAGACATCGCGCTTGAAGATGACAGCTCGATGACTTGTGCGAGAAAATCCATCCAACTTCTCCTAATGAGAAGCCTGAACCCCACCACATGAAGAATTCAGAGCGCAGTTTTGCACGGCGCATAGACCTTACCTCCTTGCAGCTGTTCGTGGCTGTCTGCGAACTTGGCAGCATCGGACGAGCGGCAGAGCGCGAGTTCATCGCCGCTTCGGCGGTGAGCAAGCGCCTGTCCGACCTCGAGGCCACCGTGGACACGGCCCTGCTGTATCGCCACAGCCGTGGCGTGACACTCACTCCTGCCGGCGAAAGCCTGCTCCACCACGCGCGCAACGTGCTGTATGGCCTGGAGCGCATGCAGGGCGAGCTGTCCGAGTACGCCGATGGCGTGCGCGGCCATGTACGCATCCACGCCAATATGTCGGCCATCGTGCAGTTCCTGCCGGAAGACCTGGGCGTCTTCGCGCGCAAGCATGGCCAGGTCAAGATCGACCTGCAGGAGCAGCTCAGCCCCGCCGTGCTGGCGGCGGTGCAGGAAGGCACGGCCGACATCGGCATCTGCTCCATGGCATACATGCCGCTGGGCAATGGCCAGGCCACTCCCGCGCTGCAGCACCGCCCCTACCGCGAGGACCGGCTGGTCGTCGTGGTGCCCGAGCAGCACGCGCTGGCGCACAGCGACAGCGTGGCCTTTGCCGATGTGCTCGAATGGGACATCGTCAGCCTGCAGGCCGGCTCCTCCATCAGCCTGGCCATGCGTGCGGCTGCGGCCCAGGCCGGGCATGCGCTGCACCAGCGCATCCAGGTCACCAGCCTGGATGCCATGTGCCGCATGATCGACAACGGCCTGGGCGTGGGACTGATCCCCGACCGCGCCTTCGAGCTCATGCACGGCGTGGGCCATCTGCGCGCCCTGGAGCTCAGCGACGACTGGGCACGGCGCGAGCTGAGCATCGTGGCGCGCGACTTCGACGCGCTACCCGTTACGGCCCGCCTGCTGGTGGAGCACCTGAGCCCGCCGGCCAGCGCATCCTGAAGGCCCCTTGCCAGCCGGATGCACATCCAAGAATTTCCCCACGACACCAACCATTCGAGAACGCCATGGGACGCACCCTCTACGACAAGATCTTCGACGAGCATGTCATCCACACCGAGGATGACGGCACCGCCGTCCTCTACATCGACCGCCACCTGGTGCACGAAGTCACCAGCCCCCAGGCCTTCGAAGGCCTGCGCATGGCCGGCCGCAAGCTGTGGCGCATCAGCTCGGTGGTGGCCACGGCCGACCACAACACACCCACCGACGGCTGGGAGCGCGGCTATGACGGCATTGCCGACCCCATCAGCAAGGAACAGATCACCACGCTGAACACCAACATCGGCGAGTTCGGCTCTGCGGCCTTCTTTCCCTTCATGGACAAGGGCCAGGGCATCGTCCACGTCATGGGTCCCGAGCAAGGCGCCACCCTGCCCGGCATGACCGTGGTCTGCGGCGACAGCCACACGTCCACGCATGGGGCCTTCGGCGCACTGGCCCACGGCATCGGCACCTCCGAAGTCGAGCACGTGATGGCCACCCAGACCCTGCTGGCCAAGAAGGCCAAGAACATGCTGATCAACGTCAGCGGCAAGGCGGCGCCCGGCATCACGGCCAAGGACATCGTGCTGGCCATCATCGGCAAGATCGGCACGGCCGGCGGCACGGGCTACACCATCGAGTTCGCAGGCGAGGCCATCCGCGACCTGAGCATGGAAGGCCGCATGACGGTCTGCAACATGGCCATCGAAGGCGGCGCGCGCGCCGGCCTGGTGGCCGTGGACGACAAGACCATCGCCTACGTCAAGGGCCGCCCGCTGGCGCCCACGGGCGCCGAATGGGACGCCGCCGTCGCCTACTGGAAGACGCTGCACTCCGATGCCGATGCGAAGTTCGACCGCGTGGTCGAGCTGCAGGCCAGCGAGATCGTGCCGCAGGTCACCTGGGGCACCTCGCCCGAAATGGTGCTGGGCGTGGATGCCCGCGTGCCCGATCCCGACAAGGAAAAGGATGCCAGCAAGCGCGGCGCCATCGAGCGCGCGCTGACCTACATGGCGCTGGAACCCGGCAAGGCCATCGACGACATCTTCGTGGACAAGGTCTTCATCGGCTCGTGCACCAACAGCCGCATCGAAGACATGCGCGAAGCCGCCGCCGTGGTCAAGAAGCTGGGCCAGAAGGTGGCACGCAACATCAAGCTGGCCATGGTGGTGCCCGGATCGGGCCTGGTCAAGGAGCAGGCCGAGCGCGAAGGCCTGGACCAGATCTTCAAGGCGGCAGGCTTTGAATGGCGCGAACCCGGCTGCTCCATGTGCCTGGCCATGAACGCCGACCGCCTGGAGCCCGGCGAGCGCTGCGCCTCCACCAGCAACCGCAACTTCGAAGGCCGCCAGGGCGCGGGCGGACGCACCCACCTGGTGAGCCCCGCCATGGCCGCTGCCGCGGCCATCCACGGCCACTTCGTGGACATCCGCAGATTCTCCTGAACCCGCAACTGCCCCGCCAGCACACCATGAAGCCTTCCTTCTCGATCCTCCTGATCGGCCTGGCCTTCACCCTGGCCGCCTGCAATACCGTCAAGGGCATTGGCCAGGACGTGCAAAGCGCGGGCAGCGCCATCGAACGCGCCGCCCGCTGAACCCTGAATTCGATACTGCCATGCAACAATTCACCGTGCACAAGGGCCTTGTCGCCCCCATGGACCGCGAGAACGTCGACACCGACGCCATCATTCCCAAGCAGTTCCTCAAGTCGATCAAGAAGACCGGCTTCGGTGTGAACCTGTTCGACGAGTGGCGCTACCTGGACCATGGCGAACCCGGCCAGGACCCGGCCTCGCGCAAGCCCAACCCCGACTTCGTGCTCAATCAGCCGCGCTATGCGGGCGCCTCCATCCTGGTCGCACGCAAGAACTTCGGCTGCGGCTCCAGCCGCGAGCACGCGCCCTGGGCCCTGGACCAGTACGGCTTTCGCGCCATCCTGGCACCCAGCTTCGCCGACATCTTCTTCAACAACTGCTTCAAGAACGGCCTGCTGCCCATCGTGCTGCCCGAAGCCACGATCGACATGCTGTTCAACGAGATCGCCGCCTTCCCCGGCTACGAGCTGACCATCGACCTGGACCGCCAGGTGATCGTGCGCCCGCAGGGCGAGGAGATCCCCTTCGACGTCATTGCCTTCCGCAAGTACTGCCTGCTCAACGGTTTTGACGACATCGGCCTGACCCTGCGCCATGCCGACAAGATCCGCGCCTACGAGGCCGAGCGCCTGGCCACCAAGCCCTGGCTGGCCCACACGCTGGTGCAGCGCTGATCGATCTCCACTTGCGCGCATCAATGGGCCGCAGGCGTTGCTGAACCAGCCGCCGGCGGCCTTCCACCATCCGAACAGTCTCTCAAAAGGAACACCATGAAAATCGCAGTCTTGCCCGGTGATGGCATCGGCCCCGAAATCGTTGCGGAAGCCGTGAAGGTGCTGGGCGCCCTGGGCCTGGACTTCGACATGCAGACCGCCCCCGTGGGCGGCGCTGCCTACGAAGCTGCCGGCCACCCGCTGCCCGAATCCACGCTGAAGCTGGCCATGGAGTCCGACGCCGTGCTGTTCGGCGCCGTGGGCGACTGGAAGTACGACACGCTGGACCGCCCGCTGCGCCCCGAGCAGGCCATCCTGGGCCTGCGCAAGCACATGGGCCTGTTTGCCAACTTCCGCCCGGCCATCTGCTATGCGGAGCTGACCCATGCCTCCAGCCTCAAGCCCGAACTGGTCGCAGGCCTGGACATCCTCATCATCCGCGAGCTGACCGGCGACATCTACTTCGGCCAGCCGCGCGGCCGCCGCGTGGCCACTGACGGCCACTTCCCCGGCGCCGAGGAAGCCTTCGACACCATGCGCTACTCCAAGCCCGAAATCGAGCGCATCGCCCACGTGGCCTTCCAGGCCGCGCAAAAGCGCAGCAAGCGCGTGACCAGCGTGGACAAGGCCAACGTGCTGGAAACCTTCCAGTTCTGGAAGGACGTGGTCACCGAGGTAGGCCAGCAGTACCCCGACGTGCAACTGGACCACATGTACGTGGACAACGCCGCCATGCAACTGGTCAAGGAGCCCAAGCGCTTCGACGTGGTGGTCACGGGCAATATGTTTGGCGACATCCTGTCCGATGAAGCCTCCATGCTCACCGGCTCCATCGGCATGCTGCCCTCCGCCTCGCTCAACGCCAAGGGCCAGGGTCTGTACGAGCCCAGCCATGGCTCGGCCCCCGACATTGCGGGCAAGGGCATTGCCAATCCGCTGGCCACCATCCTGTCGGCTGCGATGATGCTGCGCTTCTCGCTGAACCAGGAGGCTGCTGCACAGCGTATCGAAGCCGCCGTGCAAAAGGTCCTGGCCCAGGGCCTGCGCACGGCCGACATCCACAGCGAAGGCACGACCAAGGTCTCCACCCGCGAGATGGGCGATGCCGTGGTGGCCGCGCTGGCCTGACGTCCACGACAGCCGCGAGCCTCCGGGCTTGCGGCTGCCCTGCCTGACCAGGATTTTCCAGAACTTGGCAAAGCGTCAAAACAGACGTCTGCTTTTCGCCATTTCGACGAAGATATTCATCAAACAGACATTCTCTTTCCTGGCGTATTCGCTAGAATGACTGCTCTTATGTTTGCCGCCCGCCCGTTCCTCCTGCTGAACATTGCACCCGCCGCCCAGGCTGGTGTGGCCGTGCGCGCAATCACATCCACAACCATTACGACAATCAAAGGCTGACCCAGCCCGGTTCGTCGTGCGCCCTCACCTGGCCCAGACGAGCCGGGCGACAACAGTCTTGATCCAGCACTGTTTTCACACTGAAAGGGCGTTTCAAAAATGAGCAAGCAATTGGTAGGCCTGGTGGGCTGGCGCGGCATGGTCGGCTCCGTGCTGATGGACCGCATGCAGGCAGAGGGCGATTTCGACCTGATCGAGCCCGTTTTCTTCTCCACCTCCAACGCCGGCGGCAAGGCCCCGGCCATGGCGAAGACCCACACCGAGCTGCGCAATGCCAACGACATTGCCGAGCTGTCCAAGTGCGACATCATCATCACCTGCCAGGGCGGTGACTACACCAAGGAAGTCTTCCCCCAGCTGCGCGCCTCGGGCTGGAAGGGCCACTGGATCGATGCCGCATCGTCGCTGCGCATGGAAGGCGATGCCGTCATCGTGCTCGACCCCGTCAATGAAGGCCTGATCCAGTCCAAGCTCGCCGCGGGCGGCAAGAACTGGATTGGCGGCAACTGCACCAACTCCATCCTGCTGATGGGGCTGGGCGGCCTGTTCAAGGCCGGTCTCGTGGAATGGGTCAGCTCCATGACCTACCAGGCAGCCTCCGGTGGCGGCGCCAACCACATGCGCGAACTGCTCAAGGGCATGGGCGTGGTGCATGCGGCCGTGTCCGACGAGCTGGCCACGCCCGCCTCCGCCATCCTGGATATCGACCGCAAGGTGGCCCAGACCATCCGCACCGATGTGCCCACCGAATTCTTCGGCGCGCCTCTGGCTGGCGGCCTGATCCCCTGGATCGACGCACAGCTGGACAACGGCCAGTCCAAGGAAGAGTGGAAGGGCCAGGCCGAGGTCAACAAGATCCTGGGCACGGAGCAGACCATTCCCGTCGACGGCCTGTGCGTGCGCATCGGCGCCATGCGCTGCCACAGCCTGGCGCTGACCCTCAAGCTCAAGAAGGACCTGCCCCTGCAGGAGCTGGAAGCCATCATCAAGTCCGGCAACCCCTGGGTGAAGTGGGTGCCCAATGAACGCGCCATCACCGTCAAGGAACTGACGCCAGCCGCCATCACCGGCGGCCTGGAAGTCGGCGTGGGCCGCGTGCGCAAGCTGAACATGGGCCCCGAATACCTGTCGGCCTTCGTGATCGGCGACCAACTGCTGTGGGGCGCCGCCGAGCCGCTGCGCCGCATGCTGCGCATCCTGCTGGCCGCCTGAGCACCGCCGGCTTGAGCCAACACAAAAAGCGCCATGTCCTGGCCCGGGACATGGCGCTTTTTTCGGCTTTAAACCCTGTGCGATTGGGCACAATGCCCAAGTCTCTTGTCCCCTGACTGTAGGCGGTTGCCTACAATCACCGAAGATACATTGTGTTTCTTCTCGTTGCCGTTCGACAACAACTGGCAGCGTTCACCGGCAACCAGACGCTTGCGATCCTATAGCGTGGCCGACAATGCGACCCAAGCACCTTGGTATATGGCGTGCCATCTATCCCCGGGTAAATTTCAATTACATGTGCAAACGCGGGCATCCTCACAATAACAATAGTGCCCGCCCAATTGCATCCACACAGGTTTGACGCTTTATGCATCGTTGGAAACTCTCTGTGCTGGCCGCTGCGGCCGTCGTCTCGGTCGCACTGCCCGCCTCCGAGGCCTGGGCACTGGCTCTGGGCCGGGTGAACGTGCAATCGGCCCTGGGCGAGCCCTTGCGTGCCGAAGTCGAAATCCCCCAGATCACGGCGGCTGAAGCCGAAGGCCTGCGCGTGGGCGTGGCCTCTCCCGGCGTCTTCCGCACCCAGGGCATGGAGTACAACGCCACGGCCAGCCAGGTGCGCGTCAGCGTGCAGCGTCGCGCGGACGGATCGGCCGTGCTGCGACTCACAAGCACCCAGCCCGTCAACGAGCCCTTTGTCGATCTGGTGATCGACGCCAGCTGGGCCTCGGGCAACCTGCAGCGCAACTACACCCTGCTGCTGGATCCGCCCACCCTGCAAAAGCTGCCGCCTGCCGTGACGGCTGCAGCCCAGGCCTCCGCCCCCGAACCGGGCGCCGCACCGCGCCGCGCCGCGCCGGCCCCCTCGCCAGCTGCCGCAGGCAACACCGAGGAAAGCCGTCCAGCCCCTGCTCCGGCAGCCCCGCGCCGGAGCACCGCATCAGCCCGCGAGCGCGCTGCTGCAGCGCCGGCACCGTCCGAAGCATCCGAGGTCCGCATCAAGACCGGAGACACGGCCGGCCGCATTGCCGCCGCCCACCTGCCCGCAGGCGTTTCGCTGGACCAGATGCTGGTGGCCATGCTGCGCTCCAATCCCAAGGCCTTCATCAACGGCAATGTGAACCGCATGCGCTCCGGCGCCGTGCTCACCGTGCCTGACGAGGCCACGGCACAGGCCACCTCGCCGCGCGAGGCGCGCCAGATCGTTGCAGCCCAGTCCCGGGATTTCAACCAGTTCCGCCGCCAGCTGGCCAGCGCCGCACCGGCCGCGCCCGTGGCATCGGCCAATCGTGAAGCATCGGGCAGCGTCCAGGCCCAGGTCGAAGACCGCAAGCCCTCCACCGCCGCACCCGACAAGCTCACCCTGTCCAAAGGTGCTGTCAAGGGCGTGGAGGCAGACGAGCGCCTGGCCAAGCAAAAGCAGTCCGACGACCAGGCATCGCGCACGGCCGAACTGCAGCGCAACATGTCCGAGCTGAGCCAGATCGCCGCCGCCACCAAGCCCGCCGAAGGTGCTGCTGCAGCACCTGCCTCGGCAGCCGGCGGCACGGCAAACGGCGTGGCTGTGCCGGGCGCGCCGACCGTGCCTGCAGCGCCTGAAGCTGCAGCGCCCCAGACAACGCCCCCGGCCCCGGCGGCGCCTGCCGATGCAGCCGCTGCGGCCGCTGCCGCCACCGCTGCTGCTCCAGACGCCGCAGCCAATGCTGCCGGCCCGGCAGCGCCCGCGGCAGAAGCCGTGCCCGCCACGCCCGCTCCTGCCGAGCCGCCGAAGCCCAAGCCGGCACCCGCCCCCGTCGCACCGATCGCCGAGCCCAGCTTCATCGATACGCTGATGGAAGATCCCACCATCCCGCTGGCCGGCGCCGCCTTGCTGGCCCTGCTGCTGGGCTATGGTGGCTACCGCGTCATGCAGCGCCGCCGCGCTGCCGCAGCCTCCAGCGAAAGCGCCTTTGGCGACAGCCAGCTCGCGGCCGATTCCTTCTTTGGAGCCAGTGGCGGCCAACGCGTGGATACCGGCACATCGAGCCAGCTGTCGGGCACCTCCATGCACTACTCGCCCAGTCAGCTCGATGCCGGCGATGTGGACCCCGTGGCCGAGGCCGATGTCTACCTGGCCTATGGCCGCGACCTGCAGGCAGAGGAAATCCTCAAGGAAGCCCTGCGCACCGATCCCAGCCGCACCGCACTGCACCAGAAGCTGGCCGACATCTACGCCAAGCGCCATGACCGCAAGGCCTTCGAGGCCGTCGCGCAGACCCTGCACGGCCTGACCCAGGGCAAGGGCGTGGACTGGCAGCGCCTGGCCGACCAGGGCCGCATCCTGGACCCGGAAAACGCCCTCTACCAGCCTGCCGGCGCCGCGCCCCTGTCTGCTGCCGCCGTTGCCGGCGGCGCCGCAGCGGCAGCTACCGGACTGGCGGCCGCCTCGCTGGACATGGAGGCGCACCGCGAAGGCCCTGCCACCCTGCCCATGGACCTGGACATGGACCTCAACATGGACCTGCCCGGCGGCCTGGCCGACGCCAGCCTGCCCGTGCAGCACGCCAGCCCGCTGCCCGCTCCGGCCCCCATGCCCAGCGAACAGGACTTCGCTGCGCTGGAGCCCACGCTGCGCGCACCACTGGAGCCCATGCAGCCCGCAGCAAGCGAGGCGCCTCGCATGGATCCCCGCGTGGAGCCGCCTGCTGCATCGCTGGACATGCCCGGCTTCCAGCCCACGGCCCATGCCTCGCTGACGGATGCCCTGAACCACAGCAGCGCCATGAGCGACATGCAGCCGACCGAGATGCTGCCGCTGGACATGCCCGTCACACGGCAGGTCACGGACAGCTTCCCGGCCACCGAACCCTCGCCCCTGACCGGCTCCACCACGGACGACAGCCACGCCAGTACCGATCTGCTGTCGCTGGACGCCATGGAGTTCAACCTGGAAGACCTGGGCACCGAGGCGCCAGCCCAAGCGCCGGCAGCAGCGCATTCGGGCGGCGTGCTGGAAACGGCGGCCAAGGCCAAGCCAGAACCGGCCGAATCGCTGGAATTCGACCTGGGCAGCCTGTCCCTGGACCTGGGCAATGACGCCCCCACGGCCGCAACGCCGCCTTCGGCGCCCGAGGACCCGCTGGCCACCAAGCTCGCCCTGGCCCAGGAATTCAATGCCATCGGCGACAGCGACGGAGCCCGTACACTCATCGAGGAAGTGATCTCCGAGGCCCACGGCGATCTCAAGGCCAAAGCCCAGCGCCTCCTTGCCGAGATAGACTGAAGCCCGACGGCGCCTGCCCAGGCGCCGCGTGCCGGTTTCGCGTGACAGGGTGGTACATGCCACCATGGAAAACTGACAACTTGATGCACACCCAACCCATGCCGGAGGCCTCGCCATGCGCGTAGCCCTCGGCGTCGCCTACAACGGCCAGCGCTACAGCGGCTGGCAAAGCCAGCTGTCTGGCAACACCATTCAAGACCATCTCGAAGCGGCCCTGGGCCGCTTTGCCGCTCAGGAGGTCCACACCCTCTGTGCGGGCCGCACCGATGCCGGAGTGCACGGCCTCATGCAGGTCGTCCACTTCGACACGCCGCTGGACAGGGCCCCGTTCTCCTGGGTCCGTGGCACCAACACCTTCCTGCCGCCGGACATCGCCGTGCAATGGGCCCAGCCCGTGCCCGACTCCTTCCATTCACGTGCCTGCGCCACAGCCAGGCGCTATGCCTATGTGCTGCTGCAATCTCCCGTGCGGCCCAGCGTGGAGGCCGGGCGTGTGGGCTGGGTGTTCCATGCACTCAACGGTGACGCCATGCAGGCCGCCGCCCAGCACCTGCTGGGAGAGCACGATTTCAGCTCTTTCCGCGCATCGGGTTGCCAGGCCAAATCCCCCGTCAAGACACTGCACCGCCTGTCCATCACCCGCCGCATGGCAGGCGACGGCGCCCAGATGGCCGCGGCCAGCTCCATGCGTCCCGGGGATGCAGCCATGGAATGCTGCTACTGGCGATTCGAGTTCGAGGGCAGCGCCTTCCTCCACCACATGGTGCGCAACATCATGGGCTGCCTGCTCGCCGTAGGCCAGGGCACACACGCGCCGCAGTGGATGCAACAGGTGCTGGAGGCGCGCTCCCGCGATGCCGCCGCGCCCACCTTCTCGCCGGACGGCCTGTACTTCCTGGGTCCCGTATACGATCCTTCATGGGGCCTTCCTTCGCGCAGCCCGGCCTATGATTGGCTCCCGTGAACGAGCAGGCCTTCCCCCATTCTTCAGCCCCCATGCAGCGCACCCGAATCAAGATCTGCGGACTCACCCGCGAACAGGATGTGGACGCAGCCGTGGCCGCCGGCGCCGACGCCGTGGGCTTTGTCCTCTACGCCCCCAGCCCGCGCGCCGTGACGGTGCAGCGTGCCGCCGAGCTGGCGCGGCGCCTGCCGCCCTTCGTGACACCGGTGCTGCTGTTCGTCAATGAAAGCGCCGCCAACGTGATGGCCGCCTGCGCCGCCATCCCGGGCGCCTGCGTGCAGTTCCACGGCGACGAGTCGCCCGAGGACTGCCTTGCCGCCACATCGGGCGGCACCCGCGCCTTCCTGCGCGCCGCGCGCATTCCCCTTGGTCCCGACGCCGCGCGCTTCGACCTCGTAGAATATGCCCAGCGTTACTCGAAAGCCCAGGCCATACTGCTCGACGCCCATGTCGACGGCTATGGTGGTGGCGGAAAAGCATTCAATTGGTCACTCCTTCCACCAAACGTCGCCTCTCACCTCGTTTTGTCTGGTGGACTCACGCCTGCAAACGTGACCGATGGCATCTTGCAAGTGCGCCCGCGAGGACTCTCGCTGGCCGTTGATGTCAGTTCCGGCGTCGAGGCCGATGGTCCCGACGGCAAGCCCCTCAGGGGCATCAAGGACGCCGGCAAGATACACCGATTCATCGCCGCCGTGCGCGCGGCCGATGACCAACTTTTGCAGACAAGCCATGTTCGAATACCAGTACCCTGACGCATCTGGCCACTTTGGCCGCTTCGGCGGCAGCTTTGCCAGCGAAACCCTGACACACGCTCTGACCGAGCTGCGCGACGCCTACGCCAAGTACCAGAACGACCCGGAATTCGTTGCCGAATTCCAGTCCGAGCTGGCCCATTTCGTCGGCCGCCCCTCGCCCGTCTACCACGCGGCGCGCATGTCGCACGAGATGGGCGGCGCGCAGATCTACCTCAAGCGCGAAGACCTCAACCACACGGGCGCGCACAAGATCAACAACGTGATCGGCCAGGCCATGCTCGCCCGGCGCATGGGCAAGCCCCGCATCATTGCCGAGACGGGCGCCGGCCAGCACGGCGTGGCCACGGCCACCATCTGCGCGCGCTACGGCCTCGAGTGCATCGTCTACATGGGCTCCGAGGACGTGAAGCGCCAAAGCCCCAACGTCTACCGCATGCGCCTGCTGGGCGCCACCGTGGTGCCAGTGGAATCGGGCAGCCGCACGCTCAAGGATGCGCTCAACGAGGCCATGCGCGACTGGGTGGCCAACGTGGACAACACCTTCTACATCATCGGCACCGTGGCCGGCCCCCACCCCTATCCCGCTATGGTGCGCGACTTCCAGAAGGTCATCGGCGAGGAATGCCTCACGCAGATGCCCGAGTTCCTGGGCGCCGACCGCCAGCCCGACGCCGTGGTCGCCTGCGTGGGCGGCGGCAGCAATGCCATGGGCATCTTCCACCCCTACATCCCGTTCGAGAACACGCGCCTGATCGGCGTGGAGGCTGCGGGCGAGGGCCTGGACAGCGGCAAGCACTCGGCCTCGCTGCAGCGCGGCAGCAGCGGCGTGCTGCACGGCAACCGCACCTTCATCCTGCAGGACGAGAACGGCCAGATCACCGAGACGCACAGCATCAGCGCCGGCCTTGACTATCCCGGCGTCGGCCCCGAGCACGCCTGGCTGCAGGAACTGGGCCGCGCCCAATACGTGGGCATCACGGACCAGGAGGCCTTGGACGCCTTCCACTACCTGTGCCGCACCGAAGGCATCATTCCCGCCCTGGAGTCCAGCCATGCCGTGGCCTATGCCATGCAACTGGCCAAGACCATGCGCGCCGACCAGTCCATCCTCGTGAACCTGTCCGGTCGCGGCGACAAGGACATCGGCACCGTGGCCGATCTCTCGGGCGCCGACTATTACGACCGTCCCTCCATGCGCGGGCTCACGGTCAAGGGAGGAGCAGCTCAATGAGCCGCATCACCACGACTTTCACCAAACTTCAGGAAGATGGCCGCAAGGCCCTGATCCCCTACATCACCGCGGGCTTCCCGTTCGCGGCCATCACGCCGTCGCTGATGCACGGCATGGTGGAGGCTGGCGCCGATGTGATCGAGCTGGGCGTGCCCTTCTCCGACCCCATGGCCGACGGCCCCACCATCCAGAAGGCTGGCGACCGTGCCATCGCCAACGGCGTGGGCCTGGTGCAGGTGCTGGCCTATGTGCGCGAGTTCCGCCAGAAAAACCAGACCACGCCCGTGGTGCTGATGGGCTATGCCAACCCGGTGGAGCGCTACGACCAGATCCACGGCAAGGACCGCTTCGTGGACGATGCGGCCGAAGCCGGCGTCGACGGCCTGCTCATCGTGGACTACCCGCCCGAGGAGTGCGAGGCATTCGCCGCGCAACTGCGTGCGCGCGACATGGACCTCATCTTCCTGCTGGCACCCACGTCCACCACCGAGCGCATGCAGCAGGTGGCGCGCGTGGCCAGCGGCTATGTCTACTACGTCTCGCTCAAGGGCGTGACCGGCTCGGGCGCGCTCGACACGGCAGCCGTGGAAGCCATGCTGCCGCGCATCCGCGAGCATGTGAGCATTCCCGTGGGCGTGGGCTTCGGCATCCGCGACGCGGCCACGGCACAGGCCATCGGCCGCGTGGCCGATGCGGTGGTGATCGGCAGCCGCATCATCGAGATGCTGGACGGCCAGCCCCACGAAAAGATCGTCCCCCTGACCATCGACTTCCTGCGCGGCGTGCGCAAGGCACTCGACGCGTAGGTCGCATAATGCAGCCCTTGCATGCGGCCCGGTGCCGCATGCCCTGCGCCTGAAAAGGAAACACCATGTCCTGGCTTGAAAAACTCCTGCCTGCCAAAATCCAGCAAACCAACCCTACGGATCGCCTCCAGCAGATCCCCGAAGGTCTGTGGATCAAGTGCCCGAGCTGCGAGACCGTGCTCTACAAGGCCGATCTGGAGAAAAACCAGAACGTCTGCCCCAGCTGCAGCCACCATCACCGCATCGGCGCGCGCGCCCGCCTGAACCATTTCCTGGATGCCGAAGGCCGCTATGAGATCGGCCAGGAAGTCATTCCTGTCGACGCCCTGAAGTTCAAGGACAGCCGCAAGTACCCCGAGCGCCTCAAGGAAGCGCTGGAGAACACCGGCGAGACCGATGCCCTGGTCGTCATGGGCGGCGCCATCAAGAGCGTCAACGTGGTCGCAGCCTGCTTCGAGTTCGAATTCATGGGCGGCTCCATGGGCTCCGTGGTCGGCGAGCGCTTCGTGCGTGGCGTCGAGACCGCCATCGAGCAGAAGGTCCCCTTCATCTGCTTCACCGCCACCGGCGGCGCGCGCATGCAGGAAGGCCTGCTGAGCCTGATGCAGATGGCCAAGGCCAATGCAGCGCTCACGCGCCTGGCCAAGAAGGGCCTGCCCTACGTCTCGGTGCTGACCGATCCCACCTTCGGCGGCGTCTCCGCCAGCTTCGCCTTCGTGGGAGACATCGTCATTGCCGAGCCCAAGACCCTGGTCGGCTTCGCCGGTCCGCGCGTGATCGAAACCACGGTGCGCGTGAAGCTGCCCGAAGGCTTCCAGCGCGCCGAGTTCCTGCAGGACAAGGGCGCCGTGGACATGATCGTGGACCGCCGCGAGCTGCGCGACCGCATCGCAGCATCGCTTGCCATGCTGCAGCGCCTGCCGGCCGACGCTGTTCAGTAAAGCCTCGCGCAGACACAAAAAAGCCGCCGCAGGTGGGTGCCTGCGGCGGCTTTTTCACGTCCGGGAAACTGGGGAAATCAGGCCAGCAGCATCAGGCCCGAGCCCTGGATATAGCCCAACACCATCAGCGCGATCTGCAGCAGTACCAGAGCCACCAGTGCCGACAGATCGATACCGCCGATCAGGGGCACGATGCGGCGAATGGGCCGCAGCATGGGCTCGGACAGGCGCTGCAGCACGCCGTACATCGGCGACTGCGGCTGCACCCACGACAAGATGACATAGATCAGCAGCACGCCCACCATGCCCGACAGCGCCACGCGCGCCAGGCCGCACAGGGCCAGCCACGGCAGGGCGAGCACATTGGACTGCCCGCCCATCAGCAGCCACAGCAGCACGAACTGCAGCATCTGCAGCAGGAAGGCCGCGATCAGGCTGGACATGTCCCAGCGCCCGGCCGGCTTGATGACGCGGCGCAGCGGCATCACGATCCAGTCGGACAGCGCAAACACCAGTTGGCCGACCGGGTTGCCGAAGGGAATGCGCTGGGCCTGCATGTACATGCGCAACAGGCAGACGCCGGTCAGCAGGCCAACGACCACGTCGAGCAAAAAGGAAACGATCTGAAAAAGCATGGCGTTGTAGGACTGCGAGAGGAAGATCGGACCACGGCCAGCCGGCCTTGGCACAGCATGGGATGATAGCTGCCGCATCCCGCCCATCACATGACCGCCCATACCGCACTGCACTCCCTGCCGCTTTTCCCCCTGGGCAGCGTCCTTTTTCCCCAAGGCCTGCTGAGCCTTCGCGTCTTCGAGGTCCGCTACCTCGACATGATCCGCAAGTGCGAGCGCACGGGAGCCCCCTTCGGCGTGGTGGCATTGCAGGCCGGCAGCGAAGTGCGCAAGGCCGGTGCGGCCGCCGAGCAGCTGCATGCCGTGGGCACGCTGGCACGCATCGTCCAGCTGCAGCAGCCCCAGCCCGGCCTGCTGCAGCTGCAGTGCGAGGGCACGCAGCGCTTTCGCATGCAGGATCACCGGCAGCTGCCCCACGGCCTGTGGGTGGCCGATGTGCAGATGCTGCCTGCCGACGCCGCCGTCCCCATCCCCGATCACCTGCTCGCCACGGCCCAGGCCCTGGCCCAGGTGCTGATGCAGCTGCACGCACGATCCACCGACGCCGACCATGCCCGGCTGCCCAGCGCCGAACAGATGGGCGACTGCGGCTGGGTGGCCAACCGCTGGACCGAGCTGCTGCCCCTGCCCGTGTCCATCAAGCAGCAACTGATGGCCTTGGACAGCCCGCTGGTGCGGCTGGAGCTGGTGGCGGATGTGCTGGAACGCAGCGGCATAGGCAATTCGCAGGGGACGGCGCCCGGCTCCCCGCCCGCCGCGCACTGACGAATTGGCGGTCCTGCGGCGTCATACCGCAGCAAGGTCCGGCACATTGACGGCACCACGCACCGAAAGCGCGACAAAAAACTTAAAATCGCGGATTCAGCCCGCCAGCTGCGGGGTCTGCCGGTGGCATTTGCTGCTGCCGCTGCATTTTCCAGCCCTTCCCGCCTGGCTTTTTTTCGGCTTTCCCCGATTTCCCCCTCCGGCTTTTTTCCGGCCCCTCGGCGTTTTGCGCTGGCGCTCATTGTCATGACCGAACACAACACACCATCTGCAGCGGACCAGACCGCTCCCCAGGACGAAAACCAACTCATCGCCGAGCGCCGCGAAAAACTCAAGGCCCTGCGCGAACAGGTGCGTGAACAGGGCGGCGTGGCCTTCCCCAACGACTTCAAGCCGGCCGACCGCGCCGAGGCCCTGCAGCAGGCCCATGCCGACAAGAGCGCCGAGCAGCTCGACGCCGAATCCGTGCAGGTCAGCCTGGGCGGCCGCATGATGCTCAAGCGCGTCATGGGCAAGGCCAGCTTCGCCACCATCCAGGACGGATCGCTGGGCCCCACGCACGGCCGCATCCAGCTGTACATCACGCGCGACACCGTGGGCGAGGAGGTCTATGCGGCCTTCAAGCGCTGGGACCTGGGCGACATCCTGGGCGCCGAAGGCACGCTGATGAAGACCAAGACCGGCGAGCTGTCGGTCAAGGTGCAGACGCTGCGCCTGCTCACCAAGAGCCTGCGCCCCATGCCCGACAAGTTCCACGGCATGGCCGATCTGGAGCAGAAGGTGCGCCAGCGCTACGTGGACCTGATGATGGACGAGCAGGCCCGCCGCCGCTTCATCGCGCGCAGCAAGGCCGTCTCGGGCATCCGCGAATTCATGGTGGAGCATGGCTTCCTGGAAGTGGAGACGCCCATGCTGCATCCCATTCCCGGCGGCGCCAACGCCAAGCCCTTCGTCACCCACCACAACGCGCTGGACCAGGAGATGTACCTGCGCATCGCGCCCGAGCTGTACCTCAAGCGCCTGGTGGTCGGCGGCTTCGAGCGCGTGTTCGAAATCAACCGCAACTTCCGCAACGAAGGCATCTCGGTGCGCCACAACCCCGAGTTCACCATGATGGAGTTCTACGCGGCCTACTGGAACTACCGCGACCTGATGGACTACACCGAAGCACTGGTGCGCGACGCCGCGCAAAAGGCCGTGGGCACGCTGCAGCTGACCTACGGAGGCAAGCCCGTGGACCTGTCCCAGCCCTTCCAGCGCCTGACCATTCCCGAGGCCATCGTCAAGTTCACCGAAGCCGGTGACAAGGTGGCCGACCGCGAATGGCTGACCAATGCCCTGCGCAAGCTGGGCATGACGGAAGAAAAGGACCGCCTGTCCACCCGTACCCTGGCCAGCCTGCAGGTGCTGTACTTCGAGGAAGTGGTCGAGGAAAAGCTCTGGCAGCCCACCTTCATCATGGAGCACCCCACCGAGATCTCGCCGCTGGCACGCGCCAATGACGAGCGCCCCGAAGTCACCGAGCGCTTCGAGCTGTACATCACGGGCCGTGAATTCGGCAACGGCTTCTCCGAACTCAACGACGCCGAGGACCAGGCCGCGCGCTTCAACGCCCAGGTCCAGGCCAAGGACGGCGGCGACGACGAAGCCATGTACTTCGACCACGACTTCGTGCGTGCCCTCGAGTACGGCATGCCCCCCACGGGCGGCTGCGGCATCGGCATCGACCGCCTGATGATGCTGCTGACCGACAGCGCCAGCATCCGCGACGTGATCCTGTTCCCCGCCCTGCGCCGCGAACAGTAACCCCCCGGCATCCAGCGCCTGCGCGCATGGCCAACTGAAGCCGCCTGCGTTCCCTTGGGAGCCAGGCGGCTTTTCCCTATACTGGCTCGCCATGCACATCCCCACCTACTGGGCGCAGGCGCGCCTGCGGCATGAAAGCCGCCCCACCCACGGCATCACCGTCCAGCGCTGGGGATGGTCCGACACCAGCCAGGAGGCTGCCCAGGCCCACGCCCAGGAGCGTGCCGCCAAGGCCCTGCAAGACGCCCGCAATGCGGCGCTGCCCCCGGGCGAGCCGCGCATGGAATGGAAGAACGAGTACGCGCTCGACGGCTTCAGCACCCCCATACGCGAAGAGGTCCTGCAGCGGCGCGACGGCACGGTGATGACACGCAACAGCTACGGCGCCCACTGCCTGAACACCGAGCGCGTGGCCATCGCCGATATCGACCTGCCCGAGCCGCCCAGCGCTGTGCGCTTTCCCGTCGTGACCCTGCTTTTGCTGGCTTCGGCCGCCACCTGGCTGGCCCGGCTGGCACCGCACAAGAACAATTCGAGGATGGTGGCCACAGCGCTGGTCGTGCTGCTGCTGTTCCTGGCCATGCGGCGCGTGCAGCGCTGGTGGGAGGCGCGGCAGGCGCGCCGGCGCGCGGCCACGGACTCGCCGTCCGCACGCGCCATGGAGCGCGTACAGGCCTTCCACCAAAGCCATGCCGACTGGGGGCTGCGCGTCTATGAAACGCCCAAGGGCCTGCGTGTCATCGTCACGCATACCGATTTCGCACCCGACGCCCCTGCCGTCGCGCAGTTGTTCGACGCCTTGCAGGTGGACCCGCTCTATGCCCTGCTGTGCGAGCGCCAGCAGTGCTTTCGCGCCCGCGTATCGGGCAAGCCCTGGCGCATGGGCCTGACCGGACTGTCCACCTCGCTGCGCCGCTGGCCCCAGCCCGAGCAGACGCGGCAAGAGCGCCGCCAGTGGGCGCTTGCCTATGACGAAAAAGCCCAGGGCTTTGCAGCTTGCAGGCTGCTGCAGCAACTGGGCAACCCACGCCTGTGTGCGGCCGCCGACGCCTTCGTGCAATGGCACGACGAAGCCAGCCGGGCCCGCACGGACCTGCCCCTGGCCTGAAGAAAGCCGGGCATCCACAATCGCACACGAATACAACGACCGACTTACACTGGCGCCACCCCCATGCCGCGTACTGCGCAGCCCCCTGACCCATTTCTGGTCTCACAACCCTGAAGGCCATGCCCGCTGCCCCACCACCTTCGCCCACCGACAGCACCGACTCTCCCGCCATCGAGCCCACCGGAGCGCGCTTCGCCAAGCCGACGGACGAGGCATCGCCGTTTTGCGTGCTGGTCGTGGAAGACCAGGCCTCGGTACGCACCAGTCTGGTCAGCGAGCTGCTGCATGCGGGCGTGACCCGCGTGCTGGAGGCTGCCGATGGCCCCAGCGCCCTGGCACTGTTCCGCGAGCAGCGCCCCGACCTCGTGCTGCTCGACATCCGTCTGCCGGGCGAGGACGGCTACTGGGTGGCCCGCCAGCTGCGCGAGGCCGAGCCCGGCGAGTGGACGCCCGTCATCTTCCTGTCCGGACTGGACAATGACCTGGACGTGTGGCGCGGCATCGAGGCCGGAGGCGACGACTACCTGGTCAAGCCCGTCAAGCCCATCGTGCTCGTGGCCAAGCTGCGCGCCATGCGCCGCCTGCTGGACATGCGCCGGCGCCTGGTATCGCTGTCGGCCGAGCTGCATGAGGCCAACCAGAAGCTCAACGAAATGGTCGAGCTCGACCAGCTCACGGGCCTGGTCAACCGCCGAGGCTTCGACCGCATCCTGCATGCCGAGATCGCCTCGGCCCGCCGCGAGGGCCAGCCGCTGACGCTGATGCTCTGCGACCTGGACCATTTCAAGCGCTACAACGACACCTATGGCCATGTGCATGGCGATGAATGCCTGAAACAGATAGGCCGCCTGCTGCGCGAGGTCTGCGTGCGCCCGCGTGACGTGGCGGCGCGCTATGGCGGCGAGGAATTCGCGCTCATCCTGCCGCGCACGCCACGCTCGGGGGCCATGACGTTCGCGCGTGCCGTGGGCCAGATGCTGCGCGTGCTGCGCATACGCCACCCCGACTCACCCCATGAATCGGGCCTCACGCTGTCGGGCGGCATCACCACCTGCGTCCCCGACGAATACACCAGCGCCGAAGCCATGCTCATGCGCGCCGACCAGGCCCTGTACGCGGCCAAGGCCCAGGGGCGCGACCGCTTCTTCAGCTTCGAGATGCAGATGGACACGGTGGAGCAGCGCCGCACCTGACTGCCGGGCCTTGCGCCTGCGCTTACGATCGCAGCTCAATGCCGGGCGCGCGCAAGCCGCGCATCCGGGTCCTGAATGCGGATTGCTGTTTCCTGAATGTTTGAAGTTATGCGTCGTTTTCAAGCGCACCTGCCCGCCTGGATGCAGGATTGGCTGGAGTTCATCATCCCCGGTGCCCAGATCCTGCTGATCATCGGTGCGGCCTGGCTGCTCAATCGCCTGGTTCGCCGGCTGATCGCACGCGCGGGCAGGCACTACGGCCTGCCGCCGGAGCTGCTGGTGCCGCTGCGCGGCGTGTTCCGCTGGATTCTCATCGCCGCCACCGTGCCGCTGGTACTGGAGCGCCTGGGCGTCTCGGCCACCGTGCTGTGGACGGCCTTCACCGGCTTTGCCACCGTGGGCGCCGTGGCCTTCTTTGCGGCCTGGAGCGTGCTGTCCAACCTGTTCTGCGCCCTGCTCATCGTCATCGTCGGGCCCTTTCGCCTGGGCGACTACATCGAGGTGCTGGACACGGCCGAAAAGCCCGGTGCCAAGGGCCGCGTGATCGACATCAACATGCTCTACACCACCTTGCAGGATGCCCATGCGCCCGATGGCTCGCCCAACCTGCTGCAGATTCCCAACTCGCTGATCTTCCAGCGCGTGGTCCGGCGCTGGAAGGGGGGCCTGGGCGCGGATGGCGAGCATGCCAGCCATGGCGAGGAGGAGCGCGCCATCCGGCTGACCACGCCGCATGATGCCCAGCCCTCGCAGCCTCCCATGCACACGACCAACTAAGGCCGGCACCCCATGAAAAAAGCCGCCGCCCGGCAAAGGGACGGCGGCTTTGTCATTGGGCAGCGCCTCAGGGCTTGCGCGGCCGGACCTTGCTGGCGGCCAGCTTGGCGTTGGTTCGCGCCTGCTCCACATCCTGGGCGCGCGCCAGGGCCACGCCCATGCGGCGCTTGACGAAGCTCTCTGGCTTGCCGAACAGGCGCAGGTCCGTGCCCGGCACGGCCAGGGCCTCGTCCACGCCGTCGAACACCAGGCCTTCGGCATCCTGCCCGCCATAGATCACGGCGCTGGCGCCGGGGTTGCGCAGCGAGGCATCCACGGGCAGGCCCAGAATGGCGCGGGCATGCAGCTCGAATTCGCTTTGCCACTGCGTGGCCAGCGTGACCAGCCCCGTGTCGTGCGGGCGTGGCGAGACTTCGCTGAACCAGACCTGCTCGCCCTTGACGAACAGCTCCACGCCAAACAGGCCCAGGCCGCCCAGGTCATCGGTCACCGCCTTGGCGATGTCGCGCGACTTCTGCAGCGCCGCCGGGTGCATGGGATGGGGCTGCCAGCTTTCCACATAGTCGCCGGACTGCTGGATGTGGCCGATGGGATCGCAGAAATGCGTCTGCACCTGGCCGTCCGCACCCTTGGCGCGCACCGTGAGCTGGGTGATTTCGTAGTCGAAGTCGATGAAGCCTTCGACGATCACACGGCCATGGCTCACGCGGCCGCCGGCCATGGCGTAGTCCCAGGCCTTGGCCACGTCGTCCGGGCCGTCCAGCTTGCTCTGGCCCTTGCCCGAGCTGCTCATCACGGGCTTGACCACGCAGGGAAAGCCGATGGCGGGCTGGCCATCCGTGCCGTCGATGGCAGCCTGCAGTTCCTGCTGCGAATCACAGAAGCGGTAAGGGCTGGTGGCCAGGCCCAGCGTCTCGGCGGCCAGGCGGCGAATGCCTTCGCGGTCCATGGTCAGGCGCGCGGCGCGGGCCGTGGGGATCACGGTGACCACGCCTGCCGCTTCCAGCTCTTCGAGCATGGGCGTGGCAATGGCCTCGATCTCGGGCACGACCAGGCCGGGTTTCTCGGCCTCGATCAAGGCCTTGAGCTGGGCCGGATCGCTCATGGTGATGGTGCGTGCGTGGTGGGCCACCTGCTGGCCGGGCGCGTTCTCGTAACGGTCCACGGCAATGGTTTCCACGCCCAGGCGCTGCAGCGCGATCAGCACTTCCTTGCCGAGTTCGCCGCTGCCCAGCAGCATGACTTTGGTGGCATGGGGGGAGTAAGGGGTTCCAAGGGTGGTCATCTGCGCGTCCGGTGAGCCAGGCAGAGCCTGGGCAAGATAAGAAAGAGAGGGAGGCAGGCCTGCACGGCCCGCAGCAGCCCCCGATCATAGGATGCCGACACAGGCGCCGCCTACAAACCCAGCGCCTGCGCGAGGTTGCACCGCGCCCGCGCCTCCAGCCGTTGCCGGAACCAGTCGGTGCAGTAGATGGCCTCGCGCTGCATGAAGCCCAGCAACACCTCGCGGCGCCTGGCGCGGTACAGCGGCAAGGGCACCCATTCGTACTCGGCCCGCACCTGTACCTCGTACTCGGCAAACCGCAGAGGGTCGGCCGCGAGAATGCCCAGGTCGGCATCCACCAGCAGTTGGGCGTCGATCCCGGACGGCTGTGCAGCGTGACAGGTCGCCATGATCAGGCCGTGCACGCGCCCGGCCACCTCCGCCGGCAGGCCCTGCCCGCGCACCACGGCCACGGCCCAGTCGGCGCTGCGCGCCTCGTTGTCCTTGGCCTGGGTTTCGTAGACGGCATCATGGAACCACAGCGCCAGCGCCACCTCGCCGGGGTGCGCGGCCAGGCCCAGCGCCGGCTGCAGCAGGCCCATGGCCTCGCCCAGATGCTGCAGCGTGTGGTAGTGGCGCTGTGGCTCGCTGTAGCTTTGCAGCAGCTCGGCCAGCACAGGCTGCGGCGCGCTGGCGCCCAGTGCGGACCAGGCATGCTGCCAAGATGCCTGCCAGGTCTGCAGCGATGCATCGTTTGCGCTGGGCATTTCGGCCCCTGGTCCAGCCTGGGTCATCGCCTGCTCCTTGGGTCTTCAGAAGATGCCGGGTGCCAGAGCCCGCAACGGCGCACCCGCCGGTGACAGCAGCCAGGCCAGCAGGCCGCAGTTGATCCCCACGGTGATCCAGAACACCAACTGGAACGAGGCCTTGCTGGACTTGTGCCGCAGCAGCCCTTGCGCGAGCAACGCGCCAGGCCAGCCGCCCAGCAGCGCCAGCAGGTGCAGGCGGCCTTCGCTGGTACGCCAGCGGTCGTGCACGGCGGCGGACTTGTCGAATCCGTAGACCATGAAGGTCACCAGGCTTGCCGCCGCATACAGGCCGACCAGTGCCCAGGGCATGCGGCCAATCCAGGCAACGGCCATCAGCACGCAGAAGAAGGCAGCGGCCAGCCCCACTGCCACCTGGCCTCGCACAGTTGACTGAGGCCGCGAGGACATGCCGGCACGGCGTCGCCGCGCAGGCTGCGGATGGCCGCTCCTGGACTCGCCAATGAAGGCGACATCCTGGGCGCGCCATTTCCCCTGGGCGTTGCGGCCGGGCACGTAGCTGACGCGCTCGCCGCCCTCGGGCCTGCGGCGGCGATCGGTGAAGGACTTGATGTGGACAAAGACCGGCGCCCCGCCGCCATCGGGCTCGATGAAGCCGAAGCCCTGCTCGTCCTTCCAGCCGGTGATGCGCCCCTGTTGCCGCATGGCGGGCTCAGTGGCGGCCAGCGGCGGCCGGCGACGCAGCAGGCTTGCGGGGCTCGCCCAGGCAAATGCCTATGTCGCGCGCCATGGTGAGCAGGCCGTGGTCCAGCGGCACGGTGCGCTGGGTGTTGGCCACGCGTGAGATTTCCACGCTGCCGATCTGCCCGCCCTGCAGCGTGACCATGCGCCCAAAGCCGCCGGACAGCACCAGCTGCGCCGCATGGTGGCCGTACTGGGTGGCCAGCACGCGGTCAAAGGGAGTGGGGTCGCCGCCGCGTTGCACATGGCCCAGCACCGTGGTGCGCACCTCGCTCCTGAGATGGGGCTGCAGGCGCTCGCGCAGCACATGGCCGACGCCGCCCAGGCGTACGGGGTCCGGGCTTTGCTCTATGCGCTCACGCACCGTGAGGCTGGCACCGCTTTCCTTGGCGCCCTCGCCGATGCAGATGATGGTGTAGCGCTGGCGCTGCTCGCGCATGCGGCAGAAATCCACGATGGCCTGCAGGTCGTAGTCGATCTCGGGCAGCAGGATGACGTCGGCCGCACCGGCAATGCCGGCCTCCAGCGCCAGCCATCCGGCATGGCGTCCCATGGTCTCGACGATCATCACGCGGTGGTGGCTGTTGGCTGTGCTCTCGATGCGGCGCAGCGCCTCGGTGGCCGTGGCCACGGCGGTGTCGAAGCCAAAGCTGCGCTCGCAATTGGCAATGTCGTTGTCTATGGTCTTGGGCACGCCCACGCAGGTCAGGCCCACCTGTTCGGCCAGGCCATGCGCCAGGCTCATGGTGCCGTCGCCGCCGATGGCCACCACCACGTCCAGTCCCAGCGCCCGGACGTTGCGACCCACATGCTCCAGCGTGGCCTCATCGCGCAGGGGATTGGCGCTGTTGCTGGTGCCCAGGATGGTGCCGCCCACATGCAGGATGCCCGAGACCTCGTCCCAGCCCAGGGGCTTGACGCCGGGCGGGTCGAGCATCAGGCCCTCGAAGCCGTCGGCAATGCCCAGCACCTCGCACTGGCCGTGGTTGATCAGGGACTTGGTGACCGCACGGATCACCGCATTCAGGCCGGGGCAATCGCCACCTCCGGTCAGCACGCCAACGCGCATGGGAAAACTCTCCTGTGAAAACACTTGGCGTGCGCGTCCTCCATGGCCCGCACAGCCTTTGCAAGGCCCGCCAGCCCTCAGCCGGCCAGCCGCTGCGCTCGTCAATCCATCAAGGCAGCAGGTCCAGCGCCTGGAGGTAGGCCGGCTGGCGCATGAGATCGTCCCAGGGCTGGGGCACGGTCTCCGGCAGCAGGGCCAGGCGGCGCGATTCGCTGTCGGCATCGGGCTGCCAGCGGCCACTGCGCTGCGCGGCCTCCATGCCGGCCAGCAGCTCGTCCACATGCTCGCCCAGGCCCAGGCTCTGGTTGCACAGCAGCACCATGTCGCAGCCGGCCTCCAGCGCGGCCAGGGCTGCGTCGGTGTAGCCGATGAGTTGCCCGTCGATGCGGCGCGCGCCCTCCATGCTCAGGTCATCGCTGAAGATGGCGCCGTCGTAGCGCAGGCGGCTGCGCAGGATGTCCTTGAGCCACTTGGCGGAAAAACCGGCCGGGCGCCTGTCGACCTTGGGGTAGATCACATGGGCCGGCATCACGGCCGTGAGCACGCTGGACAGCCAGGGATAGGGCGCGGCATCCTCGCCCAGGATGGCGGTGAGGCTGCGGCCATCGACCGGAATGTCCACATGCGAATCGGCCTTGACGAAGCCGTGGCCGGGAAAGTGCTTGCCGCAGTTGCCCATGCCGGCCTGCAGCAGGCCGTGCATGAGGCTGCGGGCCAGCGCCGCCACCACGCGCGGGTCGCGGTGGAAGCTGCGGTCGCCGATGACGCTGCTGGCACCATAGTCAAGGTCCAGCACCGGGGTGAAGCTGAAATCCACGCCGCAGGCGCGCAGTTCGGTGCCCAGCACGTAGCCGGCCGCCGTGGCGGCGTTCATGGCAGCCAGGGCGCCGCTGCCTTCGCGCTGCCTGCTGCCCTTGCCGTCGTCCATCCACATCTGGCCGAAGGCGCGCATGGGCGGCAGATGCGTGAATCCGTCGGCACGAAAACGCTGCACGCGCCCGCCCTCGTGGTCCACGCAGATCAGCAGGTCGGCTTTGACGCCCTTGATATCGGCGCACAGCTGCACCAGTTGCTCGCGGCTTTCCCAGTTGCGGGCGAAGAGGATGATGCCGCCGACCAGCGGATGCGCCAGGCGCCGGCGGTCCGCGTCGGTGAGCGCCTTGCCGGCGATGTCGATGATCAGGGGTGCGTGCTCGGTCATGCTATGAATCCTGTGGAGTCAAAAAAGCCAGCGCTGCGCCGGCCGGGTGTCAGGCGCGGCGCTCGACCACGCAGAAGCTGGCCGCGTAGTCGCTCTCGTCGGTCACGGACAGGTGAACCTGCAGGTTCCGTGCCTCGAACCATTCCTTGAGCGCGCCGTGCAGCACGATGGCTGGCTGGCCACTGGGCAGCTTGACGACCTCGCAGCTGCGCCAGGTCATGGGCATGACCATGCCCATGCCTATGGCCTTGGAAAAGGCCTCCTTGGCGGAAAAGCGCGTGGCGACGAAGCGGATGCCGCGCTCGGGCCAGCGCGCGCGGCGGGCTCGCCAGGTGGACAGTTCGCCTTCGGCCAGCACCTTCTCGGCGAAACGGTCGCCATGGCGCTCCAGGCTGGCGCGGATGCGGCGCACGTCGCAGATGTCGGTACCGATGCCGTAGATCATGGATTCGCTCCGCGAAAGCTTCAGGCGCGCGCCGCCATGCCCTGGTCTATGCACTGCTGGTAGGCGCGCACGGTTTGGGCGTAGCCCAGCTCCAGCGCGTCGGCGATCAGCGCATGGCCGATGGAGACTTCGAGCAGGCCCGGCACGCGCGCCACGAAGGCGGCCAGGTTGTCGCGGCTGAGGTCATGGCCGGCATTGATGCCCAGCCCGGCGTCCAGCGCAGCCTGGGCCGCCGCCGCGTAGGCCTGCAGTTGAACTTCCTGGTCTGCCGTGCCCCAGGCGGCCGCATAGGGCTCGGTGTACAGCTCGACCCGGTCGGCGCCCGCGGCGCGCGCAGCGGCCATCTGTGCGGGAACCGGGTCCATGAACAGGCTGACGCGCACGCCGAGTTGGCGGCATTCGGCGATCAGCGGCTTCAGGCGCTCGGCATCCTGCGGGAAGTTCCAGCCATGGTCGCTGGTGAACTGGTCCTCGCTGTCGGGCACGAAGGTGGCCTGATGCGGGCGCGTGGCCCGGATGAAGTCCATCAGGTTCTGCGTCGGGTTGCCCTCGATGTTGAACTCCGCCTGCGGCCAATGCTTCATCAGCGCATGCAGTTCATAGACATCTTCGCTGCGGATATGGCGCTGGTCGGGACGCGGATGGATGGTGATGCCCTGGGCACCGGCCTCCAGGCAGATGCGCGCGGCGCGCGTCACGCTGGGAATGCCCAGATGGCGCGTGTTGCGCAGCAGCGCAACCTTGTTGACATTGACCGACAGCGCCGTGCGCTGCGAAGCGTGGGAAAGATTCATAGCGATTGCAGATCCATCATCAGCTGGCGGGTGCGCAGCATGGGACTGCCGCAATGGTATTGCAGCAAGGCCCTCAGTTGGGGCTTGAGGGCCAGCGCCGCCTCGGGCTGGGCCACCACATGCAGTGTGGCGTTGAAGGCCTGCCGAGCCTGCAGCGCGCTTTCAATGGCCTGCCACTGCGCAGCGCCCAGCACGGCGCGCTCGCCCTGCAGCGCCGGGCGCAGGCCGCCTTCGGCCACCAGCGCATAGCGACGCCCCTCGGCCAGCGGCGCCAGCGTGGCGCTTTCCTCATTCAAGGCAGGCAGATGGCCCAATTCGCGCAGCAGCAGCAGCTCGAAGGTGCGCAGCACGGGCTCGATGGCATCGCCATGCTGGCCTGCCAGCACGCGCACCACACCGGCATAGATGTCGAACAGCGCCGCGTAGGGATCGTCGCGCGCCAGCAGGCGCATCAGCAGCTCGTTGAGGTACAGGCCCGACAGCAGGGCGTCACCCTGGGGCATGACATGCCCGCCCACCCACTCTGCGCCCTTGAGGGTATGGATCTCGCCATTGCCCTCGCCGCCCAGGCTGTAGCTCAGGCTCAGCGGCTGCAGCGGCAGCAGCACGGGGCGAAAGTTCGAGGTCGGCCGCTTGACGCCCTTGGCCGCCAGCGCCACGCGGCCCCGGTGACGCGTGAAGACCTCAAGGATCAAGCTGGACTCGCTCCAGTCGTAGCTGTGCAGGACGAAGGCCGGCTCGTCCGAGACACGCTTGGCGCTAGCCATGGACCCAGGGCCTTGCGGTAAGGGTGCTCACTCGTAGCCGAACGAACGCACGCGGGCTTCGTCGTCGGCCCAGCCGGAGCGGACCTTGACCCAGACTTCGAGGAAGACCTTGGCATCCATGAGCTTTTCCAGCTCCTGGCGCGCCTCGGTGCTGATGCGCTTGAGGCGCTCGCCCTTCTCTCCGATGATCATGGCCTTGTGGCCGTCGCGTTCGACCACGATGGTGGCCGCCACGCGGATGAAACGCTTGTGCTGCTTGCTGGCCTCTTCCTCGAACTTGTCGATGACCACCGTGGAGGTGTAGGGCAGCTCGTCGCCCGTGAATCGGAACAGCTTCTCGCGCACGGTCTCCGAGGCGAGGAACTTCTCGCTGCGGTCGGTCAGCTCGTCGGCGGCGTACATCCAGTCCTGCTCGGGCAGGTACTTCTCGCAGATGCCGAACAGGCGTTCGATGTCTCCCTTGTTCTTGGCCGACATGGGCACGAA
The DNA here is from genome assembly GCF_040267515.1 of Delftia lacustris. Lineage (NCBI taxonomy): Bacteria > Pseudomonadati > Pseudomonadota > Betaproteobacteria > Burkholderiales > Comamonadaceae > Delftia > Delftia lacustris. Next base: position 1,680,103 of record NZ_CP141274.1, on the reverse strand, counting down.
TTCGGCGAACGGATGGCGCTCCTGCATGCCCTTGAGCCAGGGTGCGATCTCGGCACGGCGGCCCACGGTGTCCAGCTTGTTGGCAATCAGCAGCGTGGGGATGCCAGGCTTGAACAGCGACAGCACCTTGGCATCGGCCAGCGTGAACTGGCCGGCTTCCACGACGAACAGGATCAGGTCCACGTCGCCGATGGCGCCCATCACGGTCTTGTTGAGCGACTTGTTCAGTGCCGTGCTGTGCTTGGTCTGGAAACCCGGCGTATCGACAAAGATGAACTGCGTCGCGGCGCGCGTGCGAATGCCCGTGATGCGGTGGCGCGTGGTCTGCGCCTTGCGCGAGGTGATGCTGATCTTCTGGCCCACCAGCGCATTCATCAGCGTGGACTTGCCCACATTGGGCTTGCCGACGATGGCGATCAGGCCGCAGCGCTGCGGGCCGGTCGGCACCTCGGGTGCCGGGGTGTCATCAGCAGCGGATGCCGTGCGAGCTGCGCCAGCGCCGGGCTTGGCCGCAGCCAGCAGGGCGTCGAGTTCGGCGGCGGTCTGTGTCGGCGCCGGGGGTTTGTCTTGGTTCATGCGTGTCTTGCTTTCAATAGTTCCAGCATGGCTGTGGCAGCCGTCTGCTCGGCGGCCCTGCGCGAGGCACCCGTTCCCCGGGCCTGCAGTTGCAACTCGGCAATCGCGCAGGCCACCTCGAAGGTCTGGCGATGGGCGGCGCCCGTGGTGGCAACCACTTCGTACTGCGGCAGCTTCATGCGCCGCCCCTGCAGCCATTCCTGCAGGGCCGTCTTCGCATCCTTTTCGGCTGCGCGCATGTGGGGGTTGATGTCCACGCCCTCGAAGAGATGGTGTACCACCTTCTCGCCCGCAGCGTAGCCGGCGTCCAGATACACTGCGCCGATCAGGGCCTCGACCGCATCGGCCAGGATGGAGGGGCGTTGCTTGCCGCCCGACTTGGATTCGCCTTCGCCCAGGCGCAGCAGATCGGGCAACTGCAGCCTCAGCGCGATCTGGTGCAGCGTGCCTTCCTTGACCAGGTTGGCGCGCACGCGGGACAGATCGCCCTCGGGCATGGAACTGAGCCGCTGGTAGAGCAGGCTGGAAATGGCAAGATTCAGCACCGAGTCGCCGAGGAATTCCAGGCGCTCGTTGTTGTCTGCCGAGAAACTGCGGTGCGTGACGGCACGCTGCAGCAATGCAGGCTCGGCAAATTGATGCTGCAGCCTCAGCTGCAGCGCATTCAGTAAGGGAGGCACCTATTGGGTCTGCTTCTTAAAACGGTAAGTCAGGTAGGCGGGGCCCACGAGATGGATCTCGCGCGAATATTCGAACCCCACCACCACACGGTCATTGATTTTGGTCACCTCGAGGTCTGCGCCCTTCACGGATGTGAAGTCATCAATGGCGGCGGAACGCTCGAAGCTGGCCTTGACCTCGGCCACGGAATTGCCTTCGCGGGCCGCCTTGTTGGCGGCCTTGACGATGGCCTGATACTCCAGGAAGACCGGCACTGATTGTGCGCCCACGGCCACCACACCCACGCCCAGGGCAATCACAAACACCAGTCCCAGAAAGGACAGACCGCGCTGGCGCGAACGCCGGTTGTTCGATGTCAACATGCTTTTTCCTCCTCCGATGTGAATCCCTCGCGCATGCCTGGGGGCATCTGGCCCTCAGGCATGCATGTGATCAATGGAAGCCGCCGATGCGCTTGAAATCCCCGAAGTTCATCCAGACGAAGAAGGCCCGGCCAACGATGTTCTTGTCGGGCACAAAGCCCCAGTATCGGGAATCCAGCGAATTGTCGCGGTTGTCGCCCATCATGAAGTACTGGCCCTCGGGCACCTTGCAGGTGATGCCTTCGACGCTGTAGCGGCAGTTCTCGCGGAACTCGAAGCCGCTGGCACCCTGGATGAATGCGGGCACGTCCTGGTTCACGATCATGCGGTGCGGCTTGTCGCCCAGCGACTCCTCGTACTGCTTGAAGTAGCGCATCGCGTCCTTGTCGAAGAAGTCAGGCAGTTCGCTGACCGGGACTTCCTTGCCATTGACCGTCAGCCGCTTGTTCAGATAGGAGATCTCGTCACCCGGCAGGCCCACCACGCGCTTGATGTAGTCCAGGCTGGGTTGCGGAGGATAGCGGAACACCACCACATCGCCGCGCTGCAGCGGCTGGCCCTGGGTGATCTTGGTGTTGATCACCGGCAGGCGCACGCCGTAGGTGAACTTGTTCACCAGGATCAGGTCGCCCACGAGCAGCGTGGGGATCATGGAGCCCGAGGGAATCTTGAACGGCTCGAACAGGAACGAGCGCAGGACAAAGACGATGGCGATCACGGGGAACAGGCCCGCGGTCCAGTCCAGCCACCAGGGCTGCATGAGGATGCGGCCCTTGGCCTCTTCCGACACCTCGATGTCGGTCTTGGCGATGCCCATGCGGTCGAGTTCTGCGCGGCGCGCCACGGCAGCCTCCTCGATGGCCACGGCGGCGCGGCGGCGGCGGGGCAGGAAATACAGCCGTTCGGCCACCCAGTACAGGCCCGTGACCACGGTGGCCAGGAACAGCAGCAACGCGAAGTTGCCCTCGATGAAGCCCGTGTACCAGGCGCCGATATAGCCCACGAAAGCCGCCAGCACGACGGCCGTAATCCATTGCATGGCTTGCATCAATCCTCCACTTGCAAGATGGCCAGGAAGGCCTCCTGAGGCACTTCCACCGAACCGATCTGCTTCATGCGCTTCTTGCCGGCCTTTTGCTTCTCCAGCAGCTTGCGCTTGCGGGTGATGTCGCCGCCATAGCACTTGGCCAGCACGTTCTTGCGCATGGCCTTGACGGTTTCCCGAGCAATGATGTTGGCCCCGATGGCGGCCTGGATGGCCACGTCGAACATCTGGCGGCTGATGATCTCGCGCATCTTCGCCACCACGGCCCGGCCGCGGTACGTGGCCTGGGAGCGGTGCACGATGATGGACAGCGCATCGACCTTCTCGCCGTTGAGCAGGATGTCCACCTTGACCACGTCGGAGGCGCGGTACTCCTTGAACTCGTAGTCCATGGAGGCATAGCCGCGCGAGACCGACTTGAGCTTGTCGAAGAAGTCCAGCACGATCTCGCCCAGCGGCATCTCATAGGTCAGCATCACCTGGCGACCGTGGTACTGCATGTTGATCTGCACGCCACGCTTCTGGTTGGCCAGCGTCATCACCGGGCCCACATAGTCCTGGGGCATGTACAGGTGGACGGTGACGATGGGCTCGCGCACCTCCTCGATACGGCCGGCATCGGGCATCTTGGACGGGTTCTCGACCTGGATGACCTCGCCATCGCCCTTGACCACTTCGTAGACCACGCTGGGCGCGGTGGTGATCAGGTCCTGGTCGAATTCGCGCTCCAGGCGCTCCTGCACGATTTCCATGTGCAGCAGGCCCAGGAAGCCGCAGCGAAAGCCGAAGCCCAGCGCCTGAGAGACTTCAGGCTCGAACTGCAGGGACGAATCGTTGAGCTGCAGCTTTTCCAGCGCATCGCGCAGCTGGTCATATTCGCTGGCTTCGGTGGGGTACAGACCCGCGAACACCTGGGGCTTGATTTCCTTGAAGCCGGGCAGGGCTTCGGTGGCAGGGCCCAGATTGTTGGGAAGCTTCTTTTCCAGCGTGATGGTGTCGCCCACCTTGGCTGCCTTGAGCTCCTTGATGCCGGCGATGATGTAGCCCACCTCGCCGGCGCGCAGCGCGTCGCGCGGCACGTCGGCCGGAGTGAACACGCCCAGGTTGTTGGCTTCGTAGGCAGCGCCCGAAGCCATCATCTTGAAGCGCTCGCCACGCTTGAGTTCACCATCGACCACGCGCACCAGCATCACGACGCCCACGTAAGTGTCGAACCAGCTGTCGATGATCATGGCGCGCAGTTGGCCATTGGGATTGCCCTTGGGCGGCGGCACCTTGGCAACCACGGCCTCCAGGATCTCGTCGATGCCCATGCCGGTCTTGGCCGAGCAGGGAATGGCATCGCTGGCATCGATGCCGATGACGTCCTCGATCTCGGCCTTGGCGTTGTCGGGGTCGGCCTGCGGCAGATCCATCTTGTTGAGAACGGCCGTCACTTCCACGCCGAGATCCAGCGCGGTATAGCAGTTGGCCACGGTCTGTGCCTCTACGCCCTGAGAGGCGTCCACCACCAGCAGCGCTCCCTCGCAGGCCGACAGGGAGCGCGAGACTTCGTACGAGAAGTCCACGTGGCCGGGCGTGTCGATGAGGTTGAGGTTGTAGACCTGACCATCCTTGGCCTTGTACTGCAGGGCAGCCGTCTGCGCCTTGATGGTGATGCCGCGCTCTTTCTCGATATCCATCGAGTCCAGCACCTGGGCTTCCATGTCACGGTCAGCCAGGCCTCCGCAACGCTGGATCAGGCGGTCGGCCAGCGTCGACTTGCCATGGTCGATGTGCGCAATGATGGAAAAATTTCTGATGTGGTTCATCAACGAGAAGGACTGCTAGTGAAAGTGGAAAACGACAGGGTCGGCGCGCAAGAAAAAAGGGCGCGTCCATGAACGACGCGCCCCGAACCAACAATCTCTGGCAACTGCGATAGTTGGGACTTTATTGTAGGCAAAAAGGGCTGGAAACCAAGCCCTGACAAGGCCTGCAAAGCTCCGGGCTTGATCTGTCACAATTATTTATCAACAGTTTATCAACAGACCCGACAAGCCATTTCTAGCCCGTCGATCACCGGATAGTGCGGTGCTTTTGCACCGCAACAATCCTCTTTGAAAACAGGTTTCTGACGCCTTGAGCCGTCACGCTTTGGTGGGGCATTTTACCCAATGCCCCAAGGGGCATGGGCAGGCCTTGGTCCGGATTCCGAGGGTATTCCCCAGGACCCCGAAAAACCGGCCTGCTCCAGCCCCTCAGCGGGCAGGACGGATGAGCACGTACTGAGCCCATTCGCCGCGGCGCACCAGAAGGTTCACCGGCTTGCTCTTGTCCACCTTGGCCAGCGTGGCCTCGAAGCTCTTGAGCCCCGTGATCTCGACATTGGCCAGTTGCAGGATCACATCACCTTCGCGCAGGCCTGCGCGTGCTGCCGCCTCGACAGCGGCCGTCACGCGGACACCGCCCTTGATGCCCAATTCCCTTTTCTGGGCATCCGTGAGTTCGGCCAGCGTCAGGCCCAGCGACTGGGAGACCAGGGTGCTGCCCTTGCCTGCAGCCTTTGCCTGGGGAGCGCCATCGGGCTCGACTTCGGCGATCACCATGGTCAGATCCTTGGCGGCTCCGCGGCGGAATACCGTGATGGTGCTGCGCGTTCCGGGCTTGGTATTGCCCACCAGACGCGGCAGGTCGGCGACCTTCTCAATGGCCTTCCCATCGAACTTGATGATCACGTCACCCGCCTCGACGCCGGCCTTGGCGGCTGGGGAATCGGGTTCCACGGCAGAGACCAGCGCACCCTGAGCCTTGCCCAGGCCGATGGATTCGGCAATGTCCTTGGTGACCTGCCCGATTTGCACGCCGATGCGCCCTCGCGTGACCTTGCCGGTGGCGCGCAGTTGGTCGCTGACGCGTACGGCCTCGTCGATCGGAATCGCGAAGCTGATCCCCATGAAACCGCCGGAACGCGAATAGATCTGGCTATTGATGCCCACGACCTCGCCGCGCATGTTCAGCAACGGGCCGCCCGAGTTGCCGGGATTGATGGCCACATCGGTCTGGATGAAGGGCAGATAGTCTCCCGTGTCGCGCTGCTTGGCGCTGACGATGCCTGCGGTGACCGAGTTGTCGAGGCCGAAGGGCGATCCGATGGCCATCACCCACTCACCGACCTTGAGACGGTTCACGTCGCCGATCTTCACGGCGGGCAGTCCGGTGGCATCGATCTTGACCACAGCCACGTCGGTGCGCTTGTCGCTGCCCACGATCTTGGCCTTGAACTCACGCTTGTCGGTCAGCGTGACGATGACCTCGTCAGCGCCTTCGACCACGTGGGCATTGGTCATCACAAAGCCGTCCGCCGTCAGGATGAAGCCCGACCCCACGCCACGCGGCTGCTCCTCGTCAGGCTGTGAACGCGGCTGGGGGCGTTGGCGCGGCACATTGGGCACGGGCAGGCCGAAGCGGCGGAAGAACTCGAGCATGTCCTCATCCATGCCCAGCGCCTCGGCAGAGTTGGCCGACGCCTTCTCCAACGTACGGATGTTGACCACGGAAGGCCCTACCTGCTCGACCAGGTCGGTGAAGTCCGGCAGACCCCGCACCACGGCACCGCTTTGCGCATGAGCGGCACTCACCGGCACCAGCATTGAGGCGCTGCCAGCAGCCAGCGCCAGAACGCCTGCCAGTGTGCAGGACTGCAGCGTCTTCCATCGAACTGTGGTCATGGTGATCCTTTCCTTCTCAATCATTGTGTTGCCCCCGTGCCCATTGCGCCCGGGCGGCCTGTTCAGATACGCGGTGCCGACTTGCATCTCGGACGAACGCCACATTCTGGCGCAGTCCCGGCATGCACCGGCCAGACGATGGCTCAGAAGCCTGAAAGACGCTGTTAGTTCCCGAATCGGCAGCATGCATGCGGCGCGAACCGCCGTGCATGGGCCACAAATGACTGCACCCGCGTCCATTTCAATGCCGAACGGCTGGACGCGGGTGCAAAAGAAGGCAGGAGAGTCATGCTCTCCTGCGGGATTCAGCGCTGGTTCGCGCGCGGTGCCGAGGCGAAGTTGGCATTGCGCAGGAAGCTGGCCGGCATCTGCAACGTGGCCGGACCACTGTATTGCGGATGGGAGGCCAGCAGCGCATCCAGGCGCGGATCACGCAGCATGACGCTTTGGCCGTAAGGGCCTGCCACAGCCACCACCGAAGAGGATTGGGCCGTATCTCCGAGAGGGAAGTCCTGGGCATTTCCAGCGACAGCAGCCGCTGCAGGCGCCCCCGTTTCAAGGGCGGCCAATGCCCGGCCCGGCGCCGCGCCGGGGCCTGCAGGCGCGCCGACCATCACGCTCCAGCCAATGGCAGCCACGGCCGCCACGGACGCAAAACCCGCAGCCATCTTCCAGCGGAATACCGACGCATTGGCTGCATCGTGCAGCGGCGCGCCATTGACGACGGCCCTGCCGTGCGCCGGGCGCGCGACCTGCTCCAGCTCGTCTGCGGCGACGGGAACCAGGGGGCGGCGCGGCTCATTGGCCAACTGGGAGCGGATTCCGGAAAGCAGATCGTGCCGGCTGTGGTGCGCCAGCTCAGGAGAGCGCAGCACATCGCCCACCAGGTGGTACATGCGCCATTCCTGCTGGCCTGCATCGCTTTGCGCATAGGCCAGCGCGGCCTGCAGCTCCGCGGCAGAGAGTTCGCCATCAGCCAATGCCGACAATTGTTCGCGCTTCGTCAGATCGTCATTCATGATCAATCACCTGCCTGTCTGCTCTGAGACCCTGTACCCAAAAAATGCGCCACCCGATGGCCATCACCCGTTGCTACCACCGCTTGCCAGACTGGCGCTCCAGCAAAGGCTTGACTCTCGCTGAAATCGCTTCGCGTGCACGGAAGATGCGTGAACGCACGGTGCCTATGGGACAACCCATGGCGTTCGAGATTTCCTCGTAGCTCAGGCCTTCGATTTCCCGCAACGTGACGGCTTGACGGAGATCTTCGGGCAAGGCCTCCATGGCGGCATTGACTGCCTGGGCAATCTCCTGGGCCGCCAGGATCGTTTCGGGTGTTTCTTCGGTGGTTAGTTCCTGGCTGAGCCGGGAAGTTTCATCATCGTCATCCCCGTTGTGTAACGCGCTTTCGGTGATCAGCGGCGAGCGCTTCATGTCCAGCAGCGCCTTCTTGGCGGTATTCACGGCGATGCGATACAGCCAGGTGTAGAACTGGGCATCACCCCGGAACTGGTGCAGCGCCCGATAGGCCCGGATGAAGGTTTCCTGCGCAATGTCAGGCACCAGGTCCACGTCGCGCACCATGCGGCCAATGAGGCGCTCGATGCGGCGCTGGTACTTGATGACCAGCAGCTCGAAGGCCCGCATGTCTCCTGCGTTGGTGCGCTCGACCAGAGCCAGGTCGCTGTCGGCAGAAGAAGGCGGGAATTCGGGAGGCGTCATGAAATCGGTGAAGACGGGCCGTGGCGGCCCTGGCGCAGTCACTGCGCGCGTTCTGTAGGTCTGGGCGGGAAATATACAGCACGCCGCAAATCACCCCAGGTTTCAGGACTCTGCCTGTAAGACAGCAGCAGCCAGCGGGAGCTTCGCCAGCGCAAAGACCCCGTCGAAACGGGTCTGGCCTGCGCCCATAGCCATTGACCACCGTCAGCGCGCACCTGCAGCAGCACCGGCTGCGCATCGTGGGCAGCGGCTGCCTCACCAAGCCACCACTGCGCGCCATCCCATGCAACAAAGCCTCTGCCCAGGGCGCGCCATCCATGCCACATGCCTGTAGCTGCAACCAGAGAACCCGTGACAGCCACGACGGCAGGTCCCCATCCGGACTGTAGATCAAGCGCCCACGCCAGCAAAAGCATGGCCGCCAGCAGCCAAAGCGCGCACAGGCATGCGACCGACCCCCGTGGTGGATTCAGCGGATGGCGGACTGCGGGCGGGGCATGGCGTGACGTCATGCCTGCAGTGTCGCAAAACCGCAGCATGTCTGACATGCGTTCCACCCCTGCCGGACGCGCCCTGACCCATGGGAGAAATAAAAAAGCCCGCTCCCTTGCGGGGCGGGCTTTTCATGGTGAGGTGTGCAGGCCTCAGATTCGCTTGAACACCAGCGTTCCGTTGGTGCCGCCGAACCCGAAGTTGTTTTTCACTGCCACTTCGATCTTCGCATCCCGTGCCGTGTTGGCGCAGTAGTCGAGATCGCACTCGGGATCCTGGTTGTCCAGATTGATGGTCGGGGGAATCTTCTGCTCGTGCAGTGCCAGCACGGTGAAGACGCTCTCGATGCCGCCAGCGCCACCCAGCAGGTGACCGGTCATGGACTTGGTCGAGCTGACAACGATTTTCTTGGCGTGATCGCCCAGAGCCGCCTTGATGGCATTGGTCTCGTTGAGGTCGCCCAGCGGCGTGGATGTGCCGTGCGCATTCAGATAATCGATCTGGTCGGCGTTGATGCCGGCGTTGCGCAGAGCTGACAGCATGGCGCGGCGCGGGCCGTCCATGTTGGGCGCCGTCATGTGGCCGGCATCGGCACTCATGCCGTAGCCGCACAGTTCAGCATAGATCTTGGCACCGCGGGCCTTGGCATGCTCGTACTCTTCCAGCACCAGCACGCCTGCACCTTCACCCAGCACAAAGCCGTCGCGGTCCTTGTCCCAGGGACGCGAGGCGGCCTTGGGATCATCATTGCGCGTGGACAGTGCGCGCATGGCGGCAAAGCCGCCGACGCCCAGCGGGGAGACCGTGGCTTCCGTGCCACCAGCCACCACCACATCGGCATCGCCGTATTCGATCATGCGTCCTGCTTCGCCTATGCAGTGCAGCCCGGTCGTGCAGGCAGTCACCACGGCGAGATTCGGCCCCTTGAAGCCAAACCGCATGGACACATGGCCAGCCACCATGTTGATGATGGAGGCAGGCACGAAGAACGGCGTGATGCGGCGCGGTCCGCGCGCAGCCAGTTCTGCGTGGGTGTTCTCGATCAGCGGCAAGCCGCCGATGCCCGAACCGATCACACAGCCGATGCGCGTAGCCAGATCATCCGACAAGGCCTCGCCCGTGGGCAGACCTGAGTCCTGCACGGCTTGCGCCGCAGCAGCGATGCCGTAATGGATGAAGGTGTCCATGGAGCGCGCATCCTTGGCGCTCATGTACGACTCCACATCGAATCCCTTGACCTCGCCCGCAATCTTGCAGGCAAAGTTCGAGGCATCGAACTTGGTGATGAGGTCAATGCCGGACTGGCCGGCCAAAAGATTGGCCCAGGCGTCGCCCACCGTGTTACCCACGGGGGAGATGCAACCCAGGCCGGTCACGACAACGCGACGACGGCTCATGCGTAAAACCTTCTGCTGATCGCTCGGGTCAGGGCCCTGTCAGGCCTTCTGGTGGGTGTTGGCGTAGTCGATGGCGTTTTGCACCGTCGTGATCTTTTCCGCGTCTTCGTCGGGGATCTCGATGCCGAATTCATCTTCCAGGGCCATCACCAGCTCCACCGTGTCCAGGGAGTCAGCACCCAGATCAGCCACGAAGGCCTTTTCGTTGGTGACTTGAGACTCTTCAACGCCGAGTTGTTCGGCAATGATTTTTTTGACACGTGCTTCGATATCGCTCATGGTTTCCCTCTGGGGGTTGTGAATGAACCCGCGATTCTAGCCGTTTCGGACCTTACGCCCTCTTCAGCCGGCCGTCGCGAGGAAACGGCCTCTTCGGTTGCAAGCAACGGCGGCTTCTGGCAGGGATCTGCCCGCAGCCGCCGCAGCGCTTACATGTACATGCCGCCGTTGACGTGCAATTCCTGGCCGGTGACGTAGCCTGCGCCCGCCGATGCGAGATAGGCCACGGCATGGGCGATGTCGCTGGGCTGGCCCAGATCACCCATGGCGATCTGCGATTTCAGGGCATTTTTCTGCTCTTCAGGCAGCTCCGCCGTCATGTCGGTGGCGATGAAGCCCGGAGCCACGCAATTGACCGTGATGCCGCGGCTGCCCAGTTCACGGGCCAGCGCACGCGTCATGCCGGCAACGCCGGCCTTGGCAGCTGCATAGTTGGCTTGACCGGGGTTTCCGGAGGCACCAACGACGCTGGTGATGTTGATGATGCGTCCGAAGCGCTGCTTCATCATGGGCCGAATGGCCGTACGGCTGACTCGGAAAACCGCCTTGAGATTGGTGTCGATCACCGCATCCCAGTCATCGTCCTTCATGCGCATGGCCAGGGTGTCGCGCGTGATGCCGGCATTGTTGACCAGCACATGCAGGCCACCGTCATTCTTGACGATGCTGTCGATCAGGGCATCGACGGCGGTCACGTCCGTGACATTGAGGTTCACGCCACGGCAGCCTTCATGGGCCGACAGGGCCTGGTTGATCTTCTCGGCACCACCATCGGTGGTGGCCGTGCCGATCACGCGGTAGCCGCGTGCTGCCAGCTCCTGGGCAATGGCGGCACCGATGCCGCGCGAGGCACCCGTCACCAGGGCAACCTGGGGCTTGTTCTGGTTGTCAGTCATGCGAGGGATTCTTTCACGTCGGCCAGCGTGGCCGGGTCATAGAGGGCAGCGGCCGTCAGGTCCGCGTCAATCCGCTTGGTCAGGCCCATCAGCACCTTGCCGGGACCGCACTCGACGAGGTGGACGACGCCGCGGGCCTTCATGGCCTGAACGCATTCCACCCAGCGCACCGGGCCGAAGGCCTGGCGATACAGCGCATCGCGAATGGCGTCGGCATCCTGCTGCACAGTCACGTCGATGTTGTTGAGCACTGGGATGCGCGGCGCAGCCAGCACGGTGGCAGCCAGCGCCGCCTTGAGCTTTTCGGCCGCAGGCTTCATCAGGCTGGAATGGAAAGGCGCCGACACCGGCAGCGGCAGCGCACGTTTGGCGCCTGCGGCCTTGAGGGCCTCGCAGGCCTTCTCGACAGCCGCCTTGCTGCCGGCAATCACGGTCTGCGAGGGGTCGTTGAAATTCACGGCCTCGACGACTTCCGCACCACCCAATGCCGCCGTGACTTCTGCGCAGCCTGCGCGCACCTTGTCGGCATCCAGCCCCAGGATGGCAGCCATGGCACCGGTTCCCACGGGAACGGCCTCCTGCATGGCAGCCGCGCGCAGCCGCACCAGCGGCGCAGCCTGGGCCAGGGTCAGCACACCTGACGCGACCAGGGCCGTGTACTCACCCAGCGAGTGGCCCGCCACAACGTCGGGCAGCGCGCCGCCTTCGGCCTGCCAGACGCGCCAGGCAGCCACACCGGCCACCAGCATCACGGGCTGGGTATTGGTGGTGAGCGCCAGAGCTTCCTTCGGCCCCTGCTGGATCAGCTGGCCGATGTTTTCGCCGAGGGCATCGGAGGCTTCGACCAAGGTCTGGGCCACGACGGGATGGTCACCCCATCCGTCGAGCATGCCTACCGATTGCGAACCCTGACCAGGAAAGACGAATGCAAACTTCTTCATGATTTTCAAAAATAAAGGCCGCGCCATGGGCACCTGCCCTCAGGCAGGCATCCCGCATCACATCTTGAGAAGTACCGCGCCCCAGGTGAAGCCGCCGCCAACACCTTCCAGCAGCACGGTCTGACCGGGCTTGACCTGGCCACTGCGCACGCCGTGGTCCAGCGCCAGGGGGATCGAGGCAGCCGACGTGTTGCCATGCTGGTCCACCGTCACCACCACCTTGTCCATGGACAGCTTGAGCTTGCGCGCCGTGCTTTGCATGATGCGGATATTGGCCTGATGGGGGATCAGCCAGTCGATGTCGGCATCGGTGAGCCCTGCCTTGTCCAGCGTGGCGCGAGCGGCCTTCTCCAGCACGCCGACCGCCAGCTTGAACACGGCCTGCCCATCCATCTTCAGCAGCGGATCACCGAGGATCTGGCCACCGGAGACATTGCCTGGCACGCACAGGATGCCGACATGCTTGCCGTCGGCATGCAGGTCGGAAGCCAGGATGCCTGGCTGCTCGGACGCCTCCAGCACCACGGCTCCGGCACCGTCACCGAACAGCACGCAGGTCGTCCGGTCGTTGAAGTCCAGGATGCGGCTGAATACTTCGGAGCCCACCACCAGCGCGCGGCTCGCAGCGCCGGACTGGATCATGGCGTCGGCCACGGTGAGGGCGTAGACAAAGCCGCTGCATACGGCTTGCACATCAAAGGCCGCACAGCCATTGGCGCCGAGCTTGTTTTGCAGGATGCATGCCGTGGACGGGAAGACCATGTCCGGCGTCGATGTGGCGACGATGATCAGGTCGATATCCTGCGGCTGGCAGCCGGCGGCTTCCAGCGCCTTCTTCGATGCCTCCAAGGCCAGATCGCTGCTGGCCACTTCTGGCGCGGCAAAGTGTCGGGCATGGATGCCGGTGCGCTCGACGATCCACTCGTCCGAGGTCTCGATGCCGCGCTGGGCCAGTTCGGCTGCCAGATCGTGATTGGTGAGTCGGCGGGGTGGCAGGTAACTGCCCGTGCCGGTGATGCGTGCGTAGCGTCTCATCTGTATTAGGGCGCCGACGGTCCCGATTCCGACTGCGCAGCCAGCAACAGAGGCAGGGCTGCGGAGATACGGGTACGGACACGGTCGAGCAGGTTGTTGCGGGCCGCATCATACGCGCGCTTCAGCGCGTGCTCGAAAGCCAAGGCATCGGCCGATCCATGGCTTTTGAAGACCAGCCCGCGAAGGCCCAGCAGCGCCGCGCCGTTGTAGCGGCGATGATCCACGCGCCTCATCAAAGCAGTTAGCACCGGATAGGCAACGATGGCCGCCATTTTGGTGAAGATGTTGCGCTTGAACTCCTGCTTGAGGGCATTGGAGATCATGGACGCCACCCCCTCGGAAGACTTGAGAGCCACGTTGCCCACAAAGCCATCACAGACCACGACCTGGGTCGTGCCCTTGAAGATGTCGTTGCCTTCGACGTTGCCGTAGAAATTCAGATGACCGGCCTTGCCGGCCGCGCGCAGCAGTTCGCCAGCGCGCTTGATGACCTCGCTGCCCTTGATCTGCTCCTCGCCAATGTTGAGCAGACCCACCGAGGGCGCCTCTTCGTTGTTCAGGGCAGACACCAGGGCCGAGCCCATGACGGCGAACTGCAGCAGATGCTCGGCCGAGCAGTCCACATTGGCACCCAGGTCCAGCACCGTGGTGGCCTCGCCCTTGGCATTGGGCAACTGGGGCGCGATGGCAGGGCGATCAATGCCATCGAGTGTCTTGAGCAGGTAGCGCGAGATGGCCATCAGCGCACCCGTGTTTCCAGCCGACACAGCAGCGGCAGCCGCGCCATCCTTGACTTGCTGGATGGCGATGCGCATGGAGGAATCCTTCTTCCTGCGCAGCGCCATCTCGATCGGATCATCCATGCCGACCACTTCCGAGGCCGGCACCACACTGGCGCGCTCATGCGCAAAGCCAGCCAGCGCATCGGGCTGGCCGACCAGCAGCAGCCGGGCATCGGGGTGGGAATCGAGGAACTGGCGGCACGCCGCAAGCGTGACGCGGGGGCCGTGATCACCCCCCATGCAGTCAACGGCCAAAGTGATCATGTGCGACTGGCAAGCCTGTTGCAAGGCCTGGAAAGATAGGAGCAACCATCAGAAAAAACAAAAGCCCGCGCTACGAAAACTGTAGCCGCGGGCCCTGCGGGAACGGTCGAAGATCAGGCTTCGGACTTGTTCTTCAGCACTTGACGGCCGCGGTACACGCCGTTGGGGCTGATGTGGTGACGCAGATGGGTTTCACCGGTGGTGGGTTCCACGGCAATGCCAGGCACATTCAGTGCGTTGTGCGAACGGTGCATACCGCGCTTGGAGGGGGACTTCTTGTTCTGCTGAACAGCCATGATGGCTCCTGTGTATCTGAAAAGGGTTGGTAAAAAACGCGATCAGCCCATTAAAGACACGAGGGGGTTTCGCGCGAAGCCCTTGATTATAGCGCAATCGCTTTTCCCGGCCTCGGCCTTTTTTCCGGACATCGCAATCAGTCGGCTGACTTGCCCACATCCAGCCCGCGCAGCACGGCAAATGGATTGGGCTTGTCCTCGATGGCCTGCTCGAAGTCTGCGTCGCTGGACTGCATGCTCACCGGCTCGGGGCAGCTGTCGTGGCGTGGCACCACAGGCAACTCCATGAGCAGCTCATCCTCTATGAGTTCAAGCAGGTTGAATTCGCGGCTGAGCACCAACAGGTCCTCGTCGCTCTCGTCATCCTCGGACTCGGCCGTGGTCTCGTCCGCAACAAAGCGGAAAGACCTATCGACCTGGAGGGAGATGGGCGCCACAGTGAGGCAGCGTTGGCACACCATCGGAACGACAGCATCGGCCTGCAGATGCAGCCAGACCTGGCCCGAACCGCCGGTTTGCTCGACCAGTTCGCCGTCAGCCTGCCAGTGCACCTCGCCGTGCCCATCAGCGGCATCCGGCTGCGCATCCTCGGCCAGACGAGGAAAGGTCGAAAGCGCCGACTGACCCTGGAGATGGCCCGCCGATT
This sequence comes from Delftia lacustris, assembly GCF_040267515.1. Taxonomy (NCBI): domain Bacteria; kingdom Pseudomonadati; phylum Pseudomonadota; class Betaproteobacteria; order Burkholderiales; family Comamonadaceae; genus Delftia; species Delftia lacustris. The sequence goes on along the minus strand of NZ_CP141274.1, from coordinate 1,664,979 downwards.
GCGCAAAAGCGCGAACATCGAGACGGACCGCAGAAAATTCCTTGCTCATGCGGGCAGTGTAAGAGAATCCGGGCATGCAAGCTTCCCACCTCGCCTTAGCCCAGGCTCCCGGCCTGGCACGCCCCCTGATCCTTGGTTCCACCTCACGCTACCGCCGCGAACTTCTGGAACGGCTGCAACTACCATTCCAGACCGTGTCCCCGGAAGTCGATGAGACACCGCTGACCGGCGAAACACCGCATGCACTTTCGTTGCGACTGGCCCTGGCCAAGGCACAGGCCGTGGCGGCGCTGCACCCGGGCGCCGTCGTCATCGGCTCCGATCAGGTACCCGAGCTGGATGGCATGCCGCTGTCCAAGCCCGGCACCCACGAGCGCGCCACCGAACAACTGCGCCAGATGAGCGGGCGCCAGATGAATTTCCACACCGCCGTGAGCGTGGTCTGCCGGGAAAGCGGCTTTGCCGAGACCGATGTGGTCACCGTCCAGGTCCGGTTTCGTGATCTCAACGACGCGGAGATCGAACGCTACCTGCGCGCCGAACAGCCCTATGACTGCGCAGGCAGCGCCAAGAGCGAAGGACTGGGCATCGCGCTGCTGGATGCCATCGTCAGCGACGACCCCACGGCGCTGATCGGCCTGCCGCTGATCCGCACCTGCCAGCTGCTGCGCGCCGCAGGAGCCGTGCTGCCATGAACGATGCTGCAACCCAACCCACCAAAGGAACGCTCTATCTGGTGCCCGCGCCGCTGGACTTCGGCTGCGACGAGCAAATGCCGCTGACGCAGGTCCTGCCCGATGGAACACTGCGCACCGCTGCACGCCTGACCCACTGGATCTGCGAAAACGCCAAAAGCACGCGCGCCTACCTGAAGCGCATTGACGCACTGCACGCCCTGGCCCAGCCCTTGCAAGCCCAGCAGATCACAGAACTGCCGCGCGAGGCCCACAAGAAGGGCGACCACGGCGACAAGGGCGCGGCGGTCTTCGATGCCAAGCCACTGCTCGCCCCCTTGCTGCTGGGCCACGACATGGGACTGGTCAGCGAGGCCGGAATGCCCGCCGTGGCCGACCCCGGCAGCTCCATCGTGCGCGCCGCGCATGATCTGGGCATACGGGTCGTGCCCCTGATCGGTCCGGTGTCGTTGCTGCTGGCCCTGGCCGCCAGCGGACTCAACGGACAGAACTATGCCTTTGTGGGGTACCTGCCGCAGGACGCTGGCGGGCGGGTTCAGCGCATCAAGGAGCTTGAAACCCTGGCATTGCGCCAAGGCCAGACCCAGCAGTTCATAGAGACGCCCTACCGCAACGCCGCGCTGTGGCAGGCCTTGCTGCAGACGCTGCAACCCCATACGCGCCTGGCGCTGGCCTGCGGCCTGACACTGGAGAGCTCCCGCATCGAAAGCCGTCTGGTGCGCGAATGGCGCCAGCACAAGGAAGTGCCGGACAACCGCACGCCGGTGGTGTTTTCCATCGGTCGCTGAGACTGTCTTACTCGATGAGCAAAAAAAGCCCGCCTTCCACAAGAAGGCGGGCTTTTTGCATCTTGGCAGACGCCAGGGAAATCAGCGCAGAGACGGAAGGCTGGAGCGCAGCGCCTGAACGGCACCTCCACCGAAGGCCGCGCCAAAACGCTTGGCCAGGCGCTCGGCCACGTTGTCGCGGCGCGTGTAATCCACCACCTCTTCCGCCTTGACCACTTCACGGGCCACGTAGTCAAGACTGCCCAGCTTGTCGGCCAGGCCCATCTCCACGGCCTGCTGACCCGTCCAGAACAGGCCGCTGAACGTCTCGGGCGTCTCGTGCAGGCGATCGCCACGGCCGGCCTTGACCACATTGATGAACTGCGAGTGGATCTGGCCCAGCATCTGATGGGCATGGGCGCGCTGTGCTTCGGACATGGGACTGAACGGGTCCAGGAAGCCCTTGTTCTCGCCAGCCGTCAGCAGGCGGCGCTCCACGCCCAGCTTTTCCATGGCGCCCGTGAAGCCGAAGCCATCCATGAGCACGCCGATGCTGCCCACGATGCTGGCCTTGTCGACAAAGATCTCGTCGGCCGCCGCAGCAATGTAATAAGCAGCCGAAGCGCAGGTTTCCTCCACCACGGCATACAGGGGCTTGTCGTACTTGCCCTTGAGCCGCACGATTTCGTCATTGATGATGCCGGCCTGCACCGGGCTGCCGCCTGGCGAGTTGATCAGCAGCACGACGGCACGCGAGCCCGAGTCCTCGAAGGCGCTGCGCATGGCGGCCACCACGAATTCCGCGCTGGCGTCGGCGCCTGCAGCGATCTCGCCCTTGACCTCGACCACTGCGGTATGCGGAGAGGAGCTGGTCGTGGTCGCCGTGTCCTTGGCAAACAGCACCCACAGGACCACCAGGATGAGTGCCGTCCACAGCAGGCGGCCGAAGAGGCGCCAGCGGCGCGAGGCGCGCTGCTCGTTGATGGTGGCGAAGACCAGCTTTTCCAGCACGTCCCGCTCCCAGCCGCTCGATGCCGCCGTTCGCGCATCGGCAGCCGCCGCGGCGGGCGTGGCCCGGGCCCACAGGTCCGCCCCCGGGGAAGGGTGCGATGCGGAGCCAGGATTTTCCGGGGGTATGGGGGAAGTCATGTCAGAACTCGACGGGTTTCAGGTTATCGGCAGTATGCCAGTGCACCACCCCCGCGCTTTCGCTCAGGGAGATTTTCACCAGGCCGCCACGGCAGGGGCCGCCAGCGCAGGCGCCGCTGTCCGGCGCATAGACCGCACCATGGGTTGCGCACAGCAACCAACGCCCGGAATCATCGAAAAAGCGGTCTGGCTGGTAGTCCATCTCCATGGCCACGTGCGTGCAGCGGTTCAGATAGGCATGCGCCTGTCCCTCGAAGCGGATGGCGAATGCGCGACAGGCATGCCCCGCGTAGACCACGTCGAAAGGCACGGCATTCGCACCTTCCTGCAAGGCCTCGCTGGCACACAAAACGATGCGATCAACCGTCACCAGCGCACCTCACAAGCATGGATTCCCGCGCTGACGCGGGCATGACGACTCAACCATGGGCCAGCAGCCACTGATGCAAATCCGCAACACTCTGCGCCACATGCAACGGCTGCAGCACGCCAAAGCCGTCGGTGGGATGCGCGCCATAGCCCACGCCCACGCTGGCACAGCCAGCATTGCGGGCCAGTTCCAGATCGTGCGTGGTGTCGCCGATCATCAGCACGCGGCCAGGCTCCACGCCGAATTCGGCCATCAGCTCCTGCAGCATCAGCGGGTTGGGCTTGCCGGCGGTTTCGTCCGCCGTGCGCGAGCTGTCGAACATGCCGCGCAGTTGCGGGTCCTGCAGCGCTTCGTTCAGACCGCGCCGGCTCTTGCCCGTGGCCACGGCCAGCAGGTGGCCGCGCTCGCGCAGCGCCGCCAGCATGGGCAGCACGCCGGCGAACAGGCTGATGTCGTCCTGATGCTTGATGAAATGGTGGCGATAGCGGTTGCCCAGCTCCGGGTATTTCTCGGGCGACACATCGGGCGCCGCACGCGCCAATGCCGGCATCAGCGCCATGCCGATCACATAGGAGGCCGCCTCATTGCTGGGGGGCGTGCCTCCCACATCGGCCACGGCCGCCTGAATGCACTTGACGATCACCGCGGTGGAATCCGACAGCGTCCCATCCCAGTCGAAGGCGATGAGGTCGAAGCGGCGCGCACGGTATATCTCGGAAGAACCAGGAGTTGTCATGTCTGCAAGGAGTCAAATCCGGCGTCAGCCGGCGAAACGGGCCAGCTCCTCGGGAAGCTCGGCGCGCAATTCCACCCGCTCACCACTGGACGGGTGTGTGAACTGTAGCCGCCATGCGTGCAGGAACATGCGTTTGAGCCCCTGTTTCTGCAACCGGCGGTTCAGGTCGAAGTCCCCGTACTTGTCATCCCCCGCAATCGGGTGCCCCTGGCTGGACAGGTGCACGCGGATCTGGTGCGTGCGCCCGGTCTTGATGGTCACCTCCAGCAGGCTCATGGCCGGCAGACCCAGCAGGGGCTGGGGCGCCAGCGTGCTGCGAACGCGCACCAGCGTGACGGAGCGCATGCCGTCAGGATCATCGGCCGTGGTCACCCGCACGCGGCGCTCGCCGTCGGCCTGCAGGTATTTGTGCAGCGGCAGATCAATCACCTTGCGATTGGCAGGCCAGGTGCCCTGGACCAGCGCCAGATAGGTCTTGCCGGTTTCGCGCTCGCGGAACTGGTCCTGCAGATGCGTCAGCGCCGAGCGCTTCTTGGCCACCAGCAAGATGCCGGATGTCTCGCGGTCGAGCCGATGCACCAACTCCAGAAAGCGGCTTTGCGGCCGCGCCTGGCGCAATTGCTCGATGACGCCAAAACTCACGCCCGAGCCTCCGTGCACGGCCACACCGGCAGGCTTGTCGATGGCAATCAGATGCTCGTCTTCCAGCAGACTGGGGAAATCCCTGGCGGGTGCAGGCCGCTCGGCCTTTTCGGCGACTTTTTCGGAAATGCGCACGGGCGGCACGCGAACGACATCGCCGGTCGAGACGCGGGTTTCCGCACTGACGCGCCCCTTGTTGATGCGCACTTCTCCACTGCGGATGATGCGATAGACATGGGTTTTGGGAACGCCCTTGAGATGGCGTATGAGAAAGTTGTCCAACCGCTGTCCGGCCGAATCGTCATCGACTTCGATCAGCCGCACTGCGGCAGTGGCTGCGTTCAGGGAACGGTCGTCTGCCGGTTTGCCCTCTATAATGTGTTTCACCTGTGCCGAACTATTTATAAGTGGTTGATTCTCATGGAGTTTAGTCCAAACAACCATTTCCCCGCACAGGCAGGTCGATGCCATCCGGTGTCATGCACGCGAAACAGCAGGAAAAGATGGCCTGCGAAGTTCGTCGTTGCATCGGTTGTGGCTGACGAATTGAAACACTGATACGGAATCTCAAGCTGGCAGAAGGGGTCGGACCCGGCGTCCGCCGCTGCCAGCGGATCAAAAGCGAGCATGTGGATCTTTTGGGCATGGATGGTCACGCTGTGGAGCAGGAAAACGCCTGCGCCCAGGATCATTGCCGCCCCCAAGCCTCCCGCCTGCCCTGCACGTGCAGCAGCTTCGCTTGAAGCTGGACGGCGTGCCTCTCTCATCGCTCTCGTCCCCCTGCCCTTGCCCCCATTGCTGACTTGAGCCAGGTCTCAAGAAGCAAGGCATTCGGCGATTCCTTTCGTTTCAATGCGTCAGTCCGGCATCTCGGCTCCCTCGCGAGCCTGTCTTTGATTACAAGTCAAAGGCGTGACGGTCTGGCAGCAGAGGCTGCACCCCGGCGCGCCCCAGAGAAAACGAATAAAGGAAACGCATCATGAAACGGATGCTCATCAACGCCACGCAGTCGGAAGAGCGGCGCCTTGCCATCGTCGATGGACAAAAGCTCCTCGACTACGAGATCGAGATCGAAGGACGCGAGCAGCGCAAGGGCAACATCTACAAGGCCGTGGTCACGCGCGTGGAGCCCAGCCTTGAGGCCTGCTTCGTCGACTACGGCGAGGACCGCCACGGCTTCCTGCCCTTCAAGGAAATCTCCAAGCAGTATTTCGCCGAAGGCGTCTCGCCCAGCCAGGCCCGCATCAACGAAGTCATCCGTGAAGGCCAGGAACTGATCGTCCAGGTCGAGAAGGAAGAGCGCGGCAACAAGGGCGCGGCCCTGACCACCTTCATCTCGCTGGCCGGCCGCTATGTGGTGCTGATGCCCAACAACCCGCGCGGCGGTGGCGTCTCGCGCCGCATCGAGGGCGAGGACCGTGCCGAACTCAAGGAGGCGATGGACCAGCTCGAGTACCCCAAGGGCATGTCCATCATTGCGCGCACCGCCGGCATCGGCCGCACCGCGCCCGAGCTGCAGTGGGACCTGAACTACCTGCTCAAGCTGTGGAACGCCATCGACGGCGCAGCCAAGTCGGCCAAGGGCGCCTTCCTGATCTACCAGGAATCGAGCCTGGTGATCCGCGCCATCCGCGACTACTTCAACGGCGACATCGGCGACATCCTCATCGACACCGACGACATCTACGAGCAGGCGCAGCAGTTCATGCAGCACGTCATGCCCGAGCATGCCGCCCGCGTCAAACGCTACCGCGACGATGCCCCCCTGTTCAGCCGTTTCCAGATCGAGCACCAGATCGAATCGGCCTACGCGCGCACCGTGACCCTGCCCTCGGGCGGCGCCATCGTCATCGATCACACCGAGGCCCTGGTCTCCATCGACGTGAACTCGGCCCGCGCCATCAAGGGCGGCGACATCGAGGAAACCGCCACCCGCACCAATCTGGAAGCCGCCGACGAAGTCGCGCGCCAGATGCGCCTGCGCGACCTGGGCGGCCTGATCGTCATCGACTTCATCGACATGGAGGAGAGCAAGAACCGCCGCGAAGTCGAGAATCGCCTGCGCGACGCGCTGCGCCAGGACCGTGCGCGCGTGCAGTTCGGCACCATCAGCAAGTTCGGCCTCATGGAAATGAGCCGCCAGCGCCTCAAGCCCGCCCTGTCCGAAGGCGCGCACATCAACTGCCCGCGCTGCGGCGGCTCCGGTCATATCCGCGATACGGAAAGCTCTGCGCTGCAGATCCTGCGCATCATCCAGGAAGAGTCCATGAAGGACAACACGGCCGCCGTGCACTGCCAGGTGCCCGTGGAAGTGGCCAGCTTCCTGCTCAACGAAAAGCGCGGCGAGATCACCAAGATCGAACTCAAGCAGCGCGTCAACGTGATCATGGTCCCCAACAAGTCCATGGACACGCCGCACTACAAGCTCGAGCGCCTCAAGCACGACGATGCGCGCCTGGAAAGCATGGAAGCCAGCTACAAGCTGGCCGAAGAGCTGGACACCGAAACCACGGTGACACGCCGCTCGCAGGAGCCCACCAACAAGCAGACACCCATGATCAAGGGTGTGCTGCCGGACATGCCGGCTCCCATTGCCGAGCCTCGTCCCGAAGGCAGCCGCAACCGCCCGGCCAACGGCCAGCAGCGCGACGCCAAGCCAGCAGCCACGGCGGCAGCGCCCGCACCGGCCGCCGCCCCCGTCGTGGTCCGCGAACAAGGCTTCTTTGCCTGGCTCAAGAGCCTGTTCGGCTTTGGCGCGGCACCTGCGCCGGTCGCAGCGCCCGTGCCGGCTGCCGAAGCCCCCGCACGCGAAGGTCGCCGTGACGGCCGCAACGACAGCCGTGGCCGCCGCAACGAACGCAATGGCGAGCGTGGTGGTGAGCGCACCGAGCGCAGCGGTGAGCGCGCCGGCGCCCCCAACGCCGAGCGCCAGGCTGGCGGTGGCGATCGCAACCGCCGCAATGCCGAGCGTGGCGAGCGCACGGAACGCGGTGAACGTGGTGAGCGCCCGGATCGTGGCGAGCGCGGTGAACGCACCGACCGCGGCGAACGCCGCGGCCGTGGCGAGCGCAGCCGCGACGGCGAAAACCGCCAGCCGCTGGAGGCCGTGAACGCCTCCGCAGCCCTGGCGGCAGATGGCAGCACCCTCGAGCAGCGTCCCGAGCGCGCGCCGCGTGGCGACCGCCAGGAACGCGGCGAAGGCCGCCGCGAGCGCGGTGAACGAGGCGAGCGTGGAGATCGCGCCGAACGCGGTGAACGCAGCGAGCGCCAGCCCCGTCAGTTCGAAGTCGCGCCCGAGTCCGAAGAAAAGCTGGACAACCAGGCCCAGCAGCAGGACCAGTCCCTGGACAACGCTGCTCCCGCCTCCGGCGAAGAGCAGCCGCGCCAGCGTCGTTCGCGCGACCGCTACGGCCGTGACCGCCGCGAGCGTGGCGATCGCGGTGACCGTGCAGAGCGCGCGCCGCGTGAAGCCGAAGGCGAAGCCGTGCAGTCCTTCGAGGCCTCCGTGCCCGAGCAGGACCAGCAGCCAGCCCGTCGCAGCTACTTCAACGCCGCCAACTCTGCTGCCGAAGTCCAGGCCCCCGAAGCCGTGGCCGAAGCCCCAGTGGCCGCACAGCCTGCGGCAGTTGTGGAAGTGCAGCAACCCGTCGCGGTGCCCGAGCAGCAGAGCGCGGCCTTCGCGCCGGTCGCACCGGCCCCCGTGGCGGCCCCTGCCGTGACGGCAGACGTGCCAGCACCTGCTGCACCTGCCGCTTCTGCTGCTTCTGCCGCAGCCGAGCCCGCTGCAGCCAAGGCCGCTGAGGCAACCGCAGAACGCGGCCTGCCCAAGGTCCAGGCCTACCAGTTGCCCGTGTCCGAGCTGCAGGCGCTGGCCGCCGCCTCGGGCCTGCAATGGGTGGGCTCCGATGCCGACAAGGTGGCCGCTGCGCAGGCAGCCATCGCGGCCGAACCGCAGCCCGAGCGCGTCGTGCGCGAGCGCCCGCCCATGGTCGTGCTGGATGACGGTCCTCTGATCCTCGTGGAAACACGCAAGGACCTGAGCGACCTGCAGCTGCCATTCGAGCAGCAACCGCAGGGCGTGGCCCATGTCTGACCACAGACAGTGACGACACAGGGGCCCTCGCGGCCCCTGTTTGTTTCTGCCGCCACCCCCGTCCATCTGTCTTTCCTCCCTCTCTATCCTGGAGCTTGCGTCCCGCCATGCTGTTGCTGCTCTCCCCCGCCAAATCGCTGGACTACGACACACCGCTGCCGCCGAAGCTGCCACACACGCTTCCCGTCTTCTCCGAACAGCCGCTGGAGCTGATCGAAGTGCTGCGCCGCCAATCGCCGCAGCAACTGTCGGAACTCATGGGCATCAGCGACAAGCTGGCTGCGCTCAACGTGGCGCGCTACGAGGCCTTCAGCCCTCGCTTCACGGCCACCAATGCCCGCCAGGCGCTGCTGGCCTTCAACGGTGATGTCTATGAAGGCCTGCAGGCGCGCAGCCTGGACGCCGAAGACCTGGACTGGGCGCAGCAGCACATCGCCATCCTCAGCGGCCTGTACGGCGTGCTGCGTCCGCTGGACCGCATGCAGCCCTACCGCCTGGAAATGGGCACCCGGCTGGAGACCGCGCATGGCAGCAACCTCTACCAGTTCTGGGGCAGCCGCATTGCCGAGTACCTGAACCAGCGCGCGGCCCGGCAGCCGGCGGGCGAGCGCGTCGTCGTCAACCTGGCTTCGCAGGAATACTTCAAATCGGTAGACTTGAAGCACCTCAAGCCCCCGGTGGTGGAATGCGCGTTCGAGGATTACAAGAACGGCGCCTACAAGATCATCAGCTTCCATGCCAAACGCGCGCGCGGGCTGATGGCACGATTTGCCATACAGCAACGCGCTCGCAGCGCGGCTGAACTCGAAGCCTTCGATCTGGAAGGCTACGCACTGGCGCCAGCTTCCTCGACGCCTGCGCGCCTGGTGTTCCGCCGCAAGACCGCTGACTGAGCCTCGCCGGCCACCGGCCGGCCCCGGCCTCGATGCCTTTGGAGTCCATTCACTGCGGCAAGGGCCGCACTGCACGCCATGAGCCTCAAATCCTCACCAGATTCCCCGAGCACCGCGCAGGACCTGCCGGCGGGTCTCACGCCTGAACTCATGCAATGGGTACGCGACCAGCGCGCATCGGGCATAGGGCCTGCGGCCCTGCTGCGCTCCATGCGCGACGTGGGCTGGAGCGAAGAACTGGCCCGGCGGGCGTTGGGCCTGCCCCACCAAGGCGAAGCGGCGCCACCGGCCGTCGTCGTCTCGGCCTCCTCGCTGCCCGAGCCGGACCTCTCCCAGGACCCCACCAGCATCGATGTCGGCGACCGCAAGGTCCAGGTACTGGTCAGCATGCGCAACCCGCGCATCGTGGTCTTCGGCAACCTGCTCTCGCATGAGGAGTGCGACGCCATCATCGCCGCCGCGCGTCCGCGCATGGCGCGCTCGCTCACCGTGGCCACGCAAAGCGGCGGTGAAGAGATCAATGACGACCGCACCAGCAACGGCATGTTCTTCCAGCGCGGGGAAACCGGCATCGTCCGCCAGCTGGAAGAACGCATCGCCCGCCTGCTGCGCTGGCCGCTGGACCACGGCGAAGGCCTGCAGGTACTGCACTACGGCCCGGGCGCCGAGTACAAGCCCCACCACGACTACTTCGCGCCCGGCGAACCCGGCACGCCCACCATCCTCAAGCGCGGCGGCCAGCGCGTGGGCACGCTGGTCATCTACCTGAACGAGCCCGAGCGCGGCGGCGCCACCATCTTTCCCGAAGTGCCACTGCAAGTGGTTCCGCGCCGGGGCAACGCCGTCTTCTTCAGCTATGAGCGCCCCGACCCCTCCACGCGCACCCTGCACGGCGGCGCGCCCGTGCTGGCCGGCGAAAAATGGATCGCCACCAAATGGCTGCGCGAGCGCGAATTCCACTGAGCACCATCGGACCCGGGCGTACCCACCCTTATTGACCTTATATGGCCGCCCATGCCTGCGGGCATGGAAATTCAGTTAGCTTCAAAGCCTGGGTCCACGCGCTCCGCGCGGACCGTCCAGGCCTGACCAGCGCCGGCACGGCCGGCCCTTTTTCCATGAACACTCCCGAACAATCCCAGCTGGGCAAAAGCTCTGCCTACATCGACCAGTACGCCCCCTCGCTGCTGTTCCCCCTGCCCCGCGCGCCCAAGCGCGAGGAAATCGGCATTCAGGGAAGCCAGATGCCCTTCTTCGGCGCCGACCTGTGGACGGCGTTCGAACTGTCCTGGCTCAACCTGCGCGGCAAGCCGCAGGTGGCGCTCGTGCATTTCACGATTCCCTGCGAGACCCCCAATCTCATCGAAAGCAAGTCGTTCAAGCTCTACCTCAACAGCTTCAACAACACCCGCCTGGCCGACGCTGCCGAAGTCCAGGCACGCCTTCGCACCGACCTGGCCGAAGCACTATGGCGAGGCAGCGAGCAAAAGGGCAGCATCGGCGTGAAGATCATCGGCCTGGACCGCTTCGACCAGGAAATGGTGCAGGAACTGGACGGCCTGCTGCTGGACCGCCTGGACGTGGAATGCACGCAGTACCAGCCCGCCCCAGAGCTGCTGCACGCCAACCACGAGGAAGCGCCCGTCACCGAGACCCTCGTCAGCCACCTGCTCAAGAGCAACTGCCTGGTCACAGGCCAGCCCGACTGGGGCAGCGTGCAGATCCGCTACAGCGGCGCGCAGATCGACCAGGAAGGCCTGCTGCAATACCTGGTGAGCTTCCGCAACCACAACGAATTCCATGAGCAATGCGTGGAACGCATCTTCATGGACATCTGGACCCGCTGCCGCCCCATCAAGCTCTCGGTGTACGCACGCTACACGCGCCGTGGCGGCCTGGACATCAACCCGTTCCGCACCAGCCATCCTGGCGCGCTGCCGGCCAACGTGCGCTCTGCACGGCAGTAAAAGAGGCGGCCGGCCATCCTCAAGCCGGCCGTCATTTCAAGCTTTTCACCGGCATGCCGACGCCGCAGCGGCATGCCCGCACTCCTGCCCATCGAGCCCCGCGCCCAGGCTCCTGTCGGCGGCCCGCACCTGAATTCTGAAAAATAGGAATCGTCCTGCATCGATTCAGATTGACTTTTCAGATCACTCTATTTGAGCCTATTTCGCCTCGATTTATCTGCCACGGATGGATCGTCGAAAACACGGAATTCACTAAATAGCTTGCTATTGAAATGGCAGCAAAAATCTCCGTCGATGCATTCAGAAACATCGTCAGGAGTTGTCTTAGAGACAAGCGAGAAAAAAGTTCATAGGCTTGGCGGCACAAGAAATGACTTCAGGCAGCAATGAATCGCCGCCTGAAAGTCAGGCATAGGCAGGTGCCTTTTTCATGCCAATGCCCCACGCAGAACTGTCCTGGCGCACAGCGCCAAAGCGGCAGTCCACCGCCAACCTTGAGGGAGAGACCATCCATGCATCGCTTTCATTCAGCGCCTTGACGCAGTGCGCTGACGCCAAGGCCAAGGCCCCGCGCCTGGGCACGGCTGATTCCCTGCGCATCCGCAATTCGGAAGAACCGCCAGCCACCGCCCTCGTGCCCGCTTATTCCTGAATTGCGTTTTCCCTTTTTCCCGTTTTCTGCGATTAGCGCGGCTTCCCACTATGGCCCCCGTGTATGCGCTCATGTGCAACGCCACGGAGCAGCCTGCGGGCCAGTACATCCAGCATATGGCCGAAATGGTGCCGCCACTGGTGCAGGCCACCGTCTCAACCGTAGAGATCAACAAACAGGCCATGCAGCAGACCCAGAACTTGCTGCATGCGCCTATGTACTTGCAAAACGCGATCTTGCAGGCACGCCAGTGCCTGGGCCAATCCCGGCAGATGACGGTGGTGGCTGACCGCGAATGGTCATAACGTTCAAGAAAGGTACTTCCATGAATGCTGCCCACGCCACACCCCGCCCGGTCTGGAGCCCCGCCTTGTCCGGGACAGTGGCTGCGCTGGCGGTCAGCGCGCCCGGCTCGGCCCTGGCGCAGGTCTTGCCACCCCAGGTCATCGTCACCTTTGGCCCGGCCCCGGTGGCCGTGCCTCTGGGGCCGTCGCACCTGTTTATAGCCTTGGGCGTAATGCTGCTGGCACTGGTTCTGGCCCGCATGGGCAAGCTGCGCGGTTCAGGCGCCTTGCCGTGCATGGCCGCCTTGGCGGTGGCTGCCGGGTTGTTGGGCATGGATACGGTGCGCGCGCAGCTTCCGCAGCAAACGCTCGATCTGCGCCGCAGCCCCGCAATGCTGCAGATACAGCCAGGTCAGAATAACAGCGTGCTGGTACGCAACAAAACAGGCCAGCCCGTGGTGCTGAGAAGCATTGGCCTGAGCAATGACAGTGCCAACGAATACAGTATCACCACGACCATCTGCAAGCCAGGCCTGCGGCTGCAGAACGAGGCGAGTTGCGCCGTGGAGGTGATACACACCACTAGTGGTGGTGGCGGCGGTGGCACCGGAGGAGGGGGCGGCGGTGGTGGCAGCGGTGGCTTTATCGATAACCCGCAAGGTCCTGACGATTTTGCCGACCGCGCACAAGCGCTGGCCGACGGAGACTCGCGCCTGCCCCCCAGCACGCCCGAGCAACTCGAACAATCCTTCAAGACCGACAAACCCCCCGGCAGCGCCGCGCGCAGCCAGCGCCTGCGGCGAAATCACAGCATGGTACTGGCGGCCGTCGATCCCGAACCCCGCTGGCACAAAACGCAGATCAGCACCAGTTTTATCGTGGCCGAGCCGGGCGGCAGCTATGCGGTCGAGCTTGCCAGAATCGACCCGGCAGGCCAAAGCCTGGGCCCGTTGCGCAAGGCCGATCAGGCGCGGCTGCGCTTTGAGCTGCGCGTGCAACAAGGCAGCGGCACGGTTGACTACGTGCCCGCGCATACCCACAAAGACTACCTGCGCTGGGACGACGCCAACCCTGGCCGCTTGCGTATCGGCGTGCCAGCCGGCATGCAAAAGGGGCGCCTGCTCATCGGCATTCGTCCCGACCTGGGCGACAAGGGGCAAAACGCCATTGCCGAGCGCTGGAGCGTGCCGCTGGTGGTTGAGGTATGGCCCAGGCGTGCGGGCGTACGGCCGATCGAGGTGGGCCGCATCCTCTACCCGGCCCGTTTCAGCGAAGGCATACAGCCCAGTCCAAGCAGCGTCTTCAGCATGCCCGAGATTGCCGAGCACCTGCGCCAAGCCTATGCCACGCTGCCGGGCGCAGTCCTGCTCAAGCCGCTGGTAGTGGCGGGCGCCGGCCTGGCCGAAGGCCAGCTGGTGGATGCACGCATTCCGCACCCCGAAGGAGGCAGCTACCCCTACGGCGGCAGGGTGCTGCGCGTGGTGGAGGGCAGTGGCGGACAGCAACTGGCCATTCTGGACTTTGACCTGGCCGCCACCTATGAACTGCTGCCGGGGGACCCGTTGGTGAGGGAAGGGGTCATGCCCGAGTTTGTCACCTACCGCCAGGGGCCGTCGCAGCAGGCCCCGGGGGACATGAGCGAACCCGAACTGGAATACTTTGGCCCCGAGGAGCGCAGCGGCATCAAGGCCCGAGAGGCCTGGCAGGACGGCAAAGTACTGGCGCAAGCCAAGATCAGCGTGGCCCCCAGCTGCAATGCCAGCGGCAGCATGAGCCTGACGTTCACCCCCATATTGCAGATTTCGCCGCAGGTTGACGTGGGCATCGAATACACCGTCGCGGCCAACGGTACCAAGGTGGAATGCTCGGCCAAGATCGATGGCGCAACAGATATTGTCTCCTCGCTATCCACGGGGCTGCCACTGGCGCGTCTGGCGTCGCTGGTGGGGATCAAGCTCGAAGCCGGCCCCTATGGCGAGGCCAAGATCGGGCTGACGCCCAAGTCCGACACCGGAGTGGCGGTGTTTTTCAGCCAAACGGGCCAAGTGAGCTATCGCGACGGCATGGCATCGCCCCAAGTGCAGATGAGCAGCGGTGACGCCGCCAGCGGCAAGGGACTGGACGGCGCGCCCTGGGGGCTGGACGTAGGTCTGGGCAGCGGTGTGGGCGTGGGCGTGGCGCTCAAACTTGAGCCTTTCTCCCTCTTTGGCGGCACCTTTCAGGTGGTGAGCCTGGAGGCCAAGGCCGAACTGGGCATGGGCACGGCGGTGGACAATCGCAATGCGGCGGCGGTCAAGCAGTGGAGCGATGCGTCGAATGCATCGTTCAGCCTCAAGCCCGAGGTCAGCGTGCTGGCATCGTCGGGTTTTGTGGTTTTTTTGAGCTTCCTGGGGCTGAAGGCCGAGGTGGGCGCAGGCGTTTCCCTCAAGCTCATCGATAGCAAAGTAGAGGCCAACTATGCCATCCAGGAGGTAAAGGATGCCGGCGACGGCACAGGCTCGGTGTCGTTCAAAGAGCTGACGCTGCCGTCAGTGCTGAAATCCATTTTTGCTGGCAGCACTGCGGGCTATGCCAGCCTGCAGAACAGCTCGGTATACAACGACCCCACCGGCAACATCACCTACGAACTGGACGAATGCGACACCCGGGGCGGCACCATCAGCACGCCGCTGGTAGCCTGCAAAGGTGGCCTGTTTTGCGGGAAGGCCGACAGGAATGCTGATTTCTGCAAGGCCACCTGGGTGTCGCCGGTGATGGCATCGGCCTATGTGGGCGATACGGCCAGCACTACAGGCACAGCTGGCACCCAGGGATCGGCAAGCGTCAATGCAAGCCTGGCCGGCTCGCCGCTGCGGCCGGCGCCAGCCGTGCTCACGCTGCCCGGTGGCGGCCGCCAAAGCTTTAGCGCCAGCGCGGCATGCACCGCGCGCGGCGTAACCCAAGGCAAGATACAGCTATCGGTAGGCGGCAAGGTGGCGGATGAGCAGCCGAATACCTTGGTATGCAACTGCGAGCCGGGCAGCAAGGACTGCGACCGCACCTGGGCCTCGCCCCATTTGGTGACGGCCGACGGCCTTGCCTACGACTATGTGGCCAGCGGCGACTACATCCTGGCGCGCGTGCACGATGCCGATGAAGAGCCGGTGCATGGGTTTGAAGTGCAGTCCCGTTTTTTGCCTGGCTACGACGTTTCATGGCCGCAGGCGGCAGCCATGCAGGTGGGCAATGATGTGGTGGAAGTGCGAGCAGTTCCGTTCGCTCCAGCGGGAATGGAGTGGGTCGGATATGTCAACACGCTGGAGCTGCATGTCAATGGGCAGCTGTTGGCAAGCCTGAGCGACGACGGCTTTTGGAACGGATTGCGCCGCACACGGGTGCAAAACCTGCCGTCTGGCGGACTGGTCTATTTTGATGATTTTGCCGGACGTGGCGGCGGTGCCTATTGGGCGCCCCGCGCTGTCACAGTGCTGTGGCCGCAGAATGGCCCGTTTGCGGAATATGCGGTCAAGCTATCGACGCCGTATTTTGAACAAGGCACAGCCAAGGCAGACAGCTTTTCGCTGATGGAACTCCAGATCATCCGGCCAGCGGCGATGCAGGGCGCGGCCCGGGGCATGCTGGGCAACAACGACGGCAGCCCCGGCAACGACCTTATCCGCCGCAATGGCGAAGTGCTGGCGCATGGCAGCACCTTGAGCTGGACGGCACTGTATGCGCTGTTTGGCGGCGACTGGCTGGTCAAGCCGCAGGAGTGCTTGTTTGGCAGCGGCTGCATGGCCCAGCCAAGCTTCCCAGAGAAGGCCGTGGTGTTGAGCGATAAACAACGCAAGCTGGGCGAAATTGCCTGCGCTGGCTTGACGGGCTACTACCGCGAAGCCTGCATCCACGATGTGGGCCTGTCCGGCTCCATCGAACTGGTCAAGGATTACTACGCCAATACCGCAGATCTGAACGCCATGGCCGACAAGCTGGTGACCCCCGGTGTGGATCTACCGATGTATGTGCTGTCGTCCATGGGCGCAAGAGCCAGCCTGCCGGATTACCCCGACAAAGGCTTTCGGCAGGCCTACCAGGTGACGCACCAAAAGGGCAAGGGCCAGTTCATGTTGACGATTCGACCGCCACGCGGCGCTTCGGCTTTCTTTAGCGCAGGGGGTGCCGGCGCCTTGAAGCAAAGCTTGGCGGCAACAGACGGTCTGGAGGTTTCGGTGGATGTGCAGTGCGAAACGCCCGACCCTGCCTGGGTGAAATTGGGCGATGCCTGGGCGCGCAATGGTGCCGTACAACTGTGGGCAGTGGATCCACTGTTTGGGTTTGCATCTCGCTTGCTGGGCGAAAAATCGCTTTTCTGTGGTATCGCCGCAGGCCAGCTGGTAGCGGGGAGAGCGCATTCTTTGATTCTGAATGGCGAAGGCGAGCTATGGGCATGGGGCAAGAACAACCTCGGTCAGTTGGGCGATGGCACGAGCACCGAGCGAAACCGGCCCGTGCAGGCGGCCCTTGCACCGCTGGACGGCAGCAAGGTCGTGGCGCTTGCTACACGCACCAACCACACTCTGGCGCTCGATGACCAAAGCCGTCTATGGGCCTGGGGTGATAACTTTTACGGTCAGTTGGGCGATGGCACGGGAACCGATCGAAACCGACCGGTGCAGGTGGACCTTGCACCGCTGGACGGCAGCGAGGTTGTAGCAGGTGTTGCAGGTACTTTCCACACTTTGGCGCTCGATGAGCAAGGCCGTCTATGGGCCTGGGGCCTGAACTACGGTGGTCAGTTGGGCGACGGCACAAACGCCAGTCGAAACCGGCCCACGCAGGTGGACCTTGCGCCGCTGGATGGCAGCAAGGTCGTGGCGGTTGCTTCAGGCACCTTCCACACTTTGGCGCTCGATGAGCAAGGCCGTCTATGGGCCTGGGGTCTGAACATCTCCGGTGAGTTGGGCGATGGCACGGCCATAACTCGAAACCGGCCCGTGCAGGTGGACCTTGCAGCGCTGGACGGCAGCAAGGTCGTGGCAATTACTGCAGGCGACGACTTCACTCTGGCGCTTGATGAGCAAGGCCGTCTATGGGCCTGGGGTAGGAACAACTCCGGTCAGTTGGGCGATGGCACGGCCATAGCTCGAAACCGGCCCGTGCAGGTGGACCTTGCAGCGCTGGACGGCAGCAAGGTCGTGGCAGTTACTGCAGGCGACGACTTCACTCTGGCGCTCGACGAGCAAGGCCGTCTATGGGCCTGGGGTAGGAACAACTCCGGTCAGTTGGGCGATGGCACGAACACCAATCGAAACCAGCCCGTGCAGGTGGACCTTACACCGCTGGACGGCAACAAGGTCGTGGCGCTTGCAGCAGGCACCGACCACACTTTGGCGCTCGACGAGCAAGGCCGTCTATGGGCCTGGGGTAGGAACAACTCCGGTCAGTTGGGCGATGGCACGACCGTAGGTCGAAATCGGCCCGAGCAGGTCGATCTTGCGCCGCTGAAGCCGTAGCAGCCCGCCCTGGCCTCAGGGCAATCGCCTTTGCCCCCTCAGGCGCGTGGCACCCGACATCAACGCCCCCGTCCTCCAGAACCTGCCCGTGGGCAGCCTTGTGCAAGTGCTGCCCCAGGCCCCGCAGGCCCAGTTCTCGGCCGTGCGCATTGATGACCGGCTGGGCTGGGCCGAGACCCAGTGGCTTTCGCCCCTGACCTCCGCAACCGGCAGCCCCCAATGATCGACCTTGAAATCATCCACCCCGACGGCCGGCGCTAGCCGCTGAGCGTGCCCGACATGTGCTCCATCGGCAAAGGCTCCCAGTGCGAAGTCCGCCTGGACAACTAGGAGCATGCACGCCTTTTCACCAGCCCCTCGGGCGTGCTGATCGACGACGCAGGCAGCTTCGGCGGCGTGCAGGTCAACGGCCAGCGCATCCAAGCACAGTACGGCCCGCTGCAAAACGGCGACATCATAGGCATAGGCCCTTTCCAGTGCGCATCCTGGCGCACGGCGACCGGCCGTACGCTGCACCGCATGCGGCCAACTCAAAGGCCTCTGCCCACGCACCTGCTGCAGTTCCTGCCGCAGTGCCCGCCCTCCGATACCGCTCATCGTGAAGCACAGCGGGTCGTTCAGGAAAAAGGAGGAGCCCCAGGCCGGCATCAATCTGCTGGAGTCCAGGGACGTGGTGATCGAAGGCAATGTGTTCGAGCAGATCGCAGTGCCGGTGCGCAAGGATGCGGCCAGTTCTACGCCGGAGAGCGGAAACACCTTGCGGAGCCAGTGATGGAACCAGCACCGGCTATTGCCAGCGATGTCACGCAGGCCACGCCCATCGAGCACAGCACCCGCTACCCCGAGATCAACAGCCGCAGCGTGATGCTGGACATCTATGGCCCGCTGCCGGCCACACTGGCCGGCTACCGAGGCCTCTCCTCTCAGCCACAGCCGAGCCCCGACGGTGGCCTGCCCCAAGCCGGCACTCCACACCAGCCCCCTCACCGCAACGTAAACACCTCCAGCGACCGCTCCAGCGACTGGGCGCTGGCGCGCAGCGAGCCCGCCGCGCCGGCCGATTGTTCGACCAGGGCGGCGTTTTGCTGGGTGACGGAGTCGAGCTGGGCCACGGCGTCGTTGACCTGGGCGATGCCTACGGATTGTTCGCGCGTGGCGATGCTGATCTGGTGGACCAGGTCGCTGACGCGGCCCACGGCGTCGACCATGCCGTCGATGGTGCGGCCTGCGGCGTCCATGCGGGCGTTGCCATCGTTGATGCCGTCCACGGTGCGGTTGATGAGGCCGCTGATTTCCTTGGCGGCCGAGGCGCTGCGCTGGGCGAGGGCCCGCACTTCGCCGGCCACGACGGCAAAGCCGCGGCCCTGCTCGCCTGCGCGTGCCGCTTCGACGGCGGCATTCAGGGCCAGCAGGTTGGTCTGGAAGGCAATGCTTTCGATCACGCCGATGATCTCGCCCATGCGGCGCGAGGAGCCGCGGATGTGCTCCATGGCAGCGCCCACTTCCTGGATGGCGGCGCCGCTCTTGCCGGCGACCTGGCGGCTCTGGTCGCTTTCATGGGCCATGAGCTGGGCCGTGTCGGCGGTCTGTGCGACGGTGCCCGATATCTCTTCCATCGAGGCCGCCGTCTGCTGCAGGCTGGTGGCCTGGGATTCTGTGCGCTGCGCGAGGTCGAAGCTGCCCTGGGCGATCTCGTGGGCCGTCGTGGCAAAGCCGCGCATTTCGGTGCGCACGTCGCCGACCACGGCGCGCAGGTTGATCTGGATCTGCTGCAGCCGCTGCATCAGGGCACCCATGGGGCCGCTGTAGTCGTGCTGCATGTTGGTGCCCAGCTGGCAGCTGGCAATGTCGGCGGCAAAGCCGCTGGCCTGCTCCAGGCCCGCCACGCAGCGCTGCTGGAAGCGCCACAGCACAAAGCTGCCGCCCGCCAGCAAGGCGGCCAGGCGCGTGCCCCAGGCTGCGGCTCCCTGCCAGCCCAGCAGGTCGGGCAGCATGGCCGCCAGGCCCACGCCGCCCAGCATCAGCGCCATGCGGGCTGTCAGGCCCAGGTCGCTGCGGCGGTCCCACAGCCCGGCCAGGCCCAGGCGGCGCAGTTCGCCTCCGCGCAGTCGCAGGGTTTCCTGGCCGGCATCGGCTTCGGCGCGCATGCGGGCATAGAGGGCTTCGGCGGCCTCGATCTCGTCCGGCCGGGGCTTGGTTCGCACCGACAGGTAGCCGCGCGGCCGGCCGCCTTCCATGATGGGCGTGACGTTGGCGCGCACCCAGTAGTGGTCGCCGTTCTTGCGCCGGTTCTTGACCAGGGCAGTCCACGGGTAGCCGTGGGCGATGGTGCGCCACATGTCCTTGAAGGCGGCGGCCGGCATGTCCGGATGACGGATGAGGTTGTGCGGCTGGTCGATCAACTCCTCGTAGGTATAGCCGCTGACCCGCACGAAGGCAGGGTTGCAATGGGTGATCTCGCCCTTGGTGTTGGTGACGGATACCAGCAGCTCATCGCCCGGAAAGTCGTAGTTGAGCTGGCTGACGGGCAAATTCACGCGCATGGGTACCACTCCTTTGGGATGTCTCTTGTTCTTGTGAAATGGCAAGGCGAAGCGCACTGAAGCCACCGGAATCCATCAAACGGAAACACAAATTCACATTTCCAAATCATCTCACAGCACGGCAACCTCAGTCCCATGCTCGGAACTGGTGCATGGTTTTACAGCGTGTGCGCCAGATTTGTGGTGATGATTCAGAACAGTTGAGGTGTAAAGGGATCGCTGTCCGGCGCGGGCTGGGCCGGTCCCCTGAGCAGTTGCTCGCGCGCCAGCGGGTCGTGGGCGGTGGCGTTCCAGTCGGCCGTGCGAACGAGGTTGCCCACGCGCACGCCCAGCAGGCGCAGCCGCTTGGCCAGGGGCACGCGCTTGAGGCATTGGCCTGCGGCGCGGCGCAGGGTGGCGGCATCGGCCATGGGCAGCTCCAGCGTGTGGTCGCGCGTGGCGGTCTTGAAGTCGTCGTAGCGCAGCTTGATGCCCACGGTGCGGCCCATGTAGCCCTTGCGCTGCAGGTCCTGGGCCAGGCGTTCGCACAGGTCGGTGAAGATGGCGCTCAGTTCGGCCCGGTCGCGCACGGCGTGCAGGTCGCGCTCGAAGGTGGTCTCGCGGCTCATGGAGACGGGCTCGCTGTGCGTGACCACGGGCCGGTCGTCACGGCCCCAGGAGGCACCATGCAGCCAGTTGCCGTAGGCGCGGCCAAACCATTGCACGAGCTGGGGCAGGCTTTGCGCGGCCAGCTCGCCGATGGTCCGTATGCCCAGCGCCTGCAGCTTGGCGTCGGCCTTGGGGCCTATGCCATTGATCTTGCGGCAGGCCAGCGGCCAGATGACGGTCTGCAGGTCCTCGGGCTGGACGATGGAGATGCCGTTGGGCTTGTTGAGTTCGCTGGCCATCTTGGCCAGCAGCTTGTTGGGGGCCACGCCGATGGAGCAGGTCAGGCCCGTGGCGTCGGTGATGGTTTTCTGGATCAGCCGAGCCAGCACGCGCCCGCCTTCGCGCTGGCCGCCAGGCACGTCGGTGAAGTCGATGTAGACCTCGTCCACGCCGCGGTCCTCCATCAGCGGGGCGATGGAGACAATGATCTCCTTGAACATGCGCGAGAAGCGCCGCACCTCGGCAAAGTCCACGGGCAGCATGATGGCCTGGGGGCACAGGCGCGCGGCCTTCATCATGCCCATGGCCGACCCCACGCCGAACTGGCGCGCCGGGTAGGTGGCCGTGGTGATCACGCCCCGGCCGACGTAGTCCTTGAGGCGCGAGAACTCGTCCACCGGAATCTCGTGCAGCCGCCCGGCGTAGCGCGCATCCAGCGCCTCGTCATGCGCGCGGCGCCCGCCGCCGATGACCACGGGCAGCCCCTTGAGCTGCGGATAGCGCAGCAGCTCCACCGAGGCATAGAAGGCGTCCATGTCCAGGTGGGCGATGCGGCGCGCAGGCGCAGCATCGGCAGGGCTTGCGGGTGTCGTGGGTGTCGTTTCAGGCACGCCGCCATTATTGCGGCAACTGTGCATTCATACAGCCTGCAGGGCTTGTTCCCACAGGCCCTGGACCATTCATCCCTGCAGGCAGATGAGGACCAGTCCCAGCACCATCAGAGCCATGCCGATCTTCTCCTGGCGGCTCAGGCTTTCGCTGAGCACGCGGCGCGAGACGATGTAGCTGAACACCACCTCGACCATGCCCAGCGTGCGCACGGGCGCGGCGCCTTGCAGGGCGTAGGCGGTGAACCAGGCCAGCGAGGCGGCCGCGCCCATGCCGCCGGCCAGCAGCGACACGCGCCAGGCGCGGAAGATGGGGCGCAGGCCCTGCGCGTGGGTGCGCGCAATCCAGGCGCCCAGGCCCAGGGTCTGCATGAGCTGGGCAATCAGCACGCCCCAGGCGCCCGACAGCCAGGGAGATATCTCGCCCAGGCGCGCCAGTTCCACGGCGCCGCCCCGGTAGCCCACGGTGGCGATGGCAAAGCAGGCACCGCAGGCCAGGCCGTAGAGCGCCGAGCGGCTGGCCCAGGCCGACAGCGACAGCATCTGGCCGCGCGGCGGCAGCGACAGGATGAGCACGCCCAAGGTGGCCAGCGCCATGGCCAGCAGGGCCACGGCCGTGGGCAGCTCGTGCAGGAAGAGGCCTGCGAACAGGGCGACCTGCAGCACCTCGGTCTTGGACAGGGTGACGGCCACGGCGAAGTTGCGCTCCTTCATGGCCAGCAGCAAGGCCGCCGTGGCCGCTACCTGGAAGAAGGCGCCCAGCGCGATCCAGCCCAGGTAGGCCCAGGAGAACCGGGGCAGCGCCCAGGCCCCGTCCCCTCCCAGGTACAGCGCCAGCAGGTAGATGCCGGCAAACGGCAGGCCGTAGAGAAAGCGCACCAGGGTGGCCGGCAGGGTGCCGAGTTCGGAGGTCAGCGAGCGCTGGGCCGTATTGCGCACAGTCTGGGCGGCTGCGGCGAACAGCACCACGGGCGCCCACAGCCAGGTCAGGTCTTGGAGGGAAGAAAGCATGTCGGCAAAAAAGGGAAGGCACCGCCGGCATGGCGCGGGCGACTGAGTGCCGGCCAGCATAGCCGCCGGTCGGGCACCAGGCGCACGCACTTGGAGAAGGCTGCCGCGCCCGGCAGCGAAACAGAGGCCGGCCAGCCAACGCTGCACGCGCGCCCTGCTCTGGCCAGGGCAAGCAGGCTGCGTTGTGCAGCAGCACGGCCGTCGCCAATGGCGAGCGGGCCTGCGCGGCGCGCTACAGGTCGCGCCGGATCAGCGCGCCCTTGAACAGCACCGGTCCCGTGGGTCCGGTCTGGCTGGGCACGCCGCCCTTGGGCTCCAGGCTGATGGCCAGGGCAGGCACGCCCTGGACTTCGGCGGCCGCTGCCGTCAGCTTCACGAGCTTGTCGCGTCCCAGCACGCCCAGCGATTGCGGGCCGCCCTGGGGCGGCAGGGCCCACAGCTGCAGCGATTTGTCTGCGGCCTCGTGGAAGTCGCCCACGCGCTGCAGCACCAGGCTGTTCTTGCCGGGGTCGAAGGTCACGAGCATGGAGGCATCGGCCTTGTCGTCGGCCAGCACGGCCACGTACTGGATCTGGGGCGTTGCCTGCAGCGCGACCTGGGCGGCCTGCAGCTGGTTGCGCAGCACGGCCAGCTGGCGCTCACCGCTTTGGCGCAGGTCCTGGTGCGACCACAGCCCCACGGCCACGGCCGCCACGGTGGCGCAGGCGCCCAGCAGGGCCGCACCGCGCCACCAGGCCAGGGCACGGCCCACGCCGGATTTCGCGCGTTCGTCCAGGCCTTGCCCATCAACGGCGCGCCGCCGGTGCGGCTGGGCGGCGCGGGCTTTTTCGGCCTGCAGCAGGTTGTCGATGCGGACCCAGACCGCATCGTCGGGGCGCACGGGAGCCTGCATTTCGGACAGGGCCGACCAGCGGCCCTGCCACAGCAGGGCGGCGGCGCGCACCGGGGCCTGGTCACGGGCCAGTTGCTCGAAGCGGCGGCGTGCCGCACCGCGCAGCGTGCCCAGGGCGTATGCGGCGGCCAGCCGGTCCAGCAGTTCGGGGTGTCGGGAAATATTCATGGCAAATCCTTGGGCCGCTCAGAGCATGTCATCTGCATCACGCATGGCGCGAGAGGCAGCGGCGCAACTGCTCCAGGCCGCGCCGGATCCAGGTTTTGACCGTGCCCAGCGGCAACTGCAGCTGGCCGGCCAGTTCGCCGTGGCTGAGGTCACGCAGGTAGGCCAGGCTGACCACCTCGCGCTGGCGGCCTTCCAGCCGCTCCAGGCACTGGTACAGCGCCACCGCCTGCTCGCTGGCCTCGGCCAGTTGCAGCGGGCCCTGGCTTTCATCGCTACCGCCGCCATGGGCCGCCAGTTGCGCCTCATCGAACTCCTCGTTCAGGTGCAGGCGTTCGGCGCGGCGCCGGCGCAGGAAGTCCAGCGCCCTGCTGCGCACCACCAGGCCCATCCAGGCCAGCGGCGGGCTCAGCGAGCCCCGGTAGCCCGAGGCGCTGCGCCAGATGTGCAGGTAGCTGTCCTGCAGCACGTCTTCGGCCCAGTCCTTGTGCCGCAGGATGCGCAGCGCAAGCCCGTACAGCCGGGACGAGGTGGCCTCGTACAGGCTGCGGAGCGCGGGCTCGTCCTGCGCTGCGATGCGGTCCAGAAGGTCCATCAGCTCTTGGTCGGTTGGTGTGGTGCCCATGCACGCATTGTGGGCGAGCGGGCGGCCCCGTGGCCCGCACTGTTGCGTCGCCGCCCCGGGGGGCTTGTCGTGTCCTTCAATCGGCTGCAGGGGTCATATCGGTGGCCTGCAGGGGGTCTGGTACCGGTCTGCCGGCCTGCGCCGGCTCTCACTGGGCAATACGCAGCACATTGCGAACCGGATGCGGATAAATTTTTTTTGCACCCAGGTGAATCCAACCTCACCCATGCTGCGTATTCCGTGTGTCGCGCCCCGGACAGCGGTCCAAGGCGACATCCCTCAACCCCTCGACCTGGAGAACCTCATGAGCTACATCCTCCCCCTCGGCCTGGCCACCATGGCTGCACTGACGCTTGGCGCCTGCTCCTCCATGGACATGAGCAAGAGCTATTCCCAGTCCGGCCTGCCGGCCGCCGTGCAGGTGCCCGCAGGCCACAAGGTCGCCATGGAAACCGTCGGCATCGGCCAGATCACCTACGAGTGCCGCGCCAAGAAGGACCAGGCGATGGAGCAGGAGTGGGCCTTCGTCGGCCCCGATGCCCGCCTGACGGACCGCCAGGGCCGCGTCATCGGCCGCTACTTCGGCCCGCCCGCCACCTGGGCGCACCAGGACGGCTCCAAGGTCACGGCCACCCAGGTCGCGGTGGCTCCGTCCAGCGCAGGCAACATCCCCCTGCAACTGGTCAAGGCCGAACCTGCCACCGGCATGGGCGCCATGCAGGGCGTGACCTATATCCAGCGCGTGGCCACGCGCGGCGGCGTGGCGCCGGCCATGGCCTGCAACAGCTCCACGCTGGGCCAAAAGCAGGTGGTGCAGTACCAGGCCGACTACATCATCTGGAAGGCTTCCTGATCCGCCGCCACCGGTGCCGCTACGGCTGCCCGCCCCCTGCCCCGAAGGCCGAGGGCGGCATGCCGAACTGGCGCCTGAAGGCCAGCGAATAGGCGCTGTGGCTTTCATAGCCGGCCTCCAGCGCCACCTGCACGATGGGCCGGCCGGCCAGCAGGGCCTGCATGGACGACAGCAGCCGCGCGCGCTGCCGCCAGCGGCCGAAACTCAGGCCGGTGGCCTGCAGGAAATGGCGGTGGAAGGTCTTCTCGCCCATGGCCAGCCGTGCGGCCCAGTCGGCGGCCGTGGCGGCCAGGTTTTCAGCCCGTTCACCGCCCTGGCCCACGGCCTGGCCTTCTTCGGCCAGCGCGCGGCAGACAGCCGCCATGCGCGCATCCTGCGGCCAGGGCAGGTGAAATGGCACGACAGGCGGCTGGCGCAATTCCTGCAGCAGCAGTTCGACGACCAGCCGGTTTCTCGTTTCATCCTGTCCGCGCTGCGGCGCCGCCGGCCAGCGCGCGACCTCGCTGATCAGCTCGCGCAACAGCGGCGAGACCTCGATCACGCAGTCCGCCACCGGCAGCCCCTGCGCCGCCTGGGCATCCACGAACAGGCTGCGCACCTGCACGGCACCACGCATGCGCAGGCTGTGCGGCACGCCCGAGCACAGCCAGACGCCGCGCGTGGGTGGCACCACCCAGCGCCCGCTGCGCGCACGCACCTCCAGCACGCCCTGAACGGCATAGAGCAGTTGGCAGCATTCGTGGGAGTGCTCCTGCACTTCCATCCCGGCCGGGTAGTCGCCGGCCACGCCCGTGACGGGCAAGGGCGCGGCAGCCTGCAGCTCAGGCAGGCCGGCATGGCCACAGGGCACGGCGGGAAGGTCGGCGGCAGTGCGCATGTTTGTCCAGATCCATGGAGAAAATGAGAAATTCTATAAAGACAGACAAACGCCCTGCCCGCAAACTGGCAACCGTTCCCTGTGATTCACCGCCATCGCACCATGCACCGCCTGCCCTCGCCCTCCCTACCATCCCTGGCCCATGGCCGGGGTCCGGGCGCCTGCGCAAGCGCCGCATTTCGCACCGACTCTCCCTGATCCCGGCCTGGCGCAGCTTCCCCACACCGGGAAGCCAGGAGAGCGGGGCTGCCGGCCGATCCGGTGGCTGCATACCCAGCGTTTCCTGCGAGGCCCGCATGCTGAAGAATCCCGCGTCCAGATACCTTCCCTTCCCCGCCGTCGACCTGCCCGACCGCCAATGGCCTTCGCGCCAGCTGAGCCAGGCGCCCGTGTGGCTGTCCACCGACCTGCGCGACGGCAACCAGGCCCTGTTCGAGCCCATGAACCGCGAGCGCAAGCTGCGCCTGTTCCACGAGCTGGTGCGCATAGGCTTCAAGGAGATCGAGGTGGGCTTTCCCTCTGCCTCGCAGACCGACTACGCCATCGTGCGCCACCTGATCGACGAAGGGCTGATCCCCGCCGACGTGACGCCCATGGTCATCACCCAGCTGCGCGAGGACCTGATCCGCGCCACGGTGGACAGCGTGGCCGGCGCGCGGCGCGCCATCGTGCACTTCTACAACGCCGTGGCACCGGCCTGGCGCGAGATCGTCTTCGGCATGCAGGTGCCCGAGATCATCGCCATGGTGGAGCGGCACATCGCCCTGCTGCGCGAACTCACCGATGCCCACCCCGAGACCGAATGGGTTCTGCAGTACTCGCCCGAGACGTTCTGCATGGCCGAGCTGGAGGTATCGCTGGCCGTGTGCAACGCGGCCATCCGCGCCTGGGATGCAGGCCCCGCGCGGCCCATGATCATCAACCTGCCGACCACGGTGGAGGTGAGCACGGCCAATGTCTTCGCCGACCAGATCGAGTGGATGCACCGCCGCCTGGAGCGGCGCGAGCACATCGTGCTGTCCGTGCACCCGCACAACGACCGGGGCACGGGCGTGGCCTGCGCCGAGCAGGCGCTGCTGGCCGGCGCCCAGCGCGTGGAAGGCTGCCTGTTCGGCAATGGCGAGCGCAGCGGCAACCTCGATGTGGTGACGCTGGCGCTCAACCTGTACACGCAGGGCATCGCGCCGGGACTGGACTTCTCGGACATCGCCGCCGTGGCGCGCATTGCGGAGGAATGCACGGCCCTGCCCATCCACCCGCGCCACCCCTATGTGGGCGACCTGGTGTTCACGGCGTTTTCGGGCTCGCACCAGGACGCCATCGCCAAGGGCTTTGCGGCGCAACGGCCCGATGCGCCCTGGCGCGTCCCCTACCTGCCCATCGACCCGCAGGACCTGGGCCGCACCTACGACAGCATCGTGCGCGTCAACAGCCAGTCAGGCAAGGGCGGCATCGCCTTCCTGCTGCAGCGCGACCATGGCGTGACCATGCCCCGGCGCATGCAGGTGGAATTCAGCGCCGTGGTGCAGCGCCAGGCCGACGCCAGCGAGGCCGAGCTGGCCAGTGAAGACCTGTGGGAGCTGTTCGAGTCCACCTACCTCGCACCCCGGCAGCTTCCCTGGCGCTACCACAGCCACCATCTGTTCGACAGCGCCAAGGGCCAGGGCATTGCGTTGGAAGTGGTGCGGACGGACGGGCTTCGAATGCAGCTGCATGGCGAGGGCAGCGGTCCCATCGACGCCGTGGCCGCTGCCATCGGCCAGCACCTGGGCGTGGCGCTGCGCATAGACCACTACGAGGAGCGCAGCCTGGGCCAGGGCGCCGGCGCCACGGCGCTGGCCATCGTCGAGGCCGCCCTGCCCGGCGTGGCGGGCACGCGCTTCGGTGCGGGGCGCCATGCCAACATCGTGACCGCGTCCATCCTGGCCGTGCTGCATGCGGCGGGCCGGCTGGTGGCGGCGCAGCCGGAAAACCGGCGCGTACCTGCCCAAGCCTGAGGCGCAGCCTGAAAGGAGAAAAGGACCGCCGAGGCGGTCCTTTTCTCGTGCAGCTTTTGCCGGTTCAGCGCACGGCGCCCGGATAGGTTCCGGGCAGCAGGATGCTGCGGTCCACGGTATCGATCTGCGTGTGGCCGCAGAAGGCCATGGTGGTCTCCAGCTCCTTCTGGATGATCTGCAGGGCGCGCGTCACGCCATGCTCGCCGTAGGCACCCAGGCCGTAGAGGAAGCTGCGGCCGATCATGGTGCCCTGGGCGCCCAGGGCACGCGCCTTGAGCACGTCCTGCCCGCTGCGGATGCCGCCGTCCATCCAGACCTCGATGTCCTTGCCCGCAGCCTCGGCAATGCCCGGCAGCGCCTCGATGGACGAGGGTGCGCCGTCGAGCTGGCGCCCGCCGTGGTTGCTGACGACGAGCGCGTCAGCGCCGCTGTCGGCCGCCAGGCGCGCGTCCTCGGCGTCCATGATGCCCTTGAGGATGAGCTTGCCGCCCCAGAGCTTCTTGATGCGCTCCACGTCGCCCCAGTTCAGGCTGGGATCGAACTGGCTGGCGGTCCACGACGACAGCGAACTCATGTCGGCCACGCCATCCACATGTCCGACGATGTTGCCGAAGGTGCGGCGCTTGGTGCCCAGCATGCCCAGGCACCAGTGCGGCTTGGTCGCCAGGTTGGCCAGGTTGCGCAGCGTGGGCTTCGGTGGCGTGGACAGGCCGTTCTTGATGTCCTTGTGGCGCTGGCCCAGGATCTGCAGGTCCAGCGTCAGCACCAGGGCCGAGCAGTTGGCGGCACGGGCACGCTCGATCAGGCGCTCCATGAACCGGCGGTCGCGCATCACATAGAGCTGGAACCAGAACGGATGGCGGCCCGTGTGCTCGGCAATGTCCTCGATGGAGCAGATGCTCATGGTGGACAGAGTGAACGGAATGCCGAAGGCCTTGGCCGCGCGCGCGCCCAGGATCTCGCCGTCGGCATGCTGCATGCCGGTCAGGCCCGTGGGCGCGATGGCCACGGGCATGGCGACCTGCTCGCCGATCATGGTGGTGCGCGTGCTGCGCCCCTCCATGTTCACGGCCACGCGCTGGCGCAGCTTGATCCGGTGGAAGTCGTCCTCGTTGGCGCGGTAGGTGCCCTGGGTGTAGGAACCCGAATCGGCGTAGTCATAGAACATGCGCGGCACGCGGCGCTGGGCCACGACGCGCAGGTCTTCGATGCAGGTGATTTTGGAAAGGTCGGTGGACACGTTTTCTGGCTTTCTGGAACCCGCATGCCGCGGGACTGCCGAGCATGGTAGTGCCGTGCGCGGGCTCCGGCCACCCGTTCGGGTTTGAAGTGATTTGTGCGCCGATTGAAATTTTCTCTCTCGCAGCCCAACCCAGGGCTAACGCTAGTGCGCCAAACCGCCATGGGAGTAACGATCCGCCCCGCACAACATCCTAAAAACTCTTCAGGAGAAGCTCCTATGGTTTGGCAACAGGTCTACGACCCTCTTTCCAACATGTGGCTGTCCACACTGCTTGCGGCCATTCCGGTCGTGGTCATGCTGGTGGGACTGGGCTTTTTGCACATGAAGGCCCATCTGGCGGCCGGCGCCGGGCTGGTTGCCGCGCTGGTGATCGCGGTCTTCGTCTACAACATGCCGGCCGGCATGGCCGGGCGCGCGGCGCTGTTCGGCGGCTTCACGGGGCTGCTGCCCATCGGCTGGATCGTCCTGAACATCATCTTCCTGCACCAGCTGACCGAGAAGAACGGCAGCTTCAAGATCCTGCAGGACTCCATTGCCGGCATCACCGAGGACAGGCGCATCCAGCTGCTGCTGATCGCCTTCGCCTTCGGCGCCTTCTTCGAGGGCGCGGCCGGCTTCGGCACGCCCGTGGCCGTGACGGCGGCCATCCTCATCGGCCTGGGCTTTTCGCCGCTGGCCGCCTCGGGCCTGTCGCTGATCGCCAATACCGCGCCCGTGGCCTTCGGCGCGCTGGGCACGCCGGTGATCACGCTGGCCAAGGTCCATGGCTACGACCTGATGGAGGTCACGGCCATGGTCGGCCGCCAGCTGCCGTTCTTCTCGGTGCTGGTGCCGTTCTGGCTGATCTGGGCCTTTGCAGGGCGCAAGGCCATGATGGAGATCTGGCCCATCATCCTGGTGACCGGCGTGTCCTTCGCCATTCCGCAGTACCTGGTGTCCAACTTCATCGGACCCGAGCTGGTGGACATCATCGCGGCCATCGTCTCCATGGTCTGCACGGTCGGCTTCCTGCGCATATGGCAGCCCAGGACCATCTGGCGCTCGACCTCGCTCAAGGGCCATGAGAACAGCGGCGGCGAAGCCCAGGCGCCCCGCGCCGTGACCCAGCACCCGCGCGCCGACGTGATCCGCGCCTGGACGCCCTGGGCCATCCTCACGGTCTTCGTCTTCATCTGGGGCCTGCCCTCGGTCAAGGCGGCGCTCAATGGCCTGTTCGCACCGGCCTTTCCCATGGAAGGCCTGCACAACATGGTCGAGAAGGTGCCGCCCGTGGTGCGCCAGCCCACCAAGGAAGGCGCCATCTACACGCTGAACCTGCTGTCGGCCACGGGCACGGGCATCCTGCTGTCGGCCATCGTGGGCGGCCTGGTCATGAAGTACAACCCCGTGCAACTGGTCAGCCAGTTCGTGCGCACCCTCTGGCTGGTGCGTTATTCGCTCATCACCATCGTGCTGATGCTGGCGCTGGGCACGCTGACGCGCTACTCGGGCACCGACACCACGCTGGGCCTGGCCTTCGCCAACACCGGCGTGTTCTACCCCTTCTTCGGCACGCTGATGGGCTGGCTGGGCGTGGCGCTCACGGGTTCGGACACGGCATCGAACGTGCTGTTCGGCGGCATGCAGAAGGTGGCGGCCGAGCAGCTCGGCCTGTCGCCCAACCTCATGGGCGCGGCCAACAGCTCGGGCGGCGTGATGGGCAAGATGATCGATGCGCAGTCCATCGTCGTCGCCTCCACGGCCACGCGCTGGTTCAACCACGAGGGCGACATCCTGCGCTACGTGTTCTTCCACTCCGTCGCCCTGGCCTGCCTGATGGGCATCTTCGTGACGCTGCAGGCCTATGTCTGGCCGTTCCGCCTGATGGTCAATTGAGCCTTGCGCATCTGCGTCAGGCCCCAGCCGCCCGCATGCGCCGGGCGGCTTTTTTGCGCCTGGGGTACGCATCGCTGCATCAACAGATGCGCAGCGGCATTTATGGTTGTACCATGCAACCATATTCAAACCCTGCACGGCCCCAAGGAGCACCCATGCCGCAGCACGATCTTTCCCTGGTGGACGACATCCGCGCCGCCTCGCGCCAGATGGTGCGCGAGCTGGGCTTCATGCAGGCCACGCTGGCGGCCACGGACTATCCGCCCTCGGCCGTGCACGCCATCCTGGAGATCGGCGCGCAGGGGTCCATGGCGGCCTCGCAGCTGGCCCAGGCGCTGGGGCTGGAGAAATCCAGCGTCAGCCGCATGGTGCGCAAGCTGGTGGAGGCCGGCGAGCTGAAGGAAGCCGCCGATGGCGAGGACGGCCGCGTCAAGCGGCTGGCCCTCACCGCCAAGGGCCGGCGCACGCTGGCCGCCATCGAGGCCTTCGGGCGCCAGCAGGTGACGGCCGCGCTGGACCGCATGCAGCCGCCGCAGCAACAGGCGGTCTCGCGCGGGCTGGCCCTCTACGCCCAGGCACTGCAGGCGCATCGGCAGGAGGAGCCCCTGCCCGCGCCCGCACCCGCGCAGATACAGGTCCTGCCCGGATACCGGCCCGGCTGCATCGGCCGCATCGTGGAAATGCATGCGCGCTTCTATGCACGCCACGCAGGTTTCGGCGTCTTCTTCGAAAGCCGCGTGGCCAGCGGCCTGGCCGAGTTCGCTAGCCGGCTGGACAAACCCTGCAACCAGCTGTGGACGGCGCTGGACGGCGACCGCGTCGTGGGCTCCGTGGCCATCGATGGCGAGGACCTGGCCAAGCACCCCGAGGACCGCCAGGCGCACCTGCGCTGGTTCATCCTGGACGACGGCCTGCGCGGCGCCGGCACGGGGCGCCAGCTGCTGCAGCAGGCCCTGGCGTTCTGCGACCAGCAGGCCTTCGAGGCCACCCAGCTGTGGACGTTCAGCGGCCTGGATGCGGCACGCCGGCTCTACGAATCGTCAGGCTTCACCCTGGCCGAGGAATGGCCGGGCCAGCAATGGGGCGAGACCGTGACCGAGCAGCGCTTCGTGCGGGCTCGGCCCTGATGCTGCCCTGATGCTGCCCTGGGGCCGCACTGATGCCTCACTGATGCCGCACTGCGGCCTTCAGCGCCCGCCCGCGCGCGAAGCCACCACGCCGGCGCCGCGCACCTCCACCTGCACGCTGTCCAGCACCTGCCCCTTGGCATCGACCAGTTCCAGCCGGTGGCGGCCGGGCCAGGGCATCCAGGCGGCGGCAGCACCCCGGCCGATCTCCTTGGGCGGCGGCTCGGCCGCGCCGGGCGGGGCGACGCTGACCATGCGCCAGCGCAGGCTGGCGTCCTGCCATTCCTGCGTGGCGGCCGTGCCTGCGGGGCGGGCCGACAGCTGCACGCGCTGGCGGTCTGGCGGAATGTCGGGGTCCAGCGCGAGGATGGTGCCGTTGGCCGGGCGCGCAATGCGCACGGGCGAGGCGGCCAAAGTCCCGCGTGTCGATGCGGATGCGGCAGGCAGGCCGCTGCCCGCCATGGCGAACAGGCTCTGCTGCGTGCCCGCCACGAACCACTCGCTGCGCGCGCTCTCCAGCGGCAGGCCCGACGCATCGGGGCCGAAGCGCACGGCCTGCTGCAGCACGCCCGCCGGCGCCTTGGGCGCGCGGCTGGGCGTGCGGGCATGCAGGAAGCCCATCACGGCGGCCCAGACAGGTGCCGCGCCGCTGGTGCCGCTGACCGAGTGCATGGCCTCGCCGCGCGCATTGCCCACCCACACGCCCACGGTGTAGCGCTGCGACCAGCCCACGGCCCAGTTGTCGCGCATGTCCTTGCTGGTGCCGGTCTTGACGGCCGACCAGAAGCGCGTGGCCAACACGCTGTCCGTGCCGAAGGTGGGCGCGCGCGCCATGGGATCGGACAGGATGTCGCCCACGATGAAGGCCGCGCGTGCGTCGATGGCCTGCACGGGCGCAGCCGGCTTTTGCGCTGCGGTCCCGGCACCCGTGGGCTGCGCCGCCCAGCGCACGGGCGTCAGCTGCCCGCCGTTGGCCAGGGCGCGGTAGGCGTTGGTGAGCTGCAGCAGCGGCACCTCGGCACTGCCCAGCGCCAGGCTGAAGCCGTGGTAGCCGCCGCTTTCGCGCAGCGGCAGGCCCAGGCGCTGCAGTTGCGAGAAGAAGGCATCGGGCGTGACCATGACCAGGGTGCGCACGGCCGGCACGTTGAGCGACGACGCCAGCGCCGTGCGCGCCGAGACCCAGCCCTTGAAGCGCCGGTCGTAGTTCTGAGGGATGTAGAGCCCGTTCTGCGTGGGAATGTGGGCCGATGAATCCTCGATCAGCGAGGCCGCCGTCAGCCGCCGCTCGGCAATCGCCTGGGCATAGAGAAAGGGCTTGAGGGTGGAGCCGGGCTGGCGCATGGCCGTGACGCCATCCACCTCGGCCGCCTGGCTCAATTCGCCCGACGATCCCACCCAGGCCAGCACCTCGCCCGTGGCGTTGTCCAGCACGACGATGGCACCGTCCTCCACGTTGCGGCCCTGCAGCTCGCGCAGTTGCTGCTGCAGGCTTTGCACGGCAAAGCGCTGCACGGGCGCGCTCAGCGTGGAGCGCACGCGGGCCTGGCCTTTGGACTGCGGCTCGGCCAGCAGGCGGCGCGCCAAGTGGGGGGCCTGGCCTTCGCTGGCCGCCCATTGCCGGCGCAGCAGCACGCTGGCGGTGAGCAGTTCCATGGCCGTGCAGTCGCGCGCCGCCGCATCCTCGGGCGCCAGCGACTGCAGCACGCCGCAGGCGCGCCGGCCCACGCGCTCGGGCGAGGCGTTGGGGGCACGCACCAGGGCGGCGGCAATGGCGGCCTCTCGCGCGTCCAGCCCGTGCGCGGCCTTGCCGAACAGGGTGCGCGACAGCGCATCGATGCCCACGATCTCGCCCCGGAAGGGCACCAGGTTCAGGTAGGCCTCCAGGATCTGGTCCTTGCGCCAGCGCCGGTCCAGCACCTGGGCAGAGACGGTCTGGCCCAGTTTCTGCACCACGCTGCGCCCGCCCGGGCCCTGGCGCCAGTCGCCGTCCAGCAGGCCCGCCAACTGCATGGTGATGGTGCTGGCGCCGCGCGTGCGCTGGTTCCAGAGGTTGCCCCAGGCGGCGGCGGACACGGCCGCCCAGTCCACGCCGCTGTGCTCGTAGAAGCGCTTGTCCTCGCTGAGCACCAGGGCCGTGCGCAGCGCGGGAGAGATGTCGGCCAGGGCCACCCAGTCGCCACGGCGCACGCTGGCGTCGGTGCGCTGGCGCTGCAGCACCTCGCCCTCGCGCGAGAGCAGTTCGGTCTCGGAGGAGCGGTGGCCTTCGCGGACTTCGGAAAAGCTGGGCAGCGCCTGGGCGGCACCGGCCGCCGCGAACAGCAGCGCGGCCGCCAGGGCCGCGCGGGGAAGACGCATGAAGGGGGAAGGTCGCCGGGATTCGATCATGGAGCCGGCATTGTCCGCCTTTGAGCCAGCGGCTCAGGAAGAATGGCGTATGCCCTTCTTGAGCTTGAAGGACAGCAGCACCATGAGCACGCCGAAGACCACCGCATACGTGGCCAGCACCCAGAGCATGGCCATCATGCCCGCGCCCGGCTGGGCCAGCACGAAGGCGCCGAACAGCACAGACAGCACGCCGCCCAGGATCAGCAGCCACTCGCCCGTGATCTCCTTGCGCAGCCGCACGGCCGCCACGATCTGCAGCAGGCCCGTGACCAGGGCCCAGGCGCCGATGTACAGCGTCATCACCAGGGCCGTGACGCCGGGCGCGACCACGGTGAGCACGCCCACCACCACGCCGGCCAGGCCCCACAGCAGCAGCACCCACCAATGGCGCATCTGGTCGCGCCCCTGGATGGCCGAATACACGCCCAGCAGGCCATCGACAAAGGTGAAGGCGCCGAAGGTCAGCACCAGCGCCGCCAGCGATACCGCCGGCTGCGCCCAGGTCAGCACGCCGAAGGCGATGGCGACCAGGCCGCGCAGCAGCAGCACCCACCAGGTGCGGTGAAGAATCGTGGACAGCGGATTGGGGCTCATGGATGCTCCTTCAAAACAGTCCCCATGACCTTGGAGCAGGCCTGCGGCACTGTCTGTAGGCCAAGGCCGGCTTGGCGGCGGTCCCTGACCTGGATCAATCCAGCTGCAGCAGCACGGGCTGGTGGTCGGAGAGCCTTGTGTCGCTGTCCACGGCCCAGCCGCGCACATGGCCGCGCAGGCTGTCGCTGACCCAGGCGAAATCGCAGGCGCCGGGCTCGGGGCCCCACTGGCGGTCGAACAACCGGAAGGTGGGCGGCTGGGGCTGGTCCGGGTGCAGCACGCTCCAGCTGTTGTGCCATTGGCCTGCGCTCAGGGCGCCCTGCTCGCCGGCCGCCCAGGGGGCGGACAGGCCGGCGTATTCGTCCTCGTGCGGCTCGAAGTTGAAGTCGCCGCAGAGCACGGCATGCGGCGTGTGCGGCTTGGTCTGCTGGGGCGAGCCGTCGCTGGCGGGCTGGGGCGGCGCCTCGGCCTGGCCCAGGGCCTCGATCTGCAGGGAACGCAGCGCCAGCGCCTGGGCCATGCGCTGGCGGCGCGAGAAATATTCGAGGTGGGTGCTCATCACGCGCACGGGGCCCAGTGCGGCATCCATCACGGTCACTGCCGTGCAGCAGCGCGGCATGCTGCGCACGCCGCCATCGTGCGGATACGGCAGGCGGTGATGGGCCACCTGCAGAGCAGGCAGGCGCGTGGCCACCAGGTTGCCGAAGCGCTGCCGGCCCACGGCCGTGAATTCGTCCACGGCGGCGCCGAAGAAGACCTTCCAGCCTTCGGGAAGGGCCTGGCGGATCTGCTCCACCTGGTCGCCGGGCGCGCCCTGCAGGCCCGGATAGTGGACGGCGATTTCCTGCAGGCACAGCACGTCGATATCGGCCATGGACAGTGCATGCGCCACGATGCGCTCCGGGTCCATGCGGCCGTCCAGGCCCAGGCACCATTGGGTGTTCCAGGTGAGGATCTGCATCATGCGGACAGCGGCTCGCGCAGCTGGAACAGGTTGCCTTCCGGGTCCATGGCGTTGCACACGCGAAAGCCCGGGCCCAGCCAGGACTGCTCCCACAGCTGGCCGCCATGCGCGATGACCAGGGGGCGCACGGCCGCAAAGCTTTTCACGGTGGCAAAGAACTTGATGGCCACGTTCTCGCGCGGCTGGGGTGGCTCGGTGATGGTGATGTGCCGCGCAATTGCCTCGGGAATGGCGTGCAGCACCAGTTGCAGGTCCGGCGACTGCAGCACCATGAGCTCGCTCGTGTGGTGCAGCATGCGCATGGCCAGCACCTCCATGTAGAACAGCGCCAGCCTGTCGGGCTGCTTGGCGTAGATGAACAGACCTGCGGATGCGGGACCGGACATGGTGGACCTCAGGGTGAAAGGCTGGGACAAGGAACTTTAGCACCGCCCTCACTTGATCCCCGCACGCATGAAGCTCTGCACGAACTGGCGCTGGAACAGCACGAAGGCCACCAGCAGCGGGCCCGAGCTCAGCAGCGTGGCGGCCGTGATGGTGGCCCACTCCACGCCAGACTCCACGCTGGAGAACACCTGCAGGCCCACAGTGAGCGGGCGCGCCTGCACGCTGTTGGTGATGATCAGCGGCCACAGGAAGTTGTTCCAGTGAAAGCTCACCGACACCAGCGCAAACGCCAGGTACACGGGCCGCGCGAGCGGCACGTAGACGCGCCACAGGATCTGCAGGGTGCTGGCACCCTCCACCCGCGCGGCCTCGTCCAGTTCCCGGGGAATGCCCAGGAAGGTCTGGCGCAGCAAAAAGATCGCGAAGGCCGATGCGAAGTACGGCAGGCCTATGCCCAGCAGCGTATCGACGGCGCCCAGTCGCGACACGGTCTGGTAGTTCGCCACCAGCAGGATGTCCGGCATGATCATCAGCTGCACCAGCACCAGCGCAAAGGCCAGGCCCTGGCCGCGAAAGCGGTAGCGCGCAAAGGCATAGGCCGCCAGCGTGCCCAGCACCAGCTGGGCCGCCAAAATCATGACCACCAGCACGGCCGTGTTCAGGAAATAGCGCGCAAAGGGCGCGGCCTGCCAGGCACGGCGAAAGTTCTCCAGCGTCCAGGGCGCGGCCAGGTCGAAGCGTGCCGAGTATTCGGGCGGATGGAAGGCCGTCCAGAACGCATAGGCCAGCGGCAGTATCCACAGCAGGGCCAGCAGCCAGGCGGCCAGCGTGTCCAGCCAGGTGGCGCCGTACAGCGCGGGCGGCGCATGGCGCGGGGCAATGGGTGCGGCGCTCATTGGTAGTGCACCTTCTTGTCGAGCACGAAGAACTGCAGCAGCGCCACGGCCGCCAGCACGGCGACCAGCACCACGGTCAGGGCCGCCGCATAGCCCGTGTCCCAGAACTTGAAGCCCACTTCGTACAGGTGATAGAGCAGCAGCGTGGAGGCGTTGTCCGGCCCGCCGCGCGTGAGGATGAAGAGATGGTCCACCAGGCGGAAGGCATTGATCACCGCATTGACCAGCACGAACAGCGTGGTCGGCATCAGCAGCGGCCACTGCACGCGGCGCAGGAAGTACCAGCGCGAGGCGCCTTCGATGGCCGCAGCTTCCCTGAGGCTGGGATTGAGCGTCTGCAGCGCGGCCAGGTAGAAGATCATGAAAAAGCCCGCCTCCTTCCACACCGCCACCACGGTCACGCAGGCCAGCGCCGTGGACGGGTCGCCCAGCCAGTTGTGCGCGGGAAGGCCCAGTGCGCCGCGCAGCTGCTCCAGCAGCCCGTACTGCGGCGTGTAGAAGAACAGCCAGATGTTGGCCACGGCAATCATGGGCAGCACCGTGGGCGTGAAATACGCCATGCGCACGAAGGCGCGGCCGGCCAGCCTCTCGTTGACCCACAGCGCCATGGCCAGCGCCAGCGCCATGGACAGCGGAATCGTGGCCGCCGCAAACCACAGGTTGTTGCGCACGGCCTGCCAGAACACCGGGTCGTCCACCATGACGGCGTAGTTCTCCAGCCCCACCCATGGCCCCGGCTGGCCGCCGCGCGGCGTGGCATGCAGGCTGTCGATCAGCGTGGCCACGGCCGGCCAGTGCGTGAAAGCCACCAGCAGCACCAGCGCCGGCAGCAGCATCAGCCAGGCATGGACGGCCTGGCGGCCGCTCGCAAAAGAGGAGGAAGCGTGGCTCATGCGGTCAACGGCGCGAAGCCATCACTTGTAGCGGCGCAGGATGCGGTCTGCTTCCTTTTGCGCATCCTGCAGGGCCTGGGCCGAGGTCTTGCTGCCGTTGAGGGCGGCCTGCACGGCGTCGTTGAGCACCTTGGTCACGCGCTGGTTCTCATGCGTGGAGAACTCGGCCACCGATACCGGCAGCTGGTCGCGCGCCACCAGGGCCTGCGGGAAGTCCTGGCCGTACTTCTTGAGCGCGGGCGTGTCATAGGCGGCGGGCGAGACGGCAACGTAGCCGCTGTCCATGCTCCACTGCGCGGCCAGCGGGGGCTGGGTGACCCACTTCATGAACTGGAAGGCCGCCTCCTGCTGCTCCCGGGGGGCCTTCTTGAACAGGTAGAAGTTGCCGCCGCCCGTGGGCGAGCCCTTGCGCACATTGCCTGCGATCTGGCCCACGCCGAAGTCGAATTTAGCATTGGCACGGATATTGGTCAGGTTGCCCGTGGTGGTGACGATGATGGCGGCCTTCTTTTCCATGAAGTCCTTGGGCGTCGTGCCCCACTCCACCACGCCGGCCGGGTGCACGCCTTCCTTGACCAGGCCCACCCAGTAGTCCAGCGCCTCCACTACCTTGGGGCTGTCCAGCGTGACCTGGGTGCCGGCCTCGTTGGCCAGCAGCACGTCATTGGGCGTGGTCAGCGTCTGCAGCATCCAGTAGGCAAAGCCGGTGGACGGGATCTGGATGCCGTACTGCACGACCTTGCCGCTGGCGTCCTTCTTCGTCAGCCTGTGGGCGGCTTCCTTGAGTTCCTTCCAGTTCTGCGGCGCCTTGTTCGGGTCCAGGCCGGCTTCCTTGAAGGCTTCCTTGTTGTAGTACATGACCACGGTGGAACGCTGGAAGGGCACGCCCCAGGTCTTGCCGCCCGCCTGGCTGTTGGCCATGAAGGCCGGGTAGAAGCCCTTGAGCCAGGCCCGGTCGGCATCGGTCTTCACGAAGTCGTCGATGGGGGCGATGGCGTCCTCGTCGATCAGCGTGAACATGTCGGTGGACAGCAGCACCGAGGTGGCCGGCGGCTTGCCCGACTTGTGGGCCGTCAGCGCCTTGACGATGGTCTCCTGGTAGGTGCCCGCATAGACGGGCGTGATCCGGTACTGCGGATGGGCCTTGTTGAACTCGGCCGCATAGCCGTCGATCACCTTGGTGATGGGGCCGCCCACGGCCACGGGAAAGTAGAACGGCACCTCCAGCGGCGTCTGCGCGCTGGCGGTGTGCAGCAGGCCCGTGGCGGCCAGGGCGGCAGCGGCTGCAAGGGTTTTGAGGAAGGCATGGCGTTGCATGGCGGACTCTCCTGGAAGGTGCTTCGGGTGCGAAAGCCGGAACGGCTGAAACGGTGGAACTGCAGAGGAAGATAGGAGCGGTGCCACGGCCTCAGGCCGTGCAGCGCCGCCCCTGTTCGTCAAAGAAATGCGTGGCCTCGCGCGCCCAGCGCAGGCCCACGAGCTGGCCCGGCTGCAGGCCGCCGAGCTGGCTGCCAGCGGTGCGCACCATCAGTTGTTCGCTGCCCACGCGGCAGCGCAGCACCAGGTCGGCGCCCAGGTATTCGAGGCTTTCGATGTCGGCAGCGACCACGGGGCCGCTGCCGACATCGCCATGGAGCGACAGGCGCATGTCCTCGGGCCTGACGCCCAGCCAGCGCGCCTGGCCCGGCTGCTGCAGGCCGGCGGGCGCGGCGCTGGCATGGCTGCCCGCGATGTGCAGGCCGTCGAGGCGCGCGATGTTCATGGCCGGCGTGCCGATGAAGCGCGCGGCAAAGGTGGTGGCGGGCCGGCGGTAGATCTCCTGGGGCGCGGCGCACTGCTCCACGCGCCCCTGGCTGAGCAGCACCACCTGGTCGGCCATGCCCATGGCCTCGGCCTGGTCGTGCGTGACATAGACCACGGTCAGCCCCAGGCGCCGCTGCAGCTCGCGCAGCTCGGTGCGCATTTCCTGGCGCAGCTGGGCGTCGAGGTTGGACAGCGGCTCATCCATCAGGCAGACCCGGGCGCGGGCCACCAGGGCGCGGCCCAGCGCCACGCGCTGCTGCTGGCCGCCCGACAGCTGGCCGGGCCGGCGCGCCAGCAGCGCGTCCAGGCCCAGCAGCGCGGCGGCCTCGTCGATGCGCCGGCGCGCCTCGGCCGCCGGGACCTTGCGCACGGACAGGCCGAAGCCGATGTTCTGCGCCACCGTCAGGTGCGGGAACAGCGCGTAGTTCTGGAACACCATGGCAATGCCGCGCCGTGCGGGCGGCAGTTGGGTGACATCCTGCCCATCGATGCGCACGCGGCCCGAGGTGGCGCTTTCCAGGCCCGCGATGATGCGCAGCGTAGTGGACTTGCCGCAGCCCGAGGGACCGAGCAGCACGCAAAAGGATCCGGGTTCAATGCGCAGATCCAGCGCCTGCAGTGCCGTGGTGCCGCCCCAGGACTTGGCGACACCTTCCATCTCGATCAAGGACATCACGCCAGTCTAGGAAGGCTGTGTGACAGGCCCGTGTCGCGCCACCGGACTGGCGGCTCAGGCGGCTCAGGCGGCTCAGGCAGCAGGGTGCCGTCTGTGCCAGTCCGTGGCCTGCTGGAACGCCCAGCCCGCGCGCACCAGCAGGTCTTCGCGGAAGTCGGGGGCCACGAACTGGAAGGCCACGGGCGCGCCCTCGGGAGTGCGTCCGCCGGGCAGCGTGATCGTGGGGCTGCCCGTCAGGTCGAACGGGCAGGTGTAGCGCAGCATGCCCGAGAACAGCTCGGCATCGGAGCCGAAATGCGCCATGCGCTGCAGCGTGGGGGCCGCAAAGGCCGTGGCGGGGACCAGCAGCAGGTCCACCTGCGCGAAGAGTGCGCGTACCCGGCCCGTGAAGTCCGCGCGGCGCAGCAGCAGCCGCTGGTAGTCGGTGGCGGACAGGCCCAGCCCCAGGTCGATCAGCCCGGCGAGCCCGGGGCCATAGGCCTCGCGCCGTGCAGGGAACGTGGCGCCGTGCGCCACGGCGGTCTCCACCGCGCACAGCGCCGGCCAGTCCTCCACCGCCTGGGTGGCATCAGGAAAGCGGACCTCCTGCACGCTGGCACCCAGGCGCTGCGCCACCACCAGGGCCTGCTCCACCGCCTGGCGGGAGGGGGCATCCACGCCGTCCAGTGCCCATTGCCGGTCCATGCCCAGGCGCAGGCCGGAGAATCCGCGCGTCATCATGGCCAGATAGTCGGGCACGCTGCACTGGCTGGCCGTAGGGTCCAGCGGGTCCGCCCCGGCGATGGCCGCGAGCATGGCTGCGGCATCGGCGGCACTGCGCGCCATCGGGCCTATGTGGTCCAGGGACGCCGCCAATTCGAAGGCGCCGTGGCGGCTCACCCTGCCCCAGGTGGGCTTGAGCCCCGTGATGCCGTTGGCGGCCGATGGAAAGCGGATGGAGCCCCCGGTGTCCGTGCCCAGCGATCCGAAGCACAGCCCCGCCGCCGTGGCCACGCCCGAGCCGCTGGACGAGGCCCCGGGCCATAGCTGGGCGCCCCAGGGGTTGACGGGGGCAGTGATCTCGGGATGGTGGTCGGCGAAGGCGCCTTCGGTCTGCTGCAGCTTGCCCAGGATGACGGCGCCGGCCTCGCGCAGCCTGCGCACCACGGTGGCATCTTCCGTGGGGCGATGGTCGCGGTGCAGCGTCATTCCATGCGTGGTGGGGACGCCCCGGGTCCACAGCAGGTCCTTGAGCGCCAGCGGCACGCCGTGCAGCGCACCGCGGCGGCGGCCCTGCGCGATCTCGGCGTCGGC
The DNA here is from genome assembly GCF_040267515.1 of Delftia lacustris. NCBI lineage: Bacteria > Pseudomonadati > Pseudomonadota > Betaproteobacteria > Burkholderiales > Comamonadaceae > Delftia > Delftia lacustris. The sequence continues at coordinate 1,622,665 of NZ_CP141274.1, read as the reverse complement.
GCGGCGGGCGTCCTCCAGCGCCTGCTGCGCCATCACCGTCACGTAGCTGTGCAGCCGCGCGTCCACGGCCTCGATGCGCGCCAGCATGTGGCGGGTCACCTCTTCCGACGAAATGCGGCGGGACTGGATCTCGCGCCCCACCTCCAGCAGTTCGAGATGGTGCAGTTCGCTGTCGTTCATGGCATGTCTCCCGGCGCCCGGCTCCGGGGCGCCACCGTTGTTGCACTGGAAAAGCCGCACGGGACGCGCGGCAGCCCCATGCTAGGGAGCCGGCGGCACCCACGCTTGTTCGGGAGGGTCAGCGACCTTGCTCAGGCGGCCAGCAGGCTGCGGGGCGTGCAGCCGAACGCCTTGCGAAAGGCTCGGCTGAAGTGCGCCGCATCGGAGAACCCATGCGCGAAGGCCGCCTCGGTCACGCTGGAGCAGCGCCCCTGCATCAGGGCCTGGCGGCTGGCCTGCAACCGCAGCTGCCATACCAGGCCCATGGGCGTCTGGTTGTGCCGCGCAAAGGCCCGCGTCACGGTACGCGGCGAGACGTTGTGCTGCTGCGCCAGCCATTGCAGCGACAGCTCGGGCGAGCCCAGGTTGTCCTGGATGAACGCCTGGATGCGGCCATGCAGGTCCCTTTCCGCGCGGGGCTGCACGGCCATTTCCTGCATCTCCAGCGCCAGGGCCAGCACGTCGAGCAGCGCCATGCCGAAGCGCTGCGCCAAGGCATCACCGTGCGGCGCAGGCGGCATGGCCATGGCCTCGCCGAGCATGGCCCGCAGCGGCGCCACGGCCGGGGCATGGCCATGCAGCGCCCGGCCCGCGTGCAAGGGTGCACGGGCAAAGCGATTCAACAATTCGCTGCGCGGAATGCGCATCAGCAGGATATCGCGGGGCGCCACCGAGAATTCGAAAGGCTGCGCAGCGTCATAAAGCACCAGATTGCCCGCACTCAGCCGGGCCACTTGCCCGCCCTGGCGCACCTCGGCCTGGCCCTGGAGCAGATAGCCCAGCCACAGCTCATCGCGGGCATGCAGGCGCAGGTGGGCTGCGTTGCGCACCCAGCGGTGGCTGGGCGCCGACATGGCACTGATCTCCAGCAGTCCCAGGGACCGCACGGACAGCGTGGCCCCGAAGCCGCCGGGACCTGCGGCGTCCCCCTGCGCGCGGTGGCTGTCGGCAGGGATGCAGTGGCGGCAGACCACCTCGTGCCAGTAGTCGAAACGATGGCGTGGCTCCTGCGAATGGGTAGAGTATTCGAGCTGCATGGCAGCGCCCAGTATCCGCAGGCGGCCGCCGGCTGGCACCCCGGTGTTTACCCAAAGGCCCGGGGTGCCGCGACGGCGGCGCTGCCAGGCACGGCTCAGCTGTGGCCCGGCGCCCGGTTCAGCAGATGCGTGCGCTGGTCGGCGCTCAGCGACAGGTAGCGCTCGTAGTGGCGCAGGATGTCGGCGATGACTTCCTCGCTGCGCAGGTACTGGATGTCGTGGCCCAGGCGGCCGTTCTCGAAGAACGTGATGGGCTCGTAGACATGGCGGCGCTCCTGCTCGTTGGCCGCCTCGCTCACCAGGAAGGTGGGCACCGTGCGGCGCGTGGCGCGCACGCCGTAGACGAAGTCGCGCAGCGAGGGATCGGGCACGGTCAGGCGCACGGCGCCCTCGCCGTCCAGGTCCTCGGTGACCACCGCCTCGACGCCGCGCTTGTGCATTTCGGCTGCCACCTCGTTCATGGCGGGCAGCACCACGCCGGCCAGGAACCTGCGCACATCGGCGCGCGAGGGCTGGTGCACGATCTGCTCCAGGCGCTTGCGCCAGTGCTGGCCGCTCCAGAAGCTGGTGGCCGGAGCCAGGTCGGGCGAGAAGTGCGCGCGGTCGGCCAGCAGGCCGCGCCACAGCCCGTAGCACAGCGCCAGCATGATGACGGCCACCGGCAGGGCCGCCACCAGGGTCATGGCCTGCAGCGCCTTGAGGCCGCCGGCCAGCATCAGCACCATGGCTGTCGCGCCCAGCACGGCAGCCCAGAACAGCCGCTGCCAGACCGGCGAACGCGCATGGCCGCGCGAGGCGATGTTGTCCACCACGAAGGCCCCGGAGTCCGCCGAGGTGACGAAGAACACCGCGATGAGCACGATGGTGAGCCAGGCCACGGGCTTGAACCAGGGCAGGTACTCGAAGAAGCGGAACAGCAGCGCATCCACGTTCGAGGCCGTCTGCCCCAACGCGCCCATGGCCACGTGGGTGTCTATCCAGATGGCGCTGTTGCCGAAGGCCGTCATCCACAGCAGGTTGAAGGCCGTGGGCACCAGCAGCACGCCGGTCACGAACTGGCGGATGGTGCGCCCGCGCGAGATGCGTGCGATGAACATGCCCACGAAGGGCGACCAGGAGATCCACCAGGCCCAGTAGAGGATGGTCCAGCCGCCGAACCAGCCTTCCTGGCTGGGCGGCTCGTAGGCAAAGGTGCGGAACGACAGCTGCACCAGGCCAGACACGTAGTTGCCGATGTTCTCGCTCAGCGCCTCGAACAGGAAGACCGTGGGCCCGGCGACGATGACGAAGGCCAGCAGGATGAAGGCCAGCATGAGGTTGAACTCGCTCAGGCGCCGCACCCCTTTGTCCAGGCCCGAGACGGCAGACAGCCCGGCCAGGCAGACCACGATGACGATGACCGCGATGCGGAAAGCCGCCGCAGAGGTATCCCAGCCCGTGAGGGTGTGCAGGCCGGCGGCCAGCTGCAGCGCGCCGTAGCCCAGCGTGGTGGCGATACCCGCGATGGTGCCCACCAGCGCGAAGGCATCCACGCTGTGGCCGATGGGGCCGTTGATGCGCTTGCCCAGCAGCGGGTACAGGCCCGAGCGCATGGTCAGCGGCAGGTTGTAGCGAAAGCCGAAGTAGGCCAGCACCAGGCCCATGGTCCCGTAGACGGCCCAGGCATGGAAGCCCCAGTGGAAGAAGGTGGACTGCAGCGCCTCGCGTGCGGCGGCCGGCGTGGAAGGCACGGCCGTGGGCGGCTTGAGGAAGTGCTGCAGCGGCTCGCCCACGCCGAAGTACATCAGGCCGATGCCCATGCCGGCGGCGAACAGCATGGCGGTCCAGGAGATGAAGCTGAACTCGGGCTCCGCATCATCGGGACCCAGGCGGATGTCGCCGAAGCGGCTGGACGCGACGAAGATCAGAAAGACCAGGAACAGCGTGACCGAGACGGCATAGAACCAGTCCATGTGCCCCACCACCCAGGCCTGGGCGCTGGAGAACAGCCGGTCGGCACTGTCGGGCATGAAGCCGCAGTACAGCAGCAGCAGGCCCAGCACCAGCAGGGAAGGAATGACGACGGGGCCCGAGAACGTGATGCGCGGTGCAGGCTCTGCAGGCGATGGCGTGGCCGCCTGCGGCGCATCCGGTGGCGGAGCTGCCGGTGGCGCCGTGCGGGGATCGGTGTTCATGTCTGGCATAGACCCTCTCTCTCTTGTGATCAATGTTGTGCCCGGGAACCGATTCGCAATGGTGGCGGCCTTGCCCTTGTGGGGCGGGCCGCGTTCCCTGCTCGGGGTATGTCCGCCGGGCAAAGGCCGCAAGTATCGTGACTCTTCGCGTCTGCCCGCGTCGGACGCAGGCCCTGAAGGCTTCCGTTTTGCTGACGTGATGCCTTCAGGCCAGGTCAGCCGGCCAGCTTGGCCACCACGGCCGGGGCGATGACGCGGTGGGCCGGCGCCACGCCCAGCATGTAGATACGGCCCAGGGCATTGTGCACATGGACCACGGTGGACATGGCGGCGGTGAAGGTGGCGGACGGCGCGCCCTCGGGGCCGGGCAGCCGCATGAGGGAGACCTGCACGTCCAGGTGCCGGTCGCTGTCGCCCAGCACCACCTCGCCATCGCTCAGCGCATGGATGCGGAAGATGCCGGCGCGGTCGCCCACGCGGTAGCTGGATGCGGCGCGCTGCGCATCGACGCCGCTGAGCGTGCCCAGGTCCTTGATGCCGAAGGGCGCCACCACACGGTTGCGCAGGCGCATCAGAAAGTCGATCCAGCCCGGCGTGCGGCCCACGCAGCGCAGGTACAGCGCCATGGGGCTGCTGCCGTCGTCCGGCAATTGCAGCTGGTAGCTGTCGTGGAAATAGGCGGTCTTGAGGCGGTCCTGCAGGGCGCTGCCCGCGGGAACCGGGGAGAGGATGACTTGTGCCATGGAGCGGAGGGTGATGAAAAAAGGGGGCGGTCCTGCAGCCATCATAGGCCGCAGGGCCGCCCCCTTGTCAGGGCGCCATCAACGCTGCATCAGCGCTTGTCGCCCACCTTGATGCGGGCGTTGGGAACCTCGCCGAACATCTCGGGCGCATACAGCGCCTCCACCCGCGTGGGCGGCAGCGCGAAGTCGCCGGCATTGTTCAGCCGCACGGTGTACTCCACGCGCGTATTGCCCTTGGGCAGGTACTGGTAGTAGGCGCGGTAGGCCTCGAAGCTGCGCTCCTCATAGGCCAGCCAGCCCGCGCCTTCTGCGCGCTCGCCGCCCGAGGCGATCTCCGAGTCGCGCCCCAGACCGCCGCCCAGGATGGTGGCGCCCGTGGGCACGGGGTCGGTGATGGCCACCCAGGTCATGTCGGTGCGGGCCTGCACCTCCAGCGTGACGCGCAGCACGTCGCCGCGCGAGTACTGGCCTGCGGGCAGGCTCTTGTCGGCCTGCTCCACGGGCTTGACCGTGCGCGTGACGGTGTAGCCGGCGCTGAACGGCGCCTTCAACTGCACGGCCGCCACAGACTGCAGCGTGAGCCAGGGCTTGCCGGTGCCCTGCTGGGTCACCGTCAGCTGGCCCTTGCGGGCCTCGCCCACCGCGCTCCAGGGCAGGAACATGGTGTTGTTGCGCAGGCCGCCGACCACCGTGGTCGCGCCGAAGCTGGACGCCTGGTGCGCCGCGCCCTCGCTGTCGCTGGCGCGCATGCGCGTGACCTGGCTCCACTCCACGCGGGCCTGGGACGCGCCCAAAGCCGCCTGGGTGGCGCCCGTCACGGGCGTGGCCTCGAACTGCTGCGAGAAGCGCTGCAGTGCCAGCGCTCCCCACAGGTTGGCCGTGGTCGTGCCCCAGGCACCGTTGCTCTGGCGCGAGATGAAGCCGTTGGCCAGGCGCGGCAGCTCTTCCTTCCACGTCGGGTCGTCCATGTTGACCAGCATCAGGCGGGCCAGGTTGACCTCGGGGCCCTGCATCAGCCACCACCACTGGTCGTCCTGCTCGTTGCTGAAGGCCACGCGCGTGCCCTGGTAGCTCAGGCGGGCGCGCAGGATCTGCTGGGCCTGGGCCAGCTGCTGTTCGCGCTGGGGCAGCTCGCGCATGTGCTTGAGCAGGGCCACCCAGTCGATGACGGCATGCGTGGGCCAGTCGTTGGGCGCGATGGTGATGCTGTCGAGCATGCGCGGATTGGCGCGGCCCGTCAGCGCCAGCGCCTGGATGGCGGCCAGCTTGCGCATGTCCAGGTCCTTGCGCGGGCTCCAGAAGCTGCGCTGGATGCGGCCTTCGACGAAGGCGATCAGGCCGTTTTCCATGCGCTCGCGCTCGGCCGCCGGCAGCACGAAGCGCTTGTCCACGCCCTGTGCCAGTGCCGAGAGGTTGAGCAGGTGGGCCGTCAGCGTATCGCTGCCGCGGGCCGCACGGCCTGAACCGTCGCCCGCCAGCGGGAAGTAGCTGGCCAGGCCGTCGCCGTCCAGGTAGCTGGGCAGTTGGCCCATCGTGGACTGCCACAGCGTGGCGTCGCTCATGCCCACGGCCTTGCTGGTGACCTGCTCCAGGCAGCTGTAGGGATAGCGCGCCCACCAGTCGCGCACGCCCGGCAGGCCTTCGGCCAGCTTGGGCGCCAGCGACATGCGCAGGCCGCCGCGGCCGGACAGTGCATCGGCCGGCAGCTGCACGGGCAGGTTGATGCTGCCATCGACCTGCATCAGCGTGCCCTGCTGCACCGTGAGCGGCACGGCCGGGATGATGCGCTGGCTGACCTTCAGCCTGTCGCTGGCCGGCTTGTCACCGCCTGCGGTGTCGCGGGCCTCGATCTCCCAGATCAGCGCCTCGGCGCGCGTCTGGCCCAGCTGGGCCGGCGCCGTGACGTTCCAGGCCACCTCGCGCGCCTCGCCCGCGGGAATCTCCACGGTCTGCGCTGCCAGCTCCAGCAGCGTGGCACGCGGCGTGACCTGCACCTTCATGGCCTTGGCCGAGGTGTTGCGCAGCGTGACCATGGCACGGAACTGGTCCTCCTCGCGCACCAGCGGCGGCAGGCCGCTGATGATCTGCAGGTCCTGGGCCGTGCGGATGGGCGCCTGGCCCGTGCCGAACATCGACACGCCATGGTCGGCCACCGCCACCACCTGGAAGGTGGTCAGCGAGTCGTTCAGTGGCACGCTGACCTGGGCCTTGCCCTGGGCATCGAGCACCACGCTCGGATTCCACAGCAGCAGCGTCTCGAACAGCTCGCGCGTCTGGCTGCGGCCACCGCCGCCGCCAGCGGCCACGGCCTTGCGGCCGTAGTGGCGCCTGCCGATCACCTCCATCTGCGCGGTCGAGGTCTGCACGCCCCACTCGCGGCGGCGCAGCATGGCGTCGGCCAGCTGCCAGCTGGTGTTGGGCATGAGCTCCAGCAGGGCCTGGTCCACGACCGCCAGCGCCACCTCGGCGCCAGCGGCGGGCTTGCCGTCGGGCAGCGTGGCGCTGATGGTGACCTTGGCGGTGCCGCGCACCTGGTAGCTGGCCTGGTCGGCCGTGACCTTGACGTCGATGCGGTGGGCCTTGGTGCCCACGCGGATCTCGGCCATGCCCAGGCGGTAGGCGGGCTTGGACAGATCGACCAGGGCCGTGGGCGCGATGTATTCCTTGCCCTCGTGCCAGAAGGCATTCCACCACTCGCGCGGCGCCTTGAAGCCCCAGGTGAAGAAGCTGTACCAGGGCACCTCGCGCAGCCGCCCGCGCAGGGCCAGCACGCTCACGTAGACGTTGGGCCCCCAGTCGGGCTGGACCTTCAGCTCCACGGTGGGGTTCTGGCCATTGAGCTGCATGACCTGGGTGCTGACGATGCCTTCGCGCTCCACGGCGACCAGGGCCGTCGCATAGCGGAAGGGCATGCGCACCTGGAAGCGCGCGGTCTCGCCGGGCTCGTAGCTGCGCTTTTCGGGCAGCACGTCCATGCGGTCATGGTCCTCGCCGCCGAACCACAGCTCGCCCTGGCGCGTGACCCAGACGCTGGAGGCGGCCTGGGCGGGCCGGCCGTCCTTGTCGGAGGCGGTGACGATCAGCTCGACCTCGCCGGGCTGCGACAGCTGGGCCTCGCACTGCACCATGCCCTGGGCATCGCTGTTGCCCGTGCACACCGTGCCCATGGATTGGAGCGCGGTCTGGTTGTCGTAGCTGTAAAAGCCCCCCACCAGGCGCTTGCGGCTGCTGGTGGTGACGCGGGAGATGGCCTCCACCTTGACCGGCACGCCGGCCTGGGGCTTGCCGTCCACGCCCAGCGCCAGCGCCTGGAACTGCAGCTTGCGGCCCGTGGTGATCCAGCTTTCGGCGCGCACGCCGGCCACGATGGCCGCGGGCCACAGCATCTGCGTGCTGCGCAGGGTCTGCACCTCGCCATTGGGGTCGGCATAGGTGGCCTCGATCAGCAGCTCGCGCGGCTCGCGCAGCTTGGGCAGGTTCTCGATCTTGAGCTTGCCCAGTCCTTCACGGTCCAGCGTCACGGGCAGCTTGTCGGCCACCACCTTGCTGTCCTGGGAGGCCGTGGCCTCCTCGTCATCGCTCTGGCCCGTGTCCTGGGCGCTGCGCGGTGCCGAGAAGCTGAAGCCCTGCCAGTCGCTGCGGTCCATCCAGGTGGAACGCACCAGGGCGGACACGCGCACCGGCAGGTTGGCGGCCGGGCCGCCGGAGACGTAGTTCACCTGCACCTGCACCGGCAGGCTGGAGACGCCGACCAGGGCCTGCTTGCCTTCGGGGCCCACACGGCCTTCGAGCACGGGCAGGCGGAATTCCTCGACACGGAAACTGCCCGTGCCGAAGCGGTTGTTGCGCCCGCGCGAGCCGTTGCCATCGCCGCGCAGCTCCACGGAATACGAGCCGAGCTTGGCGCCCTTGGGCACGGAGAAGCTGTTTTCCGCACTCAGGCCGCCCGTGCCCGTGGAACGCCACTGCAGCGGCTGCGTGTACTGCTGGCCGCTGCCTTCATGGGTGATGACCAGTTGCGTGGGCCGCTGCTCGGGCAGCGCAAAGCCGCCCTGCCCCTGGCCGATGCCGGTCTGGGTGCGCATCAGGTGCTTCATGGACACGGTCTCGCCGGCGCGCAGCAGCGTGCGGTCGAAGATGGTGTGGGCCACCTCGTCGCGCTGGGCGCTGCGGCTGGTGGGCACGTTGAAGCGCCAGGACTCGATGCCGCGCTGCCAGTCGCTCCAGGTGAAGGCCAGCTCCTGCTGGCCGTCCTTGCCCTGGGCGCGTGCGCTGACGAAGTAGGCCGGCGAGCGGTAGCCGACACCGCCCGTGCACTGGGGCGGCTCGGGCGACAGGCCGTCCAGGCGCGCCACGCCACTGGCGTCGGTGGTGGCCGAGGTCAGCACCTTGCCATTGCAGTCGGAGACCTGGATCTTGGCATTGGCCACGGCCTGGCCCTTGTCCAGCGTGGTCACCCAGGCGGCCGCGTTCTCGCGGCCGAGCTTGAAGTGCACGGACAGGTTGGTCACCAGGGCCGAGGTGCGCACATACATGCTGCGCGCCGAGCCGTAGCGCTCATCGAGCAGCGACTGGCCCAGCAGCGGCGAGGCGATCTCGACCACGTGAAAGCCCGGCGTGAGCGGAATGCCCACCACCTCGAAGGGGCGCGGATCGCCCTTGACGGGCTTGGGCAGCTCCAGCGTCTTGACGTCGCCCTGGCCGGCCAGCAGCGACAGCATGCGCGTCTGCACATAGTCGCGGTTTTCGTTGTCGATCACGGGCGGCAGCGGGCCCTTGATGTCGCGCGAGGCGCGCTTGCGGTCCATGTCGGAGGACTCGTAGTCGGCCACGCGGCGCATCCAGGCGATGATCTCGGCATCGCTGCCGGGCTGCTTGGTGCTCACGCGGCTGGCATCCAGGGACCTGGTGGCCAGCTCGGACTCCACATTGCGCAGCGTCACGGGCAGCAGGGCCGGGCCGTCCGGGCCTTCGGCGTAGCGCTCGACGATGCCGAAGGGCGAGGCCGCGAACTTGGCCAGCGGCGGCAGCGCGCCCGTGGCCACCTGCAGCGGGAACATGTCGGCATTGCTCAGGCTGCGGCCTGCCGCGTCCTTGAACTGCGGAGGCAGCTCCACCGTGTAGCGCGCCTGGGCCTGCATGGTGGCCGGGAAGCTCAGGTTCTGCACCAGCGAATCCTCGCTGAGCTTTTCGCCGTATTCGCTGTCGATCACGGGCGCCACCTTGGAGGCGCCGCTGCTCAGGCGAATGCCCTCGGCCAGCTTGCGCGGCACGGGGGCATTGAAGCGCAGGCGCATGGGACGGATCGGCAGGCAGGCGGCCTGGGCGTTCTCGCGCTCGCAGCTGAACTCGGCGGCGAAGGGCTCGCGCACGCGGTACTCGAAGCGCTTGTCCTGGCGGCTGGCCACGCCGTTGGGCGTGGCAATGCCGGCGCCGAAGACCAGCTTCATGGTCGTGCCCGCCGTCAGGCGGCGGTTGCAGGCCAGCGTGGCGTACTGCAGCGGGTTCTTGGCAGCGGCCTTGTCCCAGCCGCGGTGCTTGAGCAGCTCGTCGCGCTCCTTGCCTTCGATCAGGCGCACGGGAATGCGCTCGCCCACGCCTTCGGCCGTGCACCACATGTGCTGCTGCAGGCTTTGCACGGTGGCCGGGCCCGACAGGCGCAGCGCGAAGTACTGCTCCTCGTCGATCTGTTCATAGGTGTCGGGTGCCATGTCCAGCACGGCCGGGCCGCCGGTCTGGAACTGGTAGCTGGCAGCGCCCGTCACGGCCGTGCCCGCAGGCGACTTGTAGCCGGCCACGAGCTGGGCCGTGCAGCGCACGCCGGGCGGCAGGGCCTGCTTGAAGTCGAACACCCATTCGCGGTCGCTGTTCCAGCGGCCCGTGCCCTGGGTGGCCGCCGCATCGCTGCAGCTGAGCGTGACCGGCGCGGCGGCCTTGGGGTCGCCAAAGCGCACGGCCGTGCCATCGAACTGCACCACCACCTGCTCGACCTTGGCCACCTCTCCCTGCGGGCTGAACTGGCGCACGCCCACGGCCTGCGCCGCCAGCGCCGCCGATCCCAGCAGCAGGCCCAAACCCCACCGGCCCCAGGCCCGGCCGTGCGCCGGCGGACTCTGGAACCCCTTGATCGCTGTCGTGCGAAGCACCCCCATGGCAATCCCTTCTGTCGGGCTCAGATGGCCCGGTGTTTTCTTGGAATGAGCAGGCTTTCAGCGCTGCGGCGCGCGCCGTGCACGGTGCACAGGCTGCAAATGAAAAGCCCTGCGCTGCGGCAGGGCTCGGCGGCAAGGGCTGCAACGAGGCAGATGCCCGCCGCCCGCATGCGCCGAATGCAGGGCCGCATCCGCTGCGGCTGAAAACCACTGCGCGGGATGATACCGGGCCGCATCCGCTGCAGGCCCTGCTGCAGGTGCCCGGAACCGGGTCTGCGGTGTATCCATCTGTAAGACATCGGCGCACAAGGGCGTCATATATGTCCGATCACAAGGATTCGCGCCACCCACTGCACCGTCAGCTCCGGCGATGGCCGTACCAAAACACAGCGCTTGCCGGTTCACAGCGCCTGCCGGTCGCGGAGGCTGTCGCCCCGCAGTCCGCCTGTCTTACTGCGGCTGGAAGCCGCTGGTCTGGATGATGCGTTTCCAGACCTGGGTATAGGCCTGCTCGCGCTCGGCCAGTTGCGCGGGCGGCATGTGGCCCACGGTCAGGCCCAGGGCGGTGAGCTGCTCGTGCACATCGGGCTGCTTGAGCACGGTGGCCACGGCGGCGGAGAAGCGGTCGATGAAGGCCTGGGGCGTGCCGCGCGGCGCGTAGATGCCGTAGTAGGGCGTGTCCTCGAAGCCCTTGACGCCCTGCTCGGCCAGCGTGGGCACTTCGGGCATGGTGGCCTGGCGGCGCGTGCCCAGCACGCCGATCACGCGCAGCTTGCCGGCCTTGTGGTTTTCCATGAAGTCCTGCACCGAGGCGATGCCGGCCGGGATCTGGTTGCCCAGCATGTCGGCCAGCATGGGCGCGCTGCCCCGGTAGGGCGCGGCCACCAGGTCCAGCCTGTAGTGCTCGCCCAGCAGCCTGACCAGGAATTCCGGCGTGGACGCGGGCGCGGGTATGCCTATGCTGCCGCGCTTTGCGCCCTGGCGCACCCACTCCACATACTCGGCAAGGTTGCGCGCCGGCGTGCTGGCGGAGACCGCCAGCGCGTTCACGAAGGTGGCAAAGCCGGCCACGGGAACGAAGTCATGGGCCGGGTCGAAGCCCGGCTTCTTCACCACCTGGGGCAGGATGGAGATGGTGTGGTCATGCGTGAGGAACAGCGTGTGGCCATCGGCCGCAGCCGCCTTGAGCTGCTGCGCCGCGATCTGGCCGCCCGCGCCGGGGCGGTTGTCCACCAGCACCGTGGTGCCCAGCACGTCCTTGAGCCGGTCGGCCAGCAGGCGCGCGATGGCATCGGTGCCGCCGCCCGGCGGAAAGCCCACGAGGATGCGAATGGCCTGCCCCGGCTGGGCCCAGGCCAGCGGGGCCAGGGCGGACGAGGCGGCAACGGCGGTCACTGCGCCGGCGGCGCGCAGCGCCCCCGTCAGCAGTTGGCGGCGGGAGGATGTCATGGCGTGGCTCCGGCGAACGGGGGGATCAGCCCAGGCGCGCGTTCAGGCGTGCATTCAAGCGCGCCTGGTGGCCTGCCAGCTGCTTGCGCACCTGGGCCGGCGCCGTGCCGCCCAGGGTGTTGCGCGCATTGAGCGAGCCTTCCAGGCTGAGCGCCTCGAAGACATCGGCCTCGATGCCGGGGTTGAAGGCCTGCAGTTCGGCCAGCGGCAGCTCGGTCAGGTCCACGCCCTTTTGCGAGGCCAGCTTGACGGCATGGGCCACGGTCTCGTGCGCGTCGCGGAAGGGCAGGCCCTTCTTGACCAGGTAGTCGGCCAGGTCGGTGGCCGTGGCGTAGCCCTTGAGCGCGGCGGCGCGCATGGCTTCGGCGTTGACGGTGATGCCGCCCTTCTTGCCGCCCGTGGCCGGGTCGGCCTGGCCGCCGATCATCTCGGCGAAGATGCGCAGCGTGTCCTTCAGGGTGTCCACCGTGTCGAACAGCGGCTCCTTGTCTTCCTGGTTGTCCTTGTTGTAGGCCAGGGGCTGGCCCTTCATCAGGGTGATCAGGCCCATCAGGTGGCCGACCACGCGGCCGGTCTTGCCGCGCGCCAGTTCGGGCACGTCGGGGTTCTTCTTCTGCGGCATGATCGACGAGCCCGTGGTGAAGCGGTCGGCGATGCGGATGAAGCCGAAGTTCTGGCTCATCCAGATGATCAGCTCTTCGGACAGGCGGCTCACGTGCACCATGCACAGGCTGGCGGCCGAGGTGAATTCGATGGCGAAGTCGCGGTCGCTGACGCCGTCCAGCGAGTTCTGGCAGACGCCTTCCATGCCCAGGGTGCGGGCCACGCGCTCGCGGTCCAGCGGGTAGGTGGTGCCGGCCAGGGCGGCGCTGCCCAGCGGCAGCACGTTGACGCGGCGGCGCAGGTCCAGCATGCGCTCGGCGTCGCGCTTGAACATTTCCACATAGGCCAGCAGGTGGTGGGCAAAGCTCACGGGCTGGGCCACCTGCAGGTGGGTGAAGCCGGGCAGGATCACGTCCACGTTCTTCTCGGCCACTTCGACCAGGGACAGCTGCAGCTCGCCCAGCAGGCCTTCGATGAGGTCGATCTCGCCGCGCAGCCACAGGCGCACGTCGGTGGCCACCTGGTCGTTGCGGCTGCGGCCCGTGTGCAGGCGCTTGCCAGCGTCGCCCACCAGCTGGGTCAGGCGGGCCTCGATGTTCAGGTGCACGTCTTCCAGGTCGAGCTTCCACTCGAACTGGCCGGATTCGATTTCCTGCGTGATCTGCGCCATGCCCTTGCGGATGGCTTCATGGTCGGCGGCGGCGATGATGCCCTGGGCCGCCAGCATCTCGGCATGCGCCAGGCTGCCCGTGATGTCGGCCTGCCACAGGCGCTTGTCGAAGAACACGCTGGAGGTATAGCGCTTGACCAGATCGCTCATCGGCTCTTCGAAGAGAGCGGACCAGGCCTGGGCCTTGGTATCGAGCTGGTTGTGCGAGGCGGACGTTGGTTGATTGGCAGACATGTGAGGACGCGATCTTCGATGGGGCTGTGCAGGCAGCGCAGGCGGCGGGCGGCATCGCCCCCCGGCGCAGGCAGGAAGCGAAGATTCTATCGACCTGGGCGGCGCCACGCCCGTGCAGGGGCCTACACGGGCCTGCATGGGCCTGCATGGGCGTGCATGGGCGTGCATGGGTGTGCATGGGCGGTGTGACCGCTGTGCAGGCCCGCCCGGCATGACCATAATCCGGGCATGCGGCGCGAACCCCACCCGCCGAAACACTACCTGCCGCCCCTTGCCGACCCAGCCGACCCCCACCACTGCCCCCCCGCCCCTGCCCGCGGCGCTGGTCTTTGACGCCTGCAACGTAGGCGTGGTGCTGCGCGCCGTGCTGTTTGTGCAGGCCGTGGTGGCAACGGCCTCGATGTTCGGCGCCGACTCGCCCCTGCAGTGGCTGCAGGGCATGGCCCTGCTGACCGGCGCCTGCCTGCCCGGCACGCTGGTCTGGCTGGTGGCCGCCTGCCTGCTCAAGCACCCGCTGCAGCGGCTGCCCGCCTCCGGCCAGTACGCGGCCGGTGTGCTGCTGGGCATGGCGGCCGGGCTGTATGCCTGCGCCATGCTGCACCTGGCCGGCGGCACCAGCGCCCCCTGGCTGGCCAGCGCCGTGTCCGGCGGACTGCTGGCAGCCCTGCTGGTCGCAGCCCTGGTGCTGCGCGCACGCGGCCACGCACCCGCCGACACGCAGGCGCGGCTGGCCGAGCTGCAGTCGCGCATACGCCCGCATTTCCTGTTCAACACGCTCAACAGCGCCATCGCCCTGGTGCGCGCCGAGCCCGCCAAGGCCGAGGCCCTGCTGGAGGACCTCAGCGACCTGTTCCGCTATGCGCTGGCCGAGCCGCACAGCACGACCACGCTGGCCGAGGAGATCGAGCTGGCCCAGCGCTACCTGGCCATCGAGCAGGTGCGCTTTGGCGAACGGCTGCAGGTGCGCTGGCAACTGGACCCTGCCGCCCACGGCGCCCTGCTGCCGCCGCTGCTGCTGCAGCCGCTGGTGGAAAACGCCATACGCCATGGCGTGGAGCCCAGCGCACGCGGCGGCAAGCTGCAGGTGCGCACCGAGCGCCGAGGCGATCTGGTGGAGGTGCGCATCACCAACACCCTGCCCTCCGAGATCGATTCCGCCAGCGCAGCCGGCACGCGCGGCAACGGCATTGCGCTGGCCAATGTGCGCGCCCGGCTGTCGCTGCTGCACGACCTGCAGGCCCACCTCACGGCGCGCACGCTCAACGGGCATTTCGTGGTGCGCATCAGCCTGCCGCTGGCACCGCCTGCCAGCCAACCCACGAAGGCTTTATCGAAGAAGAAGCACCATGCACATCCTGATCGTTGACGACGAAGCCCTGGCCCGCGCGCGGCTGCGCACCCTGCTGGCCGACGTGCAGGCATGCACGGGCAGCGGCCCGCACCAGGTCAGCGAGGCGGCGGACGCCCGCCAGGCCATGGCCGTGCTGCAGGCACCGGGCCCGCGCCCCGTGGAGCTGGCACTGCTGGACATCCACATGCCCGGCCAGGACGGCCTGGCCCTGGCCCATATGCTGCGCCGCCTGCCGCTGCCGCCTGCCGTGGTCTTCGTCACCGCCCATGCCGGCCACGCGGTCGAGGCCTTCGACCTGGATGCTGCCGACTACCTGACCAAGCCCGTGCGCCGCGAACGCCTGCAGCAGGCCCTGGCCAAGGCCGCGCGCACGGCCGCGCACCAGACGGCCGAACGCGACGGCGGCCCCGTGCTGCTGATACAGGACCGGGGCGCCACCGTGCGCCTGCCCCTGTCGGAGGTGCTCTATCTCAAGGCCGAACAGAAATACGTGACCGTGCGCACCGTGGGCCGCAGCTACATCCTCGACGGCGCCCTGGCCGACCTGGAGGCCCGCCACGCCGACCACCTGCTGCGCGTGCACCGCAACGCCCTCGTGGCACGCAGCGCCCTGCGCAGCCTGGAGCGCCATGACGACCCCACCGAAGGCGAAGGCTGGGCCCTGCGCCTGCACGGCATCCCCGAACTGCTCATGGTCTCGCGCCGCCAGCTCCCCCAGGTCCGCGCCGCCATCCGCGACGAAGGACAGCCCGGCTGAGGCGCAGGGCTCAAGGAGCCCGGCCCAAGACAGCCCCCCGCGTCAGAAAGCACGCCCGCAACACAAGCATGGCCCAACGCGAGGGACACCGAGCAAGGGCCGCCCCGCAGCGAGGATGTCGTCCCCCTCGGGGGGAAGGCGCGCAGCGCCTCAGGGGGCTACATTTTTCTAGACAGATCCCACATCGCATCCACCAGCAGATCGATGTCCCGCGCGTCATGCCACAGGTGCGTGGACACGCGCACGCCGTAGTGGTCTGCCGCCGCGCCGATCACGGGGAAGTTGGAGTTGCGGATCACGAAGCCCTGCGGATAGTCGCTGAGCATGCGCGCCACGAAGGTCGAGGACTTGGTCCCGTTCATCACGTCGTCCTTGTTCTGGAACGGGTTGAAGCAGGTCAGCGCCGACAGCAGCTTGGGATCGTCCTTGGGCGAGTACAGCGAGTCCACGCCCCAGCGCTCGACGATCTTTTCCTTGAGGTAGGACGACAGCGTCAGGTCATAGGTCTCGATCTTCTTGCGGCCGATGCTGTCCCACTGCGCGCAGGCCTGGGCCAGCGCCATGAACATGGGCGTGTGCACGCTGCCGCAGGAAGTGACCGAGGCGGCGATGTCGTAGGTCTCCTTGGCCGTGGTCGTGCGCTCCAGCGCCGGATAGGCGCTGGTGTGCACCGGGTACCACTTGGGCAGGGGCAGCGGGTTGGAGGCGCGGATCTTGTTGCGGATGATGAGGATGCCCGTGGAGCCCGGGCCGCACTGCCACTTGTGGCCCGCGCCCGACATGAAGTCCATGCCCAGCTCCGCATAGTTGTAGGCCATCATGCCCGGCAGGTGGGCGCCGTCCACGATGCTGATCAGGCCGTGCGCCTTGACCACGCCCATCAGGTCGGCAATGGGCAGCATGGTGCCTGTCTTGTAGGTGGGAGAGGACCACATCATGGCGCGCACGCGCTTGCCCTGGGCCTTGAGCGCGCGGATGCGCTCGTCGAACAGGTTCACGTAGGTGGCGGCCGTCTGGTTGTTGCCCACGGGCAGCGCAATGCGCGAGACCTCGATGCCGTAGCGGTCCTGGGCGATCTTCAGCGGCGTGTCGCCGCCGCCGTGCTCGTGGTTGGTGGTCACCACCACGTCGCCACGCTGCCAGTCGATGCCCAGGATGGCGTGGCACATGCCCGAGGAGGTGTTGGCCGAGAAGGCCAGCTCGTCGGCATCCACGCCAAAGCCCGGCGCCACCTGCTTGCGCAGGTCCAGCAGGTTGCTGTAGCCGTTGCCCGAGTCGGCGGCCTTCTTGCGGTTTTCGGTATCGAACACATCGAGCACCAGCTTGGGCATGGAGCCCGCCGTGCCGATGTTCATGTAGGTCTTCTCGGGCTTGAGGATGAACATGCTCTGCACGTCGGTCCAGAAGGCCTCGTCACGCATGAGCTGCTCGCGCAGCGCAGCGGCCGAGGTCTGGGCATTGCCGCTGCCGCAGGCAGCCAGCAGCGGGCCCAGCGTGGCTGCGCCGGTGCCGTAGCCCAGCATGCGCAGGAAGTCGCGGCGCTTGGAAGTCCAGCGCGCGGGATAGCCGGATTCGCCGGCGGCCGCAGTGGCGGTCAGGGATGTGGCCTGCTCGGCCGCGATCTGGGGGTGTCGTGCGTTCATGCGGTCCTCCTGTCGTTGCGCAAGCGGTCAGCGGCGGCCGACGATGGCCGAGATTTCGATCTTCACATCGCGCGGCAGGCGCGCCACCTCCACCGTGGCCCGAGCGGGGGCGCCGGTCTTGAAGTACTCGCCATAGACCTTGTTCATGGCGGCGAACTCGTTGAGGTCCTTCATGAAGACCGAGGTGGACAGCACATCCTCATAGCCCAGTCCCTGGGACTTGAGCTTGGCGCCGATGTGGTCCAGCACGGCGCGCGTCTGCTCCTCGATGGTCGTGCCCTGGATGGCCGTGCCCTGCGCGTTCAGCGGCAGCACGCCCGAGAAGTAGATCGTGTTGCCATGCGCCACCATCTGCGAATACGGGCCGATGGCCGGATAGATCTGCGTGGTGGACAGCACCTCGCGCTTGTGGGGCGCGGCGCAGCCCGCCAGCGTCGCTACCGCCGCCGCCACACCGCATGCCAGCGCCACGCGCCGCAGGTTCGATCGAATATCCATGGTATTGCCTTTCTGAAACAAGAATACAAACTGCCACTGCCGTGCCGCGCATTACTGCAACGGCGCCCCGGAAACACTTCGTCACCATTTAATTAGGTCATCGAAGGCGACATGAATCATTGACACAAAATGATTCGAATCAGTGATTTCACGGAGAAATTCTAGGCAGGGATCTGGAGCATTCGATAATGAATTTTCCCCTACGCACCACTACGCAGGACCGCTTGCGCAGTGCTACGCAGCAGGATAACTCTCTTCTGAAACAACGGTTTGGCACGGAACCTGCTCAACCGTAGCCAGGCATGTCAGACAGATGAGGGACGGCGCACCACAATACGGCAAAACCATTATTCAAGACCCCAAAAAGGGGACAACGCACCAAGAAAATGCATATCGGATTCCCTATGTCAATGGGATATTCTTTCGTGCGCGAAATATATTATCCATGGCATTTTCCTTGGGATATTCAAATTCCTTTTCCTGCGCGCGTGGATATGCAGCGCGCACAGGCTATTGGCAGATACGACGCCCGCCATTCAAGGTCCGCTGCCGGGCCCCGGCGCCATGCGCGCAAGCCCTGTTGACAAGGTCCGTGCACTGGGCGGAAAAGATCGTCGGTGCACCCCACACAGGCTCCCATGCAACTTCCGCTGAAACTTGCGCTTCTGTCGATTGCCGCCATCGCGCTGGCCCTGGGCCTGGTCGCGGTGACCGTGCAACACCAGACACTGGAGCTGGCCCACCAGGAACGGGAACTGGTCGAGACCGCCTACCTGCACAGCAAGGAGACGGAGCTGCGCCACTACGTCCAGCTGGCGACCACGGCGCTCACGCGCATCCAGTCCAGCGGCGAGGAGCCATCCGTGCAGCGGCGCCAGGCGCTGGATACGCTGGCGCGCATGCAGTTCGGCGAGGACGGCTACTTCTTTGTCTACGACGAACACGGCAACGTGCTGCTGGATGCACGGCAGATGGGCCTGTCGGGCGTGGACCTGTGCGATCCCAACAGCCCGGGCGGCGCAGGGCCCGCCAGGATCATCCTGGATGCCGCGCGCAGCGGCGGCGGCCTGGTGCGCTACCAGTGGCAAAAGCCGTCCTCGCTGCGTACCGAGGCCAAGCTCGCCTACGTGGCCACGGTCCCCGAATGGGGCTGGTCGCTGGGCACGGGCCTGTACCTGGACGATGTGGAGCAGGCGCTGCGCCAGATCGACGAAAGCGCCCAGGCCAATATCGCGGCCACGCGCTGGCGCATCTTCGGCATTGCGGCGCTGTGCATCGTGCTCATCGGCGTGGCGGGGCTGGCGTTCAATCTCAGCGACCACCGCGTGTCCAGCACCAAGCTGCAGCGCCTGGCCCAGCGCGTGGTGCATTCGCAGGAGGAAGAACGCACGCGCGTGGCGCGCGACCTGCATGACGGCGTGGTCCAGGTGCTGGTCTCGTCCAAGTTCCTGCTGGAGACGGCCCAGGCCCAGCTCAGGCGCCTGGCCGCACAGGACCCGGCCACGGCCCAGCGCATGGTGGACCAGGGACTGGAGCAGCTCAACCACGCGCTGGTGGAGATACGGCGCGTCTCCCACGGCCTGCGCCCCGCCCTGCTGGACGACCTGGGCCTGGCCCCGGCCCTGGCACTGATGAGCCAGCAGATGCAGGCCGAGGACGGCCTGCGCATGCAGTTCGGCTGCCGGGGCGAGACCCGCTTTCTGCCGCCCAGCCACGCCACGGCCCTGTTCCGCGTGGCCCAGGAGGCCGTGACGAATGCGCAAAACCATGCGCAGGCCACGCGCATCGACGTCAGCCTGCACTTTCAGCGCCGCCGCGTGGTGCTGCAGGTCAGTGACGACGGCCAGGGCTTCGACATGCGCCGCGTGCAGCGCGACCGCCAGGGCGGCATCGGCCTGCGCAACATGCGCGAGCGCATCGAGGGCCTGGGCGGCCATCTGAGCATCAGCTCGGGCGCCCGGGGCACCCGGCTGGTCGCCGTGCTCTACCGCAGCGGCGGCATGCCGCTGTCTCCCTCACCGGAATTCGAACTCCCACAGGCCGCTGCATGAACCCCATGATCCGCATCCTCCTGGTGGACGACCACCCTCTTGTGCGCGACGGCGTGTCCATGCGCCTGCAGGCCACCGACCATATCCGTGTCGTGGGCGAGGCCGCCAGCATGGACCAGGCCGTGCCGCTGGCGCGCGAGCTGTCGCCCGACCTGGTGGTGACCGACATCCGCATGCCGGGCGCCAGCGGCATCGACCTGGCCGCGCTGTTCCGCGATCAGTTCCCCCTGGTGCGCGTGCTGGTGCTGTCCATGCACGAGGACCCCGAATACGTGCGGCGAGCCGTGGCACTGGGCGCACGCGGCTATGTGCTCAAGGATGCACCGGCGCAGCAGCTCATCGAGGCCATAGACCGGGTCTACGCGGGCGGCCTGTATTTCAGCCCCGGCCTGCAGCCCGTGGTCGAGGACGACGGCGCCGGTGCCGGCCCCCGGCGCGCCCTCACGCCGCGCGAGGCCAGCGTGCTGCAGTGGATCTCGGAGGGCCGCTCCAACAAGGAGATTGCGGCACTGATGGGCACCTCGGTGCGCACCGTGGAAACCCACCGGCTGCACCTGCGCCGCAAGCTGCGCATCGACGGCCATGCGGCCTTCATCAAGTACGCCGTGGACTATGCCGACCTGCTGGGCAGCACGCCCGTGCAGGCCGGTGCGGGATAGCCTGAAACGCCGCCCGCTCAGTGCGCGTGCGCCGCGCGGCTGACCACGGTGACCAGCACGATGCCCAGCATCAGCCAGCCCACCTGGGCCACGGTCTCGCGCGCGCTCAGGCGCTTTTGCAGCTGGGGAATCAGGTCGGCCAGCGCCACGTAGATGAAGCTGCTGGAGGCCACGGCCAGGAAGTACGGCAGCAGCTCCTGCAGCTGGCCGACCAGGAAATAGCCGCCAATGCCGCCCAGCGTGGTCACGGCCCCGGCCATGGACACCTTGATCAGGGCCACGCGCCGGTTGGAGCTGGACTGGCGCAGCACCACGATGTCACCCATGTGGTGCGGCACCTCATGGGCCAGCACCGACACCGCCGCGATCAGCCCCAGGCGCATGTCGGCCATGAAGGCGGAGGCGATCAGCACGCCATCGCCGAAGCAGTGCACGCTGTCGCCGGTCAGCACCGCCCAGCCGCCGTGGCGGTGGCCATGATGGTGGCCATGGGAATGGTCATGGGCGTGGCCCTGGTGATCGTGATGCTCGTGGTGATCGTGCTCATGGGCCGGCGGCGCGCCGTGCTCATGCCCGTGGTGCCACAGCTCGGCCTTGGACAGCAGGAAAAAGAACACCAGGCCCACCAGCAGCGTGACGAACAGGTCGTGCGCGCCGGCCTCGCTCTCGAAGGCTTCGGGCAAGAGGTGCATGAAGGCCGTGGCCAGCAGCGCGCCCGCCGCCAGGCTCAACAGCCGCTGCGGCATCATGCCCGGCGAGCGGTTGCCTCCCAGCCCCATCAACAACGCGGCCACCCAGACGCTGCCAATACCGGCGGCCAGGGTGGCCAGAATGATTGCTACCAATGTCATAGCGATTTGTGCTTCAACCGTATGCCCTTGCAGGCGAAACCCGCGAATTCTCGCAGAAAGACCGGCCCCATCGCAGCCGTGGCCTGCGATCCCATGAAGGAAGCAGGCCACGGTGTCGGGCGCCCTCGGTTTCAGCCTACAGAAGCTGTCAAGCCCCCCCCTGCGCGAATAAAGTTGAAAGCTAGTCAGCAATACCTTAAAAACTGGCGCGTCCTCACACCAGGGACACCGAGGAAGGGCCGCCCCGCACCGAGGGTGTCGTCCCCCTCCCGCGAAGCGAGAGAGGGGGAAGCGGCGCAGCCGCTCAGGGGGTCACCCCATGCTTATTGAACCAGGCCAGCATTTTTTGCCAACCGTCGCGCGCAGCCTGCTCGCGGTAGCTGGGCCGGTAGTCGGCATGGAAGGCGTGTGGCGCCTCCGGGTAGATCACAAACTCCGAGGCCTTGGCCGCTGCCGAGCCCTGCTTGAGCGCCTCGCGCATGCGCTCCACGGATTCCAGCGGAATGCCCGTGTCCTGCCCGCCATACAGGCCCAGCACCGGCGCCTTGAGGCTGGAGACCAGCTCCAGCGGATGGCGTGGCTGCAGCGCGGTCTTGGCGCCTTCCAGCCGGCCGTACCAGGCCACGCCGGCCTTGACCGGGCCATGGGCCGCATACAGCCAGGTGATGCGCCCGCCCCAGCAAAAGCCCGTGATGGCCACGCGCGCCGTATCGCCGCCCTGCGTGCCCGCCCATTGCACGGCGCCGTCCAGGTCGGCCATGACCTGTTCGTCGGGCACCTTGGAGACCAGCTCGCTCATGAGCTTGGCGATCTCGGTATAGGTCTTGGGATCGCCCTGGCGTGCATACAGATCGGGGGCGATGGCCAGGTAGCCGGCACGCGCCAGGCGGCGGCAGGTGTCGGCAATGTATTCGTGCACGCCGAAGATCTCGGAGATCACCAGCACCACGGGCACATTCTTCTTGCCGGCGGGTGCGGCGCGGTAGGCCGGCACCTTGAAGCCGTTCACGGTGAAATGCACCTCGCCGGCCGTCAGGCCGTCGGCCGGCGTGGAGATGGCGGTCTGCGCCATGAGCGGCGTGGCCGCGGCGGCATAGCCCAGGCCCAGGGCCGTCTGCAATGCCAGGCGCCGCGTGGGCCCCTCTTCGCTGCTGCGCCCCGGAACCAGGGCCTTCAGGTCTTGCTGCTGATCGTCACGCATGCATCTCTCCTTGGTGGTGGTTGAGAACCGGCCAAGTCTACGATGCGCGCGTGAAGCTCAATGTGCCTTGTCCCAGTTGGGGCCGACGCCCACTTCGGCGAGCAAGGGAACCTTCAGTTCCGCCACGCCGGCCATCAGGCGCGGGATCTCGGTGCGCACCCAGTCCGACTCGCCTTCGGGCAGCTCGAACACCAGTTCGTCGTGCACCTGCATGATGACGCGGACCTCGGACTGCCTGGCATCGAGCTCGGCCTGCACCGCCACCATGGCCTTCTTGATCAGGTCGGCCGCCGTGCCCTGCATGGGCGCGTTGATGGCCTGGCGCTCGGCCGCCTTCTTGCGCGGGCCGCTGCCGCCGTTGATGTCCACCAGGTACAGGCGGCGGCCGAAGACGGTTTCCACGTAGCCGTGGTCGCGCGCGAATTCCACCGTCTCGTCCATGTAGCGCTTGACGCCTGGATAGCGCTGGAAATAGCGGTCGATGTAGGCGGCGGCAGCCTTGGTCTCTATGCCCAGGTTCTTGGCCAGGCCAAAGCTGCTCATGCCGTAGATCAGCCCGAAGTTGATGACCTTGGCATAGCGGCGCTGCTCGCTGCTGACCTGCTCCAGCTCCACGTTGAAGACTTCCGATGCCGTGGCCCGGTGCACGTCGCGGCCTTCGTGGAAGGCGCGCAGCAGCGACTCGTCGCCCGACAGGTGGGCCATGATGCGCAGCTCGATCTGCGAGTAGTCGGCGCTGGCGATCACATGGCCGGGCGCGGCAATGAAGGCCTCGCGCACGCGCCGGCCTTCGGGCGTGCGGATAGGGATGTTCTGCAGGTTGGGGTCGTTGCTGGACAGGCGCCCCGTCACGGCCACGGCCTGGGCGTAGTGCGTGTGCACCCGGCCCGTGCGCGGCAGCGCCAGCTGGGCCAGCTTGTCGGTATAGGTGCCCTTGAGCTTGGACAGGCTGCGGTGTTCCAGCAGCTTGGCGGGCAGCGGATAGTCCTCGGCCAGCTTCTCCAGCACCTCTTCGTCGGTGCTGCGTGCGCCGGTGGCCGTCTTCTTGACCACGGGCATGCCCAGCTTGTCGAAAAAGATTTCGCCCAGCTGCTTGGGGCTGGCCAGGTTGAAGGGCTGGCCCGCGATGTCGTAGGCCTCCTGCTCCAGCTGCACGATGCGCTGGCCCAGATCGTTGCTCTGCCTGGCCAGCGTGGCGGCATCGATGAGCACGCCGTTGCGCTCTATGCGGAACAGGGCCTCGCTGGTGGCGATCTCCAGCTCGTAGATGCCGCGCAGGCCGTCGTGCGCCTGCAGCTGCGGCCACAGCACGCGGTGCACGTCCAGGGTCTGGTCCGCATCCTCGCAGGCGTAGGCGGCAGCCTTGTCCACGGGCACCTGGGCAAAGGGGATCTGGTGGGCGCCCTTGCCGCACAGGTCTTCGTAGCTGATGCCCGTGCGGTTGGTGTGGCGCAGCGCCAGGCTGGCCAGGCCGTGCGGGCGGTGCACTTCCAGCACATAGCTTTGCAGCATGGTGTCGTGCACATAGCCCTGCACCTCGATGCCGGCATTGGCGAAGACATGGCGGTCGTACTTGACGTGCTGGCCCAGCTTGGGCCGGGCCGCATCCTCCAGCCAGGGCTTGAGGCGCTGCAGCACTTCGTCGGCCGGCAGTTGCTCGGGCGCGTCGGGGCCGGCATGGCGCAGCGGGATGTAGGCAGCGGCGCCGGGCTCCACGCTCAGCGAGATGCCGACGATCTCGGCACGCATCTCGTCCAGCGAGGTGGTTTCGGTATCCAGGGCCGTGAGTTCGGCGGCGTTGATCTTGGCCAGCCACTGGTCGAACGCTTCCCAGGTCAGCACCACGTCGTAGTCCAGCGCACGCTGCTGGGCGGTCTCGGCCTCGGCGGTGGCGTCGTCGGATTCGGCCTGCTCCTGGGCAAACATGTCGCCCGTGGACTGGTCGGCACGCGGCTTGGCCGCGGGCTTGCGGCCGGCCTTGACGGCTTGCAGCGCATCGGGCTCGGGCGCGGCACCGCCGAGCATGCGTGCCAGCCCCTTGAAGCCGTAGCGCTCATAGAACTCGCGCAGCGGCGCGGTATCGGGCTCGCGCGGAGCCAGCGCGTCGAGCACGGGCAGGGTGGGCACTTCGGCGCTCAGGTCGCAGTCGGTCTTCATGGTGACCAGCTGGCGGCTCAGCGCCAGCTGGCCCGAGGCGATGGCATCGCGCAGGTTCTGGCCGGCCACGCCCTTGATGCCGTCGGCTGCAGCGATCAGGCCGTCGAGCGAGCCGTGCTCGGCCAGCCACTTGACGGCCGTCTTGGGGCCGACCTTGGCAACGCCGGGCACGTTGTCCACGGCATCGCCGACCAGCGCCTGGTAGTCGATCATCTGCGCAGGCGGCACGCCGAACTCGGCCGTCACGCCGGCCACGTCGCGGCGCTTGCCGCTCATGGTGTCCATCACCATGATGTGGGGATCCACCAGCTGGGACAGGTCCTTGTCTCCACTGGAGATGACCACGTTCACGCCCTGGGCGGCGGCCGTCTTGGCCAGGGTGCCGATCACGTCGTCGGCCTCCACGCCCTGGATGGCCAGCACGGGCCAGCCCATCAGGCGGACCACTTCGTGGATGGGCTCGATCTGCGAGCGCAGATCGTCGGGCATGGGCGAGCGGTGCGCCTTGTATTCGGGATAGAGCGCATCGCGGAAGGTGGGGCCGCTGGCGTCGAACACGCAGACCGCGTAGTCCGCCGCCACTTCCTTGCGGATCGCCTGGAGCATGTTGATCATGCCGCGGATGGCGCCCGTGGCGGGGCTTTCCGGGTTGCCGGGCTCGGCGCGCAGATCCGGCATGGCGTGGTAGGCGCGGTAGAGGTAGCTGGAGCCGTCGATCAGCACCAGGGTCTTGGAATTGCTCATGCGCCGATTGTGCACGCGCCGGCAGGGGGACAGGGCGGGACAGGGCCCGCCGCAAGACCTACAATGGAGCCCATGCGCGCCGCTCCACTTCTCATCCTCCTGAGCCTGGCCGCCAGCCCCGTGCTGGCCCAGAACCCCACGCCTGCCCCGGCTGCCTCCACCGCCCCCGCGGCGGCGACCGCCGGGCAGACCGCGCCGGACACGGCCAGGCCCGAGGCCCGCGACCGAAGCAACCAGCGCGTGGAACGCATCCATGTGGAAGACGAAGGCAGCCGCGTTGACGAACTGCGCGTGGGCGGCCAGACCCGAAGCATCACCGTGCAGCCCAAGGTCGGCGACATGCCCTCCTATGAGGTGCAGTCCAACGACGGCGCCCGCTCCTCGCGCAACCGCGGCGATGGCGACGGCACCAACGGCACGCGCGTCTGGAACCTCAAGAAGTTCTGATCCTCACCGGACTGTCCGGGCCCCGGGCCCGGCGGCATCCCAGGGGGCAGCACCTGACGGCGCTGCCCTCTTTCCATATCTGACGACAACGATTTCCGCCGAGCCGCGCTGGCCGGCAATGCAAACATGGCCGTTTTCACCGAAGTCTCCGACAAAGATGCGCGCGAGCTGCTGCGCCGCATGTCCCTGGGTTCCTTCAAGGAGCTGCGCGGCATCCAGGGCGGCATAGAGAACACCAACTACTTTCTCACCACCGAGCAGGGCGAGTGGGTGCTGACGCTGTTCGAGCGCCTGACGGCCGAGCAACTGCCCTTCTACCTGTACCTGATGAAGCATCTGGCGCAGGCCGGCATTCCCGTGCCCGACCCTCAGGCCGAGACGCGCAGCGGCGACATCCTGCTGCGCGTGTGCGGCAAGCCCGCCTCCATCGTCAACCGCCTTCCCGGCAGGAGCGAGCTGACCCCCCAGCCCGCACACTGCGCCGCCGTGGGCGAGATGCTGGCGCGCATGCACCTGGCCGGCCGAGACTACGATCGCCAGCAGCCCAATCTGCGCGGCCTGCCCTGGTGGAACGAGACCGTGCCCACGGTGATCCCGCACATCGACGCACCCACCGCCGACCTGCTGCGCTCCGAACTGGCCTTCCAGAACCATGTGGCCGCCTCGCCCGCCTATGCGGCGCTGCCGCGCGGCCCCGTGCATGCCGACCTGTTCCGCGACAACGTGATGTTCGATGGCGAGCGCCTGACCGGCTTCTTCGATTTCTACTTCGCAGGCGTGGACAGCTGGCTGTTCGACCTGGCGGTGTGCCTCAACGACTGGTGCATCGAACACGCCACGGGCGCCCATGACGCGGCCAAGGCCAAGGCCATGATCGATGCCTACCAGTCCGTGCGCCCCCTGACCGCCGCCGAGCGAGAACTGTTCAACCCCATGCTGCGCGCGGGCGCGCTGCGCTTTTGGATCTCCCGCCTGTGGGATTTCCACCTGCCGCGCGAGGCCTCCATGCTCGTTCCCCACGATCCCACGCATTTCGAGCGCGTGCTGCGCCAGCGCCTGGCCCGCCCCGTGGCGCTGGACTGACGTCCCAGGCCGGCCACGACGCGGCTGCCGGAGGGCTTTGCGGTCCACGGGCCGCGCTTCCTCGGGTACAGTCCCCGTTCGGGCGCCAGCGGCGCGGCCCATGCCAGAGGCCATGCCCCATCCAGGCGCCCCGACTTCCTCACCCCATGAAACTTCTCATCGTTCCCGCCCGTACCGGCCTGCAATGGGTGCAGCAGGGCATCCGCACCTTCCGCCAGCAGCCGCTGGCGCTGGCGGCACTGTTCTTTCTGTCGATGGCGGCCATGTCGCTGGTCACGGTGCTGCCGCTGATAGGCCCCGTGATCGCGCTGGGCCTGCTGCCGGCCACATCGCTGGCCATGATGGTGGCGGCGGCCGAAGCCTCGCACGGGCGCGCGCCCACGCCGGCCCTGCTGCTGGTGGCCTTTCGCACCGGGCGCCAGCGCCTGAATTCCATGCTCACGCTGGGCGCCATGTATGCGGCAGGCTTCTTGCTGATCATGGGCCTGTCCATGCTGGTGGACGATGGCCAGTTCGCCAACGTCTACCTGGGCGGCGAACCGCTGACGCGCGAGATCGCCGAATCGCCCGACTTCCAGGCCGCCATGTGGCTGAGCATGGGCCTGTACCTGCCGCTTTCGCTGCTGTTCTGGCATGCGCCGGGCCTGGTGCACTGGCACAACGTGCCGCCGGTCAAGGCCGTGTTCTTCAGCCTGGTGGCGTGCGTGCGCAACATCGGCGCACTGGTGGTCTTCGGCCTGAGCTGGATGGGCGTGTTCATCGTGGCCGGCATCGTGATGGCACTGATCTCGGCCGTGCTGGCCCAGGTGCTGGGCGGCATTGCCAACGGCCTGATGATTGCCACGGCCATGCTGCTGGCCGCCATGTTCTTCACCTCCATCGTCTTCACCTTCCGTGACTGCTTTGCGGCGCCCGATGAAAGCGATGGCAGCGACGCCATCGGCACCGAACCGCCGCAGCCGCCCGGACTGTCCGGCTGACGCCTGCACGGCACCAGATCACCAGGCCCCTTTCGAGGGGCTTTTTCTTTGCCGTTTCTCTGTCGTGCCAGCGGCCACCCGGGCGTCCACATGACGCAGTCACTGTTGTGTCATACGGATGCCATCGCTTTGTCACAGTGCCTGCCTAGCATGCCGTGCGGATGCATAGCCAGCGAGTGCGCAGCGGCATCCCGGCCCATCCCGCCCCCGATGGGCTGATGCAGACAACCCCACAACGGAAGCCCCATGTCCCAATCCACGATGCTCTCCCGCCGCAAGGCGCTGCAATTCCTGACCGGCGCCCCCCTGCTGCCGCTCGGCTCCGCCGTGTCCGCCGCCGGCCTGCTGACCGCCTGCGGCGGTGGCGATGACGGTCCCGCGAAGAACTATGTGGCGGCCAGCTTCACCTCCATGGCCGCGCCCACGCTGGCCAACCCCCAGGCCATGGCCCGGATGACCGTGGCCTCGCAGCTCAAGGTGCAGTACAGCGACAACAGCGAGCAGAGCTTCGACCTGGGCTACCAGCCCTTCTTCGTGACCGGCGACGAAGTGCCGGACGGCAAGGGCGGCAAGATCCTGGCCGGCGGCTACTACGACATCAACAACAACAAGATCATCGACCGCACCGTGGCCGGCAGCGAGCGCCACTTCTTCTCCGATGCGCCCGACGGCACCTCGCTGCTGACCGTGCCCAATGCCAAGGTGGATGGCGTCAAGGGCAAGCCCGTGTTCGCCGTGGTGCAGTTCGAATACACGACCTGGGCGCAGGATGGCAAGACCGACATGTACGGCAAGCTGCCCTCGCCCATCGCCGTGCTGACGCTGGACCAGGACCAGACCACGGGCAAGCTCAGCCTGGTCAAGTACCACAACGTGGACACCTCCAAGGTGCACGGCCTGTGGATCACCTGCGGCGCCAGCCTGTCGCCCTGGGGCACCCATCTGTCCAGCGAAGAGTACGAGCCCGACGCATTCGCCACCGGCAATGCGCAGTTGCAGGCCTTCAGCCAGAACCTGTATGGCGACCAGACCAAGGCCAACCCCTACCACTACGGCCACATGCCCGAAGTGACGGTCAACGTGGACGGCACGGCCAGCATCAAGAAGCATTTCTGCATGGGCCGCATCTCGCACGAGCTGGTCCAGGTCATGCCCGACCAGCGCACGGCGCTGATGGGCGACGACGCCACCAACAGCGGCTACTTCGTCTTCGTGGCCGACAAGGAAAAGGACCTGTCCTCGGGTTCGCTGTACGTGGCCAAGGTGGGTGCAGGCTTCTCCATCGACCCCGCATCGGGCAGCGCCGCCGCGCTGACCTGGATCAAGCTGGGCTCGGCCACCAGCGCCGAGATCGAGCAGCTGGCCAACACGCTCAAGCCCACGGACATCATGACCGTGGCCAAGACCGATCCGGGCGACGCCAGCTACACCAAGATCACCGCCAACGGCAAGGTGGAGTGGATCAAGATCAACCCCGGCATGGAAAAGGCCGCCGCCTTCCTGGAAACCCACCGCTACGCCGCCTTCAAGGGCGCGAGCATGGGCTTCACCAAGATGGAAGGCACGACCGTCAACGCCAAGGACAAGGTGGCCTACTCGGCCCTGCAGAACTGCGAAAAGTCCATGGTGGCCGGTGATGCGCTGAACGTGGCAGGCAATGGCGTGTCCATCCCCAAGCAGCTCAAGGCCGGCGCCGTGATGGCACTGAACCTGCGCGGTGGCCAGAAGGACACGGCCGGCGCCGCCATCAACAGCGAGTGGATGCCCGTGGACACCAAGGCCCTGCTGGCCGGCGAGGACATCAGCGCCGACGCGCTGGGCAACACCGGCAACCCGAACAAGATCTGCAACCCCGACAACCTCAAGTTCTCGGAGAAGATGCGCACCCTGTTCATCGGCGAGGACAGCGGCCAGCACGTCAACAACTTCCTGTGGGCCTACAACATCGACACCAAGCAGCTGTCGCGCCTGATGTCGATTCCCGCAGGCGGCGAATCCACGGGCCTGCACGCCGTGGACGAGATCAACGGCTGGACCTACATCATGAGCAACTTCCAGCACGCCGGTGACTGGGGCAGCATCCACAACGTGGTCAAGTCCACGCTGGACCCGCTGATCAGCACCAACTATCGCGGCAAGTTCGGCGCCGCCGTCGGCTACCTGACCGGCACCGCTTCCCAGCCCAAGCTGTCGGCCTGACCGCCGCCACAACGCCCCGCCACCCTGCGGCGCGTGGCGCCACAACAATAAGGCCATGGATTTCCATGGCCTTTTTGCATGCCTGCGCCGCAACTGCATGGATGTAATGAACCCGACTCCTGGCGTGCAAAACAAGAGTCATTCTCACCTGCTCGCTATAATTTCTGATGCATTGCGGCGTCGCTAGCCCGCCATCGCACCATCTTCAGCCCCGCCGGATCACGCCCCTCAAGGCCCGGCAGGCGCACGCAGAGCCACACCACAGGAGAGACTCCATGACCCCAGCTTCCCGCATCCTTCGCAGCACGGCCTCCGCATGGCTGGCGGCCGCTGCCACCCTGGCGGTGCCGGCTGCACATGCCGACTATCTCTGGCTGCAGCAGGACGCAGGACAGGCCCGGGCCTATGCCGGAGAACTGCGCAAGCCGCTGCAACAGCTGCCGGCCCTGGAGGACGCCAAGCAGGTCCTGCCCGACGGCAAGAGCCTTCCCCTGAAGGCCGAGGCCAATCATTTCACCGCGGACGCAGGCCAGGGCGATGTGCGCATCGCCGCCACGCGCCCCGGCGCCAATGGCGTGCTGACCTACTACCAGGCCCGTTTCGGCCGCAACGACACCAAGGCCGTGAACGACCTGGAGCTGGTGCCCACCACGGCGGGCGGCGATACGTTCCAGCTGGTGTTCAAGGGCCGCAAGGTCGCGGCCAGCCAGGTCAATGTGCAGACCAGCGAGGGCTGGTACCGCACGCTCACGCCATCGCAGGACGGCACGGTGAGCTTCAAGCCCTACTTCCCAGGCCTGTACGTGCTGGAGGTGACGGCGCGCGTGGACAACGGCTCGGTCACGCTGGACGGAAAGAAGTACACCGACGTGCGCCACACCACCACGCTGAGCTTCGAAGTCAAGCCCTGACCGCCGGACACGACGGCCCGGCCCTCACTCCACGACCGTGAGCTTGGCAATGGACAGCGCCAGCCACTTCGTGCCGTGGCGCCCAAAGCTGACCTGGGCACGCGCGTCGTCGCCCGTGCCTTCCAGGGCCAGCACCTTGCCTTCGCCGAACTTGTTGTGGAACACGTTCAGGCCCACGCGCAGGCCGTGGCCCGGGTCGGCCTTTTGCGGCGGCACGGGCGGGCTGGCGAAGACCTCGCTGCGCCAGCCTTCGGCCTTGCTGCCGAAGCCACCGCGATCGCGTGAGCCATAGCCGCTACCACCGCCGCCACCGGGGCGGGGCGCGTAGCTGCCAAAGCCGCCCTGCTTCGGCGTGATCCACTTGAGCGCCTCTTCAGGCAGCTCGTCGAAGAAGCGGCTCTTGACGTTGTAGCGCGTCTGCCCGTGCAGCATGCGCGTCTGCGAATGGCTCAGGTACAGGCGCTTGCGCGCGCGGGTGATGGCCACATAGGCCAGGCGGCGTTCTTCCTCCAGGCCGCCCCGGTCCATCATGGCGTTCTCGTGCGGGAACAGGCCCTCTTCCACGCCGCCGATGAAGACGGCGTCGAACTCCAGGCCCTTGGAGGCATGCACGGTCATCAGCTGCACGGCGTCCTGGCCTGCCTGGGCCTGGTTGTCGCCAGCCTCCAGCGCCGCGTGCGTCAGGAAGGCGGCCAGCGGCGACAGGGTCTCGCCGGTATCGGCATCGACCATGCCGGCCACGGTGCCGGCCGGCGGCGTGAGCGGCGTGTCCAGCAGCGGCAGCGCAGGGTCCAGGCCCTGGCTGGCGGGGCTTTGCGTCAGCGCCCTGGCGCCGTCGTGCTCGTCCAGCGGCAGGGCCACGGCATCGCGGCCAAAGCCTTCCTGGGTGACAAAGCTCTCGGCCGCGTTCACGAGTTCCTGCAGGTTCTCGATGCGGTCGGCGCCTTCCTTTTCGTTGCGGTAGTGCTCGAGCAGGCCGCTTTCTTCCTCGATGGCCTCGATGATCTCGCGCAGCGTGCGGCCCTGGGTCTGCTCGCGCAGCACGTCGATCTTGGCGACAAAGCCTGCGAGCTTGGCGCCCGGCGCGCCCGGCACCGCCGAGACGGCATCGTGCAGCGAGCAGCCCGCGCTGCGCGCCGCGTCCTGCAGCGTCTCCACGCTGCGCGCGCCGATGCCGCGCGGTGGGAAGTTCACCACGCGCAAAAAGCTGGTGTCGTCGTGCGGGTTCTCCAGCAGGCGCAGGTAGGCCAGCGCATGCTTGATTTCGGCGCGCTCGAAAAAGCGCAGCCCGCCGTACACGCGGTAGGGAATGGCGGCATTGAACAGCTGCGATTCGATCACCCGGCTTTGCGCATTGCTGCGGTAGAGCACGGCGATTTCCTGGCGCTGCCAGCCGTCCTTTTTCACGAGCTGCTGGATTTCCTCGACCATCCACTGCGCCTCGGCCATGTCGGTGGGCGCCTCGTAGATGCGCACGGGCTCGCCCGGGCCCTGGGTGGTGCGCAGGTTCTTGCCCAGGCGCTGGCTGTTGTGGCTGATGAGCGCGTTGGCGCAGTCCAGGATGTTGCTGTAGGAGCGGTAGTTCTGCTCCAGCTTGATCTGCTGGCGCACGTCGAACTCGCGCACGAAGTCCTGCATGTTGCCCACGCGCGCACCGCGAAAGGCGTAGATGCTCTGGTCGTCGTCGCCCACGGCGATCACGCTGCCCAGGGCCTGCAGGCGGCCATCCACCACGTCGCCCGCCAATTGCTTGAGCCACTGGTACTGCAGCTTGTTCGTGTCCTGGAACTCGTCGACCATGATGTGGCGAAAGCGCCGCTGGTAGTGGGCGCGCAGCGCGGCATCGTCGCGCAGCAGCTCGAAGGAGCGCAGCATCAGCTCGCCAAAATCGACCACGCCTTCGCGCTGGCACTGCTCCTCGTAGAGCTGGTAGATCTCGACCTTCTTGCGCGTGTCCGGGTCATTGGCCACCACGTCGCCGGGGCGCATGCCCTCTTCCTTGCAGCCGGCAATGAAGTACTGCAGCTGCTTGGGCGGGAAGCGCTCGTCGTCCACGTTGAACTGCTTGCACAGGCGCTTGACGGCCGACAGCTGGTCCTGCGTGTCCAGGATCTGGAAGGTGGACGACAGCCCTGCCGCCTGGTGGTGGGCACGCAGCAGCCGGTTGCACAGGCCGTGGAAGGTGCCTATCCACATGCCGCGCACGTTGTAGGGCAGCATGGTCGACAGGCGCGCCAGCATTTCCTTGGCCGCCTTGTTGGTGAAGGTCACGGCCAGGATGGAGCCCGGCGTGGCCTGGCCCGTCTGCAGCAGCCAGGCGATGCGCGTGGTCAGCACCCGCGTCTTGCCCGAGCCGGCGCCAGCCAGGATCAGCGCATGGCCGGCCGGCAGCGTGACGGCAGCGAGCTGCTCCTCGTTGAGGTTGGCCAGCAAAGGGGAGTTGGAGGCGGGTGCGGCACCGGAGGCGCCGTCGAGCAGATCGATCGGGAACATCCCGGCATTGTAGGAAGCGCCCCGGCCTGCGGGGAAAGCCATGCTGCATTTCCCGCATTCGACACATGCAGCGCATCTTCCCGGTCCATAACGCCATTGCTATAACCGCTATATCGACAGGGCGCCCGGGCCCGCCGCCGGCAACGTATAGAATCAATCACCGGGCCCAAGTTTCTTGCGGTCCGGTTTTTTGTGCCCGGGCCACAGCCGCCCTGGCGACGCGGCCCGCCCGCGCCGCCCGCAAGACCGGCCTCCAAGCCAAGCGCCCCATCGCGGAGGGATGTTCCTGCCGCGACCTTTCATGGAGCTTGGAATCAAATGGAAATCTTCGACTACGACAACATCCTGCTGCTGCCGCGCAAGTGCCGCGTGGAAAGCCGCTCGGAGTGTGATGCCAGCGTGGAGCTGGGCGGTCGGTCCTTCCGCATCCCGGCCGTGCCGGCCAACATGAAGACGGTGGTGGATGAAAGCATCTGCACCTGGCTGGCCCGCAACGGCTACTTCTACGTGATGCACCGCTTTGACCTGGACAACGTGCAGTTCGTGCGCGAGATGCAGGGCAAGGGCTGCTTCGCCTCCATCTCGCTGGGCGTCAAGAAGCCCGACTACGACACCGTGGACCGCTTCGTCGCCGAAGGCCTGTGCCCCGAATACATCACCATCGACATCGCCCACGGCCATGCCGACAGCGTGAAGAACATGATCGGCTACCTCAAGGAAAAGCTGCCCAAGTCCTTCGTGATCGCCGGCAACGTGGGCACGCCCGAAGCCGTGATCGACCTGGAGAACTGGGGCGCCGACGCGACCAAGGTCGGCATCGGCCCCGGCAAGGTCTGCATCACCAAGCTCAAGACGGGCTTTGGCACGGGCGGCTGGCAGCTGTCGGCGCTCAAGTGGTGCGCGCGCGTGGCCACCAAGCCCATCATTGCCGACGGCGGCATCCGCAGCCACGGCGACATCGCCAAGAGCGTGCGCTTTGGCGCCACCATGGTGATGATCGGCTCGCTGTTCGCGGGCCATGAGGAATCGCCGGGCCAGACGGTCGAGGAAAACGGCCAGCGCTTCAAGGAGTACTACGGCTCGGCCTCGGACTTCAACAAGGGCGAGTACAAGCACGTCGAAGGCAAGCGCATCCTCGAACCCGTCAAGGGACTTCTGGCCGACACCCTGATCGAGATGGAGCAGGATGTGCAAAGCTCCATCAGCTACTCGGGCGGCAAGAAGCTGATGGACATCCGCAAGGTCAACTACGTGATCCTGGGCGGTGACAACGCAGGCGAACATCTGCTGATGTAAGCGCAGACACCAAGGCAAGGCGGCTTCGGCCGCCTTTTTTTGTGCCTGCGTTCCCGACGTCACGCAGGCCGCGCATGCCGAGATCGCGCCATGAACCAAAAAATTGGCGTGTCTTCCTGCAAGCACGCCAAAAATGCCGCATAATTGCGGTCTCGTTTGCAGCGCAGACTTGTTTTTGGGGCTCTTAGCTCAGCTGGTAGAGCAGCGGACTCTTAATCCGTTGGTCGAGTGTTCGAATCACTCAGGGCCCACCAAAAATTCCTTTTCAGCCTGGATTCATCCAGGCTGATTCCTTCGGAATACCCGAGGGGGCTCTTAGCTCAGCTGGTAGAGCAGCGGACTCTTAATCCGTTGGTCGAGTGTTCGAATCACTCAGGGCCCACCAAAAATTCATTTGCCTGATCTCTTCAGGCAGCCACGCAGAAATACGTGGGGCTCTTAGCTCAGCTGGTAGAGCAGCGGACTCTTAATCCGTTGGTCGAGTGTTCGAATCACTCAGGGCCCACCACCAACACCCCGAAAAAGGCACTCAGCGCACCGGCGCTCAGTGCCTTTTCTTGTTGTACTCCATCAGCACCGACATATTGCTGCTGCCGGCCTTGGCCACCCACTCGCGACCAAAGCGCTCGCCCACCAAATCCAGCATGTGGCGCAGATCCGCCGAAGGCGCCGCCACGGACACCTTGTTGTCGGCAAGGATCTTCTTGCCCAGCTCATCGGCCTGCTGGGCCAGCGCCCAGCCCTCTTTTTCAGCCGACTCGGCAGCGCGGCCGATGGCCTGGCGCTCGGGCTCGGTGAAGCCCCTCCAGGCAAGTTCGCTGACGCAAAGCATGTTCTTGGGAATCCAGGCCTTGATATCCAGAAACACCTTCATGGCCTTCCAGGCCTGGATGTCGGCGCCCGTGGCGCTGGAGGTAATCATGGCATCGATACCACCTTGCTCCACGACGGCACCCAGATCGCCTGCGGCAATCACCACCGGCTGCGCCCCCCAGAGCTCGGCCAACCGCTTGGTCGCATCGCTTTGCACACGCAGCCTGAGGCCCTTGAGATCCGCGATGCTGTGGACCGGGCGCCGACTCAGGAGACCCTGCGCCGGCCAGGGCACGGCAAACAGCAGGCGCGCGCCCTGCTGGGCCAGCAAGAACTCCTGCAGCACGGGGCGGGTCAACTGCCACAGGCGCGCGGCCTCGTCAAAGCCACGCACCATGAAAGGCAGCGAGTCCATGGCCAGCAGCGGGTGGATATCCGCACAGGACGACATGAGCACTTCGCCGAACTGGAGGTCATTGCGCTTGAGCGCAGGCAGCACCTGCGCCATGGGCTTGAGCGCCGAGCCGGACACCACCTCGATCTCCAGCGACTGCCGGGTGTCGGCACCCACGCGTGCCGCGAAATTGCGCAGGTTCTGCGTGTGGAAGATGCCATCGCCATAGGCCGCCGACAGCTGCAGCCGGTGGCCCTTGGACCAGGCAGCGCCGGCGGTCAGTTGCAACGCGGCCGGAGCCAGGCCTGATATCAACGTGCGGCGAGAAACAGTCATGAAAGATCCTTGGCGAAAGCGCCCAGAACCATGCCATCCACCCGACGGCGGACCTGTGCATGCGGGCGGAAAAGATAAATTCTATCGATATTTATATCATTTAGATACAAACTATCGATCCATTCCATCGCCCAGGTCATTCGCCAAGCCATCCGTCACACCGGATTCCAGCCAAGCCGCTACAGTGTCACCCTGCCGCAGACGCATGAGTGTGCGGCCCTCTTCTGCGCCTGTGGCCCGCCTGCAGCGCACAACCGCCTCGCCTGCATGCCACAAAATGTTTCCCCGCTCTGGCAGGGCCCGCGCTGGGCCCTGGCCGTCCTGCTTGCCATCCTGGGCATGCTGGGGCCGTTCTCGATCGATACCTACATCCCGGCCTTCTCGGGCATCGCCCAGGCCTTGAACGCCACGCCGCTGCAGATGCAGCAGACGCTGTCGGCCTATCTGTTCGGCTTTGCCTTCATGAACCTTTTCCATGGCGCCATGGCCGACAGCTTTGGCCGCCGCCCCGTGGTGCTATGGGGACTGGCCGTGTTCACGCTGGCCTCGGCAGGCTGCGCGCTGTCGCAGAACATCACGCAGCTGGTGCTGTTCCGGGCGCTGCAGGGACTGTCCACGGGCGCCGGCATCGTGGTGTCGCGCGCCGTGGTGCGCGACCTGTTTCCGCCTGCCCAGGCCCAGCGCGTGATGGCCCAGATCACCATCTTCTTCGGCATTGCCCCGGCGCTGGCGCCGGTGCTGGGCGGCTGGCTGTTCGTGCACCTGGGCTGGGCGGCCGTATTCTGGTTCCTGACGCTGGTGGGCGTGCTGCTGTGGAGCATCAACTGGCGCTTTCTGCCCGAGTCTCTGCCGCAGGCGCAGCGCCAGCCCTTCCGGTTCAAGCCACTGATGCAGGGCTACAAGGCGCTGTGCAGCGATCCGCGCTTTGTGCTGCTGGCCTTTGCCAGCGGCGTGCCCTTCAACGGCATGTTTTTGTACGTGCTGTCGGCCCCCGCCTTCCTGGGCGACCTGCTGCACCTGCAGCCGCAGCAGTTCTTCTGGTTCTTCGTGATTTCGATCTCGGGCATCATGGGCGGCGCCTGGGTGAGCGGCCGGCTGGCCGGGCGCATTCCACCCAAGCACCAGATCCGCCACGGCTTCGTGATCATGTTCGTGGTGTCCATCGTCAACCTGGTTGCCAACCTGATCTGGCCTGCCCATGTGAGCTGGGCGTTGATTCCCGTGGGTGTGTTCGCCTTCGGCTGGGCCATGATGGTGCCCGTCGTGACCTTGCTGGTGCTGGACATCCATCCCGAGCGGCGCGGCCTGGCCTCATCGCTGCAGGCCGTGGTGGGCTCCACGGCCAATGGCATCGTGGCCGGCGTGCTGGCGCCTCTGGTGATGCATTCGACGGTGCTGCTGGCCCTGGGCTCGATCAGCATGATGCTGATCGGGCTGGCGTCGTGGATCTACCTGCATCACCGCTGGCCCGAAATCGGGCGGCATGCCTCGGAGGCCTGAAGGCCACTGCTCCCGGGATCCCGGGCGTCTATGCCCGGCCCGCGCGGCGGTCCAGCATTTTTTCCTTGTAGTAGCGCGCCTTTTCGGCATACATGGCCTGGTCCGCGCGTGACACGGTGGCCTCCAGCTGGCTGCCCTCGTTGCAACAGGCCACGCCCATGGACAGGCTGACCAGCTGACCCGGATAGAACTGGTTGTTGAGCTCCAGCAGGGACAGGATGCGCTCCTTGACGGCTTCGGCGCCGCGCTCGTCCGAGGCTGGCAGCAGCACCATGAATTCGTCGCCGCCCACGCGTGCCGCACAAGCGGGCGCATCCACGGCCTTGGTCAGCACTTCGCCCACGCGGCGAAGCATGTCGTCGCCTGCGGCATGGCCATGCTCGTCATTGGCCTCCTTGAGACCATTCATGTCGATGGCGATCACGGCCAGCGGCCACGGCCCCTTGCGCGCCAGGCGGTTCAATTCCTCGATATAGAAGGCGCGGTTGCGCAGTTGGGTGAGCACGTCGTGCTTGCCCAGGTATTCCAGATAGGCCTCGGCCTTCTTGCGTGCCGTGATATCCACCAGGGACAGCAGCACCAGCCCCCAGTCGTCCGCATGGCCGTCCAGCACGGCCAGCTGCATGTGGATGTGCAGCGTGTCGCCCGACAGCGCGTAGTTCACCACTTCGCGGTGCTGCACGAGCTTGCCGTTCCACAGGTCCTGGAGTTGATCGGCAAAGGAGTCGATCATTTCATCGCGGAAGATGCGGCCCAGCCGGCTCAGCAGCTGCAGCTTGTCGGTGGCACCGAACATGCGCAGCGTCTGGCGGTTCACGTCGATGACGCGAATCTCCTGCATGCAGCGCGAGATGAATTCCGGATGCACCTTGAGGAAGGTGGCGAAATCGCTGATGCCCTGGGCGCGCACATCGTCGAGCAGGCGCTTGATGGAGCTGAAGTCCTCGACCCACAGCGACACGGGCGAGTACTCGAACAGGTCGCGCGAGTACTGCTCGCTGCGGTGCAGCTGCCGCGTGCTGCGCATCTCGGCCGTCACGTCCTCCAGCGACACCAGCACGCAGTCCCAAAGCTCCTCATGGCCGGGCAGGATGCGGCCACGGATCTGCACGTCCAGCCGGCGCCCGTCCAGCGTGTAGTTGGCGGTGCGGTTGGCAAAAGTCGGCGAGCCCTTCCAAAGCTCCTGCAGCTCGCAGGCCAGGCCGGCATGCATGTCGTCACGGAACACCTGGCCCAGGCTGTCGAGAAAGGTCTGCTGGTCCGCGGCGCCGAACAGGTCCAGCGTGCGCTGGTTGACGCGAACCACCCTGAGCGCGGCACTGCACTGCTGCAGTGCCTGCGGATGGGCAGAAAAATGCGCCTGCAGATCGGTCACGCCTTGTGCTCGCCACTGGTCGAGCAGGCGCTTGAGCGCGCTGTAGTCCTCCAGCCATAGCGAGACGGGGGCCAGTTCGAACATGTGCTCAAAATCCACACTGGACGCGATCAAAGACTCCACAGGGCACCTCCGCGCCGCGATTATGGCAGTCGCAGAGCCCGCCAGACAGCAGGTTCTGCGCCACGAACACAGGCAGCGCCAGGCAGGCAGGCGGATTGCCAAAAAAAAACCGGCCCCGAAGGGCCGGTCTGCATGCAAAGCCGGAATCGATCAGCGCACGGCGCGCTTGCGATCGCCGCCCTGGGGCGAGTAAGGCTTGGGAGCGCTCTTGCCAAAGGCCGGACGGCGCTCACCACCGCCGAAACCGCCGCGGGATTCACCGCCGAAGCCACGCGACTCACCGGATGCACCACGGAAGCCGCCATCGCGGTGGCCGCCATCGCGGGGAGCACCCTCACGACGGTCGCCGCCGCGCGCAGCGCCACGGTCGCCGCCGAAGCCACGGCCTTCGCCGCCACGGCCAAAGCCGCCTTCACGCGGAGCCTGGCTGTAGCCACCTTCACGCTGGCCCTGGCCGAAGCCGCCTTCACGCTGGCCGCCACCGAAGCTGCCGAAGCCGGCCTTGCGGCCATAGCCTTCCGAATCACGGCGGGGGCCGAAGCCACGGTCGCCACCGCGATCACCAAAGCTGCGCTCGCGGTCACCACCGCCGAAGCCGCGGTCGCCGCCGAAACCACCACGACCACCGCCGGCGGAGCCTCGGCGATCACCACCACGGCCTTCAAAGCCGCCGCCACGACGGCCGCCACGGCCTTCGTTGCCGCTGGGTGCGCGCTGTGCAGGCTCGAGACCAGGAATCACCTCGGCCTTGAATTGCTGACGGCTGTAGCCTTCGATATCGAAAATGCGGCGGCGGTCACGGAATTCCGCGAACGTCACGGCCACGCCTTCGCGACCGGCACGACCCGTGCGGCCGATGCGGTGGGTGTAGTCCTCGGCCTTCATGGGCAGGCCGTAGTTGAAGACGTGGGTGATGGAGGGCACGTCAATGCCGCGTGCCGCCACATCGGTCGCCACCAGCACCTGCACCTGGCCGCTGCGCAGCGCCATCAGGCGGCGGTTGCGCAGGCCCTGGCTCAGGGCGCCGTGCAGCGCCACGGCCGAGAAGCCGTCCTGCTGCAGGTCGTTGGCCAGGCCGTCGCACTCGACCTGGGTCGATGCGAAGACGATGGCCTGGTTGATGGTGGTGTCGCGCAGCCAGTGGTCCAGCAGCTTGCGCTTGTGCTGGGAGTTGTCGGCCCAGAACAGCACTTGCTTGATGTTGGCATGCTTTTCCTGGGGCGTGTCGATGGTGACCTTCTTCACGCCCGATCCGCCGTCATGCATCACGCGCATGGCCAGTTGCTGGATGCGGGGCGCGAAGGTAGCGCTGAACATCATGGTCTGCTTGCGCTGGGCCGTCAGGTCGTTGACTTCGGCCAGATCGTCCGAGAAGCCCAGGTCCAGCATGCGGTCGGCCTCGTCGACCACCAGGAACTGCACCTGGTCGAGCTTGATCTGCATCGAGCGCTGCAGGTCCAGCAGACGGCCAGGCGTGGCCACCACGAGGTTGGCGTTCTGCAGCTTGGCAATCTGCAGCTGGTAGGGCATGCCGCCCACCACATTGGCAATGCGGATGCCACGGCAGTGCTTGACCAGTTCGATGGCGTCATGCGCCACCTGCTGAGCCAGCTCGCGCGTGGGGCACAGGATCAGGGCGCCGGGAACGGCCGCCTTGAAGTTGCGGGGATTGGTGGGGTCCTTGCGCTTGTTGCGCTTGGGCGTGGGCTGGCCGCTGGCAGTGGCCTCGGCGCACTGGCGGTCATATTCGGCGCGGATGGCGGCTTCCTCGTCAGCCTTTTGCTGGATCAGCGTGTGCAGCACGGGCAGCAGGAAGGCGGCGGTCTTGCCCGAGCCGGTCTGGCTGGAAACCATCAGGTCGATGAAGGCCTGATCACCACTGCCCATGGCCAGGGGAATGGCTTGCGCCTGCACGGCCGTGGGCTGGGTGTAGCCCAGATCGGCAACGGCGCGGACCAGCTCTTCAGCCAGGCCCAGCTCGACGAAGGCGTTGGGGAGTTCGGGAGCTGCCTGGGCGGCTTCGGCGCCCTCGACGGTTTCAGCAGCGGCCTGCGACTCGGCGGCCTGCTCGGCACCGGCAACGGCGGCGTCCAGCACGGAAGAGGCTTGGGCAGCGCAAGCAAAAGAGGAATCGGCAGCGGCAATGATGCCCTGCTCTTGAGAGATGTCGTTCATGAATGGCTCTAACGAAAAGCACGCGCAGTCAGCGATCTGCCACGCTTTTCTCGACGGTTGGGTCAACATCCACCGTCAGACTTGACCGGCCCTTCGCAAAAGGGCGGATGGGCGTTTTCGGCTGGTCCGAAACCGATGGTCCCGCCATCCATGAAAGCCTTCATGGAGGTCTGTGGACATCGACCTCAGACACACAGCGCAGGAGCCCTTGTGTGATGGAGATGTGCAAATTGCCCCTTGTTGATGGAGGCAAGCTGTAGATTGTCGCACTCCTGGGGTTTTCCCGCAAGCCCCCCTGCACAAAAATGGCCGGAGGGCCCGGCTCCGGGCGCTAGACGCTCAGCAGGCGTGCGCGATAGTGCGCCAGCTCATCGATGGACTCATGCACATCGGCCAGCGCCGTGTGGCGCTGGGCCTTCTTGAAGGATGCGTAAGCATCGGGCTTCCAGCGCCTGGCCAGTTCCTTGAGGGTGCTGACATCAACGTTGCGGTAGTGAAAGAAGTCGTTGAGCTTGGGCATGTAGCGCTCCATGAAGCGCCGGTCCTGGCCAATGCTGTTGCCGCACAGCGGCGCCTTGCCCTTGGGAACGTACTGCGCCAGGAACTTGATCAGCGCGGCTTCCGCATCGGCCTCGGTGGTGGTCGATGCCTTGACGCGCTCGATCAGGCCGCTCCTGCCGTGCGTGCCCTTGTTCCAGGCGTCCATGCCGTCGAGCAGGGCATCGCTTTGATGGATGGCGAACACAGGACCCTCGATGCGCGTGGCAAGGTCCGGGCTGGTGACGACCACGGCGATCTCGATGATGCGATCGGTGTCGGGCTGCAGCCCGGTCATCTCGCAGTCGAGCCAGACGAGATTGAGGTCGGATTTGCTCAGGGTGACGGGCGTGCCGGATTCGGCGGGGACGGGAATGCAGGCGCTGGAGGCTTCGGACATGGCCCAAATTGTCGCCTACACTGCGGCCACATGGTCTTCAACCCCGATTTTTCCTCGACGCTTTCCCTGCTGTTTGCCGCAGCCGTGCTGGCCCAGTGGCTGCTGCGCGCCTGGCTGGCCTCGCGCCAGGTTCGCCATGTGGCAGGCCACAGAGCGCAGGTGCCCGAGGCCTTTGCGCAGCGCATCAGCCTGGCCGCCCACCAGAAGGCCGCCGACTACACACTGGCGAAGGCACGCGTTGCCCTGATCGACATGACGCTGGGCGCCGTGGTGCTGCTCGCATGGACGCTGCTGGGCGGGCTGGATGCACTCAACCAGCAGTTGCTGGAATGGATGGGCGCCGGCCTGTGGCAGCAATTGGCGCTTCTGGCCAGCTTTGCACTGATCTCCGGCCTGGTGGAGCTGCCGCTGTCGCTCTACCAGACCTTTGTGCTGGAGCAGCGCTTCGGCTTCAACCAGATGACGCTGCGGCTGTGGCTGGCCGATGCCGCCAAGTCCACGGCCATGGGCGCAGCCATCGGCCTTCCGATTGCGGCACTGATCCTGTGGCTCATGGGTTCGGCCGGCGACCTGTGGTGGCTCTGGGCATGGGCCGTCTGGACGGGCTTCAACCTGCTGCTGATGTGGATCTTCCCGACCTTCATCGCACCGCTGTTCAACAAGTTCGATCCGCTGGAGGACGGCCCGCTCAAGGAGCGCGTGAGCGCACTGATGCAGCGCTGCGGCTTCACGGCCAAGGGCCTGTTCGTGATGGACGGCAGTCGCCGCTCGGCACATGCCAATGCCTATTTCACGGGCTTCGGCCACTCCAAGCGCGTGGTGTTCTTCGACACCTTGCTCAAGCAGCTGGACGCCGACGAGGTGGAGGCCGTGCTCGCGCATGAGCTGGGCCATTTCAAGCACCGCCACATCCTCAAGCGCATGCTGCTGATGTTTGCCGCCAGCCTGGCGGGCTTTGCGCTGCTGGGCTGGCTGTCGCAGCAGCTGTGGTTCTACCTGGGCCTGGGCGTGCGTCCGGGTCTGGACCTTGCGCTGGGACACAGCGGCATCGGCGCCGGCAACGAGGCCGTGGCGCTGCTGCTGTTCCTGCTGGCCGTGCCGGTGTTCAGCTTCTTTGTCACCCCGCTGTTCTCGGCCCTGTCGCGCCGCGACGAGTTCGAAGCCGATGCCTACGCCATGCAACAGGCCAGCGGCGCCCACCTGGCCTCGGCACTGCTCAAGCTGTACGAGGACAATGCTTCAACGCTCACGCCCGATCCCTGGTACGTGAGCTTCTACTACTCGCATCCGCCGGCCCTCGCCCGGCTGGCGCGCATGCCCTCTCCGACCTGAACCATACGCACTCACCATGAGCACACAACGCTTGCAACAACAGGACTGGTCCAACCAGCAGCGCCGCGCGCTGACTTCCGACGAACTGCACACCGCACTGGCCGCCCTGCCGGGCTGGCAGCTCGATGGCGATGCCATCGCCAAGAGCTACGCCTTCGCCAACTACTACGAGACCATGGCCTTCGTGAATGCGCTGGCCCTGATCGCCCACCAGCAGGACCACCATCCCGACCTGACCGTCAGCTACGGCCGCTGCGGTGTACGCCTGAACACGCATGACGTGAACGGCATCTCGTCCACCGACATCGAGTGCGCAAGGCGTATCGATGCGTTGCTGGCGCGCCCATGAATCGCACCCCGCTG
The DNA here is from genome assembly GCF_040267515.1 of Delftia lacustris. Lineage (NCBI taxonomy): Bacteria > Pseudomonadati > Pseudomonadota > Betaproteobacteria > Burkholderiales > Comamonadaceae > Delftia > Delftia lacustris. Next base: position 1,578,715 of record NZ_CP141274.1, on the reverse strand, counting down.
ACCCATGGCTGAGCGCTCCGCACTGCACGAAGGCCTGGTCGTCTCCAGCCATGGCCGCCATTGCGTGGTCGAGACCGAAGACGGCTCGCGCCACATCTGCCACCCGCGCGGCAAGAAGAGCCAGACCGTGGTGGGCGACCGCGTGCGCTGGCAGCTTCCGCCCCCAGGCCAGGGGGAGGAAGGCACCATAGAAAAGGTGCTGGAGCGGCGCAACCTGTTCTACCGGCAGGACGAGATACGCACCAAGTCCTTTGCAGCCAACATCGACCAGGTGCTGATCCTGATCGCCGCCGAGCCGGTCTTCTCCGAAAGCCAGCTGGCCCGCGCCCTGATCACTGCCGAAGCCACCCACATCAAGCCCCTGATTGCCCTCAACAAGCGTGACCTGGCCGAGCCCTTTGCCGACGCCTGGGAGCGCCTGGAGCCTTATCGCGAGATGTACCTGGGCCAGGAAAAGCCGCACTACGAGGTGCTGTCGCTGTCGCTGGCCAATGAGGGCGAGGCCGATCGGCAGCTGCTGATGAAGCACCTCAAGGGCAAGGCCACGCTGGTGCTGGGCCCTTCCGGCTCGGGAAAGAGCACCCTGATCAACCTGCTGGTGCCCGGCGCACGCGCGGCCACCAACGAGATCTCGCAGGCACTGAACTCCGGCAAGCACACGACCACCACGACCAGCTGGTACTGGATGGACGAGGAGCGCACGACAGCCCTGATCGACTCGCCGGGCTTCCAGGAGTTCGGCCTGCGCCACATCGAACCCACCGACCTGCCCCGCTGCATGCCCGACATCGGCGCCCATGCGCAGGAATGCAAGTTCTACAACTGCACCCACCTGCACGAGCCCGGATGCGCGGTCATGCCGCGCGTGGAGGATGAGGAACACGGCATGGACGCCGACCATGACATCAGTGCCAACCGGTACTGCATCTATGCCGAGCTGTTTGATGAGTTGAGTCAGGCCACGAAGTATTGAGCCTCCCCCAAACGCCACGGGGCCGCTCCGGGAGGGAGGAAACGACGCCTCCAAAGGGGCGTCATCCATGACTCGCCCGCAGGCTCCGCACTCAACCCAACAGGCGCGCCAGCGACAGCAGGGCCAGCAGCAGCAGCCAGACCACGACCGAGCGCCAGACCAGGCCGACCACGCTGCGCAGGTGGCCGATCTCGGGCTCACGGCCCGGCGTGGCTTCGCTGTCCACGTCGAGGTCGATCTCCTCGCCGTCGTCACGGGTCACCGAGATGCCCTCGCGGCGCTTGAGTGCCTCGCCGCCCAGGCGCACGTTGATGGCGCCCGAGGTGGCGGCCAGGATCACGCCGTCGTTGTCGTTGGGAAAGCGCTGGGCATGGAAGCGCCAGCCCTCGATGGCCTCCTCGAAACTGCCGACCACGGCAAAGGAAAGAGCCGTCAGCCGTGCGGGCAGCCAGTCGATCACGGTCCAGGCCAACCGTGAGGCGTGCTGCAACTGGACACTGACCTGGCTGCCACCCAGCAGGCCCTTGCGCGACCAGGAGCGCGACAGGTGCTCGGTCATGCGGTAGAACACGGCGCCCAGCGGGCCCAGGCCCAGCGCCGCCAGTGCAGAGAACCAGAACAGCACGCCAAACACATGGCGATGCGCTGCCAGCACCGAATACTCGATCACATGGCGCACCACCTCGCTGCGGGGCACTTCGCTGGCGTCCACCTGCTGCCAGTGGGCGAGGGCTTCGCGCGCCGCGTACTCGTCACCTGCATCCAGCGCATCGCGGATGCGCGTGAAGTGGTGGCTGAACTGGCGAAAGCCCAGCGTGACGTAGAGCACGGCCACATTCCAGACCATAGCCAGCGGCCAGCCCACGCCCCACAGCAGCAGCAGATAGATGCCTGTCACCAGCACGCAGGGCAGCGCCACCGCCACGGTCCAGGCCAGCCAGCCGTGGTGCGCCTGGCCGGCATCGAAGTTGCGGCGCACCGAAACCGTCCAGGCCCTGTAGCCTGTGTGCACCAGGTTGGCCGGCGTCAGGGGGCGCGCCTGCTCGATCAGCAAGGCGATCAGAATGGCAAAGAAACTCATCCGGCCATCATACTGGCGCATGCGGGCAGGCCCGTGACCCCGGGGTGGCACGGCACCCCATCCGGGCATCAGGCCGACAGGAATCGGTAAAGATTGCGCAGCATGCCGGCCGTGGCGCCCCAGATGTAGCGCTGGCGGTCTCCATCCTGGTAGGGCATGGCAAACCATTCGCGCGGCACGCCGTTCCAGACCATGGCGTGGCGCTCATGGTTGGCAGGATCGAGCAAAAAGGACAGCGGCACCTCGAACACGTCCGCCACCTCGTAGGGATTGGGATGCAGGCGCGCCCGAGGATCGACCAGGGCCACCACCGGCGTGATCAGAAAGGCCGTGCCCGTGGTGTAGATGGGCAGGGTGCCCAACACTTCCACATCGCCGGCAGCAAGCCCGACTTCCTCCTGCGCCTCGCGCAGGGCCGTGGCCTGGGCAGACACATCCTCAGGATCGCGCTTGCCACCCGGAAAGGCCACCTGGCCCGAATGCGTGGACAGATGGGCCGTGCGTTCGGTCAGCAGCACCGTGGGCTCGGAGCGCAGCACGATGGGCACGAGCACGGCGGCATCGGTGGGCTGGCGATCACTGAAGCGTTTCTCGCGCACCACCTCGGGAGCCCAGCGGGGCGGCCGCGCAAAGCGCTGGCGCAGGGCATCCGGTGCGCGGGCCTCCAGAGGCACGGCGGGCAGGTGGCTGTCCCTGCCCACCAGTTGCGCCATGCGCGGGTCGGCGACCGAGGCGACGGCCGCTGGCGTCGGGCCGCCGGTCGGCACGGGTATGGCGGTATCGGGCAGAGAGGACACGAATGAAGGAATGTGGTGAGAAACGACCGGGCAACAAAAAAGCCGCTACAGGCGACTGTAGCGGCTTTCCAGCTGTGACGCAGGTGCTCAGGCTTCGGCAGAAACCTTGACACGCGACGGCAGCTTTTCCTTGATGCGGGCCGACTTGCCGCTGCGCTCGCGCAGGTAGTACAGCTTGGCACGACGCACATCACCGCGACGCTTGACTTCGATGCCGGCGATCAGGGGCGAGTAGGTCTGGAACGTACGCTCCACGCCTTCACCACTGGAGATCTTGCGCACGGTGAAGCCGCTGTTCAGGCCACGGTTGCGCTTGGCGATCACGACGCCTTCGTAGGCCTGCACGCGCTTGCGGCTGCCTTCGACCACGTTCACGCTCACGATGACGGTGTCACCGGGGGCGAACTGGGGGATGGTCTTGTTCAGACGGGCGATTTCCTCTTGCTCGAGGGTCTGGATCAGATTCATGGTCAACATCCAATCGATCTTGTCCGCGCCAGGATTGGCAAGCGCCGGGATTGGCGCCATGGCTGCTTTGTTCGTAGCAGCGGCCGGATAGAGGATCGAAGAATCGCGGATTATAGCCCGGCGGCGTTTTTTGCCAAAAACCCCTCGTCCTTGGCATTGAGCAGGCCCTGGGCGCGCGCCTGCTCTATCAGCTCGGGCCGGTGCCTGGCCGTGATGGACAGGCGCTGGTCGCGGCGCCAGCGCTCGATCTGCGCGTGGTGCCCAGACAACAGCGGCGCCGGCACTTCGCGCCCTTCCCAGACTTCGGGGCGCGTGTAGTGCGGGCAATCGAGCAGGCCGTCGAGCGCGGGATTGAAGCTGTCCTGCTGGAAGCTGCCCTCGTCGTTGAGCACGCCGGGCTGCAACCGGGCCACGGCATCGAGCAAGGCCATGGCAGCAATCTCGCCGCCGGAGAGCACGAAGTCGCCCAGGCTCAGCTGGTGCGTGACATGGGCATCGATGAAGCGCTGGTCCAACCCCTCGTAGCGGCCGCACAGCAAGATGGCACCCTGCCCCTGCGCCCAGTCGGCGACCACGCAGTGGCGCAGCGTCGTGCCTATCGGCGAAAACAGCACCACCGGCGCCGGCTCGGTCTCGCCCGCGTCGCGGCGCGCCTGCTGCGCCGCCTCCAGGCAGCGCTGCAGCGGCTCGGCCATCATCACCATGCCCGGCCCGCCGCCGAAGGGCCGGTCGTCCACGCGCCGGTAGTTGCCCTGGGCATGGTCGCGCGGATTCCACAGGTGCACGCCGACCTGGCCCGAGGCATAGGCCCGGCGCGTCACGCCGCTTTCGAGAAACGGCGTGAACAGCTCGGGAAACAGCGTGAGGATGTCGAAGCGCATGGATGTCGGCGATCAGTAGTCGGGCTGCCAGTCGGCAACGATGGTCTTGCCCGGCAGATCCACCTTGTCCACATAGGCGTCGACAAAGGGAATCATGCGCTCGCGCTCCTTGCCATCCTCTTCATAGGCCAGCACCAGCACGGTCTGCGGGCCGGTGGACAGCAGGTCTCGGACGATGCCCAGGGCCACGCCTTCGCGGTTGACCACGGACAGGCCCAGCAGGTCGACCCAGTAATACTCGCCATCCTCGGGCTGCGGAAAATCGCTGCGCGCCACGAAGATGCGCGCACCGCGCAGGGCCTCGGCAGCGTTGCGGTCGTTCACGGCGGGCGAGGTGGCGACGACGGAGTCGGAGTGCACGCGCGCCTGCTTGACCGGCAGCAGCACGGTTCCGGTGAACTGCCGGGCGCCTTTTTCGGCGGGCTGCAGATACCACTGCTTGGCCGTGAACAGGGCCTCGGGGTCGGAACTGAAGGCCGCCACCTTGAACCAGCCCTTGATGCCCCAGGCATCGGCGATGCGCCCGACCTCCACGGCATCGGCAGGCAGGACGCTGGCTTCGAGTTCAGGCATGTGGCTCATGGCAGTCGGTAGGCAGTAGGTGGACGGTCAATGCAGATCGGTGCAAGGCGATCCGGAGGGGGAAAACAAAAACGGGCCCCGTCAGACAAGCCAACGGAACCCGATTTCAGAAGGGGTGCTGATTTAGGCAGCAGTCTTCTGGGTGGCCTGCTTGATCAGGCGCTCTGCGGTCTCGGAAGCCTGCGCGCCAACGCCCTTCCAGTAGTTCACGCGGTCCAGAGCAACGCGCAGACCCTCTTCGCCACCACGGGCGTTGGGGTTGTAGAAGCCCAGACGTTCGATGAACGAACCATCGCGGCGAACGCGCTTGTCAGCAGCAACGATGTTGTAGAACGGACGGGCCTTGGAACCGCCGCGAGAGAGTCGAATGACGACCATGATTTTCCTTCGGGTGGCGCAGCCACCACGTAATTAACACACAATAAATGGCTGCACAGAGTTTTGCGGCGTTTGAGACACGCGACATGGCCACCCGGCCAGCGACACGCCGTAAAACCAGCGATTATATCGAACTTCTTTTCTCATGCCTACCATCCGCCCAAGCCAGGACAGCGATCTCGCTGCCATCACCGCCATCTACCGCCACCACGTGCTGCATGGCACAGGAACGTTCGAGACCGATCCCCCTTCCGAAGCCGACATGGCCACGCGCCGCGCGGATGTGCTGGCCAAGGGCCTGCCCTATCTGGTCGCCGTGGACGCACAGGGCCAGGTGCTGGGCTTTGCCTACGCCAACTGGTTCAAGCCGCGCCCGGCCTATCGTTTTTCTGCCGAGGATTCCATCTATGTGCATGACGCGGCACGCGGCCAGGGCGTGGGCCGCCTGTTGATCGATGCGCTGTCGCACGACTGCGAGGCGGCCGGCGTGCGCAAACTGCTGGCGGTGATCGGCGACTCGGCCAATGCCGGCTCCATCGGGGTGCACCGCGCTGCAGGCTTCACCCCTGCGGGCACGCTGCGCTCCATGGGATGGAAGTTCGGCCGCTGGCTGGACATCGTGCTCATGGAGAAGACCCTGGGAGACGGCGACCGCAGTTCGCCCGAATAATGGGCGCATGAACCGACCCAGCACGCCCCTGCCCCAGACCACCGGCGCCGACCGGGCTCCCCGCCCCAGGAACAAGACACTGGCCGCCTGGCTGGCCTTTGTGGGCGGGCCGCTGGGGCTGCATCGCTTTTACCTGCATGGGCTCGGCGACTGGCTGGGCTGGCTGCTGCCCGTGCCCACGGCGCTGGGCGTGTACGGCATCGAACGCGTGCAGCAACTGGGACAGGACGACCAGCTCAGCTGGCTGCTGATTCCGCTGCTGGGCTTCACCATCGCCGGCTGTGCGCTGCGCGCCATCCTCTACGGGCTGACCGATACCGAAGCCTGGAACCGGCGCCACAACCCCGGCATTGACGTGCAGGCGCAGGCCGGACGCACGGGCTGGTCAACCATCTTTGCCATTGCGCTGTCGCTGATGCTGGGCGCCGCCGTGCTCATGGCCAGCATTGCCTACAGCTTCCAGCACTACTTCGAGCACCAGGTGGAGGAGGCGCGCAAGATTTCGCAGTGAGGCGCAGCCAACGCCTCCCCCGAAAAAAGAAAGACCGCCATGGGCGGTCTTTCTTTTTGGCGGCAGCAGCCCCGGCTCAATACAGCTGCAGGCTGATCCAGTAGGCAATCGATGCCACGAAGGCGCTGGCAGGGATCGTCAGCACCCAGGCCCAGACGATGTTGCCTGCCACGCCCCAGCGCACGGCGCTGGCGCGCTGGGTGGAGCCCACGCCGACGATGGCGCCGGTGATGGTGTGCGTGGTCGAGACCGGCACGCCCAGGAAGGTTGCAAAGAACAGCGTCAGTGCACCACCGCTTTCGGCGCAGAAGCCGCCCACGGGCTTGAGCTTGGTGATCTTCTGGCCCATGGTCTTGACGATGCGCCAGCCGCCGAACATGGTTCCCAGGCCGATGGCCAGGTAGCAGCTGACGATGGTCCACAGCGGCGGCTCGGCGTCGCCGGCATTGGCATAGCCGGTGGCGATCAGCAGCAGCCAGATGATGCCGATGGTCTTTTGCGCGTCATTGCCGCCGTGGCCCAGGCTATAGGCACCGGCGGAGACCAACTGCAGCCTGCGGAACCAGCGGTCCACCCTGTTGGGCGCGGCGCGCCGGCAGACCCAGGCCACCAGCACCATCATCAGCGAGCCCAGCAGGTAGCCCAGCAGCGGCGAGACGAAGATGAAGGCCACGGTCTTCCCGATGCCGCTGGCAATCAGCGCGCCTGCGCCGGCCTTGGCCATCACCGCGCCCACGATGCCGCCGATCAGCGCATGCGAGGAACTGCTGGGGATGCCGTAGTGCCAGGTGATCACGTTCCAGGCAATGGCACCGACCAGGGCACCGAAGACCACATGCGTGTCGACGATGCCGGGCTGCACGATCCCCTTGCCCACGGTGGCTGCCACGCTCAGGTGAAAGACAAAGACCGCCACCACGTTGAAGAAGGCCGCGAAGGCCACGGCCTGCGTGGGCTTGAGCACGCCCGTGGAGACCACGGTGGCGATCGAGTTGGCAGCATCGTGGAAGCCGTTCATGAAGTCGAACAGCAGGGCCAGCACCACCAGCAGGATCACGACCCACAGGGCCGCTTGTACGGATTCCATAGAGAAACGACTCCGCGAGGGCTCAGGAATTTTCGAGGACGATGCCCTCGATCAGGTTGGCCACGTCCTCGCAGCGGTCGGTCACCGTCTCCAGCAGCTCGTAGATGGCCTTGAGCTTGATGACTTCGCGCACATCGGGCTCTTCGCGGAACAGCTTGCTCATGGCCGAGCGCATCACGCGGTCGGCGTCCGATTCGAGGCGGTCGATTTCCTCGCAGGTCTTCATCGCCGCGTCCACCACCGAGGGATCGGAGATGCGCGACAGCAGCTTGACCGCATCGCGCAGCCGCTCGCAGCAGCGCACGCACAGGTCCGTCAGGCGCGTGATCTCTTCCGTCATGTGGCGCACGTCGTACAGCGCCATGGTCTCGGCCGAGTCCTGGATCAGGTCGGCCACGTCGTCCATGGTGTTGATCAGCGAGTGGATGTGCTCGCGGTCCAGCGGCGTGATGAAGGTCTTGTGCAGCGCCTTGGTGACGTCGTGCGTCACGCGGTCTGCGGCACGCTCGGCGTTGTTCACGTCCTCGTTGTACTTCTCGCGAAGATGAGGATCGTTGTAGTTGGCGACAAGCTGCGAGAAGGCATGCGCGGCTTCGACGATGCGATCGGCATGCTGGTTGAACATCTCGAAAAAATTGCCTTCGCGCGGCAATAACTTGCCAAAAAGCATGAATGCTCCTTACCGGGAAACAGGGGGAACCAGGCGACTCACTGCGTCACATTGCGGATGCTTGGCATGGCTTCCCGGCTTGAACGGGGCGAAGTGTACTCTTGAGTCCCAGGCGCGTTTTTGCGCGCCGGCGCGCCGCCCTGTCAGCCGCTGCGAAAAATAAAGTACACCGCGCCCACCATGCACAGCCCGGCCCAGAGGAAGTCCCATTTGAGCGGCTGGTTCAGGTAGAGCACGGCAAAGGGCGCGAACACCGCCAGCGTGATCACCTCCTGGATGATCTTGAGCTGCGCCACGCTGAACTGCGTGTGGCCTATGCGGTTGGCGGGCACCTGCAGCAGGTACTCGAACAGCGCGATGCCCCAGCTGACAAGGGCTGCCACGTACCAGGGCGACGAGGCGTGGTTCTTCAGGTGGCCATACCAGGCGAAGGTCATGAAGACATTGCTCATGGCCAGCAGGACCACGGTCTGCAGCCCGACGGGGATGTGTTGGAGCCAGTTCATGTGATGTGCAGCCCGACGCGGGGAAACCCAAATTATCGCGTCCGGCACTGGGCAGGGCGGATTTTCGATTTCTTTCCAAAAATTGCCTTTTTGCGCGAATTTCCTCGAATAACCCATCCCATCGCACAAATACGCAAAGTCTCGCATCGATCGACGCTTGATGAATCTTCATCAAATCGTCATATTTTTGCCATATCCCGTCAGTGGCACGGGGCATTCCATCCATCCCCGCGCTCACGGCAGCCGTGGCGCTCACTCGCCCAGATAGGCAGCCCGCACGCGCGGGTCGCTGAGCAGGGTCTGGCCGGGCCCCGTCATGGTGATCAGGCCGGACTCCATCACATAGCCGCGATCGGCCAGCGCCAGCGCACGGCTGGCATTTTGCTCGACCAGCACAAGGGTCACGCCCAGGCCGTGCACGTCGCTCACCACCTCGAAGATCTTGTCCACCATGATGGGCGACAGGCCCATGGAGGGCTCGTCCAGCAGCAGCACCTTGGGCTGGCTCATCAGCGCGCGCGCCATGGCCAGCATCTGCTGCTCGCCACCCGACATGGTGCCGGCCAGCTGGTCGCGGCGCTCCTTCAGCCGCGGGAAGATGCCGAACATGCGCTCGATGTCGGCGGCAATGCCGGCCTTGTCGTTGCGCGTGTAGGCGCCCATGAGCAGGTTCTCGGTGATGGTCATGCGCGCAAACACGCCGCGCCCTTCGGGCACCATGACCAGGCCCTGGGCCACCAGATCCCAGGCGCCCACGCCCCGGATGCTGCGGCCCAGGTAGTGCACGTCGCCGTCCGCCATCTGCAGGCTGCGCGTGACGGCCTTCATGGTGGTGGTCTTGCCGGCACCGTTGGAGCCGATCAGCGAGACCAGCTCGCCCTGGCGCACCTCGAAGTCCACGCCCTTGACGGCCTGAATGCCGCCATAGGCCACCTTCAGGCCCTCGACCTTCAGCAGCACCGGAGGGGACGCGCCCTTGTCTTGCTCTTGCTCGCCCATGGTTCAGTGCCCTCCCGTGCCCAGATAGGCTTCGATCACCTTGTCGTTCTTCTGCACCTCGGCCGGCGTGCCTTCGGCAATGGGCTTGCCATAGTCGAGCACGGTGACGCGGTCGCACAGGCCCATGACCAGCTTCACGTCGTGCTCGATCAGCAAGATGGTGCGCTGGTCGCGGCGGATGCGGTCGATCAGCTCGCGCAGCTGCACTTTCTCGGTGGCATTCATGCCGGCGGCAGGCTCGTCCAGCGCGATCAGCTGCGGGTCGGTGGCCAGGGCGCGGGCGATTTCCAGGCGCCGCTGGTCGCCGTAGCTCAGCGTGCGGGCCTTGAAGTCCGCGTACTTGGAGATGCCCACGTAGTCCAGCAATTCACGGGCGCGCGCGCGGATGGCGGCCTCCTCGGCCTTGAAGCCGCGCGTGCGCAGCACCGCGCCGATCAGGCCCGAGTGCGTGCGCACATGGCGCCCGACCATCACGTTCTCCAGCGCCGTCATCTCGGCAAACAGCCGGATGTTCTGGAAGGTGCGCGCAATGCCGGCCTTGGCCACCTTGTGCACGGCCGTGGGCTCGTAGGCCTTGCCGGCCAGCTCGAAACTGCCGCTGTCGGGCGTGTACAGGCCCGTGATCACGTTGAAGAAGGTGGTCTTGCCCGCGCCATTGGGTCCGATCAGTCCGTAGACCTGGCCCCGGCCAATGGTCATGCCCACATCGGACAGCGCCTGCAGCCCGCCGAAGCGTTTGGAAATGCCCGAAACCCTGAGCACCGGAGCGCTGGAGCTGTTGTCTGCCGTATTCGCCATCTGCGGTTTCTCCATGCTCAGGACTGGTGCGGCAGGTTCTTGCCATGCTCGGGCGACGGCCACAGGCCGCGCGGACGCATCAGCATGATGACGATCATGGCCAGCGCGATCAGCAGCTGGCGCAGGATGGAGGCATCGAGCCGCCCATCGGTCATCTGCTGCAGGGGACCGGCCACATAGCGCAGCACCTCGGGCAACGCCGACAGCAGCACCGCGCCCAGGATCACGCCGGGCAGATGGCCCAGGCCGCCGAGCACCACCATGGCCACGATCATGATGGACTCCATGAGGCTGAACGACTCGGGCGAGACGAAGCCCTGGAAGGCCGCGAACATGGCGCCCGAGACACCGCCAAAAGAGGCGCCCATGCCGAAGGCCAGCAGCTTCATGTTGCGCGTGTTGATGCCCATGGCCTTGGCGGCGATCTCATCCTCGCGGATGGCCATCCAGGCGCGGCCTATGCGCGAGTCCTGCAGGCGCCAGCAGATCACGATGCTGACCAGCACCAGGAAGAGGAACAGGTAGTAGTACAGCGTGACCGAGCTGATGTCGTAGCCGAAGATCTCCTGGCGCTTGGCCAGGTCCAGCCCCAGGATCTTGACCGAGTCGATCTGGCCTATGCCTTTGGGGCCATTGGTGATGTTGACCGGCTGGTCCAGGTTGTTCATGAAGATGCGGATGATCTCGCCGAAGCCCAGCGTGACGATGGCCAGGTAGTCCCCGCGCAGCTTGAGCACCGGAATGCCCAGCAAAATCCCCGTGATGGCCGCCAGCAGCGCCGCCAGCGGTATCACCAGCCAGATGGAGGTATGCAGCCCGTCCGGGAACATGGCGGCAAAGCCCTCGAAGGTCTCCGCCAGATGCGGCGAGGCCATCAGCGCGAACATGTAGGCGCCCACGGCGTAGAACGCCACATAGCCCAGGTCCAGCAGGCCCGCGTAGCCCACCACCACGTTCAGGCCCAGTGCCAGCAGCACATAGAGCAGCGCCAGGTCGGCGATGCGCACCCAGGCATTGCCGAAATACTGCAGCACCAGCGGCAGCACCAGCAGCGCCAGGCCACCCAGGATCCATTGCACGGTCTTCTTGCTGTTCATGCGTCTCTCCTCAGGCGCGGTCGGCCACTCGCTCACCCAGCAGGCCCGAGGGGCGCAGCGTCAGGATGATGATGAGCACGATGAAGGCGAAGATGTCGGTGTAGTGGCTGCCCAGCACGCCGCCCGTGAGATCACCGATGTAGCCCGAGCCAATGGACTCGATCAGCCCCAGCAGCATGGCGCCGACCACGGCGCCCGCCAGGTTGCCGATGCCGCCGAACACGGCCGCCGTGAAGGCCTTGAGTCCCGGCAGAAAGCCCATGGTGTGGTGGGCCGTGCCGTAGTTGGAGGCGTACATGATGCCCGCGATGGCCGCCAGCACGGCGCCGATGATGAAGGTGGCAGAGATCACCATGTCAGGCTTGACGCCCATCAAGGCCGCCACGCGCGGATTCTCGGCCGTGGCCCGCATGGCGCGCCCGAGCTTGGTGTAGTTGACCAGGTAGGTCAGCGCAGCCAGCGCAATCGCCGTGACCACCAGCACCAGGATCTGGGTGGGCGTGATCACCGCCGTGCCGATCTCGAAGGGCGTGCTCGGCAGCAGCGTGGGATAGGCCTTGTAGTTGGGCTTCCAGATGATCATGGCCAGCGTCTGCAGCAGCAGCGAGACGCCGATGGCCGTGATCAGGGGCGCCAGGCGCGGGCTGCTGCGCAGGCGCCGGTAGGCCACTTTCTCGATCACGAAATTCAGTGCGGCGGCCACCACGCAGGCGATCACCGTCGCCAGCAGCAGGATCAGCCAGCCCGGTGCGCCCGGCATGGCCTCCTGCATCAGGCCTATGCAGCTCCAGCTGGTCAGCGCCCCGACCATGAGCACCTCGCCATGGGCGAAGTTGATGAGCTGGATGATGCCGTACACCATGGTGTAGCCCAGGGCGATCAGGGCATACATGCTGCCCAGGACCAATCCGTTGATGACCTGCTGAAGCAGTATGTCCATATGCGCTCTCCCCTTTTGCTCAGGATGGAGACATTCAGCGTGCCTCGCATCCAAACGAACGGAGCCAGCAATGCCATGGTGGTGGAAGCTCTCCTGCCGCATCCCGGCTTGTGATCAGGAAGCCGCAGGGGATGGGCGATTCTAGGCACCCCCCGGTGGCCTGCAACGCCTTGTTGCAGCGGGGTTTCCCGAGGCTTTACAAGCCACGCGCTCTTATGTAGCACTGCAGCAATTTGCCGCAGCCAGCATGAACTCCTACCATCAACGGCAGTGCCGCCAGCAAGCGGTGGCCACGGAGAACCCCGATGAAATACCACGGCAGCTGCCACTGCGGCGGCATCGCTTTCGATGTGGAAGGCGAACTCACCCAGGTCATGGCCTGCAACTGTTCCATCTGCGCGCGCAAGGGCGCCCTCATGTGGTTCGTGCCCCGCGAACAGCTGCAGCTGAGCACGCCCGAGGAGCAGATGCGCTCCTACACCTTCCACCGGCATCTGATCCAGCACCGCTTCTGCCCGACCTGCGGCATCCACCCTTTCGGCGAAGCCACCGATCCCAAGGGCCGGCACATGGCGGCCGTCAACGTGCGCTGCCTGGAAGGCGTGGATGCCGAAGCCTTGCGCATCACGCGCTACGACGGACGGTCGGCCTGAGGCTGGCTTCAGGCCCGCAGCGCTTCTTCCTCCACATCGCGCAGGCGGTCCTTGCCGAAGTAGATCTCGTCGCCAACAAAAAGGTGGGCGATCCGAAAGCGCCACGGTGGAAGGCCTGCTCGGTATTTGCCAGCAGCCGGGCCTTGACTTCGGGCGTCTGGCTTGCAGCGATCAGGGCTGGGGCGTCCAGACCCGCCCCGGACAGCTCGGTGCCGATCACCTGCGCATCGTCCATCTTGCAGCCCTTCTCCCACATGCTGGAGAACACCGCATCGACATAGCGCTCGAAGCAGCCCATGTCCTGGGCGGCCACGGCCCCACGCATGATCTGCAGGGTGTTCACGGGAAAGTGAGGATTCATCCGGAAACGCGTGAGGCTGTGCCTGTGCACGAAGCGCTGCAGCTCCAGCGCCTCATAGGCGCGCTTGTTGGGAATGTCGGCATTGGCCTCGGCCGGGGAGCGGTTGTTGGCCAGCTTGAACAGGCCTCCCAGCAGGACAGGCACATATTCGAAGCGGATGCCCCTGCGCGCCTCGATCCGGGGAATGACCTGGTGGCAGAGATAGGCGTTGGGGCTGCCGAAGTCGAAGAGAAATTGCACCTTGGTGTTCATGGCGTGGCCTGCGGGAGTGGGAGGAAGTGACGATGCGATAAGGCAAGGCGGCTCACCACGGCTCCATCCAGGGACGGATCTCGGTCTCGTGCGTCCAGGCGTCGCGCGGCTGCTGGTGCAGTTGCCAGTAGAGGTCGGCAATGTGCTCGGGATTGAGGATGCCGCCCTGCTCCTTGAGGGCATAGCGCTCGGGGAAATTGCTGCGGATGAATTCGGTGTCTATGGCGCCGTCGATCACGGGATGGGCCACATGGATGCCCTTGGGCCAGAGTTCGCGCGCCATGCTCTGCGCCAGGGCGCGCAGGCCGTGCTTGGCACCGGCAAACGCGGCAAAGCCCTCGCGCCCGCGCAAGCTGGCCGTGGCGCCCGTGAAGATGATGGTGCCCCGGCCGCGCGGCAGCATCACCCTGGCCGCCTCCCGCCCCATCAGAAAGCCGGCGAAGCAGGCCATCTCCCAGACCTTGAAGTAGACGCGCGCCGTGGTTTCGGTGATGCCGAAGCGCACATTGGCGCCGATGTTGAAGACGGCGACCTCGATGGGTGCGATCTCGGCCTCGATCTTCTGCACCAGGGCCACCATTTCCTCTTCCTTGCGCGCGTCGCTGCCAAAGCCATGGGCTTCACCCCCTGCGGCGCGGATCTGCTCGACCAGCGGCTGGAGTTTGTCGGCATCGCGGCGGGTGACGCAGGCGATATAGCCTTCGCGCGCAAAGCGCCGGGCAATCGCCCCGCCCGTGGCGTCACCGGCACCGATGACGAGGATGGCTTTCTTGTCGGTCATGGAATCTCCGTGGATGAAGAAGTAAGTTCATTTTTTGAACTTTATGCACGGTAGGTTTAAAATCTGAACCCGTCAAGCGGGGAACTGCCCAATGAAATGGAACGAACTGGAAGAGGAGCGCTGCTCCATCGCACGCACGGTCTCGGTCATCGGTGACCGCTGGACGCTGCTGGTGCTGCGCGACTGCTTTCTGGGAGTGCGCCGCTTCGATGAATTCCTGGGACGCCTGGGCATTTCACGCCCCATGCTGTCGGACAGGCTGGCCAGGCTGGTCGAGGCCGGCGTGCTCAAGAAGGTGGCCTACCAGGAGGCGCCGGTGCGGCACGAGTACCGCCTCACGTCCAAGGGACTGGACCTGCATCCCGTGGTCATGGCCATCGTGCACTGGGGCGATGTGCACATGTCCGGCGAGGAAGGCCGGCCCCTGCTGCACCGGCATTCGGTGTGCGGCCACACGTTCGATCCCCTGATCGTCTGCTCGCACTGCCACGCTCCCTTGCACGCGCGGGATGTGACGGTGGAGCCCGGCCCGGGCGCCTAGCCCTGGCTCCAGCCCCGGCCTGCTCTCACGGGATTCGGCTATGCGCCGCCGCCGCCAGCCTCTTCATCCCACTTGCGCAGCACGGCCAGCTTCTCGCCGATCTTGATCTCCAGGCCCCGTGGCACGGGCTGGTACCAGCCCGGCTCCGCAATGCCCTCGGGCAGATAGGTCTCGCCGGCCGCGTAGGCGTTGGGCTCGTCGTGCGCGTAGCGGTATTCATGGCCGTAGCCCAGCTCCTTCATGAGCTTGGTGGGCGCGTTGCGCAGGTGCACGGGCACCTCGCGGCTCCTGTCCTGCTTCACGAAGGCCCGGGCCTTGTTGTAGGCGTTGTAGCCGGCGTTGCTCTTGGGAGCCATGGCCAGATAGATGACGGCCTGGCCCAGGGCCAGCTCGCCTTCGGGGCTGCCCAGGCGCTCGTAGGTCAGGGCCGCATCGTTGGCGATCTGCATGGCGCGCGGATCGGCCAGGCCTATGTCTTCCCAGGCCATGCGCACGATGCGCCGCGACAGGTAGCGCGCATCGGCGCCGCCGTCGAGCATGCGGGTGAGCCAGTAGAGCGCCGCATCGGGATGGGAGCCGCGCACGGACTTGTGCAGGGCCGAGATCTGGTCGTAGAAGTTGTCGCCCCCCTTGTCGAAGCGCCTGGCATTCAAGGTCAGCGCGTTCTGCACGAATTCGGCATCGATCCGGGTGACGCCTGCAGCGCCCGCCGCCGTCTGGCATTGCTCCAGCAGGTTCAGGAACCGCCGGGCGTCGCCATCGGCATAGCCGATGATGGTGTCCCGCGCCAGGTCGTCGAACTGCAGGCCGCCCAGGGCCTTTTCCTGCGCGCGCTGCAGCAGCTGCCTGAGCTCTTCATCGGTCAGTGACTGCAGCACATAGACCTGTGCGCGCGACAGCAGGGCCGAGTTCACCTCGAAGGACGGGTTCTCCGTGGTGGCGCCGATGAAGGTCACCAGGCCGCTTTCCGCATAGGGCAGCAGCGCATCCTGCTGGGATTTGTTGAAGCGGTGGATCTCGTCCACGAAGAGGATGGTGTGCCTGCCCATGGCCAGGTTCTGCTGGGCCTGCTCCATGGCCGCGCGGATGTCCTTGACCCCGGAGAACACCGCCGACAGCGCAATGAACTCACACTTGAAGGCCGTGGCCGTGAGCCGGGCCAGCGTGGTCTTGCCCACGCCGGGTGGCCCCCAGAAGATCATGGAATGCGGCTTGCCCGACTGGAAGGCCAGGCGCAGCGGCTTGCCTTCGCCCAGCAGGTGGGACTGGCCCACGACCTCGTCCAGGGTCTTGGGCCGCAGGGCTTCGGCCAGTGGTGCGGAGGGCTCCTGGGTGAACAGATCAGCCATGGGGCAGCTCTCTCGAAAGCCGCTCCCCGCACGCGAGGTGCGGCAGCCCGTGTTGCGGATTCTTCGCCAAAGGGAACAGATGCAGTTGCAGAACCATGGCGCCATTGTCCACGCCATGGCTGGCGCAGGTGCGCCAGGCCTTGATGCCTGATGTCGGCCGTGGACTGAAACTCCTGATCTTCAGACGGGAATATGGCCATCGCCTCCAGGCATGTCACTGAAACGACATGGATTGTTTGCATGCACCCCATCAAGAGCAATCACTGACATTTCACACCTGCTTCGGGCCGCAGCCCTAAAATGCTGCCCTTTGCGGAGCCGGCCGCGCGATCCGCGCGCGACCTTCGGGCCTGCGTCATCGCAGCCTTCCAACCCCGCGCCTCCCTCCGTTTACGGAACCGCCTGCCATGCGGCAATGCGGGGCCTTTTCATTTCTGCATCCATGCAAACACTCAAGACCAGGGACCTGATCGCCCTAGGCTTCATGACCTTTGCGCTGTTCCTCGGCGCGGGCAACATCATCTTTCCGCCCATGGTCGGCCAGGGCGCCGGCGAGCACGCGGCCGCTGCGGCCACGGGCTTCCTGCTGACGGGCGTGGGCCTGCCCCTGCTCACGGTGGTCGCACTGGCGCGCGTGGGCGGCGGCATGGACGCACTGACCTCGCCCGTGGGCCGCAAGGCCGGAATGGTGCTGGGCCTGCTGATCTATCTCATCCTGGGGCCGCTGTTCGCCACGCCGCGCACGGCGACGGTGTCGTTCGAGATGGGCTTTGCGCCCTTCATGGGCCACAGCAGCACAGCCCTGTTCATCTACTCTGCCGTGTACTTCGCCCTGGTCATGGGCCTGTCCCTGTTCCCGGGCAAGCTGATCGACAACATCGGCAAGCTGATCACGCCCGTGTTGATCCTGGCGCTGGTGGTGCTGGGCGCCGCCGCCGTGCTGCTGCCGGCCGGGGAGGCCACCAGGGCCAGTGGCGAATACCTGGTGTCGCCGCTGACCGAAGGTTTCCTGGAGGGCTACCAGACCATGGACGCGCTGGGGGCGCTGGCCTTCGGCATCGTCATCGTCAACGCCATCCGTGACCGCGGCATCTCCGATACCGGCCTGCAGACGCGCTACGCCATCGTCGCGGGCGTGATCGCCGCCGTCGGACTGGGCATGGTGTATCTGTCGCTGATCCATCTGGGCGCCACCAGCCAGTCCATCGCCCCGCAGGCACAGACCGGCGTGCTCATCCTCACGCGCTATGTGGATCACACCTTCGGCCCCATCGGCAGCCTGCTGCTGGCCGTGGTGATCTCCCTGGCCTGCCTGACCACGGCCGTGGGCCTGGTCAGTGCCTGCGGCGCCTACTTCAGCCAAATGCTGCGCCTGCCCTACCGTGCAGTGGTGGTGGCCATCGGCCTGGCCTGCATTCTGGTGTCCAACCAGGGCCTGGCCCAGTTGATCGCCGTATCCGGACCCGTGCTCGTGGGCATCTACCCGCTGGCCATCGCCCTGGTGGTGCTGAGCCTGCTGTCGGGCCTGTGGCGCAATGCGCAGCGGGTGTTCGCACCGGTGCTGGCCGTGGCCCTGTTGTTTGGTCTCATCGATGCAGCCAGGGCTGCCGGCTGGCAGGACTGGCTGCCCGCGTTCCTGAACAGCCTGCCGGGCAACGGCATGGGCTGGGCCCTGCCCGTGGCCGCGACCCTGGTGCTGGCCGCCCTCCACGACCGGCTGCGCCCTGCGCCCGCCGCCGCGTTCAAGCCGTCCTGAACCTTGACATGAGTTCGACCAGCTGATGGGCCTGCTTGCGCAGGCTCTCGGCGGCCGAACTGGTCTGCTCCACCAGCGCGGCGTTCTGCTGGGTGCCTTCCTCGATGCGGACGATGGCGCTGTTGACATGGCTCACGCCCGCGCTCTGTTCGCCGCTGGAATGGCTGATGGCGCCGATCATGCGCGAGACCTTGGCAATCGCCTCCTGCACCGAGGCCATGGTCGCACCCGCACTGTCCACCTCCTGGGCGCCCAGGGCCACGCGCTGGGCGTTGGCCTGGATCAGGTCGCGGATCTCCCGCGCCGCACCCGAGCTGCGCTGGGCCAGCGTGCGCACCTCGGCGGCCACCACCGCAAAGCCCCGGCCCTGCTCGCCGGCCCGTGCGGCCTCCACGGCCGCGTTGAGCGCAAGAATGTTGGTCTGGAAGGCAATGCCGTCGATCACCTCGATGATGCTGACCACGCGTTCGGACGCATCCTGGATGCTGCGCATGGTGCCCACGACGGCCGAGATGGCATCGCCGCCGCGCGTGGCAATGTCGCTGGCGGACGAAGCCAGCAGGTTGGCCTTCTCTGCGTGATCGGCATTGCCACGCACGGTGGAGTCGAGCTGGTCCATGGAGGATGCCGTCATCTGCAGGGCCGACGCCTGCTGCTCGGTGCGCTGGGCCAGGTCGCTGTTGCCCGCTGCGATCTGCGAGCTGGCGGATGCCACCTGCTCCGCATTGCCGCGCACTTCCACGACGATGCTGCGCAGCTGTTCCTGCATGTCGCCCAGCGCCCGCAGCAGCTGGCCCAGCTCGTCGCGGCCGCCGCTCGCTATGGCATTGGTCAGATGGCCACGGGCCACGTTCTCGGCCAGCCGGACCGCGCTGCGCAGCGGTGCCACCACGGCGCGGGTGATGAGCCAGCCAATGGCCACGCCGGCCACGGCCGCCACCAGCATCAGCGCCAGGCTCAATTCCGTGGCGCGCCTGCCGCTGCTGTACGCATCGTCGGCCACGGACTTGCTCTGGGCAGCGATGCCTGCCTTGAGTTGGGACAGCAGCTCGGCCGGCTCGCGGTCCACGCCGCGCACGGCCATGTCGCCCACGGAGGGGTCGAAGCCCGTGGCCTCGAACTTGTCCAGGCCCACGCGATAGCCCTCGGCCATCTTGCGGTGCTGTGCCACAAAGCGCTGGGCCATCTCGCGCAGGGCGGTGTCTTCCACCAGGGCCAGCAAGGCGGTGGTCTTGTCCTGCACGGCGCGCTCATCGGACAGAAAGCCCTTCCAGTGCCGCTCGCGCAGCGCGTTGTCCGAGCCGCGCAGCAGCACGTTCTTCCATTCCTGGACCTGGGTCTTGAAGTGGCCTTCCACTTCTGCGGCAAGGCGCTCTGCGGCCATGTGGCGCTGTACGTCGCCGTGAAAGACGCCAAGGGATTGATGGGCCGACCAGAGGCCGAAGAATCCGGCGGCCAGGGTGAATAGCAGCGCCATGGCAATGGCGAGCGGCAACTTGCGACTGAGGTTCATAAAGACATGCGAGAGCCGGCCAGCATGTCCTCGAAGGGACGTCGAAACAGTCGCTGGCCGCAGGCCGCTATTGTCCCGGCGATATTAGGCAAAACCATTACAAAACCTCACAAACTGCGCACCGCAGCGTGTGAGGTTCTTGAAGGTCCGCCCTGTGCAGCGGTGGATTACTGCTTGAGCACGTCGGCGCCCGCAGGCACCTTGAACTCGAAGGTCGAGGCCGGCAGGGATGCCTGGGTCTGCAGCTTGCTGAAGCGGATCAGCGAACGCTGGCCAAAGCTGTCGAGGATGTCCAGCGCCGAAAGCTGCCCATCGGCTGCAAAGCCTACGCGCACGCTCTTGAGCTGGCCGTTCCTGTCCTTGGGGCTGGCCTGGACCCATTGCAGGCCATCCTGCTCGGGCGCGGACTGCAGATCGAAGTCGGCGCTCAACGCCTTGAGATCGCTGGCCGACGCCAGGATGGCGGCAGGCGTGCTGCCCAGGGCCTGGGCCTGCGCGCGCTGCGTGACCTGGTTGAGGTCGGCGTCATAGAGCCACAGCGTCTTGCCGTCGGCCACGATGGTCTGCTCGAACGGCTTGGTGTAGACGAACCTGAACTTGCCGGGACGCTGGAATTCGAATTGGCCGCTGGAGTTCTTGGTGCGCGGCGGCTGGCCATCCTTGGACGGGGCCGTGACGGCCTGGGTGAATTCGGCGCGGCCGGCCTGGGAATTCTTCATGAAGGCTTCCAGGCTCTTGAGGCCATCGGCCCACGAGGCCGTCGCGCTTGCCGCGATCACAACTGCAGTCAACAGACGTTTCATTCTTTCTCCATGATTGCGAAATGCGGGCTCATTCCCCGGCGCGCGCCGGCACCAGCACTTCGCGCTGCCCGCTGGCCGTGAGACCGCTGACCAGGCCCGCCTTTTCCATATCTTCCAGCAGGCGGGCCGAGCGGTTGTAACCAATCCTGAGCTTGCGCTGCACATACGAGATGCTGGCCTTGCGGTCCTTGAGCACCACTTCCACGGCCTGGTCGTACATGGGATCCTTCTCGCCGTTGCCACCGTCGCCGGACTCCGCACCGAACTCGCTGTCGCCCTCGGCCGTGCCGCCTTCGAGCACACCCTCGATATAGTCGGCCTCGCCCTGCTCCTTGAGGTAGCCCACGACGCGGTGCACTTCCTCGTCGGACACAAAGGCGCCGTGCACGCGCACGGGCAGGCCCGTGCCGCTGGCCATGTAGAGCATGTCGCCCATGCCCAGCAGGGACTCGGCACCCATCTGGTCGAGCACGGTGCGGCTGTCGATCTTGCTGCTGACCTGGAAGGCGATGCGCGTGGGAATGTTGGCCTTGATCAGGCCGGTGATCACGTCCACGCTGGGGCGCTGGGTGGCCAGGATCAGGTGGATGCCGGCCGCGCGGGCCTTCTGGGCCAGGCGCGCGATCAGCTCCTCGATCTTCTTGCCGACCACCATCATCAGGTCGGCCAGCTCGTCGATGACGATGACGATGTGCGGCAGGCGCTGCAGCGGCTCGGGCTCCTCGGGCGTGAGGCTGAAGGGGTTGGGAATCGATTCCTCGCGCGCCTTGGCCTCGTCGATCTTGGTGTTGTAGCCCGCCAGATTGCGCACGCCCAGCTTGCTCATGAGCTTGTAGCGGCGCTCCATCTCGGCCACGCACCAGTTCAGGCCGTTGGCGGCCTGCTTCATGTCGGTGACCACGGGGCACAGCAGGTGAGGAATGCCTTCGTAGACCGACATTTCCAGCATCTTGGGGTCGATCATCAGCAGGCGCACATCGCGCGCCTCGGCCTTGTACAGCAGCGACAGGATCATGGCGTTGATCCCCACCGACTTGCCCGAACCCGTGGTGCCGGCCACCAGCACGTGCGGCATCTTGGCCAGATCGGCCACCACCGGGTTGCCCACGATGTCCTTGCCCAGGCCCATGGTCAGCATGCTCTTGGCGTCGTGGTACACCTGCGAGCCCAGCACCTCGGACAGGCGGATGGACTGGCGCTTGGCATTGGGCAGCTCCAGCGCCATGAAGTTCTTGCCGGGGATCGTCTCGATCACGCGGATGGACACCAGGGACAGCGAGCGCGCCAGATCCTTGGCCAGGTTCACGATCTGCGAGCCCTTGACACCCGTGGCCGGTTCGATCTCGTAGCGCGTGATCACGGGGCCGGGCATGGCGGCCACCACGTGCACCTCCACGCCAAAGTCCTTGAGGCGCTTTTCGATCAGCCGGCTGGTCATCTCCAGCGTCTCGGGCGAGACGCTCTCCTGGCGCTGCTGCGCCGCATCGAGCAAGTCCACCTGGGGCAGCTTGCTGTCGGGCAATTCGGAGAACAGCGGCTTCTGGCGCTCCTTGACCACGCGCACGCTGGGGGCCGCCGCCTCCTGCAGCACGGGCTCGATGATCTGCACGGGCTGCGGGTGCTGCACGGCGCTTTCCGTGCGCTCTTCCTGCAACACCTCTTCGCGCTCGCGCGCGGCACGGCGGCCTGCGGCCTCGTCCCGGGCCTTCTCGCGGCGCGCGAAGAGGAAATGCACCCATCCATCCAGGCGTGCGCCCATGGATTCGGCCAGATGCCCCCAGGAAAAGCGGAACACCATGGCCAGGCCGATCACGGCCACGCAGATGCCGATCAGGCCCGAACCCATGAAGCCCAGCCATTGCAGGCTGTGGTAGCCCAGCATGTAGCCAAAGACGCCGCCGGCAGGGCCTGGCAGCACGCTCTCGAAGCGGTACAGCCGCGTCCATTCCAGCGCGCAGCTTGCGCCCAGCAGCAGCAGCAGGCCACCCCAGAAACGCAGGCGCCGGCGCCACAGCGGCGGCAGTTGCACGCCATCGCGGGGCACGCCGCCCCGCAACCAGCGGGCGAAGGAAGACATCCAGGTCTGCACCGAGGCCAGCACCAGCCACCAGACCGACATGCCGAAGCCGAAATAGCAGGCGTCGGCCAGCCAGGCTCCGACGCGGCCCATCCAGTTGGCGACCAGGCGCGCGTGTCCCGCCCCGGAGGTGGACCACGCTGGATCCTGGGGCGAGTAGCTGAACATGGAGGCAAGCCAGAACACCAGGGCCAGCAGCCCCGCCAACAGCAGCATTTCATGGCCGAAGCGCGCCACCATGCCGGGGCGCGCCGCAGACTTGGATTTGCCCTTGGCGGATGTGGAAGCGTTCAGAGCGTTCAATGAGTAGGTCATACGCAGGCGGGAGCTTACCCCAGCCCCCTCGGGCTGGCCGCAAAAACAGCCAGGACGGCCTGCTAGCGTAATGCAAGCACTTGCAACAGAACATGACGCCGCTGCATGACGGCGCCATGCCGATCATTTTTGACAATCCGGGCCATTGATCCGCATGGCAACGGGAACCCGGCTGCGGAGCGATACTCCATGGCTGTGCCCGATGTATCTTTTTTCTGCACGCCGACTGCCGGCGTGCGCCTTTTTCAAGAACTGCATCCATGTCTTCTACGCAACACGCCAAAGTCCTGATCCTCGGCTCCGGCCCTGCCGGCTACACGGCCGCCATCTACGCCGCGCGCGCCAACCTCAACCCGCTGCTGGTGACCGGCATGGCCCAGGGTGGCCAGCTGATGACGACGACGGAAGTGGACAACTGGCCTGCGGACGTGAACGGCGTACAGGGCCCCGAACTGATGCAGCGCTTCCTGGAGCACGCAGAGCGCTTCAAGACCCAGGTGGTGTTCGACCACATCCACAGCGTCGATTTCTCCAAGCGCCCCTTCACGCTGACCGGCGACTCCGGCACCTATACCTGCGACAGCCTGATCATCGCCACGGGCGCCTCGGCCAAGTACCTGGGCCTGCCCTCCGAAGAGGCCTTCATGGGCCGCGGCGTCTCGGGCTGCGCCACCTGCGACGGTTTCTTCTACCGCGAGCAGCCCGTGTGCGTGGTCGGCGGCGGCAACACCGCCGTCGAGGAAGCCCTGTACCTGTCCAACATCGCCAGCAAGGTCACCCTGGTGCACCGCCGCGACAAGTTCAAGGCCGAGCCCATCCTCGTGGACAAGCTCATGGACAAGGTCCGTGCCGGCAAGATCGAACTCAAGACCCACTTCGTGCTCGACGAGGTGCTGGGCGACCATTCCGGCGTGACCGGCATCCGCATCAAGAGCACCCAGGATGGCCATGCCGAGGACATCCAGCTGCAGGGCTGCTTCATCGCCATCGGCCACGCGCCCAACACCGAGATCTTCAAGGGCCACCTGGAGATGGACGAGACCGGCTACATCATCACCCAGGGCGGCCTCAAGGGCTTCGCCACCCAGACCAGCGTGCCCGGCGTGTTCGCGGCCGGCGACGTGCAGGACCATGTCTACCGCCAGGCCATCACCAGCGCCGGCACGGGCTGCATGGCCGCGCTGGACGCCCAGCGCTTCCTCGAGCAGGAATAAGCGGGATGCCATCCCGCCCGCCCTGCCCTCGTGCAGGGCGGCAAAAGCCCCTGGCTGCCGCCGTGATTGGCTGGCCCAGGGGCTTTTCTCATGAAGACGCTATAATCCGTGGCTTTGCTGAATTTGAAGCGCGCCTTGCTTGCATGGCCAGGACACTTTCAGCGATGGGGTTACCGCCACCCTTTATGGCGAGGTGAGGTTGCCGGCAGGCCCTGCAGCAAATGCAGGGCATCAGCGTCGGCGGCTGTACAACTATCGGAGTGTCCTCATGGCACGCGTATGTGAAGTAACGGGCAAGAAGCCCATGGTGGGAAACAACGTTTCCCACGCCAACAACAAGACCAAGCGTCGTTTCCTGCCCAACCTGCAATACCGCCGTTTCTGGGTTGAGAGCGAAAACCGTTGGGTGCGCCTGCGCGTTTCCAGCGCTGCTCTGCGCCTGATCGACAAGAACGGTATCGACTCCGTGCTCGCAGACCTGCGTGCCCGTGGCCAAGCCTAAATCCCTCAAGGAGAAACACCATGGCTGCTAAAGGCGGACGCGAAAAGATCAAGCTGGAATCCACTGCAGGAACCGGCCACTTCTACACCACGACCAAGAACAAGAAGACAATGCCCGAGAAGATGGCGATCATGAAGTTTGATCCCAAGGCTCGCAAGCACGTCACGTACAAGGAAATCAAGCTGAAGTAATTCAGCCTGTCCCTGGTACCGACAAAGAAACCGCCCGGCGCAAGCCCGGCGGTTTTTTTGCGTCCCTCACCCGTGGCGCGCGGGCTGGCCCAGCTGCGCGCAGGCCATGGCGCCGAGATCGCGACAGGCCTGCTCGACCACGCCATCCACGGGCAGGGTGCAGCCCAGGCGCATGCAGTGCTCGTAGCGGCCCGAGTTGGAGAACATGCTGCCCGGCGCCGTGCGTATGCCGCGCGCCAGCGCCTGCGTGAACAGCGCGGACGTGGACACGCCAGCCGGAAGCTCCAGCCACAGGCTGAGCCCGCCGGGCGGCAGGCTCAGCCGCGTTCCCAACGGGAAAAAGCGCGCCACCAGCTGCGCCATGCCCTCGCGCTGGCGCCGCAGCTGCTGCTTCAGGCGCTGCAGATTGCGCAGATGCGCGGGCGAGCCCACGCAGGCGGCCGCCAGCAACTGGGCCAGGGTCTGGGTCCCCCGGCTGCGCGCGAACTTGAGCATCTGCACACGGCCATGCCACTGGCCGGCGTTCATCCAGCCCTGGCGCAGGCCTGGCGCCATGCTCTTGTTGAAGGCCTCGCAATAGATCACATGTCCCGGCAGGCGGTCCCAGGCCTTGATGGGGCGCACGGGCTGGCTGCTTTCCACGAACAGGCCGTAGGAGTCGTCCTCGATCAGCGCCACGCCGTGGGCGGCGCACAGCTCGACCAGTCTGGCCTTGTGTTCATCGGGAATGCGCGTGCCCAGCGGCATCTGCAGCTCGGGCACGACCACCACGGCCTTCAGCCGGGGCTGGGTCTGCAGGGCCAGCTCCAGCGCCTCGATGGACAGGCCGGTGCGCGGGCTGCAGGGAATCTCCAGCGCCTGCATCTGCAGCGACTCCACCACCTGCAGCAGGCCGTAGTAGGTCGGCGACTCCACGGCCACCACATCGCCGGGCGAGGCCACGGCGGCCAGCGCCAGGCTCACGGCCTCGGAATTGCCCGTGGTCGCCAGCACATCGGCCGGTGCGACATGGATGCCCGCCGCCAGCGCGCGCCGCGCCATGGCCCGCTGGAAATCAGGGTGGCTGCCCATCATGGAACGCCCCAGCACCAGCAGATCGGGCTGCTCGCGCAGCAGCCGGGCAGCCGCCTGGTTCAGGTAGCCGCGATCGAACAGTTCCGGCGGCGGCGTGGCACCGCCCAGGTCCACCTGCACGTCGGCCTGGCGGCCGCGCTCCAGCATGAGCGAGATGTGCTCATTGATGCCCGCAAAGTGCTGTTGTGGCAACGGCTGCACGGGCTGGCTCAGATCCGGTTCGCTGGCAGGCGCCAGCCCTGCAGGCCGGGCATCGCGCACGAAGTAGCCCACGCGCGGGCGGGCCTCGAGCTGGCCCAGATCCTCCAGATGCCGCAGCGTCTGCAGCGCCGTGGACAGGCTGACCTCGTGGCGGCGCATCAGCTCGCGCACGGAAGGCATGCGCTCGCCCGCCTTGAGCGTGCCCATCTCCATGGCCAGGCTGTAGTCGGCCGCCAGGCGGCGGTACAGGGTGGGAGCGGCGCTTGCGGCGGTCATGGGCAGGATGGAAAACGGCTGGGGATGGAAGTGCTTGACCGAGATCTTGCCTCAAGGCGCTGTTACGCAACAGATACAGATCATCATGTCATGCAGCAGAACAGAACATGGACTGCCTGCACTGCTGCGGCGCAACAAACCACAGCCTGTGCCTGTGCCAAAGAGGGCCGAATGCCTACGCTTGGGGCCTGGAACTACAGGACACCGCCCCATGCACAACGCCCACACCCGCTCTTTCGAACTGCGCCATCTCGCCCCCGGAAACGACCTGTATCTGTCCATGCAGGAGGGCTGCGAGCTGTTCTGCCGCCAGGGCAGCCTGGAAATCAGCGTCCCGCAGCAGGCCTGGGCCGATGCAGCGCCGGGGCTGACCCTCAGGCTGCAGCCGGGCCAGGGCTGGCGCGCAGGCGCGGACCTGCGGATAAGAGTCCGCTCCGTGTCCCAGGCCACGGCAGGTCTGGAACTGCAGCCGAACCCCGCAGCAAAAAGCCGCATCGCCTCCGAAGAGAAGATGCGGCCCCGGGAATGGACGCTTGCCGGCTGGCTTCGCAGCTTCAGGCGTGGGCAGCGCGCAGCTTGACCGAGAACTCCTTGAGCGCGGCAATGCCGCTGGCCTCGGCGCGATGGCACCAGGCCTGCAGATGGGCCGTCAGCTGCTCGCGCGACAGCGAGGTGTTGAGCCACAGCTGGCGCAGCTCCTCGCGCATGACCAGCATCTGGTCCAGCACGGGATGGGCGGCGCGCGCCTGGGCCAGCTGGTCCTGCGCCTGGGCGGGCACCTTGTCGGCATCGCGGTGCAGCCAGCGGCGCGCCGTCCTGAGCAAGGACAAGTCGGCCTGCTGCGCCTTGCGCTGCTTGAGCGCATCGAGTTCGAACTGCACGGCGGCACGCACGCCGCGCGCATAGCGGGCCATGACCTCGTAGCGGTTGGCGATCACGGCCTCCAGCGTCTTTTCGTCGGCCACAGGCTTGATGGCACCCATGACCAGCCTGGGTGGCGTTTTCTTGACCTTGGCCCAGCCGACCGCCTGCATCGCCCGGATGTAGGCCCAGCCCACATCGAACTCATAGCGCTTGACCGAGAACTTGGCCGAGGTCGGATAGGTGTGGTGGTTGTTGTGCAGTTCCTCACCGCCGATGACCAGGCCCCAGGGCACGAGGTTGGTGCTGGCGTCCTGGGCCTCGAAGTTGCGGTAGCCCCAGAAATGGCCCAGGCCGTTGACCACGCCGGCAGCCCAGAACGGAATCCAGGCCATCTGCACGGCCCAGATGGTCAGTCCGATGGCGCCGAACAGCAGCACGTTGATGACCAGCATCAGAGAAGGACCCCAGATCGAATGCCGGCTGTAGAGATGGCGCTCGATCCAGTCGTCGGGCGTGCCGTGGCCGAACTTCCTGAGCGTCTCGGCGTTCCTGGCCTCTTCGCGGTACAGCTCCGCGCCCTGGCGCATCACGGTATCCAGCCCGCGCGTTTGCGGGCTGTGGGGATCGTCCTCGGTTTCGCACTTGGCGTGGTGCTTGCGGTGGATGGCCACCCACTCCTTGGTGACCATGCCCGTGCCCAACCACAACCAGAACCGGAAGAAATGCGAGGGCACCGGCCCCAGGTCCAGCGAACGATGGGCCTGGCAGCGGTGCAGGAAGATGGTGACGCCCGCAATCGTGACGTGGGTGGTGACCAGGGCATACAGCAGCAGCTGCCACCACGACAGCTGCCACAGGCCATGGGCCATCCAGTCCAGGGCAATGTTCCAAACCGACGCGAAATCCACAGACATGACCCAAGCCTTTGCCAAAGCCGGCGCCCAGTGGCACCGATGCCTCAATTTTAGGCGAGCCCCCCGTGAAGACGTTCGGCAATCTCCCGCGATTTACAGCTTATTGCGTCTGCAAGTTACGGCTTCCGGGTCCAAACGGCGGCGAAAAACCCGTCCGTCTCATGGCGCTGGGGCCACAGGCGCAGGTACTGCGTGCCGGTCTCGCCGCCGCTGCACAGCACATCGCCCCGCTCCACCTTGAGCTGGGCCAGAAGTTCTCCGGCATCCATGGCCACGAAGTCAGAGTGCTCCGCTGCAAAGGCGTCGGCGATGGCTTCGTTTTCCTGGGGCAGGACCGAACAGGTGGCATAGACCAGGCGCCCGCCCGGCTTGACCAGCCGCGCAGCACTGGCCAGGATGGCCGCCTGCTTTTGCGTGAGCTCCTCGATGGCCTTGGCCGACTGGCGCCACTTGAGGTCGGGATTGCGGCGCAGCGTGCCCAGGCCCGAGCAGGGGGCATCAACCAGCACGCGGTCGATCTTTCCGGCCAGGCGCTTGACGCGGTCGTCGCGCTCATGGGCGATGGCCGCGGGGTGCACGTTCGACAGGCCCGAGCGCGCCAGGCGCGGCTTCAGGGCCTCGAGCCGGTGGCCCGAGACATCGAAGGCGTACAGACGCCCCGTGCTGCGCATCGAAGCACCAATGGCAAGGGTCTTGCCGCCTGCGCCTGCACAGAAATCGACCACCATTTCGCCGCGCTTGGCATCGAGCATCAGCGCCAGCAGTTGCGAGCCTTCGTCCTGCACCTCGATGGCACCGCGCGTGAAAGCGTCCATCCGGGCCAGCGCCGGCTTGCCCTGCACACGCAGGCCCCAGGGCGAGTAAGGCGTGGCTTCGGCGGCGATGCCGGCATCGGCCAGTTCCTTTTGCACATCGGCACGCTTGGCGTTCAGCGCATTGACGCGCAGATCCAGCGGCGCGGCCTGCTCCATGCTCTGGGCAAAGGCCCAGAAGTCATCGCCCAGTTGCTGCTGTAGCGGCGCGACCAGCCATTCGGGAAGGTTGTGGCGGTGCGGCTCCATCAGTTCGTCGGGACGCACGGCCTCGCAGGCGTCCAGCCATTGCAGCTCCTGCGGCGACAGCGCGGCGCGCACGAAGCTGCGTGCGTCCTTGACACCTTGCTCGGTCTTGCCAGCCACGCGGGCCAGTGCCTCCTGGCTGTGGGCAAAGCCCAAAATGGCCAGCCTGCGCTCACGCGAGCCGCTGCCAGAACGCGCCAGGCTCTCAAAAAGCAGCTTCTTGCGCAGCACGGTGTAGGCGGTCTCGGCCAGCGCAGCGCGCTCGCGCGGGCCCAGGTTGCGGTTTTCACGGAAAAAGCGTGACACCACGGCGTCGGCCGGGTGTTCGAAAGTCAGGGTGCGCTTGACCAGTTCGGCGCAGGCGTCGAGAAGCTGTTTGGGATGCATGGCCGCGATTGTCCCACTGCCTTGCAAATCCGAGAGGGGCGCAGGTCGGAACCCGGAGCAACGCCCGGCTGGCACGGCTACCATGGCGCCCCATGACCGATGACGACCTGCCCCCTCTGATTGCCACGCCCCCGGGCCTGTACCGCCACTACAAGGGCGCTCCCTACGAGGTGCTTGCCACCGTGCGCCACAGCGAAACGCGCGAGTCCATGACCCTGTACCGCGCGCTCTACGGCGAGCGCGGCCTGTGGGTGCGGCCGGCCGCCATGTTCAACGAAACCGTGGTCATCAACGGCGTGGAGCAGCCCCGCTTTGCACGCTGCCCCGAAGTGGAGCAGCAGGCCTTTCAGAGCGAAGGCCTGTGAGCAGACCCTAGCCCCGCATCAACTGCGCCACGGCGCGCGGGTAGATGATGTGCTCCTGCACCAGCACGCGCGCGGCCAGTGCCTGGGCCGTGTCGCCGGGCAGCACGGGCACCACGGCCTGCTCCAGGATGGGGCCCACATCCAGCTCGGCCGTCACGCGGTGCACGGTGCAGCCGGCGAAGCGGCAGCCTGCATCGATGGCCCGCTGGTGCGTGTGCAGGCCCGTGAAGGCGGGCAGCAGCGAGGGGTGGATGTTGATCATGCGACCTTCGTAATGCGCAACGAAGCCCGGCGTGAGGATGCGCATGAAGCCGGCAAGCACGACCAGCGCGGGCGCGTGCCGGTCGATCACCTGGGCCAGCTCGGCGTCGAAGGCCTCGCGGCTGGGGAACGGGCGGTGGTCCAGCACCTCGGTGGCAATGCCCTGCTCGCGCGCGAAAACCAGGCCCGAAGCCTCGGCCTTGTTGCTGACCACGGCGGCCACGCGGGCGCCATAACGCCGCGCCCAGTCCTGTTGCTGCGAAGCACGCACAATGGCAGCCATGTTCGAGCCGCCGCCCGAGATCAGGATCACGATATTTTTCATGGGCGGCGATTGTCGCACCGCGGGCCGCGCGGCCTGCGCCAGCCCCGGCAAGGCCCATGGCCCTGCCGGGCCTTGTCACCTCTTGCCCTCAGACCCATGCCATTCGATCCCCGCTCCACCCCCTTGACCGCCGTCGAAGCCCGCGTGCTGGCCACCCTGATGGAGAAGGCGCGTACCGTGCCCGACAGCTACCCGCTCACGCTCAACGCACTGGTGACGGGCTGCAACCAGAAAAGCAGCCGCGATCCGGTGATGGAAGTCAGCGAGGGCGAAGCCCAGGAAGCGCTGGACAGCCTGCGCCTGCGCACCATGTCCGTGCAGATCAGCAGCGCACGCGCCACGCGCTGGGAACACAACTTCCCGCGCGGCGTGGGTGTGCCCGACCAGAGCGCCGTGCTGCTGTCCCTGCTGATGCTGCGCGGCCCGCAGACGGCTGGCGAGCTGCGCATCAACTCCGAGCGCTGGCACCGCTTTGCCGACATCTCCTCGGTCGAAGCCTTCCTGGAAGAGCTGCGCGAGCGCAGCGAGGAAAAAGGCGGCCCGCTGGTCGTCCTGCTGCCCCGCGCGCCCGGCGCGCGCGAACAACGCTGGGCCCACCTGCTGTGCGGCCCCGTGGACGTGAACGCGATCGCCTCGGCCCCTGCGGCAGCAGGCGCACGCGGCGATGCCCTGGCCCAGCGCGTGGTCGATCTGGAAGCCCAGGTACGCCAGCTGCAGGCACGTCTGGCACATGTCTACGCCCAGCTGGGTCTGGAAGAACCCGATCAGCCTGCCTGATATCCGGCGGCCGTGAAGCCATCAGGGATTGCCATAGGTTGTCACGCCCTGGACAGTTCAAAAAAGAACGCGCGTGCTACAAAAGCCGGGATTGAAGGAGACACAGTCCATGGACCTGGCATTTACCACTGAAGAACAGTCCTTTCGCGAGGAAGTCCGCGCCTGGGTGCGGGCCAACCTGCCCCAGGACATCGCGCACAAGGTGCGCCATTCGCTGCGCCTGACGCGCGACGACCTGCAGAACTGGGCCAAGATTCTTGGCAAGAAAGGCTGGCTGGGCTACGGCTGGCCCAAGCAGTTCGGCGGACCCGGCTGGAACGCCGTGCAAAAGCACCTGTTCGAGGAGGAATGTGCCCTGGCCTGCGCGCCGCGCATCATTCCCTTCGGCCCCGTGATGGTGGCGCCCGTGATCATGGCCTACGGCACGCCCGAGCAGCAGCAGCGCTTTCTGCCCGGCATTGCCAGCGGCGAAGTGTGGTGGAGCCAGGGCTACTCGGAGCCGGGCTCGGGCTCGGACCTGGCCAGCGTCAAGACCCGCGCCGAGCGCGTGGGCGACAAATACATCGTCAACGGCCAGAAGACCTGGACCACGCTGGGCCAGTACGGCGAATGGATCTTCTGCCTGGTGCGCACCAGCAACGAGGGCAAGCCCCAGACCGGCATCAGCTTCCTGCTGGTGGACATGAAGAGCCCTGGCGTGACCGTGCGCCCGATCAAGCTGCTGGACGGCGAGTGCGAGGTCAACGAGGTCTTCTTCGACAATGTGGAAGTGCCGGCCGAGAACCTGATCGGCGAGGAGAACAAGGGCTGGACCTACGCCAAGCACCTGCTCAGCCACGAGCGTACCAACATCGCCGACGTGAACCGCGCCAAGCGCGAGCTGGAACGCCTCAAGCGCATCGCCAAGGCCGAAGGCGTCTATGAGGACCAGCGTTTCCGCGACGAGATCGCCAAGCTCGAAGTCGACGTGGTGGCGCTGGAGATGCTGGTGCTGCGCGTGCTGTCGGCCGAGAAATCGGGCAAGAACCCGCTGGACATCGCCGGCCTGCTCAAGATCAAGGGCAGTGAAATCCAGCAGCGCTACTCCGAGCTGATGATGCTGGCCGCAGGCCCCTTCAGCCTGCCCTTCATCGAAGAAGCCATGGAAGCCGGCTGGCAGGGCGACTTCCCCGGCGGCGTGGCGGACAACGCGCCGCTGGCATCGACCTATTTCAACATGCGCAAGACGACGATCTACGGCGGCTCCAACGAGGTCCAGAGAAACATCGTCGCTCAGACGGTGCTGGGCTGATTTTGGCTGGAGTTTCGCTGACCCCAGAAGTGCGCCGGACGCGCTTCGATCAGCTTCGGGAGACAGAAAATGGACTTTGATTTTTCGGATGACCAGCAGCAACTGCGCGACGCGGTGCGCCGCTGGGTGGACAAGGGCTACACCTTCGAGCGCCGCCGCTCCATCGTCGAGGCGGGCGGCTTCTCGCGCGAGGCCTGGGGCGAGCTGGCCGAACTGGGCCTGACGGCACTGACCGTGCCCGAGGAGCACGGCGGCCTGGGCCAGGGCGCCACCGACGTGATGGTGGTGATGGAAGAGCTGGGCCGCGGTCTGGTGATGGAGCCGCTGGCACAGGCCTTCGTGGCATCCAGCGTGCTCGGCCAGCATGCCGACGCCTCCGTGGCCGGCCAGTGGCTGCCGCGCGTGGCCAGCGGCGAGGCCCTGGTCGTGCTGGCACACCAGGAGCGCCAGGCCCGTTACCGGCTCGACGTCTGCGCGGCCACGGCCGGCAAGAGCGGCAGCGGCTACACGGTGGATGCCACCAAGAGCGTGGTGCCCGCAGGCGACGCGGCCGATGCCTTCCTGGTGCCGGCCCAGCTGGACGGCAAGATCGCCCTCTTCCTGGTGGAGCGCGGCGCCAGCGGCGTCAGCACCCAGGGCTACCGGACCCAGGATGGCAGCCGCGCCGCCGAGCTGCGCTGCCAGGCGGCTCCCGCCACGCTGGTGACGACCGATGGCCTGGCCGCCCTGACGCTGGCCCAGGACGTGGCCAACGCCGCCCTGTGCGCCGAAGGCGTGGGCGCCATGGAGCAGACACTGAAGCTCACCACCGAGTACATGAACCAGCGCAAGCAGTTCAACACGGTGATCGCCAGCTTCCAGGCCCTGCGCCACCGCGTGGCGGACATGAAGATGCAGCTGGAGCTGGCCCGCTCCATGAGCTACTACGCCAGCCTCAAGATGAACACGCCCGAGGCGGAGCGCCACGTGGCCATCGCGCGCGCCAAGGTCCAGCTGGGCCAGTCGCTGCGCTATGTGGGCCAGCAGTCGGTGCAGCTGCACGGCGGCATCGGCGTGACCGACGAGTACGCAGGCAGCCACTACTTCAAGCGCCTGACGCAGATGGAGATGACGGGTGGGGACACGCTGCACCATCTGGGCATCGTGTCCGGGAAGATGCAGGACACGGCCGGCGTGTTTGCCTGAGCCTCGGGTCCCGCTTCAGACCACCAGACCCCGCAGGAAACTGCGGGGCTTTTTCATGGGCTTTTCATGGGCCTTTGCTTTTTCCCATGCTTGCCCGCCGCCTCAGGTCAGCCTGTAGCCCTCGGGCCTGAGCGGCGCGGGCAGATCCGTCTCGCCCAGCGTGCGGCCCAGGCTGATCTCGATGGAGCGGCAGATGGTGTCCAGCGGCAGGTCGTTGCTCTCCAGTCCAAAGGGCTCTTCGAGTTCATCGCCAAGGGCGTCGAGCCCATAGAAGGTGTAGGCCACGATGGCCACGACAAAGGGCGTCATGAACCCGGTCGTGTCCACCAGGCCGAACGGCAGCAGAAAGCAGTACATATAGGCCGTGCGGTGCAGCAGCAGCGCATACGAGAACGGCATGGGCGTGTTGCGTATGCGCTCGCACGAGGCGGCAGCGGCCGTCATGCGTGTGAAGGTCTTGTCCATGGACGCGGCCAGGCAGGGCTCCATCTCGCCACGGCGCACACACTGCGCCAGGTCATGCCCCATGGACATCATCAGTGCGTCGCAGCGCTGCTCCAGCGGCAGGGCCTGGATTTGGCGCCATTCCCTGTCCACGAGCCAGCGGCCGGCTTCGGCATCGTCGTGCAGGCCCCGCAGCTGGGACCGCAGCGAATGCGCGAAGGCAACAGCCCGGTGCACCATGCGCACGCGCACGTCGCTGTCGCGGCGCCGGGGATCGGGCACCGTGTCCAGCGCAATCAGGCTCTGGCACTGGCGCGCCAGCGTGCGCGCGCAGATCACCATCTCTCCCCAGAGCTTGCGCCCTTCCCAGTAGCGGTCGTAGGCGGTGTTGTTGCGAAACCCCAGGAAGATGGCCAGCGGCAGGCCGATCAGCGTGAAGGGGATGGGCGTCACCGTGATCTTCACGTCGAAGAGATTGCCATGCACCAGGGTGATGATGGCGGCAAACACGATGTTCACGAGCAGCGTGACCTGGATGCGCTGGAGCACCGAGCCCCGCAAAATCAGAAACAGCCTGAGGCCGGCGGGGCGATCACGGACGATCATGGGGCGAATGCTAGGTATAAACCCTTATTCGATCACATATTGAGCATGTCAATGGGCTGCGGCCATGCTCCGAACCAAAAAAAAGGCGCCCCGAAGGGCGCCCTGCGTCACGACCGGTTGCCGGTCACAGCGCGTTGAAGCGGCGGCGGCGCACCATGCCCCAACCCATGATGCCCATCAAGCCGGACATCAGGATCAGGCCCCATTCGGAGAGGGTGGGGATGGAGGCGGGCGATACGGCCACGGCCACCGCGCGGGAAGCCGTGTTGTTGGCCGGGTTGGCATCTCCGGTCGCACCGGTGCTGCCCGTCAGTGCCACCGCCCCCACGGAGCTGGGCGTTCCGCTGACCGTGCAGGTCACGCTGGCGCCCGCAGGCACGGCATCCCCTGCGGACCAGGCTGCATTGGAGGGGCTGATGCGGCAAGCGCCCTGGCTGACGCCAGGCGGCAGTCCCGTGACTGCGCACGAGGTCCCTGCCGATGCATCGGCCGAGCCCTGGTTCTTGCAGACAAAACGGCCGCTGTAGGGCGTGCCGGCAGTGAACGCGGTCGGCAGGCCGCTCAGATCGACGCCCATGTCGGGCACTGCAACGGTGGACACATTCATGGTCGCGGTGTTGTTTGCCGCATTCGAATCATCCGTTGCGCCCGTGGTGCCCGTGACCGTGGACGAACCTGCGGCCGTGGGCGTACCGCTCACCTGGCAGGTGACCGTGGCTCCCACCGGCACCGCATTGCCCGCCACCCACGCGGCATTGCCGGGGCTGATGGAGCATGCGCCTTGCGTCACGCCAGCCGGCAGGCCGGTGACGGCGCAGGAGGTGCCGCTCACGGCGTTGGCCAGGCCCTGGTTGCTGCAGGTGAAGCTGCCGCTATAGGGAATGTTCAGCGGCGAGGTGGAGGGCAGTCCGCTCAGATTGACCTGCATGTCCGGCGCTGTGGTGACCGTGATGTTCGATGTGGCCGTGTTGTTGCCCGGGGTCAGGTCGTTGTCGCCGCCCGTGGTCACCGTGACCGTCGAGCTGCCGCCTGGACCCGTCGGTGTGCCGGAGACCAGGCAGACCACCGTCTTGCCCGCAGGCACCACGGCGGGCTGCATCCAGGCCGCGCCGTCTATCGTGCATTGGCCTGCCGTCACGCCAGGGGGCAGACCGGAGGCATCGCAGATAGCCTGGCCTGCGCTGGCTGCACCATCGTTCTTGCAGGAGAAGCTGCCGGTGTAGGGGACGCCGACCACGGCGGTGGGCGGGAGTGCGGAGACATCAGGCACCATGTCGCTGCTCGCCGCGGGAGCCAGCAATTGGGTCTGCACCATGGCACCGAGCAGGGTCGAGGTCAGGTCGCCTCCGATGGTGTAGTTGCCGTTGTTGATCTGGTCTGACGGCGTGCCCGCAGGAACCTTCACGGTCATCGTGAACGTGCCCGACTGCCCGGGTGCCAGGGTCCCAAAGTTGCACTGGGCAGGGTCTGAACTGCCCACGGCCGGGGCCGTGCAAGCGCCGCCGTCGCCGGCCAGCGACACGAACGTGGTCGGACTGACGCCCGCATCCGTGCCCACGGGCATCGCGGGCGTGACCTTCACGTTGTTCACCGGGGTGCTGCCGTTGTTCGTATAGGTATAGGTGTAGGTGATCTCCGTGCCGTCCGCCTTGGGCGCGCTGACAGGCCCGGACGCGCTGATCCACAAGGTCTTGGGCAGGGTCGTGCCGAAGTTGTCAACGTACAGATGGCCTGCGTGGCCACCGGCACTGCAGGCCGAGGCCACGGCCTGCAGCCTGACCTTGTCGCCTACCCGCAGGTAGGCATTGCCAGGAGCGACATCGTAGGCCTGGGGGTCGGTGTAGTTCTGGATGGCACCGCCCTTGTCGGTAAAGGTCTTCCAGGGTGCTCCCGGCTCGCCGCCGTAGTGGTACTTGAAGAACAACTCCTGGGGTGAGCCCGTCAGATCCGTGGCGGTCTGGGCGTCATAGGTCTTGACCAGCGAGATGGCAAAGTAGGGGCGATCCTCGCCTCCGTGATTGCTGGCGTACTCAAGCACGGGCGCCGCGACAAATCGGATGTGGATCTTGCCGTCCTGGTCGATGTCATCCGCAGTCAGCGTCACTTCCTGGGTGATGGAACTTGCCGTATTGACCTGCTGGGTCCAGCCGGCGAGTCCCCCCGTGACATTATTGGACCGCGGTATCACGTTGCTGGCTGGGGTGGTGCTGTTCGCCTTGAGGTTGATGCGGGCAGAGTGGGAGCCTGCCAAAGTCAGTTTGAGGGCGGACTGGCCGGCGTCACCCCGGAACAGGACTTCGTCTGCAGCGCCTTCCGAGCCGCTGTCGATTTCGACCAGATGAACCTTGCTGCCGGGCGGCTGCAAAAGCAACTCGCTCAGGCTCTTCGGATTGGTCTGGGTCCCATTGTTGGTCCAGGCCTGAGCCGTCCAGCCAGTCAAGTCTCCCGTCTCGAAATCACCATTCAGAAACGCAGCCTGTGCCCCCGCACCGATCACCGCCAGGGTGCCAGCCGCGATCAGGCGTCTCGCCTGCCTCCAAGCGTTCATGCGCGGCCCTGTGGGCCGGATATGCAAACTCTGTCTCGCCATACCATTCCTCTCTTCATGTGTGTTTGATCACGGATGAAAACCCCGACGGCCCACGCCGCCGGCTTGCGCACACCGCCAGCACCAAGCCGCCCAATCACGCGCACGCGCTTTTGCAGCAAAAAAATGGGCGAACGAATCCCTTCCGCATGCCCGGACGGCAGCGGTTCAAAAAGCTGAAATGGAGAAGAAAAAGGCGCCTAAGGCACGAACACCAGCCCTCGGCCGAACACGGCCCTCACCGGCAGGGCCAGCCCGGAGATATCCAGGGTCTTGCGGCGAAGCCGCGTCAACTGCGATTCGATGCGATGAAAACCGTCATCCACATCGGCATAGCCCATGGCCTCGATCAGGGTCTGCTTGGACACCATGGTCCCAGGGGTTGCCATCAGGCAGCCGAGCAATTCCAGCTCGCGGCTGGTCAGGGCAATGATCTGGTGGTTGGGTGCGACCATGCAGGCCGACAGGGGGTCAAGGCGCCAGGTCAGGAATGGGGCGGACGCCCTGCCCGGCTGACCGGTGTTGCGGCGCAGCTGGGAGCGGATGCCGGCCACCAGCTCGTTCATGTCGGTGGGCTTGACGAAGTACTGCAGGGCGCCGGCATTGAGGCCGGCAATGCGGCTGTCCAGATCGCCGCGTGCCGTGAGCACCACCACGGGGATCTCCTGCTCGGCCAGGCGCTTGACCAGGCTCAACCCGTCCTCGCCGGGCAGACCCAGGTCGACGACGACCAGATCTGCCTTTTCGCGCAGTAGCTTTATGTAGAAGTCTTCTGCAGAATCCGTGCCCCAGGCATGCAGGCCAGACTTTGTTAAAAATCGACACACATTGATACGAATATCCTCGTCGTCCTCTACGACGGCGACGGTGAACTCGATCGATGGCTCTAGTGTCTGCTGCATGATGTTTGCCTATTGGTGCGCGGATTTTCATTGGGGTGAACGTCCGCCGCCATGCACGAACACTCTCGAATGCTCACAGTTCAGAGAAACACACAAAAATTTACTTTTATTGCATGGATCACGGTATCGCTCGGGCTGCTCGCATTTTTCGTGCTGAGCCCGGCAACCATGTCTCCCCCTGACAAGGGACTGCGTCTGGGCAAGGACCTGCCGATGCAGGTGCTTGCCGATGCGGGCCGCAGCATGACCATTGAACAGGTCGCGGCCCTGCCCGATGATGCCTTCGAAACCCGGCGCACGCCTCTGAACGAGGGCTATACCCGCCAGGCTTACTGGGTGAGGGTTGCCATGCCGGCCAGCGCACCCGCCAGTGCGCTGGCCGGCAATGATCCGCTGTGGCTGGAGATCACGCCCACCTATCTGGACAGGGTCACGCTCTACCAGCAGGCGAATGGCCTGTGGCAGGCACGCGAAAGCGGCGACACGGTGCCCATGGCCCAGCGCATCCATGTGCGCCAGCTGGTGTTTCCACTGCGCGCCGGCCAGCCCTTTGTGCTGCGCATCGAGACCAGCAGCGCCATGCAGCTGT
Organism: Delftia lacustris; assembly: GCF_040267515.1. Lineage (NCBI taxonomy): Bacteria > Pseudomonadati > Pseudomonadota > Betaproteobacteria > Burkholderiales > Comamonadaceae > Delftia > Delftia lacustris. Next base: position 1,539,863 of record NZ_CP141274.1, on the reverse strand, counting down.
ACGCCACGGTCTGGCGCAGCACGGGGCTGATGGCCTGGCTGTCCAGCGTGGAGTGGGCCTCGGGGGTGCACCAGGGCGTGAACCTGGTGCTGACCTTGCTGATCGCCGGCGCAGCCCTGGCCCTTCGCATGCGCAGCCTGATGGCCATGACGCTGCTGGCGTTCGTGGTTCTGACCCACAACGCCAATGTGCGCGGCTATGCCCAGCTGTGGCTGCCCGAGCCCTGGGCGCCGCATGCGGATATCTGGGTGAGCGTGGGCGTCTTCCTGCTGCCTGCCGCCTTTGCCTGGCAGGCACGCGAGACCTTGACGCGCGGAACGATCTGGCGCCGCATCGACCGCATGCTGGTGCTGCTGACCTTGGCGCCGCTGCTGGCCTTGCTCAGCATTCCCATGGGGCATTACACGCAATGGGCCTGGCTCGGAGTCAGCGTCCCCTGGATGGCCAGCATGCTGAGCGCTCTGGTGGCCTGGAAGAACCTGCTCCGCCAGGGCCCCAGCATCGTCAACCTGCTGGTGCTGATTCCCTACACGCTGCATGCGGTCATGGGCATCCACGTGGCTGCAGCGTTCACGGGGCTGGTGTCCTCCGACATCGAAGCCGGCATGTACTGGCAACTGGAATCGCTGCTGCTGTACATCCTCATCATCATTGCCGTGGGCGCCAGCCTGGTCGAGAAATTCCAGAACTCCATGGACAGGCAGGCGCAACTGGTGGAGTCATTGGCCCGCTCCGAGCACGCGCTCGAAGGCCGGGTACGCACACGCACGGCCGAGCTGCTGCATGCACAGAACGCGCTGCAGGCCGCGCTGCACGGCGAACGCACCCTGCGGCTGGAGCAGCGCCAGTTCTTCAACATGGTCAACCATGAATTCCGCACGCCGCTGGCCGTGGTGGACAGCGCGGCCACGGAGCAGTTGACCTTTCCGTCCACCGACATCGACTCCCAACTGGAGCGGGCCGCCCAGATCCGGCGTGCCTGCAGGCGCCTCACGGCCCTGGTGGACAACTGCCTGGTCAGCGACCGCCTGGACGCGCCTGCGTTCCGGCTGCAGCTCGACCGGGTTCCGGTGACGGACCTGATCGACGATGCCGTACAGCTCGTGCACTGGTCGCGCCGCCATCATCTGAGGCTGGAGACTGCCGGCATCCCCGCCTCCTGGCAGTGCGATCCCACGCTGGTGCGCATCGCCCTGTCCAACCTCGTGGACAACGCCGTGAAATACGCCCAGGCCGGCGAAATCGCCGTGTGTGCCCGCCTGGACGGGCAGGGCCGGCTGGAGCTCACCGTCAGCGACGAGGGCCCTGGCCTGGCGCCCGAGCTGGCGCAGCGCATCTTCGAGCTGCACGAGCGCGGAGAGCGCTCGGACCAGACCCGAGGCTTCGGCCTGGGCCTGTGGGTGGCCCGGCGCGTGGCCCAGATGCACGGCGGCGATGTGCAGGTCACGCCAGCTGCGGGCGGCGGCACCTGCTTCACGCTGACGCTGCCCTGCAGCATTCCCGAAGACAGCGGCCTTGCCACAGCTGCAACACAGCCCGCCTCGCCATGCGCATCCTGAACCTGCTGCGTGTCCTGAACCGTCTGGCGCTGCCGGGCTGGCTGGTGTTTTCGCTGGTGCTGGTGGTCTGCTTCATCCTCAGTCCGGCCTGGCAGTCCCTTCCAGCCAAGCGCCTGCAGCTGGGCACGGACCTGCCCATGCTGGCGCTTGTCGATGCGCAGGGCAGCCTCACCATCGACCAGGTGGCAGCCCTGCCCGATACGGACTTCACCGCGCTCGACACACCGCTGAACAAGGGCTACACGCGCGATGTGTATTGGCTCAAGGTGCAGGCTCCCTATATCGCGGCCGGGAAGATCGACCCCGAGCAGGACCCTCTGTGGCTGGAGATCCTGCCCAGCTACCTGGACCAGGTCGCGCTGTACCAGTACATGGACGGCGCCTGGCGCATGCGCAGCAGCGGCGATACGGCAACCGGCGAACCACGGGTCCATGTGCGCCAGCTCGTGTTTCCGCTGTACACGGACCAGCCCTTCATCCTGCGCGTGCAGACCTCAAGCCCCATGCAGCTGGACGCCACGATCTGGCGCAGCAGCGGTCTGATGACGCAGTTCTCGGCCGTGGAATGGGCATCGGGCATCCACCAGGGCATCAACCTCATGCTGGCCCTGCTGATCATCGGGGCAGCCCTGGCCTTGCGGTTGCGCAAACTGGCCGCCATGGCCGTGGCAGCCATCGCCGTACTGATCCATGGCGCCAGCGACCGGGGCTACCTGCAGATCTGGCTGCCCGACCATCTGGCGCACTGGGGTCATCTGTGCGTCAGCCTTGGCACCCTGATGCTTCCCGCCGCCCTGGCCTGGCAGATGCGCGAGCTGCTGACCCGCGACACACGCTGGCGGCGCATGGACCGGGCCCTGCTCGCCCTGGGAATCATCCCGTTGCTGTGCCTGCCAAGCATCCCGCTCGGCCGCTACCAGGACTGGGCCTGGATAGGGGTCGGCGCGCCCTGGGCCATCAGCGCGCTGTTTGCGGTGGTCGCATGGAGCAATCTGCTGCGCGATCGTGCCAGCCTGGTCCATGTGCTGATGGTCGTTCCCAGCACCATGTACGGGCTCATGGGGCTGTATGTGACGGCAGCCTATGTGGGCCTTGCCAGCCTGCCCACCATAGAGACCAGCGTTTTCTGGCAGCTCAACACCTTGCTGGTCAACATCGTGATCACCGTGGCCGTCGGCGCCAGCCTGATCCAGAAATTTCGGGACTCCATGGCACGCCAGGCACAACTGCTCGAATCCCTGGCCAAATCCGAGCATGCGCTGGAAGAGCGCGTGCGGCTGCGCACGGCCGAGCTGCTGCGGGCGCAGAACGCGCTGCAGGCGGCGTTGCACAGCGAACGCACGCTGCGACTGGAGCAGCGGCAGTTCTTCAACATGGTCAACCATGAGTTCCGCACGCCGCTGGCCGTGGTGGACAGTGCCGCCACCGAGCAACTTTCCTTTCCCTCCCCCGACATCGACTCCCAGCTCGAACGCGCCGCCCAGATCCGGCGCGCCTGCAGACGCCTCACGGCCCTGGTGGACAACTGCCTGATCAGCGACCGCCTGGACGCTCCCGCCTTCAGGCTGCAGTTGCACCGCGCTCCCGTCATGGAGCTGGTCGATGATGCCGCGCAGCTCGTGCACTGGTCTCGCCGCCACCGTCTGCGCCTGGACAGCGCGCAGGCGCCCGCCATCTGGGAGTGCGACTCCACGCTCATCCGCATCGCACTGTCCAACCTCGTGGACAACGCCGTGAAGTACGCCAAGGCCGGAGAAATCACCGTGCGCGCGCGCACCGACGACCGTGGTCAGCTGGAACTCACCGTCAGCGACCAGGGCCCAGGCCTGGCGCCCGAGCTGGCGCTGCGCATCTTCGATCGCTTCGAGCGCGGCCACCGCTCCGACCAGGCCCGCGGCTTCGGCCTGGGCCTGTGGGTCGCCCGACGCATTGCACGACTGCATGGCGGCGACATACAGGCGGCACCTTCACCGGAGGGCGGCACGAGCTTCACGCTCACGCTGCCGCCGCATCCCGCTCCCGCTGCGCAGTCCAAAACCTTGCAGACAGCGACTTGAAACATGATGCGTCGAAGAATCCACGATAATGAAAAGTTCGCCACTGGCGTGGCCTGCATGGCACATGTCGCCGTCAACGCCCGCCTCTCCTTGGCCATAAACACACACCTGTCCATGAGCGCTACTTCCATCCCCGCCGACATCAACCGCAAGCACCTGGAAATGGCTCGCCAGCAGATCGCGAAAGGCGACCTGCAAAAAGCCGCCCAGACTCTGAACAAGGCTCATCGCCAAGTGCCCAACGATGCACGGGTATTCATGTTGGCAGGGATTATGGCGGATCGAGCCGGCAACCATGCGAAGGCCGAGGAAGCATTTGAGCGCTGCATTGAACTTGCTCCGATGTGGCCCCCCGGCCTTCTGGAGTACGCACTCTACCGCGCACGGATAGACCAATTTACCCCTGCTATCGAAATAGCCGAAAAGGTTGCGCGTCTGGAGCCCAAGAACCCGCAGGTATTGGCAAATGTGATCGATATCGCCCATCGAGCTGGCAACCTGACGATGGCAATCAAGCACCTGCGCCGCGGCCTTGAACTTTATCCAGGCGATGCCATGCTGCGCCAGCACTTGGCTACTGACCTAATAGACATAGGCGACTATGCAGAAGCATCTGATATCTGGAAATCTCTGATAAACGAAAACCCAGAAAATCCGGCCTACGTATTTGGTTTGGTCAAATTGAACTTGGCACGTGGTGAGATTTCCGCTGCTTTACCAGACATACTTGCTTTGCAAGAGAAATTTCCACAAGACGCGTTGCTGACACACTACGCAACCTTGGCCCGTGGGGAGACACCCCAGCATCAGCCGGTGGAAGTACATCGCGGCATTTTTGACGCAATGTCCGAGAAATTTGACCTGCATCTGGTTGGAAAACTAGGGTATCAAGTGCCCAAGCTCGTCGCCAGCCAACTGATATCTCGTCACCCAGATAAGGACTTCAACCTACTTGATCTGGGCTGTGGCACCGGACTGCTAGGCTTATATCTAGGCCCGATGGAGGGCTACTTGATTGGTGTGGACAGTTCTCTCAAGATGATCGAGCAGGCCGCCAAGCATGGTATCTATGACCGTTTTCACAACGTCAACCTAATGGATGCGCTACAGAACACTCCAGATGGAGAGTACGACGTCATCACCTGTCTGGATGTATTGATCTACATCGGCGATCTACAGTCAATCATGCCAAATGCCGCTCGCATTCTGAAGGCCGGCGGTGAGTTTATATTTAGCTGCGAGACAGCCTCCGAAGACGGCCCAGACTTGGCCCTACCAGTTAAGACCCAGCGGTACACCCACAAGCGCAGCCACGTCGAAGCACTGTGCAAGCAAGCCGGTTTCAGTGTGTCGACGGAAGAACTGGTGCTGCGGCAGGAAAGCGGCCAGCCAGTTCAGGGCTTCGTCGTGACCGCAACCAAGACCGCAGCCTGACAGTTCTCATCAAGCCCACGCCACCTCGTGCGTGGGCGCACCACCGTCCCCGACGAGGCTATCGCGCGCCCAGCGCGAGCTTCTGGGCACGTGCAGCAGCAGAAACTCCATCTGGTCCGCCAGAATCCGCCGGTTGCGCAGGATGAAGTCTTCCCAGAGGCTGGGTACATAGGGCGTGTAGAGCAGGGGCATGCGCGCCTGTTCAGGCGTGCGGGCGCCCTTGCGGTGGTTGCAGGAACGGCAGGCAGTCACCAGATTCATCCAGTGATGGCCGCCGCCTGCGGAGATGGGCACGATGTGTTCGCGCGTGAGGTCGTTTTCGTGGAAGACCCGGCCGCAGTAGGCACAGATGCAGCGGTCGCGTGCGAACAGCTTGCCGTTGGTCAGGCCCGGCTGCAGGCTGTGCGGATTGATGGAGGGCGCACCGCGCGTGCCGATGATGCTGTTGATGTGGATGACCGACTGGCAGCCCGTGACGGCATTGTGGCCACCGCGGAAACAGGCGACTTCCCCGCCGGACTCCCAGCGCACATCGTCCGCCGCGTAATGCAGCGCCGCCTGCTCCAGCGTAATCCAGGATTGGGGCAGCCCTTGGGCCGACAGCTTCAAGACCTTCACGACACGCCTCCTCTGACACCAAGGTGAACGGGAATGCAGCCAGTGCACAGGGCCTGCAAGGCAGGCCTTATCGAGGCAATATACTCTGTTTCCGTGTCGGATTGACAGCCTGCGCTGGCTGCGCGCGTGCCAGCCGCTATTGAAAACAAAGCGTCCCATGAAGATTTTTCGAGGCTTCAACCATCCAGGGCGAGAACCGGCCTGCGCCGTCACCATCGGCAATTTCGATGGTGTTCACCGGGGTCACCAGGCCATGCTGGCCCTGCTGTCGGCTGAAGCTGCCCAGCGTGGCGTGCCCACCTGCGTGCTGACCTTCGAGCCCCATCCGCGCGACTACTTCGCCCAGGCCCTGGGCCGGCCCGAGATCGCGCCGGCGCGCATAGGCACGCTGCGCGACAAGCTGTCGGAGCTGCAGCGCTGCGGCGTGGACCAGACCGTGGTGCTGCCCTTCAACCGGGCGCTGGCCAGCCAGGCGCCCCAGGCCTTCATCGATGAGGTGCTGGTGGCCGGCCTGGGCGCGAAATACGTGCTGGTCGGCGACGATTTCCGCTTCGGCGCCCAGCGCGCGGGCGACTACGCCATGCTGGACGCGGCAGGCCAGCGCCAGGGCTTTGACGTGGCCCGCATGAACAGCTACGAAGTGCATGGCCTGCGCGTGTCCAGCACCCATGTGCGCTGCGCCCTGGCCGAGGGGCGCATGCAGGATGCGGCGCGGCTGCTGGGTCATCCCTACACCATCTCCGGCCATGTGGTCCACGGGCGCAAGCTGGGCCGCAGCCTGGCTGAAAGCCGCCAGGGCGCGGGCGACGGCTTTCGAACGCTGAACCTGCGCTTCAACCATTGGAAGCCCGCGGCCAGCGGCATCTTCGCGGTGCTGGTCCACGGACTGCATGAGCGTCCTCTGCGCGGCGTGGCCAACCTCGGTGTGCGCCCTTCCCTGGACCCGAAGGATGTCAACGGCGGGCGCGTCCTGCTGGAAACCCACTGCCTCGATTGGCCCGGCGCGCCGGGAGGCGAAGAGGCCTACGGTAAAATCATCCGCGTGGAACTTCTGCACAAACTGCACGACGAGCTGAAGTACGACAGTCTCGACGCCCTCACCGCCGGCATCGCCAAGGACTGCGATGACGCGCGCGCGTTCTTCGCCACCATCCACACACCCATCTACACCGAGACCCGTCGCCAGACCACGCGCGACCGAATTTGACGATCTCCGTCACCTGCCCGGGCGCGGGTGCGCACCAGGCTTCCTCCCCTTTTTCCCGTGCCTGGACCAGACGGTCCGGGCTCTGGCCTGCTTTCAAGGTTCTCCATGTCTGATTCGAAAGTCTCTCCCAACGCCAATGCGGGCTATCGCGCCACGCTGAACATGCCCGACACGCCCTTCCCCATGCGCGGCGATCTGCCCAAGCGCGAGCCGGGCTGGGTCCAGGAATGGGAGGACAAGGGCATCTACAAGAAGCTGCGCGATGCGCGCCACGGTGCGCCCAAGTTCATCCTGCACGACGGCCCGCCCTACGCCAACGGCAAGATCCACATCGGCCATGCGGTGAACAAGGCGCTCAAGGACATGATCGTCAAGAGCCGCCAGCTCGAGGGCTTCGACGCCATGTACGTGCCGGGCTGGGACTGCCACGGCCTGCCCATCGAGAACGCCATCGAGAAGCTGCATGGCCGCAATCTGCCGCGCGACGAGATGCAGGCCAAGAGCCGTGCATTCGCCACCGAGCAGATCGCCCAGCAGATGGTGGACTTCAAGCGCCTGGGCGTGCTCGGCGACTGGGACCATCCCTACAAGACCATGAACTACGCCAACGAGGCCGCCGAGCTGCGCGCCTTGAAGCGTGTCATGGAGCGCGGCTTCGTCTACCGCGGCCTCAAGCCGGTGTACTGGTGCTTTGACTGCGGCTCCTCGCTGGCCGAGTTCGAGATCGAGTACGCCGACAAGCAAAGCCAGACGCTGGACGTGATGTTCCCCACGGCCGAGCCCGACAGGCTGGCGGCCGCCTTCGGGCTGACCTCGCTGGCCAAGCCCGCCTTCATCGTCATCTGGACGACGACGGCCTGGACCATCCCCGCCAACCAGGCGCTCAACGTCAACCCCGAGCTGGAATACAGCCTGGTGGATACCGAGCGCGGCCTGCTGATCGTGGCCTCCGCCCTGGTCGACAAATGCCTGGCACGCTGGAAGCTCGAAGGCCAGGTCCTTGCCACCGCCGTGGGCAGGAAGCTGGACCACCTGCAGTTCAAGCACCCGCTGGCCCACGTGGACAAGGGCTTTGACCGCGTCTCGCCCGTGTTCCTGGCCGACTACGCCACGGCCGATGACGGCACCGGCATCGTGCACTCGGCCCCCGCCTACGGCGTGGACGACTTCAACAGCTGCATGAACAACGGCATGACGCGCGATGACATCCTGAGCCCCGTGCAGGGCAACGGCGTCTACGCACCCGAGCTGCCGCTGTTCGGCGGCCAGCACATCTGGAAGGCCGTCCCCGTCATCATCGATGCGCTCAAGCTGGGCGACCGCCTGCTGGATACCACGACCATCACCCACAGCTACCCGCACTGCTGGCGCCACAAGACGCCGGTGATCTACCGCGCCGCCGCCCAGTGGTTCATCCGCATGGATGAGGGCGAGGGCGTGTTCACCAAGCCCGGTGACAAGCCCGCGCAGACGCTGCGCCAGATCGCGCTGGAAGCCATCGAGCACACCCAGTTCTACCCGGAGAACGGCAAGACCCGCCTGCGCGACATGATCGCCGGCCGGCCCGACTGGTGCATCTCGCGCCAGCGCAGCTGGGGCGTGCCCCTGCCCTTCTTCCTGCACAAGGACAGCGGCGAACTGCATCCGCGTACCATGGAGATCATCGACCAGGCCGCCGCCATGGTCGAGCAAGGCGGCATCGAGGCCTGGAGCCGCGTGACGGCCGAGGACATCCTGGGCGCCGAGGAAGCCGTGCACTACACCAAGAGCACCGACATCCTCGAAGTCTGGTTCGACTCCGGCTCCACCTTCTGGCATGTGATGCGCGGCACGCACGCCGACATGCACCACGACCAGGGCCCCGAGGCCGACCTTTACCTGGAAGGCCATGACCAGCACCGCGGCTGGTTCCATTCGTCGCTGCTGCTGGCCTCGGCCATCTTCGGGCGCGCGCCCTACCGCGGCCTGCTGACCCACGGCTTCACCGTGGACGGCCAGGGCAAGAAGATGTCCAAGTCGCTGGGCAACACCGTCGCCCCGCAGGACGTGAGCAACAAGATGGGCGCCGAGATCATCCGCCTGTGGGTGGCCTCGACCGACTACTCGGGCGACCTGGGCATCGACGACAAGATCCTGGCCCGCGTGGTGGACGCCTACCGCCGCATCCGCAACACGCTGCGCTTCCTGCTGGCCAACGTCAGCGACTTCGACGCGGCGAAAGACTCGGTTGCCACCGAAGAACTGCTGGAGATCGACCGCTGGGCCCTGGCCCGCGCGGCCCAGTTCCAGGCCGAGCTGCTGGCCCACTACAAGGTCTACGAATTCCACCCCGTGGTGGCCAAGCTGCAGCTGTTCTGCTCGGAAGACCTGGGCGGCTTCTACCTGGACGTGCTCAAGGACCGCCTGTACACCAGCGCGCCCAAGAGCCTGGCCCGCCGCAGCGCCCAGACCGCCCTGCACCAGATCACGCACGCCATGCTGCGCTGGATGGCGCCCTTCCTGTCCTTCACGGCCGAAGAGGCCTGGAAGGTCTTCGGCGACAGCGAGTCCATCTTCCTGGAGACCTACACCGACCTGCCGGCCGGCGACGAGGCCCTGCTGGCCAAGTGGGCCCGCCTGCGCGAGATCCGCGACGTGGTGAACAAGGACATCGAGGCCGTGCGCACCGAAGGCCGGGTCGGCTCCTCGCTGCAGGCCGAAGTCCGTGTCTCGGCCCAGCCCGAAGACCTGGCCCTGCTGCAAAGCCTGGGCGACGACCTGAAGTTCGTCTTCATCACCTCGGCCGCCGAGGCCCTGGCGGGCGAGACGCTGCAGGCCGCCGTCGCACCCAGCAGCCATGCCAAGTGCGACCGCTGCTGGCACTACCGTGCCGACGTGGGCATCAACCCCGAGCACCCCAGCCTGTGCGGCCGTTGCGACAGCAACCTGCACGGTGCCGGCGAAGAGCGCCGCAAGGCGTAATCCCACCGAGGCGCTGCCATGACCCCTAGCTTTGCCGCAGTCCCCGAATCCCGCAGCCGCCGCATCTGGCCCTGGCTGGCCTGGTCGCTGGCGATCATCGCCATCGACCAGCTCACCAAGCAGTGGATCCTTGATGCCTACCAGCTGGGCGACTGGACGCCGATCACGGGCTTTTTCAACATCGTGCGGGCCCACAACACGGGGGCGGCCTTCTCGTTCCTGGCTGGAGCCGGTGGCTGGCAGCGCTGGCTGTTCGTGGGCATCGGCGCGGCGGCCACGCTGCTCATCGTCTGGCAGTTGCGCAAGCATCCGGGGCAGAAGCTGTTTTGCTTCTCGCTGGCCAGCATCCTGGGCGGTGCCATCGGCAACGTGGTGGACCGCCTGCAGCACGGCTACGTGGTGGACTTCCTGGACTTCTACTGGGGCCGTTCGCACTTTCCGGCCTTCAATGCGGCTGACATCGCCATCAGCGTAGGCGCGGCCCTGCTGATCCTGGACGAGGTGCTGCGCGCACGGCGGGCCAAGGGCGCCTGATCCCTGCCGCAACCGGAGCCGCCGCCGCCAGCCCCTCTTGCGAGGGGCTTTTTCATTGAGGGGGCCACCGGCTGCATGCCGGCGGGTTTTCCTCGGGTTTTCCTGAGTGCGTTTTGGGTCAACCGAAATTCTTTTCGATTCGTTTTATTTCTACAATTTTCCTTATTTCGCACCAAACTGTGCGCTCATGCGGCCGACTCTCCTGCGCGCAAGCCGGGACCGGGGTTATATTGGTCCGCTTCTCCGCTCACAGCACATGAAGCACTTACTCAATCTACTGGCCGCCATCGCCCTGCTGGTCTGGGGCACGCACATGGTCCGCACCGGCGTGCTGCGGGTGTTCGGCGCCAACCTGCGCAACCTGCTCGCCCACAGCATGAGCAACCGCTTCTCGGCCGCGCTGTCCGGTCTGGGCGTGACTGCGCTGGTGCAGTCGAGCACGGCGACCTCGCTGATGACCTCGGCCTTCGTGGGCCAGGGCCTGATCTCGCTGCCGGCCGCGCTGGCCGTGATGCGCGGCGCCGACGTGGGCACGGCGCTGATGGCCGTGCTGTTCTCCACCGACCTGTCCTGGCTGTCGCCGCTGTTCATCTTTGTCGGCGTGGTGCTGTTCATCACGCGCCAGGACACCACGGCCGGGCGCATAGGCCGCGTGCTCATCGGGCTGGGCGTGATGCTGCTGGCCCTGCGCCTGGTGGTCGATGCCACCGAGCCGCTGCTGGAAGCCCCCGCCGTGCGCACCCTGCTGGCCTCTGTCACCAGCGACATCTTCATGGAGCTGCTGCTGGGTGCGCTGCTGGCCGTGATGGCCTATTCCAGCCTGGCCATCGTGCTGCTGATCGCGGCCATGGCCAGCTCGGGCGCGATTCCCATGGAAGTGGCGCTGGGCCTGACGCTGGGCGCCAACATCGGCAGCGGCCTGGTGGCCGTGCTGACCACGGCCAAGTCCAGCGTGGAAGTGCGCCAGGTCACCATCGGCAACATGCTGTTCAAGATCATGGGCGTGGCCATCGTGGCGCCCTTCCTGGGGCTGTGGGCCACCTATGTGATGCCGCTGATCGACGGCAAGGGCCAGAACATCGTGCTGTTCCACCTGGCCTTCAACATCTTCAACAGCCTGTGCTTCATCGGCCTGACGCAGACCGTGGCGCGCTGGGTGACGGCCCTGCTGCCCAAGCCCGAGGCCAGTTCCACCAGCCTGCTGCGGCCCCGCCACCTGGACCCCTCGGCGCTGAGCACGCCGTCGCTGGCCATTTCCTGCGCCGCGCGCGAGGCCCTGCACCAGGCCGACATGGTCGAGTCCATGCTGATCGGCATGCAGCGCGTGCTGGAGACAGACGACCTCAAGCTGTCCCAGGAGCTGCGCGAGCTTGAAGGCACGGTGGACGACCTGTACTCGGCCATCAAGTACTACATGACCAAGATCTCGCGCGCCGAACTGGATGAGCGCGAGGGCCAGCGCTGGACGGAAATCATCAGCTTCACCATCAACATGGAGCAGATCGGGGACATCATCGAGCGCGTGCTGCTGGACATCGAGGACAAGAAGATCAAGAAGGGCCGCCAGTTCTCCGAGGCCGGCACGCAGGAGATCCGCGAGCTGCTGCACCACCTGCTGGACAATCTGCGCCTGGCCATGAGCGTCTTTCTCAACGGCAATGTGCGCGAGGCCCAGAAGCTGCTGGAGGAAAAGGCGCGCTTTCGCGATCTGGAACTGGCCTACTCGGCCACCCACCTGGCCCGCCTGTCCGACAACACCGTCTCCAGCATAGAGACCAGCTCGCTGCACATCGACCTCATCAGCGACCTCAAGCGCATCAACTCGCTGCTGTGCTCTGTGGCCTATCCCATCCTGGAATCGGCCGGCGCCCTGGCGCCCAGCCGGCTCAAGGAATCGGCGCTGGACAAGGCGGCGCGCTGAGGCGCCGCAAGCCTTGCCCGGTCACCAGCCCAGCCAGGCCGCCAGCACCTGGGCGGCCTCGGGCGTGAAGCGGTCCTGCAGCAGCCATTGCACGAGCTGGTCGCGCTCTATCAGTGCAAAGGCCTGCACCTCGCCATCCTGGTTGCTGGGCTCCAGCGCAGCCGGCACGGTGGCGCTGAACCAGTCGATGCGTTCGCGCATTAAGCCACGGCCCTCGGCCTCGTCGCTGGGGCGCTCGAACAGTACGTGGCCGCCATGGCACAGGCCCTGCAGCTCGCCCACGCGCAGGCCGGCCTCTTCCCAGGTTTCACGCTGCACGGCTTGTTCCAGGGTATCGTGCGCGGCCACCATGCCGCCCATCAGCGTGTCCCACATGCCGGGGTTGGTGGGCTTGCTGTCGGCGCGCTGCTGCACCCAGATGCGGCCGTCGGCCGTCTCGCCCACCAGGTGCACGGCCAGGGTGGCAATGCCCAGCGGACGCACGGCGCCACGCTCCACGGTGCCAATGCGCTGGCCCTGGCCGTTGCACACGGCCAGTTGCTCATTGCGCCAGGGGCCGCTGTGGCCGCAGGCTCGCAGCACGCGTGCCAGGGCGTTGAGCAGGGCCGTGGCATCACCTTCGCCCTGCAGGTGCCAGTGGCCGGCCTGCTGCCGCAGCGCCACGCCATGGGCCTGCATCACCCCGTCCGGCAACTGCGCAGCCAGCCCATCTTCCAGCGAACCGATTTCCTCTGCCGCCACCTGAAGCGGCCGGCGCGGCTGCAGCGCAGGCTGGCGGGTTGCGGCGCGCACCCGGTTCAGCCATGCCTGCACGCCTGGGTCGGCTGGGCTCTTTTCCCCGTTCATGGCAGCAAGATGGTGGAGCCCGTGGTCCTGCGTGCCTCCAGGTCCAGATGGGCCTGGCGCACCTCGGCCAGCGGATAGCGCTGGTCGATGTGGATCTTCACGGCACCGCTTTCCACCACGGCGAACAAATCGTCGGCCATGGCCTGGGTGGCCTCGCGGCTGGTGATGTGGGAGAACAGGGTCTGGCGCGTCACATACAGCGACTTGGCGGCCAGCACGGCGGGTGCGAAAGGCGCCACGGGACCGGATGCGTTGCCGAAGCTGACCATCAGCCCAAAGCGCCGCAGGCAGGCCAGCGAGCCTTCCCAGGTGTCCTTGCCCACGCTGTCGTAGACCACCTTCACGCCCTGGCCGCCCGTGATTTCCTGCACGCGTTCGGCGAAGTTCTCGCTGCGGTAGTTGATGGCATGGGCCGCGCCGTTGGCCAGGGCCAGCGCGCACTTCTCGTCCGAGCCTGCCGTGGCGATGAGCTGCAGGCCCATGGCCCTGGCCCATTGGCAGGCAATCAGGCCCACGCCACCGGCCGCCGCATGGAACAGCACGGCATCACCCGGTGCCAGGCCCTCCACCGGAATGCATTTCTTGAGCAGGTACTGGGCCGTCAGGCCCTTGAGCATCATGGCGGCAGCCGTCTCGAACGCGATGGCGTCGGGCAGGCGGCACACGCACATGGCGGGCATGACACGCACTTCGGTGTAGCTGCCCGGCGGATTGCTGGCATAGGCCACGCGGTCGCCCACGCCCAGGTGCTGCACGCCCTCTCCCACGGCCTCGACCACGCCTGCGCCCTCCATGCCCAGGCTCAAGGGCATGGGCAGCGAGTACAGGCCCGAACGCTGGTAGACATCGATGAAGTTCAGGCCCACCGCATGGTGGCGTATGCGCACCTGGCCCGGCCCGGGCTCGCCCACGGCGACCTGCACCAGCTCCAGGACTTCGGGGCCGCCGTTGTGGCGGATCTGCACTGCAATACCCATGGGATGCACTCCTGCAAAAAACCAACAAGAGCGGCATCGTGCCATGTTTCGGGAGGCCACGCGCAAGACGCTGCACCGGGCCCGCACAGGACTGGCGCAAGGCCGGCAAAGAGCGTTCGCAGCACCTATAGTGGCGGGCCTATGAGCCACACGAGCCCGCCGCTGAAGCTGTCCACCGCCGCCATCCTGACGCTGCCGCCCCTGCTGTGGGCCGGCAACGCCATCGTGGGTCGCCTGGTCCATGACCTGATCTCGCCGTTTGCGCTGAACTTCCTGCGCTGGGCCATTGCCTTTGTCCTGCTTGTGCCGCTGGCAGGATGGGCACTGGGCCGCAGCAGCGGCACCTGGAGCCACTGGCGGCAGTTCGCCGTGCTGGGCCTGCTTGGCATCGGCTGCTACAACGCGCTGCTGTATCTGGCGCTCAAGACCTCGACGCCGCTGAACGTCACCCTGGTCAGCTCCAGCATGCCGGTGTGGATGCTGGCCCTGGGCCGCATCGTCTGGGGCATTCCCGTCAGCCGGCGCCAACTGCTGGGCGCACTGCTGTCGATGCTGGGCGTGGCCGTGGTGTTGTCGCGCGGAGATCCCGAGCTGCTGCTGCATCTGCAGCTCGTGCCCGGCGATCTGTTCATGGTGCTGGCCACCATGGTCTGGGCCCTCTACACCTGGCTGCTGTCCAAGGCGCAGGTCCCGCAGCGGCTGCGCTCGGACTGGGCAGGCTTTTTGCTGGCCCAGATGGTCTTCGGCCTGGTCTGGTCCGGCCTGTTCACGGGCGGCGAGATGGCCATGGGCCAGTTCCACATTCAGTGGGGCTGGCCTCTGGGCGGGGCACTGCTGTTCATCGCCCTGGGCCCGGCCATCCTGGCCTACCGTTTCTGGGGGCTGGGCGTGCAGCGCAGCAGCCCGGCCGTGGCGGGCTTTTTCGGCAATCTGATCCCGCTGTTCACCGCCCTGCTGTCGATCGCGCTGCTGGGCGAAGCGCCGCGCCTGTACCACGGCCTGGCGTTCGTACTCATCGTGGGCGGCATCATGGTGTCTTCGCGCCGGGGATAGCCTTGGGCAGGCCGTGTGCCGCGGTGCGCACGGGCACCTTGGCCAGCAGCTGTTCGAACGCGCGGATGGGAACGGGCGGGCTGAACAGATAGCCCTGGAAGTACTCGCAGCCGTAGTGCGCCAGCAGGGCGCGCTGCTCCAGCGTTTCCACGCCTTCGGCGATCACATCCAGGTTGAGGTTGCGAGCCATGCCGATGATGGTCTGCACGATCACATCGTCGGTATGGCGCATGCCCAGGTGGCGCACGAAGGACTGGTCGATCTTGAGCTGGTTCAGCGGCAGCTGGGTGAGGTAGGTCAGCGAGGAATGGCCGGTGCCGAAGTCGTCCATGGAAAAGCACACGCCATGGCTGCGCAGCTGCTTCATCTTGGCGATGGACTCCTGCACGTTCTCGATCACCAGCGACTCGGTCAGCTCCAGCTTGAGCAGATGGGGGGCGATGCCTGCGCTGCGCACCTGCTCGATGACCTGGGAGGCAAAGTCCTGGTGGCGGAACTGGCGGGCACTGACATTCACGGCCACCTGCAGATGGCGCAGCCGCGCATCCTTTTGCCAGGCAGCCAGCTGCTCGCAGGCCGTGCGCACCACCCACATGCCCAGCGGCACGATGATCTCGCTTTCCTCAGCCACGGCGATGAACATGCCGGGCGGCACCAGGCCGCGCTCGGGGTGGCGCCAGCGCAGCAGGGCTTCGGCACCGATGACCTCGCCTGCCAGCGTGAACTGGGGCTGGTAGTGCAGCTCGAACTGGGACTGCGCCAGGGCCTGGCGCAGGTCGCCCTCCATGCGCACGCGCTGGTGGATCTCCACCTGCATCTGCGGATCGAAGAAGCACAGGCCGCTGCCGTTGCGCGCCTTGATCTGGTACATGGCGATGTCCGCCTGCTTGAGCAGCTCGGCCGCCGACTGCGGCTGGCGGCCGAACAGCGTGGCGCCAATGCTGCAGGCGCTGCGGTGCAGGTGGGCACCCAGCACATAGGACTGGTTGAGCCGCGCCAGGATCTTCTCGCCAATGCGCTGGGCCAGCGTGGCCGCCTCGGCAGGCTCGTGCGACAGCTCGCAGAGCATGACCACGAATTCATCGCCCCCCAGGCGCGCCACCGTGTCCGAAGAGCGCACGGCGCTGCGCAGCCGGTGCGCCACCTGCTGCAGCAGCTGGTCGCCCACTTCATGGCCCAGCGTGTCGTTGAGCATCTTGAACTGGTCCAGGTCCAGGAACAGCAGCGCCCCGGTCCAGCCTTCGCGCGCAGCCAGCACCGTGGCCTGGGCCAGGCGGTCCAGCAGCAGGCGGCGATTGGGCAGGCTGGTCAGCGGATCGTAGAAGGCCAGGCTTTCGATCTCGGCCGTGGCCAGCCGGATATCGGTGACATCGTTGTAGGTGATGACCACGCCGCCCTCGGCAGCCGGGCGCGCCGTCATCTGCACGAAACGGCCGCTGGCCAGTTGCTGCTCCATGGGGACGCCAGGACGCAGCACCAGTTGCCGGTGCAGGTCCTTCGCCTCATCGATCTGCTCCGGCGCCGCCACCAGACCCACGGCGCTGGGGCTGGCATCCAGCAGGGATTGCAGGGGCCGGCCGGGCTCCAGCTGATCCGCATGCCATGGAAACATCTCCTCGTAGCAGCGATTCCAGCGCAGCACGCGCTGCTGTGAATCCAGCAGCAAAAAGCCGCTGACCATGCTGTCCAGCGCCTGGTCCAGCCATTGCTCGGAGCGCTGTGCCTGACGGCGCGCGGCATGCAGGCGATCCATGTAGCGGTGGACCGTCCAGCCCAGTATGGCCAGCAGCACGCCGAAGATCATCACGGCCAGCACCATCAGCCAAGCCGCCACACGCCAGCCCGCCAGCACGGAGGACATGGGCAGGCTGGCCGTGACCCACAGATTGCCCTTGGGCAGCGGATGCGCGGCCACCAGGGCGGGCACGCGGCTCAGGCGTGCGGCCATGGGCATGACGCCGCTGGACGCCAACTGCGATGTCGCCGGCAGCAACCGCGCAGCCGAGGCCTCGCCGTAGGGGGGCATGGACAGCAGCAGCTCGCCGCTGCCCTGCTCCAGCGTGACTTCCAGTCCGTCCAGCACGCCGCCCTGGGCCAGCACCGCGCCCAGCGCCGCCACCGGCACCTGCATCAGCACATAGCCACCCTGCTGCGCACGGCTCAGCGGGCGCACCAGATAGAGCATGCGCTCGCCGCCCGGCGGCTGCGGCGCCACGGAGGGCGGGCTGGCCAGCAATTCTGAGCGGCTTTGGGCCGCAAGGCGCTCCCAGGCCTGGGCCGGCAGATCAATGGCCGGGCCATCGCCCGAAGCCGCCAGCTCGCGGCCCTTGGAGTCGTGCACGGAGGCGCGGCGCGCCAGCGTGTTCTGCCGCTCCATGGCGTGCAGCATTTCCTGCAGTTGCGGCTGCGAGGCCGATGCGGGATCGCGCGGACCCAGCCATTCATCCACCCCCATGGCCAGTGCGTCCAGGGATTCAAGGCTGCGGCTGATGGCCGCCTCGGTACCGAGCACAAAGCGCACCAGGCGCAGCGATGCCTCTTCCTGCGCGGTGGTGCGCATGCCGCTGAGCAGCCAGACGACGGCGGCCGCCAGGGCCACCGTCAGCAGCACGAGCATCAGGCCCAGGGTATGGCGCACGCCTGGGGGACTGAGCGCAGCCGCCGGGCGCGCGGAGGGGCCTGCAATCGCCTGCGACCAGTCCGTCTGGTGGGACAGTTCGCTCATCTCCCGGCTCCCTGCATGGCATGCGACATGGGCAGGCTGCGGCGAGGCCGCTGGCCGCGATGCAGGGCCGGGGTTTTCAAGACCGCCCCTGTCCGCCGCCCGTTTGCAACTGCGCGGCCATGCCTGGCACTGCCCGGGGCTTGCGG
Organism: Delftia lacustris; assembly: GCF_040267515.1. Lineage (NCBI taxonomy): Bacteria > Pseudomonadati > Pseudomonadota > Betaproteobacteria > Burkholderiales > Comamonadaceae > Delftia > Delftia lacustris. The sequence continues at coordinate 1,521,825 of NZ_CP141274.1, read as the reverse complement.
GCTCCGGAGGCGGTCATGGTCGCAGTGCCCTGGCGCATCAGAAGGTTCCTGCGTACAGGCCGCCGTCGGGCAGGATGTTCTGGCCCGTCATGTAGCCTGCGTGGGCGCTGCACAGGAAGGCGCAGATGGCGCCGAATTCATCGGGCGTGCCGAAGCGGCGCGCCGGCACCTGGGATTGCTGCACCAGGCGCACATCGTCCAGGCTCTTGCCGCTCTTGTTGGCGGCGGCCGTGAAGGTGGTGCGCAGGCGGTCGGTGTCGAACTTGCCGGGCAGCAGGTTGTTGATGGTCACGCCCTTGGCCGCGATGCCGCTGCGCGCCAGGCCCGCCACAAAGCCCGTGAGGCCGCTGCGCGCGCCGTTGGACAGGCCCAGGATGTCGATGGGCGCCTTCACGGCGCTGGACGTGATGTTGACGATGCGGCCGAAGCCGCGTGCCGCCATGCCGTCCACCGTGGCCTTGATCAGCTCGATGGGCGTGAGCATGTTGGCGTCCACGGCCTTGAGCCAGGCCGCGCGGTCCCAGTCACGGAAATCGCCGGGAGGCGGGCCGCCCGCATTGGTGATGACGATATCGAAATCCACGCCCGGGCCGCCGGCGGCCGACAGCACGGCGGCACGGCCTTCCTCGGTGGTGATGTCGGCGGCAACGGCCAGCACCTTCACCTGCGGCGCGAGGGCCGCAAGGCTGGCCGCGGCCTCCTGCAGGGCCTCGGGATTGCGCGCATTGATCACCAGGTTCACACCCTCTTGCGCCAGCGCCTTGGCACAGCCAAAGCCCAGGCCCTTGCTGGCGCCACATACCAGGGCCCACTTGCCCGCGATTCCCAGATCCATGTCTCACTCCTGAACAAACACAACCTTGCTCGATCCTTGCAGAACGGCAGCGCACATTGTGCGCGAGGCTTCGACGCTTTCACGCCAAACGTGAGAAAACGTGAACTCGCCGGCGCACCGGCGAGCCCCTGGCGCTGCCTTCAATGCGCGCCGCCGCCGTGCTGGCCACGGAACAGCCTGTGGTGCAGCCTGCGCAAGGACCACCACACACCCAGCGCCACCACGGGAATGGCGACGGCGGCCGTGCTCTCCGGCGACCAGGGCCAGCCCAGGGCCTTGGCGCCCTTGGCCAGATAGCTGATCAGGCCCGTGAAGTAGTAGGTGATGGCGGCCACGGACAGGCCTTCCACCGTGGACTGCAGCTTGAGCTGCATGTCCTGGCGCTGGTTCATGGCGCCCAGCAGTTGCTGGCTGCTTTGCTGCTGCTCGATCTCCACGCGCGTGCGCAGCAGGCTGCTGACGCGCGAGACGCGCTCGGACAGCGCGTTCTGCCGCCGCGCCGCCCATTCGCAGGTGCTGCGCGCCGGCGTCAGGCGCCGGTCCATGAACTCGCGGATGGTCTGTATGCCGTCGATGCGTGATTCCTGGATGTCCTGAATGCGCTTGTCCACCAGCTCGAAATAGGCCGCACTGGCGGAAAAGCGCGAGTGCGTGGTGGCGTACTCGCTCTCCACCTGCCCGGCCAGGCGCGTGAGCCGGTCCAGCAGCGCCGGCTCGGCATCGCGGTCCGCCAGGCGGATGGAATGGGCCAGGGCCGCCAGGTCCCGCTCGGCCGTGGCCAGAACGGCAGCGGCCTGGCGGGCGGCAGGCAGGCCCAGCAAGGCCGCCATGCGGTAGGTCTCGATCTCCAGCAGGCGCTGCACCAGCCGCCCCAGGCGGCGCGGCGACAGCGATTCGCCGGCCAGCAGCAGCATGCGCGAGAAGCCATCGGCATGGATGGCGAAGTCCGTGTAGACCTTGCCCGCATCGCCGGCCACGCGTGCGCCCACCAGCGTGTCTTCCTGCAGCAGGTGGCGCACCAGGTGCGGCTCGTTGATCGCCTGTTCCTGCAAGGCCCACAGGTGCAGGCCGCTCAGGCACTGGCCAGGCAATGCAGCCAGCCAGTCGCGCGGCACGTAGTCGATGGCGGCCTCGGGCTCGCGCACATCGTCCATGCCGGCCTGCGACATGGGCTTGCTGAAGGTCCAGCAGACGAATTCCGTGTGCAGCTCCCAGCGCAGGTGAAAGGCGCCCAGATCGATGAGCACATGCGTGGTCGCCGCATCGGGCGGGGGCAGGTGGTGGTTGCGCAGCAGGGTGGCCACATGGGCGCGGCTGGCCTCGCGCTGGGCCGCATCGGTGAGCATCACCACATGGGTGATGGCCAGCGGCGCCTGCATTTCCTCGGCGGGACGCGCATGGATCTCGTTGTGCAGCAGCACGCGCAGCGGGTGCTGGGATGACAGAAGTGGGGACATCGTGACCTCGAAAGACTGCGCGCTATTGTGCAGGCACGGGCGCTGCGTCCTCCCGCCATCCGGGATCAACAGCTTTCACGTGCATTTCTCGTCGACGCAAAAAAAAACGGCCCCGAAGGGCCGTCAAGCAACATGGTTGCAGCGCTGAGGCGATCAATCCTCGACGAATGCTTCTTCGCGCTTGTTCTTCACTGCGGGCATCAGCACCACCACCAGCAGCACCACGGCGGCGAGCAGCAGGCCGGCCGAGATCGGACGGGTCACGAACACGCTCCAGTCGCCACGCGACAGCAGCAGCGCACGGCGCAGGTTTTCTTCCATCATCGGGCCCAGGATGAAGCCCAGCAGCAAGGGAGCCGGTTCGGTGCCCAGCTTGTGGAACACATAGCCCACGAAGCCGAAGATACCCACCATCCACACGTCCCAGGTGTTGTTGTTGGTACCGTACACGCCGATCGCGCAGAACAGCACGATGGACGGGAACAGCCAGCGGTAGGGCACGGTCAGCAGCTTGATCCAGACGCCGATCAGCGGCAGGTTCAGGACGATCAGCATCAGGTTGCCGATCCACATCGAGGCGATCAGGCCCCAGAACAGCTCGGGGTTGCTGGTCATCACCTGCGGGCCCGGCTGGATGTTGTGGATGGTCATCGCGCCCACCATCAGCGCCATCACGGCGTTGGGCGGAATGCCCAGCGTCAGCAGCGGGATGAAGGAGGTCTGCGAACCTGCGTTGTTGGCCGACTCGGGCGCGCACACGCCACGGATGTTGCCTTGGCCGAAGGGGACTTCGCCCGGCTTGAGCTTGGTCTTCTTCTCGATGGTGTAGGCAGCAAAGGCCGACAGCATGGCACCGCCACCGGGCAGGATACCCAGGGCAGAACCCAGGGCCGTGCCGCGCAGCATGGCAGGCAGCATGCGCTTGAAGTCCTCGGCGGTGGGCATCAGGCCCGTCACCTTGGCTGCGAACACTTCGCGCTCGTCCTCGGGCTTGGACAGGTTGGCAATGATTTCGCCGTAGCCGAACACGCCCATGGCGATCACGACGAAGTCGATACCGTCGGTCAGTTCGGGAATGTCGAAGCTGTAGCGGGCCACACCGGAGTTCACGTCGGTACCGACCATGCCCAGCAGCAGGCCCAGCACGATCATCGCAATGGCCTTGAGCAGCGAGCCCGAAGCCAGCACCACGGCGCCGATCAGGCCCAGGGTCATCAGCGAGAAGTACTCGGCAGGGCCGAACTTGAAGGCCACTTCCGTCAGCGGAGGCGCGAAGGCGGCCAGGATCACGGTGCCCACGCAGCCTGCGAAGAACGAGCCGAGTCCTGCGGCAGCGAGAGCGGGTCCCGCTCGCCCCTTTCTGGCCATCTGGTAGCCGTCGATCACGGTCACCACGGACGAGGATTCACCCGGCAGGTTCACCAAAATGGCGGTGGTCGAGCCACCGTACTGCGCACCGTAGTAGATACCGGCCAGCATGATCAGCGCCGCCACCGGAGGCAGGGCGTAGGTCGCTGGCAGCAGCATGGCGATCGTTGCCACGGGGCCGATGCCTGGAAGCACGCCGATGAGCGTACCGAGCAGACAGCCGACGAAGCAGTAGATCAGGTTCTGGAAAGTGAAGGCGACGCCGAAGCCGGTCGCCAGGTTCTGAAAAAGTTCCACGGACGATGCTCCTGCTTAGCCGGTGATGAAGCTGGGCCAGACGGGGAACTGCAGATTCAGTGCCCACACGAAGGCCACATAGCTGCCTACGGCAAGAACGGTGGCCAGAATTGCCACTTCCTTGAAGTTGAAGCTATGGCCGCCCAGGCTGGCGATGAACACCAGCGCGTAGATGGCGACGATCAGACCGAACTGGGGAATGCCCAGATTGGGAACGCCGACCAACAGGATGCCGAAGGCAAAGTTCGCGGCCAGGATGAAGAACACCTGCTTCCACGCCCACTTGCCGATCTTGTCACCGCCGGAGGGTCCCTTGGTCAGGCCGGAGAAGCAGATGGCCGTGCCCAGAATGGACATCAGCACACCCAGGATCAGCGGGAAGTAGCCCGGGCCCATGCGGGCACCGGTGCCGACGGTGTAGTTGGTTGCGCCGATCGCAAAAGCGAGGCCGACAACCAAAAACATCACGCCGGAAAAAAAGTCTTTCTGACTCTTGATTTTCACGAGAATGTCTCCTTACGGAATCACGACCCGGCGATTTTGCGTTCAGAAAAACTGTGTCCGAATGTGGATTCCACCTACAAAGGGCATACCCTCATGTCCTACCCGCATGAGGAAAAAAGGGTGCCCATGCCAGGCACCCCATCCATCATTGGCAACGGCCTGCGCAAGAGCAGGCACTTACGTTTTTATCCGCCAGTCAGCCCAGCAGGGGCGTGCTGGCCATGACCTCTTGCAGCGTGGTCACGCCTTCGGCCACGCGCAGGGCTCCGGCCAGGCGCAGCGGACGCATGCCGTCCTGCACGGCCTGGCGGCGCAGCGCATCCATGGACGGCGAGGTGTGGATCTGCTGCTTGAGCGCCTCGCTCACGGTCAGCAGCTCGTACAGGCCCATGCGCCCGCGAAAGCCCGTCATGCGGCAATCCACGCAGCCCACGGGCTTGTAGGGCTGGTAGCTGCCTGACAGTTTCCAGGGCCGCACGGCCTCGGCCAGCGTGGCGGCCGAAGTCTCCTCGTCGCGCTGCTTGCATTGCGGGCACAGCGTGCGCACCAGGCGCTGGGCCAGCACGCCCAGCAGCGTGGCGTTGATCAGGTAGGGCGGCACGCCCAGCTCCATCAGCCGGCTCACGGCGCTGGGCGCATCGTTGGTGTGCAGCGTGGAGAACACCAGGTGGCCGGTCAGCGCGGCCTGCACGGCCATCTCGGCCGTGGCCAGGTCACGGATTTCGCCCACCATGATGATGTCCGGGTCCTGGCGCATCAGCGAACGCAGTCCCTCGGTGAAGCCGAAGTCCAGCTGCGTCTGCACCTGGGTCTGGTTGAAGCTGGGCTCGATCATTTCGATCGGGTCCTCCACGGTGCTGACGTTGACCTCCTCCGTGGCCACGCGCTTGAGCGTGGAGTACAGCGTGGTGGTCTTGCCCGAGCCCGTGGGACCGGTCACGAGGATGATGCCGTGCGGGCGGCGCACCAGCTCGTTCCAGCGCTGGGCGTCATGGCTGGTGAAGCCCAGGGCGTCCAGGTCCTTGACCGTGTTGTCGGGGTCGAAGATCCGCATCACCAGCTTTTCGCCAAAGGCCGTGGGCAGCGTGGACAGGCGCATTTCCACCTCGTCGCCGCGCGGGTTGCGGGTCTTGATGCGCCCATCCTGGGGACGGCGCTTTTCCACCACGTCCATGCGCCCGAGCAGCTTCACGCGCGAGACCATGGCATTGAGAACGCCCATGGGCACCTGGTAGACCGGATGCAGCACGCCGTCGATGCGAAAGCGGATCACGCCCTGGTCGCGTCGGGGCTCCATGTGGATGTCGCTGGCGCGCTGGTCGAAGGCGTATTGCCACAGCCAGTCCACCACGCGCACCACGCCCTGGTCGTTGGCATCGAGCTGCTTGCTGCTGTTGCCCAGCTCCACCAGCTGCTCGAAGCTGGCCGCGCTGGCCGCACCGCCGGCCTTCTCGGCAGCGCGCACCGACTTGGCCAAGGCGAAGAACTCGCCCGTGTAGCGCTTGAGGTCCACCGGACTGGCCAGCACGCGGCGCACCTTGCGGCGCGCCTGGCGCTCGACCTCGGCCACCCAGTCGTCGATGAACGGCTCGGCCGTGGCCACCACCACTTCCTGCGGCGACACCTGCACGGGCAGCACCTTGTGGCGCTCGGCATAGCTGGCGCTCATGATTTCGCCCACGCGGCCCGCATCCACGCGCAGCGGGTCGATGCGCAGGTAGGCCAGGCCGCTGCGGCTCGCCAGGTACTGGGTCAGCTCCTCGATGTCCAGCGCGCGCCCGTCACCGGCCCGGGCCACGCCCACGTTGGCCAGCCGGACCAGCGGGTGCTGGGTGCTCTCGGCCTGCGAGCAGCGCGCCACGGTGCGCTGGGCCTCTTCGGCCGTGATCACGCCGTCGGCCTGCAGCCACTGCACCAGCCTGCGCCAGTCCAGGGGCCCCGAAGGATTGCGCGGAGCGACGGCGGTTGTGGGCTGTGCGGTGGAGGTCGGGTCGGACATGGCGTTGGGCCGGAAGCTGAACTGCGCCCTATGGTAAGCCTGCCGGCCTCCCTGCCCGGCCAGCCCGCTCTACCAGGGCCGCACGAAGATCTTGGGCCAGCGCGTGGTGGGCAGGTCCCAGCGGGCCTGCACCTGGGCGCTGGCGGCCTGCAGCGCTGCGGGGTCGAGCGCGCGCGGCGTGCGCTGGGCCAGTACCACGGTGTTGCCTTCGCGCGTGGGGCGGAAGGCCCACATGGCCTCTTCGCCAAAGGCTTCGGCCATGCGTGCCAGGCTGCGCTCGTAGCTGGAGGTGCGGCCGAACAGGTTGACGGTCATGATGCCGTCCTCGGTCAGCAGATTGCGGCAATCGGCATAGAACTCGGCGCTGTCCAGCACGGGTGCGGCCGCATCGTGGTCATAGAGATCAACGGCCAGCGCATCGACCGTGCCCAGCCACTGGCTCTTGCGGATTTCCTGGGCCGCATCGGCCAGCACCACGCGCAGCGTGTCGCTGTCGGGCGGCAGCTTGAACCAGCTGCGGCACACGGCCAGCACCTGCGGGTTCAGCTCGATGGCCGTGGTGCGCATGCGCAGCTTCTTGTGGCAGAACTTGGTGATGGCCGCGGCGCCCAAGCCCAGCTGCATGGCATGGCGCCCGGCCACGCTGGCGGGTTCCATGAACAGCAGCCAGCCCATCATGCGCTGCACGTACTCCAGCTCGATCTCGAAGGGCTCGCGTATGCGCATGGAGCCCTGGATCCAGGGCGTGCCCAGATGCAGGTGGCGCACATCGCCATCGTCGGAGACGCTGACTTCGGGCAGCTCGGCATCTGCGGCGTTGGCGGGAGAGGAAGGGGCGGCCTTGGCGGCGCCACGGGTCTTGCGTATCACGTCGGGAAAAATGGAAAGATTCAGAGCAGTTGATGGAGAGCCAGCGCCTCGCGCCAGGCCTGGACCTTGCGTTCGAAACGCCAGCTCGCGTTGGCCGGGCTGGTCGATGGCAGCTTCACGGCAGCCAGGCCCAGGGCCTGCGTCCGGCCGGCGTGCTTGTAGCTCTCGCCACCGTTGTGCAAGGCCAGCGTCAACTGCGGGCAGTGCGTGCGCAGCCCAGCGAAGTCGTTCACCTGGGCAGCGCGGATGGCGCTGTCCAGGCTGCCTTCGCGCTCGCAGCTGGCGTACACATCCCACAGCCCCAGGCCCCGGGCCAGCAGCCATTCGCAGCGGCCCGCATAGTCATCTCGGCCGGGCTGCGGATACTCGGGCCACAAGGCCTGGAGCAGGGGCCAGAACTGGTTTTGCGGATGGGCGTAGTACTGCTGCTGCTGCAGCGAGCGCAGGCCGGGAAAGCTGCCCAGCACCAAGGCCCGGGTCCGCGCATCGGCCACCGGCGCCAGGCCCTGCCAGCGCGGGGCATCCGCGGGCGGCAGATCGGAAACGGTCAAGGACATGGCCGGCATTGTCGCCCAGCACTCGCCGGGCTGCTTGCTGCGGGCGGCAAGACCGCTCATGGGCATGAGCGGCCCAGGCTCAGGCCATGGCGGGCAGGCCGCGCAGCGCGGCCCGCGCGTTGCGGCGCGTGGCATCGGCCAGGGCCTGGGGCGTGATGCCGCGCAGTTGCGCAATCACATCCGCAATGCGTGCCAGCTCGGCCGGCGTGTTGCGGCCCTGGGCCTGGCCCTGGGCACGCTGCCCGGCCGTGGTGTAGAGCCAGTGCGGCGGAATGTCGGGAGCGTCGGTTTCCAGCACCAGCGCGTCCAGCGGCAAGCTGGCTGCCAGCTCGCGCAGCCTGAGCGCGCGGTCATAGGTCACGGCGCCACCGAAGCCCAGCTTGAAACCCAGGTCGATGAAGGCCTGGGCCTGCTGCACGCTGCCGTTGAAGGCATGGGCAATGCCACCCGCCACGGGCCGCGCGCGCAGGGTCTTGAGCAGCCGGTCGCTGGACTTGCGCACATGCAGGATGACCGGGAGATCGAACTCGCGCGCCAGCGCGATCTGCTGCTCGTAGAACCAGACCTGCCGCTGTGCGTCCAGCCCTGGCACGAAGAAGTCCAGCCCGATCTCGCCCACGGCCACCAGTTGGGGATCGCCACGCAGCCGGTCCAGCGTCTCGCGCAATGCGGCAATGTCCTGCTCGCGGGCATTGGGCGTGTACAGCGGATGGATGCCCAGCGCATAGCTGTCGCCATGGCGCCGCGCCAGCGCCACCACCGTGTCCCAGTGCTCGCGCGCCACGGCCGGAATCACCAGATGCGCAACGCCTGTCTCGGCCGCCTGCGCGCGCACGGCATCGCGGTCGGCATCGAATTCAGGGGCATCGAGGTGGCAGTGGGTGTCTATCCAGGCGGGCATGGCCGCATCATGCCACCGGCCCGGGCGGCGCCCGTCCAAGGGGCAGACGAGGCCCGGAGCAAGGGCAAACCCTTGGCTTATTGCGAGTCAGCTCCGTTTGACAAAATCAATACACGAATGGCTTGCGCCTCCATAAAAATACATAAAGTAACACTTACACCCCGCATCGGGCTCCCGCATCACCGGCCGGCATGCTTTGGAGAGAGGAATTCCCATGAAGCGCTCAGCATGGAGTCGAATCCTGGACCTCGGTGGCGCACGCCGCAAGGCGGAGCTTGACGGGCAATTGGCCGCCATACACAAGTCCCAGGCGGTGATCGAGTTCGACCTGCAAGGCCATGTGCTGGCTGCCAACCAGAACTTCCTGGACACCATGGGCTACGAGGAGCACGAGGTCATCGGCCAGCACCACCGCATGTTCGTGGACAGCCAGGTCAGCGAATCCCCCGAATACGCCCGGTTCTGGCAGCGCCTGGGCAGCGGCATCCACGATGCGGGGCGCTACCGGCGCATCGCCAGGGATGGGCGCGATGTCTGGCTGCAGGCCAGCTACAACCCCATCTTCGACCGGCATGGCCGGCCCTTCAAGGTGGTGAAGTACGCCACCGACATCACCGAGCAGCAGCGCCGCAACGCCGATGCCGAAGGCCAGCTGGCGGCCATCTCCAAGGTGCAGGCCATCATCGAGTTCGACCTGGACGGCAACATCCTCCATGCCAACCGCCTGTTCCTGCAGGCCATGGGCTACACGCTGGACGAGGTCGTCGGGCGGCACCACAGCATGTTCGTCCAGCCCCATGAACGCCACAGCCCCGAATACGCGCAGTTCTGGCGCAAGCTGGCCAGCGGCCAGCACGATGCAGGCCAGTACCTGCGCATCGGCAAGCACGGCCGCCAGGTCTGGATCGAGGCCAGCTACAACCCCATCCTCGATGCCGACGGCCGGCCCTTCAAGGTAGTCAAGTACGCCCGCGATATCACGCGCCGCTTCACGGCCGCGCAGACCCTGGGCGAGGCCATGCAGGGCCTGAGCGAAAGCGCCGAGCACGCAGGCCAGGCCAATGAACTGGCCCGCCAGGCCTGCCGGGTGGCCGAGCAGGGCGGGCGCACGGTGCACGAGGTCATGGGCACCATGGAGTCCATCAGCGCCAGCTCGCGCAAGATCAACGACATCATCGGCGTGATGGACGGCATCGCCTTCCAGACCAATATCCTGGCGCTCAACGCCGCCGTGGAAGCGGCCCGCGCCGGCGAGCAGGGCCGGGGCTTTGCCGTGGTGGCCGGCGAGGTGCGGGCACTGGCGCAGAACAGCGCCGCCGCCGCCAAGGAGATCAAGCAGCTCATCCACACCTCGGTGGAGCAGGTGGCTCTGGGCGCCGAGCAGGTGCGACAGGCCGGCGGGACCATGCAGGAAATCGTGGATTCCTCCCACCAGGTCACGGCCATCATGGGCGACGTGGTGCAGGCCTCCATGGCGCAGTCTGCGCGGCTGCGCGAGGTCACGGCCGACCTGACGGCCCAGAGCGTAAACATCGGCGACACGCCCCGCGCGCAACCCGTGCGCAAGTCGCTGCCGGCGGCCATGGTTCCCGAGGCCCCGCAGATCAAGGCGGCGCCAGCGCCCACCGTGGTGCCTGTGCGCACGCCGCACATGGGCGGCAAGCTGCTGCGCATGGCCTGACGCCGGAGCGCGCAGGACGGCGCATGCAGGACCCAGTACAGGGTCAGGCCAGCTGTCCCTGCACCAGGCGCACCATGCGGTCGCAGCGCGCCGCGAGCTGCTCGTCGTGCGTGACCATCACAAAGGCCGTGCCATGGCTGCGCGCCAGCTCCAGCATCAGACGGAACACGGTGTCGGCCGTGCTGCGGTCCAGGTTGCCGGTGGGCTCGTCGGCCAGCACGCAGGCCGGCTGGGTGACCAGGGCACGGGCAATGGCCACGCGCTGGCGCTCGCCCCCCGACAGTTCGGCCGGACGGTGCAGCATGCGTTCGCCCAGGCCCACGGCCGCCAGCATGCGTGCGGCGCGCTCCATGCACTCGGCCCTTTCGTCGCGGCGTATGCGCAGCGGCATGGCCACGTTGTCCTGGGCGCTGAATTCGGGCAGCAGATGGTGGAACTGGTAGATGAAGCCCAGGTGCCGGTTGCGCAGCGCGCCCTGCTTCTGGGCGCTGAGTTCATGCAGGGGCTCGCCCTTGAGGGTGACGCTGCCGCTGGTGGGAGCATCCAGCCCGCCCAGCAGGTGCAGCAGCGTGCTCTTGCCCGAGCCCGAGGCGCCGACAATGGCCAGCGTCTCGCCCGCACGCACCTGCAGATCGACACCTGCCAGCACCTGCACGTTGAGCCGTCCTTCGGCAAAGCGCTTGGTCAGGCCGCGCGCATCGAGGACCACGGCGCCCTGCTGGGACACTTCGAAACCGGGCATCACATTCACTTCATTCATAGCGCAGCGCCTCGGCGGGGTTCACGCGGCTGGCGCGCCAGCTCGGGTAGATGGTGGCGACAAAGGCCAGGACCAGGGAGATCACGGCGATGGGCATGATGTCGCTGTACTGCGGATCGCTGGGCATCTTGCTGATCAGGTAGATGTCCTTGGGCAGGAAGTTGGCATGCAGCAGGCGCTCGATGGCCGGCACGATGACATCGATGTTGAAGGCAATGCCCAGGCCCAGCAGCAGGCCCGCGAAGGTGCCGATGACGCCCACCATGGCGCCCTGCACCATGAAGATTCCCATGATGCTGGACGGCGAGGCGCCCAGCGTGCGCAGGATGGCGATGTCGGCGCGCTTGTCGGTCACCGTCATCACCAGCGTGGACACGAGGTTGAACGCAGCCACGGCCACGATGAGCGTGAGGATGATGAACATCATGCGTTTTTCCAGCTGCACGGCCGCGAACCAGGTGCGGTTCTGCTGGGTCCAGTCGCGGATCAGCAGGCGGTCGGTGATGGTGTGGGCCAGTTCCATGGCCACGCGCGGTGCCTCATGCAGGTCCTTGAGCTTCAGGCGGATGCCAGTCGGCCCTTCCAGGCGGAACAGGCGCTGCGCGTCCTCGTAATGCATCATCACCAGGGCCGAGTCGTATTCGTAGTGGCCGGAGTCGAAGGTGCCGGCCACATGCATCTGCTTGAGGCGGGGCACCACGCCGGCCGGCGTGACCTGGCCGCCCGGGGCGATCAGCGTGACCATGTCGCCCTGGCGCACGCCCAGCGAGCGCGCCAGCTCCACGCCCAGCACCACGTTGAACTCGCCAGGCACCAGGCGCTGGAGCACCTCGGCATTGGTGGCGGCCACGTCGGTGACCTCCCCCTCGCGCGCCGGATCGATGCCGCGCACCAGGGTGCCCTTCATGTCCTCGCCACGCGCCAGCAGCGCCTGGGCCGCGACGAAGGGTGCGGCGCCCAGCACGTCGGGGTTGGCGCGCGCCTCGCGCATGGTGCGCTCCAGATCGGGCAGCGCCGCGCCCTGGGGCGCGAAGATCTCGATGTGCGAGACCACGCTGAGCATGCGGTCGCGCACTTCCTTCTGGAAGCCGTTCATCACGCTGAGCACGATGATCAGCGCCGCCACACCGAGGGCGATGCCCAGCATGGAGACGCCGGAGATGAACGAGATGAAGCCGTTGCGGCGCGTGGCGCGCCCGGCCCGGGTGTAGCGCCAGCCGACGGCCAGTTCGTAGGGAAATTGCATGGGCATGCATTGTGTCATCGCCCGCAGGCCCTGCATGGCGGCAGGCTTTGCCGTCGGCGTGTCAGCGCCGGTGCCGTCCGCGGTCCACGCGCGGCAGGGCGTCGTAGCGGCCCTCTGCCTCCAGCGTCAGCGCATGGCGCTGCAGCCTGGCCAGCAAGGTGTCGAATTGTTCAAGTTCCTCGTCGCTGAGCACGGACACCAGGTCCAGGTGGATCTGGGCCATGCGCGGCAGGATCAGGCCGTACATGCGCCGCCCCTCGGCGGTCAGCGACACGGCCACGCGGCGGCGGTCGCCGGGCAGGGGGCTGCGCTGCACCCAGCCCTTTTCCTCCAACCCGCTGAGGGCGCGCGAGGTGCGTGCGCGGTCCAGCTGCGCGCGTTCGGCCAGCTCCGACGACAGCAGGCCCTCGTTGGCAGCCACCGTGGCCATCACGCCCCACTCGCGGCGCGTGATGCCGAAATGCGCCTCGCACATGCGCATGGCCACGCCGCCGGCCGCACCAAAGTAGCGGTTGATGCGAAACAGCAGCATCTGCTGGATGGACGTGGGGGCTGGACGGGTATTCACGGGGAACAGTTGATTAGATCAATTGCTGCGGGGACTTCTACAGTGGCCCCGTCCGGAAAGGAGACAACGGGAGCCACCGTCCGGAGCCGGCTTGGGGATTCTCGCAAAGCCCGGCGCACCCGCAGCGCAGAAAGTTCGCCACCATGTTTTCCCTGTTCCAAGCCACCCATGCCACCCATGCCTTGCGCAGGCCGCTGCTGCGGGCCAGCCTGGCCCTTCTGCTGGGTCTGGGCTCCGGCGCTGGCGCCCGGGCCGATGCGGCCGCCGATGCTGCCGCCTGGCCCGCCAAACCCGTGCGCATCGTCGTCGCCTTCGCGCCCGCCGGCGCCGCCGACATTCTTGCGCGCAGCCTGGGCGAGGTACTGCAGCGTGAACTCAAACAGCCCTTCGTCGTGGACAACCGGCCCGGCGCGGGCGGCAACATCGGCACCGACAACGCGGCCAAGGCACCCGGCGACGGCTACACGCTGCTGGTCGGCATCGACACGACCTTCACCGTCAATCCCTTCATCTACAAGAGCATGCCGTTCAAGGGCACGGACCTGCGTCCCGTGATGATGATCGCCTCGCAGGGAATGATGGTGGCCGTGAATCCCCGCACCGGCCTCAGGACGCTGGACCAGTTCATCGCCCAGGGCAAGAGAAGCGGGCTGACGCTGGGCTCGGCCGGCTACGGCACGCCGGGCCACCTGGCCTCGGCCATCCTCACCCATGCCACGGGCGCCAAGGTCAGCCACGTGCCCTACAAGGGCAACGCCCCGGCCAGCACGGCCGTGCTGGCCGGCGAGGTGGACGGCGGCATCATCAGCTCCTCGGCCATGCTGGGCCAGGTGGCGGCCGGCAAGGTCGTGCCGCTGGCCGTGACCACGCGCCAGCGCAACCCGCTGGTGCCCGGCGTGCCCACCGTGGGCGAGCTGGGCCACAAGGACCTGGAGCAGGAAGTGCTGTTCGCCCTGTGGGTGCCGGCCGCCACGCCCGAGCCCCTGGTCGCCAGGATCCAGTCCGCGCTGGAAAAGGCCATGAAGGATGCGGCGCTGCGCGAGCGCATGCGCGCCAACGACCTGTTCTATGAAGGCCTGACCGGTCAGGCCGCCGCCGAACGCATACAGGCGCTGGCCGACCGCTACCGGACCGTGATCCAGTCCACCGGAATGAAGATGGAATGAGCGCCGCCGCTTCCCGCCCACGACCCTGCACAGAACGCATGTCCATGTCCCGTCCCAATATCCTCTTCATCGTGGCCGATGACCTCGGCTATGCCGACCTCGGCTGCTACGGCGGCCGCGCGGCCGACTTCGGCCCGGTGTCCCCGGTGCTCGACCGCCTGGCCGCCGGCGGCCTCAGGCTCACCCAGGGCTATGCCAACTCGCCCGTGTGCTCTCCCACGCGCTTTGCCCTGGCCACGGCGCGCTACCAGTACCGCCTGCGCGGTGCGGCCGAGGAACCCATCAACAGCAAGACACGCGGCACGCCGCTGGGCGAGAAGCTGGGCCTGCCGCCCAACATGCCCACGGTCGCATCGATGCTCAGGGATGCCGGCTACCGCACGGCGCTGATCGGCAAATGGCACCTGGGCTACCCGCCGCACTTCGGCCCGCTGCGCTCGGGCTACGAGGAATACTTCGGCCCCATGTCGGGCGGCGTGGACTACTTCACCCATCTGAGCAGCTCGGGCCAGCACGACCTGTGGGTGGGCGAGGAGGAGCACCATGACGAGGGCTACCTGACCGACCTGCTGTCGCAGCGCAGCGTGGACTTCGTCCACCGCATGGCCCAGGGCGATGCGCCCTTCTTCCTGAGCCTGCACTACACGGCGCCGCACTGGCCCTGGGAAACGCGCGATGACCGCAGCACGGCCGAGGCCCTGGGCGCAGGCATTGCCCACCTGGACGGCGGCAACATCCACCAGTACCGCCGCATGATCCACCACATGGACGAAGGCATAGGCTGGATCGTCGAGGCGCTGCGCGCCAAGGGGCAGCTGGACAACACCCTCATCGTCTTCACCAGCGACAACGGCGGCGAACGCTTCTCCGACAACTGGCCCCTGGTCGGCGGCAAGATGGACCTGACCGAAGGCGGCATACGCGTGCCCTGGATTGCGCACTGGCCGGCCGTCATCGCGCCGGGCCGCAGCAGCCCCCAGCACTGCATGAGCATGGACTGGTCGGCCACGGTGCTGGATGCCGCCGGCGTGCAGGCGCTAGAGGGCCATGCGCTGGACGGCATCTCGCTGCTGCCCGTGCTGCGCGCCGAAGATGCCGAATTCCCACGCACCCTGCACTGGCGCATGAAGCACCGCGGCCAGCGCGCGCTGCGCGACGGCGACTGGAAGTACCTGCGCGTGGACGGCATTGACTACCTGTTCGACCTGGCCAGCGACGAGCGCGAGCGCGCCAACCAGGCAGTGCGCGCGCCCGAGAGACTGGCCGCCATGCGCAGCGCCTGGGAAGACTGGAACCAGGGCATGCCGCCCATCCCCGAGGACGCCACGGTCAGCCTGGTCTCTTCGGCCCGCGACATGCCCCAGCGCTGAACCGCGCTCCAAGAGGAAAAAACGAAGGCGCAGGCACTGCGGCACCCCATGCCCGACAATAGCGGCCATGCTTTTGACCGCTCCCCTGGTGTCCTCCACCCAAGCCCCGCTGGAGGAAACGACCGAATGGATCATTCCCTATGCCGGCGGTCCGTCCTCGGATGCGGCGGATGACGCTGCCGTCGCGGCCGTCTGGGGCGGACTGGAGCTACCCCATCTCCAATCCCTGCTGGCGCTGATGCAGCCCGCGCCCGCACAGACCGGCACGGAGATGGATTTTTCTCCCCCCCACGAACGCGCCCTGGCGCGCTCGCTGGGCCTGCCCGATGCGCCGGGCCTGATTGCCTGGGCCGCCTGGCAGGCCGGTGAGACGGCACAGGCCTGCGCCTATGTCACACCCTGCCACTGGCACATAGGCGCAGACCAGGTGCACCAGAGCGATCCCGCCACCACACCCCTCAGCGATGAGGAATCCCGCCAGCTGCTGGCCCTGCTGGCGCCCTGGTTCGCCGACGACGGCATCGTGCTGGAGTACCAGCAGCCGCAGCGCTGGCTGGCGCGCGGTGCGCTGTTCGATGACCTGGCCACGGCCTCCATGGACCGCGTCATCGGCCGCGACGTGCGGCCCTGGCTGCCCGACGCGCAGCAGGCACGCGCCCTGCACCGCCTGCAAAGCGAGGTGCAGATGCTGCTCTACACCCATGTCTTCAACGACGCCCGCGCCGCCCGCGGCCAGGTGCCCATCAACGCCTTCTGGGTCCACGGCGCCGGGCGCCTGCAGCCCGGCACGGCCACCGGCGCCAAGGCCGCCGTGCAATGCCTGGACGACCTTCACGCCGCAGCCCTGCAGGGCAACCCCTCTGCGTGGCGCGAGGCCTGGAAGGCGCTGGACGCCGGGCTCATCGCCCGCCTGCTGGAGCGCGTGCGCGCAGGCCACCCGCTCACGCTGACGCTGTGCGGCGAACGCCATGCCATCGCATGGAGCAGCCGCCCGCCGCGCTGGCTGGACAGGCTGGCGGGCCTTTTCGGCCCCCGCGCCCTGCCCGATCTGGGCCGCATGCTCTGACACACTGCCCATGAAAATCATTCCCCGCGAGATCCCTGCGCAGCAGGCCTGGGCACTGCGCCAGGCCGGCGTCCACCCGCTGCTGGCCCAGCTCTACGCCGCACGCGGCGTGTGTTCCGCCGACGAACTGGACGACACACCCGCACGCCTGCTGGCCCCCTCGGGCCTGCTGGGCATGGAGGCCGCCGTGCGGCTGCTGGCCGATGCCATAGAGCGCGGCCTGCGCCTGTGCATCGTGGCCGACTACGACTGCGACGGCGCCACCGCCTGCGCCGTGGGCTGGCGCGGCCTGCGCATGCTGGGCGCGACCGAGGTCGGCTACCTGGTGCCCGACCGCGTGGTGGACGGCTACGGCCTGACACCCCCCATCGCGCGCCGTGTCAAGGAAACCGGCGCCGACGTGATGGTCACCGTGGACAACGGCATTGCCAGCGTCGAAGGCGTGGCCGAGGCCAAGTCCCTGGGCCTGCAGGTGGTCGTCACCGACCACCACCTGCCCGGCAACCACCTGCCGCTGGCCGATGCCATCGTCAACCCCAACCAGCCCGGCTGCAGCTTCGAGAGCAAGTCCATGGCCGGTGTCGGCGTGATGTTCTACGTGCTGCTGGCCCTGCGAGCCGAACTGCGCGCGCGCGGCCGCTTCGACAAGACCAGCCAGCCCCGTCTGGAGGCCTTGCTGCCCCTGGTCGCCCTGGGCACCGTGGCGGACGTGGTGAAGCTGGACGCCAACAACCGCCGCCTGGTCGCCCTGGGCCTGAAGCAGATACGCCGGGGCCAGATGCAGCCGGGCCTGCAGGCCTTGTTCGACGCGGCCGGCCGCAAGGCCTTTGCGGCCACCACCTTCGACTTCGGCTTCGCGCTGGGTCCGCGCATCAATGCGGCCGGCCGGCTGTCCGACATGACCATCGGCATCGAGTGCCTGACCACAGACGATGCGGGCCGCGCCGCCAACCTGGCCCAGATGCTGGACGCCATCAACCGCGAGCGCCGCGAGCTGGAAGGCGGCATGCGCGAGCAGGCCCTGCTCATGGCCGAGGGCCTGTGCACGGACGGCATGACGCCGCCGGCCGCCATCAGCGTGTTCGACCCCGATTTCCACGAAGGCGTGGTCGGCATCGTGGCCTCGCGCATCAAGGACCGCATGCACCGGCCCAGCTTCGTCTTCGCAGCCAGCGGCGCGCCGGGGCACGAGCATGAACTCAAGGGCTCGGGCCGCTCCATTCCCGGCTTTCACCTGCGCGACGCGCTGGACCTGGTATCCAAGCGCCACCCTGGCCTGCTGCTGCGCTTCGGCGGCCACGCCATGGCGGCCGGCTGCACCATTGCCGAAGCCGGATTCGCCGTGTTCGAGAAGGCCCTGGCCCAGGTGGCCCAGGAATGGCTGGACGCGGCCACGCTGACGCGGCGCATAGAAACCGACGGGCCTCTGGACCCGGATTTCCGCAAGCCGGAAATGGTCGAGCAGCTCAATCTCGCGGTCTGGGGCCAGGGCTTTGCGCCTCCCACCTTCAGTGAACAGCTGGAAGTGCTGTCACAGCGCCTGGTCGGGGAAAAGCACCTGAAACTGCAATTGCGCCATCAGGGCGAAACCGTGGACGGCATCTGGTTCGGCCATACCGACCCGCTGCCGTCATCGGCCTGCATTGCATTTCGCATGGACATCAATGAATGGCGCGGAGAGCGCAAGGTGCAATTCCTGATCGAGGGCGTTCATTCGGACGTTTCCTAGAGATTCCACCGGCCCTTCACGGCGCCGCTCGGTTAATATCCCCGGTTTTTTGCAACAATTTATTGCAAATTCATTCCAAGAAAACCGGGGAAAAACTCATGACTTCTCGCCTGTGGCCTTGCACGGCCATTGCCATCACCCTGGCCGCCGGCCTTTCCGGCTGCGCCACCACCGAGCAATCGCGCACGCTTGAAACGGCCAAACCCGCTTCTGCATACAGCGCCTATCAAGGCCCGCGCAGCCCCATTTCCGTGGGCAAGTTCGACAACCGCTCCAGCTTCCAGCGCGGCATTTTCTCGGACGGAGTCGACCGCCTCGGTGGCCAGGCCAGAACCATCTTGGTAACCCACCTGCAGCAAAGCGGCCGATTCAGCGTGCTGGACCGCGACAACATGTCCGAGACCCGCCAGGAAGCGGGCTTCAACCGGCAGGAGCAGGCGATCAAGGGCGCCACCTACGTCGTGACCGGCGACGTGAGCGAGTTCGGCCGCAAGGTGGTCGGGGACCGCCAGTTCTTCGGCGTGCTCGGCCGTGGCAAGGAGCAGGTGGCCTATGCCAAGGTCAGCCTGAACATCGTCCGGGTGCAGACCTCCGAAGTCGTCTATTCGGTGCAGGGCGCAGGCGAATACAGCCTGTCGAACCGCGAAATCGTGGGATTCGGCAGCACGGCCGGCTATGACTCCACGCTCAATGGCAAGGTGCTGGATCTTGCCATCCGCGAAGCCGTGGACAAGCTGGCGGCCGGCATGGACAGCGGAGCATGGAAGCCCGCGCAATGAAGCAGATTCCCCATTCGGCCGCAACCCTGGCTGCACTGGCCGTTTGCGCCTCGTTGGCCGGCTGCGCTGCACCGCGCCAGCCGCTGTATGCCTGGAACGATTACCAGCCCCAGGTCTATCAATACCTCAAGGATGACGGAAGCACAGGCGCCGAGGACCAATTGCTCAAGCTGGAAGAAACCCGCCTGAAGGTGCAGGCCGAGGGAAAGGCTTTGCCCCCCGGCTATCGCGCCCATATGGCCATGCTGTATTCCCGGACCGGCAACAACGAAAAGACGGTGCAGCAATTGGCAGAGGAAAAGCAGCATTTCCCCGAATCCGCCAAGTTCATGGACACGCTGCTGCAAACCTTCACGGCCCGCAAGGATTGAGATGCGCCTGAGCACACACATCAAGACCCTGGCCCTGGCCATGACCGTCGCACTGACCGGGTGCGCCACCACTGCGCCCTATGACTATTCGGCACTGCGGGCATCCAAGCCTGCATCCATCCTGGTCATGCCCGCGCTGAACCAGTCGCCGGAAGTGAATGCGCCGGCCGGCGTGCTGTCGCAGATCACGCTGCCGCTGGCAGAGGCTGGCTACTACGTCCTGCCCGTGGCGGTCACCGAGGAAATGTTCCGCCAGAACGGCATCGTCAGCGCCGACGATGCGCAGGAACTGCCCGTGGCCAAGCTCCGTGAAATCTTTGGCGCCGATGCGGCCCTGTACCTGAACATCCGCAACTACGGCACCAGCTATGCGGTGATCAGCAGCGCCTCGGTGGTCACGCTGGACGCCAAACTGGTGGACCTGCGTACCGGCACACAGCTGTGGGACGGCAGCGCCACGGCCTCCAGTGCCGAAGGCCAAAGCTCGGGCGGCGGACTGGTCGGCATTCTGGTGACGGCACTGCTCAACCAGATCCTGGACACCATGAACGACCGCAGCGTGCAGATCGCCTCCATCGCCAACCAGCGCCTGCTGTCGCCCATGGCGCAGCGCGGACTGCTGCCGGGCCCGCGCTCGCCCGACTACGGCAAACCGCGCAACTGACGAAGGCCTGCAGGCCGGCGCACATGGACGCGCCGGCCTGCATCCCCGCTCCTCCCGCTAGAAGGTCTCCCAGTCGTCGTCCGCGCCGGCCTTGGCAGGTGCCCGGGCGGGCGCCTTGGCCACAGGAGGCTGGATCTGGGGCGCCGGTGCATTGCGCACGGCGGCAGCCGGGCGTGCCGCGGGCGCGGGACGCGCCGCCGCTGCAGGGGCTGCTGCCGGTCGGCGCGCCACGGCGGCTGAACTGGCGGGCGCCTGCGCCCGGGCCGGTGCCAGCGCACTGCCTTCCTGCCCCAGCTTGAACACCGCCACCACCTCGGACAGGCGCCGCGCCTGGTCCTGCATGGCCAGCGCAGCCGCGCTGGATTCCTCGACCAGGGCCGCATTCTGCTGCGTCATCTGGTCGAGCTGGCTCACGGCCTGGTTGACCTGGCCAATGCCGTCGCGCTGCTCGGTGGACGAGGCTGTGATCTCGCCGATGAGGTCGCTGACGCGGCGCACGCTGGAGACGATTTCCTCCATGGAGCGCCCCGCCTGCTCCACCTGCTGCGAGCCCGACTGCACGTTGTCCACGCTGGTGGTGATCAGCAGCTTGATCTCCTTGGCGGCCTCGGCACTGCGCTGCGCCAGCGAACGCACCTCGCCGGCCACCACGGCAAAGCCCCGGCCCTGCTCGCCGGCGCGGGCCGCTTCCACGGCGGCGTTGAGCGCGAGGATGTTGGTCTGGAAGGCAATGCCGTCGATCACGCCGATGATGTCGGCGATCTTGCGGCTGCTGTCCGTGATCTGCTGCATGCTGGTGACCACCTGGGCCACCACGGCACCGCCCTGCTCGGCCGCCTGCGCGGCCGTGGCGGCCAGCTGGTTGGCCTGGCGCGCCGTATCGGCCGACTGGGTGACGGTGGCCGTCAGCTCCTCCATGCTGGCCGCCGTCTCCTCCAGATTCGCCGCCGTCTGCTCGGTACGCGAGGACAGGTCCTGGTTGCCGCTGGCGATCTGGTTGGAGGCCGTGGACACGGACTCCACGCCCGAACGCACCTCGCCCACCACGCCGCGCAGCCGCTGGGCCATGCCGTTGAGCGCCTGCAGCAGATGGCCCAGCTCATCGCCCCGGTTGCTTTGCACCGACCCCGTGAGATCGCCTGCGGCAATGCCGTCGGCCAGCGCCACGGCCTGGTCCAGCGGCCGTGTGATGGAACGCATGATGGCCATGCCCATGAACAGGCCCAGGGCCACGATGAGCGCGCTGGCCAGGGCGCCGATCCAGTAGGCCCGGGTGCGGTGGGCGACGCCCTCCTCGCGCGCCAGCTCGCTTTGGCGCTCCTGCTGCTGCACAAAGGCTTCCTGCGCCGTGTTGTAGCGCTCGGCCGCCGGGCGCAGCTGCTTTTCCACGATGTCGAAGGTGGAGGCGAAGTCGCTGGCCTTGCGCGCATCCTGGGCCGCCGAGTTGGCCTTGAGCGTTTCCCGGCGCTCGGCCGCCACGGCCTCCAGCGCCTGCTTGCCCTTGGCATCGAGCTGCAGCTCGCCCACCTGCTTTTGCAGCACGTTGATGCGTTCTATGCCCTTGCTCATCAGCGCGCGCTGCTGCGCGGCCAGCGTCTCGTCGGGTGACATGGCCGCGACGATGGAGCGCTCCACGCTCATCTGGGTCAGATGCCGCCACTCGCGCGCCAGCGTGGCGCCGCGCTGCGCGGTCATCACGTCGGTGTTGATCTTCTCGTTGACTCCGTGCAGATAGAACAGGATGCCGCCGTTGACCGCCAGCATGCTCACCAGCAGTCCCAGCACCAGGGCCCAGAGTTTCTGGGCGACGGTGATTTGATTCAGATTCATGGAAAAACCGATCTTTTTTCTAACAACGCCGGAGCCTGGCCATGGCGCCCCGCCGACCTTCGCTCCGGGCAATCATTCTTGTCCACCCTTGACGGCGCCTGGCTGATCATCGTCATGCCGCTGTCACTATTGAGGGCGGTAAACCCGCACTCAGGGAAGTCCCCAGCCGCAGCGCCAGGCTCGGAAAAGGACCGACACCTACAATGGGCCGGTGCCCAAGTCCTATCTGAATGCCGATCTGCACAGCCACTCCGTGGTCTCGGATGGAACGCTGACGCCTGAACAACTGGCCGAACGTGCCGCGGCCCGCGGCGTACAGCTGTGGGCGCTGACCGACCACGACGAGGTCGGCGGCCAGCACCGCGCAGCCGCCGCAGCGCGCGCCTGCGGCCTGGACTACCTGACGGGCGCAGAGATCTCGGTGAGCTTTGCAGGCACCACGGTGCACATCGTGGGCCTGGGCTTTGACGCAGACGACCCGGCCCTGGTCGAAGGCCTGCATGCCACGCGCGACGGACGCGGCCCCCGCGCCCGCGAGATGGCCCGCCAGCTGGAGCTGGCCGGCATTGAAGGCAGCTACGAAGGCGCGCTGCGCTTTGCCGGCAATCCCGCGCTGATCTCGCGCACGCATTTCGCGCGCTTTCTCGTGGAATCCGGCCGCTGCCGCGACACCGGCGAGGTGTTCCGCCACTACCTGACCGAAGGCCATCCCGGCTACGTGCCCCATACCTGGGCGCGCCTGGCCGACGCCGTGCGCTGGATCACGCAGGCCGGCGGCGTGGCGGTGATCGCCCACCCGGCCCGCTATGCGCTGACGGCCAACGAGGAGTACGCGCTGTTTTCCGAATTCAAGGCCCATGGGGGCCAGGGCGTGGAGGTCGTCACCGGCAGCCACCGCCCCAGCGAGTACGCCGTCTATGCCGACATGGCCCGCGAGTTCGGCCTGGCCGCCTCGCGCGGCAGCGACTTCCACAGCCCCGAGGAGTCACATACCGACCTGGGCGACCTGCCCTACCTGCCGGGCCAGCTGACGCCGGTATGGGAACTGCTGGGCGAGCGCATTCAGCCGGCCTGAGCCCTTCCCGCAAACAACGCACACCATGGTCCTACGCTTCGAAGCCCACCCCGACAATCCCCAGCCCCGTCTCATCAAGCAGGCCGTCGACATGCTGCGCCAGGGCGCCATCCTGGCCATTCCCACGGACTCCAGCTATGCACTGGTCTGCCATCTGGACGACCGCCCTGCGGTGGAGCGGCTGCGCCGCATCCGCCAGATCAACGACAAGCACCACCTCACGCTGCTGTGCCGCGACCTGTCGGAGCTGTCCAGCCATGCGCGCGTGGACAACCGCCAGTACCGGCTGTTGAAGCTGGCCACACCGGGGCCGTACACCTTCATCCTGGAAGCCTCCAAGGAAGTGCCCAAGCGCCTGAGCCACCCCTCGCGCAAGACCATCGGCCTGCGCGTGCCGGACCGCAAGGGCACGCAGCTGCTGCTGGAGCAGCTGGGCGAGCCGCTGATCGCCACCACGCTGATCCCGCCCGGAGAGACCGAGGCCCTGCATGACGCGGATGCCATCCTGGAGCGCTTTCCCCACGAGCTCGATGCCATCGTCGATGCAGGTGCCTGCCCCTCGGAGCCGACCACGGTGATCGACCTGGTGCCCATGGCCCTGGGCAATCCGCCCACCGTGGTGCGGCAAGGCCGGGGCAGCCTGGAGGCCCTGGGCCTGGAAATGACCTGAAGCCCCCCCGCACAAACATCAACGCCGGGCATGCCCGGCGTCTGTTTTTGCAGCTTGATCCTGAAAGGCGTTCAGTGCTGCGCCCACTCCAGAGGCCGGGGTGCAGCAGCCGGCGCGCGCTGCAACGGCCTCGTCACAGCGGCGGACAAGACTGCGGCGGGAGCCATCGACGGCTTCTGCGGCTGCACCCGCACGCCAGCGCCAGCGTCCTGCGGCTCGTCATCGAGCTTGAAGGCGCCCACGGCCTGCTCCAGCTCCTGGGCGCGCTCGCTCAGCGCCGAGGCCGCACGCGAGGCCTGATGCACCAGGGCAGCGTTCTCCTGGGTGGCGCTGTCCATGTGGCCCACGGCGGCGTTGACCTGGGCAATGCCTTCGCTTTGCTCGCGCAGGGCCTGCGACATTTCGCCGAGCAGGCCCGAGACCTGGCCCACGGCGCCGACAATCTCCTGCATGGTGGCGCCCGCCTGGTTGACCAGGCCCGCGCCGCTTTCCACCTGGCGCACGCTGGTGGTGATCAGTTCCTTGATCTGCTTGGCAGCCTCGGCCGAACGGCCGGCCAGGCTGCGCACCTCGCTGGCCACCACGGCGAAGCCCCGACCCTGTTCGCCCGCGCGTGCCGCCTCCACGGCCGCGTTCAGCGCAAGGATATTGGTCTGGAAGGCAATGCCTTCGATGACCTGGATGATGTCCACGATCTTGCGCGAGCTGCCGCTGATGGCCTCCATGGTCTGCACCACCTCGCCCACCACGGCCCCCCCGCGCCTGGCCGTGGACGATGCATCGACGGCCAGGCCGCTGGCCGAATGCGCGCGCTCCGCGTTCTGGCGCACGGTGGCCGTGAGCTGCTCCATGCTGGCCGCCGTCTGGGCCAGCGCCGAGACCTGGGCCTCGGTGCGGCGCGACAGGTCGGTGTTGCCGGCGTCGATCTCACCGGCCGACAGGCCGATGGAATCCGTGGACTGCTTGATGCGGCCGACCAGCTCGGTCAGCGTGTCTTCCATGGTGCCCAGCGCGCCCAGCAGGCGGCCGAAGTCGCCCTGCAGCTCGGTCGAAAACTCCTGGCTCAGGTCGCCGGCGGCCACCGTTTCGGCAATCAGGATGGCCTGGCCCAGCGGCTGCACGATGCCGCGCCGCAGGCTGAACCAGGCCACCAGGGCCAGTGTGCAGACGGCCGCCCCCAGGCCCAGCACCCACCAGCGCGTGTGCACCAGCGCCTGTTCGGCCACCGTGGTCGCCCCGCCGGCCGCCAGCGCCTGCTCGGCCTGCCCCAGCGAGAGCACCGTGACCGCCATCATCGTGAACACCAGCAGATTGATACCGCCGAACGCAATCACCAGCCGCCAGCCTATCGGCAGCCTGCCCAAGCCCAGTACGCCCACGTGCCACCTCTTGTCCATATGGCCCGAGGGCCTTGGTGAAAAACCTGTTGATTCGCCCATCGCATTGCTGTTTCATTTTGCAACACAGAGGCGGCTGTTGCCAATCCGCGGGAAACCACCATATCCGGTCGGCCGCAGCGCTGCGCACGGGCTCTGGCGGTGCCCAGCGGCAAGGGTGGCCGCCGTCTGAGACAATGCCCGCCGTGGACATCTCCAACCTCATCCAGACCGTACTCATCTATGCCCTGCCCGTGCTCTTCGCGATCACGGTGCACGAGGCTGCCCACGGCTATGCCGCACGCCACTTCGGCGACAACACGGCCGCCATGATGGGACGCATCACGCTCAACCCCATCAAGCACATCGACCCCATCGGCACCATCCTGATGCCGCTGCTGCTGTATTTCGCCACCTCGGGCGCCTTCCTGTTCGGCTACGCCAAGCCCGTGCCCGTGCGCTTCGACCAGTTGCGCAACCCCAAGCGCGACATGATCTGGGTGGCCCTGGCGGGCCCGGCCTCCAATTTCGTGCAGGCGCTGATGTGGGGCGTGCTGCTCGTGGTTCTGGTCGGATCGGGAGTGGGCGAGCGCTTCTTCATTGAAATGTGCCGCGCCGGCATCCTGGTCAATCTGGTGATGTGGGCCTTCAACCTCTTCCCGCTGCCGCCGCTGGACGGCGGGCGCATCCTCGTCGGCCTGCTGCCCTGGCGCCAGGCGCAATGGGTGGCGCGGATCGAACCCTGGGGATTCTTCATCGTCATGGGACTGGTCATCGCCGGCGTGGTCGGCAGCCTGTGGCTGCGGCCGCTGATGGATCTCGGCTATGCCGTGATCGATCTCGCGTTGACGCCGCTGATCGCGCTGCTGCGCTGAACGCGCGGCAGACCCGCCCAGCCTGCCCGTCAGATTCCCTTCTTTTCTCTCTATTGCCTGTCGCAGTCTCCCGTCATGAGCACCATCCGTTTCCTCACCGGCATCACTCCCAGCGGAACCCCGCACCTCGGCAACTATGCCGGCATGCTGCGCCCGGCCATCGCGGCCAGCCGCTCGCGCGAGGTGGAGAACTTCTACTTCCTGGCCGACTACCACGCACTGATCAAGTGCCAGGACCCGGCGCGCGTGCAGCGCTCCACCATCGAGATCGCGGCCAGCTGGCTGGCGGCGGGGCTGGACCCCGAGCATGTGACCTTCTACCGCCAGTCCGACATCCCCGAGATCCCCGAGCTGTGCTGGCTGCTGACCTGCGTGACCGGCAAGGGCCTGCTCAACCGCGCCCACGCCTACAAGGCGGCCGTGGACAAGAACCACGCGGACGGCGCCGAGACCGATGACGGCGTGACTGCCGGCCTGTTCATGTACCCCGTGCTGATGGCTGCCGACATCCTGGCCTTCAACGCCCACAAGGTGCCCGTGGGCCGCGACCAGGTCCAGCACATCGAGATGGCGCGCGACATGGCCTCCAGCTTCAACCACATCTATGGCGGCGAGTTCTTCACGCTGCCCGAGGCACAGGTCGAGGACAACGTGGCCACGCTGCCCGGCCTGGACGGCCGCAAGATGAGCAAGAGCTACAACAACACCATCCCGCTGTTCTCCACGCGCGAGCAGCTGCGCAAGCTCATCGGCAGCATCACCACCGATTCGCGCACGCCCGGCGAGCCCAAGGAAGTCGAGGGCTCGGCCCTGTTCCAGATCTACCAGGGCTTTGCCAGCGAGGAAGAAACCGAGGCGCTGCGCCGCCAGTACGCCGAAGGCATTGCCTGGGGCGACGCCAAGCAGCAGCTGTTCGAGCGCATCGACCGCGAGCTGGCCCCCATGCGCGAGCGCTACGAGCACCTGGTGGCCCATCCGGGCGAACTGGAGGACATCCTGCAGGCCGGCGCCACCAAGGCCCGCCGCGAGACCCTGCCCCTGATCCGCGAACTGCGCTCGGCCGTCGGCCTGCGCAGCCTGGCCCAGGCCCCCGTGGCCGCCAAGGCCAAGGCCGCGAAGCAGGCCCTGCCCCAGTTCAAGCAATACCGCGAAGCCGACGGCAAGTTCTACTTCAAGCTCGTGGCTGCCGACGGCCAGCTGCTGCTGCAAAGCCTGGGCTTCGACGCCCCCAAGGAAGCCGGCCAGGCCATCGGCCAACTGCAAAGGGAAGGCGAGGCGGCCCTGTCCGCACTGCAGTCCCGGCTGCAGCCCGCCGACGCGCCGTTGGTGCTGGCCGCCCTGCAGCAACTGCGCGATGCTTCGGAGTAAGGGTAAGCTTCGCTTGAGAAACCGCATATTTGCGGGCAGTCTTGCCCGCAAGCCCTGCGCCCGGGATTCTGGCGCTTGCGTGAAAGGACATTGGGATGCGTATCGCTGCTCTGGACGATGATCCGCTGCAACTGGAGATGCTGCGTCAGGTTGCGCTGGAGACGGGCCACAGCTGCCACACCTACCAGACGGGCTCGGCCCTGCAGTTGGAACTGCGCCGCGAGAGCTTCGACCTTCTGATCGTGGACTGGCACCTTCCGGACATGGAAGGAACGGACCTGGTGCGGTGGACGCGCGGCCATGTGAGCCGTGAGCTGCCCATCCTCATCATCACCCACCGCAGCGAAGAGGCCGACATCGTCGAAGGCCTGTCCTGCGGCGCAGACGATTTCATGGTCAAGCCCGTGCGCCACGGCGAGTTGCGCGCGCGCATGGCCGCCCTGCTGCGCCGCGCCTATCCGGTGAACACGCAAAGCGTGCTGGAGTTCGGCCCCTTCCGGTTCCTCACCACCACCAACAGCCTGGAAATGAATGGCCAGCCCATCGAGGTGACGCACCGCGAATACACACTGGCCCTGACGCTGTTCCAGAACCAGGGCCGCCTGCTGTCGCGCGAACACCTGCGCGAAGCCGTGTGGGGCCACAACGCCGAAGTGCAGTCACGCTCGCTGGACACACATATCTCGCGCCTGCGCGCGCTGCTGAACCTGCGCGCCGGTCAGCCCTACGCCATCAGCGCCGTGTACGGCTACGGCTACCGCCTGGACGTGCCTGACGAGGCATTGCAGGCGGCACCTCAAACACCATGAACAGACTCTTGCTCGCCGCCAGCCTGCGCGGGCCCGTCGCTCGGGCCTGCCTGCTGGCAAGCCTGGCCCTGCTGGGCGCTGCCGCCACACAGGCCCAGATCAAACCCGCCGCCAGCGGCGGCGACATGCTCGCCCACCGCGTGGCCACAGGCGACACCCTGGAACAGCTGGCCAGCCGCTACCTGGGCGATGCACGCCAGTGGACCCAGCTGCAGCAGCACAACGGCGTGGCCAACCCGTATCGCCTGCGGCCCGGCTCCGTGCTGGAGATTCCCGTGCGCCTGCTGCGCGCCGCCGTGGCCTCCGTGGAATTCGTGCAGGGCGATGCGCGCAGCACACGCGCGCTCGACCATCTGGCCGACACGCAAAGCGGCTCGGCCGAAGACGCAGGCCAGGTCCTGCGCAAGGGACAGACGCTGCAGGAAGGCGATCGACTGCAGCTTGCGCCGGACGCCTTTGTGGCCGTGCGCCTGGCCGATGGCTCTTTGGTGCGCGTGCAGTCGCAGTCCGATGTCCTGCTGCGCCAGATGCGCCGCAAGGGCCGGGCCGGCAGCCTGCAGTCCGTGATCGACCTGCGAGAAGGCAGCGTGGAGGCCTCGGTCCCCCCCGAGCAGGGCAATGCCCAGCGCCGCTTCGAAGTGCGCACGCCTGCGGCATCGACCAGCGTGCGGGGCACGCGTTTCCTGGTGCAGACCGATGCGGCAGGCAGGACAGCGGCCGCCGTCGATGAAGGCACGGTCGCCGTGGGCTCGGACGCCTCTGGCGCACCTTCCGGCGATGCGCTGCTGCACCCCGGCCAGGGCGTGGCCGTGGCGGCAGACGGCCGCGTCGGCCAACCCCGCCCCATGCTGGGTGCGCCCGACATCACCGCCTGGCCCGCCTTGGCGGAAGACGCCAACTGGATCAGCCTGCCCCTGCCGGCCTTGCCCGGCGCCGTGCGTTACCAGCTGCAGCTGTCGCGCGACGCGGACATGACCCAGGTGCTGCGCAGCGCCAGCTTCCAGGCCACGGCCTCACCGCTGCGCCTGGCAGGCGTGGACGATGGCGACTATGTACTGTCCCTGCGCGGCATCGACGCCCAGGGCATTCCGGGTGCAGCCAGCCGGCGCGCCCTGCGCGTCAAGGCCCATCCCGTGCCGCCGCTGTACGAATCACCGCAGGCCGACGCCACCGTGGGCCTGGGCCGCGCCGGCATGCAGTGCACCAAGGTGGTGGGCGCCGTGCGCTACCGCATCCAGGTCGTTTCTGCCGATGCCCAGGCCGGCTTTGCCGAACCTGCCATCGACGCGCGCGACCTGAACGACTGCACATTGCCCGCAGCCGCGCTGGCCAGGCTGCCGGCCGGCCGCTATCTTTGGCGCGCCGCCAGCATCCGCACGCTGGCCGACGGCAAGCCCGACCAGGGCCCGTTCGCCGCAGCCCAGGCCATGCAGCTGGCGGCCGTGCCGCCCCAGCCCTCGGCCAGCGCGCTGCAGATGGGCGACGGCCCCGCCGAGGGCAGCCGCCAGATCCGCTGGAGTGGCGAGCCCGGCCAGCGCTACCACGTGATGGTGGCGCGCGACCAGGAGTTCACCGCGCCGCTGGTTGACCTCTGGACCGACCAGCCGCAATGGAGCACCGAGGACCTGCCCGCAGGCAGCTACTACCTGCGGCTGCAGATCGAGGACGCCAACGGCCTGCGCAGCGATTTCTCGGCCGCACGCCAGTTCCGCACCGGCAGCTGGATCGTCGATGCCAGCGGCGAGATGATGCAATCGGGCAGCGGAGAGCGCCTGCAGCGCCAGTAACCGCACCCGTTCAATCCTTGACCACGCTTGTCCACCCTGCCGCCTTCGCCTGACAGTCCCGCCACGCCGGCGCAGCAGGTGCAGCCGGCGCCCGCGCGTGGCCGGGGGCTGCGGCGGGACTGGCTGCTGCTGGCGGCGGGACTGCTGTCCCTGGTGTTCTGGCTCAGCGGTGACGGGCAGCTGGAGCGCATCAACGGACTGGTGCAGGACACGGCCAGCTGGCTGCACCGCCCCAAGGCATCTCAGGACATCGTCATCGTGGCCATCGACGATGCCAGCATCGACGCCATAGGCCGCTGGCCCTGGAGGCGTGCCTTGCACGCGGGCCTGCTGGAGCGCATCAGCCAGGCCCCGCCGCGCGCCATCGGCCTGGACGTGATGCTCAGCGAAGAAGATCTGGACTATCCAGGCGATGATCTGCTGCTGGCGCGCGTCCTGCAGCGCAGCGGCCGCACCGCCTTGCCCGTGGCGCCGGGTACGGATCCGCTGCCGGCCTTTGCACAGGCTGCGGCAGCGCTGGGCCACACCCAGCTGCCCGTGGATTCCGACGGCGCCGTGCGCAGCTTCCATGCCATTGAAGGCAGCGCGCAGCAGCCCTGGTGGCACATGGCGCTGGCCCTGCACTGCGTGGGCCAGCACGGCCGCCCATGCGCCCGCCCCGAACCCGTGCCGCCGCTGGACCCCGGCACACCCGCATGGCAGCGCCGCCAGCGGGAGATCATTGCCTTCGCACAGGCCAGGCCCGAGCAGGGCGCGCGTGACCGCTCGCCCTTCACCACCTATTCGTACATCGACGTGCTGCGCGGCCGCATTCCTGCTGCGGCATTTCGCGGCAAATACGTGCTCATAGGAACGACGGCTGCCGGACTGGGAGCGCAGTTCACCGCACCGCTGGGTGCCAGCGCGCGCCCCATCTCCAGCGTGGAAATGCTGGCCCATGTGCTCAACGGCAGCCTGCAGGGCTCGCACGTACACCGCGCTTCGGCGGGGCTGGACCGTGCGCTCAACACCGCAGCCGTGCTGCTGGCCCTGCTGGCCCTGGCCTGGCTGGGCCCTTCGGGCGGCATGCTGGCCTGCGCGCTGCTGGCCCTGGCCTGCCTGTCGCTGGCCGGGCTGGCACCACGCATCTGGCAGGTGCAGACGGCCCCTGCCGCAGCCCTGCTGGGCCTGGCCCTGGCCTATCCGCTGTGGAGCTGGCTGCGCCTGCGCGCCGCCGCCCGCTTTCTGGCGCTGGAACTGCGAGACCTGCAGGGCCAGGGCCTGCCCACCGCGCTGCGCCTGGGCGGCGACCTGCTGGACCAGCGCATTGCCGCCGTCGAGCAGGCTTCGCGGCAACTGCGCGCCCTGCACCATTTCGTCAGCGAAAGCCTGCGCCAGCTGCCCTCGCCCACCTTTGTCTGCGACCGCCAGGGCCATGTGCTGCTGGCCAATGCCGCGGCCCATGCCTATGCGCGCAGCCTGGATCACGACCTGCGCGCTGGCGACTCCCTTCCCAGGCTGCTCGATGGCCTGCAGGCGTTGGACACGGCGCCCGGCCCGCAAGCCGGCAGCCCGCTGCTCACGGCCAGGGCGCTTGCCGCCGGCGGCCTGCCGCTCAGCAGCGAGGGGCGCGACGGTCGCGGCCGCAGCCTGATGCTGCTGGTCCAGGCCTTCGAGGCTCCGCCCACCGCAGGCTGGCTGATCACCCTGGTCGATATCAGCGATCTGCGCAGCGCCCAGGCCCAGCGCGACCAGGCCATGCAGTTCATCTCGCACGACATCCGGGCGCCCGTGGCATCCATCATCACCTTGCTGGAGATGCAGCGTGGTTCCGTACAAGCGCCCGACCTGGGCATGCTGCTCCCGCGCATCGAAGGCTATGCCCAGGCCTCCCTGCAGCTGGCCGACGATTTCGTGCACCTGGCTCGTGCCCAGCAGCAGGCGCTGCGCCAGCAGCAGCTGGACCTGGGCCTGGTGCTGGACCAGGCCGTGGAAAGCTGCTGGGCCCAGGCCAGCGCCGCCCATGTGCAGCTGGAATTCAGCCTGCCCGAGCAGGAATGCCCCGTGCTGGGCGACCCGGGCATGCTCCACCGCGCAGCCGTCAACCTGATCGGCAACGCCATCAAGTACGGAGCGCACGGGCAACCGGCAAGCGGCGCCACGGTGCAATGCCTGCTGCTGCAGGACGCCGGCCATTGCCGCATCGCCATCCGGGACCACGGACCCGGCATGGATGCGCAGGCCGTCGCCCGCCTGAGCCAGCCCTTCGAGCGCCTGGACCACCATCAGCACCTGGACGGCGCAGGCCTTGGGCTGGCCTTTGTCCGCACCGTGGCTGCCCGCCATGGCGGGCAGCTGCAGATAGAAAGCGCGCCAGGCCAGGGAAGCACCTTCAGCATCGTGCTGCCGAAGGCGCAGCAAGCCTGACCGGGGGTGTCATCCCAGCGGATCCCAGCGGATGGCCCGTGAAAACGAAAAAGCCCTGAAGTCTTTCAACTTCAGGGCTTTGCGTTTTTTGGTGCGGCTGGCAGGAATCGAACCCACGACCCCTTGGTTCGTAGCCAAGTACTCTATCCAGCTGAGCTACAGCCGCAACGCTTCGCATTGTAGCAGCGGGTTTTGGAGCTTCCAGGCAAAAGCGCCATATTTCTGCAAAAAACCTGGAAGTCGCATTCAATGGCAGCCAGGCGCAGCCATGCCAGCCGGCAGCGTCGCTCCCAGCAAAAAAGCCTGCCGCCCGGAAAGGCGGCAGGCTTTTTCATACCAATGGATGGTAGGGCCTCCCAGAGTCGAACTGGGCACCAACGGATTATGAGTCCGCTGCTCTAACCAAGCATGAGCTAAGGCCCCTGATTCACCAAGGCAGCGCGGATGCACGCCATGGCAAACGGCTATTGTAGATCCTAACCTGCGCGGCTCAGCGCTTGTGGCTCAGCGCGTTGCTGACCAGCTTGGAGGTGATGTCCACGATCTGGATCATGCGGTCGTAGTGCATGCGGGTGGGGCCGATCACGCCCAGCGTGCCCACCACCTTGCCATCGAGCTCGTAGGGCGCGCTGACCACGGACAGCTCCTCGAAGGGCACGACCTGGCTTTCGCCCCCGATGTAGATGCGCACACCTTCGGCCTGGCTGGAGAAATCCAGCAGCCTGAGGATCTGGGTCTTTTGCTCGAACAGGTCGAAGGCGCGGCGCAGATTGCCCATGTCGCTGGAGAAATCGCTGACCGACAGCAGGTTGCGCTCGCCCGCGATGACCACGTCCTCCTGGGCACTGGTCATGGCCTCCGTGCCCACGTTGACGGCTGCCTGCATGAGGGTGGCCACCTCGCCGCGCAAAAGCTCGACCTCGCCCTTGAGGCGCTCGCGCACCTCTTCCATGGCCAGGCCTGCGTAGTGGCTGTTGAGAAAGTTCGATGCCTCGATCAGCTGAGAGGCCGAGTAATCCACGTCGGTGAAGATGACGCGGTTTTGCACGTCACCGTCGGGCGAGACGATGATGACCAGAAAGCGCCGCTCCGACAGTCGCACGAATTCGATGTGCTTGAACACCGAGGTACGGCGAGGCACCAGCACCACGCCCACGAACTGGGAAAGGCTGGACAGCAGATTGGCGGCGTTGGCGATGACTTTCTGCGGCTGCTCGGGCACGAGCTCGGGCGTCACGATATCTGCACGGTCCGCCGTGAGCATGGTGTCCACGAACAGCCGGTAGCCCCGGGCGGTCGGAATGCGGCCGGCCGAGGTGTGCGGACTGATGATCAACCCCAGGTCTTCGAGGTCAGCCATCACATTGCGTATCGTGGCAGGCGACAATTCAAGCCCCGACGCACGCGACAGGGTCCGCGAGCCCACAGGCTGGCCGTCAGCGATGTAACGCTCGATCAGCGCTTTGAGCAACAACTTGGCACGTTCGTCGAGCATGTGATGATTTTAATGATGTAATTTCCAGAAATGACGTCCACGTTTCGCCACGTTGCCTTGATCGGGAAGTACCACGCTCCCAGCGCAAGCGCCCCGTCCGAGAATGCCAGCAACGCGCTCGAGCGCATTGCGGACTTCCTCAGGCGCCAGGGCTGCGAAGTCGTGCTTGATACCCAATCGGCCCTGCACGCAGGGCTCACAGACTACCCCACCCTCGATGTCGATGGCCTGGGCAGGCATTGCGACCTGGGCCTGGTCGTCGGCGGCGACGGCACCATGCTCGGCGTGAGCCGGCACCTGGCGCAATACGGAACGCCCCTGATCGGGGTGAACCAGGGCCGCCTGGGCTTTGTCACCGACATCGCGCTGGAGGACTTCGAGGCCACGCTCACGCCCATGCTGCAGGGCGAGTACGAAGAGGACCTGCGTCCCCTGATGTGCGCCCGCGTGATCCGCGAGGGCGAATGCGTGTTCGAGGCCCTGGCCATGAACGACGTGGTGGTCAACCGCGGCGGCACCTCCGGCATGGTGGAGTTGCGCATCGAGGTCGGCGGCCGCTTTGTCTCCAACCAGCGCGCCGACGGCCTGATCGTGGCCACGCCCACGGGCTCCACGGCCTATGCGCTGTCCGCCGGCGGGCCGATGATGCATCCGTCCATCCCCGCCTGGGTGATGGCACCCATTGCGCCGCACAACCTGTCCAATCGCCCCATCGTGCTGTCCGATGCCAACGAGGTCACGATCGAAGTCGTGGCCGGGCGCGATGTCAGCGCCAATTTCGACATGCAGTCGCTGGCCTCGCTGCAGCACGGCGACCGCATCCTCGTGAGCCGCGCCCACCACAGCGTGCGCTTTCTGCACCCCAAGGGCTGGAACTACTTCGCCACGCTGCGCAAGAAACTGGGCTGGAACGAGGGAGGCGCCTGACCATGGCGCTCAAGCGCATCGTGCTGCGCGACTTCGTGATCGTGCAGGCCCTGGATCTGGACTGGCATGCGGGCTTCACCGTGCTGACCGGCGAGACCGGCGCCGGCAAATCCATCCTGATCGATGCATTGCAGCTGGCCCTGGGCTCCCGCGCCGACGCCGACGTGGTGCGCGAAGGCTGCCCCCAAGCCGATATCTGCGTGGAGTTCGACGGCTGCGCGCGGCTGCGCCCCTGGCTGGAGGCGGCAGGCCTGGCCTGCGAGGACAACAGCCTGCTGCTGCGGCGCACGGTGGACACCCAGGGCCGCAGCCGCGCCTGGATCAACGGCACGCCGGCCACGGCCACGCAGCTGCGCGCCCTGGGCGAGCAGCTGATCGACATCCACGGCCAGCATGCCTGGCAAAGCCTCACGCGACCCGACGCAGCACGCGCGCTGCTGGACGCCTATGCGGGCATAGACAGCCGCGAGGTCCAGGCCTGCTGGAGCCGCTGGAGCCAGGCACGACAAGCCCTGCAGCATGCGCAATCCGCCCAG
This sequence comes from Delftia lacustris, assembly GCF_040267515.1. NCBI lineage: Bacteria > Pseudomonadati > Pseudomonadota > Betaproteobacteria > Burkholderiales > Comamonadaceae > Delftia > Delftia lacustris. Next base: position 1,486,483 of record NZ_CP141274.1, on the reverse strand, counting down.
GACAGCCTGCAGCGCGAACGCGAACGGCTGCAGTGGCAGATCACCGAACTCGACAAGCTGGCCCCGCAGGCCGACGAGTGGGACGAGCTCAATGCCCAGCACACGCGCCTGTCGCATGCCCAGACCCTGATAGACACCGCCCAGACCACGCTGCAGATGCTGGAGGACGACGAGGCCGGCGTGATCACTCCGCTGGGCCGTGCCAGCCATCTGATACAGAACCAGGAACACCTGGAGCCCGAGTTCCAGAACATCGCAGACGTGCTGGCCTCGTGCACGGCCCAGGTGCAGGATGCGCGCCATTCGCTGCAGGCCTATCTGCGCCGCGCCGACCTGGACCCCGAACGCCTGGCCGAGCTGGATGCGCGCCTGTCGCTGTGGATGCAGCTGGCGCGCCGCTACCGCCGCACGCCCGATGAGCTGCCGGCACTGCTGGCCGGCTGGCGCCAGGAGCTGCAGCAGCTGGACGCCGCCGTGGACATCGAGGCCCTGCACGCTGCAGAGCAATCCGCGCAGCAGCACTACCAGGCCAGCGCCCGGGTGCTGTCGCAGCAACGCGCCCTGGCTGCGCCGCGCCTGTCGCGCGCCATCACCCAGGCCATGCAGGGCCTGGGCATGGAAGGCGGCCTGTTCGAGGCCGCCCTGTCCACGGCCGACTCCCCTGGTGCCTTTGGCGTGGACAGCGTGGCCTTCCTGGTCGCCGGCCATCCTGGAGCCAGCCCCAAGCCGATTGCCAAGGTGGCGTCGGGCGGCGAGCTGTCGCGCATTTCGCTGGCCATTGCCGTGACCACCAGCGAGCTGGGCGAGGCCGGCACGCTGATCTTCGACGAGGTGGACTCGGGCGTGGGCGGCGCCGTCGCCGAGACCGTGGGCCGCCTCATGCATGCGCTGGGCCGATCGCGCCAGGTGCTGTCCGTCACCCATCTGCCGCAGGTCGCGGCCTGTGCCGACCACCACTATCTGGTGGCCAAGCAGCGCGCACGGCAAGGCACGCTCAGCACCGTGCAGCCGCTGGACAGCACCGCGCGCGAGGCAGAGCTGGCCCGCATGCTGGGCGGCGAGCGCCAGTCCGAAACCACGATGGCCCATGCCCGCGAAATGCTGGCCATGGCGCGCCAGGCACCCCCGCCCCGCCCGGCGCCGCGCAGGCCCGGCCGGCAGCGGCCGCAGGCCGACGCGCAGCGTACCCGGCCCAAGCCGGGCCGTGCGGCCAACGGCGCGCGCAACACCAATGGAGGCTGATGCCATGTCGCTTGAGATCGTGCTGATCACCGGGATGTCCGGATCGGGCAAATCCGTCGCCCTGCATGCGCTGGAGGATGCCGGCTACTACTGCGTGGACAACCTGCCTCCCGAGCTGCTGTCCGCCTTCGTCGAACTGGAGCACGGCCGCCACAGCAACAAGGTGGCCATCGCCATGGATGCGCGCAGCGCCGGGGGATTGCCCCACCTGCCCGGGCAGCTGGAGCGGCTGCAGCGCCAGGGTGTCGTGCCCCACCTGGTCTTTCTGGACGCCACCACGGGCACCCTGGTGCGGCGCTTCTCCGAAACGCGGCGCCGCCATCCTCTGTCGCAAGGGCCTGTCGCCGAGGGCCGCCGCGCCCTGGTGCAGGACATAGAAACCGAGCGCGAACTGCTGGGCGAATTGCGCGAGAAATCGCATGTCATCGACACCAGCCACCTGCGCTCGTCCCAGCTGCAAAGCTATATCAAGGAGCTGATTGCGGCCCCGGTGGGCCAGATGACCCTGGTCTTCCAGTCCTTCGGCTTCAAGCACGGCCTGCCCTCGGATTCCGACTATGTGTTCGATGTGCGCATGCTGCCCAACCCGCACTACGAACCCCAGCTGCGCCCGCTGACCGGCATGGACGCGCCCGTGGCCGAGTTCCTGCGCCAGCAGCCCGGCGTGGACCAGATGCGCCGAGACATCCAGCAGTTCCTGGAGTCCTGGCTGGACATGATGGCCAGCAACCACCGCAGCTATGTCACCGTGGCCATCGGCTGCACGGGGGGCCAGCACCGCTCGGTCTTCCTGGTCGAGGAACTGGCGCGGCACTTCGCCCCGCGCTGGCCCACGCTGTGCCGGCACCGCTCGCTGGACAGCCGGCCCACCCCCAAGCCTGCCGACCTGCTTGCGCACGACATCTGAAGCGCCAGGGTCCGCTCCCGGAGTACTGCGATGCAAGGCATGCCGATGACGAACGCCCCGCGCGTGTTGCTGGTGGAGGACGACCCCGCCATCGCGCGCACCGTCTGCTATGCGCTGGAGCGTGACGGCATCGCCGTGCGCCACTGCCTGCAGCTGGCCGATGCACGCGCGCAATGGCAGGCGCAGCCGCCCGATGCCCTGCTGCTGGACGTGGGCCTGCCCGATGGCAACGGCCTGGACTGGTGCCGCGAGCTGCGCCAGGCCGGCGCCGCCGTGCCGCTGCTGGTGCTCAGCGCACGCGGCGAGGAAATGGACCGCGTGCTGGGCCTGGAGCTGGGCGCCGACGACTACCTGACCAAGCCCTTCAGCCCGCGCGAGCTGGTGGCCCGCACCCGCGCCCTGCTGCGCCGTGCGCAGCGCCTGCAGCCCGCGCCCACAGCCAGCACAGCGCCGCCGGCAGATGCCCTGTTCAGCATCGATACGCAAGGCCAGCGCGTGCGCATGCAGGGCGTGCCCCTGGAGCTGACGCGGCGCGAGTACCAGCTGCTGCGCTGCCTGTTGGAGCGCCCCGGACGCATCCTGAGCCGCGAGTTCCTGCTCGACAGCATCTGGGGCCAGGACAGCGACAGCACGGACCGCACCGTGGACACCCACGTCAAGACCCTGCGCGCCAAGCTGCGTGCCCAGGTGCCGCAGCAGGACTTCATCACCACCCACCGCGGCATGGGCTACAGCCTGACGCTGCCGGGCTGACGCGCCGCCGCACGCCATGCGCCTCGGACTGCGGCTGTTCTTCGCCTTTTTCGTCATCAACGGCCTGGCCGCATTCTTCGTGCTGCGCGTCTTCATGGTCGAGGTCAAGCCCAGCGTGCGCAAGGTGACCGAGGACACGCTGGTCGAAACCGCCTACGCCCTGGCCGCGCTGGCCAGCGACGACATGGCCAGCGGCGTGCTGCAGCAAAGCCCCGCGGACAGCCGCTTCGCGCACCACATGCAGGCCTATGCCAACCAGACCGTCAAGGTCTGGATCTGGGACACGCGCAAGACCAGCCTGGACATGCGCGTCACCATCACCGACCAGCAAGGCCTGGTGCTGTTCGACTCGGCCGGCCTGGACCAGGGCGCCGACTACTCGCGCTGGCGCGACGTGCACCGCACGCTGCGCGGCGAATACGGCGCACGCACCACGCGCGAGGTACAGAACGACGAGGCCAGCAGCGTCATGTATGTGTCGGCACCCATCATGGTGGAAGGCCGCATTGCGGGCGTGCTCACGGCCTCCAAGCCCGCGCACTCGGTGCAGAAGATCGTTGACAGCGCGGAAAGCAAGATGCTGCGCGGCGGCCTGCTGTTCCTCCTGCTGTCGGCCGGCGTGGGCTTTGCCGTGACCTGGTGGCTGGTCATCCATGTGCGGCGCCTGCGCAGCTATGCCCAGCAGGTACAGGCGCCCACGCTCAACGAGGCCGCCTCCCCCACCACCGCCCCGCCCATGCCCGAGGCGCCACGCATGCCCGGCGAGCTGGGCGAACTGGCCCGTGCCATGGAGAACATGCGCAGCCGCCTGGAGGGGCGCGACTACATCGAGGGCTATGTGCGCGCCCTCACGCACGAACTCAAGAGCCCCGTGGCCGCCATCCGTGGCGCAGGCGAGCTGCTGCAGGAAGACCTGCCCGCCGCCGACCGCGAGCTGTTCGCGCGCCAGGTGGTGGACCAGTGCCAGCGCCTGCAGAACCTCGTGGACCAGTTGCTGCGCCTGAGCCAGCTGGAGCAGCGCCGCGCCCTGCACCCGCACACGGCCTGCAGCCTGCAGGCCTGTGCCGAACAGGCCATGGCGCAAGTCCACAGCGCTGCGCACCAGCGCCGCATCCAGCTGGTGCTGCACGGCCAGGACAGCAGCGGCCCCTGGGAGCAGGACCTGGTGGTGCTGGCCCTCAGCAACCTGCTGAGCAACGCCATCGACTTCGCCCCAGAGGGCAGCAGCATCCACGTGGACCTGGAGCCCGGCCGCGTCAGCGTGCGCGACCACGGCCCCGGTGTTCCCGAGGCGCTACTCGGCCGGCTGGGCGAACGCTTTTTCACCACCCCCCGCCCCAACGGGGAGCGCAGCGGCACAGGACTGGGCCTGTCCATCGTGCTGCGCATCATGCTGCTGCACGGCGGCAGCATGCAGGCCACCAACGCCCAGCCCGGGCTGCGTGTCACGCTGAACTGGCCACTGCGGGCACCCTGACCGCCAGGGCCTGTTCACTCGGATTTGGAGGCGCGAACCCGACTTCACCTTCACTTCACAGACTTCATTCCGGCCACACAGCCCCCGCCCAGACTGCGTCCACGATCAACGAACGGGATGTGGAATGAAGAACCGACTGCTTGCCAAAGGCGTGGCCCTGCTGGTCATGCTGGGCCTTTTGATGCTGGGCCTGGGCCTGGTACATGACGTGGTGCGCGACCGCATACGCAACCGCGACAACGCCGTGCAGGGCGTGGTCGCCAGCCTGGCCGGACGCCAGACGCTGATGGGACCGGTGCTGGTGCAAAACTGCACCGAGACCACCGGCATAGAAAAGGGCAGCAAGACGGAATGGACCACGCGCCAGTTCCAGCGCATGCTGCTGCCCGACCAACTGCGCCATGAGGCAACGGCACGCATGGAAGAGCGCTCGCGCGGCCTGCACCAGGTCAGCACCTACGCCATGCAGGACAGCATCAGCGCCAGCTTCACCCATGCCGCGCAGTACCTGGAAAAGCCGTCCATCGAAGCGGCAGCCAACCAGGCCGTGCGCTGCGGCGCACTGCGCGTGGCGCTGTCGCTGACCGATCCGCGCGGCATACGCTCGGCCACCATCGAGGCCGGCGGCAAGAGCCTGGACGTGGGACCCGGCACCTCGCTGGAACGCTACTCGCAAGGCCTGCAGGCGGAGCTGGCGCCTGCCCTGCTCAAGAAGGACGAGCCCCTTGAGCTGAAGATTGCCCTGGAACTGGTGGGCACCGAAAAGCTGGCCTTCGTGCCGCTGGGCAGCCACAGCCAGGTCCAGCTGTCGGCCGATTGGCCCCACCCCTCGTTCGGCGGCAGCTTCCTGCCCAACCGGCGTGAAGTCAGCGACAAGGGATTCAACGCCAGCTGGAATCTCTCGGCACTGGCCTCTTCCGCGCGCCAGGCCTTCACCGACCAGCAGCCGCTGTGCCAGCCAGGCCGCCGCGACATGGAGGAATACGCCGCCACGGCGCACGCGCCCAGCAGCGGCCCCTGCCTGGAGTCGCTGGACACCGACTTCGTGGACCCCATCAACGCCTACTCGCTGAGCGACCGGGCCACCAAGTACGGCCTGCTCTTCGTGGTGCTGACCTTTGTGGCCGTCGGCCTGTTCGAGGTGCTCAAGCAATTGCGCGTGCACCCCATCCAGTACCTGCTGGTGGGATCGGCGCTGTGCAGCTTCTTCCTGCTGCTGATCAGCCTGTCGGAGCACATGGGATTTGCCAGCGCCTACGGCATTGCTGCCTCGGCCTGCGTGCTGCTGCTGGCCTACTACGCCAGCCACATCCTGGGCAGCCTGCAGCGCGGCCTGCCGTTTGCTGCGGGAATCGCCTCGCTCTACGGCCTGCTGTATGTGCTGCTGCAGCTGGAGCAAAGCGCGCTCATCGTGGGCTCCATCGCGCTGTTCGCCGTGCTGGCCCTGATCATGGTCTGCACACGGCATGTGGACTGGTATGCCTTTGGCCGGCAGGATGGCGACCGCGGCGATGCAGACGCAGGCACCCGCCCAACCGTGGGAGCGCTGCAGCCATGAACGTCCTCACCGACACCCCTGGCACGGCCGATGTGCCCGGCGTGCGCAGCCCGCTCGATCAGGCGCTGGAACGCCAGCGCTGCGAGCAGGCCTGGCACCAGGCGGTGCAAAGGGGCGACCGCCAGGCCCTGTTCAGCCTGCGTCTGCACATTGCCGAGGCCGCCGCACGCGCACGGCGCAAGCCGGGCGCACGTGAACAATGGCTGGCGTGGATGCTGCTGCGCTGCGCCCTGCTCCTGCCGCGCCGCACGTTCTAGGAAGACGCGGCGGCCTTGGGCTTCAGCCCGCAAACTGCGCATCCAGCAGCTTGCGCACCGGGGCCGGCAGGCCCATGTCGGCCCAGGCCCTGGCATCGGCCCAGCAGCCCCGGCCGTCTGCCATGGCAGCATCCGGGCCGCTGCCATGGACAGACACGCGCACCGGATGCAGATGCAAATCACGGTGGGTGAGCACATGCAGGAAAGCCGGCAGCTCGGTCCAGTCGGCGGATCGTGCGGCGGGCCAGTGCCGTGCGGCGGCCTGCTCCAGCGCCTCGCGTTCATTGAACACGGGAGGCGCATAAAGGCCCGCCCAGATGCCCTGCTGCGGGCGGCGCTCCAGCCAGACGCGGCCTTGCCCGTCCACGGCGATCAGCAGCCACCAGGCCTCGGAACTGCGCTTGAGCTTGCGCGTGCGCACGGGGTAGTTTTCGGGATTGCCGAAGCGGGCCGCCCGGCACTGCGGCTGCAGCGGACAGACCAGGCAGCTGGGCTTGCGCGGCGTGCAGATGGTGGCACCCAGATCCATCAGGCCCTGGGTATAGCGGGGCATGGCCTGCTGCAGGTCCTCGGTGGGGCACAGCTGCTGGGCCAGGTCCCACAGTTCGCGCTCGTTCCTGGCCACGGCCAGATCGGCATCGAAGGCCAGCACGCGCGTGAGCACGCGCCGCACATTGGCATCGAGGATGGGCACACGCTCGGAAAAGCAAAAGGACGCGATGGCGCCGGCCGTGGACCGGCCTATGCCGGGCAGCGTGGCCAGATCCTCGGCCCTGCGTGGAAAGGCACCACCCCACTCCTGGACCACGGCCTGGGCGCAGCGGTGCAGGTTGCGCGCGCGGCTGTAGTAGCCCAGGCCGCTCCACAGCGCCAGCACGGCATCCTGCGGCGCGGCCGCGAGGCTGGCGACATCGGGAAAGGCATCAAGGAAGCGCTGGTAGTAGCCCAGCACGGTGCTCACCTGGGTCTGCTGCAGCATGATTTCAGAGAGCCAGACGCGGTAGGGATCGCGCGTCTGCTGCCAGGGCAGGTGATTGCGTCCATGCGACGCCTGCCACTGCACGACGGGCGTGGCAATCGAGGGAAAGGTCAAGATATCAAGCAGTCAGTGAAGTTTCCTGTGCAGCCTTTGCCAGGCCGGGGAAGGCGGGCGTGGGCGACAGGGGTTGCAGCAGTTCCATGGTGGCCTGTCCCAGCTGCAGCTGCAAGGCCGTGAGCTGTTCGTCGGCGGCCTCGATTTCGGCAATGCGCTCGACCAGGCCCGAAGCCGCATTCTGGATGCGGTCCACCGCTTCGATGCGGCGGGCAAAGCTGCGCTTGCGCTCTTTCAATTGGGCATCCAGCTGGGCCGTGGCGGACTTGCTCCACATGTCCACGTCGTTGGCCGCAGACTCGAAGACCGTGCGCAGACGCATGGCAAGGGCCTTGATCAGCCGCTGGGCAAACGCGGGATTGCTGCGTCTGAGCGCGTGGCCCAGGCCCAGGTACTGGGTGTAGCTGGCCTCGATGCGCTGCAGGTCGCCGCCGAACTCGGTCAGCTCCAGCTGCGCAGGAGCCTGCAGCGAGAAGCCGAACTCGGCATTGAGTTCCTTGAAGGTCGCGCCCAGCATGGACTGGATCTCGCCGGCCTGCGCCTGGGCCCGGGTCGCCACGGTGCGCAGGCGTTCGAAGGTTTCCGCGTAGACCTTGCGCGCGCCCAGCTTCAGGCCGCGCTGCTCCAGCGCCTCCTTGAGATCGACCAGTTCCTGCTTGAGCGCGCTGGAACCGAGCTGGCGGAAGATGTCGCGCAGCATGCGCATGTGCACCAGGCGCACGGCCTGGATCCTGGCGGCGCTGGCATCGAAATCGCGCTGCTCGCTCTCGATGCGGTTGCGCATGGAGGCAATCACGCTGGCGTTCTTGCCGCGCAGGCTGCGCAGCTCGGCCATCTGGTCGTCCAGGTCGCGGCGGCGGATATTGAGCACGCGCTCCACCTCGACCTGCAACTGCTGCACATTGGCCCTGACAGCCGTCTGCAGCACCTTCTGGCGCTGGCCCATGATGCCCTCGGCCAGCATGTTCTCGAACATGGGCAGCCCGCTGGCCTGCAGCAGCGCCTCGTTGCCGGAGACCTTGGCCACCAGGCCCTTTTGTGCCGACACGGGCAACACCCGCTCCACAGGCAGGCCCAGCATCTGGGCCGATTCCTGGCGCTGGCGCTGCAGCTGGGCCTGCACCTGCGTCGCGGAGCTGAGGCTATCCCACAGCGTATCTATCTTGTTGAGCACCACCAGACGCGAATCGGCCAGTGCCTGCTGGCCCGACGCCGCATCGGGCGGCAGCACATGGTCGCGCCAGATGGCCAGGTCGGACTTGGTCACGCCGGTATCGGCCGCCAGCACGAAGACCACGGCATGGGCCTGGGGGATGAGGTTGACGGTCAGCTCGGGCTCGGCACCCACGGCATTCAGGCCGGGCGTATCCAGAATGACCAGCCCCTGCTTGAGCAGGGGATGGGGCATGTTGATCAGCGCGTGGCGCCACATGGGCACCTCCACCAGGCCCTGCTCATCCACGAAGGGATTGCCGCCCTGGTCATCGTCATGCCAGAAGCCCCAGGTTCGCGCCAGATCCACCGACACCTTGCGCACCTCGGCCACCTTGGCCAGCGTGTCGGCAATCTGCTGGGCATTGTTCACATCCAGCGGCAGCTGCAGCCAGGCCTCGGGCCGGGCGCGCCACTGGCCCAGGCTTTCCAGCGATTCGCGCGTATCGATGGGCAGCAGGCGCAGGCTGGGCTGCAGTTCGGCTTCCCAGCCCAGCTCGGCCGGGCACATGGTGGTGCGACCTGCGCTGGCCGGCATGAGGCGGCGGCCGTAGTGGGCGAAGAAGACTGCGTTGATCAGCTCGGACTTGCCGCGGGAGAACTCGGCCACGAAGGCCACCATGACCTTGTCGCCACGCACCTGGGCTTCCAGCCGCTGCAGCCGCTCCTGCACAGCGACATCCAGCAGCTCCTGGGACTGCAACCATTCGCGCAGCGCATGCAATTGCTGCGCAAAGCCACGGCGCCATGCGCCGTGCTGGTCGAATTGCTCGTTGAATGATGGTCCCACGTGTTTCCCCCGCCATTGCATCGCCAATGCCTGCCGATGCTTAGTGATCGCCTCGACATTGCGCCGCAAGCGTGATGCCTTTTCTCATCAAAATATAGCACCGTCGCCCCGTTTTGCCCGCAGCTGCGCCCCAAGGCCGGCCCCTGGAACGGGGGGATTCAGGGCAAAACATCGTTTATTTACAAATGAAACAATATTTCACCATCAATCCAGCGCGGCTGAGGGGCGATTTTTCAGAAATGTGAGCCTCCCGCACAGACCCGATATGAATCTCGCGCAGACTGGCCTCCACAAGCGTTACGAGACGTTGAGAATTCGCTCCTCTTTTTGAGGCAATCTCACGCTTTCTGACACCGCGCGCAAAAGTAGGTGCTGCGCTGGCCCTGGCGCAGCAGCTGTATGGGCGAGCCGCAATGCGTGCAGGGCTGGCCCTCGCGGCCATACACCTTGGCCTGCAGCTGGAAGTGGCCTGCCATGCCGTCGGGCGCCGAGAAATCACGCAGCGTCGTGCCTCCTTGCTCCACCGCCAGTTCCAGCACGCGGCGAATCTCCTCGAACAGCCGACGCACCTTGCGCGGCCCCACCTCGCAGGCCGGCTGCGTGGGCGCAATGCGTGCCATGAACAGCACTTCGGACGCATAGATATTGCCCACGCCCACCACCACGCTGCCGCTCAACAGCAATTGCTTGATGGGCGTACGGCTGGCCTTCAGACCGGCCTTGAAGGTCTCGAACAGGAAGCTGTCATCCAGCGGCTCCATTCCCAGATGGTCCAGCAGCCTGCGCGCCCAGGGATCGTTCTCGGCCGGCACATACATCACCGCACCGAACCGGCGCGGATCGTGCAGGCGCAGCTGGCCCTTGCTGGTGTGCAGATCGAAATGGTCATGCGCGCCCGCCGGACCCAGCGGCAGCTCGTGCGGCGCCACGAAACGCAGGCTGCCCGACATGCCCAGATGCAGCATGAGCAGGCCTTCGCTCAGTTGCATCAGCAGGTACTTGCCGCGCCGGCGCACGCTGTGCACCTCGCGCCCGGTCAGAAGCTCGGGGGCAATGCCCAGAGGCCAGCGCAATGGCTTGCCCAGCGCCACGGATTCAATGCGCGCTCCGGCGATCTGCGAGGCGAACGCACGCCGCGTGACTTCTACTTCTGGCAATTCGGGCATGCGATCCGGGTTGTACTGAGGTTGTGCGAAATGCGGGCCGAGGCTTCGATTATTATGATTCGATGGATCATCGCCTTCGCCTTCAGGGACTCGCCGTGGCAGCAGCCCTGGCCATGGGTTCCGCCACTGCCTGGGCTCTGCCTGGCAAGACCGCAGCCACCATCGAGACGGAATCCCCGGAACCTCCATCGTCCGCCGCCGCGTCTGCCGAAGAGGAGCGCGCAGCGCTCAACGCCGAACTGTTCTACGAGATCCTGGTCGGCGAAATCGCTGCCAGCGAAGGCGCGCTGGGCGATGCCCAGGCCATGATGATGGAGGCTGCGCGCACCAGCGGCAGCGAGCAGTTGTACCGCCGTGGCACGGAACTGGCGCTGCAGTCGCGCTCCGGTGAGCGCGCACTGGCCAATGCCCGCGCCTGGCTGGACGCCTTTCCCCAGTCACGCGATGCCAACCGCTTCGTGCTCCAGATCCTGGTGGCGCTGAACCGCATCGCCGATACCGGCAGCTATCTCAAGCGCGAGATCGAGGCCACGCCCGCTCCGTCCAAGCCTGCCACCTATCTGGGCATCACCCAGCTCTACAACAACGCCAGCGACAAGGCCCTTGCTGCCGATGTGGTCGAGCAGGCTATGGCCGGCGAAACCGACAATCCGGCCAGCGGCCCGCTGGCCTGGGCCACCATCGGCCACATGCGCCTGGGCGCCGGGCAAAAGGCCGCAGCCATGCAGGCCGTGCAAAAGGCCCAGGCGCTGACGCCCGACACAGGCCCCGTGGCCCTGCTGTCCATGGAGCTGCTGGAAGCCGGCATGCCGGAGGCGGAACCCATCGTCAAGCGCTACCTGGCCAAGAACCCGTCAGCCCAGATGCGCATGGCCTATGCCCGCGTGCTGCTGGGTCAGCAGCGCCTGGACGAGGCCCGGCAGCAACTGGTCTCCATCACCATGGATTCGCCCGACTACGCCGAAGCCTGGGCCACGCTGGCCGCCCTGCAGCTGCAAACGAACGATGTGGGTGCGGCTCAGGCGTCCACCGAGCGCTTCGGCAAGCTCGTGCCGCAGATTCCTGCCGGCGTGGCGCGCAGCGCCGGCCAGTCCCAGTACTACCTGCTGCAATCACAGATCGCTGAAAAGCAAGGCAGGTTCGACGAGGCCGACGCCCTGCTGCGCCGCATCGACGACGCCCCCAACCTGCTGAGCGTGCAGGCGCGCCGAGCGAGCCTGCTTGCACGCCAGGGCAAGCTCAAGGAAGCGCGCGCCCTGATCGAAGCCGTGCCTGCCAGCGGCCCCAGCCAGCAACGGCTCAAGCGCCTGGCCGAAGTGCAGTTGTTGCGCGACGCCAATCAGAATGCCCAGGCCTATGCGCTGCAGGCCGAGCTGCAAAAACAGGACCCCGAAGACGCCGAACTGGCCTACGACACGGCCCTGCTCGCGGAGCGCATCGGCAAGCATGACGAAATGGAGCGGCTGCTGCGCGGCATCATCGCGCGCCGGCCCGACTTCCAGCATGCCTACAACGCACTGGGCTACTCCTTCGCCGAGCGCGGCATCCATCTGGACGAAGCAGAAAAGCTCGTGGGCAAGGCGCTGGAGATGTCGCCCGGCGACCCCTTCATCACCGACAGCCTGGCCTGGGTGAAATTCCGCCAAGGCAACCTGGACGAAGCGCTCAAGCTGCTTGAAAGCGCCTACGCCTCCCGCCCCGACGTGGAGATCGCGGCGCACCTGGGCGAGGTGCTCTGGGTCAAGGGCGATCGCGAACGCGCGCAGAAGATCTGGCGCCAGGGCCTGGCCTCCAGCCCCGACAACACCACGCTGCGCGACACCCTGCGCCGCCTGGGCGTCTCGCTTTGAGCCGCCGCGCCGTGCCCCACCCCGTGCCCCATCGTTTGCACCCCATGCTCATCCGCCGGCAGCTGTGCGCCACGGCTGCTGCCACGGCGCTGCTGACTCTGGCCGGCTGCGCCCTGCCACCCCGCCAGCTCCAGGCCGATGCAGCAGCACCGGCCGCCGCCGGGCACTGGTCGGGCCGACTGGCGCTGCAGGTGGAAGATGCGCAGAACCAATCCTTCAGCGCAGGCTTCGAGCTGCTGGGCACCCCCCAGCGCGGCGAGTTGCTGCTGTTCACCCCCCTGGGATCGACGCTGGCGCGCCTGCTCTGGGCGCCAGGACAGGCCAGCCTGCAGCAAGGCGAGGACCGCAAGACCTCGGACTCGCTGCCCACGCTGGTGCAAGAGCTGACGGGCAGCGACCTGCCCATCGCTGCCCTGTTCGACTGGCTGCGGGGCCGGGCCACCGCAGCCGCAGGCTGGCAGGTCGACCTCTCCCGCATGGAGCAGGGCCGCCTGTCCGCCCGGCGCCATGACCCGCAGCCGCCGGCAGCGCTGCGCATCGTGCTCGACACACCCTGATTTGCGCCGGGCGCGCCCTCTGCACCCCCATCCCGCCGCACCCGCCTCCATCCCTCTCATCCTCTCCAGCCCATGCGCTCGCTCCACGACGTGCCGGCTCCGGCCAAGCTCAACCTGTTCCTCCATATCACCGGCCGCCGAGACGATGGCTACCACCTGCTGCAATCGGTCTTCATGCTGCTGGACTGGCACGACACGCTGCACTTCGACAAGCGCGGCGACGGCAACGTCAGCCGCGAGGACCTCTCGGGCATGGCCCTTCCTGCCGACGACCTCATCATGCGGGCCGCACGCGCGCTGCAACAGGCCACCGGCTGCAGCCAGGGCGTGCACATAGGCGTGGAAAAACGCCTGCCGGCACAGGCCGGGATGGGCGGAGGATCGTCGGATGCGGCATCCACCCTCATGGCGCTGAACCGCCTGTGGCAACTGAACCTGACCCGGCGCGAACTGCAGCGCATTGGACTGGGCCTGGGCGCAGATGTGCCCTTCTTTCTGTGCGGCAGCTCCGCCTGGGTGGAGGGCATAGGCGAGCACATCACGCCGCTGGAGCACAGCCATGCCCTGCCGCCCCAGCGGTTCGTGGTGGTCAAGCCCGAGGCGGGACTGGAAACCCTGTCCATCTTCCGCGCCCCCGACCTCAAGCGCGATCATGCCCATGCTACAATCGCCGACTTTGCTGCAGATCACTATGGCTTTGGCCAGAACGACTTGCAGCCCGTCGCCGAAAGGCTGCAGCCTGAAGTGAAAAAAGCCATTGATTGGCTCAAGTCCTTCAAACTGCGTGCTAGAATGACGGGCTCGGGAAGTGCAGTATTTGCACCAACGACGCAAACAATCGACTTCGAGAATGCCCCAGGCATCTGGAATGTCAGAGTTTGCAGGAATCTGCAGGCCCATCCCCTCAAGGATTGGCTCAAAGATGAGAGTTTATAGGCTGTCTGCCTGCGGCAGAGGGCCTGTGTAGGGGAGTCGCCAAGTTGGTAAAGGCACCGGATTTTGATTCCGGCATGCGAGGGTTCGAGTCCTTCCTCCCCTGCCAAACGTCTTTCGCGTCAAGGCAAACCCATCGTACTGGGGCGCTCAATGCATTCACATCATCCTGACATCATGGTCTTCACCGGCAATGCCAATCCTGGCATGGCCGCTGAAATCGTTCAGCACCTCGGCACCACGCTGGGTGCAGCCGACGTGGGTCGCTTCTCCGATGGAGAAGTCGCCGTCGAGATCAAGCAGAACGTGCGTACGCGCGACGTCTTCGTCGTGCAATCGACCTGCGCACCGACCAACGACAACCTGATGGAACTGCTGGTCATGGTGGACGCCCTCAAGCGTGCATCGGCCGAGCGCATCTGCGCGGTGATTCCCTACTTCGGCTATGCCCGCCAGGACCGCCGCCCGCGCTCCACCCGCGTGCCGATCACGGCCAAGGTCGTGGCCAACATGCTGCAGGCCGTGGGTGTCGAGCGCGTGCTGACCATGGACTTGCACGCAGACCAGATCCAGGGCTTCTTCGACATCCCCGTGGACAACATCTATGCCACGCCGGTGCTGCTGGGCGATCTGCGCCAGAAGAACTACGAAGACCTGATCGTTGTCTCGCCCGACGTGGGTGGCGTGGTCCGTGCCCGTGCGCTGGCCAAGCAGCTGGGCTGCGACCTGGCCATCATCGACAAGCGCCGCCCCAAGGCCAACGTCTCCGAAGTCATGCACGTGATCGGCGACATCGACGGCCGCAACTGCGTGATCATGGATGACATGATCGACACCGCCGGCACCCTGGTGAAGGCAGCCGAGGTGCTCAAGCAGCGTGGTGCCAAGAGCGTCTACGCCTATTGCACGCACCCGATCTTCTCGGGTCCGGCCATCGAGCGCATCGGCAACGGCAGTGCACTGGACGAGGTCGTGGTGACCAACACCATTCCTCTGAGCGCCGAAGCCCAGGCTTGCGGCAAGATCCGCCAACTGTCCGTGGCCCCCCTGATTGCCCAGACAATCCAGCGGATTTCCACCGGCGATTCGGTGCTGAGCCTGTTCTCCGAATAAAATATCGGCCCCTGTGGTCTGAACCAGCAAACCTCCTTCGGGAGGTTTGCGCGTTCCGGGATGGTTTCAGGACCATCCCGGGACACCGCAAGAGCAGCCTGTTCCGCACGGGGCAGGCGTTCTTTTATCAACGGATGAGGCTGGTCGCGGTCCATCCATCTAGGAGTTAGTTATGCAATTCGTCGCTTTTGAGCGCGCCAAGCAAGGTACGGGTGCGAGCCGCCGTCTGCGCAATTCGGGCAAGGCCCCTGGCATCGTCTACGGCGGTGCTGCCGAAGCCCAACTGATCGAGATCGATCACAACGCCCTGTGGCACGCCCTGAAGAAGGAAGTGTTCCATTCCAGCGTTCTGGACATGGAAGTCAACGGCCAGACCTCCAAGGTCGTGCTGCGCGACGTGCAATTCCACCCCTACAAGCAGCTGATCCTGCACGTGGACTTCCAGCGCGTTGACGACAAGACCAAGGTTCACCTGAAGGTGCCGCTGCACTTCGAAGGCATGGAACAGTCCCAGGCCGTCAAGGTCGAGAACTGCACCATCACTCCCCTGATCCATGAACTGGACGTGGTGTGCATGCCCGCTCAACTGCCCGAGTTCATCAAGGTGGACCTGAGCGGCCTGACCTCCAAGTCGACCCTGGGCCTGCAGAACGTCAAGCTGCCCAACGGCGTGAAGGCTGTGGTGCGCGGCTCCAACAAGAACCCGGCCCTGATCTCCATCAAGCTGCCCGAAGTGGCTCCTGATGCATCCGCAGCTCCCGCAGCGGCTCCGGCCGCTCCGGCAAAGAAGGGCAAGAAGTAATTCTTGGCTTTCCCTTGCGGCGGCTGCGGCTGCCGCAACCTGCAAAAGGCCCACCTCGCGTGGGCCTTTTGCATGGTGAACACCATCGCCTGCCTGCTGCGGCCGCCATGGAGATAATCGCCCGATGATCAAATTGTTTGTCGGCCTGGGCAATCCCGGGCCGGAGTATGAGGACACCCGCCACAACGCGGGTTTTTGGTGGATAGATGCGCTGGCGCGCGAACTCAAGGTCCACCTGGTGCCCGAGCGCAGCTACTTCGGCCTCATGGCCCGCGCCAGCGTGCGTGGCGAGAGTGTCTGGCTGCTCGAGCCGCAGACCTTCATGAACCTGTCCGGCAAATCGGTGGGCGCGCTGGCGCGCTTTTTCAAGATCCAGCCCGAGGAGGTCCTCGTGGTCCATGACGAACTGGACTTCGCCCCAGGCCAGGTCAAGCTCAAGCGCGGCGGCAGCCACGGCGGCCACAACGGCCTGCGCGATATCCATGCCCAGCTGGGCTCGGCCGACTACTGGCGGCTGCGCATCGGCATAGGCCACCCGGGGCACAAGGCCGAAGTCGCCAACTGGGTGCTCAAGAAGCCCGCGCCCGACCAGCGCCAGCTGATCGAGGACAGCATTGCCCATTCGCTCAAGGCCTGGCCCGAGTTGCAGGCGGGCGACATGGACAAGGCGACCTTGCTGATCCACACCACCAAGCCTCCACGCCCCAAGCCCGTGCGCCCGGCCACAGCCGAGAGCGACAAGGGCTGAGCGATCAGGAAGCGGCGGGAGCCTGGGATTGCAGACGCAGGTATTTCTGCATCAGCGTCTCGCGGTCTTCCACGTGGGCGGGATTCACGGGAATGCAGGCCACGGGGCAGATCTGCACGCACTGGGGTTCATCGAAATGCCCCACGCACTCCGTGCACTTGCTGTGCTCGATCTCGTAGTACTCCTCGCCCATGGAGATTGCATCGTTGGGGCACTCGGGTTCGCAGACATCGCAGTTGATGCATTCGTCGGTGATCATCAAAGCCATGGCAGGTCCCTCGCAAGCGCACGCCACGCTCCGGGCCGGGCAGGCCCTTGCACCCCGAACGGGCCTTGCAGCAAGGTGGCATCAGTCATTGCGCCATTATCCTGCCCCCTTCATACGCATGAAGGCTGCACGGGCAAGCATACGCGCCGGATCGGCACGGAGCGATGCACCTTCAAAGGCCGCTATGCTGCGCGCATGGGCCGTGCGCAGTACCATTCGGGCCCGCCAAGAACCACCCACACACATTCCGCCGACGTGACAGCCCAACACCGTGCCAAGGCCGACTGCCCATGAGCGTCTTCCTGCTCAAGCGCCTGCTGATGCTGGCAGCCACGCTGCTGGGCGCCTCGGCCGTGGTGTTCGGCGTGCTGGAAGTGCTGCCCGGCAATGCGGCCCAGACGCTGATGGGGCCCGATGCCGCCCCCGAGGCCGTGCAGGCGCTGGCCGAGCAGCTGGGACTGGACCAGCCAGCCTGGCAGCGCTACCTGCAGTGGCTGCAGGGGCTGCTGCATGGCGACATGGGACTGAGCTACGCCTACAGCACACCGGTCAGCGATCTGGTGCTGGAGCGCCTGGCAGTGACCGCCCCGCTGGCCGTGATGGCCATGCTCATCACCACCGTGCTGGCCCTGGCAGCGGGCATCTATGCCGCCTCGCGCCACAACCGATGGGGCGACCTGGGCGTCATGGGCCTGGCGCAGATCGGCATTGCCATCCCCAATTTCTGGTTCGCCATCCTGCTGATCCTGGTGTTCTCGGTGAAGCTGCAATGGTTTTCCGCAGGCGGCTTTCCAGGCTGGAGCGAGGCCGATGGCGGCGGCGTCCTGCCCGCACTGCAGGCCCTGCTGCTGCCGGCGATCTCGCTGGCCGTGGTGCAGGCGGCCATCCTGGCGCGCATCACGCGCTCGGCCGTGCTGGAAGTGCTGCGCGAGGACTTCGTGCGCACGGCCCGCGCCAAGGGCCTGCCGCGCCGCGCCGTGCTCTGGGGCCACGTGCTGCGCAATGCCATGATTCCCGTGCTCACGGTCATGGGGCTGCAGTTTGCCCAGTTGCTGGCCGGCACCATCGTGGTGGAGAACGTGTTCTACCTGCCGGGCCTGGGCCGGCTGATCTTCCAGTCCATCGCCAACCGCGACCTCATCGTCGTGCGCAACTGCGTGCTGCTGCTGGCGGCCATGGTGGTGGTCATCAACTTCATCGTGGATGTGCTGTACGCAGCCATTGATCCACGCATCGAGGCCAGCGACATATGAGCCAGCCAGGCAACCCTGTTTCGCCGACCGCTGCGCCACCGGGCCATCGGCCCACGCGGGCGGTCACCCTCAGCAGGCCGGCCAGCCTGGGCCGGCGCATGCTGGGCCACCGCAGCTTCATGCTGGGTGCCATGCTGACCGCGCTGCTGCTGCTCACCGCGCTGCTGTCCTTGTGGTGGACGCCGGGCTCGGCCTACGACATGGACCTGGATGCCAAGCTGGCCGCACCCGGCAGCCTGCACTGGCTGGGCACCGATGCCTATGGGCGCGATGTGGCCTCGCTGCTGTTCCTGGGCGCGCGCAGTTCCATCCTGGTCGGCGTGATCGCCGTGGGCATCGGGCTGTCGATGGGCGTGGTGCTGGGACTGGTCGCCGCGGCCTGCCGGGGCTGGGTGGAAGAGGCCATCATGCGGCTGGCCGATTTCAGTTTCGCCTTTCCTGCGCTGCTGTCGGCCATCATGCTCACGGCCGTGTTCGGCGCGGGCATCGTCAACGCCATCATTGCCATCGGCATCTTCAACATTCCCACCTTTGCGCGCATCACGCGGGCATCGGCCAAGGCGGTCTGGGCACGTGAATACGTGCTGGCTGCACGCGCCTGCGGCCATGGCCGCGCCAGCATCACCTGGCGCCATGTGCTGCCCAACATCCTGCCCGTGCTGGTGGTGCAGGCCACCATACAGTTCGCGCTGGCCATTCTGGCGGAGGCCGCCCTGTCCTATCTGGGCCTGGGCACGCAGCCGCCGCAGGCCTCCTGGGGCCGCATGCTCAGCGAGGCCCAGACCCTCATGTTCCAGGCCCCGCTGCTGGCCGTGTGGCCGGGCCTGGCCATTGCACTGTCCGTGCTCGGGCTCAACCTGCTGGGCGACGGGCTGCGTGACCTGCTCGACCCGCGCCTGTCGCGCCAGCGCTGAGGAAGACACGCGCCATGCCCCTGCTCGAAGTCTCCGGCCTCACCATCACCTTGCAGACCCCGCGCGGCCGCGCGCGTGCCGTGCAGAACCTGGAATTCATCCTGGAGCGCGGCGCCACGCTGGGCCTGATCGGCGAGTCGGGCTGCGGCAAGTCGCTGACCGCCCTGGCGCTGATGGGCCTGCTGCCGGAGCATGCGCAGGTGGACGGCAGCATCCGGCTCAACGGCCAGGAGCTGCTGGACATGGACGAGCGCGCGCTGTGCCGCCTGCGCGGCAACCGCATGGCCATGGTGTTTCAGGAGCCCATGACGGCCCTCAACCCCGTGCACGGCATCGGCCGCCAGGTGGCCGAGCCGCTGCGCCACCACCAGCGCCTGGGCCGCCAGGCCGCGCGCGAGCGCGCAGTGGCCCTGTTGGAGCGCGTGGGCATTGCCCGCGCAGCCCAGCGCTTTGATGACTATCCGCACCAGTTCTCGGGCGGCCAGCGCCAGCGCATCACCATCGCCATGGCCCTGGCCTGCGGGCCCGACCTGCTGATCGCCGACGAACCTACCACGGCGCTGGACGTGACCGTGCAGCAGCAAATTCTCGATCTGCTGCAGGAACTGGTGGCAGAGCACTCCATGGCCTTGCTGCTGATCTCGCACGATCTGGGAGTGATCGCGCAAAACGTGGAGCAGCTGCAGGTGATGTACGGCGGCACCGTGGTCGAAAGCGGCATGACCGAGGCCATCTTCGCGCGCCGCGCCCATCCCTACACGCGCGGCCTGTTCGCCGCCAGGCCGCAGCTGGAGCCTTCGGGACCAGGCCACCAGCCGCCGGCGCGGTTGCCCACCATTGCCGGCACCGTGCCCGAGCTGGTGGACCTGCCAGCCGGATGCGCCTTCGCGGGCCGCTGCAGCTATACCGAGCCCACCTGCCACAGCGAGCGCCCGCGCGCCCTGGTCCTGGAGCGCCCGCAGCGGCCCACGCCCACTGCCCTGCAGGCCTGGGCACAGCCGCATGTGGTGCGCTGCCTGCGCTCCGAGGCCATTGCGCCGGGCATGCATACGCAGGGCCGCAGCACATGACGGAGCACGACCGCCAGGCACCGGCCGCTGCCGATCCGCCCCTGCTGCAGGTGACGGACCTGGCCCGCAGCTACCGGCTGCCACGCCGCTCGTTGTGGCGCGCGCCGGAGCAGGTGCATGCGCTGCGCGGCGTGGATTTCACGCTGACGGCGGGGCGCAGCCTGGGCGTGGTGGGCGAGTCGGGTTCCGGCAAGTCCACGCTGGCACGCCTGGTCATGGCTCTGGACACGCCCAGCGCCGGCAGCGTGCAGCTGCTGGGCCAGGATCTGCACCGGCTCGGCAACCAGGCACTGCGCATGGCGCGCCGCGATTTCCAGATGGTGTTCCAGGATCCTTACGGTTCGCTGGACCCGCGCATGACGGTGGAACACATCGTCTGCGAGCCCCTGACCGCCCAGCCTGCACCGCCCGAGCGCGCAGCCCGGCGCGACCTGGCCCGCGCCACGCTGGAGCAGGTCGGGCTGCGCGTGCAGGACCTGGACAAGTACCCGCATGAATTCTCGGGCGGCCAGCGCCAGCGCATCGCCATTGCACGCGCCCTGGTCACGCGGCCCCGCCTCATCGTGGCCGATGAGCCCGTGAGCGCCCTCGACGTCTCGGTGCAGGCCCAGGTACTGAACCTGCTGCGCGATCTGCAGCAGCAGCAGCTGGGCCTGTCCTACCTGTTCATCAGCCACGACCTGGCCGTGGTCCAGCACCTGTGCGACGACGCCATCGTGCTGAGCGAAGGCCGCATCGTCGAGCGCGGGGCTCCGCAGCAACTGTTCCACGCCCCGCAGCATCCCTACACCCAGGCCCTGGTACGGGCCGTGCCACGCATCGCCCTGCAGCACCGCGCCTGAAAGCCGAAAGCTGACAACCACCGGCGCGGACTGGGCCCTCATGGCCACGCGCACGTGCGCCCTGGTGTAAAAACACTGCTGCAGGCCGCAGCCAGCGGCCCATGACCCATCTGCAAGAATTTCCGGAGACCTGTTCATGTTCAATCGCCGTTCCCTGCTGGCCAGCTCCGCTGCTGCCGGCCTGCCCCTGCTGATGCCCTGGCCTGCGCTGGCCCAGGGCCGCAAGGACAGTGTCACGCTGGCGATGACGCTGGAGCCGCCGGGGCTGGACCCCACGGCCGGCGCCGCATCGTCCATTGGCGAGATCGTGCTCTACAACCTGTTCGAGACGCTGACCAAGATCAATCCGGACGGCAGCGTCTCCCCGCTGCTGGCCGAAAGCTGGGAGGTCTCGCCCGACCTCAAGACCTACACCTTCCGCCTGCGCAAGGGTGTGAGTTTCCAGAACGGCGAGCCCTGCAACGCCCACAGCGTGAAGTACTCCTTCGACCGCGCGGGCGACGACAAGAGCACCAACAAGGACAAGCGCACCTTCGCCGCCCTGTCCACGCGCGTGGTGGATGACCACACGGTGGTCGTCACCAACAAGGACATCGACCCCGACTTCCTCTTCGTGCTGGGGCAGGCGACCTCCATCATCGTGGAGCCCAAGAGCGCTGCCACCAACGCCACGCGCCCCGTGGGCACGGGCCCCTACCAGCTGGGCAACTGGAACAAGGGCGCCTCGGTCACGCTCACGGCCTGGCCCCGGTACCGCACGGCCCCCGGCCTGCGCATTCGCCGTGCCACCTTCCGCTTCATCTCCGACCCTGCAGCCCAGGTGGCCGCACTGCTGGCCGGCGATGTCGACGCCTTCCCGCGCGTCACGCCGCGCAGCGTGGCCCAGTTCAAGGCCAACGGGCGCTTCCAGGTCGTGGTCAGCGGCTCGCGGGCCAAGACCATCCTGGCCATGAACAACGCGCGCAAGCCCTTGAACGATGCGCGGGTGCGCCGCGCCATCGCCGCCGCCATCGACCGCAAGGCCGTCATCGACGGCGCGGGCGACGGCTACGGCCTGCCCATTGGCAGCTACTACGTGCCCACGGCCTTCGGCTACGTGGACACCACGGGCATCAACCCCTTCGACGTGGAAAAGGCCAAGGCGCTGCTGGCCGAGGCCGGCGTCAAGACGCCGCTGGAGCTGACCATGACCCTGCCGCCCACGCCCTACGCGCGCCAGGGCGGCGAGGTGATTGCCGCGCAGCTGGCCAAGATCGGCATCCGCGCCAAGCTGCAGAACGTCGAATGGGCACAGTGGCTGTCGGGCACCTACACCCTCAAGAACTACGACCTGACGCTGATCTCCCATGTCGAGCCCTTCGACCTGGGCAACTTCGCCAAGCCCGACTACTACTGGGGCTACCAGTCGTCCCAGTTCAACGAGCTGTACGACAAGATCAAGAACGCCTCGCGCCCCGCCGACCGCTCGCGCCTGCTGGGCGATGCGCAGCGCCTGCTGGCCCAGGATTGCGTGCACGCCTTCCTCTACACGCCGCAATGGGTCACCGTGGCCAACAAGAATCTGCGCGGACTGTGGAAGGACATGCCCGTCTTCGTCAACGATCTCTCCGCACTGTCCTGGGCCACCTGAACCGCGCACAGGCTGAGCCACAGGCGACAGGCGCGCCGGTGGCACCGGGCCACACTGCGCCAGATCTGCCGCAAGAACCGCCATCTTCGAGGAAGCCGCGATGACTGGAACGACACAGGCCCTGCACGACCTGCCCGCCCATGCGCTGCTGCGCGCCTACCGGGACCGCAGCCTCTCGCCCGTCGAGGTCATGCACGACCTGCTGGCCCATGTGCAGCGCTGGGAGCCGGCCCTGCACGCCACCTACCTGCTGCGCCCCGAGGCCGCCCTGGCCCGGGCCCGCGAGAGCGAGGCCCGCTGGCTGCGCGGCGAGCCGGCCGGCCTGCTCGACGGCGTTCCCGCCACGGTCAAGGACAACATCGCCACGCGCGGCGATCCCACGCCCGTGGGCACGGCCGCCATGCCGCAGGTCGCGGCCCCGCTGGATGCCCCACCCGCAGCGCGCCTGCGCGAGGCGGGCGCCATCCTTTTCGCCAAGACCACCATGCCCGACTACGGCATGCTGTCGTCCGGCCTGTCCTCGCTGCACGGCAACACCTTCAACCCCTGGGATCCGGACAAGACGCCGGGCGGCTCCAGCGCCGGTGCGGGCGCCGCTGCGGCGGCCGGCTACGGGCCGCTGCACGTGGGCACGGACATCGGCGGCTCCATCCGCCTGCCGGCGGGCTGGTGCGGCATCTTCGGCCTCAAGCCCAGCCTGGGCCGCGTGCCCATAGACCCGCCCTACACCGGCCGCTGCGCAGGTCCCATGACCCGCAGCGTGGCCGACGCCGCGCTGATGATGCAGGTGCTGTCCCTGCCCGATGCACGCGACAGCATGGGCCTGCCGCACCAGGAGATTGCATGGGACAGCTTCGACATGGACCCTGCCCAGGTGCGCGGCCTGCGCATAGGCCTGCTGCTGGATGCCGGCTGCGGCCTGCCCCTGCAGCCCCGCGTGCGCGCCGTGGTGGAGCAGGCTGCGGCTTGGCTGGAATCGGCCGGCGCGCACATCGAGCGCATCGAGCCCTGGCTCACCCGCGACATGCTCGACGGCCTCGACCATTTCTGGCGCATGCGATCGCATGTGGAAATCCAGTCGCTGACGGACGCGCAGCGCCGCGTGATCCTGCCCTTCATCCGCGAATGGGCCGACAGTGCCGCGCCACTGACAGCCACGCAGCTGTTCGTGGCCAGCCAGCAGTCGCACCTTCTGCGCACGGCCACGGTGCGGGCCACGGCGGCCTACGACTACGTGCTGTCCCCCGTGGCGCCGATCACGGCCTTCCCGGCCCACCTGCCCAGCCCCACCAACGACCCGCTGCGGCCGCTGGAGCACATTGCCTTTACCGTGCCCTACAACATGTCCGAACAGCCCGCCGCATCCGTGCCCTGCGGGCATGACGGGCAGCTGCCCATAGGCGTGCAGATCGCAGGCCGCCGGTTCGACGACCTGGGCGTGCTCCGGCTCAGCCGGGTGCTGGAGCAGTTGCGCCCACCCCTGCCCGCCTGGCCACAGCCCGTTCAGTCGGGCCAGGACCGGGCGCAGACTGCATCGGCTACTCCAGCCTGATTCCCGCCTCCTTCACGATGCGCGCCCAGCGCGGCATGTCGCGCGCCATGACGGAGGCCAATTCCTCGGGCGTGCCGCCCACCGGGCGCAGGCCCATGGAGGCCAGGCGGCCGCTGAGTTCGGGCGTGGCCACGATGCGCCGCACCTCCGCCGAGAGCCGGTCCACGATGGGCCGGGGCGTTCCCGCCGCCACGAAGGTGGCGAACCAGCCATTGGCCTCGAAGCCGGCCAGGCCCAGCTCGGCAAACGTGGGCACCTCGGGCAGCGCCGGGTGGCGCTGCATGCCGGTGATGGCCAGGATGCGGATCTTGTCCGACTTCAGGTGCGCATTGGCCGAGGACACATCGATGAAGCCCGACGACAGCTGCCCGCCCAGCACGTCGTTGACCAGCGGCGCCGCGCCCTTGTAGGGAATCAGCGCCAGGTCCAGCCCGGCCCTGGCGCGCAGCAGCTCGCCATGCATGTGCGAGGAGGTGCCGTTGCCGTAGTTGCCGTTGCTGTACTTGCCCGGATGGGCCTTGACCAGGGCGATGAACTCCTGCAGCGTCGTGGCCGGCACGTCGCGCGGCACCACGAACAGGTCCGAGGACAGGGCCACCTGCGATACGGGGGCAAAGTCCTTGAGCACGTCATAGGGCATCCTGGCGTACAGCGCAGGCGACTGGATCATGGCCGTGATCCCCAGCAGCAGCGTGTAGCCGTCTGGCGGCGACTTGGCCACCACGTCGCCGCCGATGATGCCGCTGGAGCCCGGCCGGTTCTCCACCACCACGGGCTGGCCCCAGGCCTGGCTCAGTTGCTGGGCAATGATGCGCCCGATGATGTCGGTGCCACCGCCTGCCGGGTAGGGAATCACCATGCGCAGCGGCTTGGACGGGTAGGCACCGCCTGCCGGCTGTGCAAAGGCGATCGGCGATGCCGTTCCCAGGGCGGCACCCAGTGAGGCGCTGGCAGCGCATGCCAGCGACGCCCGCAGGCAGCCGCGTCGGCTCGATTCCATGGCTTGTCTCCTTGTCCTTCGGTGCTCCGCCCTCGTTGGCGGGGCGGTGTGCCCTGCCGCAGTGGCAGGGTCCATGGACAGTGTGGCCACCAGGCCTTCAGCCACCAATCGCCGATCGTCTCAAAATGATTGGCAAAAAAGATCAGCGGCCGCGATGCTGGGCCTGCCGGTAGGCGCCCGGCGGCAGGCCGGTCCAGCCCTTGAAGGCGCGGTGGAAGGTGCTGGCCTCGGCAAACCCCACGCGCGCGGCGATATCGGCCAGCGTCAGCTCCGGCCGGTTCAGCAGCTCGATGGCCGCGTCGCGGCGCAGGTCGTCCTTGAGAGATTGGAAACCCAGGCCTTCGTCGCGCAAGCGGCGGCGCAGCGTCTGCGGCGTCATGGACAGCGCGGCGCCGACCTGCTCCAGCGAAGGCAGCTCGCCCGCCAGATCGCGGCGCAGCAGGCGGCGGATGCGCTCGCCCAGGCGCGTGCGGTCGCGGTAGCGGATGACCAGGCCCATGGCCGCCTGGTCCAGGAATTCGGCCAGGCTCTCAGGGGTCTGCACCACGGGCAGCTCCAGCCAGCGCGCATCGAACTCCAGCCCCGTGAAGTCGCGGTCGCGCTGCAGCGGCGCCAGGAACAGGCTCTGCGCCTCCGTGCCATACGGCATGCTGGCGCCGGCCGGCGCGCACACGCCCGTCAGCTCTATCCTGCGCGACACCAGCCACGACATGACGCCATAGCCCAGAAAGCAGAAGGACCGCTCGGCATAGGCCAGCGGCGCATCGCGCTCGCGCAGCGACACCATGGCGATGCGGGCCACGCCGTCCACGACCTGCAGCCGGGGCGCGAAGTCGCGCAGCACCAGGCGGTAGAAACGCAGCCCGGCCTGCAATGCCTCGCCCAGCGTGCGGCAGGGCAGCATGGTGCGGCAGGCCTGGGCAAAACTGCCCACGGGCAGCGGATGGCGGCACAGGCCCCACAGCTCGTCGCGGCAGACGCGGCGCAGCACGCGGATCAGCGCCGCGTACTGCGCCTGGGTCACGCGCGACAGCGGCGCATCCAGCAGAGCAGGCGCAATGCCGGCGCGGCGCAGGATGGCTGGCACATCCATGCCATTGCGCTGCACGCCCTGCACGATCTGCAGGACCTGGGCAATGGCAATGGTGTGGGCCGTGGTCTGTGGCATGGGTTGGATGAGGACGCCGCTGCTCATGGCACCAAGGGGCGTGAGCGAAAAAGCATGGAGGGACTGTGCCACGGCCCCGCATTAGTGTGAACAGGCCCTAGCGCTGCACCAGCGCCAGCCGCACCGCCATGCCCAGGAACACCAGCCCGGCCACGCGGTTGAGCCAGTTCTGCGCACGCACGGATCGCTGCAGCAGCACGCCGAACCAGCCCGAGCAGCATGCGATGGCACCGAACACCAGCAGCGCCGCCAGCATGAACACGCAGCCCAGCACCATCACCTGCGTGGCCACGCCGCCGCGCGCGGGGTCCGCGAACTGCGGCAGAAAGGCCAGGAAGAAGATCAGCACCTTGGGGTTGGTGAGGTTCATCACCACGCCACGCCCCACCCAGCGCAGCGCCCGTGCGGGGGTCAGCGGGTCGGCTGCGCCGGCCTGCGGCATCTCGCCCGGCCGGGCCACGGCGCGCAGCGCACCCCAGGCCAGCCAGGCCAGGTAGGCGGCGCCGCACAGCTTGATGGCGGTGAACAGCAGGGGCGACGCAGCCACCAGTGCCGCCAAACCCAGCGCAACCGCCGCCGTATGCACCACCAGCCCCAGGCACAGACCCAGTACCACGCACAGGCCCACGCGCCAGCCGCGCTGGGCCGATTGCATGAGCACGAACAGGTTGTCAGGCCCCGGGCTCAGGCCCAGCAGCACGGCCACGCCGAAAAAGGCCAGCAAGGTTTCAAAGGTGGGCATCGCTTGTCTCTTCCCGATTCGAGTATTTCAGTGCGGCGCAGATCAGGCCTGGGCCGTGACGATCCAGCCTTCCAGCGGGTCCAGGTCGTGCGGCAACCCGTAGAGCGCATCGCCCTGCGCATGGCGGGCCGCAGCCCAGGCGGCCTGCAGCATGCAGATTGCGGCGTCCAGCCGGTCTCCGCTGCCATCCGCCAGCAACTGGTTGCGGGTTTCTTCGGCGTCGATACGCAGGCGCAACGCCAGCGGGTTGTCGCCGCGCTCCAGCGCCGCCAGCA
This sequence comes from Delftia lacustris, assembly GCF_040267515.1. Lineage (NCBI taxonomy): Bacteria > Pseudomonadati > Pseudomonadota > Betaproteobacteria > Burkholderiales > Comamonadaceae > Delftia > Delftia lacustris. Next base: position 1,459,311 of record NZ_CP141274.1, on the reverse strand, counting down.
ATTGCACGCGCGCCTGATGGCGTTCGGGCGTTTGCCGTGCGGGTTCGTCGCTTTTGTAGCTGAGGCGGCCGATCACGGCGCGCGCCAGCATGCCCGGGTAGGCTTCCAGCGCCACGCGGCGCGCATCGCCTTTGCCGGGAGGCTGCAGGCCCGGCAGGTGCACGCCGGCCGCGCGCAGCAAGGGCAGCCCGGCATGCAGCATGTAGGCCACGGGCGGGTTCACCCATTTCATGGAAGGGCTGGCACCGGCAGGCCCGTCCGTGGCCCGGTGCGCGAACTTTCCGCCTGCGGGCCGCGCCGCGCAAAAGGCCTTGAACTGCTCGCGTATGGCCTGGCGCGTGAGGCCGGCGTAGTGGTCCATGCAGGCCGCCCATTCCGTGGGCCAGCACAGCTGCTCCACCAGTTCGCGCGGCAGGGCAAAAGGCAGGTCGAAACCGCCCACCCAGGCTGACTGCGCCGAATCGGCAGGCCGGGCCAGCCAGGCGGCCCAGGCGTCCAGCGAGGCGAACTCCAGCAAATCCTGCAGGACCACCGTGTCCCCAGCCAGCAGGCGGCCCAGGGCCATGGTGATGGGCTTGCGCGCCGTAGGTCGGCTGCTGAAATCGCAGCCCAGTACCCGCATTGCCGCCATGGTGCTCAGCCCAGGCCCAGCGCCGTCACACCGACGGCAATGCACACGGCGCCCGCAATGCGTGCCAGGCGATCGCCTTCGCGCAGCATGTGCCCGCCGATCAGCGCCGCGAACAGCATGGAGACTTCGCGCGCAGGCGCCACGTGCGACATGGGCGCATCCTGCATGGCGTAGAGCACGAGCACGTAGGCGATGGGGCTGATCAGCGCCACCAGGGCCGCGAAGCGCCACTGCGCGCGCCACAGATGCCGGGCCGTGGGCAGGTCGCGCAGCACCACGGGCGCCAGCAGGAACACGCGCACGAAGTTGCCCATGTAGTCGATGAGGATGGGCGACATCAGCAGCAGCTTCACGCCATAGCCGTCCACCACGGTGTAGCTGGCGATGAAGGCGCCCGTCAGCAGGCCGTACCACAGGCCCATCCTGAGCCGTTCGCGGGCTTCGGGATCATGGCGCGCGCGCAGCAGGCCGGGGCCTCCCGCGATCAGGAAGACGCCGACCACCACGCCGGCAATGCCCAGCACGCCCAACGAGGAAATCCGCTCACCCAGAAAGAGGATGGCCACCATGGACGACAGCAGCGGCCCCGAGCCGCGCGCCAGCGGATAGACCACGGTGAGGTCCGCGCTGCGGTAGCCGCGCAGCAAGGTCACGTAGTAGGCCACGTGCAGCAGGCCGCTGGCCAGCACCACCAGCCATTCGCTGCGCCCCCATGTCGGCACCACATCGCGCCCCACCCACCAGCCCAGCGGCGCCCAGATCACCATCATGATGACCGAGGTGAAGAAGGCAAAGCGCGAATCACCGCCCGCCTTCTTGGCCACGATGTTCCAGCCGGCATGGATGAGGCCGGCAATGATGATCAGGGCAAAGGCTTGCAGCGACATGGGCAGGTCCGGGGAAAGCGGGGCGGGGCGCGGGAAAGAAAAAAGGCCGCGCACTGCGCAGCCTGGGGTGTTGTGTGAGGCGTCCGGGGACGCCACCCCGGGGATTTACTTGCGGCTGGACACCAGCGAGAGGAACTCGCGGCGCAGTTCCGGGTTGGTGAGGAAGGCGCCGCGCATGACGGAGTTCAGCATCTTGCTGTCCATCTCGCGCACACCGCGCCAGGACATGCAAAAGTGCGAAGCCTCCATGACCACGGCCAGGCCGTCGGGGCGGGTCTTGTCGAGGATCAGGTCGGCCAGCTGGATGATGGCCTCTTCCTGGATCTGGGGACGGCCCATGATCCAGTCCACCAGCCGCGCGTACTTCGACAGGCCGATGACATTGGTGTTCTTGTTGGGCAGCACGCCGATCCAGATCTTGCCGATCACCGGGCACAGATGGTGGCTGCAGGCGCTGCGCACCGTGATCGGGCCGACGATCATCAGCTCGTTGAGGTGCTCAGCGTTGGGGAATTCGGTGATGGCGGGCTGCGCCACATAGCGGCCCCGGAACACCTCGTTGACATACATCTTGGCCACGCGGCGCGCCGTGGCGCGCGTGTTGTGGTCGTGCGTGGTGTCGATGACCATGCTGTCGAGCACGCCCTGCATCTTTTCCTGGACTTCGTCGAGCAGCTGCTCGAGTTCACCGGGCTCGATGAATTCGGAGATGTTGTCGTTCGCATGAAAGCGCTTTTGCGCCTGCTTCAGTCGTTCGCGGATCTTGACCGAGACGGGGGTGCCCTCGGCCTGGCTGTCTTGTTTCATGTCGACGAGTTCTCTGAACATGGCTGGCATGGTAACAGCGAAACCCGCAGCATGGCACGCAAGGGATTTTCCACCCAAACGCAGGTTCTGCCCGCCCCGAAAGCTATCAATTCAATAGCAAAAGAGTGGCGTGTGTCAGAGCGGCCAGGGCTAGAGGCGGAATTCCGCAATCAGCGGCAGATGGTCCGACATGCGCCACCAGATACGCCCCTTGGGCACATGCAGGCCCAGCGGCGTGAGGCCGCGCACATAGACATGGTCCAGCTGGGCCAGCGGCAGGCGCGAGGGATAGGTGGGCACGCTGGGCAATTCGTCGTATTCGTACAGGCCGAAACCGCCCAGCATGCGCTTGATCTGGCCACCCCAGTCGTTGAAGTCGCCAGCCACCACCACGGGCGCGCCGGGCGGCACCTCTCGCTCGATGAAGCGCTTGAGCTGGGAGACCTGGCGCACGCGGCTGCCGGGGATCAGCCCCAGGTGCACCACGATGGTGTGCACGCGCCGGTTCTGCACTTCCACCTCCACATGCAGCAGGCCACGCTGCTCGAAGCGGTGGTCGGAGATGTCCTCGTGCTGGTGGCCCACCACGGGCCAGCGGGTCAGCAGCGCGTTGCCGTGCTCGCCGTGGCGGGTGTAGGCGTTGGTGCGGTAGACGGCCTCATAGCCCAGGGGAGCCAGATACTCCGCCTGCGAGACCTGGGGCCAGCGCTCGAAGTACGCGGCCTCCTTGTGGTTCATCTTGCGCACTTCCTGCAGGCAGACGATGTCGGCATCGAGCTGCTCCACGGCGTGGCCCAGGTTGTGGATTTCAAGGCGGCGCGCGGGACCCATGCCCTGCACGCCCTTGTGGATGTTGTAGGTCGCGACGCGCAGTATCGACGGGCCGGGGTCCACCTGATGGGAATTCGCGTTTTCAGTCATGGCGGTTCGGGAACGCAGGTGAGGGGTTCAGTCCGGCTTCGTTGGGGAAAAACGTGGAAGCAGCAAGATGGCCTCCGCATTGGACGGTGAATAGCAGCGCTGGGCAGCCTCACGCCAATGATGCCAAGCAGATGCGGTATGTTCCCTCGGATTCAAGAACACAGGGGTGTAGGACGGAATCCGCAGCCCGAAAACCCTCTCGCGGTTGTGCCATACACCGGGCGCATAGCGGTGCTGCCAGGCAGGGTAGATGGTGTAGATGTTCTCCAGCGCCCAGTCCTGCAGCAGGCAGCCGGGCGCCTCGGCATCGATGCCGGTTTCTTCCCGCACCTCGCGCACCGCGGTCTCGCGCCAGGACTCGCCCTCATGGTCCTTGCTGCCCGTCACCGACTGCCAGAACTCCCCGCCCTCAGGCGCCGGTGCCGTGCGACGCATCAGCAGCACCTGCCCGTCATCACGGTGGATGACGACCAGCACCGACTCGGGGATCTTGTGGCCGGCCATGGCTGGCCTCAGCTCCTGCCCTGCCCGGCCTTGGTGGCCACCGGCGGTGGCAGCTCCTTGGCCTGCAGCGCGCGCACCTGGAAGACCAGCTGGTTGTGCGCATCCAGAAAGGCAGCGGCGATGACCTTGCCCTCGTTGGTATTGCTCCAGCCCGCGCCCGCCGCGCCCAGGCGGCCCAGCACCATGCCGCCCACGCCCAGATCGGTGGTGCGGGCTGCGCCCGTGGCAGCGGCCACCTGCTCGGTGGTTTCGTTGTCCGACAGCAGCAGCGCGGTCTGCGCCTCCTTGAACTTGACCTGCTCGACCAGGCCGGCCAGCCCTGCAATGTCTCGCAGCACCGGGATCATGGCGACCAGGCCGGCCAGCCCGCGGCCCGCGTCCTGCTCGCTGAAGGTCAGGCTGGGCGTCAGCGTGTACTGGGCCTCGTAGCCCCGGCCCTTGCGCACCGTGGAGTTCTCGCGCAGCACGCCGGCATTCTTCAGGTCCTGCTCCTGCACCGTGCCGCGCAGGCCCGCTCCCCGGTCCACCACGCGAAAGCAGCCGCTTTGCTGGGCCAGCAGCTTGACCAGCGGAACGGGCGAGGCCGGCAGCTGATAGCCCGAGCCCATGACGTAGCCGTTGGGATTCTCGGCCAGGGCCAGCGTGGCCACGGGCGCATCGCAGCGCACGAGTTCGCGCGACCCGTTGTTCGCCCCCAGCGGCCCGGCAGAGCCCGTGATCTCCGAACCGCCCTGCCCCAGCTCGGTCTTCTTCTCGCCGCAACCGGACAGGCCCAGCCCTGCCGACACCGCCAACGCCAGCGCCACCGATGCAATGCCTTGAAAACGCATGAAAGCTCTCCGCAAAAAGAAAAACGGCAGAAGCTGCGCCAGCTCCTGCCGTTCCTGTCAAGCCGTGAAGCCTGCTCCTCAGCCCTGCGTGGCCGCCAGCGGATTGCGCAGGCGGATGTGCAGCTCGCGCAGCTGCTTTTCGTCCACGGGCGAAGGTGCCTGCGTCAGCAGGTCCTGGGCGCGCTGGGTCTTGGGGAAGGCGATCACGTCGCGGATGGAGTCGGCGCCCGTCATCAGCGTGATCAGGCGGTCCAGGCCGAAGGCCAGGCCGCCGTGCGGGGGGGCGCCGTACTGCAGCGCGTCCAGCAGGTAGCCGAACTTGGCGCGAGCGTCTTCGGGCGAGATCTTGAGCGCGTCAAACACCTTGCTCTGCACGTCGGCGCGGTGGATACGCACCGAGCCGCCGCCCAGCTCCCAGCCGTTCAGGACCATGTCGTAGGCCTTGGCCAGGCAGTTGCCCGGATCGGTGACCATGAGTTCCTCGTGGCCATCCTTGGGCGAGGTGAACGGGTGGTGCACGGCCGCCCAGCGGTCGTTTTCCTCGTCGTGCTCGAACATGGGGAAGTCCACCACCCACAGCGGCGCCCAGCGGTCCTCGAACAGGCCGTTGGCCTTGCCGAAATCGCTGTGGCCCACCTTCAGGCGCAGCGCGCCGATGGAGTCGTTGACGATCTTTTCCTTGTCGGCGCCGAAGAAGATGAGGTCGCCGTCCTGTGCGCCCGTGCGCTTGAGGATTTCGGCAAGGGCCGCGTCATGCAGGTTCTTGACGATGGGCGACTGCAGGCCATCGCGGCCCTTGGCCACTTCGTTGACCTTGATCCAGGCCAGGCCCTTGGCGCCGTAGATCTTGACGAATTCGGTGTACTGGTCGATCTCGCCGCGCGAGATCTGCGAGCCGCCGGGCACGCGCAGTGCCACCACGCGGCCGCCCTTGGTCGTGGCGGGCGTGGAGAACACCTTGAAGTCCACGTCCTTCATGACCTCGGTCAGTTCGGTGAACTCGAGCTTGACGCGCAGGTCGGGCTTGTCCGAGCCGAAGCGGAAGGCCGCTTCCTGGTACGTCATCATCGGGAACTCGCCCAGATCCACGTTCAGCTGGGTCTTGAAGACCTCGGTGATCATGCGCTGGAAGATGGCGCGGATTTCCTCTTCGCCCAGGAACGAGGTCTCGCAGTCGATCTGCGTGAACTCGGGCTGGCGGTCGGCGCGCAGGTCTTCGTCGCGGAAGCACTTGGTGATCTGGTAGTAGCGGTCGTAGCCGGCCACCATCAGCATCTGCTTGTACAGCTGGGGCGACTGCGGAAGGGCGAAGAACTCGCCGTCGTGCACGCGGCTGGGCACCAGGTAGTCGCGCGCGCCTTCGGGCGTGCTCTTGCCCAGCATGGGCGTTTCGATATCGATGAAGCCTTCCTTGTCCAGGAAGTTGCGCACCTGGATGGCCGTGCGGTAGCGCAGCATCATGTTGCGCTGCATGTAGGGGCGGCGCAGGTCCAGTACGCGGTTGGTCAGGCGCACGGTCTCGGACAGGTTCTCGTCGTCCAGCTGGAACGGCGGGGTGACCGAGGCGTTGAGCACGTTCAGCTCATGGCACAGCACTTCGATCTGGCCGCTCTTGAGCTTGTCGTTGGTCGTGCCTTCGGGACGTGCGCGCACCAGGCCCTTGACCTGCACGCAGAACTCGTTGCGCAGGCCTTCGGCGGTCTTGAACATCTCGGCGCGATCGGGATCGCAGACCACCTGCACATAGCCTTCGCGGTCGCGCAGGTCGATGAAGATCACACCGCCATGGTCGCGGCGACGGTTCACCCAGCCGCACAGGGTAACGGTTTCGCCCATCAGGGCTTCGGTCACGAGACCGCAGTAGTGGGAGCGCATGGCCATGATGAAAAGCTTCCTGCGCCCGGCAAGGGCGCGACAGTTTGTTATTTGGGTTCCGCGGGCACTGCGAGATCCGGTGGAGTCACCACGCCCATGGAAACAATGTACTTGAGCGCGGCATCCACGCTCATTTCCAGTTCGATGCAATCGCTCTTGCGAACGATGACGAAATAGCCGCCCGTCGGGTTGGGCGTGGTCGGCACGAAGACGCTCAGGTATTCGTCGCGCAGGTAGGCGGCAACCTCCCCGCTGGGCGAGCCGGTGACGAAGGCCACGGTCCAGACGCCTTCACGAGGCCACTGCACCAGCACGGCGGTGCGAAACGCATTGCCGCTGTCCGAGAACACGGTATCGGATACCTGCTTGACGCTGGAATAGATGGAGCGCACCACAGGAATGCGGCTGACCACCGCATCGCCCCAGGACACGAGCTTGCGGCCGATGAAGTTGCTGGCCGCCGCACCGACCACGAGCAGGATCAGCAGCGTCAGCACGACACCGAAGCCGGGGATATGGAAGCCCAGCAACCGATCCGGATGCCAGGCCTCGGGCAGGATGGTCAGCGTCTGGTCGAGCGTGCCGATGATCCAGTTGAGCACGCCCAGCGTGATCACCAGCGGAACGATCACCAGCAGGCCGGCGAACAGCCATTTGCGCAGAGCGGACATGAAATGCAAGCCTTGATCAATGGGCCGTTGCAGGCGCGGAGGCAGATGCAGGGGCCGCAGCGGGCGCGGACGCAGTTGCCGCTGGTGCGGCAGAAGTATCCGAGGCAGGAGCATCGGCTGCGGGAGCCGGTGCGGCGGCGCTCTTGCCACCGCTGTTCTTGAAGTCGGTCGCATACCAGCCCGAGCCCTTGAGCTGGAAGCCGGCAGCTGTCAGCTGCTTGGAGAAGGTCTCGGCCCCGCAGGCCGGACAGGTCGTCAGCGGGGCATCCGAGATTTTCCGCAGCACGTCCTTGGCATGACCGCAGGAGCCACACTTGTATGCATAAATAGGCATGGCGCTAATGCTAATACGAGGGAAGATGCAAAACTTTCGATTATAGGCATCCGTCCGATACTGCGGCTGTCTCAAGCCCAATGGCCCAGGCGGGGCAGGCCACAAGGCGCGCGTACAGGGCCGGCAACTGGTGGCCTCCAATGAGAAATGCCAGTCGCGGAGACTGGCATTCCATCAGGCCCGACCGCCCCCGCTGCCGGGGGCTTGCCGCATCCGTGCTCAGCGCCGTACCCGGCCTCGCTGCGTTCCCAGGCCCGCCAGCATGACGGCCAGGCCCATCAGCACCAGGGCAGGCACCCCGGTGGCGGGGACCGGCTCCGGCGCCAACGCGGCAGCAACCACCAACTCCTGGTCACGCGAATTGTTGGCCGGCTCCGGGTCCGTGGTTCCACTGACCGCCGTCACGGTGGCTGTGAGGCTGCCCTGCGTGGTGGGCGTGAAGCTCACCGTGCAGGCAATGCTTGCGCCAGAGGCCAGCGGCGTGCCTGTCGGCACCGCAGGCGTGCATGAGGTGCTGGCATCTGCCGGCAGCCCTGCGATGGAACAATTGGCAAAGGCCGCCGCATTGGGGCCGGCATTCGTGCAGACGAAAGAGCCCTTCACGGGAACACCCACGTTGGCGGTGGCCGGCAGCGTGACGCTGGTGGCCTGCATGTCGGCCCGCTCCACGGGGTTGAAGGGGTGGGCCTTGGTGTTGTTGGCCGGCACCGGATCCACCGTGCTACTGCTCGCCGTCACCAAGGCCGCGATGGTGCCCGTTGTGGTGGGCGTGAACTGCACCGTACAGGCAATGCTGCCGCCCGATGCCAATGGCGAGGCCGTGGGAACGCTGGGTATGCAGGACGTGGTCGCCCCGGCGGGCAGGCCGGAGATCACGCACGAGGCCGCCGTGGCCTCACTGGGGCCGGCATTGGTGCAGCTGAAGCTGCCGGACACCGGCGCGCCCACCGTCATGGTCAGGGGAAGCGTGATGGAGGTGGCCTGCATGTCGGCCGTTGGCTCAACCGCCAGCACAACCAGTGTGGCCGGCTGGTTCAGGCCGATCAGGGAGAGGTTGGAAGGACCGTTGGTGAAGCTGCCTGTCGCGGTCGGACGCACGTCGAGGCTCACCTCGCAAAAGGTGGCGCCCTGGGCCAGGTCTCCGTTGGACACAGTCACGGTACTGCCACCTGCTGCTGCCTGCACGTTCGTGCCGGGGCAGGTGGTGCTGGCATTGCCCTCGACAACCAGTCCTGCAGGCAGGTTGTCGGTAAACGACCAGCCTTGCTTGCGCAGCAGATCGGTCGTATTGGTGATGGTCATGGTCAACCGGGAGACCTGCCCGAGTTGGATGCTGGCAGGCGAGAAGGCCTTGTCCAGCTGCGGCGTCACGTCGATGATCTGCGCGTTGTCGATCGACGAATCGTTGCCCATGAAACTGGTCTGGTCGTTGTGCAGAACAAACCCGACAGAAGCCCCGCTGAAGAGCAGGGCTCCGGGAGAGGTCACTGTCTGGGCCACAGCGGTCTGGGGGCCGGAAACACCGATAGGTGTTGTATTGAATGACTGTCCACCCACGCATGGATTGATCGCGGTCGTGGAGATGGGCAGTTCCGTACCAGCGTCATTGATCAGAGAAAAACGCAGCAGCGGGGCTGTAAATCCCGACGAGCAGAAGGTCGCCACCACATCGGTACGGGCCGTGAGAAATCTGCTGCTGGCACTTTGTGCAATATTGGTGGCGGTGCGAAAGGCAATTGCGCCAGCAGGAAATGTCCCATTCGCTGTAAGCATTGCCATGACGTGATTGTTGCGTGCAGCCGCCGCACTCTGGCCCTGATAGCGCCCGACGACCTCGGCCATCTGCTGCAGGCTGTTCCAATTGCCCTGGACAGCGCACGCCGCAATCATGGCCGCCGAATTCGGATCCTGGCTGAAGGACGTGACTATGCCATTGCACTGGTTGGCGCTCATCCGGTACAGGGGGTCGGCGGTGTACGTCTGCCCCGCAGGGTCCGCGCCCTTGTAGGCCAGCAGATCCCGCCCCTCCGTGGCGATGGGGGGTGTCTGCGGGTTTTCGAAATCCTCGCTCCAGACGATGACCGGCGCGACCGGGATCCTCGGTGCAGCCATTGCCACCTGGCCGCACAGGGCTGGCACAAGCAAGGCGCCTCCAAGCCCTCCCCATCGCAATCGGACGCCGGCAGCAGTCCGCAGCCTCAGCCGGCAAGTCTTCGCAATCAGTTCCAGTGTTCTCATGACAGTGCTTCCTCCCAAGCGTTTGATTTCGGAGGTCCGCCGTACTGTCAGGATCTGTGCTTCATACCGCACATGTCAGCATCTTGGGACCTCCATGATCCCAAGCGCCAACTTTATAGAAAATAACTATCGATAATTGTGATCAATTGTTTTCCAGGTCACATTCAGGCATGCGTTTACCTTTCGGGCCTGAACTCAAGAATGTCTGCGCTGCGATTGGCCAGCCACTGGGGTGCCAGTGACCCGGCCAACATCCCCGTCACAGCCGCCAGCAGTCCCGCCAATTGCTGCGGAAATGCCTCGTGCAAAGCCGGCGTGGCCATGAAGACCACCCACACGCCAATGCCCAGTGCCACGGCGCAAATGGCGCCCTGCGTGGTGGCGCGCTTCCAGTACAACCCGAAGACCAGCGGTACGAAGGCACCGACCAGCGGCACCTGGTAGGCGCTGGAGACCAACTCATAGATGGGCGTTCCTTCCATCTTGATCGAGTAGGCCAGCACGCAGATGCTGAAGACGAGCACGCTGATGCGCATGGCCAGCAGCATTTCCCGGTCGCTGGCCTGGGTGCGGAACTGGCGCCAGATGTTCTCGGTGAAAGTCACGCTGGGTGCCAGCAACGTGGCCGAGGCACAGGACTTGATGGCCGACAGCAGCGCGCCAAAGAACAGCACCTGCATGACGAAGGGCATCTTGTCCATGACCAGGGTGGGCAACACCTTCTGCGGGTCCTGCCCGAGCAGTTCCGCCGCCTCCTGCGGCATGATGATCAGCGCGCTGGTCACCAGGAACATGGGCACGAAGGCAAAGAAGATATAGGCCGTGCCGCCGATGACGGTACCGCGCGTGGCGGCCTTTTCGCTGTTGGCTGACATCACGCGCTGGAACACGTCCTGCTGAGGGATGGAGCCCAGCATCATGGTGATGGCCGCGCCAAAGAAGAAGAGGATGTCATGCCAGCTGGGTTCGGGCCAGAACTGGAACAGGTCGCGGCTCACGGCCAGGTCGATGACCTTGTCGGCACCACCGGCCATGTCGCCCGCAAACCAGGCCAGTACCACGAGTCCGACCACGAGGATGATCATCTGCAGGAAATCGGTCACGGCCACCGACCACATGCCGCCGAACAGCGTGTAGGCCAGGATGGACACCACGCCGATGGCCATGCCCACGGGAATGCTGACCGTACCGCCCGACAGCAGGTTGAAAACCAGGCCCAGCGCCGTGACCTGGGCCGAGACCCAGCCCAGGTAGCTGAGCATGATGATCAGCGAGCAGACGATCTCGATGGAGCGCCCATAGCGGTGGCGGTAGTAGTCGCTGATGGTCAGCAGCGTCATGCGGTACAGCTTGCCCGCGAAGAACAGGCCCACCAGGATCAGGCACATGCCCGCGCCGAACGGGTCCTCGACCACGCCGCGCAGGCCGCCCTCGATGAACTTGGCGGGCACGCCCAGCACGATCTCCGAGCCGAACCACGTGGCAAACGTGGTGGTGATGATCATGTACATGGGCAGATGGCGCCCGGCAATTGCAAAGTCGGCCGTGTTCTTGACCCGCCTGGCCGCCCACAGGCCAATGGCTATGGTCACGAACAGGTAGGCGATCACCATTGAGAGCAGCACGCTGGCACTCCTGATTCAAAGTGGGAAAAGTCAGAGGGCTTGAAACCCGTCGGTGTTCTCAGTACCAGCGCAGGCGCACCACCAGTTGCAGCAGGATCAGCGCGATCACAAAGCCTATGCCCGCGCTGACGATGGCCTGAAGCAGGCGGTTGGTGAGCTTTTGCTGCTGCAGCAGTTCCTTGAGCAGTTCGTCGTGCTCGCCGGAGTTGCGCGTGAGCCGGCGATGGATCAGGCGCGGCAGCTCGGGAATGAGCTTGGCGTAGCGCGGCGCCTCGGCCTGCAGCTCGCGCCACAGCCGCTGCGGGCCCATCTGGTCCAGCATCCATTTTTCGAGGAAGGGCTTGGCGGTGCTCCACAGGTCCAGATTGGGGTCCAGCTGGCGGCCCAGGCCTTCGATGTTGAGCAGCGTCTTTTGCAGCAGCACCAGCTGCGGCTGGATCTCGACATGGAAGCGGCGCGAGGTCTGGAACAGGCGCATCAGCACCATGCCCAGCGAGATCTCTGCCAACGGACGGTCGAAATACGGCTCGCACACCGCGCGGATGGCGGCTTCCAGCTCGTCCACGCGCGTGCTCGGCGGCACCCAGCCGCTTTCGATGTGCAGCTCGGCAACGCGCTTGTAGTCGCGGCGGAAGAACGCCGTGAAGTTCTGCGCCAGGTATTCCTTGTCGTACTCGGTCAGCGTGCCGACGATGCCGAAGTCCAGCGAGATATAGCGCCCGAAGGTCTCGGGCTCCAGGCTGACCATGATGTTGCCCGGGTGCATGTCGGCGTGAAAGAAACCGTCGCGGAACACCTGGGTGAAGAAGATGGTCACGCCGTCGCGTGCGAGCTTGGGGATGTCGACCCCGGCCTCGCGCAGGCGCTCGACCTGGCTGATGGGCACGCCCTTCATGCGCTGCATGACCATCACGTCGTTGCGGCAGAAATCCCAGTACACCTCGGGGATCAGCACCAGGTCCAGCCCTTCCATGTTGCGGCGCAGCTGCGCGGCGTTGGAGGCTTCGCGGATCAGGTCCAGCTCGTCGTGCAGGTAGTTGTCGAATTCGGCCACGACCTGGCGGGGCTTGAGGCGCTTGCCGTCGGCCGACAGGCGCTCGACCCAGCGCGCCATCATGTGCATGAGCGCCAGGTCCTTGTCGATCACGGCCTTCATGCCCGGGCGCAGCACCTTGACGGCCACATCGCGCTGCACGCCGTTGCGGTCGCTGATCACGGCAAAGTGCACCTGCGCGATGGAGGCACTGGCCACCGGCTCGCGCTCGAAGCTCACGAAGATCTGGTCCAGCTTCTTGCGGAAGGCACGCTCTATGGTGTCCACCGCAATCTGCGAATCGAAGGGCGGCACGCGGTCCTGCAACCGGGCCAGCTCCTCGGCCACGTCGGGCGGCATCAGGTCGCTGCGCGTGGACAGCACCTGACCGAACTTCACGAAGATGGGGCCCAGCTCCTCCAGCGCCTCGCGCAGGCGCTGGCCGCGCGGCTTGTCCAGCCGGCGGCCCAGGGTGAGCACCGCGCGTGCGCGGCGCATCCAGGGATGCTCGAAGCTCGACAGCACCAGCTCGTCGAGTCCGTAGCGGAACACCACCCAGAGGATGGTCAGCCCGCGAAGAAACCGGCTCATGGCTTGTCGTTCTCGAAACCGGGCAGGGACACCACGGGGGAACCAACGGGCGCGCTGGCGGGCGCTGCCGAACGTGCGGCTTCAGGGGCGGGGGCATCGGCATCGGGCTTGCCGGCCATGCGGGCGCCCACGAACTGGCGCAGTGCCTGGGCAGCGCTGCGGGCCACCTTGGCCACGGTGTGCGCGGGCGCATCGCCGATGATGCGGGCGAGGTCTTCCTCCACATCCCATTCGACGTGGTCCACCAGCCAGTTGATGTCGGCGGCCAGTTGCACGTCGCCTTCGATGCGGATGGAGGGCTTGTCGCCGCGCAGGGCCACCTGGGCCAGGGCCAGTGCGGAGGTCTCGGTCACTTCGAGCAGCAGATCGGGCTGCGCGTCTTCAGGCGCCACGTTGAACAGGCCGGCCGGCGTGATCTGCAGGGCCATGGAGTAGCCGCGCCACTGCACGCGCGCCACGCGGCCCTTTTGCCGCACCAGGCGCTCGGTGGCCTCCTTTTCCTGCATCAGCACATGGTTGAGGAACAGCACGATGCGCTGATGCACCTCGCTGACCAGCCATTGCGGCGGTTGCGGGCCGGCCATCACGCGTTCCATGAGGCCGTTCAGGAAAGAAAAAGGGGACTGTGTTGCCATAGTCCCCGATTATTCCCGAAGTGAGAGGAATTACTGCAATGCCTGGACTCCGGCGACCAGCCATCCGCTGCTGCCGCTCTTGGGCTTGGTCATGTTCCAGACTTCGCGGAAGGGCGTGGGACCTGCCGAGGCGTCCTCGCGGATCATGCCCGAGAATTCCACGCTGGCCATGTAGTCATTGCCCAGGTCCTCGATGCCCAGCAGTTGGGCGTCGATCATGACCACGTCGGTCTGGTTGGGCTGGCCGGGACGCTGGGCCTCGCGTTCGCTGAGCTGGCCACGGATCTCGGTCAGCATCTCGTCGGTCATCATGGCGCGCAGCGACGCGATGTCGGAGCGGTCCCAGGCCGATTGCAGCGTGACGAAGTTGCGCTTGGCAGCGGTGAGGAAGCCCTCGGTATCGAAGCCTTCAGGCACACCCCAGTTCTGCGAGCCTGCCAGGGCCGAGCCGATCTGCACGCCGGAGCCCGAGCCTGCAGCCAGGGCGGCCGGCTGATGGTTCTGCTCCCAGGGGCGGGCCGATGCGTCGTTGCCGACCTTCTCGGGGTTGTACTGGCGTGCCAGCGGTGCACTGTCCACGTTGCCACCGATATTGCCGGCACCGGCAGGCGCTGCGTTCTGGAAGGCAAAGGGGCTGGACGATGCCTGCTGCGCGCCAGCCGCTGCACGGCGCGAACGCATGACCATGCCCACCACCACCATGATGACCAGGGCCAGCAGGCCGATCAGCAGGAACTGGCCGAAAGCGGCGCCCAGGCCCAGCGAGCTCGCCAGCCAGGCCAGGCCCAGGCCAGCGGCCAGGCCGCCAAGCATGGCGCCCCAGGGCTTCTTGGCGGGAGCGGCTGCCGGTGCAGTGGCCGGCTTGCCTGCAGCGTTCTGTGTGGCGGCGTTCTGCGGCGGCGTGTTCTGTGTCGGCGCGCGCGCGGCTTCACGCTGCGTCACGTTGCTCGACTGCTTGCCCACCGACCCGCCACCGCCCATGCGCTTGGCGTCGGCCGTGCCGTGGACCACCACCAGCATCGCGACCAAGACCATAGACCATAGCTTTTTCATGTCATCTCCTCGAATAATCGTGTTGCCGTCACCTCACCGAGCACCTCACGCGCTCAGCACTTGATTCCCACATGCAGCGCGGCAATGCCGCCCGTCATGTTGTGATAGTCCACATGGCCGAAGCCGCATTCCTGCATCAGGCGCTTGAGATCCTCCTGGCCGGGGTGCATGCGGATGGACTCGGCCAGATAGCGGTAGCTGGCGTCATCGCCCGCCACGAGCTTGCCCATGGCCGGAAGAATCTTGAAGGAGTACCAGTCGTAGGCTTTCTCCAGGGGCTTGGCCACCTTGGAGAATTCCAGCACCAGCAGCTTGCCGCCGGGGCGCAGGACGCGGTTCATTTCCTTGAGCGCCACATCCTTGTGCGTCATGTTGCGCAGGCCGAAGGCCACGCTGACCAGATCGAAATGGTTGTCCGGAAACGGCAGGGCCTCGGCATCGCAGACCATGGTGGGCAGGATCACGCCCTTGTTGATCAGCCGGTCCCGGCCCACACGCAGCATGGCTTCGTTGATGTCGGTATGCACCACCTGGCCGGTGGAGCCGACCTTCTTGGCGAAGGCCAGGGCCAGGTCGCCCGTGCCGCCCGCGATGTCCAGCGCCTTGTCGCCTTCCTTGAGGTTGGCCACCATCACCGTATAGGCCTTCCAGGCACGGTGCAGACCACCCGACATCAGGTCGTTCATGACGTCGTAGCGCGAAGCGACCGAGTCGAACACGCCGCGCACGCGGCTGGCCTTCTCGCGCTCGTCCACCGACTGGAATCCGAAATGTGTGGTGCTCATAACAACGATGCTAAGCAAGCAGTAGTAATGCGTACAGCGACAACCCCGTGTGGCCACGGGCTTTGCCGGGCAAGGGTTATCAAGAACAAACAGCCTGAAACGCCTTCAAACAAAGACTTTCAAGCTATTTTTAATATAGCACCACCCCCAATAACCCTGTGCTGTGCAAAGGTCCTGAATGTGGCGCTGCGGGAACGGCGCGGCAGACGCCGCGCCCCGGCCCCTGCGTGCGTACTGCGTCAGTGGCTGCCGCAGCCGTGCCCGCCGCCGCCGGCCTTGCCGGGCATGGGGGTGTCGCGGTCCATGCCGGATTCCTGCAGGCGGTCCAGGTACTGGGTCCAGAACTCGTCCTGGCGGCGGCCCAGTTCGTAGAGGTATTCCCAGGTGTACAGGCCGCTTTCATGCCCGTCGCTGAAGAAGGGCTTGATGGCGTAGTTGCCCACGGGCTCGATGGCCGTGATGGCCACGTCGCGCTTGCCGGTCTGCAGCACTTCCTGGCCCGGGCCATGGCCTTGCACCTCGGCCGAGGGGGAGTACACGCGCAGCAGCTCGAAGGGAATGCGAAAGCTTGCGCCATCGGAATAGGCCACTTCCAACACGCGCGATGCGCCGTGCACGGTCAGGGCTTCGGGAGTTGGGGTGTCAGGGGTCAGGCCGGCCATGCGGTGCTCCTCATTCAGTGGCGGGGTGCTGCTGCCAGGCATCGAGTGCCTGCGACAGCGCCGTGTCAATGGCTGGCAAGCGCGCAGCCACCTCGGCCTCGCGCTCGCCATTGCGCGGGCGCTGGGCAGCAGCCCAGACCGAGCCCGGGAAATGGCTGTCCCATTCGAAGCGCGCAACCACATGCCAGTGCAGGTGCGGCACCATGTTGCCCAGCGCCGCCAGGTTGATCTTGGCCGGCGCAAGGCGCTCACGCAAGACGCGCTCGACCACGACCACGGCATCCATGCAGTGCTGGCGGTCGGCGGCATCCAGGTCGGAGAACTCGGCCACATGCGCATTCCAGACCACGCGGTAGAAGGCCGGGAAGCCCTCTTCCTGGGCGCGGATCACTCGCAGGCGCCGGCCGCGCCAGACGGGCAGGCCGCCTTCTGTGGCGCACAGGGGGCAGGAAGCGGAAGCAGCCATCAGACCAGAACCCGTTCGATGCCGCCGGCGTTGGCGCGCTGAACATATTCGGCCATCCAGTTCTCGCCCAGGATCTGGCGCGCCATCTCGACCACGATGTAGTCGGCCTCCAGCAGGCCGTTGTTCATGTCGCCGCCGTAGCGCGACAGGCCCTGCAGGCAGCTGGGGCAGCTGGTGAGGATCTTCACGTTGTCCTTCTCGGCCAGGGCGCCGCTGGCGCGCAGCGCGGCCTCGCCCTTCTTGAGTTCCTCTTCCTTGCGGAAGCGGATCTGCGTGGAGATGTCGGGGCGCGTGACGCCCAGCGTGCCCGATTCGCCGCAGCAGCGCTCGCTCTTGATCACGCCGTCGCCGACCAGGGCCTTGACGGTCTTCATGGGGTCCTGCAGCTTCATGGGCGAGTGGCAGGGGTCGTGGTAGAGGTAGCCCTCCTTGCCCTGCAGCGTCACGCCCTTTTCCAGCAGGTACTCGTGGATGTCGATGATGCGGCTGCCCGGGAAAATCTTGCCGAACTCGTAGCCCTGCAATTGGTCGTAGCAGGTGCCGCAGCTGACCACCACGGTCTTGATGTCCAGGTAGTTGAGCGTGGTGGCGACGCGGTGGAAGAGCACGCGGTTGTCCGTGATCATCTTCTCGGCCTTGTCGAACTGGCCGCTGCCGCGCTGGGGATATCCGCAGCACAGGTAGCCCGGTGGCAGCACGGTCTGCACGCCGGCATGCCAGAGCATGGCCTGCGTGGCCAGGCCCACCTGGCTGAACAGGCGCTCGGAGCCGCAGCCGGGGAAGTAGAACACCGCCTCGGTGTCCGCGTTCGTGGTCTGCGGGCTGCGGATGATGGGCACGTAGTCCTTGTCCTCGATGTCCAGCAGGGCACGCGCCGTCTTGTTGGGCAGGCCGCCCGGCAGCTTCTTGTTGACGAAGTGGATCACCTGCTCCTTGAGCGGCGCGCGCCCCACCGAGGCAGGCGGATGCTGGGTCTGCTTCCTGGCCAGGCTGTGGAGCACGTCGGAGGCCAGGCGCTGGGCCTTGAAGCCCACGCCGACCATGGCCGAGCGCATGAACTTGATGGTGTCCGGGTTGGTGGCGTTGAGCATGGCCATGGCCAGCTTGTTGCCGGGCCGGAAGCTCTTCTTGTCCATCTTGCGCAGCAGATTGCGCATGTTCATGGTCACGTCGCCGAAGTCGATCTTCACCGGGCAGGGGTTGAAGCACTTGTGGCAGACCGTGCAGTGGTCCGACACGTCCTCGAACTCCTGCCAGTGGCGCAGCGACACGCCGCGGCGCGTCTGCTCCTCGTAGAGGAAGGCCTCGACCAGCAGCGAGGTCGCCAGGATCTTGTTGCGCGGGCTGTACAGCAGGTTGGCGCGCGGCACGTGGGTGGCGCACACGGGCTTGCACTTGCCGCAGCGCAGGCAGTCCTTGACCGAGTCGGCAATGGCACCGATGTCGCTTTGCTGCATGATCAGCGACTCGTGCCCCATCAGGCCGAAGCTGGGCGTGTAGGCGTTGGTCAGGTCGGCGAACATCAGCGATTCGCGCGGCGAGCGGCCGTCATGGCTCTGGCCCACCACGGCCTGCAGCTTCTCGTTGCGGATCAGCTTGCCCTTGTTGAAGCGGCCTTCGGGGTCCACGCGCTGCTTGTAGGCGGCAAAGGGCGCCAGTTCGTCGTCGCTGAGGAATTCCAGCTTGGTGATGCCGATGCCGTGCTCGCCCGAGATCACCCCGTCCAGATGGCGGGCCAGCACCATGATGCGCGCCACGGCCTCGTGGGCGGTCTGCAGCATCTCGTAGTCGTCGCTGTTGACCGGAATGTTGGTGTGCACGTTGCCGTCGCCGGCGTGCATGTGCAGCGCCACCCAGACACGGCCCTTGAGCACGCGCTGGTGAATGGCATTGACTTCGGCCAGCAGCGGCTGGAAGGCCGCGCCCGCGAAGATCTGGGCCATGGGCGCCTTCAGCTGGGTCTTCCAGCTCGCGCGCAGCGTGTGATCCTGCAGTTGCTGGAAGAGGTTTTCCACGTTGTCCAGCCAGCCCTGCCACAGCGTGCGCACATCGGCCACCAGGGCCAGGGCCTGCTGCACGCGGTCCTCCAGCAGTTCGGCCGAAGGGATGTCGCCCGCATCGTCCTGCTTGCCCAGGGGCAGGTCGCCGTGCTGGAAGAAGTCCGTCAACGCGTCGCACAGCTTGAGCTTGTTGCGCAGCGACAGTTCGATGTTGATGCGCTCGATGCCGTCCGTGTACTCCCACATGCGGGGCAGCGGGATCACCACGTCTTCGTTGATCTTGAAGGCGTTGGTGTGGCGCGAGATGGCGGCCGTGCGCTTGCGGTCCAGCCAGAATTTCTTGCGCGCCTCGGCGCTGACGGCGGTGAAGCCTTCACCGTTGCGCGAGTTGGCGATGCGCACCACCTCGGCGGCCACGCGGGCCACATCGTCGGCGTTGTCGCCGGCAATGTCGCCCAGCAGCACCATCTTGGGCAGATGGCCGTTGCCCTTCTTGCTCTTGGTGGCGTAGCCCACGGCCTTCAGGTAGCGGTCGTCCAGATGCTCCAGGCCGGCCAGCAGAACGCCCGAGCGCTTTTGCTCGGCGAACATGAAGTCCTTGATCTCGACGATGCTGGGCACGGCGTCCTTGGCGTTGCCGAAGAACTCCATGCAGACCGTGCGCGTGTGCTCGGGCATGCGGTGCACCACCCAGCGCGCGCTGGTGATCAGGCCGTCGCAGCCTTCCTTCTGGATGCCGGGCAGGCCCGACAGGAACTTGTCGGTCACGTCCTTGCCCAGGCCTTCCTTGCGGAATTTCTGGCCGGGAATGTCCAGCCGCTCGCTGCGGATGGGGGTCTTGCCGTCGGCCTCGAAGTACTGCAGCTCGAAGCTGGCCATCTCGGCGTCATGGATCTTGCCGAGGTTGTGGCCCACGCGCGTGACTTCCAGCCACTGCGCATCGGGCGTGACCATGCGCCAGGACACCAGGTTGTCCAGCGCCGTGCCCCAGAGCACGGCCTTCTTGCCGCCCGCATTCATGGCGACGTTGCCGCCGATGCACGAGGCCTCGGCCGATGTGGGGTCCACGGCGAAGACGAAGCCCGCGCGCTCGGCCGCATCGGCCACGCGCTGCGTGACCACTCCGGCCTCGGTGAAGATGGTGGGCACCTCGTGGTCCACGCCGGGGATGCGGCGCATCTCCACCTCCGTCATGGCCTCGAGCTTTTCGGTGTTGATCACCACGCTGCGCCAGGTCAGCGGGATCGCGCCGCCCGTGTAGCCCGTGCCGCCGCCGCGCGGAATGATGGTCAGGCGCAGCTCGATGCAGGCACGCACCAGGGCGGCCATCTCGGCTTCGGTATCGGGGGTGAGCACGACGAAGGGGTACTCGACGCGCCAGTCGGTGGCATCCGTCACATGGGCCACGCGCGACAGGCCGTCGAACTTGATGTTGTCCTTGGCCGTGTGGCGGCCCAGGCTCTTTTGCACCCGGCGGCGCAGTTGCTCGGCCTCGACGAAGGTGGCGTTGAACTCATGCACGGCGCGGCGCGCCGCATCCACCAGCTGGCCCACCAGCGCATCGCGCACGGGGTCCTGCTGCGGAGCACGGCGCTTGTCGATCTCGCCCAGGCGGTGCTCCAGTGCTTCCACCAGCGCCTTGCGGCGATCGGGGCTGTGCAGCAGGTCGTCCTGCAGGTAGGGATTGCGCTGGACGACCCAGATGTCCCCCAGCACCTCGTAGAGCATGCGGGCGGAGCGGCCCGTGCGCCGCTCCTGGCGCAGCTGGTTGAGCACATCCCACATGGAAGTACCCAGCAGGCGGATCACGATCTCGCGATCGGAAAACGAGGTGTAGTTGTAGGGAATCTCTCGCAGACGTGCAGGTTCGGCTGCCTGTGCCTGCAGGGCCGCCAACGCAATCGGTACATTCATGGGGGTAGACCGTGTCTGGCGCTCTAGGGGCGCCGCTAAGCCAAGTGGGAGCGCAATTTTAAGCGAGCCCCTCGAAGGCCCGCTTCCTACGGGGCTCTGGGCTGCTCGCCGTCTTGCCCTGAGACGCCAGCCCTCGCCAACACCACGGGGCAGACACGCCCCGGCGAACAGGCCTTATACAGAAAGAGCACAAACGAGCCAATACGAACAACCCGTGCTTTTGAAACGAAATGGTATTGACCTAAAATAGCGCCGCTTCGCGTGTCATTTTTTGTCACACGACTGACATACGGGACCAGCGGCTCACCGGGTTTGGCCTGTAGTGCGGTAAGAAGCATCCGAAAACAATGACACAGACATGTCATGCCCCTGCCTTACCGTGGCAGCGGTCTGAAACCGTCACCGAACTAGAGGAGTCCTCATGCAACTGAAGCAACTGGCCATGGCGGCCGCGATCGCGGCCACCACCATCTCGGCACAAGCCCAAACCGAAATCCAGTGGTGGCACTCGATGAGCGCGGCCCTGGGCGACTGGGTGAACGACCTGGCCAAGGAGTACAACGCCAGCCAGACCCAGTACAAGATCGTGCCGACCTACAAGGGCCAGTATGACGAGTCCATGACAGCTGCCATCGCCGCGTTCCGCGCCGGCAATGCACCTGACATCCTGCAGGTCTTCGAAGTGGGCACGGCCACCATGATGGCCTCCAAGGGTGCCGTGGTTCCGGTCACCAAGGTCATGAACGACGGCGGCTTCAAGTTCGACCAGGGCGAGTACATCTCCGCCGTGGCCGGCTACTACACCGCCCCCAACGGCCAGATGATGAGCTACCCGCTCAACAGCTCGACCACCATCTTCTACTACAACAAGGACGCCTTCAAGAAGGCTGGCCTGGACGAGAACAAGCCGCCCAAGACCTGGCCCGAAGTGTTCGCCGCCGCTGAAAAGCTCAAGGCCTCGGGCCACCGCTGCGCACTGACCACGAGCTGGATGAGCTGGACCCAGCTGGAGAGCTTCTCGCTGTGGCACAACACCCTGTACGCGACCAAGAACAACGGCTTTGACGGCACCGATGCCAAGCTGGTGTTCAACTCGCCGCTGCACGTCAAGCACTTCGAGAACCTGGCCAAGGCCGCCAAGGACGGCAGCTTCGTCTACAAGGGCCGCGGCAACGTGCCCGACGCCGCCTTCGCTTCCGGCGAGTGCGCGATGATCACGGGCTCCTCCGGCCTGTACGCCCGCGTGGTCAAGGAAGGCAAGTTCGCCTTCGGCCAGTCGCAGCTGCCCTACTACGCCGATGTGAAGGGCGCCCCCCAGAACACGGCCATCGGCGGTGCTTCCCTGTGGGTGATGGCTGGCAAGAGCGCCGAACGCTACAAGGGCGTGGCTGACTTCTTCAACTTCCTGAACAACACCAAGATCCAGGCCGCCAGCCACCAGCGCACCGGCTACCTGCCCGTGACCACCGCTGCGTACAAGCTGACCGAGGCTTCGGGCTTCTACGAAAAGCATCCCGGCACCGACACCGCCGTGACGCAGATGATCCGCAAGACCACCGACAAGTCGCGCGGCATCCGCCTGGGCAACTTCGTTCAGATCCGCACCATCATCGATGAGGAAACCGAACAGATCTGGACCGGCAAGAAGACTCCCCAGCAGGCACTGGACACCGCTGTCACCCGTGGCAACGAGCAACTGGGCCGCTTCGCCCGGGCCAACAAGTAATCCTCCCATGTGATCTGCGGCGTGGCCGCTGCGCAGGCAGCCCGCACCGTGCATCACAGGCCCGCAACCGGCGGCCCCACGGCCATCCGGTTTGCGGGCTGTTTTGTTCTACCGAGTTCCGTCATGGAAAAACGCGTTCTTTTTCGATCCGCCTGGCTGCCGTGGCTGCTGATAGCACCACAGATGGTCATCGTGCTGGTCTTCTTTTTCTGGCCCGCAGGCCAGGCCATCGTGCAGTCTTTCCAGGCGCAGGATACGTTTGGCTTTTCCTCCGAATGGGTGGGCTTCGCCAACTTCCAGCATCTGCTGGATGACCCTGCCTACCTGGCCTCGTTCAAGACCACGGCCATCTTTTCCCTGCTGGTGGCGGTGTTCGGCATCGCGCTGTCGCTGATGCTGGCCATTTTTGCGGACCGCGTGATCAAGGGTGCGCTCGCCTACAAGACCGCCTTGCTGCTGCCCTATGCGGTGGCGCCCGCCGTGGCAGGCGTGCTGTGGGTGTTCATGTTCTCGCCGTCCATCGGCGTCGTGGCCTATGCGCTGCGCATGATCGGCTATGACTGGAACCACCTGCTGAACTCCGGCAACGCCATGACGCTGATCGTCATCGCCGCGATCTGGAAGCAGATCTCCTACAACTTCCTGTTCTTCCTTGCGGGCCTGCAGTCCATCCCCAAGTCGCTGATCGAGGCCGCCGCCATCGACGGCGCGGGCCCCATGCGCCGCTTCTGGGACATCCAGTTCCCGCTGCTGTCGCCCACCACGTTCTTCCTGCTGGTGATGAACGTGGTCTATGCCTTCTTCGACACCTTCGGCATCGTGGACGCCACGACCCAGGGCGGTCCGGGCCAGGACACCTCCATCCTGGTCTACAAGGTCTATCACGATGGCTTCAAGGCCATGGACATGAGCGGCTCGGCTGCCCAATCCGTCGTGCTGATGGTGATCGTGGTTGCACTCACCGTGATCCAGTTCCGCTATGTTGAGAAGAAAGTGCAGTACTGATCATGGTTGAACGCAGTCCTCTTCTGACCTTTTTCTCGCACCTGATCATGGTGCTGGGCGTGTTGATCGTCGGCTTTCCGCTGTACCTGGCCTTCGTGGCCTCCACGCACACGCCGCAGGACATCATCCAGGTGCCCATGCCCCTAGTGCCCGGCAGCAACTTCTGGGAAACCTACAAGGCCGCGCTGTTCGGCGGCTCGGGCCCTGGCTCCAGCGCGCCCGTGGCACGCATGATGTGGATCAGCTTCGTCTCGGCCATGGTGATCACCGTGGGCAAGATCGCGATCTCGCTGCTGTCGGCCTTCGCACTGGTGTACTTCCGCTTCCCGTTCAAGAAGATCTGCTTCTGGCTGATCTTCGTGACCCTGATGCTGCCCGTGGAAGTGCGCATCGGCCCCACCTACGAAGTCGTCTCCACGCTGGGCATGCTCAACAGCTACGCCGGCCTGACGATTCCGCTGATCGCCTCGGCCACGGCCACCTTCCTGTTCCGCCAGTTCTTCCTGACGGTGCCGGACGAGCTGGTGGAGGCCGCCCGCATCGATGGCGCCGGCCCCATGCGCT
The DNA here is from genome assembly GCF_040267515.1 of Delftia lacustris. NCBI lineage: Bacteria > Pseudomonadati > Pseudomonadota > Betaproteobacteria > Burkholderiales > Comamonadaceae > Delftia > Delftia lacustris. The sequence goes on along the minus strand of NZ_CP141274.1, from coordinate 1,435,554 downwards.
TCTTCAAGGATGTGCTGGTGCCGCTGTCCAAGACCTCGATCGCGGCGCTGTTCGTGATCCAGTTCATCTACGGCTGGAACCAGTACCTGTGGCCGCTGCTCGTGACCACCTCGGAAGACATGTACCCCGTGGTCATCGGCATCAAGCGCATGGTGGCCAGCGGCGATACCGGCAACGACTGGAACGTGGTGATGGCGACGGCCCTGCTGGCCATGCTGCCGCCCGCTGCCGTGGTGATCCTGATGCAGCGCTGGTTCGTCAAGGGCCTGGTGGACACCGAAAAGTAAGCCGTCCACCGCCCCCACCCACCGTATAGAACCCCGCAGAGCAAGCGCCAGCGCCCTTCGCTCTGCGACTCAACCAGAATCTTCGTATGGCATCCATTTCCTTTCGCAACCTGATCAAGCGCTACGGCCACGGCCCGTCGGCCAACCAGGTACTGCACGGCGTCAACGCCGAAATCCAGGACGGCGAGTTCGTCGTCATCGTCGGCCCTTCGGGCTGCGGCAAGTCCACCCTGCTGCGCATGGTAGCGGGCCTGGAAGAGATCTCCGACGGCCAGCTGCTGATCGGCGACAAGGTCGTCAACGACGTGGAACCGGCCAAGCGCGACATCGCCATGGTGTTCCAGAACTATGCGCTGTACCCGCATATGTCGAACTACGAGAACATGGCCTACGGCCTGAAGATCGCCAAGGTGCCGCCCGAGGAGATCAAGCGCCGCGTGGACAAGGCCGCCAAGATCCTGGAGCTGTCGCACCTGCTGGACCGCAAGCCGCGCCAGCTGTCGGGCGGCCAGCGCCAGCGCGTGGCCATGGGCCGTGCCATCGTGCGCCAGCCCAAGGTCTTCCTGTTCGACGAGCCGCTGTCCAACCTGGACGCCAAGCTGCGCGGCCAGACCCGCATCGAGATCCAGAAGCTGCACGCCGAGCTGGGCATCACCAGCCTGTTCGTGACCCACGACCAGGTCGAGGCCATGACCCTGGCCCAGCGCATGATCGTCATGAACGGCGGCGTGATGGAGCAGTTCGGCACGCCCGAAGAGGTCTACCACACGCCCGCCTCCACCTTCGTGGCCAGCTTCATCGGCTCGCCCCCGATGAACCTGCTCAAGAACGCGCCCGGCGGCACGGCCGGCCGCATCCTGGGCATCCGCCCCGAGCACCTGGTCGTCGTCAACGAAGGCGGCTGGGAAATCAAGGTGGACACCGTGGAAATGCTGGGCGCCGAGCGCCTGGTCTATGGTTCGCTCAATGGCGAGACGATGACGGTACGCATCGACGAAGGCGCGCCCTTCCCCAAGTCCGGCGAGACCATGCGCGTGCGTCCTTCCGAAGAGCGTCGCCTGCACTGGTTCGACGCAGAAAGCGGCAAGCGGATCTGATCCCCTGAAGGCCGGCTCTCCGACCTTTTCCAAGAGAGCCCCAGAGGCTCTCTTTTTCCATCCAAGCTCCCTTCTTTTGACGGACTCGCCATGACCGAGAACCTGAAATCCTGGCCCTACCCCCTGTGGGTGGCCCACCGTGGCGCCGGCAAGCTGGCGCCCGAAAACACCATGGCCGCTTTCCGCCTGGGCGCCGCGCACGGCTATCGCATGTTCGAGTGCGATGCCAAGCTGTCTGCCGACGGCGTGCTGTTCCTGATGCACGACGCCACGCTGGAGCGCACCACCAACGGCCACGGCACGGGTGGCGACCTGTCCATGGGCGAGATCGCCCAGCTCGACGCCGGCAGCTGGCACTCGCGCGCATATGCGGGCGAGGCCCTGCCCACGCTGGAAGCCCTGGCGCGCTGGTGCCTGGCCAACCACTTTTTCCTGAACGTGGAGATCAAGCCCACGCCGGGCCAGGAAGAGGCCACGGGCCGCGCCACGGGCGAGCTGATGAACCGCATCTGGCCCCAGGACCGGGTCCCGCCGCTGTTCACCTCGTTCAAGACCGATGCCCTCAAGGGCGCACGCGACACGGCGCCCCACATTCCGCGCGGCCTGCTGGTGGACAGGCTGGCAGACGCCACGGGCGACGCCGACCTGCGCACCGCGCTGGAATTGGGCTGCGCAGCCATGGTGCTCAACCACGCGCTGTGGGATGCAGCCCTGGTCGCCAAGTTGCATGGCGCGGGCCTGCGCTGCAGCAGCTACACGGTCAACGACGAATGGGCCGCACAGCGCCTGATCGACCTGGGCACGGACGGCGTCATCACCGACCGTGTCGATATGTTCAGTCCCGCATCGCGCTGAGACGGCTGCCGGCTGGCGGGGCAGGACCTTTGGAAACAACCGCTGCAGCGGCCCGCCGCACAATGTGCGTCCATGACACCGCCCTGCAGCCCTCTTCCGCAGCGCCCCACGTGGGCACAGGCCCTTCGCCCATGCCTGGCCATCTGGCTGATGGCTCTGGCGATGCTGCTCCTGTCTGCACCCGGCCCGGCCCTGGCCCAGGACGGCGCCACAGCCGCGGGCGCGACCGCAGAAGACGGCCGGCCCGCCCTGCCCAGCGTAGACGATCTGCGCAAGCAGCTGGACGCCATTCCCCGCAAGCTGGCCGAGGACGATGACGGCCGCAAGCTGCTGGACGAGGCTGCAGCCATTGGCACGGCAGCCGACCAGGTGGCGGCCCGCCGCACCGAGGAACTGGCCGATATCGATTCGCGCCTGGCCGGCCTGGGACCGGCACCCGAAAAAGGCGCCCCCGCCGATGCGCCCGATGTGGCCGAGCAGCGCGCCAGCCTGGCCAAGCAACGCAGTGCCGTGGATTCCGAACTCAAACTCGCGCGGCTGGTGTCGGTCGATGCCGACCAGCGCGGCAACGAGCTGATACGCCAGCGCCGCGAGCAATTCCAGGCCGCGCTGACGGCCCGCACCGATTCACCGCTGGGCCGCCCCTTCTGGCGCAATCTGAGCACCGCCGCGCCCCTGGACGCGGCGCGCCTGCAGGGGCTGGGGCGCGAGCTGCGCCAATCGGTGAGCTCCACCTTGGCCTCCGATCGCCGGGGCGGCTTTATCGCCAGCCTGGCCGCTGCCTTGCTGATCGCCCTGCTCGGCCCCTGGCTGGCCGAGCGCCTGCTGGTGCGCGCCGCGCCCGCACGCCTGCCCAGCGGCCGCCTGCGCCGCTCGCTGCGCGCGGCAGCCACGGTGGTGATCAACACGCTGCTGATCGGCCTGGCGGCGCAGTTGGCCTGGAGCGTGCTCAAGGCCAGCGATGGCTTCGGCGAATCGCTGGACGCGCTGGCCAAGGCCAGCGTGCAGGTCACGCTGTTCGGCGCCTTCGTGGTGTCGCTGGGCCAGACCCTGCTGTCGCGCAAGCGCAGCTCATGGCGCCTGCCCGGCGTGTCGGACGAGCTGGCCGAGCGACTCAGCCCCTACCCCTGGTGGATTGCGGCAGGTGCCGCGATCAACGGCCTGGTGACCGAGGTCAACGCCATCATCGGCGCCAGCCTGGCCGCCGAGGTCACGGTGCACGCCCTGTCGGCCCTGCTGATTTCGGCCGTGGTCATGCTGGCCCTGCGGCATCTGCGCGCGCCGGCGCCAGTGGCGCAGGAAGACGGCGCCCAGGCGGAGCCCGCGCCGCCCCGGCCCTTGTGGGTGGGACTGCTCGTGGCCTGCGCGGCGGTGGCCAGCATTGCCACCATTGCACTGGCCGTGACCGGCTATGTGGCGCTGGCCGGCACGCTGGCACGCCAGATGGTGTGGACCGGCGTGGTCTTTGCCACCACCTACCTGCTGTTCCAGCTCGGCGACGATCTGTGCGAGGCCCTTCTGTCGTCCAAGGGCAGCTTCGGCACCCGGCTGAACCAGGGCCTGGGCATTGAGGGCCGGCTGCTGGACCAGGCCTCGGTCCTGGTCTCGGGCCTGCTGCGCGTGGCCCTGCTGTTCTACATGGTGATCGCCCTGCTGGCCCCGCTGGGCACGGGGCCCGACGAGGTGTTCCGCCGTGGCAGCACGGTCAATCACAGCCTCAAGGTGGGCGACTTCACCATGGCGCCCCAGGCCCTGTTCACCGCGTTTGCGGTGATCGTCACGGGCCTGATCGTGATCCGCGTGATCAAGCGCTGGCTGACGGACCGCTACTTCCCCAACACCTCGCTGGAGCCTGGCATGCGCAGCTCCATCACCACGCTGCTGGGCTATGTGGGCGGCATCTTCGTGGTGGCCGTGGCGCTGGCGGGGCTGGGCATCAGCGTGGAGCGCATTGCCTGGGTGGCCAGCGCGCTGTCGGTGGGCATTGGCTTTGGCCTGCAGGCCATCGTGCAGAACTTCATCTCGGGCCTGATCCTGCTGGCCGAGCGGCCCGTGAAAGTGGGCGACTGGGTGGTGCTGGGCGATACCGAGGGCGACGTGCGCCGCGTCAACGTGCGCGCGACCGAGATCCAGCTGGGCGACCGCTCCACCGTCATCGTGCCCAACTCGGAATTCATCACCAAGACCGTGCGCAACATGACGCTGGCCGGCGCGCCCGGGCGGGTGCTGCTGCGCCTTCCCGCACCGCTGGACACCGATGCCGAGCGCATGCGCACCCTGATCCTGGAAGCCTTTCGCGCGCATGAAGGCATCCTGGACACGCCCGAGCCTTTGGTGCAGCTCGAAGGCATCGCCAACGGCACGCTGACCTTCCTGGCCATCGGCTACGTCGGCAATCCGCGCAATGCGGGTGGCGTGCGCAGCGATGTGCTGTTCAGCATCCTGGCCTCGCTCAAGGGCGCAGGCCTGTACCTGTCGCCACCGGCCACCACCTCGGTGGCGGCACCCGTGGTGACAGGTACGCCGGGCACGCCGACCGTGCCCGGTGATCCGGCCAGCCCGGGCTAGCCGCGCCTTGCCATTTCCGATCGCACATGCGCCGCGACCACGGCCATCAGCTCACGCAGATGGCCGCGCAGCGGCTCGAATCCCGCATTGGGCTCGCGCGTGTCCTCGTCCATGTAGACCGGGCGGCGGATCTCGATCTGCAGGCTGTGCCGGCCCAGGTGCGGCTGGCCTATGCGCCCGATCAGCTCCACGCCCTTGTAGGGCTCGTTGTAGGCCACGCTGTAGCCAAAGCCCGCCAGCGTCTCGCCCACCAGCTGGATGAACTCGGGCGCGCAGGTCGTGCCGTCGCGGTCGCCCAGCACGAAGTCGGCCAGCGGCGGCGCGTCGGTACGGCCCAGGCGCTTGTAGACATCGTTGGGCATGGAGTGCAGGTTCAGGTGCCAGACGCCGCCAAAGCGCTGCACGCTGCCATCGATGGCCTGCGCCAGCGCCGCATGGTAGGGGCGCCAGTAGCGCGCGATGCGGTGCTCCACCTCGGCCACCGTGCGCGGACGGTCATACAGCGGCGTTGCCACGCCGTCGCGGCTGATGCGCTGCCAGATCAGGCCCAGGCCCTGGCGCGTCTTGACGCTGGGCGCCAGGGGCACGGGCCACTGGCCGTCGATCTGGGCCGGGTCCAGGTCGGCCTCGCTGCGGTTGGGGTCGATGTAGGTGCGCGGAAAGGTGGCCTCGATCAGCGTCGCGCCATGCGCGGGCCACCGGTCCCAGAGCGCGGCCACATGCGTGTCCTCGCCACGGCGCAGCAGGGACATGGGCACGGCATGGCCGAAATCCTCGGGATAGGAGGTGCCGCTGTGCGGCGAGTCGCAGACGATGGGCAGCACCTCGCCGGTGGCGGGATGCACCACGACCGGGGTGTCCGGCCGGGGGCGCAGGAAATCCGACTGTGCCATGCGGTCCATCAGTCGAGCTTGATGTTGGCGCGCTTGGCCACGGCCGTGTAGCGCTCGATGGCGGCCTTGATCTGCTTGGCGAATTCCTCGGGCGTGTTGCCCATGGATTCGCCCGAGATGGATTTTTGCTTTTCCAGGTAGTCAGGCATGGCCATGGCCTTGTGCGCGGCGGCATTGAGCTTGTCGATGATGGGGCGCGGCGTGCCGGCCGGCGCAACCAGGCCGAACCAGCCGCCATCGCCCATCTGCGCAAAGCCCAGCTCGGTGTACGTGGGCACGTCGGGCAGCACATCGGCGCGCTTGAAGGCCAGCACCGCCAGAGGTCGCAGCTTGCCGTCCTTGATGTGAGGCAGCGTGGAGGGCAGGTTGTCCGTCATGGCATTGACCTGGCCGCCCAGCGCATCGGTGATGGCCTGGCCCGCGCCCTTGTAGGGGATGTGCAGCAGGTCGATGCCCGCCAGGTTCATGAAGTTCTCGATATTGGCGTGGCCCAGCGAACCCGTGCCCGGCGATGCAAAGCTGTACTTGCCCGGGTTGGCCTTGGCCAGGGCGATGAACTCCTTCATGGTCTTGGCGGGCACGCTGGCGTTGACCACGAATACGCTGGGCACCGACATCACATTGGTGATGGGCGCGAAGTCCTTGATCGGGTCATAGGGCAGCTTGCGGAAGATCGCCGGGTTGGAGCCGTGCGTGCTCACGGTGGCCATGCCGATGGTGTAGCCGTCCGGCGCGGCACGCGCGATTTCGGAAGCGCCGATGGAGCCGCCGGCCCCGCCGCGGTTGTCCACCACCACGGACTTGCCGAGGATCACGCTCATCTTCTCGGCCAGCAGGCGCGCCACCATGTCGGTGGAGCCACCGGCTCCGAACGGCACGACCAGGCGGATCGGACGGCTGGGATAGTCGGCCGCCGGGCCCTGGGCCCAGGCGGCGGGAGCCAGAAGAGCGGTGGCGGCGCAGGCGGCCAGGCTGGACAACAGGGTGCGGCGCATTGCCATGGGATGTTTCCTATCTTGGTTGGGGGTGGCGGCAAAGCACGGGCTCTGCGGGACAGGCGCTGATTCTGGACAGCCGCCGCATCCGCGAAAAGCGACAAGACGGCAAGCAACCATGACCAACCGTCATAATTGCGCCCGTCATGCGCATGCACTCCCCCTCGCTTTCCGAGCTGCACGCCTTTGCGGCGGCGGCGCGCCTGGGCAGCTACTCGCTGGCAGCCAAGGAGCTGTATGTCACCCAGGGCGGCATCAGCCGCGCCATCGCCCGGCTGGAAGAGCACCTGGGCTTTGCCCTCTTCGAGCGCCAGGGCCGGCGCAGCGTGCTGACCGAAGCCGGCCGCGAATACCTGCAGGCCGTGGAGCCCGCCGTACACGCCATCGAATCGGCATCCGCGGCCGCACGCAGGCGCCACTTCGGCCCGCAACTGCGCCTGTCGGTGGTGCCCACGCTGTTCAGCCATTGGCTGATTCCACGCCTGCCGCGATTCAATGCCCTGCATCCGGGCATCGCCCTGTCGTTCGCGCCCTACCGGCGCGATGACCCGCTGTCGGCCGCCGAGATAGACGGCTGGCTGCGCGTGGGCAGCGAGCCCTGGCCGGCCCATGTGGTGGCCGACTATGTGGTGGGCCGCGATCTGGTGCCCATCTGCCATCCGAGAGAACTGCAGGGCCCGCGGCCCATCCGCAGCCCCCGGGACGTGCTAGCACGCCCGCTGCTGTTCCACACCAACTATCCGGGCAACTGGGCCCGCTGGATGTCCCATCTGAACCTGCCCGGACCCTGCCCCGCACCGGCAGCCGATTTCGAGCTGGTGGCCCTGCTGGTACAGGCCGTGGCCGCCGGCATGGGCGTGGCCCTGGTGCAGCGCTGCCTGGTCGAGGAAGACCTGGCCGCCGGCCGCGTGGCCCTTGCCTTGCCTGCGCCCGTCCACATCGAACGCGGCTACTTTCTGTGCCGTCCCGCCACGCGGGCACCTTCCGAAGCCTTTGCGCAGTTCCGCGAATGGCTGCTGGAGCAGGCCGCGCCGGGCGCCGTGCCTCCAGCCGCAGTCTCAGGCCCCTGATCGCCAGGAGAAACGCCCTCTTCCGTTGATCTGCATCAATCTTTGCTGTCAGCCATCAGCGCCAGCCGCGTGAAAACACCCACTGGCAAAGCGCCATCACCACGACCAGCGCAGCATAGGTGGCCATCTTTGCATCGCGCCCGAACCACCACAGCCCCGCCAGCAGCACCAGTGCACCAACAATTAAATTGATAGCAACCTGTGACCACCAGGCCATGGATTGCTGCGATTTCCCATAGATCAAAAGCGCGCACAACATCAGGGCCGGCGACAGGAAAAGTGCAGGCGCCAGGAAGTTCAGCCAATGATTCGTACTCGCAATCCATCCCATGTGCGGGCTCCGATTCCAGGGTGTTGTGTTCAGGGATGCCTGAAACTGCGCGAAATTTTATAATCCCGGGTTATGGCAGTCTGGGCACTCGGCATCAACCACCACACGGCTCCGCTTGATATGCGGGGACGTTTCGCGTTCGCGCTCGACCAGATCGTGCCCACGCTGCAGGGTCTGCGCGAATCGCTGACCGGCCCGGGCCGCCAGCACAGCGCCGTCGAGACCGCCATTCTCTCCACCTGCAACCGTACCGAGATCTACTGTGCGGCCGAAATGCCGGCCATGGACCATACGCTGCACTGGCTGGCCAACAGCGGCGGCATCTCGTCCGAACTGCTGCGCTCGCACTCCTATCTGCTGGAAGACGGCCATGTGGCGCGCCATGCCTTCCGCGTGGCCAGCGGGCTCGATTCCATGGTGCTGGGCGAGGCCCAGATCCTGGGGCAGATGAAGAATGCCGTGCGCGCCGCAGAGAACGCAGGCGCCCTGGGCAGCACGCTGAACCAGCTGTTCCAGCGCAGCTTTGCGGTGGCCAAGGAAGTGCGCAGCTCCACCGAAATCGGTGCCCACAGCATCAGCATGGCCGCTGCCGCCGTGCGGCTGGCAGGCCAGCTGTTCGAAGACCTCTCCCAGATCCGCGTGCTGTTCGTGGGCGCGGGCGAGATGATCGAGCTGGTCTCCACCCACTTCGCGGCCCGCCACCCCAAGCAGATCATGATCGCCAACCGCACGCTGGAGCGCGGCGAAAAGCTGGCCGCCCAGTTCGGCGCCGGCACCATGCGGCTGGCCGACCTGCCCGAGCATCTGCATGAATACGATGCCGTGATCAGTTGCACGGCCTCCAGCCTGCCTATCATCGGCCTGGGCGCCGTGGAAAGTGCGCTCAAGAAGCGCAAGCACCGCCCCATGTTCATGGTCGATCTGGCCGTGCCGCGCGATATCGAATCCGAGGTCAAGGACCTGCGCGACGTCTACCTCTACACCGTGGACGATCTGGCCACCGTGGTGCGCACGGGCCAGGCCCAGCGCCAGGCGGCGGTCGAGCAGGCCGAAGTCATCATCGACCACGGCGTGCAAAGTTTCATGCACTGGCTGGACCAGCGCCGCCCGCAGGCCGGCGTCGTCCCGCTGATCCGCCAGCTCAACACCCAGACCGACGAATGGCGTGCGCTGGAGATTGCACGGGCCAAGAAGCTGCTGGCCAAGGGCGAGGACATAGACACCGTGCTGGAGGCCCTGTCGCGCGGCCTCACGCAGAAAATGCTGCACGGCACCCTGGCCGAGCTGCACAAGGGTGACGCCGACCAGCGCACCCAGACCATGGACACGGTCTCGCGCCTGTTCCTGCGCTCCGCGCCAGGCGGTCCGCGCGGCACGACTCCCGACAAGGCGCTCTAGCGGCGCTCGCCCCCTTCAGAGAGCCGCGCGCCCGCGGGTCTCTGGCGCCTCGGCCCACTTCCGGCCACCTCGTTCCCCCGCCGCAGCGCTGCCCCGCGCAGCCCTTCGCACCATCGCCTCACACCATGCAAGACTTTCTGCGCCAACAACTGGAGCGCTACGCCCAGCGCCTTGAAGAACTCGACTTCCTGCTCTCGCGCGAAGACATCATGGGCGACATGAAGCAGTACCGTGCCATCTCGCGCGAGCATGCCGATGTGACGGCCATTGCCGGCCGCTATGCACGCCACCGTCAGCGCGAGGCCGATCTGGCCTCTGCCAGGGACATGCTGGATGATCCCGACATGGAGGAAATGGCGCGCGAGGAAATCTCCGGCGCAGAGATCGAGCTGGTGCAGCTGGAAGATGAACTGCAGCGCCTGCTCCTGCCCAAGGACCCCGACGACGCGCGCAACGCCTACCTGGAAATCCGCGCGGGCACGGGTGGCGATGAATCTGCCCTGTTCGCAGGCGATCTGGCACGCATGTACACGCGCCACTGCGACGCCGTGGGCTGGAAGGTCGAGATCATGAGCGCCAACGAAAGCGAGCTGGGCGGCTACAAGGAAGTGGTGCTGCGCGTGGAAGGCACCGACGTCTATGGCCGCCTGCGCTTCGAATCCGGTGGCCACCGCGTGCAGCGCGTGCCTGCCACCGAGACCCAGGGCCGCATCCACACCAGTGCCTGCACCGTGGCCGTCATGCCCGAGCCCGACGAAACCCAGGCCATCACGCTCAACCCGGCCGACCTGCGCATCGACACCTTCCGTGCCAGCGGCGCCGGAGGCCAGCACATCAACAAGACCGACTCGGCCGTGCGCGTGGTCCACCTGCCCACGGGCATCGTCGCCGAGTGCCAGGACGGCCGCAGCCAGCACAGCAACAAGGCCAAGGCCCTGCAGGTGCTGCAGGCGCGCCTGCAGGAAAAGGAGCGCAGCGAGCGCGAGGCCAAGGAGGCCGCGCTGCGCAAGGGCCTGATCGGCAGCGGCGACCGCAGCGACCGCATCCGCACCTACAACTTCCCCCAGGGCCGGCTCACCGACCACCGCATCAACCTCACCATCTACAAGCTGCTGGCCGTGATGGAAGGCGACCTGGGCGACGTGCTCGACGCGCTGCAGGCCGCACGCGAGGCCGAACTGCTGGCCGAGCTGCAGGTCAACAGCTGAGGCGCGGGCCATGGCCAACCTACCCACTATCAAAGAGGCTCTGCAGCACTCCCAGGCCCAGGGGCTTGCGCGCATCGACGCGCAAATGCTGCTGCTGCATGTGCTCGGACGCCAGGCCGGCGGCCGCGCCTGGCTGCTCACCCACGACGGGGACGCGCTGACCGCGCCCCAGGCCGGCGTCTATGCCGCGCTGTGCACACGCCGACTGAGCGGGGAGCCCGTCGCCTACCTGGTGGGCCACAAGGAGTTCTACGGGCTGGATCTGGCCGTGGACGCACGCGTGCTCGACCCTCGCCCCGATACCGAAACCCTGGTGGACTGGGCGTTGGAGCTGATACCCGCCCAGGCCCCGAGCGGCCCCGCATGCCGTGTGGCGGATCTGGGCACCGGCAGCGGAGCGATTGCCCTGGCCCTGCAGAGTCAGCGTCCCGGCGCCACCGTGTGGGCCGTGGATGCCAGTGCCGACGCGCTGGCCGTGGCCAGCGCCAATGCCACGCGCCTGCAGCTGGGCGTGCGGTTTGCGCATGGCAGCTGGCTGGAGCCGCTGGCAGGCCAGGCGCCGTTCAACCTCATCGTCAGCAATCCGCCCTATATCCGCGACGACGATCCGCACTTGCTGGCGTTGGAGCATGAGCCGCTGTCGGCTCTGGCCAGCGGCGCCGATGGCCTGTCCGACATCCGCGCCATCGTCGCGCAGGCGCCTGCGCTGCTGGCCAGCGGCGGCTGGCTGCTGCTCGAGCATGGCTGGGACCAGGCCGATGCCGTGGCCACCCTGCTGCGCAGCGCCGGCTTTGAGAGCGTGCAACACCGCCACGACCTGGGCGGCATCGCCCGCTGCACGGGCGGGCAATGGACAGCGCAAGCCTGAGCTCGGGTCCGGGCGCAGCATTCCCGCATGCTTTCAAAGTCCGCGCCGAGAGTGAAATAATCCCATCCATGCCGCCGCGCCTGCGGCGCCCACCACGACCCCGGAGCACCACACAGATGAGCGACACCCAGCAACGCATCGACCAACTGGTCAAAAGCAACAACATCCTGCTGTTCATGAAGGGCAGCGCCAGCTTTCCCATGTGCGGTTTCTCGGGCCGCGCCATCCAGATTCTCAAGGCCTGCGGCGTGGAGACCAAGGACATCTCCACCGTCAACGTGCTGGAGGACCAGGAAATCCGCCAGGGCATCAAGGACTACAGCAACTGGCCCACGATCCCCCAGCTCTACGTGCAGGGCGAGTTCATCGGCGGCTCGGACATCATGATGGAGATGTACGAATCCGGCGAGTTGCAGCAGCTGCTGGCACCCAAGGCCTGAGTTCGCAGGCTTGCGACTCGCGCGCGGCAACCCGCCTGCGCCCGCTGCTGCGCAGAATCAAGCCACCTTCGGGTGGCTTTTTTTCGCCCGTGCCGGACTGCCAGCGCCCTGCCCGGGCTTGCCACAAGGCCAGGGGCATGTGATGTGTGGTCGAATGGACACATCTTTCACATCCGGAAAACCGCGCCTGCGCCCGCTTCTCCGCCTTGCCTATGAGTCTGTCCCAAAGTCTGCTGTTGATCGTCGCACTGATACTGACCAGTGCCTTCTTCTCCGTGGCCGAGATCTCGCTGGCCGCCTCGCGGCGCCTGCGGCTTCGGCAGATGGCGGAGGACGGGGAGCCACGCGCCGAACAGGTCATGAAGATGCAGGCCCAGCCGGGCGAGTACTTCACGGTCACGCAGATTGGGCTGAATGCCGTCGCCATCCTGGGCGGCGTGGTGGGCGAAGGGGCATTGACGCCCTATCTGGCCGAATTGCTCATGCTCTGGCTGCCCGAGAGCCGGGCACAGACCGTGGGCTTTCTGCTCTCGTTCGCCACCGTCACCTCGCTGTTCATCCTCTTTGCCGACCTGCTGCCCAAGCGCCTGAGCATGGCCGAGCCCGAAGCCCTGGCCATCCGCGTGCTGCGCCCCATGCTCTGGTGCATGGCCGTGCTCAAGCCCCTGGTCTGGTGCTTCAACCACCTGGCGGACGCCGTTGCCAAGCTCTTAGGCCTGCCCACGGTGCGCGACGACCGCATCACGCACGAAGACATCCTGGCCATGACCGAAGCTGGCGCGCGCGCCGGCGTGCTGGCCGCGAAGGAGCAGCAGGTGATCGCCAACCTGTTCGAGCTGGACTCGCGCACCATCGGCTCGGCCATGACGCAGCGCGACCGCATCGCCTACTTCCACCGTGACGACCCCGACGAACTGATCCGGGTCCGCATTGCCGAAGAACCTTTTTCCACCTACCCCGTCTGCGATGGCGACATCGACCACATCGTCGGCTATGTCGATGCCAAGGACCTGTTCCAGCGCGCGCTGAACAACCAGCCCCTGTCGCTCATGGACGACTCCCTGGTGCACAAGGTGCTGGTCGTGCCGGACCGCCTGACGCTGGCCGAGGTGCTGGAGCAGTTTCGCCAGGTGCATGAGGACTTTGCCGTCATCGTCAACGAATACAGCCTGGTGGTCGGCGTGGTCACGCTCAATGACGTGATGAGCACGGTGATGGGCGGCCTGGTCAGCCCGGGCGACGAGGAGCAGATCCTGCGCCGCGACGAGAACTCTTGGCTGATCGACGGCGTCACGCCGGTCGAGGATGTGATGCAGGCCCTGGAACTCGACGAGCTGCCCCACGCCGAGGACTACGAGACCCTGGGCGGCTTCCTCATGGTGATGCTGCGCCGCATTCCCAGGCGCACAGACACCGTGCAATGGGGCGGCTACCGTTTCGAGGTCATGGACGTGGACAGCTACCGCATCGACCAGGTGCTGGTCACGCGCATGTCCGCCAGCAGCCCGGCCGCGCCGCCCAACGCCGGCGACACGGCAGCGGCCGTGGCCAAGGTGTCCAGCATGTCGTCGGAGACGTCGTCCTGACGGGCAACGCAGAACAGCAGCCGCGCAGCCGCTCGGCGGCGCTGCGCGGCCCTCAAGCCGAGCGCGAGGGCTCTATCTCCCAGCGCCGCTGCGCAGCGAACACCGCATTCGGGTACTGGGGCTGTCCCCGGCTGCCGTTGTAGCGGCCCAGCGCCATGTAGGCATCGCCTTTTTCGCGGTCCAGATAGTGGCGCAGGATCACGCAGCCAAAGCGCAGATTGGTCTGCATGTGAAACAGCTTGCCGATGTCTCCATCGCCGATCAGCCGCATCCAGAACGGCATGATCTGCATGTAGCCGCGTGCACCCACGCTGGAGATGGCGAACTTGCGGAACGCGCTCTCCACCTGCACCAGCCCCATCACCAGAGAGACTTCCAGGCCGGCACGCTTGGACTCGTACCAGACGGTTTGCAGGAACTCCAGCCGCGTCGCCAGCTCCGGCTTGCGCGAACGCAGGCGCTCGCTGCTGGCCGTGAGCCAGCGCAGGTAGTCCAGCCGGGCCTCGGTGGAGGCAAAGCGCAGCTCGGGCGGCGCCGATCCCGTGACGGCGGAACTCAGCGCAGTGCGCACCGAATCGGCCAGCGGCTCCTCCAGCTGGCCACCGGCCCAGGCGGGCGCGGCCAGCCCGCCGAGCAGCGGTGCCGAGCCCAGCGAAGCCGCCAGGCGCAGGCAATCGCGTCGCGTCACCACGGGCGCCTGGCTCACAGGCCCAGCCTTTGCTTGAGATGGCCCAGCACATCGGCGGCGGCCAGCTTGGTCGCTTCCGTGTCGCGGCGATGCTGGTACTCGACCTGTCCTTCCTTGAGGCCCCTGTCGGACAGCACCACGCGGTGCGGCACGCCAATCAGCTCCCAGTCGGCAAACATGGCGCCCGGACGTTCGCCACGATCGTCCAGGATCACGTCCACACCCAGTGCCAGCAGCTCGGCATGCAGCTTCTCGGCAGCTTCCTTCACGGGTTCGCTGCGGTCCATGCCAATGGGGCAGACCACCACGGTGAAGGGCGCAATCGCGTCGGGCCAGATGATGCCGCGCTCGTCATGGTTCTGTTCGATGGCTGCAGCGGGCAGGCGCGTCACGCCAATGCCGTAGCAGCCCATTTCAAACAGCGAGGGCTTGCCGTTCTCGGCCAGGAAGGTGGCGTTCATGGCCTGGGAGTACTTGGTACCCAGGTAGAACACATGGCCGACTTCAATTCCGCGCTCAATGGCCAGCTCGCCTGCGCCATCAGGAGACTTGTCGCCAGCCACCACGTTGCGCAGGTCGGCCACCACATCAGGCTCGGGCAGGTCGCGGCCGAAGTTCACGCCGGTGATGTGGAAGTCGGCCTCGTTCGCGCCGCAGACCCAGTCGGCCATCACGGCGACCTCGCGGTCCACGACCAGCTTCACGGGCTGCTTCAGGCCGATCGGGCCCAGGTAGCCGGGCTGGCAACCGAAGTGCTCCTCGATCTCGGCCACAGTGGCAAAGCGGAAGCCCACGTCCAGGCCCGGCACCTTGGCCACCTTGATCTCGTTCATTTCATGATCACCGCGCAGCAGCAGCAGCCAGATCTGGCTGCCTGCCACCTCGCCCTTGTCGTCGAGCTTGTCGGTGGCCAGCACCAGGGACTTCACCGTCTGCGACAGCGGCAGGCCCAGCTGGGCTGCGACAGATTCGCAGGTGCTGTTGCCGGGCGTCGCCACCTTGGTCATCGCCTGGGCCGCAACGGGACGGGGGCCCGCAGGCGCCAGGGCCTCGGCCTTTTCGATATTGGCGGCATAGTCGCTGCTTGGGCAGTAGACGATGGCGTCCTCGCCCGTGGAAGCGATGACCTGGAATTCCTCGCTCAGATCGCCGCCGATGGCACCGCTGTCTGCACGCACGGCACGGTACTGCAGGCCGAAGCGGTCGAAGATGCGCTTGTAGGCCGCGCGCATGGTCTGGTAGCTGACCTGGGCCGCATCACGGTCCTTGTCGAAGGAATAGGCGTCCTTCATGATGAACTCGCGGCCACGCATCAGGCCAAAGCGCGGGCGGCGCTCATCGCGGAACTTGGTCTGGATCTGGTAGAAATTCTTGGGCAGCTGCTTGTAGCTCTTGAGCTCCTGGCGCGCAATGTCCGTCACCACCTCTTCGCTGGTGGGCTGGATCACGAAGTCGCGGCCATGGCGGTCCTTGATGCGCAGCAGCTCGGGGCCCATCTTCTCGAAGCGGCCGGTCTCCTCCCACATCTCGGCAGGCTGGACCACGGGCATGGTCACTTCCACGGCACCGGCACGGTTCATTTCCTCGCGCACGATGGCCTCGACCTTGCGGATCACGCGCAGCCCCATGGGCATGTAGTTGTAGATGCCTGCACCCAGCTTCTTGATCAGGCCGGCCCGCGTCATGAGCTTGTGGCTGACCACTTCGGCGTCGGCCGGAGCTTCCTTGAGGGTGGAGATGAAAAATTGGGAGGCTTTCATGGATCAGGGGCTTCGCGGGAATCGGGGCAGCGTGCTTGCCGCTGGCAAGGCACCGTGCATAATGGACACAATTCAGAAAATTGGGGTTCGATTATGCTTGACCGGGACGGATTTCGCCCGAACGTCGGCATCATCCTGCTCAACCAAAAGAACCAGGTGTTCTGGGGCAAACGCATCCGCACCCACAGCTGGCAGTTTCCACAGGGCGGCATTGACCGGGGGGAGACACCCGAACAGGCCATGTTCCGGGAACTGCATGAGGAAGTGGGGTTGATGCCCAACCACGTTCGCGTGGTCGCCCGCACCCGGGACTGGTTGCGCTACGAGGTGCCAGACCGGTACATCCGCCGCGATGCGCGCGGACACTACAAAGGCCAGAAGCAGATCTGGTATTTGCTGCAGCTCATGGGTCACGACTGGGATTTGAACCTGCGTGCCACCGACCACCCCGAATTCGACGCCTGGCGCTGGAATGACTACTGGGTGCCATTGGACGTGGTGGTGGAGTTCAAGCGCGGCGTCTATGAGATGGCCCTGACCGAGCTGGCCCGGTTCCTGCCGCGCGGCGAACAGCAACGCAACCGTTATCTGCGCAGCGGCATGCGCCCCAGGGAAGCCCATGAACAGGGTCCTGAGACATACACTGCGCCGGGTTTGCATCCAGCACGCTCAGGCAGCTTTCGCGTCAATCCCGGCATGGAGTTGCCGCCTGGCGCCTGTTTCGATCCTGATCCACAGTCGGGGCAGCAAGCCCTGCAACCCGATCCAGGCAAGGCCTGAAACCGGGCCAGAGCCATACGCAAAAGCGCACCCGAGGGTGCGCTTTTTCTTGGCCTTGAGGGTCTGGCGCCTCAGTGCCCCGCAATCACCATGTTGTCGCGGTGCACCATCTCCGGGCCTGCGGAATAGCCCAGCAGGCGCTCGATCTCCACCGAGCTTTTGCGACACAGCAGCCGCGCCTCGGCACTTGCATAGTTGGCCAGCCCACGCGCCACCTCGATACCCAGGGCATCGCGCACCGCGATCACATCGCCACGGGCGAACTCGCCATCCACATTCACCATGCCGATGGGCAGCAGGCTCTTGCCTTCGTCGCGCAGCTTGGCCACGGCGCCGGCATCCACGGACACGGAGCCGCGCAGTTGCAGATGGTCTGCAATCCACTGTTTGCGCGCCTGGTTCTTGTGCGTCTGCGCCAGGAGCAGCGTGCCGATGGACTCGCCTGCCGCCAGACGCACCAGCACGTCCTGCTCACGCCCCCAGGCGATGACGGTTGAAGCACCCGAGCCCGCCGCGCGCTTGGCCGCGAGGATCTTGGTGATCATCCCGCCCTTGCCAATGGACGAGCCCGCGCCTCCGGCCATCTCCTCCAGCGCCGGGTCGCCGGCATTGGCCACATCGATGAAACGCGCATCGGGATTGCTGCGCGGGTCGGCGCTGTAAAGGCCTCGCTGATCGGTCAGGATGACCAGGGCATCGGCCTCGATCAGATTGGCAACCAAAGCGCCCAAGGTATCGTTGTCACCGAACTTGATCTCGTCGTTGACCACGGTGTCGTTCTCGTTGATCACCGGCACGATGCCCAGCTCCAGCAGCGTCAGCAAGGTGTTGCGCGCGTTGAGATAGCGCTCGCGGTCCGCGAGGTCGGCATGCGTGAGCAGCACCTGCGCACTGCCCATGCCCTGTTCGCGCAACTTGGACTCGTACATCTGTATCAGGCCCATCTGCCCCACGGCCGCAGCGGCCTGCAGTTCATGAATCTCCTTGGGCCGTGCAATCCAGCCCAGACGCTTCATGCCTTCGGCCACCGCGCCGCTGGAGACCATGATCACCTCGCGCCGCCGGCCTCCATGGCTTTCATCCCCGCGCACCAGGGCCGCCAGCTGGCGGCTCCATTCCTGGATCGCGGCCTCATCAAGACCGCGACCTTCATTGGTCACCAGGCTGGAGCCGACCTTGACCACGATGCGATGGGCATCACGCAACAAGTTGGAAGACATGGATGGATAGTGATTCTTGCAGCGCAGGCCGAGGCAGACCCCGCCGCTGTTGTGATCAAGGCAATGGGTGGGACAGGCCGCTCTTACTCGGAATCGCGGGGAGCAAAACGCGGGTCGGTGAGATCCACGCCATCACCCTCGACTTCGACGAAGCGTGGGTCGATTTCCTTGGGACCGGCCTCGATCTGCTGCTGTTCATGCACATGCTTGTAGATGGTGCGGATCAGCACTTCGCAGCCTTCGCGCGTCAGGGCGGAAATCTCGAACACCGGACCCTTCCACTTGAAGCGCTTGACGAAGTCCTTGACGCGTGCGGCGCGCTCCTCGGCCGGCACCATGTCCAGCTTGTTGAGCACCAGCCAGCGCGGCTTGTTGTACAGCTCGGCATCGTACTTCTGCAACTCGCCCACGATGGCCTTGGCCTGGGCCACAGGATCCACGCTGTCATCGAACGGCGCCAGGTCCACCACATGCAGCAGCAATCGGGTGCGCTGCAGGTGACGCAGGAACTGGTGGCCCAGGCCGGCACCTTCCGACGCGCCTTCGATCAGCCCGGGGATATCGGCCACCACAAAGCTTTGCTCGGCGGCAACACGAACCACGCCCAGATTGGGATGCAGCGTGGTGAACGGATAGTCGGCAATCTTGGGACGCGCATTGGAGACTGCGGCGATGAAGGTGGATTTGCCCGCATTGGGCATGCCCAGCAGACCCACGTCGGCCAGAACCTTGAGCTCCAGCTTGAGGTTCTTGCGCTCACCGGGCCAGCCAGGCGTCTTTTGCCGTGGCGCGCGGTTGATGGCGCTCTTGAAGCGCAGGTTGCCGTAGCCGCCATCCCCACCCTTGGCAATGGTCACCACCTCGCCGGGCGTCAACAGTTCGTAGAGCACCTCCCCGGTTTCGGCATCGCTGATGATGGTGCCAACCGGCATGCGCAGCGTGATGTCGTTGCCTGCGGCACCGAACATGTCCGAGCCCTTGCCGTGCTCGCCGCGCGTGGCATCGTGGCGACGCGAGAAGCGGTAGTCCACCAGGGTGTTGAGATTGACGTCGGCCACCGCGTAGACATGGCCTCCACGGCCGCCATCTCCTCCATCGGGACCACCGAATTCCTTGTATTTTTCGTGCCGGAATGACACGCAGCCATTGCCGCCATCACCGGCAGCAATGTCGATATAAGCTTCGTCGACGAACTTCATGAGGCATCCAGTTTACAAAAAGCAGTGTGCACCAGACAGCCCCAGGCCACACCTCAGAGACGGAAAAGGGGACGAGCGCACGATGCACCGCCCTCCTGAAACGACAAAGCCCCGACAGGTCGGGGCTTCGAGCGTCGAAGTGACAGAGCTTAGGCAGCCGTCACGTTGACCGTGTGCTTGGACAGTGCACCCTTGACAGCAAACGACACGTGGCCGTCCACCAGAGCGTACAGGGTGTGGTCCTTGCCCACGCCGACGTTGTCGCCGGGGTGGAACTTGGTGCCACGTTGGCGCACGATGATCGAGCCGGCGGTGATCAACTCACCACCAAAAGCCTTCACGCCGAGCATTTTGGGCTTGGAATCGCGCCCGTTTCGCGTAGAGCCGCCGCCTTTTTTCTGTGCCATGACTCAGCTCCTGGATTAAGCAGCGATCGCCACGATCTGCAGCTCGGTGAACTGCTGGCGATGGCCTTGGCGCTTCTGATAATGCTTACGACGGCGCATCTTGAAGATGTGCACTTTGTCGTGCTTGCCGTGAGCAACCACGGTTGCCTTGACAGACGCACCGGACACCAGAGGTGTGCCGACCTTGATTTCAGCGCCGTTACCGACTGCCAGAACCTGATCGATCACAACTTCTTGGCCTACGTCCGCAGCAATCTGTTCTACCTTGATCTTTTCGCCAGCTGCAACGCGATACTGCTTGCCGCCGGTTTTTATGACTGCGTACATTTAAACCTCTTGAATTTGAGAGTTCCGCGAACGAATTTCCACGGAAGCCGGAGATTCTAGCACGCACTCACACTCCTTGCATGAAGCGCTCCCCTCCTTCGCCCAAACAACCGCCAGAGCGGGTCGCAGGCAGGGTCGCTCTTCCTATAATTGACGATCCACTTGGCGCCCGCAGTACCTTGACCACAGCTCTCCCCACCCCCAATCCGCTTGCCCTGATCACTGACGACATGCGCGAGGTGGATCATGTGATTGCCCAGCGCCTGACGACCACCGTCCCGCTGATTGCCCAGATCTCCCTGTACATCATCGCTGCAGGCGGCAAGCGCCTGCGGCCCGCCCTGCTGCTCATGGTCTGCAATGCATTGGGATACGAAGGCAAGGACAGGCATGTCCTGGCTGCCGTGGTCGAACTGATTCATACAGCCACCCTGCTGCACGACGACGTCGTGGATGAATCCACGCTGCGTCGCGGCCGCCCGACGGCCAACGAGACCTTCGGCAATCCGGCCAGCGTGCTGGTCGGCGACTTCCTGCACTCGCGCTCCTTCCAGATGATGGTGGAAGTCGGCAGCATGCGCGTGCTCAAGATTCTCTCGGATGCCACCAACGTGATCGCCGAGGGCGAGGTCCAGCAGCTGATCAACACGCACGATGCCTCGCTGGACGAAGCAGGCTATCTGCACGTCATCCGCTCCAAGACCGCCCAACTCTTCGAGGCCAGCGCCCAGCTGGGCGCCGTGCTGGCCGACGCGCCCCGCGAAATCGAGCAGGCCTGCGCCAGCTATGGCCAGGCGCTGGGCACGGCCTTCCAGATCATTGACGACGTACTCGACTATGCAGGCGATGCCCAGGAAATGGGCAAGAACCTGGGCGATGACCTGCGCGAAGGCAAATGCACCCTCCCCCTGATTGCCGCCATGCAACGCGGCACACCTGAGCAGGCCGCCATCGTGCGCGCCGCCATCGAACAGGGCTCCACCGAGCAACTGACCGCCGTAGTGGATATCGTGCGCAGCACAGGTGCGCTGGACGTGGCACGCGAGGCCGCACATGCCGAGGCACGCCGCGCCATCGACGCAATAAATGTGCTCCCAAGCAATTTGCATACGGCAAGTTTGCTACAATTGGCGTCTCAGCTTTTGGAGCGACGCACCTGATTCAGGCTGCTTGCTTTTTCTACAAAAGCAACGGGGTGTAGCTTAGCCTGGTAGAGCGCTACGTTCGGGACGTAGAGGCCGGAGGTTCGAATCCTCTCACCCCGACCAGGACACACACCAAAAAGCCCAAGTGAATCAAGCACTTGGGCTTTTTGCTTTGAATCGTCATGAATGTCGTTTCAAAGCAAATTTCCGGGCTCAGTGTCCCAAATTTGTCCCAAGACTTGAATGGGCATGAATGCAGGCGTGCGTGTTGCCAGGCTTAGCGCTTTGACACGCCACGCCTTTGGCTCTATGGTGTCAATGCACTCATGAACAACGATTCAAGTCAGCAGTCGTGATCACCATTCAGGACCTCAAGCGAGTACGTCACATCGCCCTGTGCGTTGCGGTGTTCGCCTGTGGCGTGGGGTTTCTGGCGTGCGTTGCTGAACTGATCGGTATGCAGTTCGAGGCGGCAGACTGGCTGCACCAGTTCTCCACCGTTCTGGCTTGGACAAGCCTGCTGGCCGTCACCACAACCATTGGGGTGATGTTTCTGGTTTGGATGCCCGTCCACGACCAGATACTGGCCTCTCTTCGCGTGACGCGGGGGCGGCGCTTGAAGTGCTCAGGTTACGCCGAGGCGTTCATCTCTGCGCCTCAAGGCCGTTCGTCTCCGCCTCCCCGGCATCGCCATCGCTGAATTTGCGTCGCGGCACGTGTTCGTGCCGCTGTAGCGACTTGGTCGCTTAACGCCACAGTGATGGTGAACGACATGCCCAAACCATTTGCCGCGCAGGACAGCGGCACTCCTCGAATCATTTTCATTGAACAGCTGGCGGCCTTGATTGGCAAGCGGGTCACGACGATTCGCACTTGCGCGACCAATGCCAAGTACCAGCACCTGATTCCCGCACCCTTTAAGCTTCCGCACAGCAGGCGTCTTTGCTGGCACGAGGCCGACGTTCTTCGTTGGATTGAATCCACCCGGCCGGCCGAGCCGCCTCCACGTAAACGCCCTCGCGGACGCCCAACCAAGGTCGAGCAACTGGCGCGTGAACGGTGGGCTCAAACCTCCGCAGCTCGCACGTCCGAGAACGGAGGCGACCAATGAGCGCCGAAAAGCTGATCAACGCCAGTGTCGCCATCAGCATGGACGCTCCGTCGGGCGATGAGCGGATGTTCTGCCACTCGATCATGAGTCAGATCGGCCTGCCACGTACCCAGATCCAGGGGCGCGAGTTTCATCACAGTTTCGGCGCAGCTTGGCTGAGCATTCAGGCTGGATTGTTGGATGAGGGGGCGGGGCCTGTTCCGCAGCCCGTGCCTTACGGCGCCACTGCCCGACTGGCGCTCATCTGCACGACAACGCTTGCGCGGCGATATCGAAGTCGCGAGGTGGATGTCGGCCGCTACGCAGCGACCTTCTTGTCCATGCTGGGTTACGACCTCCAAGGTCACCGCTATCGGATGCTGCGGCGGCAAATGCATGCCTTGGCGGCTTGTCGTCTACAGATTGGTTTTCAGGGGCGAACGGTCAACAGCCTTCCCATTCACCAGTTTGATGCTTGGCAACCGCGCCGCGTTAGCAGCGCCTCTCGATGGCCTGGTGTGCTCGTTTTGAGCGCGGAGTTTTACGACGATCTCATCGAGCACAGCGTGCCGCTGGATGGCCGGGCGTTGGCAAGACTCAAGGGGTCCGCACTTGCGCTGGACATCTACACCTGGTTGGCCTACCGCCTACATCAAATTCAAGGTCAGCCAGTCGAAGTCTCGTGGGCGGCGCTGATGCGGCAGTTTGCCCATGAACCACGCGGCGCGCATGCCGCTGAAACCTTCCGCAAAGGATTCCTGCATGCGCTGCACAAGGTGCTGATGGCCTACCCACAAGCGAAGGTCACCCGATATCCGGGCGGATTGGCGCTGCACGCCTCGCCACCGCCCGTGGCGCCAAGAAGCTTCGAGGTGAGTGCGCCCCGCTGTCCGCGACGCGAAGGGAGGGCTGCATGAGCGCCCTCATCCAAGACTTGAAAGCCAAGATGCTTCAAAGCACCGAGCTTCTGCGGCAGATTGCGTCCGACTGCTCGCGCAGAGCCGGCCGCTCACCCGACACTGAACACGATTACCTCAGACTTGGGCAATCGCTGCTCACAAGAGCCAAGGCAGCGCAAGGAGGGCTGGTCGGTGTGGTGTCAGACACCCGGCGCCCCACCACGTTCCAGAAGCGCATCTCCGCCTTGCGGTTCACACTCCAACAACGGCAGTTGGAGCTGTTGGGCAGCATCATTGAGCCCGTTTCGGATGAGCAGGCGCAAAGGCTTATCGCAGCATTCGAAGAACAAATCGGGCACGTTCAAGCGCTGATCGAGCTTCGGCGTAGAGGCGTGAGAGGGCCGCGAGCGCTTCGCAACAGCAAGCGACGCGCCCTCAGTGGACTTCCCGCTGACTGGCGCGTTCAACTCTGCAAGCGCGGGCGTGCGGGCCGGTATCGCGCTGCACTGTTGGTCGCGGCTTTGACCGGGTGCCGCCCCAGCGAGCTGGAGAAAGGCATCAAGGTCTGGCTGACGCGGGACGCAACAACCGGGCAGACGCACATCTACCTGGAGATCGCTGGCGCGAAGGTCAAACGCGAGCAAGGGCAGCCCCGCCGCCGTCTGACCTTCGCCATGGACGATCCGCATCCGTTGGTGTCGATGCTCAAGGAACTGCTACCCGACAAGGCCGACGCCCCGGTTGTCATTCACATCGAGAGCGCCATGAACTTTTCGGCCGAGGTGCAACGCTTGGCAGCCTGTCTGTGGCCCTCGCACCGGCACACCGTGACCGCGTACTGTTTCAGGCATCAGTGGGCTGCGGATGCCAAACGGAATGGCGACGCAGAGGCAGTCAGCCGGGGGCTCGGCCACCTGTCTTCCAAGACACAGCGGGTTTACGGCACAGCATCGCAGGGCAGGCCGCCGCACGCCTTGAAACCATCAACCATTGAGGCGGATCGATCCATCAAGGGTTCGGCCGCAGATGTTGTTCCGCCCGATCCCGACGAACCGGAGTCCGCAAGCTGATCGGTGAAAACGGAATGGGGTAATCATTGGTTTATTGGGGTAATTGGCGTGGCTCATACCCCAATTTCCAGTAGCATTACCCTATTCTTCCTCGTCCGGATGCTGTTGCATGCAATCACTCTCGCCAGACTACCTCGCCAAGCTGCGCTTCGACGCGCAGCAGCTGGCGACCCTGCGCGCCCTGGGTGAGTACAGGGGCAAGCAGCAGCTCTTCGTGGCGCAGTCGCCGGAGGTCTTGAGCGACCTGCGACAAGTGGCAGTGGTCGAGTCCACCGAGTCGTCGAACCGCCTGGAAGGCGTGGTCGTCGCCGCGCACCGGCTCAAGTCACTGGTGCTCAAGAATGCCACGCCGCAAAGCCGTTCCGAGCAAGAGGTGGCAGGCTACCGCGATGCCCTCGGTCTGATCCATGAGAGCGGCGATCAGATGCCGTTTTCCGAAGGCACGGTCCTGCAGCTGCACGGCATGCTGTACCGCTACATGCCGCAACCAGGCGGGCACTGGAAGGCCACCAACAACGACATCGTCGAGCGCCACCCCGATGGCAGCTCACGCATCCGCTTTCGTCCGGTTGCCGCGCACCTCACGCCCATCGCGATGGCGGACCTGATCGCGCGCTACCGCTTGGCCTTGGATCAGCACTTGGCCGACCCTTTGGTGCTGGTGCCGCTGGCCGTCCTCGACTTCCTGTGCATCCACCCCTTCCCGGATGGCAACGGCCGCATGGCACGTCTGCTCACCCTGCAGCTGCTCTATCACTTCGACTATGCGGTGGGCCGCTTCATAAGCCTGGAGCGCATCTTCGAAGAATCGAAGGAGAGCTACTACGAAACGCTGGAGGCCAGCTCCCAGGGCTGGCACGAGGCCGCACACGACATCGCCCCGTGGCTCGACTACTTCTGGGGCGCCCTGCTGCGTGCCTACAAGGAATTTGAAGAGCGCGTGGGCACCATTGAGCGAGGCCGTGGTGCCAAGGGCGACCGCGTTCGCGCTGAAATTCTCAAACGCCAAAGCCCGTTCTCCATCTCGGAGATCGAGGAGGCCTGCCCCGGCATCAGCCGCGACATGGTGCGCGTGATCTTGCGCGCCATGAAGGCCGAGGGGGTGATCGCCCCCACGGGCAAGGGCCGCGCGGCGAAATGGAAGCAAACCGGGTTGCAGAGCACACCCGCACCTAACGATACCAGCAACGCAATCGGGCCAGCGAGCCCCTCAGCGAAGACATGAAAAACACTGGAAAGCAAAACCTGCTGGACAGCCTGGGGTAGACCCACATCGACACGCCGTGAACACGGGCAAAACGCCCCGTAGCCTAACAACAAGAAAGACTGACGAATGCCGTTTCTAGACTGGGTGAACAAGAGCCAAGCCAAAGAGGCCACGCGGGAGGTTCCCTACCACCTGTTGAAGCAGGAGGCGACCTACGGGGAGCCCTCCGAAAACCTGCTGATTCAGGGCGACAACCTGTTGGCCTTGAAGGCCTTGCTGCCGTTCTACGCGGGCCGGGTGAAGTGCATCTACATCGACCCGCCCTACAACACGAAATCGGCTTTCGAGCACTACGACGACCGGCTCGAACACAGCCAGTGGCTGTCCATGATGTACCCGAGGCTGGTTCTGCTGAGGGACTTGCTTGCCGACAACGGCAGCATCTGGGTGTCGATAGACGACCGAGAAGGCCACTACCTGAAAGTCTTGATGGATGAGGTCTTTGGTCGATCAAACTTCGCCACATCGTTCATCTGGCAGAAGGTGGACAGCCCGAACGACAACAAGGTGCCGATCACGCCTGACCATGAATTCGTACTTTGCTACGAACGAGTCAAAGACGCGGCTGGCTTCAAGAAGAAGGCTGATCCGTCCGTTGCTGAGGCGTACGGGCAGATCGACTCGGAGGGGCGGAGGTGCCGTGATCGGCTGCTCAAAAAGAACGGCAAAGCGAGCCTTCGTGAAGATCGCCCGACGATGTACTTCCGCTTGACCGCTCCGGACGGCAGCGACGTTTATCCCGTCCATGATGATGGCCGCGAGGCTCGATGGTCCCATTCACCGGAAGGTGTTGATAAGGCCGAAGCGGAAGGGCGTCTCATTTGGAAGCAACGCCAGAAAGGCGGCGATCTTGTCTGGGTGCCATACATACGCGAGTACGCCCCAGATGCACCATCTCGGCCGCACCCGACTATCTTGTTGGACGTAAAGACCTCCCGACAGGCGAAAGCTCATCAAAGCGACCTACTTCCCGGTGTGCCTGCATTCGATACGGTCAAGCCAGAGCAGTTGATTGCACGGGTCCTAGACATTTCGACCGAGCCGGGCGACCTTGTGCTGGATTCATTTCTTGGTTCAGGGACTACCGCTGCCGTTGCTCACAAGATGGGGCGGCGGTACGTAGGCATCGAGGCTGGCGACCATGCTCGTTCCCATTGCTTGCCAAGACTAACTAAGGTTCTGGACGGAGAGTCGGGCGGCGTTAGCGAAGTTGTTGGTTGGGATGGTGGGGGAGGTTTCCGCTTCTGCACCCTCGGCGAAGCCGCCTTCGACTCCGATGGTCGAATCAATCCTGCCGTTCGCTTCGCAACGCTGGCTGCCTTTGCATGGCACTTCGAGACAGGCGAGCCAGGCAGTCAGGTGTTCGACAAGCCACTGCTGGGCATCCACAACGGCACGGCCTATTACCTGCTCTACAACGGCATCTTGGGCGACCGCAGGCCCGCAGGCGGCAATGTGCTGACCCATGCGGTGTTGCAGGCCATCACGGAAATCTTCCCGCATGACGGCCCGAAAGTGGTCTACGGAGAGACGTGTAGGCTGGGCAGTTCCAAGCTCGCAGCCGAGCAGATCACTTTCAAGCAAATCCCCTATGACGTGAAGATGCGTTGACCGCCATGCTCGAACTCAAAAACTACCAACAAGGGGCCCTGACGGCCCTGAACAACTTCCTGCTGGCGACACGCACCAAGAGCGTCCCCGAAGCGTTTGCGGCCACCATTGCGGCCCAGGGTCGCACCGACGCGTACCACGCCTTGTTTGGCGATGTGCCATCGGTTTGCCTGCGGGTGCCCACGGGGGGCGGCAAGACCCTGTTGGCGGCCCATAGCGTGGCTTTGGCAGGCAAGGCGGTGCTGGACACCGACTCCCCCGTTGCCTTGTGGCTGACCCCCTCGGATGCGATCCGCACCCAGACGCTGGAAGCCCTCGCAAATGCACGCCATCCGTATCGGCTGGCGTTGATGCAGCATTTCGGTGATCGGGTGCGGGTCTGCGACCTCGATAGCTTGCAGACGATCAGCCCACACGACGTGGGCAAGAGCTGCATCGTCGTGGTGGCGACCATCCAGGCCTTCAACGTCTCAGACACGGCGAAGCGAAACGTCTACTCGTTTTTCGAGGAACTGGCACCGCATTTCGACGGACTGCCACCCAATGCCACCGAGGGCTTGGAGAAGGTCAAGCCCGAGGACTTGGCGAACCAGCCCTACCTGACGGCAGCCGATGTGGGCAGGGTCAAGTATTCGCTGGCGAACTGGCTGCACCTTCGCTCACCCGTGGTCATCGTGGACGAGGCCCACAACAACCGCACGCAGCGGTTCTTCGAGACATTGGGTCGCTTCAACCCGAGCTGCATCATCGAGCTGACTGCCACGCCCGTGGTGGGCAACAACGTGCTGCACCATGTGTCGGCTCAGGAGTTGAAGTCCGAGGACATGATCAAGCTGCCCATCGTGCTGGCAGAGCACCCCGATGGCTGGCAGGCATGTTTGCGTGATGCCATCTTGACCCGCAAGGGCCTGCTGATTGAGGCCCAGAAGGAGCAGGAGTACATCCGTCCCATCGTGCTGATCCAGGCCATGCCCAAGGGTGAGGAGGCCACCGTCGATGTGGTCAAGCAGCACCTGATGGAACAGGAGAACGTGCCCGAGGAAGAAATCAAGATCGCCACGGGCTCGCAGAAAGAACTGGATGGCATTGACCTGTTCGACCGAGGCTGCAAGGTCAACTACGTCATCACCGTGGAGGCCTTGAAGGAAGGTTGGGACTGTTCCTTTGCCTACGTGCTGGCGTCGCTGCAATCGGTCAACTCAGCCAAAGACGTGGAGCAGTTGCTGGGCCGTGTGCTTCGCATGCCCTATGCCAAGGCCCGCAAGCAGGAGGCCTTGAACAAGGCCTATGCCCACATCGTGGCCGAGAACTTCGCTCAGGCTGCATCTACCTTGAAGGACAAGATGGTGCAGAACATGGGCTTCGAGAGGCTGGACACAGCCAGCCTCGTCGTGCCTCAGGTGCCGCTGAATCTTTTGGGTGGCAGCGGCACGGCTCCGAAGTCTGTACCGATGCCCGATTGCGTGATCGAGCTGCCTCAGGTGCCCGATACGCAGAACTGGACTCCTGAGGTCAAGCAGGCCGTGCAGATCAAGGAGACCTCGCAGGGTGCCACCTTGGTCATCAAGGGCGATCTACCCGCCGAGGAACTGAGCCAGGTCGAGGCCTTTATCGCCAACACGGTGCCTGCCAAGGCCCGCGAGTCGGTCAAGCAGCAGTTTGACGCCCACAGGGCCGTTCGGCAGGCCATTCGAGCCCCTGCACAACTGGGCGTGAGCTTCGCGTCCATTCCGCAGCTTTGCCTGAATCTGGACGGCCACCTTGAAGTTGTGGAGCGTGAAACGCTGGCCGACCTGGGCGGGTGGAGCTTGCTGGACAAGCCGGTGCAGTTGCAGGGTTTCGCGATCCAAGAGACGGTGAACTCGTTCGAGATCGACGTGAACGGCGAGCGGGTGAAGTACCGCATGCTGGCTGCCGAGCAACTGGGGCTGAACGACGTTGGAAGTCAAACCACCGAGCAGGGATTGGTCCGCTGGCTGGACATGGAACTGCGGCGGCCTTACCTCTCACAGCTCGACTTGCAGGCCTATCTGGTCAAGATGGTGGCCCATCTGATCCATGACCGCAGCATCGGCCTGACTGCATTGGTGCGTGCGAAGTACCAACTGGCACAGGCCTTGGACAAGGAAATCGAACGCTTGCGGCAGCTTGCCATCGGTCAGGGCTTCCAAGCCCGTTTGTTCGAGATGACCGTGCCCACGGGTGCAGACCTGGCCCACTACGGCTTTCGATTCGAGCCGGGCCGCTACCCCGCACGGCAGTGCTATCAAGGCAGCTACGAGTTCCAAAAGCACTTCTACCCGCAGATTCACGACCTTCGAGAGAAGACGCCGGCTGGCAAGACCACAGAGGAGTTCCGCTGTGCACAGGTGCTGGACGCTCACCCGAAGGTGAAGCACTGGGTTCGCAACATCGAGCAGCAGCCGAAGTTCTCTTTCTGGCTGCCCACGGCCACCGACTACTTCTATCCTGACTTCGTGGCCGAGCTGACCGATGGCCGCGTGCTGGTCGTTGAGTACAAGGGCGAGCCCTACAAGACCAACGACGATTCACGCGAGAAGCGGCAAGTGGGCGAGCAGTGGGAGAAGGCCAGCGGAGGGCGATGCCTGTTCCTTTTTGCCGTCGAAACGGACGACGTGGGCCGCAACGTGGCTCAGCAGATCGCTCAGAAAATCGGATAACGCCTGAAAGGCAAACGGGGGGACATGTATCGCACTGTGGCTGATTCGAGCAGATGGTGTCCAGGTCAACGCCCGCTCAGACGCACGGCTGCGACAGTTGCGCTAGCTTGCCGCTGAAGGCACAAATAGGACAAAGGGATAAAAATGACTGAACAAATCAGCAGCCAGCCGTCCGGCACCACCTGGTTCGTCGGGGCCAGCTTTGGTCACACCGATGACCAGAGCGCCCGCTTCCTCAAAGAAGGCATCTGGGAGATCAGCAGCCCCAGCCAGAAGGAGCAGGCGCTGGTTCGCTCCATGCGGCCTGGTGAGCGCATTGCCATCAAGGCCGCGTATGTGCGCAAGCATGGTCTGCCTTTCGACAACCGTCAGCAGACGGTGTCTGTCATGGGCATCAAGGCCATCGGCGTCATCACCGACAACCCACAGGACGGTGAGCGCGTCAAAGTGCAGTGGCAGCCCGCCGATGGCGTGCGCGAGTGGTACTTCTACACCTACCGCCCCACCATCTGGCGCGTTGTACCCGGCGAATGGAATGCGGATGCGCTGATCGAGTTCGCATTCAACGGCAAGCCCCAAGACATCGAGCGATTCCGCAACGCGCCGTACTGGAAGGACCGCTTCGGCACTCTCTTCCAGTGGGCAGACTTCTACGAGGCCATAGCCGAGAAGCTGCTGGCCTACGCAAGCGACCGAGTGCCGCTCATTCAAGGCATCCACCAGATTGCTCAGCGTGTGCAGGGCCTGGGCTATCTGCAGGACAAATTCCCAGATGGAAGCAGCGGCCCCCTGCAGGACATCTGCCCGTTCACGGTGATGGGCACATTCAACCGAGGCATGACGGACGCCAACCGCAAGCTGATTGCGGCAGAGCTGGCGAAGCTGCTTGGCGTCACAGTGCCTGTGCCCTCGACGTTCGAAGGCATCCCCGTGCTCAACAACCAGCGGTCCTGGTTCTTCCGCTACGCGGACAAGCGAGGAGCCGGAGACATTGATGCCCTGTGGCGTGTCTTTGCTGCTGCGCAGGCGCTGGTAGAAGACGAGGAGCCAGGCACTCGCGATGAGTTCATCGAGGCCTATGATGCCGCCACCCAAGTCTGGGGTGTGGCGTGGAACCTGTCCACTGGTTTGTATTGGACTGCTCCATGGGAGTTTCCAACGCTGGACAGCCAGTCGCGGCACTACATCCAGAAGCGCCTCGGCATCACGATCACCACACCAGCGCCGCAAGCGCCTTGTGATGCGACCACGTATCTGCAACTGGCCGACGACTTGCGCACGCGGTTCGCGGAGGACGACTACCCTGTACACAGCTTCCCGGAGTTGTCGCTGGCATCCTGGCAGTTCAAGGATGCGACGCCTGCTCATCAGGAGGATGACGCCACGCCTGACATGACCAACGGTGACTCAGGCGATGAGCTTGCTGCCGAGGTCGTCCAGTCTCCGGCGCCCATCGTTCCTTACTCGCTCGAAGACATCACGCGTGACGGCTGCTTCCTGCCAGAGTCTGAGCTTGAGCAGATGCTGGATCGGCTGCGCACCAAGAAGAATCTGATCCTGCAGGGGCCTCCCGGCACTGGCAAGACCTGGCTGGCCAAGCGATTGGCCTTTGCCTTGATGGGTCAAAAGGACGAGAGCAAGGTCAGAGCTGTCCAGTTCCACCCAAATCTTTCGTACGAGGACTTCGTGCGTGGCTGGCGGCCTACTGGTGAAGGCAAGCTGACGCTCGCCGATGGCGTCTTCATGGAGGCAATCAAGGCTGCGAAAAAGGAGCCCGCAGCCAAGTTCGTCGTCGTCATCGAGGAGATCAACCGAGGCAATCCGGCCCAGGTGTTTGGTGAACTGTTGACGCTGCTGGAGGCAGGCAAGCGCACCCCCAGCGAGGCGTTGGAGCTGTGCTACCCGGATGCTGACGGCGTACGTCGGCCGGTTCACATCCCCGAGAACCTTCATGTGATCGGCACCATGAACATCGCGGATCGGTCGTTGGCGCTGGTTGATCTGGCGTTGCGGCGCCGCTTTGCGTTTGTAGGCCTTGAGCCTCGCCTCGGCCCAGCGTGGCGGAACTGGGTGGTTTCAGCCTGCGGTGTGGATGACGCACTGGCGACAGACATTGAGCGACGCATGGCCGAGCTGAACGAGCAGATTGCAGCGGATGCACGCTTGGGCAAGCAGTTCCGAATCGGTCACAGCTATGTCACGCCCGTGCATCGGCTGGATGCGGGCAGCACCCGGCGATGGTTCCAGCAAGTCGTGGACACAGAAATCGGCCCCCTGCTGGAAGAGTATTGGTTTGACTCCCCAGAGGAGGCGCGTCAGGCCGCCGCACGGTTGCTGCAGGGCTGGTGATGGGTCTGATCGCGCCACCGATTTCCGCCGAATCAGGGTTCACGCCCGGATTCGTGGGGCGCATTCCTGTCCGGAACCTGTGGCTATTGATGCTGTATGCGTCGGACCTGTTTCGGACTGGCGGCACCGCCCATGTGGCCGTCGAAGAAAGCCCAGATGAGTTGCCCGATCTGGTGGCAGAAATTTTGGCTCATGCCGTTGAGACTCGGCTATACCGTCAGCTGAGCCTGGGCTACCGATCTCGGGAAGAGTGGCTCGGCCGCGTTCGCGGGCGCATCGATGTGCTGACCACTGAGCGGCGCCAGTTGCTGGATCGCGGCTTGGTGGCCTGCCGCTTTGCGGAGCTCACCATCGACACGCCACGGAATCGTTTCGTCCGCGCTGCATTGGAGTCCGTCGCCCGCCTGGTCAAGAAGCCAGTTGTCGCCCATCGGTGCCGATCTCTTGCTGCTGCGATGTGGTCCCGAGGCGTCGCAGGCCAGCCGCCGACCCGCGCCCAGATGAGCGCTGATCGATTCGGACGCCATGATGCGGACGACCAGTTCATGGTGGCAGCAGCCAAGCTTGCCCATGACCTGGCGCTACCCACGGAATCCGCAGGCGGCAACGTGCTGGCGATGCCTGGCCGGGAGGAGGCTTGGGTTCGTCGTCTGTTTGAGCGCGCCGTTGGCGGCTTGTATGCCGTGGTACTCAGTCCACTCGGGTGGCATGTTCGTTGCGGCGCCACGCTGCAGTGGGAAATCTCGTCCAAGACGGAAGGTATTGATGACATCTTGCCCGCCATGCGGACCGACGTGGTGCTCGACCATGGCGGCTCGGGACGACGTATCGTCATCGACACCAAGTTCACCTCCATCGTCACGGCAGGGTGGTATCGAGAGCAAAGCCTGCGCAGCGGCTACATCTACCAGATGTATGCCTATCTGAGGTCACAGGTCGGTTGCGGCGACCCACGGGCGGACACGGCAAGCGGCTTGTTGTTGCACCCTTCCGTCGGAACGATGATCGATGAGACGGTCGTCATCCAGGGGCACCCGATCCGCTTTGTGACCGTAGACCTGGCAGCCAAGCCTGCCGACATTCGTGCGCAGTTGCTGCGGTGCTTCGAGGTGTCATGCTGATGCGATCGTGGTCGAACCTGGCCCTCGGTTGCCACACTGTTGGCCGACATGACGCCACACTGTGCGGCGGGGTGTCAGCACATTGTTGTCACATTCATCAGAGGCCTCTTCGCACAGACTTCGCACATTGCACCCACCTGTTTCGCACACAGAAGGCAGCGTTCTTCGCGCATAGGCTGGCACCGTCTTTCGCACATTCATGCTGGACGCACGGTCGCAAGCAGGCTGTCCCCACCGCGTTCGGCACATTCTTTGAGCTCGCATCTTCGAGCTCAAAGAATGTGGCCGCTGAGCACAAAACCGGCAGGTTTGGCGGGAAGCGGCTGATGGGGACAACGCGAGCTCAAGCTGCGTCCAGCATGGCGTGCCAGCTGAGAACCCGTTGCGGCCATGGGCCGAGATGCCGCCAGGTGCGGCGGTGGGCCGCAGCATGCAGCATGGACTCGAGCGCAAATGGCATTGCCAGCACACCAGCGAGGTTGAACTGAGATGGCCAACCCTCGCTCACTTGTTTACGCGCTGTACACCCACTGGGACACCGTCGAAGTCTTGGTGCGGCTGTCGCGCGAGTTTGCGGTGCTGACCAGTGATCAAGTGCTGGGCTGTATCGCGAAAGTGTCCCCGCAGCTAGACGCCGAGGCGCAGGGCGGGGCGCTACGCGCCATGGTGAATGCGGACATCCTGCAACCGTGTGCCCGTAGCAGCGACCTACAGCTCAATGCTTACGTGCTGGATTTCGTGCGTGGGCTCACACGTGAACATGAACTGGGCTTGGCCGCTGTGCTGCAAGCGCGCGTTACCGCCATCCGCGAGGCTACCGAGGCGCTCAACGAGGGCATGCAGGGCATCGACATGGACCGGGCACGAGGCGCAGCCAACAAGCTTGCTGAACTGTTCCGCCAAATCAGCCTGCAACTGGACCAAGACCGCCACGCGCTGCTGGAACTCGCTGAAGACGCAAAGAGCGCCGACGCCAGCATGCCCATCGCCCAGCGCTACCGGCGTGTGCTGGAGGCCTATGACCACTACGTGGAGCCGATGAACCAGATGATGGACACCGGCCCGCAAGGCACGTTTTACCGTTACCTGGAAGACGCCGAACGCTCGCTGGACCTGGCCTTTGAGCAGCTGTCGGTTCAAGGCGGGCTGTACTCACATCGCCTGCAGCTCAGGCAGGTGGCGCACCAGACCAAGGAGCTGCGGCGATTCGGCCGCCTGATCGCCCAACAATGCGCCGACACGGTGCTCCCACTGCGCGAGGAAATGCGGCAACACAATGCGCTGACCAGTGCGGTTAGCCTGCTGCTGGGCCAGGTGCGCAAGCGGGGTCTGCGCCGAGCCTTGTCGCGGCATGCCGCAGGTACAACACTGCCCGTCTGGCGCAACGAGCGGGGCTTCCGCTTGCAGCTGGGCGATGAGGTGCGCGCCGTGATGGCCGCAGCGCAGCAGTACCAACCGCAGTCAGTAGCCTTCCCGCAAGATGAGCCCGGCAACGCCCCGCAGCTGCTGGAGCACGTAGACGAGGCGGCAATCCGGCAGCAGCTGAGAAGCAGCCTACCAGTGGACAGCCTGCTGGACTGGCTGCATACCCATCACGGTCATCTGCAGGATGCGACGCTGCTGCGGCTGTTCCATGAGCTGCAGCACGAGAGCAATTGGCAGATCGAAGCCAGCGAGCATCCTGAGACCACCACTTTGCAGGCCATCCGCGTGCTGCACCATCCTCACCGAGTGAGCCATCCGGAATGACGACGCCTCATCCACTGACGCCGCAACTGGCGCAGATGCCAGCACTGGCCGAGCTCTTCCGCTTGTTCCTGTCCGGCAAGCACCTGAACCGCATGGCCGAGCCTGCACTTTGGGCCGAATTTGAGCAGCACGAGCCGGCATACGCAGGTCTTTTCGCAGCGCTGGGCTTTGAGCTGCGCGTGGATGCGCGAGGCTTTGCTTGGTTCCACAGCACCGATGCCAGCAGCAACATAGGCAAGGTCAGCCGTCAACTGGCGCTGCTGTTCATGGTCATCTTCGACGCCCAAGCCAATGCCGGCAAAGCGCTACAGCGCTTCACTGACTGGCTCATTGATCGGGAATGGCTGGCCGAGGTGCACGAACAGCAGAAAGACCTGCTGGACGCCGAAGGGCTGTCTCCCGATGGGCTGATCGATCTGCTGGGCCGCGCCTGCACGCTGGGATTTGCAGTGGCGGAGCCGGCAGGCTGGCGGCTGTTGCCCGCCGTCTGCCGCTACCTGGACCACTTTGAGGGCCTGGCCGCAGCATCCCGAGATGACGACAACGAGGCGGATGCTGCCCCTGAGGAAAGCAGCGACGACGTGCTGAACGACGAGGAGATCGACTGATGCAGCACGGCTTTCAACGCCTGGTTTTGCTGGGCAGCGCAGGCTACTC
Organism: Delftia lacustris; assembly: GCF_040267515.1. Lineage (NCBI taxonomy): Bacteria > Pseudomonadati > Pseudomonadota > Betaproteobacteria > Burkholderiales > Comamonadaceae > Delftia > Delftia lacustris. The sequence continues at coordinate 1,399,938 of NZ_CP141274.1, read as the reverse complement.
CCGCGCCGAGCTTCCGCTGGATGGCGCAGTCTCCCTGGTGGCGCCCAACAACACGGGCAAGACCAGCCTGATCAATGCCCTGCAGTTCCTGCTGATCATTGACAGGCGCCGCATGGACTTTGGCGCGCACGACGTGGAGAAGAGCAGGCGGTTTTACTTCCCCAACAACAGCGCCTATGTGCTGCTGGAGGTGTCGTTGCCGGAATCCGGCACCGTGGTGCTCGGTTGCGTCGGCAAAGGCGTGAGCTTCGAGTATGAGTACTTTGCCTACGCCGGCCCGCTCAAGGTGGAAGAGTTCTGCCTGCCAGATGGCTCGCTCGTGGCACAGCCCAAGCTGGCCAGCCATCTGGCCACCCATGGGCGCCGCGTGTTTAGCTACAGCGGCAGCGAGTTTGCTGACATGGTGTACGGCGGCCGCAACCGCAAGCTCAGCGGCTCGCAAGACTTTTGCGTGTTCCGCCTGGAGCATGCCAGTGACGCCAGCGTCTTCCAGCGCGTGCTCACCCGGACGCTGCGGCTGGACAAGCTGCGCTCCAGCGAGGTGAAGGACTACCTGCTGCAAATCTTCCGGCGTGATCTGCCAGACGCCAGCATCGACTTCAAGGCGGAGTGGGACAAGGCTTTTGCCGACCTCAACGCTGAGCGCAGTCAGTACCTGGCCGCCGAACGCCTGAAAGGCAGCCTCGCTGAACTGGAGCGCAAGCAAGATACTCGACTGACCCTGCGCGGCAAGCTGCTGTGCTGGCGGCCCATGATCGATGAGGCCCTGGGCCAGTGGCAGCAGCACTTCGAATCACGCCAGCAAGCCCTTCAGCACGAGCTGCAGCAGTGCGATGGCGAGCTGGACCGCTTGCGAGAGCAGGATCGCCAGGCCGTGCGGGAGCAGAGCCAGTGGGAGCTGGAGCAGAAGCAGCTTCGCCAGGAGCGCCAACAGCTGCAGGCCTTACAACAACGATTCGCTCTGGTGGAAAGCCGGGCGGTTCTGGAGGCGTGCCGCCGCGACGTGCAGGAGCAGCGCGATGCGCTCGTGGTTCGCTTGGGCCAGGCGCAAAGCCGACCACTGGCATCCATCGAACGCGAGCTGCTCCGTGTGGACACAGAGGTGGCCCAGTTGACACAGGAGATGCGCACGCAAGGCCACAACCTCCACCAGCAGTTGGCAGGCGCTTTGCCGCGCGATCAACTGACAGCCCTGAACAAGGTGCTGGCCAGACCCGTGCTGACATTGGGCGCCGAAGACTTCCAGCTCGATGGCCTGGCGCTCTCCAAGGCTTTTGGCGATGCCGATAGCGAGCATGCTGGCCTGCCGGGCCTACAGCTGCGCATCGCCGCCCTGCCTGAGCAGCACCAACAGCGCAGCCTGGCCGAGCTGGGCGAGCTGCTGGGGGATTTGCAGCAACAGCAGGTGCAACTGAAGGAGCAGCTGGCGACGGCGCAAGCGCTGGAAATTGTCCAGCGCGAGCGGGATGCGCTGGAGCAGCAATTGCTGAAGCTGGATGCCGAGTTGCGGGACTACAGCCAGATGCAGGCCCTGCAAGACAGCGACGCTGAGCGGCAAGCGCGGCTGGTGACACTCGACCAGAAGCTCGCCGAGCTGGCCACCAGTTTGGCGCAATCGGCTGCCCGGTACCGGGCGCTGGATCAGCAGCGTCAACAGAGGCAGAAGGATCTGGATTCACTCGGGCAACAGCACCGGCAGATCGAGCAACGCCGCAACCAGCGCATCGATCACGAAGGCCCGTTCACGTGGCTGTCCGACTCACCCCACCACCCCTGGTTGGCACAGCCGGAGTTCGCGCTGGACCAGCTGGCCGAGCGCCTGCAGACCTATCAGGCAGATTGTCGGCAGTTGCTGGAGCTGGATGACCTGATCCGCCGCGTGCTGGGGGAAATCCACACGGGCGGGCTCACCAAGTACCAGTTCGTCGGCGATCCCGAGGCCGAAATCGCCCGTCTGGTAGAGTTTGCCCATCACCTGCCGCAGGAAGCCGAGGCCCTGGAAAAGAAGGTGCGGTCGGCGGTGGTGAACGTCGCGGCTTGCCTGCGCGAACTGCGCGATGGCTTGGCCGCGTTCAAGCGCCGGATGCGCGAGTTCAACCGCAAGATCAGCGGACGCCAGCTCTCCGATTTGGCGGTCTTCAAGATCGAACCCGAAGACGAAACCGCACTCGTCGAGGCCATTGAGCTGCTCATCAGCACGGCTGCCACGGTTGGCAATGGCGAGACCTTCGAACTCTTCAACCAGCAGAGCGTGCTGGATGATGACCAGCTCAACCGTGCGAAGACGCTGCTCATCGAGGAAGGCAACGCCCGCCATGGTTTGCGCGTGGCCGACCTGTTCCGCCTGCGTTTCTGGGTGGGCAAGGCGGGTCGCGAGCCGGAAGCCTTCGATGACCTCGACAGCGCCGCCTCGAACGGCACGGTGCTGATGGCCAAGCTGGTGACGGGCCTGGCCATGCTGCACCTGATGCAGGATCAGCGGCGCCCGATCCAAGGCATTTGCTATCTGGACGAAGCCCTGGCGCTGGATGCGCGCAACCAGCGCAGCCTGATCGAGACCGCTGCCGAGTTCGGCTTCTCGCTGATCTTCGCCTCCCCAGCGCCACTGACCACCGTGCGCTACTGTGTGCCCATTCATCATCGGCAGGGCAGCAACCAGATCAGCCGCTTCAGCTGGCAGATCATCGAACCCGTGGAGGCCTGATGACCGAGCAAGCCCTGCGCGCGGCGTTGCTCAAGCTGCAAGGCAAGAGCCCCTTACCCGCCAGCCAGTTCACCTCTGCACAGCGCATGGCCCTGGATCAATTTGCCCGGCAAACAGGTGCCGTGAACTGTCTGCGCCAAGGCCGAGGAGACGTGTACAGCGTTTGCGATCAGGCGGTGTTCGACGCTCACGTGTCGCAGCTCTCCCCTCAGGTGGAGCCGTCAATCGCCGAACAGCTCCCTCTGCGCGCACAGCACGTGGCCCATGCCCGCGACAGCAAGGCCCGGCGCCATCAACACGGCAGCCATTACCCGCTGCTCAAGGCGGTCGGCGACACAGTCAGCTGGCGTGAGGTCAAAAGGGGCGCGGAGTTGCCACTGAGTGCTGCCACACGCGACTTCGGTGCGGCCTCACTTTCCATTCAGTCAGATGACGCCTGGCACTCAGAGCAAGCGCTCTGGCTCGTCGAGAACCAAGCCTTGTTTGATCGTACGGACTGGCTGCCCGAAGGCACGCAGGCCACGCTGCTGTACTACGGCGGGCAGCTCGACGGCAGGCTACTGTCATGGCTGGGTCATCGCCCCCGTGCCAGCCAGGTGATCCTCTTTGCCGACTATGACGGCGTGGGCCTGAGCAACTTCGCGCGACTTCGTGAAGCGCTGGGCGATGCTTGCGATTTCTGGCTGATGCCGCAGTGGGAAAGCAAGCTGGCGCGCTATGGCAGCGTCCAGCTATGGCGGGACACCTTGCGCCACTTCACCACCGCCGTAGCGCAACTACCGCCGTCCGTGCGCGAGCTGACCGAGCAGATGCAGCACCTGGGAATGGCACTGGAGCAGGAAGCGGTCTGGCTGCCCGCGTCCTAGTCGCGTTCGTTCGGCAGTTCAGCCAGGTTTGGCTTTGCCTGGACGGGGGAAGTCGTCTTCATCGAGACGCATCGTCTCTATCTTCAATGCCAATTGGGTGGGGCTCAACCCCCTTCGCATCGCACTGCGCAAGCTCACCTCCAAAATGCGCCAGCCCAATGAGTCGCCGTTCGTGAGCACAAAGTCCTGCCCAGGTGGCGCCCCGAGGCGTTGCATGAAGCCATGGGCCAGTTCGCCAGTAGGAATCTCCTGCCCACTCTGCTCGGCGAGGCTCAAGAGCGCAGAAGCGGTCGCTGGCGGGTCTTGCGTGGGGATGCCCTCCAGCGCGACGGGCAGCACGATCATTCGGTCGGGGCTGACCATCGCGGCCAAATCGTCCTGCGCAGTCGGCCCCGGCGTGAGAGACAGCCGAACCCATGCCTCGCCCCACTGCAGAAATCTTGTATGGGACATGCCCGGATGCTCATCGAGAAACAAGCATCGGGGCGCCACTGGCTCCTGAAGCAGGTTGAAAACGGTGCGCAGGTGTGCCCATTCACCTTGGTCGCTCCAGGTGTGAACCATGTCTGACCGAAGCTGCCCACCTTGGACACCCAGGTGGTAAAGCAACGCCGTCACGCGCGCCGCAGAGATGACCTGCGGTCTGCCTTTCAGCCATGCTGACAGGTTGGCCGCGCGAATGCCGGTGGCGTCAAACACCGCTGCCAACGTGAGGCCTCGCAGACGCAAGAGCGCGCCGGCCAGTATGGGGAGTTGCTCGCTGCTCAAGGCAGACATGTCGGCCTCCAAAAGAATCACAGTAAATCACTATAACCAAGTCCAACGCAGCAAGCGAACACTGGATCATCGCGTCATGTCTTGTTATAGTAATTTATAGTGAATCGAAAGAGACCACCATGACTCGTCCGAACAGCCGTCGCCCCATGAGCCGCGCCGCCTACCAAGCTCGCGTGGCGGGCTTGAAAGCCGAGCACCCATGGCTGGCCAAGCAGGTGGTGGAGCCCGCCCCTGGCCACTTGGCGGTGCTGGCCCATTTCGTGGGCCAGTGCGAGCTGCTGATGAAGCCGGCCGACTACCGCCACCTACCGCTGTTTTGCGCCACCACCCAGCGCGACAAGCTCAGCCTGCGGGTGGAACTAGTGGGCGCCAGCATCAACAGAGACAGGGCTTTGTTGGATCTGATCGAAGCCGCTCGGCATGCTGCCCAACAACACTGCCCAGTTTGCTCGGCGCCGGTGATTGGTGGCGATGCGAACGCAGGCCAGGGAGTACGCTGCAAGCAGCACGAGGCCACCATCGGGCTCTTCGCCGAAGACCTCAAGCGCAATCACAAACTGGCTGTAGCTGCAGGGCTGCTGCCAGCCGCCACCAAGCCAGAGAAGTCGGTGCGTGGTGAGCCGCTCGATCCGTCCATCGACGACGCCGTGCACGCGCTGGTGCAGTCTCTGCCAGACATGAAGCCACCAGCAGCGGCGCCGGATCAGCCCGCCCCGCAGGCACCTCGGGCAACACCCCAAATCGCATTTCTGGACGCCGCAGGCCTGCGCAGCTTTGTCGAGCGTCACCGCGCCAAGCCCGACGAGAAGGCCAAGCGGGCGCAGTACATTGCCGAGCGCATCCGGGCCGCTGGCCACGAACGCCGAAAACTGGGCGAACTGCCCGATGTCTGGACACAGCTGATCGAAGACTTCCAGCGCGATTTCCCCAACTTCGCTGAGCTGGCGGAAGTCATGCACGACCACTTCGCCCTGCATGCGATCGGCGATGGACGTGTTGCATGGTCGCCCATCCTGCTGGTCGGCCCTGCCGGCATTGGCAAGACAGAGGCCGCCCGCTGGCTGGCTGCGCGGCTGAGCCTTCCCTTCCGTGTAATCGACATGGCCAGCACCCAGTCCAGCTCGCCGCTGGCCGGGTCGGAATCGTTCTGGTCGAACTCGGAGCCTGGCGTGGTGTTTGAGCTGTTGGCCTACCAGCCGCTGGCCAATCCGGTGATCGTGCTGGACGAGCTCGACAAGACCGACCAGCAACGTCAGTACGACCCGCTCGCGGCGCTCTACACCCTGCTGGAACCTCGCAGCGCGCGCCACTTCATCGACCTCTCGATCCGCGATTTCGCCATCGATGCCAGCCACGTGAACTGGATCGCCACAGCCAACAGCATCGAAAGCATCCCGGCGCCGCTGCTGTCGCGCATGACGGTGCTGCATGTACAGGCCCCGACGCCAGAGCAGGTGGCCCACATCGCTCGACAGATGTATGGCCGCATGCGGGCCGAGAGCCCTTGGGGGTCAGGTTTTGCGCCGACGCTGGACGACCAGGTGCTGGACAAGCTGAAGAACTTGCCGCCGCGAACCTTGGGGCTGGCGTTGAAGCGCGCGCTGGGGCGGGCAGCACGGGACGAGCGGGATCACATTCGGGTGTGCGACCTGCCGGACCTGTCTGCCGCAACTCGCAAACCGCTGGGGTTCACGGCATGAGACCGCGCCAAGGCGCACGCACAGTACGGTTGTGAGCGTTTCAGCGCAGCCGCCATTTGTGGCCAACAACGCTTGCAGGCAGTGTGCCGGTTGAATCGCCCCGGCATTCGCGGAGGCCCGTTGGTTTAAGGAGATTTTGAAGTTGTCGCCTCGCGGGGAAGTTCTTGCTCGTATTGGCGGGAGCGAGGCTGGGTTCCGCGACCTCGGGCATGTGGCCGTCGATGGAAGCGGCGCGACCTACGTTTCAGAAGCAGGTCTGAATCGTCTCCAGAAGTTTTCAGCCGAGGGGGCGCGAGTCGCCGTCTGGCAACTGCCGAAAGGCGCGGGCGAAGGCGAGTGGTATCTGCCTCAGTCCATTGCCCTCAGCGGCGGCAACATCGTTATCGAAGACTGGGGAAATCACCGTATCGTTGTCCAATCCAGCGACGGGACAAGACGACTGTCATTCGGTGACGCGAAGCAGCTTGAGAGCACCGCGGGGCTTTGCGTGGACCGGGACGGGAACATCTACGTGGCCGACGAAAAGGCCCATGCCGTGAAGAAGTTCGACCCACAGGGCAAGTTGCTATCGGTGATTTCGAACTCGACTGGCAACCGCCTGTTCAATGAAGGGCCCAGCAGTATCGCCGTCGACGCCAATGGTGACCTCTACGCCGCGGACGGTCTGTCCGTCGTGAAATTTTCTGCCACGGGAATGCTCCTTCAGCGCTGGCATTGAACCAAGTCAGCACAAACGGCGCGCCTGGGCTGCGGCGGGCCTGAATCAGTTGGATGGGAAGCGAAACCTTATGACTGCATCAATACACAAGTCGCACAGACGATAGACCGTGCCACCAGATCTAAATCAACCTCCCAGTGGAGCTCGGCGCCGTTGCCACGGAAGCGCTCTGTCTGGATCCCAGAGGCGAGCCCAATTGGCTGACGTGCCGTTGGGCCGATCACTCGCTTCCCGTAGAAGATCCGGCATCCGGACAGCTTTGAGCACGCAAATGCCCTGATCGTTGCAACTTGCGCTCGAGTTTGCGGCGCATCGCCGCCAAGAGTTCAGCGGATGTGTCTGCAGCGATGATGGCCACGACGCCCGATGGCGTCATCAGCTTGATCGCCGTCTTGCCGTTCTTGCGCAGGATCTTCATCTGATCTCCAGCCGTCGAATTTAGTTTGAGAGCCTGCGTCGCCCGGACTACCTGGCAGACGTTGAACCAGGCTCAGTCACCGAGTTGCCGAGGATCGGCCATAGCAGCTTCCCGCAAGCCCGAAAGCTGAGCGCGACGGACCAGACATGGAAAGGCGATAGCCAAGGCCAGCGGCAGCAGGATGAAAAGAATGTGCATGTCGATTCTCCAGAGCGAGCGTGGAGGCCGCGTCGCGGGCCACCGCGGTGATGGCGAGCCGCCATGCACAGCAGCAGCAGGTTGGCTACCTGAATCATTGAGCAGCTTATCCAAAACCTGGGCCGGCCGCTGGTTCAAGCACCACCTCCGGCACGGGAAAAAACACTCCGCCCAGCCGCCCCACAATCAGTTGCCGTGCGCGCTCGTGGGCGGCCTACGTGCTCTCCTCAGCCAGAAAGTCTGCCAGGGGTACAGACTGAAGGTGCTGCGCATCCCGCCATCCGTCCCGGCTAGTAGGGTAGTGGCGCATCACGGTATCAAGAAGCGTGCGGGTCTCTTCGTCGTCGATATCGGGCCGGCCGATCCGAGCGAAGAAGACGCCGGCATCGATGATGGCCTGCGCGCCGATCGGGGTGAGCCTCGCTCCCGGCGTCTCGATGCCGGCGAGTAACTCCCGCCGTCCAGGAAAGGCCATTGCCAGGTCGCGCGCTCGCTGGCGAACGGCAGCGGGCACGTGCGCGTCATCCACAATGCGGCCCAGCAGCTCCTCCGCATAGCGCAGAGCCCGAAGGCGTTCATCAGGTGTCGTCATGGCAAAGCCCACACCGCGTGGTCGTCGATGCCGTGTGGATACCGAACAGAAGGTTCCACAAACGCTGCCCGCTTCTTCTTGGCACTGCCGCCCGGCGGCTCGGACGGTCTCAAAGCTTGCGAAGCTCGAAGTCAGAGAACTCGCTGTTGCGGATCTGATTCTCAACGTGACGTGTGTTGATTGGTCCGTAGATCACCATCGAATAGCGATGCAGCATCTCGCCGAGTGACACGCTGGACTGGAAGGCGTGCAGCAGCAAGCTCACAACCCGGCCTTCGGGCGACCATTCGATATAGGCCAAGTCACTGCCGAACCATTCAGCCGTCCTCTGCCCGGGCACCACGGGCAGGTTGTAGAGCCGGTGTCACCGACCGCCATATAGGAGCCGGTCCGTGATCGGCATGTAGGAGCCAGTGACTGACCGGCATATTGGAGCCACTGCGTGATCGGCGTAATGGAGCCGGCGCCGGATCGGCATATAGAAGCCAGCTGGCACGGGTGACGGGCGTCTCGAACTGAGCGACGCCATCTCTACCCTTCGGGTCATTTGCCCGGAGGGCCAGGGATGGCGCGCAGGAGATTCGAGATGCATCACTACCGACAGGCCCTGCTGCGCATGCGCCAGGGCGACTCCGACCGCGACCTTGCAGCAGCCCGTGTCATGGGCCGGCCCAAGGCGGCGCAGTGGCGCCGCTTGGCCACCGAGCGGGGCTGGCTGGACGTCTCGCTGCCTCTGCCCGATGACGAGGCCATAGCCGCCGCTTTAGGCAGCCCGCGCAAGGCTCGCACCACCATCTCCACGCTGGAGGCCCATCGCGGCAGGATCGCGGCCTGGGTCGAGCAAAGCGTCTCGGGCACGGCCATCCACGCGGCGCTCAAGCGCCAGCACGGCTGGGCCGGCAGTTACTCGGCCGTGCGCCGCCTGGTGGCCGACATCCGCAGCCGGCTGCCGCCCGAGACCACCTGCCGCCTCGACTTCGAGCCCGGCGACGCCGCCCAGGTCGACTTCGGCGCCGGCCCCATGCTCATCCACCCCGACGGCCAGCCCCGGCGCACCTGGGCCTTCGTGATGACGCTGGCCAGCAGCCGCCACCAGTACGTCGAGTTCGTCTGGGACCAGACCGTGGCCACCTGGCTGGGCTGCCACCGCCGGGCCTTCGAGTGGTTCGCCGGCGTCCCGGCGCGCGTCATCATCGACAACGCCAAGTGCGCCATCACCCGCGCCTGCGCCCAGGACCCCACCGTGCAGCGCGCCTACGCCGAATGCGCGGAAGGCTACGGCTTCAAGATCGACCCCTGCCCGCCGCACGACCCGCAGAAGAAGGGCGTCGTCGAATCGGGCGTGAAGTACCTCAAGGGCAACTTCCTGCCGCTGAGGACCTTCCGCGACCTGGCCGACCTCAACGCGCAGGCCCGGGCCTGGGTGCTGGAGGAGGCTGGCGAGCGCTGCCATGGCACCACGCGGCGCAGCCCGCTGGCCTTGTTCGCGCTGGAAGCGCCGCTGCTGAAGGCGCTGCCCAGCCAGGCGCCCGACCTGGGCAGTTGGCACCGCGTGAACGTGCACCGCGACTGCCATGTGCAGTTCGAGCGCGTGCTGTACTCGGCGCCGTTCACGCTGGTGGGCAAGACCCTGTGGCTGCGCGCCACCGACGCGGCCGTGGCGCTGTTCGAGGACTACCGCCACGTCGCCACCCATCCCCGAGGACTCAAGCCCGGCCAGCGCGTGAGCGTGCGCGAGCACCTGCCGCCCGAGGCGCAAGCCTTCTTCGGCCGCGACCGGGCCTGGTGCGCGACCCAGGCCGAGCGCATCGGCGCGTCCTGCGCGGCCTTGATCGAGCAGCTGCTGCGCGATCAGGTCCTGGAGCGGCTGCGCGCGGCGCAGGGCGTGCTGGCCCTGCTCAAGCCCTATGGAGCCGCCCGGCTGGAGGCGGCCTGCGCCCGCGCACTGGCGCACGGCTCGCCGCACTACCGCACCGTCAAGACCATCCTGGCCACCGGCGCCGACCAGCGCGCCGACGTCCCTGCGCCCACGCCAGAGGCTTATGGCCGCACCCGCTTCACCCGGCCGGCCACCGAGCTGTTCGCTGAACTCATCCCCCACCCGCAGCAAGACCTGCTGCATTGACCGAAGGAGTAGACCCATGAACCCCGCCCCCGAGCTGGCACCGCAGTTGAAGCAGCTGCGTCTGTCCGGCATCTTCGACTCGCTCGAAGCCCGTAACCGCCAGGCCATCGAGGCCAAGATGGCCTACACCGACTTCCTGGCCCTGCTCATCAGCGACGAGATCGCCCGACGCGAGCAGAAGAAGTTCAGCACCCGGCTGCGCCGCGCGCAGTTCCGCACCACCAAGACGCTGGAGCAGTTCGACTTCGAGCGGCTGCCCCAGCTCAACCGCGCGCTCGTGCACGATCTGGCCACCGGGCGCTACCTGCACGAGAAGGCACCGGTACTCATCGTCGGACCCTGCGGCACTGGCAAGAGCCACCTGGCGCAGGCGCTGGGCCACTGCGCGGTGCGCCAGGGCGTGGACGTGGTCTTCACGACCTGCGCGAGCCTGACGCAGAGCCTGAACGCGGCGCGCGCCACGGGCAGCTACGAGCGCAAGCTGGCCACGCTGGCCCGGGTGCCGCTGCTCATCATTGATGACTTCGGCCTGAAGCCGCTGCGCGCGCCGGCTGACGAGGACCTGCACGACCTGATCGCCGAGCGCTACGAGCAGGCCGCCACCATCGTCACCAGCAACCTGGACTTCACCGAATGGGATCAGGCCTTCCCGGCCAACCGGCTGCTGGCCAGCGCGAGCCTGGACCGGCTGCGCCACAACGCCTACTGCCTGGTGCTGGACGGGCAGTCGTACCGGGCGCCCAAGCAGATCGCCACGGCAGCAGGGAAACCGGCACCGCAAAAGCCTTCAAAATCCACCCCAGCGTAACCCCTCGGGACGCCCGTTCCACCCACCTGTTCCTGGCTCCATTACGGCGAACATCGGTGGCTCTATTACGGCGGTCGGTGACAGCCGGCTGAGCTTTCCTGCGAAGACCGGCTTGTAGGCCTTGACCGTGTTGCCGCGCCCCTTGCCCAGGGCAGCGTAGACCGCTGCGACAGGATCAGTATCGGCGTCAGGGACGTAGCTCCGCATGATCGAGCTGGGGGTTTCGATCGGCTGGTCCGTGTCCATGCGCCTGGACAGGGTCAGCATGCCCAAATTCAGATCCTTCAGGCGGTACCCAGCCTGGACCAAAGCGGGCGTGAGACTCTCCTTCTTTCCGTCCTCGAGCATCACGTAGAACGCATCGACGAGTGCTTTGTCTGGCATCGCCTCGTAGCGCTTTCTGCGGTTCTCCGCCGCCTTCTCAGCGAGCCACTCCAGGACGGCGTGGGCAGGGTTAGCTGACAACAATGCTGCGGGCAGAACCGCCAGCTGCAGGAACCGTCGACGTTGCTCGATGTGCTTGGTTGAGTTCATGTGAATCGTCCTCCTGATCATTGCTTGTGGGTCTCACCGGTCGAAGAACATGACGACGGCCTGGCCGCCATCGTTGGCAGCAACAACCAGCCTCTCGTCGGGCATTCGAAGCAGGCCGGCACAGGTGGCGCTGTTCGTACCCGCGATCAGGCGACGGCCCTGGTAGCCGACGGTGGTGTCCGGCTTTCCGTTGACTGTGATGTCCACCAGAGATACGGACTGGCCCAGCAACAGGCTCTTGAGCACGTGACCACAGCCGATGTAGCCGCCGCGCCCGTTGGGCAACATTGATGCAGCCATAGGGCTGATGCTGACAGCTGAAGCGGCTCTCGGAAGGGTGCTACCCGCTTCCGTTATCTCTGCCTGGCAGACGCTGCATCTGTCGGGTCGCCCACGCAAGGGGCGTCACGAGGGTTGGAAGGCGTTGGTCGACAGCTTTCCAATGGATGCTGAAGCCGCCAAGGCTCAAGAGGTCGGTGGCCCGCCGCCTGCGAAGGCCTTCCTTGCTGCCTACACACGCGCGCTGGGAGCCAAGGCGCCCTCACCTGCGTCGCTCTTTGCCCCCGGCAGCCGCTCGACGGTTGACCGCCGGGAGACGAGCGCTGAACAGGGCACTGGTCACGCAAGAGTCGCGAAAGCCGCCGGCCCTACTGAGGACGCCGAGGACGCCGACGTCTCACCATCGAGCTTCATAGGATGGCCACGACGTTGGTCCTGCGCTTGCTTGATCTCGGCGTTGAGCCGCTCCAGCGGGTCGGTGCTGTAGATCTGAGGCCAGTGCGCCCGGGGGGAAGCGCATGCTCGCCACACGGCAGAGCTTGACTTTGATTAAAAGGAGTATGCTCATTAATGAGCGCGCTCAATAATCGACTTCATGGTATCGATGTCACTGGCAGTTCGACCCGGTCGGCGTGACCGGAACATGCAGGACAAGCACTCCCGCATCTTCCGGGCAGCAGCGGAGCTATTCGAAAAATCTGGCTTCGCCAGTGTGACCACTCAAGCGATCTCAGAGCGGGCGGATGTGGCGGCAGGCACGTTGTTCCGCTACGCAGCATCCAAGGAGGAACTGTTGCTGGTGGTCCTCAACCAGGCGCTGTGCGCGGCCTTGGCGGAAGGAGCGGCGCAGGCTCATGCGTTAAGTGATCCAGTGGATGCAGTGGTCGCCATGGTCGCGCCAATCCTGCAACTGGGCGGCCGACACGCCGAGAACCTGGCGGTCTACCAGCGCCAGCTGATGTTCGGTCCGTCGGGAGATAAGTACCGTCTCGAAGGCCTCGCGCTGCTCGCCGACCTGGAGGCCGCCGTAGCGGCGCGCCTGGTGCAGCAAGCCGTTGAGCGCGGTTTGCCGGCGCACCAGGAGTCGGCTCGCGTGGCCAGCATCTTGATCTTCGGCGCTGCTCATTTGGCGGTCTCGCGCGCCTCCACCGGCGCCCACCCCGACCACGCACCGATGGACGACTTGCGCGCGCAGGTCCGGCAAGTTGTGGATGGATATTTCGTGGGCCTGGCAGTGAACCCACCACGTTGAACAGATGCCAGACAGGAGCGTCATGATGAGCAGCATTAGCAAGGTCACGGCGCTGGGCACGGGCGTGCTGGGCTCGCAGATCGCCTTCCAGAGCGCCTACAGCGGTATCGAGGTGTCGGTTTACGACATCGACGATGCGGCCATCGCCAAGGCGCGAGAGCGGTTCACCGAGCTGGTCGAGACCTACGAGAAGGAAGTGCCCGGTGTGCAAGGCAGGGCCGACGCCGCACTGGGGCGACTGCGCCAAGACGATCTTCGCCACCAACTCCACCACGCTGCTGCCCAGCTCGATGAAGGAGGCCACCGGTCGCCCGAACCGCTTCCTCGCCCTGCATTTCGCCCACCAGATCTGGAAGTTCAACACCGCAGAAGTGATGGGCACTGCCGACACATCGGCGGCCGTTTTCGAGGCGGTCGTGGCGTTAGCCGCTGCCATCGGCATGGTACCGATCCCGGTACGCAAGGAAAAAGCCGGCGACGTACTCAATCGCTGCTGGTGCCCCTGCTCAACGCGGCGGCGGAACTGGCGGCCGGCGGATACGCCGACCCGCACGACGTGGACAAGGTCTGGTGCACCGCCACCGGCGCGCCGCTGGGGCCGTTCCAGATCTACGACGTCATCGGCCTGACCACGCCCTACAGTATGCTCTCGCACGGCGACGCACAGATGCGCCAGCTCGCCGACTGGCTGAAGGAAAACGTCATCGACCAGGGCAAGCTCGGCGTCGCGTCTGGCGAGGGCTCCTACATCTACCGGCCAGCCGCCTGACTCTTCAACAACCGTCAGAAAAGGAATTTGTCATGCACTACAGCAGCGGAAACTATGAGGCCTTCGTGCGCCCGCGCAAGCCCGAAGGCGCCGACCGGAAGACGGCGTGGTTCGTCGGATCGGGCTTGGCCAGTCTCGCGGGTGCGGCCTTCCTGATCCGGGACGGTGGCGTGGCCGGCGAGCGCATCACCATCCTGGAGCAGCAGGCGATCGCCGGCGGCGCGCTCGATGGGCTGGACGTGCCCGAGAAGGGTTTCGTGATCCGCGGCGGGCGCGAGATGGAGGACCATTTCGAGTGCCTGTGGGACCTGTTCCGCTCGATCCCCTCGCTGGAGATCGAAGGCGCCAGCGTGCTCGACGAGTTCTACTGGCTCAACAAGGACGATCCCAACTACTCGCTGCAGCGCGCCACGGTGAACCAAGGCGAAGATGCGCGCACCGACGGCCTGTTCACGCTCAGCGAGCAGGCGCAGAAGGACGTGATCAAGCTGTTCCTGGCCACGCGCGAGGAGATGGAGAACAAGCGCATCGACGAGGTGCTGGGCCGCGACTTCCTCGACAGCAACTTCTGGCTGTACTGGCGCACCATGTTCGCCTTCGAGGAGTGGCATTCGGCGCTGGAGATGAAGCTGTACCTGCACCGCTTCATCCACCACATCGGCGGGTTGCCGGACTTCTCGGCATTGAAGTTCACCAGGTACAACCAGTACGAGTCGCTGGTGCTGCCGCTGGTGAAGTGGCTGCAAGGCCACGGCGTGAAGTTCCAGTACGGCACCGAGGTGACCGACGTCGATTTCGACATCGCCCCCGGACGCAAGCAGGCCACGCGGATCCACTGGAAGCGCGATGGCGCCGACGGCGGCGTGGACCTCGGCCCGGACGACCTGGTGTTCATGACCATCGGCTCGCTGACCGAGAACTCGGACAACGGCGATCACCACACTCCTGCTCGGCTCGACGAAGGCCCGGCGCCGGCCTGGGACCTGTGGCGGCGCATCGCCGCCAGGGCGCCGGACTTCGGCCGCCCCGACGTGTTCGGCGCGCACATCCCGCAGACCAAGTGGGAGTCGGCCACCGTCACCACGCTGGACGCGCGCATCCCGCAGTACATCCAGAAGATCGCCAAACGCGACCCGTTCAGCGGCAAGGTGGTGACCGGCGGCATCGTCAGCGTGCGCGATTCGAGCTGGCTGCTGAGCTGGACGGTCAACCGCCAGCCGCACTTCAAGCAGCAGCCCAAGGACCAGATCGTGGTCTGGGTCTACGCGCTGTTCGTGGACACGCCCGGCGACTACGTGAAAAAGCCGATGCAGGAATGCACCGGCGAGGAGATCACCCGCGAATGGCTCTACCACCTGGGCGTTCCGGTGGAGGAGATCGACGAGCTGGCCGCGACCGGCGCCAGGACGGTGCCGGTGATGATGCCGTACATCACCGCCTTCTTCATGCCGCGCCAGGCTGGTGACCGGCCGGACGTGGTGCCTGAGGGCGCGGTCAACTTCGCCTTCATCGGCCAGTTCGCCGAGTCCAGGCAGCGCGACTGCATCTTCACCACCGAGTATTCGGTGCGCACGCCGATGGAAGCGGTGTATACCCTGCTGGGTGTGGAGCGCGGTGTGCCGGAGGTGTTCAATTCCACCTATGACGTGCGCACGCTGCTGGCGGCGACCGGCCGCCTGCGCGACGGCAAGGAACTGGACATTCCCGGCCCGGCGTTCCTGCGCAAGCTGCTGCTGAACAAGCTCGAAGGCACCGAGATCGCCGAACTGCTCAAGCAGTACCACCTGATCTCGGATTGACGAGTAGCGGCGAGCCCGCCGATGCGGGAGAGGCGCGACATGGCCGAACAACCGCATCCTTCCGCCGTGGTTCCGTCCCGCGGCGCTCATGCGCATCAGGGCCGAGCTGACGAGGCAGCTCCCCGTGTGCACGCCAAGGATCCGGTCTGCGGCGTGCCGGTCCATCCCGCCACGGCGGCGCATCAGGTGGAGTAGGACCGCGCCTTCGAGGCCGATCCGGCGCGCTATGCCGCTTCGGCCGCCCATGCCGACGGGCAGGCCGCTGGGCGTGACCGCCCGGCGCATCACGACCATTCTTCCCGGGCCGATGACCACCGCCATGGGCATACAGTGGCATGTGCTGGCCATGTTTGTGCCCAGTTTCTTCACGGGCAAGCTGATTGCACGTTTTTGGCAAGCGCCCCATCGCGGCTCTGGGCATGCTGATGATTGCCACGGCCAGCATGCTTGCCTTGCTGGGTCTGGAGCTGTTTCACTTTCTGGGGCTCGCTGATTTGCTGGGCGTGGGCTGGAACTTCGGCTTTATCGGCGCCACGGCCTTGCTGACCGAGTGCTTCCGCCCCGCCGAGCGGGCCAAGGTGCAGGCTGCGGCTGCGCTCCCAGCCAGAGCACGGCCGCCCAGGTCAACAGAGCCATGGTGGCCAGCCAGGACAGTTGCGACAGGCCAGCTTGCAAAGGCGCACCCAGCTGATTGAAGCGCAGCGAGGCCTCTATGCCCGCCGTACTGGGCGACAGCCAGCGCAGCCACTGCAGCGGCTCGGGCAAGGCCTCGACGGGCCAGGTGAAGCCTCCCAGAAACGCCAGTGGAATCGAGGAAAACAGCACCACTTGCAGGGCCCGCTCGCGATCGGCCAGCCACCAGCCCAGCAGGCAGGCGCAGCCCACGACGGCCGGCACAAAGCAGGCCAGCAGCGCCAGCGCGCCCCAGGGGTTGCCGCCGTGCGGAAAGTCCTGCCAGATGAAGATCCAGCCGAAATAGAACAGCCCGGCCAGCCAGCCCGGTACGCACAGTGCCAAAAGCCGCGCCAGCCATTGGCGCGAGCCAACGCGGTCGGCACCTTGCTCGCGCCAGGTACCGACCAGCAGCGCGCTGCCCATCAGCAGCGTCTGCTGCAGGATGAGCACGGACACGGCCGCCACCACGAAGCTGCCATAGCCTTCGGTGGGGTTGAACAGGGCCACGGCCTGGGCGTTCACGGGCGAGCGGCTCACGGCCGCCTGCGGTGCGCTCTGCCCACCGGCCTGCAGACGCTTGATCTCCACGCCGGCCGAGACGGTGCCGAAAGCCTCGGCAAAACCGTATTGCACCTGCTTGCTGACCAAGGGATAGGCGCCATTGGCGTAGACCGGAATCACCACATTCGCGCGGCGCAGCACATCGCGCTTGAGATCGCGCGGCAGCAGCGCATAGCCCATGACCTCGCCGCGCAGCACGGCCGCGCGCGCTTCGCCTTCATCGGCCGTGACCAGCTGCGGATGGATGCGCGGGCTGGCCTGGGCAAAGCGCAACATCTGCCGCGCCAGACTGGAGTGGTCCTGCACCACTACAGCAACGGGCACGCGTTGCACCACCTGCGTGCTGTAAAACCAGGGATAGAAAAAGCCATAGAGCACCGGCGCTCCTACCAGCAGCAAGAACGCCCCCTTGTCGCGCAGCATGGCCTGCAGATTGTCCAGCCAGAGCCTGAAAAAACCGGTGTTGGATTCGGGCATGACTCAGCGCCCCCCCCATTTCTCGGGCCTGCCCAAAGCGCGCAGCAAACCCGCTGACGCCAACGCCAGCAGCACCAGGGTCGCCAGCAGCAGGCCGGAGACCACGGGCAGGGTCTGCACCACGGGCGCCCCGATCTGCCACTGCTCGATCTGCAGTCTGGCGTAATGGGTGTAGGGCATGGCCAATGCCCAGCCTCGGGCACTGCTGGTCATTGCCAGCAAGGGAAAGCCAATGCCGCTGAACGCAAAAGCGGGCGCCGACAGCAGGCCCGCACCGGACAATGCCGTGCGCAGCGACAGCGTGACGGCCGCCAACGTCGCCCCTGCAGCCAGACTCACGGCCACCAGCGCGGCCAGGCCCACAGCAATCCAACCCGTGCTACCGGCAACTGCCCAGCCCCGCAGCTGCGCCAGATACAGCAAGGCCGCCATGCCGCAGCCCCACAGCAGTACCGCAGGCAGCGTCAGCTTGCCCAGCAGGGAGCCAGTGACATCGAGCCATCCCGGCTTTTGCGCGTAGGGGCTGAGCCACTGGCCCAGCGTGCGTTCGCGCAGCTCTCGCCCCACGGACCAGGCTGCCGCCGTCATGGCCAGGATATGAATCAGCGCTGGCACCAGCGTCGCAGCCAGAAACTGCTCGTAATTGGTGGAGACATTGAACAGCGCCAGCAACTGCGTCGTGATCGGCTCGATCCGCACCTGCAAGACTTGGTGCGGCGAGCCGCGCTTGGCCGCCGCCTGCATCTCCACGCCGGCCGACAAAGTGCCCACCACCTGCCTCAGGTCGCGCTGCAGCAGGCTGGATGCCGTGGCCAGCTGTGCGTTGTGCAGCAAGGTCACCACGCCGCCACTGCCTTGCTTGACTTGGGTTTCCAGATCGGGCGGGATATGCACCACGCCATAGACATCCATGCGCAGCAGCGCATCGGCGGCTTCGGCGCGATTGAGCACGCTCTGGCGCACCTCCAGCCCTGGCGTTGCCTGCAGCATGCGCACCAGCTGACGCGACAGCGCGGAATGGTCCTGATTCCAGACGGCGATAGGCAGGCGGTAGGGCTGACCCGTTGAAAAAATCCAGCACATCAGCGCCATGGTCAGCAAAGGCACCCAGCTGACCATGGCCAAGTCCCAGGGACTGGCCCTGAGCCTGGTCCATTCGCGGCGCAGGCTGGCGGCAAAGGGACTCACGCACCACCCTCGACAATGACGCTCATGCCGGGGCGCACGCCCTCGATAGGCTTGGCTGGCCGCGCCCGCACTTCGAAGGTACGCGCATCGAAGCCCTGGCTGCCGCGCGTGGTGCGCCAGGTGGCGAAGTCGGGCAGCACGCCGAGGAAGTACACCTCGAACTCGGCCTCACGGTTGTCCAGCGCCGGCAGCCGGCCCGTGAAGCGGCTCTTCATCGCAAAGCGCTGCAGCTGGTCCTCGCGCACATTGAGCACCACCCATTGGTCGTTCAGGTCCACCACGGTGACCACCGAAACGCCCTGGGGCGACAGTTCACCCTGCTTGGCCAGCACATTCGCCACCTCGCCACCCACGGGGCTGCGCAGCTGGGTCTCGGCTTCGGCGGCCTTGACCTCGGCCACCACGCCATCGACCTGGCGCACCTGGGCGGCAGCGGCGGTCCTGTCCTCCGCGCGCGCACCGCTGGCCGCCATGTCGTACTGTGCCTTGGCAGCCCGGGCCTGGGCATCCGAGGCGCGCCAGTTGGTCTGGGCCTCGTCGCGCTTCTGGGCCGAAACCAGCCCTTGATTAAACAGGCTTTGCACGCGGTCGTACGAGGTCCTGGCCAGCTCGGCCGCTGCCTGGGCGCGCTGCCAGCTCAGGCCGGCCATCTGCACCTCCTCGGGCCGGGCACCGTTGCTGGCCTTGGCGGCCACGGCCTGGGCCGCATCCCGGGCCGCCTGGGCCTGGGCCAGCTTGGCCTGCACCTCGGGACTGTCCATTTCCACCAGCAGGTCGCCGGGCTGGATGATCTGACCCTCGCTCACATACACCTTGGAGATGCGGGCCGTGACCTTGGGCGCGATATCGGCCTCACGCGCCTCCATCTGGCCCTGGAAATACGGGGCCGCAGGCTGGGCAGCGCGCCAGAAGCCCCAGATGATGAAGATCAGCACGGCGGCCATGGCGATCAGCGCGGCCACAGGCAGGCGCCTGGCCTGCTTCGGCACTTCAGGGCTGGAGGGTGACGGGGTCGGTACGGGTGTATTCATGGAGCGTCTGCTTTGATCTGGATATCGGCACGGGCCATGTAGCGGGTGAAGTCGTCGGTCTGTCCCGTGCTTTCAAGCAAGGCGGCCAGGGCCTGCACATACTGGTTGGCGGCGGCGGCGCGTTCGGTCTGCACCTTGGCCAGGTTGAGCTGGGCGTCGATCAGCTCCAGCGCCGTGCTGGTGCCCTCCTTGAGGCCGGCCGCGCGCAAGCGCAGCAGCTCGCGCGCCAGATCCTCCTGGGCCTGGCCGGACAGATACTGGGTGCGCGACTGCTCCACGGCCAGCCAGTTCTTCTCGACCAGCAGCGCGATGTCGGAGCGCACCTGAGCGTCGGTGAGTTCGGCCTGCTCCACCTTGCGCTGGCCGGCGGCCGAGAGCTTGTCGCGGTCAATGCTGTCCCACAGCGTCCAGCGCACGGCCACGCCGGCCACCCAGTTGGGCTTGCCCGAGGTATTGACTTCACGCATGCCGAAGGCCAGCACCTGCGGCTTGCGCAGCGCTTCGCTGGCATCGTGCAGCGACTCGGCCTGGCGGCGCTTGGCCGCCACCTTGCTCAGGCCCGGGTGGTGGCTCTGAGCCGCGTCCAGAAACTGCTGCAGCGGCGGCAAGGCCTCGCTGCTGACGAACAAGGGGGAGCTGGGGCGCACACCGCCCACCCCACTTGCTACGTGCACGGTACGCAGCAAGGCGCTGCGTGCCAGGCGCGCATCGTCGTCGGCCTTGCGCGCCTGCTGCTGGGCATCGGCCAGGGCCGCGCTGGCCTGCAGCCGCTCGACCTGGGCGATCACGCCGGCCTTGAGCATGCGCTGGGCCGCGTCGTCGTGGGCGCGCACGCCCTCCAGCGCGCGGCGGCGCAGGGCCGCGGCGCGCTCGGCCAGCTGGGCCGTGAAGTAGCGCTGCACCAGCAAGGTGTTGAGCTGGTCGGCGCTGGTGGCGGCATCGGCCAGCGCTTCATCGGTCATGGCGTCAAGTTCGCCGCGCACCGCATCGCCCAGACCGCCCATGTAGATGGGCCACACGGCCGAGAGGCTGGCCGAGGCCACATTGCTCTTGCGCTGCAGGTCGTAATTGGCCGGCAGGCTGGGCAACTGCCCCACGGCGCCGCCCAGCTGCGGCGGCAGGTGCGAGATGCCATTGCCCAGGGCGCGGCGCGCCGGGTCGGGGTCCAGGTCGACATTGGCCGAATAGCGGTAGCCCATGCCGGTGATGGCCACCGACGGGCCGCCCAGCCCCTGCATGCCCTCGCGGCGCAGGCGGGCGCTGTCCACGGCCTTGGCCGAGGCCGCCAGTTGATCCGAACGCTCCAGAAACGCCGCCCTGGCCTGCTCAAAACTCATGGCCTGAGCTGCGGCAGTCGTCTGCGCCCGAATCGGCAACGCCGCTGCCAGCAGCAGGCACAGGGTCACGGGATAGCAGCTGAACTTCATGAATGGCTCCAGGCTCTCTTGAATAGTGTAGAGGGAAAACAACAGGATGTCCTGCCTCTTCAGCTGGAAATCTCTCGGCAAGAGATCGATTTTCTCAGCGTCGGCCGGCCGCTACACGAGACAAATCATTACCGGTGGGCATGTGCGAGCGCAAGCCTGCTGAGACAGCTCTTTTATAGGACCTAGACTGCGCCAGCGGCTCGTCGCCGGTTGCGGTTGCGCTGCCCCCAGGATCAGCAACGCGACGGTTCAGAGTCCGTGGGTTGAATCGTAATGGGTTCGATTGGTTGCGCAGTGGCGCCAGCTCGCTGGCGCCACTGCGCGGCGAACACCGCCGGCGGCAGGTACCCCAAGGTACTGTGAGGCCGGTGCTGGTGGCCAAGTACGCCGATCACCTGCCGCTGTACCGCCAGGAAGGAATCTTTGCTCGCGCCGGCCTTGCAATCCCGCGCTCGACCCTGGCGCAGTGGGTGGGCGCCTGCGGCGTGCAGCTGCAGCCGCTGGTTGACGCCATGAAGGCCGAGCTGCTCACGCAGCCCGTGCTGCATGCCGACGAAACGCCGGTGGCCATGCTCGATCCCGGCGCGGGCAAGACGCACCGGGCTTACCTGTGGACTTACTGCAGCACCGGCCTGCAGGCGGACAGGTTGGTGGTGTTCGACTTCGCCGAAAGCCGCGCCGGCCGGCACCCGGCCGAGTTCCTCGGGCACCCCGGTGAGGGCGCTTGGCGCGGCACGCTCGTGTGCGACGATTACTCGGGCTACAAAGCCTTGTTCGCCAGCGGCGTGACCGAGGCGGGCTGCCTGGCGCACGCGCGGCGCAAGTTCCATGAGCTCTGGGCCAATCACAAGAGCCCGGTGGGCGAGCAGGCATTGGCGCTGTTCGGCAAGCTCTACGACGTTGAGCGAGAGATCGCACACCATGACCCCGAAGAGCGCTGGCGAGTTCGGCAGGAAAAGGCCAAGCCAATTGCCGACGCGTTGCACATGTGGCTAACAGGCCAGCGACAGAAGGTGCCACCAGGATCCGCCACAGCCAAGGCGATCGATTACAGCCTGGGTCGATGGACCGCGCTGGTGCGCTACCTCGATGACGCACGCCTGCCCGCGGACAACAACTGGGTGGAGAACCAGATCCGTCCAATTGCGATCGGAAGATCCAATTGGCTGTTCGCGGGGAGCCTGCGTGCGGGCAAGCGCGCCGCGGCCGTCATGAGCCTGCTCCACTCGGCCAAGCTGAATGGCCACGACCCCTACGCCTACCTGCGCAACGTGCTGGACCGCCTGCCTACGCAACCGGCCAGCAGGATCGCCGAGCTGCTGCCGCATCGCTGGTCACCCAGCGCTTGACTTGCCATGAGACTGGCGATGCGGCAGTCAAGATGACTTCACCGCGCGCTTACGTGCCGATCGCAATGGTGCCAGGTGTGGCTGCGAGTGCCCTAGCTGCGGCGAGCCGCTGATTGCCGTCAACAACGCCAAGAAGGAATTCGTGCGCCGGCCGCACTTCCGCCACCAAGACGGAAGCCATCGCGACGACTGCCTGATCTTGGCCGCCCGCGCAGCAGCGCTGCGCCAGTTGCAGGACGACGGCTGGCTGCAACTTCCCCGGCGCCGGATGTCAGGGAAGGTGGCGGGGCTCAGTGGCAACTTCCACGAGGCCTGGGTCGAGCTGCCTCCTGTGAGGAAGCGCATTAGCGCATCAGCGCGTTCGGGAATAGGCAAAAGGATGTTTAGGGCTACGCTGAACAAGCCTGAGATTTCGACACTGCGTCGTGCTGACGCCCGACTTGGCTGACGTGATCCGGTTGCTCCAAGTCAACGCCGCATTCTTCAGCCTTTTCAAGGTGGCAGGCGCGTCGCACGCCCACTGTGGACGCACTCATGCCACCAGACGCTTGCGCGCCAGGTAGATGTTCGCCAAACCCAGCGCCACGAACGCTCGCGTCGCGTTTTTCGCCAGGCCCTTGTAGCGGACCTTGCTGAAGCCGAACTGGCGCTTCACCACGGCAAACACGTGTTCCACCCGAGAGCGCGTCTTGGACTTGATGCGGTTGACGATGCGCTCCAAGTCGGCCAGATACCCTGTGCCTCGGACCCTCTGATTCGTCTGGTCCTTGGCCTTCGGTGCCTTGGCCGCGATCAACGCCTGCTGGGAGGCGTAGGCACTGTCGCCGAAGACTTCCAGCTCCTGGCCGTGCAGCAGTTCGGGCAGCGGGTGCTTGTCGTGAACGTTAGCCGCCGTCACCACCGCGCTATGCGCAAGGCCCGTCTCGCTGTCCACGCCGATGTGCAGCTTCATGCCGAAGAAGTACTGCTGCCCCTTCTTGGTCTGGTGCATCTCGGGATCGCGCTCGCCCTTGTCATTCTTGGTCGAGCTCGGCGCCGAGATGATGGTGGCATCCACGATGGTGCCGGTGCCAACCTTCATGCCCTTGCTCTGCAGCACTTCACCGACCTTGGTGAACAGTGCGGCGCCCAGCTTGTGCTTGTCGTCCTCCAGCAGCCGGCGGAACTTCAGCAAGGTGGTGCCGTCGGGAACGCGCTCGCGGCCCAGGTCAATGCCCACGAAGCGGCGCAGCGCCGTGCTGTCCAGCAGCGCCTCCTCGCAGGCCTCGTCGGCGAGGTTGAACCAGTGCTGCACGAAGTACATGCGCAGCATGCGCTCCAGGCCAATGGGCGGACGGCCCCTGCCGGCCTTCGGGTAGTGGGGCTCGATGACTTCGCACAGCTCAGCCCACGGCACGATGGTGTCCATCGTCTGCAGGAACACATCGCGCCGCGTTGGCCTGCGAAATCGCTCGAACTCCGCGCCCTGATCGGCTGCTGCTGCGAGTGTTGCTTGCTTCATGCAGGCATCATCGCGAAGCACCGCTTGCCTTGCCACCCGATCAACCCGCAAGGCTGACCTTAATCAGCGTAGCCTTAAGTCAGACGGTCGCGGCCTGACCAGCGCGTTGTCGATGGTAGTTGGCCTCGAACTCGGCGGGCGGGATGTAGCCCAGCGGCTCCATCAGTCGGTGATGGTTGAACCAAGCCACCCATTCCAGCGTTGCCAGCTCCACCGCCTGCTTGTTCTTCCACGGCCCGCGCCGGTGGATCACCTCGGCCTTGTACAGCCCGTTGATGGTCTCGGCCAGGGCGTTGTCGTAACTGTCGCCCTTGGAACCCACCGACGATTCGATGCCGGCCTCGGCCAGGCGCTCGCTGTAGCGGATGGACAGGTATTGCGACCCGCGATCCGAGTGATGCACCAGGCCTTGCGCCTGGCCGGGCTTGCGGTCGTACAGCGCCTGCTCCAGCGCGTCGAGGACGAACTCGGTGTGCATCGAACTGCTCTGGCGCCAGCCCACGATGCGCCGGCTGAACACGTCCACCACGAACGCCACGTAGACCCAGCCCTGCCAGGTCGAGACATAGGTGAAGTCCGAGACCCACAGCTGGTTGGGCCGCTCGGCACGGAACTGCCGGTTGACCCGGTCCAGCGGGCATGGTGCCTTGGGGTCAGGGACGGTGGTGCGCACCGCCTTGCCTCGGCGCACGCCCTGCAGACCTTGCTGACGCATCAGTCGCTCGACAGTGCAGCGCGCCACCGCCACACCCTCACGGTTGAGTTGGCGCCAGACCTTGTCCGCGCCGTAGACCTGCATGTTGGCCTGCCACACGTGCCGGACTTGAGGTACCAGGCTCGCATCGCGCTGCGCGCGACGCGAGCACAGCGCCGGGTTGCGCTGGCGGGCCGCATGGCGCCAGTACGCCGACGGGGCGATCTGCATGACGCGACAGATCGACTCGACCCCGAACTGCTGGCGATGCTGGTCGACGAAGTCCTTCAGGACTTGATGCGGCGGTCGAGCTCCGCCTGGGCGAAAAACGCGCTGGCCAGCTTCAGAATTTCGTTGGCCTTGCGCAGTTCTCGGTTCTCTCGCTCCAGTTCCTTCACGCGCTGGGCCTCGCTGGTCGTCACGCCCTCGCGCACGCCGGCATCGACCTCCGCGCGCTTGACCCATTCGTTCAGCGTCTGCGGCACGCAGCCAATCTTGGGCGCGATGGACTCGATGGCCGCCCACAGCGACGCGTACTCCCCTCGGTGCTCCTGCACCATCCTCACCGCGCGCTCACGCACCTCGGGCGAGAACTTGTTCGACTTGCTCATGGCTCAATCCTCTCAGAGTGTTGAGCCTCCTCGAAACCCGGGGCGATTCAGGTTGAGCATGGGCGCAACTCAGAGCGCTGCAAACTAGTGGCGCTGATGGCGCGGCGCAGCCCACCCTTCTAGGAGTGGGCGGATCGGGACGCAGCCGCCGCAAGAAGACCAAAACAGAAAATTTCTTCAGCGGTCGCGCGGGATACGAACTGCCGCAAGAAATCTAACCTTTCGACTGTTGCCGATGTGCGCAACGTCACCATTGAAAGGTTTCCATGTCCAAGTCCTCTGCCAAGTCCACCCCGATGTCCAGCCAGGCAGCCGCTCGCATCCAATCCTCCACCGCAAAGGCCAACGGCGGACAAGTGCCAGCTGGTAGCTTCGCTGCGCGGGCACAGAGCGCCGCTGCCACGAATCAAAGCGGCGCCAAGGGCTCGAAGTAACCGGAGCTGAGCCTGGCGCCAGCGATGGCGCCAGGCCTGAAGTTGAACATGAGATACAGCAATGACAAGACGGTCTCCGCCCTGGTGCGGACACTGGTCCGCTCAGGTTGGCAGTACGTGAACGGCAAAACACATGGCAAGCTAGTCGCGCCGAATGGCCGCAGGCTTGCGGTGCCGGGAACTCCGAGCGACTGCCGGGCCAACCTGAATTTCCGCAGGGACATTCGCCGCATCGCCGCGATCAAGTGACCATGACAAGACAACAACCCCCGTACCCCAGATTCGGCGAATGCATCTCGGCCTTGGCCGGAGCAATTGACGCCGACAAGACCGGCAGCGACGTTGGACGCTTGGCCCGAGAGGGCGATTTCGACTGGGAGCGACTGGATACGGTCATCGCCGAACTACTCGTTGACAGCATTGCAACAGTCGTCGGAGAGCCAACCCGCCAAATCTTTGAGCGATGGGTTGCCGCCGTTCGGTCTGCCTACACGACGCTTGTGCTGGACGTGTCACTGGATGCCCTGGGACGCAACGATGTCCTTCCAGTATTGGTCGAGCACTTCTTTGCTCCGTCCGGCGGACAACTGCTGCGGCAAATCAGCGCCGACATCCCGGGCCCTGATTTGCAGCTCTTGCTCGCGGACAACCTGCAACCACTGCAGGTGACGCTCGAATGGCTGGACAGCGCCGTCGGAGGCCCCGTAGAGAAACTGCTGTATCCAGGAAGCACTGGATCGGCTCGGGTCGAGCAGGAAAAGGTCCGAAAGTGGCGTACCGGCACCGACATTCCATCAGCGCAAAGCATCAAGCTGTTCTACCAAAGGTTGATCGAATGCTGGAAGCCGATCCCTGCCTGCCCTGTTTGGCTGATGATTGCTTCTGCCCTGTCGAGGCTAGAAAAGCAATCGGCGGCACCGCTGCGATCGTTGTTGCACCTTTACGTACAAGGGACCACTCCGCCCAGGAGGCCCATAGAGAAGCAGCTATCCGAGTTGGTCGTCCGCGCCGGACACGCATGGCCCGAACTCGCTGAGCCTGGCCGACAGCTTTGGCACGACCTCCGCCGCACGTCGGCAAAGCTGCCCGGCGATCAAGAGCGCACATGGCAGCAAATCGAAGCACTGGAGCGGCTGGCCACAACCAGCGACCCAGAGGGACGCACCGCGTATCACTACAGCTGGATGAAAGGCCGCTGGCATGTGCTGTCCGGGCAGTATCAGGAAGCGCTTCCGCACTACAAGAAAGCGTTCGAACAGGCGTGCTACCGAGCAGGGCACCAAGTCAAGGACATCATTTCCGAAGCGTCATGCCTGTCGGCCTTTCTACCGAAGGAACGGGTGTTCCTGAAGCAGCTCAAGCACGTGGGCATCACACTCGGGCTGTACCGCAAGCCTGAAGCCGGATCGGTTCTCGAAGATTGGGAACTTGATCAGCTCGCACTGCAGCTACCACTCGAATTTCCAGCATGCGGACGATTCGCGGAGTGCCAGCAAGATCTCGCAGATGAGCCCATTCAAGGATGGCTCTTCATCGACCGAGACGCTATTGCCAAATTGAAACCCGACCTCAAGACACCGAGCCGCGTACGGGCCGTGCATTCTGCAGATGGGCAGGTTCGCCGCTGGCCACAGTTACGCCTGTTTGCTTCGTTTGGGCTTGTTGAGCAAGTCAAAGCTCTGCTCGACGCGGGCGCCCCTGTAGACGAACTGGACAGCTCCAATGCATCCGCACTGCTCTGTGCACTTCAGCACGCAGAACAGACCGGGAAGCGCGAGGTCCTGGACCTGCTTTTGGAAAGGCACCATCAACGCTCCACGATCAATGCGGTTACCCGGCGAAAGCAACTAACGCCATTGATGTGCGCAATCGATCTGGGGCTGGCGGATGTCGTCAAGACCCTGATCATGCAAGGTGCAGATGTTGAGCAGCGCGCGTTGACCGACAGCCAATCACCGCTGTACTACCTGGTGAGTCGGTTGTCTGGCAAGGTGAACCCAACGCGGATGCTGGTCACCTTGACTGCGCGAATGATGCAGGAGCCAGACTTGGTGCTTCAGGACACGTTACGCCGATTCGGTGTTGGAGTCGCGGGCGCCTTCGGTTCGAGCACAGCCGCGCTGCGCTCGCATCAAGAACTGGCAGTTGCTGTGGCCAAGGCGCTGGTTGACCAGCACGTGTCAAGGCAATCCGTTCCCAAGTTGATGCGAATCGCAGCAGCGCTCCTGGAAGCAGGAGCCAACCCGAACGCATCTCACAAATATCCGGTTCCTGGCCGAACGCCGCTGATGCTGGCGGCCGAACACGACTTGACCGAGCTGTTTGATTTGATGATCCAACGGGGTGGTGAGCCACTCAGACCAGATGCACATGGGCAAGACAGTTGGCTGATCGCGCGAGCCTTTCAGTCGAGGCGGGTGCTGAACTACCTGAGCCGAAATCCCTGCTGACGGCAGGCCCTTCGCACTTGCACCTGTTGGCTCGGGACTGTGAGCGTCGGCTCATCAGGCGATTACGGTAATTACGATAGTTACCGTAATCGGTTGCTGCCGTCATCCCCGCTGGTGAGCCTGCCCACACGTATGGCAGAACCACGTACGCTGCCACTGGCGCTTCGCCGCGCTGTAAGCCTTAGCCTGGGCATGCCAGCCCTTCATCAGCAGCCAGCCCAGCGCGATGACTCCAATCCCGACTGCCGCTTGCTTCCAGTTGTAGATGAGCAGCGCCAAGAAGGACATGCCGACCCGGCAACCCCGCTCGAAAAGGTCGCACACCGTAGCAGCGTGATAGACCGTCGCTCCACCCAGCCCAAACGCGATGATGAACGGCATCGGTGACGGCGGTGCAGGCGGGGCGCAATGCTGAGCCAACACCGTGGACTGAGCGCCCTGGCTGCTGCCTTGAACGAACTGCCCATCTGAAGTGACCGCCGTGTGCGTTGCGTGAAACTCCTGTGTACCGCCCGCATGCACAACAGCCATCGGCTGAATGTGCGTGCTGCCACAACTCGGGCATTGCATCGACATGCTCAGCCCTCCGAACCTTCGGTGTTGACCGTGCAGGTCAGCGTGGCCTCGCCGCCCTCCATGCCTGCCGACAGCGCGCCGACCTTGGTCAACCGGCCGTAGGTCTTGCCGTCCTTGCCCAGCTTCAGCGAGCCTGATTTCGCAAGCTGCTGGACCGTAAGGCCGGGCAAGTAGCTGCGGTAGGTTTGCTCACCCCCGTCACGTGACACCGCTACCTTGCGGACGCTGACCCCATAGACCTTGACTGGCTCGGTGAGCGTGACCGGCGTGACGCCTTGATCTGGATTCCATCCCGACTGCTTGAGCAGCGACTCAGCCAGTTCAAATCGTGGACCGATGGCCGTGCAGCTCAGCGCCTGTTCGAGCTGCGCCTTGGTCTTGGCGTCCACGGGCTGCGACGCTCCGTTGCTGGAGGCAGGAGGCACGGTTGGCTTGATGACCGCGTTGGCGTCATACCCTACCAACCAGAGATTGGTCGGTGCGCCCGGCTGCCACCCGGTGTCGAGCACCAGTTGCTGGACAAACCCCTGGAAGGCGAGCTGCTGCCGCTCGCTGATCGGCTGCCGGTCGGGGATGGACAGCATGGGCGGCTTAGGGCCAACGGTACGGACATTGCCGCTGTGCTCGACCGCCGTCTGCTGCATGAAGAGGTGCAGGTTGGCGGCGTTGTTGACCGCGTACCCCACCGACTGCCCCCAGCACACCGAGAAGGCGGGTACAGGTTCGGACTTGGACTTACTCCACCAAATGGTGGCTGTGCCGATCCAGCAGTCGTTACGCGACCAGTCCGTGACCGTGACAGCCACGCGTGGGAAGTAGGTCTTGGACGTTCCGTCGTAGGGATGCTTCGCGAAGACACCCGCCAGCTTTGTCTCCGAGACGCGCGGTGCAGCAGGAGCGCTCGAAGGGGTATCACTCTGACGACCTGCACCGACAGCCGGTGCAGGAGCCCGTGCCGAGTCAGCGGCCGGGGCGGCCTCAGGAGCGCTGGCCGGTGTCCTCGGTGCGTTCCTAGGCTGCAGGCCCAGCTTGTCACTCAATGACACCGACACGCGGGTACTGCCATCCGGCTGCTCTGTCGTCGCACAGCCAGCCACGATCATGGCGGCGAAGAAAAGGCCAACAGCGATCCTCATTCAGCTTCTCCCATAGGCTACTTCCATCTGCTCATCAACGACTTAAAGTCACTTATGGTTGACATTATGTCGCTCATCGCTTGTAGCCTATGCAGAGGTGAGTAGTCACCCTTGGCTGCATGAAGAAGAACAAGGAAAAGCAGTCAGCTCGAATGGTTTTTGCGGCCAACCTGCGCCTGGCCCGCCGTCTGCGCGACGTTTCTCAGGAAGCCCTGGCGCTGGATGCAGGGCTGTCACGGACATACGTCAGCGAGGTGGAGCGCGGAGAGCGCAACGTGTCCATCGACAACATGGGGCTGCTGGCTGACGCCCTGCAGATCCCGCTGAAAGACCTTGTCGATCCGGAGCGCTTCAAGGTCTTGGACTGAGGCTTGAGTCCCCATGCTCTGCGGGATGGCCCAAGTCCGCTGCGAGCGGTTGTCCACAGATTCGCGCCGCCCAACTACCAGTAGAAGTATCTGAAAAGCTATCAGAACCCCTATCTGTATAGAGCAGGGGCGATCTATCGACCCTGGCGGGGGCGATTTATCGAGGATGGAGCTTTGCGGCAGGGGTGATCTATCGAGCCGAGCCGGGGCGATCTAACGTGGACAACTCTTGCTATCCACGAGCTTGTCCACGTCAACCCAGCTTTTTGGCAAGGTCTTCCGCGCGCGGATGGTAGTAGCGCTTCAGCATGCGCAAATCTTTGTGGCCAGTGACCGCCGACAGTTCTAGAACGTTTGTAAGCTTCTCAGCTAGACGTGATGCAGCCTCGTGCCGCGTGTCATGGAAGTGAACGTCTTCGAGGAAGCCCGGGACGGGCCTGCGCTTGGCCTGTTTGCAGTCGGCCCGATACTGCTCCTGCGCGCGTTCAATGGCCCTCGCAAAGCCCTTTCTTAGGGCGAGTGCAGTTGTCGGAAAGACAGCCCCCGAGCGCTGGACTTCTTTCTCGCCCTCAAAATCCTCATCGGCCTCTGGTGTCGGCAGCGCTTTGAGGATGGCCACAGCACGCGTCGAGAGCGGAACCGTTCGCGGGTCGCCGTTTTTGGTGTCCGGCAAATGCGCCGTCTGGCGCACAAGGTCCACATGTTCCCACGAGAGCGAAAGCAGCTCGCCGCGCCTCATGGCGGTCTCAATCGCCAACTTGACCAGTGGCAGCAGCCAGGGGTTGCGCGCCCCCTTGCTGAATGTGCCGTCCGCCAAGCGCTCGCCACCTGTGAGTGCCGCGAGAAGGTAGCGCTCCTCCTCGGCGGAAAATCGCCGATCCCTGGCGCGAGCCTTGTCGGGCCGCTTGATGAGCGGGATCGGGTTCTCCACATGCACGTCCCATTCGCGGCGGGCATGATTGAACACGGCTGACAGAACATCGATTTCACGATTGACGGTCGCCCCGCTGACCTGCTTCAGCCGTCGATCTCGCCATGCCGCCACCGCACTACTCGTGACGGCCGACATCTTTAGCTTGGGCAGGACCGCATCCTTCAGGATCACGTCAATCTTCACGGCCTCAATGCTGGCCGACTTCTTGGCTGGCGTGACCTCAGCCCGATACCGGAGCAAGATCGCACCCAGCGTGTTTTTCTCCGCCTCGCGCCGATCCACCACGCCGCCCGTGTCGGCCGCCCGCTCCAAGTCACGAACCCACTTCTCGGCATCCTCCTTGTAGGAGAACGTGCGTGACTGAGCGGGGTAGCCCTTGCGCCGGACCTTGGCCTGCCACTGCAGCTCGCCTCGTTTCGTGATGGTTCCCATGCGTCTTGTGTCCCAAATTTGTCCCAATTAATGTTGGGACAGCTTAGAACACCAGTAAACACGGCACAAGAGCTAAGCGTTCGGGACGTAGAGGCCGGAGGTTCGAATCCTCTCACCCCGACCATCTGGTCACTCCATCTCCATCACACCATTGCGCCAGGTTCAAGACCCAGGCGTGTAACAGTGTGTCTGGCATTCCAAGTGCTCAGTGATGATAGGATAAATGTCCTTTCCTCTCACACGTCTTGCTACATGGCTGTTGCTGACTCCTCGCTCAAGAATGCATCCGCTGTCGCATCGCTTCCCGGCATCGGGCGGGCTCTGATTTCAGCAGGCAAGGTATCGCAACAGGCAGCGGAAGCGGCTGCCGGCAAGGCCGCCACCAATCGCACCTCGTTCATTGCAGAACTGAGCGTCGCCGGCACCCTCTCTGCCCTGGAAGTGGCGGAGACGGTTTCCACCATGTTCAGCGCGCCGCTGCTCGATCTTGATGCGGTCGACGCCATGCGCCTGCCGCAGGATCTGCTGGACGCCAAGATCATCAGCACCTATCGCGTCCTGCCTCTGAGCAAGCGCGGCAACCGCCTCACGGTGGCCACCGCCGACCCGACGCAGCAGGAAGCCGCCGAGCAGATCAAGTTCACCACCCAGTTGGGCGTGGACTGGATCATCGTCGAGGCCGACAAGCTGGAGCGACTGATCGCGCAGCAGAACAAAAGCGCCAGCGAGGCCATGGACAGCTATGGCGGCAGCGGCGACTTCGAGTTCGGCGACCTCAAGCCTGATGAGGTGGCAGAGGAAAAGGACAACTCGGCCGCAGCAGACGTCGAAGATGCGCCCATTGTCAAGTTCCTGCACAAAATGCTGCTCGACGCCTTCAACATGCGCGCGTCGGACTTGCATTTCGAACCCTACGAGCACCAGTACCGCGTGCGCTTTCGCATTGACGGCGAGCTGCGTGAAATTGCATCGCCGCCCATTGCCATCAAGGAGAAGCTGGCCTCGCGCATCAAGGTGATCTCGCGCATGGACATCTCGGAAAAGCGTGTCCCGCAGGACGGGCGCATGAAGCTCAAGGTCGGCCCGGACCGCGTCATCGACTTTCGCGTCAGCACGCTGCCCACGCTTTTCGGCGAGAAGATCGTGATCCGTATCCTGGACCCGAGCTCGGCCAGGATGGGCATCGACGCCCTGGGCTATGAACCCGAGGAGAAGGCACGCCTGCTTGAAGCCATCAGCCGCCCCTACGGAATGATTCTGGTCACAGGCCCCACCGGCTCTGGCAAGACAGTGTCGCTGTACACCTGCCTGAACCTGCTGAACAAGGCCGGCGTGAACATCGCCACGGCGGAAGATCCTTCGGAAATCAACCTGCCCGGCGTCAACCAGGTCAATGTGAACGAAAAGGCCGGCCTCACCTTTGCCACTGCGCTCAAGGCTTTTCTGCGCCAGGATCCCGACATCATCATGGTCGGTGAAATCCGCGATCTGGAAACGGCCGACATCTCGATCAAGGCAGCGCAAACCGGCCACTTGGTGCTGTCCACCCTGCACACCAATGACGCACCGACCACGTTGACGCGCATGCGCAACATGGGCATTGCGCCCTTCAACATCGCATCGAGCGTGATCCTGATCACCGCCCAGCGCCTGGCCAGGCGCCTGTGCCCTCAATGCAAGGAGCCGGCTGACATTCCGCGGGAGGCCCTGATCGATGCAGGCTACGACGATGCGGACATTGACGGCAGCTGGGTCACCTACAGGCCCGTCGGCTGTCCGGCATGCAACAACGGCTACAAGGGCCGCGTAGGCATCTATCAGGTGATGCCTATCAGCGAGGAAATCCAGCGCATCATCCTGCAGGACGGCAGTGCACTGGAGATCGCCGCACAGGCCAAGCGCGAAGGCGTGCGGTCGCTGCGTGGATCGGGTTTGCACAAGGCCAGACAGGGACTGACCTCGCTCGAAGAAGTGCTGGCAGTCACCAATGAGTAAATAGCGCGGACAGCGCAGACAACAAACGAGGGAGCACGATGGCCACAGCCGCGTCCAAGGGAATCAAGGAATTTGTCTTCGAATGGGAAGGCAAGGATCGCAACGGCAAGATCATCCGAGGCGAGACCCGGGCCGGGGGCATCAACCAGGTCCAGGCCATGCTGCGCCGCCAGGGCGTGCTGCCCAGCAAGATCAAGAAGCGCCGCACACGCGGCGGCAAGAGGATCAAGCCCAAGGACATTGCGCTGTTCACCCGCCAGATGGCAACGATGATGAAGGCGGGCGTCCCGCTGCTTCAGGCCTTCGACATCGTCGGACGGGGCAACACCAACCCCAGCGTGACGCGCCTTCTGGCCGATATTCGCGCCGACGTGGAGACCGGCACCTCGCTGAACGCGGCCTATCGCAAGCACCCCATGTACTTCGATAGCCTCTACTGCAATCTGGTGGAGGCGGGCGAAGCGGCCGGTATCCTGGAAGCCCTGCTGGACCGCCTGGCCACGTACATGGAGAAGACCGAGGCCATCAAGTCCAAGATCAAATCGGCGCTGATGTACCCGATCTCGGTCATCGTCGTGGCCTTCATCGTCGTGACCATCATCATGATCTTCGTGATCCCGGCCTTCAAGGAAGTGTTCACCTCGTTCGGCGCCGACCTGCCGGCACCGACGCTGTTCGTGATGGGCATCAGCGATGTCTTTGTCCAATGGTGGTGGTTGATCTTCGGCGTGATTGGCGGCGGTCTCTACTTCTTCATGCAGGCCTGGAAGCGCAACGAGCGCATGCAGCAATTCATGGACCGTACGCTGCTGAAGGTGCCGGTCTTTGGCGTGCTGATCGAGAAATCCTGCGTCGCACGCTGGACGCGCACGCTGTCGACCATGTTTGCCGCGGGCGTCCCATTGGTCGAGGCACTGGATTCTGTCGGCGGCGCATCCGGCAATGCCGTGTATGCCAATGCCACGGAAAAGATCCAGCAGGAAGTCTCCACCGGCACCAGTCTCACCGTGGCTATGACCAATGCCAATGTCTTTCCGTCCATGGTGCTGCAGATGTGCGCCATCGGCGAGGAATCCGGCTCTATCGACCATATGCTGGGCAAGGCGGCCGATTTCTATGAAGAAGAGGTCGATGACATGGTGGCTGGCCTGTCCAGTCTGATGGAGCCCATCATCATTGTTTTCCTGGGCACCCTCATCGGCGGCATCGTGGTTTCGATGTATCTACCCATCTTCAAGCTGGGCCAGGTGGTCTGATGGTTTTGGAACTCTGGATGCAGGCTGCATTGGGCGGCCTGCTGGGCCTGTTGGTTGGCAGCTTTCTCAACGTGGTGGTGCATAGGCTGCCCCGCATGATGGAGCAGCAATGGAATGCGGAATGCGCCCAATGGGCGCAAGAGCAATCTTCATCCTCCGCCACGCCATCGCCCGCCACAGCGCCGCCGCCTGCCGAGGCGCCCCTGAGCCTGAGCCGCCCCCGCTCGCGCTGCCCGCATTGCGGCCATGCCATCCACTGGTACGAGAATATTCCCGTGCTCAGTTATCTGGCGCTGCGAGGCCGGTGCTCCGAATGCAAGGCGTCGATCAGCATCCGCTATCCGCTGGTGGAATTGGCCTGCGCCGCGCTGTTTGCCTACTGTGCGGCGCAATGGGGCATCACGCCCACAGGCGCTGCCTGGTGCCTTTTCAGTGCGGCCTTGCTGAGCCTGGCATTGATCGACTGGGACACCACACTGCTTCCCGACGACATCACCCTGCCCTTGCTGTGGGCCGGACTGCTGTCGTCGGCGCTGCACTGGACCGCCGTGC
This sequence comes from Delftia lacustris, assembly GCF_040267515.1. NCBI lineage: Bacteria > Pseudomonadati > Pseudomonadota > Betaproteobacteria > Burkholderiales > Comamonadaceae > Delftia > Delftia lacustris. The sequence goes on along the minus strand of NZ_CP141274.1, from coordinate 1,364,752 downwards.
CTCTGGCCGACGCGGTATGGGGCGCTGCAGCGGGCTATCTCTCGCTGTGGCTGGTTTACTGGGCCTTCAAGCTGGCCACCGGCAAGGAAGGCATGGGCTACGGCGACTTCAAGCTGTTTGCCGCGCTGGGCGCCTGGTTCGGCTGGCAGGCACTCGTGCCCATCATCCTGATCTCGTCGGTGATTGGCGCCATCGTGGGCATCGCGTTGAAGATCAACAGCCGCCTGCGTGAGGGCGGCTATGTTCCCTTCGGCCCCTTTCTGGCGGGCGCCGGCTTTGCAGCCATGGTGTTCGGACCGCAGCAGATGCTGCAATCCCTATTGGCGGCCTTGGGCCTTTGATTCAACACTGCGGCATGGCCCCCAGCATCGCCCCGCCCTTGCTTGCACGCCCGTTTCGGCTGGGCCTGACGGGCGGCATTGGCAGCGGCAAGAGCACCGTCGCAGCGCAACTGGGCTTGCGCGGAGCGGCCGTGATCGATGCCGACCAGATCTCTCGCAGCCTCACCGCCCCCGAAGGTGCTGCTCTGCCCGAGATAGCGCGCGTCTTCGGGCCCGAACTGATTGACGCCAGCGGCGCCCTGGACCGCACGCGCATGCGCGAACTGGTCTTTCAGCAGCCCTCGGCACGACAGCAGCTGGAGGCCATCGTCCATCCCCTCGTGGCGCAGCAGACGTCCCGGCAAGTGGAGCAGGCCACAGTGGCTGGGTGCCGACTTATCGTGCATGACATTCCCTTGCTCGTGGAGTCCGGCCGCTGGCCTGCCATGCTTGATGCGGTGCTGGTCGTTGACTGCCGCACCGAAACGCAGATCGCTCGCGTGATCGCGCGCAACGGATTGCCACGCGAGGCGGTGCAGGCCATCATCTCGGCCCAGGCCACACGTGCGGCACGGCTGGCAGCCGCCGACTGGGTGCTCTACAACGACGAGGCCATGACGATAGAGGCTTTGCGCGCATGCACCGATCGAATCTCTGCATGGTTCGGGCTATGATGCACGCCATGGCTTGGCCTGTGCGTGTAATTCAGCATGTGCACGACGTAGACAGCTGATTCCTGTGCACCCCGAGGAGCCCAGCAAGCGTGATCCTGTACGAATATCCTTTCAATGAGCGCCTGAGGACCTACCTCCGGTTGGAACAGCTATATCGCCGCCTGAGCGAGTTGCTGTCGCGCGCTCATTCCATCGATCACCATTTTGCGCTGGTCACCATCTTCGAGATCATGGACGTAGCGGCACGTACCGACCTGAAGACGGACGTGCTCAAGGACCTTGAGCGCCACAAAAGCCTGCTCGACAGCCTGCGCGGCAATCCCGACATTGCCGAGCACATGCTTGACCAGGTCTCACGCCATGTGGAGCAGTGCTTTGCCCAGCTCAATGCCCAAAACGGCAAGGCGGGCCAGACCCTGACTGAAAACGAGTGGCTGATGGCCGTGCGCAGCCGCATCGGCATCCCCGGCGGCACCTGCGGCTTCGACCTTCCTGCCTATCACGCCTGGCAGTTCCATGATCCCCAGATACGCCTGCGCGATCTGGAGGACTGGGCCAGCACCCTGACCCCGCTGGGTCAGTCGCTGCAATTGCTGCTCAAGCTGCTGCGCGAAACCGGCGTGCCGCAATGGGTGGCTGCCGAAAAAGGCGTGTTCCAGCAGGCCATGCCGCCCGGCCGCAGCTTTCAGCTGCTGCGCCTGCGCATAGACCCGTCGTTGAATCTGGTTCCGGAGATCAGCGGCAACCGCCTGCTGGTTTCGGTGCGCCTGCTCCGCCCCGAGAACGGCGCCAAGCCTCAACCCTGCAGCGAAGATGCCTCGTTCGAGGTCACGCTTTGCAGCTGATGGACAAGACGGCCGACATGCCCTCGAGCGCCCCCGCCCCCCAGCCCGCCAGCCTCTCTTCTGCCGGCCCCACGGTGCGCTGCCCGACCTGTGCAGGCCCCAGCCTGTTCGCACCAGCCAACCGTTTCCGCCCCTTCTGCAGCGAACGCTGCCGCCAGATCGACCTGGGCGCATGGGCCAATGAGGAATTCCGCGTGCCTGCATCGATGCCGCCCGAGGATGCGCCCTTCGGCGATCCTCGCACCGAGCCTTGATCAGGCCCGATCAGGCTTTCGGCTGGCCTGCCTCGTAGAACCCGGCATCGAAAGGCAGCCCGCGTTCCTCGCTCAGCCACTGCAGCACCGGATAGGCACCTGGCAGCACCGGATGCACCTGCAGCGGAAGTTGCTGCCAGGCCATCTGCTGGCCTTCACGCATCTCGAACTCCCCGCTCCAGCGCGTGACCTTGCACCAGTGCAGGCGCACCAGGGCATGCGGATAGTCATGCTCGGTCACCTTCCAGACTTCAGCGGCCGCGATCTCTACGCCCAGTTCCTCTTGCATCTCGCGGCGCAAGGCCTGCTCCACGGTCTCACCGGCTTCGATCTTGCCGCCCGGAAACTCCCAGTAGCCTGCATACGGCTTGCCCGGCGGACGGCTGGTGATCAGCAACGCGCCATCGGACTCGCGAAGCAGCACGCCAACGGCGACTTCGGTGTGCTTGCGCCGCACTGGCGCCTGCGACTCGGCCGCCTCAGCGCGGGCCTTGGGGGAGATTTCTTTTTCAGTCACTTGATCTTTCGCAAAAAAGTCTGCCCAGCCCAGGGCCAGGCAGCAGGTGCTCAGAGTTCAGCCTCTTCAGCCAACCCCTGGACATCGGCGATGCCGGTCTGGCGCTGGTTCGGGCGCTCGGCACGGCCCGCATAGTCGCGGGCAAACTGGTGGGCCACGCGACCGCTGCGTGAACCGCGCTCCAGCGCCCAGACCAGAGCCTCCGGGCGTGCCGCCTCGATCGTGGCCTGGTCCAGGCCCAGGGCCTCCAGCCACTGTGCCACCACGCGCAGGTACTCATCCTGGCTGAACGGGTAGAAGCTCACCCACAGGCCGAAACGCTCGGACAGCGAGATTTTTTCCTCGATCACCTCTCCGGGATGCAACTCCCCATCCTCGCCGCGCTGGTAGGTCAGATTCTCGGACTGGTACTCCGGCAGCAGATGGCGGCGATTGCTGGTCGCATAGACCAGCACGTTCGGGCTGGCGGCGCTGACCGATCCATCCAGAATGGACTTCATGGCCTTGTAGCCAGGCTCGCCTTCCTCGAAGCTCAGGTCGTCGCAATAGATGACGAACTTCTCGGGCCGGCCGGCCACCACATCGACGATGTCGGGCAGGTCGGTCAGATCGGCTTTGTCCACCTCGATCAGGCGCAGGCCCTGCGAAGCAAAAGCATGCAGGCAGGCACGGATCAGCGAGGATTTGCCCGTGCCGCGCGCGCCGGTGAGCAGCACGTTGTTGGCCGTGCGGCCGGTCACGAACTGCTCGGTGTTGCGCGCGATCTTGTCCTTTTGCACATCGATGTTCTGCAGGTCGGACAGCTGCATGGCGCCGACATGGCGCACGGGCTCCAGCAAACCGCAGCCGTTGGCGCGCTTGCGATAGCGCCAGGCGATGGCGGTATTCCAGTCTGCGGGGGATTGCAGCGGCTGAGGCAGGATGGCCTCGATGCGCTGCATCAGTTGCTCGGCGCGCTGCACGAGTTGCAGCAAGGGGGCGGCGACGGCTTCTGTGGGCAATGTCATGGATGTCTCTCGAATACGGATCTCACGGCCACCGACGCTGGATATGCCCGGGAATCGAGATGGATCTCATGCCAACGCCAGAGCTTTTGCGCGCCGGCCGCCATTGAAGGCTGGCAGAGGCAAGGCAGATGCCCAGCGACTGCCTGCGGCACGGTGGGTGGAGAGTCAGGAGCGGTAGTCGGCGTTGATGCTCACGTAGTCGTGGCTCAGATCGCAGGTCCACACGGTCTGCTCGGCCTGCCCTCGGCCCAGTAGCACGCGCACGATGATCTCCTGCTGCTTCATCACGCGCTGGCCGTCTTCCTCCTGATAGGCAGGGTTGCGGCCGCCATTGACTGCGACATGCACATCGTTCAGGTACAGGTCGATCTTGGTCTGGTCCAGATCGTCGATGCTAGCATAGCCCACCGCCGCGAGGATGCGGCCCAGGTTCGGATCGCTGGCAAAGAAGGCCGTCTTGACCAGGGGTGAATGCGCGATGGAATAGGCCACGAGGCGGCACTCAGCCTCGGTCTTGCCGCCCTCCACCTTGACGGTGATGAACTTGGTGGCACCTTCGCCATCGCGCACGATGGCCTGGGCCAGCAGGCGCGACACATCCAGCAATGCGGCCTTCAGGGTCTGGCCTTCGGCGCTGGTCAGCGAAGTGATCTGCGCATTGCCGGCCTTGTGCGTGGCGACCAGCACGAAGGAGTCGTTGGTCGACGTGTCGCCGTCGATGGTCACGCGGTTGAAAGATCCGTCGGCCAGCTCCTTGACCAGAGGCTGCAGCAGCTCAGGTGCGATGGCGGCGTCGGTGGCCAGAAAGCCCAGCATGGTCGCCATGTTGGGGCGAATCATGCCTGCACCCTTGCTGATGCCGGTAATGCTCACGCGCTTGCCGCCAATGTCCACGGCGCGGCTGAAGGCCTTGGGCAGGGTGTCGGTGGTCATGATGCCTTCGGCGGCCGTGCCCCAGTTGTCGGCCTTGGCTGCTGTGATGGCAGCTGGCAGGCCGGCGGCGATGCGATCCACGGGCAGCTCTTCCATGATCACGCCAGTGGAGAACGGCAGGATCTGCTCGGGCTTGAGCTGCAGCAGCGCAGCCAGATCCGCACAGGTGCGGCGCGCGCGCGCCAGTCCGTCAGCGCCGGTGCCGGCATTGGCATTGCCTGTGTTGATGACCATGGCACGGATGGCGCCGGACGTCTGGGCCAAGTGCTCGCGGCTGACCTGCACGGGCGCTGCGCAGAAACGGTTCTGCGTGAACACACCCGCCACCGAAGCGCCCTCGTCGAGCAGGAACACGGACAGGTCCTTGCGGTTGGCCTTGCGCACACCGGCTTCGGTGACGCCGATGCGAACGCCGTTGATCGCCAACAGGTCGGCGTGCACGGGAGCGGAGAGATTCACAGGCATTGAGGGGCTTCCTACAGTGAAAGAAAAACGCGCTCCATTATCGGAACAAACCGGGGCGGCACGTATTTCATCGACCTTAAAAAAGAAAACGGCACGGAGTGCATCCGTGCCGTTTTCCGTGTCTTGCGGCGTCTTACGACGCCGGCCGCATCACGACAGCTTGCCGTGGCACTGCTTGTACTTCTTGCCGCTGCCGCAGGGGCAGGGATCATTGCGGCCCACGCGAGCGCCTTCGGGCAACTCCAGCGGCTCGTCTTCGACGGAGCCACCGATGTCGCCATCCGAGGGAGCGCCATAGGTCATGTGCTCCAGGCTGTGGGCGCTGCGCTGCTCCATAGCCTCGGTGGCCTGCTCCACCTGTTCGCGCGACTGCACCTGCACGGTCATCAGCACGCGCGTGACTTCGGTCTTGACCTGGTCGATGAGCTGGCGGAACAGCTCGAAAGCCTCGCGCTTGTATTCCTGCTTGGGCTGCTTCTGGGCATAGCCACGCAGGTGGATGCCCTGGCGCAGATAGTCCAGCGCGGACAGGTGGTCACGCCAGTTGGTATCAAAGCTTTGCAGCAGCACGGCGCGCTGGAATTGAGTGAAGTTCTCGCGTCCGATCAGCTCAACCTTGGCCTCGAACACTTCACGGGCAGCCTGCAGCACCTTCTCGAGGATCTCCTCGTCGGTGATGGCATGCGCGGACTGCACTTGCGATTGCAGCGGCAGCTGGATGCGCCATTCGCTTTCCAGCGCCTTTTCCAGGCCGGCCAGATCCCATTGCTCTTCCATGGACTCGGCGGGCACGTACTGGCGCACCAGGTCAGACACCACGTCATCGCGCATCACCGTGATCATCTCGTGCAGGTCCGAGGCATCGAGGATCTCGTTGCGCTGCTGGTAGATCACCTTGCGCTGGTCGTTGGACACGTCGTCGTATTCGAGCAGCTGCTTGCGGATGTCGAAGTTGCGGGCCTCGACCTTGCGCTGAGCGCCTTCGATGGAGCGGGTCACGATGCCGGCTTCGATGGCTTCGCCATCGGGCATCTTCAGGCGGTCCATGATGGCGCGCACACGGTCGCCCGCGAAGATGCGCATCAGCGCATCGTCCAGGCTCAGGTAAAAGCGCGAGGAGCCGGGGTCGCCCTGGCGGCCCGAACGGCCACGCAGCTGGTTGTCGATACGGCGAGATTCGTGGCGCTCCGTGGCGATGATGCGCAGGCCACCCAGGGCCGAAACCTTGTCATGCTCGATCTTCCAGTCGGCGCGCATCTGTTCGATGCGCTGCTGGCGTTCGGCTTCGGGCAGGGATTCATCGGCCTCGACAGCCGCAACCTGCTTTTCGATGTTGCCGCCCAGCACGATGTCGGTACCACGACCGGCCATGTTGGTGGCGATGGTGATCATGCCGGGACGGCCGGCCTGGGCCACGATGTCGGCCTCGCGCTCGTGCTGCTTGGCGTTGAGCACCTGGTGGGGCAGGTTTTCCTTGTTGAGCAGCTCGTCGATGATTTCCGAGTTCTCGATCGAGGTCGTACCCACCAGCACGGGCTGGCCGCGCTCATGGCATTCGCGGATGTCGCGGATCGCCGCCTCGTACTTCTCGCGCGTGGTCTTGTAGACGCGGTCGAGCTGGTCGTCGCGCTTGCTGGGACGGTTAGGCGGAATCACCACGGTTTCGAGGCCGTAGATTTCCTGGAATTCGTAGGCTTCGGTATCGGCCGTACCCGTCATGCCCGCCAGCTTGCCGTAGAGACGGAAGTAGTTCTGGAAGGTGATCGAGGCCATGGTCTGGTTCTCGGCCTGGATGGTCACGCCTTCCTTGGCCTCGACAGCCTGGTGCAGGCCATCGCTCCAGCGCCGGCCCGCCATCAGGCGGCCCGTGAACTCGTCGACGATGACGATCTCGCCGTTCTGCACCACGTAGTGCTGGTCACGGTGGTAGAGATTGTTGGCGCGCAGCGCCGCATACAGATGGTGGACCAGGGTAATGTTGGCCGGGTCGTAGAGCGAGGCGCCCTCGGCAATCATGCCGGCATGGCCCAGCAGGCGCTCGGCGGCTTCGTAGCCCTGGTCGGTCAGGAATACCTGGTGGCTCTTTTCGTCCACCGTGAAGTCGCCGGGCTTGGTCACACCTTCGCCCGTGCGGGGATCGGCCTCGCCTTCCTGGCGCACCAGGTTGGGCACGATCTTGTTCATGGCCACGTACATGGCCGTGTGGTCCTCGGCCTGACCGCTGATGATCAGCGGCGTGCGGGCCTCATCGATCAGGATGGAGTCCACCTCGTCGACGATGGCGTAGTTGAGCACGCGCTGCACGCGGTCGCCCGACTCGTAGACCATGTTGTCGCGCAGGTAGTCGAAGCCGTATTCGTTGTTTGTGCCGTAGGTGATGTCGCTGTTGTAGGCGGCCTGCTTTTCCTCGCGCGGCATGTTGGGCAGGTTGATGCCCACCGACAGGCCGAGGAAGTTGTACAGCTTGGCCATCCAGGTGGCATCGCGGTTGGCCAGATAGTCGTTCACCGTCACCACGTGAACGCCATTGCCCGACAGTGCGTTCAGGTAGACCGGCAGCGTGGCGGTCAGCGTCTTGCCTTCGCCGGTGCGCATTTCCGCGATCTTGCCGTAGTGCAGTGCCATGCCGCCCAGCAACTGGACGTCGAAGTGGCGCATCTTCATGACACGCTTGGACCCTTCGCGCACCACGGCGAAGGCTTCGGGCAGCAGGTCGTCCAGCGACTCTCCCTTGGCCACACGCTCCTTGAATTCCTGCGTCTTTGCGCGCAGATCCTCGTCGCTGAGCTTCTCGTAGTCGGGCTCCATCGCATTGATGCGAACGACCGTCTTGCGGTATTGCTTGAGAAGCCGATCGTTTCGGCTGCCGAATAGTTTGGTGAGGAAGTTGGTGGCCATGCGAAAAAGACACACCGCCACCCGCTGAAGCGGACTGCGGTGTGCCTGGAATCCCTAGATTGTTGGATTTCAGATGGGGCCGCTCCACCTGCCTGCAAGTACCCTGCTGGAGAACACATGCGGCCGGGCTGAAGCGAGAACCGAACAATTGATTCTAACTGTCTCTGTCCAACCCTCTTCCAGGCAGGCCGACGCATGCGGCCGCAGAGCCCTGAACCCGAATTCCCGGACCCGCGCCGCCCTGCAGATGCTGCTATAACGAGGGTCCCGGCTGGCGCATGCCTACGCTGCCTGACCAGCCTTCAAGCCCATGACCTTCACACGCCGCAACCACGCCGTCACCGCCCTGCACGCTGTCGAGAACTCGCCGACACTGGCCCGGCTCGCCCAGCTCACACGCGACTCCAGCAATCGCCTGACGGCCATCCTGCCCCTGGTGCCACCGCTGCTGCGCGACAGCCTGCAGGCAGGCCCCATCGAGGGCAGCACCTGGTGCCTGCTGGTGCGCAACAACGCGGCAGCGGCCAAGATACGCCAGCTGCTGCCGGCCATGGCCGCCCACTTGCGCACCAAGGGCTGGGATGTGGCCGAGATCCGCCTCAAGGTCCAGGCCTGACCGGCCACTGAAGAGCGGCAGCCGGAATCGGGGCACGGAAATGAAAAAAGGCCTCCTGAGGAGACCTTCTGGTGCCGGTTGTCGGATTCGAACTGACGACCTACCGCTTACAAGGCGGGTGCTCTACCAACTGAGCTAAACCGGCGAAGCACGCATTCTAGCGCAGAAAAATGCTGCCTCGGACTTTCCCGATGGGGCCAAGCACGCTTGCGGGAGCAACGGCATGCGCGCTGATGCGAAAAACCTACTTGACCAGCTTCAGCGAAGGCCGCGTGCCCGAAGGCGGCGGCGTACGCGGGGGCTCTTCGTCATCACCTTCGCTGTGGATGCTCACCAGCTGCACCACGCGCTCGTCGGATGCAGGCTCGGCCGGCACCTCAGCGGCGGCGTCCTGTGGCACAGGCTCATCGGATGCCTGCCCGGGCGAAACATCGTTGTCGGCTTCGGCCTCGGGCTCCGGCGCCGGGAAAGCCATGCCTTGCCCGGTCTCGCGTGCGTAGATGGCCATCACCTGCTCCACGGGCACCATGATTTCGCGGGGCTTGCCGCCAAAGCGGGCCGTGAAGCTGATGAAATCATTGCCCATCTGCAGGCCGCTGGTGGCGTCGTAGCTGACGTTGAGCACGATCTCGCCGTCGCGCACGAACTCGCGCGGCACCTGCACATTGCGGTCCACACGCACGGCGATGTGGGGCGTGAAGCCGTTGTCGGTGCACCACTCGTACAGTGCCCGGATCAGGTAGGGGCGGGTGGAAGTTGCTTCGGGGGCAGTCATGACGATCCCAGGAAATGAGTGGTCTGAGTGGTCGGAACACGAAAACGGGCAGGATGGCGACCGGTTGACCGCCTTCCCTGCCCGCGCAATCAGTCGTCAACCGATGCAAATTACTTGCGCATCACCTTCTCGGAAGGCGTCAGCGCTTCGATGTAGGCAGGGCGCGAGAAGATGCGCTCGGCGTACTTGAGCAGCGGGGCGGCGTTCTTGGACACCTCGATGCCGTAGTAGTCCAGGCGCCACAGCAGCGGGGCGATGGCCACGTCCAGCATGGAGAAGTTCTCGCCCAGCATGTACTTGTTCTTGAGGAACACGGGAGCCAGCTGCGTCAGGCGGTCGCGGATGTGGGCGCGGGCCTTCTCGATGGCCTTTTCGTTGCCCTTGACGTTGCGCTCCTCGAGCGTGCTCACGTGGACGAACAGTTCCTTTTCGAAATTCAGCAGGAACAGGCGCACGCGGGCGCGGTCCACCGGGTCGCCGGGCATCAGTTGGGGATGCGGGAAGCGCTCGTCGATGTACTCGTTGATGATGTTCGATTCGTACAGGATCAGGTCGCGCTCGACCAGGATGGGCACCTGGCCGTACGGATTCATCACGCTGATGTCTTCAGGCTTGCTGAACAGGTCCACATCGCGGATCTCGAAGTCCATGCCTTTTTCGAACAGGACGAAGCGGCAACGGTGTGAAAAGGGGCAGGTCGTTCCCGAATAAAGCACCATCATGGTGGAGGCTCCTAAAAATCAAAAAGAGTGGGTCGCTCGCGGCGCCCACTCTGCACACAGTTCAGCCGCAGCAATTGCTTGCACGGCCTTCTGCAGTCACGGTTTTATTTGACGTCTTTCCAGAACGCGGCGTTGAGGCGCCATGCGATGAAGATGAAGACCGCCAGGAAAAGCAGCACACCCACGCCAATGCGGGTGCGGCTGTTCTGTGCCGGCTCACCCATCCACTGCAGGTAGTTCACCAGATCGCCAACTGCCTGATCGTACTGCACTGCGCTCATGCTGCCAGGAGAGACCTGCTCCCACCCCTTGAAAACCTGGGTCTTCACACCGTGCTCCTCGGCTTCTTCGAAGATGGCGCGGCGCTCGCCCTGCAGTTGCCACAGCGCATGGGGCATGCCCACGCTGGGGAAGGCCAGATTGTTCCAGCCCGTGGCCTTGGTGTCGTCGCGGTAGAAGGTGCGCAGGAAGGTGTAGAGGTAGTCGGCGCCCGTGCCGTTGTGGCCGGCACGCGAACGTGCGATCACCGTCAGGTCCGGAGGATTGGCGCCGAACCACTCCTTGGCTTCCTTGGGGTTGATGGCCGCCTTCATGGTCTCGCCGACCTTGTCGGTGGTGAAAAGCAGGTTGTCCTTGATTTCCTGCTCGGTCAGCCCGATGTCCTGCAGCCGGTTGAAGCGCATGAATGCGGCCGAGTGGCAGCTCAGGCAGTAGTTGACGAACAGCTTGGCGCCGTTTTGCAGCGATGCCGTGTCATTCGTCTTGCCCGGGGCCTTGTCCCAGGCGATGCCGCCTTCGGCAGCCTGTGCACCAGTCACGATGCCCAGGGCCGCGATCAACGTGAGAATCAGTTTCTTCATTGTTGTTCTCTCCAGCTTCAGTGCGGCTTGAACGTCACACGATCGGGAACGGGTTTGGTCTTGCCCAGACGGCTCCACCAGGGCATCAGCAGGAAGAAGCCGAAGTAGAACAGCGTTCCGACCTGGGACACGCGCTCGCCGATGGGCGAAGGCGGCTGCACGCCGAGATAGGCCAGGATCACGAAGTTGATCACGAAGATGCCGTAGAGATACTTGTGCCAGCTCGGGCGGTAGCGGATGGACTTGACCGGGCTGCAATCGAGCCAGGGCAGCGCGAACAGGATGATCACGGCACCGCCCATCACCACCACACCCCAGAACTTGGCATCGATGGACAGCATCATGGCGATGACACCCAGGGCCACGATGGCGACCACACCCTTGACGGCGGCCGGCAGGCGCGACTTGAGCACGCCAAAGCCCGCACCCAGCACCACGCAGGCGATGAGCACGTACATCATCTCGCTGGTGATGGCACGCAGCATCGAGTAGAACGGCGTGAAGTACCAGACCGGCGCAATGTGCGAAGGCGTCTTCAGCGGATCGGCCGGGATGAAGTTGTTGTACTCCAGGAAGTAGCCGCCGAACTCGGGCGCGAAGAACACCACGGCCGAGAACAGGAACAGGAACACCGTCACGCCGAAGATGTCGTGCACCGTGTAGTAGGGATGGAAGGGAATGCCGTCCAGCGGATGGCCCTTGGCGTCCTTGGGCGCGTTGGGGCCCTTGATCTCGATGCCATCCGGGTTGTTGGAGCCCACATCGTGCAGCGCCAGCAAGTGGGCCACGACCAAGCCCAGCAGCACCAGGGGCACGGCGATCACGTGGAAGCTGAAGAAGCGGTTGAGCGTGGCATCGCCCACCACGTAGTCGCCACGGATCAGCAGCGCCAGGTCAGGGCCGATGAAGGGAATCGCCGAGAACAGGTTCACGATCACCTGGGCGCCCCAGTACGACATCTGACCCCAGGGCAGCAGGTAGCCCATGAAGGCCTCGGCCATCAGCACCAGGAAGATGGCGCAGCCGAAGATCCAGACCAGTTCGCGCGGCTTGCGGTACGAACCGTACAGAAGACCGCGGAACATGTGCAGATAGACGACGACGAAGAAGGCCGACGCACCCGTGGAGTGCATGTAGCGGATCAGCCAGCCCCAGGGCACATCGCGCATGATGTACTCCACCGAGGCGAACGCCTTTTCGGCGTCGGGCTTGTAGTGCATCACCAGGAAGATGCCGGTGACGATCTGGATCACCAGCACCAGCAGCGCCAGCGAGCCGAAGATGTACCAGAAGTTGAAATTCTTCGGAGCGTAGTACTCCGACATGTGCACGCGATAGGCGTCGAAAGCCGTGGGAAAACGGTTCTCGAACCAGTTCGTGAGCTTGGCGCCGGCGGGCGCATTCGGATCGATGTCCTTGAATTCGTGGGCCATTGTTCTTGTCTCCCTCAAGCCTTGTCTTCACCAATGAGGAGCTTGGTCTCCGACAGGTACATGTGCGGCGGCACCTGCAGGTTGTCGGGAGCCGGCTTGTTCTTGAAGACACGGCCAGCCATATCGAAGGTCGAGCCATGGCAGGGGCACAGGAAGCCGCCCTTCCAGTCGCTGGGCAGCGAGGGCTGGGCGCCCGGCTGGAACTTGTCGGAAGGCGAGCAGCCCAGATGCGTGCAGATGCCGACGACGACCAGCACTTCGGGCTTGATCGAGCGGGCCTCGTTCATCGCATAGGGCGGCGTGAACTCTTCAGGGTGGCGCTTGGATTGGGGATCGGCCAACTGGCTGTCCAGTTCGGGCAGCTCCTTGATCTGGTCAGGCGTGCGCTTGATGATCCAGACGGGCTTGCCGCGCCACTCGACCGTGAGCTTCTCGCCGTCCTTGAGGGCGGAGATATCGACCTCCACTGCAGCCCCGGCGGCTTTGGCCTTCTCGGATGGCTGGAAGGTGCTCACGAACGGGACGGCTGTCGCCACGCCGCCCACCGCACCAGCGCACGCCGACGTGATGATCCACGTCCGCTTGCTGGAGTCGATTGGAGTGTCACTCATGGGGTTCCTCGAACTACGTCGCTTGAGTTGGGGTCAACAATAAATTGTAGCGGGGCGAGTATGGTTATTCCATGCTGCTTGTGCCGTTGACAGGCTCCAAAGCCGCGCAATACTGCGCTATCTCAAACTCTTTCCAGATGGAGCCAGCCATGGGCATGATGCAGGAATTTCGTGAGTTCGCAGTTAAGGGAAACGTGGTAGATCTCGCCGTGGGCGTCATCATTGGTGGAGCGTTTGGCAAAATCGTCGATTCCGTGGTAAACGACCTGATCATGCCGGTCGTGGGCCTGGTTTTCGGCAAGCTGGACTTCTCCAATCTGTTCGTCGTGCTGGGCAGCGTACCCCCCGGAACGGCGATGACGCTCGATGCGCTCAAGAAGGCCGGCGTCCCCGTATTTGCCTATGGAAACTTCATCACGGTGGCAGTGAACTTCATCATCCTGGCCTTCATCATTTTCATGATGGTCAAGCAGATCAACCGCCTGCGCCGCGAGGCACCGGCAGCCCCCGCTCCCGCGCCCGTCACCCCCGAAGACATCGTGCTGCTGCGCGAGATTCGCGACAGCCTCAAGCGCTGAAATCCGTGTTTTGACGCAAATCAAAACGCCCGTGGCATGGTTGCCACGGGCGTTTTCCATTACTGCGGATTCCCGATGCTTGGGCTAGCCATTCAAGCCGCCAATTTGCGCGCCATTCGCACGGCCTCAATCAGGCTTCCGGCCTCTGCAACACCCTGCCCCGCAATATCGAAAGCCGTGCCGTGGTCCGGACTGGTGCGTACCAGCGGCAGCCCCAATGTGACATTCACGCCTTTTTCCACGCCCAGGTACTTCACGGGAATCAGTCCCTGGTCGTGGTACATGGCCAGCACCGCGTCGAACTCGCCGGGATGGCCGGGAGCATTGCGGGCGCGCATGAACACCGTATCGGGCGCAAAAGGTCCGTGGGCGTCCAGGCCCTCGGCGCGCGCCTGGGCGATGGCCGGGGCAATGATCTCCACCTCCTCGCTGCCGAACAGGCCGCCCTCGCCCGCATGCGGGTTCAGCCCTGCCACACCGATCCGCGGCGGGCGGCCCAGGCTGCGAGACAGGGCCTCATGCGTGATGCGCAAGGTCTGCAGCAGGTTGTCCTTCGTTACCGCATCGATCGCCTTGCGCAGCGAGGTATGGATGCTGACCAGCACCGTGCGCAGCTCATCGTTGGCCAGCATCATGCGCACCGGCATGTGCGACAGCTCCACGCCCGCGTGCCGGGCCGCCTCGAATTGCAGCAATTCCGTGTGGCCGGGGAAGTCCACGCCTGCGGCATGCAGCGCCTCCTTGTGCAGCGGCGCCGTCACCAGAGCCGCGATCTCGCCTCGCAAGGCAGCCCGCGCAGCCCAGACCACGCAGCGCGCGGCCGCGTCACCGGCGCTGGCGCTCACCTGCCCCCAGGGCGCAGGACCGGGCAGCCCGGGCAGCTCCAGCAAAGGGACGCAATGGGGCGGCACCTGCCACAGTTGCTCGGCCGACTCGATGACGGCCACGGGCATGGGAATGGCGTTGTCGCCATCGCGCGCACGCGCCGCCACGGCGGCTGCCCGGCGCAGCGTCTGCAACTCGCCGACGACGAAGCAGCCGCGCATCTGCTCGGGCGCGTCCATGAACGCCTTGGCAATGGTCTCGGGCCCCACCCCGGCAGAGTCGCCCTGGGTGATGGCCATCAAGGCCGTGGACTGTGTGAAATCAGGCATTTTCAGTATCCGGATCAGGCAAGCCGGTCATTCGCACCACGCTTGCGGCAAAAGGCTCCGCCAAAGGGATGCGCCAAGGATGGAACTGCATCAGGCCGGATTGTCGATCTCGATGAAACGGTGCTCCAGCCCCAGCTCCAATGCCACCTGACCCGCCAGGGCCGGCGCGCCGTAGCGCTCCGTGGCATGGTGGCCTGCCGCCAGGAAGGCCACGCCCGTCTCGCGCGCCAGATGCGCCTGCGGCTCGGAAATCTCGCCCGTGATGAAGGCATCGGCCCCAGCGGCAATCGCGGCCTCAAAGAAACCTTGCGCGCCGCCCGTGCACCAGGCAATGCGGCGAATGGGGTGATTGGGGCGCAGGCGCTCTCCCCCCACGCAGACAGGCGTGCGCCCCAGCGCCTGCTCCACATGCCTGCCCAACGCAGCCGCATCGGCAAAATCCGCTGCCGCCATCCAGCCCAGGTTCTGCTCGCCAAACGTTGCCTGGCCCTCAAGCCCCAGCTGCACGCCCAACTGCGCGTTGTTGCCCCATTGCGGATGGGCATCCAGCGGCAGATGGTAGGCAAAGAGATTGATGTCGTGGGCCAGCAGCAGGCGGATGCGCTCCTTGAGCCAGCCCGTGATGCGGCCATCCATGCCGCGCCAGAACAGGCCGTGGTGCACGAAGATGGCATCGGCCTGCGCCTCGATGGCCGCCTCGATCAGCGCGCGGCTGGCCGTCACCCCGCTGACGATGCGGCGGATCTCGCCGCGCCCCTCCACCTGCAGGCCGTTGGGACCATAGTCTTTGAAGCGCTCGGGCTGCAGCAAACCGTCGAAGTGGGCCAGGAGTTCTTGTCGCGTGGTGCTCATGAAAGGATTGTCAGCGATCCATGCGGCGCCCAGGAAAAAGGGCAGCCATGCTGCCCTTCATTCCACTGCCAAGCTCAGCCGCGCCTGGGTTGCCAACCACGGCAGGCAAGGGGCCAGAAGCCGATGGCCGCGCCCAGGATGCCCATGGCCGCCACATAGTGGGCCGGCGCCATCACATCCACCTGTTGCCACACGGACACCAGCATGGGCGTCATGCCGCCGAACACCGCATAGGCCATGTTGTAGGCAAAGGACAGGCCCGTGAAACGCACCTCGGCCGGGAAAGCGCGCACGCCCACCACCGGCAGCAGCGCAATGCTGCCCACGAAAAAGCCCACCAGCGCGTAGCTCCACACCAGCGAGGACGCCGTGCCCGGCAGGTTCAGATAGAACGCATAGGCCGTCACCGTCATGCCCAGCCAGCCCGTGACCATGGCCACACGCGTGCCCATCTTGTCGGACAGCCAGCCCCAGAACACGCAGCCCAGCGTCAGCGTCACCGTGGCCACGGCATTGGCCTTCATGGCCAGGGCCGCGTCGATGTGGAAGACCTTCTGCAGATAGGCCGGTGTGAACAGCACCACCACCACGATGGCCGTGGACAGCACCCAGGTCATCAGCGCCACCAGCACGCAGGCCTGGCGGTGGTCGCGCACGATGGTCTTGAGCGGTAGTTCGCGGTCGGCCTGCTTGCGAGCCATCAGCTCCTGGAAGATGGGGGTCTCATGCAGGAACTTGCGCAGATAGACCGACACCAGGCCGAACACGCCGCCCAGGATGAAGGGCATGCGCCAGGCCCAGTCGTGGATCTCCTCGGCGCTGTAGGTGCTGTTGAGCCAGACACCGATGATGGAGCCCAGGAAAATGCCGCCCGTGATGCCCGAAGTCAGCGAGCCGATGGCAAAGCCGTAGTGGCGCGCAGGCGCATGCTCGGCCACGAAGACCCAGGCGCCCGGCATCTCGCCACCAATGGCCGCGCCCTGCAGCACGCGCATGGCCAGCAGCAAAATCGGCGCGGCAATGCCGATGGAGGCATAGGTGGGCAGCAGGCCGATCACCAGCGTGGGCACGGCCATCAGGAAGATGGACAGCGTGAACATCTTCTTGCGGCCCAGGATGTCGCCAAAGTGCGCAATCAGAATGCCGCCGATGGGCCGGGCCAGGTAGCCCGCCGCAAAAATGCCCAGCGTCTGCAGCTGGCGCAGCCAGTCCGGCATCTCGGCCGGGAAGAACAGCTTGCCGATGACATTGGCGAAGAAAACGAAAACGACGAAGTCGTAGAACTCCAGGGTGCCGCCCAGGGCCGACAGGCCCAGGGTCTTGTAGTCCTGTCGGTTGAGAGGACGTGCGGTCGCAACAGCGGGGGCCATGCCCGGCTGCGCTTGGTCAAGCGTAGTCATGGTTTTTTTCCAGGGAATCGAACAGCAGGACGGCGCGGTGGATGCCACGGCAACGGATGAGCGTGCTGCGGCAGATCGTTCTGCAAGACTTCGGGATCGGAGGACTTGGCTCTCTCTTGGGGCCGGCTTGTGGGCCGGCGCAACAGCGAACGCGGCGTGGCGCAGTCGTTGGGGGATTCTAGGGTTTGTACTGTAGCTGTGTGGGGAGCGCGGCTTTGGCGCCCTTGGGCGCAGCATCACGGCGGACCGTCTACCCGCTCTGGCGTATGGGTCATGGGATGGCGGGCTTACCGGCAGGCGCGCAAACGCTCTTCAACGGTGCAGCGCTTGCATCGCGCCAGCCCGATGGAATTGATCGTTCATAACCCTTGCGGCGTCTGTTGCGGGTCGCAGGCAAGGAGCCTTTGAATCGGCCCTGGATCGGCTTCCTTCACAAGCCCTCCAGACTCTGCCCGCGAAAAGGCATGACGGTCAGACCAATCCTATTTTTGCGGACATGAACAGGCTGCTGCGTGAGCATCTGGTTCGCTGATCACCGCCGCTCGCCGACGCAGGTATTCCCGATGAAGGGTCACGGCTGTCAATTTCACTCTTCAAGAAGTCCAGCCCAGCCGATTCCGGCGGAACGCAAAAGCCATGGCCCGCATATTGCAAAAAAACGACAACCAACAAATACCAAGAATGGGTATGCGGACTGTACTTCATCCATACTCGCGTTCCGGTTGGTTCAACACATAGAGGTCGTGCGGTGAGTGAATTGTTCAAAGTGAAGCGCATAGCCCGTCAAGCTGGCGCTAAATTTCTTTTGCTGCTCGCAATGCTGGCGAGCAGCAGTCAATCTATAGCCCAAAGCCTCACAGAAATCACTGGCCGCATTGAAAGCAATATCACACTGCGCGCCGCACAGTCGCCTTATACATTCCAAGGCGCCGTCGTGCTGGGCAATGACGCAACCATGAGCGTCGAGCCCGGCGTGACGATTCGCATGGCACAGGATGCCAGCTTCACTCTTCAAAAAGGTGCTTTCAACGCTATTGGCACCTCAACCAAACCGATCGTGATTACCTCCGCCGAAAGCACTCCCGCTGCAGGGGATTGGGGGACATGGCGTTTTACGGCTGGCACCAACAATTCGCTGACACGGTTGGTCTATGTACATTTTGAATATGGTGGGGGTATCGCCATCGAGGCTTCGTCTCCACAAATATCCAATACGATCATTCATCATCACAACGCGCCTGCAGTGATAATGGATCTGGAGTCTTCTCCCGTGGGAAACGGCAACTCGGCTTACGGAAATCTTCTTAATGCGATCGTTGTGCCGCCCGGCCATATCCGAAATTCAATAACTTGGGGTTTGCTGGGTATCCCTTATCTCGTGCAACAGGGCTTGATTCATGTGGGTCAAGGGGCTCTTGCTATTTAGCCCACCAGTCTCAAACTCAATCCTGGTACTGAAAGCTCTCTTCAGATATCAATCGATACAGCGGCGCCTTCTGGTGGCATGACTCTGGACGCAGGTAGCAGCAATCCTTCAGTTGCCTCAACAAGCACCAGCATCTTCATTCCAGAGGGGCAACATAGCGCGGATCTTAAAGTTCAAGCCAACAATCTTGGCCTCGCAAAGATCACCGTCAGTCATGTCAGTCTGGGCATTGCGGAGGCTCAGGTTGAAGTGCGAGATATGCCTTTGCTAAGTCTGGCGCCTTCGAGTGCCGTGCTTAATCAAGGCGTTCGCACTGCCATGACTGTGTGTCTGCCGAATCCCGAAGCTCGCGACGTCCCCGTTCAGCTGACAGTGGCAAATCCTTCGGTACTGAATGTCTCTGCATCGGTTGTCTTGCAGGCTGGGCAGCAATGTGCCGGTTTTGATGTGACTGGTCTGGCTGCCGGTGCGACCCGTTTGACCGCTCACGCCGAGAACTTCTCCTCTGTACTCGCAACCCTCGTCGTGCGTGGCGAGACGACAGTGTCGGTGCCGACGGACAAGCGCCTTCTGGTTTCTGCGGCACGGGGAGAGAGCTATTTCAGCCAGCTTTCCGGCCAAGTCGTTTCGTCTTCATCCTCATCTGTTGTCTGGATGCTTGCTGCAGGAACACTGCCGGAAGGGCTGACGCTGAATGCGCAAGGCCTCATCAGCGGCGTGAGTACCGCTGCCAATGGGTACTACAAGTTCGCGGTTCAGGCTTTTGATCCCGACAGCAATGTATTGGAGTCATTTGACGTCGAAATGGGGGTTGGTGCAGTCGTACTGCTGATGCATTTTGACGGCGAGAATTTTGGAACCACCTTTTTCGAAGAGACGGGGAAAAATGTATCCAGAAGCGGTACGGTGCTCACGATGGGGGATGTTAAAAAATTAGGCACTGCGAGCGTGCGCTTTAATGGCAGCGGATCGATGTTGCATGTTCCATATTCGGAAGACATGAATCTCTCCAGCTCGGACTTCACCATTGAGTTTTGGCTGTATTTGCGAGCTTGGAGCGGAACGTCACTGTACGGGACGGTGCTTTCCAAAAGAACCAGCGGAGCCGATCATGACTACAGCATCATCAACAACGATGCAGAAATTGGTTTTCAATATGCCAGTCCAACAGCGGGCAACGCATGGTTTAGCATGGGGCTGCATGATGTGGCACAGAATCAATGGGCTCACTTTGCCGTTTCACGCCTAGGCAATCAGCTCTACAGCTACCGTAATGGAGTAGAGATGAATCGATTGACACTTTCACGTGATTTAAACAACTCAGCCCTCATTACGCAGTTTGGCCAAAGTCTTGGGTATGGCGATTCGTACCTCAACGCCAATGTGGATGAATTGCGCATCACGAAGGGAGTGGCTCGCTACATCGGCGGCTTCACCCCTCCCACCCGGGCGTCGGATTTTCCGCGATGAGATTTATCGCTGGCATTTTCCACATACCCGGTCGCTTCAAAACTGGAGTTGAGCGACTTTCCATTTTTTGATCCAACCTCTTTTTGACGAATTCGCTTAGGGTCAGGTGGCCAAGCAAACCGTGCGGGCGATGATGGTTATAGTCATGCTGCAAGCCTTCAATTTATCCTGCTCATCCTGCATCGTAATGAGTCCCCGTCTCTTAATTGAAATACTGTCCGTAAACCACAGGTTCATCCGAGTGCGGTTGCCGCTGCGCTCAAGCGTGTGCCCAAAGCTCTCGTTCAAGGCCTACCAGGATGAACGACCCGTTGCATCGCTGGCAACCTAGGGCGTGCTCAGGTGGTCGTTGTGCAGGTAGCCGGGATCGCCCGGGCGGGTGAAGGCGCTGGGGCTGGTGTAGTCATGGTTTTTTCCAGGGATCGAACAGCAGGACGGCGCGGTGGATGCCACGGCAACGGATGGGCGTGCGGCGGCAGATCGTTCTGCAAGACTTCGGGATCGGAGGACTTGGCTCTCTCTTGGGGCCGGCTTGTGAGCCGGCGCAACAGCGAACGCGGCGTGGCGCAGTCGTCGGGGGATTCTAGGGTTTGTACTGTAGCTGTGTGGGGAGCGCGGCTTTGGGGGCGGGCAAAGCGGGCGCGCAGCATGTCATCGTCACCCGGCGGCACAGCACTTAAAGGCGCAGGCCACTGTCTGGCAACACAAAGATTACCCACAAACCGACGCCAGAACTCACCACGCCATCCCGCCAAAGTCCTGCATGGGGAGAACATGCAATCCCCCTCCAGAAACAAGCCGACGTCCATATCGTCAAAAACCATATCAATGCACTTTGAGGCGCAGAGGAAAATGACGCGTGGATCGGTCAGAAAAATGTCCCAGAGAGGATGCTGATCCACAGAATCTTTTTTACTCACTGGAATTATTCGACGTTACAGCATGCACAATCAATCTAACAAACCTTGTGGCTTTTATAAATCCTTGGAATAATAATAACAAGAAATATATGTACGAAAAATAGAATCAAAAAATCCAAAAAATAATATTTCGTGACTATAGGATTTTTAATGGAAATAAGTGGCAAAAAGTAACACAATATTAGAGAAACACCTATCAAACCGGAGGCGCCGCGACCATACATCACCCTCCTTATATTCAAAAAACAAGATAGCAAATCAATTGCGATCCCGGAAAAAATCACTACGTATATTAAATAATCCATATTCCAATAATCTCTTTTTCATTTTATCGGAGAATCCTCTGCATATCAATCCTTTTATAAACACCCAACCAGCAGGCCAACTTAAAGAAGCTGCAGATACTTGCGATGTGACAGCACTGGCCATAGGATAGCCAAGTTCAGGCCCGCCTGCCATGATCCAGTTTCTCCAAGAACTTCCTCAATAAGAACTATTGACCTCAATGTGTAACCGTACGAATACTCTTTTGAGCAACCAATCACTCATGAATCAAAGCGCTTGTCAATGCACATGATATAGACCAAATAGTCACAACTGTCCATATCACACAATCCAATCTTCTACCTTTATTTTCTAGTTGAAAAATGAAATTACCAACATTTGAGACATAGTCCCGCTGCTGGTTGTAATGCGCCCCGTCTCTTGATCAAAATACTGCCCCGCGAACCGCAGGTTCATCCGCATGCGGTTGCCGCTGCACTCCAGCGTGTGCCCAAAGCTCTCGCTCAACGCCTGCCAGGATGAACGGCCCGTTGCATCGCTGGCCACCTGAGGGGGGCTCAGGTGGTCGTTGTGCAGGTAGTGGTAGGTTCTGCTGCTGGAGTTCTGGCCGCTGGCAGGGTCGGCTTGCCATTAGATCTCTATATGAATCCTTAGCATCATTGCATTAAATATTATGCCACTCTATTAACTCACCATCATCTATAAGCAATTGCTTAGAAGACTTTTCAGTTGAAATTATATCCAAACAAATAACTTGTGATGCAAAAATCAAAGCATCGCACAATTCCTTTGTACTAATCTCCATTGACTTCCCTCTTGTTTCTTGCCATAGAAAGGCCAGTTTTCCAGCATCACTTTTTGACATGGTTTCAATGTCTTTAAGCGTCCAAATTTCAGAAGGATGAGATCCTTTAGAGATAACTTTGCAACATGCTTCTCCAGTGAAAGGGAAATCATTTAGCGTACTTTCCATCAAAATCTTTCAGTAAACTGGTTTATGATTTTTGCCACAACTTAGGGTTCTAACCGTGGGATTCTGTTCATATTCATGCTGATGCGGATTCGGATGACCGTGCCAATGATCGGTAAAATCTATGTCTCTAAACGATTTCCCATTGCTATCAAGTTCACGAGTTTGGTTGTACCTGCCACGACAACCATCTTTTTGTATGTGGATTACCCTCAGCCTCCGGATCAGGCATTGGTGTTCCGTGTTTTGGGTCTCATGGAAGATCACGGTCGGGAAATCTATTTCCTTCATCGCCCCCTCCATCCGAAAACATCCAATCATTTATCGCACTTACAGCATTCGAACAGGCATTGGCGGCAGCAGTTGCAGCACCCCATGCCAGTGCGGCACATTCCATAGCCGCCTGCGGACTGGTGACAAAAAGCGTCAGAACAATAGGAACAAGCCCATTCGGATCAAAATACGCTAACGGATTGCTATAGCCATACCCATATACCTTGATCCCACCGCACAACCCTATCGGATCACGCTGAACGTAGCGCCCCAAGCCAGGGGCATAGTCCCGATAGTAGTTGTAATGCGTCCCCGTCTCTTCATCAAAATATTGCCCCGCAAACCGCAGGTTCATCCGCGTGCGGTTGCCGCTGCGCTAAAGCGTGTGTCCAAAGCTCTCGCTCATGGCCTGCCACGTTGAGTGCCCTGTCGCATCGCTGGCCACCTGCGGTGAGCTCAGGTGGTCGTTGTGCAGGTAGTGGTAGGTCCTGCTGCTGGAGTTCTGGGCGCTGGCATGATCGGCTTGCCACAGCGGCTCCGTGCCCCAATCCGTGCCGGGCTGCCAACCATCGGTCTTGGTCGTTTTCCCGTTCGCATCCAGCTCCGCCAGCAGTCCCTGAGCGCCATACACGAACCACGTGATTTGGCCACCCTGCTCCGCTCCCAGCGTCTTGCTGATGCACCAGCCAAATTCGCTCCCTTGGACAAATCGATTGCCGCAATCTCATTTCTACTGATCAGACTGATACTGTTATTTCCGGCCATTTTCCTTTTTATATTTCTTCACAATCTCAGTGAAATGATCTATCTTCAATCCATAATAGCATTTTACTCGCAAGCACGATCAAATTTTTACCAACCATTGAATCATGAAATTGACTAATCATATCATTCATCATTAACTGATCGCTACACCACTTTCCGGATCAATGACAATATGCCCACGCTCCGCAAGTATCTTTACAATTATTGGCAGCAGGGCCGATACCTCATCTTCTGGTAAATGTATCCAAGCCAGACATCGACCATTCACATATTCGAGAAATCTTGCCGCTGACTCTTCTGATTCCAAATCATCAGACATAGCATACTCACTGCAAAATTCTCTAAACCGCTCATTGGTTATTTCGCCAGATTCAATAGCCAATTTTAGATTTCGGCAATCAATTGGATCAGGAATTGCACTCATTCCGAGGAATACATCCTTGGGAATACCTTGCTGCCAAATCTCCTTCTGAAGGATATCTTTCCCGTACTCTGGGGGCAGCAATTTCCCTGGAACTGACCAAGCCTCAAGCTCATAAACACGTTTCATTTTCGAAAACCTTACTTCGGATATCTAATCTTTATATTCCTACTTCCGCTAGGACGATGGATATGCAATGTATCCAACCCAGTAGTTGTCGACGGATGAATTCCTGCCACACTGCCGTCCGGCAATGTTTTTTGACCATTGGAACTAGTTTCTCCCGGCAGCGAATCAAAATCACCCTTAGCGCTACCTCCAGGCTTAATATATTGGCCTGGGGTATCCCGTCCCTTGGAGTCTTTTTCGTTATTCAGCCCATTCGTTAGCCCATTAATAGCATTGTCAGCTTTATCCTTATCGGTCTCTTTTCCATCAGAAAACATCCAATCATTTATCGCACTTACAGCATTCGAGCAGACATTGGCAACAGCAGTTGCAGTCGCTCCTATTATGGCTGCGCATGCCATGGCTCCCTGTGGACTGGTAACACAAGGCGTCAGAACAATAGGAACAAGCCCATTCGGATCAGCATACGCTAGCGGATTGCCATAGCCATACCCATAAACATTGATCCCACCGCTCAACCCGATCGGATCACGCTGAATGTAGCGCCCCAAGCCTGGAGCATAGTCCCGCTGCTGGTTGTAATGCGTACCTGTCTCTTCGTCAAAATACTGCCCCGCAAACCGCAGGTTCATCCGCGTACGGTTCCCGCTACGCTCCAGCGTGTGCCCAAAGCTCTCGCTCAAGGCCTGCCAGGTTGAGCGCCCTGTCGCATCGCTGGCGACCTGCGGTGTACTCAGGTGGTCGTTGTGCAGATAGTGGTAGGTCCTGCTGCTGGAGTTCTGGCCGCTGGCATGGTCGGCCTGCCACAGCGGCTCCGTACCCCAATCCGTGCCGGGCTGCCAGCCATAGGTCCTGGCCGTTTTCCCGTTCGCATCCAACTCCGCCAGTAGTCCTTGGGGGCCATACACGAACCACGTGGTTTGGCCACCCTGCCCCGCCCCCACCGTCTTGCTTATACGCCGCCCGAACGGGTCGTACTGATAGCGCGCGATGAGCTGCCCGTCCTGCTCCACGGCAACCCTTCGATCGTTGGCGTCATAGACGTTGGTGGTGACGCTGCCATTGCGCGTGGCGCTCTGGATATGACCCGTGGCGGTGTAGTCATAGCGCACGAGGTCAGTACCCAGGCCCCGCTGAGTCAAGCGGTTGCCGCTGGCGTATTGCCATTCACCGGGCTGGTGCAGGCTGCTGATGCGGTTGTGAACGGCGTCGTAGCCGTATTGCTCCTGGGGCAGGCCCAGGCCAGCCAGGCTGGTGCTGGGGCGCGCCTGGGTCAGGCGGTCCAGTGCGTCGTAGGCGTAATCCACACTACCGTTGACATCGCTGCCCAGTTGCAGCGTCTTGCGTGTGATGCTGCTTTCGGCGTCGTATTGGTAGCCTAGCGTCAGGAGATTGGTGCTGGAGGCTGCCTGGACCTGGATGCCCTGGATTCTGTAGAAGCCGTCGTAGGCAATGCTTCTGCTGGCGCCCGGGTACTGGACCTTGGTGGGCAGCATCCACTGGTAGTCGGCCCATGTGATCTTGTCGGTACTGCCGGGTTGAGTGGCCTCCTTCAGGTGGCCCTTGTCGTAGCTGAAGGCGGCGGCGCTGCTGTCGGGATAGCCCTGGCTGGTTTTGCGGCCATCGGCATCCCAGCCCTGGGCCAGGGTGGCGGTGACGCGGTTGGCGCCGTCGCCATAGATCAGTTGCTCCTGGCTGATGCGGCCCAGGGCGTCACGGTTGTAATCAGCTTGGCTGATGAGCCTGGCACTGCCATCCTTTTGTTCGTAGCCGGCAAGGCGGCCAGCCTTGTCATAGCGGTAGGTGATGCTGCTGCTCAAGCCCGGTTGCCCGGCCTGCGGGCTGGTGCGGGTGAGCAGAGTCAACAGGCCATCGCTGTTGTAGGTGTAGCTGCTGACATCTCCTGCCGCGTTGGTTTTCTTGACCAGAAAGCCCGCGGCATCGTATGCATAGGTGGTTTTGCCACCTTCCGGGCGCATTTCCTCGGTCAGGCGGCCCAACCGGTCGTATTGCCGGGTATGCACGTTGCCGTTGGCATCGGTGACGCGGGTGATCTGATGCAGCAGGTTGTAGGCCATCTGGGTGGCCTGGCCGTTCGCGTCAATGGACTTGACCACACGGCCCAGTGCGTCGTGCTCATAGATGGTTGTCTTGCCGCCCGGGCTGGTGATGGCGGCTGTCTGTCCTGCACTGTCAAGGCTGTAGTGCAGGATCAGGCTTTCGCCGTTGCGTGCCTTGCGGATGATGGAGGTGCGACGCCCCCGCTGGTCATACTGGCCCAACTCGGCAAGGCCGCCTGGGTAATTGATGGCTTGCAGCAGGTTGGCCTGGGGGGTGCCCAGGGCGCCGTATTCGTACTGGGTGCCGTCACCCGCAGGGTTCTTGTAGCTGGCGACGCGGCCCAGGCTGTCATAGCCCAGTTCATGGCGGTTACCTGTGGGCGTGTTCTGCGAAACGATGTCGCCATAGGCGTTGTACTCATAGCGGTAGGCGTGGCCCAAGGCGTTGGTGGCCGTGACCAGGCGGCTTTGGCTGTCATAGGTAGCGACGGTGGCATGGCCTTCGCCATCCATGCTCTGGGTTTCGTTGCCTAGTGCATCGAAGCGGGCCGAGGATGTCAGACCCGAGGGATAGATGGTCTTGATGCGATTGCCATGGCTGTCGTATTCATGGCGTGTGGTGTGGCCCAGGGGGTTGGTGATGCTGGCGATTTGCCCGGTGACGGTGTGTGTGTAGCGCCATGTTCCGCCTTCGGCATCCGTGGCCGTTTGGCGGTTACCGTTGCTGTCGTAGGTATAGGTGGTGACGCTGGCCTGAGCACCTGTGCCCAGGGTCTGCCGGACGATTTGCCCCAGCTCGTCGTACTCCCATGCCGTGATGCGCTCCAGCGCAGTGCCCTGGGCTTCGATGCGCTGTAACGCACGCCCCTTGCTGTCATGCCGCCAGGCGGTGACGGTACCCAGTTCATTGGTATGGCTGGTGGTTTCGCCATGCACGGGATCGTAGGTGTAGCTTTCCTCGCTGCCATCAGAGTAGCGAATCCTCAACGGACGCCGGTTGTAGTCCCAATAGGTGGTGCGGGTGTTGCCGCGCTCGTCCACCAGCCTGTCGGTGTAATTGCCATCCCAACTTCTTTGGAGGATGGTTTTGTCATTGAGGCTGCGACCCGACTCCAGGCCGTCCTTGTCATAGTGGACCACCAAGCGATTGCCACGAGGATCGGTCAGCGTGGCAATGAATTTTCGTGATTCCCTGAGGTATTGCACCGAGCCCGTTGTGGTGCCCTGGCGGTCACTGAAGCTGCCGACACGCCCGCCTCCCCAGTTGGTCTGCAGTTTCTGCGTGGTGCCACTGGTTCCCGTGGGATCCAGGGTGATGCCCAGGTTGCCCAGCGTGAACTGGGCAGCGGGTGCTGGCGCACTGGCGCTGTACTGGGCCGTGACCTTGCCCCCCAGCGGGTCCGTGCGGCTGGTGAGTTGGCCGTTGCCGTCATAGGTGTATGTCCAGCGGTTGCCCCTCGCATCCAGGACTTCGGTCAGGCGCCTGGCGCTGCCCGATCCAGCCCAGGTATAGCGAACGGTACTGCCTGCACGGTCTTCGATGCTGGTGACAAGGCCATCGGCCAAGGTGAGCTTGAAAGCGACCTGCCCATGGTGGTCAAGGATGCGGATGCTGGACGTGCTGTCGTAGCTGAACCGGACCTGAATGCCGTTGAAATCCGCATAGCCCTGAATGCGCCCCTGCGCGTCATAGTCGATGGTGTTGCCACGGCGGTCATACCACTGCCAGCCATCCTGGCCATTGCGGCTGACCTGCCGGATGAAGGTGGGCGCATCCACTCGGTCCTTGGCGATGAACAGGCCCGACTGGCCGCTTCTTTCATACAGCGTGCCTGCGCGCTGGATGGTCTTGGCCTCCCTGCCCAGGGGATCCAGCTCGAAGTCCAGCGGCGCCCATGCGGGGTTGAGCCACCAGCGCCCGAGCGTCCAGGTGCGGGCAATGTCAATGCTTCCGCCCAGTACCTTGACCTGCAGATCGGTGTTGACCTCCCGGTATTCACCGTTGGGCCACTTGATGTACGGATACTCGCTTGCCTGTGCCTGCAGGACTGCCAGGCTCAGCAGGGCCAACGCCCAGGCAAAGATTCGCCCGAAAGTCCAGGACAAGGCCCGCCGCGCTGCGGCGCGCTTGTCTGGATATTGGGCCAGATCAATCAAATGTTTCAGTGCCTTAGTCATTTTTTGCGCTTCCCTTTGGACCGCTGATGGGTCCCCTCTCCAATCCCCTGCGCAGCGTCTTGATGGCTGCGCCCTTGGACCGGCCTGCCGGATGACAGGCCGGCCTATCTCAACTCCCACACGAGGGAGGGCCGGCCGCCCCGGGTCCGTCGTCTCCCGGCGCATTGGGTCCATCTCCTCCTGGCCCGTCTCCTCCTGGCCCGGCGCCGCCAGGACCTTCGCCACCAGGCCCGTTACCACCGGCCCCACCGCCCCCCGCGCCGCCACCGCTGCCACTCGATCCACTGCCACCCGAGCCACTGCCACCGCCGAATCCGCCGCCATGGCCACCCAGCAAGGGGCCGCCGCCCATCCCACCGCCTTGGCCGCCAGCACCTGAACTGCCTCCACGGCCACCCCGCCCTCCTCCAGGGCCACTGCCTTCGGAGCTGCAGCCACCACCAAGGCACCAGGGCGTGCAGCCCTGCGTCAAGCCGATGGGTGTTCCGCCACCACCAGTCCCGCCACTGCCCCAGCCACCAATGCCACCACCCACGCCATGGCCTCCAGTCCCGCCAATCCCTCCGATGCCGGTGTTCCCGCACGCGCCGCCAACGAGCCTGTTGAAAGTGGCCGAGAGCGAGCGCGATTCCTCTTCTCCATTCGCACAGATCCACGCCAACTCCACCATGGCCCACATGGCATAGGCAGCGCAGCTGCCCGCATTGCGCGCATTCACCACGATGCTCTGCACGGCACCCATCTCCGCCGAACGTGCCTGCCTGAAGCCCATGCTGCGCGGGTGCAGCTTGACGGCCGTGATGCGGTAGGGAATGACCACGCGCTGCTTGGCGGCCAGGGTCTTGGGGATGTCCGCCAGGAATTCGTAGCGGTAGTACTCGTCGGACTGCGGCGGTGTGAAGACGACCTTGTCGGCCTGGATCAGGCCGTAGTTGGTCAGCGTCAGCTCGCCCGTGAATTCTTCGCCCACCTGCAGCTCGGGCAGGCTGATGGACAGGGGCTCCAGCAGCACCACGGGGGCCGGTACCTGGGTCTGGAAGGTGGCTTCCAGGGTGATCTGGTACTCGTCCTTGATGGTGGTTTCCGTCACGCTGAAGTCGATGCTGATGGTCTGGTACTGCAGGTGCACGCGCTCCGAGGTGGTGACGCCCGGGCGCACGAAGATGCGGCCCGACCTGTCGGCATGGCGCGGGCCGCTGGCGCGGTAGGTGTAGGTGCCGGGCGGCAGGTCGGTGAGCACGGCCTTGCCCTGCGCGTCCGTAGTGAGGGTGCGCAGATAGGTGAGCACGGCATCGTTTTGCAGGCGTATGCGCACGTTGGCCACGCCCGGTATGGGCTTGCCGCCCGCGTCCAGCGTTTCTGTGAACAGGTCGGTGGCATGGAAGCTCAGCCCGCCCTGCCCGCTTTGCGTGACGGCCACCGAGACGGGTATGGTGCCCGTGCCCTGGTTGCTGGCCGTGATCTGCAGTCGGTAGTTGTAGATGCCGTCGGCCACGTCCTTGCCCGGGCTGGCCGTGACCTGGATGGGCACCTGGGCGCCCACGTCCACGGCGCCGATGTGGCTGGCGCTGGACAGGAAGATCCAGGAAGGCGCGGCCTTGCCATCCTTGTCCACCAGTTGGACCTTCACGTCCTGGGCGGCCACCAGGCCACGGTTGCCGATGGTGATGCTCTCGGTGACCGTCTTTTCCTGCTGTACCCCGGTTTCTATGTAGGTGGGGTTGGCAAACAGCTCGGGCAAGGCCTGCACCAGCCGGTAGTGGATGGTGAAGCTGCCCCGGGGCGTGTCCCCTGTTTCGCTGGCGTAGGCCGTGAGCACGACGGTGCCCGTCTCCCCGGCCGATGCACTGCCCGTGAAGCGGATGACCATGGGCACCGAGGCGCCTGCGGCCACATTGACCGGCGCACCCGGCTCCACGCTGATGCCCGGCGGCAGGCTGCCGCTGGGCTGCTGTGCCGGAACCACGGCCCAGCGCACGCCGGTGGCGCCCGTGCCTGCGCTGGCACGCGCGTTGACCGTGATGCTGGCGGCAAAGCCGCGCGGCGCGGTGAGCTGGTAGCTGGCCAGGTCGAAGCTCAGCCGGTTGATGGTGAAGCGCCCCTGCTCGGTGGTGGTGGTCTCTTCCGGATGGATGACGGAGACGATGTAGGTGCCGTTGTCATTGGCCGTGGGCACGAATTCGTAGCGGTACTGGCCGCTGTCGTCGGTGGCGATGCCTATGCGCCGCTTGAAGCCCGAGATGTCCAGCACCATGCGCAATGCTGCGTTGGGCATGGGCTGTCCGCTGGCGCGTGACACGGCGGCACCGGCTATGACGACGCGCTGCGCGCCGTACGAGACCGCCGGGCTGACGGAGCTGACCGTGCCCGTGTAGGGCGTCTTGGGCTGCTCAGGCTCGGGCGGCTTGTTGTTCACGATGACGGAGCGCGTGGCTTCACCGGTCTTGCCTGCCTTGCTGGTGGCCACGGCCCTGAGCGTGAAGGCACCGTTGGCCACGCCCGACGTATCCCACTGCATGCTGTACGGAGCCTGCGTGGCCGAGCCGATCAGGCTGCCGTTGGCGAAGAAATCGACCTTGGCAATGCCGTCCGGTGCCGAGGCGGCGACACCGACGGCCGTGCTGCCGACCACGATGGCATCCTGGCCGGGCACGGTGAAGTTCACCGTCGGAGCCGCGATGGCATACGTCACGGCAACCGCCGCGCTCCTGGGACTGGTGCCGCGCGCATTGCTGGCCGTCGCTTCGATGCGGTGCGCGCCTTCGGCTGGCAGGGTCAGGCTGCCGGAGAAGCTGCCATTGGCTGGCACGGCCATCGGGCTGCCCACGGCCTGGCCGCCCAGATACAGCTGCACCTGCGAGCCCGCCATGGCCGTGCCGGAGACGGCCAGTTGCGGCGTGGACACCTGTGCGTTGTTGACGGGCTGCGCAATGACCGGGGCAGGTGGTGCGCTGAGACTGAGCGTGAACGGTATGTCCAGCACGGCCGCAATGCCGTCCGAGTCGGTGGCGGTGATGCTGAACCGATGCGCGCCATTGGGCAGTTGTGCAAAGTCGATGAACTGGCTGTGGTTGAAAGGGCTGGTGTTGCCACCGCTGCGCTCGAAGATCTGCAGGCCGTTGATGGTGGCCTTGACGTTGGCAATGCCGATGGGGCTTTGCGCGGACACGGCCAATTCGCCCGGCGCGGAGATGGTCGCATCGGGCACAAGCGCCGCGCCTGCCAAAGTGGCGGTGATGACCGGACCTTGACCTCCCTTTTTCTGCACCTGCACGGGGCGCGTTGCCGTGTTGCTCAGGCCTATGCCATTGGTGGCCCTGGCCTGCAGGGTGTAGTTGCCGTTGCGCACGGCAGCCAGCGCCCAGGTGGTCTGGAAAGGTGCTTCGGTCAGCAGGGCCAGGCGCTGGCCATCCACCAGGATTTCCACCTGCTGCACGCCTTCAGGATCGGCCACGTTGATGGCGATGGTCGTGTCCTGCTCCAGCACGGCACCAGCGGCTGGCTGGGCGAACTGCACCAAAGGACCTTCAGGTGCGTAGGCAATGGGTTGTGCCAGCGAGAACTGGTTGATACCGCCCTGTGCCGTGCGGAACTGCACATGGATCATCTTGTCCCCCGCCCCCATGGACAGCGTGTAGCTTGCCAGCATGGGATGGCCGGTCATGCTCTGCCATGCAGCACTGTCGAACTGATCGCTTTCCTGCAGGCGGAACTGCGCGGCCTGCGGGCAGTCAAGGCGCAACTGCACGGCACGCACGCGCGTGGCATAGCCTTGCGTGGGAACGATGGTGCAGGCCAGTACGGGCTCGGCCGTCAAGTAGGCGCCATAGTCCACGCCCGTGCTGACCGCATTGCCCTGCCCTGCCGGATTGCCCACGGCATCTCGCGGACCACTGGCGTGGCCCCACCAGTTGCCCTGGGCCTGGACGATGCTGGCCGGGCTGGTGTTGCGTATGCCGAACTGGCTGTTGCCCGAGATATCTGATTCACCAACGGCCGGCGTGGCGCCCTGCTCTGCCAGCAATCCCACGCCGTTGCCAGCGATGCGCGAACGCATGATGCGGGGACTGCCGCTGCCGACCACCCGGATTCCCACGGCGTTGTCCGTGAACTGCAGCCGTTCGAAGCCGTAGCCTGCACCCGCCAGTACCAGAGCGGCACCACCTGCCATGTGGCCGGGCAAGCCGTCCGTGCCTCCGGCATAGCGAACGGCCAGGCCGTCCAGCTTCAGGCTGGCGGGAGCGGCTTCAGGCGCCACCAGCACGCCCAGCCAGTCACCGGCCTGTGGCGCCCGGGACTGTGGCCCCTGCGCCTGCACCGGGCCCAGTTGCGCGTCGTCGTGGCTGCTGGTCAGCACCACGGAAGATCCCGTTTGCAGGCCGCTGCGCACGCTGATGCCGGCGCCCTGGCCGAATTTGACGATCACGCCATCGGCAATGGTCAGTTGGGCCGTATCGGCTGCGATGGCCGTGCTCATGCCCAGGACGACGGCCAATGCCGCCACGGACCGCCGCTGCAGCACTGTCAGCGGGTTGAGCCAGCCGGGCTCCGACAGGACGGAGCGGGCATGTTGGAAAAATCGGGAGCGTTGCATGGTCGTCTCCTTCTTATGGATTCACCGTGATCGACGCACTGGTGGCAGGCGTGAACCCGGGCGAGCTGGCCGTGATCTGGGTGGTACCGGGGGCGACGGCCGTGAAGGTGGCGTAGGTAGAACTACCAGTGTTGGCGTTCCAGGTCACGGTGTCTGTGACGTTGCCTATGGAAGGAACGGAACTGGTGAAGGTGATGGTCAGGGGATTTGACGGATATTGGCTTGTTGACCAATAGGCCCCGGGTACTTCGGCAGACACATAGATGGAATTCGCTTTCTGCCCGGCTTTCAACGAAGCCGGAACTGACTGCAGACGCAACGTCGGTGCCACTGTTTCCACGTTGATATAGATGGAATCCATCCCCGCAGCGGAAGCTTCGATCTGCGTGGAGCCCAACTCCAGGCCTCCCACGTTGATGTAGGCCCGGCTCTGTCCCGCAGGAATCGTCACCGTCGCTGGCGTCTCGCAGATCTCCGCCGCCACACAGCGCAGGTTCACCGTCACCGCATCAGCTCCGTTGCTGACCACACCGTTGACCAGCCGCTCCACATACAACTCGTCCGAGACGCTGTACAGCCCCTTGCCTACGATCAGCTTGCTTCCTCCATACCTCGTGAGCCTCAGCGCCTGGCTGGCAGCCACCACGGTCTGCACATTCGACTTGCTCTCAACAAGGCCTTGCACCTGCGCTTGCACCCTGTAGGTTCCCGCTGAAACAGGGCGTTCCACGTAGACCCAGCCCGTGCCCCTCTGCCCTCGATCGATCACCATCTGCGAGATCAGGCTACCCCCATTGGCAGCAGAGTAGATGCCTGTGACCACACCAGCCGGGTCCTGATCCCCCAGGCCCACCTGTACCGTCATCGGCTTGATCGCATATTGACTTTCTGACCAGTACGCGCCGGGTACGCTCAGCACCACATAGAAGTTGTCCCTCAGACTGACCGTAGACCGCTGTCCATCCAGGCCTTCAAACCGCATCTGCGGCAAGATGACTTCCACCGGCATGGGTGCAGCAGCCGTCGCCCCTTCCGCAGAGGCCTCGATCTGCGTGGAGCCCAACTCCAGGCCTCCCACATTGATGTAGGCCCGGCTCTGTCCCGCAGGAATCGTCACCGTCGCTGGCGTCTCGCAGATCTCCGCCGCCACACAGCGCAGGTTCACCGTCACCGCATCAGCTCCGTTGCTGACCACACCGTTGACCAGCCGCTCCACATACAACTCGTCCGAGACGCTGTACAGCCCCTTGCCTACGATCAGCTTGCTTCCTCCATACCTCGTGAGCCTCAGCGCCTGGCTGGCAGCCACCACGGTCTGCACATTCGACTTGCTCTCAACAAGGCCTTGCACCTGCGCTTGCACCCTGTAGGTTCCCGCTGAAACAGGGCGTTCCACGTAGACCCAGCCCGTGCCCCTCTGCCCTCGATCGATCACCATCTGCGAGATCAGGCTACCCCCATTGGCAGCAGAGTAGATGCCTGTGACCACACCAGCCGGGTCCTGGTCCCCCAGGCCCACCTGTACCGTCATCGGCTTGATCGCATATTGACTTTCTGACCAGTACGCGCCGGGTACGCTCAGCACCACATAGAAGTTGTCCCTCAGACTGACCGTAGACCGCTGTCCATCCAGGCCTTCAAACCGCATCTGCGGCAAGATGACTTCCACCGGCATGGGTGCAGCAGCCGTCGCCCCCTCCGCAGAGGCCTCGATCTGCGTGGAGCCCAACTCCAGGCCTCCCACATTGATGTAGGCCCGGCTCTGTCCCGCAGGAATCGTCACCGTCGCTGGCGTCTCACAGATCTCCTCCGCCACACAGCGCAGGTTCACCGTCACCGCATCAGCTCCGTTGCTGACCACACCGTTGACCAGCCGCTCCACATACAACTCGTCCGAGACGCTGTACAGCCCCTTGCCTACGATCAGCTTGCTTCCTCCATACCTCGTGAGCCTCAGCGCGAACTTCGCCTTCACATCCACCTTCATCGCCTTGGCGATCAAGCCTGGAGATGCGAAATCCAGCACTGTCTGCCCCACAGCCAGCGCTTTGACGGTGATCGGCGTCGTCCCATAGATCTGTCCCTGGGGAATGAACACCTCGGCAGGGCTCACGCCGGCAACCGCCGGATCACGGCTGATCACAGACACCGTGACGCCGCCTTGTGGAGCCGCCTTGCTCAACTGCACACGCAGGACCCTGGTCAGTTCCTCATTCATCACCAGGTCGGCAGCTGGGTCAGTATTGAGGCTGATGGCATCCACGCGCAGCATGGCCTGCGCCGGCTGATAGCCGGCAGCAGTGGC
Source organism: Delftia lacustris (assembly GCF_040267515.1). NCBI lineage: Bacteria > Pseudomonadati > Pseudomonadota > Betaproteobacteria > Burkholderiales > Comamonadaceae > Delftia > Delftia lacustris. The sequence continues at coordinate 1,330,042 of NZ_CP141274.1, read as the reverse complement.
TGTGATACGGGTCATGCCCAGGGTCTGGCCTGCCACCGTGAAGGCTGCCTTGCTCTGCCCCGCAGGGATATGCACAGACGCAGGTACCTGCGCCAACCCTGATTGCTCCAGCACGAGGCTGACGGCCAACCCTTCCGTGGGAGCTGGCTCAGTGGTTTCGATGGTCACGCTGGCCTGCGCACCAGGCGCCACGATGACGCTGGCCGGCAGCACCAGTGCCTTGCCACGCACGGAGACCGTGGCCAGCGCACTGGCATGGCCTTCGGCCTGGGCTGTCAGCCGGCTGCTGCCATCGGCAAGGCCCATCACTTCGAAGCTGGCGCCTTGTTGCCCGGCCGGGACCAGCACGGACGATGGGACAGAGAGCACGTTGGCGTCGGAGTTGCCCAACTGCACGTTCACACCACCGACGGGTGCCGGCGCGGGCAACGACACGGTCATGGGATACGGCCGGTTGACACCGACCGTGGGGCTGCCGGGGACAAGGCCCAGCGAGGGCAGGTTGACGACTTCGATCTGCGTTTCGGCCAAGCCCAGCGTGGCGTGGCTTGCGGTGATGCGGGTGGCGCCCAGGGTGCTGGCCTGTACCTCCAGGTCCGCGCTGGTCTGCCCCGGCGCAACGGTGACCCGCGACACGGCAGATGCCACCGAGGGCACGCTGCTGGTGATGTCCACTACCACGCCTTGTGCAGGTGCAGGCGCGTTGAGCGAGACCCTCAGCATGGCGACCACGCCGGGACTGAGCCGAAGCCTGGCGGGCTCGATGGACAAGGGCGCCTGACCTATCTGGATGAGGCCCTGCTGCACCAGGTAGGGAATGCCGACCATGCCCCAGATGACTTGGGAGCGAATAGTGCCCGAGGGGACTGTTATCGCGTTCAGCGAATTGCCCTTGGCTGAGTTGCCTTTGCCGGCCGGCGAGGACGCAAGATCAATGCCGATGGCCGGGCCGCTGTGGTGATTGAAGGCCGTGTTGTTGATGGAAGGGGCAGCGTTCTCGATGACCATGCCGCTGCCGTATTCGATGGTGACGTGGTCCAGCAGCGTCTGGCCGCTGCGCGTGCCGGCCGTCATGCGCCATTGCCGCCAATCCCCGGGCGCAGGGGTTGTGGCGGCCGAGGTGATGAGGATGGGCTTGTCAGGTGTGCCCACGGCTTGCAACGCACCTTTCCTGAGCAGGAAACTGGCGCCGGGGGCCATGCGCAGGGTCACACCCGGCTCGATGGTGAGCGTTGCATCGCCATCGAGCACCACGTCGCCCTGCATCAGGTAAGGCGACTGGCTGGCACGCAATATCGTTGGGCTGGAGATGGTGCCGCTCAACGTGGTCTGGGCCCAGGCGGGAGAGACCAGCAGCAATGCCAGCGCAAGACAGGCAGCCAGCCATGCCTTCACCACGCCTGCCATGCGGGCCAGCGCGGTCACGGCCAGGACCTGCCAACGCAAAGGATTCGCCCTTCTGCACACACCCACAGACCCATCCGTTCGCACGCTGTACTGCATCGCCACTTCTCCCCCAATACTTGACTCGTTCAATCGTTGTGCTTGCTCAAAACCGCCCGCATGCCGCCTGAAGCCGGTGGCCTGCCGTTGTTCCGATGGCCTGCATGCTCGCCACCTGGGCCTGATAGGCCTGCCAGCCGCCCAGCAGCCAGTACACGGGCACTGCGTCAGGCCGCTCACCCAAAGAGGCCCGTTGCGCGGCCAATCGGGCACGCAGCTCAGGCTCCGTCGAAGCGTCGGCTATGACCACCAAAGCCCGGGATGCGGGGCCCCCTGACTGGTCGCTTCGTGCCTTGCCACTGGCCATGGCGTTCAGTTGGATGGCCAGATCGTGCGTGGCGACCAGACGGTGCGTTTGTTGTTCGTCAACGGGTGACTGCACAGCCGGCGCTGCATCCAGGGCCTTGCTGAGGGAAAGCACCGTCCATGCAATGCCTTGTCCCAGGCTGGCGATCCAGTCGCTGGCGGACAGGTCCTGCAGCCTGGCCGATGCCGTGGGATGCAGGGCCACCGCCGCGCCGCCCAGCAAGGCCTTCACACGGCCAAAGCCCTGGCTGCGCAATTGCCGGCATGCCGAGTCAAGGTCCGCATGGTCCAGCCCGGTGCCCAGCAGGATGACTTCCTCCTGCATCAGAAAGCGCTTGCCTTGCAGCTGCGGCAAATCCATCTGCAGGGCCTGCGCGACGGGGGTAGCGCGTCTGTGCTGCGCCGGCCGAACGTCGACGAGCAAGGCCGCCTGTGCGCCAGGGGAAACAAGGCGCTGCCGCCACTCGGCCGGACTCATCCAGCAGGAAGGGGTCAACGCCAGAGGCGGCAGCTGACGGGGCCACGTCACAGGGGACTCGGCTGCCCTTGCGTCCCGTACGGCATGCGCGTCTGCCCGACAGGACTGCGGCTCGGCATCGGTCTGCGCCCGCAATGGTGCAGCCACCAGGACGGCTGCGCACACCGCCATTGCATGCGCCAGGCCAGCGCCCGGAAAACGGAGCAACTTCATGCATCCATCCCCGCGCCTGCACGTGCGGCGCGTCGGCGCCTGTGCTGCAGGCAGGCGCCCAAGGCCATGAGGGCGGACAACAGGGCCAGGCCCGCCGCCTCCAGGCCAGGCACCGCCGTCAACTGATCCTCAGGCAACGGCCCAGACTGAATAACGGGGCCGCCCGGGTCCTTGATGACGCCATTGGCCTGCAGGTCGTCGTCGCCCAACTGGCCATCGGTGATGGTGTAGCTGATGCGGTTGCCGTTGATCGACAGGTTCCTGGGCGCGTACCAGATGCTGCGGCCCTTCGAATAGGGCGTGGGCCCGAACTTCAGGTAGCTGCTGATGCCGAACAGGTTGGGCCACTCGGTGGTGACGGTGACCGTGCTTCCGACGTCGCAGCCGGTGAGTTCGTAGTCGAACACACCATGAGGGAAGAGCAGCACGTTGAACAGCGGCAGCCAGCCCTCGGGCTTGCGTACGGCCGTCTCGTCCGGGTTGAAGCGGCAGCTGGCGCCTCCGCCCGCCACCGAGGCTTTCAGCGTGCCGGAGCCGCTGGGTGTGGGCAGGGCCACATCCTTGCCGCCCACAGGCGCGGCCTGGTTTTGCAGGGACACGCGCAAGGCTTCGCCCACACCGGCTGCCGTCACGCGCATCTCGAATGCGCCCGCCAGCCCATTGGCACGAAGCCCGGGCGAAGCGGCAACGCCTGCTGCATCGGTGACGGCCTGCGCTGCGAGCGTGCCGCCGTCAAACATGGCGCTCGCTCCGCTATCCGGCAGCGCAAACACCACGGCGTGGCCGGCCACGGCGGCGCCCTTCGCATCGGTGACCTTGACACGTACGGGTGCCGCATAGGCCGTCCCCACGGTGGCCGTCTGCCCGTCCCCTGCCAGCTTGACAATGCGCAGCACGGGCGCCGTGCCATCCAGGTTGCCCAGCGTGAAGCGCACGCCGCCAGGCAAGGCCTCGACGCCGGCGGATACGGTGAAGCTGCCCGCAGTGCCCGTGGCGGTGAGCGCCGGGCTGCGTGCCAGGCCCTGTGCGTCGGTGAGCACGCGCGCCTGGCGGCTGCCGCCGGCAAAGCGTGCGGAGGCCCCGCTGGCGGGAGCGTCGAATGTGACTTCCTGCCCCGCCACCGGGTTGCCGTCAGCCGTCTGCAGGCGCACCTGCAGCGGCAGCGCAAACGGCTGCTCCAGCCTGGCGGACTGCAGGTCGCCGGACACGATGGAAAGCGTCCAATCCCGCGCGGCCTCCTCCTGCCACTGGGCAGCGACCAGGCCTATCCACTGCGCCAGCGATTGCAGGGCCATATTCCGGGTACCGTGGGATGGCAGCGCCCTCAACAGGGGCTGGGCCTGCACCAGGGCCGAGAGGGCCTGGGCCGGCTTTTGCTGCTCCATGGCGACCCGAGCCTGGCCCAGCAATGCCTCGACGGCCTGCCGCTGGTCTGCCGTGGCCTGCGCCAGCGCAGCCACTGCAGCCCGGGTGTTAGCGGCGGCTTGAGGTTCTGCGATGACGGTGACCGGCTGCGACCAGCTGTCCACCAGCGACTTGTCGCCGGCCTTGCGCAACTGCGTCTCGACCGTGGTGGCCAGCGAGGTGCCGGGCAGGTCCAGCCAGGCCTGCACCTGCAACTCGGCCTGGGAGGCGGGCTCCAGGGTCCACCTGACCCGATCACCGTCGACCACGGCCTGCGGCGAGGAGGAACGCAGCTTCATGCCACTGGCCAGGGTCATGGCCTGCTCCAGCGCAACGGCTTGCGTGCTGCGGTTGGCAATGCTGGTTCTGACGCGCACGGCGGATTGCGCCAGCATGGGCTCGGACACAGGCGGAACCAGGGCAGTGAAGCGCGTCTTGGTCCAGTCTTTCCACGAAGCCGCAACCGCGCCTTGCGCCAGGGCATCGAAGCCGATCACCAGAACCTGGCCCTTGCCGTGGGCCACGCCCAACGCAGCGGTCTGCCCTGTGCCATAGCGGGCCAGTTCCGAGCCTGCACCCTCGTTCTGCAACGCCCACGCCCGGCCTTGCAGCGCCAGCGCCGCATCGCCCAAGCCTGCATCGCCCAGGTGCACAGAGACGCCCGCAGGCAATGGCTGGCCTGAGCGGCTGCCGCCCCAGACGTCGGCCAAGGTGTCCGGCAACGCGCCCGGTGCGCCATCGATGACCAGCGAGGCACCGCGGTAGACGGCGGCCCGCACTTCCTCCATCTGGGAAGCGGCCAGGTCGTCCACCGATCCATGGAGCCAGAGCGCGCTGAAGTCGCCGGCACGCAAGGCCTTGCGGAGCTCACCTGGCGTGACCGCCAACTGCACCGAGCCATCGGCCTGCGCCAGCAGATCCTGCAGAGCCTGGCGCTTGCCGTCCGTGCAAGCGGTATCGGCGCCGCATGCGGCATAGGCCAGCACACGCAGGCCCTGGTCCAGGGTCTGCGAAGCGGCCACGAAGGCCTCCTGCTCGCGCCTGAGCAGGGTACTGGCCGCGTTGTTGCCGGTGACGGGGTCGCGGGTGGCCGCGCCGATGCGCGCGGCCAGCAGGAATTCCCTGGCCGTGGAGCCTGCTGCAGGACGCACCTGCAGCACCAGGGTGGGGGCGGAGTCCTTAGCCATGTCGCCCAGGGTCCAGCGGCCCTGCGAATAGCTGCCCGCCGATGCCGACTGGCTGGCGATCTCCAGCCCCTGGGGCAGGTCCACATGGACGACGGTGGCCGCTGCCATGGCCGGCCCGGCATTGCGTGCCGTGATGGTGACCGTGGAGCCACCGTCGCGCGCCATGGTGGCCGGTGCCGCCGTCACGCTGATGCCAGTGTCCGCTTCCGGTTCGGGATCTGGCCCGGTCGCCTTGGCGGAGCGCTTTGCAAACAGATAGCCCGCAGCCGCCGTACCGGTGGCCAGATCAATGCCCGATATGCGTCCCGGTGCGGACTGACCGCCCGCCGTGCCCGCAAGCGCAGCGCCATCGACCAGCCCCTCGCTGACGGCAGCCGACAGCGCATAGCTGCCCTGCAGCAGTCCATCGAATCGGAATTGGCCCTGGGCATCGGTGTGGGCAGTGGCCAGCACCGACTCCCCGGTGCCTGCCCGCGTGCCGGTGAGCTTGATTTCGAGCACGGGGATGGCGGGCTCGCCTGCATCGCGCAGCCCGTTGGCATTGCGGTCCTCGAAGGCCGCGCCGGCAATGCTGGCCTGTGCCTCGCCAGCGACCAGACCGATGGTGTAGCGGCCCGTGGTGTTCACGTCGAACAGGTTCAGGTAATAGCTCCAGCTCAGGTCCTCGTTGCGCTGCCTGGACAGCCAGACGTTTTCGCCAGGAACAACGTAGCCGTCGGAGCGGACCACCTGCAGGGGAAGACGGGTGCCCCTGGAGGGATCGGGCACGCGCGCATAGGCCATGCCATTGGCCACGGGATTGAACTGCAGGCTGGCGGTGGCACCGGAGGGCACGAATTGGGCGGATCGGCTTTGATCGCTGACCTCGGTATCCACGCCATCGGATTCATAGACGCGGTAGACATCTCCATCCAGGGCCAGAAAATCGCGGACCTTGTCGCGTCCCGGAAGATCGACACGCACATCCTGGACCAATTGATGGGTATTGACGGTCTTGATCAGGGACGTCAGGGCACCGCCCAGCGAATCCGCATGGGTGAATCCGGCCGTGAATTCGACAAATTTGCCGGCCAGGCTGGACACCATGTTCCAGCGCCCATGCAGGGACGATCCCGGCGTGATGTCGCCAAAGTCGAGCAGCAGGCTTTTGCCTGCTGGCGCATCGTTGACATAGCCGCTCAGAATCTGGAACTTGACAAGCAGCCCTTGCCGGTTTTCGACAATGCGGGGCTGCGCGGTATCGATCTTGGTCTTGTACGAAGTGCCGCCACCACTGTTCTTGATGCGCACGCCCAGCGTGAAGGGGTCGGAAGGCTCGACCTCGGGTGTGAAGGCATCATCACCCGGAACATCACGGGGCAGGAAGTAGTCAAGCACCAGTTCAGGCTGGGGCCGCACGACGATGGACTCTGGTGCCACCTCCACGGTGTCGGTCTTGCCATCCAGCGTGTAGGTGACCCTGGCGCCTATGTAGTAGACCGCACCCTGGGGATCGCGGCCGCCCGTGCCGGCTGCGGGAATGATCAGCCATCGGACATTGGCGACGGCCTTGGGAGCGATGGTGCCGCCCTGCAGGGAAGTGATGCCCTCGACCCCATCCGTGCGGTAGAAAAAGCGGGCTCCGGAGGCTGCGGGATCCGTGGTGGCGATCACCGTCTGGTTGTTCGCATCCAGGAACTGCAGCGTGATGCTGACGTTCTCCAGCTTTTGGTCCGCCAGGCCATTGGTGATCACCATCCTGGCGTCAAATGCCTGGCGCTCCAGCGAGAGTTTTTGCTCTATGACAATCTTGACTTCGGCACATACTGCATCGGCGGCCTGTGCAAAGGCAATGCCGATGGTTCCTGCAATCGCAAACACCGCGCCAACCAATAGCAGCAGCCATCTGGGCGCAATCCTCCCCGAGTCTTTCCACTCCATAGCCCCTCCGTCCCCGCTCTATTCATTGGGCCGCGATTGTATTGAATTTCCTCATCCGTATCAAATCGTGACTTGAAAAATAATTAGCAAGCCAATTTAAATAAGACTTGTCCCATTTTCAAATGGCGCAACAAAAAATTTGACACGCCCATCAGCGCCTCAGTAAAAGGAAAAAATCGGCACATCCCGATATAGCAATGTCGGTTGTCCGGTGATTCATCGATCACCCAGCGCCCCAGCGAACGCGCCCACCACCGCCCTGTGTACGACATGCCTCACAATGGGGCCTTGTCCTCCCGCACAGAACACCACACTTCATGAAACGCACCTGGCTGCTGTTTTCGCAGGCGGTCACCATCCTGGTGGCTGCCTACTTCGTCGTTGCCACCCTGCAGCCGGACTGGCTGCGCCGCGGCGCCGTGCGCAGCAACGCGGGCATTGCGTTGCTGGAGGCGCCGGCCACGCCCGTCGGAGAAGTCAGCCCGGGCAGCTTTGCACCTGCGGCCAAGAAGGCAGCGCCGGCCGTGGTGAGCATCAACACCAGCAAGGCGGTACGGCATCCGCGCAGCAACGATCCGTGGTTCCAGTTCTTCTTCGGCGACCAGGGCACGCAGGAGCAGGCAGGCCTGGGCAGCGGCGTGATCATCAGCACCGACGGCTACATCCTGACCAACAACCACGTGGTCGAGGGCGCCGATGACATCGAGGTCACGCTGACCGACAGCCGCCAGGCCAAGGCCCAGGTGATCGGTACCGATCCCGAGACCGACCTGGCCGTGCTCAAGATCGCCCTGGACAAGCTGCCCGTCATCGTTCTGGGCAATTCCGACCAGATCGACGTGGGCGACCGCGTGCTGGCCATCGGCAACCCCTTCGGCGTGGGCCAGACGGTGACCAGCGGCATCGTCAGCGCCCTGGGCCGCAGCCAGCTGGGCATCAATACCTTCGAGAACTTCATCCAGACCGACGCCGCCATCAACCCCGGCAATTCGGGCGGCGCGCTGGTGGATGCCAGCGGCAATCTGCTGGGCATCAATACCGCCATCTATTCGCGCTCGGGCGGCAGCATGGGCATCGGCTTTGCGATTCCCGTGTCCACGGCCAAGCTGGTGCTGGACGGCATCGTCAAGGACGGCCGCGTGGTGCGCGGCTGGATCGGCGTGGAGCCCAATGAGCTGTCGCCGGAGCTGGCAGAGACCTTTGGCGTGAAGGCCGACTCCGGCGTGATCATCACCGGCGTGCTGCAGGCAGGCCCCGCTGCCCAGGCCGGCATGCGCCCGGGCGATGTGATCGTGCAGGTGGGCGACAAGCCCATCCGCAATGTGTCCGAGCTGCTGACCGCCGTGGCCGCGCTCAAGCCCGGCGAGGCCGCGAAATTCGATGTGCGCCGGGGCGAAGGCCCCGTGGAACTGCAGATCACCCCGGGCCTGCGCCCTGCGCAGTCGGCACAGCGCATGCAGCGCCGCTGACCCGGCCCCCCGCCCCAACGAAAAAAGCGCCTGTTCACAGGTGCTTTTTCATTGCAGGGCCGGTGCTGAGCTACAGCTTGTGCAGGCGCTGGGCCGCGCGCCATTGCGCGCCGGGCGCCACATGCACGGGCGCATCGATGGCGGCGGCCTCCACGCACAGCATCTGCCGCCACCCCTGCGGCGGCATGTCGGGCAGACGTTCACACAGCGCGGGGCCGGGGTTCCAGACCACGGTCTCGGTCCAGGCGGCATCCTGCGAGATCCGCAAGCCGCCGCCAGGTGCGGCCAGCTCCATGGCGTTCCCGGGCCGGGGGTAGACGCGATCGAGCTCTTCGCCAAAGCGCACGTCACCGTGCTGCGTGGGATGGGTGTCGGCCACGGCATCCCAGTAAGGCAGGCCGTCAAGGCCTTGCAGCCGGCATTGCTCCACGTCCGCCACGCGCAGGTAGCTGTGCAAGGCGGCAGTGAAAACCAAAGGCGTGTCGCCCCGGTTGTGCACTACCAGCTCCACGTCAAGCCGGCCGGGCAACAGCGTCACCTCCAGCCAGGTCTCGAAGGAAGGCGGCCAGACGGCGCGCGTCTGCGGCGTGTCGGCGAGCCTGAGCCGCAGGAACAAGCCATCGCCGGCAAGAACCTCGGCCTGTGCTGCATCAGCCTGCCACGGCAGGGTGCGCGCAAAGCCGTGCTTGACCAGCGGGCCGCGTTGGTTGAATTGGGGAAAGCAGACCGGAATACCGCCGCGTATGGGTGTGTGGCCGTCATGGGCCGCCAGGGGACTCAGGAACAGTTGCTCCTCGCCATCTGCCTGCCAGGAGAGCAGTTGTGCCCCTTGCAAGGCCACCAGGGCAGCATCGCCGCAGGCCAGGCGCAGGCGGATGGCGGGCAGGCCCTGCCATGCATCAGCGCAGGCGCCGGGAGCTTGCGCGGCCGCAGGTAAAGCTGTTACTGCGGGAAAGGAAGATGTAACTTTCATGCTTGAATATAGCCTTTCCCCCGCCCAGCCTTCCTCTGTCATGCAACGCTCCCACGCTCCCTCTCCTCTTGTCCTGCGACTCGGCATGCTCGCCCTGGCCGCCTCCTTGGCTTCCTGCGGCGGAGGCGGTGGTGGTGACAGCAGCGCTGGCGGCGGCACCGGGGGCGATGGCGGCGGCACCGGCCAGCCCGGAGTGACCTCGGTCACCGTGCAATGGACGGCCCCGGCCGCCAGGGATGTGGTGACTGCAGGCTCGGCACTGACCCTGCGCGCAGGTGTTCTCGCAGATGGCGTGAATGCCGCCGATGGAACCGTGGTGAGCTTCAGCGCAGCCACAGGCGTCAGCACCTCGGCGCTGACCAGCTCCGGCGTGGCAACTGCCTTTCTGACCGGCGCCACGCCGGGCCGCCAGCAGGTGCAGGCCAGCGCCACCGTGGCAGGCCGCACGGGCAGCGCTTCGCAGACCTTCTATCTGCGCCCGGCTCCTGCGCCGCTGCGGGTGCTGGTGCCTGCGTATTTCTATCCCACGGGCGCGGGGGCCACGGCCTGGAATGCGCTGGCAGCCAGCGCCCAGGCAAATCCGAACGTGCAGATGACGGCCATCCTGAACCCGGCCAACGGCATTTTCAGTGGCCCGGATGCGAACATCACGCGCGCCGCAACCGCTTTTGCCAACGCGGGCGGGCAGTTGGTGGGCTATGTGAGCTCCAGCTATGGCACGGGCACGCGATCGCTGGCCAGCATCCAGGCCAATATCGACAACTATTTCACGCACTACGGCGCAGGCCTGGTCAAGGGCTTCTTCATTGACGAGATGGCGGCCACCGCCAACCGGCTGGACTTCTACCGCAGCATCTACCAGTACATCAAGGCCAAGAATCCCGACCTGATCGTGATCGGCAACCCAGGCCTCGTGCCCGTGGCCGGTTATGCCGATGTGGCCGATGTGCTGACCACGTTCGAGGGCAAGGGCTCCACGTACGCCACCTACGATCCGCGCACGACCAGTTTCGATTGGCTGTACGGGCTGGCCAATAGCCACCAGGCCTCGCTGGTGCACAACGTGTCGGGCTGCGCGGCCATGCAGACGGCCGTGCAGTCGGCCGCCTCGGCACGCTACCAGGCGGGATGGATCTATGTGACCCAGCTGGAGTTCGAGCCCAGCACCGGCGTGGGCAACCCCTGGGCCGGGCTGCCGAATTACTGGGAAGCCTTTGTGCAGACCGTGCGCGCCACCAATGCCGGGCAAGCCCTTCCCGCCTGCTCGTAGAGGCCGCTTGAAACCCCGGCGCTGAATGCAGCGCGGGCGCCTGTCAGGGACAGGCGCCCGCGAATATCGAGAAGGCGCAGGCCGCTCAGGCCGTGAGTTCGTCGGCGCGAGCCTGCGCTGCGGCGAAGTCGAGATCGCCCGAGTAGATGGCGCGACCGCAGATCACGCCCTCGATGCCTTCGTCCTCGACCTTGCACAGCGCCTCGATGTCGGCCATGCCCGCCAGGCCACCCGAGGCGATGACGGGGATCTTCAGCGATTGGGCAAGATTGACGGTGGCATCGATGTTGATGCCCGTGAGCATGCCGTCGCGGCCGATGTCGGTGTAGATGATGGACTCCACACCCCAGTCCTCGAAGCGCTTGGCCACCGAATGCACGTCCTGGCCCGTGAGCTTGCTCCAGCCGTCGATGGCGACCTTGCCGTCCTTGGCGTCGAGCCCGACGATCACATGGCCGCCGAAGGCGCTGCAGGCGTCCTGCAGAAAGCCGGGGTTCTTCACGGCAGCGGTGCCGATGATCACGTAGCTGATGCCGGCATCTATGTATTTCTCGATGGTGTCCAGATCGCGGATGCCTCCGCCGAGCTGCACCGGAATCCGGCCGTCCACCTCTTTGAGGATGGCCTTGATGGCCGCAAGGTTCTTGGGCTGGCCCGCAAACGCGCCATTGAGGTCCACCAGGTGCAGGCGGCGCGCGCCGGCGTCGAGCCAGCGGCGGGCGATGATGGCCGGGTCTTCGCCGAACGTGGTCGACTGGTCCATATCACCCTGGATGAGGCGTACGCAGTGGCCGTCCTTGAGGTCGATGGCAGGAATGAGCAGCATGATGGTTTGCGAGCAATGAAGGCCTGGGATTCAGCGGCCGGTGCGGGGAAGAAAAGGGGATTCAGGGCTTCCAGCCCAGAAAGTTGCGGAACAGGGCCAGGCCCTGGTCAGCGCTTTTTTCGGGGTGAAACTGCGTGGCGAAAATATTATCGCGCGCGATGGCGCAGGCAAAGCGCCCGCCGTAGTCGGCCTGCGCAGCGCAATGCTGCGGCTGCTGCACCACGGCATAGAAACTGTGCACGAAGTAGTAGAAGCTGTCTTCGGGAATTCCACGCCACAGCGGGTGGGCATGGCCGGCGTTGTGCGTCTGGTGCACGCGGTTCCAGCCCATCTGCGGAACCTTGAAGCGGCTGCCATCGGCCTGGGTGCGGCCCGCCAGATCGAACTTGCGCACGTTGCCGGGGATGAGGCCCAGGCCGGGCACGTCACCTTCGTCGCTGTGGTCCAGCAGCATCTGCATGCCCACGCAGACGCCGAACAGGGGCTTGTTGGCAGCGGCATGCAGCACGGCTTCCTGCAGGCCGGATTCGCGCAGCTCGCGCATGCAGTCGGGCATGGCGCCCTGGCCCGGCAGCACGACGCGGTCGGCGGCCAGGACCACCTCGGGATCGGAGGTCACAACGACCTGCCAGCCGGAATCGGCGGCGGCCGTGCGCACGGCCTGTGAAACCGAGCGCAGATTGCCCATGCCGTAATCGACGACGGCGACGGTGTTGTCAGTCAAACTCATAGCGTGTGGCGCGTGTTCTGTCGGATTTTCGGCGGGATTGCCCGGTCAGATCAAGTTCTGGCCGATGCCAATCGCTTCTCTTTACAGAGCGCCCTTGGTCGAGGGGATGACGCCGGCCATGCGCTCGTCATGTTCCAGCGCAAAGCGCAGGGCGCGTGCGAAGGCCTTGAAGATGGTCTCGCACTGGTGGTGGGCATTGAAGCCCTTGAGGTTGTCGATGTGCAGGGTCACGCCCGCATGGTTGACGAAGCCCTGGAAGAATTCGTAGACCAGCTGGGTGTCGAGCTGACCGATGCTGCCGGCCGTGAATTTCACGTCCATGTGCAGCCCGGGACGGCCCGAGAAATCGATGACCACGCGGCTCAGGGCCTCGTCCAGCGGCACATAGGCGTGGCCGTAGCGGCGGATGCCCTTCTTGTCGCCCACGGCCTTGGCGAAGGCTTGGCCCAGGGTGATGCCGATGTCCTCCACCGTGTGGTGGCCGTCGATGTGCAGGTCGCCCTCGCACTCGATGTCCAGGTCGATCAGGCCATGGCGCGCGATCTGGTCGAGCATGTGGTCCAGAAAGCCGATGCCCGAGTGCAGGCTGGCCTTGCCCGTGCCGTCCAGGTTGATGGCGACCTTGATCCGGGTCTCGGCGGTGTTGCGCTGCACTTCGGCGGTGCGTGCGGGGACTGCATTGCTCATAGGGATTCCTTCAGGGCCGCCAGCATCTGGGCGTTTTCTTCGTGGGTGCCCACGGTCAGGCGCAGGCAATTGGCCAGCAGCGGGTGCATGGCACTGACGTTCTTCACCAGCACGCCCCGGGCCTTCATCTCGGCCTGGGCACGCGCGGCATCGCGCACGCGCAGCAAGACCATGTTGGCCTCGGATGGCCAGATCTTTTCCACACCCGGCAGCGCGGTCAGCGCGTCGATCAGCGGCTGGCGCTCGGCGCGGATGGCCACGGCCTGCTGCGCATACAGCGCCTCGTGCTCCAGCGCGAAGATGGCCGTCTCGCAGTTGAGCACGCTGATGTTGTAGGGCGGGCGCACCTTGTCGATCTCGCCGACGATGGCGGCCGGGCCGATCAGATAGCCCAGGCGCGCGCCGGCCAGGCCGAACTTGCTGAGCGTGCGCATCAGCAGCACATGGGCGTTGCGGGCCGGGTCGGCGCGCATGTTCTCTGCCCAGCTGCGGCGGGCGAAGGGCTGGTAGGCCTCGTCCATGACGACCAGACCGCCGATGGCGCCGACCGCGTCGATCACGGCCTGCACATCGGCCTCGGCCCAGAGCGTGGCCGTGGGATTGTTGGGATAGGCGATATAGGTGATGGCGGGGCGGTGCTCGGCAATGGCGGCGCGCATGGCGGGCACGTCCAGCTCGAAGTCGGCCGTCAGGTCGACCCCCACAAAGTCCAGGCCCTGCAGCCTGGCGCTCATGGGATACATGACGAAGCCCGGCATGGGCGCCAGCATGGTGGCGCGGCCCTCGGCGTGGGGCTGGGCACAGGCCAGGGCCAGCAGCGTGATGATCTCGTCCGAGCCATTGCCCAGCAGTACGGCGCTGCCGGCCGGCGCCTGCGCGTAGCGGGCCAGCATGTCCTTGAGCACTTCCTGGCGCTCGCCAGGGTAGCGGTTGATCTCCAGCCGGCCCAGGCGCTCGCCCAGCGCGGCCTGCAGCTCGGGCGACAGGCGGAAGGGGTTCTCCATCGTGTCCATCTTGAGCAGGCCTTGTGAGGGCTGCACATGGTAGGCATGCATGGAGCGGACATCGGCGCGGATGCGCTCCAGGGCGAGGGCCTGAACCTGCGGAATGGAAGCTGTCATGGCATGCACACTTTCACGAGTCAGTGGGGGAAGAAATCCATCAGCGAAGCCGCTCAGGCCTGCTGCTGCGGCGGCGCCTGGTGCAGCGGGTGCACCATGGCGACGCCGCCGAACTGGGTGCCGTGCGGCAGGTGCAGGGTCAGCATCTGCTCGCAGCCGCTGTGCTGGGCGCAGGCCACGGCCAGGCAGTCGCCAAAGGCCAGCTGGTGGCGCGATTGCACGGCCCAGGCGGTCTCCAGCGTGGCGGCATCGGTCTTCCAGGGCGTCCAGGTCTGGTAGCGGCGGATGGCGGCGCGCGCATCGCCCTGCGGCAAAGGCTGGGCGGCCGTGGTGACCTGTTCATAGAACTCGCACAGCGACTGACTGCCGGTGCGCCCGCTGCGCGTGCGCCACAGCAGGTCCAGCCACTGCAGCACGGCGGCATGCAAGGCGCCCTGCCCCGTGTCTTCGGCAGCGACCAGCACGGAGGTATCGACGAAGACGGTGTTCATGCTTGGCCCTCGCGGCGCAGCGCGGCACTGCGCTGGGCGGGCTGCGTGGATGACGGCTGGCCGCCGTCCCAGCCGCGCTCGTCGGTGCGCCAGGCCAGGTAGGCGCGCTCGTAGGCGTCCTCGCGGCGCTGCATCTCGGCCATGAAGTCGCCCACCATGCGCGAGACGCTGGTGCCGCGGCGCGCGGCCTCGATGCGCGCCCATTCGAGCACGCTGTCTTCGACGGTGATGGTGAGGTTTTTCACAGGGTGCAAGTCTACACGAAATTCGTGCTCCACTGATTTCGTGTCGATTCTTGACATACTTGCTCTAGCGTTCAGGCAGCAAAAAGCGCCGCCCCTTTCGGTGACGGCGCCTTCGTCCAATAGGAAGCGAGTGTCTACTTCAGGCGCATTTCGGCCGCGCGCGCATGGCCTTGCAGGCCTTCGCCATGCGCCAGCACCGAGGCGATGCGGCCCAGGGTCTGGGCGCCCTGCTCGCTGACCTCGATGAGGCTGGATCGTTTCTGGAAGTCATAGACCCCCAGCGGCGAGGAAAAGCGCGCCGTGCCGCTGGTGGGCAGCACATGGTTGGGGCCGGCACAGTAGTCGCCCAGGCTCTCGCTGGTGTAGGCCCCCAGGAAGATGGCGCCTGCATGGCGCAGCAGCGGCTCCCACTGGTGGGGATCGTTGCTGGAGACTTCCAGGTGCTCGGGCGCGATGCGGTTGCTGATGGCGCAGGCCTCCTGCATGTCGCGCGTGAGGATGAGGGCACCCCGGTCGCTCAGGCTCTTGGCGATGATGGCGCGCCGCGGCATCTCGGGCAGCAGGCGGTCGATCTCGCGCTGGACGGCGGCGATGTAGTCGGCATCGGGGCACAGCAGGATGCTTTGCGCCAGCTCGTCATGCTCCGCCTGGCTGAACAGGTCCATGGCCACCCAGTCGGGCGGCGTGCTGCCGTCGGCCAGCACCAGGATTTCACTGGGGCCGGCAATCATGTCGATGCCCACGGTGCCGAACACCCGCTTCTTGGCGCTGGCCACATAGGCATTGCCGGGACCGGTGATCTTGTCCACCTTGGGGATGGTGGCCGTGCCGTAGGCCAGGGCCGCCACGGCCTGGGCGCCGCCGATGGTGAAGCCGCGCGTGACGCCGGCCACATAGGCGGCGGCCAGCACCAGGGCATTCTTCTCGCCGCGCGGCGTGGGCACGACCATGATGATTTCCTGCACGCCAGCCACATGGGCGGGAATGGCATTCATCAGCACGCTGGACGGATAGGCCGCCTTGCCGCCGGGCACATAGATGCCCACGCGGTCCAGCGGCGTGACCTTCTGGCCCAGCAGGGTGCCATCGGCGTCACGGTAGCTCCAGCTCTCGCCGCTGGCGCGCTTTTGTGCCTCGTGGTAGGTGCGCACGCGCTGGGCGGCGGCCGTCAGCGCATCGCGCTGCTCATCGCCCAGGCTGTCGAAGGCGGCCTTGAGCTCGGCCTGCGTCAGCTCCAGCGCTGCCATGCCGTCCACCTGCAATCCGTCAAAACGCGCCGTGTACTCCAGCACGGCCGCATCGCCGCGCTTTTGCACATCGGCCAGGATGTCGGCCACGCGCTGCTCGATGGCCGCGTCCGTGTCCGCCGACCAATGCAGGCGCTGCGCAAAATCGTGTTCGAAGTTGGCGTCAAGCGTGGACAGGCGGGCGGGAGCGGCTTGGTATTCCATGGTGCAGAGGGCTTCAGTCTTGGGGAATGGCCGATGCGAAGGCATCGATGATCTTGCGCAGAGGGGCCTGCTTGAGCTTGAGCGAGGCCTGGTTGACCACCAGGCGCGAGCTGATCTCCATGATGGGCTCGACCTCGACCAGGTCATTGGCCCTGAGCGTGTTGCCGGTGGACACCAGGTCGACGATGGCGTCGGCCATGCCGGTCAGCGGGGCCAGTTCCATGGAGCCGTAGAGCTTGACCATGTCCACGTGCACGCCCTTGGTGGCGAAGAAGTTGCGCGCGATCTCGGGATACTTGGTGGCGATGCGCAGGCGGGCGCCCTGCTTGACGGCCAGCGCGTAGTCGAAGCCGTTGCGCACGGCGACGCTGACGCGGCAGCGCGCGATCTTCAGGTCCAGGGGCTGGTACAGGCCCTGGGCACCATGCTCGATCAGGGAGTCCAGGCCGGCCACGCCGAGGTCGGCGCCGCCGTACTGCACGTAGACCGGCACGTCGGAGGCGCGCACCAGCACCACGCGCACGTGGCTCTGGTTGGTCTCGAAGATCAGCTTGCGCGACTTTTCAATGTCTTCGGTGACCGAGATGCCGGCAGCGGCCAGCAGCGGCACGGTTTCGTCGTAGATGCGGCCCTTGGACAGGGCAATCGTGATGGTCATTGGGAAACTCTTTCGATGTCGGCACCCAGGCCGCGCAGCTTGTCTTCCATGCGATCGTAGCCGCGGTCCAGATGATAGATGCGATCGACCAGGGTCTCGCCCTTGGCCACGAGGCCGGCGATGACCAGGCTGGCCGAAGCGCGCAGGTCGGTGGCCATGACGGCCGCGCCCGACAGCGACTGGCTGCCGGTGATGGTGGCCACGCGTCCGTCGGTGGTGATCTGCGCGCCCAGGCGCAGCATCTCGTCGACGTGCATGAAGCGGTTCTCGAAGATGGTCTCGGTGACCATGCTGCAGCCTTCGGCCACCAAGTTCAGCGCCATGAACTGCGCCTGCATGTCGGTGGGAAAGCCCGGGTACTCGGTGGTGCGGAAACTCTGGGCCTTGAGCTTGCCGGCAGCGCGCACGCGGATGCCGCCCTCCTCGGCGGACACTTCGGCCCCAGCGTCCTTGAGCTTGTCGATGACCGCGCCCAGGTGGTCGGCACGGCCATTGCGCAGCAGCGCCTCGCCGCCCGTGGCCGCCACGGCGCACAAGAAGGTGCCGGCCTCGATGCGGTCGGCCA
This sequence comes from Delftia lacustris, assembly GCF_040267515.1. Lineage (NCBI taxonomy): Bacteria > Pseudomonadati > Pseudomonadota > Betaproteobacteria > Burkholderiales > Comamonadaceae > Delftia > Delftia lacustris. The sequence goes on along the minus strand of NZ_CP141274.1, from coordinate 1,312,545 downwards.
CCACCTGGTGCTCGCAGCCGCTCAGCCGCTCCACACCCTGGATGACGATGCGGCTGGTGCCGTGCCCTTCGATCCTTGCGCCCATCTTGATGAGCATTTCGGCCAGGTCGCCGATCTCGGGCTCCATGGCGGCGTTTTCCAGCACCGTCTCGCCTTCGGCCAGCACGGCGGCCATCAGGAAGTTCTCGGTGCCCGTGACCGTCACCATGTCGGTGGTGATGCGGGCGCCCTGCAGACGCTTGAGATGCCCGGGCAGGCACGCGTGCATGTAGCCGTTCTCGACAACGATCTCGGCACCCATGGCCTGCAGGCCCTTGATGTGCTGATCCACGGGGCGCGAGCCGATGGCGCAGCCGCCGGGCAGCGACACGCGGGCCTGGCCGAATCGGGCCAGCAGCGGGCCCAGGGCCAGGACCGAGGCGCGCATGGTCTTGACCAGTTCGTAGGGTGCCTCGGGGTTGGACAGAGAGCCGGCGTGGATGCGCACGGTGCCGCTGTCATCGTGCTCGGCGCCGACACCCATGTTGCGGATGAGCTTGAGCATGGTGGCCACGTCCTGCAGGCGCGGCACATTGCGCAGGGTGACGGGCTCGGACGACAGCAGCGCGGCGCACAGCTCGGGCAGGGCGGCATTCTTGGCGCCGGAGACCGTCACCTCGCCATGCAGCGCTCGGCCACCGCGAATCAGGAGTTTGTCCATGGCTGACAGACTTGAATCTGGAAATCGGGAAAAAGGAGATGCCGCACGGGCCGTATCGACCAGTTGCGGCAGAAAGTCTGAGGCGTCGTGACCGGGCTGTGCGCTCAGGCCTGGCCGGCCTGGGCAGCCCACTCGGCGGGCGTATAGGTCTTCATGGACAGGGCATGGACCTCGTCGGTGTGCATGCGCTGGCCCAGCGTGGCGTAGACCAGGCGCTGGCGCTGCAGCAGGCGCTGGCCCTCGAATTGGGCCGAGACGATGGTGGCAAACCAGTGCCGTCCGTCGCCTTCCAGCGCAATGTGTTCGCAAGGCAGGCCGGTGGCGATCAGTTCCTTGAGTTGGTCTGCAGTCATGGGGAAGCTTTCCTGCCATGCATCGCGGCATGGCCTTGGTTGGCGGCGGCGCCGGGCGCCGGCCGCCTGTTCATGGGTGGGTTCGAAAATGCCGGCACAGCGCCCGCCGCAGCCTGAGGAAAAACCTCAGCCGCGGATCTTGTAGCCGATGCGCAGCAGATGCACGGCCAGGGCACTCACCGCCAGCCAGGCCGAGCCGACGATGGCCAGGCTGACCCAGGGCGATACGTCGCTCTGGCCGAAGAAGCCGTAGCGGAAACCGTCGATCATGTAGAAAAACGGGTTCAGATGGCTGACTTTTTGCCAAAAAGGCGGCAGGGACTGGATCGAATAGAACACGCCCGACAGGAACGTCATGGGCATGATCAGGAAGTTCTGGAAGGCCGCCATCTGGTCGAACTTGTCGGCCCACAGGCCGGCGATCACGCCCAGCGTGCCCAGCAGCGCCGCGCCCAGCAGGCCGAAGACCAGAATCCACAGCGGCGCCGTGAATTCGGGAATGGCAAAGTACAGCGTGACGACGAACACGCCCGCGCCCACCAGCAGCCCGCGCAGCACCGACGCTCCCACATAGGCCCCGAACCAGGCCCAGTGCGACAGCGGCGTGAGCAGCACGAAGACCATGGAGCCCATGATCTTGCTCTGCACCAGGCTGGAGGAGCTGTTGGCGAAGGCGTTCTGCAGCACGCTCATCATCACCAGGCCAGGGATCAGGAAGGCCGTGTAGCTGATGCGGTCGTACACCAGCACCCGGCCTTCGAGCACATGGCCGAAGATCAGCAGATAGAGCACGGCCGTGAGCACGGGTGCGGCCACGGTCTGGAAGCTGACCTTCCAAAAGCGCAGCACTTCCTTCTTGAGCAGGGTCTGCCAGCCGTTCATGCCGAAGCTCCCTGCGAAGTCTGTCCCTGCTCATTCATCACATGGATGAAGACGTCCTCCAGATCGGCGCGGCGGATTTCCACGTCCTCGGGCACGACGGAGCCCTCGCGCAGCGCGGCGAGCAGGCGCTCCACATCGCTGGCGTCGTTGGCGGGTATCTGCACGATGCGGCCGGTCACCCGCGCACGCGCGGCCAGGGCCGGCGGCAAGGCGGTATCGGTCTTGAACTGCAGCACGTTGGAGGAGGCGGACTTGAGCAGATCCGACATGGTCGAGAGCTTGACGATGTTGCCCTGCTTGAGCATGGCCACGCGGCTGCACAGCGCCTCGGCCTCTTCCAGGTAGTGGGTGGTGAGCAGCACGGTATGGCCTTCGCGGTTCAGGCGTGCGATGAAGTGCCACAGCGTCTGGCGCAGCTCCACGTCCACGCCGGCCGTGGGCTCGTCGAGCACGATGATGGGCGGCTTGTGCACCAGCGCCTGGGCCACCAGCACGCGGCGCTTCATGCCGCCGGACAGCTGGCGCATGTTGGAATTGGCCTTGTCGGTCAGCCCCAGGCTGTGCAGCAGCTCGTCGATCCAGTCGTCATTGTTCCTGACGCCGAAATAGCCGGACTGAAAGCGCAGCGCCTCGCGCACATTGAAGAAGGGATCGAAGACCAGCTCCTGCGGCACGATGCCCAGCTTGCGCCGGGCAGCCGAGTAGTCGGCATGCACGTCGCTGCCCTGGACCAGCACGCGGCCGCTGGTGGCGCGCGACAGGCCGGCCAGGATGCTGATCATCGTGGTCTTGCCAGCGCCATTGGGACCGAGCAGGCCGAAGAACTCGCCCTCCTCGATGTCCAGACTCACGTGGTTGAGCGCCTGGAAGGCCCCCTTGGGGGTCTGGTAGGTCTTGGAGATGGATTGGAATGAGACGGCAGACATGCGAGGCGCGATTCTAGGCCCTTGCAGCCAAACCTGCCTTGCAGGGCTCTTTGCAGCGGCGCGCTGCGCCGGCTCAGGAGGGGGAGGATGCGGCCGTGTCGGCCAGCAGCCCGTCGACGCCATACAGCGCCGCCATGGACTGCAGGCCCTGCGGCAGGCCCACGACCACCAATTGCTTGTCTGCCGCCTTCGCGGTGCGGCGGCAGGCCAGCAGCACGGCCAGTGCGGACGAGTCGAAGACCTCGACACCGCTGGCATCGACACGCACCTGGGCGCCATCGAAGGCCTGCACCTGGGGCCGCAGCTGCACGAGACAGCTGCGCGCCTGGCGGTAGGTCAGTTCACGGGGGAGCTGCAGCATGGCGCGTGCGTCCGCGGCTGTCAGCCCTTGGAGGGCGGCGTGGCCGGCATCTTGCTGCGCGTGGCCAGGGTCTCGATCAGGCCGTCGATGCCGCGGGCATTGATTTCCTGGCTGAACTGGTTGCGGTAGGTTTCCACCAGCCACACGCCCAGCACGTTCAGGTTGTAGATCTTCCAGCCGTCGCCGGACTTCTCGAGCCGGTAGTCCAGCTGCACGGGCTCGCCGCGGCCCAGCACTTCGGTGCGCACCAGCACATCGGTGTCGCCGGCTGCCGCGCGCAGGGGCTTGACGTTGATGGTCTGGTTGCTGACCTGCGTCAGCGCGCCCGAATAGGTGCGGATCAGCAGGGCCTTGAACTCGGTCTCCAGCTTCTCGCGCTGCGCAGGCGTGGCCTGGCGCCAGGCCGGCCCCACCGAGGCGGAGGTCATGCGGCGGAAATTCACATACGGCATGACCTTGTCATTGACCAGCGCATTGACCTTGGAGACATCGCCCTCGCGCAGCGAGGGGTCCTTCTTGATGGTTTCCAGCACGTCGGTGGAGACACGCTTGATCAGCGCATCGGGGGTCTCGCCGGCTGCGCGGGCCGGCAGTGCCGCGCCAAGGGTTCCCATGGCCAGCATGGCTGCAGCGGCAGCGCTCCAGGCACGTCGATTGATCATCACTCTTCCTTTCCCAGCAGGGCCTCATGCCCCGGACCGGGTTGATATTGCACATTTTTCCGGCCGCGCCATGTCAGGCAGCGGCCGTTTTTCATCTCGGGATGTTACGAACTGCTTACTTCGCGCCGTCTTCGGGCGGCAGCTTGCCGGCATCGTCGTCGTAATCCTCGATGCGACCGTCATCACCCGACTTGCCGCGCCGCAGGTTCAGGTAGACATCGCGCGTCAGGCTGTAGCGGTCGAGCGCGACGGAGTCCAGCGTGTCGGAGGCATTGAGCAGGCGGGCACGTGTATCCACCAGTCGCAGCACATACAGGCTGTTGCGAACCGGGATGTCGTTGATCGCCGACATGGGGTTGCCCCAGGCGTCCACCGGAAGAGCCGCAGTGTCACGCACCGTGGACGGGCCCAGCAGCGGCAGCACCAGGTACGGCCCGGTGGGCACGCCCCAGCGACCCAGGGTCTGGCCGAAGTCCTGCTTTTGGCGCTCGATGCCGGCCTCGCTGGCGATGTCGAGCAAGCCGCCCAGGCCGAAGACCGTATTCACCGAGAACCGCACGACGGAGTTGTAGGCGCCTTCGGCCTGGCCCTGCAGCGCGTTGTTCACGAAGGACCAGACATCGCTGAGGTTGGAGAAGAAATTGCTCACGCCATCGCGAGCCAGACGCGGAGTGACGTCGCGGTAGGCCGTGGCCACCGGCTTCAGGACGGCACGGTCCAGGCCGTCGTTGAACGAGTAGACGCTGCGGTTGAACGGCTCGAACGGGTCCTGGGGATTGCGGGCCTCGCCCGGCGCGGTGGCGCAGCCGGCGAGCAGCGAAGCGGCGGCCAATGTGCCCAGCATGGCTGCGCGCTGCCAGGATGCTGCCTGGACTGCAGGGCGACCCACGGTCGCCTGTTCATGGTTGGTTGTCATTCTTTGCCTCCTGCACCGGAGCTGCCACCCTGCTCGGCCTTGCCGTAGAGGAACTGTCCGATCAGATTTTCCAGCACAACGGCCGACTGGGTTGCGACGACGCGGTCGCCATCCTTGAGGTTGTGGTCATCTGCGCCGGCTTCGATGCCGATGTACTGGTCGCCGAGCAGGCCGCTGGTCAGGATCTTCAGGGAACTGTCCTTGGGAAACGCGTAGCGGTTTTCCATGGCCATGGTCACGCTGGCCTGAAAGACCTGATCGTCGAAGGTGATGGATTCCACGCGGCCCACGACGACGCCCGCGCTGCGCACGGCCGCCTTGGGCTTGAGTCCGCCGATGTTGTCGAAGCGCGCGGTCAGCGTGTAGGTTTTCTGGAAGCTCAGGCTCAGCAGGTTGGCCGACTGCAGCGCCAGGAACACCAGCGCCGCAGCGCCGATCAGCACGAACAGTCCGACCCAGACATCACTCTTGGATTGCTGCATGGTTTGTTTTTCCTTGTTTTGCGGGGGTGGCTTCGGTGCCAGGTCAAAGGCTGAACATCGTGGCCGTGAGCAGGAAGTCCAGCCCCAGCACGGCCAGCGAGGCCATCACCACCGTGCGCGTGGTCGCGCGGGACACGCCTTCGGGCGTGGGCTTGGCTGCATAGCCCTGCAGCAGCGCGATGAAGGTCACCGCCACGCCGAACACCAGGCTCTTGAGAACGCCGTTGCCCAGGTCATACCACCAGTCCACGCCGTTTTGCATCTGGCCCCAGAAGGCACCGCCATCGACGCCGATCATGACCACGCCCACCAGCCAGCCGCCGATCACGCCGACGGCGCTGAAGACAGCGGCCAGCAGCGGCATGGCGATCAGGCCGGCCACGAAGCGCGGCGCCAGGATGCGGCGCACGGGGTCCACGGCCATCATTTCCATGGCCGACAACTGCTCGCCGGCCTTCATGAGGCCGATCTCGGCCGTCAGCGCCGTGCCGGCACGGCCGGCAAACAGCAGCGCCGTGACGACGGGGCCGAGCTCGCGCACCAGGGACAGCGCCACCAGCAGGCCCAGCGCCTCGGCCGAGCCGTAGCGCTGCAGGGTGTAGTAGCCCTGCAGGCCCAGCACGAAACCGACGAACAGGCCGGACACGCCGATGATGGCCAGCGAATAGTTGCCCAGGAAATGGATCTGGTCGCCAATCAGCCGCGGCCTGCCCAGCGCCGGCCCCATCAGCGCGAGCAGGCGGCCGAACAGGCGGGTGCCCATGCCCAGCTGGGTCAATTGGTGGCGCACTGCCGCGCCGATGCTAGCGGGATGCAGCCGGTTCATGCGCGCCTCCGGCCGTTGGCCTTGACCGGGCTTTCAGGCGTGCCGAAATCCTCTTCGGCACTCACGCCGGGGTAATGGAAGGGTACGGGGCCGGTGGCGCGTGCGTGGATGAACTGCTGCACCAGCGGATCGGGATTGGCCTTGACTTCCTCGGGCGAGCCCTGGGCGGCGACACCGCCGTTGCCCAGGATGACGACATGGTCGGCCACATGGAAGGTTTCCTCCACGTCATGGGACACCAGGATGGAGGTCAGGCCCATGGCGTCGTTGAGTTCTCGGATCAGTTGGGCAGCGGTGCCCAGGGAAATGGGGTCCAGCCCGGCGAAGGGCTCGTCGTACATGACCAGTTCGGGGTCCAGTGCAATGGCCCGCGCCAGCGCCACGCGGCGGGCCATGCCGCCCGATATCTCGCTGGGCATGAGGTCGCGCGCACCGCGCAGGCCCACGGCATGCAGCTTCATTAGCACGATGTCGCGGACCAGTTCGTCGGGAAGGTCGGTGTGCTCGCGCAGCGGGAAGGCCACGTTGTCAAACACGCTCATGTCGGTGAACAGGGCGCCGAACTGGAACAGCATGCCCATGCGCCGACGCGCAGCGTACAGGCCCGCGGCGTCCATGGTGGTGACGTCCTTGCCATCGAACAGCACCTGCCCCTGCTGGGCATGCTGCTGGCCGCCGATCAGGCGCAGCACGGTGGTCTTGCCCCCGCCCGATGCGCCCATCAGGGCCGTGACTTTGCCGCGCGGCACCTGCAGCGACAGGTCGCGCAGGATCACACGCTCGCCATAGCCGAAGGTGACGTTGCGCAACTCCACGAAAGAGGCGGTTGGGATCATGCTGTGGTGCGGTCGATAAATGTTCGCAGGCAAGCCCGCTATTGTGCAGACAGGTGCCGCTGCTTGCTCACCACCCCCTGAGATAAACATACATCCGTGTATGTTTCTCAAAAAGTCATGGCAGAAACCGCCATAAAAAAAAGAGCATGCTTTGCTTGCTACACAAGCGTTGCACGCTCTCTGGACCTGGGGAAAATCCGGACTGGACAGATGTTTTTTTACAACATGTTCTGCAGGAATGCCTGGGTCCGCGTGTGCTGCGGCGCCGCAAAGAATGCTTCCGCAGGGCCTTGCTCGACGATCTCCCCCTTGTCCATGAAGATCACGCGATTGGCCACTTCACGGGCAAAGCCCATCTCGTGGGTCACGACCAGCATGGTCATGTGCTCCTGCGCCAGCTCGCGCATGGTGCGCAGCACCTCGCCGGTCAGCTCGGGGTCCAGCGCGGAGGTGGGCTCGTCGAACAGCAGGATGTCGGGCTCCATGGCCAGGGCCCGGGCAATGGCCACGCGCTGCTTTTGCCCGCCCGACAGACGGTTGGGATAGGCATCGCGCTTTTCCAGCAGGCCCACCTTGTGCAGCAGCGCCTCGGCCTTGGGCACGATCTGCTCGCGCCTGAGGCCCTTGACGACGATCGGCGCCTCGATGATGTTCTCCAGCACCGTGAGGTGCGGGAACAGGTTGAAGGACTGGAACACCATGCCCATCTTGCGGCCAATCTGGCGGATCTGCGCCTCGGGCACGTAGTGGGCGCGGCCGTCCGCGCCACTGTCCACCAGCACCTCGCCCTCGACGGCGACACGGCCGCTGTCAATGGTTTCCAGGTGGTTGAGGCAGCGCAAAAAGGTGCTCTTGCCCGATCCCGAGGGACCGATGATGGCCACCACCTCGCCACGCGCCAGCTCCAGCGAAACGCCGCGCAGCACCGGCACGCCGCCAAAGCCCTTGCAGATGTTCTGCGCCGAGATCATGGTCTCGGGCGCGTTATCACGCGTCGTATTTGGCATGGCGTTTTTCTAGGTATTGGAAGATCCAGGTCAACACGAGAGTCATGACCAGATAGAAGCCTGCGGCCACCACGAAGGGCGTGATGGTGAAATCGCGCTGCACGATGCCGCGCGCCGCGCGCAGCAGATCGTTCAGGGCCAGCACGTAGATGAGCGAGGTGTCCTTGACCAGGGTGATGGTCTCGTTGCTCACAGGCGGGATGATGCGCGCCCACATCTGCGGCAGGATGATGCGGCGCATGGTCTGGCCGTAGCTCATGCCCAGCACCTTGGCGCCCTCGTACTGGCCGCGGTCCACGGACTGGATGCCCGCGCGGAAGATTTCGGCGAAGTAGGCGGCGTAGTTCAGCGCGAAGGCGACCACGGCGGCCGGGAAATCGGGCAGGCGCACGCCGATCACGGGCACGAAGGGCAGCGCGAAGTAGATGAACAGCATCTGCAGCATCAGCGGCGTGCCGCGCATCAGCCAGATGTAGCCGCCGACCAGCCGGCTCAGGGCGGGAAAGCGGGAGATGCGCATCAGCGCCAGCGACAGTCCCAGGGGAATGGACAGCGCCAGGGTGATGACGAAGAGCTTGAGGGTGACCAGGGCGCCGGCGGACAGCGGCCCCATGAGCGAGATTACATATTCCATCGAATGGCCTCAGTGCGGTGCGCGGCCCCGCCGGCATCGGCAGGATCCGGGCAGCCACGGGCGCGTGCGTCCCAGAACGCAAAAGACCGGCAATGCCAGGCTGGCCTTGCCGGTCGCATGGTGTGCCGGATTTACTTGATGATGTCCTTGCCGAACCACTTGGAGGCGATTTCGGCGGCCTTGCCGTCCTTCTTCATCTCGGCCAGCGCGGCTTCGAGCTTGCCCAGAACTTCGGTGTCTTCCTTGCGCAGGCCCACGCCGTAGTCCTCGGTGCCGAAGTTGTCCTCGAGCACCAGGTACTCGCCAGCCTTCTTGGCCACGTGGAAGCGCCCCACGACCTCGTCGACCACGACGGCGTCCAGGCGGCCGGCCGACAGGTCCATCAGCGCGGTGATGTTGTCGCCGAAGGTCTTCAGGTCCTTGAAGCTGGCGGCCACGGCGGCGTCCTTCTTGATGGCGTCCACGGCCGAGCTGCCATCCTGCGCGCCCACGACCTTGCCGGCCAGGCCAGCCTTGTCCTTGATGTCGGAGTCGGCGCGCACGATGATGATCTGGTGGTTCTCCATGTAGGGCGCGGTGAAGGCGATGTTCTTCTTGCGCTCTTCGGTGATGGTCAGGCCGTTCCACAGCGCGTCGACGCGCTTGCCGACCAGCTCGGCCTCCTTGGCGCTCCAGTCGATGGGCTTGAAGTCCACCTCCACGTTCATGCGCTTGGCGGCTTCACGCGCCATGTCGATGTCGAAGCCGACGATCTCGTTCTTGTCGTCACGAAAGCCCATGGGCGGGAAGTTGTCGTCCAGGCCGATCACCAACTTGGTCATGGCTGCCGGCACGGGGGCGGCAACCGGCGCGGCGGCGGTCGATGCGGACTCGTTCTTGCCGCAGGCTGCCAGCAGTGCAGACAGGGCCACCATGGCCAAGAGGGTGCGTTTTTTCATGGCTTAAAGCTTTGGAGTGGAAAAAGCGAAAGGCGGCGGCCGCTGCACGCAAGGTGCGCAATCGTTGTAATGAATGGTTCCTTGGCGGAACCTTTGTCTCGGTTGGGTGCCGGCGCCGAATCCCGTATTGTCGCGCAGACCGGCGCCCCCCGCCAACACGCTGGATCAAGACCGTGCAAATCGGCAAAGGGCGAGAGATGCCTGCCGGTCACTGCAGCATGAAGGTCTTGTACTCGAGCCGGTTGAGTTCGCGCGAGAGCATGAACAGGCCCACGCACAGCGTCACCAGCATGGCCAGGCAAAAGCCGTAGCCATAGAACGCGGCGCCCAGCGCCAGCGAAATGCCCGTGAAGGCGATGTTCAGCACCACCAGCAGCAGGCACAGCATGAAGACGATGCGCCGCTCGTCCAGATAGAAGAACACGTTGAGCACGGCCATCACGCCCACCTGCAGCCCGGCGCCCACCACCTGCACATGCAGCAGCGGCAGGTACAGCTGGGAGATGCCCAGCAACTGCAGGATGGCCGGTCCGGCCACCAGGGTGACGAGAACGGCCAGCGTCTGCACCTTGGCGATCTCGCCCAGGCCCGCCTGGATGGCGTAGACCATTTCGTTGCGCATGGACTCGATGTACTCGAGCGATCCGCCGCCGCGCACGGCATCGAAGAACTTGTCGTAGTACTCGACGAAGTCGGTCTCGATGCGCACCAGAAAGACCGCCATGCCCGGAATGATGGACAGGTAGGACAGGAACACCGGCAGGTCGTAGATCAGCGAGGCCCTGAGCCCACCGATGATCTGCTGCGAGGTCGGCGGGTAGTACCAGAACATGAACTTGTCGATCCAGATGCCCAGGTTGTAGAGCACGCCGATGGCGATCAGCGCCGGAAAGATCAGCGAGCGCTGCGTGAAGTCGAAGGCGATCCAGCGCTTTTGCAGCGGAAAGCTGCGCAGCACGATCAGCCACATGCCGGCCAGCAGCAGCACGTGGCCGATCACGAAGCTGGCCAGCAGCCCTTCCAGCCCCCAGTAGCGCAGCGGCAGCGCCAGCAGCACGATGAGCAGGTAGGTGGCGCCGAACAGCCCGGCAATGGCCCGGTAGTGCTTGAGGCCCGACAGCAGCACGGTCATGACCCAGACCACGCACATCAGCGTGAAGCCCGCCAGCATCAGCACGCGGTACAGCAGGCCCTGGCCCGGCAGCACCACGAAAAGCGCCAGCGTGCCCAGCGCGCTGGCAGTGGCCACGACCACCAGCAGCAGGCCATGCAGGTTGGGCAGGATGCTCTCGTCCTTCTTGAGGAACAGCTGGTCCGAGACAAAGCGCGTGAATGCCAGCTGCGCCGCCCCGGTCAGGATCAGGCTGCTGGCCACCAGGTAGGTGACCGAGGTCTGGAACTGCGTGACCAGCAGCGGCGGCGCCACCACGCTGACGCTGAACACCCCCACCAGCAGGATGCCGATGATGGAGAACACCCACGGCCCCGAGCCGATCACGCCCGCATAGGCGTAGGCCTGGAGCACGCTGGTCAGCGTGTTCTTGCGCAGCAGGTGGCGCAGTTCGAATCCAATGCCAGCCATCAGTGTTTTTCCTCGGACTGTTGCAGCGCCCTGTCATAGACCTGCCTGTAGCGCTCGAACAGCAGCCGGTCGGAGTAGTAGCGCTCCACGCGCGCAATCCCGGCCGCGCTGGCGGCCTGCCATTGCCCGGGCGATGCCAGCAGCTCCAGGCAGGCATCGGCCAGTGCCTCGGGGTTGGCAATGCCGACCACGCGCCCGCACGAGCCCAGGGCCTGGTCCTCGGGCCCCAGCCCGTCGATGAGCTGGCGGCACGAGCCCACGTCGGTGCTGACGACGGGCACGCCGGCGGCCTGTGCTTCGAGAATCACCAGGGGCAGCGCCTCGCTGATGGACGACAGCACGACCACGCCCACCTTGGGCAGCAACTCCTCCACCTTCTGCATGCCCAGAAAGCGTACGTTGGCCTGCAGGCCCAGGCTGTCCACGAGGTTCTGGCATTCATCGGCATAGGCCGGGTCTTCGGCCGTGGGGCCGGCCACCCAGGCCTGGGCCTGGGGCATCCGGTTGACCACGCGGCGCATGGCGCGGATGAAGGTCTTGATGTCCTTGATGGGCACCACGCGGCCGATCAGGCACAGCACGGGCGGCGTCCCAGCCGGCCGCTGGGCGCGCAGCGGCGCAAAGCGCTCTATGCGGATGCCGTTGGGAATGCTGACCGTGCGCTCTGCCGCCGCGCCATCGGCCACCTGGCGCAGGCGGTTGTTCTCGTACAGCGCAATGATGGGGTCGGCCGCGCCATAGCAAAAGCGCCCCATCCAGTCGAAAAAGCGGATCCACATCTGCCGGAAGAACGACACCTCCATGGGGTCGCGCTGGAAGATGTTGCGGTTGTCGCGGATCCAGGTGCTCTGCAGCAGGTCGATCTGCCGTTCCTTGGTGTAGATGCCATGCTCGGACAGCACCAGCGGCAGGCCGCGCGAATGGTGCAGCAGCCCCCCCAGAAACCCCGCATAGCCCGTGGAGACCGTATGCAGCACGCGCACCGGGATCAGCCCGTGGGCGATGCGCGCCATCAGCCACAGCGGCTGCAGCATGATGCGCACGGTCCAGAAGAAGTCCACGAACGATGGATCGGTGCAGTGGCGCCGGTAGCTGTCGCGGATCAGGTCCCAGGCGAATTCACTGTGCAGGAAATCCTCCAGCGGCAGGCTGCCGCCGGGCTGCAGTTCCAGCGCAATCGAGCGCATGGCCGCCAGCACCTTGGCCCGGCTTTCGGCACTGCCGTCATGTGCCTCCAGCGCTTGCAGGAACTCCCGGGCCTTGGCCAGGGCTTCGGGATGGCCGCGCGAGGGCGCGGGCTGGATGTTGGAGTGCAGGGCGTCAAAGAGGAAATGCTGCTCGAAGTGCACCACGTTGGGCGGCAGCGCGTAGCGGAAATCGCCATAGTCCTCGCGCCGGCTTCCCAGGAAGACGATGGCGAAGCGGTGCTCGGGATAGGCCTGCAGGATCTGGTTGACCCAGCTGGACACGCCGCCGCTGACATAGGGAAACGTGCCCTCCAGCAGCAGCGCGATGTCCGCACTGGCCGCCGTGGGGAACTGGCTCGCACGGCTCATGAGGCACTCCAGTAGCGGATGCTGGGCTTCAGGCGCGGCAGGGCATGCTCGATGTCCAGCGATCGCATCAGCGCCTGCGCCTTGGCGAACTCGCGCCGCTCGAACAGCAGCTCGGCCTGGTAGGGCACGACGCGCGCGGGCTCCATGCCCAGCGCCAGCGAGCGCTCGTAGCAGGCCAGCGACTCCACCTGCCTGCCCTGCAGATGCAACAGCCGGCCACGGCGCAACAGCAGCAGCGCGTTGTCGGGCCGCTGGGCCAGCACCAGGTCGCAGTAGTGCAGGGATTGCTGGATGGCGTGGTCACGCACATCGCCCTGCGCCACGCCCTGGTAGACCAGCTCCGCATACAGGTCGGTGAGCGCCCGAGCCGCCTGCAGTCCGCGCGGCCCGCAGGGCGCATCGCCCTCGGACTGGCGGGCATGCTCGAACAGCTGAAGCTCCTGATGGATGGTCTTGCTGATCTCGCGCTCCTTGGCGTCCAGCATGCTGTAGGCCAGCAGGCGTAGGTCCTCGCTGGAATCGCCCAGCGCCGTGCGCAGCATGGGCGAGGCAATGCGCCCCGGCACGCTGCCCAGCGCCACCATGGCCCGCATGCGCGAGGCGACGGGCACATTGGGATTGGCCAGGAAGGACTGCAGGCCCGCCTGGCGGCGGCTGGTGCCGGACTGCTGGTGCGGGTCGAAATCGGGCAGGGGCATCACCGGAAAGCGCTGGCCACCGCGCGGGCCGCGCTGCGTGTGCAGCGCAATGGTGGCCACGACGGCGCCCAGGATGCCGGCCACCGGCACGGCATAGGCAAACAGCCCCATCAGCGCCACCAGGGCCAGGCGCTGGCGCACCGACCTGGCCGAGGTGGCCAGGAACGGCGCCAGGCACAGCGCCAGCAGGCCGCTGGCCAATCCATGGGCCATGAGATAGCCCAGCAGGGCGGCATCCGACTGGCTGCGCAGCAGCCACAGGCTGCTCCAGGAGGCGATTTCCGCGGCCAGCGCGCCCAGGGCCAGCTTGAGGTTAAGCATGGCCCTGCCCCATCTGGTGCAGCCGCTCCAGCACGCTGATGGCCGAGCAGCGGTCCAGCAAGATGGTGCGCGGGAAGATGCCCGCATCGGCCAGCGAGGCCACGCCGCGCTGGGCCAGCCAGGCCTCGATGCGGTTCAGGTAGCCCTCGGCCGTGGCGTTGGTGCCCAGCGGCATGAAGATGGCCAGCAGCTGCCGGCCATCGCGCTCCTGCAGCCAGGAGCGGTCCAGCATGCGCTCCAGCCGCATGATCTGCTGGGCCATCTGCGCCTGGACGGCCGACGGCGACAGCTCCAGCGCCACCACCACGCTGCTCAGGCGCGCGCTGCGGTTCACATGCTCCATGCGCTGCACCTCGAAGGCGAAGTGCGGCGGGCAGTCGGGATAGGCCTGCAGCAGCGGTGCGGCCAGGCTGTTGGCAGCCACGCTGTCGGTGTAGTAGCCCAGCAGCAGGTTGATGGTCTGCAGCGCTTCTTCCTGCAGTGCGAAGAAAGGCATTTCCTCGACCAGCAGCAGGCCGTAGATCTCGCCCTCCAGGTCCAGCATGGGCGCCACGACGATGTACTGCGTCTGCTGGCCTTGCGCCATGCTTTGCGAGATATGGCACAGCACATGGCTGTCCAGCGCCTGGCGCACCAGCGGGTCATGGACATGGATGGGCCGCTCGCCGCCCAGCTGGGCAATGGGCGTGGGGTCCAGCACATCGTTGCGCACGGGCACCAGGCTGGCCACGCTGATCTGGCTGAAGCGCGCCAGCAGGTTGAGCAGGCTTTGCGCATCGCCCTCGGCGCCGCTGAGGCCGCTGAGCACGTTGATGGCGTCGCGCATGGACACGGGACGGCCTATGAGCTCCTGCTCGAGGCGGTCATGCGACAGGCGCAGCAGGTAGTGCTGGCGGATCAGCTGCTCGGTGCGCTGGTCCATGTAGTTCTGCGCCGTGCGCGCACGGCGTATGCGCGCGCGCCACAGGCTGGAGATCTCGCCCACGACCATGACCAGGATCAGGCCGCCCAGGAAATACTGTTCGGGAAACAGCGACAGATCCCGCTGGTTGACGCCCAGCCATGCCAGCAGCAGCACACCGGACGCCGACAGGCCGGCAACGGGCCCGTAGCGCAGGGCCACGACCACGGGCGCCAGCCAGGCCCAGGGAAACTCCGCCTCCACCCACAGGGGATTGGCGGGGTTGGCCCACATGCCGACCAACAGGGCCAGCAACGGCAAAAGCAGCGTCTCTCCCACCACCACCCAGGGCTTGGCGCTTGTCTGCACAAGCAGGCCCAGGGGCGAACCCCTGAATTCCGCGGCAATGCCGGCTCGGCGCGGTGCATCGGGATGCGGTGCCGCCTTGGGCGTGGTGGCTTGGTCTGGCATGGAAAATCGTTCCTCGATGCGCTTATCGGGCGTTGGCCAGGCCCGTGCCCAGCAGATTGCGGATCAGCTTCTGGCCCACGGCGGCCAGGGCCTCGCGGCTCCAGCCGCTTTGCGCGCCCGCGCCGCTCCACACGGTGGCGCCGGTGCCCACGTCCACGATCTCCAGCGTCACGCCCACGGCCGGTTCGCCATCCACTCCGACCTTGTAGCGCCATTCGTCCACCGCGCCCGTCAGCGCATAGCGCACGCCTTCGCCGCGCGCCCAGGCCAGGGCGTCCTCGCGGCGCTTGGCGTCGCGGCCGTCGAACAGCGTCTCCTGCAGCGCATCGCCCGTGTAGCGCTTGACCTGGCCCACGCCGCGCGCATTGATCAGCGCCGTGGCGATGGCGGCGGCGCGGTTGCCGGCCATGGGTGTCTCGGTGTGGTTCTCGAAGGGCAGCACGGCCCAGCTGGCGTTCGTCTCCAGAGCGGGCGCCGTGCCCCGGTCGATGGTCGAGCAGGCAGACAGCAGGCCGACAAGGGCCATACCCGTGAGCACGCGAAGGCGGGAGGCAAAAGAAGTGCGGTGTGTCATGGAAAGGCTCCTTGAAGTCTTCGGATCAGTAGTGGAGGCGGTAGGTGAGCAACAGCTCGCGGGTATTGCCCACGGTGTTGATGCCCGACTTGGACAGGTTCAGGCCCAGCGCGAGGTGGTCCGCGCCGAACAGGCTGGTGGCCAGGCCCATGCCCAGCTCGTAGCCCGCGCCGTTGATGCTGTGGTGCGTCAGGGCCAGGCTGGCATAGGGCCGCAGCGCGCGCGTGTATTGCTGCTCGTAGCCCGTGTTGAACATCATCTGCAGGCCCGAGAAGCGGAAGCTGCGCGGCAACAGATAGTCGATGGTGGGATCGTTGAACGCAGGCAGGTAGCCCAGGATGGCCGCATCCCTGCCCTGCAGCAGCGCCGGGTCGGTGCGGCTGTAGCGGTGCCAGGAGGTGAAGGCGCCGAACTGCAGGGTGGGTGCCTCGCTGCGATAGGTGTGCAGGTATTGCAGCATCGCATGGTTGCCGGAGCCCACGCGGGCGCCGCTTTGCACGCGGTAGCGCTCCGATGCCAGCTCCAGCGTGATCTGGTCCAGGCGCGAGAGCTGGTAGCTGCTGCCCAGCGACACGCGGTCCTTCATGCCGCCCATGCGCATGGCCAGCGTTTCCTGCGTGGCCAGGTGCCGGCCCAGCGATGCCTGCAGGCTCCAGCGGCTGTCCACGTTGTAGGTCTGCGTGAACTGCATCGGCGTGTAGCTCTCCAGGCTTTCGCGCCGGCCCAGCATGAACTCGCTGGAGGCCGACTGCGTCTTGCGCGTCAGGCGCAGGCCGATGCCACGCTCCTGGGAGGGTCCGCGCACCAGGGTGCTTTTGTTGACCGTGCGGCGCACGTCCTCGGCATCCAGGTCCAGCGCCCAGCGGGGGTTGAGACCCACATGCCAGCGCAGCCGCGAGACCTGCTCGTCGATGGCGTCCATGCGGCGATTGCGCAACTGCAGGCCGCCGTAGTCGCTGAAGGCCAGCAACTGCTCGGTCAGCCCCAGGTGCAGGGGATCGTCGTCGGGCTGGTAGGCCATGCTCTCGAAGCCCGCGGTCTGCGCCAGCCGCACATCGCCCACCATGGCCGCCGCGTTGATGCGGTCGTAGCGCGGCAGTGCCTCGTCATGGCGCTGCAGCAGCTGCCCGGCCTGGGCCACATCCTTTTCCGCCAGGGCCACCGTGATCTCGGCCCACAGCGGTGCGCTGGCACTCTTGCTGCGGCTGCGCGCGTACTGCTGCCAAAGGTAGCCGCGCTCGGCCTGGTATTCGCCGCGCTCCTGCAGCCAGGCGATGGCCAGCTCGGCCGCAGCGGCGGAATGCTCGCGGCGCCCGCCTTCCAGGTCCATGCGCAGCAGCTCGCGCATCAGGGCGAATTCGGCATCGCCCTGGGTATGAAAGAGCATGAGCCGGCTGCGTGCCTGGCGCTGGACCTCGTCCAGGCCCTCGGCGGTCAGCCAGCGGCGGGCCGCATCGGCCGAAGGGCCCTGCTGCGCACGCGTGCGCGCCTTCTCGCGCTGCCACAGCTGCTGCCTCAGGTTCCAGGCCTGGTCCGCCTGCTGGTTCTGCTCCAGCGCATCCGCGTACTGCATCATCCACAGGAAGTCGTCGGCATGCTCCGTGCGGTGCGGCTTCAGATACCGCTCCAGCGCAACGGCCGGGCGCGACAGCGTCATGTAGGCCGCCGCCAGGGCGCCGTGCATGTCGGCATCACGTGCCCACACGGGCTCGGCCGCCGCCAGCAGCAGCTTGAGGGCCGCCGCGTTCTGCGTGTCGATCAGCAGCCACATCAGGCCCTGGCGCAGCGGCGTGGAGCCGGGGTCCAGCGCCAGGCCCTTCTCGAAGGCTTCCATGGCCTTTTTCGGCTGCGCAGTGCGCTGGTAGTAGGCGCCCAGGATCTGGAAGAAGGTGGGCTGGCCCATCAGGCGCTTGAGCAAGGCCGGGTCGGCCATGATGCGCTCGACCTGGCGGCCGATCTGCGTCCAGTCCTCCTGGTCCTCCAGCAGGTAGAAGGCCTGTGTCAGATGGCGCACGTCCTGGAACTGCTCCCAGGCATGCAGGGACATCTGGGCCGCCTCGCGCCGGTCGGTGCGCTGCAGCAGGCGGATCACTTCGTCGTAGTCGCTGATGCCGGCGTGCGGCGTCTGCAGCAGGCGGCGGTAGGCCTTGAGCGTCAGCGCCTCCTGGCGCTGGTCCTGGGCCAGGTCGCCCAGCAGGCGCCAGTACTCGCCTTCGTCCTGCATGCCGGCCGGAACGCGCGTCTGTGCGTCTTCCAGCCAGCGCAGGCCCAGCGCCGGCTCGCCCTGCAGCAGCGCGAGCACGGCGGCGGGCATGACATGGGCCGGCGTGCGCTGCTCGGGATCGCTGAGCACGCGCTTCCATGCCTGCAGCGCCAGCGGCGAACGGCCTGCGCGCTCGGCCAGCTGGGCCAGCAGAATCTGCGACTGCGGCGTGCTGCCGTGCTTTTGCAGATAGTCGATGGCCGCGCCCGGCTCGGCCTGGCGCTCATAGGCCTGGACCAGCGCCTGCAGCAGCGCGGCATCCTGGGGACGGCGGCTCAACTGGTGGCGCAGGCCGGCAATCAGGGCGCGGTCGTCGAACAGGCCCGGCGCCAGGCGCATCACCGTCTTCCAGGCATCTTCACGGCCCGTGTTCTGCGCAATGACCAGCCAGTTGTCCAGGGCCTGCTGCTGCTGCCCCATCCATTCGGACACCTGGGCCAGGCGCTCGCGCCAGGCCATGTCCTGCGGCGCCTGGCGCACGGCGGCCGTGGCCACGCGCCAGGCATCTTCCAGGTTGCGGTTTTCGAGGAACACCTCGTAGCCCAGCTGGTAGGTCTTGTCGTCAAAGGGCAGGCCCGGCGGCGGCTTGCGTGCGGGGTCGGCCGTGCGCAGCATGCGCCAGCCCGGGGCGGTCCAGGCCACGGGCTGCAGTGCCCAGGCGCCGTCGTCGGCCACTGTGGACGCTAAGGCCGGGCCTGCTCCCGAAGCGCCTGCCACCTGCACCTGCCATTGCTGCAGCAGGGACAGCTGCAGCAGCCGCTTGGCATAGCGCTCGGCCTCGGCCCGGTTGCCGGCCGCACGCGCCAGGCCGATGAGCCTTCGCAGCGTTTCCGGGTCGCTGCCCAACAGTTCTTCCTGCTGGCGCGCCAGCGCCAGCGCTTCGCTGGCACGGTTGCCGGACTGCAGCACCTGCAGGGCCTGCCAGAGATAGGCGCGCGACTGCTGGACGTCCTCGGTCGTGGCGCTGGCCTGACGCAGCAGCCGGGCCGATTCCTCGTACAGGGACATGCCCAGCGCCTGCCGCGCAGCGGACTCATAGACCTGCGCCTTGCGCGCGGGATCGGCCTGGCGCTCTGCCACGTCGTCGTAGATGCCCAGGGCCAGCGGTGCGTCCTTGAGTACCAGCGCCGAAGAGGCCAGGTACAGCGCCTGCTCCTGGGTCAGACCCGCCAGCGGGACCTCCTTGAGCGCCTGCATCACCTGGAGCGCCAGGGCATCGGCCTGCCCTCCGGCGCGATGGTCCTGCTTTTGCGCCTCCAGATAGTTCTGGTAGGCGGCCTGCCAGCGCTCCCAGGCCTGGACGGCGGCGCTGGGCAGCGCCTGCTTGGCTGCCTCTTCGCGCGCCAGCTTGATGGCTTTCAGGCGCTCCTCCTTGGCCTTGAGCAGGGCGCGCAGGTTTTCATTGCCCGGGTCGCTCTTGAGCAGGTTGCTCAGGTAGTTGTAGGACAGCTCGGAATCATCTCCGGTGACGGAGAGCCGGCGCTCCAGATCCTGCTTGGGAAACAGCATCCACAGGGCGCCGCCGATCAGTACCGCCAGCAGCACGATCAGCCAGAAGGGAACCGTGACGGGGCGCTCAGAGCCCCCGGCATTGCGCTTGGAGTTCAACACTGTGATGGGTACTTCTGAAGGAACGGAGGTTGGAGCTGCCCGTATCGGCACCCGCCACGGCAATGAGGGGATTGGCGGCGTTCAGGGAACTCAGCGCACAGCCGGACGGCAGGTGCATGCGCAGCTCCAGCGGCACATGGCCCTGCAGGGTCAAGCGCACGCCGCCATCGGCCTGGGGCAGCCATTGCGTGAGCCGGGCATTGGCATCCACCAGATAGGGGCGCGCCGCGGAGGCGGCCGCGCCTGCGGCATCCTGCGGCACCAGGTATCCGGCGCCGCCGGCCAGGTGAAGGTAGTTTCCGTCCGTGCCCTTGGCATAGCCGGCGATGCCGCGGCTGGCAGCCATGGACGGCAGGGCCATGCCGGGCGGCATGCGCAGCGTGCGCAACTGGCCCGGGCCCCGCAGGCGCCAGCCCTGCGCGTCGCGGCCGATGGCGAATTCGTAGAAATCCTGCACCTTGCGGATGTACTCGGAGCTGTAGACCGGGTTCAGCCGCTGCGCCAGCGCCCACTGGTAGACCTTGTGCAGGGCCTTGATGCTGGCCTGCTTGCTGGCGGAGTAGGAGTGGTAATAGATGTCCACGGCCTTCATGCGCCGGGGCGCGTCGGTCATCTCGAAGGTTTCGATGACGCGCTCGAAGCCGTAGAACGGCCCGTGCCAGAGGTTGGTGTAGATGTTCTCGTTGGTGACGGGCGCATAGATCTGCAGATGGCCGCCCTTGCGCAGGCCCCAGCTGCGCACCTCCGTCAGCGAGGGATTGCTGCGCGTGATGGCCGTGTCGCCGCCATTCATGTTGAGCAGTCCCGCCGCGTCGGAGATGGCCAGGGCCTCGGCGCTGGGCGCCGTGTTGCCGGTCCACAGGAACACGTCCACCGGCTTGCCGGGCGGCGCCAGGCGCTTGCGGATGTAGTCGACCGAGCCATTGATCTCCCGGTTCATGTCCATCTGGTAGCCGGGGATGTGGAGGTTGAGGTTCACCTCCTTGCTGTCATCCCCGTCGGGCGCTGCCCCGGGCTCCCAGAAGAAGGGATGGGAATAGGAATGGCTGGCGATCTCGACATGGGGCATGGCGAAGATGCGCTTGGCAATGCCCTCCAGCTGGTCGGCCCACTGCGGATACAGGCCCTGCGGCGAGACTTCGGCCTCGATGACCGAGATGGTGTGCGGAATCCTGTAGCGCTCCAGGATCTCGCGGCGCAGCACTTCGCCCGCGAAGGGCGTGCCCGGCAGCTCGGCCTTGGAAGGAAAGCCGTCCCCGTCCACATGGGCCAGCAGCAGGCGGCGGCCGTTCTCGGTGGTGACGTCGGGCACGGGAAAGTCCTGCAGGCGCAGCGCCTCGCGCAACAGCGCGAAGGGGTCGATCACCCAACGCGACTGGTCGGTGCCCGGCATGCCCACCACCACATAGGGCATGAGTGCAAAGCCGCCCCAGGGCGTGATGGCGGCCGACACGAAGCGGCGCCCCCGCTTGTCGTCGAAGGACAGCAACTCGCGGCTGCCCCTGGCCATCTGCGGCGTGAACTCCCAGCCTTCGTAATCGTGCGCTGGCTCGGCCGGCTGTATCTCGAAACCCATGACCGGCGCCTTTTCGGCGCGCCGCAGCGGGAACACGGGTGCCGCTTCCGTGCTGCGCGTGCCCAGGGCGGCCGACATGGTGCGGTCCTGGGACAGGCCCAGCGTATTGAGCACCAGCAGCGGCATGCCCTGCTGCACCTGGTTGGCCAGCCACTGCCGCACGCTTTTGGCCCGCATCTCGGGCACCGCGCCGCCGAACCAGCTCACCACGCCGGCATAGCGGTCGCGCGACACGCCTTCGGGCAGGGGCTCGCGCACATCGGCGTAGTCGGCGACGTAGCCCATGTAGTTCAGGGGCATTTCCAGGAAGCGGTGCGCCGATGCGCCGTTGATGGACGGATAGTCGGCACCGTTGTAGAGAATCAACACCCTGCGCGCCACCGCCTCCACCTGGCCTATGCCCAGGGTCTGCAGCCCGGCATCGGAAACCCAGGGGATGATGCCCAGCTGCGCAATGCGGCGGGCGGTCTCGCGCGTGGCGTCGCGGTCATGCGGGGCCACGTAGTCGATGGACAGCACCGGCAGGCGGTCGCGCTCGCGGATGGTCTGCAGTTGCTGCAGCAGCCATTCGCGGTCTTTCTCGGGCACGCTCACATAGCGCTTGAGGCTGGCATCCCAGCCCCGCAACAGCGACTCGGCCGCCACCATCTGTACCTTGTCCCTCACGCGCGGCACGATCTCGAAGCCCCGGTTCAGGATCAGGCGGATGCCGGGATAGCGCTGGTGCAGCGTCTCGATGACGCGCACCAGGCCGTCCTGCTGGGCCTTTTCGTCGAAATTCGTGGCCAGGCGGTAGGAGTCCAGCGTGTCCAGGAAGAAGCCGCGAAAGCCCTGCTTCCACAGCGGCGCGATCACCTCGTCGGCAAAGAAGGCGGGCCACTGCGCGGGTGTCTGGTCCAGGACGATGGACTGCCAGGCGCCGTTGCGCGCCATCTTCCAGGCCTCGGGAATCTTGCCGAAGTAGGCGCGCTCGGGCAGCACCTCGGCCACGGAAGCGTAGGCATACAGCTCGCTGCCCGGGGCCTGCTTGCGGAACCGGACCGGGTCATAGCCATGGCCCGGCTCCACAACGGCAATGTCGTAGAGGCTCAATTCACTGAGCGATGCCTTGTTCCCGTAATAGACAGCCACCGCGGGTTCGGCAGCCTGCACCACCCAGCCGCACAGCAACCCCCAGCAGACCAGGCAGCTTCGCAGGAAACCGTTCACGGCCTTCTCCTCAGGGCGTGGTGATGCCCCATCAATTCATAGTTTTTATGCATCAAATTTCTTAACAATTTGATGAAAGCTATCGTCAATCCGACGAAAAGCGGGCCGAGCATAACGTTGTTTGTCTACAAATGTGTTTTCTCCCTACTTTTGTGCTCAGCCCACTTGAACCCGGGGAGAAGCTGGGTTATTGCGATACTAGGCACGCCAAAAAATCACCAATGAGAGGTATTCATGATCCTGGTCACAGGCGGCGCCGGCTTCATCGGCTCCCACACCTGCGTGGAGCTGGCCGCCGCAGGCGAGCCCTACCTGATCTACGACAACTTCAGCAACAGCAGCGCCGACGTGCTCGACCGCATGGAACGCATCACGGGCCGGCGCCCGCTGTGCGTGGAAGGCGATGTGCGCGACCGCGCCGCGCTGGACCGGGTGTTTGCCGAGCACTCCATCCGCGAGGTGATCCACTTCGCCGCACTCAAGGCCGTGGGCGAATCCGTGGCCCAGCCACTGCGCTACTACGAACACAACGTGGGCGGCACGGTCGCCCTGCTGCAGGCCATGCAGGCAGCGGGCGTGCACAGCCTGGTGTTCTCCTCCTCGGCCACGGTCTACGGCGACCCGGCCAGCCTGCCGATCCGCGAGGATTTCCCGCTGTCTGCCACCAACCCCTACGGCCGCAGCAAGCTGTGGATCGAGGAAATGCTGGCCGACCTGGACCGCGCCGAGCCCGGCCAGTGGCGCTTGGCACGGCTGCGCTACTTCAATCCCGTGGGCGCCCATGAAAGCGGCCTGATCGGCGAGGACCCGCGCGACATCCCCAACAACCTCATGCCCTACGTCTCGCAGGTCGCCATCGGCCAGCGCCAGCAGCTCAGTGTCTATGGGGATGACTACGCCACGCCGGACGGCACGGGCGTGCGTGACTACATCCACGTCACCGACCTGGCGCGCGGCCACCTGGCGGCGCTGCGCTATCTGCGCGAGCAGCAGGGCCTGCTGACCGTGAACCTGGGCACGGGGCGCCCGGTCTCGGTGCTGGAGATGGTCAAGGCCTTCGAGCGCGCCAGCGGCCGCCCCGTGCCCTACCAGATCGTGGCGCGCCGCCCCGGCGACGTGGCCCAGTGCTGGGCCGACCCCGCCGAGGCCGAGCGCCTGCTGGGCTGGAAGGCCATGCTGGACCTGGACCGCATGTGCGAGGACGCATGGCGCTGGCAAAGCCAGGCCGCAGGTCTCAAGCGCTGAACCCCGCAGCGCCTGCGGGCGCCGAGGGCGTGGTATCTTTTCGCCCTTGTTTCACGCCCTAGCCACGAGTCTGCCCATGCTTGCCAAACGCATCATCCCCTGTCTTGACGTCACGGGAGGGCGCGTCGTCAAAGGCGTGAACTTCGTGGAGCTGCGCGATGCGGGCGACCCGGTGGAGATCGCCGCGCGCTACAACGCCCAGGGCGCGGACGAGCTGACCTTCCTGGACATCACGGCCACCAGCGATGGCCGAGACCTGATCCTGCCCATCATCGAATCGGTGGCCAGCCAGGTCTTCATTCCGCTGACCGTGGGCGGTGGCGTGCGCACCGTCGAGGACGTGCGCCGCCTGCTCAACGCGGGCGCCGACAAGACCAGCTTCAACTCGGCCGCCATCGCCAATCCCGATGTGATCAATGCCGCCTCCGACAAGTACGGCGCGCAGTGCATCGTCGTGGCCATCGACGCCAAGCGCCGCACCGCCGAAGACGAGCAGCGCATCGGCGCCGACGGCCGCGCCGCCGGCCCCGGCTGGGATGTCTACAGCCACGGCGGACGCAAGAACACCGGCCTGGACGCCGTGCAGTGGGCCGCCGAAATGGCGCGCCGCGGCGCGGGCGAGATCCTGCTGACCAGCATGGACCGCGACGGCACCAAGTCCGGGTTCGACCTGAAGCTCACGCGCGCCGTCAGCGACGCCGTGCCCGTGCCCGTGATCGCCTCCGGCGGCGTGGGCTCGCTGGACGACCTGGCCGATGGCGTGACCCTGGGCGGCGCCGACGCCGTGCTGGCCGCCAGCATCTTCCACTATGGCGAATTCACCGTGGGCCAGGCCAAGCAGCGCATGGCCGAGCGCGGCGTGCCCGTGCGCCTCTGATACGGCGCGTCGGCGGACTCCTTCATTTCAGTTTTCCATGGCGCTCGCGCCGCCCACAACCCATGAAACCGGCGCGGCCCAAGGGACCAGGGACAGCGAGCAAGGGCCGCCCCGCAGCAAGGCTGTCGTCTCCCTCCCGCGCAGCGAGAGAGGGGGAAGGCGCGAAGCGACTCAGGGGGTGTATTTTCAATCCAGGCAATTCCTGACAATGCTGTCACAGGGATTCCAACCCAGGATATTCACAATGCAGGCAATGAACTGGCTAGATCAAGTCAAATGGGATGCGCAGGGCCTGGTGCCCGTGATCGCGCAGGAAAAGGACACGGGCGACGTGCTGATGTTCGCCTGGATGAACCGCGAGGCCCTGGCCAAGACGGCCGAGCTGGGCCGCGCCGTCTATTTCAGCCGCTCGCGCAACAAGCTGTGGTTCAAGGGCGAGGAATCGGGCCACGTGCAGACCGTGCACGAGGTGCGCATCGACTGCGACAACGACGTGGTCCTGCTCAAGATCACCCAGACCGGCCACGAGCCCGGCATTGCCTGCCACACGGGGCGCCACAGCTGCTTCTACAGCGTGCTGCGCGATGGTCAGTGGCAGGCCGTCGATCCGGTCTTGAAAGACCCCGAATCGATCTACAAATGAATTCCACGAACATGAACGACACCGCAAGCACTTCCTCGCAGGACGCCCTGGCGCGCCTGGCCGCCGTCATCGAAAGCCGCAAGCCCGCCAACGGCGGCGACCCCGACAAAAGCTACGTCGCCCGCCTGCTGCACAAGGGCCCGGATGCCTTTTTGAAGAAGATCGGCGAAGAGGCCACCGAAGTCGTCATGGCCGCCAAGGACGCAGACCATGGCGGGGACGCCGGCAAAATCCTCTACGAAGTGGCCGATCTGTGGTTCCATAGCATGATCGCCCTGGCCCACTATGGCCTGACGCCCGCCCAGGTCGTCGCCGAGCTGGAGCGCCGCGAAGGCACCAGCGGCATCGAGGAAAAGGCGCTGCGCAAGGCCCAGGAACGTGATGTGAACGAGAAAGGACCGCTGCCATGAATGACGATTACATCGAAGTCCGTGCCCTGGACCAGTCCCGCATCGAAGGCCTCAAGGCCTGGGGCTGGGTCAGCTACCTGCTGCACCTGGTGGTGGCCGTGGCCGCCGTCGTGCCCGGCGCCCAGCCCAGCATCGCGCTGCTGGTGATCGCCCTGATCATCGACCTGGTCAAGCGCGGCGACGCCGAAGGCAGCTGGATGGCCAACCATTTCTCGTGGCGCATCCGCAGCGTGATCTGGGCCGGCATCCTGTACCTGGTCACGGCACCGCTGTGGCTGCTGTTCTTCGTGCCCGGCTGGATCGCCTGGACGGTGATCTCCATCTGGTTCCTGTACCGCATCGTGCGCGGCATGGTCGCCATGAACCGCAACCAGGCCGTGGACCGCTGAAGCCGCCGGCCCGCCCGCCATGTCCTCCACCCCGACCTGCAAGATCAACCTCGCCCTGCAGGGCGGGGGCTCGCACGGCGCCCTGACCTGGGGCGTGCTGGACGCACTGCTGGAAGACGGCAGCCTTGTCTTCGACGGCATCAGCGGCACCAGCGCCGGCGCCATGAATGCCGTGGCCCTGGCACAGGGCTTTGCCCAGGCCGCGCGCCAGGAAAGCGATCCTGTGGCCGCCCAGGCGCTGGGCGCCCAATTGGCCCGCGCCTCGCTGACCGAACTGTGGGAAGGCGTGGGCACCATGGGCAGCCTGATGTGGGGCGCGCCATTGCCGGGCAGCCCCTTCATGGGCGTGCTCAACCAGTTCTTCTCGCCCTACCAGACCAATCCGCTGGACATCAACCCGCTGCGCAAGCTGCTCGAACGGGTCGTGGATTTCGAGGCGCTGACGCGTCCGCCCGTGGAGGGCGTGGTGCCCAAGGTCTTTGTCTGCGCCACCAATGTGCGCACGGGCCGGGGAAGCATCTTTTCGGGCAGAAGGCTCAGTGCCGACGCGGTCATGGCCTCGGCCTGCCTGCCCCAGCTGTTCAAGGCCGTGGAAATCGATGGCGAGCCTTACTGGGACGGCGGTTTCTCGGGCAATCCCGCCCTGTATCCCCTGATCTACGGCACGGCGTCCAGCGACATCCTGCTGGTGCAGATCAATCCCATCGAGCACACCGACCTGCCCAACACGGCGGCCGACATCATGGACCGCATGAACGAGGTCACCTTCAACGCCGGCCTGCTGTCCGAGCTGCGCGCCATCGAGTTCGTCAAGCGCCTGCTGGAGCAGGGCAAGCTGGACCCGGCACGCTACAAAAAGGTGCTGCTGCACCGCGTGGACGGCGGCGCGGTGCTCAAGGGCTACGGCGCCTCGACCAAGACGCGCTCCGACATGCGTTTCGTGCGCGAGCTGTTCGAGCTGGGGCGCGAGCAGGGGCAGCACTGGCTCCAGCAGCACCGCAGCGACATCGGCGTGCGCCAGACACTGCACATCAACGACAATTCACCCTGATTTTTCGATCCACCGCCAGCTTCCCAGGACTCCCGTAGCGCCATGCACGACCACGACCCGAACTGCCTGTTTTGCCGCATCATCAAAGGCGAGATCCCTTCCCGCAAGGTCTATGAGGACGATGAAGTCTTCGCCTTCCATGACATCCATCCCGGCGCGCCCATCCACTTTCTGATGGTGCCCAAGAAGCACATCCCCTCCATGGCCCAGGTCCAGGCCGACGACGCTGCGCTGCTGGGCCGCATGATGGTGCTGGCGCCCCGCCTGGCCGCCGAGCAAGGCTGCAATCCGTATCCCGATGGCGGTTTCCGTCTGGTGGTCAACACGGGCACCGAGGGCGGACAGGAAGTCCACCACCTGCACATCCATGTCATGGGCGGCCCCCGCCCCTGGCTGAAGGGCTGAAGCCTTTGCTGGACGCAGGCTTGCGCGCAAGATGGCCCGCCTCTTGCTTGCGACTTCTGCGTACATGCGCCGGCCGAACGGCTTTTGTGGGGCCTTGCGAACTGCCGCCATGGCCCGGCGTCTAAAATGATCTGCAATTCTTAGGAGAGATTCTCATGGGCTCGTTTTCCATCTGGCATTGGCTGATCGTCCTGGCCATCGTGGTTCTGGTGTTCGGAACCAAGAAGCTGAAGAACATCGGTTCCGACCTTGGCGGTGCAGTCAAGGGCTTCAAGGACGGTGTGAAGGACGGCTCGACCTCCACCGACACCCCCGCAGCTGCCCCTGGCCAGGTTGCAGGCCAGACAGCCACCGACAAGGCCACCATCGACGTCGAAGCCAAGCAAAAGAGCTGATGCTCCGCACGCCAAGCCTCCATGTTTGATATCGGTCTGTCCAAGATGGCGCTGATCGGCGCCGTGGCTCTCGTGGTCATCGGCCCCGAGAAGCTGCCGCGCGTGGCGCGCACCGTCGGTACCCTGCTGGGCAAGGCCCAGCGCTACGTCTCCGATGTGAAGGCCGAGGTCAACCGTTCGATGGAACTCGACGAGTTGCGCAAGATGAAGGACACGGTGGAAGGCGCGGCGCGCGACGTCGAGCAGTCCATCCACACTTCGGCCGCCAATTTCGAGAAGGACTGGAACGAGTCCACGGCATCGCTCAACGGCACGTCTTCCTCGTACGACTCCTCTTCCTACGATTCAGGCAGCGATACGTACAGCGCCGTGGCGCCGGCCTACCGCCACCCGGGCAAGAACTGGCGCCTCAAGCGTGCCGCCGTGCCCCAGTGGTACAAGGCCCGGGCCGGCGTGCGCACCAAGGCGCAGTCGGGCGCGGCGCGCGTGGCGCGCTTTCGTCCCCAGAAGTCCCGCTGAAGATGCTGGCGCGCAGCGGGCCACGAGGCAACCGGCCCAGCCTCTGCCACCCGGGCACTCGCCATCGCCCCACCCTGCCCGATCCGTCGGGCTTTCTGCTTTTCATACCAGGTCCGTGGACGCCCTTGCGGCCCGCCGCGGTTTCGCACCATGTCCGACATTCCACCTAAAGACGACGAGTTGGCAGGCACCGAGCAGCCTTTCGTCCAGCACCTGATGGAGCTGCGCGACCGCCTGCTCTACTGCATCTACGGCATCGGTCTGGCGATCGCCGTGCTGGCCATATGGCCCGGCCCCAACGGGCTGATCGACTTCATCGCCCACCCGATCAAGGCCCACATGCCGCCCGATGCCAAGCTCATCGCAGTCGGCGTGTTCACCCCCTTCTTCGTGCCGCTCAAGGTACTGATGATGGTGGGCATCTTGGCCGTGCTGCCCTGGATCATGTACCAGATGTGGGCCTTCGTGGCGCCCGGCCTGTACAGCCATGAAAAGCGCTTTGCGCTGCCGCTGATCATCTTCGGCAGCCTGCTGGCCTATATCGGCATCGCCTTCGTGCAGTTCTTCGTGCTCGACAAGATGTTCGCCTTCATCCAGGGCTTCACCCCGGACAGCGTGGCGGCCACGCCGGACATTGCATCGTATGTGGAGGCCATCCTGTCGCTGTACCTGGCCTTTGGCCTGGCCTTCCAGGTGCCCATCGTGGTCATGCTGCTGGTGCGCTTCGGCCTGGTGGACATCGCCAAGCTCAAGTCCTTCCGCGGTTATTTCATCGTGGTGGCCTTCATCATCGCCGCCGTGGTCACGCCGCCCGACGTGATCTCCCAGCTGGCCCTGGCCGTGCCCATGTGCATTCTTTACGAGATCGGCATCCTGGGTGCCGGCTGGTTCAGCCGCGTCTCCAAGGCGCCGGAAGAAGAAGCCGAACCCGGCACCGCAGTGGACAAGCCCGCAGAGGATAAACCCTCCCCCTGAGTCGCTTCGCGCCTTCCCCCAGAGGGGGACGACACCCTCGGTGCGGGGCGGCGCGGCCGGCCCAGGCCCTTCCTCGGTGTCCCTCGCTTTAGGGCGCGCCAGTTTCAAGGGCCTACGCTGAAACACGAGGAATTTGTAATAAAAAGCCCTTGGTTCATCACCAAGGGCTTTTTCTTTGTCTATGGCCAAGCCCCTTCCGGGGTTGGCATCTCACCGAGGCAGGTCGGACGTGCCCATGAGGAACTCGTCAATGGAGCGAGCGGCTTGGCGGCCTTCGCGGATGGCCCAGACCACCAGGGACTGGCCGCGGCGCACGTCGCCGGCGGCGAAGAGCTTGGGCACGCTGGTGGCGTAGCCGCCCGTGAAGTCGGTGGTGGCCTTGGCGTTGCCGCGTGCGTCCTTGTCCACGCCAAAGGCATCGAGCACGGCCTGCACGGGGCTGACGAAGCCCATGGCCAGCAGCACCAGGTCGGCCTTGAGCACCTGCTCGCTGCCGGGCACCTCGACCATCTTGCCGTCCTTCATTTCGATGCGCACGGTCTTGACGGCCGTGACCTGGCCCTTCTCGCCGATGAACTCCTTGGTGGCGATGGCGAACTCGCGCTCGCAGCCTTCCTCGTGGCTGGAGCTGGTGCGCAGCTTGATCGGCCAGTAGGGCCAGACCAGGGGCTTGTTCTCCTGCTCGGGCGGCATGGGCATCAGCTCGAACTGGGTCACGCTGACGGCGCCGTGGCGGTTGCTGGTGCCCACGCAGTCGGAGCCCGTGTCGCCGCCACCGATGACGATGACATGCTTGCCATCGGCACGCAGCTGGCCCTTGAGCTTGTCGCCGGCGTTGACCTTGTTTTGCTGCGGCAGGAACTCCATGGCGAAATGGATGCCCTTGAGTTCACGGCCGGGCACGGGCAGGTCGCGCGACTGCTCGGCACCGCCGGTCAGCAGCACGGCGTCGAACTCGGCCATGAGCTGCTCGGGGCTGACGGTTTCTTTGGCCCAGTTGGTGACCTTGGAGTCTTCGCCCAGACCGTCCTTGCCCGCCACCAGCACGCCGGTACGGATCTTGACGCCTTCGGCCACGAGCTGCTCGACGCGGCGGTCGATGTGCGACTTCTCCATCTTGAAGTCGGGAATGCCGTAGCGCAGCAGGCCGCCCACGCGGTCGTTCTTCTCGAACAGCGTGACATCGTGGCCGGCGCGGGCCAGCTGCTGCGAGGCCGCCAGGCCTGCGGGGCCGGCGCCGACCACGGCCACCTTCTTGCCGGTCTTGCGGCTGCTGGGCAGCGGCTTGACCCAGCCTTCGGCCCAGGCACGGTCGATGATGGCGTGCTCGATGGACTTGATGCCCACGGCGTCGTCGTTGATGTTCAGGGTGCAGGCGGCCTCGCAGGGTGCGGGGCAGATGCGGCCCGTGAACTCGGGGAAGTTGTTGGTGCTGTGCAGCACGGCGCTGGCGCTCTTCCAGCCGCCGTGGAAGACCAGGTCGTTGAAGTCCGGAATGATGTTGTTGACCGGGCAGCCGTTGTTGCAGAACGGCGTGCCGCAGTCCATGCAGCGCGCGCCCTGGATCTTGGCCTGGCTGTCATCGAGGCCGATGACGAATTCCTTGTAGTGCTTCACGCGCTCGGCGACGGGCGCATAGCCTTCCTCGAGGCGCTCATATTCCATGAAGCCGGTGGTCTTTCCCATGATTCGTTGTCCTGATGTGTGGGGTGCAGGGATGGATGCGGGCTGCTGCCCGCATCCTTCGCTTCCTTGTTATTTGGCGGCCACCGCCTCCTTGGCGTGTTCCTCGACCTCGGGCGTGGCGGGCTCTTCCATCACCTGGCGCTCGTACATCTCGGACAGGGCACGCTTGTACTCGCTGGGGAAGACCTTGACGAACTTGGAGCGGGCCGCCGCCCAGTTGTCCAGCAGATCGCGGGCGCGCTTGGAGCCCGTCCAGCGGCTGTGCGCCTCGATCAGCGCGCGCAGCTGGCGCTCGTCGGTTTCGCGGCGGTGCCAGACGGCGGGCGAGACCTGGGCCAGGTGCTCGTCGTGGGGCAACACCTGGTCCAGCGAGACGGACGCCTTGTTGCAGCGCTCGGCGAAGCGGCCATCCTCGTCGTAGACATAGGCCACGCCGCCGCTCATGCCGGCGGCGAAGTTGCGGCCGGTCTTGCCCAGCACCACCACGGTGCCGCCGGTCATGTATTCGCAGCCGTGGTCGCCCACGCCTTCGACCACGGCGGTGGCGCCAGACAGGCGGACCGCGAAACGCTCGCCGGCCACGCCGCCGAAGAAGGCCTCGCCGCTGGTGGCGCCGAACATCACGGTGTTGCCCACGATGGTGTTGCTGGTGGTATCGCCACGGAACTCATGGCTGGCGTGCACCACCACGCGGCCGCCGGACAGGCCCTTGCCCGTGTAGTCGTTGGCGTCGCCGCGCAGGTTCAGCGTGATGCCGTTGCACAGGAAGGCGCCGAAGGACTGGCCGCCGGTTCCCTCGAAGTGGATGCGGATGGTGTCATCGGGCAGGCCTTCGGGATGCACGCGCGTCACGGCACCGGAGAGCATGGCGCCCACGGAGCGGTTGACGTTGCGCGCCACTTCCATGATGCGCACACGCTCGCCGTTCTCGATGGCGGGCTTGCAGCGCTCGATGAGCTTCACGTCCAGCGCCTTGTCCAGCAGGTGGTCCTGCTTTTCGACATGGAAGCGCGCCACGTCTGCGGGCACTTCGGGCTGGGCGAACAGGCGCGAGAAGTCCAGGCCCTGGGCCTTCCAGTGCTGCAGGCCCTTGCGGGTGTCCAGCAGGTCGGCACGGCCGATCAGGTCGTCGAACTTGGCAACGCCCAGCTGGGCCATGATCTGGCGCACTTCCTCGGCGATGAAGAAGAAGTAGTTCACCACATGCTCGGGCTTGCCCGAGAACTTGGCGCGCAGCACCGGGTCCTGCGTGGCCACGCCCACGGGGCAGGTGTTCAGGTGGCACTTGCGCATCATGATGCAGCCCTCGACAACCAGGGGCGCCGTGGCGAAGCCGAACTCGTCGGCGCCCAGCAGCGCGCCGATGACGACGTCGCGGCCGGTCTTCATCTGGCCGTCGGCCTGCACGCGGATGCGGCCGCGCAGGCGGTTGAGCACCAGGGTCTGCTGGGTCTCGGCCAGGCCGATTTCCCAGGGCGAGCCCGCATGCTTGATGGACGACCAGGGCGATGCGCCCGTGCCGCCGTCATGGCCCGCGATGACCACGTGGTCGCTCTTGCACTTGGCCACGCCGGCCGCGATGGTGCCCACGCCCACTTCGGACACGAGCTTGACCGAGATGTCGGCGTGCGGCGCCACGTTCTTCAGGTCGTGGATCAGCTGGGCCAGATCCTCGATGGAGTAGATGTCGTGGTGGGGCGGGGGCGAGATCAGACCGACGCCGGGCACGGAGTGGCGCAGCTTGCCGATGTAGTCGGACACCTTGCCGCCGGGCAGCTGGCCGCCCTCGCCGGGCTTGGCGCCCTGGGCCATCTTGATCTGCACCTGGTCCGAGGACGACAGGTACTCGGCCGTGACGCCGAAGCGGCCCGATGCCACCTGCTTGATCCTGGAGCGCAGCGAGTCGCCGTCCTGCAGCTCGATGTCGGCCTCGACCTTGTCGGCGCCGATGATGGAGCCCAGGGTCTCGCCCTTCCTGATCGGGATGCCCTTGAGCTCATTGCGGTAGCGCTGGGGATCTTCCCCGCCTTCGCCGGTGTTGCTCTTGCCGCCGATGCGGTTCATGGCCACGGCCAGCGTGGCATGGGCCTCGGTGCTGATGGAGCCCAGCGACATGGCGCCCGTGGCAAAGCGCTTGACGATCTCCTTGGCCGACTCGACCTGGTCCAGCGGGATGGCCTTGGACGGGTCGAACTTGAACTCGAACAGGCCGCGCAGCGTCATGTGGCGCTTGCTCTGGTCGTTGATCAGCTGGGCGTATTCCTTGTACGTGCTCCAGTTGTTGGAGCGCGTGGAATGCTGCAGCTTGGCGATGGCGTCGGGCGACCACATGTGCTCTTCGCCACGGGCGCGCCAGGCGTATTCGCCACCGGCGTCCAGCATGGTCTCCAGCACGGGATCGTCACCGAAGGCCGCGCGGTGGTTGCGGATGGTTTCCTCGGCGATCTCGAAGACGCCGATGCCCTCGACGCGGCTGGCCGTGCCGGTGAAGTACTTGTCCACGGTGTCGCTGTTCAGGCCGATCACCTCGAACAGCTGGGCGCCGCAATAGGACATGTAGGTGGACACGCCCATCTTGGACATGATCTTGGACAGGCCCTTGCCGATGGCCTTGACGTAGTTGTAGATGGCCTTGTCGGCCGACAGGTCGCCGCCCAGCTCCTTGTGCATGTCGGCCAGGGTTTCCATGGCCAGGTAGGGATGCACGGCCTCGGCGCCGTAGCCCGCCAGCACGGCGAAGTGGTGCACTTCGCGCGCCGTGCCCGTTTCCACGACCAGGCCGGCCGTGGTACGCAGGCCCTCGCGCACCAGGTGCTGGTGGATGGCCGACAGCGCCAGCAGCGCGGGGATGGCCACCTGGGTGGCGCTCACATGGCGGTCGCTGATGATCAGGATGTTGGCGCCGCCCTTGATGGCGTCCACGGCCTGCGCGCACAGCGATGCCAGCTTGGCTTCCACGCCCTGCTTGCCCCAGGACAGCGGGTAGGTGATGTCGATCGTTGCGCTCTTGAACTTGCCCTGCGTGTGTCGTTCGATGTCGCGCAGCTTGGCCATGTCGGCGAAGTCCAGCACGGGCTGGTGCACTTCCAGGCGCATGGGCGGGTTGACCTGGTTGATGTCCAGCAGGTTGGGCTTGGGTCCGATGAAGGACACCAGCGACATCACGATGGCTTCGCGGATGGGGTCGATCGGCGGGTTGGTCACCTGCGCGAACATCTGGCGGAAGTAGTTGTACAGCGGCTTGTTCTTGTCCGACAGCACGGCCAGCGGGCTGTCGTTGCCCATGGAGCCGATGCCTTCCTCGCCGTTCTTGGCCATGGGGGCCAGCAGGAACTTGATGTCTTCCTGCGTGAAGCCGAAGGCCTGCTGGCGCTCGAGCAGCGGCAGGCTGGCGGCCTCGGGGCCGGCATGGGTGTCACCGCCCACGCTGCCCAGCTTGATGCGCAGGTTCTCGATCCACTGCTTGTAGGGCTTGGTGTTGACGATGTTGGCCTTGAGCTCGTCGTCCTCGATCAGGCGGCCCTGCTCCAGGTCGATCAGCAGCATCTTGCCGGGCTGCAGGCGCCACTTGCGCACGATGGCGCTGTCGGGCACGGGCAGCACGCCGGCTTCGGACGCCAGGATGACCAGGTCGTCATCGGTGATCACGTAGCGCGAGGGGCGCAGGCCGTTGCGGTCCAGCGTGGCGCCGATCTGGCGGCCGTCGGTGAACACGATGGAGGCCGGGCCGTCCCAGGGCTCCATCATGGCGGCGTGGTATTCATAGAAGGCGCGGCGGCGCTCGTCCATGGACTCGTGCTGTTCCCAGGGCTCGGGAATCATCATCATCACGGCCTGGCTGATGGGGTAGCCGGCCATGGTCAGCAGTTCCAGGCAGTTGTCGAACGTTGCCGTGTCGGACTGGCCAGCGAAGCTGATGGGATAGAGCTTCTTGAGGTCCTCGGCCAGCACGGGCGAGGCCATCACGCCCTCGCGCGCCAGCATCCAGTTGTAGTTGCCGCGCACGGTGTTGATTTCACCGTTGTGGGCCACGTAGCGGTAGGGGTGGGCCAGCGGCCACTCGGGGAAAGTGTTGGTCGAAAAGCGCTGGTGCACCAGGCCGATGGCCGAGACGCAGCGCTCGTCGGACAGGTCGTTGTAGTACACGCCCACCTGGTCGGCCAGCAGCAGGCCCTTGTAGACCACGGTGCGGCTGCTCATGCTGGGAACGTAGTATTCCTTGCTGTGCTTGAGCTTGAGGTTCTGGATGGCGGCGCTGGCCGTCTTGCGGATCACGTACAGCTTGCGCTCGAGCGCGTCCTGCACGATCACGTCGGCGCCGCGGCCGATGAAGACCTGGCGCAGGATGGGCTCCTTTTCCTGGACCGTGGGCGACATGGGCATGTCGCGGTTCACGGGCACATCGCGCCAGCCCAGCAGGACCTGGCCTTCGGCCTTGATGGCGCGTTCCATCTCCTGCTCGCAGGCCAGGCGCGAGGCGTGCTCCTTGGGCAGGAAGATCATGCCCACGCCGTACTCGCCCGCGGGCGGCAGGGCCACGCCCTGCTTTGCCATCTCTTCGCGGTAGAGCTGGTCGGGAATCTGGATCAAAATGCCCGCGCCATCGCCCATGAGCTTGTCGGCACCCACGGCACCGCGATGGTCGATGTTTTCGAGGATCTTGAGCGCGCCGGTGACGATGTCATGGCGCTTGACGCCCTTGATATGTGCAACAAAGCCGAGGCCGCAGGCGTCGTGCTCGTTGCTCTTGGAGTACAGACCGTGGTCTTGGAGATGCTTGATCTCGGCAGCCGTCGTCATGGCGGAATCCTCAAATTTTTCGCAGGGAACGCAAGATTAAGGCAAGGCATCACCTCATGCAATAAATTTATATAAGGGTCAGATCCCAATTAATTCCAGAACAAAAAAATCGGAAATTAATAAGGGACACATTTATTTCACAGAGGCCTGCGATGAGGAATCAAGCACTTGCAGTCCATCAGTGGGTACTAACGCACTGTTGTGGTGCGCTCATTGGTCCGTCCTGGCGGACGGCCGGCGCGCTGGCGGGTCACGCGGCGCTCGGTGCGCTGTTGTAAATCGGCAATGAATTGCTCATCGCCCAGCGCCCAGCCCCGCAGCGCCGACTGGCTGATGCGTTCGCCGTCATCGCTGCTGACGCCCTCTTCCACGGCCGACACATACGCCGCGTCGCGCGCAAACGGGGTGTTGCCCAGTTCCCAGAACACGGCATGCGGCTGGATCAGCGCGTCGCTGCGCAAGCCGGCGTTGTGCGCGTAGCTGGACCAGGGCCAGTCGGCCGGCCGCTGGACCAGGCCGGCGCGCACGGGGCTGTCGTCCATGAAGACCATGGTGGGCAGCAGCCAGCTGGGCTGCAGCACCGTGCCGCGATAGCGGCCTTCCCACAGCGTGCCGCTGCGGCCGTGGCGGTCGTTGAAGTAGCGGACATAGCGCCGGCCCACGGCCTGCATGAACCTGGGCAGGCCATCGTCGGTGCGCGGCGTGGCCAGCAGGTGGAACTGGCTGGGCAGGAGCACGTAGGCATGCACGGCCAGCTCGCAGCTGCGCGCCATCTCGCGCAGCAGCTCCAGCATGGTCTCCCGGTCCTGGGCATCGATGAAGATGTCCGCGCCGTTGTTGCCGAGCTGGATGATGTGATGCGGCAGATCCGCAATGGTGAGTCTGGGCAGGCGGGCCATGGTGCTGGGTGCAGGCAAGCGGGTGCAGGGCGTGGAGCGGCAATTATGGAGCGCCCCGCCCCGCACTGCCGCACTGCGCCGCACTCCGTTTTACAGGGAAAGACGCGACGAGGCCCTCAGCAGCTGGCTCACCAGCTGCGTGGCGGCCAGCAGCCGGGGCAGCAGTTGCACGCGCATCATCTCGGCGCTGTTGCGGTTGGCCTGGCCGCTGATGTTGAGCGCGGCCACGGTGCGCCCTGCCGCGTTCTTCACGGGCGCCGCGATGGAGATCAGGCCTTCGGCCAGTTCCTGGTCCACCAGGGCCCAGCCCTGGGCGCGCACCTCCAGAATGCGCTGGCGCAGGCGCTCGTCGTTCTGCTCGGTCAGCGCCGTGAACTGGCGGCGCTCGCGTGCATCCAGCAGGGCCTGCAGGGATTCATCGCTCTCGCCGGCCAGCAGCACGCGCCCCATCGAGGTCCAGCAGGCCGGCAGGCGCGAGCCCACGCTGAGGTTGGTGCTCATGATCTTGTGGGTATGCACGCGCAGCACATAGACGATGTCGCCCCCATCGAGCACGGCGGCCGAGCAGGACTCCTTGACCTCGTCGACCAGGTTTTCCATCACGGGCTCGGCCAGGTTCCAGACCGGGGTGGAGCTGAGGTAGGCAAAGCCCAGTTCCATGATGCGCGGCGTGAGCTGGAACAGCTTGCCGTCGCTCTTCACATAGCCCAGCGTCTGCAGCGTCAGCAGGATGCGCCGGGCCCCGGCGCGCGTGAGCCCCGTGCGCGCCGCCACCTCGCTGAGCGTCTGCGCAGGCGCCTCGGCGCTGAACGAGCGGATCACGCCCAGGCCGCGCGCAAAGGACTGCACATAGCTGTCGCCGGGGCGCGGCGTACCGCCCTCTTCTTCAACCCCACCTGTGGAAATTACGGAAGCGGCATTTTTTTCCATGGCTCTATAATTCTTTCTGCGAACTTTTGTTCTACATACGAACATTTTAGCGCAGCGCCAGCGGCCTGCATACCGGAGACAAGCAAGTGATCAACAAAATCACCGACACCATCGCCGAGGCGTTGTCGGGCGTCCAGGACGGCTCCACCGTGCTGATCGGGGGCTTCGGCACCTCGGGCAATCCCACCGAACTCATCGACGGCCTGATCGCCCAGGGCGCACGCGAGCTGACCGTGGTCAACAACAACGCGGGCAACGGAGACCAGGGGCTGGCCGCGCTGCTCAAGAGCGGCCAGGTGCGCAAGATCATCTGCAGCTTCCCCCGCCAGGTGGACAGCTGGGTGTTCGACGACCTGTACCGCAGCGGCAAGATCGAGCTGGAACTCGTGCCCCAGGGCAACCTGGCCGAGCGCCTGCGCGCCGCCGGCGCCGGCATCGGCGGCTTCTTCTGCCCCACGGCCTATGGCACGGAGCTGGCCAACGGCAAGGAAACGCGCGAGATCAACGGCAAGCACTATGTGCTGGAGCATCCCATCCACGGCGACGTGGCACTGGTCAAGGCCGAGAAGGGCGACCGCTGGGGCAACCTCACCTACCGCATGTCGGCCCGCAACTTCGGGCCCGTGATGGCCACGGCGGCCAAGCACACGATCGCCACCGTGCACGAGATCGTGGAGCTGGGCGCGCTGGACCCCGAGGCCGTGGTCACGCCCGGCATCTACGTGAGCCAGATCGTGAAGATCGACCGCGTGGCCACCCAGGCCGGCGGCTTCAAGAAAACCGCATGAGCGCCCCAACCGCCGAAAGCAAGAGCATGAGCAGCTACCAGAAACGCAGCAAGCAAGAGCTGGCCCGGCGCGTGGCCGAAGACATCTTCGACGGCGCCTACGTCAACCTGGGCATCGGCATGCCCACCCAGGTGGCCAACCACATCCCGGCCGGCCGCGAGGTCATCCTGCAAAGCGAGAACGGCATCCTGGGCATGGGCCCGGCGCCCGCCGAAGGCCAGGAGGACTATGACCTGACCAATGCCGGCAAGCAGCCCGTCACCCTGCTGCCGGGCGGCTGCTACTTCCACCATGCCGACAGCTTCGCCATGATGCGCGGCGGCCACCTGGACATCTGCGTGCTGGGCGCCTTCCAGGTCTCGGCCACGGGCGACCTGGCCAACTGGAGCACGGGCGAGGCCGGTGCCATTCCCGCCGTGGGCGGCGCCATGGACCTGGCCGTGGGTGCACGCCAGACCTGGGTGATGATGGACCTGCTGACCAAGACCGGCGAATGCAAGGTCGTCGAGGCCTGCAGCTATCCGCTCACGGGCCTGTCCTGCGTCAAGCGCATCTACACCGACCTGTGCACGCTGGAATGCACGCCCGAGGGCCTGCGCCTGATCGACACCGTGCCCGGCCTCTCGCACGCCGAGCTGCAGTCCATCGTGGGCCTGCCCATCAAGGACGCGACGGCCACGGCCTGATCCCTCAGCTCCCCCCCAGCGGGTGCGCTGCGGCGCACCCCGGCACCTCTTCATTCTTTTTCCAGGAGACACCATGAGCCAGTCCAACCAGGCCTTCATCTGCGACGCCATCCGCACCCCCTTCGGCCGCTACGGCGGCGCCCTGTCCCCGGTGCGTGCCGATGACCTCGGCGCCGTGCCGATCAAGGCGCTGATGGAGCGCAACCCCGGCGTGGACTGGACGGCCGTGGCCGACGTGCTCTACGGCTGCGCCAACCAGGCCGGCGAAGACAACCGCAACGTGGCACGCATGTCCGCCCTGCTGGCCGGCCTGCCCATCGATGTGCCGGGCGCCACCATCAACCGCCTGTGCGGTTCGGGCCTGGACGCCGTGGGCACGTCCGCGCGCGCCATCAAGGCGGGCGAGGCCCGCCTGATGATCGCGGGCGGCGTGGAAAGCATGAGCCGTGCGCCCTTCGTCATGCCCAAGGCCGAAAGCGCCTTCAGCCGCAGCAACGCCGTCTATGACACCACCATCGGCTGGCGCTTCGTCAACAAGCTGATGAAGCAGCAGTACGGCGTGGACTCCATGCCCGAGACGGCCGAGAACGTGGCCGACGACTTCAGGATCGAGCGCGAAGCCCAGGACCGCATGGCCCTGGCCAGCCAGCAAAAGGCGGCCGCCGCCATCGCGGCCGGCTACCTGGCCAAGGAAATCGTGTCCGTGTCCATTGCCCAGAAAAAGGGCGACGCCATCGTGGTGAGCCAGGACGAGCATCCGCGCGCCACCACCATCGAGGCGCTGGCCAAGCTCAAGGGCGTGGTGCGCCCGGATGGCACGGTAACGGCCGGCAATGCCAGCGGCGTGAACGACGGCGCCTGCGCCCTGCTGCTGGCCAACGAGGAAGCCGCCAGGCAATACAACCTGGTGCCCCGCGCCCGCGTGGTCGGCATGGCCGTGGCCGGCGTGGCCCCGCGCATCATGGGCTTCGGCCCGGCGCCCGCCGTGCGCAAGGTGCTGGCCCTGACCGGCCTGACGCTGGAGCAGATGGACGTGATCGAGCTGAACGAAGCCTTCGCCGCGCAGGGCCTGGCCGTGCTGCGCGATCTGGGCATTGCCGACGACGACCGCCGCGTCAACCAATGGGGCGGCGCCATTGCGCTGGGCCATCCGCTGGGTGCCTCGGGCGCGCGCCTGGCCACCACCGCCGTGAACCAGCTGCACACGCTGGGCGGCCGCTACGCGCTGTGCACCATGTGCATCGGCGTGGGCCAGGGCATTGCCGTGATCCTGGAAAAGGTCTGAGACTGCGATGAGCACCGTGGACAACAAGACACCCGTCACCGTGGTCAGCGGCGCCAGCAACGGCATCGGCCGCGCCATCGCCGAGGCCCTGCTGGCCCAGGGCCGCGCCGTGGTCAATCTCGACTATGTGCTGCCCGACTGGAGCCATCCGCTGCTGGTGAGCTACCAGGCCGACC
Organism: Delftia lacustris; assembly: GCF_040267515.1. Taxonomy (NCBI): domain Bacteria; kingdom Pseudomonadati; phylum Pseudomonadota; class Betaproteobacteria; order Burkholderiales; family Comamonadaceae; genus Delftia; species Delftia lacustris. The sequence continues at coordinate 1,272,101 of NZ_CP141274.1, read as the reverse complement.
TGACCAGCGAGCAGGCCACCGCCGAGGCGGCGGCCCGCATTGCCGCCGCGCACAACGTGGTGGCCCTGGTCAACAACGCGGGCGCCACGCGTCCCGGCACCATCGACAACGCCAGCACCCGGCATCTGGACGATGTGGTGGGACTGCACCTGCGCGCGCCCATGCTGCTGGTGCAGGCCTTCCTGCCCACGCTGCGTGCCTGCGGCGAGGGCCGTATCGTGAACATGTCCTCGCGCGCCGCGCTGGGCAAGCCCGACCGCATCGTCTACTCGGCGACCAAGGCCGGCCTGATCGGCCTGACGCGCACCCTGGCCATGGAGCTGGGCCGCAACCGCATCACGGTCAATGCCCTGGGCCCCGGCCCCATCGCCACCGAGCTGTTCACCAAGAGCAACCCCGAAGGCGCGCCGCAGACCCAGCGCATCCTCAACAGCATTGCCGTGGGCCGCATGGGCACACCGGAAGACGTGGCGCGCGCCGCGCTGTTCTTCCTGTCGCCCGACAACGGCTTCGTCACCGGCCAGGTGCTCTACATCTGTGGCGGCACCACGCTGGGCGTGGCGCCCGTCTGAACGAACGTCGGACCAACCGTTTGACCGAACGCCTTCCCAGGCACAACCCCCTTCAAGAAGAACCACTGGAAGCGCCCGCCTGCACAGGCGTGCGCCACACAGGGCATTGCCCTGGCCCAGCCCGGCGTTGCCGGGCCCGGCCATCCACCTTATTGCCGAATCAGGAGACCTCTCGATGTTTGATCAAACCACCCGTTTCACCCGCCGCCGTGGCCTGCAGGCGCTGGCCGCCGCATCCCTGACCGCGCTCGGCGCCCTGTCCGGCCCCGCCGCCCTGGCCCAGGACGGCTTCCCCAGCAAGCCCATCACCATCCTCGTGCCCTTCGCCGCTGGCGGCACCACCGACATCCTGGCGCGCATCGTCGCCCAGGCGCTGCAGCAGGAGCTGGGCCAGACCGTGATCGTGGACAACAAGCCCGGCGCGGGCGGCAACATCGGCGCCGTGGCCGCCGCACGTGCGCCGGCCGACGGCTACACGCTGTTCATGGGCACCGTGGGCACGCATGCCATCAATGCCGCGCTCTACGCCAAGCCCGGCTTCGACCCCATCAAGGACTTCTCGCCCCTGACGCGCGTGGCCAACGTGCCCAACCTGCTGGTAGCCCACCCCAGCCAGCCGTTCAAGACCGTCAAGGAAATGATCGCCTACGCGCGCGCCAATCCCGGCAAGCTGAACTACGGCTCCTCGGGCAGCGGCAGCTCCATCCACCTGTCGGGCGAGCTGTTCCGCTCCATGACTGGCCTGGACATGGTGCACGTGCCCTACAAGGGCAGCGCCCCGGCCATCACCGACCTGCTGGGCAACCAGATCGCCATCATGTTCGACAACATGCCCTCGGCCATCCAGCATGTGCGCTCGGGCAAGCTGCGTCCCATCGCCGTGACCACGGCCAAGCGCTCGCCCGAACTGCCCGATGTGCCCACCGTGGCCGAAGCTGGCGTGCCCGGCTACGAGGCCACCTCCTGGTTCGGCCTGTGGACCCAGGCCAAGACGCCCGCCGCCGTGCAGCAGCGCCTGTACACGGCCATTGCCAAGGTGCTCAAGGATCCGGCCGTGGTCAAGAAGATCAACGACCAGGGAGGTGATGTCGTGATCGACACGCCGGCCGAATTCCTCGCCTACATCAAGGCCGAATCGACGAAGTGGAGCAAGGTCGTCAAGGACTCCGGAGCACAGGTGTAACTGGCCTCCCCCTGAGCCGCTGCGCGGCTTCCCCCTGAAGGGGGACGGCGCCATCGCCGCGAGGCGGCTCTTGCTCGGCGCCCCTAGTGTTAGGCTGCGCCGGTTTCCAGCGCCATGCGTTTGAGCATTGAAATGGGGAATAAAAAAAGAGCTGCCTCCGGGCAGCTCTTTGCATTGGGGTGTCAGGTGCTCAATCCAGCAGATCGGAGTAGTCGCCCTTGTCGTAGCCTTCGATGGCCTTCCAGGGCTGGGCCAGCGGTGCGGGCAGCTTGGTGGCGGTGACGACGATGCGCTCGGTGCCGTGGGAGTCGCTGCGCTCCACGCGGCGGGCGAACTGGTTGGCCACGTCCCAGTCGATGACGGTGGTCTGTTCATTGGCCTTGCCGCGGTAGCGCTGCACGCCCTTGTGCGGCTTGCCCACGCGCTCCATGCCTTGCAGCGCGGTGGGTGGCACGATCCAGTACACGTTGTCGAAGGAGCCGCCGTAGCCCACGTTGCCGTGGTGGGCCAGGTCCACGCTGATGACGCGGCGCAGCTTGGCCAGGATGACTTCCACGCCCACCTTGCCGTCATCGGCGCGGCGGATGGACAGGGGTGCGGCGCGGGCTTCGTCATGGGCGTGGCCGGCGTGCGGGCCGTGGGCGTGGTCATGGCCGTGCTCCTGGCTCTGGCGCAGGGCGGCGGGCATTTCCCGCTCTATCCACAGCTGGGCCTTGCGGCGGTAGACGCGGTTGGTATAGACGCTGCTGCGCTGCACGCCGTCGCTGCCCACGCTCATGGCTTCATAGGTGATGCGCAGGTCGGCTTCAGGCGTGGCCTGCACGGCGGCCGTGGTGCGCGCCACGGAATCCGCAGGGACTGCGGCCGTGGGTGCGGGTGCCGGCTTGGGCGGCTCGGCGGCCCATGCTGCGGAGACGGAGCAGGCCAGCAGCGCGGCCGCGTAGATGTGGCGCGCCGCGCGCGGCGCCGGAAGGGAGAGCGTCATGGAATCCAGCCAATGCGAAAAAACCGGGGCCGGGCACACGCATGCGCCACGGCTCCGGCCAGGGGTTGGCAAGCAGCCAACGAAGGAAGAAACAATTACAGGCCAGCGGCTTCGCGGACCTTGGAGAACACCTTGGTGTTGTCCATCGTGCCCTTGAAGATCCTGGCGCCCGCGCCGCCGGCGAACAGCATCACGTCGCCGCCGCCATGGGTCTCGGAGCCCGGCGTGCCCAGGTTCAGGCCCACTTCCTGCAGGTAGTTGTCGTCCGTGGTGTCCACGCCGCTGAGGTCCTGGCGCTCCGCGCCGCGTGTGGGCGCAATCCAGGGCTTGTTGCCATCTTCGGCATTGACCTGGCTGGAGGCCGTGGCGTTGGGACGTCCGCCATTGCCGAAGGCCAGCGTGGTGTAGGGCTTGCCGTCCTGGGCCTTGGCCATCTGGCCGCTCTGGTAGTCCTGCACCTTGCCCAGGATGGGGTTGCCGATCCTGGAGTAGCCGTTGAACACCATGTTGTGGTCGTGATCGGCGGTGACGACGATCAGCGTGTTCTTCAGGCCCGGATCCTTCTTTTCCATGTAGGCCATGGCGGTCTCGATGGCGCGGTCGAAGGCCAGCGTGTCTTCCAGCGCACGCTTGGCATTGGTGCCGTGCAGTGCGTGGTCGATGCGGCCGCCTTCCACCATCAGGAAGAAGCCCTTGTCATTGCGGCTGAGCACGTCCAGCGCCTTGCCGGTCATGTCGGACAGGCTGGGCTCGTCCAGCCTTTGCTTGACGCGGTCCAGCTCGTAGGCCATTTCGCTTTGCGTGAACAGGCCCAGCAGCTTGGGCGCCTTGGTCGCGTCCAGGGCCGCCAGCTCGCTGCCCTTGGCAACATAGGCGTAGCCCTTGGCCTTCATCATGTCCACGAGGTTGGCCGTGTCCGTGCGCTTGCTGCTGGGGTTGACCGACTTGGGCAGGTAGTTGCGCTGGCCGCCACCCATGAGCACGTCGATGCCGTCGCCCAGCCTGGCGTTGTAGTTGGCATGGCCGGGCACGGACTGCTCGGCAATGCTGTTGTAGCCATTGCGGTTGCAGATATGGGCATAGGTGGCCGCAGGCGTCGCATGGCCCACGCGCGTGGTGGAGATGGCGCCCACGGCGCGGCCCTTGGCCTTGGACAGCTCCAGCAGGGTCTGCGCGGGTTGGCCGTTGCCGGCCGGGCAGGTGGTGTCCTCGCCGTTGATGTACTGCTGGCCGTTGGCCGCGTAGGCCATGGTCTCGGCCGACATGGAGATGACTTCGTTGTTCATCTTCACGCCGGTCATGTAGGCGGCCATCGAGGGCGCGCTGTCCGTGGTCTGGCCATCGCGCGAGAAGGTCTTGATGCGGCTGGCGTAGGGCAGGGACTGCATGGTCAGCGTGGCGCGTTCGCTGCTGGCCAGGGAGCCGGCCTTTTCGGCCAGCTGCTTTTCGCCCTTGTAGATGCGCGCGGCGGTCACGGTGACCGGGCCCATGCCGTCGCCGAGGAAGAAGATGACGTTCTTGGCCTCGCCAGCCGCATGGGCTGCAGGCGCCAGCAGCGCCAGCGCGCCGGCCGCCGCCAGGGCGAGGGAGGTCTTTTGGAGGATCGGATGCATGTGGAATTCCTTGAATACTTTGAATGCCTTGATTGCGGTACAAGACCCTGGTCGTACAGCGTGCTAGGACCGCATGAAACCGGCGTGGCCCAGGCGGCGGACGCCGAGCAAGGGCCGCCCCGCAGCGAGGGCGTCGTCCCCCTCCCGCGAAGCGAGAGAGGGGGAAGCGACGCAGTCGCTCAGGGGGTGTTTCATTGCAAGCCGATGCTCTTCTTGATCAGGTTGAACACGGCCGTGTTGTCGATCACGCCCGAGAACGTATCGGCACCCATGCCTTGAGCCCCCAGGAACACGTCGCCGCCGCCGTGGGTTTCGGAGGCCAGGGGCACCACGGCCTCCTGCAGGTAGTCGGGGCTCTCCAGCGTGGCCGCGTCGATGGGGCCGCGCGTGGCCAGGCGCTTGGGACCGTTGCCGAAGCCCAGGATGGTGTAGGGATTGCCATCCACATCGGTGGAGGCCTTGCCGTCCACGTAGTTCTTGACCAGGCCCAGCACGCCGGGCTTGCCGGCCTCGGTCTTGCCGGTGCGCGCGGCATAGCCGTTCAGGTGCAGCGTGTGGTCATGGTCGGCTGTGACGACGATCAGCGTGTTCTTCAGGCCCGGATCGATCTTGGCCATCTTGTCCAGCGCGGTCTGGATGGCGTTGTCGAAGGCCACGGTATCCTGCAGCGCACGGCGCGCGTTGGTAGCGTGCAGCGCATGGTCGATGCGGCCGCCTTCCACCATCAGGAAGAAGCCCTTCTTCTTGGCCGACAGCGCGTTGATGGCCTTGCCCGTCATCTCGGCCAGGCTCGGTTCCTTGGTCGCATCGCGGTCCAGGTCATAGGCCATGTGGTCCTTGGTGAACAGGCCGGCGATCTTGCTGCCGTCCACGGGCAGCTTGTCGAACTCGCTCTTGTTGGCGGCGTAGCTGTACTTTTGCGTCTTGAACTCGGCGATCAGGTTGCGGCTGTCGTTGCGGCGGCCGCCGTCGGCCTTGGGCGTGAAGTAGTACGAGCCACCGCCCAGGATCACGTCCACGCCGTCGCCGAGCTTGCTGTTGTAGCCGGATCCGCCAGGCACCAGGGCCGCGGCAATGGTGTTCTCCGCATCGCGGTGGCAGACGTGCGAATAGGTGGCTGCCGGCGTGGCATGCGTGATGCGCGCGGTGGAGACCACGCCCGTGCCGTAGCCGGCGGACTTCATCTGCTCGAGCAGCGTGGGAACGGCCTGGCCGTTGCCGCTGGGGCAGGTGCTGTCGTAGTTGGTGTGATAGGCCTTGCCGCTGGCATCCGTGGCCTTGGTGTCGGGCGTCATGGAGATGACTTCGTTGTTCATCTTCACGCCGGTCATGTAGGCGGCCATCGAGGGTGCGCTGTCCGTCACCTGGGCGTCGTTCGAGAAGGTGTGGACGAAGGCCGTCTCGGGCAGCTTGTCCATGGTCAGCTCACCGTCTTCGCCCACGCTGTAGATGCGCGCGGCGGTCATGGTGGTGATGCCCATGCCGTCACCCAGGAAGAACAGCACGTTCTTGGTCGGGGTGGCAGCGGACGATCCATCGCTGCCGCCACAGGCGCTCAACAGCAGCGACGCACCGGCCAGCGCGCTGCACAACATCTTCAGTTTCATGCGGATATCCCTCTGTAGGCAGGGGACCCCGCGGCAAGGCCGCGCCCTCCCCCTGTTGATTGATTTGTGCACTGTAGGAACAGCCCGTGACGAGCCAGTGACAGTCAGCCCAGGCCGGCAGGCGTATCGTTGCAGGCAAGGCGCTGAGGGCCGGATAGCATTGCGGCCAGCCCAGCGACGGAACAAGGAACCCCATGAACCAGACAGCCCAAGACCCGATCGCCTCGCAGGCCCCGGAAGCGCCGCCCAGGCCGGTGCTCGACTACCCGTTCGAGGCGCCGCCGCAGCGCGGGCAGACGCTGGAGGTGGCGCCCGGCGTGCTCTGGCTGCGCATGCCCCTGCCCTATGCGCTGGACCACATCAATCTCTGGGCCATCGATGACGGCCAGGGCTGGGCCATCGTCGATACGGGTGCGCGCACCGACGAAGGCGTGGCCACCTGGCGCGCGCTGTTCTCCCAATCCACCGATGGCCGCTCGCTGACGCGCGTCTTCGTCACCCACATGCACCCCGACCATGTGGGTCTGGCCGGATGGCTGACGCGCAAGTTCCATGTGCCCCTGTACATGACGCGCCTGGAGTACCTCAACTGCCGCGTCGTGGTCTCGGACTGCAGCCGCGAGGCCCCGCCCGACGCCATCGCCTTCTACCGCCGCGCAGGCTGGAGCGACAGCGCACTGGAGTCCTACCGCGCCCGCTTCGGCAACTTCGGCAAGCACATCCATGCCCTGCCCGACAGCTACCGCCGCCTGCACGATGGAGAGGAACTGCGCATAGGAAAACACCTGTGGCGCGTGGTGGTCGGCAGCGGCCACTCGCCCGAGCATGCCAGCCTGTACTGCCCCGATCTCAAGCTGCTGATCTCGGGCGACCAGGTGCTGCCGCGCATCTCGTCCAACGTCTCGGTCCACCCCATGGAACCCGACGCCAACCCCATGGCCGACTGGATGGAGTCTCTGGAAAAGGTCAGGCGCGAAGTGCCCGACGATGTGCTCGTCCTGCCCGCGCACGGCGATTGCTTTCGCGGCCTGCATGCGCGCATCGATTCGCTGGTGGCAGGCCAGGAGCGTGCCAGCGACCGGCTGCTGGCCGCCCTGGCCGAGCCGCGTCGCGCCGTCGATGTCTTCGGCGCCCTCTTCTCACGCCCGATCAGCGAATCCAGCCCCGCCCTGCTGGGCATGGCCACGGGCGAAAGCCTGGCCTGCCTGAATCATTTGATGCATGCGGGGCAGGTGCAGCGCAGCATCGATGCCGATGGCATCGCCTGGTACCACGCAACGCGCTGAGAAAAAAGACCTCGCCAGCGGAAACAAAAGAGTAAATAAGAAAGCGGCTCGAATTTCCAGCCGCTTTCCCTTACTACATCAACGCAGATTGATGGCGAACAGGCTGGCGTCGAGCGCCTGCGCGACATACAGGATGCCGTTGTCGGAAACTGCCAGACTTCCATTGACGGGATGGCGCCAGCCAATAGCATGACTGGAACGATCAATCGCGTAGGTGGACGCCCCGAATTTGCGGTCAGAAGACACAAAGACCAAGTTGCCGACCACAGCAACGTGATAGACAGCCTCCTCGCCGACCGGCACCACGGCATCAGGCAGCGGCGTGGACCAGACCACGGCACCTGTTGCCGACGAACGCGCCTCCAGCGTGGCGACGCCCTTGGCGGGCTGCGGCACATTGACTACATAGACCGTATCGCCCGCCAAGGCTGGGCGGCTCAGAAAGGAAGCCTCGACATCCCAGAGTTTTTGCTTTTGCCCAATCGAGTAGCTGCCAAGCGAGGCATTGCCCTGGTTGAAATGCGAGACTAGCACGCGATCCTGACCATCGGCGAGGGTACCGGTCGCCCTGCGGACTTCCCTTTGCTCACCTCCGGTTGCAATGCGCGCTATCTCTCTGCCATCCTTGATATCCCGGGCATAGACGTTGGACGCATCTGCCATATACAACCGATCGGAAGCCCTGGAAGGCAGACTGCGCATGGGCGCATAATCCCGCCACGCCACAATACCGTCCACAGCCGTCATTCTGAAGGTGAACGGGGCATAGACCGAGTCATCATCCGCAACCAGCAAAGAGCGGTCTTCCTGTCCTTCGTAGTGATCGGGCGTGTTCACCGAGGATCCAGTCACGGCATTGCGCACATACAGACGATTGGGAGCAAAAGTCGTTTCATCCGCATAAGAAAATACGTTGCCCTGGCTGACAACCGCTGGGCCAGAGTTAAACGACGACCCCCAGAGCAGCGTGCCGTCGGCTTCTCCATAGGCACGAAGGCTATTACCGCCTGTGTAAACCCGTCCATCGACCACGACGGCCTCTGTCAGTCTCCACATTGAGGTTGAAGGTCCTCCCCGCTTTGCCCAGCGCAAGGAAAAATTAGCCGGACTCAAGGTGATATTGGTCGTCACATAACCCGTGCGCGCAGCATTGCCACCCAAGTTGTTCCAAGCCACAGCACCAGGCAGCATGGCCAGCGGGGTCTGCTTCAAAGCCTTGGAGACCACCTCGATTTCATAGGGAACGGTCCAGGGCGAGCCTGGATAGGGTGAGTTGCATACGCGTGCATCATCACTGCACAAAAAGACCTTCAATACGCCGCTGCGCTTGCCAACCGGTGCACTAGTAGCTGTACTCAGATTGAACTCGAAACCCGCGATCTTTTCATAGGTGACCGTCGTACCAGAAACGAACTCATCCGTAGCATCGACACGCACATTCAGCGGCGCGGAAAGCGCCTTGGTAGACGTAGCTTTCACCGTAACTTGCTCCGAATCGCCCTGGAGCACCACGACATCCGGCTTGTCAAACGTCAACCAACCATTTTCAGGCTCAGTGGGCTTTGGTGGCGTCGTATCCCCACCTCCGCCACCACCGCAAGCTACCAGAGAGAGTGCCAGCCATAGCGAGTATCTATACATTTTCTGCTTTGTATCTATTTGAAGCTGTGGAACTTCCACCGATGGTGAGAGCTAACAAATATATCCGAGCACCATTATCCACAAACCTCGATACTCAAAAAATTACATCTATCGCTCACCCAATAGCTATCCAAAATAAAAATCAGACACCACACTAAGAGTCAGGTGCACACACCTTGCGCAGCATCCGTATCACTATTGGCCAAAGCGGTGCGCCAGTGCAGACCCTGACAAGCCAAACTCGTTGAGGATTGCACGGAGCCGCTCGACCGCACTGCGCTTTTTCTGCCCCGTGTAGCGCGCAATGATCAGCTCGTTCTTCATGCTGTGCTCCCAGCCCACCAGCTCGGTCACGGTGACTTGGTAGCCGCAGGCCTCCAGGTACAGGCAGCGCAGCACGTTGGTGAGCTGGCTGCCCATTTCGCGGGTGTGTATGGGATGGCGCCACAGTTCGGCCAGCGGCGTGCGCGTCAGGCTCAGCGCCTTGGTCTGGCGCAGGCAGGCTGCGACCTCGGCCTGGCAGCAGGGCACCAGCACCATGGCCTTGGCCTTCTTCTCCAGGCCGAAGGCGATGGCGTCGTCGGTGGCGGTGTCGCAGGCGTGCAGGGCCGTGACCACGTCGAATTGCGCAGGCATGAAGTCGGCATGCGTGGACTCGGCCACCGACATGTTCAGAAAGCCCATGCGCTCGAAGCCCAGCTCGGCAGCCAGCTTCTGCGAAGCCTCCACCAGCGGCGCGCGCGTTTCTATGCCGTAGATATGGCCGCGCCCCAGCGGCTTGAAATACAGGTCGTAGAGGATGAATCCCAGGTAGGACTTGCCGGCGCCGTGGTCGGCCAGGGTGACCGCATGGCCGTCGGCCGACAGTTCTTCGAGGATGGGCGCGATGAACTGGTAGAGGTGGTAGACCTGCTTGAGCTTGCGGCGCGAATCCTGGTTGATCTTGCCTTCGCGCGTGAGGATGTGCAGTGCCTTGAGCAGTTCAATGGACTGGCCGGGCTTGAGGCCCAGCTGCGCGGTCACATCCTGCTCGGGCTTTGCGGCAGGCTTGCCCTGGCGCGCCTTCATTCGGCAGCGCCCGGCTTGGCTGCGTGCGCCATAGGGCAGCGCGCGCCCACACCCAGGTCCAGCCAGCCTTCGATGCCGATCTTCTCCAGCGTCTCCATGTTGCGCTCGTAGATGGATTCGGCTTCGGGGAACACCTCGACCGCCTTGTCTATGCTGTCCTCGCGCAGCAGGTGCAGCGTGGGATAGGGAGAGCGGTTGGTGCAGTTGGTGACGTCGTCGGCTTCGGTGCCCTCGAACTGGAACTGCGGGTGGAACGAGGCCACCTGCAGTATGCCGCCCAGGTCCAGCTCCTCGACCATGGCGTCGGCCACTTCGAGAAAGTCGTTGAAGTCCAGGAAGTCCTGCAATGCGTGCGGCAGGATCAGCAGCGTGGTGTCGCGCTTGTCCGGGGAGGCCTCGGCCAGGGCTTCCAGCTCGCGGTGCAGGTCTGCCGCCACGCCTTCGGCGTCGGTGGCCTGGCTGACCGTGTAGTGGATCTGGCCCTTGATGTGCACGCCCTTGGCGAAGGGGCACAGGTTCAGGCCGATCACGGCCTTTTCGAGCCAGTGCACCGTATCCTCGATCACGGTGACAGGCGGAAACTCGGCCGCGCGAATCTCGTGGTTGGTATCGGTCATGGCTGTGCCCTTCAAAAATGCGAACGGGGGCACTGCGCCCCCAGACATTGCGAAACCGTCCAGGAACCCTTCCCTGCCCTGTCACGCAGGGTCCGCATTCTAGCCGCGCCGCCCCGGCGACGCCGTTGCTCGGATTTCTCAGCCCAGCAGGCGCAGGCCTGTCAGCAGCTCATGCTCGCGGGCCGCGTAGCGGTCCGTCATCCCGGCGATGAAGTCGGCCACCACCCGCGCACGCGCCGATACGTCCTCGGCCAGCATGGCCCGCTGCACGAAGCGCGGCTTCATGCGGTCGGGCTCGACCATGTAGGCCGCAAACAGCTCGGCCACCACCTGCTGCGCGCCTTCCATGGTCTTCACCACCTGCTCATGGCGGTAGAGATTGCGGAACAGGAACTGCTTGAGCTGCTGCGACTGCTGCCTCATGGTATCGCTGAAGCCCACCAGAGGGCCAGGCTGGGCGCGCACCTCGTCCACCGAACAGAGCCGCGCCTGCGCAATGCGCTGCTGCGTGGCGGCGATCACGTCATAGACCTGATCGCTGAGCATGCGGCGGATGCTTTCGTACAGCAGGCGCCGCTCGGCCAGGGGCATGCCCAGTTGAGGATGCTCGGCCAGTGTTGCGTCGTGATAGCGCGCGAACAGGGGAACAGCCTCGCACAGCTGGGGCATGGTGATCAGGCCGGAGCGCACGCCATCGTCCACGTCATGGGCGTTGTAGGCAATGGCATCGGCCAGGTTGCACAGCTGGGCCTCCAGCGAAGGCTGCCGGCCCAGCAGAAAACGCTGCGCCACCCCGCCGGGCTCGCGCGCCTCCAGGTGCTCGGCATTGGTGCGCGAGCAATGCTTGAGAACGCCCTCGCGCGTCTCGAAGCTCAGGTTCAGGCCGTCAAAGGCTGGATAGCGCTCTTCCAGCCGGTCCACCACGCGCAGGCTTTGCAGGTTGTGCTCGAAGCCGCCATGCGGCTGCATGCAGGCATTGAGCGCATCCTGGCCCGCATGGCCGAAGGGGGTGTGGCCCAGGTCGTGGGCCAGGCAGATGGCCTCGACCAGATCCTCGTCCAGTTGCAGCGACCGGGCCACCGAGCGGCCCAGTTGGGCCACTTCCAGCGAGTGCGTCAGGCGGGTGCGGAACAGGTCGCCCTCATGGTTGACGAAGACCTGGGTCTTGTAGACCAGGCGCCGGAAGGCCGAGGAATGGACGATGCGGTCCCGGTCGCGCTGGAAGTCGCTGCGCGTGGGCGCAGGCGCCTCCGGGAAACGCCGCCCCCGGCTGAACGCCGGGTTGCAGGCATAGGGGGCCAGGGCCTGTTTCTGCATTCGATCGCCTCATCATGCTGACAAGGGCACTCTAGCAGTTCCGGCTTGCCCACAGCGCCGCGCGTCAGGCGCAGCAGGCGTCTATGACTTCGCGCACCAAGGCATCGGGCGCCGAGCGCATGACGGCCTTTCCCGGCCCGTCAATGAGAACGAAGCGGATCTCGCCCGCCTCGGACTTCTTGTCCACGCGCATCAGCTCCAGATAGCGGTCAGCGTTGTCACGCTCATCCAGCACGGCGCCGCGCACCGGCAGGCCCGCACGTTCGATCAGCACGCGCAGCCTTTGCACAAAGGCGGCATCCACCAGGCCAAGGCGCTGCGACAGCTCGGCCGCCATGACCATGCCGGCGCCCACGCCTTCGCCGTGCAGCCAGTTGCCGTAGCCCATGCCGGCTTCGATCGCATGCCCGAAGGTGTGGCCGAAATTGAGAATGGCGCGCAGCCCAGCCTCTTTCTCGTCCTGCCCCACGACCCAGGCCTTGATCTCCACGCTGCGCTTGATCGCGTGCGCCAGTGCAGTGCGGTCGCGGGCAAGCAAGGCGTCCATGTTCTCCTCCAGCCAGGCCAGGAAGTCCATGTCGGCGATGGGCCCGTACTTGATGACCTCGGCCAGGCCGGCGCTCAGCTCGCGCGCGGGCAGCGTGTCCAGCGAGGCCAGGTCGCAAACCACCAGCTGCGGCTGGTAGAAGGCGCCGATCATGTTCTTGCCCAGCGGATGGTTGATGGCAGTCTTGCCGCCCACCGACGAGTCCACCTGCGACAACAGCGTGGTGGGCACTTGCACGAAGGGCACGCCGCGCATGTAGCTGGCGGCAGCAAAGCCCGTCATGTCGCCAATGACGCCGCCGCCCAGCGCGAACAGCACGGTCTTGCGGTCGCAGCCACCGGACAGCAGGTCATCGAAGATCAGATTCAGCGTCTGCCAGTCCTTGTGGGCCTCGCCATCGGGCAGCACCACGGTCCGCACGCTGCGGTAGCGCTGCTCCAGCACGCGGCGCAGTGCGGGCTCATAGAGCGGTGCGACCACATCGTTGCTGACGATGACGGCCTGTGCCGCAGAAGGCAGCGCGGCATAGGTGGCTGCCTGGTCCAGCAGGCTGGTGCCGATGGCAATCGGATAGGAGCGCTCACCCAGGTCAATGGTCACGACCTGGGCAGCAGGCGAGGAGGAGGCGTGGGGCAAGATGATGTCGCTCCAGGGGAGAAAGAATGAAAAGGTTTCCGCGACACGGCAGCGCGCCCGGCAACTGTCGATCTTAAAGAAAAAGGCCCCGGCAAGTGCCGAGGCCTTTGGTGTTCCAGTGGGCAGCGTTCAGGCCAGTTCCGCCTGCATGCGTATGCGCTGGGCGGCCTGCGCCACAGACAGGCCGGATGTCTGGATCACGAAGTGCGCCGTCTCCAGATACAGGGGCTCGCGCTGCAGCAGCAACTCGCGCAGGCGCAACGCCGGATCCTCCACCTGCAGCAAGGGCCGCGTCACATCGTTGCGCAGCCGCGCGGCGATGTCCTCTGGCGTGCAATCCAGGTAGAAGACCTGGGTGCGCTCATGCAGATGGCGGCGATTTTGCTCGCGCAGCACCACGCCGCCGCCCGTGGACAACAGCAGGCTGGATGTGGAGGCCGACAGCTCATCAATGACCTGCGACTCCATGTCGCGAAAAGCCTGCTCGCCCTCACGCTCGAAAAACTCCCGGATGCTGCAGCCCAGGCGCTGCTCGATCACATGGTCCGAATCCACAAAACGCATCGACCACAGGCGCGCCAACTGGCGCCCTATGGTCGATTTGCCGGAGCCGGGCAGGCCGATCAGGGCCACCACCGGCGCACGGAGCGAGGCAGGACCTTGATCGAGATTCACCGACTTGTTCACTCGGGCAGGCAGACGGATGTCACTCCGTAAGGCGAGGTCAGGAAGGAGCCGTTCTTCTGGTCGCCCTCGACGAACGAGGTCACAAAGAGGCGCTCGGCACGACCTTCGGAACCAGCCGCATTGGAGCTCACCGTCAGCTTGTAGATCAGCCAGGTGGCTACGTTCTGCGGATATTCCGTCTGCACGATCACGCGGCCATTGGCTCCCGTTTTGCGGCCATTGAAATAGGAAACCACGATGTCTGCCTTGGGCGGCGTCAAGCGGCCATCGCCATTGGCGTCTTCACCGCTGTCCAGATTTCCATTGCGATTGATGTCCTCATTCAAGCAAAAACCGGATCCAGCGACGTGTGAATTCTTGACGTTGTCATAGCTACCAAATCCGTATCGCAGAATATCCACGCTTACTGAAACATCCGCATCCGCAACGGCCTCACCAGCAGCATTGGCAACGGCCACATCAAACTTCTTGATATAGGTAAGGTTATTGGCACCTTTTTCCAACTCATTGTTGTCGCCGATAGTGATGGAGACAGGTTCGCTGGCAACAGTCAGCGTACTGATACGCGAATTGGGGCATTTCCCATTGGACACAGCTGCGTCAGAACTGCCATAGCACATGCGGATGCTGACCCCATCTGTCGGGCTGATACGCACGCCAGGAATATATTGCGCCAAGGCAACTCCGCTGGCATTGGATATCACGGATTGACTACCTGTCGAGATAGCTTCCCCAGAGCCCAGTCCAGGCGGAACGATCTCAAAGCGGACTCGCATATTTGGAATCGCGCGATTGTCCTTATCCAGGAACAGGGCTCGCAATTGCGCCGTATTGGTGCGACCGCCATCCAGATTTGGCTTGACGGTATTCGGCACAATGGACAGGCTCGCCGCGCTGACCACGCCCACCGCGTCAGGAACTTGGGCAGCGCCGCCTGCCACAGTGATCTGCTCGTTCGAGACCACTCCTGAAGCCTTGGCTTGCAGAGAGTAGATCTGGGCAGTGCCTGGTGCATTGAATGCTGCAAACTTCGCCACGCCAGATGTGTCCGTCTGGGCCGTCACCGCAGCACTGAGAACCGATCCGGAAAGCACAACAGGAATGCCAGAAATTCCTGCGCCATTCGCATCCGAGATTTTTGCCGTGACCTCCACTGGTTGTCCCGGCGAAGGAGCAGAGGGAACCACGGTCAAGGCGATCTGGCTGCCGGTGACAGCCACAACACCTGTCCCCGACTGATTACCAGCCTTCAGGTTGAAGCGGATATCCCGGTTGGAACGATCACCACCGATCTCTATCTTTCCAGTAACACGGCCAGAGGCATCCGTCACATTGGCGTTGGGTGTAAAAACACCCGAATCCAGCACAACGGAGACAGGCGCATTGGCTACAGGATTCCTGCTCGCGGACAATGCTGTGACCGTCAAGGTAGCGGAGTCGCTTCCCGAATTGGCGACAACAGTCTTGTCGAGAAGGAACTCGACACTGGCTACATCCGGTGTCGTACCGCCCCCCGTACCTCCTCCAGGTGTCCCCGGGTTCCCTCCTCCCCCCCGCACCCAACCAGAGCAAAGGCCGTCAAAGTAGCCAACCATATTTTCTTCATCAAATATCTCCCTAAATTTTCACTCAGCGTTTTGCAGAGCCATCAGAAATCATTTTTGGTGTAATGAATACAAGCATTTCTCTCTTGGAAGAGGCCCTGGAGCGGCTCTTGAAAAGATTACCCAGAACAGGCACATCACCCAACAAAGGAATCTTGTTTTCCTGATTGGTTTCTTCCAACTCAAAAATACCGCCAATCACCACAGTGCCACCGTTTTGTACCAGGATCTGCGTCTTGATATGCTTTGTGTCAATGGCCACCCCCTGGGTCGTGGTTTCTCCGCGAGAATCCTTGTTGATATCCAAATCCAGGATGATATCGCCTTCAGGAGTTATTTGCGGCGTGACTTCCAGCTTCAACACTGCCTTCTTGAAGGCTATGGTGGTCGCTCCGTTGGGTGCGGTGACTGAGTACGGGTACTCCGTACCCTGCTCGATCAGTGCCTTGGTCTGGTCGGCGGTCATGAGACGAGGGCTTGAAATGATCTTGCCTTGACCATCGGCTTCCATTGCCGAAAGTTCCAGTGTAAGGAAACGATTGGCTGCAGCATTGAAGATGGACATGGCAAAGGTGCCAGATCCTGAAACTCCTGACACGGATGCAGGAAGATTCACGAAGCTGCCCGAAGTATTGACCGTACCACCCGCACCTGCAGAGGCATTTGCGTTGTCGAACCCCGTACCGAAGACAACACGATTGTCACCGCCGATGCTGTAGCCGCCATCACCACCACGCTGGGCACGCAAGTCCCCACCGCCGAGGCGCACACCCAGCGCACGGCCGAACGTGTCACGGGCTTCCACAATACGCGCTTCAATGAGCACTTGCCGCACCGGCACATCCAGCGTGGCCAGCAATGCCTTCATCGCCTCAAGCTTGGCGGGAGTGTCCGTCACAAAGAGTTGGTTGGTTCGAGGCTCGGAGATTGCGGACCCGCGCTCGGACAGAAATCTCGTCGCAGTTCCGCCAACCCCGGCAGAGCTGGTGTTCGTCGTGATTTGCAACAGGATATCGGCCGCCTTCGCATAGTTCAGCTGAAAGCCCTGGGTCCGCAGCGGCTCCAGTTTCTGGATTTCCATGGCGGCTTCATAGTCACGCTTGGTGCGCGCATCGATTTCATCCTTGGGCGCAATCCAGAGCACCGAGCCCGACTTGCGCATGCCCAGGCCCTTGGCATCCATGATGATCTGCAGCGCCTGGTCCCAGGGAACATCCTTGAGACGCAGGGTCAGCGCCCCGGAAACCGTATCCGAGGTCACGATGTTGAAGTTCGTGAAGTCGGCAATCACCTGCAGCAGGGACCGCACTTCGATGTTCTGGAAATTCAGGGACAGCTTTTCACCGCTGTAGCCGGGGCCCTGCGTGAGCTTGCTCACATCCACCTTTTTCTGGCGGACCTCGATCACAAACTGGCTGTCGCTTTGGTAGGCACTGTGCTCCCAGTCGCCGACGGGAGCGATACGCATGCGCACGGATTCCCCCTGCTGCACCGATGAGATTGTCTGCACCGGTGTTCCGAAATCCGCAACATCCAGCTTGCGGCGCAAGCCTTCAGGCAGGGAGGAACGCAGAAAATCGACGACCAGTTCCTTGCCTTCTCGGCGCAGGTCCACGCCGACCTGGCTATTGCTCAATCCCACGACGATGCGGCCCGAGCCATCGCTGCCACGACGGAAATCAACATCCCGAATGGGTTGGACATCGCTACCGACGGCTGTCTTGGCTTCAAACACACCCTGCTGCGCAGAAGGCTTCACCGCAGCAGACGCGGCCACAGGATCCAGCAGGATCAGCAACGCCTTGCCTTGGCGTTCAGTGCGGTAGGAAGTCGCCGATTTCAAATTCAGCACCAGCCGGGAACGGCCAGAGGCTTCCACGATATTGATGGAACGCAGGTTGCCCTGGTTGAGCTCGACCATCGATTTGCCCGTCGCATTGGTTGCGCCAGGAAAATCCAGTGCGATCCGCGCAGGCGACTGGATCGCAAATCCGGTCGGGTCCGCAGCCAGCGCTTCGGAAAGCTCGATGCGCACCACCTCGGTGCCCCCCTGGATGGAACCGGAGACCGACTCTATCGCGGACTGCGCCCATGCAAAGGAGCCCAGCAACCAACCGCCCAAGGCGATTCCCCAGCGAGCTTTGTGAGACATGCTGCGATGTGTGCCCATCATTTCCTTCCCTCCTGCAACTCCAGTGTGCTATTTCTTTCTATCCAGTCGCCGCTGCCATCCTGGACGATTTCGCGCAACTGGATGGAAGTCTCCGTGATCCGGGTGATCTTTCCGTAGTTCTGGCCCAGGTAATTTCCTGCACGGACCTGATACAGCAATGTTCCGACTCTGATCAAGGCCGTGGGCACACCCTTCTTGTCCAGGCTGCCCACCATGGTCATTGCATCCAGGGGCTCTGCTTCCAGCGGCTCCTTGCGGCGGTTGAGCTCTGCAGCCATCAAGCTGGTATTCGCGTTGGACTGCACGGACTCTCTGCGCAACACCTGCATCAGCTTCAGAGGGTTGAAGGGATCCATCCCCTCCGAACCCAGGTAGGCCTGAGGCGTGAATAACTTCGGCTCTTCCAATGGTTTGACGCGAGGCTTTGCATTGGCACGCTCCTGCGCCATCCAGGTCTGCAGTTCCTCATGCTCGGATGAAGTGCACGCCACCAGCGACAGACAGGCGGCCAGCACAAGCCAGCCGCGAAAACGCATTTGCCTCATTTCTTGCCCTTCCCGGCGGCCGCACGTTGCGCCTGCACTTCCTCGGCATCCAGATAGCGGAAGGTTCGCGCCGTCGCCTCCATGCTCAGGACCTCGCTTCCGTCCTTGCCCACAGGGACAATCGACAAGTTGTTCAAGGTCACGATGCGAGACAGGTAGGCCACGTCGGAAGCGAATGAACCGATGTCATGAAAGCGTCCTGTGACCTTCAAAGCAATGGGCAGCTCGGCGTAGTACTCCTTGACCACCATCGCCCCGGGGCGGAACGTTTCAAACTGCAGGCTGCGCCCCAGTCCGGCCTGGTTGATGTCCGAGAGCAGCGCAGCCATTTCCGCCTTGCTGGGCAACTGCTTTTCCAGCTGTGTCACATATTGCTGGACCTGTTCACGCTGCTTCTTCAGGCCATCCAGGCTGACCGCCTTGGACAGCTTCTGGCTGAAGTCCTGGCGCAGCGTGACTTCGGTGTTGCGCTCTTGCTCCAGCATGTCCTCATAGTCCTTGATCAGTACGTACCAGAGCAAGGCGGCGACGCCCAACGCAATGGCAACGCACAACAGAAAACGCGGCAGCAAGGGCCACCGCGAAGGATCATTGGGATCAAGACCACGGAATTGGCGCTGGATGTTCTCCTGCAGTGCGGAGAAGTCGATGTCGTTCTTTTTCTTCTTGGCCATCACTGGGACTTTCCTGGGTTGGCCGCCGTCGGAAGGCCTTTCTCCGCAACGCTGGCGCGCGTGAGCTGGAAGCGCAGATTGAACGCTGCAGCACGGCGCTGGTCCTTGGGCGTGACGTTGACCGTCTTGGCCACGATCTCCACCAGTTCCGGCTTGGAGATCCAGGGCGTTCCCTCGGATAGATTGCGCAGCATCTCGGACACCCGCTCATTGGACTGCGCCGTGCCCTGCATGGTCACGGCCAGACCTTCCTGCTTGATGCTGGTGATGTAGACGCCATCGGGCAGCTGGGACACCAGCTCATTGAGCATGTGCACCGGCAGATTGCGATCGGACTGCAGGTCTTCCACGGCCTTCTGACGTGCACGCAGGGCAGTGATCTCATCCTCCAGCCCGGCGATTTCCTTGATCTGGGACTCCAGCACCGTGATCTCGGCGCGCAGCATGCTGTTCTTTGCCTGCTGGGCTTCGATCATCATCTGGTACCACCAGTAGACAGCACCAATGATCAAAAGCCCTATCAGGGCCGAAAGGACCATGGTGGCCTGGAATGCTTCCTTGCGTCGCTTGCGTGTGGCTTCTCTGTGAGGAAGCAGATTGATCAGGATCACGACACAAACCTCCGCATGGCCAGACCGCAGGCGGTCAGGTAGGCGGGGGCCTCGCGCGACATGCGCTTGAGGCGCACGCCGCTGCCGACTTCCATGCCATCGAAGGGATTGGCAAGGCTGCAGGCGAATCCGGTCTGCTGCGTGATGGCCTCGGACAGGCCGGAAAGCGGTGCCGAGCCGCCAGCCAGCAGGATGTGGTCTATGCGGTTGTGGGGCGTGCTGGTGAAAAAGAACTGCAGTGCGCGCGACACTTCCTGCGTCATGCTCTGCACGAAGGGCTTGAGCACGGCGGAAGCGTAGTCCTCCGGCAGTTCGCCGTTGCGCTTCTTGGACTCGGCCTCTTCGAGGGAAAAACCATATTGGCGCGCGATCAGCTGCGTCAGCTGGGCGCCGCCAAAGGCCTGGTCACGGTCGTACAGCACCTCGTCGTCACGCAGGATCTGCATGCTGGTCGTCATGGCGCCTACCTCGAACAGCGCCACCAAAGCGTTGTTGCCCTGATTGGGCAGGCGCTCGATCAACCGTCCGGCGGCCATGCGGGAGGCATGGGGCTCGATGTCGATGACCATCGGCTTGAGGCCGGCCGCCTCGGCCAGGCCCTGGCGGTCCTGCACCTTCTCGCGGCGGGAGGCGGCAATGAGCACATCCACGTCGCCAGGCGAATTCGATGACGGGCCTATGACACAGAAGTCTAGACTCACTTCGTCGAGCGAAAAAGGAATGTACTGATTGGCCTCGGATTCGACCTGGACCTCCAGTTCCTGCTCGCTCATGCCGTCGGGCAGCGAAATCTTCTTGGTGATCACGGCCGAAGCCGGCAATGCCATGGCCACGTTCTTGGTCCGCGTGCCGCTTTTTTTGACCAGCCGCCGTACAGCCTCTGCCACTTCGTCGAACTTTTCGATGTTGCCATCCGTGATCCATCCCCGCTCCAGCGGCTCGATGGCACAGCGCTCCAGCAACAGTTCGCCCGACCTGGCACGAGACAGCTCAACGAGCTTGGCGCTCGAAGAACTGATGTCGATGCCTAGCAAAGGTGCGGGCTGGCGACTGAATAAGGATCCCATAGCAATCAACTTGCCCTCCCTCTTCTTGTGTATGTAAAGAACGCAACAAACCTTCACATATAGGTTGAATGCTATCAGCAAGACTGCGCGCAACTCACCATGCCTGCCGGAGCATGGTTGACGGTAGTGGCCAAAAACAGACATTGTTGCGGGCCATCAAATGCGACAGGAATGCACCCCTGCTTGCATGTCGGCCTGTACGCCTGGCTTAGGATGCGAGGCTTGCGGCCATGCTGGCAACCGTGTGCAGCCGCCTCCTACCGACCCCCTGGGGAACGCATTTTTATAATGCGGCACTCCTCAGCACTCCCTGCGACATGCCGTCCTCAGACTCCCGAGAACCCCAGGCTGGAAAGCCTCGCTCCGCTCCGTCCAAGCCCATGCATTGGTTTCCCAAGGCCTTGCTATGGCTGGCGGGCATCGCCGTCGCCGGCGCGCTGGCCCTGATGCTGACCGTGGCCGTGGCCCTGGCCATGGCCTACCCCAACCTGCCCGACGTGTCCGAGCTGGCCGACTACCGGCCCAAGCTTCCGCTGCGCGTGTACTCCAGCGAAGGCGCCCTGCTGGGCGAGTTCGGCGAGGAGCGGCGCACGCTGACACCCATCCAGGACATCCCCAAAGTGATGACCGACGCGGTGCTGGCCATTGAAGACACCCGCTTTTTCGAGCACGGTGGCGTCGACTACAAAGGTATGGCGCGCGCCGCGCTGGCCAATCTGGGCCGCGTGAAAAGCCAGGGCGCATCGACCATCACCATGCAGGTGGCACGCAATGTCTATCTGTCTTCCGAGAAAACTTTTACACGCAAAATTTACGAAGTCTTACTGACTTTCAAGCTAGAGCATCTGCTGAGCAAAAACCAGATTCTCGAGATCTACATGAACCAGATTTATCTGGGAAATCGGGCCTATGGCTTTGCCGCCGCCTGTGAAGCCTATTTCGGCAAGCCACTGAAGGACATCACCGTCGCCGAAGCGGCCATGCTGGCCGGCCTGCCCAAGGCGCCCTCGGCCTACAACCCGATCAGCAACCCCAAGCGCGCCCGCTCGCGCCAGCTCTACATCATCGAGCGCATGGAGGAAAACGGCTTCATCACGGCGGCCCAGGCCACTGAAGCCAAGGCCGAGCCGCTGAAGATCCGCACAGGCTCCTTCAACACCCGGGTGCATGCCGAGTACGTGGCCGAAATGGCGCGCCAGCTGATCTTTGCCCAGTACGGCAACGAGGCCTACACGCGCGGCCTGAACGTCTACACCACCATCAATGCCGGCGAACAGGAAGCCGCCTACGCCGCGCTGCGCCGCGGCATCATGGACTACGAGCGCCGCCAGAAGTACCGCGGCCCCGAGAAGTTCGTGGCCCTGCCCGCCGACGCCGAGGACCGTGAAGACGCCATTGACGACACCCTGGCCAACCACCCCGACAACGGAGACGTGCTCGCCGCCGTGGTGCTGGATGCCAACCCGCGCAAGATCCTGGCGGCCCGTGCCGACGGCGAGCAGATCGAGATCACGGGCGAAGGCCTCAAGCCTGCCGAATCGGGCCTGAACCCCAAGGCACCGCCCAACATCAAGATACGTCCCGGCGCCGTGATCCGCGTGGTCAAGACGCCCAAGAACACCTGGGAAATCACGCAGCTGCCCGAGGTGGAAGGCGCCTTCGTGGCCCTGGTTCCCCAGACGGGCGCCTTGCGCGCCCTGATCGGCGGCTTCGACTTCCAGAAGAACAAGTTCAATCATGTGACCCAGGCTTGGCGCCAGCCCGGCTCGGCCTTCAAGCCCTTCATCTACTCCGCGGCGCTGGAAAAGGGCTTCTCGCCCTCCACCATGATCAATGACGCGCCGCTGTTTTTCAGTGCGGGCGTGACGGGGGGGCAGCCCTGGGAGCCCAAGAACTACGACAGCCGCTACGACGGGCCGATGACCATGCGCACGGGCCTGAACAAGTCCAAGAACATGATCTCCATCCGGCTGCTGCAGGCCGTGGGACCCAAGCAGGGCCAGGAGTGGGTCACGCGCTTCGGCTTTGACGCCGCCAAGCACCCGGCCTACCTGACCATGGCTTTGGGCGCAGGTGCCGTCACGCCGCTGCAGCTGGCGGCAGGCTACTCCGTGTTCGCCAACGGCGGCCACCGCGTCAATCCCTGGCTGATTTCCCGCGTCACCGATCACAAGGGCCGCATCCTGTCCGAATTCACACCGCCCCCGGTGCAGGAACTGCCCCAGGCCATCGACGCGCGCAACGCCTTCATCATGGACAGCCTGCTGCAGGACGTGGCGCGCGTGGGCACTGCAGCGCGCGCGCAGTCCACGCTCAAGCGCCCCGACCTGTATGGCAAGACCGGCACGACCAACGATTCGGTGGATGCCTGGTTTGCGGGCTTCCAGCCCACGCTGGCCGCCGTATCCTGGATCGGCTACGACACGCCGCGCAACCTGGGCAGCCGCGAGACCGGCGGCGGCCTGAGCCTGCCGATCTGGATCAGCTTCATGCAGCACGCGCTCAAGGGCGTTCCCGTGGCCGAGATGCCCGTGCCGCCTGGCGTCGTGAACATGGGCGGCGAGTGGTACTACGAGGAAAACGCGCGCAACGGCGGCGTCAGCAGCCTGGGCATGGACAGTGCATCCACGGGCAGCGCCGCAGGCGCCACGCCCCCGCCCGCCACCGAGGAGCGCAACCGCATCCTCGACCTGTTCCGCAACTGAGGCGGTCGACCACGCAAGAAAGCCCGGCCATGCCGGGCTTTTCTTTTGGAGCCAGCCGAAAGCCGGGGTCTCAGCGTGCCGAGAACTGCAGCGCCAGGCCCGATTGCTCGGTGGCGTAGCGGCTCAGGTTGGCGAAGAACTCGCCCGCGCCCTTGGTATCGAGCCAGGCGCCCTGCGACGCGTCGTAGCGGTAGTGGAAGCCGCCGGCCTTGGCGGCCAGCCAGATCTCATGCAGCGGCTTTTGCTGGTTGATCACGATCTGGCTGCGGTTGGCAAAGACCAGGGTCACCATGCCTCCCACGCGCTGGGCATCGAGGTCGGCATCGGTTTCATCGTTGATGCGATCGCAGTCTTGCTCCACCGCCAGCAGCAGTCGTTCGGCAAGGTCCAGAAATTCTTGGTCGGTCATTACAATTCGCTTATGTTGAAAGCCTCGCAAATTCTAGTCAGGTGCATTGCCCTTGGGGCCTGTGCGGCGTCCCTTGCGGCCTGTGGGCAGAAGGGGCCTCTGTTCCTGCCCAGCTCGCCAGCCGCCAGCCACCGCGCCACGCTGCCGCAGACCCTGGGCATCTCCAGCCCGGCCGAGCGGGCAACGCCCGCACCGGCGCCCACCACCTTGCCGACCGGCCCCTCCAATGCAGCCGTCGAGGAAAGCTCCACGCCCACGGGCGCCTCGGACTCCCGCAGGCCACAGGCCGACTGACGCGGCAGCCGCACTGCGGCTTGATGCACGTCAACCCCGCTGCATGGCATGGCGCTTAGAGTGACCGCATCTTGTCCCTCGACAACCCGCCATGCCCGTAGAGCTTTACCGAGACAAAAACCACGCCTGCCTGATGTTCACCGACCTCATCGAGGAAGATGGACAGGCCATCCAAGCCAACCAGTTCCTCATCGTCGATGACGACACGGGCGCCATCATCGATCCGGGCGGCAATCTCGCGTTCAACGAGCTGTTCATGGGCATGTCTCGGCATTTCGCGCCGCACAAGCTTTCCTATCTGATTGCCTCCCACGCCGATCCCGACATCATTGCCTCGCTGGATCGCTGGATGACCAGCACCAAGGCCCAGCTGGTGATCTCGCGCATCTGGGAGCGCTTCGCGCCCCACTTCACCAAGGTCGGCAAGACCGAGAACCGCGTGATCGGCGTGCCGGACGCCGGCGGCCGGCTGCCGCTGGGCCGCCATGAGCTGCACCTGCTGCCCGCCCACTTCCTGCATGCCGAGGGCAACTTCCACTTCTACGATCCCGTCAGCCGCATCCTGTTTACGGGCGACCTGGGCGTGTCCCTGATGAACGGCATCGAGGCACAGGTGCCGGTGACCGATCTGGTGCCGCACATCGTGCGCATGGAAGGCTTTCACCGCCGCTACATGGTCTCCAACAAGATCCTGCGGCTGTGGGTGCAGATGGCGCGCCAGCTGCCCATCGACATGATCGTGCCCCAGCACGGCGCGCCCATCATGGGCGCCAAGGCGATTGCCGACCTGTTCAACTGGCTGGAAGGCCTGCAGTGCGGCATTGATCTGTTCGACCAGCGCAACTACCAGTTGCCCATGGCGGACATCGACCCCGTCACCCGCCAGCTGCGCCCTGCCCTGCGCGCCGTCGCGGGCTAGCTTCTGGCGCGCCGGCGGCGCAGTGCATGGGCCACACGCCAGCCCAGCAGCAGCGCAAGAATGGCGGCGTATACGCCGACCTCGGCGAAGTTGTTCTTGCCCGCGCGCATCCAGAAGAAATGCAGCAGGGCCAGCGGCGCCACCGCATAAATGCAGCTGTGCAGCCATTGCCAGCGCTTTGCGCCCATGGCCCGGAGCACACGGTGCGGCGATGTGGCGGCAAGCGCGGTCAGCAAGAGCAGGGCCGCAAAGCCCACGAGGATGAACGGGCGTTTGGGGATGTCGAGCACGATCTCGCCCCAGTCCAGCCCCATGTCGAACCACGCATAGCACAGCAGGTGCAGCACGGCGTAGAAGAACACATACAGGCCCAGCATGCGCCGAAAGCGCGCCAGCGCCGTCAGCCCCAGCGCCTGGCGCAGCGGTGTCACGGCCAGCACCACGCACAGAAAGCGCAGCGTCCAGTCCCCCGTGGAGCGCAGCAGGGCCTCGGCCGGATTGGCGCCGAGAGTGTTCAGGATGGCTCCGGCCAGCAGCCACGCAAACGGCAGCAGGCACACAAGAAACACCAGCGGCTTGGCCGCCCGGTGCAGCAAAAGGCGCTGTAACACCGTCATTGCATGGGCCGCATCAATAGAACTTCTTCAGATCCATGCCCGTGTAGAGCTGGCCGACCTGGGCTTCGTAGCCGTTGAACAGCAGCGTCTTGCGCTTCTTGGCGAACAGGCCATCCTCGCCAATGCGCCGCTCCGTGGCCTGGCTCCAGCGCGGGTGCGGCACGTCCGGATTCACATTGGAATAAAAGCCGTACTCGTTGCGCGCCGCCTTGTTCCAGGCCGTGCCCGGCTCCTTGTCGGTCAGGCGGATGGCAACGATGCTCTTGGCGCTCTTGAAGCCGTATTTCCACGGCACGACCAGCCGCACGGGCGCGCCATTCTGGTTGGGCAGCACTTCGCCATACATGCCGAAGGCCAGCAGCGTCAGCGGGTGCATGGCTTCATCAAGGCGCAGCCCCTCGGTGTAAGGCCAGTCCAGCACGCCGCTGCGCAGGCCCGGCATCTGCGCCTTGTCGGCCAGGGTCACGAATTCCACGTACTTGGCACTGCCCAGCGGCTGCACCTTGCGCAGCAGCTCGGCCAGGGAATAGCCGACCCAGGGAATCACCATGGACCAGCCTTCCACGCAGCGCAGCCGGTAGATGCGCTCTTCCAGCGGTGCGAGCTTGAGCAGCGCATCCAGGTCCAGTGTCTGCGGCTGCTGGACCAGGCCTTCGATCTTCACTGTCCACGGCCGCGTCTTGAGCGTGTGGGCGTTCTTGGCAGGATCGTCCTTGTCCAGGCCGAATTCGTAGAAGTTGTTGTACTGCGACGCATCGGCATAGGCGGTGACGCGCTCCATGGAGTTCGCGCCCGGCACCTGCGAAGGCACGGAAGCCAGCGCCGCCAGCTTGCCGGGGCGCTGCACGCCTGCCGCCCAGCCCGGCAAGGCGGCACCGGCCGAACCTGCGGCCAGGTACTGCAACCAGGCCCGGCGCTGCAGGTAGCTCGCCCGGGGCGTGATTTCGCTGCCTTGCGGATGTTGGAAGCCGTTGTCGTGGGAGCGGATCAGCATGGGAATCTCCGAAAGTGCCTGCTGAGGCAGGGGTGCCGGGCGGCATGACGATTGGGAGCCTTGCAGGCCCGCGCAAGTTCCATGCTACGCCCCAGCCTCAACTGCCATGAAAAAGAGCCGGATACAAAAAGGGCTGCATGCGCGCCGGCGCATGCAGCCCTTTGTTCGGCGGCAGTCCGAATCAGCAGCGGATCACAGCTCGCCGTAGCTGTGCAGTCCCGACAGGAACATGTTCACGCCCAGGAAGGCGAAGGTGGTGATGGCCAGCCCGCCCAGCGCCCACCAGGCGGACACGGTGCCGCGCAGGCCCTTGACCAGGCGCATGTGCAGCCAGGCCGCGTAGTTGAGCCAGACGATCAGCGCCCAGGTTTCCTTGGGGTCCCAGCTCCAGTAGCCGCCCCAGGCCTCGGCCGCCCACAGCGCGCCCAGCACGGTGGCGATGGTGAAGAAGGCAAAGCCCACGGCGATGGACTTGTACATCACATCGTCCAGCAGCTCGAAGCTGGGCAGCCGCTCGGCGATGCGCTTGCGCGCCAGCAGGATGCCGGCCACGATCAGCGCCGAGACGCCGAAGTACACCATCCAGTAGCTGCCGCCGTTGTCGGTCGCACCCTTGCGGAAAACGATGGGCTCGAAGCACAGCACCACGCCCAGCATCCACAGCGGGGCGAGCTTGTACCAGCGCGTCTCCGTGGCCTGCTGCTTGATGAGGTAGGCGAAGGAGACCATGGCAGCCAGCGCGAAGGTGCCGTAGCCGATGAAGTTGGCCGGCACATGCAGCTTCATCCACCAGCTCTTGAGCGCCGGCACCAGGGGCTGGATCTCGTGCGCCTCGCGCACCAGCGTGTACCACAGCAAAAAGCCCACGGCCGCGCTGACCACCAGCATCACGAAGCCACCCAGGGCGCGCGTATCGTAGTGCTGTTCGTAGTACAGATAGAACAGCGCCGTCATCCAGCAGAACATGACGAACACTTCATAGAGATTGCTGACCGGGATGTGGCCCACATCGGGGCCGATCAGATAGCTCTCGTACCAGCGCACCATGGTGCCCACCAGCGCCAGCGTCACGGCCAGCCAGGCCAGGCGCGAGCCCAGCAGCGACAGCGCCGTGCCCTCGCCCCGCGCAAACATGCCGATCCAGTAGAAGACGGTGCTGATGAAGAACACCATGCTCATCCAGAGGATGGCCGACTGGCTGGACAGGAAGTACTTGAGGCCGAACACCGTGTCCGAGCGCGCCAGCTGCGCCCCCTCCGGCCCCTGGTACAGCGCAATGGCAAGCAGCGACAGCCCGGCCACCACCAGCATCAGCGCCCGCAGCGAGCGCCAGAACCAGCCCAGCCAGATGGCCGCGGGAATGGTGCCGACCAGGATGCACTTCTCGTAGACATCCATGTACTCGCCATAGCGCTGCAGCGCATAGAGCAGCCCCGCCGCCACGAGGGCCGCAAACACCCAGTCGAACCAGTTGCGGCGGGCGAAGAAGCCCTCGTTGAGCGTCAAAGTCGTCGTGGTGGCGGTGTTCATGCGGAACCTCCGGGGGGTTTCTTGTGGATGGGCTCGGCGCCTATCAGCTTGCCGGCCAGCATGGCGAATTCTCTATCACCATCGAGCGTTTTGCGATTGGTGGACAAGGCCATTTCGGCATGGCTTTGGCCATCGCGGGGCGTGAGCCAGATCCAGATGCGGCGGTCGCGCACGTACAGCATGCAGAACACGCCGATGATGAGGAACAGGCAGCCCAGATACACCACGTTCTTGCCCGGCGCACGCGCCACCTGGAACACGCTGGCCTGCACCTGCTTGAAGTCCTGCAGCATGAAGACCATGGGCACGGGGTAGAACTGCGCGTCGCTGAGCGAGAACACGGCCTGTGTCATGAAGGACTGCGTCTGCTCGCTGGGCTCCAGCGGTGCCTGGCCGGCCTGGGCCCGCACGATCTGGGCCATCTCGAACAGCACGCCATTGAGAATGCGCACCAGCACCTCGCCCGCGCGTTCACGCTCGGCCGCGGGCACATTGCTTTCCATGAAATCGGAGATGGCCTGCAGCCCGCCCAGCGGCTTGCCATCGGGACCCTTCTTGTCGGTCTGTCCCGCGAACAGCTCCAGCGCCTTGGTGGCCGACTGCGCCAGCGCACCGCTCAGCTCGGAGCGCGAGGAATCGATGGCCTTGGCCACATAGGCCCGGGCCGCCTGCTCGCGCAGTTTGGGATCCTGCAGCGCGCTGCGCAGGCGCAGGAAGGTGTCCATTTCGCTTTCGGGGTCGGCGGGAATGCGCAGATAGCGCATGGCGTCGGCCTGGTTGTCGCGCACGCCCAGCAGGAACACGCGCTGGCCGTCGCCCGTGTCCACGGGCAGCATGTAGTTCTGGAACTCGCGCGCCTGGCCCGCGGCATCGCGCAGCTTGTAGCGGATGCTGGGGCCGATGTTGCGCAGTTCCTTCTTGGTCACGGTCTTGTGGGCCGCGCCCAGGCGCTCGTCGATGGCCTGCTTCAGGTCCACCTTGCGCACATCGGTGGCGCTGCCACTGGCGCCGCCCGCACCGCCGAAGTTCTCGACGTTGATGGTGCGCAGCTCGGCAAACTCCAGCGTCAGCGCCTCGTCCTTGCCGTCGGCGAGCTTGCGCGTGAACTGGCTGGAGCCGCCAATCACGCCTTCGACATCGAAGGGCTTGGTCCCGGCCTCCAGCGGCACGGCATGCAGCTTCACCGACGAGCCGCCGTCATCAAAGCTGGACTGGTAGATCTCGATGCCGCGGTAGCTGGCCGGGTGGTTGACCTCGATGCGCTTTTCCAGCTTCTCGCCCGTGGCCTTGTCGTGGATGACGACCTCGCTGGCAAACAGCTTGGGCATGCCCGTGGAGTAGTACTCGACGATGAACTTCTTGAGCTCCACCGCAAAGGGCAGCTCCTGCAGCAGCACGCCATCGGACTGCGACAGGATGGCCGTGCCCGCCGTTCCGCCCTCGGTCACCAGCAGGTTGCCGCGGAAGGTGGGGTTGCGTTCGCTCAGCCGGTGCTGCTCGGACACCTCGGAGATCAGGCCACCGCCGGTATAAGGTGTTTTGCCTCCCAGCCACATCTGCGCACGCACGATAAGGTCACCGTCGAACAGCCCCCCCAGGCAGATCAGCACGATGGCGCCATGGGCGGCGATGTAGCCCAGCTTGTGGGCCGCGCCCGCCTTGGC
Organism: Delftia lacustris; assembly: GCF_040267515.1. Taxonomy (NCBI): domain Bacteria; kingdom Pseudomonadati; phylum Pseudomonadota; class Betaproteobacteria; order Burkholderiales; family Comamonadaceae; genus Delftia; species Delftia lacustris. The sequence goes on along the minus strand of NZ_CP141274.1, from coordinate 1,242,536 downwards.
CGCCAGCATCCAGCCCGTGCCGGGACCGGCCGCCGTATCGCGCTGCTGCAGCCGCACCTTCCAGCCGCCCGACACCAGCTGCTGGCCCAGGCGCCTGGCGGCTTCCTCGGTGCTGCCGGGCACCACATTCTGCGCACGGTGGCCGAAGGCCTTGAGGCTTTGCTCGCGAACGTTTTCCTTGAAATTGCGCAGATCGGCCAGGTATTTGGGCGCATGGCGTGCCACGCACAGCGAGGTGCTGATCACCAGAAAGGCCAGGATCAGCAGGAACCACCAGGCGCTGTAGACCGCATTGAGCTTGAGCGCAAGAAACAGCTGGGCCCAGAACGGTCCGAACTGGTTGACGTAGTTGCCCACCGGCTCATGCTGCTTGAGCACGGTGCCGATCACCGAGGCAATGCAGATGACCGTCAGCAGCGAGATCGCGAAGCGCATCGATGCCAGCAGCTCCAGCATCGCGCGCGCGGCCTGCGGGCGGGGGGAGGCAAGAGCGGCACCGGAAGAGTTGTCTGACATGAAGAGCGAAAAGCCAAAACCCGAATGAAAAAAGCGGGACCATCTGCATTCATGCGATGGACCCGCCTGGCTTGGGGCGTCTATAGGGCAATAGGTTCCCGGTGATTACCCTGGGAACCGCATCGGTTCCGGGAGCACATCAACGCAGGCCAGCGATGTAGTCTGCCACGGCCTTGATTTCGCGATCGTTAAGCTTGGCAGCAACCTGCGTCATCTGAATGCTATTGCCGCGCTTGCCGTCACGGAAGGCCGTGAGCTGGGTGGTGGTGTAGTCGGCGTGCTGGCCGGCCAGACGCGGGTACTGGGCCGGGATGCCGGCGCCGTTGGGGCTGTGGCAGCCTGCGCAGGCGGCGATGTTGCGCTCCTGGATGCCACCACGGTAGATGCGCTCGCCCATGGCCACCAGGTCCTTGTCCTTGGCAAAGCCGTCCTTGGGCTTTTGCGCATGCAGCCAGGCGGCGATGTTCTTCATGTCAGGCTCGCTGAGCATGCTGGCAAAGCCCTTCATCACCGGGTCCTTGCGCTTGTCGTCCTTGAACTCCAGCAACTGCTTGACCAGGTACTCGGGATGCTGGCCGGCCAGCTTGGGCTGGATGGGCACCGTCGAATTGCCGTCGGCCGCATGGCATGCCGCGCAGACGGCGGTGTAGCTGGCCTCGCCCTTCGCCAGATCGGCCTTGGCCGCCTTCGGCTGAGCCGGGGCAGCAGGTGCCTCGCCAGCGGAGAAAGCGGGAAAGGCGGGGGCTGCAGCAAGAATGGCAGCCGTCAGCAAAGAGGCAAGCAACTTCATATCGAGGGCGTGGTTCTGTTGTTGAAAGCGCAAAATTCGGCGGATTCTACAATGGGGCCCCCTGTGATTGATATCGTCAGGAACCCTGCTTTCGCCCCTGCGCGCAGAGGAAGACACATTCCTTGATCGTGGTCACAAACTGGCCACGGATCCGGTGCGGAACATGTGTTTTTCGCAACCCAGCATATCGATCTGTGCCAGCGCGGCAATAAGGGCTCTACCCATGTGGCGCGCAATACCACACCCCTTCTTTCCCGGATTCCAGGTCCCTCGCCCGCCTCAGCCCGCGCCGAAGCGGCTTTCGGCCTGCCTGCGGAATTCCGAGGGCGTCATCCCCTTGATTTCAAGGAAGCGCCGGTTGAAGTTGGCCAGATTGCTGAAGCCGACCTGAAAACAGATATCGGCGATGAAGCAATCGGTCTGCATGAGCAGATGGCAGGCACTGTTGATGCGCACGCGGCTGACAAAGTCGGTGAAGCTGTTGCCTGTGGCACGGCGAAAGAAACGGCTGAAGCGGCTTTCGCTCATGCCCAGTTCGGCCGCCACGTCCGCCAGGCTCAGCGGCTCGTTCACGCGCGCCATGATGCGGTTGACCACCTCGTTGATCTGGTCCACCTGGGCCTCGGCCTGCACGCCCTGCATCTGCACGGCCGACAGCAGCCGGTAGGCCGTGCATTCGGAAAGATCGGACAGCAGATCACAAAAGGCCGCGAAGCGGCGCATGCCGCGCGCACCCCGGACCCCCTCCCAGTGCGCGCGCGCTGCCTCGGCCATGCCGAAGAACTCGATGCCGTGGCGCGCGCGGTCCAGCAGCTGCAGTACCTCGCGCATCTCGGGGATCTGCTCGGCCGCACGGGCAATGGGATCGTGGTTGAACAGGATGACGAGATCGCGTTCGGGCGCGCCGGCCTCGGGCACGTCGAACGATATCCAGTTGTGCGGCAGGCGCGGCCCGCACAGCACGAGGTGGCCCGGCTCGAACGGCCCTATCCAGTCACCCACGAAGGCACGGCCCGAGGTGTGGGTGATGAGATGCAGTTCGTACTCGTCATGGAAATGCCAGCGCACCAGCGGACTCGGGAAACCATGCGCCAGGCAGCGCACCAGGCCACTGCCCTCCACGTCTTCATAGCCCAGGGCGGGCGTGCGGACAAAGTCGCGCTCCAGTTCGGGATGGCGCTGGCGCGGCGGGCGGCGGCGTGTGCTGGGCATGGCAGTCGGTCAATCAGGGACGATGGAGACGGGCACAGGGCGCACGGTAACACCGGCGGCCGCTACGCCCTGTGGTGCTGCTGCGCCTGCGCAGCATCCAGGCCCGCAAGCGCGGCATCCAGCTCCGCACGCCAGGGCGGCTGGGCGCCGGCGCGCGTGCAGTTGAGCGCGGCAGCCGTGGCCGCAAAGCGCAGCACCTCGCGCCACGCGGCATCTGGCAGGGACTTCAACTGCTGCGCCTGCTCCACGCCGCGCTCGAGCAACGCCACGGACAGTGCCGCGCCAAAGGTGTCGCCCGCGCCGATGGTGTCCGCCAGCGGCACTGCAGGCGGGCGCACCGACAGCGGCGCGTGGCCTGCGCGCAGCAAGGTGGCCCCCTCGGCCCCCTGCGTGAGCACCACGGCCCTGGGCCCGCGCGACAGCCAGCTCCCGGCAGCCTCCAGCACCGGCTGACCGGGCGCGATGAAGGCCGCATCCTCGTCACTGAGCTTGACCAGGTCGGCCAGGGCCAGCCAGGCCAGGCAGTCGCGCCGGAAGGCCTGCGCATCGCGGATCAGCGTGGGGCGCACATTGGGGTCGAAGACGATGAGGCGCCGACCGCGCTGCGCGGCCACCAGATCCAGGATGCGCGGCCCCGCCGGCGCATGCAGCAGCGCGATGGAGCCGAACTGCAGGATGCGGCATTCGTCCGGCAACTTCGGCAGCTCGGCAGGCGCCCACAGCGTGTCGGCCGTGCCCTGCATGTAGAAGGCATAGCGGTTGGTGTGTTCGCCACGCTCCACAAAGGCCAGCGTACTGGGCGCGCTGCAGCGCTGCACCAGGCGCATGTCCACGCCGTTGCGCTGCAGGTGCGCGAACAGGCGCTCGCCAAAGAGGTCCTCCGAGAGCTGCGAGACAAGGCCCGTGGCCTGCCCCAGCCGCGCCGCCGCGATGGCGCCATTGGCGGGCGCCCCGCCCTCATGGCCCTGGAAGGCCAGGCCGCCCGTGGCGGTGAAATCGATCAGGGCCTCGCCCACGATGGCTATGCGCATGTCAGCTCCGCCTTGTGCATGTTTCGGTTCTGTCCACAAATGCCCGTACCCGCTCCGAGGCCCGGCGCACCGACTCCACCAGCTGCGGATGGCCTGCCACCTCGCCCCACAGCAGCGGCTCGGCGCACAGCGAGGCCACGGGATCGGGCGCCGCGCAGATGGCATGCGCCACCGCCGGGTCCATGGCCTGGTCCTGGTACGCATAGGGCAGTGTGCCCCGGTGCCAGCGCTGCAGGAAGGCCAGGAACAGCGCTGGCAGCATGGCCGCGGCATCGATGGCGGCGTTGTCCTCCAGCCGCTCGCGCAGCGTGGGCGCGATGAAGCCGGGGATCTTGGCAAACCCATCGGCCGCCACGCGCTGGTTGGTGTCGCGCAGGGCCGCATTGCCAAAGCGCTCCAGCACCGTGTCACGGTAGGCCGGCAGGTCCAGCGGGCTGGGCCGGCCCGGTGCGCAAAGGCAGGCGATCACATCCCGGGTCACGTAGTCCCAGGCCATCTGGCGTATCGCGGGCACGGCGCAGCCTTCGTGGATATGCTCCAGGCCCGCCAGCGTCCCGGCCCAGGCGATGCAGCTGTGGCTGGCGTTGAGGATGCGGATCTTGGCCTCTTCGTAAGGCGCCACCGAGGGTACCAGCTCCACGCCCACGGTCTGCCAGGCGGGGCGCCCGGCAATGAAGCGGTCCTCGATCACCCATTGCGTGAAGCGCTCGGCCATCACCGCGGCCTCGTCGTCGCGGCCGGTGGCGGCCAGCACGCGCGCGCGCAGCTCAGGTGGCGGGCGGGGAGTGATGCGATCGACCATGGCGTTGGGGCAGCTGGTATGCCGCTGTGCCCAGTCGGCCAGCCCATGCAGCTGTGCCTGGCGCATGAAGGCCAGCAGGCCGGAGCGCAGGCGGTCGCCGTTGTGGCGCAGGTTGTCGCAGCTCAGCAGCGTGACGGGGCCGGCATCGGTGGCGCGGCGCGCCTGCAGGATGGCGCAGAGCACGCCATAGAGGGTGGTCCCCGCCTCTCCCCGGCGTGCGCGCTCCAGGTCCTGCGCCAGATCGGGATGCGCGGCGTCGAGCGCTCCCTGACCATCCAGGCAGTAACCGGCCTCGGTGACCGTGAAGGAGATGATGCGGGTGGCCGGCCAGGCGCCCCGCTGCACGACGGCGGCCAGCCCGGGCGCGTACGGAATCACCTCGCTCAAGGCATCCATCCACTGGTAGTGCACCGTGCCGTTGGGCGCAATCGTCTCCAGCGTGTAGGCACCGCCTTGTCGCACCAGGGCGTCCAGCGTCTGCGCCATGTCAGGGCGCAGGTTGGCGCCCACCAGCGCCCACTGCGTGTCGCCCGCATCCATCAATCGCTGCTGGTAGGCAGCCTGGTGCGCGCGATGGAAAGAGCCCAGCCCCAGGTGCAGCACCGTGGGGCGGGAAAGGGAGGGGGCAGTCGCGTTCATGGTGTCCCGGACAAAGGGATGGGAAGAGACGGAAAGAAGAAGGCAGGGCTCGGCCGCCAGGCTCAGCAGGCCGCCAGCGCACGGCCATCGCGGTCGAACAGATGGAGCATGCAGCCCGGGTCGAGGGACACCCTCACCCCATCGCCCACGGCCAGCGGCATGCGCTCGGTCTGGCGTGCCACCAGCGGCACGCCGGCCACATCCACATGGACCAGCGTGTCGGCACCCAAGGCTTCGATCAGGTCCACGCGCCCCTGGACGCCAGCCCCATCACTGGGACCTGCATCTGCCCGGGACAGGCGCAGCGCCTCGGGGCGTATGCCCAGCGTGCCGTCCCGCGGCAAGCGCCCCTGCGTGCTGGCCGACAGGCCCGGCACGGCATGGGCCGCCAGCAGGTTCATCGGCGGCATGCCGATGAACTGCGCGACAAAGCGGTTGGCCGGGCGGTCATAGAGCTCCAGAGGAGAGCCCACCTGCTCGATGGCACCGTCGCGCATCACCACCACGCGGTCGGCCAGGGTCATGGCCTCCACCTGGTCGTGCGTCACATAGATGGTGGTGGCGCCCAATGCACGGTGCAGCTTGAGGATTTCCACGCGCGTGTTGCCGCGCAGCGCCGCATCCAGATTGGACAGCGGCTCGTCGAACAGGAAGACCTTGGGCTCGCGCACGATGGCGCGTCCGATGGCCACGCGCTGGCGCTGCCCGCCCGACAGCTCGCCCGGGCGGCGCTCCAGGCAGGCCGTGAGATTGAGCGTTTCTGCCGCCCGGCCGACCTTGCGCAGTATCTCCTTGCGCGGCACGCCCGCCAGGCGCAGCGCAAAGGACATGTTGTCGTACACGCTCATGTGCGGGTACAGCGCATAGCTCTGGAACACCATGGCCAGATCGCGCCGGCCCGAGGGCGCGTGCGTGATGTCGCGCCCATCGAGCAGCAGATGTCCCGCGCTGACGGACTCCAGCCCCGCGATCAGGCGCAGCAGCGTGGATTTTCCGCAGCCCGAGGGGCCGACGAAGACGATGAACTCGCCGCGCTCGATGGCGAGGTCCACGCCACGGATGATGTGCGCCTCGCCAAAGCTCTTGCGCATGTCTTGCAGTTGCAGATAGGCCATGGTTTTCTTGGTTGGAAGAGCGGCTACTTGACGGCGCCGAAGGTCATGCCCTGCACCAGTTGCTTCTGGCTGAACCAGCCGAACACCACGATGGGCGCGATGGCCAAAAGCGAGGCGGCCGAAAGACGGGCCCAGAACAGCCCCTCGGGGCTGGAGTAGGAGGCGATCAGCGTGGCCAGCGTGCCGGCGCGCGCGCTGCTGAGGTTGAGCGACCAGAAGGCCTCGTTCCAGCTCAGCACCAGACACAGCAGGCCCGTGGAGGCAATGCCGCCCAGCGCCAGCGGCAGCACCACATGGCGGAACTCGGCCCACAGGCCGGCGCCATCCATGCGCGCGGCTTCGAGGATCTCGTGCGGGATGTCCTTGAACGCGCTGTAGAGCATCCACACCATGATGGGCAGGTTGGACAGCGTGAAGACCACGGTCAGCACCGTGAGCGTGTCCAGCAGGCCGGCGCCCTGGGCCAGCACGTAGATGGGCAGCAATGCGCCCACGGCGGGCATCATCTTGGTGGACAGCATCCACATCAGCACATCGCGTGTGCGCCGCGTGCGAAAGAAGGCCATCGAATAGGCTGCGGGCACGGCGATGGCCAGGCCCGCCAGGGTGGACCCCAGGCTGGTGACCAAGGAGTTGCGTGCGTGCAGCAGGTAGTTGCTGCGCTGCTGCACCTCGCCGAAGTTGGCCAGCGTGGGCTCGAACACGAACAGCGGCGGCACGGCAATGGCCTGCAGCTCGGTCTTGAACGCGGTCAGGAACAGCCAGCCCAGCGGAAAGAACAGCAGCAGCGCCAGCGCCCAGGCCGCGGCGGCACGCAAGGCGGTGGAAAGTGAAGGGGCCGTCATGCGCTCAGTCCAGGCTCTTGCCGACGATGCGGATCAGGAAGACGGCAACGATGTTGGCCAGCACCACGGCGAACAATGCCCCCGCAGAGGCCACGCCCACGTCGAAATGCATCAGCGACTGCTTGTAGATGAGATAGGTGAGGTTGGTGCTCTCGTTGCCCGGGCCGCCCGCCGTGGTGATGGCGATCTCCGCAAACACGCCCAGCAGGAAGATCATCTCGATCATCACCACCACCGCCATCGGGCGGGCCAGATGGGGCAGCGTGAGGTGGTGGAAACGTTGCAGGGCATTGGCGCCGTCCATGCGCGCCGCCTCCATCTGCTCGCGGTCCAGCGACTGCAGCGAGGTGATGAAGATCAGGCAGGCAAAAGGCAGCCACTGCCAGGACACCATGATGACCACGGACAGCAGCGGCACCTCGGTCAGCCAGTCCACAGGCTCCAGGCCCAGCGCCCTGCACAGGCTGGCCAGCACGCCGTAGATGGGATTCATCATCATGTGCTTCCACAGCAGCGCGTTGACGGCGGGCATCACGAAGAAGGGCGAGATCAGCAGCACGCGCACCATGCCGCGGCCCGGAAATGGCTCGTTGACCAGCAGCGCCAGCAGCACGCCCAGCACCACGGTGATCGACACCACGCTGGCCAGGAACACCAGGGTCTGGCGCACGGCGGGCATGAAGTCCGGGTCGGTGACGAAGAACTCGTAGTTGCGCAGGCCCACGAAGGGGTGGCCGCCCGGCTGCATGAGGTTGTAGTCGACGAACGAGAAATACACCGTCATCAGCAGCGGCACCAGCATCCAGCACAGCAGCACGGCCACGGCGGGAGCCATGAGCGCGCGGGGCAGCAGGCGCGTCATGGGCGCGGGGCTTGGTCGAAGCATCGAGGCAGCCATCACTTGTAGTAGCCACTTTTCCTCATCTCGCGGTCCGCCAGGGTCTGCGAGGTCTTGAGCGCCTGCTCCACCGTGGCTTTGCCCGACAGCGCCGCACTGACTTGCTGCCCCACGGCAATGCCTATGGCCTGGAACTCGGGGATGGCCACGTACTGCACGCCGATGTATGGTGAGCGCGGCTCGGTCGCATCGCTCAGGCTCACGCTGTCGATGGCGCTTTTCTCGGCGCCGGCAAAGTCCGCGACTTTCTGGAACTCGGCGCTCGCATAGGTGGACTGCCGCGTGCCCGTGGGAACGGCGCGCCAGCCATGCTCGCGCGCCACCAACTGCACATACTCCTTGGAAGTGGCCCATTTGATGAAGGCCTGGGCCGCATCCACCTTCCTGGAGCTGGCGGGAATGGCCAGGTTCCAGGTCCACAGCCACGTCGCCCCCTTGGGCGTGGAGGCCACGGGAGCGGCCGCATACGCCACCTTGCCGGCCACCTTGGACTGCCGTGGATCGCCCACGAACGAGGCCGCAATGCTGGCATCGACCCAGGCCGCGCACTTGCCCTCGTTGAACAGCGCCAGGTTCTCGTTGAAGCTGTTGGCCGATGCGCCGGGCGGCCCGTAGGCCTTCAGCAGCTCCACATAGAAACCCACCGCCTTCTTCCAGGCCGGTGTGTCCAGCTGCGGCTTCCATTGCATGTCGAACCACTGGCCACCGTGGGTGTTGACCATGGTGGTGACCAGGGCCATGTTGTCACCCCAGCCCGGCTTGCCGCGCAGGCAGATGCCGTAGACGCCAGCCTTGGGATCATGGGCCTTGGCGGCAAATTCCCGCACCTGCTCCCAGCTCGGCTGCGCGGGCATGGTGAAACCCGCCTTTTCGGCCAGATCACGGCGGTACATGAGCATCGATGCCTCGCCATAGAACGGCAGGGCGTGGAGCCTGCCTTCGTGCGACAGGCCCTTGCGGATGGAAGGCAGCAAGTCGTCTGCGTCATAGGCGGCATCGGTGGCAATCGGCAGCAGCCAACCATTCCTTGACCAGATCGGCACCTCGTACAGGCCCACCGTCATCACGTCGAACTGGCCGCCCTTGGTGGCGATGTCGGTGGTCACGCGCTGGCGCAGCATGCCCTCTTCCAGCGTGACCCATTTGAGCGTGATGCCGGGGTGGGCCTGCTCGAAGCGGGCAGAGAGTTTCTGCATCTCGATCATGTGCCCGTTGTTCACGGTCGCAATCACGAGTTCGGTGTCGGCCTGTGCGCCGGCGGCCGATGCGGCCACGGCCAGCGCCGCGCCCACCCTGAGCAAGCTGTGCATGTCTGTCTCCTTCGCAATGAATGCTGTGGTCTTCGCGGTCCATCCCTGCCGCTGGTGACCGATTGTGGGGACAGGCCTGCGGGTGCATTGGTACGGGCAGCCCGGCCGCTGATACTTCTATGCACATGCCTGGCTAGAGATATCCCTGATCTGCGCAACACACTATCTGCCAGCAGCGGTCTGGCGGGAGCCGCTCCTAGAATGCTGGCCATGACTTCCAGCGAGCAGACCATGGCCATGCAGATCGCCCCGGTTCCTCCCAGCGCCCTGGGCGAATCGCCCTTCTGGCACCCCGCTGATCGCCGGCTCTACTGGTGCGATATCCAGGGCCTGCGCATCCATGCCTGGGACCCGGCCAGCGGCCAGCAGCAAAGCTGGGCCACGCCCAGCGAGCCCGGCTGCTGCGCGCCCACGGACCAGGGCCGCATCGTCATCGGCCTGCGAGACGGCTTCGGCCTGCTGGATCCGGCCACCGGCCACATCACCATGCTGGCCGGCCTGGACCACGATCCACGCCAGTTCCGCCTCAACGACGGCCGCTGCGACCGAGCCGGCCGCTTCTGGGCCGGCTCCCTGTTCGCACCCAAGACCGCGCCCGAGGCGGCACTGTGGTGCCTGCGCGCGGTGGACAACGGCGGCTACGCGGTCCAGCGCATGGCAGGCGACTGCACCACGGCCAACGGGCTGGCCTTCAGCCCCGACGACGCATGGCTGTACTGGGCCGACACGCCCGCACACCGCATAGACCGCTTTGCCTTCGACCTGGATACCGGCACGCTGGGGGCCCGCGCACTGTGGAAGGCCTTCGCGCCCCGCACGCAAGGGCGCCTGTACGGCGGCCGGCCCGATGGTGCCTGCGTCGACACCCGGGGCCACTACTGGGTGGCCATGTACGAAGGCGGCTGCGTGCTGCGGCTGGACCCGCAGGGCGAAGTCGTGCAGCGCATCGAGACGCCCGTGTGCTGCCCCACCATGGTCTGCCTGGGCGGAGAAGACCTGCGCACGCTCTACATCACCTCCGCCGCGCACGGCCGCCCCGAGGAAGAACGCCGGGCCGCCGTGCCTGCCGGGGCGCTGATGCATTGCCGCGTCGAGGTGCCAGGGCTGCCGGTCAACTGCTTCCGGGAGGCGTAGAGCGGGGCCAGGCCCTCAGGCCATCAGGCCCGCAGCCGCTGCAGCAGACCGGCGGTGGAGGCGTCCAGCCCCGCCATGTCGCCATTGCCCAGGCGCAGCTGAAGGTCACGCGCCAGCAGCTTGCCCAGCTCCACCCCCCATTGGTCGAAGCTGTTGATGCCCCACAGCGCGCCGGCCACGAACACGCGGTGTTCCTGCAGCGCAACCAGCGCGCCCAGCGCCGCAGGCGTGAGCGCGTCCAGCAGCAGGAAGCTGCTGGGACGGTTGCCGGGGAAATGGCGGTGCCCGTCCTCGCTGGCGCGCCCCTGCATCAGGGCCTGGGCCTGGGCCAGCGCGTTGGCCAGCAACTGTTCCTGGTGGCCTGGCAAGGTGTGCGAAGCCTGCTTCACCGCAATGATCTCCAGCGGCACGATGTCGCTGCCCTGGTGCAGCATCTGGAAGAAGGCATGCTGCCCATCCGTGCCGGGCTCACCCCAGAGCACGGGTGCCGAGCCCAGCGCCAGCGGCCGGCCCTGCCGGTCCACGCGCTTGCCGTTGCTCTCCATCTCCAGTTGCTGCAGATAGGCCGGCAGGCGCCGCAGGCCTGCGTGGTAGGGCGCGATGCAGCGGCTGCCAAAGCCCAGCAGATTGCGGTACCAGACGTCGAGCAGGCCCAGGCGCACGGGCAGATTGGCCTGCAGCGGCGACGTGCGGAAATGCATGTCCATGGCGTGCGCACCGGCCAGCATGGCGCGAAACGCGGCAGCGCCTACGGCAACGGCCACCGGCAGTCCGATGGACGACCACAGCGAATAGCGCCCGCCCACCCAGTCCCAGAAGCCGAAGGTGGTGGTGATGCCCATCTGCGCCGCCGCAGCGGCATGGGTGGTCAGCGCGACGAAATGGCGGGACACCTCGCTGCCGCCGTTTGCGTGGAACCAGTCGAGTGCGCTGCGCGCATTGGTCAGCGTCTCCTGCGTGTTGAACACCTTGGAGGCCACGATGAACAGCGTGCTGCGCGGCTGCAGGCCCACGAGCACGGCCTGCAGCGCGTGGCCATCCACGTTCGAGACGAAGTGCATGCGCCGGCGCGCATCGCCCAGGCCTTGCAGCGCCTGGACCGCCATCTGCGGCCCCAGACCCGATCCGCCTATGCCCATGCACACCACGTCGGTGATATCCGCATCCGCACGCACGCGCTCGGCATAGGCCAGCATGGCATCCAGCGTCTCGTGCACCTGGGCCAGCGCCCAGGCCAGACCCGGCGGCGCATTGCCGGGCGGATGGCGCAGCAGCGTGTGCAGCGCCGCACGCCCCTCGGTGGAGTTGACGGCCTCGCCCGCGAACATGGCGTCGCGCTGGCGCTCCACCTCGCAATCGCGGGCCAGCTGCAGCAGCAGGTCTTCGGCCTGCGCGTCCCACAGATTCTTGGACAGGTCCGCAAAGCAGTGCGGAGCCTCCTGGCTGAAGCGCGCGAACCGGGCGGGGTCAGAGGCGAAGGCACCGCGCAGGTCGAAATCGGGCATCACGGCCCGGGCGTGGTTTTGCAAAAGAGGCCAGGCGAGGGCGTGATCGCAACGGATAAGCATGGGGTTCACCGACAGGGCTGCTTGCAGAGAAGTAATCAAATTACAACAATCATCATCTGAAGCTTCAATCAAATGACGTGGTGCCTCTATAATTTATTCGATTTCCTCAAAAATTGGTAACTCAGTTACCAAAATATTCACCTCGGGAGGCAACATGGGTTTCGATCTGGTCTTGTTTGGCGGCACGGGCGATCTGGCATGGCGCAAGCTCATGCCGGCGCTGTTCCAGGCGTTTCGCCATGGCACCCTGCCCGAGGGCGGCCGCATCCTGTGCGTGGCCCGCGATGACCTGAGCGACGACCAGTACCGCGCCCTCATCCAGTCGCGCTTTGACGGCGTCGAGCTGTCCAAGCGCCCCAGCCCCGAGGAATTCGCCCGCTTCGCAGACCTGCTGCACTACCTGCGCATGGACCTGTCGCAGCCCGCCGACTACAGGAAGCTGGCACAGGCGCTGGCCGCGCGCGACGCAGAAACGGTGGTGATGTACGTGGCCACCGCCCCCAGCCTGTTCACCACGGTCTGCGAGCAGATCGCCGCCGTGGGCCTGAACGGCCCGCGCACCCGCGTGGTGCTGGAAAAGCCGCTGGGCCACGACCTGGCCTCCAACCAGGCCATCAATGCCACGCTGCGCAAGGTGCTGCGCGAAGAGCAGGTGTTCCGCATAGACCACTACCTGGGCAAGCCCTCTGTGCAGAACCTTCTGGCGCTGCGCTTTGGCAATGCGCTGTTCGAGCCGCTGTGGCGGCGCGAGACCATTGCCAACATCCAGATCACCATCGCCGAGGAACTGGGCGTGGAAAGCCGGGGCGCGTTCTACGACCAGACCGGCGCGCTGCGCGACATGGTGCAAAACCATGCGCTGCAGCTGCTGTGCGCCATCGGCATGGAGCCGCCGATCAACGCATCGGCCCATGCCATCCGCGACGAAAAGCTCAAGGTGCTGCAGTCGCTCAGGCCCTGGACGCCGGAAACCCTGAGCCAGCACGTGGTGCGCGGCCAGTACCTGGCCGGCGCCAGCCAGGGCCAGCCCGTGCCGGCCTACCAGCAGGAAAAAGGCGTGGCGGCGGGCAGCCAGACCGAGACCTTCGTCGCCCTGCGCACCGAGATCTGCAACTGGCGCTGGGCCGGCGTGCCCTTCTACATCCGCACCGGCAAGCGGCTGGCAGGAAGGGACGCGCGCATCGTCGTGAACTTCCGGCCCGTGCCCCACCCGATCTTCCGCTCACCCCTGTCCGAAGCCAATCGCCTGGTGATCAATCTGCAGCCCAAGGACGGGCTGGAGCTGCACCTGCTGGCACAGGGCGCCACCCAGCAGCAGGCCGAGCCTTCGCTGGCCCCCGTGCACCTGAACCTGGACTTCGACCAGCGCTTCGGTGCCAAGCGCGTGGGCGCCTACGAGCGTCTGCTGCTGGACGTGATCGCCGGCAGGCTGAACCTCTTTGTGCGCAGCGACGAGCAGGAGCAGGCCTGGCGCTGGGTGGAACCCATCCTTCAGCACTGGCGCAGCGACACCTCGGGGCCGCGCGGCTATGCGGCGGGCAGCTGGGGGCCCAGCGCAGCCAGCGCCATGATTGCGAGGGATGGTTTTTGCTGGAGCGAAGAGGTTTAGGCTCCCCCTGAGGCGCTGCGCGCCTTCCCCCTCTCTGCCCGCTTCGCGGGGGAGGGGGACGACAGCTTCGCGGCGGGGCGGCCCTTGCTCGCTGTCTCCGACTTTGGAGTGCGCCAGTTTCATGCGCCACGCTTTGTCAGCACCGTTGCCTATAGCCCGCTGGGCGCGCCGGTTCCATGGGGGAACCTACAATGAGGCCCCGAGAGACTGACCACACCATGAATCCTGCTGCGCCGGCTGGCGATGCCGCCCCCACTTCCTCCCTGATCGATCCCAAGCTGGCCATGGGCTGGATGCACACGGCGCGCTTTTTGACGACGGCTGCGCAGTTGCACCATCTTCCCAAGGTCGATGTGCCCGAGATCGCGTTCGTGGGCCGCTCCAACGCCGGCAAGTCCACCTGCATCAACACGCTGACGCAGCAAAAGCAGCTGGCCTTCGCCTCCAAGAAGCCTGGCCGCACACAGCACATCAACCTGTTTTCCCTGGGCAAGCAGGGCGTGACCGACGCCGTGCTGGCCGACCTGCCCGGCTACGGCTATGCCGCCGTCTCGCGCACGGACAAGCAGCGCTGGCAGCGCGTGATGCTGAACTATCTGGTCAGCCGCGAGAGCCTGTCGGCCATCGTGCTGCTGTGCGATCCGCGCCTGGGCCTGACGGAGCTGGACGAAGCCCTGCTCGACGCCATGCGCCCGCGCGTGCAGGAAGGCCTGAAATTCCTCGTGCTGCTGACCAAGGCCGACAAGCTCACGCGTGCCGAGCAGGCCAAGGTGCTGTCCATCACGCGGCTCAACGCCGGTGGTGGCGAAGTGCGCATGTTCTCCGCGCTCAAGAAGCAGGGCGTGGACGAGGTGGCCCAGCTGCTGTGGCACTGGAGTCATCCCGAAGGCCTGAATCCGCCGGCGGCCACGGACGGGCCCGCCGACGTCGCGAACGTCGCAACTGCGACGCCCGCCGCGACCGACAGCCCCCAAGATTAGCGCCTGGAGGCGCTCGTGTAGCCAGCGCCCCGCAAGGAGCGCAACATGGTGAACACCTGCATTCGCGAGCTGCCTCACGGCATCCATCTGCACTGCCGCGTCAGCGGCGAACCCGGCCAGCCACTGCTGCTGTTCCTGCACGGCTTTCCTGAAGGCAGCTTCATCTGGGAAGGCATGCTGGAGCAGTTCGGCACGCAATGGCGTTGCGTCGCACCCGATCTGCGGGGCTTTGGCCGTTCCAGCCAGCCGGCCGGTGTGGAGCAGTACAAGGCCAAGCACCTGCTGCAGGATCTGGCGGCGCTGATCGCCATCGAAAGCCCTGGCGCACCCGCAGCCTGCGTGATCGCCCACGACTGGGGCGGTGCCCTGGCCTGGGGCCTGGCCAACCGCCATCCCGGGCTGATGCAACGGCTGATGATCCTCAACGCCCCGCATCCGGGCGCCTTTCTGCGCGAACTGCTGCACAACCCCGTGCAGCAGGCCGCAAGCCAGTACATGCATTTTCTGCGCCGACCTGATGCGCCCACCCTGCTGGCCGAGAACGACTGGCAGCGCATGCTGGGCTTTTTCCGCACGCCGCAGGGCGAGTTGCCCGGATGGCTCACGCCGCAGTTGCAGCAGCGCTACCGCGAGCACTGGGACCTGGGCGTGCAAGGCTCCTGCCACTACTACGGCGCCAGTCCCCTGGTGCCGCCCCGGCCCGAAGATCCGGACTCAGCCGACGCACTGCGCAACCTGAGGCTGCCGCCCGAGATGCTGGACATCGGCGTGCCCACGCATGTGCTCTGGGGCGACAGCGACCCGGCGCTGCAGCCTGCACTGGTCGAAGGTCTGGAGCCGTGGGTGCCGCGCCTGACGGTGCAGCACCTGGCCGGCACCTCGCACTGGGTCGTGCACGAGCAGCCCGATGCGGTGCGGCAAGCGCTGGAGCAGTTCCTGTCCCGCCCCCTTCAGTAGACCGAAGGCTCGCCCTCGGGCCGGGTCTTGAAGCGCCTGTGCACCCAGTAGTACTGGTCGGGCATGGTGCGGATGGCCGCCTCCAGCTCACGGTTCATGCGGGCCGTATCGGCCTCGACATCGTCGGTGGGGAAATCCGTCCAGGCCGGCGTGATCTCGGCCACGTAGCCCGTGGGCGTCATGCGCGTGTACATGCCCAGCACCTTGGCCCGGCCCAGGCGCGCGAAGCGCGACAGCGAGGGAATGGTGGCCGCGTTCACGCCGAAGAAAGGCACGAAGACCGAGTCGTTGCGACCGAAGTCCATGTCGGGCAAAAGGTACAGCAAACCGCCCTTGCGCAGGCTGGAGATGATGGGCTTGACCCCGTCGGCGCGGTTGAGCATGCGCACGTCGCCAAAGCGCTGGCGCCCCGACATGAACCACTCATCGACCGCCGGGTCCGGATGGGTGGAGAAGATCGAGGTGAAGGGCCGGGTGGTGTGCAGCGGCAAGGCCAGCCCGCCCGCGTCCATGCTGTAGAAATGCGGCGCGAACAGGATGGTCGGGGTGTCGCCATCGAGCTCATGCACGGCACCCTGCAGCTTCACGCGCTCGGCCACCACCTCGCGCGGCGCCGCCCACAGCCAGCTGCGGTCCAGCCAAGTCTGGCAAAAGACGATGAAGTTGCGGCGCGCCAGATCCACGCGCTGCGCCTCGGTCAGCTCGGGAAAGCACATCGCCAGATTGCGCAGCGCCACCCTGCGGCGCGGCGCGGCCAGCACGAACAGCACGCGCCCCAGAAACGCACCCAGCCCCCGCAGCCACGGCAGCGGCATCCACGCCAGCGACCGCATCAGCCACACGCCGATGCGCCCGCTCATGCACCCACCTCGCCGGCAGCTGCTTCACGGCGCGGCTGCTTGTAGCGCGCATAGCCCCACAGGTACTGCTGCGGGCATTGGCGGATGGTGTGTTCCATCGCCTCGTTGATCTGCTGCACCGCAGCTTCCAGATTCTCGGACAAGGGCACGGGCAACTCCTCAAGATACAGCGCATAGCCCCGCCCCCAGGACAAGCGCTCACAACGGGCCACGATCACCGCGGCCCCCGTCTGCAACGCCAGGCGCGCCGCCAGCGTCATCGTATAGGCATCACGGCCGAAGAACGGCGACCAGACACCCTGCCCCTCGGGCGGAACCTGGTCTGGCAGCAGCCCCACAGCCGCGCCCTTGCGCAGCGCCTTGATCATCTGGCGCACGCCGGCCAGCGTGGTCGGCACGGCCTGCACGCCGGGGCGGTTGCGCGCCGTCTCCATGACGCGGGCCAGCCAGGGCTGGCGCGCGGGGCGGTAGAGAATGGTGATCTCGCCATGCTCGGCCGACCATTGCCGTGCCGCATGCTGCACCGACAGCTCGAAGCAGCCCAGGTGGGGCGTCAGAAAGATGATGCCGCGCCCGGCAGCGTAGGCCCGGCGCACGCATTCCTCGTTGTGCATCTGGCAGCTCGGCTGCCTGCCCATCCACATGCGCGGCAGCTCCGCCACCATGCGCCCCGCGTGCCCCACGGCCGGCGCCACGGCGCCGAAGCCGTAGCCGGCCTGGCGGGCATTGGCCAGAAAGCGGCGCCGGTACGTGCCGGAGGCCACGAAAGCCACCCAGCCCATGAGCGCGCCAAGGGGGTGCAATAGCCACAAAGGCAGTGCAGCAAACAGTCGGAACAAGGAAGGCATTAAAATGTGCGGGTCGCTGAGTTAACTGAGCAACTTGCAGAGCGACGTAAAACAAGTCTGCTAAAGCGTTCGCCAGGGCTCCTGCAGCTTGGGCAACGCCCATCAAAAAAAGCTGCAACCAAGGAGTTTATTCACATGGCGAACGATTTTCTTTTCACCTCGGAATCCGTCTCTGAAGGCCATCCGGACAAGGTGGCTGACCAGATCTCTGACGCGATCCTGGACGCCATTTTCGCCCAAGACCCGTACAGCCGCGTGGCGGCCGAGACACTGACCAACACGGGCCTGGTGGTTTTGGCAGGTGAGATCACCACGGGCGCCAACGTCGACTACATCCAGGTCGCACGCGACACCATCAAGCGCATCGGCTACGACAACACCGACTACGGCATCGATTACAAGGGCTGCGCCGTACTCGTGGCCTACGACAAGCAGAGCCAGGACATCGCCCAGGGCGTGGACAAGGCCAGCGATGACGAGCTCAACACCGGCGCCGGCGACCAGGGCCTGATGTTCGGCTACGCCTGCGACGAGACACCCGAGCTGATGCCCGCGCCCATCTACTACGCGCACCGCCTCGTCGAGCGCCAGGCCCAGCTGCGCAAGGACGGCCGCCTGCCCTTCCTGCGCCCCGACGCCAAGAGCCAGGTGACCATGCGCTACGTGGACGGCAAGCCCCACAGCATCGACACCGTGGTGCTGTCCACCCAGCACAGCCCCGACCAGTCGGAATCGGCCACCAGGATGAAGTCCAGCTTCACCGAAGCCATCATCGAGGAAATCATCAAGCCCGTGCTGCCCTCCGAGTGGCTGCAGGACACCAAGTACCTGATCAACCCCACGGGCCGCTTCGTCGTGGGCGGCCCCCAGGGTGACTGCGGCCTGACCGGCCGCAAGATCATCGTCGACACCTACGGCGGTGCCTGCCCCCACGGCGGCGGCGCCTTCAGCGGCAAAGACCCAACCAAGGTGGACCGCAGCGCCGCCTACGCCGCGCGCTACGTGGCCAAGAACATCGTGGCCGCCGGCCTGGCGCGCCAGTGCCAGATCCAGGTGGCCTACGCCATCGGCGTGGCACGCCCGATGAACATCACGGTCTACACCGAAGGCACGGGCGTCATCCCCGACGCCGAGATCGCCAAGCTGGTGGCCGCCCACTTCGACCTGCGTCCCAAGGGCATCATCCAGATGCTGGACCTGCTGCGCCCCATCTACAGCAAGACCGCTGCCTATGGCCACTTCGGCCGTGAAGAGCCCGAGTTCACCTGGGAGCGGACGGACAAGGCAGCGGCGCTGCGTGCTGCGGCTTGCCTGTAAAGACGCCCCTCACCACCGACAAGCCCCATGCAGGCCTCGCCTTCATGGGGCTTTTTACGTGAGGTGTCCCTTGCTGGCACCCGGGTCCTGGCCTCTTCGGTCGGGCGGACAGCCTTAGCTCACTACACTTGGACCCTGGTAAGCGTTTCACTTCACCCTCCGACGCACAGCGCCAAGCCCATGCCCTCCACCACCCAGCTCCTGGTCATAGACCCCCAGAACGACTTCTGCGATCTGCCTGAGGACTGGTGTCCTGGCCGGCAACGTCCCAGCCTTCCCGTGGCGGGCGCCCATGCCGACATGCAGCGGCTGGCCGATTGGATACGGCGCGAGGGGGCGAAGGTGGACGCCATCACGGTGACGCTGGACTCGCACCAGCGCTACGACATCGCCCATCCGGCTTTCTGGCAACAGGGCAATGGCGACGACAGCGGCGATGTAGCGCCGTTCACCGCGATCACGGCGGCGCAGGTGCGGGCGGGGGTGTTTCGGCCGCGCAACGCCGGGGCGCTGCAGCGCAGCCTGGACTATCTGGATGCACTCGAAGCCAACAGCCGCTACACGCTGATGGTCTGGCCCGTGCACTGCGAGGTGGGCAGCTGGGGCCACGGTATCCATGCCGATGTGCTGGCGGCCTGCGGCGACTGGCAGCAGCAGCGCCAGCGCGCCGTGTACAACGTCTTCAAGGGGCTCAATCCCTGGACCGAGCATTACAGCGCCCTGCAGGCCGAGGTGCCGGACCCGGCCGATCCGGCGACCTTGCTTAACACGGCCTTGCTGGAGCGGCTGGACCGGGCCGACTTGCTGGTCGTTGCTGGCGAGGCCAGCAGCCACTGCGTGCGCTCCACGGTCGAGCATCTGGTCGAGCACCTTCCCCATCCTGAGCGCATCGTGCTGATGCACGACGCCATGAGCCCGGTGCCGGGCTTCGAGTCCGCGCACCATGATTTCCTTGCAGCCATGCAGGCCCGCGGATTGCGGCTGGCCTCCAGCCAAGAACTCCACCTGTAGGGGCCGGACCGCCTTCACGCGCGCAGCCTCCTTTCCTGTTTCCCCAGCATCGCACCATGGCTCCCATCATCACCAGCCTGCTCGACACCGATCTCTACAAATTCACGATGTGGCAGGCCATGCTGCACCGCAATCCCCAGACCGAGGCCGAATACGAATTCGTCTGCCGCACGAAGACCGCCTTCCCGCTGGCCGAGCTGCTGCCCGAGGTGGAGCGCGAGCTGGACGCGCTGTGCGCGCTGCGCTTCACGCCCGAAGACCTGGCCTACCTGGGCGGGCTGCGCTTCATGAAGAGCGACTTCATCGACTTTCTGCGCATCTTCCAGTTCCAGCGCGCCTTCATCCGTGCCTGGGCCGATGGCGACACCCTGCACATCGAGGCCAAGGGCCCCCAGGTCCATGTGATGGGCTTCGAGATCTATGTGCTGGCCATCGTCAACGAGCTGTATTTCCGGCGCTTCGACGCCGAGGCGGCGCTGGCCGAAGGCCGCAGACGCCTGGCCGGCAAGATCGAGCGCCTGCGCCACCTGGCCTGCGAGGCCAGGCTGCGCAACCCGTTCGAGCTGTTCGACTTCGGCGTGCGCCGGCGCTTCTCGGGCGCCTGGCAGCGCGAGGTGGTCCAGGCCTTTGCCACGCAGACGGCGCAGTGGTTCAAGGGCACGTCCAACGTGCTGCTGGCGCGCGACTTTGGCATCGTGCCCATCGGCACCATGGCCCATGAGTACCTGCAGAGCTACCAGGCCCAGGGCGTGCGCCTGCGCGACTTCCAGATCGCCGCGCTGGAGGACTGGGTGCAGGAGTACCGGGGCGACCTGGGCGTGGCCCTGACCGACACCGTGGGCATGGATGCCTTCCTGGCCGATTTCGACATGTACTTCGCCAAGCTCTTCGACGGGCTGCGGCACGACTCGGGCGACCCGTATGCCTGGGGCGAGAAGGCCATCGCCCACTACCAGAAGCTGCGCATAGACCCCCAGGCCAAGCGCCTGGTGTTCTCCGACGGGCTGGACCTGGACACGGCCCTGGCCCTGTACCAGCGCTTTGCCGACCGCATACAGCTGGGCTTCGGCATCGGCACGCGGCTGACCAACGACATGGGGCTGGAGACCATCAACATCGTGATGAAGCTCACCCACGCCAACGGCCAGCCCGTGGCCAAGATCTCGGACTCGCCGGGCAAGACGCTGTGCAACGACGAAACCTATCTGGCCTATCTGCGCCAGGTCTTCGGCCTGGCCCAGCCTGTCGCCGTCTGACACCGCCCGACACCGCCTGACACCGCCAAGGCTCCATTCATGCTGCGCATCACCATCGCCCAACTCAACCCCACCGTCGGCGACATCGCCGGCAACGTGGCCCGCATGGCCGAGGCCGCTGCCCGCGCCGCGCACGAGCAGGCCGACCTGCTGGTCTTTCCCGAGCTGTCGCTGTGCGGCTACTACCCTGGCGACCTGCTGGACGAGCCCGCCTTTCGCGAACGCCTGGAGCAAGGCTTGCAGCAGCTGCTGCAGGCCACGCGCCAGTGGCCGCAATTGCACTGGGTCATCGGCGCGCCCACGCGCGCCAGCGGGCCGGGCAAGCCGCTGCACAACAGCCTGCTGGTGCTCAAGGACGGCGCCGTGCGCCTGCGCTACGACAAGCAGCTGCTGCCGACCTACAACATCTTCGACGAGCGCCGCCACTTCGAGCCCGGCCCCGACGCGGCCAAGGTGCTGCGCATAGGCCAGGCCCAGGTGGGCTTTCTGGTGTGCGAGGATGGCTGGAACGACGCCGGTGCCGACTACGCCACCAACCCCTTCGCGCGCATGGCCGACGCCGCGCCCGACCTGGTGGTCAGCATCAACGCCAGCCCCAGCCACCTGGGCAAGCGCGAGCAGCGCCACGAGATCTTCGGCCAGGCGGCCACGCGCCACGGCCTGCCCATCCTCTATGTGAATCAGATCGGCGGCCAGGACCAGATCGTGTTCGACGGCGCCTCCTTCGCGGTGGAGCCCGGGCGCGGCGTGGTCTTCGAGGCCGAGCGCTTTGTCGAAGACCTGCGCACGCTGCAGTTCGACGACGGACGCTTCCTCGACGCAGCCGGCCAGCCCTGCATGAGCGTGCCGGCCGAAGGCCTGCCCACCATGGAGTTCTACCGCCGCCAGATCGTGCTGGGCCTGCGCGACTATGCGCGCCGCTGCGGCTTCACGCGCGCGGTGGTGGGCAGCTCGGGCGGCATCGACAGCGCACTGACCCTGGCCCTGGCGGCCGAGGCCCTGGGCGCGGACAACGTGGTGGCCGTCACCATGCCCTCGCGCTTTTCGTCGAGCGGCTCGGTCGATGACTCGGTGATCCTGTGCCGCAACCTGGGCATCACGCTGCACGAGCACCCGATCCGCGAGCTGGTCGACGGCTATGCGCGCCAGTTCGAGGCCAGCTTCGGCCAGCCGCTGCAGGGCCTGCCGCTGGAGAACCTGCAGGCACGCATCCGCGGCACCACGCTGATGGAGTACTCCAACGCCTTCGGCCACCTGCTGCTGACCACGGGCAACAAGTCCGAGATATCGGCGGGCTACTGCACGCTGTATGGCGACACCAACGGCGGCCTGGGCCTGCTGGGCGATCTGTACAAGACCGAGGTTTTCGAGCTGTCGCGCCACATCAACCACAGTGCGGGCCGCGAGCTGATTCCCCAGGCCATCATCGACAAGCCGCCCTCGGCCGAGCTGGCGCCCGACCAGAAGGACGAGGACAGCCTGCCGCCCTATGTGGTGCTGGACGAAATCCTCAAATATGCCATCGAAGGCCGGCACCTGTCCACCGCCGAATACGGCACGGCCGAGCGCTTTGTGACCCAGCTGCTGGGCCAACCCGGCGGTGCCGAGCTGGTTGACCGCGTCAAGCGCATGATCTTCCGCAGCGAGTACAAGCGCCGCCAGGCCCCGCCCATACTGCGCGTGCGCCCGCGCGCCTTCGGCACGGGCCGCCAGATGCCCATTGCCGCCCACTACGAATGAAGCCAGAGTGAAGCCACCGAGCCTGTTTATGCAAGAGACTGCCGCCATGGACGCCCCCACCGAAACCCCGGCCACCAGCGAGCGCGTGCACACCGCCGTGCTGATCGGGCGCTTCCAGCCGCTGCACAACGGCCACATGGCCCTGCTGCGCGCGGCGCTGGAGCGTGCCGAGCAGATCGTCGTCGTGCTGGGCAGCGCCTGGCAGGCGCCCAATCCCAAGAATCCCTTCAGCTGGCAGGAGCGCGCGCAGATGCTGCGCGAGGCGCTGCCGCCCGCGGACGCGGCCCGCCTGCACTGCGTGCCCGTGCGCGACTATTACAACGAACCGCTGTGGGTACAGGCCGTGCAGCAGGCCGTGCAGTCCTGCGTGCCCGAAGGCGCCAGCGTGGCCCTGGTCGGCCATTTCAAGGATGCGACCAGCGGCTACCTGGCGCGCTTTCCGCGCTGGCAACTGATCAGCCTGCCGCGCCTGGGCCAGTTCGACGCCACGCCGCTGCGCGACATCTACTTCGGCGAATCCGGCGTGGACTTCGAGGCCCTGGCCGCCCAGGTGCCGCCCGCCACCCTGCAGTTCCTGCGCCAATGGGCCACCACGCCCGTCCATGCGCAGATGTGCGAGGAATGGCGCATGCTGGCCCGGTACCGCAAGGCCTGGGCTGCGGCGCCCTACCCGCCCGTCTTCGTGACCGTGGATGCGCTGCTGCGCTGCCGCGTGCCGCACGAAGGCGCGCAACAGGACCACATCCTGCTGATACGCCGCGCCCATGCCCCGGGCCTGGGCCTGTGGGCGCTGCCGGGCGGCTTCCTGGAGCCGCGCGACACGCTGTGGCAGTCCTGCCTGCGCGAGCTGCGCGAGGAGACCTGCTCCACGCTCAGCGAGGCCGACCTGCAGGCGGCCCTGCAGTCCGTGCAGGTCTTCGACCATCCCGACCGCAGCCTGCGCGGGCGCACCATCACCCATGTGCATTACCTGGACCTGGGCGTGCTGCCCTCGCTGCCGCCCGTGCAGGGCGGCGACGATGCGGCACTGGCGCGCTGGGTGGCCGTCTGCGACCTGCCCGCCATGGAAAGCGCGTTCTTCGAGGACCACTTCCAGATCCTGCGCCAGTTCCTGCCCCTTCCGGTGCAACAGCCCCTGGCGGACACGGGCGCGAAAATCGGCTAAAACCGGAGATTGCGGCGCCATCTTGCGCCGCAATACCGTTTTTCCGGGCTTCCCGTGTTCCCCCGCGATTGAATGACTACCACCCTACAGATCCGACCCGCCACCCCCGATGACGCCGAGCTCATCGTCCGCTTCGTGCGCGAACTCGCCGTCTATGAAAAAGCCGAGCATGAAGTCCTGGCCACGCCAGAGCATGTGAAGCGCACCCTGTTTGCCGACAACCCCGCCGTCTTCGGCCTGATCTGCCTGCATGGCGACCAGCCCGTGGGCTTTGCGGTCTACTTCTTCAATTACTCGACCTGGCAGGGCCGCCACGGCCTGTACCTCGAAGACCTCTACGTCACGCCCGAGGCGCGCGGCCTGGGCGCGGGCACGGCGCTGCTGCGCCGCCTGGCGCAGATCGCCGTCGAGAAGGACTGCGGCCGCTTCGAGTGGAGCGTGCTCGACTGGAACCTGCCCTCCATCGAGTTCTACGACCGCCTGGGCGCCCTGCCCCAGACCGAGTGGATCCGCTACCGCGTGACCGGCGACACCCTGCTGGAGATGGCGCGCGAGCCGGGCTGAGGCCGGCCTCCTTCGTCTGCCTACTCGGGCTCCACGCCCTGGCGCACGGCCTGCTCGACCACCTCGCGCGTCAGCGTGGGCACGAAGGTCTCGATGAAGGCATAGGCATAGCCGCGCAGCCAGGCGCCCTTGCGCAGGCCCAGCCGCGTGGTGTTGACCTCGAACAGGTGGCCGGCGTCCAGCGTGCGCAGCCCCTGGTCGCGCTCGGCATCCAGCGCCACCGAGGCGACGATGCCCACGCCCATGTCCAGCTCCACATAGGTCTTGATCACGTCGGCGTCCATGGCCGTGAGCACCACGTCGGGCTCCAGGCCCTCGCGCGCAAAGGCCTCGTCGATGTGGGCGCGGCCCGTATAGCCCTGCTCGTAGGTGATGATGGGAAAGCGCGACAGCGCCTCCAGCGTCAGCGCCTGCTGCGACTGCAGCAGCGGGTGGCCGGGCGGCACGACCACGCCGTGCGTCCAGCGGTAGCAGGGCAGCGCGACCAGGCCTTCATAGCCGGCCAGCGCCTCGGTGGCCACGCCGATGTCGGCCTCGCCGCTGCGCAGCATCTGCGCCACCTGTTCGGGCGAACCCTGGTGCAGGTGCAGGCGCACCTGCGGATAGCGCTGGCGGAAGTCACGCACCACATGGGGCAGCGCATAGCGGGCCTGGGAGTGGGTGGCGGCAATCGACAGCCGGCCCTGCTCGCTGGCGCTGAAGTCAGCGCCCACGCGGCGCAGGTTGTCGGCCTCCAGCATCAGGCGCTCGACGATGGGCAGCAGCGCCTCGCCGGGCGGCGTCAGCCCGGTCAGCCGCTTGCCTGCGCGGATGAAGATCTCCACGCCCAGCTCTTCCTCCAACTCGCGGATCTGCCGGCTCACGCCGGGCTGGGAGGTGTGCAGCGTGTGGGCCACCTCGGTCAGGCTGTAGCCGCGGCGCACGGTTTCGCGCACATAGCGCAGTTGCTGGAAGTTCATGGGCAAGGCTCCGCCCGGGGCCGGTGCGGCCCGGGCCTGTGGAAGGCAAAAGCAGGAAGGAAAGAGAGAGGGGAACGGCGAGAGGCTTCAGGCCGAACAGGCCACGGCCGGCTCGTCCGGGGCATCGGCCGCTGCCTCGCGGGGCAGCTCCAGCAGCTCGATCAGATTGCCTGCGGGGTCGCGCGCATAGCAGCGCCGGCCCTCGCTCACGGGCGCCACCTCCAGCGCCAGGCCGCCGTGTACCAGCAACTGCTGGCGCAGCGCATCCACGTCGCTGACCGTCAGCGCCAGGTGCACCAGGTTGCCCGCCGCGCGCTCGGTGCCGCCGGACTGCCCCTTGTAGGGCACCAGATCAATGCGCTGCCCGCCGGCCAGAAAGCTCAGGCCCGGACGCCCGGCAACGGTCAGGGCAGACAGGCCCAGCACTTCGCCATAAAAGCGCTCCATGGCCGCCTGGGCACGCGCCGGGAAGGACAGCTGGACATGGTGAACGCCACAGACGATGGCCACGCCCGGCTTCATGGCAGTGCGGCCGGCAAGAGGGGAAGGCCAGGCGGGGCGTGTGGTGTGGGTCATCGAAGCATCTCGGAAAAGAATCAGCAGCCCGAATGCTGCTGCAGGCCATTGTCGAGACAAGTCGAAAAAACCAAAAATAATAAAAATTCAGTCTGTTATTTCCAAATCATCTCAAGAGATCGAACGCCGGTGGTCGGCACGGCGCGCCAGCCACTCGCCGCCGAACTGCAGCACCGACACCAGGGCCACCAGGATGACGATGACCTCGAACATCACGCGCGTCTCATAGCGTTCGTAGCCGTAGCGGATGGCCAGGTCGCCCAGGCCGCCCGCCCCCACGGCGCCCGCCATGGCCGAGGCATTGACCATGGCGATCACGCTCACGGTCATGCCGCCGATCAGGCCCGGCAGCGCCTCGGGCAGCAGCACCTGGCGCACGATCTGCGGGCGGCGCAGGCCCATGGCACGCGCCGCCTCCACCAGGCCGCCGTCCACCTCGCCCAGGCTGACCTGGGCGATGCGCGCAAAGAACGGGATCAGGTTGGCCGACAGTGGCACCACCGCCGCCCAGGTGCCCAGCGTGGTGCCCACGATGGCGCGCGTCACCGGCAGCAGGGCCACCAGCAGGATGATGAAGGGAATGGCCCGGCCGATGTTCACCGCCGCCGACAGCCCCCGGTACAGCCGCGGCCTGGCATAGAGCCCGCCCGGCGCCGTGGTGTGCAGCACGATGGCCAGCGCCAGCCCGGCAACGATGGCGATCAGCGAGGACGCGCCCGCCATCAGCAGGGTTTCCAGAAAGGCCTGCAGGTATTTATCGAGCGGGGGCAGGGACATGGCCAAGCAGTTGCAGTGAATCGGCGCCCAGCGCCTGTTGAAGGGAAGACAGCGCGGCCGGCGAGAGCGGGGAGAGTGCCGACGGCAGATCCTGCACCGGCACGCCCACCAGCAGGCGGCCCTGCGAACGCCCGCGCATGCGGTCCAGGCCACCCTGCAACAAACGGGCACGCGGGCCCAGCACCTGAAGCTGCGCCAGCGGCAGGCCCTGCTGGCTGCCGCCGTCGGCCCATCCGATGGCCAGCACGGCGACGGCCTCCGGGCCATCGGCCGCCGCCACCAGTTCCAGGTCGGCCGCCAAGGCCTGCCGCAGCGGCCGCAGCAGCGCACGCGCCGCCTCCGAGCGCGGTGCCGCAAACAGCTGCCAGACCTCGCCGATCTCCTGCAGCCGGCCCTGGTCCAGCACCAGCACGCGGTCGCAGACCTCGCGGATCACGGCCATGTCGTGCGTGATGAGCACGATGGTCAGCCGCAGCTTGCGGTTGATCTCGCGCAGCAGCTCCAGGATGGACTGCGTGGTCTCGGGGTCCAGGGCCGAGGTGGCCTCGTCGCACAGCAGGATTTCGGGCTCGTGCACCAGCGCGCGCGCAATGCCCACGCGCTGCTTTTGCCCGCCCGAGAGCTGGGCCGGGTAGGCGCCGCTCTTGTCCGCCAGCCCCACCAGGGCCAGCAGCTCGTCCACCCGCGCGCGCACGAGCGCGGGCCGCCAGCCTGCGGCCTGCAGCGGCAGGGCCACGTTCTCGTACACCGTGCGCGAGGACAGGAGGTTGAAGTGCTGAAAGATCATGCCGATGCGCCGGCGCAGCGCCACCAGCGCGTCCTCGTCCAGCGTGGCGACATCGGTGCCGTCCACCAGCACGCGGCCACTGCTGGGCCGCTCCAGCGCATTGATGGTGCGCAGCAGCGTGGATTTGCCGGCGCCGCTGCGGCCGATGATGCCGAACACCTCGGCACGCGACACCTCGAAGCTCAGCGCCTGCAGCGCGTGCACGGGCTCGCCCGCGCCCCTTCCCGTGCCCCTTCCCGTTCCAGGGTAGTGCTTGCGCACGCCCTCGAAGACGATGTGCGGCCGCTGCAGCGCATCGATTGCATGGGGCTCGCCGGCCGCCGCCTGTTCCATCTTCATTGCCTTACACGCCTCAGAAGGCCGGCAGCACCGAGCCCTGGTACCTGCTCACGATGAACTGGCGCACGGGCTCGGACTGGTAGGCGCGCAGCAGGGCCGCGACCCAGGGTGCAGCGCGGTCGCGCTCGTGCACGGCAATGATGTTCACGTAGGGATTGCGCTCGCGCCTTTCGACGGCAATGCCATCGCGCGTGGCGATCAGCCCGGCCTGGTAGGCAAAGCTGTTGACGATGGCCGAGGCATCGAGATCGTCCAGCGAGCGCGCCAGCACCACCGAGGCCGCCTCCACCAGCTGCACCTTCTTCTGGTAGCTGGCAATGTCGGCCAGGCCCGCCGTGCCCTTGAAGGGGTCGAAGCCCTCGCGCAGCTTCAGGATGCCCTGGTCCTGCAGCACCACCAGCGCACGCGTCTGGTTGCTGGGATCGTTGGGAATGCCCAGGCGTGCGCCAGCGGGCAGGTCGGCCAGGCGTTTGTGCTTTTTCGAATAGAAGGCGATGGGCGAGATGTAGGTGTCGCCGGCCGCCACCAGCCGGTAGCCGCGCTGCTGGTTCTGGTCGCGCAGGAACGGCACATGCTGGAAGGAGTTGGCCTCGATGTCGCCGTTGTTCAGCGCCTCGTTGGGGCTGGCCGCGCCGCTGATGACCACGGGCTTGACCTGCAGCCCCTGCTCGCGTGCCACGCGGGTCACCACCTCCCAGATTTCCTCGTCCACGCCGCCGCGCACGCCCACGCGCAGCGGGCCGGCCTGCGCGGCCCGGATGGCGCCTGACATCGCCGCCACCGAGGCCCCCGCCGCCAGTCCCCGCAGAAATACTCGCTTGTCCATCGCACAGTCCTTTCAAGAATCAATAGGCACCAGGGTGCAGCTCACGGCCGGCCGCGCGGGCCTGGGCCTGCAGGCGGGCGAAATGCTCGGGATAGAAGCGCTGGGCCACATCCAGGTGGGAGCGCACGCGGCCCTTGAGCGCGTTCTCGCCCACATGGCTGAACAGCGGGTTGTCCGGGTCGCTCTGCGGCCTCGTGGCCAGCACGGCCAGCTCGGGCGGCAGGGTCAGCAGCGGCACCTGGCCCAGGTCCAGGCGCGGTGCCAGGAAGTAGGCGATGGAGTAGCGCTGCACGCCCGCGCGCGGCACCAGCACGCGATGCACGTTGGCGCGCAGATAGCCGTTGGTGGCCAGCTCCAGCATCTCGCCGATGTTGATGACGAAGGCCCCGTCGCGCGGCGGCACATCGACCCAGCCGGCCGGCGTCTCCACCTGCAGCCCGCCCACCTCGTCCTGCAGCAGCAGGGTCAGCAGGCCTCCGTCCTTGTGCGCGCCCACGCCCTGGCCTGCTGCGCCCAGCTCGCTGCCCGGGTAGTGGATGATCTTGATGCGATGCGCAGGCAGGCCGCTGACCAGGGCGTCCAGCGCGCCCTCGGGCAGCTGCAGCGCGGCCACGAAGTGGCGCAGCAGCTCCAGCGCCACGCCATGCGCTGCCGCCTGCCAGGCCAGCACCTCCTCGCGGAACCCGGGCAGGGCCTGCGGCCACTGGTTGGGGCCTTGCAGCCCCTTCCAGTCCGGCACGCCGGGGCCTGCGGGAATCTCGGGCGATTCCTCGCCCAGGTCGATCTGCTCGCGCTGGTCGGGCCGCTGGCGCGTGATCTCCATGCCCACGGCTGTATAGCCCCGGAAGTGCCGCGTGTTGGCAATGGCCAGCGCCTGCTTGTCCGCCAGCGGCTGCGCAAAGAATTCGCGCGCGCGCCGCTGTATGCCCTGCCATGCGTCCCGGCCTATGCCGTGCCCTTCCAGGTAGAAGAAACCGGTGTCGCGCGCCGTGCGCGCCAGCTGGCGCAGCGCCTGGGCCTGCGTGGCCGGGTCACGCAGGGCCTGCAGATCGATGACGGGCAGGGCCGGGGTTGCCGCTGTGGCGGCGGGTGCGTCGAGAGTGGATGCTGTCAAGGTGCTCATGCTGTGCTGCCAGGGAAGGGGGAAGGAAGGGACGCTCAGGCTGCCAGGCGCTGATCGCGGTCTTGCTCGCGGTCTTGTTCGCGTTCGGCCGCCAACACCGCATGGCCCTGCGCCTGCTCCAGCGCCTGCGCCAGGTCGGCCAGCAGGTCCTGCGGGTGCTCTATGCCGATGGACAGGCGCACCAGCCCGGGCGCAATGCCCACGCGCGCCAGTTCCTCGTCGCTGAGCAGGCTGTGCGTGGTCTCGGCAGGAATGGCGGCCAGCGACTTGCTGTCGCCGATATTGACCAGGCGCAGGAACAGGCGCAGCGCGTCATAGAAGGCGCGCGCCGCCGGCCGGCCGCCGCGCAGCTCGAAGCCCAGCAGCGCCGGCACATGCCCGCCGCGCAGCTGGCGCAGGGCCAGCGCGTGGTCGGCGTGGCCGCTCTGGCTGGCGTGGTGTATGCGCTCCACCAGCGGATGGCGCTGCAGGAAATCGATCACGGCCAGCGTGTTGCGGCTGGCGCGCTCCTGGCGCAGGCCCAGTGTCTCCAGGCCCTGCAGCAGCAGGAAGGCGCTGTGCGGCGCCAGCGCCGCGCCGCAGTTGCGCAGCAGCACGGCACGGGCCCGCGCGATGAAGGCGCGGTCGGGAAATTTCTCGGTGAAGACAAAGCCCTGGTAGGCCGGCTCGGGGGCGCTGAACTGCGGGTAGCGCCCCGCGTGCGCCAGCCAGTCGAAGCGGCCGCTGTCCACGATCAGGCCGCCCAGCACATTGCCGTGTCCGCCGATGGCCTTGGTGGCCGAATGCACGACGATGTCGGCGCCCCAGTCGAAGGGCCGCAGCAGCAGCGGCGAAGCCACGGTGTTGTCCACCACCAGCGCCACGCCCGCCGCATGGCTGATGTCGGCCAGCTGGCGCAGGTCGGCAATGCCGCCCGATGGATTGCCCACGGACTCCACGAACACGGCCTTGGTGCGCGGCCCTATCGCCCGGCGCAACGCCTGGAAATCATCCTTGGCCACGGCCGTGCTCTGCACGCCGCGCGAGGCCAGCACATGGGCGATGAAGTTGTGCGTGCCGCCATACAGCTGCGAGGCCACGACCACATGGTCGCCCGCACTGGCCAGCGTAGCCAGCGCCACGTCGATGGCGGCCATGCCCGAGGCCAGGGCCAGCGCGGCCACGCCGCCTTCGAGAGCCGCAATGCGCTGCTCCAGCACCGCCAGCGTGGGGTTGGCCGTGCGCGAGTACACATCGCCCTCCTCCACCAGGCCGAAAAGGTTGGCGCCGTGCTGGGCGCTGTCGAACACGAAGGAGGTGCTCTGGTAGATGGGCACGGCCGCGCTGCGCTGCTGCTCGCGCCCCCGGTAGCCGGCGTGCAGGGCCTGGGTGTCCTGCTGCCACAGCGCATCGCTGGCTGCGTCGTGCGGGGCGGACTCGGTGCCGGTCGCTGAGGTCATGCATGGACTCCGTATGAGTGGTCGATGCAGCCCATTATTCGAAGCCCGCGCCCTGCGCACTACGAAGAAAAACGCGTTCGCTTATTCGGTTTGCGCATGTCGCCGGGCCACGCCCTTCCTAGTTGTCACGCACATATGGATGCGCGTTTTGCGTCGTTGGCAACACGGCACTCAGCGGACAGCATCGGCAGTCCCGAAACTGCTTTGGAGGGAGTTCCATGACCCGCAAGACCCAGACCGAGATCGACAGGACCCAGGGCAGCCGCTGCGCCCATGGCGCAGATTGCGGTGCTTTCGGGGCGCTCGATGCTCCCGAGGCGACCGAGCCCTCGCTCTCGCGCCGCACCCTGATCCGCGCCGGCGCCGCAGCCGGCGCGCTGGGATCGGCCGCCTGGTTCAGCGGCCGCGCCGGGGCGCAGCCGCGCCAGAAGATCACCTTTGCCTGGAGCCAGGCCAGCTTCTGCCATTCGCCCATTCCCGTGGCGCTGGAGCGCGGCTTTTTCGAGCGCAACGGCCTGGACGTGGAACTGCTGAACTGGGGCGGCTCGGCCGACCAGTTGCTGGAGGCGCTGGCCACGGGTAAGGCCGATGCGGGCGCGGGCCTGATCCACCGCTGGATCAAGCCGCTGGAGGCGGGGCTGGATGTCAAGCTCATCGGCAGCGTGCACGGCGGCTGCCTGCGCCTGGTCGGCCTGAAGTCGGCCGGCGTCACGCTGGACCCCAGCACGCTCAAGGGCAAGACCATCGGCGTGGCCGATCTCAACAGCCCGGCCAAGCAGTTCTATTCCATCCACCTGGCCAAGCGCGGCCTGGATGTGGACAAGGACATCGAATGGCGCGTCTACCCGGCCGACCTGCTGGATGTGGCCGCCAAGAAGGGCGAGATCCAGGCCATTGCCGACGGCGACCCGAATCTCTACCTGATCGAAAAGCGCAACCCCGGCACCTTCCTCGAACTGGGCAACAGCGCCAAGAACGAGTACGCCGAAAGCATTTGCTGCGTGATCGGCGCAGGCGCAAAGTTCGCCCGGGCCAACAAGCCCGCAGCGGCCAGCGTGGTGCGCGCGCTGACCCAGGCCTCGGACTACATCGCCGAGAACCCCAATGAAACGGCGAAGATCTTTGCCAAGTATTCGCCCAAGGTGCCTGTCGAGGACCTGCAGCGCCTGCTGGCCGAGCTGACCTTCAAGCACCATCCGCACGGCAAGCCGCTGCGCGACGAGGTCCAGGCCTTTGCGGCCGACTTCCGCACGGCCGGCGTGCTCAAGAAGCAGACCGACCCTGGCCGCTTTGCCAGCCACATCACGCTGGACGTCCTCGCATGAGCACCGCAAGACCACGCTGGCGCCTGGGCGCCACGGATGCCGCACCCGGCCTGGAACGGGAACAGGTGCAGGACTCGCGCAAGGCAGGCCCCTGGCGCACCGGCCTGCTGGCCGCCGCCGCCTGGGCCGGCTTGGGCATGCTGACCCTGCTGTGGCCCAACAAGGAGATCGGCTTCAGCGAATGGGCATTCACGCAGGAGTTCGGCATTGCCGCCCTGGCCGTGGCCCTTTTGCTGCTGGCATCGGCCGTGCTGCCTGTGCGACCCGTACGGGCAGCACGGCGCATCGACCGCTGGCTGCGCCCGGCCGGTGCCTGGCTGGTGGCGGCGCCGCTGCTGCTGGCGCTGTGGGAGACGCTGACGGCCAAGCTCGGCGCGTTGCCGCCGCCGTTCTTCGCGCCACCGCAAAGCCTGATCGACGTGGTTCATGAGGACTGGCAGCGCCTGGGCCTGTCCACGCTGTATTCGCTGCGGCTGCTGCTCAACGGCATCGTGTTCGGCGCGGTGATCGGGTTTCTCACGGGCGTGTGGATAGGCTGGTCGCGCATCGCGGGCTACTGGGTGCATCCGCTGCTGCGCTTCCTGGGGCCGGTGCCCGCCTCGGCCCTGCTGCCGCTGGCCTTTTTCTTCGCGCCGTCCAGCTACTCGGCAGCCGTGTTCCTGGTGGCGCTGGCCACGTTCTTTCCGGTGGCCGTGCTGACCTGGTCGGGCGTGGCATCGGTCAGCAAGAGCTACTATGACGTGGCGCGCACGCTGGGCGCATCGCCCTGGTTCCTGGTGCTGCGCGTGGCCATCCCGGCCGCCCTGCCACAGGTCTTCGTGGGCCTGTTCATGGGGCTGGGCGCCTCGTTCTCGGTGCTGATCACGGCCGAGATGATGGGCGTGAAGGCCGGCCTGGGCTGGTATCTGCAGTGGGCCCAGGGCTGGGCAGCCTACGCCAACATGTACACGGCGCTGCTGGTCATGGCCGTGCTGTGCTCGGGCCTGATCACGCTGCTGTTCACCGTGCGCGACCGCACGCTGTCGTGGCAGAAGGGAACCGTCAAATGGTGATTGCCGCAGAACACGCCGCCAACGCCGCAGCCACGCCCGCCATCGCCGGGGCGGCCCTAGCCGGGGCGGCCCTAGCCGGCGCGGCCATCGATGTGCAGGCCGTCAGCCACTGGTTCGGCCAGGGGCAGGGCGCGCTGCAGGTG
This sequence comes from Delftia lacustris, assembly GCF_040267515.1. Taxonomy (NCBI): domain Bacteria; kingdom Pseudomonadati; phylum Pseudomonadota; class Betaproteobacteria; order Burkholderiales; family Comamonadaceae; genus Delftia; species Delftia lacustris. Next base: position 1,209,023 of record NZ_CP141274.1, on the reverse strand, counting down.
CTCGACGAGGTCAGCCTGCAGGTGCGGCCCGGCGAGTTCGTGGCCCTGCTGGGCCCCAGCGGCTGCGGCAAGTCCACGCTGCTGCGCCTGGTGGCCGGACTGGACGCGCCCACGGCCGGCGCCGTGGCGCAGGACGGCACGGCCATCACCGAGCCCGATCCCTCGCGCATCGTCGTCTTCCAGGACCCCACGCTGTTTCCCTGGCGCACGGTGCGCGGCAACGTGGCCCTGGGCCTGCAGGCACGCGGCCTGCTGGACAGCCAGGCCCACCGCATCGACGAGGCCCTGCGCCTGGTGGGACTGGAGGATTTTGCGGACAGCCATCCCCACCAGCTGTCGGGCGGCATGGCACAGCGCGCTGCCCTGGCGCGCGCCCTGGTCAACGACCCGCGCCTGCTGATCCTGGACGAGCCGCTGGGCAAGCTCGACTCGCTGACGCGGCTGGCCATGCAAAGCGAGATCCTCAAGATCTGGCAGCGCGCAGGCTTTTCCGTGCTGCTGGTCACGCACGATGTGGAAGAGGCCCTCTTCCTGGCCCACCGCGTGCTGGTCTTCAGCCAGCGGCCCGCCCGCATCGTGGCCGAGATCGATGTGGACCTGCCCTACCCGCGCCAGCGCGGCCACGCCCGCCTGTCCGAGCTGCGCCACGAGGCCCTGCGCCACCTGGGCCTGGACCAGACCTGGTAGCGCCCGCCTCCGATGCAACGCAGCGACTCCCCCGACTGGCTCAACCCCTTGATCGGCGCCATGCAGCAGGCCCAGGTCGGCCTGCTGCAGCTGCTGCACGGCCTGGGCCTGGCCGGCACGGTGGATGGGCAGCCCGCCTGGCCCTGGGCCCTGCGCCTGTCCGGCGAAAACCTGCTGATCGACCTGGGCCAGGCCCGGGGCCTGCTGTGGTCGCTGGCGGCCGTGGCCACCGCCATCGTTTTGCTGTTGCTGGCCCTGGTGCTGGTCCTGGTTCTGCGCCGCATCCGCCTGCCGGCCCTGGTGCTGACCGCGCTGGCCGCGCTCGCCCTGCTGCTGGCCCCCTGGCCGCGTGCCGACCTGATCCTGGTGCCCGCGCATGCCACCAGCTTCCATGCCTCGCCCACGGGCTTCAGCGTGGAGAGCATTGCGCGCGGCGGCGCCGCCTATGCCCAGCACTGCACGGCCTGCCACGGCGCCGATGGCCGGGGCCACGGCCCGCTGGCCGCCAGCCAGCCGGTCTGGCCCCCCAACTTCACCAGCCCGCTGCTGTGGCGCCGCGCCGATGGGGAATTGCTCTGGGCCATTCTTCATGACCGCCGCCCCGTGGAGTCTGGCGACGGCGCACGGGCACACGGCCAGGCCGACCGGCTGTCCAGCGACGACGCATGGGCCCTGATCGACTTCATGAAGGCCCGCGCCGCAGGCCAGATGCTGCAGATCGCCGGCAACTGGCCCTATCCCGTGGGACTTCCCGACATGGCCGTGCAGTGCGCAGGCCAGCCCGCACGCCGCCTGAGCACCTGGCAAAGCCGCCAGCAGCGGCTGAGGGTGGTGGCAGGCAGCGGCCCGGTGCAGGAAGACCCGCGCCTGGTCAGCCTGCAGCTGTCACCCGATGGCGGCAACCGCGCCGCCAGCGCCCTGGACTGCACCGTCAACGACCCGCGCGCCTGGCAGGCCATGGCGCTGCTCAGCGGCTCGGAGCAGCTGCAGGGCATGCAATGGCTGGGCGACCGCAGCGGCTGGCTGCGCGCGCTATCGCGTCCGGGCGCACAGGGCTGGTCGGAGGACGACCTGGTCTGCCGCACGGACACGGCGGCCAAGACCACCTCCGGCGCTGGCGCCGTGGCCGACGGCCTGGGCGCACTGATTGCACGCATGGACGCCGAGCCCGTGCGGTTCATCAAGGGTGGGTTTGTGCATTGAGTTGTGCATTGATCAGGGCCATCCCGGCCTGGCATGCAGTTATCGTCACCGCGCTGGCGGCCACTGGCGCGCGGTGTGCACCAGGGCCAGCACCCAGACCGTCGTGCCATCGATCTCATAGACAAGGCGATAGCTTTCATGGGGGATCAGCTCGCGCGTGCCGGCAATCCTGCCCGCTTTGCCCATCTTGGGATACGCGGCCAACCGGGCCGCTGCGTCGCTGAAAAGCAGGTCCATGCGCAAGGCTGCGCGAGGATTGTCAGCTGCGATGTAGTCCCAGATATCGGCGCGATCCTGCTGCGCCTGCGGCGTCCAGATGACTTTCACGCACGGTCTGCCGCAACCTGACGGCGCCGGGCAGCGAACTCGGCCTCGACTTCCTCATTCGAGCGGCCAAGTCCAGCGCGCATGGAGGCACGTCCCTCCTCGACCTTGCGCTGAAGATAGCCGTCATATTCACGGGCCTTGCGGCGCTGCTCAATGTAGCCGCGCATCAACTCCCGCATGACCTGGGATGCGGGCCGGTCCTCGCCTGCGGCTTCGGCCATGAAGTCTTCGCGCAGCTCGGCTTCCAGTTTCATGGTGAAAACGGCTTCCTTGGGCATGATTGACTCCTGTGAAGATACCAACAAAGTATATACATCGTCAGTACCAAACACTCCAGAGACTCAACCGCTCCGCCCCATTCGCAACTTGCACTTGCCAATGCATCAATCAAATCAGGACTAGTTGCAAGCAAGGCCTCTTTCTATATTCGCGCCTCGACGGCGCCCGGCTTCCATGGGCCGCCGCTGCGCACGACACTACTGCGGGGACCCCACCCCTGCCTGACTGACCCACAACAAGGAGAGACTGCGATGACCGATCTCACCATCAACGGCAAGACCGTTTCCATGGACCTGGACCCCGAGACGCCCATTCTGTGGGCCCTGCGCGACACGCTGGAGATGACCGGCACCAAGTTCGGCTGCGGCGCGGCGCTGTGCGGCGCCTGCACGGTGCACATGAATGGCCAGGCCATACGTTCCTGCGTGACGCCGATCTCGGCGGCCGCGGGCCAGAAGATCACCACCATCGAGGCCATGACCTCGGGCTCCGACCGCGTGGGCACCGCCGTGCGCGATGCCTGGGTGCGCCACGACGTGGCCCAGTGCGGCTACTGCCAGAGCGGGCAGATCATGAGCGCCACGGCCTTCCTCAAGTCGCTGCCCAAGGGCAAGAAGCCCAGCGGCGAGGAGATAGACGCGGCCATGGCCGGCAACATCTGCCGCTGTGGAACCTATGCACGCATCCGCGCGGCCGTGGCCGATGCCGCGCGCACCCTGGGCTGAACGGAGAACGCCGCATGCTGACCACCTTCAACCCCGCCGAACTGCCGCGCGCCCTGCAGCACATCCTGGACCGTGACGAGGCCACCGCTGCCATCGCCGACGCGCCCACCCTTGCACAGATCCCCCGCCGCAGCTTCCTCAAGATCGCCGGTGCCGGTTCGCTGGCCCTGGGCGTGTTTCCCGCCATGGCGCAGGCGCCGGGCAAGGGCGAGGCCGCCGGCCTCAAGCCCACCGAGCAGCCCGCCTCCTTCGTGGAGATCTCGCCCAGCGGCGAAGTCACCGTGGCCATCAACCGCCTGGAGTTCGGCCAGGGCGTGCACACCGCCCTGCCCCTGGTGCTGGCCGAGGAGCTGGACGCCGACTGGAGCAAGGTCCGCGCACGCCTGGGCGGCAACGATGCGGCCTATGCCGATCCGCGCTACGGCATCCAGATGACGGGCGGCTCCACCGCCCTCAAGCACAGCTACACCCAGTACCGCGAGCTGGGCGCCCGTGCGCGCGCCATGCTGGTGGCCGCCGCCGCCGCGCAGTGGAAGGTGGACGCAGCCACGCTGCGCACGCGCGAGGGCTTCGTGCTCGGCCCCAATGGCAAGAAGCTGTCGTATGGCGAGCTGGCCCAGGCCGCCATGGCCCAGCCCGTGCCGGCCACCGTCGTGCTGAAGAATCCCAAGGACTTCCGGCTGATCGGCAAGCCCACGGGCCGCATCGACGCCCGGGCCAAGAGCAGCGGCCAGCAGAGCTTCGGCATCGACATGCACCTGCCGGGCCAGCTGACGGCGGTGATTGCACACCCGCCCGTGTTCAAGGCGCAGCTGGCCTCGCTGGACGACGCTGCGGCGCGTGCCGTGCCCGGCGTCAAGGCCGTGCTGCGCGTGCCCGTGGACGGTGGCGGCGAAGGCGTGGCCGTGATCGCCACCGGCTACTGGCCAGCGCGCAAGGGCCGCGAGGCGCTCAAGGCGCAATGGAACACCGACGCCGTGGAGAAGGTGGACAGCGAACGCCAGCTGGCCCAGTACCGCGAGCTGGCCGCGCAGCCCGGCGCGCGCCACTTCGACGCCGACATCTCGGCGCTGGACAAGGCGCCGCGCCATATCGAGGCCGAGTTCAGCTTCCCCTACCTGGCCCATGCGCCCATGGAGCCGCTCAACTGCACGGTGCAGATGGGCGAGACCGGCGAGGCGGGTGCCGACCTCTACCTGGGCACGCAGTTCGCGGGCGTGGACGGCATGGCCGCCGCGCGTGTGCTGGGCCTCAAGCCCGAACAGGTGCGCGTGCACGTGCAGATGGCCGGCGGCGGCTTTGGCCGCCGGGGCGTGGGCACCAGCGACTATGTGGTCGAGGCCTGCCAGGTGGCGCTGGCCGCGCGCCGCGCCGGCCTGAACGCCCCCGTGCGCATGGTCTGGAGCCGCGAGGACGACATCAAGGGCGGCTACTACCGCCCCATGCACCTGCACCGCGCCAGGATCGGCTTCGACGAACGCGGCAAGGTGCTGGCCTGGGACCACGCCATCGTGGGCCAGTCCATCACGGCGGGCACCATGTTCGAGGGCGGCATGATCAAGAACGGCATCGACGCCACGGCCGTGGAGGGCATGCGCGAGCCCTATCCGCTGCCCATGCGCCTGACCGTGCACCACCCCAAGGTCAACGTGCCCGTGCTGTGGTGGCGCAGCGTGGGATCGACCCACACGGCCTTCGTCATGGAAACGCTGATCGACGAGATCGCGCGCAGCAGCCGCCAGGACCCCGTGGCCTACCGCATGCAGATGTTCGGCGACAAGCACCCGCGCCATCGCCTGGCCCTGCAGCTGGCCGTGGACAGGAGCGGCTACGGCAAGCGCCAGCTGCGCGCGGGCCGTGCCTGGGGCGTGGCCGTGCACGAGTCCTTCGACACGGTGGTGGCCTATGTGGTGGAGGCCTCGGTCAAGGACGGCCGCCCGGTGCTGCACAAGGCCACGGCCGGCGTGCACTGCAACCTGGCCGTGAACCCGCGCACCATCGAGGCGCAGGTGCAGGGCGCGGCGCTGATGGGCCTGTCCATGTGCCTGCCCGGCGCGGCGATCACGCTCAAGGACGGTGTGGTGGAGCAGAGCAACTTCGGCGACTTCGCCGTGCCGCGCATCACCGACATGCCCGAGATCGCCGTCCACGTCGTGCCCAGCGCCGAGCCGCCGACGGGCATGGGCGAGCCCGGCCTGCCGCCGCTGGCACCGGCCTTCGCCAACGCCGTGGCGCAGCTCACGGGCAAGCCCGTGCGCAAGCTGCCGTTCGATCTGGCGTGATCGATCTGGCCTGAACGGCCGGACCTGATCCCGGTCAGCCCCCGGAAAGGGCGGCGGCACCTGCGGCCGCCGCCCTTTCCAGTTCTTCCATGGTCAGCAGATAGTCCGGGCAGTCCTGCAGCCGCTGCACGGCCAGGTCGATGAAGGCACGCACGCGCCGGGGCAGCGCGTCGCGGCTGCCGTAGTAGACATGCAGGCCGATGTGCTCGCTGACATGCTCCAGCAGCACGGGCACCAGGCGCCCCGCGCGGATGTGCGCGGCCGCGCAGATGTTGGACAGCTGGCCCAGCACCTGGCCGGCCAGCACGGCATGCAGCTCCAGCTCGGCATCGTTGGTGGACAGGGCCGGCTGCAGGTAGCGGTGCGTGAGCTCGCCATCGACCGGCAGGTACCAGGGCATCACCGTGTCCGTGGCCGCATGGCGGAACATGCTGCAGCGGTGCGCGGCCAGCTCGTCCAGCGACCGGGGCACGCCATGGCGCTGCAGGTACTGCGGCGCCGCGCAGACGATGAGCTGCACGGGAAACAGCCGCCGCCCGATCACGCTTTCATCGGGCGAGGCGCCGATGCGAAACCCCGCATCGACCCGGTCCAGCACCCAGTTGCCTATGCCGTCGTCCAGCCGCACATCGGGGACGATGCCCGGGTGCAGGCGGCAGAACTCATCGAGCAGCGGCATCAGCACGGGCGCAAAGCAGGACTTGGGGCCCACGATGCGCAACGGCCCCGCAATGCCCTCGCGGCTGTCGCGCGCCAGGTTCAGTGCGCGGTCCAGCGCGGCCAGCGCCGGCTGGGTGTCCTGCAGGAAACGCTGGCCCTCCTCGGTCAGCGCCAGGCTGCGCGTGGTCCGGTGCAGCAGGCGCACGCCCAGGTGCTGCTCCAGATGGGCCACCGCCTGGCTGGCGGCCTGCGGGCTCACGCCCTGGGACAGCGCCGCCTGGCGCAGGCTGCCCAGCTCGACCGCCTTGGCAAAGGTGGCGATGGCGCGCAGTTCATTGATGGGCATGGTGCGGAAATCCGGTATTCGTGGGCTGACAGTGCCGCAGTATCCCGCCTTTGCGCATGCCCTGCCCGCGGCTTGCGGGGCAAGCTAGCGCCCCTGGCGCGCCAGCCATACGCCGGCTGCCGTCAAGGCCATGCCCGCCAGCGCCAGGCCGCCCAGCGTCTCGCCGAACATGGCCCAGGCGATCAGGGCCGTGGCCGGCGGCGTCAGGTAGAACAGGCTGGCCACGTGCACGGCGCCGCCGCGGCGTATCAGCAGGTTGAGCAGGCTGACCGCGCCCACGGACAGCACCAGCACCAGCCAGCCCAGCGCGAACAGGAACTCGCCGCTCCAGCGCACCTGCATGGTTTCCGTGGCCAGGGCCAGCGCCCCCGTCGCCACCAGGCAGGGCAGGTACTGGATGACCGAGCCCGTGCGCAGATCAAACGATGGACAGAACCGCTTCTGGTACAGCGTGCCGGCCGTGATGCCGGCCAGCGCCACCACGGCCGGCACCAGCATGGCCAGCAGGGCATGGACCGGCACCGAGGCGATCTTGCCCGCCACCACCAGGGCCACGCCCGTGAAGCCCAGCGCCAGCCCGGCCCACTGCCGGGGCCGCACGGACTCGCCCAGCAAGGTGCCGGCCACCAGGGCCGTGATCAGCGGCTGCAGCCCCACCACCAGGGCCGTCACGCCCGAAGGCAGGCCGTGGGCGATGGCCGTGAACACGCCGGCCAGGTACACGCCATGCACGAACAGCCCTGACACGCCAATGTGCAGCCACTGCCGTGCCGACCGCGGCCAGGGCGCGCGCAGCACCAGGGCTACCGCCGCCATCAGCACCAGGACGATGGCATAGCGCAGCGTCAGAAAGGTCAGCGGCTCCACATAGGGCAGGCCGAACTTGGCGCCGATGAAGCCCGTGCTCCACAGCAGCACGAACAGCCAGGGAAGCAAGGCGGCCGCCATGGCGGGCGGCGAGGGTCTTTGGGTCATGGAGCGGTTGCGGAAAAGGGCGGGGGCGGCGCCAGTGTGTCATGCCCCGTGCGCCAGGGGCTGCGCGTGGCAAACCACCGCACCAGGCAGTCGCGCAGCGCCGTCATGGCCGCGCTGCTGAACGCCGCCGAGGGCCGCACGAAGTAGATGCCCGAGGCGCCATCCAGGCGCCATTGCGGCAGCACCCGCACCAGCCGGCCTGCGGCCATGTGCTCGCTCATCAGCCAGTCGCCGCCGGCCAGAATGCCCACGCCCATGACGGCGGCCGTGAGCAGTGCCTCGCTGTCATTGCTGACCATGGGGCCGCGCACCAGCACGGTGTGCCGGGCCTGGCCTTGCGGTACATCGCCCGATGCGCCACCGTGCACCAGCTCCCATTGCGGAAACGATTGCAGCCCCGTGAAGCCCAGGCAGCGGTGCGCCGCCAGGTCCTCGGGGTGCACCGGCGTGCCGTGGGCCTGCAGGTAGGCGGGAGCGGCGCCCAGGATGCGCTGGTGCCCGCCCAGCCGCAGCGCCACCAGCCGGCTGTCCGCCAGCCGGCCTATGCGCACCGCCGCGTCGAAGCGCTCGCCCACGATGTCCACGAAGCGGTCCGCATACTCCACCTCCAGCACGATCTGCGGATGCGCCAGCGCAAACTCCGCCAGCAGCGGGCTGAGCCAGCGCCGCCCCATCGCTGCCGGCAGCGACAGCCGCAGCCGGCCCCGGGCCTGCGAGGCGCCCTGGGCGGCCTCCTTCTGGGCATCGGCAATCAGGCCGGCCGCCTGGCGCACCTTGTCCACCAGGCGCAGGCCCTCGTCGGTCAGGTGCAGATGGCGTGTGCTGCGCTCCACCAGCCGCACGCCCAGACGGGTCTCCAGCGCGTTCAGGCGTTTGGACAGCACGGACGGATGGCGCAGCAAGGCCCGCCCCGCCGCAGCGAAGGAGCCTTGTTCATGCAGCGCCACCAGGGCCGCCAGTTCATCGGCGTGCTGGCTGTCCAGAAGGTTCATGGGGTCAGGATGATCGCACCTTGGGAGCGTCCCTGCTCCAGATCGCCATGCGCCTGCGCCACCTCCGCCAGCGCATACCGGCGCCAGACGCCGGGCACGATGATGCCGGCCGCCACGGCGGCCAGCACGTCCCGTGCGCGCTCCTGGTACTCGGCCGCCGTGGCCGTGTGCGCGGCCAGCGAGGGGCGCGTGAGGAACAGCGAGCCCTTGGCATTGAGCGTGGCCACCGAGATGGGATCGGGCAGGCCGGAGGTCGCGCCGAAGGACACCAGCAGGCCGCGCGGGCGCAGGCAGTCCAGCGAGGCGCCCAGCGTCGTGCGGCCGATGGGGTCGTAGACCACGTCGGCCTTCAGGCCCCCGGTGGCCTGCAGCACCTGGCCCGGCAGCGTGGCCGCATCGAACACGAAGACCTCATCGCAGCCGGCCGCCCGCGCGCGCTCCACGCTGGCTGCCTTGGACACCACGCCGATCACCAGGGCGCCCAGGTGCCTGGCCCAGGCGCACATCAACTGGCCCAGCGCACCGGCGGCGCCATAGATCACGATGCGGCTGCCGGGGCCCACGGCATGGGTGGTCTTGAGCAGGTACTGCGCCGTGATGCCCTTGAACAGCACGGCCGCCGCCGCGTCGTCAGGCAGCGCATCGGGCAGCTTCACCAGGCGCTCGGCCGGATACAGGCGGGCGCTGGCATAGGCGCCCAGCGGCCCCGTGGCGTAGCCCACGCGCTCGCCCACGGCCACATTCGTCACGCCCTCGCCCACGGCGGCCACCCGCCCCGCGCCCTCCAGCCCCAGGCCCGAGGGAAAGGCGATGGCGACAGCGCCCTTGCGCTGGCTCACGTCCAGCGGGTTCACGCCGATGGCCGTCTGCTCCAGCCAGACCTGGCCGGGGCCGGGCGCCTGCACCTCGACCGGCTCCAGGCGCATGGCGTCGGGGGTGCCTGCGGCGTCCATGCGGACCTTGATCAATGGGTTCATCTCGCTGCTCCGTGAAATGGGTGCAGCGTAGAAGAAGCGATTGAGGGCAGCAATAGGCCGGCGTGCAGTTCACTGCTGCATGGGGTGCAGCAATGACCACGAACCAGCGCGCACGCCGCCCACGCCGCCCGTCAGAAGTCGTGCCGGAGGCCCAGCTCGAAGGCCGTGGAAGCGCGCCCGCCAAAGTAATTGGCCGCGGCCGGATTGCCGCTGACGGCTGCACCCCCGGCAATGGCGAAGGCCGCCCCATTGCGGTTGGACATGCGGGCCGCATGCGCGTACAGCGCCGTGCGCCGCGACAGCGAGTGCACATAGCCCAGCGCCCACAGGTCGGCATCGCTGGCGCTTTGCGCCGCCGTTGCGCCCTTCTGGTCGGCCTTGACGTAGCTGAGCTTGACCACGCCGCTGCCCACGGGAACGCTCATGCCCACCAGGGTGTTGACCGTGCGGTCCACGCCATGGACCCAGCGGCGCTGGGCCAGGCTGGCCTTGAGCCAGCCGAAGTCGTAGGAGACACCGTAGCTCTGGTCCTTGAAATGGATGCCGCTCAGGGTGTTGCGCGTGGTGAACTGCGCGCCCGCCACGTTCCAGCCCGCGCCCGCCCAGCCCAGCCGAAAGCCGTTGCCGCGCGTCTGGCCTGCCGCCGTGGCGCCCTTCTCGCCCAAGGTGGCGATCAGGCTGCCGGACACGCCCTGCAGCCCGCCCAGGCCGGCCGGCAGGAAATACTCCACCGCATTGCTCACGCGCAGCGTGGGATTGGCCGCCTGCGACTCCGGCGCCGTGCCGAAGGCCTGGCCCAGCGCGCGGGAAGCCGTGAACGAGCGAAAGCCATTGGCGCTGCCGATGCCCAGCGTGGCAAACGGATCGAAGCCGCTCCACACCAGGTGCGTGGGCACCCAGTCCCGCCCCAGCCGCAGCTCGCCCCATTGGCGCGAGGCCAGGCTGACCGTGGAGCGTCGGTCCCAGAACGGGCCGCTGGCGCCCATGGCGCCGGTGTCGGCCAGCAGGCTGCCGTCCAGGTAGAAGCCCGCGCTCAGGCCGTCGCCCAGGTCCTCCTGCCCCCGCAATACCAGCTTGCTGGTGGAGTTGGCGCCGCTGGCCTGCGAGGTGACCGTTCCCAGGCCCTGGTTGCGCACCTGCCTGACGCTCACATCGACGGTGCCCGAGATCGATACCGAGGACTGCGCGCCCGCATGCGCGGCGGCCAGCCCCAGCGAGGCGGCCAGGGCATGGCGTATGAATACCTGCATGTTGTCTCCTTGTGATTTTTTGCTTTGCTTTGCTCTTTGCTCTTTGTTTTTCTCGGGCGTGTGCCGGTGTCTGCCCGGCTACTCGGGCTTGAAGCCCGCGCCCTTGAGCAGCGCGGCGCTCTGCGCCACATCGGCGGCGATGAAGCGCTTGAACTGCTCGGTGCTCTCCGAAACCGTGTCGATGCCCAGGCTCGCGAAGGCGCCGGACCTGGCCAGCTCGGCCACCGCCGCGTTGGAGGCCTGGTTCAGCCGCTGCACCCGGTCGGCAGGCGTGTCCTTGGGCGCCCACAGTCCGTACCAGGAGGTGTAGGCAAACCGCGGCAGGCCGCTTTCCTGCATGGTGGGCACCTCGGGCGCCAGCGGGCTGCGCTTGCCGGAGGTGATGGCAATCGGCCGCACCTTGCCGGCCTTGGCCAGCGGCAGCACGGAGACCATGGAGTCGAGCAGCAGGTCCACATGGCCGCCGCCCACATCCACCAGCGCGGGCTGCGTGCCCTTGTAGGGCACGTACTCGAGGCGCATGCGGCCCTGCTGGGCCAGCAGCAGCGTGGCCAGGTGGCTGGGTGCGCCCACGGCGGGAATGGCCGCCGTCCACGTGCTCTTGGCGCCTGCGGCCAGCACCTCGCCCAGCTTGCTGTGGGGCAGCTGCGGCGAGATCACCAGCATCAGCGGCGCCTCGCCCACGCGCGCCACGGGGACAAAGTCGGTCTGCGGGTCATAGGGCGGATGGGCCAATACCTGCTTGGCCAGCACATGCGTGGCGGCCGAGAACAGCAGGGTGTAGCCATCGGGGGCAGCCGCCAGCACCGCACGGCCGCCCACCACGCCGCTGCCGCCCACACGGTTCTCGACGATGACCGTCGTGCCCAGCTGCTTGCGCAACTGCTCGGCGAACAGGCGCGCGGCGCTGTCCACGCCGCCGCCCGCCACGAAGGGGACGATGACCTTGACCATCTTGCCCGGCTCGGGAAAGGCGGCGGGCGCACTGGACGAGGCCATGCAGGCGATGGGCAAGGCAGCCAGCGCACCCAGTAAGGCGCCCAGCACCGGCCCCTTCAGCCGTGTCAGAGTTTTCATGCTTTGTCTCCTGTTTCTTTTGAAAATGGGCCGGCCGTTGTGTGGCTCAGCCCGGGTCCTGATTCGGCGCGCGCCGCCTGTGCCTGCGCACCAGCACGCTCAGCGTGTCGTCCAGGGCCTGGGCATCCAGCCCCCGCGTGATGAAGACGATGCGCGTGCGCCGGTCGGCACCCGGCCAGCGGGGCAGCGTCTGCGGCGGGGCGAACAGGTGCTGCACGCCATGGATGACCAGGGGCTGGTCCGGGTGCTCCTGCAGGTGCACGATGCCTTTGACGCGCAGCAGGTCATCGCCGCGCATGGCCGTGACCCAGTCCATCCATTCGCCGAACGCCTGCGCGGGCAGGGGCTCGTCGCGCTGCAGCACAAAGGACGAGATGCCGTCGCGGTGCGCGCCTGCCGGCGCTGTCACCGGAGCTGTCACCGGAGCCATGGCCCGGTAGCCGGGCGTCTGGAGCATGCCCGCTGCGGCGTCCTGCTGCCCCGTCGCGCCTTCCGACATCAGCCGCTGCAGCAGCGCCACATGGTGGCCGGGGTCCATGCCTTGCGGCGCCTCGCCGTTGATGGCCTGCACCTGGGCCAGCAGTTGCGCAGCGGGCTGTGCGCCGCCCAGCAAGTCTGTCTTGGTCAGCAGCACCAGGTCGGCCACAGCCAGCTGCCGCACCGCTTCGGGATAGCCTGCCAGCGTGGCGCTGCCCAGCACGGCATCGACCGTGCAGGCCACGCCGGCCAGCGCATAGCGCGCGCGCACGGCGGGCTCGCCCAGGAAGGAGCGCAGTATCGGCCCCGGGTCCGCCAGACCGCTGGTTTCGATCAGCACGCGGCGCGGCGCGCCCTGTTCGCGCAGGGCCAAGCGCTCCAGCGCCTCCACCAGATCGCCGCGCACGCTGCAGCACAGGCAGCCATTGGCCAGCAGCACCGTGTCCTCGCAGGCCAGGCTGGTCAGGTCCTGGTCGATGCCGACCGCACCGAACTCGTTGACGATGACGGCCGTCCCGTGCAGGTCCGGCAGCGCCAGCAGCCGGTTGAGCAGCGTGGTCTTGCCGCTGCCCAGAAAGCCCGTGAGCACGGTGACCGGAATGCGCTGGCCCGCCGCTTCGGGCAGGGCCAGCAGGCTGGAGAAATGCCCGCTCATGACGCCACCCCGCCCTGTGCCCCACCATGCACCTCTGCGAACGAGCGCAGCGTGCGCTCCAGCCGCGCCAGCGCCCACTGCGCCACGGCCTGCGGCACCTCGTCCGAGCCCAGCGCATCGAGCAGGCCGCGCAGCGGCTGCGCGCCCTGCCCGGGTGCGGGCCGGGCACGGAACCAGGCCGCCACCTCGGGCTGCTCGCAGCGCTCGCCTCCGTCCTGCAGGTAGTCCACGATGTCCAGCTCGAAGTCCTCCAGCCGCAGGCTGATGCCGCCCGCCCCGCAGGCGCAGGCACCGCCCAGGGCGACATGGCGCAGCGCCAGGGCGCACCACAGGTCCCAGAGCCGGCCGGCCTGCAGGGCGTGGTCGGAGGCCATGGCCGTGCTCACTGCCCGTCCCAGGCAACGGCCGAGGTTGCCGTTGCGGCGGACGGAGACCTGCCGCTGCGCAGCGCCTGCGTGCCCTCGTGGTCCACCTGCCCCTGACTGTCCAGCGCCACGCGGTAGACCTCGCGGGCCACCTGGGCGCTCACATAGCCTTCGCGCACGTCCTCGGCCACCTTGTCCAGTTCGCGCGCCAGCGGGTCGCCAAAGCCCCCGCCGCCGCCCGACAGCATGCGGTAGGCATCGCCGCGCTCCAGGCGCACGTTGAAGATCTTGGCGTTGGCATGGTCGGTCTTCCACTCGCCCTTGTGGCGCACGGCCAGGCCGTTGCCCATGGCGTCGCCGCCGCCCTCCAGGCCCCAGGGCTTGCAGTGCACGCGGTCGATGCGCGTGGTGACAGTGAAGGGCGACAGCGCCTGCACCACCATCTCCGCGCCCAGGCCGCCCCGGTACTGGCCCGCGCCGGCCGAGTCCTGGCGGATCTCGTACTTCTCCACCAGCACCGGGTACTTGGCCTCGAGCTGCTCGGTGGGGCTGTTGTGGGTGTCGCCGTCATTGATGCAGACGGTGACGGACACGCCGTCCTCGCGGCTCTTGGCGCCCCAGCCGCCGCCCAGCGGGCCGATGCCGACGATGAACAACCGCCCGTCCTCGGGCGAGATGCCATGGATGTTGGGAAACACCAGGTCCGCATGGTGGCCCGCGATGGAGCGGTCGGGAATCGCCGGCGCCAGGGCCTTGAAGATGGTGTCGATCACCGTCATGGGGAAGGTCATCCACACGCGCATGGGATAGGGCCTCTCGGCGCTGATCACCGTGCCCATGGGCATGATCACCTTGAGCGGCCGGAAGCTGCCGTCGTTGACCGGGTAGTCGGTCGGCGTGGTGAGGCATTTGTAGGCCACCTGCGCGCAGGCGATGCCCGTGGTGAAGCCGGAGTTGTAGAAGCCGCGCACCTGCTTGGAGACATCCGACAGGTCCACCGTCATCTCGTCGCCCTGCACCGTGACCTTGACGCGGATGGGAATGCGCTTGCCGATGTCCAGCCCGTCGTCGTCCATGAAGGACTCGGCCTCGTACACGCCATCGGGAATCGACAGCGTGTTCTTGCGCGCCACGGCCTCGCTGGAATCCATGATCTGCGCGATGGCGCCGTTGACCGCATCCACGCCATAGCGCTGCAGCAGTTCCACATAGCGGCGCTCGCCCGTGGTGATGGCCGTGATCTGCGCGCGCAGATCGCCCAGGGCCCGCTCGGCCAGGCGCACGTTCATCGCGATGATGTCGATCAGGTCCTGGTTGACCTCGCCCTGGCGCTGGTACTTCATGATGGGGATCTGTATCCCTTCGCTGAAGATGTCCGTGGTGACGTTGCCCAGCGTGCCGCCCACGTCCAGCCAGTGGGCCATGCAGCAGGTGAAGCCTTCGAGCCGGCCCTCATGGAACACCGGCATGGTGAACGTGAAATGGTTCAGGTGGCTGCCGGTGGTGTAGGCATCGTTGGTGACCAGGATGTCGCCCGGCAGGATGTTCTCGTAGCCGAAGTGGCGGATCTTGGCCTTGACCGTCTCCGACATGCCGCGGATGAACATGGGCAGGCCCAGGCCGATGGACACCGTGTCACCCTCGCGCGTGAACAGGCCGACCGTGAAGTCCAGCGCCTCGTAGATGATGAGGTTGTAGGCCGTGCGCGTCAGGTTGGTCTTCATCTCCTCCGTGACGGCGTACAGGCCGTTGCGGATGATCTCGACGGTGACCGGATCGACGGGCCTGGAGTCAGTGGGGTGGTTCATGTGCGGTCGCTCCCGATGTCGATTTGCAGATTGCCCAGTTCGTCCACGCGCAGCCGGTCGCCGGGCTGCACGACGGTGGTGGATGCGTGTTCCTCGATCAGCGCGGGCCCCGCGATCTCGTTGCCCGCCAGCAGGCGCTCGCGCAGATGCACCGGCGTGTCCACCCAGCCGCTGGAGCGGAAATAGACGAGCTTGACCGTGCGCACGGAGGCACGGCTGGGCTCGGCACTGCCGCGCTCCACGCTGTGCCGGGGCGGCTTTTTCATCGTGCCCAGCACGGTGACGCGCAGGCTCACGAGGTCGGCCGGCTCCTGCGGGGCCGAGGTGCCGTAGCGCACCTTGTGCAGTTCGTCGAACTGGCGCTTGATGGCCGAGCGGTCCCGTCCCTCGAAGAAGGCCATGGGAAGGTCCACGGTCACCGCATGCTCCTGGCCCACGTAGCGCATGTCGGCGGCGCGCTCGATCACGATGCCGTCCGGCGCGATGCCGGACTGCGCCAGCGCGGCGCGGCCCTCGTCCTCCATGCTCTGGTAGGCGGCCTCGATCTCCTCGAAGGACACCTCGCCCAGCTTGCGGAACACCGAGCGCACATAGTCGTAGCGCAGGTCGGAGAACAGCATTCCGTAGGCCGAGAAATAGCCGGGCGCATAGGGAATCAGCACCTTGCGGATGCCGATCTCGCGCGCAATGGCCGAGGCGTGCAACGGACCCGCGCCGCCGTAGACGACCATGGTGAAGCTGCCCGCATCCAGGCCGCGCTCGGTGGTCACGGCCTTGACGGCATGCGACATCTGCGTCACGGCGATGCGCAGGATGCCGTCGGCCGCCTCGGTGGGCTCCAGGCCCAGCGGGGTCGCCACGCGCTCGGCCATCTGGCGCTGGCAGGCGTCCATGTCCAGCTGCAGCTCGCCGCCCAGGAAATGCTCCGCGTCCAGCCGGCCCAGCACCAGGTTGGCGTCGGTCACCGTGGGCTCCAGCCCGCCACGGCCATAGGCCACGGGGCCGGGGATGGAGCCGGCGCTCTGCGGGCCCACGCGCAGCGCGTTGCCCGTCTCCACGCGGGCGATGGAGCCGCCGCCCGTGCCCACTTCGTGGATGTCCATCATCGGGATCTGTATCGGCAGGGCCTGCTCGTAGCCGCCGATCAGCGCCGAGCCCGTGGTCAGCGGCCGGCCTTCGCTGATCACGCCGGCCTTGGCCGTGGTGCCGCCCATGTCGAAGGCGATGGCATCGCCCATGCCCAGTTGCGCACAGATGGCCTGGGCGCCGATCACGCCGGCCGCCGGACCCGATTCGAGCATGCGAACGCAGCCCACCTTGGCATGCTCGACCGGGAACAGGCCGCCCGTGGACTGCACGATGTAGAAATCGCCCTCGAAGCCCTTGCCGCCCAGGTGGCTCTCCAGCTGGCCCAGGTACTGCGACACGCGCGGCCCCACATAGGCATTGGCCACGGCGGTGGACACGCGCTCGAACTCGCGGTACTCCTGCGACAGCTCGTGCGAGGCGCAGACGAAGGCGCCCGGCATCTCTTCCTGCAGGATCTGCTTGACGCGCTGCTCGTGCGCCGGATTGCGGTAGGAGTGCAGCAGCAGCACGGCCACGGCCTCCACGCCCTGCCCTGCCAGCTCGCGGGCCAGCTCGCGCACGGCCGCCTCGTCCAGCGGCTTGTGCAGGCTGCCGTCGGCGCGCAGGCGCTCGGACACCTCATGGCGCAGAGAGCGCCGCACCAGCGGCTGGTGCTTGTTGAAGAACAGGTTGTAGGCATCGGGCCGGTTCACGCGGCCGATCTCGTAGATGTCGCGAAAGCCCTCGGTGATCAGCAGCGCGGTGTGGGCGCCGTTGCGCTCCAGCAGCGTGTTGATGGCAATGGTGGAGCCGTGCAGGAACAGATGGCCGTCGCGCCAGTCGATGCCCGCGCTGTCTATCGTGGCCTGGATGCCGTTGACCAGCTCGCCATGCGTGGACAGGGCCTTGCCGAACAGCAGCCGGCCGCTGGCCTCGTCGAACGCCGCCATGTCGGTGAAGGTGCCGCCGATATCGACGGCAATGCGCAGCCGGGGCCGCTGCGAAATCGCTTGTTGGTTATCCATGAAATTCTCCAGAGACAGTTATTCACAGCGCCATGCGCCGCCCACAGTCCTTGAAACCGGCGTGCCCCAAAGCGAGGGACACCGAGGAAGGGCCGCCCCGCACCGAGGGTGTCGTCCCCCTCCCGCGAAGCGAGAGAGGGGGAAGGCGCGAAGCGACTCAGGGGGTGTCATCTCAGACATCAGTGCCGATACGGTTGCGCAGCACGCCCAGGCCCGTGATCTCGACCTCGACCACATCGCCATGCTTCATGTACAGAGGCGGCTCGCGGCGGTCGCCCACGCCGCCCGGCGTGCCCGTGGCGATCACGTCGCCTGGCGACAGCGGCGTGAAGCGCGACACATAGGCCACGATGGTGGGGATGTCGAAGATCAGGTCGCCCAGGCTGGCCTGCTGCATCACGCTGCCGTTCAGGCGCGTCTGCAGCGCCAGGCTGCGCACGTCGGCCACCTCGTCGCGCGTGACCAGCCAGGGGCCGAAGGGCGCCGTGCCGGGAAAGTTCTTGCCGGGCGTGAACTGGTGCGTATGGCGCTGCCAGTCGCGCACGCTCACATCGTTGAAGCAGGCATAGCCGGCGATGTGGTCGAAGGCATCTTCCTTTGCAATGTGGCGCCCGCCCCGGCCGATGACGAAGGCCAGCTCGCCCTCCCAGTCGAAACGCTCCGAGAAGGCCGGGCGCAGCAGCTCGTCGCCATCGGCGGCCAGACTGTCGTTGAAGCGCAGGAACAGCGACGGGTGCTCGCTGTCGGCGCGCCGCGTCTCGGCCACATGGGTCTTGTAGTTCAGGCCCACGCAGATGAGCTTGCCGGGGTTGGGGATGACGGGCAGCGCCTGGGTCTGCGCCGCATCGACGGACACGGCGCCGGCCTGCAGGGCCTGCTCCAGCTCGCCCAGCACCTGTGCGCGCAGCACGGACAGCAGGTCGGGATGGCGGGCGAGAAATTCGGCGGGCGGCAGCAGTAAGCGCTCGGCCAGAACCTGCCCGTAGCGGGGCTGTCCGGCATGGATGAAGCTGGCGAGTTTCAACGGATTTTCCTTAGGTTCAGTGTCTGGAAAACCTGCCAAGGCAAGGCCGCTGGCAAGGCATGACTGCACTGTAGAAATCCCGTTGATATCTGGATAGATAGAATTTCAGGCTTTCAGAATTGCCTCATCAGGCATACCTCAACCGGGTAACCACCATGCACCTGCCCAGCGTCAAGCTCTTCCTCGAGGTCTCCGAAGCCGGCAGCATCAGCAAGGTCGCGGCACGGCGGCACACCGTGCAGTCGCACATCAGCCGGCAGATCAGCGAATTCGAAGCGTCTCTGGGCGGCCCCTTGCTGCGGCGCACGGGCCGGGGCGTCACGCTGACGCCGCTGGGCGCGCGGGCCGCGCTGCGGCTGCGCAGCTGGCTGCAGGAAACCGAGCAATTGCAGGAAACGCTGCGTGCGGACGCAGGCCAGCTATGGGGCGAGGTGCGGCTGGGCATCGTGCCCTCGGCCGCGCACCCGCTGATGACGCATGTGTTCGACTGGCTGCAGCGCGAGCACCCCGGCATACGCCTGAACATCACCGAGGCCCAGGGCACGGAGCTCGACGCGCTGCTGGACAGCGGCGCCGTGGACCTGGCCATCCTCTTTCGCTTCGCGCGCCCGGCCGGCGGCGACGAGCGGCTGCTTAGCACCGCGCACAGCTATCTGGTGTCGCGCCCTGGCGACCCCTTGACCCTGGCGCCCACCACGGAGTTCGCCGCGCTCGACGGCCTGCAGCTGGTGCTGCCGCGCCGCCCCAGCCATTGGCGCGACGCGCTCGATGAGGCCGCGCACAGCCACGGCTTTCGGCTCGCGGCGGCGGCCGAGGCCGACTCGCTGACCGTGCAAAAGGAACTCGTGGCCCACGCGCCCGGCCTCTACTCGGTGATCGGCCCGTATTCCATCGATGCCGAGCTGCGCCAGGGCCGGCTGCAGGCCAGCCGCCTGGTCAACCCCGGCCTGGTGCGCCATGTGACGCTGGCCCTGCCCCGGCACGGCAAGCTCACCCAGGCCTGCCGCGTGGTGGGCGATGCCATCGAGGCATTGACGCAGGCATGGGGACAGCAGCTGTCGCCGGGGCCGCTGAGCACCTCGGGACTGCTCGGCGGTTGAAGGGATCAGATATCGGCCCCATCGGCTCCAGTCGTCGGCCATGCACGCCGTGGCCAGGCCATCGGAACAGAACGGCCGCAACCATGTCAGCGGGCCTGCCCATCACGCACGGCTGCAATGGCTTCGATCTCGATCATGGCCGCCGGGTCGTACAGCGCCTGGATCTGGGCAATCGTGTCGGCCGGATAGGGGGCGCCGAAGAACTCGCGGCGCAGGGCGACCACCTCGTCGAAGTGGCCCATGTCGGTGACGAAGATGGTGACCTTGATCACGTCCTTCAGGCTGGAGCCGCCCGCCTCCAGCGCGCGGCGCAGATTGGCAAACGCCTGCCGGCCCTGGGCCAGGAAGCCGCCCGGCACGATGCGGCCATCGTCTCCGGCGCCGGCCTGGCCGGAGATGAACAGCAGCTCGCCAAAGCGAATGCCTTGCGGCAGCAAAAACGGCTCGTAGGGGTCGGGTTGCGTGGTGACACGGTGCAGCATGGTTTCATTTCCTTCATCCATCCCCGGCAGGATCGCGCTTGGGGCATGGGCGGACGATAGGCAAGCCGGATGATTGCGACAAAGGTTCATTTGTCAGGCATAAGATGAGTTTTCCTCACCCCATTGCTCACCCGCCCCTTGCGTCCTCCAGCCCTCATGCAACGCAACCAGCTGCCGCTTTCCGCACTGCGCGCCTTCGAGGCCGCCGCCCGCCTGGGCAGCTTCAAGCAGGCCGCCGACGACCTGGCCGTGACACCCACGGCCATCAGCCACCAGATCCGCGCGCTGGAGGAACAGCTGGGCCTGGCGCTGTTCGATCGCCAGGTACGCAAGGTGGTGCTGACCGAGGCGGGCGCCCAGCTCTATCCGGTGCTGCGCGACGGTTTCGACGCCTTTGCCGCCACGCTGGAGCGCCTGCTGCAAAAGCGCCTGCGCGCCCAGGTCAGCATCTCGGCCACCAATGCGTTCACCGTGAAATGGCTGGTGCCGCGCATGGCCAGCTTCCGCGCGATGCACCCGGAGGTGGACCTGCAACTGCAGGCCTCGGACGATGTGGTGGACCTGCGCTCCCATGCCGTCGATATCGCCGTGCGCTACGGGCGCGGCCCTTATCCGGGCCTGGTGGCCGAGCCCCTGTTCAGCGACCGCTTTGCGCCCGTGGCCAATCCCCGGCTGGGCGTGCTGGGTCCGGCCGACCTGGCCCGCCTGCCGCTGATCCGCTTTGACTGGAAGACGGCGCACGCCAGCAATCCCACCTGGGAGCGCTGGTTTGACGAGGCAGGCCTGGCCTGGAATTCACCGGCGGGGCAACTGCGCTTTTCCGACGAGGGCCATGCCATCCAGGCGGCCATTGCCGGCCATGGCATTGCCCTGGTGAGCCTGGCCCTGGTGGCCGAGGACATTGCGGCCGGCCACCTGCTGCAGCCCTTCGGCCCCTCGATCACCGGCCATACCTACCATCTGGCCGTGGGCGAGCAACGGGAGCCGGGCCCCCATGTGCGCGCCGTCATGGACTGGCTCAGAAGCCAGTCCATGGCCTTGCCGTAGCCGTACCGCAGCCGCCCTCAGTAGCCCCGTGCCGCGTCCACCGCCTGCGGCAGCTCGCCGCTGGCGCGCCAGCGGCGGATATTGCCCGCCACGATGGCCGATGCCGTCGCGCGGTCCGTGGGTGCCGAGATGTGGGGCAGCACGGTCACGGCGGGATGCGCCCACTGCCAGGACGCTTCGGGCAGGGGCTCCTGGTCGAACACGTCCAGCACGGCATGGGCCAGGCGGCCGCTGTCCAGGGCGGCGCGCAGCGCGGCATCGTCCACGATGGGGCCGCGCGCAAAGTTGATCAGCGAGGCATGGTCAGGCAGCGCGGCCAGCGCCTGCGCGCCGACGAGGCCGCGCGTCTGCGGCGTGAGCGGCAGCAGGCACACGAGGATGTCGGTCTGCGCCAGCATGGCCGGCAGCTCGGCATCACCCGCATGGCATTGCACGCCTTCCATCTGCCTGGGCGTGCGGCTCCAGCCGCGCACCTGGAAGCCTGCCGCCAGCAGCCGCCGCGCGCTGGCTTCGCCCAGTGCGCCCAGGCCCAGCAGCGACACCGTCCTGTCCTGCGCGCGCACGCCGTCATGCGCCAGCCATTGGCGCGCGGCCTGCTGGCGGGCATAGCGCGGCATGTCGCGGTGCAGGTACAGGGTCCAGGCCAGCACGGCCTCGGCCATGGTGTCGGCCAGTTGCGGGTCCACCAGGCGGACGATGCGCAGGTCGGTATCGCCCAGGTCGGCCACCAGGCGCTCCACGCCGGCCCAGACGCTGTGCACCCATTGCAGGCGCGGCAGCGTGCGCAGGTCGGCGGGCTGGGGGTTGGCGACGATGGCGACCTCGCAGGCCGCGCGCTGGCCCGCATTCAGCGCATCAAGGGCGACCACGCGCTCCTCGGGCAGGGCGGCCTGCAGGGCCTGCAGCCAGGCCTGGGCTGCCGGGTAGCCGGGTGCGCAGACGAAAGGAAGCGGGGGCAGCGAGGCGCTCATTTGGCGAAGACCTTGTCCAGGTCGGCGAAGCCCTTGACCTCGATGGGATTGCCGCTGGGGTCGCGGAAGAACATGGTGGCCTGCTCGCCGGGCTCGCCCTCGAAGCGGATGCCGGGCTGCAGCACGAAATCCACCACGCCGCCCGACAGCCGCGCGGCCAGGGCCTTCCAGTCGTCCATGGCCATCACCAGGCCCAGGTGGGGCATGGGCACCATGTGGTCGCCCACGCGGCCGGTGTTCGTGACCGGGAAGGGCTCGCCCAGGTGCAGCGAGATCTGGTGGCCGAAGAAGTCGAAGTCCACCCAGGTCTCGGTGCTGCGGCCTTCCTGGCAGCCGAGCAGCGTGCCGTAGAAGGCGCGCGCTTCGTCCAGATCGCGGACATGGTAGGCAAGGTGGAAGCTGGTGCGCATGGCTGATCCTTTGGTTGTGCTTGTGGTGCAGGCAGGTTCGCAGGCCGTGGCCTGCCGTGGGTGGCGCGAGCCTAGCAGAGGCTTTTCAAAAGTGATAGCGTTGATTTCTTTGCAATCCCCAAGGAAATCTTTTGGAGACCCGCTATCTCAAGAGCCTGATCGCCGTGGTGGACAGCGGCTCCATCGCCGATGCGGCGCGCGCCGAGCACCTGACCGCCGCCGCCGTGGGCCAGCGCGTGCAGGCGCTGGAGCGCGAGCTGGGCTTTGCCCTGCTTTCGCGCAGCGGCCATGCGGCCCGCCCCACCCAGGCCTGCCTGGCCCTGCTGCCGCGCGCGCGGCGCCTGGTGCGCGAGGCCGCGCTGCTGGGCAGCGATGCCAGCGCCGATGGGCTGGCCGGCACGCTGCGCATCGGCGCCATCTCGACCGCGCTCACCGGCATGCTGCCGGCCGCGCTGCGCAAGCTCACGCAGGCGGCGCCACAGTGCCGGCCCGTCATCGTGCCGGGTACCTCGCGCGCGCTGTTCCAGATGCTGCAGGCCGGCGAGCTCGATGCCGCCGTCATCGTGGCGCCCCCTTTTGAACTGCCCAAGGCGCTGCGCAGCGTGCAGCTGCGCCGCGAGCCGCTGGTGCTGCTGGCCCCGTCCCAGGCACGCGGCCGGCCTGCCGCGCTGCTGCGCAGCCTGCCCTACATACGCTACGACCCCGATGCCTGGGGTGGCCGCCATGCGGCCGACTGGCTGGCCGACCAGGGGCTGGAGCCTGCGGTGCTGTGCGACCTGGACGCGCTGGAGGCCATTGCCATGCTGGCCGCCGACGGCATGGGCGTGGGCCTGGTGCCGCACTGGACGGGCCTGGAGCGCTTCATGGGCGACTGCCGCATGCTGCCCATTGCGGGCGCCGCCTATGAGCGCGCCATCTTGCTGGTGACCAGCGCCGAGCCCGACCTGCCGCGCATGGCCGAGCTGCTGGAGGGTGCACTCGCTTAGGTTGCGGCCTTCGTTCTCAATCCGCCTGCACGTAGCCCGTGACGCGGATCATCTCGCGGTACTTGGCGATCTCGCGCGCATAGGCGGCCGCCGCATCGTCCAGGCCCATGGGCTTGGCGACATCACGGCCGTCGGCCTCCAGCTTGGCGATGACCTGCGGGTCCAGCAGGGCCTGGCCGATGGCCTGGTTCAGGCGCTGCTTGACGTCCTGCGGCGTGCCGCGCTTGACGAAGTAGCCCGCCAGGCTGGCGTACTCGAAATCGCGCAGCGCCGGCACTTCGGTGATGCTGGGCACGGCCGACAGCACGGCAGGCCGGTTGCGCGACAGCACAGCCAGCGCCCGGAAGCGGCCGGTGCGGATCATCTCCAGCATGGACGCCTGGAACGGCATGATGCTGAAGTCGATCTGGCCGCCGGCCAGGTCCTGGATCACGGGCGCCGTGCCCGCATAGGGCGCGTGGGTGAACGGCACCTTCACCACCTTGCCCATGTACTCGGTGATCAGGTGGTAGAGCGAGCCCACGCCCACCGAGCCGTAGGTCAGCGAATTGCTCTCGTTGCGCGAGCGCGCCAGCGCCAGGAACTCTTGCATGTCCCGGGCCGGCAGGCCCGAGCGCACCAGCAGCACCAGGTGGGTGACGGTGATGTACTGCAGGTTCTCGAACGCATCGGGCTGGTAGCGCACGGCCTTGTTGGTGAGCGGCGGCAGGATGAGTTCGTTCTGCGTGCCCTGGAAGAACATGCTGCCGTCGGCCCTGGCGCCCAGCACTTTGGATGCGGCAATCGTGCCCGTGGCGCCGCCCAGGTTTTCCACGATCACCTTGGCCGCCAGTCCCTCGCCTATGGGCTTGCTCAGGATGCGGGCGCTGACGTCACTGGGCCCGCCTGCCGGGTAGGGCACCATCAGGCTGACCGGGCCGGGCGCCGAGGCCGCGGCGGGCTGCAGCAGCAGGGGCGCCAGCGGCAGGCCGGCGGCGATTTTCAGGAGCGAGCGGCGTGTGGGCAAGGCAAGTGGATTCATGAAAGTGCACCAGGCAGTGGCTTGAGGGGGAAGGCGGGAATCAGGCGCGCCCTACCACCGGGCGTGGGGCAGGCGCGCAATGGTGTGGAGCACCGCCAGGCCGCGCGGAACGATGGTGTCCACTTCGCAGTACTCGTCGGTGGTGTGGAACTTGCCGCCCACGGGTCCGGTGCCGCACAGCGTGATGGCGCCCAGGCTGGAGGTCACGCCCGAGTCCGCGCAGCCGCCGCTGAACTCGCCCTCGGCCTTGTGGCCCAGCGCGCCCAGCTCGGCCTGGTACAGCTCGAACAATTGCTGCGACTGCGGCGTGGGAACGAAGGGGCGGAACTCGCCGGTGATGTTCAGCGTGGAGCGCGTGCCCTGGATGAAGGACTTGTCGCAGATGCAGCGGATGCGGCCCACCAGGGACTCGCGCTGGTCCAGATCGAAAATGCGCAGGTCGATGGCCGCCTTGGCCGACGGCGCCGATGTGTTCACCGACAGCCCGCCCGACACCAGACCCACGTTGACGGTGACGCCCTTGTCCAGGTCGGTGAGCGCGTCCAGCGCCACCACCTTGTGCGCCAACTCCGAGATGGCGCTGATGCCCTCGGCGAAGTTGGCGCCCGAATGGGCCGCCTTGCCCTCGATCTCCACGCCGAAGAACACGCCGCCCTTGCGGCCCGTGACCACGTTGCCCGAAGGCCGGCCCGGCTCCGCATTGAAGACAAAGCCCGCCTTGCGCGCAAAGGGCTCGATGACGGACTTGCTCAGGGGCGAGCCGATTTCCTCGTCGCAGGTGAACAGGCCCGTGACCTCGGGCGCAGGCTCCGCGCTGTGGGCCAGCGCAGCCAGCAGGAAGGCGTTCATGACGATGCCCGACTTCATGTCGGCCACGCCCGGGCCGTAGGCCCTGCCGCCTTCGATGCGGAACGGCCTGCGCGCGGCCTCGCCTTCAGGGAAGACCGTGTCGCAGTGCCCCATCAGCAGCACGGGCCTGCCCACGGTGCTGCCCGCGTTCACGGTGACCGAGATCGCGGCCTCCACGCCATCGACGAAATGCGGGCTGACCTGCAGCCCCTGGCCCAGGAAGAAGGCCTCCAGGCGCCGGAACACGCGCGCCACGCCAGGCTTGTCGAAACTGCCCGAATCGATGTTGACAATGTCGGCCAGCAGCGAAAGCATGTTCTCCCGCTGGTCCTTGATCCACTCCGACGCGCCGACCGCCCGGTCCGCACTGACAATGGCTTGCTGTGGCATCCGCTGCCTCCGTATTTTTCAATACTTGGTATTGTTATTTAATACCTCAGATTCACAATCAGGTAAAACGATGATCGAAAACGCGTTGTATGTGGGTTCCGTGGGCAAGGCATTCCGCGTGCTGGACTGCTTCAAGGGCGCGGCGGGCGACCTGAGCCTCACGGAAATCATGGAGCGCAGCGGCCTGGACAAGAGCGCCGCCCAGCGCTACGCCTACACCCTCAGCGCCGAGGGCTACCTGCAGCAAAACAGCCAGACCCGCCGCTACCGGCTGGGGCCGGGCGTGCTGGACCTGACCTTCCACTTCCTGCGCACCCATGCGCTGGCCGAGGCGCTCAACCCCCTGCTGCTGCAGCTGTCCAAGGACACGGAGCAGAAGATCAGCCTGTCGCTGCGCGACGGCGACTGGCTGGTGCATGTGCTGCGCCACCAGACCAGCACCGAGCACTACCATGCCTCCCTGGTCGGGCGGCGCGTGCCCCTGCAATGCACGGCAGGCGGGCGCGCCGTGATGGCCCGGCTGGACGAGGCGCAGGTGGAGCAACTGCTGGCCCCCGGCCGCCTGGTGGCCAGCACGCCCCGGACGCTGACCACGGCCAAGGCCGTCCAGGCGGAACTGAAGAAGGTGCGCGAGCGCGGCTACGCCATGGTGGTCGATGAATTCATCATGGGCGAGGTCGCGCTGGCCGCCGCCGTGGTCGATGCCGACGGCGTGCCGCTGGGCGCCCTGCACCTGAGCGGATCGTCAAGCCAGTGGAGTGGAGCCGACTACGCGAAGAAGTTCTCGCCCCTGCTGCTCAACGCCATCGCCCAGTACGAGCGGCGCAACGCGTAGCGCCTGCCGTCCAGCGCGGATCCCGCTATACTGCGCCCCTTCTTTCTTGAACGAGCTGCTGCAGGAAAGACGTTTTCCGGGCCTTTGCCGCCCGGGTGTCTTTCATCGTCCGTACACCCACCGGACGCGGCGAGCGCCAACCAGGCCTCGCGGATCTGCAGCCATGAGCACTCCTCAACGACTCCAGCGTGCCTTTGCACGCACGGGCATCTCTCTCGACTATCGCGACGGCATCTACCACGTGCGCGATGGCCAGGCCGAGGCCCACATTCTTCTTCCCGACAGTCTTCCCCTGGAGGACAAGGCCGTGCGCCAGTTGCTGGCCTTTGCGGCCGTGCGCCGGCATGACGGCCAGGGCAGCCACGGCGCCGTCTGCCGCGCCTGCGCCACGCCCGACTTCCATCCGGGCACGGTGGCGCCCGTGGGCAGCGTGGTGGCCACGCCATCGGACTTCGTCATTCCGGCCGCCATCGGCACGGACATCAACTGCAGCGTGCGCCTGCTGACCACGGGTGCCCGGCTGGACCAGTTGGCACCGCACAAGGGCCGGCTGGTGGACTTGCTGACCGCCAGCCTGCTGGGCAGCGGGCGCGACGTGCCCGTGACCACGGCCGCCTTCCGCGCGCTGTTCGACCACGGGCCGGCCGCCTTTGTGGACCGGCTGAGCGGCCAGGGCCTGTGGGGCCATGTCGACAGGGACCGCCTGCACCGCGAGCTGGCCGCCTGCATCGGCCTGGACAGCTTCGCTGGCAGCGCCCGCCACGCGCCCCATGCCTATCTGCAGGAGCGCCATGCCGTGTTCCGCGACCCGTGCCTGGGCACGGTGGGATCGGGCAACCATTTCGTGGAACTGCAGGTGGTCGACGAGGTGCTGGACCGCCACGCGGCCTACCGGGCCGGCCTGCGCGCGGGCGACGTGGTGGTGATGATCCACAGCGGCTCGCGCGACCTGGGCTTTTACGTGGGCCAGGCCTGGAAGGACCGCGCCCGGGCCGAGTGGCCGCAAGGCGTGAAGCACCCGGCCAGCGGTCTGTACGGCCTGTCGGGTCCGCTGGCCGGCGAGTACCTGCAGGCCATGGGCGTGGCGGCGCGCTATGCCTGGGCCAACCGCGTGGTGCTGGCCGAGCTGGTGCGCAAGGACCTGGAGCAGATCGTGGGCGCAGCGGATTCGCGCCTGGTGGTCGATGTGCCGCACAACGTGGTCCTGCAGCAAGGCGGCATGAACATCCACCGCAAGGGCGCCACGCCGGCCAACGAGGGCGACTTCGCGCTGATCCCGGGGTCCATGGGCGATGCCTCCTACCTGGTCACGGGCCTGGGCGCGGCCGACTGGCTCTGGTCCTGCAGCCATGGCGCGGGGCGGCGCATGCGCCGCCAGGCCGTGCGCGCGCTGCGCCCCGAAGCCCGTGCAGGCCATGCGGCCGAACAGGGCTGGCAATGCGTGACGCTGCGCGAGGAGCGCCGCATCGAGGAGGCGCCCGAAGCCTACAAGCCCATCGGCCCGGTCATCGAGTCGCAGGAGGCCGCCGGCCTGATCCATGCCGCCGTGAAGCTCAGGCCCTGGATCACCTTCAAGGCCTGAGCACCGGCAGGCGCCTCACTGCAGCCGCAAGCCGTCCGCCGCACGGTCCTGGGCAAGCTTGCGGTACAGCGTCTGGCGGCTGATGCCCAGCATGCGCGCGGCCTGGGTGACATTGCCCCGGCAGTTCTCCAGCGCCTGCCGCACGGCCGAGCGCGAGAGTTCATCCAGGCTCTGCGGCGCAGCGTCGAGCCGGGGGCCGCTGCGGGCGGTCTGCGCCAGCTCGGCCTGGAAGTCGTCGGGCAGGTGCTGCCACTGCAGGCAGTCCTCATGGGGATCGAGCATGGCGCAGGCCGTTCTCAGCACGCTGGCGCACTGGCGCAGATTGCCGGGCCAGCCATGGCCGGCCAGCTGCGCCAGCAGGGCCGGTGCCATGCGCAGCGGGCGCGCGGGTTCGATGTCGGCCAGCATGCGCGCGGCCAGCGCCTCGAAGTCGCCGCGCTCGCGCAGCGGAGGCAGCTCCACGGCCAGGCCGTTGATGCGGTAGTACAGGTCGGCACGAAAGCGCCCCTGGTCGGCATCCTCGCGCAGCCTGCGGTTGGAGGCGCTGACCAGCGCGAAATCGACCGCAACGGGCGTGCCACCGCCCAGCGGCACCACCTGCCGCTCCTGCAGCACGCGCAGCAGCCGGGTCTGCAGCGACAGCGGCATGTCGCCGATCTCGTCCAGGAACAGGGTGCCGCCGTGCGCCTGGCGCAGCAGGCCCGCCTGTCCTTCGCGCCGCCCGCCCGTGAAGGCGCCCTGGCGGTAGCCGAACAGCTCGGCCTCGATCAGCGACTCGGGCATGGCCGCGCAGTTGATGGCCACGAAGGGGCCGTCGCGGCGCGGCCCGCTGTCGTGGGCCGCGCGCGCAAACCATTCCTTGCCCACGCCGGACTCGCCCTGGATGAGCAGCGCAATCGGCTTGCCCAGCACGCGCCGGGCCTTGTCGGCCGCCGCACGCCAGCGCGCATCGCCCGTGTCCAGCCGCGCCAGCGCATCGCGGGGGGCCTGCCGTGTTTCCCCCGCTTGCCGCGCTCCCAGCGCCTCCTGCACTGTCTGCGCCGCCGCCCCCGCCATGATGGTGCGCCGGTCCGGCACCAGCTGGCCGAACAGCGCCGTGCCGTCATGGCGCCGCAGCGGCTGGGCCGCATCGGGCTGGCGGTGCTGGCGTGACAGCAGCTCCTGCAGGCTGGCGTCCAGCACCTGGTCCAGCGCCACGCTGCCCAGCTGCGCGTGCGACAGGCGCAGCAAGGCCAGCGCGGCGCGGTTGGCACCCACCACCCAGCCGTCGCCCGAGATCAGCGCAATGCCTTCGCCCACCGTGCCAATGCCTTCGGGCCGCGCGTGCAGGTGCAGGCGGATGTGGCGCTGGCCGTCGCAGGCCATGAGGCGGTTTTCGATCATGCGGGCCGCCGTGCCGACCAGGCCCAGCGTGTGCGGGCTGCCCCGGCCATATTCGCTGGAGATGTCCAGAATGCCCAGCAGCTGGCCCGTGCCCGACAGGATGGGCGCGGCCGCGCAGGTGAGAAAGCCGTTGCGCTCCAGGAAATGCTCGCCGCCCTGGATTTCGATGGAGTCCATCTCGGCCAGTGCCGTGCCGATGGCATTGGTGCCGCGCTGCGCCTCATGCCAGGACGCGCCGCTGGCCAGGGCCACGCGCTCGGCCTTGCCCAGAAAGAAAGGGTCGCCGCAGGTATCCACCAGGGTGCCGCAGGGGCCGGCCAGCACCACCACACTCTGGCTGCCGCGCACCTGCTCGGACAGGTATTCCATGACGGGCCGTGAATGCGCCAGCAGCGCATGGTGGCGGCTGCGCAGCACGCCCAGCGCATGCTGCTCCAGGTTGTCGGCGGCGCCCAGCCGTCCTGTGGGACGCAGTCCCTGCTCGATGCAGCGCTGCCACGAGCGCGCCAGGCGCTCGTCCACCAGGCCGCTGGGGCAGCGGCCCGACTCCATCAGGCTGTGACGGGCCTGGCGCAAGGCCACAAGGGAGGCTCTCGATTGCATGCTGTCTCCTGCTCGGGCGTCATTGCGCCGCGTTGCGGGCCAGTATGCGGGGCCGGCGGGCACCGGGCAAGCCAAGTGGCGGGTCAGGCGCCCGACTGTTCCATTTCTGGACAGTTGTCCTGTTGCGCAACGTCACGGCACAGGGCGAACGCGCACGGGAATACCCGCAGCAGTCACGTCCCGCGCGCCTTTGCGGGCACCTGCCCTGCGGCCTGCAGGCTGGCACGGCTTTTGAATCATGTCTGCCGTCCGGCCATGGCCGGATATCCCGATCCACACCCGATCACAACAGACCCATAAGCATCCTCAGGAGACAAGCAGCATGACCGTCTACGCAGCACCCGGCGCCGCTGGCGCCAAGATCGCCTACAAGGCCCGCTACGACAACTTCATCGGCGGCAGGTTCGTACCTCCGGTCAAGGAGCAGTACTTCGACGTGGTCACCCCCATCAGCGGCAAGGTCTACACCCGCGCCGCGCGCTCCACGGCCGAGGACATCGAACTGGCGCTGGACGCCGCCCATGCCGCCAGCGACGCCTGGGGCCGCACCAGCGCGGCCGAGCGTGCGAACGTCCTGCTGAAGATCGCCGACCGCATCGAGGCCAACCTGGAGCTGCTCGCCTATGCCGAGACCGTGGACAACGGCAAGGCCATCCGCGAGACGCTGAATGCCGACATCCCGCTGACCGTGGACCATTTCCGCTATTTCGCGGGCTGCGTGCGCGCCCAGGAAGGCGCGCTCAGCCATATCGACGAGACCACGGTGGCCTATCACATCCAGGAGCCGCTGGGCGTGGTGGGCCAGATCATTCCCTGGAACTTCCCCATCCTCATGGCGGCCTGGAAGCTGGCGCCCGCGCTGGGCGCAGGCAACTGCGTGGTGCTCAAGCCGGCCGAGTCCACGCCCATCAGCATCCTGATCCTGGCCGAGCTCATTGCCGACCTGCTGCCGCCCGGCGTGCTCAACATCGTCAACGGCTTCGGCCGCGAGGCCGGCATGCCGCTGGCCACCAGCAAGCGCATCGCCAAGATCGCCTTCACGGGCTCCACCTCCACGGGCCGCGTGATCGCCCAGGCCGCCGCCAACAACCTCATCCCGGCCACGCTGGAGCTGGGCGGCAAGTCGCCCAACATCTTCTTCGCCGACGTGATGGACAAGGACGATGCCTTCCTCGACAAGGCCGTCGAAGGGCTGGTGCTGTTCGCCTTCAACCAGGGCGAGGTCTGCACCTGCCCCAGCCGCGCGCTGATCCACGAAAGCATCTACGACCGCTTCATGGAGCGCGTGCTCCAGCGCGTGGCCGCCATCCGGCATGCCAACCCGCTGGACACCGACAGCATGATGGGTGCGCAGGCGTCCAAGGAGCAGCTCACCAAGATCCTGTCGTACCTGGACCTGGGCAAGCAGGAGGGCGCCGAGGTGCTGGCTGGCGGCGGCCAGGCCCATCTAGGCGGCGACCTGGAAGGCGGCTACTACGTGCAGCCCACGCTGTTCAAGGGCCACAACAAGATGCGCATCTTCCAGGAGGAAATCTTCGGCCCCGTGCTGGCCGTGACCACCTTCAAGGACGAGGCCGAGGCCCTGGCGATTGCCAACGACACGCTCTACGGCCTGGGCGCGGGCGTGTGGAGCCGCAACGGCAACGTGGCCTACCGCATGGGCCGCGCCATCAAGGCCGGGCGCGTGTGGACCAACTGCTACCACGCCTACCCGGCGCACGCGGCCTTTGGCGGCTACAAGGAATCGGGCATCGGCCGCGAGACCCACAAGATGATGCTGGACCACTACCAGCAGACCAAGAACCTGCTGGTCAGCTACAGCGAGAACAAGCTGGGCTTCTTCTGAAGTTCTTCCCAGGTGAATGCGGCCGGCGGCGCGCAGCGCGGCCGGCCGCCCAGGAAAGGACCAACCCATGGTTGACAAAGTGACTGCCACCGACGCCGCGCTGGCGCTGATCGCCGACCTGCAGGCGCAGCACGGGCCGGTGTTCTTCCACCAGTCCGGCGGCTGCTGCGACAACAGCGCCGCCAACTGCTACCTGCCCGGCGAGCTGACGATAGGCGCCCAGGACGTGCTGCTGGGCCAGGTGGGCGGCGCGCCCTTCTACATCGGCAAGTCCCAGTACGAATACTGGAAGCACACCCAGCTCATCCTGGACGTGATCGAGGGCCAGGGCGGCACCTTCTCGCTGGAGGGCAGCACGGGCAAGGCCTTCCACACACGCTCCAGGCTGTTCACGGACGAGGAATACGCCGAGATCCTGGCCAGCGAGGGCGACGGCCCCTGACAGGGGCCGCGCGGCGGGCTACTTTCCGGTCAGCCGCTTGACCGCGGCCTCGGTCTGGCGCACATGCTCGTCCGGGTCCGAGCCGATGTGCACGAAGCGCACCTTGCCGTCCTGGCCGATCACGTAGGAGATGCGGTCGGCGCGCTGGGGGTCGGCGGCGGCCGAGGCGTCGTAGGCGCGGATGGTCTGCGCCTGCGGGTCCGATGCCACGGCGAACTGGTCGCGGCAGGCCTCGGTGGAAAAGCGCTTGAGCGTATCGATGTCGTCATGCGACATGCCCACCACCGTGGCGCCCATGGCCGCGAAACGCGGCGTGGCCTCGGCAAAGGCGTGGGCTTCCATGGTGCAGCCCTGGGTGAAGGCCTTGGGGAAGAAATACAGCACCACCGGCCCCTTCCTGAGGGTGGCGGCCATGTCGAAATCGAAGGCCTTGCCCGCCACCGCGGCCGGCGTGGTGAAGCGCGGCGCGGTGTCGCCCACCTTGAGCGCTGCCTGGGCCAGCGGCGACAGCAGCAGCGCCGCCAGCACGGGTGCGGCGGCGCGCGCGCAGCGGCGGCCCCAAGAGGTGCGATGGTGGGTGGAATCGCCGCAGCGGATATCGGACATGCATGGCCTCCTGAGCCTGGAACGGGATGCGCCATTGTGGCCAATCGGCCCGGGCCGCTGGCGCATTTGCCGTGGATCAGCGCGGGGATTCGCCGGGCCTGATCCTGAACCAGATCGAGTACATGGCGGGCAGGAAGACCAGCGTCAGCACCGTGCCGGCCAGCGTGCCGCCGATCAGCGTATAGGCCAGCGTTCCCCAGAACACCGATTGGGTCAGCGGGATGAAGGCCAGGATCGCCGCCAGCGCGGTCAGGATCACGGGCCGGGCGCGCTGGACGGTGGCCTCCACCACCGCCTGGAACGGCGCAAGCCCCTCCTGCTCGTTGTGCTGGATCTGCCCGATCAGGATCAGCGTGTTGCGCATCAGGATGCCCGACAGCGCGATCAGCCCCACCAGTGCATTGATGCCGAAGGGCTGCTGAAAGACGATCAGCGTCGGCACCACGCCGATCAATCCCAGGGGGCTGGTCAGGAACACCATGACCATGGCCGATATCGACCGCACCTGCAAGATGATGATGATCAGCGTGATGGCGATCATGATCGGGAACAGGGGCAGCATGGCCGTCATGGCCTTGCCGGATTCCTCGATGGAGCCGGCCTCGTCGATGCGGTAGCCCGCAGGCAACGCCTTCCTGATGGGCTCCAGCTGCCGGGTGATGGCCGCAGAGACATCGGGCGGCTGCAGGCTGTCATCGATATCACCGCGGACCGTGATGGTGGGCATGCGGTCGCGGCGGCGCATGACGGGCTCCTCCATCTGCACGGTGACCTCGCCCAGCTGCGACAGCGGTATGCGCTGGCCAGTGGCGTTGGTGAGCGTGAAGTCGCCGACCCTGGCCACATCGTGGCGGGTGCCGCCCGCAGAACGCGCCATCACCTGCACGGTGCGGATGTCCTCGCGCACGGTGGTCACGGGCACGCCGCTGAGCAGGAACTGCAGCTGCTGCGCGACCGCCGCAGAGGTCAGGCCCATGGCCTGCAGCCGGTCCTGGTCCAGGGTGAAGCGCATGACGGGGGTGCGCACGCCCCAGTCGGAGTTCACGGTCCGCATCATCGGGCTGTCGTGCAGCACCTGGTGCACCTGGCCGGCAATGTCGCGCAGCCGCTGCGGGTCGGGGCCGGAGACGCGATACGCCACGGGGAACGGGGAGTACGGCCCGAACACGATCTGCGATGCGCGCACCTGCGCCTGCGGGGCCAGTCCCTGGGCGATGGCCTCGCGCAGCCGGAGCTTGAGTGCGTCGCGCTGCGCCTGGTTGGCGGTGCGCACGACGATCTTGGCGAACGACGGGTCGGGCAGCTCAGGCGAGATGGCCAGAAAAAAGCGCGGTGCGCCCTGGCCGATATAGGCGGTCACGATCTCCGATTCGGGCTGCTGCAGCAGCCAGGTTTCCACCGTGCGAGTGGTCTCGCTCGTCTGGCCGATGGAGGTGCCGTAGGGCATCTGCACCTCGACCATCACCTCGGGCCGGTCGGAGATGGGAAAGAACTGCTTCTTCACGATGGACATGCCCAGCACGGAAGCCACCATGAGCCCGCCCACGACTGCGGCCACCATGCCCTTGCGGGCGATCACCTTGCCCAGCACGCGCCGCAGGCGCTCGTAGCGGGGCGTGCCATACATCGCCGCATGTCCGCCTTCGACCTTCTTGAGAGGGGGCAGCATCTTCACGCCCAGATAGGGCGTGAACACCACGGCCACCACCCAGGACACGATGAGAGCGATGCCGACGATCCAGAACATGTTGCTGGTGTACTCGCCCGCCGTGGAGCGTGCGAATCCGTTGGGCATGAAGCCCACCGCCGTCACCAGCGTTCCGGACAGCATGGGCGCCGCGGTATGGCTCCAGGCGTAGGCGGACGCGGCCACGCGGTCGTAGCCCTCCTCCATCTTCACCACCATCATCTCGATGGCGATGATGGCGTCGTCCACCAGCAGGCCCAGCGCAAGGATCAGCGAGCCGAGCGTGATGCGGTCGAAATTCTTTCCAGTGGCGGCCATGATGATGAACACGGCCGCCAGCGTCAGCGGCACGGCCGCAGCCACCACCACGCCAACGCGCCAGCCCATGCTGGCGAAGCACACCACCAGCACGACCAGCAGCGCGGCCAGGAACTTGAGCATGAACTCATCGACGGCGGCGCTGATGTTCACGGCCTGGTCCGTCACCTTGCTCAGGCCCATGCCCAGCGGCATGTCTGCGTTGATGGCGCCCACCTCCCTGTCCAGCGCCTTGCCCAGGTCCAGCCCGTTCCAGCCGTCGCGCATGACGACGCCCAGCAGCAAGGCCGGCTCCGCGCCGTTGCGGATGATGAAGGTCGAGGGATCTTCGTAGCCGCGCTGGACGGTGGCGATGTCGGACAGCTTGACCGTGCGGCCCTGGGCCACGATGGGCGTGTCGCGGATCTTCTGCAGCGCGTCGAACGCCCCGTCGATGCGGATGAACACCTGGGGTCCCTGGGTCTCCACCGACCCGGCAGGCGTGAGTGCGTTCTGGTTGTTCAATGCCGCGAAGACGTCCTGCGGGCTGATGCCCAGCGTGGCCAGGCGCTCGTGCGAGAACTCCACGTAGATCCGCTCGGATTGCTCGCCGACGATGTTGACCTTCTTGACGCCCGGCACATGCAAAAGACGCTGGCGCAAGGCTTCGGCATCGCGCACCAGCGCCCGGGGCTCCTCGCCGCGCGCCTTGAGGGCGTAGATCGCAAAGGTCACGTCGGCGTACTCGTCGTTCACCATCGGGCCGATCACGCCTGCCGGCAGGTTGCGGGCCTCGTCACCGAGCTTCTTGCGGGCCTGGTAGAACTCCTCCTGCACCTCGCCGGGGGGCGTGGAGTCGAGCAGGGTCAGCGTGGTGAAGGCCAGCCCCGGCCTGACGAAGGTTTCGGTGCGGTCATACCAGCGCAGCTCCTGCAGGCGCTTTTCCAGCTTCTCTGCCACCTGGTCCTGCATTTCCTGCGGGGTGGCGCCAGGCCAGGCCGTGATGATGGTCATGACCTTGACGGTGAAGGCCGGATCTTCCGCCCGGCCCAGCTTCAGGAAGGCAAAGACACCCGTCAGCGAAATCAGCAGGATCAGGAACAGCGTGATGGAGCGCTCACGGACGGCAAGCGCCGATAGGTTGAAACGGCCTTCACTCACGGGACGCTCCCGTGGACACGGAGGACGCCGTGGACGTTGTTGCCGTTGTTGCCGTTGTTGCCGTTGTTGCCGTTGTTGCCGTTGAAGGCGCCGGCACCTCGCTGTCCAGTCGCACCTGCGCGCCCTCGCTCAGCAAATGCGCGCCGAGCGCGACGATCCGGTCCCCCTGGTCGAGCGCACCCACCACCTGGGCATTGCCGTCCTGCACCTGAACCACGGTGACGGGCTGGCGCCTGACCTGATCGCCCTGCACCACCCAGACAGCGGCGCCCTTGCCCTCATCGAGGATGGCGCCGATGGGGACCTGCAGGGTTGCCTTGCCGGCCGTCGCTGTCGATGTCGATGTCGATGTCGATGTCGATGTCGATGTCCCGCCAATCCTGAGCGTGACCGTGCTGCCCAGCGGAGCGCTGGCCGCCGCGCCGGCGTCCAGCACATAGCGGGCCTCAAAGGTGCGGGTGGCCCGGTCGGCCACATCGGACAGCTGGCGCAGTCTGGCGGGGATGACCACATCCTCCCTGCCGAACAGGCGGGCCTGGGCCGCCGAGCCCAGCGCGGGCCGCAGTGTTTCGGGCAACTGGACGACCGCTTCGCGCCTGCCGGCATGGGCGAGGCGCACGACCACCTGGCCGGCACTGACGACCTGGCCAGGCTCGGCAAGTGTTTCCATCACGATGCCATCGGCATCGGCCAGCAGTTCGGCGTAGCGGCTGGCGTTCAGCGCTGCGGCGGCCTGCGCTTCGGCCGCCCTGAGCTGGGCGCGGGCGGCATCCGCGGCCGCCTTGATCTGTTCATGGGCCAAGGCCGAAACGGCACCCGTTCCCTGCAGGTCCCGGTAGCGCTGCTCCTCGTCGCTGGCCTGCTGAGCCCGTGCCCTGGCGGCTGCGACGGCCTCCTGCTGGGCATGGGCGGCCAGCTTCAGGTCCACCGGGTCGAGGCGCAGCAATGCCTGGCCGCGCCTCACCGTCTGGCCTGTATCCACCAGGCGCTCGAGCACCTTGCCGGCCACGCGAAATCCAAGATCGCCCTGCACCCTGGCCGCGATGGTGCCGGTGAAGACGCGCTCGGAAGAATGGCCTGGCGCTACCAGGGTGGTGCGAACGAGGGGTGGCTGGGTGCGCGAATCTGGCGGCGGGCTTTTGCCGCAGGCTGCGAGTGCAAGTGACAGTGCGCCGACAGCGGCGATGGACAGATGGCGGTGCCGAAGCATGAGGGGGTCCCGATCAATGAGCAGGACCCGATTTTGTGATTAGTGACCATTTATGTCAATGGTCACAACTACAGTATTTAGGGCGACAGGCTTCTCAGCACCAATCCGGCCAGTTGTGCGGGCGCCTCGTCCGCATGGTCGAGGCTGTGCTGCAGCATCACCGGATTCAGATAGGGGAGCATGACCAGGAAGATGGCGCGCCCGGTTTCATCCAGCGGCGTCTTGCGCTCGAAGTCGCCCCGCTGGCGCCCGGCGTCGAGCACCTGCAGCAGCAGCTGATGCATGCGTTCCTCATAGGCCTGCGCTGCCTGCCAGCGCTCGGCCGACGCCGAAATGGCGATCTCGTACAGCTTGCGGTCCTCGGAGAAAAGCCGCAGCGTGGCAGCGACGATCGCCTTGAACAGGCGCCGCAGCTGCTGGGGAGGCGCATCCGTGCTGGCGACGGCCTGGCGGATCTCCGCCTCCATCTCCATCAGGCAGTTGGAACAGATCATCTCGCCGATGACCTGCTTGGACTCGAAGAACTTGTAGATGTAGGCCTTGGAAAAGCCGATGGCCTTGGCAAGGTCGGACACCGTGGTTTTCTCGTAGCCGTAGCGGCTGAAATGCTCTTTTGCCGCAGTCACGATCTGTTGCCGGACATCGTGTTCGACCGGGCCGCGCGCAGAGGTCGGATAGACGTTGGTGGTGCTCATGCGGCCTAGCTTACTCCATCAAAAAAATACTATGCAAGTGACCATTTTGGAATATAGTCACAGCGTCGCCACGCTTCTGACTGTTGAACATGCCGCGTCTTGCCGCCCCCGTTTTTCTGATGCTCGCCAGCCTTTGTTCAGGGTGTGCGGTAGGCCCTGACTACCAGCCGCCCGCCACGGCCCTGCCCCAGGCCTACATGGGGGGCCGCGTTCTGGGTGAGGGCAAGCCTCCCTCGCCGGACTCCCCCACGCACCTTGCAGCCTGGTGGGCAGCCTTTGGCGATGCGCAAATGGCGCGCCTCGTCACGGCGGCACTGCAGCAGAACCTGGATGTTGCCCAGGCCGCTGGCCGCGTGCTTCAGGCACGCGCCGGGCTGGACGCGGCGGCAGCTGCGTTGCGGCCGTCGGCCCAGGTCTCGGCGCAAACGGCCAGGAGCTATCAGTCGGTCGAGACTCCGCTGGGCCGGGTGCTCGACTCCATGCCGGGATTCGATCGCTACGGCAGCGCCCAGGAGGCCAACCTCGGAGCCAGCTGGGAGCTTGATCTCTTCGGTGGCCTGCGCAGGGCCCGGCAGGCTTCCCTGGCCGAGTACCAGGCATCGGAAGCCGGCGCCACCGCCGTGCGGCTCGCGGTGGCCGCCCAGACTGCGGACATCTATATCCAGATTCGCGGCCTGCAGGCGCGGCTGGCAGTGGCACGCTCGCAGGTGCAAACCCAGCAGCAACTGCGCTCCATCGTCGAACTCCGGTTTGGCAAAGGCCTGGCACCGGAGCTTCAGCTGCGCCAGGTCGAGGGAGCGCTCGCACGGGCACAAGCCACCGTCCCGCCGCTGGAGAACGCGCTCGAGGCCGCCCTCAACGCCATGGACGTGATGCTGGCCACGGCACCCGGCACGCACCGGGCCGAACTGGCCGATCCCCGCCCGGTCCCCGTGCTGCCAACCCTTTCCCTGGCGGAGGCGCCCGGCGATCTGCTGCGGCGACGCCCGGACCTCATCGCGGCGGAGCGGCGCCTGGCAGCGTCGAACGCACGCATCGGCGTGGCGATCGCCGAGTACTACCCGAAGCTGTCGATCAGCGGCCTGATCGGCAGCGCCACCTCCATCTCCGCGGGCAATCTCTTCAGCGCCGGCGCATCGCAGGCCAGCGTTGTGGGCGGCCTGCGCTGGCGGCTGTTCGACTTCGGTCGCATCAACGCCCAGATCCACCAGGCGCAGGCACAGGAGGCGGAAAGCCTTGCCGCCTACCGGCAGTCGGTACTGCGCGCCACGGAAGAAGTGGAGAACGCCCTGGTCTCGCTGGACAGGCGGCAGGAGCTGATGGCCGTGCTCGCCAGGGGCGCGGATGCGCTCACGCGGGCCCGGCAGGCCGCAGGCGCCGCCTACGACAAGGGCGTGGTCAGCCTGATCGAGGTGCTGCAGGCAGATGAAAGCCTGCTGGGCGTGCTCGATGCACAGGCGCAGGCCCGGATGGAGTCGGCGCGCTCGACGGTCGCGATCTTCAAGGCGCTGGGCGGCGGCTGGAAGCCGGAGCCCCTGCCTTCCAGGGCATTGGCAACCGCCAGCCACGGTCTTCCCGCCAGCGTTGCCCCCTGAACCTGCCACTTCCCGAAAGGAGCCCCCTTTCCACACAGCAAAGCAACTGAACACCCCTGCGGGACATGCGGCCCAGGCGACCTGCCCAAGCAGGCGGCCCAAGCCATGGCCCGGCTCCACCCACCCCCATCCGTCAAACCATGCCAAACACAACCCCCTCCCCCACCGTTGCTGCAGCCGCACGCATCCTGAAGCCGGCGCTTGCGGCCATCGCCTTCTCGACCTGCTTCGCAGCCCATTCGCAGCCGCAAGACGCCTCGGCAGCCACATCGGACGCAGCGCTTTCCCGCGCCGAAGTCATCGCCGATCTCGCACTCTGGCGCCGCGCCGGATTGGACCGCCATGCGGAGATATCGATCTCCTACGGAGTCGAAACGCAGGAATATCGGGCCGCATACCAGGAGTACCTGCGCCTTCGCAACAGCGAGGCGTTCCAGGCGGAGGTCCGCAAGGCGCTGAGTCGGTAAGGCGGAGCGCCTTCTCGCCCAGGCCATCGCGGCAGCGGCTGGCTGCCTGGGGACGTGGCCCGGGACTTTGCCTACAGGCCCAGGTCGGACAGACCGGGGTGGTCATCGGGGCGGCGCCCCAGCGGCCAGTGGAACTTGCGCTCCGATTCCTGGATGGGCATGTCGTTGATGCATGCGAAGCGCCGGCGCATGAGACCGTCGGCCTCGAATTCCCAGTTCTCGTTGCCGTACGACCGGAACCAGTTCCCGGCATCGTCGTGCCACTCATAGGCGTAGCGGACTGCGATCCGGTTTTCCGCGTACAGCCAAAGCTCCTTGATCAGCCGGTAGTCCAGCTCCTTCTTCCACTTCCTCTCAAGAAGGGCCTGGGCCTCGGCGCGGCTGTTGGCGAACTCCGCCCGGTTGCGCCATTTCGTGTCGGGGGTATAGGCCATCGCGACCTTGGCCGCATCGCGTGTGTTCCATCCATCCTCGGCCAGACGGACCTTTTGGACGGCGCTTGCGAGAGAGAACGGGGGCAGGGGTGGGCGAGTTTCCATGATGTGACCTTTGAAAAGATGTAGGACGATCTGTCTACATGCGCCACTCTAACGGAGGTGGAACGATCTGTCTACAATGTCTTCATGAAAACTCCCGAGCCATCCTTCGAGTCATTGCCGCCCCGCGAGCGCATCCTGGTGGCAGCCCATGGCCTTTTCTACGCAGAGGGCATCCGGGCCACGGGCGTGGACCGGATCATCGAGCGGTCGTCGGTCAGCAAAGTCACCTTCTACCGCCAGTACGCCAGCAAGGACGACCTGATCCGGGCGTACCTCG
Organism: Delftia lacustris; assembly: GCF_040267515.1. Taxonomy (NCBI): domain Bacteria; kingdom Pseudomonadati; phylum Pseudomonadota; class Betaproteobacteria; order Burkholderiales; family Comamonadaceae; genus Delftia; species Delftia lacustris. The sequence goes on along the minus strand of NZ_CP141274.1, from coordinate 1,168,340 downwards.
ACTACCGCCATGAACGGTGGATTTCCTGGTTCCAGGCCAGCCTGGCGCAGGAAGCCGCCGGGGGCTCGTCAGCGTTGGATGCCCTGTCCACCACCCTCAGGAGCTGGTTCGGCCAGCCCGACTTTCGGGGCTGCGCCTTTCTCAATGCCGCTGCCGAACTGGGCTCGTCCGACCCTGAGATCCTGGCAACGGTCCGGCGGCACAAGCAGGAAATGTCGTCCGTGCTGGATCGCCTGTTCGGTGGCCATCCCGTGTCCGTGGGCGCTGCGCTCACCCTGGTGGCGGATGGCGCCATCGTCCATGCGCAGATGGGTCAGCCAATCGATGAAGTCATGGAGAACTTCAAGGCAGCGGCCGAAGGGATCGTGAGCCGCCCCGGGTGGTGAGCAGGCTCAGGAGCGGGGCGCCGCTGAGGCTTCGGCGCGCCACAGCGGCAGGTCGTTGCTGCCTCGCCACCTTTGGCCACGCAGGGGCCGGATCTGGCAAGTCAGTGCTTTGCCACACGCTGCCCTGCCGCGTCGATGACGGCTTCGCCGTCCTCCTTGGAGAATGCCCCTTGCTGGGGACGCGGCAGTATGTCCAGCACCACCTCGGATGGCCGGCACAGGCGCGTGCCCAGTGGCGTCACCACAATGGGGCGATTGATGAGGATAGGGTGCCGGAGCATGGCGTCGATCAGTTGGGCATCGGTCCATTCCGGGTCGCCCAGGCCCATCTCGTCATACGGCGTACCTTTTTGCCGCAGAACCTCCCGCACAGGCAGGGCCAGGTCCGCCAGCAGCCGCTCCAGCGTGGCCCGGTCGGGCGGTGTCTTGAGGTATTCGATGACGGCGGGCTCCTCGCCGCTGTTGCGGATCAGGGCCAGCACGTTGCGCGATGTGCCGCAGGCGGGGTTGTGATAGATCGTGATGGTGCTCATGGCAGATGGGTTCTGTGAGGGAATTCAGGCAGCCACGCTCAGGCGCAGCGCAAGGGCGGCAAGCGTGATGAGCAGCACGGGGGCCGTCAAAACCGTACCGACCCTGAAGTAGTAGCCCCATCCGATGGTCATGCCTTTGCTGGCCAGCACATGCAGCCACAGCAGCGTGGCCAGGCTACCGATGGGCGTAATCTTCGGGCCCAGGTCGCAGCCGATCACGTTGGCGTAGACCATGGCATCCCTGACCACGCCGGTGGCACTGGAGGCATCGATCGACAGCGCACCCACCAGCACGGTGGGCATGTTGTTCATCACAGACGACAGCAGGGCCGAGAGCACCCCCGTGCCGATGGCTGCGCCCCAGACGCCGCCTTGGGCAAAGCGGTCCAGAACGGATGCGATAGAGGTGATCAGCCCGGCATTGCGCAATCCGTAGACCACCAGATACATGCCCAGCGAGAACACGACGATCTGCCACGGCGCGCCATGCAGTACCTTGCGGGTGCTGATGACGCAGCCGCGTGCCGCCACGGCCAGCAGCAGGGCGGCACCTGCGGCCGCGACCGCGCTGACAGGCACGCCCAGCGGCTCCAGCCCGAAGAAGCCGACCAACAGCAGGACCAGGACCACCCAGCCCGCGCGAAAGGTCGCCGGATCGCGGATCGCATCGGCCGGGCGCCTGAGCTGGGCCAGGTCATAGGTTGCAGGAATGCCGCGCCGAAAGAACAGCATCAGCATGGCGAGGCTGGCCAGCACCGAGGCGAGATTGACCGGCACCATTACCGAGGCGTATTCGTTGAAGCCGATGTTGAAAAAGTCGGCCGAGACGATGTTGACCAGGTTGGAGACGATCAGCGGCAGGCTGGCCGTGTCGGCGATGAAGCCTGCTGCCATGACGAATGCCAACGTGGCGGAGGGCGAAAAGCCCAGCGCCACGAGCATGGCCATCACGATGGGCGTGAGAATCAGGGCGGCGCCGTCATTGGCGAACAAGGCGGACACAGCCGCACCCAGCAGCACGATGAACGCGAACAGTTTGCTGCCCCGGCCGCCGCCCCAGCGTGCGAAGTGCAGCGCGGCCCATTCGAAGAAGCCGGCCTCGTCAAGCAGCAGGCTGATGATGATGACGGCCACAAAGGTGGCGGTCGCATTCCACACGATGCCCCAGACCACTGGAATGTCGGAAAGATGCACCACGCCGGCCAGCAGGGCAACGACCGCGCCCAGCGAGGCGCTCCAGCCAATGCCCAGGCCGCGCGGCTGCCAGATAACCAGCACAAGGGTGGAGATGAAGATCAGGACTGCCATGAGCATGGTGCTGGGAGATTCGGGTTTCAGAAGGCGCGCATTCGTGGACGAAGGGGGGCGTCAGTGGGAGGCCAGTTCGCGGGCGGTGCCCTGCAGCCTTGCCTTTTCCAGCTTGTCGTCGGGCAGGTTGACCAGCAGCTCCAGACGACGACGCATCATGTGCAGAGTCTGTCGGAATGCTTCCAGCTTGACCTCTTCAGATGCGTCACCCTGCGAGGGATCGGCGTATCCCCAGTGGGCGGTGGCGGGGTGGCCGGGCCAGATCGGGCAGACCTCGCCAGCTGCGTTGTCGCAGACGGTGATGATCAGGTCCATCTGCGGCGCCTGCGGGGCCGCGAACTCATCCCAGCTCTTGCTGCGCAGCCCCTGCACAGATACGCCGGCACGTTGCAGCACCTGCAAGCTCAAGGGATTGGGCTGCTGATTCGCGCGGGGGCTGCTGCCGGCCGAATACGCTTTGAAGCGCCCATTGCCCATGTCGTTGAGCAAAGCTTCGGCCAGGATGCTGCGCGCCGAGTTGTGAGTGCACAGGAACAGGACATTCAGGGGGGTGATGGAATCAGACATGGTGGCTTAGCAGCAGGACTTGGAGGAAGTGGCAGCTACGGTGCCTGGGGCGCAGCAGGCAGATGCGGCCGCCTGGCGCGGGGCCGTCGGCGCGCAGCACGCGCCGCTGGCTCCGACGGCTGCATCAGGGGCCTCGTGAAACACGGGAATGTTCTCCAGCGAATGAAAGTGCTCCCAGGCAATCCCCTGGGGATCGGTGATCCAGTGCTTGTCGCTGCGTGCATAGCAGCAGGTGGTGGCGCCTTCGTCGAGCATCGCCAGGTCGGCGGCCCTGGCGCGTGCCTTGAGCGCATCCAGCTCCTCGGCCTCATCCACTTGGAAGCCCAGGTGGTCCAGGCCGGCTTTCTCGCCTCGCGTCGAAATGGCGAAGTTCACCCGGGGCTCATCCAGCATCCACTTCGCGTAGTCGCTTTCCACGCGGGCGGGCTCGGCACCAAACAGCTGGGAATAGAACGCGATGTTCTTGGCCAGATCGTCGACGTGCATATGGACATGGAAGCGTTTCATCGTGGACTCCGTTCAGCAGTTGCAGGGCAAGGCATCCACCGTGGCGCATGCGGCGCCCTGGCAGCAGTTTTCGGTGAGGTAGGCGAGCAGGTCGTTCATCGCCGCAAAGGACGCCCGGTACAGCACATTGCGGCCCAGGCGCTCCTGGCTGACCAGCTCGGCATGGGACAGCTCCTTGAGGTGGAACGACAGCGCGTTGGGTGCGATACCCAACTGTTCGGCCAAGGCGCTGGGCGTAAGCCCCGCAGGGCCGGCGACTACCAGGGCGCGGAAAACGCGCAGGCGCGCTTCATGGGCCAGGGCCGAAAGCGATCGGATGACTTGGGTTTCTTGCATGCATCAATAATACAACTATTGTTGAATTATTGTTGAAAAAAATGAGGGCGGCCGTGCGGCTCCATTGCGCAAGCTCCGTGCGGAACGCCACTGAACACGCCGCGCGTCACGCAGATAACTCGTTGATTTCTCGCGTCCTCGCAAGCCATGCGCCAGCGATCCTTAGAGAGATGCGCCACTGAACTTTCGTCTGTACGGAAAACGCGCCACTGCACTTTAGTTTTTTGGCCAGCAAGGCTGAGGAGCGAGCTATCGGCCGAGGCGCAAGGGCTCAGGGCAGATGTGCGGCGGCGTCGCGGGTTGCCATGGGCTCTTGTGTGGCAGCTACCCGTTGCAGTCGTTTGTCGCAGGCCTGTCGGTGTCGGCTTTGCCTCGGCAGCTGCCGCCCCCCGCCGCCGGGCGAACTCACGCTGCATGGCGCCAAGCAGTCCTTAGCCCCTGCGACAAGCGCTGGCCCAAATGGTGGGGCTACTCGAAGGATAGGGCATTCTCCGGGCGCTCGCCCCGTGCCAGTGATCGTCTCACCCCCGCTCAAACTTGCAGTCCCGAAACACGGATGGACGGCCAGGCTCGCCATGACACCCTGACAGCTCTACCCTCGCAAACATCGCCATCAACGGCGGACAGCATATCCACTGATGCTGACGACGTTCACACGGGGCGCAGCTGAAAACATTTCAGAACTTCATAGACACCGCCACGCGCATATTCCGCGCCTCCCCGTAGTACGACGAGGTCGAAACCCCTTGGTACTTGCGGTCGAAGACGTTGTAGAGGTTGGCCGAGACCGTGAGCTTCGGATTGATGGCGTATTGCACCATCAGGTCGGCCACAGCATAGCTTTTCTGCTCGACACGGCTGACGTTGGGCAGGCCCAGGAAGGAGAGGTCGCTCCAGGTGCCGCTTTGCCAGCGCGCGCCGCCGCCCACGGTCAGGCCGTGGCCTATGTGAGGCAGGCGGTAGGTGGTGAACAGCTTGAGGGTGTTGCGCGGGATTTCGGGGTTCAGGCGGTTGCGCTCGGCGTCGCGCGCGATGTTGCGGGCAAAGCCGACGGAGGCGTTCCAGTGGCGGCGGATTTCGCCGGTCATCTCCACCTCGAAGCCACGCGTTTCGGCGCCCTTGACGGCACGGTAGGCCTGCTCGCCATTGGGCGCGTAGCTGCCCGTGATGGCCTGGGCCACGTTGTCCTGCAGCAGGCGGTAGACGGCGGCGCCCACCTGCAGGCGCTTGTCCAGCAGCTCGCCCTTGAGGCCCAGCTCGTAGCTGCGGCCCAGGAGGGGATCGAGCTTTTTGCCGTGGATGTCCAGGCTGCTCTGCGCCTGGAAAATATCGGTATAGCTGGCATAGGCCGACCAGTCGCGGCCCACGTCCAGCACCAGGCCGGCGAAGGGCGTGAGCTTGCCGTTTTCGGCCATGGCGCTGCCGCTGGTCTCGCCGCTGGCGAAATCGGTGTAGCTGTCGCGACGCTTCCAGTTCGTGATGCGTGCGCCCGCGATGACGGACAGCCGGTCCGTGGGGCGCAGCTGCAGCGATCCGTAAGCACTGCTGCTGCGTTCCACGGCCGCGCTGCGGCCTAGTACCGGGTTGTCGGGCTGCACCGGCGTGCGGCCATCCCAGGTGAAGAGGTTGTCTATGGTGTTGTCCCAGCCGGGGAAGGCCCAGCGGCCATGCGAGCCGCTGTCGTTGCGCGTGCGCGCCACACTGGCGCCGAAGGCGGCCTGGTGCTGGCGTCCCAGCAGCTGGAAGGGACCGGAAGCCGTGAGGTCCAGCGTGTCCTGCCGAGGCCGCCCCGTCCACCAGGCGGCCCACAGGCCGGCACCTGCGCCGGTGGTGCGGTCCACAGGCTGTTCATTGGTCCAGCCCGGAATCTCGTCATAGCTGCTGCGGTCGAGCGTGTAGATGGCCTTCAGGCGCCAGTCGCTGGCCATGCGGTGTTCGAGCGAGGCGAAGACGCTGCGGTAGTCCCGCCGTGCCGAGGCCCAGCGCGCGCCCGAGGACGCGGAGCGGCTCCAATCGATGCGCGTGCCATCCGTGTAGAAGAAAGGCCGGCCCCCACGGCCTACGCCAGAAGCGTCGTAGTCCTGCGCGGAAAAGCCCACGGTGGCCAGCGTGGACAGCGACAGGTCAGCCTCCACCACGCCGTACAGCGAGCGGCTGCGGTCCTGCTCGTAGTCGACCTTGGAATGGCGGTTCTGCGACACGGCCACGATGCGCCCGCGCACCGATCCGGAGGCGTTGAGCGGAGATGACAGATCCACCTCGGCACGTGCGAAATCCCAGGAGCCTGCCGTGAGCCTGGCGCTGCCCTGGAACTCGGCCGTGGGCAGCTTGCGCACCAGGTTGATGGTGGCGCCGGGCGTGCCCGCGCCGCTCATCAGCCCCGAGGCGCCGCGCACGACTTCGACGCGGTCGAACATGGCCATGTCGCTGGTCTGGAAGATGGCCGGGTAGTCGCTGAACAGGCGGTTGACGCCATCGACCTGGAAGTTCTTGATCTGAAAGCCCCGCGCGAAGAACTGGTTGGTGTCGCCGCCCGTGGGACCGTACTGCGCATAGCTCAGGCCCGTGGTCTGGCGGGCGATGTCTTCCTGCAGCACGATGCCCTGGTCGTCCATGCGCTGGCGCGTGATCACGCTGACCGACTGCGGCGTCTCGCGCAGCGACAGGGACAGGCCCGTGGCGGCCCGCGATTCGCTGGCGGCGTAGGACTGCGTGCCCTCGGTGACGGCGCTGCGCTCGGCCTGGGCGGTGACGCGCACCTCGGCCAGCGTGGCCGCGCCGGTGGGCGTTCCCACGGCCAGGGACGGTCGCACCACAAAGCCGCCGCCCTCGCGCGGCAGGGCCTGCAGGCCCGTGCCGGCCAGCAGCGCGGACAGGGCCTGGTCCACGGTTCGATCACCCTGCACGCCGGGGCTGGTCCTGTCTGCGGTCTGGGCGGTGGAGAAGGACAGCAGGATGCCCGCCTGGGCGCCAAAGCGATTGAGCGTGGCGGTCAGCGGCCCGGCAGGAATGTCGTAGCGCTGCACTGCCTGGGCGTGGGGCTGTGCCTGTGCGTGGGCCTGCGCCGGGGCAAGCACCGCCACCAGCGGCAGTGCCAGAACGGCGGGGCGCAAGGCCTGCCTCAGTTGAAATGCCAGTCGTGTGGCGCGAAAAGTCGGGTGATGGCCCATGGTGTGCGTGTCCCTCGGTCCTGGATGGTTGGCAATGGAATGCGGGCGCAGAAAAAAGCGCTTCATCTCCATTGCCCCGCGAGACGCGAAAAGCGATCAGCCAGGATCGACAAGAGCCAGGAAATCAGGCCGGCTCGACCACCACCCAGTAGCGCGTGGCCGTGCGCAGCCGCACCGGCAGGGTGGCCAGCAGCATGGCCAGCACCTGGTCGGTGTCGGCCAGCGGATAGGTGCCGCTGACGGGCAGCTGCGCCACGGCGCCATCGCAGCCCAGGTGGCCGGGCCGGTAGCGCGACAGCTGGTCCAGGAACTCGGCCAGCGGCATGTCCTGGGCCACCAGCATGCCGCGCGTCCAGGCTGCCAGGGCCGGATCGGCGAGCCCGGCCGGCGTGGTGGCCTGAGCGTCAAACTGCGCCTGCTGGCCTGTTTGCAGCAGATGGAGGTGGCCGGGCCGTTCGCGGGGCGCGATCTCCGTGGCGCCTTCAAAGACCGCAACCCGGCTGGGCTCCTGGCCGCGCTGGCGCACGACGAAGCGCGTGCCCAGGGCACGTATGCGGCCATGGCGGGTTTCGACGAGCAAGGGCGGCGCACTATCCTTCAGGCCCTGGGCCGTGGCCACCTCGATGTCGCCGCCGCGCAGGCGCACCAGGCGCTGCTGCGGGCTGAAATCCAGGTCGACCGCGCTGTCGGCATTCATCTGCAGCTGGGTGCCGTCCGGCAGGCGCAGGCTGCGCCGCTGGGCCGTGCCCGTGCGCAGGTCCGCCCCCAGGCTGGCCAGCCAGTCGCCCGAGGATGCCGGACCTCTCCATGCCACGGCACCGGCACCCGCGCCCGTGAACAGCAGCACGGCCAGGCTGCGCACCGCCAAGCGCCGCCCGCGCCCGCGTGCCGTGCGCGCGGCCTGGGCCAGGGCCACGCTGGCCGGCGTACCGGACAGCGGCTGCAGGCGTGCGCCCATGGCCTCTATGCGCAGCCAGGCGCGCTCATGGTCGGGATGGGATTCGCGCCAGTGCTGCAGGCGCTGCACCAGCATCTCGCGCGTGCCGGCGCTGTGATCATCGGACTGCAGCTCCACCAGCCATTCGGCGGCCTGCTCGCGCACCGCAAGAGGAATGGGCAGGCTCATGCGCCGTCGTCGTCCAGAAAGCAGACTTGCACCACGGCCCGCGCGATATGGCGGCGCACGGTGGGCACGGAAAGGCCCAGTTCAGCCGCGATGTCGGCCTGCCTCATGCCGTCGATCTGCGACAGCAAAAAGGCCTGGCGCACGGGCAGTGGGAGCAGGGCCAGCAGGCGGTCCACCTCGACCAGGGTCTGCAGCACGATGGCGCGGTGCTCGGGGGACTGGGCCACGGCCTCGGGCATGAGGGCCAGGGCGTCCAGATAGGCCTGCTCCACGCAGCGCTTGCGGTAGAGGTTGGCGGCCAGACCCTGGGCAATGGTCATCAGCAGGGCACGCGGTTCGCGAATGGCCTGGATCTCGGCGCCGCTACGGCCCAGCAGGCGCACATAGGTGTCCTGGGTCAGATCGGCCGCATCAAAGGCATTGCCCAGGCGCTTGCGCAGCCAGCCCAGCAGCCAGCCGTGGTGGTCGGAGTAGAGAGTGGCGACATCGGGAGCAAGGGCGCGGTCGGCGGCGGGCATGGGAAAGCGGCACGAGTGAAGCAGGAGGAAAGGCACCGGGGCAATATGCACCGGCAAACAAGAATGCTTCTTATTTTCATTGTATCCAAATCCTACATCGTCATTGCACCAACCTGCGCACCAACGCCTGAGTGCGGACGCTCGGCGCGAGCACCATCGTGGGCTGATTCCACCTTCGTTGAAACCAGTCGGAGCGACGGCATTGAGTCGACCGGAATCAGCGGTGCAGCGCGAAATGGGGCCTTCGAGGCGAAGCACGGCGCACCGAAGAATCGACTGGCCACTTCCAAACGGTGAAGCGGTCGTCCAACAATGGAAGCCTTCAACGGCAGGTGTTGGTCGTCCCTGTCACTCTCGCTTTGCACAGTGAAGGGCGTAGATCAGCCTGAGGCCATCGTTAGAAAGTCTGCAGTTGCCAACTGCTCCGCAGCGATTGCTGCTGCTCACGGCCACCTCGTGACCTATCAGTTGCAGCCACATGGTGGTCATCCAAGCTTCAGGGCTGGCGGCATCGCCAGATGCTTCGCTCCTCATCCGCGCCTGATCAAGGACAGTCACTCTGCACGGCTGGCTGATCTTGGGTGCGCTCAGCACCACGGCCAGGGCGCCTTCGATGCGACGTTAGGTCACAGCCCGCAAGGCTGCATGGTGATTCAGCGACAGCCTTTCGCCGGAAGTTCTGTGTGCTCCTGCAGGCCGCGCTTCGCCGCTGGCCAGCGCGGGCGCGCCCCGAAAAAACTAAAGATCAGTGGCGTTCCGCACTCCGCGCCGGATGTGCCGTCTTGCGGCACATCCGGCCCTACCCCTTGAAACCTGGCCGAATTGCCTTATTATTAGCACTCGTTGGGTATGAGTGCTAACAATCCTCTGTCCCACATTGCTTCGAATGCCGGCCCGCCGGGCCGGCAAGTCTTTGTTTCAACTTTGTTGATGATTTAGGAGTTGGTATGAACCTGCGTCCCCTGCACGATCGCGTGATCGTCAAGCGCCTCGAAAACGAAACCAAGACGGCTTCGGGCATCGTGATCCCCGACAACGCCGCCGAGAAGCCCGACCAGGGCGAAGTGCTGGCAGTGGGTCCCGGCAAGAAGAACGACAAGGGTGAAGTGATCGCCCTGAACGTGAAGGTCGGCGACCGCGTTCTGTTCGGCAAGTACAGCGGCCAGACCGTCAAGGTCCATGGCGACGAACTGCTGGTGATGAAGGAAGACGACCTGTTCGCGGTCGTCGAAAAGTAATCCACGCGCTTCGAAACCGCACTTTCCAACTGAATCCGGAGAATTGAAATGGCAGCAAAAGACGTAGTTTTCGGCGGCGAAGCACGCGCTCGCATGGTTGAAGGCGTGAACATCCTGGCCAACGCGGTCAAGGTCACGCTGGGCCCCAAGGGCCGCAACGTGGTGCTGGAGCGCTCCTTCGGCGCCCCCACCGTGACCAAGGACGGCGTGTCGGTCGCCAAGGAAGTGGAACTCAAGGACAAGCTGCAGAACATGGGCGCCCAGCTCGTGAAGGAAGTGGCCTCCAAGACCAACGACATCGCCGGTGACGGCACGACCACCGCCACCGTGCTGGCACAGGCCATCGTCCGCGAAGGCATCAAGTACGTGGCCGCCGGCCTGAACCCCATGGACCTCAAGCGCGGCATCGACAAGGCTGTCGCCGCCCTGGTGGAAGAGCTGAAGAAGCAATCCAAGGCCACCACCACCTCCAAGGAAATCGCCCAGGTCGGCTCGATCTCCGCCAACTCCGACGAATCCGTGGGCAGCATCATTGCCGAAGCCATGGACAAGGTCGGCAAGGAAGGCGTGATCACCGTTGAAGAAGGCAAGTCGCTGGCCAACGAACTCGACGTCGTCGAGGGCATGCAGTTCGACCGCGGCTACCTGTCGCCCTACTTCATCAACAACCCCGAAAAGCAGGTTGCCCTGCTGGACAACCCCTTCGTGCTGCTGTTCGACAAGAAGATCAGCAACATCCGCGACCTGCTGCCCACGCTGGAAGCCGTGGCAAAGGCCGGCCGTCCCCTGCTGATCATTGCAGAAGACGTCGAAGGCGAAGCCCTGGCAACGCTGGTGGTCAACACCATCCGCGGCATCCTGAAGGTTGTGGCTGTCAAGGCTCCTGGCTTCGGCGACCGCCGCAAGGCCATGCTGGAAGACATCGCCATCCTGACGGGCGGCAAGGTCATCGCTGAAGAAGTGGGCCTGGCGCTGGACAAGGTGACCCTGGAAGACCTGGGCCAGGCAGTGCGCATCGAAATCGGCAAGGAAAACACCACCATCATCGACGGTGCTGGCCAAGCTGCTGAAATCGAAGCCCGCGTCAAGCAGATCCGCATCCAGATCGAAGAAGCCACCAGCGACTACGACCGCGAAAAGCTGCAAGAGCGCGTGGCCAAGCTGGCCGGCGGCGTGGCCGTGATCAAGGTCGGCGCTGCCACCGAAGTCGAGATGAAGGAAAAGAAGGCCCGCGTTGAAGACGCCCTGCACGCTACCCGCGCTGCTGTGGAAGAAGGCATCGTGGCCGGCGGCGGCGTGGCTCTGCTGCGTGCCAAGCAAGCCGTGGGCGAACTGAAGACCGGCGACGCCGAGCAGGACGCCGGCATCAAGCTGATCATGAAGGCCATCGAAGCGCCCCTGCGCGAAATCGTGGCTAACGCCGGTGGCGAGCCCTCGGTGGTGGTCAACGCCGTGCTGAACGGCTCGGGCAACTACGGCTTCAACGCCGCCAACGACACCTACGGCGACATGCTGGAAATGGGTATCCTGGACCCGACCAAGGTGACGCGTACGGCCCTGCAGAACGCCGCTTCCGTGGCATCGCTGCTGCTGACGACCGAAGCCATGATCGCCGAGTCCCCCAAGGCTGAAGGCGCCCCCGCCATGCCCGACATGGGCGGCATGGGTGGCATGGGCGGCATGGGCATGTAATTGCCCGCCGCAACCGGGCAGGCCTTGCGCCATACCCGGTTTGCCCCGCAAGAAAAAGGCCGCCCTCGGGCGGCCTTTTTCATTGCATGAACGCTGTTGCCGATGTCCTCAGGACACGGCCTGGCCCCAGGCCCGGCCCAGGCGCGCCACGGCCTCGGTGATCTGGGGCACGGTGGGCGCCGCATACGACAGGCGCATGCACAGGCCGGCCTGCTGCGCCGCCTCGGCCGGGAAGAAGGCCTTGCCTGGCACATAGAGCACGCCCTGCTCCACAGCGGCCGTGAACAGCGCCCGGGCCAGGGCCTCGGGCTCGCCCGCATGCCGTTGTGGCGGCAGCAGCTGCGCCCAGACGAACATGCCGCCCGCAGGCCGCACGAAGCGGATCTGCTCGCCCAGGGCCGACTGCATGCCCGAGCACAGCGCATCCATGCGCGCCGCGTACTCGGCGCAGGCCTGGGCCAGCTGGGGTGCATAGCGGCCCGAGCGCAGATAGTGCGCGGCGATCATCTGCGCCAGCGGCGAGGTGCACAGGTCAGCCGTCTGCTTGGCGATGGTGCAGCGGCGCAGCAATTGGGCGTCGGCCAGCATCCAGCCGATGCGCAGCGCAGGCGCCACGGTCTTGGACAGGCTGGACAGGTAGACCACGGGGTTGGACTGGGCACCGCACTGCGCCAGGCCCGTTTCGTAGATCGACGGCTCGCGCTGGCCGGTAAAGCGCAGCTCGCCATAGGGGTCGTCCTCGACGATGACAAAGCCGTGCTGGCGCGCCAGCGCCACCAGGGCCTCGCGCCGCGCCGCGGGCAGCAGCGTGCCGCCCGGGTTGGAGAAGTTGGGCACGGTGTAGAGCAGCTTGGGGCGGCGCGCATGGGGCCACTGGGCCAGCAGGCTGGCCAGGGCACCGGTGTCCAGGCCGTGTTCATCCGTGGGCACGGCCACGACCTGTGCCTGGGCCAGCTTGAGCGTCTGCAGCGTGGCCGGGTAGGCGGGCACCTCGACCAGCACCGGATCGCCAGGCTCCACCAGCACCTTGACCAGCAGGTCGAAGGCCTGTTGCGAGCCCGTGGTCACGATCATGTCGGCTGGCGTGCAGGCAATGCCGCGCGTGGCGCACAGCGCGGCCAGGGCTTCGCGCAGCGGCAGCTGGCCTTCGCTGGCGCCGTACTGCAGGCTGGCGGCAGCGTCCTGCTGCAAAGCGGCCATCGCGGCCTGTTGCAGGCCTTCGGCATCGAACAGGCTGGGCGAGGGATAGCCGCCCGCCAGCGAGAGCATGCCGGGGCGGCTCAGATAGGGAAACAGCTCGCGTATGGGCGAGCCTTCGGGGTGCGCGAACAGCGGGTTGAACAGATGGGCGGTGGGCGACTGAATGCCCAGGTCTGCAGTGCTCATGAAGGCCTCTTGCGGCTTTGCAAAAAACAAAGGGGCGCGTGCACAGGCCTGGCGCCTGCGCATGCGCCCCGGGAAAGGGGATACAGGGTGGATGCCGGCCAAAGCCGGCATCCAGGCAGCCGGTCAGGCCACAGCCTGGGCGGCCTGGGTGCGCAGCGCGCTGCGCAGCTGGTCAATGGAGCGCTGCTGCGCCTGCTCGTACAGCGCGATCTCGTCATGCACGCGGGCACCCAGGTCGGCCTCGAAGGCCTGCTGGGCCGCATGGGCCGCGTACTGCTTTTGCTCTTCGCCGCCCAGATTGGACTGGAAGATGCCGGCCGCGCTCACGGGCAGGAAGTCTTCATAGACGATGGGCTCGGCCTGGGCCAGGCCGCGGGCGATCAGGGCGTCCAGGTCCGAGGCGGCGGCCGCGGCGGCCTCGCCTGCGGCCAGGGCGGCTCCCTCGTCGCTCAGCGTGAAGCGGTAGAAGGCCAGGTCCTGGCGGCGCAGTTGCTCATGGGTGTCGGGGAAAGCCTCGAAGACCTGGGCCAGGCGGCTGCCGTAGTCGGGTGCGGCACTGCCCGCGCTGCCCATGTCGCGCACCTGGGCCAGCAGCTGGTCGTAGAGCGCGCGGCCCTTGCGCGTGAGCGCCACGCCGCGCTGCTCGATCTCGCCGAAGCGCGCCGTGTGCGAGCCTGCGCCCGTGGCATCGCCGGCAAAACGCACGGTCTCCTTGAGCGCCTTGAAGCTGGTCTGGCGCAGCAGGATGGGGCAGGCGCGGCGCGGCGGGCCTTCGACCACGTCCTTGGCGTCCATGCCGCGCTCGGGCATGGCGGCCTGGGCGGCATCGATGTCCAGGGTGCGCGGCGTCAGGTGGTTGATGTGCGGGCCCTTGAAGCAGACCACGTCGGCGATCAGGCGGTGGGCCTTGTGCAGCGCGTCGTAGGTGGCGCCGTCCACGGTGGACTCGCTGTGCCAGCGGAAGGTCTCCAGCGCCTCGCCGACGAATTCATCGGCCTCGGCATCGGTGAGGCCGCCGTTGGCCTCGGACTGGGCGATCAGCGCCAGCGCGCGCTCGGTGAAGATGTTGCGGCGCGCCAGGATGGCGGCGGCCTGGGCGCGCAGCGCCTCGTCGGCGATCAGGTCCAGGCGCAGCAGCGAGGTGAAGACGCGGAAGGGATTGGCCAGCAGAGCGGCATCGCTGACGGGACGGAAGGCCGTGGAGTGCACGGGCACGCCGGCCACCGACAGGTCGTAGTAGCCCACGGGCTCCATGCCCATGATGGCGAACAGGCGGCGCAGCATGGACAGCTCGGCGGCCGTGCCCACGCGGATGGCGCCGTGGCGCTCCACGCCCAGGCGGGCCAGCTCGCCGCTGCGCTGCATCCGGGCCAGCAGCTCAGGCTCGGCCTGCAGCGTGCGCTGGTTGATGTCGGCCACGAGTTCGATCAGCGTGCCGTACTGGGGCACTTCATCGCGGTACATCTCGGACATGGCGCTGGAAAAGCGCGCGCGGATCTCGTCGGAAGGCACGAAGGCGTTGGCGGACGTAGAAGACATGGTGCTTGTGGGGACTGATGGTGGGGCCGCAGATCAGCCTGCGGCATGGTGAATTCCTGGCACGCATGCTAGGTCTGCGCCTTGAGCCTGGTCAAACGATAATCGGGCCCATAGGTCATTCCCAAACAGAATGGTCCCTCCCACGATTGCCCCACCGCTCCCTGCCATGCTGCTGTCCCGCCGTTTCCTGCCTCCCATGTCCCTGCTGTGCGCCTTCGAGGCGGCGGCCCGGCACCAGAGCTTCACGGCAGCTGCGGCCGAGCTGCACCTGACGCAAAGCGCCGTCAGCCGCCAGATCCGCGCGCTGGAGGAGCGGCTGGAGGCGGAGCTCTTTGTGCGCGAGCGCCAGACCGTGCGCCTGAGCCCGGCCGGCCAGGCCTATGCGCAGGAAATCCGGGGCGCGCTGATGCGCATCTCCACGGCCACGCTGGGTTTTCGGGCCAACCCGCGCGGCGGCAGCCTGAACCTGGCCATCCTGCCCACCTTCGGCACGCGCTGGCTGGCGCCGCGCCTGCCGCAGTTCTTCAGCGCCCACCCGGGCATCACTATCAACCTGACGACGCGGCTGTCCCAATTCGACTTCCAGCTCGAAGCCGTGGACGCCGCCATCCATTTCGGCCTGCCGCACTGGCCGGGCGCCGAGCTGGCCTTTCTGATGAGCGAGACCGTGGTGCCTGCCTGCAGCCCCGCCCTGCTGGCCCAGCATGGCTTTGCCCAGCCCCAGGACCTGCTGCAGGCGCCGCTGCTGCACCTGGCCTCGCGCCCCGATGCCTGGCAGCGCTGGCTGTCCGTGCACCACGCGCCCATGGCCGAGGGCCAGGGCATGCTGTTCGACCAGTTCGCCACCGCCGCCCAGGCCGCCATCGCCGGCGTGGGCGTGGCCTTGCTGCCACGCTTTCTGATCGAGCGCGAACTCGCACAGGGCGATCTGGTGCGTGCCCTGCCCCATCTGCCCGAGATGGAAAGCGCCGAGCGCTACTACCTGGCCTGGCCCACGAGCCGCGGCAACTACCCGCCGCTGCAAAGCCTGCGCGAGTGGCTGCAGCAGGCGGCCCAGGATTTCATGCGGGACGGCCCGCAGCCCTGACGCCCGCAGCGCCTGCCACCAGCGCCTGCAGCGCGGCCACCGGAAGCTGCCCGGCCAGGCCGATGGCCACGATGGCGGGCACCTGCTGCTGTTGCGCGGGCGCTGATGCGGCGCGCAGCCGGCCGCTGCGCCCGGCAAACTGAAGCTCGCTCCACTGGCCCGCCCCGGTCTGCACCACGCCCTTGAGCCGCAGCACGCCAGCCGGCATGGCCTGCAGCCACGCCTGCAGGGCCGTCTCGCACAGCCCTCCGGGCGGCTGGCAGGACCAGGTCTCGAACTGCCGGCCATGCATGGGGCGCGCAGTACCAGTACCCCATGAGACCTCCCGCGCACCACGCAGGAGGGCTGCGCCGCTGAGCAACTCCACGGGCACCCGGGCTTCGCGCACATCGCAGCGTTGCGCGGCTGGCGCGTGGCTGGCTATCCAGCCGTGCACGCGCTCCAGGGTCCGGGTATCGGCCAGATCGGTCTTGTTGACGATGACCAGGTCGGCCCGGGCCACCTGGCGCTGCAGCGTGTCGGCCAGCAGCGGATCGGCGGCCTGCGAGAGCAAGGTGCCGGCATCCAGCACCACGATGACTCCATCGAGCGCCAGACCCGGATCGGCCAGGCCCAATTGGGCGATGCGCCAGGGGTCGGAGACGCCGCTGGCTTCGACCACCACGGCGTCGAAGCGCTCGCGCTGCTGCAGCACGCCGATCAGGGCCATGGACAGGTCATCGCCGATCTGGCAGCACACGCAGCCATTGGTCAGCGCGATGGTGTCGCCGCTGTGGTCCTTGATCAGGCCTGCATCGATGTTGAGCGCGCCGAAGTCGTTGACCAGCACGGCCAGCCGCTGGCCATCCGCATGGCGCAGCCAGTGGTTGAGCAGCGTGGTCTTGCCGGCGCCCAGGAAGCCGCCGATGACCGTGAACGGCAACCGCTGTCCCATGTCATGCCGCCTTGAAGACGCGCCCCGACAGCACCGTGCCCCACACCCGGAGGTCCTTGAGCACCATGGGGTCCAGGGACAGCGGATCGTCCTCCAGCACGCAGAAGTCGGCGCGCTTGCCGCATTCGATGCTGCCGATCTCGTGGTCCAGCTTCAGTGTCCAGGCCGCGCCCAGCGTGACGGCATGCAGGGCCTGGGCCACGGTCAGGCGCTCGGCCGCGCCCAGCACGCGGCCCTTGGGCGTGATCCGGTGGACCGCGCACCAGGCGGTGAACAGCGGCCCCAGCGGCGTGACGGGCGCATCCGAATGGATGGCCAGCGGCACGCCGGCGGCCAGCGCGCTGGCGCAGGCATCGAGCCGCATGGCGCGGTCCGGCCCCATGGTCATCTCGTAGTGCTGGTCGCCCCAGTACCAGAGGTGGTTGGCGAACAGGTTGGCGCACAGGCCCAGCGCCGCCATGCGGCGAAACAGCGGCGCATCGATCATCTGGCCATGCTGCAGCGTGTGACGGTGGTCGGGCCGGGGGGCGCGGGCCAGCACGCGGCCTATGGCGTCGATGGCGGCCTCGCTGGCCTCGTCGCCATTGGTGTGCGTATGGATGAGCAGGCCTGCGCGGTGGTAGGTCTCGAAATCGGCCTCGTACTGCGCGGGCGCGGTGACCCAGATGCCGTTGGGCGCGCCGTTGTAGTGACCGGGCCAGCGCAGGCGCGCCGAAAAGCCCTGGATGGAGCCGTCCAGCATCATCTTGACCAGGCCGTAGCGCAGCCGGTCGGTGTTGCGCGCCATGAGCGCGCGCACATGCCCGGCACCGCCCTCGGCGCCATGCGTGCCGTGAAACGCCTGGAAGGCCGGCAGGATGCGGATGGGCACCTGGTCGTCGGCCAGCGCGGCCTCCAGCACGCGGCAGTCCTGCTCACCCAGTTTGTTGACCAGGTCCGTGGCCGTGGTCACGCCCTGGCGGCAGGCCAGGCGGGCAAAGGAGCGCACGCCAGCCTCGGTCATGGGCGCCAGCAGCCCGGCGTTGCCGATCTTGCGCAGCACCAGGAACATGGCGGCCGGCTCCTGCAGTTCGCCCGTGGGCTCGCCGGCCAGGGCGTGGCCGGGTGCAAAGCGCACCACGCCCTCGACCTCGTTGTCACGCGTGATCTCGGCCAGGCGCAGCATGGCGCTGTTGACGTTCATCAAATGGCCGTTGGCGTGCGAGATCACGACGGGACGGCCTCCTGCGGCCCGGTCCAGGTGCTCCACCGTCATGCGCTCGCCGCCGAAGTAGATGGGATCGAACCCCCAGGCGATCAGCGGCTGGCCGGGCGGCAGGCCCTGCGCATCCATGCGCGACGCCACCTCGGCCAGGCGGTCCACCACGGCATCCATGGAGCGCAGGCCGGGCCAGGTCTTTCCGTCGGGGTCGCGCCGGTCGAACCAGCCCGTGTATGTCCAGTCCCACATGCTGCCTTCCTTGAGGTGGCAGTGGCCCTCCACCAGGCCGGGCAGCAGCACCTGGTCGGCAAAGCGCTCGTCGATGCGGCATTCGCCCCAGGCCGTGCAGCGCGCAAGGTCCCCGACCGCGAGGATGCGCCCGTCGCGCACGGCCACGTGCGTGGCCTCGGGCTGCATGGGGTTCATGGTGATGATCTTGCGGGCGGCGTAGACGGTGATGCTCATGGTGGCGGGTGCTCCGGGTTCACAGGGCCAGCGGCGCGCGCGGCACGCCATCGATGTGGTCCACGCGGATGCAGCGCACCCAGTGGCCGGGGGCGGCTTCGCGCAGCGGTGGGGCCTCGGCCGAGCACGCAGGCACGGCCACGGGGCAGCGCCCGGCGAAGCGGCAGCCCGCGGGCGGGTCGATGGGGCTGGGCGGATCGCCGGCCAGCCGGATGCGCCGCGCCGCGCGCTCGCGCCCGCCGCGCACCGTGGGCACGGCCGACATCAGGGCCACGCTGTAGGGATGCAGCGGCCGCGCAAAGAAGGCCTGGCGCGGTGCGCGCTCCACGATCTGGCCCAGGTACATGACGGCGATGTCGTCGCAGATGTGCTCGACCACGGCCATGTCGTGCGAGATGAACAGGTAGCTCAGGCCCAGCTCGCGCTGCAGCCGCGCCAGCAGGTTGAGGATCTGGGCGCGGATGGCGATGTCCAGCGCCGACACGGGCTCGTCGCAGACCACCAGTTCGGGCCGCGTGGCCAGGGCGCGCGCGATGTTGATGCGCTGGCGCTGGCCGCCCGAGAACTGGTGCGGGAACAGCTGGCGCTGTTCGGTCCGCAGGCCGACCTGGGTGAACAGCTCGGCCACGCGCGCCTCGCGCTCGGCCGGCGTGCCCACGTCCATCAGGTCCAGCGGAGCGCGCACCGCATCGCCCGCGCGCTGTCGCGGATTCAGCGAGGAGAACGGGTCCTGGAACACGATCTGCATGCGCCGCCTCGCCTGGCGCAGGGCCTCACCCGACAGGCCGCCCAGGTCGGTATCGCCCAGCTGCATGCGGCCCGCCGTCACGGGCGCCAGGCGCATCACGGCCAGCGCCGTGGTGGTCTTGCCCGAGCCCGACTCGCCCACCACGGCCAGCGTGCTGCCGCGCCGCAGGCTGAAGGACACGCCGTCCACGGCCTTGACCACCTCGGGCCTGCCGAACAGGCCCTTGCCCGGGCGCGGAAAGTGGACCTGGAGATCGTCCACCTGCAAGAGGGTATCGTCCATGCGTGCGTTCATGCCAGGGCCTCCGTATGGGCTCGGATGCGGGAAGCGGGAGCGTGCAGCCAGCAGGCCACGCCGTGGGATGGATCATCCAGCGCGACCAGCGGCGGAGCTTCGCTGGCGCAGCGCGGCTGGGCCTCGCGGCAGCGCGCACGGAAGGCGCAGCCGCTGCCCAACTCCCAGATCGAGGGCACGACGCCGGGGATCTCGGGCAGCTCGGTGCGCCCGCCTGCCTGGCTGCTGCCCAGCTCGGGCAGGCAGGCGATCAGGCCGCGCGTGTACGGATGGGCGGGCGCCGACAGCACCTGCTCGCAGCGGCCCTGCTCGATCACACGGCCCGCATACATGACCATGACACGGTCAGCCATCTCGGCCACGGCTCCCATGTCGTGCGTGATCAGCACGATGGCCGTGCCCTTGTCGCGCTGCAGCTCGCGCAGCAGGTCGAAGATCTGCGCCTGCACGGTCACGTCCAGCGCCGTGGTGGGCTCGTCGGCGATCAGGATGTCGGGCCGGCAGGCCAGGGCCATGGCGATCATCACGCGCTGGCGCATGCCGCCCGACAGCTGATGCGGGTACTCGTGCACGCGCCGCTCGGGCGCGGGGATGCCGACCTGCCGGAGCATTTCCACGGCGCGTTGGCGCGCGGCGCCCGCGTCCAGGCCGGCGTGCAGGCGCAGCGGCTCGGCGATCTGCTCGCCCACGGTGAGCACCGGGTTCAGCGAGGTCATCGGCTCCTGGAAGATCATGGAGATGCGGTTGCCGCGCACCTGGCGCATATGGGCCTCGCCGGCGGCCACCAGGTCCTCGCCCTGGAAGCGCACCTGCCCGCCCGTGATGCGGCCCGGAGGCGAGGGAATGAGGCGCAGCAGCGCCAGCGCCGTCATGCTCTTGCCGCAGCCGGATTCGCCGACCACGCACAGGGTCTCGCCCGCGCGCAGATCGAAATCCACGCCGTTGAGCACCATCGCCTGGCCGCGCCGGCCCTGGAAGGCCACGCGCAGGCCGCTGACTTGCAACAGGGGGGTGTCGGTGTCCATCAGCGCTCCCTCAGCTTGGGGTTGAGTGCATCGTTGAGGCCGTCGCCGATCAGGCTGACGGCCAGCACGGTGACGAAGATGGCGGCACCGGGAAAGGCCACGGCCCACCAGCACGACAGCAGGTACTGGCGGGCCGACCCGATCATCAGGCCCCAGCTCATCTGGTTGGGGTCCCCCAGGCCCAGGAAGGACAGGCCGGCCTCGAACAGGATGGCGGCGCCCACGGCCAGCGTGGCCGACACCACCAGCGGCGGCAGCGCATTGGGCAGGATCACCTTCCAGATGATGCGGCCGTGGCGCGCGCCGATGGCGCTCTCCGCGCGCACGAATTCAAGCTGGCGGATGCGCATGAACTCGGCCCGCGTCAACCGCGCCGTGGCCGGCCAGCTCACGCTGCCGATGGCCAGCGTGACCGTCACCAGCGAGGGCGAGAACAGCGTCACCACCACCATGGCGAACAGCAGCGCAGGCAGCACCTGGAAGAACTCGGTCACGCGCATCAGCAGCGCATCGACGCGGCCGCCGTAGTAGCCGGCCATCGCCCCCAGCGTCACGCCGATGCACACCGACAGCAAAGCCGCGAAGGCGCCCACCATCAGCGTGGCGCGGCCGCCGTGGATGATGCCCGTGAGCACGTCGCGCCCCAGCTGGTCGCTGCCCAGCCAGGCCTCCTCGCTGAACGGCGGGCTCAGCGGCATGGTGCGGATCTCGAACGGGTCCGCAGGCCAGATCCAGGGGCCGGCGATGGCCACCAGCAGCACGATGAGCAGCATGGCCATGCCGGCAATGGCCGAGGGGTTGCGCAGGAACATGCGCAGCGCTTCGCGCGCCGGGTGCTCGGCATGGGCTGCAGCCTGAGGCGCCGCGACGCTCGCCACGGACACGGAAGGTGGTGTGATGGCATTCATGGTCTCAGGCCGCCTTGATGCGGGGATCGATCAGCCGGTAGCACAGGTCGGTGACGAGGTTCATCACGACCACGACGATGGAGGAGAACAGCAGCACGCCCAGGATGGTCGGGTAGTCGCGCCGCAGCACCGAGTCGAAGGCCAGCCGCCCCAGGCCCGGCCAGTTGAAGACCGTCTCCACGATGATGGCGCCGGCCATGACGTTGCCGAACTGCAGGCCCAGCATGGTCACCACGGGCAGCAGCGCGTTGCGCAGCGCATGGCGGTAGAGCACCACATGCTCGGCCAGCCCCTTGGCGCGCGCCGTGCGGATGTAGTCGGCGCCCAGCACGTCCAGCATGGACGAGCGCGACAGCCGGCTGTACTGCGCCAGGTAGACCAGGGCCAGTGTCAGCGCGGGCAGCACCAGGTGCCGTGCCACATCCAGCAGGTCGGCAAGGCCTTCGCCGCCTGCGGCATCGGCAGAGCGCATGCCCGACACCGGCAGCACGGGCCACCAGGAGGCAAACGCCAGCACCAGCAGCATGCCGGTCCAGAACACGGGCGCCGCAAAGCCCACCAGGGACAGCACGGTGATGCACTGCGACAGCAGGCCGTTGGGCCGGCGCGAGGACAGCACGCCCAGCAGCGTGCCCACCACGAAGGCCGTGAGCACGGCGGCCAGCACCAGCAGCAAGGTGGCGGGCACGCGCTCGGCAATCATCTGCGCCACCGGCAGGTTGAAGAAGTAGGAGTAGCCCAGATCACCACTGGCCACGCGCGCCAGGTAGATGCCCAGCTGCACGGGCAGCGGCCGGTCCAGCCCGTAGCGTGTGCGCAGCTCGGCCATGAGCTCGGGCTCCATGCCGCCGCTGGCGCCGGCAATGGTCTCCACGGGATCGCCGGGCGCCGCATGCACCAGCATGAAGTTCAGCACCACCACGGCCAGCACCAGCGCCAGGCCCTGCAGCAGCCGCTTGAGGAGTGTGCGGAGAAATGCCATGGCCGGGTCCTCCTGGATTACTTCAAGAAAATCTCGTCGTAGGGCGAGGCCGGCCCCCAGACCGTGGTCGGCAGGTTGCCCACGTTCTTGCGCGCAGCCGTGTGGTAGGGCGAGTTGTTGATGAAGATCACGGGCAGCTCGTCGGTCACGGTCTTCTGGAAGGCCGCATAGAGCTTCTTGCGCTCGGCCGTGTCCAGCGTGCTGCTGGCCGTGTTCAGCAGCTCGTCCACCTTGGGATTGCGGTAGGACTGGGTGTTGGTCCAGACCACGGGCTTGATGTTGGTGGACAGGTAGCTGCGGTGCACGCCGATGACCGGGTCGCCCCAGTTGAAGACGATGTCCATGGACAGGTCGAAGTCATGCGTGGCCAGCCGCCGGGACCAGGCCGGGAAATCGGCCGAGGCCCTTACATCGACGGCGATGCCCACCTTCTTGAGCTGGGCGCGCACGTACTCGGCCACGTTCTTTTGCTGCTCGTCCGTGCCCGGCAGGTAGTCGATGGTGATCTTGAAGCGCTCGCCATTGGCCCCGGGCTTGAGGCCGGCCTCGTCCAGCAGGGCCGCCGACTTCTTGAGGTCCAGCGGATAGCGCACCAGGTCGGCCGAGGCAAAGGGGCTGGCTGCCACGATGGGGCCGTCGGCCACGCTGGCGAAGCCGCCCATCAGCGCCTTGGTGATGAAGTTCTTGTCGATGGCATGCGCAATGGCCTTGCGCACGCGCACATCGTCCAGCGGCTTCCTGTCGGTGTTGATGGCCAGCCAGTTGATCGAGCCTATGCCCTCGAAGCCCTTGCCGGTCAGCGTGATCTGGGGATTGGTGGACAGGCGCTTCAGGTCGATGGAGGCCTGCAGGTAGGGCACCATCTGCACGTCGCCGCGCTCCAGGCTCAGCAGCAGGCTGGAGGAGTCGGGCACGATGTTGAAGACCAGCTTGTCCAGATAGGGGCGGCCGGGCAGGAAGAACTTGTCGAAGCGCTCCATCACGATGCGCTGGCCCGCGCGGAACTCGGTCAGCTTGAACGGCCCCGAGCCCACCACGTCGGCGCTGTTGCGCGCATGGGTCTTGAGGTCGGCACCGTCGCCATAGATGTGCCTGGGCAGTATGGGCGCCAGCGCCGGGCTCATGGCCAGCAGGATGGCCGGATGCGGCGCGTTCATGCGGATGATGGCCGTGTAGGGGTCGGGCGTGTCCACCTTCTCCACGGGCCCCAGCATGGTCTGGAACGGGTGGTTGGCCTTGATGGCCATGATGGAGAAGGCCACGTCGGCCGAGGTGATGGGCTTGCCGTCGTGGAACACGGCATTCCTGCGCAGGTTCAGGGTCAGCGACTTGCCGTCCTCGGCCAGCTTCCAGGACTCGGCCAGGTAGGGCTGGGGCTTCCACTGGTCATCGAAGCGCAGCGGGCTGGCGAACAGCTGGGTGGAAGGCATGGCCGTGGCAATGCCCGATTGCACGGCGCCGTTCAGGTGCCGTGGCACCTGGGTGCTGCCCACGATCAGGGTGCCGCCGCGCTGCGGCTCCTGGGCCTGGGCCTGCAGCGGCGTGGCCGCCAGGCCCGCCAGCGCGCCGGCCAGGGCCAGGGCCGCCAGGGCGCGGCGTCGGAAAGTGATGGTGTGCATGGACTGTCTCCCTCGTTGGATCGCCAGGCCGCGCGGCTCGCTGCCTTCAATCCAGAATACGCAACAAGGGCGCGGGCCGCGGGGGCCACAGCCGTCCAAACGTAGGAGCCAGAGGCCCGGTGTTTACCCGCGTCGGCCGGCCCAAACCTTTACTTGCCCGCACCCGCACCGCAACATGGCGCCGACCGCGCGCCCTCTGCCCGGCCGCGCCAAGAACGCCCCCCGATTGCCTCCGTTGCGCCATGAGCACCCCTTCCGCCACAGACCCACGCCACCAGTGGGCCCGCCTGTTCGCGCTGCCCGAGCAGCCCGGCCTTCCCCTGAAGGACCGCCTGCGCCTGGCCCTGGTCCAGCCCATCCTCGAAGGCCGCCTGCCGCCCGGCGCGGCCATGCCGCCCTCGCGCGAGCTGTCGCGCCTGCTGGAGGTGTCGCGCAATACCGTGACCACGGTCTACGAGCAGCTCGTGGATGAAGGCTTTCTGGAAGCCCGCCCGCGCAGCGGCGTGTTCGTGGCCCGGGATTCGCGCCTGGCTGGTGTGGACGGCGCCGTGGCCCTGCCTGCGGCAAGTCCCGGGGAGCCCGCACCGGACTGGTCTGCACGCGTGCTGCGCTCGCTGACGGACAGGCACACGCTGTCCAAGCCGCTGCAGTGGCGCGAGTACCCCTACCCCTTCGTCTACGGCATGCACGATCCCGCGCTGTTTCCCACCGAAGGCTTCCGGGAATGCTGCACGCGCAGCCTGGCGCGCGCCCAGCTGCCGCACTGGACGCCGGACTTCGAGACCGACGATGTGCCCGACCTGATCGAGCAGATCCGCCTGCGCCTGCTGCCCCGGCGCGGCGTGTTCGCGCTCAAGGAAGAGATCCTGGTCACCGTGGGCGCGCAGCAGGCCTTCTACCTGCTGGCCGACGCGCTGCTGGACCCCTCGCAGCGCCTGGGCTTCGAGGAGCCAGGCCACCCGCATGCGCGCAACACCTTTTCGCTGCGCCGCCCGCATTGGGTGCCCGTGGCCGTGGATGGAGAAGGTGTGGTGGTCGATGGCCTGCCGCCGCTGGACTACCTGTTCGTCACGCCCTCGCACCAGAGCCCCACCACCGTGACGCTGAGCCTGCAGCGGCGCGAGCAACTGCTGCGCCGCGCCGAGCAGGGCGATTTCGTGATCATCGAGGACGACTACGAGGCCGAGAACCTCTACCAGGGCACGCCCATGCCCGCGCTCAAGAGCCTGGACAAGGGCGGGCGTGTGATCTATGTGGGGTCGCTGTCCAAGAGCCTGTCGCCCGCGCTGCGGCTGGGCTACATCGTCGCGCCGCGCGCGCTGATCGACGAGTTGCGCGTGCTGCGCCATGCCATGGTGCGCCACCCCAGCGCCTTTCTGCAGCACGCCTATGCGCTGTTCCTGTCGCTGGGCCACCATGAGGCCCATGCGCGCCGCGTGAACCAGGCCATGCTGGAACGCGTGGCTCAGGTGGACCGCTCGCTGCGCGCGCACCTGCCGGATTTCATCTTCCGCCAGCCCCAGGGCGGCGCGTCGCTGTGGGTGCAGGCACCGGCCTGGCTGGACGCCGATGCGCTGGCCGCCGTGGCGCGCCGCCACGGCGTGCTGATCGAGGCAGGCAGCGCGTTCTTTGCGACGCCGCGCCAGCCCTGCCCCTTTTTCCGGCTGCGCCTGTCCTCCATTGCCACCGATCAGATCGATGCAGGCATTGCAGCACTGGCACAGGCGGTGGCCGAACTGGCCCGGTCGCGATGACCGGGTCCGGGCCCGTGGTCACTGCTGCGCGTAGGACTCCAGCGGCTTGTCGTTGGGCTTTTGCAGCAGCTGCTTGAGCATGTCGCTCATGGGCAGGTTCAGCGGGGCATTCTTGGGCGGAATGGGCTGCACGAACCACTTGTCGTAGATCTTCGCCACTTCGCCCGAGGCCATCATGCCCACCAGCACGTCGTCCACAGCCTTCTTGAAGGCGGGATCGTCGCGGCGAAACAGGATGGCGATGGGCTCGGAGCCCAGCACCTCGCCCACGATCCTGAAGCCTGCAGGGTTCTTGGAGTTGGCGATGACGCCGGCCAGCAGGTTGTCGTCCAGCACGAAGGCATCGGCACGGCCCGATTCGAGCATCAGAAAGCTCTCGAAATGGTCCTTGCCCAGCGAGGTGGGCAGGTTCACGCCATTGTCGCGCCCGTACTTGCGCAGCAGCTGCACGGCAGTCGTACCGGCCGAGGCCGCCACGGGCTTGCCGTCGAGCTGCTTGAAGGAGGTGATGCCCGAGTCGGCGCGCACGGCCATGCGCACCTGGCTCACGTAGGTGGTCACGGCAAAGGCCACCTGCTTTTGGCGCGCGAGGTTGTTGGTGGTCGGGCCGCAGCCGATGTCCACGGTGCCGTTCTGCACCAGGGGCATGGTGTTCTGCGAGGTCAGGGCCATGTACTCGATCTTGGCCTTGGGCACGATCTGGGCCAGCACCTTCTCGCACAGCTCGACGTGGTAGCCCACGTACTTCTGCGTGGTCCCGAAGGCATAGGCCATGGGCGCCGAGCTTTCGCGCACGCCCATCACCACCTTGCCTGTGCTCTGGATCTTGTCCAGCGTGCCGGCCGCTTCCTGTGCATGGGCAGCGCCAGTTGCCGCCACCACACATGCCATCGCCACATGGGCCAGTACGAATCGCATCGAGGGTCTCCTTGGATAGTTGTTGCAGGTCCGAAGGCGCGCTGCGCCTCCACCCTGCCGAGCCGCCGTCACTGGCTGCATGCAAGCAGGGCCGCCGTCAAGGCGATTGCATCAACTATCGAGCAATCAGGCGCCTGTGCATAACGATGAAATGGAAGAAGGTCATGCTCCACCCACATGACCCGGCACCCTGCTGGTGCGCCGCGGGGGCCACAGGCCCGCAGCGCCCGGTCAGCCGGCCGACCCTGCCGCAAGCCGGTGCATGAGGCCCTGCGTCGAGGCATCGACGCCCTGCCAGTCGCCGCTGTCCTGGCGCGCATGCAGCTGGCGCGCCAGGTGCTTGCCCAGCTCCACGCCCCATTGGTCGAAGCTGTTGATGCCCCAGACCGCACCGGCCGAGAAGACACGGTGCTCGTACAGTGCGATCAGGGCACCCAGCGATGCCGGGTCCAGCTGCTGCAGCAGCAGGAAACTGCTGGGTCGGTTGCCCGCGCAATGGCGCTCCGCACCCTCGCCGTGGCGCCCCTCCATCAGGGCCTGGGCCTGGGCAATGGCGTTGACGACCAGGCTCTGGTGATGGGCGCCCAGGTATTTGCCGCCATCGCGCAGCGCGATGAATTCCACGGGAATCACGTCCTGGCCCTGGTGCAGCATCTGGAAGAAGGCATGCTGGCCATTGGTGCCGGGCTCGCCCCATATCACGGGCGCCGTGCGCACGGGCAGTGTCTGCCCGTCGCGCGTCACGCCCTTGCCGTTGCTCTCCATCTCCAGCTGCTGCAGATAGGCGGTCAGCCGCCGCAGGCCATGGCTGTAGGGGGCAATGCAGCGGCTGGAGAAGCCGCAGAAATCGCGGTACCAGACGTCCAGCAGGCCCAGGCGCAGCGGCAGGTTGCCCTCCACGCCGGAGGAAAAGAAATGCGCGTCCATGGCATGGGCGCCGTCCAGCAGCGCACGGAACTGCGCCGCCCCGATGGCGATGGCCACCGGCAGGCCGATGGCCGACCACAGCGAAAAACGACCGCCCACCCAGTCCCAGAATCCCAGCGTGCGGCGGATGCCGAAGTCGGCTGCGGCCTGCACATTGGTGGTGAGCGCCACGAAGTGCCGGTCGATGGAGCACGCGGCCTGCGGGTCCTCGCTGCCGCCCTGCTCCAGGAACCACCGGCGCGCCGAGTGCGCGTTGAGCATGGTCTCGGCCGTGGTGAAGGATTTGGAGGCGATCAGGAACAGCGTGCTGTGCGGGCGCACGCGGCGCAGCACATGGCCGAGCTCATGGCCATCGACGTTGGAGACGAAATGGAAATTCTTGCCCGCATCGACCCAGTCCTCCAGCGCATTGACCACCACTTCGGGGCCCAGGTGCGAGCCGCCGATGCCGATGTTCACGATGTCGGTGATGCCCTCGTCGCCACGCACCTGCTCGGCCAGGGCCAGCATGGCGTCCAGCGTCTCGTGCACCTGGGCCAGCGCCTCGTGCATGGCCGGCTGCCACTGCTGCACGGTGGCGCAGTGGCGCAGCTGGCCGCCGTCGCGCGGCATGCGCAGCAGCCAGTGCATGACGGCGCGGCCCTCGGTGCAGTTGACGGGCTCGCCGGCCAGCATGGCGTTGCGCTGGGCCAGCACGCCGGCCTGCTGCGCCAGCTCGCGCAGCAGCGTCTCGGTGGCTTCGGTCCAGAGGTTCTTGGACAGGTCGGCGAAGACATGCGGGGCCTGCTGGCTCAGCGCGTCCAGCCGGCCCGCGTCCGCGGCAAAGGCCTGGCGCAGATCCAGGGACCGGATGTCTTCGTTGAAATGGCGTTCAAGTGCCGACCAGGCCGGCAAGGTGTTGCACAAAACGGGCAAGATCTTCATCCAATCAGTCTGCGGCCTGCTGCATCAATGCTTCGAGCTTGCGGGTGTCGGCAGCGAAGGCGCGTATGCCTTCGGCCAGCTTCTCGGTGGCCATGGCGTCCTCGTTGAGGGCCAGGCGGAAACCGGCCTCGTCGTAGTGCACGGGATCGAGGGCCAGGGTCCGCGCGGCCTCGGGGTCCAGGGCGCGCGCCAGGGGCGCATCGCTGGCGCCCAGCTGGGCCAGCAGTTCGGGGGCGATGGTCAGCAGGTCGCAGCCCGCCAGCGCCACGATCTGGCCCGTGTTGCGAAAGCTCGCGCCCATGACCTCGGTGGCGATGCCGAAGTGCTTGTAGTGCTCGTAGATGGCGCGCACGGAGCGCACGCCGGGATCGTTGGCGCCGGCCATGGCGGCCTCGTCCCACTGGGCGCCGGCCTGCTTCTTGTACCAGTCGTAGATGCGGCCCACGAAGGGCGAGATCAGCTGCACCTTGGCCTGGCCGCAGGCCACGGCCTGGCAGAACGAGAACAGCAGGGTGAGGTTGGTGTGGATGCCGCGCAGCTCCAGCTGGCGCGCCGTCTCGATGCCTTCCCAGGTGGAGGCGATCTTGATGAGCACGCGGTCGATGTGCACGCCTTCGGCCTGGTACAGCTCGATCAGGCGCTCGGCACGCGCCACGGTGGCCGAGGTATTGAACGACAGGCGCGCATCGACTTCAGTGGAGACACGGCCCGGAATGGTGTTCAGGATCTCGCAGCCGAAGCGCACCAGCATGCGGTCCATGACCTCGTCGAGGCTGCGGCCCTTGTACTGGGCCACGGTGGCACGCATCAGCGGTGCGTACTCGGGCTTTTGCACCGCCTTGAGGATGAGCGAGGGATTGGTGGTCGCATCCCGCGGCTGGAACTGGGCCAGTTGGTGGAAGTCGCCGGTATCGGCCACCACGGTCGTGTACTGTCGAAGCGCATCAAGCTGGTTCATGGAACATCCTTTGGGCGGGAGCCTGGCGAGGGGCGGCATCGCACCAGGGCGGTGCGGTTGTACCGGCAAATCCTCCGAGTGTATGCGCCCGCATGGTTTGCATTGGCGTCAGGAAAGTAAGCGAAGGCTGCCGCTCATGCAAAATGCGCGCTGGACCTGCCTTGCGGCAACCGCTTCCCTTTACCCATAGAACAACGCCCACCGCCTAATGCTGGACCGCATCACCGCCTCGCTGCCCTCGCTTGCTCCCGCCGAACAACGCGTGGCCCGCCTGGTGCTGGCCGATCCTCGGGCCTTCGCACGGCAGCCGGTGCGCGAACTGGCCGAGCGTGCCCATGTCAGCAAGCCGACGGTGGTGCGCTTTTGCCGCAGCATGGGCTACGACGGCCTGGCCGACTTCAAGCTCAAGCTGGCCGGCAGCGTCAGCGAGGGCGTGCCCTTCATCCACCGCAGCGTGGACACCGACGACAAGACCAGCGACGTGATGGTCAAGGTGGTGGACAACGCCGTGGCCGCCTTCCTGCAGTACCGCAATGCCGCCAGCACCACGGCCATAGAGCAGGCGGCGCAGGCCATCGCCTCGACCTGGCAGACGGGGCGGCGCATCGAGTTCTACGGCGCAGGCAATTCGGGCATCGTGGCGCAGGACGCGCAGCACAAGTTCTTTCGCCTGGGCGTGACCAGCCTGGCCACCAGCGACGGCCACATGCAGGTGATGAGCGCCACCCTGCTGGGACCCGGCGACTGCGCGGTGATCATTTCCAACTCGGGCCGCACGCGCGACCTGATGGACGCCGCCGACATCGCGCGCAAGAACGGCGCCACCACGATTGCCATCACCGCCAGCGGCTCGCCCCTGGCCTCGGCCTGCCACATCCATCTGGCCGCCGACCATCCCGAGGGCTACGACCGCTACAGCCCCATGGTGTCGCGCCTGCTGCACCTGCTGGTCATCGACGTGCTGGCCACCTGCGTGGCGCTGCGCATCGGCCCGGCCCTGCAGCCTGCGCTGGAGCAGATGAAGAACAACCTGCGGGCCAAGCGCTACACGTAGCACCGGCCCCCAGGCCCACCCGCCTCGTTCAGCCCTGCCAGCGCCGGAGCACCAGCGAGGCGTTGACGCCACCAAAGCCGAAACCGTTGACCAGGGCATGCTCCATGGCCCAGGGCCTTGCCGCGCCGGCGATCAGGTCCAGCCCCTGGGCCAGGGGATCGGGCTCCACGAGATTGCGCGTGGCCGGCGCCATCTGGTCGCGCAGCGCCAGCACCGTGAAGATGGCAGCCACCGCGCCCGCCGCGCCCAGCAGATGGCCCGTGGCCGACTTGGTGGAGCTGATCGCCACGCCGCTGCCCTCGCCAAACAGGGAGCGCATGGCCGCCAGCTCGCCGCGGTCGCCCACGGGCGTGGAGGTGGCGTGGGCATTGAGGTACTGCAGCTGATCCGGCGACAGCCCGGCCATGGCCAGCGCCTGTGCCATGCTGCGGCGCGCGCCGTCGCCATCTTCCGGGCCCGAGGTGATGTGATAGGCATCGGCACTGGTGCCGTAGCCCACCACTTCGGCCAGCGGCACGGCGCCGCGCGCCAGTGCGTGGTCCAGTCCCTCCAGCACCAGGGCGCCCGCGCCCTCGCCCATGACAAAGCCGTCGCGGCCTGTGTCGAAGGGGCGCGAGGCCTCTTCGGGCCGGTCGTTGTATCCCGTGGAAAGGGCCTTGGCCGCCGCGAACGCGCCCAGGCTCACGCGGTCGATGGCCGCCTCGGCGCCGCCGCACAGCGCCACGTCGGCCTCGCCCGAACGGATCATGCGCAGGCCGTCGCCCAAGGCCTGCACGCTGGCTGCGCAGGCAGTGACCGGCGCACCCAGCGGGCCCTTGAGCCCATGGCGTATCGACACATGCCCGGCCGCGAGATTGACCAGGAAAGACGGCACGGTGAATGGCGACAGGCGCGACACCCCCCGGCTGTCCGTGGTGCGCACGGCCTGGGCAATGGCGCCAAAGCCGCCGATGCCCGAGCCAATGATGCAGGCCGTGCGCGTGCGCTCGTCCTCGCTGGCCGGCTGCCAGCCGGCCTGGGCCAGGGCCTGGTCCGAAGCGTCCAGTGCCAGCGGAATGAAGCGGTCCATCTTGCGCTGGTCCTTGGGCGAGACCACGGTATCGATGTCCCAGCCGCCTTCCGGGTCGTGGGCCAAGTCGGGCACCTGGCCTGCCACCTGGCCCGGCACATCGGGCGCCAGATCCTCGGGCAGCCGGCTCAGGCCCGATGCGCCGGACAGCAGCCGGCGCCAGGCCAGTTCAGTGCCCCGCCCCAGCGGCGAGACCATGCCCATGCCCGTGATGACCACGCGGCGTGCGAGAGGACCCGTGCTCATGAACGCTCCCTGATGGACCATGCAGAGACTGCAGCGCGCACGGGGCACAGGCTGCTCGGGATTGAAGAGGCGTTCATCGGTTCTTCCCTGTAGAGTGCACAGCCCCTGCCGCAGATGGTGAGCATTGCCTGCAGGCACGGACTTATGATGATGGTCGTCATCATAAACGCATTTTGATGACAACCATAATCATTGGACAGTGCACATGAAAGTCACGAAAGCCCAGGCCGCGCAGAACCGGCAGGACATCCTCCAAGCCGCTGCGCGGCTGTACCGCGAGCACGGGCTGGACGGCGTCGGCGTGGCCGAGGTGACGCGCGGCGCGGGACTCACCCACGGCGGGCTCTATCGCCACTTCGAATCCAAGGACGCGCTGGTGCGCGAGGCCTGCGCACGCGCCTTCGACTGGTCCATCGCGCCGCTGGACGGCCTGCAGGGTGAACAGGCCGGCAGCCTTGCCGCGCGCGTGCAGTCCTATCTGTCGCCGCAGCACCGCGACAGCCCCGGCGAGGGCTGCCCCGCTGCGGCGCTGGCCGTGGACGTGGCTCGGGCAGGTGGTGATCTTTCAGCGGTGTTCGCCGAAGGGGTGGAACGCAACATCGGCAGGTTTGCGCGCGTGATCGGCACACTTGGCGACGATCAGGCACCCGATGCCGCACAGCGTGCCCAGGCCATGGCCATGCTCAGCAGCATGGTGGGCGCCCTGGTCCTGGCACGTGCCACGGTCGCCGCCAATCCAGCCTTGTCCGACGAGATCCTGGAAACGGTAAAGGCCCACCTTCTTGCGACCGAGGGACAGCCCCGCTGACCGGCTCCGCCTGCGCTATACGTCCTGCGAAGGCAGCGGCATGGCCTGCTCGATCAGGCTGGCGTGCAGGGCAGCGCCCAGCGGCAGCACCTCGTCGTTGAAGTCATACCGGCTGCTGTGCAGCGGCACCCCGGGCTGGGCGCCCGTGGATTGCCCCAGACGCAGGTAGGCGCCGGGTTTGTGCTGCAGCATGAAGGAAAAATCCTCCGCGCCCATGCTGGGCTCCAGCTGCCGGTCCAGGTTCTCCACGCCCACCAGCGCCTGGGCCACGTCGGCCGCAAAGGCGGCCTCCGTGGGGGAGTTGATGGTGGCGGGATAGATGCGCTCGTAGTTGACCTTGGCCGTCGCACCCAGCCCCAGCGCCACCGCGCTGCACAACTCCTGCAGGCGCTGCTCGACACGGTCCTGCACGGCGGGATCGAAGGTCCGCACGGTTCCCACCAGCGTTGCCGTGCCCGGCATCACGCTGAAGGCGCCCAGGTCCCCGGCCTGCACGGCACACAGGCTGATGACGGCACTGTCGATGGCGCGCACATTGCGCGAGACGATGCTCTGCACCGCCGTGGTGATGTGCGCGGCCGCCAGCACCACGTCCACCGTCTGGTAGGGATGGGCGCCGTGGCCGCCGCGCCCCGTGATCTCGATGGTGATGCGGTCGGCCGCCGCCATCATCGCGCCCATGTTGATGCCCACCGTGCCCGCACGCATGGCAGGCCAGTTGTGCATGGCGTACACGGCCTGCATCGGAAAGCGGTCGAAAAGACCATCGGCAATCATGGCCCGCGCGCCGCCGCGCCCTTCCTCGGCAGGCTGAAAGACCAGCACGGCCGAGCCGTCGAAACGCCGTGTCGCAGCCAGGTAGCGGGCGGCGCCCACCAGCATGGCCGTATGGCCATCATGCCCGCAGCCGTGCATCAGCCCCTGCTTGCCCGATTTCCAGGGAAATTCGTTGTGCTCGACCATGGGCAGTGCATCCATGTCGGCACGCAGGCCTACCATCGCTCCCGAGCTATGCCCCTGGCCACGGATCACGGCCACCAGGCCCGTGGTGCCCAGGCCTTCGTGGATCTCGTCCACGCCGCATTGCCGCAAGGCCTCCTTGACGCGCGCAGCCGTGAAGCGCTCCTCGAACCCCAGCTCAGGATGCGCATGCAGCTCGCGGCGCAGCGCCGTCAGCTCGGGGTGGTACTGAGCGATCTGGGCAAAGACCCGACCGCCTGCCTTGTATCGAGTGGCTTCCATCGCCTTGGTTCTTTCGCTTCATTGGCCTGCGCATTACCTTAACGCAGGAAATCGCGCCCGCCCACCGTCAGCCCTTCGACAGGAAACAAAAAGGCCTCCCGAAGGAGGCCATCCGTTGCGCAAACGCCGCGCGCTCAGAAGCGATGGCGCAGGCCGACGGTGAAGCCCGTGCGCTTGGTGGCGCCATTGGCGTCGAGCATCACGCCCGAGCCGCCACTGGTCTTGGTGTGGTCCAGGGCCACATAGGCATCGGTACGCTTGGAGAAGGCGTAGTCGAGCACCGCCACCAGGAAGTCTGCCTTGCCATTGAAGTTGCCCGTGCCCGAGCCCGACTGCTTGGCATGGTAGTAATGCGCGCCCACATTGATCTGGGGCGTGATCTGGTAGCCGAAGCCCATCTTGTACATCTGGCGCTTGTTGGCGTCGCCGGCCACGAAGCCGCCGTTGGACGAACCCGTCCAGAAGGAGTTGAGGATGGCCTGGTCGAATCCACCGCCTGCGGTTGCCGCCGGGAATGCGTCCTTGCGCTTGTTCAGGCCGTAGCCCAGGTTGACGTACCAGGGACCCACGCGGTAGGAGCCGCCCAGGGTATAGGCATCGACCTTGGTGCCGGCCGGCAGCGTCGTGCCCAGGTAGCCGGCGCCTGCGGAAATGCCGCTTTGCGAGTAGCGCAGATAGCCGCCAGCCGTCTTGATGGCGCCACCGGGCACCACGCCAGTGCCGACCTTGTCGAAGGTGTTGTTCTCGTCGAACGAATACTGCAATGCGCCGCGCACGGGGCCGAACTCGGCCAGGTACTTGACCATGTTGCTGGCGCGCGCGCCCATGGACATGCCGATTTCAGGCTTGTAGGCCTCCATGTACGGCGAATACGGGAAGGAGGCATAGGTGGACGTCACCAGGTCGAACAGCATGTTGAACTGGCGACCCAGGGTGATCTGGCCGAAGCTCTTGCTGCGCAGGCCCACCCAGGATTGCTGGAAGTAGCTTGCCGCAGCCTGCTCGCCGGTGTCGGTGAGGAAACGGGCTTCCAGGTTGGCAATGGCTGCCAGACCGCCGCCCAGGTCCTCGGTGATGTTGATGCCCCAGCGGCTTTGCGACATGCCGCCGCCGATCATCTGGGTCTTGCCGCTCTTGGTCGGGCCTTCATTGGTGGTGTGGCGCACGCCGGCATCGACGATGCCGTACAGCTGTACGCTGCTTTGCTGGGCGAATGCTGCCAAGGGTGCCGTTGCTGCCAACACCGCCAGTGCCACGCTCTTTTTCACGAATGAAGAATTCATTGTGTTGTCTCTCTCTTGTTAACGATTGGTTGGTGGAAATTTCATTCTAGAAACGCTTTTCCCGCCTCGTCACCGTTGGCACAAGTACAACACAGGTCTTTCCCTAGCACAAAACAAAAGAGCCAGTCCGAAGACTGGCTCTTTTTTGCTTCAAATGGCAACTGGCTTACGCCAGCCGTTCATTAGAAAGCGTGGCGGATACCGACTTGCACGCCAGTCTGGCTTTCGCCAGCTTGCACGCCACCAGCGTACACGCCCTTGGCTTGCAGGCCCAGGGTCGAAGCATCCTTGTTCTTCAGGAATGCCAGGTTGCCGTACAGAGAGGTGCGCTTGGACAGGTTGTGCACGTAGCCCAGAGTGATCTGGTGAGCCTTGGAGTCGATGGCCTTCTGGTCGTACAGAGCGTACTGCAGCTTGACTTCGCCCACGCCGCCCACGGGAGCCGAAGCGCCCAGCATGTAGGAGTTGGTCTTGATGTCGCCGCCGATGTCGCGCTTGAACTTGGTCTGTTGCAGCAGGCCGCTCAGCTTGGCAACGCCGAAGTTGTACGAAGCACCCAGGGTGATTTCGTCACGGTCGGTAGCCAGGCCGCCAACGGCAGTCTTTTGCTGGGCAACGCCCAGGCTGGCGCTCAGGGGGCCGTTGTCGTATGCAACGTAACCGCCGATGTAACGGCCGACGCTGTCAGCAGTACCGATGGTTTGCTTTTCGTCGAAAGCGTAGCCAAAGCCGGCGTTGAAACCGCCGAAGTTGGGGGTG
Source organism: Delftia lacustris (assembly GCF_040267515.1). Lineage (NCBI taxonomy): Bacteria > Pseudomonadati > Pseudomonadota > Betaproteobacteria > Burkholderiales > Comamonadaceae > Delftia > Delftia lacustris. The sequence continues at coordinate 1,132,829 of NZ_CP141274.1, read as the reverse complement.
TAGTACGAGATCAGGTTGTTAGCGCGGATGCCGTTGTCGTCGGCGCCTTGGCCAGCAGCCCAGTTACGGAAGCCCATGAACTGGCCGATACCGGTGGCGCTGAACAGGTCGTAGGAGGTCAGCTTTTGGAAGGTCGGAACTTGGTCACGGCCCAGGCGCACTTCACCGAAGTTGCCCGACAGGCTCACGGTGGAACGACGCTTGAAGTTGAAGCCGCTGGCGTTGCCATCGTCACCGAAGATTTCGCCTTCCAGCCAGAAGCCAGCCTTCAGACCACCACCCAGGTCTTCCGTGCCGCGCAGGCCCAGACGGCTCGTGGAAGCGCCGCTGGTGCCCAGACCATAACGGCTGTCGCCAGCTGCGTCCTTGTTCACGTAGGCAACGTTGGTGTCCACGATACCGAACAGGGTCACGGAGGATTGAGCCATTGCGGCGCCGGAAGCAGCCAGCACTGCCAGGGCAATCAGAGATTTTTTCATTACGAGTTACTCCAAGGTTTAGAAGGGCGCCGGTCGTGAGGAAGAGAGGCTTGGCCTGAGGCTCCACCGGTTTCCCGCGCCAACCTCCTGGTGGGGAAGTTAGGGCCTATTGCACCAGACCGCCGCTGCCCATGCAAAGAAATTCACCCACAAACGGGCTTGAACCCCCGTTTTTCGTTGCACTGCCGCAACAAACCTGCAGACCAACACAATCAGGCCCAACCCGAACATCGCGCCGGCCTTGTTGCGCTTGCACAAAGAGAGGGCATGTCGTCCTGGTGTACCGTTCAGACCCTGAATTTGCCAAGATTTTCCGCTCTAGGGACCGCCCATGGACAAGATACTGACTGCCGCCGATGCGGCGCTTCGCACCCTGTTTGCACAGCCTTCCGCGGCCGAGCGCTCGCCCGCCACCGGCATCGCGGAAGGTGAGCTGACCGAGGCACAGCGCCGCCTGTCGGGCGCCTTGATGCGCGTCAATCATGTCGGAGAGGTCTGCGCCCAGGCGCTGTACAACGCCCAGGCCATGGTGACGCGCGACATGGTGCTGCGCGAGCATCTGCTGGAGGCAGCCCGCGAGGAAACCGACCATCTGGCATGGACCCGCGACCGCCTCAACGCCCTGGGCGACCGACCCAGCCTGCTGAACCCGCTGTGGTTCGCCGGGGCATTCGCCATCGGCGTGGTGGCCGCCAAGATCAGTGACGCCGCCAGCCTGGGCTTCGTGGTGGAGACCGAGGAGCAGGTTTCCGCCCACCTGGAATCCCATCTGGGCCGTCTGCCCGAGGAGGACCGCCCTTCGCTGGCCGTGGTGGCCCGCATGAAGGACGATGAGGAGCGCCATGCCGCCGCTGCACGCGAAGCCGGCGCGCTGGAGCTGCCGCCGCCCGCCCGCGCCCTGATGCGCCTGGCCGCCAAGGTCATGACGACGACCGCTCACCGCATCTGAGATCCGAAGCTTCCGACACGACGGGAGCTGCATCCAGCCAAAAAAGAAGCGGGCCCGGCCCGCTTTCTTCATTCTTGGCGAGTCCCTGCCGAGGCATGGACCCAAGCCCCCAGACGCATCAGGCCTCGACGATGTCGAACCCCGTGGTGATCTCGGCCGTCTTGCCCAGCATGATGGTGGCCGAGCAGTATTTGTCGTGGCTCATGGCAATGGCCCGCTCCACCGCGCCCGCTGGCAGGCCGGTGCCGCTGACGGTGAACTGCATGTGGATCTTGGTGAACACCTTGGGGTCGGTGTCCGCGCGCTCCGAAGTGAGCTTGACGCTGCAGCCTTTGACCGCGTGCCTGCCGCGCTTGAGGATCAGCACCACGTCGTAGGCCGTGCAGCCGCCTGCGCCTGCCAGCAGCATTTCCATGGGGCGGGGTGCCTGGTTCTGGCCTCCATTGGCAGGATTGGCCGCATCCGGCGCCCCGTCCATATTGACCACATGGCCGCTGCCCGTTTCCGCCACGAAGCCCATGCCCGAGCGCATGCCGGTCGTGCCGCCTGTCCAACTCACTGTGCATTCCATTGTTGCGTCCTCAAAAAACTGTTGCTATTTTGCATCAACTACACAAAAACCCTGATTTTGTTGCAACGCAGCACCTGCCGTGCATACAATGCACCCAAGCGTTATCTGAAGGGTTAACCCGGACACCCCTCCAGATGGACTGCAGATTGTGAACCAACTTCACCCTGCATCGCACCAGTTGTCTCCTCCACCTCCTCTATTGGTGGATTCAGCCCCCGGCTTTACAGCCTGGGGCTTTTTTTTGCCTTCGTCGTCCCTGGCCCAGCCTGGACGCTGCACTGCAGCATGAGTCACAAGCGCCTATGATGGCCGCCTGACACCGACAGGCCGCCTCCCGGCCTGCTGCTCTCCAGCCTTTCGCCGACGATGAACCACCCCCTCACCCCTGCCGACTACCTGACCAAGATCCTTACCGCGCGCGTGTACGACGTGGCCGTGGAGTCGGACCTGGAGCCCGCCAAGGCGCTGAGCCGCCGCCTGCACAACAAGGTGCTGCTCAAGCGCGAGGACCAGCAGCCGGTGTTCAGTTTCAAGCTGCGAGGCGCCTACAACAAGATGGCACACCTGTCCGCCGAGCAGCTGGAAAAAGGCGTGATCTGCGCCTCGGCCGGCAACCATGCGCAAGGCGTGGCGCTGGGCGCACGCAAGCTCGGTTGCCGCGCCGTGATCGTGATGCCCACCACCACGCCGCAGGTCAAGATCGATGCGGTACAGGCGCTGGGCGGCGAGGTGGAACTGGCCGGGGAAAGCTATTCCGACGCCTACAAGCACGCCGTCAAGCTGCAAAAGGAAAAGGGCCTGACCTTTGTGCACCCCTTCGACGATCCCTATGTGATCGCCGGCCAGGGCACGATTGCCATGGAAATGCTGAGCCAGCTGCAAAAGCTGGGCAGCCCGCGCCTGGATGCCGTATTTGTCGCCATCGGCGGCGGCGGCCTGATCTCGGGCGTGGCCAACTACATCAAGGCCGTGCGCCCCGACGTGAAGGTGATCGGCGTGCACACCAAGGATTCGGACGCCATGCTGCAGTCCGTGCGCGCCGGCCACCGCGTGGAGCTGGCCGATGTGGGCCTGTTCGCCGACGGCACGGCCGTCAAGCTGGTGGGCGAGGAGACCTTCCGCATCGCCCAGGGCCTGGTGGACGACTACGTGGTGGTCGATACCGATGCCGTCTGCGCCGCGATCAAGGACATCTTCGTGGACACGCGCTCCATCGTCGAGCCGTCCGGCGCCCTGGCCGTGGCGGCGATCAAGCAGTACGTCGCGAAGAACAAGACCAGGGGCGAGACCTATGCCGCCATCCTGTGCGGCGCCAACATGAACTTCGACCGGCTGCGCTTCGTGGCCGAGCGTGCCGAGGTGGGCGAGGAGCGCGAGGCGCTTTTTGCCGTGACCATCCCCGAGGAACGCGGCAGCTTCAAGCGCTTTTGCGAAGTCGTGGGCAAGCTGCCTGGCGGCCCGCGCAACGTGACCGAGTTCAACTACCGCATCAGCCACGAGAACAAGGCCCATGTCTTCGTGGGCCTGACCACGGCAGCGCGCGGCGAGTCCGAGAAGATCGCCAGGAACTTCGAGAAGCAGGGCTTCGAGGCGCTGGACCTGACCTTCGACGACATGGCCAAGGAGCATCTGCGCCACATGGTCGGCGGCCATTCGCCGCTGGCGCAGGAAGAGCGCCTGCTGCGCTTCGTCTTCCCCGAGCGCCCCGGCGCACTGTTCAAGTTCCTCAGCCTGATGGCGCCGACCTGGAACATCTCGCTGTTCCACTACCGCAACCAGGGTGCGGACTACGGCCGCATCCTGGTCGGCATGCAGGTGCCCGCCAAGGATGGCAAGAAATTCGACGCCTTCCTGAGCAATCTTGGCTACCCCTGGGTCGAGGAAACCGGCAACCCTGCCTACCAGCTCTTCCTGAAGTAAGGCCCGCCTCGGCTGTCCAGACATGCAGCCCATACGCCATTTCCTGCTGGCCCTGCAGTTCTTCAGCCGCATTCCGGTCACCGGGCGGCTTGCGGCCTGGGCCGGCTGGAGTCCGGCAATGCAGCACGCCAGCGTGGCCCATCTGCCGGGCGTGGGCTGGCTGGTCGGCGCCTGGGGCGCGGCGTGGCTGCTGGCCGCAGGCTGGCTGCTGGCACCCAGCCCCTGGATGCCTCTGGTGGCTGCCGTGCTGTCCACCATTGCCACGCTATGGATGACAGGGGGCTTGCACGAGGATGGATTGGCCGATGTGGCCGACGGCCTGGGCGGCTTTGTCCCGCCCCAGCGCGCGCTGGAAATCATGAAGGATTCGCGCCTGGGCGCCTACGGCGCCATGGCGCTGGTGATGGCGCTGATGACCAGGATCTCCCTGGTCGCGCTGCTGATCGGCATTCGCGCGGAATGGGCTGCCTTGCTGCTGTGCAGCATCCATGTGCTGTCGCGCATGGCGCCGCTGGCCCTCATGCAATGCCTTCCCTATGTGGGCCAGGCCACCCACTCCAAGGCCTTGCACGCCGCGGGTCGGCCATTGGCTGCCAGGGGCCTGGTCGCGGCAATCCTCTGGTGCCTGCCCGCCCTGGCGCTGTCGGCGTGGCTGGCGGGCCTGCCGCTCGTCATCGGCCTGGTACTGCCCGGCGCCCTGGTCACGGCCGCCATGGTGCGCTGGCTGCGCCGTCGCCTGGGCGGCATGACGGGCGATTGCCTGGGCGCCGCCCAGCAGGTCTGTGAACTGGCCATGCTGCTGGGCGCCGCCGCTGTGCTGATGCGCATGCAATGAACGCTCTCCCAACGCCGCACCTTTGGCTGGTACGCCATGCCCGCCCCCTGGTGGAGCCCGGCATCTGCTATGGCCGGCTCGACATGGAGGCCGACGCCCAGGCCACGGCCGATGCGGCGCAGGCCCTGCACCTCGCCCTGCCTGCGGATTGCCTGCTGGCGCATTCGCCACTGCGCCGATGCCATCAATTGGCACAGGCCCTGCAGGCACTGCGGCCCGGCCTGGCATCGGCGGCGGACAGCCGCCTGCTGGAGATGGACTTCGGCGAGTGGGAAGGCCAGCCATGGGATGCGCTGGACCGCAGCGCCATCGATGCCTGGGCGGCAGACCTTGCCGGGCACGCGCCGAGCCGGGGAGAGTCCCTGGCCGCCATGCTGCGCAGGGTGGACGAGGCCTTGCAGCAGGCAAGGATGTACTCGAAGGACGACGGCGCCGGGCGCGACATCGTCTGGATCACCCATGCCGGCGTGGCGCGCTGCGTGCAATGGCTGCTGCGTGAAGGCAACGCACTGCCTCAGGCGGCCCAGTGGACGCTGCCGGCGCCTGACTTTGGCGGCTGGCTGGTATTGGAGCTGCAGCCGCAACTGCAGCCGCCGCACTGACCGGACTCAGCGCTTGTCGGGCAGGGACAGCTGCAGCGTGATGGAAGCGGGGCCATCGACGCTGGGGCCCAGGCGCGCCTCGCGGCCCGAAACCGACTGCAGCACCACGCCCTCTTCCACGGCACGCCCCACGCGAAACGGCTTGGCCGGCTGGTTGCCCACGGCGATGACCGCCGCGCCGCCGCCGCTGTCGCGACCGGCCAGCACACCCACCAGCGCATAGCGCGAGACCAAAGGCGCCGCGACCGGCACAGCAACACCCTGAGCAGCGGCCACGCCCCCCAGGGCCTGCGCCAGCGCGGGTGCATCAACCTGCAGTGCCTCGGGGGGAGCCGGTGGCACGGGCGCCCCCGCGCCGCCATTGCCCAGGCGCATGGCCCAGAAAGCCACGATGCCGGCCGCCAGCAGCCAGAGCACGAATGTGGCCGCCTTGACGTGCCAGGTCCGGGCCTGGCCCCGGTTCAATGAAAGTGTCACCATCGCGCGATTATGATGGAGCGATATGTCCAATTTGCTGCACCGTTCCATGACCAGCCTTCCCCGCCGTCCGCTGCCTGCCCTGCGCACCGCCGTCCAGCGCGGCTTCACGCTGATCGAGCTGATGGTGGTCCTGGTCATCATCGGCGTGCTGGCGGCCCTGATCGTGCCCAACGTGCTGGACCGCGCCGACGATGCCCGCGTCACGGCTGCACGCACCGACATCACCAACATCTCCCAGGCGCTCAAGCTCTACCGCCTCGACAACCAGCGCTATCCCACGGCCGAGCAGGGCCTGCAGGCGCTGATCATCCGTCCCACGAGCGGACCGCTGCCCAACAACTGGAAGCCCTATCTGGAAAAGCTGCCCAATGATCCCTGGGGCCGTCCGTACCAGTACCTGAATCCGGGCATCAAGGGCCCCATCGACATCATGTCCTTCGGTGCCGACGGCCAGGCCGGCGGAGAGGGCAAGGATGCCGACATCGGCAGCTGGCAGTAAGTCGATGGCCCGGGCGATGGCCCGCAAGCGCCGCGCTGCACCGCACCACAGGCCCGCACTCCCGGCGGGCCTGCCTGCTCTCATGCCCCGCCAGACGGTTGCGCCCACCCTGACCATTCCTTCGCGCGGCTTCACCCTGCTGGAACTGCTGGTGGTCATCAGCATCATGGCGATTGCCGCTGCCGGCGCAAGCCTGTCTCTGCGCGACAGCGGGCAGGCCCAGCTGGAACGCGAAGCCGAGCGCCTGGCCGCACTGCTGGAATCGGCCCGCGCACAGGCACGAGCCAACGGCGTGCCCGTGCGCTGGCGGCCCATGCCGCAGGGCTTTCGCTTCGAGGGCCTGCCGGCCAGCGCGCAATTGCCTTCGCAATGGCTGCAGTCCGGGGTGCAGGCACAGCCGGCGACGCCGCTGATCCTCGGCCCCGAGCCACTGATTCCTCCCCAGTCCGTCACGCTGACGCTGCGCGACTCCAACAGCCCGCCGCTGCGCGTGGCCACGGATGGACTGCGGCCCTTTGCCGTGCAATCCCTGCCATGACAGGCATCCACGGACCACGCCGCAGGCACGGCGCGCCAAGGCGCCTGCCGCACGGCTTCACGCTGATCGAGGTCCTGGTGGCCCTGGGCATCGTGGGCATTGCCCTGATGGCAGGCCTGCAGGCCACATCGGCCCTGACTCGCAATGCCGAGCGCCAGTCCGAGGTGCTGCTGGCCCAGCTGTGCGCGCAAAACGAACTGGTGCGCCTGCGCCTGTCGCGCCAGATGCCGCCCGTGGGCGACAACAGCTTCACTTGCGAGCAGGGCAGCCGGCAGCTGCAGGTCCAGCTCAGCGTGCGCCCCACGCCCAACCCCAGCTTCCGCCGCGTGGATGCCCTGGTCGTCACGGCCGAGCATCCGGTGCTGCGGGTATCGACCATCGTGGGCCGCTTCTAGATGCGTTTGCGCCCTTTCTCCCGCGCGCAAGGCTTCACCCTGGTGGAGCTGATGGTGGCCATCGCCGTCATGGCCCTGCTGGCCCTGGTGAGCTGGCGCGGACTGGACAGCATGGTGCGCTCGCAGGAGACCATTCGCGCGCGCAACGAGCAGCAGATCGTGCTGCAGACCGTGATCGCCCAGTGGAATGCCGACCTCGAAGCCCTGATGCCGCTGGAGCACGCCCAGGTCATCGACTGGGATGGCCAGGTGCTGCGCATGACCCGCAAGAGCAGTGCCGCCGTGGACGATGGCGCCGTGGTCGTGGCCTGGGCCCGCCGCCAGACAGCCGGACGCGACCAGTGGCTGCGCTGGCAGTCGCCACCGCTGCGCACGCGCGCCCAGTGGCGCGAGGCCTGGAACCAGGGGGCGCAATGGGGACGCAATCCTTCGGACGACCAGCGCCGCCGCGAAACCGTGCTGCTGCCCCTGGACCAGTGGCGCCTGTACTACTACCGTGACAACGCCTGGAGCAACCCGCAGTCCAGCGGCTCGGACAACGGCACGGGCACGCCCAATCCACCATCCGGCGGAACCAACAGCAGCGCACAGCTGCCCGCGATTCCTGACGGCATACGCGTCGAACTGACCCTGCCGCCCGACAGCGCCGTCCCCGGCCGCGTCACCATGGACTGGGTCAACCCCCTGCGATCCAACAGCCGATCATGATGCGCGCACCCCGCACCCTGCCCGTCCGCCGCCGCCATCGCGGCGTGGCCCTGCTGGCCGCCATGCTCACGGTCACGCTGGTCGCCACCTTTGCTGCCACCGCACTGTGGCAGCAGTGGCGCAGCGTGGAGGTCGAGACCGCCGAGCGCAACCGCATGCAGGCCGCCTGGATTTTGCTGGGTGCGCTGGACTGGTCGCGCGTGGTGCTGGCTGAGGATGCGCGCAACAGCCTGCAGGTGGACCACCTGGCCGAACCCTGGGCCGTGCCGCTGCAGGAGGCGCGCCTGTCCACGTTTCTTGCGGCGCAGAACAACGTCAGCCAGGTCGATGACGGCATGGCCGACATGCAGGACGCCTTTCTCTCGGGCCAGATCATCGACCTGCAGTCGCGCCTGAACCTGCGCAACCTGCTGGGCGCGCCCGACAAGCCCGAAACCCTGCGCCCGCTGGCACGCCTGCTGGAACGCCTGAACCTGCCCCCTGCCTATGCCGCCCAGATCGTCCAGGCCCTGCGCGCAGCGGCCACCGCCGGCGAGGGCGCGCAGTTCCTGATGCCGCGCACGCTGAGCCAGTTCGGCTGGCTGGGATTGCCGCCCGAGGTCGTCTCGCGCCTGGAGCCCTACATCACCCTGCTGCCCGAGAACACGCCCGTCAACCTCAACACCGCCAGCGCCGAAGTCATCTGGGCCAGCGTGGAGGACCTGACCTGGTCCCAAGCCAGCCAGCTGGTGCAGCTGCGCGCATCGCGCCCGCTGCGCAGCCTGGCCGATGCCTCCAACGCGCTGGGCCTGCCTCAGAAATTCGAGGGACAGAACCTGTCGGTCGCCACCAGCTTCTTCGAGGCGCGTGGCCGCATGCGCCTGGGCGAGATCGTGGCCAGCGAACGCTCCATGTTGCGGCGCAACAACATGACAGTCACTACCATCTGGCGCGAGAGGGGGGACTGGGGATTGCCCGAAGCTCCCGCGCCGTGACAGATGCCTGTCACACTCGGCCCCTACAATGCCCGCTTCCGTCCATGAGCACCTTGATTCTTCATCTGCCTGCGGGCCCCGCTGGCGAATACGCCTACGCACTCAGCAGCGACGGCCTGCGCGCCGACCGGCATGGCCACGCCGCAGCAGGCCTGCTGCCCGATCCTGGCCGCACCGGCCAGACGGTTGCCGTGGTGCCGCACCAGGCCTTGTCCTGGCATCTGGTCAGCCTCCCCCATGGCGTGCCTACGGGGAGCCGGCGTGGACATGTGCGCCTGCGTGCCGTGCTCGACGGGCTGCTGGAAGAGCGCCTGCTCGACGACCCCTCCCAACTGCATCTGGCGCTGCAGCCTCAGGCACGCGCGGGCGAGCCCTGCTGGGTTGCTGCCTGCGACAAGGCCTGGCTCCATGCCCATCTGCAGGCCCTGGAGACCGCAGGCCGGCCCGTGGGCCGCATCGTGCCCGAATGCCCGCCCCAGTCCACGCCCCAGCTGTGGGCCGTGGGCACGCCTGAATCGGCTTGGCTGCTGGCCACCGGCCTGAGCACGGCCCCGCAAGGCATGGACTCGCTGGCCTGCCTGCCGCTGCGCACCGACAGTGCCGACCCCGCCATGCTGGCCGCCCTGCTGCAGGCCCTGCCCCCCGACACCCCGATCCAGGCGGACCCGGCGCTGGCCCGCGCCGCCGAGGCCCTGCAGCGCCCCGTCAGCCTGCTGACGGACGCCCAGCGCGGCCTGGCGGCCCGCGCACAAAACTGGGACCTGGCCCAGTTCGACCTCGACCTGGGCGGCGGCAGCCGCACCCGCCGGCGCATGCTCGACGGCTGGCAGAGCTTTCTGCGCGGGCCGCAATGGAAGGCCGCGCGCTGGGGTGCCGCGCTCGCACTGCTGGCCCAGGTGGTGGGCCTCAATGCCTGGGCCTGGACCGAAAACCGAGCCATCGCGGCCAAGCAGGTCCAGGTGCGCTCCACGCTGGCCACCAGCTTTCCGCGCGTTCCCGTCATCGTCGATGCGCCCGTTCAAATGCAGCGCGAAGTCGCCACGCTGCGCCAGAGCGCCGGCGCGCTGACGCAGGGCGACCTGGAACCCCTGCTGGCCGCCGCATCCCGGGCCCTGCCTGCCGGCCAGTTGCCGCAGGCCATGGACTACCAGGACCGTCAGCTGCGCCTCAAGGGCGTCTCGCTGGAGGCCGAGGCACTGGAGCAGGCACAACAACATCTGGCCGGCAGCGGCCTGCGACTGCAGCGCGACGGTGCCGACCTGCTGCTTGCCCAGGAGGCCCGGCCATGAACATGCGCGCATCCCGCCAAAGCCTGGCCCCACTGCGCGCGCGCTGGAATGCCCTGGCGCCGCGTGAACAGAACATGACGCTGCTGGCCGGTGGCGTGGTGGCACTGGCCCTGCTGTGGTGGCTGGCCCTGGCCCCCGCCCTGCACAGCCTGCGCACCGCGCCCGAACGCCATGCCCAGGCAGACCGCCAGTTGCGCCAGATGCAGCTGCTGCAGGCCGAGGCCGAGCAGCTGCGCGGCAACGCACGCCCCGTGGTCGGCGATGCGAAGGCGCTGCTGCAAAGCTCGCTGTCCGCCGAACTGGGCGCCTCCGCCCAATTGAACTGGATGGGCGACCGCGCACAGATCACGCTCAAGGCCGCGCCCGCCGCCGCGCTGGCGCGCTGGCTGGCCCAGGTCCGCAGCAACACGCACGCCGTTCCCGCCGAGATGAAGCTGGCCCGCAGTGCATCTGCAAGCGCCGCAGGCGCTGCCGATGCCGTGCGCTGGGATGGCAGCCTGGTGCTGGACCTGCCTGTCGATCCGTCGCGGGCACCTTGAGCATGCGCCGCCAGCCCCGCTCCCAGCCTGTCCTGCGCTCACCGCGCGGGTGGGCGCTGGCAGGCGCCCTGTGCGGCCTGGTGGCCACCACCGTCGTCTGGGCACCCGCCGCCTGGCTGGCACGCGGCGTGGATTCCGCCACACAGGGCCAGGTACTGCTGCTGCAACCGCGCGGCACGCTGTGGAACGGCTCGGCCTCCCTGGCCTTCACCGGAGGCGCCGGCAGCCGCGACCGCACGGCCCTGCCCACGCGGCTGGAATGGACGCTGCGCCCGCGCCTGGACGGTGCCCGCATTCAGCTGCGCAGCGAATGCTGCACACCCACGCCCGTGGTGCTGGACCTGCTGCCGCGCTGGCAGGGCCTGAGCGCCGTGGTGCACGACAGCGACACGCGCTGGCCTGCCTCCCTGCTGTCCGGCCTGGGCACGCCCTGGAACACGGTGGACCTGCAAGGCCAGCTGCGGCTGGCCACGCAGGCCCTGCAACTGCAATTGCTGTGGCAATCGGGGCGCTGGCGCAGCGACGGCAGCACGCGGCTGGAGGCGCTGGCCGTATCCTCGCGGCTGTCCCCTCTGCGCCCGCTGGGCAGCTACCGGCTCGACATCCTCGGGGGCGACAGTCCGCAGCTGCAGCTCAGCACCCTGACCGGCGACCTGCGCCTGAGCGGCCAGGGCCAATGGGTAGGCCAGCGGCTGCACTTCCAGGGCGAGGCCTCGGCCAGCCCCGAGCGCGAAACCGCGCTGTCCAACTTGCTCAACATTCTGGGACGGCGCCAGGGGCCCCGGTCCATCATTTCCTTTGGTTGATCCATGACTCAGCAGCACACGACCCCGTTCTGGCGCAACACCCTGCACACGCTGGCCGTCAGCGCCATGCTGGCCTGCACCGCTGGCACCGCCCAGGCCCAGCAGACCAATGCACCGGCCGGCGCCACGCCCAGCCTGCGTCCGGGCGAGCCTGTGACGCTGAATTTCTCGGGCGCCGACATCGAGGCCGTCTCGCGCGCCATCGGCGCCATCACCAACCGCAACGTGGTGGTCGACCCCCGCGTCAAGGGCCAGATCACGCTGCTGACCGACAGGCCCGTGCCGCCTGCCACCGCCTACCAGCAGTTCCTGGCCGCGCTGCGCCTGCAGGGCTTCACCATTGTCGAATCGGCCGGCCTGTACAAGGTCATCCCCGAGGCCGACGCCAAGCTGCAGGCCAGCGAGGTGGCCGTGGGCGCGGGCCGCAGCAGCACCGGCAGCCAGATCGTCACCCAGATCTTCAAGCTCAACTACGAGAACGCGGCCAACCTGGTGCCCGTGCTGCGCCCGTTGATCAGCCCCAACAACACCATCAACGTCAACCCGGGCAACAACTCGCTGGTCATCACCGACTACGCAGACAACCTGCAGCGCATCTCGCGCATCGTGGCGACCATGGATGTGTCCAACGCCACCGATGTCGAAATCATCCCGCTGCGCCATGCCGTGGCCACCGACATGGTGGCCCTGGTCTCGCGCCTGATCGAAGGCGGCACGGCCAGCCCCGGCGGCCTCACCGTGACCGCCGGCGGCGCCAACATTCCGGGCCAGAGCGACAACGCCTTCAAGACCTCGCTGATGGCCGAGCCGCGCAGCAACTCCATCGTGCTGCGCGCGGCCAACCCCGCACGCCTGGCCCAGGTGCGCTCGCTGATCGCGCGGCTGGACCAGCCCGCCATGAACGGCGGCGGCGACCAGGGCAACATCCATGTGGTCTATCTGAAGAACGCCGACGCCGTGGCGCTGGCAGCCACCTTGCGCGCGGCCATAGGCGCCCAGGCCACGGCTGCGGGCACGGCCAGCGGCCAGCCCGGTGCGGGCGGCACCACGCCGCAGGGCGGCGGTATGTCCTCCATCCCCACCTCGCAGCCCGTGGTCTCGCGCGACTCCAGCGGCACGGCATCCATGGGCATGGGCTCGTCCTCGGGCCTGGGCAGCGGCGGCGGGGGCGGCGCGCTGGGCGTGGCCCAGCAACCCTCCACGGGCGGCATGATCCAGGCCGATCCGTCCACCAACTCGCTGATCATCACGGCCCCGCCGCCCGTCTATCGCCAACTGCGCGCCGTGATCGACAAGCTCGACGGCCGCCGCGCCCAGGTGCTGATCGAAAGCCTGATCGTCGAAATCAAGGACAACCGGCTGGCCCAGTTCGGCATCCAGTGGCAGGCCATGCTCAGCAACAACGGCCGCGTGATCGGCACCCTGGGCACGAACTCCAACGTGGCGGGCGCCAACATCCTGAACCTGCTCGGCCTGGTCAAGGATGGAGGCCTCGACGGCAGCGCCATCACGGGCGACACGCTGACCAGCCTGAGGGGCACCAACCTCGGCTTCACGCAGCGCGTCAACGGCAAGGACACTCTGGGCTTTCTGGCCAACTTCCTGCAAAACAGCGGTGACGCCAACATCCTGTCCACGCCCAACCTGATGACGCTGGACAACGAGGAGGCGCGCATCATCGTGGGCCAGAACGTGCCCATGGTCACGGGCTCCTACGCCAGCAACTCCACGGGCGGCACGGTCAACCCGTTCACCACGGTGGAGCGCAAGGACGTGGGCCTGATGCTGCGCGTGCGCCCGCAGATCAACGAGAACGGCACGGTGAAGCTGGCCGTGTTCCAGGAGGTCTCCTCGGTGGACGAGTCCACGCGCAAGGACACCAACGGCCTGACCACCAACAAGCGCTCCATCGAGTCCAACGTGCTGGTCGAGGACGGCAACATCGTCGTGCTCGGCGGCCTGATCGACGACAACTACTCCCAGGCCGAGGACCGGGTGCCTCTGCTGGGCGACATTCCCGTCGTGGGCAACCTGTTCCGCAACACCAACCGCAAGCGCAACAAGACCAACCTGATGGTCTTCCTGCGCCCCGTGGTGATGCGCGATGCGACTGCGACCAACCAGGTCTCTTCCGAGCGCTACGAAGCCATCCGCGCGCAGCAACAGAGCCTGCAGCCCGAGCCCAGCGCCCTGCTGCGCTCGGTCAATGCCGCGCCCGTGCTGCCCACGCTGACGCCGCAGCCGGACCCCGGCTCGTTCACCAACCCGGCCGCCATCGTCAACGTGCCGGGCGCCAGGCCCGAGCTGATCGACTTCACCCAGCCGCAGCCCGCCGCGCCCGCCCCCGTGCCGGCCGCTCCCGGCGCGCTCTGAGGCAGGAAGGCCCCATGCGCTACCCCCTGCCCTATGCGTTTGCGCGCACCAGCCAGCTGCTGATCGAGGACGACGGCCACGAGCCCCTGCTCTGGCACGGCCCCTCGCCGGACTGGCAGGCCCTGTCCGAAGTCCAGCGCAGGCATGCGGTGCAGCGCTGGCAGATGCTGGACGCGGGCACGCTGGCCCACCGCATCAGCGCCGCCTACTCGCAGGGCGAGTCCAGCGCGGCCCTGGTGGTCAGCGAGGTCGAGTCCGACGCCGACCTCTCGCGCATGATGCAGGAGCTGCCTGCGGTCGAGGACCTGCTGGAGACGGCCGACGACGCGCCCATCATCCGCATGCTCAACGCCCTGCTCACGCAGGCCGCGCGCGACGGTGCCAGCGACATCCACATCGAGCCCTACGAGCGCCATTCCAGCGTGCGCTTTCGCGTGGACGGCGACCTGCGCGAAGTCGTGCAGCCCAACCGCGCACTGCATGCAGCGCTGATCTCGCGACTGAAGATCATGGCCGACCTGGACATCGCCGAAAAGCGCCTGCCCCAGGACGGCCGCATCAGCCTGCGCCTGGGCACGCGCGCCATCGACGTGCGCGTCTCCACCCTGCCCAGCGCCCACGGCGAGCGCGCCGTGCTGCGCCTGCTGGACAAGAGCGAGAGCAAGCTCAGCCTGGAGGCCGTGGGCATGCAGGGCGAGACGCTGAGGCGATTCACCCACCTGACGGCCCAGCCGCACGGCATCGTGCTGGTCACCGGCCCCACGGGCTCGGGCAAGACCACCACGCTGTATGCGGCACTGTCGCGCATGGACGCCAGCCACAGCAACATCATGACGGTGGAGGACCCCATCGAGTACGAGCTGGCCGGCGTGGGGCAGACCCAGGTCAACGCCAAGATCGACCTGACCTTCGCCAAGGCCCTGCGCGCCATCCTGCGCCAGGACCCGGATGTGATCATGATCGGCGAAATCCGCGACTTCGAGACCGCGCAGATCGCCATCCAGGCCTCGCTGACCGGCCACCTGGTGCTGGCCACGCTGCACACCAACGATGCCTCCAGCGCCGTCACGCGCCTGATCGACATGGGGGTGGAACCCTTCCTGCTGTCGTCCTCCCTGCTGGGTGTGCTGGCCCAGCGCCTGGTGCGCAAGATCGACACCACCGAGCCCAGCGGCTACCGGGGGCGCACCGGCATCTTCGAGATGCTGGTGGTGGACGACACCATCCGCGCGCAGATCCACCGCCAGGCCAGCGAGGCCGAGATCCGCGACACCGCGCTGGCCGCGGGCATGCGCCTGATGCGCGACGACGGCGAGCGCCTGGTGCGCGAGGGCATCACCACGCCCGAGGAAGTGCTGCGCGTCACGCGCGACTAGGCGCAGGCGGCCACGCCCGACCCTGCGCAGCACGGGGCATCCCTGTTTGCCACAATGGTCGGCATGTTGGAATCCCTACGCGCCTGGAGCGCTCCCTATGGCGGCGACCTGTTCCTGTGGGTCGCCACGCTGAGCCTGATCAGCTACATCGCCCTGTGGTGGTTCAAGTCCCGGCTGTCCACCAGCCAGCTGCGCCGCGTCATCCGCCTGTCGGCGCTGGTGGCGCTGCCGCTGTCCTGGCTGGCCATCCAGCAGGGCGAGAACCATCTGGCGGCAGCCATCCTCCCCCTGGTCTGGTGCGTGGTGCTGGGCATCACCTGCGCGCGGGAAATGTCCAGAAGAAACTGAGTGCGCGAACGCGCACCAGGAATGCCCTGGCGCGGCAAGGCCCGCGCCGCCCCCACCCACCGTGAACTGGAAGTTGGAACCTGCCATGACATCATTCAATGAAGTCCGTCTGTCCATGCTCGACCTCGTGGCCGTGCGCGAAGGCGGCACCGTCGCCGAGGCCCTGGACATCGCGCTGGCCACGGCCCGCAAGGCCGAGGCACTGGGATTCGAGCGCTACTGGCTGGCCGAGCACCACAACATGCCCGGCATCGCCAGCTCGGCCACGGCCGTGCTGATCGGCCACATTGCAGGCGGCACCTCGAAGATCCGCGTGGGCTCGGGCGGCATCATGCTGCCCAACCATGCCCCGCTGGTGGTGGCCGAAGCCTTCGGCACGCTGGCCGAGCTGTATCCGGGCCGCATCGACCTGGGCCTGGGCCGTGCGCCCGGCACCGATGGCGCCACCATGCGCGCCCTGCGCCGCGACCGCGTCGAGACCGAGGAAGACTTCCCGCGCGACGTGATGGAGCTGCAACGCCTGCTGGCCCCGGCCACGCCGGATCAAAAGCTGGTGGCCACGCCCGGCGCGGGCACCAACGTGCCGATCTGGCTGCTGGGCTCCAGCCTGTTCTCGGCCCAGCTCGCAGCCCATCTGGGCCTGCCCTACGCCTTTGCCTCGCACTTCGCGCCGCGCATGCTCTACCAGGCCGTGCAGCTGTACCGCAGCCTGTTCAAGCCGTCGGCCCAACTGGCCAAGCCCTACGTGATCGTCGGCGCACCCGTGATCGCCGCGCCCACCGATGACGAGGCCGAGTACCTGGCCAGCAGCACCTACCAGCGCGTGCTGGGCATCATCACGGGCCGGCGCGGACTGCTGCCGCGCCCCATCGAGAACTATGCGGCCCAGCTCGGCGAGCAGGAGCGCCGCGCCATCGGCGACTTCCTGGCCGTGGCCTCCATCGGCGGCCCGGACAAGGTGCGCACGCGCCTGCAGAAGCTGCAGGCCGACACCGAGGCCGACGAGCTGATCCTGGTCAGCGACGTGTATGACCGCGACCTGCGCCTGCGCTCGCTGGAGATCACGGCCGGCGTCATGGGCCGCTGAAGGCATGAGCCGCTCCGCCCGGCTGCTGCAGCTGATCGACCTGCTGCGCCGCGCGCGCCTGCCCCAGGCCGGGCCGGTGCTGGCCCGGCAGCTGGACGTGAGCCTGCGCACCCTCTACCGCGACATCGCCACCCTGCGCGAACAGGGTGCCGCGATTGCGGGCGACCCGGGCGTGGGCTACGAGATGCGGCCCGGCTTTCTGCTGCCGCCGCTGATGTTCACGCCCGATGAGCTGGAAGCCCTGCTGCTGGGCGCGCGCTGGGCCAGCCGCCAGGCCGACCCCGAGCTCGCCCAGGCCGCCACCGCCGCGCTGGACCGCATACGCAGCGCGCTGCCGCTGGAGCTGCGCATCGAGGTGGACACCAGCGGCCTGCTGGTGCCGCCCATCTGCCACGAATCCGTGACCGAGCCTTGGCAGACCGCGCTGCGCCTGGCGATACGGCGCCAGCACCGGGTGCTGCTGCACTACACGGATGAGAAGGGCCAGCCGACCGAGCGCCAGATCTGGCCTTTTGCCATGGCTTTCTTCGATCAGCGGCGCATTCTTGCGGCCTGGTGCGAACTGCGCCAGGACTTCCGCCATTTCCGCGCCGACCGCGTGCGCTCCGTCACCGATCTGCAGGAACGCTATCCCGACCACCGCAGCGGCCTGATCGAACGCTGGTCGCGGCAACTGGGCTACACGGTCCGCTGACACCACTGCTGACAATAACTGTCAGCATGGCCTCCTACAGTCGCTCCCATGGCCTTCTCGCCATGCATTCAAACCACTGGGAGCCTTCATGAACGACTCGATCAAGCCTCTGCGCTTTTACTTCCACCCCCGCTCGCGCGCCGTCATCGCGCGCTGGATGCTGGAGGAATGCGGCGCCCGCTATGAGCCCGTGCGGCTGGAATTCGGCAGCACCATGAAGGCTGCCGACTACCTGGCCATCAACCCCATGGGCAAGGTCCCCGCCCTGGTGCATGGCGAGACCGTGATCACCGAACAGGCCGCCATCCTTGCCTATCTGGCCGACATCTTCCCCGAACGAAGGCTCGCGCCGGCCGTGGACAGCCCGCTGCGCGGCGTCTACCACCGCTGGATGTTCTTCCTGGCCGGCCCCGTCGACGCGTTGATGACAGCCAAGAGCCAGGGCCACCTGGAGCAGCAGACGGCCGACCAGGCCATGTCCGCCGGCTATGGCCGCTATGACGACGTGGTGCAGACGCTGCGCCAGGCCGTGGCCGGCAGGCGCTACCTGTGCGGCGACCAGTTCACCGCCGCCGACGTGCTCATGGCCAGCTACCTGCGCTGGGGGACGATGATGAAGCTGCTGCCCGCGCTGCCCGAGTTCAGCGACTACGGCCAGCCGCTGATGGAACGCCCGGCCTCGCTGCGCTCCATCCAGCTCAACGAAGCGGACCTGGCGGCCCAGCCGGCATAAGGACCGGGCAGGGGCTGCCGCCGACCGCGGCGGCGGCCTCGCCATCCAGCCGTCACCGGCAGCGGCTACCATCGGGGGTTGGATCGCCGCCTGGCGTTTCCTGAACGCCATCCTTCCCCAGCCCCTCCCGACTCCCGCCGCGCATGCCTGCCTTTTCCTTCGAAGCCCTGGATGCCCAAGGTCAGACCCGCAAGGGCACGATCGAAGCCGACAACGCGCGCGCTGCGCGCAGCCAGCTGCGCGCCCAGGCCCTGGTGCCCATGGCCGTGGAGATCGTGGCCTCGGGGTCGGCGTCCGGCCCGCAGGGTGGCGCCTCGCGCTGGCTGACCCGCCCCGTCCTTGGCTCCACAGGGCTCACCGTGTGGACGCGCCAGATGGCGGGGCTGGTCGGATCAGGCCTGCCCATAGAGCGCGCACTGGCCGCGCTGTCCGAAGAAGCCGACGACCCGCGCCAGCACCACCTGGTGGCCGCGCTGCGCGCCGAGGTCAACGCAGGCTCCACCTTTGCCCGCGCACTGGCCCAGCACCCGCGCGAATTCTCCGACATCTACTGCGCCGTGATCGGCGCCGGCGAGGCCAGCGGCAGCCTGGGCCCGGTGCTGGAGCGGCTGGCCGACGACCTGGAATCGCGCCAGGCCCTGCAGTCCAAGCTCATTGGCGCAGCCCTGTACCCGGCCATCGTGACCCTGGTGGCCATCGTCATCGTGTTGTTCCTGGTCAGCTACGTGGTGCCCCAGGTGGCCAGCGTGTTCGCGGGCACCAAGCGCGCCCTGCCCTGGCTCACCGTGGCCATGCTGGCGCTCAGCGACTTCGTGCGCAGCTATGGCTGGGCCGCGCTGGTCGCCCTGGTGCTGGGCGCCGTGGGATTCCGGCTGTCCATGAAGAATCCCGTGCTGCGCGAGCGCTTCGACGCCTGGTGGCTGCGCCTGCCGCTGATCGGCCGGCTGGCGCGCAACTACAACGCGGCACGCTTTGCCGGCACGCTGGCCATGCTGGCGGGCGCAGGCGTGCCCATTCTCAAGGCCTTGCAGGCCGCCGCCGAAACGCTGGGCAACCGCGCGCTGCGCGCCGATGCCATGGACGCGCTGGCCCTGGTGCGCGAGGGCGCGCCGCTGGCCTCGGCCCTGGCGCAGAAAAAGCGCTTCCCGGGCCTGATCTCCATGTTTGCCCGCCTGGGCGAGCAGACCGGCCAGCTGCCCGTGATGCTGCAGCGCGCGGCCAACCAGCTGTCCACCGAGGTGCAGCGCCGCGCCATGCACCTGGCCACCATCCTGGAGCCGCTGCTGATCGTGGCCATGGGCATGGTCGTGGCCCTGATCGTGCTGGCCGTGCTCATGCCCATCATCCAGCTCAACCAGTTCGTCAAATAGCGACAAGCGCCAAGCCATGCCCGTGACCCTGCAAGACAAGCTGGTCGTTGCCATCTCATCGCGCGCACTGTTCGACTTCGAGGAAGAGAACCGGCTGTTCGATGCGGGCGACGAGCAGGCCTACATGCGCCGCCAGCTGGACCTGGTGCACCAGCCGGCACGCCCGGGCATCGCCTTCCCGCTGGTGCGCAAGCTGCTGGCCTTCAATACGCCCGAAGTGCAGCGCGTGGAGGTGATGATGCTCTCGCGCAACGACCCGGCCAGCGGCATGCGCGTGTTCGCCTCGGCCAAGGCGGCCGACATGCACATAGAGCGCGGCGTGTTCACGCGCGGGCGCGATCCGTTTTCCTACCTGCGGCCGCTGGGCGCCCACCTGTTCCTCTCGGCCAACGAGGTCGATGTGCGCAAGGCCCTGTCCATCGGCTTTCCTGCTGCGCGCGTGATGGTCGACTCCACGCCCGCAGGCGACCGCTACCCGCAGGAAGTGCGCATTGCCTTCGACGGCGATGCCGTGCTGTTCTCCGACGAGGCCGAGCGCATCTACCAGCAAGGCGGGCTGCCGGCCTTTCTGCGCCATGAGGTCTCCCATGCCGCCACGCCCCTGGGAGAAGGGCCGTTCAAACCCCTGCTGCAAGCCCTTCACCGGCTTCAGCAGCAGGCGGACTCGTCCCAGACCATGCGCATTCGCACGGCCCTGGTGACGGCGCGCAGCGCACCGGCGCACGAGCGCGCCATCCGCACATTGCTCGATTGGGGAATCACCGTGGACGAGGCCATGTTCCTCGGCGGCCTGGAAAAAGGCCCCTTCCTGCGCGAGTTCGAGCCGGATTTCTTCTTCGACGACCAATCGGGCCATGTCAGCTCGGCGGCCCGCCATGTGCCCGCAGGCCATGTGAACAGCGGCATCTCCAATCCGGACGCCGATCCGCTGAAGTAAACAATTGCAAAGGGCGGGCCGGCCGTGCTTGCAAATGCCGGTTCCGTGCCCAAATAAAGCCAATGCATTTTCCCCTCATGAACCGCTCCGCCCTGCTGCGCCGGCCGCCTGTGCTGCAGGCCGCCGCTGCCGTCCTGCTGACCAGCGCCTTCATGCTGCCCGCCGCGCGCGCGCAGGCGGCCGAGACGGCCGACA
The DNA here is from genome assembly GCF_040267515.1 of Delftia lacustris. Classification (NCBI taxonomy): domain Bacteria; kingdom Pseudomonadati; phylum Pseudomonadota; class Betaproteobacteria; order Burkholderiales; family Comamonadaceae; genus Delftia; species Delftia lacustris. Next base: position 1,112,132 of record NZ_CP141274.1, on the reverse strand, counting down.
AGGCGTCCACCGGACAGGCCTCGGCCAGCCCGGCGCCATTGACCAAGGGGGAAATCAAGGCCCAGCGCGAATTCAAGATGCTGGACTTCAACAAGGACGGCAAGCTCAGCCGCACCGAAGTGGCGCTGTTCCCGCGCCTGGCGGCGGCCTTCGACGAGGCCGACACTGACAAGGACGGCTACGTCTCCTATGCGGAGGTGCAGGCCTTTGCCGTCAAGTACCGCGCCGAGCGCGACAAGGCAAAGGCCAAGGCGCAGGCCGAAGAGGCAAAGGCCGCAGAGCACGCCGCAGCCGTGTCCGCTGCCAGGGACACGAAGGAAGGCGAAGGCTCAAAGGACTGAGCCTGCGCATTCAGCCACTGACACTCAAAGTCCGCCGGTACGCTTGACCTTGGGTTCCGAATAGGTCAACGGCTCCTCGCGCACCTGCAGCTTGTTGCGGGCCACGTCATCGGCCTTGCTGACCTCCTGGGCCTGCTCCACGGCCATGGCGCTGGCGCGCCACATGGACTGGATGAACTCGATGAGCTGCTTGGAAATCGGCTCCTTGGGCGGCTCCTCGACCTCTTCCTTCTGCTTGATCTCCTCGGCCAGCGTCCAGTCGCGGTTTTCCTGGTCCACCACGGACGGTTTTTCAGGATCGCGAATCACACGGCCTTCGCCGATGCGGTCCGTGGATTCGACAGGATTGGCAGCGTTCACGGGACGCACGGGCACCGCGCCCGACGCGCCGGTGGAGTACAGATCGGCGCTTTGCGGGCGCCACGGTATGGGCGATCGGTCAACAGGTGGAATTGGCATGGCTCGACCCTCTTGCTGGATGTGTGCTGTGGGCGGGAATTTCCCGCCGTCGCCTCATCATCGACAGAACCTGAAAGAACTGAAGCGCTTTTTTTGAAAGACGCCCAGGCCTGCCTCAAACCAAGGGTAAACCCCGAAACCACCCTGACCAGGCGCTAGAGGAAACGCTCCAGCATCTTGCGCGAGGCACGGTCCAGCGCCGTGCTGTCCGGCACGCTGAACTGCACGCCGTCCTGGCTGGTGATCATCAGGTGCGTGCGGCCCGACAGGCGGCGGATATCCTCCTCGGCCTTGAGCACGAGCTGCGCGGGACCGCGGTCGGTCTCCAGATCCCAGGTGCTGGGCGTGGAATAGCTGGACACCTTGCGGATGCGCTGGATGACGGGCACGAACTCGCGCACGGCCAGATCCTGCTCGATCAGCGTGCGGGCCTGCGCGGGCAGGTGGTCCATGTGGTCCACCCACAGCGCCTCCTTGCCATCGGCACAGACCAGGGACAGGCCTTGCAGCGGCGCGGCAATGGGAAAGGCGCGTACGGGCACCACGGATTCGTGGCGCGTGCCGTCGGCCAGGATCAGCACCAGGCGGCCATGGGCGTTGCGCTCCACGCGTACGCGGCTCAGATCGGCGCCGGCGGCGCAATGTTGGGCAGTGGACATGGCTTATTCCTCGATGGTGGTTGCGACCAGGGTCAGGCCTGCGGCCTGGGCATCCTCTTCGGCGCGCCGCGCCTGGGCCTGGTACAGGCGCCAGTAGGCGCCCTGCTTTTCCATCAGTTCGTCGTGCGGCCCCACTTCCACGATTTCGCCCCGGTCCATGACCACGAGGCGGTCTGCCTTGCGCAGCGTGGACAGACGGTGGGCGATGGCAATCGTCGTGCGGCCCTGCACCAGATTGTCCAGCGCCTTCTGGATTTCCTTCTCGGTCTCGGTGTCCACGGCAGAAGTGGCCTCGTCCAGGATCAGGATGCGCGGGTCGATCAGCAGCGCGCGCGCGATGGAGATGCGCTGGCGCTCGCCGCCGGACAGGCCCTGGCCGCGTTCGCCGACCAGGGAGTCATAGCCGTGCGGCAGGCGCAGGATGAATTCATGGGCATGGGCCGCACGCGCGGCCGCCACGATTTCCTCGCGCGTGGCGTCGGGCTTGCCGTAGGCGATGTTCTCGGCAATGGTGCCGAAGAACAGGAAGGGCTCCTGCAGCACCAGGCCGATGTTGCTGCGGAAGTCCGACACCTTGAGCCGGCGGATATCCACGCCGTCGAGCTGGATGGAGCCTTCGCTCACGTCGTAGAAGCGGCTGATCAGGTTGACCAGGGTGCTCTTGCCCGAGCCGCTGTGGCCGACCAGGCCGATCATTTCACCCGGGCGAATCTGCAGATCCAGGTTCTTGATGACGGCGCGGCTGCCGTAGCGGAAGGTCAGGTTGTCCAGCGTGATGGCACCCTGCACGCGCGGCAGCTTGACCGGGTTGACCGGGTCGGGCACGTTGCTCACGTGGTCCAGGATGTCGAAGATGCGCTTGGCGCCGGCTGCCGCCTTCTGTGTGACCGAGACGATGCGGCTCATCGAATCCAGGCGGCTGTAGAAGCGGCCGATGTAGGCGATGAAGGCCGTCAGAATACCGACCGTGATCTGGCCGCCCGCCACCAGCCAGATGCCGAAGCCCCAGACCACCAGCAGGCCGATCTCGGTCAGCAGCGTCACCGTGGGCGTGAACAGCGACCAGGTCTTGTTGACCTTGTCGTTGGCCTGCAGGTTGACCAGATTGGCCTGGGCGAAGCGGTCGGCCTCGCGCTTTTCCTGGGCGAAGGCCTTGACCACGCGGATGCCGGGAATGGTGTCGGCCAGCACATTGGTCACCTCGGACCAGACGCGGTCGATCTTCTCGAAGCCCGTGCGCAGGCGGTCACGCACCAGGTGGATCATCCAGGCGATGAAGGGCAGCGGCACCAGGGTGACCAGGGCCAGCCACGGATTGATGGAGAACAGGATGACCGAGGTCATCACGATCATCAGCACATCGGTAGCAAAATCCAGCGCGTTCAAGGATAGAAACAAATTGATGCGATCTGTTTCCGCCCCGATGCGCGCCATCAGGTCGCCCGTGCGTTTGCTGCCGTAGTAGTCCAGCGACAGCGTCAGCAGGTGGTTGTAGGTGGTCGTGCGCAGGTCCGAGCCAATGCGCTCGGAGACCTTGGCCAGCACGAAGGTGCGCGCCCAGCCCAGGCCCCAGGCCACCAGCGCCGCAGCCAGCAGGCCGCTCAGGTAAAAGACCACGAGGCTGCTGTCGATCTGCTGCCCGTTCTGGAACGGGATCAGGATCTTGTCCACGATGGGAATCGTCAGGTAGGGCGCCACCAGGGTGGCGCCCGTGGAGGCCAGGGTCAGCAAAAAGCCCAGCAGCAGCTGGTGCCGGTAGGGATGGGCAAAGCGCCACAGGCGCAGCAGCACCCAGGTCGAGGTCTGGGGGCCCTGCTGGCGCGCGCAGGCCGGGCATTCGTCGGCCTCGGGCGGCAGCTCGGTCTGGCAGGCCGGGCAGCGGGGCACATCGTCCTCGGGCCCGTCGAAGTCCTCGCCGCGCGCCATGCGCTCACGCTGGTGATCGAACTGTTGCAGCAGGCGCAATACGCCCGCCTGGTGGCGCAAGGTGAAGCGCCACAGCGCCAGCCGAGCCGCAGGACCATGCAATTCGAGGTTGCCCACGCCGCCGTGGTCCAGCGTGCGCAAATTCTGATCGACCGAGAGTATCCACTCACTCCATCGCTGATCCTCAGGATCACAGGCGATGAGGCGCTGGTTGGTCAGGACAACCCAGCCTTCGCCGAAGCGCATATCCAGGGTCAGGTCAACCGTGGCGAGGGCCAGCACGTTTTCATTGGAAGCGAGCCTGGCTCGCAGCTCAGCCCCGCGGGGGCTGGCAAGGAAGGCCGAAACGTCCACAGAATGGTGTTCTTGCATGTTGAGTTGTTTTTCCCGCCCCTGGCGGCTCCTGGTGTCATGCGGGCAACCGCAGCTCCCCGGTGGATATCCCGCGCGTTGCACGGCATACCCTGCTCAACGCGCCAACCCTGGTTTAGGCTGACAACACTGCGCATGGGTTTTCTGGGCGCACAATCCTCTCCCATTCTCCGGCGATCCGAATCCGGGTCGTCGTTCACGCTTACCCGTTGACCGACATGGCGAAATTCAAAGACATCCAACTCTTGCGCACCACCTACCTGCGTGGACCCAGCGTCTGGACCTACCGTCCCGTGCTGGAGGTCTGGCTGGATCTGGGCGAGCTGGAGGACTATCCCTCGAACAAGCTTCCCGGTTTCAACGAGCGCCTGACGGCCTGGCTGCCCGACCTGGTCGAGCACCACTGCGGCGTGGGCGAGCGCGGCGGCTTCATCCAGCGCCTGGAAGGCGGCACCTGGTGCGGCCACGTGCTGGAGCACATCATCATCGAGCTGCTGAACCTGGCGGGCATGCCTGCCGAGTTCGGCCAGACCCGCGAGATCTCGCAGCGCGGGGTGTACCGCATGGTCTTCCGCTGCCCCGAGGAAACCGTGGCGCGCACGGCCCTGGCCCATGGCCACAGGCTGATCATGGCCGCCATCAATGACGAGCCCTTCGACCTGAAGGCCGCCATCAAGGCCATCAAGACCGAGATCAACGACCGCTACCTGGGCCCGAGCACGGGCTGCATCGTCGATGCGGCCGGCGAGCGCCGCATCCCCCACATCCGCCTCAATGACGGCAACCTCGTGCAACTGGGCTATGGCGCCGCGCAGCGCCGCATCTGGACCGCCGAGAGCGACCAGACCAGCGCCATCGCCGAGGGCATTGCCCAGGACAAGGACTTCACCAAGCGCCTGCTGGCCGCCTGCGGCGTGCCCGTGCCCGAAGGCCAGATCGTCCACAGCCCCGAGGAAGCCTGGGAAGTGGCGCAGGACATCGGCTTTCCCGTCACCGTCAAGCCCTCGGACGGCAACCACGCACGCGGCGTGACGCTGGACCTGCGCGACGAGGCCGACATCAAGGCCGCCTTCGCGCTGGCCCAGCCCGAAGGCTCGGACGTCATCGTCGAACGCTTCATCGACGGCACCGAGCACCGCATCCTGGTCGTGGGCGGCAAGGTGGTTGCCGCCTGCCGTGGCGAGACCGTGAGCGTGGCCGGCAATGGCAAGTCCACGGTTCGCGAACTGGTCGCCGTGGTCAACCAGGACCCGCGTCGCGGCCCCGAGCAGGAATACCCGCTGGACTGGATCAACCTCGAAGCCCCGGCCGTGAAGCTGGAACTCAAGCGCCAGAACGTCACGCCCGACACCATTCCTGCCCAGGGCACCAGCGTGCTGCTGCAGCGCAACGGCAACATGGCCATCGACTGCACCGACGAAGTCCATCCCGAAGTGGCCTACATGGCCACGCTGGCCGCCAAGATCGTGGGCCTGGACATCGCGGGCATGGACATGATCCTGCAGGACGTCTCGCGCCCCATGAAGGAGCAGGGCGGCGCCATCCTCGAAGTCAACGCCGGCCCCGGCCTGCTGATGCATCTGAAGCCCACCAGCGGCGCGCCGCGCCCCGTGGGCATGGCCATCGCCGACCACCTGTTCCCGCGCACCGAAGAGGGCACGGGCGCCGGCCGCATCCCCCTGGTCGGCATTGCCGGCACGCGCAACAACGGTTTCACGGCCCGCCTGGTGGGCTGGCTGCTGCAGTTGTCGGGCAAGCTCACGGGCGTGGCCAGCAGCGAAGGCATGTTCCTGTCCAACCGCCAGACCCAGAAGACCAATACCGCCAACTGGGCCGGCGCCCACCGCCTGCTGACCAACCGCCTGGCCCAGGCCGCCGTCATCCAGACCACGGCCCGCTCCATCCTGGAGGAAGGCCTGGCCTACGACCGCTGCCTGGTCGGCGTGGTCACCGACATGGACGGCTTCGAGCAGTTGCCCGACCATGACGTGCACGAGCAGTCACAGATGACGCGCGTGATGCGCACCCAGATCGACGTGGTGCTGGACGAAGGCGCGGGCGTCCTCAATGCCGACATCGAACAGGTGGCCGACCTGGCCCGCCTGTGCGACGGCGAGGTGCTGTTCTATTCGATGCAGGCAGACAGCCCCGTGGTAGCGGCCCACCGTTGCGAGAGCGAAGGCCGTGCCGTCTTCGTGCGCGGCAACCAGGTGATCCTGGCCACGGGCGCCGCCGAGCGCGTGCTGGGCACGCTGGACGCGCTGAGCCTGCCCGGCGGCCTGCGCCCGGACACGCCGGCCCTGCTCGCTGCCATTGCCGCGGCGTGGTCCATGGACATTGCCCCCGACCTCATCGTCGCCGGCATCAAGACCTTCGACTACACGCCGGCCGCCGCTGCGGTTTCCACCGCCGCCGCCTGAGCCCGACCACACGATGACATGCAGGCAGGCCCGGCGACGCGGGCCTGCCCTCCGAAAGAAGACACTATGCAGATCACCCGCATCCGAGCCCTGCGCGGCCCCAATCTCTGGACCCGCAGCACCGCCATCGAAGCCATCGTGCAATGCGAGCCCGGCGACTGTGACTACTCGGCCCTGGCAGGGTTCGAGGACCGGCTGCGCGCACGCTTTCCCAAGATCGGCACGCTGCAGCCGCACGGTGCCGACCAGCGCCTGTCGCTGGCCCATGTGCTGGAAGTGGCGGCCCTGTCGCTGCAGGCCCAGGCCGGCTGCCCCGTGACCTTCAGCCGCACGCACGAGACCGTGGAAGCCGGCACCTACCAGGTGGTGGTGGAGTACACCGAGGAATCCGTGGGCCGCCTGGCCATGGAACAGGCCGGTGCGCTGCTGCAGTCGGCACTGGCCGACACGCCCTTCGACGCCGACAAGGTGGTGGCCGAGCTGCGTGAACTCGACGAGGACGAGCGCATCGGCCCCTCCACAGGCTCCATCGTCGATGCGGCCGTGGCGCGCGGCATTCCCATCCGCCGCCTGACCTCGGGCTCGCTGGTGCAACTGGGCTGGGGCTCCAAGGCCCGCCGCATCCAGGCCGCAGAGCTGGACCAGACCAGCGCCGTGGCCGAATCCATCGCCCAGGACAAGGACCTGACCAAGCGCCTGCTGCACGCCGCCGGCGTGCCCGTGCCGCTGGGCCGCCCCGTCAAGGACGTGGAAGAAGCCTGGCTCGTGGCCCAGGAAGTGGGACTGCCCGTGGTGGTCAAGCCCCAGGACGGCAACCAGGGCAAGGGCGTGGTGGTCAACATCACCACGCACGAGCAGCTCAAGGCCGCCTTCGCCACCGCCTCGGAATTCGGCGACGACATCATGGTCGAACGCTTCCTTCCCGGCCATGACTTCCGCCTGCTGGTGGTCGGCGGCCAGCTGGTGGCCGCTGCGCGCCGCGAGCCGCCCCAGGTGCTGGGCGACGGCCAGCACACCATCCGCGAACTGGTCGAGCTGGTCAACCAGGACCCGCGCCGCGGCTCGGGCCACGGCACGGCGCTGACCAAGATCCGCCTGGACGACATCGCCATCGCGCGCATCGCCACCGAAGGCCTCACGCCCGAATCCGTGCCGGCCCAGGGCCAGCGCGTGGTGCTGCGCAACAACGCCAACCTGTCCACGGGCGGCAGCGCCACCGATGTGACGGACGACGTGCACCCCGACATCGCCGCGCGCGCCGTCGAGGCCGCCCAGACCATCGGCCTGCACATCTGCGGCGTGGACGTGGTCTGCGAGACCATGCTGCGCCCGCTGGAGGAGCAAAACGGCGGCATCGTCGAAGTCAACGCCGCGCCGGGCCTGCGCATGCACCTGGCGCCGTCCTTCGGCAAGCCCCGCAACGTGGGCGTGCCCATGGTCGATGAGCTGTTCGCACCCGGCCAGGATGGCCGCATCCCGCTGGTGGCCATCACCGGCACCAATGGCAAGACCACGACCACGCGCCTGATCGCCCACCTGTTCACCTCGCATGGCTGGCGCACGGCCATGACCAATACCGACGGCGTCTACGTCAACGGCCGCCAGATCGACAGCGGCGACTGCTCGGGCCCGCGCAGCGCGCGCAACGCCCTGGCCCACCCCGAGACCGATGCGGCCGTGCTCGAATGCGCGCGCGGCGGCATCCTGCGCGAAGGGCTGGGCTTCGACCGCTGCCAGGTGGCCGTGGTCACCAACGTGGGCGCGGGCGACCACCTGGGCCTGAACTACATCACCACGGTGGAAGACGTGGCCGTGCTCAAGCGCGTCATCGTGCAGAACGTGGCCGCCGACGGCTATGCCGTGCTCAACGCCGCCGACCCGCTGGTGGCGGCCATGGCCTCCACCTCGCCGGGCAAGGTCATCTATTTCGCGGCCGACCGCCACCACCCCGTGATGGCCACGCACCGCGCCCAGGGCAACCGCGTGGTCTACGTGGACGGCGACAGCATCGTCGCGGCCGAAAGCTCGTGGCGCGAGACCATCGCCCTGCGCGAGATCCCCATCACGCGCAACGGCACCATCACCTTCCAGGTGGAGAACGTCATGGCCGCCATCGCCGCCGCCTGGGGCGTGGGCCTGCCGTGGCAGACCATCCGCCGCGGGCTGGCCGGCTTCGTCAACGACAGCGACAACGCCCCCGGACGCTTCAACGTCATGGACTACCGTGGCGCCACGCTGATCGCCGACTACGGCCACAACCCCGACGCCATCCGCGCCCTGGTGCAGGCCGTGGATGCCATGCCGGCCCAGCGCCGCAGCGTGGTCATCAGCGGCGCGGGCGACCGCCGCGACCAGGACATCACCGAGCAGACACAGATCCTGGGCAAGGCCTTCGACGACGTCATCCTCTACCAGGATGCCTGCCAGCGCGGCCGCGCCGACGGTGAAGTCCTGGCCCTGCTGCAGCAAGGCCTGCAAGGCGCACCGCGCACCGGCTACGTGACCCAGATCCAGGGCGAGTTCAACGCCATCGACCACGCGCTGGCGCGGCTGACGCCCGGCGACCTGTGCCTGGTGCTGGTGGACCAGGTCGAGGAAGCCCTCGAACACCTGCGCCGCCATGTGGCGGGTGAGGCCTGACATGAACGGCCGCGCCTTGCTCACGGCCGCTCTGGCCACGCTGCTGCTGGGCGCCTGCGGTGCGCGCGCCGAGCAGGTGGGCGCGGTGGACACGGTGTTCAAGTTCATAGGCCCGGACCACAAGATCGTGGTCGATGCCTATGACGATCCCAAGGTGGCGGGCGTGACCTGCTATGTCTCGCGCGCCAAGACCGGCGGCATCAAGGGCGGGCTGGGCCTGGCCGAGGACCGCGCCGAAGCCTCGATCAGCTGCGTGCAGACCGGACCCATCCAGATCCCTGCGCCGCTCAAGCAGCAGGACGAGGTGTTTACCGAACGCATCTCGCTGCTGTTCAAGCGCCTGCGCGTGGTGCGCATGGTCGATGCGCAGCGCAACACCCTGGTCTACATGACCTACTCGGACCGCGTGATCGAAGGCTCGCCGCAGAACAGCGTCACGGCCGTGCCCGTGCCGCGCAACACGCCGATACCGCTGCAAAAGTAGCCTGGGCTCATTCCTGCGCCTGGGACCTGCAGGCCTGCACGAAGGCCGCCAGCGCCGGCGAGCGGCGCTTGCCTGCCCGCTGCACCAGCGAGAAATCGCGCCACATGCGCGGCAGCGTGGTCGGCAGCACGGCCAGCTCTCCCGAGGCGACCAGGGCCTGCACCAGCACGCGCGACAGGCAGCTGACGCCCAGGCCCTGCGCCACGCAGCGCGCAATCGCCTCCGAACTGCCCAGCGTGGCCGCGGCCGGCAACTGGTGCAGATGCGGCAGCAAGGCATGCTCCACCATCTCGCGCGTGCCCGAGCCCGGCTCGCGCAGCAGCCAGCGCGCACCGCGCAGCGCCGCCACGCCCAGCGGGCGCTGGCCGGCAGCCTGCAACAGCGGGTCCTGTGCTGCGGCCACGATGACGAGTTCGTCGCGCATCCAGGGCTCGACCTCCAGCCCGGGCCAGTGGCTGGTGCCCTCGATCAGGCCCAGGTCCACATCCAGCGATTCCACGGCCTGGCCCACCTCGCGCGTGTTGGCGATCTGCAGGTCCACGCTCAGGTGCGGATGGCTGCGCGCCAGGTGCGCGAGCACGGCCGGCAGCGCATAGGTGCCTATGGTGGTGCTGGCCGCCACGCGCAGACGCACGGGCAGGCTGGCGGCCCGCACCGAAAACGCCTGCTCTATGCCCCTGGCCTGCTCCAGCAGCGCCAGCGCCTCGGGCAGCAGGGCGCGCCCCGCATCGTTGAGCGCCAGCCGCCGGCCCACGCGCTCGAACAGCTGGGCACCCATGGCCTGCTCCAGCTGCTGCAGCGCGGCGCTGGTGGCCGACTGCGACAGGGCCACGGCATCGGCCGCCGCCACGGTGGAGCCGGCCTGGGCAACGGCGCAGAAGATTTCAAGTTGGCGCAGGGTGAGGTGCAGCATGGCGTGCAGTCTGGACGAGGCATCAACCTGCTTCCCCGGTTGATGCTACAAAAACTATTCGTTATACGAATATAGCCAAGAAATCTAAAGTGCCTCCCATGCACCGCGCTCCTGACGCGGCGCGCAGGCACCATGAACACCACTTCCCTCCCACGCTCCTCCCTCCCTGGCTGGCTTCGCCATTTGACCGAGCTTGCGCCCGGCCTGCTGCTGGCCGGCGCCATTGCCGCAGCCGCCACCTGGGGCGCACGCCAGCCCCTGCTGGCCGGCTCGGGCCTGAGCGCGCTCACGCTGGCCATCTGCATCGGCTTGGTCATCGGCAACACCGTCTATCCGCGCCTGGCGCCCAGCTGCCATGCCGGCGTGGGCCTGGCCAAGCAGCGCCTGCTGCGCGCGGGCATCGTGCTCTACGGCCTGCGGCTGACCTTCCAGGACATAGGCCATGTGGGCATGGCCGGCGTGGTGGTCGATGCCCTGGTGCTGGGCAGCACCTTCTTGCTGGCGCAGTGGCTGGGCCGCCGCGTCTTCGGGCTGGATGCGCGCACCACGGTGCTGATCGGCGCGGGCAGCTCCATCTGCGGCGCCGCTGCCGTGCTGGCCACCGAACCCGTGATCAAGGGACGTGCCGAGGACGTGGCCGTGGCAGTGGCCACCGTGGTGGTCTTCGGCACCGTGGGCACCTTCCTCTACCCCGCGCTGTTCCACTGGAACGCCGCCCACGGCTGGCTGGACATGTCGCCCGCGCAGTACGGGCTGTACGTGGGCTCCACCGTGCACGAGGTGGCCCAGGTCGTGGCCGCCGGCGAAGCCATTGCGCCCGAAGCCGCCGACGTGGCGGTGATCTCCAAGATGGTGCGCGTGATGATGCTCGCCCCCTTCCTGCTGCTGCTGTCCATGGCGGTGGCGCGCGGCAACCGCAGCAGCCAGATGAGCGACGGCCAGCCGCGCCGCATCACCATTCCCTGGTTCGCGCTGGGCTTCGTCGCCATGGCCGGCGTGAACTCGCTGGGCGTGCTGCCCGCTGCCGTGGTACAGGTGGGCGTGCAGCTGGACAACGCGCTGCTGGCCGTGGCCATGGCGGCCCTGGGCCTGACCACCCATGTCCGCGCCGTGCGTGCCGCAGGCACGAAGCCCCTGCTGCTGGCCGCCTTGCTTTTCGCATGGCTGCTGGTAGCGGGCCTGCTCTTCAACCGCTGGGTGCCCGGCCTGCTCTGAAGCTGCCAGCATCCATCGACCGGCCCTGCGAGCCATCGTCTCGCAGGGCCTTTTTCATGGACGGACTGCCTTCCAGAGCAAGGGAATACCCTTAAATCAAATGCAGGCACAATTAATTTGCAATACAAATTAATTGAACTACAAAGATAATCGAGGCATGTCCTTTGCCTCTGCCCCTCCCCGCGCCCGTCTCGGCTTTCTCATGGTCACCCTGGTACGCCAGTGGCGCCGCCAGGTCGAGGAACAACTGCTGGCCGACGGCCTGACCGACGCCACCTGGGCGCCGCTGATCCACCTGCGTGCCTGGGGCGATGGCGTCACGCAAAAGGAACTGGCCGAGCGTGTGGGCCTGGACGGCTCCAGCCTGGTGCGCCTGCTCGACATTCTGGAAGGCCACGGATGGGTGGAGCGCCGCGCCGACCCCGGTGACCGGCGCAGCAAGCGCATCTTCCTGACCGATGAAGGCAACGGCGCCGTGGATCGCGTGCGCGCCACCATGCTGCAGGCCGAGCTGGCCATGCTGCAGGACCTGAATGATGCCGAGGTCGAGGCCATGCTGGCCGGCATGGCCAAGATCCAGGCGCGCATGGGCGCGCTGCGCACGGAAGGCGCGCCATGAGCGCCCTCCACGATGCCTATGGCCGCCTGCTCCAGGCCTCGGCCCGCTGGGGTTTCGACCCCGTGCGCCTGCGCCAGCACCTGCGCACGGCCTTTGCCGCCTGCCTGGCCTTGCTGGCCGCCTGGCAGCTGGGGCTGGAGCATCCGCAGTGGGCCGCCATGGCCACCTGGGCCGCATCCCAGCCGCTGCGCGGGCAACTGGTCGAGAAAAGCTTTTTCCGGGTCGCAGGCACCGTGGCCGGCACGGCCGTGGGCGTGGGCCTGGTGCTGCTGGCCCAGGGCAATCTGCTGTGGCTGGTGCTGGGCCTGGCCGTCTGGCTGGGCCTGTGTGCGGGCGTGGGCAATCTGCAGCGCAGCTTCGTGGCCTACGGCACCATGCTGGCCGGCTATTCGGCAGCCATGGTGGCGCTGCTGGACTTCGCCCATCCCGAGCAGGTCTTCGCGCTGGGCTGGGACCGGCTGTTCACCGCGCTGACCGGCGTGTTCGCAGCCTTGCTCGTGGGCTGGCTGTTCACGCCCAAGGGCAGCGGCATTCCCGGCAATGCCGAGGTACGCCAGCTGTTTGCCCGGCTGCTGCGCGATCTGGCCGACAGCCTGCAGGCGCGCGGCCGTTCGTCACTGGGCTCGCAGGAGATCGCCGCCCGCCTGCTGGCCATGGCGGTGATCGAGGAGGGGCTGGACCCGCACGCCGCCGGTTCGCAGCGCTCGCGCGAAGCCGTGCACGCGCTGCGCCGGCTCATGAATGCCCAGATCTCGGCCCTGCTGTGGCTGCGCGATGCACCGTCGCAGGAGCCGCCTGCGGCCTTTGGCGAGGCGCAGGCCCTGGCCGCCGCGCAGGCGCTGCGCGAAGCCGCCGTGGCGCTGGAGACGCGCGTGCAGTTGCACGAGGCCGCGGCGGCCCTGGCACGCGCACGCGAGGCCGCTGTGGCCTGGCCCGGCGCAGCCGACATGCTGGCCCCGATGGGCTTTGCGCTGCAGGCCCACCTGGCCGCCACCCATGACGTGGCCCTGCCGCCCGGCCACCGCGCCCGCCAATGGCCCGTGGTGCTGCACAGCGATTGGCTGGGCGCGCGCCGCGCCATGCTGCGTGCCAGCGCGGCCATCGCCATCGTGGGCCTGCTGTGGGTGGCCTCGGGCTGGAGCGGCGGCGCCTACATGCTGCTGGGCATGTCCATCATGCTGACCGTGTTCTCGTGCTTCGAGAACCCGTCGGCCACCATGCGCCATGTGACCCTGGGCCAGGCCATGGGCGTGCTGGTGGCCCTGGCCTGCCAGTGGCTGGTCTGGCCGTTCGCCAGCAGCCAGGCGGGCCTGGTGTGGCTGATGCTGCCCTTCGTCTTCGTGGGCGCACTGCTGTTCTCGCACCAGCGCACCGCGCTCTCGGGCTATGACTGCAACATGGTGCTGCTGCTCCTGCTGCAGCCCCACTACCCGCAGACGGCCAGCTTCGGCCATGCGCTGGCCCTGGGGCTGGCGGTGGTGTCCGGGCCGCTGGCCGGCTGGGCTGCCTACCGATTCATCCTGCCGGTCACCCTGCAGGGACGGCTGCAGGGCCTGCGCTCCATGATGGTCCACGAGCTGCAGGACATGGCCGCCACGCCCGGCCATGCGCGCGATGGCCGCATCTGGCGTGCCCGCCTGTACCACCGGCTGCTGCGCCTGGTGCGCATGTCGGAGCAGGCCGGAGGGCAGCTGGGTGCGCAGGCGGCCGAGTGCGGCCTGGCCGCCCTGCATGTGGGCCGCGCCATCCAGGCGCTGCACCAGCTGTCCGGGGAAGCGGCCCTGGGCGACGGCACGGCCCGCGCCGTGCGCGCCGCGCTGCTGCGCCTGCAGCGGCTGCAACAGGCGCCCGGCCAGTGCCCGCCGCTTTTGCGCGCGCTGGCGCAGCGCGTGGCCGAACGCCACCCCGACCAGGCCCGCCAGCTGCGCCATGCCGCGCACGAGATCGCGCAGCACGAAGCCTTCTTCCGCAACGCCGGCTGAATCACGGACCCATGCCAGAATGAACGGCTAAGGCCAGCCCAGGCCGGCAGCGCCCCACGCTCCCTGTCCCCCTGTTGCGAGGAAAGCATCCATGACGTGGAGCGACACCACCATCACCTCACAGCGCCTGGCGCTGCGCCCCTTCACTGCCGCCGATGCCGATGAGGCCTTTGCCTGCATCACGCCCACGTTGACGCGCTACCTGTCGTTCGAGCCGCCATCGGCGCCTGCCGATTTCGAGGCGGTCTGGCGCGGATGGCTGCGGGAGATCGCAGCCGGCACGGACTTCAACTTCACGCTGCGCGAGCGCGCGTCAGGCCGATTCACCGGCCTGCTGGGCCTGCACCGCGCGCGCGATGCCGAGCCCGAACTCGGCATCTGGATACGCGAGGACGCGCATGGCCAGGGCCATGGCCGCGAGGCCGTTGCCGCCCTGGCCGCCTGGGCCGCGGAAACCTTCGCCCCGCAGTCCTTCAGCTACCCGGTGGCCGAGGCCAACACGGCCAGCCGGCGCATCGCCGAAGGATTGGGCGGAGTCGTCGTGGAGCAGCAGCAGCGGCCCAAGTACGCGGCCGTCATCTACCGCATTCCCGCGCGCAAGCCGCACCCATGAAAAACGGCCCCCTCAGGGGCCGTTCATCGTTCAGCCGGCCATGATCACACGGCGGCAATGGACACGGCCTTGGAGACCAGGTAGGCCTCCAGCGCCTCGGGTCCGCCTTCGGAGCCGTAGCCCGAGTCCTTGATGCCGCCGAACGGCATCTCGGCCGAGGCCACGGCCGGCTGGTTGATCCACAGCATGCCGGCCTCGACCTGCTGCGCCAGCTGGTGAGCGGTCTTGATGGAGCGCGTGAACGCATAGGCGGCCAGGCCATAGGACAGGCGGTTGGCCTCGGCGATGGCATCGCCCAGATCGTCGAAGCCACGGATGGCAGCCACGGGGCCGAAAGGCTCCTGGTTGAAGATCTCGGCGCTCAGCGGCACATCGCCCAGCACCGTGGGTGCAAAGTAGTTGCCCTTGTCGCCCAGGGAGCCGCCGCCCGTGAGCAGCTTGGCGCCCTGCTTTTGCGCGTCCTCGATGAAATGGGCCAGTGCGGTGACGCGGCGCGGATTGGCCAGCGGGCCCATCTGCGTGCCCTGCACCAGGCCATCGCCGACCTTGAGGCCTTCGGCATGCGCCACCATGGCGCGTGTGAACTCCTCGCGCACGCTGTTGTGCACCAGAAAGCGCGTGGGCGAGATACAGACCTGGCCTGCATTGCGGAACTTGGCCGCACCCGCCGCCTTGACGGCCAGCGCCACGTCGGCATCCTCGGCCACGATGACCGGCGCGTGGCCGCCCAGCTCCATGGTCGAGCGCTTCATGTGCTGGCCGGCCAGCGCCGCCAGCTGCTTGCCCACGGGCGTGGAACCCGTGAACGTGACCTTGCGGATCACGGGATGGGCGATCAGGTAGGAGGAAATCTGGGCCGGATCGCCGAACACCAGGCCCACCACCCCGGCGGGCACGCCGGCATCGACAAAGCACTTGAACAGGGCGGCAGGCGCGGCCGGCGTTTCCTCGGGCGCCTTGCACAGGAAGGAGCAGCCTGTGGCCAGCGCCGCGCCGATCTTGCGCACGATCTGGTTGACGGGGAAGTTCCAGGGCGTGAAGGCGGCCACGGGACCCACGGGCTCCTTGATCACCAGCTGCTGCACCTCGGGACGGCGCGAGGGCACGATGCGGCCATACACGCGCAGCGCCTCGTCGGCAAACCATTCGATGATGCCCACGCCGGCCAGGATCTCGCCCTTGGCCTCGGCCAGCGGCTTGCCCTGCTCCTGCGTCAGCAGGGCGGCGATCTCGTCGGCCCGGTCCTTGAGCAGGGCTGCGGCACGGCGCATGGCGGCTCCGCGCTCATGGGCGGAGACCTTGCGCCAGGTCTCGAAGCCGCGCTGAGCGGCGGCCAGCGCACGGTCCAGGTCGGCCACGTCGGCATGGGCCACATGGCCGATGACCTCGCCGCTGGCCGGATTGCGCACGGGAATCCTCCTGCCGCTGGCGGCGTCCTGCCATTGGCCGTCGATCAGGAGTTGGGTGTCGGAGTAGGAGTGGCTCATGCTGGATCAGATCCTTGGTAGATGACAGGGGGCAGATGTGTGGGGCAGGCACGGCGCTCGCAGTGTCCGCACCCGGCTGCCGCTGCAGCGCAGCGACCATTCTAGGAAGCGCCGGACGGCCCTGCCGTCACCGGGCTGTCACGCACACAACACCTAAAATGCCCGGGTTTCGCAATATCCACCAATCCGTTGAGAGGGAGCTCATGACCGATCTTTTCGACACCACTGCGCGCAGGGGTTTGCGCAGCGTCGCGCTGGCGCTCGCCCTGGCCGGCAGCCTGGGGCTGGCATGGGGGCAGGAGGGCGCCACAGATGTGCCTCAGTTCATCCCCCGCATGAGCGTGGACTCGCGCGTCCAGCCGCAGGACACGCCTCGGGAGTTCCTGGCTTCGCGCAGCATGTCTTCCCCCGCAGCCGTCACCCCCACGCCGCTGCGCGTGGAACTGGGCACCTGGAAGGATGTGCGAGCCGCCTCGGCCACTGTGGGCGGCGCCCTGCAGGTGGGCGCACAGCGCCCCAGCAGCCAGACCGCCACCACCCAGGCCCTGGGCGGGCAACTGCAATGGCAGACCTCGGCCGACGGCGGGCTGATTGCCGCAGTCAGCGTGCGCTCCGAAGGTGCCTACGGCATTCGCCTGGGTGTGGAAATCGAGCAGTTGCCCGGCAGCGCCCTGCTGCGCATCTATGCCCAGGGCGACCGCGCCGGCGCCTATGAAATTTCGGGCCAGCGCGTGCTCCAATTGCTGCAGGCCAACAAGGACGCAGGCGATGCCAGCGCCGACGGCCGCACCTGGTGGACTCCCGACAGCGGCGGCGACGAGGTCACCCTGGAGATCGACCTGCCGCCCGGCACGCCTGCCGATGCGCTGCGACTGGCCATTCCGCGCGTCATGCACGTGTACGAGAACCTGTCGCTGCCGTTGGAGGGCGAGAACGTGTTCTCGGCCCAGCTCAACGAGTCCCTGTCATGCCACCTGGACTCCACCTGCTATGACGCCTACAGCGCGCAGCGCAACGCCGTGGCGCGCATGTTCTATGTCCAGAATGGCCAGGGCTATGTGTGCTCGGGCACGCTGATCAACGACAAGGCAGGCTCCGGAACGCCCTACTTCCTCACGGCCAACCATTGCATCAGCACCCAGACCGTGGCCTCCACGCTGGAGACTTCGTGGTTCTATCGCACGCCCTCGTGCAACAGCCGCACGCTGTCGTCGGCCTCGCGCACGCTGCGCAACGGCGCCACCCTGCTGTACGCCACCGCCACCTATGACGGCAGCTTGCTGCGGCTCAACGAAGCCGCCCCTGCAGGCGCCGTCTTTGCCGGCTGGTCCACCCAGGCCCTGACCAGTGGCGCCAAGGTGGTAGGCATACACCACCCGCGTGGCGACCTGCAGAAGATCAGCTTCGGCACCTATGACCGCTCCTTGGCCTGCGAACCCTCCAGCGATGCCACCATGACCTGCCGGTACCGCGATGGCGGCTACCTCAGCGTGAATTGGGACCAGGGCCTGACGCAGCCGGGCAGCAGCGGTTCGGGCCTGTTCCTGAATGGCCTGCTGGTCGGCACGCTCTACGGCGGCGACGACCAGACCTGTTCGCGCACGGGTGGCAACTCGATCTATGGGCGCTTTGACCTGCTCTTCCCCAATGTGCAGAAGTGGCTTGCTGCAGACACGGGCACGGGCGGCGTGGACACCGGCACCGGACAGGCCCGCACCGCCATCTACCGCTTCTTCAACCGCCAGACCGGCGCTCACTTCTATACCGCCAGCGCCTCCGAGCGCGACTATGTGGTGGCCACCTACCCGGCCTTCCAGTACGAGAACGTGGCCTTCTATGCGTCCACCCAGCCGCAGCAGGGCCTGGACCCGGTGTTCCGTTTCTTCAATACGGCCTCCGGCGCACACTTCTTCACCATCAGCCAGCCTGAACGTGACTACGTGCTCGCAACCTATCCCAGCTTCAAGAGCGAGGGCACGTCCTGGTATGCCCAGACGGCCGCCGGCAATGGCACCGTGCCCATGTTCCGCTTCTTCAACGTGCAGACAGGCACGCACTTCTACACGGCCAACGCGGCTGAACGCGATTTCGTGATCGCCAGCTATCCCGTTTTCAAGTACGAAGGTGTCGCCTACTACGTCTGGAACTCGCAGTAAGCACAGCGCACTGCACTTGCTGCAGTGCCTCCCCAAAAAGAAGGCCCCGCACTGCGGGGCCTTCTTCTTGGGCAACAGCCCTCACCCCACCAGCACCAGCCCCGGGGGCAGGCTATCCCCAAAGCTGCGCTTCGCATCCTGGGCGTCCATCTGCTGGACCTGTTCCACCAGGTCGATCCAGCGCTGCGGTGCACCGGCGCCGCGCAACCGCTCCAGCACCAGGGCGCGCTGGGCATCGGACAGGTCCAGCGCACGGTCGCCCGTCATGCGGGCCATCTGCACGGCGGCGAACATGGCGGTTTCATTGCGGCGCCAGTCCTGGGCCAGGGTGGCGTCCAGGAACTCCTGCGCAGCCTCGGGCGGCATGACGCGGTGGGCGTTGGCCGCCAGCGGCATGCGCGCGGCCAGCCGGCCTATGGCCCACCAGGTCTGCACGGATTCACCGGGGTGCTTCAGCCGCTGCAGCATCCACTGGCCCATTTCCTGGCGGTACTGCCAGGGCACAGCTTCCATGGCGGCGAACAGGCGCAGCATGTCGTCGTAGCTGCCATGGGCGGACTTGCCCTGGCTGCGCTGCGTGGACTGCTGCACGGCCTTTTGCATGTGGCCGGCAACCTCTTCCAGCAGCTCCATCTGCCGGGCCTCGTCCAGGCCCGCGGCCACGCGGCGCCAGAACACCCACCATTCGGTGCGGTTGGCCGCCTCACCGCCATGGCCCAGGCCCTGGCCATGCAGTTGCCAGACCTGCTGCATGCGCCAGCCGTCCAGCTCGGCGCCCACGCCGGGTCGCAGGCACCAGCCTGCCAGGTTCAGCCAGACGCGCTCGTGCTCGGCCGTGCGGCGGCGGCGCCTGGCGCGGGCCAGCAGGGCGTCGAACAGTGCGCGCAGCAGCGGCAGGTCCCAGTCCTCGCGCGGGCCCAGCCGTCGCTCCAGCGACTGGCGCAGCTGGCGGACCTCCTTGGCCGTCACCTCCTGGGCCTGGCTGCCGAAGATGCGCTCGATCAGGGCCACGGCGTCCGCCAGCCGGCCCTGCCGGGCAGAACGATCGCCGGTGTCCTGCGCATCTGCGGCCAGCGCACCACGCACGCTGAACGGCAGCAGCCACTGGCGCTGCGCATCGTCGGCGGCCACGCAGCGCACCTCCAGCGTGCCGACCTCGGTCATGCAGGCCTGCAGTTGCACTTCGACCTGGGCCTTGTCCCGGCCTTCGGGCGCGGGCAGCACGGTGGACAGGGCGGGCAGCTCGACCCAGCCCTCGCCGTCGAGCGCCGCGATACGGCCGGCCTGCGCAGGCGCCGCCGCCAGGCTGTTGGCCACCAGCGAAAAGCGCACGGCCTGGCCCAGGCGCAACGCAAAGCGCCGGCCGGAGAGCACGATGCGCACGCCCTCCTCCGTGCCGCGCGGCAGCAGGCAGATGCCCTGTGGTGCGGCACCCGCCTTCTCGGGCAGGACCAGCCAGTAGCTGCGCGGCGAGCCACCGCCGATGCGCGGTACCGGGGCGGGCACAGTCCGGGCATCTTCCGATTCCGGCAGATCCTCAGACGGACGGCTCTGGACATGCATGACCAGGCCATGCGCCGCTGCGCCGCGTGCAACGGCCCAGTCGGGATGCGGGTTGTGCAGCAGGCGCAGCGGCTGGCCGCGCCAGGCCTGCAGCTGCGCCACCAGCCGCTGGGCCAGCGCATGGGCGTGGAAGACGCCGCCATTGAGCAGGACCGCATCGGGCAACTCCCCAGCCGCGTGCTGCGCGAGGAACTGCGCCAGGTGCCGTGTGATCGCCGCATCGGCAGGATAGGGTAGCCCCAGGCCGCGCAAAGCGCCCTGGCGCCGGGTGGGCAGATCCTGCAGGCCGGCCAGCGGCATGAAGCCTTCGACCACGGCCTCGCGCACCTCGTCGCGGCGCAGCGTGGCCGTGCGCGTCTGCGCCAGCAGCTTCGATCCGCCGCCCAGCAGGGTCACGGCCACGGACTCGGGCGCATCGTCGGCCAGCAACTGTTCCTTGGCCATGCGGCAGCGCTGCACCAGTTGGGCGAAGCGTGCGGCGGGCAGACGCTCGCCGGGCGGGGCGAACTGCGGCTCCAGCCGATGGGCCAGCGCCAGGTCCATGTTGTCGCCGCCCAGCATCAGGTGCTCGCCCACGGCCGTGCGTGTCAGCACGGGCAGGCCTCCAGCTTCAGCGGGCTGCACGCGGATCAGGGTCAGGTCGGTAGTGCCGCCGCCCACATCCACCACCAGCACCAGGCGGCAGTGCGCCAGCTCGGCCGCCAGGCGTTCGCCCTGCAGCACCAGCCAGTCGTGGAAGGCGGCCTTGGGTTCCTCCAGCAATTGCACCGCAGGCAGGCCGGCCAGCCGCGCGGCCTCCAGCGTCAGTGCGCGCGCGCCTTCGTCGAATGAGGCCGGCACGGTCAGCACGACCAGCTGGTCCCTCAGCGGCGCGCCGGGGTGCGTGCGGTCCCAGGCCTGCCGGACATGGTCCAGGTAACTGGCCGAGGCCTGCAGCGGCGACAGCCGGGCCACCTCTTCGGGCGCGCCCCAGGGCAGGATGGCCGCCGTGCGGTCCACGCCCGCGTGCGACAGCCAGCTCTTGGCACTGGCCACCAGGCGCGACGGCACGGCCGCGCCCAGATCACGCGCCCAGCGGCCATTGACAGCGGGCGCTTGCGCATCGGCGCCCAGTGCCGCCCAGGGCTGCTGCCAGGCATCGCCTAGTTCGCCGGGCGCCGCCTGGTAGCGCGCAGAAGGCAGCAGCACCTGGGCAGCGACCTCGCCAGCCGAGACACGCTGCGCCACGGGCAGCAAGGCGATGTCGGCCGCCGTGCCGCCCACGGGCACATGCGCCACCACGGTGTGGCTGGTGCCCAGGTCGATGCCCACGATGTGGGCGGCGTCGGGAGCGAAGGGGGTGGCGGAGGCGGGGGCGGCAGTATCAGGCATATCGGCAGTCATACAGGGCACGGTGCGCGGCCCGGACCGGGCCTGCCGCCGGGGCGGGCTACGCTACATCGGCCCGCACGTCGAACTCCACCTTCCAGCGTTCGTCACCACCCACGGGCACGGCGTTGAGTTCCAGCGTGCCGATGTCGGTCACGCGCGCATGCAGGGTGACGGGCACGATCTCGCCGGGCGCACGGCCTTCGGCGGGCAGGTGGGCCTCGATTTCCTGCAGCTCGACCAGTTCCTCGGGTCCCCAGAAGTCCAGCACGGTGCCGACCTGGTCGGCGCGGCGCACGGAGGAACCGAAGAAGCGCAGGCGCACGGGCTCGCCCACGACCAGGCCGAATTCCTGCGTGTCCAGCGCCACCTCGGTGCCCTCTTCCATGCCGAAGGGCGCCAGGCACAGGGCCGAGATGGGCGGCTCCATGCCGGGGATGGCGGGCATGTTGCTTTCCACGCCCACGTAATAGCTCTGCGCCGTGCCGCCACGGATGCGCACGCCACGGCCCGCAGCCGCCACATGGCCGAAGTAGGCGGCGCCGCGCGCCACGGCCAGGTCGAGGTTGGCGCCGTCCAGCAGGCGCGCGGGTTGCGCGCCTTCGCCGGCCAGCCAGCCGTTGACGACTTCCAGGATGCGCTGCTCGATCTGCGGCGCCTTGAGCACGCCGCCGTTGAACAGGATGGCCGAGGGATGCAGGAAGGACGCGCCCTCGGGCTGCGTGCCCTGGAGGCCTTCGATCTGCTCGGTGGCACCGGCCTGGCGCGAGAGGAAGGCCGCCAGGTGGCGCGTGACGGCCGCGTCCTGCGCATACGGCAGGCCCAGCTGGGTCAGCGCGGCGCGCGCGCGGGTCTGGGGCTTGTCGGAGACGGCTGCTCGCGGGAAGAAGCCTTCCACCAGCATCTGCAGCACCTCGTCACGCGTGACCTCGGTGCGGATGCTGCCGCCGATGAGCTTGCTGCCCCGGCTGGGCACGACCACGGGCACGGACTGCAGCGAGGCGTCGGCCAGCAGTTGCTCCTTGGCCTGGCGGCAGCCATGGGCCAGGGCGCGGGTCTGCCAGGCGTCGAGCTGCTTGCCCTCCTGGGCCAGCTTGCGGGCCACGCCGTAGGCCAGGGCCAGGTCCATGTTGTCGCCGCCCAGCAGGATGTGCTCGCCCACGGCCACGCGCTGCAGCTCCAGGCCGCCGTCCTTTTCCAGCACGGCAATCAGCGACAGGTCGGTGGTGCCGCCGCCCACGTCCACGACGAGGATGATCTCGCCGCTTTGTACCTGCTTGCGCCACTGGCCGCCGCTGGCCTGGATCCAGCTGTACAGCGCAGCCTGGGGTTCCTCCAGCAGCGTGAGCCTCTGGAAGCCCGCGGCGCGGCAGGCCTCGGCCGTCAGCTCGCGCGCGGCCGGGTCGAACGAGGCGGGAATGGTCACCGTCACGTCCTGGGCGTCGAACGGCGCCTCGGGATGGGCCTGTTCCCAGGCCCAGCGCAGGTGCGACAGGTAGCGGATGGAGGCGGTCAGCGGCGAGACGCGGTGCACCTCCTCGGGCGCATCGGCCGGCAGCAGGGGCGAGCGGCGGTCCACGCCCGGATGGCACAGCCAGCTCTTGGCGCTGGAGACCAGCCGTATCGGCGTGGCCGCGCCGCGCGATCGCGCGAACTCGCCCACCACGAAGTCCTGGCTGGCGCCCCAGGGCAGGGCCATGTCGGCCGCAGTCAGCTCGCTTTCATGCGGCAGGTAGAGGAAGGACGGCAGCAGCGGGCGTGCCTCCACGCTGGAGGGGCCGGTGAGCTGGGGAATGTCCAGCACGCCCTGCACCACCTTCTCGCCATCGCTGGCCTGGCGGTCCACATAGGAGAGCGCGCAATGCGTGGTGCCCAGGTCGATGCCGATGCTGTAGCGCGCCTGGGAGGATTGACGGGACTGGTCCATGCTCACAGCTCCACCTCGGCCTGGGCCACGATGGCGGCAGCCTTGTGATCGGTGAGCTGGGGCAGGCGGACATCGTCCACGCGCCAGCCACGGTGGCCCAGCGTGCCCGTGAAGGGTGCCTGGCCGACCACGTTGCCCGTCAGGCGCACGGCGGCGGCATCAAAGCCTGCGGCCAGCGTGACGCGGCTGCCTTCGGCCTCGGCACGCACGGGGGCGATGCTGAAATGCTCGCGCAGCACCTTGCGGCAGCCTTCGTGCACCACGCGCGCTGCGGCGCCGATCTCGGCGTCGGCATAGCCGGCCACGTCTTCCTGCACGAAGTCCACGAAGCGCGCCTCGCGCTGCAGCAGGCCCAGCAGCTGCAGGGCGGCGGTGCCAGCGGGTGCGGCCGGCTCCACGACGGTCTTTTCGACCGGCACCTCGACACGCTTTTCAACCACTTTCTCGACCACCTTCTCGACAGGCACCTCGACGCGGACCTCGACGATCCGGTCCACGGGCACCTCCACGCGCACCTCCTTGGGTGCGGGCGGCGGCACGTCGGCGGCCAGCGGCTCGCCGTCGCGCAGGCGGGACACATCGGCGGCCAGGCGGCCGTTGCCGAGGATGGCGAAGAAACTGCCGATCGCGATGGCGATGCGGCTCAGGAACGAGGGGGGAGTCTTGGAATTCATGGGCTTCTCTTGGCGAGAGGACCCTGCCGGGCCGATCGCCGCGCAGCAGGGCAACCGGGCGCCGGTGGTCCTCCACCGGGCGCCCGCAGGGTCCGTGATGTTACCCAAAGCAACGAAGCCCCGTCCTGTACACGGCCCCATGCCCCCGTGCGCAAATGGCCTCGCGGCATAATCGCGGCTCCTCATCCCCCTGTCCATGGCCCCTACACGCCTTTTCCGCCACGCCCCGACCCGCTGCACCGCCTTGCGCGCGCAGCGGCCGCAGCGCGTGCACGGCGTGCCCACGGCCTTCATCAGCCTGTGCGGCTTCACGGCCCTGCTTTCCGCCGCCGTGCGGAAAGCCTGAGGCCCACCCCCCAGCTTCCCGCACGGCCCCCGCAGCGAATCCGCATGCGAAGCGCATGCCAGGAGCTGCCGGCCCACGCCCCGCATCTCCCTGGCCTGCACGCCTTTTCGGCCGCGCCGCCGCATGGCGCAGCCGCCTTGACCCCGGAGCCGATGATGGACATGGAACTCTCCCAAAACTTTCTGCGTGCCAAAAGCCCCTGCGCGGCGGGCTTTCGCTGGTTCGTGCGCAACCGCCATGACGGCAACGACTACCAGCGCGTGCTCGACGCCCTGGTGGGCGATGGCCGCGTCGAGGATGCGCGCTGGCTCATGAACCAGTTCGGCCCCACCGACGCCGTGCTGGAGGTCGATCACCTGGAGGCCGATGCCCTGGTGTTCTCGGGCAGCGTCGTCGTGCATGGCGAGCTGCGCGTGCCCGGCCTGCTGGCCGTGGGCCGCACGCTGCAGGCCGGCGCCGGCATCCACGCGGGCCGCATCGAGGCCGGCCAGGACCTGCACAGCGGCGGCGCCATCTTCTGCAGCGGCCCGCTGCAGGCCGGCGGCCTGGTCAAGGCCGCCTGGAGCGTGGACGTGCACGAGGAACTGCGCGCCGAAGACGTGCGCGCCGGCTGGGAGCTGCGCTGCGGCGCCGACCTGCGCCTGGGCGGAGGGGCCCAGGCCGGCCAGGACATCGAGGTGCAGGGCGCCATCCGCTGCGGCAAGGGCCTGCGCGCGGGCGGCAGCATCCGCGCCAGCGGCCTGATCGAGCTGGGCCACGGCCTGTACGCTGGCGCCGACGTGGAAGGCGGCAGCCACATCGAGGTGGACTGGGGCATGCGCGCGCTGGGCGACATCCGTGCGGCCTGCAGCATCCGCGCGGGCGAGACCCTGCATGCCGAAGGCGAGATCGCGGCCGGCCCCGGCTACGGCATCTATGCGGGCATGAACGTGCAGCAGGATGCCTGGCCGTCCTGTGCCTGGGTGCATGCGGCGCAGCGGCCGCCAGCCCTGCTCAGCGGCTGGTGGGAAGAGGCAGCGGCACCGGCCTGATGCCCGCAGGGACACGCCGGCCTGCGCCCCCGCAGCGCAGCGCCGCGATGCAAAATACCCGCTTCGCCGCCGACCGGGCGGCTCCAAGGAATCCCACATCGTGTTCACCGGCATCATCCAGGCCGTGGCAAGCATTGCCGCGCTGCGCGACCAGAACGGCCTGCGCACCTTCACCCTCGACTTTCCCGAAGGCTTCTGCCAGGACCTGGCCATCGGCGCCAGCGTCTCCACCGACGGCGTGTGCCTGACGGTGACCGAGATCCTCTCGCCCACGCGCGCCACGTTCGATGTGATGCTGCAAAGCCTGAACATCACCACGCTGGGCGGCTATGCCGTGGGCGGGCGCGTCAATGTGGAGCGCGCGGCAAAGGACGGCGCCGAGATCGGCGGCCATCCGCTGTCGGGCCACGTGGACTTCACCTCGCCCGTGCTGGAAGTGGCCTCCAGCGACACCAACCACCGCATCCGCTTCGGCATTCCCGAGGGCTTTCGCCACTACGTGTTCGCCAAGGGCTACATCGCCATCAACGGCGCCAGCCTCACGGTGTCCGAGGTGGACCGCCAGGCCGGCTGGTTCGAGGTCTGGCTGATCCCCGAGACGCGCCGCATGACCGTGTTCGAGTCCAAGGGCGTGGGCGACCTGCTCAATGTGGAGATTGACCGCAGCACCCAGGTCGTGGTGGACACGGTGCGCGAGACCGTGCAGCAAAGCCTGGGCCGCCTGCAGCCCGTGCTCGAGGCCCTGCTGAAAGAAAAAGGCCTGAGCCTGGACGACTTCATAGACGTCCCCAAGCTGCCCGGCTGACTGCCTTCGTCGTTCAACGCCCCGCCGCCAGCGGCGGACTGAAACGCCGCAGGCGCAGCGCGTTGCTGAGCACGAAGACGCTGGACAGCGCCATGGCCCCGGCCGCGAACACGGGCGACAGCAGCGTGCCGTTGACGGGGTACAGCAGGCCAGCGGCCACGGGGATCAGGGCCACGTTGTAGGCAAAGGCCCAGAACAGGTTCTGGCGGATGTTGGCCATGGTGGCCTTGGACAGCGCAATCGCATTGGGCACGCTGCCCAGGTCGCCCGACATCAGCACCACGTCGGCCGCCTCGATGGCGATGTCCGTGCCCGTGCCGATGGCCAGGCCCACATCGGCCTCGGCCAGGGCCGGCGCGTCGTTGATGCCGTCGCCCACATAGGCCAGCGTGCCATGCTCGGCCTTCAGGCGCTTGACGGCATCGACCTTGCCGCCGGGCAGCACCTCGGCCACCACCTCGTCGATGCCCAGCTGGCGCGCAATGGCCTCGGCCGTGCGGCGGTTGTCTCCGGTGATCATGGCCACCTTCAGGCCCAAGGCGTGCAGCGCGGCAATGGCGGCCGGCGTGCTGTCCTTGATGGGATCGGCCACGGCGATCATGGCGGCCAGGCGTCCGTCCACCGCGGCATACAGAGGCGTCTTGCCTTCGTCGCCCAGGCGCGCGGCCTCGTCTGCCAGCGTGTCCACCTGCAGGCCCAATTCGCGCATGAAGCGGTCGGCACCGATCTCCACGCGCACGCCGTCCACCTGGGCGCGCACGCCAAAGCCTGTCACCGATTCAAAGCGATCCACGGCGCCCAGCGGCAGATCCTCGGCCTTGGCAGCATCCACGATGGCGCGCGCAATCGGGTGCTCGGAGCGGTCCTCCACGGCCGCCACCAGCGCCAGCACGCGGCTGCGCTCGCCCTCGAAGCCGGGGGCCAGTACCAGGTCGGTCAGCTCGGGGCGGCCGCGCGTCAGCGTGCCCGTCTTGTCCACGGCCACCACGCGGGCGTCTTTCAAGGTCTGCAGCGCCTCGCCCTTGCGCAGCAGCACGCCCATCTGCGCGGCCCGGCCCGTGCCCACCATGATGGAAGTGGGCGTGGCCAGGCCCATGGCGCAGGGGCAGGCGATGATGAGCACGGCCACGGCATTGACCAGCGCAAAGCTCAGTGCGGGCGACGGCCCCCAGGCCAGCCAGGCGCCGAAGGTCAGCAGGGCCACGGCCATCACGGCCGGCACGAACCACATGGTGACCTGGTCCACCAGCGCCTGTATGGGCAGCTTGGAGCCCTGGGCCTGCTCGACCATGCGGATGATCTGCGCCAGCAGCGTGTCCGCGCCCACCTTGGTGGCGCGAAAGGCCAGCGCGCCGTTCTGGTTCACCGTGCCGCCGACCAGTTCGGCACCCGGGGTTTTCTCGACCGGCACGGGCTCGCCGCTGATCATGGATTCATCGACGAAGCTGCTGCCCTCGATGACCTCGCCATCGACGGGAATGCGCTCGCCGGGCCGCACCTCGATGGTGTCGCCCGCACGCACGGCGGCGATGTCCACCTCCTGCACGGCGCCGTCCTTGCGCACGCGCGCCGTCTTGGCCTGCAGTCGCACCAGGCGGCGGATGGCTTCGGAGGTATTGCCCTTGGCGCGCGCCTCCATGAAGCGGCCCAGCAGGATCAGCGCCACGATCACGGCCGCCGCCTCGTAATACACATTCACCGTGCCGGCCGGCAGCCACTGCGGCACGAAGGTGGCCACCAGCGAATAGGCAAAGGCCGCCGAGGTGCCCACGGCCACCAGCGAATTCATGTCGGGCGCGCCGCGCAGCAGCGCGGGAATGCCTTTCTGGAAAAAGCGCAGGCCCGGCCCGAACAGCACGATGGCCGACAGCAGGCACTGCAGATACCAGCTGTTCTGGGTGCCGATGGCCTGCCCCACCCAGTGGTGGAAGGCCGGCACCATGTGGCCGCCCATCTCCAGCACGAACACCGGCAGCGCGAACACCGTGGCCACGATCAGCGAGCGCTTGAGCGAGGCCCGCTCGCGCGCCTGGCGCTGCTCCGTGCCGTCTTCGGCCGGCGACTGCGCTGCGCCGCCTTCACTGGCCGGGTTCGCGCTGGCGCCCAGCGGACGCGCTTCGTACCCGGCCTTGTGCACAGCTGCCACAAGGGCCGCCACATCTGCACTGCCAGCCAGCGTCACCACTGCACGCTCGGTGGCCAGGTTCACGCTGGCCGATTGCACGCCTTCCACCTTTTTCAGCGCACGCTCCACGCGGCCCACGCAGGAGGCGCAGGTCATGCCCTCCACTTCCAGTTCCACGCTGGACTGGGGCACTTCGTAGCCGGCCTTCTCGATGGCTGCAATGGCGGCGGGCAGATCGGCCGCGCCCTCGAAGCGGATGCTGGCCTTTTCGGTGGCCAGGTTGACCACGGCTTCCTGCACGCCCGGCAGCTTCTTGAGCGCGCGCTCCACACGCCCCACGCAGGAGGCGCAGGTCATGCCCTGAACGGGCAGGTCTATGGCCATGCCGGCCTTGGTCGATGCATTCATTGCCTGACTCCTTTGTTCTCGCATTGGAGGCACTTTAGAGATTGCCACCATGTCAAGGTCAAGCCCCCTGCAGGGCGCTTTCATCGCCATGTCATCTGCCTTGCCCAGCATCGGCGGCCGTGACAAACCGATACAGAGAGAACCCGTTCATGTCCTTGACCTCCCATCGCCCCGCCCTGCGCCCGCTGGCCGTGGCCCTGGCTGCCTCCGCCCTGATCGCCGGTTGCGGCGGCTCCGGCAACGACACGCCCGCAGGCCAGCCGCTGGAGCTGCGCATTCTGCACATCAACGACCACCACTCCACGCTGGAGTCCAAGAGCAAGACCCTGCAGCTGGACGCCGGCACGGGCAAGGCCGAAGCCGTGGCCGTGGACGCCGCAGGCTTTGCGCGCGTGACCCAGGCCATCGAGGAGCTGGCCGCGCAGTCGCCCAACGTGCTCAAGCTGCACGCCGGCGACGCGCTCACCGGCACGCTGTACTTCAATCGCGCAGGCGCCGACGGCGAGGCCGATGCCGCCCTCATGAACACCGTCTGCTTTGACGCCTTCACGCTGGGCAACCACGAGTTCGACAAGGGCGACAGCGGCCTCAAGTCCTTCCTGGACCGCCTGCGCGCCGGCACCTGCAAGACGCCCGTGCTCAGCGCCAACGTGCGCTTTGGCGCCAACTCGGCCCTGAACGCGGCCAAGGCGCCCGGCTATGTGAACCCCTCCACCGTGGTGGAGCGAGGCGGCCAGAAGATCGGCATCGTCGGCCTGACCATTGCGGGCAAAACCAAGGCATCGTCCAGCCCCGATACCGACACCACCTTCGAGGACGAGGCCACCGCAGCCCAGCGCGAAATCGACGCGCTGCGCGCCAAGGGCATCAACAAGATCATCGTCATGAGCCATGTGGGCTATGAGTACGACCGCCAGATCGTGCCCAAGCTCAGCGGCGTGGACGTGGTCGTGGGCGGCGACTCGCACACCCTGCTCGGCCCCGACGTGCTCAACACCACCGGCGTGGGCACACCGGGCGGCGCCTACCCCACACGCCTGACCGACAGGGACGGCAGCCCCGTCTGCGTGGTCCAGGCCTGGGAGTACGCCCAGGTCGTCGGCGACCTCAAGGTCCAGTTCGACGCCGACGGCCGCGTCACCCAGTGCACGGGCACGCCCCATGTGCTGATCGGCGACAGCTTCACCATCGCCGGCAAGGCAGCCACCGATGCGCAAAAGACCGCGCTCAAGGCCAGTGCCGCCGCCACCGGCGTGCTGCGCGTGACCACGCCCTCGGCCAAGGCCACGGCCGCGCTGCAGCCCTTCAAGGACAAGGTTGCCCAGTTCAACCTCAAGCAGGTCGCCACCGTGCCCCGGGAACTGTGCTCGCGCCGCGTGCCCGGCGGCGTCGGCACCATGAACTACAGCCAGTCCAGCGCAGCCTGCAATGCCGAAGGCAGCGTCAGCGTGCGCGGCGGCGACATCCAGCAGCTCGTGGCCCAGGCCTACCTGGAAGAAGCCAACCGCCACTACGGCGGCGCCGACATCACCCTGCAAAGCGGCGGCGGCGTGCGCATCCCGCTGCTGGGCCAGGTCACGGCCGCCCAGGTCATCCAGGTCCTGCCCTTCGGCAACAAGCTGTTCCGCCTCGACATCACCGGCACGGAAGTCAAGGGCATGCTCGAGGACGGCCTGCAGGCCGTCTACGGCCCCAGCGGCACGACCGGCCCCTACCCCTACACGGGCGGCCTGCGCTTTGACGTGAATGCGGCAGCGGCGGCCGGCCAGCGCGTGTCGGGCATTGAGGTGTATGACAACGCGAGCAAGACGTGGAAGCCGCTGGATACCGCGCGCACATACAAGCTGTTCGTGCTGAGCTTCAATGCCACGGGTGGCGATGGCTACAAGACGCTGGCGGCCGTGCCTGATGCGCGCCGTCTGGACATTGGCGTGCTCGATTCCGATGTGTTCTTCAACTACATCGAGAGGCAGCCGGTGGATGCGGTGTCTGGTCTGCCGCTGCTGTCGCGGCTGGCGACGGATCTGTACAGTACGCGTAGTTTTCAGGGTGGGCGCTGAGTCTTCCTGATGGGTTCAGGGATCTGTTTTGTTCCCTGCCGGGGGTTGTTTTTCGAGGCCGGGTCTCGGCCCGGCGGCCGACCTACCTTCTTTTGCTTCGCCAAAAGAAGGTAGGCCAAGAAAAGTCGACCGGTACGACTCACACTCATAGGTGACACATCAGTACAAGGACATGGGTAACAGATCCAAGCTTGGCAGCTGGAGCCAACAGCAGCCAAGGAGCGATCACCATGCCCTGGAAGGAGTGCGCACCCATGGACGAGAAACTGCTCTTCATAGCCGA
This sequence comes from Delftia lacustris, assembly GCF_040267515.1. Lineage (NCBI taxonomy): Bacteria > Pseudomonadati > Pseudomonadota > Betaproteobacteria > Burkholderiales > Comamonadaceae > Delftia > Delftia lacustris. The sequence continues at coordinate 1,081,256 of NZ_CP141274.1, read as the reverse complement.
CCACCTGCGCGGTGGTGCGCCGCTGAGCGAGCTGTGCAGGCGCTACGGCATCAGCCGCAAGACGGCCTACAAGTGGGTTGAGCGTTACCGCCAACTGGGCATGGATGGATTGCAAGAACGCAGTCGCAGGCCCCACGGGAACAATCAGGCGATCAGCTATGCACAGCGCCGGGCCATCATTGAGCTGCGCACGCAGCAAAGGTCACAGATGGGGCCCAAGAAGCTGCACGCTTTGCTCCTGCAGCGCTGGGGCCCACAGGAGACACCCAGCAAAACCACCATCTACAACGTGCTGAAGGCTGAGGGGCTTGTTTGCAGCAGGCGTGTACGCAGACGCTCGGTGCCTACGGCCCAGCCCTTGCGAACGAGCAAGCAGCCCAATGGGGTGTGGAGTGCAGACTACAAAGGCCAGTTCAAGACAGCCGATGGTCACTGGTGCTATCCATTGACCATCATGGACCACGCCAGCCGTTATTTGCTGGCCGTGCATGTCTACGACAGCCCCAACTACGAGGATGCCAAACGCAGCTTCGAACAGGTGTTTCGGCAATACGGACTGCCCGAGCGCATACGCAGTGACAACGGTCCGCCGTTCGCGACTACTGGCGTGGCGGGCCTGTCACGCCTGGCGATATGGTGGATAAGGCTGGGCATCAGGCCGGAGCGCATCGAGAGGGGCAAGCCACAGCAAAACGGTCGCCACGAGCGGATGCACCGCACGCTCAAGCATGCCCTGGGCAAAGAGCCTGCGGCGGACAAAGCGGCATTGCAGATGCAGCTCGATGCCTTTGTGGAGCACTACAACCAGCAGCGCCCGCATGAGGCCTTGCAGCAAAGCATGCCGGCCCAGCATTACAGCGACTCGACCAGGCCATACCCCTCAAAGCTACCCGAGCTGCAGTACCCGAAGCATTGGGAAAGGGTTCGGGTCAGCCACAACGGCTTGATCTACTGGCGAGCGCTGCGGGTCTACATAGGCTACCTGCTGGCGGGGCAGTGGATCGGGATGCAGGAGGTGGCCGCTGGCCAGTGGGATGTGTATCTGGGGCCGGTGCGACTGGGCTGCTTCAACGAAGAGGATGTGCGAGGACCGCAGAAGGACTATGTGAGCTTGAAGTGTTACCCATGTCTGTGAGCTGAGTTGTTACCCATGTCCTTGACACGTACAGACCCGGATGTCCGCGACCCCTCCGCTTCGCTGCGGGGCAACCTGCGTCGTGGCGGTTGCGGGGTTCGCTGCGGAACTCGCTTTGCGCTTCGCGCGCCGCTCAAACAACCGCAGCGAGTCAGATCACGAAGCAGTCCTGTCCTTCGGCAGGACTGCAACCCCGCAACCACCACGCCGCAGGCGCGGACATACGGGGAGTTGGTAAGGGCCTTCGCTTCGCTCGGCCCCTGGTTTGAAGCCGAGCGGAGCGATGGCGCCGGCTGTTGGCTGTTGGCTGTTGGCTGTTGGCTGTTGGCTGTTGGCTGTTGGCTGTTGGCTGTTGGCTCCCCCCAGCCTCCCCCCTTCTGCCCACGCCTGCGTTGGGCGGGATGCGGGGTGGCAGCCCTGCCGAAGGACAGGGCTGCTTCGTCATCTGACTCGCCGTGATGTTTGAGTGAAGCGCGCAGCGCGCAACGAGTTTCACGGCGCACCCCGCATCCCGCCCAACGCAGGTCGCCCCGTAGCGAAGCGAAGGGGTCGTGGGCAGTTTGGGGCGCGCTTCTTTGCCTACTTTCTTATCGCGCGATAAGAAAGTAGGTCGGCCGCCGGGCCGAAACCCGGCTCCTGCCGCCAGAGGCACAACACAATCAAAAACAGGTCAACCAGAAATCAGCCAATCCGAGCAATCACAGCCCCCAGCACCTGCGCCTTCCCCGCCTCAGCCACCAACGCCACCACCCCACTGCGATGCGCAGTCACCTGCATCTCCATCTTCATGGCCTCCATGACGGCAATCACATCGCCCTCCTGAACGGTGTCGCCATCGGCCACCTTCCACGCATGCAGATTGCCTGCAATGGGTGAGGTGACGGCAGCGGGGTCCACTGCAGATTCGGCAGCCGGCGCGGCAGCCACACCGCCGCCAGCCGATGCCAGCCCCTGCAGCAGCACCGCAGGCAGGCCCAGCGACACCCGTCGCCCGTCGATCTCGACCGCGCAGCGCACCAGGCTGGCGTCGGGCAGCGGCTCGGCGCGCACGGCGGCGGCCAGGGGTTCGGCGAAGTCGGATTCGATCCAGCGCGTGTGGACCTTGAAGCCGTCGTTGCCCACGAAGTCGGCATGGCCGATGACGGCGCGGTGGAAGGGCAGGACGGAGGACAGGCCTTCGATGCGGAACTCGGCCAGCGCGCGGCGGGCACGGGCCAGGGCCTGTTCACGCGTGGCGCCGCTGACGATGAGCTTGGCCATCAGCGAGTCGAAGCTGCCGGGCACGACCGAGCCGGACTGAACGCCCGTGTCCAGGCGCACGCCGGGGCCCGAGGGCGGGTCGAACCGCACCACGGGGCCTGGCGTGGGCAGGAAGCCGCGGCCCACGTCTTCGGCGTTGATGCGGAATTCGATGGAGTGGCCCAGCGGCGCCGGGGTTTCGGTGATGGACAGCGGCAGGCCGTCGGCCACGCGCAGCTGCTCGATCACCAGGTCCACGCCCGTGGTCTGCTCGGTCACGGGGTGCTCGACCTGCAGGCGCGTGTTGACTTCGAGGAAGGAGATGGCGCCCGTCTGGCTCAACAGGAATTCCACCGTGCCCGCGCTGACGTAGCCGGCCGCCGCGCAGATGTCGCGTGCGGAGCTGTGGATGCGGGCGCGCTGCTCGTCGCTGAGGAAGGGCGCCGGGGCCTCTTCCACCAGCTTCTGGTTGCGCCGCTGCAGCGAGCAGTCGCGCGTGCCCAGCACGACCACGTTGCCGTGGGTGTCGGCCAGCACCTGGGCCTCGATATGGCGCGGGCGGTCCAGGAATTGCTCGACAAAGCATTCGCCGCGGCCGAAGGCGGTGACGGCCTCGCGCACGGCCGAGTGAAAGAGTTCCTCCACCTCGTCCATGCGCCACGCGATCTTCATGCCGCGCCCGCCGCCGCCGAAGGCGGCCTTGATGATGATGGGCAGGCCGTGCTGCTGGGCAAAGGCCAGCACTTCGCCGGCATCCTTGACGGGGTCGGGCGTGCCGGCCACCAGGGGAGCGCCGACCTGCAGGGCGATCTTGCGCGCCTCGACCTTGTCGCCCAGCTTGGCGATGGTCTCGGGCGTGGGGCCGATCCAGCGCAGGCCCGCATCCAGCACGGCGCGCGCAAAGGCTTCGCTTTCGGACAGGAAGCCGTAGCCGGGGTGCACGGCGTCGGCGCCGCTCTTGTGCGCGATGGCGATGAGCTTGGCGATGTTCAGGTAGGTGTCGGCCGGGCGCTCGCCGTCCAGGCCATAGGCCTCGTCGGCCATGCGCACGTGCAGGGCGTCGATGTCGGCATCGGCGTAGACGGCCACGGATTTCACGCCGTAGTCGGCGCAGGCGCGGGCGATGCGGACGGCGATCTCGCCACGGTTGGCAATCAGGACTTTTTTCATCGCAATACCTTCAATTGTTCTGCAGGCGCTGGGCGCCTTGCGCGCCGGGGGAATATTCCTCGAAGGCGCGGATGGGGTTGAAGCGGATCCAGGCGCCCACGGGAATCTGGCCGGCCAGATCCAGGTGGTGCGGCGCCACGCAGCCGATGACGGGATAGCCGCCCGTCAGCGGATGGTCGGCCAGGAACAGCACGGGCTGGCCGCTGGGAGGCACCTGGATGGCGCCCAGCGGCGTGCCTTCGCTGGGCAGCTCGCCGGCCACGGCGCGCGCCAGGGGCTGCTCGCCCGCCACGCGCAGGCCCACGCGGTTCGATTGCGGCGTGACCTGCCAGCGCTGCGCGGCCAGCAGGGCCACGGCCTCGGGCGTGAACCAGTCGGTGCGCGGGCCCAGCTCCACGTCCAGCACCACGTCCTGCCCGGCGATGGGCAGGGACTCGGGCGGCAGCTCGGGTGCGGACACGGCCGTGCGGTCCGCAGCCCGCACGGGCAGGATCTGGCCCACGGCCAGGGCGGCTGGGCCGACATTCGCCAGGGTGTCGGTGCAGGCGCTGCCCAGCACGGGCGTGACGGCAAAGCCGCCGCGCACGGCCACATAGCAGCGCGCGCCGGCCACGGGCTGGGCAATGGTCAGCAGGTCGCCATCGGCCAGGGCCACGGCCTGGTAGCGCGGCACGCTCCAGCGCTGGCCGGACCCGGTGGTCACGGTCAGGGGCGCATCGGCGCCCGTGACGGCCACCACGGTCTCGCCCCGGCTTTGCAGCGACAGGCCACCGCCCACGGTCTCCAGCACGGCCAGGTCGCTGGCATTGCCGACCAGGCGGTTGGCGGCCTTGAAGGCTGCCTGGTCCATGGCGCCCGAGGCCGAGACGCCCTGCCCGGCCTGGCCCAGGCGGCCCCGGTCCTGGAACAGCGTCATCAGCCCGGTGGCCTTGACGCGCAGCGCGTTGCCCTCTGGCAGTTCGGCCTGCACGACAGCAGGTGCAGGTTCGGCATCCGCCTGCTCCATGCCTGCGGCATCGACAAAGCGCACGCGGTAGCCGGGCTGCAGCAGCGCAGGCAGCTCGCGCGCAAGGTCCCACATGCGCGCCGAGGTGCGGCCTATCAGTTGCCAGCCGCCCGGGCTGGCCTGGGGATAGACGGCGCTGAACGTGCCGCCCAGCGCCACCGAGCCGGCCGGCACGCGCGTGCGCGGCGTGGTGCGGCGCGGCACGTTGAAGATCGGATCGCCCCCGCTGAGGTAGGCAAAGCCGGGCGCAAAGCCCGTGAAGGCCACGGCGTACTCGCTGCCCGTGTGGCGGCGCACGACTTCCTCGGGCGTGATGCCCAGCAGCTGCGCCACATCGGCCAGGTCCTCGCCGTCGTAGTGCACGGGGATTTCGACCAGCACATCGCTGCGCTCGGCGCGCTGGCTCAGGTCACGCGCGGCGATGCGGTTCACCAGCTCGGCCACGCCCACCTGGGCGGGGGTGAACTGCACAAGCACGGTGCGCGCGGCCGGCACCAGCTCCTGCACGCCGGCGATGGGCTCGCGCTGCAGCGAGCCCAGCAGGGCCAGGGTTTCATCCAGGTCGGCCAGCTCCACCAGCAGGGCCTGGCGGTTGACAGGTAGAAAGCGCATGGCCACTCCTCAACCCGCGAAGGAGGAAATGCGCACGCCCTCCTGCTCGAAACGCTCGCGCAGATGGCGTGCGATGGCCACGGCTCCCGGGCTGTCGCCATGCACGCAGATGGAGTCGGCGGCAATGCGCACGGGGCTGCCGTCCACGGCCTCGACCACCCCTTCGCGCACCAGCATGAGCATGCGCGCGGCGATCTGGTCCACGTCGTGCAGCACGGCGCCCGGATCGCGGCGCGAGACCAGGGTGCCCTCGGGCGTGTAGCCCCGGTCGGCAAAGGCCTCGGCCACCACGGTCAGGCCTGCGTCGCGCGCCCAGTCGATCAGGGGCGAGCCGGCCAGCGCCACCAGCACCAGGCTGGGGTCGATGGCGCGCATGGCCGTGATCACGTCGGTGGCCTGGCGCCTGTCGTGGGCGATGGTGTTGTAGAGCGCGCCGTGCGGCTTGACGTAGCGCACCTCGGTGCCAGCCACGCGGGCCAGGCCCTGCAGCGCGCCGATCTGGTAGATGACGCCGGCCACCAGGTCGGCGCTGGCCACGTCCATGTTGCGCCGGCCGAAGCCGACCAGGTCGGGATAGGACACATGGGCGCCGACGATGGCGCCGCGCGCGCGGGCGGCCTTGAGCGTCTCCAGGATGCCTGCCGGGTCGCCGGCATGGAATCCGCAGGCCACGTTGGCGCTGCTGACGATATCGAGCATGGCGGCATCGTCGCCCATGCGCCATCCGCCCAGGCTCTCGCCAAGATCACTGTTCAGGTCAATTTTCATCGTTCTCTCCTCGCCGGATTCGGTGCACGGGGTTCAGTGCAGCTGGCCGGCGTTTTCCTTCAGATCCTGGGACACGGTCAGGGCCGTGCGGATGGTCTCGCGCACGGCAGCCACCTGGTCGGCCAGCGACATGCTGGGCATGCCCGGCTTGCGCGCTGCCTGCTCAGGCAGGGCCGGCACATGGATGAAGCCGCCCCGCGCACCCGGCGCAGCCTTGCCCTGGGCCAGCCAGTGCATGAGCGCGAAAAATACGTGGTTGCAGACAAAGGTGCCCGCCGTGTTGGACACGGAAGACGGAATGCCCCGCGCGCGCAGGTTGTGCACCACGGCCTTGATGGGCAGCGTGGAAAAGTACGCGGCGGGCGCGCCCGGGATCACCACCTGGTCCACGGGCTGGCGCGCCGCATGGTCGGGAATGCGGGCGTCGTCGATATTGATGGCCACGCGCTCGGGCGTGAACTCGCTGCGGCCGCCGGCCAGGCCCAGGCTGATGACCAGCACCGGCTGCAGCTGCGCAAGCGCCTCCTGCAGCTGGCGCAGCGATTCGCCGAACACGCAGCGCAGCTGTAGGCCGTGGACGGTGGCGCCCTCCACGATCTCGCCATGCAGGGCACGCGCCACTTCCCACGAGGGATTGACAGGGTCCTGCTCGAACGGCTCGAAGCCGGTCACCAGGATGCGCGGGGAAGTGGAATCGGTCATGGCAACAGTCCGTCCTTTAACGGAACATCAGGAAATACATGAGGAAGACGTTGGCCGTCAGCAGGGCCAGGGCCGTGGGCACCTGGGCGCGGATCACGGCATTCTTGTCGATCTCCAGCAGCGCGGCGGGCACCAGGTTGAAGTTGGCCGCCATGGGCGTCAGCAGGGTGCCGCAGTAGCCCGAGAGCATGCCGATGGCCGCCATCACGGCCGGGTCGCCATGGTAGACGCCCACCAGAATGGGCACGCCCACGCCGCCCGTCATCACCGGGAAGGCCGCGAAGCCATTGCCCATCACCACCGTGAACAGCGCCATGCCGAGCACGTAGACGGCCACGGCCACGAAGCGGATGTCCATGTTGATATAGGTGGTGGTCACATAGGCCACGGCCTTGCCCACGCCGGCGTCCGAGAACACCAGGCCCAGCATGCCCAGCATCTGGGGCAGCACCAGGGCCCAGCCCAGCGCATCGGTCAGGCGGCGCGATTCGCGCATGCCCTGGGCCGGCGTCTCGCGGGTCAGCCAGCAGGCCAGGCCCAGCGCCAGCACGCAGCCCACGCCCAGGCTCACCAGCGTGGTGGCCTTGGGGTCCAGCAGGGGCGTTCCGCCGAAGACCAGGTGCGAGGCGCTCAACGTGCCGACCATGGTGATCAGCGGAATCGCCAGGGCCGGCACGAACAGCTTGTTGCCCAGGCGCTTGGCGCTGGCCAGGTATTCGGCATCGCTGCGCGGCGCGTGGCGGCCGCTGCCCACGCCGCCGAAGCCGGCGATCAGCGCCATGGCCACGGCGATCACGCCCACCACCATGGGGGGCAGCTCATGGCCCACCAGGAACACGGCCGCATACAGCGCCCAGAACAGGCCGCTGGACCAGCGCTTGGGATTGCTGGCATCGCGCAGCGTCATCACGGCCGTGACGGCCAGGACGAAGCCGACCAGGTAGTACAGGTGTTGGATGGTCAGCGTCATTTCAGGCTCCCTTGGCTTGGGTGGCGTTGGCATTGGCCGCGTCGGCTGAGACGCCCGCCTTGTACTGGGCCAGCTCGCGCTCGAGCATGCGGTCCAGGCGACCCAGGCGCCAGGCGTGGATCACGAAGGCGCAGATGGCCGTGGGAATGCCCCACAGCGCGACGTGGATGGGCTCGACCTCGATGCCGGCTTCCTTCAGGAAGGTGGTCATCAGCACGATGGCGCCGAAGGCCACGAAGATGTCCTCGCCGAAGAACAGGCCCACGTTGTCCGTGGCGGCCGAGTAGGCGCGCAGCTTGTCACGCACCTTGGCGGGCAGGATGCCGAAGCGCGACTGGGTCGCGCCTTCGGCCATGGGCGCCAGCAGCGGACGCACCATCTGCGGATGCCCGCCCAGGCTGGTCAGGCCCACGGCGGCCGTCAGCTGGCGCGCCGCCAGGTAGACGATGAGCAGGCGGCCAGCGGTGGCCGACTTGATGGAGCTGATCCAGTTCTGCGCATGCTGGCGCAGGCCATGGCGCTCCAGCAGGCCGATCACGGCCAGCGGCAGCAGGATGATCAGCGGCAGGTTGCGCGTCTTGATGAAGCCCGTGCCGATGGTGGCCAGCACCTTGTCGACGGGAAAGCCCGCCGCCAGTGCCGTGCCGATGGCCGTGACGATCACGACCAGCATGGGATTGAAGCGCAGCACGAAGCCCGCAACGATGATGGCCACCCCGATAAGCGGCCAGAGATTGACGTCAGTCAGCATGTTGATTCCCCCTTCACACCCCCGGTGCGCGACGGCCGTCGAGCCACCCCGCATGCCCAACCCGGTGGCAAGGAGTGCGCTGCCGACCTGGTTTTGTTCAACAAAACTAGTAATTTGTCTTACAGAAACGAATTGTGATTAAGACAATCAACGCATACTGATAGTACAAACCCGCATACACCTGCCTACGCAATGTGCACTGACAGGGTTCTTGCCAAAGTCATGAAAACTATCGATTATTGAATACCGATAGAAGACATGAATGCAACAATGCCCCTGCGCCGGTATCGCCTGCGGCAAGGCCGCCTCCTACAATGGGCCGCGCTCCCAGCGCGGGGCGCATGCGCGGCAGGCGTCGTGAATGGCCCTTCCTGCTCCCAAACCACCTTGCCCGAGCCCTGAATCCATGCGACGCCGTCAGATTGTTTCCCTGGTTCCCCGCGCTGCGGCCATCGCAGCGGTCCCGGCCCTGGCGCCGGCCTTCGTGCGCAATGCCTTTGCCGACGAGGCCGGCCTGTCCGCCAAAGCCATCACCATCGGCTCCACGGTGTCACTGAGCGGCCCGCTGGCCGCATACGGCACCGACATCAAGCTGGGCACGGAAGCGGCCATGGCGCAGATCAATGCCCGCGGCGGAATTCACGGCCGCACGCTGCAGCTGCAGATCGTGGACGATGGCTATGTGCCCCAGCGCTCGGCCGACAACGTGCGGCAGATGCTGTCCAAGGGCACGGCCTTCGCCCTGCTGTCGTGCAACGGCACGCCCAACAATGCGGCCATCATTCCGCTGATCGAAGAGGCTGGCGTTCCCTACGTGGCGCCGATCACGGGCGCCTCGTCGCTGCGCAAGGGCGCGCGCAACGTCTTCCATGTCCGGGCCAGCTACACCAATGAGGTCCACCGACTGATACAGCGACTCGCAGGCATGGGCCTCAAGGGCATCGGCATCGTCTACCTGGACAACGCTTACGGCCGGGAAATACTGGAAGACGCCACACGCGCACTGGAAGCCGGGAAGATGGCCCCCTCCGTACAGGCGGCCATTGCCACCGATGGCAAGGACCTGGCCGAAGTGTTGAACAAAGTGCATGCGGCCCGTCCGTCCGCCGTGTTGCTGGCCACGGCCGGCACGGTGTCGGTCGCGCTGGTGCGCGGCCTGCGCAAAAGCGTGCCCGGCGTGCTGCTGACGGGCCTGAGCGTGACCTTGCCCAACGACAGCCTCAAGCCGCTGGGCGACGACGCCCGGGGCCTTGCCATGACCATGGTCGTCCCCGCGCCCCATCAGGGCCGGCTGCAACTGGTGCGCGACTACCAATCGGCCCTGCGCGCCCACGGCCAGCAGGAGTTCTCCATGGGCTCGCTGGAAGCCTATGTGAATGCACGCGTGCTGGCCGAGGGCCTGGAACGCGCCGGCCGCGACCCCACCCAGGCCAGGCTGCGCTCGGCGCTGGCCGGCATGCGCAACTGGGACATGGGCGGCTTTGTGATCGACTACAGCGGCCAGCCGCCGCATGTGGGCTCCAGCTTCATCGACCTGGGCGTGCTGGGCAACGCGGGGCGCTTCATCGGTTGATGCCGGTGGCGGCTTGCGGGCCGGGCCGCGATGGTTTCTTTCTCTCGCCGCACCTAGGAGTTCTCGCCATGCCTGCCGAACGCCACCGCCTTGTGCCCTGCGCTTCCCACCGCGGTGTGCCACGCCGCCTGCTCATCCTGGCCGCCGCTGCCCTGCCCGGCCTTGCGCCAGCGCAGAAATGGCCGGCGCAGCCCGTGCGCATCATCGTTCCCTACACGGCCGGTGGCGGCTCGGACAACATCGCCCGCGCGCTGGGCACGGAACTGTCGCGTGAACTGGGCCAGCCCGTGGTCGTGGACAACAGGCCCGGGGCCTCGGCCATGCTGGGCGCAGAAATGGTGGCGCGGGCCGCGCCTGACGGCTACACGCTGCTGATGGCCGACATGCCGCACACCATCACGCCCAGCCTGTACAAGACGCCCTACGACGCGCTCAAGGACTTCACGCCCGTGGCCCTGATCGGATCATCGCCGCTGGTGCTGGCCGTCAACCCGAATTTCAAGGCGCAGAGCGTGAAGCAATTCGTGGCCCTGGCCAAGGCGCAGCCGGGCCGGCTCAACCTTGCATCGGGCGGCACGGGCACGGCCACGCATCTGGCGGGTGAGCTGTTCAAGCAGCAGACCGGCACCTTCATCACCCACATCCCCTACAAGGGCTCGGGGCAGGCCATTGCCGATGTGGTTGCCGGGCATACCGAGAGCATGTTCGCCTCGGCACCCACCGTGATCCCGCATATCCGAAGCGGTGCGCTGCGCGCCCTGGCCACCACCAGCGCCCAACGCTCGCCGGCCCTCCCCCAGGTTCCCACGCTGGGCGAAAGCGGCGTGCGCGGCCTGACCGTGCTGCACTGGTTCGGCCTGCTGGGGCCTGCCGGTTTGCCCTCCGGCATCCAGACCACGCTGCACGATGCCGTGGCCCGCGCCATGGCCACGCCCACGCTGCAGGCCAAGCTGCAGTCCCTGGGGCTGGAGCTGACGCCCCGCACTGCGGCAGAGTTCGGCGCCCAGATGGAGACCGACGCGGCGCGTTGGGTGCGCGTCGTCAAGGAACGCAACATCAAGGCCGACTGATGTCCAGCCTGCACCCTCTTCCCGACGCCATCGACCTGCGCAGCGATACCGTCACGCGCCCCACGCCGCAGATGCTCGAAGCCATGGCCCGCGCCCCGCTGGGCGATGACGGCCTGGACGGCGACCCGACCGTGCGCACGCTCGAGGAGACCGCAGCCCAGCGCTTCGGCAAGGCTGCGGGCCTGTTCGTGGTCAGCGGCACCATGGGCAATCTGGTGGCCGTGCTCGCCCATGGCCGCATGCCCGGCGAGGTGCTGGCCGAGGCCGGCAGCCATCTGCTGAACGCCGAGCGCGCCGCCGCGGGCCTGACCGGCATGCACTACCGCAGCCTGGCCGGCGACGGCGGCCTGATCGCCCTGCCCGCGCTGGAGGCGGCGCTGGACACCGCCATCTCCGCACGCTGCCCCAGCGCGGTGGTGGCCGTGGAGAACACGCACAATGCGCGGGGCGGCACCGTCGCCGGGCCCCAGGCGCTGGCCCCCGTGCATGCGCTGGCCTGCCGCCATGGCGTGCCCGTGCACACCGATGGCGCGCGCCTGTTCAATGCCGCCGTGGCCCTGGGCCTGTCCTGCCGCGAGATGGCTGCGCACACGGACTCGGTCACCGTCTGCCTGTCCAAGGGGCTGTCCGCGCCCGTGGGCTCGGTGCTCATGGGGCCGGCCGACTTCATCGCGCGGGCGCGCACCATACGGCGCATGCTCGGCGGCACCCTGCGCCAGGCCGGCGTGATTGCGGCGGCAGGGCTGGTGGCGCTGGAGCACATGGTCGAGCGCCTGGCCGACGACCATGCGCGCGCCTGCCGCCTGCACCAGGGCCTGCGCGCCATCGACCCGGCTTGGTGCGCGGCCGAACTGCCGCAGACCAACATCGTCCAGGTTCGCGTTGACACCAGCGCGGCCGAAGCGCGCCTGTGGCAAGCACGCCTGGCCCAGGCCGGCGTGCTGGTGCGCACGGGCAGCGCCGGCCTGCTGCGCCTGGTCACGCACCGCCATATCGACGATGCCGCCGTGGACAGCACGCTGCAGGCCTTCGCCCGGCTGCAACACCCCACCTGAGCACTGCACGAAACCGGCGACCGGCCCGGCGCTGGCTACACTGCGCTCTGGCCCTTGCATCCCGACCACCATGACCCGCAGCACCGACATCCTCAACCTGACCGACCGCGTGACCGAGCAGCTGCGCAGCAAGCTCATCGATGGTGCCTGGGAGCCCGGGCAGAAGCTGTCGGAAGCCTCGCTCAGCGAAAGCCTGCAGATCTCGCGCAACACGCTGCGCGAGGCCTTCCGGCTGCTGACCAAGGAGGGGCTGCTGGTGCACGAGCCCAACAAGGGCGTGTCGGTGGCGGCGCCCAGCATCGCCTCCATCATCGACATCTACCGCGTGCGCCGCATGGTGGAGTGCCAGGCCCTGGCCCAGGCCTATCCCATGCACCCGGCGCGCAGCCTGATGCGCGAAGCCGTGGAAGCGGCACAGCGCCACCGCGAGGCCCAGGACTGGTCCGGCGTGGGCACGGCCAACATGAGTTTCCACAAGGCCGTGGTGCAGCTGGCCGACAGCGAGCGCCTGGACACCATGTTCGAGCATCTGCTGGCCGAGCTGCGCCTGGCCTTCGGCCTGCTGCGCGACCCGCACTTCCTGCATGCGCCCTATGTGGACATGAATGCGCGCATCCTGCAGCAGTTCGAGGACGGCAAGCCGGCCGAGGCCGCTGCCGCGCTCAATGACTACCTGGTGCATTCGGAGCGGCTGATCCTGGCCGCCTATGCCCGACGCCTGGCTGAAAAAGGCATCAAGGTGTGAAACAGGCGGCACCCCCTGAGCGGCTGACGCCGCTTCCCCCTCTCTACTCGCTTCGCGAGGGAGGGGGACGACACCCTCGGGGCGGGGCGGCCCTTCCTCGGTGTCCCTGGCTTTTCGGGCGCGCCGGTTTCATAGGCTATGGGCAACGCACAGCGCCAGGGATCACTGGCTCGTGCTCAACGCGAGGCCTTGCGCCGCGCGTCCAGGCTCCAGCGCGCCACGGGCGCCAGCATCAGTTGCACGAATCCGCCGGCGATCGCCAGGTTCTTCAGGAACTGCACCAGCTGGCCCTTGTCGCCGAACTGGTTGTGGAACATCAGCGCCGACATGACGCTGAACACGGCCATCACGGCCGCGGCCTCGCGGGTGCGCCAGCCCAGCAGCAGGGCCGTGGCCACGCCCAGCTCCACCACCAGCGCCATGGCATACGACAGCATGGGCAGCGGCAGGCCCGCCTTGGCGATATAGGCCATGGTGCCCTCCGGCCCCATCAGCTTGCCGATGCCGCTGTAGATGAACAGCAGGCTCAGCAGCACCCGGGCCAGCAGCGGCGCGAAGTCGGCCCAGGGAGATGCGGCGGCATGGGCAGTGGAATGCGTGGCGGCGCGCATCGTCGGCTCAACCCGGGACACGACCGGAACCCTGGCCTTCGGCCGCCTTCACCGAGCCGCCCAGGCGCTGCACTTCGGCCAGGTACTCGGGGCCGCTGCGCATGCGCTGGTACTGGGCCAGGCGCTGCTGGTAGTCGGCATCCCAGTGGTTCACATCGGACTCGCGGTAGACGTTGAGGCCGGCGCGGTTCCACAGGGCCAGGTCGGCCTGCACTTCGGCGCGCGACAGCGCGGGGCCGGAGCTGGCGGGCTCGGCGCCGAACCAGGTTTCTGCAGATACCGTGGCGGCCGGTGCGGCCGAGGCCATGCCCGGCCACAACGCGGAGGAAAGTGCGGCAGAAAGGGCGGTGATGGCGAAGAGGGTCTTTGCGTGCTTCATGGCGAATCCTTTGTCAAATCCTGCAGCGCGTGATTGCGTTCTGCATGGCTGCAGTCTCGTCTTCGCCCGCCTGCACGTCAGTGCCTAAACGCACAGCTTTGCGCAAACTCTCCGGTTCCCGCGCCCACCATCCACGCTCAGGGCCACTGCAGGCCGGGCCGCGCCACATGCAGGGCCTGCAAGGGCTCGGAGCGCCCGCGCACCTGCACCTGCCGGACTTCACCCAGGCCATCGGCCACGCCCGCGCGGCGCGCCACCTCCAGCGACAGCACCAGCCGCGCCTGGGCGCTCTTGGTGTATTCCTGCAGGCGGCTGGCCGTGTTGACCACCTCGCCCACGGCCGTGAAGGTGGTGGTGTGCTCGAAGCCCACGCGCCCCACGGCGGCGCGCCCCGCGTGCAGCCCCATGCCGAAATCCACCGGCTGGCCGAACTGCGCCTCGAAGCTCGCGCTCCACTCCTGCATGCGCCGGTCAATGAGGGCGCTGGCCTGCACGGCCTGGCGGCAGGCCGTGTCCAGGTCGGTATCCAGGCCGAAGATGGCCATCACGCTGTCGCCGATGAACTGGTTGGCCATGCCGCCGCTGTCGTGCACGGCCTGGCCCACGCGCTCGAAATACTGGTCCAGCACCCAGGACAGGTCCACGGGCCATTGCCGCTCGGCCAGGCCGGACCAGCGGCGCAGGTCCACGAACAGGATGGCCACCTCGCGCACTTCGCGGACCTCGCGCTCCTGGCCCGCGCGCCCGGCCTGGGCGGCTGCCGGCGAGCGAAACAGCGGCGCCACCTGCACATCGCCCGTGGGCCGCAGCTGGCAGGCCAGCCGCACGTCCTGCGGCGCACCCACGCGCTCCAGCGTGAGGCGCTCATCGCGCCCCGGCGCAGGCAGGTGGGCCGCCGGGCCGGACACGCGCACGCGGCAGGTGGAGCAGCGCGCCCTGCCGCCGCACAGCGACAAATGGGCAATGCCATGCTCGCGGCTGGCTTCGAGCACGCTCATGCCCTGGGGCACCTGCACCGTGCGGCCCGGATAGTGCAGCAGCACCTGGCGGGCGCCGCGCAGGCGCATGCGCCGCCACAGCCAGGGGCCGGCCAGCAAGGCAGCCAGGCCGGCCAGCCAGCCCTGGCGCAGCCCCGATGTCAGATCGCGCAGCAGCTGCACCGCCTGCGGCGAAGGCCCGGCCGGCGCGGGCACACCGGCCGCCGCGATCTCGCGCGCCATGGAGACGATGCCCAGCGCCGCCAGCACGGGCAGCAGCACGGCGGCCGTGAGCAGCAGCGGCTGCCAGCGCCGCCACCAGCCGCGCGCACGCAGGGCCATGTGCAGGCCCATGCAGCCATGGGTCCACGCGGCCGTCATCAGCAGCAGCTGGATGGCCATGCTGGACGGATTCCAGGAAGAACGCACGATGCGCGCATACGAGGGGTCCACGCCCCAGGCCTCCTGCGCCAGCCGCGTGGCCGGCACGTGCAGGGCCAGCAGCAGCGGCAGGCTCAGGCCCAGCAGCAGCCGCACGGCCTCCAGCGCCGGCATGCGCAGGCTGCGCCGCCGCGCCAGCGCCTGCAGCGCCAGCCCCATGTGCACGGCCAGCGCGCCGTAGAGCAGCAGGCTGCCGGGCAGGGATCGCCACACGCCGTGGACCAGCTCGCGCACGGCCTCGGCCGTGGCCAGCGAGACCAGGCCCAGGGCATGGTTGGACAGGTGCAGCGCCGCATAGGTCCACAGCACCAGGCCGGTGGACCAGTGGAGACTGCGCAGGGACGGCAGGGACGGAGGAAGGACACGGGCCATGGAAACGGGTGATGCGCCCGACGGCAGGACAAGACAGGAACAATGGCGGCTTGAAGGAACTTGGGACAGCGCAGCCCGATCCAGAATCTTTGTACATTCCGCCCGCTATTGGTTCCATGGCCCACCCTACCCCGCCTTCCAGCTTCGCCCTGCGCGGCATCGCCCTGTTCGAGGGCCTGGGCAGCGCCAGCCTGGACCGCATCGCGGCCGACTGCGAATGGCGCCCGCTGCAGGCCCGCCAGCCCGTGTTCAGCCGCTGCTCCACGGGCAGCGACGTGTTCTTCCTGGTCAGCGGGCGCGTGCGCATCACCACCTATTCGCCGGGCGGGCGCGAGGTCAGCTTCCGCGACTACGGGCCCGGCGAGCACTTCGGCGACCTGGCGGCCATCGACGGCCAGGCCCGCTCCACCGATGTGGTCACCCTGGAATCCTCGCTGCTGGCCAGCCTCTCGCGCCAGGACTTCCTGGCCCTGCTGGCGCGCGAGCCTGCCATCGCCTTGCGCATGATGGAGGGCCTGGCCGGCCTGGTGCGCCGGCTGACCGACCGCGTCATGGAGCTGAGCACCCTGGGCGTGCCCACGCGCCTGCACAGGGAGCTGCTGCGCCTGGCCCGGGAGGCGGGCGTCTCGCCCGAGCACACGGCCCTCATCAGCCCCGTGCCTTCGCACTCGGTGCTGGCGAGCAAGATCAGCACCAACCGCGAGCAGGTCACGCGCGAGCTGGGAGCCCTCACCCGGCGCGGCCTGCTGCGCAAGGAGGGGCGCCAGGCGCTGCTGGTGACCGACGTGAACGCACTGCAGGCGCTGATAGCGCAGGAAAGCTAGGCGGGCTCCATTCGCCAGCCCTGCGGCGACCACACCAGGCGGTCGGTCAGCCCGATGGCCTGCAGAAAATCCTCGTCATGCGAGACCACAACCAGCGTGCCGGCGTAGCCGCGCAGCATGGCCTCCAGCGCCTGCAGGGAAGGCAGGTCCAGGTGGTTGCAGGGCTCGTCCAGCAGGAGCAGGGGCGCGGGCGGCTCGGCATGCAGCGCGCAGGCCAGGGCGGCCTTGAGCTGCTCGCCGCCGCTGAGCCGGCCCGCGGGCTGCTCCACCTGCCGGGCCGCCAGTCCGAGCCAGGCCAGGCGCGTGCGCAGCACATCCACGGGGGTGCCGGGGCAGGCGTCCTGCAACTGCTCCATCACCGTGCGCCCGGGCTGCAACAGGGACAGGCGCTGGTCCAGGTAGGCACAGGCCTGCATGCGGCGCACCTCGCCTGCCTGGGGCGCAAGGCGGCCTGACAGCACATCGAGCAGGCGCGTCTTGCCGCAGCCGTTGGGACCGGTCACGGCCAGACGCTGGCCGCCGTACAGAGACAGGTTCAGGCGCGGCCCCGTGGACAACGAAAACGGCAGCAGCACATCGTCCAGCAGCGCCACCACGTCGCAGGCAGCGCCTACCGGTGGCGGCGCCTGCAAGCGGATGCCGGCCTGCAGGTCGATCTGGCGCGCCGCCTCGCGCACGCGCTGGTCCAGCGCCTCGCGCATGTCCGCCTGCTGGCGGCGCAGGCGGCCGGCCGACACCTGGCTGCGCTCCTTTTGCCGGTCCAGCAGAATGCGCGCCTGGTTGGCCTCCTGGCCCTGGCGGCGGCCGCGCGCCTCGCGGCGCTGCTGGCGCTCCTGCTGCTCGCGCAGCTGCTGCGTTTCGCGGCGCCGCTCCAGCTTGCGCTGCTCCAGCAGTTGCACCGCCGAGGCCATCTCGCGTGCCTTGGCTTCGGCATAGAAGGCGTAGCCGCCGCCGTAGCTGCGAAGCCCCTGCGGCGACAGCTCCACTATGCGTTCCATGCCCTGCAGCAGACTGCGGTCATGGCTGACCACGACCAGGCCACCGGGCCAGCGCTGCAGCTGCGCGGCCAGGGCCTGGCGGCTTTCGCGGTCCAGGTGGTTGCTGGGCTCGTCCAGCACCAGGTGGTCGGCGCCCGACAGCAGCGCGCCCGCCAGGGCCGCGCGCATGGCCTCGCCGCCGCTGAGGGCGTGGCCCGGCGTATCGGCACGCAGATGGCCCAGGCCCGCCAGCTCCAGCTGGGCCTGCAGGCGCTGGCGCAGGTCCCAGCGGTCGGCCAGCAGCTCGAAGTCGCGGGGCTCGCAACTGCCGCCCTCGATGCGCGCCAGCGCCTCCAGCGCGGGCTGCAGCCCGGCCAGCGCCGCCACCGAAGGCTGGTCGTGCCAGTCCGTGCGCTGGGCCAGGTACAGCACCTGCCCCGAGCGCAGGCAGCGGCCCTGCGAGGGCGCATCCAGCCCGGCCAGGATGCGCGCCAGCCGCGACTTGCCCACGCCGTTGCGCCCCACCAGGCCGGTGCGGCGGTGGTCCAGGGTTTCGGAAAGATCGGAGAAAAGGGGGCTGCCATCGGGCAGCACGCAGGAAACGCCGTCGAGCGTGATCGTGGTATTCGTCATATCGCGGTTCATGGATGCCAACGCAGTTCCTTGCCGCTTTGCATGCATTGCGCATGCCGTGGGCAGGGTCGGGAAAAGCGGGCCGCTGGGATAGCGGCAGCATCAATGGCGCATGGGACGAATACCTCCTGCAATGGCGAACGAAGCCGCCATTATAGAAATCATGGGACGGACGTGCTGGCCGTGCCGAAGGGGGCGCCATCGGCGCCGTCGGGGCCAAGGGGGCCGGCATGCGCACCTGCGTTTGCACGCGGCGGCTCGGGTCCGGTGGGCCCGGCCTGCCGCGCGGGGGCTGCAGGCGCCGATGGCGCGCAAGGGTTCGAAGACTGTGCCGGCGGGCGGCCCTGAAAGCACAGGGCGTTGAGCGCGATCCAGAGGGGCATGGTTCAGGTTCCAGGGTCGGCAGCAGGCGGCGGCCGGCGCGCGCTGCCGCGCGGCCCGGCGATGCGCCGCTGCCATTCAAGGACGAAGACGAAGAAGACGGGCACGAAGAACACCGCCAGCACCGTGCCGCTGACCATGCCGCCGAACACGCCCGTGCCGATGGCGTGCTGGGTCTCGGCGCTGGCGCCTGATGCCAGCATCAGCGGCACCACGCCCAGCGCAAAGGCCAGCGAGGTCATGAGGATGGGCCGCAGCCGCAGGCGTGCGGCCTTGATGGCGGCCTCGCGCAGGTCCTGGCCTTCCTCGCGCAGCTGCTTGGCGAATTCCACGATCAGGATGGCGTTCTTGGCCGACAGGCCGATGATGGTGATCAGGCCCACCTTGAAGAACACGTCGTTGGGCATGCCGCGCAGCAGCACGGCCGCCACCGCGCCCAGCAGGCCCAGGGGCACGACCAGCATCACCGACAGCGGGATGGACCAGCTCTCGTAGAGCGCGGCCAGCACCAGGAAGACCACCAGCATGGACAGGGCCATGAGCAGGGGAGCCTGCGCGGCCGACTGGCGCTCCTGCAGCGACTGGCCGGTCCAGGCCACGGCAAAGCCGGGCGGCAGCTGGGCCACCAGCCGCTCCATCTCGGCCATGGCCGCGCCGCTGGAGGCGCCGGGCGCAGGCGTGCCCGAGATGCGCGACGCCAGGAAGCCCTGGTAGCGCACCAGCTGCAGCGGCGTCTCGGACCACACGGGCGTGGCGAACTCGGCCAGCGGCACCATGCCGCCCGCAGCGTTGCGCACGTTCAGCCGGAGCACATCATCGATCTGCATGCGCGCGGGCGCGTCGGCCTGCACGATGACCTGCTGCATGCGTCCGGCGTTGGGGAAGTCGTTGACGTACAGCGAGCCCATGGCCGTGGACAGCGTCTCGCTGATGGCGGCAAAGCCCACGCCCAGGGCCTGGGCCTTCTGGCGGTCGATCTCCAGCCGCACGCTGGTGCCCGAAGGCAGGCTGTCCTGGTAGGCCGAGCCCAGCACGCTGCTGCTGCCGGCCAGCGCCAGCAACTGGTCGGTGGCCGACTTGAGCGCGGCATGGCCCTGGCCCGTGCGGTCCTGCAGGTACATGGTGAAGCCCGAGGAAGTGCCCAGCTCGTCGATGGCCGGGGGCTGCAGCACCATGATGGCGCCCTCGGGCGCGTGTTCCATGGCCTTTTGCGCGAGCGAGACTTCCTCGCCGGCCGTGGCGCCGTTGCGCTGGTCCCAGTCCTTGAGCGTGGTGAAGGCCATGGCCGCGTTCGGGCCCGAGCCCGCGAAGCTGAAGCCCAGCACCGAGATGCTGGAGGCGATGCCGGGGCGCTGCGCCACATGCTCCTCATAGCGCTTGACCACGTCCAGCGTGCGCTCGGCCGTGGCATCGGCCGGCAGCTGGATGGAGGTCATGAAGTAGCCCTGGTCTTCCTCGGGCAGGAAGGCCGAGGGCAGCTGGCGCAGCGCAAACACCAGGATGGCCACGATGGCCGCGAACAGCAGCATCATGCGGCCCGTGCGCCGCACCAGGCCCGTGACATGGGCCTCGTAGCGGTTCGTCAGCCGCTCGAAGCCGCGGTTGAACCAGCCGAAGAAGCCTTTCTTCTCATGGTGGCCTGCCGCCACCGGCTTGAGCAAGGTGGCGCACAGCGCCGGCGTCAGGCTCAGGGCCAGGAAGGCCGAGAACAGGATGGACACGGCCATGGACAGCGTGAACTGCTGGTAGATCACGCCCACCGAGCCGCTGGCGAACGCCATGGGAATGAACACCGCCGTCAGCACCAGGGTGATGCCGATGATGGCGCCCGTGATCTCCTTCATGGCCTTGAGCGTGGCATCGCGCGGCGACAGGCCATCCTCGGCCATGAGGCGCTCCACGTTCTCGACCACGACGATGGCGTCGTCCACGATGATGCCGATGGCCAGCACCATGCCGAACATGGTCAGCACGTTGATGGAAAAGCCCGCCACCAGCATCACGGCGAAGGTGCCCAGCAGCGCCACGGGCGCCACGATGGCCGGGATCAGCGTGTAGCGCAGGTTCTGCAGGAACAGGTACATCACCAGGAAGACCAGCACCATGGCCTCGACCAGGGTCTGCACCACCTTCTCGATGGAGATCTTGACGAAGGGCGCGGTGTTGAACGAGATGGTGTGCTGCATGCCCTGCGGCAGGATGGAGGCCAGCTCGGCCATGCGCTTTTGCACGGCGGCGGCCGTGCGCACGGCATTGGCACCCGGCGACAGCTGCACGGCGGCGCTGGTGGCGGGCTTGCCGTCCTCGCGGTTGGAGAAGGCATAGGACTGCGCGCCCAGCTCCACGCGCGCCACGTCGCCCAGCACCAGGCGGGAGCCGTCGGCATGGGCGCGCAGCACGATGGCCGCGAACTGCGCGGGCGAGGTCAGCTGGCCCTGCACCGTCAGCGGCGTGGTCACGCGCTGGCCCGGCGCGGTCGGCGCATCGCCCACGCGGCCCGGGGCGATCTGCATGTTCTGCTGCTGTATGGCCTGGGTGAGGTCGCCCATGGACAGCCCGTAGGAAATCAGCTTGGCCGGATCGACCCAGACGCGCATGGCCTGCTCGGTACCGAACAGCTGCACGCGGCCCACGCCCTCGATGCGACGCAGCTCCTCCACGATGTTGCGCGCCATGTAGTCATTGAGTGCCAGCTCGTCGAACTCGCCGCCCGGCGAGATCAGGCCCACCAGCAGCAGAAAGCTCGACGTGGCCGACTCCACCTGCAGCCCGTTCTGGCGCACGGCCTGCGGCAGGCGCGGCTCCACGGCCTTGATGCGGTTTTGCACATCCACCTGGGCCAGCTCCGGGTTGGTGCCGGGCTTGAAGGTGGCCTTGATCTCGGCCGAGCCCGAGGTGTCCACCGAGGACTCGAAGTACAGCAGGTGGCGGACGCTGGACAGCTCGCGCTCGATCAGCGAGACCACGGAATCATTGAGCGTCTTGGGCGTGGCGCCCGGGTAGGTGGCATACAGGCTCACCGTGGGCGGCGCCACCGTGGGATAGCGCGATATCGGCAATTGCGGGATGGCGAGCACGCCCAGCAGCACGATGAACAGCGCGATGACCCAGGCAAAGACGGGCCGGTGAATGAAGAACTGTGGCATGGACGCGAGGTCTGGTTTTCAATGCGCGCCAGGGCGCGCTGCGGAAAAAATACGGCGCCTGGCGCCGAATCATCTGAGGGGCCATCCGGATGCAAATCCAGATTGCCAGGAGGCATGGGGATGAAGGAAACTCCTGCCGGTGCGGCTTCGGCCTGCGGCGTGTTGCCGCAAGGGCCATTCACTCAGGGAGCCGCTGCAAAAGCTGACCGCTCCACCCGCTCATACGGCACTGCCGCTGTGACTTCATATTCATCGCTTTGTTTCGCATGCCGGCCAATGGCGGCGGCACAGGGAAACAGCTTGCGTTCTTTCGATGGCATTTCGGCCCGGGAAATGTGGAAGAACGATGGAGATGAACACAGCCGCCGCCGCGACCCAAAATGGCTTCTATCATTGCCCAGCCCTTGCCTTTCCAGCCATCGACATCGCTCATCCTCGTTGCCGAGGACGAGCCCGAGATCGCAGACATCCTGTGCGCCTACCTGGCCCGCAGCGACCTGCGCACCGTCCATGCCGCCGATGGCCAGCAGGCCCTTGAACTGCACCACCACTTGAAACCCGATCTCGTTCTTCTCGACGTGCAGATGCCACGCCTCGACGGCTGGCAGGTGCTGTCCGAAATCCGCCGGCGCGGCGACACGCCCGTCATCATGCTCACCGCCCTCAACCAGGACGTGGACAAGCTCATCGGCCTGCGCATTGGCGCGGACGACTACGTGGGCAAGCCTTTCAATGCGGCCGAGGTCGTGGCGCGCGTGCAGGCCGTGCTGCGCCGCTGCGGCCAGGGCCGGCTCCGCGATACCAAGCTGCTGCAGGCCGGCCCCTTTCGCGTGGATCTGGACAGCCGCGAGGTCAGCGTGCAGGTGCAGGGCGCCACGCATGTGCCCGAACTCACCGTGACCGAATTCAACCTGCTGGCCAGCCTGGTGCGTTCGCCCCGGCGCGTGTTCAGCCGCGCCGAGCTGCTGCTCAGTTGCCTGCCCGAAGGCCACACGCTGGAACGCACCGTGGACAGCCACATCAGCAAGCTGCGCAAGAAGCTCGAAGGCCTGGGCCTGCAGGGCATGCCCGACAGCGTGCGCAGCGTGGGCTACCGGCTGGGGATGGATCCATGAGCGCAGTGCCGGGCCTGCGCCGGCAGGTGGTGCTGACCATGTCGGCCGTCACGCTGGCCGTGGTCGTGCTGTGCGTGCTGGGTTCGTACGCCTTCTATGCACTGCTGCTGACCTTTCACCCGGCCAGCGTCTCCGACGGCTGGATGCCCTCCAGCGTGGAGCTGGCCTGGGTGCTGCTGACCCTGGTCATCGCCCTGCTGATCGCCATCTTCGTGGCCACGCGGCTGTCGCGGCGCATCCTGCCCTCGCTGGACTCGGTGGCCATCAGCCTGCGCCAGCTGGCCCAGGGCGACCTCTCGGCGCGCGCGCACACCGACGACAGCGCGCTGCACGAGGCCGCCCAGCTGGTGCACGACTTCAACAGCCTGGCCCAGCGCCTGGAAGGCATGGCGCAGGAGCGCGCCTTCTGGAGCGCGGCCATCGCCCATGAGCTGCGCACGCCCGTGACCATCCTCAGCGGACGGCTGCAAGGCCTGTCCGACGGCGTCTTCCTGCCCAGCAAGGACATGCTGGCCAGCCTGATGACCCAGGTCGAGGGGCTGACGCGCCTGATCGACGATCTGCGCCTGCTGGGCCTGCAGGACAACGGCCACCTGCATCTGGAGCTGCGCCAGACCTGCCTGGCCGGCGAGGTGCGATCGGTGACCCTGGCCGTGGGGCCGGCGCTGGAGCAGGCGGGCCTGCAACTGGCGCTGGAGCTGGACGAGCAGCCCGTGGTCTGCGACCCCGTGCGCATACGCCAGGCCCTGCTGGCCCTGCTGGAGAACGCCATGCTGTATGCGCAGCCCGGCCCCCTGCTGGTGGCGGCCCGGGTGCGCCAGGGCCTGTGCACCGTGCGCGTGGAAGACAGCGGCCCCGGCGTGGCGGCGGACCTTGCGCCGCGCATCTTCGACGCCTTCCAGCGCGGCGAAGGCGCCCGCAGCCGCAAAAACGCCGGCGTGGGGGCCAGCAAGGGCAGCGGACTGGGCCTGGCCGTGGTCCAGGCCATTGCCCAGGCCCATGGCGGGCGGGCGCAATGCCTGCCGGGCGAGCGCGGCGGCGCGCTGTTCGAGCTGAGCTGGCCGGCCTGACCTCGTCAGAGCCGCAGATCAGCCTGCGAAATCATCGGCCCGCACATGGCGTGCGTCCCAGGCAGCGGCCAGCGCTGCAGCCCGGCCCAGGCGCACGCGGCCTGATTCGAAGTCAACGATGCCTGCCTCCTGCGCCGCCGCAGGCCGCGCGGGCCGCTCGCGCGTGCGGCCGTCGGTGAGCAGCCACAGCCAGCCCTGGCAGGAGGCCTCTGCGCCGCAATGGCGCTGCAGCAACTGGCCCGCCTGCTCCACGGCCGCCTGCAGCGGCGTGCCGCCGCCCCCGCCGATGGGCGCGATCCAGTCGTCATTCCAGGCCGCAGCCTTGCGCGGCGGCAGGCGCAATTCCACGCGCGTGCCCGCAAAGCAGATCAGCGCCACCTGCTCGCGGCGGCGGTAGGCCTCTTCCATCAGCGACAGCAGCACGCCCTTGGCCCGCGCCAGTGCGCCGCTGGCGGCCATGGAGGCCGAGCAATCGAGCACAAAGCAATGCAGCCGCGTGGCCTGCGGCGGCTCGCGGCGGCGCTGCAGATGTTCGGGCGCCAGCGCCTGGGCGCCGCGCGCGGCCAGCGTGCGCGGCCAGTCCCAGCTGCCGGTAGGCGGCCCGCCTTGCGCCTGGGCCAGCCGGGGCTGGCCGGCCGCCTGCTGGCCCGCCCTCGCATCCCTTGCCTGTGGCGCGGGGCCGCGAGGGCTCAGGCTTTTTTTGCGGCGGGCGCTCCGGGCTTTGCGGCCTCGCGGGCCAGCAACGAAGGCACGGCGACACGCAGCAGGCCCACGGGCTCGGGCGGCATGGCGCCCCAGTCGGACTCGGAGGGTTGGCTGCCGCTTTCGCCGTTGGCCGTGGCCTGGGCAGGCGGCCGGCTTTGTGCCGGCGACTGCGAAGGCGGATTCGATGGCGCCTGCTGTGGGGATGGCTGCTGCGGCTGTGGCTGCTGCGGCTGCGGCGCCCCCGGCTTGCGGCGGTGCACCAGCACCAGCTCGGCCACGGCCTGCACATGGTCGGGCGTGACCTCGGCATCGCCCAGCCAGGCGGCCCAGGCGCGTGCAGCACGCAGCAGCACCAGGTCGGCGCGCAGGCCGTCCACCTGGGCGGCAATGCACAGCGCGCCTGCGGCCTGCAGCACCGCGTCGGACCAGGGCAGCGCGCCGGCCGGCTGCAGGCGCTCGCGTGCCGTGCGCAGCTGCGCGGCCAGCGCGGCCTGGGCGTCTGCATGGCGGGCGCGGAAGGCTGCGGGGTCGGCATCGAACAGCAGCCGCGCGCGCACGATGGCCTGGCGCTGGGCCGCATCCTGCACATTGGCCAGGCGCACGCACAGGCCCAGGCGGTCCAGCAACTGCGGGCGCAGCTGGCCTTCCTCGGGGTTCATGGTGCCCACCAGCACGAAGCGCGCCACGTGGCGGTGCGAGATGCCGTCGCGCTCGACCACGTTGACGCCGCTGGCGGCGGCATCCAGCAGCACATCGACCAGGGCATCGGGCAGCAGGTTGATCTCGTCCACATAGAGCACGCCGCCATGGGCGCGCGCCAGCAGGCCGGGCGCGAACTTGAGTGCATGGCCGGCCATGGCCTGGCCCAGGTCCAGCGAGCCGGCCAGATGCTCCAGCGAGGCGCCCAGCGGCAGCGTGACGAAGGGCGCGGCATCGATGAGCTCGGCCAGCGCGCGCGCGGCCGTGGACTTGGCCGTGCCGCGCGGCCCCTCGATCAGCACGCCGCCCAGTTGCGGGTCGATGGCGGCCAGCAGCAGCGCCTGGCACAGCAGGGGCTGGCCCGCGATGGCGGCAAAGGGAAACAGCGGCGGCAGCGCGGGCTGGGCGCCGCTGCCCAGGTCAGGGGAGGCGGTCATCCGCGCAGTCCTTCGAGGTGGTTTTCATGTTCCAGCAGCAGGTCTTCCAGCTGCTGGCGATAGTCGCCGGGCTGCTCCCACAGGCCGCGCTGCATGGCTTCGAGCAGGCGCTCCAGCATGTCGCGCAGGGCCTGCGGATTGTGCTGCACGAGAAAGTCGCGCGTGGCCGCGTCCAGCACATAGGCGTCGGCCACCAGGGCGTACTGGTGGTCGCCCACCTGCTGCGTGGTGGCGTCGAAGCCGAAGAGATAGTCCACCGTGGCCGCCATCTCGAAGGCCCCCTTGTAGCCATGGCGTTTGGCGCCGTCCATCCACTTGGGATTGGTGACGCGCGAGCGCACCACGCGCGCAATCTCCTCCTTGAGCGAGCGCACGCGCGGCTGGGCCGGGTTGGCATGGTCGCCGTGGTAGAGCGCGGGCTGGCGGCCCGAGAGGTGGCGCACGGCAGAGGCCATGCCGCCCTGGAACTGGAAGTAGTCGCCCGAGTCGAGGATGTCGTGCTCGCGACTGTCCTGGTTGTGGGCCACCACGTCGAGCTCGCCCAGGCGGCGGCGCAGCGCATCGCCTGCGGGCACGCCCTCGGCGTCCTGGCCGTAGGCATGCTGGCTCCAGCCCAGGTAGGCCTGGGCCAGGTCGGCATCGCCCTGCCAGTCGCCGCTCTGGAACAGTCCGCCCAGGCCCGATCCATAGTGGCCGGGCGGCGCACCGAACACGCGCCAGCCGGCCTGCAGGCGGGCCTGCACGGCGTCCATGCCCTGCGCCTGCAGCTGCTCGGCCTCGGCCAGGATGCGCGCGCGTATGGGGTTGTCCTCGGCGTCCTCGTCCAGCGCGGCCACGGCCTGCACGGCCGCGTCGAACATCTGCACGGCGCCGGGGAAGGCATCGCGGAAGAAGCCCGAGATGCGCAGCGTCACATCCACGCGCGGCCGGCCCATGCCCACGCGCGGCACCACCTCGAAGTCCACCACGCGCTGGCTGCCGGGCGCCCATTTGGGGCGCACCCCGATCAGCGCAAAGGCCTGGGCGATGTCATCGCCGCCCGTGCGCATGGTGGCCGTGCCCCAGACCGACAGGCCCAGGGTGCGCGGGTACTCGCCATGCTCCTGCAGATAGCGCTCCAGCAGCCTGAGCGTGGCCTGCTGGCCCAGCTCCCAGGCGGCCTGGGTGGGAATGGCGCGCGTGTCCAGCGTGTAGAAATTGCGCCCCGTGGGCAGCACGTCGGGCCGCCCGCGCGAGGGCGATCCGCTGGGCCCGGGCGGCACGAAGCGGCCCTGCAGGCCGCGCAGCAGCTGGCGCAGTTCCTCGCCGCCGCAGGCATCCAGCGCGGGCGCCAGCACGGCATGCACCTGTTCCAGTGCGGCGCGTGTCTGCGGCCAGTCCCCGGCCGGGGCCTCACCTTCCAGCAACTGCTGCGCCAGCAGCTCCAGGCGCTCGCGCGTGTCTCCCTCATGGCGCCAGGGCTCGTCGCTCACGGCCTGCAGGGCGGCGGGGCGCGCGCCGGTCCAGGGGCGTGCAGGCTCCATGCGCAGCGGGTCGAACCCGGGGCTGTCCAGCAGGTCGGCGGCCAGCGCCTGTATCAGGCCCTGGCCTTCGTCCGACGGGAAGCGCGCCAGCGCCAGCAGCGTGTCGCGGCGCTGGCGCCCCTGCGGCGACGCACCGAAGACATGCAGGCCATCGCGGATCTGGGTTTCCTTGAGCTCGCACAGGTAGGCGTCTATGCGTTCGAGCACGGCATCGTCGTCCTGCGCGGCACCGGGCGCCAGGTCCAGCTCCTGGTCCAGGTGCTGGCGGCGCACGATGTCCAGGATCTGGCGGCGCAGCAGCGCGCCACGCCGCGCATCGACCAGCAACGCGTCGTAGTACTCATCCACCAGGCGCTCCAGGTCCTGCAGCGGGCCGTGGTTTTCGGCGCGCGTCAGCGGCGGCATCAGGTGGTCGATGATCACGGCCTGGCTGCGGCGCTTGGCCTGGGCGCCTTCGCCGGGATCGTTGACGATGAAGGGGTACAGGTGCGGCAGCGGGCCCAGGACGGCATCGGGCCAGCACGCGCCCGACAGCGCCAGGCTCTTGCCCGGCAGCCATTCGAGGTTGCCATGCTTGCCCACGTGGACCATGGCGTCCACGGCAAAGCGGTCGCGCAGCCAGAAGTAGAAGGCCAGGTAGCTGTGGGGCGGCACCAGTTCGGCATCGTGGTAGCTCGCATAGTCCTGCGCGCCCATGCCTTTACCGACCAATGCACGCGCCGGCTGTATGCCGACAAAGACATGGCCCAGGCGCAGGCCCGCGATCATGAAGCGGCCCTGGCGCAGCAGCGGGTCGGCCTCGGGCGCGCCCCAGCGCGCCGTGATGGCGTCGGCCATGCCGTCCGGCAGCGCGGCCAGGCGCGCCAGGTACTCGTCCAGCGCATAGCTTTGCCAGGCCGGGCGCAGCGGCCACTGGGCCGGGTCGTTGGCAATGCCCTGCTGCAGGGTGTGCATCAGCGCCTCGCCATCGGCGGGCAGCTGCGCGGGGTCGCCCAGCTCGTGTCCTTCGGCAGCCAGGTGCTGCAGGATGGCGATCACCGAGGCTGGCGTATCCAGCCCCACGCCGCTGCCGATGCGGCCTTCGCTGCCCGGATAGTTGGCCAGCACCAGGGCCAGGCGCTTGTCGCGCGCGGGCAGGCTGCGCAGGCGGCACCAGCGCCAGGCCAGGTCGGCCACGAAGTCCACGCGGTCGGGCTCGGGCTGGTAGGCCACCACGTCGGCCTGGGTGAAGGCGCAGCGGTGGGACAGGCCCTTGAAGCTGATGGCGCGCGTGATGATGCGGCCATCCATCTCGGGCAGCACCACCTGCATGGCGATGTCGCGCGGGCGCAGGCCCTGGCTGTCGGCCCACCAGTCCTCGCGGTTGCCGCCGCTGGCAATGACTTGCAGCACGGGCGCATCGCCGGCCAGGGCCGTGCCCGATTCCAGCGCCGAGAACGCCGTGGTGTTGAGCACCAGCTGCACGGCATGGTCTTCGCAGAGCTGGCGCAGCGTGGCCAGGCACAGCGGGTCCTTGAGCGAGTCCAGCGCCACGGGCAGCGGGTTCATGCCGCGCTGCTGCAGCGACAGGGCCATGGCGTCGAAGGCCGCCGTATTGCCCGCCAGCAGGTGGGAGCGGTAGAACACCAGGGCCACGGTGGGCGCGCCCGGCGTCCAGGCGCGCTGCAGGTCGTCGATGCCGGCCACGTCATGGGCCTGGACCTGGGCATGGCTCCGGGCAGCGAAGAGCGCCGGGGGAACGTGGACAGCCGCCTGCGGCAGGGTGCGCGGCGGCAGCGGCGCATCGCCCCGGTCCAGCCCGTGGTAGACGGTGGCCTTGATGAATTCGCGCGCATTGGCCGCGCCGCCCGAGCGCAGGTACTGCCACAGCTGGCGGCAGGCGGCGGCCGGCAGCGTGCTGCGCGCCAGCAGGTGCGGGTCTTCCTGCAGGTCACCCGAGAACATGGCCAGGCGCTGCCCCTTGCGGCGCGCCAGAGAGCCGATCTGCTCGATGCCGTAGGGCCAGGCCGATTCCGAGCCCAGGTGGTCCACGATGACCACGCGCGCATGGCGCAGCACCTCGTCCACATACAGGTCCAGCGAGGCCGGCTGGCGCAGGTACAGCAGATTGGCCAGCCGCACCGAGGGAAAGTCCGCCGACGCCCCGGCCAGCGCGGCCACGGCCGAGGACAGCAGGGCCAGCGTGGTGTCGGCCGAGCTCAGGATGACGATGTCGGCCGGCGTCTGGTCGAGGCGGGTGACGATGCTCTCATCCTCGACGAAGCCGCCGGGGCGCGTGGACAGCAGGTGCATGGAACAGGTTTCAGTACGGAATCGGAAGGTCAGGCGGCCACATTCTCCAGGCCCTTGCGCAGCGCTGCTTCGTCAAGGTCTTGCCCGATGAACACCAGGCGCGTGCCGCGTGCCTCGCCCTCGCGCCAGGCGCGGTCGAAATGGTGGTCGAAGCGGCGGCCCACGCCCTGCAGCAGCCAGCGCATGGGCTTGCCCGGGATCTCGGCAAAGCCCTTGACGCGCAGGATGCTGTGCTGCTCCACCAGCGTCTCCAGCGCAGCCAGCAGGCGGTCGCGGTCCACGGCGGGCAGGTCGATCACGTAGGAGTCGAAGTCGTCGTGGTCATGGTCCTCGTCGTGGTCGTGGTGGCTCACGCGCTGGTCGATGGTGGTCTCGGCCGCCTTGGCCAGGCCCAGCACCACGTCCAGCGGCAGGCGGCCCTGGGACGATTGCACGATCTTGACCTCGGGCGGCAGCTCCTCGCGCACCAGGGCGGTCACGCGCGCCAGGGCCTCAGCATCGGCCAGGTCGGTCTTGTTGAGCACCACCAGGTCGGCCGCGCCCAGCTGGTCCTCGAAGAGTTCGTGCAGCGGCGATTCGTGGTCCAGGTTGGGGTCGGCGCGGCGCAGCTCGTCCACGGCCTGGGGATTGGCGGCGAACTGGCCGCTGGCGGCCGCCGGCGTATCCACCACGGTGACCACCGCGTCCACGGTGAACACGTTGGCGATCTCGGGCCACTGGAAGGCCTGGACCAGGGGCTTGGGCAGGGCCAGGCCCGAGGTCTCGATGATCACGGCGTCGATCTGGTCGCGGCGCTCGGCCAGCGCGCGCATCACGGGGAAGAACTCTTCCTGCACCGTGCAGCACATGCAGCCGTTGGCCAGCTCGTACAGCGCGCCTTCGCGCTCGTTGCCCTCGTCGTCGCAGCCGATGCCGCAGCCCTTGAGGATCTCGCCGTCGATGCCCAGCTCGCCGAACTCGTTGACGATGACGGCAATGCGCCGGCCGCCCGCGTTGTCCAGGATGTGGCGCAGCAGCGTGGTCTTGCCGCTGCCCAGAAAGCCGGTGACGATGGTGGCGGGAATCTTGGCGGTTTGCATGGAAGGTTCTCCAGAAAAAAGAGGAAGTCAGACGGTGGCGAAAGGCACGGCGCTGCGCAATGAAGGAAGAACCTCCTGCGCAAACAGTTCCATGCCGGCGAGGGCCTGGGCATCGCTCCACAGGCCGTTGGCGTTGAAGACGCAGCGCAGCTGGCCCATGCCCGTGCGCTCGCGCAAGGCGGCGATCTGCGCATGGCACTGCTCGGGCGTGCCATGGATGAATTGCTCGGCCAGCACGCGCGTCACATCGATGGGCAGCACCTGGTCGGCCGGCACGCCGCGCTTGCCCGCAAAGTACACGCGCCGCTGGTACAGCTGCGGCCACAGCGTGGCCAGCTGGGCCTGCACGGCGGCCTCGTCGGCACCGATGCAGACATAGCGCGCCAGCGATGAACGCGCACGCAGCGCGGCGGCACCGCGCCCGCGCTCCCGGGCAGCGGCCTCCAGGCGCTCCAGCTGCATGCCTTCGGGCGGCTCCAGGCTCAGCAGCAGGGGCAGATTCTGATCGACGGCAAAGCCCAGGGTCTCAGCCGTGGAGCCGGCCACATACAAGGGAGGATGCGGACGCTGCACGGTCGAAGGCAGGGCGGGCCGGTCCTCGAAGCGCCACGGCCCCTGCCCCGCTGCGATGGGCTTGCCGGACAGCGCCTCCACCAGGATGCGGCAGGACTGCTCGAAGCGCTCGCGCGTGCTGTCCGCATCGATCTGCAGGGCGCGCAGCGCGGCCGGCTCCGTGCCCCGGCCCACGCCCACGTCGATGCGGCCGGCGCTTTGCAGGTCCAGCTGGGCAATCTCCTCGGCCAGCATCAGCGGATGGTGCAGCGGCAGCACCAGCACCGAGGTGCCCACGCGCAGCCGCTCGGTGCGCGCCAGCACGGCGGCGGCCAGCAGCAGGGGCGAGGGATAGGGCCAGGCGGTATCGGGCACGCGGAATTCGTTGAACCACACGCCCTGGAAACCCAGGCGCTCGGCGCGCTCGAACAGCGCCAGGAATTCACGGTGGTCGCCGCGCGTGGCGTCGCGCGTCCAGCCGGCCAGATCGATGCGCATGGGGTCAGTTCTCCTGTTTCAGCCGCGCGCGCAGCAAGGTTTGCGGGGGTGCGTCGATGCGCTCGAAATCCACGCCGAACACGGCATCCAGCCCCGGCGCATGCAGCAGCTCGGCAGGGGCCCCATCGAGCGCAATGCGCCCCTGGTCCAGCACGATGACGCGCCCGAAGTGCGCCAGCGCCAGGTCCAGGTCATGCATGACCACCAGCACCAGCCGCTCGCGCCCGCGCTGCGCCAGCGCCTGCACCAGGGCCAGGCGGTGGCGCACGTCCAGCGCGGCGCCGGGCTCGTCGGCCAGCAGCACGGGCGGGTCGGTGGCCAGCACGGTGGCCAGCAGGGCACGCGCCTGCTCGCCGCCGGACAGCGTGGACCAGCGCCTGCGCGCGAAATCCTGCAGCCCGGCGCCGGCAACGGCCGCCTCGACACCACCCCGGCCCGCCAGCCGCATGTGCATGAGCTCGGCCAGCGTCAGGTCCCAGTGCGGCGCAAAGCGCTGCGGCATGTAGCCCACGCGGCGTGCGCGCTCGGCCACGGGCAGGGTTGCGATGTCTTGCCCGTCCAGCAGCACGCTGCCGGATGCAGGCGCCTGCAGCCCCGCCAGCAGGGACAGCAGGCTGGACTTGCCTGCGCCATTGGGTCCGACCAGGGCCACGGCGCCGCGCGGGGGCAGCTGCACAGAGACCGCATCGAGCACGCTGCGGCCACGATGGCGCAGCGTGAGGGACCGGGCTTGCAGGCGTGGCACGGCGTCGTCCATGGCTTGATCGTTCATGCGGACCTCAGCCTGCGCGCCAGCAGCACGATGAAGAAGGGCCCGCCGGCCACGGCCGTGACCAGACCCAACGGGATTTCGGCCGGCGGCAGCACGCTGCGCGCAATCGCATCGGCCAGCGTGACGATGATGGCGCCCGTGAGCGCCGACGCCGGCAGGGCTGCGCGGTGCAGCGGTCCCGCCATCCAGCGCGCGATGTGCGGCGCAGCCAGGCCCACGAAGGCCACCAGCCCGCCATAGGCCACGGCCACGGCCACCACCAGCGAGCCGGCCAGCACGGCCAGCGGCGTGAAGCGCGCCACGTCCAGGCCGAAGCCCTGGGCCGCATCCTGCCCCAGGCCCAGCAGGTCCAGCCCGCGCGCCAGCGCCATGGCCCCGGCCAGGCAGGCCAGGGAGGCACCGGCCAGCAGGCCCAGGCCGCTCCAGGACGGCGTCTGTATTCCGCCCAGCACCCAGCTGAGCACCACCTGCAGGCTCACCGTCTCATCGGACAGCGCCAGCATCAGGAACGAGCGCAGCGCGCCCAGCACGGCCGCCAGCGCCACGCCGGCCAGCAGCATGCCGGCCGCATCGGTGGCACCGGCCACGCGCGAGACGGCCAGCACCAGCACGGTCGAACCCCAGGCGCCCGCAAAGGCCAGCACGGGCAGCGTCCATGCCTGGGGCAGGCCGAACAATAGATGCATGGGAACCAGCAGGGCGACAGTCGCCCCCAGCGCCGCGCCGCCCGAGGCGCCCAGCAGATAGGGCTCGGCCAGCGGATTGCGGAACACGCCCTGGAAGATGGCGCCCGACAGCCCCAGCAGCGCGCCCACCAGGGCGGCTGCCAGCACGCGCGGCACGCGCCACTGCAGCAGCAGCCGGCTGCGCAGGCTGTCTTCGCCGCCCAGCGCGGCCAGCAGGTCGGCCGGGCTGGCCCACTGGTGGCCCGCGCAGGCGGCGATCAGCAGGCTGGCCAGCAGCAGCAGGACCGCACCGGCCCAGGGGCGCCACGCAGGTGGATGTGAAAGGGAATTCATGCGGCCTCCCCGGCCCAGGCCGCAGGGTGCAGCCAGCGCGAGAGCTTTTCCACGCCGCCGAAGGTGCGCGGCCCGGGAATCAGGAACTCGGCACGCGCCACCGTGGTGGCCCGGCCCGCGCGCACGGCACGCAGGTCGCGCCAGCCGCGCTGGCCGATCAGGTCCTGCATGGCCTCCTGCGTGCCCGCGAACAGCAGCACGTCGGGGTCGGCGGCCAGCACGGCCTCGGGCGAGACCTGGGGCACGGTGCCCAGGCCGTCCAGCGCGAACGAAGCGCCCGCGCGCACCATGGCCTCTCCCGTATAGGTGCCCGGCCGGGCCGCCAGCAGCATGCCGTTGCCCAGCCGGCCCGTGACCATGAGCGCGCGCGGCCGGGGCTGGCCGGCCACCTGCCGGTCCACGCGCAGCAGCCGCGCCTCCTGCGCCAGGGCCAACGCCTGGCCGCGCGCCTGCACGCCCGTGGCGCGGGCCACCAGGCGCAGGTTGTCCATCACCTCGGCCAGCGAGCGGCTGAGCAGCACCATCACCGGCACGCCGATGCGCTCCATGGGATCGACCAGCTGGTGCGCCGCCTGGCGCGCGGGCGTGACGATGACCAGGTCCGGCTGGCGCGCCACCACGGCGTCCACCGAGAACCCCAGCCGCCCGCCCACCTTGGGAATGCGCTCCACGCCGGGCGGAAAGCGCGTGAAATCCTCCACGCCCACCACGCGGTCCAGCAGGCCCAGCGCGGCCACCAGCTCGGTGTTGGAGGCAAAGATGGAGACGATGCGCTGCGGCGGGGCGGCAATCTCCACGCGCCGGCCCAGCGCATCCTGCAGCACCACCGGCCCGCCTGCAGCGACGGTGTCGGCCCAGGCCGCGGGCAGGCCGCAGGCCAGGGCCGCCGCCGCGCCCTGGCGCAGCAACTGGCGGCGCGTGGTGCTGGCTTGCCTCATGCCATGGTCCTCAAAACTCTGCCTGGAGGCCGACCATGAGTTCGCGCCCGGCCATCGACGTTCCGCAGCCGCCGTTCTGGTACGCCGGGTTGGCGATGCAGGGCGCACGGTCCAGCGCGATGAAGATGGGATGGCGGTTCAGGTCGAACAGGTTGTTCACGGCTGCGAACAGCTTGACGCCCGGCGACACGCGGTAGTCGGCCCGCAGGTTCCAGATGGTGAAGGCGCCCTTGCGGTGGATGAAGGTGCTGCGGGGCTCGCCCTGCGGGATGAGCAGCGCCTCTTCCGTGTCGTACCACATGGGACCGCGCAGCAGCGTGGACAGCTGCAGGCTCCAGTCGCCCTGCAGGCGCCCGCTGCCGCGCCCGTAGCGCACGCCGGCCGAGGCCTCGTAGCGGTACATGCGCTGCACCTTGTCGGTATTGGCCGACGCTGGCGATCCCTTGTCCCGCATGCTGAAGTGGTAGTAGCCGCCAGCCCAGGCCTTGAGCTGGTGGCCCGTCAGGTTCAGCGCCCGCGCCAGGTCCATGTCGGCCTGCATTTCCAGGCCGCGCGCCACGATGTCGGCCGCGTTGTTGGCGTAGTCCGAGGTATTGGTCGTGGCCCCGCGCGAGACGGTGATGATGCGGTCGCTGATGGTGTTCTGGAACAGGGCCGCATCCACGCGCCAGCCGGGCTGCTGCAGCGCAGCGCCGACCTCGATCTGGCGGCTGGTCTCGGGCTTGAGGTTGGGGTTGCCGAAGGTACGGCCACCGCCGACGGCCGTGAAGTCCGAGGCCAGCTCCGTGGCCGTGGGCGCGCGGAAACCCGTGGAGGCCGCAGCGCGCAGCGTAAGCTGGTCCGTGGCCTTCCAGGTGGCGCCGGCCGACCAGGTGTGGTTGTCGTAGTCGCGCGTGCTGGCCTGGGCCAGGGCCAGGTTGGGCGTATCGTCGAAACGCGTCGTGCCCCAGGTCTTGCGCAGGCCGGCACGCAGGGTCAGGCGGTCGTCGAACAGGGTCTGCGCGTCCTCGAAGTACAGCGCGTGCACCTGCTCGGTCTGGTTGTTGTCGTAGGGCGCAACCTGGCCCGCCGGGCCGCCCGGCATGGCCACGCGCAGGCGGTCGGAGCGCAGCTTGCTGCGCTCCCAGTCAAAGCCCATCAGCAGGTCATTGGTCTGGCTGACACGCAGGCGCGGCTGAAAGCGCAGGCCCGTGGCGTCCAGCTGGCGGTGGTTGTAGTCGCGCGCCGTGCCGGGCACGGCGCTGTTGCCCGAGCGGATCACGGGCGATGCCCAGTTGAACTCA
Source organism: Delftia lacustris (assembly GCF_040267515.1). NCBI lineage: Bacteria > Pseudomonadati > Pseudomonadota > Betaproteobacteria > Burkholderiales > Comamonadaceae > Delftia > Delftia lacustris. The sequence continues at coordinate 1,045,737 of NZ_CP141274.1, read as the reverse complement.
TCGGTATCGACCAGGCTGTAGAGGTGGGTCGTCCAGCTCAGGCGCTGGCCCGGCAGTGCGCCTTCGTAGGTCAGGTCCAGCGAGCGGTTGCTGCGGTTGTCGCGGCTGTAGATGTTGGCGCCCGATCCGCGAAAGCCCGCGTTGTAGATGCCGTCCGTGCGCAGCTGCAGCTCCACGCGGTGCAGCTCGTGCAGCTGCCAGCCCAGGGCGCCGCTGGCGCCGCGCCGCTTCCAGCCCGTGTTCTCCATGCGCGTGCCGCCATCGCCCGACTCGTAGTCGCCGCGCCCGCCTGCGCTCACGCCGAAGTACCAGTCGAAGCGGTCATTGGCGCCGGCCGTCTGCGCATCGGTACGCCACAGGTCCCATGAACCGGCCTGGACCTGGGCGCGCGTGCCGGGCGCTGTCGCTCCCGTCTTCATGATGATGTTGACCACCCCGCCCATGGCCTGGCTGCCGTAGATCACCGAGGACGGGCCGCGCACGATCTCGATGCGCTCCACATCCGAGGGGCTGAGCTTGGACAGGTTGGCCGTGCCCGCGCGCCGGCCGTTGACCAGCACCAGCACCTGGCTGCGGAAGTCGCGCCCCTGGCCGTCGGTGGAGGCGCCGCGCAGGTTCATCGAGGTCTGGGCCGCCGTCCATTCGCTGAGAAAGCCCACGGCGTTCTCGGCCAGCAGGTCGGTGACCGAGCGCGCGCTGGAGCGCTCTATGGCCTCGCGGTCGATGGTCTGCGTGGTGCCCGCGATGCGGCTGCGCGCCTCGGGCCGCGCCGTGGCGGTCACGAAGACGGCGTCCAGCGCATCGTCGGCGGATGCACCGGCTTTACCGGCCGCCGGTTCCTGTGCGGCGCCGGCCGCCGCGGCGCAGCAGGCCAGCACGGCCGCAGCGGTGGCCGGGCGCAGGAAGGGAGGAAGGGGAAAGGGGCCGGAACAATCGGCGGCCAAAGAAGCGAAGCGCATGCGTTGAATCCAACTGCCCCAGTCACCCGTGGGGCCTATCGTCTGAACCACGCCGCACGGCGCGCACGCCGGAGCCGGCCACGCCAGCGCAGGCTGGGGCCGGACCGGACAGGCGCACTCCCGCGGCGTCCGAAAGCAATGCAGAAGGCCGGTATCCGGGCTTGCGGAACGCTGCGGCGCGCATCGTGGGCGCGCTGCAGCAGGCATCCCCGCCTTCCCATGTCCGTCCAGACACAGTGGCTTGCGGCGCGCAACCGGTGGGTGGCGCGCCAGCGTGGGGAGTTGTATTCCGCTGACCGTTGCGGGGGCAGCGCAGGCATTGCGAGCGGCCACCTCGATGGCATCGCGCACCTGCTTCCCGTTGAACCCCTGGCCGGCAAGCGGCATGGGGCACCTTCAGCAACAGCGCACCGCCACGGCCCAGGGGCTGCGGCGGTGCGCCAGCGGCGGATTATCGCTGATGCGGTCTAGGCCCAGAAGCCCGGCACGCGGGCCAGCGCACGCAGCGCGCGGCGGCTGCTGCGCGCGCTGGTGGCCAGGCGGGCCTGCAGGTAGCCGGCGGCAAACCAGGCGCGCGGATCCGTGCCGGCCTCGTCACGAAAAAGCGCGGCCGCCACGGCCATGTCGTTGTGCAGGCCCAGCGCGTCCTGGGCGGGCACCAGCGCCTCGGCAAAGCGCCGGCCCTTTTTGCCGGGCCACATTCCGGGCGCGAATTCCCGCGCGAAGTCCGCCAGGTAGCGCAGGCGCTTGAGCCGCTTGCGCACGCGGTGCTGCTGCGCCAGCGGCAGGCGGTCGAAGTGCCGGCCGTCGCGCAGCACCTGGCGGTGCAGGCGCGCCAGCCGCCGTGCCAGGTACTTGCGCGTGCCTGCGGCGGACAGGCTGACCAGGCCGGGCTGCCGCTTGCCTGCAGGCGCCTGCGCCAGCGCATGGATCTCGGCCAGCGTTTGCAGGAACTGCGGCTCGCGCACCGCAGCGGCCGCGTCCGCGTCGGCCTGCCCGGCATCCGGCACGGCCCAATCGCACAAGGGCGCATCGGCGTCCTGCAGCAGCGGCCGCACCACGTCGGCCAGGGTGCCGGCATCGCGCAGCGTGCCCAGGCGCGCAAAGGCCAGGGCCAGCGGGGCATCCCATTCGGCGCGCATGCCGGGCGCCAGCCCTGCGCATTCGCGCAGCAGGGTGCGCAGGCGCCGCAGGGCCACGCGCAGCTGGTGGATGCGTTCGGCCTCGCCGCTGCCGGCGTCCACGGCATCCACGGCATCCACGGCATCCACGGCATCCATATGCGACTGCACCTGGGCCAGTGCGGCAGCCAGCGTCGCACGCACAAAGCCGGCCGCATCGGGCCGGTCGGGGAACTGCCTGGCAGGGGTGGTCATGGTCAGGAGAGGATGTGCGGGCGTTGCTGCGATTGTGGGCACCGCCCGGCCCCCGGGTCAATCGGCGCCATCCCCGCTCAGGCTGTGCAGCGCGGGCCGGGCAATGCGCACATAGTCGGCCGAGTCCAGCACGATGGAGCGGTCCAGCCGGCCTGCGTTGAAGGCGATCTCGCCAAAGCGCTCGACCAGGGCCGGGTCCACCACCAGGCGCACCTGCGGGTTGAAGGAGAACGGCGGCACCGATCCCATCACGCAGCCCGTGGCGGCCTGGGCCTCCTCGGGCGAGGCCAGCGTGGCCTTGCGCACGCCCACGGCCTGGGCCAGGCGCTTGAAGTCCAGCTTGCGGTCGCCGGGCAGCACGGCCAGGAACAGCTGGGGATCGCCCGCACCGGCCGCATCGCGGCTCTTGCAGAGCATGGCCTTGGCGCCCTGGCCGGGTGCCGTGCCCCGGATTTCGGCGACGAGGTCGGAGCGGCCCTCGGCAGGGTGCTCGATCACGCGAAAGCGCGCGTCCTGGGATTGCAGCAGGTGAACAAGGGTGTCGAACATGGCAGGGAGCACAAGAAACGGACAAGAAGGCAGGTCGCCTGGGTTTTGACATTTTGTCCAATTCAAAACAAAATGTCCAATATGACCCAACGAACCCCTGAACAGCGCCAGCTTCTGGACCAGCTGGCCCAGATCGCCGAAGGCCTGGGCCAGACCTTTGCCCCGTTCTGCGAGGTGGTGGTGCATGACCTGCTCGACCCGTCCCATGCGGTGCTGGCCATCCACAACAACCTGTCGGGCCGCGAAGTGGGCCAGGGCGCGACGGAGCTGGGCCTGGCCCGCATCCTCGACCCCGGCTACGAGCAGGTCATCGCCAACTACCCCAACCAGTTCGCCGATGGCCGCCAGGCCAAGAGCACGTCCATCGGCATCCGCGACTCCGAGGGCCGCTACATCGCCGCGCTGTGCATGAATGTGGACCTGACGATGTTCCAGGGCTTCCAGGGCATGCTCAACCGCTTTGCCGCCGTCAGCGGCGACACCCCCGCGCGCGAAATGCTGGACCCCACGGGCGCCGGCGCAGGCGCCGACACGGTGCGTGCCCGCATCGACCAGTTCGCGGCCCGCCTGGCGACCACGCCGCGCGCCCTCAAGCCCGAGGAGCGCCGCGCCCTGGTCCGCGAGCTCAAGGGCGCCGGCCTGCTCGATGTGCGCCGCTCCATGGAGACCATTGCCGCCCACCTGGGCGTGTCGCGCGCCACGGTCTACAGCTACGCCAAATAGCTCCCGGCACCCCGCCGGTCTGCAACCCCTTCTCTCCCGTACCGATGACAAGCCTTCCCACCTATGACGACGTGGCCGCAGCGGCCCAACGCATCCAGGGCCATGCCCACCGCACGCCCGTGCTCACCTCGCGCACGCTGGACGATGCGCTGGGCGCCCGCGTCTTTCTCAAGTGCGAGAACCTGCAGCGCATGGGCGCCTTCAAGTTCCGCGGCGCGTTCAACGCCCTGTCTCGCTTCAGCGCCGCGCAGCGCAAGGCCGGCGTGGTGGCGTTTTCCTCGGGCAACCACGCCCAGGCCATTGCACTGGCTGCCAGGCTGCTGGAGATTCCCGCCACCATCGTCATGCCGCATGACGCGCCCGCCGCCAAAGTGGCGGCCACCAAGGGCTATGGCGGCCAGGTGGTGGTCTACGACCGCTATACCGAAGACCGCGAGCAGATCGGCCGCGACCTGGCCGAGCGCCATGGCCTGACCCTGATCCCGCCCTACGACCATGCCGACGTGCTGGCCGGCCAGGGCACGGCCGCCAAGGAACTGTTGGAGGAAACCGGCCCGCTCGACGCCCTCTTCGTGCCGCTGGGCGGCGGCGGCCTGCTGTCGGGCACCGCCCTGTCCACGCGTGCGCTCAGCCCCGAGTGTGCGCTCTACGGCGTGGAGCCCGAGGCCGGCAACGACGGCCAGCAGTCGCTGCGCGCAGGCCGCATCGTCCACATAGACACCCCCAAGACCATTGCCGACGGCGCCCAGACCCAGCACCTGGGCGGCATCACCTTCCCCATCATCCAGCGCGACGTGACCGACATCCTCACCGCCAGCGATGCCGAGCTGGTCGATGCCATGGGCTTCCTGGCCACGCGCATGAAGCTCGTGATCGAGCCCACCGGCTGCCTGGGCCTGGCCGCCGCGCGCCAGAAAGGCGAGGAGCTGCGCGGCCGGCGCGTGGGCATCATCCTGAGCGGCGGCAACGTGGACATGCAGCGCTTTTGCAGCCTGCTGGGCGCCTGATCCTGATCCTGGCCCTGATCGAAGGCCGCCCTCACCCGCGCGGGCTGAAGGTGCGCGGAAACACCACGGGCGCGCTGCGGTCGGCCAGGCGGTAACCCATGGCGGGGCGGCGTGACGTGCCCTCCACCTGGCCGGCCTCCACCAGAAAGCCGGCCGCCATCATGCGGGTGCGAAAACCGCTCTTGTCCACGGGGCGGCCCAGCACCACTTCGTAGGCCTGCTGCAGCTGCGGCAGCGTGAAAGGCTCGGGCAGCAGAAAGGCCGGCAGCGAGGTGTATTCCACCTTGCCCCGCAGCCGCTCCACCGCTGCGCGCAGGATCTCGCCGTGGTCGAAGGCCAGCGCAGGCGCGCGCAGCAGTTCATCGACGGCAAACCACGACACATCGGCCGCATTCGCGCCCTTGGCCAGGATCAGGTCATGCCCCGGGATCAGCGCGAAATACACATGCGTGGCCGACCAGCCACGCGGGTCGCGCGCCGCGCCGCCCCAGCTTCCCAGCTGCTCCAGGTAGGGGCTGTCCACACCCGTCTTGTCCAGCAGCTTGCGCCGCGCGCAGGCCAGCAGGTCCGCGTCCTGGCGCACATCCACAAAGCCGCCGGGCAGCGCCCACAGCCCCGGGAACGGCTCGCTGCCCGCCGTGGGGCGCTGCACCAGCAGCACCTGCAGGGCATCGTCTGCCACCGTGAAGATGACCACGTCCACCGTGGTGAACGGGCGCGGGAAGTCCAGCGCGCCCTGCGGGGATGGGGAATTTTTTTCAGCCATGGGATGGATTGTGCTTGACGTGCCTGTTTTTAAGTTGCACTATGCAACCCATACGAGTTGTACAGAACAACTTAAAAGGAGAAGCACCATGTTCGGCATCCGTTTCATCAAGGCCCAACCCACGGTCCACCTCATGCAGTTCCGCGCCGGCAAGGTGGTGCGCGAGGGTGCGGGCCAGTCCTTCTTCTACTACGCGCCCACCACCACCCTGGTCGCGGTGCCCGTGGGCAGCCAGGACTGCCACTTCATGCTGGAGCTGGTGACGGCCGACTTCCAGAGCGTCACCGTGCAGGGCCAGGTCACCTACCGCATCAGCACACCGCGCCAGACCGCCACGCTGATGGACTTCTCCCTGGCGCGCGACGGCCAGAAATACCTGTCCGAAGACCCGCAGCGCCTGGGCGACCGCGTGACCATGCAGGCCGAGGTCATCATCCAGCAGGCCGTGCAGGCGCTGGAGCTCAAGCAGGCGCTGCGCTCCTCGGCGCTCATTGCGCGCACGGCCCAGCAGGAGCTGGCCGCCCAGCCCGAGATCGAGGCGCTGGGGCTGGAGATCCTGGGTGTCTCGGTCATGGCCGTCAAACCCACGCCCGACATCGCCCGCGCCCTGGAAGCCGAGGCGCGCGAGTCCAACCTCAAGGCCGCGGACGACGCCGTCTATGCCCGCCGCATGGCTGCCGTGGAAAACGAGCGCGCCATCCGCCAGAACGAGCTCGATACCGATGTGGCCGTGGAAAAGAAAAAGCGCCAGATCCGCGAGGCCCAGCTGGAAGCCAAGGCCGCCCAGATGCGCAAGGAAAACGAGCTGCGCGCCGAACAGATGTCTGCCGACGTGGCGCTGGAGACCAGCCGCCGCGACTTCGTCGAAGGCCAGGCCGCCAACAGCCGCACCCTGGCCGAGGCCGAGGCCTACCGCGTGGGCGCCGTCATGCAGGCCCTGGAAAAGGCCGACCCGCGCATCGTGCAATCGCTGGCCGCCGTGGGCATGCAGCCGGGCCAGCTCATCGCCCAGGCCTTTGGCGGCATTGCCGAGAAGGCCGAGCGCATCGGCCAGCTCAACGTCTCGCCCGAGCTGCTGCAGTCGCTCATGGGCGCCGGTGCAGGCCATGCAGCTGCCGTGGCCGATCCCGAACCCGCAAGGAGCCGCCGTGAACGTCAATGAACGCAAGACCGTGCTGGTGGTGCGGCGCACGCGGCTCGATGAGCTGGTGGCCAGGTACCACACGCTGTCCCAGGCGCGCTTCTACATCGAGCACCTGGGTGCAGACTTCGGCGACTACCTGCGCGAAAGCGCCGCCTACGCCACCGCCCTGCAGGCCGTGGTGCAGGCGCTGGAGGCGCGCGGCCGCTACCAGATCGTGGACCGAGCCCTGGTGCCCAACTTCGTCTTCGGCGCCGACGACATCGTGGTGGCGCTGGGCCAGGACGGCATGGTGGCCAACACCATGAAATACCTGGACGGCCAGCCGCTCATCGGCGTCAACCCCGAGCCCGCACGCTGGGACGGCCTGCTGCTGCCCTTCGCCCCCGCCGACCTGGCCGCCCTGCTGGGCGACGTGGCCGCCAACCGCCGCCCCACGCGCGCCGTCACCCTGGCCGAAGCGCGCCTGAGCGACGGCCAGGTGCTGCGCGCCGCCAACGACCTGTTCATCGGCCCGCGCAGCCACACCTCCGCCCTGTACGACATCGCGCTGGGCGAGCGGCGCGAATCCCAGTCGTCCTCCGGCCTCATCGTCGCCACGGGGCTGGGCTCGTCGGCCTGGATCAAGAGCATCGTCACGGGATCGATGGGCATTGCCCGCGCCGTGCGCGGCGCGTCCACCGACTTCGACTACCAGCCCTTCGCCTGGGATGCGCCACGCCTGGACTTCGCCGTGCGCGAGCCCTTTCCCAGCCGCTCCTCCACGGCCGAGCTGGTCTACGGCCAGGTCACCGCCGGCCAGCCGCTGACCCTGCGCTCGCGCATGCCCGACCATGGCGTCATCTTCTCGGACGGCATGGAGGCCGACTACCTGCAGTTCACGGCGGGCATGCAGGCCACCATCGGCCTGTCGGATCGGCAGGGCTGCCTGGTGGTGTGAAGCCCGAAGCACGGACAATCATCGACACAACAAGAAAATCCATGGAAGTGGACCGTATGAACAACAAGAACACACTGACATCGACCAGCAAATTCATGAGCCTGGTCCTGCGCCACAACCCCGGCCGCGCCGGACTCGCCCTCGACGCCCAGGGCTGGGTCTCCATAGACGCATTGCTGCGCGGCGCCCAGGCGGCCGGCCGCAACATCTCACCCGCACTGCTGATGCAGGTGGTGCAAAGCTGCCCCAAGCAGCGCTTTGCCATCAGCGCCGACGGCCTGCGCATCCGCGCCAGCCAGGGGCATTCCGTGCAGATCGACCTGGGCCTGCAGGCCAGCGTGCCGCCGCAGCGCCTCTACCATGGCTCGGCCACGCGCTTTCTGGACTCCATCCTGCGCACCGGCCTGGACCGGCGCAACCGCCACCACGTGCACCTGACCGACAACCTGGCCACGGCCCGCTCCGTGGGCCAGCGCTATGGCCGGGTGGTGCTGCTGGAGATCGATGCGGCGCGCATGCATGCCGATGCCTGCCTGTTCTACCGCTCGGACAACGGCGTCTGGCTCACGGACAGCGTGGCACCGCACTACCTGCGCGTGCTGGCCGAAGAGGAACACGATGAAACCCATCATTGCCCTTGACGCCGATGGCGTGCTGCTGGACTACAACCACGCCTATGCCGATGCCTGGGAGCGCGCGTTCGGCCAGCGCCCCGCCGAGGCCGACCCCCACGCCTACTGGGCCATGGACCGCTGGGCCGTGCAGGCGCTGGACGGCGAGCGCCTGCAACAGTTCAGGGCCTGCATGGACGACGACTTCTGGCGCAGCATTCCCGCGCTGGGCAATGCCTTGCAGGCCTGCCACGACCTGCAGGGCGCCGGCTACGAACTGGTCTGCGTGACGGCCCTGGCGGCGCGCTTCGAACAGGCCCGCCTGGGCAACCTGCGCGACCTCGGCTTTCCCATCGACCGCGTGATCGCCACGGGCCGGACCACCGGCCTGCGCAGCCCCAAGGCAGACGCCCTGCAGCAGCTCGGCCCGGTCGCCTTCGTGGACGACTATCTGCCCTACCTCCGGGACATTGGCCCGGGCATTCACGCGGCCCTGGTGTGCCGCGGCCCGAACGGCACGCCCAACACCGGGCCGGACCTGGTCCACGCCCACTCGCAGCACGCAGACCTGATGGCCTTCAGCCAGTGGTGGCTGCAGCAAGCTCCATCGCATTCCTGAAACGGCACACACGGCAACGAGACAGCCCATGACTACGACAGACCACATCGCCTCCCTGCAAGACCTCCAGCACGCCATGGCCCAGGGTCTCACCCCGCGCTTCCTGCCGTTCTGGGGCCACCAGCCTGCGGCCGATGGCTCCATCGGCAAGACCTGCATGAGCCAGTGGTTCGAGGCGGGCTTCGAGGTCGATGGCCAGCACTACCCCACGGCCGAGCATTTCATGATGGCGGGCAAGGCGCGGCTGTTTGGCGACGAGGCGGCGCACGCGGCCATCGTGCGCTGCCGCACGCCGGGCGAGGCCAAGAAGCTGGGGCGTGGCATCCAGGGCTTCGATGAAGCGGCCTGGGTGGCCGCGCGCATGGGCATCGTGGTGCGCGCCAACCAGGCCAAGTTCTCCCAGAACCCGGCCCTGGCCCGCTATCTGCTGAACACGGGCGACCGGGTTCTGGTAGAGGCCAGCCCCGTGGACGCCATCTGGGGCATCGGCCTGGCTGCCGACGATGTGCGCGCCACCGACCCCGCGCGCTGGCAGGGCCTGAACCTGCTGGGCTTTGCCCTCATGCAGGTGCGGGCGCGGCTGCGCAGCACCGCTCCCTGACCGACCATGATCAAGAGCACAGGCATGGCCATGGACACGCTGGACCGATACCGTGGTGCCCTGCTGGGCCTGGCCTGCGGCGACGCCGTGGGAACGACGCTGGAATTCCAGCCGCGCGGCAGCTTTGCGCCGCTGACCGACATGGTCGGCGGCGGCCCGTTCTCGCTGCCCGCAGGCAAGTGGACCGACGACACCTCCATGGCCCTGTGCCTGGCCGAAAGCCTGCTCCAGCGCGGCGGCTGCGACCCGCAGGACCAGATGACGCGCTATGCCAACTGGTACGAATGGGGGTACTGGAGTTCCACCGGCAACTGCTTTGACATCGGCATGGCCACCAGGGCGGCCATCCAGCGCTTCCTGGCCACCGGCGATCCGCTGGCCGGATCGCCCGACCCGGACCAGGCCGGCAACGGCTCCCTGATGCGGCTGGCGCCCGTGCCCATGTTCTTCGGCCCCGACGAGGACCTGGTGCAGCGCATGGCTGAACTCAGCTCACGCACCACCCACGCCGCACCTGAATGCCTGCAGGCCTGCCGCCTGTTCGCCGTGGCGCTGTGCCGGGCGCTGCAGGGACTGCCCCGGTCGCAGGTTCTGGACCTGGGCGGCGTTCTGCAAGACGGCGCCAGCCCGCGCCTGCGGGAGATTGCCCGTGGCGACTATCGCGACAAGCCGGCCGCACAGATTCGCGGCAGCGGCTACGTGGTGGACAGCCTGGAGGCGGCCCTGTGGTGCTTTGCGAGGCATGACAGCTTTGAAGGCGCGGTACTGCAGGCCGCCAACCTGGGCGATGACGCCGACACCACGGCAGCCATCACGGGCCAGTTGGCCGGAGCCTTCCACGGCGCCAGCGGCATTGCGGGCCGCTGGCTGGAACGCCTGCACCTGGCCCCTGAGATCACAGCCCTGGCCGATGCGCTCTGGCAAGCCGCCAGAGGTGCCAGGGACGCTTCTCCGACCGCACGTCTCAGCACCTGAGCGGCCTGGCGCGCTCACGACAGTCGCCGGGGCCGCGAGCGGACTGAACCAGGCTTGTCTGCGCGACAACCCACACGCCCGAGCTGCGTGACACGCGGGCCTTGCTCTTTACGAATGGCGTGCATGGGCGGCTTTTGACTGAGCCACGCTCCATTTTCAGAACAATCTGATTGCATCAACTCATATCTTCGGCGTAGAGTGTGAAATACCTAAGAGGCCACACATCGAATGATTCGATGCTTTCATTTCCACCCCTCCTTAGTCACTCAAAAGTTCGATAAAACTATTGCGTGATATTTTCGAGAATCATACTTCAACAATGGACCGAATCAGTATCATGCATTTTTCTTTCATTCCCTCATTTCCCTCGCAAGTACGCCGGCTTGCATTGATCGCTCTTCCATTCCTCATTGCCTTTTCAGCGGCAACGATGAACACCAATGCCTTTGCCGGCGGCGTATTCTCCCCCACCAGCTCCAACATTTCACTGCCCGAGGAAATAACAGTACCCGGAAATTACGCCAACGGATCGACGCTATGGAAGTCTACGGTAACCGTATTTAATCTGCGAGCAGTGCTGAACACGGCATTCGAGTACGATGTTGAAAAAGCCGTTGTAGCTGCCAATGTCCAATCCGGAAGCAAGACGCCCGGATACAATAATGTCTACAGCACCAATATTCCCGGCATTGGAATCCGCTGGTGGGCCACATGGCGCGGCCCCGGCGCTCCCAGTGGCAGAACCGTGCCCATTACCACCGAATCAGAAAATAATTCGGGCGCGCTGGGTTATTTCTGGAATGCTTCATCCCGCCAGGATGTCTGGATCGAGCTGGTGAAAACCGGCAACGTTTCCGCTGGCACGCTAACGGGCTCCGGGATGAACGTCGAGATGCGATTCCAGTGCCCCGGCTGCACCGCAGGATACGTCAACCTGTCCGGCCGTACCAGGGTGGTGGTCGGTCCCTCCTGCTCGGTGGCCGCCTCGGCCATCTCCGTACCCATGGGCGCTGTGCCCATCCTGCGATTCACGGGCCTCCAATCCACCTCCATCCCCCAGCACTTCGACATCACGCTGGAATGCAAGGGCGGCGCGCCCGCAAGCGTTCTGCACCCCCACGTCACGCTCACCGATGCCAACGACACCAGCAATCGGAGCACCGTCCTGACCTTGAGCCAGGCCACGTCAGGCGGCAAACCGGTTGCCACCGGAATAGGCATACAGATACTGAAGGATGGCACCGCACTCGCATACGGCCCCGACTCCAACGTGCCTGGCAACACCAACCAATGGAGTGCGGGAACCATCGTTCAGGGCGTTGCCCAGTTCAAGATCCCGCTGACTGCCAAATACGTGCAGACCGCTGCGGCAGTCACGACGGGGCAGGCCAACGGCAGGGCCACCTTCACGCTGAACTACCAGTGAGCAGCGTCGCCGCCCTCAGGGCTTCTTGTCCAGCTGCATTTCCCAGGACTTGAGCTGCTTGGCGCGGGCGCGGGCGAAGTCGCTCCAGCAGTTGGTGCGCGCATCGTCCTTGGCAAAGCTGGCCGAGTTGAATTCAGAGAGGAACTCGCAGGCACTGCGCGCGTACTGCACCCAGTTCCTCTGCGCCACTTCCAGCTCTTCCGACGCCTGGGGCATGCGCGCCTTGAGCTTGAGCGACAGCGAGACGTAGGCGGCATTGACCAGGGCCACGTTCTGCTCCTGCAGGCAGGCGCGCACCTCGGACATGTTGGTGGAGCTTTCCTCGCAATTGCCAGAACTCGTGGGGTTGGCGGCCCGGGCCACGGGGCTGGCACACAACAGGGCAGCGCAGGCGAGAGGGGCGAGTAGGGACGCTAGGGCTTGGTGCATGGAAGAGGGCTCGCTGGGAGGTGCCGGTGGGCGCAGCACCCCGGCCGTCGCGATTACACCATCGACCCGCCCTGCCTCGGGCCCACATTTCCCTGGTGATCACCCTGATGCAGCGACGCAAAGTGCATAAACATGCTCCCAAAGCTTTGTTGCCGTGGGTCAAGGGCGGCCAGAAGATGCAGGCGTACGCATCTTTCGTTGGCCCTGTTATTCCCCGCTCCCCCGCTCCCGCCATGCACACAAGCCCCACCCTGCGCCGCCAGCCCCGCGCCACCCTTTCCGCATCCCTGACCTTCATCGCCGCCGCGCTGGCCCTGGCCTGCACCCAGGCCCGGGCCGATGCCACGCTGGACAAGATCAAGCAGCGCGGCAAGGTCACCATTGGCGTGCTGGTCAATGGCGGGCCCTTCGGCTCCATCGACCCGTCCACCCAGCAGCTGGTGGGCTGGAACCCCGAGCTGGCACGCGCCCTGGCCAAGGGCCTGGGCGTGGAGGCCGAGCTGGTCCAGGTGCAGACCGCCACGCGCGTGCAGTTTCTGCAGGCCGGCAAGGTGGATCTGCTGATCGCCTCCATGGAGCTGAACCCCGACCGTGCCGAGACCCTGGGCTACGCGCCCACGCCCTTCTACCGCGTGGGCGGCATTACCGCCGTGCGCAAGGGCAGCGGCATCGCCAAGTGGGAAGACCTGCGCGGCAAGCCCGTGTGCGTGTCCCAGGGCAGCAGCTTTGCCAAGCCGCTGGCCAGCGAGTACGGCGCCCAGGTGCATGGCTACAAGAGCTCGTCGGACTCGCTGCTGGCGCTCAAGGGCGGCAACTGCGTGGCCGCCGTGCATGACAGCACGCTGATCTACCCGCTGCTGCGCAGCAACCCCGAATGGGCGCAGTACTCGGCCCCCATCGCCAGCGAGGTGCTGCCCGCGCCTTCCGTGGTCTGGACCCGCAAGGGCGAGGCCGACACCATCGCCGCCGTGGACAAGGTGGTGCAGGACTGGCACCGCACGGGCTGGCTGATCGCCGCCGAAAAGCGCGTGGGCATCGAGCCGGCCAACCCGCTGCTGCCCGAGCTGCAGGCCAAGTTCAAGTCCGCCAGCTGACTGCCGGCCGCCACGGCGGTCCACCCCTGCTTTTTTTCCGACCACCCAGGCCCAGGCCCCGCAAGACGGGGCCGGGCCTTCCGTTCCCTGATGGATTCACGCATGCCCCGCCTTCTTCCTCCCCTTGCCGCCGCCCTGGCCCTGCTGCTGGGCGCCGGTGCCGCCCACGCCGATGCCACGCTGGACAAGATCAAGCAACGCGGCAAGCTGTCCGTGGGCATCGACGGCGCCAGCCCGCCGTTCGGCGTGCTGGACCCCGCCACCGGCAAGACCGGCGGCTACCAGACCGAGCTGGCCGCCGACATCGCGCGCCGCCTGGGCGTGCCGCTGGAGACGGTTCCCGTGACGGCCTCCACGCGCGTGCAGTTCCTGCAAAGCGGCAAGGTGGACCTGTTGATCGCCAACATCCAGTGGACGCAGGAGCGCAGCGAGATCCTCTCGTTCGCGCCCACGCCCTATGACCTGATCGGCGGCGGCGCCCTGGTGGCCAAGGCCAGCGGCATCAAGCGCTGGGAAGACCTGCGCGGCAAGGTGGCCTGCGTGTCGCAGGGCAGCAACTTCGCCAAGCCCCTGGCCGAGAGCTATGGCGCCGTGGTCAAGGGCCTGCGCGGCATTCCCGAGTCGCTGCTGGCGCTCAAGGGCGGCACCTGCGCGGCTTCGGTCCATATCCAGCCCGCCCTTTATGAAAAGCTCACCGGCCCGAATGCAGCCGAGTGGAAGGACTTCGAGCTGGGCACGCAGGACCAGTTGATTCCCTCGCCCACCGTGGTGTGGACGCGCCGCGGCGAGGCCGACACCCAGGCCTTCGTGGACAAGGCCATCCAGGACTGGCACCGCACGGGCTTTCTGCTCAAGGTGGCCCGCGCCAGCGGCGTGCCCGACACCTGGATCGCCGAGCGCCACGAACGCGCGCTGAAGGGCCAGTTCGACCGCGCGCCCTACGACTTCGCGGTGTATGCGGCAGCGCAGGCACAAGTGCAGGCGACGCAGGCAACCCAGCCCGCCGCCAAGGGAGCCAAGCCATGAAGCCGACCCGCACCGCACTGGCGGCCCTGCTCGCCCTCACGGCCCTGGCAGCCCATGCCGACGCCACGCTGGACCGCATCAAGCAGCGCGGCAAGATCGTGGTGGGGGTGATGCTTTCGGGGCCGCCGTTCGGCACCATCGACCCCGTCACGCAAAGGCACGTGGGCTACAACGTGCAGCTGTCCGAAGGCGTGGCCAAGGGCCTGGGCGTGGGGGTGGAGACCGTGCAGGTCCAGCCGTCCAACCGCGTGCAGTTCCTGCAGCAGGGCAAGGTGGACATCCTGATCGCCAACATGCAGTGGACACAGGAGCGCAGCGAGATCCTGTCCTTCGTGCCCACGCCGTTCGAGGAAGTCGGCGGCGCCGCCATCGCCAAGAAGAGCAGCGGCGTGCGCCAGTGGGACGACCTGCGCGGCAAGCCCGTGTGCGTGTCGCAGGGCAGCAATTTCACCAAGCCGCTGGCCGATCAATACGGCGCCCAGATCAAGGCCTTCCGGGGCCAGCCCGAGTCGCTGCTGGCCCTCAAGGGCGGCAACTGCGCGGCCGCCGTGCATGTCAGCCCCACGCTGCGCGAACTCGTGGCCAGCAATGCGGACTGGAAGGACTACGAGATCGTCTCGCCCGCGGACATCATTCCCTCGCCCTCGGTGATCTGGCTGCGCAAGGGCGAGTCCGACACGCAGGCGGCCATCGACCGCATCGTGCAGGACTGGCACCGCACGGGCTGGCTGATCGAGGTGGAGCAGCGCAACGGCATGACGCCCACGCCGCTGCTGCACCAGCTGCACGACAAGTTCAGGAAGGCGCCCGCATGAGCACCCACACCAGCACCAACACCAGCACCAGCGGCCACATCACCGGCCCCGCCGACCTGGTCACCGCGCTGCGCCACGCCCTGGGCGATGCCCATGTGCTCACGGGTGCCGATGCGGCCGGCTACCTGACCGACCAGCATGGCCGCCTCACGGGCCAGGCCCTGGCCGTGGCACGGCCTGCCGACACGGCCCAGGTGGCGCAGCTGGTGCGCCTGTGCCGCGCCCACCGCACGCCCATCGTGGCCCAGGGCGGCAACACCGGGCTGATGGGCGGCGCCACGCCCGACGCCTCGGGCCACGCCGTGCTGCTGTCGCTGGCGCGCCTGAACCGCGTGCGCGCCATAGACACCGACAACGACACCCTGACCGTGGAAGCCGGCGCCGTGCTGGCCCATGTGCAGCAGGCAGCGCGCGATGCGGACCGGCTGTTTCCCCTCAGCCTGGGCTCCGAGGGCAGCTGCACCATTGGCGGCAACCTGTCCACCAACGCGGGCGGCACCCAGGTGCTGCGCTACGGCAACGCGCGCGAGCTGGTGCTGGGCCTGGAAGTGGTGACGGCCGAGGGCGACATCTGGAACGGCCTGCGCGGGCTGCGCAAGGACAACACCGGCTATGCGCTGCGCGACCTGTACGTGGGCAGCGAAGGCACGCTGGGCATCATCACGGCGGCCACGCTGCGCCTGCATCCGCTGCCCCGCGCCCAGCACACGGCCCTGCTGGCCTTTGGCTGCATACGCGATGCGGTGGCCTTCCTCAGCCAGGCGCGGGCGGGCTTCGGCGCCAGCCTGACGGCGTTCGAGCTGATGTCGGACACGGCACTGGGCCTGATAGCCCGCCATGTGCCCGAGCAGCCGATACCGCTGGCGCTCAACGCGCCCTGGTTTGCGCTGATCGAGCTGTCCGACAGCGAGGGCGAGGACCATGCGCGCCAGCGCTTCGAGTGCGTGGTGGGCCAGGCCTTCGAGGACGGCCTGGTCACCGATGCCGCCATTGCCGAGAGCCTGCAGCAAAGCCAGGCCCTGTGGCGGCTGCGCGACCAGGCCCTCGGCGAGGCCCAGCGGCGCGACGGCCGCAACATCAAGCACGACGTGTCGGTGCCCATCTCGCGCATCCCCGACTTTCTTGCGGCCACGGCCGCGCTGCTGCAGGCGCGCTTTGGCGCCGTGCGGCCCGTGGCCTTCGGGCACCTGGGCGACGGCAACCTGCACTACAACGTGTCGCACGCGCCGGACAGCACGCCCGCGCAACTGTTTGCCCAGGAAGACGCCATCCACGAGGTGGTGCACGACAGCGTGCACGCCCATGGCGGCTCCATCAGCGCCGAGCACGGCGTGGGCCAGACCAAGCGCGACCTGCTGCCCCGCTACAAGAGCGCCGTGGAGCTGCAGCTCATGCGGCGTCTCAAGCAGGCCTTCGACCCGCTGGGCCTGCTCAATCCCGGCAAGGTGCTGCAAGCCCTGCCGGACGATTTGCCGCATGACTTGCCGCACGACTTGCCGCAGGTTTCTCCAACGCCAGCCGCCGCATTCCAGGAAGGCCCCACGCCATGACCACGCCCTTTCCCCTTTCGCAGCGCGTGCAGCGCGTCAGGCTCTCGCCCAATGCCGCAGCCAGCGCGCGGGCCACGGCCCTGGCCCGCCAGGGCCGCGACATCATTGCGCTGACCACGGGCGAGCCCGATTTCGACACGCCCGAGCCCATCAAGCAGGCCGCCATCGCGGCCCTGGCCCATGGCGAAACCAAGTACACGCCCACGCCCGGCACGGCCGCGCTGCGCCAGGCCATCAGCGCCAAGTACCGGCGCGAGAACGGCCTGGACTTCGACGCCGGGCAGATCATCGTCAGCAACGGCGGCAAGCAGGTGATCTACAACGCGCTGGCGGCCACGCTGGACGCGGGCGACGAGGTCATCGTGCCCGCGCCGTACTGGCCTTCGTTTCCCGACATCGTGCGCGTGAACGACGGCACGCCGGTCATCGTGGACTGCGGCATTGAGCAGGGCTTCAAGCTCACGCCGGCCGCGCTGCAGGCCGCCATCACGCCGCGCACGCGCTGGCTGGTGCTGAACACGCCGGGCAACCCCTCGGGCGCCGTCTACAGCCGCGAGGAACTGGCCGCCCTGGCCCAGGTGCTGCGCCAGCACCCGCAGGTTCTGGTGCTGCTCGACGAGCTGTACGAGCACATCTGGTTCACGCCCCAGGCCCCCGCGCACTGGCTGGCCGTGGCCCCCGACCTGCGCGAGCGCACGCTGCTGGTCAACGGCGTCTCCAAGACCTATGCCATGACCGGCTGGCGCATCGGCTGGGGCGCAGGCCCGGCCGCGCTGGTGCAGGCCATGGTGGTGATCCAGTCGCAGGCCTCGTCAGGCCCCAATTCCGTGGCCCAGGCCGCAGCCACGGCGGCGCTGCAGTCGCCCGACCAGAGCTTTGTGCAGCAGGCCCGTAACGCCTATGCGCGGCGCGCGCAACGGGTCACCCAGGCGCTGGACCAGGTGCCGGGCCTGGCCCTGCTGCCGCCGGGCGGATCGTTCTTTGCCTTTGTGCACTGCGGCGCGCTGATAGGCCACCTGCGCCCGGACGGCCAGCCCATCGCCAGCGACACCGACCTGACCGAATGGCTGCTGGAGTCCGAAGGCGTGGCCGCCGTGGATGGCGGGGCCTACGGCCTGTCGCCGTACTTCCGCATCTCCACCGCCGCCAGCGACGAGGTGCTGGCCGAGGCCACGGTCCGCATCGCACGCGCCGTGGCCGCGCTGAAAGACCCCGCTGCGCAAGCGCAAGCGCATGCACAGCCGGCCGCCCTGGAGGCCGTGCCATGAACGACAGCCTGCTTGCCCAGGGCGTGCAAGCGCTCAAGGGCCTGGGCCTGAACTACGCCTTCGTGCTGGACGTGGCCGAGCGCCAGGCCTTTGTGCGCGGCATGTTCGTGACCGTGCAGCTGGCCCTGCTGACCATTGCCGGCAGCCTGGCGGCCGGCGTGGCGCTGGCGGCGGCCCTGACCTCGGGCCGCGCCTGGCTGGCGCGGCCTGCGCGCGCCTTTGTGGAGGTCACGCGCAACACGCCCACGCTGGTGCAGCTGTACTGCGCCTTCCTGGTGCTCAACATGCTGATCACCCAGCAGCTGCGCGACTGGGGCGCGGGCAACAACCCGCTCACGCCCTTTGTCTGGGTGGTGATCGTGGTCTCGCTGCACAAGGGCGTGTTCCATGCCGAGGCGCTGCGCGCCGGCATCGAGGCCGTGCCCGCCACCACGCTGGAGGCCGCGCGCTCGCTGGGCTTTTCGCAGCGCCAGCTGCTGGTGCGCGTGCAGCTGCCGCTGGCCGTGCGCTTTGCCCTGCCCTCGCTGACCAACAACCTGGTGGACCTGGTGAAGATGACGGCCGTGGCCTCGGCCATTGCCGTGGGCGACGTGACCTACGAGTCCATCATGATCTGGTCGCAGCGCGACAACGTGCTGGAGCTGCTGCTGCTCATCCTGCTGTGGTTCGGCCTGCTGACCTGGCTGGTCAGCCTGGCGGGCCGCTGGCTGGAACAACACCTGAGGATGCCCGGCTATGGCCAATGAAGCCACCCTGAACACCGGCGCCGCGCCCCGCCTGCTGCCCGCCGCCCTGCTGCGCGCGGCGCGCAGCCCCTGGCTGATCGCGGGCGCCGCACTGCTGGCCCTGTGCGCCTGCTGGGCCGCCACGGACAGCGCCCCGCCCGCCTTCGTGCACCTGTGGAAATGGCTGCCCGCGCTGCTGCGCGGCCTCCTGGTCAACATCGAGATCAGCGTACTGGCCGTGGCCATCGGCACCGTGGCCGGCCTGGTGCTGGGCGCCCTGTCGCTGTCGCCCACGCCGGCCGTGCGCACGGGCGTGCGCTGGTATGTGCAGCTGTTTCGCAATGCGCCCATCCTGGTGCTCATCTACTTCACCACCTATGTGTTCCCGTTCGAGCTGAAGCTGGTGGGCTGGACCTTTCCGTTCCCCGACTGGGTCAAGGTGGTGCTGGGCCTGGCCCTGCCCACCAGCGCCAACGTGGCCGAGATCTTCCGGGGCGCCATCCAGTCCATTCCCAGCGCGCAGTGGGAGGCAGCCCAGTCGCTGGCCTTTCGCCGCAGCGAGATCTTCCGCCTCATCGTGCTGCCGCAGTGCGTGCGCCGCATGCTGCCGCCGTGGATGAACCTCTACGCCAGCATCACCATGAGCACCTCGCTGGCCTCGCTGGTGGGCGTGCACGACGTGGTGGACACCGCCCAGATCGCCAGCAACACCGTGGCACGCACGGACTTCACCATCCTTGTGTACTTCACGCTGCTCGCGCTTTTCTTTGCCTATTGCTATCCCATCGCCCGGGCAACCCGGGCATTGGAGCGACGCCATGAAAATCACTGAAACGCTCCCCCTGAGCGGCTTCGCCGCTTCCCCCTCTCTCGCTTCGCGGGAGGGGGACGACACCTTCGCTGCGGGGCGGCCCTTGCTTGGTGTCCCTGAGTCGGGCAGCGCTGGCACACAGCACGTCACCCAAGCGGTGCATAGTGCCGCCTCGGCAGAGTCCGGCACGGCGCCCGCACTGGTCCACCTGCAGGATGTGCACCTGTCCTTTGGCGACAACCAGGTGCTCCAAGGCATCGACGTGCAGGTGCGGCGCGGCGAGGCGGTGACCATCATCGGGCCCTCGGGCTCGGGCAAGTCCACCATCCTGCGCTGCATCACCGGCCTGCTGCGGCCCCAGCGCGGCGCCATCTCGGTGGCGGGCACGCGCGTGGACCAGTTGCGCACCGAGGCCGAGCTGATCGCCCTGCGCAAGCGCGTGGGCTTCGTCTTCCAGCAGTACAACCTGTTCCCCCATCTGTCGGTGCTGGAGAACCTGGTCATCGCCCCCACGCGCGTGGTCGGCCGCGACCGCGCCACGGCCGAGCGCGAGGCCCGCGCCCTGCTGCAGAAGGTGCGCCTGGACCACAAGGAATCCGCCTACCCCGGCGAGCTGTCCGGCGGCCAGCAGCAGCGCGTGGCCATTGCGCGCGCCCTGGCCATGCGGCCCGAGCTGATTTTGTTCGACGAAGTGACCTCGGCCCTGGACCCCGAGACCGTGGGCGAGGTGCTGACCGTGATCCGCGACCTGGTCAGGGACGGCATGACCTGCGTGCTGGTCACGCACGAAATGCGCTTTGCCGAAGAGGTCAGCGACCAGGTCTATTTCACCGAGGCCGGCCGCATCGTCGAGCACGGCCCGGCCGCCCAGATCTTCGGCAGCCCGCGCAGCGAGCGCACGCGCGAATTCCTGCAGCGCGCCCTGGGCGATGGTGCACGGTCCAGGCCTGCGCCAGCCGCCCCGGCCACAACGCCGCTGCCCTTCAACAGCCTGCGCTTTGCCCTTTGACCCCCCACCTCCAGGAGCACATCCCCATGACCGCAGAAACAACGACTGAAACCCCGGCCGGCACAAGCGCAGATACAGGCACCCATACAGACGCCACCACACTGCGCCGCCAGGCCGTGGACGCCGCCCTGGCCGACGTGCGCCAGCTGCTGCAGGCCGGCGCGCCCGACCGCAGCACCCTGTCGGCCATCACCGCACGCCTGGAGCAGCTGGCCGCGCACAAGGCCTTGTTCAGCCGCGCGGACTTCCCCCCGCCCGCTCAGACCGAAGGCGTGGGCGCCTCCACGCGCTACCGCCTCAACCCGGCCGATGGCGATGCGGGCCTGGCCCTGTACCTGAACTCCATCAACCCCGGCAAGACCACGGCGCCGCACAACCACACGACCTGGGCCGTGATCGTTGCCGTCGAAGGCCAGGAGCTCAACCTCCTCTACGAGCGCACGGACGACCGCAGCGACCCCGCACGCGCCAGCATCCACCTGGAGCGCGAATTCACCGTGCAGCCGGGCGCCTCCATCGCCTTCCTGCCCGATGACATCCACAGCATTGCCGTCGTGGGCGAGCAGCCCACGCTGCACTTCCATCTCTACGGCCAACCGCTGGAAACCTTGAGCGGCCGCGTGGCCATCGACCCCGACACCGGCGAAGTCAAGAACTACAACGCCGCCTACTTCCGTCCCAGCGAGGCCGTGGCATGAGCATCCCCCAAGACAAGCAACGGCCCCTGGGCCCGTCGACCCGCCTGCTGCACGCAGGCACGCCGCCGCTGCAGGGCGGCTCCGGCCCCGTCAACGTGCCCGTGGTGCGCACCAGCACCGTGCGCTTTGCCGACAGCGCCGCCTACGCCGACCTGCACCACCGCCGCGAGGCCGGCGAGCGCGTGGCCTCCTACGGCCGCCACGGCCTGGACACGCACCGCGCGCTGGAAGACGCCGTGGTCGCGCTGGAGGGCGGGCACCGCGCCTTTCTCACGCCCTCGGGCCTGTCCGCCATCACCCTGGTGCTCATCGCCCTGCTCTCGCCCGGCGACCATGCCCTGGTGGCCGACAGCGTCTACTCTCCCGTGCGCCGCGTGGACGCCACCTTGCTGCAGCGCCTGGGCATCACGCTGGAGTACTTCTCGCCCTCGCGCGACGATCTGGCCGGCAAGATCCGCCCCAACACCCGCCTGGTCTACCTGGAATCGCCCAGCTCCCTGCTCTACGAGGTGCTGGACCTGCCCGCCCTGGCCGCCGTGGCGCGCCAGCACGGCATTGCCGTGGCCACCGACAACACCTGGAGCGGCGGCTGGTTCTACCAGCCCCTGGAGCACGGCGCCAACCTCTCCATCCAGGCCGCGACCAAGTACATCGCCGGCCACTCCGACGTGATGCAGGGCATCGTCATCACCGACGGCCCCGCGCTGTCGAAGAAGATATCCACCGCCTACGAGGCCCTGGGCCTGACCATAGGCGCCGACGACGCCTACCTGGCCCTGCGCGGCCTTCGCACCCTGCCCGTGCGCCTGGCCCAGCACCAGCGCCACGCCACCGAAATCGCCCAGTGGCTGGAGCAGCAGCCCCAGGTCGGCCGCGTCTTCTACCCGGCCCTGCCCTCCGATCCCGGCCATGCGCTGTGGAAGCGGGACTTCAGCGGGGCCAGCGGGCTGGTGTCATTCGCGTTTGCCGAAGGGGTGGACGCCGGTGCCGGCGCCGTGTTCGTTGACTCGTTGCGGCAGTTTGCACAGGGGGCTTCCTGGGGTGGGTACGAGAGCCTGGCCCTGGTGGCGCAGCCTGAGCGGTTGCGGGAGCACAGTGTGTGGACGGGGACTGCGCCTGTGGTGCGGCTGCATGTGGGGCTGGAGGATCCTTTGGATCTGATTGCGGATCTGGAGAGGGGGTTTGGGGGGGTGGTGGAGCGGTTCAGGTTGGCTGCCTGAGCTTCCTTTTTGACTCTGTCGCGCCTCTGGCGACAGAGGCCGGGTCTCGGCCCGGCAGCCGACTGCCCTTTCTTGATTCGCCAAGAAAGGTCAGATCAAAGAAGGCGACCCGAATGTCCGCGACCCCTTCGCTTCGCTGCGGGGCAACCTGCGTCGTGGCGGTTGCGGGGTTCGCCGTGAAACTCTCTTCGCGCTGCGCGCTACGTTCAAACATCACGGCAAGTCAGATCACGAAGCAGTCCTGTCCTTCGGCAGGACTGCCACCCCGCAACCACCACGCCGCAGGCGCTGACATACGGGGAGTTTGCCCGGGCCTTCGCTTCGCTCGGCCCCTGGTTTGAAGCCGAACGCAGTGATGGCGCCGGCTGTTGGCTGTTGGCTGTTGGCTGTTGGCTGTTGGCTGTTCCCCAGCCTCCCCCCCTTCTGTCCACGCCTGCGTTGGGCGGGATGCGGGGTGGCAAGCCTGCCGAAGGACAGGCTTGCTTCGTTGTCTAGCTCGCCGTGATGTTTGAGTGAAGCGCGCAGCGCGTAACGAGTTTCACGGCGCACCCCGCATCCCGCCCAACGCAGGTCGCCCCGTAGCGAAGCGAAGGGGTCGTGGGCAGTGCGGGGCGCGCTTCTTTGCTTCCTTTCTTATCGCGCGATAAGAAAGGGAGTCGGCTGCCGGGCCGAGACCCGGCCTCGAAAAACAACCACCCGGCAGGGACAAAAAAAGCAACTCAGACAGGCACCAGCCGAATCTCAGAAGCCCACCCATCCCTCTCCAACTGCTCAACCAACCCCAACTCCCAATCCAGATAAGCCCGAAACCCCGCATCCCTCAACCCCAGATCCCGATGCGCATAAGGGCTGTACCACTGATCATCATCCCCCGTCAGCACATCCGCATCCCCCTGCCCCAGCGGCAGCCCGGCAGCAGCCCAGGCAGAAGTGCCGCCAACGACGGAGCGCACATCGCGCCCGGTGCGCGCCGCCAGTTCGGCCGCCACGCTGCGCGCCAGCACGCCGTCCGGCGAGGTGAGCACCACCACCTGCGCTGGCGGCAGGGCCTGCACGAAGGAGGGCAGACGATCAGGCACGGCAAAGCGCGCACCGGCGATGTGCTGCTTCTCGAAGGCGGGCCGGCTGTCCACGTCGAAGACGATGGCACGGCCTTCGCCCAGCAGCTCCTGCGCCTGCTGCACGGACAGCTGGGGCGCAGGCGCGTGGGAGGCGAGCACGCGCACGGGTTCGGCGCCGGTTTCCAGGGTGGCCAGCGTGGGCGGAACGTAGGTGAAGACTTCCCAGCCCAGTTGGGCCAGCCAGGCGCCGGTGGTGAGGGCGCGCACGCCGTCCCAGTCGGCCAGCACGATGCGTGCGCCGCGCGTGGCCGCGTATTCGTCGGTGGCCTGCACGAGCTGGCCGCCCGGCGCCCAGCGCCAGCCGGGCAGGTGACCGGCCTGGTATTCCTCGCGGGTGCGCACGTCGAAGCGGTAGAGCGTGCGTTCGGTGGCTTCGGACTCGAAGCGGGCCAGTTCGGCCGCATCAATGGATTGCACGCCCGCGCGCTGTGCCACGCTGGCTGCGCGCTCGCGGGCGGTGGCCAGGGCGACGGCGCCGGGCTCGGGCAGCGGGGTGCGGCGGCCATGGGCCAGCCTGCGGCCGGTGAGCAGCCAGTCCATGGTGCCGTTGCGCAGCGAGACGACCTGGTTGGGGATGCCGGCGTCGATCAGGGTCTGTGCGCCCACGATGGAGCGCGTGCGGCCCGCGCAGTTGACGACGACCAGGGTTTGCGGGTCCGGGGCGATTTCGCCGATGCGGTAGACCAGTTCGGCCCCCGGCACGCTGAGCGCAAAGGGCAGGCTGAAGGCCGCGAATTCCTCGGGCGTGCGGCTGTCGACGACGACGATGTTGTCGCCGCGCTGCACGCGCGCGCCCAGCTCGTCCGAGGTGATCCAGGGCGTGTGCTTTTCATGCTCGATGATTTCGCCGAAGGCCTTGCTGGGCACGTTGGTGCCGCTGAAGATTTCCAGCCCCTCGGCCGCCCAGCCTTCGGTGCCGCCTTCGAGCACGGAGACATTGGGCCAGCCCAGGCGCACGAGCTTGGCCGCAGCCTCATGGGCCAGGGAGCCGTCGCCATCCACCAGCACGATGCGCGTGCCGCGGCGCGGGACCAGGCGGTCGATGAGCTGCTCCAGCCGCCAGGCCGGGGCGGGCGCCGCGAACAGGATATGGCGGTGTGCGAAGACACCGGCCTCGCGCACGTCGAGCACGGCGATTTCCTCGCCGTCGGCCAGGGCCTGCCGGAGCGCGGCGGGCGTGACCAGCGCATGGCGAATGGACTTGGGCGGGCCGAAGGTGCGGAAGCTGCCGCCCTCCAGGCTCTCGAAGACCACGCGCTCGGGCATGCGCTCCAGGCCGCGCCCGTAGAAGTGCAGGTGCAGGCCGGGTTCCTCGCCGATCAGCTCGATGGTGTGCACGTCGGTGGGCGTGAGCACCACCGAGGTTCCGCTGCCCACATCGACGCTGCGGCCCACCGCCAGGGTGTCGCGCAGCGGGTCGTCGGTCTTGCCGCGTGTGAAGAACACGTTGCGCTCCACGCCTTCGACGCCCGCGATGATGGCCCAGGTGGTGTGGTCATGCGGCGGCTGGGACTTGCCCGGCAGGCCGGTGGAAAGGTACAGCGCATAGCGCCCGCCCAGGTCTTCGCTGAGCCGGTAGACCTGGGCCGGGTTGCTGGCCGAGACGGGGAAGTGCGCGTGCGGGAACAGTTCGCGCTGCAGGCCCAGCGCCTCCAGCTCGCGGGCCACGGCCTGCAGTTGCTCGGGCGTGGCCCGCTCGGGATCGGGGAGCAGGCGCCGGGCCGTGGCGATGAAGCCGGTG
Organism: Delftia lacustris; assembly: GCF_040267515.1. Classification (NCBI taxonomy): domain Bacteria; kingdom Pseudomonadati; phylum Pseudomonadota; class Betaproteobacteria; order Burkholderiales; family Comamonadaceae; genus Delftia; species Delftia lacustris. The sequence goes on along the minus strand of NZ_CP141274.1, from coordinate 1,020,537 downwards.
ATGGCGGCTGCGCGGCGGCTGGCCACGTCGCTGCCGCTGAAGTCGATGGAGAGATGGGTCTGTGTCATGGGAGTGCCTGGGAGGACGTTCGCGGGAGGACACGAAGTTAGGCCTCTCCCGCCCTGGCGCCAACGACGCATTGCAGATATGGATATGAGCTTTGGGCACTGCGCGCGCAAGCGTGACGCACGTTGTGCGGCAGCCGCATATGCATAGCCGCAATGCTTAGTTCACGCCGCGCCAGGAGCCTCCCAGACTGCGGGCATCGACTCTCTGCACTCCGGCACTCCCATGATCCGCACCCCGTCTGCGCTGCGCGCACTGCTGCTTCCCCTGTTCTCCGCCCTGGCCCTGCACGCGCCGGCGGCCCTGGCCTCGGCCGACAGCTTTCCGAACAAGCCGGTGCGCATCATCGTGCCCGTGGCGCCCGGGGGCAGCGCCGACAAGCTCACGCGCACGCTGGCCGACAAGCTGGCCGCGCTGTGGGGCCAGTCGGTGGTGGTGGAAAACGTGGCCGGGGCCAGCGGCACCATCGGCGCGGCCAAGGTGGCCAAGGCGGCGCCCGACGGCTACACCCTGCTGCAGCAGGGCGAGGGCCTCACGCTCAACGGCCTGCTGTTTGCCCAGTTGCCCTACGACACGCAAAAGGCCTTCACGCCCATCATCAAGGCCGTGGTCAATCCGCAGGTGCTGGTGGTCAACCCCGGCACGGGCCTGAACACGCTGGGCGACTACCTGGCCCGCGCCAAGGCCAAGCCGCAGAGCATCAGCCTGGGCCTGCCCGGCAATGGCGGCATTGCCCATGTGGCGCATGAAATCCTCACGCAGGAGACGGGCGCCAAGGTCAACTACATCCCCTACCCGGGCGGTGGCCCGGCCGCGCTGGACGTGCTGGGCGGCCATACCGACGCCACGCTGATCACGCTGGCCGCCGTGACCGAGTACGTGCGCGCCGGCAAGCTGCGCGCCCTGGCGGTGACCACGCCCTACCGCTCCGACGCCCTGCCCCAGGTGCCCACCATGGCCGAGGCCGGCGTGCCCGGCTTCTCGGTGGAAAGCTGGCAGGGCTACTTCGCGCCGGCCGGCACGCCCGCGCCCATCGTCGCCAAGATCAACCGCGACCTGCAGACCGTGCTGCAGGCGCCCGATGTGCGCGCGCAGCTGGAGCACATGGGCTTCAAGGTGGCGGGCGGCTCCCCAGCCGACCTGGGCCAGAGCCTGCAAAGCGAGCGCCCGCGCTACGCCCGCGCGATCCAGTCGGCGGGGCTGTCGCTGCGCTGAGGTGCAGGCAGGTCCTCAGAGGGGAGAGGGCCGATTGTCCAGGCGCCACTTCTCCCCCTCGGGCGTGCCCGGCACGGGCGGGCGCAGGCCCTGGATGCTCCACAGGCTGAAGGGCGTCTCGTCCACATGCATCTCCCAGCGCAGGCCACGGTCGGCAATGAAGGGGGACAGCTGCCGCCGCACGCCTTCGAGGAACCGTGTCTTGGTCTCCTCGTCGCGGATCTGCCGCGCGATGTGGTCCACGGAGATGCGCACGAAATCGTCGGCAGGCTCGCCGCCGATGAAGAACGAGGTGCGCGCCACGGCCTCGAACACCACGCCCACGTAAAAGCGCGGCAGGTCGCCGTAGACGGCCGTGATGCGCTGGGCGATGGCCTGTTTGTCTTCATCGCTGAAGGCGTTTTCGGGGTGGTAGATCTTCCACAGGGGCATGGCTTTCTCCGGGGGCAAAAAGAGGAGTACGGGAATCCGGGGTGGCGACGCAGCGCGGCCGTCAGGCCGGCTGGCCTGCATCCGCAGCCTGGTAGCGCGCCGCCGGCACGCCGCTGAGCGTCAACGCCTTGACGAGATTGGCGCGCGATTGGTCAAAGTCCAGCCAGGCGGTCGTGCTGCCCAGCGTGGGAAAGCAGATGGCCTCGCCCTGGTCCAGCGCCGCCAGGGCCGTGTCCACCAGGGTCTCGGGCGACATGAACAGGTGCTCGGGAAAAGGAGAAGGCTTGCCCCCGAAGAACTCCGAGCGCACCAGGCTGGGCATCACGGCCTGCACGGTGACGCCGCTGGGTGCCAGCTCGGCCTGCAGCGAGCGCGTGAAGCTCAGCACATAGGCCTTGGAGGCGCTGTAGCTGGAGGCGCCCGGCAAGGGCATCAGGGCCAGGATGGAGCCGATGTTGATCAGCGTGCCCCGGCCGCGCGTGGCGAACAGCCGCGCTGCCGCCAGCGACAGCCGCGTCAGCGCATGGATGTTGACCATGACCAGGCGGTCGACTTCGCGCGCATCCACCTGGGCCGCCGGACCCAGGGCGCCCAGGCCGGCGCAGTTGACCAGCATGGCTATGTCGCGCTGCCCATCGAACAGGGCCTCCACACGCTGCAGGCCGGCGGCGTCGGCCAGGTCGGCGGCCACCACCTCGACCTGGCGGCCATGGTCGTCGCGCAGGCGCTGTGCCAGCGCCTGCAGCCGGTCCAGGCGGCGCGCGACCAGGATCAGGTCATGTCCGCGTGCGGCCAGGCGATCGGCATAGACGGCGCCGATGCCGGAGGAGGCGCCAGTGACGATGGCAGTGCCTTGATGCGTGCTCATGGGAGAAGTCCTTGCTTGGATCAAGCGGTGGTTGAAAGTGACTTCAACTATAAACTTCAATCATTAGAGCTACAAGCACGCAATCCACCTTTGCGGACCGGGCTTGCGTTTTGCTGAGACACTCCAGGCCTGCGACAACGCGAACAGACAACGAGGAATTCCATGCGATCCAAGAGCTTCGAGGGCATGGCCTGCTCGATCGCCACCACGCTGGAGGCCGTAGGCGACCGCTGGGCCATGCTGGTGCTGCGCGACCTGATGCTGGGCCTGAGCCGCTATGACGACCTGAGAAAGTCCACGGACATCACCAACGCCACGCTGACCGACCGCCTGCGCCAGCTGGAGCAGTCCGGCCTGGTCGAGCGCCGCCTCTACCAAAGCGGCCCGGACCGCTACGAGTACCTGCTCACGCCCAAGGGCCGCGACCTGTCCCTGGTGATCCAGGCGCTGGCCCAGGTCGGCGACCGGTGGCGCCTGCAGCAAGAAGCGCAGCCGCCCATGCGCTTTGTGCGTGCGCAGTCGGGCACGCCCCTGCGGCTGGCGCTGGTGGAGGAGGAGTCGGGCCAGAGCGTGCCCTTTTCCGAGCTGCGCGTGGAGGCCGGCCCCGGCGCGGACGACCTGACGCGCTGGCGGCTGTCCAAGCTGGCCGCGCAGGCCAGGACGCCGGCAGCGGCTTGCGGCGTTGCGCCCGCAAGGCGCATGGCGAAGGCGCAAGGCTCGGGCCACTGACCACGGAGGTCAGTGGCCGGCCCGCTCGCTGCCTGTGCCGCTCACTTGGGCAGCAGCACCTTGTCGATCACGTGGATCACGCCGTTGGACTGGTAGACGTCGGGGATGGTCACCGTGGCCATGCCGCCCTTTTCATCGGTCAGCATGATCTTGGAGCCGCTGGACTTGGCCACCAGCGTGCCGCCGCTGACGGTCTTGATGCTGGCCATGCCCTTGCCGTCCTTGATCATCTTGGACAGCGCCGCTGCATCCCACTTGCCGGACACCACGTGGTAGGTCAGCACCGTGGTCAGCGTGCCCTTGTTCTCGGGCTTGAGCAGGGTGTCCACCGTGCCTGCGGGCAGGGCCTCGAAGGCGGCATTGGTGGGCGCGAACACGGTGAACGGACCCGGGCCCTTGAGCGTATCGACCAGGCCCGCCGCCTTGACGGCTGCGACCAGGGTGGTGTGGTCCTTGGAGTTGACGGCGTTGTCGATGATGTCCTTGGACGGCAGCATGGGTGCACCGCCCACCATCACATCGGCCATGGCGGCCACGGAGGCTGCCGACATCACGATGGCCAGGCCGAACGAGGCCAGCTTGCGGGTGTTTTGAATCGAGACCATGGAATGCTCCTAGCGGGTTGATGACAAGCCGAACGATTCCGGCTGATCTGGATACGCAGCGCAGCGGGGTCTGGATTCAAAAAAAACGGCGATCGACGTCAAACACAAAAAGTTACAACCACTTTCAATTGCGGCACATCCAGACCTGCGCGGCCTGCGTACTGCCGGATAGCGGGGACGCATCCCATTCCCCTGGAGCAGGTGGCCACCTCTTCAGTGGAACGCGCTTTCGCCACACCCGTGTGCTTTCGGCCGGAGGCGCATTCTTCACGTTGACCGTTCGCGCCTGCCGCGAACCGAGAGGAACCATCATGTCCGACGAATCAGTGTTGATAGGGGTTTTGCAAAAACGTGCCAAGAAGCTGGAGGACAGGCGCCAGTTCTTCCGCAAGACCAGCGGCGTGGCCGTGGGCATGGCGGGCGGGGTGATCCTGTCCGCCTGCGGCGGTGGCGGGGGCGATGCGAATGCGCAGGCCAACGGACCCACAGATGCGGAGATCCTGAACTTCGCCCTCAACCTGGAGTATCTGGAGTCGCAGTTCTATCACTACGCGGTGTTCGGCACCGGCCTGCCCGCCAACCTGCAGTCGGGCGTGGGCACGCAGGGCGCCATCACGGGTGGCCGTGCCGTGGCCTTCAAGGACCCCGTGGTGGCGCAGTACGCCAAGGAGATCGCCCAGGACGAGATCGCCCACGTGGCCTTCCTGCGCGCGGCGCTGGGTTCGGCCGCAGTGGCGCAGCCGCAGATCGACATCGGCGGAACCGACCCGAACGGCGCCTTCTCGGTGGCCGCGCGAGCGGCCGGGCTGGTGGGCGCGGGCACGGCCTTCGATCCCTATGCGAGTGACGAGAACTTCCTGCTGGGGGCCTTCATCTTCGAGGACGTGGGCGTCACCGCCTACAAGGGCGCATCGCCGCTGATCACCAACAAGACCTATCTGGAGGCAGCCGCCGGCATCCTGGCCGCCGAGGCCTACCACGCAGGTCTGGTGCGCACGGTGCTTTACGCCAAGGGACTGGCCACGCCCGCGCTGCGCACGGCGGCCGGCGCCATCTCGGATGCGCGCGACAGCCTGGATGGCTCCACCGACGTGGACCAGGGCATCACGGGGGACGCCACCACGTCCAACATCGTGCCGCTGGATGCCAACGGCATCGCCTACAGCCGCTCGCCGGGCGACGTGCTGAACATCGTGTACCTGACCAAGGACACGGCGACCAAGGGCGGGTTCTTCCCGTCCGGCGTGAACGGCTCGCTGGTGATGAGCAGCGCCTACGCCTGACGCGGACCGCCCGCCTGCCCCGCACCGGCCGGGGCAGGCGGGCTTCCCCGGGGCTGGCCCGAGACAAGCGTTCCCCTGCCAAGGAGTTGCCATGATGTCCCTTCTGCCTTCCTCATCCGCCCCCCGCACGCCGGCCAGCACGCCGGGCCGCACGCCGCGGCGCCTGAAACCTGCCACCGTGGCGCGCCGCTGCGTGGGCAGCCTGATTCTGCTGGCCGGCGCGGTCATCGTGACCGCAGATCTCGTGGCGCTGTGGCGCGGCGCAGGCACCGATGCCGCACCCGCCGCCGCAGCCATTGCGCCCGCCAGCGGCCTGGTGCCGACCGCTCGATAGGCATCCCCCCTGCAACCGTGTGCCCCAGCCGGCGGAAAGGCCCCCATGAACGACACCGTGCTTGCGGCTGAACAGGGCCGCTTCGGCGCCATCGAGCCGGACAACGGCCACCCGGGCACGCCCAGCCTGCCGCAGGTGCATCGCAGCATTGCCGTGCCGCGCGGCGACAGCCGCTCGGACAACGCGCGCCGCGTGCTGGCGTTTGCCGGGCCCGGCTACATGGTGGCCGTGGGCTACATGGACCCGGGCAACTGGGCCACCTCCATCGCGGGCGGCTCGCAGTTCGGCTACTCGCTGCTGGCGGTGATCTTTGCCTCCAACCTGATGGCCATGCTGTTCCAGGCGGCGGCCGTGCGCCTGGGCCTGGCCAGCGGGCGGGACCTGGCCCAGGCCTGCCGCGCGCAGTTTTCACCGCGCATCAACCTGGTGCTGTGGTTCTTCTGCGAGATCGCCATCGTGGCCTGCAACCTGGCCGAGGTGCTGGGCATGGCCATCGGCCTGAACCTGCTGTTCGGCCTGCCGCTGCTGGCCGGCGTGTGCATCACGGTGGTGGATGTGATGCTGATCCTGGCGCTGCAAAGCCGGGGCTTTCGCTGCCTGGAATCGGTGGTGATCGCCCTGGTGGCATTGATCGGCCTGTGCTTTGCCGCCCAGCTGGTGTGGCTGCAGCCGCCCGTGGCGGCCGTGCTGCGCGGGCTGCTGCCGGGCATGGAGATCGTGGCCGATCCGCAGATGCTGTACCTGGCCGTGGGCATCGTGGGGGCCACGGTGATGCCGCACAACCTCTACCTGCATTCGTCCATCGTGCAGACACGCCGGCATGACACCACGCTCCAGGGCACGCGCCAGGCCATCCGCCTGGCCACGCTGGACTCCACGGTGGCGCTGGGGCTGGCGCTGTTCGTGAACGCCGCCATCCTGGTGGTGGCGGCCGGCGCGTTCAACCGGCCCGGCCAGGCGCCGGTGACCGAGCTGTCGGACGCCTACCACCTGCTGTCGCCGCTGCTGGGCGTGGGCATCGCCAGCGCGGTGTTCGGCGTGGCGCTGCTGGCCTCGGGGCTGAGTTCTTCGGTCACGGGCACGCTGGCCGGGCAGATCGTGATGGAAGGCTTCTTGCAGATCCGCCTGTCGCCCGCGCTGCGCGCCCTGCTGACGCGCTGCATCGCCATCGTGCCCGCCGTGGTGGCCACCGCCTGGTTCGGCAGCACCGGCGCCAGCGCCCTGCTGGTGTTCAGCCAGGTGGTGCTGAGCCTGCAATTGCCGTTTGCCATCGTGCCGCTGCTGCTGTTCACCACGCGGCGCAAGACGCTGGGCGAGCTGGCCTTTGGCCCAAGGATGTCGGCAGTGCTGTGGGGCTGCGCGGCCCTGGTGGTGTCGCTGAACCTGTGGATGCTGCAGCGGGTGCTGACGGCCTGATCACCCGAACCGGGCATGGCGCCGCGCGGCGCCTTCATAGACGTTTTGCTTCTATCAAACGCCGCTCTTGTTCGTTGGTGGCTTGCCGCGAAGTTCTTAGATTGGTGCCCATAGCCACCAACCCGCGAACTCTCCGCAAGGACGACGACATGACAGCCCTCACTTTGGAAACCGCCTTGCCCCGGGCGCTGCAGGAGGCACAGGACCACGCCCGCGCACAGGGGCTGGGCCACGCAGGCGGCGTGCGCCCGCCCGTGGCCTGGGCGCTGGTGCAGGCCGGCCAGGCCGTGCTGGTCGATGTGCGCACGGCCGAGGAACGCAAGTTCGTCGGCCAGGTGCCCGGCACCCTGCACGTGCCCTGGGCCACGGGCACGGCGCTGACGCGCAACCCGCGCTTTGCCCGCGAGCTGGAAGCGCGCCTGGCCCCGCACGGCGGCAAGGAGGCCGTGGCCCTGCTGCTGTGCCGCAGCGGCAAGCGCTCGGTGCTGGCGGCCCAGGCGGCCGCCCAGGCCGGGTTCGCCCATGTGTTCAACGTGCTCGAAGGCTTCGAGGGCGAGATCGACGCGCGTCAGCAGCGCGGCAAAAACGACGGCTGGCGCTTCCACGGCCTGCCCTGGATTCAAGACTGAAGGAGCACGCAGATGGCCAGTTTCGACATTGCCGGACTCACCCAGAACCTGCATGCGGCGCGCCGCGAATGGCGCGAGGCGCACGGCCGCACCCAGGAGCCCGGGGCGCGCGAGTTTCCCTCGCGCGACGCGCTTTCCACCCTCATCGACCAGCTCAAGGCAGCCCTGTTTCCCATGCGCCTGGGCCCGCACGACCTGCGCCAGGAAAGCGAGGACATCTTCGTGGCGCACCAGCTGGACTCGGCCCTGCATGCGCTGCTGGGCCAGATACGGCTGGAGCTGCGGCTGTCCGCGCCCCACACGGCAGCGGGCGCCGATGCCATGGCGCTGGACATCGCCCGCGCCTTTGCCGAGTCCCTGCCCCAGATCCGCCGCCTGCTCGACAGCGACGTGCTGGCCGCCTTCCAGGGCGATCCCGCCGCGCGCAGCGTGGACGAGGTGCTGCTGTGCTATCCGGGCGTGCTGGCCATGATCCACCACCGCCTGGCCCACCAGCTGTACCTGCTGGAGCAGCCGCTGCTGGCGCGCATCGTGGCCGAGCTGTCGCATGCGCAGACGGGCATCGACATCCACCCGGGCGCGAAGATCGGGCGGGGCTTTTTCATGGACCACGGCACGGGCGTGGTGATCGGCGAGACCGCCGTGATCGGCGAGCGCGTGCGGCTGTACCAGGCCGTCACCCTGGGCGCCAAGCGCTTTCCCACCGATGAGCACGGCCACCTGCGCAAGGGCCTGGCGCGCCATCCGGTGGTGGAGGACGACGTGGTCATCTACGCGGGCGCCACCATCCTGGGCCGCGTCACGCTGGGGCGCGGCGCCGTCATCGGCGGCAATGTCTGGGTGACCGAGGACGTGCCGCCCGGCGCCCATGTCACCCAGGCCCATGCGCGCGAGCACGCGCAGCAGCCCCGGGAGGTGGCCCTATGAGCACCCGTCTTGTCACCAGCTTCGGCATTGCCGTGCGCCAGGCGCGCGAGGCCCATGGCTGGTCGCAGGAGCGGCTGGCCGAGCACTCGGACCTGAACCGCTCCTACGTGGGAGAGATAGAGCGCGGCCGCGTCATCGCCTCGCTGCTGACCGTGGAGAAGCTGGCCGTCTCGCTGGGCGTGCAGCCCTCGGCCCTGGTCATGCGCGGCGAGACCGTGGCCCACGACCAGCTGGTGCGCGGCCTGCGCTTGGCGGCTATAGCATGTTGAAGACATGTGCGCGGGCCGGGACACTGGCCCTGTTTTCCCTCCTTCCCCTTCCCTTTTTCCTGAACTGATCACGGAGTCTGCACATGTCGGCAACAGTGGGCGGCACGACCGCGCTAGGCGACAACGCCGCGCGGCAACTGGCCAACGCAACCAAAACCGTTCCCCAGCTTTCGACCATCAGCCCGCGCTGGCTGACGCCCCTGCTGCAATGGTCGCCGGTGGAGGCGGGCATCTACCGCCTCAACCGCGTCAAGAACCCGGAGGCCATCAAGGTCACCTGCACGGCCAAGCAGGAAGACAACCAGCTGCCGCGCACCTATGTGGACTACGAGGAGCAGCCGCGCGAGTACTTCCTCAACGCCGTCTCCACCATCCTGGATGTGCACACGCGCATCTCCGACCTCTACAGCAGCCCGCATGACCAGATCAAGGAACAGCTGCGCCTGACCATCGAGACCATCAAGGAGAACCAGGAAAGCGAGCTGATCAACAACCCCGACTACGGCCTGCTGGCCCAGGTCACGGACGAGCAGCGCATCTTCCCGCTGACCGGCGCGCCCACGCCCGACGACCTGGACGAGCTGCTGACCAAGGTCTGGAAGGAGCCCGCCTTCTTCCTGACCCATCCGCTGGCCATTGCCGCCTTCGGCCGCGAGGCCACGCGCCGCGGCACGCCGCCGCCCACGGTCAGCCTGTTCGGCTCGCAGTTCATCACCTGGCGCGGCATTCCGCTGATCCCCTCGGACAAGGTGCCCGTGGCCGATGGCAAGAGCAAGATCCTGCTGCTGCGCGTGGGCGACAAGCGCCAGGGCGTGGTCGGCCTGTACCAGCCCGGCCTGCCGGGCGAGCAAAGCCCGGGCCTGTCGGTGCGCTTCATGGGCATCAACAACCATGCCATCGCGTCCTACCTGATCTCGCTGTACTGCTCGCTGGCCGTGCTCACGCCCGACGCGCTGGCCGTGCTCGACGATGTCGAGATCGGCAAGTACCACGACTATCCCGACACCTACAAGTAAAGAGGCCGGGCGTTGACCGTGTCTGCAATCACCTCCGTGGCGCCCCAGGCGCCCTTCGACCCCGAGGCGCTGGCGCGCATGGCCAACGCCCTGTTCTCCGCCGCACCGGGATCGGCTCCTGCCCTGCAGGGTCTTCCGGGTCTTCCCGGCCTGCCTGCTGGCGTGCAGGCCCCCGTGAACGTGGCGCCGCCCGGCTCGCCGCTGGCCAGCCCCGCGGGCCTGGGCCCCGGCGTGCCGGGCACGCCCATCCCGCAGGGCCTGGCGCCGGGCAGCAACCTGCTGCCGGCCTCGCCCGCGCCGCTGGCTTCGCTGGCCCACCGCGCGCCCGCGCTGCTGCCCCATGCCCAGGCCGGCAACGGCGTGCCCGACCATGTCGTGAGCGCCCTGCCCGCCTACGAGCCGCGCCTGGGATCGCAGGTGCTGGGCGTGCCCCAGCGCCGGGGCGATCCGCTGGATGCGCTGGCCGCGCTCCCGTTCACGGCACCTGCTGCACCTGCGGCACCTGCGTCACCCGCCGTGCCGCGCATCGGCGTGCCCACCGAAGGGCCCGGCATTGCGTCCGCCGTGCCTTCGGCCGAGCCGCGCTTTTACTTTGTCGATCCCGTGGTGCTGCCCGCCGGCTACACCACGCCGGCCCATCCGCTGCAGCGCCAGCAGGCTTCGCACGGGGCAAGGCATGGAGCGGCCGGCGTGCAGGCGCCCTTCGACGTGCATGCCGTGCGCCGGGACTTTCCCATCCTGTCCGAGCGCGTCAACGGCCGGCCCCTGGCCTGGCTGGACAACGCGGCCACCACGCACAAGCCGCGCGCGGTGATAGAGCGCATTCGCCACTTCTACGAACACGAGAATTCCAACATCCACCGCGCAGCCCATGAACTCGCTGCCCGCGCCACCGACGCCTACGAGGGCGCGCGCGAGAGCGTGCGCCGCTTCATCAACGCGCCCGACGTGAACGAGGTCATCTTCGTGCGCGGCACCACCGAGGCCATCAACCTCGTGGCCAAGAGCTGGGGCTGGCAGCATGTGGGCGAGGGCGACGAGATCATCGTCTCCCACCTGGAGCACCACGCCAACATCGTGCCCTGGCAGCAGCTGGCGGCCGCCAAGGGCGCGAAGATCCGCGTGATCCCGGTGGACGACTCGGGCCAGGTGCTCATCGATGAATACCGCAGGCTGCTGAACCCGCGCACCAAGATCGTCTCCGTCACCCAGGTCTCCAACGCGCTGGGCACGGTCGTGCCCGTGCAGCAGATCGTGGAGCTGGCCCACCAGGCGGGCGCCCGGGCCCTGGTCGATGGCGCGCAGTCGGTCTCGCACATGGCCGTGGACGTGCAGGCCATCGGTGCGGACTTCTTCGTGTTCTCGGGCCACAAGGTCTTCGGCCCCACGGGCATCGGCGTGGTCTGGGGACGGCGCGAGGTGCTGGAGGACATGCCGCCCTGGCAGGGCGGCGGCAACATGATTGCCGACGTGACCTTCGAGAAAACCGTCTACCAGCCCCTGCCCAACACCTTCGAGGCCGGCACCGGCAACATTGCCGACGCCGTGGGCCTGGGCGCCGCCATCGACTACGTGCAGGCCCTGGGCATGGAGCGCATCGCGCGCTACGAGCACGATCTGCTGCAGTACGGCACGCAGGCGCTGGCGCCCATCCCCGGCCTGCGCCTGATCGGCACGGCGGCCGACAAGGCCAGCGTACTGTCCTTCGTGCTCAAGGGCTGGACCACGGCCGAGGTGGGCGAGGCGCTCAACGCCGAAGGCATCGCCGTGCGCACCGGCCACCACTGCGCCCAGCCCATCCTGCGGCGCTTCGGCGTGGAGACCACCGTGCGGCCCTCGCTGGCCTTCTACAACACCACCGAGGAAATCGACCGGCTGGCGGCCGTGGTGCAGGGGCTGGCGGCGCGCAGGCGGGGTTGAGCCACCGGCTCAGCCCAGGCGTCTTGCAAAGGCGTCGCCCGTGGCGCCCATGCCCAGGCGGCCATGCCCAGGCGGCCATGCCCAGGCGGCCATGCCCAGGCGGCCGTGCCCAGGCGGCCGCCCACGTCGTTGGCGCCGCTTGCGCCCGGTGTGCCGCAGGCCGGACCCGGTGGCCATGCCGCGCCACGGCAGCGGACGGAACACGGCATTGGAGTCATGAAAAAGCATTGCCAATATCAGAATGATCCTATGGATTTCCATCAATCATAGGAATAGACTTTGGAGCGCGCCCATCAAACTCTCCTGCATCGTTTCCGGTTTCATTCATATGAAAAAAATCAGATATTTTCTCATTACGGCAACGCTTTGCTTTTCTGTAAGCTCCATTTATGGAGGCATATTTACCCCGGCGTCGTCCACCATCCAATTACCGGAAATCATCAACGTTCCCGCAGGAAATATCATGAATGGATCAGTGCTATGGGAATCGCCCATGGTCAAATCCACCCTCGACACAATTTCCTACAGTGTGCTTTCGGGGCCATCTTCAGAAATATGGCCCCAAATCATGAACGCCACTACGCTGGACGGCGATATCTACTCCACATCTTTGCGCGGAATAGGAATCCGTTGGCGTGCCATATGGAAAGCCAGGAATTTCCCCAATGGCAAAACCATGTCCATCACCACTACGTCCAACAATGCAGGAGCCACGGGATGGCTAAGGAATGATGTACATGAGCAAACCATATGGATGCAACTCATCAAGACAGGCGCCGTTCAATCGGGCACTTTCAGCGTCAGCAGCTATTCATCCGCCCGGTTTGACTGCAATAGCCTTTGCAATAACTGGATCGTGAAGGCGACCGGCAGCACCGTGGTGCGCACAGGCGCCAGTTGCCGGGTGAAGACGAGCAACATCGCCGTGAACCTTCAGCGAATCAACAGGTCACTGTTCAACGGGATAGGCGCTACCTCCGCGCCCCAGCCATTCGATCTGGAACTGATATGCACCGGGGGCGAAGCCAATTCCACCCTGCGCCCGTTCGTCACGCTCACGGATGCCAACGATGCCGCCAACCGCTCCGATGTGCTGACGGTGACCGGAGGGGCTGCCGGCATCGGCATCCAGATCCGCAGCAGCGACAAGGTCATCAGCTACGGCGAGGACTCCGCCAACTTCGGCAATCCCAACCAGTGGCAGGCGGGCACCATCACCCCAAACACCAGCAACCACGTGATTCCATTGACGGCGCGCTATGTCCAGACCCAGCCCTCCGTCACCACAGGCCTGGCCAACGGACGGGCCACCTTCACGCTCAACTACCAGTGACCTGCCAGTGACCTGCCAGTGACACGCTGGCTGCATTGCGGCTGTGCAGGCGCCCGTGCCGATCCTGCGCTGCCGCACCCGGCTGCGCTCACTCGGCCCTGGCGCCCGACACCCGCACCTGCTCGGCCGCCACGGGCATCTGCTCGCGCACGAAGCGCCAGAACGCGTCCACGCCCATGGGCTTGACGGGCAGCGAGCCTTGGTCGATGAACTGCTTTTGCACCTCGGGATTGCGCAGCGCCGTGGCCAGTGCGCCGTTCAGGCGCTCCAGCGCCGCACGCGGCGTGCCGGCCGGGGCAACCAGCCCGTACCAGGAGTCGGTGTAGAAGCCCTTGACGCCTGCTTCCTCGAAGGTGGGCACATCGGGCAGGGCCGGCAGGCGCTGGCGTGAGGCCACGGCCAGGGCGCGCAGCTTGCCCGAGCGGATGAAGGGGATGGCGCCCGTGGTGAGCACGAAGTCCACGCGGCCCGCCATCAGGTCGGTCATGGCCGGGGCCGTGCCCTTGTAGGGGATGTGGGTGACATCCACGCCCGTGAGCTGCTTGAAGCTGGCGCCTGCCAGGTGCTGGCTGGAGCCCACGCCGCCCGAGCCGTAGTTGAGCTGGCCCGGCCTGGCACGCGCCGCCTCCAGCAGATCGTTGACCGAGCGCAGCGGCGAGGCCACGGGCACCAGCAGCACGCTGGGCGAGGTGGTGATCATGCCGATGGGCGCGAAGTCCTTGAGCGGGTCGTGGTTGAGCTTGGCGTAGAGCGCGGAGTTCAGGCCGTGCGAGGCCACGGTGGCCAGCATGATGGTGTTGCCATCGGGCCTTGCGCGGGCTGCCGCGTCGCTGCCCAGGTTGCCGCCCGCGCCGGCCCGGTTGTCGATGGTGATGGGCTGGCCCAGGGCCTCGCTCATGCGCGTGGCCGCCAGCCGCGCCACGTTGTCGGAAGGGCCGCCCGCAGGCCAGCCCACGATGAGGGTGATGGGGCCTTGCGCCAGCGCGGGCAGGGCAAGTGTGCACAGGGTGAGCGCAGCCAGGCTGCGGCGCGACAGAGGGGTCATGGCAGTTGTCCTTGTCCATTCAAAGGTTTGCATGGCCAGGGCCTTCAGGGCTTGCCGTCCTGCCAGGGCATCTCGGTCCAGAGCTTGCGAAAGCCGGCCTCGGTGCGCTCCAGTTCGGCCGCGTAGGCGGGCGGCGCCAGATAGCGCAGCGGCGCGTACATGGCCTCGGCCTGCTGCCTGAACTGCGGGTCGGCCGCGATGGTGGCCACGGCATCGACCAGCTTTTTGCGCACGCCTTCGGGCAAGCCCTTGGGCGCGGCCAGGCCGCGCAGGGAGGCCAGCTCGATATCGATGCCCTGCTCCTTGAACGTAGGCACCTGGGGCGCCAGCGAGCTGCGCGCGGCCGACATCTGGCCCAGCAGGCGGATGGGAGTGCCGCCCTTCTGGTAGGCCAGCACCTCGCCCACGTTGATGGCGCCGATGGTGATCTGCTGGCCCGTGGCGGCGGCGCGCACCTCGCCCGCGCCCTTGTAGGGCACATGGGTGAGCTGCGTGCCGGTGGCCTTGGCGAACAGCAGCATGGCCAGGTGGTCGTCCGAGCCCGTGCCCGTGGTGCCCACGGTCACGGCGCCGGGGTTGGCCCGGGCGTAGGCGGCCAGGCCGGCCAGCGTGGTGATGGCGTTGCTGTTGTGGATGGCGAAGCCGCCCGGGTCGTCCACCAGGTTGCCCAGCAGGTCGTACTGGCTCCAGTGGAAGCTGCTCTTGCGCTCGATGGGGATGGTCAGCACGTTGGGCGTGTTGATGAAGCCGATGGTGTAGCCGTCCGGCTTGGCCCGCGCCAGTTCGCCAAAGCCGATGCCGCCGCCCGCGCCGGGGCGGTTGAGCACGACCACGCTGCCGCCCAGCTTCTTTTCCAGATGGCGGGCCAGCAGCCGCGCCACCAGGTCGGTGCCGCCGCCGGGCCCGTAGGCCACGATCATCTCGATGTTGCGCGAGGGATAGGGGACCTCGCCCTGAGTCTGGGTCTGAGCCTGGGCCAGGGCCGGCAGCGCCATGCAGGCGGCGGCCAGGCCTGCGCACAATGCGCGCCTTGCTTGCTGTGTCATCTTTGTCTCCTGGGTCGCCTCTTGCAGTGGTCTGAGAGGCTTTGTAGTCATGGTGAGGGAAGCGGCTAACGGGACGGGGAACGGGACGGGTCCAAGGCCCGGGCGATGCGCTCGCGCGCATGCGGCCAGACCTCGGGATTGACCAGGCGCGCGGGCCGCTGGCCGTCGGCCAGCAACTGCACGATCTGGGTGGCGGCCAGCTCGGCGTTGTTGCGCCGGGCCTCGTGCGTGACACCGGCGGTGTGGAAGGTGGCCACCACCTGGGGCAGGGCCAGCAGCGGATGGGAGGCGGGCGGCGGCTCCTGGTCCCAGACATCGAGCCCGGCGCCGGCCAGGTGGCCGCTGGCCAGGGCGGCGTGCAGGGCGGCCTCGTCATGGATGCCGCCGCGCGCCGTGCTCACGAAAACGGCGCCCGGCTTCATGGCCGCAAAGGCAGCGGCGTTCATGAGCCCCAGCGTGGAGGCATCGCGCGGGCAGTGCAGGGAGACGATGTCAGCGCGCTGCAGCAGTTCGTCGAAGCCGACGGCCTCGGCCCCGCGCGCCGCCAGGCCGGCTGCGTCGTAGGCCGGGTCGCAGCCGATCACCTGCATGCCGAAGGCCCGGCCCAGGGCCGCGACGCGGCTGCCGGCCTCGCCCACGCCGACCAGGCCCAGGGTGCGGCCTCGCAGCTCGTGGCCCATCACGTCCTCGCGGCTGAAGCCCCGGGCAGGGGCGCGCAGCAGGCGGTCGGATTCGTTGATGCGGCGCAGCACGGACAGCATCAGCCCGATGGCCATCTCGGCCACCGAGTCCGCATTGCCGCCCGACTGGTTCATCACGGCCACGCCGGCGCGCGTGCAGGCCTCGATATCGATGGTGTCGCAGCCCGAGCCGCTGGAGGACACGGCCAGCAGATCGGGGCAGCGCGCCAGCAGGTCCGCCGTGGCGAACCAGTGGCGCGGCAGCTCGTCCTTGGCTGCCGTGATCTGGTAGACCTGTGCGCCGGCCAGGGCCTGCCAGGCGGCGGCATCGTCGCCCTCGCGCCGGCAGGTGATCAGTTGCACGCCAGGCGCGGCCGAGACGATGCGGTCGAAGGCCGCATCCAGCCAGTAGTCGAAACGGACAACGCGGCGGTCCATCACAGCACCCCCTTGGCGGCCAGGGTGCGCGCCACCCAGGAGCGGTCGGCGCGGCCTGCGGCAATGGCGGCAAGCACGTCGGCCTCGTCGCGCTGTATGGCCTCCACGCGGTCGGCAATGGCGGCGGCCTCGGCGGCGGGCACGGCCAGCAGGCCGTCGCCATCGCCCAGCACCAGGTCGCCCGGGTGGACGACCATGCCGTCGATGCTGACGGGCACATGCAGCTCGCCGGGGCCGTCCTTGTAGGGGCCGCGGTGCGAGACGCCGCGCGCATACACGGGCAGCTCATGCTGGCCGATGGTGTCGCTGTCGCGGATCAGCCCGTCGATGACGATGCCGGCCGCGCCGCGCGCCATCATCAGCGCCAGCATGATCTCGCCAATGATGGCGTTGGGCCCGGCGCCGCCCGCGTCCACCACGATCACGTCGCCGGGGCCGCAGATGTCGATGGCCTGGTGCACCATGAGGTTGTCGCCGGGCCGCGTGCGCACGGTCAGCGCACGGCCCACCAGCGGCCCCTGGCGGCGGTGAAAGGGCCGCAGCGCCGAGGTGCCCGTGGTGCGGCTCATGGCGTCGCTGACATTGGCGACCGGAAAGCCGCGATAGCGCTGCAGCAGCGCATCGCCAAGGGCGGCCTCGGGCCGGGCGTGGATATGGAATCCGGGAATCTTGCTCACTGCTGTGTCTCCGTCTGTGTCCGTGTCCGTGTCTGTGTCTGTTGTCTGTGTCGATACCGCTGTCTTGCCGCTCAGAACGCATCCCAGGCCTGCGCGTGGCGCACGCAGGCCGGCGTGACCTGGTCCAGGCGCGTGGCACCCAGCATGGCCATGTCGCGCAGCACCTCCTCGCGCAGCAGGGCCATGGCGTGGGCCACGCCCGCCGGCCCGGCCACCGAGGCCGCGTAGTTGAAGGGCCGGCCCACGAACACGCAGCGCGCGCCCAGGGCCAGGGCCTTGAGCACATCGGTGCCCCGGCGCACGCCGCTGTCCAGCATCACCGGCAGGCCGGGCACGGCGCGCACGATGCCGGGCAGCACGCGCAGCGGTGCCACGGCGCCGTCGAGCTGGCGCCCGCCGTGGTTGGAGACGATGAGGCCGTCGGCGCCGTGATCGCGCGCCAGCACGGCGTCTGCGGCCGAAAGAATGCCCTTGACCACGAGCTGCCCCTGCCAGCGCT
This sequence comes from Delftia lacustris, assembly GCF_040267515.1. Taxonomy (NCBI): domain Bacteria; kingdom Pseudomonadati; phylum Pseudomonadota; class Betaproteobacteria; order Burkholderiales; family Comamonadaceae; genus Delftia; species Delftia lacustris. Next base: position 1,003,110 of record NZ_CP141274.1, on the reverse strand, counting down.
GGCGGATGGCGGCCAGATGCGGCCAGGCCAGGTGGGAGCGGTCCGAGAAGTCGCGCATCACGCTGGCCGACAGGATGGGCGCGCCCCGGTGCGCATAGTTGTTCTCGAAATGCGGCATGCCGTGGCGCCACAGGGTCTTGAGAAAGCTGCCGAACAGCCAGCGCGGATGGCTGATGCCCTGCCAGGCCAGGCCCGGCCCGGGCCGCAGCGGCGTGGAGAAACCGGCGCGCACATTGTTCTCGCGGTTGGCGGCCACGGGCGTGTCCACCGTGATCACCAGGGTCTGCACGCCGGCGGCGGCCACGCGGTCCAGCAGCGCATCGATCTGGCCCTGGTCACCCGGCAGGTAGGCCTGGAACCAAGTGTGGGGCGCGGCCGCCATCACCTCCTCCAGCCGGATCAGCGAGGAGCCGCTCATGATGGCCGGCACGCCCGCGTGCTGTGCGGCCTGGGCCAGCACCAGGTCGCCCCGGTAGGCCGAAAGCGCGGCAATGCCCATGGGCGCCACGCCGAAGGGCGCGCCGTAGCGGCGCCCGAACAGCTCGAAGGAGGGGTCGCGCTGCGCCACGCCCACCAGCGCGCGCGGCACGAAGGCCAGCTCGGCAAAGGCGCGGCGGTTGTCCGCCAGCGAGGCGTTGTCCTCCACCGCGCCGCTGATGTAGGCATGGATGGGGCGCGGCAGATGGCGCCGCGCCAGCCGCTCGAAATCATCGAGCGACAGCACCTGGCGCAGGCGGCGCGGCGGCCGGGCAGGGGCTGGTGCAGCGGCTGCAGGAGCGGTGGTGGAGGGGACGGTGTTGGCAGGCATTGCCGGCCAATGTAGAAGCGCCAACCTGCAAAGAAAAGCGAAATAAATAGGAATCGATATTTCGATTTTGGAAGAATGTCACCATGACCCTCAAACAGCTCGAAGCCTTCTACTGGGCCGCCACCTGCCTGAACTTCAGCGTGGCCGCCGACCGCGTGCACCTGTCGGTCTCATCGCTGTCCAAGCGCATTGCGGAGCTGGAGGCCTCACTGGGCGTGCAGTTGTTCGACCGCAGCGGCCGCGCCGCCGAACTCACGCCCCAGGGCGAGCAGCTGCTGCCGCGCATCCGCGAGCTGCTGCACGGCGCCGCCCAGCTGCGCGAGGCGGCGGGCCGCAGCGTGGGCCTGCAGGGCCGCTGCCGCATCGGCTTTGGCGAACTCAGCGGCCTGACCTGGCTGCCCCGGCTGGTGCAGAAGGTGGCCGAGCTGCACCCCGACCTGCAGCTGGAGCCCCACACCGACATCGGCCAGGTGCTGGAGCAGCGCATCGTCGATGGCGAGCTGGACTGCGTGGTCATCGCCGGGCCATCGTCGCGCAGCAGCCTGGCCTTCGAGCAGGTCGCCCAGGTGCGCTTCGTCTGGGCCGCCAGCGACGACTTCATCGCCCGCGCCGGCACCGGCCTGCCCCGGCGCCTCGTGCGCGAGCAACTGCTGATCGCCCTGCCCACCGGCTCGGGCGCCACGCGCACGCTGGACGACTGGCTGGGCCGCCACGGCCTGGCCGTGGAGCGGCGTCTTTCCTGCAACAGCTGGGGCGCCGTGGTGGGCATGGTGGTGGACGGCCTGGGCTTCACCTACATGCCCGAGCAATGGGCCCTGGCCCTGCAGCAACGCGGCCGCCTGCGCGTGCTGGACGGCAGCGCCGAGGCCGCAAAGCACAGCGCGCTGGCCCCGCTGACCTACACCGTGCAATGGCGCCGCGACGATGCCCGGCCGCTGATCACGGAAATGCGCGAGATCATCCGCAGCGTGATCGATTTCCCGGCGCCGCGCTGTTTGAGTTGAATATCACTGATTTCAGGGATATTCAAAATAGCAATCCTGTAGTATTTAAATGAAGAATCAATATCAATAATAAGCAACATCAATGCATTGATAGGGCATTGTCAATTTCAAATATCAATCGATTCAGTTACTTCCCTATGGGAACACTCATCCTCCGCATGAATTTCTTGGCATACTGAAAATCCTTTCTCAAAGAAATTTGACAATCCTTTGCAAAACCTGCCTATGATTTAACAACTCTTTTCAATTATTCCCGTCTGGAACTCCTGCGTCTCCAGTCGATTTCCATTCATGAGCACTGCGCCTGCACATACCAGTCTCCGCAGCCCTCACGCCGAATCCTGCGGTGCGCTGGCGCTTCAACCCATTGGTTCCGGCGACGAAGCCGCTCTCCTGGCCATCTTCGCCTCCACACGCGAGCAGGAGCGCGAACAATTCGGCTGGCCCGAGGAGCAATGGAATGCCTTCATTCGCCAGCAGTTCATGGCGCAGCACACCCAGTATTCGACGGCCTACGCCAACCCCAGTTTCGATCTGGTGCTGCGCGATGGCGAGATAGCGGGCCGGCTGTATGTGGACCGCAGCCCGCAGGAAATCCGCGTGGTGGATATCGCCCTGCTTCCCAGGCACCGTCGCCAGGGCGTGGGGCGGCAGTTGCTGCAGGCTTTGACGGATGAGTCAGATGCCCTGGGCATTGACCTGGGCCTGCATGTGGAGAAGAACAACCCCATCCTCGGTCACTACCAGCGCCTGGGCTTTGCCACCGAGGCCGATCGCGGCGTGTACTGGTATATGCGCCGCGCGCCGCAGCCTGCGCGCATGCCCGGCCTTGAGGATTTCACCGGCCTGGTCGGCACCGATTTCGCGTTGCATCTCCCCGGTGCCGCGCCCGTGGCGCTGCGCCTGGAAACGGCCACGGTCACGCAGGGATTGCTGGCCTCGCGCTGCTCGCTGCGCTTCAAGGGGCCTGACATCGGCCGCCCGACCCACGACACCTACCTGCTTTCCCACGAACGCCTGGGACGCTTTGCTCTGTTCCTGGGGCCCGTCGTGGATGCGGAGCCGGGGCAAACCAGCTACCAGGCACTCATCACACGCATGAACACGTCGATCAAGGAGGAGGAGACGCCATGAGCGAGGCATACATTGGAGAAATCCGTCTTTTTGCGGGCAACTTTGCCCCCCAGAACTGGGCACTGTGCGACGGCAGGCTGATTGCCATCAGCGAGAACGAAGCACTCTTCGTGCTGCTGGGTACCACCTATGGCGGCGATGGCGTCACCAACTTCGCACTGCCCAACCTGCAGGGCCGGCTTCCTATTGGCCAAGGCCAGTTGCCGGGCGGGAGCAACCGCATTCTGGGCCAGCAGATGGGTGCGGAAGTCGTAACGCTGAACATCAACCAGTTGCCCGGGCACACCCACCAGTTCTCGGCGGCCGGCGCCGCCAGCACCAGCAAGCCACAACAGCAGGTACCGGCAGCCGTCACGGGGTTCAACCTCTACGCCCCCTCACCCGCAACGACTGCCGCCACCCTGGGACCCAGCTCGGTGCAGATCGTCGGCGGCGGGCAGCCGCACAACAACGTCATGCCCAGCCTGGTGCTGAGCTACATCATCTGCCTCTTGGGCATCTTCCCCAGCTTCACATAGCACGGACAGGAGCATTTCATGGACCCTTTTCTCGGAGAGATCCGCGCATTCGCCTTTGGCCAGGTCCCAAGGGGCTGGCTGCTGTGCAACGGAGCGATTCTGCCGATCAGTACGAACCAGGCCTTGTTTGCGCTGCTGGGCAACCGATACGGCGGCAATGGCTCGACGAACTTCGGCCTGCCCGATCTGCGTGGTCGCACGCCCATTGGATACGGTGGCGGCGTTGTGCTCGGCTTGATCGACGGTACGGAAAACGTCACGCTGACCCCCAGCCAGATGCCCCAGCACACCCACCAGCTGCTGTCCAGCGCTGCGGTGGCCACCACCAATGTCCCCGGCGGCAATGTGATGGCCGAGGCCACCAATGGCCTGTCTGCCTATGGCGCGCCCACCAATTCCTTCATGGCTGCCACCGCCGTGGACATCAGCGGCGGCAGCCAGCCTCACCAGAACATGCAGCCCTCGCTGGTCATCAACTGGTGCATCGCCAGCTCCGGGATCTTCCCGCCCCGCAACTGAACAAGCCTCCCCCCAAGGAAACATCCATATGGCAGATCCCTTCTACGGCGAGGTCCGCGCATTCGGCTTCTCCTTCGCTCCTGTCAACTGGGCCTTTTGCGCAGGCCAGACCATACAGGTACAGCAGAATACAGCGCTTTTTGCGGTCATCGGAAGCCGGTTCGGCGGTAACGGAACCACCAATTTCATGCTGCCCAATCTGCAGGGCAAGGCCGCCATGGGCGCCGGCACGGGACCTGGACTGAGCTTCCGCGACATCGGTGAAACCATGGGCACAGCCACCGAAACGCTGACCCTTGCGCAGATACCGGCGCACAGCCACGGCATCAGCGCCCAGGGCGCCGGCGCCACGGCGGCCACCCCCAGCGGCAACTTGCTGGCGCAGGGCATGCAAGGCGTACCGCCCCGGGGCAGCGCCAGGCCCACCTATGCAGCGGGACCGGCCACTTCGGCCATGGCGCCGACAGCGCTGCTGCCCGTCGGCGGCAACCAGGCCCACAGCAATATGCAACCCGTTCTGGCGCTGAATTTCTGCATCTGCCTGTACGGCGAATTCCCCGTCAGGCCCTGACGTTCTTCCACCTCCAGCCATTGCCCGCCATGCCCACCAACCACACCCCCAGGCCCAAGTCCGCTTCACGCATGCTGTCCATGTGGTTTGCGTGGTTCATAGGGTTGGTGATGGCACTGGCGGCTCCGGCCCATGCCGCAGTGACTTCGGGGATCATCGGCTTCGGGACCGGCGCCGCCTCTGGCTACCCTGCGGTCACCTCGAACTACAACGGGCTGGACTTCATCAGCGACTGGTCCTATTTCGCTGAAGTGGACCTGACAACAGGCACTCCGGGGATCGTCACCTCTGGCGATGCGATCACAGCCACCGCCCTGGACGGCAAAGCCCGCATCATGGCAGTCAATGGCACGGACCGCTTCAGCCTCGCCCAGGTGCGCATCTTTGCGTACGGTGACATGACTTCATTCACGTTCACCGGCTATCGGAGCGGCAGCCCTGCACCTGGCGCAGTCGTGAACGTCCCCAGGACGCCCGAAATGACCACGCAATTCGTCACGGTCAGCCTCGGCGCATTGGTGGACGTGGATGAAGTGCGCGTGTCCAACAACGGCGCCACGGAACCATTCAACTTCGCCTTCGATGATCTGGCCGTCGATGTCTATCCCCCAGCCACACCCACGGCGACGGCGCTGTCGCCCGCGAGCGGCCTGGCCGCTGGCGGATATCCGGTCACCATCACCGGTGCCAACTTCACCAACGTGATCGACAGCCCCATCGTGACCGCCGTGAGCTTCGGCGGCACGCCGGCGACCAGCTTCACGGTCGACAGCGCCACCCAGATCACGGCCACGGCACCGGCAGGATCGGGCACGGTGAACGTGACCGTCACGACGGCAGGCGGCACCAGCGTCACTACCGCAGCCAATCAGTTCACCTATCTGCCCGCGCCCACGGTGACATCCGTCTCGCCCAACTTTGGCCCGCAGGCTGGCGGCACCAGCGTGGTCATCACCGGCGCCAACCTGTCCGGCGCCACCGCCGTGCTATTCGGCGCGACAACCGCCAGCTATGTCGTCAACAGCGCCACCCAGATCACCGCCACCTCGCCTGCGGGTACAGGCACTGTCGATGTGCGCGTCACAACGACGGGCGGCACCAGCGCCATCAGCGGGGCCGATCAATTCAGCTACCTGGCAACGCCCACGATCACCAGCATCACGCCCACGGCAGGCCCGCAGGCGGGTGGAACGATGGTCACCATCACGGGCACGAACTTCATCGGCACCACGGGCGTGAACTTCGGCGCCTCGGCAGCGACCGGCTTCACGGTCAACAGCGCCACCAGCATCACGGCCACGGCGCCGCCCGGAACGGGCACGGTGGACATCCGCGTCAGCAACTCCGTCGGCACCAGTCCCGCCGTTGCCGCTGACCAGTTCACTTATGTGGCGGCACCGTCGGTCACCTCCATCTCGCCCACGGCAGGTCCCACCGGCGGCGGCACCACGGTGACCATCACCGGTACCGGCTTCGCCGCAGCACCTGGCACCGGCGCCGTGCGCTTCGGCGCCGCGACCGCCACCTACACCGTCAACAGCAACACCCAGATCACCGCCACCGCGCCCGCAGGCAGCGCCGGCACGGTCGATGTGACGGTGACCACGGTGGGCGGCACCAGTGCCACCAGCGCAGCCGACCAGTTCACCTATGTGCCCGCGCCCACGGTGACTTCCATCTCGCCCACCAGCGGCCCGACCAGTGGGGGCACCACGGTGACCATCACCGGCACCAACTTCTCCGGCGCCACGGCCGTGACATTCGGCGCCACGGCCGCCACAGGCTTCACGGTCAACAGCGCCACGCAGATCACGGCCACAGCGCCTGCCGGCACGGGCACGGTAGACGTGCGCATCACCACCGTGGGCGGCACCAGCGCCACCAGTGCGGCCGACCAGTTCACCTACGTGGCCGCACCCACGGTGACTTCCGTCTCGCCCACGGCAGGGCCCACCGCAGGAGGAACCTCGGTGGTCATCACCGGTACCAACCTCTCCGGCGCCACGGCCGTGACCTTCGGCGCCACGGCCGCCACGGGCTTCACGGTCAACAGCGCCACGCAGATCACGGCCACCGCGCCTGCAGGGTCGCCGGGCACGGTCGATGTGCGCGTCACCACGACTGGCGGCACCAGCGCCACCGGCGCGGCAGACCAGTTCACCTACGTGGCCACGCCCACGGTGACCTCCATCTCGCCCTCCAGCGGCCCGCAGGCAGGCGGCACCACGGTGATTCTTACCGGCACCAACCTGGGCGGCGCCACGGCCGTGACCTTCGGCGCCACGGCCGCCACGGGCTTCACGGTCAACAGCGCCACGCAGATCACGGCCACCGCGCCTGCAGGGTCGCCGGGCACGGTCGATGTGCGCGTCACCACGACTGGCGGCACCAGCGCCACCGGCGCGGCAGACCAGTTCACCTACGTGGCCACGCCCACGGTGACCTCCATCTCGCCCACCAGCGGCCCACAAGCGGGCGGCACCACGGTGACCCTGACCGGCACCAACCTGTCCGGCGCCACGGCCGTGACCTTCGGCGCCACGGCCGCCACGGGCTTCACGGTCAACAGCGCCACGCAGATCACGGCCACCGCGCCTGCCGGCACGGGCACGGTCGATGTGCGCATCACCACCGCAGGCGGTACCAGCGCCACCAGCGCGGCCGACCAGTTCACCTATGTGCCTGCGCCCACGGTGACTTCCGTCTCGCCCGCAAGCGGTTCTTCGATTGGTGGCACCACGGTCACCCTGACCGGCACGAACTTCACCGGCGCCACGGCCGTGACATTCGGCGCCACGGCCGCCACGGGCTTCACGGTCAACAGCGCCACGCAGATCACGGCCACAGTGCCTGCAGGATCGGCGGGCACGGTCGATGTGCGCGTCACAACGACCGGCGGCACCAGCGCCACCAGCGCGGCCGACCAGTTCACCTATGTGGCCATCACGGTGACGCCCGCGACGCTGGCCGGCACGCCCAAGGTAGGCGTCTCGTTCAGCGAGACCCTGACCGCCAGCGGCGGCGCAACGCCCTACACCTTTGCAATGGCCGGCGGCAGCACGCTGCCCACAGGCCTGTCGCTGTCGCCCGCCGGGGTGATCAGCGGCACGCCCACGGCGGCCGGGGCCTTCAGCTTCACGGTGCAGGCGACCGACAGCAGCAGCATCAGCGGCCAGCGCACCTACAGTGGCAGCGTGGCGGCAGCCACGGTGGTGCTGACGCCTGCAGCTTCCACGCTGCCGGCCGCCACGCTGAACACGGCCTATGCAGGACAGACCTTCACTGCCAGCGGAGGCACGGCGCCCTACACCTACGCCAGCAGCGGCACGCTGCCGCCGGGAATGACGTTCAACGCCAGCACCGGTGTTCTGAGCGGCACGCCCACCGCGGCGGGAAGCTTCACCTTCACCATCACGGCCACGGACTCCTCCACGGGCACGGGTGCTCCGTTCACCTCGGGCAGCACCAGCTACACCCTGGTGGTGAACTCCACCAACGCCGACCTCAGCGCCCTGGCACTGAGCAGCGGCACGCTCGCACCGGGCTTTGGCGCAGGCACCCTGGCCTACACGGCCACCGTGCCCAACACCAGCAGCACCGTCACGGTGACAGCCACCGCAGCCGATGCGGGCGCCACGATCCTGGTCAACGGCGCAGCGGCCTCCACCCCGGTGGCGCTGAATGTGGGCAGCAATACCGTGTCCATCGAAGTCACGGCGCAGGACGGCACGACCAAGAAAACCTATGTGGTGACAGTGACGCGCGAGGCCAGGCAAAGCGCCTCGGGCTCGGGTGTGGATCTGGGCATTGCCAACAGCAGCCCCACCTGCACGCTGACTGCGGCCAACTTCACCTCGCCTTCTGCCGTGGCCGGCTCGCTGGGCCCGCTGCCGGCGGCCTTCACCTACCCGCAGGCCGCCGTGGACTTCACGGCCAAGCAGTGCGCCCCCAGCAGCACGCTGACCGTGACCCTCACCTTCACGTCCCCCGTGCCCGCCAACGCGCAGCTGATGAAGTACGACGCCACCGCAACGCCCAAGTGGCAGCCCTTCACGCCCACCATCAGTGGCAACCAGGTCAGCTACACCATCGTGGACGGCGGCCTGCGCGATGACGACAAGACGGTCAACGGCGAGTTCGTCGATCCCGTCATCCTGGCCCTGCCTGGAGCCCCCGCAGGAGCGCAGAGCATCCCCACGCTGGACCGCTGGGGCCTGCTGCTGCTGTCGCTGATGGCGGGAGCCGCCGGCTTCGTGGGCATGGCACGCAGGCAGCGCGCCGGACGTTAAGACGCGTCAACAAGCAACCCGCGCTGCTGCATGTCGGCAGCGCGGGTTTGCTTTTGGTGCTCTACAGAAAGCCCCTTGGCGCGAGACAATCGCCCCCATGACCACCGCGCCGACTCCCGTTTCCGCAGATCCCGCCGCCTCCGCCGACCCCATGCCCCAGCCGCCCGAGCAGCCCGACCTGGACGCCTGCTGCGGCAATGGCTGCGACCCCTGCATCTTCGACAGCTATGACCTGGCCATGGACGAGTACCGCCAGGCGCTGCGAGCCTGGAAGGCGCGCAACGAAACGCCGGCGGGCCAGGGATAGGAATAGGGATAGGGGTAGCGCGATCAGTCCACGCGGGCGATCAGGTCCAGCTCCACGGCCGCACCCTTGGGCAGCTGCAGCACGCCCACCGAAGTGCGCGTGTGGGCACCCACGGGGCCCAGCACCCGGGCGATGAGGTCGGAGGCGCCATCGGCCACCTCGCTTTGCTGGGTGAAATCGGGCGCCGAGCGCACATAGACGGTGATGCGTGCAACGGCGCGCACGGCATCGAGCGAGCCGGCCGCGCGCTGCACGAAGGCCAGGGCCCGCATGGCGCAGATGGCGGCGGCCGTTCTGGCCGATGCCAGGTCGATCCCGGCGCCGACCGTCCCCACGTAGAGCACTTCATCGCCCACGCGGGGAATCTGCCCGCTGACGAACAGCTGCTGGCCGTCGCGCACGACGGGGCTGTAGTTGCCGCCTATCTTGATCTCGCCATCGAAGCGGTGGCCGAGCTCAAGGGCGGCCTGGGCGAAGCGTTCATCTGCTGTCATGGTCTGGTGTCCGGAGTAGGGCAAGCGCGCAGTCTAGAGCGTGTGGTGCACCGGCGCCTGCGGCGGCTTCAACTGCCCGTGGACGCGTAATGCCTCACCCCCATGCGCCAGGCGCCCGAGGCCAGCCAGAGGAAGGCAAAGCCGGCCAGCGGCGAGACCCAGCCCAGCCAGGCCGGCGCGCCCAGCGGGTCGGGCTTGCCCAGCACGGCCAGCGCCGGATAGTAGGCCACGCAGGCCAGCGGCACGGCGAAGGTCAGCAGGCGGCGAAACCACTGCGCGTACAGGGCCAGCGGGTACTGGGCGGCCTCGACGCTGCCGTAGCTCAGCACATTGGCGGCCTCCAGGCTTTCCACGGTCCAGAACGAGAGCGCCCCCTGCAGCACCAGGATGCCCAGGAACAGCGCCACGCCGCCCGCCACGGCGAACAGCGCCACAGCGACGGCCTGGGGCGTCCACGCCACGGCGCCCTGGGCCGTGGCAAAGCCCAGCACCATCAGGCCCTGCAGCAGGCGGCCCAGGCGGCTGATGCGCACGTCATGGCCCATGAGCTGCAGCCACACGGGGCGCGGACGCAGCAGCAGGCGGTCGAAGGCGCCGGTGCGCAGGAACTGCGTGCCCAGCACGTCGAAGCCCCGGCCCAGCGCATCGGCCAGGGCGAACATGCAGTTCACCAGGCCATAGAACACGGCCACTTCGCCGATGCGCCAGCCCTGCACCTCGCCAAAACGGTGGAACAGCGCCCAGACGGCGATGACCTCGATGCCCGTGACCAGGAACTGGCCCAGGGTCAGCATCAGCGCCGAGGCCGGGTAGCGCGCCTGCCCGCCCAGCGAGGCCAGCGCCAGGCGCAGGAACATGGACAGCGATCCTTTTTGCTTGGCCATGGCGCTCACCCGCCCTGCACTTCGAGGCCGCGCATGGTGCGCGCCATGGCCACGCGGCCCAGGGCCACGATCACGGCAATCCACAACACCTGCAGCGCCAGGCAGGCCAGCATCTGCGCGCCGGCCATCTGGCCGAAATAGATGCGCGCAGGGATGTCCATCACGCCCGCCAGCGGCTGCAGCAGCAGCGCGGCCTGCCAGGCGTCGGGCATCAGCGCCAGCGGCAGCAGGTTGCCCGACAGCACGATGACCACGGGCGCGGCCAGCGTGTTGATGCCTTTTTCATTGAGCGCGGCGGCAGCGGCAACGTTCAGCAGCATGACCAGTGCCGTGGACAGCAGCAACGCCAGCAGCATGGAGGCGGCAAAGCCCAGGCCTGCGGCCCAGCCGGCCGGCGGCTGCCAGCCCCAGGCGCCCAGCCCCGTCAGCGGCAGGGCCAGCCCTGCAAACGCCACCATCAGCGCCACGCGCGGCAGCACGCGCGCGGCGATCCAGCCAGCCGAGCGCACGAACCACAGCGCATAGGCATCCACGGGCCGCAGCCGGTCATAGGCGATGGCGCCCGTGCGCACGGCCAATGCCACGTCGGGGTCGCCGCTCCAGGGCAGCAGCGCGAACAGGCCCTGCGCCAGCCAGGTGTAGGTGATGGCGTGCTCCAGCGAGATGGGCGCGCCGGCCGATGCCGAGGCACTGCCGTAGAACGCCGCCAGCACCATGGTCTTGATGGCGCCCCACCAGCACTGCGTGGCAAAGCCCGCGTAGGCGGCCGTGCGGTACTGCAGCATCACCAGGAACCGCGATGCAAAGGCCGCCACATAGGGGCGCAGGAGTTCACGCAGCGTCATGCCGGCTCAGCCTTCGGCCGCTCCGTGCATGGCGTAGAAGCGGGCGATCACGGCCTCGATGGCCATGTCTTCTCCATTGCCTTCGCCATCACCACCTCCACGATCCTCGCCCTGCGCTGCCACCACCTGGGCGCGCAGCGCATCGACCGCGCAGTCGGCCAGCACGCGGCCATGGCCGATGACGATCACGCGCCGCGCCAGCGCCTCGATGTCGTGCATGTCATGCGTGGTCAGCAGCACCGTGGTGCCGCGCTCGCGGTTGGCGCGCAGCACGAACTCGCGCACGGCCAGCTTGGAGGGTGCGTCCAGGCCGATGGTGGGCTCGTCCAGGAACAGGATCTCGGGCTCGTGCAGCAGGGCCGCGGCGATCTCGGCGCGCATGCGCTGGCCCAGGGACAGCTGGCGCACGGGCTGGTCCAGCACGCGCTCCAGGTTCAGCAGCGCCACCAGCTCGTCGCGCGTGCGCCCGTAGCGTGCGGGATCGACGCGGTACAGGTCGCGCAGCAGGTTGAAGCCATCGCCCACGGGCAGGTCCCACCACAGCTGCGAGCGCTGCCCGAAGACCACGCCGATGCGGCCCACATGGCGCTGGCGGTCGGCGAAGGGGTCGCGCCCGTCCACCTCCACGCGCCCGCCATCGGGCCGCAGGATGCCCGACAGGATCTTGATGGTGGTGGACTTGCCCGCGCCGTTGGGGCCGATGAAGCCCAGCAGCTCGCCGCGCTCCAGTGCGAACGACACGCCATCCAGCGCCTGCACCGTGCGATGGCGCGGATGCACCAGCGCGCGCAGCGCACCCATCACGCCGGGGTCGCGCTCATGGATGCGGTAGGTCTTGCGGAGGTCGTGGACGAGGATCTGGGGCATGGCGCTGGGCGGTGAGGTAAGCGCAGAGGGGGCACAGAGGGGGCGCGATTCTACACAGGACCGGGCTTTGCTATCCTGCGCGCAAATTCGCGGATGGAAATCCGCCTTGCCGCACGCACGCACGCACGCACAAAGGAAACACAACATGGCCGCTGAAGGCAATGCAAGCCAGCTCGTAGGAATCGTCACGCTGCTGGGGGCCGCCGTGGTGGCCGTGCCGCTGTTCAAGCGGCTGGGCCTGGGCGCCGTGCTCGGCTACCTGGCCGCCGGGCTGGCCATAGGCCCCTACGGGCTGGGCCTGGTGACGGACGCGCAGACCATCCTGCACGTGGCCGAGCTGGGCGTGGTGATGTTTCTCTTCGTCATCGGGCTGGAGATGAAGCCTTCGCACCTGTGGGACCTGCGCGGCCAGATCTTCGGGCTGGGCAGCCTGCAGGTGGTGGTGTGCGCGCTGCTGCTCACGGGCGTGGGCATGGCCTTCGGCTTTCCGTGGCAGGTGGCCTTCGTGAGCGGGGCGGGCTTCGTGCTGACCTCCACGGCCATCGTCATGCAGGTGCTGGCCGAGCGTGGCGACATCCTGGCGCCGCGCGGCCAGCGCATCGTCTCCATCCTGCTGTTCGAGGACCTGCTCATCGTGCCGCTGCTGGCCGCCGTGGCCTTTCTGGCGCCGGCCGATGCGGCGCCCGTGGCCACCTCGCCCCTGTGGCAACGCGCGGGCGTGGCCCTGCTGTCGCTGGGCGCGCTGGTGGGCGCGGGCCTGTGGCTGCTGAACCCGCTGTTCCGCATCCTGGCCAAGGCCAAGGCGCGCGAGGTGATGACGGCCGCCGCGCTGCTGGTGGTGCTGGGCGCCGCCCTGCTGATGGAGATGGGCGGCCTGTCCATGGCCATGGGCGCCTTCGTGGCGGGCGTGCTGCTGTCCGAATCCTCGTTCCGCCACCGGCTGGAGGCCGATGTGGAGCCCTTCCGCGGCCTGCTGCTGGGCCTGTTCTTCCTGGGCGTGGGCATGGCGCTGAACCTGGAGGTGGTGGCGCTGAACTGGCGCATCGTGGGCATGGGCGTGGTGGCGCTGATGCTGGGCAAGGCGCTGTGCATCTACGCCGTGGCCCGCGTGGCGCGCAGCAGCCATGCCGATGCGCTGGACCGCGCCATCCTCATGGCCCAGGGCGGGGAGTTCGCCTTCGTGCTGTTTGCCGAGGCGCTCAAGCTCAAGGTGCTCAGCCCCGAGGTGCATGCCAACATGACGGCCATCGTCGTGATGTCCATGGCCATCACGCCGCTGGTGGTGCTGCTGCACAAGCGCCTGGCCGGCGGCCAGGCCGTGTCGCTGGACGGCGTGGAGGCGCCGCAGGACCTGCGCGGCAACGTGCTGGTCATCGGCTTCGGCCGCGTGGGCCAGATCGCCAGCCAGGGGCCGCTGGCGCATGGGGCCAGGCTGTCCATCATCGACAACGACCCCGACGTGATCCGCAACGCCGAGCCCTACGGCTTCAAGGTCTACTTCGGCGACGGCGCGCGCGCCGACATCCTGCATGCGGCCGGCGCCAGCCATGCCAGCGCCATCCTGGTCTGCGTGGACAGCAAGGCCGCCGCCACGCGCATCGTGGAGAACGTGCGCCACGAATGCCCGCACGCCCGCCTCATCGTGCGCGCCTATGACCGCGAGCACGCGCTGGAGCTCATCCAGAAGGACGCCGACCATGTCGTGCGCGAGAGCTTCGAGTCCGCCCTGCTCATGGGCCGCCACGCCGTGCTGGCCCTGGGCGCCACCGAGGACGAGGCCCGGACGCTGGAGGCAGAAGTGCGCGGCCGCGACACCGAGCGCTTTGCGCTGGAGACCGCCGGCGGCACCTTTGCGGGGCGCGCCCTGCTGCTGGGCAACATCGAGCGCATCGATCCGCCCCGGCACGACAAGCCCACCGCCAGGGACTGAGCGCGAAAGGGCCGCAGGGGCCGCAGGCCCCGCTCAATGCCGCTGGTTGATCTGTATGAGATTGCCGCAGGTGTCGTCGAACACCGCAATCGTGACCGGCCCCAGATGCGTCGGCGGCCTGGTGAAGCGCACGCCGGCCGCGCTCAGGCGCTCGTACTCGGCCTGCACGTCGTCCACGCCGAAGAAGGTGGCCGGCACGCCGTCGGCATGCAGGGCGGTCTTGAACGGCCTGGCGGCCGGGTGCATGTCGGGCTCCAGCAGCAGTTCCACGCCATCGGCATCGCCGGGCGATGTCAGGGTGAGCCAGCGCGCATCGCCGCCCATGGGAATGTCGTGCTTGAGAACGAAGCCGAGCACGTCGCGGTAGAAGGCCAGGGCCTTGTCCTGGTCATCGACGAGCACGCTGGTGATGACGATCTTCATGGAATGCTCCTTGTGTCGCTGCGCAGGGCACGCACCGGGTACACACCTGCCACCACCGGCATGCCGCTATTTCAGCAGGAAGGTGACGGGCACGCGCGTCCACATGCTGTCCGGCACGCCGTCGCGCGTGCCGGGGACAAAGCGCCACGTCCGCACGGCGTCCAGCGCCTCCTGGTCGAGCAGAGGATAGCCGCTGCTGTCTGCCACATCCACGGCCAGTGCCTTTCCGCTGGCGCCCACCAGAACCCGCAGCACCACCTGGCCTTCCTGCTCCAGCCGCCTGGCTTCCTTGGGATAGGCCGGCATCTTGTTCTCGCTGGCCTGCCTGTCGGGCACAGGCTGCACCACGCCTGCCGCAGCCGGGCCGCCGGCCAGCAGGCCCAGGGTCAATGCAAGGATGGCGCAGCGCATGCGGGGCATTCGGAAGGCTCCTGGATGGGAACGGGATGGGGGACGGGATGCCAGTCGTGGACTGGTGCGGGCCCGGATCATCGCATGCCCTCCACCCGCCACCAGCGCGGCAGCAGCGCCTGCACCTCGCCGCGCCGATAGCGGTCGTCGATGAGAAAGACCACGCCGCGGTCGCGCTCGCTGCGGATGACGCGGCCTGCGGCCTGGACCACCTTGCGCAGCCCCGGGTAGAGGTAGCTGTAGTCATAGCCCTTGTCCGCGCCGAACTGGCGGTCCATGGCGCGCTTCATCTCTTCGTTCACGGGATTGACCTGGGGCAGGCCCAGCGTGGCCACGAAGGCGCCGATGAGGCGCTCGCCGGGCAGGTCCACGCCCTCGGAGAACGCCCCGCCCAGCACGGCGAAGCCCACGCCCTGCCCGGCTTCGGTGAAGCGGGCCAGGAAGGCCGCGCGACCCTCCTCGTCCATGGACGGGGTCTGCAGCCAGACCGGCAGATCGGGATGGGCGCGCTGCAGGCATTCGGCCACGCGCTGCAGGTAGTCGAAGCTGCTGAAAAAGCACAGGTAGTTGCCGGGCCGGCGCGCGTACTGCGCGGCCACGAGGTCGGCGATGGGCCGCAGCGAACGGTCGCGGTCGCGGTAGCGCGTGGAGATGTGGCCGGCCACCTGCACATCGAGCTGGTCGGCCTGGAAGGGCGATTCGGCCTCCAGCCAGTGCGTGCCTTCGGGCAGGCCCAGGATGTCGCGGTAGAAGTGCGGCGGGCTCAGCGTGCCCGAGAACAGCACCGAGGCATGGGCCGCCGCATGGCGTGCCGCCAGGTGGGGCGCGGGCACCACGCAGCGTATGCACAGCGTGGATGCCGGCGTGCGACGGGGGCCTGGGCGCCCGGGCAGCAGGTGGACATCGAACAGCGCATGGCCGCCGAACTGCTCGGCCAGCGCCATGAACTGCAGCGCCTCCCAGTAGAAGTCCAGCACGGGGTCGCCGGGCAGCATGGGGCTGTCGGCATTGGCGTCGGCGATGGCGGCCACGGCGCGCTGCGCGGCGCCCAGCAGGCCTGCGGGCACTTCCTCATGGGCCTGGTAGCTGGCGGTCTGCTCCCTGTTCAGCGCACTCCAGCTTCGGCTGAACCGGTCCAGCGCCTTGCGCACGGCACCGGTGGCCGACTTGCGGGCGGCCGCCAGTGCGAACTGCGACAGCTCGGCCGTGTACATGCGGCGCGCGCGCTCGAGCAGGTTGTGGGCTTCGTCCACCAGCACGCCCACCTTCCATTGCTGGGCCTGGGTGAGCGCGTACAGCATGGCGGCGCTGTCGTAGAAGTAGTGGTAGTCGGCCACGACCACATCGCTCCAGCGCACCAGTTCCTGGGCCAGGTAGTAGGGGCAGATGTCGTGCGCCAGCGCCACGGCACGCACGGCAGGCGGGTCCCAGGGCGCCTGCTGCAGCGCGGCGGCGCGCGCGGCGGGCAGGCGGTCGAAAAAGCCGCGCGCCAGCGGGCAGGAGTCGCCGTGGCAGGCCTTGTCGGGATGCTCGCAGGCCTTGTCGCGAGCCAGGATGGCGAGCACGCGCAGCCTTGCGGGTGGCGCGGGCAGCGGTTGCGGCGCAGCCGGTTCCTGCGGCGGTGGCTGGTGCTGCTCGGCGATCTGCCGGTTCACGCTGGCCAGCGCCTGCAGCGCCAGGCCATGGCCCGTGCCCTTGGCCGTGAGGAAGAACAGCCGGTCCAGGCCCTGGTCCGGCATGGCCTTGAGCATGGGGAAGATGGTGCCCAGCGTCTTGCCGATGCCCGTGGGCGCCTGCGCCATCAGGCACTGGCCGCCCTGCTGCGCGCGCGCCACGCGGTAGACGGCCACGGCCAGCTCGCGCTGGCCCGCGCGAAAGCCCTGCATGGGAAAGCGCAGCGCGGCCAGCGCCGCCTCGCGCGCCGCGCGGTGGGCGGCCTCGCTGCGCGCCCAGTCCAGGAACAGCGCGCATTGCTGCTCGAAGAAGGCGCGCAGCGTGGCCGCGTCTTCCTCCTGCACCAGCACGGTTTCCTCCGAGTTGCCCACGTTGAAATACACCAGCGCCACGCGCAGCCGCTGCAGGCCGCGCGCCTGGCACAGCAGATGGGCATAGATGCGCGCCTGGGCCCAGTGCAGGGCGCGGTGGTGGGCGCGCACGCCCTCGATCTGGCCGCGGTAGGTCTTGATTTCCTCGAGCTGGCCAGCCCCGGCGTCGAAGCCGTCGGCGCGGCCGCGCACGCGCAGGTCGCCGTACTCACCGGCCAGGCTGATTTCGGTCTCGTAGTCCTTGCCCCTGCGCGACTGCACCAGGCTGTGGCCGGCCATGCCCTCCAGCGCGCTGGGCGCGGACGTGAAGCGCAGGTCCAGGTCGCCCGCGCGCGCCGTGAACTCGCACAGCGCGCGCACGGCCACGGTGTAGCTCACGCGGCCTCTCCCAGCGGCTGGCCGCGCCACTGCACATGGCACACGCGCACGGGAATGCCGTGCTCGGCACAGTACTGCAGCCAGCGGATCTGATTGTCCTGCAGCTTGTCGCCGGGGGCCTTGGCCTCGACCAGTTCGTAACGGCGCTCGGCCGGCCAGAAACGCACCAGATCGGGAAAGCCCGTGCGGTTGGCCTGCACGTCGCGCAGCAGCCGCGCAAAGAACAGCTTGAGGTGGGCGGCCGGAATGCAGTCCAGCGCCAGCGCCAGCAGGGGCGCGCTCAGCGTGCCCCAGAACACGAAGGGCGACTGCAGGCCCTGCTTGTCGGCATGGCGCTGCACGATGACCTCGCGCCAGCTGCCATCGTCCAGATGCGCCAGGCATTCCTCGAACAAGGCTGCGCGCCGCTGCACGAAGTCGGGCGCGGACAGGTCGGCCGGGCCGCTCTGGAACGGGTGGAAGAAAGCGCCCGGCAGCGGCGCGAAGATGGCCGGCCAGCACAGCAGGCCGAACAGCGAGTTGATGAGCGCGTTCTCCACGTAGAACACGGGCGCGGCGTCGCTGTGCCAGTGGTCGCGCAGCACGTATTCGACCGATGCGGGCCGCGCCGGCAGGTCCAGCTCCACGTCCATGCGCATCTGCGCCACCACGGGCGCCAGCGCCGCCGCACGCCCGCGTGCGCCCTGCCCCAGGCTGCGGCGCAGGCGCGGCAGCATGCGCGCCACGCGCTGCAGTTCCTCGTCGCTCTCGGGCTGGGCCTGGGCGGCCTGGGCCAGCGCCATGGCATCGGCAAAGCGCTCCATGCGCTCGTACACACGCATGCGCCGGTGGCGGGCGCCGGGGTAGCGGCTTTGCGCATAGGCCTGCTCGGCACGCTCCCAGTCCTGCATGCGCTCGCAGGCCTGGCCTATGCGCAGCAGCACCTTGGCGCGGCGCTGCTCCAGCCAGGCATTGCCGCTGGCGCAGCCGGCCACCTGCTGCAGCAGCGCATCGATCTCCACGCCCTCATCCAGCGCCGCGCGGCAGGCCTGCAGGGCCAGGTAGCCATCGACATCGGCACGCGACTGGAAGGCCCGTGACGCCGCATCGAAGGCCACGGCCTCGTAGCGGAACACGCCCAGGTCGGCCAGCACGAATTCCGACCAGTCCTGGTAGAGGTTGCCGAAGAACATCAGCCGAAAGCGCTCGCACAGCGCACCCACCATCACGCGCCAGGCGGCTTCGCCGGCTCCGACGCCCTGGTGCCATTGCGCATAGGGCCTGGGCGCCTCATGCAGAGGCTGCAGGGCCTGCAAAAGCTCGGCCTTGCGCAGGCCTGAGTGAACGGGTGCGCCTGCGAACAGCTGCAGCAGCTCGGGCTTGGTGTGCAGCGCAAACAGCTCCTCCAGCGCCATGGGGTGGTCCGCGTCCAGCCAGCCCATCTCCAGCAGGGGCGCGGCCGCGTCGGCAATGCCGGGAATCTCTTCGTACACCAGCTTGCCGGCCCGAAACCAGGGCCCGCGCCGCATCAGCAAACGCACCATCAGCGCCTGCGAGGGCTGGGGCAGCTGCGTGAAACGGGTGAGGAATGCCTGCTCGGGCGCGTCCAGCAGATCGCCGTAACGCTGGCCAATCCAGTCCAGCGCGCGCTGGAAGTTGTGCAGGTAGTAGAAGCGGTGGGGAGGGAGCATGGGCCTGCAGATCGGGCAGCCAGGCCGCTCGAAGCTGTATCTTTATACAGTCATCATATCAAACCCCGTAGTGCTTACTTCGCGCAACGGACTTGCCCCGGGCAGGCTCATCCGGCCAGGAAGCCGCCATCGGTCGCCAGGCAGTGCCCGACCACAAAGGCCGCCTCGTCCGACATCAGCCAGACCACGGCCGTGGCCACCTCCTGCGGATGGCCCATGCGCCGCAGCGGCAGGCCCGCCGCCACGGCATGCATGTCGGCAATGCCCGAGCCCAGCATCATGTCCGTGACCACGCGGCCAGGGGCAACGGCGTTGATGCGGATGCCGTGCGGCGCGTACTCCATGGCGGCGGCGCGGGTCAGCGACAGGGCCGCAGCCTTGGAGGCGCCGTACAGCGACAGGCCCGGGTTGGGATTGCGTATGCCGCTGACGCTGGTGTTGTTCACGATGGTGCCGCCGCCCGCGGTCAGCATGGCCGCCAGTTCATGGCGCATGGCGTGGAAGACCGCACGCACATTCGTATCGAAGACCTGGGAGAAGACCGCATCATCCTGCTCGGCCAGCGCGGCGCGCCGCTCCTGGAAGCCCGCATTGTTGAAGGCCGCGTCCAGCCGCCCGAAGCGCGCCACGGCCTGCTCCACCACCGCCGCCATGTCCTCCTGCCGCGTTGCATCGCAGGCCAGGAAAAGGCCGTCTGCCCCCCGCTGCCGGATTTCCTGCTCCAGCTCCAGGCCCAGCTCACGGCGGCGCCCCGTGACCACCACGGCGGCGGCGCCCTCCTCGGCCATGCGCAGGGCGGTGGCCCGGCCTATCCCGCTGGTGGCGCCCACCACCAGGCAGACACGCCCCCGGAGCCGCCCCGATGGTGCAAGGGCCGGCAGGGGGCCGGCCAGTTCCAACTGACGCTGCTGCATGTCCATGGCGATGTTCCTTCGCAATTTAGTTGCATGATACAACCAATAGACTAAAAACACCATGCAGGCAAAGCCGGTGCCATCCCGCGCGGCTCACTTGCAGGGATGCGCCATTGGATGCAAACTTGCTTCAACATTGATGCAATGAGGCCTGCCATGAGAACCACGGTCACCATCGACGACGCCTTGTACGAGGAAGCGCTGGAGCTGGCGGAGCCAGAAATGGACAAGGCCGACCTGTTTCGCGAAGCCATCAAGACTTTCGTGAGAGTTCAGGCGGCCAAGCGTCTGGCCGCGCTGGGAGGCTCCGCACCGGACATGCGGGAGATTCCCCGTCGCCCACAGGGCATCGAGCCATGAATCCCGTTCTGGTCGATACCTCGGTCTGGATCGATCACTTCAGGCAGGGCAATCCTCACCTGGCGCAGTTGCTGCAGCAAGACATGGCGCTCATGCATCCCCTGGTGCTGGGTGAACTGGCTTGCGGCACGCCACCGGCGCGCGCACGCACGCTCGCGGACCTTCAGCGGCTCAAGCCTGCCCGACAGGCCAGCATGCGCGAAGTGCTGGCCTTGATAGAGCGCGAGCAACTCTTTGGTCTGGGCTGCGGTCTGGTGGACATCACGCTCCTGGCCTCGGCACTCATGTCTTCAGGTGCCAGCCTGTGGTCGCGAGACAGGCGCCTGCACGCGCTGGCCCAGCGGTTTGGCATTGCCTGCCGGAGCGTCTTGCCGTAGGGCCGGTTTCCCTGCTTCTCGAAGAGCTGGCCCCGCGCACGGCGCCCGCGCGGGTTCGCACAAGCGCGCGACACGCGCTAGAAATCCGGCCTGCGCATCGTCGACAAGGCATCTTGCCGATTGGCGGCTCCCAGCTTGCGGTAGATGTTTTCCAGGTGCCGCTTCACCGTGCCTGCACGCAACTCCAGCATGGTGGCGATTTCTGCGTTGGTGTTGCCGTTGGCGACCCATTGCAGCACTTCACGTTCGCGCGGGCTCAGCACGTCGGCAGCCGGCGAGCCCGGTGAGAGCGCATGCCATGCCGCCTGGCTGATTCGCTGCTGCTGGCTCAGGCGCCGCCACTGCGCCTGCGCATGCGGCCCCAGCAAGGTCAGCGCCATGCGCTCCGCCGCGGTGTAGCCGCGCGAGGCGCGTGTGACATTGAGGGTCAGCATCGCTCCGTGGCCCAGTTCCACGTCCAGCGCGAGTCCGTCCTGCTGGCCCACCTGGGAGTAGGCCTGGGCATAGAGCGCGGTCCGTTGCCATTGCCCGCGAGTCAGCAGGTCGGAAATGCTGGCGGCCTGCGTCTGGCGCTGCCGATACAAGGGATTGTCGGCCAGATGCCGGTGCACCGCAGCGTTGACTTCGGAGGAAATGGCCCGCACCGGATCGTAGGCCGTGCAGCCACGGACTTCCGCAATGCCGGAGAAATCCACCACCCTAATGTCACCCGGCACCACCAGGCGCAGCGCGTGCAGCAAATGCGTGGCCAGCGCGTGCAGATCGGGCGCGCCGTGCACCGCGAGGATGGCCTGATTGAGTTGCCCCAGTTGCTGCGTTGACAGGGTCATGTCGCGAAATCCAATGGCGTGCTCGAGGTGCTGGCGATAGGTGGGCCGGCTGAGGCCGCATTTTCAGGCCTGCGATGTGCCGACGGCACATTTTCACGATCTTCGCAGAAAGCTAAGGTCACGCGGTCCGCAACAACAGCGCGCGGGTCTGCCCGGGACACGCAGCGCAACGGGAGGAACCGTGCACGCTTTTCTTCACAGACCCCTTCGACGCCTCCGGCTTCTGGCAGTGCCTGGCGCGCTGTGCAGCCTGCTGGCACTCAATGGCCAGGCCGCGACCATCGTGGTCAATACCACGGACAACACGCCCGGTGCAGCGGACTGCAGTCTGAATGAGGCATTGACCAGTGCCCAGATGGATGACGGCAGTTGGGGCAACGGCGCATGCATATCGGGCAATGGCGCGGACACCATCGTGTTCGACCCGGCCGTCTTTCCGGCAGGCAGCCTCACCGCCATTGCATTGGCAGGCCATTCCATCGACCTCAACTTCACCACCTCGGACATCACGATCGACGGGGACCAGCGGGTGGCGCTCGATGGGGGCAATGCCTCCCGCCTGGTGTCGGCCCAGGGCAGCGGTGTCCAGCTCACGCTGCGCGGCCTGACACTGCGCGGCGGGCAGACTGCCGCCGGTGAAGACGGCGGCGCCATCTACCTGGACAACGGCGTCACCCTGCGCCTGGAGCGCAGCGTGGTGCAGGACAGCACGGCCGGCATCAACGGCGGGGGACTGTACAGCCGCGACAGCACGGTGACCATCGTGGACAGTGTGTTCAGCGGCAACCAGGCAGGGGGACAGGGCGGTGCCATCTACAGCACGGGCAGCGGCTCGCTGACGGTGGAGCGCAGCCGCCTGTCCGGCAACACGGCCCGCACGCTGGGCGGGGGCCTGCGCAGCGGGGTGCCGACCACCATGACCGACAGCACCGTCACCGGCAACGTGCTGGTGTCTCCGGGCTCGGGTGCCGGCGTCTCGTTCACGCTCACCCGCCCCCGCACACTCCACGGCAACCAGATCACGAACAACGCGCCCGGCAACAACTGTGGCGGCGAAACGTTCACGGGGACGGGCAATCGCTACTGGCCGGCCAGCGATACCAGTTGCCCGGCGGCGGCAGGTGCCATCGCCAAAGCGCCGCAGGCCATCACCTTCACCACGGCACCACCGGCCGGCGCACGGGTGGGGGATACCTATGACGTGGCCGCCGTCGGAGGCGCCTCGGGAAACCCCGTCATGTTCGCCGTGGATGCATTGACCGCGGCGATCTGCAGCGCCTCCGGCAGCACCATCCGCTTCCAGGCCGCAGGGACATGCACGATCAACGCCAGCCAGCTCGGCGATGCGGACCATGACGCGGCTCCGCAGGCGGTGCAGATGGCGGCGGTGGGACAGGGCCCCTCCCGTGTCACGCTGACCTCCAGCGCCAATCCCTCGCGCTCCGGGCAGTCGCTGTCCTTCTCCGTGGTGGTCGCACCCGATGTCTCCCTGGGCACCGCCGCCGTCCCCACGGGAACGGTCGAAATCCTGGCTGGCGGCCTGTCGCTGGGCACGGCAGGTTTGTCCAATGCCAGGGCCATCATCGCCACCACCCAACTGACGGCGGCCGGCCCGCATGCCATCGTGGCCCGGTACGGCGGCGATGCGAACTATCTCGCCGCGGACAGCGGCGCATGGGCCCAGACCGTGGAGCCCGCAGCCCCGGCCCCGGCCACAGCCACCCCCGTGCCCGCGCTGGGCCCCTGGGGAGTGCTGCTGTGCGCCGTGCTGACGGGATGGGCAGGACTGCGGCTGCGCGGCGTGCACGGCACCTGATGCAGCACCTGATGCCACCGCCTGCCCGCAGGCCTCAGGCCGAATGCATCCAGCGCTGGTGCAGCCAGCGCGCCGCATGGTCCAGCGCATAGCCCAGGGCGCCGATCAGCACCACGGCAGCCATCAGCTCCGAATACGCCAGGCGGTCGCGCGTGTCGAGGATGAAGTAGCCCAGGCCGGCCGATACGCCCAGCATTTCCGCGGGCACCAGCACGATCCAGATGATGCCGATGGCCAGGCGCACGCCCGTGAGGATCTGGGCCGTGATGCCGGGCAGCACCACGCGCAGCACGGTCTCGGTGCGCGTGGCCGACAGGCTGCGCGCCAGCAGCAGCCAGTTGCGGTCCAGCTGGGCCACGCCGGCCGCCGTGCTCAGCAGGATGGGCCAGACGGCGGCGAAGGCCAGCAGGAAGTACACGGGCGCGTCGCCCACGCCCAGCACCATCACGGCAATGGGCATCCACGACAGCGGCGAGATCATGCGCAGGAACTGGAACACGGGCGAGAACGCCTGCGAGAACCCGCGCGACAGGCCCACCAGCACGCCCAGCGGCACGCCGACCACGAAGGCCAGCAGCAGGCCCACGGCCACGCGCTGCAGGCTCAGCAGGGTGTGCATCCAGATGTCGGCGCCCGTCAGCAGCTGGCCCAGCGCCTGCAGCGAAGGCCAGGGCGCGAAGGCCGCAGCCACGGGCGCGCTACGCGCCAGCAGCGCGCCGCCCACCCACCACAGGGCCAGGACCAGGGCCGCGCCCAGCAGCGGCAATCCAATACGTCGCAACACCTGGATCACACCACGATGGTTTCACGGCGCGAGAAATCGGCCGGAATGCCGAAGACCTGCGGGCCGCCCACGGCCTGGATGGCCTTGCGCACGAAGCGGTCGTCCACCAGGTCGGTGGCCGCGAACCTGGGCTCCAGCTTGTCGAGGAAGCGCGTGTCGCCCTCGACCTTGGTGGCCTTGATGGCGCGCACCAGCTGCTCGGTGTACGAGGGATAGGGATAGGGCTGGAAGTCGATGCGCCGCTGGTGCCAGCCCTTGTTGACTACCACGCCGCTGGCCTCGTAGCTGGCGTAGTCGGTGGCGGCCAGCACCTTGGACAGCGTCTGCTGCGGATGCGGCGTGTAGCGGCGCTCGCCTGTGCTCGACAGCAGGCGCGCGGCGGCCAGGCGGTTGTCGCGCGTCCACAGCTGGGCCTTGACCACGGCATTGGTCACGCGCTGAGCCCATTCGGGCTTGTCGGCGATATCGCGCTCGGCCAGGAAGGTGACGCAGCAGGCGTGGTCCTTCCAGACATCGCCCGAGAAGCGCAGCATCTTGCCCACGCCCGCGATCTCGGCGGCGGCGTTGAAGGGTTCGGCCACGATGAAGCCCGCGATCGACTTGCCGGCCAGGGCCGAGACCATTTCGGCCGGTGCCAGCACGACGAGGTTGACCTCGTTGGCCGCAATGGCGCCGCCGCGCGCCCGCGTCACGGCCGTGAGGCCGGCCTTGCGCAGCACGTCCTGCAGCAGGATGTTGTGGATGGAGTACCAGAACGGGATCGCCACGGTCTTGCCGCCCAGGTCCTGCACCTTCTGGATCTCGGGCAGCACGGTCAGGCCCGAGCCGTTGACGTGGTTCCAGGCCACGATCTTGGCGGGGAACTTGGCGCCGTAGCGCACCCACAGCGTGGAGGGCGTGAGCAGGTGGATGACGTTGACCTGGCCCGAGACAAAGGCCTCGACGATCTGGGCCCAGGAGCGGAACAGGCGCGGAGCCTCGGCCTTGAGGCCTTCGGCCTCGAACAGGCCGTTGCCGTGGGCCACCAGCAGCGGCGTGGCGTCGGTGATGGGCAGGTAGCCGATCTTCACGGGCTGGTCATCGCCCTTGAAGGCCTGGGCGCGCGCATCGCCTGCGGCCAGCAGCGGCGCGGCCACCGAGGCCGTGGCCAGTGCGCCCAGGCGCAGCATGTCGCGCCGCGTAAGGCCGCAGCCGCAGTCCGACGAGGCGCAGATGTGGGTGTAGGAAGGGTGGTCCTGGAAGCTCATGCGAAAGACCTTTCAGAAGAGCATGGTTGAAGTCGAAGAAATGGCGGATCTGCAGGCGGATCGGCAGGCAGGCGAGCCGGATCAGGCCTGGGCCGCATGGCGCACGCCGTGCAGGGCCGAGAGGATGTCCAGCCGCAGCGCGGTCACGGCGGCGGCCTGGTCCTCGCGCGGGCGCGCAATGTCCACGCGCCATTCGCGCACGATGTGGCCGGGCCGCCCGCCCATCAGCAGGATGCGGTCGCCCACGAGGATGGCCTCGTCGATGTCATGCGTGACCAGCAGCGCCGCCGTGTGCCAGCGGTGGACCACGTCCACCATCAGCTCCTGCATCTCGGCGCGCGTGATGGCGTCCAGGGCCGAGAACGGCTCGTCGGCCAGCAGCAGCTGCGGCTCGCGCGCCAGGGCGCGCGCCAGGGCCACGCGCTGGGCCATGCCGCCCGACAGCTGCGAGGGATAGAGCGCGCCGCTGCCGCCCAGGCCCACGGCCTGCAGCGCCTGCTCCACACGCTGGCGGCGGGCCTCGGCCTCCAGCTTCGGCTGGCGCTCAAAGTCCAGGCCGAAGCCCACGTTGCGCCGCGCGTCCAGCCAGGGCAGCAGGCTGGGCTGCTGGAACACGAAGCCCGCGCGCGGGTGCGGCGCGGTCAGCGGCTGTCCGAGGAACTGGAGCTCGCCCCGGCTCCAGGCGCCGCCGTCCGGCGACTCCAGGCCGCCGAGCACGCGCAGCAGCGAGGACTTGCCGCAGCCGCTGCCGCCGAGCAGGCAGACGATCTCGCGCGGGGCAATGCTCAGGGAGATGTCCTCGAACACGGCCTTGCCGGGCGCATAGCCAAAGCCCGCGCCGCGTGCCTGCAGCACGGGCGCGGGAGCGTCAGGGGAGAAAGCTTCCGTCTGGGTCATGAACTGGTGGTTGCCAGGGCTGCGCCAGCCAGCGCGCCCTGTAGCTGCGTGACGCTGGGCGTCACGATGGGGATGAAGGCCGCCTCGCGCCAACGGCGCGCAAATCCCAGCGGCTGGTCGCGATGATAAGCGCGCCCGCCGCTGGCGTGCAGCTCCAGCTGCAGGGACTGCTGCACGATGTCGTTCAATTCCAGGCGCAGGCGGAACAGGGCTTGAGGTCGGTCAAGAAAACGCCCATCGGACAGGCCCGCATGCAGTGTGGCCGTGGCCAGTTCCAGCGCGTGGCGCTGCTGCTGCAGCGGGCCGCCCAGCACATCGCGCCCGGCGCCGGCACGGGCCGAGGCCGCCGCCAGCGAGGCGCGCGCCAGGCCGATGCACAGCCCCAGCTGCAGGCCCATGAAGGCGGGCCGCACGCGCGGCAGGAAATGGTTGGCGTCGGCATGGATCACATCGGCCGGACCGATCTGCAGCCCCTCGATGGACAGCGCCGCCGTATGGCTGCCGCGCAGCGCGATCAGGTCCAGGTCGGCGCTGCGCTGCAGGCCCGCCGCATCGCCGGGCAGCGCGGCCACGAAGGGCTTTGCACCGTCGCTGCGCGAGACGGCAACGGCCACCACGAAGCGACCCGGCGGCACCAGGTTGGTGGCCCAGGGCACGC
Source organism: Delftia lacustris (assembly GCF_040267515.1). Classification (NCBI taxonomy): domain Bacteria; kingdom Pseudomonadati; phylum Pseudomonadota; class Betaproteobacteria; order Burkholderiales; family Comamonadaceae; genus Delftia; species Delftia lacustris. Next base: position 976,130 of record NZ_CP141274.1, on the reverse strand, counting down.
GCCCGCGCAGTGCAAGGCCGTCGGCGTTGCCGGAGCCGACGGGCGTGGCCTCGACCTGCAGGGCCTCGATGCCGCCCAGGTACTTCATGGCGTTGGACAGGCCCGTGGCGCCCGCCTGCGTGCCCTGCAGCAGGCCCGGCAGCCAGCGCTGGCGCAGCGCCGCGTTGGGCGACTGCAGCAGGTATTCGACAAAGGCGCGCTGCGCCCAGAACACGAAGCCCGCCGTCAGCGAATGCCCGGCCACGCCGGCAATGGCCTCCAGCGCATCGCCCAGGCTGCCGCCCTGCCCGCCCTCGGCCACGGGCACGCCCAGGCCGAACAGGCCGTGCTGCGCCAGCCGGGGCAGCACTTCGTGCGCATGCGCGGGGCCTTCGTCCAGGGAGTCGGCATGGGCGTCCAGCCACTGCCGCAGCGAATCAGCCAGCATGTGCGTTCTCCTGCGGTTGTCGGAACTGTTCGGGCAGATAGGGCTGCAGCTGCGGGTTGACGGGGCTTTGCGCCAGGCTGTTGGCAAAGTTGCACAGCGTGGCCAGGCTGATGCCCAGCACCACCTCCAGCGCCTGCTGCTCGCTCAGGCCTGCTGCATGGAAGGCGGCCAGGGCCTCGTCGGCGACGGCGCCGCGCGTGGCGATCACGGCTTCGGCAAAGCGGCGCACGGCGTCCAGGCGGGGCTGGCCCGTGTCGCGGCCATCCTGCAGCGCCACCACCTCGGCCTGGGTCAGGCCGGCCTGCTTGAAGGCCAGCTTGGTGTGGCCGGCCACGCAGAAGTCGCAGCCATGGATGCGCGCCGCCGTGATCTGCACCACCTCGCGCTCGGCCAGCGTGAGCTGGGCACGCGCGTTGATCTGGCCCACGGTCACATAGGTCTCCAGTGCCTGGGGCGAGTTGGCCAGGATGGCGATCAGGTTGGGCAGGAATCCGTTGCCGGCCAGGGCGCGCTCCACGAAGGGGCGGCTGGCTTCAGGGGCGGTTTGCGGGGTGTGCAGGGTCAGGCGTGCCATGGTGCTTTGCAGGAATGAAGGAATGCCTTCATGATCGGCCGCGCCCCACTTGCCATCAATGCCGCCGCGTCGCGGATTTATGCCCGAACGTGTCAACCCGCAGGCAGATGCGGCGGGCCCGGATGGCGGCTCAGCAGCAGCGTGCCTGCGCACGCTGCCAGGCGCCGGGCTGCTCGCCCATCACGCGCTTGAAGGCGCGCGAGAAAGCCGCATAGGACTCGTAGCCCACGGCCTCGGCCACCTGGCCTATCGCCTCGCCCTGGGCCAGGCGGCGCGCGGCCAGCTGCATGCGCAGCAGCAGCAGGAATTGCTGGGGCGGCTGGCCGCAGGCCTCGGCGAACTGCCGAAAGAACGTGGCGCGCGACAGGCACACGCGCGCGGCCATGTCGGCCACGCTCCAGTTGCGGGCCGGCTCGCGCAGCAGCTCGGCCACCAGCGGCGCAAAGCCCGGCCGGCGCAGCAGGCTCCAGATGCCGCGCGCCCGCGCATCGCCATGCGCGAGCTGGCGCAGGCCGTAGAAGAACAGCAGGCCCACCAGCCGGTCCATCACGGCCGAGGGCTCGGTGCCCGTGCGCAGCGCCTCGGCGCGCATCAGGTCGAACAGCATGGAGGCGCCGCTCATCGCATGGTCGTCGCCGCGCAGCACCAGGTGGTCGGGGAAGGCATCGACCAGCAGGCCGCGCATGGGCCCCTCGAAGGTAAAGAAGCCGCAGGCCAGCGCCGTCTCTCCGATGCCGGCATCGCCAGTGGCGGGACGCATGGCCTGCGGGGCGCATGCCATGTCCGGGTCGGCATAGGGCGAGATGAAATGCGGCACGTCGCGCGAGAGGAACACGCCGTCGCGCGGCTGCAGCTCCACCGAGGGCTGGCCCGGCAGGTGCAGCCAGCAGCGCCCGTCCAGGATGAGGTGAAAGCTGGCCCGCGCGCGCCCCGCCGTGGAGGCCCGCCAGCGCCCGCAGTACTGCCCCACATGGAACACGCTGGCGCGCCATTGCAGGCCGTTGAGCAGGCCGTCGATGACGCGATCGACCTGCGCTTCGGCCGCGCTGTCGGGGACTGGGTCGGGTAGCACGGTGCGGCGGTGAAAAAGCTGAGGCGGTGGAGGGAATCCGGCCGGCCAGTATCGCCACGATGCAGGCGCGGGGGAACGAATCTTTGGGCATATGCTTGTGCCCTTCCCGATATCAGCGCGGCCCCACCCGGCCCCGCTCCGCACCCGGCCTCAGTCCGGCTTGATATCCGACTCCTTGATCACGGCCGACCAGCGGCCCACCTCCTTGGCGATCTGCATGCGCGCCTCGGCAGGCGTGGTGAAGGTGGGCATGGCGCCCTGGGCGACCAGGGCGTCCTTCACTTCCTGCTGCCCCATCACCTCCTTGAGCGCGCCGCTGAGCCGGGCGACGATGGGCGCGGGCGTGCCCGCAGGCGCCAGCAGGCCGAACATCGACGTCACCTCGAAGCCTGACAGCCCGGCCTCGGCCGTGGTGGGAATGTCGGCAATGGAGGGCACGCGCTGCGCCGTGGTCACGGCCAGGCCGCGCAGCCGCCCGCCCTTGATGAAGCCCTGCGTGGCGGGCAGGGTGTCGAACACCACATCCACCTGGCCGCCCATGAGGTCGTTGAGCGCGGGCGTGCTGCCCTTGTAGGGCACGTGCGTCAGCGGCACGCCGGCCTGCCGCTTGAACAGCTCGGCCGCCAGATGCTGGGGTGAGCCATTGCCCGAGGAGCCGTAGTTCAGCCCGCCCGGCTTCGCTTTGGCCAGCGCGATGAACTCCGCCAGATTGGCCGACGTCACCGACGGCCCCACGGTGATCACCAGCGGCACGCGGCCCACCACGGCTATGGGCGCGAAGCTCTTGTCCATGGTGAAGCCCGCCGTGGCAGGCATGAGCACGCTGTTGATGGAATGGCTGGTCAGCGCGCCCAGCAGCAGCATATAGCCATCGGGCCTTTCCTTGGCCACGGCCGCGGCGCCCAGGTTGCCGGCCGCGCCGGCCCGGTTCTCCACCACCACGGGCTGGCCCAGCGCCAGCGAGAGCCTTTGCCCCACCACGCGGCCGATCACGTCGGTGGCACCCCCGGGCGTGTACGGAACGACCAGCTTGATGGGCCGGGCCGGATAGGCGCCGTCGGCCAGTGCGGGCGTGGCCAGGCCTGGGCCCAGCGCCAGCGCCAGCGCCAGCGCGGCCAGCAGCGCCGCAGCCAGGGCGGCGCGCCGGTTGGGCGCATGAATGCGACGGATGCGGGATGCAGCAACAACCATGGGTGTCTCCTCCTTTTGTCTTGTGTCGGAAAAACATGCCCGGCACGCACGCCGGGCACGGCTGCATGGTTGGCCAGATAGATTATTAATAATATAGGTGATAACGACGATAATAATCTGCGGCATCCGCCGCTATCCTGCCCCACGACAAGGCAGCGCCTGCCTTCCGACCCCGCCAAGACCCTCTGCAAAGCACCCCACCCATGACCGACCCCAAGACTCCCGCTGGCGCTCCAGGCCATGACATCGCCCCCGCCGATGCGGCCACGGGCATCTCCAAGGGCCTGACCAACTACGGCGACCGCGGCTTTTCGCTGTTTCTGCGCAAGGCCTTCATCAAGGGCGCGGGCTACACGGACTCGGCGCTGCAGCGGCCCGTCATAGGCATCACCAACACGGGCAGCAGCTACAACCCCTGCCACGGCAATGCGCCCCAGCTCATCGAGGCAGTCAAGCGCGGCATCCTCATGGCGGGCGGCCTGCCCATGGACTTCCCCACCATCTCGGTGCACGAAAGCTTCTCGGCGCCGACCAGCATGTACCTGCGCAACCTCATGTCCATGGACACCGAGGAGATGATCCGCGCCCAGCCCATGGATGCCGTCGTGCTCATCGGCGGCTGCGACAAGACGGTGCCGGCCCAGTTGATGGGCGCGGCCTCGGCCGGCATCCCGGCCATCCAGCTGATCACCGGGTCGATGCTCACCGGCTCGCACCGCAGCGAGCGCGTGGGCGCCTGCACGGACTGCCGCCGCTACTGGGGCAAGTTCCGCGCCGAAGAGATCGACGCCGAAGAGATCGCCGACGTGAACAACCAGCTGGTGGCCAGCGTGGGTACCTGCTCGGTCATGGGCACGGCCAGCACCATGGCCTGCATTGCCGAGGCGCTGGGCATGACCGTGCCCGGCGGCGCCTCGCCCCCCGCCGTCACGGCCGACCGCATCCGCATCGCCGAGCAGACCGGCACCGAGGCCGTGCGCATGGCGCGCGGGGGCCTGACCATCGACAAAATCCTCACGCCCGCCGCCTTCGAAAACGCCATGCGCGTGCTGCTGGCCATCGGCGGCTCCACCAACGGGCTCGTGCACCTGGCCGCCATCGCGGGGCGCATGGGCTATGACATCGACCTGCAGGCCCTGGACCGCATGGGCCGCGACACGCCCGTGCTGCTGGACCTCAAGCCCTCGGGCGACCACTACATGGAGGACTTCCACCACGCAGGCGGCATGGCCACGCTGCTGCGCGAGCTCAAGCCCCTGCTGAACCTGGACGCCCTCACCGTCACCGGCCGCACGCTGGGCGAAGAGATCGATCGCGCCGGCCCCGGCTTTGCGCAGGACGTGGTGCGCCCGCGCTCCAACCCCATCTACCCGCAGGGCGGCATCGCCGTGCTGCGCGGCAACCTCGCGCCGGGCGGCGCCATCATCAAGCAGTCGGCCGCCCATCCCCGGCTCATGGAGCACGAAGGCCGCGCCGTGGTCTTCGAGAACGCGGCCGACCTGGCCCACCGCATCGACAGCGACGACCTGGACGTGACGGCCGACGACATCCTCGTGCTCAAGAACATCGGCCCCAAGGGCGCGCCCGGCATGCCCGAGGCCGGCTACATCCCCATCCCGCGCAAGCTGGCGCGGGCCGGCGTCAAGGACATCGTGCGCATCTCCGACGGGCGCATGAGCGGCACGGCCTTCGGCACCATCGTGCTGCACGTCACGCCCGAATCGGCCGTGGGAGGGCCGCTGGCCCATGTGAGGAATGGCGACCGCATCACGCTATCGGTGGCGCGCCGCGAGCTGACGCTACAGGTCGGCGACGAGGAACTGGCCCGCCGCGCCCGCGAGCAGCCGGTGGCCGTGCCCACGACCGAACGCGGCTACCGCAAGCTCTTTCTCACCACCGTGAACCAGGCCGACCAGGGCGTGGACTTCGACTTCCTGCGCTGCGCCACCGAGCGCGGCACCATTCCCGGCCGGCGCGAATAGTCGGCGCAGGCGGTCAATTCGGACAAAATGGCGTCTTTGTCCCAACCGCTTGTCTTGATGGTCGTTGCCGCCCCATTGCCGATTTCCCTGGATGCAGAACCCGCGCCGGCACCGGACGCCCTGGGCGCCATGGTGGCCGCGCTGGAAGAGGACGTGGTCTTCGGCCGGCTGCACCCGCGCGAACGCCTGGTGGAGGACGACCTCATGGCCCGCTTCGACGTCAAGCGCCATGTGGCCCGCGAGGCCCTGGCCGCGCTGGACCGCATGGGCCTCATCGAGCGCCGCAAGAACGTGGGCGCCCTGGTGCGCTCCTTCTCCACCCAGGAAGTGCAGGAACTGTACGAGCTGCGCGGCATGCTCGAAGTGGAGGCTGCCCGCAAGATCCCCCTGCCCGTGCCGGCCGAGAGGCTCGAACGCCTGACCTCCATCCAGCAGCAGCACGACGCCGCCGTGGCCGAAGGCAACGCGCGCCTGGTGTTCCGCATCAACCTGGCCTTTCACCAGGAACTGTTTGCGCTGGCGGGCAACGACACGCTGCACAAGGCCATCACCGAATACGCGCGCCAGACGCACCCCATCCGCTTCGCCTCCCTGGTCTCGGCCGACTACCGCGAGCGCGCACGCCAGGAACACTGGCAAATGATCGAAGCCCTGCGCGCCCGGGACCGCGACGCCCTGGTCCGCCTGTGCGCCGAGCACCTGCTGCCCTCGCGCGATGCGTATCTGAATGCGCAGTTGCAGCGGTTGTAGGCGAAGTCCTTAGCTGGGCGGGCAGTGCAGCCCCTCAGCCCCGAGCCGCCCCCAACCTCCCCCGGTACGCCGCAGGCGTCTCCCCGAACGTGCGCCGGAACAAGCCGATGAAGGCGCTGGCCGTGGCGTAGCCCAGGTCCAGCGCGATGTTCGTTACAGGCGCGCCGGCGGCCAGCATCTCCAGCGAGCGCATCAGCCGCGCGCGCTGGCGCCAGGCGGTGAAGCTGAAGCCCGTCTCCGACACAAAGCGCCGGCTCAGCGTGCGCGAGCTGACTGCGGCCCAGCGCGCCCAGGCCTCCAGGTCGCGGGCATCGGCCGGGTCGGCGATCAGTGCGCGGGCGATGCGCTGCAGGCGCGGGTCGGCGGGCAGGGGCAGGCCCAGGGGCTCCACGGGCAGGGTGCGGATCTCGTCCAGGATCACCGCCATCACATGGGCGCGGGCTCGGTCCGCCGAAGGGCCTGGTTGCACGGGCTGCGTTGTGGGCACGCCTTGCTGCCATCCCCAGCCGGCGGCGCGCAGCACGGCCTCGCGCAGCAGGCCCGAGGTGCGGATGGCGCAGGGCCGCTGCGGCAGGTCGGCGCAGGCCGGCTCCGCCACGTAGACGCTCCAGCCGTGGAAGGGACCATGGGAGCGGCCCGAATGCAGCTGGTGCGGCGGCAGCCACACGGCATGGATGGCGGGCACCACCCAGACCGCGTCTTCCACGCCCACCGACAGCAGCCCGCGCAGCGAGCCGAACAGCTGGCCGCGCGCGTGGCGGTGCGGCTCGGAGGCCAGCTCCTCGTCCTGGTTGCCCACGGCCGCGATCAGCACGGGGCCATCGGCACGGTTCACATGGCTGACCAGTTCAAGAATGGCATCGGGCATGGCGTCTTTGAGCTATTTGTTGGCTGATCCAGTCTACAGCCGCCAACGCCTTTGTTCTTACGCTTGTGCCATGCACACAGACAACACCGCCCTTGCAGACCCGCCAGGCCCGGCCATCGACCTGGATTCGCTCTACGCCGCCCCGGCAGAAAGAATCCAGAAGGCCGTGCGCGACCGCCTGTCCGACTTCCACGAGGCCTATCTGCGCCAGGCCAGCTTCTTTTGCCTGGCCACGGCCGGCGAACGCGGCCTGGATGCCTCGCCGCGCGGCGGGCCACCCGGCTTTGTGCAGGTGCTGGACGAGCGCACCGTGGCCTTTGCCGACTGGCCCGGCAACAACCGCATCGAATCCCTGCGCAACCTGCAGGCCGATGACCGCCTGGCCATGCTCTTCCTGTTCCCGGGGCTGGACATCTTCCTGCGCATCAACGGGCGCGGACGCATCTCCACCGACCCCCATCTGCTGCAGGAGCTGAGCGAAGGCCGGGGCACGCCCAAGACCGCCACCGTGGTGCTGGTCGACGAGGTACTGCTGCACTGCGGCAAGGCCATCCACCGCTCCGGCCTCTGGAACCCGTCAAGCCAGCTGGACCGCACCGCCCTGCCCACCGTGGGCCAGATGATGGCCTCCCTCACGCAGTTGGCCGATGCCACGGCGCCCGCCATGGATGCCGCCCAACAGGAACAGGCCAACGCCCACTACGCCCATGCGGTCAGGAACGACCTGTACTGATGCCCTGCTTTTTCCCAGGAACCATGACATGCTGATCGATACCTCCCGCTTTCCCCTGGTCTACCTGCGCGAACCCGAAGCGCAGGCACCTGCAGACGCAGGCAACGGCAATGACGCATCGGCCGAAGCCCAGATCGAATTCCTGCTCGACCAGGGCCGGCACTTCGTGCTGCTCACCGACCACCTGCCCGGCGACCACCCCGAGGAAAGCCACGAAGAACGCAAGCAGCGCGCCCTGTTCTTCAAGCGCAACCGCGAGCGCATGCGCCAGCTGTGCCGGGGCATGGTCGTCATCACGGGCGACCGCGCCGTGCCCGCCGCCCTGCGCCTGGCCGTGCAAGGCATGGGCAAGGCGCTGGGCATACGGGTTGCGTTCGTGCAGGGGGAGGATGAGGCGCAGGTCTGCTCGTGGGAGCTGCTTGGACAGGCGTGAACGCAGGCCAGGCGGAATGTGGGCACAAACAGACACATCTCCCTACAAGCTCCATACGGGGGAGTCGCATCGATAAAATTATTGGGAATCATTCTCATCCCGCATTCTCATCCCGTTTTCTCCATGCACTACCCCCTCCACACGCTGACCCCGATCGCCGGGGCCCTGGCCCTTCTTTTGTCTGCTGGCGCCGCATGGGCCCAGCCTGCCCCTTCCACGGCAACGGCCGCGCCCGAGCTGGGCACCGTCACCGTGGAGGCCAGCGCCGATGCGTCGGCTGAAGGGCTGTCCAAGCCCTACGCGGGTGGCCAGGTGGCGCGCGGCGGGCGGGCCGGGATTCTGGGCACGCGCGACAACATGGAGACGCCGTTCTCCATCACCAGCTACACCAACGAGCTGATCCAGGACCGCCAGGCCAAGAGCGTGGGCGATGTGCTGCAGAACGATCCTTCCGTGCGCGTGGCGCGCGGCTTCGGCAATTTCCAGGAGTCCTACTTTGTGCGCGGCTTCGTGCTGGGCTCGGACGACGTGGCCTACAACGGCCTGTATGCCCTGCTGCCGCGCCAGTACATCGCCACCGAGCTGTTCGAGCGCGTGGAGCTGCTGCGCGGCGCATCGGCCTTTCTGATGGGCGCCAGCCCCAATGGCGGCGGCCTGGGCGGCAACATCAACCTGCTGCCCAAGCGCGCGGGCAGCGATCCGCTGTCGCGCGTGACGGCAGGCATTGCCAGCGGCGGCCAGGCCTTCGTGGCGGCCGACGTGAGCCGGCGCTTCGGCCCCGACCAGGCCACGGGCATCCGCCTGAACGCCGCGCACCGGGGCGGCGATACCGCCATCGACCAGGAAAGCTCCAAGCTCGATCTGTTGTCCGTGGGCATGGACTGGCGCAGCCGCAATGTGCGCCTGTCGGGCGACATCGGCTGGCAGGACAACCGCCTCAAGCGCACGCGCACCAATGTCACGCCGGGCGCAGGGCTGGCCGCCATTCCTGCGGCGCCCGATGCTTCCACCAACTGGGCCCAGCCCTGGACCTATTCCGACGAGCGCGACCTGTTCGGCACGCTGCGCGGCGAATGGGACATCAACAGCAACGTGACGGCCTGGGCCGCCTACGGCCTGCGCCGCAGTTCAGAGAACAACTCGCTGGCCAACATCACGCTGGCGGCGGCCGGCAATGGCGCGGCCACCACCAGCCGCTTCGACAACGCGCGCAAGGACCGCGTGAGCACGGGCGAGCTGGGCGTGCGCGCACGCCTGAACACGGGCAGCGTGGGCCATGAGATCGTGGCCAGCTACTCGGCCTTCGACCTCAAGGTCTACAACGCCTATGGCATGAGCACGTCTGCGGTCCAGGGCAATGTGCTGAACACCAACCTCTACAACCCCAGCTACTACGCGATCACGCCGCTCAACTACCTGGGCAACGACCTGTCCAACCCCGCCTACAACCGGGGCACGCGCCTGAACAGCTTTGCGCTGGGCGACACGCTGTCGCTGATGGACGGCCGCATGCTGGTGACGGCAGGCGTGCGCCGCCAGACGATAGAGACCGACTCGGTGAGCTACCGCATCGTCAGCAACGGCGCCGTCACCAGCCAGGGCGGCGTGCGCACGGCCTACGACCAGAGCCGCACCAGCCCGGTGCTGGGCGCGGTGTTCAAGCTCACGCCCCAGGTATCGCTGTACGGCAACTACATCGAGGGACTGGCCCAGGGCGACACGGCGCCGGCCAAGTCGGGCGACACCATCATCGCCAACGCGGGCCAGCAGATGTCGCCCTACGTGACCAAGCAAAAGGAAGTGGGCGTCAAGTACGACGGCGGCAAGCTGGGCGGCGGCCTGGCCTTCTTCTCCACCGACAAGCCGCGCTCGCTGATCGACGGCAACCTGTTCACCTCGGCCGGCAAGGACCGTCACCAGGGCGTGGAATTCAACGTCTTCGGCGAACCCATGCGCGGCCTGCGCCTGCTGGGCGGGGCCACCTGGCTGGACGCCAGGCAGCAAAGCACGGGCCGCGCCACCACCGACGGCAAGCGCGTCATCGGCGTGCCGCGCTTCCAGGCCACGGCGGGCGTGGAGTGGGATGTGCCGGGCATCAACGGCCTGGCGCTGGACGGCCGCCTGGTGCACACCGGCGCCAGCTACGCCAACGACGTCAACACCCTGCGCGTGGCCGGATGGAACCGCCTGGACCTGGGCGTGCGCTACATGACCGAAGTGCAGGGCAAGCTGCTCACGCTGCGCCTGCGCGTGGACAACGCGACGGACCGCAACTACTGGGCCTCCGTGGGCGGCTACCCGGGTTCGGGCTACCTGACGGTGGGCGGTCCGCGCACGTTCTCGCTGAGTGCGAGTGTGGATTTCTGAGGCGCGAGGCACGTGCTTTCCGGGAAGGAACCTTTCGCCCGGGCATGGTAATGCACCTGCATTACCATGCATGGCAGCCTATCAGGAGATGCCATCATGTTTTCGACGCTTGAAGCCGAATCCACGCTCACTGACCGCTACCAGACCACCATTCCCGAAGCCGTTCGCCGCGCATTGCACCTGAGCAAGCGCGACAGGATCCACTACACCATCCTGCCCGGCGGGGAGGTCGTGCTCAGTCGCGCCGACTCCACCGAGGATGCCGATCCCGTGCTGGGCCAGTTTCTCGGCTTTCTGGCACAGGACATGGCAGCCCACCCCGAGCGCCTGCAGACCATGGATGCCCGTCTGGCGCAGCAGATCCAGGCGCTGACCGAAGGCATCGAGGTCGATCTGGATGCACCGCTTTCGGCAGACGACGAATGAGCGCCGTACCGCCCGCCCCCTTGCGCATCCACGGCTGGACGGTATTCATGCACCCGCTTTTCCTGGCCCAGCTACAGGCGTTGAGCCACGAAGTGGAGGGTCTGAAAACGAAGGACCCTGGCGGGTACACACGCAAGAACGCGACCAAGCGATTGGCGGCGATCCGCAAGCTGGCATTCGATGTCATCCCGCAGGATCCGACGCGGCCAGACTACCGCCAGGGCCATACCCTGGGCGAGGAGCACAAGCACTGGTTTCGGGCCAGGTTCTTCCAGCAGTACCGCCTGTTCTTCCGCTTTCACGCCCCCAGCAAAATCATCGTGTTCGCCTGGGTCAACGATGAGGACACCAAGCGAGCCTATGAGGGCAGCGACGATGCCTACAGGGTGTTCCGAAAAATGCTCGCCAACGGGCACCCTCCTGGCGATTGGGACAGTTTGCTGGCACAGGCGAAGTCCCCGCCACCCGACTCACAGCCGCACGCCTGAGCCGCAGCCCGCCCTCAGGTCTCGCGCGGCTTGGTGTCCGGCTCCGCGTCATCGTGCGGCGGCGGCGCACTGACCACGTGCGGCAGCATCACGAGGATGACGATGGCCAGCAGCGTGGCCAGCAGCGCGATGGCTTCGCGCCCCAGGCCGCAGGCCACGCCGATGGCGGCCGTCATCCAGATGCCGGCGGCCGTGGTCAGGCCCTGCACCTGTTCCTCTGAGTGGCGCTTGATGATGGCGCCCGCGCCCAGGAAGCCCACGCCGGCCACCACGCCCTGGATCACGCGGCTCATGTCGGCAATGTCCATGCCGCCGCGCTCGGGCACCAGCACGAACAGCGCCGCGCCCATGGCCACCAGCATGTGGGTGCGCAGGCCTGCGGCCTTGCCCTTGTGCTCGCGCTCGTAGCCGACGATGCCGCCCAGCAGCGCCGCCAGCAGCAGGCGCACCATGACGCGCGTGACCTCGGCCGCATCGGGCAGGCTGGAAAATTCCTCGACCAGGGTGTTGGCCACTTCCTCCCACATGGCGCGTTCCTTTCCTTGGGTTTGCGTCCGGACTCAGGAAGGGAGCATGGCGTGGCGTGCAGCACACCCAGGCCATCGGCATTCGCCATTGGCTGTCAGCCAAGCGCGCCCGCTTCAGGCGCCTGCGGGCTTGTCCTGGTCCTTCGGGGGAGAGGCCTGCTCGGGCACCGGTGCGGGTGCCGACGCAGGAGCAGGAGCAGGAGCAGGTGCGACCACCATGCTCAGCATGTGCTGGGCCAGCGTCTCGTACAGCGGCCGGGCCAGCATGCGCGAGACCAGGCTGGCCAGCATGGCAGCGGCCATGAGGCTGAGCACCATGGAGTGGCCGTCCACCATCTCCATCACGATGATGAAGGCCGTCAGCGGCGCCTGCGTCACGGCGGCCAGGAAGGCGGCCATGCCCATGGCGATGAGGGCGGGCGCGATGTCTGCGCCCATGAGGCCGGCCACGTTGTGGCCCACGCCCGCGCCAATGGACAGCGACGGCGCGAAGATGCCGCCCGGCACGCCCACCCAGGCCGACAGCCAGGTGGCGATGAACTTCAGGGTGACGTAGAACGAAGGCACGTCGGCCTGGCCCGCCAGCATGTGCTTGACGGCTTCCGAGCCCGCGCCGAAGGTGGCGCCGCCCGTGACCATGCCGATGACGGCGATCACCAGCGCGACCGCCGCCGCGAAGCGGATGGGAAAGCGCGCGCGCAGCTGGTTGAGCCGCTCGGGCGCGCGGGTCAGCGAGGCGGCCAGCAGCTTGGCGAACAGGCCTCCCAGCACGCCGCAGGCCAGGGTCACGCACAGGCCCGGCAGCAGCGCGTCCCAGGTCAGGTGGGGCACCTGGATGCGCCCGAAATAGCTGAGGTTGCCGAAGGCCGACACGCCCATCAGGCCGGCCAGCACGATGGCCGCGATGATCAGGCCGCTGGAGCGCGACTCCAGCTTGCGCGACAGCTCCTCGATGGCGAAGACCACGCCGGCCAGCGGCGCGTTGAAGGCCGCCGCAATGCCGGCCGCGCCGCCGGCCACCAGCAGCGCATGGTGGCTGATACCCGAATGAGGGCCGAACCAGCGCCGCGCATGGTGCATGACACCGGCGGCCACCTGCACCGACGGCCCCTCGCGCCCGATGGACAGCCCCGCCGCAAAGCCTGCGCTGGCCAGCGCCATCTTGGCGAAGGACAGCCACAGCGACACGAAGCGCCCGCGCTGCGTGGAGTCCAGCGCCGGGTCCAGCGTGGCGATCACCTGCGGAATGCCCGATCCCGCCGCACCCGGCGCCCAGCGCCGCGTGAGCCACACGGCGCCCGCCGTGACGGCAGGCATCCACAGCAGCACGGCCCAGCCGCCCTGCCAGTGGTAGATGCTCTCGAAGAATTCGAAGCCCGCGTCCGCCATCAGCGTGAAGGCCACCACGCACAGCCCGGCGGCGGCGGCATAGGCCAGCACGATGGTGCGGTCCAGCCAGCGCCTGCCGTCCCGGAATTCCTGGTTCAGGTTGTGGAGGAAGTCGGGTTCTTGCTGCATCGCGTGAAGAGGCTGGGCGAAAGCTCTTCATTGTGCACAAGCCCGGCCACAAGGGCTGTCGCCATCGGCAATGCCTACTTCGCCGCTGAGTTGATGGCCGATGACTGTGTACCTGGAGAGCCGTCCGTCAGGCATTCCACCCCCCGGCATGGGCACCCTGGCAACCCGTGCCGTACGCCACTCAATGACGGCACGTTTGCGCAGCTCTCGCCCGCGCCGGCGCGAACCTGTCGCAGACCTGCAGCGCGCTGCCGTGCCGATCGTGCCTGCAGGTTCAGTCCACCACGAAGAGCCTGGCGCCCTTGGGCGAGCGCGAGCGGTGCGGCTCGGCGTTGTCCGCCACCTGGTAGCTCATGCCGGGCGTCAGCGTGAAGCGGCGGCCGTCCGCCAGTTCGGTCTCCAGCTCCCCTTCCAGGCACAGCAGCACATGGCCCTTGGTGCACCAGTGGTCGGAGACATAGCCGGGCGTGTACTCCACCGTGCGCACGCGGATGTTGCCGAAGTTCTGCGTGCGCCAGAACGCCTGGCCGGCCTCGGCCGAATGCTCGGTGGGCGCCACGGCGGCCCAGTCGGTGGTGTTGAAGGGGATGTTGTCCATCTGCATGGCGGGATTCCTTGATGAAGGGGGTGTGCAGCTAGAGGGCCGGCGTCGGCAGCAGCCTCGGCCTCAGTCCCCGCGCCGCAGCAGGTAGATGTCCATGATCCAGCCATGCCGCTCGCGCGCTGCGGCTCGGGCCTGCGCGATGCGCGGGGCGGCCTCGGCCAGCGGGCCGCTGTCCAGCATCTGGCGGTCCATGCCCAGGTAGGCACCCCACCAGATGTGCAGGCCGTGGGAGGGCAGCTCGGTGAAGCTGCATTGCCCGTCCAGCATGACCACGGCCGTGTCCACGCCGGGCGGCCAGCCCTGCTCGCGCAGCTGGCGGCCCGTGGTCACCACGAAGGGCTGGCCTATGCCGTTGAGCGCAATCGCATGCGCGGCGCACAGCACCTGCATGGAGCTGATGCCCGCCACCACGCGCACGCTGTGCGGCGCCGGCTGCATGCGCGCCGCGATGCGCAGCGTGCTGTCGTACAGCGCCGGGTCCCCCCAGACCAGCAGGGCGACCTGCAAGGGCTGGCCGGGGGTGCGCGGCTGCAGCCCCTCGTCCAGGGACCGGGTGATGGCCGCCTGCCAGCAGCGCGTGATGGCCGCATGCCATTCATCGACCTGGGCCAGGTAGTCGTCGCCCACGCTGCGGCGCACGGGCATGTCGAAGCCTTCGATGCGCGGGCCGGGCGCAGTGAGCACGGCATCGCACAGGTCGCGGCGCAGGGCGGCGAGTTCGGCCTTGTCCTCGCCCTTGTGCGGCAGCAGGATCAGGTCGGCGGCCTGCATGGCGGCCTGGGCTTCGCGCGTGAGGTGGTCGGGGTTGCCCGTGCCGATGCCGATCAAGCTCAGCGCCACGGGCGGCAGGGCCGCGCTCATGGGACGGGGTTCCCGAGGGGCACGTCGATCACGGTGTCGCTCCCGGTGTCCCTCAAGGTATCCCTCGCGGTATCCAGCGCGGCGCCGCCGCGCACATCGGTGGCGGGAAAGCGCGGCTCGGCGCCCAGCGGGCGGTAGCGGCGGTCGTAGTCGGCCGCGTAGAGGCGGCTTTCGCCGAAGTCCTCGGCCTGCAGGCTGCGGCCCACCAGGATCAGGGCCGTGCGCTCCATGTGGGTGGCCACGGCCTCGGCCAGGCTGCCCACCGTGGTGCGCACCACGGTTTCGTCAGGCCAGCTGGCACGCCAGACGATGGCCACGGGGCAGTCGGCGCCGTAGTGCGGCAGCAGCTCGGACTGCACCTTGGCGGCCACATGGATGGACAGATGGATGGCCAGCACGGCGCCCGTGGCCGCGAAGGCGGCCAGGTTCTCACCCTCGGGCATGGCCGTGGCGCGGCCAGAGGTGCGCGTCAGCACCACGGACTGGCACAGGCCGGGCAGGGTCAGCTCCGCGCCCAGCGTGGCGGCGGCGGCCGCGAACGAGGGCACGCCGGGCGTGACGGTGTAGGCAATGCCGGCCTCGCGCAGGCGGCGCAGCTGCTCGCCCATGGCCGACCACACGGACAGGTCGCCCGAGTGCAGGCGCGCCACGTCTTCGCCACGCGCCTCGGCGGCCTGGATCTCGGCCACGATATCGTCCAGGCTCATGGATGCGGTGTTGACGATGCGCGCGCCCGGCGGGCAGTGCGCCAGCAGTTCCGAGGGAATGAGCGAGCCCGCATACAGGCAGACCGGGCAGGCTGCCATGAGGTCGCGCCCGCGCACGGTGATCAGGTCGGCGGCGCCGGGGCCGGCGCCGATGAAATGCACGGTCATGCCGTTGCTCCTTGTTTCTTGGCCTGGCTGGCGTGGGCCAGGCAACAGTTCAGAGGTCCGCCCTGGCCCACGGCCAGGGCCAGGGTGGCGCTGCCGTCGTCCGCCACCAGACGGGTCACGCTCAGGGCGGAGTGCGGGCCTGCGGCGGCCAACGCCGCCGCCTCGGCCACGCTGCCGGTGCCGTAGCGCGCCAGCATGCGCGGCGATTGGGTGACCACCGGCTGGCCCGGCAATTGCGCGGACGGCACACGGACCAGGACGGCCGAGGGCACGACCGCCGACATCCAGGCCTCCAGCGCCGGATGGCCGGCCTTGGTGTCCAGCACGGCCACGGCGCAGACGGGCTGCGGCGCGCAGGCTTGCTGCAGCAGGTGCGCCTGGGCCCGCTGCCACAGCGCCTGCAGCGCATCGGGCAGTGCGTCCGTGTGCAGGCCCAGGCCCAGCACGCCGCAGCGGTGGGGGATGGCTTGGTCCGGGTTCACCGCTGCCAGCTCCACTGCACCAGCGGCCGCGCAGCCTTCCAGCTGCGCATGCGGCCCAGCGGCTCGGCGCTGGAGATCTCCAGCCGCAGCAGCTGGCCGCCGTGCTGGGCCTGCAGTTGCACCAGCAGGGCCTCGGTCTCCAGCGTCACGGCATTGACCACCAGGCGGCAGCCTGCGGGCATGAGGGCCTGCAGGCGATCGAACAATTCGGCGTCAAAGCCCCCGCCCACGAACACGGCCTGGGGCCGGGTCAGCGCCTGCAGTTCGGCCAGCGCCTCGGGCGCCACGCCCTGCACCACGCGCAGGCGCGCCTGCAGTCCGAAGCGCCGGGCGTTGAGGCGGATGTTGTCCGCACGCGCCGCATGCTGCTCCAGGCTGATGGCCGAGCCACCGGCCAGGCACCACTCCACGGCCACCGAGCCCGAGCCGCCGCCCACATCCCACAGGCATTCGCCGTGGCGCGGCGCAAGAGCCGCCAGGGTCAGCGCGCGGGCCGGGGCCTTGGTGATCTGGCCGTCGTTGGCGTACCAGTGATTGGGCCGGCCCGGCACCAGCGGCAGGGCCGCGCCGCCCTGGGCGAGCACGGCCACGGCCACGGGCGCGCAGGCAGGGTCGGCGGCCAGGGCCTGGGCGGCTTCGGCGGCGCGCCATGCGCGGCGGCGCTCGCGCGGGCCGCCCACGGATTCCATGACCTCCAGGCGGCTGTCGCCCCAGCCTTCCTGCACCAGCCAGTCCGCCAGTGCGGCCACGGCGGCGCCATCGCGCAGCAGCACCAGCGACTGGCGGCCTGGCGACAGGTGCGGCAGCAGCTGCTCCACGTGGCCGGCGTGCAGGCCCAGGCAGACCGTGTCTTCCAGCTTCCAGCCCAGGCGGGACGCCAGCAGCGAAAATGTCGAAGGTTGGGCGTGGCAGCGCCACTCCTGCGGCGCCAGATGCGCCGCCAGGCTGCCGCCCGCCCCGAACCAGAACGGATCGCCCGACGCCAGCACCACCGTGGGCCGGCCACGGCAAGCCAGCACGGGCGCCACGTCAAAGGGCACGGGCCAAGGCCGTCCACGCTCGCCGGCACCGGCCAGCGCCAGGTGGCGCGGCCCGCCAAAAACGGTCTCGGCCGCGTCCAGCGCGCGCAGCGCGGCGGGCGAGAGGCCGTCCAGGCCGTCTTCGTTCAGGCCCACCAATGTCAACCAGGGATCAGTCATGCCCCATGTTCTCCTGCTGGGCGGCACCAGCGGCGCCAGCCAGCTGGCCCAGGCCCTGTACCGCGCCGGCATTGCCGCCGTGTTCTCGTATGCGGGCGTCACGCAGTCGCCCGTGGCCCAGCCCCTGCCCACGCGCGTGGGAGGCTTTGGCGGTGCCCAGGGCCTGGCGCAATTCCTGCGCGGGCAGGCCATCAGCCATGTGGTCGATGCCACCCATCCGTTCGCCGCGCAGATGAGCCGCAATGCCTGCGAGGCCTGCGCCGCCACCGGCACGCCGCTGCTGGCGCTGGAGCGCGAGCCCTGGCAGGCCAGTGCCGGCGACGCCTGGATCGACGTGCCCGACATGCAAGCCGCCGCTGCCGCCCTGCCCCAGGCAGCCGCCCGGGTGTTTCTGGCCGTGGGCCGCAAGCAGCTTGCGGCCTTTGCGGGCCAGCCGCAGCACCACTATCTGCTGCGCCTGGTCGATGCGCCCGAGCCCGGCAGCCTGCCCCTGCCCCACACCACGGTGGTTCTGGGGCGCGGGCCTTTCAGCGCGGACGATGACGAGGCCTTGCTGCGCACGCACGGCATCGAATGGCTGGTGGCCAAGAACGCAGGCGGCGAGGCCACGCGCGGCAAGCTCGATGCCGCACGCGCCCTGGGCCTGCCCGTGGTGATGGTGCAGCGCCCGGCGCTGCCGCAGCGCCAGCGCACCGGGTCGGTGGCTGCGGTGCTGCACTGGATTGCTCATGGCGTGCTGCCGACAGCGCCGACGGCGCCGGCAGCACCGTCCGCGCCGCCATCCATGCCGTAGTGGCGTGGCGTGTAGACCCAGCGGCCCACGCGGCGCGTGGCGCTGTTGCCCACCAGGACCACGGTGCGCATGTCGGCCATCTCGGGCGTGGCCTCGGCCAGCGTGCATACGTGCAAGTGTTCCTCGGGCGTGGACACGGCGCGCGCGAACACCAGCAGGCGCTGCGGCTCGCAGCGGGTGCGCAGCAGCTGCAGCAGGCGCACAAAGCCTTCGGGCCGGCTCTTGGAGCGCGGGTTGTAGAAGGCCATGGCGAAGTCGGCCTGGGCCGCCAGTTCCACGCGCCGCGCGATCACCGGCCAGGGCTTGAGGTTGTCCGAGAGATTGATGCAGCAAAAGTCATGGCCCAGCGGCGCGCCGGCCCGCGCGGCGGCGGCCAGCATGGCGGTGATGCCGGGCAGCACCTGGATATCGAGCGCCTGCCAGGCGGCGGCCTGCGCCGCATCGGCCGATTCCATGGCCTCGAAAACGGCCGACGCCATGGCGAACACGCCCGGGTCGCCCGAGGACACCACGACCACCTGCCGCCCCTGCGCGGCCAGCGCCAGCGCCTGGCGCGCGCGCTCCAGCTCCACACGGTTGTCCGAGGCATGCCAGGCCACGGCCTGGCCCTGACCCGCCTGCGCCAGCAGGGCCTGCGCGCGGGACACATAGGGCAGGTAGCCGACCACATCGTCGGCCGCGTGCAAAGCGGCTGCGGCTTCGGGCGTGATCTGGTCCAGTGCGCCCGGGCCCAGCCCCACCACCGTCAGGCGGCCGGCGCTCACCATGCGGCCTCCGGGCGGCGGCCCTGGCCGTGCACGAGCACGATGGCGAAATAGGGGCAGGCGTCGTCGGACACATCGCCCAGGCGCGCGACCTGCTCGCTGTCCGTGGTGCCGTTCTGTACCAGCCAGGCGGCGTCCAGCCGGCCGGTGCGCTGCAGGGCGCGGCGGATGCGCGGCAGGTTGCGGCCGACCTTCATGACGACCAGGGCCTCGGCGGACTGCATGCGGCGCACCAGCTCGTCTTCGGACAGGGTGCCGGTCATCACGCTGAGCACGTCGTCGCCCCAGGTGATGGGCTCGCCCGTGGCGTGCCAGCAGCCCACCATGCCGGGGATGCCGGGCACCACGTCCAGCGGCACCTGGCCGCGTTCGCGCAGCCGGGTGTAGAGATGCATGAAGGAGCCGTAGAGGAAGGGGTCGCCCTCGCACAGCACCACCACCTGCCCGGTCTGCGCCAGCGCTTCCAGGCGCAGGCACCAGTCGTCGTAGAAGCGCGCCAGCAGGTCCACATAGGCGGGGCTGTCCACAGGCAGCTCGGTGGTCACCGGGTACTCCATGGCGTGCTCGGCAGCGCCTTGGGCCAGCAGGCCGTCCACCAGCTGGCGGGCCTTGCCGGGCCGGCCCTTCTTGCGGAAGAACGCCACCTGGCGCGCGCCGCGCACCAGGCGGTCGGCCTTGACGCTCATGAGTTCGGGGTCGCCCGGGCCCAGGCCCACGCAGACAATGCCGGGCCCGCCCTGGCCGGGACGCGGCTGCCTACTCGACATGGCTGGCCAGTGCATTGATGGCGGCCACGGTGATGGCCGAGCCGCCCAGACGGCCGTGCACGGCCATGCAGGGCACGGGCAGGTCCTGCATCAGCGCCTGCTTGGATTCCATGGCGCCCACAAAGCCCACGGGGCAGCCGATGATGGCGGCCGGCCGGGGGCAGGCCGGGTCCTGCAGCATGTTGAGCAGGTGGAACAGGGCCGTGGGCGCATTGCCGATGGCCACCACGGCCCCGGCCAGGTGCGGGCGCCACAGCTCCAGCGCGGCGGCGCTGCGCGTGTTGCCCATGTCACGGGCCAGCGCGGGCACGCGCTCGTCCTGCAGCGTGCAGATGATGGGGTTGGCGGCGGGCAGGCGCGAGCGCGTGATGCCCTCGCTGACCATGCGCACGTCGCACAGCACGGGCGCGCCGTTTTGCAGGGCCTGTGCGGCGGCCTCGGCCATGCCGGGCGAGAAGGCCACGTGCGGGGCCAGCTCCACCAAGCCAGCGGCGTGGATCATGCGCACCACCACGCGTTCCTCGACAGGCGTGAAGCGTTCCAGCGCCGCCTCGCGGCGGATGGTGGCAAAGGACTGCCGGTAGATCTCGGCGCCATCGGTTTCGTAGCGGTGCAGCATTATTCTTTTGAAAACAGCAATCCCGGATTGTCTCGCACCGAGGCCAGGGTCCGCTGCTCCTGCGCCCTATCCCCGGCACGGCCATGGCGCACTACGGAATAGAAAGGGCCTTCGCCCTCGTCTTCACCTTCGGCACGCAGCACCACGGTGGCCGGCGCCTGCCGCGCGCAGCCCTTGGCGCATCCGGTCACATGCAGGTGCGCGCCGTGGGGCACCTGCGGCGCCAGCTCCAGCGCCAATGTCTGCGTGGGACCCAGGGCCTGGGTGCAGCCCGGCGCGCCGGTACAGGCGGATACGCGCAGGCGCGGGTCATGGGCGTGGGTGATCCAGTCAGCGGCGCTGTCCAGCCCTGCAGCCGCCCACCAGCGGGGCAGCGCCGCGCCGGCTCCGGCGTCTTCCACCAGCAGCATGCGCCAGGGTGTCACACGCAAAAAGGCCTGCTCAGGCAAGGCGCGCAGCAGCCGCGCCAGCGCCACGGCCGGCAAGCGGCCCAGCGGCGCGCCCAGCAGCCAGCCCACGCCGGGCACGGCACCGGGCGCCGGTCCTTCGCCGTAGGCCGGGGTTTCTGTCTCCACCCAGTCCAGTCCGGGGGGCGGCTGCAGTTGCGCCGCCACTGCGGCCATGCGCCCGGGCCGCAAGCCCTGGGCGCGGCGAAGGACGGCCTGACCGGCAAACCAGCGCGCCAACGCCAGGCCTGCGGCCACGGCCTGGCCTGCATCGGCCACGGCCAGCGCGTGGTTGCGTCCGTCAGGCTGCACCTGCCAGCCGGTGGAGGTGCGCTGCAGGCGGATATCGGCGGACACGCCGGCCAGCCGGCCCGGCGCGCCTTCCACCGACCAGCCGAACTTGGCGGGCAGGCCCACCAGGTCATCGGCCGCATCCAGTGCCTGCTGCAGGGCCTGGCCCAGCGCATGGACAGCCTCCTGCGGCCGGCACAGCGGGTCGATCACCAGGTTGCGGCGGCGCTCGCGGCCCGCGTCGGCGTCCAGCAGGCCCACGGCCGCCAGGGCGCGCAGCACGGCGGCGTGCCGACCGGGTGCAATGCCGCGCAGCTGCACATTGGCGCGGCTGGACAGCTCCAGCACGCCACTGCCATGCACCAGGGCCAGGCGCGCCAGGCGCCGCGCCTGGACCACCGTCAGGCGCCCCAGCGGCGGGCGCACGCGCACCACCAGCCCATCGCCGGAGGCCATGGGCTGCCAGGCGCCGGGGCACCAGCCTTGTATGTGGGGAGGGGTATGCATGGGATGGGGACCGACTGTAGCGCCGACGCAGCCTGTCCCGCAGGGGCAGCACCCGCAGGCGTTCAAGAAATGCGGGCTTTGTTGATCCAGCCTGCATGGGAAGCGCAGCGGTGACGCTGAACCGATGCCTCGTCTGAATTTGTCACTTCTCATGGAAATTTAACAATTTTCAAAGGGCTTTTATCAAATTAATCACTTATTCTTTGATAAAAACTGATACTTGCACCATCTACTTGGAAAGCGCCATGAATCTCCGCACCTGGACCGTTAAGACCAAGCTCTACGCCGCCTTCACCGCCCTGGCTCTGCTGGTCGCGCTGGTTTCCGTATCCGCTCTGCAGGCGCTGGACGATGCCAACCGCAACCTGACCCGGTTCGTCGATGGCGTGAACGCCCGTGCCCAACTGGCCGAACAGGTGCGCGCAGCCGTGGACAGCCGTGCCATCGCGGCGCGCAACCTGGTGCTGGTGAACACGCCAGCCGACCTGGAGCTGGAAAAAGCGGCCGTGTACGCCGCCCATGCCGAGGTCAAGACCCGGCTGGACCAGCTCAAGGCCCTGGTGGCCGCGCCCGGGGTGGGTGAGGAGGCACGCGCCCTGGTCGCCCGCATCGACCAGATAGAGCAGCGCTACGGCCCGGTGGCGCTGGACATCGTCGCGCTGGCGCTGCGCCAGCAACGGGACGAGGCCATTGCCAAGATGAACAGCGAGTGCCGGCCGCTGCTGGCCCAGCTGATCGCGGCCACCGACGAGTACAGCCGGCTCACGCGCCAGCACGCCCAGGACATGGTGGCGCAGGCCACGCAGTCCTATGTGCAGCAACGCAACATGCAGATCGGCATGAGCGCGGTCGCCTTCGTGCTGGCCCTGCTCATGGGCCGGCTGATCGCACGCGGCCTGACACGCGCGCTGGGCGCCGAGCCGGCCCAGCTGGGCGAGGTCGCCCGCCAGATCGCCGACGGCAACCTCGACCCCGGACTGCTGCGCAGCGAAGCGCCCGCCGGCAGCGTGCAGGCCTCGCTCAACGCCATGCACCAGAGCCTGGCCAGCGTGGTCAGCGACGTGCGCAACAACGCCGACAGCGTGGCCGTGGCCAGCGAGCAGATCGCCAAGGGCAATGCCGACCTGAGCCGCCGCACCGAGCAGCAGGCCAGCGCGCTGCAGCAGACGGCGGCCTCCATGGACGAGCTGTCCTCCACCGTGCAGCAGAACGCGGACAACGCGCGCCAGGTCAACCAGCTCGCGCTCGGCGCCAGCCAGGTGGCGGTCAAGGGCGGCACCGTGGTGCAGGAAGTCGTCGGCGCCATGCAGGACATCCATGCCAGCTCGCGCCAGATCGGCGACATCGTGGGCGTGATCGACTCCATCGCCTTCCAGACCAACATCCTCGCCCTCAATGCCGCCGTCGAAGCCGCTCGCGCCGGTGAACAGGGCAAGGGCTTTGCCGTGGTGGCCGCCGAGGTCCGCACCCTGGCCCAGCGCAGCGCGCAGGCCGCCCGCGAGATCAAGCAGCTCATCACTGACAGCGCCACGCGCGTCAGCCAGGGCGCGGAGCTGGCCGACCAGGCCGGCGCCACCATGGCCGAGGTGCTGCAATCCATACAGCGCGTGACCGACCTCATGGGCGAGATCAGCAATGCCAGCGACGAGCAAAGCGCCGGCGTGGCCCAGGTCGGACAGGCCATGAGCCAGATGGACCAGGTCACGCAGCAAAACGCCTCGCTGGTGGAAGAAAGCGCGGCGGCGGCCTCCAGCCTCAAGTCCCAGGCCCAGCGCCTGGTGCAGGCCGTGGCCATCTTCCGCCTGGGCGACCAGGGTCGCGCGGCGCAACAGCCGCGTTTGCAGGCGCCGCTGCCGGCGTCCGTGCCCACGCGCGCGGCCACGGCATCTGCGCTGGCGCCGGCCAGGCCGGCACCGGCACGACCCGCAGCTGGCGCGCGCCCTGCAAGCCCTGCAAGCCCTGCACGCCTGGCTGCGGCCAAGCCGTCCGCCGAATCGCAGGACTGGACCAGCTTCTGAAGCCGGCAAGCCGCACGCATGCGCCGCCACCGCTCCTGCACCGCGCCCCTGGACAAGGCTGCGCAGGTGCGCGAACTGGAAGAGTTCCTTCGCGGGCGCAACCCCATCGACGTGGCTGCGGCCGACTGGCACATGCGCCGGCAACAAGGCCTGACCGCTGCCGAGGAAGCCGAATTCACGCAATGGCTGCAAGCCAGCACGGCGCACGAGGCAGCCTTGCGCCACCTGGGCCACCTGCATCACCTGGACCGGGGCCTTCCTGCAGCACAACGCCCCTGCCCTGAAAGGGACAAGGGCTGCGGCCAGGGCTGGGGACGGCGCTGGCCGCACCTGCTGCCGCGCCCGGCGCTGACGGCCCTGTGCTGCACGGTGGCCCTGGCCATGGGCTGGCCGCAGCGGCCTGCGCCTACCGGCAACCCCTTGACTGCACACGGGCAGGCCAAGACCGTCACGCTGCCCGATGGCAGCCAGGCCAGCCCGGGCTCTGACCGCCAGTCCGAGGGCCAGGGCGAGACTGCCGCCGCGCCCTGATACCCAAAAACTCCGCGCCAGCGGCCTGCCGCCCTGCCGTCAGCGCCCCCGCAGCCGGCGCCGGTGTTCGATCACCGTGCCCAGCAGAACCAGTCGGTTCCTGTCGCTGCGCAGCACGGCATGGTCTTCGTTGAGCGGTACCAGATCAAAGACCTCGATGCCGTCCTCTCCCACACCGCGCACGCGGTACTTTCTGAGCAGCACCTGCCGCTTGCCATTCCTGGCCAGCACATGGTCGCCGGGCCGGGGGCTGGCCTGCGGATCGATCAGCACACGGTCGCCCTCGCGCAATTCGGGCGACATGGCATCGCCCTCCAGCGCAAGAAAAAACGCACCGGGCGATGCGTTGTCCTTGCCGAATTCGATGTCCAGGGTTTCAGCGGACTCGGGGAATGCGCCGTCATCTGCCAGGGCTGCAGCCTGGGCATGCGAGAGAACGGGATATTGCCGCAATCCTTTGGGAAACTCGGGCAGATTGGTGCCGGGCGTGTCCCCATCTGGAAGCAGGGCCGGCAAATCGGAAACCATCTTCACCAGCCTGGGACTGATTTCGAAAAGCGAAACCTTCAAGCCCTTGGCATACGCAATGCCCGCCTCCAGGCTGATGGGCCGGTTGCCGCTCTGGTGCTGGGAGACCATGGAGGAGCCGCCAGGAATGCCGGCCTTCTCTGCGAACTCGGCCTTGCTTTTCACAGTAGAGAGCAGGCGCTTGAGGTTCGCCGCCTCTTGCTCGGTGGTCCAGGCTTTCATGCGGCAATCCTACAAATTGCTTGGTGGTCTCGGAAACCTGCGCCAGAGTCCGATCATGGTGCCGATCAGGACAAGCCGATTCTTGTCGCTACACAGTAAGGCATGGTCCTCGTTGAGAGGCACTAGTTCGAAAACCGCAACGCCTTTTTCATCGACCTCTCGCACACGGTACTTTCTGAGCAGCACCTGCCGCTTTCCGCTACTGGCAACCACAAAGTCACCAGGCTGAGGACTGGCCTGGGGATCAATCAGCACGCGGTCACCTTCGCGGAATTCGGGCGACATGGCATTTCCCTCCAGCTCCAAGAAGAAGGCCCTGGCGGACGCATCGTCCTTGCCGAATTCAATGCTTTCAGTGAGTTCGGGAAGTGCACCGACCTCGGCAAGGGCTGCAGCCTGGGTATGCGAAAGGACGGGGTACTGCCGCATGCCTTTGCGATTTTCGGCCTTGCCCGAGGGCAACCGCAGAGCCGGGGGCGGGAAGCCTGTTGCACTGGCTATGGCAACAAGCTGGTCGAACTTGGGTTCATGCACGCCATTTTCCCAATGGCCGACATTGGCTTTGCTCCGTCCAATGGCCTCGCCAAGTTCCTCTTGCGTCCATTTCTGGTGCAGGCGCGCGGCCTTGATCCAATCCTTGAGTTTCATCGCTAGGAATCGTAAAGATTTTCTAGCCTTGCGAGTCTATAAATACTTTACTTTTAGGCTAGAAATGCTAGTCTTTGGGCATGAAGCATCCAGTTGAAAAAGCGGCCACCATCCTGGGCTCGCTAAGCGCCCTTGGCCTCGCCTTGGGAGTCTCCAAGGCCGCCGTCTGGCAATGGATGGCCGGTGGACGCCAGGTTCCTGTGAAGCACTGCCCCCGTATAGAAGCGCTGACAAGAGGTGCCGTAACACGCCGCGAATTGCGGCCGGATGACTGGCAACTGCTCTGGCCAGAGCTTGGGCACTCCGGCGGCACAGGCTCTGAATGAGCGAGGAAACATGTACAAGACCGTGTCCCATCACTTCATCCCCGGCCTGCGCTTCCACTCGTTCTGGTACTACCAGGCACGCGGCTCCACGGGCAGGGTGCGCTGGGCGCGGCTGCCCATGGTCTCCGACGCCTGTGCGCAGGCCGATCCCCATGGCGCCTGGTGGTGTGCGCAGCGGTGCGCCGCTGTTTTGGCGCAGCGGCCATGGCGGTCCATGCAACTGCCGCCCGGCCTGCCTGCGCAGCCGGATGCCCGCCAGATGGCGCATGTCCTGCAGCAATGGCTGCCGGGCTGGAGCGCTGCGCCGGCCAGCGTGCAGGTCTGTACCCACGCGCTTGAGAACGGCGGCAGCGCGCTGCTGCAGTTGCATGTCTGGGCCAGGAGCGCGCCCAGCATTCTTTGGGCATGGGTGGTTGGGGTGGAGGTCCAGGCGCGCCAATCCCTTCAGGGGCTGACCACTGCGCCAGGCAGCCTGCAAGCCGGGCACCTGTCCCCGCGAGCCCTGCTGATCGTTCCCTTCGGCCAGGACATGCCCTGGGCCACCGGCCATACCGCCCGGGTACGCCTGCATGCACGGGGGCCTCAACTGCGCGGGCCGCATGAAGTGGTTGCGCAGGATGGCTGCTGGTTCCAGGACAGCGGGCTGGACGCCGTGGTTCTGGAGCCGGAGCCACGGCACGGTGCCGTCCCACCCATGTAAAGCGCCCCCGCACCCGCGCCAATGAGAATCAATCTCAGTACAATCGCCGCTGTTTTCAGCCAGCCCAGGCCCGGCAGCCGCTCCGGACCGCTGGCAAGCTGCCGCGCGCCGTGCCCCTGCCCTCCCCGACCACCGCCTGCCTGACCGCCGCCCGCGCCCTGCCCCGGGTGGCCGCGCCATGGCTGCCTGATGCGGGGCGGCGGCCGTGAAACGGGACCCCTTCGCCACGCAGGGCGGCATGGCACCACCCTCCGCACTGGCCGCGCTGTATGCGCGCTGGCGCCAGCCGCTGGTGCGGCTGCTGCAGGGGCGCCTGGGCAGCCGCGCGCAGGCCGAGGACACGGCCCAGCAGGTGTTCACGCAGATGGCGGCCTCGGGCCGCCTGCCCGAAGAGGGCAAGGAGCAGGCCTACCTGAGCCGCGCCGCCAGCAATCTCGCCGTGGACCAGTGGCGCCGGCAGGGCGGGGCCCAGGCCCTGGCCACGGTGTCGGCCGACAACTGCGGTGATGAACTGCAGGGCCTGGCGGCCGATGACAGCCATGACCCCGTGCGCCAGGCCCAGAACTGCCAGTACCTGGCCCGCCTGGACGATGCGCTGGGCGAGCTGCCCGAGCGCCAGCGCGAGGCCTTCACGCTGCACATCATGGAAGGATTCACGCAGGAGGAAGTGGCGCAGCGCATGGACATCTCGCTGCGCATGGTGTCCAGGCATGTGAGCCGGGCCTACGCCTACTGCGAACTGCGGTTGCAATACGGGAGCCTGGAACAGATGCAGCGCCTGCGCACCAATGCCGCAGCCCCTTCCGAACACGCCCCAGGACGCGGCCCCACGCCATGAACAAGACACCGCCCCCAGGAATGGCGCCAGACACGCTGGTGGACCTGCACGAAGCCGCCGCCCAGTGGTTCACGCGCCGCCAGACGGCGGGCTGGACGGGCGCGGACGAGCGCGCGCTGGACGCCTGGCTGCAGGCGGACCCCTTTCACCGCGAGATCTTCGACAGCATGGGCCGCACGCGCCAGCTGTTCGGCCAGCTGCAGCAGGAGCGCGTGCAGGCACAGGCACAGGCACAGGCACAGAAGCAGGTAAAGGCACAGCGCCCGCCGGCCCATGAGCCTGCGCGTCGGCGCACAGCGCCGTCTGCCATGCAGACCTGGCCTGGCCGCTGGCGGGCCGCCTTCGCCACGGCAGGCGTTGCCCTGTGCTGCGCCCTGCTGGTGGGCGGCTGGCATGCCTGGGACAACACGGCGCGCTACACGCTGCAGATGGCGACCGGGCCGGGCGAAACGCGCGAGGTGGACATGCCCGATGGCAGCCATGTGACTGTGAATTTCAGCAGCACGCTGCAGGTGCGCTACTACCCGCGCCGCCGCGAGGTGGTGCTGGACAGCGGCGAGGCCTTCTTCGAGGTGGCGCCGGATGCATCGCGGCCCTTCACCGTGGACTCGGGCCGCAGCCGCGTGAAGGTGGTGGGCACGGCCTTCAACGTGCGGGCTGCGCCGCCGCGCCTGGTGGTGAAGGTGCTGCGCGGCAAGGTCGAGGTGCGCGCCGACCGCGATGCCGCAGACGGGCCGGTGATGCTGCTGGGCCCGGCAAGCGGCGTGTCCATCGACCCCGTGACGGGCGGCCATGACACGGTGGCCGCGCCTGCGGACACGGTGGGCGACTGGCGCACCGGGCAGCTGCGGTTCAGGCGCACGCCGCTGGACGAGGTGGCCCGGGAGCTGTCGCGCTACCTGGGCCAGCCCGTGGTACTGGCTTCCGAGGAGCTGGGCAGCCTGCCGGTCTCGGCTTTTTTCTCCACGGCCTCGCCCGAGCCCTTCATCGAGCTGCTGCCGGACCTGATTCCCGTGCGCGTGCGCAGGCAGGCCTCGGGCGGCTGGCTGATTGCCAGGCGCTGAGCCGACCGGCGAAACCACTCTGTTTACAAATTGTTTCAAACAACCACGGCAACACAGGTTCGTGGTCTTCGCCAAAACCTCGTCTTGAACAGATAGGGACCGGATTTTTCCGGCACTCCCTCGGCTGCCAGCCAGCAGGGCCGAAGCAGGACTTCGCCCCCCAGCCAACGGCCGCAAACGCGGTGCGCCGCGCGCGCAGACCGGCGGGCTGGGCCTGGTGGCCGGGCCGGCATGGACTGGTGGGTATGCCGGGCAAGGGCCCGGGCCTGCGCGCACGGTGCGATGGGGGCGCATGGGCGCCGTGCAGACATGACGCAGGATTCAAACGTGAAGCGTGCAAGACAACTGAGAGGGGCCCTGGGGGGCCAGGGACTGACGGCGCAGACGCGCCACGACCAGGCGGGAGCACAGATGTGCACGGCACGCCAGGGCGCCATGGCGCTGCTGGTGGCCGGCGCGGTGGCAGCGATGGCGCTGCCTGTTCCATCGCAAGCGCAGGTACCGGCACAGGAGGCGCGTGCGCAGCAGTTGCCGTTCGACATTGCGGCCCAGCCGCTGGCCACGGCGCTGGGTGCGTTCGGCAAGCAGTCCGGGCAGCAGGTGCTGTTCGACGAGGCCGATCTGGCCGGGCGCAGCGCCCAGGCCGTCAAGGGCCGGTTCACGCCACGCCAGGCGCTGGAGCAGCTGCTGGGCGGCTCGGGCATGGCCGTGGCCACGGAGCGCAGCGGCGGCTTCACGCTCAAGCCCGCACCCCGGCCCGCGGCCGGCGCGCTGACGCTGGGCGAGGTCCACGTGACCGCGCAGGCCCTGCGCAGCACGGCCACCGAAGGCACGGGCGCCTATGCGGCGCGGGCCGTGAGCATCGGCAAGAGCGAGCAGGCGCTCAAGGACACGCCCCAATCCGTCAGCGTGGTCACCGACCAGTTGATGAGGGAGCAGAACATCACCTCGGTCTACGAGGCCCTGGCCAGCACCACGGGCATCACGCTGCTGCAAAGCCCGCAGGGCGGCAAGTACATCTATTCGCGCGGCCTGGACGTGACGGGCATGCAGTACGACGGCATTCCCGTGGAGCGCCTGTACGGCCGCGCCAGCAACTACGCAGGCAGCTCGGTCATCTATGACCGCGTGGAAGTGCTGCGCGGCGCCACGGGCCTGGTGCAGGGCGGCGGCGACCCCAGCGGCGCCGTCAACCTGGTGCGCAAGCGCCCCCTGACCGAGCCAGGCGTCAGCGTCATGGCCAAGGCCGGCTCCTGGGACCGCTATGGCGCGCAGATCGATGCCAGCGGCTCCCTCAACCAGGACGGCACGCTGCGCGGCCGCGCCGTGCTGGACCGACAGGACGAGCACTCCTTCATCGACTACGTGAACAGCAAGAACACCACGCTGTACGGCACGCTGGACTACCGGCTGTCGGCCGACACGCAGGTCAGCGTGGGCGCCAGCATCGAGAGCATGAAGGGCCGGCCCTTCATCTCGGGCCTGCCGCGCTACTCCACGGGCGCCGACATCGGCCTGCCGCGCTCCACCTTCCTGGGCGCCGACTGGAACCGCCAGGACAACAGCAACAAGGCCTTGTACGCAGACCTGTCTCACCAGTTCAACGACCGCTGGCGCGCCAAGGTCTCGGCCATCCACGTGCGCGAGGAGCTGGACATGAAGTACGCGGCCTCGCTGCGCGCGGTCAATCCCTCCACCATGCTGGGGGGCAACATCGCGGCCATGACCCAGGCGCGCATGAACGCCTCCGGCCTGGATGCCCACGTGACCGGCGACATCGATGCCTTCGGCCGCCAGCACGAGCTGGTGCTGGGCGCCACCTACAGCCGCTCGCACGCCAACCCCACCTACAACGCATTGACGGCGGCCAACCCCATCGATGTGACGGCGCCCAACGCCCACATTCCCGAACCCAGCGATGCCGCCCTGGCAGCCGTGTTCAACGAACAACGCAGGGCCATGGTGCAGCAGGCCGGCGTCTACGGCGCGCTGCGCCTGCAGGTCAGCGATCCGCTCAAGCTGGTGGTGGGCGGACGGCTGAGCAACTACAAGAGCGACTGGGACACCTACCTGCGCAGCACCGGCGTGCCCAGCTTCAACAGCACCCATCAGGGCAATACCCGGTTCATGCCGTTCGCGGGCGCCATCTACGCCATCAATCCGCAGTGGAACGCCTATGCCAGCTACGCCAGCATCTTCAAGCCCCAGACGCTGCTGAACGCGGCCGGCGAGAACCTCAAGCCCATCATGGGCGACACCTACGAGGTCGGCATCAAGGGCGAGCTGATGGACGGCAGGCTGAACACGTCGCTTGCGCTGTACCGCGTGAACCAGAACCACCGCGCCCAGGAGGACCTGAGCACCAGCCCCACCTGCCGCGACGGCTACTACTGCTACACCGACACCGGCAAGGTCACCAGCCAGGGGCTGGATGCCGAGGTCAGCGGCGAGCTGGCGCGCGGCTGGAAGCTGTTCACGGGCTACACCTACAACAGCAACAAGTACGCCCAGGACCTGAACAACCAGGGCAAGAGCTTCAACACCTACACGCCGCGCCACCTGCTGCGCGCCTGGACCACCTACCAGCTGCCCGGTGAGTGGAATGCCTTCACCATAGGTGGCGGCGTCAATGCCCAAAGCTCCAACTACCGCCAAGTCGGCGCCGTGGCCGTGCATGTGCCCGGCCGCGCGGTCTGGAGCAGCTATGTGCGCTATCGCATCAACCGCCAGTGGGAAGCGTCGCTGAACTTCAACAACATGTTCGACAAGACCTACTACGTCTCCGTGGGCAATCTGCTCAACAGCAGTCACTACGGCGATCCGCGCAATGTGATGCTGACGCTGCGTGGCTCGTTCTGACGGTCGGCCAGGGGGATGCGGCGGGCAGGACGTGCGGGCAATAGACTAGCCACCCTGCGAAACCCGCTGCCCCCTATTCAACCGTTTCAAGGAGTTCCCATGCATCTTCAACGCACCGTCCTTTTTGCAGGCATGGCTGCCAGCCTCTTTCTGGCGGCGGGATGGGCCACGGCCGCAGAAGGCCCTGCCACGGCCCAGGCGCCACAGGCCCAGGTCCAGGCCGCCAAGCCGGCGGGCGACACCGTGCAGGCGCAGCTGGAGGCCTCCACCTGGGTGCCCGATGGCAAGGCCGATGCGCCGCGCGTGATCTATACCTTCACCGACCCCAACTGCAAGTACTGCCACAAGTTCTGGGAGGCCGCGCGTCCCTGGGTGGACGCAGGCAAGGTGCAGCTGCGCCACATCCTGGTGGGCGTGATCCGGGACGACAGCCCGGCCAAGGCCGCCGCCATCCTGCAGGCCCCGGACCGCGCGGCCGCACTGATGGAGCACGAGAAGAAGTCCGCCCAGGGCGGCATAGCGCCCGCCTTCAGCGTCAGCCCCGACGTGCGCAAGACGCTGGAGGCCCACCGCAAGCTGATGATGTCCCTGGGCTTCCGTGGCACGCCGGGCATCGTGGTGATCGACAGCCAGGGCGGAACCAAGAGCTATGGCGGCATGCCGCGCGATGCGGCCCTGCCCGAGGTGTTCGGGGCGCTGTGAACGCGCTGCCGTGCACGGGACGCCAGGTGATGCCCACACCTCGGCAGCCACGAGTAGCATGGCCGGCAGGATCACCACTGCGGAGAACGCCACCATGCTCAAGCTCTACGGTTTTTCCAGGGTCAATGCCGGCGCACGCGGCCGCACGCGCGATCTGCGCGTGCTGTGGGCACTCGAAGAGATGCAGCTGCCCTTCGAGATCGCGGGCATGGACCATCCCGCGCACGACCTGAACACCGAGGCCTACCGCCGGCTCAGCCCCTTCGAGCAGATTCCGGCGCTGGACGATGACGGGCAGGTGATTTCGGAGTCGGCCGCCATCGTGCTGCATCTGGCCAGGAAGTGCGGCCGGCTGATGCCCTCCAATGCAAACGGCGAGGCCCAGGTGCTGCGCTGGTGCTTTGCAGCCATGAACACGGTGGAGCCGCCGCTGCTCAGCCTGATGGTGCTGGACTGGACGGCCGATAGAAGCTGCGGCAAGCACCGCGAATTCCTGGTGAGCTGGGCGCATCGCATGCTGGGCAACCTGGAGCGCTGGCTGGACGGGCGCCGCTTCATTGCCACCGACGAATTCACGGTGGCCGACATCCTGATGGCGCATGTGCTCGCCTGCATCCCGGACAGCACGCTGACCGCGCCCTGCCCCGCCGTGGTGGCCTACCGCGACAGATGCCTGGCCCGGCCCGCCTGGCAGCGGACCCTGGCGGCCTACAACGCGCGGGTGGAGGCGGCGTAGCCGGGGCCCAGGGCTGCTCGGTGCTCAGGGCTGCTGGACGGCCACCACAGGCTGGGACTGCGGTGGTGGTGGCGGCGGCGCCGTCCAGCTGCCGCCCAGCACGCGGAACAGCTGGGCCAGCGCCAACTGCCGCTGGGTCACGGTATCGATGTAGGCACTTTCATTGGCGAAGGCGTTGCGCTGTGCGTCCAGGTAGCGCAGATGGTCGTCCACCCCCGCCTGGTAACGGGCCTGCGCCAGCCGCAGGCTTTCGCGGCTGCTGTCGCGCAGCGCCAGGCGCGCGGCTTCCTCGCGGCGCAGCGTGTCGGTGGCGGCCAGGGCGTCGGCCACTTCGCGGAAGGCGGTCTGGATGGCCTGCTCGTAGGCTGCCACGGCCATGTCCTTGCGCAGCACGGCCAGGTCGAGGTTGGCGCGGTTGCGCCCCCCGTCGAAGAGGGGCAGCGTGACCTGGGGAGTGAACGACCAGGCGCGCTGGCCCGAGCGGAACAGGTCGGACAGATCGGCGCTGGACGATCCCAGGAAGCCGGTGAGCGAGATGCGCGGGAAGAAGGCCGCGCGCGCCGCACCAATGTCCGCGCTGCGCGCGCGCAGCCGGTGCTCGGCCGCCTGGATGTCCGGGCGGTGGATGAGCAGTTCGGAAGGCGTGCCGGCCGACAGATCCTGCAGCAGCATGGGCACGTCGGGCGACTTTGCCGACTGTGCAGACCCTGCGGACAGGTACGGCCCCAGATCCTCCACGCCCGTCAGCAGCAGCAGGGCGTTGCCGGCCTGGCGCAGTTCGCGTTCGCTGCGCTCCACGTCGGCGCGGGCCTGGGCGGCCAGGCCCAGGGCATCCTGGTGATCCAGGGCGGTGGCCGTGCCCGCCTGGCGCCGCTGCGCGGTCAGGCGCAGCGAGGATTCACGGCTTTGCAGCGTGCGCTGCGCCAGTTGCAGGCGGCGCAGGGCCCCGTCGCGGGACAGGTAGGCCTGCACCACCTCGGCGCCCAGGCTGATGCGGGCCGCGCGCGCGGCCTCTTCGGTGGCCAGGTACTCGCCCAGGGCGGCTTCGGACAGATTGCGCACGCGGCCGAACAGGTCCAGCTCGAAGGCGGCCAGCCCCAGGCCGGCCTGCCAGCTGCCCTGCACCTGCGGCTGGCCCGTGGCATTCATGTCGCCCGGCAGGCGCTGGCGCGTGCCGCCGCCCTGCAGGCCCACGCCGGGCAGGCGGTCGGCGCGCTGCACCTGGTACAGAGCGCGTGCCGCCTCCACGTTGAGCAGGGTCTGGCGCAGGTCGCGGTTGTGGGCCTGGGCCAGGTCCACCAGCTGGCGCAGCTGGCGGTCGGCGATGAAGCTGTTCCAGTCCAGCGTGGCCGCCGACGAGGACAGCACGGGCGCCGCATCCTGCTGCGGCCATTGCGTGGGAATGGGCGCCTGCGGACGCTGGTGGACCGGGGCGAGGGAGCAGCCCGCCAGCACCAGGCTGGCGGCCAGCGCACACAGGGCGCGTGGGAAGAAGTGCATGGACATGGCGCTTACTCGATGGGGGTTGCCGGGGCCTGCAGGGCAGGCGGGGTGCCGGCCGGCGCCTTGCGCCGGAACAGGGACAGCACCCAGACGAAGAAGACGGGAACGAAGACCACCCCCAGCAGCGTGGCCGACAGCATGCCGCCGATCACGCCAAAGCCGATGGCGGCCTGGCTGGAGGCGCCCGCGCCCGAGGCCAGCGCCAGCGGCACCACGCCCAGGATGAAGGCCAGCGAGGTCATGACGATGGGCCGAAAGCGCAGCCGCGCCGCCTGCAGCGCGGCCTGCGCCAGGCTGTGCCCCTGCGCATGCAGGTCCCTGGCGAACTCCACGATCAGGATGGCGTTCTTGGCCGCCAGGCCGATGATGGTGATCAGGCCCACCTTGAAGTACACGTCGTTGGACAGGCCCACGGCCGAGGTGGCAAGCACCGATCCCAGCGCGCCGATGGGCACGATCAGCATCACGGCGGCGGGAATGCTCCAGCTCTCGTACAGGGCCACCAGCAGCAGGAACACCACCACGATGGCCAGCGCGAACAGCTTGGGCGCCTGGGCACCGGCGGCTTTCTCCTGGAAGGACAGGGCCGTCCACTCGTAGCCTATGCCGCGCGGCATCTCGGCCATGATGCGTTCCAGCTCGGCCATGGCCTCGCCCGTGGTGTGGCCGGGCCTGGCGTCGCCCGAGATGCGGAAGGCCGGATAGCCGTTGTAGCGCGAGATCTGCACCGGCCCGCTTTCCCAGCGCACCGACGCAAAGGCCGACAGCGGCACCTGCTGCCCGCCGGCGTTGGGCACGTGCAGGCGCAGGATGTCCTCGGGCCGCGCGCGGGCCTGGGCATCGGCCTGCACCACCACGCGCTGCAGGCGGCCCGCGTTGGGGAACTCGTTGATCACGGCCGAGCCGTAGGCGGTGGACAGGGCCGTGTTGATGGCGCTGAAATCCACGCCCTGGGCCTGCGCCTTGCGCCGGTCGATGTCCAGCCGCAGCTGGGGCGCATCCTCCAGGTTTTCCATCATGGCGTAGGCAATGATGGGCGAGGCATTGGCCTTGGCCAGCAGCTGGTCGCGCGCGGCGATCAGCGCCTCGCGGCCCAGGCTGGCGCGGTCCTGCAGGCGCAGCGCAAAGCCGCCGGAGTTGCCCAGGCCGTCGATGGGCGGCGGGTCCACGGCCATGACGGTGCCGTCGGACAGGCTGGCAAAGCGCTGGTTGAAGGCCTGCACCTCGTCCCACGACGCCTGCCCGGCGCCGCGCACCGACCAGTCCTTGAGCGTGACGAAGGCCAGGGCCGCGTTCTGCCCCATGCCCGAGAAGCTGTAGCCCATCAGGAACTCGGCCTGGGCCGTGGCGGGGCGGCTCTGGATGTAGTCCTCCATGTCCTTGACCATGGCCTTGGTGCGCTCCGTGGTGGCGCCCGGCGGCAGTTGCACGCCGACGATGTAGTAGCCCATGTCCTCGTAGGGCACGAAGGATTCGGGCATGCGCGTGTACGCCACGCCCAGCCCGGCCACGATGGCGGCATACACCAGCATGCAGCGCCCGGCGCGGCGCACCAGCCGCTGGTTGAGCAGGTCGAAGCGCTCGGTCAGGGCCGCGAAGCGGCGGTTGAACCAGCCGAAGAAGCCCTTGCGCTCGGCGTGGTGGCCCTTGGCAACGGGCTTGAGCAGCGTGGCGCACAGCGCCGGCGTGAAGGTCAGCGCCAGCAGGCCCGAGGAACAGGATGGACACGGCCAGCGACAGCGAGAACTGCCGGTAGATCACGCCCACCGAGCCGCTCATGAAGGCCAGCGGCAGGAACACCGCCACCAGCACCAGGGTGATGCCGACGATGGCGCCCGAGACCTGCTGCATGGCCTTGACCGTGGCGGCCAGCGGCGACAGCCCCTCCTCGGCCATGAGGCGCTCCACGTTCTCCACCACCACGATGGCGTCGTCCACCAGGATGCCGATGGCCAGCACCATGCCGAACATGGTCATCATGTTCACCGAAAAGCCCAGCGCATACATCACGCCCAGGGTGCCGGCCAGGCACACGGGCACGACGATGGTGGGAATCAGCGTGTAGCGCAGGTTCTGCAGGAACAGCCACATCACCAGGAACACCAGCGCCACGGCCTCCACCAGGGTCTGGATGACCTTGCCGATGGCCACTTCCACGAAGCGCGAGGTGTCATAGGGCACGGCGTACTGGATGCCGGCAGGGAAGTTCTGCGACAGCTCGGCCAGGCGCGCCTTGACGGCCTTGGCCGTCTGCATGGCGTTGGCCCCGGGCGCCAGCTGCACGGCGGCGGCCACGCCCTGGCGGCCGTCCTCGCGCGAGGAAAAGCTGTAGTCCAGCTGGCCGACCTCCAGCCGCGCCACATCGGCCAGGCGCACGGCCGAGCCATCGGCCCTGGCACGCAGCACGATCTGGCCGAACTCCTCGGGCGAGGCCAGCGTGCCCTTGACGGCAATGGTGGCGCTCAGCTCCTGGCCGGGCCCTGCGGGCGAGGCGCCAAAGCTGCCGGCCGGCACCTGCGCGTTCTGGGCGGCGATGGCCGCGTTCACGTCCGCCACCGACAGGCCGTAGCCCAGCAGCTTGCCCGGATCGACCCAGACGCGCATGGCCACATCGGCCGCGAAGAACTGCACCTTGCCCACGCCGGGCACGCGGCGGATCTCGTTGTTGATGTTGCGCACGGCGTAGTCGGACAGGGCCACCTCGCTGCCGCTGCCGCTGCCGTCCTTGTAGGTCAGCGAGTAGATCATCAGGAAGTTGGCGCTGGCCTGCTCGACCTGCAGGCCCATCTGCATCACGGACGCGGGCAGGCGCGCCTCGGCCTTCTTGATGCGGTTTTGCACCTCCACCTGGGCCAGCGCGGGCTCGGTGCCCGGGGCGAAGGTGGCCGTGATCTCGGCCAAGCCCGTGGAGCCGCTGGAGGAGTCGAAGTACAGCAGCCCCTTGGTGCCGTTGAGCTCCTCCTCGATGACGCTGGTCACCGACTCCATCACCGTGGTGGCGGAGGCGCCCGGGTAGTTGGCGGTGATCGAGATCTGCGGCGGCGCCACGTTGGGAAACTGGGAGACAGGCAGCGCCGGTATGGCCAGCAGCCCGGCGAGCATGATGAAGATGGCCACCACCCAGGCGAAGTTGGGGCGGTTGATGAAGAACTTGGACATGGTCTATTCCTTGGGCAGGCGCCGGCTCAGTCGCTGGACGTGGCGGAGCTGCCGGAGGCGCTGAAGGTGCCGGACAGCCCCGCCGT
Organism: Delftia lacustris; assembly: GCF_040267515.1. NCBI lineage: Bacteria > Pseudomonadati > Pseudomonadota > Betaproteobacteria > Burkholderiales > Comamonadaceae > Delftia > Delftia lacustris. The sequence continues at coordinate 938,646 of NZ_CP141274.1, read as the reverse complement.
AGGGGAGGCCGCGGCATCGGAAAGGGCCGTGACCTGAACCCGCGCCCCGGGCTGCAGGCCCGCCATGCGGCCCACCACCACGCGCTCGCCGCCCTTGAGGCCTGCGCTGATCTGCCACTGCGCGCCATGCATGGCCGCAGTCTGCACGGGGCGCATCTGCAGCGTGTCCTGGCCATCCACCACCAGCACGTGGGCCTGCCCGTCGGTGCTGCGCTGCACGGCCCGCTGCGGCACCAGGATGGCGGCAGGGTCCACGCCCTGGCCCACGGTCACGCGCACATACATGCCGGGCAGCAGCATGCCGTCGCGGTTGTCGAAGCGCCCGCGCAGCGCCATCTGGCCCGTGCCGCGGTCCACCGTCACATCCGAGAACAGCAGCCTCCCCGTGCGCTGCAGGCCCGTGCCGTCCACCTTCAGGGAGACCGGCATGCCGTCCTTGCCCTCCGTCTGTGCCAGGCGGCCCTCGGCCAGGGCCGCGCGCAGGCGCTGGGCTTCGGCCACGGGCTGCTGGAAGTCGGCATAGACCGGGTCGAGCTGCTGGACCAGCGCCATGGGCGTGGCCTCGCCCTGGCCCACCAGGGCGCCCTCGGTGACCAGTGCACGGCCGATGCGGCCCGCGATAGGCGCCCTGACCGTGGCGTATTCCAGGTTCAGCGCGGCCGCCTGCACCTCGGCCTGGGCGGACTGCCGCGCGGCCTGGGCCGCCTGCAGGCGGGCCTGCATGGCTTCGAAGTCCTGGCGGCTGACTGCCTCCTGCGCCACCAGCGGCGCGTTGCGGCCGACCACGGCACGCGCTTCGATCAGGGCCGCCTCGGCGCTGGCCAGCTGGCCCTGGGCGCGGGACAGGGCGGCGCGCAGGGGCGCCGGGTCGATCTGGAACAGCACCTGGCCGGCCCGGACGTCGGCGCCTTCCTCGAAATGGCGGCGCAGCACGATGCCGGCCACCCGCGCACGCACCTCGGCCACGCGCACGGGCTCGATACGGCCCGGCAGCTCGCTGGACAGGGCCAGAGGCGCGGGCTGCACGGTGACGGCCTGCACCACGGGCAGCGCGTCACCCGCTGCGGCCGGAGCCTCGTTGCGGCCGCAGCCCGCTGCCAGGGCGGCCAGCACCAGGGCCGCCAGCGGCAGGCCACGTCGCTTGTTCAGACGCATGCTCATGTTCACAACCTGATTGAGTTCGATACGAAGGCCGCGATGGTACATATCAGAATCAAATGAGTCAACATAGATTCATTTGATACTTTAAAACATCAACAGATAAAATCCCCGCACTTTCCAAGGAGGCATGACAAGCGATGACGAGCACCAAGCAAGAGGACGAAGGCAAGCTGCTGGGCGCACTGGCACTGGCGCTGCTGGACGATCCCAAGGCCAATCTGCAGGAGCTGGCACGCGCCATCGGCATCAGCAAGGCCACGCTCTACCGCTTCTGCCCCACGCGCGACCAGCTCATCGACCGGCTCATCGGGCATGCGGCCGACACCCTGTCGCGCGCCATGCGCGCGGCCGAGCTGGAGCGCCACGCGCCGCTGGAGGCGCTGCGCCGCCTCACCGCCCACTGCCAGGACCACCAGACGCTGCTGCTGTTCCTGATGTATTTCTGGCGCTCCGACATCTCGGTGGTCGGCCAGATAGAGAGCGAATGGGTGGCGGCCATGGATGCCTTTTTCCTGCGCGGCCAGCAGGCCGGCGTGTTCCGCATCGACATCACGGCTGCGGCCATGACCGAGCTGTGGCTGTCCATGGTCGTGGGGCTGCTGGATGCGGAGCGGCGCGGCCGTGTTGCGCGGGCCAGCGTGGCGGCCGTGATGGAGCAGTCCTTCCTGCACGGCGCCCTGCAGCCCGGCGCACCGGCTGCGTAGCACGCCGGGCGCCGATGGGGGAAACCGAGGTGATGAATGATGGTCATGCACTGCTTTCAATCGATGAAGGCAGCCATGGAATGGATCCACATCAATGAACTAGAATTTTTCTAGTTCAAAAATCCATGAATTTTTCTCACCAATATGCTCGAACGCACCCACCTCGCCATCGTCCGTGAAGTCGAAAAACAAGGCTCGCTGACGGCGGCGGCCGGCGTGCTGTGCGTGACGCAGTCGGCGCTGAGCCACAGCATGAAGAAGCTGGAGCAGCAGCTGGGCACGGACATCTGGCTGCGCGAAGGCCGCAGCCTGCGCCTGACGCAGGCCGGCCAGTACCTGCTGGCCGTGGCCCAGCGCGTGCTGCCCCAGCTGGACCTGGCCGAGGAGCGGCTGCGCCAGTTCGCCCAGGGCGAGCGCGGCGCGCTGCGCATCGGCATGGAGTGCCATCCCTGCTACCAGTGGCTGCTCAAGATCGTCGCGCCCTATCTGGCGAGCTGGCCCGATGTGGATGTGGATGTGAAGCAGAAATTCCAGTTCGGCGGCATCGGCGCGCTGTTCGGCTACGAGATCGACCTGCTGGTCACGCCCGATCCGCTGTTCAAGGCGGGCCTGGAGTTCGTGCCTGTGTTCGACTACGAGCAGGTGCTGGTGGTCTCCAGCGCGCATGCGCTGGCAGGGGCCGATTTCGTGGAGGCCGCCCAGCTCGCGCCCGAGGTGCTGATCACCTATCCCGTGCCCATGGACCGGCTGGACATCTACAACCAGTTCCTCATGCCGGCCGGCATCACGCCGCGCCGCCAGAAGGCCATAGAGACCACGGACATCATGATGCAGATGGTGGCCAGCGGCCGGGGCGTGGCGGCCCTGCCGCGCTGGCTGGTGCAGGAGTACGCGGGCAAGCTGGACGTGGTTCCCGTGCGCCTGGGCGCCCAGGGCATTGCCAAGCAGATCTTCCTGGGTGCGCGCGTGGCGGACCTGCAGACCGACTATCTGCAGGCCTTCATCGAGCTGGCGCGCCAGCCGCTGGCCGCCGGCACGCGCCCTGCTCAGGCTGCCTGAGCCTGCGCCAGGAAGTCCTGCGCGAAGCGCTGCAGCACGCCGCCCGCCTCGTAGACCGATACCTCCTCGGCCGTGTCCAGCCGGCAGGTCACGGGCACGCGCAGCGTCTGGCCGTTTCTGCGCTCGACCACCAGCGTGAGTTGGGTGCCCGGCGTGCGCTCGCCTTCCACGCCATAGACCTCCGTGCCGTCCAGGGCCAGGGTCTTGCGGTCGGTGCCCGGCAGGAACTGCAGCGGCAGCACGCCCATGCCGATGAGGTTGGTGCGGTGGATGCGCTCGAAGCCTTCGGCCACCACGGCCTCGACTCCGGCCAGCCGCACTCCCTTGGCCGCCCAGTCGCGCGAGCTGCCCTGGCCGTAGTCGGCGCCCGCGATGATGATCAGCGGCTGGCGGCGGTTCAGGTAGGTTTCCATGGCCTCCCACATGCGCACCACGCGGCCTTCGGGCTCGATGCGCGCCAGCGATCCCTTGTGCTGCACGCCGTCGATGACGGCCATTTCATTGACCAGCTGCGGGTTGGCGAAGGTGGCCCGCATGGCGGTGAGGTGGTCGCCGCGGTGGGTGGCGTAGGAGTTGAAGTCCTCCTCGGGCAGGCCCATGCGCGCCAGGTATTCGCCCGCCGCGCTGTCGGCCAGGATGGCGTTGGAGGGCGACAGGTGGTCGGTGGTGATGTTGTCGGGCAGCAGGGCCAGCGGCCGCATGTTGCGCAGCGTGCGCGGGAAGGCCGCCAGCGCGCCCACGCCTTCGGTATCCCAGTAGGGCGGGCGGCGGATGTAGGTGGACTGGGGGCGCCAGTCGTACTGGGGCCGTGCCTTGTCGCCATCGTCCTTGCGGATGGCGAACATGGGTTCGTAGACGGCGCGGAATTGCGCAGGTTTGACCGCTTGCTCGACGATGGCGTCGATCTCCTCGTCGGTGGGCCACAGGTCCTTGAGGCGGATCTCGCGGCCGTCCACCACGGCCAGCACGTCCTGCTCTATGTCGAAGCGGATGGTGCCCGCCAGCGCATAGGCCACGACCAGCGGCGGCGAGGCCAGGAAGGCCTGTTTGGCATACGGATGGATGCGCCCGTCGAAGTTGCGGTTGCCCGAGAGCACGGCCGTGGCGTAGAGGTCGCGCTCGACGATTTCCTGCTGGATCCTGGGGTCCAGCGCGCCGCTCATGCCGTTGCAGGTGGTGCAGGCAAAGGCGACGATGCCAAAGCCCAGTTGCTCCAGCTCGGTGAGCAGGCCGGCCTCCTTCAGGTACAGCTCCACGGCCTTGGAGCCCGGCGCCAGCGAGGATTTGACCCAGGGCTTGCGCGTGAGACCCAGGCGATTGGCATTGCGCGCCAGCAAGGCGGCGGCGATGACATTGCGCGGGTTGCTGGTGTTGGTGCAGCTGGTGATGGCCGCGATGATGACGGCCCCATCGGGCATCAGGCCTTGCGCCTCCTGGGCGCGGGCGGCCTGCAGCTTGGCCGCATCGGCAATGCCGCGCTCGGCCAGGGCCGAGGTGGGCAGGCGCCGGTGCGGATTCGAGGGGCCGGCCATGTTGCGCACCACGGTGGACAGGTCGAACTGCAGCACGCGCTCGTACTGGGCATCGGCCAGGCTGTCGCTCCAGAAACCTGCGGTGCGCGCATAGGCCTCGACCAGGCGCACCTGGGCCTCGTCGCGGCCGGTCAGGCGCAGGTAGGCCAGGGTCTGATCGTCAATGGAGAACATGGCCGCCGTGGCGCCGTATTCGGGGCACATGTTGGAGATGGTGGCGCGGTCGCCGATGCTCAGGCTGTCGGCGCCCTCGCCAAAGAATTCCACATAGGCGCCCACCACCTTTTGCTGGCGCAGGAATTCGGTCAGGGCCAGCACGATGTCGGTGGCGGTGATGCCGCCCTGGCGCCGACCCGTGAGGCGCACGCCCACGATCTCGGGCATGCGCATCCAGGAGGCGCGGCCCAGCATGACGTTCTCGGCCTCAAGGCCGCCCACGCCCACGGCGATCACGCCCAGGGCATCGACATGGGGCGTGTGCGAGTCGGTGCCGACACAGGTGTCCGGGAAGGCCAGGCCATCCTGCACTGTCACCACGGGGGACATCTTCTCCAGATTGATCTGGTGCATGATCCCGTTCCCTGCGGGGATCACGTCCACGTTGGCAAAGGCTTTTTTTGTCCACTCGATGAAGTGGAAGCGGTCCTCGTTGCGGCGGTCCTCGATGGCGCGGTTCTTCACGAAGGCATCGGGATCGAAGCCGCCGCACTCCACGGCCAGCGAGTGGTCCACGATGAGCTGCACGGGCACGACGGGGTTGACCTGGGCCGGGTCGCCGCCTTCGGCCGCGATGGCGTCGCGCAGGCCGGCCAGGTCCACCAGGGCGGTCTGGCCCAGGATGTCATGGCAGACCACGCGCACGGGGTACCAGGGAAAGTCGATGTCACGCCGGCGCTCGATGAGCTGCAGCAGGTAGCCGTGCAGCTGCGCGGGATCGGCGCGGCGCACGAGGTTCTCGGCGTGGACGCGGGCGGTGTAGGGCAGGCGTGCCCAGGCGCCGGGCGAGAGCGCATCGACGGCGGCGCGGGCATCGATGTAGTGCACCGTGGTGCCGGGCAGGGGTTTCTTGTGGGTGTGGTTCATGGGGCGGATGCAATGCGGGCAGGCCTGCAGCCCGCCCGCCAGGTTCAGGACAGCGGCGGCTCAGGCGCGCGCATCGAGGGGCACGAACGTCTGGTCATCCGGCCCCGTGTAGTTGGCGCTGGGGCGGATGATCTTGTTGTCCTGGCGCTGCTCGATCACGTGCGCGGCCCAGCCGCTGGTGCGCGCGATCACGAACAGCGGCGTGAACATGGCCGTGGGCACGCCCATCATGTGGTAGCTGACGGCGCTGAACCAGTCCAGGTTGGGGAACATCTTCTTGACCTCCCACATCACCGATTCCAGCCGGTCGGCAATGTCGTACATGCGGGTGGTTCCGGCCTCGTCGGACAGGCGCTTGGCCACGCCCTTGATGACCACGTTGCGCGGGTCGCTGACGGTGTAGACCGGGTGGCCGAAGCCGATCACCACTTCCTTGGCATCGACGCGGCGGCGGATGTCGGCCTCGGCCTCGTCGGGCGTGTCGTAGCGCTTCTGGATCTCGAAGGCCACCTCGTTGGCGCCGCCATGCTTAGGCCCGCGCAGCGCGCCGATGGCGCCCGCGATGGAGGAATACATATCGCTGCCCGTGCCCGCGATCACGCGCGCCGTGAAGGTGGAGGCGTTGAACTCATGCTCTGCATAGAGGTTGAGCGAGGTGTGCATGGCGCGCACCCAGCCTTCGGACGGCCGGTGGCCGTGCAGCAGATGCAGGAAGTGGCCGCCGATGGAGTCGTCGTCGGTCTCCACCTCGATGCGCCGGCCCGAATTGCTCCAGTGGTACCAGTACAGCAGCATGGAGCCCAGGCTGGCCATGAGCCGGTCGGCAATGTCGCGGGCACCCGCCAGGTTGTGGTCGTCCTTTTCCGGCAGCACGCAGCCCAGGGCCGAGACGCCGGTGCGCATCACGTCCATCGGATGGGCGCCGGCAGGCAGCTGCTCCAGCGCCTGCCTGACGCTGGCCGGCAGGCCGCGCAGCGCCTGCAATTTGGTCTTGTAGGCCTGCAGTTCGGGGCGCGTGGGCAGCTTGCCGTGCACCAGCAGATGGGCGATCTCCTCGAACTCGCAGACCTCGGCAATGTCCAGGATGTCGTAGCCGCGATAGTGCAGGTCGTTGCCCGAGCGGCCCACGGTGCACAGCGCGGTGTTGCCGGCGGTCACGCCCGACAGCGCGACGGATTTCTTGGGCTTGAATGCGGACGCAGATGGCGCGTCGATGGTCGTGGTACTCATGGAAGGGTCTCCTGGTTCAGATAGGAATGGGCAATGGCCGCAGGAAGGCCGTTGTGGTCGACAGCCACCATCTCGAACAGGCCCTTGAGCACGTCCTCGCAGGCAATGCCCGGAGCCTGGGCCGACGCGGTGACGCAGACCGTCATGGAGCTGCGCCCCACGCGGCTGACCCAGCCGCGCAGGACGATCTCGTGGCCCACGGGCACGGGCGCCAGGAAGTCCACGCCGGTGACGGCGGCCATCACGACCTCGCGCTGTGCCAGGCTGCGCGCAGCGAGAAAGGCCGCCTTGGCCATGAGCTGCAGGCCCTGGCCCGCGAACAGCGTGCCGTGGTGGTTGGCCAGCGCGGGCAATACCAGTTCATGCAGCTCGGCGGTTCCGGTGGGTGTTGTCATGTTTCGCAATTTACGCAAAATAGCGCCCCTGCCATAGTGCTGAAAAGGCGAATTCTTGCGAAACGAAGTCCGCGAATTTGCAAATTCTGCGAATAACTGCCACCCGAGGAAACAGCCATGAAGAAGACGTTCATGGGCGTCAAGCTGCGCAAACTGCGCGCGGAGCACGGCCTGTCCCAGATCGCCCTGGCCCACGCGCTGGGCCTGTCGCCCAGCTACCTGAACCAGCTGGAGCAGAACCAGCGGCCGCTGACGGTGTCGGTGCTGCTCAAGCTCAACCGCGCGCTGGGCGTCGATATCCAGCAGTTCTCGGAGGACGAGGAAGCGCGCCTGGTCGCCGGCCTGCGCGAGGCCCTTGCCGAGGCGCCCGAATCCATTGCCCTGCCCGAGCTGCAGGAAGTCGCCGCGCAGATGCCCGCCCTGGGACGTGCGGTGATGGCGCTGCACCGCCGCCATCTGGAAGCCCTGGAGCGCATCGAGAGCATGTCGCTCAGGCTGGGCGATGACCGCTCGGACATGCCGGTGGCGCGCACCATGCCGTTCGAGGCCGTGCGCGATTTCTTCTTTGCGCACCAGAACTACTTCGATGAAGTGGACCGCGCGGCCCAGGCCCTGGCCGGCGAGGCGCTTGCGGACCCGGGCCATCTGGCGGACTGGCTGGTCCGGCGGCTGCAGCAGCGCCACGGCGTGCAGGTGCATCGCCTGGAAGACTCCCGGCAAAGCCAGCGCCGGTTCGACCCGGCCACGCGCTCGCTGTGGCTGTCCTCGGCGCTGGAGCCTGCGCAACAGGCCTTCCAGCTGGGCACGCAGCTGGCCTTGCTGGAGATGGGCGACACGCTGGACCGGCTGATCGCCACCGCCGCCTTCCAGGGCGACCCGGCCTCAAGCAAGCTCGCCCGCGTGGGCCTGGCCAACTACTTTGCGGGCGCGCTGCTGCTGCCCTACGACCTGTTCCTGGAATCGGCCGAGCAGCTGCGCTATGACATCGACCTGCTGGGCCAGCGCTTTGGCGTGGGCTTTGAAACCGTCTGCCACCGGCTGAGCACGCTGCAGCGGCCCGGCGCGCCCGGCGTGCCCTTCTTCTTTGTGCGCGTGGACCGCGCGGGCAATATCTCCAAGCGCCAGTCGGCCACGCATTTCCACTTCAGCCGCACCGGCGGCACCTGCCCGCTGTGGACGGTGTACGAGGCCTTCGGCCAGCCCGACCAGGTGCTGCGCCAGCTCGCCAGCATGCCCGACGGGCGGCGCTACCTGTGGATTGCACGCTCGGTCTCGCACGGTCAGCGCGGCTATGGTTCGCCGCGCAAGACCTTCTCCATCGGCCTGGGCTGCGACATACGCCATGCCGCGCGCCTGGTCTATGCCAAGGGGCTGGACCTGGGCGATCCGGAATCGGCCACGCCCATCGGCATGGGCTGCAAGGTCTGCGAGCGTGACCAGTGCACGCAGCGCGCCTTTCCCTATGTGGGAAAGGCGCTGCATGTGGATGAGAACGCCAGCCGCTTTGCGCCGTACGGCGTAGGCGGCTAGCAACCCCCAGGCATGCTGTGCCGGGTCAGGAGGCCGCGCGCATGCGGTCGCGCAGATCGCGCACTTCGTCGTGGTTGCGCTGCGCGCCCTGGGCCTGGCGCTCCACCATCACGCGGATGGCCGGAGGCAGCGGCTGCTTGAGCGCCTTGCGGTACTGGGCCACGGCGGAATCCTCGCCGCGCTCGCACTCCTCCAGCACGGCCTTGTCGTCCTGCGAGGTCAGCGCCGTCTTCACCGACACCCAGCCCCGGTGCAGCGCGCCGGCCACCGTGCCGCCCGATGCGGGCTCGCGGCCCAGCTTGCGGATCTCGGCCTCCAGCTCCAGCGCGGCGGCGCCGCACTCGGCGCTATGGCGCAGGAACAGGGTCTTGAGGTCCGGCGAGTCGGCGTTCTCGGCCGAGGTGCGAAAGCCGTACTCGCCATCGCGGCAGGATTCGAGCAGGTCGTTGAGCACGTCGGCCACATCGTCGTTGTCGATGTCGCCGGTGTAGGCCGGTGCCACGATGGTCCCCGTTTCATCACGGACATCGCGAACGCCTGCGCGCTCCCAGGCTGCGCGCGCTGCGGGCCGGGCCTGGTCCCAGTCCAGATGGCTGGCGCCACGGCGCGTGGTCCATTCGCGCTCCCATTCGGCGTCGAAGGCATCGAAATCGGCATCGCGGCGCGTGGCGGCCGCGTTCCAGCCCAGCTCGTAGGCGGGGCGGTATTCCTCGTAGCTGCGGCCTGCCACGTAGTAGGGCTCGTTCTGGTAGGCGTCGCGCCAGTAGGCGTCCTCGACCGTGGGATTGACGGCTTCGGCCGCGCCCTTGCCGGCCAGCCCGCCGACCACGGCACCGGCCACACCGCCCACGGCAGCACCGATGGGGCCGCCCATTGCGCCGAATGCAGCGCCGGTCACGGCACCGCCTGCAGCGCCTATGCCGGTGCCCACGGGATGTGCGCCGGGCGCGTCGGACAGCGGGTCACGGTTTGCGGGATTCGATTGCGTCATGGAATGTGCTCCTTGGCAGTTGAAAGTGATGTCTATCGTGATCGCCTTGGCGCGCCGCCGGCGTGCGCGCTTGCGGCCATGTGCCGTAGGAACGCGGCGACCGGGCCTTGCGGACATCGCGCCAGTGGCCTGTGGCCATTTTTCGCACCCCGGCACAGGGCAATCGGCGTGCCTGAGAACGGCGTTCTTGCGCGAGGCATCTTTTCGTTCCTGCGCTTTCGGCGTGGTCCCACGGCGGCTGCGAAAGGGCCAAGAGACCATGGCCCAAGCGCCGCCTGCGCAGGCCCGCGAATGAAAGGAAGACGCCATGAAAGACAAGACCCCATCCGCATCCAAGTCCTCTGCACCCACACAGGCGAAGCCGTCGGGCGATGGCCAGACCAAGCTGCCCGGACAGGTCGGCAAGGCGCCCCATGCGCCCGGTGAATCCGATGCATCCGACGCATCCGAACAGGGCCTGCGCCTTCCGCACGAGCGCGACCAGAGCCTGGACGCTACCAGCGATGCGCCCGATCCGGTGATGCGCCAGGCCCATGACGACCTCGCCTCCGGCCAGGTCGATACCGACATGCGCCAGACGCCGGGCCTGGATGCCGAACGGCGCAAGAAGATGGTGCGCAAGCAGCCTTGATTGCACCTGAAGCTTGCACCTGAAGCGCAACGAGCTGCTGGCAGCCAACAAGATCGCCAGCAACCGCATGACCGGCATCGAAGGGCTCTGGACGGGGAGCAGTTGCAGCAAGGGGCGGCCTTCCACGTCAATCTGGCCGCCCGCGCGCACGAAAGCGGAGCCTGCAAGGAATGCCACTCCATCGACGAAGACGACCCGGCACGGCCCGGCAACTGAGGTGCCCGCGCTTCACTTCATACAGGAGCAACCCCATGCCCGACATTCCCGACTGGCTCCAGTGGCCTGCCTTTCTGGCCTCCATCGCCGGCGCCTGGTGTGTGGGCTCGCGTTCTGCGCAAAGGCGCAACCTGGGCTTCTGGGTCCTGATGCTCAGCAATGCGCTGTGGGCGCTGTGGGGCTGGTCCACGGCGGCCTGGGCGCTGGTGAGCCTGCAGTTCTGCCTGGCCATCACCAACATCCGCGGCTCCATCAAGGCCGAGCGGTGAGCAGGCCATGGCAGCAGACGCTTTCCTGATGTCGATCCACGAAACCGGCAACCCATACCCTGGCGCCTCCATGGAAACACCCCCATTCCCCACCTGCAGATCCGCCCTGTTCCTCGACTTCGACGGCACGCTCGTGCCGCTGGCCGAGACCCCGGACGCCATTGCGCCAGACCCCGGCCTGATCCCCATGCTGACCAGGCTGCAGGGTCTGTTGGGCGGTGCGCTGGCCATCGTCACGGGTCGGCAGGTCGAGATGCTGGACCGCTTTCTGGCGCCGCTGCATCTGCCCGCCGCCTGCGAGCACGGCCTGCAGCGGCGGGATGCCGCAGGCCGCCTGCACATGCAGGCATCGGCCATGCCAGAGACCGTGCTGCAGATGTGCAATGCCTTGGCGGCCGATCATCCGCGCCTGCTGGTGGAGCGCAAGCGCTCCTCGGTCGCACTGCACTACCGGCGTGCGCCAGAGCTGGCGGCGCTGTGCCTGGACATGTTGGTCCGCGCACTGCGGCACCAGCCCGGTCTGGAGCTGCTGCACGGCAAATGCGTGCTGGAGGTCAGGCCCGCAGGCGTGGACAAGGGCCACGCCATTGCGGCCTTCCTGCGCGAAGCGCCGTTCGCCGGCCGCACCCCGGTTTTTGCCGGTGACGATGTCACGGACGAGAGCGGCTTTGCCGTGGTGCAGGCACACGGCGGCATGGCGATCAAGGTGGGCGAAGGCGCAAGCAGGGCCCGCCACCGGCTGGGCAGCCCGCAGGCCGCGCATGCCTGGCTGAAGTCCGCATGCATGCACCTGGCTGCGCAGCCCTGCGCGGAGGTGCTGCCATGAGCCGGCTGGTGGTGATCTCCAACCGCGTGGCCGATCCGCGCAGGGCCGCGGCCGGGGGCCTTGCCGTGGCCATGGGCGATGCGCTGCGGCAGACGGGCGGCCTGTGGTTCGGCTGGAGCGGGGCCGTCACCGACGACGGTGCCCAGGCCGCGCCGGCCGGCCATGTGCACCGCACCCAGGCAGGCAACGTCACGCTGGCCACGGTGGACCTGGACCGCGCGGACCATGACAGCTACTACGCGGGCTACAGCAACGGCGTGCTGTGGCCCGTCTTTCACGGACGGCTGGACCTGGCGAGCTTCGACACGGGCCATGCGGCCGGCTACCGCCGCGTGAACCAGCTGCTTGCGCGCAGGCTGCTGCCCCTGCTGGCGCAGGACGACATCCTCTGGGTGCATGACTACCACCTGATCCCGCTGGCGGCCGAGCTGCGCGCCCTGGGCTGCCGCCAGCGCATCGGCTTTTTCCTGCACATCCCATTGCCCCCGCCGACCCTGCTGGCGGCCATTCCCGAGCATGCATGGCTGATGCGCTGCCTGTTTGCCTACGACCTTGTGGGCCTGCAGACCCGCCAGGACGTGCAGCATTTCGAGCGCTATGTCTGCGACGAGGCCGGGGGCCAGTCGCTGGGCGATGGCGCCTTGCGTGCCCATGGGCAGCGCCTGGTCTGCCGCGCCTTCCCCATAGGCATCGATGTGGATGGTTTCATGGCGCTTGCACAGGGCGGCGCCTCGCGGGACATGTACGAGCGCATGAAGCACGAGTACGCACAGCGTCGCCTGCTGCTGGGCATAGACCGGCTGGACTACTCCAAGGGCCTGCCGCAGCGCCTGCGTGCCTTTCGGGAGCTGCTGGCCCGCCATCCCGAGCAGCGCCGGCGCGCCACGCTGATCCAGATCGGCTCGCCCACGCGCGAGGGCCTGGACGCGTATGCCGACATACGGCGGGAGCTTGAATCGCTGTGCGGCGCCGTCAACGGCGACTACGGCGAGCTGGACTGGATGCCCGTGCGCTACATCCACCAGACCCTGCCGCGCGATGGCATTCCGGGCCTGTGCCGCGCGGCGGCCGTGGGCCTGGTCACGCCGCTGCGCGACGGCATGAACCTCGTGGCCAAGGAATATGTGGCGGCCCAGGACCCGGCCGACCCGGGCGTGCTGGTGCTGTCGCGGTTTGCCGGCGCGGCCGAGCAGCTGCAGGAGGCGCTGCTGGTCAATCCCTACGACGTGCACGGCACGGCCGCCGTGGTGCAGCAGGCCCTGCAGATGCCCCTGCAGGAAAGGCGCCAGCGGCACCAGCGGCTGCTGCAGCGCATCGCCGAGCAGGACGTGCACTGGTGGCGCAAGGCCTTTCTGTCTGCCTTGAAAGAGGCCAGGCCGCTGGAGCACAGGGAAAGGGAAGCCTTCGGCATCCCCGTTCCCTCGATCAGGCAGGAGCAGGCACCGCTGCGCCTGGAGCTGGCCGCCTGCCCTGCCGACGGCGTGGAACGGGACGCCTGCCGGTCGGTGGTCTCCGACAGGTAATGCCTTCCTGCTCCTGCGGCGCCGCGTTCATCCTCCCGGCACCATGGCATCGCCCGGCCCCACCCCCATTTCCCGGGCTGCGCACGACACACAAAAGGAAGGCAAGCGGCGATGGCCCAGCACGACAACGAGCACGCCCATGCGTGGACATGCAGCGACACGCTGGCGCAGGCCTTGCGCGGCCACACGGACCTGTCGCCAGCGGACCAGTTGGCCCTGCTGGTGGCGCAGGGCGCCGACCGCCTGCCGCTGCCGGGCCATGGCCACACGCTGCAGCGCTGGCGCGCACTGGCCGAGGTGGCCGCCCACAGCCTGAGCCTGGCCAAGCTCTATGAAGGCCATACCGATGCCCTGGCCATCCTGTCCGAGCTGCAGGCCGACCTGGCCACCGAAGGCCTGCGCTGGGCCGTCTGGTGCGCCGAGCCGCCGGGCGAGCGCGTGCAGGCCACGCCCACGGCCCCCCATGCTGCGGCACATGCCGGCATGGCCGTGCAGCTGTCCGGCCACAAGCCCTGGTGTTCGGGCGCGCGCGCGGTGGACCGTGCCCTGGTCAGCGGCTGGCTGGCCGACGGCCGGCGCTGCCTGATCGCCGTCACCATGGACCAGCCCGGCATCCGCAGGGACGACAGCCACTGGCAGGCCGTGGGCATGGCCGCCAGCGCCAGCGCCGACGTGCACTTCGACGGCGCCACCGGCGTGCTGGTCGGTGAACCGGGCCAGTACCTGGGCCGCCCCGGCTTTCACCATGGCGGCGCGGGCGTTGCTGCCTGCTGGCATGGCGCGGCAGCGCGCATCGCCAGCCATCTGCAGCAGGCCGTCGGTCAAGGCGAGGACCCGCACCGCCAGGCCCACCTGGGCGCGCTGGACGTGGCCCTGGCCGGCGCGGCCGGCCTGCTGCGCGACGCTGCAGCCCGCATCGATGCCACGCCCTCGGACCCCTGCCTGCTGGCCGTGAACCGCGCCCGCCTGGCTGTGGAAGCCGCCGCCGAAGAGGTGCTGCGGCGCGTGCCGCGCGCCATCGGACCGGGCCCGCTGTGCAAGAACAGGGGCCTGGCGCAGCTGATGGCCGACCTGCCCGTCTTCATCCGCCAAAGCCATGCCGAGCGCGACCAGGCCGCGCTGGGCCGCCTGCTGGCCGACAAGGCACAGGCCTCGCAGGCACCGGGAGGCGCGGCATGGATGCTGTGAAGCCGCGCCTCATCGAGGGCCGGGGCACGCCGGAATCGCGCTGGCAGGCCTGGTTTGCGCAGCGCCGGCCAGCGCAGGTATCCATGGACGATCTGCTGGACGGCCGGCGCCGCGCCGTCATCGTCGCGCCGCACCCCGATGACGAGATCCTGGGCTGCGCCGGCCTGCTGCGCCGCTGTGCCGAGCGGGGCATGCCCTGCCTCATCGTCTCCGTGACCGATGGCGGAGCCAGCCACCCCGACTCGACGCTGTGGCCGCCGCAGCGTCTGGTGCGCGAGCGCGTGCAGGAGAGCACCCAGGCCCTGGCCCTGCTTGCGCCGCAGGCGCAGGTGCTGCGGCTGGGCCTGCCCGACGGCCATATCGCCGAGCATGCAGCGCAGTTGCTGCAACGGCTGGAGCCGTTGCTGCAGCCCTCGGATGCGCTGCTGTGCACCTGGCGCGAAGACGGGCACCCGGACCACGAGGCCACGGGCCAGGCCTGCGCCACGGCAGCCCGGCACGCGGGCTGCCGGCTCTTCGAGCTGCCGATCTGGGCCTGGCACTGGGCCGAGCCCGGCGACGCGCGCGTGCCCTGGCACCGTGCCGCCGCCATTGCGCTGGCGCCGCAGGAGCTGGCGCTCAAGCGCCAGGCCCTGTCGTGCTTTCGCAGCCAGCTGCTGCCGGACCCGTCCACGGGCCGCGACGCCATCCTGCCGTCCTGGGCCACGCAGCGCCTGCTGCGTCCGTTTGAAGTGGTGTTTCTATGAACGGCGCCCGGCAGCACTTCGAGCAGATGTACCAGGCCGACCCCGACCCCTGGCAGGTCGCATCACGCTGGTACGAACGGCGCAAGCGCGACCTGCTGCTGGCCGCCCTGCCGCGCGAGCGCTATGCCCACGGCTTCGAGCCCGGCTGCGGCAATGGCGAGGCCACGCAGCGCCTGCTGCAGCGCTGCGACCGGCTGTGCGCCGTCGATTTCTCGGACAGGGCCGTGGATCTGTGCCGGCAGCGGATTGCGCCGCAGGACCGCGCCCGCCTGGACCTGCAGGCCCTGCCCCTGCCCTGGCAATGGCCACAGGTGCCCCAGGTGCCGCAGCAAGGCTTCGATCTCATCGTGGTCTCGGAGCTTGCCTACTACTTCGACGACGCGGCACTGGCGCATTTCAACCGCCAGTGCCTGGCCTCGCTGCAGGGCGGCGGCCACTGGCTCATGTGCCACTGGCGGCATGGGGCGCACGATCACCTGCAGAGCACCCGCGCCCTGCATGACAGCGTGTCGGCCCATGCGCAGCTGCACTTGCTGCTGAGCCACAGCGAACCGGATTTCCAGCTGGACATCTGGCAGAAAACCCCTGAAAGGACGGACAGATGATCGGCGTGTGCATCCCAGCCCATGACGAGGAAGACTTCATAGGCCGCTGCCTGGACAGCGTGTTTTGCGCGGCCGCCCATGCCGACCTGCAAGGCGAGACCGTGGCCGTCGTGGTGGTGCTGGACAGCTGCCAGGACGCCACCGAATCGGCCGTGCGCCGCTGGCCCGCCATCCCGTTGTCCATTGCCGCGCGCAACGTGGGCAAGGCGCGGGCCCTGGGGTCGGAGTACCTGCTGCTGCTGGGCGCCCGCTGGCTGGCCTTCACGGACGCCGACACCACAGTCTCGCCGAGCTGGCTGGCCGACCAGCTGGCGCTTCAGTCCGACGTGGTCTGCGGCACGGTGCAGGTGGCCGACTGGTCGGCCCACGGCGTCCAGGCGGACACGGCGCGGCGGCACTTCGAGACCACCTACACGGACCGCGACGGCCACCGCCACGTGCATGGTGCCAACCTGGGCATCTCGGCCTGGCACTACCGCCAGGCCGGCGGGTTCGACGCACGCACCTGCGGCGAGGACCAGGACCTGGTGGACCGCCTGGCGGCCGGCGGCGCCCGCATCGCCTGGTCGGCCCGGCCCCGGGTGATGACCAGCGGCCGCGCCTACTCGCGCGTGGCCGACGGCTTTGCCGGTGCGCTGCGCCAGGGATGGGCCCTGCCCGGCGACGCGCCGCCTGCGCTGCCCGTGCGCCAGGGCGCCCTGGCGCAGCAGGCCCTGGCCCTGCCTCAACCGCAGGCCGGCTCGTCCACGCGGTAGCAGTCCCTGAGGAACACCGGCAGGTCGTTGGCCGGCGGCACGAAGGGCACCTGGTACATCATGTCGCTGACAAAGCCACGGTGGTAGCTGCCGTGGTTCACCACGTGCAGCACGATCTGCTCGCGCGTCATGGCACCCTGCCCGCCGCCCACGAACTCGAAGTGCACGACCTTCGCCAGTTCCTCGTCCGGGCATGCGTCGACGAACTCCACATACCAGCGGTCCATTGCCTGCACGGATTCCCACAGCGCCTGCAGCGTGGGCGTGTGGTCGGTGTTGCGCATGGTGTAGCCATGTTTGCGGCCCTGCAGGTGGTGCCTGAAGATGTCCTCCACCACAAGGACGTGGTTCAGCGTGCGCACCATGTTGCCGAAGCTCGTGGGGCGCTGCTTCAAGGCCTCGCCTTCGGGCAGCTCCATCACGCTCTTGAAGGTCAGGCCGTTGGCCCAGGCCTTGTAGCGCACCAGCATTTTCAGGTTGGCCCTGGCCGATGAGACGGGAGCGCGCAGGCTCTCCTGGATCGCTGTCATTCGTGGGTTCCTTCGGTGTGGATCAAAGGCCGCTCAGTGCGCCTTCGACATGGGTGCGCGCCGTGCCGCCCACCCAGACCTGGCCCGTGCCGTCACGGGTCAGGAAGATGCGGCCGTCACGGCCCAGGCAGCGGCCCTGGGCGGCAACGTAGTCGCTGTCCATCACCCCCGTCGCAAACAGCCACTGCGCCAGCGAGGCGTTGAGGCTGCCGGTGACGGGGTCTTCGACGATGGCGCCCTGGTGATCGGAGAAAAAGGCGCGCACCTCGCAGGCGGCAGGGCTGGCACCGCCGACACCCCTGGCATAGGGCCCCACCACGCCCACGTCCATGCGCGTGGGCCACTGCCGGGCCGGGTTCAGCGCCAGCACCTGCTCGGCCGAGGCCAGGCGGATGCCCAGCCAGCCGGGGCCGTTGTCTATCCACGAGGCGGCCTGCACCTCTTCGGCGGTGATGCCCAGCATGCGCAGCGCGGCATCCAGCTCGTCGGCGGTGGGCGCGCCAAAGCGCAGCATGGGCGGCGCGGCGAATGCCAGCCGCCCATGCTCCTGCCGTATCTGCACCAGGCCCGCCCCGCACTCCTGGACGATGTGGCCTGCGTTCCTGGGCGCACCGCGCTGGGACAGCCAGGCATGGCAGCTGCCCAGCGTGGGATGGCCGGCAAAAGGCATCTCCCGGTCCAGCGTGAAAATCCTCACGCGGTAGTCGGCCTGCGCCTGCGTGGGCGGAAGCAGGAACGCGGTTTCGGAGAGGTTGAACCAGCGTGTCAGCTGCTGCATCTGTGCGGTGGTCAGCGCCTGCCCACCGGTGATCACGGCCAGCGGATTGCCGGACAGCGGGCCGCTGGCGAAAACGTCGACCATATGAACGGCAATGCTCATGAAGACAGTCCTTGTTGCATGGGAAGGAAAAGAAGGGGAAACGGGCGGCGGTCCCGATCTGCGCTACGGCCGCACATCGGCGCGATGCACCACATGGACCTTGTTGCCGTCGGGATCGCGCAGGTAGGCACCGTAGTAGCCATCGCCGTAATGCGGTCGCGGGCCGGGCGGGCCTTCGTCGCTGCCGCCCCGGGCCAGCCCGGCGGCATGGGCCGCATCCACCGCCTCGGGCGATGGCGCCAGAAAGGCCGCCATGCTGCCGTTGCCCGCCGTGGCCGGCTCGCCGTTGAAGGGGCTGTAGACATAAAAGCGCGGCAAGGAAGCCTGCGGCGCCACCCAGCACAGCGCGGCCGGCCCGCCATCGGGCTGGACGGCGCGGCGCTGCAGTCCCAGCGGGGAAAGCACCGCGTCATAGAAGCGGCCGGCCCGCTCGAGATCACGGGCGCCGACGGTGATGTGGCTGAACATGGGGTGAACGTTACACTATCGAGAAATGAAATAGTGTCACGGCACACTCTTTTTTTCCTTGCCCCGACCATGCTCCTGCCCTCCCCCTGGACACCCCGTCTTGCGCGCATTGAAGCCAGTGCCGCCGAGCGGCTGGCGCGCGCCCTGGCCGACGACATCGTCGAAGGCCGGCTGGCCGGCGGCGACCGCCTTCCCGCCCACAGAGACCTGGCCGACAGGCTGCAGATCGGCCTGGGCTCGGTGACCAGGGCCTATGCGCTGCTGGAGCGCCGGGGGCTGACGCGCAGCGTCAAGGGCCGGGGCACCTTCGTGGCCGCCCGGCGGACGCAGGGCGGCGAGGCCATCGACCTGTCCTCCAACGCGCCGCCGGCCGCCATCAGCGAACGCCTGCTGGCGCGCACGCTGACCGCGATTGCGCGCCGCATCGATGCCGATCACTTCAATTCCTACGCGCCGCCGGGCGGACATGCGGAGCATCGCCGCGTGCTCGCGCGCTGGCTGCAGACGCTGGGCCTGAACGTGGAACCCGGCCACATGGTGCTGACCAGCAGCGCACGCCAGGCGCTGTCCCTGGCCCTGGACCTGGTCTGCCAGCCCCGGGGCCGGCTGCTGACCGAGCGCATCACCTACCCCGGTGCCATTGCCCTGGCCCGGCGCAAGGGCTGCGCCCTGCAGGGCCTGGCCATGGACGCGCAGGGCCTGCTGCCGCAGGCGCTGGCCGAGGCGCTGGACGGCATTCCCGCCGCCGAAGGCAAGGTGCTCTACCTCACCCCCACGCTGCACAACCCGACCACGGCCACCATGGGCGCGGAGCGCAGGCGGGCGATCGTGGATATCTGCCGGAACGCAGGCGCCTGGATCATCGAAGACGGCGTGTACGCCGCCTGCTTGCCCGATCACGCGCGCCTTGCGCACCTGGCGACCCTGGCGCCCGAGATCACCCTGCATGTGAACGGGCTGTCCAAGTCGCTGGGCCCGGGGCTGCAGGTGGGCACGCTGGTGCTGCCGCCAGCGCTGTGCGGCGCCGCGCTGGCGACGCTGCAGGAGCTGTCCATGGCGCCTTCGGCCCTGTCATGCGCCGTGGTCGATGAATGGCTGTCCCAGGGCGTGGTCGCCTCCCTGCAGGCCGACCTGCGCCATGAGGCACAGCGGCGCGTGCGGCTGGCCGCATCGCACCTTGCCCCACACCTGGGCGACAGCCGCCTGGTGCTGCACCCCGAGGCCTACAACGCCTGGCTGCCCATGGAGCGCGAGGCCGCCGACCGCCTGGTGTCGGCCGCAGCGGCGCTGGGCGTGACGCTGACCGATCCGGGCTCGCTGATGGTGGAGCCGCACGACCATGCCAGCGGGCTGCGCATCTGCCTGGGCGCCCCAGGCCTGGACGACCTGGACGGCGCCCTGGCGCAATTGGCCAGGCTGCTTACTGCGGAGCCCTGAGCTTGTTCTGCAGCGCCCTGGCCACGGCGCCCAGCACGGGCACCTTGGCGAAGATTTCCTCCACCGGGTCCCAGAAGTCGCGGTGCACTGCCACCAGTCCCTGCGCATCGAACTCCAGGTAGCTGGTGCCGCAGATGTGCATGGGCTGGCCCGATGCCCTGACAAAGCCCAGCTCCCACAGCAAAAAGCCGCTGTCCCCCTGCACCGCGCCCTGGCTGACGGCGAAGCGGGGCCGGTCCAGTTGCTCGAACATGTGGGCGAACACGCGCTGTATCGCTGCGTGGCCGCGCACATCGTTGAACGGGTCCTTGAACCGGGCCTGTTCCGCATAGAGGGCCAGCAGCGCCGGCAGGTTGTCGCGGCGCAGCGCCTCATAGGCCTGGGCCAGCCGGTCCAGTCGGGGATCGCCGAGGGCAGTGCTCATCGGTTTCAGGCTCCTGTGATGCGGCGAACCGCCGAGAAATACCAGGCATCGGGCAGGCAGCGCAGCAGCCGCACCCAGCGTGTGAAGCGGCGCGGAAAATTCATCTCGAAGCGCCCCTGTGCCCAGCCCTGCAGCATGTGCCGGGCGGCCTCGTCGGCACCGATCAGGGCCGGCATGCTGAAGCTGTTTTGCGCCGTCAGCGGCGTATCGACAAAGCCGGGGTTGATGATGGACACGCCCAGGCCCGGGCCGTGCAGGTCCAGGTAGAGGTTTTCTGCCAGGTTGTTGAGCGCCGCCTTGGTAGGACCGTAGGCCAGGGACATGGGCAGCCCGCGATAGCCTGCCACCGAGCCGACCAGGGCCAGATGCCCCTGGCCGGCCTCCAGCAGCATGGGCAGCACCGCATCGAGCAGGTGCAGCGCGCCGCCATAGTTCACGGCCAGGTGGCGCTGCATCTCGGCCAGGTCGAACTCGGTGGCGCGCTGGGGCCGGTAGTGGCCGGCACAGTACACCACCAGGTCGGGCGCCCTGCCCACATGGGCCCGCACGGCACGGGCTGCCTGTGCCACGGCCTGGGCATCGGTCACGTCCAGCGGCAGGGCCAGGCAGCCTTCGCGGCCGCGCACGAAATCCTGCAGCGCACCGCCATGCCGCGCAGAGACAATCACGCGCGCGCCCTGGCCGTGCAGCGCTTCGGCCGTGGCGCGCCCTATGCCCGAGGAGGCGCCCAGAAGCCATGCCGAGCGGCCCTTCCAGTCGCGCAGCGGCGGGTTCAGCCGGCGGGATAACAGTGGCATGGCCATCACTCCTTGATGATGGCCAGCGTCACGTCGCCCAGGTGCAGGCCGAGCTTGCTCATGGCCGTGCGGTTGAGCAGGGTGCGCCCGTCCATCAGGTACATCCAGTCGTCCATGCTGACGTTCCAGACCCTTCCGTCCACGGGCAGGGCCAGCACATAGCTCCAGCGGATGGCATTGCCCGCGCTCTGGCCCTGGGCCTCGCCCACCACGTCGTCGGCCCGGCCGCTGTAGCGGCCCTCGCCCAGGTGGCGGATATGCCAGATGCGCTGCTGCGTGCTGCCGTCGCTGTAGACGAAGTGCTCATCGAGCGTGCCCTCGTCGCCATTCCAGCGGCCCGTCATGCGCACGGTGAATCGCTTGACCACCTTGCCCGAGCGGTCCGTGAACATGCCGTGGGCCGTCAGCGGCCCGTTGAAGTACTGGCGCAGGTCCAGCGTCGGCTGCTCCTTGGCGTAGTCCTGCACGGAAGGACCGGCGCAGCCCGCCAGAGACAGCGCCAATGCCGCCCCCAGGCAGGCGCGCCGCAGTGGTGAAAACGAAGCGCAGTGGGTGATGTGGCTCATGTGTGCCTCCAGGAAGAATGCAGTCGCTCGGCGCGCCAGAGCAGCCCGGCCGCCGCCAGTTTGAGCAGGCAGGGCAGCCCGCCATAGGCCCAGGCCAGGGTCTGCAGGCCGGCCGGATCGGTGCTGCCGCTGCGGTAGCCCGCAACGGACAGCAGGGGCAGGGCCAGGCCCGCGGCCAGGGCCAGGTTGAGCTTGGTGGCGCAGGTCCACCACCCCAGGTAGCGGCCCTCGCCCTGGCCGCCCTGGCCGGACTCGTGGATCACGCCCGTGAGCAGTGCGCCCGGCAGGGCCAGGTCCGCGCCCAGGGCCAGCCCGCTGGCCAGGCAGATCACGGCGAAGGCCAGGCCGTCACCCGTGCCCAGCCAGGGCGTGAAGCCGAAGGCCAGCACGCTGGCCAGCATGCCCGCGCGCCAGCTGGGCGCCAGGCCCCAGCGCGAGACGGCCTTCACCCACAGCGGCAGGCCCAGGGCCGCCGCGCCAAAAAAGCACAGCAGCAGCAGGGGCTGCATCCCGGGCACCTGCAATCTGTCGGCCACGAAGAAGGGCAGCAAGGTGGCCGGAATGGCCGCGGCCACGCCGTTGACCATGAAGACGGCCAGCAGCCGGCGAAAGCCGGCATCCGCCCATGGTGAGATCCGAGAGGTGTCCGCCGTGGCCTGCTGCGGCAGCGTCACCGGAGCCTTGAGCCGGTACAGCCCCACCAGCCCCAGCGCCAGGCCCAGCGCCAGCACGGCGCTGGTGGCGTCCAAGCCCAGCCAGGCCGGCAACACGCTGGCCAGCAGCACACCGCCCAGCGTAGCGCCCTCGCGCCAGGCCGTGACGCGGGCCCGCCAGGCGGGCTGCCCGCCCCAGCGCGTGCCCCAGGCCTGGTGGACGATGGTGACGAAGCTGTAGGCCAGCGTGCACACCAGCAGGCTGCAGGCCAGCCAGCCCAGCATGGCGGCCTGGGCACCGCGCGGCGGATGCCACAGCGCCCAGAAGCCCAGGACCATCAGCAGGCTGGCCAGTGCAGCCGCCCACCACGCTGGCCGCATGCCCCGGCGCAGCAGCCGGTCGGCCTGGCGGCCGATGGCGGGGTCCACCAGGGCATCGAAGGCACGCGTGGCCAGCAGCACCGCGCCCAGCCCCGCCAGCGGCGCACCGGCCACGCTGGCGTAGTGGTAGGGCAGGTTCACATACAGCGGCAGGGACACGAACGCCAGCGGCGCGGCCAGGCCGCCATAGGCCAGCCCTGTGCGCCAGGGCAGCAAGGGGGCGGCGGCAGGGTGCGAGGCCATGGCGTGGTCCCGGGCGCTCAGGATTGGCCCAGCAGCGAGCTGCGCATGGCAGGTGCCGAGGTCTGGGGCGCGAGCCAGATGCCGAAGAACAGGCGCGCATAGTCGGCATCGCGCAGCTGTGCAGTCTGGCGGCCGTTGTGGAAGAAGCGCACCTCGCCCTGGCCGTCGTTCAGGCCCAGCAGCCGGTCCTGGGCCGCCACATCGGGAAATGCCTGCTTCATCAGCGCCAGCCATTGGCGGGACTGCTCCTCGGTGAAGCCGTCGACCCTGCGCATTTCGGCGATGGAACGCTCGGCGATGGCCGCGCCTTCGAGCTTGCGGTCATAGACCAGCTCCAGCGCGAACGGGTGGCGGGCGTAGTCTTCGGGCACAAAGCCCGGTGCGGCCCACAGCCGTGCCTCGTACACGCGCAGGCCGAAAAAGCGCAGCACGCCCGTGCCCACCAGGCGCGCGGCCGGCAGGGCGCTGCGCAGTTCGGCCGGAAGGTCGGCAGTCGGAGTCTTGGCGTGGAGTTCGTTGGGCATGGCGATCAGTGAAGGGACAAGGGCGCAGGCGGCGCCCCAGGCCAGCGCCTGGCGGCGCGGCATGTGACGTGGTGGCGATTTCATGGCAGGGGCCTGCGCAGCGTGAACTGGACGACATCGGTGTTGCCGGTGTCGAAGGCCGCCTCGCAGTAGGCGAGATAGAAGGTCCAGATGCGCACGAAGCGTTCGTCAAAGCCCTGGGCCCGCACGGCGTCGAGGTGGTGATCGAAGGCCTGGCGCCAGCGCCGCAGCGTCTCCGCATAGTCGCGGCCGAAGGCCATGCGGCGCTCCACCACCAGGCCGGCGCGCCGTGCCTCCTGCTCGAAGGCAGGAATGCTGGGCAGCAGCCCGCCCGGGAAGATGTACTGCTGGATGAAGTCGGTGGAGCGCAGATAGCGCGCGAACAGGTCCTCGCGCAGCGTGATGGTCTGTATGCAGGCCAGGCCCCCGGGCTTGAGGCAGTCGCGCAACGTCTGGAAGTAGCTGCGCCAGTACTCGCGGCCCACGGCCTCGAACATCTCGATGGAGACGATGGCGTCGAAGGGCTCGCCCGCATGGCGCGCGGGCAGGTCGCGGTAGTCCTGGTAGCGCAGCTCCACGGCGTCGGCCAGGCCGGCCTGCCGCATGCGCTGCTGTCCCCAGGCCAGTTGCTCGCGCGACAGCGTCACGCCCGTGACCCGGGCGCCGAACTCCTGCGCCGCCGCCTCGGCCAGCCCGCCCCAGCCGCAGCCGATCTCCAGCAGGCGCTGGCCGGGCTGCAGCCGCACCTCGTCCAGCGTGCGCCTGAGCTTGGCCTGCTGGGCGTCCTGCAGGTCGGCGTGGCGCAGCGATTCACCCGTGCGCCCCTGGAACCAGGCGGCGCTGTAGCTCATGCCGGGGTCCAGCCACAGGCGGTAGAAATCGTTGCCCAGGTCGTAGTGGGCATGGATGTTCCTGGCGCTGCCGGCCCGCGTATTGCGCTGCAGCAGGTGGCGCAGGCGGTAGCCCAGCCGGCCCCACCAGCTGCCGTAGACCAGGCTTTGCACATGGTCGCGGTTGGCCATGCACAGGCGCAGCAGGGCGGCCAGGTCGGGGCTGTCCCATTCTCCGGCGATATAGCCCTCGGCCAGGCCGATGTCGCCCGATTTCAGGGTGCGCTCCAGCGCCCGCCAGTCGTGCAGCACGCAATGCGCGTCGGCAGCCCCCGACGGCGGACGGGGCAGGTGCAGCAGGCGGCCATCGGGCTGCTCCAGGTCCAGCTGCCCGTGGGGCAGACGTTCGAGCAGGTTCAGCACACGGCGTGCCCGCGCAGGCGTGCGGCGCGGCGCTGCGGCGGTGGGGCTCAGCAGGGGGGCGGCGGTAGTGTTCATCTTGTGACGAAGCGCTTGGGCGCGGAGGGTTTGCCATGGAAAGGCACGCGCTTGGCCCAAAGGCGCAGCGCGTGCCAGTGGATGCGGGCGACCACGCCCAGCGTCATCAAAGGGGTGCCGAAGAAGGCGCGGCGCACGGCGGCGGCATCCAGCGCCTGCAGCACGCCGCCCACGCTGGTCTGCAGCAGCGGGCCGTCCTCGTCATGCAGGTCCACGCGCGCCAGGGTGCGGTCTTCGCTGCGTTCGAAGCGGAAGCGGTACTCGCCGCGCACCTCGCAGAACGGCGAGACGTGGAATTGCTTGCGCGCCACCTGCTCCCGGCCCCAGGCCAGGTCCGGCCCCGCCAGCAGATAGGCATGGCGCTCGCCAAAGGTGTTGTTGACCTCGGCCAGCACGGCGGCCAGCGACCCGTCGGCGCGGTGCGCATACCAAAAGCTCACGGGCTTGAACACGTAGCCCAGCACGCGCGGAAAGGTGTGCAGCCAGACTTCGCCATCGGCGTCGGCTATGCCTTCGCTGTGCAGCAGCTGCTCGAACCAGGCCAGTGCGTCGCAGCCGCCCTCGCCGTGGTCGCCGTCATGGAAGCTCAGCCAGCCACGGCGGTTGCGCCTGAGCGCGGCGTCCGGCTGCGTGCGCAGGCTGCGCATGGGCAGCATGAGGAAATAGCCCGGGTAGCGGAAGGCATGCTCCACCGGCCGCAGGCGGCGGTGCCAGACATGGCCGAAGCCGATGAGCGGCCGGGCCGTCATGCAACCCCCTCGAAGGCCGCGCTGGCGGGCAGGACGGGCAAGGTCGGCAGGGCATGCAGCAGGCCGTCGGCCGCGACCAGGCCCGAGCGCAGGCCGTCCTCGTGGAAGCCGTAGCCGCACCATGCGCCGCAGAACCAGGTCCTGCGCTGGCCTTGCAGGGCATCCACCCGGCCCTGGGCCTCGATGGCGGCCAGGTCGAACACCGGGTGGCTGTACTCGATGCGCGCGTGGACCTGGCTGTCATCGATGGGGCGCACCGGGTTCAGCGACACCATCACGGGCTGCTGCCACGGCAGGGGCTGCAGGCGGTTGAGCAGGTAGTGCAGGCAGACGCCGGCCCGGTCTTTTCCGGGATCGGCGGCGCGTTCGTAGTTCCAGGCGGCCCAGGCCGCCGGGCGGCGCGGCAGCACGCCGGCATCGGTGTGCAGCACGGCCTGGTTGGGCTGGTAGCGGATGGCGCCCAGCACGCTGCGCTCGAGCGGCGTGGCATCGGAGCCCAGCAGGCGCAGGGCCTGGTCGCTGTGGCAGGCCAGCACCACGGCGTCGAACCGCTCCGTGCCGTGCGCCATCTGCAGCAGCACGCCGTGCGCGGCGCGGCGCAGGCCCAGCACGGGCGCGTTCAGCCGGACCTCGTGGTGGCCATCCTTTTGCAGCGCGGCCACCATGCGCCGCACATACTGGCGCGAACCACCGCGCACGGTGCGCCACTGCGGCCGGTCCGTGACCTGGATCAGGCCGTGGTTGTGGCAAAAGCGGATCAGCGTGGCCACGGGAAAGCGCAGCATCTGGTCGGTGGGGCAGGACCAGATGCAGCCCATCATGGGCAGCAGATAGTCCTGGCGAAAGGCCGGCCCGAAGCCGTGGTCGTCCAGGAAATCTTCGATGCAGCTGCGCAGCCGCGCTTCATCGCCTTCCTCGGCGATGCGCGTGGTCAGGCGGTTGAAGCGCAGGATCTCGGCCAGCATCTTCAGGAAACGGGGCCGCAGCAGATTGCTGCGCTGGGCGAACACACCGCCCAGCGAACTGCCGCTCCACTCCAGGCCCGCCCGGCCGCCGGCCTGCGGCACCTGCACGGAAAACGACATCTCGGCCTCCGCCGTGGGCACCTGCAGCTCTTCGAACAAACGGGTCAGCAGCGGATAGGTGCGGTGGTTGAACACCAGAAAGCCCGTGTCCACCCCCTGGCTCACGCCGCCCAGCGCCAGATCGACCGTGTTGGCATGGCCGCCGAAATGGCTGCCTGCCTCCAGCAGGGTCACGCCATGCCCGCCCGGCGCGCCGGCCAGCCGCCGTGCTGCGGCCAGCCCCGCAATCCCCGACCCGATGACTGCAATGCGATGCATGGGAGCGTCCTTCCTGGTTGAATCGATCAGTCAGACCATGAAGATCAAACTGTGAACTGATGAGTTCAAACTATATACCAAACGTATCCGCTTTGCACTATTTGGTATCGGATATGACCTGTCGGGTCTAAAATATGGCTATGACAAGCCGCTCCTCCATCAAAGAACAGATACAGCGCGTGCGCGAGCAGGCCATCGTGGCGGCCGTCAACCGGCTGCTGGCCACCAAGGGCTACGACGCCATGACGGTGGACGAGGTGGCGGCCGAGGCCGGCATGGCCAAGGCCAGCCTGTACAAGCTGTTCACCTCCAAGGAAGAACTGGCAGGGGCCGCCATGGTGGGCGTGCTGGACCGCGCCCTGGCCTTCGTGGACGGCCTGCGCGACGAAGCCAGCCTGGCGGCCGAGGCCGGCACGCCCACGCTCCCGCTGGACCAGCTCAAGGCCGTGACGCGCTGGGCCATGCAGACCCAGCTGGAAGGCGAGATGCCCTCCCTGCCCGCGCAGAACTCCAACCTCAGCGCCTCGCTGCAATCCAACGACGACTACATGGACCGGCTGATCGCGCTGAGCAACCGCCTGAGCATCTGGATCACCGAGGCCCAGACCAGCGGCCAGATGCAGGCCACGCTGCCGGCCGAACTGGTGCTCTACACGCTGTTCGCGCGGGCCTGCGATCCGGTGGTGGCCCTGCTCAAGGAGTCGGGCCAGTACACGCACGCGCAGATCATCGACTGGGTGACCAGCACGACCTTCGACGGGCTGGCGGCGGCGGGCTGATCCGGTGCGCGGGATCGCACCGATCCCAATGCAAATGAGAATTCATATCAACTGGATAAAATGCCGGCAGTTTCTTGACGCACAAGAGGAAAGGCCCGGCACGTGCATCCATCCACCGACAGTGGCGCCAGCCAGGCTCTGGGCAGCATGTACGCGCAGCACAACCCTTGGCTGGTCGCGTGGCTGCAACGCAGGCTGGGCAACCGCTGCGATGCGGCCGACCTGGCCCAGGACACGTTCACGCGCATCTGGGTCAGCGCCAGGACGCAGGCCATCGAGGACATCCGGGAGCCTCGGGCCTATCTGACGACAGTGGCCCGGCGGCTGCTGGTCAATCACCTCGAACGCCGCTCGCTGGAGCAGGCCTACCTGGCCTCCCTGCACCTCCTGCCCCAGGCCACCGTGCCGTCCGTGGAGGCGCGGGCCATCCTGCTGGAGACGCTGCAGGAGCTCGATGCGCTGCTGGACGCCCTGCCCGCCAGGGTGCGCACGGCCTTTCTCATGTCCCAGCTGGAAGGCCTGTCCTACGAGGACATTGCCGACCGGATGCAGCTGAGCGTGCGCACCGTGACGCGCTACATGGCCCAGGGCTTTCGGCAATGCCTGCTGGTGATGCTGGAGCGCTGAGCATGCAGGCCGCAGACGCACGCATCCTGGACGAGGCCGCCCGCTGGCTGGCCCGCAGGCACGCCTCGGACTTCAGCGCGGCCGAGCAGGCCGAACTGGCGCGCTGGCGCAGCCAGAGCAGCCGGCATGAACAGATCTGGCAATGCGCCGAGCAGCTCAAGGGCCGCTTCAACACCGTGCCCGCCGCCGTCGGCATGGCCACGCTCAACCGCGCGCGCCCCTCGGCGGCACGGCGCCAGTTGCTGCGCTCGGCCGTGCTGGCCCTGGCCACGCCTGCGCTGGGCTGGCTGGCCTGGCGCCATCTGCCCTGGCAGGACTGGACGGCCGACTACCGCACGGCCAGGGGCGAGCGCCGCGCGGTCACGCTGGCCGATGGCAGCCGCGTGCAGCTGAACACGGCCTCGGCCATCAGCGTGCGCATGGATGGCACGGCGCGGCGCATCCGCCAGCATGCCGGGGAAATCCTGGTCGAGACCGCGCATGCGGCGCCCTACGCCTCCCAGCCTTTCATGGTGCAGACAGACGACGGCCAGATGCAGGCCCTGGGCACGCGCTTCATCGTGCGCAAGCTGGAGCGTGGCACGACGCTGGCCGTGCTGGAGGGCGCGGTGCGCGTCACGCCGGCAGCATCGGCCACGGCCGTGGTGGTGCATGCGGGCGAGCAACTGCAATTCGATGGACAAGGCGCCAGCGCCACCCGCCCGGTGGCGCCGCGGGACTCGGCCTGGACGCTGGGCGTGCTCTATGCCGAGAACCTGCGGCTGCAGGACTTCCTGGCCGAGCTGTCGCGCTACCGCGAAGGCCTTGTGCGGTGCGACGACGATGTCGCCGACCTGCGCGTCTCCGGCACCTACCAGCTGCATGACACCGACCGCATCCTGGCCCTGCTGGCCCAGACCCTGCCGGTGCGCGTGCACGAGCGCAGCCGGTACTGGGTGACGGTGGCGCGGCGCTGATCCGTTTTTTTTCTGCCGTGGCTGTCCGGTTTTTCGCTCTCGCCTGTCAAGGCTTGCGAAGACCACTTTCATCGACAGCCCAGAGGACAGAACACCATGCACTCCCCTTCTTCCACCGCCGGACCACGCGCCAGCCTGCGCGCCACCGCCTTGGCGGCCCTGGCCGTCAGCACCTCGCTGCTGCTGCACGCGCTGCCAGTCCAGGCGGCCGAGCCGGCCGCCAGCGCCGCTGCCAGGAGCTACCAGATCCAGCCGGGTCCGCTGGGCCCGGCGCTGATGGCCTTTGCCGCGCAGGCAGGCGTGAACCTGGGCATGGACCTGCAGCAGCTCGTCGGCATGGAGACACGCGGCCTGTCCGGCACGTTCTCCGTGGAAGACGGCTTTGCGCAGCTGCTGAACACGTCAGGCTGGACAGCGCGCCGCGTGGGTGCGGGCAACTACGCGCTGGAGAAGCTGCCTGCGGCGGCCCTCCAGGCGCCGTCTGCCGCAGCGGCCGTGCCCTCACCCTCAGCCCCAACCGCGGCACAGGCCACGGAGCTTGCCGCCATCACGGTGACCGCACGCACGCAGAACAACCTGGTCGCGCCCTCGCGGCAGGTCACGATTCTGGAAGGCCAGGAGGTGGAGCAGCTGCGCCAGGGCTCGGACAGCCTGGCCACCATGCTCAGCAAGGTGGTCCCCGGCATGGCGGACTCCAGCCACACCATCACCGACTACGGCCAGACGCTGCGCGGCCGCAACATGCTGGTGCTGGTGGACGGCGTTCCGCTGAACACCAACCGCGACTCGTCCAGGAACCTGGCCAACATCAACCCGGCCGACATCGAGCAGATCGAGGTGCTGCGCGGCAGCAGCGCCATCTACGGCAGCGGTGCGGCGGGCGGCATTGTCTCCATCCGCACCAAGCGGCCCTCGGGCGAGACGCGGGCCGAGACCATCGTCACCGGCTCGGCCCCGCTGTCCCGCCTGCGCGGCGCAGGACTGGGCGGCGAGGTGCAGCACTACCTGTCCGGCGGTGGCGAGGTGGTCGACTATTCGGTGAGCCTGGGCGCCAGGCACATGGGCGGCGCCTTCGACGCCAGGGGCAACCGCATTGCACCCGAGCCCAGCCAGGGCGACCTGTTCGACTCCAACATCTACAACGCCTCGGCCAAGATCGGCTTCAAGCTCGATGCCGACCAGCGCCTGCAATTGACCGCCAGCCACTACAACGCGGCCCAGGACACGGACTACGCCTCCGACCCGTCGGTGGCGCGGCTGCCGGCCGGAACGGCGGCGGCCCGCCCCATCAAGGGCCTGGTGCTGGCCGACCAGAACCAGATCAAGAACACCATGCTGGGCCTGGACTACGAGAACCGGGACATCGCAGGCAGCACGCTGGCCGCCCAGCTCTACTACCGGGACTTCTTCACGCGGTTTGCGCCCTTCGACGCACGCGCCGTGCCGGTGCGGGGCGCCAATGTCGACCAGTCCATGCAGAACTCCGAGGTCTTTGGCGGGCGCCTGACCCTGAAGACGCCGCTGGGCGCCGGCAAGAAGAGCCTGCTGATCTGGGGTGCGGACTTCAACCAGGAGCGCACCGACATGCCCATCGACATCTTCGATCCCCGGGCCTATGACGCCAGCGGCGGCCTGGTCTTTCACAAGACGGGACAGCTGATCTACATGCCGCCCGTCACCACACGCAGCATTGGCGCCTTCGCCCAGCTGCAGCACCGGTTCAATGCGCAATGGTCGGCGGAAGGCGGCCTGCGCTACGACCGCGCCCAGGCCAGCTTCAATGACTTCACGCCGCTGTCGCAGTCACGCGCCCCCAGCCCCCAGTCCGTGAACGGCGGCACCGTCAGGTACAACGCCTGGACCTACAACCTGGGCACGGTCTTCACGCCGGTCCCCGGCCAGGAGCTCTATGCCTCGTACAGCCAGGGCTTCGAGCTGCCGGACATCGGTGTGGTGGTGCGCAATGCCACGCCGGCCTTCAACCTGGGCAACTCCAACCTGCAGGCGGTCAAGACCAACACCTATGAAATGGGCTGGCGCGGCAAGTTCTCCAACGTGATGGCCAACCTCGGCGTCTTCCAGTCGCGCTCCAACCTGGGCGCCGTGCAGAGCTTCAACAATGGCCTGACCCTGCTGCGCACCCGCGAGAAGATCCATGGCATCGAAGGCGGCCTGGACTACTTCAGCGACGACGACCACTGGAGCGTGGGCGGCAGCTTCACCTGGATGAAGGGCCGCGAGCTGCCCCAGGCCGCCAGCGGCTACCAGGACATGACGGGCTTTCGCATCCCTCCGCTCAAGCTCACCGCCTATGTGGAGTACCGGCCCGACACGCGCTGGAGCCACCGCCTCCAGGCCACCGCCTATGCCTCCAAGGACTACCGCCTGGACGGCAAGACCGGCTTCGGCCGCTATGACACACGGGGCTACACCACGGTGGACCTGATCAGCCAGTGGAAGATCGACCCCAAGAACCGTGTGTCCCTGGGCGTGGAAAACCTGTTCAACCGCCAGTACTTCCCGCTCTACAGCCAGCTGCTGCGCAGCAACAACAACACCAGCCGCCTGCCAGCGGCCGGCACGGTGCTGAAGATCAGCTACGCGCACACCTGGTGACCCCATAGGCAGGCACCGGTCGCCGCAGCCCGCCAACAATCGGCCAGGCACGGAAAGGGCAGCCACCCGACGCAGCCGATCAACGACCATCGGCCATCGGCCATCGGCTGCGCCCGGACCTCAAGGCCCCTTGCGCAGCGAGATCGGCGTGCCCCAGATCGGATCGACGGCGCCCTGGCGGCCCAGGGTGGTGACCTGCATGGGCACCAGCCGCGCCATGAGTTTTTCCTGGTCAGAGGTCAGGTTGGCGCGGGAGGCCAGATAGGTGCGCGTGAATTCCATGGGCACCGGCAGCGTGTGGACGGTGAAGTCCTCCAGCGGGCATTCGACCTTCTCGGCCGCCACCTTGCGGCAGCCCGCCTGGCGGAACTGGTAGCTGGGCGTCTTCAGATACGAGCGCTGGCTCAGCACCAGCTGCCCGCCTTCCAGCGTGAAACTGGCCAGGGCCTGCCGGGGCGGCACGCGCACCTGGACCTTGAGCGCGGGGATGTCGCGCGAGTCCGTGTCCTGGTAATAGCCCGCACCCATGCCCGGCGTACTGTCCGTGACCTGCCGCTCGCCCCAGGCCACGCAATGGCCCGAGGCACGGTGCACCGTGGTGCAGTACTTCTCGGTGCGGGTCTGCGTGTGCGTGGTGGCCTCCTTCCAGTTCATCTCGGTATAGAACTCTCGGTAGGTCTCGGGCGCCAGGGACACCGTGCCGCTGGCGCCGCGGCCTGCGCCCGCAGCGCCCGCCTTGGCCCCCAGCTGGTCGAGCCGGGCATTGAGCCAGTAGTCATCGCCGCCCGTCAGCAGGTACTTGCCGGGGGGCAGGACATGGACCTCGAAGGCCTTGAAGAGGTAGGTGGTCTTGGGATCGCGCTGCAGCGCGTTGTTCTGGAACTTGCGGCCGAACACGATCTCCGGCCTGTCCTGGTGGGTCCACAGCACGTTCGAGGTCCATTTGGACATGCCTTCGGCGTCGGCCAGCGACTT
Organism: Delftia lacustris; assembly: GCF_040267515.1. Lineage (NCBI taxonomy): Bacteria > Pseudomonadati > Pseudomonadota > Betaproteobacteria > Burkholderiales > Comamonadaceae > Delftia > Delftia lacustris. Next base: position 905,905 of record NZ_CP141274.1, on the reverse strand, counting down.
GTGCGGCGTCAGGTCAGCCACCAGCACCACGGCCATGTTGGCCTTCAAGGCCTCGCTGATCACCCACAGCGTCTTCGCCTGCTCCGCTTCCTCCTTCTCGAGCTGCCCGCTGGAAGGCGGCGCGGCACACCCCGACAATCCCAGGGCGAGCACCAGGGTCGGCAAAACGAAGCAGGGGCGCTGCAGTGTCATCGTTGAAATCCTTGGAGGTTGATGCTGGAAAGGCGTCATTGTGCGGGGAGATCTCCGGCGGCCCCGGCCAGGGCAGGCCCTCGACACGGAAAAGCCGCCCGAAGGCGGCCGGTTCCAGGGAGCGCTGCACCAGCGCTGGCTGCGATCAATCAGCGTTGCTGTGGCTGGCGCAAAGGCTGCCCTTGTTGGCGGACGTTCGCCTTGCACTGCATCTGGCTGTAGTTCCTGTCCGTGATGGGTTGCCCCATCTGCATGGGAACATAGGCCGGATGCTGCGGGCCTCTCGTGGGAAGAAGCTGTTTCATGGTTCCATCCTCACGTCAAACGGAACGCCGCCCAGCCTGTCAGCGGGGCTGATTGGGCTGCTGCTGGCCTGGCTGGTTCTGGCCAGGCTGCTTGTGCTGGGGGTTGTCCTGCTGCTGCTGTCCCGGGTTTTGCTGGTTCGGGTTCTGCTGCTGCGGGTTGTTTTGCTGCTGTTGCTGGTCGTTTTGCTGAGCCATGGGTATCTCCTTCACATGGTGGTCAAAGAGGCGCGTCAAACGAAGCGCCCGACTGCAGCGCAGATATGCACTGCGCTGGTAACCAGTGTGGGCCCGGACATGCGGCTCAGCCGTAGGACCGGCCAGAGCGTGCGCAGCCCCATGTTGCGACACCGCAGGTAGGCCAGCCGCCGGGTGTCCGACGGACATTTCGCACAGGGGGCAACGAAGGACCAGGGCAGGCCACGGCCTGCGCCCTACCCCGGCCCCCGCCTCACTCCACCGTCACGCTCTTGGCCAGGTTGCGCGGCTTGTCCACATCGGTGCCGCGTGCGCAGGCCGTGTGGTAGGCCAGCAGCTGCAGCGGGACCACGTGCAGGATGGGGCTGAGCGCGCCGTAGTTCTCGGGCATGCGGATGACGTGCATGCCTTCGCTGCTTTCGATGTTGGTCTTGGCATCGGCCAGCACATAGAGCACGCCGCCGCGCGCACGCACTTCCTGCATGTTGCTCTTGAGCTTTTCCAGCAGCTCGTCATTGGGCGCCACCGTGACCACGGGCATGGCGCTGTCCACCAGGGCCAGCGGGCCGTGCTTGAGCTCGCCGGCCGGATAGGCCTCGGCGTGGATGTAGCTGATTTCCTTGAGCTTGAGCGCGCCTTCCAGCGCAATCGGGTAGTGGATGCCACGGCCCAGGAAGAGCGCGTTCTCGCGCTTGGCGAAGTCCTCGGACCAGCTGATGACCTGGGGCTCCAGCGCCAGCACGGATTGCAGGGCCACGGGCAGGTGGCGCATGGCGGCCAGGTATTGCTGCTCCTTTTCCTCGCTCAGCCGCCCTTGCGACTGGGCCAGGGCCAGGGTCAGCAGGAACAGGCCTGCCAGCTGGGTGGTGAAGGCCTTGGTGGAGGCCACGCCGATCTCCACGCCGGCGCGCGTGATGTAGGCCAGCTCGCATTCGCGCACCATGGCGCTGGTGGCCACGTTGCAGACGGTCAGCGTGTGCTTCATGCCCAGGTTCTGGGCATGGCGCAGCGCGGCCAGGGTGTCGGCGGTCTCGCCCGACTGGCTGATGGTGACGACCAGGGTCTTGGGATGGGGAACGCTGGTGCGGTAGCGGTATTCGCTGGCCACTTCCACGCTGCAGGGCAGGCCGGCCAGCGACTCGATCCAGTACTTGGCAGTGCAGCCGCTGTAGTAGCTGGTGCCGCAGGCCAGGATGAGCACGCGGTCGATCTCCTTGAACACGCGCCAGGCCGAAGTGCCGGCCTTGCCGTCCGAGGCCACGCCGTCGAACAGCTCGGGCACGATGGCCTGCACGCCTTCCAGCGTGTCGGCAATGGCGCGCGGCTGCTCGAAGATTTCCTTTTGCATGTAGTGGCGGTAGGGACCCAGCTCGGCCGCGCCGCTGTGGGCGTGCACGGTGCGCACGGGGCGCTGCTCGGGCGCCAGCCGCTCGCCGCCCTTGCCCACCAGCCAGTAGCGGCCAGGCTGCAGGTCCACGATGTCGCCCTCTTCCAGGTAGACGATCTGGTCGGTCACGCCGGCCAGGGCCATGGCGTCGCTGGCCAGGAAGTGTTCGGCACCGTCCTGGCCCACGCCCAGGATCAGCGGCGAGCCGGCGCGCGAGCCCACCACGCGCTGCGGTTCGTCCTTGTGCATGACGGCGATGGCAAAGGCGCCATGCAGGCGCTGCGTGGCGGCCTGCACGGCCTCGAACAGGTCGCCGCCGTAGAGGCTGTCCACCAGGTGGGCGATGACCTCGGTGTCCGTCTGGCTGGCGAAGACATAGCCCTTGGACTGCAGCTCGGCGCGCAGGGCTTCGTAGTTTTCGATGATGCCGTTGTGCACCAGGGCCACGCGGGCCGGCTGGTCGGTGTCGGCCACGGGCGAGACGCCAGGGCCGTGGCTGAAATGCGGATGGGCGTTGCGCACCGCCGGCTCGCCATGCGTGGCCCAGCGCGTGTGGGCAATGCCGGTGTGGCCGATGACCTTGTCCTGTTGCACCTGGTCCATGAGTTCGGCCACGCGCGCCGTGGAGCGGGCGCGCCGCAGGCCCTGGCTGTGCACGCCCTGTGCGTCCAGCGCCTGCACGGCCACGCCGCAGGAGTCATAGCCGCGATATTCCAGGCGCTGCAGGCCCTGGACGAGAACGGGGACGATATCGCGGAAGGAAACCGCTGCGACGATGCCACACATGGACAAGCTCCTTGTTTCGAGATGACGACGGATGCTACGCAGGTTGAAAAGAAATTTCTCTCCAGATTTCCTTATCTATTGAACTAATATTTCATCATCAGGCATTCAAGAAATATTATTTCAATATAAATAACAAAATGAACCAAAATTCCATTCAGCTGGACGCTACCGACCTGCAGTTGCTGCAGCTGCTGCAAGAAGACTGCAGCCGCAGCAACCAGGCCCTGGCCGCGCTGCTGCAGCTGTCGCCGCCCACCTGCCTGCGCCGCGTGCGGCGGCTGCAGGAGTCCGGGCTGATCGAGCGGCAGGTGGCCATCCTGCAGCCCGAACGCCTGGCCGCCGCCCTGGGCCATGGGCTGCAGGCCATTGTGGAGGTCTCGCTGGACCGCCAGGACAGTGACGCGCTGGACGGATTCGAGCGCCGCGCCGTGGCGCTGGACGCCGTGCAGCAGTGCTGGCGCGTATCGGCGGGGCCTGATTTCATCCTCGTGGTGGCCGCGCCCGACATGCCGGCCTACCTGGAGTTGAGCCGGGCGCTATTCACGGGCGACGCCAACGTGCGCAATGTCAAGAGTTTTTTCAGCGTCAGGCGCGCCAAGTTCTCCACCGCCATGCCGCTGCCGCCGGCAAATCCCGGAACAGGCGCCCAATGAGGCCAGGACGCTTGATTTTGCGAGTAATTGTGCGCATCAGGAAACTGCGCGGCGGCGGGACTGCGTAGGACAGCAAGCCTGCAATGTGTCCCGAACGCCAACTTTGGGCAACGTTGGACTTTAAGGCGTTGCGCACGCACGGGGACAATGATACAAATTGATGCAACAACACTTTCTGACGCGCTAGGCAATCGGCGCGCACTCGGCTCGCACCGCCATGTCCTTGCGCCAGCGCATCCATCGCCGCACCTATCCCTTGCGCGTCTCCAGCATGGCTTTGGGTGGCCTCGTCGTGGGCACGACCATGACCGAGCTGGGCGCCAGCACGGCTGTCTGGGGCTTTGTGCTGGTGAGCGCCCTGGTCTGGCCGCACATCGCCTTTCTCCACGCCCGCCACAGCCGTGACAGCCACCGCGCCGAACACGCCAATCTGAAGATAGATGCGCTGATCATCGGCAGCTGGATTCCCGTCATGCATTTCTGTGCATTGCCCAGCATTGCGCTGCTGGCCATCAGCATTGCAGACCGCAACCACACGGCCACGCGCGATGGCTGGCTGCAATCGCTGTTCGCCACCTTCCTGGCCGCCGCCGCGGGGGCCCTGCTGCTGCGGCCCGCGCCCGAGTGGGAGGCCAGCCTGGCAGTGCAGCTGAGCATGCTGCCCCTGCTCCTGCTGCACAGCGTGTTCTCCAGCTGGTCCACGCGCCAGCTGGTGCGCAAGCTGGCACGACAGAACGTGAAGCTGCAGGTGCTCAGCCGCATCGACCCCCTGACCACGCTGTACAGCCGCGACTACTGGTGGCAGAAGGCGCGCGCCGCGCTGCGCGACTACCGGCAGACGCAGACCTCGGCCTGCCTGCTGATCGTGGACATAGACCACTTCAAGCGCATCAACGACAGCTTTGGGCACACCGTGGGTGACGAGGTGCTGCAGGCCATCGGCCTGACCATCCGGCACTGCCTGCGATCGCATGACGCGGCCGGCCGCTACGGAGGCGATGAATTCGCCGTGCTGTGCATGCACACCCATCTGGACGATGCCTATGCGGTGGCCCTGCGCATACGCAACCAGCTGAGCCAGCTGCGCGTGCGCGAGCACCCGCATCTGCGCGTCAGCGCCAGCATTGGCGTGGCGGCGGCGGACCCCAGCTTTCTGTCGGTCAAGGACTGGATCAATGCGGCCGACAGCGCGCTCTACAGCGCCAAGGACGCCGGGCGCGACCAGGTGATACCTGCTGCGCCGCTGATGGCCGGCAGCGCGCCCACCAGGTCGGGCACGGACGCGGGCAGCGAGGCCTCGCGCCAGGCACACCAGCCCGAGCCGGACGACACGCTGATCTGAGGGCTGGCGCCAGCGGCAGGCAGACTCAGAGCCCGCGATCCGTGCGCCGCACTTCGCCGCCGGGCCAGTTCAGGCATACGCTGCAGCCGCCCGCCGGCGTGGCGCGGATGGAGGCCTCGCCGCCGTGGCGGCGCATGACGCCGCGCACCAGGGCCAGGCCCGTGCCCAGGCCCGGAAACTCCGACTCACGGTGCATGCGCTGGAAGATGCCGAACAGCGCGCCCGCACGCGAGGGGTCGAACCCCACGCCGTTGTCCGTCACGCTGAGCGTGATGCCGCCGTCGGCATGGCGCTCCACATCGATGGCAATGCGCGGCTGGGCCACGGGCTGGGTGAACTTAACGGCGTTGTCCAGCAGCGCCTCCAGCACCTGGCGCAGCAGGGCCGCGTCGGCACGCACGGCGGGACTTTGCTGCGGAAGGCTCCATTGCAGCCGCGCCGCCGCGCCGCAGGCCGCCCAGCGCGGCTGCGCCAGCACCGCCGTGCGCGCCTGCTCCAGCAGTTCCTGCAAGGCAATGGGCTGCCACTGCATGGGCGTGCGGGCGGCGCGCGCCAGGGCCAGCAGGCCGTCGAGCATGCCGCCCATGCGTCGGGCGGACTGGTCCATGGTCTGCAGGAAGCCGCGTGCCTCCTGCAGTTCCTGCGGCGAAGGCGCGGCCTGCGACAGCAGCTCGTCCACCAGGGGGCCGAAGGACAGCACATGGCGCAGCGGCGCGCGCAGGTCGTGCGACACCGCGTGCAGCCATTCCTGCTGCGCGGCGCGCAGGGCCTGCAGCTCCTGCTCGCGCTGGGCCAGGCGCTCCAGCGCGTCCTGCAGCGTGCGGGGCGGGCCTTGCAGGTCGGCGGCAGGGTCAGGCGGAGGGTGGGCGAAAGGTTCCGTCATGGCATGGACAGGGTCAGGAGATTCGGAAAATCGGCTTGCCCCGTACGGGACCCGCCGGCGATGCGGGCCCTCGAGCCCACGTGTCTCGGAAGTCTCAGGACTTGGGCAGTTTGACCGGGCGCTTCCAGCTGGTGATGCTCACCTGCCTGCCCCGCGATACCGTGAGCACGCCAGGCTCGGTGCTCTTGGTGACCGTGGAGCCGCCGCCCACCGTGCCGCCCGCGCCAATGGTGACGGGCGCCACCAGCACGCAGTTGCTGCCGATTTGCACGTCGGCCTCGATCACCGTGCGGTGCTTGTTCACGCCGTCGTAGTTGGCCGTGATGGAGCCGGCGCCGTAGTTGACGCGCTCGCCCACCGTGGCATCGCCCAGGTAGGCCAGGTGGTTGGCCTTGGCGCCATCGGCCAGCACGGAGTTCTTGACCTCGACGAAGTTGCCGATGTGCACTTCGCGGCCCAGCTGCGCCCCGGGGCGCAGGCGCGCAAACGGGCCCACCAGGGCGCCCTCGCCCACGCTGACGCCGGCCTTCTCGCCATCGACATGCGTGTACGGATGGATGACGGCGCCCGCCGCAATCGTGGCGTTGGCAATGCTGCAATAGGCGCCGATGCGCGCGCCTTCGCCAATCTCCACATGGCCGCTGAAGATGCAGCCCACGTCGATCTCCACATCCTGCCCGCAGACCAGGCGTGCCGCGCGGCCGGTGCGCGGGTCATCGCGCAGGTCAAAGCGCGCGGGGTCGGCCAGGCGCACGCCCTGCTCCATCAGCGTGCGGGCCTGGGCGCCCTGGTGGGCGCGCTCCAGCTCGGCCAGCTGCAGCGGGCTGTTGACGCCGGCCACCTGCACGGGGTCGGCAATGCAGTGCGCGACCACGGGCACGCCGTCGGCCACGGCCATGGCGACCACGTCGGTCAGGTAGTACTCGCCCTGGGCGTTGTCATTGGTCAGGCGGGCCAGCCAGCCGGCCAGGTGGCGGGCCGGCACGGCCATGATGCCGCTGTAGATTTCCTGGATGGCGCGCTGGGCGTCATTGGCATCCTTTTGCTCGACGATGCGCTGCACCGTGCCGTCTTCGCCGCGCACGATGCGGCCGTAGCCCGTGGGATCGGGCAGGCGCACGGTCAGCAGCGCCAGCCGCTGGCCATCGGCCGCATCGACCAGGGCGCGCAGTGTGTCGGCCTGCGTCAGCGGCACATCGCCCGAGAGCACGATGACCATGCCGTCGCCCGCCAGCGCAGGCACGGCCTGCTGCACCGCATGGCCCGTGCCCAGCTGCGGCTCCTGGCGCACGAACTTCAGCGCCATGGAGCCGCCCTGGCAGGCCGCCGCCATGGCGGGCTCCACCTGGTCCGCGCCGTGGCCCGTGACCACCACGGCCGAGCGCGCATCCAGCTGCGCCGCCGTGGACAGCACATGGCCCAGCAGCGGGCGCCCCGCCAGGCGCTGAAGGACTTTGGGCAGGCGGCTTTTCATGCGCGTGCCCTTGCCCGCGGCCATGATGACGAGATCCAGAGGTGCTGTCATAGGTGATTCATCCAAAACGCCAGAACCTGTGCCGGCAACGCCGCCGATTATCTGCCCGCCAAGGGCTGCGGCCGGTCACACGATTGACGTATGCTGGCGGCGCCATGCCCCATGCCACCACTGCACCCGTTCCCCTGCTGCGCACACGCGCCATCGGAGCCGGCCATCTGCGTGCCTTCCTGGCCGTGGCCCGGCACCTGAATTTCCGCGCGGCCGCCGACGAGCTGTCGCTGACGCAGTCGGCCGTGAGCCGCCAGATCCAGTCGCTGGAGGATGAAGTCGGCGTGCCGCTGTTCCTGCGCCACACGCGCGCCGTGGAGCTGACCGGGGCCGGCGCCCAGCTGCTGCGCTCGGTGGCGCCCGCGCTGGAGCAGATCGACGCCTCGGTGCGCCAGATCCGCCAGACCGTGGGCCGCAAGAGCGTGGCCATCACCACCTGGGCCAGCTTTGCCGCCATGTGGCTGATCCCGCGCCTGGAGTCCTTCCAGCGCGCCTGGCCCGATATCGACATCCGCATCGACACCAGCGACACCGTGATGGACCTGGACACCACCGACGTGGACCTGGCACTGCGCTACGGCCGCGCGGGCGACGGCTGGCCCCAGGCGCAGCGCCTGTTCGGCGAGCAGCTGGCCGTGGTGGCCAGCCCGCGCCTGCTGGCCGGCGGCCCGCCGCTCAGGACACCGGCCGACGCGGCCCGCTACACGCTGATCGAGACCGGCGACGCCCACCGCATGCCCCAGCTGGAGTGGCTGGGCTGGCAGCGCTGGTTCGGCGTGCAGGGCTGCGACCAGCTGCAGCCGCCGCGCTGGCTGTACTTCAACTACGCCCACCAGATCGTGCAGGCCGCCCTGGCCGGCCAGGGCCTGGCCATTGCACGCCTGCCGCTGGTGGCCGATGCGCTGGCGGCTGGCGACCTGGTCGAGGTGCTGCCCGCGCACCGGCTGGAATCGCCGCTGGCCTACTGGCTGATCGTGGGCCCGCGCAGCGCCGCGCGTCCCGAGGTGGCCGCCTTCTGCCGGTGGCTGCAGGAGCAGGCCGAGGTCACGCGCGAAACCGTCGAATCGCCCCCGGCTTGAAAAATGCCCCCCCACGCTCCCCGAGGGGGCCGTTTTCATCTTGGGGCGGCCCGGCGATGAAAAAAGGACGCGGGCATGCCGGCGTCCTTCATTCCTGTGCAGCCGGGCGCATGGCCCGGCGCGGGCATCAGCCCAGCGTCACGCGCGCAAACTTGCGCTTGCCCACTTGCACCACATAAGTGCCGGCTTCGAGCTTGAGGCCCCGGTCGCTGATGGCCGAGCCATCCACGCGCACGCCGCCGCCGTCGATCAGGCGGTTGGCCTCGCTGGTCGAGGGCGCCAGGTTGGCCTGCTTGAGCAGGGCACCGATGCCCAGCGGCGCGCCCGACAGGCTGACCTCGTCGATCTGGTCGGGAATGCCGCCCTTGCTGCGGTTGTTGAAATCCTGCTCGGCCGCATCGGCCAGCGCCGCGCTGTGAAAGCGCGCCGTGATCTCCTTGGCCAGCAGCACCTTGGCGTCCTTGGGATTGCGCCCGCCTTCCACCTCGGCCTTGAGCGCGGCGATCTCGGCCAGGCTCTTGAACGACAGCAGGGTGTACCAGTTCCACATCAGCGTGTCCGAGATGCTCAGCACCTTGGCGAACATGGTGTTGGCGTCCTCGGTGATGCCGATGTAGTTGTTCTTGGACTTGGACATCTTGTGCTCGCCGTCCAGGCCCACCAGCAGCGGCATGGTGAGCACGCACTGCGTGTCCTGCCCGTATTCCTGCTGCAGGTGGCGGCCCATGAGCAGGTTGAACTTCTGGTCCGTGCCGCCCATTTCCAGGTCGGCGCGCAGCGCCACCGAGTCATAGCCCTGCAGCAGCGGGTAGAGGAATTCATGCAGGCTGATGGAGCTGCCCTCGGTGAAGCGCTGGTGGAAGTCGTTGCGCTCCATCATGCGGGCCACCGTGTACTTGGCCGACAGCTCGATCATGCCGCGCGCGCCCAGCTTGTCGCACCACTCGCTGTTGTAGCGCACCTCGGTGCGCGCCGGGTCCAGCACCTTGGCGGCCTGGGTGTAGTAGGTCTCGGCGTTGACCTTGATCTGCTCGGCCGTCAGCGGCGGGCGCGTGCTGTTGCGGCCCGAAGGGTCGCCGATCAGGGTGGTGAAATCGCCGATCAGGAAGATCACCTGGTGGCCCAGGTCCTGCAGCTGGCGCATCTTGTTGAGCACCACGGTGTGGCCCAGGTGGATGTCGGGCGCCGTCGGATCCAGGCCCAGCTTGATGCGCAGCGGCACGCCCGTGGCCTCGGAGCGGGCCAGTTTCTGCACCCAGTCGGCCTGGGGCAGCAGTTCATCCACGCCGCGCAGGGTGATTTCAAGCGCTTGGCCTACACCTTCAGTGACCGGGTATGTTGTAACAGCAGATTGATTCATAAGGGTTTTTCGCCAGGCCGCGTAGGACCGCGTCGGTATACTCCGGGGATTTTCCCGCTGCGGCGAATTCTAGACGCCCGCCTTTCCGCACCACAGAGCGCGGACTTGTTGCCCGTCTGGAGAGCGTATCCCGCCGCTGCGATGCTGTCCGGCCCCCAGGCCGGATGCGCGCAACCCAAGGATCTGATGTTGTGAAATATGGCTTGAACCATGCCAGCGGTGCTCTTGTTGCGCGGCTGACCTCCGTGATCCAGCAACACCCCCAGCGTGTCACCGCAGCACTGGCAGCCATCTTGCTCACGGGCGGCGGCGGCGCCTTCGCCGTGGCCAACCTGGGACCCGATCCGGCCGACCTGCCGGTGCGCATGCTCTCCACGCCCGTGGAATCGCTGGCAGAAGGCCAGACCCTGGCCGAGCTGACCGACAGTGTGCAGGGCATGTCCCTGTACCGTTCCGAATACACGCGTGGCAGCGACACGGCCGAAACCCTGCTGCAGCGCCTGGGCGTGGCCGATCCGGCCGCCGCCGCCTTCATGCGCGGCAACGACCAGGTGCGCCAGCATGTGCTGGGCCGCGCCGGCCGCCTGGTGACGGCCGAGACCACGCCCGACCACCAGCTGTCCCTGCTGACCGTGCGCTGGGCACCCGACGAGGACGGCAGCTTCCGCCGCCTCGTGGTCGAGCGCAAGAACAATGAACTGAGCACACGCATCGAGACGGGCAAGCTGACCGCCTCGCCGCGCCTGGCCGGCGGCATCATCCGCAGCTCGCTGTTCGCCGCCACCGATGCGGCCTCCATTCCCGACGCCGTGGCCATGCAGATGGCCGACATCTTCCAGGGCGACGTGGACTTCCGCCGCGGCCTGCGCAAGGGCGACCGCTTCTCGGTGGTCTACGAATCGCTGGAAGCCGATGGCGAGCCGCTGCGCGCGGGCCGCGTGCTCAGCGCCGAGTTCCACAACAACGGCAAGGTCGTGCAGGCCCTGTGGTTCCAGGACGAAGGCAAGGCCAAGGGCGACTACTACACCATGGACGGCAAGAGCCGCCGCCAGGCCTACCTGACCTCGCCCGTGGAGTTCTCGCGCATCAGCAGCGGCTTTGCCATGCGCATGCACCCCATCCACAAGACCTGGCGAGCCCACCTGGGAACGGACTTCGCGGCGCCCACGGGCACCAAGGTACGCACCGTGGGCGACGGCACCGTCTCCTTCGCGGGAGTGCAGAACGGCTACGGCAACGTGATCTTCGTGGACCACGCCAACAACCACACCACGGTCTATGCCCACCTGAGCCACATCGGCGTCACGCGCGGCCAGCGCGTGGAACAGGGCGACATCATCGGCAACGTGGGCTCCACGGGCTGGGCCACGGGCCCGCACCTGCACTTCGAGTTCCGCGTCAATGGCGAGCACCGCGACCCCATGACCATCGTCCAGGCCACCGATGCCGCCCGCCCCGTCTCCAAGGCCGGCCGCGCCGCCTTCGACAAGATGGCCGCGCAGATGCGCATCGAGCTGCAGGCATCGAACGAGGCGCTGGCCTTGGCCAGCGAACGCTGAACCATCGCTGCGATCACGCAAAGGCTGCCCTGGCAGCCTTTGTTGTTTCAGGCGCATCCTTTTGTGATCGCCAGCCCCGGGGTCCCGCAGGGCTACCATTGCCGGCATGAACCAGCCAGCCCCCTCCCCCATCGCCCACCGCTACTGCATCGGCCTGATGTCCGGCACCTCGCTCGACGGGGTGGACGGCGTTCTCGTGGACTTTGCCGAAGGCACGCAGGTGCTGTGGCATGCCAGCCGGGGCTTTGATGCCGCGCTGCGCGCCGAGCTGCTGGCCCTGAACACCCCCGAGGGCCGCGACGAGCTGCACCGCGCGGCGCTGGCGGCCAATGCGCTGGCGCGCAGCTATGCCGAGGTGGTGCGGGAACTGCTGCAGGCCACGGGCCTGGCGCCCGGCCAGATCGCAGCCATCGGCGCCCACGGCCAGACCGTGCGCCACCGGCCGCAGATGTTCGACGGCACGGGCTACACGCTGCAGCTCAACAGCCCGGCCCTGCTGGCCGAGCTCAGCGGCGTTGCCGTGGTGGCCGACCTGCGCAGCCGCGACGTGGCCGCTGGCGGCCAGGGTGCGCCACTGGTGCCCGCCTTCCACCAGGGCGTGTTCGGCCGGCCCGGCGAGACGGTACTGGTGCTCAACATCGGCGGCATTGCCAATCTCAGCGTGCTGGCGGGCGATGGCACGGTGCTGGGCTTCGACTGCGGCCCCGGCAATGCGCTGATGGACGGCTGGTGCCAGACGCACACGGGCCAGCCCTATGACGACGGCGGCCAGTGGGCGGCCACGGGCCAGGTGCTGCCCGCCCTGCTCGACCGCCTGCTGGCCGAGCCTTTCCTGCAGCAGCCGCCACCCAAGAGCACGGGGCGCGACCTGTTCCACGCGGACTGGCTGGCCGGCCATCTGTCCGCCAGTGCAACCAGCGCCGCCGATGCCCGCCCCGCCGACGTGCAGGCCACGCTCACCGAATTCACGGCCCGGGCCTGCGCCAGTGCCGTGCAGCGCTTCGGGCGTGGCGGCGGCGAGCTGCTGGTCTGCGGCGGAGGCGCCTTCAACACGCAGCTGATGCAGCGCATCGCCGCCCTGCTGCCCGGCGTGGCCGTGGACACCACGGCCGCGCGCGGCCTGCCGCCGCAGCAGGTGGAGGCCGCCGCCTTCGCCTGGCTGGCGCGCCAGGCCCTGCTGGGCCTGCCCGGCAACCTGCCGGCCGTCACAGGCGCACGCGGCCCGCGCATCCTGGGCGCCATCCACCCCGCATAAAAAAACCGTGCAAGGCATCCGCCAAGCATGGGCCCACCAAACATCTTGCCTGAGCCCAAAGCCTATGAAACTGGCGCGGCCCAAAAGCAGGGACGCCGAGCAAGAGCCGCCTCGCGGCGAGGGCGTCGTCCCCCTCCCGCGAAGCGAGAGAGGGCGCCGTGCATACGGGGGAAGGCGCGCAAGCGCCTCAGGGGGTGCTATCCGCCTATATAGACGAACTTGAAGAGGAAGACGCCGCCGATCAGCCACACCATCCAGTGCACTTCCTTGGAACGGCCCGTGAACAGCTTGAGCACGGCATAGGTGATGAAACCGAAGGCCAGGCCATTGGCCACCGAGTAGGTGAAGGGCATGAGCAGGGCCGTGACGGCGGCGGGGATGGCCTCGGTGGTCTCGCCCCATTCGATCTCGGTCAGCTCCTTGAGCATCAGGCAGGCCACGAAGAACAGCGCGGGCGCCGTGGCGTAGCCGGGCACCACGCCGGCCAGGGGCGACAGGAACAGGCAGCACAGGAAGAGCGCGGCCACGGTCAGCGCCGTCAGGCCCGTGCGGCCGCCAGCCTGCACACCGGCCGCGCTTTCCACGTAGGCCGTGGTGCTGGAGGTGCCCAGCAGCGAGCCCGCGAAGATGGCGCCGCTGTCGGCCAGCAGCGAACGGTTGAATCGTCCCATGCGGCTGGGCACCAGCAGGCCCGCGCGCTTGGCCACGCCCATCAGCGTGCCCGTGGCATCGAACAGCTCGACCAGGAAGAACACCAGCACCACGTTGAGGATGCCGCCGGTCAGCGCGGACTTGATGTCCAGCTGCAGGAAGGTGGGTGCAATGGAGGGCGGCGCCGAGAACACGCCGTGGAACTCGTTGCCCGCGAAGAAGAACGAGGCCACGGTGACCACGACGATACCGATCAGGATGGCGCCCGGCACCTTCAGGCGGTCCAGCACCACGATGATCAGAAAGCCCAGCGAGGCCAGGATGACTTCGGGCTTGTGCAGGTCGCCCAGGGTCACGAAGGTGGCCGGCGATGCGGCGACGATGCCCGCGCTCTTGAGCGCGATCAGCGCCAGGAACAGGCCGATGCCCACGGTGATCGCTATGCGTATGGACTGCGGTATGCCCTTGATGATCAGCTCCCGCAGGCCGAACAGCGTCACCAGCAGGAACAGGCAGCCCGAGACGAAGACCGCGCCCAGCGCGGCCTGCCAGGTGAAGCCCATGTGCAGCACCACCACGTAGGCGAAATAGGCGTTCAGGCCCATGCCCGGCGCCAGCGCGATGGGATAGTTGGCGTACAGCGCCATGATGGTCGTGCCCAGCGCCGCGATCAGGCAGGTGGCCACGAAGACGGCCCCCTTGGGCATCCCCGCATCCCCCAGGATCGAGGGATTGACGAAGATGATGTAGGCCATCGTCAGAAAGGTCGTCAGGCCCGCGACCAGCTCGGTTCTTACATTGGTGCCGTGCTCACTGAGCTTGAACACCCGTTCCATCCAGTTCATCGCATTGTCTCCGTGTTGTTTTCGCATGCGGGGCGCAACGGTTGTGAAAGCGCCCAGGGTTGAGCACCGGCTGTCCAGGCCGGCACAAGGCATGGCACCCTGCCGGGCGGCCATGGACCTGGTTGCGCGCATCGCTGCGCGCGGATTCAAGGAATGAGGGGGCGGCAGCGCCGGTCCGCTCAGCTCCCGGCGGCCTGCACGGCCTCGATGGCGCGCAGGATGGATTCCGGCGTGGCCGGCGATTGCAGCGGCGGGTTGCTGCGGTGCCCGCCCGCGGCCGAGACGGCATCGCGGATGGCGAAGAACACCGAGAACGGCAGCAGCAGCGGCGGCTCGCCCACGGCCTTGCTACGGTGGATGGAGTCCTCGAAGTTGTCGCCCTCGAACAGCCGCACGTTGAACACGGGCGGGCAGTCGTTGGCCGTCGGGATCTTGTAGGTGCTCGGGGCGTGCGTGGTGAGCTTGCCGCTTTGCGGATGCCAGACCAGCTCCTCCGTGGTCAGCCAGCCCATGCCCTGGATGAAGGCGCCCTCGACCTGGCCCACGTCCACGGCGGGGTTCAGCGAGCGGCCCACATCGTGCAGCACGTCGGCGCGCAGCAGCTTGAACTCGCCGGTCAGCGTGTCCACCACCACCTCGCTCACGGCGGCACCGTAGGCGTAGTAGAAGAAGGGCCGGCCCTGCATGGTGTCCTTGTTCCACGAGAGGCCGGGCGTGGCATAGAAGCCGTCGGACCACAGCTGCACGCGCTCGATGTAGGCCTCGCCCACCACGGCCTTGAAATCCAGCACCTTGCCGTTGACGTGGACCTGGTCGTTGGCGAAGCGCACGTCCTCCGCGCGGCCGCCATGGCGCTCTGCGGCGCAGGCGGCCAGGCGCTCGCGGATCTGGCGCGCCGCGTCCTGCGCGGCCTTGCCGTTGAGGTCGGCCCCCGTCGATGCCGCCGTGGCCGAGGTGTTGGCCACCTTGGTGGTGTCGGTGGCCGTGACGCGCACGCGACCGAAGCCCACGCCCAGCTCGTGCGCCACGACCTGGGCCACCTTGGTGTTCAGGCCCTGGCCCATCTCGGTGCCGCCGTGGTTCACGAGGATGGAGCCGTCGTTGTAGACATGGACCAGGGCGCCGGCCTGGTTGAAGTGCTTGACGTTGAAGGAGATGCCGAACTTGAGCGGCGTCAGCGACAGGCCGCGCTTGAGCACGGGGCTGGCCGCGTTGAACTCGGCGATGGCATCGCGGCGCGCGCGGTAGTCGCTGCAGGTCTCCAGCTCGGCCACCAGCTCGTGGATGATGTTGTCGGTCACGACCTGGCTGTAGGGCGTGACGTTGCGCTCGGTCTTGCCGTAGAAGTTGACGCGGCGCACATCGAGCGCGTCGCGCCCCAGCTCGCGCGCCACCGTCTCCATGATGTTCTCGATGGCGATCGCGCCCTGCGGGCCGCCGAAGCCGCGGAACGCCGTATTGCTCTGCGTATTGGTCTTGCCGGAGTAGCCGTGCATGGACACATCGGGCAGCCAGTACGTGTTGTCGAAGTGGCACAGCGCGCGCGTCATCACGGGGCCGGACAGGTCGGCCGAGTGGCCGGCGCGCGAGACCATGGAGATCTCGGCGCCGAGGATGCGGCCCTCGTCGTCGTAGCCCACCTCGTACTCGTACCAGAAGCAGTGGCGGCGGCCCGTGATCATGAAGTCGTCATCGCGGTCCAGGCGCAGCTTGACGGGGCGGCGCAGCCGCGTCGCGGCCACCGAGGCCACGCAGGCGAACAGGGCCGACTGCGACTCCTTGCCGCCGAAGCCGCCGCCCATGCGGCGGCACTCCACATGCACGGCGTGCGAGGCCACGCCCAGCGCATGCGCCACCAGGTGCTGCATCTCGCTGGGGTGCTGGGTGGAGCAGTACAGGTGGACGGCGCCGTCCTCCTTGGGGATGGCGTAGCTGATCTGGCCTTCCAGGTAGAACTGCTCCTGGCCGCCCACGTAGAACGAGGACTTCAGGCGGTGCGGCGCCTCGTCCATGGCGCGGCGCGAGCCGCCTTCATTCGTGCTGCGCGCCAGGTGCATGGGCGGCAGCACGTACTGGCCCAGCTCATGCGCCTGCTGGGGCGTGAGCACGGGCGGCTCGGCCGTGATGTCGGCCGCCGCCTTGGCCTGGGCCGCAGCCAGGCGCGCCGCCTCGCGGCTTTCGGCGATCACGGCGAACAGCGGCTGGCCCAGGTAGCGGATCTCGCCGCTGCACAGGATGGGGTCGTCGTGGATGATGGAGCCGCAGTCGTTGACGCAGGGAATGTCCTCGCCCGTGAGCACGGCCACCACGCCGGGCATGGCGCGGATGGCATCCAGCCTGAGCGCATTGAGCCGGCCATTGGCCACGGGCGACAGGCCCAGCGCACAGTGCAGCGTGCCGTCCAGCTCGGGCAGGTCATCGATGTAGGCGGCCTCGCCGGCCACATGCAGATGGGCCGATTCATGCGGGCGGCTGATGCCCACGCGCTGGCCCTGGATGTGGGCGCCGGCCTCGGCACGCTCGTCCACGCGGAAGGCGGTGTTCTTAAGGTAATGCGCAAAGGCCTCGGACGAGTGCAGCAGGGAAGGGTCGATGGGGCGGTTCATTTCAGGCTCCTTGGTGCACTGCGTGGGGCATCACGCTCCAGACGCTGGTGGCCTGCAGCGGCAGCGGCTGCTGCGCACGTGTCTCCAGCCACAGGCGCTGCAGCAGGTTCTGCGCCACCCTGAGCCGGTAGTCGGCGCTGGCGCGCATGTCGGACATGGGCTTGAAGTCCTGGGCCAGCGCGGCCTGGGCGGCCTTCACTGCGGCCTGGTCCCAGGGCTGGCCCACGATGGCCGCCTCCGCCAGGGCCGCACGCTTGACCACGGCAGCCATGCCGCCAAAGGCCAGGCGGGCGGACTTCACCACCTCGCCATCGAGCTCGATGGCCAGCCCCGCGCACAGCGCCGAGATGTCGCAGTCAAAGCGCTTGCTGATCTTGTAGGCACGGGTCTGGCGCCGTGCAGCGTCCAGCGGCACGGCCAATGCCTGCACGAACTCGCCCGGCTCCAGCTGGTTCTTCATGTAGTCCAGATAGAAGTCATGCAGCGGCATGCGGCGCACGCGTGCCCCCTTGCGCAGCTCGATCTGCGCGTCCAGCGCCATCAGCACGGGCGGCGAGTCCCCAATGGGCGAGCCATTGGCCACGTTGCCGCCCATGGTGCCCGCATGGCGGATGGGCACGGAGGCAAAGCGCAGCCAGACATCGGTCAGCCCCTCGAAGCGCTGCGACAGCGCCGACCAGGCCGATTCCAGCGAGGCACCGGCGCCGATGTACAGCTCGCCGCCGTCCAGGCTGCCCGCGCCGCGACGTTCCTCGACGCGCTTCATCTCGGCCACGTCGCCCACATAGACGATGTCGCCCAGGTCGCGGAACTGCTTGGTCACCCACAGCCCCACATCGGTGGAGCCTGCCAGCAGGCGCGCGCGGGGCTTGGCCTCGCAAACGGCGCCCAGCTCATCCAGCGTGCGCGGAGCGTGGAAGCTGTCCACACGGCCGCCCTGGGCAGTGTTGGGCGCGGTGTAGTCCAAGCCGGCATCCTGCGCGCGCAGGCCCTGCAGTGCCTGCACCACGGGGTCGGTGGCCATGCGCGTGGCGGGCAGGTCGAACATGCGCTGGCCTGCATCCAGGATGGGACGGTAGCCCGTGCAGCGGCACAGATTGCCCGACAGCTCGTCGGCCAGCTGCTGGCGCGAGGGACGCGTGCCGGCCTGCTGGTGGTGCTCATAGGCCGACCACAGCGACATCACGAAGCCCGGCGTGCAAAAGCCGCACTGCGAGCCGTGACAGTCCACCAGCGCCTGCTGCACGGGGTGCAGTTCGGCACCGCCTGCGGGCTTGCCCGTGGCACAGCCCTGCTTGCCGGCGCACTGGCCCTTGACGTCCTCCACCGTGAACAGCGCCTTGCCGTGCAGCGTGGGCAGGAACTGGATGCAGGCATTGACCGTCTGCAGCTGCAGGCCGCCCACGGCGTCGGGCGCGCCGTCTTCGGCCAGCTCGGCGATGACCACGGTGCAGGCGCCGCAGTCACCTTCGTTGCAGCCCTCCTTGGTACCGGTGCAGCGCGCGTCGCCGCGCAGCCAGTCGAGCACCGAGCGCGTGGGATGCGGCCCCTGTACCTCGACGATCTGGCCGCGGTGATAGAAGCGGATGGGTTGGGAACTGGGGCTCTGGCTCATGCTCGTGGGGGCAACTGCTGGTGCGTGGACTGTTCGGATCACGACTTACGCAAATTCCGAGGAAGAAAGCCGCTGGCCCTGTGGCGATGGCGTGTTTGCGTTCTTGCTTGCGTAAGTCCTGCGGATGTACCCGAGATTAAGTCCAGCCCCGCCCAAACGCATAAGACGGCCTCGATATTTCCTATGCGGGCTGCCATATATCCTTGCCAAAAACAAGGGTAAACCCGCAACAAAAGTGCGGATTGCAGCGGTTCAGGGTTCAAAAGCTATGCACAGCCCTCACTCGTGCTCGGCCGGCTCCAAAGGCTTGGGCCGCACATCCTCATCGTCGCCGAGCTGCGAGAAGATCATGGTCGAGGCCAGCGTCACCGCGCCCATGCAGACGAAGGTGGCGCGGAAGGCATTGAGGGTGTGCTGCGGCGTATCGCCGCCGAACCATTCGCTGAAACCGGCCAGCACCGCACCTGCGGCGGCCACGCCCATGCCCATGGCCAGCATCTGCACCATGGACAGCAGGCTGTTGCCGCTGCTGGCGTTGCCGGCATCCAGGTCCTTGAGCGTGACGGTGTTCATGGCCGTGAACTGCATGGAGTTGGTGGCGCCGAAGATCAGCAGCTGGACGATGACCACCCACAGCGGCAGCGCCGTGGAGACCGTGCCGAAGCTGGCGATCATCAGCGACAGCACCAGGGTGTTGCCCATGAGCACGCGGCGGTAGCCGATGCGCTGGATCAGCGTGGTGGTCTGGCGCTTCATGGCCATGCTGGCCAGCACCGTGGGCAGCATCATCATGCCGGCCTGCAGCGGCGAAAAGCCCAGGCAGACCTGCAGCACCAGCGGGATCAGGAAGGGCATGCAGGAGCTGCCCAGGCGCGAGAACAGATTGCCCAGCAGGCCCACGCGCAGGCTGCGCACGGCGAACAGCTCGGGGGCGAACAGCGGGTCGGGCCGGCGCAGCGCATGCAGCCAGTAGGCGGCCAGGCTGGCCAGGCCGAAGATCAGCAGCACGAAGACCATGGCGCCGTGGATGCCCTTGCCCGACATGCTGTCCAGCGCCAGCGACACGGCCACCATGCCGAAGGCCAGCAGCGCATAGCCCACGCCGTCGAAGCGCTTGACGGCGAAGCGGTCGCCCACGGGCATGAAGCGCAGGGTAGCGGCCAGGCCGATCAGGCCCACGGGCACGTTGACCAGGAAGATCCAGTGCCAGCTCACGTACTCCACCATCCAGCCTCCCAGCGTGGGGCCGATCAGCGGCCCGACCAGGCCGGGAATGGCCACGAAGCTCATGGCCTTGAGGAACTGCTCGCGCGGGAAGGCGCGCAGCACGGCCAGCCGGCCCACGGGCATGAGCAGCGCACCGCCCATGCCCTGCAGCACGCGTGCGGCCACCATCAGTTGCAGGTTGGGAGCAATCGCGCACAGCACCGATCCCAGCACGAACAGCGCAATCGCCCACAGGTAGACGCGCCGCGTGCCGAAGCGGTCGGCCATCCAGCCCGATGCCGGGATCAGCATGGCCATGGTCAGCGAATAGGCGACGATGACGGACTGCATGCGCAGCGGGCTCTCGCCCAGGGCCTCGGCCATGGTGGGCAGCGCGGTATTGACGATGGTGCCGTCCAGCGTCTGCATGAAAAAGCCGATGGCCACAAGCCATAGCAGCACCGAACGCGAGGAGGATGTGGAGGAGGCGGAAGCGCTTTTGTCTTCAGGAATCATGGCAAGGCAGGAAGGGCGCAGGCGTTAAAAAACCGCCTGCGCATTGCTGCGCGGCGGTTGGTGGCGTGTTGTGCGGCGGGCTGCTGCGGGCTTCACTGCAGCGCGGCCGACAAGGCTTACACCGAGAAGCTCGATCCGCAGCCGCAGGTGGTGGAGGCGTTGGGGTTCTTGATCACGAACTGCGCGCCCTGCAGGTCTTCCTTGTAGTCGATCTCGGCACCCACCAGGTACTGGTAGCTCATGGCGTCGATCAGCAGCGACACGCCATTCTTGGTCATGGTCGTGTCGTCGTCGTTGGTGATCTCGTCGAACGTGAAGCCGTACTGGAAGCCCGAGCAGCCGCCACCTTGCACGAACACGCGCAGCTTCAGGTCAGGGTTGCCTTCCTCGGCGATCAGATCGGCCACCTTGGCAGCTGCGCTGTCGGTGAAGACGATCGGGGTGGGCATTTCGGCGGTGGTGGTTTCGGTGATTTCTGCGACGGCGCTCATGGGGATACTCCGAAGTTCTCAATTGGCCCGAATGGTACAGCAAAGGGCTCGGGAATTCCCGGGGCTGCCGGCTTGACGACAGTGCAAGTGGGGGCATTGCCCACTGAACGAGAAAGGTTTGCATCGCCCAGAAAAAAACCGCCGGCAAAGGCGGTTTTTTTCTGGGGAAAGCCCCGGGGGACTTTCCTGCAGTGCCAGCGGATTAACGCTTGGAGAACTGCTTGGCGCGGCGTGCGGAGCGCAGGCCGACCTTCTTACGTTCGACTTCACGAGCGTCACGCGTCACGAAGCCGGCTTGGCTCAGGACGGGCTTGAGCGCTGCGTCATAGTCGATCAGGGCGCGGGTGATGCCGTGGCGGGTAGCGCCGGCCTGGCCGGATTCACCACCACCGTGGACGTTCACTTGAATGTCGAAAGCTTCCAGGTTGCTCGTCAGAGCCAGGGGCTGCTTTGCGATCATGATCGAGGTTTCGCGGCCGAAGTATTCCTGAATGTCCTTGCCATTCACGGTAATCTTGCCGGAGCCCTTCTTCAGGAACACGCGTGCGACGCTGGATTTGCGACGGCCGGTGCCATTGTTCCAATCACCAATCATCTAGGTCTCCTTAGATTTCCAGAGCCTTGGGCTGCTGGGCGGTGTGGGGATGCTCAGCACCGCCGTACACCTTGAGCTTCTTGATCATTGCGTAGCCCAGGGGACCCTTGGGCAGCATGCCCTTGACGGCCTTTTCCAGAGCGCGGCCGGGGAACTTGGCCTGCATGTCGCGGAAGTTGGTGGCAGTGATGCCGCCGGGGAAACCAGAGTGGCGGTAGTACACCTTGTCCAGGTTCTTGGTGCCGGTGACCTTGAGCTTGGAGGCGTTGATGATGACGATGAAGTCGCCGGTGTCAACGTGAGGTGTGTAAATGGCCTTGTGCTTGCCGCGCAGACGGAGTGCCACTTCGCTGGCGACACGTCCGAGCACCTTATCGGTGGCGTCAATCACAAACCACTCGTGTTGCACCTCAGCGGGCTTTGCGCTGAATGTAGACATGAGTTTTCTCTTTCAAGAAAGGTTTGGCGGGCCCTTTTCCGCGGTCGGTGCTTCTTCAAAAAGGAAGCCTCTTAGGCGGGGATGTAAACTTCGCCGCGGGACCCATAAAATCGCTGCGAAGCCCGCCATTATACAAAACTGGCGCAACCGCACCATCCCCCCGATCCGCAAGTCCCCGGCAGCCCTCGCCGCGAGGCGCCAGCGCCGGGCAACCTTGCAGCCGCCATGGGTGTCCACCCGCCAGCGCGGCTGGTTACCATCACGCCTATGTTCAGTTACCGCCACGCCTTCCATGCAGGCAACCATGCCGATGTGCTCAAGCACACCGTGCTGATCGCCACCCTGCAATACCTCCTCCAGAAGGAGGCCGCCCTCACGGTGCTGGACACGCACGCCGGCGCCGGCCTGTACCGTCTGGATGGCGACTATGCCAACAAGAGCGGCGAGGCCGCAGACGGCATACTGCGCCTGGCCCAGGCCAAGGAGGCCGAGCTGGCCCCGGTGCTGCAGGCCTACCTGGCCACGGTGCGCTCCTTCAACCAGGGCGCGCAGCTGCGCAACTACCCAGGCTCGCCGTTCATCATCCAGTCCCTGCTGCGCGTGCAGGAGCGCGACAAGCTCAAGGTCTTCGAGCTGCATCCCACCGACATGCGCTCGCTGGCCGGCAACATTGCCCAGCTCGAAGCCGGCCGCCAGGTGGCCGTGCTGCACGAGGACGGCTTCGAGGGCATCAAGAAATTCCTGCCGCCGCCGTCGCGCCGAGCCCTGGTGCTGTGCGACCCCAGCTACGAGCTCAAGAGCGACTACGCCAAGGTGCTGGACATGGCGTCCGACAGCCTCAAGCGCTTTGCCACAGGCACGTATGCGTTCTGGTATCCGATCATCCCGCGCCCCGAGGCGCACGATCTGCCGCGCCGCCTGAAGACCATGACCACCAAGGCCGGCAGGAGCTGGCTGCATGTGGAGCTCACGGTCAAGAGCAACAAGACCTCGGAGCGCGGCGGCCTGCCGGCCAGCGGCATGTTCCTGATCAATCCACCGTTCAATCTCAAGGAACAGCTCAAGCCGGCCATGCCGCAGCTGGTCAAGCTGCTCGGTCAGGACGAGAACGCGGCCTTCACGCTCGAATCCGGCGGCTGAGCCCGTTCAGCGCGCGTTCGAGGCCGCAGAGGCCACTGCGGTGGACGAGGCAGCGGCGGGCGCCGCAGCCTTCGCCACCGGCTTGGCGGCAGGGACGGCACGGCTGGCCACGGCCGTGCGTGCATTGGGCCTGGGGGCAGGCGCCTTGGCCTGGACACGCGGACGCACCGGCGCCTTGGCCTGAACCCGGGTCCGTGCCTGTGTTGTCTGTGCCTGTGCCTTGGCCTGCTGCGTCTTCTCGATGGACTTGGCCTTCCTGGCCGTGACCAGGGTTTCGGGGCATTCCTGCTCACCATCGTCGAGCTGCCACAGCTCCACGGGCTTGATGCCCAGGCCGACCATGCCCAGCTCCTGCGCTGCGGCCTGGCTCAGATCGATCACGCGGCCAGGCGCAAACGGCCCGCGGTCGTTGATGCGCACCACCACTGTCTTGCCCGTGGCGGCGCTGCGCACGCAGACGCGGCTGCCGAAGGCAAAGCTGCGGTGCGCGGCCGTCAATTCTTCCTTGTCGAAACGCTCGCCGCTGGCGGTCAGCCGGCCATGCAGGCCCGGGCCATACCAGGAGGCCAGGCCTTGCTGGTCGCTGTCGCGCGAGGGCACGAGGGCGAAGTCGGGATTGGAGGGCGCCTCGGCACTGCCTTCGGGCGAGGCCGACTCGGAGGGCTTGGCATCCGGGGATTTGCTGGCCGGCTGCGCGGCCCGCGATGTGCGGCCACCGCGCTTGCCGGCCGAGGGCACGGCCGCTGGCGTCTGGCCTTCATCCATTGCCGCCGCACCTGCGGTCAGGGCGCCGGACTCGGCATCGCTTTGTGCCACGGGAGCCGGCGCGCAGCCGGCCAGGGTGGCGGTGATGGCGCACATGGCCAGCCAGCGCCAGTGCAGGCGTCGAAAACCACGATCCATGGGCAAAAACCTCCAGGGAACGCCTGACCGTTCCCAAGTTCTAGAGGGTCGCCCGGGGCCGGCGCAGTGGCTGCGCGCTCAAAGGCCCAATCGATCGCAGATTTCCAGCGTGGCGACGCTCTGGTTCATCGTATAGAAGTGCAGCCCGGGAGCGCCCTGGCTGCGCAACTGCTCGCATAGACGGGACACGACATCAAGGCCGAAGGCGCGAATGGACGCCGTGTCATCTCCGTAAGCCTGCAGACGCAGGCGGATCCAGCGCGGGATCTCGGCGCCGCAGGCGTCCGAGAAGCGCATCAGCTGCGTAGAGCTGGTGATGGGCATGATGCCGGGAACAACCGGTGCATCAAGCCCCATGCCGCGCGCCGCATCAACGAAACGGCAGTAGGCGTCGGCATTGTAGAAATATTGGGTGATCGCGGAATCCGCGCCAGCGCGCACTTTAGCCGCAAACGCATCCAGATCGGACTGTGGGGATTTCGCCTGCGGATGGACCTCCGGGTAGGCAGCCACCTCGATGTGGAACCAGTCGCCGAACTCGCGGCGGATGAATTCCACGAGATCGCTGGCGTACTGGAATTCGCCACCCAGGCCATAGCCGCTGGGCAGGTCGCCGCGCAGCGCGACGATGCGGCGCACGCCCATGGCCTTCAGCTCCTGCAGTTCGGCGCGCACCTTGTCGTGCGTGGCGCCCACGCAGGAGAAATGCGATGCCGCGCTGACGCCTTCGTTCTGGATGTCACGCACCATGGCGAAGGTGCCCGTCTGCGTGGAGCCGCCCGCGCCATAGGTGACGGAGCAGAACTGGGGCTTGCGCGCATAGAGGTTCTTGCGCACCTGCACATGCTTGGTCGCGCCCTCGGGCGTCTTGGTCGGGAAGAACTCGAAGCTGATCGGAAAGCTCATGTAAGACTCGCTGCTCAGTGTTTCATTCGTTGCGTTTGCGCAGCTTGGCGCGGCCCGGACCGGGCACGCCGAACTCGGTACTGGTGTCGATCACACGCTCGTTGCGCTGCTCGCGCAGCACGGTGCGGGACACGCGCTTAGGCGCGGCCGGCTTAGGAGCGGCCTTCACGGCCGAGCGGGGCTCGTCGTCGTCCTGCGTTTCAGGCTGCTCTGGCTCCTTCACCACGGCCGCCTGCTGGGCATGCACGAAGAATTCGCGGTTGCCGTCGCCGCCTTCGATGGCCGACTCCATCCAGCCCTTGACCTCCAAGCCCAGCTCGCCCAGGCAGGTGCGGATGCGCTGCTCCACCTCGGTGAACAGGGCCGCATCGCGCACGATGCCGCCCTTGCCGACCTGGCCCGGCTGCAGCTCGAACTGCGGCTTGACCAGCATCAGCAGCTGGCCATGCGGCTTGAGCAGGCGCGTGACGGCCGGCAGCACCAGGGTCAGAGAGATGAAGGACAGATCGCCCGTGACGAAGTCGAACTGCGGCGTGATGTCCACGTCGGCAAACTCGGCGCGGCGGCGGCGCTGCGTGGCCACCGTGCCCTCATCGCGCGCCTTGCCCTTGGCCGCGCGCTCGGCCTTGAAGGCCTCGATCTCGTTTTCCTTGGCGTCGTCGCTGTCGTCGTAGTCTTCGTCAACCACGCCGCCGTTGCGCATCCAGGCATAGGGCGCCACGGGCTGGGTGTCGTTGTCGTCGGGATCTTCCTCCCAGCGTTCGGACAGCACTTCCTCGCAGGCCTCCTGCAAGCCCTCGGCCGTCACCGCGCGGGCATTGACGCCTTCGACGCAGATCACGCGCGCATCCGAGCGCAGCCGGTCATGCAGCTGGCCATGGCCCACGTCCACGCCGATGACCTGGGCGGCGCCTGCCTGCAGCAGGCAGTCGGTGAAACCGCCCGTGCTCTGGCCCACGTCCAGGCAGCGCAGGCCGTCCACCGACAGCTTGGTGGCCGCCAGCGCGCCTTCCAGCTTCAGCCCGCCGCGCGAGATGAACCGGGCCTCGGCCCCGTCCAGCAACTGCAGCTCGGCACCTGCGGGAATCTCGTCACCGTTCTTGGCGACCTTCTTCCACGGCGTCAACGGCGTCATGCGCCACTGCACGCCACCCGCAATCAGCCGCTGCGCCTGCGAGCGCGTGGCCGCATGGCCGGCTTCCACCAAAAATACATCTGCGCGCATAGCGTCGCTCCAGGAAATCTCAGTTGACTAATGCCCGAAACCGGCGCGACCCAACTCAGGGACGCCAAGCAAGGGCCGCCCCGCAGCGAGGGCGTCGTCCCCCTCCCCCGCGAAGCGGGTAGAGAGGGGGAAGGCGCGTCAGCGCCTCAGGGGGTGCTTAATACCTATAAGTTTCGGGCTTATAGGGACCCTGCTTGCTCACGCCGATATAGGCAGCCTGGCCGTCCGTCAGCTCGGTCAGCATGGCGCCGACCTTCTTCAGGTGCAGGCGGGCAACCTTCTCGTCCAGGATCTTGGGCAGCACGTAGACCTTGCCGACCTCGTAGGCATCGGGCTTGGTGAACAGCTCGATCTGGGCGATGGTCTGGTTGGCGAACGAGGCGCTCATCACGAAGCTGGGGTGGCCGGTGGCGCAGCCCAGGTTCACCAGGCGGCCCTTGGCCAGCAGGATGATCTTCTTGCCGTCAGGGAAGGTGATGTGGTCCACCTGGGGCTTGATCTCTTCCCACTGGTACTGCTCGATGGAGGCGACGTCGATCTCGTTGTCGAAGTGGCCGATGTTGCAGACGATGGCTTCGTTCTTCATGGCCACCATGTGCTCGTGGCGGATGATGTCGCGGTTGCCGGTAGTGGTCACGAAGATGTCGGCCTTGTCTGCCGCCCACTCCATGGTCACGACCTTGTAGCCTTCCATGGCGGCCTGCAGGGCGTTGATGGGATCGATCTCGGTGACCCAGACCTGGGCCGACAGCGCGCGCAGCGCCTGGGCGCAGCCCTTGCCCACGTCGCCGTAGCCGGCCACCACGGCGACCTTGCCGGCGATCATCACGTCGGTGGCGCGCTTGATGCCGTCCACCAGCGATTCGCGGCAGCCGTAGAGGTTGTCGAACTTGCTCTTGGTGACGGAGTCGTTGACGTTGATGGCGCGGAACTTCAGCGTGCCCTTGGCCGACATCTCGTTGAGGCGGTGCACGCCGGTGGTGGTCTCTTCGGTCACGCCGATGATGTGGGCGCTCTTGCGCGTATACCAGGTGGGGTCCTGGGCCAGCTTGGCGCGGATGGCGGCGAAGGCGATCTTCTCTTCCTCGGAGGCGGGGTTGTCCAGCACGGACAGGTCCTTTTCGGCGCGCATGCCCAGGTGCAGCAGCATGGTGGCATCGCCGCCGTCGTCCAGGATCATGTTGGGGCCTTCGCCTTCGGTACCGGCGGCGCCGAATTCAAAGATGCGGTGGGTGTAGTCCCAGTAGTCGGCCAGCGATTCACCCTTGATGGCGAACACGGGCGTGCCCGTGGCGGCGATGGCGGCGGCGGCATGGTCCTGCGTCGAGAAAATGTTGCACGAGGCCCAGCGCACGTCGGCGCCCAGGGCCTTGAGCGTCTCGATCAGCACGGCCGTCTGGATGGTCATGTGCAGCGAGCCGGCGATGCGCGCGCCCTTGAGGGGCTGTGCCGCGGCGAATTCCTCGCGCGTGGCCATCAGGCCGGGCATTTCGGTTTCGGCGATCAGGATTTCCTTGCGGCCCCAGGCGGCGAGGGAAATGTCAGCGATGGCCGTGTCGGCGGAAACGGGACGAACAGCAGCGTTCATGGTTTTCTCCAAAAGATGAATGAAAAACCACGTTCTGCGGGAGACGAAAAAAAGCTCACCGCACAGAAAGCGTGGGCGAGCGTCGTTGCAGGTATGACTCCGAGCCTCGCAGACCGCATCTGGTGAATGGGCCTGCTGCAACGCTCCTCGGAGAGGCGCTGATTATACCGATCCCGGGGATGCCTCACCGCCCAGCCCCACAAGCCGGTAGCCCACCTGCAGCTCGGTCAC
The DNA here is from genome assembly GCF_040267515.1 of Delftia lacustris. Lineage (NCBI taxonomy): Bacteria > Pseudomonadati > Pseudomonadota > Betaproteobacteria > Burkholderiales > Comamonadaceae > Delftia > Delftia lacustris. The sequence goes on along the minus strand of NZ_CP141274.1, from coordinate 878,427 downwards.
CAGGTGGCGCGGCTGGGCCGGCTCGTCCTCGATCTTCTGGCGCAGATTGGCCATGTGCACGCGCAGGTAATGGGCACGGCCCAGGTATTCGGGTCCCCAGACCTGCAGCAGCAGCTGGCGGTGGGTCATCACACGGCCCTGGGCGGCGATCAGCGCCGCCAGCAGGCGGAATTCGATGGGCGTGAGGTGCACCGGCTGGCCCGCACGCCGCACCTCGTACGTGGCCAGGTCCACCTGCACCTGGCCGAAGTGCACCTGGCTGGATGCAACTGCGCCGCCTGCGGCCCCCAGTTGCTGGCGGCGGCGCAGCATCACGCGCAGCCGGGCCAGCAGCTCGGGCACACCGAAAGGCTTGACCAGGTAATCGTCTGCGCCGGCGTCCAGGGCGGCCACCTTCTCGTCCTCGCGCTCGCGCGCGGAGAGCACGAGCACGGGCACGGAGGACCATCCGCGCAGCTCGGTGAGAACCTGCTTGCCGTCGGCATCCGGCAGGCCCAGGTCGAGGATGACCAGATCGGGCTGGCGGCTCGCCGCCTCGATCAGGCCCCGGCGCGCGCTGTCAGCCTCGAAGACCTGCCAGCCCTCGTCCTCCAGCACCAGGCGCACGAAGCGGCGGATGCCGGGGTCGTCCTCGATCATCAGGATGCGGTTGGTGGGCGTGCTCATGGCGCAAGACTCTAATCGAGCAATGGCTGCTCCGGCACCGGAAAGCGCAGCGTGAACACGGTGCCGGGGCCTGGGCGCGCGGCAGCGGCCTCGATGCGCCCGCCATGGGCCTCGACAATGCTGCGCACCAGCGCCAGCCCCAGGCCTATGCCCGAGACGGTGGACTCGGCCGTGCCGCGCGTGAAGGGCTCGAACAGCGTCTCCACGGGCAGGTGTGGCGGCAGGCCGGGCCCGCCATCCTGCACGGCCACAAGCACCTCGCCGTCCTGTTCGCGTGCGTGGATGGTCAGCGGCGTGCCGGCCGGCGTGTACTTGGCGGCGTTGTCCAGCAGGTTGACCAGCACGCGCTCCATGAGCACGGCATCGAGCTGCAGCAGCGGCAGGCTGGCGGGCACGTCGGTACTCACGGGATGCTCGTGCAGGCGCGCGCGCATCTGGCGCAGCGCGCTGCCGACCACTTCATCCAGCGGCAGCCATTCGCGCTGCAGGTGCACGCCGCCTTGCTGCAGGCGCGCCATGTCCAGCAGGTTCTCCACCAGTCGCTGCATGGCCTGGGCCTGGATGCGGACCTGCTCCAGCATGTCGGCTGCGCCGCCCGGCGGCACATGGCGCTGCGCGGCCTCGGCCGCGCCCAGGATGGTGGTCAGCGGCGTGCGCAGGTCGTGCGAGACGGCCGACAGCAAGGTGTTGCGCATGCGCTCGCCCTCCATGGCGATCTGGGTCTGCTGGGCCACGGCCACGAAGTGCTGACGCTCCAGCGCCAGCGCCACCTGGCTGGCACAGGCCTCCAGCAGGCGCTGCTCCTCGGGCACCTCCAGGCGCTGGGGCGCACGCAGCTGCAGCACCAGTACGCCCCGCATGCGCACGGGCGCCGCCAGCGGCACGTAGCGGGCCGGCGCGGCCGGCAGCGTGTCCGTGCCCTGGCCGGCCTGCTGGCCGTGGTCCATGGCCCAGCGCGCAATGCTGTCGTCCATGGGGCAGGAGCCGCCGCCGGCGGGGCGCAGGCGCTCGTCGGCATCGGGCAACAGCAGCCCGGCCTGGGCGTCGAACACGCCCGAGACCGTGCTCAGCGCAATCTCCACCACCTGCTCCTGCGTGAGCGCGCCCGAAAGGTCGCGCGCCAGCCGCGCCAGGGCGCCCGCGCGCCGCTCGCGCTCGGCCGCCACGCGCGCCTCGTGGCGCAGCCGCGCCATGAGCTGGCCGCAGACCAGGGCCACGCCCAGCATCAGCACGAAGGTGAACAGGTACTGCGTGTCGTTGACATGGAAGGATCCGCGCGGGGGCACGAAGAAAAAGTCGAAGCACAGTACCGACAGCAGCGCCGCCCAGGCGCCCGGGCCACGCCCCCAGCGCAACGAAGACAGCACGACGATGAGCAGGAACAGCATCACCACGTTGGCCGGGTCGAAGATGCGCAGCAGCTGCTCGGCCAGCACCGTGGCGGTCAAGCAGGCCAGGGTCACGCCGGCATAGCCCTTCCAGGGCAGCGGCCTGCGCCGCAGCGGTGCGGCAGGCGCGGCCTCGGTCCGGGCCGCGCTGGAGCCCCCGGAGAGCACCAGCACGTCGATGTCGGGATGCAGCTGGACGATGCGGTCGGGCAGGCTGCGGCCCCACCAGCGCCAGGGCGACCATGCCGGGCGCGGCGGCTGGGCCAGCACCAGGCGGCTGGCGTTGCGCTCGCGCGCGAAGGCAACCAGGGCCTCGGCCACATCGGCGCCCGGCAGCGTGGCCGTCTCGGCCCCCAGGCGCGCGGCCAGGGCCAGGGTCTTGAGCACGGCGGCCTGCACGCTGCGTGGGCGGTGCTGGCGCTGGGGCGCGTCCACGTACACCACCATCCAGCCAGCATCCAGCCGGCGTGCCATGCGCGCCACCTGGCGCACCAGGGCGTCGTCGCCCGCGTGCCCTGCCACGGCCACCAGCAGGCGCTCACGCGCAGGCCAGACCGTGCCTATGGAGCGCTCGCGCCGGTAGTCGCGCATGTCCTCGTCCACGCGGTCGGCCGTGCGGCGCAGTGCCAGCTCGCGCAGCGCCAGCAGGTTGCCGCGCCTGAAGAAGTTGCGCGAGGCCCGCTCGGCCTGCTCCATCATGTAGACCTTGCCGTCCTTCAAGCGGCGCAGCAGCTCGTCGGGCGAGATGTCGACGACGATGACCTCGTCGGCATCGTCGAAGATCTGGTCGGGCACGGTCTCGCGCACCGTGATGCCGACGATGCCGCCCACCACGTCGTTCAGGCTTTCCAGGTGCTGCACGTTGATCGTGGTCCAGACATCGATGCCTGCGTCCAGCAGCTCCTGCACGTCCTGCCAGCGCTTGGGATGGCGTGAGCCTGGCGCATTGCTGTGCGCCAGTTCATCGAGCAGCAGCACGCGCGGACGCCGCGCGAGCGCCGCATCCAGGTCGAACTCGCGCAGCGTCCGTCCCTGGTGCGGCAGCTCGCGCAGCGGCAGTTGCTCCAGGCCATGCAGCTGCTGCGCCGTTTCCTTGCGGCCATGGGTTTCCACGAGTCCCACCAGAACCTCGCGGCCCCCCTGGCGTTCGCGCTGGGCGGCGGCCAGCATGGCGTAGGTCTTGCCCACGCCTGCATTCGATCCGAAGTAGATGCGCAGCTTGCCCCGCCCCTCCTGCGCCCGCTCATGGCGCAGGCGCGCGACCAGGGCGTCGGGATCGGGGCGCGGCAGACCGGGCGGCGCCGGCTCGGCAGAGGACGAAATGGGCATGGTTCTCAGCCTAGCACCAGAGCGTGCCCCCACACTAGAACGCTGCCGACAGCGACAGCACCCAGCCGCTGCGGCCCAGGCTTTGCATCTGGCCTGCCGCATTGGCCGCGCGGTAGTAGCGCGTGTCGGCCGAGGTGCCGGCCCAGGCCAGCGTGGCCGTCCATGGCCCCCAGCTGCGGGCCAGCGAGACGCGCCAGTCGGCGTACGACAGTTCGCTGTAGTTGCGCACCTGCGTGTGGCCGGCATGCAGGCCCAGCACCGCCCAGTCGCCCAACGGATGCTGGTAGTTCAGGTCCAGATAGCTGCTGCCGCGTGAGCTGCCGCTGCCGGGAAGTGCCTCGGCAAAGGCCGTGGCCGCCGTGCTGTCGCGCAGGCCGAAGTAAGGCGTCAGCGCCAGCGACCATTTGGCGCTGAAGCCGCCGTGGGTGACGCCCAGATAGGCCTCGGTGGTGTCGTAGCGCACGCCGCCGCTGCCATCCCCGCGGGGCACGCGCGCGCCGGGGTAGTTGTAGTGCAGCAGGCCGATGTCGCCCGTCCAGCCCGGCAGCAGCTCGGTGCGCCAGCCGCCGTACAGGTCCAGCTCCAGCGCGCGGCCGTCCAGATAGCTGTGGCGCGACACGCTGGAGCCGGACACGCCCAGGTAGGCGCCGCGCGGCAGCGACAGCTCCAGCCCGCCTTGCAGCGCCGGCCCCATCCAGCTTTGCGAGATGCCACGGAAACGGTAGTCGCTGAGCAGCGCCACGCTGCCGGTGAGCGCGTAGGCGGGTGCGGGCGATTGCTGGGCATCGGCACTGGCAGCGTTGACGGGAGAGGTTTCGGCCTGGGCATGGCAGGACGCAGCCGCCAGCGACAGCAGTGCAGCCAGTGAGGCACGGGGGAAGAAGCGGGGGACGGCACAAGCGGCCGTCATGGAAGAAGCGGATTTCATCTTGGTTTTTGTACAGAGAAAGCAAGGCGGTGCCTGCCCGGGCGGGCAGGCTTGCCGCCAAAGATCAGGCCAGGCCGAAAGCCACCAGCAGCATGTCGATCAGCTTGATGCCGATGAAGGGGACGACCAGGCCCCCCAGCCCGTAGACCAGCAGGTTGCGCCGCAGCAGGGCCGAGGCGCCGATGGCGTGGTAGGGCACGCCACGCAAGGCCAGCGGTATCAGGACGATGATGATCAGCGCGTTGAAGATCACGGCGCTCAGGATGGCCGAGCCCGGGCTGGCCAGTCCCATGACATTGAGCGCCGACAGCTGCGGATACGTGCCCACGAAGGCGGCCGGGATGATGGCGAAGTACTTGGCCACGTCGTTGGCCACGCTGAAGGTGGTCAGCGCGCCGCGCGTCATCAGCATCTGCTTGCCGGTCTCCACGACCTCGATGAGCTTGGTCGGGTTGCTGTCCAGGTCCACCATGTTGCCGGCTTCCTTGGCCGCCTGGGTGCCGCTGTTCATGGCCACGGCCACGTCGGCCTGGGCCAGGGCGGGTGCGTCATTGGTGCCGTCGCCGGTCATGGCCACCAGCCGGCCTGCGGCCTGGTGTTCGCGGATCAGGCGCAGCTTGTCCTCGGGCGTGGCTTCGGCAAGGTAGTCGTCCACGCCGGCCTCGGCCGCAATGGCGGCGGCCGTGAGCGGATTGTCGCCCGTGATCATCACGGTCTTGATGCCCATGCGGCGCAGCTCGGCAAAGCGTTCGCGTATGCCGTGCTTGACCACGTCCTTGAGCTCGATCACGCCCAGCACGCGGGCGCCATCGGCCACCACCAGCGGCGTGCTGCCGCGCCGCGAGACATCCTCCACCACCTTGAGCATGGCGGGCGGGAACTTGCCGCCCATGGCTTCGACGTGGCGGCGCACGGCGTCGGCCGCGCCCTTGCGCAGGCTGCGCGTGCCGCCGTCGGGCTGCGGCATGTCCACGCCGCTCATGCGCGTCTGGGCCGTGAAGGGCACGAAGACGGCATGCAGGGTTGCCAGGTCACGCTCGCGCAGGCCATGCATTTCCTTGGCCAGCACGACCACGCTGCGGCCCTCGGGTGTCTCGTCGGCCAGTGATGCCAGCTGCGCCGCATCGACCAGCTGCGCGGCCGTCACGCCGGGAGCGGGCAGGAATTCGCTGGCCTGGCGGTTGCCCAGCGTGATGGTGCCGGTCTTGTCCAGCAGCAGCACGTCCACGTCGCCGGCCGCCTCCACGGCGCGGCCCGAAGTGGCGATCACGTTGGCCTGCATCATGCGGCTCATGCCTGCCACGCCAATGGCCGACAGCAGGCCGCCGATGGTGGTCGGGATCAGGCACACCAGCAGGGCGACCAGCACCGTCAGTCCCACGACCTGCCCGCTGCCCGTCAGCTCCACCGCAAAGGCCGAATAGGGCCGCAGCGTGACGATGACCAGCAGGAACAGCAGCGTCAGTCCGACCAGCAAGATGGTCAGCGCCAGTTCGTTGGGCGTCTTGTGGCGGCGGGCCGACTCCACCATGGAGATCATGCGGTCCAGGAAGGACTCGCCGGGGTTCACGGTGATCTGCACCACCAGCCAGTCCGACAGCACGCGCGTGCCGCCGGTGACCGAAGAGAAGTCGCCGCCGGCCTCGCGGATCACGGGGGCCGATTCGCCGGTGATGGCGCTTTCGTCCACCGAGGCCACGCCCTCGATCACCGTGCCGTCCAGCGGTATGGTGTCGCCGGCCTCGACCAGCACCCACATGCCCGAGCGCAGTTCTTCCGCACCCACGGGATGCCAGCGGCTTTGGTAGCTGGCCTGCTCCAGCTTCTTGGCGACCGTGCTGCGCTTCATGCTGCGCAGGCTCGCGGCCTGGGCGCGGCTGCGCCCCTCGGCCAGCGCCTCCGCAAAATTGGCGAACAGCACGGTGAACCACAGCCACAGCGCAATGGCCAGGATGAAGCCCGCAGGCGCCTCGCCCTCGCCCGCCAGGGCCTGGGCCCAGAGCAGGCTGGTGAAGATGGCGCCCAGATAGACCACGAACATCACCGGGTTGCGCCATTGCGCGCTCGGTGCCAGCTTGCGGATGGAGTCACCCAGCGCCTGGCGCACCAGCGAAGGATCGAACAGGGACAAAGCAGTTTTGCGCGACATGGCTTACTCCTTGGCGGCATTGGCTGCCGCAGGCTGCAGCGTCGCGGCCGAGAGATCGTCCAGCGCCAGATTCAACTGCAGCACGTTCACGCGCGGCTCACCCAGCAGGCCCAGAACGCGCGGCTGCATCTGCTGGCGCAGCAGTTCCTGGACCTTGGCCACAGGCAGCTGGCGCTCGCGTGCCACGCGCGGCAGCTGCAGCTCGGCATTGGCCACAGAGATGTGCGGATCCAGGCCGGAGGCCGAGGCCGTCACGGCATCCACAGGCACAGCGGCATCTGCCGCAAGACCATTGAGTTCGCGGTAGGCCGCCACGCGCGCCGCCACGGACTCCTTGAGCGCCGCGTGGGTCGACCCCTGGTTGGTGGCAGCCGACAGCGCGGCGTTGTAGGGCGCGGCCACCGTGGCATCGGCCTTGTCGGGATCCGGCGCCGTGGTGGCGCTGGGCCGACCCTGGAAATAACGGGGCGAAGCGAACTCCTGCCCGATCAGGGCCGAGCCCACGACCGAGCCCTGGCGCGTGATCAGGCTGCCATTGGCGGCCTTGGGAAACGCGGCCTGGGCCACGAGCGTGGTGACCAGCGGATACGCCAGGCCCGTGACCACGGCGACGAACAGCGCCGACCGCAGGCTGGGGCCGAACAGCGAGCGCAGCCCGCCGGCATCGGTCTGGGATGGAACCTGCGCATCGGTGCGCAGCACCGGCAACGGGCCGGAAGTGTGTGTTTGAACTTGCATTTCGGAAACCTCCGCCGCGCTGCTGTGTCAGGCACAGCAGGCGGCCAGGAAAAAAACGGGCTCAGGGGTGTTCAGGGATAGACCTGTCCTGACAGCATCTGCAGTTGCTCGACCACAGGGCCCAGGGCCAGCGAAGGCAGGAAGGTCAGTCCACCGACCACTACCACCACGAAGACCAGCAAGCCCATGAACAGCGGCGTGGCCGTCGGGAAGGTGCCCGGCCCCGCAGGCACGGTGGGCTTGGCCGCCAGGCTGCCGGCCAGGGCCAGCATGGGCAGCAGTGTCAGATAGCGGCCAGCCAGCATGGCCAGGCCGATGGTGGTGTTGAAGAACGGCGTGTTCGCATTCAGGCCCGCAAAGGCCGAACCGTTGTTGGCCGTGCCCGAGGCATAGGCATAGAGCACCTCCGAGAAGCCGTGCGGCCCCCGGTTGGTCAGACTGGCCATGGTGTCGGGCCAGACCGCAGCCAACGCCGTGAAGCCCAGGATGGAGATCGGGTGCGCCATCACGGCCAGCATCACCAGCTTGATCTCGCGCGCCTCGATCTTCTTGCCCAGGAACTCGGGCGTGCGGCCGATCATCATGCCGGCCAGGAAGACCGTGAGGATGGCGTACTGCAGCAGGTTGATCAGGCCCACGCCGTCGCCGCCGAACACACAGTTGAGCATCATCTGCGCCAGCGGTACCAGCCCGCCCAGGGGCGTCAGCGAGTCATGCATGGCATTGACCGAGCCCGTGGTCGCGGCCGTGGTCGTGGTCACGAACAGCGCCGTATCGGCGATGCCGAAGCGCAGCTCCTTGCCCTCCATGTTGCCGCCCGGCTGGGTGGCGCTGATCTGCTGGTCGGCACCTGCGGCCGTGAGCAGCGGATTGCCGGCCTGCTCGGCCGTGAACACCAGCGCCAGAAAGCCAACGAACATCACCAGGCAGGCGCCGAACAGCACCCAGCCCTGGCGACGGCGCAGCAGCATGGAGCCAAGCGCATAGGTCAGCGCCGACGGGATCAGCAGCATGCCCAGGATGTGGAATGCGTTGGTCAGCGGCGTGGGGTTCTCGAACGGATGGGCCGCATTCATGCCGAAGAAGCCGCCACCGTTGGTGCCGATGTGCTTGATGCTCTCCAGGCTGGCCACGGGGCCGAGAAGAATCTGCTGGCGAGCGCCTTCCAGCGTCGTCGCCCAGACCTGGCCATCCAGCGTCTGAGGCACACCCTGCCACACATAGACCAGGGCCACCACAAAGCTCAGCGGCAGCATCACGCGCCAGAGCATGCGCACATAGTCCACCCAGTAGTTGCCCAGGTCCGAGGCACTGGAGCGCGCCAGGCCGCGGATGACACCCGCCGCGGCGACCACGCCCGTGGTCGCGCCAGCGAACATCATGAAGGTGATGGCCACCATCTGCGTGGCGTTGGACAGGCTGCTCTCGCCCGAATACGCCTGCCAGTTGGTATTGGTCACAAAGGACACGGCCGTGTTGAAGGCCAGGTCCGGTGTCTGCGCCGCATTGCTCAGCGCATTGAGCGGCATCCAGCCCTGCAGGCGCAGCAGCGCATAGCCCAGCAGCAGCATGGCGCCGTTGGACAGCAGCAGCGCCAGCCCGTAGCGCTGCCAGCCCATGCGCTCGGCCGGGTTCACGCCCAGGGCGCGAAAGCTCAGCCGCTCGATCCAGGCATGGTGCTCACTCGTGAAGCAGCGTGCCAGCCACTGCCCCATGGGCACGGCCAGCGCCGTCATCAGCAGCAGCACCAGTGCATATTCCATCCAGGTCAACCACATGGAGGTCTCCTTTCAGGCAGTCAAATCCGGCCCAGCGCCGCCACGAAGGCCAGCAGGCCCCCGAAGCAGCCCAGGCTCAGGGCGATAAAGATCAGGTCTTGCATCTGCGCCACCTCAGAACTGTTCGGGCCGCAGCAATGCGTATCCGAGGTAGACAAACACAGCCAGGGCGCCCAGGGCGCCCAGCCATCCGGTGATTTCGGTCAGGGTCATAGGGATTTCTCCCGCATCGGCGCCGCATGGCGGCACCTGTTGTTGCGATGGGGAAAACTCTAGGGCCGGGGCTGTCAAAAGCGGATTGAGATTGCGACGTGCCGTATCAAGACGGCATCAAGAAACCAGGGACACGACTTACATCCCTGTTCGCCGATATTCCCGGTGCGAAAGTAGAATGGCGGCCATTTGCGGCCTCGCTTGGCTCCATACCCCAATGGCCGCCCGCGACAGACATTACGTCTCCCTTTCCTGGCAGGCACCGCCCTGCCTCTGCGCTTTCAATACTGTGTCATACGCCTCTGAAACCCGGCGCCGCCGGACTTTTGCCATCATTTCCCACCCCGACGCGGGCAAGACCACGCTGACCGAGAAGCTGCTGCTGTTCTCGGGCGCGATCCAGATCGCGGGCGCCGTCAAGGGCCGCAAGGCCAGCCGCCACGCCACCTCCGACTGGATGGAAATCGAAAAGCAGCGCGGCATCTCGGTGGCCAGCTCGGTCATGCAGATGAGCTACCGCGACCATGTGGTCAATCTGCTCGACACCCCGGGCCACAAGGACTTCTCGGAAGACACCTACCGCGTGCTCACGGCCGTGGACTCGGCGCTGATGGTCATCGACGCCGCCAACGGCGTGGAATCGCAGACCCGCCGCCTGATCGAGGTCTGCCGCCAGCGCGACACCCCCATCATCACTTTCGTCAACAAGATGGACCGCGAAGTGCGCGATCCGCTGGACATCCTCGACGAAGTCGAACGCGAGCTGGGCATGCCCTGCTGCCCCGTCACCTGGCCCGTGGGCCAGGGCAAGCAGTTCGGCGGCATCATCAACCTGCTCACCCAGACCATGACGGTGTTCCAGCCCGGCAGCGAACGCCGCCCCCAGGACTTCGAGGCCATCCCCCTGGCCGAGGCCGACAAGCTGCGCGCGCGCTTCGGGCAGGCCTTTGACGACGCGCTCGACAGCATGGAACTGGCCCAGGGCGCCTCGGCCCCCTGGGACCATGAGGCCTTCCTGGCCGGCAAGCTCACGCCGGTCTTCTTCGGCTCGGGCGTGAACAACTTCGGTGTCATGGAAGTGCTGGATGCCGTGGTCGACATGTCGCCCCCGCCCGGCCCCCGCAAAAGCTCGCTGCTGGTCAACAAGCAGCCTGTGGAAAAGATCATCCACCCCGAGGACGAAGGCTTCTCCGGCGTGGTCTTCAAGGTCCAGGCCAACATGGATGCCAACCACCGTGACCGCATCGCCTTCGTGCGCGTGGCCTCGGGCAAGTACACGCCCGGCATGAAGATGAAGGTCCAGCGCACCGCCAAGGAACTGCGTCCCACCTCGGTCGTGACCTTCATGAGCCAGCGCCGCGAAGCCGTCGAAGAAGCCTATGCGGGCGACATCATCGGCTTCACCACGCATGGTGGCGTGCAGTTGGGCGACACCATCACCGACGGCGCGAGCCTGCAATTCACGGGCCTGCCCTTCTTCGCCCCTGAAATGTTCATGACCGTGGTGCTCAAGAACCCGCTGCGCACCAAACAGCTGCAGCAGGGCCTGATGCAGCTGGGCGAGGAAGGCGCCATCCAGGTCTTCAAACCCGAAGCCGGCGGCAACATGCTGCTGGGCGCCGTGGGCCAGCTGCAGTTCGAAGTGGTGCAGCACCGCCTGAACACCGAATACGACTGCGACATCCGTCTGGAAGGCTGCCAGTACACGGCCGCCCGCTGGATCACGGCCGACACGCCGGGCGAACTGCGCGAATTCGAGAACGCCTACCCGCTGCGCATGGCGCGTGATGCGGCCGACACGCTGGCCTATCTGTGCACGTCGCCGTATGACGTGCGGCTGGCGCAGGAGCGGTTTCCGAAGATCCATTTCCATCCGCTGCGCGAGCATGCGGGGTTGGCGTTGCAGGCCAACACATAACGACAACACCATGGCATCCACATCCGCCACGCACCCGGGCAACAACTTCGACTTCATCCGTATCGTTGCAGCCTCCATGGTCCTGGTCAGCCATCACTATGCGCTGACCGGGCAGATGGAGCCGTCGTTTTTTGGCCTGTACAGCCTTGGCGGGTTGGCGGTCACCATCTTTTTCATCATCAGCGGCTATCTGGTCATGACCAGTTGGCAAAGAGACCCCAATGTGTTCCGCTTTGGACTGCGGCGTTTCTTGCGTATATGGCCAGCACTGACTTTCGTGGTAATTTTCGTGGCCTATGGGCTTGGTACATGGGTGACGACGCTTCCCGCCCGGGAGTATCTGCAGCATGGTGCCACGTCAGCCTACCTTGCTACCCTGTGGATGAAAATTCACTACGTGCTGCCGGGGGTCTTCGAACGCAACCCCTATGCTCTGGGCGTGAATGGATCCCTATGGACTATTCCGTATGAAGTGCGCTGCTATATCGTTCTAGGCACCGCAGGAGCCCTGGGCTTGCTCAAGCGAAAAACTATTCTCTTGGCGGCCATTGCTATATTCATGGCCTGGTATTTCAAAAAAAGTAACCCTGATATCACTGGGGCCCTGAATTATGGCAGGGAGCTCAGCGCTTTCTTTCTAGCCGGCGTAGCACTGTGCGCGCTGCAGCCGTACTGGCAACGGAGTCCCCTGCTCTGGTTTTTCATAATTGGAACTGGATTCATCGCCTTTTGGTACGTGGACTGGAAGCACACGGCAATGCTTCTCGGCCTTCCTTTTCTCGTCATCTTCATTGGCAATCTTGTCTCGCCCGTCATCTCTCAAGCCGGTCGCTGGGGTGATCCATCCTACGGCATATACCTTTTCGCATTCCCCATACAGCAGACCGTAATTCTTTACACCTGGCCTGCCTCGGGATTTCTGGGCACAATGGCTTTATCCATGGCGATAACAGTCGCGATGGCATATGCCAGTTGGCATATCATTGAGAAACAAGCGCTAAAATTCAAGCCTCGCAAGTCATGAACACAATGATTACCCAACGCCATTCTTTTTTGCGATTCTCAGGCATATTTCTGCTAATTGCAATCATTTATCTGGCATGGCTAGTAGCCTGTTGGCCAGGCATTCTTGGCCAAGATAGCCTGGCTATCATGCTGCAGGTGGATACACAGCGGAAATTTGAATCCGGAAAACCTGTTTTCTGGTACATGTACAATCTTCTTTTCTATGGCACCACTGGACGAACTGAGGTACCCATAGGCGTCCAGCTTCTCATATGCGCGATTATCTGCGCGCGCATCCTCTTCTGGATGCTGGAACGGCAGCTGTACAAAAGCTTCGCCTACTGCCTTTTCTTCGTCGCTCTGGCCCCGAGCGTCGTCTTCTATGCCAGTAGCATGTACTCAGATGGAGTCTATGCGGTCACATTGAGTGGCATGCTGTTCGAAGCCTGGAGGTGCATACGACGACGTCAGATCGATTCTTGGTCGGCCTTCATTTTCCTTCTTACCATTCCATTTGCCATCTTCTCCAGGCCCAATGGAATTATCAACTTCATCCCTCTGCTCGTGCTCGGCTGGGTGCTAGCACGCCCCCAGCGTCTGCGGCTCTTAGCAATCGTCATACCATGGTGTACCGTCATGCTTTACGGGCATATCAGCTTCAAGAGCAACTACAGCATAGGAACCATTTTTCCTGTGGCACTTTACGAAACCGTTGGTTTTCTTGAGCACCGCCCTATGGGCCTCTGGGAACACAATCAACCACGCATCACGCCCAAGACCCTTGAGGCGCTGACCTCGCTGGGCAGCTCCATCGAGCACATTCAAGAATTCTACGATCACTACTATTGGGATCCTCTGGTATTTTTCCCACAAGGCCCTGCCCTGCTCTCGCTTTCCAAAAAGGATCGGCGAACCATTGTTCGCGAGTTTTTCAAATACAACCTCTGGCATAACTTCCCTGCTTTTGCAGCAAGTCGGGTCAATATCTTCCTTTATTCGGCTCTTGCCAATGGCGGGTTTCCTGGGCCCACCTACAACAAGATCATACTTCCACAAACAAAATCCATTTCCAAGCCCAACATCCATCAATGGGTCACAGACAAACCTCTGCTCGATTATTTTGAATTCTCCATGAATCACCGTGGAATATTCTGGGCGCCCTGGGTTGGGTTAATCTTGATTTTCATGGCAAGCTATCGCTTCATCAAGAACAGAAATCTGGGGGATGGCGTAGTTGCGGCCACCTATACAATACAGTTGGCAGCTGTATTCATATTCTCCATTGCGGGAGAGTATCGATATCTCTTAGCCTTCTTCACAGCTCCCTTGGTGCTGCTTCCTCTCCTACAGACCTCATCACAGGACAATGTCTAAGTTCACCATTGCACTCACCTTGCTATGCGTACTGTGTATCAGCTTGGGCCAGATTCTCTTCAAGAAGGCTGCAGCAGCCTTTACCGATCCCATGACGTGGCAAGCTTTGGTGCTAAACAGCTGGCTCATTGCTTCACTGATTCTTTACGGCCTGACCACCATAGGGTGGGTATGGATACTCAAGAATGTCCCACTTCACCTAGCCTATCCATTTATGGGATTGGCATTCCTGATTGTTCCCTTGCTTGCCTGGCTCATATTAGGCGAGCCTTTGCACTGGAAGACGTTTGCCGGCGGCCTGCTGATCCTAGCTGGCGTTGCCCTTGCCTCTCTTTAAATTGCTAGCTATTCGAAATAAAAAAACCATTCCACAGCAGCATCCACACCATAAAAACATCCGACTACTTTCCAAAAATTTATTGACACTTACGCCAAAAGCTCTCCATACATTTGAATGACTTTTGACTTCAAAGAACCAGCAAGATAAATGACAAAAGACTTGAGTTGGATACAAGCATTACGGGGAATTGCAGCACTCATGGTGCTATTTTTTCACATGAGTCCACATTGGGAACTTGCCCCCGCTCTTAAATCCGCGACAGGAGTCATGAAATGGGGATTCTCAGGCGTAGACATATTTTTTGCCCTCAGTGGATTTGTTGTCTATCGATCATCACGTCGGACAGTCGCATCAGAGGGGCTCTGGGTTTTTGTCAAAAAACGTCTTCTCCGTATCTATCTTGGTTATTGGCCAGTCCTGATACTAATCGCATTGACAACCATTTTCATCTACAACGAGAGTCTTCCCAATGTGAAGAAGATGGTGTTCAGCATCCTGCTTCTTTATCCCAATATCTGGGACAACTGGCTTCCTCCCGCATGGTCGCTGACGATGGAGATCTACTTTTATCTGTGGATCGCACTCATAACGCTGCTGCCGCAGCACCATCAGCTCAAAGGCATTGTTTGCGCCTTGGTGATGCTGACTATTTGGAATGCCGGTTGGCTGATTGCAGATCGCCCCAGCGTTTTCGTCGGCCAGCAGCCCCTGCGTTATCTGCTGACGGGACTGGGCCTGGAATTTCTCGCCGGTGCACTGATCTCCCATATTTACAGCCAAGGCCAGCGCTTCAGCCGCAGCCATCTATGGATTCCCATGTGCGTGAGCCTGGCCTGTGCCAGCCTCGCACTGGGCATGACCTCGCCCTATTTCGACCGCGTGGAAATCATGCGCGCGACCAGCTTCGGAGTCATGGGCATCTCAGTGGTGGTGCTGGCGCTGTCGCTGGAGCAGACACGCTTGACTCCGCCCTCGTGGCTCGTCCGCGTGGGAGATGCCTCCTACAGCCTTTATCTGCTACATACATTTTTGCTGGATGTCAGCGGCAGGCTACGCCTCAAATACCAGATCAACTCGCCCGCCGAGTTGCTTACTTTCATGCTTGCTCTGCCCGTGGTAATCGTTCTGATCAGCATGTGCTGGTACCGCTGGGTGGAGAAACCCATCATGGCAAGGGCTTTACCGGCGGGAAATAAGACCCGGGCACCAAGCAGCCCTGTCGGGCTCCACACATAAGATGAGTGCCCGGCCTTGAGGCCCTCAAACGACACATACCGCTTGGCAACTCAAAGATATTCAGCTTGCCGAAGCACGCGGACTGGAGCGGCAGCCTTCCCCCTGAGACAACAGAGAGCAACTACCAATGACAATGCGCATAGCCGTCGCCATCCCCTGCTACAAGGTCACCCAACATGTGCTCGGTGTCATCCATGCCATCGGCCCCGAGGTCGAGGCCATCTATGCCGTGGACGATGCCTGCCCCGCCGGCAGCGGACGCTTCATTGAGGAACACAACACCGACCCGCGCGTACGTGTGCTCTACAACCCAGAGAACCGGGGCGTCGGCGGAGCCATCGTAACAGCCTACAAGGCAGCCATTGCCGACGGCATGGAGATCGTGGTCAAGATTGACGGCGACGGCCAGATGGACCCTTCATTGCTGCCGCTGTTCGTGCGGCCACTGCTGCGCAAACAGGCCGACTACACCAAGGGCAACCGTTTCTACCGGCCGGAGTCCGTGCAGGATATGCCGCCTGTGCGCCTGTTCGGCAATGCGGTTCTGTCCTTCATGACCAAGCTCAGCTGCGGCTACTGGAACGTGATGGACCCCACCAACGGCTACACCGCCGTGCGCACCTGCGTGCTGGCCGAGTTGCCACTGGACAAGCTGGAGAACCGCTACTTCTTCGAGACCGACATGCTGTTTCGCTTGAACACGGTGCGCGCCGTAGTCAAGGATGTGCCCATGGATTCTGTCTACGCGGATGAAGAATCCAACCTCAAGATCGGCAAGGTGCTGCCTGAGTTCCTGCGCAAGCATGCTTCGCGCCTATGGCGGCGCTACGTCTACAACTATCTGGTGCGCGACTTCAATATAGGCACGATATACAGCCTGAGCGGTACGCTGCTTGTCTTGTTGGGCACACTCTTCGGTCTCTGGCATTGGATTGGGAGCGGCAGCCATCCCGCGACCAGCGGCACCGTCATGCTTGCGGCCCTGCCCATCATCATCGGTATCCAGTGCCTGATCGCCTTTCTGCACTATGACGTCGACAGTGTTCCCTCCGAGCCTGTCAGCCTTTCTCTGGAAGACTCGGCCAATTGATACGTAACGATCAACGTATCCAGTACGCCACCCCGTCGCACAGTCCAATGCAAAAACATCTTCGTCTTTCCTTGGCGGTGCTTGCACTTGCATGTACCGCCTCTGCCAGCGGATCGCAAGCGGCCTCACCTTCTCGGTCGCCGCTTATCCTCGCTCCCAGCATCGAAGGATGGTTCATCTGCGATGAGGCTGCTGGCAATGCGAAGTTGAGAACGCTCGAGGAATTGTTCAATTTCTGCCGCACGAGAGGCCTTGATGGTGCTCCAGCCATCGAGCAATTGCTGAACAAGCTGGAGCCGGGTGGACCTCAAGGCTCCGTCCAAGTGGGCTACACCATCACCCTGCCCCTGCTGACGCTGTATGGGCATACCCCTCAAGGCTGGGAGATCGACGCATCCCGTGTGGAAAGCTTTTTGAATGTCATCCGCAAGGTGGAGCGACCGGTTGTGGTCTATCTCATGGCAGATCACTTCGACTCCACGGGCCCCATCGTCGTCGACCTTGCCCAAGATCCTCGCAACCTGATGCAGTTGCGTGATGGCAAACGATTGGAGCTTCGCTATTTCGGCTATCGGATCATGCCGTACACGCTGTCGGATGACCCCGCCATTGCCGTCAACCTGTACCGTTTCAAGGCGCTGGAGTACGTTGCAAAGAGAATCCGAGCGCTTCCCGATGCGGTGCAAAAGCGCATCGTCGCCTACACGCTGCCGGGCGAACTGCACCACATGTTCCCTGACTTCCAGAACGGCATGGGCGCCTACCAATCCATCCAGGTCACAGACTACAGTCCGGATTCCGTTGCAGGCTTTCGGCGCTGGTTGCAGTCCAAGTACAAGGATGTGGGACAGCTGAAAAAGCAGACCGGACTGGACTATCCTTCGTTTGATGCCGTCCCAGCCCCATCCAAGGACATTCGCAAGGAGCGCCTGAGCTCCTTTGGCGAGCACTATGACGCCTTCGCAGGTGGCACGCTGCCGATTGCAGGCTGGCTGTGGGACCCTGAGCAGGCCGTGAAAAAGCTGGATCTGTACGTGGATGGCAAATTCGTCGCACCTGTTGCCCGCGGGCTGGGCAGGCTGGATGTCTACCGTGCCGTGGATGCGATCACCGACCCCAACACAGGCTTTCGGCATGACTTGGACTACCGAGACCTGCCGCCAGGAAAGCACATAGCACAGGTCGTTGCCGCAACCCATGAACGACGGTACTTGCTGGCCAATGTGGAGTTCATGGTCGTTCCGCGCGACCAGAGCAAGGTATCGGCACAGCCGCCCAAGCGACTGGGATGGATGCAGCGGATCTCAACGCTGCGCGGAGTGCGCACCTGGCTGGACATGCCGGCCGGACCGCAAGACCTCTACTACAACCCGTTGGCGCAGGACTGGAACACCTACCGTGAATCGCAGGTGTACGGTCTTCTGAAAGCCTTCCACCAAAAGGCCGTAGATGCAGGGCTGCCGGCTGAAAAAATCTACTCGCATCAGATCGTGGCGAATGTGAACTCGTCCTGGAACCCGCAATTGCTTGCCTCCGACAAGACGATCGGTGGCGATACACCCTGGCGAACCGGCGTGAACATGTATGGCGGCACCACCAACAGCGAGTGGATGCGCAACTACATAAGGCAAATTGGCATCACCAGTTACGGCGTCCCAGAGTTCAACCCGCAGCAGTGGAAGCGCGAAGGAGCGCACCTGAAAGCCATGCAGTCGCACTATGACAACGGCGCAACCTTCATCAGTCCCTACTACTTCTCGCTGATTCCCGCCCGCCTGGGCGCGGCCGAACACGGCGTCAACCGCATGGAGCTGTCCCCAGACAACCCCAAGGACGGCTCCGACAAGTTCTACAAGGCCATCGTCGAGTTCGCCAGGCAGTAGGATGGAGCCCTTGCGCGCACGGTCCGTGCGCGCAAACGCTGCCCTTCTACAAGCCGCCCCGGGCGGCTTTCTGCATTTTGACGACCGTGCCTACAACCCTCCAGCCGCTGTCCCTCTGGACACCTCCCGCATCGCCGCTCGGCATCCTCACCGACATCGACGACACCCTGACCACCGAGGGCGTGGTGCCGGACCATGTCGTCGATGCCATCGCCCGGCTCAAGCAGTCCGGCCTGCGCGTGGTGCCGATCACGGGCAGGCCCGTAGGCTGGAGCGAGCCGTTTGCCCAGGCCTGGCCCGTGGATGCCATCGTGGCCGAGAACGGCGCCGTGGCACTGCGGCGCAATGCGCAGGGCGGGCTGGACAAGCTCTACCAGCAGGACGAGGCCACACGCACTGCAAACTACGCGCGCATGCAGCAGGTGCTGGCCGAGATCGAGGCCACCGTGCCCGGCGCGCTGCGCGCCACCGACTCGGCGGGCCGCGAATGCGACATTGCCGTGGACCATAGCGAATTCACGCAGATGCCCCAGCAGGACATTGACCGGTGCGTGACCATCATGAAGGCGGCGGGCATGAACGCCACCGTCAGCTCCATCCACATCAACGGCTGGTTTGGCGCGCACAACAAGCTCGAAGGCGCGCGATGGATCCTGCGCACCCTGTTCGACATCGACCTCGACGCCACGCTGGACCGCTGGATCTACATCGGCGACTCCACCAACGACCAGCTGATGTTCGAGCACATGCCCCACAGCCTGGGCGTGGCCAACATCGCGCGCTTCGTGCCCCAGCTCAAGCACCTGCCTCGCCATGTCACGCAGGCCGAGCGCGGCGACGGCTTTGCCGAAATGGCGCAGTATTTGCTGTCCCAGCGCCCCTGATCCACAGGGCCGAGGGCCGGTGCTGCCCTTGCAGGCCTTCGCCCTCGACCACCCCTCCCGATCTGCGGGACCCGCGCCCCCTCCGCAGACACCATCACCCTCAGCACAGGCAACCGCCCGGCGCAGGCGGGCTGCGCACCCTCTTTCCCCCATTCGACAGAGCAAATCTAGGACTATTCCTAGATTCAGGCTCAAATAATCAGAATGCGCCCTATTTCATATAACGGCGGCGCACACCTAGAATCCATCACATACCCAAAGAACAGGTTTTTTCGCCTTTTTCTTTGACATATTCTCTCCTGAACCCCGTCCGCGCCATTGGGCACTGGTGTCTTTGAGCAATTCAATTTCAAACATGCCAGAGAAACAAACCTCGCCCATCCCTCGCCAACGCTCCCTCATCCGAACAATTTCTCCATGTCAGCGCCACCACCTATTCCAGCATGATCGCAACCCCTGCAAATCATTGACCATGCTGACAGTTACCAACCATTGGATTGATGAGGTGAACATGGAACACTGATGATTTATTAACCACTCAACCATTCACACACTCTCCTATTCCATCAGCGCATTCATCGCTGCTGGAATTTCATTTATCTCTTCAACTCGAGGGAATACCCATGAAAAAGATCGCATTGCTGACATCGGTTGCCGGCCTGGTCATGATGGCCATGAACACCGCTCAAGCAGCAGACGGCACCATCAACTTCACGGGCGAGGTGGTCACCACCACCTGCAAGGTGGACACCACGGTCGCCGGCGCCGCCAAGGACGGCGTGAAGCTGCCCAACGTGGCGAACAACCAGCTGGCCACCGTGGGTGCCACGGTCGGCCGCCAGGCGTTCTCGCTGGAACTCAGCGGCTGTGAGTTGGCCACCGCCACCTCCACAGCGCCCGTCTCCAAGGTCGCCGTGTTCTTCGAAGCCGGCCCCAACGTGGACCTGGTCACCGGCATGCTCAAGCCCGCAGCGGCCAGCGGTACTGGTGCGCCCGCCGTGGCCTCCGGTGTCCAGATCGCCATCGTGGATCCCAGCAACAACGAGCGCCTGAAGATCGGTTCCGCCCAATCGCGCTTTGTGGACATCGACAACAAGGTCGGTGGCAATGGCCGGGCCATCATGCGTTTCGCCTCCGAATACGTGGCCACCGGCCCCGTGACCGCAGGCCGTACCGACACCTCGGTGACCTACTCGCTGGTCTATCAGTAATCACTGACTTTCAGGCATATCGGCCGCCTTGCGGTGGTCGATATGCCGTGTCTTCTGCTTTCGTGACATGGGCCCGACCCCATTCTTTCGCTCAAAACCCAGAGAGTTCTCCGATGCTGACGATCAAACGTTCATATGGGCTTGCTGCCATCCTGTTGTCCCTTCTTCTTGGAACGGCGGCACAGGCCAGCGTGACATTGACGGGCACGCGCATCATCTTCCCCAGTGGCGAGAAGGAAGCCACCATCCAGCTCACCAACGAAGGCAGCAAACCTGCCCTGGTGCAGACCTGGCTGGACAAGGGCAACAACCAGGAATCGCCTGAGAACATCGACGTTCCCTTCGTCATCACGCCCACCATCATGCGCATCGAGGCGGGCAAGAGCCAGACGTTGCGCATCATCTATTCGGGCGAAGCACTGCCTGCCGACAAGGAATCCCTGTTCTGGCTCAACGTGCTGGACGTCCCGCCCAAGGCGGAAATGGAAGGCGACTCCAACAATCTCCAGTTCGCCTTTCGCACCCGTGTCAAGCTCATGTACCGACCCAGCAACCTGCCCGGCAATGCCCAGGAAGCTCCTGCCCAGCTTCAATGGTCGGTAGACGTTGACGCCAAAAACCAGCCTGTATTGAAAGCACGCAATCCCAGCGCCTTTGTGGTCAATGTGGCTGGCGTTGAAGTGCAACTCGGCGGCAAATCCTTCGAGGCAGGCGTCGGGCCCGTTCTTCCCGGCCAGGTGGCCACCTTTCCAATCAAGGAACCTGCGGGTGTCAATATGGCTGGCGCGGCAGGTGCCACGGTGATGTTCAGCAGCATCAATGATTGGGGCGCCAGTCTCAACCACGAAGCCAGAATCGGAAATTCCGCCCAATAAACAGGGCAATGCGAGCAAAGCCACGCGAATCCCCCGTCCTTTCCGGCCTGATTATCTAGTGCCACTGCATTTTCAGCCCGGCCAGCACACCGATACCCAGCGTTAATACCCGGCGAAACGGCATCGGTCTCTTTACCGGGACTGGCACATCGGCCTTGGCCGTTCGCTTTGCATCGGGCGCACAGCATTAGGAGATAAGCAAATGATCAGGCCAGTCTTTCCAGATTCAGAAAAGGGAATCAAAAGCCGGCATACAAGGCAAGGAAAAGGAACAATGCCGGGGCCAGGCCAAGGCCCTGCCGGATATTTCCAACTGAAGCCCGGCCATGCGCTGCTGCTCTCCGTGCTGGTGTGCTGGCAGTCCGAGGCCCAGCAGGGGCAGCAGGTCAAGGAAGTCACGACCTCCACGTCCACCGGCCAGTGGCAGCCCACGCCGGCTGCCGTCGACTTCGACCCCAGCTTTCTGAACACCGGCAAGCAGACCATTGACGTCTCGCGCTACTCGCGCGCCAACGTGGTCACGCCCGGCAACTACAGCCCCGACATCTACATCAACGGCAACTGGGTTGGCCGCCGCGAAGTGCAGTTCAAGGCCCAGTCCGGCTCACAGGACGCGCTGCCCTGCCTGGACAAGGCCCTGCTGGAGAAGGTGGGCATCGACCTCTCACGCCTGCCGCCCGAGGCCGCCTTGAAGCTGGCGGCCGACGGTGGCTGCAACCGTCTGGACCAGATCGTTGCGGGCGCCTTGACCAGTTTCGACTTCGGCAAGCAGCGACTGGACCTGAGCGTGCCCCAGGCCTCGCTACGCCGTTCGGTGCGCGGCTATGTCAGTCCCGACCAATGGAGCGCCGGCGTGCCTGTCGGCCTGCTCGGCTACCAGTTCAACACCTACCACGGGCGCTCCAGCAACGCAGAAAACACCACGCAGAGCTACCTGGGCCTGAACGGCGGCGTCAACATCGACCGCTGGCATTTCCGGCACAACGGCTCCTTCAGCTGGGCGGACACTGGACGGGGCAACTACCAGAACATCTCCACCTACGCACAGCGCGACATTGCCGACTGGTCTTCCCAGCTCATACTGGGCGACACCTACACGGGTGGCGACCTGATGGACTCCACCTCGTTTCGCGGCATACGCTTGAACAGTGATGACCGCATGCTGCCCGACTCCCAGCGCGGCTACGCGCCCGTGGTGCGCGGCGTGGCCAACACCAATGCCCGAGTCACCATCACGCAGAACGGCATCAAGCTCTACGAAACCACGGTGGCGCCCGGCGCCTTCGTCATCAACGACCTCTATCCCACGGGCTACGGTGGTGACCTGCAAGTCAGCATCACCGAGGCCAATGGCGCCGTGCGCAGCTTCTCCGTTCCCTACGCGGCCGTGCCGCTGTCGCTGCGTGAAGGGCAGAACCGATACAGCCTCACTGCGGGCGTGGTGCGCCACCTGCCCAACACCTCGCCCATGTTCTCCCAGGCCACGTGGCAGCACGGCTTCACCAATATGCTGACAGGCTACGGCGGCGTGTCCCTGGCCAAGGGCCATATCTCGCCCATGATTGGCGCAGCGCTCACCACGCCCTGGGGCGCCTTCGGTGCAGACATCACGCACGCCTCCACCAGCATCCCCCACGACGGTTCCTTTTCCGGGCAGAGCCTGCGGGCCAGCTACGCAAAATCCTTTGCCCAGACCGGCACCCACGTGGCCATTGCCGCCTATCGCTACTCCACCAACGGATTCTTCGGCCTCAACGACGCCATGCGCGCACGGGATCAGGCCAATCTGCTACGGCCCTCCACGGACCTGTACCGGCCGCGCAACCGCGCCTCCCTGGTCATGGGACAGCAGTTCGGGCCTGGGGGAGGCAACCTCAGCCTCACGGCGTCCACTGCCAAGTACTGGAACCGACAGGGCTCCAACGTCGACTACGCCATTGGCTACAGCAACTCGTTCCGCAACATCTCCTACAACCTCTCTGCGGCGCGCCAGCGTGATGCCTGGGGACAGTCCAACACGTTCCTGCACGTGGGCCTGTCGATTCCGCTCAGCATGGAGCGCGGCATGATGCTTTCCACCAATACCAACCGCGACTCGCGCGGCCGCGTGCAGGCCCAGGCCAACCTGTCCGGTCTGCTGGGCGACGACAACGCCATCTCCTACGGCCTCAGCGCCAACCACAACACCGGTGGAATGAATGGCAGCAGCACCAGTGCCAGCGCCAACGCCACCTACCGCGCATCGCAGACCGAACTCAGCGGCAGCGTCAGCGCCAGCAGCGGCTACCAGCAGTTCTCGGTAGGCGCGCGTGGCGCCATCGTGGCCCACCCGGGCGGCGTGACGCTGTCGCAATCGGTGTCTGACACCTTTGCCATCGTGGAGGCCAAGAACGCGGAGGGCGCGCGCATCAACAACGCGCCCGGAGTGAAGGTGGACAGCCGGGGCTATGCCGTCGTGCCCTACCTCACACCGTTCTCGATGAACGAGGTCTCCATTGATCCCAAGGGCCTTTCCACCGACGTTGAGCTCAAGGAAACCAGCCAGCACGTCGCGCCGCTGGCCGGTGCCGTGCCGCTGTTGGTCTTCAAGACGGCCTACGGCCGCTCGGCCGTGATCCGCGCGCGGCAGGCCGGCAACATGCCTGTGCCCTTTGGCGCCAGCGTGCTGGACATGGACGGCAAGGAGTTGGGCGTGATCGGCCAGGCCGGCAAGCTGCTGGCGCGCGGGCTATCAGACCAGGGCGAGCTGCAGGTGCAGTGGAAGACCGACACCGGCATGGTGGGCTGCAACCTCTCCTATACCCTGCCTGAAAGAAAGCGCAGCACCACCCACCAGCCGCCGCAAAGCCTGGAACTGCCCTGCGTGGCCAGCAACAAGCTGCTGCCTGCGGCCACCGACGTGGCATCTGCCAAGCCGGGCAAGACCGCGGCAACCTCAACCGCAACCACCAATGCCAAGACAGCCGTGGCAGGCGCCCCGGCCTCCAACGCTGCGTCGGCTGTGGCTCTGGCCGGCATCACCCAGGAACGCATGGCAGCAACGGCACCGGCCACGGCAGTCGCCAGCGCCCCGGCAGTCACTGCGGCGGCAGTGCTGCCCGCTCGTGCCACACAGCCGAGCGGCAGCCAGCAGGCACTGAAGCTGGAGCGCGACCTGGACGGCCTGCGCATGAGCGTCAAGATCAGCGCCTTGCCCACCACTGCACCAGTCATCGGCAACGCGGGCAGAACTCCCGTAGCGGCAGGGCACGACGCAGGCACCGGCAAGCACAAGCCGCCGCAGCAAACCTTGCGGGCTGACCGTCCGCTGGCCATCCTGCAGCCCAGCCTGAAGATCAGCGCCTTGAAGGCGGCGGACAAGACCTGAACCTGAGGTGAGCCCTCTTCCCAAAAGAGGGTTCGCGCTCGCCCAGGAAACACCACATGGTGCGGCAACCGACAAGCTTTTCGATAGCGCCCATTTACGCGCCAGCGGCACGCAGCAGATTGAAAAATTGAGCGGTTCAATATTGCAATACCGTGCCGGCAGCAATTCTGGCCAACTCTTGATCGATTTTCAAACAATCACACCAGTACAAATCATCCCTCAGGTGCCCACCTGCCGCGTATCCGCCTCCACCATAAATCTTCCTTTGGGGAATGTGTTCTTTCCGTCTTCCACGCCCGTGGGCACCACAGCCAACGAACAAGCCTTCAATATTTCGCTGAATCGCGCTGGGGGCAACAGCGCAACGGCGTCCCAGGCATCCAACGCAACAGGCGTAGCCATCCAGATCACCAGGCTCGATACTCCATTGAAATTCGGCCAGAACTCCGCAGCCGCGGGCAATACCAACCAGTGGTTTGCAGGCAGCGCCGTATTTGGGCAAGGCAAACTGGATATTCCCTTGAAGGCTCGCTATCTGAAGACCGCCGCCCAGGTGACGCCGGGCAAGGCCAATGGCGCTGCCACATTCACGATGAGCTATCAGTAGCACGGTCTGGTACTTCTGAGCTTTTGGGGAACCAACGTTCATGGGTGCATTGGGCAGCCCTTACCTGATGCTCGAAAGGAAACTCCGTGAAAAATGCACTTCGCATCCTCAAAAGTTCATTTATTCCATTGACTTGGGCCTTGACTACCCCTTCAACATGGGCCTTGTGCAAATTGAACACCAGCGACGGCTTGCCGTACTTTACGGCCGAGCTCTCCGGCATGACAGTTCCCGAATTCGCGCCTGGTGACTACAACATTGGAAGCACCATCTACAAATACAGCGGTCCGTTGAAACTTACCAATAAAATCCCAGAATCCAAGAAACCACAGTTTGAATGTGTTCCTGGAATAGAAGACTACCTCACAGGCATCGGCCCTCATGAAAATGGTCTCTATGCAGCCCCTGGAACCATCAAGAACATCAAGTTAAAATTAAGCGCCTTCACAATTCCGTTCCCTTTTTTGGTCTACTCAACAGTTCCAAAGACAAGTGGCAATTGGAATGAAGCGAGCTTTTATTATGATATCGAATTAATCAAAATGGGTCCCATCACCAGCGGTGGAATCTTATCTGGCTCTTTCGCTCAATCCCGCGCCAATGATGCGGCCGGACAATTGCTGGTCGATTTTCGTTTCGCGGCCCCGGTCGTCATTCGTCCCCGCGTTCCTACCTGCAAGGTCAGGATGAAAGAAATAAGGTTCGACATGGGCGCCGTGCTCATGAGGTCGTCCGGTGGCGTGGGAGCCACCAGCGCCAGCAGCGAGGAACAGAGCATTCAGCTGGACTGCTCGGGTGGCGATACAGGAACCGCAACGCAGGTGTACGTGACGCTGACCGATGTGACCGACCGCAACAACACGTCCTCCAACCTCACGCTGAACAGGACCTCCACGGCACGCGGCATTGCCGCGCAAATCCTCAGCAACGGCAAGCCGGTGCGGTTCGGCTCAGAGGCGGACGGCACCAGCCGATGGTTGGCTGGCGACGTTCCGCAAGGGCAGACGGCGTTCTCGATTCCGCTGCAGGGGCGCTACGTTCAAACGGAAGAACGGGTTGTACCCGGCAGCGCCAATGCTTCCGCAGAGTTCACCATCCACTATCAGTAAGCGCAGGCGCTGGAGCCATCCGGGGGAAGACCCGAGAGGCCGTGAGAGCGGCCCGCCTGGACGGGCTCCACGGGACCCAGCCTACCTGGGCAAACACAAAGGGTTTACCCCCTATCAAAAAAGGTGCAACCCATGTGAAATCACGCCGAATCCGGTTGCACCCCAGTCATCGAAAAACCACTTTCCCTTTCCAATCCATTATGTCCACCACCGTAGGCATCAAAGTCGACGACGCCTTGCGCGAGCGCATCCGCGTCGCAGCCCAGCAGATGGGTCGCACACCGCACTGGCTGATCAAGCAGGCCGTCGTCCAGTACGTCGATGCGCTGGAGCGCGGCGCAACCACCATCCGGCTTGCAGGCGCAGGCGACAGCCCTGGCGATGTCGCGATCGAAGAGGCGCAACCCAACGCCAGCCAAGAGGTGCAACCCTTTCTGGAATTCGCCCAATCCATCCTGCCGCAGACGCCGCTGCGCGCCGCGATCACGGCCGCCTGGCACCGGCCCGAGCCCGAGTGCCTGCCCGTGCTGCTGCCGCTGGCACGCGCCCAGGATGCCCAGCAGGCCGACAGGGTGCGCGAGCTGGCGACCCGGCTGGTACAGGGCCTGCGCGATGCTCCGGCCGGCAGCGGCGTGGCGGCGCTGGTGCAGGAGTTCTCGCTGTCCAGCCAGGAAGGCGTGGCGCTGATGTGCCTGGCCGAGGCGCTGCTGCGCATTCCCGACCGCGCCACGCGCGATGCGCTGATCCGCGACAAGATCAGCAAGGGCGACTGGCGCGCCCATGTGGGCCGCTCGCCCTCGCTGTTCGTGAACGCGGCGGCCTGGGGCCTGGTGCTGACGGGCAAGCTCACATCCACCAGCAGCGAGAAGAACCTGTCTTCGGCGCTGACGCGCGTGATCGGCAAGGGCGGCGAGCCCCTGATCCGCCAGGGCGTGCACCGCGCCATGAAGCTGATGGGCGAGCAGTTCGTGACGGGCCAGGACATCGCCGAGGCGCTGGCCAACAGCCGCGCCTATGAAAAGCAGGGCTTTCGCTACAGCTACGACATGCTGGGCGAGGCGGCCGCCACCGAGGCGGATGCGCAGCGCTACCTGCAGGCCTACGAGCAGGCCATCCACGCGATCGGCGCGGCGTCCAACGGGCGCGGCATCTTCGAGGGGCCGGGCATCTCCATCAAGCTGTCGGCCCTGCACCCGCGCTACAGCCGCGCGCAGTACGAGCGTGTGATGGCCGAGCTGCTGCCGCGCGTGCTGCGGCTGGCCGAGATGGCCAAGCAGTACGACATCGGCATGAACATCGACGCCGAAGAGGCCGACCGGCTGGAGCTGTCGCTGGACCTGCTGGAGTCGCTGTGCGCGGCGCCCTCGCTCAAGGGCTGGAACGGCATAGGCTTCGTGGTGCAGGCCTATCAAAAGCGCTGCCCGCAGGTGCTGGACCACCTGGTGGACCTGGCCCGCCGCAGCCGCCGCCGCCTGATGGTGCGGCTGGTCAAGGGCGCCTATTGGGACAGCGAGATCAAGCGCGCCCAGGAAGGCGGCCAGGCCGGTTACCCCGTCTATACGCGCAAGGTCTATACGGACGTGAGCTACCTGGCCTGCGCGCGCAAGCTGCTGGATGCGCCCGACGCCGTCTACCCCCAGTTCGCCACGCACAACGCGCAGACGCTGGCCAGCATCTACCACATGGCCCAGGCTGTGGGCGGCAGCTACTACAGCGGCCAGTACGAGTTCCAGTGCCTGCACGGCATGGGCGAGCCGCTGTACGCACAGGTGACGGGCCCGGCCTCCGAAGGCAAGCTGGCCCGCCCCTGCCGCATCTATGCGCCCGTGGGCAGCCATGAGACGCTGCTGGCCTATCTGGTGCGCCGCCTGCTGGAAAACGGTGCCAACACCTCGTTCGTGAACCGCATCGGTGACGCCTCCGTGCCGGTCTCCGAGCTGGTGGCCGACCCGGTGGACGAGGTGATGAAGATCGCCCGCGTTGAAGGCCGGCTGGGTGCGCCGCACCCGCGCATTGCACTGCCGGCCGACCTGTTTGCACGGCAGGGCGAGAAAGACGCGCAGGCCCGCGCCAATTCCCAGGGCCTGAATCTGGCGCACGAGCAGCAGCTGGCCTCATTGGCCGCCGCACTGCTGCACAGCACGCGCCAGACCTATCTGGCCGCGCCCGCAGAGGCCGACCTGCCTGCCGACCCGGCGCGTACCGAGGGCTGGCAGGCCATGCGCAATCCGGCCGAGCTGTCCGACATCGTGGGCTGGGTGCGCGAGGCCACCGCTGCGGAGGCCGAGGCCTGCGCCACCCGCGCCGCCCAGGCCGCGCCGATCTGGGCCGGCACGCCTGCCGCCGCCCGCGCCGATGCGCTGGCCCGCGCCGCCGATCTGCTGGAGCAGCGCAGCCAGCCGCTGATGGGCCTGATCATGCGAGAGGCCGGCAAGACCCTGCCCAACGCGGTGGCCGAGATCCGCGAGGCGGTGGACTTCCTGCGCTATTACGGCGCCCAGGTGGCTGCGCATTTCGACAACGCCACGCAGCGCCCGCTGGGCGTGGTGCTGGCCATCAGCCCCTGGAATTTTCCGCTGGCCATCTTCTGCGGACAGGTGGCCGCAGCCCTGGCTGCCGGCAATACCGTGCTGGCCAAGCCCGCCGAGCAGACCCCGCTGACGGCCGCCGCCATGGTGGCCCTGCTGCACGAGGCCGGCGTGCCACGCGATGCGCTGCAGCTGGTGCCCGGTGCGGGCGAGACCGTGGGCGCCGCCCTGGTGGCGCATCCGCTGGTGGCCGGCGTGATGTTCACGGGCTCCACCGAGGTGTCACGCCTGATTGCGCGCCAGCTGTCGCGCCGCCTGTCGCCCGCAGGCCGCCCCATTGCGCTGGTTGCCGAGACCGGCGGCCAGAACGCCATGGTGGTGGACTCCTCGGCCCTGGCCGAGCAGGTGGTGGCCGATGTGCTGGCCTCGGCCTTCGATTCGGCCGGCCAGCGCTGCTCTGCCCTGCGTCTGCTGTGCCTGCAGGAAGAGGTGGCCGACCGCACGCTGACCATGCTGCGCGATGCGCTGCAGGAGTGGACGCTGGGCAACCCCGACCGCCTGAGCACCGATGTGGGCCCCGTGATCGACGACGCGGCACGCCGCCAGATCGAGGAGCACATAGAGCAGATGGCCGCAGCGGGCCAGAAGGTCACCCGCGTGGAGCGCAAGGACGGCGTGCTCAACGGCCACTATGTGGCACCCGCCCTCATCGAGATCGACAGCACGGAGCGCCTGCAGCGCGAGGTCTTCGGCCCCGTGCTGCACGTGATCCGCTTCAGGCGCGAGCAGCTGGACGCGCTGGTCGATGGCATCAACGCCACCGGCTACGGCCTGACCTTCGGCGTGCACAGCCGCATCGACGAGACCATTGCCCACCTCACCCAGCGCGTGCATGCGGGCAACATCTATGTGAACCGCAATGTGATCGGCGCCATGGTGGGCGTGCAGCCCTTTGGCGGCATGGGCCTGTCGGGCACGGGCCCCAAGGCCGGCGGCCCGCTGTATCTGCACCGCTTGGTGCAGGGGCCTGCCAGCGCGGCGCTGTCGGTCTTCGCACGGGCGGAGTCGCCCGTCCAGGCGCCGCTGCAGCTGCTGGGCCTGCTGCGCGAGACGCTGTCCAAGGCGCCGCCGGATGCCATGTCCGCCGACGAGCAGGTGCAGGCCCTGGCCGCCTGCGATGCGGCAGCCTCCGCATCGCGCCTGGACGCGGCCATGCCGCTGCCCGGCCCCACGGGCGAATCCAACCGCTACCGCCTGCTGCCGCGCGGACCCGTCTGGGCACTGCCGCGCACGCCGCTGGGCCTGGTGGCCCAGGTGGCAGCGGCCCTGGCCAGCGGCAATGCCTGCCATGCGGTGCTGCCCGACAACGGAACAGGCGCCGACAGCGGCTGCGCCGCCACCTGGCAGGCGCTGCGCGCCGCTGCGGGCGATGCCGGTGTGCCATGGCTGCACAGCGCCAGCGCCGACTCCCTGGGCGATTCGGCAGCGCCCATGGCGGCCTTGCTGTTCGAGGGCGATGGCGACGCCCTGCTGCAGGTCTGCGCCCAGGTCGCCGCGCGCGACGGCGCCCTGGTGCGCGTGGAAAGCCGCAACAGCGACGAGCTGCACGCGGGCCGCGGCTATGACCTGGCCGCGCTGTTCCACGAGCAATCCATCAGCACCAATACCGCTGCCGCAGGCGGAAACGCTCAACTGATGACCATGGCTTGAACCGCCGGGGCCGGCACAACCGGCCCCTGGCAAGCGCCCCGCACCACCCGAAAAAACACGACCAACGCAGGACACTTCAATGCAATTCAACTGGAACGACCCGACGGCGATCATGTTCGCCATCTACCTGGTCGCCATGCTCGGCATCGGCGCCATCGGCTACTTCAGCACCAAGAATCTTTCCGACTACATCCTGGGCGGCCGCAGCCTGGGCAGCTTCGTGACGGCGCTGTCGGCCGGTGCCTCGGACATGAGCGGCTGGCTGCTGATGGGCCTGCCCGGAGCCATCTACCTGTCCGGCCTGTCGGAAGGCTGGATCGCCATCGGCCTGATCCTGGGCGCCTACCTGAACTGGCGCCTGGTGGCGGCGCGGCTGCGCCTGTACACCGAGCGCGCCGGCAATGCGCTGACGCTGCCCGACTACCTGGCCAACCGTTTCGAGGACCACTCCAGCGTGCTGCGCATCGTGACGGCCGTGGTGATCCTGGTGTTCTTCACGCTGTACTGCGCCTCGGGCGTGGTGGCGGGCGCGCGCCTGTTCGAGAACATGTTCGGCATGCCCTACAGCACGGCCCTGTGGGTGGGCGCGCTGTGCACCATCGCCTATGTGTTCATCGGCGGCTTCCTCGCTGTGAGCTGGACGGACACCATCCAGGCATCGTTGATGATCACGGCCCTGATCCTGGCGCCCGTGATCGCCTGGCTGGCCGTGCAGGGCCATCTGCAGCCGGGCCAGGACCTGCACGCCATCGTGGCGGCAGAGAAGTTCGACCTGTTCCGTGGCGCCAGCTTCGTGGGCGTGGTCTCGCTGCTGGCCTGGGGCCTGGGCTACTTCGGCCAGCCGCACATCCTGGTGCGCTTCATGGCGGCATCGTCGGTGCAGACCATTCCCTCGGCCCGCCGCATCAGCATGACCTGGATGATCCTGTGCCTGGCCGGCGCCGTGGCCGTGGGCTTCATCGGCATCCCCTACTTCGCGGCCAACCCCGCTGGCGCGGCCGCCGTGAACGCCAATGCCGAGACAGTGTTCATGGAGATCACCAAGCAGCTGTTCAACCCCTGGATCTCGGGCGCGCTGCTGGCAGCCATCCTGGCGGCCGTGATGAGCACGCTGTCGTGCCAGCTGCTGGTGTGCTCCAGCGCGCTGACCGAAGACATCTACCGCACCTTCCTGCGCAAGAACGCCAGCCAGATCGAACTGGTCTGGATCGGCCGTGCCATGGTGCTGCTGGTGGCCTTGATCGCCATCGCCATCGCCAGCAACCCCGACTCCAAGGTGCTGGGCATGGTCAGCTACGCCTGGGCCGGCTTCGGCGCCGCCTTCGGCCCGGTGATCATCCTGTCGCTGTTCTGGAGCCGCATGACGCGCGGCGGCGCGCTGGCCGGCATCATCACCGGCGCCGTGACGGTGCTGGTGTGGAAGCAGTTCGGCTGGCTGGGCCTGTACGAGATCATCCCCGGCTTCATCCTGGCCTGGCTGGCCACGGTGGTCGTCAGCCGCATGGGCCCTGCGCCTTCGCAAAGCATCCTGAAGGCGCATGCGGCGGTGGAAAACGAGTTCGAGCGGATCGGGGCACGCTGAGCCGTGCGCACGAAGACGGCACCCCTGCCATGACGCAAAACGCCCGATGCCTGCGCCTCGGGCGTTTTTGCTTTGATGCACGCACTCGAAAGGCCATACAGCCGCTTTACGCCTTCGGCATGCCTGTATAAAATTTTATACAAGGATCTTCCATGGAGCAGGACAAAGACATCCGCTGGGTCGGATCCTCATACGACGATCTGCGGGACTTTCCCGCAGGCCCCAGGCGAGATGCGGGCTTTCAGTTGAGCAAGGTTCAGGCAGGCCAGGAACCGGAGGACTGGAAACCCTTCGACGACGTGGGCGCCGGGACACGGGAGATCCGCGTGAGGGACGCCAGCGGAGCGTTCCGGGTGATGTATGTGGCCAAGTTCGAGGAAGCGGTCTATGTATTGCACTGCTTCCAGAAGAAATCACAGGTTACAAGCCGGCACGACAAGGACATCGCATCGGCGCGCTACCGTGCCGTGGTCCACATGAGAAAGGCCAACAAATGAAGATCGATACAGAAATCCGCCATGTGACCAAGGCGAAGGCAAACCTCTTTCTGGAGCTGGGCTTTCCTGAAGACGAGGCATTGAAGCTGCAAGCTGCATCGCGCCAGCAGATCAACGACACCCATCTTCTCAAGGAGCAGCTGATGGCGGAGCTGGCGCAATGGATTGCACAGCATCACCTGAAGCAGTCAGACGCGGCAGAGATCCTGATGGTGTCCCGCCCGCGCATCTCGGATGTGGTGAATAGAAAGACTGCAAAGTTCACCATTGACGCCCTGGTTGAAATGTTGAGCCGCGTGGGAAAGCCGGTGCGTCTGTCCATTGGTTGATATGCCGGTCGCTGCCCACGACATCGCCAAATCAGATGTACATCAACGCACATGACGAGCGCTTTGTACGTGGTCGCCACAAGGGGAGTGGTCACTACAATCCAGGGGCTCTTTTTTTCATCGCCGGGCCGCCCCAGGATGAAAAGCGGCCCCCTGCGGGGGACCGCGGACCTTGCCCTGCAAGGGGAGCGTGGGGGCCATTTTTCAACACACAACAAGTGAGACTGCCGCTATGCAAATGATCCGCCGCACCCTTCTTTCGACCTGCGTGGCCGCCATGGCGGCTGCTTCGGCTGGCGCCGTACTGGCCCAGACCAAGGAGGTCAAGGTGGGCTACGCCCTGGCCGTGAATTCGCACTACGGCGCGGCTGCCCAGGCCTGGGCCGATGCGGTGGAAAAGGGCACGAACGGCGCCTACAAGTTCAAGCAGTTCCCCGCGTCCGCCCTGGGCGGCGAACGCGAGCTGATCGAGGGCCTGCAGCTGGGCACGGTGGAGGCGGCCATCGTCTCCACGGGCGCCATCAGCAACTTCGTGCCCGATGTGGGCGTGGTGGACATTCCCTTCCTGTTCCGCGACACGCAGCATGCGCGCGCCGTGCTGGACGGCGCCTTCGGCCAGGAGCTGCTGGCCAAGTTCAGCAAGCGCGGCCTGGTCGCGCTGGCCTGGGGCGAGCAGGGCTTTCGCCACCTGTCCAACAACAAGCACGCCGTCAACGGCGTGGCCGATCTCAAGGGCCTGAAGATCCGCGTGACCGAGAACCCCGTGCACATCACGGCCTTCCGCACGCTGGGCGCATCGCCCACGCCCATGTCCTGGCCCGAAGTGATCGGTGCGCTGCA
Source organism: Delftia lacustris (assembly GCF_040267515.1). Lineage (NCBI taxonomy): Bacteria > Pseudomonadati > Pseudomonadota > Betaproteobacteria > Burkholderiales > Comamonadaceae > Delftia > Delftia lacustris. The sequence continues at coordinate 844,853 of NZ_CP141274.1, read as the reverse complement.
GCAGGGCACGATCGACGGCCAGGAGAACCCGATCTCGGTGCTGGCCTCGGCCAAGCTGTGGCAGGTGCAAAAGCACCTGACGCTGACGGCCCACGTGTACGCGCCCATGGCCCTGCTGGTGTCGCCCTCGTTCTGGGGCACGCTGAACGACAGCCAGAAGGCGGCCTTCACGCAGGGCGCCAAGTCGGGCGCCATCGCTTCGCGCGTGTTCGTGGACACGGTGGAGAAGAAGGGCGTGGAAGAAGCCAAGAGCCACGGCATGCAGGTGGTGGAGAAGGTGGACCAGGCCGCCTTCCGCACGGCACTGGAGCCGGCCTACAAGGAATACGCGAAGAAGTTCGGCCAGAAGACGCTGGACACCATCGCCAACGCCAAGTAGTCCCCTGACGCATTGCGGGCTGCGGCCCGCAATGCAGGGCGCCCCGCTGCGGGCAACACCTGTGGCCCCGCACGGCGCCCGCGCCGATGATCTGACCTCCGACGGCAGCCCGGCCCTTGCCGCTATCGCGGCTCTTGCGGCTTTTTGCCCCTGCCCTCCTGCCCTCGCCCACTCCTATGCTCAACCGAATCGAACGCGCCCTTGTGGCCTGCAACCGCTGGCTGCTGATCGTGCTGCTGCTGGCCATGGCCTGCATCGTGTTTGCCAATGTGGTGCTGCGCTACACCACGGGCGACTCCATTGTCTGGGCCGAGGAAGTGGCCCGGCACATGATGATCTGGGTCACCTTCCTGGGCGCGGGCCTGGTGCTGCGCTTCGGTGGCCATGTGGCCATCGACAACCTGCACCGCTCGGTGGGCACGCGCAAGGCGCAGTGGCTACGCCGCCTTGTGGTGCTGGGCGTGGGCCTGTTCTGCGCGGTGATGGCGGTGGCCTCGTCGCAGTACGTCTGGGCCACGCGCTTCCAGACCACGGCGGCCACGGACATTCCGATCTCCTTCGTCTACGCGGCCATGCCCGTGGGCTTCGTGCTGATGCTGGTGCATCTGCTGTTCATTGCGCGCGGGTATATCGCAGACGGCTCGTTCGCGGAGTCGGATGAGATGGATGCCGACGCAGCCGCATCGATCTGATCCACCAGGCAGACACATCATGGGTATCACGCTTTTCATCGCCATCATCGTCCTGCTCACGCTGGGCTTTCCGGTGGCCTTCGCGCTGGCGATCTCCGCCGCGCTGGCCGTCTTCGTGGGGGGCCGCTATCCGCAGCTCATCGTGTTCAAGGAGATGTTCACGGGCATAGACAGCTTTCCGCTGATGGCCGTGCCCTTCTTCATCCTGGCGGCCGAGCTGATGTCGGGCGGCGCGCTCACGCATGTGCTGCTGCGCTTTGCAGCGCAGTTCGTGGGCCATCTGCGCGGCGGCCTGGGCTATGCCAATGTGCTGTCGCTGACGCTGTTCTCGGGCATTTCGGGCTCGGCCCTGGCCGATGCGGCCGGCCCCGGCTCGATGATGGTCAAGATGATGGACAAGGCCGGCTACGCGCGCTCCTACGCGGCGGCGCTGACGGCCAGCACGGCCATCGTGGGGCCCATCATTCCGCCGTCGGTGAGCATGATCATCTACGCGCTGCAGGATGAGAACGTGTCGGTGGGGGGGCTGTTCATGGCCGGCTTCATCCCCGGCATCCTGATCGCGCTGGCCATGGCCGCCGTGAACTGGTGGGTGTGCAAGAAGCGCGACTACCGCTCCACCGAGCCGCGCCCTGACGGCCGCACGATGTGGATCAACAGCTTCAAGGCGATTCCCGCGCTGATGCTGATCGTGCTCATCGTGGTGGGCATCCGCTTCGGCATCTTCACGCCCACCGAGGCTTCGGTGGTGGCCGTGTTCTACGCCCTGGTCTGCGGCAAGTGGGTGTACCGCACGCTGCAGTGGTCGGCGCTGCCGGGCATTGCGGCGCGCTCGGCCATGCTGACGGCCTCGGTGCTGCTGGTAATGGCGACTTCGGCGGCCTTTGCCTGGGTGCTGACGGTGGAGGGCATTCCGCAGTACCTGTCCGAGCTGATCGTGAGCTGGCAGCTGTCGCCCACCCTGTTCCTGATCGCGGTGAACATCCTGCTGCTGGTGTTCGGCATCTTCATGGAGCCGCTGCCCGGCGTGATGATCCTGGTGCCCATCCTGGCGCCCATTGCGTTCAGCCTGGGCATCGATCCCACGCACTTCGCCATGGTGGTGATCGTGAACCTGACGCTGGGCATGATCACGCCGCCCGTGGGCGGGCTGCTGTTCGTGACCTCGGTGGCCACGCGCGTGTCCATCACCGATCTCACGCGCGAGATGCCGCTGTTCCTGTTGGCCCACTTCGTGGTGCTGTGCCTGCTGACCTTCATCCCCGCGCTGTTCACCTGGTTGCCGCATACGCTGGGCTTCCAGTGACGACAAGGGCCTCCGAGTGAGGCCCTTTTTTTGCCGCCTGGCCGCCCCAAGGCATAAAGCGCCCCCCTGGTGGGCAGCGGACCTTGCGCAGCAAGGGCAGCGTGGGGGCCTTTTTTTGCCGCCGGGCCGCCCCAAGGCAAAAAGCGGCCCCCTTGGGGGGCAGCGGACCTTGCGCAGCAAGGGTAGCGTGGGGGCCTTTTTTCCGGGGTGCCCAGCGCCTCAGAAGAGCAGGCCGGCCATGCGCTGGGCCGTTTCCTTCAGGTGCGGCAGGCCCTCCAGCGCCTGCGCCAGCGGCATGCGCGCCTCGGGCGCATGCACGGCCAGCGTGGCGCGGCACTGGCCCTTGGCATCGCGCACGGGCACGGCCACGGCGATCATGCCGCGCATGAATTCCTCGCGGTCGCAGGAGTGGCCTTCGCGCACGATGCGCGCGCACTCCTGTGCCAGCGCCTCGGGCGTGGTCAGCGTGTTGGCCGTGCAGGCGGTGAGTTCCACGCTGTCCAGAATGGCGGCGCGCCGGGCCGCAGGCATATGGGCCAGGAACAGCTTGCCGCTGGCCGTGGCGTGGATGGGCACCATCGATCCGGCCTCCAGCTGGATGCGCAGCGGCCAGTGGGTCTCGACACGGTCCAGGTAGCGCACGCGCGTGCCGTCCAGCACGGTGAGGTTGCAGGTCTCGCCCAGACGGGCCACCAGCTGGGACAGCAGCTCATGGCGCAGGGCCTGGCGTGGGTCGGCTTGCAGGGCGCGCACCGCCAGGCTCAGCAGCTTGGGGCCCGGGGAGAAGCTGCGGTCACCCTCGTGGCGCAGCAGCCATTGCCGCGCCTCCAGGTGGGAGCACAGGCGCGAGGCCGTGGCCTTGGGCAGGTTGAGCGCGGCTGCGATGTCCATGAGGCCCGGCGGGGCCTCGGCCTGGGTCACGAAATCGAGCACGGCCAGGGAGCGATCGGAGACCGAGTTCGCTTCGTCCTGCCGTGCAGGGGTGGGGTCCGGGGCAGCGCTGGCAAGGGATGGCGGCATGGGGCGGTGTCGTGTCGTGTGGAAGGCCGGAAACGCTTTCGATCATGCCTGATCGCCAGGAGGCGGCAAGGGTTTGCGCGGGGTTGCAGTCCACGGCGGAAACGAATAAGTTTCACCCAAAGGAACAAATAGTTCCTTCAAAAGAAACTAAAAAGGAGCCACTGCATGCCGGACCCCATCGACAGCTATGACTACGTGATCGTGGGAGCAGGCTCTGCCGGCTGCGTGCTGGCCGCGCGCCTGTCCGAGGACCCGGCCACGCGGGTGCTGCTGCTGGAGGCCGGCCCGCCGGACCGCTCGCCCTGGATCCACCTGCCCATCGGCTACGGCAAGACCATGTGGAGCCCCGTCTACAACTGGAAGTTCGAGACCGACCCGGACCCCAACATGAACGGCCGGCGCATCTACTGGCCGCGCGGCCGCACGCTGGGCGGCAGCAGTTCGATCAACGGCCTGATCTACGTGCGCGGCCAGCGCGAGGACTACGACCACTGGGCGGCGCTGGGCAATGCGGGCTGGTCGTATGAGGAGGTGCTGCCCTACTTTGTGAAGTCCGAAGGCAATGCGCGCGGCGCCTTCCCGGGCCATGGCGCGGACGGGCCGCTCAAGGTCTCGGACATCGGCGCCCGGCATCCGCTGATCGAGGCCTTCATCGCCGGTGCAGGCCAGGTCGGCGTGCCCCGCACCGAGGATTTCAACGGCCGCGACCAGGAGGGCGCGGGCTACTACCAGCTCACCACCCACAAGGGCCTGCGCTGCAGTACGGCCAAGGCCTATCTGGGCGAGGCCCGGCGCCGCCCCAATCTGCGCATAGAGACCGACGCCATGGCCACGCAGCTGGTGCTGCGTGGCCGGCGCGCCACCGGCATCCGCTACCGGCAAGGCGGGCAGGAGCGCCAGGCCGAGGCGCGGGCCGAAGTGATTCTGTCGGCAGGCGCCATCCAGTCGCCGCAGCTGCTGCAACTGTCGGGCATAGGCCCGGCCGCGCTGTCGCAGTCCCTGGGGATTCCCGTGGTGCACGATCTGCCGGGCGTGGGCGAGAACCTGCAGGACCATCTTCAGATACGCCTGGGCTACGAATGCAGCCAGCCCATCACCACCAATGACCAGCTCAATTCCTGGGTGGGCAGGACCAGGCTGGGGCTGGAGTGGCTGCTGTTCCGCTCGGGCGCGCTGGCCGTGGGCATCAACCAGGGCGGCTGCTTCATGCGTGCGCTCAGGGACGAGCAGTGCCGGCCCGTGGCCGCCACGCCCGACATCCAGTTCCACGTCTCCACGCTGTCGGCCGACATGGCAGGCGGCCAGGTCCATCCGTACTCGGGCTTCACCATGTCGGTCTGCCAGCTGCGGCCCGAATCGCGCGGGCGCTTGCGCATCCGCTCGCGCGATGCCTTCGAGCCGCCTTCCATCCAGCCCAACTACCTGGCCACCGACCTGGACCGCCGTACCAACGTGGCGGCCGTGCGCGCGGCACGCGCCATTGCCGACACACCGGCCATGCGCCCCTTTGTGAAGCGGGAGGTCAAGCCCGGCCCCGATGCGCACAGCGATGCGGAGCTGCTGGAGTTCTGCCGCAACCACGGCGCCACCATCTTCCACCCCAGCGGCACCTGCCGCATGGGCAGCGATGCCCTGGCCGTGGTCGATGCGCGCCTGCGCGTGCATGGCATGGCCGGGCTGCGCGTGGTCGATTGCTCGGTCATGCCCACCCTGGTCTCGGGCAACACCAACGCGCCCGTGGTGATGATGGCCGAGAAGGCCGCCGACATGGTTCGCGAAGACAGGCACGAAGAGACAGGGCAGCTCAAGGTCGCATGACTGCCCGTTCCTGCATCCCGGCAATGCGACAGACAACCAGGAGACAGCATGACGACGGCAACCGATCCCAGGGTCATCCGCAAGGTGGTGACCTCCGCGCTCATCGGCGCAACCATCGAGTGGTATGACTTCTTCCTGTACGGCGTGGTCGCCGGCATCGTGTTCAGCAAGCTGTACTTTCCCAGCGACGATCCGCTGATCTCCACGCTGCTGGCCTACACCACCTTTGCCGTGGGCTTCGTCACACGGCCGCTGGGCGGGGTGATCTTCGGGCACTTCGGCGACCGCGTGGGACGCAAGAGCATCCTGGTGGTCACGCTGATGATCATGGGCGTGTCCACCTTCCTGATCGGCCTGCTGCCCACGCATGCGCAGATCGGCGTGGCCGCGCCCATCCTGCTGCTGCTGCTGCGCGTGGCCCAGGGCATAGGCCTGGGCGGCGAATGGGGCGGCGCCGTGCTCATGGCCTACGAATACGCGCCCAAGGAAAAGCGGGGCTTCTATGCCTCCCTGCCCCAGGTGGGCCTGGCCATCGGCCTGTTCATGGCCTCGGGCGTGGTGGCCCTGCTGTCCTGGCTGTGTACCGAAGAGCAATTCATGGCCTGGGGCTGGCGCGTCGCGTTCCTGATCTCGGGCCTGATGGTGGCCGTGGGCATGTACATCCGCCTGCATGTGAAGGAGACGCCCGAATTCGCGGCCGTCAAGGCACGCAATGCCGAGACCGCGATTCCCTTCATGGACATGATGCGGCGCTATCCGGGCAATGTGCTCAAGGGCATGGGCGCACGCTATATCGACGGCGTTTTCTTCAATGTCTTCGGCGTGTTCTCGATCAGCTACCTGACCTCCACCCTGCAGATCAGCCGCACCGACGCATTGATCGGCGTGATGGTCGCCGCCGTGGTGATGTGCTTCACGATTCCGCTGTTCGGCCGCCTGTCCGACCGCCTGGGCCGCAGCCGCGTGTATCTGTGGGGATCGCTGATCACCGCGGTCTCTGCCTTCCCGGCCTTCTGGCTCATGGCCCACAGCGGCGGCAATGTGCTGCTGATATGGATCGCCATCGTCGTGCCCTTCGGCATTCTCTACGCGGCGGTCTACGGTCCCGAAGCCGCCCTCTTCTGCGACCTGTTCGACGCCAAGGTGCGCTACACCGGCATTTCCTTCGTCTACCAGTTCTCGGGGATCTTCGCGTCCGGCATCACGCCCATCATTGCGACGGCGCTGGTCAAGACGGCCGGTGGCAGCCCGTGGCTGGTGTGCCTGTATGTGGTGTTTGCGGGAGCGGTATCGGCCTGGTGTGCCTGGGCGATCGGGCGGGATGGACAGGGTGCCCGCGCCTTTCGGCCCGTGGGCAATGCCAGGGCAGGCCTGTGAATGGATGGAACTCGGGCGCTTTCAAGAAGTTTGAATACGCACGCTGGAAAACACATTGCCGGCGTACGAACCCATTTCAGGGACTCCAGCAAAAGCCACTCAAAACCATCGCACTGTTTCTATTTGTAAAGACGATGGCTAGAATGCCCATGCATTTTCTTAATCAGACAGAGAGGGACCATGTTCAAGAAAGCATTGGCAGCAGCCATCTTGCTGGGCTGCGGCCTGGCGCACGCATTCATGCCCAGCAATGGCACCTGGGTCGTGACTTCCGAACTCAACGGCAAGCCGGGTCGCGGGCTGGCCATCGATGCACAGAACGGCACGCTGGTCATGCAGATGTATGCCTACGAGCCCAGCGGCCAGCCCACCTTCTACATGACCTCGGGCGCGCTGACCAATAACCGCTTTGCCGCTCCGCTGATCCGCTACAAGGGCGGCCGCTTTCTGGGCAGCGGCCCGATGTCGGGCTCCGAAGACCGGAACATGGGCCAGGTCAGCATGCGCTTCACCAGCGGCGTGTCGGGTTTCATCACGCTGCCCGGCGAACAGGAAGTGGCGATTTCGCGTTTCAACTTCGGTTACCCCGCCGTGGCATCCAGCCTGAGGGGACTCTGGGCGCTGACTTCGTTCGGCAGCGAAGGCGTTGCTTCCGAAGTGGTGAATATGCAGCTGCAAACGCCTGCCACCGCGAACGGCAATGGCCTGATGGAAACGGCGGACAGGCTGTTTGGTTGCGAACACCAGATCCGGGGCAATCTGGCGGGCGGCGTCCTGTGCGTTAAGGTCAACAACTACGGCCAATTGCTGCGCTCCTACTACTTCGTCTACAGCGTGAACGAGGGTGAAGGCAGCTCCCGCACCAATGGCACCCGCCCCGAACAGGTGCTGGTGGTCAAACGCCTGCTTGACCCGAAGGGCGTGGGTACAGGCATCGTCTACGCGGCCGACGCACCCGTGGACCCAGTGCCCACCGTGCTGCACGACATCATCGAGAACCTGTCCTTCAACGCCGCCCCGCTGGCCGCCACGCAGGAATGACGAAGAAGCAGCCGGCTCGCCTCAGGGCAGCGCCGGCAGCTGCTCCGCATGCCGCAGGTCCACATGCGCCTGCAGGAAGTCGAGCACGGCGCGCGTGCGCGGGGGCAGGCGGTCGGGCTTGCCCAGGTAGACGGCGTGGATGGGTTCCAGGTCGCCCGTGTTGAATTCCTCCAGCACAGGCACCAGCCGGCCGGCGAGCACGTCGGCCCAGGCGTGGTACAGCGACAGGCGGGCCAGGCCCGTGCCGTGCAGCGCCAGCTCGCGCATCACATCGCCGTCGTTGACGCGCACCACCTCCCCGATATCGACGGCCACGCGCTGGCCGTCCACCAGAAACGGCCAGTGCGGTATGGCGCGCTGGTAGCTCCAGCCCAGGCGCACATGGTGGCCCAGCTCGTCTGGATGCAGGGGCCTGCCCATGCGGGCCAGGTACTCCGGTGAGGCCAGGATGACCTGCCGCGTGTGGCCCAGCAGCCGCGCGACCATGTCCGAGGGCGGAAGCTGGCCCCAGCGCACGGCGATGTCGGTGCCGGCCTCGACCAGGTCCACGATCTGGTCCGTGAAGCTCAGTTCCAGGCTCAGCCCGGGATGGCGCTGAAGCAATTGCGGCACCAGGGGCACGAGCAGCATTTTTCCGGTCGATGAGCTGGTGTTGATGCGCACCAGGCCGCGCGGCTCGCTGCGCACGGCCACGCAGGCCTCCAGTTCCTCCAGGTCGGCCAGCACGCGCTTGCCGCGCTCGAACAGCTGGCAGCCTTCGGGCGTGAGATGCAGGCGCCGCGTGCTGCGCTGCAGCAGCTGCACGCCCAGGCGCGCCTCCAGCCGCGACATGCTTTTGCTCACGGCCGAGGGGGAGATGCCCAGGTGGCGCGCAGCGGCCGAGAGGCTGCCGCGCTCGGCGACCAGGATCAGCATTTCCAGCTCGGCAAAGCGTTTGGCATCGGCGCTGCCCGTGTCGGCGGCGGCGAGAGGAACAAGTGCGGGCATGGTGTCTCCGAGAAAAGGATCATCTATTCCACACAGGAACAGATCCGTTTCCATTATTCCATCTACACAAAGGTATGTTGCAGTGCGACATTACTGGACCTCACACCAAGGATCACAAGGAATCCGTCCATGCCTCTTTCCCTACTCGCCCTGGCGGCCGGTGCCTTTGGCATCGGCACCACGGAATTCATCATCATGGGCCTGCTGACACAGGTCAGCCAGGATCTTCACATCAGCATTCCCACGGCGGGCTCGCTGATTTCGGGCTACGCCATCGGCGTGGCCGTAGGCGCGCCCGTGCTCACGCTGCTGACGCGCCAATGGCCGCGCAAGCGCCTGCTGCTGGCGCTGATGCTGATCTTCATCGCCGGCAACCTGGCCGCCGCGTTCGCGCCCAGCTATGAATGGCTGATGTCGGCGCGCGTGCTGACCTCGCTGACCCACGGCACCTTCTTCGGCGTGGGCGCCGTGGTGGCCACGGGACTGGTGCCGGTGGACAAGAAGGCGTCGGCGATTGCGCTGATGTTCTCGGGCCTGACCCTGGCCACCCTGCTGGGCGTGCCTGCCGGCGCCTGGATCGGCCAGATGTTCGGCTGGCGCAGCGCCTTCCTGGCCGTGGCCGCGATCGGCGTGCTGGCCTTTGCCATCCTGGCCGCCTTCGTGCCGCGCGACCAGGGCCGCCCCGAGGTCACGCCGCTGGCACAGGAGCTGGCCGTGCTGGCCAACGGCCAGGTCTGGCTGGGCCTGGGCATCACGGCCTTCGGCTTTGCGGGTGTGTTTGCGCTCTACACCTATGTGGAGCCGCTGCTGACCCAGGTGACCCGCATGGGCGACAGCCTGGTGGCACTGACCCTGCTGCTGTTCGGCGCGGGCCTGGCCGCAGGCAATCTGCTGGGCGGCAAGCTGGCCGACCGGGGCGTGATGCGCGCCCTGGTGTGGAGCATTGCGGCGCTGATGGTGGTGCTGGCGGCAGGCCGCTGGGCCTTCGGGAACCAGGCCGTGGCCATGGCCTATGTGATCGTGCTGGGCATCGTGGCCTTCGCCACGGTGGCCCCCATGCAGATGCGCGTGCTGGACCAGGCCGGCCCCCAGGGCGCAACCTGGTCTCCAGCCTGAACATTGCGGCCTTCAACCTGGGCAACGCCCTGGGTGCCTGGGTCGGCGGCCTGGCCCTGGCCGGTGGCCTGGGCCTGGTCAACCTGGGCTGGGCCGCCGCCGCGCTGACGGCCGTGGGCCTGGTGCTGGTCTTCTGGAGCAGCCGCCTGCCCGCAGGCTCCGCACGCAGCGCAGGTGTGGCCTGCGCCTGAGGCTCAACGGGCCAGCACGGGCTTGAGCGCCTTGCCCGTATGCGTGCCCGCAGCCACCAGATCCTCGGGCGTGCCGGCCGCAATGATGCGGCCGCCGTCCTTTCCGCCTTCGGGGCCGAGGTCGATGATCCAGTCGGCCTCGGCGATCACGTCCAGGTCATGCTCGATGACGACCACGCTGTGGCCCGCATCGACCAGGCGGTGCAGCACGCGGATGAGCTTGTCCACGTCGGCCATGTGCAGGCCCACCGTGGGTTCGTCCAGCACATAGAGCGTGTGCGGCGCCTTGTTGCCGCGCCGGGTCACGTCGTCGCGCACCTTGGTCAGCTCGGTGACGAGCTTGATGCGCTGGGCTTCGCCGCCCGACAGCGTGGGCGAGGGCTGGCCCAGCGTGAGATAGCCCAGGCCCACGTCCTTGAGCAACTGCAGCGGGTGGGCGATGCTGGGCATGCTGGCGAAGAACTCGACGGCCTCGTCCACCTCCATCTGCAGCACATCGCCAATGCTCTTGCCGCGCCAGGAGACGGCCAGGGTCTCGGGGTTGAAGCGCGCGCCGTGGCAGACCTCGCAGGGCACCTTCACGTCGGGCAGGAAGCTCATCTCGATGGTGCGCATGCCCTGGCCCTCGCAGGCCGGGCAGCGGCCTTCGCCGGTGTTGAACGAGAAGCGGCCGGCCGCGTAGCCGCGCGCCTTGGCCTCCAGCGTTTCGGCATAGAGCTTGCGGATGGTGTCCCAGAAGCCGATGTAGGTGGCCGGGCAGCTGCGCGGGGTCTTGCCGATGGGGGTCTGGTCCACTTCCAGCACGCGGTCAATGCCTTCGAAGCCCTGCAGGCCCTTGCAGCCCGACAGCGCAGGCGCCTTGCCCGCGTCCATGGCATCGCGCCCGGCCTTGGTGGCGCGCTGGCCCACCCAGGCGGCCACATTGGCCAGCATCACGTCGCGCGCCAGCGTGGACTTGCCCGAGCCGCTGACGCCGGTGACGGCCACCAGGCGCTTGAGCGGCACGCGCGCATCCACGTTCTGCAGGTTGTGCAAATGGGCGCCGCGCACGGTCAGCCAGCCCAGCGCGTCGGAGGCGGGTTCGGCTTCGACAACGACAGGCGCGGCCTTCTTTTTGGATTTGGATACCTTGACAGGCGCGGGTTCCGGCACCGGTTCGGCCACGGCGGCAAGCTCGGCGGCCGCCTGCGGCGGCTGGCCTTCGCCCACCCAGCGGCGCGGCTGGAACGGGTGGCGCATGGCATGCAGCAGGTAGCGGCCCGTGATGGAGTCCTCGGCCGCCATGATGTCGGCCGCCGTGCCCTGGGCCACGAGGCGGCCGCCGCGTATGCCGGCGCTGGGGCCGATGTCGATGATGTGGTCGGCGCGGCGGATGGTGTCCTCGTCATGCTCGACCACGACCAGGGTGTTGCCCTTGTCGCCCAGCTTGTGCAGGGCGTTGAGCAGGATCTGGTTGTCGCGCGCATGCAGGCCGATGGTGGGCTCGTCCAGCACATAGCAGACGCCCTGCAGGTTGCTGCCCAGTTGCGCGGCCAGGCGGATGCGCTGGGCCTCGCCGCCCGACAGCGTGGGCGCGCCACGGTCCAGCGTCAGGTAGCCCAGGCCCACTTCCTCCAGGAATTCGAGGCGGCTCTGGATCTCGGGGATGAGGTCGCGCGCAATATCGGCCTCGCGGCCCGACATCGCCAGCGCCTGCACCCATTGGCGCACGTCGTTGACCGACAGCTGGGCGATCTCGGCAATGCCCACGCCATGGAAGCGCACGGCGCGCGCCGTGGCGTTCAGGCGTGTGCCCTGGCAGGTGGGGCAGGTCACTTCGGCCAGGTCTTCGATTTCCTGGCCTTCGAACTTGACTTCGCGGCCCCGGTTGTCCTCGACCAGCAGGGTGTCGTCATAGACCTTGCGCTGGTCCTTGGTGAGCTTGACGCCCGTGCCCACGCAGTCAGGGCACCAGCCGTGCTTGCTGTTGTAGGAAAACAGGCGCGGGTCCAGCTCGGCATAGCTGGTGGCACAGACCGGGCAGGCGCGCTGGGTGGAGAACACCTGCAGGCTGCCGATGCCGGCCGTGCTCCGGCCGCCGGCCATGGCATCGGCCAGGTTGTCCAGGCCGGACAGCACATGCAGCACGCCCTTGCCTGTTTCCAGCGCCTGCGCCAGGTGGCCGCGCAGCTCGCGCTCGCTGGCCGCCGTGACGGTGACGCTGGCCACGGGCAGCTCGATGGTGTGTTCCTTGAAGCGGTCGATGCGCGGGAATCCCGTGGTGGGCAGGAATTCGCCGTCCACGCGCAGATGGGTGTAGCCGCGCGGCCGTGCCCAGTCGGCCAGCTCGGTATAGACGCCCTTGCGGTTGACCACCAGCGGTGCCAGCAGGCCGATGGTCTGGCCCCGGAACTGCGTGAGCAGCTGGGCCGCGATGCTTTCCTCCGTCTGCGGCTGCACGGCGGCGCCGTCGTGGATGCAGTGCTGCGTGCCCAGCTTGACGTAGAGCAGGCGCAGGAAGTGCCAGACCTCGGTGGTCGTGCCCACGGTGGACTTGCGCCCGCCGCGCGACAGGCGCTGCTCGATGGCCACGGTGGGCGGAATGCCGTAGACGGCATCCACCTCGGGCCGGCCCGCAGGCTGGACGATGGAGCGCGCATAGGCGTTGAGCGATTCCAGGTAGCGTCGCTGCCCTTCGTTGAACAGGATGTCGAAGGCCAGCGTGGACTTGCCCGAGCCCGAGACGCCCGTCACCACGTTGAACTTGCCGCGCGGGATCTCCACCGACAGCTGCTTGAGGTTGTGCTCCTTGGCGTTGACGATCTCGATGGCATTCCTGGCGGCCGCCCCCGACATGGCATGCGCCTTGCGCTGGCTCTTGTAGAGCATGGGGGCGACCTCGCGCACGGCCTCGCCGCCCACGCCCATGGCCAGGTCGTACTCGCGCAGGGCCTGGGCCGTGTGCGAGCCAGGCACCTGGCGCACCTCCTCGGGCGTGCCCTGGGCCACGATGGCGCCGCCGCCGTCGCCGCCTTCGGGACCGAGGTCGATCAGCCAGTCGCTGGCACGGATCACGTCCAGGTTGTGCTCGATGACGATCAGCGAATGGCCGGCCTCCAGCAGCTTGCGCAGCGCGCGCATGAGCTTGGCGATGTCGTCGAAGTGCAGGCCCGTGGTGGGCTCGTCGAACAGGAACAATGTGCCCTTCTTGGCCAGCGCCTGCTTCGACTTGGCCTGGGACTTGGCCGCCTCGGCCAGAAAGCCCGCGAGCTTGAGGCGCTGGGCCTCGCCGCCCGACAGCGTGGGCACGGGCTGGCCCAGCTTCACGTATTCAAGGCCCACATCGACGATGGGCTGCAGGGCGCGGATGACCTCGCGGTCCTGGGCGAACAGCAGGGCCGCCTCGGCCACGGTGAGCTCCAGCACATCGGCCACGTTGAGCTTGCGCGGCTGCAACTCGCCGGCCGCGTGGCGCTCGATCGTGACTTCCAGGATCTCGGGGCGGTAGCGCGTGCCGTTGCAGTCGGGGCAGCGCAGGTAGACATCGGAGAGGAACTGCATCTCCACATGCTCGAAGCCCGAGCCGCCGCAGGTGGGGCAACGGCCGTCGCCGCTGTTGAAGCTGAACTTGGCGGCCGTGTAGCCGCGCTGGCGCGACAGCGGCGCAATGGCGAACAGCTCGCGGATGGAGTCCCAGGCGCCCACGTAGCTGGCCGGGTTGGAGCGCGCCGTCTTGCCGATGGGCGACTGGTCCACGAACATCACGTCGCTCAGGTGGTCGGCGCCCAGCAGGCGCTCGAAGGCGCCGGCCGCATCCGTGGGCTTGCCGAAGTGGCGCATCAGCGCGGGCACCAGCACGTCCTGGATCAGCGTGGACTTGCCCGAGCCGCTGACGCCGGTGATGGTGACCAGGCGCTGCAGCGGAAAGTCCACGTCGATGCTGCGCAGGTTGTGCTCGCGCGCGCCTTCGAGGATGAGGCGCGGCGTGGACTCGGTCACCATGCGCTTGAGGCCGAAGCCCACCTGCTTGCGGCCGCCCAGGTAGGCGCCGGTCAGCGTGTCGGCATGGCGCAGGTCGTCGGGCGTGCCGTCGAAGACGATCTGGCCGCCGCGCGCGCCGGGGCCGGGGCCCATGTCGATCATGCGGTCGGCCGCGAACATCACGGCCGGGTCATGCTCGACCACGACCAGGGTGTTGCCTGCATCGCGCAGGCGCTGCATGGCCTCGGTGATGCGTTCCATGTCGCGCGGGTGCAGGCCGATGCTGGGCTCGTCGAGCACGAACAGGGTGTTGACCAGCGAGGTGCCCAGGGCCGTGGTCAGGTTGATGCGCTGCACCTCGCCGCCCGACAGCGTACGGCTCTGGCGGTCCAGCGTGAGGTAGCCGATGCCCACGTCGCACAGGTACTGCACGCGCGCCATGATTTCGGCGTGCAGCATCTTGAGGGCCTGGGCCTCGCCGTCATGCAGCGGGGCATCGGCAGCCGGCGCCAGCTGCTGGAAGAAATCACGCAGCCGCACCAGGGGCAGCTGCATCAGGTCGTGCAGGCACAGGCCCGGCAGCGCGTCCAGCTGCTCGCGGCTCCAGGCCACGCCCTTCGGCATGAAGCGGCGGTAGCGGCCTTCGTCGCCGGGCGGCAGCACGGCATCGGCGGCCTGCTTGCCGCCCAGGCGCCACAGCAGGCTTTCGGTCTTCAGCCGCGCGCCGCCGCAGGTGGGGCATTCGGTATAGCTGCGGTACTTGGACAGCAGCACCCGGATGTGCATCTTGTAGGCCTTGCTCTCCAGGTATTCGAAGAAGCGCTTGATGCCGTACCAGGTCTGGGTCCACTTGCCATTCCAGTTGGGCGAGCCGTCCAGCACCCAGCTTTTCTGCGCGTCGGTGAGCTTGGCCCAGGCCGTGTCGCGCGGAATGCCTTCGGCCTCGGCGTGGCGCATCATGTCGTCCTGGATCTCCTTCCAGGCCGGTGTCTGCACGGGCTTGATGGCACCCGTGCGCAGGGTGAGCTTGTCGTTGGGGATGACCAGCCCCCAGTCCACGCCGATCACGCGGCCAAAGCCCCGGCAGGCCTCGCAGGCGCCCACGGCGGAGTTGAAGGAGAACAGCGAGGGAATCGGCTCCTGGTAGCTCAGGCCGCTTTCGGGGCAGTGCAGGCCCAGCGAGAACTTCCACAGCTGGGGCTCGGTGGGCTGGGCACCTGCGGCTTCCACGGCGGATTCAGGCAGCACATAGACCGTCATGTGGCCGCTGCCGCGCTTGAGTGCCACCTCGATGGCCTCGTAGGCGCGGGCACGCTCGACGTTGCCCAGGCGGAAGCGGTCGGCCACCACGTCCAGCATCTTGACCTTGAGCGGCGCCGCCGCCTTGGCCTTCTTGCCCTTGGCGTCTGCGGCAGGCTCCACGGCGCCGGCCTTCTCGGCCTCGCGCTCGGCCTGGACCTTGGTGAAGCCGCTGGCCGACAGCCATTGCTCCACCTCGGCGGCCGTGGTGTTGGCGGGCAGCTCGACGGGGAAGGTGATGGCGATGCGCGGATCACCGGCCTGCCGGCAACGCTCGGCCAGCTCCTCCAGCACGCTGTCGGGCGTGTCGTGGCGCACGGGCACGGCGGTGTCGCGGTCGAACAGCTGCGCCGCACGCGCGAACAGCAGCTTCAGGTGGTCGTTGAGCTCGGTCATCGTGCCCACGGTGGAGCGCGAGTTGCGGACGGGATTGGTCTGGTCGATGGCGATGGCCGGCGGCACACCTTCCACACGGTCCACGGCCGGCTTGTCCATGCGGTCCAGGAACTGCCGCGCATAGGCCGAGAAGGTCTCGACATAGCGGCGCTGGCCTTCGGCATACAGGGTATCGAACACCAGACTGGACTTGCCCGAGCCGCTGGGCCCCGTGACCACGGTCAGCTCGCCGGTACGGATGTCGAGATCCAGGTTCTGGAGATTGTGCTGGCGTGCGCCGCGAATTCGAATCAGACCGTGCGTCATGGATGTTGTGTGGTCAGTGGGAGCCAAACATTCTAGGCAGTCCATGCGTCAGGCATCGGACGCTTCTCAATACCTGTATTTTCATACAGGTTAAACACAAAACGCCTCCTCAACAAATCCGCGCGACCATAAAAAAACCCCGGAACCAGTCCGGGGCTCGTGCCTCTTTCAAGGCCTTACTTGGCCATCTGCACGGAGGCAGGCATGGCCTGCCCGTCCGGCACGCCCTTCACCTGGGTGATGGCCAGCAGCGACACGACAACAAAGGCCAGGCAACCGGCCGCGATGATCCTCATGGGTATTTCCTTGATCAGGCTGTGAAAAGACGGGCCCAGACAAAAAGGCCCCGCACCTTTCGGTACGAGGCCTGATGGCAGGCAGGTGCTGATTGGAACAGACCTGCTTTGCTCGCGGCTTACGCCGCGCGGCGATCAGAATGCGTGGCGCACACCGACGGCGAAGGACGAGAAGTCCGCGCCCTTCACGCCGGTCATGTAGTTGGCGCCGGCCTTGTTGTCCACCTTGGTGTAGTAGCCGTAGACCTTGGTGCGCTTGCTCAGGTTGTAGTTGTAGCCCAGGGTCCACTGGTTGGCGCCGGAGTCGGCAATGTTGCTCCACTTGTTGGCGTGGCCCAGGTTCACGTGGAACTCGGAAGCGCCCAGGGTGTACATGCCCGACAGACGGAAGTTGTTGCGCGTGCCGCGGATTTCTTCGTCGTTGCGCTGGTAGTAGCCGCCCAGCACGAACTGGCCGAGAGTGTAGGCAGCGCGGAAGGCCAGCTGCTTGTCTTCGTCGAACTGGCTGTAGCCGGCGCCCAGGGCCAGGGGGCCCACGTTGTAGTTGGCGGCCAGGTCGTAGCCGTTCTTCTTCTTGGCCAGGGCGGTGGCCTTCTCGTGCATGGAGACCGAGCCTTCCACCGTCAGGCCGCCGAAGTTGGGCGTGGTGTAGGAGATCTTGTTGGCGGTGCCCAGGCCGCTGGCGAACCAGACGGGATCGAAGTACAGCGCGTCGGAAGACGAACCCGTGTCATGGTTGTGCATGCTCACGTAGTCGGCCGTGGCGAAGTACGAGCCGGGGAAGAAGTTGCCCAGGCGCAGCATACCGAAGTTGCCCGACAGGTTCACTTCGCTCTGGCGGCCGAAGGTCAGCGCGCCGGTGGAGGAGGAGCCCATGCCGGTGTCGGAAGCGAAGCCGCTTTCCAGCACGAAGCCGGCCTTCAGGCCGCCGCCCAGATCTTCGACACCGCGCATGCCCCAACGCGAGGAGTTGTTCTCCATCTTGCTGACGCTTTCGTCACCGATCTTCTGGCGCTCGATCGTGGTGTTGATACGGCCATAGATCGTGACGCTGCTTTGCGCCATCACGGTGGTGGAACCCAGCACGGCCAGCACGGCCAGGGCAACGCGGTTCATCTTGATCATCTCGGCATCTCCTTGGGATTGTTGAGTGGGTATTCTTGAAATCTCAGGGCCGACTCCGGCTCTAGATCAGTGCCATTTGCGGCTGCTGCGAATTCTAGGTGCGGGCATGTCAAAAAATGTACGGCCGCCTCTGAAAATGCGCGATCTGATGCTTTGCTGCCACAGGCATGACATGGAAAACCAGTAGAAGCGCCATACGAAAAAAGCCCATGGCAAACCGCCATGGGCTTTCGTCAATGCAGCGCCACAAAACACAGTCGGATACTGCGCACACCGCATGCAACCGGCGCGGCCCAACTCAGAGACGCCGAGCAAGAGCCGCCTCGCGGCGAGGGCGTCGTCCCCCTCCCGCGAAGCGAGAGAGGGCGCCGTGCATACGGGGGAAGGCGCGTCAGCGCCTCAGGGGGAGCCCTCAATCATTCGCGTAGATATCCACATCCTTGGTCTCGCGCAGGAACAGCGTGCCGATGATGGCCGTGGCGCCCGCGATGACGATGGGATACCAGAGGCCGCTGTACATGTTGCCGGTCTGGGCCACGATGGCGAACGACATGGTGGGCAGCAGGCCGCCGAACCAGCCATTGCCGATGTGGTACGGCAGGCTCATGGAGGTATAGCGGATGCGGGTGGGGAACAGCTCCACCAGCATGGCGGCGATGGGGCCGTAGACCATGGTCACGAGGATGACCAGGTAGGTCAGGATGGCGACCATCATCACCTTGTTCATCTTCGTGGGGTCGGCCTTGGTGGGATAGCCGTCCTCGGCCAGCACCTTGGCCACGGTCTTCTTGAACTCGGCGTCCTTGGCCTTGGCTTCCTCGGGGCTCAGGCCCTTGACGGAGAACGAGGGGATCTCGGTGCTGCCGATGCGGATGAAGGCCGTCTTGCCGGGCGCTGCGTCCTCGGAGTCATAGCTGACCGAGCCGGCGGCCAGCAGCTGCTTGGCCACGTCGCAGGAACTGGTGAACTTGGAAGTGCCCGTGGGATTGAACTGGAACGAGCATTCCTTGGGATCGGCAACGATCACCACCTTGCTCTTGGCCTGGGCCGCGGCCAGGTCGGGGTTGGCCGCTTCGGTCAGCGCCTTGAACACGGGGAAGTAGGTCACCACGGCCAGCACGCAGCCCAGCATGATGATGGGCTTGCGGCCTATCTTGTCGGACAGCGAACCGAAGATCACGAAGAACGGCGTGCCGATGATCAGTGCCGCCGCGATCAGCAGGTTGGCCGTCACCGCATCGACCTTGAGCTGCTGGGTCAGGAAGAACAGCGCATAGAACTGGCCCGTGTACCAGACGACAGCCTGGCCGGCGGTCAGGCCGATCAGCGCCAGGATCACGATCTTGAGGTTGCGCCACTGGCCGAAGGACTCGGACAGCGGAGCCTTGGAGACCTTGCCCTCGGCCTTCATCTTCTGGAAGGCTGGCGACTCGGACAGCGTCATGCGGATCCACACCGAGATGCCCAGCAGCACGATGGACAGCAGGAAGGGAATGCGCCAGCCCCAGTCCGCGAAGGCCTGCTCGCCGATGGAGGTGCGCACGCCCAGGATCACCAGCAGCGACAGGAACAGGCCCAGCGTTGCCGTGGTCTGTATCCACGAGGTGTAGGCGCCGCGCTTGCCGTGCGGCGCGTGCTCGGCCACATAGGTGGCCGCACCGCCGTACTCGCCGCCCAGGGCCAGGCCCTGCAGCATGCGCAGGCCGATGAGGATCACCGGCGCCGCCACGCCGATGCTGGCGTAGGTGGGCAGGATGCCGACGATGAAGGTCGACAGGCCCATGATCAGGATGGTCACGAGGAAGGTGTACTTGCGCCCGATCATGTCGCCCAGCCGCCCGAACACCAGTGCGCCGAAGGGCCGCACGATGAAGCCGGCCGCGAAGGCCAGCAGCGCGAAGATGAAGGCCGATCCCGCATCGAGCCCGCTGAAGAATTGCTTGGCGATGATGGCCGCCAGCGATCCGTAGAGATAGAAGTCGTACCACTCGAATACCGTGCCTAGCGACGAGGCAAAGATCACCTTGCGTTCTTCCGGAGTCATGGGCCGCGGGGTCGCCTTGACCCCCGCGCCTTGCGATGCGTTGATAGCCATGTCTGTCTCCTTGATTTATTGAATATTTAGCGGGCTTGCCATAGGCCCGCCGATTCACTATCCGCCTGCCTGCTGACGCGAATCTGACTCACCTCTTACAGAAATTGACGGCGAACTGAACGATTTCTTACTAACTCAGCAGCAACCCTGATGCCGTCTTTTTCCATGTGAAAAGCACCGTAAAAACCCTGGCAAACCATGCTGCACTGCGTAAGCACTCGGTCAGAAGCGCTTTCCAGAATGCGCCGCAAGGCTGCAGATCCATGGGGCTGCCGCCGCGATTCCAACTTCAGGAGACAAACCATGACCGATCCGGTGGTAGACAAGATACAGCGCCATCCCAAATACCAGGAGCTGCGGTCCAGACGCAATCGCCTGGGCCTTTTTCTGACGCTGCTGATGCTGGTCGTTTATTACGGCTATATCGCGCTGATTGCCTTCGACAAATCCTTTCTGGCCCAGCCCATTGGCGCGGGCGTGACCTCGCTGGGCATTCCTATCGCCATGGGCGTGATCGTGTTCTCGGTGATCGTCACCGGCCTCTACGTGCGCCGTGCCAATGGCGAGTACGACAAGCTCACCCAGGACATCCTGAAGGACGCCACGAAATGAAGAATTGCGCACAACGCATGCTGCTGGCGCCCGCCGTGGCGCTGGCCCTGACGGGGCCCGTGCTGGCCGCCGGCGGCGATGTCGGTGTGGCCGCCAAGCAGGCCACCAACTGGACCGCCATCATTCTCTTCACGGCCTTCGTCGTGGCCACGCTGTGGATCACCAAGTGGGCCGCGGGCCGCACCAAGTCGGCGGCCGATTTCTACACGGCCGGCGGCGGCATCACGGGCTTCCAGAACGGCCTGGCGATTGCGGGCGACTACATGTCGGCCGCCTCCTTCCTGGGCATCTCGGCCTCGGTCATGGCCAGCGGCTATGACGGCCTCATCTACTCCATCGGCTTCCTGGTGGGCTGGCCCATCCTGACCTTCCTGCTGGCCGAGCGCCTGCGCAACCTGGGCAAGTTCACCTTCGCCGACGTGGCCGGCTACCGCTTCTCCCAGACGCCGTTCCGCGCCTTCGCGGCCAGCGGCACGCTGGTGGTGGTGGCCTTCTACCTGATCGCGCAGATGGTGGGCGCGGGCCAGCTGATCAAGCTGCTGTTCGGCCTGGACTACTGGATCGCCGTGGTGCTGGTGGGCGGCCTGATGATGATCTACGTGCTGTTCGGCGGCATGACGGCCACGACCTGGGTGCAGATCATCAAGGCCTGCATGCTGCTGGCCGGCGTGACCTTCATGGGCTTCATGGTGCTGGCCAAGTACGGCTTCAGCCCCGAGGCGCTGTTCGCCGAAGGCGTGCGCGTGCGCTCCGAGATCGCTGCCAACAACGGCGCCGACCCCTCGGCCGCCGCCAAGGCGGGCCTGGCCATCATGGGCCCGGGCGGCTTCATCAAGGACCCGATCTCGGCCATCAGCTTCGGCATGGCGCTGATGTTCGGCACGCTGGGCCTGCCCCACATCCTGATGCGCTTCTTCACCGTGCCCGACGCCAAGGAAGCGCGCAAGAGCGTGTTCTGGGCCACGACCTGGATCGGCTACTTCTACGTGCTGATCTTCATCATCGGCTTCGGCGCCATCACCCTGGTGCTGACCAACCCCGAGATGGCCGACACGGTCAAGGGCGTGATCCACGGCGGCGCGGGCACGGCCAACATGGCGGCCGTGCTGGTGGCCAAGAGCGTGGGCGGCGACGTGTTCTACGGCTTCATCTCGGCCGTGGCCTTCGCCACCATCCTGGCCGTGGTCGCGGGCCTGACGCTGTCGGGCGCCTCGGCCGTGTCGCATGACCTGTACGCCACCGTGATCAAGAAGGGCAAGGCCGACAGCGCCGCCGAGCTGCGCGTCTCGCGCATCACCACGCTGACGTTGGGCGCCATCGCCGTGCTGCTGGGCATCGTGTTCGAGAAGCAGAACATCGCCTTCATGGTGTCGCTGGCCTTCGCGGTCGCGGCCTCGGCCAACTTCCCCCCGCTGCTGCTGTCGGTGCTGTGGAAGGACTGCACGACCAAGGGCGCCGTGATCGGCGGCTTCATGGGCCTGGCGTCCTCGGTGGGCCTGACCATCGTCTCGCCCCCGGTCTGGGAAGCCACGCTGGGCAACCCTGCAGGCTCGGCCTGGTTCCCCTATGCATCGCCCGCGCTGTTCTCCATGACCATCGGCTTCGTGGGCGTGTGGCTGTTCTCGGTGCTCGACAAGAGTGCCCAGGCCGCCAGGGAACGCGCCGTGTTCCCCGCGCAGCAGGTGCGTTCGGAAACGGGTCTGGGAGCTTCGGGCGCCTCCGGCCACTGAGCTGCCGAAGCGGCAACCACGCACAAGCCGGGCCATGCGCCCGGCTTTTTTTCATCCCTCGCCACACCAGAGACACTCAGTTTGATCGGCTGGAGAAGCCTTTTGAGCGGATGGGCGATGTCCTGCGTTTTCCCCGCCCCTAGACTCGGGGGTCTGCCGAGCGCTTCGTGCAGCATGACTTCTCTCTTCAACGCACAGGATCCATCCGACATGCAACTCACCAGCCAAAGCTTCCAGGACGGCCAGGCCATCCCCGGCGAATTCGCGTTCGCCGTGCCCGATGCGGCATCCCACGTGGCGCTGTCGTCCAACCGCAATCCGCACCTTGCCTGGAGCGGCGCACCGGCGGGCACGCAGTCCTTCGTCGTGGTCTGCCACGATCCCGACGTGCCCAGCCGCGGCGACGATGTGAACCAGGAAGGCCGGGAAGTGCCGGCCAGCCTGCCGCGCGTGGACTTCTTCCACTGGCTGCTGCTGGACATTCCGGCCGCCACCACCGAGATCGCGGCAGGTGCCCAGTCCGACGGCGTCACGCCGCGCGGCAAGAGCGGCCCGGCCGCCCCCGGCGGCCTGCGCCACGGCATCAACGACTACACGGGCTGGTTCGCGGGCGACGAGCAGATGAAGGGCGACTACTACGGCTACGACGGCCCCTGCCCCCCGTGGAACGACAGCATCGTCCACCACTACGTCTTCACCGTCTATGCGCTGGCCACGCCCACGCTGGCGGTCTCCGGCGAACTGACCGGCGCCAATGTGCGCGCGGCGCTGCAAGCCGGCCAGGTGCTGGGCAAGGCCAGCATCACCGGCCTGTACAGCCTGAACCCTGCGGTCTGCGCCGCTTGAACCTGAACGGCGACCCGGTGCCCGGCAGCCACTGGCTGCTGCCTTCTGCCGCCCCTGTGGTGCGGGCCGGCCTGTGCAGCCTGGCGCAGCCCAGCCTGCGCCAGGCCCGGCATACGCCGCGCTTCCTGTTCCATGAAGCCTGCCTGCTGCTGGTGGCGGCAGGCAGGCTGGACCTGCACGACGGCAGCCACCAGACCACGGTGGACACGCCCTCTTGCCTGCTGCTGGTGCAGGCGCATACCAGCGCCGATCTGATGAAGACACCGGGCAGCGGCGGACAGCCCTTTCGCTCCGTGCTGCTGGCACTGTCGCCCGAGCTGCTGGAGGCGTTCCACCGCACACGCGCCCAGCCCGCAGCGCTGCCGCTGGACGAGCAGGCCTTTCGGCAACTGCCGCTGGACGACGACCTGCAAGACGCTCTGCGGCAGGTGCTGGCCAGCGTGCCGTCGCCGACTCTCAGCGACGAACGGCTGCGCTACCGGCTGATGGACCTGCTCGCCGCGCTCGCGGAGCGCGGCCACATCCTGCGCCGCGCGGGCCCGCCCGGCACGGCCTCGCGCCTGCGCACCCTCATTGCCCAGGCGCCCCAGCAGCACTGGACAGCGCACAGCGCCGGCAGCGCGCTGGCCATGAGCGAGGCCACGCTGCGCCGGCGCTTGGCCGGCGAGGGCGTCCGCTTCGAGGAACTGCTGGTGGACACGCGCATGCACCACGCCATGCTGCTGGTGCAGACCACCGGCTGGAGCCTGCAACACATCGCCCAGGCATGTGGCTACCAGTCGCGTGCGCGCTTTTCGGAGCGCTTCCGTGCGCGCTTCGGCTATTCGCCGTCCGCCTTGCGCTGATGCAGCGCGGCCGGCGTCCCGCCAGCCAGCCTGCGCAGCTTGATGAAGGCCAGCGCCGCCATCACGGCGTCGTTGAGCGCGTCGTGGGCCTCGCGCCGGGGCAGGCCCAGATCGGCCATCAGCGTGGCAAAGCGCAGGTCGATCTCGGGCGCCTGCTGCTGCCAGGGCAGCAGCTGCCGGAAGCGGTGGTCGTAGTACAGGGCCGAGACCTCGATGCGCTCGTTGGGCAGGCCCGTGCCCAGCCAGGGGCGCAGCACGCGCTCGATCATGGCCACGTCGAATTCCAGGTAGTAGCCGACCAGCGGGCGGCTGCCGATGAAGCGCAGCAGCTGCGCGAGCGCGTCCTCGATGGCCAGGCCCCGGGCCAGGTCGCGCTCGCGCAGGCGGTGGATGCGCACGCTGTCCGCTGGCACGCTGCGCGAGGGGCGCACCAGCAGCTCCAGGCGCTCGCTGGACAGGATGCGCTCTCCCACGATGCGCACGGCGCCGATGGAGACGATCTGGTCGCAGCGCACATCCAGGCCCGTGGTCTCGCAGTCCAGCGCCACCCATTCGCCGGGCGGCGGCGCGTCGAAGAGAAAGGCATAGGCGGGGTCCGCCAGCCTGCGCCGCTGCCAGTTGCGCCGCAGGCCCGCCACCCATTTCGACAGGGGTGCCGCGCTCATACCGCGTCCAGCCGCAGGCGCTGGCGCAGCAGTTCCCTAAAGCGCCGCACCACGGCCAGCGTGTCCTTGAGCAGATCACGCTCCAGGCTGCTCAGGCGCGCCGGGTCCACATGGCCGGTGACGGTCCGGCCCAGGTCGATCTCGGCCAGGCCCGCCTGCAGGCGCAGGCCCATGAGAAAGTGCAGTCCTTCAAGCAGTTCGCGGCCCTGGACTTGATCGAGCACGCCTTCGGCCACCAGGGCCGCCAGGCGCTCGGCCGTTCCCGTGGCGGCGATGTGGTGGGCCAGCGCCAGGCTGCGCACGCCGTGGACGATGGGAAAGATGCCGGCCTTCTTGAGGTGCACGGGCGCCCCCTCGTCACCACGGCCCAGCAGCCGCTCCCACCAGCTGCCCGGCTCGTGCGCGAAGGCGTCGACGGCCGAGGCAAAGCGCGCCACCTGGGCGTCGCTGTCCAGGGCCAGCGCCATCAGGTCCCGCCGAACCTGCGCGAGCAAGGCTGCATCGCCTGCCACGGCGTGGGCGTCCAGAAAGATGGCCAGGTGCATCAGCCCTTGCGGGCTGGGCAGGATCAGCCATTCGCGCACACGACGGCCAAAGTCGGCCACCGTGCCGCGCCACAGCGGATTGCTGAGCATGATGCCGCCCGGGCACTCGGGGTAGCCGAAGCGCTGCAGCTGCGCGGAAAAGCGCGCGCAGATGGCATCGAGGTCCTGGGGCGGCACATAGCCGTCGCGCAGCAGCAGGCCGTTGTCCTGGTCGGTCTTGAGCAATTGCTCGCCGCGCCCCTCGCTGCCCATGACGAAGAGGCAGCTGTGGGCCACCAGGTCCGGCGACGCCAGCATCTGCCAGGCACGCTCGAACAAACGGGCGTTGAGCTGCTGCACCAGGCGCGCCATGAGGGCAATGCGCGTGCCGCCCCGGTGCAGGGCGGCCACCAGGCGCGTGATCTGGGCAGCCGCCTGCTCCAGCGCCTGCAGGTCGGCAGCCTGCTCGATCTGCACGGTGATCAGGTGGGAGTGGTTGGCCAGGAAGCTGAACAGGTCCAGCGCCTCCAGGATGCCCAGCACCTGGCCCTGTGCATCCAGCACGGCCAGCCGGTGCACGCGTGCACGCAGCAGCACGACCAGGGCATCGCCCAGCTGGTCGTCGGCGCGCACGGTGAACACGGGCTGGCTGGCGAACTCGCCCACGGCCAGTCGCTCCAGCGGGCGGCCGTCAAGGATGGCGCGCTGCAGCGTGGTGCCCGTGAAGATGCCCAGGCCGCCCTGCGGCAGTCCCGAGACCAGCACGCTGGTCGTGCGCTCTGCATGGAACAGGCGCACCACGGAGACGATGTCGGTGGCCGCATCCACCACATGGGCGGCGCGCAGATAGGCCTGGTCCACGCGCGCCAGCGTCAGCGACTGCAATTCGTGCCGGTCGGCGCGCTGGGCCAATGTGCCCAGCTTGTGGCCCAGGTCGGAGAACAGCAGGGCGCCAAAGGCCGTGTTGCGCGCGATCAGCTCGCCCACGGTTTCGCGCGCAAGCTGGTAGGCGATGAGCTCCTCGGCCACGGTGAAGCGGCTGCCCGTGCGGCCGGCCACCAGGGCGCGGCCGTCGAAGCTGTCATCGGGGCCGTAGCTGGCCAGCACCTCGTCGCCCTCGGTCTGCACCACATGGCCCTTGATGATGACGAAGAGGTGGGTGGGCGCCGAGCCGGCGTCCAGCACCACGGCGCCTTCGGGGAAGTAGGCGATGTCCACGCCATCGCGCACCAGCGCCTGTTCGTCGGGCGTGAGGCAGTCGAAGGGCGAGGCGGCGAAGTTGAAGGCGTTGGGCATGGGGCGGGGCCGTTGTTCCAGCCCCGCCATTCAAACCTTCAGGCCTTGCTCCACGCTTGCAGCCGCGTCCCAGCCGCTGTCGAACCAGCTGTCGCCTTCCAGGTAGGCGCGCAGCATGGGCAGGCTGTCCAGGCCCCAGAAGAGGCGGCCGTCGACTTCCCAGGCCGGCACGCCGAACAGGCCTTGCGCGGCCGCGGCGTCGGTGTTCTCGCGCAGCAGGCGCTTGGCGTTGTCCGCCGCATCCGTGCGCAGCTGTGGCGCCAGCGTGGCGCGCAGTGCGTCGAGCCGCGCCGGGTCCAGCGCGTCGGCGCCGCCCTGCCAGACATGGCGCAGCACCGTGCTCGCGACAAAGCGGTTGACCGTGCCGTCGTCGCTGCATTCCAGTGCCAGACGCAGCAGCGGCAGCGGGTTGAACGGATGGCGGGCCGGCATGTCCAGCCCCACGCCCGTGGCATGGCCCAGCCAGCTCACATGGCGGTAGGTCCACTCGCGCTTGCCCGCAATGCCGGCCGGCCCCGGGTTGGCATGACGCTGCAGCAGCGCGCCCAGCAGCACGGGGCGGTACTGCATGTGGTGGCTGATGCCCTGCAGGGCCTGAGGCAGTTGCTCGAAGGCCAGCCAGGCATAGGGCGAGACGAAGTCGAGATGGAAGGTGATCTGCTTCATGGCGGCAGGCTCCTGCAGTGCAGTCCAGGGGGGTCTAGGGGACGGCGACCGTGATGCCCGCACGCTCGAGCAGCGCGTTCCAGATGACCAGGCGCTGCGACGCATCGGACTTGGACCAGGCACGGATCTCGTCAATGGTGCGAAAGCACCCTTCGCAATGGCTGCGGTCCGGCGTCATGCGGCAGACCGAGATGCAGGGCGATGGCACGGGCTCGTCGTCAGCACGCGCAGCGAAGGCTGCGCCGGCCTTGTGGGCCAGCATTTCCTTGGGGCCCATCATGCCGCCACCTCCTGCACCACGTCGGCCCAGGGCGCGCCGGCCAGCAGTTGCAGCGCGGCCGGCGTGGCCGCGAACACCGCATGCGGATGGCCGGCGGCAGCCCAGACCGTGTCGAAACGCTGCAGCTCCCGGTCCACCAGGGTCACGGGCGTGTTGGCATGGGCCACGGGGCTGACGCCGCCGATGGAAAAACCCGTCTGCGCCTTGACGAAATCGGCGTCGGCACGGCCCACGGGGCCGACCAGGGCAGCGACCTTCTTCTCGTCCACGCGGCGGTCGCCCGAGGCCACGACCAGCACGGCCACGCCGTCGCTGCGGCGGCGGAAGATGATGCTCTTGGCCACCTGGCCCACGAGGATGCCCAGCTGGTCGGCCGCTTCCTGGGCCGTGCGCGCCGCGCCGTCCAGCATGCGCGGCCCCTCGCCATGGCCGGCCTGCTGCAGGAAGGCCGCCACGCGCTGCACGCCTTCGGGAAGATGGTGGAGTTCAGATCCGCACATGCTCACACCGCCTCGCATGCAGACGCGCTGGCGCGCTTGGTGAGCAGTGCCTTGGCCACGCGCGACTGCGTGGGGCGGCCCAGGTGGTCGCTGATGAACTGGCCAGCGTCAATCAGCTTGTCCAGGTCGATGCCGGTCTCTATGCCCATGCCCTGCAGCATGTAGACCACGTCCTCGGTGGCCACATTGCCCGTGGCGCCCTTGGCGTAGGGGCAGCCGCCCAGGCCCGCCACCGAGGTGTCGAACTGCCACACGCCCAGCGACAGCGCGGCCAGCGTGTTGGACACGGCCTGGCCGTAGGTGTCGTGGAAGTGGCCCGAGACATCGTCGATGGCGAAGTGCTGCAGCGTGGCCTCGATGGCCTTGCGCACCTTGACGGGCGTGCCCACGCCGATGGTGTCGGCCACGCCCACATGCTGCACGCCGATGCCCTTCATGAGGCCGGCCAGGTAGGCCACGCGCTCGGGGGCGATCTCGCCTTCATAGGGGCAGCCCACGGTGCAGCTCATGGCGCCGCGCACGTAGATGCCCTGGGCGCGTGCGGCCTCGGCCACGGGGGCGAAGCGCTCGATGCTTTCGGCAATGGAGCAGTTGATGTTCTTCTGGCTGAAGGCCTCGCTGGCTGCGCCGAAGACCACGATCTCGTCGGGCCACAGTTCGCGCGGCGCCGACAGCGCGGCCTCCAGGCCCTTCATGTTGGGCGTGAGCACGCTGTAGCGCACGCCGGGGCGGCGGACGATGCCGGCCATGACTTCGGCGTTGTCGGCCATCTGCGGCACCCATTTGGGGCTGACGTAGCTGGTGACCTCGATTTCCTTGAGGCCGGCTTCCTGCAGGCGGTGCACCAGCTCGATCTTGACGGCGGCGGGCACGGGCTGTTTTTCATTCTGCAGGCCGTCGCGGGGGCCTACATCGACGAGTTTGACGCGGGAAGGAATGCTCATGGGGTGTTCTCACCGGGATGACGGGTACGGCCCCTATTGTCCAGGCTTGCAGGCCCGGGCACCACCCCATATCCTGCCGGGCCATGCACAACGGCTGCCAGCGCCCCGTTCAGCCCGGCAGGGCCGCCATTTCATCGCGCAGCATCTCCACCATGCGCGCGGCAGCCGGCGACAGGCGGCGGCCGCTCAGGCGCACCAGGCCGATGGGGCGGCGCAGCACCGGCCGTGCCAGCGGGCGCGCCACCACCTCCGGCCGCTGCACCACCTGCGCGGCCAGCAGCGGCAGCGCGCTCACGCCCAGATCGGCAGCCACCATGGCCGCGATGGTGGCCAGGTGCTCCACGGCGTACTGGGGCGCAAAGCGTATGCCGTGGGCCAGCAGGGCCTCGTCGGCGTACTGCCGCACGCTGGTGCCGGCCGGCATGGAGATGTGGGGCAGATGGGCCACGTCGGCCCAGCCCAGATCGCCGCGCCCGCGCGCCAGCGCATGGCCGCGGCCCAGCAGCAGCACGAAGCGGTCGGAGGCCAGGGGCAGGTAGTCCAGGTCGGCATAGGCGGGGTTGGCCGCCGTGAGCTCAAAGTCCACGCGGCCCGCGCGCACCATGTCGAAGGCCGGCCCGGCCAGGCTGTCGAACAGCTCCAGGTGCACGCCCGGATGCTCGGCCGCAAAGCGCGCCAGCACGCGGGGCAGCAGGCCCGCGGCCAGCGAAGGCAGGGCCGCCAGCGCCAGCCGGCCCACCTGCACCTGGGCCACCTCCTGCACGCGGCGCACGGTCTCGTCCATCTGGTGGCGCAGGATGCGCGCCTGCTCGGCGAAGACCTCGCCGGCCTGGGTCAGTTCCACGGCGCGCGTGGTGCGCTCGAACAGGCGCGCGCCCAGCATCTCTTCCAGCCGCGCCAGCGTGCCCGAGACGGCCGACTGCGACAGGTGCATCTGCAGCGCCGTGCGCCGAAAGCTCAGCGAATCGGCCAGCGCCAGAAAGACATCGACCTCGCGGGCCGACCAATTGATCTTCATGGCCGATCAGTTTATCGAAAAATGCGTCTTTACCGTTCAATGACGTCTGCCTAGACTGCGCCTCAAATCCATGAAATCAGCAGGAGACAGCATGCACAGCAGTTCGCCGCGCCACGCGCGCACGGTGGTCGTCGGGGGAGGCACCATGGGTGCCGATGTGGCCGTGGTCCTGGCCCGGGGCGGCGCCCTGGTGACCGTGGTCGACCCCGGCGCGGCACGGCGCGAGCTGCTGCTGCAGCACATTGCCATCGAGCTGGCCACGGCCGGCTTTGCCCGGTGCGCGTCCCAGGTCTCGGTCTGCGCGGCGCTGGAGGATGTGGCCTGGGACGGCGTGGCCCTGGTGGTGGAATGCATCACCGAGCGGCTGGATGCCAAGCAGGCGCTGTTCGCCGAACTTGAGGCGCATGCGCCGGCCGACGCCGTGCTGGCCAGCAACAGCTCGGGCTTTCCCATCAGCGCCATCGCCAGCGGCCTGCCCACGGCGCAGCGCATGCTGGGCCTGCACTTCTTCATGCCCGCCCACTTGGTGCCACTGGTGGAGGTGGTGCTGGGCGAGCGCAGCGACCCGGCCCTGGGCCAGTGGCTGCACGCCTTCATGCGCGGCTGCGGCAGCGTGCCGGTGCTGGTGAAGAAGGACCAGCCCGGCTTTCTGGCCAACCGCATGCAGCATGCGCTGTCGCGCGAGGCCTTCGCCCTCATCGACGAGGGCATTGCCTCGCCCGAGGATGTGGATGCCGCCGTGCGCTTCGGCTTCGGCTTCCGCTTCCTGGCGGCCGGCCCCGTGCTGCAGCGCGACCATGCGGGCATCGAGGTGCATTGCGCAGCGGCCGCCACCATGTACCCCACGCTGTCCAACACCGATGTGCCGGCCCAGGCCCTGCGCGATCGCGTGGCGCGTGGCGATCTGGGCATGAAGACCGGCAAGGGCTTCTTCGACTGGCCCGAGGAGCGCCGTCTGGTCGAGCGGGCCCGCTACGACGCGCTGCTGCGCCAGGGCCTGGCCTTGCTGGCCAGCGAGCTGCCGGTGCCGGAGCAGGCACAGGACACGCCATGAGCACGCCGGTCCCCACGTCACCCACCTCGCAGTGGAGCGACCCGCCGATCATCACCGTGGCCCCCAACGGCGCCTACAAGCAGCCGGCCGACCACCGAGCCCTGCCGGTCACTCCGCAGGCGCTGGCCGCCAGGTGGGCGTGATGTTCGACATCGTGGGCAGCTCGTTGCAACACATCCAGGGCGGCCGCCTGATCCCGCTGGCCGTCACCTCGGCCGAGCGCAGCAAGGTGCTGCCCGATGTGCCCACCATGGCCCAGGCCGGCGTGCCCGGCTACCAGATCACGGGCTGGCATGGCATTGCCGTGCGCGCGGGCACGCCGCCCGCCGCCATCGACAAACTCAATGCCACGGTCAACGCCATCTTCAAGGACCCGGCCTTTCGCACGCGCTGGGAGGCCATCGGCACTCCGGCCGTGGGCGGCACGGCCGCCGAATTCGGCGCCTTGATCAAGAGCGACTCCCAGCGCCTGGGCGCGCTGGTGCGCAGCACCGGCGTGACGCTGGACTGAGCGCGCCCGTCAGTAGCCGCGCCGCAGGTCCACGCGGCCGCTCACGGCCTCGCCCCGGCTCAGCGCCGCGACCTTGCCCACGATCTGCTCCACGCTGTCGCGCGCCAGGGTGCGCGCCGAGGTGTGGGGCGTGAGCGTGATGCGCGGATGCCGCCAGAAGGCATGGCCGTCGGGCAGCGGCTCGGTGCGGAACACGTCGAGCAACGCGCCGGACACATGGCCCCCGTCGATGGCGGCGATGAGGTCCTCGTCCGCCACATGGCCGCCGCGTCCCACGTTGATGACATAGGCGCCCGGCTGCAGCAGGGCGAGGCTGCGCGCGTCGATGATGCTGTCGGTCTCGGGTGTCAGCGGCAGCAGGTTGACGAGGATGCGGGTGGCGCGCAGAAAGGCGTCGAAGTCCTGCGGGCCGCAGAAGCCACGCACGCCGTCGATGGCATGCGGCGTACGGCTCCAGCCGTTGACGGGGAAATCGAACACCGCCAACGCGCGCGCCACGCGCTCGCCCATGCGGCCCAGTCCCATGACGCCCACGGGGTAGTCGGCACGCCGGGGATTGGGCCGGTGCTGCCACAGGCCGGCGGCCATGTCGGCCTCGTAGCCGTCCAGGCCGCGGAAGAAGCGGATCACGGCCTGGCAGACATATTCGGCCATCTGCACGGCCATGCCGGCGTCCTCGAGACGGTAGACGGGAAGGTCGGCCGGCAGGTGCAGCGGCAGCAGCGCATCGACGCCGGCACCGATGTTGAACAGGGCCTTGAGGCCCGGCTGCTCGTCGATGAAGCGCTGGGGTGGCGCCCAGACCAGGGCGTAGTCGGCCTGCGGCGCGCCCGGCGACCAGATGTCCACCTCGGCGCCCGGCAGGGCCGCGCGCAGTCCTTGCAGCCAGGCGTCGGGCCTGGTGTCTTCGCAGCAGAAAGTCACTCGCATAGGTGGCCAAGCCTAACGGCCTGGCGACGCCCACGCGCGACTTTTGCGCAAAACTGTCTTGTCTGCGGGCTCAGCTTTCCAGGCGCAGCAGCTCGGAGCCTTCGGTCACCTGGTCGCCGGGCGCATACAGCAGCTCGGCCACCACGCCGTCGCCGGGCGCGGCGATGGTGTGCTCCATCTTCATGGCCTCCATCACGGCCAGCGGCTGGCCCTTGCTGACCTTGTCGCCGGCCTTGACGGCAAAGGAGACCACCTTGCCCGGCATGGGCGCCGTCAGGCGACCGCCTTCCGAATGCACATCGCCCGCATGGGCCAGCGGATCGGCCAGGCCCAGCACGGCCGCGCCCTGGGGAGCGAACACATGGCATTGCTCGCCCAGCACATGGACCTGGGCGCGCAGGCGCTGGCCCGCGAATTGCACGTCGAAGGCGCCGTCCCCGGCCTGTTGCCAGGACAGCAGGCCCTCGGCGAGGGACTCGCCCTCGCCCACGGCCAGTTGCAGCGCGCCGTCATGCAGGTAGCGCAGGCGCGCGGGCACGGCGGCCTCGCCCTGGCGGAAGTCCCAGCGCCGCTCGGCCACGCCGTGCGAGCGCCAGCCGTCGCGGCGGCTGAAGGGGTCGGCGGTTTCCTGCGCGCGCTCGGCCTGCAGCACCTGGGCCACGGCGGCGGCCACGGCCTGGGCCTGCGGCAGGCGCTGCTGGTGGAACAGATGCTGCTTCTCGCGCTCGATCAGCGCCGTGTCCAGCTTGGCGGTTGCAAAGGCATCGCTGGCGATGACCAGGCGCAGGAACTGCACATTGGTGGCCAGGCCCACGATGCGTGTCTCGGCCAGGGCGGCATCAAGCCGCGCCAGCGCCTGTTCGCGCGTGTCGCCATGCACAATGAGCTTGGCGATCATGGAGTCGTAGAAGGGGCTGATGGCATCGCCCTCGCGCACGCCATCGTCCACGCGCACGTCGCCGACATGGAAGCTGGCGCAGTCGGGCTTGCGGTAGACATGCAGGGTGCCGGTGGCTGGCAGGAAGCCGTTGTCGGGGTTCTCTGCGCAGATGCGCGCCTCGATGGCGTGGCCGGTGATGCGCAGCTCGTCCTGGCGCTTGGGCAGGGGCAGGCCGCTGGCCACGCGCAGCTGCCAGTCCACCAGGTCCTCGCCCGTGATGGCCTCGGTCACCGGGTGCTCGACCTGCAGGCGGGTGTTCATTTCCATGAAGTAGAACTTCATGGCCTCGGGCTGGTCGTAGCCGCCGGGCTGCTCGACGATGAATTCCACCGTGCCCGCGCCCACGTAGTTCACGGCCTGGGCGGCGGCCACGGCGGCCTCGCCCATCTTCTGGCGCAGCGCAGGCGTCATGCCGGGCGCGGGAGACTCCTCCAGCACCTTCTGGTGGCGGCGCTGCACCGAGCAGTCGCGCTCGAACAGGTAGACGCAGTTGCCCTGGGTGTCGCCAAAGACCTGGATTTCGATGTGGCGCGGGCGCAGCACGTATTTCTCGACCAGCACGGCGTCGTCGCCGAAGCTGTTGATGGCCTCGCGCTGGCAGCTGGCCAGGGCGGCTGCGAAGTCCTCGCTGCGCTCGACCAGGCGCATGCCCTTGCCGCCGCCGCCCGCGCTGGCCTTGATCAGCACCGGGTAGCCGATGCGGTCGGCCTCGCGCTGCAGCAGCTGCGGGTCCTGGTCGGCCCCGTGGTAGCCGGGCACTAGGGGCACGCCGGCCTTTTCCATGAGCTGCTTGGAGGCCGCCTTCAGGCCCATGGCGCGGATGGCCGAGGGCGGCGGGCCGATGAAGACCAGGCCGGCATCGGCGCAGGCCTGGGCGAATTCCTCGTTCTCGCTGAGAAAACCGTAGCCGGGGTGGATGGCCTGGGCGCCCGTGGCCTTGGCGGCCTCCAGGATGCGTTCCCAGCGCAGATAGCTGTCCTTGGGGGCGCTGCCGCCGATGTGCACGGCCTCGTCGCAGGCCTGCACATGCTTGGCGCGGGCATCGGCGTCCGAGTACACGGCCACGGTGCGCACGCCCATGCGGCGGGCGGAAGCCGCGACGCGGCAGGCGATTTCACCGCGGTTGGCGATCAGGATCTTCTTGAACATGCGTTATCTCCAGTGTTTTCTCTGCAGCCCCGGTCATTCGGCGACCGGCGGCTATGGTTTTTGATTCATCGCGGGAGACCCGCCGAACAGCGCGCGCAGGCGCTGCACCACGGCCTTGAGAAAGCGCCACAGCGCCCAGGTCAGCAGCCACAGCGCGATGACCACGACCAGCAGCACGGCGGCGAAGGCCAGCGGGTGCGTGAGCGCCAGCCAGATCGCGCCCACCGAGGCGCCGTCCTCCACCAGGCTCGCGCCCACGTTGGAAAACGGCTCGGGCGAGGTGTTGATGGCCGCGCGCGTCGTGCTTTTGGCCACCTGGCTGGACAGGGCCAGCGAGCCGCCCATCAGGGCCGCCATGGTGGCCATGGTCGCGCTGTCGGCGCCGAAGACGCCGGCCGCCAGCGCCGCGCCCGCCGGGATGCGGATCACGCTTTGCAGCAGGTCCCAGACCGAGTCCACCCCGGGGATCTTGTCGGCGAAGAACTCCACGAACAGCAGCGCTCCGCTGGCGAACAGCAGGGCCGGATGCTCCAGCACATGCAGCCCGCCCGGCAGCGCCACCCAGCCCAGCGCCCCCAGCAGCCCGGTCACGAACACCACGGCGTAGAGCCTAAAGCCGCTGGCCCAGCCCAGTGCGGCGGCCAGCGCCAGCAGGCCGGCCATGTCCATGCCGCTGGTGGCCTGGCCCACGCGCTCGGCCACTTCGCCAGCCGCCTCGCTGACCGTGTGGTGCACGGCCGGGCCCGGGTACAGGCCCACGGACTGCAGCCACTGGACGAGGGAGTCGGTCAGGGTGCTCATGGTGTTGGCTCGGCGTTGGCTCGGCGTTGCTCGGTGGTGGCGCGATGAATGGGCAGCCTGCGCGTGTCAGGCCAGCCAGGCCGGCTTGCGCTTTTGGAGGAAGGCCTGCACGCCCTCCTTGCCCTCGGCGCTGGCCCGGATGTCGGCGATGCCTTCGACGGTGGCGGCGATCAGCTGCTCGTTGATCTCGCGCTCGGCCACGTCGATCACCAGGCGCTTGCAGGCGCGGGCGGCGGCGGGACCGGCGCTGACCAGGTGCTTGAGCAGGCCGTCCACGGCGTTGTCCAGCTCTTCGGCGGGCACGACGCGGTGCACGAAGCCGATGCGCAGCGCCTCGGCCGCGTCGAAGCGCTCACCGGTCAGGAAGTAGCGGTGGGCGGCGCGCGCGCCCATGGCGCGGATCACGTAGGGGCTGATGGTGGCGGGGATCAGGCCGATCTTCACCTCGGACAGGCAAAAGCCCGCGCCCTCGGCGGCCACGGCCATGTCGCAGGCAGCGACCAGGCCCATGCCGCCCGCATAGACATCGCCCTGCACGCGCGCGATGGTGGGCTGCGGGCATTCGTAGATCACGCGCAGCATTTCGGCCAGCAGGCCGGCGTCCTCGCGGTTCTCGTCGCGCGAGTAGTCGGCCATGCGGCGCATCCAGTTGAGGTTGGCGCCTGCGCAAAAGGCCGGGCCCTCGGCGGCCAGCACCACGGCGCGCACGTCGCTGCGCTTGCCCACGGCGTGGAAGGCGTGGGTGATGTCGGCGATGACCTCGTCGCTGAAGGCATTGCGCACTTCGGGCTGGGTCAGCGTGATGGTGGCCAGGGGGCCCTGGAATTCGAGGGTCAGTGCGGTGGTTTTCATGAAGTACCTCGCTGCAAGGAAAGAGGGGCCGCCGTCACATGCGGAACACGCCGAAGCGCGTGTCCTCTATGGGAGCGTTGCGCGTGGCCGCCAGGCCCAGCGCCAGCACGCGGCGCGTGTCGGCAGGGTCGATGACGCCATCGTCCCACAGGCGCGCCGTCGCGTAATAGGGGTGGCCCTGATCCTCGTACTGCTGGCGGATGGGGGCCTTGAAGGCCTCTTCCTCCTCGGCCGTCCACTGGCCGCCCTTGGCCTCGATGCCGTCGCGCTTGACGGTGGCCAGCACGCTGGCCGCCTGCTCGCCGCCCATGACCGAGATGCGCGCGTTGGGCCACATCCACAGGAAGCGCGGCGAATAGGCGCGGCCGCACATGCCGTAGTTGCCCGCGCCGAAGGAGCCGCCGATGATGATGGTGAACTTCGGCACGGCCGCCGTGGCCACGGCCGTGACCAGCTTGGCGCCGTGGCGGGCAATGCCTTCGTTCTCGTACTTGCGGCCCACCATGAAGCCCGTGATGTTCTGCAGGAAGACCAGCGGGATCTTGCGCTGGCAGCACAGCTCGATGAAGTGCGCGCCCTTGACCGCCGATTCGCTGAACAGGATGCCGTTGTTGGCGATGATGCCCACCTGCATGCCCTCGATGCGCGCAAAGCCGCAGACCAGGGTGGCGCCGAAGCGCGCCTTGAACTCGTCGAAGCGGCTGCCGTCCACCACGCGGGCGATGATCTCGCGCACGTCGAAGGGCTTGCGCGTGTCCACGGGGATCACGCCGTACAGCTCGCCGCCGTCGAACAGCGGCGCCTCGGGCGGCAGGTCGCCAGCCGAAGGCTGCTTGGCATGGTTGAGGTTGGCCACGGCCTGGCGCGCCAGCGCCAGCGCGTGGGTGTCGTTGTGGGCCAGGTGGTCGGCCACGCCCGACAGGCGCGTGTGCACGTCGCCGCCGCCCAGGTCCTCGGCGCTGACCACCTCGCCCGTGGCGGCCTTCACCAGCGGCGGGCCGCCCAGGAAGATGGTGCCCTGGTTCTTGACGATGATGGACTCGTCGCTCATGGCCGGCACATAGGCGCCGCCGGCCGTGCACGAGCCCATGACCACGGCGATCTGGGCAATGCCCTCGGCGCTCATGTTGGCCTGGTTGAAGAAGATGCGGCCGAAGTGCTCGCGGTCGGGGAACACATCGTCCTGGTTGGGCAGGTTGGCGCCGCCCGAGTCCACCAGGTAGATGCAGGGCAGGCGGTTCTGCGCGGCGATCTCCTGGGCGCGCAGGTGCTTCTTCACCGTCATCGGGTAGTAGGTGCCGCCCTTCACCGTGGCGTCGTTGCAGACGATCATGCAGTCCACGCCGCTGACGCGCCCGATGCCGGCGATCAGGCCCGCGCCGGGTGCATCGTTGCGGTACATGTTGAGCGCAGCCAGCGGGGCGATCTCCAGGAAGGGCGTGCCCGGGTCCAGCAGCATGGCCACGCGGTCGCGCGGCAGCAGCTTGCCGCGCGCCACGTGCTTGGCGCGCGCGGCCTCGCCGCCGCCCTCGGCGACCTTGGCCACCTGGGCCTGCAGGTCCTCGACCACGGCGCGCATGGCCGCGGCATTGGCCAGGAAGTCCGCCGAACGCGGATTGAGTTGGGTGCCCAGAATGCTCATGTGTGGCCTCTTCTTGTGTTTGCCCGATGCGGGCGCTTGGTTTTTCCGAATGTCCTGCAAAGAACGGCGGTCCGGCCTGGGGAAAATGCCGTATGCACACCGTTGAAATCGTCTTGCTCGTCCTGCTGCTGGGAGCGTTGACGGGCATTGCCGCGCGCTACGTGCGCGCCATCCCGCTGCCGCTGATCCAGATCACCCTGGGAGCGCTGATGGCCTGGCCGCAAAAGGGCCTGCACATCGCCTTCGATCCCGAGCTGTTCCTGCTGCTGTTCATCCCGCCGCTGCTGTTTGCCGACGGATGGCGCATTCCCAAGCGCGAGTTCTTTGCGCTGTACCGCCCCATCCTGCGCCTGGCGCTGGGCCTGGTGCTGTTCACGGTGGTGGGGCTGGGCTGGCTGATCCACTGGCTGGTGCCCGGCATGCCGCTGACCGTGGCCTTTGCGCTGGCCGCCGTGGTCTCGCCCACCGATGCCGTGGCCGTCTCGGCCATCACGCGCAACCTGGGCATGCCCGAGAAGACCATGCACATCCTCGAGGGCGAGTCCCTGCTCAACGACGCCTCGGGCCTGGTGGCGCTGAAATTCGCCATCGCGGCCACGCTGACCGGCCTGTTCTCGTGGACCGAGGTGGCCAAGGATTTCATGTGGATGGCCCTGGGCGGCCTGGGCGTGGGCACGCTGATCGGCTGGGGCTTTTCCTATGCGCGCAGCACCATCACGCGCCGCCTGGGCGACGTGGCGGCCACGCAGATGGTGCTGCTGCTGATCCTGCTGCCCTTCGCCGCCTACATCGTGGGCGAGAAGATCGGCGTGTCGGGCATCCTGTCGGCCGTGGCCGCGGGCATTGCCACCAACTTCGCCGACCTGGAGCGCAGCAGCTACATCAGCGAGCGGCTGCAGACCGAGGGCACCTGGAGCATGGTGGAAGCCTCGTTCAACGGTGCCATCTTCCTGCTGCTGGGCCTGCAGCTGCCCTCCATCATCGGCGTGACGCTGCACGATGCGGGCAGCGAATGGTGGGTGCTGGTGGGCTATGTGGTGATCATCTCCAGCGCGCTGCTGCTGATGCGCTGGATCTGGCTGACCCTGGGCGTGCAGCGCAGCCTGGCTCGCGCCCACTTCCAGGGAAAGATGGCAGAGCGCCCCTCGCACCTGCTGAACCTGGCCACCACCATGGCCGGCATACGCGGCGCCGTGACGCTGGCCGGCGCGCTGTCCGTGCCCATGCTGCTGAACAACGGCCAGCCCTTCCCCGGCCGCGAGATGCTGGTCTTCCTGGCCACGGGCACCATCTTGTTCACCCTGGTGCTGGGCAGCATTGCCCTGCCGCTGATCCTGCGCCGCATGCCCCAGCCCGGCGAATCGCCCACGGTGCGCGAGGAGCGCCTGGCGCGCGTGGCCGCCTGCCAGTCCGCCATTGGCGGGCTGACGCTGAGCGAGGAAGAGATCCAGGGCCACACGCCCGAATGGGTGGCCATGCACCAGGAGGTCATGGGCCACCTGACGCAGGAGTACCGCAACCGCGTCCAGCTGCTGGACGACGGCAGCGGCACGGCCTCCAGCATCGAGATCCAGCGCGAGGCGCCCGAAGTCGTGCGCCAGCGCAAGCTGCGCTACCTGCTGGAGATCGAGCTGCGCCTGCGCTGCATCCACCAGGAGCGCGACGCGCTCTACGCCGAGCGCCAGGCCCACCGCATCAACGACGAGTCGCTGCGCCGCCTGGTCAGCGAGCTGGACATGCAGGAGATCTCGCTGCGCAAGCGCCTGGTCGTGGCGCGCCGCGCTGCAGCCTCGGCCATGGCCGCGCCCGAGGGCGGCACGCCCTAGGCGGCACGCGGTGGACAGCTGGCGGCAGCGCATGAAAGCAGCCCTCAGGCGGTCCTGGCCGGGCGCAGATCCAGCATGGCGATCATCTCGTCGCGGATCTTGAATTTCTGGATCTTGCCGGTCACCGTCATCGGGAAGGCCTCGACGAAGCGGATGTAGCGCGGCACCTTGTAGTGGGCGATCTGGCCCTTGCAGAAGTCGCGCACGCCGTCTTCGGCCAGCGTCTGGCCGGGCTTGACGATGATCCAGGCGCACAGCTCCTCGCCATAGCGCACGTCGGGCACGCCGACGACCTGCACGTCCTGCACCTGCGGATGGCGGTAGAGGAATTCCTCGATCTCGCGCGGGTAGATGTTCTCGCCGCCGCGGATCACCATGTCCTTGATGCGGCCGACGATGTTCACGTAGCCCTGCTCGTCCATGGTGGCCAGGTCGCCGGTGTGCATCCAGGCCTCGTCGTCGATGGCCTCGCGCGTGCGGGCCTCGTCCCCCCAGTAGCCGTGCATGACCGAGTAGCCGCGCGTGCACAGCTCGCCCGAGACGCCGGGCGCCACGACCTCGCCCGTGGCCGGATCGACGATCTTCACCTCCAGGTGCGGCTGCACCTTGCCCACGGTGGACACGCGGCGCTCCAGCGGCGTGTCGGCATCGCTCTGGCAGCTGACGGGGCTGGTCTCGGTCATGCCGTAGGCGATGGTGATCTCGGACAGGTGCATGTCGCTGACCACGCGCTTCATCACCTCGATGGGGCAGGGCGAGCCGGCCATGATGCCGGTGCGCAGCGTGCTCAGGTCGAACTCCTTGAAGCGCGGGTGGTCCAGCTCGGCGATGAACATCGTGGGCACGCCGTGCAGGCCCGTGCAGCGCTCGGCCTGCACGGTCTCCAGCACCAGCAGCGGATCGAATCCGTCATTCGGGTAGACGATGGCCGAGCCATGCGTGAAGCAGGCCAGGTTGCCCAGCACCATGCCGAAGCAGTGGTACAGCGGCACGGGAATGCACAGCCGGTCCTCGGGCGTCAGCCGCATGCACTCGCCGATGAAAAAGCCGTTGTTCAGGATGTTGCGGTGGGTCAGCGTGGCGCCCTTGGGAAAGCCCGTGGTGCCGCTGGTGAACTGGATGTTGATGGGGTCGGTGTTCTTGAGCGTGGCGGCCACGGCGTCGATGCGCGCATCCTGCGCATCACCGCGCGCCAGCAGGCTGGAAAAGCGCAGCATGCCGGGCTGCTCTTCGCCCTGCCCTGCCACGTCGATCCAGACCACGCTGCGCAGCTGGGGCAGGCGCGCGCAATGCAGGCGGCCGGGCTCGGCCGTGGCCAGCTCGGGGGCCAGTTCGCGCAGCATGCCCAGGTAGTCGCTGGTCTTGAACTGCGCCATGGTCACCAGGGCCTTGCAGCCGACCTTGTTGAGCGCGTACTCCACCTCGGAGGTGCGGTAGGCCGGGTTGATGTTGACCAGCACCAGGCCGACCTGGGCCGTGGCCAGCTGCATCAGCACCCATTCGGCGTTGTTGTGCGACCAGATGCCGACGCGGTCGCCCTTGTCCAGCCCCAGGCCCAGCAGCGCGCTGGCCAGGCGGCGCGCCTCGGTGTGCAGGCCGGCATAGCTGTAGCGCAGGCCCTGGTGGCGGCTGACCAGGGCCTCGCGATCGGGCTGCCGGGCCGCCATGTCGGCAAAGAAATCGCCGATGGTCTGCTCGATCAGCGGCACATCGGTGCGGCCTTGGGCATGGCTGGAAGCGAGCGGGGCGTTCTGGGCGGGCATGCGTTGTCTCCTGTGTCGTCGGCGGCGCCTGGGACGGGCAAATGCAGTGGCCTGCCCCGTCACGGCAGCTATTGCGTGGCAGCATAAGGGCCAACCCCGAGCAGAACAGGCCACGAAGGTTGCAATAATTGCCAGCATGTTCACCCCCTCGCTGGTCAAGACCCCCCTGCCCCAGGCGGCCGCCACCATGGCCTCCGCACACCCTGCAGTCACGCCCATGGCCTTTGTGCAGGCCATTATGCTGGCCTACGAACGCCGGGGCATCAGCGCCCTGCCCGCCCTGGAGAAGGCACAAATTGCGCCAGACTCCGTCAAAGAGCGCAACGAGTGCATCACGGCGCTGCAGATGGAGGCACTGTCCGATGCCGCCATGCGCGAACTCGACGACGAGGCCCTGGGCTGGTTCTCCCGGCGCCTGCCCTGGGGCAGCTACGGCATGCTGGCGCGCGCCAGCATGGGCAGCGAGCAGCTGGGCCTGGCACTGGCGCGCTGGTGCCGCCACCATGGCCTGCTGGCCGACGACATCCGCCTCACGCTGACGCAGGAAGACGGCTTGGCCACGCTGGCCATCGAGGAGCTGTCCACGCTGGGCGCCATGCGCGAGTTCTGCCTGCTGTCGGTGCTGCGCAATATCCACGGCCTGGCCAGCTGGTTCATCGACGAGCCGCTGCCGCTGCGGCGCGCCTGCTTTCCCTTCGATCCCCCGCCACATGCCGGCGTGTATGCGCTGCTGTTCCCACCGGGCGAGGTGGAGTTTGGCGCGGCCCGGGCCTGCCTCCAGTTCGACGCGCGTTTTCTGGATATGCCGCTGACGCGCGACGAGCCCGCGCTGCAGCGCATGCTGCAGCGCGCCCTGCCGCTGCAGGTGCGCCCCTACCGGCGCGAGCGCCAGCTGGTGCAGCGCGTGCGCCAGCTGCTGGCGGCCGACGCCGAATGCCTGCAGACGGCCGACACGCTGGCGCGCCAGCTGCACCTGTCCCAGCGCAGCCTGCACCGCCAGCTCAAGGAAGAAGGCGCCTCGCTGCAGGCGCTCAAGGACGAGGTGCGGCGCGAGCGTGCCGTGGCCCTGCTGCTGCGCACCAGCCGGCCCATCAAGCGCATCGCCCAGTCCTGCGGGTTTCTCAACGACAAGAGCTTCATCCGCGCCTTCCGGCTGTGGACGGGGCTGTCGCCTTCCGAATTCCGCAAGAGCGCACGAGCCCGGCCCGAGTGAGGGCCGCGCGCATCCTGGCGCGATTTGCATCCTGCGCGACTGCCGCCGTCCGCGCATCTGGCCTAGGCTTTGCGCATGCACCATCTCCACCATTGCGTCAGCGCGCGCTCCTTCCGCGCGCTGTGGATGCTCGAAGAACTGCAGCTTCCCTACACGCTGCACATGCTGCCGTTTCCGCCGCGCGTGCTGCAGCGCAGCTACCTGGAACTCAACCCGCTGGGCACGGTGCCGCTGCTGCGCCACGGCGAGGCCAGGCTGACCGAGTCAGCCGCCATCTGCGAATACCTGGCCGCCCTGCACCCCGGGGCGGGCCTGTCCGTGCAGCCGCAGGAGGCAGACTTCGCCGCCTACCTCAACTGGCTGCACATGAGCGATGCCACGCTGACCTTCCCGCAGACCCTGGTGCTGCGCTACACCCACTTCGAGCCAGCCGAACGGCGCCAGCCCCAGGTGGCCCAGGACTACCAGCGCTGGTTCCTTGCGCGGCTGCGCGCGGTGGAGCAGGCCGTGGAACAGCGCCACTGGCTCGCGGCAGACCGCTTCACCGCTGCCGACGTGGCCGTGGGCTATGCGCTGATGCTGTCGGCGCACCTGGAGATGGAGCCGCAATGGGGGCCTGCCACACAGGCCTACTGGCAGCGCCTGCAGCAGCGGCCCGCCTTCCAGCGGGCACTGCAGGCCGAGCAGCAGGCCGCGCGTGCGCAGGCCGTGGACGAGACGCCTTCGCCGCGGCTGCGCTAGGGCCGGCTCAGGCTCAAGCGCTGGCGCTGGCGCTGGCCTGCCCGATGGCGCGCAGCATGGCCGGCAGCTCGCCCATGTCGCCGAATACGCAGCTGGCGCCGGCCTCGAGCAGTTGCTCGGCCGATGCGTGGCCCTGGTCGGCCGGGAAGTAGCCCCAGACCGTGGCGCCTGCGGCCACGCCGGCGGTGACGCCGGTCACCGTGTCCTCGATGACCAGGCAGCGCGCCGGCTCCACGCCCAGTGCGGCGGCGGCGGCCAGGTACACATCGGGAAAGGGCTTGCTGCGCGGCAGCTCATGGCCGCTGAAGACGCGGCCCTCGAAATACGGGGCCATGCCGACCTGGGCCAGCTGCATCTCCACCTTGGCGCGGTCCGCGCCCGAGGCGCAGGCGATGCGGCCAGCGCACAGCGCATGGGATTGGCTGACGGCGGACAGCGCGCCGTCAATGGCCACCAGCTCGGCGCGCAGCGCGGCGTTGCGGCGCTCGTAGAAGGCGGCCATCCATGCGTCGGTCAGCGGCTTGCCGGTGCGCGCCTCGATCAGCGCGGCCTGGCTGCGCACGGTCTTGCCGATGAATTCGCGCAGGCATTCCTCGGTGCTGATGGGCCAGCCCGATTCATTGAGCATGGTGCACAGCACGCGGTTGGTGATGGATTCACTGTCGACGAGCACGCCGTCACAGTCGAAGAGCACGGCCTCGAAAGCAGTCATGGATGGATTCTCGAAACAAACTGAGCAAGGGCGCCCTGGGGCGCCCTTGCTGCGGAAAATGGCCGGATTATGCGCCGGCCGCGCATGCCTGTGCCCTGCTCAGGGGAAGGAGGCACCGGCCAGCGGATGCACCATGCGGCGGACGTTGCGCACCGAGATGGAATGGAACCGGCCATCGTCGGTGACCACGTCGCCGAAGGCGAAGAAGCCTTCGACCGCATTGCGGTTGAACTGCTCCAGGCGCTGCGCGAGGCTGGCGCTTTGGGACACCGGTTCGACGCGGTACTCGATGGCGCCCTGCTGGTCGCCGCTCTTTTCGTACAGCTGCACGCCTTCGGTATTGCCCCGCAGCACCAGGGCGCCGCGCAGCAGGTGGCCCTTGGCCCCCATCTCGTCCAGGCGCTGCTTCAGCGCCGTGCCGTTGGCCATGCCGAAGGGCGCGGCCAATGCGAACACCGCGTACTCGAAGGCCGGCGCCTTGGAGTCCTTGACGTAGAGGTTGAACATCTCGTTGCCCGAGATCAGCGGGCCCATGTAGCGGAAACCCCGGCCGCTCATCTCGGCCAGTTGCTGCGTGAAGCCCGACGTGTCCAGCGCACCCACGGCGGGGCGCGTCTCGTAGCTGTAGGTGGCTGCGGCGCTGCTGCTGCGCACATAGAGGTTGCGCAGGTCCTGCGTGCTGCTGGGGAACGCCATGCCCGACTTGTACAGGTAGCCTTGCGCACCCTGTGCGTTGAGCTGGGCCACCAGGGCCGAGACGCCCGCCACGTCGGGCACCATGCGGTAGTCCAGGCGCGTGCCGGTGTGGGCCGTGTCGGTGACGTAGAAGTCACCGATGGGAACGGGGAAGGCGGTACCGCCCGAGGCCAGGCTGTAGGTGAAGGCATAGCCCTGCGCCCCCAGCGCGTTCATGGCGGACAGGGCCGCGTCGAAGTTCTCCGCACCGGTCTCCATGCGGTACTGGCCGGTCACCGGCGTGGGCGTGCCGC
Source organism: Delftia lacustris (assembly GCF_040267515.1). Taxonomy (NCBI): domain Bacteria; kingdom Pseudomonadati; phylum Pseudomonadota; class Betaproteobacteria; order Burkholderiales; family Comamonadaceae; genus Delftia; species Delftia lacustris. The sequence continues at coordinate 800,400 of NZ_CP141274.1, read as the reverse complement.
CGGGGTTGCCGGGCGTACCGGGGTTGCCAGGATTTCCGCCATTGCCGGGATCTCCGCCGCCCGGCTCTCCCGATCCACCACCACCGCCGCCGCCACAGGCGGCCAGGGTTCCCAGAAGCATCAATGCCGCGCTGCGGCGCGTGAGCTGTACCATCTTCATGACTATCTCCCCTTCTCGTTGAATACATGCCCGTTCCATGCGGAATCTCAGGGCATCGGCGGCGATTTTGGGGAGTTGGCCGACATCCGGTCACCCCCCGGCCGGGGGGTAATCGTTACGATGTGCGCAAGGTGTATCCGGGCGCGCCCTGGCGCTCCAGCCCTTTCGACATGCCTTCGCGCGGACCATGCACAGCCATTCCCTCCTGACCGATTCCTCCTGTCTCCAATCGGGGCGCTATGCCCTGGTGATCGACGACCACCCGCTGACGGCCATGGGCGTGTCCGAGTTCCTGAAACAATTCGGCCTGTCCGAAGTCCATGCCGTGGCCGATGCGGGCGAAGGCCTGCAGTGCATGGCCGCCAGGGGATCGCCGCATCTGGCCATCGTGGATTTCTGGCTGGGTGCCAGCGCAGGCACGGACGTGGTGCGCGAAATCCGCACGCTGGCGCCCGCCTGCCGCGTGCTCATGACCAGCGGCGACACGCATGGCGCGATTGCCCTGAAGGCACGCGCGGCCGGGGCCCATGGCTTTGTGCTCAAGTCGCAGCCGCCGCAGGTGCTGCAGCAGGCCGTGGCGGCCCTGCTGCGCGGCGAGACCTGGTTCCCCGCCGCCCCGCTGGCGCCGCAGCCGCCGGGCGGCGCCCATGCCATCCGCATGACGGCGGCCGAGCTGGGCCTCACCCCGCGCCAGGCCCAGGTTCTGGACCTGGTGCTGCGCGGCCTGCCCAATCCCAGCATTGCCCGGTTGCTGCACCTGTCGCCGCACACGGTCAAGGAGCATGTGGCAGGCGCCCTGCAGCGCCTGGGCGTGCACAGCCGCATTGACGCCATCACGCGCATGCAGGGCATTGCGCTGGAGCTGCCGCCCTCCGTACCGCCGACCGATACGGTTCAGGCGCCGGCCACGGCCAGCCTGCGCTGAAGCAGGGCCCGCAGCGCCAGCGGATCCACGGGCTTGCGCAGCAGCAGATAGCCCAGTTCCTGCGCCTGCTGCTCCAGCGCAGCGGAAGGGTCGCCGCTGAGCAGGGCGCCCGCCGCCTGCGGCGATTGCGCCAGCACGTTCTGCAGCAGCGCAAAGCCGTTCTCGCCCTGGGCCAGCTGGTGGTCGCACAGCACGAAATCGGGATGCTGCCCCGCCGCCAGCCAGGCCTGCGCCTCGCGGCCCGCAGCCGCCACGTCCACGGTCAGCCCCCAGCCGCGCAGCAGGCCGGCCAGGGCCTGTGCCACCTGCACATCGTCATCGACCACCCAGCACCGGCCCTGCAGCAGGGGGCGGCCTGGCGGATTCGCGGCAGCCTCGGCCCCTGCCCCTGCCTGCGCCTGCGCGTGCCCCAGAGGCAGGTCCGCTTGCACGCTCAGGCTGGGCGACAGCTGCAGCCAAAAGCACGAACCCCGTCCCGGCGTGGACAGCAGACCATGCTCCACGCCCATGCGGCGCGCCGCTGCGGCCACCACGGCCAGGCCCAGGCCCTGGCTGCTCACGCCGGGCAGGTGCTCGGCCGCAGGCTGGGCCGCGCGCCGGGCCGCCTGGCCGGAACGCGCGCGAAAGTGCGGTGCGAAGACATGGGGCCGGTCTTCGGCCGCAATGCCCAGGCCGGTATCCCAGACCTCGATGCGCCAGCCCCCGCCGTGCACGCGGGCGGCCAGCAGCACGCCGCCGCGCTGGGTGTAGCGCAGGGCGTTGTGCAGCAGGTTGAACACCATCTGGCGCAGCAGGGCCTCGTCGGCACGCACCAGGCTATCCATGCCGCGCGCCACGCGCCAGCGCAGCACCAGCCCGCGCTGCCGCGCCTCGGCCGCGAACAGGCGCGTGGCATCGCCCAGCAGAATGCGCAGGTCCATCACCTGGGCGCGCAGCTCCCAGGTGCCGTTCTCCAGCCGCGACAGGTCCAGCAGGTCGTTGCACATGGTGCCCAGCGACTGGGCACAGGCCTGGGCATCGTCAAGCACGCCCGCCAGCGCGCCGTCGGCATTGCGCTGGCGGGCGGTCTCCACCAGCAGGCCCAGGGCATGCAGGGGCTGGCGCAGGTCATGGCTGGCAGCCGACAGGAAGCGGCTCTTGGCCTCCAGCGCCTGTTCGGCCTGCTCCTTGGCCGCCAGGTAGCGCTCGGCCAACAGCTGGCGGTCACGCTCCTGCGCCCATTGCTGCTGCATGAGCTGGCGCGTCCCCCAGGCATGGCGCGCGATGGTGGCGCCATACAGCATGAGCAGCGGCAGCAGGTACAGGCCCCTGTTCGGGAAGTACCAGACCACGGCCAGCAGCATGGCGCCGTACAGCACGCCGAAAAAGCGCTTGAACACGGCAGCCGCCGGCGCCAGGAAGGTGGCGGCCGAGGCCACGACGCCGCACAGCACCAGGTAGATGAAAAGCCGGAATTCATGGCCGCTGCCATGGGTCAGCGGTATGGCCAGCGCCCAGGAACCGGCGTTGAGCAAGGCCATGCGGCCCATCACGCGCTCCCAGCGCTGCAGCCGCGCTGGCAACTCGGCCGAGGGCACGGCAGCGCCCAGGTCCCGACGCAACTGGCGCCGCAAACCAACGAAGACGCAGGCCATGAGCGCCATGCCCAGCCACCACAGCAGCAGCGGCGCCTGGAAGGCACCCGTTTCGTGCCGCTGCAGCCAGACCACGATGCCGGGGATGATGAGGGCCGCCGCCTCGGACGAGCCCCGCGATGCGATGGACAGCAGCAGCCGCTGGCGCTGCTGCAGCTTCCACAGCGGCTCCGCAGGGCCGCCGTCGTGTTCAGAACTGGTCGCCATCCACGTAGAACCAGCGCCCGCCTTCGCGCACGAAGCGGCTGCGCTCATGCAGGCGCACGGCGCGGCCCGCCACGCGGTAGCGCGCGACGAATTCCACCTCGGCGCGGTCCTCGCCGGTGCTTCGGAAGTCCTTGACCGCCAGCCCCAGCCAGCGCGCCGAGGGCTCGAAGTCCAGCGTGGCGGGCCGCTGGCTGGCGTGCCAGGTGGCCAGCAGGTAGGCGGCGTCCTCACGCACGAAGGCGCTGTAGCGCGAGCGCATCAAGGCCTGGGCATCGGGCGCAGGGCAGTCGTCGAAATGGTCCAGGTAGCGGCCGCAGCAGGCATCGAAGGCCAGGGACCGGCCCTTGGCATCGTGCTGGCCACAGGGACAGGCCGGGGAGGTGGCGGCCGCGCTCATAGCGGCTGGCCCTGCGGAACTTGCGGAACTTGCGGAACCTGGGAGAGGACGGCGGGGGAGCAGGAATGCATGTCAGTCACGGCCGCCTTGCTGCGACCGGGTTCTTGATGGAGGACAGGCGGGCCATGATACTGACCGCGGGCCCTCGGGCCTGTAAGGAGAGCCCATGTTTTCAATGTCGGTCCCGTGGTGGGAGTTCGTGGTGCGCGGCGTGGCCGTCTACCTGTTCTTGCTGGTGTTCCTTCGGCTGACGGGGCGGCGCCAGACGGGGCAGTACGCGCCCTTTGACCTGGTGCTGCTGCTCATCCTGTCGAATGCGGTGCAGAACTCCATGAATGCCGGGGACAACTCGCTGATCGGCGGCATGATCTCGGCCTCCACGCTGATCCTGTGCCATCTGCTGCTGTCCTGGCTGACTTTCCGTTTTCCCGCGCTGGAGCGGCTCATCGACGGCAAGGCCCAGGCCCTGATCACGGACGGCCACCTGAACAAGGATCTGATGCGCGAGGAACGCATCACGCGCGACGATATCGAGGCCGCGCTGCGTGCGGGCGGCTGCCTGCACCTCAGAGAGGTGGAGCGCGCCACGCTGGAGACCGACGGCAGCATCACCGTCGTCCTGCGCCGCCGCGACAGCGAGAACGACGGCGATCCGCCGGTCTGAGCCTAGTCGAGCTGCTCCAGGAAGCGCTCGATGGCCAGGTTCACGGGCTGCGGATGCGTGAGGTTGGCCGCATGGCCGGCCCCCGGCACCTCCACCCACTGCGCCCTGGGCAAGGCCTTGGCCATGGCGCGTGCACGGTCGAGCGTGATGGCGATGTCGTCCGTGCCATGGATGACCAGTGCCGGTACGTGGATGTCGGGCAGTCGCGGGCTGATGTCATCGCGCTGGGCCAGCGCCAGAAAGCTCTGCCCCAGGTTGATGGGCGTGGCCTTCTTCCATTTGGCGCGCCAGGCGGCCGCGCCGCTCCAGCCCTGGCCCAGGATGGTGCGCTCCACCGTGGCCGCCATGTCGTCGCTGAGGCCATGCTCCATCCAGGCGCGCAGCAACGCCTCGTGGTGGGGCATCTGCTCGGGGTCTTCCAGCATGGCCTGGGTGTCGATCAGCACCAGCGCACGCACGACCTCGGGATGGATGAGCGCACAGCGCAGCGACAGATAGCCGCCCTGCGACATGCCCACCAGCACCGCGCGCTCCACGCCCAGGTGCGCCAGCAGGGCGGCCAGGTCGTCGGCCGAGTCGTAGTAGTCAAAGGGAGCGCAATGCGCGGGGTCCGCCGTCTGGCCATGGCCACGCTCGTCCCAGCTGATGCAGCGATAGCGATCCTGCAGCGCCTGGACCTGGGGAGCGAACATGGTGTGGTCCATGAGCAGTCCATGCGAAAACACCAGGACCGGGCCGCGCCCGCCCGTGTCCTCGTAGTAAAGGTTCTGGCCGTTGACGGAAGCAATGGGCATGTCGGGATCTCCTGCGAAGGTGGTCACAAACCTGCCGGAGTCCGGTGCCCGCCTCTCCCGGGCGCCGTCCCGGCGACGCTCCATGCTAAGCCCTGCGGGTGACGGGGCCATCCGGCCCGACCCGCAGCATAGTGATGGGCCTCAGGCCAGGGCGCGCTGGATGAGAATTTTCTGCACGTCGCTCGTTCCCTCGTAGATCTGGCACACGCGCACGTCGCGGTAGATGCGCTCGACGGGAAAATCGTTGACCACGCCATAGCCGCCCAGGGTCTGGATGGCTGCGCTGCACACGCGCTCGGCCATTTCGCTGGCGAACAGCTTGGCCATGGCCGCTTCCTTCAGGCAGGGCAGGCCGGCATCGCGCAGGCTGGCCGCATGCCAGATCAGCTGGCGCGCAGCCTCGATCTGCGTGGCGCAGTCGGCCAGGCGAAAGCCCACGGCCTGGTGGTTGAAGATGGGCTGGCCGAAGCTCTCGCGCTCCTTGGAGTACTGCAGCGCGCATTCAAAGGCCGCACGCGCCATGCCCACGCTTTGCGCGGCAATGCCGATGCGCCCGCCCTCCAGCGCCGACAGCGCGATCTTGTAGCCCTCGCCCTCGGCACCGATGAGGTTGGCGGCGGGGATGCGGCAGCCCTCGAACTGGATCTGGGCCGTGTCCGAGCTGTGCTGGCCCAGCTTGTCCTCCAGCCGCAGCACCTGGTAGCCGGGCGCGGAGGTGGGCACGATGAAGGCGCTCATGCCGCGCTTGCCGGCCGCCTTGTCGGTGACGGCGATGACGATGGCCACGTCGCCGTTCTTGCCGCTGGTGATGAACTGCTTGACGCCGTTGATCACGTAGTCGTTGCCGTCGCGGGTGGCCATGGTGCGCAGCGCCGAGGCGTCCGAGCCCACATGCGGCTCGGTCAGGCAGAAGGCGCCCAGCATCTCGCCGCGCGCCAGCGGCGCCAGCCATTGCTGCTTTTGCGCCTCGCTGCCGTAGCGCATGAGGATGGCGTTGACGGGGCAGTTGGTGACGCTGATCACCGTGCTGGTGCCGCCGTCGCCGGCTGCGATTTCCTCCAGCACCAGGGCCAGGCTCAGGTAGTCAAGGCCGGCGCCGCCGTATTCCTCGGGCACGCAGATGCCGTAGGCACCCAGCGCCGCCAGGCCCTGGTGCACGTTCTTGGGAAAGTGGTGCTCCTTGTCCCAGCGTGCGGCATGGGGCGTGATTTCAGTGCGCACGAAGTCGCGCACCGCGTCACGGATCATTTCCTGGTCTGCGTTGAGCAGCATGTCTTGTCTCCTGATTCCTTGTTTCGTTGTTCGTTGTCCCGGCCGCAGCTACCAGGCGATGCGCTGCCCGTCGTGGCGCAGCATGCGGCCCCGATCAGCCGGCGTGACGCCGGCCAGGGTGCGGACCAGACCCTGCACGCTTTGCTCCACGGTGAAGGTGGCGGACTCGCCGCCCATGTCGGTCTGCACCCAGCCCGGGTCCAGCGCGACCACGGTGGCGCCGGGCCATTGCGGCTGGGCGCTGGCCACGACCATGTTGAGAGCGGCCTTGCTGACGCGGTAGAGCCAGGCGTCGGATTCGGCGCCGGCCAGCAGCGACATCTCGCTGGAGAACAGGCCGAACACGCCGCCCGCCGCCTCGACCATCGGCGCCACCTGGGGCAGCACCTGCATGGCGCCCAGCACATTGGTGTGCATGACGCGGTCGAACTGCTCGCGCGTGGGCGGCGTGGCCGAGCTGTGGGCATCCCACACTCCGGCCACGTACAGCGCCAGCTCGATCTTCTCGCCATCGAGCTGCCAGGCCAGGCCGCTGACGCTGGCCGGATCGGCCACATCCACCAGCAGCACCTTGGCGCCCGTGGCTTCGACGCGCTCGCGATCGGCCTCGCTGCGCACCGTGGCGACCACGCTGCGGCCCTGGGCCGCATAGGCCTCTACCAAGGCAAAACCGAGCCCGCGCGAGGTTCCCAACACCAGAGTGACTGCCATGTCTTTCGACCTTTCAAATGGAATGCGGTCAGCGGCCCTGCTCGCCCGCGATCTGTTTTTCGTAGCGCTCGACCATGGCCTCCTGCGTCTCGGTGGGCGCAGGCAGGCCGATCTGCTGGTGGACCATCTGGTTCACCGACGGCATGACGTTGCGCGGCACCTGGGACTCGGGCTTCCAGAGCCGGGCGCGCATGAGGGCCTTGGCGCAGTGCAGATAGGCCTCCTGCACCTGGATCTCCAGAACGATCTTGGGCCGGAAGCCTTCGTTGGCGAACAGCGCCGTGTAGTGGGCCTCGTCACGCAGCCTGGCCACGCCGTTGACGCGCAGCGTCTCGTCGAAGCCCGGCACCATGAACAGCAGGCCGATGCGCGGATCGGCGATCAGGTTGCTGAAGCTGTCCAGGCGGTTGTTGCCGCCCGAGTCGGGGATCAGCAGTGTCTGGTTGTCGGGCGCCTTGATGAAGCCCGGCTTTCCGCCGCGCGGCGAGGCATCCATCAGCGAGCCCGCCGCGCCCCCCGTGGCCACGATGCACAGCGGCGACAGCGCGATGAAGCGCAGGCAATGCCGGTCCAGGTCCACCTGCTGCTTGAGCAAGGCCCTTTCGGCCGGCATGGCATACAGGCTGCGCAACTGTTCTTCGCTGGTGATCATGGTCGAGAGGTCAAAGTAATAGCGGATCGGCCGATCCAAGTCTAGCTCTCTGGACGTCTGTGGCGCTGCCCATAAAACTGGCGCAATGCAAATCAGAGACACCGAGGAAGGGCCTACGCCGGCCGCGCCGCCCCGCACCGAGGGTGTTGTCCCCCTTTCAGGGGGGAGGGCGCGCAGCGCCTCAGGGGGTGACCATTTCTATCGCCATGGCTGTTCCTTCGCCGCCGCCTATGCACAGCGTGGCCAGGCCGCGCTTGCCGCCACGCGCCTGCAGGGCGTGCAGCAGCGTGACCAGGATGCGCGCACCGCTGGCGCCGATGGGGTGGCCCAGCGCGCAGGCGCCGCCGTTGACGTTGACCTTGTCGCGCGGCACGCCCAGCTCGGCCATCAGGGCCATGGGCACGACGGCAAAGGCTTCGTTGACTTCCCACAGGTCCACATCCGCCGCCGTCCAGCCGGCCTTCTTGAGGGCCTTCTGCGTGGCGCCCACGGGGGCCGTGGTGAACCATTCGGGCTCCTGGGCATGCGTGGCATGGGCGACGATGCGCGCCAGCGGCTTGCAGCCCAGCTCCTTGGCCGTGGACTCGCGCATCAGCACCAGGGCGGCGGCGCCGTCGTTGATGCTGGAGCTCGATGCCGCCGTGATCGTGCCGTCCTTCTTGAAGGCGGGCTTGAGGCTGGCGATCTTGTCCAGCTTGGCCGTGGCCGGGCCTTCGTCGATGCTGACCGTGACATCGCCCTTGCGCGTGGGGACGGTCACGGGCGTGATCTCGGCCGCGAAGGCGCCGCTTTCAGTGGCCGCCTGGGCGCGCTTGACGCTTTCGATGGCGTAGGCGTCCTGCTGCTCGCGCGTGAAGTGGTATTTGGCGGCGCAGTCCTCGCCAAAGGTGCCCATGGAGCGGCCCGGCTCGTAGGCGTCCTCCAGACCGTCGAGCATCATGTGGTCATAGACCTTGTCGTGGCCCATGCGGTAGCCGCCACGGCCCTTCTTGAGCAGGTAGGGCGCATTGGTCATGCTCTCCATGCCGCCGGAGACCACCACATCGCGGCTGCCCGCCACCAGCTGGTCATGGGCCAGGATGGTGGCCTCCATGCCGGCGCCGCACATCTTGGACAGGGTCACGGCGCCCGTGCTGCGCGGCAGGCCACCCTTGAAGCCTGCCTGGCGCGCAGGCGCCTGTCCCTGGCCCGCCATCAGGCAGTTGCCGAACAGCACTTCGTCCACCTTCTCCGGCGCCACGCCGGCACGCTGCACGGCGGCCTTGATGGCGGCGCCGCCCAGATCGTGGGCCGCGAGATCGGCGAAGTCGCCCTGGAATGCGCCCATGGGGGTGCGGGCTGCGCCGACGATGACGATGGGGTCTTGCATGCTTATCTCCTGGATGTGGTGATGGTGAGGGGAAAACAAACGGGTCAGGCCAGCCAGCGGCTGCGCTCGTAGGGATAGACGTCGTGCACGTGGCCTTCGCGGATGCGCTGCTGGTGCCCCTGCCAGAAGGCGGGATCGAGCAGGTCGGCATGGTGGCGCATGAAAACTTCGCGCACGGCCGGATTGCCCAGCAAAAAGGGCGCGAAGGTTTCCGGGAACACATCGCGCGGGCCCACGGGATACCAGACCTCGCCGCTGAGCTCGTCTTCCTCGTTGCGCGGCGCAGGCACCTGGCGGAAATGGCAGTCGGTCAGGTATTCGATCTCGTCGTAGTCGTAGAACACCACCTTGCCGCCGCGCGTGATGCCGAAGTTCTTCCACAGCATGTCGCCCGGGAAGATGTTGGCGGCCACCAGGTCCTTGATGGCATTTCCGTATTCGATCACGGCGCTCTCCAGCCGCTGCCGCGGTCCCGGCAGGTCCAGCCCGTCATCGAAGCACTCCTGCAGCAGCAGGTTCAGCGGCACCATGCGCCGCTCTATGTAGAGGTGGGAGATGATGACCTCCTGCCGGCCATCGCCGTCGCGGTCGCTGATCTCGACCTGGCTGGGCGCGTGCTCCAGGATCTCGGCGATCAGCGCCTCCGAGAAGCGCTCGCGCGGGAAGGCCACCAGGCTGTACTCCAGCGTGTCGGCCATGCGCCCCACGCGGTCGTGCTGCTTGACCAGGCGGTACTTGGCCTTGACCTGCTCGCGGGTGATCTCCTTGGGCGCGGCGAACCGGTCCTTGATGAGCTTGAACACATAGGGAAAGCTGGGCAGGTCGAACACCAGCATGACCATGCCCTTGATGCCGGGCGCGATGCGGAACTGGTCGCGCGAATGGCGCAGGTGGTGCAGGAAGTCGCGGTAGAACAGCGTCTTGCCCTGCTTGGCCAGGCCCAGGGCGTTGTACAGCTCGGCGCGCGGCTTGCGCGGCATGAGGCTGCGCAGGAACTGCACGTAGGCGCTGGGCACGTCGGTGTCGACCATGAAATAGGCACGCGCAAAGCTGAAGAGGCCGTGCAGGTCCTTCTCGCCGAACAGGGCCGCATGCAGCACCAGCCGGCCGTTGTCCCCATGCAGGATGGGCACGGCCCAGGACAGCTCGGCAAAGCCGTTGATGATCTTGCCGACGATGTAGGCGCCCTTGTTGCGGAAAAACAGGCTGGACAGCACCTGGATCTGGAAGTTGGCGTACAGGCGCATGGCCTGCAGCTGGGGCTCCAGGCGCTCGGCCAGGCGGGCGATGTCGCGCTCCAGGTCTTCAAAGGGGCGCTGCAGCGCGAACTGCTCCACGACTTCGCGCAGCGTCTGCGACAGTGTCTCGCGCGTGGGATAGAAGGCCAGGTAGGCCGGGCGTGCGGCCGGCTCCTGGTTCTCTATGTATTCCGTACTGACGGCCGGCCGCACGAAGATGAAGTCGTTGTGGAAGTGCGTACGGTGCAGGATCTTGGTGGTGACCGAGTTGAAGAAGGTCTCGGCCAGCTCCGGCTGCAGGTGGTTGACCATGAGCCCGATGTAGTGGCGCTTGATCTGCTGCCAGACCGGCATGGGCTGGGCGCCGGCCGCAAATTCCTTTTCAAGCCGGCGCACGCATTCGCGCACGCGCAGGTCGTAGAACTCGATGCGCTCGCGCTGCGCGCGCTGCTGGCCCAGCCAGTCGGCCGTCTCGAAGCGGTGCTTGGCGCGGGCCGATTCGGCGCGGAACAGGCGGTAATGGCGGTTGAAGCCATCCATCATCGCCCGCGCGATGTCATGGGCAAGCAGGGTGTCCTGGGCAGGCATCGGCATGAAGTCTCCCGGGGTCCCGCCTGCCATGGCCGCTCAGTCGCGCTGGCGGCTGGCGACCAGCTCGACAGCCTCGGCATGGATGTTGGCGATGCCGCCGACACCGGGCACGGTCATCTGCAGATTGGTGATCAGGCCGTCCTTCAGGCCATAGCACCAGCCGTGCAGCGTGACCTTCTGGCCGCGCGCCCAGGCATCCTGCATCACCGTGCTCTGCGCCACATTGATCACTTGCTCGATGGCATTGAGCTCGCACAGCGCGTCATGGCGCCATTGCGGCGACAGGCTGGCCAGCAGCGCCTGGTGCTTGTCGCGCACGTCCTTCACGTGGCGGATCCAGTTGTCGGCCAGGCCCACGCGCACATCCTCCAGTGCCGCCAGCACGCCGCCGCAGCCATAGTGGCCGACGACCATCAGGTGCTCGACCTTGAGCTGGTCCACCGCGTACTGGATGGTGGACAGGCAGTTCAGGTCGCTGGGCACGACCACGTTGGCCACGTTGCGGTGCACGAACACCTCGCCGGGCTCCAGGCCCGTGATCTGGTTCGCGGGCACGCGGCTGTCGGAACAGCCGATCCACATGTAGCGGGGTTTTTGCTGCGCCATCAGCCCAGTGAAGAAACCGGGCCGGTCACGCTCCACCTGCTGGGCCCATTCGCGGTTGTGGACAAACAGCTCTTCGATGGAGGTTGTGCTCATAAACAATCCTTTTGTTGGGGTCAAACTCAAGAACGGCGCAGCAGGCAGGCGAAAGATCAGCAGGTCTCTGCGAACAGCTCGCGGCCGATCAGCATGCGACGGATCTCGCTGGTGCCGGCGCCGATCTCATAGAGTTTCGCATCCCGCCAGAGGCGACCCAGTGGGTATTCGTTGATATACCCATTACCCCCATAGATTTGAACGCCTTCGCCGGCCATCCATGTCGCCTTCTCGGCGCACCACAGGATGACGCTGGCGCAATCCTTGCGAACTTGGCGAACATGCTCGGTTCCCAGCAGATCGAGGTTTTTGGCGACCGTATAGGCAAAGGAGCGGCCCGCTTGCAGCACGGTGTACATGTCGGCCACCTTGCCCTGGATGAGCTGGAACTCGCCGATGCTCTGGCCGAACTGCTTGCGGTCATGGATGTAGGGCACGACGTTGTCCATCACCGACTGCATGATGCCCAGCGGCCCGCCGGTCAGCACGGCGCGCTCATAGTCCAGGCCGCTCATCAGCACCTTGGCGCCGTTGTTCAAGCCGCCCAGCACGTTCTCGGCCGGCACCTCGACGTTCTCGAACACCAGCTCGCCCGTGTGGCTGCCACGCATGCCCAGCTTGTCCAGCTTCTGGGCAATGGAAAAGCCCTTCATGCCCTTCTCGATCAGGAAGGCAGTCACGCCGCGGGCGTTCAGCTCGGGCTCGGTCTTGGCGTAGACCACCAGGGTGTCGGCATCGGGACCATTGGTGATCCACATCTTGGTGCCGTTGAGCAGGAAGTAGCCGCCCTTGTCCTCGGCCTTGAGCTTCATGCTGATCACGTCCGAGCCGGCGCCGGGCTCGCTCATGGCCAGCGCGCCCACATGCTCGCCGCTGATCAGCTTGGGCAGGTACTTGGCCTTTTGCGCTTCATTGCCGTTGCGGTTGATCTGGTTCACGCAGAGATTGCTGTGCGCGCCGTAGGACAGGCCCACCGATGCGCTGGCACGCGAGATTTCCTCCATCGCCACCATGTGGGCCAGGTAGCCCATGTCGGCACCGCCGTACTGCTCGGACACTGTGATGCCCAGCACGCCCAGGTCGCCGAACTTGCGCCACAGGTCCATGGGGAACTGGTCGTCGCGGTCGATCTCGCCGGCGCGCGGTGCAATCTCGGCCTGTGCGAACTCGCGCACGGCATCGCGCAGCGCGTCGATGTCCTCGCCCAGTTGGAAGTTCAGGCCCGGCAGGTTGGAAAGGCTCATCTCATGTCTCCTGTGGAAATTGGGGGAAAGAACGCCGCCCGGCTCAATCGGCCAGATCGCGGCCCTGCACGCACATCAGCGTGCAGCCCATGGTGGCAATCAGTTTCTCGCGGCCTTCGTCGATGGCGTAGGCGCGCCCTTCGGTCACGGTGATGGTGCGGCCCGGCTTGAGCACACGGCCTTCCATGCGAAAGCGCTGGCCCTTGGCAGGGGCCAGCAAGTTGATCTTGAATTCAATGGTGAGCACGGCAGCATCGGCCGGCATCAGGGTCAGCCCTGCGTAGCCGCAGGCGGAATCCAGCGCCGCGGAAACCATGCCGGCATGCAAAAAGCCATGCTGCTGCGTCAGCCCGGGCGCCCAGTCCAGGCAGACATCGACGGCACCGGGCTCCAGCAAGGACAGCTCGGCGCCCAGGGTGTGCATCGCGCCCTGGCGTGCAAAACTGTCTTGCACACGGCGGGCAAAGTCGCTGTTGGCAGGTTCCAGGCGGGGCACGGTCAAGGCAAGCCTCACAAATTACGTTTACGTAAACGTCAATTATGAAGCATTTTTCCCATCCAGGTGTTTCAACAAAGTGCGGGCCTCGGATTCCTGCTCTCGCACCTCGGCCAGGTTGGCCTGCAGATCGGCCAGGCGGTCTTCGAGCTGGCGGCGGTGCACAGCCAGCACCTCCAGGAATTTGCGCAGTTGCACGCCCGTGTCACGGGGGCTGTCGTAGAGATCGATGATCTCCTTGGCTTCGTTCAGAGACAGTCCCAGCCGCTTGGCCCGCAAGGTCAGGCGAAGACGTGTGCGATCACGCGCGCTGTAGACGCGATTGCGTCCGCCAGGCCCGGCACGCTCGGGCTCAAGCAGGCCCATGTCCTCATAGAAGCGGATGGCCCGGGTCGTGAGATCGAACTCCTTGGCAAGATCGCTGATGGTGTAGGTGGTCGACATGGCTGGAGAGTCCGCCGGCATCCACAGCCGGCGGCCATGGGAATGCGACGTTGACGTTAACGTCAATGCTAGCGGAATTGTCCGCAGGAAACTGCGCCGGATGTTGCATCCGGGTGCGACGAAGAAGCCTGGCAGGAATAAAAAGAGAGCGCGTCAGCGCTCTCTTTTTTGGGTTGTCCATTTTCGGATGTTCCGTTGAGCCGTCCGTTTTGGCGGTTCAGCCTGTTTCCCCGTTTCCTGCACCCCAATGCAAAAAACCCCGTAGCTTTGGGCTACGGGGTTTCTTGGGCTGTAAGAGCCTGACGATGACCTACTTTCACACGGGAACCCGCACTATCATCGGCGCAAAGTCGTTTCACTGTCCTGTTCGGGATGGGAAGGAGTGGTACCAACTTGCTATGGTCATCAGGCATAACTTGTTGTCATGCTGCTCTTGCGAGCAACACAACGAATTCATAGAGTCTGTAATCAGCTTTGTATTTTGACTGCGCCTTACTTGGCATAACCACCTTGATGATCACGTCATCAAAGTTATAGGGTCAAGCCTCACGAGCAATTAGTACTGGTTAGCTTAACGCATTACTGCGCTTCCACACCCAGCCTATCAACGTCCTGGTCTTGAACGACTCTTCAGGGGGCTCAAGGCCCCGGCAGATCTCATCTTGAAACGAGTTTCCCGCTTAGATGCTTTCAGCGGTTATCTCTTCCACACTTAGCTACTCGGCAATGCCACTGGCGTGACAACCGATACACCAGAGGTGTGTCCACTCCGGTCCTCTCGTACTAGGAGCAGGCTTCCTCAAATCTGCAGCGCCCACGGAAGATAGGGACCAAACTGTCTCACGACGTTTTAAACCCAGCTCACGTACCTCTTTAAATGGCGAACAGCCATACCCTTGGGACCGACTACAGCCCCAGGATGAGATGAGCCGACATCGAGGTGCCAAACACCGCCGTCGATATGAACTCTTGGGCGGTATCAGCCTGTTATCCCCAGAGTACCTTTTATCCGTTGAGCGATGGCCCTTCCATACAGAACCACCGGATCACTATGTCCTGCTTTCGCATCTGCTCGACTTGTCAGTCTCGCAGTTAAGCACGCTTATGCCATTGCACTATCGTCACGATGTCCGACCGTAACTAGCGTACCTTCGAACTCCTCCGTTACGCTTTGGGAGGAGACCGCCCCAGTCAAACTGCCTACCATGCACTGTCCCCGATCCCGATAAGGGACCTGGGTTAGAACCTCAAACGCACCAGGGTGGTATTTCAACGTCGGCTCCATGAGAACTAGCGTCCTCACTTCAAAGCCTCCCACCTATCCTACACAGATCCGTTCAAAATCCAATACAAAGCTACAGTAAAGGTTCATGGGGTCTTTCCGTCTTTCCGCGGGGAGATTGCATCATCACAAACATTTCAACTTCGCTGAGTCTCTGGAGGAGACAGTGTGGCCATCGTTACGCCATTCGTGCAGGTCGGAACTTACCCGACAAGGAATTTCGCTACCTTAGGACCGTTATAGTTACGGCCGCCGTTTACTGGGACTTCAATCAAGAGCTTGCACCCCATCATTTAATCTTCCAGCACCGGGCAGGCGTCACACCCTATACGTCCACTTTCGTGTTTGCAGAGTGCTGTGTTTTTATTAAACAGTCGCAGCCACCGATTTTTTGCAACCGCTTTGGGCTCCCTTTGTTCAAGTTCACCTACTTGCGGCATACCTTCTCCCGAAGTTACGGTATCAATTTGCCGAGTTCCTTCTCCAGAGTTCTCTCAAGCGCCTTAGAATACTCATCTCGCGCACCAGTGTCGGTTTGCGGTACGGTCGTGTGTAGCTGAAGCTTAGTGGCTTTTCCTGGAAGCAGGGTATCACTCACTTCGTCTGCAAGCAGACTCGTTA
>NZ_CP141274.1:12500-775000 GCF_040267515.1 Delftia lacustris | reverse complement strand
GGGCCTGATCGGTCGCAACGGCGCAGGGAAGTCCTCTTTGTTGAAGATTCTTGGCGGGCTGGCCAAGGCAGACGACGGGCAGGTCCAGACGCAGTCCGGTATCCGCATTACTTATGTGGCGCAGGAGCCGGTGCTTGTGCCCGAGCAGACAATCTTCGAGTCGGCATCCGCCGGCATAGCCGAGGTGATTGCCGTGCGCGACCGCTACCTGGCTGGCGCCGAGGGCGAGGATCTCGATGCGCTGCAGTCCCAGATCGAGGCCTATGACGCCTGGAACTGGGAGCAGCGCGTGGAGGAGACTCTGCAGCGGCTGCACCTCGATCCCGAAGCCGTGGTGGGCACCCTGTCCGGCGGGATGAAGAAGCGCGTGGCACTGGCCCAGGCCCTGGTGGCGAGACCTGATGTACTGCTGCTGGATGAGCCGACCAACCACCTGGATCTTGACGCCATCGAGTGGCTGGAAGAGTTGCTGCTGAACTTCAAGGGCAGCGTGGTGACCATTACGCACGATCGATCCTTCCTGGACCGGGTTTCCACACGCATCGTGGAGCTGGATCGTGGAACGCTGCGCTCGTATCCCGGCAATTTCGTCCAGTACCAGCAGGCCAAGGAGGATCAGCTGGCCCAGGAGGCCGTGATCAATGCCAAGGCCGACAAGCTGCTGGCCCAGGAAGAGGTCTGGATCCGCAAGGGCGTGGAAGCCCGCCGCACGCGCAGCCAGAGCCGCATCGGCCGGCTTGAGCAGTTGCGGGCCAACCGCGCTGCCCGCCGCGAGGTGCTGGGTGGCGTGAAGATGGACATTGCGTCGGGCCGAGGCGACGGCTACCAGGGCAAGATCGTGGCCGAGCTGACGGATGTGGCCAAGTCCTTTGGCGACAAGAACATCGTCTCCCACTTCACCGCCACCATTTTGCGCGGAGACAAGGTGGGCCTGATCGGACCCAACGGCGCAGGCAAGACGACGCTGCTCAAGATGATTCTGGGCGAACTGGCACCTGACAGCGGCCAGGTGCGGCTGGGGGCGAATCTGCAGGTGGCGTACTTCGACCAGATGCGTCACCAGATCGACATGGATGCCACGCTGGAGGACTTCATCAGCCCCGGCAGCGAGTGGATCGAGATCGGCAGCCAGAAAAAGCACGTGAAGAGCTATCTGTCGGATTTCCTGTTCTCCCCGGCGCGCGCCCATTCCCCCGTTCGCTCGCTGTCTGGCGGGGAGCGCAACCGCCTGCTGCTGGCCCGGCTGTTTGCCCGGCCCGCGAATGTGCTGGTGCTGGACGAGCCGACCAACGATCTCGATATCGAGACGCTGGAAATGCTGGAAGACCTGCTGCAGAACTACGACGGCACCGTTTTTCTGGTCAGCCATGACCGCAGTTTCCTGGACAACGTGGTCACCAGCACCATCGCCTGGGAAGGCCCGGGCCAATGGCGCGAATATGAAGGCGGCGTGCAGGACTGGCTGGACCAGTCCCGCCGCAGCCGCGATCTGGCCGAGGCCGCGCAGCCCAAGCCATCCAAGGAAGAGGCCAAGCCCGTTGCGGCACGCAGCGACGGTAAGCCCAAGCGCAAGCTCAGCTACAAGGAGCAGCGTGAGCTCGATCAGTTGCCCGAAAGCATTGCAGCGCTGGAGGCAGAGCAGAAGTCCATTCGGGAAGCCTTGGCCGATGGTTCGCTGTATGCCAGCGACAATTCCCGCGCCGTTCAGTTGCATCAGCGCGATGGCGAGATCGATGAGCAGCTGATGGAGGCGCTGGAGCGCTGGAGCGCACTGTCGGAGTGAGCTTTCTTCGGACGAAAAAAAAGAGCGCATGGCGCTCTTTTTTCATGGGTGCCGCCAGGACCGGCCGTTGCACTCAAATGCGGTGGTGAACCTGGTCCGAACCTATGCGCAGCTTGCCCAGCAAGGCGGAGGCGATCTGGTTGAGGGGCAGCACCTCGTCGGCCGCACCATGGGCGATGGCCTCGCGCGGCATGCCGAAGACGATGCAGCTGGCTTCGTCCTGCACGAAGTTGTAGCTGCCCGCATCGCGCATTTCACGCATGGCGACCGCGCCATCGGCACCCATGCCGGTGAGCATGATGCCGTAAGCGTTGCGGCCCGCACAGGCCGCCACCGACCTGAAAAGCACCTCGACCGAAGGCTTGTGGCGATTCACGGGCGGGCTGTCATCCACCACGGCGACATAGTTGGCACCGCTGCGCTGCACGGAGAAATGCTTGCCGCCCGGTGCGATGTAGGCGTGGCCGGGCAGCAGCCGCTCGCCCTGCTGTGCTTCCTTCACGGTCATCTGGCACAGGCTGTTGAGCCGGGCCGCGAAGCTGGTGGTGAAGCCCGGCGGCATGTGCTGGGTGATGACGATGGCCGGGCAGTCGGCCGGCAGATGGGTGAGCACTTCACGGATGGCCTCGGTGCCGCCGGTGGAGGCACCGATGGCAATCAGCTTTTCCGTGGACAGCCGCCCCAGCAGCGACGCCGGTGCAGCCTGGCGCGGCGCGCTCATGCCAGCCGAGGCGGAGACCGGCGCCACCGCGCTGCCGGTGGCGGGAGCCGCACTGCGCGGAGCGACCGGCAGGCGCCGGACCTGGGCCACGGCAGCAACGCGGATCTTGTCCACGATCTGCGCGGCCAGCTCCTGCAGGCCGTTGGACACGCCCACGCGCGGCTTGGCCACGAAGTCGATGGCGCCCAGCTCCAGCGCGCGCATGGTGACCTCGGCGCCGCGCTCGGTCAGCGTGGAGATCATGACCACCGGCATGGGGCGCAGCCGCATGAGCCGGCCCAGGAAGTCGATGCCATCCATGCGGGGCATTTCCACATCGAGCGTGATCACGTCGGGATTCATCTCGCGGATCATCTCGCGTGCGATCAGCGGATCGTTGGCCGAGCCGATGCATTCCATGTCGTGCTGGCGATTGATGATCTCGGACAGCAGACTGCGCACCAGCGCAGAGTCGTCCACCACGATCACCCTGATTTTCCTGTCCATTCCTTTGAACCTTCCTCAAAACAGGTCGACCGAGCCGCCTGCCGTATTGCGTGCCACGACGGCTGCATTGCCGCGCGTGAATTCCTGCTGTACCAGCTCCTCCGGATGGGCATGTGCCAGGCGCTTGACCATGGCCTTGCCGCTGGCGGGGAAGAACACCACCTTGCGCGGGTAGATGTCCAGCACATCCTCCGAGACGATGGGGATGCGCTCGGTCTGCAGGTACTGCGTGACGAAGGCGGTATTGCGTTCGCCCACGTTCATGGTGGTGAAGTTGTGCATCACCTGGCCGCCGCCGAAGATCTTGGCCTGCAAAGACTCGCGCCGTGCGCCGAGCTTGAGCATTTCGTTGATCAGCAATTCCATGGCGTACGAGCCGTAGCGGCCCGACGCATCGGCGGAGTCGCCGTCGGGCAGCATGAAATGGTTCATGCCGCCCACGCGCATGGTGCGGTCCCAGATGCAGGCCGAGATGCACGAGCCCAGCACGGTGACCAGGATCACGTCCTCGTTGGAGACGAAGTATTCGCCCGGCAGCACCTTGACGGCGTTGTGCTGGAAATGCGGGTCGTAGTAGAAGAACGACGCCTCGCCGGGGTAGCGCTGCTGGCGCTTGAGCTGCTCCAGCGAGGAGCGCGGCACCGGGTCGCCCGGCGCCGGGTAGTCCGCAGCGGTATAGCTGTTGATGCGCGGCGTGCGGCGGCGCTCCGAAGGCGGCGGGGGCGGAGCGAAGGCGGAGCGGTCTCCGATCATGGGAAGACCCCCTTGTGTGCGGCAGGACCTGCGTCAGCGGCGCTCATAGACCGTCTTCCCCTTGAGCGTGAACAGATCGCGCGAGTCGCTGAAGTTCTCGGCATGTCCGACGAACAGCAGGCCCCCGGGCTTCATGACGCGGTGGATGCGCTCCAGCACGCGGCGCTGCGTGGCCGCATCGAAGTAGATCATCACGTTGCGGCAGAAGACCACGTCGAAGGGATCGCGGAACGGCCAATCGTCACGGATCAGATTGACGTTGAGAAACTCCACCAGGCGGCGCAGCTCGGGCTTGACGCGCACCAGGCCCGCATTGCCGGCCTTGCCCCGCAGGAAGAAGCGGTGCAGGCGCTCGGCGCTCATGCCCTTGATGCTTTCGGCGCGATAGACACCGGCCGACGCCGTGTCCAGCACACGCGAGTCGATGTCGCTGGCCTGCAACTGGAAGCTGGGCGTGGCGCCCAGCACTTCCAGGGCCGTCATGACGATGGAGTAAGGCTCTTCCCCGGTCGAGGCCGCGTTGCACCAGACCTTCCAGGCCGTGCCGGCCGGCTTGCTGCGCAGATGCTGGGCAAAGATCTCGAAATGGTGCTGCTCGCGAAAGAACGCGGTGAGATTGGTGGTCAGCGCGTTCACGAACTCCTGCCACTCCACGCCATCGGACTGGGACTCCAGCCAGTCCAGATAGGTGGCAAAGCTGTCGTAGCCCGTCTCGCGCAGGCGCCGCGACAGGCGGCTGTAGACCATGGCGTGCTTGCCATCGTGCAGGCTGATGCCGGCACGCTGGTAGATCAGCGCCTGCACGCGGGCGAAGTCCCGCGACGACCATTCGAATTCGCGCCCCTGGGCCAGGGGCCCGTTGGCTGCCCCGTCGTCGGCGACGGGGCGCGCGGCCAGTGCCGCATTGGAAGAACCGGATCGCATGAGGGCGCTCAGTGCAAGAACGGGTCTCAGTCGGCCGAAGCGACCAGGCCCATGTCCACGTTGTTCATGAGCTTTTCGATGTCCAGCAGGATGAGCATGCGCTCGCCCACCGAACCCAGGCCCAGGATGCAGCCGCTGTCGATGGCGCTTTCGATGTCCGGCGCGGGGCGCACGGCTTCGGGAGCCAGCTCCATCACGTCGCTGACCGAGTCCACCACGATGCCCACCACGCGGTTGCGCAGGTTCAGGATGATGACGACGGTGAAGCTGTTGTATTCGACCTGGGAGCAGTTGAACTTCAGGCGCATGTCCACGATGGGCACGATGGTGCCGCGCAGATTCACCACGCCCTTGATGAACTCCGGCGCATTGGCGATGCGCGTGGGCGGCTCGTAGCCGCGGATTTCCTGCACCTTCAGAATGTCGATGCCGTATTCCTCCTGGTCCAGGCGGAAGGTCAGGTACTCGCGCGCGCCGGTGGCGACGCCTGCAGTCTTAGCGATCACGCTCATTGCTCAGCTCCTCAACTGTCGGGCCCGCGCCGTGGTGGCGAAAGCCATGGTTTTTGGCGGCGCGCAGGCTCTGCCTGCGGCTCCGTCGTTTGTCGTCAGGTATCCCTGTCCCATTCAGTGGCGCGCGCGGCGCACCAGCGCACCCGTGTCCAGAATCAGCGCCACCGTGCCATCGCCCAGGATGGTGGCGCCCGAAACGTTGGGCACCTTGCGATAGTTCGATTCCAGGTTCTTGACCACCACCTGGTGCTGGCCCAGCAGCTCGTCGACCAGCAGGGCCACGCGGCTGCCGTCGGACTCGACCACCACCATGATGTTGCTGGACTGGCTGGTGTCGCTGCGCGGCACACGGAAGGTCTTTTCCAGCGCGAACACGGGCATGTACTCGTCGCGCACCTTGACCAGTTGCGTGCCGTTGGCCACGGTGTTGACGTCCTCTTCCTTGACCAGGAAGGACTCGACCACCGAGGACAGCGGCAGGATGTAGACCTCGTCGCTGACGCCCACCGACATGCCGTCCATGATGGCCAGGGTCAGCGGCAGGCGAACGGCCACGCGCATGCCCTTGCCCTGGTTGGACTCGATCTCCACCGAGCCGCCCAGCGCCGCGATGTTGCGCTTGACCACGTCCATGCCCACGCCGCGCCCGGACACGTCGGTCACCACATCGGCCGTGGAGAAGCCCGGCGCGAAGATCAGCTGCCAGACGTCCTGATCGGGCATGCTGTCCGAGACATCCATGCCGCGCTCGCGGGCCTTCTTGAGAATCTTCTCGCGGTTCATGCCGCGGCCGTCGTCGCGCACCTCGATGACGATGGAGCCGCCCTGATGGGAGGCTGCCAGCGTCAGCGTGCCATGCTCGGACTTGCCAGCGGCCAGGCGCTCCTCGGGCATTTCGATGCCGTGGTCCACGCTGTTGCGCACCAGATGGGTCAGCGGGTCGGTGATCTTCTCGACCAGGCCCTTGTCCAGTTCGGTGGCTTCGCCCAGAGTGATCAGGTCGATCTTCTTGCCCAGCTTGCCGGCCAGGTCGCGCAGCATGCGCGGGAAGCGGCTGAACACGGTGGACATGGGAATCATGCGGATGGACATCACCGATTCCTGCAGGTCGCGCGTATTGCGGTCCAGATCGGCCAGGCCCGCCAGCAGTTGCTGGTAGGCCGATGCATCCAGCCCGTGGCTGTTTTGCGCCAGCATGGCCTGGGTGATGACCAGCTCGCCCACCAGGTTGATGAGCTGATCGACCTTGGCCACCGACACACGGATGCTGGTCGACTCCATCTGCGCCTGCTGCGCCTGGGCAGCCGTCTTGGCAGCAGGCTTGGCCGCGGCACCGGCCGGCTGGATGGCCAGCGCGCCGTCGGCCTGGGGCATGCCGGGTGCACCGTTGAAGAAGCCGTAGGCCTCTTCGGCGGGCGGAATGGCGGCCGAGGCCAGGGCGGCGTCGGGATCGTGCGCGGCATGCTCTTCGGCGACGGGGGCTTCGGCCACCTGCACCGCTTCGGTTGCAGGAGCGGCCCCGGCCGCCTCATCGGCTGCCGTGATGCGAACCTGCTCCTTGGCCACGTGGAAGGCGAACAGATCGAGCAGGTCGTCGTCGGTGGACGAGGTCTGCACGGCAAAGAGGCGGCTTTGCGGCTGATCGCAGGCCAGGTCCTCGATGCGGCCCAGGCCGGGAATGTCGCGGAACAGTTCCTTGATGGCCTCGGCCATCTCCAGACGCTCCAGCGGACCGATCAGGATGTGCAGCGAACGGCCGCCGCTGGCGGGTGCCGTTCCGACGGCGCCGCCCGATACGGGCGCGGCAGGCGCGGGCGCCTCGACCGGCGCTGCCACGGAAGCAGGCGCAGGCGCAGGCGCCGGTGCGGCGGCCGGGGCGGCTG
The DNA here is from genome assembly GCF_040267515.1 of Delftia lacustris. NCBI lineage: Bacteria > Pseudomonadati > Pseudomonadota > Betaproteobacteria > Burkholderiales > Comamonadaceae > Delftia > Delftia lacustris. Next base: position 767,938 of record NZ_CP141274.1, on the reverse strand, counting down.
TTGCAGGCACGGCACTGCGGCCTTCTGCCAGCATCTCGATGCGCGCCACCAGATCCGTGGTGGACAGGGCCTCGCCCTCGTTGCCGGCCTGGTGGCGTGCCAGCAGGCTGCGGCTGGCATCGGCCGACTCCAGCAGCACGTCGACCATTTCCGGAATCGGTGTGATCTCGTGCCGGCGCAGCCGGTCGAGCAGCGACTCCATGCGGTGCGTCAGCTCGGTCACATCGGCAAAGCCGAAGGTGGCCGCGCCGCCCTTGATCGAGTGCGCGCAACGGAAAATGCCGTTGAGCTCCTCGTCGTTGGCCGCCGACAGATCCAGATTCAGCAGCATCTGCTCCATCTGGTCGAGGTTCTCGGCCGCTTCTTCGAAGAAGATTTGATAGAACTGGCTCAGGTCGAAGTCTGCGCCCGCTCCTGCCCCATCCTGGTGTAGATCCGCCATCTTTGGTCCTGCTGTTTCCTGTTGCCCGTACTTATCGGCTCAACGCATTACTTTCTGAATGACTTCGATCAAACGGTTCGGATCGAAGGGCTTGACCAGCCAGCCCGTGGCGCCCGCAGCGCGTCCGGCCTGCTTCATCTGGTCGCTGGATTCGGTGGTGAGAATGAGAATGGGCGTGTTCTGGAACTTCGGGTTTTCGCGCAGCTTGCGCGTCAGGCCGATGCCATCGAGGCGCGGCATGTTCTGGTCGGCCAGCACCAGATCGACTTGTTCGAGCTGGGCCTTTTCGAGCGCATCCACGCCGTCCACGGCCTCCACGACGCGAAATCCCGCTCCTGCGAGGGTGAACGCCACCATCTTTCGCATCGAGGGGGAATCATCAACAGCCAGAATCGATCGCATGTATAGCTCCAACAGACGGGCAATAAAAGGTGGATGGGTGCATGGTCAGCGGTCAGAACAGTTCGACCGAGCCAGCATCCATCTCGCTTTGCGTGACGGGATTGGGCCGGTCGGGTATCGCCGGCAGGCCCAGGGAATCGTCCTCTCCCTCGTCCACACCCATGGTGGCTGCGGCCAACTGGAACGCGCAGCCTTGCAAAATCTTCGTAATATGGGCGATCAGTTGGGAGGACATGTCGTGAAACTGCAACTCGGTCACCGCCAGCCTCAACGTGGACCGGGCGGCATCGAGCTGGGGCAAGGCGGCTAGCGCCTCGCCGGCCAGCTGGCCATGGGTCTCGTCGAAACGGTCCAGCAGGTTCTGCGTTGCGTGATTGAGAAGGCCTTCCAGGCGCTGCAGATCGCGCATCGCCACCAGCAAGGCATCCTGCAGGTCTGCGGCCACCATGACGGGCATGGGGACGGCAGGCTCGCCCGAAGGCTTGTGCATTGACTGCATTGTTACTCCACCACCAGCGTTTCAGCCCAACGTGCGCCGTGCCTTGCAGCACGGCCAACCCTTGTCAATCGTTCACGGGAATGCCGCGCATCCCTTGGTGTACACGACCATTTGCATTTATGTTCCAAAATGTATCTCATGATAGCGCCCCCGGGGATGCCAGACCACCGCACAAGCCCTTGCGCATACTGCACATCGAGGATTCCGCCGCCGACCAGGCGCTGGCGCGGCTGAGCCTGCTGCGCGGCGGGCTGGTCTGCGAGATTGTCGTGGTCGACACGCTCGATGATGCCGCAGCTGCGCTGCACAACCAGGCATTCGACCTCATCCTGGCCGACTACCACCTGCCCGGCTTCACGGCGCTGGATGCCTGGGAGCTGGTTCGCCGCCAGCCCGGGCACCCGCCCTTCGTGCTGCTGTCCGGCGCCATCGGCGAGTCGGCCGCCGTGGATGTGATGCGCGAGGGCATCAGCGACTATCTGCTCAAGGACCACATCACGCGCCTGCCCCATGTGGTCTCGCATGCGCTGGAAGTGCACGAGGCCCGCCTGGCACGCCGGCGCGCGGCGGCCGAGCTGGCGGCGTCCGAGCGGCGCCTGGCCGACCTGACCGAGCACCTGCAGACCTCCACCGAGCGCGAGCGCGCCAGCATCGCCCGCGAGATCCACGATGACATCGGCGGCTCGCTGACCTCGGTGAAGTTCGACGTGGCCTGGATCGCGCGCAATGCGCCCGAGGGCGGGCTGCGCGAGCATGCGCTGGCTGCGCTGGAGATGCTGGAGCACGCGCTGGGCGCCAGCCAGCGCATCATGATGAACCTGCGCCCGCCCGTGCTGGACCAGGGACTGGTGGCCGCCGTCCAGTGGCTGGCCGAGAATTTCGAGCGCCGCACGGGCGTGCCCACCCGTGTGCGCAGCAGCCGCGAAAGCATGGACATCGCGCCCGACATCCAGGTCGTGGCCTACCGCACGGCCCAGGAGGCGCTGACCAACGTCGGCAAATATGCCCAGGCGCGCCATGTGGACATCGATCTCTCGGACCGCGAAGGTTTTCTCACGCTGGAGGTGACGGACGACGGCGTGGGCCTGGCCGACGGCGCCCGCGACAAGCCCGAATCCTTCGGCCTGCGCGGTCTGGGCGAGCGCGCGCGCACCGTTCGGGGCTGGCTGGATGTCAGCAGTCAAGCCGGACGCGGAACCTCGGTCATCGTCTCCATTCCGCTGGACGATGGCGGCGCTTGCCCTAATATCCCGGGCAATGAATGCTGAACGCCATGGCGGCGTGACCCTTTTTCCAGGAGGCCGACTTTGATCCACGTGGTGCTGTGCGACGACCATGCGGTGCTGCGCCGGGGCATCCGCGACACCCTGGCCGAGGCAGTGGACATCAGCGTCACCGCAGAAGCAGGCAGCTATGCCGAGCTGCGTGAACAGCTGCGCACCGCCGCCTGCGACGTGCTGCTGCTGGACATCAACATGCCCGGCCGCAGCGGCCTGGAGGCCCTGGCCAGCGTGCGCGAGACCCATCCGCTGATCAAGGTGCTCATGGTCTCCATGTACCCCGAGGACCAGTACGCGCTGCGCTGCCTCAAGGCGGGCGCCCAGGGATATGCCAACAAGGCGGGCGATCCGATGCTGCTGATCGAAGCCGTGCGCACGGTGGCCACGGGCCGCAAGTACCTGACGTCCGAAGTGGCCCAGATGCTGGCCGACAGCCTGGCCCAGCCCGCACCCCAGGTGCCGCATGAAAGCCTGTCCGAGCGCGAGCTGCAGACGCTGATCAAGATCGCGGCCGGGCAGCGGCTGACCGACATTGCCACCGAGCTGATGCTCAGCCCCAAGACCGTCAGCGTCTACCGGGCGCGCGTGCTGGAAAAACTGCAGATGAGCAGCAACGCCGAACTCACGGCCTACGCCATCCACAACCAGCTGATCTGAGGCTTTTGCGGCCGGCAGAGCGGAAAATCTGTTGTTTTTCACAACTGCTTACATTGAGGTGCCAAACACCGCGATGCCGCGCTGCAGCAAGGCGACCAGGGGCTGCTCGAGCAGCGGCAGCGTGGCCATCAATCCCGTCAGGCCCACGGTGAGCGTGACCGGGAAGCCCACGGCATAGATGTTCATCTGCGGTGCCACGCGCGAAATGATGCCCAGCACCAGGTTCACGAACAGCAGCATGGCGACCATGGGCAGGGCGATCCAGAAGGCGCTGGCAAAGACCGCCGCCCCCATCTCGTGCAGCCGCATCTGGTTGATGGCCTGCAGGAAGCTGCCGTCCACAGGAAACGCCTCGTAACTCTTGAGCACGGCCATCAGCACCAGCAGGTGTCCGTTGATGACGATGAACAGCAGCGTGGAAATCTGGACCATGAAGCGCGCCACGGCGCTGAGCTGGGCATTGGTCGTGGGATCGAAGAAGCTGGCGAAGTTCAGGCCCATCTGCAGGCCGACCACCTCGCCCGCCACCTCCACGGCGGCAAACACCAGGCGCACGGCAAAGCCCACGGCCAGTCCCACGCCGACCTGCTGTATCAGCGTCCCCAGCGCCTGCGGCGAGTTGATGCCGATCACGGGCTGGTCGCCCAGCACGGGCTGCGCGCACACCGCGACCAGGAAGGCCAGGCCGATCTTCAGCCGCATGGGAATGACGCGCTGCGAGAACACGGGAGCCACGGAAAACATGGCCAGCACGCGCAGAAACGGCCAGAGAACTGGCGACAGCCAGGCCACCAGTTGGGCTTCGCTGAAGGTGATCACGGCGGCGTTTCCTGCGCGCGGCGAAGGGCTCAGCCCACCGCCTGCGGAATGGTCTCTATGGTGCGGCGGATGAAATCCACCAGCGTGCTCAGCATCCACGGACCGGCAATGGCAAACACCAGCACGGCGGAGATGAGCTTGGGCACGAAGGCCAGCGTGGCCTCATGCACCTGGGTCACCGCCTGGAAGACACTGACGGCCAGGCCCACGGCCAGCACCACGCCCAGCACGGGCATGGAGATCATGAGCAGCAAGGTCAGTGCCTCGCGGCCGAAGGTGAGCACGTATTGGGAGGTCATGGAAGGATTTCCAATAAAACGGGACTAGACGGCGAAGCTGGCCGCCAGCGATCCGATGAGCAGGTTCCAGCCATCGGCCAGCACGAAGAGCATGAGCTTGAACGGCAGGGCCACCAGCACGGGCGACAGCATCATCATGCCCAGCGACATCAGGATCGAGGACACGACCATGTCGATGACCAGGAAGGGGATGAAGATCATGAAGCCGATCTGGAACGCCGTCTTCAGCTCGCTGGTCACGAAGGCCGGCACCAGCACGCGCAGCGGCGCGGTCTCTGCGGTGACGCCGGCTTCGAGCTTGGCCAGGCGCGCGAACAGCGCAAAGTCCGACTGGCGCGTCTGCTTGAGCATGAAGTCGCGCATGGGCGCCTCGGCCTTTTCAATGGCCTGCTCGAAGGTCGCGGCATTCGTGGTGTAGGGCACATAGGCCTCCTGGTACACGCGGTCCAGGGTGGGTCCCATGACGAACAGCGTCAGGAACAGCGACAGGCCGATGATCACCTGGTTGGGCGGCGCCGACTGCGTGCCCAGCGCCTGGCGCATCAGCGACAGCACGATGACGATGCGGGTGAAGCCCGTCATCATCAAAAGGATGGCCGGCAGGAACGACAGCGCCGTGAAGAACAGCAGGGTCTGGATGGGCACCGAAAAACTGGTGCCACCGCTGCCCTGGCCGATGACCAGCGGCAGGCTGGCGGGCGCGCCCTCCGCCCAGGAGGCCAGGGGCGTGGCGCAGCACAGCACCAGCGCTGCGGCGCCGGCGGCCTGGCTCAGCGTGCGCGCCGGGCGCTTGCAGGAATATTCAGACATTCGCACCGTCCGCAGGCAGGCTGCGCGCTTGCGCCATCGCAGCCGAAAAATCAGCAGGGGCCGGGGCCTGCAGCACATGCAGGCACTGGATGCTTTGCGCCGTGACGCCCAGCACCAGCCGCACGGTCTGCGCGCCCTCGCCCACTTCCACCGTCACCACCCGCTGCTGCGGGCCCACGCCCACGGCGCCCAGCACCCGCGACTGCAGGCCGGCTGCGCCACGCAGCGCAGCCGTGCGCTGCTGAAAGCGGCGCAGCAGCCAGGGCAGAGCAGCCATGGCCGTGACCAGGGCCACGACCGTGAGCAGGGTCGGCCACAGCGGGCCCATGCCGGCGCTCTCAGCCACGGCTGACCCGGCGCAGGCGCTCGGACGGCGTGACCACGTCGGTCAGGCGGATACCGAACTTGTCGTTGACCACCACCACCTCGCCCTGGGCGATCAGGTAGCCGTTGACCAGCACGTCCATGGGCTCGCCGGCCAGTGCGTCGAGTTCGACCACCGAGCCCTGGGCCAGCTGCAGGATGTACTTGATCGGCACCTTGGTGCGGCCCAGTTCCACCGACAGCTGCACCGGGATGTCCAGCACCATGTTGATGTCGTTGACCGGCACGTCGCCGCCACCGGCGTAGGGGCGCACGGGCTCGCCCGACAGCGGGCCGCCCTGTTCCGCCTCCAGCTTGGCGTCGCGCTCGCGCTGCTCGTCCAATGCCTCTGCCCATCCCGAGAACGGATCGTCGCCAGCGGGCTTTTGCGTGTCTTCAGTTGCCATTGTTTTCTCCCATCCAGCCAGCATCGGCACCGCGCAGGCAGTGCTCGACACGGATTGCATACTTGTCGTTGTGAGTGCCGTACTGGCACTCGAAAATCGGAACGCCGCCGATGGAGGCGCGGATCAGCGGCTCGCGGTCGAGTTCGATGAAATCGCCGGGGCGCATGGCCAGCAGCTGCTCCACCGTGGCGTCGGCGCGCGCCAATTCGGCCACCAGGGTCACCTCGGCGGCCTGGATTTCGCGCTTGAGCACCTTGACCCAGCGGCGGTCCACTTCAATGGAGTCGCCCTGCGTGGAGGAGTACAGGACATCACGGATGGGCTCCAGCGTCGCATAGGGCATGCAGATGTGGATGGAGCCCGAGATGTCACCGATCTCCAGCTGGAAGGCCGTGGACACGACGATTTCGCTGGGGGTGGCAATGTTGGCGAACTGCGGCTGCATCTCCGAGCGCTGGTAGCCCAGCTCCAGCGGATAGATGCCGTGCCAGGCCTTCTTGTATTCCTCGCAGATAACGTTGACCAGGCGGTTGATCACGCGCTGCTCGGTGTGCGAGAAATCCCGCCCTTCGATGCGTGTCTGCAGCCGGCCCGTGCCGCCGTACAGCGTGTCGATGACGCCGAACACCAGCGAGGGATCGCAGACCACCAGGCCGCTGCCGCGCAGCGGGCGGATGGCGACGATGTTGAAGTTGGTGGGCACCACCAGCTCGCGCAGGAAGGCGCTGTAGCGCTGCACCGACACCGTGCCCACCGACACCTCGGGGCTGCGGCGGATGAAGTTGAACAGGCCGATGCGGAAGTTGCGGGCAAAGCGCTCGTTGACGATCTCCATCGTCGGCATGCGCCCGCGCACGATGCGCTCCTGGCTGGAGATGTCGTACTGGCGGATGATGCCCGCCTCGACCTCCTCGGTCGTGGATTTCTGGCTCTCGCCGGTCACGCCCTCCAAAAGGGCATCGACTTCTTCCTGGGAGAGAAACGAATCGCTCATGGCGCCTTGCCTCCCCGGTTACTGGATGATGAAGCTGGAGAACAGCACGCGGCGCACGGGGTTCTTGCCAGGGGAGCGGCGGCGCTCGCCATCTTCGTCCTCTGCATCCTCGTCGCGGCTGCGCTTCTTGGCCTTGGCCTGGTTGCCGTAGCCCAGCGGTGCGGACACTTCGTTGAGCACGTCGGCAGCCAGGCGTTCCTTGCCGTCGCGCTCCAGCAACTCCTCGGCCGTGCGCTGGGACACCAGCATCAGGATGCCGTTGCGGATGCTGGGCAGGTACTGCTTGACCGTAGTGGCCGTCTTCTCGTCGGCCAGCTCCAGCGTGATGCCGATCTGCACGAAGCGGTCGCCGCCCGGGTCGGACAGATTGACCACCAGGCTGTCCAGCGGCAGGAAGGTGGGAACCGTGACGGCCGCCTTGCTGGAGCCGCCCTCCTCCTCATCGGCATTGCTGTGCCGCTTGGACAGCAGGATGAAGGCAGCGGCCGCGCCTATGGCCAGGACGGCGATGATGACGATCAGCACGATCAGCTTCTTGCCCTTGGCCGGGGCGGGAGCTGCATTGTTGGCGGCATTGGGTGTGGCAGACACTGGAATTCCTCTGGGTGAGCGGGACCGCCACGCGCTCGCGCATCATGCGCGGCGCCATGACGCAGCAGGCCCATGGCAGGAATTATTCGGCGATTGGACCTCGGGCCATGGCCTGAATAAGCGCATGAAACCCCGGTTTCTCGCTGGCTTGATGGCCCCCAAACGCCACAGGCCGGGCAGCTTGTCGCCACCCGACCTGTTCTGAAAACCCGGAAAACGGCGCATGCGCCGCCCCGCAAGAAGCGCAGGAAGAATCAGACGAACAGATCCACCCCGCCTGCCGCCGCGCGGCCACCAACCTGTGCGGCGCCACTGCCGCCCGTGACGCCGGCGGCATCGACCATGGCGCTCACGCGGCCCTGGCGCGCCTGGGCATCCGCGCCCTGGCGACCCCCCGCCTCGCCATTGCCGGACTGGCCACCCGCGTCCACGCTGACGCCGGCCAGTTGCAGGCCCTGGGCCTGCAGCAGCTCGCGCAGCTGGTCGGCACCGTTGCCCAGCCATTCGCGCGCCTGGGATTCGCTGGCGCCAAAGCGCACATGGGCCTCGTTGCCCTGCAGGCTGACCTGCACCTGGATGGCCTTGCCCTCATGCTCGACAGACAGCGAGGCGTTCTGGCTCTTGTTGTGCACCCAGAAGGCCACCTGCTCGGACACCTGCTGCTCGCGCTCGGTGGAGTTGCCCGGCTGTGCCTGGGCATCGGGCTGGGCCAAGGCTGCGCCATTGTGTCCGGCGGCCTGCTGTCCCAGGGACTGGCCGGCGTGGGCCGCGCCCACGGCGGCTGCAACCCCATGCAATCCGTTGGCGGCAGACTCTGCGGAGCCGGTGCCACCTTCGCGGGCCCGCTCGAACAGGCCGCGCCATTCCGCGGGCCGCACCGCCGCCATGCCGTTGAGCGCAATGCCCGACGCCAGGGCCGCGTCCTGCCGTACGCCGGGCGCCAGCGCCTGGGGTGTGTGCTCATGCGTGGCCTGGGCTGCAGATGCCGTGCGCGCTGCGGCGGCCGTCAGCGCCGTATCGGACTGCACGGCGGCCAGCACATCGGCCGCCTGTGTCTGTGCCTGGGCGCCCTGGCGCGCAGCGGTATCGGCGGGCGTGCCGGCTGCAGCGGCATCCACTGCGCCAGCCAGCGCCGCCGTGTTGGCGTTCGCGGCCAGCGCCGCGCCTGCGGCATCGCCCGCTGCAGGTTGCGGCGCCATGAAGGCGGCATGCGCCACCACGCCCTGCTCCTGGCGCAAGGCCAGCATGGCGGCACTGCCCCGGCCAGACAACCAGTCGCCCGCCACGCCCTGCAGCATGTCGCGGTCGCCCTTGCCATCGAGGTGGGCGGTCTGCCCGACCAGGCTGAGCCAGGGCGCCTGGCCGTTGGCGGCCAGCAGCATGGCATCGGCCTGCGCGGAAGTGGCCATATCGGCCGTCTCCGCCTGGGGCTGCAGCGGCAATTGCGTCTGCAGCAGCCCCTGCGCCAGGCCGGACAGGTCAGCCGGATCCTTCAGGCTGCCCTGAATTGCACCCTTGAGGTTGGCCAGTGCGCCGGCCCCCTCATCGCCGAGGACCTGGCCCAGGTCCGGCAGTCCGCCAATGCCATCCATGGCGGCCAGCAGCGAGGAAAAGCCTGCGGCCTGCTCATTGGACGGCGGCTGCGCCGCGCGCGCGGAACGCACGCCCTCCATGGTGCGCTGCATGGCGCTGCGCGCGTCGGCGCGCTGTTCGATCTGGTTGGTGGACATGCGTCAAGCCTCCTGGAATGTCAGCCCGAAGCTGCGGCGGAAAAACTGGATGGCCGCACGTTCGTCGGTTTCCTTTTGCTCGCGGCGCATCTGGCCCAGCGCCAGGTCGCGGCGGCGCACCTCGACCACCTTGCGCAGGCTGCTGACCCGCAGCTCGCAGGCCATCAAGGCCTTTTGCGCGGCCTCCAGGCGGATGGCCAGGTCGGCCAGCACCCGTGTCTGCAGGCCGATGGCGTGCTGCAGGCGGTCCATGAACTGGTATTGGTGGAACATGACTTCGGGCTGCACGGACTGGTTCTGCTGCACGCCCCAGCGTGCCTGCATTTCCTGCACGTAGTGCTGCAGCTGGTCCATCTGCGCCTGCGCCGCCTGCTGCGAGCGCTGACGCTCCTGCACCGCCTGGCGCGCCTCGTCACGCTTGCGCGACGCGGCATCGATGGCCACCATCAAGGCATTCAAGGACGACATACCGGGTTTTCCTCCCTGTGTTCGCTGTTGCGTTATCTCAGTGCCGCGTCACCGCATCACTGACCACCGAGCGCGGCGGCCATGCCCGAGATGCTCTCGTCCATGGAAGCCGACTCGAACATGCTTTGCTGCAGAAAGGCCGCCATGGCCGGCTGCAGCCGTATCGCCTCGTCCATCTGCGGGTCCGAGCCCGCCATGTAGGCGCCGACCTGGACCAGGTCCCGGCCCTTCTGGTAGCGCGAATAGACAGCGCGAAAGCGCCGCGCCAGCTCGAAGTGCTCGCGCGAGACCACGTTGTGCATCACGCGCGAGGCCGATTGCTCGATGTCGATGGCCGGGTAGTGGCCCGACTCGGCCAGCGCCCGCGACAGCACGACGTGGCCGTCCAGAATGGCGCGTGCCGCATCGGCGATCGGGTCCTGCTGGTCGTCGCCCTCGGACAGCACGGTGTAGAAGGCCGTGATCGATCCCACGCCGTTGAGGCCGTTGCCGCTGCGCTCGACCAGGGCCGGCAGCTTGGCAAAACACGACGGCGGATAGCCCTTGGTGGCCGGTGGCTCGCCAATGGCCAGCGCGATCTCGCGCTGGGCCATGGCATAGCGCGTCAGCGAATCCATGAGCAGCAGCACATGCTGGCCCTTGTCGCGGAAATGCTCGGCAATGGCCGTGGCGTAGGCGGCACCCTGCATGCGCAGCAGCGGCGGCGCATCGGCCGGCGCGGCCACCACCACGGCGCGGCTGCGGTCCTGTGCGCCGAGGATGTCCTCGACGAATTCCTTGACCTCCCGGCCGCGTTCACCGATCAGGCCGACGACGATCACGTCCGCCTGGGTGTAGCGCGCCATCATGCCCAGCAGCACGGACTTGCCCACGCCCGAGCCTGCGAACAGGCCCAGCCGCTGGCCCCGGCCCACGGTGAGCAGGGCGTTGAGCGAGCGCACGCCGGTGTCCAGCGTCTCGCGCACCGGGTCGCGGTCCATGGCGTTGATGGGGTTGCGGTCCAGCAGATCGGCCGTGACGTCGGCCAGCGGCCCGCCATGGTCCAGCGGCTGCCCCTGCGAATCCACGACACGGCCCAGCAGGCCGCTGCCGATGGGCAGGCGCAGCACGCCGGCCGCCATGGACACGGGCTCTTCGGGACCGTCGCCAAAGCGCAGCGGGGCGACAAAGGGTTCGGCCGGCGTCACGATGGCGCCGCTGGACAGCCCCTGGATGTCGCCCGCAGGCATCAGGAACGCACGCTCGCCGGCAAAGCCGACGACTTCGGCCAGCACCGGGTCCTGGCCCTGCTGGCGTATCCAGCACTGCGAGCCCACCGGCACCTGCAGGCCCGTAGCCTCCAGCACCAGGCCGGTCAGGCGCGTGAGCGTGCCGTGGGTTTCCAGCGGAATGTCGCTGTGCAGGCGGGCGCGGGCATTGGACAGCAGCTGCTGCCAGGGCTTGCCTGCATCGGCCAGGGAGGCATCAACCGGCATCGCGCTCTCCGTCATACCAGGTGGAGACCAGGCCCAGCGCGGCCACGGCGCGGCGCCAGCGCTTGTCCATGCCGGCATCGACCTGGGCGCCGCCCGATTCCACGCGCACATCGCCCTGGGCCACGCCAGCGTCGCTGATCCACTGCACCTTGGACTGGGCGCCATGCTCGGCGCGCAGCGCCTCGTCCAGCACGGCGAAGTCGGCAGGGTTCAGGCGCACGGTGGCGGCGCGGCCGTCGGAGGCCAGCATGTCCAGCGCCTCGCGCACCACGGGCAGCAGGGCCTGGGGCTGGCTGCGCAGCTCCTGGCGGACCACCTGGCGCGCGATGTCGCAGGCCAGGTTCAGCAATTCCTGCGCCGCATCCGCCTGCAGCTGCTTGAAGCCGGCGTCCAGGCCGGACAGCAGCGCGTCCACGCGCTGCGCCGTCTCTCGGCCCGTGCCGGAGACATAGTCATCCATGTGCTGCTGCCACTGCTGCCGGGCTTCCTGGCGGCCTTGCTCCAGGCCCTCGGCATGGCCTTCGGCGCGTGCCTGCTCCAGCAATTCATGCAGCCGCTCCTCGTCCACGGCGGGGGTGGATGCCGCCGTGCCTGGCGCGTCGGCGTCGACATCCAGCACCATGGAATCGGCGTCCAGCCGGGGCGCATCGGAGCGCCCGGGCAGCGACAGGCTGTGGAAGCCGGACGAGGAAGCGGGTGTGCGCGCCATGCCGGCGCCACCGGGTGCAGCCTGTGCATCGGGGGCGCCCTGAATGTTCGGCAGGCCGGGCAGGCTTTGCAGGCCGCCCATGTGGTCCACGGCACCAAAGCGCCACTGCACCACCTGGCGCTCGTCAATCTCCTCGGAGGGAATGAAGCGCGAGTTCATCCCACTAGACATAGCTGTCCTCCGCGCCGCTGCCGATGGTGATCTGGCCTTCTTCGGCCAGACGGCGCACCACCTTCAGGATTTCCTTTTGCTGCGCTTCCACTTCGGACAGGCGCATCGGGCCGCGGCCTTCCAGGTCCTCGCGCAGCGACTCGGCCGCACGCATGGACATGTTGGCCAGGATCTTGTCGCGCACTTCCATCGAACCGCCCTTGAGCGCGATGATCAGCGTCTCGGACACCACTTCGCGCAGCACCAGCTGCACCGAGCGGTCGTCCAGTTTGACCAGGTCGTCGAACACGAACATCTTGTCCATGATCTTCTGGGCCAGGTCCGGGTCGTAGTTGCGGATGGTGTCCAGCACGGCCACGTCGGCATTGCCGCCGAGGTTGTTGATCATCTCGGCCGCCGTCTTGACGCCGCCCAGCGAGGTCTTGCGGATCTTGTCGCCGCCGGCCAGCACCTGGAACAGCACTTCGTTGAGGTCCTTGAGCGCGGTCGGCTGAATGCCTTCCAGCGTGGCCACGCGCAGCATGACTTCGCTGCGAAAGCGTTCGGGCAGCTGCATCAGCACGGCAGCAGCCTGCTCGTGCTCCAGGTGCACCAGGATGGCAGCCACGATCTGCGGATGCTCGCCGCGCAGCAGTTCGGCCACCGACAGCGGGTCCATCCATTTCAGGCTTTCGATGCCGGAGACATCGCCGCCCTGCAGGATGCGGTCGATCAGCAGCGCGGCCTTGTCGTCGCCCAGGGCGCGCTTGAGCACCGAGCGCACATAGCCGCTGGCGTCGTCCACCAGCAGGCTTTGCGCGGCCGCGTCATCGGCAAAGCGGTTGATGACGAAGTCCACCTTCTCGCGCGAGACGCCGCGCATGTGCGCAATGGTCTCGCCGAGCTTTTGCACTTCCTTGGGTGTGAGGTGCTTGAACACCTCGGCCGCTTCCTCCTCGCCCAGGGAGACCAGCAAGATGGCGGCGTCGTTCAGGCCTCGTTCGTCCATATCTCAGCAATCCGTGTTTGGCAGGCTCAGGTGGCCTCGCCGTTGATCCAGGTCTTGACGATGTTGGCCACCGCGATCGGGTTCTGCTTGGCCAGTTGGCGCGCCTGCTCCAGGCGCACCTGCTCCTGTGTGGGAGACAGATCGACAGCGGGTCCGGCCAGCGCCGGACGGTCCAGCTGTTCGCCCTCGATGGCATTGAGCTGACCGCCCACGGCAGCCGTCTTGCGGCCCTTGAGCATGGGTCGCACCAGGCCCAGCAGCAAGATGGCGCCGAACAGGGCCAGGCCGATGGGCACGCCCAGGCTGCGGGCCATGTCCAGCACTTCGGGCTGGCGCCACAGCGGCACCGCGGCCGGCGCTTCGTCCTGCACAAAGGGTGTGCTGACCAGGTTGACCGAGTCACCGCGCTCGGCGCTGTAGCCCACGGTCTCGCGCACCAGGGTCAGCAGTTGCGCCTGCTGCGCCGCCGTCAGGCCGCGCGCTGCGGCGGCAACGGTGGCGGCATCGGTGGCGCCACCGGCTGCATTCGGCGCAGCGGCCGCCACCAGGGGCGCATTGATGACCACGGCGGCCGTCAGGCGCTTGATGCTGCCCGTGCTGCCGCGTGTGTGGCGCACGGTCTTGTCCACTTCGTAGTTGGTGATGGACTCGCGCTTGCTGGCAGAGCGCACGGCGTTCTGTCCATCGGCCGCCTGGGGTGCGGGATTGGCGCCATTGACCGGCGCGGACGCGTTCTGGGGCGGCTGGTTGCTGGTGGCGCCGGGGATGCCGGTGGGCTGGGGCGGCTTTTGCTCGCCCGTGCTCTCCACCACCTGCTGGCTGCGCACCACGCCCGCGTCGGAGGACTGGTTGGGGCGGTGCTGCTCCGAGGTCGATTCGGTCTGGCTGAAATCCATCTCGGCCGAGACCTGGGCCTTCACATTGTTCTTGCCGACCACAGGCTCCAGGATATCCAGGATGCGGCGCACGTACTGCTGCTCGATCTGCTGGGTGTAGTTCAGCTGCTGCATGTCCACGGCGTTGGCGTTGCCGTCGGGCGACTGCGACAGCAGCTTGCCCGAATCGTCGAGGATGCTCACGGCCGTGGGCGCCATCTCGGGCACGCTGGAGGCCACCAGGTGCACGATGCCCGCGATCTGCGTGCGGTCCAGCACGCGGCCTGGGTACAGGCTCAGCAGCACCGAGGCCGAAGGCTTTTGCTGCTCGCGGAAAAAGCCGTTCTGATTGGGCAGGGCCAGATGCACGCGTGCGCTTTGCACGGCGGCCAGGGCCTGGATGGAGCGCGTCAGCTCGCCTTCGAGGCCGCGCTGGAAATTCAGGCGTTCCTGGAACTGGGTGATGCCGAACTTGCTGTTTTCCATCAGCTCGAAGCCCGTCACCGAACCCTTGGGCAGGCCCTGGGTGGCCAGCTTCAGGCGCACATCGTGCACGCGGTCGGACGGGATGAGGATGGCGCCGCCGCCTTCCGTGTAGCGGTATGGCACGTTCATCTGCGACAGCTGGGCGACGATGGCGCCGCCATCCTTGTCGCTCAGATTGGAGAACAGCACCTTGTAGTCCGGCTGGCGGTAGAACATGGCCGCCGCCCCCACGGCGACAACCAGCAGCACGGCGATCGCGCCCCAACGCAGGCGCTGGCCACGGTCCATGGCCGTCCAGCGCTGCTGCAGGGCAGGCTGGGGGACGGGAGTGGCTTGGGGGACAGGGATTTCAGCGACAGCAGACATCTTGGTTCCAGGTGTTCGAGCCCTGCACACACAGGACCCTAGCGTGCTGTCGATTATTCGAAGTCCGCCGCTTCACATTCGCCCGATAAGCGCGCCGTTTGACCTTCTATTTGCCCGGATGCGAAAACCCTGCCGACCTACGATCTCGTCATCTTGCTAACTCCGATGGAATGTGTCATGGACCTTCGCATCCCCAGTACCACCTCTCCCCTGTACGGCACCCAGCTCCCCAAAGGCGTGGGCGCAGGCGACGCATCGACCAAAGTGGCGGCTGGCGGCTTCAGCCAGGCCCTTCAAGGCGCGCTGCAGTCCGTCAGTTCAGCCCAGAACCACTCCAGCCAGCTGCAGCGTGAAGTGCAGCTGGAGAACCCGGCCGTCAGCCTCGAAGAAACCATGATCGCCATGCAAAAGGCACAGATCGGCTTCCAGGCCACGATGCAGGTGCGCAACCGGCTCGTGCAGGCCTATACCGACGTGATGAACATGCAGGTCTGAGGACGTCCGGCCCCGGCCGGACCCTCTTTGCCCACCCAAACCGCAGACCGCAGACCGCAGACCGCAGACCGCAGACCGAACAGCATTTGCGCGCACCATCGCATGGCTGCGTCTTTCCGGCACGCGCAGGATCCGGCCTTCTTCAAGGCGTTGTTCCGCTTTCGCCGAACCGGGCCTTTGCCCACCCTCCCCATTCCTGGCCGCCCGTCACCGCACGGCCCAAAGCACCCCGTCTTTTTCAGCAAGCGTGACCTCCTCCCGCGCATGGAGGGTCGCCTTCCGATGCGCAGCCCTGCCTGCACCGGCCGGCAGGCGCGTCACGCCGACGCCACCCCGGAAAAGACAAAACCCTCGGGCACGCGTGCCGGAGGGTTGATCAGGACAGGAAAAAAGGAAGAAGGAGGCAGCTTCAGCTGGCCGAGTGGTAGATGCGCGCCTTGCCCGGTCCGGCGTGAGGGTGTCCATACAGGTCACGTCCATACGTGGCCTGGTCCGAAGCCTGGGGAATCAGCGCCGCCGCCTGGTGCTGGGCCACCACCGCCATGCGCGCCAGCTGGTCGCGCTGCATGGCCATCTGCTCGCCCAGAGCCTGGGCGCGCTCGCGCAACTCCTGCGTCCAGTCGGCCGCGCTGAAGCGGCGGGCCAGTTCGGAAAACGCAGCCATGGCATCGCGCAGCCGGGTGCTGGACTGCTCCAGCGCGACCGCATCCTTCGATTGCAGCGAGGCGGACACCATCCGGACCACCGCGTCCAGGGAATCGAGCATCTCGCTGAGAGTCATGGGACAGGCCTTGCTGAAAAAAAAAGCGCGTGCTCGCGCCGGAAGGAAAAAACCGAGAAAGAACCGAACCCGCGCTCAGACGCGCGAGTGCGAGAGGAATTCCTCGGAGTTGGCCAGCAGCTTGTCGGCCACGGCGTCGGCGTTCACGCGGAAGGTGCCGTTGGCAATGGCTTCGCGGATTTCCTTGACGCGGTTGGCATCGAAGTCGGCGGTGGCACGACCAGTTTGGTCCAGTGCGCGGGCCGAGTTCGAGAACGACACGGGAACACCGGCCGCCTTGGCAGGCTGGGCCTGTGCGGAGGATTCCTCGCTGGCAATGGCGCTGGCTGTCTTGGGCTGCTTGGCGGCGGCCTGGGAGGCAGCGGCGGGCAGTTCCGGTTTTTGACCTATCTTCATCTTGATTCTCCAATCGCCCTGGCGGCGTAAGGCGCTGTGCCTAGCTTTCGACTGCCTGGAACAAAACTTGAGGTTTTTTTACTGCACCAGCACCACGCCCTCGGGATTCACCACCCCGGAGATGAGCCGGCCATTATCCATGCGAACCCGCACGGTCTGGCCTTCGCCGGCGGCAGACATGGCCTTGCCCGACGATGTGACAGAAAAACCACCACCATTGACCAGAACACGCACTTCGGCACCCACCGCGAACAGCGCCGGCGTGCGCAGCATGTTCTGGCGCAGTGCCTGGCCTGCGGCCAGCGGGCGGGAAGCCACCAGGCCCACCCAGTCCTGCTGGTTGGCGTAGACGGCGGCCGAATCCTCGGCCCAGTCCACCTCGGCCTGGACGGCGTCGTCGGCCGACAGCGGGCGGCCCGAAGGCACGCCGTTTTGCAGCACCCAGGCAGGCCCCCAGGCCTTGACCGTGATGGGCAGGAACACATTCCAGGCCACGGCGCCCTGCAGGCAGCGCAGGCCCAGGCGGGTACGGCCCCACAGGCGCGAGCCTGCGGGCAAATAGGGTTCGACCTTGGCGCAGGCGGCCAGGCGCAGGCGGGGATCGAGCTGGCCCATCTGCACTTCCATGCGCAGGGGTAGGGCGCCCGCACCGGCCATGCCCTGCTGCAGGGCCTCGTCGGCAAAGCGCTGGCCGATCTGGCTGAGCTGGGCCGCGCCATCGGGCGCGTTCTGCGCGAACGCGCTGCCTGCCAGCGATGCTCCAGCGGCGAGCGCAGCGCATGCGGCGGCGCGGGCGAAGGCTCGGGCGGCGGAAGGCGGATGGGCGGTGCTGAAGTTCGACATGGCTGGGGCTCCTGACTTGCTCCGGCACCCCGTCAGGATGGGCGGGATACATGGAGCGATGCCAGCAAATATAGGGCGGGCGCCGTTTTCCGAAGCGCCGAACTGCGCAGGCAAACGCGCTTTCTTTGCGCTTTAGCGTTCGGGCCCGATTTCCATAATCGACGCATGCCGCAGTCCGTGGGCTGCCGCCATTTCGTCAACCGATCACCGCAAATCCCAGAGGGCGAGGCCGACATGCTCGACAAGATGACTGAACGACTGGACTTCCAGAGCAAGGCGCTGGTGCTGCGCGCCGAGCGCCAGCGTGCAATCGCCAGCAACATCGCCAATGCCGACACCCCGGGCTATGTGGCACGCGACTTCAATTTCCGCGAGGCGCTGACAGCCGTCACCTCCGGCCCCTCGCCCATGACGCTGGCCAGCGTCAGCCAGGGCGGCCACATTCCGCTGCCTGCCGCCGCCTCGGGGCAGAGCGCGCAAAGCCATCTCGGCTACTCGGTGCAGGCCCAGACCAACATGGACAACAACACCGTGGACCTGGACCGCGAACGCGCCAACTTCGTCGACAACGCCGTGCGCTACGAAGCCACGCTGCGCTTTCTGAACGGCCAGGCCAAGACCATGCTGTCGGCCATCCAGGGCCAGTAAGCCGGCGCCACAGACCACAGGAGCTTTCCCATGTCCATGTTCTCCATCTTCAGCATCTCCGGCAGTGCCGTCAGCGCCCAGTCCCAGCGCCTGAACGTCGTGGCCTCGAACCTGGCCAACGTCGATGCCGTGGCCGGCCCCGACGGCAAGGCCTACCAGGCGCGCCAGGTGGTCTTCCAGACCGTGCCCATGGGCGAGGAAGGCTCCTCGGGCGTGCGCGTCAGCGCCATCAGCCAGGACAACACGCCGGGCCGCCGCATCCACGATCCCCAGCACCCGCTGGCCGATGCCGAAGGCTATGTGACGCATTCCAACGTCAGCGCCGTGGACGAGATGGTCAACATGATCTCGGCCTCGCGCTCCTACCAGAACAACGTCGAGGTCATGAACACGACCAAGTCGCTGCTGCTCAAAACCCTGCAGATGGGCCAGTGAGCCCCGTCCGCACCACATTCCAGGAGCCACTCCCATGATCTATGGCGCAGGCAGCGTCGCCAGCACGGCCGACCTCAACAACAAGAACACCACGAGCAATTCGAACACCGACCCCGCAGCAGCGCAGGACCGTTTCCTGAAGCTGCTGGTCGCGCAGTTGAACAACCAGGATCCCATGAATCCGATGGACAACGCGCAGATGACCTCGCAGATGGCGCAGATCAACACCGTCACCGGCATCCAGCAGTTGAACAAGACCATGGAAAGCATGGCCGGCCAGTTCACGGCCATGCAGGTGCTGCAGGGCACGCAGATGATCGGCCGCACCGTGCTGACCGAGGGCAACACCCTGGGCGTGGGCAAGGAAAAGTCCTATACGGCGGCCTTCGACCTCGAAGGCCCGGCCGCCGATGTCAAGGTGCAGATCACCACGGCCGGCGGCGAGCTGGTGGACACCGTCGAGCTGGGCAGCGGCACTGCGGGCCGCAACTACTTCACCTGGGACGGCAGCAAGTACACGGGCGATGCCAGCCAGCTGCGCTACACGGTGCAGGCCACGAATGCCGACAAGGCCGTGGCCTCGACCACGCTGTCGCCCCACGCGGTGCTTGCCACGGGCACCACCGACGGCAAGCTGACGCTGGAGCTGGACGACGGCACCAACGTCGCCTACACCTCCGTCAAGGCCGTGTACTGAACACCGCACCAAACACCCCAAACCATCGCAGGAGCACACCATGGGATTCCAACAAGGCCTCTCGGGTCTGAACGCCGCCAGCAAGAACCTGGACGTGATCGGCCACAACATCGCCAACGCCAACACCACGGGCTTCAAGTCCTCGCGCGCCGAGTTCGCCGAGGCCGTGGCCAGCGCCGTCGGCTCGGCCAGCGGCCAGACCAGCGGCATCGGTGTCAACGTGGCCGCCGTGACCCAGCAGTTCCGCCAGGGCCCGATCACGACCACGGGCAACAACCTGGACGTGGCCATCAACGGCAACGGCTTCTTCGTGGTGCGCCAGCCCGATGGCAGCACGGCCTATACGCGCGCCGGCAGCTTCGGCCTGGACAAGCAGGGCAACCTCAAGACCGTGCAGGGCGACAACGTCATGGGCTACCCCGTGGACGCCACCACGGGCAAGGTGCTGGCCGGCGGCCAGCCCGTGCCCATGGTCTTCCCGTCGGGCCAGCCGATTGCGGCCAAGACCACGACCAAGATCAATGTGGAGCTGAACCTCGATGCGCGCGCCACGGTGGCTGCAGGCGATGCCACCAAAACGCCACCGATCCCTGCCACTCCACGCGCCACCTATGGCACATCGGTCAATGTCTATGACAGCCAAGGCGTGGCCACACCTGTGCAGATGTACTTCGAGAAGGGCGCGACCCCCAATACCTGGGTGGTCTATGACGGCCTTGATGACCCGACTGCAACGCCACCCAAGACGGCCAATGTGCTGGCAACACTGAACTTTGACGCCGCAGGCAAACTCAACACAGTCGCACCCAACCCCGCTGTTGCCACCATCCAGACCAACAATCCCAATTCGCCAACCCCGGGCACCGTCAGTGTGACGCTGGACTTCTCCAGCGTGACCCAGTTCGGCACCAAGTTCGCGGTCAGCAGCCTCAAGCAGGACGGCTACACCGCAGGCGCGCTCACCGGCATCAATGTCGGCAACGATGGCTCCATCGTGGCCACCTACTCCAACGGCGTGACGCGCACCGAGGGCCAGCTGGCCCTGGCCGCCTTCACCAACACCCAGGGCCTGGGCGCCGTGGGTGACAACAAGTGGGTGGAAACCTCGGATTCGGGCCCGGCGCTCAACGGTACGGCCCAGTCCGGCACCTTCGGCTCGCTGCGTTCGGGCGCGCTGGAGGACTCCAACGTGGACCTGACCGCCGAGCTGGTGAACATGATGACCGCGCAGCGCGCCTACCAGGCCAATGCCCAGACCATCAAGACCCAGGACCAGGTCTTCTCGACCCTGGTGAACCTGCGCTGATAGCCAAGAACTGAGTCAGGAGAGCCGGCATGGACCGCATCATCTACACCTCCATGACGGGCGCCAACGCAGCGGCGCAGCGTCAGTCCGTGCTGGCCCACAACCTGGCCAATGCCGGCACCAATGGCTTTCGGGCCGAAATGTCCACCTTCCGCTCCGTGCCCCTGCAGGGCAGCGGCGCGGGCACGCGCGTGTTCGCGCTGGAGGCAACCTCCGGCTACGTGGACACGCCCGGCCCCACCCAGCGCACGGGCCGCGCACTGGACGCCATGGCCATGGGCCGCGCCTGGTTCGCCGTCCAGGGCCTGGACGGCCAGGAAGCCTACACACGCAACGGCGTGTTCGAGGTTTCCCCCGAGGGCCAGCTGGTCAACAGCAACGGCCAGGCCGTGCTGTCGGACGGCGGCGGCCCCATCGACATTCCGCCCGAGTCCACGATTTCCCTGGGCTCCGACGGCACGCTGACCGCCAAGACCGGCAACCAGCTGCCCGTGGCCGTGGGCCGCGTCAAGCTGGCCACGCCGGCCGAGGACGCTGCGCTGGTGCGCGGCAACGACGGCCTGTTCCGCACGGGCAACGGCGAGCCGCTGCCCAACGACGAGAACGCCCGCCTGCTGTCGGGCGCCATCGAAGGCTCGAACGTGAATTCGGTGGAGACCATGGTCGGCATGATTGCCGCCGCCCGCCAGTTCGAGACCCAGATGCGCCTGCTGCAGACCGCAGAAACCAATGACAAGACGGCCAGCCAACTCTTGAGCATGAACGGCTGAAAGCACTGAAAAGGAAAACGCCATGATCAATTCGCTGTTCATCTCCAAGACCGGCATGGAAGCCCAGCAGACCCAGCTGGATGTGATCTCCCACAACCTGGCCAACGTCTCGACCACGGGCTACAAGCGCGCCAGCGCGGTGTTCGAGGATCTGATCTACCAGAACCTGCGCCAGTCGGGCGCCCAGACCACCGAGCAGAACCAGCTGCCCACGGGCCTGCACCTGGGCCTGGGCGTGCGCACGGTGGCCACCTCGCGCAATTTCCTGCAGGGCGCCCTGCAGCAGTCCAACAATGCGCTGGACGTGGCCATCGACGGCAACGGCTTCTTCCAGGTCAACATGCCCGACGGCACCACGGCCTATACCCGCGACGGCTCCTTCCAGGTCGATGCCCAGGGCCAGTTGGTGACTGCCAGCGGCATGCCCATCGCCAACGGCGTCACCATTCCCCAGGGCGCGACCAAGGTGTCTATCAGCCCCGAGGGCGTGGTCAGCGTGACCATGGCCGGCCAGGCCGCGCCCCAGCAGGTGGGCAACATCGCGATGAGCCAGTTCATCAATCCGGCCGGCCTGGAGCCGCGCGGCCAGAACCTGTTCACGGAAACCGCTTCCTCGGGCCAGCCCCAGCAGGGCCAGCCCGGTGTCAACGGCATGGGCATGATCAAGCAGGGCTACCTGGAAGGCTCGAACGTGAACGTGGTGCAAGAGCTGGTGACCATGATCCAGACCCAGCGCGCCTATGAAATGAATTCCAAGGCCATCCAGACGTCGGACCAGATGCTGGCCAAGCTGGCGCAGTTGTAATTGATCTCTCCCCCTGAGCGGCTTCGCCGCTTCCCCCTCTCTACTCGCTTCGCGAGGGAGGGGGACGACGCCCTCGCTGCGGGGCGGCCCTTGCTCGGCGTCCCTGACCTGGGCCGCGCCGGACTCCGGGGTCGCGCCACATGCCTATGGCTCGCCAGGTTCATGCGAAGCATGGATCACTGAAACACCGGGAACATCGCTATGACCCAACGAACCTTCTCCCTTTCCGCGACGGGCACGTGCCTGGCGCTGGCGGCAGTCCTGTCGGGCTGCACGACGCTCAATGACCCGCCGCCGGTGGACATGCCGTCCACGGCGCCGCCGGTGCTGCCGCAGCCCGCCCCGGTGGCGGGCAGCCCCACGGGCAGCCTGTTCAACGCGGCCAGCTACCGGCCCGGTTTCGAGAACCGGCGCGCGCGCCTGGTGGGGGACCTGGTGACGGTTCAGATCGTGGAGCGTGTGACGGCCAGCCAGAAGTCGGATTCGGGCCTCAAGCGGTCCAACAAGACCACGGCCGGGATTTCGGCGCTGCCGCTGTTTTCGGGCAATGCGCTGGCCAATCTCAAGGACCGCTCCAACATCGGCTTCAACAACAACAACGACTACACGGGCTCGGGCTCGACGTCCAGCGACAACACGTTCACGGGCGCCATCAGCACGACGGTGGTCGATGTGCTGCCCAACGGCCATCTGGTGATCGCCGGAGAAAAGCAGATCGGCGTGAACCACAACGTGGATGTGCTGCGCTTCACGGGCACGGTGGACCCGCGCACCATGCAGCCCGGCAGCCTGGTCGCCTCGACCCAGGTGGCCAATGTGCGCGTGGAATCGCGCAGCCGCGGGCAGGCCGGGGAAGCGCAGTCAATTGGCTGGTTGTCCCGGTTCTTTTTGAACGTTATGCCGTTCTGATTCTCCGGAGAATGGACAGCATGAAAGTACTGTCCATGCTCCTGACATTGCGCCAAGCGCAGCGCCCGTTCTGGGTTGCAGCCGCCCTCGGCGCCAGCATGCTGACCCTGCCGGCGCATGCAACACGCATCAAGGAGGTCGCTGCCATCCAGGGCGTGCGCAGCAACCAGTTGACCGGCTACGGTCTGGTGGTCGGCCTCGACGGCACGGGCGACCAGACCACCCAGATGCCCTACACCAAGCAGGCCCTGGCCAACTACCTGGAGCAGATGGGCATCTCGCTGCCCGCCACAGGCAACGCGGGCCAGCTGCAGCTCAAGAACGTGGCGGCCGTGATCGTCACCGCCGAGCTGCCGGCCTTTGCCCAGCCAGGCCAGACCATCGACGTGGTCGTCTCCTCCGTGGGCAATGCCAAGTCGCTCAAGGGCGGCACCCTGGTGACCACGCCGCTGCGCGGTGCCGACGGCGAGATCTACGCGCTGGCCCAGGGCAACCTCGTGGTCGGCGGCGCCGGCGCCTCGGCCGGCGGCTCCAAGGTACAGATCAACCACCTGAGCGCGGGCCGCGTGCCGCAGGGCGCCCAGGTCGAACGCGCCGTTCCCACCCCGATCAACGAAGGCGACAGCATCACGCTGGGCCTGAACGCCACCGATTTCCAGACCGCCGACAAGGTGGTGCGCGCCATCAACCAGCGCATGGGCCAGGGCGTGGCGCAGGCGCTGGACGGGCGCACCGTGCGCGTATCCGCGCCCCAGGACCCGGGATCGCGCGTGCGCATGATTGCCGAGATCCAGGAGATGCCGATCGAGACCTCCAAGCCCTCGGCCAAGGTCGTGATCAACGCACGCACGGGCTCCATCGTGCTCAACCAGGCCGTGACCCTGGGCCCCTGCGCCATCGCCCACGGCAACCTGGCCATCACCATCAGCACCACGCCGGTGATCAGCCAGCCCGGCGCCTTCTCGCAGGGCCAGACCGTGGTGGCCCAGAAGTCCGACATCCAGATCAAGCAGGAGCCCGGCAACATCATCAACATGCCCGGCTCCCCGCAGCTCACCGACGTGGTGCGCGCACTCAACACGCTGGGCGCCACGCCCCAGGACCTGCTGGCCATCCTGCAGGCCATCAAGGCCGCAGGCGCTCTCAACGCCGAACTGGAGGTGATATGAGCATCGCACTTCCCAATGGATCGCAGACTGCGGCCAGCAATGCGCTGGCGGCCGACGCCCGGTCCCTCAACGCACTCAAGTTCGCGGCCGGCGAGAACAGCCCGCAGGCCGCGAAGGAAACCGCCAAACAGCTGGAATCGCTGTTCATGCGCGAGATGATCAAGAGCATGCGCGAGGCGACCATGAAGTCCGGCCTGCTCGACAGCGCACAGGGCAACCTCAGCACCGACATGCTGGACCAGCAGCTGTCGGTGGCCATGTCGGGCCAGCCCGGCGGACTGTCGGATGCCATCACGCGCCAGCTGGCCCGCACCATGGGCTCGGAAGCCGCCGAGGATGCCGAGATCTCCGTGCCCTCCACGCTGAGCATGAGCCGCATCGCCTGGCGCAGCACGGCCACCAATGCCAATGGCGCCGCCGGCGGCACCGCTGCCATCGGCGCCTGGAGCGGCAGCCGCAGCAGCGCGGCCCAGTCCGTCAACGCCTACGCACCCGCGCCCAAGGGCCGCGACAACTTCGTGGCCCACCATGGCGACGCTGCGGCGCGCGTGGCGCAGGAAAGCGGCATTCCGGCCGCCTTCATGCTGGGCCAGGCCGGCCACGAGACCGGCTGGGGCAAGAGCGAGATCAAGAACGCCGATGGCAGCAATGCCCACAACCTCTTCGGCATCAAGGCCGGCAAGGGCTGGACGGGCAAGGTCGCCGAGGTCACGACCACCGAATACATCGACGGCGTGGCGCGCAAGGTCACGGCCAAGTTCCGCGCCTACGGCTCCTACGAGGAGTCCTTCCGCGACTATGCGCGGCTGATCACCAGCAATCCGCGCTACGAGAAAGCCATGGGCAAGACCGACTCGGCCCTGGCCTATGCGACCGAGCTGCAGAAAGCCGGCTACGCCACCGATCCCGAATACGCCAGCAAGCTCAGCCGCGCCATCCAGAGCGCCGTGCAGAGCGCGGCACGCGCACAAGCCTAAACCGAGAACACGCCATGAGCCTTTTGAACGTCGGATCCCGCGCCCTGATGGCGAATCAGATCGCCCTGCAGACCACCGGCCACAACATCGCCAACGTCAACACGGCCGGCTACTCGCGCCAGAGCGTGGCCTTCCAGACCTCGCCGGGCCAGAACATGGGCAGCGGCTACATCGGCAATGGCGTGGATGTGAACACCATCCTGCGCAACTTCAACGAGTTGCTGAACCGCCAGGCGGCCACGGCCAGCGCCGTGTCGGCGGCCGATTCGGCGCGCGCCACCTCGCTGGCGCAGATGCAGGAAGTGTTCAGCGGCGGCAAGACCGGCCTGGGCGCGGCCATCACGGACATGATGAATTCGTTCGGAGATGTGGCCGGCGCGCCCACCGACCCGTCGGCACGCCAGGTGGCGCTCACGCGCATGAACGAGCTGGCGGCGCGCTTTCGCTCGGCATCGGCCCAGCTCGACGAGCTGGACTACAGCGCCAAGCAGCAGATGGGCAATGATGTGACCGTGGTCAACAGCCTGGCTGGCCAGGTGGCCACGCTCAATGCGCAGATCAGCCGCTCCATCGCCTCGGGCCAGACGCCCAACGACCTGCTGGACCAGCGCGACCAGTTGGTGCGCAATATCAACAAGTATGTGCAGACCAGCCAGATCCCCGCGGACGACGGCACCATCAGCCTGTTCGTGGGCGGCAGCCAGCCGCTGGTGCTGGGCTCCAGTTCGGCCCAGCTCACGCTCAAGGAGGCCACGGAGTTTCCGGGCAGCGGCAAGATGGCCCTGTACTTCCAGCAGCCCGGCGGCCAGAGCGTGGAGCTGACGCCCTCCATGCTGGGTGGCGGCGAGATCGCCGGCCTGCTGCAGTTCCAGGGCAGCGACCTGACCGAGGGCCGCAACCTGCTGGGCCGCATGGCACTGGCCATCGGCGACACGCTGAACCAGCAAAACAACCTCGGCCTGACGCTGTCGGGACAAAGCGGCAGCAATCTGTTCAAGCTGTCCATGGTCAGCAACGGCTCGACCACGGGCGCCCAGTGGACAGGTGCCACCACGCCGACGACCACGGTGGTCGATGCCAGCCAGCTCAAAGCCTCCGACTACCAGGTCGTCTTCGGCAGCACGGCCCCAGCGGGCAAGGTCATCCGCCTGTCCGACGGCAAGGTCACGGACTTCACCGACATGGCCGACCTGAGCTCCAAGGAGATCGACGGCCTGCGCTTCGACCTCAAGGCCGAAGGCGTGCAGGGCAACTCCATCCTGTTCCGCCCCATGGCGGCAGGCGCCCACGACATCCAGGCCGCCGTGCACTCGCCCAACGACCTGGCCGTGGCCAACCCTGTGGCCGCCAGCATCAAGTCCCTGGGCGACGCCACGCTGCAGATGGGCGGCATCCAGGTCAGCGCGGGCTTCGACCTGTCGACCTTTGCCGGCGCCGAGGTGTCGTTCAGCAAGAACGCTGCCGGACAGCTGGAGTACACCATCACCCCGGCACCGGCAGGCGGCATCCCGGCCACGGGCCTGTACACCTCCGGCCAGGCCATCCAGCTGGCGCCGGGCCTGCAGGTCAAGATCACCGGCACGCCCGCCATCAACGGAACCAACAGCGACAAGGTCACGCTGGGCAAGGCCACCGATCCGCAATACGGCACGGCCTACCAGCGCGATGCCGGCAATGCCAGCTCCTTCCTGGCGCTGCGCGACAGCAAGCTCTTCGATGGCTCGACCACGCTGAGCGACGGCTTTTCCACCGCCATGGCCCAGGTGGGCACCCGCACACAGAGCGCGCAGTACGCGGCCAAGCTGTCCGAGACCATCGCCAAGAACCTGGAAGCGGACCGCACGGCCGTCTCGGGCGTGAACCTCGACGAAGAGGCCGCCAAGCTGCTGCAGTACCAGCAGTCCTACCAGGCCTCGGCCAAGATGCTGCAGGTCGCGCAAAGCATTTTCGACAGCGTTCTGCAGACCGTGGGCCGCTGATCACAGGACAGGAGCATTCCACCATGAGCATCTCCCGCATTGGCACGGCCAACATGTACGAAAGCACCATCAACAACCTGAACTCGCGCAATACGAGTCTGGTGGACCTGATGGAAAAGACCACTTCCGGCAAGCGCGTGGTGCGCGCCAGCGACGACCCCGTGGCCGCCGCCCAGGCCGAGCGCGCGCTCACGCGCATCTCCCGCTCGGAAAACGACCAGCGTGTGCTGGGCCTGCAGCGCGATGTGATGGCCCAGGGCGAATCCAAGCTGGGCACCGCCCACGACGCGCTCAAGGACTTCCGCGACCTGATCCTGCAGTCCGGCAATGGCTCCTATGACCAGAAGGCGCGCGATGCGCTGGTGCAGCAGCTCGAAAGCATACGCAACCAGGTGCTGAGCTACGCCAATGCCAAGGACTCCAACGGCCTGCCCATCTTCCGCGGACTGGGCAGCAAGGAAGACCCTCTCACCAACGGCAACCCCGGCACCAATTCCCAGCTGCAACCGGGCCAGGCCACGGGCAGCGAAAACGGCCTGCCGCTGGCGCTGGACGGCTTTGCGACCTGGATGAACGTGCCCACGGGCAACGGCGTGTTCGCCGTGACGCGCCAGTCGCCCACGGGCAGCTCGGCCTATGCCGACCTGGGCACGGTGTCGGACCCCAGCGCCATCACGGGCGCCAGCTACACCCTGAATTTCACCAAGGACGCCACGACGGGCGCCCTGAGCTACACCGTCACCTCCGGTGGCACGACCGGCACGGCCGTTCCCTACACGGCCGGAGACACCATCACCGTGGGCGGCATGTCGATGAAGATCTGGGGCAACCTGGCCACGGGCGACAGCTTCACGCTGGGCCCCAGCCAGCGCACCGACCTGTTCAGCGTGCTGGACAACGTGATCGCGGGCGTGAAGAACGGCGCCACCGATGCCGGAGCCATGCAGCAGGCGCTGGGCCGCGGCCTCAACGAACTCGACGCCGGCATGAGCCGCGTCCAGGCCATGCGCAGCTTCGCCGGCGACCAGCTCAACCGCGCCGACCGCCTCGAAGACGACATGAAGAACCAGGCGGACCAGCAGGAAGCAGCGCGCTCGCGGGCCGAAGACATCGATATGATCAAGGCCCTCTCCGATGTGGACATGCAGAAGGTGGGCATGCAGGCGGCCTTGCAGTCATACGCCTCGATCCAGAAACTGTCACTGTTCAACTTCATCAACTGATAACCGCCCGCGCATGCATCCATGGTCCAGTCCGTCCTGAGCTCTCTGACCTTCGGCTATAGGCCGCTCTGGAACCAGGCCCGCCGTCTGGCGGGCGTGCAGCTTTATCTTCACGAGGAGCCCGGCGTCCAGGCCGACGTGGCCCACCTGCTGCGCATACTGCGCGAGACCTGGGGCACGCAGTCGCCGCCGGTGCTGCTGTCGCCCCAATCCCGCCAGGTGCTGTGCGACCTGCTGGAGAACGCCTCCAAGGGAAGCCCCTGGATCGAAGTGCGCGGCGACTGGCTGCAGGACTCCGCCATCTATGACCTGGTGCGCCAGGCCCATGCGCGCGGCCTGATGCTGGTCTGGCGCGGCCCGCTGTCCGACGTGCCCGACGCCCAGGCCGCCCACTGGTTTGCCAGCAGCCTGCTGCATCTGCCGCCCGAAGGCGCCTCGGGCATGCCCAATCAGACCGTGCTTGCGCTGCAGCAGGCCGCGCAGGCCGCCGAAACGCCGACCAAGCTCCAGGCCCTCAAGCAGGCCGCCAGGCCCGCCCCCACCCTGCCCCCCCTGCAACTGCTGGGCGGCCAGATGTATGAAGGGCTGGAAAGCCTGGCCCTGGCCGATCTGTGCCTGGACAGCTTCCATGCGGGCGCCATCGCCGGCTGGCCCGTGGCCGATGCATTGCATGCCCAGCGCCATCACCCCGCCCTGCCCAGCCGCGACACCGTGCTTGCGCTGATGCGTGCCGTCGATGCCGAGCAATCGCTGGAAGCCTTCGAGCAGATCCTGGGCGAGGACCCCATCCTGGCCTATCGCTTCATGCTCTACACCAACTCCGCGGCCCTGGGCCTGCGGGGCAATGTGGACTCGCTGCGCCGCGGCCTGGTGATGCTGGGCTACGGCACGCTGCAGCGCTGGCTGTCGGACCAGTTGCCCCACGCCTGCACCGAGCCCAGCCTGATACCCGTGCGCACCGCCATCCGGCTGCGCGCCAGCCTGACCGAACGCCTGATCGAAGCCGGCATCAGCCACGACCTGCAGCGCGAGGTCTATCTGCTGGGCCTGTTCTCGCAGCTGGACCAATTGCTGGGAGAGCCCCTGCCCACCGTGCTGCGCCGCGTACCGCTGTCCGAACGCGTCTTCGACGCGGCCGTGACGCGCACCGGCCCCTACGCGCCGGCCCTGATGATGGCCATTGCGCTGGAATCCGACGATCCCGCACCGATTCGCCAGCTGCGCGAAGACAACGACTTCGAGATCGAGGACGTCAACCGCAACCTGCTGCGCATGCTCAGCGAACTGCAGGTGCAGCCCGCGCCGGCGGCCTGATCGATATACGGCGACCCGCAGCGGCCGAACCTGCGGCCTGATCTGCGGCCGCTGCCATCCGCAGATTCCACCCATGAAAAAACCGCCTGGATCTCAGGCGGTTTTTTCATGTCCGGCAGGAAGCTGCAGATGCAGCTGCCGCCGTCAGGCCATGGCTCAATGCATGGCGTGGGGCTGACCGTCGAACATGTGCTCGAACTGTGCCAGCCAGGGCTCGGCCAGCGTGCGGATCTGGGCATCGTTGCGCAGGATGCGCTGCATGATGCGCGCCTTCTCCTTGCGTTGCTCAGGCGCCAGCGGCTCGTCATGGGACTTGAGCCGCAGCTGCTCGATCAGCACGGCACAGGTGCCTTCGTAGCGCGTCACTCCCTCCCAATCCTTGTTCTGTGCGGCCTGCAGCATCTTGGCGCTGCTGTCTTCTATGGCCCGGTAAAAGTCAATCAATGTCAACTCCATTTCTAGGTCCCGGCAACGGCTGGCGTGTTGGCGATATCACGCCAACCATTGGCAATCGGAGCCAACACGTCCTGCGCGCTTTGCAGCAGCGCTGCGTCGTTGCGCAGATTGGCCAGCGTCAGCTGGGTGATGCTGTAGTCGTAGACGGAAATCAGGTTCTGTGCCAGCTCGCCGCCTTCATCGGGATTGACGGAGGCCTTCAGGCCTTCCTCCAGAATGCGCACGGCCTTGCCGATCTGCACACCCTTCTCGCCGATGTCGCCACGCTGCAAGGCTCCCTTGGCCGCGTTCAGCGCTTTCTCAAGCGCGTCGAACAGCAGCTGGATCAGTTGATGGGGCGATGCGCCGTCCACGGAGGACTGGACGCCGACCTGGGCATAGGCACTTGCAGCACGACGGTTGAGCGATGTGTACATGTTCGTTTCCTTGATGTCTTGTTCTTCGGCTGCAATGCCCGAAAATTTAGAGGCACCGGGCATTGGTTACAGAAAACAGGACCGCCGCTCCGCATGGCTCCTGTCTATTTATTCCACTGGGAAACCTGCTGGTTCATGTAGGCACTCAGCGCCGAATAGCCGCTCATCTTCTTGTCCAGCGAAGCGTACTGCTCACGCAGGCGCTTTTCCAGCGAATCGGCCTGGTCATTGATCCGGTCCTGGGACTTGCCGTTGCTCTTCTTGAGTTCCTGCAGGCTCTTGCTCTTGGTGTCGAAGGTGCCATCGAATTCCAGCGCCTTGCGCGTGAAATCCTTCATGCGCGCGGCCAGGCCCTGCGTATCAGGCTGCCCGTCCGTTCCCACCGCGGCAAACATCTTGCTCATGGACTCGGGGTCCTTCAGCGCTGCGTCCAGCTTGGTCTTGTCGCTGGCTGTCGTACCGTAGGCGAGCTTGCCGCCCTTTTGGATCTGAATGCCCATGTCCGACAGGCGCTTGAGCGTGTCCGCTGCGCCAGCAACCGTACCCGAGACCACGCTGCGCAGGCTGTTGGTCATGCCAACCGTGGTGGAGTCGCCCTGCAGCACGCCGGCGGCCTTGCTTTCGGCGTCGTACTTGGTCGAGCTGGCCAACGCGTCATTGAGCGCGTTGTAGGCATCCATGAAGGCCTGGATCTTCTTCTTCATGCCCTCAGTGTCCGAGGACACCGTCACCGTCACCGGGGTGGCGGCCGCCGTCACCTGGTTCACGGTGATGTTCAGGCCAGGCACGGTCTGCTTGAACTCGTTGGTGGTCGACTGCACCGTGATGCCATTGACATTGATCTCGGCATTCTGGGCGTACTGCGCCACGGAGCCCGTGGTTGCCTTGCCGTTGAAGGCCAGGGCCGACAGGCTGGCATCGCCACTGGCACCGACCGTGAAGCCGGCATCGGCACCCGTGGCACGCGAGCGCAGCACCAGGCGTTCACCCTGGGCATCCTTGAGCACCGACGCCACCACGCCCGTGCCCTTGCTATTGATGGCCTGGACCACGTCTTCCAGCTTGGCACCGGCCGCGATATCGATCTCCACGGGAGTGCCGGGATTGCTGAACTGGTCGCCAGTCTTGTCCCAGCTGCCCATGGTGATGGTGAGCTTGCCAGCCCCGAACTGGGTGGACGCCGGCATGACAGCGGTCGCAACAGACTGGCTGCGCGCCAGATCCGTCACCGAGATCACAGAAGATCCGGGCAGAGCATTGGCGTCCGTCACCGTGGCAGTCACGGCCGTATTGGTCGTGGTGGCATTGGTCAGGCGCCATGTATCGGCATCGGCCAGCGAAGTGGCCGCGTCCTGAAGCGTGGACATCAGGGACTTGATCTGCCCGAACGTGGATATCTTGGAATCCAGAACAGACGCTTTTTGCTGAAGCGGAACCAGTGACTGCCTTTGCAGGGCCACCAGTTTGGCGATCATCGTCTCGTCCAGGCCGCTGCCGCTGATGCCAGCTGAACTCAAGGTGGCCATGACCATCCCTTTCTAAGTGCAGAACACCTCCGCGCCACAGCGCAGAGCGTGCCCCTGCGAACACGCACACCAAATGCCCGAAGGCATTCCCCGGTATCTTATCGACCGGTTTCTCCCGAACCTGAGGCTTTTTTTGGCCGCGCCCTGCGCAGCCCGCCAGAGCCCCTGGCTCCCTCTTACTGAATCAGCTTGAGCACCGACTGGGGCAGCTGGTTGGCCTGGGCCACCATGGCTGTGCCGGCCTGCTGCAGGATCTGTGTGCGGCTCAGGTTGGCGGTTTCGGCAGCGAAGTCGGCATCCATGATGCGCGATCGTGCAGCCGCTGTGTTTTCCGAGGCAACCTGCAGGTTGGAAATTACGGCCTCGAAACGATTCTGCGCAGCACCGAAAGTGGCACGCGTGTTGTTGACTTCATCCAATGCTGTGTCGATGGCAGCCATCGACAGGCGTGCGTCAGCGGCGGAGCTGCTTGCACCAAGCAAGGAGCCCAAGGCGCCACTCAGCGTTGGGGGTGTTCCTGCAGTAACGCCCAATCCACCAGGCGCAGCAACTGACAGATTCACAGCAGAAATCGTGATCTGATTGTCAGCGCCAGTGTTAGCGCCCACCTGAAAAACTGTCGCATCCGCACTATTTAACAGTTGGCGACCATTGAAGCTTGTACTTCCAACTATGCGTGCAATTTCCTGCGCCAGCTGCTGAAACTCTTTGTTCAACGATCCACGGTCCGTCGAACCGTTGGTGTCGTTGGCAGCTTGAACCGCAAGTTCGCGCATGCGTTGCAGACTGTCGCCGATCTTACCTAGCGCGCCTTCCGCCGTCTGCGCCATGGAGATGCCGTCGTTGGCATTTCGCATGGCCACATTCATGCCTCGCACCTGGGCGTTCATGCGCTCGGCAATGGCCAAGCCTGCCGCGTCGTCCTTTGCACTGTTGACACGCAGGCCCGAAGACAGGCGCTGCATGGTGGTGCTCAGCGACGACTGGGACGTGTTGAGATTGCGCTGGGCGTTAAGCGAAACAAGATTGGTGTTGATGATGGATGCCATGGGGCAGCTCCTCGTTAGGCATGAACAATGGCCAACCGTTCGACGACCCCAAGCCGCCAGAACGCCAGAAAGCACGCCAGGACTTCCAGCTCTGCCTATCTGATGCCAACGATTGTGCGGAAAAGCCCCTGCGCCAAAGCGCCGATAAAGCCCATGATCCGGCGCCAATTCACCCTTCGAACACCCTCTTGGCCAGCCCTTTCGCCCATAAAAAAACCCCAGGCAGATGCCTGGGGCCTGGAGAATTCCGGCCGCCTCTTGCTTGGAAAGGCCGCCGGACTCGCACTATCAGCGCAGCAGGGCCAGAACGCCCTGGGGCAGTTGGTTGGCCTGAGCCACCATCGCTGTACCGGCCTGCTGCAGGATCTGCGAGCGGCTCAGATTGGCGGTTTCCGAAGCGAAGTCGGCATCCATGATGCGGCTGCGGGCCGAAGCGGTGTTCTCGGAAGCCACTTGCAGATTCGAGACCACGGCCTCGAAGCGGTTCTGGGTGGCCCCCAGCACGGCGCGCTCGGAGTTGACCTTATCCAGGGCCGTATCCAGGTTGCCGATCACGGTCGCCAAAGCGGTTGCATCCAGCGCTGCGGCTGCCGTGTTGCCAATAGAAGCGCCTGTGATGGCTGCGATGTCGGTATCAGTGCCCAGATTGGTCGTGGTCACCTTAATCGTGTCCTGGGCCGAGGTATTAGCACCGACTTGGAATGTGAAGCCGTCCGTGGTGGCGTCGGTGCTCAGAATCTTCTTGCCGTTGAAATCAGCGCCCTTGATCACGCGGTCGATTTCCTTGCCCAGCTCGACGAATTCCTTGTTCAGCGAAACCTGGTCCTTGGCGCCGTTGGTACCGTTACGGGCCTGCACAGCCAGTTCACGCATACGCTGCAGAGCGTCGGTCACCTTGGACAGGGCGCCTTCAGCGGTCTGGGCCATCGACACGCCGTCGTTGGCGTTGCGCACTGCCACGTTCATGCCGCGGACCTGGGCGTTCATGCGTTCTGCGATGGCCAGGCCGGCTGCGTCATCCTTGGCGCTGTTGACGCGCAGGCCGGAGGACAGGCGCTGCATGGTGGTGGACAGCGAGCTTTGCGAAGTAGCCAGGTTGCGCTGGGCGTTCAGCGATTGCACGTTGGTGTTGATAGACATGGCCATGGTGACAACTCCTAGTAAAGTCAGTTACGTCGCCGCCACGGTGCCCTCGCTTATCGCAAGGCGGGCGGCGGCGGCCCAATCCGACCATCGGCCGCTTTCACATCGAATTACGCGGCTTTTGGTGGGCTCAGGACTTTTTGTCCCTCTGCTGAGTTGGTTTTCGGAGCTGCCCCGGCGAACTTTAGGGGGACTTCACAAGATTTTTTGCACCGCGCGGCATGGCCATCCGGGCGGTGCGCGGTTCGCTGTTACAAAACGGGCGCTACAGGAGCGGCCAGACCCAGATCCTCATAGGAGACACGCAGATCCACCGGCTCCTGCCCCAGGCACCAGCGGGTCCAAGCCTGGCGCATCCCCATCGCCACCGAGCGCGCCACGATGTCCGCCTGTTGCGGCTCCTGGGCCTGCAGGCGTGCGCGCAGCCCTTGGCGTATCTGCTGCAGCTGCGGCAAATGTGCCTGCCAGTACGTAGCCTGGTCCAGCAATTGTGCCAAGTCCCGCGCTGCAAAGCCCTGCTCCAGGCCCACACGAGCCATCACTTCAGCCGACTGCCGCCCCGCCAGTAGCTCCCCCATCAGCGTCAGCGTGGGCACACCCATCCACAGTGCGTGGTTGGTGACCACTCCGCCCGTGAACGGCAGAGTATCCAGGCAGATATCTATGTCATGGTGGGCCTGCAGATAGTGCTCGAATCCCATCTGCTCCACAAAATCGACGCGCTGCACGGCCACGCCCACCTCGGCCAGCCAGTTGCGCAGGTGCTGGGGAGGACCGGAGCGAGGGCAGGCCGCAATCTTCAGCCGCGCCGTGGGCAGGGCACGCAGCACCTCGCCCCAGACTGCAACCACATTGCGGTTGATCTTGGACAGGCGGTTGAAAGAGCCAAACGTCAGGTGGCCATTGCGCAGGGCCGGCAGAGGCGCCACGGCTTCCTGGTGAATGCCGCCGTCAAAAACATAGGCCAAAGGCAGGCGCATTATCTGTTCGGTGACCTGCGTCTTGACTAGGCCATGATCCAGTACTAAGTCGCTAAGTACGATGTAGTCCATGGTTTCCAAGCCAGTGCTGCCTGGGTTGCCTATCCAAGTCAGCTGCACAGGTGCCGGACGTACAGCGAACAAGTCCAGTCGATGGCCCCGCGTGTGGCCACTGAGATCAATCAGTATGTCAATGCCGTCGGCCTGTACCAAGGCGGCCAGAGCCTGCACATCCATATCGCGGACGCCGCGCCACAGTTGGAATAGCCCTTGGAACTCCTTGGTAATCTCGTCGTGGATCTCGTTGTTGCAATAGGCGATGTGGACCATGCCGCCATGCTTTGACAACTCGCGCATCACGGGCAGGAAGAACTTGGCTGCCGCATGTCTGCGCAGATCGCCGGACACAAAGCCTACCCGCAATACCTTGCCAGGATCTCTAACATTGGTGAACTCCACGCGTTGCATACCGGAGTAGATCTGGCTCATAAGGGCCCCATACTCACGGTTAGCACGCCCCACCGAAACCGCCGAGGAACTTGGCGAGTGGATCATCGCGAACAACCTCGCGCTATAGGCCGGCTCGTAGTCCGGATGCAGCTGCGCCAGTTCGTCAAGTTGCTGCATGTGGTGCGACGCATCACCACTGCGCTCCAAGTAGGCGGCCCTTTGAAACATCAGCTGACGATCGCCGGGCAAACGCTCCAGCCCTTCCCGCAATGCCAAATCGAGCGCCGGCAAATCGCGCATCTCAAGCAGTACCTGACAACGCAGGGTATGCGCACGGGCATTGTCGGCGTCGATCTGCAACGCCCGAGTGAGCATTTCCAGAGCCTCGTCCCATTTCTTTTGCGCAAACAATGTGAAGGCGGTTTCGCAATACAGCACCACATTGCCCGGCTGCAGCTGTAGCGCCTTAAGTAGGCACGTTTCTGCTTCCGCCAGCCGTCCTCCTTCGCAGAGCAACAGGCCCAGCTTGAGCAGCAAGTCCAGGCTATCCGGCGCGATCTGGAGCGCCATCCGGTAGGCTGTTTCCGCTTGGAGCATCCAACCTGCTTGGCTCAATACCTGCGCGCTGGCTAGGCAAAGCCGTAAGTCCTGAGGCCGCTGCTTCATCAGTAGCACCAGAAATTGAGCGCATTCCTGGAGCCTGCCCGTGCACAGTAGTGCTGCCGTCAGGCGCGACAAACTATCAGCGTCGTCTGGATCCAGCAGCAGCGCGTTCACATAGCAAGGCAGGCTGTCATCGGTACGGTCCTGGGCACAAAGCGCATCGCCCAGATGCGAGAAAGCCTGGGTCCAATGCGGCCGCAGCGTCAAAGCCGCGCGCATCGCACGCTCGGCCTCGGCCGCATGGCCTGCCTGCAGGCAGATGCCCCCCAGGTTGAACTGCACCTCGGCATCGCGCGGCAGCAGAACGGCTGCCTGGCGCGCTGCCTGCAGGGCCGCCTCGATGCGGCCGTTCGCATGATCGGCTGCCGCCTTGAGCTTCCAGACCAGGCCGCTCTTGGGGTACTGGCGCACCAGCGAACCCGCCAGCTGGCTGGCCTCGGCATGCTCGCGCTGGGCGAACAACTGCATCAGCAGCCGCAGCTGCGCCTCGGGCACCCGGCCCCGGCCATCGCCGGCAGCAGACGCCATCTCCGGCTCAGCAGGCCCCAGCGGCCAACGCGCGGCCTGCTCCTCCAGAAACGCTGCGGCCTGGGCGCCCTGCACCAGAGCCACATCCTTTTCCAGTTGCTCCAGCGCAATCTCCTGCATGCCGTTGGCCCGTGCCACGTCGATCAGCGAGATGGCCATGTCCAGCAGCCCCTCGCGGATCAGCATGTGGATGTACAGGCGCCAGTAGCCAAAATCCGCAGGCCGCACGCCGATGGCCGCCTCCAGATAGGGCAGCGCCTCTGCGCTGCGCAGCTGATGCAGACCCAGCAGCTGGGCCATGCCGTGCAGGGCTTCGGCATGGGCAGGCTCCTGCTCCAGCACCTTTTCATAGGCTTGGCGGGCCTGCTCGAACTGCCACTGGTCGTGCAACTGGCGGGCCTGCTGCAAATGCTCGTTCGTATTCATCTTGGTCATCAAGGTTGCGGGCAAGCGCCCCACCACAGGCCCGGCACCCAGGCCGGCACCTACGCAAATACCGCCATCGTGCAGGCAAGCCGGCAAACACGGCCCCTGGATAAGCAGGCGCAAACCACATTTCTTCCACTTTTACCAAGCAGGCAGGTCACCGACTGCTACAAAACAGGAAGCGCGCCACGAGGCGGTGTGCCATCATCCGCCCGGTCCGCAAGAACAGCACCGCCCCTCGCAGCATCGGAACAAGGCTCGCTTTTGCCCACAGTTCCGACCTTCCAGCGCAGGGGCGCTCTGCGAAAATTCATCAAAGCGTTTGCCCTCATAGGCGGGCGCCCAGCCTATTTTCAGGAACCCATCCCATGCCCTCCATTGACCAATTCATCGAAAGCTTTCTGACCGCCGTGGACTTCCAGGAAGCCGTCGACGTGACCCCCGACACCGAACTCAAGAGCCTGCCCGAGTGGGACTCCCTGGCCGCGTTGGGCGTGATCGTCATGTTCGACGTCGACTACGGCAAGACCATCACCGGCGACGATCTCAAGAACTGCTCGACCATCGCCGATATCTACAAGCTGCTGGGATAAACATCATGGCGCTGTCCACTCTGCACAACGTCCGCTTTGCGGGCATGGCCAGTTGCGTACCACGGCATGTGGTGCACAACATCCATGACGTCCCGCCCCATCTGCGCTCCGAACGTGAACGCCTGGTGCGCAACATTGGAATCGAGACGCGCAGAGTGTGTCCAAGCTGGCAGTGCTTCTCGGACCTTGCATTCGATGCGGCCGAGAAGCTGCTGAGCGAACTGCAATGGGCCCGGGAGGAAGTTGACGCGCTGATCGTGGTCACTCAGTCGCCCGACTATTTGACGCCCGCTACCGCCATCATCCTGCAGGACCGGTTGGGCCTGCCCCACGGCACGGTGGCCTTTGACGTGAACCTGGGCTGCTCCGGCTATCCATTTGCCCTTCAGATCCTCGGGTCCATGGTGGCCGCTGGCGTTGTCAAAAAAGGGTTGATCTTGCTGGGCGATCGCTCCAGCTACAAGCACAAGGACCCCCTCAAGGATCCATTGTTTTCGGATGCGGCCACAGCAACCGCCCTGGAATACAGCCAGGAAGCCGCGCCCATGTACTTCGATCTCAACAGCGACGGCAGCGGCCACAAGGCGATCATGGTTCCTGTTGGAGGGCATCGGCAGCCCTTTGAGCTGGAGCACGCGATCGCACGCAAGGGGGAAGACGGCTTCTGGTACTCCAATCTGGATCTGATACTCGATGGGCCCGCCGTGTTGAGCTTTTCCACGCAGCGTATTCCACCCATGGTCGAGCAGCTAATGGCGCATGCAGGCATGGGCAAGGAAGACATCGATTACTTCGTCTTCCACCAAGCCAACCGAATGATCAACGAAACCATCCGCAAGAAGCTGGGTCTGAGCTCCGACAAAGTACCGTCCTCCCTGCAGGATTTTGGCAATACCAGTGGTGCTTCGCTGCCAGTGACCATGACGGTCCGCCTCGGTGACACGCTGTCTCAGGGCCGCCACAGGCTTTTGCTTTGCGGCTTTGGCGTGGGACTTTCATGGGGTGGCGCCATCGTGGACATCGATTCAGCGCACTTTCCCGTGTTGATCGAAATCTGATGGAAAAAGACGCCTTCTCACTCGCAGGCAAACGCATTCTGGTTACCGGAGCCTCTTCGGGCATTGGCCGACAAATTGCCATCAGCTGTGCCTTGATGGGCGCCGAACTCGTCATCACGGGCCGAGATCAGGAACGCCTGAAGGCGACCGCCGCCGCACTGGCAGGCAACGGCCACCGGTTCCTGGCCGCTGATCTCACAGCACCTGCGGAAAGAGACAAGCTGGTCGAACACGCGGGCATCGTGAATGGCGTCGCTCATGCGGCCGGCGTCTCCAGGCTGGTGCCGTTTCGCCTGATCAGTGAAGCACATCTGCAAGAGATGTTCGCAAGCAATACTTATGCGCCCATGCTACTCACACGTGCACTTATGGCGAAAAAACGGATCGCTGCCAAGGGATCCATTCTTTTCATTGCTGCCCTGTCATCACACAGCGGTGCGCTGGCCACGGCCGCCTATGCCGCCAGCAAAGCCGCTCTGCTAGGTGCCATGCGCTCGTTGGCGCTAGAGGTGGCCAAGCAGGGAATCCGCGCCAACTGTATTGCCCCCGGCTACGTGCGCACACCGATGCTGGACGGATTGAGCCAGGGGGGTGGCAGGATGGAAGAATTGTTCGCACTGACCCCCTTGGGAATGGGCGAACCAGAGGATGTGGCGCATGCGGCCGTCTTCTACCTCTCCGACGCCAGCCGCTGGATCACACGGAACCATTTCATTGTGGATGGCGGGTTGAGTACACCCATGGACATCTTCGCATGACGGAATCCGCGAGCTACCCCTTTTCCATGACCGGCAAAAAAGTACTGGTCACTGGAGCTTCTTCCGGGCTCGGCCAACATCTCGCCAAGGTGTTGGCGCGACGTGGCGCCCGCTTGGTGATCACAGGCCGTGATGCAACCCGTCTGCAGGCCACCCATGCAGCGCTTGAAGGCGAAAACCACCTGCCCGTGAACGCCGACCTGACCCAGGCAGATGACCGCGGGCGACTGATCCAGGCCGCAGGTACCGTCGATGGCATTGTTCACTGCGCGGGCCTGCAAAGGCATTGCCCCATACGTCAGTTGACCGAGGCAATGATGACCGAAATGTATGCTGTCAACTTTCTCGCCCCGGTCATGCTGACACAAGGCCTGCTGCGGACCAATGCCATCCGCGCCAAGGGTTCCATCATCTTCATGCTGTCCACCGCTGCGCATCTGGGAACGCGCGGACTCGGCCCTTACTCCGCCATGAAGTCCGGTCTGCTGGGCATCATCAGATGCCTTGCTCTCGAGCAATCCAGGCATGGGATACGTGTCAACGGCATCTCGCCGTCCGCCATCGCCACGCCGATGTGGGAGGCTCATCAGGATTTGCTCGAGCAGCAAAAGTTGCGCCACCCGCTGGGACTGGGTACGCCCGACGATGTAGCCCATGGTGC
This sequence comes from Delftia lacustris, assembly GCF_040267515.1. NCBI lineage: Bacteria > Pseudomonadati > Pseudomonadota > Betaproteobacteria > Burkholderiales > Comamonadaceae > Delftia > Delftia lacustris. The sequence goes on along the minus strand of NZ_CP141274.1, from coordinate 727,653 downwards.
CATCTACCTGCTCTCCGATGCCAGTCGCTGGGTCACGGGAACCAGCCTCGTCATGGACGGAGGAGCCGTGATCTGATGAAAAAGGTCTACATCATCGGCGCTGGCGGGTGGGGCCGAGAAGTCATGGTGCAAATGAAGGACTCCCTCGACCATGGCCGTCACTGGACCATTGCCGGATTTCTCGACACACGCCCGCACATTCTCGACGGCATCGACTGTGGCGCCGCCATTGTCGGCAACCCCCTAAGTCATATTCCTCAGGCTGATGAAGCCTTCGTTTGCGCGATTGGCCTGCCGAGACCACGCCAGCAGTTCTCTCGGCCCATCCTGGAACGGGGCGGAGAATTTATCCATATACGCACGCCCTACAACACTGACGGCTATCTGAGCGTGCGTGTGCATCTGGGCATCGGCTGCTTCTGGGCGCCCCGTGTTCAATTCAGCCCCGATGTCTGGATCGGTGAATTTGCCAATATCCATAGCGGCAGCATCATCGGCCACGATGTGCGCATCGGGAACTATGCGCAGATAGGTGCTATGGCCTTTATCGGAGGTGGCGCCCAGATTGGCGACTACGCCATAGTGCATCCGCACGCCACAATCACGCCTGGTGTTCGCATTGGGGACGGAGCGACCGTAGGCGCGGGGACCGTGGTACTGAAGGATGTAGCTCCGGGCACCACCGTGTTCGGCAATCCCGCACGTTTGATTTTTTGACTCCAGGCCGTTGGCAGGAAATCCCTTATGCGCTCTCGAATGCACCCCAAATACTATCTTTCAGAAAAAATATTCAAGACAGAGCAAAGAAAGATTTTTCGCAAGGTCTGGCTCTTCGCCGGACTGGTTTCCCTGCTTCCCAAGAATCACTCGTTCATTACACGCAAGATTGCGGGTATTCCCGTTGTCATACAGAACTTCCAGGGCGAACTGCGTGCCTTCGAAAATATTTGCCTCCATCGCAGTGCACCTCTTCAGCAAGGATTTTCCGGGACACGTCCTCTGCTTTGCCCCTATCACGCCTGGAGCTATGACCAACAAGGTTTTGTAAAAAATATCCCTGACTGCGACACCCTTTACCAATTCGACTCCGAAGAGAAAAAGAAAATCAAACTCAGAGAGTTTTCGCTGAAGATAGTTGGAGGGTTGCTCTTCATAAATCTTTCAACAGAACCCATGCCATTCGAGGCACAGTTCACGTCGGAATTCATAGAGCTGCTGCGCAGCAGTGCCGAATCCTATGATAACGAAGTCATGATGACCACATGGCATGCAAATTTCAATTGGAAACTGATATACGAAAATCTTCGTGATTTCAATCACGTACGGTATCTTCACTCCAAGAGTCTCGCAAAGGTTGCCAGCTTTCCTGTCGATCCTCAGGCGCAGGAATTCATGAAACCCGCGCTGGAGTCACCCTCAACCACAACTCTACGCCAGCAGATGCAGGCGTTCAGCTACGGCGGCCCCGAGGGTCAGATCGACCCCATTCGCCGTGTACCCTGGTTGGAGATGGTTGATCGTTGGGGCAGTAATGATGCATATTTCAATTGGCTTGCATACCCCAATCTTCATATTGCCTCCGGCAATGGTGGATACTCGTTCACCATCGAAAATCATATCCCCATAGCACCTGGAAAGACCGATGTGGAGATATTTTTCATGACAGCACGCAAGAAGAAACCTTACGCCACGTCCTCTCAGGTTCTTTTATCCCACATGCATTACAGCAAAAAAATTGTGGGAGAGGACATATCCATTCTAGAGGCCATTCAATCAGTATTGTACGAGGAAGCGCCTATACCCAGTCAAGGCGCCTATGAAATTACCAATCGGAAGATTGAGCATTGGTACACGAACTTGATGGAAACATCACATGAAATATAAGTGCATCATAGGCAGCGGTGATTTTCTGGAGATTGTATTTCATGCATGGAAACAGGCTTGTCCAGATATATCCTTACAGCGCCTTGAAATCCGCCAAGGAGAGGATTATGAGTTTGATCTTTCCCTGTTCGACGATGTGTGCGCCGACCAGGATGGCCTTTTTATTGCACTCGATGAACGGTTCGGCAATTTCAAACGAGCGGAATTGATGCAAGCTGCGCTGGCGCGCGGATTCCGACTTGGGTCTTTTGTCAGCCCCAGTGCCAGTGTTGCCGGCAATGTGATTATGGGACAGAATGTTTTCATTGGAGACCATGCCAGCATCGGGCCTGGCTGCCAGATCGGGTTCAATTCCATGGTACACACAGGAGCTCGCCTAGGTCCGGGGTGCATCATCAAGCCTTCCTGCTGGATAGAGTCAGGGGTACAAGTAGGCGCGCATGTGGAAATTGGAGCTCACTGCATTCTACGGGCCGGCACGCTCGTTGAAGAAAGAATAAAGATCGGTCGTGGATGCGAACTGGGGTGGCCACGTCTTTACCGTGAAAATATCCCAAGCAATACAATTTTTGACCTCAGGTATGACGAGCCCATTTTTGTCTTCCCTGGGTCCTGATACTTGCATCACCCGCCATGCCTGTACAACGATCCCGTCATATTCCGACCGATCTTTCAGCTTTGAAGGATTACTTCCTGCAGGCTGCATCGAGTCTTGCTCAAGATGGTCTTTTCGGAACTCCCGATGAGGTGCGCGATGTCATATCCAACCATGGTGCTGCCAGTCGGATGTTCATACTTGGGACAAGAGGTCTCGCTGCACATTTGATAGAAGCCCAAAAACATGGTCGCTATGTGATAGCGGCCGTTGTGGATGACTTGCTTCATCAATCGGAAAGCCACTATCATGGCATACCTTTGATAACAACCAGCGCATTTATAAAGATCTGCCAGGGGAAAAATAATATTTTTGCTGTAAATACCTGTGGACAGAAAAATCCAAAGGTATTTTTCAACGATGTTTGCAGTTCAAATCATATACCTCATATGAACTTTGAACAGGCAGTCCGGGCATTTCAGCTACAGGGACTTGTCGATCACCGGATGGATGACTGGGGGCCCCACATAATCCGCAATACAGAACGGTACCAGGCATTGGCGCAGCGCATGGCAGATCCATTTTCTGCAAAAACGCTTTATTCCATCTTGAACTTCCGCCTGACTTGTCATCACTCGCATTACTACAGAATAGAGCAGTCCTATTCATCCCTTTATTTCGAATCCGGATTGCTGCATTTTGGCAATGAGGAAAGAATGGTTGACTGCGGCGCATCCATCGGCGAATCTCTTTACGGATTCCTGAATGCTACCAATGGTATTTTTTCGCGCAATTGGCTGATAGAGCCCGACAGATTCAACATACAGACTCTACGCAATATCCTGATTGAGGATATCCATCCAACCTTGGCTTCCCGCATCAGCATACATGCATGCGGTGCAGGAGAAAACAGTTGCCGACTGGCCTTCCAGCACCAAGGTGGTCACGGCAGTTCCATTCAGAGCGCCAACTGTCCAACACAGGAGTCGGAATTCATCGACGTCCATCCGATAGATGACATCGTAGACGAGGCGCCGACATTCATAAAGATGGATGTGGAAGGGCACGAGCTACCAGCTCTACGAGGGGCGGAGCAAACCTTGAAGAGTAGTGCCCCGAAATTGGCCATTTCCACATACCATCGCCCATCTGATCTACTGGACTTGACAGACTACATAATTTCACAGCAGCCTGGATATAAAATAGGTTTGCGACATCATGGTCATTATCGATGGGATACTTGCCTCTATTTTTATTAAATCACCACCCCGCATAAGATCAGTCATAAAAGCATAGGTTCAGCGCATGAAATACAAACAGATCATTTGCCTTTATGATTTGCTTCGCCGTGACAAATCGACTTCCGAAGGCATATTCGATTTCATAAGAGAACCCATATATCAGGCAACTGGCCTGCATATAGCACACGCCCCAGGTGGAAAAAAAAGAAACGGCTTGCGATCAGGCTTTGATTTGACAAGATTTCACCAACTGACGGCGGAAACAGCGACTTACGATCAGAAGCACAATAGCTATTACAGCATTTCTTCGATTGCAGAGAACTATCTCTTTGATCACATCCCAACCGGCAGCCTTGTACTGACTTTCGAAATCCCTCCTTGGCTCAGGAATGCCTTGCAAACAAGGGGAGTTCATTATCTGGATATTTGCTATTCACCTTTACGCTTCGGCAGAGATCTATATTTCGCAATAGATACCTCTTGCCACGAACTGCGACAGCATATTCTGGCAAAAGGCATGTCGCACGAGGAAATCCGACTGGAGGCCGCCTTGTTGGCCGCCAATGTCAGAATGCACCAAGGTCGGCAGGAAGAGCAGCTCCGGCATTTCTTCAGTCTTGACAATACATTGATATTCATTGGTCAGCATCCCAGAGATGCTGCTCTGCAGAGTAGCAACGGCAAGATATTTCGCTGCAATGACTTCTCAGACAAGTTGCACGATCTGGCCAAAGGACGTCGCGTCCTGCACATGACGGACTACGAAGACAAATTGTATGACTATGCGGAGCGGGAGCGAGCCGCGCTGAGTGAGCTGTTGGGGACACCGGTTCGTCCCTGCATGCAAAACTCCTATCAAGTCTTGAGTTCTCATGATGATATCGTCGTCACCGGAATTTCATCGCATGTTCTACAGGAAGCCTCGTGGTTCGATCGCAGCGCATGCATGCTTGCAGAACCTACAGTACAGCTGGCTGTGCCAGATGCACCTGAAAATGGATACCTGCAGATCCGCTTCAATGATTTGATTTCCCCGGGTTTCTGGCATGAGGTACTCGCTCCGGACGCTCCAGCACCGAAGCTGTCGAAACTGCCAAACATCAGCCGGCACTACGGTCGAGAGTCTCTTGACATATGGTGGGATTTTGAAAAGGTAATGACATGGCAACGAACCCTGTCAGAGGGGATGTTCGAGCGTATGGGCGGCGGCCTGCTGAGACAGCGAGTAGATTCGCTGGAAAATCGGCTATCCCACCTCGGCACTGCTATGGAACATTCAATAAAGGAATCACCATTCAGCTCAAACGAAGCCATCAGGCAACTGAAGGATAGCAAAATCGGGCAAACCGCCTATGTGATTGGAAACGGACCTTCTTTAGGTGATTTCGATCTGGAACAACTTCTGGATAGAGAGTCCTTCTGGTGCAATTCAGCATTCAAAATGAAGGATCTTGGCATAGAATTCAAGCCAAAATATTACTTTATCGGAGACTATCTTGCTTTCCAGCTTCTGGCGCAGGATGTTATGAACGTTCAAGCAGGAATCAAGTTCTTCCGCAATGGGGTTTATCAACTTGCCAGAAAAAATCATCCTGAAGAAACAGCCCGGCAAAATATCATATGGTATGAAGGAAGGGAGAATCCTGGCAATGACATGTGCAATGGAGAAGATAATTTCTCTTACGATCCATGCATAAAATTATATTCCGGATGGTCCATTGTTCTTGAAGCCATACAGTTCGCCTACTACATGGGATATTCTCGCGTCTATGTCGCTGGCATTGATCTGGATTTCTCGAATGGATACTATTTCTGGGACAAAGGCGACCAGACTGAGCGACCTTCCGACGAAGTCATAGGAAAGATTCACAAGTCCTTCCTGGTCGCTAAAGGGCATTTCGAGAAAAACGGAAGAATCCTCGCAAAGATTTCAAATTCACCCAAGCTCCCCTTGGACTATGTGGAGGATGCCAGTCTGCGACGCACGTGAACCATACGGGAAGGCGTCAGGACCCTGAACTCGGCGCCTCCTGGCTGTGAACTGCAGGCCATGCTAGGGATCGTTTCACAGCGGAAGAAACCTTCGTGCGTTGCTCAGGCGTCATCCCGAGGAAAAAGGGTAGCCCCAGCAGGGTTCCCGCAATGGCCTGCGCGCTCGGTGCTGGCAGCACTATGCACTGCCCGGACAGGGCCGGCATACAATGCAGCAGAGGCTGATACCAGCGTCGTGTGACAATTCCCACCTGCTGACACGCATGCTCCAGCGCGATGCGGGAGGCTTCATCAGGCAGACGTGCACATAGCAGCGTTGGCGCCATCAAAGGCCCTCCGGCGCCCTGGGATTGCCATCCCAGGCGATGGCCGCTGACCTCACCCAGCTCCGCCATCATGGCGACCTGCAAGCCCCGCCGCTGCCGGGCCCGGGCTTCCCACGACTGCAGCGACGCGAGACCGATCGCCGCGTGATACTCGCTCATCTTGGCATTGGTCCCTGTGCTGGCCAGCATGCCAACCGGCAGGTCAGCAGAGGGATCGAGATTGATGCCGAAGTTGGACAACTGACGCACCTGGGCAGCCAGGCCCGGGCGCGTGGATACCACCAGTCCACCTTCGCCGGCGGGCAGACTCTTGGTCGTGTGCAAACTGAAGACAAGGGTTCCCTGGGCGCCCTGCAGCCACTGGCTGCCGTAGGCAGCCGCAGCGTCGATGACGACCGGCACGCCAAAGTCCTCCTCAAACAGCTGCCAGCCTCGCATGTCATGCGGCATGCCAAAGGTCGCAACCGGCAGTACGGCATCTATGCGTTCCCGAGCGCAAGCCGCGCGAGCGATCTCGGGTGTCAGCATCCAGTTGCAGGGAACCACATCGGTCAGCACAGGCACCAGGCCCGCGCGCAATACGGCGGTGGCCGTGGCCACAAAGGTGAAGGTCGGCAGCAACACATGGGCACCGGGCGGCAGGTCCAGCGCCTTCAATACGAGCTCCAGGCCCAGCGTAGCATTGGCCGCCGTTGTCAACTGCTTTTCCTCCACGGAGAAACGCTGGCAGAGCCGGGTTTCCAGTTCGCGGACTAGAGGACCGAAGTTGGAGTAATGCCGGGCCGCATGCATGCGCTGCAACCATGGCAGCAAATCCTGCGGACTCGGCATGTCCGGCAACAGCAATGGAAGCGCATCGCCACAATCGTCGATGGTCGGCAGGTGTTTCATGTAGCAAGATCCGCCTGGGCCATCACGGCGTCGAGATCGGCAAACACATCAAGCACACGGGAGCCATTGCCTAGCCAGTTGAGCCACATCAGCCGGAAGGCCTTTTCAAGCTCGGCTGTTCGGTCCCGATAGTTCATCAGAACACTGGCCTCCAATCGGGTGCGCGCGCTCAAACGCTGCTGTCTCAAGCGATGAGGATCATTCATCAGTTCCACAGCTGTCCGGACATAGCTGTCCATGTCCTGCGCAACTTCTCCTCCAAAACCCAGGCCGCGCAATGTGCGAGCGGTCGAGGCATCGACTCCTCGCACCGCATCCAGCGTCACAATGGGCAGCCCCATCCACAGCGCATGCAAGGTCGTCGTTCCTCCGGAAACGGGCGAGGTATCCAACGCCACGTCAGCGATATGCCCCAATTCCATGAAACCGTCCAGCGGCTGCTGGTGAAGCACGGACACGCGATCCAGCGGCATGCCGGCGGCTTCCACGCGTGGCTGCATGTGGGCCTGCGCGGCATCGGCGTCCTGCTCCTTGACCATGATGATCAGGCGGGCGTCCTGGCGCTCGTACAGGATGCGGGCCCAGACCGACAGCATCTCGTCGGTGACCTTGGCCGAGTTGTTCAGGGAGATCAGTGTGGGATACCCGTTGCGCAGCATGGGTGGCTCTTCGCAAAGGGGCGAGTACTCCGGTGGTGCATAGCTGGCCATGCAAGCCAGCTGAAACAGGTTCTCGGAGTAGTAAGGCGCATGGCTGGGCGGCGCGATGCCGCCATCCACCAGCCGGTAATCCATGGCCTTCATCCCCAGCGTATGCATATAGCCCAGCCAGGTCACCTGCACGGGCGCGGCGCGGCGGGCGAAGACTTCCAGGCGGTGGCCCAGGGTGAAGCCGGACAGGTCCACCAGCACATCGATGCCGTCGGCGCGGATCTGTTCGTAGAGCTGGTCGTCGGTCTGCTCGACCACATCGTGCCAGTGCGGCACCAGGGCGCGCAGCTTTGCGGTCATCGCGTCGGGGCGGCCGCTGGAGTAGACGTGGATCTCGACGTTGTCCGGGTTGTGGTGCTCCAGCACGGGCCGCATGAAGAAGGCCACCGAGTGCTGGCGGAAGTCGGCCGTGACATAGCCGACCTTGAGCTTTTTGCGCGGGTTGCGATCGCGCGGGGGAAAGGGCTTGGCGTTGCGGGTCAGCGGGTCGGCGAAGCGCCGGCCCCAGTCGCGCGCCACTTCCAGGGATTTGAGCGGGTCGCTGCTGGTGTGCGAGTGGATGTAGGCCCGCGTCATCCAGTGCGTGTTCTCGTTCTTGGCGTGGCGGCAGGCGTCGTCGATCAGGTCGCAGGCCTCCTTCCTGCGGCCCGTGCTGAACAGGGCCAGGGCCAGCAGGCGCTGGGCGTTGGGCATGCGCGGCTCGATCTCCAGCGCCATCTGCAAGGCGTCCATGGCCTGGGGCCAGATGCTCATGCGCACGTAGACAAAGCCGATGTGCAGCCAGACCTTGGAGTTGCGCGGCTCCCGGGCCACCAGCTGCGCCAGCTCCGACAGGGCTTCGAGGAACTGCGCGCGATCGACCATGGCGCGGATGCGGGTAAGCTCGCTGTCGATGCTGGGCGGCTGCGCAGCGGTAGCAAAGGCGTTGGCAAGAGGTGAAGATGGCATGGCGATGCAGCAGAGGAAGGATCAGGCCGGCCCGCGGTCGGCCCGCGATCAGCACGCTTGTGCGCGCGGTGACACAAAGAATAAAACTGTGCCGACTATCCTCGCATGCGCGCCGCGCGATCCACCGTTAAGCGCCCGCCTTGCAAGATTCAAACAGGCACCGATTTGCCGGCCTTTTCAGGCTTTTGGCGCGCAGCGGCGCGTTTACACCTTCATCTCAGGGCTCTCAAGTATGGATGCCTGCGGCCGATAGCTTGACAAGCCATGGGTTCGTCGATGGCCGCCACCCCGCCACGGCCCAGTGTCAAAACAAGCGCGCATTTCCAAGCCAGTTCCGACTTTTCCATCGGGACACCTCTGACAGAATCCACTCCCATGCTTGTCATCATCGGATACATCGTCGCCTTCGGTTGCATCTTCGGCACCTATGTGCTGCACGGGGGCAACGTCCAGGTCATTCTCAAGGCACTGCCTTTTGAAATGATCACCATTGGCGGCGGCGCCATCGGCGCCTTCATCGTGTGCAACCAGCCCAAGGTGCTCAAGGCCACGGCCAAGGCCATCCCTGGCGTGATGAAGAGTTCGCGCTACACCAAGGCCCGCTTCATGGAGCTGATGGCCCTGCTGTACGAGATTCTGCAAAAGGCCCGCAAGGAGGGCCTGATGTCCATCGAAGGCGATGTGGAGGCACCCAACGAGTCGCCCATCTTCACCAAGTACCCCGAGCTGCTGGCGGACCACCATGTGGTGGAGTTCCTGACCGACTATCTGCGCATGATGGTGTCGGGCAATCTCAATTCCCACGAGATCGAGTCGCTGATGGACAGCGAGATCGAGGCCCACCACGCCGAGGCCCATGCCCCCGTCAACGCACTGACCCGCCTGGCCGGCGCCCTGCCCGCCTTCGGGATCATTGCGGCCGTTCTGGGCGTGGTGAACACCATGGGCTCGGTGGGCCAGCCTCCTTCGGTGCTGGGCGGCATGATCGCCTCGGCCCTGGTCGGTACCTTCCTGGGCATCTTGCTGGCCTATGCGCTGGTGGAGCCCATGGCCGGCCTGGTGGAGCAGCGCGCCCAGGACGCCGCCAAGGAACTGGAGTGCATCAAGACCACCTTGCTGGCCAGCATGCAGGGCTACAACCCCGCCACCGCCATCGAGTTCGGCCGCAAGGTGCTGTTCTCTACCGAACGCCCCGGTTTCCTGGAACTGGAAACCCACGTCAAGGGCAAGAAGTAATCCTGCACCCAGCAGCGTCAAGCCATGGCAGAGAAAAAGTTACAGCCGATCATCATCAAGCGCGTCAAGAAGACGGCGCATGCGCCCCACGGCGGCGCCTGGAAGATCGCCTACGCCGACTTCGTGACCGCGATGATGGCCTTCTTCCTGCTGATGTGGCTGCTGGGCTCCACGGCCAAGGGAGAGCTGCAGGGCATCGCGGCGTATTTTTCCTCGCCGCTGAAGGTGGCGATGGCCGGCGGCGACGGTGCAGGCAACAGCTCCAGCGTGATTCCCGGCGGCGGCAACGACCTGGCCAAGGTGCACGGCCAGGTACGGCGCTCCGAGGCCGCCGACAGCTCCAACCGGCGCACCAGCGTCGATTCGGGCCGCGCCGATCAGGCCCAGGTGGACTCCAACCGCATCAAGGCACTCAAGGCCAAGGTGGACGCGATGATCACCAGCAATGCGCGCCTGAACGAATTCCGTTCTCAGATCCGCACCGACGTGACGCCCGACGGCCTGCAGATCCAGATCGTGGACGAGCAAAACCGCCCCATGTTCGACAGCGGCAGCGCCCTGGTCAAACCGTATATGCGCGACATCCTGCGCGAGGTGGGCGCGGCGCTGGCAGGCGCGGAAAACCGCATCAGCCTGTCCGGCCACACCGACGCGGCCCCTTACGGCAATGCCGACCGCGGCTACAGCAACTGGGAGCTGTCGGCCGACCGCGCCAACGCCTCGCGCCGCGAGCTGGTGGCCGCCGGCATGCCCCTGAACCAGCTGGCACGCATCACGGGCCTGGCCAGCAGCGACCTGCTGCTGCCCGACGATCCGCGCGCGCCCCAGAACCGGCGCATCACCATCACCGTGCTCACGCAGGAGGCCGAAAAGCGCCTGCTGGGCCACCGTGGGCCCGTGACGCGCAACGCCTTGCCGCCGTCATTGGCCGGCGGCAGCGGCGGCACCGCGAATGCAGCCACAGCCGAAGCCACGGCCGGCGAGACTGCCGCGCAGCCCGCTGCCGCCGCGCCCGCAGCCGCAGCCGCAGCCGCAGCCGCCCCTTCGGCGCCCGCGTCACCTGATCGTGTAACAAATTAAGGTTTGAGCCCGATGCTGCCGAAAAGCAGGAAAATTCCCACATTGCGCCAAGAAGGTTTCATATTGTTACCATCGCGGCGGATTCTTACCAGTACCGAGCACCTACCGACCGAAAGGGCCTCACGTGGCTAATGCCCTGCGTTTTTTGATCGTTGACGACTTCTCCACCATGCGGCGCATCGTGCGCAATCTGCTCAAGGAGAGCGGCTTTCCCGAAGCCGATGAAGCCGAAGACGGCGTCGTGGCACTGCACAAGCTGCGCAACAGCAAGTTCGATTTCGTGGTGACGGACATCAACATGCCGAACATGAACGGCTTCCAGCTGCTCACCGAAATCAAGCAGGACGACAAACTCAAGCACCTTCCCGTGCTGATGGTGACGGCCGAGGCCCGCAAGGAGGACATCGTGGCAGCGGCCCAGGGCGGTGCGGCAGGCTACATCGTCAAGCCCTTCACCAAGGCCACGCTGGAAGAGAAAGTCAACCTGATCCTCAAAAAGCTGGGCCTGTAGGGCGCGCGCCATGAGCAACCCGGATGTCCCCGACAGCGTCCACTACAAGGTAGGCGTTCTCACGCGCCAGCTGCATGACTCGCTCAACGAGCTGGGCTATGCGGACCGATTGCGCGGCAGCATGGGAGAGCTGCCGGATGCGCAAAGCCGCCTTTCCTACATTGCGCGGCTGACCGGAGAGGCCGCCGAGAAGGTCCTCAACCGTGTCGAGCTGGCCAAGAGCCAGCAGGACCGGCTGGCCGAGCGCGTGCGCGCCATGCGCGCGCAGCTGGTCGAGGATCCCGTGGCGGCCGTGGCCAAGGGCCGGGTGATGAACTTCCTCGAAGAGGTCGAGCAGGACACGCAACAGGCCGATGAGCACCTCACCGAGATCATGATGTCCCAGGACTTCCACGATCTCACGGGCCAGGTCATCGCCCGCGTGGTGTCGCTGGCCGCCGACCTGGAGGACCAGCTGGTGCAGCTGCTCATCCAGACCTCGCCCAACCCGCAGCAGACGGCGCTGGAGCCGCTGGAAAAGCCCAAGGAGCACCTGGCCGGCCCCGTGGTCGATCCCGAGAAGACACCCGATGTGGTGACTTCACAGTCCCAGGTGGACGATCTGCTGGCCAGCCTGGGGTTCTGACACACCCCGGGGCGCCATGCGCCTTTGCATTTGCATTTGCACGGCAACCCTTCCCGCTGCGGGGCAAGGGTTTGCCGGCGTGCCGCTGCCTGCCGCACCACACCCCAGACAGCGCATAAGCGCCGCTTGAGCCCTGCTTATCGGGGCTTCGCCCATCCGGCTTGTTCCGACAATGACGCAAATCCTTCCGTCATTGCGCCATGGACTCCAGCCAAGACAAAAACCTGCCAGCCACCGAACGCAAACTGCAGAAAACGCGTTCTGACGGCCAGGGTGCGCGCTCTCGGGACCTGTCCCACCTGGCCATCCTGGGCACGGGCGCGCTGATGATGCTGATGGGCGCCGAGCCCCTGATCCAGCACCTGCGCATGGCGCTGGCCCAGCAACTGGCGTTCGACGCGCACACGGCCAAGACCCCGGCCCTGATGATGGAGCGCATGCTGTCCATGGGCAGCCTGGGCCTGAAGATTTCCCTGGGCGTTGCCGCCGTGACCACGGCCGCGGCCGTGCTGTCGGGCATGCTGGCCGGCGGCTGGATCCTGAGCCTCAAGCCCATACAGCCGCAGTTCAACCGCCTCAACCCGCTGTCGGGCCTGACCAATCTGTTTTCCAAGCAGCAGATGGTGACCGTGGCCAAGATGGTGGCGATGACGGCCATCCTCTCCTTCGTGGCCTGGAAGTTCCTGAGCAGCCACATCGCCGAGATCGCCGCCATCTCCTCCCAGCCTTCGGCCATGGCGCTGACCATGACCGGGCAGTGGCTGGCCAGCGGCGTGGCCCTGCTGCTGCTGGTGGTGTTCCTGATGGCCGTGATCGACGTGCCGCTGCAGGCCTACCTGTTCAAGTCGCGCCTGAAGATGAGCCACGAGGAAGTCAAGCAGGAGCACAAGGAGTCCGACGGCAACCCGCAGATCAAGAGCAAGATCCGCCAGAAGCAGCGCGAGATCGCCGACCGTGCCAGCGTCAACGCCGTGCCGCGCGCCGACTTCGTGGTCACCAACCCCACGCACTATGCCGTGGCGCTGCGCTACGACGAAAAGACCATGGCCGCCCCGCAGGTCATCTCCAAGGGCACGGACCTGGTGGCGCTGAAGATCCGCGAGGTCGCGGGCGCCCACAAGATACCGGTGCTCGAATCCCCGATGCTGGCGCGCGCCCTGTACGCGCACGCCGACCTGGACCAGGCCATTCCCGCCGCGCTGTACACGGCCGTGGCCCAGGTCCTGGCCTATGTCTACCGCCTGAAGGCCGCGCTGCGCGGCGAAGGCCCCATGCCTGGCGATCTCGGCGAACCCGCCGTGCCCGCCGAACTCGATCCGCACCAGGGCCGCCGCGCGCCCGCCGCCGCGACCACTGAAGGTACTGCTCCATGACGACGAATCCGCTCCAATCCCTGCAATCGATGTGGTCGGGCGAGAACACCAGGTTCGCCCAGGGCCTGATGGCGCCGCTGCTGGTGGTGGCCATCCTGGCGCTGATGGTGCTGCCGATTCCGCCGTGGCTGCTGGACACGTTCTTCACGCTGAACATCGCCGTGGCGCTGATGGTGATGATGGTGGCGGCCTACATGATCCGGCCGCTGGACTTTGCGGCCTTCCCCTCGGTGCTGCTGCTGACCACGCTGATGCGCCTGTCGCTGAACGTGGCCTCCACCCGCGTGGTGCTGCTGGAAGGCCACACCGGCCCCGGAGCGGCCGGTGCGGTGATCGAGGCCTTCGGCCACTTCCTGATCGGCGGCAACTTCGCGGTCGGCCTGATCGTGTTCGCCATCCTGGTGGTGATCAACTTCGTGGTGATCACCAAGGGTGCCGAGCGTATCGCCGAAGTCTCGGCCCGCTTCACCCTGGACGCCATGCCCGGCAAGCAGATGGCCGTGGATGCCGACCTGAACGCCGGCCTGATCGACGAAAAGGAAGCCAAGCGCCGCCGCGCCGAGGTGCAGGAGGAAGCCAACTTCTTCGGCTCCATGGACGGCGCCAGCAAGTTCGTGCGCGGCGACGCGGTCGCCGGCATCTTGATCCTGGTGATCAACATCATCGGCGGCTTCGCCATCGGCATGATCCAGCACGGCCTGTCGGCCGGCCAGGCCGCCGACAGCTACATCCTGCTGGCCGTGGGCGATGCGCTGGTCGCACAGATCCCCGGCCTGCTGATCTCGGTGGCCGCGGCCATGGTGATCTCGCGCGTGGGCAAGGAAACCGACATGGGCCAGCAGATCGCGCAGCAGCTGTTCATGTCGCCCAAGGTGCTGGGCATCACGGCCGGCGTGCTGGGCCTGCTGGGTGTCATTCCGGGCATGCCCCACGTCGTGTTCCTGAGCACGGGCGCACTGCTGGGCTGGCTGGCCTGGATGCTCTCGCGCCGCCAGCAGGAACGCGCCGCCCAGCAAACCCAGGCCCCCGCCCCCGTGGCCGCGCCCAGCGACGGCGAAGCCACCTGGGACGACCTGCAGCCCGTGGACCTGCTGGGCCTGGAGCTGGGCTACCGCCTGATCACCCTGGTGGACAAGGGCCGCCAGGGCGACCTGCTGACCCGCATCAAGGGCGTGCGCCGCAAGTTCGCACAGGAAGTGGGCTTTCTGCCCCCGGCCGTGCATGTGCGCGACAACCTGGAGCTCAAGCCCAGCGCCTACCGCATCACCCTGCGCGGCGTGATGGTGGGCGAGGGCGAGGCCTTCCCCGGCATGTTCCTGGCCATCAATCCGGGCGGCATCAGCACCCCGCTGATCGGCACCCAGACCACCGACCCGGCCTTCGGCCTGCCCGCCCACTGGATCGACGAACGCCAGAAGGAAGCGGCACAAATGGCAGGCTTTACCGTGGTTGATTCGGAAACCGTGATGGCCACCCATTTGTCACACTTGATGCAAGTGCATGCCGCCAAGCTGATCAGCCGTACCGAGACGCAGCAGTTGGTGGAGCATGTGGCCAAGCTGGCTCCCAAGTTGATCGAAGAAGTCATTCCGAAAATGGTGTCCATCACGACGTTCCAGAAAGTGCTCCAGCTGCTGCTGGAGGACTCGGTGCACGTCCGCGACATCCGCACCATCATCGAGACGCTGGCCGAGCACTCCTCGACCACCCAGGACCCCGTCGAGCTGGCCCGCCGCGTGCGCATTGCGCTGTCGCCGTCCATCGTCCAGCAGATCTACGGCCCGACCCGCGAGCTGAACGTCATCGCCATCGAGCCCGGACTCGAGCGCCTGCTGGTGCAGGCCCTGTCCAACCCCGGTGCCCCCTCACTGGATCCCGGCGTGGCCGAGATCCTCACCCAGAAGGCGGCCGACATGGCCAACCAGCAAGAAGAGCTGGGCCTGCCTGCCTGCCTGCTGGTCCCCGATTCCATCCGCAACTCCATTGCCCGCCTGGTGCGCCGCGTGGCGCCGCGTCTGCAGGTTCTCGCCCACAGCGAGATCCCCGAGACGCACACCATCCGCATCGGCTCGATTCTTAAAGGTGCATCCGCATGAACATCAAACGCTTCTACGCCCCTACCTCCCGCGAGGCCCTGGCCAAGGCGCGCATGGCTTTCGGAGCGGGCACCCTGATCCTGTCCAACCGCAGCACGCCCGACGGCGTCGAGGTCATGGCCACGGCCGAGGACACGCTGGAGCACAGCAAGGCCGCCGCCAGCAGCACGCCGCTGCAGCAGGCCATCGAGCGCCGCTCGGCCGAGGAGACCACGGGCCTGCGTCCCCAGCTGCAGGCCCAGCTGATCCAGGCACATACCCAGCCGCGCACGGCACAGCAGCCTTCGCCGGCGCCCTCACAGGCGGCTTCGCTGGCAGCCTCGCTGTCGGCAGATGGTGCCGAGCCTGCCGGCCTGCGCCAGAGCGTGCAGGAAGACACCGAGCAACTGGCCATGAGCACCCTGTCCTTCCAGGACTACGTGCGCGAACGCATGCTGCGCCGCCGCCACGAGGCCGGCGTCGACGAGCCCCTGCCCAGCTTTGCCCAGCGCCGCAGCCTGGGCGACGCCCTGCGCGAAGCGCCGGCCGCCGCGCCCATGGCCGCACAGCAGCCGTTCAAGGCACAGCCCGCGCCTTCCGTGGCCCGCCACAATCCGCTGCGCGCCAGCGCCGAGGCGCCGCTGCGCGAGCCCCTGCGCAGCGAACCCGCTCCAGCCATGGCCTCCCAGGCGCTGCGCGATGAGCTGCAGTCCGTGCGCGACCTGATCGAAGAGCGCTTCAACACCCTGACCTGGCTGGGCCAGACGCGCCAGAACCCCATCCACGCCAATCTCACGCACAAGCTGATCCGCGCGGGCTACTCCCCCGTGCTGGCCCGCGCCCTGGTCGAGCACATGCCCCAGGACCTGTCCGCCGGCGACGCCGTGCGCTGGCTGATGCAGGTGCTGGAACGCAATCTGCGCACCGACGCCGGCCAGGAGCCGCTGTACGAGCAAGGCGGCGTCTTCGCCCTGGTGGGCTCCACCGGCGTGGGCAAGACCACGACCACGGCCAAGCTGGCGGCCCTGTGCGCGGCCAAGTACGGCGCCTCCAGCGTCGGCCTGATCACCCTGGACACCTACCGCGTCGGCGCCCACGACCAGCTGCGCTCCTACGGCCGCATGCTGGGCATGGTCGCCCACCTGGCCCATGACCGCGCCGCGCTGCAGGACCTGCTGGGCCTGCTGGCCAACAAGCAGCTGGTGCTGATCGACACCACGGGCGTGGCCCCGCGCGATCCGCGCAAGGACGAAATCCTGGACCTGCTGGACCTGCCCGGCGTGCAAAAGCTGCTGGCCGTGAACGCGGCCGGCCAGGGCGATGCGCTGGACGATGTGATGCAGGCCTTCAAGGCACGCGGCTCCAGCCAGGCCATCCTCACCAAGGTGGACGAGGCCGTGAAGCTGGGCCCCTCGGTGGACACGCTGATCCGCCACCAGATGCAGCTGCGCGGCGTGACCAACGGCCAGCGCGTGCCCGAAGACTGGGAGCGCGCCGATGCGCAGCAGCTGGTCTCCGCCTCCATGCGCGCCTCCACCCGCTCGGCCTTCGATCCCAAGGCGCTGGACCTGGACTTCTTCTTCACCCCGTCCAGCCCCAGCACCATGGACAGCGAGGTCAGCCATGCTTGAGACCTTCCCCCAACTGCACCAGGGCCTGGGCCTGCACGGCCAGCCCGGCGCCGCAGCACCGTCCAGCCTGCGTGTGCTGGCCATGCTGCGCGACACGGCGGCCGACCCTGAAGGCCAGTCCGAGCAATCCCTGCTGTGGCCGGTCTGCGCCAGCCTGCAGCGCCTGGGCATGCCCGTCCTTGTGCTCGATGCCAGCCAGGGCGAGGCGGCCGACGCGCCTGGCCTGGCCCAGCTGCTGCAGCAAAGCGCCTGGCAGGCCCGTACCGGCCTGCACCCCGACCCCCGTCACAGCTCGGTGGCCGTGCTGCCTGCCCGCCAGGGCCTGGAGCTGCTGCCCCTGCAGGCACGGCAAGCCGGCATGACGCCCATGCAATGGCTGCAGCGCCATGTGCGCGGCTATGCCATCGTCATGCTGTATGCCGATGCCGACACGCTGGCCCGCAATCTGCCCGGCCAGGCCGTGCACCCGCTGATGGTGCTGCCAGAACACGGCCCCCGCGTGCTGGGCTGCTACCGCCAGCTCAAGCAGCTGGCCGTGCATGCCGGCCTGCGCTGCCTGCTGGCGCCGCTGCTGCCCGGCGCTGACCCCGTGGATGTGACCAGCTACGATTGGCGCCGCGGACAGACCGGTGCCCGCAGCCAGGCCGAGGATGCGCAACGGCGCCAGTCACAGATCGACGCGCTGCTGCGCTGCGCACAGCGCCATCTGGGCCACGCGCCCGGGCTGCTGCCCGTGCGCCTGCACCATGCACCGGACCTGCAGCGCCTGGCGCTGCAGTTGCTCAACCATGCGGGCAGCGTATTGCCGCATGGCGGCCAGGACCTGGCCGCCGGCTACGCACCGCTGCCTGCATCCCATGCCTGGAGCCACTGACTGCCATGTACACCGCCAAAGGCCAACTCGACCGCGATGCACTGATCCGTCGGCACGTACCCCTGGTACGCCGGATCGCGCTGCACATGATCGCCAAGCTGCCTCCCAATGTGGAGCTTGATGATCTGATACAGGTCGGAATGATCGGCCTGGCCGAAGCCCTGTCCCGCTTCGAGAGCGAGCAGGGCGTGCAATTCGAGACCTTCGCCAGCCAGCGCATCCGCGGCGCCATGCTCGATGAACTGCGCGAGGGCGACTGGATGAGCCGCAGCTCGCGCAAGAGCCAGAAGGACATAGAGCACGCGCTGCACCGCCTGGAGCAGCGCCTGGGACGCACCCCGCTGGAGTCCGAGATCGCCGACGAGCTGGGCATGGACCTGGACGACTACCAGTCGCTGCTGGGCAAGGTGCGCGGCACGCAACTGGTCTACCTGGAAGACATGTCAGGCGGCGACGAGGGCGAGGACTTCCTCGAACGCCACGTGGCCGACAGCGGCGCCGACCCCTTTGCGCTGCTGCGCGACCACCGCCTGCGCGTGGCCCTGGTCGAAGCCATCAAGGCCCTGCCCGAGCGCGAGCAGTACATCATGGGCATGTATTACGAGCACGACATGAACCTCAAGGAAATCGCCGCCGTGCTGGGCGTGACCGAATCGCGTGTGTGCCAGCTGCACAGCCAGGCGATTGCGCGCCTGCGTACGAAGATGCGGGCGCATTGACTGGGGGCCCCCCCTGAGGCGCTAACGCGCCTTCACCCTCTCTACCCGCTTCGCGGGGGAGGGGGACGACACCCTCGCGGCGGGGCGGCCCTTGCTCGGTGTCCCTCGCTTTGGGCCTCGTCGGTTTTTTGCGCTGCTGGTCTGATCTATGTTTGCGGGTCGATACAGTCTTCCCCGCCTTCCGCCCCCTCCCCCTCTCCTCTCTCCCATTCCCTTTTCTATGCGCTGCCGCGCATGGCCTGGACTTCGCGTTCGAAGATGCGCCAGAAGGCGGGTTCCTGCGTGGTGGCGAAGTTGATGCGCATGCAGGTGCTGGGCTGGCGGCCGGCGTGGAACATGGAGCCGGGGGCGATGAAGTAGCCGGCGTCCAGCAGGCGCTGGGCCAGGGTTTCGGTGTCCACGCCGGTGTCCACCCAGCCGAACATGCCGGCCGGCTCGGCCGCGAAGCGGGCTCCGGCCTGCTGGGCCAGTGCCACGCTGCGCATGCGGGCCTGGGCCAGGTGCTGGCGCAGGCGCTCGGCATGGCGGCGCAGCTGGCCCTGGTCCATGCAGTGGGCCAGGGCGCGTTCCGTCAGTGCGGGGGTGGTCAGCGTGGACAGCAGCTTGGTGTCCACCAGGCGCTCCACCAGCGCAGGCGGCGGCGCCAGATAGCCAACGCGCCAGTTGGGCGCCAGCAGCTTGGCGAAGCCGCTCACGTAGATGCTGTGGCCCAGGCGGTCCAGCACGGTCATGCGTGCGGCGTGGTCGGGCGCGATCTCGCCATAGGTATCGTCCTCCACCACGTAGAAGCCGAATCGCCGCGCCAGCTGCAGCACCTCGTGGGCGCTGGCCGGCGACAGGCTGTAGCCGGTGGGGTTGTGCAGCACGCTCACGCTGACGTAGAGCTTGGGCGCGCAGCTTTCGCAGTAGCGCTGCATCACGGCCAGGTCCGGCCCGTCGGGGCCGCGCGGCACGGGCAGCACGCGCATGCCCAGCGATGCCAGGCGCGCGAACTCCACGGCCCAGCCGGGCTCCTCCACCATCACCGGATCGCCCGGCTGCAGCAGGGCCCGGCTGACCACGTCCAGTCCATGCGTTGCGCCCATGGTGGTGATGATGTGCTGCGGCGCCGCCGCAATGCCCAGGCGCGCCAGGCGCCGCGACAGCGCCTCGCGCAGGCTGATGTCGCCCAGCGGGTCGCCATAGCCCACGCAGGAGTCGTGCAGGGATTTTCCCGAGCAGGCCTTGCGCATGGCAGCGGCCAGAAAGCCTGCCTCCAGCCATTGGGCCGGCAGCACGCCCGCGCCGGGCTGGGGCCTGCCGCCCACGCTCTGGTGGAACATGCCGCGCACCAGCATGGAGGCATTGATGCGCGTTCCCTTGGGCGCGCCGGTGGCCTCGTCCGCAGGCGCGGCGCGGGCCTGTTCGGACTGCAGCAGCGGTGCGTCCTGCACGAAATCGCGCACGAAAAAGCCGCTTTGCGGCCGCGCCTCGACCAGGCCCTGGGCCTGCAGCAGGTCATAGGCGGCCACCACCGTGTGCGTGCTCACGCCCTGCTGGCGCGCGCATTCGCGCACCGAGGGCAGGCGTGCGCCCGCCGGCAGCAGGCGCATGCGGATGCGCTCTCCCAGGCGTTCGGCCAGCTGGGTGCTCAGGGTCTGCGGCGCCAGCCGCGAAAGGGGAACGGGCATGAGAGGGTCACCAAAACGTCACTGTATCGGGATGGGCGCCGATACAGAACATGCAATTGAGGGTTCAACTGTATTGGTACTGTACAGGTCTTGCACCTATATTGCAGGCATTCGTGCTGCGGAGCAGGCCTGCCGTGCCCTCCTCCCCAACAGCCCCTTGCCGCCTGTATGGAGACCTCCGGGGCCACCGCCTCATGCCACCGTCCGAACTCACCGCCTTGCTGCTGCTCGCCGCTTCCATGAGCTTCAGCCCCGGCCCCAACACCACGCTGTCCACGGCCCTGGCCGCCAACCACGGCCTGCGCCCGGCGCTGCGCTTCGTCCTGGCCGTGCCCGTGGGCTGGTGCTTGCTGCTGGTGCTGAGCACGGCCGGCGTGGGCGCGGCGATCGTGGCGGCACCGCTGCTGCTGTGGCTGGTCAAGGCCGCCGGCATCGGCTACCTGCTGTGGATGGCCTGGCGCCTGAGCCGCAGCGCACAGATGGCGTCACTGCAATCGCAGCAGCAGCTGCAGGTGGGTTTCTGGCAGGGCGTGGGATTGCAATTCGTGAACATCAAGGCCTGGCTGCTGGCCCTGGCCATCGTGGCCGGCTGGCTGGCGGGGCACGACGACCTGAGCGAGCGCCTGTCCGTGGTGCTGCCCGTCATGGCCGCCTATGCCTTCTCCAGCAATCTGCTGTATGCCTGCGTGGGCGCACTGCTGCGCCACTGGCTGGCCCAGGGACGCAGGCTGCTGTGGTTCAACCGTGCCATGGCGGCCATGCTGGCGCTGACGGCGATGTGGATGGTGGCCGCATGAGGGTCTGCCATCCACACCCAAGCAAAGGCCGTACTGGCCTGCCCAGCTATTGAAGGGAGGATGCGCAGACCCTTCACGGCCGCGACAAAATACCCTCATTGCCGGCGCAAGAGCGAAAGCACCATCCGCACTGCGCTCTTCACATGCGGCCGGCCCGTGCCCCACGACGGCATGGCAACCCATACCAGCCCGCCCGCATGGCGGGCACCGCAAAGACCTGGAACTGCTTTTTTTATGACGACCTGGACGCTGGCAGACCGTGCTGCCAAGATGAACCCCTCCGCCATCCGCGAAATCCTCAAGCTCACCGACCGTCCCGGCATCATCAGCATGGCGGGCGGCCTGCCCTCGCCGCTGGCCTTCCCGCTGGACGCGTTCACCCAGGCCTGCCAGACCGTGATGCAGCGCGATGGCGCAGCGGCCCTGCAATACGCCACCAGCGAAGGCTTCGCGCCCCTGCGCCAGGCCGTGGCCGACTTCCTGCCCTGGGAAGTGGACCCCGACCAGGTGCTGATCACCACGGGCTCGCAGCAGGCGCTGGACCTGATCGGCAAGGTCTTCCTGGACCGCGGCAGCCGCATGCTGGTCGAAAAGCCCACCTACCTGGGCGCGCTGCAGGCCTTTGCGCCGCAGGAACCGATTCCCGTGGGCGTGGACAGCGATGACGACGGCATCCTCGTCGAGGACTTCGCCGCCAAGGCCGGCACCGGCGCCGACAAGGCCCGCCTGGCCTACGTGCTGCCCAACTTCCAGAACCCCACCGGCCGCACCATGGCCGAGGCACGCCGCCAGGCCCTGGTGGACAAGGCGCGTGAACTCGACATCCCGCTGATCGAGGACAACCCCTATGGCGACCTGTGGTTCGAGCAGCCCCCTGCCCTGCCGCTGGCCGCGCGCAACCCCGAAGGCGTGATCTACCTGGGCTCGTTTTCCAAGGTGCTGGCCCCGGGCCTGCGCATCGGCTTCCTGGTGGCGCCCAAGTCCGTCTACAACAAGCTGCTGCAGGCCAAGCAGGCGGCCGACCTGCACACGCCCGGCTTCAACCAGCGCGTGGTCTCCGAGGTCATCAAGGACGGCTTCCTGGACCGCCATGTGCCCACCATCCGCGCCATGTACAAGCGCCAGCGCGACGCCATGCTGGCCGCGCTGGAACGCGAGATGGCCGGCCTGGACGTGCAGTGGACCCGTCCCGTGGGCGGCATGTTCCTGTGGGTTCGCCTGCCCAAGGGCATGGATGCGCAAAAGCTGCTGCCCGCCGCCGTGGAACGCGGCACGGCCTTCGTGCCCGGCGCGCCGTTCTACGCGGACGAGCCCCAGGCCAACACGCTGCGCCTGTCGTACGTGACCGTGTCGGCCGAGCAGATCGACAAGGGCATCGCCGCCCTGGCTGCCGCCATCCGCTCCACGATGTAAACCACCCCCTGAGCGGCTAGCGCCGCTTCCCCCTCTCTACTTGCTTCGCAAGGGAGGGGGACGACGCCCTCGGCTAGGCGCCCCCGCCGTGAGGCGGCTCTTGCTCGGCGTCCCTGGTGTTTGGGCCAGTTACCTGCTTGGGCCAGAGGGAAGCCGACACGCAGTCGAACCAAAGTCCGGCTTGCCGTCGGCTTTTCCATCCTCCCTTCCATCTGCCCGTTGCCATGACACCTGCATACGTCTCCCGCCAGCGCCCCTTCATGACCGTGGACGTGTTCACGGCACGGCCCTACCTGGGCAATCCGCTGGCCGTCGTGCTCGACGCCACCGGATTGACCGATGCGCAGATGCAGTCCTTCGCGGCCTGGACCAATCTGTCGGAGACCACCTTCGTGCTGCCGCCCACCGAGGCCGGCCGCGCCGCAGGCGCCGACTACCGCGTGCGCATCTTCACGCCGGGCGGCGAGCTGCCCTTTGCCGGCCATCCCACGCTGGGCAGCTGCCACGCCTGGCTGGCGCAGGGCGGCGTGCCGCAGCAGGCGCAGCGCATCGTGCAGGAATGCGCCAAGGGGCTGATCTCGATTGCGCGCCAGGACGGACGCCTGGCCTTCCAGGCACCGGCCACCGACATCGGCGTCGTGGAGCCGGGCCTGCTGGCCGAGGTGGCTGCCGCGCTGGGCGCGGAGCCCGGCCAGATCCTGCGCGCCGCCTGGCTGGACAACGGCCCGCGCTGGATGGGCGTGCTCTTCGAGCATCCCGATCAGGTGCTGGCGCTGGAGCCCGACCATGCAAGGCTCAAGGCGCTGAACACCAAGGTGGGTGCCTGCGCGCTGTACGAAAGCGCGCAAGATGCACCGGCACTGATCGGCCGCAGCAGCCGCGAGGCACGCGCCTTTGCCACGGGCCAGCGCCCGGCCGGGGCCGATGCGGATGCCGCCCCCAGCCTGGAAGTGCGCGGCTTCGCCAGCCCCGTCGGCGTCACCGAAGACCCCGTCACCGGCAGCCTCAACGCCAGCCTGGCCCTGTGGCTGCGCGGCGAAGGCCTGCTGCGCGCGCCCTACATCGCCAGCCAGGGCTGCTGCGTGGGCCGCGACGGCCGCGTGCATGTCAGCGAGGACGCCCAGGGCGCGCTGTGGATAGGCGGCCATGTGGTGGAGTGCGTGAGCGGCCAGGTGCTGTTGTAGGGCCTGCCGGGCTGCTGGAATCTGTCGCCAAGGCGGCAGCCAGTCGCCCGCAGGACAAACGCCGGCGCCAGCGCTGGCCACAATCCGCGCCATGGGAACCCTCTATCTTGTGCGCCATGGCCAGGCCTCGTTTGGTGCCGAAGACTACGACCAGCTCAGCGAACGCGGCCAGGCGCAATCGCAAAGATTGGGTGCCTACTGGCGAGAGCGCGGCCTGCGCTTCGACGCGGTCTACACGGGCACGCTGCGCCGCCATGCGCAGACGCTGGCCGGCATCGCCGAAGGCCTGGGCAGCCTGCCTGCCGAGCAGCACCGCACCCAGGCGCTTGCGGGCCTCGATGAATACGACAGCGGCGCGCTGCTGCAGGCCATCCACCCAGCGCCCCTGCCCAAGCCCGACACACCCGAGCTGTACCGCCACCACTTCCGGCTGCTGTGCGATGCCCTGGCCCAGTGGATGGCCGGCACCATCAGCCCCAAGGGCATGCCCAGCTGGGACGACTTCTCCGACGGCGTGCGCCAGGTGCTGGAGCGTGTGCGGCATGAACATGCCGACGAAAACGTGCTGCTGGTCAGCAGCGGCGGCCCCATCTCCACCGCCGTGGGCCATGTGCTGGGCACCTCGCCGGAGGTCACCATTGCGCTGAACATGCGCATCCGCAACAGCGCCGTGACCGAGTTCACCACCAGCCCCAAGCGCCTGATGCTGCAGACCTTCAACACGCTCAACCACCTGGACACGGACGAGCACCGCAGCTGGATCACGCACGCCTGATCCAGCCCCGGCCAGGCTGCCACACGGCTATTGCGCCAGGGCATAGCAGCCAGAACACGGGCGATCTGGGCCGGCCTGCGCTTTTGCGCCACACTGGCCGGCCAGGAGACAAAAGACCCATGAACAAACGCCGCTTCACGCGCAGCGCCCTGGCCTGCGCGGCCCTGCTGCTGGCCGCCATCACCAGCCAGGCACAGCCCCTGTCGAACAAGCCCATCCGCATCGTCGTGCCCTTTGGCGCAGGCGGCGTGGCCGACGTCACCTCGCGCGTCGTTGCGCAAAAGCTGGCCTCGCAGCTGGGCCAGCCCGTCATCATCGACAACAAGCCCAGCGCGGGCGGCATCGTCGCAGCCGACACCGTGGCCAAATCCGCACCTGACGGACACACGCTGTTCCTCATGTCCAACGGCAGCGCCGTCACCGTGGGGCTGTTCAATCAACTGCCTTTCGACATGGTCAAGGACTTCACGCCGATTTCCACCCTGGGCTACTTCGACATCGGCGTGCTCACCGCAAGCGACTCGCGCTTCAGGAACCTGGGCGAGCTGGTGGCCTGGGCCAAGGCCCACCCCGGCAAGCTCAACATCGGCAGCATCGCCATCGGCAGCACCCAGCACCTGGCGGCCGAACTGTTCAAGACCACGGCCGGCATCGACGCCCAGATCGTGCCCTTCAACGGCACTCCCGCCGTGGTCACGGCCCTGCGGGGCAGGCAGATCGACGCGGCCGTGGAAATCCTCACGCCCATCATGGGCCAGATCAACTCCAAGGCCGTCAACCTGCTGGCCATCACCGGCGACAAGCGCTCGGCCCTGCTGCCCGGCGTGCCCACGGCCCAGGAGTCAGGCGTCAAGGGGTTCGTCGCCTCCTCCTGGAACGCCCTGGCCGCCCCCGCCAAGACCCCTCCGGAAATCATCGCCCGCCTGAACAAGGAAATCGCCGCCGCCGTGAACTCCCCCGAAGTCACGCAGAAACTGCGCGAAATGAACGTCCAGGCCCAACCCAGTACGCCCGAGCAGACCGCGCAATTGCTGCAATCGGAAATCAAACGCTGGGGCGACGTGATCGTCCAGGCCAAGATCCCGAAACAGTAAAAAGGGCCGAGCGCAGCGAAGGCCCGCAACAACTCCCCGTATGTCAGCGCAGGTGGCCCCGCAGCGCAGCGAAGGGGTCGCGGACAGTCGGCCGCCGGGCCGAGACCCGGCCTCGAAAAACCACCACCCGGCAGGGTCCAAAAAAGGCCCAAAACTAAAGAGGCTCCGGCGCCCTTCCCACAGTATCCGCAGGCAGCGCAACCATCTCGGACAACAACCGCACCAGCCCCCGAGCCGAAGCCTCCACCATCAAAGCCCCCCGCTCGGCCGTGGCCCCCGCAGCATTCCCCACAGCCCCGCAAACGTTGTAGTCCTCGATGGCCCAGCCCATCTTGGCGCTTCGCCCGTTGCCCAGCAAGGCATGCCGCTGCGCCCTATCCTCCGAAGTGGAATGAAAGTCCCGCGCATGCTCCATGCGCACGGTCTCCGGCGCCAGGTGCAGCATCATCGATGTCTCCACCTCGCCGCCATGGATGCCGAAGCGGTGCTCATGCGCGCTGAACTGCGCATTGGCCGCATCGTCCACCAGGCCGAACCAGCTGCTGCTGTAGACCAGCAGGCCGTGGCGCATGCGCAGCTCGCGCGCCACGATGTCCATCACGCTGACCTGGCCGCCATGGCCGTTGAGCAGCAGCAGCCGGCGCACGCCGGCCCGCGCCACGCAGGCGCCCAGTTCGGTCCAAAGCGCGATCACCGTGGCGGGCGACAGCGTCAGCGTGCCGGCAAACGATTGGTGCTCCACGCTGAAGCCGATGTTCTGCGGAGGAAGAAAGAGCACGGGCAGGTCGGCCGGCAGCAGCGGCAGGGCCGCATCGATCACGCCCTGCAGCAGGCGGGCATCGACGGACAGCGGCAGGTGCGGCCCATGCTGCTCCACGGCGGCCACGGGCAGCACCGCCACGGTTTCCGCGGCAAGCCCCGCCTGGGCCAGCGCGAAATCGCGCGCCGATACTTCGGCCCACCAGCGCGATGGCCAGGTACCGAGGGACGTGTGTGGAGGCGGGGAGCTTGGCATGGCCATGATCTTAGCCCCCGCCCCGCGTCTCATTCGACCTTGAAGTTGGATTCCCTGACGATGCGCTTCCAGCGCTCGTTGTCGGATTCGATCAGCCGCGCGAACTCCTCGGGCGTGCCCCGGCGCGGCACATAGCTGTAGCTGCGCAGCTTGGCCAGCACGTCGGGCATCTGCATGACCTTGTCCATCTGCTGCGCGAGCTGGGCCACGATGTCGCGGGGCGTGCCCTTGGGCGCGAGCAGGCCCGACCAGGAGCTGAAGCCCATGCCGTCCACGCCGGCCTCCTTGATGGTGGGTACCTGGGGAAAGACTTCGGCGCGCTGGGGCAGCAGCACTGCCAGGGCCTTGACCTTGCCCGTGCGGATCATCTCCACCGAGGTGAAGGAGTCGAACGAGAAATCCACCTCGCCCGCCACCACGGCCTGCATCTGCGGCGCCGTGCCCTTGTACTGGGCGTTGACGATGCCCGGCGCGCCAATCACCTTCTTGAACTGCTCGGTGATCAGCGAAATCATGCTGCTGCCCGAGGACACGCTCAGCGGCTTGCCCTGTTTGGCCATGTCAACCAGCTCCTGCAGGCTGTTCACGGGCAGGTCCTTGCGCGCAATGAGGACGAAGCCCACGTCGCACAGATGGCTGATGGGCTCGAAGCTGGCCAGCGCCTCGTAGCTGGTCTTGTAGAGCACCGGGCTCAGGGTCTGCGCGCCCGCCGTGTTCATCAGCAGGGTGTAGCCGTCGGGCGTGGCGCGCGCGGCCAGTTCCGTGCCGATGACGCCGTTGGCACCGCCCTTGTTGTCCACCACGAAGGACTGGCCGGTCAGCTCCCCGAGCTTTTGCATGGCCAGCCGCGCCACCACGTCGGTGGTGCCACCGGCGGGAAAGGGCACGATCACGCGCACGGACTTGTCGGGATAGGCAGCGGCCGCGCGCGCGTGCTGCGGCAGCCCCCAGGCGGCGGCCGCTGCCGCGCCGGCGGCCAGGAATTGGCGGCGAGATGTCTCCTGCATGGCTTGTCTCCTTGTGTTGCTCTATCCCGGATGGGTGGCCGGTCCATGATGGGCAACGGACCTATCGCCTGTCCAATACCAAGCGCCTATGCAACGATATCTTTTGCCAATCGTCTTGCAACAACGCACAGAGGATTCCATGGCGCATGGCCGCTACCATCGCCGCCTGTAGCCAGGGGAACCAAAGATCCCGCCCCGGGCTCCCATAGTCCGCCATGCCACTCCAAACGCCTCCTCGCCACACCGCACCCCAGCGCCTCGCCTTCTGGCTTCTTGCCTTCCTTCTGGCAGCCTCCAGCCTGCTGGCCTTCCAGGCCGGCGCGCAGATCCGCCTGAAAACCGGCAGCGGGGCGGCAGCGACCGTGGACACGCCGCGCGTGCGCGCCGAGCTCGTGGCCCAGGCGCCCGAAGGCGTACAGCCTGGCCAGACACTGTGGCTGGGCCTGCTGATCACCCACCAGCCCGAATGGCATACCTACTGGAAGAACGCCGGTGACTCCGGCCTGGCCACCGAGCTGAACTGGCAGCTGCCTGCGGGCCTGACGGCGGGCGAGATCCAGTGGCCCGTGCCCGAGGCGCTGCGCGTGGGCCCGCTGCTCAACTACGGCTATGAGGGCCAGGTGCTGCTGCCCGTGCCCGTGCAGGTGGCCCCCGACTTCAAGCCGCCCGCGTCCGGCATGCTGGACCTGCGCCTGCATGCGAACTGGCTGGTCTGCCGCGTGGAGTGCATTCCCGAGGAAGGCGATTTCCAGCTGCAGCTGCCCGTGCAGGGCAGCACGGCAGCCCAGGGTCAGGCCTTCACCCAGGCCTGGGCGCTCAAGCCCCAGGCACTGTCCGCGCCGGCCCAGGCCAAGGTGGTGCCGGCCAGCCAGCCTGCCGCACAAGGCAGGACGCCCGACGAGCGCGTGCAGCTGCGCATCGAGGGCCTGCCGGAATCCCTGCAGGGCCGCACGCTGGACTTCTATCCCGAATCTTCCGACACCTTCCACCACGCGGCCGAACTGGGCAAGGACTGGCAGCAGCATTGGGACGGCACAGCCTGGGTGGCCGAACTGCCGCTGTCCGACATGCGCGGCGACACTCCGGCCAAGCTGCCCGTGGTCCTGGCCCTGCCGCCCGCCGAGCGCGCCGCAGCGCTGGAGCAGGGCCAGCCCGTGGCCTGGCGCGCCGAGGCCCCGGTCGAGGGCCGCTGGACGGCTGCCGCCATGGCCAGCGTCTCGCCCGCACTGGCCGCTGCCCTGGCGGCCAACCAGGCCGCTGCGCCTGCCGCCAGCGCCACCAGCCTGTGGATGGCCTTGCTCGGTGGCTTGGTGGGTGGACTGATCCTCAACCTCATGCCCTGCGTCTTCCCGGTGCTGGCCATCAAGATCCTGGGCTTTGCACGCCATGGACAGGACCGCCGCGCCCAGCGCCTGGGCGGGCTGGCCTATACGGCGGGGGTGGTCCTGTCCTTCCTGGCCCTGGGCGGGCTGCTGCTGGCGCTGCGCGCGGCAGGCGAGCAGCTGGGCTGGGGCTTTCAGCTGCAGTCGCCGGCCATCGTGGCCCTGCTGGCAGCCCTGTTCACCCTGCTGGGCCTGAACCTGGCAGGCCTGTTCGAGTTCGGCTCCATGCTGCCCGGGCGTTGGGCTGCGGCGCATGCGCGCCACCCGGTGGCCGATGCCTTTCTGTCCGGCGTGCTGGCCGTGGCCATTGCCTCGCCCTGCACGGCGCCGTTCATGGGCGCCTCGCTGGGCTTTGCCATCGACATGCCGGCCCTGCAGGCGCTGACGGTGTTCGCCGCCCTGGGCCTGGGCATGGCCCTGCCCTATCTGCTGGCCAGCTTCGTTCCCGCCGTAGTGCGCTGGCTGCCACGCCCTGGCGCCTGGATGGACACTTTCCGCCGTGCCATGGCCTTTCCCATGTTCGCCACCGTGGTCTGGCTGGTCTGGGTGCTGGGGCACCAAAGCGGCATCGACGCTGCCACTGCGCTGCTGGCCCTGCTGCTGGCCTTCAGCGCCCTGGTCTGGACGCTGACGCTCAAGGGCCGCACGCGCGCCGTGCTGGCCACGCTGGCCGTGGTGCTGGGGGGCGCGCTGCTGGCCACCACCGCACCGCTGATCGCCACACCTGCCCAGGCGGAGGGCACGGGCATGGCGTCCGCTGCAGGCCAGCGCTGGCAGCCCTGGTCGGCCGCCCGCGTGGCCGAGCTGCAGGCGGCGGGCAAGCCCGTGTTCGTGGACTACACGGCCGCCTGGTGCGTGACCTGCCAGGTCAACAAGCGCACCACGCTCAACCATGAGGAGGTGCTGGCCGCCTTCGACAAGCACGGCGTGACCCTGCTGCGCGCCGACTGGACGCGGCGCGACCCGGCCATCACCGCCGCGCTGCAGCAGCTGGGCCGCAGCGGCGTGCCCGTCTATGTGCTGCATGCGCCGGGCAAGCCGCCGGTGGTGCTCAGCGAACTGCTGTCCAAGGGCGAGGTGCTGGGGGCGCTGGCCGCGCTTTGACGGCACCCCCTCCTGGGACAAACCCCGATTTTGGGTAGGTGCAAGACCTACATCTGTTGCAGTGCACGCCGTCCTAGACTGGATCCATCCGGGGAATACCGCAATCCGAACGCTAGGCGCCGCGGCTGCCGCCCGACTCCGGACCCGCCCGCGCGGCAACTGCCCGCCCTGCACGACACAGGAGGTGGGCCATGCATGCACTGATCACCCATTCGCACCCTTCGGGGGTGCACCATCGTTCACGCGGCAAGGGATTGCTGCTGGCGCTGGGACTGGCCAGCCTGGCTGTGGCGGGGATCGTCCTGCCCTTTGTCTGGGACCTGCTGGGCTTCGTCAACGGATTGCCCAAGATGGGATGGCTGCAGTCCATCCTGGCGGTCTCGCCGGTGTTCAGCTGGCTGATGATGTTCGCCTGGGGCCTGGCCGTTCCCGTGGCGCTGATCTATGCGCTCTACCACCCGCAGACCCATCCCTGGGGCAATGCCGCCATGGTGGCGGGCGCCATGCTGGTGGCCATCACCTGGTACGTGCACATGCCGGCCGCATCGCAATGCACGGCCATGTATCCGCAGACCGGCATGGCCTGCTCGGTGCTGCAATGGGGCTTCAGCATGAGCCTGGGCGTGGCTACGGCGGCCTATGTGTTCCTGGTCTTCATGATTGCGCTGTCCTCGCTGGGGCTGCTGGCCGAATGCGTCTCGCGCAACGAACCGCCCAGGCCCTGAATCCGCACGGTCTTGCGCAAGAGTCCCGGCCGCCGATTTTTGCCGCCGGGCCGCCCCAAGGCAAAAAGCGGCCCCCTCGGGGGGCAGCGGACCTTGCGCAGCAAAGGGAGTGGGGGCTTCTTTTATAATGGCGGCTGGGTGTCCAGACCGCACGGGGCGGCAGGACAGGTGTTTTCAGCGCAGGTCGGGCCGCCTGCGCACCGGGGCTGCAAGGCCCCTTTGCTGCTTTGCACATGAACACCTACACGACCCCGCGGCCGTCCGGCCCGCGCACGCCCCTTTTCCTGTCTTTCGCCGATCGCGTCGGCGCCTTCCTGTCCCGCTGGTCCCATGCCGAGGCCGCGGGCGGCATCGTGCTGCTGCTGGCAGCGGCCGCCGCCCTGGTCTGGGCGAACTCCGGCTGGGCCGGCTCCTACGAGGCGCTGTGGCACACCCCGCTGAGCCTGGGCCTGGGCCCGTGGCAGCTGTCGCAACCCCTGCATTTCTGGGTCAATGATGCGCTGATGAGCGTGTTCTTTCTCGTGGTCGGCATGGAGATACGCCGCGAGATGCATTCCGGCGCACTGGCCCGGCCGCGCCAGGCGCTGCTGCCCGTGATGGCCGCGCTGGGCGGCGTTGTGGCGCCGGCCCTGATCTTCCTGGCCTTCAACGCCGCGCCGCCGCTGCGCAATGGCTGGGCCGTGCCCACGGCCACCGACATCGCCTTTGCCATGGGCGTGCTGGCCCTGCTGGGCCGGGGCCTGCCGCCCGCGCTGCGCGTGTTCCTGCTGGCGCTGGCCATCATCGACGACCTGGTGGCCGTGCTCATCATTGCGCTGTTCTATTCGGGCGGGCTGCAATGGAGCCAGCTGCTGGTGGCCGCCGCCGGCCTGGCCGGCGTGTTCCTGCTGCAGTCGCTGGGCGTGCGCCGCGCCTGGGCTTATGTGCTGCCGGGCGCCGTGCTCTGGTGGGGCATCTGGCAGACCGGCGCCCATCCGACGCTGGCCGGCGTGGTGCTGGGCCTGGTGACGCCCGTGCATGCGCTGGCCGGCCGCGAAAGCGCCGCGCCCGTGGAGCGCGTGCAGGCGGACCTGCATCCCTGGGTGGCCTTTGGCGTGATGCCGTTGTTTGCGCTGGCCAATGCCGGCGTGCCGCTGCAGGGGGCGGGCACCGCTGGCATCGATGCGGCGGGCACCTCGGCCGTGATGTGGGGCGTGGCCCTGGCCCTGGTGCTGGGCAAGCCGCTGGGCGTGCTGCTCAGCTGCTGGCTGGCCGTGCGCCTGCGGCTGTGCGCGCTGCCGCCGGGCATGGGCTGGGGCGACACGCTGCTGGCAGGCCTGCTGGCAGGCATTGGCTTCACCATGGCCATCTTCATCGCCACGCTGGCCTTTGACAGCGAGGCCCTGCTCAATGCCGCCAAGCTGGGCGTGCTGTTGGCCTCGGCCACGGCCGCCGTGCTGGGGCTGGGCTGGGGGATGGTGCTGCGCCGGCGCCATGCTGCGGACGCGACAGCCCTGCCCGCCTGAACGGCAGGCGCTGCGTACACTGCGGCGCATGAGCGATACAGCAACAGACTCCCGCCTGCGCGACATCCTCGTGCAGTGCCGCACCCTGGCCGTGGTCGGCCTGTCGCCGCAGCCCGAGCGGCCCAGCCACCAGGCCTCGCAGTACATGCAGCGCCACGGCTACCGCATCGTTCCCGTGAACCCCGTGGTGGCACGCGAAGGCGGAAGCATCCTGGGCGAGCCCGTCCATGCCAGCCTGGCCGACGCTGCGGCCGCGCTGGACGCACAGGGCCTGCGCATCGACATGGTCGATTGCTTCCGAAAGAGCGAGGACATCCCGCCGCTGGCCGCCGAGGCCGTTGCCGTCGGCGCGCGCTGCCTGTGGCTGCAATTGGGCGTGGTCAACGACAAGGCCCTGGAACTGGCCCGCGCTGCGGGCCTGTGGACCGTGCAGGACCGCTGCGTGAAGATCGAATACCAGCGCCTTCTGGCCGATGCCCCGCCCACTGCCCGGTAACTCAGGAATTGCCCATGAAAAAGGCCGCAGCCCCGAAGAGGCTGCGGCCTGCAATTGGCGTGGACCAAGGCCCGGTCAGTCCGGTGCAGGTTACCTGCCTCCGTCCGGGTGTCTGCTTCAGCCCACATCCAGCATCATGCACGGTCTTTGTGACAGCCCTGTGATGCACATCACGGTCCGGCCCATTGCACAAGAAGCCGGCTCCGCCCTCTCTTTCCGAAAATTCCCAATTTCCCCAAAACGCTGCGACGGCCTCAGCCGCGCCGCGTGAACAGGCGCAGGTAGCGCGAAGGCAGGTCCTGCATGCGCATCATGATGGGCAGGTCGGCCGTGTTGAAGTCGCTGTCCCAGGCCGGCGCGCCCAGCACCTTGGCCCCCGTGCGCAGGTAGCCCTGGATCAGCGCAGGCGGCTCCACGCTCATGCCACTGGTGCTGACGGATGCCAGCTCCTCGGGCAGGGCCACGCGGGGACGCACCTGCAGCTCGGGCTCGGCCAGATGGGTCTGGCGCAGTTGCTGCCAGACGCGCGCCGGGCCCTCGCCATGGGCCAGGCCGGGGTACTGCATGGGGATGCTGGCGCAGCCGACCATGGCGTCGAGCCGGTTGCGCTGCATGAATTCGGCCAGCGCGCCCCACAGCGCCAGGATCACGCCGCCCTGGCGGTGCGATGCATGCACGCAGCTGCGGCCCAGCTCCACCATGCGCGGGCGCCAGGCGGCGAGCGGGCCCAGGTCGAATTCCTGGTCGGAGTACAGGCCCCCGGCGCGCAGCGCCTGGGTGGGAGTGAGCAGGCGGTAGGTGCCGATGACCACGCCCTTGTCGGCATCGCAGACCATCAGGTGCTCGCAGAAATCGTCGAAGGCGTCGATGTCGTGCCCGGCCAGCGGGGTCTGCAGCACGGCGCCCATCTCGGCTGCGAACACCGCGTGGCGCAGGCGCTGCACCTGGCGCACCTCGTCGAGATGGCGGGCCCAGCGCACATCCAGCCGCAGCGGTTTGTCCGCGGCCTGGGGTGGCTGGAGAAGCGCGGAAAGCGGGGGCTTGGCGATCTCGATCGCCGCGTTGCGAAGGGTGTCCAGAACGTCCATATGCCCGCCTTCCTCGTCATGTTGGACGCAGTCGGTGACCTGCCTGTGCCACTCGGTTTGCCTGCGTGCCGCCATTGTGGAAAGCCGCCATGAAAGTCCCGCGACGGTTGCGTTACAGCAACATGTCACACCGCACTGCAATGGTGCACTGCAGCAAATGCCTCTATGACAGGTGTTGCGCGCAAGTTGGTGCACGCCACCACAGGGTTGGCATGTCGTCAAAAATGAAACAAATTGTGCGTTAATGACAGGGCCGCATGCCCGGCCATTGCGGCTTGCGGAGTCCTCAGTCTTCCCTTGCCGCGCCATGCTCCAGACCCTTCGCTCCAAGATCCTTGCCATCAGCACAGCCACCGTGGTCGGCGCCCTTGCCATCACGGGGGCTGCCACGTACCACATCGTTCGCGGCAGCACTTTCCAGACCATTGAACAGGACCTGGACGCCATCACCGCCGGCAACACCATGGCCATCGACCAGTGGGTGGCCTCCAAGGCACGCGCCGTCAGCGCCGCCGCCGCCGTGATCGAGCACGGCGACCCGCAGGGCTTTGCCGCCCACATGGGCCAGGCCAGCGGCTTTCCCATCACCACGGTGGGCTGGGAAGACAAGACCTACAAGTCCACCACCAGCACTCCGCCCGACTACGACCCCACGGCCCGCCCCTGGTACAAGAGCGCCGTGCAGGCCGGCAAGCTGGCCCTGACCAAGCCCTATGGCGACTCCACCACGGGCGTGCCCTATGTGGCCTTCGTGGCGCCCATGCTGCGCGGCGGCGCGCTGCAGGGCGTGATCAGCGGCGCCGTGCCGCTGGAGGGCGTGCGCGAGGTGGTCTCCGCCATCCGCCCCACGCCCGGCAGCCTGGGCTTCGTGGTCAGCCGTGACGGCCAGGTGCTGGCGCATGCCGATGCCAAGCTGCTGCTCAAGCCCACGTCCGACATCTCCGAGCTGCTGACACCGGCCGCGCTGACCGCGCTGGCCAGCGCCACGGCGCCGCTGGAAGTGAACCTGGGCGGCAGCGCCAAGCTGCTCAAGGC
Organism: Delftia lacustris; assembly: GCF_040267515.1. Taxonomy (NCBI): domain Bacteria; kingdom Pseudomonadati; phylum Pseudomonadota; class Betaproteobacteria; order Burkholderiales; family Comamonadaceae; genus Delftia; species Delftia lacustris. The sequence goes on along the minus strand of NZ_CP141274.1, from coordinate 692,652 downwards.
CCGCCCGGTGCAAGGCACGGACTGGCTGCTGGTGGTCGCGCTGGACAAGGCCGAGGCCACGACCGGCCTGCAAAGCGTGCTCAAGACGCTGGCCATCGCCATCGTGCTGCTGGCCTGCCTGGCCACGGCCGTGGCGGCGGCGCTGACGGCCCAGTCCTTCCGACGCCTGTCCCAGGTGCGCGACGCCATGGACAAGATCGGCTCGGGCGGCGGCGACCTGACGCAGCGCCTGCCGGTGTCGGGCAATGACGAAGTGGCGCAGATCGCCTCGTCCTTCAACGGCTTCGTCGAGCAGATCGGCACCGTGCTCAAGGATGTGCGCAACGGCGTGGAGTCCATGAAGACCGCCACCGACGAGATCAAGCTGGGCAACCTGGACCTGTCCAACCGCACCGAATCCTCGGCCAGCAGCCTGCAGGAGACCTCGGCCTCGCTGTCGCAGCTGACGGCCAATGTGCGCCAGTCGGCCGAGGCGGCCGCCATGGCCACGCGCCTGGCGCAGTCGGCCAGCAGCTCGGCCACCAAGGGTGGCGACGTGGTGGGCAGCGCCGTGAGCACCATGGACGACATCTCCCGGGCCTCGTCCAAGATCGGCGAGATCATCGGCGTCATCGACGCCATCGCCTTCCAGACCAACATCCTGGCGCTCAATGCCGCCGTCGAGGCCGCCCGCGCCGGTGAGCAGGGCCGGGGCTTTGCCGTGGTGGCCTCGGAGGTGCGCAGCCTGGCCCATCGCAGCGCGGCGGCCGCCAAGGAGATCAAGACCCTGATCGACGCCTCCGGCGCCAGCGTGGCCATGGGCACGGAGCGCGTGCGCGCGGCCGGCCAGACCATGGGCGAGATCGTGGACGGCATCCAGCGCGTCTCCCAGATCATTGTCGAGATCAACGGCGCCATGACCGAGCAGAGCGTGGGCATCGGCCAGATCAACCAGGCCGTGGCCGACATGGACCGCGCCACGCAGCAGAACGCCGCGCTGGTGGAGGAGTCCACCGCCGCATCGTCCGTGCTCAACGAGCAAGCCCACCACCTGTCGCGCACGGTGGCCGGCTTCACGCTGGAAGGGCGTGCACCTGCCCGGGACCAGTTGCTGCTCACGCACTGAGCCTTGACCAAGCGCCACTGAACCCCACCGGGGGCTGCGCGCTCAGGCCTGGGCCGGCGCTCCCAGGCGCTGGGACAGGCTGCGCGCCTGGGCCTGCAGCAGCCGGGCCGGCCGGCCCTGGGGGTCCAGATCCAGCGTGGCCGAGGGGCCGATGGCGGCAATGGCCAGCACCAGCTGGCCAAAGCCGTCGAACACCGGCACGGCCAGCGCGCTCACGCCTGACAGCAGCTGGTTCTCGACCCGGCTCAGGCGGCTGGCGCGGATGGCGGCCAGCTCCTTTGCAAAGGCGGGCTCCTCCAGGCTGTGGCCTTCCGCATCCAGCAGGGGCGCAATGCGCCCGGGCTCGCCAAAGGCCGCAAAGATCTTGCCCGTGGCCGTGTGGCGCAGCGATGCGGGCGTGCCGTGGCGCATGGCCACATAGACATGGGTGGGCCCCTCTTCCACGCGGATGATGGTCGGCCCCTGGCCGCTCCACATGGCAATCGACACCGTGCTGCCCACCTCCTGCGCCAGCGCGGGCAGCTCGGCGATCGCCAGGCGCACGGGATCGGCCTGCTGCAGGCTGATCAGCCCCATCTGTATGGCCAGCGGCCCCAGGCCGTAGTGGCCGCTGGCGCGGTCCTGCTCCATCAGGCCCAGTTTGCAAAAGCTCACCAGGTAGGGGTGGGCCTTGGCCGCCGTCATCTCGGCCTCGCGCGCCAGATCCTTGAGCGCCATGCGCCGGCCCGTGCGTGCCAGTGCCTTGAGCAACTGGCCGCCGACTTCCACGCTCTGGATGCCGCGCGGGCCGCGCGCGGGCTCGTCATCGCTGCTGTCAGGAAGGAAGATGGGGCTGTTCGGGGAAGAGGCGGCATCGGACATGGCAGGCATTGTGAAGGCTGGAACCCGGAGTTTGCGGCTCCGAGGGTTTTTCACTATGCCAAACGAATTGTTCAATGTTGAATTTTTCCCTAGCATTCAGGCATTCGATAAAAACAAATGCGTTTGTCCATTTCAAAAGCAGGATGCCCATGACCACCAAGACCTTTGCCTCCGCCGCCGACCTCGAAATCAAGCAGGTCAGCTTCGACAAGCTCTCCGAGCACGCCTACGCCTACACGGCCGAGGGCGACCCCAACACCGGCATCATCATTGGCGACGACGCCGTGATGGTGATCGACACCCAGGCCACGCCCGTCATGGCGCAGGACGTGATCCGCCGCATCCGCGAGATCACCGACAAGCCCATCAAGTACGTCACGCTGTCGCACTACCACGCGGTGCGCGTGCTGGGCGCCTCGGCCTTCTTCGCGGAAGGCGCCGAACACATCATCGCCAGCCAGGACACCTACGACCTCATCGTGGAGCGCGGCGAGCAGGACAAGGCCAGCGAGATCGGCCGCTTCCCGCGCCTGTTCCAGAACGTGGAAAGCGTGCCCGACGGCATGACCTGGCCCACCCTGACCTTCACCGGCAAGATGACGCTGTGGCTGGGCAAGCTGGAAGTGCAGATCCTGCAGCTGGGCCGCGGCCACACCAAGGGCGACACCGTGGTCTGGCTGCCCCAGGACAAGGTGCTGTTCAGCGGCGACCTGGTGGAGTTCGGCGCCACGCCCTATGCGGGCGATGCCTACTTCCAGGACTGGCCGCACACGCTGGACGCCATCGCCGCCCTGCAGCCCGAAAAGCTGGTGCCAGGCCGGGGCGCCGCGCTGCAGACGCCGGCCGAGGTGCAGGCCGGCCTGGCCGGCACGCGCGACTTCATCAGCGACCTGTGGACCGAGGTCAAGGCCGGCGCCGACGCCCAGCAGGACCTGCGCAAGGTCTACGAGGCCGCCTTCGCCAAGCTGCAGCCCAAGTACGGCCAGTGGGTGATCTTCAACCACTGCATGCCCTTCGATGTGACCCGCGCCTACGACGAGGCCTCGGGCCATGCCGACCCGCGCATCTGGACCGCCGAGCGCGACCGCCAGATGTGGGAAGCGCTCGAAGGCTGAACCACGGCGGCGTGCCGGTCCTGAGTACCGGCACGCCTGCCCATCGCACCCGCCCGCGCACCGGCATTCCCTGATGCCGGCGGGGATGGCTGCGCCTTTTCTCTCTCATACGCCCACGACAGAGGACGAACCCCATGTCCCACCCCGCCATCTCCCTGCAAGCGCTGCGCGGCAGCGGCGCAGACATACAGGCCATCCACATCCCCTACGAGCGCCATGCCGACCAGGACGCCGGTGCGGACACGCCCGCCCGGCATCCCGTGGTCATCGTCGGCGCCGGCCCCGTAGGCCTGTCGCTGGCCATCGACCTGGCCCAGCGCGGCCAGCGCGTGGTGCTGCTGGACAACGACTGCCGGCTGTCCACGGGCTCGCGCGCCATCTGCTTTTCCAAGCGCACGCTGGAGATCTGGGACCGCCTGGGCGTGGGCCAGGCGATGGTGGACAAGGGCGTGTCCTGGAACCTGGGCAAGGTCTTCTTCAAGGACCAGCCGCTGTACCGCTTCGACCTGCTGCCCGAGGACGGCCACGAGCGCCCGGCCTTCATCAACCTGCAGCAGTACTACGCCGAGGCCTACCTGGTCGAGCGCGCCCTGCAGCTGCCGTTGATCGACCTGCGCTGGCACAGCAAGGTCACGGCGCTCGAGCCGCAGGCCGAGGGCGCGCTGCTGACCGTGGAGACGCCCGACGGCAGCTACCGCATCGATGCGCAATGGGTCCTGGCCTGCGACGGCTCGCGCTCGCCGCTGCGCGGCCTGCTGGGCCAGGAAAGCCATGGCCGCATCTTCCGCGACCGCTTCCTGATCGCCGACGTGAAGATGCACGCCGAATTCCCCACCGAGCGCTGGTTCTGGTTCGACCCGCCCTTCCACCCGGGCCAGAGCGTGCTGCTGCACCGCCAGCCCGACGATGTCTGGCGCATCGACTTCCAGCTGGGCTGGGACGCCGATCCCGAGGAAGAGAAAAAGCCCGAGAACATCATTCCCCGCATCCGCGCCCTGCTGGGCAAGGACGCGCCCTTCGAGCTGGAATGGGCCAGCGTCTACACCTTCGCATGCCTGCGCATGGACCGCTTCGTCCATGGCCGCGTGGTCTTCGCGGGCGACAGCGCCCACGGCGTCTCGCCGTTTGGCGCACGCGGCGCCAACAGCGGCGTGCAGGATGCCGAGAACCTGGCCTGGAAGCTGGACCGCGTGCTGCGCGGCCAGGCCGATGCCTCGCTGATCGCCACCTACGGCGCCGAGCGCGAATACGCGGCCGACGAGAACATCCGCAACTCCACGCGCGCCACCGACTTCATCACGCCCAAGAGCGAGATCAGCCGCCTGTTCCGCGACGCCGTGCTGGACCTGGCGCGCGACCATGAATTCGCGCGCCGCATCGTCAACAGCGGGCGGCTGTCCGTGCCGGCCACGCTGCATGGCTCGGCGCTCAACACGCCCGACACCGACACCTTCGACGGAACGCAGCTGCCCGGCGCCGTGCTGGCCGATGCGCCCATGCGCCGGCCCGGCGCAGACGGCACGGCCTGGCTGCTGCGCGCACTGGGCCCGGACTTCACGCTGCTGCACTTCGGCCCCACGCCGGCCTGGGCGCAGGCGCTGCCCAGCGTGCTCAACCTGTCCATCGCGGCCGAGGGCGAGGCCCATGCACCAGACGCCGACCTCATCGATGCGCGCGGCCTGGCGGCCAGACGCCTGGATGCACGCCCCGGCACCAGCTACCTGCTGCGGCCTGACCAGCATGTCTGCGCCCGCTGGCGCCGCCCCGACGAGGCCGGCGTGCGCGCCGCGCTGCAAAGAGCCTGCGGCGCCGCCGCCACGGCCTGAACCTCTTACGCCCCATCCACAGGAGACCGCCATGCTGCTGTCCACCCACCCCAACCTGCAGGCCTGCGACGATTTCTACGAAGCCCTGATCGCCACCCACCAGGGGCTCGACACCGCGCAAAGCCATGCCCTCAATGCCCGCCTCGTGCTGCTGCTGGCCAACCACATCGGCCACCAGGGCACCTTGCTGCATGCGCTCGAACTGGCCCGCGCCAGCGCAGGACTTGCGCCTGCCGGCGCGGACCCGGCCGAGCGCGGCGCCGTGACACCGGTCGCCCCGGTGCACGCGGCCGCCTGAAGCCGCGCGCCGCCGCCCGTGCGGCGGCCTGCCATCCCCACAAAGGCGCCCGCCTCACACCTTGGACATCTCACAAGGGCGCCGCATACAACATGGAGACAAGGATGCAACGCAAGCAGTTTCTGGCCGCACTGGCCTACTCGGGCCTGGCCCTGGCCGCAGGGCCTGCCGCCCTGGCACAGGACAAGCCCCTGGAATGGGTCGTCGGCTATGCGGCCGGCGGCGGCTCGGACGTGGTCGCCCGCGTCATCGCCGAAGCCATGGGCCGCAACATGGAGCGGGTCATCGTCATCAATAACAAGCCCGGCGCAGGCACCAACATCGCGGCCGAGTACAGCGCCCGCTCGCGCGACCACGGCAACCTCATGTTCACGGCCGACTTCGCCACGCTGGCGGCCAACCCCTTCCTGTTCAGCAAGCTCAACTACAACGCCGAGCGCGACTTCAAGCCCGTGGGCATGCTGGTGCGCTTTCCCATGCTGCTGGTGGTCAACAACGAGGTGCCCGCCACCAACCTCGCCGAATTCCTGGCCTGGGCCAAACAGCAAAAGACCGGCGTGAGCTGGGGCTCGGCCGGCCTGGGCAGCCCCCACCACCTGGTGGGCGAGCTGTTCCGGGAGCAGGCGGGCCTCACCAACATGACCCATGTGCCCTACCGAGGAGCGGCCCCTGCCGTGCAGGACGTGGTCGGCGGCCAGATCCCTGCCATGTGGGCCGACAGCGCCACCATCATTCCCTTCCTGAGCGAGAAAAAGCTCAAGGCCATCGGCGTGGCCAGCCCTGCGCGCGTGGACGTGCTGCCCCAGGTCGCCACGCTGCAGGAGCAGGGTCTGAAAGGTTTCGAGGGCTATGCCTGGCAGGGCATCGTCGTGCCCACGGGCAGCTCGGCCGAGGTGGTCAAGAAGTTCAGCCAGTCGTTGCAGCAGGCCCTGGCCGACACCCGCACCAAGGCACGCCTGGCCGCCATGGGCGTGGAACCCATGCCCGGCAGCGCCGAGCAGATGGGCCAGTTCGTGCGCGCCGAGCGCGGCAAGTGGGGCCGGGTGATCGCGACCAACAACATCAAGCTGGACTGAGCGCCACGCTGCAGACGCAAAAAGGCTGCCGGTCCGGCAGCCTTTTTCGTTGTGGCTGGGGGTTGCGTCTCAGGCCACCGCCGCCGCCTCCGCACTGCGCCCCATCCCCAGATAGGTATCGATGATGCGCCTGTCGTGCAGCAGCTCCCTGGCCGCGCCGCTGAGCGCCACGGCGCCCATCTCCAGCACGTAGGCACGGTCGGCCACCTTGAGCGCGGCGCGCGCGTTCTGCTCGACCAGCAGCACCGAGACGCCGTGGTCGCGCAGGCCGGCCACGACCTGCAGCACCTCGCGCACGATCAGCGGCGCCAGGCCCAGCGAGGGCTCGTCCAGCAGCAGCAGGCGCGGGCGTGCCATCAGCGCGCGGCCGATGGCCAGCATCTGGCGCTCGCCGCCCGACAGGGTGGAGGCCATCTGCGGGCGCCGCTCCCTCAGGCGCGGGAAGATGGCGAAGACCTCGTCCATGCGCTGCGCCTGGTCGCGCAGGCCCCGGCGCCAGCGCGAGAAGCCGCCCAGCAGCAGGTTGTCCTCCACCGACATCTCGCCGAACAGCTCGCGCTTTTCGGGCACCAGGGCCACGCCGTTGGCCACCATGACCTCGACGCCGGGGCGTGCGATGCGCTTGCCGTCCAGATGGATCTCGCCGCGCGAGGGCAGCAGGCCCATGGCGGCCGACAGCAGCGTGGTCTTGCCCGCGCCGTTGGGGCCGATGACGGTGACGATCTCGCCGCTGCGCACATCCAGATCCACCTGGTGCACGGCCTCCACGGGACCGTAGGACACGCTCAGGCCCTTGAGCTGCAAAAGGGTGTCGCTCATGCCGTCTCTCCGGTTGCCTCGTTGTCGTCGCCGCCGCCCAGGTAGGCGTCCAGCACGCGCTGGTTGACCTGGATCTGGGCCGGCGTGCCTTCGGCGATCACGGTGCCGAACTCCAGCACCGTGATGCGGTCCGCAAGATTCATGACGAACTCCATGTCGTGCTCCACGACGAGAATGCCCAGCCCCTCGGCGCGCAGCTGGCGCAGCAGGTCGGCCAGGGCCTGTTTTTCCAGGTGGCGCAGGCCGGCGGCCGGCTCGTCCAGCAGCAGGGCCGCAGGCTGTCCGGCCAGGGCGCGTGCGATCTCCACGATGCGCTGCTGGCCCAGGGCCAGCGAGGCGGCCGGCACATCGGCGAAGGCGCCCAGGCCGCAGCGCTCGATCTGGCGGCGCGCCTCGGCCAGCACCGAGGCCTCCTCGGCCCGGTCCAGGCGCAGCATGGAGGCCAGCCAGCCCCGGTGCGCGCGCCGGTGCGCGCCCACGGCCACGTTCTCCAGCACGCTGCGCTGGCCCAGCAGGCGCACATGCTGGAAGGTGCGGCCCAGGCCCAGGGCGGCAAAGCGGCGCGAGGGCGCATCGTTCATGGCCTGGTCCATGAAGCGCACCTGGCCCTCGGTGGGCGAGTCCACGCCCGAGATCATGTTGAAGAAAGTGCTCTTGCCCGCGCCGTTGGGACCGATCAGCGCATGCACCTCGCCGGCCTTGAGCGTCATGGCCACATCGTTGTTGGCCACCAGGCCGCCAAAGCGCTTGGTCACATGCTCGGCCGCCAGCAGCACCTGGCCCGCCGCAGGCAGCGCGCGCTGCGCCAGCGGCGCCGCGTCCGCCAGCTTCAGATCGGACACGGGCCGGCGCACCCAGCGCGCCGTGAGCGCCTGCAGCGTGGGCCACAGGCCTTCTGCAAAGCGCTGCAGCACCAGCACCATCAGCAGGCCGAAGACGATGACCTCGAAGTTGCCGCTGGTGCCCAGCAGGGCCGGCAATATGTCCTGCAGCTTTTGCTTGATCAGCGTGATCAGCGTGGCGCCCAGCACCGCGCCCCACAGGTGGCCGGCGCCGCCGACCACGGCCATGAACAGGTACTCGATGCCCACGTTCAGGTTGAAGGGCGCCGGGCTCACGAAGCGCTGCATGTGGGCGTAGAGCCAGCCCGAGAGCGTGGCCAGCAGGGCCGCCAGCACGAAGAGCTTGACGCGGTAGTGCGCCGTGTCGATGCCCATGGACTCGGCCATGACGCGGCCGCCGCGCAGCGCGCGGATGGCCCGGCCCTCGCGCGAGTCCAGCAGGTTGTGCAGCAGCCACAGCGCCACCAGCAGCACGGCCCAGATCACCACGCCCATGGCGCGCGGCGAGGCCAGCGAGACGCCACCGATCACCAGCGGCGCAATGCCCGTGATGCCGGTCTGCCCGCCCAGGAATTCCATGTTGCCGAACAGGTAGTACAGGCTCAGCCCCCAGGCGATGGTGCACAGCGGCAGGTAGTGGCCCTGCAGCTTGACCGTGACCGCGCCCAGCAGCCAGGCCACGACGAAGGTGATGAGCAGGCCCAGCGCCAGGCCCACCCAGGGCAGGCCCGCCGCGCCCACCAGCCCGCCCAGCGCCGCCACCGAGGCCGGCGCCGTGCAGACCCAGGCCGTGGCATAGGCGCCGATGCCCACGAAGGCCGCCTGGCCGAACGAGGTCATGCCGCCCACGCCGGTCAGCATCACCAGGCCTGCCGCCACCATGGCGAACAGGCCGATGTAGCTGAGGATGACGACGGTGAAATCGGGCAGGAAGCCCCAGGACGCGGCCAGCAGCGCAATGGCGGCCACCGTGAGCACGCGCGTGCTGATGCCGCCCGAGGCGGCCTTGGCAGGCGCCGCGGCCTGCGAGGAAACGGGGGCGCTCATTCTTCTTCCTCCACATGGTGGCTATTGCGCGATCGCCACCACAGCACCGGGATGATCAGCGTGAACACCAGCACCTCCTTGTAGGCACTGGCCCAGAACGACGAGAAGGCCTCCAGCAGCCCGACCAGCAGCGCGCCGGCCAGGGCCAGCGGGTAGCTGGCCAGCCCGCCCACGATGGCGGCCACGAAGCCCTTGAGGCCGATCAGAAAGCCGGTGTCGTAGTACACCGTGGTCAGCGGCGCGATCAGCAGGCCCGAGATGGCGCCGATCAGCGCGGCCAGCGCAAAGCTCACGTCGCCGGCCATGGCCGTGGGAATGCCCATGAGGCGTGCGCCCACGCGGTTGATGGCCGTGGCGCGCAGCGCCTTGCCGATCATGGAGCGCTCGAAGAACACGAACAGCAGGGCCACCAGCACCAGGGTCACGCCCACCACCACCAGGGACTGGCCCGAGATCGTGATGTCGCCCAGGCGCAGCTGCGCCTCGGAAAACGCGGGGGTGCGCGAGCCTTCGGCACCGAAGAACAGCAACCCCAGGCCGACCAGCACGCCGTGCATGGCCACCGAGACGATGAGCAGCATCAGCACCGAGGCATGGGCCAGCGGCCGGTAGGCCAGGCGGTACAGCAGCGGCCCCATGGGCGTGATCAGCACCAGGGTGGCCAGCGCCTGCAGCATCAGCGAGGACGGGCGCAGCCCCCAGGCCAGGGCCACGGCAATGGCCGGCAGCGCCAGGCACCACAGGAAGGTGGCGGGCCAGCTCACCTGGCTGCCCGCGCGCCAGCGCAGCAGGTCCACCACCAGCACGGCGGCGGCCAGGGCCAGCAGCAGCCACAGCGTGGTGGGCACGCGTCCGGCCTGCATCATGGCCAGGGTGAGCGCGCCGAAGGCGACGAACTCCCCCTGCGGGATGAAGATGATGCGGGTGACCGAGAACACCAGCACCAGGGCCAGCGCCATCAGGCCGTAGACGGCGCCGTTGACGATGCCGTCCTGCCCCAGCAGCAGGGCGATTTGCAGATCCATGATCGACTTTCGAGCAGACGCGGCCAAGCGCCACAGCGGCCGCCACCAGGCGCGGCAGCCGCTGCGGCCTCAGGCCTGCAGGTTCAGGGCTGGTACTTCCAGGTACCGTTCTCGATCTTGACCATGACGGCCGCGCGCTGGTCCAGGCCCAGGTGGTCGGTGGGCGTCATGTTGAAGATGCCGTGGGCGCCGGCCACGTCCTTGGTCTGCTCCAGCGCATCGCGCAGCGCGGCGCGGAACTCGGCCGTGCCGGGCTGGGCCTTCTTGAGCGCGGCGGGAATCGCCGCTTCGAGCACGCGGCCCGCATCCCAGGAATGCGCGCCAAAGGTCGAAGCCGTGCCCTTGCCGTTGGCGGCCTCGTAGGCCTCCACATAGGAGACGGCGGACTTCTTGACCGGGTTGCTGTCGGGCAGCTGGTGGGCGACCAGCACGGGGCCGGCGGGCAGCAGCGTGCCTTCCACATCCTTGCCGCCCACGCGCAGGAAGTCGGCATTGGCCACGCCGTGGGTCTGGTAGATCTTGCCCTGGTAGCCGCGCTCCTTGAGCGACTTCTGCGGCAGTGCGGCCGGCGTGCCCGAGCCGGCGATCAGCACCGCATCGGGCTTGGCCGCCATGAGCTTGAGCGTCTGGCCCGTGACCGAGGTGTCGCTGCGCGAATAGGCCTCGGTGGCGGTGAGCTTGAGGCCCTTGGCCTCGGCCACCTTGCGGAATTCCTGCAGCCAGCTTTCTCCATAGGCGTCGTTGAAGCCGATGTAGCCCACGGTCTTGATGCCGGCCTTGGCCATGTGCTCGCCGATGGCGGCGGCCATCATGGCGTCGTGCTGGGGCGTCTTGAAGACCCAGAACTTCTTGGCATCCACGGGCTCGACGATCTTGGCCGAGGCGGCCAGCGTAATCATGGGCGTCTTGGCCTCGGAGACCACGTCCACCATGGCCAGGGAGTTGGGCGTGATGCTGGAGCCCAGGATCACGTCGACCTTGCTCTCGCTGATCAGCTTGCGCGTGTTGGCCACGGCCGCCGTGGTGTCGGAGGCGTCGTCCAGGATGATGTAGTTGACCTTCTGGCCCGCCACCGTGCGCGGCATCAGCGCCACCGTGTTCTTTTCGGGAATGCCCAGCGACGCGGCCGGCCCGGTGGCCGAGACCACCACGCCCACGTTGATGTCGGCCAGGGCCGAGCCCCACACCGTGGCCAGGGTTGCGGCCAGCAGGCCCAGTTTTGTCATGCGCTTCATGTCTGTCTCCTTTGTGTTGGATGGGGCGCGGTGCCGTCAGGCGCCACAATTTACCGTGGTAACTATTTTTTTGCCAGCGGTTTGATGCACGGGTTTGCCTGGGGTCTGCACGGCAGGCAAGCCTCCCAGGAACAGGTCGGCCACCACGGGGGCCATGGCCTCGTGGTCCAGCGTTCCGTCGGGCCGCAGCCAGGTGAACATCCAGTTCATCATCCCGAACAGCAGCATGGCCAGCGCCTTGGACAGGCCCGCGCCGTCGGCGTCCGGCCGCAGCTGGGCCACCGCCTGGGCAAAGGCCTCGACCACGGCGCGCTCCTTGCCCACCACGCGCTGGCGGTCCTCGTCCTGCAGGAAGCGCACGTCCTCGGTCAGCACGCGGTGGGCATGGCGGGCATGGGCGTACTCCTGCACGAAGCGTTCGATCAGCATGCGCAGCCGTGGCTCGGGCGGCAGGCCCATGGCCTGCACCTCGTCCACCAGGGCCTGCAGCCGCGTCATGTGGCCGTCGGTGATGTCCACCAGCAGCGCGTACTTGTCGCGGAAGTAGTGGTAGATGGTGGGCTTGGACAGGCCGCAGGCCTGGGCCACCTCGTTCATCGAAGTGCCGGGGTAGCCGCTGCGCGCGAACAGCGCGGCGGCATGGCCCAGGATCAGTTCGCGCTGGTCGTCGTATCCGGAAGATCGGCCTCGGGCCATGGGACTCCTGTGCGTGCTCAGCGGCTGCGGTGGTCGATCACGCGGCGGGCCTTGCCCACCAGGGTGCGCTCTATGGAATCGGGCCGCAGCACCTCGACCTCGGCGCTCACGCCGACCAGGGTCTTGATGCGCTGCTGCACCCACAGTGCCAGCGCCTCGGTGTCGCCCTGCGTGCCCGGCTGCATCTCGCAGCGCACGGCCAGCCGGTCCAGGTTGCCCTCGCGCGTGACCACCAACTGGTACTGGCCCGACAGCTGGGCGTTGTGCAGCACGATCTCCTCGATCTGCGTGGGAAACAGGTTCACGCCGCGGATGATGAGCATGTCGTCGCTGCGCCCCACGATCTTGCCCATGCGCCGGAAGCTGCGCGAAGTCGGCGCCAGCAGCCGCGTCAGGTCCCGCGTGCGGTAGCGAATGATGGGCATGGCTTCCTTGGACAGCGACGTGAAGACCAGCTCGCCCTCGCTGCCGTCGGGCAGCACCTCGCCCGTGTCGGGGTCGATGATCTCGGGATAGAAATGGTCTTCCCAGATCACCGGCCCGTCCTTGCTCTCCACGCATTCGCTGGCCACGCCCGGGCCCATGACTTCGGACAGGCCGTAGATGTCCACGGCGTCCAGCCCCGCCTTGCCCTCAATCTCGCGGCGCATGGCCTCGGTCCAGGGCTCGGCGCCGAAGATGCCGATCTTGAGCGAGCTCTCGCGCGGGTCCATCCCCTGGCGCTGCATCTCCTCCACGATCACCTGCATGTAGCTGGGCGTGACCATGATGATGTCGGGCCGGAAATCCTGGATCAGCTGCACCTGCTTTTCGGTCTGCCCGCCCGACATGGGCACCACGGTGCAGCCCGCGCGCTCGGCACCGTAGTGCGCGCCCAGGCCGCCCGTGAACAGGCCGTAGCCGTAGGCCACATGCACCATGTCGCCGGGCCGCCCGCCCGCCGCGCGGATGGAGCGCGCCACCAGGTTCGCCCAGTTGTCGATGTCATTCAACGTGTAGCCCACCACGGTGGGCTTGCCCGTGGTGCCCGAGGAGGCATGCACGCGCGCCACCTTCTGGCGCGGCACGGCGAACATGCCGAACGGGTAGTTCTCGCGCAGGTCCTTCTTGGTGGTGAAGGGAAAGCGGGCCAGGTCGGACAGCGTGCGCAGGTCGGACGGATGCACACCCTTCTCGTCGAAGGCGCGGCGGTAATGCGGCACATGGTCGTAGGCATGCTGCAGCGACCAGCGCAGGCGCAGCAGCTGCAGCGAGGCGATCTCGTCGCGGCTGGCGGTTTCGATGGGATCGAGTTCGCCGGGGGCGGGGCGCTGGACAGGCATGGCTGGGCCCTTTCAGACGGGCTGGTTCAGGCCGGGCACGGTGGGCCGGCCCTTGAAGCTGTGCGAGCGGCCACGGAACAGCGCGATCACTTCCTGGCGCTGGTTGGTGACCTGCACGTCATAGACGCCGGTGCGGCCTGCACGCGAGACTTCGCGTGCCTGCGCGGTGAGCACGTCGCCGGGCCGCCCGGGCGCGACGAAGTCCACGCTCAGGCCCGAGGCCACCGTCATCTCGTTGCGCGCATTGCAGGCATAGGCAAAGGCCGTGTCGGCCAGCGCCGTGATGAAGCCGCCGTGGCAGATGTCGAAGCCATTGAGCATGTCGTCGCGCACGGCCATCTCCATGCGCGCCGCGCCGGGGGCGATGTCCGTGATGCGCAGGCCCAGGCCTTGCGCGGCGCGGTCGCGCGCCAGCATGCCGTCGCGCACCTGCTCGGCCAGTCGCTGGGCGGCCTCGCCCGGGGTGTGGTTGTCTTGCATGGCGGGCTCCTCAGCGGTCCGAGAACACGGCAGCCCGCTTGCCCAGGAAGGCGGCCACGCCCTCCTGGTAGTCGTGGGCTGCGCCCAGCTGGCCCTGCTGGCGCGCCTCGCGCGTGAGCGCATGTTCGTAGTCCAGCAGCTGGGCCGAGTCCATGGCCTCCCGCGTGCGCGCCAGGGCCCGCACCGGCATGGCGGCCAGGCGCTGCGCCAGGGCCTGAGCCTCGCTGCGCAAATCGGCATCTTCCACGCAGCGCCAGATCAGGCCGATGCGTTCGGCCTCGGCCGCAGGCAGCTTGTCGCCCAGCAGCGCAAGGCCCAGGGCGCGCGCACGGCCCACCAGGCGCGGCAGCAGCCAGGTGCCGCCGCAGTCGGGCACCAGGCCGATCTTGGCAAAGGCCTGGATGAAGCTGGCCGAGCGTGCGGCCAGCACCAGGTCGCAGGCCAGCGCGATATTGGCGCCCGCGCCGGCAGCCACGCCGTTGACGGCGGCCACCACGGGCACGGGCATGGACTTGAGACGCAGGCACAGCGGCTGGTAGCGGCGCTCGATCAGGTCGCCCAGGTTCTGGTCGGGCGCGGCCTCGGGGTCGGACAGATCCTGGCCCGCGCAAAAGCCGCGCCCCGCGCCCGTGAGCACCACGCAGCGCACCGAGGCATCGCCGGCAGCCTGTTCCAGGGCCGAAAGCAGCTGCTCGTGCAGCTGCGCGTTGAAGCTGTTGAGCGCGTCGGGGCGATTGAGCACCAGGGTGCGGACGGCGTCGTGCTGCTCAACCAGAACCAGCGATGGGGGCATGGAAGTCTCCGTGGCCTGTCTGCCGTCTTTATGCGGCAGATCAAACATAATTTACCGAATGGTCGGTAAATGTTAGTCGCCAGACCCTTTCCACCACAAGCGCCCAGGCACCGAGGAAACCCTAGGCCCCATGAAAAATGACCCCCACGCTGCCCTTGCTGCGCAAGGTCCGCTGCCCCCCGAGGGGGCGTTTTTCATCTTGGGGCGGCCCGGCGATGAAAAAAGGCCCGCACGGGCCATTTTTCTTGAAGGTTCAGGGCTTGAAACCCGAGCGCTGCACCACCGGCGTCCACTGGGCGCGGTAGGCCTTGAGCATCTCGGCCGTCTGCGCGCTGCTGCTGGAGACCGGGGTCAGCCGGCTGGCCTCGAATTTCTGGCGCGTGTCGGGCTCCTTCATGATCTCCTGCACCATGCGCGACAGGCGCTCGGCAATGTCGGGCGCCATGCTCTGGGGCGCGAACAAGGTGTTCCAGCCCATGCCCGACAGGTTCAGGCCCGATTCCTTGAGCGTGGGGATGTCCGGCGCCATGGTGCTGCGGCGCTCGCCCGACACGGCCAGCACGCGGATCTTGCCGGCCTCGTGCTGGGGCAGCAGCACGTCGAAGGTGTCGATGGCCAGCGGTACCTGGCCGCCCACCAGGTCGGTCAGCAGCGGGGCCGAGCCCTTGTAGCCTACGGTTTCGGTCCGGACCTTGGCGGCCTCGCCCAGCATCAGCGAGAAGAAGTGCGGCAGGCTGCCCGTGGCCGGCACGCCCACGTTGGCCTGCTGCGGATTGGCACGCAGCCAGGCCAGCAGGTGCGACAGCTGCCTGACGGGCACGGCACTGGCCACGGCCACGCCGAATTCGTAGCGATTGACCTCGCTGACCGGGCGGAAGTCCTTGTCGGGGTCGTAGCCCGAGTCGAGGAACACCAGGGGCGCCACCAGCATCACGGCCGGATTGGCCAGCAGCAGCGCAGGCTGGGAGGCCGGCGCGTTCTTCACATACTGTGCCGACAGGCGGCCGCCCGCGCCGGGCTTGTTCTCCACCACCACGGGCGAGCCCACGCGCGCCTGCAGCTTGTCGGCCACGATGCGCGCCACGCGGTCGGTGGCGCCACCGGGCGGGTAGCCCACGACGATGCGCAGCGGCGCCTTGCCCGGAAACAGCGGCTCGGCCGCCGTGGCACTTCCAGCCAGCCCGCTGGCAGCCCAAACGGCCGAGGCCGGTGCCAGGGCCAGGATCTGGGTCAGGGTTCTTCGCTGCATCGCAAACTCTCTCCTTGCATGGACGGATTCCCGTGCGGAACGCACGCCGCACAATGTAGCGGCCTCAAAAAGCCCGTTGCCGCCGATATTGACCAGGGTTAACCCGGGGCAAGACGCCCTGCGCCGCTCGGGCATCGCGGCAACCTGGCGAAGCCGACTCGGCGACAATCGCCCACCATGAGCTTCGCCCCCCTGACCAACGACACCTTCCTGCGCGCCTGCCGGCGCCAGGCCACCGACTACACGCCGCTGTGGCTGATGCGCCAGGCGGGCCGCTATCTCCCCGAATACAAGGCCACGCGCGCCCGGGCCGGCAGCTTCATGGGCCTGGCCACCAACGTGGACTACGCCACCGAGGTCACGCTGCAGCCTCTGGAGCGCTTCCCGCTGGACGCGGCCATCCTGTTCTCCGACATCCTGACCGTGCCCGACGCCATGGGCCTGGGCCTGTCCTTTGCCGAAGGCGAAGGCCCGCGCTTTGCCAAGGTGGTGCGCGACGAGGCCGCCGTGGCCGAGCTGGCCGTGCCCGACATGGACAAGCTGCGCTATGTGTTCGACGCCGTGACCAGCATCCGCCGCGCGCTCGATGGCCGCGTGCCGCTGATCGGTTTCTCGGGCAGTCCCTGGACCCTGGCCTGCTACATGGTCGAGGGCAAGGGCAGCGACGACTACCGCCTGGTCAAGAGCCTGATGTATGCGCGCCCCGACCTGATGCACCGCATCCTGTCCGTCAACGCCGACAGCGTGGCCGCCTACCTCAACGCCCAGATCGATGCAGGCGCCCAGGCCGTGATGGTGTTCGACAGCTGGGGCGGCGTGCTGGCCGATGGCGCCTTCCAGGAATTCAGCCTGGCCTACACGAAGCGCGTGCTGGCCGGACTCAAGCGCACGGGCGTCGATGGGCAGGACGTGCCGCGCATCGTCTTCACCAAGGGCGGCGGCATCTGGCTGCCCGACATGAAGGACTTGGACTGCGAGGTGCTGGGCCTGGACTGGACGGCCAACCTGGCCCGCGCCCGCGCCATCGTCGGCGGCGAGGTGGGCGGACCCGGCAAGGCGCTGCAGGGCAACATCGACCCCAATGTGCTGTTCGCGCCGCCCGAGCGCGTGGCCGAGCAGGCGCGCGCCGTGCTCGACAGCTTCGGCGCCCCGCACACCGACAGGACCACCACGGGCCCCACGCACATCTTCAACCTGGGCCACGGCATCAGCCAGTTCACGCCGCCCGAGCATGTGGCCGCCCTGGTCGAGGCCGTCCACGGCCATTCGCGCGCCATGCGCCAGCGCTGAGCGCCCGCCCTGCTCCTCATCACCCGCAGGACCGGATGCCAGCGCAGCGCCGGCCCCCTGCCGTGACAGCCACCGGCCCGGCTGGGCCGCGCTGTCCACAGTCCGCGCGCCCGGCCGGCGCTTGCTGCACAAGATGGCCACAGACCATCTTATGCACAGAAAAATCTGAGCGAGGTCTTAGGACTCACAGTTGTCACCCGCGCCTGCACGCGGGCGACATATCGATATAAGCCGTTGTTTTTGAAGATTTTTTTTGATAGCACCGTTTTCAGAATGCACCACTCGGAAAGGTCAGACAAATGGGGGGATGGCCATAGATCCGAATAATCCCCACAAAGTTATCCACAGAAATTGACGATATACCCAGAAACCCGTAGCCACCGCCCGGGATGTCTGGTGTAGAACGCCGCTTCCCACGCCTCGGACGCTGCCCAAGGCTTATGCTTGGCGGCTTTGTTGCCGCTGCTCGTGCCGTGCGGCGCCAGCGTTTTCAGGCCCCGCTTTCTTCCCATGCCCCTTCCCGCCCATACCGTCCATGTCGCCGTCCAGACGCCGGCGCACAGCGCCGTGGGTGATCTGCTGAGCTACACCTGCGAGCAGCCGCTGGAGCCGGGCACCCTGGTGCGCGTGCCGCTGGGACGCCGGGAACTGCTGGGCGTGGTCTGGGACGCGCCGGCCCAGCCGCCCGCCGTGCCCGAAGGCGTGGAGCTGCGCGCCATCTGCGCCGTGCTGGAGGGCATCGCGCCGCTGCCGGCGGCCTGGCGGCGGCTGGTGGCCTTCGCCGCCTACTACTACCAGCGCAGCGTGGGCGAGATCGCCGTGACGGCCCTGCCGCCGCAGCTGCGCGACATGACGGCCGAGCAACTGGCGCGCCGGCTCAGGCCGTCCAAGGCCGCGGCGAAGAAAGCGGCCAAGGCTGCAAAGGCGGAACAGGCGCAACAGGCGCAACAGGCGCCTGGCACTGCGCCTGCATCAGCGCTCGCACCGGCCCCGGCCGCCGCAGGCATTCCCCCCATCGTCCTCAGCGCCGAGCAGGCCGACGTCTTCACGCAGATCGCCGCCCACCCCGGCCCCTTCCTGCTCTACGGCAGCACGGGTAGCGGCAAGACCGAGGTCTACCTGAGGACCACCCAGGCCGCGCTGGATGCCGACCCCGGCGCCCAGGTGCTGGTGATGGTGCCCGAGATCAACCTCACGCCCCAGCTGGAGCAGCGCTTCCTGGCGCGCTTTGCTCCGCAGTACGGCGCGGCCTGCGTGGTCAGCATGCACAGCGGCATGACCAACCCGCAGCGGCTCAAGAGCTGGCTGGCGGCACACACGGGCACGGCGCGCATCGTGCTGGGCACGCGCATGTCGGTGTTCGCCAGCCTGCCGGGGCTGTCGCTGATCGTGGTGGACGAGGAGCACGACGCCAGCTACAAGCAGCAGGAAGGCGCACGCTACTCGGCGCGCGACCTGGCCATCTGGCGCGGGCGCGATACCGGCGCCAAGGTCATCCTGGGCAGCGCCACGCCCTCGCTGGAGAGCTGGCACGCCAGCCGCCCGCCCAATGCCGAAGAGCCGCAGGGCGGCCGCTACCTGCGCCTGCACATGCCCAGCCGCATCGGCGCGGCCGCCCTGCCGCGCGTGCGCCTGGTGGACATGGGCCAGCAGCCGCGCAAGGCCGTGTTCTCGCCGCCGCTGATCGATGCCATCACCGAGCGTGTGCAGCGCGGCGAGCAAAGCCTGGTGCTGCTCAACCGCCGCGGCTTCGCGCCCGTGCTGTTCTGCGCCGACTGCGGCTGGAAAAGCGACTGCCCGCACTGCAGTGCCCACCAGGTCTTCCACAAGGCCGACCGCACGCTGCGCTGCCACCACTGCGGCTACACCCAGCGCGTGCCCATGGCCTGCCCCGGCTGCGGCAATCCCGACATCCTGCCGCTGGGCAAGGGCACGGAGCAGCTGGAGGAAGAACTGGCCCGCCTGCTGCGCAATGTGCAGCGCCCCGACCGCGAGCCCGCCCGCGTGGCGCGCATCGACGCCGACACCACGCGCGCCAAGGGCGCGCTGGAGGAGCAGCTGGCCCAGGTGCATGCCGGCGACATCGATGTGCTGGTCGGCACCCAGATGGTGGCCAAGGGCCATGACTTCCGGCGTATCACCCTGGTGGCCGCCGTCCAGCCCGACAGCGCGCTGTTTTCCAGCGACTACCGCGCGCCCGAACGCCTGTTCAGCCTGCTGATGCAGGCGGCCGGCCGCGCAGGGCGCGACGCGCACTACGTGGCCGCCCAGGGCAGCCATCCGGAGATGTGGATACAGACGCACGACCCGTCCCATCCCGTCTACACCGCGCTGCGCTCGCACGACTACCCTGCCTTTGCGGCGCGCCAGCTGCGCGAGCGGCGCGATGCGGGCATGCCGCCGTTTGCCTTCCAGGCCATCGTGCGGGCCGATGCGCGCAGCCAGGAGGCCGCCCAGGCCTTTCTGGCCGCCGCCGCCCAAGCCGCGCGCCAGGCCGGCCTGCCCCATGTGGACGATGTGTTTCTCTACCCGCCCATTCCCATGTCCGTCCAGCGCGTGGCCAATGTGGAGCGGGCGCAGATGCTGATCGAGTCGGCCCAGCGGCCCGCCCTGCTGCGCTTTCTCTGGGCCTGGCAGGCGCATCTGCACTGGATCAGGGCACAGCCCGAGCACCGCGCCCTGGTGCGCTGGCTGGTGGACGTGGACCCGCTGGCCATCTGAACGTGGCACAGCCTCTGGAACGGCCCCAAAAAACCTCAAGCCTTTCAGGCCTTGGGCGCAATCCCACAAAGCATTCACCGCTACTTTTTCGGAAGCGCTTTTAGCGCATCCGCCGCACGGCTCCCATCGGGATTTGCGCTGATGCAGGCGGGGCATGTTTATTGCATCGTGCCGCATTCAGCCCACAAGGCTGGATCATTCAATGCCTTTCCAGGAGCGATACATGCCGTTCACCCCCTTCCGTATGACCTTGATGGCCGTCGCGCTTGCGCTGGCAGGCTGCGCGTCCCAGCCCGGCGCCAGCCAGGCCCCCGCAGCCGCAGCGCCCGCCACGGCGACCGCCCCTGCACCCGCTCCCGCCGCACAGGCCGGCAAGCCCAACGTGGTCGTCCTGGCCACGGGCGGCACCATTGCCGGCGCGGGCGCCAGCGCCGTCAACAGCGCCACCTACACGGCCGCCAAGGTCCCCGTGGACAAGCTGCTGGCCGGCCTGCCCGAGCTGAGCAACATCGCCAACGTCTCTGGCGAGCAGGTGTTCCAGATCGCCTCCGAAAGCTTCACCAACAAGGAACTGCTGACGCTGGCACGCCGCGTCAACGAGCTGGCCAAGCAGCCCGGCGTGGACGGCATCGTCGTCACCCACGGCACGGACACGCTGGAGGAGACCGGCTACTTCCTGAACCTGGTGGTGCCTACCGACAAGCCCATCGTCATGGTCGGCTCCATGCGCCCCGGCACGGCCATCTCGGCCGACGGCGCGCTGAACCTGCTGGGCGCCGTGGCCACGGCCGCCTCCAAGGACTCGGCGGGCAAGGGCGTGCTGGTCAGCATGAACGACAACATCGACTCCGCGCGCGATGTGGCCAAGCTCACCAACATCAAGACCAATGCCTTCTCCAGCCAGTGGGGCCCGCTGGGCATGGTGGTCGAGGGCAAGACCTACTGGTTCCGCGCCCCCGTCAAGCGCCACACCAGGGGCAGCGAGTTCAACATCGAGCAGATCACCGACCTGCCCGCCGTGGACATCGTCTATGGCTACGGCAACGTGCCCGCCACGGCCATCGACGCGCTGGGCAAGGCCGGCGTCAAGGCCATCGTGCACGCCGGCACGGGCAACGGCTCGGTGGCCGACCGCATCGTGCCCAAGCTCAATGAACTGCGCCAAAAGGGCGTGATCGTGGTGCGCAGCTCGCGCGTGCCGGCCGGCTTCGTGCTGCGCAACGCCGAGCAGCCCGACGACAAGTACGACTGGGTCGTCGCCCATGACCTGAACCCGCAGAAGGCCCGCCTGCTGGCCGCCGTGGCCCTGACCAAGACGCAGGACACGAAGCAGCTGCAGCGCATCTTCTGGGAATATTGATAGGCACCCCCTGAGGCGCTGGCGCGCCTTCCCCCCGTGGCACGGCGCCTCTCTACCCGCTTCGCGGGGGAGGGGGACGACAGCCTCGCTGCGGGGCGGCCCTTGCTTGCTGTCCCTTGCTTTGGGCCTCGTCGGTTTTTTGCGCTGCGCCCACATGGCCCGGTCCATTTTTGGCCGGGCCTTTTCTATTGCTGCTTCTTAGTTCGTTGTGAACAGCGGGGTGAGGGGGCCTTGGGCGATGTGGCAGTGCGCTTGTTCGAGGGCCTGGGCGAAGGCGTCGGAGCGCAGGTAGGCGTATTCGACGGCGCGCTGGGCGCCTATGGCGTCGCCCTGGACGGGGGCGGTGGCGGGGTGGCACATCATGAGGCTGCCGGGCTGCAGCTGGGCCAGCCATTGGGCCATGTGGCGGCCATAGCCTTCGGGCGTGGGCTGGTCGAAGGCGTAGACGCCACCGAAGCCGTGGTTGAGCGGCACGCCCTGGCGGCGCAGGCGGCGGGTGGTGGTCCAGCCGCCGAGCAGGGCGATGATGGCGGCCTTGGGGTCGCGCCAGAGCTGGCCGGCCGGGGTGGTGGAGCGGACCCAGGGCAGGTCGTCGGCGTTGTCGCCATAGCGCTGGCGCAATTCCTGCACCAGCGCGGCGCGCACGCCGGGGAGCTGGTGCACGTGCTGGTGGCCGTCGATGAAGTCGGGGGCCATGCCCAGCGCGTCCTCGAAGGCGTCGAGCTGGCGGCGCCAGGCGTCGCGCATGGCGGCGCTGCCCAGCCGTCCTGCGTAGGCGCGCGCAATCACCGCCCCTATGCCGGAGGAGGGCTGCAGGCCATGGCCTTCGGTCAGGTTGAAGTGCAGGCCCAGCGACAGGCGCGGGCGCAGCGCGGGCAGGCGCCTGGCCGCCTGCCTCCAGTGCGGCGAGGTGGTCATGCAGCTGGTGGCCGACAGCCGGCCCTGCAGCGTGAGCTGCTCCACGGCTTCATCGACCAGGGGGTGCAGCGCATAGTCGTCGGCGCACAGGACGACGGTTCTGGCCGGGGACTTCTCCCCGTTTATGGCAGGCATGGTGTTCATGGGGATTCCTTGCGGCCGGGGGCCGCAAAGGCCCAGAACTTGGCCAGGACGAAGGTGCCCACCGCCACCAGCACCAGCACCAGGGCCAGGCTCCAGAAATAGTGCCAGTGCAGCCAGTGCAGGGCCGCCCAGTACAGCAGCTCGTTGGCCACGAAGGAGACGCAGGCCACGGCGAAGTATTTGGCCACCACGGCCCGGCCACGCGCCTGGGTCTGCACGAAGGTGAACAGCGCATGGCCGTTGTAGCTGACCACGAAGGCCACGAGAAAGGCCAGCACATTCGCATGCAGCGGCGCCATGCCCGCCAGCTGCACCAGCAGGGCGACCACGGCCAGGTGCGTGGCGGCCGCGCAGCCGCCCACCAGCACGAACTGCAGCGCCTGCGGCAGGCGGCGCAGCTGCGCGATCACATCGTGCATGGCTACTCCCGCGGCGCCAGCGGGCTGCGGTCCTCGTCGCGCGCCAGCAGATAGGTGGGACGGCGCTTGACCTCGTCATAGATCCGGCCGATGTACTCGCCCAGGATGCCGATGGACATCAGCTGCACGCCCGAGAACAGCATGATGCTGGCCGCCAGCGTAGGCCAGCCGTCCAGCGGGTTGCCGAAGATCAGCGTCTCCATGGTGATCCACAGCCCGTAGAGCAGGGCCGCCAGCGAGATCATCCCGCCCACGATGCTCCACACGCGCAGCGGCAAGGTGGTGAACGAGGTCAGCCCCAGCAGGGCCAGCGAGCCCAGGCGCCGGAAATTGAAGCTGGACGCCCCGGCCGTGCGGTCGGCCGGCACGAACGGCAGTGCCGCCGCCTTGAAGCCCACCCAGGCGTACAGGCCCTTCATGAACCGGTGGCTCTCGGGCAGTGCCTTGAGCGCGTCGGCCACGCAGCGGTCCAGCCAGCGGAAGTCGCCGGCATTGGGCGGGATCTTCACCAGGTTGCCGGCATTCATGAGCCGGTAGAACAGATTGGTGCCCACGCGCTTGGCGCCGCTTTCGGCGCCCCGGTCGGCGATCACGCCATAGACCATGTCGTAGCCGGACTGCCACAGCTCGCACATCTGGGGCAGCATCTGCAGCGGATGCTGGAAGTCGGCGTCGATCAGCACCACGGCATTGCCGCGCGCATGGTCTATGCCGGCCGACAGGGCCGCCTCCTTGCCGAAGTTGCGAGACAGCGCCAGGTAGCGCACGGGCAGCTCCTGCGCCATGCGCAGCGCGATCTCGTGCGTGGCGTCGCGGCTGCCATCGTTGACGACGATCAGCTCGTAGTCGGGCGTCAGCGTGCGCACGGTCGCGTCCAGGGCCCGCAGGAACGCCTCCAGGTTGCCCTCTTCATTGTGGGCCGGCACCACGCAGCTCAGCCGCAGCGGCGCGCGCGGCAGCATTCCCTTGGGAGCGGCCGGAGCAATGTCAGCATGCAATTCGGTCATAGGCCAGCATTGTCAGCGGGCTGGCTGCCCGCGCGCGGCAACACATCAAAAACCGCATACGCATAAGGTGTGGGCACAGGAAAACGCCAGCCCGAGCGTTGCAGCGTGAGCACACGCGGCTCCTGCGGCAGGCCCAGCTTCGCCAGCCAGGCCTGCGCCTGCTGCTCGCAATCGCGCGATTTCGCGGTCGGCCCGGGCTCGCCGGCCACGGGGCCGCGCGGGCACAGCAGCAGGCCGGGCTGGCGGCGCCAGTCCGGCAGCGCCAGCACACGCGCATATTCGCTGTCGGGCAGGCCGGGGATGGTGCGCAGATGCGGCTGTGCATAGAAGGAGAGCATGGCGTTTTCCGCCCAGTCGCCGCCCACCCACTGCAGCGGCTGCTCCGGGTGGCGCTGGTTCCAGGACAGCACGATGGCCTGGGCCGCATCGGCCGCGGGCCGGTAGTAGTCGGAACTGCTCTTGCGCGCATTGCCCCAACCCGCGGCCACGCCAATCACCAGCACCACGGCCAGGCTGGGCCACCAGGCGCGGCGCAGCGCGGCCAGGGCGGCCTGCGTCGCGGCAGGCGCCTCGGCGTCCAGGTTGCGCAGCCACAGCAGCACGAAGGCATAGCCGATGGGAATGGCCCAGGGCGTGGACAGCTCCACCACGCCGGTGGCGCCAAAGCCCAGCGTCGTCAGCCAGGGCATGAGGGCCAGCCAGAACAAGGTGTCGCCCCGCCCCTGCCAGGCCCAGCTGCGGCGCAGAAAGCGCGCGCTCCAGCGCAGCCAGCCACCGCCTTGCTGGCGGGCCTGCATGAAGCCATACACCAGGCACACGGCCAGCCAGGCCGGCAGCCAGTAGAAGATGGGCGCCAGCGCAAAGCGCAGCACATAGCCCCACACCACCTGCCCGCCGCCCTGGTCCATGGCATAGCCCAGCGTCACCCACTGGTGGTGGGCAATCCAGGCCACATGCGGCGCCAGCGCCAGGCCAAAGGCTGCCAGCGCCACATAGGGCCTGGGAGTGAGCAGCCACTGGCGACCTTCGCGAACCAGGAGGATGGGCAGCAGAAAACCGGCCAGGAACACGCCGCTGTAGTACTTGCTGAGCATGCAGGCGGCCGAGACCACGCCCAGGGCCACGCTGAAGGTCAGGCCCCGCACACCCTTTTCCTGCCAGCTGGCCAGCAGCAGGGCCGCCGCCCAGGGCCACAGGGACAGCAGCTGGCTGTTGGCGTTGAACTTGCCGGCCAGCGTCGTATACGGGAAGCACCACAGCAGCAGCAGCGCCCCCAGCGGCGCCAGGCGCGCCAGCCCCAGGCGCCGGCCCAGCACATAGACACCCCACAGGCCCACGCCCACATTGGCATAGGACAGCAGGCGGTAGAAAGCGTCGTTCTGCGGAAACACCATGAACCACAGGCCGACCACCCAGGCGAAGAACGGCGGGTGCTTGTGCGTGCCCAGCTGCAGCGGCTGGGACCAGGCATAGTTCTCCAGCATGTCGTGGTAGCCGTCCAGGTTGCCATTGGCCAGCCAGGACACCAGGGCCCAGAGCAGGCAGGCCAGCGTCACCATCCAGAGCAGGCCCGCGCCCGTGGGGGCGCCGGCCGGGACAGAGGGGGAGGGTTTCATGCAATCCCGTCGAGGTGGTGAAAAAACATGGGCGCGATTGTAGAGAGCGCCAGCCTGCCGACAGGCCTGGACTGACCGGGCCTGCCCAGGCCTGCCGCTCGGACCTGCTCAGGTCATCAACGCCACGGCACCCGAGAAGCTCAGGAAGGCCAGCACCGTGGACACCAGGATGATGCGGGCCACCCGCCCGCCATGCGCACCGAAGCGCTCGGTCAGCAGCGAGACATTGCTGGCGCTGGGCAGTGCGGCCAGCAGCACCAGGGCCACGAAGGCCTCCTCACCCAGCGGCAGGCCCAGCGCCATGGCCGCGCGGGCCACGGCCCAGACCAGCAACGGATGGACCAGCAGCTTGGCCAGCGCGATGGGCACGTAGTCGCGCGCGGCCACGCGCTCATGGCTGTTCATCTGCGAGCGCGCCAGCACGGCGCCTATGGTGAACAGCGCCACGGGCGAGGCCGCGCCCGCCAGCATGGCCACGGTGCGGTCGATGGGGCCGGGCAGCGTCCAGCCCGCCGCCGACGCCACTGCGCCCAGCACGATGGACCAGGGCATGGGGTTGGAGGCCATGCCCGCCAGCGCGCGGCGCAATGCCACCGTCACACCGTGCCCGCCCGGCATTCCGAGGCGCGACAGCGCAATGCACAGCGAGGTGGTCACCACCATGTCGATGGCCATGGTGACGATGACCGGGCCCGCCGCACGCTCACCCAGCAGCGCCACCAGCATGGGCACGCCCATGAAGCCGGTATTGGGGAAGGCGGCCACCAGTGCGCCGAAGGCCGCATCGTTCCAGCCCACGCGCCGCAGCGTGAGCGCCACGGTGGCGCCCACCATCAGCAGCGCGCACAGCAGGTAGACCACGGAGACGCCCACATCCAGCAGTTGCGCGATCGGCGTCTGCGCGCCAAAGCGAAACAGCATGCAGGGCAGCGCGAAATACAGCACGAAGGCGTTGAGCCCCGGTATCGCCGCCTGCGGCAGCACGCCACGCCAGGTGGCTGCGAAGCCGCAGGCCACGAGAGCGAAGAAGGGGAAGGTGATCAGCAGGACGGACAGCACGCGGCGATTCTGGCAGCAAGCCGGCGCGTACGCTGCGCGCCCGTGGCGCACCGGTGACGGCGGGCAAAAAAAAACCTGCCGGAATCCGTCTCCGGCAGGTCTGGCGGCAAGAGCGCGGGCGCTCTCAGAGTGCCAGGTCCTTTTCGATCTCCTGCACCTTGCGGCGGGCCAGCGCCAGGTTGGAGCGGCTCTTGTCCAGCACCAGGTAGAAGAACACGCCTTCATGGGCGGCCACGGGCCGGATGACGTGGTACTGGTGGGTCAGAGTGATCAGGATGTCGTCGATGGCATCGTCCAGCTTGAGCATGCGCATGGTCTTGAGCTTGGCGCGCACCACCTCCGTGTTGCCGGCGGCGGCCAGCTCCATGTCGAGGCCGGAGCCCGCGCTGCCCATCAGCATGCCGCTGGTGCTGTCCACCAGGGCTGCGCACAGGGCGCCATCGATGCCCAGCAGGCCGTTCAGAGAATCATGTATCGAAGCCATATGCCACCTCTTTCAAATAGCAAGGGCAGGCGATGCGATGGACTCATCGCGCCCGCTCCTCGGGGGAGAAAACTCTTGAATCGGATACGGGGGTCAGAGACGGGACAGATCGCCGGCCACTTCGCCCGCGGCCCACAGCGCACGTCCCAGCAAGGCGCTTTGATCGACCACCATGCACAGGATGGCCGGGTGGCTGCCGCCCACGGCCTGGAAAAGGACGGTACCCAGTTCGGTCTCGAAGGTCAGGCGGTGGCAGGACTTGTGGCCTATCTCGGCGGCCACGGCCTTTGCCATGGCCATCAGCGAGCCCGCCATAGCAGACAGGCGCTCCGTCGGCAGCTCGCTCTTGACCCGCAGGGCCGTGATCTCGAAACCATCGGGCGTGCACAGCAAGGCGATATGCACGCCCTCGAGAGGCGCCACCACGCGATTGAGTGCAACTTGGCCAGCTTCGATCACGGTGGAGGAAATCTGGGGATGCGTTGGTGTCTTCATGCCTGACTTTGCAAGGAAAGCAAGGAAACGAGCACCCCCAGCGCATCCAGCAACTGCTGCCGGTCACGGGGGTCCGCCTGGATGACAGGCACTATACCGCGACCTCGATCGGCCAAGGCGGTGCTGAACGCCTCCTGCTGTTGTTCGCTGGCGTCACGGCAACTGAGCAGCAGCACCTGGGGTTCGACCTCCAGGGTGGCGATCTCGGACAGGAGCTGCGCGGCATAGTCCGGCGCCGAGGCATCGCCCACATCCACCATCAGCAGCACGCCCACCGAAGCATTGAGCACCCAGCGGCGCACGAAGTCGAAGCGGTCCTGGCCCGGGCTGCCCACCAGCTGCAGCCGCATTCCCTCGCCCAGATCGATCTCGCCGAACTCCGCGCCCACGGTGGTGAACTCCTTGGAATGGGCGGCCCGGTCGAGATTGGGCACATCCGTTGCGGCCATCAGCGCTCCGCACAGGCTGCGCAGCGCCGTGGTCTTGCCGATGCCCATGGGGCCGATCAGGCTCACCCGCACCGATCCCGCACCGGGCTGGTCGCTCATCCACATGCTCATGCCTGCCCTCCGCGGCGTATCCAGCCGGTCAGCCGCTGCACCCACTGGCGCGACAGGCCTGGCGCCACGGCAGTGGCAGCCCCGTGCGCCTGCGCGCGGTGGCCGCCCAGCGGCGTCGGATCGTCCGCACGGGCCGGCCTCAGGCTGCAATCGAGCGTGCCGCGCAGCCGGGGGTGGCGCAGCAGCTCGGCCACGGCGGCAGGCGCCATGCCGCTGTGCTCGCACAGTGTGGCCACATCCATCGGGCCACGGCACAGCATGGCCAGGGCCCGCAGGGATTCGGCACTGTTCCAGGGCGCGGGCAGCGCCACCCATGCCTTGAGCCGGAATTGGTAGCGGCAGCCCTCAGCCTGCTGCCGAAGGTCATCCAGGGCGCGCACCAGGGTCTGCGAGGACGCCACCTGCTGGCGCACCGTCCAGTCCATGAGAAAGACGGCGGCCCGGTCCAGCATGTCGATCAGGTCGGAGAGCGTGAAATCCAGATCCAGATAGGTGGCCAGGCGCTGGGGCGTGCGTTCCAGGTGCTGCCCCTGGGGCACACCGCCCACATAGACCACGCAAGGCAGCCATCCGGCCGCCTCGGGCACGGGCAGGCTGCCGTCCACCACCAGCACCTGGGCGCTGACCAGGGGCACCTGCCGCCAGCCGCGCAGCGACTTGCGGGACGCCACGGCAAACAATGTCTCAAAACGCTGCTTGAGCAGCGGCGACCACAGCTCGGCAGCCAGGCCAATCTCATCGGTAGTGCGAGCCAACTTCAACGCCTCCCCGGATAGCAGCGGGAAATGAACAGATCGAGGTCGCCTGGAGCAAATATAGGCGAGCACTGATATTTTCGATAGTTTTCGCTCAACGATCACACCCATCAATGTGAACTTTTCTATCGGTGGCTGTACAGCCACAGACAGCTCCCCGCGGGTCGCGAGATTTGTCGCCGAATTCCAAGGGTGCTTACACCTGCCCGGACGGCCCCGACCCCCGAAGCGGTATGCTCCCGCTTCCCTCACTTTCACGCCTTTCCCCGCGCAACGCACCCATGTCCGCAGGACTCAATCTGGCCCAGCTCCAGGCCGTCCACTACACCGAAGGCCCCTGCCTGGTCCTGGCCGGCGCGGGCTCGGGCAAGACACGCGTGATCACGCACAAGATCGGACGCCTGATCGAGACGGGCATGGCGCCACGGCGCATCGCTGCCATCACCTTCACCAACAAGGCAGCGGCCGAAATGCGCGAGCGCGCGGCCGGCCTCATCGGCCGACAGGCCAAGGATGTGCTGGTCTGCACCTTCCACGCCCTGGGCGTGCGCATGGTGCGCGAGGACGGCCATGTGCTGGGCCTCAAGCCCCAGTTCAGCATCCTGGATGCCGACGACGTGACGGGCATCCTCAAGGACTGCTCGGGCGGCACCACCGACCTGGCCACGGCGCGCCAGTGGCAATGGACCATCAGCAACTGGAAGAACGCCGGCTGGGACAGCCGCAAGGCCCTGGCCATGGCCCAGGACGACAACGAACGCAGCACGGCGCTGATCATGCAGCGCTACGAAGAGCGCCTGACCGCCTACCAGAGCGTGGACTTCGACGACCTGATCGGCATGCCCATGCGCCTGCTCAAGAACCACGCCGAGGTGCGCGAGAAATGGCAGCGCCTGCTGGGCCATGTGCTGGTGGACGAATACCAGGACACCAACGCCACGCAGTACGAGCTGCTCAAGCTGCTGGTGGGCAGCCGGGCCCACTTCACGGCCGTGGGCGACGACGACCAGAGCATCTACGGCTGGCGCGGCGCCACGCTGGACAACCTCAAGAAGCTGCCGGTGGAGTTCCCGCAGCTCAAGGTGATCAAGCTGGAGCAGAACTACCGCTCCACCTCGGCCATCCTGCGTGCGGCCAACAACGTGATCCAGCCCAACCCCAAGCTCTATCCGAAGACGCTGTTCTCGGAGCTGGGCGAAGGCGAGCCCGTGCGCATCGTGGACTGCGACACCGAGGAGCACGAGGCCGAGCGCGCCGTAGCCCGCATCCAGAGCCTGCGCGCGGCCAGCAACCCGCCGCCGGACTGGAAGGATTTCGCCATCCTCTACCGCGCTAACCACCAGGCCAAGCCCTTCGAGAAGGCCTTGCGCAAGGCCAACATTCCCTACAAGGTCTCGGGCGGCACCAGCTTCTTCGACCGCGCCGAGATCAAGGACCTGTGCGCCTGGTTCCGGCTGTGGATCAACAACGACGACGACCCCGCCTTCCTGCGCGCCATCGGCACGCCCAAGCGCGGCATAGGCCACACCACGCTGGGCAAGCTGGGCGAGTTTTCCTCGCAGCACAAGCTCAGCATGTTCGGCGCCCTGTTCGCGCACATGCTGGAAGCGGCCCTGCCCAAGAAGACGCATGACAGCCTGCTGGAGTTCGGCCGCTACATCAACGACCTCGAATACCGCGCCCGCCACACGCTGGGCGCCGAGCAGTCGCGCGGCTTCATGCTCGACTGGCTCAAGGAGATCGGCTACGAGCAGTACCTCTACGACAGCGAGGACAGCGAATCGGTGGCCGCCGCGCGATGGAGCAACGTGCTGGAGTTCTGCGACTGGATGGCCCAGCGCGCCGGCGGCCAGATCGAGGATGCGGCGGGAACGACCACGCACACCGAGGTCAAGAGCCTGCTGGAGGTGGCGCGCAACATCGCCCTGCTGTCCACCATCAGCGAGCGCGAGAAGGAGCAGGACATGGTCATCCTGTCCACGCTGCACGCCTCCAAGGGCCTGGAGTGGCCGCATGTGATGCTGGTCGGCGTGACCGAGGGCATGCTGCCCTTCAAGCTCGACGACGACGATGGCCGCCAGCAAAAGGTCAGCGACGAGACCGCCCAGCGCCTGCAGGAAGAGCGCCGCCTCATGTACGTGGGCATCACGCGCGCCCGGCGATCGCTGGCCGTGAGCTGGACCAAGCGCCGCAAGAAGGGCCGCGAGATGGTCTCCACCCTGCCCAGCCGCTTCATCAAGGAAATGGGCCTGGACGCCGCCACCTCGCGCGAGGACCCGCGCGAGAAGCTGCGCCAGCTGCGCGCCGAGTTCGCGCTCAAGGCACAGCAGTCCACGCCCGCCGACTCCTGATTCCCCGAAAGACACCGCATGCGTTTTTACCGCCCCGTTCTCAGCCTGGCGCTGGTGGCCGTGACCGCCGCCTGCTCCAGCACCGCCTTGCAGCCCACTGCCCAGGCCACCCCACAGTCCACCGCCCAGGCCAAGGCCGCACCCAAGGCCGCCCGCACAGCCTCCGCACAGCCCCCTCTCTCATGCCCCGAGGGCGAGGAAATGAAGGACAGCCAGCTGCAGGGCGAATGGACAGGCACGGTCGAAGGCCAGGCCCAGCCCGTGCGCCTGCAGCTGGGGCCGCACCCCCAGTGGAAGGGCAACGTCAAGGGCACGATCGCGCGCGGCGCAGACACCCGGCCCATGGTCGGCGACGTGGCCGATGACCACATCACGCTGGAAGAAAGCGCCGACGGCAAGCGCATCACCGCCACCTGGCTGGGCGATGTCGTCGAAGGCAGCTGCGCCCGCGAGATCCGCGGCAACTACCTCGAAGGCGAGGATGCCGCGCCCCGGCCCTTCGTGCTGCGCAAGCTCGCGCCATGACCGGCCCCCGAGCCTGCACACGAGCCCCTGCTGCCTCTTCACTCATTACCCCTTACTCTTCGCTCCTTCCATCACCGGACCCAAGCCATGACGAATCCTCCACACCTGGATCGCCGCAAGCGCCCAAGCCGCACGCCGACACCCCTGCAGTGGGCCCTGGCCATGGGCCTGGGCGCCACGCCCTGGCTCGGCGCCCAGGCGCAAACCGCGCCCCGCCCCCTGTCCGAGGACGCCTGGCGCCAGTGCGCCGCCACCACGGACAACCAGTCTCGCCTGGCCTGCTTCGACACCTGGGCACAGCAGCAGCAACCGCTGACCGCGCCGCCAGCCACCGGCTGGAGTGCTCCGGCCGCCAGCGCCGCAGCCGATCCTGGCGCCCTGCCCACGCCCGCCCCCGTGGTGACGGCCGACAGCGGCCAGGGCCTGGCGCTGCCCACCACCCCCACCAACGGCGGCTGCCGCGACCCGCGCTACAGCGAGCTGTCGCGCTACTACGAGCTGGAACCGGGCAGCGACTGCGGTACCTTCAGCTTCCGCGGCTATCGGCCCATGTCCGTGTCCGTGGTGACGGCCGACCATGTCAACCGGCAGCCCACCACGCCCGGCAAGGACCCTGCGCAGTCGCAGCCCTACAAGACCGAGGAAATGCGCGTGCAGCTGTCGGTGCGCACCAAGGTCGCCCAGGGCCTGCTGACCGGCAGCACCTCGGCGGGCAAGGACTCGCTGTGGGTCGGCTACACCCAGCAGTCGTACTGGCAGCTGTTCAGCCCCGCCATCTCGCGGCCCTTCCGCAACACGGACCACGAGCCCGAGATCTTCTACGTCTACCCCACCGATGCCCGGCTGCCCTTCGGCTGGCGCTGGCGCTACAGCGGCGTGGGACTGGTGCACCAGTCCAACGGCCAGAGCGATCCGCTGTCGCGCAGCTGGAACCGCTGGTATCTGATGACCGGCTTCGAGCTGGACAACCGCTGGCAGCTGCACGCCAAGGCCTGGCAGCGCATCCGCGAAAGCGCCGAGCACGACGACAACCCGCGCATCCAGGACTACATAGGCCGGGGCGAGGTGAAACTGGGCTGGAACGTCAATGCACAGAACTATCTGGGCTTCACTGCGCGCGGCTCGCTGGGCCAGGGCCGCGGCTCCGGCCGCGTCGAATGGCTGCGCACCCTAGGCGAAGGATGGAACGGTGGCAAGAGCAATTTGCGCCTGCATGTCCAGCTTTTCAGCGGATACGGTGACAGCCTGATCGATTACAACTACAAGCGCACCGTGCTCAGCGTGGGCTTCAGCCTTCTGGACTTCTAGAAGGCCGGCCCTCGCGGGCACGCTTTGCCGCTTGCCCTTCGCGGGGAAGCCCCGCCCCGCTGGCTGCATTGCCAGCGGCCGGGGCCATGCGTCAGAATGCGCCGATGCCCCGGGCCTTTGCAGGCAGGCCCGGAACCCGCCCCAGAACGAACCGCGGAGGTCCGCCATGGATTTGCAATACCAGCTCAAGGCCGGCAGCTACTGCCTGTACGACATGCGCGAGACGCCCAGTGCCATCACGGGCGAGCGCCGCTGCCGGCTCAGGACCGAGCTGGTGGCCATTGCCTTCGACCTGGTCACGGGCCAGGTCCATGAGCATGGCTCGCCCACGCGCATCCATGCCTGGGCGCTGTGCACGCGCAGGCGGCTGCGCGCGGCCGGCGACTGGGACCAGGCCGACAGCATCGTCGTGGTCTCCGGGCCCCTGCCGGTGGATGAGATCAACAAATGCCTGGGCATACGCGGCTACTGCCGCCGCATGTTCCAGCGCCTGGCCAGCCTGCCGCACGGCAAGCTGCAGCCCCACGCGCATTCGCACGCTCATGGTGCCCACGGCGCCTACGGAGCTTACGGCGCCCATGCAGGCCGGCACCAGAGCCATCAGGGCCAGCAGCGGCGGGCTGCCTGAAGGCCCGCGCGCCTGCCCGGCGCGGCCTCACTCGGGACTCAGGTCCTGCTCCTCATCTTCATCGCGCGGCTCGGCATGCTTGACGATGGTCACCGGCAGCCGGCTGTTGCGCGCCACCTCGCGCGAGACCGAGCCGATCAGCACGCGCCGCAGGCCGCCCTGGCCCAGCGCGCCGATGATGATCTGCTCGCAGCCCGTGCTCTCGGCAATGTCGGCCAGCGCAGCGGCGGGCTCGCCCAGGCCGATCTCCACCTCGTAGGAAATGCCGGCCGCCCGCACCAGGGCCACGGCCGGCGCCACCAGGTGCATGCCGGCGTCCACGCTGGCGGCGGCGATCATGTCCGAGTCCTGCGTGGCCAGCTCGAACAGCGAGGCCTCCTGCTGCACATGGGCCAGCACGAAATGCGCCTGAAGGCCCTGGCGCACCAGGGAGATGGCGTGGTGCACGGCATCCAGCGAGGGCTCGGACCCGTCGACGGCAATCATGATCTTCAGCATGCAGACCTCCTTTTTTGTAGCTGGCGAATCGCAACCACCCCAGTGTAGACGCGGGCCGGCTAAGCCGGACGGGCTCCGGGGACAGTCGCGGCGCGTCCGACACGCGCATGCGGCCATCTGGGACAATGGAGGGCTATGCTGCAATTCGACCTGCTCAAGACCGATCCCTCCAGCCACGCGCGCCGCGGCCAGCTCACGCTCAACCACGGCGTGGTGCAGACACCCATCTTCATGCCCGTGGGCACCTATGGCACCGTCAAGGGCGTGATGCCGCGCAGCCTGCAGGAGATGGGCGCGCAGATCATCCTGGGCAACACCTTCCACCTGTGGATGCGCCCGGGGCTGGACATCATGCAGAGCTTCGGCGGCCTGCACGGCTTCGAGAAGTGGGACAAGCCCATCCTCACCGACTCGGGGGGCTTTCAGGTCTGGAGCCTGGGCGCCATGCGCAAGATCACCGAGGAAGGCGTGCACTTCGCCAGCCCCGTCAATGGCGACAAGCTGTTCATGTCGCCCGAAGTCAGCATGCAGATCCAGACGATCCTGAACTCGGACATCGTCATGCAGCTGGACGAATGCACGCCCTACGAGACCAACGGCCACAAGACCACCGAGGCCGAGGCACGCAAGAGCATGGAGATGAGCCGCCGCTGGGCCAAGCGCTCCAGCGACGAATTCCAGCGCCTGGGCAACCCCAATGCGCTGTTCGGCATCGTGCAGGGCGGCATGTACGAGAACCTGCGCGAGGAATCGCTGCAGGCCCTGGTCGAGATGGACTTCCCCGGCTACGCCGTGGGCGGCGTCTCGGTGGGCGAGCCCAAGGACGAGATGCTGGCCATCATGGCCCACACGCCCCACCGCCTGCCGGCCCACAAGCCGCGCTACCTGATGGGCGTGGGCACGCCCGAGGACCTGGTGCAGGGCGTGGCCGACGGCGTGGACATGTTCGACTGCGTCATGCCCACGCGCAATGCGCGCAACGGCACCATCTTCACGCGCTATGGCGACCTGAAGATCCGCAATGCCCGCCACAAGACCGACCACCAGCCGCTGGACCCCAGCTGCACCTGCCACGCCTGCGCCGGTGCCAGCGGCGTGAGCTGGGAGCAAGGCGGACGCGACGGCTTCTCGCGCGCCTACCTGCACCATCTGGACCGCTGCGGCGAGATGCTGGGCCCCATGCTCACCACCATCCACAACCTGCACTACTACCTGAACCTGATGCAGGAAGTGCGCAATGCGCTGGAGGCGGGCAACTTCACTGAAATGCGCGCACGCTTCAAGGCCGAGCGCGCCCGGGGCGTCTGACGCCCCGCAGCCGATCGTTCAGGTCACTCAGGTGGCCAGGGTCGCTCAGGTCGCCATATCCTTGAGCGACCAGGACACGCCGGTCTCGAAGCCGGCGCGCATCTCGTCGGCCACGCGCTCCAGCTCGTCCAGAAACAGGCGCATGGCTGCCGCCCTGGTGTAGCCGATGCGCTGGTACAGACAGCTTGGCAGCTGTGCTCCTGCATCGTGCAGGGGCCGCCAGAGCAGGCGGCCGGCCGCCACATCCTCGGCCACGTTGTCGGGCACCAGGAATCCCAGGGCCGTGCTGCCGGCCACCAGGCGCCGCACCATGGGCACGGAGCTGGTCTCCACCAGCGGCCGCTGCTGGTGCAGGGCTGCGCTGTCCATCTGCTCCAGCATGCTGCGCAGCTCCATGCCCGGCGCCATCAGGATCAGCGGATAGGCCACGCAATCGCGCAGGCGCAGCAGGCGCGGCTCGGTGGCCAGCGGATGGCCGGGGGCCATCACCGCGCCCAGCGGCTGGGGCCAGGCCCGCACCTCCTGCACGCCGGGCGGCGGCGGGCGGCGCAGGCAATAGGCCACATCGATCTCGCCCTGCGCAACGCCGCGCAGCAGCTCCTCGCCCGTGCCCGAGCGCACGCTGAAGGTGATGCCCGGATAGCGTGCATGCAGGCTGGAGATCACCAGCGGCAGCAGGTACTCGGCCGTGGCATGGGACACGCCCACGCGCACATGGCCCCGGCGCAGGGCGCGCAGGTCCTCCACCTGGGCCAGCGCGTTGTCGAAGTCACGCTGGCTGCGCCGCACGGCCGCCAGCATCAGCTCCCCGGCCGTTGTCAGCTGCATGCCGCGCGGCAGGCGGTCGAACAGCGGCACGCCGACCTGGGCCTCCAGGTTGAGGATCTGCTGGTTCACGGCGGCCGCCGTCAGGTGCAGCGTGACGGCGGCCTTGCGCACCGAGCCACGGCGAGCCACCTCGTCGAAACAGCGAAAGGCCTGGGAGATTGCGGGCATGGCGCGGAGTGTAAATTTTTATCTGACACCTCATCCAAAACAAACAGCTATTCCTGACGCTTGCGACTGCCTACAGTGGCGCTCATTCCCCGCCCTCCTTTGAAAGCAGCCCATGGCAAGCACCGTAGACCAAGTCACCCAGCGCCGCCGCGGCGTCGGACTCATCGCCCACGACCCCGCCCTTTCGGCCGGCGGCTACACCCTGATCGCGCCGCAGACGGCCGACGGCCATGTCTACCTGGTGGACATCGAGGGCCGCGTGGCCCATGAATGGAAGCTGCCCGTGCGCGCGGGCCGCCATGCCGTGATCCTGCCCAACGGCAATCTGGGCTACAACGGCAACCATCCCCGCTCGCCCGACCGCTATGCGCCGTGGTCCATGTGGCACGGTGGCGATTTCTACGAGGTCACGCCGCAGGGCGAGATCGTCTGGCGCCACGAGGACCCGGACCACCACCATGACGCGCAATGGCTGCCCAACGGCCATCTGCTCTATGCCGCCTGCGCGCCCGTGCCTGCGGGCTTTGCCGAACGCGTGCCCGGCGGCACCGCGCACGGAACCGGCGAGGTGATGTACGGCGACGTGATCCGCGAGGTGGACCGCAGCGGCCGCCTGGTCTGGGAATGGAAGGCCTGGGAGCATCTGGAGCCCGAGGATTTCCCCATCCACCCGGGCTTTGGCCGCTACCACTGGCCGCTGGTCAACGGCCTGGGCGTGAGGGCCGACGGCAGTGTGCTCATGAGCCTGCGCACCACCTCCGGCATCATCGCCGTGGACAAGGCCAGCGGCGCGGTGACGCTGCACATTCCGCCTTCCGTGGTCTCGCACCAGCATGCGCCCGTGGCGCTGGCCAACGGCCACATCCTGGCCTTCGACAACGGCAACTTCCGCGAAGGCGCCCACGTGGCCTTCTCGCGCGTGGTCGAGATCGATCCAGCCGACCACCGCGTGGTCTGGAGCTACCAGGACGAGATGGTCAACGCCTTCTACACCGCCTTCATGGGCAATGCCCAGCGCCTGTGGAACGGCAACACCCACATCACCGAATCGGCCACGGGCCGGCTCTTCGAGGTCACGCCTGCGGGGGAAGTGGTCTGGGAATACATCCTGCCCTGGTTCGCCGAGTATCCCGATGCCGCAGCGCGCCGCACCGGCCCCGGCCGGCTCAACAGCGTGTTCCAGACCTGGCGCTACCACGCGGACCAGCTGCCCTGGCTGGGCGCTGCCGGGAGGCTGGCATGAGCCTCAACCGCAGGCAACTGGCGGCCTGGATGCTGGGCGCGCCCTGGCTTTCGCCGGCAGCCCGCGCCTCCACGGCTGGGGCCGACGCCTGGCCCAGCCAGCCGCTGACCGTGGTGGTGCCCTTTTCGCCAGGCGGCAGCGTGGACGTGGCCGCACGCCTGGTCATGCCGAGGCTGGCCGAGCGGCTGCACCAGCCCGTGGTCATAGAGAACACGGTGGGCGCCTCGGGCACCATCGCCACCCAGCGTGTCATCAAGGCCCGGCCCGACGGGCACACCGTGCTGTTTGGCGTGGCCAGCTGCGTGCTGATCGCGCCGCTGGTCTCGCCAGAACGCTTTCGCTATGACGGCCTCAGGGAGCTGCTGCCCGTGGCGCCCGTGGCCTCTTCGGCCTTCGTGCTGGCAGGCCGCCCCGACCTGCCGGCCGCCACGGCGGCCGAGCTGGTGCAGCTGTCACGCCAGCAACCGGGCCGGCTGACCGTGGGCACCGACGGCGTGGGCACCAGCCTGCACCTGACGGCCGAAATGCTCCAGCAGCAGGCCGGCCTGTCATGGACGCATGTGCCCTACAAATCCGGCCCGCAGGCGCTGACCGAGCTGGCAGGCGGGCAGATCGACCTGGCCGTGCTGCCCGTGGCCCTGGTCCAGTCCTTCGTGCGCGAGGGCAAGCTGCTCGGCCTGGGGGTGACATCGCGCCAGCGGGCCGCCACCTTGCCGCAGACACCCAGCCTGTCGGACACGGCGGTCTGGCAGGCGTTCGATGTCGAAGCCTGGCAAGGCCTGCTGCTGCCAGCCCGCACCGATGCCCGCATTGCAGAGCGCCTGGCCCGGGAGACCGCAGCCGTGCTGGCCGAGCCGGAACTGGTGCGCAAGCTGGCCGAGGCCGGCTTCAAGCCCATGGTCATGGAGCAAGCCCAGTTCACCGCCCACCTGCAAAGGGAGAGAAAGCTGCTGGAGGCCACCGTGCAGGCCGCCCGCCTGCAAGGCACAGGCTGACCCGGCCAGGCCTGGCCAGGCGCTGCTTGCGGTGCTACTGCAGGGCGCCGGGCGAGACAAACGAGAGGCCCGCCATCTGCACCAGGGTCCGGCCCCGGGTCAACGGGTAGGAGGGCGAAGGAGACAACGCGCGCGGCTGCAGCCGGAAAAAGGCCTTGCCGCCACAGCGCTGGCCCAGCATCTCGAACTCGGCGCCTTCCAGGCGGCAATCCACCTGCAGGCCCGGTGCGGGCACATGGGCGATGCCAGACAGCTGCGACAGGCGCTGCAGCGCATCGGGCTCGGGCAGCACGGTGGTTTCGGCGCTGCCATCGACATGCTGGACATGCACGGGCCGGCCAGCCAGGACCTTGAGCGGATACACCAGCTCCAGGCCCGCCCGCCCGGCGCGCAGGCCCCGCTGCAGGCCGCCGTCGACATCCCCCTGGGCTCGCGCCCAGCACGTGAAGCTCAGTCCGCGCGCCGAACCCACGATGCGCACGCGCCAGGCCAGGCTCAGCTCCTCGCAGTCCACCACCGTTTCGTAGAAGGCCTCGAAGCGGCCGGCCCGCTCGCGCAGGCTCAGTTCGCCCGCGCCATACACACAGCGGTCACCCTGTCCGTCGCGCGCCACAAAGGCCATGGAGCGCAGGATGTCGACGCCGCCATAGCGGACATTGCGCAGGCCGCCGTCGGCCAGTTCGGCGCGGAGCGGGCCGGCCTGCAACTGGCGGGGGCCGGACTGCAGATGCCTATCCCAGCCTTGCGCAGACACCACGATGCCAGCGCCCTCGGGCCCGTTGCCGGCGATTTCAGCGAACCATTGGTTCATATTTGCACCCTTGTCCATTCCGAGCATGGATGCCGATGCTATGGATGATCGGTGCGCATGAATAACGATGTTTTCTGTCACTCGTCGTGAGCTGCACTCACAAGCGGTCAGGCATTCCGGCATCAGTCCGGGGGGCCGGGGCGCCGCTCAAGACCTGCGGGGCCTGTTGCGGCTCCAGCACCGTGCAGTTGCGGCCCTGGGCCTTGCCTCGGTACAGGGCCGCATCGGCGCGCGCGATGGTGGCCTCCACCGATTCGCCCGTGCGGTACTGCGCCGCGCCCAGCGTGCAGGTGACGCGGGCGCCATCGCCCAGGGTGTGCGTCCACGGAGCCTCGGCAATGCGCAGGCGCAGGCGCTCCAGCAATTCGCCGGCCTGGGCAAGGCCGGTGTCCGGCAGCACCAGCAGGAATTCCTCGCCGCCATAGCGGCCCACGCCATCTGTACTGCGC
Organism: Delftia lacustris; assembly: GCF_040267515.1. NCBI lineage: Bacteria > Pseudomonadati > Pseudomonadota > Betaproteobacteria > Burkholderiales > Comamonadaceae > Delftia > Delftia lacustris. The sequence goes on along the minus strand of NZ_CP141274.1, from coordinate 652,923 downwards.
AGCTGCGACTTCAGCAGCGCGCCGAAAGCGCGCAACACGCGGTCGCCGCCTTCATGGCCAAAGCTGTCGTTGATGCGCTTGAAGTGGTCTATGTCCAGCAACGCGACGCACAGCACCTCGCCACGCTCCTGGGCTGCGGTGCGCACTTCGTGCAGCCGCTCCATCACGCCGCGCCGATTGCTGACGCCGGTCAGGTCGTCATGGCGCAGCAAGGCCTCGATCTGCGCCAGCGCAGCGGCCAGCTTGTCATTGGCGATGCCCAGCCGGTACTGCATGCTGCGAAAGAAGGTCGCCTGCACGCTGCAGCGCACCACGGCCCCCAGCACCACGCCGAAGGCCAGCAGCTGGCCCGCAGCCGTGTCCGTGGTCATGCGCATCAGCGGACCCCGCCAGCAGATGATGGCGGCCACGGCAACGAGGGTGCCTATCCACGTCAGCCAGAAGCTGGTGCGGCTGCGCGCGAGAAAACCGTCGGCGCTGAAGGCGATCAGCATCACCATCGACTGGAACGCCAGCGCGGGTGCCGCCATGACCATGCCCAGCACGCCGATGATGGACACCAGCTGGTGCGTGAGGAACATGCCCGGATCGCGCAGCTTGTGGCACCAGTCGCTGGCATAGGCCCAGGTGATGAAGCCCATGCCGGCCGCCACCCACAGTCCATAGCCCAGCACCACGGGCCAGGGCGCGTAGCCGGCCCATGCATGGCCCAGGAACAGCAGCAGCGCATAGAGATGGCTGAGCAGCACGGAGATGTGCAGCTGCCAGGTGCGGCGTTTCCAGCGCTCCAGGTGCAGCGCCTCGTCCACCAGCGGTGACGCCGGCTTCGGCCCCCAAAGGAGGCGGTCGGGAAGATTCCGGGAAATGGAGGAAAGCACGGGCATGCAATGAAGCGCGGCGGGCCGGCGGCCCCGATGGGCGCCCATTGTGACCGCATCCGGGAAATCCCGAGGAGCGCGCTCCCCCGCAGGGGATGAACAGGCCCTAGCGCAGGCTGTGCGTCTAGGACGCGCGCGGCGGCCGCACATCCTCGGCCACCACGATCTGGTTGCGCCCGCAGGCGCGGCCATGCAACAGGGCTGCCTCGGCCCGCTGCACCAGCCGCTCCGAGGTCTCGCCCGCCTGGAACTCCGCCACGGCCAGGGTCAGGGTCAGCGGGTCCTTGTCGGGATCGGGGATGGGCGTTTCGCTCCAGCGCTGCTGGCGCACACCCTCGCGCACGCGCTGCAGGGCCCAGACGGCCTGGACCGAGGCGGTATCGGGCATCACCAGCATGAAGGTGTCGTCGCGGTAGCGGCCTATGCCGTCCACGGTGCGCAGATGCGTGACCAGCAGGCCGCTGAGCATGAGCAGCACGCGGTCCTGCAGCGAGGGGCCCTTGTAGGCCTGGTGAACACCCACGCGCTCCACCCACGGGTCCAGCTCCAGCAGCACCACGCAAAACGGCTCGGGCTTGCGGGCATGGCGTTCGCGCAGGCCATCGACGACATCCATCAATCGCGCGTAATTGGCCACGCCGGTGAGTGTGTCGCGCCCCGTGGGCAATTGCAGCGAGCCCACGCGTTTTTGCAACTGCTGCACATCGTCGGCCAGTTGGCCGCAATAGCTCGACAGCTGCGCCAGCTCCTCGGTGTACTGGCGCTGCATGCGGCTCAGCGCCTGCCACAGCGCCAGCGCATGCACGGCCAGCGGCAGCAGCACGCTGGCCAGCCACAGGATGCGCACAGCGACCGGGCCCGGCGCCATCTGCGGCATGGGCCTGGCCACCACCACGGCGCAGAGCATGGCCAGCATGGCGCACAGCACCACCACCTGGCCCGTGGGCAGATGCAGCGCCTGCTCGCGCTCGCCATCCCAGGGCAGCCAGGCGACGGCCGCCAGCCACAGCAGGGCACAAGCCCAGGCCAGGGTCGGCTGCCATGCCGCCAGCAGCAAGGCCATCGTGGCCTGTATCCAGCCATGGCCGCGCAGCGTCCGGGTCAGCGGCAAGCCGGCTGCATGGCAGCGCCAGATCCAGGCCATGCCGGCCAATGCCGACAGCGCGGCGTAGGCCGCCCATGCTTTCCATGAAGAAGGGCCCGCCAGCACATGACCTGCCAGAAGGGCAGCCCCCACGGCCCAGGCCGCAAGGGGAAGGACATGGGCGGTCCCGCCGGCCGGTGGGTGGGCGGGTTGCGCTGGCGTGTGTTGTGGGGGATACGGCAGCTGGCGTGACATGGCATCCTCGCTGAAGACATCTGCGCCCCGGCCGAGCGCGCAAGCCATGGTGTACCACAACCCCGTGCAGCTTCAAGGGGCTTGGAGCCCCTGACGGCCAGGCCGGCTCAGCCGGGCGCCGGCCCGGGCTCCTGCGCCCGGGGCAGCACCGCACCCGCCTTCCTGCCGTGGCCATCGGCCTGGGCGCCGCAGCTGTGGCAAAAGCGTACAAAGGCGCTCTTGCGGGTGTTGCAGCTGCCGCAGCGGTCGAACAGGCCGATGCCGCAGTGGGGACAGAAGTCGATGGCGCCGTCCTTCAGTTCCACGGGGCGCTCGCAGCCCGGGCACACGCCCTTGGCCAGGCGGGCCAGGGCCACGTCGTAGCCCAGTTCCTGGCGCCGCTGCGTCTCCGGCAGCGATTCCTGCTGCTTTTGCCTTTCAAGATAGCGGTTCAGGCCCAGGATGGCCGCGCGCCCCAGCAGCACCGTCACCACGATACCGACCACATAGCGCACGTAGCCGCCGTAGTCGGGCAGGTACGGCACAAGTTCAACGAAGAAAGCGAACAGCGCAAAGAAGATGAATCCCCAGACGAAGGGCCACCAGGTGCTCTTGCGCTGTTTGGCGAACAGCCAGCCGGCCGCCAGCAGCAGCGGCAGGGTCAGCGCCAGGCGGTAGAGAAAGACACGCAGCTCGACGGCGCGCATCTCCGTGCGCCAGGATTCCATGGCACCGTCGCGCAGATCGTCCCATTGGCGGTTGGCCGCGTCCAGGCGCTGCCGCGCCCGCAGGCTCGTATCCTGCAGCCGCTCCACGGAGGCGCGGGCGGTGTTCTCTTCCTGCTTGATGGCATCGAGCGCCTGGGTGCGCGACAGCAGTTCGCTGTCCTGCTCGGGCCGGGCGGTGGCACGGCGCGTGGCCACCCAGTTGTCGAAGGTCTCGCGCGCCGAGCGGTAGCGCGACTGCGCGGCCTGGTACTTGAGCCGTGCGTTCTCCAGCGCCGTTTCCGCCTTGTCGTGGTCGGCATCGGCGGCCTTGATCTCGGCCTTCACGGGCTCGGCCGCCTCGGGCGCGATGAAGTCCTCCACCGTGCGCGGCGACTCGACCTGGGGCAGGTCGCCCACCACCAGGCCGCCCAGGCCGATGAGGAAGGACGCGAACACCACCGCCACCAGCCACAGGCCTCGGCGGAACCATTTCTCGGGCAGACGCAGGGCCTTGCTCATGGGGAAACTCCTGTTTCAGTGGCCTGCGGCCGAGGAAGACCGCAGGCGGAGGAAGAGCCGGTCCGACTCAGGGCAGCACGCGCACCGGACCCGCCAGCTGGCTGCGCTGCAGCCACTGCGTCACCGATTCCACGGTCACGGTCTCTATGCGGCTGGCATAGCGCTTGTCGTTGGGATGGTCGTCGAAGGCGATGTTGGCGGCCGTCACGCGCCCGCCCAGCCGCGACAGCGCGCGGATGACCAGCACGCCCGGCTCGTAGCCCTTGAACTGCAGCCAGGGAAGACCGCAGGCGGAGGAAGAGCCGGTCCGACTCAGGGCAGCACGCGCACCGGACCCGCCAGCTGGCTGCGCTGCAGCCACTGCGTCACCGATTCCACGGTCACGGTCTCTATGCGGCTGGCATAGCGCTTGTCGTTGGGATGGTCGTCGAAGGCGATGTTGGCGGCCGTCACGCGCCCGCCCAGCCGCGACAGCGCGCGGATGACCAGCACGCCCGGCTCGTAGCCCTTGAACTGCAGCCAGGCCTGGGCCTGCTGGCGCCGCTGCACCGTGGCCGGCTCCATGGCGGCGGCCAGGGTTTCGGTGGCCCACTGGTTGGACTGCTGGTAGCGCTGCCCCCAGGCGTAGCTGACCATGCTGTAGGGCTCGTGCTGCAGGCGCAGCACGGTCTGGGGCTGGGTCAGAAAGGTCCACAGCGCCTGCTGCACGGCGGGCGTGGGCACCTGAACGCCGGCCTCGTAGCGCCACAGGTCGTCCAGGAAGAACTCGCCCAGGCCCTGGCGGTAGACATGGCCGCCGGCCGTGCCGCATTCGTTGAGTTTGTGCGCCACGCGCCAGGGGCCTTCGGGGGTCCTGTAGGCCCAGCCGTAGTGCGAGTAGTGCAGGTCGTACTTGCTCAGGTCCTGGCCCACGCGCGCCAGCAGCACGACACGGGTGCCGTTCTTCGCGTATTCGGCATCCAGCGCCTGGGATGTGCGCTGGGCCAGGTCCAGGCCCTTTTGCAGGGACTGGGGGGTGAGGGGCTTGTCCTCGCAGCTGCGCCCTGCATGGGCCGTGCCCAGCGCGGCGGCCAGCAGCAGGCCCAGGCAGGCGGCACGGGCTGCAGGGGAAGGAGAAAGCAGCGGTTTCATGGCGGGTATCACAGGCGTTCGTTGTGCAGCAGGGCCTTGCCCATCTCGTTGGGGATGAAGGCCAGCACCTTGCCGGCCGCCGAGATGATGACGCCCGTGCCGATCACGCTGCAGGTCAGCACCGTGCCCACGGCGTAAGCCGAGGCGGAGGCGCCTCGCCCCACCACTTCCACGCTGGCCTGGGCGCCGTCGGAGGCACGCTCCAGCAGGTAGACCGTGCCCGTGGCCGAGGCCTGCACTGCCTTCACGGTCAGCACCGCGCCGCCCACCGACAAAGCGGCAGGCACGGCCACCACGGCGCCAGCGGCCGCCGAAGCCACCGAAGCCGTGCCCACCACGGAGGCCACGGGCAGCATGGACAGCGCCACCGAGGCCTCGCTTTGCGCATGGGCAGGCGCCATGGCCAGGGCTGCGCACAGCGCACCAGCGGCCAGCAGGGCACGCGGCAGGCGCGTGAAAACGGATTGGTTGACCATCATTGCTTGGACTCCTGGAAATGCGGGGAAGGGGTGGACATCACTCGGCGTCGGCCGGTTGCGCGGCCTCGCGGCGGCCATGCATGCGGGCCTGCGCCAGGTCGGCCTCGTGGCGGTCACGCAGCATCTTGGCCAGCGTGAAGGCGGTGGTGATGAGATAGAGCCAGCTCACGCCCAGGAAGGCCTTGTAGGTCACGTTGATATCCATGCTCACCAGCCCCCAGCCGGTCAGCGCCATGGACACGGCAAAGCCGCCCCAGACCACCAGCTTCCACATGGGCGTGTCGCCTGCGCCGCTGCGGCCGCCCTCGTTGTCCCGCACGAACTTGGCCAGCACGAAGGCGGCCGAGAGGCAGAACACATAGCCCATCACCATGAAGGCCTGCTCCAGCTGCTCGCCGGGCAGCCATGCCAGGCCGATGGCGCACAGCGAGACCGCAATGCCGAACGACACCCACACCTGCAGTTGCCAGGCCCGGGTATCACGCTGAACGACGATGGGAGAAGAGGACATTTGCCGAGGTGCCCCTCAAGGGCATTGGTTGAACACGGGACGCATGGTGCCCAGACGTAACTTGCGTGTCTGCATTCAACCGTAACAGTGGCCAGACACAGGCCATCGAGTATCTTCAAACGGTACTTTTCAAGTTTTTGACTGTTGTTTACACCCCAAAAAGTTCCTGCATGTGACACCAGCACACAGGACATCGGGCACGGCACCTGGGCGACAGGAACCCTGCGGCGCGCCACAGACAATGCGCCCACCCCGGCTGCAGTGCAGCGGGCAATCGCACGTTCGCCACGCTGATTGATGGAGATCTCCCATGACCAAACCCTTTGACCTCGTCGTCCACGGCGCCACCGGCTTCACGGGCCGGCTGGTGGTGGAGTACCTGCTCAGGCGCTACCCCGCAGGCAGCGGCCTGCGCTGGGCCATGGGCGGGCGCAATGCCGCCAAGCTCGCGGCCGTGCGCGACGAGCTGGGCGCGCCCGCCGATACCCCGCTGGTGGTGACCGACACCGGCAATCCCGCAAGCCTGCAGGCGCTGATGGAGCAGGCCCGCCTGGTGCTGACCACGGTGGGCCCCTACCAGCTCTACGGCAACGAACTCGTGGCCGCCTGCGCCCGCGCCGGCGTGGACTATGTGGACCTGTGCGGCGAGCCAGCGTGGATGCGCCAGATGATCGATGCCCACGAGGCCGCAGCCCGGGCCAGCGGCGCGCGCATCGTGTTCTCCTGCGGCTTCGATTCCATTCCCTTCGACCTGGGCGTGTTCATGCTGCAGCGAGAGATGCAGGCCCGCTTCGGCCAGCCCGCCCAGCGCGTGCGGGGCCGGGTGCGCAAGATGAAGGGCACCTTCTCGGGCGGCACGGCCGCCAGCCTCAAGGCCACCATGGCGGCGGCCGCCGCCCAGCCGGGCGTGCTGGAGCTGCTGCGCAATCCGTTCTCGCTCACGCCGGGCTTCGAGGGCCCGCGCCAGCCCTCGGGCAGCAAGCCCATGGTGGACGAGGTGCTGGGCCTGTGGGTGGCGCCCTTCGTGATGGCGGCCATCAACACGCGCAACGTGCACCGCTCCAACTTTCTGCTGGGCCATGCCTATGGCGCCGACTTTGTCTACGACGAGATGATGGTCACAGGCGCAGGCGAAAAGGGCGAGGCCCTGGCCAACGCCGTGGCGGCCGACAAGTCGCTGGGCGCGGACGACGGCCCCAAGCCTGGCGAGGGGCCATCGCGCGAAGAGCGTGAATCGGGCTTCTACGACGTGCTGTTCATCGGCACCGACACGGCCGGCCACAGCCTGCGCGTGGGCGTCAAGGGCGACCGCGATCCGGGCTACGGCTCCACGTCCAAGATGATCACCGAGGCCGCCGTCTGCCTGCTGCAGGACGCCCCGGACACGCCCGGCGGCATCTGGACCACGGCGCCTGCCATGGGCGACGCACTCATCGCCAGGCTCAAGGCCAATGCCGGCCTGAGCTTCACGGTGGAGGAACAGCACCCCTCTTAGGCCGCCAGCAGCCGCTGCACGCGCTCGCGCAGCAGCGCGGGCTGCACCTCGGCCTGGGCCATGGGCTGGCCCACGTTCAGACCCACACGGTTGAACAGGCCACGGCGGAAGGGCCGCACCATGGCGCCGCCCTGCTCGATGCGGCTGAAGTAAGAGCCCCAGAGATTGGTCAGCGCCATGGGGACCACGGGCACCTGCAGGCCATCGGCCTGGGCGCGCTCGACGATCTTCATGATGCCGCCACGGAACTCCTGCAGCTGCCCGTCGCGCGTGATGCCACCCTCGGGGAAGATGGCCAGCAGGTCGCCCTCGCGCAGCACCTGGGCGGCGCGCTCGAACGCAGCCTCGTAGGTGGCGGGATCTTCCTTCTGGGGCGCGACGGGGATGGCCTTGGCCAGGCGGAACAGCCAGCCCAGCAGGGGCACGCGGAAGATGCGGTGGTCCATCAGGAAGTAGATGGGCCGGGGGCTGGCGGCCATGAGCAGCACGGCATCGACAAAGCTCACATGGTTGCAGGCCAGGATGGCCGCGCCGGTGGCCGGAATGTGCTCGTCGCCCTGCACCTTGAAGCGGTACACGAAGCGCGAAACCACCCAGGCCACGAAGCGCAGCAGGTACTCGGGCACCAGCAAGAAGATGTAGGCCGCCACCACGGCATTGGCAATGCCCGTGATCAGGAACACCTGGGGAATGCTGAAACCTGCAGCCAGCAGCGCGCCGGCCAGCACGCTGGAGGCGATCATGAACAACGCGTTGAGGATGTTGTTGGCCGCGATGATGCGCGCGCGGTGCGTGGGCTGGCTGCGCATCTGGATCAGCGCGTACATGGGCACGCTGTAGATGCCGGCCGACAGGGCCAGCATGCCCAGGTCGGCCATCACGCGCCAGTGCGCGGGCTGGGCAAAGAAGGCACCCACGCCCATCAGCTCGGAGGCCGGCAGTGCGCGCGAAGCAAAGAACAGGTCCACGGCGAACACGCTCATGCCGATGGCGCCCAGCGGCACCAGGCCGATCTCCACATGGCGGCGGCTGAACACCTCGCACAGCAGCGAGCCCGTGCCAATGCCCACCGAGAACACCACCAGCAGCAGCGAGGCCACATGCTCGTCGCCATGGAGCACCTCCTTGGCAAAGCTGGGGAACTGGGCGAGGAACACGGCGCCGAAGAACCACATCCAGCTGATGCCCAGCAGCGAGCGGAACACGGCGGGCTGCTCTCGGGCCAGCTGCAGGTTGCGCCAGGTTTCGGTGAAGGGGTTCCAGTTGATGACCAGGTGCGGATCGGTGGCCGGCGCATTGGGGATGAACTGCGCAAAGATCCGCCCGATCACCGCCAGCGCCAGGCAGGCCACGGCCACCTGCAGATGGCCGACCTCGGGCACGGCCACCAGCAGGCCGCCGGCCACGTTGCCCAGCAAGATGGCCACGAAGGTGCCCATCTCCACCATGCCGTTGCCGCCCGTCAGCTCGCGCTCGCTGAGCACCTGGGGCAGGTAGGCGAATTTCACGGGGCCGAACAGCGTGGAGTGCAGGCCCATCAGGAAGACGCAGCCCAGCAGCAAGGGCACATTGGCCTGGATGAAGCCCCAGGCGGCCAGCGCCATGATGGCGATCTCCAGGTTCTTGACCAGGCGGAACATGCGCGTCTTGTCCCACTTGTCCGTCAGTTGGCCCGAGGTGGCCGAGAACAGCAGGAACGGCAGGATGAACAGCGCCCCGATCACCAGCCCCGCCATGGCCGAAGGCAGCCAGGAGACGCTGAGCTGGTAGGTCACCATCACGGTGAGCGCGAACTTGAACAGGTTGTCGTTGGCCGCCCCCGAGAACTGCGTCCAGAAGAACGGCGCAAAGCGCCGCTGGCCCAGGAGGGCGAACTGGTTGGGGTGCTCGTGCGCGGCCGATGGCACGGCGCCGGCCGTTGCGGTGGGGGCAGACGGGCTGCCGGTCTCTTGCTGGAACATCTTGTCTTCCCTCAACGGTTGGTGGCGCCGCCGTGGCCGCACGCATCGGCGCACATTGTGCCCGTACTGGCCATGCGCGCCGTGCCGGCCGCACGCAGCGCGGTGATCACGGGCAGGGCGGCGGCCGCCGCCACCACATGCTTGAGGCTGTGGCCGGACACCAGCCCGCCGGTGGCCTCGAAGACGGCCGCATCGCCCCACTCCAGCAGCTTGGCCGCGCCATACCAGGCGATCACCATGCCCAGGCGCAGCGCCAGCGCGCCATGGCGCGGCGCCACGCAGGCCAGGCCCAGCACCGCCAGCACGCCGCCGCCCTGCACCAGCGCCCAGGGCAGCAGGTTGCCGCCATGCAGCCAGACCAGCACCGAGGCCACGGCGGCGACCAGCATGGCCACCGCGGCGCGCACGGCCACGCGGTCGGCAATGCGCGATTGCAGCGCCAGTCCCAGCATGCCGGCAAAGGCCATGGACATGCCCAGCCGGTCGCCGGCCAGGGTGGCATCGTGGGGGGCCCAGTGGTAGACGGACGAACCTATGGCCGAACACGCCAGCCCCGTGAAGAACAGCGCGGCCAGCCAGCGCAGGGCCGGCGCCAGCGCTTGGCTACGCCGGTCCAGCAGCAGGCGCGCCCCCGTCACGGCGGCCCAGGCAAAGCCCAGGTTGCTGAGCACATCCAGCGCATGGGGCAGCGGCCCCCAGGCGCGCTGGTCGGCAAAGGCGTGAAAGTCCTGGGGCTGCGGCACGGCGGGGCCAAGCCAGGCAGCCAGCAGCAGCAGGGCAGCGCCCCAGTACAGCGCGCGCAGGGCGGCGGCCGGTGAAATCAATGTGGATGGCATGTGTTGCTCCTCGTGGAAAGTGGGGCGGAGTGTGGCGAGCCACCGGCCCTTCCAGCATCGTTTTTCTGCACCCGCCGCGCAAACCAGCACCTCGGGTATCGATAATCGCTACCCATGAGCACCACTGCCGACCTCGTCATCGCCCTCAAGAAGGAACTCAAGGCCGCCCAGATGACCTATGCCGACCTGGCGCGCGCCCTGGGCATGGCCGAGTCCAGCGTCAAGCGCATGCTGGCCAAGGGCGACATGCCGCTGTCGCGCATCGATGCCATCTGCCGCGCGCTGAGCCTGGACTTCGCCGACCTGGCGCGCCGCGTGGCCGACAGCCAGCCGCTGCTGCAGGAGATGACGCCCGAGCAGGAGAACGCCGTGGTCGCCGACCGCAAGCTGCTGCTGATGGCCATCTGCGTGCTCAGCCAGTGGACGCTGGAGCAGATCGTGGCCACCTACCGCATGACCGAGGCCGAAGGCATCCGCTACCTGGCCCAGCTGGACCGCATCGGCATCATCGAGCTGCGCCCGGGCAACCGCTACCGGCTGCGCCTGGCCAAGACCTTCCGCTGGCGCGCGCGCGGGCCGGTGATGGAGTACTTCCGCGAGAACGCCGTGCTCGACTATTTCGGCGGCGGCTTCGACCAGCCGGGCGAGGGCATGCTGATGGTGCACGGCTCCATCGGCCGGCATCTGGCGCCCAGCTTCGTGGAACGCATACAGCGGCTGGCCCATGATTTTTCCCAGCAGCACCTGCAGGACCAGCGCCTGCCGCCCGGCCAGCGCGAGGGCTACACCCTGGTGCTGGCCATGCGCAGCTGGGAATTCACGGCGTTCACGGCCCTGAGAAGAGGCACTGTCTGACGGCGGCTGCAGGACGGCAGCTTGCGCTGCAGCGCCTGGCAACAAGGCTTCACCAAGGCGATACACAAGATTGCAAGACTTCGCGTCGCGGCAACCCGGGCTTGACGCAGCACTCGCACCATGCAGTCATGGATTCCCGTCACAGGGACTCCAGCCCGATGAACCAAGGACAAGGAGCCGCCATGATTTCCCTTCGCACACCGCTGATCGCCGCGACCGTGGCCCTGGCCGGATGGGCCGGGACCGCGCAGGCCCAGGCCAACGTGACCTACGCGGCGCCGGGTGCCGCCATCTCTGTGCAGTTCGGCGCGCCGCCCCCCATGCGCTACGAGGCCGTTCCGGCACCGCGCCGCGGCTATGTGTGGGCGCCGGGCTACTGGCGCCCGCAAGGCCACCGCCATGCCTGGGTGGCCGGCCACTGGGTCAAGGCGCGCCCCGGCTATGTGTACCGCCAGCCCGTGTGGTCGCAGCACGGTGGCCGCTGGGGCTACGCACCCGGCCGCTGGGACCGTGACCGCGACGGCGTGCCGGACCGCCATGACCGCCGCCCCAACAACCCCTACCGCCATTGAGGGGCGCTTGCGCCCGGCATGAAGCCCGCCCCATCGGCGGGCTTTTTGCTGAGCGCTGCGGCCATGCCCACACTGGCTTCATACCAACATATGCATATAAAAGTGGCTCATTAAGTTCTCAGGAAAATATGGGAATTGATTCACCGGATTTCCCTGCACACCATGCGCCCCTCGTTTTTCCGCTCCTGGATTCCCGCCGCCGCCGCCGCGGCCCTGGCCGTCTTCGGCTCCACCGCAGCGGTGGCAGCCGATTCGGCGGCTTCGTGGCCGCACCAGCCCGTGACCATGATCCTGGGCTTCCCGGCAGGCTCGGGCGTGGACGTGATCGCGCGCGGCGTGCAGGAGCCGCTGTCCCAGCGCCTGGGCCAGCCCCTGATCATTGACTACAAGTCGGGAGCGGCCGGCAACATCGCCAGCGAGATCGTGGCGCGCGCCAAGCCGGACGGCTACACGCTGGCCTTCGGCACGGCCGCTACGCACGGCAGCAATGCGGCGCTTTACAAGAAGCTGCCGTTTGACGTGGAAACCGACTTCGTGCCGGTGGCGCCGCTGATCGATGTGTCCAACGTGCTGACCATCAATCCCAACGTGATCAACGTCAGGAACCTCAAGGAGTTCGTGGACGAGATCAAGGCCAACCCCGGCAAGTACAACTACGCCTCCACGGGCAACGGCGCGGGCACGCACATGGCCTTTGCCGAGTTCAATGCGCGCCTGGGCCTGAACATGGTCCACGTGCCCTACAAGGGCGGCCCCGAGGCCATCACCTCGGTGCTGCGCGGCGAGACCTGCTGCATCATGAACCAGGTCCAGACCGTGCTGCCGCACTACAAGAGCGGCAAGGTGCGCCTGCTGGGCGTGACCACGGCCAAGCCCGTGGAAGTGATCAAGGAAGTGCCCACCATCGCCTCCAGCGGCCTGACGGGCACCAAGGGCTTCGACAGCTCGATCTGGTTCGGCATCTTCGCGCCCAAGGGCACGGACCCGGCCATCGTGGCCAAGCTCGGCCAGGCCGTGCGCGAGGTGCTGGAGCTGCCCGAGGTGCGTGCGCGCTTCGAGTCCCAGGGCAATGCCATCCGCATAGAGACGCCCGAGCAGTTCAAGAAAACCGTGCACAACGACCGCCTGAAATGGGCACAGGTGGTCAAAGACGCGAAAATCAGCATCGATTGATGCCGCGCGCGCCCGCAGGCCCTGCCCCGCTGGCGCGCCTTTCCTCGTGAGTTCCTGGTGAGTCTATGTCCCTGACCGAACCGGCAGCCGCGGCCCCTGCGGGCCTGGCTGCCCTTGAAGAACGCCTGCGCGACGACCTCGTCGCCCTGGGCTGGCCTGCCAAGGCCTGGATTCCTCCCTCCACCCGCGACGGCCAGCCCGTGCACGATGTCCTGGTCATCGGCGCCGGCCAGGCCGGCCTGGCCCTGTCGGCCGCGCTGTCCCAGTTGGGCATCGCGGCCGTTTTGCTGGACAAGGCCCCGCTGGACTTCGAAGGCCCCTGGGCCACGACGGCGCGCATGGAAACCCTGCGCTCGCCCAAGGAGCTGACCGGCCCCGCGCTGGGCCTGCCCTCGCTGACCTTCCGCGCCTGGTTCATCGCCCAATGGGGCCGCGAAGCCTGGGCCGCGCTGGACAAGATCCCGCGCCTGCAGTGGATGGACTACCTGCGCTGGTACCGCCGCGTGATGCGCTGCGACGTGCGCAACGGCCACCAGGTCACGGCCATCCGCCCGCAGGCCGACGGCACGGTCGAGGTCGATGTGACGGCCGATGGCGCCTCGCACACCTGGCTGGCGCGCCGCGTGGTGCTGGCCACGGGCCGCGACGGCCTGGGCGGCCCGCAGATCCCCGCCTTCATGCAGGGCGTGGACCGCAGCCGCTGGGCGCATTCCTCCGACGTGCTCGACTACAGCCGCCTGGCAGGCCTGCACGTGGGCGTGGTGGGCGCGGGCTCGTCGGCCATGGACAGCGCGGCCACCGCGCTGGAGAACGGCGCCGCCAGCGTGGACCTGCTGGTGCGCCGCAGCGACCTGCCACGCATCAACAAATCCAAGGGCTCGGGCACGCCCGGCCTCACGCACGGCCAGTTCCTGCTGCCCGACGCCTGGAAATGGCGCATACGCCACTACATCAACGTGCAGCAGGTGCCACCGCCGCACGGCAGCACGCTGCGCGTCTCGCGCCACGCCAACGCCCACTTCAACCTGGGCTGCGCCGTGCAGAAGGTGGAGCAGGCAGGCGACAAGCTGCGCGTGAGCACGCCGCGCGGCGTGTTCGTGCTGGACTTCCTGATCGTCTCCACCGGCTTTGCCATCGACTGGCGCCAGCGCCCCGAGTTCGCCGACCTGGCGCCCCATGTGCGCATCTGGAGCGACCGCTTCGTGCCCGAGGCGGGTGCCGAGGACCAGGAACTGTCGGACTCGCCCGACCTGGGCCCGCTGTTCGAGTTCCAGGAAAAGACGCCCGGCGCCCTGCCCGGCCTGGACCATGTGCACTGCTTTTGCTATCCGGCCGCGCTGTCGCACGGCACGGTGTCGGGTGATATCCCCGCCATCAGCGACGGCGCGCGCAAGCTGGCCCAGGGCCTGGCCTCGCTGTTCTACCGCGAGGACCTGGAACACCACTACGCCCAGCTGCAGTCCTATTCCGAGCCCGAGCTCGACGGCAGCGAATGGACGCCCGCCGACCCCGAAGCCCGCGTGCGGGCCCTGGCAGACAAGACCTGAGATACCCATGACCACCGCCAACGACACCATCGACCGCCTGGCCGGCCTGACCGACCAGTCCCCCGTTTTCGCCACGCGCCGCCAGCGCGACAAGGTGGCCATCGCCACCCAGGCCTGCGAGGACCTGCTGCTGGGCGACGGCCTGGCCGACAGCCTGTCGCGCGCCGAGCGTCTGGTGCTGGCCAGCGAGCAATGCCGCGTCAGCGGCGTCCAGGCCCTGGCCGATGAATACCGCCAGCGTGCCGAGTCCCTGGGCGACGCCCTGACGCCCGCGCTGCGCACCGTGCTGGCCCAGCCCGGCGCCCAGACCGGCAACGCCCGCCTGGATGCGGCCCTGCACTTTGTGCGCACCCTGGCCCTGCACCCGGCCGAGAGCGACCGCGCGGCCCTGCTGGCCATGCCCGAGTCCGGCCTGTCCATCGACGACACCGTGCTGGTGGCCCAGCTGGTGGGTTTCATCGCCTACCAGTTGCGCCTGTTCGCGGGCGTGCAGGCCATGGTCGCGCTGGGCGGCCAGGCCAGCACGCCGGCTGCCGAAGCCGCCGCCGCCCCCTTCGTGCACCCCGCCAACCTGCCGCCACCGGGCGAGCCGCTGCGCCGCAACGGCTACACCAGCGAGACGCTGGACTGGACGTCCTGGCTGCCCGTGCTCGACCCCGCCACGGCCACGGCCGAGCAGCAGGCCGTGCTGGACCTGAGCCACCCCAAGGCGCGCACGTCGGACTTCTACCTGCTGCTGGCCCGCCAGCCGCGCGTGCTGTCGGAGCGCTCGCAGGCCTTCAACGCCATCATGTACGCGCCCGGCGGCCTGTCGCGCGCCGAGCGCGAGGTGGCGGCCACGGCCGTGTCGCGCTCCAACGGCTGCGTGTACTGCGCATCGGTCCACGCCCAGCGCTTCGAGCAACTGGCCAAGCGCAACGATGTCATGGCACAGATGTTCGACGACCCCGACACGGCCGGCACCAATGCGCGCGAACGCGCCATCATCCAGTCCTCGCTGGCCCTGACGCGCGCGCCCGGCAGCTTTGGCGCCGCCCAGCTGCAGCCGCTGCGCGATGCCGGCCTCACGGACCAGGAAATCCTGGACATGCTGCACTCGGCCGCGCTGTTCGGCTGGGCGAACCGGTTGATGCTCAATCTCGGGAAGGAAAAGTACATCACCCCCTGAGGCGCTTACGCGCCTTCCCCCCGTGGCACGGCGCCTCTCTACCCGCTTCGCGGGGAGGGGGACGACACCCTCGGTGCGGGGCGGCGCGGCCGGCGTAGGCCCTTCCTCGGTGTCCCTGACTTGGGCCGCGCCGGTTTCATGCGCTGTGCCTTGAGACGCCGCGCTTCACCTCAGTACACATCCCTGCGGTAACGGCCTTCGACGATCAGGTCTTCGACGGCGGTAGCGCCCAGGATGTCGGCCAGCGCGGCATCGACGCCTGCGGCCATGCCGTCGGCGCTGCCGCAGACGTAGAGCACGGCGCCGTCGGCGATCCAGTCGCGCAGGGGTTCGGCGGCTTCGCGCAGGGCATCCTGCACGTAGCGGCGCCGGGCCTGGTCGCGGGAGTAGATGAAGTCGGCGCGCTGCAGCTTGCCTGCGGCCAGCCAGCCGGAGACCTCGGCCTCACAGTACCCGTCATGGGCCCGCTGGCGTTCGCCGAACAACAGCCAGTTGCGGTGGCGGCCTGCGTGCATGCGCGCCAGTAGGTGGCCGCGCAGGCCGGCATAGCCGGAGCCGTTGCCGATGAAGATGGCCGGAGCGTCGGGCTCGGCACCTGCCTCTTCGCGCGGCTCGAAGGCACGGTTTTCCACCAGTCTCATGGCCACGGAGGTGCCCCGGGCCGCATGCGCCGTCAGCCAGCCCGACGCCACACCCAGGCCGCCGTCATGGCGGGCCTGGCGCACCAGCAGCCGCACATGGCCGTCCTGCGGCAGCGAGGCGACCGAGTAGCTGCGCGGCAGCAGGGGCCGCAGCGCATCGGCCACGGCCTGGGGCGCGGTGCCGGGGGCGATGTCGCCCGGGGCCGGCAGCACGCTGGCGGCCAGCGCCTCGGCCAGCGTGCAGGTCTGCTGGCGCCATTGCACGGGGGCCGAACCGTCGCATTCCTGGGCGGCCAGCCAGGCCTGCACGGTGGCTGCGCCATGGCGTGGCAGCACCTCGGCCAGCGCACCAGCCCGCCACAGCGGGGCCACGCCTTCGGGCGGTGCCAAGTCCAGCACATAAAGCCCTGCGCCCTGGCTGCCCGCGTTGCACAGGCTGCGCGCCTGCAGCGGCCATGAGGCAAAGGCCGTGGCATCGGCAAGCGGTTCCGCCGAAGACGCAGGCAGGGCATCGCACACGGGCAGCACGGCGCGGAAATGCCCTGCCAGCGCCTGCTGCCAGGCATGCCAGGCCTGGGCGTCCTCGCCATCCATCTCGATCAGCGGAAACACGGGCTGTGCGCCCAGGCGGCGCAGCTGGTGGTCCAGTGCATGGCCAAAGCCGCAGAAGGCCGCGTACTGCCGATCGCCCAACGCCAGCAGGCCGTATTGCAGGTGCGGCAGGGCCGAGCCCGAGGCCGCGCCCAGCAGGCGGGCAAAGCGGCGCGCGGCATCGGGCGGGTCGCCTTCGCCAAAGGTGCTGGCCACGAAGAGCACGCGCCGGTGGTGGCGCAGTTGCTCGGCATCCAGCGCCGCCACGGATTGCAGGCTGGCCGCCATGCCTGCGCCGCGCAGCGCAGCCACGGTGGCTACGGCCAGGCGCTCGGCGCGGCCGGCCTGGCTGGCGAAGGCGACCAGCACGGTGTCCTGGCCCGCAGGGGCGGACGGTGGCGGGTCCGCCATCAGCGCCTGGCGCTCCTTGGCCAGGGCACGCGCCTTGCGCCGGCGGTCCAGGTAGAGCATCCAGCCCGTGATGGCGAACAGGGGCATGATCAGCGAGGCCAGCGTCATGAAGATGCGCCCCGGCATGCCGAAATAAGTGCCCATGTGCAGCGGGTAGATGGCACCCACGGCGCGGCGGCCCGTGGGCAGGTCGGCATAGCGCTCGTCGCGCTGCACGGCGCCGTCGGGCAGCAGGGCCATCTGGTTGCGCGCGCGCTCATGGGCGGCATCGGCATCCAGCCAGCTGATCTGCAGGGGCTGGCCCGCGCGCTCGGGCAGGCGCAGCTGGGCGAACTGCCAGCCATGGGCGATGCGCTCGAAGGCGGCCCAGCCAGGCGCGATGTCGATGAGCTGCTGCGCGCCAGTCGGCTCAGGCCGGCCGCCACCGGGTTTCGAGGACGGCGCCGCGGGAGCGGCCACGCGCGGCGGCACGCCAGCCCAGCCATCCACCGTGCTGCGCACCACGCCAAAGGCCCAGTACATGCCGGTGCAGGTGAACACCACATAGGCCACCAGGGCCCAGGTGCCCGCCACCGAGTGCAGGCCCCAGAGAAAGGAGCGGCCCTTGAGCGCCGGGTCGAAGGTCAGCCAGATGCGCCAGGACAGCGGCCGGCGCGGCCAGCGCAGGTACAGGCCCGACAGCGACAGCATCAGCAACAGGCCGGCCAGGGTGCCCGTGATCGGCTTGCCGTCATCGCGCGGCAGCAGCAGCCAGCGGTGCAGGCGCTCCACCCATTCGAAGAACTCCGTGCCGTGTTGCTCGGGCAGCTGCGCGCCCGTGTAGGGATCGACAAAGACCGTCTGGCCCCGGCGCTGGCCGGCCGGTGGCTTGAAGGCCACCTGGGCCGAGCGGCCGGGCTCGGCAAAGACGGTAATGCGCTGGACCACGCGCTGCTCGCCGGCCTCGCGCAGCGCCTGCGCAATCTGCGGCGGCCCCAGCGGTGGGTCATCGCGCGCAGGCACGGAGACAGTGCCGGGATTCAGCCAGCCCAGGATCTCCTCATGGAACGAGAACACCGCGCCCGACAGCCCGATGACGATGAGCACCGTGCCGGCCGTAATGCCGGCGAACCAGTGCAACTGGAACCAGATTTTCTTGAAAGTCATGGGGAGCAGGCGGCGGCGTTCAGCGGTCCATCACGGTGCGCAACGGAACATCAGGACAGAACGGTGCATGGAAGGCAGGCGTGCAGGAATGAAGGGGCCAGGCGCCTGTGCGTCGGCCGGGACCCAGGGATGCAAGGCACCCATCAGCGCGAAATTCTAAATTGTTCTCATTTACGGCGTGTTGCACGCGCGATAGGCCCGCAAGGCGGCCTGGGGTTTCGTGCAGGCTTGAGCCGCCGGGATGCAGCGCCTCTACCCAATGGAAATCGCCTGCCGAAACAGGTTCGGCAGGCGATGGTTCAGCGCCTCTTCAACCGTGTGTCAACCGCGTCTGCGGCGCAGATTCCACAGGCCTGCAGCCAGCATCAGCAGCATGGCCATGGCGAGCATGCGCGGTTCGAGGGCAGGGATCGGCCGGGCACCCGGTGCCGCCCCCACACGCGCCGGACCGCTGGGATCCACGATCACGCCATTGGCTGCGCGATCGTCATCACCCTGGCCGCCATCGGTGACCACCACCGAGGTCGTATTGCCCGACACCACCGCACCCGCAGGCTGATACCAGGAGTCCGCCGCCCCTGCGGATGCTGGACCGAACTTCCAGTACGCCATGCCGGTCACCGGCCCCGGCCAGGTGACGCTGACCGTGATCGAGCTGCTGGGCGTACAGCCACGGGCCACGAAGTGCACATTGCCGTACGGGAAGCTCAACTGGCCCGGCGCACCCGCCGCAGCCGCGACGAAGGACGACTGCGACACATCGAACCCGCAGCCCGCGCCACCACCGCTCAAGGTCGCCGTGGCATTGCCTGCCCCGGTGGCTGTCGGGCCCGTGAAGGTCGTTCCGAGCACGTTGAGCGAAGTCGTTGTGGCAGGTCCGGTGTTGCCATTGCCAGGATTGGTCTGGGTCGCGCTGATCGTGTGCAGACCCGGCGTCGGCAAGCCGCCGCCTGGCGTGCAGCTCCACGTCTGATCGGCCGCGACGATTGCCGTACACAGCGTCGTCGAGCCATCCTTCACCGTGATCGTGTAGCCCGGCGTGCCGGTGCCGGATATCTGCGGATAACCTCCCACCGTAGTCGGCGAAACCGTCAGCGTCGGAGCCACCGGTACCTGCGTGCTGGGAGTGACCGGCGTTGCTGGTGTCGATGCACAGTTCACAGTGCAACCTGCCGTCGGATTGACCGGGCTGATGCCGCCCGACGGATCGTAGGAGGCCGTGTTCGTGCTCGAGCCCACCGCCGTCGGAACAGCTGGCAGGTTGAAGCTGGTGCTGCCACCGGCCGCCACTGCCGCAGTGAAGTTCACCGTGCACGTCAGCACGGAGCTGCCATTGCCCGCAAACGGGAAGGTATTGGGCGTGCAGGTCGCACTGGCCACATTCGCACCGGTCGGCACGCCCGTGATGCTGATGCCTGCCGGCACCAGGTCCTTGATGGTCACGCTGCTGGCGGGGCCGAAGGCACCAGCCGCATTCGCTACCGTGAAGGCGTAGTTGAACGCAGTCCCCACAGCCAGGCTGCCGGGATTGGCCTTGGTGACCGTCAACGCAGGCGTACCAGGCGTGACTGGAGTCACCGGTGTGGAAGCGCAGTCTGTCGTGCAACCGGCTGTCGGATTGACGGGGCTGATGCCGCCGGACGGATCGTAGGAAGCCGTGTTCGTGCTCGAGCCCACCGCCGTCGGCACAGCCGGCAGATTGAAGCTGGTGGTGCCACCGGCCGCCACCGGCGTGGTGAAGCTCACCGTACAAGTCAGCACGGAGCTGCCATTGCCCACGAAGGGGAAGGTGTTGGGCGTGCAGGTCGCACTGGCCACGTTCGCGCCGCTCGGCACGCCC
This sequence comes from Delftia lacustris, assembly GCF_040267515.1. Lineage (NCBI taxonomy): Bacteria > Pseudomonadati > Pseudomonadota > Betaproteobacteria > Burkholderiales > Comamonadaceae > Delftia > Delftia lacustris. Next base: position 633,144 of record NZ_CP141274.1, on the reverse strand, counting down.
GTGATGCTGATGCCTGCGGGCACCAGATCCTTGATGGTCACGCTGGTGGCGGGGCCGAAGGCACTGGCAGCGTTGGACACGGAGAACGCGTAGTTGAACGCAGTCCCCACAGCCAGGCTGCCGGGATTGGCCTTCGTGACCGTCAGCGCAGGCGTGCCTGGCGTCACCGGAGTCACAGGTGTGGAAGCGCAGTCTGTCGTGCACCCTGCCGTCGGATTGACGGGGCTGATGCCGCCCGACGGATCGTAGGAGGCCGTGTTGGTGCTCGAACCCACCGCCGTCGGCACAGCCGGCAGATTGAAGCTGGTGGTGCCACCGGCCGCCACCGGCGTGGTGAAGCTCACCGTGCAAGACTGGATCGCCGTGCCATTGCCCACGAAGGGGAAGGTGTTGGGCGTGCAGGTCGCGCTGGCCACATTGGCACCAGTCGGCACACCCGTGATGCTGATGCCTGCCGGCACCAGATCCTTGATGGTCACGCTGGTGGCGGGGCCGAAGGCACTGGCAGCGTTGGACACGGAGAACGCGTAGTTGAACGCAGTCCCCACAGCCAGGCTGCCGGGATTGGCCTTCGTGACCGTCAGCGCAGGCGTGCCTGGCGTCACCGGAGTCACAGGTGTGGAAGCGCAGTCTGTCGTGCACCCTGCCGTCGGATTGACGGGGCTGATGCCGCCCGACGGATCGTAGGAGGCCGTGTTGGTGCTCGAACCCACCGCCGTCGGCACAGCCGGCAGATTGAAGCTGGTGGTGCCACCGGCCGCCACCGGCGTGGTGAAGCTCACCGTGCAAGACAGGATCGCCGTGCCATTGCCCACGAAGGGGAAGGTATTGGGCGTGCAGGTCGCACTGGCCACGTTCGCGCCGCTCGGCACGCCCGTGATGCTGATGCCTGCCGGCACCAGGTCCTTGATGGTCACGCTGCTGGCGGGGCCGAAGGCACCAGCCGCATTCGCTACCGTGAAGGCGTAGTTGAACGCAGTCCCCACAGCCAGGCTGCCGGGATTGGCCTTGGTGACCGTCAACGCAGGCGTACCAGGCGTGACTGGAGTCACCGGTGTGGAAGCGCAGTCTGTCGTGCAACCGGCTGTCGGATTGACGGGGCTGATGCCGCCGGACGGATCGTAGGAAGCCGTGTTCGTGCTCGAGCCCACCGCCGTCGGCACAGCCGGCAGATTGAAGCTGGTGGTGCCACCGGCCGCCACCGGCGTGGTGAAGCTCACCGTACAAGTCAGCACGGAGCTGCCATTGCCCACGAAGGGGAAGGTGTTGGGCGTGCAGGTCGCACTGGCCACGTTCGCGCCGCTCGGCACGCCCGTGATGCTGATGCCTGCGGGCACCAGATCCTTGATGGTCACGCTGGTGGCGGGACCAAAGGCACTGGCCGCATTGGACACGGAGAACGCGTAGTTGAACGGCGTGCCCACAGCCAGGCTGCCGGGATTGGCCTTGGTGACCGTCAACGCAGGCACGCCTGGCGTGACCGGAGTTACCGGTGTGGAAGCGCAGTCTGTCGTACACCCTGCCGTCGGATTGACGGGGCTGATGCCGCCCGACGGATCGTAGGAGGCCGTGTTGGTGCTCGAACCCACAGCCGTCGGCACAGCCGGCAGGTTGAAGCTGGTGCTGGCACCGGCTGCGACCGAGGTCGTGAAGTTCACCGTACACGTCAGGACGGCGCTGCCATTGCCCGCAAACGGGAAGGTGTTGGGCGCGCAGGTCGCACTGGCCACGTTCGCACCGGTCGGCACACCCGTGATGCTGATCCCCGCAGGCACCAAGTCCTTGATAGTCACGCTGGTTGCGGGGCCGAAGGCACCGGCGGCGTTATTCACCGTGAAGGCGTAGTTGAAGGGCGTACCCAGGGCCAGGCTGCCCGGGTTGGCCTTGCTGACCGTCAGTGCAGGCGAACCAGGCGTGACAGGAGTGGTGGGTGTCGACGCGCAGTCTGTTGTGCACCCTGCCGTCGGATTGACCGGGCTGATGCCGCCCGACGGATCGTAGGAGGCCGTGTTGGTGCTCGAACCCACAGCCGTCGGAACAGCCGGCAGGTTGAAGCTGGTGCTGCCACCGGCTGCGACCGAGGTCGTGAAGTTCACCGTACACGTCAGGACGGCGCTGCCATTGCCCGCAAACGGGAAGGCGTTGGGTGTGCAGGTTGCACTGGCCACGTTTGCGCCAGTCGGCACGCCCGTGATGCTGATACCCGCAGGCACCAGGTCCTTGATGGTCACGCTGGTGGCGGGACCGAACGCTCCAGCCGCATTCGCTACCGTGAAGGCGTAGTTGAACGCAGTCCCCACAGCCAGGCTGCCGGGGTTGGCCTTGCTGACCGTCAGCGTGGGCGAACCAGGGTTGACTGGGGTGGCGGGCGTCGACGAGCAGTCCGTCGTGCAACCTGCCGTCGGATTGACCGGGCTGGTACCACCGGACGGATCATAGGAAGCCGTGTTCGTGCTCGAGCCCACCGCCGTCGGCACAGCTGGCAGGTTGAAGCTGGTGCTGCTGCCAGCCGCCACCGGTGTGGTGAAGCTCACCGTACACGTCAGCACGGAACTGCCGTTACCCGCAAACGGGAAGGTATTGGGCGTGCAGGTCGCACTGGCCACGTTTGCACCAGTCGGCACGCCCGTGATGCTGATGCCTGCCGGCACCAGGTCCTTGATGGTCACGCTGTTGGCAGGACCGAAGGCACTGGCGGCATTGGACACGGAGAACGCATAGTTGAAGGGCGTGCCCACAGTCAGGCTGCCAGGGTTGGCCTTGGTGACACTAAGGTTCACCACGCTCACAAAATGAATTTGTGCGGCGCTTGGCGAATACGCGTTTGCTCCCACGGTGAACGTGCCACCCAGGGTTCCTGCAGGAATGCTGGTGGCGATGGTGTAGGTACCACTCGCTGTGCTGGTGGCAGTGATCGAGCAGATGCCCAGAGTTGCGCCGCTTGTTCCAGTGGTGCAAGTGGCTGACGCGCCGTCCGCGCCACCGTTCAGCTTCACGCCGGGGGTACCGGCAAAGGTGACGACCTCGCCGCCCTTGGGGTTGCCACCGGCATCGCGCACATATGCTTCCACCACATCGGTTGCCGTGCCATTTGCCGCCGCGTTGTCGCTCACGACACGCAGGCCCGAATTGCTTGCCGAGGCATTGCCGGCGACAAAGGCCATCGATTGCGGGCTGTTGCCGATGGCAGTTGCACCCACCGTGGCGGCAGCCGAGTAAGTCGATGCGGTCACGCTGGTGAACGACACCGAGCAGGTCGCCGCCACACCGGCAGTCGTGCAACTGGCGGTGGCAGGCGCCGCTCCGGCAGGCGTCACGCTGAAGTTCACGGCAACGCCGGTGACTGGATTGCCGAACGCATCCTTGGTGACCACGGAAACGACGTCCTGGCCGCCGCCAGCTGCCTGGTTGTTCGCATCGACCGACATGGTCGAATTGGCGGGATCGACGGCACCTGCCGTAAAGACATAGGCAGCCGTAGCGCCGTACGTATTGCCGCCGGAGCTGATGCCGCTGCCGCTCAATGCGCCCCCCGCGATGCTTGCGCCGGAAGTGTAGGAGCCCGCGACGGTTGTCCTGGCGGTGACCTGGCAAGTACCGGCCGCATTGGTGGTGCAGGTACCGCTGAAGGTGATGTTTGCGGTGGGAGAGAACGTGACAACGCTTCCGGCCACCGGATTGCCGTTGACATCTCCCACAAACGCTTCAAGCACATCCGTCGCCGAGCCATTGGCCGTGGCCGGACTGCTGACGGTACGCACCCCCGACCTGGCGGGGTCGGCGGCATTGGCCGTGAAGTTGATCACGGCCGGACTGCCATTGGCCACGCTCTGGGTGGTGGTGCCGTTGTTGTCCGTGGCTGTGAAGCTCGCCGCACCCGCGACGGTGGATGTCACCGTGATGGAGCAGCGCGCTGGATTCGCATTGGCCGCAATCGTGCAGGAAGTTGCCGAAGGCGTGCCGGCGCCGGTATGGACAAAGCCGATGGTGTGGGCGACCGTATCGACCGTTGCATTGCCATTGGCGTCCTGCAGTGCGACGGTCACCGTGCCGGTGCTCGTACCGTCGGCCATCACCGAGAGCGGTGTGGCACTGAGCAGATTGCCACTGGCTGTATTGCTGGGCGGCCCGGCAATGAAGTTGACCGATACCGGACTGCCATTGCTCACGGCCTCTCCATTGTCCGTTGCCGTGAAACTTGCGGTGCCGACCGTGGCCGATTTCACCGTCACGGAGCAGGTGGCCGGATTGGCGTTGGCCGCGATCGTGCATGTGGGTGCGGCCGGCGTGGTCGTGCCCACGCCCGTTTTGGTGAAGACAATCGTGTGCGCCACCGTATCCGTGGCGGGATTGCCATTGGCATCGCGCAGGGTCACGCTGATCGAACTCGTGGCCGTGTTGTCTGCGACAACGCTGAGCGGACTGGCACTGATCAGGTTTCCATTCGCGCCATTGCTGGGCGAGCCGGCCGTGTAGTTCACCGCAGCCGTAGCCGTGGCGGCCGAGCTATTGATGGTGAAACCAAAGGTGCCGCTGCCGACTGCGGTAGGTGCCGTGACGGTTGCCGTGTACACCCCTGCGCTGCACGCCCCCGCGCCGACCGCAGGCGAGCCCTGTGTTCCGCCGTTCAGCGTGAAGGCCACCGTATTGGCACAGGTTGCAATCGAATTGCCTGACGCATCCTTGAGCTGCGCCGTCAATGTGCTGGTTGCAGTGCCATTGGCAATGATCGAGGTCGGACTCGCAACGATGGTCGAGGCGCTGGTACTTGGCGGACCCGCCGTGTAGCTCACTGAAGCCGTAGCAACTGCGGCAGAGCCGTTGATGGTGAATCCGAAGATCCCGCTGCCGACGGCCGTGGGCGATGTGACGGTGCCCGTATAGATGCCGGCGGTACACGAGGCCGCGCCCACATTGGGCGTTCCCTGCGTTCCGCCGTTCAGGGTGAACGCCACCGTGTTCGTGCACGTGTTGATCGGATTGCTGCTGGCATCGACCAGTTGCACGCGCAGCACGCCGGTGGAGCTGCCGTTGGCCACGATCGATGCCGGAGTGGCGACTATCGTCGATGCACTCGTGCTCGGCGTTGCGGCCGCATAGGAGACCGTTGCGGTGGCAACAGCCGCAGCCCCGTTGATGGTGAACCCGAAGGTGCCGCTGCCGACCAGCACCGGCGATGTCACCGTCCCCGTGTACATGCCGGCACTGCAGCCCGTGACGCTGACGGCAGGGACGCCTTGCGTCCCCGCATTGAGGGTGAAGGCCACCGTATCGGTACAGGTGGTGACAAGGTTACCTAACGCATCCTTCAACTGCACGGCCAAGGTGCTGGTGGAGACGCCATTGGCCGCAATCGATGGCGGACTCGCGGCGATTTCAGACCCGCTCGTGCTGGCCGGCAGCCCGGTGAAGCTGTAAGCAACCGGCGAAGGCTGATAAGTCACTGCGCCAGATACCGGGCTTCCACCCAATGGAAGATTGGAGAACGTGGCACCAGCGACTGACGACGACAAGGTCACGGGTGTGGTGAATGTTCCGGCGACACTGCTGCTGGCATTGATGGGAGACGCGCACTTTCCGCTGGAGTCGGTCGTGCAGCTGACTGCGGCGGAGCTGCCATTGAACGTGACACCTGCAGGCGGCGCTGCGAAGGTAACGGTGTCACTGCCCCCCGTCCAGGCATTGCCTTGGCCGTCAACAATGTAGACCTCCAGCAAGTCGCTGCTGCCGACAGGTTGATTGTTGGTCGTCGCCAGAACGCCGGATTTCAGGGCACAGGGAAAACCGGTGACGCTTGCAGCCGTTGAAAGCTGCGAGGTCTGGGCTCCACCGGAATTGCTGTCCGTCACTGTGACCCGCACCTGGCCGCTGAGATACGAAGGAACGGTCAGCGTTCCCGAGGCTCCGGCCATGCTCCCTGAGCCCAGATAGACCTGTGCGTCGTTGGCGCCCGCGCCGGTCGGCGACCAAAAGGCTTCCACCGTATACGGTGCCGGCTCGCTCGCATTGGCATTTGCCGTGATATTGAATGTCCAGGTGCAGGCGGCGGTGTCACTGGCGCCAACGCCAAGGGTCGGGGTCCATCCGGTTTGTCCATTGGCCGTCGTCAGCAAACTGATACCTGAGTTTGCAGCCACAGGCACGGAAAACAGCGTGTTCTGAGAAATCTTGAAGAAATCATGCGTAGTGATACGAATGGCACTTCTCGACTGGCTTGTCATCTTGTTGTTGCCAATCAACCCTGGTGCCGTACCCGTCCCACTAATATTCAACCCGTCCCCGCCGCCAGTGAAATTGTTATCGGTCACCGTCACTACCTGCGTCGTGCCTGAGGCTGCCGTATTCACCGTTGGTGCCGACACATGCATTGGCGATGAAGCGGTATAGGCGGCGATAGGCAGCGAGAAGGTATTACCCGTCACGGCAAGACCAATTCCATTGCCCAGGTTGATCGTTCCATCAACCGACACCACGGCCCTGGGCGCATTTCCACCAGTCGGGCTCAGTGCGATATTCGAATCTTTGATCGTCAATCCGTTGACGGTCATGTTCGACATGACCTGGAAGAACTGCTCGAGCTGCATTCCCCCGATAGGGTTGGGCAGATTCGTTACCGTGAAATTATCGACAACAATGTTGGAAACCGTGCCTGCACCGTTGCTTGCGGCAACGGAAATAGCCGAGCCCTTGTTATTGCCGTAATTTCCATTCCATATCGCGGAATTGATCGTGCTATTGGTAAAGAATACGTTTTGTGCGCCTTGATGAATCTCCGCGTACAGCTCGCAGTTGAACGGCGTCCCCTCTCCCGCAGGGGTTGGCGCCACATTCACCAAGCCGACGCGATCAATGGTGATATTGTTCGCCGGGGAGCCAACGACGAATACCGCTTCGCCACAGGTCATGTTGGGCGAATTGGTGAGCGTGATGTTCTTCCCACCAAGATAAAAAGTTTCCCAGGGGGAGTCCGCCCAGTTCTGGACTTGTATGACTCCCCCGAAATCGATGGTCAACGAGCCCGTGCCGGCTGGCACGGTGCCTTTGAGCCAGTACCAGGCACCACCGGCACCAGTGGTGGTGCCCGTATCGCCGCCGCTGATCATCTGGCTTTGACCACAGGCATTGGTGGCCCCCGTCACGGCGCCGGACTGGACTCCGCTGGAGAATGTATTGGCACAGCGCACGTAAACCGTCTGATTGTCGACATACGGATGGAGGTTTCCCGCCGCATCCTTGGATGTCCCGCTCTGTATGGTTCGTACCGACGTGGTCAGTGTCGGCGCAAAGACGATGGAAACATCGGCACTCGGATCCAGCGTTTGCAGCGTGTAGTTGGCTGCCTGAATGGCCGCTCGCAGCGTACATGCGCCAGCAAAGGTGCCCCCCAGCGTGCTGACACAGGTGGTTGGTGTCGTTGCATTGGCATTGGGAGCGTCGCTGTTGTCGGTGACCGTGAAGACGATGGTCGCCGCCAGTGCCGTGGATGAGATACCCGCGCATGAAAGCAGCAGCAAAGAGAAAAGGCACTTCGCTGCACGCCACTTGCGAAAAAATGCCGAACCAGGCAGGCGATTGAGAGCATGCATGATATTCCCCGTTTTCTCAAGGAGATATGACAGGAAAATGATTTTCCCAATGGCAATGGCCATCAGTTGTACCCAGCGCATTTGCATCGCCGTACCTCGAATAGTTCTATTTGAATCACGAGCCCACAACTCACCTTGCAGCCGGTGAGTTTGGAAGCAAAATTTTTCGCGCAGATCCTGCGCGTCAATCAAAAAAAGGCGGATTTCCATCAACGCTTGCGCGCTGCTCCACTGCCCATTGAGCGGACACACCTTCAGTCGGGTTTGCGACGCAAAACATTCCTCCCTCGACAAACCATATTCACCGTGCTTGTATTTTTTCAGTGACGGACCAGTTTCCATGGACCCGCACCTGTGCAACGGTAAGTCGCCTATCAGACATATATACAACCCATGGTTAACCCATGCAGGTCCAATCGACCAGAACATGCACTGACAAACCACTGCACATATCGATAGGCTAAATCATGTTTTTTTCTATTTCAATAGTTTTTTTACATGAAGCCAGAGACTCGTACCAGCGCTACGAGGGAGGCGCTTGAGCGATCTAGGGAATACCCTGAATCAGCCACACCACATACAGGTAACTGGTGGTATCCCCAATACGACTGGAGCTGGCTGCGCAAGCCCCATAGAATCGCCCCTGCAGGAGAGCAGGCGGGCGCCACGGTGCCGAGCCTCACCGAAGGCGCAAACTCCCATACACGCTCAGGTTCCGTACTGCAAACACAACATGCCGTCTGGAGAGCCGCCGCACGCAATGTGCGGCGCACCGAAGGAGCAAGCCCCGTTCCCATGGACGGCGGTGAATCTCTCAGGTACCAAGGACAGGGGGAGCGGCAGCTGCGTCACGACGGACGCCGGCTGCCTGCTATCCAGACCATAGCAGCCAGCTTTCGCGTGACCCGGCACATGCCTTTGAAAGGGCATCGTCATGCGCGTCATCGTTCTCGGAGCCGGCCTGATCGGCACCACGTCGGCCTACTATCTGCAATCCCTCGGTCATGAAGTGACCGTCATCGACCGCCAGGCCGCGCCCGGCGCCGAAACCAGCTTCGCCAACGGCGGGCAGATCTCGGTCAGCCACGCGGAGCCCTGGGCCAACCCCGGCGCACCGCTGAAGTTGCTGGGCTGGCTGGGCCGGCAGGACGCCCCCCTGCTCTTCCGCCTGCGCGCCGACATGCGCCAGTGGCTCTGGGGCCTGTCCTTCCTGCGCAACTGCACGCCCGCGCGCACGCGCCACAACATCCAGCAGATCGTTCGCCTGGGCACCTACAGCCGCGAGGCCCTGCAGCAGCTGCGTGCCGACACCGGCATCCAGTACGAGCAGCGCACGCAGGGCATCCTGCACTTCTATACGAACGCCCGCGAGTTCGAGGGCGCGCTCAAGCCCACCGAGCAGATGCAGGCCCTGGGCTGCGACCGCCGCCTGATCGATGCCGACGAAGCCGTGCGCCTGGAGCCGGCCCTGGCCCATGTGCGCGGGCAGATAGCGGGCGCCACCTATACGGCCGAGGATGAATCAGGCGACGCCAACCTCTTCACACGCGAGCTGGCGCGCATCGCCGCCGCCACGGGCGTGCAGTTCCGCCAGAGCCACCACGTGACGGCGCTGCGCACCACGGGTGCGGGCGCCAGCCGCCATATCGACCATGTGGAGGTGACCAATGCCGATGGCCGCTATGAACGCATCCAGGGCGACGCCTATGTGCTGGCCATGGGCTCGTTCAGCCCGCTGCTGGCCCAGCCGCTGGGGTTGCGCCTGCCCATCTACCCGGCCAAGGGCTACTCCGTGACCCTGCCGGTGCTGGACCCCGCCAAGGCCTACCAGGTCAGCCTCACGGACGACGAGTTCAAGCTGGTGTTCTCGCGCTACACGGGCGCGCAAGGCGACCGCCTGCGCATTGCGGGCACGGCCGAGTTCAACGGCTACGACCGCAACCTGGACCCCGTGCGTTGCGAGGCCATCGTGCGGCGCGTGCAGCAGCTGTTCCCCGGCGCCGGCGATACCGGGCGCGCCCAGTTCTGGAGCGGCCTGCGCCCCGCCACGCCCAGCAATGTGCCGCTGATCGGACGCTCGCCCATCGCCAACCTGTTCCTGAACACCGGCCACGGCACGCTGGGCTGGACCCATGCCTGCGGCTCCGGCATGGCGCTGGCCGACCTGGTCAGCGGCAGGCAGCCAGCCGTGGATTTCGATTTTCTGGGAGCCGTAGCCATGGACCCGGATCGCAGCGCAGGCACGGTGCGCCCGCGCGCGGTCTGAGGTGCGGACGGCGTGTACGGCGTGTACGACGCCTAGGCAGTGAACACCGTCAACACCCCGGCGAAGCGGTGCAGGCGGGCGTCCATGATCTCGGCTTCGGCGACGAAGCCGATCAATGGCACATCGCCCAGTGCGTGGCGCAGGGTGCGCAGTTCGGCATCGGGGCCGCCGAACAGGCCGCCGCCGCGGCCCCGGCAACTGATGTAGATGGCGCCACGGATGCGGGGCTGTGCCTCGCCTTCGGGCGCCGCCTCCTCGGGCTCCGCCGCATCGCGCAGCGCAGCGCCCAGTTGCAGCAGTTCCTGGCGCGCGACCTGGGCCTGGCGGCGGCAGAAGATCACCGAATGCCCGGCCTCCACGGCCGATGACAGGGCGACGCCCTGGCGCAGCGGGTCCAGGCCAACCAGGGTCAGCACCTGGGCCTCTTCGGTCAGCACGCCGTGGGCCAGGCCCCGGCCCGGCGGCGCAATGGCCGCCAGCGTGGTGCGGACCGTGGTCAGCGCGGGCTGCCAGTCGCTGCCTTCCAGCTCCACGCCCAGCAGTTGCAGCAGGCGCTGCAGGGCCGGATCGCCATCGAGCCCGGTGACCAGGGCCCCGCGCGCCTCGGTGATCTCCAGCCCCTCGCCCAGCGGCACGCAGCCCTGGGCCATGCCCGTGATGCAGGGCACGCCGGCACCGAAGGCCACGCCTGAAAAGCCACCACGAAAAATGCCGCGCGCGTCCGCATGCTGCGCATGCAGATCCTCGGTGCGGCAGGCGATCTGCACGCCCTCCACGCCATCTTCCCCGTCATCGCCCACGCCGCCGAACAGCAGGCCGGACTCGGTGCGCTCGGACAGCTCGTACAGCAGCTCGGCCAGCTCGGGCTGGCCGCCTGCGGCATGGACCAGGGCCGAATGGGCCGTGAAGCCGGCCTCGCCGCCAGGCGCATGCAGGGGCGCCAGGCCCGAATACAGGCGGTAGTGGGCGGCCGGTACATCCAGCAGCATCACCGCGAGCGCGGTTCCTGAAAGGTACTCATGCGACATGGCCAGAACGCCGCCGGCCGAGCAGCCGGCCCAGTCCGCCACATGGGGCAGGGCCCTGGCCAGATGCTGCAGCAGCGGCCGTGCGTGGGCGGCATGCGCATGGGACAGGTACACCAGTCCCAGACGGGGCCGCTGCGCGTGGCCGGGCCCGGCCATCTGCAAGCGCAGCTGCTGCAGCACCGCGTCGGCCGCGGCGCGCCAGTCGGAATGGCTGGCATGGCCTACAGGAAACAACGACATACCAACCTTCTTTCTAGCCCTGCCAGCACCCGGCTTGCGGGTGGCTGGGGCCTTGCGCATCCATGGGTCCGGCCCGATCGGTCAACGCGCCGGCCGGCTCTTGGCTGCCGGCTTGCTGGCGGCCGGCGCCTTGGCTCCAGCCTTTGCAGCGGTTTTCCTGGCAGCCGCTTTGGCGGGAGCCTTGGCAGCGGTCCTGGGGGCTTCGGCCTGCACCGCAGCCTTGGCCGCCGGCTTTGCGGACGGCGCCTTGGCAGGGGAGACCGCCGCCGCCTTGCCCGCCTGCGCAGCAAAGGCGCTGGCCTGTGCCGCCATGCGGTCCATGGTGGCCTTGGCCAGGTCCCCGGCCATGCCGGTGGCGCGCTGTGCGGCCGCCACGGCCGCCACGGCCTCCGGGGCCATGGGCTCGGCCATGGCCTTGGCGGCGATCTGCTGGAATTGCTGGGTCAACGCGCCCCACCACTGCATGGCCTGGCCCATGGCGGCGGCCTGGGCGGACTCGTCCTTGGGCGCCGCAGTCTCCGCGGCTGCGGGTCTGTCGGCGGCCTTGGCCGCCTCGGGGGCTGCAGGCGGCGCGGCAGCGGCCTGTGCGGGCTCGGGCTGCGGCTTTTCCTTCTTGCTCGCCCGGTTGGCGGCCGAGGACATGGGCCAGTCCGAAAGGTCGCCCTGCCCCGCGCTGGCGGCGCCCTTGGCCGCGGCGGTGGCTGCGGCGGTTGCGGCTGCAGGGAACTGGAAGGCCTGCGCCAGCTCGCCCATGCTGACGTTCATGCCCTGCAAGGTGGACAGCGTCATGCGCTGCACTTCCAGGGCCTGGATGGTGGCGGCCAGCGCCTTGCCGTTCTGGTCGAGCCAGAACTGCACGGCCTTGAGTTCGGTGATGCGCTTGTCCACCTCTTCGATGCTCACCGTGGGCGCCACCCATTCGGGCAGGCGCCCCAGGGGCCGGGCGGTGGCCGATCCTGCACTCTGGGCCAGGCCCTGCAGGAAGTCGAAACCGGGGATGAACTTGCCGAAACCGAAGGAGGACGCATCACTCATGGCAGCACTCGCTAGGACTGGGTTGGAAGAACATGCCGGTGAAGCACACCGGCCATGCGCTCAGCTTAACCCAGGCACACGCCAAGTCCATCGCAAGTCATGCACGGCCCGCTGCGCACAAACCCGGTGGATGACAAAAAGCTCAGTGGGAGTGGCCGGCATGTCCGCCGTGTCCGCCATGCGCACCGCCCTGCGCAGCCGATGCCGCACCTGCGCCGGGCGCCATGGCGCGCACGGGGACCTGCAGGCTCAGGCGCGAGGTCTCGCCCTTGGCGTCCTTGAACACCAGGGTGATGGGTACCTGGCTGTCCTTGAGCAGCGGGCTCTTGAGCTGCTGCAGCATGACGTGGTAGCCGCCGGGCTTCAGATCCACGGCCACGCCCTTGGGCAGGTCCAGGCCGTCGATGGCGCGCATGCGCATCACATCGCCTTCCATCTTCATTTCATGCACCTCGGCCACGCCGGCGGCGGGCGACTCCACGCCCACCAGGCGCAGCGGCTCCTCGGCCGTCAGGCGCATGAAGGCGCCCGTGGCCTGCTGGCCCGGCACGCTGGCACGCGCCCAGGCGGCGTCGGCCTTGACATGGGCCGCATCGGCATGGGCATGGGCCAGGCCCATGGACAGGGAGGCGGCGATCAGGAAAGGGGTGGTCCATTGACGCAGTGTCATCACGGTTTCTCCAGAAATTTCAATGCATTGCGGCACGGTCTTCGTGCCTTGCAAAAAGGGTTGGCCAAGCGAAGGAAGCGGGAGTGAATCCGGGAGTCACCGGGGCGGGGCGCGGGCCTGGGGCAGGGCCGGCATGGCCACGCTGTGGACGGAGGCCGGGTGCGCCCGTGGCTGCGCATCTGCCACCAGCGGTGCCGGGGCCGCACTGCACCGGGCGGGCGGCGGCGCCAGCGGGGGCAGGCACAGCGGGCAGTCGATGCCGTGGCTGCCGGCCAGGGCATTGTCCTGACCGGCTGGCGAGGGCACCCAGACCGATTCGCCAGCGGCCGAGCACAGGCGCTCCCAGCCCGAGGCGCGCGCCAGCGGCGCAAACGCCGATGCCAGCGCCACGCACAGCCACAGGCCCAGCGCCCAGCGGGCGCAGGCAGCCAAGGTGGAGGGCAGGCGAAGCGGCATGGCGCCATTCTAGGGGTCTGCCCCAGGACGTCATGTCCGTGACCCCGCCAGGCCCTGCCCGCCCCTACCATCGCAGGCGCATCCCCCAGCCCTCACCAACACCCTAGGAGACACCCATGCTCACCCTGTGCGGATTCGCGGCCAGCAACTACTACAACAAGGTCAAGCTGGCCCTGCTGGAAAAGCAGCTGCCCTTCAACGAGGAACTGGCCTGGCTGGGAGAGACCGACATGGCGCTTTCTCCGCTGGGCAAGGTGCCCTACCTGCGCATCGACGACGGCCGGGGCCTGTGCGAGTCGGCCGCCATGGTCGAGTACGTGGAGACGCTGTCGCCCTCGCCGGCCCTGCTGCCGGCCGACGCCTTCGAGGCCGCCAAGGTGCGCGAGCTGTGCGTGTACCTGGACCTGCACCTGGAGCTGGTGGCGCGCATCCTCTACCCGCAGGCTTTCTTCGGCGGCCAGGTCAGCGACTCCACCCGGGAGCGCACGCTGGCCCAGCTCGACAAGAACGTGGCGGCCTTCGCCAAACTCGCGCGTTTCTCCCCCTTTGTGGCGGGCGACAGCTTCACGCTGGCCGACTGCTGCGCCATCGTCCACCTGCCCCTGGTCAGCGCGGCCAGCAAGATCGTTGGCGGGCGCGACGTTCTGGCCGACCTGCCCGTGCGCGAGTACCTGGCACGCATGGCCGAGCGGCCCACGGTGCAGCAGGTCAATGCCGACCGCAAGACCAATACGGCGCTGATGATGGCCCGCTACGCCAGCGACAAGACCCCGGCCTGAGGCGCGGGGCCTTCACTCACTCCTGCAGCCAGCGCAGCAGCCCGCTGGCGCGCTGCGTGGGGCTGCCAACGGCCGAGGCCAGCAGGCCCGGCACCTCGGAGAACAGCGAGAAGGCCTGGCGGGCGCGCGTGATGCCGGTGTAGACCAGCTCGCGCCCCAGCACGCTGCCGCCGCGCGAGGGCAGCACCAGGGCGGTGTGCTCGAACTCCGAGCCCTGGCTTTTGTGCACCGTCATGGCGAAGGCGGTCTCCACATGGGCCATGCGGCTGACGCCGACCGAGCGCAATTCGTCGCCCTGCAGGAAGTAGACGCGCAGCAGTTGCCCTGGCTGCCCCTGGTGCGCTCCCGGCAGCGCAATGCCGATGTCGCCGTTGAACACGCCCAGCTGCGCGTCGTTGCGCGTGACCATGACGGGACGGCCCGCATACCATTCGCCGCCCCGGCGGATCACGCCCTGCGCATCCAGGGCCTGCTCCACCGCGCGGTTGAGGCCGGACACGCCCCAATCGCCCTCGCGCACGGCGCACAGCAGCCGGAAGCGCTCGAAGGCCTGCAGCACAGCGACCACCCAGGCGCGGTGCGCTGCCTCGTCGGCGCCGGCCGCATCCGGCCGGCCCTGCAGCGCCTGGGCATAGAGGGCATAGCTGGCAAGACCGCCGCGCCCGTGCACGGCCAGTTCGGTCACGGCGTGCACGCCGCCGCCATGGCGTTCCCACAGCTCGGAACCGGCGCCGGCTTGCGTGCCGGCATCGAGCAGGGCCTGGGCCTTCACCGCCTCACCGGCATTCACGGCGTGTGCCAGCTGGCCGATGGGGCCGCCGAAGCGCCGGCTCTCGCGCAGCATGACGGTGTGCTGCGCCAGCGCTGGCGCACGATCGCCGTCGGGCGCCGCGAACTGCGGCGGCAGCCGCTGGCCCGCCACGCGCAGTGCGTAGTCCAGCGTGTCGGGCAGGTAGCGCCCGGCCTGGGCATCGCGGCACAGGTCGCCCAGCACGGCGCCCGCCTCCACCGAAGCCAGTTGGTCCTTGTCGCCCAGCAGCACCAGGCGGGCGCCGGCCGGCAGTGCCTCCAGCAGCGCCGCCATCATCTCCAGGTGGACCATGGAGGCCTCATCGACGATGAGCACGTCCACGTCCAGCTGCCGCCCTGCATGGAATCCCCAGTGCCGCGTATCGGGCCGCGCGCCCAGCATGGAGTGCAGGGTGCGCGCCGCACCCATGCGCTGCACCAGGCCCGCCAGGTCGATCTCGCCGCCCATGCTGCCCTGCAATTGCAGCAAGGCCCCGTCGATCGATTGCTTCAGCCGCGCAGCCGCCTTGCCCGTGGGGGCGGCCAGGGCCACGCGCAACTGGCCGGCATCGGGCGCCGTGGCAAACAGCAGGGCCAGCAGCCGTGCGGCGGTATAGGTCTTGCCGGTGCCGGGGCCGCCCGTGATCACCGACAGCCGGCCGCGCAGCGCCAGCGCGCAGGCCAGCTTCTGCCAGTCCACGGCGCCACCGTCCGCCGCAGGCGGGAACAGGCGGTCCAGCCAGTGGCGGGCCAGGGCTTCGTCCAGCGGCTGGCCGGCCACGGCCTGCGCCGCCGTGCGCTGGATGACGTGGGCGGCCACGGCGCGTTCGTAGTCCCAGTAGCGGCGCAGGTACAGCAGCGGCGCGGGGCCGTCTGCGCCGGCCAGCACCAGGGGCTGGCCGAGGTCCTCGCTGCCATCCTGTCCATCTACCTGCTCCCCGTGCACCACGCGCACCACGGGGCTGGCGCTCAGCGCCGCAACCCAGCCGGACAGGCGCGCAGGCAGCATCTGCCACAGGGCCTGCTGCGCGGGCAGCGCATCGGCCGGCCAGGCCAGCACGTCGTTGGGGTGGCCGGCCAGCGGCGCCAGGGGCAGGCAGCTGTGGCCGCGCCCCTCCATCTGCGCCAGCAGCGCGGCGGCCACCAGCAAGGCGGGCCCGGCCTGTGCATCCTGCCCGGCGACGAAGGAAGCCAGCGCCGCATCCAGCCGGCGCAGCAGGCCCGCGTCGGCCCAGCGGCGCAGCAGGGCCAGCACTTCATTGGTGTCTGGCGGCACGGCGCCCGGCGAGTCGTCGCCCGGCGGTTCGCCGCCCGGCCGTTCATCGAACAGGTCCAGCGTGGCCGTATCGATGGTGCGCGAACGGGGGCGCGGGCTCATGGCAGTTCCTCCGCGTTGGCGCGGCCGGGACCGAGCAGTTCATCGAGCGCATCAAGCAAGGGCAGCTCGGGCGCCATGGCATGCATGCCACCGGCCGGGCCATCGATGCCGCGCAGAAAGTAGTACAGCGCACCGCCCAGTTGGCGCTGCGGCTCGTAGGCCGTGCCCAGCCGGCTGCGCAGCAGCCGGTGCAGGGCCAGCAGGTAGAGCGCGGCCTGCACGTCGTAGCGGTGGTGGAGCATGGCGCGGGCCAAGGCCTCCTGGCCGTAGGCGGTGCCGTCCGGGCCCAGGTGGTTGCTCTTGTAGTCAAGCACCCAGTAGCGGCCCTCGTGGCAGAACACCAGGTCGGCAAAGCCCATGAGCATGCCGTGCAGCGAGCGCTGGGGCAGCGCGGGCCGCTCCTGCCCCGGCAGGATGAAGCGCCGGCACAGCTGGTCGATGCGCTCGGCCGGCAGCTGGCGCGCGGGCAGCCAGAACTCCATCTCGGACAGTTGCGGCCCCAGCGTGGCCAGCGTCACATCCAGCGGCGCCAGCGGCTGGTGGACCACGGCCGTGAGCCAGGCCAGCAGGTCGCGCGCCTGCTCGCCCCGGCCCGCGCGCTCGCAGCGGCGCACCAGGCGATCAGCGAGCGCACCCTGGCCGTCCACGGGCAGGGCAAAGTCTTCGCCGCCCAGCCATTCCAGCTGGTCGTGCACGAAGTTGCCGACCACGGGGCCGCGCAAAAAGCGGTGCCAGACCGCAGGCCCGCCAGCCGGTCCATTCTGCAGGGGCTGCAGGCCCGCCAGGCCGGCCAGGCCGGCCAGGCCGGCAATGTCCGCCAGTTCCGGCGATGGCGGCGGCTCCAGCGCCTGCTCATCCTCGGCCGGGCGCTGCACGGCCACGGGCAGCACGGGCAGGCTGGGCGCGGCCATGGCGCGCACCAGGGCAGAGAAGCTGCCGATGCCCCAGCGGGTGTCGAAGCGCGCGTCGTAGGCCGGGGCATCGTGCAGCGGCGTGGCGCCGGCCGGGGGCTGCCAGCGCGTGCGCTGCAGTGGCACGGCATCCAGGTCGCGCCAGGCCATGTGCGGGTCTTCGCCGCACAGCTGCTGCAGGCCGTCGCGCCAGCCCTGGGCCGAGCGCGGCTCGGTGCCGCCCAGCAGGTAGCCGGCTGCGCCCTGCTCGTTCACGCAGGCCTTGCCGTTGCCGCGCTTGAGCGGGGCCAGGCCCAGCCACAGCGCATGGCGCGGGCGGGTGAGCGCCACGTAGAACAGGCGCAGGTCCTCGCGCAGCCGCTCGCGGTCGGCCTGGGCAAGCTCCTCGTCGCTGAAGTCCAGCAGCAATCGGCGGGCCGGAGCCGCGTCGTCTTGCGACTCGTCCTGCGCGGACAGGGTCAGGAACGGCGTTCTGGCCCGTTCCATGGGGCGGAAGCTGCCCGCAAACGGCAGGCAGACCAGCGGGTACTCCAGGCCCTTGCTCTTGTGCACGGTGACGAGCTTGACCAGGTCGGCATCGCTTTCCAGGCGCACCACCTGCTCTTCGCTTCCGCTGCCCGGCGTCTCGATCTGGGTGGCCAGCCAGCGGATCAGGGCCTGCTCGCCCTCCAGCTGGGCGCTGGCGGTCTGCAGCAGCTCGGCCAGGTGCAGGTAGTTGGTCAGGCGCCGCTCGCCGCCCATGGCCGGGTCCTGCAGCCAGCGCACGGGCAGGTCCAGCCGGTACAGGGTCTGGCGCAGCATGGCCAGCACGCCCAGGCGCAGCCAGATGCTGTGCAGTTCGCGCAGCTGCTCGCTGCGCACGTCAAAGGCTTCCTCGTCGGCGGCCAGCCAGGCCAGCTCGTCCAGCGACAGGCCGATGAGCCGCGTGGCCAGGCCCGCGCGCACGGCCTGGGCATCCAGCGGCGCGGCGACGGCGCGCAGCCAGTACAGCAGGTCATGGGCCTCATCGCTGGCGAACACCGAATCCTGGTCCGACAGGTAGACCGAGGCCACGGCGCGTGCCTGCAGTTCTCGGCGCACGGCGGCCGCCTCTCGGCCCGTGCGCACCAGCACGGCGATGTCGGCAGGCCGCAGGCGCACAAGGCGGCCATCGGGCTGCACAAAGCCGGCCTGCGGGTCGGCCAGCCACTGCACGATCTGCTCGGCGCAATGGGCCGCAAAGCGCCGCCGTACCTCGTCGGCCGACAAAGGCAGGGGGATGCCGGTGTCCTCGTCACGGCCCGCGCTCCAGGCCACGGTGAGGGCGGGCATGGCGCCGTCGCGCGTGTGCAGTTGCTCGCTGCGCCCCTGGGCGGCCACGGGCTCGAACGGCAGCGGGTTGTGGCTGCCGCGCCGGAACATGAAGGCGCCCTCGCCCGGGCGCTGCTCGGCCTGCGCGAACCAATGGTTGACGGCGCCCACCAGCGCCTCGGTGGAGCGGTAGTTGGTGCCCAGCACGTAGTGGCGCCCCTCGGTGGCGCGGCGCGCCTGCAGGTAGCTGTGGATGTCGGCGCCGCGAAAGCCGTAGATGGACTGCTTGGGGTCGCCGATCAGCAGCAGGGCGCTGTGCGGGTCGTTGGCCGCCGTGCGGTAGATCTGGTCGAACAGGCGGTACTGCAGCGGCGAGGTGTCCTGGAATTCATCGATCAGCGCCACCGGGTACTGGGCCAGGATGCGCTCGCGCAGCACGGTGCCGTTGTCGCCGGCCAGGGCCGTGTCCAGGCGCTGCAGCATGTCGGCAAAGCCGAAGCTGCCGGCCTGGCGCTTGAGGTGGGCCAGCCGCTGCGCCACGCGCGCGGCCGCATGCAGGCGCACGGCCACGCTGACGGGCGGCAATTGCTCCAGCTGCACCAGCAGCGCCTGCAGCTCGGCCAGCTCCAGCGGCATGAGCACATCGCCGGCCGATCCCTTGAAGGCCTCGGCCAGGCCCTCGGGGCTGAGGCGGTGGCGCGCGGCCTCGGTCAGCGCCAGCGGACCGTCCAGCGGGGCGCGCGACCAGTCGGCCAGCGCGGCCAGCCAGCCGGTGTAGCGCGCGGGCTGCAGCTTGCGCTTGTCCCACAACGCGCCCTGCCCGTCGAGCTGTCCATCCAACCACCGCTGCAGGCGCTGGGCCTTGTCGTCCCAGCCGGCCGCCAGGGCCAGCAGGCGGCTGCGGCGCTGTTCCATGGCGCGCTGCAGGCAGTCGGCCAGGCTGCCCTCGCCCGCACCGGGCACGGGGGGCTCGCGCAGCAGGGCACGCATGTCTTCGACCAGGGCATCGACGTGGGGCCAGATCTTCAGGGCCTCGTCCAGCAGTTCGTCGGACAGCGGGTAGCACTGCTGGCGCCAGTAGTCCTGCGCGGCCTCGGTCTGTCGCTGGCTTTCGTCAGGCTCCAGCGTTTCGTCGAAGAGGTTGCCGCTGTCGAAGGCATGCTCGCGCAGCATGCGCTGGCACCAGGCGTCGATGGTGTGGATGGCCGCGTCGTCCATGCATTCAGCCGCCATGGCCAGGCGCCAGGCCGCTCGTTCACGGGCCGCGCCTTCAGGGTAGGCCTCGCGCAGCGCGTGCAGGAAGCCGTCGTGGGGCGCAGGTTCGGCCTCGCCACGAAAGCACTGCACGGCCTCGATCAGGCGCCTGCGTATGCGATCAGACAGCTCGCGCGTGGCCGCGCGCGTGAAGGTCATGACGAGGATATCGGGCGGCATCAGCGGGCGCTCGAAGGCCGTGCTGCTGATGCCGTCCAGGCTGCCCTCGCCATGCCCCAGCACCAGGCGCAGGTAGAGCGCAGCGATGGTCCAGGTCTTGCCGGTGCCGGCGCTGGCCTCGATCAGGCGGCTGCCCCACAGCGGAAAACGCTGTGCGTCGAGCACATGGCTGGTCACGCCGCCGGTCACTTCGCTGGTGCTCATGGTGCATCCGCCTGGTAGGGCTGGACCTGCACCTGCGCGGCCACCCAGTCGAGCAGCGGCGCGTGGACGGCATGGGCCAGTGCCTCGAAGCGCCCATCGGCGACCAAGGCCTCGAAATCGGGATAGCAGCGGGCCCAGGACGGGTCCTCGCCTTCGCCGCCGACCAGATGGCCGCCCTCATAGGCCTGCTGTGCCGCAGCGGGAAGGCCTTCGGCCATGGCCAGGCCGCTGCGCAGCGGCAGGGGCAGCGGACCGTTCTGGCCTTCGCGCCACAGGGCCATCAATGCACGCAGCCGTGCCAGCGCTTCGGAAGGGTCCATGGGCAGGACCTGCACCAGGCCGTCGCGCGCCACCACGCGCAACTCGGCCTGCGAGCCGCTGGCGGCCAGCGCCAGGCTGCGCAGGTAGACCGGCATGAGCTTGTCGGCATGGGGCCGGCCCTTGGCATTGAGCAGGTTGCGCGGGTCCAGCAGCAGCCAGCACTGTGCGTCGTCCGCCTCGGGGGGCTCTTCGGTTTCGCAGGACTGGCGCAGCCCGTCGATCCAGTCGTCGAACACCAGGCCATCGTCCTCGATCAGCAGCCGCCTGCGCGGCGCGGGATGGGCATACCGATCCAGTTGCTGGCGCCAGGCCCGCAGCGAAGGCGTGACCGAGGACTGCAGCGCCCGCGCGCCGCGCTCGCCCAGCCCCGCCAGCGGCAGCCGCCCCGAGCGCGTGAGGCGCGCCACGGCCGCTCGCACACTGTCTTCCATGGCCTGGGGCGCCTGCCCGGGCTCGGACAGGCCGGCCGCCACCTGCTGCTGCAACTGCTGCACCAGCAGGTATTCGGTCAGGCCGTCGAGCTGGAACAACTCCTCGTCCACGACCGGGTTGTCCTCCTGCTCGAAGCGCACCTGCAGGCGCTGGCGCAGGTAGGCGCGCGCCGGGTGGCGCAGGAAATCGGTGAGCCGGGCCAGCGTCAGCGGCGCCGAGGCGTCGGGGACAAAGGGCGGGCGCGGCTGCGCGGGCAGCGCAGGCAACGCGTCCGTGCCGTCAGACTGCGCATGCGCGGCCCGCCATTCGCGCGCATACGTGGTCCAGGGCGAACCTTCTTCGAAATAGCGGCGGCTGAAGGGCTGCAGCGGGTGCTGCTGCGTGCGCTGCGCCAGCAGCGGCTGGCAGCCTTCGCCGCGCCAGCCGGCCTCCAGGTAGTCGCGCAGCTGGGAGACCAGGACCGAGGGCGGCTGCTCGCTGTTGTCGCGCACATGGTGGCCGGTCCAGCTGATGTAGAGCGCGCGGCGCGCAGACAGCAGGGCTTCGAGCATGAGCTGGCGGTCATCGTCGCGGCGCGCGCGGTCGCCGGGGCGCTGCTGGCCGGGCAGCGCCATCAGGTCGAAGTCGCTGCGCGTGGCGCGGCGCGGATAGTCGCCATCGTTCATGCCCAGCAGGCAGACCACCTCGAAGGGAATGGCGCGCATGGGCATCAGCGTGCAAAAGGTCACGCCACCGGCCCGAAAGCGCTGCGACAGCGAGGGCTGCTCCAGCGCCTGCATCCAGGCCTCCTGGGCCACGCCCAGTTCCACGGCCTGCGCATAGCCGGCCTGCTCGCAGGCGCGCTGCCAGTCCGTGAGGGCGGCGTCCAGTGCGGCCAGCATGGCCTCGTCCTCATCGTCCTGCGCCTTGAAGAAGTCCTGCAGCAGCGCGCGAAAGCGCTGCGCCCAGGCCTCGGGCATGGCGGGCTGCTCGGCCTCGCGCCACCACGCCAGCATGCGCTCCAGCAGCGCGGCCAGCACGCCGGCCAGCTCGGCCGACAGGCCGCCCACCTCGTCATAGGGCTCGATGCCGCCGAAGGCCTGGCCGTCCTGCGCCACGCCGCTGGCATAGCCCAGCAGCATGCGCTGCAGGCCGAACCAGGCGCTGTTGTGCTCGCCGCAGGCCTGCAGGCCCAGGGCGCCGCGCTGCGGCGCATTGAGTCCCCAGCGGATGCCGGCCCCGGCCATCCAGCGCGTGAGCTGGGGCAGGTCGTCGGCCGCCAGACCCATGCGCGCGGCAATCGCTGGGACGTCCAGCAGGTCGCACAGCTCGCTGAGCCGGCAGCGCTGCTGCGGCAGGCGCAGCAGCCATTGCAGGGCCACGGCCAGCGGGCTGCTGGCGCGTGCGCCCAGGTCGGCAATGTCAAAGGGAATGTGGCGCGGATCATGCCTGCCGTACTGGCCGAACACGGCGCGTATCGAGGGCGCGGCGGTCTCTATGGACGGCAGCATGACTACGACGTCACGCGGTGCCAGCGGTGCCAGCGGTGCCTGCCCCGGCTGCTCAGGATCCGGGGGCCGGGCCAGCATCTGCAGCAGCTGGTCGTGCAGCACTTCCAGCTCGCGCACCACGCTGTGGGCGCTGTGAAAGACGATGGAGCGGTCGGCCCGCGCCACCTCCAGCGGCGGGTGCTCGGCCAGCGGCACCAGGTCGCGGATGCGCTGCTGCACCTGGGCCAGCAGCGGCGCGGTGCGCAGGTCCTCGGCATCGGTTTCGTCGAACAGGTCCACGCGCGGCATCTGCAGCTGGGCTGCGGCACCCGTGGTGTCGAAGGCGTCGAGCTGGCGCACATAGTCGCGGCTTTGACGACCCCAGGCGGCCAGCAGCGGATGGGCGTGGGCATGCATGGCCTCCAGCGGCAGCTGCGCCAGGTCGCGGCCGCCGCGCAGCGGCTGGCGGCGCCGCGCCATGCGCAGCAGCTCGCGCCCGTCGATGGCGTCGGCCCAATGGAAGCGGCAGGGATTGGGCACGGCCAGCAGCACCTGGCTGTGGCGGGCAATGGCGGCCAGGAACTCCAGCAGGCTCAGCGGCAGCTGGCTGATGCCGAACACCACCACGCGGCGCGCCAGCGGCGCGGCCGGCGCTTCGCCCGACTGCAGCGCGGCCAGCACCCGGCCCTGCAGGCGCGCGCGCGTGGCGCCGCGCTGGTCCTCGTCCAGCTCGGCCAGCACGGCGCGCCACAGGCGCGGCTGCCACAGCTGGCCCTCGGGCACAGGCATCTCGGGAACTGCGGGACGCAAAGGCATGGGCAGCAGGTCGCTGCCTGCCTCCCAGGCATCCAGCCAGTCGGCGCGGTAGATCTGGTATTGGTCAAAAAGGTCGGCCAGGCGCTGGGCCAACTGCAGCAGCCGCTCGGGCTCGCCGGGGCGCAGAAAGCCTGCAATGGGGGCGAAGGCCGGGTCATGCAGGCACTGCGGCAGCAGGCGCATGAGCCGCCAGGTCATGGGTGTCTTGTCCAGCGGCGATTCGCGCGGCACGGCCTGGCGGCCCAGCACCTGGCGGTAGCTGCGCCAGACAAAGCGCGCGGGCAGTTCCACGCGCGCGGCTGCGCACACGCCCAGCTGCTCGGCCATGCGCATCTTGAACCACTCGGCCATGCCGTTGCTCTGCACCAGCACCACCTCCGGCTCCAGCACGTCCAGCGGGTGCGCAGCCAGCCATGCCAGCACCGTATCGGCCAGCACCTCCGTCTGATTACCGTGCAGGGCGATCAAGCCCGGCTGCCAATGCGATGCCACCTCTGCGCTCCCGTGCTCCAAGCCATGCGAGCAGCGAGCTTAACGCGGTTGACACGGGCCGGGACCGCGCGGGTCCATTACCAATGCAGGTAGAACATGGCCTTGGCCAGCAGCACGATAGCCAGCACGTGGCAGAACACGCTCAGGTGCAGGCGGTGCGAGCGGCGCCCGCCCAGCACACCGCGCCGGCGCCACCACATGGCTGCCAGGAAATGTCCGAACACGCTGAGCGCCAGCCCGATCTTGAGCGCCAGCAGCAGGCCGAAGCTGCTGGCCAGCGGAGCGGCAAAGGCTGCAGCCAGTGCCGCGCGATGCTGCCAGGCCAGACCCAGCCCCGCGCCGTACAGCACCAGCAGCACCCAGGGCATGACGGCCACCGCTCGGTCGCCCAGCGCCTGCTCGGTGGCGCGCGCCACGATGGCGGGCAGG
This sequence comes from Delftia lacustris, assembly GCF_040267515.1. Classification (NCBI taxonomy): domain Bacteria; kingdom Pseudomonadati; phylum Pseudomonadota; class Betaproteobacteria; order Burkholderiales; family Comamonadaceae; genus Delftia; species Delftia lacustris. The sequence goes on along the minus strand of NZ_CP141274.1, from coordinate 609,119 downwards.
TGGCGGCGCGCCCCGGCCAGCAACACCACTTCAAAGAACACCGTACCCGCGAAGGCGATGGCAGCCAGCAGGTGCAGGGTCAGCAGCAGGCCGTAGCTCATGCGCGCCTCCTGTGCGGCAGGGGCAGCGGCAGGGATGCGGGAGCCGGCAGCAGATCGGCCAGCGTGAAGCCGTCCAGATGGGCCAGGAAGCTGTCCAGCGCCCCGCCCAGCACGCCGGCCAGCCGGCAGTCCTGCACAAGCGTGCAGGCAGGTGGGCTGGTGCCCGTGAAGCATTCGACGATGGCAAGGTCCGGCTCCATGCCGCGCACCACGTCGCCCAGGCCGATGTCGGCCGGCGCATGGGCCAGGCGCATGCCGCCGCCCTTGCCGCGCACGGTGACGATCCAGCCGCGCAGCGCCAACTGGTGCGTGACCTTCATGAGGTGGGCTTCGGAGATGGCATGGGCCTGGGCGATCTCGGCAATCGTGCACAGCCGCCCGGGGTGGCTCGCCACATGCATGAGCAGGCGCAGCGCGTAGTCGGTCATCAGGGTCAGGCGCATGGCAGGCCTGCGATCATGCCTGCCGGTCGGCACGCGGGCGCACCAGCAGCGAGGCGAAACGCCACAGGTACAGCGCAAAGGCCAATACCCAGGCAGCGGCCGAGGCATGCAGCGCCGCCAGCGACAGCGCCGTGGGCAGCAGGGCCGCCAGGCGCAGCACGGCAGCGGCAATGACCAGGGCATAGGCGGCGACCATGCTGCGGTCGGTGCGCAGCGGCAGGCCCAGGTGGCCCATCGACGTCCGTGTGCACATGCCGATGATGAGCAGGGCAAAGCCACCCGCACCGATCACATGCACGGGCCAGGCGGGGCGCAGCACCCATCCGGCCGCATGCGCGCCGGCCACCAGCAGGCCCGCACCCAGCGCCGCGTGGCCCAGGTAGAGAATCCACAGCAGCGGCACGCGGCGCACGGCCTGGGGCTTCCAGGCCAGCACCTGCCACAGGGCGATCAGGCCCGCCACGGCCAGGCCGGCGGCCAGGCCCGGCCACCAGCCCGCCAGCAGGCAGGCGATGGCCACCACGCCCGCACCCAGTTGCCACGGGCCGCTGGCCGCGTGCATGGGGATCTGCAGGCCGGACACGGCGCGCATGGCGAAGAAGGGGATCACGCGCCGCGCGATCAGCAGCGCAATCACGGCCATGCACAGCAGGCCTGCGTTGAAGCGCTGCATCAGCGCGCCGTAGTCGCCCTGCCAGATGGACCACAGGTACAGCGCGTCGGCCGCGCCCAGGCCGGCCAGCAGCAGGGGCAGACCGTAGTTGCGCCGGCTGCGCGCGGCATGGATGGCGCGGCCCAGCGCCAGCGCGGCCCAGGCGAAGAAGGCGGTCTCGCACAGCGCAGCCACGGCAAAGGCCTGCGGCCCGGGCAGCAGAAAGCCCGCACGGGCGGTCAGCCACAGCAGGCACAGCGCGCCCAGCGCCCGGCCCTGCAGCGGATTGCGTCCCGTCCAGTTGCTGCCCGCCGTGAACAGAAAGCCTACGGCGATGGTGGCCACGAAGGCCCACAGCATCTCGTGCGCATGCCAGAACACGCCGGGCATGCGCCCCGCGATCCACTGCGGAGCATGGACCCACAGCGCCACCGACAGCGCGGCCCAGAGGCAGCCAAGCAGGTACAGCGGCCGAAATCCCAATTCGAGGAATGCCGTCCATTGCGGCGCCGGCTCCCGGGTTCTCAGGGGTTCCTCCAGCTCCATCCATTGCGCCATGATGTGCACTCCTTCCGGCCCGCCGTGCGCCTGCATAAGATGTATTCAGCGTACATCTTCAGGCGCGCGGGCGGGGCCGCTGCGGCACCACCTTCTGACCCACATCAAGCAGGAGCCAAGCATGGCACTCGAACACGCAAAGCCACTGGAGGTCATCGCCCTGCACGCCCGCGACGGCATGCCCATCAGCACCAGCCTGATCCGAACGCCGAAGCTGCAGCTGCTGCGCCTGGTGCTACCGCCCGGCCATGCCCTGCCCTGCCATCAGGTCCCCGGCGAGGCCACCATCCACTGCCTGGCGGGCGAGGCCGGCATTGCCACGCGCCTGGCAAGCCTGCGGCTGGTGGCCGGCTCGGTGGTGCTGGTGCCTGCCGGCGAGCTGCACGATGTGCACGCGCGCGGCGACCAGGGCTGCGTGCTGCTGGTGACGATTGCGGGCGCGAACGACTGAAGGCGGCCGCAGCCGCCGCACAGGCAGGATCACGCATTGCCTGAGGCACAAAGAAAAACGGACTGCTTCTTGCGAAGCAGTCCGTAATCTTTTTCACTGTATCTGGTGGCCTGGGACGGAATCGAACCGCCGACACAAGGATTTTCAATCCTCTGCTCTACCGACTGAGCTACCGGGCCGAGAACTAGATTATATGCAGGATTTTTTGACCCAAAAACGAAAAAGCCAAAATTCCTTCAAAAAGTCTATCCGCGCTTGTTGCGGCCCAGGTCCACGCCCAGCTGGCGCAGCTTGCGGTACAGGTGGGTGCGCTCCAGGCCGGTCTTCTCGGCCACGCGGGTCATGGAGCCGCCTTCGCGCGCCAGGTGGAACTCGAAGTAGGCCTTCTCGAAACCGTCGCGCGCCTCGCGCAGGGGGCGGTCCAGATCGAAACCCTGGTGTGCATGCGGCACGTTGTTGTCCACCGGCACACGGCTGGCCGCAGGCGTGACGACGGCTGCGATGTCGGCAGGCTCGGCCACTGCGGCAGGTGCTGCAGCCGGCGCCTGGCTGGCGGCATTGCGCGCCAGCCCCTGCTCCACCGCCTTGAGCAGCTTCTGCATGGTGATGGGCTTTTCCAGGAAGGACAGCGCACCGATGCGCGTGGCCTCCACCGCCGTCTCGATGGTGGCGTGGCCGCTCATCATGATGACCGGCATGGTCAGCTGGCCCGCCGAGGCCCATTCCTTGAGCAGCGATACGCCATCGGTGTCGGGCATCCAGATGTCGAGCAGCACGAGGTCGTAGGTGTTGGAGGCGCGCGCCGTGCGCGCCTGGCCGGCGTTCTCGGCCACGTCCACACTATGACCTTCGTCGTTGAGGATTTCCGACAACAAATCCCGGATCCCCAGTTCGTCGTCGACCACCAGTATGTTTGCCATGTGTCTTAAGCCTATGTGCTGAGGCGCGGGGGGGCGTCAGGCCTATCCTGTACGCTCAGGCGCAAATGATAGCGACACTTGCGCACCTTGAATCACCCCGCCGTCGTCCCTGTTGCCCAGGTCGATGCGGGCGCCATGCTCGTCTGCGATTTTCTTGACCACGGCCAGGCCCAGTCCGGTGCCCCGCGCCTTGGTCGTGACATAGGGCTCGAAGGCCCGTTGAAGGATGTTGGCCGCGAAGCCCGTGCCGCTGTCGCTGATGCTCAGGCGCACGCGGCGCGTGGACTCATTCCAGCGCGTCTCTATGGTCACGGGGCCGGGGGGCTGGCCGCTTTCCTGCGCACGCTGGGCCGTGGCGTCCTGGGCATTCTGCAAAAGATTGTGAATGACCTGGCGCAGTTGCTGGCCATCGCCGGAAATCGGCGGGCATTGCGGGTCCAGCACACACTCCACGCGCACTTCGGCGTTCTCTTCACCGTACAGCTGCAGCACGTCGGTCACCAGCGCGTTGAGGTCCAGCGACTGCAGATTGGCGGCAGGCAGGCGCGCGTAGTCGCGGAATTCATCGACCAGGCGCTTCATGGCGCCGACCTGATCGACGATGGTCTTGACGGACTTGGCCAGCAGCGCCTGGTCAGCCGGCTGCAGCTTGTCGGTCAGCCGCATGGCCATGCGCTCGGCCGACAGCTGGATGGGCGTGAGCGGGTTCTTGATCTCATGGGCCACGCGGCGCGCGACCTCGCCCCAGGCCTGGGCGCGCTGGGCCGAGACGATCTCGGAGATGTCGTCGAAGACCAGCAGCCGCTGCGCATCGGGCAGTTCCGCACCGCGCATGACCAGGGTGGTGGTGTGCTGGATGACGCCGCCATCGGTGGAGGCATGCAGCTCATGCACCAGTTGCCAGCGATCGCGCCCCTGCTCGCCCAGGAAGAGCGCGAACTGCTCCTGCACGACTTCGCCGAACTGCTCCAGCCCCGGCACCTGGGACAGCGCCCGTCCTTCATGGACGGCCATGGGCGCGCGCAGTATGCGCGTGGCCCCGGGATTGCTCAGGACGATGGCGCCCCGCGCGTCCAGCACGATGACGCCCGATGTGAGGTTGTCGAGGATGGTCTGCAGGTTGCCGCGTGCGGCATCGAGCTGGCCCATGCTGCGGTTGGCCTCGGCGCGCGCGTCGGCCAGTTGCTGGGTCATGAGCGCAAAGGAGCGCGTGAGCCCGCCGATCTCGTCGCGCGTCTGCAGCGCCGGCTTGGGCCGCAGGTCGCCGCGCGCCACGTCGCGCATGCCCTGGGCCAGCAGCAGCAGCGGCCTGGCCAGCTGGTTGCCCAGCACGATGGCCAGCACCACGGCGCCGAAGACCGCCAGGAACAGGCTGAGCGTGAGCGTGCCTATGTACATGCGCTGCAGGCCGCCGCGTGCCAGCGCGCGTTCCTGGTATTCGCGGTTGGCGGCCTGCACGGCAAGGGCGTTGGTCACCAGCGCCTGCGGCAGCGCAATGGTGGCCTGCAAATAACGCGGCTCGGTCAGCAGTCCCACGCTGGGGTTGGGAACCACGGCCAGCGTGCGGACCTGGGCATTCGGCGCTGTGGCACCCGGCTGGGCCGTGCCGTCGTCGTCCAGTCCTTCGATGCTGGCCACGGCGCGCTGCTCGCGCAGCGAGCGCAGCATTTGCGCGCTGGGGCGTTCGGGCTGCAGGTTGAAGCGCGACTGGCCTGCGCTGGCAACCGCGCGCAAGCCAGCCAGCTCGCCACTGCGCGGCACCGGCGCCGGACCCACGACGGCGATTTCGGAGGCGCTCCACAGCACGACATCGGTGGCACCCAACTGGTCGCGCACGCGCTCCAGGATCAGCGCGGCGCCCGCATCGGAGACCTGGGACAGCTGGGCGCCTGCGGTGCGCGTGTTGTTGGCCATGTCGTTGGCCACGGTCTCCAGCGTGGAACTGGCCAGGCTCACGCCTGCCGACAGCGCACCCTCGACCTGCACGTCGAACCAGCTCTCGATGGAGCGCGAGACGAACTGGTAGGAAACGATGTAGATCAGCAGGCCCGGCACCAGTCCCACCAGCGTGAAGATGCCGGCCAGCTTGAGCAGCAGGCGGCTGCCGAAGCGCCCCCGCTGCAGGCGTATGGCCAGGCGGATGCCGCCCCAGACCAGGATGGCCAGCAGCAGGCCGGCCACGACCACGTTGGCGGCGAACAGCCAGTTGTAGTTGCGCTCGTAGTCCAGCCGGTTGTTGGTGGCCAGGGTCAGCAGGAACAGCAGCAGCACGCCGACCAGCCCCATGAGACCGGCGCCCACGCCCACGGCCCAGCGCGTGCCGCGCGACAGGCCGGCCGAAGCCGGCAGGGCCATGCGTTCGTCGGCGTCGGTGTCCCGGTTCATGGCGCGTCTTCCAGCATCTGGGCGCGCGACAGCTGCAGGTTCCAGCCCGAGCGGCCCAGCGCACCGATCTGCAACGGCCTTGGCAGCTGGGACAGGTCGATGCGAAAGCGCAGCTGCACCGAGACACCCGACTGCATGGGTGCCGTGTCCATGATTTTCCAGCGCGAGATGCGCCGCATGGAGGACAGCGCATCTTCCAGGGTCTCGAAGGTCTGGCCCAGGGCCAGCCCCAGCCCGGCGCTGGAGAAGGGGGTATTGGAGATGTGCAGGCGCCAGCGGCGTGTCAGCGGCTGGTGGCTGAGGCGGTAGTGGCGGCTGGCGGTGGCCAGTTGCTGATCGGACCAGTACCAGCGCTCACGCTGGACCTGGGCCTCGGCCACGAAGTACATGGGAATGCCCTGGCGCAGCGCGTCGTCGATCTGGTAGGGCAACTCGAACTGGAGATTGGCGGACAGCAGCAGACCATCGTCGGAGCGCTCGAGCTGCATGGATCCGATCTCGGCGGTCAGCGCATCGGCCCTGGCCTGCAGGCCCAGGCCGGCCAGCACGGCGGCCAGCACAAGTGCCCCGGCCAGCCGCGCCAGCAGGCGCAGCCAGGCTGGCGACCTGGTCCGGGGACGGGGGTCAGCGCGTCTTTTGCAGCAAGGCGTAGAAGAAGCCGTCGTGGTCACCCAAAGCATTGTCAGCCAGCATGCCGGCTTTGTAGTCCTTGCCCGGGATTAAATGCCCCGGCGCCGGCAGTGTTCGCGCCTCACTGTTGCGTGCAACAAACGCTTGAACCTGTGCCTCGCCCTCTTGCCTGAAGACCGAGCAGGTGCAGTACAGCAGGCGCCCGCCAGGCTGCAGCAGGGGCCACAGGGTGTCGAGCAGCCTGGACTGGATCTGGGCCAGCTGGTGCACATCGCTTTCGCGGCGCAGCCAGCGCACGTCGGGCTGGCGCCGCACGATGCCCGAGGCCGTGCAGGGCGCGTCCAGCAAGATGGCGTCGAACAGCTGGCCACCGCATTGCGCCTCGAACCACTGCGCAGGCTGGGACGCATCGGCCACGACCACTTGCGCCTGCAACTGCAGCCTTCCCAGCGTGTCCTCGATGCGCGCGGCGCGCTCGGCGTCTATCTCCAGCGCCGTGACCTGCAGGGTCTGCGGCGCTGCGTATTCCAGCAGGTGGGCCGTCTTGCCACCGGGGGCGGCGCAGGCATCAAGTACCCGCAACGCTCGGCCGGCGGGCTGCTCCAGCCCTTGCAGCAGCAGCGGTGCGGCCAGTTGCGCCGCCGCATCCTGCACGGAGGCCAGGCCCTGGTCGAAGCCCGGCAGGGATTGCACGGGCAAGGCCTGCTGCAGTTGCAGGCCGCTGTCGGCCACGGCAAGCGATGGCACGTCCATGGCCTGCAGCGCCGCCTGGTACTGCGCGCGGTCTGCCCTTTGGCGATTGACGCGCAGCGTCATCGGCGGCTGCTCGTTGTTGGCCTGCAGGATGGCCTGCCAGTGATCGGGATGGTCCTTGCGCAGGCGGGCAATCCACCAGGCGGGATGGTTCCAGACCGCCTGCGGCTGGGCTTCGGTGGCGGCAACCAGGGCATCGCGCTCGCGCAGAAAGCGGCGCAGGCAGGCGTTGACAAAGCCGGACTGCGCGCGAGTCGGCCCCTGCTTGGCCGCTTCCACGGCCTGGTTGACCAGGGTGAACGGCGGGTATGGCGCGCGAGATTCATCCCAGGCCAGGGCCAGGGCGGTGTTCAGCAATGCGCTGACGCGCGGCGGCGGGTTGCGCGAGGCCAGCTGCTTTTGCAGCGCCTGGGCGCGGCCCAGCTGGCGCAGCACCTGGAACAGCAGGGCCTGCACGCCGGGACGCAGCGGCTGCGGCACACGCGCCAGCACGCTGCGGCTGGACTGGCCTTCGAGCACGGCCTGCAGGCATTGGGCGACGGCGTCGAGCTGCTGCCAAAGAGGAGGTGCGGCCGGTACGGCATGCGCCTGCGAGGGCGCCGCAGCGCGGCGCGGGGAAGAATGCGTGCGTTGGTTCATGTTCCACTTTCCTGCACCTTGCTGGGCGCAGGTTCGACCAGCAGGCTGCGCACCGGGCGAAAGCCCAGCAGCCAGGCCAGCAGCCTTGCCGGATATTGCGCGATGGCGGCGTTGTAGCGCTCGGCCGCGGCGTTGAATTGCTGCAGTCCCAGGCGGTTGCGCACCTGGTGCTCGGTCCAGCGCTGCTGCCAGGGCTGCAGCGGATCGGGGTCCGGCGACGGGGCATCTGATGGCGCAGTGCCAGTGCCAGCGGCGCCGGCGCCGGTGTCAACGGCGACCTTGGTCATGGCCTGCCAGGCCACCTCCAGCGCCGAGCAGGCATGCTCCAGCGAGGCCAGCGCGCTCTCGCGCAGCGGCCGGCCACGGGCATCGACCAGCGCCGTCTGCAACTGCGCGGCGGTCTGGTGCAGCGCGGCCTGGGCATGCACAAGGGCGGGGCTTTGGCCTTCGCCCTTGGGCTGTGCCTCGAAGGCCTGCAGCATGGCATGCCACTGGCCCAGGTATGCATCGAGCGTACCGAACTGCTGCACGCAGCCGCTGCGCAGCCGGGCCAGCCGGTTGTATGCGCCGACGGCCCAGAACACCAGCAGTGCCAGCAGCATCCATTCAAGAGACAAGGACCACATCGTCTGCAATGGCCCGGCCGGAAGCTGGTCCGGCCGAACTCTGGTTATTCCCAAAGAAAAACGCTCCCGCCTGCGCAGGGCAGGCCGGGAGCGTCACATCATCAAGCACTTGCGCCATGCACTGCTCTAGGAGACAGCATGTCCCAACAAGAGGGACGCCGAGCAAGGGCCGCCCCCGCAGCGAGGGCGTCGTCCCCCTCCCGCGTAGCGAGAGAGGGGGAAGCGGCACAGCCGCTCAGGGGGTGACACCGCCTATCAGTCAGCGGAAGCGTCACCGGCGACGGCAGCCACGCCAGCGTCGTCGTCAGCCATCACACCGGCCAGTTCGGCCGCTTCGGCGTCGGCGATGGCGCGGCGCTCTGCGTCGTCCATGGCGTCCTTGGCCTTGCGCGCCTGGTGGTATGCCAGACCCGTACCAGCGGGGATCAGGCGACCCACGATGACGTTTTCCTTCAGGCCACGCAGCTCGTCGCGCTTGCCCATGATGGCAGCCTCGGTGAGCACGCGGGTCGTTTCCTGGAACGACGCGGCAGAGATGAAGGAGTCGGTCGACAGCGATGCCTTGGTAATACCCAGCAGCACGTTGGAGTACGTGGCAGGGATCTTGCCTTCGCGCTGCAGCGCCTCGTTGGTATTGAGGATCTCCGAACGCTCGACCTGCTCGCCAGCGATGTAGGTCGAGTCGCCGGTGTTCTCGACCACGACGCGGCGCAGCATCTGGCGAACGATCACCTCGATGTGCTTGTCGTTGATCTTCACACCCTGCAGGCGGTAGACGTCCTGCACTTCATCGACGATGTAGCGCGACAGCTCCTCGATGCCCAGCAGGCGCAGGATGTCCTGCGGATCGGCCGGGCCGTCGACGATGGACTCACCCTTGTTGACCACCTGGCCTTCGTGCACCAGGATGTTCTTTTCCTTGGGCACGAGCTCTTCCCAGACCTTGCCATCCAGATCGGTGATCTGCATGCGCACCTTGCCCTTGGTTTCCTTGCCGAAGGAGATGGTGCCGGTCATCTCGGCCAGCGTGCCCTTGTCCTTGGGCGTACGGGCTTCGAACAGCTCGGCCACGCGGGGCAGACCGCCGGTAATGTCTCGGGTCTTCTGGCCTTCGACAGGGATACGGGCCAGCACTTCGCCGGGGCCCACGTCCTGGCCGTCACGCACCTGGATCAGAGCGCCGACCTGGAAGCCGATCGTCACCGAGTGGTCGGTGCCGGGGATCTTGACTTCCTGGTTGTTGGCATCGATCAGCTTGACCTGGGGACGCACGACCTTGGCAGAGCCACGGCGCTTGGGATCGATCACCACCAGCGTGGACAGACCGGTCACTTCATCGACCTGCTTGGCCACGGTCAGGCCCTCTTCCACATTCTCGAAGCGCACCTGGCCGGCGTACTCGGTAATGATGGGTCGGGTCAGCGGATCCCAGTTGGCCAGGATCAGACCGGCCTTGACCTGCTGGTCGGGCCTGACGGTCAGCACGGCACCGTAGGGCACCTTGTGGCGCTCACGCTCGCGGCCGTTGTCGCTGATGACGATTTCGCCCGAACGCGAAATCACGACCAGCTCACCCTTGGTGTTGCTGACGTAGCGCATCGTGCTGTTGAAGCTGATGGAGCCGTTGGACTTGGCTTCCACGCTCGAGGCGATGGCAGCGCGCGAAGCGGCACCACCGATGTGGAAGGTACGCATGGTCAGCTGCGTGCCGGGCTCGCCGATGGACTGGGCGGCGATCACACCCACGGCTTCGCCGAGGTTGATCAGGCCGCCGCGGCCCAGGTCGCGGCCGTAGCACTTGGCGCACAGGCCGTAGCGGGTCTCGCAGGTCAGCGCGGTGCGGACCTTGATCTCGTCCACGCCTTGCGATTCCAGCTCGTCGATCACGTCTTCGTTGAGCAGCGTGCCTGCGGGCAGCAGCACGGCCAGCGTCTCGGGATGCACGACGTCCTCGGCCGTGGTACGGCCCAGCACGCGGTCGCGCAGCGATTCGATGACTTCACCGCCTTCGACGATGGCGCGCATCAGTGCGCCATTGCTCGTGCCGCAATCGTCCTCGTTGACCACCAGATCCTGCGTCACGTCCACCAGACGACGCGTCAGGTAGCCGGAGTTGGCCGTCTTCAACGCCGTGTCGGCCAGACCCTTTCGGGCGCCGTGGGTGGAGATGAAGTACTGCAGAACGTTCAGGCCTTCACGGAAGTTCGCCGTAATGGGCGTCTCGATGATGGAGCCGTCAGGCTTGGCCATCAGGCCACGCATGCCGGCCAGCTGGCGGATCTGCGCGGCCGAGCCGCGGGCGCCGGAGTCGGCCATCATGTAGATGGCGTTGAACGATTCCTGCTCGACTTCGTTGCCGTGGCGGTCGATGACCTTTTCCTTGGCCAGCTGGGCCATCATGACCTTGGAGACTTCGTCGCCGGCCTTGCCCCAGATGTCCACCACCTTGTTGTAGCGCTCGCCAGCGGTCACGAGACCGGAGACGTACTGCTGTTCGATCTCCTTCACCTCGGCTTCGGCACGGCCGATGATCTCGGCCTTTTGCGGCGGCACCAGCATGTCGCCGATGGCGATCGAGATGCCGGCGTGCGTGGACAGGCGGAAGCCGTTTTGCAGCAGCTTGTCGGCAAACACCACCGTGGCCTTCAGACCGCACTTGCGGAACGAGGCATTGATGAGCTTGGAGATCTCCTTCTTCTTGAGCGCCTTGTTCATGTGGCTGAACGGCAGGCCCTTGGGAAGGATCTCGGACATCAGGGCGCGGCCCACGGTGGTTTCCACCAGGCTGGTCGAAGGCTCGAACTCGCCGGAGTCCTTGTTCTTCGTCCACTCGGTCAGGCGAACGCTGATCTTGGCGGCCAGCTCGACCTGCTCGGCGTCCAGCGCGCGCTGCACTTCGCCGATGTCGGCGAAGACCATGCCCTCGCCCTTGCCGTTGATGCGCTCGCGCGTCGCGTGGTACAGACCCAGCACCACGTCCTGCGAAGGAACGATGGAGGGCTCGCCCGATGCGGGGAACAGCACGTTGTTGGAGGCCAGCATCAGCGTGCGGGCTTCCATCTGTGCTTCCACCGACAGCGGAACGTGGACGGCCATCTGGTCACCGTCGAAGTCGGCGTTGAAGGCCGCGCAGACGAGCGGGTGCAGCTGGATGGCCTTGCCTTCGATCAGGATGGGCTCGAAGGCCTGGATGCCCAGGCGGTGCAGCGTGGGAGCACGGTTCAGCATGACCGGGTGCTCCTTGATGACCTCTTCGAGGATGTCCCACACCACGGGCGTGCCGGATTCCACTTCCTTCTTCGCCGCCTTGATGGTGGTGGCGATGCCGCGCTGCTCGAGCTGCGCGAAGATGAAGGGCTTGAACAGTTCCAGCGCCATCAGCTTGGGCAGACCGCACTGGTGCAGCTTGAGGTACGGACCCACCGTGATCACGGAACGGCCCGAGTAGTCCACGCGCTTGCCCAGCAAGTTCTGGCGGAAACGGCCGCTCTTGCCCTTGATCATGTCGGCCAGCGACTTCAGGGCACGCTTGTTGGCGCCCGTCATGGCCTTGCCACGGCGGCCGTTGTCCAGCAGCGAGTCCACTGCTTCCTGCAGCATGCGCTTTTCGTTGCGCGCGATGATTTCCGGAGCCTTCAGCTCCAGCAGGCGGCGCAGACGCGAGTTGCGGTTGATGACGCGGCGATACAGGTCGTTCAGGTCGGACGTTGCGAAGCGGCCGCCGTCCAGCGGCACCAGCGGACGCAGGTCCGGGGGCAGCACGGGCAGCACTTCCATGACCATCCAGCCCGGCTTGATGCCGGACTTCTTGAACGCTTCCAGCAGCTTCAGGCGCTTGGCGTTCTTCTTGACCTTGACTTCGGAGCCGGTCAGGTCGCCGCGCAGGCGCTCGGTCTCGACGTCGATGTCGATGCCTTCGAGCAGGTCCTTGATGCCTTCGGCGCCCATCTTGGCTTCGAACTCGTCACCGTACTCGGTGCGCTTGGCCTCGTAGTCGTCCTCGGTCATGATGCTGAACTTCTTCAGCGGGGTCATGCCGGGGTCGGTCACCACGTAGGCTTCGAAGTACAGCACGCGCTCGATGTCGCGCAGCGTCATGTCGAGCACCAGGCCCAGACGCGACGGCAGCGACTTCAGGAACCAGATGTGGGCGCAGGGCGCAGCCAGGTCGATGTGGCCCATGCGCTCGCGGCGCACCTTGGTCTGGGTCACTTCGACGCCGCACTTCTCGCAGATCACGCCGCGGTGCTTGAGGCGCTTGTACTTGCCGCACAGGCACTCGTAGTCCTTGATGGGGCCAAAGATCTTGGCGCAGAACAGACCATCGCGCTCGGGCTTGAACGTGCGGTAGTTGATGGTCTCGGGCTTCTTCACCTCGCCGAAGGACCAGGAACGGATCTTCTCGGGAGAAGCCAGGCCGATCTTGATGGCATCGAAATGCTCATCGGGCGTGAATTGCTTGAACAGGTCGAGTAGAGATTTCATAAGACTCTTTCCCTTTTCAATATTTAAGAACGCTCAAGCTCGATGTCGAGGCCCAGGGAGCGGATTTCCTTGACCAGCACGTTGAACGACTCGGGCATGCCTGCCTCGATGGCGTGCTCGCCCTTGACGATGGATTCGTACACCTTGGTACGGCCCACCACGTCGTCGGACTTCACGGTCAGCATTTCCTGCAGCACATAGGCCGCGCCGTAGGCTTCCAGCGCCCACACTTCCATTTCCCCGAAACGCTGGCCGCCGAACTGGGCCTTGCCGCCCAGAGGCTGCTGCGTCACCAGAGAGTACGGACCCGTGGAGCGGGCGTGCATCTTGTCGTCGACCAAGTGGTGCAGCTTCAGGTAGTGCATGTAGCCGATGGTGGTCGGACGCTCGAAGCGGTCACCGGTGCGGCCGTCATACAGGTAGGCCTGCGTGCGGCTTTCGGTCAGGCCCTTGCGCTCCTTCAGCTCTTCCGGATATGCCAGATGCAGCATGTCCTGGATTTCCTGCTCGGAAGCGCCGTCGAACACCGGCGTGGCAAACGGCACGCCCGTGGTCAGCGCCTGCGCCATGGACACGATCTCGTTGTCATCGAGCTGGGCCAGGTCTTCCTTGCGGCCGCGCGAGTTGTAGATCTCTTCCATGAAGGCACGGATTTCGGCGGCACGGGCTTCCTGCTGCAGCATGTCGCCGATGCGCTGGCCCAGGCCCTTACCGGCCCAGCCCAGATGCACTTCCAGCACCTGGCCGATGTTCATGCGCGAAGGCACGCCCAGCGGGTTCAGCACGATGTCGGCAGTGGAGCCGTCGGCCATGTAGGGCATGTCCTCGACCGGAACGATCTTGGAGACCACGCCCTTGTTGCCGTGGCGGCCGGCCATCTTGTCGCCGGGCTGCAGGCGGCGCTTGACGGCCAGGTAGACCTTGACCATCTTGAGCACGCCAGCGGGCAGCTCGTCGCCCTGGGTGAGCTTCTTGCGCTTTTCTTCGAAAGCCAGGTCGAAGCTGTGGCGCGTCTGCTCCAGCGAGTTCTTGATGGACTCGAGCTGGGTGGCGACCTCGTCCTCTGCAGGACGGATGTCGAACCAGTGGAACTTCTCCACGCCGTCCAGGTAGGCCTTGTCGATCTTGGCGCCCTTGGCCAGCTTTTGCGGGCCGCCGTTGGCCACGCGGCCATTGAGCAGCTTCTCGATACGGTCGAAGGCGTCGGCCTCGACGATGCGCAGCTGGTCGTTCAGGTCCAGGCGGTAGCGCTTGAGTTCATCGTCGATGATCTGCTGGGCACGCTTGTCGCGCTGGATGCCTTCACGGGTGAAGACCTGCACGTCGATCACGGTGCCTTGCGAGCCCTGGTCCACGCGCAGCGAGGTGTCCTTCACGTCGGAAGCCTTCTCGCCGAAGATGGCGCGCAGCAGCTTCTCTTCAGGCGTCAGCGTGGTCTCGCCCTTGGGCGTGACCTTGCCGACCAGCACATCGCCGGGCTGTACTTCCGCACCCACGTAGATGATGCCGGACTCGTCCAGGCGGTTGAGCTGCTGCTCGGACAGGTTCGGGATGTCGCGCGTGATTTCCTCGGCACCGAGCTTGGTGTCGCGGGCCATCACCACGAGTTCTTCGATATGGATCGAGGTGTAGCGGTCTTCGGCCACCACGCGCTCGTTGATCAGGATCGAATCCTCGAAGTTGTAGCCGTTCCAGGGCATGAAGGCGATCAGCATGTTCTGACCGATGGCGATTTCGCCCAGGTCGGTCGATGCGCCGTCGGCCACCACGTCACCCTTGGCCAGCTTGTCGCCACGCTTGACGATGGGACGCTGGTGGATGTTGGTGTTCTGGTTGGAACGCTGGTACTTGATGAGGTTGTAGATGTCCACGCCGACTTCGCCGGCCACGGCTTCCGCATCGTTCACGCGGACCACGATGCGCGTTGCATCGACATAGTCCACGATACCGCCGCGGGTTGCCGTCACCACGGTGCCGGAGTCCACTGCCGCCACGCGCTCGATGCCCGTGCCCACCATGGGCTTTTCGGGACGCAGCACAGGCACGGCCTGACGCGACATGTTGGCGCCCATCAATGCGCGGTTCGCGTCATCGTGCTCCAGGAACGGAATCAGCGAGGCAGCCACCGACACGATCTGTGCGGGCGACACGTCCATGTACTGAACGCGCTCGGCCGACACCAGGGTCGAATCACCCTTTTCGCGCGCCGACACCAGGTCGCCGATCAGGCGGCCTTCGGCATCCAGCTCGGCATTGGCCTGGGCGATGATGTACTTGCCTTCCTCGATGGCCGACAGGTAATCGATCTCCATCGTGACCTTGCCGTCGGCCACGCGACGGTAAGGCGTCTCGATGAAGCCGTACTCGTTCAGGCGGGCGTACAGGGCCAGCGAATTGATCAGGCCGATGTTGGGGCCTTCAGGCGTTTCGATAGGGCAGACGCGGCCGTAGTGGGTCACGTGCACGTCGCGCACTTCGAAGCCTGCGCGCTCGCGCGTCAGACCGCCCGGGCCCAGGGCCGAGACGCGACGCTTGTGCGTGATTTCGGCCAGAGGATTGGTCTGGTCCATGAACTGCGACAGCTGCGACGCACCGAAGAATTCCTTCAGGGCGGCCGAAATCGGCTTGCTGTTGATCAGGTCATGGGGCATCAGCGGCTCTTGCTCGGCCTGACCCAGACGCTCCTTCACGGCCTTCTCGATACGTGCCAGGCCCGTGCGGTACTGGTTCTCGGCCAGTTCGCCCACGCAACGCACGCGGCGGTTGCCCAGGTGGTCGATGTCATCGACCTCGCCCTTGCCGTTGCGCAGATCCACCAGGATCTTGACCACGGCCAGGATGTCCTCGTTGGACAGCACCATGGGGCCGGTGGCGCCATCGCGGCCGACCTTGGCGTTGAACTTCATCCGGCCCACGCGCGAAAGATCGTAGGTGTCGGGGTTGTAGAACAGGCGCTGGAACAGGGCCTGCACGGCGTCCTCGGTCGGCGGCTCGCCGGGGCGCATCATGCGGTAGATGGCCACGCGCGCAGCGAACTCATCGACGGTTTCGTCGGTGCGCAGGGTCTGCGAAATGTAGGCGCCCTGGTCCAGCTCGTTCGTGTAGATGCACTGCAGATCCTGGATGCCGGCGCTGCGCAGCTTCTTGAGCAGGGACTCGGTCAGCTCTTCGTTGGCCTTGGCGATGATCTCGCCAGTGTCCGGATCGACGATGTTCTTGGCGACCACGCGGCCGATCAGGAAATCTTCGGGGACGCTGATGAACTTGGTGCCCGACTGCTCCAGCTCACGCGTGTGGCGAGCAGTGACGCGCTTGTCCTTGGCGACCACGACCTTGCCCGACTTGTCGGTGATGTCGAAGCGCGCGACCTCGCCGCGCAGGCGCTCGGGGACGAACTCCATCTGCGCGCCCGAATCCATGAGGCGGAAGTTGTCGTTGACGAAGAAATTGGCCAGGATCGATTCCGGCGTCAGGCCGATGGCCTTCAGCAGAATGGACACGGGCATCTTGCGACGACGGTCGACGCGGAAGAACAGCAGGTCCTTGGGGTCGAACTCGAAGTCCAGCCACGAGCCGCGGTAAGGAATGATGCGTGCCGAGAACAGCAGCTTGCCCGAGCTGTGGGTCTTGCCCTTGTCGTGTTCGAAGAACACGCCAGGCGAGCGGTGCAGCTGCGAGACGATGACGCGCTCGGTGCCGTTGATGATGAACGAGCCCTTGTCGGTCATCAGGGGCACTTCGCCCATGTAGACCTCTTGCTCCTTGACTTCCTTGACCACCTTGGACTGCGAGGTCGAAGACTCACGGTCATAGATGATCAGCTGAACCTTGGCGCGCACGGCAGAGGCGAAGGTCAGACCACGGGTCTGGCACTCGCGCACATCGAAAGCAGGCTTGGCGAGGTTGTACTCGACGAACTTCATCTCCACAAAACCGTTGTGGGAGACGATGGGGAAGGCAGAGTTGAAGGCCGCTTGCAGGCCTTCGATGGTGCGTTTTTTGGGGGCTACATCTGCCTGCAAGAATGCGGTATATGCATCTTTTTGCATCTGCAGCAGGTAAGGCACTTCGAGCACGCTGTCGCGGCTCCCGAAGCTTTTGCGGATTCGCTTGCGTTCGGTGTAAGAATAGGCCATGAGATCTCCGGGCAAAGACATGAGTCCTGGGTCTGCGACGACTGCCCCACATGGAAAGCTCCCTGCGGGCTTGGCGGTTGGCCACTACCAACCATGGCTGACGGCGATGCGTTGCACATCGCCCGAACCAAGGCATCTTCTGCTGTCGGGTTGTCAGAAGACACTAGAAAACAGGCTGCTCCAGACCGCTTTCTAGTGTGCTCTATGGATACGCTCTCCACAAGCGCCAAAGGCTGGAGGCCCTTTTTCGGAGCCTCCAGCCCTTGAGGGGACTGAATTACTTCAGTTCAGCCTTGGCACCGGCTTCCACCAGCTTCTTCACAGCGGCTTCAGCGTCAGCCTTGGCAACGCCTTCCTTGACGTTCTTGGGAGCGCCGTCGACCAGGTCCTTGGCTTCCTTCAGACCCAGGCCGGTGATTTCACGCACGGCCTTGATGACGGAAACCTTGTTCGCGCCGGCTTCGGTCAGCACAACGTTGAACTCGGTCTTTTCTTCTGCAGCAGCAGCGCCGCCAGCAGCGCCACCAGCAGCGGGAGCGGCCATGGCGGCAGCGCTCACGCCGAACTTCTCTTCAATGGCCTTCACCAGGTCATTGAGTTCCAGGACCGTCATGCCGTCGAGCGCGGTCAGAAATGCGTCTTTATCGAATGCCATTTTGATTTCCTAACAATATTGGTTAACTGCCGCGCGCTCAGGCTGCGACTGCTTCGGCTGCCGGTTCTTCGGCAGAGCCTTCGCTCTTCTTTGCCGCCAGGGCGCCCAGCACAACGGCCGTACGCGAGATAGGCGACATCAGCAAGCCACACAGTTGTGCCAGCAGAACTTCCTTCGAGGGGATGTTCGCCAGTTGCTTCACACCGTTCACGTCCAGGGCCTTGCCTGCAAACGCACCACCGCGGATCACCAGCTTGTCGTTGGTTTTCGCGAAGTCGGCCACCACCTTGGCGGCAGCCACTGCGTCTTCAGAGAAGCCATAGATCAGAGGGCCGGTCATCTGGTCGGCGACAACGTCGAACTGGCTGCCAGCCACAGCACGGCGGGCCAGCGTGTTCTTCAACACGCTCAGGCTCACACCCTTGCTGCGGGCGTCAACGCGCAGTTTGGTCATGTCGGCGACCGTGATGCCGCGGTATTCCGCGATCACAAGCGTTTGAGCTTTTGCGGCGAGGCTGGTCACTTCATTGATGACCGCTTCTTTCTCACTGCGATTAAGACTCAAGGTCTACTCCTTCAAATGCACACTCGGGGCAGGCCCCTCATGCGCGCTCTTGTTGCAGCGACCAACTGTTTTGGAAATGCATCCATCTGCAGCGGGATCGCCATCTGCGTTGGCCCCTGAGGTTTAAGTGCCGCAAGGCACACCAACGGTCTTGGATGACCCGGCGCATCGCTGCGCCGGCCCACCACTGAGGCAGCCCGCAAGCCGCCTCAAGATTTCTTGGCTATCAGGCCGAGATGGTTTGCGTGTCGACGCGAACGCCCACACCCATGGTCGACGAAACAGCCACCTTGCGCAGGTACAGGCCCTTGCTCGAGGCGGGCTTGGACTTGTTCAGGGCGTCGATCAGCGCAGCCAGGTTGCCTTGCAGCTTCTCGTTGTCGAACGAGCGGCGGCCGATGGTGGCGTGGATGATGCCGGCCTTGTCGACGCGGTATTGCACCTGACCAGCCTTGGCGTTCTTCACGGCCGTGGCCACATCGGGAGTCACCGTACCCACCTTGGGGTTGGGCATCAGGCCGCGCGGGCCCAGGATCTGACCCAGCGTACCGACGACGCGCATGGCGTCGGGGGCAGCGATGACCACGTCGAAGGGCATGTCGCCAGCCTTCACGCGGGCAGCCAGGTCGTCCATGCCGACCACGTCGGCGCCGGCAGCCTTGGCTTCTTCAGCCTTGGCGCCTTGGGCGAACACGGCCACGCGGGCGGTCTTGCCAGTGCCGTGGGGCAGCACGACGGCGCCACGAACCACTTGGTCAGACTTCTTGGCGTCCACGCCCAGTTGCACGGCCACGTCGATGGATTCATCGAACTTGGCGGTGGCGGCTTCCTTCACCAGCGCCACGGCGTCGGCGAAAGCGTACAGCTTGGTGGACTCCACCTTGCCCTGGAGAGCCTTTTGCTTCTTGGTCAACTTGGCCATTTACACACCCTCCACAATCACGCCCATCGAACGGGCCGAACCAGCCAGCGTACGCACGGCGGCGTCGACGTCAGCAGCGTTCATGTCCTTCAGCTTGGTGTTGGCGATCTCTTCCAGCTGAGCGCGGGTGATCTTGCCGACCTTGTTCTTCAGGGGGTTGGAGGAGCCTTTGTCCAGCTTGATGGCCTTCTTGATCAGCACAGTCGCCGGAGGCGTCTTGATGATGAAGGTGAAGCTCTTGTCGGCAAAGGCCGTGATGACCACGGGCAGGGGCAGGCCGGGCTCGACACCTTGGGTCTGGGCGTTGAACGCCTTGCAGAATTCCATGATGTTGAGGCCGCGCTGACCCAGCGCAGGACCGATCGGAGGAGAGGGATTGGCCTTACCAGCTGGCACTTGCAGCTTGATGAAGCCGACGATTTTCTTCGCCATTGAATGCTCCTTGCGGGTATAGCGCCGCCGGCCCAACCAACAATAGTTGCAGCCGGCAGCTCCCCGGGGGTTAAAAGACTCTTGCTGACACGCCCTGCACCGAGCCTAAAAATGCAGAGCCAGAGATTGTAAGCGGTAACTCAGGTTTTTTCAACCTGAGCAAATTCAAGCTCGACCGGCGTAGAGCGACCGAAGATCATCACCGAGACGCGCAGGCGGCTCTTTTCGTAGTTGACCTCTTCGACCGAGCCATTGAAGTCCGTGAACGGACCTTCCTTGACACGCACCAGTTCGCCGGGCATGAATTCGATCTTGTGGCGCGGCTTGTCCGTGCCTTCCTGCATCTGGCTGACGATCTTGCGCACTTCCTCTTCGGAGATCGGTGCTGGGCGGTTCTTGGCACCACCCACGAAACCCGTCACCTTGCTGGTGTGCTTGACCAGGTGCCAGGTGTCGTCGTCCATGACCATCTCGACGAACACGTAGCCAGGGAACAAGCGGCGCTCGGTGGTACGGCGCTGGCCGTTCTTCATCTCCACCACTTCCTCGGTGGGAACCAGGATGCGGCCGAACTTGGACTGCATGTCCGAACGCGCGATGCGCTCGATGATGTTGCGCTCCACGGCCTTTTCCATGCCGGAGTAGGCATGGACGATGTACCAGCGCAGATCCGGATTGGCAGGCGTTGCCCCTCCGTCGTTCACACCTGTTTCGACAGCATCCATTACTTCCTCCAGCCCAAAATCAGGTCATACAGGACCCACTCCAGCGTCTTGTCCGTGAACCACAGGAACAAGGCCATGATGACCACAAAGCCGAAGACGTACAAGGTCATCTGCATGGTCTCCTTGCGCGTCGGCCAGACGACCTTCTTGACTTCGCGCCAGGCATCCTGCGCAAAGCTGACGAAACGCTTTCCGGGCTCGGAAACAAGGAACGTGCCAGCAGCCGCAGCCAGACCGACCAGCAGCACCAGCCACTGAACGATGGGACCTTGCTTGCTCAGCAGATAGAAACCTGCGATCGCAGCAACGACTAAAGCCGCGACTGCGGCAAGCTTGGCTTTGTCAGCTCCGGAGCTGACCGTTTCAACCTGAGTAGTGGCCATAATCCATTTCTAATGCGCATTTTTTGCGCAACGCCAAGACACCGAAGCCCGCTTTGGGGCGGGCTCGTTGCGATTCCACCATCAGGTGGCAGGGGCAGTAGGAATCGAACCTACAACCTTCGGTTTTGGAGACCGACGCTCTGCCAATTGAGCTATACCCCTACGAATCAGTTAGGCAATGATCTTGGCAACCACGCCAGCGCCCACGGTACGGCCGCCTTCGCGGATAGCGAAGCGCAGACCTTCTTCCATGGCGATGGGGGCGATCAGCTTGACGGTGATCGACACGTTATCGCCAGGCATCACCATTTCCTTGTCGGCGGGCAGCTCGATGGAGCCGGTCACGTCGGTCGTGCGGAAATAGAACTGGGGACGGTAGTTGTTGAAGAACGGAGTGTGGCGACCACCTTCGTCCTTGGACAGCACGTACACCTCAGCCGTGAAGTGGGTGTGGGGCTTGATGGAGCCGGGCTTGCACAGCACTTGGCCGCGTTCCACGTCTTCACGCTTGGTGCCGCGCAGCAGCAGGCCCACGTTGTCGCCAGCCTGGCCTTGGTCCAGCAGCTTGCGGAACATTTCCACGCCGGTGACGATGGTCTTCTGGGTGTCGCGGATACCGACGATTTCGATTTCTTCGCCGACCTTGATGATGCCGCGCTCAACGCGACCGGTCACCACGGTGCCACGGCCGGAGATCGAGAACACGTCTTCCACGGGCATTGCGAAGGCACCGTCCACAGCGCGCTCGGGCGTGGGGATGTAGGTGTCCAGGGCTTCAGCCAGACGCAGGATGGCGGGCTCGCCCTTGTCGCTTGCGTCACCTTCCAGGGCCAGCTTGGCCGAGCCGCGGATGATGGGGGTGTCGTCGCCGGGGAAGTCGTACTTGGCCAGCAGCTCGCGCACTTCCATTTCGACCAGCTCCAGCAGCTCTTCGTCGTCCACCATGTCGCACTTGTTCAGGAACACGATGATGTAGGGCACTCCCACCTGACGAGCCAGCAGGATGTGCTCGCGGGTCTGGGGCATCGGGCCGTCAGCGGCCGAGCACACCAGGATAGCGCCGTCCATCTGAGCAGCGCCGGTGATCATGTTCTTGACGTAGTCGGCGTGGCCGGGGCAGTCAACGTGAGCGTAGTGGCGGTTGGCCGTTTCGTACTCGACGTGGGCGGTGTTGATCGTGATGCCGCGGGCCTTTTCTTCAGGTGCTGCGTCGATCTGGTCGTAAGCCTTGGCTTCGCCGCCGAACTTCTTGGACAGAACGGTGGCGATGGCAGCCGTCAGGGTCGTCTTGCCGTGGTCCACGTGACCGATGGTGCCCACGTTGACGTGGGGCTTGGTACGCTCGAATTTTTCTTTAGCCATTTTTCCGACTCCGAAAAAAATCTAAATCACTACAACAGGATTTGGCGCAACCCCATCTAGCGAGCGCACCAGAGAGAATGGTGCCCATGGGCAGGATCGAACTGCCGACCTCTCCCTTACCAAGGGAGTGCTCTACCACTGAGCCACATGGGCCTTGAAGCCGCCGAAGCAACCTCAAAAAACTTTGCTAGCAAACTGGAGCGGGAGACGGGAATCGAACCCGCGTCATTAGCTTGGAAGGCTAGGGTTCTACCATTGAACTACTCCCGCACAGATTGACTGCACGCTGCCACCTTTTCAGATGACTTCTCTTCTTCACCATTACTGGTGGAGGGGACTGGATTCGAACCAGTGTAGGCGTAAGCCAACAGATTTACAGTCTGCCCCCTTTAGCCACTCGGGCACCCCTCCGAAGAGATTTGAATTCTAGCACCGTTTTTTTCGTCTGAAAAAATTCAGTGCATTTTTTTCTCAGGCCACCGAGGCGATCCAAGAAAAATGTGGCGCGGCTGGCGGGGATCGAACCCACGACCCTTGGCTTCGGAGGCCAATACTCTATCCACTGAGCTACAGCCGCTCAAGGCATCGCTGCCCTGCACAAGCCGATGATTGTCGCATGACTTTGCACTACCGCGTACAAGCCCCGCGGCCCAGCCCGCTCATTGGGCAGGAGCCTCCGAAACCGTGAAGCCCAGCCCGCGCAGGCAGACATCCACCGCCTGGGCACCCACTTGCTTGAGATCGAAAGCCCGCCCCAGCAGCCAGCTCTGCAGCAGCCCGTCAAACATGGCGCACAGTGCGATCGATGCCTGGTGCGCCGACATGGGCATGGTGACCGCATGGCTTTCGGCGGCGGCACACAGCGCCAGCTCCAGCCGGGACGAAAAGGAGTCCAGTGCCGCGCGATTGCGCTCCTGCACCGGCATGAGCTCGCCCACGTACTCCACCTTGAGCAACAGGATCTCGAAGACGCGCCGCGTGCTGTCGTCATCCGCAATGCGCCCGAAGACCACCGCCATCAGGCGCCGCACATATTCCAGCGCATCGCATTCGGAGTCATCTTCGCAGTCGCCCTGAGCGGCCTGCTCCAGCGGGAGCGTGACGCGATCCAGCATGGCATAGAAGAGATCCAGCTTGTCCTTGAAATGCCAGTAGACCGCACCGCGCGTGGCGCCGGCTCGCTGGGCAATCTCGTTGAGCGAGGCCCGGGCGACACCCTGCTCGTAGAACACTTGCTCCGCAGCGTCCAGCAGACTGTTGCGCGTTGCAAACGCATCTTCTTTCGTTCGTCGTGCCAAGATGTATTTCCTTCCATCGTTGAGCCCGGCCATGCCACGCTACGCCATGCTTCGCGCCGCCTTGCAGCAACTGCGGTCATTATACATTCATGTATGTATGTATAATCCGCGACTTGCCCGTGGACACGGGCGTTCCGGATAGCGCTGACCGGAACGTCAACATCGTTATTTGATTCAGCACAAGGACCCATCATGCCCAGCACACGCAGCAATGTGTCAGCCGCTCCGTCCCCTTACAACAGTCTGCGCCTCACCACCGTGGCCCTGGCCGTCACCGCCGCAATGGCCATGGTCGCCTGCGGGAAAAAGCCCGAAGAACAAGCTGCCGCACAGCAGCAGATGCCCGCCGTCCCTGTAGGTGTGGTGGTGGCCACCCCCGCCGATGTGGGACTTGTGACCGAGTTGCCCGGCCGCGTGGACGCGCGCCGCGTGGCCCAGATCCGGGCCCGTAGCGCCGGCATCGTGCAGGAGCGCCTGTTCAAGGAAGGCAGCGACGTGAAGGCCGGCCAGGTGCTGTACCGCATCGATCCGGCGCCCTACCAGGCGACGCTGCAAAGTGCCAAGGCCACGCAGGCCCGTGCCGAGGCCAACCAGGCCCAGGCACTGGCGCAACTGGAACGCTACCGCCCGCTGGTTGCCGCCAACGCGATCAGCAAGCAGGACTTCGTCAATGCAGAGGCTGCCTACAAGCAGGCCCAGGCTGACGTCGCGGCCGGCAAGGCCTCCGTGCGGACCGCCGAGATCAATCTTGGCTATACCAGCGTCACCGCCCCCATTTCTGGCCGCATCGGCCAGTCTCTAGTGACCGAAGGCGCGCTGGTCGGCCAGGGCGAGGCGACCCCGCTGGCCGTGGTCCAGCAGATCAATCCGGTCTATGTGAATTTCACCCAGTCGTCCAGCGAAGCCTTCCGGCTGCGCCGCGCGATGGAGCAGGGCAAGCTCAAGAAGGCCGATGGCGCCGAAGCCGCCAGCGTCGAGGTGCGCCTGGACGATGGCACGGCCTACGAACTAAAGGGCAAGCTGCTGTTCACCGACCTGACCGTGGACAGCTCCACCGGCCAGGTCACGCTGCGTGCCGAGGTGCCCAATCCCAAGGGATTGCTGCTGCCCGGCATGTATGTGCGCGTGCGCATGGAGCAGGCCCAGGCGTCCAACGCCATTGCCGTGCCTCAGCAGGCGGTGACGCGCACCGAGACCGGCGACACCGTGAGCGTGGTCAGCGACGACGGCAAGATCACCAAGCGCCAAGTGAAGGTGACCACGGCCCAGAACAACCAATGGCTGGTCAGCGAAGGCCTGCAGGCGGGCGAGAAGGTGATGGTCGACGGCTTCCAGAAGCTGCAGATGCTGCCACCCGGCACGCCGGTCAAGCCCGTACCGTGGCAGCCCGAGGCCGCAGGCGCCCAGAAGCCGGCCGGCACGGCAGCGCCAGCCCCGCAAGCCGCAGCCGATGCCAAGCCTGCGGACCAGGCAGACAAGAAGTAATCAAGGGGCTCAGCAATGGCCAAGTTCTTTATCGACAGACCGATCTTTGCATGGGTCGTCGCGCTGTTCATCATCGTCCTCGGTGGTATCGCGCTGACCAAGCTTCCGATCGCTCAATACCCCAAGGTGGCTCCTCCGGCCATCGTCATCAACACGGCCTATCCAGGCGCGTCCGCGAAGGTGCTCGAAGACAGCGTGCTGTCCGTGATCGAGCGCGAGATGAACGGCTCGCCCGGCCTGGTCTACATGGAGTCTGTGGCCCAGGCCGACGGCACGGGCAGCATCACCATCAGCTTCGAGGCCGGCACCAACGTGGACCTGGCGCAGGTGGACGTGCAAAACCGCCTCTCGCGCGCCACGCCGCGCCTGCCTGCTTCGGTGACGCAGCAGGGCGTTCGCGTGGACAAGGCGTCGTCCAACTTCCTGCTGTTCATCATGCTGTCGTCCGAGGACGCCAAGGCCTATGACACGGTGGCCCTGGGCGACTATGCCTCGCGCAACATCGTTCCCGAAATCCAGCGTGTGGCAGGCGTGGGCCAGGCACAGCTGTTCGGCACGGAAAAGGCGATGCGCATCTGGTTCGATCCCGCCAAGCTGCAGGGCTACAAGCTCTCGGCCGAGGACGTGACGGCCGCCATCCGCAGCCAGAACGCCCAGGTGGCCAGCGGCGCCATCGGCGACCTGCCCAACATCACGGGCCAGAAGATCGCCGCCACGGTGACGGTGATGGGCCAGCTGTCTTCGATCAGCCAGTTCGAGAACATCGTGCTGCGCGCCAATGCCGATGGCTCCACCGTGCGACTCAAGGACGTGGCCACCATCGAGATCGGCGGCCAGGCCTACGCGACCTCCGCCCGCCTGAACGGCAAGGATGCCGTGGGTATCGGCGTGCAGCTGACGCCCAGCGGCAACGCGCTGGCCACGGCCAAGGCCGTGCATGCACGCATGGAGGAACTGAAGAAGTTCTTCCCCAAGGGCGTGAATTACTCCATTCCCTACGACAGCTCCAAATTCGTGAGCATCTCCATCGAGAAGGTGGCCCACACGCTGCTGGAAGCCATCGTGCTGGTGTTCCTGGTGATGTACCTGTTCCTGCAGAACTGGCGCTACACGCTGATCCCGACCATCGTGGTGCCCATTGCACTGCTGGGCACCTTCGCGGTCATGCAGGCCGTGGGCTTCTCGATCAACGTGCTGGCCATGTTCGGCATGGTGCTGGTCATCGGCATCGTGGTGGACGACGCCATCGTGGTTGTGGAGAACGTCGAGCGCATCATGAGCGAGGAAGGCCTGCCGCCGCGCGAGGCCGCGATCAAGGCCATGGGCCAGATCTCGGGCGCCATCGTGGGCATTACGCTGGTGCTGATCGCGGTGTTCATACCGCTGGCTTTCTTCGCGGGGTCCACCGGCAATATCTACCGGCAGTTCTCCATCGTGATGGTCGCCTCCATCAGCTTCTCGGCCTTCATGGCGCTGACGCTGACACCGGCTCTGTGCGCAACGCTGCTCAAGCCCGTGGAGGCCGGCCACAACCACGAGAAGAAAGGCTTCTTCGGCTGGTTCAACCGCACGTTCGCACGCTCGGCCAAGTCCTATGAAGGCTGGGTGGCTCGCCTGCTCAAGCGCTCGGTGCTGATGATCGGCGTGTACCTGGCCGTGATCGCCGGTGCCGTGGTGGTGTTCCGTGGCCTGCCGACCTCGTTCCTGCCGACCGAGGACCAGGGCTACTTCATCGTCAACGTGCAACTGCCTCCTGGCGCCGCCAAGGAGCGCACGCTGGAAGTCATGAAGCAGGTCGAGGAGGCCGTGCTGCCGCAGCCCGAAGTGGCCAACATGGTCAGCGTGCTGGGCTTCAGCTTCTCCGGCCAGGGCCAGAACGCCGCCCTCGCCTTCGTGCCGCTCAAGGACTGGTCTGAACGCAAGGGAGCGGACTCCACGGTGGATGCCATGACGGGCCGCATCATGGGCATGACGGCGGGCATACGCGACGCCTTCGTGTTCGCCGTGAACCCGCCGCCCATTCCCGAACTGGGCAATGCCGTGGGCTTCTCGTTCCGCCTGCAGGACCGTGCCGGCCACGGCCACGATGCGCTGATCAATGCGCGCAACATGCTGCTGGGCATGGCCGGGCAGAGCAAGGTGCTGGCCGGCGTGCGTCCCGACGGCCTGGAAGACGCGCCGCAGCTGCGCATCGAGATCGACCGCGACAAGGCCAACGCACTGGGCGTGGACTTCACCTCGATCAATGCGGCGCTGTCCACGGCACTGGGCTCGTCCTACGTCAATGACTTCCCCAACCAGGGTCGTCTGCAGCGCGTGATCGTGCAGGCCGACGCTCCGGCCCGCATGCAGCCCGACGATCTGCTGCGCCTGAACGCGCGCAATGCCAAGGGCGATCCGGTGCCGCTGTCCACGTTCGCGACCACCAAGTGGGTCAAGGGCGCGCAGCAGACGGTGCGCTACAACGGCTACCCGGCCGTGCGCATCGAAGGCTCGGCTGCTCCGGGCTTCAGCTCGGGCGATGCCATGGACGAGATGGAAAAGCTGGCTGCCAAGCTGCCCGAAGGCTTCGGCTTCGAGTGGACCGGCCAGTCGCGTGAGGAAAAGCTGGCGGGCTCGCAAGCCATCTTCCTGTACGCCTTCGCCATCCTGGCCGTGTTCCTGTGCCTGGCCGCTCTGTACGAGAGCTGGTCGATTCCGCTGTCGGTGATTCTGGTCGTGCCGCTGGGTCTGCTGGGCGTGGTGCTTGCCACCTTGCTGCGCAACTATTCCAACGACGTGTACTTCCAGATCGGACTGGTGACGGTGATTGGCCTGTCGGCAAAGAACGCCATCCTGATCGTGGAGTTCGCCAAGGACCTGCAGGCCGAAGGCAAGGGCCTGATCGAGGCCGCGCTGGAAGCCGCACACCTGCGGTTCCGGCCCATCATCATGACCTCGCTGGCCTTCGGCCTGGGCGTGGTGCCTCTGGTGATCGCCTCCGGCGCCAGCTCCGCCAGCCAGCGTGCCATCGGCACCGGCGTGCTCGGCGGCATGATCACCGGCACCGTGCTGGCCGTGCTGTTCGTGCCCACCTTCTTCGTCGTGGTGCGCAAGCTGTTCAAGGGCAAGATCAAAACGCACAACCCGCCGTCCACACCGGCCGGCAAGGAGGCCTTGAGCCATGATTAATCGCAGTACCCCGGTGGCCATCGCCACCGCCGTGCTCCTGGCGGGATGCTCGCTCATCCCCACCTACGAGCGCCCTGCCGCTCCGGTCGCGGCCCAATACACCCGCGCGAACGCCACTGCTGCGGCAGAAGGCGGAACGGCTGCCGCACAGCTGCCCTGGCAGGATTTCTTCCAGGACGCACGCCTGCAGCAACTGGTGCGCACCGCGCTGGACAACAACCGCGACCTGCGCGTGGCCGCGCTCAATATCGAGCGCGCCCAGGCGCAGTACCGGATCACGCGCGCCGACCAGTTCCCGACGGTCGGTGCAGGCGTCAACGCCAGCCGCGCCCCGAATACCACGGGCTCCGGCACCAAGTACGTCAACAGCTACCAGGTCGGCCTGGCCGTGACCTCCTGGGAGCTGGACTTCTTCGGGCGCATCGGCAGCCTGAAGGAAGCGGCCCTGGCCCAGTACCTGGCCACCGAGGAAGCGCGCCGCGCCGCGCAGACCAGCCTGGTGGCCGCCGTGGCCAGCGGCTGGTACACGCTGCTGGCCGACGAGCAGTTGCTGAAGATCTCGCGCGACACGCTGCAGACGCGCGAAGAGTCGATCAAGCTGACCAAGCTGCGCTTCGACACGGGCGTGGCCTCCGAGCTGGACTACCGCCAGGCCGTCTCGCTGACCGAAGCTGCGCGCGCCACCCTGGCGCAGCAGCAGCGCCAGCGTGCCCTGGACGAGAACGCCCTGGTGCTGCTGCTGGGCCAGGCGCTGCCTGCGGACGTGGTCGCCAGCCTGGGCTCCAGCCAGGGCCTGCGCGACACGGCCGACCTGCCTGCCGTGCCGGCCGGCCTGCCGTCTGACCTGCTCACGCAGCGCCCCGACATCCGCCAGGCCGAGCAGCAACTGATCAGCGCCAATGCCAACATCGGCGCGGCGCGTGCGGCCTTCTTCCCGCGCATCACGCTGACCGGGCAGTTCGGCACGGCCAGCAACGAGCTGTCGGGCCTGTTCAAGAGCGGCAGCTGGGGTTTCACCCTGGCGCCCTCGGCCCTGCTGCCCATCTTCGATGCGGGCCGCAACTCGGCCAATCTGGCTGCGGCCAAGGTCGATCGCGAAGTCGCCATTGCGCAGTACGAGAAGTCCATCCAGAGCGCCTTCCGCGAAGTCTCCGACGCACTGGACAGCCAAGGCACGCTGCGTGACCAGATCATGGCCCAGCGCGCCCAGCTCGAAGCCGAGCAGGCACGCCTGAAGCTGTCCGACCTGCGCTACAGCAACGGCGTGGCCAGCTACCTGGACCTGCTGGACGCACAGCGCACCCTGTTCGCGCTGGAGCAATCCACCGTGAGCGTGCGCCTGGCGCAACTGCTCAATCAGATCGAGCTGTACAAGGCTCTGGGCGGCGGCTGGACCGACAGGACGGCGACAGCGGCTGCAACCACGCAAACTCCCGCGCAGCAATAACCGCATCTGCCGCGCCAACCGCAAAGAGGCGTTCACCGCAAGGTGAACGCCTCTTTGTCATTCAGTGCGGCAAGCATTTGCCAATTGCTTGATCCATCTCATGGCATATGTGCGTCCCAGGTCAACCCGGGTCTGCGCGCAGTGTCTGCAAGAGGGCCGTCGATATAATTTGTTGTTGACTCACGCCCCCACAACACAAGAGGACTTCATGAGCGCAACCCACACCGAAGAAGCCCATACGGGCCCGATCAAGAATCCCAGGCAACTGCTGATAGCGGTGTTTTTCTCGTTCGTGGTTCCGGTGTTCGTGATCATCGGCCTCGTGCAGTACGTGAGTTCGGCCGACAAGTCCGGTGCCGGCGCTTCCCAGACCGAAATGGCCAAGGCTCAGCGCCTGCAGAAGATCGGCCTTGTGGAGATCCGTGATGCCAACCGCCCCCTGCGCGCGGGCGAAGAGGTCTACAAGGGCCAGTGCGCCGCTTGCCACGCCACGGGCGCTGCAGGAGCACCCAAGTTCGAGGATGCTGCGGCCTGGGGCCCTCGCCTAGCACAGGGACTGGAAGGCCTGGTGCACTCGGCACTCAAGGGCAAGGGCGCCATGGCCCCTCAGGGTGGCGGCGACTTCAACGACACCGAAATTGCACGCGGCGTGGTCTACATGGCCAACGCAGCGGGCGGCAAGTTCGAAGAACCCAAGGCCCCTGCCGCAGAAGGCGCCGCGGCAGAAGGCGCAGCAGCCCCCGCCAATTGAGCAACACGCGGGACTTCTGGAACCAACCGGCTTCGGCCGGTTTTTTCATGCCCGCGCAGGACTGCGCACGAAACCGTAGCGCTGCGGCAACGCCTCGGCCCGCACCTCTTCACAGGCCGGCAACGCGCCCGCCTCCAGCGCAGCCGCGGCATCGATCATGTCCTGCGTATGGACCAGGCCCAGGCCGGAAGGCGTCGCCAGGTACAGGCGCCCCGTCTCGTCCATCAGCGCTTCGGTGATGGCCCCGGCATCCAGTTCGGCTCCTGTATGGCTGTGCATCTGCAGGCCCTCGCCATCCCAGCGCAACCGCCATATCCAGGGAGCATTCTCCAGCTCCACATACACGCGCTGGGGACCGTTCTGGAAGAACCATCGACCATCGGGCTCGGCCAGGTAGTTGCGGGCGATGAAGTCCGCCAGCTTTTCGTTGCGCACCTCCGCGCCCTTGGCTCCCGGGATTCCGCTGTCGAAAGCGCCGCTGGCCTGGGCCTGTTCATCGCGCAGATACCAGCGCCCGCGCTCGTCCAGCCCCAGCCAGCCGCTGCAGGCAGGCACATGGGGCCATTTGGCCATGGCCTGCTTCACGATATCGTCCATTGCATTCATCCTTTTTCGCTGTGTGCCAGCCACTGCGTGACGGCCTGCGGCATGGCCAGTACATGTCCCGGCCAACGCCCCTGTGCAAAACCCACATGACCGCCGTGCGGCGGATGCCACAGCGTAACCCGCGGGCCGACTTCGCCTGGCGCCGGCAGGCTGTACGAAGGGACAAAGGGATCGTCCAGCGCATTGAGCAGCAGTGCAGGCACGGCAATGCTGCCCAGCAGCGGTTTGGCCGCCGCCCGATGCCAATAGTCCTGCGCATCACGAAAGCCGTGGACCGGCGCCGTGAACGCATCGTCAAACTCTCTCAGATCACGCGCACGCAGCACGGCATCACGATCGAAGAGACCGGGAAACTGCGCCCACTTGAGCAGCGCCTTGGGCACCAGGGTGCGCAGGAACATGCGCGTGTAGATCCAGCGGTTCAGCCCTTTCCCCAGCGCCGTTCCCCCGGCGGCCAGGTCCAGCGGCGCACTCACCGCCGCCAGGGCCTGCACCACCTCGGCAGCCTTGTCCGCCTGCACGCCCGCCCAGCGTGCCAGCGCATTGCCGCCCAGGGAGACACCGACCGCATGCAGCGGGCGAGAAGACCGCTCGCGCAGGCGGCGCAGTATCCAGTCCACCTCCTGCACATCGCCCGAGTGATAGGCGCGCGGCGCCCGGTTGACCTCGCCGCTGCAGCCGCGAAAGTGCGGCACGGCCATGTGCCAGCCACGCTGTTCGGCCACACAGGCCATGGCCAGGGCATAGTGGCTGTTCGCCGAGCCTTCAAGGCCATGGAAAAGCACCAGCCATGGCGCATCGGCAGGCGGGGTGGGAGCACTGCCGAAGGCGACATCGATGAAGTCGCCATCCGGGGTATCCCAGCGCTCCCACCGCCACCGGGGTGCCGCATGGCCGGCCGGCCGACGGTGCGCGAACAGCGCCGGCCAGATGGTCTGTGCGTGGCCACCGGGCAGCCAGCGCGCCGCGTTGAATTGATGCATAGAGCCCGTTTGCAGTCCTTGTCCCAGTCGCTGCGAATGGCCTTTGCCCTACAGGGCGGCGGGCCGGGTGCGCAGCACAATCGCCAGCGATGCGCAGCATCGTGCACGATACTGTCTTCCATTGTCGCTTTCAGGTTGTCATCTCATGAAACGTCTAATCGCCACACTTGCCACCGTTCTGGTACTGACCGGCTGCGGCTACAACGATTTCCAGCGCCTTGACGAACAGACCAAGTCGGCCTGGAGCGAGGTGCTCAACCAGTACCAGCGCCGTGCCGACCTGGTGCCCAACATCGTGGCCTCGGTCAAGGGCGAGGCCAATTTCGAGCAGGAGACCCTGACCAAGGTGGTGGAGGCACGCGCCAAGGCCACCTCCATCCAGGCCACGTCCGAGCTGGTCAACAACCCCGAAGCCTTCAACAAGTTCCAGCAGGCGCAGGGTGAGCTGTCCAGTGCGCTGTCCCGGCTGATGGTGGTGGCCGAGCGCTACCCCCAGTTGCAGGCCAATCAGGGCTTCCGTGACCTGCGCGTCACGCTGGAGGGCACGGAGAACCGCATCACCGTGGCGCGCAACCAGTACATCCAGGCCGTGCAGTCCTACAACGTGCTGGCGCGCAGCTTTCCGACCAATCTGACAGCCAAGGTCTTCAGCTATGAGCCCAAGCCCACCTTCAGCGTGCAGAACGAGGCCGAAATCTCTCGCCCGCCCACGGTGGACTTCGGCAACAAGTAAACCGTGACCACATCCCTGGCGCCGCTCTGGCGCATGCTTTGCGCCCTGCTCCTGGCAGCGTTGTTGCTGCCAGGAAGCGCGCTGGCGCAGGCTCCGCAACCCGTCCCCCCACTGACGGCCCGGCTCATCGACCAGACGGGCACGCTGTCGCCCGACGAGGCACGGGCCATTGAAGACAGGCTGCGCAGCATTGAACAGAAGTCGGGCTCGCAGGTCGTTGTGCTGATGGTGGCCACCACGGCGCCCGAGGACATCGCCGCCTATGCCTGGCGCGTGGCCAGCGACTGGAAGATAGGCCGCCGCGACGTGGGCGACGGGCTGTTGATGGTGATTGCCAAGAACGACAGGCGCATGCGGCTGGAAGTGGCCCGCGCGCTGGAAGGCGCCATCCCCGACCTGGCGGCCGCTCGCATCATCGACCAGCAGATGACCCCGCGCTTTCGCCAGGGCGACTATGCAGGCGGTATCGCCGCTGCGCTGGACCAGGTGGCGGCACGCATTGCGGGCGAGCAGCTGCCGGCCCCCTCCCCCAATGCCCCTTCCTCCAAAAGCCCGGACCGTGGCTTCGACATGGAAGACCTGATGCTGTTCTTCTTTTTCGGTGTGGTCATCGCGGGCCCCATCCTGCGCTCGATGCTGGGCCGGCCCCTGGCCTCGGTGCTGGCAGGCACAGGCGCCGGCATTGCCGCCTATGTGGTGACCACCAGTCTGCTGGTGGCAGGCGGAGCGGGCATCGTCGCTCTGCTGTTCACCTTGCTGGGCAGCGGCCGCTCCGGCAGAGGTGGCGGTGGATGGGGCGGAGGGGGTGGCTACGGCGGTGGTTTTGGCGGAGGCGGCGGACGAAGCAGCGGCGGCGGAGGCTTCAGCTCCGGGGGAGGCGGCAGTTTTGGGGGCGGCGGCGCCTCGGGGAGTTGGTGAGATGGCGGCTGCAATCACAGGCTTTGTTCAGCGTCTGGTCCGGCTGCTGCGCCACCATTGGGCCGAAGGGCAGCTGCGGCGTGCACTCCCACCCGAGACCCTGGCGGAGCTGGAGCGCCTGATCACCATGAGCGAGCAGCGCCATACAGGACAGATCCGTATCTGCGTCGAGCCCGGCCTGCCGCCCAGCTACATCTGGCGCGATGCCACGCCGCGCGAGCGCGCCATCACGCTGTTCGGCAAGCTGCGCGTCTGGGATACCGAGCACAACAACGGCGCCCTGATCTATCTGCTGCTGGCCGACCACGCCATCGAGATCGTCGCCGACCGCGCCCTGGCGCGCACCCTGCCTGCGCAGCAGTGGCAGACGCTGATCAGTGACATGCAGGCCGCTTTCCAGGGCGGCCACTATGCCATGGGCATGACGGCGGCGCTCGAGCGCGTGAGCCTGCTGCTGGAAACCAACTTCCCGCGCGACCCGTTGCAGCCTGTGCACGAAGGTGGCGACAATCTTCCCGATACCGTCGTGATACAGCGGCACTGAGGCAAAACGACCCTCAGACCGAGCGCCCCCCTTCATCGAGCTATCGCGGGCACGGAGGCTGTGATAGCGTCACGCCATTTCATCAAGGAGCATCCACACCATGAAGAACACCCTGGCCCGCCTGGGCCTGCTGGCCGCCGTGCTGGCCCTGAGCGCCTGCGCAAGCCCCGTCCTCGATGACTCGCAAGAGTACGACTATGTGCTCAGCTGCAAGCTGCGCGAGGACGACCCCAAGCGATGCGAGCAGCAGATCCGCGCGCTGTGCCCCGTGCCAGCCAAGGCCGTGACGCACAAGTCGCGCACGGTCGACCCCAAGGACAACGCCGTGACCTACGTCTACCAGGCCCGCTGCGGCGACTGAGACGCCTTCGCACCATGAAAAAAGCCGCCCGAGGGCGGCTTTCTTGCGGCTGGTCCCGGGAGGGCTCAGCGCTTTTGGCGGAACTTGCGCAGGGCCGCGATCTGGGCGGCCATGACGGCCAGCTCGGACTGGGCACGCGCCAGATCGACTTCGCTCTTGGCGTTCTTCAGCGCTTCCTCGGCTTCGAGCTTGGCCTTCTCGGCCTTCTCGGCGTCCAGGTCGGCACCGCGGATGGCGGTGTCGGACAGCACGGTCACGCAGTTGGGCTGCACTTCCAGGATGCCGCCGGCCACGAAGACGAATTCTTCGCTGCCGTCAGCCATCTCGATACGCACCGAGCCGGGCTTGATGCGCGTGATCAGCGGAGTGTGGCGGGGAAAAATGCCCAGTTCGCCGGATTCACCGGGCAGGGCGACAAAGCGCGCTTCACCGGAGAAGATGGACTCTTCGGCACTGACCACATCAACGTGGATGGTGTTCATCTTTGCTCCTCAGAAAAGGTAGGACTGGAACTTGGAACCGGCAGGGCCCAGATCGGGGACACCGAGCAAGGGCCGCCCCTCGGCGAGGGTGTCGTCCCCCTCCCCCGCAAAGCGGGTAGAGAGGGGGAGGCGACGCAGTCGCTCAGGGGGTGCCGCAGGCTCAAGCCGCCAGCTTCTTGGCCTTCTCGAAGGCTTCGTCGATGGTGCCAACCATGTAGAAGGCCTGCTCGGGCAGGTGATCGCACTCGCCGGCGCAGATCATCTTGAAACCACGGATGGTTTCAGCCAGCGACACGTACTTGCCGGGAGCGCCAGTAAACACTTCGGCCACGTGGAAAGGCTGCGACAGGAAACGCTGAATCTTGCGGGCGCGGGCCACGGTCAGCTTGTCTTCGGGAGCCAGCTCGTCCATGCCCAGAATGGCGATGATGTCGCGCAGTTCCTTGTAGCGCTGCAGCGTGCCCTGCACTTCGCGGGCCACCTTGTAGTGCTCTTCACCCACGACCTGGGGGTCCAGCTGGCGGCTGGTGGAGTCCAGCGGGTCGACAGCGGGGTAGATACCCAGCGAAGCGATGTCACGCGACAGCACCACGGTGGAGTCCAAGTGGGCGAACGTCGTGGCAGGCGAGGGGTCGGTCAAGTCATCGGCAGGCACGTAAACGGCCTGGATGGAAGTGATCGAACCGACCTTGGTCGAGGTGATGCGCTCTTGCAGGCGGCCCATTTCCTCGGCCAGCGTGGGCTGGTAGCCCACGGCGGAAGGCATGCGGCCCAGCAGAGCGGACACTTCGGTACCGGCCAGCGTGTAGCGGTAGATGTTGTCCACGAAGAACAGCACGTCCTTGCCTTCGTCACGGAAGGCTTCGGCCATGGTCAGGCCGGTCAGCGCCACGCGCAGACGGTTGCCCGGGGGTTCGTTCATCTGGCCGTAGACCATGGCGACCTTGGAGTCGTTCAGCGACTCCTGGTTGACCACGCCGGCGTCCGACATTTCGTGATAGAAGTCATTGCCTTCACGGGTACGTTCACCCACACCGGCAAACACCGACAGACCACCGTGGCCCTTGGCGATGTTGTTGATGAGTTCCATCATGTTCACGGTCTTGCCCACGCCGGCGCCACCGAACAGACCCACCTTGCCGCCCTTGGCGAAGGGAGAGATCAGGTCGATCACCTTGATGCCGGTTTCCAGCAGTTCCTGCGAAGGCGACAGCTCGTCATAAGCCGGTGCCTTGCGGTGGATGGGGGCCGTCAGGGCCTGATCCACGGGACCGCGTTCGTCGATGGGGTTGCCCAGCACGTCCATGATGCGACCCAGCGTCGCCTTGCCCACGGGCACGGTGATGGGGTTGCCGGTGTTGGACACCATCAGGCCACGACGCAGACCGTCGGACGAGCCCAGGGCGATGGTACGCACAACGCCGTCACCCAGCAGTTGCTGCACTTCCAGCGTCAGGGCCGAGCCGTCGAGCTTCAGGGCATCGAACACCTTGGGCATTGCGTTGCGGGGGAACTCGACGTCCACCACAGCGCCAATACATTGAACAATCTTGCCTTGCACTTGAGCCATTTTTTGCTCCAATTAGTTTGTCTGTTAAAGCCGTTTACACCGCAGCGGCGCCAGCCACGATTTCCGACAGTTCGGTCGTGATGGCTGCCTGACGCGTCTTGTTGTAGACGAGCTTCAACTCGCTGATGACGTTGCCGGCGTTGTCGGTCGCGGCCTTCATGGCCACCATGCGCGCCGATTGCTCGGACGCCATGTTTTCTGCAACCGCTTGGTAGACCAGGGACTCTGCGTAACGCACGAGCAGCTCGTCGATCACGGACTGCGCATCGGGTTCGTAGATGTAGTCCCAGCTATGGCCAGACGTCTTCTCGGCCTGCATGCTCTCGGACGACAGGGGCAGCAACTGCTCCACCACCGATTCCTGCTTCATGGTGTTGATGAACTTGGTGTAGCTCAGGTACACCGCGCTCAGCTTGCCCGCTGCGTACGCATCGAGCAGCACCTTCACAGGGCCGATCAGCTTTTCCAGATGGGGCGTATCGCCCAGACCCGTCGCGTGCGAAACCACCTTGGCGCCGACACGGTTCAGAAAGCCCAGACCCTTGTTGCCAATGGCCACCGCTTCTGCCGACACGCCTTGATCCTGCAGCTCCCGCAGCTTGGCCGTGACAGCACGCAACACGTTGGTGTTCATGCCGCCGCACAACCCCTTGTCCGTCGTCACAACGATGACGCCGGCAGTCTTGGCATCACCGTTCACTTGCATGAACGGGTGCACGTACTCGGGGTTGGCTTGGCCAAGATGGACTGCAATGTTGCGGATCTTTTCGCTGTACGGGCGTGCAGCCAGCATCCGTTCCTGCGCCTTGCGCATCTTGGATGCGGCCACCATTTCCATGGCTTTGGTGATCTTCTTGGTGTTTTCCACCGATTTGATCTTGCCGCGAATTTCCTTACCTGCTGCCATGATGGCTCCTCGTCCGGTTTAAGCGAACGACTTCTTGAACGCAACGATGGCGGCGTTCAATTCGGCTTCGGAATCCTTGTCCATGGCCTTGGAAGCGTTCAGCTTGTCGATCAGGGCGCCGTGGCTGGTCTTCAGGAACTGGTGCAGACCAGACTCGAAAGCCAGCACTTGCTTGACCTGGATGTCGTCCATGTAGCCCTTGTTCACTGCGAACAGCGAAGCGCCCATCAGGGCGGTGGACAGGGGGCTGTACTGGGCCTGCTTGAGCAGTTCGGTCACGCGGGCACCGCGGTCGAGCTGCTTGCGGGTGGCTTCGTCCAGGTCGGAGGCGAACTGCGCGAAGGCAGCCAGCTCACGGTATTGCGCCAGGTCGGTACGGATACCGCCGGACTGGCCCTTGACCAGCTTGGTCTGTGCAGCACCACCGACGCGCGACACCGAGATACCGGCGTTGATGGCGGGGCGGATACCGGCGTTGAACAGGCTGGTTTCCAGGAAGATCTGGCCGTCCGTGATCGAGATCACGTTGGTGGGCACGAAGGCCGACACGTCACCCGCCTGGGTTTCGATGATGGGCAGAGCCGTCAGCGAACCCGTCTTGCCCTTGACTTCACCCTTGGTGAAGGCTTCGACATAGTCGGCATTCACGCGGGCTGCGCGCTCGAGCAGGCGGCTGTGGAGATAGAACACGTCGCCGGGGAAGGCTTCGCGGCCCGGGGGACGGCGCAGCAGCAGCGAAACCTGGCGGTAGGCCACGGCCTGCTTGGACAGGTCGTCATAGACGATCAGCGCGTCTTCGCCGCGGTCGCGGAAGTACTCGCCCATCGTGCAGCCCGAGTAGGCCGACACGTACTGCATGGCAGCGGATTCGGAAGCGGTGGCAGCCACGACGATGGTGTATTCCATCGCGCCGGCCTGCTCCAGGGCACGCACCACGTTCTTGATCGAGGAAGCCTTCTGGCCGATCGCAACGTAGATGCAGGTAACGCCCTGACCCTTCTGGTTGATGATGGCGTCGATGGCCACGGCGGTCTTGCCGGTCTGGCGGTCGCCGATGATCAGTTCGCGCTGGCCACGGCCGACGGGCACCATCGAGTCGATGGACTTGATGCCGGTCTGCAGGGGCTGGTCCACGGACTGGCGTGCGATCACGCCGGGAGCGACCTTCTCGATCACGTCCGTCATCTTGGCGTTGATCGGGCCCTTGCCGT
This sequence comes from Delftia lacustris, assembly GCF_040267515.1. Classification (NCBI taxonomy): domain Bacteria; kingdom Pseudomonadati; phylum Pseudomonadota; class Betaproteobacteria; order Burkholderiales; family Comamonadaceae; genus Delftia; species Delftia lacustris. The sequence continues at coordinate 570,829 of NZ_CP141274.1, read as the reverse complement.
CGATGGGCTGACCCAGGGCGTTGACCACGCGGCCGATGAGTTCGGGGCCGACGGGCACTTCCAGAATGCGGCCCGTGCACTTGACGGTGTCGCCTTCGGAGATGTGCTCGTACTCGCCCAGAATCACGGCGCCGACGGAGTCGCGCTCGAGGTTCAGCGCCAGGCCGAAGGAGGGCTGGCCGTCCTTGCCTGCGGGGAATTCCAGCATTTCGCCTTGCATCACGTCCGACAGGCCGTGCACGCGCACGATACCGTCGGTCACCGAAACCACGGTGCCTTCGTTACGGATGTCGCTGCTGCCAGCCAGACCCTCGATGCGGCTCTTGATCAGTTCAGAAATTTCTGCGGGATTGAGTTGCATGACTCTTTCCTTCTTTAGCTTTGGTTAGCCGAGACCTCAGTCGCGTTGTTACGCAATGAGGGCCGCTTTCATTTGTTCCAGGCGGGCCTTGACGGAGGTGTCAAGAACTTCATCACCCACCACGACGCGGATGCCACCGATCAGGGACTGATCTTGCTGCACCGACAGGTTCAGCTTTCGGCCGAAACGCTTCTCCAGCGAAGTTCCGAGTGCGGCCAGTGCGGCAGCATCTATGGGGAATGCGCTTTGAACCACGGCGTCGGACGAGCCACCGGCGCGGTTCACGAGGCTGCGAAACTGGGCCGCCACTTCTGGCAGGGCTTGCAGTCGGCCGTTTTCAATGATGACGCGCAGAAAGTTGCGTGCGGCATCGGGCAATGCCGAGCCGGCCACGCCGCTGATGACGTCGAACAGTTGTTCGTCGGTCACCTTGGGGTCGTCGGCCAGCTGGCGCAATTGCGGATTGGCGGCAATCGCCGCCAATTCCTCCGCCCAGGCAACAGTGCCGGACAGGTCAGCACCCTGCTGGGTGCTGGCCTTGAACAGGGCATCTGCGTAAGGACGGGCAATGGTGGCGAGTTCTGCCATGTTTGCTCTTCCTTACAGCTCGGTCTTCAGGCGGTTCAGCAGGTCGGCATGGACGCCGGCATCCACTTCCTTGCGCAGGATCTGCTCGGCGCCCTTGACGGCCAGCGCAGCCACTTGCTCGCGCAGGGCTTCACGGGCCTGGATTGTCTGCTGCTCGGCCTCGGCGCGGGCAGCAGCAACAATCTTGTTGCCTTCTTCGGAGGCACGGGCCTTGGCTTCTTCGATGATGGCCTGGGCACGGCGTTCGGCGTCCGCAAGCCGCGATGCCGTTTCGTTGCGCGTCTGGGCCAGTTCCTGCTCGACGCGCTTGTTGGCAGCGGCCAGGTCGGTCTTGGCCTTGTCGGCAGCAGCGAGGCCATCGGCGATTTTCAGAGCTCGTTCATCCAGCGCCTTCGCGATCGGGGGCCACACGAACTTCATCGTGAACAGCACCAGGATCAGGAAAACGATGGCCTGGACGAACAGGGTCGCGTTGATACTCACGGCAACACCTTTCTATCTAGGGCGTTGATCGGAGCTTAGGCCAGGACGAAGGGGTTGGCGAAAGCGAACAGCAGAGCGATGGCCACACCGATCAGGAAGGCAGCGTCGATCAGACCGGCCAAGATGAACATCTTGGTTTGCAGTTCGTTGATCAGCTCAGGCTGACGTGCCGACGATTCCAGGAACTTGCCACCCATCAGGGCGATACCGATCGAAGCGCCGATAGCGCCCAGACCAACGATCAGACCACAAGCCAGAGCGACGAGACCGAGAATGTTTTCCATGATGACTCCTGAGATTAAAGAAAGAGAAAGGTTGAGAGGGAAAGGAAATGGTCAGTGGGCTTCATGCGCCTGGCCGAGATAGATCAGCGTCAGCATCATGAAAATGAAGGCCTGCAGGGTGATGATCAGAATGTGGAAGATCGCCCAGATAGAGCCTGCAATGATGTGCCCCAAGGGGAGCAACACACCGGAAAGCGACATGGCAGCCGCACCGCCCATCAGAGCGATCAGACAGAACACCAACTCACCAGCGTACATGTTGCCGAACAGTCGCATGCCATGCGAAACCGTCTTGGCGACATATTCAATGATTTGCATGGCCAGGTTCACGACACCCAGGATCAGTGCAAACACGGGATTCTTGCTGGTGCCGAACGGGGCAGTCACCAGTTCGTGGGCCCAGCCGCCCATGCCCTTGATCTTGATGCTGTAGAAGAAGCACAGGATCAGCACGGCCGAGGACAGGCCCAGCGTGGTCGAGAGGTCAGCCGTGGGAACGACGCGCAGGTAGGCGTGCGAGTCACCCTGGAAGCCCTGCCACAGCACCGGCAGCAGGTCCACCGGCAGCATGTCCATGGCGTTCATCATGAAGATCCACACGAACACGGTCAGTGCCAGGGGAGCGATGAACTTGCGGCTTTGCGCGTTGTGGATGTTGGCCTTGGCCTGGTTGTCCACCATCTCAACCAGCAGCTCTACAGCCGCCTGGAAGCGCCCCGGAACGCCCGATGTGGCCTTGCGCGCGGCAAGCCACAGCACGAACAGGCTCAGCACGCCCAGCGTGGCGCTGACGACGATCGAGTCCAGGTTGATGACCGAAAAGTCGATGATCGACTTTTGCTTGATGTTCTGGAGGTGCTGCAGGTGGTGAACGATGTATTCACTTGCAGTAGGTGCGTGCGCGTCTGCGGCCATCGGTCAACTTCTCTTCAAATATCAATCGGTTTTTCGGACACTGGATCGCACTATCAGCGCGACCCAATACGTTTTCATGACGACTACCAAGCCCGCCAGCAGCGCCAGCCAACTCAGCCCCGGGACCAGCTTGGGTGCAGCCGCCAGCATGGCAATGCACAGCACCAGCTTCACCAGTTCCCAGCCAAAAATTCCCACCATGGCGGCTGCAGCGCCGCCCGGCCTCTTTCGTACGACGGCACGCGCAAACAGCGCTGCCGGCAACACCACCGACAAGGCACCGTAGGCAGCCGACCATCCGACCTCGGCGCGCCCCGTCACCAGCCATGCGACCAGCGCCACCAGCACGCCCACCACCGCCTGGACCACCACGAAACGCCACACAGACATCTGCGGGTTTCGCGTGCGCCACTCCTGAGCCTCCTCGGAGGTCAGGGGCTTGAAGTCGGAATCCTCGCCCTCAAGTTCCCTGTCAGCGTCTGTGTCGGCGGCGTAGTTTTTCATTGAATTCTCTAAGGCCGCAGACCAGACAAGACTTTTTCACAAAGCCTCTGATTATAAGTAAAAACCCCTGCCGAACGATAGGGGTTGTTACGGGCATGCCCAAAACGGAGGCGGCGACCGGGCTGTGTGGCAGCCGGCCAACAGCGCCAGCCTCGCGCCGCAGGCCACTTGTTTGTTGTGTGTGGAGTTCTCGTGGCGGACGACGCGGCAGCCCCGGGCTGCGACATGGCCGCGAACGATAGCGCACAATCGCCTCCAACGCCAAGCGATTAACCTTGATTCACCTATGACCGACGCCTCCACCCCTACCCCCACCCCAGCCACCGAGCCGGGCGCGGACCCGCGCAAGGATTCGCTGATCGAGTACCCGTCGCAGTTCCCCATCAAGGTCATGGGCGTCAAGGCCGAGCATCTGGTGCACGAGATCACCCAGATCGCCCAACGCTTCGACCCTGCCTTTGACGCCAGCACCATTGAATTGCGCCCCAGCAGCAGCGGCAAATACCTGGGCGTCACCGTCACGGTGACGGCGACCAGCCGCGAACAACTCGACGATCTGTACCGCGCCTTCACCTCGCATCCGCTGGTGAAAGTGGTGCTGTGAGCACCCTTGACGCGCAGCAGTCGCAGTCATTGGACCTGCGCCTGCTGGGCCGCACGGACTACGAGGCCACGGTGCAGGCCATGCAGGCCTTCACCAGCCAACGCGATGCCGGCACGCGCGACGAGCTCTGGATCTGCGAGCACGCCCCGCATTTCACACAAGGCCTCGCCGGCAAAAGTGACCACTTGCTGAGCCCTGGCGACATTCCCGTGGTGGCCACCAACCGCGGCGGACAGGTCACCTACCACGGCCCGGGCCAGGTGGTCGCCTATCCCTTGCTGGATCTGCAGCGCCTGGGCTACTTCGTCAAGGAATACGTGTTCCGCATCGAGGATGCGGTCATCCGCACGCTGGAGCATTTCGGCATCACCGGCCACCGCGTGGAAGGCGCCCCCGGCATCTACGTGCGCCTCGACGACCCTCGCAGCCATGCCATGCTGCCCCAGCGCCCGCAACTGCGCGCACCCGGCTCGCCCGCGCCCCAACCCGATTTTTCGGGGCTGGGCAAGATTGCAGCCCTGGGCATCAAGGTCAGCCGGCATTGCACCTATCACGGCGTTGCATTGAACGCCGCCATGGACCTGGAACCCTACGGCCGGATCAACCCTTGCGGCTACGCAGGGCTGCAAACGGTGGACCTTTCTACAATCGGCGTTCAGACAACCTGGGACGAAGCCGCGCGCGTGCTGGGACGACAGTTGCAGCGCCGCCTAGCCCCCTGAATCCAGAACCATGACCACCAACACCGTCGTGCGCGAAGCGCAGTCACAAGCCGAGTACAACCCGCTGGCCAAGCAGAAGGCGGCAGCGAAGCTTTCGCGCATCCCGATCAAGGTCGAGCATGGCGAAGCACTCAAGAAGCCCGAGTGGATCCGCGTCAAGGCGGGCAGCCCCACCACGCGCTTCTACGAGATCAAGGACATCCTGCGCGCCAACAAGCTGCACACGGTCTGCGAGGAAGCCTCCTGCCCCAACATCGGCGAGTGCTTTGGCAAGGGCACGGCCACCTTCATGATCATGGGCGACAAGTGCACGCGCCGCTGCCCGTTCTGCGACGTGGGTCACGGCCGTCCCGACCCGCTGGACACCAACGAGCCGCTCAACCTCGCCAAGACGATTGCCGAGCTGCGCCTGAAATACGTGGTCATCACCAGCGTGGATCGCGACGACCTGCGCGATGGCGGCTCGGGCCACTTCGTCGAGTGCATCAAGAACATACGCGAGCTCTCGCCGCTGACCCAGATCGAGATCCTGGTGCCCGACTTCCGTGGCCGCGACGACCGTGCGCTGGAAATCCTCAAGGCCGCGCCTCCCGATGTGATGAACCACAACCTGGAGACCGCACCACGCCTGTACAAGGAAGCGCGTCCCGGCTCGGACTACCAGTTCTCGCTGAACCTGCTCAAGAAGTTCAAGGCCTTGCACCCCAAGGTTCCGACCAAGAGCGGCATCATGGTGGGCCTGGGCGAGACCGATGAGGAAATCCTGCAGGTCATGCGCGACATGCGTGCGCATGACATCGACATGCTGACCATCGGCCAATACCTGGCACCCAGCAACAGCCACCTGCCGGTGCGTCGCTACGTGCACCCCGACACCTTCAAGATGTTTGAGGAAGAGGCGTACAAGATGGGCTTCACGCATGCAGCCGTGGGCGCCATGGTGCGCTCGAGCTACCACGCGGACCAGCAGGCACACGCCGCCGGCGTCTGAGCCGGCAATGGCCGCCTGCCTGCAGGGCGGCCTTCTTCACGCACTTCGGGGATGGCCTTTGCAGGCCATCCCCTTTTCATGTCTGGAGGCATGGCATTCAGGCACCGGTTTTGACCTGAATACACATTCAGCAACAAACAATCGATGCCATGTGTCACCGGCATCTCGGTTGATGAATTTCCCGATCTCTTTATGATGCCGATTTTCCGAATGCTTTCTGCATTCAAAAAAATCCGAACGACCCAGGAATGCGGCTCAACGACATGAAATCCAGGATTTCGGGCGTTCGGGCGCCGATCCATTGACAAAGGGATAAGTGCATATGGCCAATGACGAGCAAAAGGACCGTGCAGCATTCGATGCCGCCATACAGGCACTGAAAGCAGAGGTTGCCAATGCCGGGGTGCATCTCTCGCTGGACTCATCTGCACGCCTGGCCTATGCCCGACAGATTCAGGCCATGGCCAACGAGCTTCAGTTGCAGGCCACGAGCGGCCGCATCACCTGGGGACAGGCTGCACAACAGGCCCAGGAGGCGCGCAACGTCATCATGGAGATCATCCGAGGCCGCAGCACCCCCGTGGGCAGAGCCATGGCGCAACGCATCAAGAGCGAGGGCAAGACGCTCAATGAGCTGATTGCCCGCAAGGCCCAGCAATTGCACGGCCCCAACGTGCGGTTCGATCGCCTCACGGCGGCCCAGCAAAACGCCGTGTATGGCGAAATCGTCAAATCCGCCGGCAAGTCCAATGCCGCCATCACCCAGAGAATGCGCACGCTCTCCCGGGCAGGACGCGGCCTCCTGGTCTTCTCCATTGCGGTATCGGTCTACACCATCGCCAACGCAGACAACAAGGTGGAGGCCGCCGGCAAGGAATTGGCCGTCACAGGTGCCGGGATCGGTGGAGGCATGGCAGGTGGTGCCCTGGCCGGGCTGGCCTGCGGGCCCGGGGCACCTGCCTGCGTGGTGGTCGGCGCATTTGTCGGCGGGGCACTGGCTGCCATAGGCGTCGAATTCCTCTGGTGAAACTTCAGGACAACAGATGCGCATCCTCTCCGACCGGCAGTTGTCACTGCAGCCCGCCGCATCCCATCCTGCAGGGCAGGTACCGCAAAGCCGCCTGGTGCTCAACGGGAATGCAACGCCCATTCTGGTGGACGGCACCATTCTCGAGGCAGCCTTTCAATGGAACGACCTCTACCTTCTGTTCACCACCGATGACACGCCCATGGAGGAGATGCTGCGGATCACGCTGCTCGACGAGAATTTGCAGGCACTCGACAAGGCCGTGATAGGCAGCATGTATTCCACGGGCAGCTTCTCGTTGCTGCCATCGGACGAACGATCGCTGGTGCGATTTCGATTCATGGGAAATACGGACTGGAGTGTCGAAATCCTGCAGGAACCTGGATTCCGGCTGCCATTTCTTGGCGATCCGCGCGCCGTCACGCGCCCCCTGGGATTTTCGCGGCGCTTTGTCGTGCGAGGCCATCCTGAGCCGGAAAACAACTGATGCCGACGCAGTTGAAGGCAATAAAAAAGCAGGGCCAACGTGCATGCCCTGCTTGAATTGAATGCAATCGTGCTTTCCCGTTCCACGTAGAAAAAAAGCCTGGCTAACCGGCAGACCGCTGGCTGGCAAACCGACTTGCTGCAGGCTGAACAGGCCTGGCGAGTCGCCCCACGATGAAACTGAAAAAGCTTGCAGCTCGAATTCCCCACCAGAGAGCTTCTTGCTGCATTGGAGCGGATCATAACATCGAATGAGAATCAATCGCAACTGAAGTTGTGATTTTTTTGCCTCGCGTCTTCACTTGACCGAAGTCATGGGCTCAGCAGCGCTGCCGGGCTGTCCGAACGAAGGACTTCCTGCGCCCAGGCGGCCAGCTTGCGTGTGTCGGCACGCAAGATTTCCTGCTTGACGACCAGGATCTGCGCCGGATGCATGGAAAAGCTGCGCAGGCCCAGGCCCAGCAGCAGGCGCGTCATGGCCACATCGCCGGCGGTCTCCCCGCAGACACAGACGCTCTTGCCTTGCGCCCTTCCTTCGGCGATCACATCCGCCACCAGCTTGAGCACGGCGGGATGCAGGGGATCGTAGAGATGGGCCACGGTCTCGTCGGCGCGGTCGATGGCCAGCGTGTACTGGATCAGGTCGTTGGTGCCGATGGACAGGAAGTCGAAATAGCGCAGGAAGGTGCGCACGATCAGCGCTGCCGCAGGCACCTCGATCATGGCGCCCAGCTTGACCGGGCCGTGCGCCACGCCGCGCGCGTCAAGCTCGCTTTGCGCCAACCTCACCTGGGCCAGGGTCTGCTCGATCTCGCTTTGGTGGGCCAGCATGGGGAACAGCAGATGGATCTGCCCATGCGCGGCAGCACGCAGGATGGCGCGCAGCTGGGTGCGGAACATGGCCGGATCGGCCAGGCTCCAGCGGATGGCGCGCAGACCCAGCGCGGGGTTCAGGTAGTAGTCCTTGGGCTGGGCCTTGTCCAGCGGCTTGTCGGCGCCCACGTCCAGCGTGCGAATGGTCACGGGCATGCCCTGCATTCCATCCACGGCTTCGCGGTAGGCCCGGTATTGCTCTTCCTCGCCGGGCAGGTTGCCGCCACGCCCCATGAACAGGAATTCCGTGCGGAATAGCCCCACGCCCACCGCGCCCGCATGCACGGCCGCAGGCCCGTCGCCGGGCTGCTCGATGTTGGCCAGCAGCTCGATACGCTCTCCGTCCAGCGTCAGCGCAGGCGTGTGGCGCAGGCGCGAGAGGCGCTCGCGCTCGAGCTCGTTCTGGCGCTGGCGAAAGCCATATTCGGCCAGGATGATGGGTGAGGGATCGACGATGACGACCCCTGCATTGCCGTCGATGATGATCCAGTCGTCCTGGCGGATCAGTTGCCCCGCAGCCCGGGCGCCGACCACGGCAGGAATGTCCATGCTGCGCGCCACGATGGCCGTGTGCGAAGTGCGGCCGCCCACGGCCGTGATGAAGCCGGCAAACAACCGGCTCTTGAACTGCAGCATGTCCACTGGCGACAGGTCCTGCGCCACCAGAACCAGCGGCGCGTCGGTGGCGCCATCGAGCAGCAGCGGCTGCTGCGGCGGCGTGCCCTCCCCCGTTGCCTCGACTGCCAACAGCTCGGCCGGTGCGGGCACGGGGCTGGCCATGCCCTTCATATGGCGCAGGATGCGCTCGACCACCTGCTCGAGGTCCGCCTTGCGCTCGCGCAGGTATTCGTCCTCCATCTCGTCGAACTGGCGCGAGACGACCTCCAGCTGCGTGGTCAGCGCCCATTCGGCGTTGTAGAGGCGATCGGATATCCAGTGCTTGATGGCGGCGGCCAGGGCCTCGTCCTGCAAAAGCAGCAGGTGGACGTCGAGCAAGGCATCCAGCTCGCCCGGCGCATCCTTGGGCATTTCATCCTGCAGGCGGCGCAGCTCGTCGATGACGGCATTGCGCGCACTGCGGGCGCGGTCGATTTCCGCGTCCACCTGGTCGGGCCGGATGAAGTAGTGCACCACCTCCATGCGGCTGGAGGCCACCACCACCGCACGCCCTATGGCGATACCCCGTGACACGGCCAGTCCGTGGATTGCAAACGTCATTGCGCCTGTCCTTTGCCTGCTGCTGCGCAGGCCCCGGACCGTCGCAATGCGGCATCGTCCAGTTCCAGCGCGTGTTGCTCTGTTGCGCTCACCGCCTGCCAGCGCAGCAAAGGCACATTACTGGCCTTCGCCAAACTTGTCGTTGATCAGGGCGGTCAGCGCATCCATGGCTTCCTGCTCCTGTGCTCCGTCGGTCTCCAGCAGCACCTCGGAGCCCATGCCGGCAGCCAGCATCATCACGCCCATGATGCTCTTGGCATTGATGCGCCGCTCACCCTTGCTCATCCAGACTTCGCAGGGAAAGCTGCCTGCAAGCTTGGTGAGCTTGGCGGAGGCGCGGGCATGCAGGCCCAGTTTATTGCTGATGGTGATAGGGGTCTTGATCATTGGATGGTCGCGGACTCTGGTTCTGAGGCGTGTTCACGCCCACCTGCATCACCCCATGGCTGCCTCCCGCCAAGGCACGCTCGGCCACGGCTTCCAGCGCCTCGTGGCGATAGCCTATGGAGCGCAGCAGCATGGGCAAGTTCACTCCGGCCACCAGCCGCCCGGCAGGCAGTTGCGCCACAAGCCGCTGCGCCACGTTGCAGGGCGTCGCACCAAAGAGGTCGGTCAGCACCAGCGTGGGCAGCCCCAGCAGGCCGCCATGGTCTTCAAGCAACTGCTCGGCACGCATCAGAGTGGCCTCGGGCGGCTCCTGAGCGGGCACATCCAGGGCAAGGACGTCCTCGGCACTGTCGGCGAACACATGCAGGGCGCATTCGCGCAGTGCCTGGGCCAAAGGTGCGTGGGTGAACAAAAGGATGCGCGTGGTCATGAAGTCACAGGGTTCGGAGTCGATTATGGCGTGCGAAGGCGCATGCAGGGCAAACGGCGCGCCTGCGCTGCGCTCCATGCCACAGTTGCCTCCCGCATCCGTGGCTCCAAACCTGTTGCTACTGCAGTTGCAGGCTGGCGAAGAAGTTGTTGGCCTCGTCTGTGCGCGGCTTGTCGCTGTAGATCACGGCATGGTAGAGGCGCGCGCCCGCCGGCTCCATTCGTGCAAACCACACGCCATGGGCCGTGAGCTTCCAGCCCTGGGGGCCCACGCCTTCAAACGTGGTGCGCAGCGACTGCGGCAGATTCAAGGCGCCTGCAGGCACGAAGGAGCCATCTTCCTTGGAGCGCAATTGCTTGGCGCCGGCCGGCGCCTGTCCCGGCGCACCCGGATTCATCTGACCGAGCACGGCCGCCTGCCAGTACGACAGCATCTCGGCGGCCCTGGAGGGCTCGCTGACCAGGAAGTGGGAAACCGCGTAGGTGGACGCATCGGCGTCGCATCCCATCATGGACATCTGCACCGTGCCCATGCCCTGGCCCAGTTCCACCGGCCGGGTGGCCGATTGCGGATCGCAAGGCAAAAGCACACGCAGTGGCGTGCCCTCGACCGCAACCTGCCGCCAATCCAGCCGGGGACTGCATGCGGCCAAGGGCGTCAACACCAGCACAGCGGCAGCAAGCCGCATGGCAGGAGCGCGGAGCCTTGCCATGGGGATCAAAAAGCTTTCCATCAATGTCATGCCGGCATTATCGACACGGCCCGCTTGACCGAGACCCGAACTTTTGCCCTTGCCGCGCATCGAAACGCGGTGCACGGCATGCGTGCAGGCCTACGGGCACAACTTTGGGCACAATCGTCGCTATGGCAAGCAAACATTGGATCGCAGGCGTGGTGATCGCCGCAGCCGCCGGAATGGGCGCATGGGTGTATTCGGGCGCAGGCCAGACGGCGGCGCCGCAATCGACCTTCGTGCTGCTGGATGGCAGCAAGCAGACCACGGCCGATTTCAAGGGCAAGGTGACGCTGGTCAATTTCTGGGCCACCAGCTGCACCACCTGCGTGGCCGAGATGCCGGAGATCGTCGCCACCCACCAGAAATTCCAGGGCCAGGGCTTCGAGACCCTGGCCGTGGCCATGAGCTACGACCCGCCCAGCTATGTGGTGAACTTCGCCGATTCGCGCAAGCTGCCGTTCAAGGTGGCGCTGGACAACACCGGCGCCGTGGCCCGCGCCTGGGGTGATGTGCAGCTGACGCCTACCACCTACATCGTCAACAAGCGCGGCGACATCGTGAAGCGCTATGTGGGAGCGCCTGACTTCGCCGAGTTGCACCGGCTGATCGAGAAACTGCTGGCCGAAGCCTGATACGGCGCAGGCAAGCCCAGAAAAAACCGGCATCACGCCGGTTTTTTTGCATCTGCATGCCGATCAGCGGCTGCGGAAGCTGTCGTGGCAGGCCTTGCAGCTGGCAGCGGCCGGGCCGAAGGCCGCCTTGAGCTGGTCCAGGTTGCCGGACTTGGCCGCAGCAGCGAGCTTGACCGTCTCGGCCTGCATCTTCTCCGACAGATCCTGGAACTTGGCCTGCTCCTTCCAGATTTCAGGCTTGGCCTTTCCACCCTCCGTGCCTGCGCCGAAACCTGCCCAGGGCAGCTTGGCCATGAAGGCCACCACCTCGGCGTTTTCCTGGGCCGCCTTGGCATCGAAGGGGATCTTTCCGTTCGCCATCGCACCCAGGCGACCGAAGTGCTGGCCCAGCACGGCCAGCGCGCCCTGGCGGTACTTGATGGCGTCCTCGGACTTGGCAAACTGGGCGGAAGCCGGCAGCGCGGTAGCGGCCACCAGGGCGGCCAGCGCCCATGCAGAAACTTTCTTCATCGTGGTTTTCCTTTTCGAGTGTGGGGAAATCTGCCGGGTCAGTATGGCAGTGACGCCTTGCGGGCGCAGCTTTGATTGACCGCAGCCAGGGTGCATTGACTGCCGGCTCCGGAATGCAGGTCGGCACAATGCACTCATTCCCACCCACACGCTCATGCCATGGCACAAGAACCGACCGCACAAGGCGCCGCCAAGCACAAGGTCCGCATCTGGGACCTGCCCACCCGGCTGTTTCACTGGCTGCTGGCCGCAACCGTGATTGCCCTGGTCGTGACGGCCAAACTGGGCGGCAATGCCATGAACTGGCATCTGCTGCTGGGCCATGTCATGCTGGCCTTGCTGCTGTTTCGCCTGTTGTGGGGCCTGGTGGGTGGCCGCTGGTCGCGCTTTGCCAGCTTCATCCATGCACCTTCCGCCCTGCTGCGCCATCTGCGCGGACAAGGAGCGGAGAGCGACAGCGCAGGCCACAGCCCGTTGGGCGCTCTGTCCGTGCTGGCCATGCTGGCGGTGCTGATCGCCCAGGTAGGCAGCGGATTGCTCAGCGATGACGAGATTGCGTTCTCCGGGCCGCTGAGCCGCTTCGCATCGGGCGACACGGTGGCGCAGGCCACGGCCTATCACGCGCATTGGGGACAGTATTTGCTGTACGCACTGGTGGCCCTGCATCTTCTGGCCATCGTGTTCTATGCCTGGCGCGGGCGCGGCCTGGTGCGAGCCATGGTGACCGGGGACAAACAGTTGTCCGCGCCAGTACCCGCCTCACGCGACACGGCAGGCAGCCGTTGGCTGGCCTTGGCCCTGGCCTTCGGGGCAGGCGCTGCGGCATGGTGGGTACAGCAGCTTGGTGGCGCTTTCTGACGGCGCAGCCAGAGGTGGGCCGCTTGCCGCTACACTGCGCTTTCCGTCGTTTTAGCTGAGTGCCCGTGGACAAGCCTGCTGTCGCCTTGCTGGCGCCGAATCCCGCGGAAGACTGGGACGAAGTCCGCCAGATCTTCCGGGAGTACGCTGCAAGCCTGGATGTCGATCTGCAATTTCAAGATTTCGAGGCCGAGATCGCCGATCTGCCCGGCGACTACGCTGCGCCGCGCGGCCACATCCTGCTGGCCAGGGTCGATGGCGCAGTGGCCGGCTGCTGCGCCCTGCGCCCCCTGGACAACTGCGACTACGCCAATGCCGCCGAGATGAGGCGCCTGTTCGTGCGCAAGGCCTTTCGCGGTTTCGGACTGGGTCGGCAGCTGGCCGAAGCCATGCTTGATGTGGCGCGCCAGGCCGGCTATGACCATGTGCTGCTGGACACGCTGGACGACATGGAATCGGCCCGCGCCCTCTACGTCGACCTGGGCTTCGAGGAAATCCCGCCCTACTATCACAACCCCATCGCGGGGGCGCACTACCTCAAGGCCGATATTTTCTAGGCCGGCCTGGCTGAACCAACGCCCCCAATACAAAAAAGGCATTGCACCCGGGTGCAATGCCTTTTTTCGCAATAGCGCGATGCGCAGGCCAGAAGGCCTGCAGCGCGATCAGGCCTTGGCCTGGCCCAGCAAAGTGGCCGCGTCGCTGACCTCGAACTTGCCAGGGCCTTCCACGTTCAGCGTGACGACCTTGCCGTCCTTGACCAGCATGGAATAGCGGTTGCTGCGCAGGCCCAGGCCCTTGCCGTTCAGATCCAGCGTCAGGCCGGTGGCCTTGGCGAATGCGGCGTCGCCGTCGGCCAGCATGCGCACCTTGCCATCGGTCTTCTGGTCGCGGGCCCATGCGCCCATCACGAAGGCGTCGTTGACCGACAGGCACCAGATCTCGTCCACGCCGGCAGCCTTGAAGGCTTCGGCCTGCTCCACGAAGCCGGGCACATGCTTGGCCGAGCAGGTGGGAGTGAATGCACCGGGCACGGCGAAGACCGCGATGGTCTTGCCTGCAGCGGCTTCGGGCAGCTTCACGGGGTTGGGGCCGATGCTGCAGCCATTGCCTTCGACTTCCACGTATTCCATCAGGGTGGCAGCGGGCAGGGCATCTCCGACTTTGATCATCTCTATCTCCTTTGTGGTGCAAAACCGGGGGCCGCCGAAATGGCGGTCCCCAAACGAAAAAACGACCCACATTGTGGGTCGTTTCCTGTGGCTTTGCAGCCGGTGGGCCTAGGTAGGCTTACACCAGAGCAGCCTTTTGCACCAAGCGGGTAGCAACCCAGTTCTTGGTCTTGGACAGCGGGCGGCTTTCCGTGATTTCGATCACGTCGCCCAGCTTGTACTCACCTTGCTCGTCGTGAGCGTGGTACTTGCTGGACTTGATCATGATCTTGTCATAGATCGGGTGCTTGACGCGGCGTTCAACCATGACCGTCACGGTCTTGGCACGCTTGTCGCTGACCACCTTGCCAATCAAGGTGCGCTTGAGGGATTTTTTAGCTTCCGTCATGTCGGCTTCCTGATTACTTGGCGGCTTGCTTTTCAGCAAGGATGGTCTTGGCGCGGGCGATGTCACGGCGCGTGGTACGCAGCGTGTTCGTGTTACCCAGCTGTTGCGTGGCCTTCTGCATACGCAGACCAAAGTGAGCCTTTTGCAGGGACTTCACTTCGGCTTCCAGGCCGGCAACGTCTTTTTGGCGGAGTTCAGCAGCTTTCGTCATGTTGTTCTCCTTAGGCACCAATTTGACGGGACACGAAGGTCGTACGCAGCGGCAGCTTTGCAGCGGCCAGGCGGAACGCTTCACGAGCCAGCTCTTCAGGGACGCCCACGATTTCGTAGAGCACCTTGCCGGGCTGGATTTCGGCCACGTAGTACTCGGGGTTGCCCTTACCGTTACCCATACGCACTTCTGCGGGCTTGGTAGAGATTGGCTTGTCCGGGAACACGCGGATCCAGATACGACCGCCGCGCTTGACGTGACGCGAGATCGCGCGGCGAGCCGCTTCGATCTGACGTGCCGTCAGGCGACCACGGTCAGTGGACTTCAGGCCGAAGTCACCGAAAGCAACGGAGTTACCACGCGTTGCAATACCGGTGTTGCGACCCTTTTGCTCCTTGCGGTATTTGCGGCGAGCAGGTTGCAGCATCTTTATTCTCCTTTACCGTCCGCTGCTGTAGCGGGCGCGTCAGTCTTGCGAACGCGCTTAACGGAATCAGCGCCAGCGCCGGCGGGCTTGTCGCTGCCGTCTGCAGGTGCTGCGTTAGCGCCTGCGGGGCGGCGGGCACCACGGCCAGCACCGTCACGACGACCATCGCCGCGACCATCGCGACGGGGGCCGCGAGGACGACGCTCTTCTTCGGGGCGGGGGGTCTCGGCTGCCGGCAGGTCGTTACGACCCAGCGTGTCACCCTTGTAGACCCAGACCTTCACACCGATCACACCGTAGGTCGTCTTGGCTTCGGAGAAGCCATAGTCGATGTCGGCGCGCAGCGTGTGAAGTGGCACACGGCCTTCGCGGTACCACTCGCAGCGTGCAATTTCGATACCGTTCAGACGGCCCGAAGACATGATCTTGATGCCTTGGGCACCCAGACGCATGGCGTTTTGCATCGCACGCTTCATGGCGCGGCGGAACATGATGCGCTTTTCGAGCTGCTGGCAGATCGAGTCGGCGATCAGCTTGGCATCGATTTCAGGCTTGCGCACTTCTTCGATGTTCACAGCCACGGGCACGCCCAGACGGGTTGCGAGTTCCTTCTTCAGGTTCTCGATGTCCTCGCCCTTCTTGCCGATCACGACACCAGGACGTGCCGAGAAGATCGTGATGCGGGCGTTCTTTGCAGGACGCTCGATCAGGATGCGCGACACGGCGGCGTTCTTCAGCTTGGCCTTCAGGAACTCGCGCACCTTGATGTCTTCGGCCAGCATGCCGGCGAAGTCGCGGTTGCTTGCGTACCAACGGCTGGCCCAGTTGCGGCTAACAGCCAGGCGGAAGCCGGTAGGATGGATTTTCTGTCCCATATTCTTCCCAGGCCTTTCAGTTGCCAACCGTCACGTACACGTGGCACGTGGGCTTGCTGATGCGATTGCCGCGGCCCTTTGCACGCGCGGTGAAGCGCTTGAGCGTGGTGCCTTGTTCGACGAAGATGGTCTTGACCTTCAGTTCGTCGATGTCGGCGCCGTCGTTGTGCTCGGCGTTGGCGATGGCGGACTCGAGCACCTTCTTGATGATCACGGCAGCTTTTTTCTGCGTGAACGTCAGGATGTTCAGGGCTTGGTCCACTTTCTTGCCGCGGATCAGGTCCGCGACCAGGCGACCCTTGTCCACAGACAGGCGGACGCCACGGAGAACAGCACGTGTTTCAGACATGTTCTATTCCTTACTTCTTGGCTTTTTTGTCCGCCGGGTGACCCTTGAAGGTACGGGTCAGCGCGAATTCGCCGAGCTTGTGGCCGACCATCTGGTCAGTCACATACACGGGCACGTGCTGCTTGCCGTTGTGCACGGCAATGGTCAGACCGATGAACTCGGGCAGAACCATGGAGCGACGCGACCAGGTCTTGACGGGCTTCTTGTCCTTGGTGGCGACGGCCTTCTCGGCCTTTGCCAGCAAGTGATGGTCAACAAACGGACCCTTTTTAAGAGAACGAGTCATTTGCTACCCTTTACTTCTTACGACGCGACACAATCATCGACTGCGTGCGCTTGTTGTTACGGGTACGGTAGCCCTTCGTCAGGTTGCCCCATGGGTCAACAGCGTGACGACCTTCACCGGTCTTGCCTTCACCACCACCGTGCGGGTGATCGACAGGGTTCATCACCACGCCGCGAACGGTCGGGCGGATACCCATCCAGCGCTTCACACCGGCCTTGCCCAGACGGCGCAGGCTGTGCTCTTCGTTGGCGACTTCACCGATGGTCGCGCGGCATTCGATGTGCACCTTGCGCACTTCGCCGGAACGCATACGCACTTGGGCGTAGATGCCTTCACGGGCCAGCAGCGTAGCCGACGTACCTGCCGAACGGGCGATCTGCGCGCCAGCGCCGATCTTCAGTTCGATGCAGTGGATGGTCGAACCCACGGGGATGTTGCGGATCGGCAGGGTGTTGCCCACGCGGATCGGGGCTTCCGAACCGCTGACGATCGTTGCGCCGACTTCCAGGTTGCGCGGAGCAATGATGTAGCGACGCTCGCCGTCGGCATAGCACACCAGAGCGATGTGGGCCGTACGGTTGGGGTCGTACTCAATGCGCTCGACCTTGGCGGGGATGCCGTCCTTGGTGCGCTTGAAGTCCACCACGCGATAGTGGTGCTTGTGGCCACCGCCCTTGTGACGGGTGGTGATGTGACCGTTGTTGTTACGGCCCGACTTCTGGTGCTGAGGCTCCAGCAGGGGGGCGAAACCTGCACCCTTGTGCAGATGGTCACGCGTGACCTTGACCGTGCCGCGTTGGCCGGGGGTCGTCGGTTTGAGCTTGATAACAGCCATGATTACGCAGCCTCCCCGGACAGGTTCAGCTCTTGACCGGGCTTGAGCATCACGTAGGCCTTGCGAACGTGGTCGCGGCGGCCGGTGGTCTTGCCAAAGCGCTTGGTCTTGCCCTTGATGTTCACCACGGAGACACCAGCAACTTCCACCTTGAACATCAGTTCCACGGCGGCCTTGA
This sequence comes from Delftia lacustris, assembly GCF_040267515.1. Classification (NCBI taxonomy): domain Bacteria; kingdom Pseudomonadati; phylum Pseudomonadota; class Betaproteobacteria; order Burkholderiales; family Comamonadaceae; genus Delftia; species Delftia lacustris. The sequence goes on along the minus strand of NZ_CP141274.1, from coordinate 553,499 downwards.
TTTCATGCTTGGTGGCGCTCTGCAGCACCTTGAACGTCACGGCGTTGGACTTCTCTGCAACCATGGTGGCCTTTTCGGACACAATGGGAGCAACCAACACCTGCATCAGACGACCTTCGTCAAACTTGAGCGTGCTCATTCGAACATCTCCTTGAGTTTGTCGATCGCACCCTTGGTGACGAGCACTTTCTTGTAGTGCACCAGCGACACGGGGTCGGCGTAGCGCGGCTCGACCACGAACACGTTCTTCAGATTGCGGGAAGCCAGGTACAGGTTCTCGTCGACTTCTTCAGCGATCACCATGACCGATTCCAGGTTCATGGCCTTGAACTTGTCGGCCAGCACCTTGGTCTTGGGGCTTTCGAGCTTGAGCGAGTCCACCACGGCCAGACGGCCTTCGCGGGCCAGCTGCGACAGGATGGCAACCATGCCGGCGCGGTACATCTTCTTGTTGATCTTCTGCGTGAAGTTTTCTTCAGGCAGATTCGGGAAGATGCGGCCGCCGCCACGCCACAGAGGCGAGGAGGACATACCGGCACGAGCACGGCCGGTGCCCTTTTGCTTGAACGGCTTGGCGGTCGTGTGACGAACCTGCTCGCGGTCCTTCTGAGCGCGAGTGCCCTGGCGTGCGTTGGCACGGTAGGCGATCACGATCTGGTGGACGAGGTCTTCGTTGAATTCACGGCCGAAAACAGTCTCGGGCGCATCAAACTTGGATGCGGCCTGGCCTTGTTCATTCAGGAGTTCGAGCTGCATTAGTTCGCTCCCTTGGAAGCTTTGGCCTTGATGGCGGGGCGCACCGTCACGAAGCCACCCTTGGAGCCCGGAACAGCGCCCTTGATCAAGAGCAGTTGGCGTGCTTCGTCAATGCGAACCACGTCGAGATTTTGGGTGGTGATGGTTTCATCGCCCATGTGGCCGGTCATCTTCTTGCCCGGGAACACGCGACCTGGATCCTGGGCCATCGAGATGGAGCCGGGAACATTGTGCGAACGGCTGTTGCCGTGCGAGGCGCGCTGCGAGCGGAAGTTGTGACGCTTGATGGTGCCGGCGAAGCCCTTACCGATGGAAGTGCCTTGCACGTCCACCTTCTGGCCCACCGAGAACAGCTCGGCGACGGGCAGGACGGAGCCTGCGGCGTACTTGCCAGCGGTTTCTTCGGTCACGCGGAATTCACCCATCACTTCACCGGCTTCGACACCTGCCTTGGCAAGGTGGCCGGCTTCTGGCTTGGTCACGCGAGATGCCTTGCGCGAACCGAAAGTGACCTGCAGGGCCACGTAGCCATCGTTCTCTTGGGTTTTGACCTGAGTCACGCGGTTGTTCGACACATCCACCACTGTGACAGGCACTGCGTCCCCATCATCAGTGAACAGACGCATCATGCCCACCTTGCGACCCAGCAACCCGAGGGAGTTGCTCAGACTCATTTGTTTGCTCCAAAACTTCCGCCGCTGAAACTGCAATTGGCCCAGCGTTGCGCTCCCGCCCCAGATGACCAAGGCCTTGCGCACGAAAGAAGGTTGATAAAACTTCGCTCAAGAAAGGCGAAGCCCCAAATTTTAACGCGAACTGCCTTTTCAAGCAAGTTCGCGTTAAATCAAAGCCCTTCAACGGCCCCGCAAGGGGCCTGTGAAGTACTTATTGCAGCTTGATCTCGACGTCCACACCTGCGGGCAGGTCCAGCTTCATCAGAGCGTCAACCGTCTTGTCAGTCGGGTCAACGATGTCCATCAGGCGCTGGTGAGTGCGGATTTCGAACTGGTCGCGGCTGGTCTTGTTGACGTGCGGCGAGCGCAGGATGTCGAAGCGCTTCATGCGTGTCGGCAGGGGCACGGGACCCTTGACGATGGCGCCGGTGCGCTTGGCAGTGTCAACGATTTCAGCAGCCGACTGGTCGATCAGCTTGTAGTCAAACGCCTTCAGGCGGATGCGGATTTTTTGCTTGGACATTGTGTATTCCTAGTTTTCTAAGAATTACGCAATGATCTTTGCAACCACGCCAGCGCCCACGGTACGGCCGCCTTCGCGGATAGCGAAGCGCAGACCTTCTTCCATGGCGATGGGGGCGATCAGCTTGACGGTGATCGACACGTTATCGCCAGGCATCACCATTTCCTTGTCGGCGGGCAGCTCGATGGAGCCGGTCACGTCGGTCGTGCGGAAATAGAACTGGGGACGGTAGTTGTTGAAGAACGGAGTGTGGCGACCACCTTCGTCCTTGGACAGCACGTACACCTCAGCCGTGAAGTGGGTGTGGGGCTTGATGGAGCCGGGCTTGCACAGCACTTGGCCGCGTTCCACGTCTTCACGCTTGGTGCCGCGCAGCAGCAGGCCCACGTTGTCGCCAGCCTGGCCTTGGTCCAGCAGCTTGCGGAACATTTCCACGCCGGTGACGATGGTCTTCTGGGTGTCGCGGATACCGACGATTTCGATTTCTTCGCCGACCTTGATGATGCCGCGCTCCACGCGACCGGTCACCACGGTGCCACGGCCGGAGATCGAGAACACGTCTTCCACGGGCATTGCGAAGGCACCGTCCACAGCGCGCTCGGGCGTGGGGATGTAGGTGTCCAGGGCTTCAGCCAGACGCAGGATGGCGGGCTCGCCCTTGTCGCTTGCGTCACCTTCCAGGGCCAGCTTGGCCGAGCCGCGGATGATGGGGGTGTCGTCGCCGGGGAAGTCGTACTTGGCCAGCAGCTCGCGCACTTCCATTTCGACCAGCTCCAGCAGCTCTTCGTCGTCCACCATGTCGCACTTGTTCAGGAACACGATGATGTAGGGCACGCCCACCTGACGAGCCAGCAGGATGTGCTCGCGGGTCTGGGGCATCGGGCCGTCAGCGGCCGAGCACACCAGGATAGCGCCGTCCATCTGAGCAGCGCCGGTGATCATGTTCTTGACGTAGTCGGCGTGGCCGGGGCAGTCAACGTGAGCGTAGTGGCGGTTGGCCGTTTCGTACTCGACGTGGGCGGTGTTGATCGTGATGCCGCGGGCCTTTTCTTCAGGTGCTGCGTCGATCTGGTCGTAAGCCTTGGCTTCGCCGCCGAACTTCTTGGACAGAACGGTGGCGATGGCAGCCGTCAGGGTCGTCTTGCCGTGGTCCACGTGACCGATGGTGCCCACGTTGACGTGGGGCTTGGTCCGCTCGAATTTTTCCTTTGCCATGATTTCTCCGAAAGAGCAAAACCTGTGTGATGTTTAAGGTCTGCATCCCATTGCTTGGTCGCCCCGCACAGGTGACAGGACGGCATGGGATCGCAGACCGGCAAAAATCGCAGCCCCTTTTCAGGGGCTGCGACTCAAAAGCCTTCGATTATACAAAAAGCCTTACTTGGCGCGAGCAGCCACGATGGCTTCGGCCACGTTGCGGGGAGCTTCGGCGTAGTGCTTGAACTCCATCGTGTACGTAGCGCGGCCTTGCGTCTGCGAACGCAGCGAAGTGGCGTAGCCGAACATTTCCGACAGCGGCACTTCGGCCTTGATGGACTTGCCACCGCCGGCCATGTCGTCCATGCCCTGCACCATGCCGCGACGCGAGGACAGGTCGCCCATCACGGTGCCGGCGTAGTCTTCAGGCGTCTCGACTTCCACGGCCATCATGGGCTCGAGGATGACGGGGCTGGCCTTCTTGGCGCCTTCCTTGAAGCCGAAGATGGCAGCCATCTTGAAGGCCATTTCGTTCGAGTCCACATCGTGGTACGAACCGAAGGTCAGGCGCACCTTGACGTCCACCACGGGGTAGCCGGCCAGCACGCCGGAAGTCAGCGCCTCGATCACGCCCTTCTCGACCGCAGGGATGTATTCGCGAGGAACCACACCGCCCTTGATTTCGTCGACGAACTCGAAGCCCTTGCCGGCTTCCTGGGGTTCCAGGGTCAGCACGACGTGGCCGTACTGACCCTTGCCGCCGGACTGGCGAACGAACTTGCCGTCCACATCGGTAACCTTCTGGCGAATGGTTTCGCGGTAGGCCACCTGGGGCTTGCCCACGTTGGCTTCCACGTTGAATTCGCGCTTCATGCGGTCAACGATGATTTCCAGGTGCAGCTCGCCCATGCCGGCGATGATGGTCTGGCCCGATTCTTCATCGGTGCGCACGCGGAAGGACGGATCTTCAGCAGCCAGGCGCGACAGGGCGATGCCCATCTTTTCCTGGTCGGCCTTGGACTTGGGCTCCACGGCCTGTGCAATCACGGGCTCGGGGAAGACCATGCGTTCCAGCACGATGGGAGCTTCGACGGCGCACAGCGTTTCGCCGGTGGTCACGTCCTTCAGGCCCACGCAGGCAGCGATGTCGCCGGCGCGGATTTCTTCGACTTCCACGCGCTCGTTGGCCATCATCTGCACGATACGGCCGATACGCTCCTTCTTGCCCTTGACCGAGTTGAACACGGTGTCGCCCTTGGTCAGGACGCCCGAGTACACGCGCACGAAGGTCAGTTGGCCGACGAACGGGTCGGTCATCAGCTTGAAGGCCAGGGCCGAGAACTTTTCGCCGTCGTCTGCCTTGCGGCTGAGCTTGGTTTCTTCGTTTTCGGGATCGGTACCAGTGACGTCAGGGATGTCCACAGGCGCCGGCAGGTAGTCGATCACGGCGTCCAGCATGCGCTGCACACCCTTGTTCTTGAAGGCGGTACCGCACAGCATGGGCTGGATTTCGGTAGCCAGCGTACGAGCGCGCAGGCCGGCCTTCACGTCTTCTTCGGACAGAGTACCTTCTTCCAGGTACTTGTTCATCAGGTCTTCGCTGGCTTCGGCAGCGGCTTCCACGAGATTTTCACGCCACTTGTTGGCGGTCTCCACCAGCTCGGCGGGGATTTCGTGGTATTCGAACTTCATGCCTTGCGAGGCTTCGTCCCAGATGATGGCCTTCATCTTGACGAGGTCGACCACGCCCTTGAAGTTTTCTTCGGCACCGATCGGGATCACGACGGGCACGGGGTTGGCCTTCAGGCGCAGCTTCATCTGCTCGACGACCTTGAAGAAGTTGGCGCCGGTACGGTCCATCTTGTTCACGAAGGCCAGACGAGGCACCTTGTACTTGTTGGCCTGACGCCACACGGTTTCCGACTGGGGCTGCACGCCGCCCACGGCGCAGTACACCATGCAGGCGCCGTCCAGCACGCGCATGGAACGCTCCACCTCAATGGTGAAGTCCACGTGGCCGGGGGTGTCGATGATGTTGAAACGGTGCTCGGGGTAGGACAGGTCCATGCCCTTCCAGAAGCAGGTCACTGCAGCGGAAGTGATGGTGATGCCGCGCTCTTGCTCTTGCTCCATCCAGTCGGTCGTAGCAGCGCCGTCGTGCACTTCGCCCAGCTTGTGGGTCACACCGGTGTAGAACAGGATACGTTCGGTGGTGGTGGTTTTGCCGGCGTCGATGTGGGCGGAGATACCGATATTGCGGTAGCGCTCGATGGGGGTCTTGCGAGCCATGATGGATCCTTGATTGATCGTATGGAGGGAGTCTCTGCCCGTTCCAGCCTCATGGTGCAGACGGACAGCAGTCTTATCTGGGGATGCTCCTAATCGAGACAAGGCCGCAGGCAAAAATGCATGCGGCCCGTCTGATCAGGAGCGAAGCGCTCTTAGAAGCGGAAGTGGCTGAACGCCTTGTTGGCTTCGGCCATGCGGTGCACTTCGTCACGGCGCTTCATGGCGCCGCCACGGCCTTCGGTGGCCTCGAGCAGCTCGTTGGCCAGGCGCTGGGCCATGGACTTCTCGCCGCGCTTGCGTGCAGCTTCCTTCAGCCAACGCATGGACAGGGCCAGGCGACGCACGGGACGCACTTCGACGGGCACCTGGTAGTTGGCACCGCCGACGCGGCGGGACTTCACTTCGACCATGGGCTTCACGTTGTTGATGGCAACGATGAAGGCTTCCAGCGGGTCTTTGTCAGGGTGCTTCTTTTGAATCAGGTCCAGGGCACCGTAGATGATGCGTTCTGCGACCGCCTTCTTGCCGCCTTCCATGATCACGTTCATGAACTTGGACAGCTCGACATTGCCGAACTTGGGATCCGGCAGGATTTCACGTTTGGGGACTTCGCGACGACGTGGCATTTTTTACCTCTATCTTGCTTCAGTTGGCGTCTTTTCAGACACCGCGAGAGCCAACAGGACTCCCACTTACTCGACCCGCGCAAAACACTTGCGTTTGGGGTCACTACGCTGGATCTCGCGCCACGCGGGATACAGCACCTTCTTCGAAAAAACGCAGGGCTTACTTGGCCTTGGGCTTCTTCGCGCCGTACTTGGAACGGGCTTGCTTGCGGTCCTTGACGCCTTGCAGGTCAAGGGAGCCACGCACGATGTGGTAACGCACACCGGGCAAGTCCTTCACACGGCCGCCGCGCACCAGCACAACGCTGTGCTCTTGCAGGTTGTGGCCTTCACCACCGATGTAGGAGATGACCTCGAAGCCGTTGGTCAGGCGCACCTTGGCAACCTTACGCAGAGCGGAGTTAGGCTTCTTGGGCGTCGTGGTGTACACACGGGTGCACACGCCGCGGCGCTGAGGGCAGTTTTCCATAGCAGGGCTCTTGGATTTGACAACTTCGACCGTGCGGCCCTGACGCACGAGTTGGTTAATGGTTGGCATTAATAAACGTCCCTAAACGTGAATTGCTTGCGAAAAGCGAAAACGTGAATCCCTTCGGAAATTCCGAAAAGCCCTCGACTGTACCAGCTTGCAGGAGATCGCACAACTGCACCCCCTTCAAGCCGGTACGCGATGGCCTGCGCGACAGGCGCGGGGCTTACTTGATCCAGAGGCGGATCGCATCCCAGGCACGGCCGAAGAAGCCTGCCTGCTCCACGCCTTCAAGCGCCACCAGCGGCACTTCGGCCACGGTGTCGGCCCCCAGCTTGACCTTGAGCGTGCCCATGGCCTGGCCCTTGGTGAACGGAGCGATCAGCGGGTCCTGGCGCACGACTTCGGTGCTCAGCTTGCCGCCACTGCCGGCCGGCACGGTGACCACGATGGGCGTGGTGCGGCCGATCTTGACGGTGCCCGCCTTGCCCTTCCAGACCTCGGGCGTGGCCACGGCCTGCTCGGCGTCGAACAGCTTGACCGAGTCGAAGGCCGCATAGCCCCAGTTCAGCAGCTTCTGGCTTTCATTGGCGCGCGCGTTCTCGCTGGCGGCGCCCAGCACGATGGAGATCAGGCGGCGGCTGCCCACGTTGGGCAGATCGCGCTTGGCCGTGGCCACCAGGCAGTAGCCGGCCGCAGCGGTGTGGCCGGTCTTGAGGCCGTCCACGGTCGGGTCGCGGAACAGCAGCGAGTTGCGGTTGGTGCCGTTGGAGGCCGGCGTGCCCGGGTAGAAGTACTTCTTGGTCGAGTAGTAGTGCATGTACTCGGGGAAGTCCTGCATCAGCCGCTGCGCGAGGATGGACAGGTCGCGCGCCGTGGTCAGGTGGCCGGGCTCGGTCAGGCCTTCGGGGTTCTTGTAGCTGGTGTTCTTCATGCCCAGCGCCTTGGCCTGCTCGTTCATGAGCCGCACGAAGTTCTCGGCCGAGCCGCCCACGCCTTCGGCCAGGGCCATGGTGGCGTCGTTGCCGGACTGCACGATCATGCCCTTGATCAGGTCATCCACCGGCACCTGCATCTTGGGGTCGATGAACATGCGCGAGCCCGGCATCTTCCAGGCGCGCTCGCTGACGGGCAGGCGCTGCTCCAGCGTGATCTTCTTGGCGCGCAGTGCGTCGAAGACCAGGTAGCCGGTCATGAGCTTGGTCAGCGAGGCCTGCTCGATGGGCGCATCGATGTCCTTGGCACCCAGCACCTGGTTGGCGGTGACATCGACCAGCAGATAGTTGCGCGCCGCGATCTCGGGCGGCTGGGGCGGGGTGATCTGCGCCAGCGCCAGGGCCGGCGCCATGGCCGCTGCCAGTGCCAGGACTCGCAGCGTGGAGGAAATGGGCTTCATGAGGAAAACTCTCGCTAAAGGGCAGGTAAAGCAGGAAAGGCGGAAGATGCCCGCCGGCTGGGGCGGGCCTATTGAGCAGCGGCGCGGGCCGCTAGGGAAGTGAGCGCAAATGGCGGACCACGAGACTCTTGAGCAGCGGCAATTGTCCGTGAAAGAAATGACCGCCCCCGGGCACGACGGTAACAGGCAGTATCTGCGAGCGCGCCCAGTCCATGACGGCCGACAGCGGCACCGTGTCATCGGCCTCGCCGTGCACCACCAATGTCCGGTCATGGGCTTCGGGCGGCACGGGGGCCACCGAGAAACGGCTGGCCGCCGTGCCCACCAGCACAGCCTTTTCCACCCGGCCTTCATTCCACAGGCCCGCCAGCACATGGCTGGTGACGAAGGCGCCGAAGGAAAAGCCCGCCAGCGCGATCGGCCCTTCGGGAGCGACCTGGCGGACCACGGACAGCATGTCCTCGGCCTCGCCGATGCCTGCGTCGTGCTCGCCGGCACTGGCACCCACGCCACGGAAGTTGAAGCGTACGGCCGTGTAGCCGCACTGCACGAAGGCCCGCGCCAGGGTCTGCACCACCTTGTTGTCCATGGTGCCGCCAAACAGCGGATGGGGGTGGGCGATGATGGCCACGCCGCGCGCAGTCGCATCGGCGGCCGGCGCGTCGCGCAGGGCCTCCACGGCCCCGGCAAGGCCGGTCAGGGTCAAACGTTCGGTCTGCGCATTCACAATCGCTATCCTAGTAGTAGCAGCCAGTCCAAGCTGACAAAGCACTGATGCCCGGAAAGGCCCAAAGTTCCAGCCGGTGTTCAGCGGCCCACGTCGGGCGGCAGCAGCAGGCGCTCCACGGGCTGGCCGTTCTTGAGATGGGACTCGACGATCTCGTCGATATCGGTCTCGTCCACAAAGGTGTACCAGGTGCCTTCGGGGTAGACCACGGCCACGGGCCCGCCCGCGCAGCGGTCCAGGCAGCCGGCCTTGTTCACGCGAACCTGGCCCTTGCCGGCCAGGCCCAGCTGCTTGACCTGCTTCTTGCAGTGGTCGAAGCCTGCCTTGGCGCCGTGCAGCGCACAGCAGTCCTCGCCGCCAGGCCTCTCGTTGAGGCAAAAGAAGATGTGGCGCGCATAGTAGTTGCCTGCGCCTTGCTGGCCGCCTTCGGCCCCGGGACGTGGGTTTTCGCTCATGCAGCGGATTCTAGGCCTGCGTCTGCTGCCCCGAAGGCGCCGGGGGCGCTGAAGGTGCAGGCGGCAGCGGCCCTGCATCGCGGCGCGCCACCCTGAGCAGCACGTAGACCAGGGTGGCATAGGGCCACAGCCAGCCCAGCCACTGGCCCAGCCCGTAGAAGCGGATGAAACGCCCCTGCTCCCAGGCCTGCAGCGTCTCGGAGAAATAGGCACTGGTGGGCGCCTGGTTCAGGATGCTCAGTTGCAGCACCAGCACCAGCATCAGCAGGGCTGCACAGGCGCGGCGCGGCAGCGGCAGGGCCACCATGGCCAGGCCCACGCCCCCCCATACGCCCATGCGCACCGGCAGGTCCACCCACTCCCAGGCATGGGCAGGCCCCCAGCTCAGCGCGGCTGACATCGCCGAGACCGCGATGCCGATCACGATGGCCGAGCCCGCCAGCACGGCGCGCCGGCCCATGTGGCGCATCACGCAATAGGCCAGCAGGCAGGGCACCCACAGGCCCAGCATCACGCACAGCATCTCGGTCACGGGCGACAGCGGCGTCAGGGCCGACTCGCGCAGCGGCAGCCACATGAGAAAGGGCGTGCCTTCGAGCAGGTCCAGCAGGCCCTGCTCCAGCCGCTCCAGCACCTGGCCCAAACCGAAGGGCACGGCGGCGGGAAAGAGCAGCGCCCAGGGCCACAGCGCCAGCAGCACCATGGCGCCGCCGCCATCCTCGCCCAGCCAATGGGTGCGAAAGGCGCTCCAGCGCGCCAGGGCGCCCAGGCGCTCCAGCAGCAGCGCCACCAGCGCGCCCAACAAGGTGCCGCCCGCATTGAGCACCAGATCCAGGTTGGAGGGAACGCGCCGCGGCAGGTAGATCTGCAGGAACTCCATGGACAGCGACAGCAGGGTGCCTGCCAGCGCCGCCAGCGGCACGGCCGCGCGCGGGCTGCCGCTGCGCACCAGGGCCAGCGCCAGGAAAAAGCCCAGCGGCGCGTAGCCGACGATATTGGTATTGACGTCGAACCAGGTCCAGTACGGCGGCGGGATCTTTGCCGTCAGGAAGACCAGCGGATCAATGCCCTGGGCACGCCAGCCATCGAAGGGAAACAGGCTGGCGAAAACGATGAGCACCGCATAGACCAGTGCCAGCGGCCAGGCCGAAGTCTTTTGCACCACGCCCTGCCTCCCTCTTCGTTGGAACGGTTTCTCAGAAAGGTTTGACGACCACCAGGATGACGATGGCCGCCAGCAGCAGCACCGGCACCTCGTTGAAGAAGCGGAACCAGCGGTGGCTGTGCTGGTCCCGGTTGTCGATCAGCTTGCGCAGCAGGCGCCCGCAGGCATGGTGGTAGCCGATGACCAGCAGCACGCCGGCCAGTTTGGCATGCATCCAGCCGTTGCCCGGCCCCTTGCCGATGCCGTAGCCCAGGTACAGCCACAGGCCCAGGCCCAATGCGGGCACGGCCAGCAGCGTGGTGAAGCGCAGCAGCTTGCGTGCCATGAGCAGCAGGCGCTCGCGCTCGGCCACCGAGCCGGGCGTGACCATGGCCACATTGACGAAGATGCGAGGCAGATAGAACAGGCCCGCGAACCAGCTTGCCACGAAAACGATATGAAAGGCTTTGACCCACAGCATGCGGGCAGTGTACGTGCGTACAGGGGTGCGCCAGGCTGCGCAGGCGCAAAAGCCGAGTCCCGCGTGCCGGCGTCGTCGCCGGGGTTGCGGGGCCTGCGGCGGGAATGGGGCACAATTTTCGGCATGCATCTGTCCAGCCCCACCCCCTTCCCGCTCAACCGCCCCCGCCGCCTGCGCCGCGACGCCTTCACGCGCAATCTGGTGCGCGAGAACGTGCTCACGGCCCATGACTTCATCTACCCCGTGTTCGTGCACGAAGGCACGAACCAGCGCGAGGCCGTGCCCTCCATGCCCGGCGTGGACCGCCTGAGCCTGGACCTGCTGCTGCCCGTGGCAGAGCAATGCGTGCAGCTGGAGATCCCTTTCCTGGCGCTGTTCCCCGCCATCGAGACCTCGCTGAAGACGCCCGACGGCAAGGAGGCGCTCAACCCCGACGGCCTGATCCCGCGCGTGGTGCGGGCGCTCAAGAAGGAGTTCCCGCAACTGGGCGTGATGACCGACGTGGCCCTGGACCCCTACACCAGCCACGGCCAGGACGGCATCCTCGACGAGTCCGGCTACATCATCAATGACGAGACCGTGCAGGTCCTGGTGGGCCAGGCCCTCACCCATGCCGAGGCCGGCGTGGACATGGTGGCGCCCAGCGACATGATGGACGGCCGCATCGGCGCCATCCGCGAGGCGCTGGAGGCCCACGGCCACATCCACACCCGCATCATGGCCTACAGCGCCAAGTACGCCAGCGCCTTCTACGGCCCGTTCCGCGATGCCGTGGGCACGCGCGGCGCGCTGGGCAAGGCCGACAAGAACGTCTACCAGATGGACCCCGCCAACACCGACGAGGCCCTGCGCGAAGTCGCCCAGGACCTGGCCGAAGGCGCCGACATGGTCATGGTCAAGCCCGGCATGCCGTACCTGGACGTGGTGCGCCGCGTCAAGGACGAGTTCGGCGTGCCCACCTTCGCCTACCAGGTCAGCGGCGAGTACGCCATGCTCAAGGCCGCCGCCGCCAACGGCTGGCTGGACCATGACCAGGTGATGATGGAATCGCTGCTGGCCTTCAAGCGCGCGGGTGCCGACGGCATCCTGACCTACTTCGCCATCGACGCCGCGCGCAAGCTGCGCGGCTGAACGCATGCCGCCGGTGACGCCGCCCACGGGCACGGGAGCCGCTCCCCCAGCCGGGAACGCCAGGAACATGCGCATCTTCCACCTGCAGCCGGGCGGCGCCACCGAACTGGCCGCCCTGCCCGACCAGGCGCCCGCGCAGGGATTCGTCTGGATCTCCTGCACCCGCGCCACCTTGCAGGAGCGGCTGGCCGAGGTGCAGCGCACGCTGCAGCTGCTGTCGGGCCAGCAGCTGGTGGACCTGCATGTCTCGGACCTGCTCAACGCCCAGCTGCCCTCGCGCTACGACTACACCTCGCAGTACGACCTGCTGGTGTTTCGCCGCCTGGCCAGCGGGCAGGCACGTGCCGCCCCGCAGGCCGGCACGGCCTCTTCGCCTGCGGCGCAGGCGCTGCCCCCCTCACCTCCCGTGCGCCGCACAGGTCCGCCCGTGCTGCGCAACATCGACACCAGCCCCGTGGGCTTTGCCATGTTCGATCAGGTGCTGCTGTCCGTGCACCCCGACGACTGCACCGTGCGCGACGCCTATGCCGCGCGGCTGCTGGCCGCCGTGCCCAATGACCCGCGCGAGGGACGGCTGAACCCCACCTCCGGCACGCGGCTGCCTGCCAGCCCGGCCGACCTCATGCTGCGCGTGGTCAACCTCATCGTGGACGGCTTCCTGGACCTGCGCCGCGAACTGTCGCGCCAGCTGGACCACTGGCAGACCGAGCTGCTGCGCCCGCGCACGCGCTTTGCCAACTGGGGGGCGCTGCTGGACGCACGGCTGGCCCTGCATGAGCTGGACGAAGTCTGCGAAGACCAGCGCGCCGCCGTGCAGGACTGGACGGACGCGCTGGAGACCTGGACGCCGCCTGAAGATGCGGCGGCGCTGCGCGAGCTGGACCTGCTCAAGGTGCGCAGCCGCGACGTGCTGGAACACATAGAGCGCGTGGTCCACCACGTGCGGCGGCTGGAGCAAAGCACCGAGACCGTGGTGCAGATGCATTTTTCGGTGCAGAGCAACCGCACCAACGACATCATGCGCACGCTGACCGCGCTGACGGCCGTGTTCCTGCCGCTGAACCTGATTGCCGGCATCTTCGGCATGAACTTCGAGTTCATCCCCCTGGTGCACAAGCAGGACGGCTTCTGGTGGGCCATGGGCTCGATGATGGCGATTGCCGTGGGCCTGACCATGTTCTTCTGGCGCAAGCGCTACATGGCGCGCACGGCGCAGGGCTAGGGCCCCGCCCGCTCCAGCGGCATCCACAGCGTGAAGCGATTGCCGCCGGCCAGCGGCGCCCAGTCCAGCCGCGCCTGCAGCGCCAGCGCGCGTGTGCGCATGTTCACCAGTCCCTTGCGGCCCTCGGTGGGTGCCCGGGCGCGGTCGAAGGGGTGGCCGTCGTCCTCCACCAGCACCTGCACGCCGGCCCGGCCGTCCAGCGGGGCCTGGGCCGTGCGCACCGTGATCTCGCGCGCGCCGCTGTGCTTGATGATGTTGGTCAGCACCTCCTGCAGGATGCGCAGCACATGCAGAGCGGCCTGCGCGTCCAGCCAGGGCAGCGCGGGCAGGTCGCTCACCTCCCAGTGCAGCCGCAGCCCCGCCCCCTCCAGGCGCGGCCCCAGCCGGTAGCGCAGCCCGGCCAGCAGCGCCAGCAGGTCGCAGTCCAGCGGCTCCAGCGAGTCGATGGACAGCTTCAGGTCATCGATGCACTCCTGCAGCAGTTGCACCAGGTCCACCGTGCCGGCCTGGTTGAACTCCACCACGCGCAGCGCGCTCATCAGCGAAGAGCCCACGCCGTCGTGCATCTCGCGCATCAGGCGCTGGCGCTCCTGCATCAGCGTCTGCTCGCGCTCCACGGCCAGCAGGCGTTCATGGGCCTGGGCCAGCTCCGCCTCCTGGGCCTTGAGCCGTTCCGCCAGATGCAGGTTGGCGTTCTCTGCCACGGCCAGCGCGCCGTTGTAGCGCCGGTAGGCCACCAGCAGGAACAGCGTGAACAGCCCCAGGTACACATAGGGCGTGAGGTAGATGCTCTCTATGCTGATCAGGTAGCTCTGCAGCGCCAGGTCATGGAAGCCGATGGGAAACGACAGCAGCATCCACACCGCCAGCATGGTGCTGCCGCCATCGCGCATGCGCCAGGCGCCCGCCACGGCCATGCACAGCACCAGGATCTCCGGCGGCACCATCAGCAGCCGCAGCAGCGGCAGGATGGTCTCGTGCGCCGGCCCCCACAGCGGCACCGCCACCAGCAGCACCGTGCCCACATAGCCCTGCAGCACCCGGCCCAGCCATGGCCGGCGCCTGCGCTGCATCAGGCACAGGAAATGGAAGGCCGCCACCGTGGCGCCCATGAGGCCGGCCAGCGTCAGCCAGGAGAACCAGCCGTCCGACAGGGCCAGCCCCTCGCCGTCCACCATGAACTGCAGCGAGCCCAGCAACTGGCACAGCGACATCAGGAAGAACAGCAGGAACACCACATCCCCGCGCCGCCGCTGCAGCGCCCACAGCGCCAGCGCGAACAGGCCCAGCACCAGGTAGGAGCCCGCCGTGTAGACCACCAGATCGGCCTGGAGCAGGCTGCGCAGCCGCCAGGACAGCCGCAGCGACTCGGCCGGCCCCGCCCACAGGCTGGACAGCGCCCCGCCCACGCCCTGCTGGCTGGCCATGCGCACATGCACCTGCAGCGGTCTGCCCGGCTGCGCCAGCCCGCCCAGGTCCAGCCACACCGGCCGGTTGAAACTGTTCCACACCCGGCTGCCGCGCGTCTGCCAGGCCAGCTTCCCATCCACATACACCGCCACCGTGCCCACCGTCTGCCAGCGCGGGATATACAGGCGCGCGCCCTGCGGCGTAGGCACCAGGGCTTCAGGCGGCACCACGGCGCGGAACCAGCGCACCTCGGGCGGCGCCGCTGCCAGGTCGCCGCTGCCCGACACGGCCCTGTCGCCCCCATAGGGCAGGTCCACATCGCTCCACGGCGTCGATGCATCCAGCACCGCGTCGTCGGCCGACGCAAGCGCCGCAGGCGGCGCCCAGTGCGGGCTGTCCGACCGCCACAGCTGCGCCTGGCGCAGTTGCACCGCTTCACCTGCGACGGGGCCACGCAGCCCGAATGCCCCCGCCAGCAGCATCGCCAGCGCCACCAATCCCGCCGAAACCAGCAAGACCCTCCCCTGCAGCAGCGGCTGCGTCATCTGCCCACCGTGGCGGCGCTCATTGCCGCCCCTCGGCCAGCCAGCCGCGCTGCAAGGCCACATGCATCATCTGCGTGCGGCTGGACACCTGCAGCTTGCCGTAGATGCGCCGCACGAAGGTGCGCACCGTATGGCGCGACACGCCCAGCTGGCGCGCCACCTCGTCCAGCGTATGGCCGCGCGCCACCAGGCGCAGCACCTCCAGCTCGCGCGTGGACAGCGCCTGCGCGGCGGCCTGCGGCTCGGCAGGCGGCTGCAGCCCGGCCACCGCCCCGGCCCGCTGCTGGCGCAGCAGCAGCTTGCGCGCCACCATGGGATTGATGGGGCTGCCGCCCGCGTGCAGGCTGCGCACTTCCTCCAGCACCGCGTCGGCGGCCAGGTCCTTGAGCAGATAGCCCATGGCGCCGGCCTCGATGGCGGCCAGCACATGCTGCTCGTCGCCAAAGATGGTGCTGACCATCACCGCCGCCCCGGGGTGGCGGGCGCGCACGGCAGCAATCACCTCCAGGCCGCTGCCGTCGGGCAGGCCCAGGTCCACCAGCATCACGTCCATGGCACCGGCCCCATCGGTGCGGCCGAGCTGGTGCAGGGCCTCCGCGCGGCTGGCTGCCGCCCAGCACAGGACCATGTCCTTCGCAGCATTGATCACGCCCACCAGGGCGTGGCGGCAGGCGGCGTCGTCCTCCACCACGGCCACGCGGATGGGTGTGGGCGCAGCATTGCCGGCCCCGGCGGGGCTGGCTGGGCTGGCTGGGCTGTCTGGACTTTCTGGAGGGTCAGCGTGCATGGGCCAAAAGTTCTGCGGACCTGCCATGGCGGCAAGGCCCGCATGTTCACATGGATAGGGGTGCCCCGTCTTGTCGCCCGAAAGGGGGACATACAGGACAGGCGCCAGTGGCTATGGTCGCCCAGGCCACCCGGCACCGACTTCAAGGTTCAAGGAGATAGACGATGGCCCTCCTGCCCATGCCCCGCACCGCGCAGGCCGGCATTACCGCCCTGACCCGCGCCGTGCCCCGCGCCCTGGCCCTGGCCGCCCTGCTGGGCGCCGCCCCGGGCGCACAGGCCGCGCCCGCCGGCAGCCAACTCACCTGCCATGCGGCCAGCGACGGCAGCGCCGCCGCCAGCGGCCTGGACTGGAGCAGCGCCACCACGCTGCAGGCCGCGCTGGGCAGTGGCGCCTGCAGCAGCATCCGGCTCAAGCAGGGCATCTACCGGCCTACGGCCGGCACGGACCGCAGCGCCAGCTTTGCCATCAACGCCCCGGTGCACTTGCTGGGCGGCTACACCGGCAACAGCACCGCACCCGAGGAACGCACCACCGACCCACGCCTGACCGTGCTGTCCGGCGACATCGATGGCAATGACAGCAACCGCACGGGCGGCATCACGCCCGCCGCCACGGACATCCAGGGCGGCAACAGCTTCAACGTGGTGGTGATCGGCGGGCGGGGCAACAGCAGCAGCGGCGGCCCCTACACACGGGACAACACACGGCTGGACACCCTCACCATCACGGCGGGCCAGTCCGGCGGCACCAGCTACCACGGTGCCGGCCTGTACTGCAACGGTGCGGGAGCGGGCAGCGCCTGCAGCCCCACGCTGCTCAACGTGGTGTTCAGCGGCAACAAGGCCGAGTCCAATGCCGGCCAGGGCGGCGCCCTCTTCAACCTTTCCGACAACGCCGGCACCGCCAGCCCCCTGATCCGCCAGGCCAGCTTCAGCGGCAACAGCGCAGCCATGGGCGGCGCCATCTATAGCGAAGGCTGGGGCAACGGCGCCAATGCCATGGAGATACGCCAGTCACTGTTCAGCGGCAATTCGGCCAGCGCGGACGCAGGCGCCCTCTACCACCTGGTGCACAACACGGCCAATGCCCTGCGCATCGAGGACGTCACCTTCACCGGCAACCGCGCAGGCCGCCATGGCGGCGCCCTGTACTACCGCACGGTGGGCACCTCGTTCACGGGCAGTTCGCTGGTCCGCTTCACCACCTTCGCCGACAACCAGGCGGGCACCAGCCAGGCGAACGGCAGAGGCCACGCTCTGTACAACGATGCCGCCTGGCCCACCGGGTATGCCAACCCTGTCGCCCTGGTCTCCAGCATTCTGTGGAACGCGACCGGCACGACAGGCCCGGAGATCTACAACAAGGATGGCAACAACCCGCTGGTGAGCCTGGACTACAGCATTCTCAGGACCGTCAGCAACGCCGGCCTGCCGCTTGGCGCCATCGACATCGACGACAGGGGCACCAATCTTTTCGACCAGGACCCCCTGCTGGCAAGCCTGCACGACAACGGCGGCGCCACACCGAGCCTGCTGCCGGCCGCAGGCTCGCCGGCCGTGGACGCCGTACCGTCCTACTACTGCAACGGCCTCATCGACCAGCGCGGCCAGGTGCGCCCCCAGGGCGCGGGCTGCGACATGGGCGCGGTGGAACTGCAGGGTGCCGCTGCCTTGATCGTGCAGGTCAGCACGCCAGGCGGCAGCGTGACGGCCGGCGACCTGCCCGTGCCCCTGGACGGCGGCATCGTGCAATGCACGCAGCCTTCCGGCGGCGGCACACCGGCACAGTGCAGCGCCAACTACCCCTCCGGCGCCCAGACCCTGGTCACGCTGACGGCCACGCCCGCGCCGGCCTACAGGTTCGCAGGCTGGGGCAATGACTGCAGCGGCAACGCCGCCTCCTGCACCGTGACCATGGACCGGGCGCGCAACGTGCTGGCCATGTTCGTGCCCGACACCACGTACACGGGCTCCGGCCCCGGCGGCGCCGTCACCCTGGCCCTGGACAGCCCCAGCGGCGGCTGCGTACTCGACGGCGCGCCCGCCTTCACGGCAGCCACCGGCAGCCTGCCCGCAGGACACCGCTATCCCTGGGGACAGGCCAGCTTCCAGGCCATGTACTGCATGCCGGGCGAGAAGCTGGGCGTCACGCTCACGCTGCCCGAGGCCATTCCCGCCCATGCCCGCCTGTTCAAGTACCTGGACCAGCAATGGGTGCCCTGGCCCATCGACAGCCTGCAGGGCCGCACGCTGCGCTTTTCCGTCACCGACAACAACGGCAGCTCCACCGCCGCCGCCACGGGCGACAGCAATCCCGCGCCGGGTGCCATCAGCGACCCCGTGCTGCTGGCCGTGCCGCTGGCGGGTCCTGCCGGCCCCACGGCCACGCCCGTGCCGGGCCTAGGCCTGCCCGCCTTGGCGCTGCTGGGCCTTTTGACCGCTGCAGGCGCTGCGCTGTCGCGAAGGGAGAGGAGTTCACGGAAAATCGGCGCTGGCACATCGCCACGCACCCCCAGGAGTTCCCCATGACCGCATCCGCAAGCCGGAGCCCGCTTTCACGCCGCAGCCTGCTGGCCGCCAGCGCAGCCACCGGCCTGGCCCTGTGCGAAAGCGCCCTGGCCGCCCCCGCCGCCCCCGGGAAAAGCACCGAAGCCGCCGTGCTCACCATCAGCGGCCCCGGCGTGCGCGGCAACCGGGGGCCGCTGGACCCGGTGGCCGATCTGCTGCTGAAAAACCATGGCCTGGCCTTCGACTCGGCCTGGACCACAGGGGCCGGTGCGCTGGAGCGCCTGCCCACGGTGGAGATCACGCCCCATATCGAATACGACGGCCAGCCCCACCGGCTGCGCGGCCCGCTGCTGGCCACCGTGCTGCAGGCGGCCGGCGTGGACAGCGCCGCCGCAGCGGCCAAGGGCCAGTGGATCACCCTGCAGGCCATCGACGGCTACCGCGCCCAGCTGCCGCTGGCGCAGGCCCTGCAATGGCGCATGCTGCTGGCCACGCGCATGGACGGCCTGCGCCTGGGCCTGGGCGGCCTGGGCCCGCAATGGGCCATGTATGACGCCGACCGCATTGCCGATCTGGCAGGCAAGCCGCTCAAGGAACGTTTTGCGCAGGCGCCCTGGGGGCTGTACCACATGGGGCTGCACGCGCAGCGACCCCAAGGTTGAACCTGGCTTCAGAGCGCGGCAGGACGCGCATTTGGAGTACCATTTCGCGATCCCCTCGGGGGATACGGGCTTGGCGGCCCGAAAGCAAAGGAGCAGCAGCCGTTTGTCTTTACAACGAGACAGCGGCTTTTCCATCTTCCCAGTGTGCTGCGCTGGGCACAGTTCCGTTTTGGCGGGGCTGTGCGGGACCTCCGCTAGGGGGTGCCAGTTCATGCCAAAGGAGCCGCCATGCCTGACATCGATGCGCCCAGCGGAGCACACGCCTCCCTGCCTTTCTTCTCCTCCCCGCAAGTGCCGAGGGAAGAGACCAGCCTGTACTACCCCATTTCCGAATACGAGGTCTATCGCCTCAAGGACTGCATGCACCAGATGGGCCTGGTGATCGACCTGTGCTGCATGGCCGGCCCCGACCAACAACTGAGCGACCTGGGCGGGCTGATGAGCTTCCTGACCGCGCAGCAGCGCGCGCTGCGGGGCACGCTGCAGACCGTGCAGGCGCGCAAGGCGACGCCGGGGCCGGCCTGTGATCCGGACCCCGGGGGTTGATCAGGCCAGTTGCGGACACTCGCGCAGCACCGGTCAGCCCGGCCTGGCGCCGTCCGCATCCCGGCGAATGGATGGCCATTGCCTGAGCAATTCAGGCAAGGCCGTCTGCACGGTGTCCCACACCAGATCGAGGTTGATGTCGAAATAGCCATGGGCGATGCGGTTGCGCATGCCGCGCATGTTGCGCCATGGCACTTGCCCGTGTGTCTGGGCGAACTCGGCATAGCCATCCATGACCTTCGTGACAGCCTCGCCGATGATGACGAGGCTCATGATGACGGCCTGCTGGGTGCGCTTGTCCTCCAGGAAATCCTCCTTGGCCAAGCCCTCCACGAAGCTACAGGCATCCGTTGCGGCCTGCTGTATGTGATCGAGGTAATCGGGAAGGCGATGCCCGTTCATATCGGCTGCGCCTCCGCAAGCACCTGGGCACGGAACTTCAGCGGCAGGTCTCCGGGCGTCAGCAGATCAACGCGAAGGCCGAGCAGCGATTCCAGCTCGTCCTGCAGGCCGCCCAGGTCGAACAGCGTCGCGCCCGGCAATGCATCGACCAGCAGGTCGAGGTCGCTGCCGTCCCGGTCGGTGCCATGCAGCACGGAGCCGAAGACGCGCGGGTTCGCAGTGCGGAAACGGCTGGCCATTTCACGCACTGCGCTGCGATTCATGTCGAGTACCACGGACGGTCGCATGGACATCCTTTCCTGTTGAGACTTCTGGAAAGCCTATTGCATCAGGCACCGGGTTTCAAGCAGCACTCCCGGAAATCCCGATGCCTGGATTTTCCATGCCGGGCCACGCCCGGCACGGCAGATCAGGCCAGGTGCTGGTCGAAGAAGGCCAGCGTGCGATCGCGCGCCTGCAGGGCGCTGGCCTCGTCGTAGGCGCTGCGCTGGTCGCAGTTGAAGCCGTGGTCGGCGTCGTACAGGTGCACCTGCACATGCTTTTGCGCCTGGGCGAAGGCCTGCACGGCGTCCACGGGAATGTGCGCATCGCGCCGGCCGAAGTGGGCGATGACGGGGCACAGCGGCTCGCGGCCCATCTCCAGCGGCGTGGTCATGCCGCCGCCGTAGTAGCAGGCCGCAGCCGACAGGCTGGGCAGGTTGCAGGCCGCGCGCCAGGCCCACAGGCCGCCCCAGCAAAAGCCCACGATGCCCACCTTGCCGCCGGGCACCAGCGTGGCGGCATGGGCGATGGCGGCCTCGATCTCGGGCAGCACGCCGGGCTGGGGCAGCGCCTCGGCGGCGGATTTCAGCGCCATGCCCTTGGCACGGTCGGCGTCGCCGTAGCCCAGGTCCACACCCGGCTCCACACGCGTGAACAGTGACGGCGCCACGGCCACATAGCCCCGCGCCGCAAGCCGGTCGGTCACGGCGCGGATATGGGCGTTGACGCCGAAGATCTCCTGCAGCACGACGATGGCACCGCGCGCGGGCACGTCGGGGCGGGCCACCCAGGCCGGCGAAGACGTGCCATCCAATGAAGTCAACTGCACAAAACTGCCCATGTCCGCGTTCCTTTCTGTCTGAGAACCTGATGTGATTTCCCGGTGGGCGGACGCGCCCCGCAATGCTGTAATGGCGGCGGGCCGGCCCGTGCGGCAATTCTTTCACAGGAGACATTCGATGGAACGAAAAGTCGTGCTCATCACCGGCGGCAGCCGCGGCATAGGCGCCGCAACGGCACGCATGGCAGCGCACCGGGGCTGGGACGTGGTGATCAGCTACCAGCACCAGCGCGATGCGGCCGAGGCCGTGGTGGCCGACGTGCAACTGGCCGGCACACGCGCGCTGGCCGTGCAGGCCGATGTGGGCGACGAAGCCGAGGTGCTAGCCCTGTTCGGTGCGGTGGATGCGCAGTTCGGCCGGCTGGATGCCCTGGTCAACAACGCCGGTGTGGTGGACCGCGCGCAGACCGTGGCCGAGATGAGCGTGCAGCGGCTGGAGCGCATGTTCCGCGTCAATACCATCGGCAGCTTCATCTGCGCGCGCGAGGCCGTGCGGCGCATGAGCACCCGCCACGGCGGACGGGGTGGCGCCATCGTGAACGTCTCCAGCATCGCTTCGCGGCTGGGCGCACCGGGCCAGTACGTGGACTATGCGGCCGCCAAGGGCGCGTTGGACGTGATGACGCTGGGCCTGGCCAAGGAAGTCGCCGCCCAGGGCATACGCGTGAACGCCGTGCGGCCCGGCTTGATAGAGACCGACATCCACGCCAGCGGCGGACAGCCCGACCGCGTCGAGCGCCTGGCGCCCAACGTGCCCATGCAGCGCGGCGGCAGGGCCGAGGAGGTTGCCGACGCCATCCTCTGGCTGATGTCCGACGGCTCGCACTACACCACGGGCAGCCTGGTCGATATCTCGGGCGGCAACCTCTAGCTCCAAGGCAACCATGGACCTCAAACCGCTGATCACTTTGGTGGCCATCATCAACCCGCTGGCCATCGTCCCCTTCTTCATCCACTACACCGAGGGATTCAGCGCCCAGCAGCGCCAGCAGACCATTCGCACGGCGGCGCTGGCCTCGTTCTGCGTGATCGCGGCCTGCGCCATCATCGGGCTGCAGGTGCTGGACTTCTTCAACATCTCGCTGCAGAGCTTCCAGGTGGGCGGCGGCCTGCTGCTGCTGATCAGCGCGATGAACATGCTCAACGCCCGCCCGGCCGAGGAACGGCCCAACGCGCCCACGCTGGCGGCAGGCGCGGAAAAGGCCGCCATGGGCAACAGCATTGCCGTGGTGCCGCTGACGATTCCGCTGCTGACAGGGCCGGCCTCCATGTCCACCGTGGTGATCTATGCCGACCAGGCACGCACCATCTGGCAGCACCTGGCGCTGGTGGGCTATGGCGTGGTGGTGGCGCTGGTGGTGATGGTCTGCTTTTCGCTGGCCGACCCGATTGCGCGCGTGCTGGGCAAGACCGGCATCAACGTGATGACGCGGCTCATGGGCCTGATCCTCGCGGCCCTGGCCGTAGAGGTGATGGCGGGCGGGCTGGTGAAGATCTTCCCCATCCTGGCCTCGCCCGCGATCGTGCCCTGAGCGGGCTGGCTGGCCGATTGAAGGCCCGCCGGATCAGGCCGGCACGGCCCGCGCGCGGTCGGCGCTGCCGTCGCAGGCACCGCCGCAGCCCGTGATGGGCTGCTCGGGCAAGGCCTCGGGGTGGGCCAGCGAGCCCGTGGCGGGATCGAAGCCCGCGCTGCGCAGATGCAGGGCCAGCGCCGCATCCATGGTCTGCGCATGGTGCACGAACCAGGCCGCCAGCTCGCCCGCCATGCTGCGGATCACGGCCAGATCCCCCGCTGCCGCCTTGGCCGCCCCCTCGCGCATCACCTGCAGCACCACCTTGTGCTGCAGGCTGTGGCAGTTGGTGCTGGTGAACCGCGTGGACTGCATCCAGCGGTCTTCCTGGTCGAAATGCACCTGCGTATGCGCGATCAGCTCATCCCAGCGCACGCACAGCTGCGCATCATCGGCCGCCTCCACCTCGGCCAGCAGCAGCACGAACTCCTGGTGCACCTCGTCCATGGCCGGCAATTCCAATGCCAGCGCTCCGCTCCATTCCAGCACGGCCATATGCTTCTCCTGCCTTCATCATGAAAGACTGCAGCTTAGGAACAGCACCGCCCAACCCGTTTGACCCACATCAGCCAACCCGAAAACAGCAAAGCCCCGCGAGCGGGGCTTGGTCAAGGCGGATAAAACTGGCGCGCCCCAACATCAGGGACGCCAAGCAAGAGCCGCCTCGCGGCGAGGGCGTCGTCCCCCTCCCCCGCGAAGCGGGTAGAGAGGGGGAAGCGGCGTCAGCCGCTCAGGGGGAGCTTACTGTCCATATTTACGCTTGGCATCAGCCACGCAGGCATCCTTGGCGTCACCGCTCATGGTGTCGCAACGGGCCTTGGCGGCCTTGTAGTCGGCTTCGCGGGTTTCCTCGGCAGCGTCCTTGCGGGTCTCGGCCACGTTGGCGGCCTTGGCGGCAGAGTTGGCGGCAGGTTCGGCCTGGGCCTTGTTCACCTTGGCGGCTTCGACGGCACGCACATGGGCAGCCTTGGCATCCTTCACGCAGACGTCCTTGGCGTCGCCCTTGAGGTCATCGCACTTTTCCTTGGCGATGTCGTAGTCCGCATCAGCCTTGGCCTTGAGTGCCTTTTCGCTGTTCTTGGGCGAAGGATTGCGGCGCGATTCCAGTTCAGCCTTGGCGACGTTTTCCTGGCCCTTGGCCTGCTTCTCGCAGACGTCCTTGGCGTTGTCCTTGAGCGGCTTGCACTGTTCCTTGGCAGCCTTGTAGTCGGCCTCGATCTGGTTCTTGGCGGCCGTGTGCTCGGCATTGGTCATGGCCATGGCGCCGGAGGCCATCAGGCCCAGGGCGACGGCGGACAGCATGTGGCGAAAGCGTTGCGGTGTTTGCATGATGGAACTCCTTGTATTTGTACTGAACCGGCCCTTGGTGCCTGCGGCGGCGGGCCATTGGTGCGTGCCCTCAGGCACGCTGGCTGTCGAGGAGCGGATGGCGGCGCCGGCCAGGGCGACCACCCCATCCGCAGTCCACCCTCGTCAGTCTTCGAAGCGGAAGTCGGGGTTGCGCTTTTGCCAGTCGGTCAGCTGCTTTTCGGCAGCGTCGCGGGCCAGGCCCTGGCGCTCCTGCAGCTTGCCCAGGAATTGCTCGCGCTTGCCGGCGATCACGTCCAGATCGTCATCGGTGAGCTTGCCCCATTGCTCACGGATCTTGCCGGTGAATTGCTTCCAGTTGCCCTTGATGCGGTCTTCATTCATGGCTTGTTCCTTTCAGTGATGTTGAAGTCGTGCCGTGCAATCAGGCCTTGTTTTTTCAAAGCCGCGATCTGCATCAGCGACGGTTCCACTGTAAAAAACCTGCGCGCCGCGCGCCGTAGTCTGGACCTAGTGTTGACGGTCGTCCCAGGGGCAGCCGAGACGGTGGGATCGGGACTACAGCCCCTGACGGACGCGCGGGAAGCGCTGGGTCAGGCGCGGCTCGCCCCTGCCCTGAGTACCCGGCCTTTTCCCCGTATGTCCGCACCTGCGCCGTGGCGGTTGCGGGATTGCAAGCCTGCCGAAGGACAGGCTTGCTTCGTGATCTGACCTTTCTTGGCGAATCAAGAAAAGGGCAGTCGGCTGCCGGGCCGAGACCCGGCCTCGAAAAGCAGCCACCCGGCAGGGGCAGAAAAAGTCCACTTGCTTGCAGAGCCAGTTGCCGAAAACAGAAAACGGCCAGCGGATGCAATGCACCCACCAGCCGTTCTCAAGAGAATGGATGGGCTGGAAATCCAGCAGCAGCTCAGTGCCCCTGCTGCCCCAGCCACGCATCGATCTGCGCAATGGCCGCATCCGTGGCCTTGGCCAGGGCCTGGGCGCCGCCCGCCGCATCGCCCGAAGCTGCAGGACTGCGCACCTCGAACACCTTCTGTCCGAGCAGGCGGTCCACAGCACCGCTTTGCTCGACCAGGGTGGCGCGCAGGCGCACCACGCCGGCACTGGAGCCGGGCGCGTCAAAGACCTGGCTGAACTCTTCGATGTCCACGCGCAGCAGCGTGGGCACGGCGCCTTGCAGGCGCGGCTGGGCCACGCTTTCGCTGCTGGCCAGCACGGGGCGCTGCAGGCCCAGTTGGCTGCGCAGGCGCTGCTGCAGCAGCAGTGCAGGAGGCTGGCTCCAGCGCGCCAGCTGGTAGGGGCGCAGTTCCTGGCCGTTGGCATAGGCCAGGCGGTAGAACATGGCCGTGCTGCCGTCGGACAGGGCGGGGGCCTCCACATCGGCCAGCGCCAGCGGCGTGCGTGCCTGCGGGGCGGCGGATGTGGCGGACTGCGCGGACGTGGACAGCGGCGCCAGGCCGAAGTCATAGCGCGCGGGCTGGGCGGGGGGCTGCGGCAGGGCCGAGCAGCCGGCCAGCAGGATCAGGGCGGCGGCCAGTCCAGCGCTGGCCACGGCGGTCTTGCGAGATGGGGACATGCGGGTTCCTCGGTCAGGGCTGGGTGGCTGCAGACGGGGCGACGAAGCCGGGCTCGCCCGGCCCCGGACGGGCCTGGCCCGGCCCGTAGATCACGGCCTGCGGGTTGTCGCTGAAGCGGCTGGCCGCCGTGCCCATCTGGCGCGCGGCGCGCGAGACATCATCGGCCGCTCGGTTGGCGTGCGGCACCGTGCTGCGGCCCAGCGAATCGGCCATGCGGGTCAGTGCGCGCGTGCTCTGGGCGATCTGCTCCAGCGGCCCGTCCTGCGCGTTCACGCGGCGCACGGTCTGCTGCAGCTCGGACGCCACGGCGGCGGCTCCGTTGCTGGCCTTCTCCAGCGACTGCAGGGTGTTGTGGGCGTCGGCGGCGAGCTGCGGCACCTGGGTGGACAGCGTGCGGTCCAGGTTCTGCGTGAGCTGCTGCACGCCTGCGGCAGCGGCCGCAATGTTCTCCAGCGCCTGGCTCACGCGCTTTTGGTTGTCGGTGTCCAGCATGTCGCTGAGGCGGCGCGAGATTTCATCGGCGCGCTCCAGCAGCACCTGCCCCTGGTCGGCCAGCATGCTCAGCGGCGAAGAGCGCAGCGGCAGGCGCGGCAGGCCGCTGGGGCCCGGGGGCAGTTGGGGCTGGGGCTGGTCCGCATCATCGAGCTGCACATGGGCCAGGCCCGTGACGCCCTGGTAGCCCAGCACGGCGAACGTGGTGGGCGTGATGGGCGTGTTCACGCCGATGGCGATGCGGATCAGCACATTGCCATTGGTCTGCGGATCGAACCCGATCCGCGTGACCTTGCCCACGGCCACGCCCTTGTAGCGCACGGCGGCCTGGGCCTGCAGGCCGCTGATGCCATCCTTGGTGGACAGCTCGTACTCGTTGTACTGCCGCGTATCGCGCGTCAGCCAGATCGCCAGCCCCGCCAGCAGGGCCGCCACGACCAGCACGAAAATGCCGGCCGCCATGGCATGTGATTTGTTTTCCATATCAATGGTCCATAACGTTGAGCCCAGCAAAACAAGGCATGGGGCCACAGCCCCCAGGGCCAGCACTCAGAGCGCGGCCTTCAAAACCGGCGCACCCCAAGGCAAGGGACACCGGGCAAGGGCCGCCCCGCCGCGAGGGTGTCGTCCCCCCCGCAAGGCGAGAGGGGGGAAGGCGCGAAGCGACTCAGGGGGGCTTCTCATACCGTGCTCATCGCGCGCCTGCCGCGCTCGCCCTGGAAGAAATGCTCGATGAATGGATGCTTGAACTCGGCCACCTCGCGCGGCGGGCCGCTGACCAGCACCTTCTTCTCGGCCAGCACGGCCACGCGCGAGGACAGTGCGAACAGCGTGTCCAGATCGTGCGTGACCATGATGACGGTCAGGCCCAGCTCGGCACGCAGCTCGCGCAGCAGTTCGCAGAATTCGTCGGAGCTGGTGGGGTCCAGGCCGGCCGTGGGCTCGTCGAGCAACAGCAGGGGCGGGTCCATGATCAGCGCCCGCGCCAGCGCCACGCGCTTGATCATGCCACCCGAGAGATCGGCCGGCATGCGCGAGGCATGCTCGGGCTTGAGGCCCACCATCTGCAGCTTGACCAGGGCCGCGTCGCGCACCAGATCGTCGGGCAGCGTGCCCTGCTCGCGCAGCGCGAAGGCCACGTTGTCCAGCACGCTGAAGGCCGAGTACAGCGCCCCGTGCTGGAACAGCATGCCCACGCGGCTGGCAGCGCCCTCGCGGCCCATTTCGCTGGCCGGGCGGCCCAGCACTTCGACGCGGCCCTTGGTGGGCTCCAGCAGCCCCAGCATCTGGCGCAGCAGCACGGTCTTGCCCGTGCCCGAGCCGCCGACGATGGACAGCATCTCGCCGCGCTGCACATCCAGGTCCAGGTCCTGGTGCACGGCAAAGGCGTTCTCGCCTTCGCCGAACACGCTCCACAGCCCGGCGATGCGCACGATGGGCTCGTCGGCTGCGGGCGTGGAGGAGGTTTCGGTGTCCATGGCCATCAGATGCCTACGTCCTTGAACAAGATGGCGAAGATCGCATCCACCACGATGACCATGGTGATGGCCGACACCACCGAGGCCGTCGTGCCCTTGCCCAGGCTCTGCGTATTGGGCTCCACGCGCAGGCCCCAGTGGCAGCCGATCAAGGCGATGAGGGCGCCGAAGACCACGGACTTGCCCATGGCGATCCAGAGGTTGCCGATCTTCACGGCGGCAGGCAGCGCCTCGGCAAAGTAGGCGCCCGTGACGCCCATGGTCAGGTCGGCTGCCAGCATGCCGCCGGCCAGCGCGGCCAGCGTGGTCCACAGCGAGACCAGGGGCATGGCAATGGCCAGCGCCAGCGCACGCGGCAGCACCAGGCGAAAGCCGTGCGGTATGCCCATGACCTGCATGGCGTCCAGCTCTTCGGTGACGCGCATCACGCCGATCTGGGCGGTGATGGCCG
Organism: Delftia lacustris; assembly: GCF_040267515.1. Taxonomy (NCBI): domain Bacteria; kingdom Pseudomonadati; phylum Pseudomonadota; class Betaproteobacteria; order Burkholderiales; family Comamonadaceae; genus Delftia; species Delftia lacustris. Next base: position 525,568 of record NZ_CP141274.1, on the reverse strand, counting down.
AGCCCGTGCGGCCCGCCACCAAGATGGCCGCCAGCAGCGGGCCCAGCTCGCGGATCAGCGAGATGCCCAGGATGTTGACGATGAAGGATTCCGCCCCGAACTGGCGCAGCTGCAGCGCCATCAGGTAGGCCAGCACCACGCCGATCAGAAAGCCCACCAGGGCCGTGATGGGCAGGGCCGTGGCGCCCATGGAGTAGAGGTGGCCGGAAATGTCGCGCCAGGGGCCCCGGTGCGGGGCACGCGCAAAGCGCACCAGGTCGATCAGCAACTGGCCGATGAGCCGCGTCAGCTGTGCGAAATGGCCACAGGCGTTGATGACCAGGCAGCCCAGGCTGTCGATGTGCTCCAGCAGGCTCAGGCGCGGGGCCGGCGGTGCAGGCTCCTTGGAAAAACGGGCCACGCGGTCGAGCATGGCGCGCTGCGCGTCGCTGGCCGCCAGGCGCGCGGGCAGGCGACGGCCCCAGTGGTTCCACAGCAGTTGCGCGCCCACGTGGTCCAGCCAGTCCAGCCCTTGCAGGTTCCAGCCCAGGTCATCGCCCTTGGCGTCGGCCAGCTGTGCACGCAGCCTGCGCCATTGCGCCCGCCGGCCCAGCTCGGCCGCGCCCCAGGAGCCGGTCAGCAACGCCCATTGGCCGTCGTTGTCACGGCGCAGGCTGCATTGGGGGGGATTGTTGAGGGCAGACAAGTGCAGGAAGTCCTTGGGGGTTGCGAAGGCGAGGCCGAGGCGCGCGGGCAGGCACGGTGGCACGCCCGCCAAGACCGCAGGATAACCGAGCGGCGCGGCCCGCAGATTGCCCCGCAACGCCGTGTGCGCGACGGCTTTGCCCTACGCGTGCAATTTTTATCAAAAAACCAGCGGGACGGCCATCGCTGCTGCATGCGCTGCTGCGAAAAAAGGAGTCCAGCGCGCTTTCCCTCTCGACAGTGCGCATGCCGTCCGCACAATGGGCCGAAGCACCAACCCCGGCTCCCAAGGACGTTCCGGCCCGCAGCGGACGCCCGCCCATCTCCATGAGCAATACCACCTTCGACTACATCGTCATCGGCGCCGGCACGGCAGGCGCCCTCCTGGCCAACAGGCTCTCGCGCGACGGCCGCAGCCGCGTGCTGCTGATCGAGGCGGGCGCCAAGGACGACTACCACTGGATCCACATCCCCGTGGGCTACCTGTACTGCATCGGCAATCCGCGCACCGACTGGCTCTACCAGACCGAACCCGACGAAGGGCTCAACGGCCGCAGCCTGCGCTATCCGCGCGGCAAGACGCTGGGCGGCTGCTCCAGCATCAACGGCATGATCTACATGCGCGGCCAGGCCCGCGACTACGACGGCTGGGCCGAGCTGACCGGCGACGACGCCTGGCGCTGGGACCAGGTGCTGCCGGCCTTTCGCCAGCATGAAAGCCATTGGCGGCTGGACGCCGGGGGCAACGCCGATGCGCGCTTTCGCGCCCTGCACGGCGGCACGGGCACAGGCGGCAGCGGCGAATGGCGCGTGGAGCGGCAGCGCCTGCGCTGGGACATCCTGGACGCCTTTGCCGAAGCCGCCCAGCAGGCCGGCATTCCGGCCACCGAGGACTTCAACGGCGGCAGCAACGAGGGGGTGGGCTACTTCGAGGTCAACCAAAAGGGCGGCCTGCGCTGGAACACCGCCAAGGCCTTCCTGCGGCCCACCTGCTATGGCCGCCCCAACTTCGAGCTGTGGACCCATGCCCAGGTCAGCCGGCTGCTGTTCGAGCCGTTGCCCGCCGGCGGCCTGCGCTGCAGCGGCGCACAGGTCTGGACCGGCTCGGAAATGGTCGATGTGCAGGCCAGCCAGGAGGTCCTGCTGTGCGCGGGCGCCGTGAACTCCCCGCAGATCCTGCAGCTGTCGGGCATAGGCCCGGGGGCGCTGCTGCAAGGCCACGGCATCGCCGTGCGCCACGACCTGCCCGGCGTGGGCGAGAACCTGCAGGACCATCTGCAGATCCGCTCGGTCTACAAGATCAAGGGGGCGCGCACGCTCAACACCATGGCCAATTCGCTGTGGGGCAAGGCCGGCATCGGCCTGGAGTACCTGCTGCGCCGCAGCGGCCCCATGAGCATGGCGCCCTCGCAGCTGGGCGCCTTCACGCGCAGCAGCCCGCAGCAGGCGCACCCCAATATCCAGTACCACGTGCAGCCGCTGTCGCTGGACGCCTTCGGCGAGCCGCTGCACGGTTTTCCGGCCTTCACGGCCAGCGTCTGCAACCTCAACCCCACCAGCCGGGGCACGGTACGCATCCGCAGCGGAGACTTCCGCCAGGCGCCTGCCATTGCGCCGCACTACCTGTCCACGCCCGAGGACCGGCAGGTGGCCGCCGACAGCCTGCGCGTGACGCGGCGCATCGTCAGCCAGAGCGCGCTGGCCCGCTTTGCCCCCGAGGAATGGAAGCCCGGCGTGCAATACCAGAGCGACGAGGACCTGGCCCGCCTGGCCGGCGACATTGCCACCACCATCTTCCACCCGGTGGGGACCACGCGAATGGGCCGCGCTGACGACCCCATGGCCGTGCTCGACAGCCGCCTGCGCGTGCGCGGCGTACAGGGCCTGCGCGTGATCGATGCAGGCGCCATGCCGCGCATCACCAGCGGCAACACCAACAGCCCGACGCTGATGATGGCGGAGAAGGCCGCCGGCTGGATTCTTGCGGACAGGCAGGGCCGGGGCCAGGAGCCGGCACGGCAGAGCACGGAGCCGGCCGTTGCGCTGGCCGCCTAGGACTGCTCCTGCAGCAGCGGCGGGATCGCCGCCAGCAGCGCATCGATGGTCACGCGCAGCCGGTAGGGCAGAAAGCGCGTGCGCGGCCACAGCACATGCAGGGGAATGCGCGCAGCCGGCACGTCGGGCAGCAGGCGCACCAGCGCCCCGCTGTCCAGCGCACTGCGCACCCGCCACAGCGGCATGTGGGCCAGGCCCGCGCCCTGCAGCGTGGCCGTGGCGATGGTTTCTATGTCGTCAAAGCCCAGCACCGGCTCCAGCACGGGCGCGGCCAGCGATCCATCCTCACCGGCCAGCCCCCAGGGGGCGGCGCGGCCGCTGCGCATATAGGCAATACAGCGATGCCCGGCCAGGTCGGCCACGCTGCGCGGCGCGCCATGGGCCTGCAGATAGGCGGGTGATGCGCACAGCACCATGGTTTGCATGCCAAGGCGCCGCGCAACCAGCCAGTCGCTGTCAGACAGTTCCCCGCTGCGTATGGCCAGGTCGATGCCGTCATCGGCGAAGTCCAGCTGGCGGTCGGTGAAGCTGGCCTCGATGCGCAGGCGCGGATGCAGCTGCGCCAGCTCCAGCAGCAAGGGAGCCACGTGGTGGCGGCCGAAGACCACGGGTGCGCTGATGCGCAGCCGGCCCACCACTTCCCGCCGCCCGGCTTCCAGCATGTGCCGGGCGGCATCCAGGTCCTCCAGCGCCTGCGCGCAGCGCTCGTAGAACATCTGACCGTCCTCGGTCAGCCCCAGGCTGCGCGTGGTGCGCACGAACAGCCGCGCGCCCAGGCGCTCTTCCAGCCGCGCCACGGCCTTGCCAACAGCCGAGCGCGTAAGGCCCAGGCGCTCGGCCGCCTGGGCGAAGCTGCCGGCCTCGGCCGAGGCGACGAATGCGCTGACGCCTGCCAGCCTGTCATTTGCAATTGGTTCCATAAATTCTACAAACCATAGCCTCAATTGAATCAATGCAATTATGGAGGAATCAATAGACTGAAATCCTGTTTGATATCTGCCTCGAAAGGACCGCCTTCCATGACCGTGCCTGCGTCTTCCCCATTCATGCAGCAATGGCAACTGCCCGCCCTGGGCCATGAAAACCTGCAGCTGGTGCAAGTCCCCATTCCCGAGCCCGGGCAGGGCCAGGTACTGGTGCGCGTGCATGCGGCATCGCTGAACTACCGCGATCTGCTGATCCTGCGCGACGGCATGGGCATGGGGCCGGCCCTGCCCCTGGTGCCCGGCTCGGACATGGCTGGCGAGGTGGTCGCCATCGGCCCGGGCGTCGCGGAGTTCGCGGTTGGCGACGCCGTGATCAGCACCTTCTTCTGCGGCTGGCAGGACGGCGTGCAGCCGCGCACCAGTCTGCCGCTGGGCTCGCCCGGGCCGGGCATGCTGTCGGAATACGTGGTGCTGGGCGAAGACAACCTGGTCGCCGCGCCCCGTCAGCTGGACTTTGCGCAGGCCAGCACCCTGACGTGCGCGGGCGCAACGGCCTGGTTCGCGCTGGCCGAGTCCGCGCCCACGCGGCCCGGGGACACCGTGGTCATCATGGGCACGGGCGGCGTGGCGCTGTTCGCCATGCAGATCGCCCATGCCCAGGGTGCGCGCGTGGTGGTGGTTTCGGGCAGCGACGACAAGCTGGCGCGGGCTGCGCAGCTGGGTGCAGACCACGGCATCCACCGCCACCGCACGCCGGACTGGGCCGCCGAGGTGCGCGCCCTCACGGGAGGACGCGGCGCCGACCATGTGCTGGAACTGGCCGGGGGGGATAACTTCGGCCGCTCGCTATCGGCCCTGGCACAGGGAGGCCGCGTGTCGGTGATCGGCAATCTGCAGGGTGACGAGCTGCGCGGCTCGGTCTATCCGCTGCTGCTGGGGCGCGCCACCGTTCAGGGCATCGGCGTGGCACACCGGCGTGCGCTGCAGGATCTGGTGCGTGCCGTGGACTGGCTGAAGCTGCAACCTGTGATCGACAGCGAATACGCGCTGGCCGATCTGCCGGCAGCCCTGGAGCATCTGGAGCGGGGTGCTTTCGGCAAGCTGGTGCTGCGCATGCGCTGAACGTCCGGCAACCGGCAATCATCGTCCCAGCCCCTTGCTGGTGCAATCCCGCACTTTCGCGACAACTGCGGGAAATCCCCGATGCACCACCCAGGTGCGGCCATTAAAGTCCATCCACTCTCGCGGTACCACAGTGCTGCACAAGAGGGGCCGAGGAGACAACTCGTACACAACCAGATCAACATTCATAAATAGCATCCCAAGATGCATTTCCCAGAGCGCCGGCAAGTCCGGCGCTTTTTTTATGCCTGCGGCCAGCCTGATGCGGCACCGTGGCGGTGCGACAATCGCCGCCCTATGGAATGGATCATCGTCTCGCTGGCCTCGATGCTGGCCGGCTTCGTGGACGCCATCGTGGGCGGCGGAGGCCTCATCCTGCTGCCCGCGCTGTTCGCCACCTTCCCCACCGCACCACCGGCCACCCTGCTGGGCACCAACAAGAGCGCCTCCGTCTGGGGCACGGCCATGTCCACCTGGCAGTACGGCCGCAAGGTGCAGTTGCCCTGGCGCGCGATGATGCCGGCGGCCTGCGTGGGCATGGCGGGCTCTTTTGCGGGCGCCTGGGCCGTCACGCAGATCTCCCCCGATTTCCTGCGCCGGCTGCTGCCGCTGGTGCTGCTGGGCGTGCTGGTTTACACGCTGGCGCGCAAGGACATGGGCCGCCACCACACGCCGCACTATTCGGGCCGCGCCGAGACGCTGATCGCCTGCGCCATCGGCCTGGTGATTGGCTTCTATGACGGTTTCTTCGGCCCCGGCACGGGCAGCTTCTTCGTGTTCCTGTTCGTGCGGCTGATGGGCTATGACTTCCTGAACGCATCGGCCTCGGCCAAGCTGCTGAACATGGCCACCAACCTGGCTGCGCTGGCGCTGTTCGCGCTCAAGGGCCATATCTGGTGGCACCTGGCCGTGCCCATGGCGGTGGCCAATGTGCTGGGCGCCATGCTGGGCACGCACATGGCCCTGCGCCATGGAACGGGCTTTGTGCGCGGCATTTTCATCGGCGTGGTGAGCCTGCTGATCCTCAAGACCGGCTACGACGCCTTCATCGCCTGAGCACGGGCCAGCGGCGTTCGCAACACCTGCCATCGGCGTTGGCGACGGCAACCTTCTATAATTGCCGACTTTTCGCCTTGAGCTGCGGCGGCTGGTGCATGTCGCACCCCTGCCAGCGGCCGTACCCGACCAGCCGACCAGCCGCAAAAAACCGGCCCCGCCGTCCATGGCCCATGCACTGATGCGTGCCTTGGCGCTTTCTTCATGCTGCGGCGCCGGGGTCAGGTCCTGAGCGACAGCCCTCCTGGAGCTTCCATGAAACGCATTACCGTCATCGCCGCCGCCGCGCTGGCCCTGTGGACCGCCGCAGGCGTTCAGGCCCGCCCCTTCGACGCCATCCAGAAGGAAGGCACGTTGCGCCTGGCCACCGAAGGCTATTACGCGCCCTTTGCCCATTTCGAGGGCAAGCAGCTGACCGGGTTCGAGGTCGAGCTGGCACAGATGCTGGCCGGCAAGATGGGCGTGAAGTACGAGTGGAAGACCATCAGCTTCGACGCCCTGCTGACCGGCCTGCAGCAGGACCGCTGGGATCTGGTGATTTCCTCGCACGGCATCACGCCCGAGCGCGAGAAGGCCGTGACCTTCACCCAGCCCCATTACTGCTCTGGCGCCATCGTGATGTCGCTGGACCCGGCCATCCGCTCGGGCAAGGACCTGGCGGGCAAGACGGTGTCGGTGCAGACCGGCACCACCTATATGCAGTACATGGAGAAGAACCTGCCCGGCATCAAGCGCCTGGTCAACTTCCCCACGAACGAGGCCGCGCGCAATGCGCTGCTGTCCAAGCGGGTGGACGCCTGGGTGACCGAGCGCTTCATTGCCAAGGAACTGCAGCAGAAGAACCCCAATGCCCAGCTCAAGCAGGGCGAGTTGCTGCTGGTCGAGCGCATTGCCGCCGCCGTGGCCAAGGACAACAAGTCGCTGGCCGATGCCTGGAACAAGGCCTTCAAGGACGCCCTGGCCGACGGCAGCTACGCCAAGCTGTCGCAGAAATACTTCCACGAAGACATCCGCTGCCCTGACTGAGGCCCCGGGCAGATCTGCCCGACCGGCGCCCACTTGCAGGGCGCCTTTTTGTTTCTAGCCCACCTATGCTTACCGTCCTCTGGCCCGCCCACTGGAGCCGCTCGCAGCGCAGCAACGCCACCCTGGTCACGGCCCTGCTGCTGATGGTGCTCGTGGTTTCGCTGCTGGGGCAACTGCTGTCCCTGCTGCCCGAGCCCATAGGCTCCAATGCCGACACCTTCGCCGAAGGCGCGCGCACCACGCTGTACCTGACGCTGGTCAGCGGCGCCGCCGGCCTGGTGCTGGGCATCGCCGCCGCGCTGGCGCGCACCTCGCGCACGGCCGCCCTGCGCTGGGCCGCGGGCTTCTACGTCTGGGCGATCCGCGGCACGCCGCTGCTGGTGCAGATCCTGTTCATCTACTTCGCGCTGCCGGTGCTGATCCCGGGCCTGAACCTGCCCGACTTCGCGGCCGCCTGCATTGCACTGGCGCTGAACGTGGGCGCCTACAACGCCGAAGCCGTGCGCGCCGGCCTGCAGGCCGTGCCGCGCGGCCAGGCCGAGGCCGCACGCGCGCTGGGCCTGCCGCGCAGCCGCGTCTTCATGGACGTGGTGTTCCCGCAGGCCTTCAAGATCTCGCTGCCGCCGCTGGTGAGCAACTTCGTGGCCCTGCTCAAGGATTCGTCGCTGGCGTACGCCATCGGCGTGGTGGAGCTGACCAATGTGGGCAACCGCATCCAGTCGGCCACCTTCCAGCCCGTGGAGACCCTGGTCACCGTGGGCGTGACCTACCTGGTGCTGACCACGCTGGTGACCCAGGTCACGGCTGCCGTGGAGTACCGCTTCGACGTGGAGGGCCGCCACAAATGAGCGCCGACAAGCTGGCACGGGGCATGCCCTACATCGTGGCCGAGGAGGTCACCAAGTCCTTTGGAAGCCACCAGGTACTCAAGGGCGTTTCCACGCAGTTCTGCACGGGCGAGGTGACGGTGATCATCGGCGCCTCGGGCTCGGGCAAGTCCACGCTGCTGCGCGCCATCAACCGGCTGGAGCCGCATGATGGCGGGCGCATCACCATCGACGGCGTCGAAGTCACCGACAACGAAGCCACGCTGCAAAAGCAGCGCTGCGAAGTGGGCATGGTGTTCCAGCAGTTCAACCTGTTCGGCCACATGACGGTGCTGGACAACGTGACCCTGGCGCCGCGCCGCATCCACAAAACGCCGCGCGCCCAGGCCAATGCCAAGGCCATGGCCCTGCTGGAGCGCGTGGGCATGCAGGCCCACGCCCACAAGTACCCGTGGCAGCTGTCGGGCGGCCAGCAGCAGCGCGTGGCCATTGCCCGCGCCCTGGCCATGGAGCCGCAGGTGATGCTGTTCGACGAGCCCACCAGCGCGCTGGACCCGGAGATGGTCCAGGAGGTGCTGGACGTGATGCGCGAGCTGGCACGCGGCGGCATGACCATGATCGTGGTCACCCACGAAATGGGCTTCGCCCGCGAGGTCGCCGACCGCGTGATGTTCTTCGACCAGGGCTGCATCGCCCACGAGGCGCCACCGGCCGAATTCTTCGGCAACCCGGCCAGCGAGCGGATCGCGGCGTTCATCGGGCGCATGGGGCATTGAGGCCGAAGCCCTGATTCGTCGCCTTGCGTGCCCTCATGCGCAGGGGGCATGCCGTTGTCGCCTTGCGTGTCCATGACTACCATGCGTCATTGACCCGAAAGGAGCCTGGCCATGACTACCATGACGATCCACGATCTGGATGAAGACCTGCAGGCCCGGCTGCGTCTGCAGGCGGACCTGCACGGCCACTCCATGGAAGAAGAGGCCCGCAACATCTTGCGCGCGGCACTCGCAGCCAATGCGGCGGAGGGGCATTCACTGTTCGACTCCATCCGGGCCCGGGTCGAGCCCCTGGGCGGCGTTGAACTGGTGCTTGCGCAGCGCGAGCCCATTCGCAATCCGCTGGGTGCCAGCCGGTGATCATTCTCGACACCAACGTCCTGTCCGAGGCTCTGCGCCCCGATCCCGACAGGCGCGCCATGGAACGGCTGGCCAGCCAGCCCCGCTCCAGTTTGCTCACCACAGCCATCACGCGCGGAGAATTGCTGTACGGCGTCCTGCTGTTGCCGCAGGGACAGCGCAAGCATGGGTTGCTGGCTGCAGTGCAGGCTATCTTGGACATCGATATGGCAGGCCGCGTCCTGGAGTTCGACAACGGTGCCGCTGACGCTTATGCGCAGATCGCTGCGGCCCGAAGGCAGTCCGGCAGACCCATCAGCCAGTTCGACGCCATGATTGCGGCCATCGCCCGCTCAAGGGGAGCCAGCCTTGCCACCCGCAATGTGCGGGACTTTGCGGACTGCGGGGTCACGGTCATCGATCCCTGGCAGCGCTGAATCTGCCGCGCAGGGCTCAGACCCGCTTGCAGCGGCACACAAGCGTGCCTCAATCCTCCAGCTCGGCAGCCGAAGGCGGCGACAGCACCGCCGGGCGGCCTGCGGGCACGGGGACCGGCGCCTCGGGCGGCTCATAGCGCGGCAGGCCGGGCAGGTTCACGGTTTCCGCATCCAGCGTGATTTCGGAGACGCGGCGCGGGGTGCCTATGGGCACGCCGGCCTGGCCCTTGCGCATGGCGGCCATGTCTTCCACGCTGGGGTAACGGCCCAGCAGCCAGTAGTCGAACACGCGGCGCGCCAGCGGTGCGGCGGCAGCGGCACCGAAGCCGGCGTTCTCCACGATGGCAGCGACGGCAATGGTGGGGTTGTCGGCCGGCGCGTAGGCGATGTACAGCGAGTGGTCGCGCTGGAACTCGGACAGGCGTGCCGCGTTGTACTTCTCGTTCTGGCGCACGCCCACGGCCTGGGCCGTGCCGGTCTTGCCGGTGGAGGTGTAGGGCGCGTTGCCGAAGATGCCGCGCGAGGTGCCCTCCACCGTCACGGCGGCCACGGCGGCGCGCACGGCCTCCACGTTCTCGGGCTTGTAGCCCATGCTGGTGCCTGGATCCTTGTTGATGGCCGAGAACTGCTGCGTGACGGCATCGACACGGCCCACGGCCAGGTGGGGGCGGTGCTTGACGCCCTTGGCCGCCAGCGTGGACATGGCATTGGCCAGCTGCAGGATGGTGAAGTTGTTGTAGCCCTGGCCGATGCCCAGCGAGATGGTCTCGCCCGCATACCACTTCTTCTGCTCGGGCCGCTTGTAGGTGTTGCGCTTCCACTCGGTGCTGGGCAGCACGCCGCGCGCCTCGCCGCGCACATCGATGCCGGTGAGCTGGCCGAAGCCCAGCGGCTTCATGTAGTCGTGGATCATGTCCACGCCCATGTCGTTGGCCAGCATGTAGTAGTACACGTTGGACGACTTGATGATGGAGCGGCGCAGGTTGGTCGGCCCGTTGGGGTGGCCCGAGCGGAAGGTGTGGCCGCCGAAGGTCCAACTGCCGTTGTCCATGATGGTGGTGTCCGGGCGGCGCTTGCCCGACTCCAGCGCGGCAATCGCCATGAAGGGCTTGTAGGTGGAGCCCGGCGGATAGGTGCCCCGCAGCGCGCGGTTGAGCAGCGGGCGGTTGATGGATTCGTTGAGCGTGGTCCAGCTCTCCTGGTCGATGCCATCGACGAAGAGGTTCAGGTCGAAGGTGGGACGGCTGACCATGGCCAGCACTTCGCCGCTGCGCGGATCGATGGCCACCAGGGCGCCGCGGCGGTCGCCGTACAGCTCCTCCACCATGCGCTGCAGCTTGATGTCCAGCGACAGCACCAGGCTGTCGCCGGGCGTGGCGGGGCGGCTGCCGAGCTTGCGCACGGCATGTCCGCCGGCCGAGGTTTCCATTTCCTCCCAGCCGGTCTGGCCGTGGAGGTCGGTTTCGTAGCTCTGCTCCACGCCCAGCTTGCCGATGACGTCGGTACCACGGTAGTTGGCGGCGTCGTCGGAGTCTTCCAGCGCCTCTTTCTCGCGCTGGTTGATGCGGCCTATGTAGCCGATGACATGGCTGGCCGTGTCCTGCATGGGATAGGTGCGGAACAGCCGCGCCTTGATGTCCACGCCCGGGAAGCGGTAGCGCTGCGCGGCAAAGCGCGCGACCTCGTCATCGGTCAGGCGCGTGCGGATGGGCAGGGAGTCGAAGCTGCGGGAGTCGTCCACCAGGCGCTTGAACTTGCGCCGGTCGCGCGGCGTGATCTCGACGATCTCGGCCAGGCTGTCGATGGTCTCTTCAAGGTTGCCCGCGCGCGAGGGCATGATCTCCAGCGTGTAGGCCGAGTAGTTGGTGGCCAGCACCACGCCGTTGCGGTCCAGGATCTGGCCCCGGTTGGGCACGATGGGCACCACGGCCGTGCGGTTGCTTTCGGCGCGCTCGGACAGCTCCTCATGGCGCTGCACCTGCAGCACCAGCAAGCGCGCCACCACCAGCCCGAAGGCCAGCAGCACCACCACGCTCATCACCCATGCGCGCAACCTGAATCGCTGCAGCTCGGCTTCTGTATTGCGGATTTCCATCACGCGTCAAGCCTCACAGGGGACGGTTCTCGTCACTGTCCGGCGGGCGGCGCTGAGGCGCCAGCAGCAGGCCGCTGACCAGGGGCCACAGCAGGGCCTCGATCAAAGGCGCGACGACCACCAGCGGGCCGGGCATGATGCCACCGGCCACCATGCGCAGCAGCACCTGCAGGCCGTGCACCACGGCAAACAGCGGCAGCAGGTGCAGCGCCTGCACGGGCGTGGAGAACCACGACAGGCGCCGGCCCATGGCGCCGGCCGCGAACACCAGCAGCGCATAGGCCAGCGCATGCTGGCCCAGCAGGGAGGAGCGGTCCACATCCATGCACAGGCCCAGCAAAAAGGCCACGCCCATGCCCACGCGCTGGGGCTGGTTCAATGCCCAGAAGGCCAGCAGCACCATGAGCAGATCGGGTTGCCAGGCCTGGCGTCCCAAGGGCAGCATGTTGAGTGCCAGCGCCGCCAGCAGGCTGACGACGATGAACAGGGGATTGACCGGCAGCAGCAGCTGCTGGCCGCGCGGCATGATCATGCGGGCTCCTTCCTGGCGGAGGCGGGTGCGGCGGGAGCAGCGGGTGCGGCAGGCGTGGCCGGCGCATCTGTCTTGCCGGCCTTGCCGCCGTCCTTGGCGGCTTCCTTGCCCTTGCCATCCTTGGACTTGTCTTTTTCCTTGCCCTTGTCTTTTTCCTTGCCCTTGCCGGCGCGCAGGGGTTCGGCAGCGCCTTCCGCCTCGGGATGCGTGGCGCGGTCCAGCGGCTTGAGCACCACCACGTGGCGCACGCCCTGCACGCGGCCCACGGGTTCGCAGTAGATGCGGGAGAAGGCCGAGTCCGCGCGGCGCTCCACCGAGACCACCTTGGCCACGGGCAGGCCCGGCGGGTACAGGCCGTCGACGCCGCTGGTGGTCAGCAGGTCGCCTTCCTGCACATCGGCATTGCTGGGCATGAAGCGCAGCTCGATGCCGCCGGTGCGCAGCGGCGACGGGTCGCCATAGGCCACGCTGCGTGCACCGGTGCGCGGGTTGAAGACGGGAATGGCCTGGTCGCGGTCGATGAGCAGGGTGACCTCGGAACGCAGCGGATACACGCGCGTGACCTGGCCGACCACGCCCTTTTCATCGAGCACGGGCGAGCCCTGGGCGATGCCGTCCACCTGGCCGCGGTCGATGACCACACGGCGGGTATAGAGGTCGGGGCTGTCGTAGACCACTTCGGCCGCCGTGCCGGGCGTGGTCAGGCGGTCGCGCAGCTGCAGCAGCTCGCGCAGATGGTCGTTTTCCTGGATCAGTTCGTCGGCCAGCGAGGCACGCTGGGCCATGGCCACCAGTTCCTTGCGCGCGCCCTGCTCCCGGGCCTGGGCCTCGTCCAGCGAGCCCAGGTAGCGGCTGGCGTCGTGCACGGCCTCCACCGGCTTGAGCATCACCCACTGCACGGGGTACAGCACGGTGGACACGGCCACGCGCACGGGGTCGGTGATCCTGAAACGCGCGTCGGCCACCATCAGAAACAGCGCCAATGCGCTGTAGATGGCCAGTTGGGAGACGCGCGAGGGCCGCCGCTTGAACAGCGAGGGCGCCGAGTGGTCCAGGGTGTTGGGATTCATGCGCCCCTCCCGCGCGGCAGGGCCTGCCCTGCCGCACTTGCTGCGGCCTGGAAAGCACGGGCCGGGCCCGGTGCGAAGGAAGGCAGGGCAAGCATGCAGGTCACCACGGAAGGGAGAAGAAAAACGTTGCAGTCGGTCGGCTGCCGCCCGGGCCCGCGACAACGGGCCCCGGCCTGCGCCGCGTCAGTCGCTGGTGAAGATGCTGCCCTGGCGGTCCATGGTCTCCAGCGCCATGCCGCAGCCGCGCACCACACAGGTCAGCGGCTCCTCGGCCACGAGCACGGGCAGGCCCGTCTCTTCGGCCAGCAGGCGGTCCAGGTCGCGCAGCAGCGCGCCGCCGCCGGTCAGCATCATGCCGCGCTCGGCAATGTCGGCGCCCAGCTCGGGCGGGGTCTGCTCCAGCGCGTTCTTGACGGCGCTGACGATCTGGTTGAGCGGGTCGGTCAGGGCTTCGAGCACCTCGTTGGACGAGATGGTGAAGCTGCGCGGCACGCCTTCGGAGAGGTTGCGGCCCTTGACTTCCATCTCCTTGACTTCGGAGCCGGGGAAGGCCGAGCCGATGTTCTTCTTGATGGATTCGGCCGTGGGCTCGCCGATCAGCATGCCGTAGTTGCGGCGGATGTAGCTGATGATGGCTTCGTCGAACTTGTCGCCGCCCACGCGCACGGAGCCCTTGTAGACCATGCCGCCCAGCGAGATCACGCCGACTTCGGTGGTACCGCCACCGATGTCCACCACCATGGAGCCCGAGGCCTCGGACACCGGCAGGCCGGCACCGATGCCGGCGGCCATGGGTTCCTCGATCAGGTAGACGGAGGTGGCGCCTGCCGCCTCGGCCGCGTCCTTGATGGCGCGGCGCTCGACCTGGGTGGAGCCGCAGGGCACGCAGATGATGATGCGCGGGCTGGGCGTGAGCACCGAGCGCGGATGCACCATCTTGATGAACTGCTTGATCATCTGCTCGGTGATGACGAAGTCGGCAATCACGCCATCCTTCATCGGGCGGATGGCCTCGATGTTGCCGGGCACCTTGCCCAGCATGGCCTTGGCTTCACGGCCCACCGCCTGGATCACCTTCTTGCCATGCGGGCCGCCTTCGTGGCGGATGGCGACAACGGAGGGTTCGTCCAGAACAATGCCCTTGTCGCGGGCGAAAATCAGGGTGTTGGCTGTGCCAAGATCAATGGCAAGGTCGGTGGAGAAATACCGACGGAAAGCTCCGAACATTACGAGAGTCCTCTCAGGCACGGCATGCTCGTCGGCCTGCCATCGCCGGGATGAAAGTTAGGGAGTCTGGATGGGGTTGGCTTTTCGCACAATGACCAGCTCGGAGAGGGTCTTGCGGCAAAGCCGAGATAATACCGTATCCCCTGTGAATAACTTGTACTGCCGGGGCTTGAAATGCGGGTTTACATCCCGTTGCCCCCTTCAAAATTCCTATGGCACTGAACGCACAAGACATCGCACGCATCGCGAACCTCGCACGGCTCGAGCTCTCTTCCGCAGAGAGTGAGCGCATGCTAGGCCAGCTCAATGATTTTTTCGGCATCGTGGAGAAGATGCAGGCTGTGGATACTTCGGGCGTCAGCCCGCTGTCACATCCGGTCGCCGCCATCCAGGACATTGCCCTGCGCCTGCGCGAGGACATTGCCAGCGAGCCCGACCAGCGCGACGCCAATCAGCGCAGCGCCCCGGCCGTCGAGCGCGGCCTGTTCCTGGTCCCCAAGGTGATCGAGTGAGCGCCGGGCGTCGCTCGCCCTGCTTCCTGACCCCTGGCATCCGTCCCCGTTTTCCGCATCCCATACATGACCCAGCAAACCACTGATCTGCACACGCTCGGCGTGTCGGCCCTGTCGGCCCTGCTGCGCGAGCGCAAGCTCGGCGCCGTCGAAGCCGCCCAGCATTTCCTGGCCCGCGCCCAGGCGCACCAGAACCTGGGCGCCTTCGTCAGCATCGACGAAGAGGCCACCCTGGCCCAGGCCCGCGCTGCCGACGCCCTGATTGCCCAGGGCAAGGGCGGCCGCCTGGCTGGCGTGCCCATTGCGCACAAGGACATCTTCGTCACGCGCGACTTCCCGACCACGGCCTCCAGCAAGATGCTGGCCGGCTACCGCTCGCCCTTCGACGCCACCGTGGTGACGCGCCTGGCCGAGGCCGGCGCCGTGACGCTGGGCAAGCTCAACTGCGATGAATTCGCCATGGGCTCGGCCAACGAGAACTCGGCCGTCGCGCCCGTGGGCTTCGACGCCCCCGCGCCCGTGCGCAACCCCTGGAACACGGACCGCGTGCCCGGCGGCTCCTCGGGCGGCTCGGCCGTGGCCGTGGCCGCCGGCCTGGCGCCCGCCGTCACCGGCACCGACACGGGCGGCTCCATCCGCCAGCCCGCATCGTTTTGCGGCATCACGGGCATCAAGCCCACCTATGGCCGCGCCAGCCGCTACGGCATGATCGCCTTCGCCTCCAGCCTGGACCAGGCCGGTCCCATGGGCAAGAGCGCCGAGGACTGCGCCCTGCTGCTGTCCGAGATGTGCGGCCCCGACCTGGACCGCGACTCCACCAGCCTGGACGTGCCCGCCGAGGACTTCACGGCCCGCCTGAACGACGGCATCGAAGGCCTGCGCATCGGCATCCCCGCCGAGTTCTTCGGCGAAGGCCTGTCGGCCGACGTGCGCGCCGCCGTGGATGGCGCGCTCAAGGAATACGAGAAGCTGGGCGCCCGCCTGGTGCCGATCTCGCTGCCGCGCACCGAGCTGTCGATTCCCGTGTACTACATCCTGGCCCCGGCCGAGGCATCGTCCAACCTCTCGCGCTTCGACGGAGTGAAGTTCGGCCACCGCGCCAAGGACTACACGGACCTGGTGGACATGTACAAGAAGACCCGCGCCGAAGGCTTCGGCGACGAGGTCAAGCGCCGCATCATGATCGGCGCCTACGTGCTGTCCGAGGGCTACTACGACGCCTACTACCTGCAGGCGCAGAAGATCCGCCGCATGATCGCCGACGACTTCCAGGCCGCCTTCCAGCAGTGCGACGTGATCGCCGGCCCCGCCGCGCCCACCGTGGCCTGGCAGCTGGGCGGAAAGAGCGACCCGCTGGCCAACTACCTGGCCGATATCTTCACGCTGCCCGCATCGCTGGCCGGCCTACCCGGCATGAGCGTGCCCGCAGGCTTTGGCGAGGCCGGCATGCCCGTGGGCCTGCAGCTGATCGGCAACTACTTCAAGGAAGGCCAGTTGCTCAACGCCGCCCACCGCTTCCAGCAGGCCACCGATTTCCACCTTCAAGCTCCGAAGGGCATCTGAGACCCCATGACCGCGAAACTCATCCAGGGCTATGAAGTCGTCATCGGCTTCGAGACCCACGCCCAGCTGGCCACCCAGTCCAAGATCTTCAGCCGCGCAAGCACCGCCTTTGGCGCCGAGCCCAACACCCAGGCCTGCGCCGTGGACATGGCGCTGCCCGGCACGCTGCCGGTGATGAACAAAAAGGCCGTCGAGTGCGCCATCCGCCTCGGCCTGGCGCTGGGCTCGCACATTGCGCCGCGCAGCATCTTCGCGCGCAAGAACTACTTCTATCCCGACCTGCCCAAGGGCTACCAGATCTCGCAGTTCGAGATTCCCGTGGTCCAGGGCGGCGAGGTGTCCTTCTTCCTCGGCGACGAGAAGAAGACCATCCGCCTGGTGCGCGCCCACCTGGAGGAAGATGCCGGCAAGTCGCTGCACGAGGACTTCATCGGCCAATCGGGCATCGATCTGAACCGCGCCGGCACGCCGCTGCTGGAGATCGTGACCGAGCCCGACATCCGCAGCACGGAAGAAGCCGTGGCCTACGCCAAGACGCTGCACCAGATCGTCACCTGGATCGGCATCTGCGACGGCAACATGCAGGAAGGGAGCTTCCGCTGCGACGCCAACGTCTCCGTGCGCAAGCCCGGCCAGCCGCTGGGCACGCGCCGCGAGATCAAGAACCTCAACAGCTTCAAGAACATGCAGCTGGCCATCGACTACGAGATCCGCTGGCAGATCGAGGAAATCGAGGACGGCCGCCGCATCCAGCAGGCCACCGTGCTGTTCGACCCCGACACGGGCGAGACGCGCTCCATGCGCACCAAGGAAGACGCGGCCGACTACCGCTACTTCCCCGACCCCGACCTGCCGCCGCTGGTGGTCGCGCCCGAGTGGGAGGAACAGGTCAGGGCCGACATGCCCGAGCTGCCGCGCGCCATGGCCGCGCGCTTTGTCGAGCAATACGGCCTGCCCGAGTACGACGCCACCACGCTGACGCAAAGCCAGGCCATGGCCGCCTACTTCGAGGACACGGCCCAGGCCTGCAATGCGCCCAAGCTGGCCAGCAACTGGATCATGGGCGAGATCTCGCGCCGCCTGAACACCGAGGAAATCGGCATGGAGGCCGCCAAGGTCTCCAGCGCCCAGCTGGCCGCGCTGATCCAGCGCATCGGCGACGGCACCATCTCCAACAACGCTGCCAAGCAGGTGTTCGAGGCGCTGTGGACAGGTGAGGGCCAGGACGTGGACGCCATCATCGAGGCCAAGGGCCTCAAGCAGATGAACGACACGGGCGCGCTGGAGAAGATCATCGACGAGGTGATCGCCGCCAATCCGGCCAACGTGGAGCAGTACCGCGCAGGCAAGGACAAGGCCTTCAACGCCCTGGTCGGCCAGGTCATGAAGGCTTCCAAGGGCAAGGCCAACCCGGCGCAGGTCAACGAGCTGCTCAAGGCCAAGCTGGCCTGACCACACGCCCGGTCCACCCGGCCCACCCGGCCCACCAGGCCCACCAGGCCCACCAGGCCCGCCAGGCCCGCCCACCGTGGCGGGCTTTTTTTCGTGTGCACGCTCCGCGCCGGCTGTCCCGCACCGAACAGCGCCTGCGCCTGCATGTCTCCAGAATCCCTGCCATCGCACCTGAGGAGACAGCATGACCACCAGCACCGACCGCCTGCACATCCCCGGCCTGCCCTGGGCCGACTCCCCTGAAGCCGTAGGCCTGGGCGGCGCGCGCCTGGCGCGCCTGTCGGCCCGGCTGCAGCGCGGCGTGGACACCGGCGAGATCCCGGGCGCCGTGGCCCTGGTGGCGCGGCGCGGCAAGCTGGCCTATCTGGAGAGCTTCGGCCTGCTGGACCCCGAGGCCGGCACGGCCATGCGGCCCGATGCCATCTTCCGCATCGCCTCCATGAGCAAGCCCATCACCTCGCTGGCCATCATGATGCTGGCCGAGCAGGGTCGGCTGTCCATCATCGAGCCCGTGGAGCAGTACCTGCCCGAGCTGGCCGCGCTGCGCGTGGGCCTGGAGCGCGCGCCGCTGGCACGCTCCATCACGCTGCAGGACCTGCTGCGCCACACCTCCGGCATTCCCTATGGATTCGCCGGCACCGAGCACCCCGTCAAGAAGATGTACCTGGATGCGGGCCTGTTCAGCGGCAAGTTCACCAATGCGCAGTTCATCACCAGGCTCGCGCAGCTGCCGCTGGTGGCCCAGCCCGGCGAGACCTGGGAATACGGCATGTCCACCGACGTGCTGGGCCGCGTGGTCGAGGTGGTCAGCGGCCAGACGCTGGCCGCCTTCGTGCGCGAGCACATCACCGGGCCGCTGGGCATGGCCGACACGGGCTTTCATGCGCCCGACAGCGAGATCGCACGCGCCGCGCGGCCCCAGCCCGAAGGGCCGCAGAAACAGATGCCGCCCATCCCCCCGGTCACGCGCGCCATGGTGTTCGAGTCGGGCGGCGGTGGCATGGTCTCGACCATGGCCGACTACGCGCGGCTGTGCCTGTTCTGGCGCAACGGCGGCACGCTGGACGGCGTGCGCCTGGTCTCGCGCAAGACCGTGGAGCTGATGACCTCCAACCACCTGCCCGCCAGCGTGCGCATGGGACCGGACATGGCGTATTTCGGCGCCCAGCTGCCCTCGCCCGACGTGGGCCAGGGCTTCGGCCTGGGGTTTGCGGTGCGCACGGCGCCGGGCCTCAACCCGCTGCCGGGCAGCGTGGGCGACTTTTCATGGAGCGGCATCTACGGCACCTTCTTCTGGATCGATCCGCAGGAGGACCTGTTCGCCATCCTCATGATGCAGTCCATGGCTCAGCGCATTCCCTACCGCTGGGTGATGCGCGAGGGCGTGTACCAGTCCGTGGTGGACTGAGCCGGCAGGCGCGCTGCACCGAAAGGGTGCAAAGCCCATGCTGCCAGCAAGAGCGGCGTCCCTTCCTAAAATGACGCGCTTTTGCAGCCCTGCCCCAGGGCCGCGCAGGCAAAGACAACAAGACAACAAGGCCATGGGCTGGAACAGAAAAGCATGGGGGCCGGTGGTGCCACGCCCCGCGCCTGCGGACATGTGGCGCGTGGCCATGGGCTCCATCGTGGGCATGGGAATGGCCACGGCCCTGGTCTGGCTGGCGCATGCGGGCACCTGGGATCTTCCCCTGCGCCTGTTCGCGCCGCTGGGTGCCACGGCCGTGCTGCTGTTCGCCGTGCCCACCAGCCCGCTGGCCCAGCCCTGGTCCTGCGTGGTGGGCAATACGGTGTCTGCGCTCTGGGCCCTGTTCGTGCTGCAGTGGAGCCCTCCCCAGCTGGCCCCTGCGCTGGCCGTGGGTGGCGCCATAGGCTGCATGCTGCTGACGCGCTCGCTGCATCCGCCGGGTGGCGCCATGGCCCTGCTGACGGTGCTCAATGCCAAGGCCTCGCTGGCCGCCGGCTGGATGCTGCCCTTCGTGCCCGTGGGCGCGCTGACGCTGGCGCTGGTCCTGGCGGCCACGGCGCTCCACCGCGCCACGGGCCGGCGCTATCCCCACCATGCCGACACGGCGCCCAAGGCCTCGCCCGCCGATTCGGCCCATCGCCATGCCTCGCGCCTGGGCCTGTCCCATGCCGATCTGGAGGCGCTGCTGCTGCGCTTCGGCCAGGAAAACAACCTGGAAGCCGACGACCTGGCCGAGCTGCTGGCCGCCGCCGAGGAAACCGCCATCGAGCACCGCCTGGGCGGCGTGCGCTGCGCCCAGCTGATGACGCGCGATCCCGTGAGCTGCTCCTTGGACGACGACGTGCACGCCGTGGCCGCACGCTTTCGCGCGCACCCGGCCAAGAGCCTGCCGGTGCTGGACGCCGATGGCGGCCTGGCCGGCACGGTCTCCCGTGCCGAGCTGTACGAGTGGCTGTGGATGAGTCCCGTGCGCCCGGCCGAATCTGCGGCAAAGCCTTCTTTGCTGAACTGGCTGGGCCAGCGCCTGCCCGGCAAGAACCGGGCCGTGCCCCGTCTGTCGGAGCTGCCCCAGCTGGTTCATGCGCCTGAACTCAGCGTGGACGAGGACACGCCCGTGGGCCAGTTGCTCAACGCCCTGGCCCGGCACAGCGTGCCCTGCATTCCCGTGATGCGCGAAGGCCGGCTGACCGGCCTGATCACGCGCACGGACCTGATGCGGCTGCTGCTGCAGCCGGGCAGATAGGGCGACCCGGCAATGCACCAGTTTCAGGAAGTGCGCCCAAGCGCAGCATCCTGAAACCTGGCCATCAGAACAGCACGCGGCAGCGGATGGTGCCGGGAGCCTGGGTCAGTTTCTCGACCGCCAGGCCCGAGGACTGGGCCGCCAGGTCGATCACCACATAGCCCACCTTCTCGTCGGTGCGCAGGTACTGGCCGGCAATGTTGATGCCGTTCTCGGCAAACACCTGGTTGATGGCCGACAGCACGCCGGGCTGGTTGTGGTGCACGTGCAGGATGCGGTTCTGGCCGGGGTGGGCGGGCAGGGCCACTTCGGGGAAGTTCACCGCCGAGGTGGTGGTGCCGTTGTCGCTGTACTTGACCAGCTTCTCGGCCACTTCCAGGCCGATGTTGGCCTGGGCCTCCATGGTGGAGCCGCCCACGTGCGGGGTCAGGATGACGTTGTCCAGGCCGCGCAGGGGCGAGACGAATTCATCCTTGTTGCTGCGCGGCTCGGTGGGGAACACGTCGATGGCGGCGCCCAGCAGCTTGCCGGCCTTCAGGGCCTCGGCCAGCGGCTCGATTTCCACCACGGTGCCACGCGAGGCATTGATCAGGATGGCGCCGGGCTTCATGGCCGCGATTTCCTTGGCGCCGATCATCCACTGGGTGGAGGGCAGCTCGGGCACGTGCAGGGTGACGATGTCGCTGCTGGCCAGCAGATCGGCCAGCGATGCGGCCTGGCGCGCATTGCCCAGCGGCAGCTTGGTGGACACGTCATGGAAGAGCACCTGCATGCCCACCGACTCGGCCATCACCGACAGCTGGGTGCCGATGGAGCCGTAGCCCACGATGCCCAGCGTCTTGCCGCGGATTTCGTAGGAGTTCTCGGCACTCTTGAGCCAGCCGCCGCGGTGGGCGGAGGCGTTCTTGGCGGGCACGCCGCGCAGCAGCAGGATGGCCTCGGCCAGCACCAGCTCGGCCACCGAGCGCGTGTTGGAGTAAGGCGCGTTGAAGACCACCACGCCACGCTCGCGCGCCGCGTCCAGGTCCACCTGGTTGGTGCCGATGCAAAAGCAGCCCACGGCCACGAGCTTTTGCGCGGCGGCGAACACGTCGGCCGTCAGCTGCGTGCGCGAACGGATGCCGACGAAGTGCACGTCGGCGATCTTGCGCTTGAGCTCCTCGCCTTCCAGCGCGCCCGTCACGGTCTCCACATTGGTGTAGCCCGCATTGCGCAGCACTTCGAGTGCGGAAGGATGGATGCCTTCGAGCAGCAGGAACTTGATCTTCGATTTATCCAGCGACGTTTTGGTCATGGGCGAGCCCTCTCTAGTCAGTCAGAAATCAAAGCGAGCATTACAGCGGATTCGGGAAGCCGCTACAGCCGGTAGGCCCAAAGCCAGCGCGCCCGCAAGCGGGAGAACCATGCGCCCTGCGGCCATGAATATCCCGCCATCCGGCAGACACCCATTGCAGGACGGCGCATGCCACGGGAGCACATGCACACTTCGAGATTGGCGCGAAATGTAAAACATTGAGAACCGGTGCGCCCGTGCGCGGCAGCCTTCCTAGAATTCGCGCGTCTGCGTCCGGTGCTTTCAAATCAATAGCAACAGAACAGGCCTGCAGGCGGGCCGGACGCGCCCTTGTTTTACGAACCAACCGAGGAATCCGATGATTACAAACATGCTGCGCAGGATCGAGGACCTGCTGGTGCAGGTGGTGCGCGTGGTGCTGCTGGTGTTCTCCCTGCTCGTGCTGGTGGGCATGGCACTGTGGACCTGGGAGAGCTTCAGGCCCGGCAAGGCCGAGGCGCCCCAGGCCGTGGCCCAGGAATTGAACTGGAAGGACGCCAGGCCCGACCTGCAGTTCGTCGTGGACGAAACCAGCCGCGACCTGGGCGCGGGCGGCGGCGAACCCGCCATGGAAAAGCGCCTGGCCGATCCGGCGCTGCGCCCCGCCTTCCAGAAGGCCGACGCCCTGGTGCGCGCCTTCGTGAACAAGGATCCTGCGCGGCGCGAGCGCACCGAGCGGGACCACCAGGCCCGGGGCCTGGCACCGCTGCACCCGCTGCTGCAAGGCGACGCCCTGCCGTCCGAGGCCGATGTGCAGCGCCGCATCCAGGAGCGCGGCCAGCGCGAAGGCGATGCCGGGGCCGTGGATGCAGCGGCTGCCGATGCAGCGTCTGCCGACGCAGCGGCTTCCGCAGCCGCCTCCGCCGACGAGGAAGACAGCTGGATGGTCGATCCCGTGGATACCGCCGCCGCCATCCACGAGCGTGCCCAGGCCGCCGAGCTGGAACACGGCAAGGGCGCCTATGCGGCCTATGTGCAGGGCCTGCCCGCCGCGCTGGAGCAGGTCTTCGGCAATGCCGCGCTGGAGCCGCGGCTGCAGGCGCAGACGGCCCAGCAGATCCTGTCCACGGTGCTGCTGAACTACACGCTGTCCCTGGACAATGCGGCGCGCGCGCTGCGCGGCGAGGACAGCCACGGCAGCAGCTCCTGGAAGGAACGCTTCGGCGCCGTGGAGACGGCCTTCTGGAGCATGCTGATGTCATTCCTCGTGCTGGTGGTGATGGTGCTGGTCTTCATCCGCATGGAGCGCCACCTGCGCGTGATCAGCCAGCAGCATGGCCAGGCACCGCGCCAGCCCTGAGGCCTTGCGCTATCGTTGCCGCTTTCCTTTCTGCTTGCCGCCTATCCGCATGACACGCAACACCACCACCCCCATCCATCCGCAGTTCCTGGGCCGCATGTCGCCGCGCGCCTTCAGGCCCGAGGCACTGAGCCAGGCCCAGGTCGAGCAGCTGGCCGACGCCGCGCGCTGGGCGCCTTCGGCCAGCAACAAGCAGCCCTGGCACTTTGCCTATGCGCTGCGCGGCGATGCGAACTGGCAGGCCTTCAGCACCATCCCCAACGAGTTCAACCGCCGCTGGTGCCTGGAGGCGGGCGCGCTGATCGTGCTGATGTCCGACCGCCAGGCCTCGCCCGGCAAGCACAGCTTCGACGCAGGCTGCGCCTGGGGCTACCTGGCGCTGGAAGCCCACGCCATGGGCCTGGCCACGCACGCCATGGGCGGCTTCTCGGCCGACGCCGCACGCGAGGTGCTGCGCCTGCCCGAGCACCTGGAGCCCGAGGTGGTGATCGCCGTGGGCTGGCGCGGCGATGCGGCCACCCTGCCCGACGATCTGCGCGAGCGCGAGGTGCCCACGCCGCGCAAGCCGCTGGCCGAAGTGCTGAGCGCCGGCCCCGTGGCCACGGGCGGCTGACGGCGGGTTCCAAGTCCTACGCCGCTTTGCGGGGATGCCCCGGATGGCCGCTCCAGGCCCCGGGGCTACACTGGCCCACAGGCCTGCGGCGCAGCAGGCGTCCATGACCCCAAGGAGTTGCCATGACACCATCCTCCAGCCCCAACCTCGACAAGCTGCGCAACATCGTCCAGAAGTTCGGCGCCAGCTCCTTCACCACGGACCAGGTGGCCAGCGAATACGACGACGCCCCGGCCACGGCGGAAAGCATCGAGCAGTTCGACGCCCTGCTGCAGCGCCATGCAGCCGTGCTGGGCATCCATTCCGTCCCCGGCAGCGGCGGCCAGGGCCACGGCGCCACCGTCTGGCAACCGGCCTGAGCGCGCAGGCGGCGCAAAGCACGGCGCCGCTACACTCGCTGCGGCCGGCACTTTGCCGGCGCGCAGTTTCCTTTTGATGTCCTCACTCTCCCCCCATACCTGGCTGCAGCTGTCCGTGGCAGCCAGTGCCTTGCTGGTGCTCGCCTCCATCGGCTGGGTCTGGCACGGCACGCGCGCCCTGCCCGCGGATTCGCGCGATGGCCGCAGCGCCCGGCGCATGGCGGCCCTGTTCGCCCTGGGCGCCTTGGCCTGGCTGGCCTACGGCCTGTACACGGGCTATGCCGCGCTGTGGAAGGCAGACGCGCTGATGCTGTTCGCCCAGCAAGGCGCGCTGCTGCGCCTGCCGCTGCTGATCGGCGGACTGGCCTGGGTGGCCGCGCTGCTGGTCACGCGCGTTCTGCGCATGCTGGGCCGGGCCGGATCGGCATGAGCCGGCGCAGACCCCCACGGCGCTGAGCGCTCAGGGCGCCGCCACCTCCTTGGGCAGCACATAGGCACGCACGCTGTCGCCAGCCTTGGTGCCGGTCGAACCATGGCCACCCGCCACCACCACCAGGTACTGGCGCTGGTCCGTGCCCAGGTAGGTCATGGGTGTGGCCTGGCCGCCTGCGGGCAGGCGGTCCTGCCAGAGCTGGCGGCCGCTGTCCACGTCATAGGCGCGCACATAGTTGTCCAGTGCCCCCGAGTAGAAGGCCACGCCGCCAGCGGTCACCACCGGGCCGCCAATGCCGGGCACGCCCATGCGAAAGCCCAGCGGCAGCGGGCTCAGGTCGCGCGGCGTGCCGTTGCGGCGCTGCCAGACGATCTGGCCCGTGCGCAGGTCGGCACCCGCCACAAAGCCCCAGGGCGGCGCCTGGCAGGGAATGCCCAGCGGCGAGACAAAGGGCTTGAGCCGCACCGCAAACGGTGCGCCGAAGTTTTCGTTGAGCGCGGGCAGGCCGTCCTTGGGCGGGCCGCCATCCTGCACCAGCAGCGAGGTATCGTCCGCACGCGGCACCAGGGTGGAGACGAAGGCCAGCCGCGTGGGCGTGGCAAACACCACCTGCCGGCGCGGGTCCACGGCCACGCCGCCCCAGTTGAAGACGCCGAAGTTGCCCGGATAGATCAGCGAGCCCTGCTCCGAGGGCGGCGTGAAGCGCCCCTCGTAGCGCAGCCGGTGGAAAGCCAGCCGGCACCACAGCTGCTCGAAGGGCGTGGCACCCCACATGTCGCGTTCGGTCAGGGCCGGGGGATTGAAGCTCAGCTGCGAATGCGGCTGCGTGGGCGCCGTGCGGTCGCCGCGTGCCGCGCCCTGCGGCGCAGCCACCTCGGTAACGGGCAGCAGCGGCTGGCCCGTGCGCCGGTCCAGCACGAACAGCTCGCCCTGCTTGGTGGGCTGCACCAGGGCGGGCACGCTGTGGCCGCCGATCTCCAGGTCGATCAGGCTGGGCTGCGAGGGCACGTCGTAGTCCCAGAGATCGTGGTGCACGGTCTGAAACACCCAGCGCACGGCGCCCGTGGCGATGTCCAGCGCCACCACCGAGGACGAATACTGCTCGGCCTCGGCGCTGCGCCGGCCGCCCCATTGGTCGGGCGGCGCATTGCCCATGGGCACGAAGACGAGGCCCAGCGTCTCGTCCACGCTGGAGATGGACCAGCTGTTGGGCGAGCTGGGCACATAGGTCTGCCCTTCGGGCAGCGGCGTGCTGGTCGCTGGCCGGCCCGGGTCCCAGGCCCACAGCAGCGCGCCCGAGCGGATGTCGAAGGCGCGGATCACGCCCGAGGGCTCGCGCGTGGAATGGTTGTCCAGCACCGTGCCGCCCACGATGATGCGGTCGCGCGCCACCACCACCGGCGAGGTCGAGTAGTACGAGCCCGGCTTGCGCTCGGGCATGCCTTGCCAGAGATCGATAAGGCCCTGGCCACCCGCCACGTTGCCGCAGGTCTGGCCGTCGGCGGGATTGAGGGCGACCACCTTGCCGTCGGCCGTGGCCATGAACAGCTTGGCGGTACAGCGGCCATCATCGGAGGAAGGGGCCGGGGAGACCGAGGAAGCCGGATCAGCCTGTACCGCCTGTACCGCCTGTGCGCCGGCCTTCCTTGCAGCCGGCGCCACCGCCGAATGCGTCTGCCCTGCCGCCGCATCGAACTGCGCGGCCGCCTGCGCCGACTGGTAGGACAGGCCCCGGCAGGTCAGGTGCTGCAGCGCCAGCCCCTTGGGCATGGGCAGGTCGCGCCGCCACAGCTGCTTGCCCGTGGTGGCATCGAGCGCAATCACCGACTGGTGGGGCGTGCACAGGAACAGGCGCTCGCCGATCTTCAGCGGCGTGACCTCGAACGTGGTTTCTTCGGGATCGCCGGGCTTGCCGCGCACATCGCCCGTGCGGAACTCCCAGGCCAATTGCAGCAGCCGCACGTTGTGCGGGCCGATCTGGCGCAGCGGCGAATAGCGCTGGCCCGCTCCGGTGCGGCCGTAGGCATGCCATTCACCATCGGGCACGGCATCGGTGGCATCACCCTGCAGCACCGGCGGGCTGCGCAGGCCGCCGGCCTCGGAGGCCACCATGGACATGTTCTGCACGGCCGTGACCTGGCCGTCGGCAGGCAGGTCCGACGCAGCGGCGGCCGCCCCCGCAAACTGGCCCTGGGTTTCATGGGCATCGCGCTGGCGGCCGAAGGACAGGCCCGCAAGAATGGCCGTGCCCAGCACCACCAGCGCCAGCGCCGCATGGGCCGGGGCCAGGCCCCGGTTCTGGCCCATGTCGGGCTCATGGCGCAGCGCACGCACGGACCAGGGCAGCACCAGCAGCAGGCCGATCAACCAGGGCAGCCCCAGGCGCCCCGCCAGCGGCCACCAGTCCAGCCCTATCTCCCAGACCGCCCACAGCGCGGTGCCCAGCAGCCACAGCGCAAACAGCCACAGCGCCATGGCCGAACGGCGCGCCACGCCCCACCCCACCACCAGCAGCAGCAGGCCGGCGATCACGTAGTAGCCGCTGCCGCCGGCCAGCAGGAGCTGGGCGCCGCCCCAGGACAGCCAGGCCCCGGCTGCCCACAGCAGCAAGGCCATCAACCAACGCCACACCGTCATGCTGCCTCCCTTGATGTCAGCCCGCAGACTCGATGCGCAAAGCCTAGCCCTGCATGCGGGCGCCGCATGCAGGACGAATTCGACTCAGCAAGCGTGCAACGAGAAGGAGGAAGGAAAGGAGGGGCAGGAAGGAGAAAGAACGCGGCGGCGGGCGCGGCGTTGGGCCAGCCTCAGCGGCGTGCGCTCGCAGCCCACAGCTGGCGCAGCTGCTGCAGCTCGGCATCGAAGCGCTCCTGGATGCGGCGCTTTTCCTGGTCCTGCTGCTGGACGAAGCGCTGCTGCTCCTCCTGCGAGGCCGTGTTCTCGTCGAGCTGGCGGCGCAGCGATGCCGGCGCCTTGGCGGGGTCTTTCCTGTAGAACTCCATCTCGGCATTCAGGGCCGTGCGCCGCGTCTGCAGTTCCTGCTGGCGCTGGCGCGCCACGGAGATGACCTGATCGACCTGGGAGATGGCCTCGGCACGCTCGGCATCGTGGGCGGCCTGGTTGGGGTAGCGCGTGATCAACGCCTTGTCGCGCGAGCGCTCCTCGCGCATGCGGCGCTGCTCTGCCTGGTCGCGGCGGCGCTGGGCGTCCAGCTCGGCGCGTTCGTTGTCGGTCAGCGTGGGGCCCACGCGGCGCAGCTCCACGCCGGAGTTGCCCAGCACGCGCTGGTCGCGGTCCACGCATTCGGCAATCGGGCGGTCGGCCGTCAGGCGGCGGCCACGGGCGTCGGTGCATGAATAGATGCCCGGCCCCAGGGGCATATCCTGGGCGAGCACGGCGCAGCCCAGCGTGGCCAAGCCCATGGCACACAGCAAGGATCGTGCATGCATCGCCCGCTTCATCAACCGCTCACCCCTTGTCGTTGACTCCATAACGCTGGCGGTAGGCCAGCACGCGCTCATGGTGGCCGCTGCCTGCGCTGCCACCTTGAATCTCAAGATAAAGCAATAAGTCTGCCAGTTTTGCAATAGTGCAGACCTGCATGCCCAGCTGGTTGCGCACGTACTGCACGGCGCTGTGGGGCACGTCCTGGCCATTTTCCGTGGCCATTTCCTGGCGGTCCAGCGCGATGGCCACGGCATGCGGCGTGGCACCGGCGGCGCGGATGATGGCGATGGACTCGCGCGCGGCCGTGCCGGCGCTCATCACGTCGTCCACGATCAGCACGCGGCCCTTGAGCGGCGCGCCCACCAGGGTGCCGCCCTCGCCGTGGTCCTTGGCTTCCTTGCGGTTGTACGCAAAGGGCTTGTTGATGCCCATGCGGGCCAGCTCCACCGCCACGGTGGCCGCCAGCGGGATGCCCTTGTAGGCCGGGCCGAAGATCATGTCGAACTCGATGCCGCTGGCCGCGATGGCTTTTGCATAGAATTCGGCGAGACGGCCCATCTTGCCGCCGTCATCGAACAGGCCGGCATTGAAGAAGTACGGGCTCATGCGCCCGGCCTTGGTCTTGAACTCGCCGAAACGCAGCACCCCTGCGTCAACGGCGAATTGCACAAATTCCTGCGCCAGACGGCCTGCGTCATCGGCCTGCAGATTACTCACCACCATGGATTCATCCTTGTTCAAATTGACCAGCCTCAACCTCAACGGCATCCGCTCGGCCTCGACCAAGGGCGTCGAAGCCTGGATCGAGGCCACTGCGCCGGATTGTATTTGCGTGCAGGAAATCAAGGCCCAGGCCGCCGACATGACCGGACGCTTCGAGCTGCTGGCCGGCCTGCGCGGCCACTTCCACTACGCCGAGAAAAAGGGCTACTCGGGCGTGGGCGTCTACAGCCGCCACGAGCCCAGCGACGTCGTGGTCGGCTTCGGCTCGCACGAATTCGACGCCGAAGGCCGCTACGTGGAGGCGCGCTTCGACACGCCATCGCGCAAGCTGTCCATCATCAGCGCCTACTTTCCCAGCGGCAGCTCCGGCGAACTGCGCCAGACGGCCAAGTTCCGCTTCCTGGCCGAAATGCACGCCCACCTGATGCGCATGAAGGGCGAACGCGAGTTCATCCTCTGCGGCGACATCAACATCGCCCACCAGCAGATCGACCTCAAGAACTGGCGCAGCAACCAGAAAAACAGCGGTTTCACGCCCGAGGAACGCGAGTGGATGACAAAATTGTTGAACAAAACTGAGCCGACTGGCGGCCTGGTGGACGTTTATCGCCTGCTCCAGCCCGACACCACCGACACCTGCTACACATGGTGGAGCAACCGCGGCCAGGCCTACGCCAACAACGTGGGATGGCGCCTGGACTACCACCTGGCCACCCCCGCTACCGCCGCGCTGGCCCGCACCGAGAACATCTACAAGGATGTGAAGTTCTCGGACCATGCGCCGGTGACCATCGGCTACGACATGAAGCTGTGAGACGTTCAAGCAGGGCCTTGGGTCGCGGCGGTTTGACTCGTCGCGCTCTCATACAGACACTGTGCGCATGATCTTTATCTGAGGGTTCCGAGATGAAATCCATTGCTGTCTCCAGCGCCAAGCGGCCAATCCATCTCACGATCAATGCAGATCTGGTGACGCAGGCCAAGGCCTATACCGACAATCTCTCGGCCACCATGGAATCCCTGCTGGCCGAATACGTTGCCAGGCAGGAGGGCGCACAGCGTGAGCGCCAACGGCTTGCCGACGCCTGCGCCAGCGACTGGAACGCGGTCAACATCGCGGTGGGTTCGTTCGCAGACGAGCACTCGACGCTCTAGTGGCGCAATTCGACGTTCATCGCAACAAGGGAGCCTTGCGCGACTCGATTCCCTACGTCGTCGTGGTCCAGTCCTCGCTGTTTGACCGCTACCGCCGTCGCGTCGTGGTTCCACTGGTTCGGCAGAATCTGCTGCCGCACGGCACTCCAACCGTGGGTGCGAGGATGAATCCTGTGTTTGTCATTGAAGGCGTGCCGGTCGTCCTGCATGCCCTGGACATGGTTTCAGTCGCCCTGGATCAATTGGGTGAAGTGGTGGCCTCACTGGAGCATGAAGGCCAAGCCATCGCCGATGCGCTGGACGAATTGCTGACCCGGTCCGGGGGCTGACCCAAGATCGTTTTCAAGGAGGCCAGGGCTTGGGCCCTGCCCTCCTCGGACTTCAGCCCGGGCCCATGCCTCACTCCAGCGCCTTGCCCATGTCCTCCACCACCTTCTTGGCGTCGCCGAAGACCATCATGGTCTTGTCCATGTAGAAAAGCTCATTGTCCAGGCCCGCATAGCCGGCCGCCATGGAGCGCTTGTTCACGATCACCGTCTTGGCCTTGTAGGCCTCCAGGATGGGCATGCCGTAGATGGGGCTGCCCTTGACGTGCGCGGCGGGGTTCACCACGTCGTTGGCGCCCAGGATGATGGCCACGTCGGCCTGGCCGAACTCGCTGTTGATGTCCTCCATCTCGAAGACCTGGTCGTAGGGGACCTCGGCCTCGGCCAGCAGCACGTTCATGTGGCCCGGCATGCGGCCCGCCACCGGGTGGATGGCGTACTTCACCGTCACACCGTGCTCGGTGAGTTTGTCGGCCAGCTCCTTGACCGCGTGCTGGGCACGCGCCACGGCCAGGCCGTAGCCGGGCACGATGACCACGGTCTCGGCATTGCCCAGGACGAAGGCCGCATCGTCGGCGCTGCCGCTCTTGACGTTGCGCTGCTGCTGGGAGCCTGCGGCCGCGCTGGTGGCCTCGCCGCCGAAGCCGCCCAGGATCACGCTGAAGAACGAGCGGTTCATGGCCTTGCACATGATGTAGCTCAGGATGGCGCCCGAGCTGCCCACCAGCGATCCCGCAATGATCAGCATGCTGTTGTTCAGCGAGAAGCCGATGCCCGCCGCCGCCCAGCCCGAGTAGCTGTTGAGCATGGACACGACCACCGGCATGTCCGCGCCGCCGATGGGAATGATCAGCAGCACGCCCAGCAGCAGGCCCAGGGCGATGACCAGCACGATGTCCATCCAGCTTTGGCTGTGCCAGAAGCCGAAGACGAAGAAGGCTGCTGCCAGCCCCAGCACGGCGTTGAGCGCATGCTGGCCCTTGAACTGCACGGGCGCGCCCTGGAACAGGCGGAACTTGTACTTGCCGCTGAGCTTGCCGAAGGCGATCACCGAGCCCGTGAAGGTCACGGCGCCGATGAAGGCGCCCAGCGCCAGCTCCACGCGGTTGCCGCCCGGGATGGCGCCGCCCTTGGCCGTGATGGCAAAGGCCCAGGGCTCGGCCACGGCGGCCACGGCGATGAACACCGCCGCCAGGCCGATCATGCTGTGCATGAAGGCCACCAGCTCGGGCATCTTGGTCATCTCCACGCGCTGGGCCATGACGGCACCGGCCGTGCCGCCGACCAGCAGGCCCAGCAGCACCCAGCCCAGCCCCAATGCATTGCCGCCGGCCAGCTGCACGATGAGCGCCGCCGTGGTCAGCACGGCGATCACCATGCCGGCCATGCCGAACAGGTTGCCCCGTATGGACGTGGTGGGATGCGACAGCCCCTTGAGCGCCTGGATGAAGCAGACGCTGGCCACCAGGTAGAGCAACGTGACGAGGTTCATGCTCATGACTGGCCCTCCGCCTTGGCATCCTTGCCGTCCTTGGCCGGAGCGCTCTTGCGCTCTTTCTTGCGGAACATCTCCAGCATGCGCCGCGTGACCAGGAAGCCGCCGAACACGTTGACCGCGGCCAGCGCCACGGCCAGCACGCCCATGGTCTTGCCCAGGCCCGTTTCCGTGAGCGCCGCCGCCAGCATGGCGCCGACGATGACGATGGCCGAGATGGCATTAGTCACCGCCATCAGCGGCGTGTGCAGCGCGGGGGTGACGGTCCACACCACGTGGTAGCCCACGTAGATGGCCAGCACGAAGATGATGAGATGGATGATGGTGGGGGATACGGCTTCCATGTCATTTCCTCCGCTGTGCTGCGAGTTGGCCTTCATGGGCCATCAGGCACGCGGCCACGATGTCGTCCTCCATGTCCACATGCAGGGCGCCATCCTTGTTGATGATGAGCTTGAGAAAATCGAGCACATTGCGTGCATACAGGGCCGAGGCATCGGCCGCCACCAGCGCCGCCAGGTTGGTCAGGCCCACGATGGTCACGCCATGCGTGACCACGGTCATGCCGGCCTGGGTCAGCGGGCAGTTGCCGCCGCGCTCTGCCGCCAGGTCCACGATGACGGCGCCTGGCTTCATGGCCTGCACCATCTCGGCCGTGACCAGCACGGGCGCGGGCCGGCCCGGGATCAGCGCCGTGGTG
The DNA here is from genome assembly GCF_040267515.1 of Delftia lacustris. NCBI lineage: Bacteria > Pseudomonadati > Pseudomonadota > Betaproteobacteria > Burkholderiales > Comamonadaceae > Delftia > Delftia lacustris. The sequence continues at coordinate 493,277 of NZ_CP141274.1, read as the reverse complement.
ATGACCACGTCGGCCTGGGCCACGCGCTTGGCGACCTCGGCCTTTTGCCGGTCCAGCCAGCTTTGCGGCATGGGGCGGGCGTAGCCGCCCACGCCTTCGGCGGCCTCCTTTTCCTCGGCCGTCTCGTAGGGCACGTCGATGAACTTGCCGCCCAGGGATTCGACCTGCTCACGCACGCTGGGCCGCACATCGCTGGCCTCGATCACGGCGCCCAGGCGCTTGGCCGTGGCAATGGCCTGCAGGCCGGCCACGCCCACGCCCAGCACCACGACGCGCGCGGCCTTCACCGTGCCGGCCGCCGTCATCAGCATGGGAAAGAAGCGCTGGTACTGGTTGGCCGCGATCATCACGGCCTTGTAGCCGGCGATGTTGGCCTGGCTGGACAGCACGTCCATGCTCTGCGCACGCGTGGTGCGCGGAGCCGCCTCCAGCGCATAGGCCGTGATGCCCGCATCGGCCAGGCGCTGCAGGCCTGCGGGCTGGAAGGGGTCCAGCATGCCGACCAGCGTTGCGCCCTTGCGGACCAGGGGCAGCTCATCCTCCGAAGGAATGCGCACCTTGAGCACAAGATCGGCGCCCAGGGCGCCTGCCGCATCGACGATCTCGGCGCCCGCTGCCTCGAACAAGGCATCGGGCACGCTGGCCGCCACTCCCGCTCCCGACTGCACGCGCAGCACATGGCCTTGCGCACGCAGCTTCTTGACGGTCTCGGGGGTCGCGGCCACCCGGGTTTCTCCTGCCATGGTCTCGGCAGGCACGCCAATCAACATACCGGTTCTCCCTCGCGTGATGCCGGTACCCGCCCTGCGCTGCATTGCGCAGGCGGCGGCCCGGCCCATCCTCGAAAAAATCCTTGCGCGCCTGCATGACGGCAGGCTGGCTTGGCGGCACGGCTAGCTTGTATCACGGCCGCGTGGCGGCAGCCACGGGGTCTGCCCGCGAGGATGTCGCCTGTCCGTCACAAGACGCCGGATTGCCGCGAAATGACAGCCACATTAAATGATCGCCATCCACGACCCGGCGCACCGCTGCCGTGTCCCAATGCACCTTTGAGCGACTGCAGCGGCGCAGCCGCGCAGTGCGAAGGAAGGCACCATGGGACTCTTGCAAAGACTGTTCGGACAACACGCGCGCGGCGGCCATCACGGCGGCAATATCGGCGTCCATATCGGCGGGCATCACGCCGGCGGCGCATACCCGCCTGCGGCCGTGGCGGCGGTCTGCCCCGGTTGCCATGCATCGATTGCCTCCAGCTCGCGCTTTTGCCCGCAGTGCGGCGGCGCGGTGCTGCCGCAGGCCTGCAGGAGCTGCAGCGCCAGCCATCCGGCCGGTGCGCGGTTCTGCGGGCAATGCGGCCAACCGACCACCTGACGGCGCAAGCGGGGGAGGCCCTGCGCTGCCATCAGGGGAAGGAGCGGGAATAATGGGCGCTTTCGCCAGAAGCACCCACGCCGCCCATGCTCCAGTACCACACCATCCCCGTCACCGCCTTCCAGCAGAACTGCTCGCTGGTCTGGTGCGACCAGACCATGGAAGCCGCCGTCATCGACCCGGGCGGCGACCTGGAGCAGATCGGCTGGGAGATAGATCGCCTGGGCCTGGCGCTCAAGGCCATCTGGCTCACGCACGCCCACATAGACCACGCGGGCGGCACGCGCGAGCTGGCCGATGCACAGCAGCTGCCCATCATCGGCCCCCATCCCGGAGACCAGTTCTGGATCGATGCGCTGCCCCAGCAGGGCGCCATGTTCGGCTTCCCGCATTCGGACCCCTTCACGCCCACGCGCTGGCTGCACGATGGCGACACGGTGAGCATCGGCCAGGAGACGCTGCAGGTGCGCCACTGCCCCGGCCATACGCCCGGCCACGTGGTGTTCCATGCGCCGCAGATCGACCGTGCCTTCGTGGGCGATGTGCTGTTCGCGGGCAGCATCGGCCGCACCGACTTTCCCCAGGGCAACCACCAGCAGCTGATCGACAGCATCGTCCAGCGCCTGTGGCCCATGGGCGACCAGACCGTGTTCATCCCGGGCCACGGCCCCGAAAGCAGCTTCGGCCGCGAGCGCAAGAGCAACCCCTACGTGGGCGGGACCTGAGCCTGCAGCTGCCTCAGCCCAGCACCTCGATCCACCGATAGCCCAGACGCACGCTGCCGCCCGCCTGCAGCTTGCGCAGCTCCTCGTTCACGCGCTGGCGCGAGGCGCCCACCACATGCGACAGATCTCCCTGCGATATGCGCAGCAGGGTGCGGCCACCGGACAGGGGCTGGCCGTTCTCTGCCGCCAGCACCTGCAAGGTGGCCCAGACCCGGGCATGCAGCGTGTCCTCCGAACTGATGAAGATCGTGTCCAGCAGCCCGTTCACGCGCAGGCTCAGCAGGCGCGCCACAGCCAGGCATGCGGGCGCATCGCGCTCCAGGAAGTCCAGCAGCGGCTGGCGCGGCAGGACCAGCACCTCGACATCTCCATCGGCCACCAGGTCCACGGGCACGGGCGCATTGCCCAGCACCGAGCTGATGCCGGTGATCTCCCCGGCCTCCAGCCAGCGCGTCATGCGCTCGGTGCCGCCCACGGTGAAGGCCACGACACGAAAGCGCCCTGACAGCAGCACCAGCGCATGGTCGGCCGCATCGCCGCGCTTTTGCACGAACTGTCCATCGCGGTAGCGGCGCCTGGAGCCTATGGCCCGCAGCCCGCGTGCCGATGCGGCCGGCAATTCGGCCAGCAGGTCCACGCGATAGCGCTCGCTGCGCGCCTGCGCCAAAGAGGTGTTGGGGGAACCGAGCTTGGTGTTCACCCGATCATTGTCCCTTTCGCGGCAATTGGCGCATAGCACCGTCCTTGTAATCGGCCCCATACCCACACGTATGGAGCCCGCCCCATGATCCGCACCACGCTCGCCCTGGTATCCGCCTTCGTGTTCGCCCTGCTCTCGACCCAGGCAGCCCTGGCACAGACGCCCACGCTGCGTATCCAGGACTACCCCGGCATCGGCAATTTCCTGGTGCGCGTGGCCAACGCGCGGGGACTGTGCGAGAAGCACGGCATACGCTGCGAACTGCGCCCCATCCCGCAGGCACCGCTGGCGCTGCAGACCTTGCTGGCCGGTGACCTCGAAGTGGCGTTTACGCCGCCCGAGGTGCTGCTCCAGGCGGTCAACAAGGGCGCCGACCTCAAGGTGATCGGCAGCGGCGCCAGCGCGCCGACGTTCTTCCTCATGGCCTCGGCGGCCCTGCCCATGGCGCATGCCGTCCAGGGCTATCCCGCCGTGATGCAGGACTTCAAGGGCCGGCGCATCGGCGTGACGGCGCGCGGCAGCGCGGCCGAATTCCAGCTCGTGAGCCTGCTGCAGGGCGCCGGCATGAAGGCGGACGACGTCACCATCGTCGCCGTGGGCTCGCCCAACACCGCCTTTCCGGCGATTGCGCAAAGGCAGGTCGATGGCCTGATGCTGTTCTCGCCCATGGACGGCTTTTGCGAGGTCAGCCAGGCCTGCCGCATCGTCGTCGATCCGCGCAGGGGCCAGGGTCCGGCCGATGTGGTGGACACCAACGGCGCCGGCGTGCTGCAGGTGGTGCGCGCCGACTTCCTGCGCAAGAACGCCCCGGCCGTGGAGGGCTTGCGCCGCGCCATGAACGAGGCGGCCGACTATGCCCGCGAACCGGCCCATTTCGATGCATTGCTCAAAGTCGCGCAGGACAGCTTCAGGATCAACACGCCCGGCGGCGACCGGATCCTGGAAGTGGCGCTGCGCAACGCCATTCCTTCCATGCAGTTTGCGGTGGACCCCAAGGCCCTGCAGCATGCCGCGCGCTACCTGCAGCGCACGGGGCAGATCAGCCGGCTGATCGACACCGCGCCCCTGCTGGCGCAGTGAAGGGGGCGCGCCATGACTTCCAATGGATCGCAACTGCCCCCGCAGGCCATTGCCGCCGACGGCCTGCACCTGAGCTTCGACGGCCGCACGCAGGTGCTGGACAACATTGCGCTGCAGGTGGCCGAGGGCGAATTCGTCTCGCTGGTCGGGCCCAGCGGCTGCGGCAAGACCAGCCTGCTCAACCTCTGCGCGGGCCTGGTGGCCCACACCGGCGCCGGCACGCTGCGCGTGCTGGGCGAGGCACCGCGCCTGGGCAGTTCCCGCGTGGGCTACATGCTGGCGCGCGACAGCCTGCTGCCCTGGTGCACGGCGCTGGAGAACGCCGCCTTCGGCGCGCGCGTGCGCGGCGTCGGCACGGCCGACAGCACGGAGCGCGCACTGCGCATGCTGCAGGAGGTGGGCCTGGCCGACCATGCGCAGGCCCTGCCCAAGGCCTTGTCCCACGGCATGCGCCAGCGCACGGCACTGGCGCGCACCTTTGCGCTGGACGCGCAGCTGCTGCTGATGGACGAGCCCTTCGGCGCCCTGGACGCGCAGACCAAGCTGCAGCTGCAGGACCTGCTGCTGCGCCTGTGCCAGCAGCACCGCCACAGCGTGCTGTTCGTGACCCACGACCTGGCCGAGGCCGTGGCCGTCTCCGACCGCGTGGTGGTGATGTCCTCGCGCCCGGGCCGCATCATCGCCGACCTGCCCATAGACCTGCCGCGCCCGCGCTCCATCCGCGACCTGCAGAAGTCGCCGCGCTTCCATGAACTCTATGCGGCCCTGTGGTCGCAGCTTGAATCGGGATGGGTGCACCATGAAGGCTGACCGTCTGCAATGGCTGGCGCTGCATGCGCTGTTCATCTGTCTCGTGCTGGGACTGGCCGAATGGGCCGCCGCGCGCCGCTGGCTGGACCCCACATTCTTCGGCCAGCCCAGCGGCGTGGCCGCCTATCTCTGGAACCATGCGGGCACGGCCCGGTTCTGGTCCGACCTGGGCTGGACGCTGGCCGCCGTGGGCTGCTCCTTCGTGCTGGGCAGCGTGGCCGCCTTCGCCACCGGGCTGGTCTTCGTGCGCTGGCCGGCCGTCGAGCGCTTTGCCGAACCCTACTTCAACGCGCTGAACGTGATGCCGCGCATCGCGCTGGCGCCGCTGTTCATCCTGTGGTTCGGGCTGGGGCTGGGCAGCAAGATCGCCGTGGGCTGCTCGCTGACCTTCTTCATCGTGCTGTCGGCCACGGTGGCAGGCATGCGGGGCGTCAGCCAGGACCACGTCACGCTGTGCCGCACCCTGGGCGCCAGCGCCGCCACCACCTTCTTCGAGGTCACGCTGCCCGGCGCCGTCCCGGTGATCTTCTCGGGCCTGCGCCTGGGATTGATCTATGCCCTGCTGGGCGTGGTGGGCACCGAGATCATCGCCAGCGAAAAGGGCCTGGGCCAGACCCTGGCCTACCTGGGCTCCACCTTCGACATCAATGGCGTCATGGCGCTGCTGCTGGTGCTGGCCCTGCTGGGCGTGGGCATGGTGCGCTTCATGTCCTGGGCCGAGAGGCGGCTGCTGCACTGGCAGTGAGCCCGCCAGCCCTCTCTCCCCACCTTCCTTCCTCTTCCTCCCCTTCCATCCGTTCCTCCAAGGAGTACCCCATGGCCAATGCCGCCCCCATGCAGCTGATCGACATCGACGCCCGCTACCACCACATCCGCCCCGTGCCGCGCATGCCCAACTTCGCGGCCTGGATCGAGGGCGTGGACCTGACCCGCCCCCTGTCCCCCGAGGTGCAGGCGGAACTGCGACAGGCCCTGTACGACTTCGAGGTCATCTTCTTCCGGCCCCAGGCCATCACGGCCGAGCAGCATGTGGCGCTGGCGCAGGTGTTCGGCCCGCTGTCCAAGGGCTCGTACTTCGAGCGCAAGAGCGGCATGCCCGACGTGGAGATGATCATCTCCGACAAGGACCGCCCGCCCGCCATAGACAACTGGCACACCGACATCAGCTGGAAGCAGCAGCCGCCGCTGGGCACCGTGATCCAGATCGTGACCACGCCACCGGCCGGCGGCAACACCTGCTGGACCAGCACCAGCAAGGCCTATGACTGGCTCTCGCCCGGCATGCAGCAGTACCTGGAAGGCCTGCAGGCGGTCCATACCTGGGAGGAATCGGGCTTCCGGGAATACCTGGGCCGCAAGGGCGAGGAGGCGCTGTTCGAGGCGCTGCGCCAGTTCAAGCCGGTGACGCATCCCGTGGTGCGCACCAACCCCGATTCAGGCCGCAAGTGCATCTTCGTCAATGCCGATTTCACGCGCCACATCACGGGCGTGGACCGGCACGAGGCGCGCGGCGTGCTCGCCTTCCTGCTGGACTGGCTGAAGAAGCCGGAGTTCATGGTGCATCATCAATGGGACGCGGGCGGCATCGCCATCTGGGACAACCGCAGCACGCAGCACTATGCTGTGGCCGACTACTGGCCCCACTACCGCGTGAACCAGCGCGTCACCTTCGACACCCCTTCCACCCAATGACAACGAGACACGGAGACAGCTTCATGAGCACGCAAGAGCACCTGCAGTTCTATATCGACGGCCAATGGGTTCCCCCGGCCGTGCCGCGCACGCTGGATGTGATCAATCCGTCCACCGAGGAGGTGGCGGCCCGCATCAGCATGGGCTCGGCCGCCGATGTCGATGCAGCCGTGGCCGCCGCACGCCGCGCGTTCGACGGCTTCTCGCAGACCACGCGCGACGAGCGGCTGGCCCTGCTGGACAAGGTGCTGGCGGTCTACATGCGCCGCATCGACGAGGTGGCGCAGACCATCTCGCTGGAGATGGGCGCGCCGCTGTGGCTGTCGCGCGCGGCCCAGGCCACGGTGGGCGCGGGGCACCTGAAGCAGACCCTGCAGGTGCTCAGGGACTTCGAGTTCGAGAGCGTGCGCGGCACCACCGGCATCGTGCATGAGCCCGTGGGCGTGGTGGGCATGATCACGCCCTGGAACTGGCCCATCAACCAGATCATGTGCAAGGTGGCACCGGCCCTGGCGGCGGGCTGCACCATGGTGCTCAAGCCCTCGGAGATCGCGCCGCTGAACGCCATCCTGGTGGCCGAAATCCTGCACGAAGCGGGCGTGCCGGCCGGCGTGTTCAACCTGGTCAACGGCGACGGCCCCTCGGTGGGCGAGGCCATGTCCGTGCACCCCGGCATCGACATGATGACCTTCACCGGCTCCACCCGCGCGGGCATTGCCGTGGCCAAGGCCTCGGCCGATACCGTCAAGCGCGTGACGCAGGAGCTGGGCGGCAAGTCGGCCAACATCGTGCTGGACGACGCAGACATTGAAAAGGCCGTGACCCAAGGCGTGAACGCCTGCTTCACCAACTCCGGCCAGAGCTGCAACGCGCCCACGCGCATGTTCGTGCCGCGCGCCCTGCATGCGCGCGCCGTGGCCGCGGCCAAGGCCGCTGCCGAAGGCATGAAGGTGGGCGATGCACTGGCCGACACGGGCGCCATGCACATGGGCCCCGTGGTCAGCGAGGCGCAGTTCCGCAAAATTCAGGGCCTGATCGAGGCCGGCATCGCCGAAGGCGCCACCCTGGTGGCCGGCGGCACGGGCCGCCCCGAGGGCCTTGCGCGCGGCTACTTCGTGCGGCCCACGGTGTTTGCCGACGTGCGCAACGACATGACCATTGCGCGCGAGGAAATCTTCGGCCCCGTGCTGGTCATCCTGCCCTACGACACGGAGGAGGAGGCCATCGCCCAGGCCAACGACACGCCCTACGGCCTGTCGGGCTATGTGCAGTCCGGCAGCCTGGAGCGCGCACGCCGTGTGGCCTCGCGCCTGCGCACCGGCATGGTCCACCTCAACGGTGCAGGACCGGACTTCGGCGCGCCGTTCGGCGGCTACAAGCAGTCGGGCACGGGCCGGGAATGGGGCGAGCACGGCTTCAAGGAGTACCTTGAAGTGAAAGCCGTGATGGGCTACCAACCCAAGCAAAAAGCCGCCGCCTGAAGGCGGCTGCCTACCCGCGCCGTGCGGCCTCGTAGAGGCCTTCCACGCGCGGGATGTTGCGCTCCAGTTCGCGGATGCGCTCGGGGCCTGCTGGGTGGGTGGACAGGAATTCCAGGCCGCCACGGTCGCCCGTGGCCTGGCCCATCTTGCGCCACAGCGAGACCGAGGCCTGGGGGTTGTAGCCGGCGCGCGCGGCCAGCTCCAGGCCCACGAGGTCGGCCTCGCTCTCGTCACCCCGGCTGAATTTCAGCGACAGCAACTGGCCGCCCAGGCGGGCCGCCGCATTGCCCAGGTCGCCCAGGCCCAGCAATTGGGCGCCCAGCGAGATGCCGATGCTGGTGGCCTGGTTCTTGGCCAGCTGCTCGCGCGAGTGCTCGCGCAGCGCATGGGCCATTTCGTGGCCCATGATCATGGCGATCTCGTCGTCGGTCAGCTGCAGCTGGTCGATGATGCCGGTGTAGAAGGCGATCTTGCCGCCCGGCATGCAAAAGGCATTGATCTCCTTGCTGCCGATCAGATTCACCTCCCAGCGCCAGGCATTGGCGCGCGGATTCCATTGCGCGGTGTAGGGGATCAGCCGCCGGGCGATGGCGCGCAGCCGCAGCAGCTGCGGGTTGCTGTCGCCGGCCAGTGCGCCCTGGGCGCGGGCCTTGGCCAGCAGTTGCTGGTACTGGTCGGTGGCGGCGCCTTCCAGCGTCTCGGCCGGCACCAGCTTGCGCAGGCCCGAGGCACCGCCCACCTGCACCTGGGCCGCCACCGGCGCCGCGGCAAGGCCCAGGGCCGCCGCGCTGCCGGCCAGCAAGAAACCGCGACGCGCGCGCCAGGGCGCGCAGGCACAGCCCCAGGCGGACGGGGCACAGGATTCGGAAGAGAGATGGGATGGCTGCTGCATGCCGCCAAGTCTAGCGGCCATGCATGCCTGCAACATGCGGAGAACAGCGCATCGTGAAGAGCGGCGCCGGCCTACAAAGAGTCACGCCATCTGCGCGGCCATCACGGCCCGCTGCGAGCGCATCTCGGCGCCGATCACCAGCATCAGCCCGGCCAGCACGGCCAGCAGCCCCAGCCACGATTGCAGCGGCTGCCGCTCGCCCACGACCCACACCGCCAGCACGAAGGCCGCCACGGGCTCGATCAGGCTCAGCGTCACGCCCGTGGGGCCGGAGATGCTGCGCAGCCCGATGGAAAACAGCATGTGCGCCAGGCCCGACACCACCACGCCCAGGTAGACCACCACCAGCACGGCCGCCAGGCTCCACTGCGGCAGGCCGCTTTGCACCACCGCAATCGGCACCGCCATGCAGGCCGCCCCGGTGAACACATAGAAATTCACCACGCGCGGCGACATGTGGGTGACCAGGCGCTTGTTGATCAGCGCATAGCCCGCGTACGACAGCCCCGCCAGCAGGCACAGGGCCAGGCCGCTCCAGGACAGCGTGGCGCCGCCCCGGGCCACCACCATGGCCGCGCCTCCCGCCACGCTCACCAGCGTGCCGGCCCACCACAGGGCAGACAGGGGCGCGCGCAGCACCAGCGCCTGCATCAGCCCGGCCCAGATGGGGCCGCTGCCAATGGCCACGGCCGTGCCCACGGCCACGCCCGTGAGCGTCACGCCCTCGTAGAAAAAGATGCTGTAGCCGCCGATTCCCATGGATGCCAGCAGGAACCAAGCCGGGCGCAGGCCCAGGTGCACCGGGTTGGGCAGCAGCGGCTGGACGGGTGCCCCGCCCTGCCCGGCCCGCCCGCGCAGCCTCCAATGGGAGACCGCCAGCAGCACGCCCAGAAACAGGCTGGAAACCGCCAGCTGCGCGGCGCCCACCCAGAACGGCGACAGCCCGCCTGCGCCCAGGCTTTGCGCCGTGCCCGTCGTGCCCCAGAGCACGGCGGCCACGGAGACGAAGGCGATGCCGACGGCGGAGGAAGAAGCGGAAGAGTTGCGAACCATGGCGCCATGTTGCGCCTGGCGCGGCCGGGCATTTGTCGAGAAACGCTCGTAGTCCGCAAGACTGTGAACGGGCTAGCCGCGCAGCTGCCGCGCCGTCACGCCCCGGTCGCGCCGCAGCGCATAGGCCAGCGCGCTGGCCGAGGCATATCCGCAGCGCAGCGCCGTGGCCTCCAGGGGCAGGCCCCGCGCCAGCCCGCGCTCGGCCGCATCCAGGCGCAGGCCGCGCAGCCAGGCCTGGGGCGGCTGGCCCGCCAGCTCCACGAAGCGTGCGTGAAAGCGCTGGGCGCTCATGTGACACAGGGCGGCCAGCCGGGCCGTGGGCCAGTCCTCGTGCAATGCGGCCTGTACGCTCGTGGTCAGTTGCTGCAGGTCCAGCCCCCGGCGCGCCAGCAGGCCGGGCGCCTGCAGCACCTGGGCCAGCTGCTCTGTGGCCGGGCCTTCCGACTCCCGGCCGCGCAGGGCCGGTGGCACGGAAAAGCGCCGCATCCGGTCCAGCCCCGGGCCGCTGGGCGCATCGATGACGAACACGCGCGAGCGCGGCGCCGCCAGGTAGCCGTGGTCCACGCCGGCGGGGATGAGCATGCCGCTGACGGCGTCCACAAAGGCGCTGCGCCCGCCCACTTCCAGCTCCATGCGGCCCTGCAGCGCATAGAGGATTTGCGCATGGCCGTGGGCATGGGCCTGGTGCTCGCCGCTGTAGCTACGCACCGAGCTGTGCGGCGCGAAGGCGGTATCGGTGGCATCGGCCGCGCCGTCTTGCGCGGCGGCATCGCTGTGGAGGGAAGAGAGGGTGTAGGCCATGGCGGCATCCTGTGCCCGCGATGGTAGCGCGCGCCAGTCCGCGCCACCATGGGCCCGATAATGGCCGCAGCCTGCCGCAGCCCAACATGACCGAGCCGTCCACCACCACCTCCTCCGCCCCTTCCACCCCCACTGAAGCGCCCCGCCGCAGCTGGGCCCAGACCCTGCGCGTCTATGCCGAGCCGGCCAGCCTGCGCATGCTGGCCCTGGGTTTTTCGGCAGGCCTTCCGCTGCTGCTGGTGCTGGGCACGTTGTCGTTCTGGCTGCGCGAGGCCGGCGTGGACCGCACCACCATCGGCTACCTGAGTTGGGTGGGCCTGGCCTATGCCTTCAAGTGGGTCTGGTCGCCGCTGGTGGACCGCATGCCGCTGCCGCTGCTCACGCGCTGGCTGGGGCGGCGGCGCGGCTGGCTGCTGTTCGCGCAGATGCTCATCGTCGCCGGGCTGTGCGGCATGGCGTTCAATGATCCGCGCGTCTCGCTCACGCCGCTGGTGTGGTGCGCGCTGGCCGTGGCCTTCGGCTCGGCCACGCAGGACATTGCGCTGGACGCCTACCGCATCGAATCGGCCGACACCGAGCGCCAGGCCGCGCTGGCCGCCACCTACCAGACCGGCTACCGGCTGGCCATGATATGGGCCGGCGCCGGCGTGCTGTGGCTGGCCGCCCGCGCCGAGGTGGCGGGCACGGCGGGCTACCAGAGCGGTGCCTGGCAGGTGGCCTACCTGGCCATGGCCGCCTCCATGGCCGTGGGCATGCTGACCGTGCTGCTCTCGCCGGAACCGGTGCCGCGCCCGCTGGCGCCTGCCCGCAACGCGGCCGAGTGGCTGCGTGGCGCGCTGGTCGAGCCCTTTGCCGACTTCCTGGGCCGCTACCGCTGGCAGGCGCTGCTGGTGCTGGGCCTGATCGCCATCTACCGCATCAGCGACGTGGTCATGGGCATCATGGCCAACCCCTTCTACGTGGACATGGGCTTCACCAAGGACGAGGTGGCCGCCGTGACCAAGGTTTACGGCGTGATCATGACGCTGGCGGGCGCCTTCCTGGGCGGGGCGCTGGCCATGCGCTGGGGCGTGATGCGCGTGCTGATGCTGGGCGCCGCGCTGTCGGCCGCCACCAACCTGCTGTTCGCCTGGCTGGCCACGCGCGGCCATGACGTGAATGCGCTGGTCTGGGTGGTGAGCGCGGACAACCTGGCCGGCGGCATCGCCTCGGCGGCCTTCATCGCCTACCTGTCAGGGCTGACCAACGTGCAGTACTCGGCCACGCAGTACGCGCTGTTCAGCTCCATGATGCTGCTGGCGCCCAAGTGGCTGGCCGGCTTCTCGGGCGCCTTTGTCGATGCGCATGGCTACGTGAGCTTCTTCCAGGCCACGGCCCTGCTGGGCCTGCCCGTGCTGGTGCTGATCGCGCTGGCCTCGCGCGTGCATGCGGTGCGGCCCGCGCAACGCGGCAGTTGAGCGGCTGGCCGCAGGCTGCGCTGTTTTACCGAACTTTACGCAAGCGACAAGCGCGGCTGACGGGGGGCTGCGAGCATCGTCGCAACACGACGCCAGGCCCCAGCATGAATACACTGCCCTCCATGAGTACGCACCATCTTCTTATGATCGAAGACGACACCCGCCTCGCGCAGATGGTGGGTGACTACCTGGGCAACAACGGCCTGCAGGTCACGCACATGGGCGACGCCCGCAGCGGCCTGGAGCAGCTGCAGCCCGCCGACGGCGTGGCCGGCGCCGACCTGCCCGACCTCGTCATCCTCGACCTCATGCTGCCCGACATGGACGGCCTGGAGGTCTGCCGGCGCATCCGCGCCCTGCCCGGCCCCGCAGCCCAGGTGCCGGTGCTGATGCTCACGGCCAAGGGCGACCCCATGGACCGCATCATCGGCCTGGAGATCGGCGCCGACGACTACCTGCCCAAGCCCTTCGAGCCGCGCGAGCTGCTGGCGCGCATCCGCGCCATCCTGCGCCGGCGCGGCGGCGGCGAGGGCTCGGCCGCCGGCCAGCCGACCACGGCGCTGCGCTTCGGCAGCCTGGAGATCGACCGCGACGCGCGCAGCGTCACCGTGGCGGGCCAGCCCTGCGAGCTGACCTCCTACCAGTTCGACCTGCTGGTCACGCTGGCCGAGCGCGCGGGCCGCGTGCTCACGCGCGACCAGATCATGGAGGCCGTGCGAGGCCGCGAACTGGAGGCCTTCGACCGCTCCATCGACGTGCACATGGGCCGCATCCGCGCCGCCATCGAGGCCGACCCCAAGGCGCCCAAGCGCATCCTGACCGTGCGCGGCGTGGGCTACGTCTTCGCCAAACAACAAGACTGACCGCTGCATGAAGCTGCTGTCCCTCTTCTCCCAGCGCCTGTACCTGCGCATCTGGCTGGCCGTGGTCGGTGGCGTGGCCGTGCTCACGCTGACGGTGGCCTGGGCATGGCAGATCGCGGCCGAGCAGAACGCGCAGAACGTGCAAAGCGCCAGCTCGCCGCCCTCGCGCGACGTGGCCATGCGCGATGCGGACGGCAAGGTCATCGCCCAGGGCCGCGCGCGGCGCCTGCCCGGCCCGCCCGAGGAGGGCCTGCGCTTCGAAATCGAAGGCACGGACGGCCAGACCTACATGCTGCACATGGCGCCGCGCCCGCCGCGCGGTGACCGCCCGCCGCACGACGGCGCCGCCGCCTTCTGGCTGCGCCCGCCCTTCGGCTTTCTGTGGCTGCTGGGCCTGGTGGGCGTGGCCGTGGCCGTGGGCGTGTTCCCCATCATCCGCCGCCTGCTCAAGCGGCTGGAGAACCTGCAGCGCGGCGTCAAGCGCTTTGGCGAGGGCGACCTGTCGGTGCGCGTGCCCGAGCACGGCAGCGACGAGGTGGCCGACCTGGCCCACCAGTTCAACGCCGCCGCCGCGCGCATAGAGACCCTGGTGACCTCGCACAAATCGCTGCTGGCCAATGCCTCGCACGAGCTGCGCTCGCCGCTGACGCGCATCCGCATGGGCCTGGAATTCATGGGCGACGACCCGGCCAGCGCCCGCGCGCGCGCCGAGATCCAGCGCAACATCAGCGAGCTGGACCAGCTGGTGGACGAGATCCTGCTGGCCAGCCGTCTGGAGACCTATGAGGGCGACGTGGGCACGATAGAGCCCGTGGACCTGATCGGCCTGGCCGCCGAGGAATGCGCGCGCGTGGATGCCGACCTGGACCTGCAGTCCACTGACGCGCTGGAAGTGCCCGGCATCTCCAAGCTGCTGCGCCGTGCCGTGCGCAACCTGCTGGAGAACGCGCGCCGCTACAGCCAGGGCGCCATCACGCTGGAGCTGGCGCGCCAGGACGCCATGGCCGAGATCCGCGTCTGCGACCATGGCCCCGGCGTGGCGCCGGCCCACCGCGAGCGCATCTTCGAGAAGTTCTTCCGCCTGCCCGGCGCCAGCGAGCGCTCGGGCGGCGTGGGCCTGGGCCTGGCCCTGGTGCGCTCCATCGCCCAGCGCCACGGCGGCAGCGTGCACTGCGAAGGCCGCGCCGACGGCCAGCCGGGCGCCTGCTTCGTGCTGCGGCTGCCGCTGGCCTGAGCTGCCGCCTGCGGCTCAGCCGCGCCGGTGCTGCCACTCCACACGTTCCACCAGGTCCCTGAGCAGGTCGAAATGCCAGCGGGTGCGCTTGAGCAGGCGGCCGTAGCGCGAGCGGGGGAAGCGGTAGGCGCCATCGGCCAGTTCGATGGCGCAGGACGCCAGGTGCCACTGCTGCTCGAACGCCTGGTGGCTGTCCGGCGGGTCGGCGCGCATGCGGCGTATGTGCGCCAGCGCCAGCTCCACCGCGCATTCCACGTCGAACTGGCGGGCCTTGCGGTCGGGCTTTTTGCCACAGACCTCGGCCAGGGTGACCAGCCGCCCCTCGATGACGACCAGACAGACATGCATGGCCTGCCACGCGCTGGGCCAGTCGGAAGGCCTTGCGGCTTGCGACCGCTTGGGCAAAGGCTGCGCCTGCACTGCCGCGCCGGCAGTGTTTTTGCGGGATGTCATGGGGTCAGCCCTCCTGTCGGAAAAGGCCGGACAAGGTGAGTACGTTCATGGCTGCAGCTCCTGGTTGAGACTGAAGAACCACGCGCTGCGTTTCTACGCACAACGGGTGGAGTGTGGCGGTTAGAAACATGGAACCAGCCATGCGGACATCCTTACGGGTAGCCCCCACCACACCCCATAACTTGCGGACGTGCGCAAGCGCACATCCTGAAATTGGGTATGACAAAGCCCCGCTTTACGGTGGGGGCTGCACGCTGGTTCAAAGGTGTTTCTACGCACCGGGCCTTTCGGCTTGCGGGCAGTTTAACGGGGCCAGGGCCGGCCGGCCAGCCGAGCCCTCAATCCCGGCCCAGGTGCTCGCACAGGAAGTCGATGAACACGCGGGTCTTGCGCGGCAGGTGGCTGCTGTCGGGAAAGACCACGCTGATGGGCTGGGGCGGCAGGGCGTGGTCGGGCAGCACGCGCTGCAGCACGCCGCCGGCCAGGTCGTCCTCCACAAACCACGCAGGCAGCACCGCCACACCCAGCGAGGACCGGGCCAGGGCGCGGATGGCGGTGGAGGAGTTGGATTGGTGGGCCGCCCGGCCCACCACGTCCACGCCCTGGCCGCCGGCAGTGCGCAGCGTCCAGGCCGTGGGATGGGCGAGGTTGCTGTTGGCAATCCAGGGCAGGTCTGCCAGGTCTTCGGGCCTGCGCACGGGATGGCTGCGCAGGAAGGCGGCCGAGGCCACCAGCACGATGTCGTAGCCGGCCAGCCTGCGGCTTTTGAAGCTGGAGTCCGCCAGGTGGCCCAGGCGCACGACCAGGTCCAGCTTTTCGGCCACCAGGTCGCTCAGTGAAGAGTTGACGTCATAGGCCACCGAGATGCCCGGGTAGCGCTCCAGGAAGGCCGGGATCAGCGGAAGAATGTACTTCTCCCCGTATTCGCTGGTGGTGCTGATGCGCAGCCGGCCCGCGATGCGGTTGCCGCTGTGCATGGCGTTGTCGAAGGCGCTGCCCACGTCGCGGACGATGCCCTTGAACTCGTCGTAGAACTCCCGCCCGGTTTCCGTCAGGGCGATGCTGCGGGTGTTGCGCACCAGCAGGGCCACCGACAGCGCCTCTTCCAGCGATTTCACGTGCAGGCTGGCCATGGCCTTGCTGATGCCCAGGAAGTCCGCCGCCCTGGTGTACGAGCCGAAATCCACCACGGCCAGAAAGGTCTGCGCGCGGTGGAGCAGCGTGTGCATGGCCGTGCTTGCGGGGGGCATTGTTCAATCCAGTCAAACAAAGAGTCCAGCATAGCCCCATCGACGTGGCCGCCCGCGCTCTTTAGTCTTGCCCCTCCTGAAAGCGCAAGATGACATACCGATACCGCCTGGCCACCGTTTTCCTGATGGGTTTCTTCGTCGACTGCATCAACATCTTCATGCCCGCCGTCGCGCTGCCCACGATTGCGGCCGAGTTCCATGTGGGCATCTCGGCCGGGGCCTGGGTGGCCAATGCCTACATGCTGGGATTGACGCTGGCCATTCCCCTCGCCCCCTGGCTGGCCGACCGCTGGGGAGCGCGCGGGCTGATGGCGGGCTCCATGCTGGCATTCGCCGTGGCCGCCTGGGCCTGCGGCGAGGCGGGCAGCTTCGGCCAGCTGGCGGGCTGGCGCTTCATCCAGGGTATGGCGGGCGGCCTGGTGATCCCAGTGGGCCAGGCCCTGGCCTTCAACCGGTTCCAGGGACCGGAGCGCGCGCGAGTCTCCACGCTGGTCATGGCCGTGGCGCTGATTGCACCGGCCCTCTCGCCCTGGCTGGGCGGGCTGATCGTGGACCACGGCTCCTGGCGCTGGGTGTTCCATTCCAATATTGCGCTGGCCCTGGCCGCCGCAGGCCTGGCCTGGCTGTGGGTGCGCGATGCACCGGCCACGGCCCGGCAGCGGCCGGACCTCAAAGGCCTGGTGCTGGTCAGCGCCGCGCTGGCCGCCTGGCTGCTGGGCATGTCGCTCTATGGCGCAGGCCAAGGTTCGGGCCAGGGCCTGGCGCTGGCCTGGCTGGGCATGGCGGCGGGCCTGGCCTTCACGGTGCTGTATGCCATCCATGCCCGCAAGACGGCCCACCCCATTGTGGAACTGCAACTGCTCAAAAGCCCGCGCCTGCGTATGTCGGTGGCCGTCTACCACGCCATTCCCGGCGTGTTCACCGGCGTGAACCTGCTCAACATCTTCTACCTGCAGGACATGCTGCACCTGAGCGCGCAGGCCACAGGCCGATTCATGATGGTCTACGCCGGCGGCGCCCTGGTGTCCATGCTGGTGGGCGGCCGGCTGTACAACCGCGCGGGCGCACGGCCCCTGTTCATCGCCAGCATGGTGCTGCACAGCCTGGGCATTGCGGCGCTGGCCGCCGTGGCGGCCCCCGCCGACCCCTGGCTGCTGGCGGCCGCCTACGGGCTGATGGGCCTGGGCGGCGGCCTGGGTGCCAATACCGCGCAGACGACGGCCCTGCTGGACTTCGACGGCCGGCAGACGCAGCAGGCCAGCGTGATCTGGAACCTCAACCGGCAGATGGCCTTCAGCGTGGGCGCTGCGTTTTTCCTGATGGTTTTCAACACGCTCGCCACCCGCCTGGACGCAGGCCGGGCCTATCACATGACGTTTCTGATCGCATCGCTGGCAGGGCTTGTACCCCTGCTGCAACTGCGATCGCTGCACACCCCCGAGGACCACCATGCAAGACAACAAGCCCATCGACCGTGACATTGACATCGGCATCGCCGAACGCAGCATCCACCAGGTGCACGAGCTGATCCACACCGTCTTCACCCAACCAGCGGGCGCACAGGCCGCGCTGCAGGCGCTGATGCCGCAGTTCAGCCCGGAGTTCAGCATGGTGACCACCACGGGCAGACTCGTCGGCCTGAACGATGTGGAACAGATGTTCCGGCGCGCGGCCGGCCAGCGGCCAGGGCTGGAGATATGCGTCTGCGACATGCAGCCCGTATGGCGGGACACGGCCGGCCTGGCCATGCGCTATCTGGAAACCCATCGCCTGGACGGCGTGGAGACCTCGCGCCGATCAGTCGTGATCCTCAAACGTGCGGGCCAAGGGGTGCTGTGGCACTACCTGCATGAGACGGCAATGGGCTGATGGCTCTACGGCAGGAAGCGAGAATGCGGGGGCCTTTGGATTGCCGAATTCAGCCCCGCTCACTCTTTCTTGAATACACCTTCAGACCCCGGCTCTCACCAAAGCCGTGCTGCTCCAAAAGCAGGGCAGCCTGGGGATTGAGGGCCTCTGCATAAATGGTGGTGTGGCCGATATCCTGCAGGAATTCCTGCATGAGGAGCCTGCCGATACCCCGCCGCTGCAGCCCGGGGTCCACGACGATTTCACTGAGGTGCGTGACCATGGCGCCGTCGGTGAAGCCGCGCAGGAAGCCGACAGCACTGCCGGTGGTCGTCGCCAGCAGGTAGTAGGAGGCACTGAACATCTGCCGAAGCAGGCCTTCCGGATAGCTGCTGCCCCAGCCATTGGAGACGTATATCTTCTCTATATCTTTGAAATACGCATCGATATTGTCCTGGCGCTTCAGGATGGCGTAGTCCTGGTGCATATGCATCTCCCCCATTCAAACGCAATGCCACGATGATGGCGCATCGGCACAGGCACATCGTCGCGGCCCGGTTATGGCTCGCAATGGAAGGCGATGAGCGGGAATCAGCCCCGCAGGTATCGGTCGGCGATGCTGCCGGGCACGTAGAGGCCGCGCTCCAAGTAGAAGTCCAGCTTCTTGCGGTCGGGCGCGCGCAGCTTGATCAGTGGCACGGGCGCCAGTTCGGTGCGCGAGAACATCAGGCGGATCTTGAGCGGGGTGCGGCCCCAGTTACCCTGCACGTGCAGGAAGAAGGGTCCGTCCTCGGCCTTGGCCAGCCGCAGGCGGTAGCTGCCACCGGCGCGCAGCACGCGCTGCATGGCCAGGTGCATGCTCAGGTAGGCGGGCATGTCGATGCCCTGGCGCAGTTGTTCGTAATCGCCGGCCTGCTGGAGCTGGGCGATATAGGCCTCGCCCGTCTGCGGCAGGACCTGTTCCACGTATTCCTTGTGCAGGGCCGCGATGAAGGCGCTGCCCGGGGGCGCGGCCATGAGCCAGTTCTCGACCACGGGCACCTGCGGGTCGCGGGTGTAACGCTCCAGGTAGTAGGCGACGAGGTCGGCGCCGCTGCGCTGCTGCTGCTCCAACAGCCAGTCCAGCGGCTCGGTGAGGATGGTGCTGGCGTCCAGCCAGATGCCGCCGTGGCGGTGCAGCAATTCCAGGCGCAGCCAGTCCGAGCGCTTGGCCACGGGCAGCTGCTGCAGGTTGCCGGGCAGTTGCGGCACGTACTGCGGCAGCTGCGCGTCGTTGAGGATGCGCAGGCTGTAGCCGGGGTTCAGGCGGGCCCAGTTGTCAAAGCAGCGCTGTATGAGCAGCGGCACCGAGTCGCCATTCCAGTAGGCCCAGATGATGCGGGGAATGGGCGTGGAGACGGGCACGGGCGCCGCAGGCCCGATGTCATGGCTGCGGAAGTCGGGCGCCGGGCCCTTCTCCAGGCGGCGTGCGAAGGTGGCGTAGAAGCGGCGCATGCCGGCCGCCAGCCACAGCTCGCCCCGGGTTTTCAGTTTCAGGCCGCTCATGCAGGGGCTCCCGGTGTTCCCAGCTGCTGCGCGCGGCGCTCCCAGCTGCGCAGCTTCCATGCGCGCAGCCACCAGCCGCGCCGCAGATAGGCCTGGCGCAGAGCGGGCAGGGACAGCGGGGAGATGCGGCCGAAGTCCGCCAGGAACTGTTGCGCCAGCGCCTGCCGCTGCGCGGGCGGCATGTCCCGCTGCCGGTCGAGAAAGCGCAGGGCGCCGATGAGGTTGCGCGCAGCCTGGTGCGCCCAGGCGAACTGCAGGCGCCCGTCATTGCGCAGCGCATCATCCTGCAGGGCTTGCACGGCCTGGGCCAGCGGCCACAGGGCGGCGGACTGGTCTGCCGCCTTGGCAGGCGTCATGGACGCGAGGATGGAGTTGGCACGCTGCCGGTAGGCCACCCAGGGCTGGGGGTGGTAGTAGAAGCTGCTGCAGCGCAGCGCCATCTGCGGCATGGTCATCATGTCTTCGAAATAGCGGCCTGCAGGAAAGCGCAGGCCGGCATCCCACAGGCTGCGGCGCGAGATCTTGGACCAGGCATGCAGCTGGCCCGTGCGCAGCAGGCCGGCCAGCAGGGCGCCCCGGTCCTGCGAGCGCTGCAGCGTGGGGCCCTGGAAGCTGTGCCGGTGCGCCTCGCCGCGCAGGCGGTGCTTGAGGCGCGGGGCCTCGCGCCAGACGGAGAAGTCGCAGAGCACGGCATCGGGCGCATGTTGTTTCACGATGGCCGACAGCCCGGCAATCGCGCCGGGCAGCAGCTTGTCGTCGGAGTCCAAAAACCACAGGTAGTCGCCCGTGGCCGCCTCGATCATGGTGTTGCGCGCCGCGCTCAGGCCGGCGTTGCGCTCATGCTGCATGAGCTGCAGGCGGCCGGGCCAGCGCTGGTCCAGCTGCTGCATCAGGGCCCAGGAGCCATCGGTGGAGCAGTCGTCCAGCACCAGCACCTGCACGCCGGCATCGGCCTGGTCCATGACGGACTGCAGGCATTCCTCCAGGTAGGGCAGCACGTTGTAGACGGGCACCAGGATGCTGAGCCAGGTCACGGACGCTCCCCCTGCAGCAGGCGGGCGAACAGGTCTTCGTACTGGCCGGTCATGCGCTGCAGGCTGTAGTGCGACAGGGCTTCCTGCCGCGCGGTGGCGGCCATGCGCACGGCGGCCTCGTCATCCTGCAGCGCCTGCTGCAGGGCGTCGGCCAGCGATTCAGGGTCGGCGTGCGCGGCCAGCAGGCCGTTGTCGCCGGGCCGCACCACTTCCTGCACGCCCACCACGCGGCTGCCCACCACCACGCAGCCCGCCGCCATGCCTTCCAGCAGGGACAGGGGCATGCCTTCGTAGTGCGTGGACAGCACGCAGACGCGGTGCGCGCGCAGCAGGCCGGGCACGTCGTTGCACATGCCGATGAATTGCACCTGGTCCTGCAGGCCCAGTTCGGCGCTGAGCCGCTGCGCCGCCTGCTGGGCGCGCGCCTTGCCGCCGCCGGCCAGGGTCAGCGTGGGCTTGAGGCCGCGCTGGCGCAGCACGGCCAGCGCGCGCAGCAAGGTGGCATGGTCCTTTTGCCGCGCAAAGCGCGCGGCCATGACGATGTCCGGGCGGCGCTGCAGCAAGGGGGGCGGCTCCTGCAGATAGGGCTCGGGCCGGATGCCGTTGCTGATGGCCATGAGCTTGGCCGCAGGAAATCCACGGTCCTGCAGGCTCTGGCGCACGCCTTCGGAGCAGCCGACGATGGCGGCCGTGCGCTCGGTCAGCCACAGGGCCTGCGCCAGCCGCCAGCGCGTGTAGCGCTCGCGCGAGTTGTGTTCCACATGCACCAGGCAGGGCACGCCGGCCCACAGCGCGGCAAATCGGCCCCACAGGTGGTCGCTGAACCCATGGGCGACGACGATGTCCGGCCGGAAGTCCAGGCAGATGCGGCGCAGCTGCCAGACGGTGGCGGCATGGGACCAGCCGGCGACCACGTCGACATCGATGCCGCCGTCGCGCAGCTTCTGCACGCGTTCATCGGAGGTATTGCGCTTGCGCCGCAGCACCAGCCGGGCGTCGAAGCGGCCCGACGCGCGGTGCGCCGACACCAGGTCCACCGCCACCTGGGTGGCACCCGAGAAGCCGCCCGTCACGAAGTGCAGCACCCGGGGCCGGGCCGTGGTGGCGCGGTCCGTCACCGCACGGCTCCGCTGGCCCTTTCCAGGCCATGCAGCGATGACCACAGGGCCACCACGAGGAAGACGAAGAAGACGATGCCGCTGTTGTGCACGAAAAATTGCTGTGACATGCCGAACGCCAGGTACATGGCTGGCATCAGGCTGCCCAGGATACGCAGCAGCAGGGCCTCGCGCCAGGGGGTGCTGTCCGCAGGCCACAGCGCCATGCGCCGCCGCGAGGGCCAGAACAGCCACAGCAGCGAGATGAACAGTGCCGCCTGCAGCAGCACGCCCGGCACGCCGAGCTTGACCCAGATGTCCAGGAAGTCGTTGTGGATGAAGTTGTATTCGCGGATGGAGCGTCCATAGTCACCCGCGTCCACGCGCCGGTGCATCTCGTCCACATAGCCCTGCATGCCCCAGCCCAGCAGGGGCTTCTCGCCGATCATCTGCACGGCCAGCCGGTACTGCTCCAGCCGGGTGCCCAGCGAGGTGTCGGAGTTGCCGGCATGAAGGTAGTTGCTCACATCCAGGTAGACCTCGTCGACGCGCTCGCTGACGCGGGGTATGAAGGCCATCACGGTGGCCAGCGCCACCACGATTGCAGCGCAGCCCAGCAACAGGCGCCCGAAGTACTGCGGGCGGTACATGCGCACCAGCACCATCAGCATGAGGAACATCGGCAGCAGCGCCAGCCAGCCCCCCCGCGAGCCCGACAGCAGCGAAGCCAGCGCACCCATTGCAGCGGCCGCCAGCACCAGCAGGCGCCACAGCAGGGAGCGCTGGTGCCAGAAGGACATGGCATAGATGCAGGAGAAGCAGCCCAGCAGCAAGGCCATGTTGCCCCACTGGATGGCATTGGTGTAGCCCGTGGCCCGCTCCATGCCCAGCACGCAGACCTGCCACAGGGCCATGAAGCCCGCGCCTGCGCTGCCCAGCGGTATGCCCCACAGGAAGATCCGCGCCGTGGGCGGGTAGCACATGGCGAACAGCAGGCTGACCGCGCCCAGGATGAATTTCACGGGGCGGTCGAACTGACCGGTGCCCCCGTCCAGCACGGACAGGTGGTACCACATCACCGCCATGCCCATGAACAGTGCCACCAGCAGCCAGGTGCCAGGCGACTGCCTGTACCGGACCCAGCGGGGCAGAAAACACAGGGCGCCCAGGGCCATGAGGCCCGCGCCATAGGAATAGCCCGACCGCAGCCACAAGGCCAGTCCGGGCACCAGAACAGCGGCCAGGGTCGTGAGGAGCCCTGGCAGCTTCGACTTGTCAAATCTCATCAAGACCGCGACTTTCTGCCCCAAAATGCGGGCATTCCGCTTTCCATCCGCTATGAAAAAAATTCCTGCGGTCTTATTCAGGCTGCTCCATCGCTGGGCAGCCCCTTCCAAAATCGGCGCAGATTACACCATGCCCGCGCCCTTGCAGCTGCCCCCATCGCCCCCGGCAGCCGATGGTCTTGCAGCGGACATCCCGAAGACGATCTGGACGTACTGGAACCAGTCCGGCCTGGACCCTTTCGTCCAGCAGTGCGTGGACAGCTGGCGGCGGCAATGCCCGGGTCACCAGGTCATCGTCGTGACACCAGAGAGCCTGGGCCAGTACGTGGCCTGCGGCGACCTTCCTGCGGCGTTTGCCGAACTCCACCCCACCAAGCAATCGGACTGGCTGCGCCTGTATCTGGTGGCGCACCACGGCGGCTACTGGTTCGATGCCACCACGCTTCTGACCGCGCCGCTGGACTGGATGGGCGCCGGCGCAGGCGCCGCCGAGCTGACCGGCTTCTACCTTGAGGGCTTCACCAGGGACAGGCGCTACCCCGTGATCGAAAGCTGGTCATTCTGCGCTCCGGCCGGCTCGCGCTTTGTATCGGAATGGCAAAAGGAGTTTCACCAGGCGCTGATCGTGGAGGGCCCTGCGGCCTACCTGCAGCGCCTGCAGTCGCGGCCCGACGCCGCCGAGGTGCTGCAGGGCATCCCCGATCCAAATTACCTTCTGATCCATGTGACGGCCCAGCAGGTGATGCGCCGGCTGCCCGATGCCCGGTTCACGCTGTTCAAGGCCGAGGACACCGCCTTCTTCTACCACCGCGCCCTGCGCTGGAAGTGGTACCTGCTCTACCCCCAGCTGTGCCTGGCGAAGGCGCCGCAGGTGGCGGCGCCCATCGTCAAGCTGCGCGGCGGGGAACGGCGCCATTTCACGGACATGCTGGCCTTGCACGGAGGTGCTGCGCCAGACAGCATCTGGAGCCGCGCGCTTTCGGCGCGCTGAGACACGCAAAGCGGGCCGAGGCCCGCTTTGCTCAATGCCCGCCTGCGAAGACTTCGCCGGCCTTCAAGCGGTACAGCGTGCCGCAGTAGGGGCACTTGGCCTCGCCGGTGTGGGCCACGTCCAGGTAGACCTTGGGATGGCTGTTCCACAGCTTCATGTCGGCCTTGGGGCTGGGGCAGAACACGCCGCCCTGGGCGTTGAGGTCCTTGGCCGCCAGTTCGACGGTGGCATTCGTTGTCATGCTTGCTTATCTCTTTCGTGGGTATCTGTCATTTTCATCGCCGGGCCGCCCCAAGATGAAAAGCACCCCCTGGGGGCAGTGGACCTTGCAAAGCAAGGGTAGCGTGGGGGTCATTTTTCTCAGACCCGAGTCAGCCAATGGGCGTACTTGGGGTTGCGGCCGTTGACGATGTCAAAGAAGGCCTGCTGGATCTTTTCGGTCAGGGGGCCGCGGCTGCCCGCGCCGATCTCGATGCGGTCCACCTCGCGGATGGGCGTGACTTCGGCGGCCGTGCCGGTGAAGAAGACTTCATCGGCGATGTACAGCTCGTCGCGCGTGATGCGCTTTTGCACCACCTCCAGGCCGAGGTCCTTGCAGATGTGCATCACGGTATTGCGCGTGATGCCGTTGAGCGCGCCGGCCGACAGGTCGGGCGTGTAGACCACGCCGTCCTTGATGACGAAGATGTTCTCGCCCGAGCCTTCGGAGACGAAGCCCGAGGCGTCCAGCAGGATGGCCTCGTCGTAGCCGTCGTCCAGCGCCTCGGTGTTGGCCAGGATGGAGTTGGTGTAGTTGCTCACCGCCTTGGCCTGGCTCATGGTGATATTCACGTGGTGGCGCGTGAAGCTGGAGATCTTCACGCGGATGCCGCGCTGCATGCCTTCCTCGCCCAGGTAGGCGCCCCAGGCCCAGGCAGCCACCATCAGGTGGATGGTGTTGCCCTTGGGCGAGACGCCCAGCTTGCGGTCGCCGATCCAGGTCAGCGGGCGCAGGTAGCACGATTCCAGCTTGTTGGCACGCACGACCTCCACCTGGGCCTGGTTCACCGCTTCCTGGGTGAACGGGATCTGCATGCGCAGGATCTTGGCGCTGTTGAACAGTCGCTTGGTGTGGTCTTCCAGGCGGAAGATGGCCGGCCCCTGTTCGGTCTTGTAGGCCCGAACGCCCTCGAATGCGCCGCAGCCGTAGTGCAGCGTGTGGGTCAGCACGTGGATCTTGGCATCGCGCCAGTCCACCAGCTGTCCATCCATCCAGATCTTGCCGTCACGATCGGCCATCGAGGGAACAACGGGGCTCATAGAAACATCCTTGGGGGTATTGAACAGAACACCAACCCGCTATTTTAGGGCGCGGGGGCTGCCTCGGGGGCCGCCGCCGTCTCGGGTTGCGGTTCGGGTTCGGGCGTGGGGCGCACCAGGGTCCACTTCACGAGCCGGCCATGCATGAACTCGCAGGTCACATGGGATTGCGTGCCGTCGGTCCAGCGGTAGATCTCGGGATGCTGGCCGTCTTCGGACAGGCGCTCGCCCAGGGAGCGCGTCATGGCCACCACGTGCATCAGCGAGACTTTGGGCTTGAGCTTGACGTTGAGCATCACGGCGCTGCCCACATAGCCCATGGGACGGTCCGAGGCCTTCTTCATGATGGACATCAGCCGCGTGAAATGCAGCAGCAGCCACATCATGATGCCGCCGCCCACGGCAACCACGCCCATCCAGCCATAGGACTGGTGCGCAGCCACCAGCAGTACGAGCAGACCCAGGGGAATCAGGATATTGCGCAAATTCATGGCGCCGATTGTCTTATGGAGGCGCCGCAGGACCGCTGCGGACAGTGCGTATGCCCCCGCAATGCGCTCGGCAAGGCAGTGCCTCAGCCCATCCCTCGGACGATGTTCATGGCTTCGTCCACGCGCTCCACGGCATGCACGGTCAGGCCGGGGATGGCCTTCTTGGGCGCATTGGCCTTGGGCACCACGGCCATGGTGAAGCCGAGCTTGGCGGCTTCCTTCAGGCGCTCCTGGCCGCGCGGCGCGGGGCGCACTTCGCCGGCCAGGCCCACTTCGCCAAAGGCCAGGAATCCCTTGGGCAGGGCGCGGCCGCGCAGGCTGGAGGTGATGGACAGCATCACGGCCAGGTCGGCCGCAGGCTCGCTGATGCGCACGCCGCCCACGGCGTTGACGAAGACATCCTGGTCCGCGCAGGCCACGCCCGCATGGCGGCTGAGCACGGCCAGCAGCATGGCCAGCCGGTCCCGGTCCAGGCCCACGGACAGGCGCCGGGGCGCGGGGCCGCCCTGGTCGACCAGGGCCTGTATTTCCACCAGCATGGGCCGCGTGCCCTCCAGCGTGACCAGCACGCAGGAGCCCGGCACCGGCTCGCTGTGCTGGGACAGGAAGATGGCGCTGGGGTTGGTGACGCCCTTGAGGCCCTTCTCCGTCATGGCGAAGACGCCGATCTCGTTGACGGCACCAAAGCGGTTCTTGATGGCGCGCACGAGGCGGAAGTTGCTGTGCGTGTCGCCCTCGAAATAGAGCACGGTGTCCACCATGTGCTCCAGCACGCGCGGGCCGGCCAGGGCGCCTTCCTTGGTCACATGGCCGACCAGGATCACGGTGATGCCCGTGGTCTTGGCCGCGCGCGTGAGTTGGGCCGCGCATTCGCGCACCTGGGCCACCGAGCCCGGCGCCGAGGACAGCTGGTCCGAGTACACGGTCTGAATGGAGTCGATGACGACCACGGCCGGCTGCGTGGCCTCCATGGTGGCGAGGATCTTCTCCAGCTGGATCTCGGCCAGCACATTGACCTGGCTGGCCTCCAGCCCCAGGCGGCGCGAACGCAGCGCGACCTGGGCACCGCTTTCCTCGCCGGTCACATACAGCGTGGGCAGGCCCACGCGGTGCAGCGCATCCATGGCCTGCAGCAGCAGGGTGGACTTGCCGATGCCGGGGTCGCCACCAATCAGCACCACGCCGCCTTCGACAATGCCGCCGCCCAGCACGCGGTCCAGCTCCTCGATGCCGCTGGGCGTGCGCGCCACGTCCTGGGCCTCGATGGCCGACAGCGGCATCACGGCCTGGGCATTGGCCAGGCCCGCATAGCCCTGCGGCTGGCTGAGCCGGTTCTTGCCCGCGCCCGCAGGCTCGGCAACGGCCTCGATCAGCGAATTCCAGGCCCCGCAGGCCGGGCACTTGCCCAGCCAGCGCGGGCTGGAGCCGCCGCAGGCATTGCAGATGAACGTGGTTTTGTCTTTGGCCATGGGTTGGGCACTATACCGAGCGGTGGCTGCCGCCCCGCCCGCCTGCCTGTTGTCTAACGCAGTTGCGTGACAAAGAGATATCGGTTATAGTTGCCTTCTTCGCTGCACAAAATGCGGCGAAACGAAATTACTGCGGAATTACCGCGCGATGGAGCAGTCTGGTAGCTCGTTGGGCTCATAACCCAAAGGTCGGAGGTTCAAATCCTTCTCGCGCAACCACCACGAAAAAAAGCCCACTTCGGTGGGCTTTTTTTCGTCTGTGCCTTTCTTGCTTTTCTCCACGCAGGTCAGCTGGGATCGTTCAGGTCTTCATGGTGGTCTGCCTGGCCCTGCTTCCAGTACGAGGCCACGCGCATGCGCTTGGGTGCGGCGCCCTTGGCCAGCAGCAGGCGCCGCAGCTCGGCCATGGCGCTGTGCTCGCCCGCCGCCCAGATATATCCGTCGTCGTCCTGGGGAAGCTCCAGCGCCTGCACGGCGTCGGCCAGCGATTCGACCCAGGCACAGTCCAGCTGGGCCGTGCTCTTCCACTGGCGGCGGTCGGCAGGGTTGCGCAGCTGCACGCGCACCACGGCGCGGCTGCCGGCGGGCAGCTCGGCCAGGCGCCGCTCGATGGCGGGCATGGCGGTCTCGTCGCCGAACAGCCAATGCCATGGCAGGTTGGCCGAGATCACCAGGCTGCCGCGCGGCCCGGCCAGGCCCACCCACTGTCCCAGGGGCGCGGTCAGCGCCCATTCAGTGGCGGGGCCTGCATCGTGCAGTGCGAAATCCATGATGAGGTTCTGGCGCGCAGCGTCGTAGCGCAGCGGCGTGTAGTCGCGCAAGGTGGGGCGCTCGTCCTCCACGAAGGTGGGGCGGCCATCGAGCAGCACGGGAAGCGCGGGCAGTTCGCGCCCGGCCTGGGGCAGGATGAGCTTGACGTGGTCGTCAAAGCCCGAGCTGACGAAGTCCTCCAGTTCGGGTCCGCCCAGGGTCAGGCGCACAAAGCCGGGGCTGGGCTGCTCGCGCGAGAGCAATTGCACATGGCGGGCGCGGAAGGGATGGCGGACACGGTGGACGACGGGGGCAGGCGCCACGGCAGAGTTGGCTGGATTGGGCAAGTTCATTGGCGAAACGGCCTGTGACGGCCTAGAATGTTGATTTAGTCCACCAATTCTCTGTCATCCGTTGACTTTGTCAACATATTTCCACAAGACCCTGCCATGAATGCCTCCCTGCCCGCCGATATCTTCGAGGCCATGCACGAGCTGCTGCACCTGTTCCGCTCGCGCATGCGCGAGGACATGGAGTCCATGGAGCCCGGGCTGACGCCCAACGAGGTGCGCGTGCTGATGTACGTGGGCCGGCACCCGGGCCGCACGCAAAGGGATCTGGTCGACCACAGCCACATGGACAAGGCCCAGCTCGCGCGCATGCTGGCGCAGTTGCAGGAGCAGGGATGGCTGGACCGCGAACCGGACGCCCGCGACCGCCGCGTGCGCTGCCTGAGCCTCAGCCCCCAGGGCCAGGCCCTGTTCGACCGGCTGCGCCAGTCGCGCCAGGCGCTGGCGGCGCGGCTGCTCAAGGATTGGGAGCCTGCCGCGCAACAGCAGATGATGGCGCTGCTGGAGCGGGCCAGGGACAGCGTCCAGGCCGCGCCCTGATCAATCGACGGCCTTGTTCACGCGCGGCGCGACGGCGCACATGAGTTCATAGCCCAGCGTGCCGGCCGCCTCGGCCACCTCGTCGATGGGCAGCACGGCGCCGTTGCCGGCGCGGCCCCACAGCGTGACTTCGCTGCCCATGCCGGCATCGGGCACGGGCGTCAGGTCCACGGCCAGCATGTCCATGCTCACGCGGCCCAGGGTGCGGGTGCGCACGCCGTCGACCAGCACGGGCGTGCCGGTGCCGCAGTGGCGCGGATAGCCGTCGGCATAGCCGCAGGCCACGGTGCCCAGGCGCACGGGACCTTCGGCCGTGAAGCGCGATCCATAGCCCACGCTCTGCCCCGCAGCCAGCTGCTGCACGCCGATGATGCGCGAGCTCAAGGTCTGCGTGGGCTGCAAGCCCCAATGGGCCGCCGTGTGCTGCGGATAGTCGGGCGAGCTGCCGTACAGCACGATGCCGGGCCGCACCCAGTCGCAGCGCACCTGGGCATCGTCGCCATGGCGCAGCGTGGCGGCACTGTTGCCCACGCTGCGCTCGCCGGGCAGGTCGCACGTGGCGTCGTGAAAGCGCTGTAGCTGCGCGGAGATGCCCGACTGGCCAGCGCCTGCGTCGGCATCGCTGAAGTGGGTCATGAACGAGATTTCCTCCACCTGGGGCAAGGCATTGAGCCGGGCCCAGGCCGCGCGAAAGCGCTCGGGCGTGAAGCCCAGGCGGTTCATGCCGGAGTTCATCTTGAGGAAGACGCGGTGGCCGTTCTGCGTCTTGTGCGCGGCCAGCCAGTCGATCTGGGCGTCGCAATGCACGGCATGCCAGATGGACAGGCGCGAGCAAAGCTCCAGGTCGCGCGGCTCGAACACGCCCTCCAGCAGCAGGATGGGGCCGCGCCAGCCCAGCTGGCGCACGCGCTCGGCCTCGGCCAGGTCCAGCATGGCGAAGCCGTCGGCGCCGCGCAGGGCCTCGAACACGTTTTCGATACCGTGGCCATAGGCGTTGGCTTTGACCACGGCCCACAATTTGGCATCGGGGACCGCTTGCCGCACCCGCTCCAGATTGTGGCGAAGCGCGGCGGAATGGATGGTGGCAAGAATGGGACGCGGCATGGTTTTCACTCAGTCAGAAGCTTGGGATTCTGGCACTGCCGGCCAAAGGCCGCGTGATATAACCGCCAGTCACTTGCCACGGGGCCCTTATTTAACCGGTCAGCAGCCCTGCGGCTGACCCCATCTGCCTATCCATGAAGCGCGGTTTCTACACCATCATGTCAGCGCAGTTCTTCAGCTCGCTGGCAGACAACGCCCTGTTCGTGACCGCCGTGGAACTGCTGCGCACCAATGGCGCCCCCGAGTGGCAGCGCGCCGCCCTGGTGCCCATGTTCGCGCTGTTCTACGTGATCCTGGCCCCCTTCGTCGGCGCCTTTGCCGACGCCCTGCCCAAGGGGCGGGTGATGTTCATCAGCAATGCGATCAAGATCGTGGGCTGCCTGATGATGCTGTTCGGCAACCATCCGCTGATCGCCTACGCCGTGGTCGGCCTGGGCGCAGCGGCCTACTCGCCCGCCAAGTACGGCATCCTCACCGAGCTGCTGCCCGCCTCCCAGCTGGTCAAGGCCAATGGCTGGATCGAGGGGCTGACCATCACCTCCATCATCCTGGGCGTGCTCGTGGGCGGGCAGTTGCTGAGCCCGGGCATCTCGACCCATCTGCTGGACTTCGACCTGCCGCTGCTGGACACGGGCGTGGACACTGCGGCCGAAGCGGCGATTGCCGTGCTGGTCGGCGTCTATGCGCTGGCCGCCTGGTTCAACCTGCGCATTCCGCTGACCGACACCATCCTGCGCCCGCTGCGCCAGGACCCCAGCAAGAGCCTGCTGGCCAACACCCTGGCCCTGCTGCCCGACTTCTGGACCTGCAGCCAGCGGCTGTGGGGGGACAAGCTGGGCCAGATCTCGCTGTCCACGACCACGCTGTTCTGGGGCGTGTCGGGCAATCTGCGCTACATCGTGCTGGCCTGGGGCGCGGCGGCCCTGGGCTACGGCACCTCCCAGGCATCGGCCCTGGTGGGCGTGGTGGCCATCGGCACGGCGGCAGGCGCCATCCTCGCATCCATGCGCATGCGGCTGGACAATGCCACGCGCGTCATTCCGCTGGGCATCACCATGGGCCTGCTGGTGATCGCCATGATCTTCATCCACAGCGTGTGGGTGGCCATTCCCTTCCTGATCCTGCTGGGCGGCCTGGGTGGCTTCCTGGTCGTGCCCATGAATGCGCTGCTGCAGCACCGCGGCCACAACCTCATGGGCGCGGGCCGCTCGATTGCCGTGCAGAACTTCAACGAGCAGGCCTGCATCCTGGCGCTGGGCGCCTTCTATGCGCTGTCCACCAAGTTCGGGCTGTCGGCCTTTGGTGCCATCACGGTGTTCGGCCTGGTGGTGGCCGGCATCATGTGGCTGATCGGACGCTGGCACAGGAACAACCTGCGCCAGCATCCCGAGGAAGTCGAGCGCCTGCTGGCGATTGCCCGCAAGGATTGCCACTAGCCTGCCCTTGTCCCCACGGCGTCCGGAGCAGGCCTTGCCTGCCCGGGCGTTTTTCATTGCCCCATGCATAGCCCGCTGCCCGTTCTCGCCCTGCTGTTCAACACCCTGGTCTGGGGCCTGGCCTGGTGGCCGTTCCGCGCCATGCACGAGGCCGGCCTGCATCCGCTGTGGGCCACGGCGCTGATGTATGCCCTGGTGCTGGCCGGCCTGGTCGCGCTGCGGCCCGCCAGCCTGCGCCAGGCGCTGCAGTACCCGGCCCTGATCCTGCTGGGCGCCTGCGCGGGCAGCAACAACATCGCCTTCAACTGGGCCGTGACCATTGGCGACGTGGTGCGCGTGGTGCTGCTGTTCTATCTGATGCCCGCATGGTCGGTGCTGCTGGCCTGGAGGCTCCTGGGCGAGCGGCCCACGCCCGCTGCGCTGACGCGGCTGCTGCTGGCCTTCGGCGGGGTGGCGCTGGTGCTCGTGCCCGAGGGCACATTCAGCGGCGGCTCGCCCGGGCTGCTGCGCGGTCTGTCGCTGGCCGACGGCCTGGCACTGTTCGGCGGCTTCACCTTCGCGCTGACCAATGTGCTGCTGCGCCGCCTGCAGGCCGTGCCGGCGCAGGCGCGCATGCTGGCCATGTTCAGCGGCTGCATGGCGATGGGCCTGTTCAGCGCCTTTGCAGGCAGCAGCGTGGGCCTGGTGCCGCCGCTGCCGGCTCCGCAGGCCAGCTGGATGCTGATCGCCGCCGGCCTGGCCGTGCTGCTGATGCTGGGCAACTGGGCGCTGCAGTTCGGCGCCGCGCGCCTGCCGGCCGGCGTGACGGCCGTGGTCATGCTGGCCGAAGTGGTGTTCGCCAGCGTCTCCTCGGTGCTGATTGCAGGCGAGGTGCTGACGCCGCGCACGCTGCTGGGCGGTGCCTGCATCATCGCGGCCGCGCTGCTGTCTGCGCTGGCGCATGCACGACGGCGTGGGGCTTGACGCCCTGCCCGCACCAACGCTGCGCAATCAGCCCGTGAGCTGCCCGGCCAGCAGCAGGTAGCCCGGCAGCCAGCCCGTGAGCACGCCCTGCGCAATGCACAGCGTGCCCGTCATGCGGCCGATGTTGCGGCCCAGGGCCAGCAGCATGAAGAACATGGCCCACAGCACGGCCCAGGCCGCCCAGTTGGCCGCCATCCACCAGTCGATGGCGGTGCGCGCGCCCAGCAGGGTGTCGATGGCTACGGGCACGGCGGTGATGGCCACGAACAGGCTGAACCAGCCCAGGCCCCGGCCATCGGCCCCCGTGAAGCGGTTGATGGCCACCCACAGGTAGGTGAAGGCGAACAGCAGGGTGAGCGCGCCGGTCTTGACAGAGGCCGCATCAGGCTCGGGCCCGAAGGCCGAGGCCAGGCCGATGATCAGCGAGACCAGGCCCGCGAACACGTTGATGACCCAGATCTCCCGGTCGGCAATGCGCCCCAGCATCCACAGGCCATTCAGGCACAGCACGGCGCCCACGTAGAACAACGACAAACCCAGCCACATCGCAAGTCTCCTTTTGCTTTTTTGCTTTTGAAGTGCCTTGCGCGCCCTTGCCAGACCACGGGAACGAGCGCGCACGGCAAGGCGCCGCCGCCCCGTGGCCGGGTGCAGCGGCGTCCGTGAAACAGTTCATCCCCGGGCCCGCCCCTGGTGGGCATCTGCGTGCTGGCGGAAGGGTCCGCTGCAGAGATGCCGCCTGTGATCCAGGGCAGGTGCACCGGCGCGGCCCTTGCCGGGCACGCGGCGGTGGAGTGTGCCGGCAGGCGGTGCTACCGGTCTTTGGCACCGGTCCTTGGCGCCGGTCCTTGGTACCTCAGGCCGCCTGCGTCTGCAGGCGACGGCGGGCGCGTTCCAGCTGCTGCGCCACCTGGCGCGGGTTCATGCCGTACATGTCGGCAAAGCCGGCTTCGGTGGTCTGGCCGCTGGCCTCGAAGGCGCGCAGCAGAGCTTCGTCGCGTGCAGAACGCGCATCGGCTTCGGCCAAGGCCTCGGCCACCAGGGCGTTGGTGGCCTCGTCACGGCCCTGCACACGCGCCGCATAGTCGTCGCGGGACAGGCCCGAGGCCTCGTAGGCGGCGATGATGCGGTTGCGCAGCTTGGGCGCCAGGTCCTCGGGCGAGCGGTGCTGGCGGCGGCGAAAGACCTCGATCAGCGCATGGTGCACATGCTCGGGCGCCATGGGCTCGACCGATTGGCCCTGCAGGTCATGGCGCGCCTGGCCGCTGGCCACCACGGTGAGGTAGCGGCTCGAGCGTGTGTGCTGGGACAGGGCCAGCTTGAGCTGGTCGCGGTCGATGGCTTCGGGATGGGCGGCCAGCAGGTCCTCGAAGATGCCGCGCTTGAGCGGCAGGGGCTGCTCGCCGAACAGGTTCGGATGCCATTGGGCCAGTTGCGCCAGCAGCGGATGCTGGGTGCGCACGGGCCTGGAAGCGTTGGCCTCGGCACTGCCGGCCGCGCCGGTTGCGGCGTCGGCGACGGGCTCGGAGGCCTTGCCCTTGTTGCGGCCACGTCCGCCGCGGCGCGAGCGCTTGCGGCCCTGGCCATCGGCGCTGGCGGCAGCCTGCGGCACGGTGCCGGCAGCGGCGTCCGCCGGCAGCGCGGCGTTCTGTTCTTGCGGTTCAGACACGGATTCAGTCATGGCGGAGCACATGGGCTTGGAGAAAACGAAACCCCGCATCATGCCAGCATTGCAAAGGCTTGCGCGGGCATAGTCCCCACGGCGTCGCGCATGCGGCACAGATGCGCGGGTGTTGCCCGGGTGGCATCAGGCCGGCAGGGCCTCGTCCAGCACCTCGATCCAGTGGCGCACCGGCACGTCCGTTCCGTTTTGCAGATGGACGATGCAGCCCATGTTGGCCGAGAGGATGGCTGCAGGCCGCCGGGCATCGAAGCCTTCGGTCAGTGCGCCGATCTTACGGTCGCGCAACTGGTGCGAGAGTTCGGGCTGCAGCACCGAGTAGGTTCCCGCCGAGCCGCAGCACAGGTGCGACTCGGTGCGCGCCACGCGCAGCTCGAAGCCCAGCCTGGCCAGATGGGTTTCCACGCCGCCGCGCAGCTTTTGCCCGTGCTGCAGCGTGCAGGGCGGGTGGTAGGCCATGGGCGCGGCCGGTGCGCGCACCCTGCCCTGCAGGCGCTCGGCCAGCTCGGGCAGGAGCTCAGGCAGCAGCTCGCTGAGGTCGCGCGTGAGGGCGCTGATGCGCGCGGCCTTGTCCGCGTACTGCGCATCGTCCTTGAGCAGGTGGCCGTATTCCTTGACGGTGACGCCGCAGCCCGAGGCGTTCATGACGATGGCCTCCACCGCGCCGCTGTCCACCTGGGGCCACCAGGCGTCGATGTTGGCGCGCATCTGCGCCTTGCCGCCTTCCTGGTCGTTGAGGTGGAATTTCACGGCACCGCAGCAGCCGGCGTTGGGAGCGATCACGGTCTGTATGCCGGCCGCATCCAGCACGCGCGCCGTGGCGTAGTTGATGCGCGGCATCATCGCGGGCTGCACGCAGCCGGCCAGCAGCAGCACCTTGCGCGCATGCTCGCGCACGGGCCAGCGGCCCGCGTCCTGCGGCTGGGGCACTTTCTCGGCCAGGACTTCGGGCAGCAGGCCGCGCACGGCCTGGCCCAGCTTCAGGGCCGGGGCGAACAGCGGCGAGTTCAGCCCCTCCTTGAGCGCCCAGCGCCTGGCGCGCTCGCCGAAGGGACGCGGCACCTGCTCCTCGACGATCTTGCGGCCTATGTCCACCAGGTGGCCGTACTGCACGCCGCTGGGGCAGGTACTTTCGCAGTTGCGGCAGGTCAGGCAGCGGTCCAGGTGCTGCTGGGTGGCGCGCGTGGGCGTCCCGCCTTCCAGCACCTGCTTGATCAGGTAGATGCGGCCACGCGGCCCGTCCAGCTCGTCGCCCAGCAATTGGTAGGTCGGGCAGGTGGCCGTGCAAAAGCCGCAGTGCACGCACTTGCGCAAAATGGCTTCGGCCTCCTGGCCCTCGGGCGTGGCGCGGTACTGGGGTGCGAGTTGGGTCTGCATGGTGGGGCTCTTGTTGTACGGGTATCGGGGAACGGTCAGGCACGGCAGCCGGACACGGTGGTCATGCGCGAGGCGCGGCCCGCCGGCCCAGCAGCAGGGGCAACCGCGCACGGTCGGCCCACAGCGGCGGCAGGGACAGCAGGCACAGCACCACGGCCAGCGGCACGACGAAGACGAAGCCCAGGTGCCTGAAACCCAGCGCGCCCGCAATGCCGCCCAGCAGGAACATGGACAGCAGCCCTGCGAACAGCCGCAGCCGCACATGGTTGGCGTGGACCCGGTGCTCGGGCGGGCTGCCATGGCGATTCCAGTAGAGGGCTCGACCCAGCTCCATGCCCAGGTCGGTGATCACGCCCGTCATGTGCGTGGTGCGGATCTGCGAGGACGACATCTTGGTCACCGTGGCGTTCTGCAATCCCATGATGAAGGACAGCAGCAGCACGGCCAGCGGCACGGCGAACGGCGTGGGCCAGGCCAGCATGGCCGCGCCCAGCACGCCGAAGAGCAGCATCAGCGCGGCTTCCAGCAGCAGCGGCAGCGCATAGCTGCTGCGCAGCCGGTGGTGGCGCGCCCAGTTGACCAGCAGCGACGTCGCGGCCGCGCCGCACAGAAAGGCCAGCAGCGCGCCGCAGGCACTGAGCACCAGAGCCGTATTGCCCAGCACCAGGTTGTCGGCCAGCAGCGAGACAAAGCCCGTCATGTGCGAGGTATAGGAGTGCACCAGCAAAAAGCCGCCCGCATTCACCGCACCCGCGTTGAAGGCCAGCAACAGGCCCAGCGTGCGGTTGCTGGCCACCGTGCGGTGCCGGTCCGTGAGCAGGTGCAGGTGGTGGCGCATGCGCATGGGCGGAGCCAGGCGTTGGCCCGGCCTACCAGGCGGCGGCCAGCCGGCCGCGGTTGAAGATGCCCGCAGGATCGAAGGCCTGCTTGAGCCGTGCATGCAGCGCGGCCGTGGCATCGGCCGCCTGGGCGTCGAAATCGGGCTCGGCGCCGGGCTGGTCTGCGGCCTCGGAGCGGAACAAGGTGGCCGATCCGCCCGCTGCTTTTGCCAGCGTGCGCAGCGCATGGCCCAGCGCACGCGGCGCCTGTACCCAGCGCAGTGCGCCGTGCCATTCGACCAGGGGCCCCGTGCAGCCGTCAGGCAGCGCCAGGGCCGGAGCCGTCTGCGGCACGGACAGGCGCCACAGCGCATGGCCCGGTGCGCGTGCGGTGAACCAGGGCAGCTGGTGCTCCCGGCAGGCCTGCCAGTCGGCCGCAGCGCTGTGCATGCGCTCGCCCCCCAGGCGCCCGCAGGCCGCCTGCACGGCGGCACGCGCACCGCGCAGGCGCAGGTACAGCACGCCCTGGGCCGCGCTGTCTTCCTGCAGCCAGCAACTGGCATTGAGCGGCAGCGGCTGTCCGCCCCAGGCATTGAGCCAGTCCAACGCCTGCTGCTGCGTGCATTCGAAGCGCAGCGTGGCCTCGGCCGGCGCCACGGGCAGCACCTTGAGGCTGACCTCGGTGATCAGGCCCAGCGCGCCCCAGGAGCCCGCCATCAGCCGCGAGACGTCGTAGCCCGCCACGTTCTTCATGACCTGGCCGCCATAGCGCAGCAGCTCGCCCTGGCCGTTGATCATCTCCAGCCCCAGCATGAAGTCGCGCACGGCGCCCACGCTGGCGCGCGAGGGGCCCGACAGGCCGGAGGCCACCATGCCGCCCACGGTGGCGCGGCCATCCGCTCCCTCGAAATGCGGAGGCTCGAAGGCCAGGCACTGGCCCTGTGCGGCCAGCAGGGCCTCGACCTCGGCCAGCGGCGTGCCGGCGCGTACGGTCACGACCAGCTCGCTGGGCTCATAGCTGACCACGCCGGCCAGCGTCCGCGTGTCCAGCAGTTCGCCCTGCAGGGCCAGTCCGTGGAAATCCTTGGTGCCGCCGCCGCGTATGCGCAGCGGCGTGGCGTCGGCCGCCGCGGCGCGCACGCGCTCGGCGATCTGGATGAGTTGGCTTTGGGCTGAATCCATGGCCTGCATGGTAGCGGCTGGGCCCTTTTGCGCCTCGGTGCGGACCCGTGAATTTTTTGAACGGCGCGCTTGAAGTTCTGCGGGCGGCGCAAAACAGCAGGGACGAAAAGGCAAAGGCGCAAGTCGAATCAGCCGCCTGCGGCCTTCATCGTGCCGGCTCGAAAGGATGGACCTGGATGTCGGCGTCGGGAAAGGAGGCCACCAGCTTCAGCTCGCCGCCCAGGGCCTTGACGTACTCGCGCAGCGTGCTCACGTACATGTCCTCGCGGCGCTCCAGCTTGGAGACGGCAGCCTGCTCCACGCTCATGGCCCTGGCCACTTCGACCTGGGTCACGTTGCGGGCCTTGCGCAGCTCCTGCAACTGCATTTCCACAAGCATGGCCTCGGCCCGTGCCGCAGCACGGGACTGTGCCTCGGGCGACATGCCGGCGCGCAGTTCGTTGAATTTCCTAGCCATGGATCCGTCCTTCTCTTTTCAGGGTCTCGATGTGCGTGTCGTACAAGCGGTCGGCGATGGGTACATGCACCTCATACCAGCGGCCATCGCCCGTCTTGTCGCCGCCGATCAGCAAGATGGCACAGCGGCGCGGATCAAATGCGTACAGCAGCCGATAGGGCCGGCCTTCGTGCTGCACGCGAAGCTCGCGCATGTGCGGGTGCCTTGAACGCTCGATGCCGGACGTATGGGGATATCCGAGATTCGGCCCTCTTGCCTCCAGCAATCGAACCGATGCATCGATGGACTCCTGCTCGGCCTGCGTCAGATCGGCCCACCAGTCGCCAAGCTCGTCGGTGTACTCCACCTCCCAGGGCTGGGTCATTATTCCCTCCAGAATATATTCCGTCAATGGCATATAGGCCAAAGATCCGTCTTATAACGGAACTCACCATAAGGCGGTTGGCGTGCAGCAGGCCTCCTGATTTCCTCAGCCGCTGAAGGGCGTTTGCGGCGCGGCAATGAAAAAAGGCCCCGGTGCAAGCACCGAGGCCAATCCGCAATGAACTCCCTGTAAACCGATCAGCGGTAGTACGCCACCTCGCCGTGCGTGGTGATGTCCAGGCCCTGGCGCTCGGACTCTTCGCTGACGCGCAGGCCGACGACCAAGTCGCAGATCTTGTAGGAGATGCCAGCCACCACACCGGACCAGACGATGGTCAGCAGCACGCTCTTGACCTGCACCCACACTTGATGGCCCATGTTGAAGTTTGCCGGCTCGATGCCGCCCAGGCTGGAGGCGCAGAACACGCCGGTCAGGATGGCACCCAGGATGCCGCCCACGCCGTGCACGCCGAACACGTCGCAGACGTCATCGACCTTGAGCAGCTTCTTGAGGCCGGACACACCCCACAGGCAGACGGGACCGGCGATCAGGCCCATGACGATGGCGCCCATGGGGCCCACGAGGCCGGCCGCCGGGGTGATGACCACCAGGCCGCCCACGGCGCCCGAGGCAGCACCCAGCATCGAGGCCTTGCCCTTGTGCAGGGCTTCAGCGGCCAGCCAGGAGATGGTGGCGGCGCCCGTGGCGACGATGGTGTTGATGAAGGCCAGGCCGGCGATGCCGTTGGCAGCACCTGCCGAGCCGGCGTTGAAGCCGAACCAGCCCACCCACAGCAGCGAGGCACCGACCATGGTCAGCGTCAGGCTGTGCGGAGGCAGGGCCTCACGGCCGAAGCCGATGCGCTTGCCCAGCATGTAGGAGCCCACCAGACCGGCGATACCGGCGTTGATGTGCACCACGGTGCCGCCTGCGAAGTCCAGCGCGCCGTCCTTGCCCAGCAGGCCGCCACCCCAGACCATGTGGGCCATGGGGATGTAGCTGAAGGTGAACCACAGCACCGAGAACAGGATCACGGCAGAGAACTTGATGCGCTCGGCGAAGGCGCCGACGATCAGGGCCACGGTGATGGCGGCGAACGTGGACTGGAAGGCCACGAACACGTACTCGGGAATGGTCGGCAGTGCGCCGGCCAGCGTGTCGGGCGCAATGCCCTTGAGGAAGATCTTGCCGAAGCCGCCGAAGAAGTTGCCTTCGCCCGCAAAGGTCAGCGAGTAGCCGTAGACGGCCCACAGCAGCGTGATCAGCGAGAAGATCACGAACACCTGGCACAGCACGGACAGCATGTTCTTGGTGCGCACCAGGCCGCCGTAGAACAGTGCCAGGCCCGGGATCACCATCAGGATCACCAGCATGGTCGAAGTCAGCATCCAGGCCGTGTCACCGGCGCTGAGCGCGGGGGCCGGCGCCTCGGCTGCGGCCGCGGCGGCGGGGGCTGCTGCAGCGGCCGCATCGGCAACGGCTGCAGCGGCGGCGGGCTCCTGTGCCAGGGCAGCGGCGCCTGCGGCCAGCAGGCCCAGCCCCAGGCCCATGGAAAGAAGTCGTTTGGTCATGGCAGTCTTTCGGGAAACGTGGGGTTGAAACTCACAGTGCGCTGTCGCCGGTCTCGCCGGTACGGATGCGGACGGCCTGCTCGATGGGCAGCACGAAGATCTTGCCGTCACCGATCTTGCCGGTGCGCGCAGCGGCCTCGATGGCATCGATCACCTGGTCCACCAGCGCGTCGGGCACGGCGGCCTCCAGGCGCAGCTTGGGCAGGAAATCGACCACGTATTCCGCGCCGCGGTACAGCTCGGTATGGCCCTTTTGGCGGCCGAAGCCCTTGACTTCGGTCACGGTGATGCCCTGCACGCCGATGTCGGAGAGCGCCTCGCGCACCTCGTCCAGCTTGAAGGGCTTGATGATGGCGGTCACCAGTTTCATGATGCTTAGCTCCTCAGGTCCGGTTACAGGGTCTTGGTCAGCGTCACGATCAGGCGGGCCTTGTTGACGTCACCAAAGTAAGACTTCTTGTTCGCACCCGTGACGGCCGCGCCCAGCGACACGCCGTCGCCGAAATCGTAGGCACCGCCCACGCTGTAGTCCATATAGTTGGGCACGCCCAGGCCCTTGATGTCGCTGGCAAAGCGCGTAAAGCCCAGCGAGGCCTTCACGGTCACCTTGGGCATGACTTCCTTGCTGAAGCCCAGCCACAGGTAGCCGGTATTGCGGCCCGACAGGCCCGAGCCGGCTTTCTCGCCCGCCCAGCCGAAGTAGTCCTTGGATACGGTGTGCGAATACTTGGCCGTGAACGGGCCGTACGTGGCCGCGCCATACAGCTCGGTGGTGTTGCCGCTGGAGTTGCCCGAGTACAGGTATTGCAGGGCCCCGAAGTCCAGGTCCACCTCGCCGGCCTTGAACTTGTAGCCACCGTAGAAGTCGGTTTCCAGGGAGTTGCCCGGCAGCCAGTCCACGCTGGAGTTCCAGTTGCCGATGTACCAGCCGCTGTCGCCGAAGGTGTAGTCGAAGCCGCCTTGCAGGGCAGGCTTGACGGCCTTGTTGCGTCCCGTGTCCTGGTCCTGTCCGCGGAACTTGTAGTTCGTCGTCAGGGACACATTGGCCGTGAGCTGGGCGTGGGCCCAGAGCGGAGCGATGGCGACACAGGCGATGGCGAGCGACTTGAGGCTGGCACGGGACATGGGATCCTCCGGTTTGAAAAATTTCGTGACAACCGGGTTAAGCACGGACCGTGCCAGTCTTTTCTGCCGGGTGGGGCGCCTTCCGGCCCACCAATGCAGCACCGCAGCATCCTCCCATGCACCGGCTTTGTGCAGAAGTTCTGCACCGTTACGGTGATAGCGGTCGCTCACATGGTATCTCACCAAAAATGCACCAAAAAAGTGCAAATGCTTTCATTCCCAGTACAGCACATTCCCAGGTCGCCTGCCACAGCACATGATCAGCCAAGTCTGGATTACCTGATTTTGGAACATGCCTGATTGGATAGCCTGCCATTCAAATACATGCCTGTATCCAAGATGGGAAATTGCTTACATTTACAGGATGTATCTGACCCTGCATTTGATTGCCCTATAGCCATAGGCTTGTCTATGATCCCGCCTCACCAAGAGACGGGAGGCCGCCCCCAGGGCGGTTCATACAATGACACGCCGAGTCACCATCCATACGCCATTGGGCGATGAACTGCATTTCCGTGAATTGCGCGGCCAGGAAAACATCAGCCAGCTCTTCAGCCTCGATGTGGAAATGCTCAGCGAAAACGAAAGCATCGATCCCAAGGCCCTATTGGGCAAAAACGCCACCATAGAAATAGAAACCCAGGGCGGCGGCAGGCGCTTCATCGACGGCATCGTCACCCGCTTCGGCATGCAGGGCCAGGACCATCGCCACTACGCCTACAAGGCCCGCCTGAGCCCCTGGCTGTGGCTGGCCACGCGCAAGAGCGACTTTCGCATCTTCCAGAACCTCAACGTGCCCGACATCATCGAGCAGGTATTGGGCGTCTATGGCCATCCAATGCAAAGGAAACTCACGCGCGCCTATCGCAGTTGGGACTACTGCGTGCAATACAACGAAAGCGATTGCGACTTCGTCTCGCGATTGATGGAGCACGAAGGCATCTACTATTTCTTCGAGCACGCATCGGGCCAGCACACCCTGGTGCTGTGCGACGACATCATTGCCTCGCATGGCGCATTGCCCGGCGGTGAATCCATTCCCTTCTATCCCCCGGAAAAAGCCGCCGCAGGCGATCAGGAAAACATCCACGCCTGGCAGCTGGAGCAGGAAATCAAGCCGGGCCGCCATTACATCGACGACTACGACTTCAAAAAGCCCCGGGCCGAACTGTCCCACATGCGCCGCGATCCACCGGGCCATGCGCACGACGGCCATGAAACCTACGAATGGCCGGGCGGCTACACGGAGTACGGCGACGGAGATGCCTACATCCGCGTGCGACTGAAGCAAGGCCTCACGGGCCACAGCCGGGTGCGGGGCCAGTCCTGCCACCGGGCGCTGGCCACGGGCTACACCTTCAGCCTCTACAACTACCCGCGCGGGGACCAGAACCGGCAGTACCTGATCACGGGCCTGAGCTACCACCTCAAGGAGAACCCCCGCGTCAGCGCTGTGGCCCCGGGCGCCAAGGGCAGCGCCGCCGAAGACGGCTCCTTCCAGCGCTACGAACTGCAGGCCCAGCCCACCAGCCTGGCCTTCACGCCGCCGCGCACCACGCCCAAGCCGCGCACCACGGGACCGCAGACCGCCGTCGTCGTGGGTCCGGCCGGAGAAGAAATCTGGACCGACGAATACGGCCGCATCAAGGTGCAGTTCCACTGGGACCGGCTGGGCAGCAAGGACCAGAACTCCAGCTGCTGGATCCGCGTGGCCACCAACTGGGCAGGCCCGGGCTTTGGCGCCATCTCGATCCCCCGCATAGGGCATGAGGTGGTGGTGGACTTCCTCAACGGCGACCCGGACTATCCGCTGGTCACGGGCTGCGTCTACAACGCGGCCAACATGCCGCCCTGGGCGCTGCCGGCCAACGCCACGCAATCGGGCATCAAGACCCGGTCGAGCAAGGGCGGTGCCGCAGGCGCGGGCATGAAGAACGGCCCGGGCGACGCCAACGCCATCCGCTTCGAGGACAAGGCGGGCGCCGAACAGCTGTGGCTGCATGCGCAAAAGGACCAGCTCACCGAAGTCGAGAACGACGAGGACAAATGGGTGGGCAACGACCGGCGCAAGACCATCGACCGGGACGAGACCAGCGTCATCCACCGCGACCGCACCGAGACCGTGGACCGCGACGAGACCATCACCGTGCACAACAACCGCACGGAGCGGGTGGACCATAACGAGAAGATCAGCATCGGCGACAACCGCAACGAGGATGTCGGCATCGACGAGAACATCTCCATCGGCAAGAATCGCAGCAAGACCATCGGCAAGACCGAGACCGACAAGATAGGCCAGAACTGGCACGTCACGGTCGGCCTGCTCAAGACCCAGACCATAGGCATGGCCTACATGCAGAACGTGGGTGGGATGAAGATGATGAACATCGGCGTCAACTACATGGAAAACATCGGCGTGGCCATGCAGACCCATGTGGGCATGAACCAGAGCCTCA
Organism: Delftia lacustris; assembly: GCF_040267515.1. Classification (NCBI taxonomy): domain Bacteria; kingdom Pseudomonadati; phylum Pseudomonadota; class Betaproteobacteria; order Burkholderiales; family Comamonadaceae; genus Delftia; species Delftia lacustris. The sequence continues at coordinate 450,181 of NZ_CP141274.1, read as the reverse complement.
CCGTGGGGCAGGAGCGCCAGGTCAAGGTCGGCAGCAAGCAAAGCACCGAAGTGGGCTCGCAGTACTCGCTGACCGTGGGCGGTGGTGGCGGTGGTGGTGGCGGCAGCGGTGGTGGCGCGGGAGGCGGAGCCGGTGGCGGCATGGCCATGAACATCACGGCGCCCGGTGGCGGTGGCGGTGGCGGTGGTGGAGGCAAGGCCTCCCAGCTCACCATGGATGGGCAAAGCATTGAGCTCAATGCCGCCAAGATCCGGCTCGAAGCCCAGCAGGAAATCCTGCTGACCTGCGGCGAAAGCACCATCCGCATCACGCCCGGCGACATCCAGATCCTCTCGCCCATGGACCGGCTCAACTGCTGAGGCCCGCATGTCCTGCAGCCCCTGCATTCCCCGCATCTTCCGCATCCGCCGTCCCGTTCTCTCTCACCTCTCCAGGAGCAGCCTCGCATGAGTGGCCAACCCGCAGCCCGCATCACCGACAGCGTCGTCAAGGGCAAGATCGTCACCGGCTCGCGCACCGTGCTCATCGGCAGCCAGGGGGGCCTGGCCTGCTCCGTCTGCCCGGGCGGCATCACCGTCAGCTCCCCCGTCAACCCCCAGCTGGGCGCCAAGGTCCTGCTGGGCGCACAAGACCTGGACTTCGCCCTGCCATCGGCTGCGCTGCCCGTGGCCTGGCAGCGCCAGTACAGCAGCTACGTCAACCCCGAGCACGGCGCGGCCTGCGGCCTGCTGGGCCATGGCTGGCACCTGCTGCAGGAGCTCAGCATCCGCCTGCAGGAAGAGGCCACCTTGCTGCTGGACGCCAGCGGCCGCGTCATCACCTTCGACCAGCCTCTGGCCCCGGGCGGCCAGCTGCACAGTGCCAGCGAAGACATCTGGCTGCTGCGCGGCGGCAGCCCGGAGCCGGACGGCGGCACAGCGCCCTGGGCTGCGAACCCGCGCTGGTCGCATGTGGAGGCGGCGCTGGCGTGCAATCCCGAGGCCATCCTGGCCTTCAGCGGCGATGGCGACACCCTCTGGGGCTTTGGCCCCCCGCCCGGTGAGTCGGTCGATGGCCCCTGGCGCCTCATGGCCCAGATCGACCGCTACGGACGCCGCCAGCTCTACCACTACAGCGACGGCAAGACCACGGCCCCGGACGTCAACGGCAGTCCGGAACCGCTGCCCGCAGGCCGCCTGGTCTCGCTGAGCGACGGCACAGGCCGGCGCTACCGCCTGCTGCACCAGCGCATCCACGGCGGCAAGGACGCGCAGGGCCTGAACGGACTGTGGGGCGCCGACGATGGCTGGCGCCTCATCGGGGTCGACCTCACGCAGGACCCGTTGCATCCCCTGTCCACCCCCATCACGCTCGTGCGCTACGGCTACAGCAGTGCAGGCGATCTCATCACCGTCCACGACCGCGCAGGCCAGCTCGTGCGCGAATTCGAATGGGACCACCACCGCATCAGCGCCCACCGCCATGCCAGCGGACCCTGGCACCGCTACCGCTACGAGAGCGCCCAGCCCGGCGCCCGCGTCATCGAACACAGCAACCAGGAAGGGCTGTCCTACCGCTTCGACTACCTCAGCCAACCGCCGGGCCCGGACGGCCAGCCGCGCGCGGCCACCCGCGTCAGCGACAGCCTGGATCGCATCGAGACCTACTACTTCGAAGGTGCGGCGGGCCTGTCGCGCCTCATCGCCCACCACAAGGCCGACGGCAGCCGCTGGCTGCAAAGCTACGACAGCTTCGGCCGCCTGGCCTCGCGCACCGACCCGCTGGGCCGCAGCGTCCACCTCAGGCGCGACGGCCAGGGCCGGCTCATCGGCGTGCAACTGCCCGACGGGCGCAGCACCCAGCAGGAACACGACGAAGCCACGGGCCGCCTGCTCGCCTCCACGGACCCGGCAGGCGCCACCACCGGCTACCAATACGACGCCTGGGGCCGTCTCACCCAGATCACCCAGGCCGACGGCAGCACCGAGCGCTACCACTACCCCGACCCCCAGGAAGCGCCGCTCACCTGCGACAGCCCCCGGCGCATCGAAGACGCCCAGGGCGGCAGCAAACAGCTGGCCTGGAGCGACGCGGGCCAACTGCTCAGCTACACCGACTGCTCGGGCCACAGCACGCACTACCACTACGACCGCTGGGGTGCACTCATCGAAGTGGGCAACGCCCTGGGCCAGCGCCAACGCCACCAGCGCGACGGCCAGGGCCGCATCGTGGCCAGCGAACTGCCCAACGGCCAGATCGAGCGCTACCACTACGACAGCGCAGGCCACCTCACGCGCATCGAACCGGCCCAACCCCCGCTCACCCCTCTCATGGGGGGACAAAGCCCTGCTGCACCGGCCGCCGACCCCAGCATCCACCTGCGCTACGACCTCTGGGGCAGGCTGGTCCAGCGAACACATGGCGGCCTCACCCTGGCCTTCGAATACGACAGCGCTGGCCGCCTCACGCGTCTCGTCAACGAAAACGGAGCCCAAAGCCGCTTTGCCTGGGACGCGCTGGACCGGCTCGTGCAGGAAGAAGGGTTTGACCAGCGGCTGCAGCGCTACCGCTGGGATGCGGCAGGCCAGCTCATGGAAGCCACGGACGGCAACGCTGCACGGCAAAGCAGCAGCCACTACCGCTGGGACGAAGGCGGCAGATTGGTCGAACGCCAGCTGCCCGCCACGGCCCATGCGCCGGCCCAGACCCACCGCTACGAATGGGATGCGGCCGGACGCCTCATGGTCGCCAGCGTCTGGCAGCACACCGTCGAGAACACCGCAGAGAACACCACCCAACTGCAAAGCCGCATAGCACTGGAACGCGATGCCCTGGGCCGCATCACCGCAGAAGTGCAGCAGCTGTACCGCCCAGGCAAGGACGGCGGCGCAGACCAGATCGAATACGAACACCGCATCGCCCACAGCCTGGACGCGTTGGGCGCACGCCAGCACAGCCAGCTGCAAGGCCTGGGAAAGATCGCCTGGCTCACCTACGGCTCAGGCCATGTGCACGGACTGCAGCTCAACGGCGCCGGCCTCATCGACTTCGAACGCGACGCCCTGCACCGCGAAGTCCGCCGCAGCCTGCACCCACCCACCCCCGCAGCAGAAGCAGATGCAGAAGCAGATGCAGACGCAGACGCACACCACCCCCTGCAGGTGCAACGCCAATGGGACAGCATGGGCCGCCTCACGGCCCTGGGCACCACAGGCCTGCAAAGCACGGAAGGCAGGGATCACCTCGTCCAGCCCCTCATCGGCCAGATCCTTGGCCGCCGCTACCACTACGACAGCCTGGGCCAGCTCGTTGCCATCGAACAGGCCGGCGCCCCGGGCCAGGCCGCACAACTGCTGCGCTACGGCTACGACAGCGCCGGGCGCCTCAGGGCGGCCACCGACAGCCAGGACCCCCAGACCACCGCCCGCTGGCAGATCGACCCTGCCGGCAACCGCCTGCCAGCACTCGGTGCACCCGGTGCACCGGGCCAGACGAACACCCAGGACAGCTGGGCCGCCCAGGTCCACGCCCACTGGCGGCACACCGACTTCAACCTCATGGGCCTGGGCCACCTCGCAGGCCAGCGGCAAGGCCCCGTGCAGCGCTGGGAAGACAACCGCATCGGCTTCACCGAAGACCGCGTCTGGCGCTACGACCCCTGCGGCAACCGCATTGCGCAAATGCATGCAGACCACAGCCAGCAGCAACTGCACTACGACGGAGCACACCAGCTCATCGCCGTGCGCAACAGCCAGATCCAGGGCAACGCCGAGCAGTTGCGCCACCACAGCCGCTACACCTACGACGCCCTGGGCAGGCGCCTGAAGCAGCAAGTGGAAAGCGCGGACTCCACAGAATCCACCCGCACCCACTACTACGGCTGGGACGGCGACCGCCTCATCCACACCGAGCGCCTGCAGCACGGCAGCGACACGCGCCACATAGAACACACCATCTACGAACCCGGCAGCTTCACGCCCCTGGTGCGCCTGAGCACCACGGCCAGCGGCGACCCCCAAGACGAGCCCCACCTGCTGGTGCAAGCCATCGCCGCAGGCCTGCCTGACCCGGACGACCCCAACCACGCGCCGGCCCTGGCCCTCATGCAAACCATGCTCGACGCCATGCCGCGCGACATGCAGCAAGACGCCGCCCGCCACCTGCGCCACACCCTGGACCACGGCCTGCCGCCCGGCGCCCAGGCCATGCTGGGCGAACAGGCAGACAGCACCACGCGCCTGCTCAGCGGCATGCAGGCAAAGCTGCAGGAACAGGAAAAAGAACAACAAGCCCGCATCGCCATCCACCACTACCACTGCGACCACCTGGGCACACCCATGGCCCTGACCGACCAACGGGGGCTAGTCACCTGGGCGGCCAAGCTGGACCCCTGGGGCAATGTGCTGCAGGAATACAACCCGCAAGGCATCCACCAGGCGATCCGGCTGCCGGGACAGCACCATGACAGGGAAACGGGGCTGTATTACAACCGGCATCGGTATTACGATCCGGTGGTGGGGAGTTATATCAATCAGGACCCGATTGGGTTGATGGGAGGCAATAATCACTATATCTACCCTGTAAATCCCACGGGGTGGATAGATTCGTTAGGCTTACAGCAAGCCTGCGTTGTTAATTTTCCAGATTATCCGGTTGAGTACGCCGAAGGTAAAACAAGCACATGGCTTGGTGGGCATAGTGGTGTGTTGACATATGATACTTCAGGGAAGACACAATACTTCGAATACGGTAGATACAACCCAAATGCAAAAGGAATTATGGGCTCTAAGCTACCCCAAGACGACGGAAACGTTCGGCAAACTCCAATGCCTAATCTAAAAATAGGCAAAGATGGTGTTCCAACAGATGAGTCCATGAGAAATCTGGAGGAGCAGCTTTCAAAGAGATCAGGCAAAGGGACACCGGCAAAGTTAACCTGTAGTTCTGCCGATCCTAAAAAAGTTGCTGACTACGCAAAAGAAATTTCAGAAAATAAAGATAGAGAAAAATATAATTGGAATCCATTCAATTCCAATCACTGCCGCACTTTTGCAAGAAATGCCGCCAAAGCAGGTCAATAATTTTATGAAAATAAACAAATCATTTATCTTGATAATTGCGCTAATTTTGGTGATTATTTATTTAGCATACTCGGTTGTCGATAAATCAATAACATTATCTTACTCAAATCAAGGGTGTGAATCATCGCGTGCAGATATTGATAATGTAATTTCACTCATCGAGCGCGAATGGAGAGGAATGAATATGGAGCAGATTGCATATAAGTTAAAGAATTCATCCATCAATAAAAAAGCAGTTAACCCTCAAATAAAAATGGAAAATGATCTAATATGGTATGGTGATGTTAGATTTATTTTCTCTTCGGGCCGATTGGTAAAAGTTGAATATTAAAAACAATATGGAATTCCCTGGGATCAACTTCTGAGAGCGACATATGAGCGCCTTTTGGGCAACGACAGCGTTATTACAGGGTCTGCCTGGTGATGAAAGGGCAGATGGAAGCATTACTCTACGGTAAAGGCACAGACGATGTTGATGGGGGGGGGGAACATCCATCGGATATCAAACATGCACATGTTCAACTACATGCACGAAGAATCAATTGTGATGAAAATATACAAAAATGAATATGGAATGTTAGTTATGATAATAGGTGTTTTAACGGCTGTCGTCGGTGGTATTCTGGCTTTTTTATGGTTGCCGCGAGGCGGTGCCGTTGTTGGTTTGATTGGAGCTATTCTTGGAATTTTTGGGTTGATTATTCATTTTTCAACAAACGCCAAAAGCATATTCGGTGGCGATTAATTGACCCATGGGATTTAATTAATATTGCAAATAGCTCTTGAACCCTTCATTGCTTCAGCGATTGCTTTCCGATTATCTATTCATGAATCAATCTAATTCCATAACTGGTTTTACGGAATAATGACTAGGGTATTTGCAATATTATTTTACATCACGCTATTTCTTCTTATATCTTCTAACTTATACAATTCCAAGTTCAGTCTTATTGGGAATTTATTTCAGACTGCAGTTTTCTTAGCATTCTTGTACGACCATGGCTACAAGCTCTTCTGGAAGAATGGCGATGCAATAATGTTCCTTACAGCATATCTTCTTCCATTTTTTATTGTTCTGCTTCTATTTCTCATAGCACTTTGATTTAAACAGGAGCTTGGAGAAATAAATATTGGCTTATTAGTTTTAAATCATTAAATAACACAACCATTTCCAAGAGGGACACATGACCGCAAAACCCACCCAAACCCTGATTCGCATCCTGCTCGCCACCCTGTCTCTCTCCGCAGCCACCTATGCCGCGCAGTGCCCGCTGATTCCCGATGGCAATGCCACTCTGGAAAAGTCCGAGAGGGCTGCACTGCTCAGCGAGTTCAAGTTCGAGGCGCTGGACAAGGAACTGGCCCGCAAGCACAAGAAGAATCTTTCTTCCTCGGGCGGGGACTTGTTGACCATGCGGGATCTGCTGGGACTGCAGCAACTGAGCCTGCAGGAAGAGAACGTGATGCGCATGTGGGCGGATCAGCAGCCCAAGTCGTTCTTTGCCCAGCTCAATGCGGGCCTCTATTACGGCAACAAGGCATTTGGCGCCCGTGGCGAGGCGCCGGCCTCCAGGGTGACGGGCAGCCAGTGGAACAGTGTCAAGCAGCTCAGCGCGAAGGCCCAGCCGTATCTGCAAAAGGCCATGGCGCTGGATGCCCGCTCGGCCTTGCCGCAGACGATGCTGATTGGATTGGCCGCGATGGAAAATCAGGTGGGCGGACGTACTGCGGCGCAGTGGCTGCAGGCGGCCGATCAGGCCGATCCCAAGAACCTGGCGGCCCGCGTCAATGCCCTCAATTACCTGAGCCCGCGCTGGGGCGGGTCCTTGGAGGGCCTGGACCAAATGGTGTCACAGGCCGTGAAGTCGCTGCCATCGGCCAGCGCCGGCTATCTCCAATACAACCTGGTGCTTGCCAAGGCCAGCCATTACGAAGTCGTCGACAAGGACAAGAGCAAGGCCCAGGCACTCTACAAACAGGCCAAGGACATGTGCGACAACTCGGAGGCCGCACGGGCGGGCATGGTCAGGACATACCAGTAATCAGGAAACAAGGCAGGCCCAAAGGCCTGCCTTGTTTTCTCGCCCGCGAGCTGCGGGCACACACACCCTCAAAACGTTGCCGAAGGCAGATCCTGCCGGCTGAATACCAGCGACACCTTGGCTTCTTCCGGAATGGGCGGCAGTGACGCATCCCATTGCTGCCAAGCCTGGCGCAGCTCAACCAGGCGCTGGGGCTCGCGGTCGCGCAGGTTGGCGCGTTCGCGCGGGTCCTGGGCCACGTTGAAGAGGTATTCCACGCCTTCGATCTGCAGGTATTTCCAGTCGCCGCGCACCAGGGCGCGCTGGGCGCGGTGCTTCATGCGCCAGCACAGGTCGCGCTCGGGGTTCCAGGTACCGTCTTCCATCAGGGGCAGCAGGCTGACGCCGTCCAGCGGGTAGTCGGCGTGGCCGTCCACGCCCGCGGCGGCCAGGAAGGTGGCCGACCAGTCCATGGTCAGGTTGGGCGTGTCGCTGACGGCGCCTGCCGGCATGCGCTCGGGCCAGCGCGCCACCAGGGGCACGCGGATGCCGCCTTCGAGCAGGTCCATCTTCTGGCCGATGAAGGGCCAGTTGTTGGAGAAGCGTTCGCCGCCGTTGTCGCTGGTGAAGACGATGAGCGTGTTCTCGGCCATGCCCTTTTTCTCGAGCGCATCCAGCACCCAGCCAATGCCTTCGTCCATGTGGTGGATCATGCGCTGGTAGGTCTCGATGGTGCCGCCGTCGGTGTGCTTGCCGAAGCCGCCGATGCGCCGCGATTCCTCCAGGTCGTCGCGCGTGAGCCAGGGCCAGTGCGGAGCGCTGTAGTGCAGGGACAGGTAGAAGGGCTTGTCGGCCGTCTGGCGCTCGACGAAGTCCACGGCGCGGCGGCTCAGCAGGTCGGTGAGATAGCCCTCTTCCTCGTGCGGCTCCTCGTTGATCCAGAAGTCGGGGCGGCCGCGCGGGTCGCAGTGGGCGAAGTAGTCGGCGCCGCCTGCGTGAAAGCCGTAGAACTCCTCGTAGCCCGACATGCGCGGGCCGAAATGCGGCGGGTAGCCCAGGTGCCATTTGCCGACCAGGGCGGTGGCGTAGCCGGCGTCGCGCAGCAGGGAGGCCACGGTGGGATGGTCGGGCGGCAGGCCCAGCACCTTGTCGCCGTGGACGCTGGCGATCGGCTCCTCGGCCGCGCCGCGCAGGCGGTACTGCCAGCGGCCCGTGGCCAGGGCAAAGCGTGTGGGCGAGCACACGGCCGAGTTGGAATAGCCGCGCGTGAAGCGCATGCCCTGCGCGGCCATGGCGTCCAGGCGGGGCGAGACATCGGTGGCGCGGCTGTGCGCATCGCGCGCGCCCGTGCAGCCGAGGTCGGCATAGCCGAGGTCATCGGCCAGGATGAAGATCAGATTGGGGCGCTGGGTTGCCATGGGAGCCAGGAGACAGTGGATGCGTTGGGAAAGGGAGTATCGCCAAAACGGCGGTGCCTCAGGGCCACAGGCCCTGGTGACGGCTTCAGTCGTTGGTCAGGTGGATGCGCTTGACCAGGGCGGCCCACTGCGCGGACTGTCCCTTGGCACGCGCCTGGGCCTCGGCCACGGTGGAGCCGACCATCTCGATGTCCAGGGCCTTGGCGCGTTCCTTTTGCTCGGGTGCGCGGATGGCCTCGTTCATGGCGTCGACAAAGCGCTTTTGCACGGCAGGCGGCACGCCCTTGGGTGCGGCCAGCAGAATCCAGAAGGTGCCGTCGAACTCGGGAAAGCCCGACTCGGCAATGGTCGGCAGCTCGGGCGCCAGCGCCGAGCGCGTCTTGCCCGAGGTGGCCAGGGCGATCAGCTTGCCGCTCTGGACCTGGGGCAAGACCGTGGGGCCGGCCAGGAAGCCGCAGTCCACCTGGCCGCCCAGCAGGTCCTGCATGGCCGGCGCGGGGCCCTTGTAGGGCACATGGACCATCTTGGCGCCCGAGGTGGCCAGCAGCGATTCCATGACCAGGTGGCCCGGCGAGCCCGCGCCGCCCGAGGCATAGGTCAGCTCGCGCGTCTTGCTGGCGGCCACCATGTCCTTGACGGACTTGAAGCCCGTGCCCGGGCCGCAGACCAGGGTCTGCGAGAAGCGCGCGGCCACGACCAGGGTTTCCAGCGCGTCGGCCTTGTAGCCCATGTTCTTGTAGACATGGGGGTTGACGGTGAGCACGGGGTCCATGGCCCACAGCCAGGTGTAGCCATCGGGCGCGGAGCGCGCGACCTCGGCCGCGCCGATGTTGCCGTTGGCGCCCGGCTTGTTGTCCACGACCACGGCCTGGCCCAGCGCCGCCTGCATGGCGGCGGCCACGGGGCGCAGCGAGATGTCGGACGGGCCGGCCGGCGGATTGGGCACGACGATGCGGATGGGCTTGGCCTTGGGCCATTCCTGGGCCAGGGCGGGCGCCGCGCACAGGCCGGCGGCGACCAAAGCCAGGGCGGCACGCGCCAGGGCTGCGAGGGGGCTGGGCATACTTGTCTCCTTGTCGTTGTCTTGCGGCCAATGTACGCAGGCCGCCGACAATGCATCTAATCCATCATCCCTAGCGTAAACCCGAAACCGGCCCGCGAGTCCATGACCGACCTCCACCGCTGGCGCCACCCCGCCGTGCTCGACGACATGTTCCTCTACCACCTGGCGCGGCTGCAGGCGGCCGCTGGCAGCCGTGTGGTGCGCCTGTGCGAGGGCCGCTACGGCATTACGCGGCGCGAGTGGCGCATGCTCTGCCTGCTGGCCGAGGCCGGCCAGCTGCAGCCCTCGCAGCTGGCCGAGCAGGCGCAGCTGGACCGCACGCGCACCTCGCGCGCCGTCACGGCGCTGCTGGCCAAGGGGCTGTTGTGGAAAGAGAGCCAGGTGGGCGATGCGCGCCGCGCACTGCTGCGCCTGAGCGACACGGGCCGCGCCCTGCATGCCGAGCTGTTCCCGCAGGTGCAGGCCATCAACCGCGAGCTCATGGACGCCGTGCCCGAGCCCGAGCTGCAGGCCATGGCCAGCGCCTTTGCGCGCATCCGCGCCCGGGCGCGGGAGCTGGAGGCCAGCAGCCCGCCGCCCAAGGCGCCGCGCAACCGCAAGCGCGCGGCCTCTACCTGACAGGGCCGACAGACAAGCATGCTCCAATGGCACGCAGATCAACTCTGCGGCCTTTCCCATGAAAGCTCTACTCCTCGGCCTGGCGGCCGCCATCTGCGCAAGTACCACCATGGCCGCACCGGCCACGGCCGTCCTTGGTGAAAAGCCGCTGCAGGCAACGGGGCCACTTGACCCACTGCGGGGTGTTCTGCTGACGCCGAGCCAAAGCGCGCCGCCGGTCGTACTGATCGTCCCCGGCTCAGGCCCCACCGACCGCAACGGCAACAGCCCGTTCGGCCTCAAAGCCTCGACCTACCAACTGCTCGCACAGGAACTGGCCACCCAGGGCATTGCCACCGTACGCATCGACAAACGTGGCATGTTCGAAAGCTACAAGGCCGTGGAGGACCCCAATGCCGTGACCATCCAGGCCTATGCCGAAGATGTGCACCACTGGGTGGACGCCATCCGCAGCGAGACCGGTGCCCAATGCGTCTGGGTGCTGGGACACAGTGAAGGTGGACTGGTCGCTCTGGAGGCTGGCCAGGGCCGCTCTGATATCTGCGGACTGATATTGGTAGCAGCTCCTGGTCGCCCAATGGGGCAGACGCTTCGGGAACAGCTCAAGGAAGACCCCGCCAATGCACCGATCCTGGACCAGGCGTTACCGGTCATCGATGCTCTGGAAGCAGGCAGGCGCGTGGATACCCGCCAGATGGACAGGCCGCTCAACACCATGTTCGATGCCAGCGTACAAGGCTTTCTCATCAACACCTTCGCGCTGGACCCCGCTCGCCTGATAGCGGGCTATTCCAAACCCGTGCTCATCATTCAAGGTGAGCGCGACCTGCAGATCAAGCCAAAGGATGCTCAGCGTCTGGCCAAGGCTGCACCGAACGCCAAGCTTGTGCTGTTGCCCGCCACCAACCATGTGCTCAAGAAGGTGGAGACCAACGATCGCGCTGCCAATCTTGCAACCTATGACAAGGAGGGGCTGCCGCTAGTGCCCGGGGTTTCCAGCACCATTGCCCGGTTCATAACGTCAGCCACCGTGAAGCGATAGGCGAACCGTTGGCTCAACCCTGCAGGTACACCACATGCGTGTGCGTGTACTCGTACAGGCCGTGCTTGCCATCAGCCCCGCCCACGCCGGACTTGCGCACGCCCGCATGGAAGCCCTGCATGGCCTCGAAGTTCTCGCGGTTGATGTAGGTCTCGCCGAAGTCGATCTCGCGCATGGCCTGCATGGCCTTGGACAGGTCGCGCGTGTAAAGCGACGAGGTCAGCCCGTATTCGCAATCATTGGCCAGGGCGATGGCCTCGTCCAGGTCCTCCACCACCTGGATGGGCAGCACGGGGCCGAAGATTTCCTTGCGCATGATCTCCATGCCGGCATGGCAGCCGGCCAGCACCGTGGGCTGGAAGTGAAAGCCCGCGCCCAGGTCTGCGGCCTGCCCGCCCGTGACCAGTTGCGCGCCGTCGGCGATGGCCTGGCGCACCTTGGCCTGCACGCTGTCCAGGCCCTTTTGGTTGATCAGCGGGCCCATTTCCACGTCGGGCCGCGCAATCGGGTCGCCGTAGCGCGTGGCTGCCATGGCCTGGGCGATGCGGGCCGTGAACTCGTCAGCCACCTGGCGCTGCACGTAGACGCGTTCGGCGCAGTTGCAGACCTGGCCGGTGTTGATGATGCGCGAGTCGCGGATGGCGCGCACGGCCAGGTCCAGGTCGGCATCGGCCAGCACGATGGCCGGGGCCTTGCCGCCCAACTCCAGGTTGAGCTTGGTGATGTGGGGCGCGGCGGCAGCGGCGATGTGCTCGCCAGTGGCCACGCTGCCCGTGAAGCTGACCATGTCCACGCCCGCATGGCCGGCCAGCGCAGCGCCCGTGCCGCCCTGGCCATAAACCACGTTGAACACGCCGGCCGGCAACTCGCACTGGGCCAGCAGCTCGGTGAAGGCGTGGCAGTTGATGGGCGTTTCCTCGCTGGGCTTGATGACGATGGTGTTCCCAGTGAGCAGGGCCGGCGCCATCTTGCGGGCGATCAGGAAGAAGGGAAAGTTCCAGGGCAGGATGCCCGCGACCACGCCCAGCGGCTTGCGCAGCAAAAAGATCTGCTCGTTGGCCCGGTCGCTGGTGATGACCTCGCCCTCGATGCGGCGTGCCCATTCGGCCATGTAGTCCAGATAGTCGGCGGTGAAGTTCACCTCGACCTCGGCCAGGCCCAGGACCTTGCCCTGCTCCTCGGTGATGGTGCGCGCAATGCGCGCGGCGTTGTCGCGGATGCGGGCCGCCACGCGGCGCAGGTACTGCGCGCGCTCCACGGCCGGGCGGCGCGCCCAGGCCTTGTGGGCGCCGCGCGCGGCGGCGATGGCGCGGTCCACATCGGCCTGGCTGGACAGGGGCGAGCGCGCCAGCACCGCGCCCGTGGCGGGGTTGGTCACCTCATGCAGTTCGGCGCTGTCGGTGAAGCTGCCGGCGATGAAATTGCGCAGCACGGTAGGGGATGCCATGGAGTTCTCCTTGGGTTCAGTAGGTGCGGAATGCAGGGGCCGCCTGGTCCGTGGCTTGGGTGGCGCGATAGCGCCCCAGGTTGGCCAGCGCGGCCTGGCGCAGCAGGCTGATGTCTATGCCCACGGCGATGAAGCGGCAGCCCCAGTCCGCATAGCGGCGCGCATCCTCCTCGCGCGGCGCGAGGATGCCGCAGGCCTTGCCGGCGGCCAGCGTGGCCTGGACGGTGCGGCGTATGGCGTCCTGCACCTCGCCCTGGCTGGCGTCGCCCGCATGGCCCATGCCCGTGGACAGGTCGGCGGGGCCGATGAAGACGGCGTCCACGCCATCGACGGCCGCAATCTCGGCGGCATTGGCCACGCCCCGGGGCGACTCGATCTGCACGATCAGGCACAGCTGTTCATGCGCCGTGCGGATGTAGTCGGGCACGGCATCCCAGCGCGTGGCCCGCGTCAGGCCGCCGCCCACCCCGCGCACGCCATGGGGCGGGTAGCGCATGGCGTGCACGAGTTCGCGCGCCTGTTCGGCCGTCTCCACCATGGGCACCATCAGCGTCTGCACGCCCACGTCCAGCAGTTGCTTGATGAGCACGGTGTCGCCCTGCACGGCGCGCACCACCGGGTGCGTGGCGTAGGGCGCCACGGCCTGCAGCTGGCCCAGCAGCGTGGGCACGGTGTTGGGGGCATGCTCGCCATCGACCAGCATCCAGTCGTAGCCCGTGGTGGCGATGATCTCGGCCGCATAGGGCGTGGCAAAGCCGGCCCAGATGCCGTACAGCGGCTCGGCGCGCCGCAGCGCGGCCTTGAAGGGGTTGGCAGGCAGTTGCATGGCGGGCTCCTTCAGTGCGTGTACGGGCGGTGCAAAGCGCACTCGGGATTGAGCTCCACGCCGAAGCCAGGCCTGTCCAGCGCCGACAGGCGCATGCGGCCGTTGACGGGCACGGGCTCGCCCAGCAGTTGCGGATGGAACATGGGCACGACCTCGTCGGCCTTGGGGGCCATCATCAGGAACTCGGCAAACGGGCTGTTGTGGCGCGTGGCCACGAAGTGGTAGCTGTAGACGCTGGAGCCATGCGGGATGACCAGGGCCTGGTGGGCATCGGCCAGGGCCGAGATCTTGAGCAGCTCGGTGATGCCGCCGCACCAGCCCACGTCGGGCTGGATGATGTCGCAGCAGCCCATCTCCAGCAGCTGGCGAAAGCCCCAGCGCGTGGCCTCGTGCTCGCCCGTGGTCACCAGCATGCCGGTGGGCACGTTCTTGCGCAGGGCCGCGTAGCCCCAGTAATCGTCGGGCGGCAGGGCCTCCTCGATCCACTTGAGGCCATGGGCCTGCGCACCCTGGGCCAGGCGCGTGGCGTAGTTCACATCCAGGCTCATCCAGCAGTCCAGCATGAGCCAGAAGTCCGGGCCCACGCGCTCGCGCATGGTGGCCAGCTCCTGCAGGTTGCGGCGCAGGCCCTCCTCCCCTTCGGCCGGGCCGTGGTGCAGCGGCATCTTGCCGCCGATGAAGCCCATCTTCTGCGCCAGGTCGGGCCGCGCGCCCGTGGCGTAGAACTGCAGCTCGTCGCGCACGGCGCCGCCCAGCAGTTGGTGCACTGGCTCGCCGCGCACCTTGCCCAGCAGGTCCCACAGCGCCAGGTCCACGCCCGAGATGGTGTTGATGACGATGCCCTTGCGGCCGTAGTACAGGGTGGACAGGTACATCTGGTCCCAGATGCGCTCGATGTCGGTGACCCGGGCGCCTTCGAGGAAACGCGCCAGGTGCTTTTCGACGATGTAGGCCGCAGGCTCGCCGCCCGTGGTCACGGCAAAGCCCACGCGTCCGGCGCTGTCCTCGATCTCCACCACCAGCGTGCCCAGCACGTTGATGCCGAAGCTGCGGCGGCTTTGCCGGTACTCGGGGTACTTGGCCATGGGCGTGGCGATGTGGTCGTCGATCCAGTGGCCGTCGGACTGGTCGTGGTAGTCGGCGCCGCCGCCCTTGAGCGTGAAGGCGCGCACCTGCTTGATGGTGGGGATCTGTGTCATGGGATGGTTGTGCTCCGTGTGCAAGTGGTTCAGGCGGCCGACGGTGCGGCCAAGGCCGGCGCCAGGCGTGCGCGCACGCCCAGCACCAGGGCCGCAGCCAGCAGCGTGGTGCCGGCCAGCAGGTACAGGCCGGCCGCCGGGGAGTGGAAAAAGCCCTCGGCCCAGTTCTTGACGATGGGGGCGATGAAGCCGCCCACGGCGCCGAAGGAGTTGATGAAGGCGATGCCGCCAGCGGCCGCAGCGCCGGCCAGCGTGTTGGCAGGAAAGGTCCAGAACACGGGCTGCACGGCGATGAAGCCGGCCGCCGCCAGGCACAGCGCGGCCACACCCAGCAGGGGGCTGGAGAAACTCACCGATGCAGCCATGCCCACGGCAGCCATCACCAGCGTCAGGCTGGCGATGCCGCGCGGCTGGCCTGTTCGCTCGGCATGTCCCGGAATCCACCAGGCGGCCAGCAGCGCGCACAACCAGGGAATGGCCGAGACCACGCCCACCAGCAGGCCCACCTTGGTGCCCAGCAGGCCCGCCACCTGGCTGGGCAGGTAGAACACCACGCCATAGACGCTGGCCTGGATCAGCAGGTAGATCAGCGCCAGGTAGAGCACGCGCGGCTGGCACAGCGCGGCCAGCAGGCTGTGGCCGTGGCCGCCCTTGGCGCGCTCTTCGCTGTCGAGGATGTCCTGCAGCAGCGCCTTGTCCTCGCGGCTGAGCCAGGTGGCGTCGGCGGGGCGGTTGTCCAGGTGGAAATACGCCCAGATGCCCACGGCCACCGCCATCAGCCCCTCCACCGCGAACAGCCACTGCCAGCCGTGCCAGCCGCCGATGCCGTCCAGCTCCAGCAGCAGGCCCGATAGCGGGCTGCCGAAGATGAAGGCCAGCGGCGCGCCGAAGTAGAAAAAGCCCATGGCCTGCGCGCGGTGCGCTGCCGGGAACCAGTAGGTCAGGTACAGGATGACGCCGGGGAAGAACCCCGCCTCGGCCACGCCCAGCAAAAAGCGCAGCACGTAGAACGTGGTCTGGTCGTGGGCGAACATCATGGCCGCCGACACCAGGCCCCAGGTGACCATGATCCGGCACATCCACATGCGGGCGCCCACGCGGTGCATGATCAGGTTGCTGGGCACTTCCAGCAGCGCATAGCCTGCGAAGAACACGCCCGCGCCAAAGGCGAAGGCCGCATCGCTGATGCCGGTATCGGCCTGGAAGGCCACCTTGGCAAAGCCCACGTTGGCCCGGTCCAGGAAGGCCATGATGTACATGAGCAGAAGAAAGGGCAGCAGGCGCCAGGAGATCCTGGCGAGCAGGGGAGCGGGGAGTTTTTTCATGACTTTCCTTGCAGGCAATGAGAGGCCGTCACGCCCGGTCGCCCGGAGCGCTGAAGGCGTGCTTTGTGAAGGTGCGAGCGCGGCCGCGGCGTTGGTGCCGGCCGCGTCGGCGCGTCATGAAACAGGCGATGGGCTGTGCATGTCTTGTCTCCTGGATTGGGTCTGTTTTTTCTTGTCGCAGGGCCAATGTACGGCGCATGATCGATGCTCAACAAATCGAATTTCGGTCACATCCGATACCTTGCGCTTATGCCTGACAAGCCGCCCGAATCCGCCCCGCCCGTGCTGCACCGCAGCCTGCTCAACCGTCTGCGCTACAAGCACCTGCACATGCTGGTGGCGCTGGGATCGAGCCTGAACCTGCACCGCGCATCGCTGAGCCTGGCCATGTCCCAGCCTGCGGCCACGCGCATGCTGCGCGAGATCGAGGACATGTTCGGCTGCCAGCTCTTCGAGCGCCTGCCGCGCGGCATGCGGCCCACGGCGCTGGGCGCGCAGCTGGTGCGGTTTGCCGAGGCTTCGCTCAACAGCCTGGACCGCTGCGCCGAGGACCTGGCCGCGCGCCGCCAGGGCGGCTACGGCTACCTGTCCATCGGCACCATCATGGGCGCAGCACCCGACCTGGTGATGACGGCCGTGGCCCGCATGAAGGCGCAAAGCCCGCAGCTGCGCCTGCGCATCATGGGCGACACCAGCGACCAGATCCTGCGCCTGCTGGACCAGCGGCGCATCGACCTGGCCATTGCACGGCGCAGCCCCACGGCAGACAGCAGCGGCTACGGCTTCGAGGAACTGGGCAACGAGCGGCTGCTGCTCGTCGTGCGCAGCGGCCATGCGCTGGCGCGCCGGCGCAAGCTCGACTGGGAGGAACTGGTGCGCGACTGGCCCTGGATCCTGCAGCCGGCCACCAGCCCCGCGCGCATCGCGCTCGACCAGTTGCTGCAGCGCCTGGAGCTGCCCGCGCCGGCCGACATCATCGAATGCAGCTCGGTGTACTCCATGCAGCAACTGGTGCAGCTGACCGATGCCGTGATGCTGCTGTCCGAATCCGCGCTCAAGGACTATCTGCGCATGGGCCTGGTCAGGGCGCTGCCGGTCTGCATCGACGTGCCCATGGCGCCCTTCGGCATCCTCACCCGCACCGATGACGCGCCCACGCAGGAGCAGCAGCGCTTCATCGCGCTGCTGCGTGCGCAGGCCCGGGGGCTGGCTCGAGCCGGCTGAGCCAGCACCGCTCGCGTTTCGGCCTGCAATCTCGCATGGCGCATGGCGCATGGCGCAGGGGAACGGCCGTTGCCGGGCCTGCTCGGCGGCCTGCCGTCACGCGGCCTGGGCTTCAACACCGGCGTGCAGTTCATGGGCTACTACACGGCCGTGCTGAGCGTGCCGGCGCTGGTGAAGCTGTTCTGATTTTTGCGCTGCAAGGGTCAGAACATTCTGAGATTTGGGTTCAGCGCCGCGCCCGCCGTCCAAAAGGCCCAAGGCCGTTGCCATACTGGGTCACCGAGGCCGCCGCACCGCTGGCGGCTTCTTCCTTTGTGTGGCTTTGTCTCTGTCGTTCCTGCGAGGTGCCCATGGGTCTGGCCCTGGTTCAAAGTCGTGCGCTGCTGGGGCTGGCCGCCCCGCGTGTCACCGTGGAAGTGCATCTGGCCAACGGCCTGCCGTCGTTCACGCTGGTGGGTCTGGCCGATGTCGAGGTCAAGGAAGCGCGTGAACGCGTGCGCTCGGCGCTGCTGAACTCCGGGCTGGAGTTCCCGAGCAACAAACGCATCATCGTCAACCTGGCGCCCGCCGACCTGCCCAAGGATTCGGGGCGCTTCGACCTGCCCATTGCGCTGGGCATTCTCGCGGCCAGCGGCCAGATCAATGGCGATGCGCTGGCCGACTACGAATTCGCGGGCGAGCTGTCGCTGTCGGGCGCGCTGCGGCCCGTGCGCGGCGCGCTGGCCACGGCCCTGGCCCTGCACCGCCAGCAGGACGGCGCCCGCCTGGTGCTGCCGCCGGGCAGCGCGCAGGAGGCGGCCTTCGTGCCGTCGGCCCAGGTGTTCTGCGCGCACCACCTGCTGGACGTGGTGCGCCGCTTCATCACACGCTCGGCCAATGCCCTGGTGCAGGCGGAGCAGGAACCGGACGATGCCTGCTGCTGCGACGAAAGCGAGGACACCGACGAGACCGACGAAACCGACGCCTTGCCGGCAGCAGGCGACACCCAGACATGCTCCGGCCCGGGCTGGCATGCGGTGCAGCCGCAGCCCGCCGTCGCCGTGCGCAGCAGCCTGGACCTGGCCGAGGTGCGTGGCCAGGCCCAGGCGCGGCGCGCGCTGGAGATTGCGGCGGCCGGAGGCCACGGCCTGCTGCTGGTGGGG
The DNA here is from genome assembly GCF_040267515.1 of Delftia lacustris. Taxonomy (NCBI): domain Bacteria; kingdom Pseudomonadati; phylum Pseudomonadota; class Betaproteobacteria; order Burkholderiales; family Comamonadaceae; genus Delftia; species Delftia lacustris. The sequence continues at coordinate 431,796 of NZ_CP141274.1, read as the reverse complement.
CCGCCGGGTTCGGGCAAGTCCATGCTGGCCCAGCGCTTTGCCGACCTGCTGCCGCCCATGAGCGACGACGAGGCGCTGGAAGCCGCCGCCATCGCCAGCCTGGCCGGCCGCTTCACGCCCGAGCGCTGGCGCCAGCGCCCCACGGCCAGTCCGCATCACACGGCCAGCGCCGTGGCCCTGGTCGGAGGAGGTTCGCCGCCGCGCCCTGGTGGGCATGGACATAGTTATCGCCACCTCTGCCACTATGAAGTAGCGCAAAATCTCCAAAAAAAGTGCCACGAAAGGGCCAAAGTTAGAAGCTACTTTTGCCGTTTGAAGCTGTTCTTGGCAGTCGGAACGTATGAACCTCAATTACGTGGAGCCGCCAAGCCTCCTCGACTAACAGTGTTGGCCCACAGACCTACTTTAGAACCGAAGATTTCCTCTTCTGGCGCGGGTTAAATATAAGATACAACTTATATAGCATATGCGTGGCTCGCGCAGATACGTGAGGATGAGATGGCCAGCTCGCCCTCTGGCGCCGCCCTTTCGTTTATCTTAGGAGATAGAAAAAGGACTGTGCTTATGACTAGAAATATGGGATCGATGTACGTAATGACGAGTCCCCAGCACCTCCGAGGCCGGGTACTCAGGTACAAGGTGACACTGCTGTGTCGCACCTACGATTCAGGAACGAGCGTGCCGCTCGAAGCTCGCCGTGAGGACTCGCAACTGGACTTCTATCTCAGTCGCATAGGCCGGAGCACCGCAGGGGGGGGGGGGGCGCCGTCTCCGCTTGCGAAGCACTCGTATCGATATCCAAGCTAGCTACTACTCGCGCCAACGTAGGCCAGCCACCGCAGCTACTGTTGAATAGAAAGAGATCGCGAAGAGGCCGTAGAGCTCGCTACAGTCAAGAAAGGACTTCGTGCATGCGTGTGCTTGACGACCCCATGTCGTGCACAGGGCCGGATTGATGGCTGCAACCATCAACCCAGTATTGACCACGCCAGGAATTCCTCCAGTACCTTCACTGATGCCCGTTTTGCACGCTTTCTTCATGGAAACTTTGAATTCGTGCAGTTGCAAGGCACCAGTTGAAATCTCAGAGGCGGATCAAGTCGCTGGTCTTCAAACACTCAAAGTGTGTGTCCAACGGGGGGCCCATCCCCGAGCGAGGTAGTCCACCAAGGTGCGCGTTCCGTAGAAACGAAGCCGTCCATTCTGACGGAAAGCCAAAGCCGACTGATCCACGCGCAGCCCGGACGAACGAGCCCGAGCCGTGAGATCGGCGAGAACCGAAGCACGAGCAGAGTCAGTGTTGGACGTGGCATTTGCTTCGAAGACTGCGAAGTTCACTTCGCCGCCGCTGACGGCGCGCTCACGAAGATGTGCGAAATTAATTTGCATAGAAATTCCTTTAGAAAAAGCTGGGGAAGGAGTTTTCCAACCCCAGCAAATCGATCACCGACGGCTGTCCGGAGTGACCTTGACAGGGGTCCAGCCATGACCCGGCTTCGTAGTGGGAGGAAGCGGCTTGTTGTCAGGAACGGCTGCGTAGTTGGGTTGCCTCCCCCCACGCGGCCCGACCTGCTGAAACACACCGCCACTGTTGCCGGTACTGGAACCGGGCTTCTTGGGTGCTGCCATGAAATTCTCCTTTGGAACAGCAATACCCCGGAAATGAAAACCTCATGTAGCCAGCTGGACCAGATTTCTCTATGCTTCGCAGACTTTTCCTAGCGGAGAGGTGACAGTCAGCGCCGGGTGCGCTTCCTGTACGGGCCGAGTCAGAATCTCACCTCTGACTCGGCCTTTTCTTTTTGCATGTATGCCCATACAGGCATCACACACGAGACACTATAGGTGGTGTACCGAGGCATGGCAAGCCACTAGATGTAGTGCTTCAATCATCGATTTGTATCGCTTTGAAACACCCCCCCGGCAAGGCCATCGCTGGTGGCTCGTTGCAGCACTCAATGTACCCATCAGCGCTACGTAGGTGCTACAGCTTTGTTCAGCTGGCCCTACAGGAAACACGAAGCGGGTTATAGAAAGCTATAGCCTCTACACTTTTCTTTGTGAGAAGCTACCGCTTTTGAAAAGTGGGGAGCCTCATGCCAAAAATTGCCGTGGTAGATGATGACCGTAGTACCAACGCCAGGCTTGCCGGGTTGCTAGGGCAGATAGAAGATGCATTAATATCTCAAGCGTATTCGCTTGATGAGGCAGAGCGGCTAATATCACAGGGTTGCTTCGACCTTTTAGTAGTTGATATAGATTTGGGAAATAAAGTCGAAGAAAAGCTCGGCGGAATGCATTTACTGCGCCAATATGGCGCAAAAATGACGACACTAATCGTGTCCGGAATACCTGAGGCTCATATATATCAAGAGATAGCTTTAAGCCAACTGAAGGCCTTTGAGTTTCTTAATAAACCGATCCGTGATGTAGACTTTCTGCATAAAGTTCGTCATGCCTTAAGCTTCGGTGTTTCTGCTGAAGCACAAGCTGCGGTGGGCGCCAAAAATTGGCCAAAATACTTGGAGGTTCAGCCCGCACCTAGATCGCCAAATTTAAGCTGGAGGGGTCAGGCTGTTCCGTTAACCTCAACGGAACTCGCTATTACATATGCTCTAGCATCAAAGGCTGGATCGACCGTAACTCATGCAGAACTGGAAGAGGCGTTGAAGAGCGGAACAACGATTACCGCTCATATAGCGAACACTAGGAAAAGGTTTCGCGCTGTAGATTCAGATTTTGATCAGATTGGCACCACCCCCGGAAAAGGGTACTATTGGAAATCAGATGCCAATTAAAAATGCTACAGCTGAACTGCGTAAGAAAATAAAGCGAAAACTCGTCAAACACACTTTTGTATTGACATTTTTCATTGGTGCAGTTGCAGCTATCAGCCTTGCATTTTTCGCACTAACCGACTCTATGCATTCTGCTCGACTAAGCGAGAAGCAAGTCAGGCAATCCTCCATAGAAGCGGAGCTCTCTAACTTTCTTTACTCAGTAAAAGAAAACTCACTTCTAGAAAATCCTGCAGCATTTTCTCCAGAACTCAGAAGTTTAAATTTTATAACGCTGCAGTCGTCCTTTTATACGTACCTTCTAAATCGCGGAAATGCCAGAGACTTGACCGCTGAGAAGATTGTATGGGATGCACCGAGATCTTGTATTGTCGAGTATTCAGACTCAAGCACGCCAAGTGATGTTTCAAAAGAATTGAAGCTGCAGGCATGCTTTGCCATGATAAATGACGATGTCAGAGGACGATACGCATATTTTTCTTTAAAATACCCCACTCCCACCATTGCACGTCATCGTTCTGGTAATGTATTAAACCGATCAGATCGGGTGATTCTGACAATAGATGCAGAAAAGCCTTTGGTTTTTACTTTAGTTTTTGAGCCACCAACGCTTGCAGCCTCTCGATACCCGTCGCAATTGCAAAGATTTGCAGGAATTCATGAAGTATCCGCATTTCTTGCATCGAACAATGAAAAGGCTACGAGGGCAATAAATGCGCAAGCCTTCGAGCGTCTGAGTGGCGATAGTTCGAAAATAAATTATGTAACAATCGTTGGACGAATTGATGCTGCTTTTCTTGATGGAATAAGCGCTGCTGGCCAAGACTGGCCTAGTCCAACCATAGGCAGATTTAATATTGGGGCAAAAATATACTCTGGAGCATCTGAAGGTCAAGTGAGAGAGTTGTTCAGCGTGACTCCTGGAGAAAAGGGAACCGCGTTAGTTTCGCTAGAAAGAACATATCTTTCAACAGTAAGTCGAGGGGCAAAATTAGATCTATTTCATAAAAATGGAAATTCAGTCGAAAGAGTTTGGAGTTCCTCGGAACTTAATTTACCCGTTCCTGCTCGTCAAGAGTCTTGGATTCAAACAGTTTTTGATAAATGGGCACGAGTAACTAGTCTTGCCGGTCCGAATTCCCAGGACCCTGTAATTTCAGAAAAAACACACCTAATTGGCGGTCCGTATGGAACGTACTCTGCCACGTTGGTAGCTGACCCCGTTGCGCTACCAGAAGTAGTAACACGTGCGTTTGGATGGTTGACAGCAGCAATATTACTTATGGCGTTACTTTTGGCTGCTGGTATTCATGCTGGTATCCGCCTCTTCCTTTTGGGGAAAAACGCCTGGAATATAGCGGGACAGAAAAGAGAGTTCATATATTCCCAAAGTCCCTACAAAGGAAGAAAAGATGAAATTTCCAGACTTGGACATATATTATTTTTCCAATTCAATAGAATTGCGCAACAACATAAGAAAATAAAACAAGCCATTGAAGCGGAGGCTGCAGCGAAGGCACGAAATGTTTTATTAATGGAAACAAAGCTGGAGCTGCGTCAAGATACTCTAGATGCTATTGGCCATGAAATACGTTCTCCGCTACAGACCATTCTCAACAAGGTGGACGAAGGCTCTGATTTGTATGCAGCAATTCTACGCATGCAAAATGGTATTGACAAATTATATCTTGCAGCCTCTGTAGAGGATGGAATAGGCGGTCAAGAAGTCATATGTTCGCAAGAAGACTTAGCAGACTTTCTGTTCAATTATGTTGAAAATAAAAGTTCAATTATTGAAAGAATAAAATACTTAGGCCCAGAGAGTAATGTCATAACTTATATGGATCCTATCATGTTCGAGTTAGTTCTTGATCATGTCATTGATAATGCTCTAAGATATAGGTACCACAGCGGTCAAATAAAAATATCTTTAATTAGCTCGGAAAATGGAGTGATTGTCGAGGTTTTCAATAATGGCCCGATCATTTCTTCAGATCTTCTCCCAAGACTTTTCAAGGTAGGTGTTTCCGATAAGTCAACACAGAAAAATCATGGCCTCGGACTATATGCCTCTAGGGTTTATTTATTTAAAATGAAAGCAACAATTTCTGTAGAAAATGCCACGAACGGTGTAGTAGTAAGGATGGTTTTTGGAAAAATCAGTGATATTTAGAATAATATATTTTTGTTAGAATCACGCCCGCCAATCTATGCAATTAAAAAACGTCAGTATTTATGTACTGCTAGCAGTCTCACTGGCATCAACCTAAATTTTTGAGAATGCTTCTAGTCCAGCGATCAGGGGCAGTCCAGTTCTTAACTGTCGGAGCGTATGGACGACCATTACGAGGAGACGTCAGCCTCCTCGACTAACGACTTTGGCCCACAGGGCTACTTTGGAACCAAAAATTTCCTATTTTGGCCCAAACCGCGCATCTGGCACAGATAATAAAAAGACCTCGGGCTGTCCACTTCTGCCTCGACGCGCCCAGTCTTTCTCACAAACTGAGCCTCCGTCTAGGACGTTTGTCTGCACCGAAGCGCTGACGGAAACTGGTTCCGATCCACTTCAACCCGTAGCGCTCCATGTCACTCAGATGAGGGGACCAACTGGATATTTTCCCGTTTGGCTTCCGCTCGGCCGGAGGCGTCTTGACGACCTCGAGCAATGAGCTCCAGTGATGACGTCGACGACACAATCACTGCCTTCATGCGGCGTTGCGTCGCTTCGACATGCAACTGGGCGAAACGCAAGGCTGGATACTCTTCTGGACCGATGACTGCGGGCTCAAGCGTCGGTTCCGATATTGAAGTCAAGCCTGTTAGCACTGACCACTCCTGCGTTGCGACCTGGAGTTGCTGCTTTGCGCGCACGGCAGCTCGCGAACTACATTGGCTGGCTGTTGCACCGAACCTGGGGCGTAATCTCGGCGGGCGCGCATTTGAGACATCGATTCTCTGCAGTTGCTAAAGAAGTACCGAGCTAGTTAATTGATTTTATGGTACTGCGTCGAGTGAATTGGTTCAAATTTCTGCTAGGCTGCGGAGTTACGCCCAATATACGAAACGGCGCACCACTTTTTCATTCAAGGCGCTTGTGTCTCTGAATTTAAGGTGGATGATCCCGACTCCAGTTCTTTGGAGATAGGGACTTCTAAAATATATCCCGCACCTCTTCGAGTATGGAGTAGTTTTAACACATGATTATCGTCTAGCTTCTTTCGTAGTCTGCGTACTGCAACATCAACCATATTTTTCGTAAATTCACCTTCTTTCTTCCAAACATGTACAGCCAGATACTCTCGGGATAAAACCTGTCCTGATCGACGCATGAATTCCAGTAGGAGGGCAAACTCACCTTTGGTTAGGTCAAGTCTCTTGCCGCCACGCTCTGCTCTTTGTTTCGATAAATCAAGTACTAGATCTTCTAAATTATAGAACTCTCTGTTTCTCAGGTCACGCACCAAACCGTTTTTTATTTTCTCAACGATTTTAATGATTTTTTCATTTCTTTTGATACGTGACATTGATAATGCCATTATATCTCTTAGGAATAATTGATGGCCAGCGGTATTTGTAATTTTTGTGATAACCGTCACTGAGAGATATTTATCAAGGCCTTGCCTGCAGAATATCTCTATTTTCTCCAAATACGACTGCTTCTCATAAACCAGTATGACGGGAATATCATTACTTATGGCGAACTTTATACCTGATTCGTAGTCGAAAAATTCTTCTATTATCAAATCGAAATTATGCAAAGTCTCTCTGAGATATTGCGGAAATCCTTCAAAAGGCACAATAACAATTATTCGCATTTATACATTTTGCTAGAAAGCTACTTTTAGAATTTCTTTTTGCACCTTTGCCCATTTAGCACCCACTCTGGTGGTTTCTCTTTCTTGGGAGGATGCTGAAGAAAAGAAAATCTTCTCCTGTACATGCAACTTCTGGAGAAGCCTCCTCAGTTGCAGTGATCTCGCTCTTAGCGATCCTTCTAATATTGTGCTCTCCAACGAGTTAGACGTAAAAAGATTTGATGCGATATCTAGGCAGTTCATCGCATAAGTGCTAGTTGCCGGAATAACTCTTGGTTCGGATAGCTTTCCCTTCGCAACTAGGGTGTTCTTTTCTAAAACCAAACCCCATGGCCGAATGGTGGTCGTAATATTCATGGACAGGGCTTCAAGTTTTGTTAACCCAAATGCTCTTGCCAGTCGCAGCCGCATAGCCAGCATGGGTGTAACACTTTGGATTTCTAATATTGCTGCTTCAGCATCTTCTTCTAAGCCAGAAACAGGAAGTACGAAAGAGCAAAGTAGAGTCTTAGCCAGTGAATCCCCTTTGTTGGCAGAAGAATGAAGCAACTTCATTCCGGCCGCCATTGAATCTATATTCAGAGATTCTCTGAGAATAATTATTCCGAGGCAGCGTTCTGCTTCTGCAATTCCATGTTTTGCCGCCTTTTCGAGGCAAAATTTTGCCATTGTTGGATTGGCTACAGAGCTGCGGTAATCGGAGCAAATTCTAAATAAATGCAGCCAAGCGATAGACATGCCAGCATCGCCGCATCGCAAGAGGAGCGCAACGGACTTCCTGAGATTTTGTGAGCGTACAAGTCGATCCGCTGGTAAATGACCGCATGGATATCCGGCTAGTGATCTTCCTAGAATGTGGCAGGCATTGAGATCGCCATTTGCAGAGCACCGTTCTAAGCTCTGCTCGATCATATTTTTGGATAGACAACCCAAATCACGCCTAAATTTCTCTGCATACACAACAATGTCGCATATCAGCTGATGAAGCACTAGGTCAAGCGAAACAGTTCGGCAGCTCATTGAGAGCATTGATATCATCTGTATGCTCTTGTCGAGGCGATTTTCATCTAGTGCGGATCTAGCCTCGCTTTCGATGATATAAGAGACATCTTTTGTATTAATAACACGTAGTGCATGTAAGGCTTCCAATATCTTGGAAACAGGTGGAACTTGACTATCGATAGCATTGCTCTCAATAAGCCTAGTCTGACATCGGCGTAGCCAAGAAATTCCCATATCTGACTCGCAACGAAGAAAGTGCCAGGCTGACAACTTTAATCTTGCAATCTCATCCATTTCAGCAGCTTGCCTAAGAGCAAAAGCCAAATCCTCGCTGATGAGTTCTCGGAGCGAAAGATGTTTTGCTAAGCAGGATGCTACTTTTTTCTCGGCCTTTGGGATCGCCAATCTGAGATAAGAAATTCCGATGGAAGTATTTTTTGCTATCCCAGGCGAGCCTGTTAAATATGCTTCACCAAGCTTTAAACATGCCTCTGTATCCCCAGTCTTCGCAAGCTGCCTGAGTTGTAAATCCTCTCTCCGCATCACATCTCCCGGAATCACTATAAGTTAAGCCAAAAAATTCGAATCCCAATTTTCCAAAGACACTAACAAATATGTGATGGCAACTTCCACTCAAAAAAATGACATATTTGCAATTTTCGTGAAACGCAACGCCTTGGAACTATCAGAAATCAGATCTGCGACTTGAAATGTTGGAAGGAGGGTTCATGAACGATGAGAATTCGCAGTTTTGGCTTGCGCAAACATACTCATTCCTTTTCACTAGGCGATATTTTTTTGCGCGACGTTTACGATTCCAATTGATGTCCGAAGCAGGCATCAACCTATCGCTCTATTAAGGAATTGATCATGAACTTCAAACACATAGTTGCGCTGTCGCTGGCGGGCGTCGCTGCCAGCGCAAGTGCTCAGTCTTCCGTTACGCTGTTTGGTATCGTCGACGTGAACACGCGTTACGTGAACAACAGTAATCTTCCAAGCAATTTGACTATGAACAATAGCGGCCTGTCGTCTGGCCGCTTTGGCTTCCGCGGCGTAGAAGATCTTGGCGGAGGTCTGAAAGCAGGTTTCTGGCTTGAGTCTGACGTGAATGCTGATACAGGGACTTTCAGCTCGACGGGTAAATTCTTCCAGCGCCGCTCAACGATCAGCCTGATGGGCAACTTTGGTGAAGTTCGCTTGGGTCGTGACTTCTCGCCTGCTTCGCAAAATGCAACCAAATATGATCCCTTCAACGTGATCGGCTTGGCTGGGTCCAATGTCACCAGCCGTATGCCTGGTACGTTCGCGTCCTACTATCGTTATGACAATGCCATTCAATACTTCTCTCCAAAGTGGGCAGGCTTCCAAGCGGAAGCTATGTACGCCATGGACGAAGATCCGCTGACCAGCGTTGGTCGCCACATGGCAGGTCGCTTGATGTATGACAACGGACCTTTGAGCGTCTCTGTTTCCTATGGAGCTACTGATGTCAATACTTCTGGCGCTAAGCTCAAACAATACGGCGCCGCGGCCTCGTATAACTTCGGCGTTGCGACCCTGATGGGCTACTTCCAACGGGATGATCTGCCCTATGGTACTTATGGTTCTCGTGCTGCCGGCTCTGAAGATCGTTGGCAAATTGGCTTGACGGTGCCGGTTGGCAAGGATTACATCCGAGCTTCCTATGTGCGAACCGACTCTCGAAAGGGACCCGTTGCCTACAACCAAAGTGACGCCAACAAGTACGCAATTGGTTACGTTCACAACATGTCGACTCGTACAGCTGTGTACGGCACTATCGCCCGCATCACAAATAAGGGTGGTGCGAACTTCAGCCTGGTCGGCGGGGCGACTGGTCTGGCTGGAGGCGGCAGTTCTACTGGCGCAGAAGTCGGTATTCGACATTCCTTCTAAAGAGCCAAATTTGCAGCCTGCAATATGACAGGAAAGTAACTATCCTGCTTGCTAATTTAAATATTGGCTCGGTTATAGTGAATGCCATGGAGTTAGCGCTCCATGGCATTTTTTATAAGGAAAGGAGCTTCCAATGAAGTCAAATCTATCGCTTGCTGCTGTTGCCATGATACTCGTTACAAGCCAAGCATATGCGGATACTTTTCCAACTGGAAAGTCTTACTATGGCTCTGAGGTTCAGTCTTCGAATTTTCGAAAGATAGACCTTTCGCAAAATAAACCAATAAACATAAATTGTGGAGAAATTATTCAGTTTTCCAGCAACGGAAAGACGTTTATCTGGAAGGCTGATTCAATCTACCATACTCAAGTTCCGATTTCAAAATTCGCTCCCAAGGGCTTTGATACCCAAGGCAAGTCGATGTTTGTTGCACCTAATGAATACGAGTACGGTGGATAATTATCCTTTCAATTAAAAAAGCCCACCTAAGCAGGCTGTGTAAATAGTCTGCTGCCGCGATAGCCACGATGCCCTCCAGGCGTTAGCCTGGAGGGCATCGTTGTTTGTGGAGCAGCCCAATGGCCCACCGCAGTGGAGAGAGCCGGCAACAGGCTGCCCTGTTTCCCGTGATGCTCGATGAGCTGGTCGCGCCCGATGCACTTGTGCGCGTCATCGACGCGTGGATTGGCGCTTTGCCCCTGGCGGATCTGGGCTTTGCCAAGTCGATCCCCCAGCGCATGGGGGCACCACCCTATGACCCCGCCGACCTGCTGCGGCTCTATCTATGGGGTTACCTCAACGCGGTACGTTCATCTCGCGCACTGGAGCGCGAGTGCCATCGCAACGTCGAGTGCATGTGGCTGCTGGGCCGTCTGGCACCGGACCACAAGACCATCGCCCAATTCCGCACAAGCAACCTGCAGGCCTTGGTCGCCGCCAGCGCTGCCTTCGTGCAGTTCGCCCGCAGCCAGCGCCTGATCGCCTCCAGCACGGTCGCCATTGATGGCAGCAAGGTGCAGGCGGTGGCCTCGCGCAAAGCCATCGTCAGCCCGCGTAGCCTGGCCGAGCAAGCCCAGCGCAATGCCCAGGAGATCGAGCGCTACCTTGCCCTGCTCGAAGAGGCCGACCGCCAGGACGCATCGGCATCCGGCCAAGGCGTTCGTGTGCGCAAGGCGCTGGCGCGGTTGCACAGCGATGGCCAACTCATCGCCGATCAGGCCAGGGCGCTGGCTGCCAGTGGCAAGCGTCTGCGCGTCACCACCGAGCCCGACGCCCAGGTCATGCGCAGCTTGAACAGCGCGCCAGGCTACAACCTGCAGACGGCCGTGGAGGCTGGCAGTCACCTGATCGTGGCCCATGAGATCTGTGCAGACGCCAACGACCAGACACAGCTCCAGCCCATGGCAGAGGCCGCCAGCGACGTTCTGCAGGCCCCCTGCACGGTCGTGGCCGATGCCGGATATGCCAATGGCACTCAGATCGCTGCACTGCAGGCGCAGGGCATGGCGTGCTACCTGCCGGCCAACCGCGCAGTCAACAACCAGGGCGATGGTCGGCTTTATGACCGCAGCGCCTTTACCTACGAGGCCGAGCACGACCGCTTCGTCTGCCCGGCAGGTCAGTGGCTTGAGCGCAAACAGATCAGCCGCAAGGACTGTGCGGTGATCTACGCGGCGCGCATTGAAGAATGTTCGGGGTGCGTGCAAAAGCCACAGTGCACGCAGGCAGCGCGCCGGCTCGTATCGCGCCATCTCTTCGAGGACGCCCTGCAAGCGACGGCAGAGGGCGTGAAGGCGCGCCCAGAGATGATGGCCTTACGACGGCAAACGGTGGAGCATCCGTTTGCCTGCATCAAACACCGCATCCTGGGCAATGCACGGTTGCTGATCAGAGGTCTGCCAGGGGCCAAAGGCGAGTTGAGCCTTGCCGTTCTTGCCTACAACTTCAAGCGCGTGTTCAACATGAAGGGCCCCGCCTGGATGCATCTGGCGCTGCGAGGCTGAGGCCTTTGCTCGCGCTCGCTCAAAAAAATGCCCCGCAATTGCGGGGCATCTTCCAAGCCGAACTCGGCAGACTATTTACACAGCCTGCTAAGGTGGGCTTTTTTAATTGAAAAATCGGATATTGTTGTATATGGCAGCTGTCCATAGTGCCAAGCATAGCAGTATGCCCATCAGCACTGCCGCACTACCTAGGTCTTTTGCTCTTCTAGAGAGTTCGTGCTCTTCGGAGCCTACCCTGTCTATTGCAGATTCGATGGCAGAATTGAGAACTTCTATTAACATCAAGAGCCAGATGCTTGCGATAAGTAGAAACTTCTCCAGCCAACCGTTTCCAATCAACAATGCCAAAGGTGCGGATATGAGAAATATCTTGCACTCTAGCCTGAATGCCTTTTCATGCCAAGCATCTAGTATGCCTCGCCAGGAGTAACGCGTTGCGTGAATTAATCGGTTTAGTCCTTTTCGGTTCTTCTGCTGATTGACGAAAATATTAGGCTTGGTGGAGTTGTTTTTCACAATAGTGGCTGCGGGGGTGATATCCAAATTTTGAGAAGAAGGCATACATCAGTGCTGATATGTACCAGCAGATTGCTAAAGACCAGAGGTCATGGGATGCAAAATGAGCGCCTCGAAACTGCTGCGTCAGGCCAAAGATCAATCCGGACAATATTCCAATGGCGAGGCCCAGCCATCGGTACGATGGTTTAACCATTAGGAAGAAAAAATAGAGGCTAATCCATGCATATCCAGCACTAGCATGCCCGGCAGGAAAGCATTTTCCTCGCCCGAGGCCTAAGGGCCTGGTCTCAAATAACCCAACAAATGGACGATCCCCTCCGTAGTCCAATAGGCTCCAAGGGCAATCCATGTTGGTTAGTAATTTTAAGAAATTTATTACTACCACACTCGTTAAGATGGCAAGCAGCAAATAGCACAGTGGCGTTCTCCATAGCCTAACGTTCGGCTGAAATTTTAAAAAAGATAGAATATAGATGCATAAAACCACTATTACTCCGAGGATGCTTGCAATCTTTCCACCTCTATGCAGCATTGTTGACGCGATCCAGTTATCGACTAACCTCCATTCATAGCCTTGGATTCTGTATATAAATCCAGCAAGCCATTGATCACCTCCTCCGGTCATAAGTAGATATGACATGGCAATTATTGGAAGGAACGGTGTAAAGATATGGGTTATCAGAAACTGGTGTCGTTTGAAATCTATGTTATTTCGCGACTTTTCTTGAAACATATTTTTTATTTTAAGAATTTTCTGCAGTGTCAGCGTATCAATTAAAACTGGCCCGCATCTAGGGGCCAGTTTTCTCAGACTATGGTGGTCAGCACTGATCAGACCTGTTGCTTTTTGTAGGCTAGCAAACGTAGTGCATTGAAAACCACTAATAGGGTTGATCCCTCATGGACCGCAACCGCAACGCCAATACTGAGTCCCATAATAGTAGCAGGCACTAGAACTGCGACTATGCCTAAGCTCACGAAGACGTTCTGTCGTATGACTGATCTGGTGTGTCGACTCAGGCCTACCGCAAATGGCAAATGCTTTAGATCATCTGCCATTAATGCGACATCCGCTGTTTCTAGAGCCACGTCGGAACCGGCAGCTCCCATCGCAATTCCTACCGTGGAGTTCGCCATGGCGGGGGCATCGTTAACGCCATCTCCAACCATGGCAACTTTAGTGCTTTTCTTTAGGTCTCGTATTGCCTTAACTTTGTCTTCGGGCATGAGGTCACCCCAAGCCTCGTCTAGGCCTACCTCTTTAGCAATCGCATCCGCAACCTTTTGGTGGTCACCAGAGATCATTATCATTCTAGAAATGCCTAGACGACGCAGTTCTTGCAGTGCTTCCTTCGCTCCAGGTCTCGGAGTATCTAGTAGACCGATAGCTCCGAGCTCTTTATCATCAAACCGAACAAACATTGTTGTTCGGCCATCTTCTCGGAGTTTGTCTATTATTAATTTTGATTGACTACTTAGACTGGGAATTCCCTCAGTGCCGAACATCTCGGCCTTACCGATCCAAACCGGTTTGGAGTCGATGGTTGCCTTCACTCCGCGGCCAATCAAATTATTGAGATCGACGGCATTCAGGCGGACCGGCACGGTGATGCGGGCGCCTGCATCTTTCACAATTGCTACAGCAAGAGGGTGGTCGCTGAGAGACTCAACTGCTATGGCCACTTCTAGCAGTTCTTCCTGCGTAACTCCTTCCAGAGGAACTACATCGGTAATCCTTGGCTGACCTTCGGTCAATGTTCCGGTTTTATCAAAGGCAATTGCATTCAGCGATCCAAGTTCTTCTAGAGGAGCTCCACCTTTGATCAGTACGCCTCCTCGAGCTGCGCGGGCTATACCGGACAGCACAGCGCTTGGTGTGGCGATTGCGAGCGCACATGGGCTGGCGGCGACCAGTACAGCCATCGATCTGTAGAAGCTCTCTCGGAATGACTCGTCAACAACAACCCACGCAAAAAGCAGTAAAAATGCGAGCAGCAGAACCGCTGGGACAAATACCTTCTCGAATTTCTCGGTGAAGCGCTGAGTCGGTGATTTCAAGGTCTCGGCTTCGCTAACCATTTTCACGACTCTGGCTAGTGCTGAGTCTGAAGATTTCTTGGTTACCTCAATCTCAATACCACCATCTCCATTAATCGTTCCGGCAAAAACCTTTGATTCCGATCCAACAATATCAGGCTTTGCTCTGGCTCTATCAATATTAGCAACAGCCCGTTTGTCAACTGGAATGCTCTCGCCGGTAACTGGCGCTTGGTTGATGGCAGAGTTGCCGCGTACGATGAACCCATCGGCTGCGATGCGTTCATTTGGCTTAATGAGGACAGTGTCGCCTACGACCAGTTCTTCGACAGGAATTTCGCGAGCCTCGCCGTCTCTCCGAACAGTTGCTTTATCAGGTGCTAGTTCTGCGAGTGCTTCAATTGCACGCTTGGCGCGGCCCATCGCGTAATGTTCGAGCGCATGACCAATGCTGAAAAGAAAAAGTAGTAATGCACCTTCTGCCCAAGAGCCTAGAGCAGCAGCGCCCGCTGCAGCTACAAGCATGAGGGTATCTATTTCAAACCTCTTAAGTTTGAGGTTCTCTATTGCTTCTCTTAAGGTGAAGAATCCGCCAAAAAAATATGCTAATACGAAGCAGCTAAGTGGTAGCCAAGATGGTGCATTGGCTACGAATTTTTCAATGACTACACCCAATCCCAGCAGCGCGCCGCATGTGATCGCGAAAATCATCTCGGCATTTTCTCCCAAAATACCATTCCCATGATCGTGCTTATGATCCGACTCGGATTTTGAATGATCGTGACCTTTTGAGGCAGAAGGATTTTCTACCTTTGACTGAGCTGGCGTGACGCTCAACTCTTTTAGAGACTCCAAAATATCAGCTTCTTTTATTTTTAATTTGTCGAAGTCGACATGAACTTGTCCAGTTGCACTTACTTGTGCTTCCAAAACGCCATCTAATTCGCTGAGTTTGGCCTCAACGGTTTGGGCCTTGCGCGCATGCTTGATTCCATCTAACTCGAGCAGGAAATGCCCCCATCGGTCTGTGACCCTGGAGCCAGCTGCTTGAACTAGTTCACGTATCCGAATTAATGGCAGCTTATCTGAATCATAGTGTATGCATAGCTTCGGCCATTCACCATCCTGCCCGGGCTCGAGATGTACTTTCTCAACCCCATCTCTTCCTTCGATATCATTTAACAATCTTCTTACTAGAAGATCCTCGCTTGAGGAAATCGATGGCAGTACTACCGGTATGTCTAGACGCAGTTTTTTTGACATGATATTTAAGCGACGACAGGATGAGATTGATACCTGCTTCGCAGCGTACTAGTTGGCGCACGCAACGTCAACTCACGAAGCAGCTAGTCCGCATTGCGAGCAAAACTTTGCACCGGGGGTGATATTTGCATCGCAACCTCGGCAAACTAATGAAAGTCCGCACTGCCGACAGAAGCGGCTTGTAGCTGAGTTAGGCGTTCTACAGGTTGGGCACGCATATCCGACCTCTCCATAGCTGCCCTTTTGTGCGCGCTGATTGTATTTATTGTGATGACCTCCGTTTTTACCGTGATGACCACCATTGCTATTATCCTGCATTTTTCCAAATAACCATTTGCTAAAACCCATGATGTAATTTCCTTGAAATTAGATCTAATTATTTAACCATTTTGGCAAGCATATCGCCAATTTCAGAGTACTCTTCCACAGCTTGCTTCATTGCAAGCTCTGTGCGAATCGCGTTATCAATAAAGCTGGATCTTTCCTGATCTAGATCGACAGTGTTCTTGTCTAGCGAATTTTGTGATGCTGGACGAAAGGCAACTTCTGTGTCATAAATTGATTTCATTTCAGAGCTGGGAATATGCCCCTTACTGGAGCTATTGACGGAGAGCATTTTTGCGTTGCTCCGTTCCAGCGCTCCTTTGAAATCTAAGTCCTTTGCTTGATATCCCGGTGTGTCTGCGTTGGCGATGTTGCTTGCGATAATTGCAAGTCTCTGAGCTCTTATTCTTAACGCTAAATCTTCAAAACGAACTTCACTCATTTTTCACCTCCTACAAAAAACCTCGTTCGAGATGATTTTGAATATAAAATCAATAAATATGATAGCGGAACGCTCTATTCGATTGGGTTACATATTTGTCATGTTGAAGACCGAATCTTTCTTCGCGCATTGTGCAGAGATGTCTAGCGATTTGTCATAAACATCTGTTTGAACGTTCATTAACCCAAGCACTGTATGAAAGTAGTTGTCGTGGCTAATGGTTTTATCGTTGTTTTGCTCTTTGATGCAAGATAGATCTTTTTTTACATATGCCTCCATAGAGTCGGAGAGCCATACTATCCACGGAATATTTTTCTGTACGCTGGGTGCAATTGAGTAGGGGAGACCATGAAGATAAATGTTGCTTTCGCCTAGTGACTCTCCATGGTCAGAGACGTATATCAAAGCGGTGGGGGTTGATGGAAATTTATTTTTCAACCACTCTATAGAGCTATTTATAAAGTGATCCGTTTCGACAATACTGTTGTCGTAGGCGTTTATAATCTCTTGTTGTGTACATTGCTGCAGAGATACTGATTTGCATTCGGGCTGGAAAGGCTTTCTTTGCGTGCTTGATCTCCTGTGATAGGCGGGTCCATGGCTCCCCATCTGGTGAAGTACGATCACCTTGCCTTTTTCTTCTGTATATGTTGGTGGCCATTTAACACGTTCTTCCAAAGAGTCCAGCATGGCTGAATCTTGGCAAACACCTTCTTTATCGCATAGAGGGTTGTTTGGTTGATGCTTGAATTGTTCGTTTGCGATCCTTGCGCAAATGCCCTTGCACCCGGACTGGTTGTCGAGCCAGAAGACGGATAGCCCGGCGCGACTCAAGACATCGAGCATGTTTTCGTAATTTTGTTTTCTGGAGAAATAATTTTCTCTACTCATGTGAGAGAACATGCAGGGAAGCGACTCAGCTGTACTCGTCCCGCAGGACCACGCATTTTTCGATGAAAATATATCTGTGCGTTTGGATAACTGCGGAGTGGTATTTCTTTCATACCCGTTCAATCCAAAGCTTTCTGATCGTGCAGTTTCACCGACTAGTAGTAACAGAATAGGCGCGGCTGTAGTTGCCGAAGGTGTATTTATTTTGGCGTCTTGGCCAATTTTAGAAAGCTCAACATTTGTCCGTTCTAATGGATTCGTGGCAACCTTAATTGTTGAATAAAAGGTATTTAATGGGTTTATCAGATATCTCATCTTTGTATGATTTCTCATCGTCGAGGAGAATGGTTGATAAACTAGAAATATGCACAAAATCGCAAATGCCAAGCCCGTTGCTGATAACGCAACGGAGGTAGCTATAGACCCAGCCACAGTAGTTTTCTTTACATTCGCAAGGCATATGAACGCGATTGGGACTGCAGAAAGGATAAATACGGTAAGCAGCATTTGCACACTTACAAGATCACTCGCCTCAGCCACATCCGTTTGGATTGTGTTCCTCACCATGCCGGGATCAATGACTATCCCGTAGTTCAGCATGAAGTAGCTCGTGATAGACGCAGTCAGTATCGCAAAAATCAACACCGGCTTTAACAGCCGTCCCCAGGCGAAGATTGCGATAAGTGATATATTTAATGAAGCAACTGCTGTTAGAAACCCTGTAAAGAACTTGGCATCGACACCTTCAGGCAGTTGGCTCAGAGCTTTCCACAATGGAATATTTCCAATGGTCGCTATCCATAGTCCTGTCGCAATTATTAAAAAAGCTGGGGTAACTGTCAGGTGTGCTGATATTTTTTGTAGAAAATTTTGATTATTATTTTTCATGACTAGTTCTTTTGCTTGAGGCAAACGCAAAAAGCCTTCCTCAAGAGAACGTTGTTCTAAAGAGGAAGGCATAATCAGCTTTTCTATGCGCGACTATTTTGTCATTGCTGATGACAGATAGCTACGCCTTTTGGGATGGTATATGGCCGTCGCGTTAAGCAATTTCGTACTTAACCGCCCATCGAACGCTGACGGGCGTCGCGCTCAGCAGGAGTTTCCCTCAGCAGCTCGTTAATTACTTCTTCGCGTGTCTTGCCTGTAGTAGGTTGCTTCGAGGCAGCCGGGTAAACTCCCGTATTAAAACGATTGGTGCCACCTTCACGTACAGCCGCCGCAGCTTCAGCTTGAACTTGTTCCCGGGTTTTTTCTCCCTTGAAATGCTCCGGATAGGTCTTCACCCCTGCTTCATTGTTGGTAGTGTGTTGATAGCTTTCTGCCGAAGCGGTACCAGGGAAAACGAACGCCGCCGAAGCGACCAAAGCTGCAATAAAAGATGCAGAGTAAAAACGACGGTGCTTCATTGGATTTCCTTTCAACAGAGTTTTGATTTTCTTCTCGAGATTTGGATCTATCTCAAGTCGATGGCTCTACTGTAGAGAAACGCCCCCCACAGGACGCACACATTGCAGTGACAAAGCTGTAATCTTGTTGACACAAAAAAAGGCCATGGCATTAAGCCAAGGCCTGTAAAAGGCGATCGCTATCCCAGTTACACGATCGCCACCTCGCCAGAGGACGATGTCCCACTGCCGGAGGTCCCTTGACCTTCACTTTCAGAAGGGTCGTTCCTGTGAATGAGACGGTATAGCAAAGGCAGCACTAAGAGCGTGAGGATCGTGGAAGATAGAATCCCTCCAATCACCACCGTGGCCAGGGGGCGCTGCACTTCAGCTCCAGTACCCGTGGCGATGGCCATGGGGACGAACCCAAGTGAGGCGACCAGGGCGGTCATCAAGACCGGCCGCAGCCGGGTCAGGGCTCCCTCAGTCACGGCGTCAGCTACGTTTCGACCCTCTTCACGCAATGTACGGAAGTAGGAGATCATCACCAGGCCGTTGAGCACTGCCACACCGGATAGCGCGATAAAACCCACAGCTGCCGTAATCGACAACGGGATGTCGCGCAGCCATAGCGCCAAGATGCCTCCCGTGAGCGCAAACGGAATACCCGTGAAGACGATGAGGCCGTCACGAACGTTGCCGAACATTGCGAAGAGCAGCACGAACACCATCAAAAGTGCAACGGGTACGACGATCAGAAGTCTCTGCCGAGCGGACTCCAGGTTCTCAAACGTACCTCCCCAACGGGTCCAGTAGCCAGCAGGCAGTTGCAAGCTCTCCAGGCGCTGCTCTGCTTCGCCCACAAAGGACCCGATGTCACGTCCGCGCACGTTTGCGCTGACGACGATGCGTCGTTTCCCATCCTCTCGGCTGACTTGGTTGGGACCAGGCGCTGTCTCAAAGGTCGCAACGGAAGACAAAGGAACGAAACCAACTCGGCCATCTGCTCCCTTTGGCAAGGCGATGGGAAGGCGGCTCAGCGCTTCCACGTCATTGCGGATGTTCTCCGGCAGGCGCACTTGAATGTCGAAGCGCTTATCGCCTTCGAACACGATTCCCGCTTCTCCTCCGCCCAACGCAACGCTGATGGTGTCCTGTACGTCACCCATGTTCAGCCCATAGCGTGAAGCCTTCTCACGATCAATTTGAACGGTGAGCATGGGCAGGCCTGTCGTCTGTTCAACCTTAACCTCAGATGCGCCTTGGATCTGCTGAAGCATCCCTGCCACTGTTTGGGCGTTCTTCTCCAGGACGGCCATGTCGTCACCAAAGATCTTGACGGCGACGTCGCTGCGCACGCCCGAGATCAGTTCGTTGAAGCGAAGCTGAATCGGCTGCGAAAACTCATAGTTGTTGCCTGGCACTCCGTCAGCAGTCTTCTGGATGGCAGCGAGCAGGTCATCGCGTGAACGAGATGGATCTGGCCACTGGTCCTTGGGCTTGAGCATGATGTAGCCGTCGGAGATGTTGGGAGGCATCGGATCCGAAGCGATCTCGGCAGTACCTGTACGAGCGAACACTCGATCGATCTCGGGGAACTCCTTTTTCAGAGTGTTTTCGATCTGGATCTGCATCTCCAAGGACTGCGTAAGGCTGGTGCCTGGTATGCGCAGCGCCTGTATGGCGAAATCACCCTCGTTGAGATTAGGAGCGAACTCGCTACCAAGGCGCGTCGCAAGCAGAAGGCTGAGCGCGACCGCCACGCCTGCTGCTGTCAACACCACTGCTGGAGCCGCCATAACGCGGGCAAGCACAGGCGAGTACGCCTGCCGAGCCCAGCCCATGATGCGGTTTTCCTTTTCGGCCACTTTGTCGCCCATGAACAGGGCCACAGCCGCAGGAATGAACGTGATGGACAGCAGCATGGCGCCGGCCAAGGCAATGACCACAGTCAACGCCATGGGATGGAACATCTTGCCTTCCACCCCTGTGAGGGCAAAGATGGGCAGATAGACCACCATGATGATGAGCTGGCCGAAGAGCAACGGACGCCGAGCTTCCTTGGCGGCAGCAAACACTTCATGAAACCGCTCACTGCGAGTCAAGGGGCGGCCTCGCGCTTCTTGCGCATGGGCCAAACGGCGGACACAGTTTTCCACGATCACCACGGCGCCATCGATGATGATGCCGAAGTCGAGAGCTCCCAAGCTCATGAGGTTGGCACTGACCTTGTAGTACACCATTCCGGTGAAGGTGAACAACATGGACAGTGGGATGATCAACGCCGTGATCAGCGCCGCACGCAGGTTACCCAGGAACAGGAAGAGGATGACCACCACCAGGGCGGCGCCTTCGAGCAAGTTCTTTTTGACGGTGGCAATGGCTTTGTCCACCAGGTTCGTGCGGTCGTAGACCGTTACGGCTTTGACGCCTTCGGGTAAGTTGCGGTTAATTTCCCGCATACGAATATCGACGGCCTGGGAAACCTTTCGACTGTTCTCTCCAATCAGCATGAACACCGTTCCCAGCACTACCTCGCGACCGTTGTCGGTGGCTGCGCCAGTGCGCAGCTCGCGGCCAAGGCCCACTTCTGCCAAGTCACGGATGCGAATAGGCTGTCCCTGTGCAGAGCCAACGATGACCTCACGGATGTCTGCAATGCCCTTCACTTGACCAGGCGCACGGATCAAATATTGCTCGCCTTGGCGCTCGATGTAGCCAGCGCCGACGTTTGCATTGTTGCGCTGCAGCGCAGCCACGATGTCGGCCAGTGTGAAGCCGTAGGCAGAGAGCTTCTCAGGAGAGGGCGCGACGAGGTATTCCTTCGCGTAGCCACCAATTGAGTTGATCTCAGTAACGCCTGGCACGTTGCGCAGCTGAGGTTTGATCACCCAATCCTGGATCTCCCGCAAGTCCATAGGGGTGTAGGGAGACCCATCGGGCTTTTTGGCGTTTTCCTCCGCCTCAACGGTCCAGAGATAGATCTCTCCTAGGCCAGTCGATATCGGCCCTAAGGTGGGAGACACGCCGTCTGGCAGGCTCTCTCGGGCCTGTTGCATGCGTTCGCCCACGAGCTGGCGCGCGAAGTAGATGTCCGTGCCGTCCTTGAACACTACGGTAACCTGAGACAGGCCGTAGCGCGACAGCGAGCGCGTCTGCTCCAGGTTCGGCAGTCCAGCCATCACCGTTTCTATCGGGTAGGTGACGCGCTGCTCAGTCTCCAGCGGAGAGTAGCCGGGAGCCTGGGTGTTGATCTGCACCTGGACATTGGTGATGTCGGGCACAGCGTCGATGGCCAGGCGCTGGTAGCTAAAGATGCCCAGTGCTGCCATGCCGAAAACGGCGAGCAGCACAAGCCAGCGCTGCTCAATGGCAAAGCGGATGATGCGTTCAAACATGTAGTTCTCCGGTCCCCGCCTCAATGAGCATGTTCAGCCGTGGCTTTGCCGAGCTCCGCCTTCAGGAGGAAACTCCCTTCGGCCACGTACGCTTGGCCAGGCTTGAGGCCTTCCAAGATTTCCGTATTTTTGGAGTCCGTACGTCCGATTCGAACCGGCTGTGCCCGGAAGCCGCCTTGCACTGGAACGAACACCACTGTCTTTTGGTTTTCGATGCGCTGAATTGCGGTGGACACAACGGTGAGCGCGGCTTCCTGCGAGGATGCTGTGACCTCCACATTCACAAACAGACCTGGGCGCCAGGCACCGTCTGGGTTCGGCAAGGTGATACGGGCTGGGGCAGTTCGCGTGTCCTGTCCGATGAGCGCGCCGACATAGGAGACTTCGCCCGTCGCTGCAGATTCAAATGCTGTCGCGCGAACCGTTGCCTTTTCGCCAACACGCACTGAGGGCAGATCGGGGGCGGAGACTCTCATCTCGGCCCACACAGAACGAAGGTCGGAGATCGTGAAGACTTGCGTGGTGTCCTGAACGGCCTCACCGATAGACAGGTGCTTCTCCACGATCACACCGTCAAATGGTGCCCGTAGTTCGAAGCGATTGAGCCCTGCGCCCGCGCCAGCGCCTGCACCAGTAGCTGCCAACTTTTGCTGAGCGTTGGAGACCGCGATCTCAGCTTCGCGTAGTACCTGTTGGGCCTGCAGATAGTCCTGCTCCGCCGAAACCTTTTCTTCCCAAAGCTGCTTTTCACGCTGATAGGTGGTTCGGGCGAGTGCCAAACGCTTTTGCGCGCCCAACAGTTCGCTGCGCTGCTCCGACACTGCAACGCTGCTCAGAACAGCCAGCAGCTGGCCCTTTTTAACGTTTTGACCTAAGTTGGCTGGCACGCTTTCCGCGACGCCGGCAACTCGGGGTACCACGTGAGCGGTGCGGTCTTCGTTAAAGCGAATCTCTCCAGGCAGTTGCAACACGCTACGGATAACCGATGGTCCAGCTTGAGCGGCCTTGAGGCCGGCAACCTGGATGCGTTGGGCATCCATCGGGATCAATCCTTCATCTTCGTCATGACCAGCTTCGGCGCCGGGCTTGGCGGAAGCTTCTGGCTTGGCCTTGTTGCCATCGCCCTCTTCATGATGCTCACCATCAGCATGGCCTTTGTCATCGCTGTGGGACTTGGCAGCCTTCTCCCCATGATGTTCTTGATCAGCATGGCCTGCGGCCTCGCCATGACCATGCTCCTGGGACTGGGGGGTCTTTCCGCTGGATTCGGGGGAGTTGGAGTTGCCTGATCGCAAAATCAGAGTCGCTGCGAGAACCCCTACAGACAGGATGCTCACAATCGCTATGAAGGTTGGCGTACGGCTAGAACTTGAAGAAGAGTTCGTTTTCATTTGGCGGCTCAATGGTTTACTGATCAGCTTGCGATCCGAGCAGACGTTCGAGGTCCGCGACGGAGCTATGGGTGGACAGCAGCTGGCTTAGATACTGGCTACGCGCGTCGAACCATGTGCGCTGTGCGTCCAGCACGTCGAGGTAGCTAAACTTTCCAAGTGAAAAGCCCTTCACGGCTGCTTCATAAGCAGTTTGTGCTGTGGGCAGTACTTGGGTTGATAGCTGTTGTGCAAGGCGACGGCTGGTTTCCAGTTGCTCACGGGCTTGAAACACATCTGTCTGCATCTGGACGCGCAGCGCTTGAAGCTTCTCTTCAGCTTGATCGGCAAGGCGCAGTGCTTGGATCTGGTTACCGCGGTTGGTGTCCAGCACCGGAAGTGGTATCGAAATTCCAAAAACAAGTTGGTTACGCCCCACCTCCTGCGCGCGCCTCACACCCAAGCTCAAGGTCGGATCAGGCAAGCGCTTTGCACGCTCTAGATCTGCTGATGCGCGGCTTTGCTCCAGCGTAGAGCGTGCCTGCCTGATGGATGGGGAGTCCTCCAACTGGGCCAACAGTTCCGATGCAGCAGGTGCTTCAGGAGCGATCTCGAAGGTACCAAGCGCTGGACCAAAGGAGAAGTCTTGCCCTCCTAGTAGAGCCTGCATCTGCTGCCGAGCAACACGAAGGTCCGACTCCGCTTTACCCTGCTCGAGTTCAGCACCAGACTCAGCAACCTTTGCCCTGCTTTCTTCAAGCGGAGCCACTTTGCCGGCTGCAACCCGCTTTGTTGCTGCTTCGCGGGCACTCCTAACTATCTCCAATGTTTGCTTTGCCACAGTCACCCGCTCCTGGGCAGCTAAAAGACTGTAGAAAGTTGCGCGCACGTCGGCTCTGATGTTTGCACGGGTGGCGGCCACCCCGGCTTGAGCGACGTCTCGCCCGCGTTCCGCGATGCGCATGCGCGCGTCACGCTTGCCTCCGACTTCGACCAACTGGTTCCACTGAACAGTTGATGTTTTTGTACGGCTGCGTGTATCTTCTTGCGCGTAGGAGAGCTCGGGGTTGGGGCGAGACTTGCTTTGAAGGACTGCGCCGTCGCTGGCCTCAAGTCCGAACTGAGCCGCACGCAAGCTCGGATGAGTTGCTAAGGCTTGAGCGACCGCAACAGACAATGTCAAGGGCGCCGCCGGTGCTTCGCTTGAGGCCGTCGTGAGGCTGCTTGAGCTCGTTTGTGCGGCGTGGACCAAGCCTGCCCCTACCAACATGCTGACAAGCAAGGTTTGGCAAAAGCTCGTGCGAAGCCTCTCCTTGCCACGTGTGGTTACCAAGATCATGTATGAAACTCCTGCGCAGACAGAATTCATGTTCCTGTCGGTCGCTGTAGTGCCCTGAAATATTTATGCGTAAGCGCAAGGTATGAGCGAAGGGCACTATAGAGGAGCGTTCCCGGCGGCTTCCTGATAATCAGATGACAAATTTATCATCCAACTGCCAGGGTCCTGGGATCACAATCCGCCCCATGAGAATCCTAATAATTGAGGATGATGAAAAGTTGGTAGACCAGCTGGTCGGAGGGTTGGTCGACGAAGGGTTTGCTGTAGATTTTGCACTTGACGGAATCTCGGGACTAAATAAGGCAGCCACCCAGGATTTCGATGTAATTATTCTTGATGGCCTGCTTCCTGGAATAGATGGCCTTGCTGTTTTAGCGGCTTTGAGAAAGTCAAAGCAAACTGCCGTTTTGATGCTTACTGCAAGAGATTCAGTAGAAGATAGAGTGACCGGATTGAAAAGCGGCGCTGATGACTATATGGTCAAGCCGTTTGCATTTTCCGAATTGGTCGCAAGAATAAGGGTATTGCTCCGCAGGAATTCTTCATTGAACAGTGCAACAAATGTTGCGACAATATTAAGAATGCACGACTTGGAAGTAGATCTTGCGAGGCAGCGTGCCTTTCGTGCAGGGAAAAAACTCGATCTAAGTGCGAAAGAGTATAGCTTGCTGATATTGTTGATGCGTAGACAAGGACAGGTTATTTCTCGAGCTGAGCTAGCATCTCAGGTCTGGTCAATAAATTTCGAGTCAGAGTCAAATGTCGTTGAGGTGGCCATTAGAAGGCTAAGGATGAAAATTGATGAGCCGTTTGATAAGCCATTGCTGCATACCATTCGCGGAATGGGCTATATTTTGGAATCAAGATGATTAAACGAGAAAGAGCAAAAAAGGCAACGCGCCCTTTGTCGGCGCGTTTGTCTATTTCTCTAGCTATGCAAACTATTTTTGGGCTTGGAATAGTTTGCGTGGCTGTTTATCTGGTCATATCGCAAACACTTCATATAAAGCAAACTGATGCCCTTAATGACAAGCAAATAGCGCTGGAACGCCTGCTTAACGAGAGAAAACTACACATAAATACGGAATCGTTGCAGAATTCATTGTTGGATTTTTTGAGCGGGCACGACGACTTGTCATTGGTGGTGCGAAAATATGGCGGAAATAGGGAAATTCTTTTTGAACTGCTGCGTCACAGAGAAAACACCATTGAACGCGAGTTCTCTGTGAAATTTTCAAGCCCAGGTTCAAGTCCCCAAGAAATAGCTGTAACACTCATATTGGATCGCGCCCCGGATAATATGATTTTGCGCCATTTGGCATGGACGCTTGGCATAGCAGCTATCGTTAGTACTTTGATTGTTTCTATTTCTAGCATCTGGTTGGTGAAAAAAGGGCTGTCGCCAATTAGCCTTTTGATCACACAGGCACGACAGGTATCTGCCCAAAATTTGATAAAGAGATTGGACGATAGCCAGCAGCCTCAAGAGTTGATGCCCTTAATATGGCAAATTAACGACCTCTTGGATAGATTATCTGTTGCCTACAAGCAAATGGAATCTTTTAATGCGGACGTGGCACACGAGCTTAATACGCCTTTGTCAACTCTGATAAGTAGCGCGGAACTGGCACTCCGAAAGCCGAGAACTTCGAGTGAACTGGTTGATGTTCTATCCTCTAATTTGGAGGATTTGCATAGAATGGCTAGCATAATTGCCGATATGCTCTTCCTCTCCAATGCAGATAGAGGAAATGGAGCTCAACGCATGGAGGTAAGCAGTCTCGCGGAGCTCGCTCGCGAGGTAATTGAATTCCACGAAGCATCTCTTCTGGATGCGGGTTTAGAGGTGACCATACAGGGCGAAGCAAAAGGTATCTTAGATGCGAGCTTATTGCGTCGTGCACTTTCGAATCTTTTGGGGAATGCTACGCGGTACGCCTCAAAAGGTAGCACGATAATTGTTGACATCCGAATGATTGCGTCTGGTCGAGACGTATTCACTATAAATTCCCATCGTATCCAATTGACAGTCACTAACGAAGGCCAGACTATAGATCCCGCCCACCTTCCGAGACTATTCGATCGATTTTATAGAGCAGATTCTTCTAGAACACAGGCTAGAAGTAACCACGGGCTGGGGCTTGCAATTGTTTCCGCAATAGCAAGGTTGCATCAGGGTGATGTATTCGCAAGATCTGAAGCGGGAGTGACAAGTATTGGATTGATTTTTCCACAGATCAATGATGACGCATAATTCATTGTCGTCAAATATGACATCCTGGGTGTGAGATGAGCGCGATGGCGAAGAATTATAGAGATAAAGTGTGGCGTGCAATTAAGAGTCCGGAACTTGTATTTACAATAATAATTCTTTCTGTTTTTTTTACATTGATTCTTGGTCATGAAGGCCTCAGGCTGGCAAAGCTATTGGTTTTGTACCTGCCCTATTGTTTTCTGATTTTTATTTTTACCAATAGTGGAAAGCTGTCTTGGATCGGCAAGATCTTCGTTTGGCTTGTGACCTTGACATTTTATATAGATGCAATCGCTCGATATTATCTGAGAGAGACGTATGACGCCGCGCCTGATAGCGCGCTGGTTTTAAACGCAGTGGCGAATACCAATCTTCGAGAGAGCATTGAATATGCACTTGCAAATTCAGTGTTGTTAATATGCTTGGGGTTGCTATTGTTTTTCTTTGCAGCCATTTCTTTATTTCTTTTGATATCTGTTGAATCAGCGTCGAGGAGCTACTCGAGGGCTATTTGGTACAGCGTCGTCTTGCTGATGACGTTTAGTCTGGTTGCCCATGCCAATAAGCCATGGAGGAAGTTACATCCAATAATTTTCTGGAAAAACTGGATGGAGTCGATTTCACTTGTTCAGGCAGAATGGGCAAACCAAGTTGCCATCCGTGAAGAGCAGTTCACGAGAGCGAAGGCTATGGCGCCAAAAGTTGAGCGCAAAGGAAATTCCACAATTGTTCTTGTAATTGCGGATAGTATTAATAGAGATAATTTGGGAATATATGGCTACCCACGAAATACCACGCCGATGTTATCGCTAAAGAGGAGGGATGCGGGTAAGAATATGGTCATATTCCGCAATTCTTGGTCGTTGGATGCAAGCACAATACCTGCGTTTGAACGGATGTTTTCGTTGCAGGCTGCTCCTGATAATTCATTGCACCTTTTGGCCATGGCTCGATCCGCGGGCTATAAGACGTGGTGGGTAAGCAATCATGATGATGTTGCAATTGAATCGCGGCATGCAAGCTATGCAGACATAGTCGAACTAATCAACCGCACGCCTGGTCGCTCGTCATCTTCATTGGATGGCGAGATTCTGAATATTTTGGAAGAAGCTCTAAAAGATAAGGCGAAGAATAAATTTATTATTGTGCATTTGCTTGGTGCACATCCTCATTATAATCTTCGTTACCCGAAAAATGAGAACCCGTTTGATAATACAACTGATGACGTAGATCGGGAAATGCAGGCTAAGAATAGATCCTTTTGGGTGCGTGGTTTCAGGGAGCAGTATGACGCCGCACTCTTATATCATGACTCAGTGATTTCCAAAACACTGGATCTGGTGAAAAATTCAGAAAATAATTCAGATTATCAGGCCTGGATGTACCTATCTGACCATGGTCAAGAGGTTGGACATCTACTAAATAAGGTTGGTCACAGCCCTTCAACTGAGTCTGGTTATCGTATTCCGACCATAATTTGGCGTAATAGAATTGAAAGTGATAGTCCGGATAATCTTGGTGAAAGAGGATTTAGGTCTGACTGGGCCTCCTGGACAGTTGCTGATTTACTTTCGCTGCAGTGGGAGGGAAAAATTAGTAAATTAAATATCTTGTCTGAAGACTATCAATGGATTGCTCCGAAGCTTCCATTTCCGTTGACGGAGGCCTCGCCCCGCATGGGTCCATGAGCGAGCATGGTCGTCATGCATGACATTTTGTCTTGCTCAAATTGGGCGTATGACTCTCTTGTGTGAGGTGTGCTTGATCGTGAAGCGGTAGCAGCAAAATTTCGCTCTCTTTCGCCACTGAAATTAAAGCATCCTTCGCTAGAAACGCTTAAAATTTAAAATTTGCTAGCATGCAAATTTAAGGAAAACCATGACATCCGATTACAAGACACTTCTTCAGCAAAAGGCTGAACTTGAGGCCAAGATTGCCCAGGCCCTGGCCGTAGAAAAGTCTGGCGTGGTCGCCCGCGTGCGCAGCCTGATCGCGGAATTCCACCTGACTTCAGACGACGTGTTTGGAGGCTCCAAACGTAAAGCTTCGGCAGGCGCGCCCAAGTACCGCGATCCTGCTACCGGCGCTACGTGGACAGGGCGTGGCAAGCCGCCAAACTGGATCAAGGATGCTGCTGATCGAACCTCTTTCGAGATCTGACTGGCGGTCAGGAGCGCGCGAGCTCGAGGGCACAAACGCTGTGGTCCTCAAAGTTTGTGCCGTTGATCGAACTGCCTTCCTGGCCAAGACGGGTCGCGCGGTGTGTCGTTCGAGTGCCAGACATTTCGATGAATGGCTCCTTGCTCAATCTCGACATTGCTGTCGGTTTTGACGTACAGCACTGAATCCTCAGCGATAGCCCTGTAAATTCGCATCACGATGCCGACGAGGGCGCAGCCAAGCTGAACAGCGCGCGACGCGTGACACCAGGCGCACATACAACTTGCGGTGACAGTTTTGAGCGGAATCACCAAGAGTATCCCTCCGGCCTATTTCTTCACGTCGCATCGAGCGCATCCTAGGTCTTAGGGTCGAGCGCCCATGCTAGAAAATCCGTGCAGGATGACTGGACTAGAGCGGGCGCGGATGAGGAGCGTAGCCTCGGCCGGCGGTTTCTATTGGGTCAGAGGTTCAAAAGCTCCATCATCATGGCGCGACGAAGGGCCACTCTCGCAGGGTGGCTTGGCCAGGTGGGACGCGGCCTCGGGCGATGATCTATGCGGGGTCAATACATCTAGAGTTGACCTAGTTAAGCCACGTCTGCGCTGTGAAGGGGCAGGCTAGTTTAATTCTCCTTTAAAAGATATTCGGAGATAGGCAAAAATCGGAGATCAAGAGATTAACGATTTTCTATACCCGGAGGTTCAGCTAGATACTTCGTCAGATCTGATCGATTTTAGGATGGCTGCACGAACATCTTTCGGTAAAAGCGTCGCTAGAGGTGAAGCTTGGCGGAGTTGATTTCCCCGTTCTGATTGCTCTAGAGCAAGAGCCCAGTCCCTCTCTTTTATAATTTGCATCCAGCGATCACGTAATGGCTTGGATCGGTTAGACGCGTGTTTATTCCAACGCTCGATTGTTGCCAAGGCTCTGATCGCCAAAGCGGGGTCCGCTTCAATCATTTTTATCGCCTCAAAGTGCAATAGTAGGCTTTGATGGTCTTGCTTGTCATGCGGGCCATATATCATGTTTTGCTATTTATCAAAATAAATCTATCTATAAATAAGTGGAGCTTTGCATGCCTTCAATTTGCAGATGCAAGTAATCAATTCCTTCTAAAGTGTCCAAGAGCTTTGCAGGTGATTCGCCTCCAAGTGCAGGGCATGACGAATATAGCCAACTTGCTAACCAAGTTGTTGCGTTGAATTCTTTGCTGCTACCGGATTCTTCAATTATTAGCTTAGCTCGACCAATTAAGGTGCAAAGTTTTAATATTTTCTCTGCATCGGACTTCGAAAGAAAGCTACTTTTTTTATCTTTTTTGGTAGTAAAAATCCCCAAATCGCTGATTAATATTTTTGCGGATAGATTCATTTTTTCAGCAATCTCATCAACCAAAGAGATTCTTAGCCTTGAATGAATTATGCAAATTCGCAAAAGTACTGGGGCAGTACTAATGCGAAGACACCACGAATCGCTTACGGGATTTTTTTGAATATACGCACACAAATATTCAAACTCTTCCTCGAGCTGTGATGTTGATAGCCATGCCCTCAAGAATTTCGAAGATATAGCAATATGCTTATTTTCCATTCTCGATCCATAAACGGCAGTTAGATTTAGGCCTAAATTAGGTGGCTATTTAAATATTGAAGTTTTATGTTTTTTTGACGCTATAACAAGTGCACTTTAGAAATATTTTTCGTTAGGCGTTGCTGCAATTCCAATAACTCGATCTTCGATGCTTGTAGATTCCGAGTTCGATTGCCTGAACGCCACATAAAGAAGCCAGCTACGATCATTACGCTGCCCACAATTGCCAAGGTCAGTGGTATTCCAATCAATCCAATGAATAGACCAAGGTATTTCTGAACCGTTCCTGATTTATATATCGCACGGGACTCTCTGATTTCTTCTTCAATGCCAATGCGATAAGGGTCGGCGGCATAAGTTATCCCATCTGTGTGACCTATTGCAAACAATAGGTTTTCCGCAGTTTCATTGGAAAAATCATTTCCACCAATAAAATGAGCTGTGA
The DNA here is from genome assembly GCF_040267515.1 of Delftia lacustris. Classification (NCBI taxonomy): domain Bacteria; kingdom Pseudomonadati; phylum Pseudomonadota; class Betaproteobacteria; order Burkholderiales; family Comamonadaceae; genus Delftia; species Delftia lacustris. The sequence goes on along the minus strand of NZ_CP141274.1, from coordinate 400,834 downwards.
AATTATCTGTGCCGATGGATTTTATTAATTTGCTCTCAAGATCATTTATAACAGATACATTATGTATTCTTCCCGCATTCTGAAAATCAAGATAAGAAAATCTTTTGAAATCTTGATTGCTACGTGAAGGCCCAATTTCCAATAACCTGTCCTCTAAGACTCGCTCCTTCCACGCCCCAATTATCATCTCCATACTCCTAAAAATGAAATACCGTTGAACGGTTCATGCTCAAGACAAGAAAGACCCTGGCCATTGCGCTTATGTACGTGAAACCGTCGCTAATTATGGTTAATGCAGCAAAATAGATTTTGCTGTCTATAGACACGTGTCTAAAGTATACATTGCTGAGACAGTTGTGCAATGCGCCCCAGCACGAACCAACCACTCATGGAGGCACTCGCCTTAGAGTTGAAGGTTCGTCGCCGTGAACTGGGGTTGACGCAGGAGGATTTGGCTGGGCGATGCAACCTCGACCGCCCGTACATCAGCCTGATCGAGGTGGCGCGCAAGCAGCCCACCTTGAGCGTTTTGTACCGCCTCTCGGAGGCGCTGGAACTGCCTCTGAGCTGCTTTATGGGGCGGGTTCAAGCGCGGTACCAGAATGAGCACGCGATGAGCCAATTGACCTCAACGAATAGTGCTACCGATTCTGTCGGCGGTCCTGCCGTCGAGCAGTCGTAGTCGGGCAGGAGCCCTGCAACGGCAGGGCAGAGGATGTGCTTGCCTGCTCACCTGCTTGTAATGCAAGAGCCGTGGACTGCTCTAGGACTACGGCATGTTGCAGCCAACATCGGACGGCACGGCGGTCCGGCGCACAACTGTCACCAGTCACACCGTTTGGTACCTTTCGTTGACCCTCTTGCGTTTGGCTCCCGCGCTGATCTGGAGGCCCGGCGATCGACCAGTACCGTTTGCGATCACAGTGGGCAGGACTACCTCTCACCCCTGAACTGTCAAAGGAACCAGCCGACACGATTCACTGCCTGCAAGTACGACTCACCGTACTCCGGCGAAGCACCGCAGATTTTTGGAGAATCAAACCAGTGATCGTCCAACGGTTGTCAACCGTAAATTCAGTCACCTTGCCGGCGAACGCTGCCCCCCCTGGCGATAGCTTGTACCCACGCGATAGCGAGCCCTACTCCGGCGAAGTCACAAAAAAGTTGGTCGTGCTGGACATACCCCCGGGCTGGGCCTCCATAGACGCTCACGAATGCTTGTCTGGTTTCCCAAATCCCTTGGTACACCAGATACCCAAACCCAATCACACATGCCAGTGTCACGATGGATGAAAAGGGAAGATGCGCCTCCGGGTCTGGGTCCAATGCAAGACCTAAGCGAAGGACCAACCCCAAGAGAATCATTGTGCCCAGATAGAAAGCGGAGGCCGCGAGCAGCGTGTATGAAAACCCTGCCAAGAGGTGCTCCACGGCAGCCGTGAGATCCGGCCCTACGAGATGCCGCAACGGTTTGCCCCAGGGTGAGCGGAGCCATATAGCCGCGCCCATGGCCAAGAGGGCAACTGCTGACGCCTTAATGCTTTTTTTGAACACCGGATTTGTCCGAATGGGACTGATGGGGAAAATCATGGCACTCCTTGAGGACTTGAAGATTGGCGGGTATCAGGGAGGTATATATAATCGACGTGATACGTGACCAAAAGCTATTCTGTTTGAGACTTTAATGCCATGAAAATGGCATCGATTCGGTTGCGATGGAGATCTGCATTTGACGTTCCAGCTCGTCAGTCAGACGAAATTTGGAGCAGAAAGCCGGCGCGCGACCGAGAAAATGGTGGCGCGTTCCGCGGGGTGGTCCAGCTCGTGCTGGAAGTCCTTCCGTGAGGAGGGTCTCCGTACATATGAAGGCCAGAGATTGCCTTGGATAGACCAATCCTCTGTTGCTGTGAAGTGTTCACAACTGGAGCACTTCTATGCTTAGACTGACTGCCTAAGTTGGATGCGAGCTGACCCGTTCCATTGAGATAGCCCCCTGATCCGGCCCCGTCCTATCGCTTACTGGCGCAACTGCCAGCGGCCTTCGAGCACTTCAACGAGGTGCATCCACATTTTTCGCTGAAAATGCGTTCGCTTCGGGAGCTCAGGCGGCAACAGGCTGCAGGGGCTGAGCAGGCGCTTTTTTGCGAATAGGGCGGGGGCCGGGAATACGGAGGCAACATCACCATGTTCAAATGGGCTGGTTGGTCTAATTCAGAGGGTAATAGTCTGCCCAGCTTAGCGAAATCAGTTCCGGAACAAACGCGGCAGGTGCTATGAGCCTTGTTCTTCGCGGTTGGGGGTCGCGCCTCAGCGACCGTTGCGATTTGCTGCTGCTGCCATTTCAGCCAGAAACGGGCCGTCTGATGCAGAGCTGCTCTCGATAAGAAACTCGTCGCGATTCTTGTCCAAAATCCAAGTAGGCGGCTTGCCTCGCCCCGTCCAGGTGGCGCCTGTCCGGTGATCCCGATACTTGGCAACACCTTGTTCTTTTTCTTTGAGGGGCAGCAAGGGGAAGATCTGTTGAGAGGTGAAACCGAACTCATTGACCAGTTCTTGCACTCGACGCAATGCGACAGTTGCTTCGGATTTTTTTGCTTTGGCGATCTCTACTTCGAGGGCGGCCTTGGTGGCGAGCAGCTCAGTCAAATTCATGGTCGTACCTTGGTTGGTGTGCGAGCGCCATCTTGCGCCGCGCCACGAATTATCCGGCTTACTCTGGGTGCGTATGTCGGGCGCACCTGAACACTGAGTCTATTTCGATCTGAAAATTCCGCCGGCACCAATGACAGGTGACCAGCAGCTCTGTACAGGCGCTCTTCTACGGCAGAAGTCGGCCAGAAGCTGACATCGGGCCTGCGCCTTGGCTTATCGACCCTCCCTACGGTATCAGACGATGGCGTCCCAGTCCGGCGCGAACGGCGGCCGCACGTAGCGTTGGTCTTTCGGCAAAGCCGCGATGGCCTGGCGGTCCTCGTCATCCAGTTGCACCGCCAGCGCTTCCAGATTCGCCGCCTGGCTTTCCGCGCGCCGAGCCTTGGGGATGGCGATGACGCCGTCCTGATCCAGCAACCACGCGATGGAGACCTGCGCCGCAGAGGCGCCGTGCTTGCGGCCTATGGCCACCAGCGTTTCGTCCGATGCAGCCCTGCCCTGCGCCAGCGGCGCGTAGGCCGTGAGAGGAATGCCCCAGGATCGCAGATAGGCCAGAAGGCGCGACTGGTCGAGGAAGGGGTGGTACTCGACCTGGACCGTGGCGATGGGCGCGTGCAGGTCCTCCAGGGCTTGTCGCAGCATCGGCAGATTGAAATTGCAGACGCCCAACGCCCGGATGCGGCCTTCGGCCTGCAAGGCCTCGAGCGTGGACAGAACCAAGCGCATGTCCATGCCTGCGGAGGGCCAATGCACCATGTACAGGTCCAGCACGTCCAGCTGCAACTTGGCCATGCTGGCATCGAAGGCGCGTCGGATGGCGTCTGCGGAGCTCAACTGGTCATGCCAGATCTTAGTCGTGACAAAGAACGCTTCTCGCGCCAGTCCGGAGGTCGCCAGTGCAGCGCCGACCGATGCCTCGTTCTCGTACATCGCCGCGGTGTCGATATGGCGGTAGCCGGCCGCCAGGGCGCTTTCCACCACCGGCTGGCATTCGTTTCCCGGCATGCGGAAAGTGCCGAACCCCAGCCGCTCCATCGCTATGCCCTGCGTCGCAATCCGTTCCATGTTGAGTCCTTTGAGTTGGTGCCTGACTGGCACGATGGAACGAATTCTGGCGAATACTCCCGCTCTATGCGATAGCATGAAAGGCATGAGATTGATGACTGCCAGGCATGCCAGGTTTTGACGTTCGTATGCTGGACGGCATGCGTGTAGTTGCGGCCATCGTGGATGCCAGGTCTTTCGCCCGCGCTGGTGAGGTGCTGGACATGACCCAGTCCGGCGTGAGCCGCGCGGTGGCGCGCTTGGAGCAGGCGCTGGGCATCCGGCTCCTCGACCGCAGCACCCGTTCGGTCCGCCTGACGGATGAGGGCCGCCGCTTCTACGAGCAGGCCCTGCCGCTGCTGACGGGCCTGGAAGAGCTGGCCCGCGATACGGCACAGGGCGCTGCGACCGTGCGCGGCCGGCTACGCGTGAATGTGAACCCGTTCTTTGCGCACCAGGTGCTGGGTCCTCGGCTGGGTGACTTCCTGGAGGCGCATCCCGAGCTCCAGGTCGAACTGGTAGTGCGTGACCTTTTGGGTGACATGGTGACGGAGGGATTCGATGTTGCCATCCGCTTCGGGGAGCCGACTGAGTCCGGCCTAGTCTCGCGCAAGCTGCTCGAGACCCGTATCATCACGGCGGCTTCACCCACCTACCTGGCGCGCTTCGGCTACCCTGCGGCGCCGAAGGACCTGAGCGGCGGCCGGCACCGCTGCATCCAGTACCGGGACCCGCGCAGCGGCAGGACCTTTCCCTGGGAGTTTCACGGGCCGCGCCGCAAACTTGTGCTGGACCTGAGCGGGCAGCTGACGGTCAACGATGCCGCAACGCTGCAAAGTGTCTGTTGCGCCGGCTATGGCATCGCCCAGCTAATGGCGCTGGGAACGGAGCCCCTATTTGCGGACGGCCGGTTGGTCGACCTTTTTCCGGCCTGGTCGAAGGAACGCTTCCCGCTGCATGCGCTCTATCCTACCCGCGCCCACCTGCCGCCCAAGACCCGCGCCTTCATCGACTTCGTTGTTGCCTGTGCCGGTAGCTCGCCGTGACGGCGGCGATGTAGTGGCTCCGGCATAGAGTCATCCGGCCCATGAAGCATAAGCTCTTTCTGTTCGAACTGGACGACAAGCTTCTGGGCTCCCAAGCGCCGCACTATGCGGCTTTAGCAGACGGGCGGGAAATATTGCCGCTTCTAAAGCTGCAGCCGCGTGATGGCTTGGCCCGACCGGCGTTAGATTCCGTTCAGGTCTGGCTATGTCAGCTTTGGGCGGCGGATTCAACCGGCCGATGCGACACATTGATTGGGCTGCTGCCGGTTTCGATGACACCTTGTTAAGGTGGCAGATGAAACCGGAGGTGGTTAATGGAGAGAAGAAGGACATTCAGTCGCGAGTTCAAACTCGAGGCGGTCAAACTGGTCGTTGAGCGTGGCGTGTCTGTGGCCCAGGCAGCCAAAGACTTGGACGTTCACGAGAACGTGCTGCGCAAGTGGGTGCGTGAGCTGAGGCAGGAGCCTCAGGAGGCGTTCCCTGGCAACGGCAAACAAAAGGCGCAGGATGCTGAGATAGCACGGCTGCACAAGGAAGTGGCCAAGCTCAAGATGGAGCGCGACATATTGAAAAAAGCCGCGGCCTACTTCGCGAAGGAGTCGATGTGAAGTTCGGCTTCGTGGCGAAACACCGAGGGGCCTGGCCGGTCAATCTGATGTGCGAGGCGCTCGGTGTCTCGCGAGGCGGCTTCTACGCCTGGCTCACACGACCCAGGAGCCGGCGTAGCCTCAGCGACGAGGTGCTGGGTGCGCAAGTGCATCAGAGCTTTGTACGCAGCGACCGCACCTACGGCGCACGCCGTGTGTGGCACGACGTGCTGGAGCAAGGCCAGACCTGTGGGCTGCATCGTATTGAGCGGCTCATGCGGGAGCAGGCGCTGCGTGCGAGACCGCGAAGGCGTGGACTACCCAAGGACCGTGGCGCGCGTGGTGCTGTGGCTGACAACGTGCTGGACCGTCAGTTCCAGGCAGATGGTCCGAACCAGAAATGGGTGGCCGACTTCACCTATATCTGGACGGCAGAAGGCTGGCTTTACGTAGCTGCGGTACTGGACCTGTACTCCCGTCGAATCGTGGGCTGGTCGATGCAGGAGAGCATGACCTCGCAGCTCGTGGTGGACGCGCTGATGATGGCTGTGTGGCGCCGGGGCAGGCCAGTGGCACTGCTGCACCACTCGGACCAGGGTAGCCAATACACAAGCGAGCACTTCCAGAGGCTGCTGGACGAACAGGGCATCACTTGCAGCATGAGTCGGGCTGGCGAGGTCTGGGACAACTCGGCCATGGAGAGCTTCTTCAGTTCTCTGAAGACCGAGCGCACGGCCCGTAAGGTGTACAGGACACGAGGCCAGGCCCGCTCAGATGTGTTCGATTACATCGAGTGCTTCTACAACCCGACGCGTCGGCATTCGACGCTCGGATATCTCAGTCCCGTACAGTTCGAGCAAGCTCAAGAAGCTTAGGTCGGTGTCAACGAGACCGGCAGCAGCCCAATGGCTGCATTTTTGTTGTAATTGACGCAAATTCATCATAGTTGCTTGCAAATTTGGTGGAATGTGGCGGTAACTATGTTCGTGCCCACCTGGCGAGATCTCGCAGTCCCATCACGGAGTACTGTTTCTGGACGAATTCCCCGAGTTCGCACGCAGCGCGCTGGAGGCGCTGCGCGAGCCGCTGGAGACCGGCCAGATCACCATCGCCAGAGCCGCCCAGCGCTGCGAATTCCCCGCGCGCTTCCAGCTCGTCGCGGCCATGAATCCCTGCCCCTGCGGCCATTGGGGGTCGACGGTGCAGCGCTGCCGCTGCACGCCCGACAAGGTGGCGCGCTACCAGGCGCGCATCAGCGGCCCGCTGCTGGATCGCATCGACCTGCATGTGGAAGTCGGCGCCCTGCCCCCGCAGGAGCTGCTGGCCGCGCGCTCGGGCGAAACCAGCGAGGCCGTGCGCGAGCGCGTGGTCCAGGCCCGCGCGCTGGCCCTGCAGCGCCAGGGCAGTGCCAACCACCAGCTCCAGGGCCAGGCCCTGGACGACCACCTGGGCCTGTCGCCCGAGGCCCTGGCCTTCGCCCACAAGGCCGCCGCACGCCTGGGCTGGTCGGCCCGCAGCACCCACCGCGCGCTCAAGGTGGCGCGCACCATTGCCGACTTGGCCGGCAGCGCGGCTGTGGAGACCGGGCATGTGGCCGAGGCCATGCAGTATCGGAGGGTGTTGCGGTTGCCTTCATGAGGATCTGCATTGGACGCGGTTGCATGGTTGTCGGAATTATTTCTGATATTCCGAAATTTCCTCCTGAATGAAACGAAGTACTCCTGAATTTCGGAATATTGGAAATTGTTTTGAAAATTCCCTAAGAAATCCTAGAATTTCGGAATATCAGAAATAAAGCCAATTCATCCATGCCGTCTTCCACGCCCATGAACGGCCCGCAGCAGGATCCCCTGCAGCCCGGGGCCGTGGTCATCGCTGACCTGTCCAGGCTCGGCGCCCAGATCCGTGCCATGCGCAAGGCCCAGCACCTGCGCATCGATGACACGGCAGCCCTGTGCGGCGTGTCGCTGGATCTGCTCTCCCGTCTGGAGAACGGCAAGGGCGGCGTGGGCTCCGACAAGCTGCTGGCCGTACTCGACGGGCTGGGTCTCGCCATGGTCATCGCGCCCAAGCAGGACGCCCTGATGGCACGACTTCCACGGGCCTGAAGCGCACATGGCCACGCCGCCGTCGCTTTCGCTTTCGCTGTGGAACGATGTCGGCACGCACGTGGCCGATGTGACCCATGACCCGCACAACGATCTTTGGGGACTGCGGTATGCGCCTGCATGGCTGGAGCATGAACGGCCTTTCTACTTGGCGCCCTGCCTGCCGCTGGCCGCTCCCGAAGGGGGCTACGACTCGCGCTCCATCCGGCGTTTCATCGAGAACCTGCTGCCTGAAGGCGCGGCGCTGGATGTGGTGGCCAGAAGTCAGGGCATAGGCAAGGGCAACATCTTCGGTCTGATACGCGCCCTCGGCGCCGAGACCACCGGGGCCTTCCGGTTTCAGGCCGACGGCAGCAAGCCCGATCCTCAGGCCGCCAATGCCGCTCGCCCCATATCGACAGCCGAACTCGCCCAACGCATTGCAGACCGAGAGACACGCCCTTTCATCGAGTGGGATGGCAAAGTGCGCATGTCGGTGGCTGGCTACCAGGACAAGCTGCCCGTGCACGTGGAAGGCGAGAGCGTGCAGGAAGGCACCATCTTCCTTCCCGACAACGTTCCGTCCACCCACATCCTCAAACCCCAGCCGCGCGACAGCGCGGTGCCGCACATGGTGGTGAACGAGCATTTCTGCATGCGCCTGGCAGCGGCCATGCGCTTGCCTGCAGCCGAGGTGCAGATGCTGCACGTGCCACAGCCGGTGCTGGCAGTCAGGCGCTTTGACCGTGTGCGGCAGGCGCCGCAAAGGCGGGTCCTGCGCACCCACATCATCGATGCATGCCAAGCGGGCGATCTGCCCGTCAGCTACAAGTACGAGCACCACATCGGCAGCGTGGGCGATGCCCGGCTATACCGCGACGGCATGAGCTTTCCCCGGCTGTTCGGTCTACTGGAGCACTCGGTGGCGAAGGCTGCGGACAAGCTGGCAATGATCCGATGGGCGTTGTTCCAGATACTGATCGGCAATGGCGACGCACATGGCAAGAACTTCTCCTTCCACGTGCTGCCGCAGGGCCTGGCGACCGCACCCTGGTACGACCTCGTCAGCGTGGCCCAGTATCCCGATGTATCCCAGGAACTGGCCATGGCCTTCGGCGACTGCTTTGCGCTGGAGGAACTCACACCCTTCGAGTTTGCGCATTTCGCGCACCTGTGTGCGATAGACCGCAGGCTGCTCACACGTGAAGCCCAGCGCATGGCCAAGGCAGCCCCTGGTGCGGCGGCCAAGGTTCTGGGCGAATCGCCTTACACGCCAGAAGAACACGCCTTCGCCCAGCGCATCGCCGCCTATGCGACCACCCAGGCCCAAAGACTGGTGGACGTCGCCCAGAAGGCAGCAGCCTTGCCTTCCGACCTGTTCTGAGTTTCAGGCAGACGCTGCCGGGACGGCTTCCATGCCCAGGGCCTCTTCGCCCTGCACACCCTCGATCCCCAACACCTCCACGCACGCATGCAGCGCAGGCGACCAGCCCTGGCGCGCGGGCACGACGAACCAGGTTTCCACGCGGGCGACTTCCTGGGCGAGTGCGCCGGGCAGGGCCGTGATGTGCACGCCGAAGCGGTGCTGCTGGGCCTGGACCACGCTGCGCGGCAGCAGGCCGTAGCCCATGCCGGCGGCCACGCAGCCGAGGATGGCGTCCAGCGATCCCATTTCCATGATGCGTGCGGCCACGCCGCGCGCGGCCAGCAGCAGTTCGATGCGCTGGCGGTAGCTGCAGCCCTGGCGGAAGGCCAGGAAGGGCACGGCGCTGAGCTGGGCGGCATCGGGAAAGCGCGGCAGCGCGAATGCGGTGACCAGCACCAGTTCCTCCTCGAAAACCTTCCAGCCCTGCAGCCGCGACTGGGGCGGCATGCCCGAGACGAAGGCGCAGTCCAGCCGCCCTGCCAGCAGGTCGGCCAGCAGCTCGGCCGTGGTGGCCGTGCGCAGTTCCAGGTCCAGGCCGGGCCGGGCCTGGTGCAGGCGCGCCAGCAGCGGCGGCAGGCGCAGCGCGGCCGTGGTTTCCATGGAGCCTATGCGCAGCGCGCCTGCGGCCCGGGCGCTGCCCTGCAGCAGGGCCAGCGCCTCGTCGTGGTCGGCCAGCATGCGCCGCGCGTATTGCTCCAGCAGGCGGCCGGCAGGCGTTGCGTGCACGGGCGCGCTGCGCTCCAGCAATTGCACGCCGGCCTCGTCCTCGAGCTTTTTCACATGGGCCGTCACGTTGGACTGCACGGTGTGCAGTTGCTGCGCGGCGGCGCCGAAGCTGCCGCTGTCGCAGACGGCCAGGAACATGCGCAGGGACTTCAATTGCATCGCGGCTCCAGTGGCATTCATCTTCAATCGAGATCGACGCCATCATTTTGAATCATTGGACATGATGACTCCGGCGGCTTAAGGTATGCCCATCCTCCCCGCATGGCGCCCACTCCCGTGATCCAACGCAACGAAACTTCCCTGCTGCTGACCGGCTTCATGGCCACGCTCAGCGGCGTCGGCCTGGCGCGCTTTGCCTACACGGCGCTGATGCCGCAGATGGTGCATGCCGGCTGGTTCAGCGGCGAGCAGGTGGCCTATCTGGGCGCGGCCAACCTGCTGGGCTATCTGATCGGGGCGCTGGCCGCCGCGCCGCTGGCCGAACGCCTGGGCGCGCTGCGCGTGCTGCTGTGGTGCTGGGTGGCCCTGGCGCTGAGCTTTGCGGCCTGCGCCTGGCCGCTGCCCATGCCCTGGTTCTTTGCCTGGCGCTGCATCTCGGGCATTGGCGGCGCCATCCTGATGGTGCTGGGCCCCTCGGTGGCCCTGGCGGCCACCCCCCTGCAGCGGCGTGCGGCCCTGGGGCCGCTGATGTTTTGCGGCATAGGCGCCGGCGCCCTGCTGTCGGCCACGCTGATACCGCTGCTGGCACGCCAGAGCCTGGGCGCAGTCTGGTGGGCGCTGGCGGCGGTCTGCGCCTGGGCCGGCTGGCTGGGCTGGCGCCATGTGCGGCGGCTGCCGGTGCCTGCGCCCATTGCCATCACGCCCCATGCCCGGCCCGTTCCCGCCGCGCCCCTGTGGACGCTGCCCGTGGTGCTGGTGATGCTGGCCTATATGACGGACGCCTTCGGCTTTGTGCCGCACACGGTGTTCTGGGTGGACTACCTGGCGCGCGAGCTGCAGTTGGGCGATGCCTACGCCTCCACGCAGTGGGCCGTGTTCGGCCTGGGCGCCATTGCCGGGCCGCTGGTGGCCTCGCTGTGCGCCACGCGCTTTGGCTGGTGGGGCACGACCACGGGCGCCTATGCGGTCAAGACCCTGGCCATTGCCATGCCGCTGTTCTGGGTGGGATTTGCGGGGCATGCGACCTCGTCCTTCCTGGTGGGCGCGCTGTCGCCGGGCATGGCGGCCATCACCTCGGGCTACCTGATGCAGCTGATCGGCCCCGTGCAGCACAAGCGCATGTGGGGCTATGCGACGGCGGCCTTTGCGCTGATGCAGGCCGTGTCGGGATATTTCATGGCCTGGAGCTATGCGGGCCTGGGCTCGTACCAGCGCCTGTTCGTCATCGGCAGCGTGTCGCTGCTGCTGGGCACGCTGATGATCGCCGCCAGCCGCGCCAGCGCGCGCCGGCAGGCCGCCGCATGAGTGCGCGGATTCGAGACAGGAAACAAGGAGTCGTATGAGCACCGCAAAGACCGCGTGGATGGCCCGACTGGGCATGCGCCACCCCATCATCCAGGCCCCCATGGCCGGCACGTCCACGCCCGCGCTGGCGGCTGCCGTCACCGAGGCCGGGGGCCTGGGCTCGCTGGGCATTGGCGCCAGCGGCACGGAGCAGGCGCGCCAGCAGATCGTGCAGACGCGCGCGCTGACATCGGGCGCCTTCAACGTCAACCTGTTCTGCCACCGGCCGGCCCGGGCCGATGCGCAGCGCGAGGCCGCCTGGCTGGCCCATCTGGCGCCCGAGTTCGCGCGCTTCGGCGCCGCGCCGCCTGCCACGCTCAACGAGATCTACGCCACCGCCGTCGGCAACGCCGCGCTGCAGGCCATGCTGCTGCAGGAGCGGCCCGCCGTGGTGAGCTTTCATTTCGGGCTGCCTGAGCAGGGCTTCATCGACGCGCTGCGCGCGGCCGGCGTCGTGACCCTGGCCAGCGCCACGTCGCTGGACGAGGCGCGCCAGGTGGAGCAGGCCGGTGTCGATGCCATCGTGGCCCAGGGCGTGGAGGCCGGGGGACACCGCGGCACGTTCGATCCCACGCAGGACCGCATGATGGGCACCTTCGCCCTGGTGCGCGTACTGGCCCGCAACACGGCCCTGCCGGTGATCGCGGCCGGCGGCATCATGGATGGCGAAGGCATTGCGGCCGCGCTGGGCCTGGGCGCCTGTGCGGCCCAGCTGGGCACGGCCTTCATCCTCTGCCCTGAATCGTCCGCCAGCCCGGCCTACCGTGCCGAGCTGCGCAGCGAACGCGCCCACCACACAGGCATCACCGCCGCCATCTCGGGCCGGCCGGCGCGCGGCATGGTCAACCGACTGCATGCGCTGGGCGCCAGCCATGGCCAGCCCCTGCCCGACTACCCGCGCGTCTACGACGCGGGCAAGGCGCTGCACCAGGCGGCGTCCGCCCAAGGCAGCTCCGACTACGCAGCCCACTGGGCCGGCCAGGGTGCGCCGCTAGCGCGCGAGATGCCGGCCGCTGCGCTGGTGCAGACGCTGGCCGGCGAACTGGCGAGCGCTCAGGCAGGCCGCTAGAGCGTGTTATCCACTAAAGTGCCGCCAGCCCCTGCTCCAGGTCGGCGATGAGGTCGCGCGGCGACTCCAGGCCGATGTGCAGGCGCACCACGGGCCCGCGCGCACTCCAGTCGGTGACGCTGCGCGCCTGCGCCATGTGCGCGGCCGTCGCCAGGCTCTCGTAGCCGCCCCAGGAGGCGCCGATGCCGAAGAGCCGCAGGCCGTCGATGAAGCGGTCCACGGCGGCCTCGGCGGTGCCGGGCTGCAGCTCCAGCGAAACCAGGCCGTTCGTGCCCTGGCAGTCGCGCAGCCACAGCGCATGGCCGGGGTGCGTGGGCAGCGCGGGGCAGAACACGGTGGCCACGGCCGGGTGCTGCTGCAGCCAGTGCGCCACCTCCAGCGCATGCGCCTCGTGCATCTGCAGCCGTGCGGCCAGCGAGCGCATGCCGCGCAGCACCAGCCAGGCATCGTCGGGGCTGACCGCCATGCCGAAGGCATCGCAGCGCGCGGCCAGCGGCTCCCAGGCGGCCTCGGTGGTGGCCACGGTGCCCATCATCACGTCGGAGTGGCCAGCCAGGTACTTGGTGGCTGCCATCACCGAGACATCGGCCCCCAGCGCCAGCGGCCGGTACTGGCAGCCCGATCCCCAGGTGTTGTCGGCCACGACCAGGGCGCCGCGCGCATGGGCCATGGCGGCCAGCGCGGGCAAGTCGCACATTTCGTAGACCAGCGATCCCGGGCATTCGGCATAGACCATGCGGGTGTTGGGGCGCATGCGCGCCTGGGCGTCGCTGCCATCGGCCGCGAAGAAGTCGTACTCGATGCCGTAGGGCTGCAGCCATTGCCCGGCCAGGTGGCGCACAGGCTGGTAGGCGCTGTCGGTCAGCAGCACATGGTCGCCGGGGCGCAGGTAGCTGAGCAGGGCCATGCCGATGGCCGCCAGGCCGGTGGGCAGCAGCCGCGTGCGGTGGGCGCCTTCCAGCTCGCTGACGGCGTCTTCCAGCGCAAAGCCGGTGGGTGTTCCGCGCGCGCCGTAGCTGAAGATGCGCTCGCCGGCGCGGCGCTCGCGCATCTCGCGCTGCTGTGCCGTGCTCTCGAACAGCACGGTGCTGGCGCGCACCAGGGGCGGGTTGACGGCCGTGCCGCCCGCATAGGCCGGGCGCTTGCCCGCATGCAGCAGCCGGGTCTGCAGGTCCAGCGCGGGGGCGCCAGGGGCCGATGAGCCAGGCACGGGGGCGTGTTCGGCAGCCATCAGTCGATCTTCGCGCCCGAGAGCTTGACCACGCGCGACCAGCGCTCCATGTCCTGGCGCAGCTGGGCGGCAAAGGCTTCGGGCGTATTGGCCACGACTTCGCTGCCGCCATCGACGACCAGCTTGGTCACTTCCGGCAGTTGCAGGGTGCGCACGATGGCGTCGTGCAAGAAGGCCACGCGCTCGGGCGGCGTGCCGGCGGGAGCGAAGAAGCCGTACCAGTCCTCGAAGCGCGCATTGCGCAGGCCCAGTTCCTCCAGCGTGGGCACCTTGCCGAACACGCCGATGCGGCGCGGGCTGGTGACGGCCAGCGCACGCACCTGGCCCGCCTGGATCATGCCGGCCACGGACGAGGTGGAGGTGATCAGCACATCGACCTGCTGGCCCAGCAGATCGTTGATGGCCGGCCCCGCGCCCTTGTAGGGCACATGGGTCATGGGCACGCCGTTTTCCTTGGACAGCACCACGCCCACCAGGTGCGACAGCGTGCCGTTGCCGGGCGTGGCATAGGTGACGCGGCCCGGCTCGCCCTTGCTGCGCGCCACCAGGTCGGCAAAGCTCTTGAGGGGCGAGGCCGAGGCGACCACGATGGCCAGCGGCGCCGCGTTGATCTGCGTGATGGGCACGAAGTTCTTGAGCGGATCAAAGCCCGGCGCGCTGTAGAGCGCGGGGTTCACCGCCATCAGCGAGACCTGGCCCGTGAGCACGGTGTAGCCATCGGGCTTGGCCTCGGCCACGGCCTTGGCGCCGATGTTGCCGCCCGCGCCGCCCCGGTTTTCCACCACGGAGGGCTGGCCCGTGGCCTCGGTCAGCCGCGTGGTGACCCAGCGCGTGCTGGCGTCGTTGCCGCCGCCCGGCGGGAAGGGCGAGATGAAGCGGATCGGCTGGGCCGGATAGCCGTTGCGTGCGGCCAGCGGCTCGGCCGTGGCCTGCGAGAGCATGGCCAGGGCCGCGAGGCTGGCGGCCAGCATCCTGGCCAGGGTGGGGATTGCGAACATGTCTTGTCTCCTGTCGTTATGTGATCTGATTTATGTCGCTCTACGGCAAGTCAGCGATATATGGCGCTGCCTTTGCAACTGACGTGACTTTGGCCAGGGGCACCAAGCAAGGGCCGCCCCCGCAGCGAGGGTGCCGTCCCCCTCCCGCGCAGCGAGAGAGGGGGAAGCGGCGAAGCCGCTCAGGGGAAGCTTCATGCACTCGGCAGGCGGAAGGCGGCCAGTTCCTGGGCATCGAGCTGCGGCACCAGGCCCGTCTCCCAGGCCAGGTAGCGGCGTGCCGCTTCCTTGTTGCCGTCGTGGCGGTCGTGCACGAAGAACAGGTAGTCGATGCATTCGGCGTCGGTGGGGCTGTCGGGCGTGGCCTCGACGGGCAGGCCGGCCTGCTGCCATGCGGCCAGGCCGCCTTCGAGCAGCAGCGGCGCGGCGCCCTGCAGCTCCAGCGCGGCCCATTGCGCCATGCCGGGCTCGTCGGCCACCAGCACGATCTGGCGCGTCTCGCCGGCCAGATCGCTGGCCAAGCACGGGCGGATGGACCAGCGGGCCCCGGCGATGTGGCCTGCGCGGTACTTCATGCCCGCGCGCAGATCGACCACGGCCACCTCGCCCTGGCGCATGCGTTCGTGCAGGGCCTGCACCGCGATGCCTGCCAGTGCGGGGGCCTGGGGCAGCTGGGCCGGTGCCAGGTCCAGGCCGCTTTGCAGGCCGCCCCGCAGCACGCAGGCGTCATGGCCGAGCTGGCGCAGCCAGCTGGCCACCACAGGAGCGCGCACGCCATCGCTGTCGAACAGCACCAGGCGCGCACCGCGCACGCCCACGTACTGGTCGCCGGCCTGCATGAGCTGGCCACCGGGCGTGTGCTGGGCGCCGGGCAGCGAACCGGCCTTGAATTCCTCGGGCGTGCGCACATCGCACAGGAACAGCGTGCGCGCAGCATCCTGGCTCCAGGCGCGCACGGTGTCGGCATCGACCTCGGGCACGTCGAAGCGTTCGGCCAGGGCGCGGGCCTGTGCTTGCAGCGCGCTGCTGGCCGAGTCGTCGCCATAGCGCTGCGTGCCGCCATGCTCCAGCGGCAGGTCGGCCAGGTACCAGCCCTGGGTGCCGTTTTCCAGCGCGTAGACGGGGTTGGGAATGCCCAGGTTGATCAAGGTCTGCGCGCCGATGATGGAGCGCGTGCGGCCCGCGCAATTGACCACGATGGGCGTGGCCGCATCGGGCACCAGGCGGCTCACGCGCAGCGCCAGCTCGCCATTGGGGCAGCAGATGGCGCCGGGGATGTTCATCTTGTGGAACTCGGAGACGGGCCGGCCGTCCAGCACCACCAGGGGCAGGCCCGCCGCCTGGCGCGCCGCCAGCTGCTGGGCCGTGATGCGCGGCGTGCCGTAGGCGTGCTCGGCCAGTTCGCCAAAGGTCTTGGAGGGCAGGTTCACGCCGGCGAACAGCGTGTAGCCTGCCGCGCTCCAGGCCTGGGTGCCGCCTTCCAGCACAGACACCTGGGTGTAGCCCAGGGCTTCGAGGCGGCGCGCGGCGCGCCCGGCCACGCCCGCGTCGGCATCGCCCTCGCCACCGTCGTAGGTGACGACGCGCACCTGCCTGCGCGGCACCAGGCGGGGCACATCCAGCTCCAGCCGGCTGTAGGGCAGGGGCGTGGCGTAGAACAGGTGCGACTCGCCGTACTGGCCGTGCTCGCGCACGTCGAGCAGCGCGATCTCCTGGCCGTCGTGCAGCCAGGATTTGAGGGTGTGGGCGTCAATGGATGCGGTCATTGCATGCGGTCCGGGAAAAAGATCGGCAAGGAATTTCGGGCAAAGCCCTGCCACGCGCGCCCCGTGGGGCGCGCTGCGGCATGGACAGGGAAAAGGCAGGAAGCGGGAGGTAGCGGCCGGAAGGCCGGGGCTCAGCGGCGCGTCTGCACGCCGATGGCCATGGTCTGGCAGGTGCCGGCGGCCAGGTCGTAGCTGGTGCGCTCGTTGAGCGTCTCCAGCGCGCGGCCGTACATGTGCAGGTGGCGGATGACCTGCTCGCCCTGGATCTCCACGGAGTGGATGTCCTCGGGCATGAGGGCGATGCCCTGGCCTGGCGCCACCACCACGAGATCCGTCTCACGCAGCGTGGCCTTGCCGGGGACGGAGCCGTCGTCGGTGCGCTCGTAGACGCGGTTGTGCTCCGTGCCTTCCACGGCGGCAATGCAGGCCCAGGTCGTGTGGTTGTGCGGCACGATGCGCTTGCCCGGGCGCATGACGTTGAGGTACAGCGCATAGCTCTGGTCGGCGTCCTCGGCGATCAGGTAGCGCGCCTGGTGCTCGCCCTCTTCGGGCGCGGCGTAGTCGGCCTGCTGCCAGAAGTCTCGGCGCGCGGCCAGGCCCAGCAGCTGCTGGAGCACGGCGTCCAGGCTGGCGCGCGTGGCAGCGCCTTCGCCAATGGCCTGCTTCATGTGGTCGATGGCCGCTGCCACGGCGGCGCTGCGCTGTTCGGTGATGGTGGTGGTGGTGGTGGTGGTGGTGGTGGTGGTGGTGTTCAAAGGGGACTCCTTGTCGTCGTTGAAGCCCACTGTAGTGAGGCGTCCGGCCCGCAACAATCCACGCACCCTCAACAAATACTTCAATAAAATTGAAGTATGGAGACGCTTGACCTGGACCTGCTGCGCACCCTGGCCGCCATTGCCAGCCACGACAGCTTTGCCGCCGCCGCCGTGCAGATGGGCCGCACGCAATCGGCCATCACCCAGCAGATGCAGCGGCTGGAGGAGAAGATCGGCCACGCGCTGTTCGAGAAGCAGGGCCGGCAAAAACGCCTCACCGACCACGGCCAGCGCCTGCTGGGCTATGCGCGCCACATGCTGGCCATCCACGACGAGGCGCTGCGCAACCTGCAGCACCGCCAGGTGCAGGGCCTGGTGCGCATTGGCGCACCGCACGACGCGGCCGACAACATGCTGCCGCCCGTGCTGCAGGAGATCGCGCTGAACTTTCCGGGCATGCAGATCGACATCCATGTGGGGCGCAGCCCGTTCCTGATGGAGTCGCTCAAGCAGGGCGAGCTGGACCTGGCCATCTCCAACCGCGAGGACGAAGGCTTCGAGGGCTTTGCCCTGCGCTCCACACCCACGGTGTGGCTGTGCGGCGCGGGCTATGCCCATGACCCGGGCAAGCCCGTGCCCCTGGTCATGGCCGATGGGCCCAGCATCTTCCGCCGCCTGGGCTGCGACGCGCTGGATGCGGCAGGCATCACCTGGACACCGCGCCACACCTGCACCAGCCTGGTCGGCATACGCGCAGCGCTGCGCGCGGGCCTGGGCGTGACGGCGCGCGGCGTGGAGCAACTGGACCCGGGCCTGCGCGTGCTGGGTGCGGGCGACGGCATGCCGCCGCTGCCGGACCTGGTCTACCGCCTGTACATCCGCAGCCATGTGATCAGCCCCGTCACGCGCCAGATCTTCGAGAACCTGCAGGCACGCATGCGGCTGCCGGCCGGCTGAGGGACAGCGTTGGGGAGGCGGAGGGACGGCAGGCGTGCAGCTTGCCAGCGCTGCTTGTAATGGGACTTATTCTCAAATAACATCCGCGCCACCGCCGCCTCCTCTGCCGGTGTTTTTCGAGCCTTTCCAGGCACTGCGCCATGCCATCTCCCACTCTTGCCCGCACCCATGACTGGTTCCGTGACTGGTTCCGTGACTACGGGCCGCTGATCTCCCGCATCCTCGCTGCGCTGTTCGGCGGCTATGCCGTGGCCGCCCTGGCCAGCGTGGCCGTTGTGGCCCTGCCCGCAGACCGCACGCAGGCGGCGATCTCGGGCACCTTGCTGAGCTTTGCCGTCTACGCGGGCGCGGTGATCTGGGTGTTTGCCGTGCGCAGCGCCACGCGCGCCTGGGCCGGCCTGCTGGTCGCCGCCCTGGTGCTGGCGCCTGCCGCGTGGTGGACCTGGGGCAAGGGGCTGGGCGCATGAGCACGAACACCACGGACACCACGAACACGGCCGGCAAGCCCGCCAAGCCCGCGAAAGCCGCCAAGGCACCCGGCATCCGCCAGACCATGTCCGACCTGCACACCTGGGTCGGCCTGCTGCTGGGCTGGTTCCTCTACGCCATGTTCCTCACGGGCACGGTGAGCTATTTCAGGAACGAGATCACGCAGTGGATGCAGCCCGAGCAACCGCACCAGAGCCAGGCGAGCGAGCCCGCGCTCGTGGCCCAGCGGATCGGCGACGCCATGGCGCATGTGGCGCCGCAAAGCCCGCAATGGCTGATCAACCTGCCCGATGCGCGCAGCACGGTGGCCACGGTGTTCTGGAGCCCGCCGCAGACCGAAAAGGGCGCCAGGCGCCGCTTCGAGAACGGCCGCTTCGACCCGGCCACCGGCACGCGCCTCGAAGGCCCGGTGCGCGAGACGCGCGGCGGCGAGTTCTTCTACCGCTTCCACTTCCAGTTCCACTACATGCCCGTGCTCTGGGGCCGCTATCTGGCGGGGCTGTGCGCCATGTTCATGCTGGTGGCCATCGTCAGCGGGGTGATCACGCACAAGAAGATCTTTGCCGACTTCTTCACCTTCCGCTGGGGCAAGGGCCAGCGCTCCTGGCTGGACGCGCACAACGCGCTGTCCGTGCTGGGCCTGCCCTTCCACCTGATGATCACGTACACCGGCCTGGTGACCCTGGCCCTGATGTACATGCCCTGGGCCAATCTGGCCACGACCATGACGCCCGAGCAGCGCGTGGTGGCAGGCCAGCAGCTCAGCGCCTTCGTTCCGGCTGGCAAGCCCTCGGGGCAGGCCGCGCCCCTGGCACCGCTGGCCGACATGGTGCGCCAGGCCGAGCAGCGCTGGGGCGCGGGCCAGGTGGAGCGCCTGAACGTCAACCTGCCCGGCGATGCCAAGGCCAGCGTGGTCGTGGTGCGCGGCGACAACGGCCGCGTCTCCATCAGCCCGCAGTTCATGACGTTCGACGGCGTCAGCGGCCAGCTGCTGCAGGCCCAGGACAGCGTGGGCGCCGCCGCCGAGACGCGCGGCGTGCTCTATGCGCTGCACATGGGCCGCTTCGGCGACCTGCCCACGCGCTGGCTGTACTTCATCGTCAGCCTTGCGGGCACGGCCATGGTGGGAACAGGACTGGTGCTGTGGAACGTGAAGCGGCGCAGCAAGCTGCCCGACCCGGAAAGGCCGCATTTCGGCTTCCGGCTCGTGGAACGGCTGAACATCGCCACCATCGCCGGCCTGTCCATCGGCATGGCCGGCATGCTCTGGGCCAATCGCCTGCTGCCGGTGGAGATGGCGCAGCGCGCCGAGTGGGAGGTGCACGCCATGTTCATCGCCTGGGGGGCCACCCTGTTCTGGGCGATGGGCCGGCCCGCCAAGCGGGCCTGGATCGAGTTGCTGTGGGCCGGCGCCGCCGTTCTGGCCCTGCTGCCCGTGGTCAACGCGCTGACCACGGATCGCGGCCTCTTGGCCAGCCTGCGCGCGGGCGACTGGGTATTCGCGGGCATGGACCTCATGCTGCTGGCCCTGGCCGCACTGCATGCCCATCTGGCCCTGCGCACCCAGCGCCACCAGCCCAAGGCCAAACCGGTGCGCGCCTCCCGGCCCGCGCCCAAGTCAGCCGCCACAGCAGCAGCCGCCGCAGCGGAGACCAGCGCATGAGCATGGCCCATCTGTTCTGTCAGCTGCTGGCCCTGGGCGCCTTCGCCTGCCTGGCCCTGGCCATGGACCGCCACCAGAGCGACCTGTTCGGCAAGGAACTGCCACCCGCCCGCACACGGCGCCTGCGCGCGGCCGGCTGGGTGCTGCTGGCGCTGTCGCTGTGGGCGGCGCTGCAGGTGGAGCCCTGGTCGCTGGGGCTGGTGGCCTGGTTCGGCCACATCAGCGCAGCCGCCGCCATCGTGCTGCTGTCCATGGTGGCGCGCGAGCGGCTGCGCTGACGCCCCTCCTGGCGCCTTCAGAGAAACATGCCGCCCGAGGCCTCGATGCGCTGACCCTGCACCCAGCCCATGCCGGGCTGCAGCAGGGCGGCCATCACGGGGCCGATGTCGTCGGGCTGACCCACGCGGCCCAGCGCCGTCTGGCTGGCCAGGGCCGCGCCTACCTGTGCATCGTCGCGCACACGGCCGCCGCCAAAATCCGTGGCAATCGCGCCCGGCGCCACCGTGTTGACGCGAATGCCGCGCGCCCCCAGCTCGCGCGCCAGGTAGCGCGTCAGCACCTCCACCCCGCCCTTCATGGATGCATAGGCCGCATAGCCCGGCTGGGTGAAGCGCGTGAGGCCGCTGGACAGATGGATGATGCTGCCGCCGTCGCGCAGCAGGGGCAGCAGGTGCTGGCTCAGGAAGAACGGCGCCTTCAGGTGGATGGCGACCAATTCGTCGAACTGCGCCTCGGTGGTGGTGGCGAATGGCGCGTTGATGCCGATGCCGGCGTTGTGCACCAGCGCATCGAGGCGGTCGGCCTGCCAGGTCTCGGCCAGGGCCCGGCGCACGCGGGCCGCAAAGTCCGCAAAGCCCGCGCTGCGCGCCACGTCCAGCTGCAGGGCGGCGGCCCGCCCGCCCAGCGCCTCGATGGCGGCCACGGCGGCCTGGGCCTCGTCGGCACGCTCACGGTAGGTCAGCACCACGTCCAGGCCCTGGCGCGCCAGGTGCTCAGCCGTATTGCGGCCCAGGCCGCGGCTGCCGCCCGTGACGAGGACGATGCGGCGGGCGGCAGGGGAAGAAGCGGTCGAAGGAGAAGCTGTCATGGCGGACCTCGTTAGGTGGTTTGCAATGACAGCGACTGTATTGAAGGTCTATTTTTGGATAAATTGGCTGTTTCTGATTTATTTGTTCGCATCATGCAAACAATCAAGCTTCTGGAGCAGATGCAGATCTTCAGCCGCGTGGCCGAGATGGCCAGCTTCACGCGTGCGGCCGACAGCATGGGTTTGCCCAAGGCCAGCGTCTCCCAGGCCGTGCAGCAACTGGAGGCGCGGCTGGGCACGCGGCTGCTGCACCGGACCACGCGGCGCGTGCAGCTCACCCAGGACGGCCAGGCCTGCTACGAACGCTGCCAGGACCTGCTGGCCGACGTGGACGAGTTCCAGGGCCAGTTCCAGCAGGCCGGCGACGCACCGCTGCAAGGCAAGGTGCGGCTGGACATGACCACCGGCTTGGCGCGCCATGTGGTCATGCCGCTGCTGCCGTCCTTGCTGCAAAGGCATCCTGCGTTGGAGCTGGAACTGAGCTGCACCGAGCGCCGCGTGGACCTGGTGCGCGAAGGCTTCGACTGCGTGCTGCGCCTGGGCCCCGTGGACGAGCCCGGGCTGGTCGCCCGCCCGCTGGGCCTGGTGGCGCTGGCCACCTGCGCCAGCCCCGGCTATGTCCAGGCCCACGGGCTGCCCGCCACGCTGCAGGATCTGGGAGGTCACCGGCTGGTGCACTACCAGCGCACGCTGGGCGCGCGGCCGCTGGGCTTCGAGTACGAGGAGGACGGCCAGGCACTCAGCCTGCCCATGGCGGGCGCGCTCACCGTGAACAACGCCGAGGCCTATCTCTCGGCCTGCCAGGCCGGCCTGGGCCTGATCCAGGTCCCGCGCCTGGCCGTGCAGCCGCTGCTAGACGCAGGGGAACTGGTCGAGGTGCTGCCCCGCCATCCGCCCCCGCCCATGCCCTTGCACCTGGTCTATGCCCACCGCCGCCAATTGCCACGCCGCGTGCGCGTGCTTATGGACTGGCTGGCACAGGCCATACAGCCCTGGACACTCGACGCTGGCCTGCCCGAAAAGCAATAGGCGATGGCCCGATGGACTCGGCCAGCGTCATTTTGCTTATCACTAATCCGTATCAAGACAAAGGTTCGCGCCTGCCCCTTTTGACGCCATTTACCGGACAATAGCGACCTTGCCCCGGTCACCGGCCGCCACGAAGCAGCGGCAACGCGCACACCGCGCCTGCCCCCTGTGCTTCCCGCCACCGCGTGCCTGAATGGCACTGACCTCTCATTGCAACGTCCCGGCGGGCACTGTCCGCCCCGAATTCACCGTATTGCCAACATGAGTGCTTTTCTTGAAGAACGCGTGCTGTCCGTCCACCACTGGACCGACCGCCTTTTCTCCTTCACCACCACCCGTGACACTGCGCTGCGCTTTTCCAACGGCCATTTCACGATGATCGGCCTGAAGGTCGACGGCAAGAACCTGCTGCGCGCCTACTCCATTGCCAGCCCCAATTACGAGGAGCACCTGGAGTTCCTGTCCATCAAGGTGCCCGACGGCCCGCTGACCTCGCGCCTGCAGAACATCAAGGTGGGCGACACCATCATCGTCGGCAAGAAGCCCACGGGCACGCTGCTGATCGACTACCTGCTGCCCGGCAAGAACCTGTACCTGATCGGCACCGGCACGGGCCTGGCCCCCTGGCTGGCCGTGGCGCGCGACCCCGAGACCTACGAGCGCTACGAGAAGGTGGTCGTGGTGCACGGCGTGCGCCATGCCAACGAGCTGGCCTACCAGGAGCTGTTCGAGAAGGAACTGCCCGAGCACGAATTCCTCGGCGAGATCGTCAAGGACAAGCTCATCTACTACCCCACGGTGACGCGCGAGCCCTTCCGCAACCAGGGCCGCATCTCCAACCAGATCACGGCCGGAACCTTCCCGCAGAACATCGGCCTGCCCGAGCTCAACCCCGAGACCGACCGCGTCATGCTGTGCGGCAGCCCCGCCATGCTGAACGAACTCAAGGAGCTGCTGGAGCACCGCGGCTTCAAGGAAGGCAACACCACCACGCCCGGCGACTTCGTGGTCGAGCGCGCCTTCGTCGAGAAGTAAAGCCCACGACACCCCGTGGCGGGGCGGCTGCCGATAATCGGCGCATGCCGCCCTCCTCCCTTCCTTCAGCCCCGCCAGGCGACGAAGACCGCAACTTCATCGTCGCACTGGCGCGCGGGCTGGACGTGCTGTCGTGCTTTCGCTCCGGCGAGAAGCTGCTGGGCAACCAGGACATCGCCAGGCGCTGCGGACTGCCCAAGTCCACGGTCTCGCGCCTGACGCACACGCTGACCACGCTGGGTTACCTCATCCATGTGCCCGAAGAGGGCAAATACCGCCTGGGCACGGCCACGCTGGCGCTGGGCAGCGCCATGCTCTCGCGCCTGGACGTGCGCCAGATCGCGCGCCCGCTGATGCGCAAGCTGGCGGCCGCCACCGATGCCGAGGTGGCCCTGGCCACGCGCGACCGGCACAACATGGTCTACATCGAGCACTGCCCCAGCGCGCGCTTCATGCACCGCGACCTGGACATGGGCTCGCGCATTCCCCTGGCCACCACGGCCGTGGGCCGTGCCTGGCTGGCCGCCAGCCCCGCGTCCGAGCGCCAGCGCGCGCTGGACTATCTGCAGTCTCACGCGCCCGAGCAATGGGCCGCCGCACAGGCCCAGCTGCCGCTGTGGCCGGAGGCAGGCAACCAGCCCCAGCCCTGGCTGTCGCGTTCGTTCGGCGACTGGCAGCCCGAGGTCAACGCCATCGCCCTGGCCTTCTCGCCGGGGCGCGGCCTGCCGCTGATGGCCGTCAGCCTGGGCGGGCCCTCGCGCTTCGTCACGGCCGACGCGCTGCGCCAGGACGGCGTGCCCGCGCTGCAGCGCATGGTGCGGCGGCTGCAGCAGGACATCGACAGGGCCTGAACGCCTGTCCCGCAGGTGCCCGCGCGGTACCGCTCAGCACGGCAAAGTAGCCAAGACGACAGCGTGCACGGTGCCGGCGCCCTAGCATGCAGGTGTTGCTCAACCACCAGAAACCCAAGCCAGGAGACATACAGCATGAGCGTGAAAGCATTGTTCGACCTCACGGGCAAGACCGCCCTGATCACCGGAGGCTCGCGCGGCCTGGGCCTGCAGATGGCCGAGGCGCTGGGCGAGATGGGCGCCCGGCTCGCCATCACGGCGCGCAAGTCCGACGAGCTGGCCGAAGCCAAGGCCCACCTGCAGGGCCTTGGCTACCAGGTCGAGACCTTCACCAACGACCTGCAGAAGTTCGACACCATCCCCGCCCTGGTCGAGGACGTGCTGGCGCGCTGCGGCGACATCGACATCCTCGTCAACAACGCGGGCGCCACCTGGGGCGCCAAGGCCGAGGAATACCCGGACGAGGCCTGGAACAAGGTCATGAACCTCAACGTCTCCGCGCCCTTCTTCCTCACCCGCGAAGTGGCCAGGCGCGTGATGATCCCCAAGGGCCGGGGCAACGTGATCATCACGGCCTCGGTCGCGGCCTTCAAGGGCACGCCGCCCGGCATGAACACCGTGGCCTACAACACCTCCAAGGCGGCCGCCGTGCACCTGGCGCGCACCCTGGCCTCGGAATGGGGCCACTACGGCATCCGCGTCAACTCCATCTGCCCGGGCTTTTTCCCCAGCAAGCTGGCCAACGGCCTCATCGACAAGCTCGGCGACCAGCTCATCGCCCGCGCCCCGCTGCGCCGCATCGGCGGCGAGGAGGACCTCAAGGGCGCCGTGGTCTACCTGGCGTCCGATGCGTCTCGGCACATGACGGGGCAGGCGTTGGTGCTGGATGGTGGAGCGAGCTTGTTGTAAGGCGCATCGCGCTGACCACAGAGGAGCGCCGAGGCGCTCCTTTTTGTTTCAATAAAAGCCTTTGTATGCCAAGGCCGAGCAAACAAACTCCTACCCAAGGACATCCGAAGGAGTTGACCATGGTGAAGTCCCTGAAGGCCCTGCAGGCCATGGACACGGAAAAGCTGGCCCAGGCCATCGAGGCCGACGCGGGCGAGGCGGTTCCCGGCCTGCGTCAGGCGCTGCAAGAGGCCAAGGCAGGCCAGTTTGCCGCCGTGCACACGCCCGAGCAGATTGCCGCGCGCAAACGGGGCCGCCCGCAAGGCTCGGTCAAGGCAGATGCCAAGATCGCCACCAACATTCGCTTCGACCCCGACGTACTGCAAGCGCTCAAGGCCACCGGCCAGGGCTGGCAAACACGCGTCAACGAACTGCTGCGTGCGGACATCGAATCCGGGCGCCTCAAGCGCAGCCTCTGAGGCGCGGCCGGACACGAAGGCACGGCCGCGCTCAATAGCTTTACCTGCTCCCCACCGTCATCACCGCCTCAATCTTGCCGTCGCGCACAGCGGCGCCGCGTTCCGTGGTCAACGTGCCGCCGCGCTCATCCACGCCCTTGACGCCGCCGGGGTTCACGTCGGGGCGCAGGGATTTGTAGGCCTCGTCGAGCTTGGCGTGGATGGCCTTGGTGTCCGAGGCAGAGCCGGCCAGCTGCATGGCCTTGACGGTGGCGTGCACGGCCGTGTAGTTCCACTGCGCCTCCGAGCCCGGGATGCGGCCCGGGTAGACCTTGCCGAAGCGTTCGACGAAGGCCTTGTTCTCGGGCTTGGTGTCCTCGGAGACGGGCATGACGCCGATGGCGCCTTCCAGCGGCGCATAGCCGCCGACCACGCGGGCCATTTCGTCGAGCTTGGCCTGGTCCATGACCACGAAGCCGCCCTTGAAACCCAGCTCGCGCGCCTGCTTGACGACCAGGGCCGTGGGCTCGGAGGCTCCGCCCACGAAGAGCACATCGGGCTTTTCGGCCAGGGCCTTGCTCACGCCGCTGTAGAAATCGGTGGCGCGGTTGTAGCTCATGGCGTTCTCGGCCACCACGGTGCCGCCCAGCTTTTCCCAGCCGGGCTTGAAGGCAGCGACCCAGGCCTTGGCGTAGTCGTGGTCGGCGCCCACCAGGGCCACCTTCTTGCCGAAGCGGCCCATCACGTACTTGGAGAACGGGTCGATGTACGAGGTGAACTCGGGCGGGATGCGCAGGGTCAGCTTGTTGCCCCGGTTGGTGATCTGCGGCACCGAGCTGTAGGCCAGCACGATGAAGTTGCTGCGCTCGTTGGTGGTCTGCAGCGCGAAGATGCCGCCCGAATGCGGCACCAGGATGGCCGCCGTCTTGTGCTGCTGCACCAGGCGCTGGGCGTTGATCGCGGTCTCGGACGGGTTGTACTTGTCGTCCAGCGGAACGATCTCGATCTTGACCTTCTTGCCACCGATCTCGGGCGCTGCGGCATTGATCTCGGAGACGGCCATCTGCATGCCGTCGAGCACGTTCTTGCCGTACTGGGCAGCGCCGCCCGACAGCGGGCCGGAGTAGCCGATCTTGACGACTTCCTGGGCCAGCGCAGGGCCGGCGGCGGCCACGGCGGCGCAGGCCAGGGCCAGCGTGCCCACCCTGCGGCGGGTCAATGGTGCGAATGCTGTCATGTCTGTCTCCTTGGATCGTTGGTGGTGGTGGCTTGGGTAGAGGCAAGAGGCGGCGTCATGCGCCGATGTAGGCTTTTCGGATGGAGTCGTCGGCCAGCAATTCGGCGGGCCTGCCCTCGCGCACGATGCGGCCGCTTTCCATCACATAGGCGCGGTGCGCGATCTTCAGCGCCGCATAGGCGTTCTGCTCGGCCAGCAGCACGGTGGTGCCGGCCGCGTTGATGCGCTGTATGGCCTCGAACATCTGCTTGATGACCAGGGGCGCCAGGCCCAGCGAGGGCTCGTCCAGCAGCAGGGCCTGGGGTCGGCCCATCATGGCGCGGCCGATGGCCACCATCTGCTGCTGGCCGCCCGACAGCGAGCCGGCCGGGTCGTGCTGCTTCTCGCGCAGGATGGGAAACAGCTCCATCACCTCCTGCAGCGTCTTCTGGCTGGGGCCGGGGTCGCGGCGGTGCACGTAGGCGCCCAGTTGCAGGTTGCGCAGCACCGACATCTGGGGAAACAGCTTGCGCCCCTCGGGGCACTGCACCACGCCGGACTGCACGATGGCCGATGGCTTGCTGCCGGCCAGCTCCTTGCCATTCCAGACGATGGAGCCGCCCGCAGCCTTGTGGATGCCGCTGGCCGTGAGGAACAGCGAACTCTTGCCTGCGCCGTTGGCGCCCAGCAGCACCACCAGCTCGCCCCGGTCGGCATGCAGGCTCACGCCGTCCAGCGCCAGGAAGCTGCCGTAGCGCAGCGACACGTTCTCAAACTTCAGCATGCTCGCTCCCCAGGTAGGCATCGATGACGGCGGGGTTGCGGCGTATCTCCTCGGGCGTGCCCTCGGCGATCTTCTCGCCGTAGCTGAGCACCAGGATCTTGTCGGCCAGGCTCATGATCATGCCCATCTTGTGCTCGATCAGCGCCACCGTGATGCCGTGGCGCACCAGCTTGCGGATCAGCTCGGCCAGGCCCTCGGTCTCCTCGGGGTTGACGCCGCCGGCGGGCTCGTCGAGCAGCATCAGCTTGGGGTCGGTGGCCAGGGCCAGCGCGAAGGCCACGCGCTTGCGCTCCTCCTGCGTGATGTCGCCCGCGATGCGGCCGGCCACATGCGACAGGCCCACGAAGTCCAGCGCGTCGCGTGCCTTTTCGCGGCACACGCGCTCTTCCTCGCGCAGGCGGCTGGAGCCGCGCAGCACATCCCATAGCCCTGAGCGCGTGCGCAGCCGGTGGCCCACGATGAGGTTGTCCAGCACCGTGGCGCGGTCGAACAGCGCCGTGGTCTGGAAGGTGCGCGCCACGCCCAGTTTCGCCACCTGGTCGGTGCGCAGCGAGGTCACGTCCTGGCCATTGAAGGTGATGGTGCCCGAGGTGGGCTTGTGCACGCAGCTGATCAGGTTGAAGAACGTGGTCTTGCCGGCGCCGTTAGGGCCGATGATGGCGTTGATGCGGCCTTCCTCGATCACGGTGCTGACATCGCTCACGGCGGCCAGTCCGCCGAACCGCTTGGTCAGGTGGTCAATCTTGAGCATGCGGCTTGCCCTCCTTGGCATTGCGGCGCGCGCGCCAGGCGGTGACGCTGCCCACCACGCCGTAGGGCATGAAGATCACCAGCATCACGAGAATGGGGCCGAAGACGATGAAGCGGTACTCCTGCAGGAACTGCAGGTACTGCGTGATCCAGGGCATGCCGATGGCGCCCAGCAGCGGGCCCAGCACCGTGCCCATGCCGCCGACCATGGCGAAGATCATCATGTCGAAGGTGTGGTGCACGCCCGCCATGTCCGGCCCGATGAAGCGCACGAAGCCCGCATACAGGCCGCCCGCCACGCCCGCGTAGACCACGCTCAGCATGAAGGCCAGCACCTTGTTGCGCATGAGGTTGATGCCCAGGGCCTCGGCCAGCTCGTCGCTGTTGCGGATGGCCACGAAGGTGCGGCCCAGCAGCGACCGGACGATGCGCCGCATCACCCAGACCGAGGCCACGAGGAAGGCCAGCACCAGGTAGTACAGCGCCAGCGGCGACTCGAAGCTCAGCGCGCCCAGGGCCTCGGGCGCGGGGATGCCCATGATGCCCACCGTGCCGTGGGTCAGGCCCTCCCACTTCTCGATGACGAGGAACATGATGTAGCCCACGCACAGCGTGAAGATGGAGAAGTAGTGGCCCTTGAGCCGCAGCGAGACGATGCCGATCAGGTAGCCCAGCACCGCGCACACCACGCCCGACATCACCAGCCCGCCCCAGAACGGCCAGCCATGGTCCACCGTGAGGATGCCCACGGTATAGGCGCCCGCGGCCATGAAGCCCGCATGCGCCAGATTGAGCTGGCCCGTGTAGCCCGTGATCAGGTTCAGGCCCAGCGTGGCGATGGCGAAGATGTAGGCCGTGCTCATCACCGTGAGGTGGTAGTCGTTGCCCGCCAGCCAGGGAAAGGCGATGCCGGCGGCCAGCAGCAGGCCCCAGGCGATGCGGGAGTCGATGAATCCGTTCATTCAATGACTCCTCTTGGCGAACAGGCCCTGAGGGCGCAGCGACAGGATCACCACCAGCAGCACGAAGGCGATGATGTCCTTGTAGTCGGTGGAGATGTAGTAGGCGCCGAAGCTCTCGGCGAAGCCGATGATCAGCCCGCCCAGCACGGCGCCCGGGATGCTGCCCATGCCGCCCAGGATGATGATCACGAAGGCCTTGGTGATGACCAGGTGACCCATGGCCGGATAGACCAGGTTGATGGGCGCATACAGCGTGGCCGCCACGGCCGCGAGCACGCCCGAGATGGCAAAGGTCAGCATGGACACGCGGTTGGCATCGATGCCCACCATCGATGCGCCCTCGCGGTTCTGGGCCATGGCGATGATGGTCGAGCCCGTGGTGGTGCGCGTCAGGAACAGGTGCAGCGCCACCATCAGCGCAAAGGCCGCGACTATGATCAGCAGGCGCTGCGCAGGCGCCGTGATGCCGCCCATCTCGACGATGGAGGTATAGGGCGTGGGCATGCGCTGGAAGTCCGCGCCCCACAGCGCCTGGGCGCCCGCTTCCAGAAACAGCAGCAGGCCGATGGAGGCGATCTTGGGATGCAGGGGCGAGGCCTTGCGCAGCGGATGGAAGATCAGCCGCTCGCTGACGATGCCCAGCACCGCCACCGCCACCGCCGCCACCAGCATGGCCGCCCAGTAGCCCCAGCTCCAGGCCACCATGGCCTGGAAGGCCACGAAGGCGCCGATCATGTAGAAGCCCCCGTGCGCGAAGTTGGGCACGTGCAGGATGCCGTAGACCAGGGTCAGGCCCAGGGCCACGAGGCCATAGATGCCGCCCAGGGTCAGTCCGTTGAGCACTTGCTGCAGGAAGACGTCCATCACCGCCTCCCGCCTGCCGCCGCCGGTGGCCGCCACCGGACCAGGGTCTGTTCTCGCATTGCCTTGCCTCCTTGTTTGCTGTGAACCAGCTTAGGAGGCGGTGCCGTGCACCATCAACCCGAAGATTCCGCACAGCGGAATTCACCTGGGAAACCCCGAGGCGCACACCGCTGCGGCAGTAACCTAGATGACAGGCTCAGGCCGGCAGGAGCGGGGAACGCTAGATGGACAGCGCCGGCAGGTTCTCGGGCAGGCCCTGCATGGAGCGCTGCGTGTGCTCGGCCACGAAGTCAAGGAAGCTGCGCACGCGCGCCGGCATGAACTTGCGCGTGGGCAGGGTGGCGTAGAGCGTGAATCGGCCCGTGGTCCATTCGGGCAGCACATGGCGCAGCCGGCCCGAGCGCAGGTGGCGCGCGATCAGGTCCAGCGGCTGGGTGCTGATGCCCGCGCCGTCCAGCGTGGCGCGCAGCAGCGTGCCCGTGTGGTTGGCCACCAGCACGGGGCGCACGGCCACCTCGACCTCGCCCGCGTTGCCGTCGAGCCGGCGCATGCGCAGCATGTCGGAGCGGCCCTGGATGCGCCGGCGCAGCAGGCACTGGTGGCCGGCCAGGTCCTCGGGCACGACAGGCACGCCATGGGCGTCCAGGTACTCGGGCGCGGCGCAGGCCAGGCCGCAGGTGGTGACGATGGGCCGGGCCACCACGTTGCCGTCGTAGCCCTCCTCGGCATTGACGAAGGTGATGTCGTATTCGCCCACGGCCGCCTCGCTGGCCGACTCCACGAAGACCTCGATGCAGATGCGCGGATGCAGGCGGTGGAAGTCCGCCACCAGCGGCGCCAGCACATGCTCGGCGAACACGGGCGGCGTGAGCACGCGCACGGCGCCAGACAGCTCCAGCGTGTGCGCCTGGGCCAGGCTGAAGGCGTCCTCCACATCGGCCAGGATGCCGCGCACGCGCTCCAGGTAGGCCTCGCCAGCCTCGGTCAGCGAGACGCTTCGCGTGGTGCGCTGCAGCAGCCGCGTGCCCAGGTGCTGCTCCAGGTCGGCCACCAGGCGCGTGACCGTGGGCACGGACATGTCCAGGCGCCGCGCCGCCGCCGAAAACCCGGCCTCGTCGGCCACGGTCTGGAATACCCGCATGGTCTGCAATCGGTCCATCTTGTCCTTGGCCCCCGGCCTTGGTGCCAGGGGACTTTGCTGCATTGTTCCATTGCCCAAACGCCTGCGCCGCGGCTTTGCGGGCCGCGGCGCAGGCGTTCATCTTCGTCGAAATGCGGGAACTCAGCCCGTGCCGCCCGGAGTGTCCCCGGCGCTGGCCGCCTCGGCGGGCGGCGCCCAGCGGATGGGGTGGGTGAAGCGCACGCCGGCATCGCTGAAGGCCTTGGCCGTGGCGGCCGACAGCAGCAGGATGGCCGAGGAAAAGTAGATCCACATCAGCAGCACCACCAGCGAGCCCGCCGCGCCATAGGCCGAGACCACGGCCGCCGTGGCCAGGTACCAGGCCAGGGCCTGCTTGCCCAGCGTGAACAGCAGGGCGCCGATGATGGCACCGAAGATCAGATAGCGCAGCCGGGGCTTGGGGCCGCCGCCTATGCGCATCAGCCCCACGAAGAGCAGCACGGTGATGCCGAAGGACACGCACTCGTTGATCAGGCTGACCAGCGGCCCCAGCGGCTGCATCTGCAGCTTGGTGCCGGCCCAGTTGGTGATCAACTGGATGGCCGTGGACAGGGCCATGGACACCAGCAGCAAGAAGCCCAGCGCCAGCACATAGGTCAGGCCGCGCAGCCGCAGCGCGGCCATGCGCCACCACACGGCCTTGGGCGGCGGCGGCTCGCCGTTGGAGGTCCAGAGCCTTTCCAGCGCGGACTGCAGCTCCACGAAGACACCGGTGGCGCCCGACATCAGCAGGATGAAGCCGAACAGCGAAGCCAGCCGCCCCTCGTCGGGCCGCTGGGCGCTTTCCAGCGCGCCGCGCACCACCTGGGCGCCGCGCTCGCCGATCACGTCCTGCACCTGGTCGATGAGCTGGTGCTCCACATAGCTGCGGTCCACCCACCAGCCCAGCACGCCGACCAGCAGCAGCAGCAGCGGCGCCAGGCTCAGGATGCCGTAGAAGGACATGGCGGCGCTCATGCGCAGGCCATCGGCGTCCAGCCACAGCTGCACGGCGTTCCACATGGCGCGCAGCGGGTTCAGTTCCAGCAGCCGGTCCAGGCGTGCGGACCAGGACGAGGCGGGGGGAGTTTCCGGGGTATCTGAGGGCATGGCCCCCATTGTGCGCAGCGGCGCACCGGCGCCCTGTCAGCCTGTGCCGACAGGGGCCTGTGCGCGCGGCTCAGGTCACGGGCGCTGGATTGAACAGCACCAGGGCGTTGTGCAGCTTCCACTGCTCGGCCCAGGTCTTCCTGCGGCCGCTGGCCACGTCCAGCATCAGGCGGAACATCTCCCAGCCCACGTCCTCGATGCTGGCCTGGCCCTCGGCGATGCGGCCCGCGTTCACATCCATCAGGTCATGCCAGCGCCGCGCCAGGTCACTGCGCGTGGCCACCTTGATCACGGGCACCTGGGCCAGGCCGTAGGGCGTGCCCCGGCCCGTGGTGAACACATGCAGGTTCATGCCGGCGGCCAGCTGCAGCGTGCCGCAGATGAAGTCGCTGGCCGGCGTGGCCGCGTAGACCAGGCCGCTTTGGATGCCCCGGTCGGCCAGACGCTGGCCCGGCGACAGCACGCCGGTGATGGGCGCCGTGCCGCTCTTGATGATGGAGCCCATGGCCTTCTCGACGATGTTGGACAGGCCGCCCTTCTTGTTGCCCGGCGTGGTGTTGGCGCTGCGGTCCACGCGGCCCTTGTCCAGGTAGGCGTCGTACCAGGCCATCTCCTCGATCATGGCCTGGGCCACCTCGGGGCTGGAGGCGCGCGAGGTGAGCTGGTCGATGCCGTCGCGCACCTCGGTCACCTCGCTGAACATCACGGTGGCGCCTGCGCGCACCAGCAAATCGGTGCAAAAGCCCACGGCCGGATTGGCCGTGACGCCGCTGAACGCATCGCTGCCGCCGCACTGCACGCCCACCACCAGGGCGCTGGCCGGCACGGTCTCGCGCCGGCGCGCGTTCAGCCGCTCCAGATGCACCCTGGCGCTGCCCATGATGGAGTCCACCATGGACATGAAGCCCACATGCGCCTCGTCCTGCAGGCAGACCACGTCCAGCGCGGGCTCTCGCTCATCGACGATGGGGAAGGACCCCGGCGGCAGCAGCCGCTCGGGCTGCAGCTTCTCGCAGCCCAGGCTCACCACCATCACCTCGCCGCCGAAATTCGGGTTGTGGCTGATGTTGCGCAGCGTGCGCTGCGGAATCTCGGCGCCCACGGCATCGATGGCCACGCCGCAGCCATAGCTGTGCTCCAGGCCCACCACATCGTCCACATTCGGATAGCGCGGCAGCAGCTCGGCCTTGATGCGGCCCACCGCGAAATCCAGCACCCCGGCCACGCACTGCACCGTGGTGGTGATGGCCAGGATGTTGCGCGTGCCCACCGTGCCATCGGCATTGCGGTAGCCCTCGAAGGTGTAGCCCGTCAGCGGCGGCAGCTCGGGCGGCTGCACCGTGGCGATCGGCAACCCCTCGAGAGACAGCGCCCCCGGCATGCGCAGCAGCCGCTCATGCACCCAGCTGCCCGCGGCAATGGCCTGCAGCGCATAGCCGATCACCACGTTGTAGCGGCGCACCTCGCCGCCCTCGGCAATGTCCACCAGCGCCACCTTGTGCGCCTGCGGCACC
Organism: Delftia lacustris; assembly: GCF_040267515.1. Lineage (NCBI taxonomy): Bacteria > Pseudomonadati > Pseudomonadota > Betaproteobacteria > Burkholderiales > Comamonadaceae > Delftia > Delftia lacustris. Next base: position 367,131 of record NZ_CP141274.1, on the reverse strand, counting down.
TTGTCGACCAGCACCAGCCCCCCGGGCATCACCGTGCCCGCAGGCAAACCCCCGTCATTGGCCACGATGGCCACGTTGTCGGCCGGATGCATGCGGATGGAAAGAGGAAGTGGGGTACTCATGGCAATGTCTCAATTTTCTAGGGGCCTGTCGCAATCGGAGTGCGGCCCTCGCAACCGTCACGTCCCAACTCAGGAACGCCGAGCAAGAGCCGCCTCGCGGCGGGGGCGCCCAGCCGAAGGCGTTGTCCCCCTCCGCGAAGCGAGAAGGGGGAAGGCGCGAAGCGCCTCAGGGGGTCACTCTGCTTTAATTCCAGCAGCCTTGATCACCTTCCCCCACTTGACCACCTCGGCCTTCTGGAACTCGCCCAGCTCGGCCGGTGTCATCTGCGAAGGCAGCATGCCGAAGTTCTTCAGGCGCGCCTGCACCTCGGGCGTGGCGACGATCTTCATGATCTCCGCATGCAGCCGCTCCACGATGGGGCCCGGCGTGCCTGCGGGCGCGAACACGGCCTGCCAGGAGCCCATGTCGAAGCCCTTCTCGCCGGCCTCGGCAATGGTGGGCACATCGGGCAGGGATTCCAGGCGCTTGGAGCTGGTCACGGCGATGGGGCGCAGCTTGCCGGCCTGCACATGGGGGCCGACGACCAGGGCGGTGTCGAACATCATGTCCACCTGCCCGCCGATCACGTCCTGCACGGCCGGGCCGCTGCCCTTGTAGGGCACGTGGGTGAACTTCACGCCCGTCTGGTAGCCCAGCAGCTCCAGCGCCATGTGGTTGGAGGTGCCGCTGCCCGGCGAGGCCGAGGTCAGGCCGCCCGCCGCTGCCTTGGCCTTGCTGGCGGCCAGCACGTCGGCCAGCGTCCTGTAGGGGCTGGAGGCCGGCACCACCAGCACCAGCGGGCCCGAGCCCAGCATGGCCACCGGCGTGAAGGACTTGACCGGGTCGTAGTCCAGCTTGGCGTACAGGCTCACATTGATGGCGTGCGAGCTGATGGTGCCGCCCAGGATGGTGTAGCCATCGGCCGGTGCGCGCGCCGCAATGGCCGAGCCCACGCTGCCGCCCGCGCCGCCCTTGTTCTCGATCACCACGGGCGTGCCCAGGGCCTTGCTCAGCGGCTGGGCGATCACGCGTGCCAGCGTATCGGTATTGCCGCCAGGCGGGAACGGCACCAGGTAGGTGATGGGCTTGCCCGTGGGCCAGTTGCCCTGCGCGGCGGCGGGCATGGCGGCCAGGACCGTGCCCAGCAGCAGGGCGCTGGCGAGGGAATGTTGGATGAGTGTGCGGCGTTGCATGGTGCTTGTCTCCGGGTATGCGTCGTTGGAATCGTGTGAAAGCGGGTTCAGAAGCGCGGCTGGTGGCCGGTGAACGCGGGGTCGTACTTGCGCATCTGCCCCAGGTCGTCGCGGTTGCGGATGCCGCAGTGCAGGTAGTTGTCGTGCAGGCGGGCCAGGGCCTCGCGGTCCAGCCGCACACCCAGGCCCGGCGCCGTGGGCACGCGCAGGCTGCCCTGCTCGAACTGCAGCCGGCCGCCCTCGACCACTTCCTCGTCCTGCCAGGGGTAGTGCGTGTCGCAGGCATAGGTCAGCAGGGGCACGCTGGCGCACAGGTGCGTCATGGCCACCAGGCTGATGCCCAGGTGGGAATTGCTGTGCATGGACAGGCCCAGGTCGAAGGTGCGGCACAGCGTGGACAGGCGCTGCGTGGCGCGCAGCCCGCCCCAGTAATGGTGGTCGCTGAGCACGATCTTCACGGGGCAGCCCATCTCGGCATTGCGGCGGAACTCGGCAAAGTCCGTGACCACCATGTTGGTGGCCAGCGGCACATCGCACTCGCGTGCCACGGCCGCCATGCCGTCCAGGCCGGGCGCCGGGTCCTCGTAGTACTCGAGCACGCCCTGCAGCTGCTGCACGATCTTCAGGCTGGTCTCCACCGTCCAGTTGCCATTGGGATCGATGCGCAGCGGCGTGCCCGGAAAGGCATCGGCCAGCGCCAGGATGCCGGCCGCCTCCTGCCCGGGCGGCAGCGCGCCGGCCTTGAGCTTGATGCTCTGGAAGCCGTACTGCGCAATCATGCGCCGCGCCTGCTCCACCAGCTGCTGCGGCGCCAGGGCCTCGCCCCAGGCGTCGGGCGAAGAATCTGGCCCATAGGGCCTGTCGATGTGCTCGGCGTACTTGTAGAACAGGTAAGCCGAGAACGGCACGCTGTCGCGCGCCGCCCCGCCCAGCAGGTCCACGATGGGCGCCCCGGCCATCTGGCCCTGCAGGTCCAGCATGGCGACCTCGAAGGCGCTGACCACCTTGGCCACGGTCTTGGACACATGCGTGCCCGGCGCCAGCGACACCTGCTGGCCCAGGAACTCCGACGCCGTCAGCGCAGGCGGCGCCACCAGGGCCGCGACGCGGGCCTCCATCTCGTTGAGCGCCCAGGGCGACAGCCCCACCAGCGCGGGCGCGGCCTTGGCCAGCGCATCGAGCATGGGCTGGTCGCCGTAGCTTTCGTTGATGCCGACCAGGCCCGAGGCCGTCTCGATCTCGATGATGGAGCGCAGCGCCCAGGGCTCGTGGATGCCGGCCGCATTGAGCAGCGGCGGATCACGGAAGGCAATGGGCGTGATGCGGACGTGGCGGATCGCGTGGGTCGCTTGGGAGGTGCTCATCTGGACTGCGGACGGGGTCGGAAAATCGGAAAAATCTGCGAAAGCGTTGACGTCTTGTGATACGTTGTCGTACAACTTGGAGCGATTATGATCAGCACCATGGAAAGTTCGGCAAAGGGATTTCCCGCATCACCCCCAACGATCGAGCTTCCCCTGCGAGGAAAGTCCGGTCGCAGCGGCCGCAATCTGGCCGCCCTGCTGTTCGACGAGTTCGCGAGCAAGATCCGCAACGGCCTGCTGGCCGAAGGCGAGAAGCTGCCCACGGAATCGTCGCTGGTGCAGACCTACGAAGTCAGCCGCACCGTGGTGCGCGAGGCGCTGTCGCGCCTGCAGGCCTCGGGCCTGGTGGAGACGCGCCATGGCATAGGCACCTTCGTGCGCGCCGCCCAGCCCGCGTCCACGCTGATGCTCAATGCCGACGAGCTGACGGCCGCCGTGGACGTGATGGCCGTGCTGGAGCTGCGCATCAGCCTGGAGACCGAAAGCGCCGGCCTGGCCGCGCTGCGCCGCAGCCCCGAGCAGCTGCAGGGCATACGCACGGCGCTGCAGGCCTTCGAGATCGCCTTTGCGCGCGGCGAGGACACGGTGGCCCATGACCTGGCCTTCCACACCCAGATCGCCGAGGCCACGGGCAACCGCTACTTCGGCGACATCCTGCGCCACTTCGGCGCCCAGCTGATTCCGCGCACGCGCATCGCCTCCATCCACCAGCCCCAGCGCGACCCCGACTACCTGCGCCGCGTCAACCGCGAGCATGAGGAAATCCTCGCCGCCATCGAGCGCCAGGACGCCGACTCGGCCCGCGCGGCCATGCGCATCCACCTGACCAACAGCCGCGAACGCCTGCGCCTGGCGCAAAAGACCAGCGCCGCCTGACGCCTTCTGACGCCTTCTGGGCATCCTGGACCGCCCTGCGCCCTGCGGGACCGTTGGCGCCGGCACAGGAATTCAGACAACCAAGGGAAAACCCTTTATCACGGCATGCATGTCTCGGTTGAAAATTCGCTCTAGTTGTACGACAACTGACAACACAAAACCCGGAGACAAGAGCATGACCCTGAGCCGAAAGCAATTCCTGCGCGCCGCTGGCGCCACCGCCCTCGTGGCCACCGGCGCCGGTGCGCTGGCCCAGAGCAACTGGCCCACGCGGCCGCTGCGCCTGGTGGTGCCCTACCCGCCGGGCGGCAGCTCGGACATCATTGCGCGCGCCATCGGCCCGCTGCTGTCGGCGGAACTCAAGCAGCCCGTGGTCATCGAGAACAAGCCTGGCGCCAACGGCAACCTGGGCGCCGACATGGTGGCCAAGGCCCAGCCCGACGGCCACACGCTGATGCTGTGCGACCTGGGTGCGCTGGCCATCTCGCCCTCGCTCTACACCAAGCTGTCCTTCGACCTGTCCCGGGACCTGCGCGGCGCGGCCATGCTGGCCTACTCGCCCCACCTGCTGGTGGTCCATCCTTCGGTGCCGGCCAACAACCTGCAGGAGCTGGTGGCCCTGTCCAAGAAGGAAGACCTGAGCTTTGCCGTCACCGCCACGGGCAGCGCCCCGCACCTGGCCGGCGTGGAACTGGCGCGCGCCACGGGCGCCCGCTGGGAATACGTGCCCTACAAGGGCGGCGTGCAGTCCATCCAGGACACGGTGGCAGGCCAGACCCAGGTGCTGATGAACGGCATGCTGGCCACCTATCCCCATGTGCAAAGCGGCAAGCTCAAGCTGCTGGGACTGTCCAAGGGCACGCGCATGCCGCTGGCCGCCAACGTGCCCACCATCGCCGAGCAGGGCGTACCCGGCTTCGAGACCGGCACCTGGCAAGGCGTGGTCGTTCCGGCCAAGACGCCCGAGGCCGTGGTCCAGCGCCTGCATGAGGCCCTGATCACCGCCATCCGCTCGCCCGAGGTGCGCGCCCGCCTCACGGGCCAGGGCGCCGAGGTCGTGACCATGAACCCCGCCGAGACCGCGCGCTTCCTGGCCACCGAACGCCAGCGCTGGCAAAAAGTGGTTCAGACAGCCGGTTTGAAGCTCGACTGATTCCACCCCTTTTTCTTTCTTCCCCATCCTTGTTCCCGAGAGCACCATGACCCCCCAAGACCTCAAAGACGTGATGAGTTCCGGCCTGCTGTCCTTCCCCGTGACGGACTTCGACAGCAACGGCAACTTCAATGCCAAGGGCTATGCGGCCCGCCTCGAATGGCTGGCCCCCTACGGCGCCAGCGCGCTGTTCGCGGCCGGCGGCACGGGCGAGTACTTCTCGCTGTACGGCGAGGAATACGGCCAGATCATCAAGACCGCCGTGGGCACCTGCCGCGGCAAGGTGCCCATCATCGCGGGCGCCGGCGGCCCCACGCGCACGGCCATCGCACACGCCCAGGAGGCCGAGCGCCTGGGCGCCCACGGCGTCCTGCTGCTGCCCCACTACCTGACCGAAGCCGGCCAGGAAGGCCTGATCGCCCATGTGGAGCAGGTCTGCAAGAGCGTGAAGTTCGGCGTCATCGTCTACAACCGCGACCGCACCCGCTTCACGCCCGAATCGCTGGCCATCCTGGCCGAGCGCTGCCCCAACCTGGTGGGCTTCAAGGACGGCATGGGCAACATCGAGACCATGTCCTCCATCTTCATGACGATGGGCGACCGCTTCGCCTACCTGGGCGGCCTGCCCACGGCCGAGGTCTATGCGGCCGCCTACAAGGCCCTGGGCACGCCGGTGTACTCCTCGGCCGTCTTCAACTTCATCCCCAGGACGGCGATGGCGTTCTACGAAGCCGTGCGCACCGACGACATGGCCACGCAGCACAAGCTGCTCAAGGAATTCTTCATGCCCTACCTGAAGATCCGCAACCGCGTCGAAGGCTACGGCGTGAGCATCATCAAGGCCGGCGCCAAGCTGGTGGGCCACGACGCCGGCCCCGTGCGCGCCCCGCTGACGGACCTCAAGCCCTCCGAGCTGGAAGAGCTCAAGGCCCTGATCGACAAGCTCGGCCCCCAATAAGCCACAAGACCGGGCGCAGGGGCCAGTCCGGCCCTTGCGCCCCCCAGGAGACAAGAACATGAAGAAGATTCTGATCGCGCTGGGTGCCGCACTGGCCCTCACGGCGCAGGCGGCCGGCAGCTTTCCGGACAAGGCCGTCAACATCATCGTGCCCTTCCCGGCCGGAGGCTCCACCGACACCGTGGCGCGCGCCATGGCCCTGAGCATGGCCGAGCAGCTGGGCAAGCCCTTCGTGGTGGAAAACCGCCCCGGCGCCACGGGCACCATCGGCGCAGGCGCCGTCAAGCGCGCACCGGCCGATGGCTACACCCTGCTGGTGGCCTCGCTGGGCCCCTTCGTGGTCACGCCGCACCTGGTCAAGAACGTGCCCTATGACGCAGGCAAGGACTTCGACTACATCACCATCCCCGTGCAGGCGCCCAACGTGCTCGTGGCCAGCCCCGCGCAGAAGGCCCGCACCGTGGCCGAGGTCATCGCCGCGCTCAAGGCCAACCCCGGCAAGATCAGTTTCGCGAGCTCGGGCAACGGCTCCTCGGACCATCTGTCGGCCGAGCTGTTCTGGCAGCAAAGCGGCACCGAAGGCATGCACGTTCCCTACAAGGGCGGCGCCCCGGCCATCACCGACCTGATCGGCGGCCAGGTGGACTTCTCGTTCCAGAACGTCAACGCCGTGCTGCCCCATCTGCGCAGCGGCAAGCTGCATGCGATTGCCGTGACCGGCAGCCAGCGCTCGCCCGTGCTGCCCGATGTGCCCACGCTGGCCGAGGCCGGCGTCAAGGGCGCCGAGGTCTACTCCTGGCAAGGCCTGGCCGCACCCAAGGGCCTGCCCGCCGATGTGAAGGCCAAGCTGGCCAAGGCCGCCATCGCCTCCGTGCAGCAGCCCGACATCCGCAAGCGCTTCGTGGAGCAGGGCCTGGAGATCGTGGGCAACACGCCCGAGGAATTCACGCGCTACCAGGCCCAGGAGTCGGAGCGCTGGAAGCAGCTCATCCAGACAAGAAAGATCACCGCTGATTGAGCTGGAAACAACGGGCCGGCCCCGGGGCCTTTGCCCGCCGGCCTTTGCCCGCTGGCCTTTGCCCGCTGGCCTGCGCACCGCTGGCCTGCGCACCGCAGGCCCTTTTCACTGGGGCTTCCAGCCCCTGCAAGTTCCAAGGATTCCAAGGCATGGCGACCTCCCGTCCACGCGTTCTCCAGTTCGGCAAGATGCCGCTGCCCCAGCTCGATGCCGAGCTGGCCCAGGCCTATGAGGTGACGCTGCTGTCCGAGCAGCCCGACCGCGAGCGCTTTCTCGCCGAGCACGGCGCGCAGTTCGAATACCTGGTCACCTCGGCCGCCATGGGCGTGCCCGCGAGCGTGGTGCAGGCCCTGCCCAAGCTGCGCTTCGTGAGCAGCTTCGGCGTGGGCTTTGACGCGCTGGACCGCGAGTCCCTGCTGCGCCAGGGCGTCCGCGTGGGCTACACGCCCGGCGTGCTGGACGACTGCGTGGCCGACATGGCCTTTGCCCTGCTGCTGGACGCCGCGCGTGGCCTGAGCGAGTCCGACCGCTTCGTGCGCCGGGGCGACTGGAGGCAGGGCCGCTTCGGCATCCGCACGCGCGCCAGCGGCAAGCGCCTGGGCATCTTCGGCATGGGCCGCATCGGCTCCACCGTGGCGCGCCGCGCGGCCGGCTTCGACATGGAGGTGGCCTATCACAACCGCCGCCTGGTCGAGGGATCGCCCCACCTCTACCAGCCCTCGCTGCTGGAGCTGGCGCGCTGGGCCGACTTCCTCGTCATCACCGCCGCAGGCGGCGACGGCACGCAGCACCTGGTCAACGCCGAGGTGCTGGACGCGCTGGGCCCGCAGGGCTTTCTGATCAACGTGGCGCGCGGCAGCGTGGTCGACGAGGCCGCACTGGTCCAGGCCCTGCAGCAGGGCCGCATCGCGGGCGCGGGCCTGGATGTGTTCGAGGACGAGCCCCGCCCCCATGCCGAGCTGCTGTCGCAGGACAACGTGGTGCTTGCGCCCCACATCGCCAGCGGCACGCATGAAACCCGCCGCGCCATGGCCGACCTCGTGCTGCGCAACCTGGCGCAATTCATCGCCACGGGCCGGCCCGAGGCCGAAGTGCCCTGGTCGGCCGCGCAGCAGCCGGCCACCGCCACCACCGCATAGCCCTTTTTTTCCCAGAGACCGATCCAACGATCCAAGAGCACGCCATGTCCTCCACCCCGACCATCACCGAGATCGAAGTCATTCCCGTCGCCGGCCGCGACGGCATGCTCATGAACCTCAGCGGCGCGCATGCGCCCTACTTCACGCGCAACATCGTGCTCATCCACGACAGCGCGGGCCACACCGGTGTGGGCGAAGTGCCTGGCGGCGAAGGCATACGCAAGGCGCTGGAGGACAGCAAGGCGCTGCTCATCGGCCAGTCCGTGGGCAACCACCTCAAGCTGCTGCAAAACGTGCAGCAGGCCCTGGCCGGCCGCGACACGGGCGGGCGCGGCCTGCAGACCTTCGATCTGCGCATTGCCGTGCATGCCGTCACCGCCGTGGAGTCGGCCCTGCTGGACCTGCTGGGCCAGCACCTGGGCGTGCCCGTGGCGGCCCTGCTGGGCGAAGGCCAGCAGCGCGACCGCGTGGAGATGCTGGGCTACCTGTTCTTCACCGGCCCCACCGACAGGACCGACCTGCCCTACGTCCAGCCCGGCGAAGACCAAAGCGGCAGCGACGACTGGACGCAGGTGCGCCACATGACCGCCATGGACCCGGCCGCCATCGTGCGCCAGGCCGAGGCGGCGCATGCGCGCTACGGCTTCAACGACTTCAAGCTCAAGGGCGGCGTGCTGGCCGGCGAGCAGGAGGTGGAGGCCGTCACCGCGCTGGCCAGGCGCTTTCCGCAGGCGCGCGTCACGCTGGACCCCAACGGCGGCTGGCTGCTCAAGGACGCCATCCGCCTCATGCGCGACATGCACGGCGTGCTCGCCTATGCCGAAGACCCCTGCGGCGCCGAGAACGGCTTCTCGGGCCGCGAAGTCATGGCCGAATTCCGCCGCGCCACCGGCCTGCCCACGGCCACCAACATGATCGCCACCGACTGGCGCCAGATGGTGCATGCGCTGTCGCTGCAGTCCGTGGACATCCCGCTGGCCGACCCGCATTTCTGGACCATGGCGGGCTCCGTGCGCGTGGGCCAGACCTGCCGCGACTGGGGCCTGACCTGGGGCTCGCACTCCAACAACCACTTCGACATCTCGCTGGCCATGTTCACCCACGTGGCCGCCGCCGTGCCCGGCAAGGTCACGGCCATCGACACGCACTGGATCTGGCAGGACGGCCAGTACCTCACCCAGAACCCGCTGCAGATCAAGGGCGGCTTCGTCGAAGTGCCCAAGACCCCGGGCCTGGGCGTCACCGTGGACCGCGCCGCGCTGCAGCGCGCCAACGCCCTGTACCTGGAGCACGGCCTGGGCGCCCGCAATGACGCCATGGCCATGCAGTACCTGATCCCGGGCTGGACCTTCGACAACAAGCGCCCCTGCATGGTCCGCTGACCCCTTCCTTCCGTTACCCCTTTCCCGGAGCACCTCATGTCCCGCTACGACAACCTCATCAACGGCCAATGGAAGGCCGCCGACGGCTACAGCGCCAACACCAACCCCAGCGACCTGTCCGATGTGATCGGCGAGTACGCCCAGGGCAATGCCGCCGATGTGGAAGCCGCCATCGCCGCGGCGGCCGCGGCCTTTCCCGCCTGGAGCACCTCGGGCATCCAGGCCCGCCACGACGCCCTGGACAGGATCGGCAACGAAATCCTGGCCCGCAAGGAAGAGCTGGGCGACCTGCTGGCGCGCGAGGAAGGCAAGACCCGCCCCGAAGCCATTGGCGAAGTCGGCCGCGCAGGCCAGATCTTCAAGTTCTTCGCGGGTGAATGCCTGCGCCTGGCCGGCGAAACCCTGCCCTCCGTGCGCCCCGGCATCGGCGTGGAAATCACGCGCGAGCCCGTCGGCGTGGTGGGCCTGATCACGCCGTGGAACTTCCCCATCGCCATTCCCGCCTGGAAGATCGCCCCGGCCCTGGCCTTCGGCAACTGCGTGGTCCTGAAGCCTGCCGACCTCGTGCCCGGCAGCGCCTGGGCGCTGGCCGACATCATTCACCGCTCGGGCATTCCGGCCGGTGTCTTCAACCTCGTCATGGGCCCGGGCCGCGTCATCGGTGATGCCCTGGTGCGCCACAGCGACGTGGCCGCCATCAGCTTCACCGGCTCCGTCGGCGTGGGCCGCGGCATTGCCCGCGCCTGCGTGGAAAGCGGCAAGAAGGTGCAGCTGGAGATGGGCGGCAAGAACCCGCAGATCGTGCTGGACGACGCCGACCTCACCCAGGCCGTGGAGCTGTCCGCGCAAAGCGGCTTCTACTCCACCGGCCAGCGCTGCACGGCATCGAGCCGCCTCATCGTCACCGACAGGATCTACCCCGCCTTCATCGAGGCCCTGCAGGCCCGCATGGCCAGGATCAAGGTGGGCGACGCCCGCGCCGCAGGCACCGACATGGGCCCCGTGGTCAGCCAGGCCCAGCTGGAGCAGGACCTGAGCTACGTGGAAATCGCCAAGGCCGAAGGCGCCGTGCTGGCTGCGGGCGGCGCAGCCGCCGCCTGCCACACCGGCAGCGGCAACCAGGGCTACTACATGGCGCCCACCCTGTTCGTGGACACCCAGGCCGCCATGCGCATCAACCGCGAGGAAGTCTTCGGCCCCGTGGCCAGCGTCATCCGCGTGAAGGACTACGAGGAAGCCCTGGCCGTGGCCAACGACACGCCCTTCGGCCTGGCCGCAGGCATTGCCACCACCAGCCTCAAGCACGCCACCCACTTCAAGCGCCACAGCCAGGCCGGCATGGTCATGGTCAACCTGCCCACGGCCGGCGTGGACTACCACGTGCCCTTCGGCGGCCGCAAGGGCAGCAGCTACGGCCCGCGCGAACAGGGCCGCTATGCGCAGGAGTTCTATACGACGGTGAAGACCGCCTACACGCTGGCCTGAACAGCATCCGGCTGACGAGAAAAAAGCACCTTTCGAGGTGCTTTTTCATTGGGCGGATTCCGGGAGTCAGCAGCCCGGGGCGCCCTGGCAAGCGGACCAGCGAATCAGCGCTGAAACGCCGCCGCAGCAGCCGCTATCCGCCGCAGATACGCCGGGTCTTCCTGCAGGCAATGCACGTGGTTGACCTCGTCCTCCACCAGCTCCTCCATCCGCTGCGCGGCCCCGCAAATGGCCTGCAGCGCATTGGCCACCACCTCCAGATTGCGATGGCCCTCGGGCCGCTCCAGCCAGGCCAGCGCCAGCTGGCCCAGCGAGTACACCTCGCTGCTGCCTTGCAGCGTCAGCCGGCCGATTTCGGTCACGGCATGGCTCAACTGCTGCGGCGTGGGCTGGGTCAGGGTTGGGGAAGCGGTACTCATGGCGCCACCCTTGCCACGGCAGATGCGCGAGAGTGAGGCGCTTGGGTGGCAGAGGGGAATGCAAAATAAGAAATGCCGTGCATGGTTTCGTACTCCTTCGTGAGAACAAAAACCACCGGCCCGTGTTCTTACGCACAGACAGGTGGACGGGATGTTAAGAACACGAACGAAGCCGTGCGGACGCCCTTGCGGGTAGCCCCATCCCGTCCGTAACCGCAGGAACGCAGGCTTGCGCCCACGCTCCGGAAATCAGACGTGACAAGGCCTCCTTGACGGCGAGGCCGCACCGCTTCGTTTTGGGTGTTCTTACGCACCGGCCCCGGAACAGGGGGCTGCCGCGATGATAGAGGCTTTCAAGATGGCAAGCGCCCCAGCACTCCAGGCCGAGCGCAGCGAAGGCCCGCACCCACTCCCCGTATGTCCGCGCCTGCGCCGTGGCGGTTGCGGGGTTGCAGTCCTGCCGAAGGACAGGACTGCTTCGTCATCTGACTCGCCGTGATTGTTTGAACGTAGCTCGCAGAGCGAAGTGAGTTTCACGGCGAACCCCGCAACCGCCACGGCGCAGGTGGCCCCGCAGCGCAGCGAAGGGGTCGCGGACATCCGGGTCGCCTTCTTTGATCTGACCTTTCTTGGCGAATCAAGAAAGGGCAGTCGGCTGCCGGGCCGAGACCCGGCCTCGAAAAACAACCACCCGGCAGGGGCAAAAGATTGCACCTAAGCCAAAAGCAATCGAGGCACAAACAAGGTGGGCGGGAGTTAAGAACATGTGCAAGGCATGCGGACGCCCTTACGGGTAGCCCCATCCCGCCCCAAACCCAAAGACAGCCGGGTCCCCAAAACCCCAGCCATCAAACCCCGGTCACGGATAGTAGCTCCCGCATCACTTCAGCAAATCACTTCAGAAAAACAGCACCCTCACCCAAGGCGCCACCACCACATTCAACGCCCCCGCAATCATCATCACCAACGAAGCAACCACCGCCTGCACATCCCCAAACTGCCGCGCCTTCGCCACCCCGCTGCCATGCGCGGCACCACCCAGAATGGCGCCCGCAGCCAGCTTGCTGCGCACGTGCGGCAGCAGCCGCAGGATGGTCTCGCCCATGAGCATGCCGCTGACGCCCGTGAGCAGCACGAACAGCGCGGCCAGGTCGGTGGGCCCGCCCAGCACGCGCTCGGCCTCGATGGCGAAGGGGGTGGTCACCGAGCGCACGGCCAGGCCCTTTTGCAGGTCCACGGGCAGTCCGAAGGCCTGTGCGAACCAGATGGTGGTGGCAATGGACACGCCACTGGCCACGAGCACGCCGGTGGCGATCGACATCCAGTGCTTGCGCAGCAAGTGGCGGTTTTCGTGCAGGGGCAGCGCAAAGGCCACCGTGGTGGGGCCCAGCAGCCAAACCAGCCAGTGAGTCTGGGCGATGTACTGCGGGTAGCGCACATGGGTCAGCAGCGCCAGCGCGATCAGCACCATGGGCGTGGCGACGATGGGCATGAGCAGCGGATGCGGATGGCGGCGGTACACGCGCTTGTTGGCCGCATAGCAGGCCAGCGTGGCCAGCAGCGACAGCAGGCCTATCGTCTGGTCGGACATGGCGTTCATTCCTGCTCCCTGTGCAGCCCGGCGCGCGTGGAGCGGCGCCGGGCCAGCCACAGCTCCAGCCGGTAGACGCGGTCCACGGCCAGCGCCGTGGCGGCCATCACGCAGGCCGTGCTGGCCACGATGACGCCCAGGATGCGCAGGCCCTGGTGCTGAATCAGGTCGGTGTATTCGGTGACGACCAGCATGGCGGGCACGAAGAACAGCAGCATCTCGGCCAGCAGCCAGTTGGTGCCACCCTGCAGCCAGCGCGCCTTGACCAGCCCGCTGAACAGGCCCGTGGCCAGCAGGGCGAAGCCGATCAGCCCGGCCGGCATGCCCCAGCCGAAATGGGCGCGCACGGCCTCCATGGCCACCCACAGCGCACTGAGCAGCCCCACCTGCAGCACGCCGCGCAGCAGCGGCCAGCAGCGGTGCAGCAGGCCCTGAAACACCTGCGGCCGCAGGACGGGCGTGGCGGAAATCTTTGACATGGGGCAATCCTAGGGTTTGCACTCAGATTCGTAAAATGAATAATCTCCATTTTTCCCATGCACAAAAGGAATCCTCATGGACCTGCGCGCGCTGCGCTACTTTGTCGAGGTGGTGCGCTGCAACAGCTTCACGCGTGCGGCCGAGGCGCTGCATGTGACCCAGCCCACCATCAGCAAGATGGTGCGGGCGCTGGAGGAGGAGCTGGGCGGCCCGCTGCTGCTGCGCGAGGGGCGCGGTGTGCAACTGACCGACGCAGGCCAGGTGGTCCATGCGCGCGGCCTGCAGGTGCTGGAGCAGTCACGCCAGCTGCTGCAGGAGGTGGCCGAGGTGGACGGCATTGCGCGCGGCAGCCTGAGCGTGGGCATCATGCCCACGGCCGGGCACTACATGGCGCCCGTGATCGCGCGCTTTCAGCAACTGCATCCGGGCGTGGAACTGCATGTGCAGGAGCAGGGCGCACGCGCACAGCGCCAGCTGCTGCTGGACGGCAAGCTGGACATGGCGCTGGGCCTGCACGGCGCGGGCGAGGCGAGTGGTGACCTGGCCGGAGAGGGCCTGGAGTACTGCACCATCGCCCACCAGAAGACACGCGTAGCCTTTGCCGCGCACGAGGTGCCCGACCCGGACGCACCCGTGCACTGGAGCGAGCTGGCCCGGCGGCCCTTTGTGTTCTACACCTCGGACTTCGCCCTGCACCAGGCCGTGCTGGAACATTGCGCGGCGGCAGGCTTCAACCCACAGGTGCGGCTGCAGACGCGCTACTGGGACTTCATCGGCGACCTGGTGTCAGAAGGCGTGGGCGTGGCCGTGATGTTCGAGCACGTGATCGCGCGGTTCGACCCCCGGCGCGTGTCCAGCCGCCCGCTGGTGGGGCCTGAACTGCACTGGGACGTGGTGCAGCTGTGGCGCAGCGGCTATCTGTCACGCGCGGCGAGGGCCTGGCTGGAGTGCGTGCGTGCGGTCTATCCCGACGACAATCGCTGAGTCCATGCAACCCAGAAAACGCCCTCCCTCGCGCTCCTTTGCGGGCCCATCCCGGCGCCTGCAGACCGCCTTCGCCGACCGGCCCGACACCGGCCCCTCACGCCTGCTGTGCTTCAACAAGCCCTACGGCGTACTCAGCCAGTTCACCCCCGAGGGCCGCTGGCGTGGCCTCAAGGAATACATCGACGTGCCGGGCGTGCATGCGGCAGGCCGGCTCGACGCCGACAGCGAAGGACTGCTGCTGCTGACCAACGACGGCCCGCTGCAGGCGCGCATCGCCGATCCGCGCTTCAAGATGGAGAAGACCTACTGGGTACAGGTCGAGGGCCTGCCCGACGCGGCCGCGCTGCAGGCCCTGCGCCAGGGCGTGCAGCTCAACGACGGCATGACGCTGCCCGCGCAGGCGCGCCGGCTGGAGCCGCCGCCCGTGCTGTGGCAGCGCGACCCGCCCATCCGCGTGCGCCAGAACATTCCCGACTGCTGGATCGAGCTGGTCATCCGCGAAGGCCGCAACCGCCAGGTGCGCCGCATGACGGCGGCCATTGGCCACCCCACGCTGCGGCTGGTGCGCGCGGCCATCGGGCCCTACACGCTGGACGGCCTGGAGCCCGGCCAGTGGAAGGACGTGGAGCCCGCCTAGGGTTCCGGATTGTCGGTAGGTGCCACAGCCTGCCAGCGCTGCAGGCCGAGCCACGGATGAAAGCGCCGCGCCTCGCCCACCTCCACGCGCTCGACGCTGCCGGCCAGCAGCGGCCACAGGCGCTGCAATTGCGCCGAGCGCTGCTGCGTGCAGCGCCGCGCGCGGGCCAGCAGCTCGCTGCCCTGGCCCAGCAGGCGCGACAGTTCGCGCAGGCGCGGTGGCGGCAGGCATTGGGCGCTGGCCAGCATCAGCCAGGACGGTGCCTGGCCCGCCTGGGCGGGGCCGCTGGCGGCGAACTGCTCCAGCAAAGCGACATGGGCGCTGAGCAGGGGCGCGGGTGGTTTCTCGGCCAGCATGACCTCCAGCAGAGCGCCCTCGATGCGCCAGCGGGCGGGCACCACGGCGTGCTCTACCGAGTTGCCGAAGCGCGTGGACTGGCGATGGCGGACGGCACGACTGCCCTGCTCCAGCAAGGGCAGCAGCAGTTCGGCCAGGGCCTGCTCGCGCTGCGCCGTAGGCGCTTCGGCCAGCGTGATGCGCAGCGGCACGGCCTCGTAGCCGCGCAGCTGGTCGCGCCAGGCCATCCAGCCCGCCGTGTCGGGGCCGCCCAGCAGCAGGGCGAGGAAGGCGCCCAGGCCGGCCAGGGCCGATCCGGTCCACCAGGACACCTGCACAGGCTGCCGCCCGGCGATCAGCCAGCCCGTCAACCAGACCAGCGCCCCGGCGCAGATGGCTGCCAGCAAGCCCATGCCGAAGGCGAGGAAGGGCGCGCCATCGAGCCGGTCGGGCAGCAGCACCAGCATGGCCACGCAGGCCGCGCCGGCGCACAGCGCGATGGCCCACCAGCCCGCCACGGGCAGGGTGCGCGCGGTGCGGCCAGTGAGACCCGTGAGACCCGTGAGACCCGTGAGACCCGTACGGCCGGCCAGTGCCAGCAGCAGGGCCACCACCGCGCCAGCGGTCAGCGCAATGAACAAGGGCGCAAACACCCACAGCGCCAGCAGCCCGAGGACCGCCGATACCGCAAGCGACAGCGCCAGCATGCTCAGGCCTTCTTGAGGAACTCCGACTTGAGCAGCATGGAGCCCAGTTCGGTCTTGCAGTCCACGTTGTGGCCGTCGGCGCCATCGACCAGGCGGATGCCCTTGATCTTGCTGCCCTTCTTGAGCACGGTGGACGAGCCCTTGACCTTGAGGTCCTTGACCAGGATCACGGCATCGCCGTCGGCCAGCGCATTGCCGTTGGCGTCGCGCACGATGCCGTCGCCAGCGGCGGCTTCGCCGGCCTCTTCTTCGGCCTGCATGGGCCATTCGAAGGCGCAGTCGGGGCAGATGTAGCTGGCGGCGTCGGGATAGGTGTTTTCAAGGCCGCACTGGGGGCAGGCGGGAGTGGTCTGGGGCATGGGATTGAACAGATTCGGTAAAGACAAAGGGGCGCGGCGGGCGCGCCGTACCTGGCGATTGTCGCCCCTGCCCCCGCAGGCATGCCCCGGCAAACCCGAGCGGCCTGCTACGCTGCGCGCCACTCTTTGCTTTTCCCCCATGGATACGCTGACCCCCTTGCGCGCCTTCCGGCGCATCGTAGAACTGGGCTCCATCGCCAAGGCGGCCGACGCGCTGGACCTGTCCTCGGCCGCGCTGAGCAAGCAGCTGCGCGCGCTCGAAGCCCATCTGGGCGCCGTGCTGCTGCAGCGCACCACGCGCCGCATGAGCCTGACCGACACGGGCCAGGCCTACTACGCCGAGTGCTGCCGCCTGCTCGATGAATTCGATGCGCTGGAGCAGTCGGTGCGCGCGCAGTCGCAGCAGGTGGCCGGCCGGCTGCGCGTGAATGCGCCGCTGTCGTTTGCGCTGAGCACTCTGTCGCCGCTGCTGGCGCGCTTCATGCAGCGCCATCCGCAGCTGCAGATCGACCTGTCCATGGAAGACCGGCTGGTGGACGCGGTGGGCCAGGGCTTCGATGTGTCCATCCGCCTGAGCGCGGAGCTGGCGGACTCCTCGCTGATCGCGCGGCGCCTGGCCTCGCTGTCGCAGATGCTGTGCGCGGCCCCGTCCTATCTGCAGGCGCATGGCCGCCCGGCCAGTGCCGCCGCGCTGCGCGGCCATGCGCTGCTGAACTACAGCCTGGCGCATGCGCCCCGCGAAGCGGGCGAGAGCCCCCAGGCGCCGTCCGAGGCGCGCGCCAACGTCAACAACAGCCTGATGCTGCGCGACCTGCTGGTGGCGGGCCTGGGCATTGGCGCCCTGCCCTCGTTCCTGGCGCGGCCGGCGATTGCGGCAGGCCAGCTGGTCGCACTGGACCTTGCGGACCAGGCCGCGCAGGCCCGCCATGTCTACGCGGTCTATCCCACGCAGCGCCACCTGCTGCCCAAGGTGCGCGCCTTCGTGGACTTCCTGGCCGAGGAGCTGCCCGCCGCCATGGGCGAGGATTGTTGACGCCGCGTTAAGAGTTCCTCAAGCGCACGCCCCTTTTTCGCGCCGGGCCTGCGGCCTACGCTTGCCGTCCATCACAGCCATGAAGGACACAAGCATGACGCAATGCAATGATTTTTCCTGCGCCCTGCCCGCGCAGGATGCGGCGGCCGCCTCGCCGCAGCAGGCCCTGCAGGCGGCGCCTGCTGCGGCGCCCGCGGTCGCCCCCGCCATCGACTTCTTCCATGACGTGGTCTGCGGCTGGTGCTACGTGATGTCGCCACGCCTGCGCCAGGTGGCGCGCGAGCTGGGCCTGCGCGTGCGCCATCGCAGCTTCGTGCTGCAGGCCTCGCGCGCCGAGATGGTGGCGGCCTTCGGCTCCATGGAGCGCGCCAAGCAGGTCATCCTGGAGCACTGGCAGGCCTGCGCGCAGCATGACGACGAGGACCGCATCGACATCGAGGGCATGCGCCGCGAGGCCTTCGAGTACCCCAGCGGCATGGCCGGCGCACTGGCCTGCCAGGCGGCCCAGATCCTGGGCGGCGATGACGCGCACTGGGATCTGTTCGACGCCATCCAGCACGCCCACATGAGCGAGCACCGCAACATCGGCGACGCCGAAGTGCTGCTGGACATCGCCACGCGCACGGGCTTCGAGCGCAACGCCTTCGCAGGCTGCATGGAAGGCGCCCAGGCGCTGGAGCAGGTGCGCCAGGACCGCGCTCTGGCGCAGCGCATGGGCCTGCGCTCCATTCCCACGCTGATCGCGCCGGGCCTGCCGCCGCTGCAGACCCAGTCGCTGGCTGCGCTGCGCGAACGGCTGCACTTCCTGGCGGCCTGAGCGCCCCCGTCTTTGCTTTTTTTCATCGGCGTTTTCCGCCTTCCCTTGCGCGCGGCATGCGCGCCCTCTTTCAGCAGACCAAGGACTCTTGCATGACTCTCCAACGCTTCGCTCGCCGCATGGCGCTGCCCTCTCTCGTGATCGCCCTGGCCGCCGCCTTCGCGGGCACCGCGGCCCAGGCCCATGGCGGCCACGAGCCCCCGGCCGGCGCACGCCAGGACGTGGGCACCAGCCCCTGGGGGCCGGCCGACGAGATCGGCCGCCTGAACCTGATCACGCCGGCCTCGCGCGCGGCCATCCTGCAGCGCATCACGGGCGGGCAGGTCTATGACCTGGCCACCGAGTACTACGTGGGCATGCCCAGCTGGCAGGACGCGGGCGATCCGCACTACCAGTTCTGGATGACGCACACGCCGCGCGGCACCGTGGTGGACGACCCGATGAACGTGGGCAAGGACATGAACGCCACGCGCAGCTACACGGGCACGGCGTTTTCCATGTACAGCCACACGGGCACGCACATCGATGCGCTCAACCACTTCGGCATCCGCGGCAGGATCTGGAACGGCTTCAGCGCAGACCAGCACCTGGGCGACCGGGGCTGGCAGCGCACGGGCATAGAGAAATTCCCGCCGCTGGTGGCGCGCGGCGTGCTGATCGACGTGGCGGCCGCCAAGGGCCTGGAGATGCTGCCCGACCAGTACCGCATCACGCGCCAGGACCTCAAGGATGCGCTGGCACGCCAGAAGGTGACGCTGCAGGAGGGCGACATCGTGCTGGTGCGCACGGGCCGCATGAAGCTGTACGGCCAGCCCCAGGCCTACATGGCCAAGCCGCCGGGTCTGGGCCTGGATGCCGCGCGCTTCCTGGTGGAGGAAGGCGGCGCCATGATCGTGGGCGCCGACAACCTGAGCCTGGAGACGTTCCCGTCCGAGGTGGACGATGACTACGTACCGCTGCACAGCTACCTGCTGGCGCAAAAGGGCGTGCCCATCATGGAGCTGGTGGCGCTGGACGACCTGTCGCGCGACAAGGTCTACGAGTTCGCCTTCATCGGCGGCCCGCTCAAGATCCGCGGCGGCGACGCCGCGCCGCTGCGGCCCATCGCCATCCCGGTGCGCTGAGCGGGGCAAGACGAGATTTCTTGAGCTTGACCTCGAAACTCCCGCGCCCCCAAGGCGAGGGACACCGAGCAAGGGCCGCCCCGCAGCAAGGGTGTCGTCCCCCTCCGAAGAGAGGGGGAAGGCGCGAAGCGACTCAGGGGGTGATCACAGACTCGTGCCCATTTTGCTGAGGAAGCGCTCGCAGGCGTCGAGCTGGGCCAGCTCGACGAACTCGTCGGGCTTGTGCGCCTGCTCGATGGAGCCGGGGCCGCAGACCACGGTGGGAATGCCGGCGTTGTGGAACAGGCCGGCCTCGGTGCCGTAGGCCACCTTGCGCTTTTCCTGGTCGGCGGTCAGCGCGCGCACCAGCTGGGTGATGGCGGCTTCTTCCGAGGCTTCCAGCGCAGGCGCGCTGGCGCCGGTCTCGATCTCGATGCGCGCGTCGGCGAACTCGGCGCGCATGCGCGGCAGCAGTTCGTCGCGCACATAGGACTCGACCTGGGCCTGGATGCCATCCACCGACATGCCGGGCAGGTTGCGGAATTCATAGGCGAATTCGCACAGCTCGGGGATGGTGTTGACCGCGATGCCACCCTGGATCTGGTTGGTGGTCATGGTGGTGAAGGGCACGTCGAAGAATTCGTCGTAGGGGCCGTGCGCCTTGAAGTGGTCGGCGATGTCCCGGATGCGACAGATCAGCCGCGCCGCGTATTCGATGGCATTGCTGCCGCGCGGCGTGAGCGACGAATGCGCGGCCTTGCCGTGCACGCGGCAGCGGTAGAGGTTGATGCCCTTGTGCGCCACCACGACCTGCATGCTGGTGGGCTCGCCGACCACGCAGCCGTCGAAGCGCGCGCCCTCGGCCTTGAGCTGGTTGATCATCACGGGCGCGCCCGCGCAGCCGATTTCCTCGTCGTACGAGAAGGCCAGGTGCACGGGCCTGGCGCGCTGCGTGGCCAGGAATTCGGGCACCAGCGCCAGCGAGGCGGCGATGAAGCCCTTCATGTCGCAGCTGCCGCGACCATAGAGGCGCCCGCCCTTTTCGGTGAGCGCAAAGGGGTTGGTGCTCCACTGCTGGCCATCGACCGGCACCACGTCGGTATGGCCGGACAGCACGATGCCACCCTGCGTTTCGCCATTGCTGGCCGGCAAAGTGGCGAAGAGATTGGCCTTGGCGCCGTCCGGAGAGTGGAACAATCGGGCACTCACGCCCAGCGTGGCCAACTCATCGCGTACACACTCGATCAGCGCCAGGTTGGAGTTGCGGCTGGTGGTGTCGAATGCGACCAGTGTTTCCAGCCAGTCGCGGGTGTTTTTCCAGGTAGTCATGTGGTTCCATCTGCGCCATGGCCTGCGCCGCCCTTCGTGGACGACGCAGGCCATGGCATAGGCATTGCATATGGCGAAGCAGTGTACGCCCGGGTTGCGGCCCGGGCAGGCACGCCGACCCATGCCCCGGGCGTGACTGCCGTCTTTTCAATCCCTTTTCGGAAATGGACCCTGCTTTGACCAAGCAAACCGTCTCGACCCGCAACATCGTGGCTGCCGTCATCGGCAACGCGCTGGAGTGGTATGACTTCCTGGTGTTCGCCTTCATGACACCCATCGTCGCCAAGCTGTTCTTCCCCAGCAATCCCGACAATCCGGACGACAACATCAACCGCATCCTGATGACCACGGCCGTGTTCGGCGTGGGCTTCTTCATGCGGCCCGTGGGCGGCATCCTGCTGGGCCTGTACGGGGACCGCAAGGGCCGCAAGGCGGCCATGGTGATGGTGACCGGCCTGATGGCCGTGGCCATCGCGCTGATCACGCTGGCGCCCACGTATGCGGCCGTGGGCATCCTGGCGCCGCTGTTCATCGTGCTGGCACGGCTGCTGCAGGGCTTTGCGGCCGGCGGCGAGTTCGGCACGTCCACGGCACTGCTGATCGAGCTGGCACCGCCCGGCAAGCGCGGCTTCTATGGCTCCTGGCAGATGGCCGGCCAGATGCTGGCCCTGCTGATCGGCGCGGCCACGGGCACGCTGATCACCGAGATCTTCACCGAGGAGGAACTGATGGCCTGGGCCTGGCGCGTGCCCTTCGCCGTGGGCCTGCTGATCGTTCCCGTGGCGCTGTACATCCGCCGCCATGTGGAGGAGCCCGAGGTCTTCAAGGAAATGCAGGCCGCGCAGGCCAGCGGCAAGGCGCGCCAGATCGGCATCATGGAGATGCTGCGCACGCATGCGCGCGAGACGCTGGTGGGCATGGGCCTGGTGGTCACGGCCACGGTGTCCATCTACATCACCTTCACCTATCTGGTGACCTATGCCACGGTGACGCTGAAGCTGCCCATGCGCGATGCCTTCATGGTGCAGATGGCCGGTGCCGCGCTGATGGTGGTGATCATGCCGTTCTTCGGCGCCCTGTCGGACCGCGTGGGCCGCCGCATGCTGACCATCGGCTCGCTGATCGGCTACCTGGTGGTGCTCTACCCGCTGTATGCCTGGCTGACCGACGGCCCCACGGTGCAGAAGCTGCTGATCACCCAGCTGGTGGTCTGCGTGTTCGTGGCCGTGTTCTTCGGCGTGTTCAGCACGGTGATGGCCGAGCTGTTCCCGCCCCAGGTGCGTTCGGCCGGCATGTCCATGGCCTACAACGTGGCCGTGATGATCTTCGGCGGCTTCGCGCAGTTCATCGTGACCTGGCTGATCCGCTCCACGGGCTCGCCCATGGCGCCGGCCTTCTATGTGATGTTCGGCGTGACGCTGGGCCTGCTGGCGGCCTTCTTCATCAAGGACCGCGCGATGGAGCGCAACCTGCGCTGATCCCCCCGGGCGGCGCGCCCTGCGCCGCCCTCGCGCATGCCCCGGCACGGGGCCTGCACAGCCTTGCCGCACGCCGCGCGCACCATGCGCGGGCATGCCGGCCCCCGCCCTGCACCACGGCGGGGAGGCCCGCCCGCATCTGCCGATTTCATGCAGAAAAAGTCAGGGCTGAACTTCTCTGGAGTGCCGCAAATCCGCAGGGAATACCCTCTGCTGGCACGCGTTTCGCTTGTCTACATTCTTGCATGCAAGTTGCAGAGCCACTTGCATACAAGATTCCACAACTTGCGAAAGACGACTATGCGCCGCTTTGCCAGATCACTGTTCGGACAGGTGGTGATCGCACTCATCCTGGGTGTGCTCGCCGGAATATTGGCCCCTGAATGGGCCGTGAAACTCAAGCCCCTGGGCGATGGCTTCATCAAGCTCATCAAGATGATCATTCCCGTGCTGGTGTTCTGCGTGGTGGTGCACGGCATCGCGGGCGCGGGCGACCTCAAGCGCGTGGGCCGGGTCGGCGTCAAGTCGCTGATCTACTTCGAGGTGCTGACCACCATCGCCCTGGTGCTGGGCCTGGTGCTGGCCTTCGTGTTCCAGCCCGGCGCGGGCATGAACGTGGACCCGAGCAAGCTCGACGCCTCGGCCATGAGCGCCTATGCCAGCAACGCCGACAAGCTGACCAGCGGCGGCACGGTGGACTTCCTGATGAAGCTCATCCCCACCACCGTGGTGCAGGCCTTTGCCACGGGCGACGTGCTGCAGGTGCTGCTGTTCGCCGTGCTGTTCGGCTGCGCACTGACCATGCTGGGCGAGCGCGGCGCGCCCGTGCATGCGCTGATCGACACGCTGTCGAACGTGCTGTTCAAGATCATGGGCATCCTCATCAAGCTGGCGCCGCTGGGCGTGCTGGGCGCCATCGCCTTCACCGTGGGCCAGTACGGCATAGGCTCGCTCAAGCAGCTGGGCATGCTGGTGCTGCTGTTCTACGTGGCCGTGATCTTCTTCGTCTTCGTGGTGCTGGGCCTGGTGATGCGCTTTTCGGGCTTCAGCCTGATCAAGCTGCTGCGCTACCTGCGCGAGGAGCTGATGGTGGTCTTCGCCACCACCTCCTCGGACAGCGTGCTGCCCCAGATCATGGCCAAGCTGCGCAACCTGGGCGTGCGCGACTCCACCGTGGGTCTGGTGATTCCCACGGGCTACTCGTTCAACCTGGACGCCTTCTCCATCTACATCACGCTGGCGGCCGTGTTCATCGCCCAGGCCACGAACACGCCCATCGGCATGGCCGACCTGCTGACCATCCTGGCGATTGCGCTGGTGACCTCCAAGGGCGCCCACGGCGTGCCGGGCTCGGCTATCGTGGTGCTGGCGGCCACGCTGCATGCGATTCCGGCCATCCCCGCCATCGGCCTGGTGCTGGTGCTGTCGGTGGACTGGTTCATGGGCATTGCACGCGCGCTGGGCAACCTGATCGGCAACTGCGTGGCCACGGTGGCCATCGCGGCCTGGGAAGGTGACATCGACCGCGAGCGCGCCCATGCCGTGCTCAACGGCCTGGCCGACAATCAGGGGCCCGACGCCGAGCCCTCCGGCGCCGCCGCCGTCCCCGCAACCGTGACTCCTGCCCACCCTGCAACGCAATGACACCTGTAAGCCCCCAGCACATCGCCGAGCGCGTCGTCGAAGCCATCCTGGCCCAGAAACTGGCGCCCGGTGAACGGCTGGGGGAGCAGGAGCTGGCCGACAACTTCGAGGTCAGCCGCACCATGGTGCGCGAGGCGCTGATGCAGCTGCAGGCGCGCGGCTTCGTGCAGGTGCAGCCCCGGCGCGGCTGGTACGTGGTCCAGCCCTCGGCCGAGGAGGCGCAGGACGCCTTCGCGGCGCGCCGCATCATCGAGACCGGCATCCTGGGCGAGGCCGGGCGCCCCCTGCAAAGCGTGATCGGCCAGCTGCGCCGCCACATCGCCCAGGAGCAGGAGGCCATTGCGGGCGCCGACGCCGCCACGCGCGCCTTCCTGCTGGCCGACTTCCACGTCTGCCTGGCCGAGCAGATGGGCCACCGGCTGCTGGCGCTCACCCTGCGCGACCTCACGGCGCGCACCACGCTGGCGGCCACATTGTTCCAGTCCACCCACAGCGCCAGCCAGTCCTGCGCCGAGCACGAGCGCATCGTCGAGGCGCTGGAGCGCGGCGACACCGAGGGCGCCAAGGCCCTGCTGCTGGAGCACATCGGCACGGTGGAGCGTTCGCTGGAGATCCGCCCGAGCGAGGCGCCCGACGCCGGCGACCGCCTGCGTGCCACGCTGGCGCCCCTGTTCGGGGGATAACCCTGTGTCGGTGGGTCGGCAAATTTCCACCGACCGTCGCTAAAACGCCAATCCGGGTCCTACGGGGCGCACTGTCATGGTGCCGACACGGCTGACTGCATACGCTGCTGAGCTGGCGCATTGCGCGCCGTTCATCAACCCACCACTGCTTCGGATATGACCCAACGTCCTATGTCCTTTTCCCGCACTCCCCTGCTCGCGTCCCTGTGCGCGGCTGCAGTCCTCACGGCCTGCGGCGGCGACGGCGGCTCGTTCTACCTCACGCTCGACGGAAAGCAGCCCCAGGTGATCGCCCACCGCGGCTTCTCGGGCAAGTTCCCGGAGCAGACGCGCATGGCCTACGAGGCCGCCGCCGATGCGGGCGCGGACATGCTCGAACTCGACATGCACATGACGAAGGACTGCCAGCTGGTCGCCCGCCACAACGCCTGGCTCAGCGACAGCACCAACGTGGCCGACGTGGCCAAGACCAATGCCGAAGTGGCGCGCCGCCAGCGCACTGCGGCCGGCGTGCTGGTCAACGTGAAGTACCCCGCCGTGCCTGCCAACGGCCCCTCGCAATACCTGAGCGACCAGCTCGATGCCAACGATCCCAAGTCCGTGCTCAAGGCCCTGGTGGTCGATGGCGAGGACCACCGCAACGACTGGTCCATCAGCGACTTCACGATGCAGGAGCTGCGCACCTGGCTGGGCGGCACGATCCTGGACAACCGCAGCGAGCGCCCCACCGAGTGGAACGGCAAGCTGCCCCTGATCAGCGCCCAGGACGTGCTGGACATCGCCGCTGCCAAGGGCAAGGCCCTGGGCCGCACCATCCCCGTCTACGCCGAGACCAAGAACCCGTACTGGAACAACCAGCAGGCGATCGCCAACGGCTGCGGCGCGCCCGGCTCGCGCCCGTTTGAAGACGCGGTGATCAAGCTGCTGGACCAGAACAAGCTCAACGCCAAGGATTCGCCCATCTACATCCAGAGCTTCGACCCGGCCAGCCTCAAGTACCTGCGCCAGGCCGGCATGAAGGCCAAGGGCGTGCAGCTGATCGACGGCAACGACTTCAATCTGCGCGACGGCTCCATGGTCTACATCACCAACGATGAGTGGACCTTCATCAGCGGCCGCCCCTACAGCTGGACCCTGGCCGGCGACGCGCGCACCTTCGCCACCATGCTCACGCCCGCAGGCCTGGCCGAGATCAAGACCTATGCCGACGGCATCGGCCCCTGGAAGCCCCAGGTCCTGGCCCACTCCGTCGTGCCCTACAAGGAGGGCGCCGGCCTCAAGGACGTGAACACCGTCAAGGACACGGGCCTGATCCGCGACGCCCACAAGGCCGGCCTGATCGTGCACAGCTTCACCTTCCGCAACGAGCCGGGCCGCCTGGCAGGCCTGTACAAGGGCGACCCCGTGCAGGAATACCTGGCCTACTACCGCCTGGGCATCGACGGCGTGTTCACCGACTTCACGGACACGGCCGTTGCGGCGCGCAAGGCGTACAACAAGGAAATCGGGCTCTGAAACTCCCATCCCGCTGACCCATGACAAGGCGCCTCGTGCGCCTTGTTTTTTTGGACTCTGGCAGTGGGCATATTCAGGCGATCTCATCCATGGCAATCAGGTATACCTGAATGCGATTGCAGCGAATTGGTATACAAGATCGTTACAGCATGTCGCAAAAACACGTTCCCTCCAACTTGCCTTCGAGGCAATAAGCGCATTAAGCTGCCCCGATCTCTGATCCAGATGAAGCTTATGAATCTGGATGGCATCAAACCGTGGCTACCGAGAAACTCGATTGATGCGACTTTAGAAAATTGGAGGGACAGTTTGTGATACCAGATATGGAGTTTGATGGGCAGAAGCTGACATGGAATGGCTCCGGTAGCTTCAAGGCAACGACAGGACTTCCAGGTTTTCAGATGCCAGAAAATCAGTGCATCAAAGACAGCGGACCAATTCCGGAGGGGGTGTACAAGGTGCTCGTCACCGATCGTGGGGCGGCGAAGGATGACGGTGCGGGAAGATGCAACCTGTCTCCCGGATGGGGAGTCCAGACGATTCCACGCGGAGCTGCCGCCGGAAGCTGCGAAGCCTATTGGGCAAACTGGGGGCAGAACCGGGCGCGGATGGAGCCCGCCGACACTCAAACGCGCATCGCTTGCAACCCCGTTCGCAGCGGCTTTTATCTGCATGATTCAACCAAAGGCTTCAGCCACGGATGTATTGAGGTTGAGCATAGATTCTTCCCGATTCTTCGGTCGAAGGCGAAGTCCAGTTCACGTAGCTATTTCATTCTGAAAGTCAATTACGTCCCGGCAAGAGTGACAAACGGAGGCACACGTGCATAGCATGGCTCGATTTTTAATATGGTCTGCCTTGTTTGGCGGATCCGCCTTTGCTGCCCATGCCGACCAGATAACGTTTCAGAACGATCTTTCAGCCTGCGTGTCGATCACGGCGACGAAGACTTCCACAGAGTCCAACGTGGTGTGGGCGAACACCCGTGTTCAACTGCGCAAATCGATTGGCGAGTGCGGATGCCTTTCGGCTCTGGCGACCTACACGAGCAGCGTGAACCGAGGGGGCGTCCGGCAGGTACTGCAGGAAGGCCTGATCGACCTGGGCAGCGGGGGAGAGAGAAAACTCGTCCTTGCGACCGATCCGGCCCTGGTCGCCAACAAGGAGGTGCGGGTTCGGCTGGCGTGCACCGGGCCCTTATAGGGCATCCTGGCCCCGGCAGCATCGGCGCGCGCGTGAACGCTCAGCCGGATCACATCCTCGGACTGGCCTGGCAACGGCGTGTGCTGCGGGCGGCGGCGGATGTGCGCAAGCACGGTTGGTCAACGCGACTTCTGATCGACTGCCTGCGCCGCTGGCGCGCCCTGTCCGCTATTCCAGTCAAAGATGAATGCCTTTGTCCAAAATAGCGAAAAATCGCACGCCTGACCGGCGTAGCCAAGCCAGCGGTCAACCCAATATCAGGCGAGATTCGGCGCCAGCAGCCTGCGCAGTTCCTCGATGTCCATGCCCCGGCGCGCGGCCATGTCGGCGAGCTGGTCCTCGCCGATCTCGCCGACGTTGAAGTAGACGGAGTCGGGGTGGCCGATGTAGAAGCCGCTGACGCTGGAGGCCGGGTTCATGGCCAGGCTTTCGGTCAGGCTCATGCCGATCTCGTCGGCCTTGAGCACGGCGAACAGGTCGGTCTTGGCGCTGTGGTCGGGGCAGGCCGGGTAGCCGGGCGCGGGGCGCACGCCCTTGTACTGTTCCTTGATCAGCGCTTCGTTGCTGAGGTCCTCGTCGGGCGCATAGCCCCACAGGTCCTTGCGCACGCGCTGGTGCAGGCATTCGGCGAAGGCCTCGGCCAGGCGGTCGGCCAGGGCCTTGAACATGATGCCGGAGTAGTCGTCCAGCGCGTCCTGGAACTCCTTGTCCTTCTTCTCGGCGCCGATGCCGGCCGTGACGGCGAACAGGCCCGCGTAGTCCTGGATGCCCGATTCCTTGGTGGCCACGAAGTCGGACAGGCAGCGGCTGGGGCGCATCACGGGCTGGCCATCCGGGCCTTCCACCATCTGCTTTTCGGTCTGCTGGCGCATGCCGTACCAGGTCATCAGCACCTGGCTGCGGGACTCGTCGGCGTAGAACTCGATGTCATCGCCCACGCGGTTGGCAGGGAACAGGCCGATGGCGCCGTTGGCCTGCAGCCAGCGGCCTTCGATGATCTTCCTGAGCATGGCCTGGCCGTCGGCCAGCACCTGGCGGGCCTGCACGCCCACGATCTCGTCGTCGAGGATGGCCGGATAGGGGCCGGCCAGGTCCCAGGTCTGGAAGAACGGGCCCCAGTCAATGTATTCGGCGATCTCGGCCAGGTCGAAGTTGCGGAACACGCGCCGGCCCAGGGCGCGCGGCGCCACGGGGGCCTGGGAAAAGTCCACGGGCGTGGCGTTGGCGCGGGCCTTGTCCAGCGGCCACAGCGGCGTCTTCTTCTTGTTGGCGTGCTGGGTGCGGACCTTGTCGTAGTCGGCCTGGATCTCGGCCAGGTAGTTGCCCTTGTTCTCGCCCAGCAGGCTCTGGGCCACGCTGACGCTGCGCGAGGCATCGGGCACGTAGACCACGGGGCCTTCGTACTTGGGCGCGATCTTGACGGCGGTGTGCACGCGCGAGCAGGTGGCGCCGCCGATCAGCAGCGGAATCTTCTTGATGCGGAAGTAGTCGTCCTTGTGCATCTCGCCGGCGACGTACTGCATCTCTTCGAGGCTGGGCGTGATCAGGCCCGACAGGCCGATGATGTCTGCGCCCTCGGCCTTGGCCTTGGCCAGGATCTCGTGGCAGGGCACCATCACGCCCATGTTGATGACCTCGAAGTTGTTGCACTGCAGGACCACGGTGACGATGTTCTTGCCGATGTCGTGCACGTCGCCCTTGACGGTGGCGATGACGATCTTGCCCTTGCTGGACACGTCCAGGCCCGCCGCTTCCTGCTGGCGCTTTTCCTCTTCGATGTAGGGCACGAGGTGGGCCACGGCCTGCTTCATCACGCGCGCCGACTTGACCACCTGGGGCAGGAACATCTTGCCGGCGCCGAACAGGTCGCCCACGATGTTCATGCCGTCCATGAGCGGGCCTTCGATCACGTGCAGCGGGCGGCCGCCGCCCTGCACCACGATCTGCTGGTAGGCCTCTTCGGTGTCGACGACGATGAAGTCGGTGATGCCGTGCACCAGGGCGTGCGACAGGCGCTCGCCCACGGTCTTCGGGTTCTCGGGCGTGCCGCGCCATTCGAGCTTCTTGCTGTCGTCCTTGGCGGCGCCCTTGGCGGCGTCGGCAATCTCCAGCAGGCGTTCCGCAGCGTCAGGGCGGCGGTTGAGCACCACGTCTTCCACGCGCTCGCGCAGTTCGGGCTCCAGGTCGTCATAGACGCCGACCATGCCGGCGTTGACGATGCCCATGTCCATGCCCGCCGAGATGGCGTGGTAGAGGAACACGGTGTGGATGGCCTCGCGCACGGGGTCGTTGCCGCGGAAGCTGAAGCTCACGTTGGAGACGCCGCCCGAGACCTTGGCGCCGGGCAGGTTCTGCTTGATCCAGCGCACGGCCTCGATGAAGTCCACGGCGTAGTTGTCGTGTTCCTCGATGCCGGTGGCCACGGCGAAGATGTTGGGGTCGAAGACGATGTCCTCGGGCGGGAAGCCCACCTCGTCCACCAGGATGCGGTAGGCGCGCTCGCAGATCTCGATCTTGCGCTGGTAGGTGTCGGCCTGGCCCTTCTCGTCGAAGGCCATGACCACGGCGGCCGCGCCGTAGCGCTTGATCAGCCGGGCCTGGCGCTTGAATTCATCCAGGCCTTCCTTCATGGAGATGGAGTTGACGATGCCCTTGCCCTGCAGGCAGCGCAGGCCGGCCTCGATGACCTCCCACTTGGAGCTGTCCACCATGACCGGCACCTTGGCGATGTCGGGCTCGGAGGCGATGAGGTTCAGGAAGCGCACCATGGCGGCCTTGCTGTCGAGCATGGCCTCGTCCATGTTCACGTCGATGACCTGGGCGCCGTTTTCCACCTGCTGGCGCGCCACGGACAGCGCTTCCTCGTACTGCTCGTTGAGGATCATGCGCGCAAAGGCCTTGGAACCCGTGACGTTGGTGCGCTCGCCCACGTTGACGAACAGCGTGCCCTCGCCGATGGTCACCGGCTCCAGGCCGGACAGCTTCATGGGAGGGGGAGTGAAAGAGGACGACATCAAGCTCACCTGCAAAAACGGCATGGCAACAGGTGAGCGTCGTTGGCACCGTGGGCGCGGTCCGGCCGGGAACCTGCACCTGGCCCAAGCCTGACGCGGCACGCGATCCGGTGTACGGATGGGCGGGTGCCGCGCTGCAACGCTCCTCGGGCCAAAGCCCGGGATTCTACGGCGGCTGGCGGCGGCCTGCAGTGCGGGTTTTACGCCCGCATTCGGGGCAGGCCTGCACAAAGCCATGCGGCACTGCACCAAAGCGCGGCAGCGCGGGCCGCCGGCGGCGCCTTCGGGGCGGATTGTCGATGTCCCATCGCCCCGGATTCTTTGCAATGCCTGAGGAAAACGCTCCTTTTTTTGCATCTGGCACGCAATTCGCTATCTGCTGGGTACGCGGTCTGACCAGTCAGGCCAAAACCCTCCACCCGCGCCAGCCCATGCAAAGCATTCCGATCTCGATGGCCCAGACGCTGCAGCAGCACATCCTGAGCGGCCACTATCCCGGCGGGAGCCAGCTGCCGCCGCAGCGCGAGCTGGCCCGGCAGCTGGGCATCAGCCGCGCTTCGCTGCGCGAGGCGCTGTCCATGCTGGAGGCCCTGGGCCTGGTCGAGATCCAGCCGGGCAAGGGCGTGCGCATCAACGGCCCGCACAGCGGCCGTGCACGCATGCACCGCGCCTATGCCACCCCGGCGCTGGGCACGCTGTCGCCGCGCCAGCTGATCGAGCTGCGCCTGGTGCTGGAGCCGGGCTGGGCCGCGCTGGCGGCCGTGCGCGCCGACGACAGCGGCCTGCGCCAGCTGCAATGGACCCAGTCCCAGCTGGCCCACGCCCTGGACCGCAGCGACCTGCTGGCCGCCGCCGACGCCGATCTGCAGTTCCACCTGCTGCTGGCCCAGCTGTCGGGCAACCCGGGCCTGGTGGCCATGGCGCGCCAGCTGGAGCTGGCCATCAGCCACAGCCTGCGCCTGCCCTTTGCCTGGAGCGGCGCCGACGACCAGCCGGTGCGCGAGCACGACGCCATCGTGCAGGCCGTCTGCGCAGGCGATGCGCCGGGTGCCGCGGGCGCCATGCGCGCCCACCTGCTGTCGGCCGCCAGGCGCAGCGGCATCGATCTCGACACACCGGACGACGCGGCGGCGCCCGACGCGACGGCACTCGACGCAACAGCGCCCGACGCAACGGCGCCCGATACATCTGCGCCCGACCCTGACCCGCTTTCCTTTCGCCTCATCCCACCTTCTGAAGGAGCTTTCGCATGACTTCCCCCCTGACACCCCGCCGCGCATTCATCCGCACCGCCCTGGCGGCCGCCACCCTGGCCACTGCCGGCCTGGGCGGCGCCGCCCATGCCGACATGCTGGCCAACATCCAGAAGGCCGGCGTGCTTCGCGTGGCGATTCCGCAGGACTTCCCGCCCTTCGGCTCGCTGGGCACCGACCTGAAGCTGCAGGGCTATGACATCGACATGGCGGCCCTGGTGGCCCAGGAGCTGGGCGTGAAGGTGGAGCTGGTGCCCGTGACCAGCACCAACCGCATCCCCTTCCTGACCACGGGCAAGGCCGACATCGTCATCTCCAGCCTGGGCAAGAACGCCGAGCGCGCCAAGGTGATCGACTTCACCCAGGCCTATGCCCCCTTCCCCAAGAGCGTCTACGGCCCCAAGGACATGAGCATCAAGGCCCCTGCCGACCTGGCCGGCAAGACCGTGGGCGTGACGCGCGGCTCCACCGAGGACCTGGCCCTCACGCAGGTGGCGCCGGCCTCGGCCACCATCAAGCGCTACGAGGACAACAACGCCACCGCGCAAAGCTACCTGACGGGCCAGGTGCAGCTGGTGACGCTGGGCAACATCGTGGCCAACGCCGTCAACGAGCGCACCAGGCTGCGCCAGCTGGACGTGAAGTTCGCGGTCGAGGACACGCCCTGCTACATCGGCGTGGCCAAGGGCGAGCCGGCGCTGCTGCAGAAGGTGGACGCCATCATCACCAAGCTCAAGGCCGACGGCCGCCTGACCAGCCTGTCCCAGCGCTGGATGAAGATGCCGCTGCCCGCCACCCTGTAACCGCTGCGCCCCTGTTCCCGGAAATCCTTCCATGGCCTATCAATTCGACTTCGGCGCCGTGTTCGACTACAGCGGCCTGCTGGCACAGGGCGCGGGCTTCACGCTGGCGCTGACGGCGGCGGGCGCCGTGCTGGGCGGCGCCATCGGCGTGGCCGGCGGCGTCAGCCGCGCCTGGCGCATTGCGCCGCTGCACTGGCTGTTCAAGGTGTACGTGGAGGGCATACGCAACACGCCCTTCCTGGTGCAGCTGATGTTCGTGTTCTTCGGCCTGCCTTCGCTGGGCGTGCAGATCAACGAATGGCAGGCCTGCCTGCTGACCACGGTGATCAACCTGGGCGCCTACATCACCGAGATCGTGCGCGCCGGCATCCAGGAGACGCCGCGCGGCCAGCTGGAAGCCGCTGGCGCGCTGGGCATGGGCCGCTGGGCGATCTTCCGCCATGTGGTGCTGCGCCCTGCGCTGCAGCGGGTCTGGCCCTCGCTGAGCAGCCAGATCGTGATCGTGATGCTGGGCACCTCGGTGGTCTCGCAGATCGCGGCCCAGGACCTGACGTTTGCGGCCAACTTCATCCAGTCGCGCAACTTCCGCGCGTTCGAGACCTACCTGGTGGTGACGGCGGCGTACTTCGTGCTGGCCCTGGCACTGCGCCAGTTGCTGGCCTGGATAGGCCAGCGCTTCGTGGTGGGCCGCCGCACGCCGCGTGCAGCCAGGCCCGCTGCACCCGCTGCACCTGCAACCACTGCCGGAGACGCCGCATGATTGCCGACATTCCCCTGCTGCCCATCCTGGCCAAGCTGGCCGAGGGCCTGCTGGCCACGCTGGCGCTGTCGCTGCTGGCCTTCGTGCTGGGCGGCGCCACCGGATTGCTGGTGCTGTTCGCCCGCGTGGGCCGCAGCCTGAACCTGCGCCGCCTGGCCAAGGCCTATATCCAGGCCTTCCAGAACACGCCGCTGCTGATGCAGATGTTCATCGTGTTCTTCGGCTCGTCCATGGCCGGCCTGGACATCTCGCCCTGGACGGCGGCCGCCATCGGCCTGACGCTGTACACCAGCGCCTACCTGGCCGAGGTCTGGCGCGGCTGCGTGGAGTCCATTCCCCGCGGCCAGTGGGAAGCCTCGTCCAGCCTGGCCATGGGCTACCTGCAGCAGATGCGCCATGTGGTGCTGCCGCAGGCGCTGCGCCTGTCGATAGCGCCCACGGTCGGCTTCTCGGTGCAGATCATCAAGGGCACGGCGGTGGCCTCGATCATCGGCTTCAGCGAGCTGACCAAGCTCGGCTCCATGCTGGCCAACGCCACCTTCCAGCCCTTCCTCATCTACGGCCTGGTCGCCGCAGGCTACTTCCTGCTGTGCTGGCCCCTGTCCCTCTACGCATCCCATCTGGAGAAGAAACTCTATGCCGCTCGTTGATGTGCGCGCCGTTCACAAGCATTACGGCAACAACCATGTGCTCAAGGGCGTGGACCTGAGCGTGGACAGCGGCCAGGTGGTCGCCATCATCGGCCGCAGCGGCTCGGGCAAGAGCACGCTGCTGCGCTCCATCAACGGGCTGGAGGCCATCCAGTCCGGCCAGATCGTGGTGGACGACGCCGTGCTCAAGGGCTCGGAGGGCAGCGCGCCCTCGCCCGCCCAGCTGCGCGCGCTGCGCCTGAACGTGGGCATGGTCTTCCAGCAGTTCAACCTGTTCCCCCACCTGACGGCGGGCGAGAACGTGGCCCTGTCGCCCACCGTGGTCAAGGGCGTGAAAAAGCCCGAGGCGGCGGCGCTGGCGCGCCAGATGCTGGCCAAGGTCGGCCTGGGCGACAAGTACGACAGCTACCCCGACCAGCTCAGCGGCGGCCAGCAGCAGCGCGTGGCCATTGCGCGCGCGCTGGCCATGCAGCCCAAGGTGCTGCTGTGCGACGAGATCACCTCGGCCCTGGACCCGGAGCTGGTCAACGAGGTGCTGGCCGTGGTCAAGCAGCTCGCCGCCGAGGGCATGACGCTGATCATGGTCACGCACGAGATGCGCTTTGCCCGCGACGTGGGCGACCAGCTGGTGTTCATGCACCAGGGCCTGATCCACGAAAGCGGCCCGGCCAAGCAGCTGTTCGCCAGCCCGCAGACGCCGGAGCTGGCGGGCTTCATCGGCGCCGTGCACTGAGCGGTACGGCCAGGCAGGACAAAGGCCCGCGTCGCGGGCCTTTTTTGCATCGGTGCGGCGCAGGGGCCGCGGTCAGTGGCTGATCATCCAGGGCCGCTTGGTCGGGAAGGTCTTGGCGCCGTTGGGCGCCGTGACCGTGGAGCCGCGCTTGCTGGCGCCGCTGCAGCAGCCGCAGCCCGAGGGGTGGCGCATGCGCGCGTAGCTGCCCTCGGCCACATCGCGTGAGCGCCTGGGCTCGTGCCGGGCTCGCTCGTTGGTGTCGTGGGCGCGGCGCTGCTCGGGGCTGGTGCAGGCCAGGCGCGGCGCGCTGACGAAGACGCGGGGCGATGCCGCCTCGCAGATGGGGCAGGGCGCGGGCTCGTTGCGCTGCGAGAGGCTGCGCAGCGCGTCGAAGCCGCCGCATGCGGCGCAGTGGTAGTCATAGGTGGGCATGGGCGGCCTCTGGCGGATGGTGGATGGCGGGTGTCGTATGCCGGGCTTACTTGTCCTGGGCGATGGGCAGGTCCACCCCGCCCGTGATGATCTTCTGTGGTCCCTCGGCCGTGGGATTGATGTCGAAGTCGAAGATCTCCGTGGGCAGCCACAGCGTGGCGCAGGCATTGGGCACGTCCACCACGCCGCTGATGTGGCCCTGCACGGGCGCCGTGCCCAGCAGCGAGTAGGCCTGGGCACCGCTGTAGCCGAATTTCTTCAGGTACTCGATGGCGTTCAGGCAGGCCTGGCGGTAGGCCACGGTCACGTCCAGGTAGTGCTGCTTGCCCTTTTCGTCCACCGAGATGCCTTCGAAGATCAGGTAGTCCTTGTAGTTGGGCGTCATGGGGCTGGGCTTGAAGATGGGGTTCTTGATGCCGTACTTGGCCATGCCGCCCTTGATCAGCGAAACCTTCATGTGCACCCATCCGGCCATCTCGATGGCGCCGCAGAAGGTGATTTCGCCATCGCCCTGGCTGAAGTGCAGGTCGCCCACGCTCAGGCCCGCGCCGTCCACGTAGACGGGGAAGAACACGCGCGAGCCGCGCGAGAGGTCCTTGATGTCGCAGTTGCCGCCATGCTCGCGCGGCGGCACGGTGCGCGCGCCTTCGGCGGCGGCCTTGTCGCGCGCCTCGCCCTGCATCTGGCCCATGTGGGCGGTGGTGGCGTTGGGCGGGTTGGCCAGGCCGGGGATGCGGTCGGGGTCGGTGGCGATGAGGCCGGTCTCGCGCTCGTTCCAGCTGGCCAGCATCTTGGGGTCGGGCAGGCAGCCGATCAGTCCCGGGTGGATGAGGCCTGCGAAGTTGACGCCGGGGATGTGGCGGCTCTTGGTGAACATGCCGTGGAAGTCCCAGATGGACTTCTGGGCCAGCGGGAAATGCTCGTCCAGGAAGCCGCCGCCGTTTTGCTTGGAGAAAAAGCCGTTGAAGCCCCAGAGGCTGTCGTCGCGCGCGCCGATGTCCAGCAGGTCCACCACCAGCAGGTCGCCGGGCTCGGCGCCCTTGACGCCCACGGGGCCGGACAGGAAGTGGACGGTGGACAGGTCCACGTCGCGCACGTCTTCGGCGCTGTCGTCGTTCTTGATGGCGCCGCCGGTCCAGTCATAGGTCTCCAGCTTGAACTCCGCGCCCGGCTCCACCCAGACCGCCATGGGGATGTCGGGATGCCAGCGGTTGTGCACCTGCGGGTTGTCGTAGGGGGACTGGTTGAGATCGACCTTGATCAGGGTTTCGGCCATGGTGTGCTCCTTGCGATGGCAGTGGGGAAAAAACGGATCAGACGGAGAGGTAGGACTTGATGCGCTGCTCGTCGGTATCGGCACGCGCGGTTTCATGTACCAATCTCCCGCCCTCGATGACGAACAGCCGGTCGGCCACATCCATGGCGAAGGAAAGCACCTGCTCGCTGACCACGATGGTGATGCGGCGCAGCTTGCGGATCTCGTTGAGCGCCTTGGCGATGTCCTTGATGATGGAAGGCTGTATGCCCTCGGTCGGCTCGTCCAGCAGCAGCACCTTGGGGTCGGTGACCAGGGCGCGCGCAATGGCCAGCTGCTGCTGCTGCCCGCCCGAGAGGTTGCCGCCCTTGCGCCGGCGCATGTCCCAGAGCACGGGGAACAGGGCGTAGATGTCGTCGGGCACCTGGCGCGACTTCGCGTTCTCCAGGCCCGTCTGTATGTTCTCTTCCACGGTCAGCGTGGGGAAGATCATGCGGCCCTGGGGCACGTAGGCAATGCCCTTGGCCACGCGCCGGAAGCTCTCGTCCTTCGTGACGTCCTGGCCGGCCACGGTGATCTGGCCGCTCTTGGCGGGCATGACGCCCATCAGGCTTTTGAACAGCGTGGTCTTGCCCATGCCGTTGCGGCCCATGATGGCCACGGTTTCGTTCTCGCGGCCCTCGAAGCTGATGCCGTGCAGCGCCTCGCTCTGGCCATAGGCCACGTACAGATCCTTGACTTGCAGCATGTGAATTCCTTGTGCGTGCCTCAGTGGCCGAGGTAGACGTCGATGACCTTGGGATCGGCCTGCACCTTGTCCATGGGACCCTCGGCGAGGATCTTTCCCTGGTGCATGACGGTGACCTTGTGCGCGATGCGCGCCACGAACTCCATGTCGTGCTCGATGACGATGACGGAGCGGTTCTTGCAGATGCGCTGCAGCAGCTCGGCCGTCAGTTCGCGCTCGCGGGCGCTCATGCCGGCGATGGGCTCGTCCAGCATCAGCAGCTCGGGCTCCTGCATGAGCAGCATGCCGATCTCCAGCCACTGCTTCTGGCCGTGGCTGAGCAGGCCGGCCTCGGTGTCCAGGCGCTCGTCCAGGCCGATGTCGGCGGCCACGGCCTGCACGCGATCGCGCACCGCCTCCGTGCACTTGAAGGCCAGCGCGCCGAAGACCGAGCGGCCTTCGGGGTAGGAGACCTCCAGGTTCTGGAAGACCGACAGGTTCTCGTAGATGGACGGCGTCTGGAACTTGCGCCCGATCCCCAGGCGCACGCGCTTGTGCTCTGCCATGCGCGTGAGTTCCTCGTTCTTGAACTTGATGCTGCCGCCCGTGGCGCGGGTCTTGCCGCAGATCAGGTCCAGCAGCGTGGTCTTGCCCGCGCCGTTGGGGCCGATGATGACGCGCAGCTCGTTCCTGTCGATGTACAGGTTCAGCGCGTCGATGGCCTTGAAGCCGTCGAAGGAGACCGTCAGGTCTTCCACGGCCAGCGTGAAGTCGGTATTGCTCATGGTGTGCTCCCGCTGTGGTTCAGGCGCCCTGGCGGCCCATGCCTTCGGACAGGGCGGACGTGGGCTTGGTGGCGGCCGGGGCAGGTGCTGCCTGGGCTCCCTGCGCTGCGGCAGGCGCTGCGGCCGGTGCCGCGCCCTTGCGGCGGCTGTTCCACCAGGGAACGATGCGGCTTTCCCACAGCCCGGCCAGCCCCATCGGGAAGGCCATGGTCACGCCGATGAACAGGCCCGCCATGAGGAACAGCCACAGGTCCGGGAAGCTCTCCGAGAAATAGGTCTTGCCCGCGTTGACCAGCAGCGTGCCGTACACGGCGCCCACCAGGCTCATGCGCCCGCCCACGGCGGCGTAGATGACCATCTCGATGGAGGGAACGATGCCCACGAAGCTGGGCGACATGAAGCCCACCTGCAGCGTGAACAGCGCGCCGCCCACGCCCGACAGCGCAGCGGCCAGGCAGAACACGAAGACCTTGAAGTTGGCCACGTCGTAGCCGGAAAAGCGCACGCGGTCTTCCTTGTCGCGCATGGCCAGCAGCAGGGTGCCCACCTTGCCCGTCTGAATCCAGCGGCACAGCACGATGGCGCCGATCAGCAGGGCCACGCAGACGTAGTAGAGGATGTACTTGGCGCTGTCCGTGCGCGTGTCCCAGCCCCACAGGGTCTTGAGGTCGGTCATGCCGTTGACGCCGCCCGTGTAGCCCTGCTGGCCGATGATGAGCACGGTGACGATCAGCGCCACGGCCTGCGTGATGATGGCGAAGTACACCCCGCCCACGCGGCGCTTGAACATGGCGAAGCTGATGAGCCAGGCCAGCAGCGTGGGCACGGCGATGACGGCGGCCAGCGAGAACGGCAGGCTCTTGAAGGGCAGCCAGAACGAGGGCAGCTCGGTCAGCTGGTTCCAGTCCATGAAGTCGGGGATGCCGGGCGTGGACTGGATCTTGGTGCTGATGGGGTCGGACGCCTCCAGCTTCAGGAACATGGCCATGGCGTAGCCGCCCAGGCCGAAGAACACGCCCTGGCCCAGGCTGAGCACGCCGCCATAGCCCCAGACCATGACCAGGCCGATGGCGACGAAGGCATAGGTCAGGTACTTGCCGACCAGGTTGAGGCGGAAGATGTCCAGCGCCAGGGGCAGCACCACCGCCAGCAGGACGGTGAGCAGCACCAGGCTGGCGAGCTGGTAGCGCTGTATCCAGGCTTTGAGGGCTTGCATGGAATGACTCCGGTGAACTCAGGGGAAATCGGGGGAACGCGGGGGAATTCGTGGACAGGGCCGGCGCCGGGATCAGCGCCGCACCTTGGACGCGAACAGGCCCTGGGGACGCAGCATCAGGATGAAGACGATCAGCGACAGCGTGATCACCTTGGCCATGGAGCCCGCGAGGAAGAACTCGGTGATGGACTGCGTCTGCGCAATGCCGAAGGCCGAGACCACGGTGCCCAGCAGGCTGGCCGCGCCGCCGAAGGTGACCACCAGGAAGGCGTCCACGATGTACAGCGAGCCCGAGGTGGGGCCGGTGGAGCCGATGGTGGTGAAGGCCGCGCCCGCCACGCCCGCGATGCCGCAGCCGATGGCAAAGGTCAGGCGGTCGGTCTTCTTGGTGTCGATGCCGATGGCGTTGGCCATCACGCGGTTGCTGACCGTGGCGCGCACGCGCAGGCCCCAGCGGCTCTTGTGCAGCGCGATCAGCACGCCGGCCGTGACGGCCATGGTCAGCGCCAGCACGAACAGGCCGTTGATGGGAATGTCCAGCCCCTCGGCCGGCGCCCACGAGCCCATCAGCCAGTCAGGCAGGGTGGGGCTGACTTCCTTGGGGCCGATGAAGGTGCGAAAGCACTGCTGCAGCGCCAGGCTCACGCCCCAGGTGGCCAGCAGCGTGTCCAGCGGCCGCTTGTAGAGGTGGCGGATCAGCCCCCACTCCACCAGCCAGCCGGCCGCGAAGGCGAACAGGAAGGCGGCCACGATGGCCAGCGGGAAGTAGTAGGGCATGAACTCGGGCGCGTGCTGCGCCGTGAGCGTGGAGCCCAGGTAGATGGTGTAGGCGCCAATGGTCATGAACTCGCCATGCGCCATGTTGATCACGCCCATCTGGCCAAAGATGATGGCCAGGCCCAGGCCCATCAGCAGCAGCACGGCGAACAGGCTCAGCCCCGCGAAGCCCTGCATCAGGCCGATGTTCATCATGTCGGAAAAACTCATGGTGCTGCTCCTGCGCGCAAGCCAATCGGGAGTGGGGGAAACGGTTCACGCGGCGGCCCGCCCACCAGGCCGCAGGCCGCCACGCATCACCTGCCTGAACGGATCAGGGCTTACTGGTAACCCTTGGGGAAGGGATCGGGTTTGATCAATTCCGGAGATTCCGAGACCACCTTGAACGTGCCGTCCGGCTGCCCCACGGCAATGCGCGACTTGCTCCACAGGTGGTGGTTGGCGTCCACCTTCACGTAGCCTTCGGGCGCGGTCTTGAGTTCCAGCCCCGGCGATGCGGCCACCACCTTGTCCACGTCGAAGCTCTTGGCCTTTTCCACGGCGGCCTTCCACAGCCAGGGGCCCAGGTAGCCGGCCTGGGTGACGTCGCCGATGACGGCGTTGGGGCCGTACTTGGCCTTGAAGGCGGCCACGAACTTCTTGTTGTTCTCGTTGTCCAGCGTCTGGAAGTACTTCATCGAGGAGTAGAAGCCCGTGAAGTTCTCGCCGCCCACGCCGGTCATCTCGTCCTCGGTCACCGACAGCGTGACCAGCAGTTGCTTGTCACCCGTGATGCCCGCGGCCTTGAGCGCCTTGTAGAAGGCCACGTTGGAGCCGCCCACCACGGCCACGAAGATGCAGTCCGGCTTTTGCAGCTTGATCTTGTTGACCAGCGAGCCGAAGTTGGTGCTGCCCAGCGGGTAGTACTCCTCGCCGACGACCTTGCCCTTCTGGAAGTTCTCGATGTGCTTGCGCGCGATCTTCATGGAGGTGCGCGGCCAGATGTAGTCCGAGCCGATCAGGAAGAAGGTCTTGGCCTTTTTCTCGGCCTTGGCCCAGTCCAGGCTGTACAGGATCTGCTGCGTGGCTTCCTGGCCCGTGTAGATCACGTTCTTGGACTGCTCCAGGCCTTCGTAGAAGGTGGGGTAGTACAGCAGGCCGTTTTCCTTCTCGAACACGGGCAGCACGGCCTTGCGCGAGGCGCTGGTCCAGCAGCCGAAGACGGCGGCGCAGCGGTCGTTGATGAGCAGCTTCTTGGACTTCTCGGCGAAGGTGGGCCAGTCGGAGGCACCGTCTTCCTTGATCACGCGGATCTTGCGGCCCAGGATGCCGCCCATGGCGTTGATCTGGTCGATGGCCAGTTGCTCGGCCTGGATGGAGCCGGTCTCGGAGATCGCCATGGTGCCCGTGGCCGAGTGCAGCTGGCCCACGACGACTTCGGTATCGGTCACGGCCAGCTTGGTGGTGTTGACCTGGGCCGTGGCCTGGGCGAAGGACCAGGCCGGCAGCCCGGCCACCGAGGCGGCGCCAAGCGCCTGCAGGACGCGGCGGCGGCCCATTTCCGTGCCGGGGGAACCAGGTGTGCGGGGGTCGGAGGGGTGGCTCATGGTGACTCTCCTGTAAGGATCGGTTGGGTGATCTGCAAGTGGCTGAAAACTGGCGTTGCGGTTACGGCTTGTTTCCGCGCTGGGTCCAAGATTAGGAAGAACCCTTGCCGCCGCCCATACGTCAATTGACGTAGCCACCTGCGTACGCACCCCGGCTACCCCTCTTGCAAGCCGCGCCAGCATTGGCCCCGCACGTTTCTTGCTAGACCTGGGAATGCACTCCGCCCCCCCGCCCGACAGCCCCACCGGCACCGCAGCCGCGCCGCAGACCATCTTCCGGTTCCGGCGCGAGTACAACGCCTGGGTGGCCGACGAGACCATGGAGGACTACGCGCTGCGCTACACGCCGCGCAGCTTCCGGCGCTGGAGCGAGTTCCGTGTGGCCAACACGGCCTTCGGCTCGCTGTCCTTCCTGGCGCTGGAGGCCATCGGCGGCGCCATTGCGCTGAACTACGGCTTCGCCAACGCCATGTGGGCCATCGTCACCGTGGGGCTGGTGATCTTCCTGACGGGGCTGCCCATCGCCGTCTGCGCCGCACGCTACGGGCTTGACATGGACCTGCTGACGCGCGGCGCGGGCTTCGGCTACCTGGGCTCGACCATCACCTCGCTGATCTACGCCGTCTTCACCTTCATCTTCTTCGCGCTGGAGGCGGCCATCATGGCGCTGGCCCTGCAGCTGGTGGTGGACTGGCCGCTGCAGTGGTGCTATGCGCTGTCGGCCCTGGTGGTGCTGCCGCTGGCCATGCGCGGCATCACGCTGATCTCGCGCCTGCAGGCCTGGACGCAGCCGCTGTGGCTGTTCCTGCTGGTGCTGCCCTTCGTGTGGATGGCGCTGGCCCAGCCGCAGCTGTACCGCGACTTCGCCAGCCTCACCGGCCTGCGCTCGGGCAGCAGCCAGTTC
Source organism: Delftia lacustris (assembly GCF_040267515.1). Lineage (NCBI taxonomy): Bacteria > Pseudomonadati > Pseudomonadota > Betaproteobacteria > Burkholderiales > Comamonadaceae > Delftia > Delftia lacustris. The sequence goes on along the minus strand of NZ_CP141274.1, from coordinate 325,245 downwards.
GATCCGCTGATGTTCGGCGCGGCGGCAGCCGTGATCTTCGCGCTGGTGGTGCAGATCGGCGAGCAGGTGGACTTCCTGCGCTTTCTGCCGCCGCGCACCCAGGCCAACCGGCTGCGCTGGTGGGGCGCGGTGCTGGTGGCCGGCCCGGGCTGGGCCGTGATGGGCATGCTCAAGATGGCGGGCGGCGCCTTTCTCGCGTTCGCGGCCATGCAGCTGCAGGGGGTGGACGCCACGCGCGCGGCCGAGCCCACGCAGATGTTCCTGGCAGGCTTCCAGCAGGTGCTGCAGGCCCTGGGCCTGCCGGGGCTGGCCGTGGCGGTGACCGTGGTCTTCGTGGTCATCTCGCAGGTCAAGATCAACGTGACCAATGCCTATGCGGGGTCGCTTGCCTGGTCCAACTTCTTCGCGCGCATCACGCGCAGCCATCCGGGGCGCGTGGTCTGGATGGTGTTCAACGTGGTCATCGCCACCTTGCTGATGACGCTGGGCGTGTTCGGCGCGCTGGAGAAGGTGCTGACCATCTACAGCAACGTGGCCATCGCCTGGGTGGGCGCGCTGGTGGCCGACCTGGTCATCAACAAGCCGCTGGGGCTGAGCCCGCCGGGCATCGAATTCCGCCGCGCCCATCTGTACGACTTCAATCCCGTGGGACCCGTCGCCATGCTGCTGGCCGCCGCCGTGGCCTGCTGCGCCTATGCGGGCCTGCTGGGCGAGACGGCGGCCGCGTTCTCGCCCTTCATCGCGCTGGCGCTGTCCATGCTGCTGTCGCCGCTGCTGGCCTGGCTGACGGGCGGGCGCTACTACCTGGCACGGCCCGCAGGCAATCTGTGGAAGCCCGGCGAGACGGTGCGCTGCGCCGTCTGCCAGAACCAGTTCGAGTCCGAGGACATGGCGCGCTGCCCGGCCTACGGCGCGCCCATCTGCTCGCTGTGCTGCTCGCTGGAGTCGCGCTGCCATGACCGCTGCAAGACCGGCTCGCGCGCGGGCGAGCAGCTGCGCGCGCTGGCCTCGGCCATGCTGCCGCCGCGGTGGGCCACCAAGGTGAACTTCCGCGCGGGCCAGTACCTGGTGGTGATGCTGTCTCTGTGCGCGGTGACGGCCTTCATGGTGGGCGTGGTCTACATGCAGGAAAGCCTGCAGGCAGGCAGCGTCGATGGCGGCGCGCTGCGCATCCCCTTCCTCAAGGTCTTCGCGCTGCTGGCCCTGCTGTGCGCCGTGGCCGCCTGGTGGGTGGTGCTGAGCACGGACAGCCGGCGCATGGCCCAGGACGAGTCCGAGCGCCAGAACCAGCTGCTGCTGCAGGAGATCGCCGCCCACAAGCGCACCGATGCCGAGCTGCAGGCCGCCAAGGACCATGCCGAGCAGGCCAGCCAGGCCAAGACCCGCTATGTGGCGGGCATGACGCACGAGCTGCGCTCGCCGCTCAACAGCCTGCTGGGCTATACGCAGATCCTGCTCAAGAGCCCGCAGGTCGATGGCTGGGTGCGCGAGACCCTGTCCACCATGCAGCACAGCGGCCAGCACCTGCGCGCGCTGATCGACGAATCGCTGGAGCTGGCCAGCATCGAGGCCGGCCGCCTGCGCCTGGACCTCGCCCCCCTGCCCCTGCCCGCGCTGATCGACGGCATCGAGGCCATGATGCGGCCCCAGGCCCAGGCCAGGGGGCTGCAGTTCTCGGTCGAGACGCTGGGCACCATGCCGCGCTGGGTGCGGGCCGACGCCAAGCGGCTGCGCCAGATCCTGATCAACCTGCTGTCCAACGCCGTGCGCTTCACCCAGCGCGGCGAGGTGCGGCTGCGCATGGATTTCCGGCCCCATGTCTCGCGCATCGAGGTCATCGATACCGGCATCGGGATCGAACCGCAGGACATGGAGCGCATCTTCGTGCCCTTCGAGCGCGGCAGCGCGGGCCGGCGCGTCAGCGAGGCGGGCACGGGCCTGGGGCTGACCATCACCCACCTGCTGACCGAGCTGATGGGCGGGCAGCTCACGCTCAGCAGCACGCCCGGCGAGGGCAGCTGCTTCACCGTGCGCCTGTATCTGCCCGAGATGGCGCCCGACGCGTCCTGGGTGCCCCCCGGCGCAGCCGCCACGCTGCACACCGTCATCGGCTATCTGCCGCCCCGGCGCACCCTGCTGGTGGTGGACGACCAGCCGCTGCAGCGCCAGCTGCTGGCCGGCCTGCTGCTGCCGCTGGGCTTCGAGATCCGCGAGGCCGCCAGCGGCCGCGAGTGCCTGGAGATCGTGGAGCAAAGCCTGCCTGACCTGGTGCTGCTGGACATCAGCATGGACGACCTGGACGGCTGGCAGACCGCCGCCCTGCTGCGCGCGCGCCGGGATGCGCAGCAGCTTCCCGTGGTCTTCGTCTCGGCCAACCTGTTCGACAACGACCCGCCGCGCCTGGCCGATGCGCATTGCCAGGGCTTTGTCGCCAAGCCGGTGATCGAGTCCGAGCTGCTGCAGGTGCTCGAGCGCGTGCTGCGGATCGAATGGGTGCATGACAACCGCCCGTTGCTGCTGCCGGCGCCGCGCGCGGAGCAGGCAGAGGCAAAGGCAGCGCAGGCGCCGGCAGCCGCCCCCTTCCCGCCCGACCTGCGCGAAGACCTGGCCCGGCTGGCGCGCTCGGGCCAGGCCACGGCCCTGCGCGAGCGCCTGCGCCAGGCGCGCCAGCAGGCGCCCGCGCATGCTGCGCTGCTCGATGCGCTGCAGGCCTGCGCGAACCGCTTCGACTTCGATGCGCTGGCGCGCCTGCTGCCGCAGCCCCGGGAAGAAGACGAACAGGAACAGGAGGAGACAGATGAATGAACATCCAGGAGGGCAGGAAATGACCGCCACCACCACCGCCACCAGCCGCAGCAGCCATGGCAACGGCGCCCATGTGATCCTCGTGGTGGACGACGCGCTGGACAGCCTTCGCATGCTGTGCGATGCCCTGGCCGCCGAAGGCTACGTGGTGCTCGCCGCGCGCGATGCCGACGAGGCGCTGCAGCGCTTTGCCCTGACCGTGCCCGATGGCGTGCTGCTGGACGCCGTCATGCCCGGCATGGACGGCTTCACGCTGTGCCGCCGGCTCAAGGACACGCCGGCCTGGGCCCACGTGCCCGTGGTCTTCATGACCGGCCTGTCGGACACGGACCAGATCATCCGCGGCTTTGCCAGCGGCGGCGTGGACTACGTGGTCAAGCCGCTGCGCATCCCCGAGGTGCTGGTGCGCCTGGCCACCCATGTGCGCAATGCCCGCGCCACGCGCCAGGCGCAGGAAGCCGTGGACGTGGCGGGGCTGGGCGTGGTGGTGCTCGATGGCCAGGGCCGCGTGGCCTGGCGCTCTCCCCAGGCAGCGCGCTGGCTGGAGGAGGCCTTTGCGGACCAGCCCTTCCCCATGGAGGCGGCCGGGGACTGGCTGGCCGGCGCCCGCCAGCCGGACCAGGCCGGTCACCAGGATCTGGCGCTGGCCCTGGCCGATGGCCGCCAGTTGCTGGCGCGCCACATGGGCGCCAGCGGCCTGGGGGAGTCGATGGTGCTGCTCAGCCACGAGGCGCCGCAGGCGCCCGCCGCGCGCCGGCTGCAGCAGGTGGCGCTCACCCCGCGCGAGACCGAGGTGCTGTCATGGCTGAGCAAGGGCAAGACCAACCGCGACATCGCCGACATCCTGGGCATGAGCCCGCGCACGGTCAACAAGCACCTGGAGCACATCTTCGAGAAACTCGGCGTGGAGACCCGCACGGCCGCCGCCGCCGTGGCCGGTCAGCTGCTGCAGGCCGGCTCGCCCTGAGCGCGGGGTGCCACCGCAGCGGATGCCGAGGCCGAGGCCGGCAGGCCGAACACATGGTCGAAGCACCAGTTGAAGACATAGGTGTAGACCAGGAAGAAGACCAGCAGGCCGGCCTCCATCACCGTGGCCTCCCACAGCGTGACGCCGAACCACCAGGCCATCAGCGGGATCAGCACCATGGCCAGCCCGCCCTCGAAGCCCAGGGCGTGCACCACGCGGCGCAGCACCGAGCGGCCCTTGACGCTCTGGCGCGACTCCCACTGCTCGAACAGGTGGTTGAAGGTCAGGTTCCAGACGATGGCCAGCGTGGAGGCGGCAATCGCCATGCCGCCCGAATGCCCGGCGCTCTGGCCGATGGCCATGAACAGCAGGCTGGAGGCGAGGATGGCGATCAATTCATACAGGGTCACGAAGACCACTTTGCGCTTGGGCCCCTGGAGGCCCTTTTTGTGTGTCTGCAAGGTCATAGGGAGCGCAGTCTATATGCCGGCAATTGAACGTTAAAGTCAGATTCTTTCAATAAATCTGACAGGTCCCCACCATGTCCTTTCCAGCCGACCAGGTGCCGCTGTTCATTGCCGTGCTGGACCACGGCTCGTTTTCCGCCGCCGCGCGCCAGCTGGGCCGCGTGCCCTCGGCCGTGAGCATGGCCATCGCCCAGCTGGAGGCCGAACTGGACCTGCAGCTGTTCGACCGCAGCGGCCGCGAGCCCCGGCCCACAGCGGCGGCACGCGCACTCGAACCCCAGGCCCGGCTGCTGGCCGCCCAGCTGCAGCAGCTCAACCACCAGGCGCTGGCCCTGCACCAGGGACTGGAGGAGCGGCTGACCCTGGTGATCGCGCCCGAACTGCTGTCCACGGCCTGGGCCGCGCCGCTGCAGCCGCTGGTCGAGGAATTCCCGGGTCTGGAGGTGGAAGTGCTGGTGGCCGCCCAGGTCGATGCGCTCAAGGAACTGCATTCGGGCCGCGCGCATCTGGCCCTGGTCTTCGAGCGCCCGGCCATCGACGGCCGCGAGGATTTCCAGGAGATGGGCCAGGAAACCATGGTCGCCGTGATGGCGGCCAGGCACCCGCTGGCCCGGCAACTGGGCGTGGACGGGCAGCAACGCCTGGACGTGGGCCAGCTGGCCGGCGCGCGCCAGATCCTGCTGGCCAGCCGCGACCTGGCCCACACCGATCCGCGCTTCGTGTTCTCGCACCAGCTGTGGCGCACGGACAGCCACCTGGCGGCCCTGTCCCTGGTCTCGGCCGGCCTGGGCTGGGGGTGGCTGCCCTTCAGCGTCGCCGAGCCCCTGCTGCAGACGGGCGCGCTGCTGCGCATTCCGCTGTGCAACATCAGCAACGGCACCCAGCTGTTCGTCGACTGGGTGTGGTCCAAGGAGCGCCCGCTGGGGCTGGCGGCGCGGCGGTTCGTGGAGCAGTTGCAGGTGCCGGTGCGGCCGTTGCCGGACAGCGATGCGGATCGCATCGGGTAGCATCTCTCGCCATATCGGACCAAAAATCCACATCTCCAGCAGCAGGTCACACAAGAGGAAGGGAAAACATGTTCTTTGATCATCATCACAGCAAGACCGCCATCGCACTGGCCCTGGGCGCCGTTCTGGCCGGTTGCGGCGGAGGTGGAGGCGGCGGCCCGTCCGGCCCGTCTTCGCAGTTGACCGCCGCCTGCTCGGGCACGGCCTGCGGCGCGGCCAATGCCACCACCTATTCGGGCCAGGGCGTGGGCGTCTGGAGCTACACCAACACCACGCAGGCCGAGCAGCAGATCCCTGTGGGTCTGACCAACCTGGGCAGCAAGCAGGTCACGCTGATCTACACCAACAACGGCGACGCCAGCGTGCCCATGCCCGCCCTGACGCTGACTCCGCCTGCGGCGACCACCGCCACGGCCCAGAAAAGCCTCAGCGCCGCACCCGCAACGGTCAACCGGATTCCCGAGCGCATCCGCAACTTCAAGCCCCGCCTGACGGCAGCGGACATGCAGGCGCGGCAATCCATCAAGCCGCAGGCAGCGGCGATCCTGCCCGTGGGCAGCCAGCGCAGCTGGTTCGTCCAACCCGGCGACTCCCGCATCGAAGCCCGCCAGGCCACGCTCAGACGCCAGGCCAGCGTGCCCACGCCCACCGGCACCCGCACCATCAACGTCTGGCTGGAAGACAGCGAGTACGACGCTGCCAAGGTCAGCGATGCGATGCTCGACACGCTGCTCCAGCGATTCACCAGCGGCTCCGACGCGGTCTATCCCCTGATCACGGGGCTGTCGGGCGAGCCCTGGGGCGCTCACTCCTACAGCGACCTCATCGACCCCGAACAGCCCCTGGACATCGTGTTCGTGAATTTCGTTCCGGACCGCACTCCGTACGGGCTGCTGGGCTATTTCTGGTCTCTGAACAACTTCAAGCAGGACCCGGCGAACCCCGACCTCAAGTACAGCAATCAATCGCTGTCGTTCTACATGGATACGGAAACGCTGTACCTGGATCCTGCCGAAGGCATGACCAACCAGATCAGCACGCTGTCCCATGAGTTCGTCCACATGACGAACTTCTACCGCCGCAGCGTCCAGCTGTCCAAGCCGGGAACCGACTACGCGTTCGACACCTTCCTGGAGGAAATGAGCGCCATGATGGGCGAAGACATCGTGGCCCAGCGCGTCACGCCCGGCTTCAACTCCATCGCCAATGGACGCGTCCCTTCCTGGCTGTCCCACTCGGGCTTCAACTGCGACCCCGCCGCCTGGAGCGCCGACACCGCCGCGCCCTGCTTCGGCTACGACGTCAACGGCAGCCTGGGCGCCTATCTGGTGCGCCAGTACGGCGTGGGCTTCTACAAGCAGCTGCTGAGCAACACCACGTCCACCGATTCGCTGCAGGTCCTGGGCAATGCCATACAGCAAGCGGGCGGCCCCACGCTGCCGGTCGCCATCCAGCGCTGGGGCGCCAACATCGCACTGCTGCCCGGCGATGTGCCCAGCGGCTATGGCTGGCCCGCGCGCACGGAGCAGGGCTTCACCCTGGCCGCGATCAACGGCAGCAGCCTGGCGTCTTCCCGGGTCCTGCCCACCACGGTACCGGTGAACCTCAATGCGCGCGGCCATTTCCCCTTCCTGCGTCAGCCTGATGCGCAAGGCACCTACCAGGAACAGCTGCGTGTTCCGGCAGGCAGCACGCTGACAGCCGTCGTACGCTGAACGCCATGAACCACGCACACCCGACTGCTTCCACCCGCGGCCTGCGCCGCAGTCTGCCGCTGCTGCTGGCCAGCGGCCTGGCCCTGCTGAGCGCCTGCTCGGCCCCGGCTTCGCCTGCCGCCAGCGCGGCTGCGCCGGCCTCGGGTGCGGCGGCTGAACCAAGCCAGCCCCTGACCCTGCAAGGCCGCCTGGTGCTGCGCGGCAATGCGCCCCATGAGCAGCCCGTGCTGCAGACCACCTCCGGCGAGACCTGGCAGCTCCAGGGCCTGAGCGCCGAGCAGATCACGCAGTGGCAGCGGCAGAACGTGGAAGTCCGGGGCCAGCCCGGCCCCAGGCCCGCCGCTGGCGCCGCGCCTTCGATGGCGCAGCCGCAACTGCAGGTGCAATCCATTCGCGCCCGGCCCTGACATTCCACCTCATCCACCGCTCTATCCATGGACGCCTCCAACCCTTTCTCCAGCCGCGATGCGGCCGTGCAAAAGCTCTGGGAACAATGGCAGCCGCGCTCCGCCAGGTCCGACAAGGACAAGGACAAACCCATTGCCCTGGCCGACTTCGACCCGGGCGCCAAGCCCTTTTCCAATGGCAACGGCAAGGCCGAGGACAAGGTCGCCGTCGAGGCCCTGGCCGAGGAGCTGGATGCGCTGCAGAACCTGCTGTACGCCGACCGCCGCTACAAGCTGCTGGTCGTGCTGCAGGGCACGGACACGGCGGGCAAGGACGGCACCATCCGTGGCGTCTTCGGCCGCATGAGTGCGCTGGGCGTGCACGCCGTGGGCTGGAAAGCTCCCACCGAGGCCGAGCGCGCCCATGACTACCTGTGGCGCATCCACCAGCAGGTGCCTGCCGCTGGCGAAATCACGGTCTTCAACCGCAGCCATTACGAGGACGTGCTGGTGCCCGTGGTCAACGGCTGGATCACACCCGAGCAGCAGCGCCAGCGCTTTGCCCACATCAACGACTTCGAGCGCATGCTCAGCGAGACGGGCACCGTGGTCGTCAAGTTCCTGCTGCACATCAGCGCCGACGAACAGCGCATGCGCCTGCAGGAGCGCCTGGACGACCCGGCTAAGCACTGGAAGTTCGACGAGAACGACATGAAGGTGCGCACGCAGTGGAAGGACTACCAGCAGGCCTACGGCCAGCTGCTGGGCGCCACGCATACGCCCTGGGCGCCCTGGACCATCGTGCCGGCCGACTCCAAGACGCACCGCAACCTCATGATCGCCACCTTGCTGCGCGAGGTGCTGCGCAACCTGGAACTGCGCTTTCCGCCCGGCGATCCGGCCCTCAAGGACTACAAGATCACCTGATCACTCGATGGCCTGCCTGAAGCCTCACAGCTGCAGGCGGGCCTCAGCGATGCCGTCCAGCTCGGCCACCACCAGGTCGCCAGCCTGGGCAAAGGCCAGGCCATTCCATGTGCCCGTGGTCACCACCGTGCCTGCGGGCACGCTGCCATAGCGGCGCACCAACTCCTGCAACCAGCCGGCCAGCAGCCACAGCGGATCGCCCAGCGGATGCGTTCCGGTGAACGCCTGCAGCGGCGCCGCACCCACGCGCAGCCGGCAGACCTGGGCAGACCAGTCCCGCGGCGACTCGCGCGGCAGCAGCCGCGAAGCGTCCTGCCACGGCCCCAGCACCAGGGCGCCATGGCACAGGCCGTCGGCGGCCAGCAGCAGCGGCGGCGCCTTCAGGTGCTGGCGCCAGCGCGTATCCACCACCTCGATGGCGGCGGTGATGCCGTCGATCAGCTCCAGCCCATCGCCGGGCTGCAGCGCGGAAGCCATCTCGGCCGTCACCTCGCGGCCCAGGCGCAGGGCGATCTCGGCTTCGATGCCGCGCAGGTGCAGCGGCGCGCCACCGGCCACCGAAGGACTGGCCCAGACGCCTTCTTCGGGCAGCGGCGCATGGGTCAGCGGGGCATCGCGGCGCGGCGCGCCAGACTTCCAGTAGCCCGGAACGCGGCCCGGTCCCTGCTGGCTGCCGGCCACGCGCCAGCCCAGGGCGGGCGCCATGGCGGCCTGCACGGCCTGCGCATCTGCGGGCGCGCGCACCACGTCGGCCCAGTCGTCGGCATCCAGCAATTCGCCGCTGTGGCGCGCCTGGAGCAGCGCATGGGCCAAGTCTGTGGGAGTGCGGGGGTTGTTCGTCATGGAGCGGCTTTCTTGGAGTGCATCGGAGGGTCGCAAGCGGCCCCGATTGTCCGCTGGACAAGGCGATCCCATGGTTATGCATTAAATGCATAAGGCTCTCGCGCATAAGGCGTTGGACAGCGCATAGCCCCGGGAATAAGCTCAAAACCCTCAGACAACTCTTGTGTGGAACCACCATGCAGCAACCCGCTTCGGCCGGCGTTACCAACCACGCCATCCCTTCCTACCTGCAGGCCGATCACCTCGGCCCCTGGGGCAATTACCTGCAGCAGGTCGATCGCGTCACCCCCTACCTGGGCCATCTCGCCCGCTGGGTCGAAACCCTCAAGCGCCCCAAGCGCATCCTGATCGTCGATGTGCCGATCGAGCTGGACAACGGCACCATCGCCCACTACGAAGGCTACCGCGTGCAGCACAACCTGAGCCGCGGCCCCGGCAAGGGCGGCGTGCGTTTCCACCAGGACGTGACCCTGTCCGAAGTCATGGCCCTGTCGGCCTGGATGTCGGTCAAGAACGCGGCCGTCAACGTGCCCTACGGCGGCGCCAAGGGCGGCATCCGTGTCGATCCCAAGACGCTGTCGCGCGGTGAGCTGGAGCGCCTGACGCGCCGCTACACCAGCGAGATCGGCCTGCTGATCGGCCCCTCCAAGGACATTCCAGCGCCTGACGTCAACACGAACGGCCAGATCATGTCCTGGATGATGGACACCTACTCCATGAACACCGGCGCCACCGCCACCGGCGTGGTCACGGGCAAGCCCGTGGACCTGGGCGGCTCGCTGGGCCGCGTCGAGGCCACCGGCCGCGGCGTGTTCACCGTGGGCGTGGAAGCGGCCAAGCTGACCGGCCTGTCGGTCCAGGGCGCGCGCATTGCTGTGCAGGGCTTCGGCAACGTGGGCGGCACGGCGGGCAAGCTGTTCGCCGACGCGGGCGCCAAGGTCGTGGCCGTGCAGGACCACACCGGCACCATCCGCAACGCCAACGGCCTGGATGTGACGGCCCTGCTGGCCCACGTGGCCGCCAAGGGCGGCGTGGGCGGCTTTGACGGCGCCGAAGCCATGGACGCTGCCGATTTCTGGGGCGTGGACTGCGACATCCTGATCCCCGCCGCACTGGAAGGCCAGATCACCAAGGACAACGCCGGCAAGATCAAGGCCAAGATGGTGATCGAGGGCGCCAACGGCCCCACCACCACCGAGGCCGACGACATCCTGACCGAAAAGGGCGTGCTGGTGCTGCCCGACGTGCTGGCCAATGCCGGCGGCGTGACGGTGAGCTACTTCGAATGGGTGCAGGACTTCTCCAGCTTCTTCTGGAGCGAGGACGAGATCAACGCCCGCCTGGTGCGCATCATGCAGGACGCCTTCGCGGCCATCTGGCAGGTGGCCCAGCAGCACGGCGTGACGCTGCGCACCGCCACCTTCATCGTGGCCTGCCAGCGCATCCTGCATGCCCGCGAAATGCGGGGACTGTATCCCTGATCACCCCCTGAGGCGCTGACGCGCCTTCCCCCTCTCTGCTTGCTTCGCAAGGGAGGGGGACGACACCCTCGCGGCGGGGCGGCCCTTGCTCGGTGTCCCTGACTTGGGACGCGCCAGTTTTTGGCGCTGTGCACCACACGGTCAATGAAAGGCGCTTCGGCGCCTTTTTTCTTGTGGCCGCCTTTTCGGCAAGGGGTTAGCACGCGTTCCAGTGGGCCTAAGCGCGGGTTTCCGAATGGCGAAGCGGATCTCCAGTCAAACCCTGGTGCCCTGTGGCCCAGGGTTTTCTATCGTTGCGGGCAGTGAACTGGAGACTGCCCATGACCGTCCGCCGCAGCCTGCTGGCCCTGCTGGCCGCTTTGCCTTTTTTCTCCCTGGCTCCTGCCGCCGCGCTGGCGGCGGCCTGGCCTGAACGCCCCATCACCATCGTGGTGCCGGCCGCCGCTGGCGGCACCACGGACATTGCCGCGCGCGTGCTGGCCGAGAAGATGGGCAAGGACCTGGGCACGTCGGTGGTGGTGGAGAACAAGGGCGGGGGCGGCGGCAGCATCGGCACGGCCCAGGTGGCGCGCGCCAGGCCCGATGGCTACACGCTGCTCATGGGCAACATCGGCCCGGTGGCCATCAATTTCAGCCTGTACAAGCAGCTCAGCTACAAGGAAAGCGATCTGCGCGGCATCACCAATGTGATCTCCGTGCCCAACATCCTCGTGGTCCATGCCGATTCGCCCGTGCGCAGCGTGCGCGAGCTGGTGGAGCTGGCCAGGACCCGGCGCCTGAACGTGTCCACGTCGGGCGTGGGCCAGTCGCCGCACATGTCCTCTGAGATGTTCCGCCAGAAGGCCGGCATCGAGGTCACGCTCGTGCCCTTTCCCGGGGCCGCGCCTGCGGTCACGGCGCTGCTGGGCCAGCAGGTGGACTACATGATCGACAACCTGCCCAGCTCCATGCCGCACATCAGGAGCGGCAAGTTCCGCGCGCTGGCCATCACCAGCGCCACGCGCTCGGCCCAGTTGCCCGAGGTGCCCACCATGACCGAGGCCGGCGTACCCATGCAGGTCACGGCCTGGTTCGGCCTGCTGGCCCCTGCCGGCACGCCCGATGCCGTGGTCGAGCGCATCCAGCAGTCGGCCCGGCGCGCCATGCAGACGGCCGAGGTGCGCCAGCGCTTTGCCGACCTGGGCGGCGTGCCCGGTGGCGAGACACCGGCCGAGTACGACGCCTTCATCGCCCAGGAACGCAAGAGCTGGGCCCAGATCGTCAAGGCCGCAGGCCTGTCGCTGGAATAGTGGTCCCTCCCGTCCCTCCCATGCAAGAAGACATCGCCTCCCTGCTGCGCCAGCCCTTTGGCTCGCTGCCCGAACTCGTCGCGCTGCAGGCCAGCCAGCGCCCCCGCCACACCGCCCTGGCCATGGACGGCCGCAGCCTCGACTACGCCGCGCTGCGCCTGGGCATGGACCGCGTGGCCCTGCGCCTGCAACGCCAGGGCCTGGGCCCCGGCGACGTGGTGGCCATCTGCGCGGGCAGCTCGCCCGAGTACGTGCTGGCCTTCCTGGGCGCGCTGCGCGCGGGCGTGGCCGTGGCGCCGCTGGCCCCGTCGGCCACCGCCGGCCACCTGAGCGCCATGCTGGACAACTGCGGCGCCCGGCTGGTACTGCGCGACGCGGACACCGCCGCGCAATGGCCGCTGCAGGCCGGACAGGATCTGCAATGCGTGGCCCTGGACGGCGCTGCCGAGGCCGGCATGCCGTGGTCGCAATGGCTGGCTGCGGACGAAGCGGACCATGGCACGGCACCCACGCCCATCCACCCCCAGCCCGACTGGCCCTTCAACGTCATCTACTCCTCGGGCACCACGGGCGTGCCCAAGGGCATCGTCCAGTCCTGGGCCATGCGCTGGGCCCACGTGCAGCGCGCCATCCACAACGGCTACGGGCCCGATGCCGTCTCGCTGTGCGCCACGCCGCTGTACTCCAACACCACCCTGGTCGCGGCCCTGCCCACGCTGGGCCTGGGCGGCACCCTGGTGCTGATGCGCAAGTTCGACGCGGCGCACTACCTGGAACTGGCCGAGCGCCACCGTGCCACCCACACCATGCTCGTGCCCGTGCAGTACCAGCGGCTGATGCAGTGCCCGGGGTTCGACGGCGCCGCCCTGAGCCGCCTGCAGCACAAGTTCTGCACCAGCGCACCGTTCCATCCCGCGCTCAAGGCCGAGGTGCTGCGCCGCTGGCCCGGACGGCTCATCGAGTACTACGGCATGACCGAAGGCGGCGTGCGCTGCGAGCTGCACTGCCATGACTTCCCAGACAAGCTTCACACCGTGGGCAGGCCGGGACCGGGCGCCGACATCCGCTTCATCGATGAGCAGGGCCGCGAACTTCCGCCCGGCGAGCAGGGCGAGATCGTGGGCCGCTCGGCCGGGATGATGAGCGGCTACCACCGCCTGCCCGACAAGACGCAGGAGGCCGAATGGTTCGATGCCCAGGGCCTGCGCTTCATCCGCAGCGGCGACGTGGGCCGTCTGGACGAGGACGGCTTCATCGTGCTGGGCGACCGCAAGAAGGACATGATCATCACGGGCGGCTTCAACGTCTACCCGAGCGACATCGAGTCCGTGCTGCTGCAGCACCCGCAGGTGGCCGAATGCGCGGTGATCGGCGTGCCCTCCGATGCTTGGGGCGAGACCCCCGTGGCCTACGCCGTGGCGCGCCCCGATGCCACACCCTCGGCCACCGAGCTGCGCGAATGGCTCAACGCCCGCGTGGGCAAGACCCAGCGCGTGGCCGAGCTGCGGCTGGCCGCCAGCCTGCCGCGCAGCGAGATCGGCAAAGTGCTCAAGCGCGCGCTGCGCGAGCAGTACCAGGCCGGCGCCCTGTCCACTTCATGAAACGGAGTCCCCCCATGCCCATGCCCATGCACCCACTCCCGCGCCGCCGCCTGCTGTCCTGCCTGGCCCTGGCGACCTGCGCCCTGCTGGCCCCGGCCACCCATCTCGCCCATGCTGCCGAGGCCTGGCCTGCCAAGCCCATCCAGCTGGTCATTCCCTATCCACCCGGCGGCAGTGCCGACCTGCTGGGCCGCCCGCTGGCCGTGCAGCTGCAGCAGCAGCTGGGCCAGCCCGTGGTGCTCGAATACAAGCCCGGCGCGGGCGGCACGCTGGCCTCGCAATACGTGGCGCGCGCCAGGCCCGATGGCTACACCGTGCTCATGGTGCTGGCCGCCCATGCCATCAACGACAGCCTCTATCCCAAGCTGCCCTACGACACCCGCCGCGACTTCGCGCCCGTGTCTTTGGTGGCCAACCTGCCCATGGTGGTTGCGGCCAGCAGCAAGCTGCCGGCAAAGAACATCCAGGAACTCATCCAGGCCGCCAAGGCCAACCCCGGCAAGCTCACCTTCGGCTCGGCGGGCAACGGCAACACGGGGCATCTTGCGGCCGAGTACTTCGGCTCCATGGCAGGCGTGCGCATGACCCATGTGCCCTACAAGGGCAGTGCGGGCGTGGTCAACGCCATGCTGGCCGGCGACATCGACCTGACCTTCGACAGCATCTCCACCTCCATGCCCCACATCCGCAGCGGGCGCATGCACGCGCTGGCCGTCACCAGCCCGCAGCGCTCGGCGCTGGCGCCCGAGGTGGCCACCATCCAGGAGCAGGGCATCGCAGGCTTCGACGTGACCGGCTGGTACGCCGTCATCGCGCCGGCCGGCACGCCCGCCGAAGCCACCCAGCGCCTGAGCCGCGAGATCGCCTCCGCCCTGCGCCAGCCCGCGCTGCAGGCCCAGCTGGCCGCCGGCGGCTACGAGCCCGTGGGCTCCACGCCCGAGGCGCTGCAGGCGCATATCGACAAGGAAATCACGCGCTGGGCCACTGTCGTCAAATCGACAGGTGCACGGGTGGATTGAAAGTCACCCCCTGAGCGGCTGCGCCGCTTCCCCCGTGTGCACGGCGCCCTCTCTCGCTTCGCGGGAGGGGGGCATCCGGGCAACCGGCGGCACCCTCGGTGCGGGGCGGCGCGGCCGGCGTAGGCCCTTCCTCGGTGCCCCGGAGTCGGTACACGCCAGTCTCGAGCGCCGCGCCCAATGCGATGATCATGTCCATGAATACACCCATCAAAGACCACCCGGCCAACCCCTTCGAAGGCGAGGCGCCCGGCATCCTCTTCGGCCTGCCCATGCCCATGGCCCGCGCCATGAAGCTCAGCGGTGAACGCATCGGCGATGACCGCGCCCAGATCCGCATGGGCTTTCAACCGGACCAGGCCAACAGCCGCGGCGACGTGCACGGCGGCGCCATCGCCTCGCTGCTGGACTGCGCCCTGGCCTCGGCCTGCCGCTCGCACGACCCCACGGCCTTCGGCGTGGCCACCATCGATCTCACGCTGCACTACGTCTCGGCCGGCAGGGGCGATCTCATCGCCACCGCCCACTGCGAGCGGCGCGGCCGCTCCATCAGCTTCGCGCGCGGCGAAGTGCGTTCCGAGGACGGCACCCTGGTGGCCCTGGCCACCGGCACCTTCAAGCTGATGGCGCGTGGCGGGGCTCAGGCCTGAGGCGCAAGGTGTCAGTCCCTGACCAGAGCGTTTTGGCCATGACCTGCATCCGTGCCATGGTCTTGCGGCCAATTTCCGTGCTTTGTTTGGCATGGGGTCTCGGCACATCGGTCTGTGCGCACGCCGACACCCGGTTGACACGCCCGACGGCAGACTCTCAGCGGTTGATCATCGAGAACAACAACCTGACGGCGCAGGCATTCTTTTCGGCTTACATGAGCAAGGAAGTGCCGGAAAGAAGGTATGCAGAGATGTACCTGCTCGGCGTTCTCGACGCCACGGAAGGCCGGGCCTGGTGTGACTACCGGCACCTCAAGACCATTACTCTGGCAGAGGTGCTGCACAGCAGTTTGCGAAGCATGGATGCCAGACAGCGCGCAACTCGGGCTGCCCACGTCATCACCGACATTCTCGCCAAACAGTTTCCCTGCCAAGCTGGGCCTCAATGAAACCCTCCCGCATGAGGCCGAAAATCCGGCGCTTGGTGCTGACCATCGGCCTGACAGGCGCAGCACTGGCGCAGGGGCTGCCCGATAGCCCGCCGTGCCTTGCCCCCAGATCGCGGCGCGCACAAGGAAAGCGCATGCCGCGCTTTCCTTTTCACTCAAGCGGTCAGAGCCGCTTTTCCTTGGCCTCGATCAGCTTTTGCATCAGTTCGCAGACCTGCCTGGCCTGCTCCTGGGTGATGTCGATGTTCTCGATCACCGAGCGCTTGAACTGGATGCCGTTGACTGCGCCGCTGTTCTCGATGAAGCCCAGCGTCAGGGTGCGGTTCAGGAAGTAGATGACGGCGGCGATGCCCCAGCCGATCAGCATGACCACCAGGCCTGCAAAGAAGCTCTGGGCCATCATCGACCCGCCCATGAACAGGGACAGGGCACCGATGCCCAGCGCCGTCTTCCAGGGCTTGTGATAGCCGTAGTAGGTGGAGCAGATGCCCTGCAGCGGGATCAGGCGCGACTGGGTGCCCGACAGCGAGGCGCTGCTGAACTCCAGGCGCTCGCTGCCCACGCGGATGGTGGTGGTGGGATCGATGTTGACCTTGGACAGGATCCAGGCGACCAGGCCGCCTTCGCGGCCTGTGATGGCAATGTGGTTGCCCTTGTCGTCTATGGGTTGCTCGCTGGCTTTCCAGGCCTTGATGACCAATGCACTCACGGTAATACCCTCTCTTGAATGTTTGAGAAACCACGGGCTGTCCCGTCATGGCATTGCACCACCGGGGCCGCCTGAGGAGGGGCGATTACAGCACAGGGCATGAGTGCAGCCTTGGGCAACCAGGGCCGCTGTGCGCCATCAACCGGGTTGCACCCCCGCCGACTGCAGCAGCCGCCCCCAGACCGGAGCCTCTTGCGCCCAGGCCTTGCCGAAGCGCTGGGGCGTGTCGTCATCCACGGGCACGAAGCCGGCGGCGATGATGCGGGCCGTGCCTTCGCGGCTGGCCACGGCGCGGTTGGAGATCTCGCCCCATTGCCGCGTGAGGTCGGCCGGCAGGCCCCTGGGGCCGGCGATGGCCAGCCAGCCGGACAGTTCCATGGCCTCGTGGCGGTAGCCGGCCTCGGCAAAGGTGGGTACCTCGGGCAGCAGGGGCACGCGGCGCGTGCCGGTAACGGCCAGGGCGCGCAGCTTGCCTGCATCGATATGGGGCTTGAGCGTGAGCAGGCTGCCCATGCCGATGGGGATGCGCCCGCCCAGCATGTCCTGCACCATCAGCGCCTCGCCCCGGTAGGCTGCATGCGTCATGCCGGCACCGGCCATGTCGCTGAGCACGGCGCAGGCCAGGTGGCCGTGCGAGCCTATGCCGTAGGAGCCATAAGAGAGCTTGCCCGCGTTGGCCTGGGCCCAGGCCATGAATTCGCGCAGGTTGGTGGCGGGCACGTCGGCCGTGACCACCAGGGCGATGGGCGCCATGCACACGCGCGACAGGGGCGTGAGGTCGGTCAGCGGGTCGTAGGCGGTCTTCTTGTAGAGGTATTTGTTGGTGAGCATGGTGGAGGTGGTGCCCAGCAGCAGGGTGAGCCCGTCGGGCGCGGAGCGGACCACCATTTCGCCGCCGATCAGTCCGGCCGCACCGGGCTTGTTGTCCACCACCACGGTCTGGCCCAGCTGCTGGGCCATGCGCTCGCCCAGGATGCGCGCAATCACGTCGGTGGCGCCGCCCGCCGCAAAGGGCACGACGATGCGCACGGGCCGTGTGGCAAAGCCGGCCTGCGCCAGCACGCTGGCGGGCCCCGCCGCCACGGCGCCGGCCGCCAGGGCCAGCGCCTGGCGCCGATTCAATCGGTTATCCAGTCGGTCATCCATTCGGTCTTCAAGTCGGTCATTCAATTGGCCGTTGAATCCGCTGTTCGATGCCGTCCCCGAGATCACTGCCATCACACGCTCCTTTGCCTGGGTGCCCCCATGGGTGGAGACACCGGATCAAGAAACCGCCGTCTCGAAATCAATCGATTTGGCCAAGCGTATTCGAGGAAGATGGATTCACCATCAGGGAAATCATTGGACTGCTTGCATCAGAATCAGAAAACTCCGAGTGCAAAACGGACTTTTCGTCTCATTTTTATCAAGATCGTGCTGCAGATCTCTGTTGCGCCCAGGCATGGCGCAGCAGCACCTGTTCGGCCTGCTTGAGCACGGGCGCATCGACCATGCGGCCGTCCAGCACGCAGACGCCGCCTCCGGCCTCGGCCAGGGCCTGACGCAGGCGCTGCGCGTGGGCCACGGCCGCTGCATCAGGGTCGAAGACGGCGTGCAGGGGCTGCACCTGGGCCGGGTGGATGCACAGCTTGCCGCCAAAGCCCATGCGCCGCGCGCGTGCCGCGTCCTGGGCCAGCCGCTCGGGGTTGCGCGTGTCCACCGTCACGCCGTCCACGGCCGCGCCGATGCCGGCGCGGCGCGAGGCCAGGACCAGGGCCATGCGCATGGGCAGCAGCTCTTCCTCGCCCTGCTCGCAGGCCATGCCCGCATCGACCTGGAAGTCCAGGTGGCCGAAGGCCAGGCGCACCACCTGGGGCGCGGCAGCCAGGGCGTCGGCCGCGTCCAGGCCGGCCACGCTTTCGATGAGGGGCAGCACGGCTGCCCGTGCGCCCGTGGCCTGGGCCACCGCATGCAGGGTCTGGGCGCGCTCGGCCTTGGAGACCATGGCGCCGGCCACGCCCTGATCCACCAGCTGCGCCAGCGCGCGCAGGTCATCCGTATGCCAGGGCGTGCCTTCGGCGTTGATGCGCACCAGCAGGCGGGCACGGGCCGGGCCTTCCAGCGCACCCACGGCCTGGGCCAGCGCCTGGCGGGCGCCGTCCTTGTCGGCCGGGGCCACGGCATCCTCCCAGTCGGCGATGACCATGTCGGCGCCGCTGTCCAGGGCCTTGCCCAGGCGCTCGGGCCGCGTGGCGGGGACGAAGAGAAAGGAAGTGGCCTGTCGCGCCAGATCGTGCATGCGGATGTCCTTGGGAGAGCGGTTTATTCGGCCGAGACGCCTGCGGCCTTGATGACCTTGTCCCAGCGCGCCACCTCGGCCTGCAGGTGGGTGCGCAGGCCTTCCGGCGTGGCCTTGTCGGGCGTGACCAGGTCGGAGCTGAGTTCGGCGATGCGTTTCTTGACGTTCTCGTCCTTGATGGCCACGTTCAGCGCCTTGTTGATGGCCATGACCACCTCCTTGGGCGTGCCCTTGGGCGCGTACATGCCGTGCCAGACCTTGACGTCGAAGCCCTTGAGGCCCTGCTCGTCCAGCGTGGGGATGTCGGGCAGCGAGGACAGGCGCTTGGGCGTGGTCACACCGAAGACCTTGGCGCGCTGGCCGTCCTTGATCACGGGCACGGTCTGCGTGGTCTGGTCGCACAGCAGGTCCACCTGGCCGCCCATGAGGTCGTTCATGGCCGGGCCTGCGCCCTTGTAGGGCACGGTGGTGAGCTTGACGCCCGCCTGGTGCATGAACAGCATGCCGCACAGCTGGGAGACGGCGCCGATGCCGGCATTGGCCAGCGAGACCTTGTCCTGGTTCTTCTTCACGTAGTCCAGCAGCTCGGCGAAGTTGTTGGCCGGGAAGTCCTTGCGCGACAGCAGGGTCATGGGCACGTCCAGCACCTGGCCGATGTACTCGAAGTCCTTGAGCGGGTCATAGGGCAGCTTCTTGTACAGCGCAGGCGCCGTGGCCATGCCCATGTGGTGGATGAGGATGGTGTAGCCGTCTGCCTTGGCCTTGGCCACGCGGTTGGGCGCAATGGTGCCGCCCGCTCCCACGGTGTTCTCGACCAGCACGCTCTGGCCCAGCACCTGGCCCATGGGCACGGCCAGCAGGCGCGCCACCACGTCGGTGGGGCCGCCAGCGCTGTAGGGCACGACGAGGACGACGGGCTTCTCGGGCCAGGCCGCTGCCAGGGCGCCGGTGGTCGTCCCGCCGGCGGCAAGGGCGCAGGCGGCGGCCGCTGCGTAAACGAGGCGGCGGCGGAAAGAAGTGGTGCGTTGCATGGTTTGTCTCCTGTGCACTTTGGTGGAAGCGGGAGGCGCTCTGTGGCGGCGCCTTTCCCATGGATTCGCCGGCCGGGGCCGGCGCGAAAACTCAGTCAAGAACTCAGTCAAGCAGGCGCTGCACGCGCGGCCAGTGCGCGATCCGCCACAGCCGCGCTACGGCGGCCTGGGCGGGGTCGTCCTGCAGGGCACCGCCATAGGCGATCAGTCGCAGCGCCTTGGCCGTGATCTCCTCGCGCGACAGCGTGTTGCCCGGATCGCCCTTGGGTTCTTCCACGCGGCCGTGCAGCGTGCGGCCATCGGTGGTGAGCACGGTGACCTTGCCGATCCAGCGCTGCGGGTAGGCGGCATCGACCTCG
The DNA here is from genome assembly GCF_040267515.1 of Delftia lacustris. NCBI lineage: Bacteria > Pseudomonadati > Pseudomonadota > Betaproteobacteria > Burkholderiales > Comamonadaceae > Delftia > Delftia lacustris. The sequence continues at coordinate 305,265 of NZ_CP141274.1, read as the reverse complement.
GGGTCCAGCACCATGCCCACCTTCTCGCGCAGGGCCACCGTGGTGGCGGCCAGGTATTCGTTGTCGAACTCGTCCAGGCCCGCATGGCCGTGGCGCGCGGCCAGCGCCAGCACCGTGCCCATGGAGAACTTGCTCTGGTGCACCGTGCCGGGATCGACCACGGGGCCCAGCACGTCGATGGCGCCCTGGTGCACGTGGCAGGTGACCTGCGCCAGGTCGGCGGGGGCCAGGCCGTGGTCCTGCATGACCTGCAGCAGCGCGTCGGCGGCCGGGTGCGTGTGGCGGCAGGAGGCATGCCATTTGAACGAGGTCTCGGCCGTGGCCCAGCGCGTGCCGATGCCATCCGTGAGGCGCGTGGGATCGGCGTCCGTGGACATGCCTGCCGCCAGGCCCTGCGGCCCGGTGAAGATGTCCTGCGCACCGGTGAATCCGTCCCGGGCCAGATAGGCCGACATCAGGCCCGCAGCGGCCGCATGCGCCGTGTGCAGCTGCTTGCTGTCGGCGCCCGTGCGCAGGAACTCCCACAGCCCTGCCGACTGCGTGCCGGCCGAGCCGAAGGCATGCTGCATCTGCGCGGGCGTGAGGCCCAGCAGCCGGCCCACGGCAGCGGCTGCAGCCAGGGTGCCGGCCGTGGCCGTGGTGTGGAAGATGCGGTAGTGGCTGCGGCCCAGGAACTCGCCCACGCGGATGCCGACCTCGTAGCCGGCCACGCAGGCGGCCATGAGTTCGGCGCCGCTGGCGCCGATGCTCTGCGCCACCGCCAGCGCGGGCGGGAAGACCACGGCGGCGGGGTGGAAGACCGAGCCGTTGTGCACATCGTCCTGCTCGGCCACATGCGAGGCCGCGGCATTGGCCAGGGCGGCCATCATGGGCGAAGTGGCGGCGTCCTGGCCCAGCACCTCGCTGGGGCCGCCGGCCAGTCCCTGGGACAGCGCAAAGCGCGTGATGCTCTGCACGGGGCGCGCGCCCTGGCCTGCGAGCACGGAGCCGAACCAGTCCACCCAGAGGTCTTCGGCGCGCTGCTGCACGGCGGCGGGAACGTCGTCCCAGCGCAGCGTGGCGGCGAACTGGGCCAGCGGATGGATGCTCACTTGGGTGTCGTTTTTCATGGGTTGGGTCTCCGGCGCATTCTTGGGCATGCGCCCTGGTTTCAGGGGGCGGTTTTTCCCGGGGGCGGGCACAGGGCACTGATGCGTTCGGCGCTCCAGCCCAGCTCGGCCAGGATGGCGGCGCTGTGCTCGCCCACGGCGGGCACGGCCTCCATGCGGTAGTCGAAGGCGCTGTTGGCGCCGGGCGGCAGCAGCGCTTGCACCGGACCGGCCGGCGTGTCCACACTGCACCAGCGCTGGCGTGCGGCCAGCTGCGGATGGGCCCACAGGCCGGCCATGTCGTTGACGCGCGCATTGGCAATGCCGGCAGCATCCAGACGCTGCACGACCTGGGCGGCATCCAGCGCGTTGAACACGCCCAGGATCAGCGCGCGCAGCTCCTCGCGGTTGGCGTTGCGGCGCGCATTGCTGTCAAAGCGCGCATCCGTGGCCAGCGCGGGCTGCAGCAGCACCTGTTCGCAAAAGAGCTTCCACTCGCGTTCGTTTTGCAGGCCCAGCATCACCGTCCCGCCGTCACCGGCCTCGAACGGCCCGTAGGGATAGATGCTGGCGTGCGAGGCGCCGGTGCGCGGCGGCGGCGGCGCGCCGTCGAAGGCGTAGTACATGGGGTAACCCATCCACTCGCCCAGCGCCTCCAGCATGGACACGTCGATGTGGCTGCCCTCGCCCGTGCGCCCGCGCAGCAGCAGGGCCGACAGGATGTTGGTGTAGGCGTACATTCCGGCCGCGATGTCGGCCACCGAGATGCCGGCCTTGGACGGCACCTCGGGCGTGCCCGTGACCGAGAGAAAGCCCGCCTCGCTCTGGATCAGCAGGTCGTAGGCCTTCTTGTCGCGGTAGGGGCCGTCAGCGCCGTAGCCGCTGATGTCGCAGACGATGAGGCGCGGAAAGCGCTCTCGCAGCGCCGCATAGGACAGGCCCATGCGCGCGGCAGCGCCGGGCGCCAGGTTCTGCACCAGCACGTCGGCACCCTCCAGCAGCTGCAGCAGCGCCTGCATGGCCTCGTCCTGCTTGAGGTCCAGCGCCAGGCTCTGCTTGCTGCGGTTGATCCAGGTGAAGTGCGAGGACTGGCCCTGCACGCGCTGGTCATAGCCGCGTGCAAAGTCGCCGCTGCCCGGCCGCTCGACCTTGATCACGCGCGCGCCCAGGTCGGCCAGCTGGCGCGTGCAAAACGGTGCGGCCACCGCATGTTCCAGCGAGACGACGGTGGTGCCGTCCAGGGGCCTCAGGCGTTGCTGTGTCATGCGCAGTGCCTTCAGAAAGAACGCGGGAGACCGAGGATGTGCTCGGCCACGTAGGAGTAAATGAGATTGGTCGAGATCGGCGCCACCTGGTACAGGCGCGTCTCGCGGAACTTGCGCTCCACGTCGTATTCGCAGGCAAAGCCGAAGCCGCCGTGGAACTGGATGCAGGCATTGGCCGCCTCCCAGCTGGCCTTGGCCGCCAGGTACTTGGCCATGTTGGCCTGGGCGCCCATGGCCTGGTTGGCGTCGAACATCTCGCAGGCCTTCCAGCGCATGAGGTTGGCGGCCTCGACCTCGATGAAGGCATCTGCAATGGGGAACTGCACGCCCTGGTTCTGGCCGATGGGGCGGCCGAACACGTTGCGGTCGCGCACATAGTTGGTCACGCGGTCCAGGAACCAGTAGCCGTCGCCAATGCATTCGGCCGCAATCAGCGTGCGCTCGGCATTGAGGCCGTCGAGGATGTACTTGAAGCCCTTGCCTTCCTCGCCGATCAGGTTCTCCTCGGGGATTTCCAGGTTCTCGAAGAACAGCTCGTTGGTCTCGTGGTTGACCATGTTGGGGATGGGGCGCACGGTCAGGCCGCTCTTTTGCGCCTCGGCCAGGTCCACCATGAAGATGGACATGCCCTCGCTCTTTTTCTTCACCTCGGCCAGCGGCGTGGTACGCGCCAGCAGGATCATCCAGTCGCTGTGCTGCACGCGGCTGATCCAGACCTTCTGGCCGTTGACCACGTAGCGGCCATCCTTCTTGACGGCGCTGGTCTTGATCTTGGTGGTGTCCGTGCCCGTGGTGGGCTCGGTCACGCCCATGGACTGCAGGCGCCATTCGCCCGAGGCGATGCGCGGCAGGTATTTCTCCTTTTGCGCCTGCGAGCCGTGGCGCAGCAGCGTGCCCATGTTGTACATCTGGCCATGGCAGGCGCCGGAGTTGCCGCCGCAGCGGTTGATCTCTTCCATGATCACGCTGGCCTCGGTCAGGCCCAGGCCCGAGCCGCCGTACTCCTGCGGGATCAGCGCGGCCAGCCAGCCGGCCTTGGTCAGCGCGTCCACGAAGGTCTCGGGATAGGCGCGCTGCTCGTCGATCTTGCGGAAATACTCGTCAGGGAACTCGGCGCACAGCGCACGGATGGCGTCGCGGATTTCGGGGAAATTGTTGGAAAGCGTTTGTTCGATCATGGTGGTCTCAAGGCTCGGTGTTCAGGGGTCTCAGGCCAGGGTGGCTTTTCCGGTCATGGTCAGCCAGCCTTCGTGGTCCTGGGCCCAGAGTTCAATGGTCTTGCCGTCTGCAGAAGGCTTGCCGTGCACGCTGAAGGCATGCAGGTCGAAGGTGGGACGCACGGCCTTGAACTCGAAGGACAGCACGCGCGCCTGGGGCAGCTCGCGGCGCAGCAGGTCCAGCAGCAGGGTGGCGATCAGCGGGCCGTGCACGATCAGGCCCGGATAGCCCTCCACGCCCGTGACGTAGCGGCGGTCGTAGTGGATGCGGTGGCCGTTGAAGGTCAGGGCCGAGTAGCGGAACAGCAGCACGTCGTCGGGAACGATGGTGCGCGACCAGGTTTGCTGGCCGTCCAGCGGCGGCTTCTGCGGCGTGGGCGCGGGATCGCCGGGCTGGGCAGCGGCGCGGTAGACGATGTCGTGCTCCTCGGTCAGCGCCAGGCCCTGGTCATTGCTGTAGGCATGCTCGACCAGCACGAACAGCAGCTCGCCCGAGCGGCCGCTCTTGTGGCTGACCGAGCCGATGGTGGAGCGGCGCTGCACCTTCTGGCCCACCTGCAGCGCGTTGCCGGCCTCCCAGCGCAGGCGCCCGCCGGCCCACATGCGGCGCGGCAGCGGCACGGGCGGCAGAAAGCCGCCACGGCGCGGGTGGCCGTCGGGGCCCAGCTCGCTTTGGCGTGCATGGGGCAGGAAGTACATCCAGTGCCACAGCGGCGGCAGCGCCGTGCCGTCGGCGGGCTCAGGGTCTTCCCGGTCCAGCGTGGCCGACAGCGCGGCCACGGGCGCGGCCGTGATGCTGTCTGCCAGGGTTTCGCTGCGGCCCTGCCAGGACTGAAGATGCGCCAGCGCGGCGGCGTCGAGGGTGTCGGTAGCTTGCTTGTCTGTCATGGCCGCCATGGTCGGTGCAAGCGCGGCGGCCCGCAATCCGCGTTTTCTTAAGCAAGCCTTTGGCCGCGCTGAAGGCTGGGCCGGCGCGGCCTGTCCGCCGCTGCTTTCATTCCCGCGAAGTCCGCCCTTGTGATTGGCGAATGGCGCGGCCCGGCGTTTGCCGGCATCCTTGGTCCCGACTTCTTTCCAACGAACACTGAACGGGGACGACAGGCCATGGCGCAGAAAATGATGCAGGACAAGGTAGTGGTGGTGACGGGTGCCGGCGGCGGCATCGGGCGCGACATGGCGCTGGCCATGGCGGCCGAGGGCGCCAAGGTGGTGGTCAACGACATAGGCACCTCCACCACGGGCGAGGGCACGGACGCCGGCCCGGCGCAGAAGGTGGTCGATGAGATCAAGGCCGCAGGCGGCCAGGCCGTGGCCAACACCGACAGCGTGGCCGAGGCCGCCAGCGCGGGCCGCATCGTGCAGTGCGCCGTGGACAGCTTCGGCCGCATCGACGGCGTGGTCAACAACGCCGGCATCCTGCGCGACCGGTTCTTCCACAAGATGAGCCTGGACGAGTGGGACGCCGTCATCAAGGTCCACCTGTACGGCAGCTACTACATGAGCCGCGCGGCCGCCAACCATTTCAAGGAGCAGGAAAGCGGCGCCTTCGTGCACATGACCTCGACCTCGGGCCTGATCGGCAACCTGGGCCAGGCCAACTACAGCGCGGCCAAGCTGGGGCTGACGGCCCTGTCCAAGTCCATCGCGCTGGACATGCAGAAGTTCAACGTGCGTTCCAACTGCATCGCGCCGTTCGCCTGGAGCCGCATGATCGGCTCCATCCCCACCGACACGCCCGAGCAGCAGGCGCGCGTGGCCAAGATCCAGCAGATGACGCCCAACAAGATCGCCCCGCTGGCCGTCTACCTGTTGTCCGACGCGGCCCGCGACGTGAACGCCCAGGTCTTCGCCGTGCGCAACAACGAGATCTTCGTCATGAGCCAGCCGCGCCCGCTGCGCTCGGTGCACCGCAGCGAAGGCTGGTCGCCCCAGTTCATTGCCGAGCACGGCATGCCTGCGCTCAAGGCATCGTTCGTGCCGCTGGACCGGTCCGCCGACGTTTTCAGCTGGGATCCTGTTTGAACGACACCCCCTGAGGCGCTACGCGCCTTCCCCCTCTCTACTCGCTTCGCGAGGGAGGGGGACGACACCCTCGGTGCGGGGCGGCCCTTCCTCGGTGTCCCTGAGTCGGGCCGCGCCAGTTGCGAGGGTTGAAGCGCGCCAGCGCAATCAAACACTGAGAGGAACCGTGATGGCCATCAGCTATCAGCACCTGAAACAGCGCCCCTTCGAGCCCGTGCGCCAGCACTATGGCGAGCGCGACACCATGCTCTATGCATTGAGCCTGGGCCTGGGCAGCGATCCGCTGTGCGCCGACGCCCTGCCCTTTTTCTACGAAGGGGCGCCCGGGGGGCTGCGCGCCCTGCCCTCGCAGGCCGTGGTGCTGGGCTATCCGGGCTTCTGGGCGCGCGAGGCCGATACGGGCATCGACTGGGTGAAGCTGCTGCATGGCGAGCAGCGCATGCGGCTGCACCGCCCGCTGCCGGCCAGCGCCGACGTGGTGGGCCACAACCGCATCACGCACCTGACGGACAAGGGTGAGGGCAAGGGCGCCATCATGGTCACCGAGCGGCGCCTGGAGACCGCCGGGGGCGAGCTGCTGGCCACCGTGCAGCAGGTCAGCTTTCTGCGCGGCGATGGCGGCTACAGCCTGCTGGACGGCGGCCAGCCCAGCGACGCGCCCCTGGCGCCGCTGCGCCCCACGCCGGAGGACCGCGCGCCCGACTTCACCGACACCCAGGCCATACGCCCCGAGGCCGCGCTGCTGTACCGCCTGATGGGCGACTACAACCCGCTGCATGCCGACCCGGCCGTGGCGCGCAAGGCCGGCTTCGAGCGGCCCATCCTGCATGGCCTGGCCAGCTATGGCCTGGTGGCCCATGCCGTGCTGCGCCAATGCGGCGACCGCAATCCCGCGCGCCTGAAGGCGCTGGATGTGCGCTTCACCGCGCCCGTCTATCCCGGGGAGACCCTGGTCACCGAGATCTGGCGCACGCCCGACCAGCCCTGCCAGCTGCAGTTGCGCGCCCGCGTGCTCGAACGCGACAAAGTCGTGCTGAGCCACGGCTACGCCGAACTCGCCTGATGCACGGCGGCCTCGCAAGAGGCCGCTCCTTCCCCCTGCCCTGGAGTTCCCATGAACACCTCCCCCGTATTGACCTCCGTCCAGGACGGCATAGGCACGATCACGCTGAACCGGCCCGAGGCCCGCAACGCGCTCAACCAGGCCATGCGCCCGGCCCTGGCCGCCGCCGTGGCGCAGATGCGCGATGACGCGCAGGTGCACACCGTCATCCTCACGGGCGCGGGCGGCGCATTCTGCTCGGGCGGCGACATCAGCCAGATGATGGATGCCAGCCAGGCCGGCCTGCCCTGGCGCCAGCGCATGCGCAGCCTGCACCAGTGGTTTCCCGAGCTGGTCAACCTCGAAAAACCCGTGATCGCCGCCGTGGACGGCCCGGCCTTCGGCGCGGGCCTGAGCCTGGCGCTGGCCGCCGACTTCGTGCTGTGCACGCGGCGCGCGAAGTTCTGCGCCGTGTTCGGCCGCATCGGCCTGGTGCCCGACCTGGGCGCCATGCACATGCTGCCGCGCATCGTGGGCCTGCAAAAGGCCAAGGAGCTGGTCTTCACCGCGCGCACCGTGCAGGCCGAGGAAGCCAGGTCGCTGGGCATGGTCTACGAGATCGTGGAAGACGGCGAGGCCCTGCAGGCCGCCGCCGTGGCACTGGCGCGGCGCTTCGGCGAGGCATCCACGGCCGCCATCGGCATGGCCAAGACGGCCATGAACCAGGCCTTCGAGCTGGACGCACGCGCCATGGCCGAGCTGGAAGCCTATGCCCAGACGATGTGCCGTGGCTCGGACTACCACCAGGAGGCGGTGCAGCGCTTCAAGGACAAGCAGCCCACGCGCTTCGACTGGGACCGCGCGCCATGAGCGTGCTGTCGCCGGACGCCCTGCAAGAAAGGCTGCAGGCCCTGATCCACCCCGGCGACACCCTGTGGTGGGGCCAGGCCACGGCCGAGCCGCTGACGCTCACGCGTGCCGTGGTCGCGCAGCGCCATGCACTGGCCCGGCACGGTGGCCAGGGCCGGCTGCGCGTCTTCGTGGGCATGGGCGCATCGGACACGCTGCAGCCGGCGCATGCCGACGCCATCGACTTCTTCGGCTACGCGGCCGGCGGCCCCCACCGCGCGCTGGCGCAGGCCGGAGTGCTGGACATCCTGCCCAGCCACTACTCCCACCTGCCCGGCCTGATCGACGAGGGCCTGCTGCCTGCCGACGTGGTGCTGCTCCAGGTCTCGCCACCCGATGCACAAGGCCGCTACAGCCTGGGCCTGGTCCATGAGTACCTGCCGGCCGCCATACGCAAGGCGCGCGTGCTGATCGGCGAGGTCAACCCCGCCATTCCGTGGACGCACGGCAGCCTGCACCTGCAGGCCGGCGACTTCGCCCTGCTGGTCGATGCCGAACACCCTCCGCCGGACCAGGCGCGCAGCGCACCCGGCCCTGCCGAGCAAGCCATTGCAGGCCATGTGGCCGCCCTCATCGAAGACGGCGCCACGCTGCAGGTGGGCGTGGGCAACCTGCCCGAGGCCGTGCTCGCCGCCCTGCACGGCCACCGCGACCTGGGCCTGCACAGCGGCGCCGTGGGCGACGGCATTGCAGCCCTGGCCGAAGCCGGCGTGCTGACCCACGCGCGCAAGAGCCAGGACCGCGGCGTGGGCATCGGCGGCATCCTCATGGGAGGCGAATCGCTCAGGCGCTGGGCCCACCGCAACCCCGCCCTGCAACTGCGCGAGACGCGCTACACGCACGACCCCGAGGTGCTGGCCGCCAGCCACAGGCTGGCCGCCATCAATTCGGCGGTGGAGGTGGACCTCACGGGCCAGATCAACTCCGAGGTGGCGGGCGGCGTCTACGTGGGCGCCGTGGGTGGCGCCGTGGACTTTCTGCGCGGCGCGGCACGCAGCCGCGGCGGCCTGCCCATCATCGCCCTGCCCGCCACGGCCAGGGGGGCCACGCGCATCGTCGCGCGGCTGTCCGGCCCCGTCAGCACGCCGCGCAGCGACGCCGGCCTCATCGTCACCGAACACGGCGTGGCCGACCTGCGCGGCCAGACGCTGTCGCGCCGCGTGAAACGGCTGATCGACATCGCGGCACCGGAGCACCGCGCCGACCTGGAACAACAGGCACATACCCTGCTGCGCCAATGCGGCGCAGCCTTTTCCTGATCCACTGATCCCCTGATCCACTGATTCCCAAGGAGACAACACCATGCGCAGAGCCGCCATCGTCACCCCCCTTCGCACGCCCGTGGGCACCTTCGGCGGCAGCCTGCGGCCGGTATCGGTCGAGGAGCTGGCCGCCACCACGGTGCGCGCCGTGGTCGAGAAAAGCGGCATCGACCCCGCACGCATCGACGACGTGGTCTTCGCCCAGTCCTACGCCAGCAGCGAGACGCCCTGCGTGGGCCGCTGGGCCGCGCTGCAGGCCGGCCTGCCGGTGACGGTGCCGGGCATGCAGCTGGACCGGCGCTGCGGCGGCGGCCTGCAGGCCGTGGCCACGGCGGCCATGATGGTGCAAAGCGGCGCCGCCGACGTGGTGATCGCGGGCGGTGTGGAGAGCATGAGCAACATCGAGTACTACAGCACCGACATGCGCTGGGGCGCGCGCTCGGGCAATGTGCGCTTCTACGACCGGCTGGACCGCGGCCGCGAGCGCTCCCAGCCCGTGGAGCGCTTCGGCAAGATCTCGGGAATGATCGAGACCGCCGAGAACCTGGCGCGCGACTACGGCATCAGCCGCGAGGCAGCCGACGCCTATGCCGTGCGCAGCCACCAGCGCGCCGCCGCCGCCTGGGAGGCGGGCCGCTTCGCCGACGAGATCGTCCCCGTCAAGGTGCCCCAGCGCAAGGGCGACCCCGTGCTGTTCACGCGCGACGAAGGCTTTCGCGCCGACGCCACCACCGACAGCATGGGCAAGCTGCGCGTGCTCATGCCCAATGGAACGGTCACGGCCGGCAACGCCAGCCAGCAAAACGACGCCAGCGCCGCCTGCCTGATCGTGGCCGAGGACCGGCTGGCCGAACTGGGCCTCACCCCCATGGCCACCCTGGTGGGCTGGGCCGCCGCAGGCTGCGAGCCCTCGCACATGGGCATAGGCCCCGTGCCCGCCGTCAAGAAACTGCTGGCGCGCCTGAACCTCACGCTGGACCAGATGGACCTGGTCGAACTCAACGAAGCCTTTGCCTGCCAGGTGCTGTCCGTGCTCAAGGGCTGGGAGTGGAACGACCAGGGCGCCATAGACCACAAGCTCAACGTCAACGGCTCCGGCATCTCCCTGGGCCACCCCATAGGCGCCACCGGCGTGCGCATCCTGGCCACCCTGCTGCACGAGCTGGAGCGCCGCAAGGGCCGCTATGGGCTGGAGACCATGTGCATAGGCGGCGGCCAGGGGATTGCGGCGGTGTTCGAGCGGGTGTGAGCTTCCCGCCTCAATCCGCCCGCGCCCCCGACGCCAGGATTGCCCTAACAGCCGGCAAACCCTGGCTTTGGCAAAAGCAGATTCCCAAGAAGCGCCCGCCTGCGCACCATTGCCTGCATGTCCGGCGCAGACCGGGCGCGCCGCCGTGCAGGCCACGGCAGCGCTTCATTCATCTTTTGCAGGAGACATGCACATGCCCGCCCAACACCGCCGCAAGGCCCTGGCCACCCTGGCCCATGCCCCGCTTCTGGCGTCCCTGGTGACCGCCCTAGCCACCCTGACCGCCCTCCCCGCCGCCGCGCAGGACGCGCAGCCCGTGCGCCTCATCGTGGGCTACTCGGCCGGTGGCCCCGTGGACCAGGGCGCCCGCCTGCTCAGCGTGGCGCTGACCAAGGAGCTGGGCGCCTCGGTGGTGGTGGAGAACAAGCCCGGCGCCAACGCCACCATGGCCGGCAGCGAGGTGGTGCGCGCCAGGCCCGATGGGCTGACGCTGTGGTTCGCGGCCAGCCCCACCATCACCATCAGCCCCAACGTGATGAGCAAGATGTCCTTCGATCCGGCCCGTGACCTCACGCCCGTGGCGCCCGTGCTCAGTTACTACAACGTGCTGGTGGTCAACAACAACGAGCCCTACAGGACCACGGCCGAGCTTGTGGCCTATGCCAAGGCCCATCCGCAAAAGCTCAACTACGGCTCGGCCGGCGTGGGCGGCTCCAACCACCTGGGCGCGCTGCTGTTCGCGCGGCGCAGCGGCATCGAGATGAACCACATCCCCTACAAGGGCAACGCACCGGCCATGACCGACGTGATCGGCGGCCAGCTGAGCATGATGCTGGACATCATCAGCACCGCCAGCAGCTACATCCAGGGCGGCAAGGTGCGGGCCATCGCCGTCACCTCGCCGCAGCGCAATGCGTCCCTGCCCGATGTGCCCACCTTTGCCGAGTCCGGCATCGAAGGCCTCAAGAGCTTTGACGTGGGCGGCTGGTATGGCGTCTATGGGCCCAAGGGCATGTCGCCCGAACTCGTGGCCCGCCTGAACAAGTCCATCAACGCCGCCCTGGCCCAGCCGGAGCTGCGCAAGCGCCTCAAGGAACTGGGCTACGAAGAGTGGACCGGCGCACCCCAGAAACTGGCCGAGCGCGGTGCAAAAGAACGCGCGATGTGGGCCACCGTCACGCAAGGCATTGTGGTGGACTGAGGGATACGCGGAGCATGAATCAACGAATACACCATCTGCTGGACCGCTGGCTGGCCGAAGCGCCGCAGCGTCCCTTCATCCACCTGCCCGACGGCAGCAGTCTGAGCTTTGCCGATCTGGGCGCGCTGGCGGACACGGCCGAGACCGAGCTGCGCGCGCTGCAGGTGCGGCCCGGCGACCGCGTGCTGGTCGTGGCCGAGAACTGCCCCGAGCATGCGGCGCTGATCCTGGCCTGCAGCCGCGTGGGCGCCTGGTCCTGCGGCGTGAACGCACGCATGGCGCCCGGCGAGATCGATGCCTTTGCGGCCAAGGCCGATGCGCGCGTGGTGTATTTCACCTCGGCCGCATCGGACAGCGCCAGCGGCCACGCGCGGCGCTTTGGCGCAGGCGACTCGGCCCTGGCCGGCATGCAGCACAGCCCCGTGCGCGCTGAGGCGGTGGCCGAATCCGGCGCGCTGCAGGACGAGGTGGCGGCGCTGATCTTCACCTCGGGCACCACGGGCACGCCCAAGGGCGTGATGGTGGGACATGACGCGCTGACGCTGTTCGCGCGCGTCTCGGCCACATCCCGCGGCCTGGGTCCGCAGGACCGCAGCTACGCCTTCGTGCCCATGACCCATATCTTCGGGCTGGGCACGGTGCTGCTGGCCTCGCTGCATGCGGGCGCGCAGATGGTGATGCGCCCGCAGTTCGACCCGGCCGACCTGCTGGATGCGCTGGCGCGCCACGGCATCTCGCAACTGCAGGGGCCGCCTGCGCTGTACGCGCGCTTGCTGGCCCATCTGCAGGAGCAGGGCATTGCACACCCTCAGGCGCCGGCGCTGCGCTATGTCTACACAGGCGCAGGCCCGCTGGACCTGACGCTCAAGAAACGCGTGGAGGCCGCCTTCGGCCAGGCGCTGCACCATGGCTACGGCCTGTCGGAATACGCAGGGTCGGTCCACCTCACGCGACAGGGCGAGCAGCGGCCCGACACCAGCGCCGGCTACGTGGTGGAAGGCGCCGAGGTGCGCGCCGTGGACCCGGCCACGGGCCGGCCCCTGCCGGTGGGCGAGCGCGGCGAGCTGTGGATACGCGGGCGCGGCCTGATGCACGGCTACTTCCGCGATGACCAGGCCACGGCCGCCGTGATGCGCGAGGGCGGCTGGTACGCCAGCGGCGACCTGGGCGAGCTGCATGCCGACGGCGCGCTCTTCGTGGTGGGGCGGCTCAAGGAAATGATCATCCGCTCGGGCTTCAACGTGTATCCGGCCGAGGTGGAACTGGCGCTCAACGAGCTGCCCGGCGTGCAGCGCAGCGCCGTGGTCGGCCGCCCCGAAACCGATGGCAACGAGGAGGTCATCGCCTTCGTCGAACTGCAGCCCGGCGCCACGCTGGACAACGCTGCCGCGCGTGCCCACCTGCGAGAACGGCTGGCGCCCTACAAGCTGCCCGCCCGCATCGTGCCCCTGTCCGAGCTGCCCACCAGCCCCAACGGCAAGGTGCTCAAGCGCCTGCTGCAGGAACAGGCGCTGCGCGTTTGAGCCAACACGCCCGCTGAATCGTTGCGCCGGTGCCACTGCCGGTGCAACCTTTCACCCTCCCTGCCCTGAATCCCGACGCGCGCCAAGGCCATCGCCGTCGGAAACCCTTATCTGCGGCATCGATGCAACACCCCTACGCCAAGCGTGGCGCAGGCCTTGCACCCCTTCTTTCATGATGTAAAACTATGGAACTTAATATCTCGATAGTTTAAAAAGATTCATTAACTGAACGCTTGCCAGGCCCGGGCTGCAGGCAGCCGCAGTGGTGCACATCCCATGTGCCTGCTCACGTCTGCAAAAAGACAAGCCCCATTTCCGCAACCATTTGAATCAAGCGAATGAAAAAAATCCTCAATCTGATTTTCGGAGGTATTTTCCTGATCGCTGCCAGCTTGGTTCATGCGGCCTGGCCAGACCGGCAGATCACGCTGGTTGTACCTTTCCCGGCAGGCGGTGGCACCGATATCGTGGGGCGCATCATCGCCAAGGAGCTTGCACAACGCCTGCGCGTCAACGTGGTGGTGGAAAACCGCCCTGGCGCCTCGGGCAACATCGGTGCGCGCCAGGTCTCCAAGGCCCGTCCCGATGGATATACGCTGCTGATCTGCTCCACGGCCCAGACCATCTCGGGCGCGCTGTACACGCAGGCCGGCTATGACGTGGTCAACGACCTCGAAGCCATCTCCACCATCAACGACGGTCCTCTGGTGCTCATCACACGCCCGGGCCTGAAGCTGGCGTCGGTGCAGGACCTGATCGAGCTGGCGCGGCGCAGCCCCGGCAAGCTGACCTACGCCACGCCGGGCTACGGCAGCGCGGGCCACATGGCGGCCGAGGCCCTGAGCCTGGCCGCCGACATACGCATGCTGCACATCCCCTACCAGGGCGCCGCGCCCATGATGAGCGACCTGGTGAGCGGCCAGGTCGATATCGCCTTCGACCTGCTGATCACGGCCAAGCAGTATGTGCACCAGGGCAAGGTCAATCGCGTGGGCGTGGCCACGCGCGAGCGCTCGCCCCTCATGCCCGACTGGCAGACGCTCAGCGAGCAAAGCCCGGCCCGGCTCGGCAATTTCAACGAGACCTCATGGAATGTGCTCATGGCACCCAAGGGCACGCCGGCCGCGATAGTGAACGCCATCAATGCACAGATGAAAAATATCCTGACCGACGAAAAGGTGCAGAAGAAATTCATGGAGCTTGGCAGCATTCCCCTTTGGAAATCCGTGGACAGCACCAAGGCATTCGTATCCGACGACGCCAGAAAATGGAGAAAGGTGGTCAGTGATGCCGGCATCGCGAAAATCTGAAATACCCCCTTCGCCGCAGAAACTGGCAGGGCCCGATGTCAATGCGCTGCACGAATTGCTCAATGCGCTGAAAAAGCACGGCATCGACATCCCCTTCGAGCGGCTGGGACCCATCCTGGCGGAGCACCAGTTGCTGATGGAGCACCGCGGCCTCGTCAACGAACTGGCGCATGAGGCGGGACCCTCGCAGATCCACACCACCATCTCCCGTCAGAGCAAGCATGAGCGGCAGTCCTGAACTTTCGATACGACAGATGGCCAGCGCGCTGCGCGCCGGCAAGACCACTTCGGAGATGCTGACCCGGGCGGCGCTGGGACGCATCCGCGCCATGGACATCGACATCCATGCCTTCACCAATCTCGATGCCAGCGGTGCCATGGAGGCTGCGCGCAACGCAGACATGGCGCGCGGAGAAAGCGCCGATCTGCCGTTGCTCCACGGCATTCCCGTGGCCATCAAGGACGTCTACGACGTGGCCGGCCTGCCGACCACCTGCCAGTCCTGGCTGAGCCTGGACTATGTGCCCGAAGACGATTCCACGCCGGTGCGGCGCCTGCGCGATGCGGGCGCCGTCATCCTGGGCAAGCTGGCCACGCATGAGTTCGCCATCGGCGCGCCCAGCCCCGACCTGCCGTTTCCCGCAGCCCGCAACCCCTGGGACCTGGCCCATATCCCGGGCGGATCGTCGTCGGGCTCGGGCGCCGCCATTGCGGCAGGCTTCACGCGGCTGGCCCTGGGCACCTGCACGGGCGGCTCCATCCTCATACCGGCCGCCTGGTGCGGCGCCGTGGGGCTGAAACCCACCTACGGCCGCGTCTCCAAGCACGGCGTGTTCCCCCTGGCCTGGACGCTGGACCACTGCGGCCCGCTGTCGCGCAGCGTGGAGGATGCGGCCATCGCGCTGCAGGTGCTGGCCGGGCACGACCCGCTGGACCCGGCCAGCTCCACCGAACCCGTGGACGACTACTGCACGGGGCTGGAGCAGGGCGTGAAGGGCCTGACCATCGGCGTGCCGCAGGACCACTTCCAGTCGTCGCCCCAGGCGTCGCCCACGTTCCTGTCGGCCTTCGACCGCACGGCCGCGCTGCTGGCCGAGGCCGGCGCCCGTCCCATCCACGTGAGCCTGCCCCACAGCCAGCAGTTCCTGGCGGCCGGCCGCGTCATCCTCAGTGCCGAGATGTTCACCATCCATGCGCAGGACCTGCGCTCGCGCCCGCTGGACTATGGCGAACTCACGGCGGCGCGGCTGCTGCTGGGCGCCACCGTGTCCTCGGAGGACTACCTGAACGCCCTGCGTGTGCGCCGCATGCTGGCGGCGCGCGTGGACGCTGCGCTGGACCGCTGCGACGTGCTGCTGACCGCCATCACCCTGGATACGGCGCCGCGCTTCGACCCCATGCCGCATTTCCGCCACTGGCCGGTGCAGACCCATGCCTTCAACGTGACCGGGCACCCGGCCGTCAGCGTGCCGGTGGGCCTGTCACCCCAGGGCCTGCCGCTGGCCGTGCAGGTGGTGGGACGCTACTTCGACGAGGCCCGCATCCTGCAGGTGGCCCGGGCCATCGAGCGGCTGACCGGCTGGGAAAACCAGCTGCTGCCCGACGGCACCTGACCGCCGTGCTTGGCTTGGACACAGCCGCAGCAGCAGCAGTCCCGGTCCTCGCTGGTCGGCCTGACCTCCTATCAGGCCTCCATGCGGATGATCTGGCGTATGGCCTCGCCACGCGCCAGGCGGTCGAAGCCCTCGTTGATCTGGTCCAGCGTCAGGTGGCCGGTCACCAGCCGGTCCACGGGCAGCCTGCCGGCCGCATGCAGGGCCAGGTAGCGGTCGATGTCGCGGCGCGGCACGCAGCTGCCCATGTAGCAGCCCTTGAGCGTGCGCTCCTCGGCTACCAGGTGCCAGACCGGCAGGCTGATGGCCTGGGCGCTGGAGGGCAGGCCCGCCGTCACGGTCTGGCCGCCGCGCCGCGTGATGCGGTAGGCCATCTCCAGTGCCTTGGCCGAGCCCACCATCTCGAAGGCATGGTCCACGCCGCCGCCCGTCAGCGCCCGCACCTGTTTGACGGCATCCTCGTCGCCGGCGTTGACGGTGTCGGTGGCGCCGAAATCGCGCGCCATGGCCAGCTTGTCGGCATTGAGGTCCACGGCCACCACGCGGGCCGCGCCCGCCGCCGCCGCGCCCATCACCGAGGACAGGCCCACGCCGCCCAGCCCCACCACGGCCACGCTCTGGCCGGGGCTCACCCTGGCGGTATTGGCCACCGCGCCCACGCCGGTCATCACGGCGCAGCCGAACAGCGCAGCCAGCTCCAGCGGCACCGACTTGTCGATGCGGTGCACGCCGCGGCGCGAGAGCACGGCATGCTCGGCAAAGGCCGAGACGCCGACGAAGTGCGAGATGGGCTGGCCATTGCGCGACAGGCGCCTGGCGCCCGACAGCAGGGTGCCCGCCACGCCGGCCTGGCCTGCGGGCTCGCACAGCACGGGCCGGCCCTCGGCGCAGGGCTGGCAGTTGCCGCAGCCGGGCACGAAGAGCATGACCACGTGGTCGCCCACCTCCAGGTCGGTCACGCCCTCGCCCAGCGCCTGGATCACGCCTGCGGCCTCATGGCCGAGCACGATGGGCGTGTCGCGCGGACGGTCGCCGTTGATGATGGACAGGTCGGAGTGGCACACGCCTGCGGCGGCCACCTTGACCAGCACTTCGCCGGGGCCGGGCGGCGCCAGGTCCACCTCCCAGATCTCCAGCGGGCGGCTGTCGGCATAGGGCGCGGCTGCGCCCGTTCTCGTGAGTACGGCGGCGCGTGTCTTCATGATGTCTTCACCAGCTTGCAGCTGCTCCTGGACAGCGGGCGGAAGGCCTCGTCACCGGGGATGGTGGAGAGCACCTTGTAGTAGTCCCAGGGGTATCTGGATTCCTCGGGCTTCTTGATCTGCACCAGGTACATGTCGTGCACCATGCGGCCGTCCTCGCGCACCTTGCCGTTCTGGGCGAAGAAGTCCTCGATGGGCATCTGCTTGAGCTGGCGCGCCACCGCGTTGCCGTCGTCTCCCCTGGTGGCCTGCACGGCCTTGAGGTAGTTGGTGACGGCCGAGTAGGCGCCCGCATGGATCATGGAGGGCATCTTCTTCATCTTCTCGAAGAAGCGCCGCGACCAGGCGCGCGTGGCTTCGGTGCGGTCCCAGTAAAAGCCCGTGGTCAGCACCATGCCCTGGCCGTAGCGCAGGCCCAGCGCATGCACGTCGTTGATGAACAGCAGGTTGGGCACCAGGGTCTGCCTGGGCGCGATGCCGAACTCGTGCGCGGCCTTGATGGCGTTGACCGTGTCGCTGGTGGCATTGGCCAGGTTGATCACCGAGGCCTTGGACGCCTGGGCCTGCAGCAGGAAGGACGAGAAATCACTGGCGTTGAGCGGATGGAAGGTGGTGCCCACCAGCTTGCCGCCGCCGTCTTTCAGGAAGTCGGTCACATTGGCCGTCATGGCCTTGCCGAAGGCATAGTCCACGCCCAGGATGAACCAGTCCTTCTTGCCCTGGGCCAGGATGCCGCGCACCGCGCCATTGGCCAGCGCATAGCTGTCGTAGGTGTAGTGGATGGCCGTGGGCGCGCAGTGCTCGTTGGTGAGGATGTCCGAGGCGCCGCCGGTGTTGATCACCATCTTGCCGCGCTCGCGCGCCAGGTTGTTGACGGCGATGGCGACGGCCGTGTTGTTGATGTCCACGATCAGGTCCACGCCGTCGCGGTCGAACCAGGTGCGCGCATGGGTGGCGCCCACGTCGGCCTTGTTCTGGTGGTCGGCCCAGACCACCTCGATCTTCCTGCCCAGCACCTGGCCGCCGAAGTCGGCCACGGCCATCTTCGCGGCCTCGACGGAGCCGCGCCCCGCCGTGTCCGCGTACAGGCCCGACATGTCGCTGAGCACGCCGATGCGCACCACATCGTCCGATATCTGCTGCGCCTGCGCCGCCGCCGTCCACAGCAGGCCGGCGCCCAGCGCGCAGCCGGCAGCGCGCGCCTTGGTCAAGCCGCCTCGCATCAAGCCTTTCCGCATATCCGTCTCCTTGTCTCGGGGTTGTTTTTCTGGATACCGAAGGCAAGCCTAAGCAGGCCATGGCGGCCCGCCTATGCGCAATTGCGAAAGGCGGGGTTGCAGCGCTGCGAAGCCGGGTTTGCCCCGAGTCCGGCCCGCCGCCGCGCTCAGTCCGCCTGGATGCCGGCCACCTTGACCACCTGGGCCCATTTGCGCAACTCGCTGCTCAGGCGCTCGCGCATCTGCTGCTGGGTGCCGGGGTCGGCCTCGGCGCCGGCCGTCAGCAGGCGCTGGCGCACGGCGGCATCGCGCAGCGCGGTGTTGAAGTCGGCGTTGATGCGCGCCAGCACGGCGGGCGGCGTGCGGGCCGGCGCAAACAGCGCGGCCCAGGAATAGGCCTCGTACTCGGGCAGGCCCGACTCGGCAATGGTGGGCACCTCGGGCAGCATGGCCGAGCGCTGGCGGCTGGCCACGCCCAGCACCTTGATGCGGCCGGACTTGATGTGCTGCAGCGCGCTGGGCGCATCGGCAAACATCAGCTGCACCTGGCCGCCCAGCAGGTCGTTCATGGCCGGCGCGCTGCCCTTGTAGGGAATGTGCTGCAGCTTGATGCCTGCATGCATGTTGAACAGCTCACCGGCCAGGTGCGTGCCGCCGCCATTGCCCGAGGAGCCGAAGCTCAGGCCGTTGCCGGACTTGGCCAGCGCGATCAGCTCGCGCACATTGCTGGCGGGCACCGAGGGATGGGCCACCAGGAAGACCGGGAACATGGCCGCAAAGCTCACGGGCGCGAAGTCGCGCTCTATGTCGTAGGTCATCTTCGGCTGCAGCGCCGGGTTCACCGCATGGTGGATGGAGCCCACGAACAGCGTGTAGCCGTCGGCAGGCTCCTTGGCTGCGAGGGCAGCGCCCACCATGCCGCCGGCGCCCGCGCGGTTGTCCACCAGGTTGGGCTGCTGCCAGATCTCGCCCAGCTTCTGGGTGAAGGCGCGCGCCGTGGTGTCCACGGGACCGCCGGGCGGAAAGGGCACGATGAAGCGCACGGGCCGCGAGGGCCAGGCATCGGCCGCATGCGCCACCCGGGCTGCGGGAAACAGGCTGCTGGCAGCCAGCGCGCCGCCGGCGGACAGCAGGCGGCGGCGCTGCGACGAAAAGGAAGACGGGCAAGAGGATGGGAGGGAAGACGGGGGCATGGCGAAACTCCGGGCAACGGGCGGCGGCTTGCCGCGCGGCCCATTCTGGGCAAGCCGGCCTGCGCCGTGTTTCGCGAATGTGGAAGGCGCGCTTCCAGGGCTCCCAAGCGGTGGAAACCCTGGGAAGCGGTCCACTCCGATGCAGCCTAGTGGCTGATCATCCAGGGCCGCCGCGAGGGCGCGGACTTTGCGCCGTTGGGTGCCGTCACCGTGGCGCTGCGCCGGCCCGATCCGCAGCAGCCGCAGCCTGCCGGGTGCTTGAAGCGCGCATAGCCATGGTCATAGTCGCGCGAGCTGGCGGGCTCGTGGCGCGCGCGCTCGTTGGTGTCCATGGCGCGGCGCGTGCCGTCGGCCATCAGCGCCAGCCGGGGCGCGGCGGCCAGCACGCGCGCAGCCGCCGTGCCGCAGCCGGGGCAGGCTGCGGGCTCGTCGCGCAGGCGCAGCGGCCGCAGGGCCTCGAAGCCGCCGCATTGCGCGCAGTCGTAGTCGTAGGTGGGCATGGGCGGGCTCCTTGGCGTCAGCGCAGGTCGGGGGACAGGGGCATGTCCACGCTGCCGTCGAACTGGACGACGGTCCCTGCGGCGTTGGGGTTGATGTCGAAGTCGAAGATGCCCGTGGGCAGCCACAGCGTGGCGCAGGAGTTGGGCACGTCCACCACGCCGCTGATATGGCCCTGCACGGGCGCCGTGCCCAGGATGGAATACGCCTGGGCGCCGCTGTAGCCGAACTTCTTCAGGTATTCGATGGCGTTCAGGCAGGCCTGGCGGTAGGCCACGTTGACATCCAGGTAGTGCTGCCTGCCGCTCTCGTCCACCGAGATGCCCTCGAAGATCAGGTAGTCGTCATAGCGCGGCGTGATGGGGCTGGGCTTGAAGATGGGGTTCTTGATGCCGTACTTGGCCATGCCGCCCTTGATGAGGCTGACCTTCATGTGCACCCAGCCGGCCATCTCGATGGCGCCGCAGAAGGTGATCTCGCCGTCGCCCTGGCTGAAGTGCAGGTCGCCCACGCTCAGGCCGGCGCCGTCCACATAGACCGGAAAGAACACCTTGGCGCCGCGCGACAGATCCTTGATGTCGCAGTTGCCGCCATGCTCGCGCGGCGGCACGGTGCGTGCGCCTTCGGCGGCGGCCTTGTCGCGGGCCTCGCCGCGCATCTGGCCCATGTGGGCCGTGCCGGCCGACGGCGGGTTGGCCAGGCCGGGCACGCGCTCGGGATCGGTGGCGATCAGGGCGCGCTCGCGCTCGTTCCACATCTCCAGCATGGGCCGGTCAGGCAGGCAGCCGATGAGGCCGGGATGGATGAGGCCGGGGAAGTTCACGCCCGGGATATGGCGCGAGCTGGTGAACATGCCCTTGAAGTCCCAGATCGATTTCTGGGCCGAGGGGAAATAGTCGGTCAGGAAGCCGCCGCCATTGTTCTTGGAGAAAAAGCCGTTGAAGCCCCAGAGGCTGTCGGGCTTGGCGCCGATGTCCAGCAGGTCCACCACCAGCAGGTCGCCGGGCTGGGCGCCCTTCACGCCCACGGGGCCGGACAGGTAGTGCACCGTGGTCAGGTCGATGTCGCGCACATCGTCGGCGCTGTCGTTGTTCTTGATGAAGCCGCCGGTCCAGTCGTAGGTCTCCAGGATGAAGTCGTCGCCGGGCTGGACCCAGCAGGCCATGGGAATGTCCGGGTGCCAGCGGTTGTGGACCCTTTCGTTGTCGGTGGGCGGGCGGTTCAGGTCCACCTTGATCAGCGTATCCGTCATGTGCAAAAACCTCCTGGGTGGGTGGGGATCGACAGCGGAGAACGGGCCGGGGTGCGGCACGCCATTGCCGGCCTTCCTGTGGCGCCACGCCGTGCCAAAGCGGCGGCGCGCCCTCGGTGCGCCGGCAGGCGGCGCAGGGCGGGTATGAAGAAAAGGCCGGGAATGCATAAACACCATAGCAGCCGTGCCTGCCGGCCCGCCTAGGCAGCAACCCTGGGTTGACAGCCGGACGCCGGCGCTGGTGAAGCCACCCTTCCAGATTGGCGAATTGAAGCGGCCCCGCGATGCGGGCATGCTGGCGGACAGCCGCTGCCCTGCATGCCGCCGGGCGCAGCGCCAAGAACACAAAGAATGGAAACACCGCCCATGCACCTGAGCGCACAGACCCACTACCAGGCCGAACTCGATGCCGGCCGTTTCTGCATACAGCAGTGCCCGCAATGCACGCGCCATGTCTTCACCCCGCGCGAGCTGTGCCCGCACTGCGGTGCCAGCCCGCTGCGCTGGGTGCGCGCCAGCGGCCAGGGCACGGTCTACTCCACCTCCACCGTCGCACGCAAGAGCGATGCCGGCGGCGACTACAACGTGGCCCTGATCGACCTGGACGAAGGCGTGCGCATGATGGGCCGCGTCGAAGGCATTGCGCCGGCCGACGTGCGCATAGGCCAGCGCGTGAGCGCCCATGTGGCGAGCAAGGACGGACGCGGCCTGGTGCTGTTCCAGCCCGCGCTGCAACCGGCTCCACAGGCTTCCCGTGGAGGTGCAGCATGAACACCCGCATCCCCCAATCCACCCTGGACGCCGCCGCCGTGAACCGCCCGCTGCGCGGGCGCGTGGCCATTGCCGGCGCCGCCACCTATGGCTGCGGCGAGGCGCCTGGCATGGACGACATGACCCTGCTGGTGCGCGCCGCCCATGCGGCCGTGGCCGATGCGGGCCTGACCATGCAGGACATCGACGGCCTGGCCACCTGCAGCGTCAACGCCAGCATGTGGACCATGCCCGTGATCGAGCACCTGGGCATCAACCCCACCTACGTGGACGGCACGATGATCGGCGGCAGCAGCTTCATCGCCCACCTGCTGCCCGCCATCCGCGCGCTGGAGGCCGGCCAGTGCAAGGCCGTGCTGGTGTGCTACGGCAGCGCCCAGCGCTCGGCCACCTTCGGCCGCAAGGAAGGCCAGGCGGCGCGGCGATTCCTGGACCCGCAGCCCTACGAGTTCCCCTACGAGCCCGTGCTGCCCGTGACCGCCTATGCGCTGGCGGCCGCGCGCCACATGCACGAGTTCGGCACCACGCGCGAGCAACTGGCCGAGGTGGCCGTGGCCGCGCGTGCCTGGGCGCAGCTCAACCCCGAAGCCTTCATGCGCGACCCGCTGACCATCGAGGACGTGCTCTCGGCCCGCCCCATCGCCAGCCCCTTGAGCGTGCGCGACTGCTGCCTGGTGACGGACGGCGCAGGCGCCATCGTGCTGGTGCGCGGCGAGCGCGCCCGCGACCTGCCGCGCCCCCCCGTCTACGTGCTGGGCAATGCCACGGCCATCTGGAACCGCCAGATCTCCTGCATGCCCGACCTGACCACCACGGCTGCCGCGCAGTCGGGCGCCCAGGCCTTTGCCATGGCCGGGCTCACCGCTGCCGACATGGACATGGCCCAGGTCTACGACGCCTTCACCATCAACACCCTGCTGTTCCTGGAGGACCTGGGCTTTTGCGCCAAGGGCGAGGGCGGCGCCTTCGTGTCCGGGGGCGGCATCGCGCCCGGCGGGCGGCTGGCCGTCAACACCAACGGCGGCGGCCTGTCCTGCGTGCACCCGGGCATGTACGGCATCTTTGCGCTGATCGAGGCCGTGCGCCAGCTGCGCGGCGAGGCCGGCCAGCGCCAGCTGGGACGCCACCGCACGGCCGTGGTGCACGGCAACGGCGGCACGCTGTCAAGCCAATCCACGGCGGTGCTGGGAACCGCCGAAACCCTCTGAACCGCACAGGAAGCACACCGCAATGATCCGCGACCAAGAAACCCTCGAAGCCCTGCTGGACAGCGTGCGCCGCTTTGTGCGCGAGCGCCTGGTGCCCGCCGAGAACGAGGTGGCCGAGACCGACGAGATTCCCGAGTCCATCGTGCAGGAGATGCGCAACCTGGGCCTGTTCGGCATGACCATCCCCGAGCAGTTCGGCGGGCTGGAGCTGACCATGGAGGAAGAGGTGCGCGTGCTCTTCGAGCTGTGCCAGACCGCGCCGGCCTTCCGCTCGGTGATCGGCACGACCGTGGGCATAGGCTCGCAGGGCATCCTCATCGACGGCACGCCCGAGCAGCAGGCCGCCTGGCTGCCCAAGCTGGCCACGGGCGAGATCATGGCCTCGTTCGCGCTGACCGAGCCCGAGGCGGGCTCGGACGCGGCCTCGCTGCGCACCACCGCCATCAGGGACGGGGACCACTATGTGGTCAACGGCAACAAGCGCTTCATCACCAATGCGCCGCATGCGGGCATGTTCACGCTGATGGCGCGCACCGACCCGGCCAACAAGGGCGCGGGCGGCGTCTCGGCCTTCATCGTGGATGCGAAGTCGCCGGGCATCAGCTTCGGCAAGAACGACGTGAAGATGGGCCAGAAGGGCGCGCACACCTGCGACGTGTTCTTCGACAACGTGCGCGTGCCGGCGGCCAACCTCATCGGCCTGAAGGAAGGCCAGGGCTTCAAGACCGCCATGAAGGTGCTGGACAAGGGCCGCATCCACATCGCGGCCGTGAGCGTGGGCGTGGCGCAGCGCATCCTGCGCGACGCGCTGAACTATGCGCTGGAGCGCAAGCAGTTCGGCCAGCCCATCTGCGAGTTCCAGCTGGTGCAGGCCATGCTGGCCGACAGCCAGGCCGAGCTGTATGCGGCCGAGTGCATGGTGATCGACGCCGCGCGCCGCCGCGACGAGGGCCGCAACGTCTCCACCGAGGCCTCGTGCTGCAAGATGTTCGCCACCGAGATGGTGGGCCGCGTGGCCGACCGGGCCGTGCAGATCCTGGGCGGCTCGGGCTACCTGGCCGAGTTCGGCATCGAGCGCTTCTACCGCGACGTGCGGCTGTTCCGCCTGTACGAAGGCACGACCCAGATCCAGCAGGTCATCATCGCGCGCAACATGGTGCGCGAGGCGCGCGCCGCATGAGCCACATGAGCCGTATGAGTGCACCGCCCCCCGACCGCAATGCCTTCATGCGGCTGATCGGCGCCTCGCAGGTGCCCGCGCCGCCCGGCAAGGTCCATGTGCGCCTGCCCCACATGCGCGAGGAACTGCTCAACCAGCTGCCCGCCGCGCACGGCGGCGTGCTCATGACGCTGCTGGACTCCGTGATGTCGCGCGCCGCCGGCGAACTGCCCGGTGCGCCATCGCAGACCGCCGTGACGGTGGAGATGAGCAGCCGCTTCCACCGCCCGGGCAAGGGCGCGCTGCTGGCCGAAGGCTGGGTGGTGCACGCCAGCCGCAGCCTGTGCAGCTGCGCGGCGCAATTGCTGGACGAGGACGGCAAGCTCGTGGCCACGGCCACCGGCACCTTCAAATACTGGCTGGCACCGACCACGCTGGACCGGGGCACGGCCCAGGCCGACTGAACCGGCGGCGGTCGGCGGTCGGCGGGCCCCTACTCCAGCGTGAGCCGGCCCTGTGCGTCGGCCACCAGCAGCTCCACCAGCTCCTGGGCGAAGGACGGCAGGGCCTCCAGGCTGCGCACGCAGATCTGCATCTCGCGCACCGACCAGGCATCGGACAGCGGCACGATGGCGATGTCCATGGAATGCGCATGGCGGCTGGCGGCCGATTCGGGCAGCACGCCCACGCCCACGCCGGACTCGATCATGCGGCAGGCCGTCTCGAAGTTGCCCACCTGGATGCGCTGCTTGATGGGCCGGTGCAGTTGGTCGCTGGCCTGGCGCAGGAAGGCGTGGATGGCGCTGGATTCGTGCAGGCCCACATGGTCCAGGTCCAGAGTGTCGGCAAAGGCCATCTGCATCTCGCCATCAAGCGCATGGCCGCGCGGCACGACCAGCACCAGGCGGTCGCGGCGGTAGGGCAGGGTCTCCAGGTTCTCGGTGCGCACCAGGCCGGCGACGATGCCGATATCGGTCTGCCCCTCGGTCACGGCACGCACGATGTCGTGCGACAGGCGCTCGCGCAGGTCGATGTTCACGTCGGGATTGCGGCGCAGGTAGTGGCGCAGCACGGGCGGCAGGAACTCGCCCAGCGAGGTGGTGTTGGCAAACACCCGCACATGCCCCTTGATGCCGCGCACGTACTCCTGCATGTCGCCGCGCAGGTGCTCGATCTGGCCCAGCACCATGCGCGCATGGGTGACGAAGGCCTGGCCCGGCGGCGTCAGCGTCACGCCCTGGCTGGTGCGGTACAGCAGCTTGGTGCCGATGCTCTCTTCCAGGTTCTTGATGCGCGTGCTGGCCGCCGGCAGGGAGATGAAGGAAAGTTCCGCGCCACGCGTCATGCTGTTGGCGTCGGCGATGTGCACCATGAGGCGCAGATCCACAAGATCGAAATGCATGGCCATCCGGCATTGTAGAAAGCCGCAGCGGCCCCGGCTGAGCCCTGCGCGTCAGTACAAACCGCAGTGCCGGCCGGGCGCGAACGCGCGCTTTCACAAATGCGAAGCCACGGCGGGCCGCCGCGCCGTAGCATGGCCCATCTGCCCGGGATAGCCGCCTCAGCCCATGAACCACACCGAAACCCCCTCCCCCAGCCCCATCAACAGCACGGCCACCCAGACCGCAGGAGCGCTGGGCCATCTGCGCGTGCTCGACCTCTCTCGCGTGCTGGCCGGCCCCTGGTGCACGCAGAACCTGGCCGACATGGGGGCCGACGTGATCAAGATCGAAAAGCCCGGCGAGGGCGACGACACGCGCCACTGGGGCCCGCCCTTCTTCCCCGATGCGCAAGGCAATCCCTCGGACAACGCCGTGTACTTCGCGGCCTGCAACCGCAACAAGCGATCGGTCACCGTGGACATGGCCACGGCCGAGGGCCAGCGGCTGATCCGCGAGCTGGCCATGCAAAGCGATGTGGTGGTGGAGAACTTCAAGACCGGGGGCCTCAAGCGCTACGGCCTGGACTACGCCTCGCTGAGCGCGCTGAACCCGCGCCTGATCTATTGCTCGGTCACGGGCTTCGGCCAGACCGGGCCCTATGCGCCGCGCGCCGGCTACGACCTGCTGGTGCAGGCCATGAGCGGCCTCATGAGCATCACGGGCCGCGCCGACAGCGAGCCCGGCGGCGGGCCGCTGCGCGTGGGCGTGGCCGTGATCGACCTGTTCACGGGCATGTATGCCACCACGGCCATCCTGGGCGCACTGGAGGCCCGCCACCGCACGGGACGCGGCCAGCACATCGACATGGCCCTGCTGGACGTGGCCATGGCCGTGCTGGCCAACCAGGGCGCGGGCTTCCTGAACACCGGCCATGTACCGGGCCGCCAGGGCAACACCCATCCCAGCGTCGTGCCCTACCAGGACTTCCCCACGGCCGACGGCCGCATGCTGCTGGCCATCGGCAACGACGGCCAGTTCGCGCGCTTTTGCGAGGCGGCCGGCACGGACTGGGCGAGCGACGAGCGCTTTGCCACCAATGCCGGCCGCGTCACCCACCGCGACGCGCTGATCCCGCTGATGGCCGATCTCACGCGCAGCCGGCCCACGGCTGAATGGATCGCGCTGCTGGAGGACAAGGCCGTGCCCTGCGGCCCCATCAACCACATCGGCCAGGCCTTCGACGATGCGCAGGTGCGTGCGCGCGGCCTGCGCGTGGAGCAGGAACGCTACCCGGGCGCCACGCCGCCTGCCGGCGAGACCATCAACCGCGTAGTGACCACGGCCAGCCCGCTGCGCCTGTCGGACACGCCCACCACGCTGCGCCATGCGCCGCCGGCCCTGGGCCAGCACACGGACGAAGTGCTGCGCGAGCGCCTGGGCCTGGATGCACAGCAGCTGCAGGCCTTGCGCGACCAGGGCGTGGTCTGAACGACCGGCATCGGCAGGCACCTGGCACACGCTGTCGCGCGGCTGTCCTGACGTCCTGAAGGCTGGGGGCCGGCCCGTCGCACCGGCGCACATGACGGCGCACATGACGGCACAAATGACGGAGCGAAAGCCGGTGCGAAGACGGTGCGAAGACGGTGCGGACGGCCGTGTCGCGCGCCCGCAAACCGCTTTTAGGACACGTCCTATCGAAAATCAGATAGGAAGCATTCTCATCATCTGGCGGTGCGGAAATAATCCCCACCACAGATGCACATAGCCAATTCTTTCCTGTCCGAAATCCCTAGGACACCCATCCGCAGCACCTGGGCGCAGAAGGCGGCAGCCGCCGCCAAGCACCGGGCCGCAGCTGGCGTCCGGGCGCCAAAAGGTGTAGGCGGGCGGCTCGGCATCTTCCGCATCCACCGCCCCTGCCCTGCCTCAGGCCCGCGCATGGCCAGCCGCAGTCCTGCCGCCCTGGAAGGGCCTGCGCCATGAGACCCCGCATCAAGGGCCGCATCTGCCGGACCTCGGGCTGGTTCCCCCCCTGAGCGCACGCGCCGGCCCTCGTCATTGCCTTCGTTGATCCCTTTCCACCTTGCTCTGCACCGCAGGCCAGGTGTGCCCTGCTGCACGCCTTTTTTTGCTCCCTTGCCGTTCAAGGGATACGACTTCAGAACTTCGCCATGCAAGCCTTTCGCAACCTCAAGATCTCCTCCAAGCTGCTGCTGGCCTTCCTGGCCGTGCTGGCGCTGACCACCTTCGTGGGCCTGTATGCCGTGATGCGGCTCAGCCAGATCAACCAGGCGTCCGTCGACATCGCCACACGCTGGATGCCCTCGTCGCGCATGCTGCTCACCATCCGCGCCACCACGGCGCGCTACCGCGCCAACGAGCTTCAGTACCTGATCTCCACCAGCGACCAGGATATCAAGGCCTTCGACGCCATCATGAGCGACCTGTGGAGCAAGATCCAGACGAACTACGACAACTACGCCAGCTTCATCCAAACCGAGCAGGAAAGGGCGTCCTACGACGAGCTGGGCCGGCTGCGCAGCGCATATGCCAGGGAGCACGCCATGATCATGACCCTGGCACGCAACGGCCGAAAGGACGAAGCCTTGGTGCTGGCGCAGGGTGAATCGCTGGAGCTGAGCCGGCGCCTGTACGACCAGATCGACCGCATGGTGCAGATCGACCACGATGCCGGCCAGGAGGCCAACAGGCACGCCAATGATCTGTACCGCAGCGCGCGCGCCTGGGTGGTGGGGCTGCTGGCCGCCAGCATCGCGCTGGGACTGGCGCTGGCGCTGGCGCTGGCGCGCATCGTGGCGCGGCCGCTGATCGAGGCCGTGGGCGTGGCCCAGGCCGTGGCCGAAGGCGACCTGACGCGCCGCATCCAGGCCACTACCACCGACGAAACAGGCCAGCTGCTGCACGCGCTGCACCGCATGGACCAGAGCCTCATCCACATCGTCAGGCAGGTGCGCAACGGCACGGACTCGATCGCCACGGCCTCCAGCCAGATCGCCTCGGGCAACAACGACCTGTCGCTGCGCACCGAGCACCAGGCCAGCTCTTTGCAGGAGACGGCTGCCTCCATGGAGCAGCTCACCGTTACCGTGCGCCAGAACACCGACAACGCGCGCCAGGCCAACCAGCTGGCAGCCTCGGCCTCGACCGTCGCCCAGCAAGGCGGCGAGGTGGTATCCCAGGTGGTGGACACCATGGACGCCATCCATGCCTCCTCGCGCAAGATCGCCGACATCATCGGCGTGATCGACGCCATCGCCTTCCAGACCAACATCCTCGCGCTCAACGCCGCCGTCGAGGCGGCGCGCGCGGGCGAGCAGGGCCGGGGCTTTGCCGTGGTGGCGGCCGAGGTGCGCGCACTGGCGCGACGCTGCGCCGATGCGGCCAAGGAGATCAAGCTCCTCATCGAGGACTCCAACGGCAAGGTCAGCACCGGATCGGCCCTGGTGGCGCAGGCCGGCCAGACCATGCAGAACATCGTCAGCAGCGTGCGCAACGTGACCGACATCATGGGAGAGATCACCGCTGCCAGCGTGGAGCAGACGGCGGGCCTGGAGCAGATCAACCAGGCCATCTCCCAGATGGACCAGGTCACCCAGCAGAACGCGGCCCTGGTCGAGCAAGCCGCCGCAGCAGCACAGTCCCTGCAGGAACAGGCCTACGGCCTGCAGCAGGCCGTGAGCGTCTTCAAGCTGGAGCGCGGCATGGAACTCACCGCCCTGCCCGCCACCCCTCAGCCCATGCCGGCTCCAGACCTGGCCAGGATCACCAGCGCAGCCCAGTCAGGCCGCTGGGAAGCGCATTGATCAGAACGAATGGGCCATGCCCACGCCGAAGGCCGTGCGCGAGCTCTGGTTCTCGTAGCGCTGATGGCCCAGGCTGGTGTAGAGCATGGTGCGCTTGGACAGCGCGTACTCGGCGCCCAGCGACAGCATGTTGTTGGTGTCTCGGTCCAGGCGCTGGCGCGCATAGCTGGCCTTGAGCGTGGTCGCGCCCATGCCGTAGGTGGCGCCCAGCGAGACCATGCGCGATTTGTCGGGGCCGGTGCCGGGCGTGCCCGACTTGCTGCGGTCATAGGCCAGCATCACGGCCGCCGTGCCGATGCGGTACTTGCCGCCCATGTACAGGTCGGTGTCGCCGCTGCCGTTGCGCTCGTGCGCCACCATGGCCGCCACCGCGCCCTGGTCGTAGTTGACCGATACCGAGCGCGCACGGCCCTGGCGGCCGGGCGCCTGGGTGCGTTCGGGCGAGGCGCTCAGGTGCAGGGAAAAGCCGCCGAACTTGGGCGAGTCGTAGAACACGCCGTTGGACATGCGGCCGTATTCGGGCGAGCCGTTGTTGCTGGCGCGGTCGGTGGGCGTCAGGTAGTGGGCCATGTGCCAGGCCGGCGAGGCGATGCGGTTGAAGTTGCCCCAGGGATCGAACTGCCACTCCTGGCTCCACATGGCGCTGAGCGCGCGGCCCAGTCGCAGGTGGCCCCAGTTGCCCTGCAGGCCCACGGTGGACTCGTCATGCCAGAAGGGCTTCTTCGGATAGTCCTCGGTCAGGCCCGTGTCCAGGTCGAAGCGCGTGCTCAGGCGGAAGGTGGCCTTCAGGCCGCCGCCCAGGTCTTCGAAGCCGGCAATGGCCAGATTGCTGCGCTGAATCGTTCCCAGCTTGCTGGTCTTGTCGAAATCCCGGAACACACCCGCGTCCAGATAGCCACTGATGGTGACGTTGGAGCCGGCGCCAGATGACTGGGCGGCCACCGGCAGGGCGGCAGCGATGGCGAGAGAGGCAAGGGTCAAGCGGGAGGTACAACGCATCCTGAACGGGTTCCTGAAATGAAAGATGGCACAACACCGGCGCGGCCCGGGGGCATGCGCGAACGGCGACGGGGGCTGCCACAACGGGGGTGGCTGGAAAGGTGCGCGGCGGGCTGGTGGCCAGCCGCGACTTGAAGGCAGCCAGGATGCAGATCGCAGCATGATCGCTGCACATTCGTCAAACATCCCGGCCAAAGACGTCAACCGCGCAGGTGGCGGGCAACAGGCGGCATTATGAAAGCAGGGGCCGGCGATGACCACGCCACCGTCAGGCCCGGTCAGTTTCGCAAGGCCGGTCTCAGCGGCTGCGCTCGGTGCGCGACACGTCCCAGAGCCGGTTCATCTCGCTGCAAAAGGGCTGGGCACAGGGCGCGCGGCCCTCGTACTGGCAGCCTTCGGTGGTACAGAAATGCGACTGGTGCTCGAAGGCCCGGCGCTCGCGCGGCAGGGCGCCCGAAGCCTGGGCCGCCGCCATGTGCAGCCAGGGATCATTGCGCTGCTGCAGCATCTGCTGCACCTCCTGCGCGAACGCGGGCGACAGCGACGCCACCGAGGCCAGCCCGGCCGGCGATGCCATGGCGCCACCGGGCTGGCGCAGCGGCTGCAGCTCCAGCAGCAGCAGGGCGCTGGTGCGCAGCGCATCGGCGCCGCGCGGCTGCACCACCACGGCCACCGGCCCCGAGGCCAGCGATTGCAGCGATGCATCCAGCGGCAGGCGCAGGCCCGGCTCCGTGGCCTGCGCGCCCGCCAAGGGCAGCGCAGCGCCCGCAGGCAGGGCCGCCGCCGTGAAAGGGGCCGCACCCGGCGCGCAAGCCGATGCGGCCGCCAGCGCCATGGCCGCGCCCTGCGCCTGGGCCCAGGCCTGGGGCACCTGCAGGCTCAGCGTGAAGCCGCGCTCGCCCTGCGGCGTCAGCAGCGTGCCCTGCTGCACCCACCAGCTTTGCAGGGCGGGCAGGGTCTGTGTGGCCCCCCCGGCAGCGCCGCCTGCAATGCCCCCTGCTGGGCGCGCCCCGGCCTGCGGCGCCAGCCCGGATCCGGCCAGCAGCGCATCCATCACCTTGCCTTTGGCAGCCGCCACGGCCAGCGTCACTGCGGCAGCGGTGGGCGGCATGGAGGCCGCAGGCGTTGTCGATGCAGACGGGATGGGCGGTCCGGCCTGGGCCGATGGAGCGCTCCGGGGATCCTGCCCGCCAGGCGCCGTCGTGCCTGCCGCCAGCGCCTGGAGCAATGCCGCCGAGCCCGGCTGGGCCGCCAGCAATTGCAGGGCCTGGCCCTGCTGGGTGCCCACCTGGGCCAGCAGGGCCTGCAGCAGCCGGCCCAGCGCCTCGGACACGCCGCTGGCCGGCCACTGCGGCGCAGGCGCGCCGGGGCTGGCCTGCACCTGGCGCGCCAGCTGGGCCACCAATTGCTCAAAGGCCTGCAGGCGCAGGCTTTGCAGCATCTCGGGCGACCAGCGCACGGCCGTGGCCGCTGGCGGCGTGACGGGAACGGAGGGTGAGGCGGATGACGCGGGTGAAGCCGGCGCCACCGGCGCACCAGCGGCCGGGCCGGGCACAGGCGCCGCCACGGGCTGCGGCAGCCCTGCGGCTGGAGACGGAACGGGCGGCAGCGGCGAACTCATGTCAGAGGCTCCGCCCGCGCGATCAGGCCGATTCCGGGTAGAACAGGCGGCGCGTGGGCGTGCTGCCCACGGCCTTGGCGATGGCGCCGATGTGGTCCGGCGTGGTGCCGCAGCAGCCGCCCACGATGTTGACCAGGCCTTCGGCCGCGAACTCATGCACCAGGCGGCTGGTGACTTCGGGCGTTTCGTCAAAGCCCGTGTCGCTCATGGGATTGGGCAGGCCGGCGTTGGGGTAGCAGCTGATGAAGGTCTCGGGCGCGGCCTTGTTCAGTTCCTGGACGTAGGGGCGCATCAGCGCCGCGCCCAGCGCGCAGTTCAGGCCGATGGACAGCGGGTTGGCATGGCGCACGCTGTGCCAGAAGGCCGTCACCGTCTGCCCGGACAGGATGCGGCCCGAGGCATCGGTCACCGTGCCGCTGATCATGATGGGCAGGCATTCGCCGCTTTGCTCGAAGGCCTCGTCCACCGCGAACAGCGCGGCCTTGGCGTTGAGCGTGTCGAAGATGGTCTCGACCAGGATGACGTCGGCGCCGCCCTCGATCAGCGCCAGCGTCTGCTCCAGGTAGGCCTGGCGCAGCTGCTCGAAATTCACGTTGCGCGCGCCCGGATCGTTCACGTCGGGGCTGATGCTGGCCGTCTTGGGCGTGGGGCCCAGGGCGCCGGCCACGTAGCGCGGATGGCCGGGCGTGCTGTACTTGTCGCAGGCCGCGCGGGCCAGCCGGGCGCTCTCGAGATTCATCTCGCGCGCCAGATCGGCCATGTGGTAGTCGTCCTGCGCAATCGTGGTCGCGCCGAAGGTGTTGGTCTCGATCAGGTCGGCGCCGGCGGCCAGGTACTTCTCATGGATGTCGCGGATCACGTCGGGGCGGGTGAGCGACAGCAGCTCGTTGTTGCCCTTGACGTCATGCGGGAAGTCCTTGAAGCGGTCGCCCACGCTGCCCGGGCCCGTGTAGCCCTGGCCCCGGTACTGGGCCTCTCCCAGCTTGAAGCGCTGGATCATGGTGCCCATGGCGCCGTCAAGAATGACGAGGCGCTTGGCAAGGATGGCGGGAAGCTCTTTGGCGCGGGTGTACTGGGGCAGGCTCATGGGCAGCGATTGTAGGAATTCCGGGGCGGCCGTGCCGGGCACGAGGATTCCCCCAGAAAAACGGCCTGCGCCCCAAACAAAAGACGCGACCTATGAAACTAGCGCACCCCCACGCCAGAGACACCGAGGAAGGGCCTATGCCGGCCGCGCCGCCCCGCACCGAGGGTGTCGTCCCCCTCCCGCGTAGCGAGAGAGGGCGCCGTGCACACGGGGGAAGCGGCGCAGCCGCTCAGGGGGTGCTAACCATTTCAGCTGCAGACAGAGACGACTTGAGCCGGCTGGCGGCTCAGGCTCACATACACATGGCCCACGCCGCTGTCGAAATAAGCGGCCTCGTGGCGGCCCAGCTCCACCGATTCGCCATTCTCGAACAGGATGCGCACCCGGCCCGAGAGCACCATCACGAACTCCTGGCCCGCATGGCGGATGGTCTCCGAGAATTCCCCGGCCTCGCGCGCATTGATCACGGCCACCAGGGGCTGCATCTTCTTGCCCGGGAAGGCGCCGCACAGCACGCTGTAGAGGTACTGGTCGGTCTCGTAGCGCTGCACGTCCTCGAAACGGTCCTTGACCACGGTGGGCGTGTCGCCGGCCGCCTGCTGGGCGTCCCCGACCATGAACAGCCGTGTCATGTCGATGTCCAGCGCATTGCCCAGCATGAGCACCTTCTCGTAGCTCAGCGCGATCTGGCCGCGCTCGGCCTTGGAGATGGTGGACACGGCCAGGCCGCTGCTTTCGGCCACCTGCTGCAGCGTCAGGCCGCGCTCCTTGCGGGCCTTGCGCAGCTTGGCCCCCACTTCGTGCTTGCCTGCGGGCAGGGCGGCGGCCGTGCGAGCGCCCGGCAGCACGGCGGCAAGGACCTGGTCTGCCGTGGGAAGCGGACTGGAACGAGGGCTGGGGCCGGGACCAGGGGCGGGACTGGTGCGAGGACGGGGGCTGGGCATGAAGCGGGCGATCGGGGCTGGCGACCGCCCGATTCTAGGGTCAGGCCCGCCCCCTCAGGTGCCGCGCAGATCGGCCTGGGGCGCCGGTCTGCGGCCCATGCGCAGCCAGCCTGCCAGCGCGCAGGCCATGAGCGCGAAGCCGATGTAGCCATAGACCGGGTACACCATGCCCACCAGCGTGATGAAACCCGCGAAGCTGCCGCCCAGTGCCACCACGCCCGCCACGCCCGTGCCCCAACGAAAACGCGGCGTGCCGGCCGGCAGGATGCGGGCCACGAAGGCATAGAGCATGCCCACGGCGGTGTTGAGGATCATGCCGAAGATGACCAGCGACATCAGGTGCCCCAGCCAGGGCGAGATCTGCGTGGCCAGCGCCAGCATGGGCATGGACAGACCGCCCAGCGTGTCCATGCGCCAGACCATGGCGGCCGCGATCAGCAGCATCAGCAGGCCCAGCAGCAGCCCGCCGGCCACGCCGCCCCACAGCGCCACGCGGCGCGAGCTGGCCTGGCCGCCCATGATCACCAGGAAGGGCATGCCCGCCACCACGTTGTAGGAGACATAGAGCAGCGCGGCCACCAGCCAGTGCCCCACACCCCGGGGCTGGGCGGCGGTGGCGGCCTCCAGCGCGGCCGGCTCGCCCTGGGGCGTCACCAGCACGTAGCCTGCGACCACCACGGTCATGAACACCAGCAGCGGCGTGACCGCGCCGATGAAGGCGATCACCCGGCCCACGTCCAGGCAGACGATGAGCACCGTGGCCACGGTGGCCAGCACGCTGCCCCAGACCTCGGGCAGGCCCAGCCACTGGTGCAGCAGCGAGCCTGCGCCCGCCAGCATGACCACCGTGATGGCGAAGAGGAAGAAGGTTATCAGCACATCGAACACCATGCCCACATGCCGGCCCAGCAGGGCCTGCACCACCTCCTTGTGCGAGCCGGCCTGCAGGCGCTGGCCCATGGTGGAGAACGCCATGGACAGGAAGACGAAGGCCAGGGCCGCCACCAGGCAGCCCGCCAGGCCGATGGCGCCAAAGCCCGCGAAGAACTGCAGTATCTCCTGCCCCGAGGCGAAGCCCGCCCCGACGATGACGCCGACGAAGGCGCCGGCAATCCTGCTCACTTCCTTGAATGCACCCATGCCTGTCTCCTTGGATTGTTGTGTGTTGCGGGGGCTGAAAAAGCGAAAAGGCAGGCGTCTCAGGCCGCGAAGCGCTCCGGGCTCAGCCGCCGGGCATCGACGCCCTGGGCCAGCAGCTCGGCGGGCAGCGGCTCGCGCATCAGCAGCGCGGCAGCGGCGGCCGAGGCGCCGGCGGCCGTCTGTATGCCGTAGCCACCCTGCCCTGCCAGCCAGAAGAATCCTTCACGGTGCGCGTCCCAGCCGATCACGAAGTCGTCGTCGGGCGCAAAGCTGCGCAGCCCGGCCCAGACATGGCGCGGCCGGCGTATGCGCAGGCGGGTCAGTGTCTCGATGCGGTCTATGCCCATGGCCACGTCCAGTTCCTCGGCCACCACGTCATGCGGCGGCACGGGATCGGCATTGGCGGGCGAGCCCAGCAGCTGGCCCGCATCGGGCTTGAAGTAGAAACTCTCGTCCACGCCGATCACGGCAGGCCAGCCGTGGATGTCCTCGCCCTCGGGTGCGGCAAAGGTGAAGGCCGAGCGGCGCCGGGGCTCGATGCCCAGCGGCCGCGCGCCGCACAGCCGGGCCACGGCATCGGCCCAGGCGCCTGCGGCATTGACCACGGCGCGGGCACGGACCTGCGACCCGTCCTGCAGCACCAGGGTCCACAGGCCCTGGCCATCACCATCCACCTCGCGCTCGGCGCCGGACAGTTCGGCGCCGCAGCGCAGCCGCGCACCGGCACGCGCCATGCCGCGCAGAAAGCCCTGGTGCAGTTCGGCCACGTCGATGTCCATGGCGTCCAGGTCATGCACGGCACCCACCAGCTGGCTCTCGTCCAGGCAGGGCACCAGGGTGCAGGCCTGGCGCGCGTCGATGCGCTCGGCGCGCAGGCCGTCGCGGCGGTACATGGCCAGGGCCTCGTCCAGCTGGGGCTCCTGGCCGGCCGTGCCTATGTAGAGCACGCTGCGCGGCTGCAGCAGCGCGTGCTCGCAAAAACCTTCGGGCGGCGCGCTGTAGAAGGCGCGGCTGGCGCGTGTCAGCGCGCGTATCTGCGCGGTGCCGTAGCTTTCCATGAACATGGCGGCCGAGCGGCCCGTGGCGTGGTATCCGGGCTGCGGCTCGCGCTCGAGCACCAGCACCGAGGCGCCCGCACCGGCCAGCCGCCAGGCCACGGAGGCGCCGGCCATGCCGGCACCGATCACGGCGAAATCCAGAACCTGGCTTTCCATCATCCATCGCTCCATTTTTTTCCAATGAGAAAATTATCCGATAAGAAAAAAATGAGGCAAGCCCCTGGTCCTCGTGGTTTTCACCGGGTGCGCCGGACAAGAAAAAAAGGGACGGCGCCTGGCCGTCCCTTTTTGCAACGCACGCCTTGTGCTCAGGCTGGCGGCAGCTTCCCGTCCCAGCCACCGGCCAGGGCCTGGTACAGCGCCACGGCGGCGCGCAGGCCGCGCGCACGGCTGTCGGCGGCGGCGTCCTGGGCCGCGTAGAGGTCGCGCTGCGCATCCAGCACTTCGTACAGGCCCACGCTGCCCAGGTGGTAGCGGCGCAGCGCCAGCTGTTCTGCGCGCTGGCGCTGCTCGGCGGCCTGGGCCAGGTGGGCATCCTCGGTGCGCGTGCGCTGCAGGCGCACCAGGGCGTTCTCGGCGTCCTCCAGCGCCAGCAGCACGGTCTGCTGGTACTGGGCCAGCGCGGCCTGGGCGCCGGCCTCGCTGGCCGCGATGCGCGCACGCACGCGGCCCACGTCGAGGAAGGACCAGTCCACGCCCAGGAACAGGCTGCTGGTGGCGCTGCCGCCCTCGAACAGCGCGCCGCCGTGCAGCGCCGTGCTGCCCAGCAGCCCGCCCAGCGACAGGCGCGGGAACAGGTCGGCCGTGGCCACGCCGATGCGCGCCGTGGCCGCATGCAGCCGTGCCTCGGCCACGGCCACGTCCGGACGGCGGCGCAGCAGGCCGGCCGGCGTGCCGGGGTCGATGGCCGGCGGCAGCTGCGGCAGGGCGGCAGGCACATCCAGCGCGGCGATCAGCGCCTCGGGCACCTGGCCCGTGAGCACGGCCAGCCGGTGCTGGGCCATGGCGATCTGCGCCTGCAGTGCCGGGATGCGCGAGCGCGTGGCCTCCAGCTGGGCCTGGGCGCGCGCCAGGTCGAAATCGGTGCCGCTGCCGTGTGTGAGGCGCAGCTGCACCAGGCGCAGCGTGTCCTGCTGGTTGGCCGCATTGGCCTGGGCCAGGGCCAGGCGCTGCTGCCAGCCGCGCAGGTCGGCATAGCTGCCCGCGACCTGGGCCGCGATGGCCACCTGCAGCGCCGCGAGATCGGCCGCGTCGGCGCGCAGGTCGGCACGCCGCGCCTCGATGTTGCGCCGCACGCGGCCGAACACGTCGATCTCCCAGCTGGCCGACAGCCCGGCCGTGTAGCTGCGCTGGCTGCGCGGCCCGTAGAAGGCCTCGCTCTCGCTGCGCTTTTGCTGCGTGGCCTGGCCCGACATCGTGACCGTGGGGAACTGGTCGAAGCGGCTTTCGCTCAGCAGCGCCTGGGCGCCGTCCAGCCGTGCCAGCGCCACCTGCAGGTCCTGGTTGCCGCCCAGCGCCTGCTCCACCAGCCGCGTCAGCTGCGGGTCCTGGAACTGGCGCCAGAAGGCGGCATCGGGCTCGGCCTGCGGGGTGGCCGGTGCAGGCTCGGCCCGCGCGAACTGTGCTCCGGCCTGCGGCGCCGCAGGCGCCTTGAAGTCGGGGCCGACCGCGCAGCCGGCCACAAGCCCGGCAGACGCCAGCGCCAGCGCGTGTCGGCTCAGGGATTTGCGGATTTCAGACATGGTGGGGCTCCAGGGGTGCTGCTTTGTCGGAGGGTGGGGAGGCAGGCGCGGCATGTGCAGGCGCATGGCCCGTCAGCGCCCGGCCCGAGAGCCGGCGCAGCGTGACGTAGAACACCGGCGTGAGGAACAGGCCGAACAGGGTCACGCCCAGCATTCCGGAGAACACCGTCACCCCCGTGGCCGCGCGCACCTCGCTGCCCGCGCCGCCGCCGATGAGCAGGGGCACGGCACCGGCGATGAAGGCGATGGAGGTCATGACGATGGGCCGCAGCCGCAGGCGGCAGGCCTGCAGCGCGGCATCGACGATGCCCACGCCGCGCAGCTCCAGCTCGCGCGCGAACTCCACGATCAGGATGGCGTTCTTGCAGGCCAGCCCCATCAGCACCACCAGCCCCACCTGTACGAAGACGTTGTTGTCGCCGCCGGCCAGCCAGACGCCGAACAGCGCCGCGCAGATGCACACGGGCACGATGAGGATGACGGCCAGCGGCAGCGTCCAGCTCTCGTAGAGCGCGGCCAGCACCAGGAAGACCAGCATCACGGCGATGGCGAAGACCACGGCCGCGGCGTTGCTCTGCTCCACCTGCTGGTAGCTGAGGTCGGTCCAGGCCAGCTCGATGCCGCGCGGCAGCGTGCGCTGCGCGATCTCCTGGAGCTTGGTCAGCACCTCGCCCGAGGACAGCACGCGCGGGTCGGAGTCGCCGATCAGGTCGGCCGCCGGGAAGCCGTTGTAGCGCAGCACCGGGTCGGGCCCGAAGCTGGGCACCACGGTGACCATGGAGCCTATGGGCACCATCTCGCCGCGCGCATTGCGCGTGCGCAGCCGCGCGATGTCCTCCACGGCCTGGCGGTGGTCGGCATCGGCCTGCAGCATCACGCGCCAGACGCGGCCGAAGGCGTTGAAGTCGTTGACGTAGACCGAGCCCAGGTAGGCCTGCAGCGTCTGGAACAGGTCGGTCAGCGCCACACCCTGCGCCTTGGCCTTGGTACGGTCCACCTTGACTTCGAGCTGCGGGATGTTGGACTGATAGCTGCTGACCGGATAGGTCATGCCCGGCGTTTTGGCGATCTCGGCCTGGAAGGCCTGCAGCGCCTGCTGCAGCGCCGCGTAGCCCAGGCCCGCGCGATCCTGCAGGAACAGCGAGTAGCCCGAGCCGTTGCCCAGGCCCTGGATGGGCGGCGGCATCAGCGCGTAGGCGAAGCCGCCCTCGATCTGCGCGAACTTGGCGCCCAGCTCGGCATTGATCTCCTCGGCGCTGCGCGTGCGCTCGCCGAAGGGCTTGAGCATGATGTAGGAGCTGGTCAGGTTGGGCGTGGTCGTGGTCTGCAGCGCATTGAAGCCTGCGAAGGCAGCGACTTTGTCCACGCCCTTCACGCTGTGGGCCAGCTCCACGATCTGGCGCGTCACCTCGGAGGTGCGGCCCAGCGAGGCGCCCTCGGGCAGCTTGGCGCCGCCGAACAGGTACAGCTTGTCCTGCAGCGGGATGAAGCCGCCCGGCACGGCCTGGAACAGCACGGCCGTGCCCGCCAGCAGCGCCGCGTAGACCGCAAACACCAGGCCGCGGCGGCGCAGCGACTGCCCCACGGAGTTCTGGTAGCCGTGCGCGCTGCGGTCGAAGAAGCGGTTGAAGGGCCGGAAGAACCAGCCCAGGCTGCGGTCCAGCCCGCGCGACAGCAGATCGCGCGGCGCGCCGCGCGGCTGCAGCAGCTTGGCCGCCAGTGCAGGCGACAGCGTCAGCGAGTTGATGGCCGAGATCACTGTGGAGATGGCGATCGTCACGGCGAACTGCTTGTAGAACTGGCCCGTCACGCCGCTGAGGAAGGCCATGGGCACGAAGACCGCGCACAGCACCAGGGCGATGGCGATGATGGGGCCCGAGACCTCCTTCATCGCCAGGTGCGCCGCCTCCAGGGGCGTGTGGCCCTCCTCGATGTAGCGCTCCACGTTCTCCACCACGACGATGGCATCGTCCACCACGATGCCGATGGCCAGCACCAGTCCGAACAGGGTCAGCGTGTTGATGGAGTAGCCCAGCAGGTACAGCCCCGCGAAGGTTCCGACGATGGACACGGGCACGGCCAGCAGCGGAATGATGGAAGCGCGCCAGGTCTGCAGGAAGACGATGACCACCAGCACCACGAGGATCACCGCCTCGATCAGCGTGCTCTGCACCGCCTTGATGGAGTCGCGCACGAAGACCGTGGGGTCCCAGACGGTCTCGAAGTTCACGCCTTCGGGCAGATCCCTGGACAGGCGCTCCATGGTGGCGTAGACCTCCCGCGCCACGCCCAGCGCATTGGCGCCCGGCGACAGGAAGATGCCCACGGCCGCCATCTGCCGCGTGTCGCTGAGCGAGCGCATGCTGTAGTCGCTGGCGCCCAGTTCGATGCGCGCCACGTCGGACAGGCGCACGACCTGGCCGTCGGCACCACCCTTGAGCACGATGGAGCCGAACTCCTCGGCCGTCTTCAGGCGGCCGCGCACATTGATGGACAGCAGCTTGTCCGAGCCCTTGGGGCTGGGCTCGGCGCCCAGCTGGCCGGCCGATACCTGCACGTTCTGCTCGCGGATGGCGGCGATCACCTCGGCGGCGGTGAGCTGTCGTGCGGCCACCTTGCTGGGATCCAGCCAGACGCGCATCGCATAGTCGCCTGCGCCGTACAGCGCCACCTCGCCGATGCCGGGGATGCGCGCCAGCTCGTCCTTGATCTTGAGCGTGGCATGGTTGCGCAGGTACAGCGCATCATGGTTGCCGTCGCTGGAGGTCAGGCCCGCATACATCAGCGGCGTGGACGAGCGCTTTTGCGTGGTCACGCCGTACTGGCGCACTTCCTCGGGAAGGCGGCTCTGCGCCTGGCTCACGCGGTTTTGCACGCGCACGGCTGCCGTGTCGGGGTCCACGTCGGCGCGGAAGGTGGCCACCACCTGCAGGCTGCCGTCCGAGGCCGCGACCGACTTCAGGTAGATCAGGCCTTCGACGCCATTGATCGCCTCCTCCAGCGGCACGGCCACCGACTCGGCGATCTCCTTGGGATTGGCACCCGGATAGGTGGCGCGCACCACCACGCTGGGCGGCACGACCTCGGGATACTCGCCCACGGGCAGCTGCGGAATCGCAACCAGGCCCACGGCGAACAGGATGATGGAGAGCACGACCGCGAAGATCGGGCGGTCTATGAAGAATTTGGAGAAATCCATGGTGCGTCCCGGTTCACTGCGCGGCCACGGCCGACGCCTGGGCCACCGCCGCCTGCCCATCGCCGGGCGCAGGCTTGGGGCTGACCGGCATGCCGGGGTAGTAGATGCGCTGCAGGCCGCCGACCACGAGGCGGTCGCCCGCCGCCAGGCCCTTTTGCACCACGCGCCGGCCATCGACCATGCGGCCCAGCTCCAGGTCGCGGCGCTCGGCCTTGTTGCCCTCGCCCACCACATACACGTACTTGCGGTCCTGGTCGGTGAGCACGGCCTTGTCGTCGATCAGCAGCGCCTGCTGCCCGCCGCCGCCCTGCTCGGACTGCCCTGACTGCAACTGCACGCGCGCGAACAGGCCCGGCGTCAGCAGGCGGTCGGGATTGGGCATGCGGGCGCGCATGCGCACCGTGCCCGTGCCGGCGTTGAGCTGGTTGTCGGTGAAATCCAGCGTGCCCTTGTGCGGGAAGCCCTCATCGCTGGCCAGGCCCATGCGCACGGGCCGGCCCTTGCCGCCGTTGGCGGCGTTGGCGGCCTGCTGGTGGCGCAGGAAGCTGTGCTCGTCCGCATCGAAATACACATACACCGGGTCCTGCGAGACCACGGTGGTCAGCACGCTCTGGTCGGCCTGGGCCAGGTTGCCCACGGTGAGCAGGGCGCGGCCCGCGCGGCCGGAGACCGGCGCGCGCACCTCGGTGAAGTCCAGGTTGAGCCGCGCGGCCGCCAGCGCGGCCTCGGCGGCACGCACCTGGGCGGCGCTCTGGGCCATGGCGCCGGCACGCGTGTCGGCTTCCTCGCGCGAGACGGCATGCTCGGCCACCAGCTGGCGGGCACGCTGGTCCTGGGTGCGCGCCAGGGCGGCGCCGGCACGCGTGCGCTCCAGCTCGGCCTCGGCGCTGGCCAGGGCCGCGCGGTAGGGCCGCTGGTCGATCACGAACAGCAGCTGGCCCTTCCTGACCTCCTGCCCCTCGCTGAAGGCAATGCGCTCGATATAGCCCGACACGCGCGGGCGCAGCTGCACGGAGTCCACGGCATCGATGCGGCCGTTGAACTCGTCCCAGACACGCACGCTGGCCGGCACGACCTCGCTCACCAGCACCTCGGGCGCAGGCGGCGGGCCGTCGCTGGCATGGGCATCGCCCACGGCCTGCGGGCGGCAGCCGGCAAGCAGGGCCAGCGCCGCCAGGGCGCCTCCGAACAGGGCACGCCGCAACGGCGGCGGGGGAAGAACTGGCATGGATCGACTCTCCTTGAGGGGGATGGGCAAGGCCCTGCTGCCGGGGTCGGTGCAGGGCCGGAAAAAGGGGGGCTGTACCGCAGGTTCTGAAGGCCTTGCCGGCGGCTGCTCACAATGGGTTGCATTCTTCAAGTTCAAGTGAACTTGAAGTCAAGATCCAGCCACAAAGACACCACGAAAATTGAGGACGGTTTGCCAGGGGAATCAATGGCCGGATCGGACAAGCGCAGCGGCCATCGGTACTGCGGCGGGCACGCGGCGGGCGGCGCCCGCAGGGCATCGAGGCACTACACTGCGATGCCATCTGACCCTGCGTTGGCCAGCGGGAAACGACGGCCGCGAACACTTTGCGGCCCCGGTTGTTCCCGCCAGCCAACCCCATATGGAAAAGCACTGGATGCCTGCCGCATGAACCTGCTTGCTCAAGCCGTACTGTCCCGCCCGCAGGGACGCAATGAACGCATCAGCACCGTGACGTTGGTGGCCCTGGACCCGCAGGGGCGCGACGCGGCGGCGCGCCATGTCGTGACCTTGCAGGTCACGCAATGGAAG
Source organism: Delftia lacustris (assembly GCF_040267515.1). Taxonomy (NCBI): domain Bacteria; kingdom Pseudomonadati; phylum Pseudomonadota; class Betaproteobacteria; order Burkholderiales; family Comamonadaceae; genus Delftia; species Delftia lacustris. The sequence continues at coordinate 262,288 of NZ_CP141274.1, read as the reverse complement.
GCCGGCGTCGTCGCGCAGGTCGATGACAGCACGCTGACCCCGTTGCCGCTGGCACTGGAGCCTGCACGACAGCGCGCACTGGCCTATCTGCGCCAGCGCCTGGCGGCCGGCGATGTGCTGCAGTCCCAGCAAGGTTTTGCCGAGCTGGATGGCGTGCAAGCCTTGCCCTTGGGTGGCCACGCCCAGGAACCGGCGCCGCAGCCGCCACAGCTGCCGGAGTCGCCCGTGCAGGCCGCCGCCATACCGGCCCTGTGCCGGCGCCTGGACGGCAATGCCTGGCGGCTGATGCCCGCAGGCCAGCAGGCGCGCCTGGTGTGGCGCCTGGCGGAATATGCGGATGCCGCGCGCGGCGGCGGCGCCCAGCGCCTGCTGCATGCGCAGGTGCCGCGCCTGGTGGCCCTGCTGGGCACGGGCGACGACCTGCTCGACTACTGCCTGGCCTATCTGGTGGGCCGCCTGGGCGATGGCGGCGCGGCGGTGGCCATGCAGGCGCTGTCGCAGCGCGGCGCCAGCGAGGCCACGCGCGACCTGGCGCACCAGGCCTGGCTGGCGCTGCTCGCGCCGCAGGAGCGCCATGCGGCGCTGCAGGAGCACCGGGATCAGTGGGAGCAGTGGGAGCAGTGGGTACAAGGGGAGCAAGGGGCACAGGGGGAGCAAGAGACACGCACCTCCCCGCCGGAGGACGGCCCGCAGGCGCAGCAGGCCGTGTTCAACGCCCTCACGCCCCAGGCGCTGCTGGCGGCCGATACGCTGGGCGCGCACGATGGCGCCGTCCACCGGCAGCTGCTGGCCTGGATGGAGCGCATCCCTTTCACACGCCCCTGGTGGCCTGCCATACGGCGCATCCACAAGCGTGCCGAGTGGCGGCGCGACCACGCCCTGCTGGCCGTGCTGCATGCCCGCTTCGATGGCCCGCGCGACGAGGGTGCCGTCTTCAGCCGCGACACCTCCCTGTACCTGCGCCTGCGCGGCTGGCGCCAGCTGCGGCGCATGGTCTCGGCCGGGCACAGCGAAGGCGCCGCGCAGGCCACGGCCCTGCTCCAGGCCATGGACCGCCGCTGCGCGGGCCAGGCTGCCTCGCGCTCCGGCCGCCTGCCCGAATCGCGCTGGCTGCTCGCCGCCCGGCTGCTGCTGCCGCGCTGGCCACAGCTGCATGCCTCGGCACGCGCCCATGGCTGGTACACCGACGAGCCGCTGGACCTGCAGCAGCTGCCCGCGCAGCGCGTGGAAGGGCTGTCGCCCCTGTGGGACGCCCACCCCGAGCGGCTGCTGCAGCTGGTGGGCCGCTCGCAGTCCACGCTGCTGCTGTGGTCGCTCACGCGCGCTCTGCACGACCAGAAGGCCTTTCTGGACAGCCTGGATGCGGCGGCCGCCGCGCCGCTGCTGCACCAAACCTATGCGCCCGCCGCCGCCTTGGGCCTGGAGATTGCCCAGCAGCGCATGGTCGCTCTCACCGACGATGCGGCGCGCCGCCCCTGGCTGCTGGCGCTTGCGCAATGCGGCGAGGGGCCGGCCGCCCGCTACCTGGGCGCCTGGCTGTCGCGCGACCGCGCAGCCGCCGCGCGCGATGCCGAGCTGGTGGCGGCCCTGCTGCTGTCGCCCGCCGCCAGCTCGCGCACGCAGGCACTGGCCCTGCTGCTCTATGCCGATGGCGCCGCCGTGGCCCTGGCCCTGCTGGCGGCGCTGCCCACGCTGGATGCGGACGGCGCTGCGCTGGCCGACATCCGCGATGCGGTGCAGGCCCTCTTCGCGGACAAGGCACCGCTGGTCGCGCACGCGCCCGGCGTTCCGGCCCCGCCGCTGCACCACCTGCTGGCGCATTCGGTGACGGCACTGGTGGAGATGGCGACCGCCTGGCTGCTGGCGCACCCGCAAGGCCTGCGCACCCTGCCTGCGGCGGCGCTGCGCGGGCTGCTGGAATCCGAGGAACCTGCGCGCATGGCCTGCGGCATACGGCTCATGGGCAGCCTGGCCGACGATCTGCTGTGCGACCAGGCCGACATGCTGGCCGGGTTCGCGGTATCGCCCCATGCCGCCTTGCGCGCAGCGGCCGCGCCCCTGGTCGAGCGCCTGGCCGGCACCCCTCTGTACAACGCGCGCTGCAACGCCCAGATCGCCGAACGCCTGCACGAGGTGCTGTTCCGCGCGGAAAAGGCCGAAGGCGTCCACGACGCGGCGCTGCGCCTGCTCACCGGCCCGCTGGCCGACGTGGCCCCGGCCCGCGATGCCTCGGGCATCTGGCGCGCCCTGCAGGCCCAGGCCACGGGTGCGCAGCGCTACGGCGCCTGGGGCCTGAAGGCGCTGGACATCCAGGCCTACACCCTGCGCCAGTGGTCCACGCTGGCGCGGCATGCCGATGCCGATGTGCGCGCACTGAGCCGCCAGAGCATCGACACGCGCCTCACGCCCATGGAACAGACCCGGCCTGAGCAGGCGGAACAGTTGCTGCCGCTGGCCGACGCCCTGTTTGCCGACACCCAGCAGTACGCGCGCGATATGTTCGGCCAGCGGCTGCCGGCCAATGCGCTCACGCCCGAGCTGCTGATCGGCTGGGTGGACCATCCCCAGTCCTGGGTACAGGCCCTGGGCCGCCAGCGGCTCGAGCAGCACATGAGCGCGCCCGAGGCCAGCCTCTACCTCGCGCGCCTGGCCCAGCACCCGGCCCCCGGCGTGCAGCTGTTCGTCACGCAATGGCTGCTGGCCCTGCCCGACGAGCCCGCGCCCCAGCGCGCCACGCGCCTGCAGGAGCTGCAGCCCTACTTCCTGGCCGTGCTCAGCCAGGTGCACCGCGCGCGCGCCAGCAAGACGCGCGTGCTGCATTTCCTGCGCGGCCAGGTCGATGCGCCCGAGACTGCGGCCGTGGTCGCGGCCATCTTCGCGCGGCAGGTGGTCAGCGCCAGCCAGGCCGACCAGCCCGACTATGTGGCCGGGCTGCGCGACATCGTGCAGCGCCATCCCCATCTGGCGCAAAGCTTCATGCAGCCCCTGGCGGCGGAGCGGCGCGGCCAGGCCCCGTCTTCCACCTGAGCGCCTGTTCACAGCACGGAGTCGAACGGACATGGAATTTCGCTATCAGTACTACGGCAGCACGCAGGTCAGCGACACGGCCACGCAACAGGCGTTTTCCTTCGCGCCCGACCTGCTGCGGCCTCCCACGCGCTTCGACGGCCTGCTCCGGCGCGACGGCCCGGCCTTCCTGCAGGTGCGCGAAGGCCTCAGCGCGCTGCACAGCGTGGTGGACAGCGACATGCGCACGCGCGGCCGCGACAAGACGGCCTACCGCGAATGGCTGCAGGAGCATGAGTCCCAGTTGCTGGCCGGCTTCATGGCCGACACCGGCGGCGCCCAGGCGCGCGCCAAGGAAATCAGCACCGAACTCAAGGACCTGCGCGAGACCCGCAACCAGGTGCTCGCGCCCTTCTACAAGGCGCAGCGCAAATACTTCGACTGGCTGTACCAGGCCAACCGCGATGCCTGGTACGTGCTCGACCCCGTGATCACCGTGCACCCGGACCGGCTGCTGTTCGAGGCCTTCAGCCAGGACGAGTCCAGCTACTGCGCGGTCAGCATCCGGCACGAGGCCTTCGAGCATGCGGGCGAGCGCATCTGCGGCACCACCAACATCGACTACTCGGCCAGCCTCTACGAAGAGTTCCAGAAGATCCGCAGCTACCGGGACACGCGGCTGACGCTGGACCCGGCCGGCTTTGCCGTGCAGGTGGGCGCCGATCCGGCACTGCGCGAGGAAAAGATCGACCTGCCCGACAGCTGGCTGCGCGGCTTCGTGCAGGTCTCCAGCGCCATGGCCCTGCCCGCCACCGTGGTGGAACTGCACCCCATGGACCTGTTCAACATCTGCGCGCGGCTGCGTGCCCGGCGCGAGCGCCATGGCCCGCGCGCGCTGCGCTTCGAGCTGACGCCGGGGCAGCCGCCCGCCGTGGTGTTCGAGCCCTGGGAGGAACGCCTGGCCACCCGGCGCTCGCACGTCGTCAGCGATGCCTTGGGCACGGGCGGCGGCACCATCCGCCTGTGGGGGCGCCGGCGCCTGCTCACGCTGGAACGGCTGATCCCGCAGGCCACGCGCGTGCGCGTGCACCTGCTGGGTAGCGGCATGCCCAGCTTCTGGGTGGTGGAGCTGGGCCAGGTCACGGTCACGCTGGGCCTGTCGGGCTGGAGCGCCAACGACTGGGCCGCCAGCGCGCGCTTTCACCTGATGGCACCGCAGGCCGAGGTCACGCCCGCCCAGGTCGAGGCCGTGGGCCGGCAACTGCAGTCGTGCTGGCAGGCCGGCGCTCAGGAACTGGCCCAGGCCACGGGCCTGGCCCCGGCCCAGGTGCACACGGCCATGACACGCTGGATGCAGGCCGGGCGTGCCGTCTACGACCTGGACGCCGGGCGCTACGCCTGGCGCGAGCTGCTGCGCGAGCCGCTGACGGCGCAGCAATTGCAGCCCGCCAACCCCGAGGAGGACAAGGCGCTGGCCCTGGTGCGCGGCAAGGCCATTGCCCCGCCGCGCATTGACCGCAAGGACGGCTTCAGCCGCATCACCGGCCAGATCCCGCGCGCCGACGGCAAGCGCCTGTTCGACACCCAGCTCGAACTCAACGCGGACGAGCGCCTGACCGATGCGCGCTGCAGCTGCAACCACTACCAGCAGCACCGGCTGCGCCAGGGGCCCTGCGAGCACATGATTGCGCTGCGCCTGGTGGCGCAGGCCCAGCTCGATGCCGCACGCCAGCCGGCAGGCCCGCAGCAGACGGCCGCAGCAGGACAAGGAGAAATCGCGTGAACCGCCTCAATTGCTCTACACTGCCACGCGGAGCGACGCGCAGGCTCTTGCAACCCGGGTGGTGTTTCGCCACCCTTGTGAACTGCCGTTTCATGCACCACGGGCGCCGTTTTCACTGTGCCACCCCAGCGACGGTATGCGTTTTCCTGAGTGGCTTGCCACAAGCGAAACACGCATACCGTCGCGGGGTGGCGTCGAGCGAACAGCTCCCGTCCCGTGAGCCCTGCGGGCTCTTCGACGAGAAGCGCGTCGCTCCATTTCTTTGCCCACCGCACAGCGGCCGGGCCCGCCTTGCCGGGGTGGCCGCATGAGCCAGCCGCAACCCACCCGCGCCGAGATCTACGAGCGCATCAAGGCCTCCAGCAAACAGGAAGTCATCCTCGAGGAAATGCAGCGCCTGGGCTTCTGGCCCAAGGACGAGGGACAGCCGCAGCTGGCCGCCGCCCACATCCAGCGCGAAGGCGAGCTGCAGCGCGAGCTGGCCGAGCTGCGCCAGCAGATCGCCGTGCGCCAGAACCCCGAGCGCGCATTGCGCCAGATGCGCAAGGAGCGCATGCAAAAGGCGCTGGCCCAGCGCGAGGAAACCAAACGCCGCCAGGCCCAGGAACGCCATGACAAGGCGCTGGCCTGGCATGCCAGGCGGTCCACGCACGTGGGCTATCTGGGCCCCGGCGTCTCCGCGGCCCTGCAGGATGCCGCCCGGGATGGCACGGAGCGCCGGCAGGCCGATCCGCAGCGGCTCGCCCGGCACGGCCTGCCGCAGCTGGCCGATGCCGCCCAGCTGGCCCAGGCCATGGGCATCACGGTGGCCGAGCTGCGTTTCCTGGGCTTTCACCGCGAGGTGGCCCGCACCCACCACTACCACTCGTTCACCCTGCCCAAGAAGACCGGCGGCGAGCGGCTGATCTCCGCGCCCATGCCGCGCCTCAAGCGCGCGCAGTACTGGGTACTGGACAACATCCTCGCCAAGGTGCCCGCGCACGATGCCGCGCACGGCTTCCTGGCCGGCCGCTCCATCGTGAGCAATGCCGCGCCGCATGCGGGCCACGACGTGGTCATCAACCTGGACGTGAAGGACTTCTTTCCCAGCATTGCCTTCGGCCGCATCAAGGGCGTGTTCCGGCATCTGGGCTATGGCGAGGCCATGGCCACCCTCCTGGCCCTGCTGTGCAGCGAAAACCGCGCCCAGGCCTGGCAGGTGGATGGCGAGAAGCTCTTCGTTGGCGGCAAGGCGCGCGAGCGCGTGCTGCCCCAGGGCGCGCCCACCAGCCCCATGCTCACCAACCTGCTGTGCCGCCGCCTGGACCGCCGCCTGCTGGGCCTGGCCAGGCAGCTGGGCTTTGTGTACACGCGCTATGCGGACGACCTGACCTTCTCGGCCTCGGGCGAGGCCGCGCGCGACAACGTGGGGCGGCTGCTGGGCCGCGTGCGCTGGATACTGCGCGACGAAGGCTTCACGCCCCACCCCGACAAGGAGCGCGTGATGCGCAAGGGCCGCCGCCAGGAGGTCACGGGGCTGGTGGTGAACGCGGACAAGCCCGGCGTATCGCGCCAGACGCGCAGGCGCCTGCGCGCCGCCCTGCACCGCGCCACGCAGGCCGGGACAGGCCTGCCAGGCCAATCTGTCCAGCCTGCCCAGGCGCCCCACTGGCAAGGCCAGCCGGCCCATGCCTCGCAGTTGCTGGGAATGGCGCAGTTCGTCCACCAGATCGATCCCGTGCAGGGCGGGCCGCTGCTGGCACAGGCCCGGCAGCTCACGCGCAGCCCTGTGGACCGGGCGAACGACGCCCTGCTCGAGGCCAGCCGGCAGGACCGCGCCGCCGCGCGCGCCAAGCCCCCCGCAAACGCCACGTTCCGGCGCCTGGCAGCCGGCGGGCAGGCACCTGCGCTGGCCAGCGGCAAGCCATGGTGGCAGCCGGCCGCACCTGCAGCGCCCGTGCTGGAGAAGACCGATCAGCAGCGGCGCGAGCAGCGCCAGGAGGAACGGCAGGCCGCCCGGCAGGCGGCTGGCCCTGCCCCCGGCGCCGCAAGCACCCTGCCCGCGGCATCGACCTCTCCATCGCCATCGCCGGCCGCACCGGACCCAAATCCGCCCGCATCGAAAAGGCCGCCGATGGCCGGCCTGCTCACCTACTGGGCGCAGATCGTGATCTGCTTCCTGCTGGGCACCGTGTTCCAGGCCCGGCTGATCACGCTGATCGGCATCGTCCTGGTCGTCATCCTCAGGTACCGGCGCATCCAGCGCTGGGATGTCTTCGGGGCGGCGATGGTGGTGGCCGTGCTGGTCGGCCTGGGATTGCGGCTTTCGTAGCGATCAGCGCACCGCGCTGCGCAGTGCCAGAAAGCGGCGCGGCGAGGTGCCCACGGCCTTGCGGAACATGGTCACGAAGGCCGGTGCGCTTTCGTATCCCAGGGCATCGGCCACGGTCTGGATGCGCAGCCCCTGGGACAGCTGCTGCAGCGCGGTGAGCACATGCAGCTGGCGGCGCCACTGGTTGACGGTGAGGCCGGTCTCGGCCAGGAACAGCCGCGTCATGCTGCGCTCGCTCATGCCGATGCGCTGGGCCCAGTCGGCCAGCCGCGCCTGCAGCTGGGGCTGCTCGCACAGGGCGCCGGTCATGCGGCGCAGGCGGCGGTCGCGCGGCAGGGGCAGGTGCAGGCCCTCGGGCTGCGCGTTCTGGATTTCATCGAGCAGGACCTGCATGAGCCGGCCATCGCCGCTGTCGGGCTCGTAGTCCTGCGGCAGGCCCTGCACGCGCTCCAGCAGGGCATGCAGAAAGGGCGAGACGGCCAGCGCATGGCAGGGGCCGGGCGCGGGGCGCGCCGCGCCGGATTCCACAAAGACGATATGGCCGCTGGCCGCACCGCTGCAGCTGACGCGGTGCAGCGTGCCGCCCGGAATCCAGGCGGCGCTGCGCGGCGGCACCACGCAGACGCCGGCCTCGGTCTCCAGCGTGATCAGGCCCGCATTGGTGACCATGAGCTGGCTCTTGCGGTGGGCATGGAAGTCCATTGCCCAGTCACCCGGGCCCGAGCGCATCGGCAGGACGATCACGGGACGGTCCACATGGTCGGGATCCCACCTCTCGGGCAGGACTTTGAGCAGGGCGGAATCCACGGCATTCATGGTGTTTCTCTCAGTTCATGTCAATCGGTCATCAATCGGACCCGAGCAGCTCCCGTGCACGCTGCTGCGCCTCCTCGGGGGAGGCCACCAGCAGCATGGGATAGCCCCAGGCCTTGCCGAACATCTGTGCGAAGGCCTCGGCCTCGGCGCGCTTGTACGCATCGGGCTCGGCGTGGACCAGGGCGCGCACCAGGCTTTTGAGCTCGGGGCGGCGGGCCTTCATCCACAGCACGACCTGCTTGCGCTCCTCAGGTGAGCGCTCCTCCTGGGACATGTCGCCGTCGCTGAAGAAGACAAAGGCCTGGCCGCGGGCCAGCAGGGCCGAGAAGTCCTCCAGCAAGCGGTCCACGGGCACGGCCTTGTCGCGCTCGTAGCCCATGCGGACCAGGGGAAAGCTGCTGCTGTCGATGTACATGGAAACCTCCGGCCGATGCCATTCAATACAAATGAGACCCATTACTGTATGAATGAACGGCAGCTGCGTCATTGCAGCACTCGGCCAAAGAATTTCGCAGTCCGGCCAGGACGCCTGCAGGGGCGGTACAAGCCCCGGTTGCCCTGTTCCTGCGCTTTCGCTCAGAATGGCCGCATTCTTCGAGTTCAAGTGAACTTGAAGTCAAGCCACGAAGGAAAGCCACCATGAAAACCGAGGATGATCCGCTGCTCAGCATCGGCGACGTGGCGCAGCGCAGCGGGGTCAAGGCCTCGGCGCTGCGCTTTTACGAGTCGCTGAACCTGATCGAGTCCGTGCGCAGCGCCAGCGGCCACCGGCGCTACCACCGCTCGTCGCTGCGGCGCATCGCCTTCGTGGTGTTCGCCCAGCGCATCGGCTTCACGCTGGAGGAGATCGCCGAGCAGCTGGCCAAGCTGCCCAGCCGCCATGTCCCCACGGGCGGGGACTGGCAGAAGATGTCGCGGGTCTGGAAGCAGCGGCTGGACGACCGCATAGGCGAGCTGCAGCGGCTCAGCGAGAGCCTGGACCAGTGCATTGGCTGCGGTTGCCTCTCACTGCGCCACTGCGTGCTGCACAACCCCGGCGACCTGTGCGCACAGAACGGCCCGGGGCCGCGCCGCTGGCTGGGCGACCCGCCGCCCGTGGCCATGGGCGGGCCCTGCCCGGGCCACTGCCACGACGAAGGCTGATCAGGACACGCGCCGTGTCGTGACGAAGTCCAGCACCGCCTGCAGCATGCGCTGCAGCGTGGGCTGGATCTGTTCGGCGCGCTCGGGCAGGTAGTCGAAGGGCAGGGCTTCCTGCATGTAGCTGCACTGCGTCATCTCCAGCTGCACGGCGTGGATGCCGGCCTCGGGCTGGCCGTAGTGGCGCGTGATGTAGCCGCCCGTGAAGCGGCCGTTGAGTATGGCGGTGTGGCCCGGCGCGGTCTGCGCAATGGCCAGCAGATGCTCGGCCAGTTCCAGCGCGCAGCTCGTGCCCTTGCCGGTGCCCAGGTTCAGGTCGGGCAGCTTGCCTTCGAAGAAACGCGGCAGCACCGAGCGGATGGAGTGCGCGTCCCACAGCGCCACGGTGCCGTGCACGGCCTTGAGGCGGTCCAGCTCGGCGCGCAGCTGTGCGTGGTACGGGCCCCAGATGGCTTCGCGGCGCGCGGCGATTTCGGCGTCCGTGGGCACATCGGCCGGGTCGGCGTACAGCGGCGTGTCGTCGAAGGTGTCCACGGGGCACAGGCCGGTGACGCTCTGGCCCGGGTAGAGGCTGGCGCCATCGGGCGGACGGTTCAGGTCCACCACATAGCGCGAATGCGTGGCCACGAGGATGGAGGCGCCCATGGCCTTGGCGAACTCGTACAGGCGCGGCAGGTGCCAGTCGGTGTCGGGCACGTGGCGGGCTTCCTCGGTCAGGCGCGCGGCGATGTCGGGCGGCACATGGGTGCCCGCATGCGGCATGGAGATCAGCAGCGGCGCCGTGCCCTGGTGGAAGACGAAGGGAGGGGGAGCGGTATCGGTCATGGCGTGATTCTGGAACGTTTCTGGCGGGTTTCGCGGGCCCATGGCATGCGGGGGCCTCAGGATTGCAGGGTGGCCGCGCGGGCCGCGACAAAGCCGCGGGCTGCCGCCTCGTGCAGCGCATGCCGTCCGGCCTGCACGCGGCGCTCGCCGCCCACCCACAGGCTGTGCAGGGCGCTGCTGCGGTGGCTGCCGAAGACATGGGCCGAGACCATGGCCTGCACCGGCAGGCCGGCCAGTGCCACATGGTCTGCGTCCAGCGCCAGGAAGTCGGCCTGCTGGCCCACGGCCAGCCCGGCCACGGGGCGGCCTGCGGCCTGGGCACCGCCCTGCACGGCAGCGGTCCACAGCGCGGTGCCCACCTGTGGGTCGGGGCCGGCCAGCACATTGCGCTGGCGCAGCGACAGGCGCTGGCTGTATTCGAGCATCAGCAGTTCCTCGGCCGCGTTGACGCAGGCATGGCTGTCCGAGCCCACGCCCCAGGCGCCGCCGTGGCCTAGCCATTGCGGCATGTCGAAGATGCCATCGCCCAGGTTGGCTTCGGTGGTGGGGCAGATGCCGGCCACGGCGCCGCTGCGCGCGGCGCCCGCGTATTCGCCGGGCGTCATGTGGGTGGCGTGGACCAGGCACCAGCGTGCGTCCACGGGGGCATGCTCCAGCAGCCATTGCACGGGGCGCTGGCCGCTCCAGGCCAGGCAGTCGTCCACCTCCTGGGTCTGCTCGGCAATGTGGATGTGGATGGGCGCGCGCGCGTCCAGCGCCGTCAGGCCCTCCACGGCCACGCGCAGGCTGTCGGGCGGCACGGCGCGCAGCGAGTGGGGCGCCAGGCCCAGGGCCGCGCCTTGTGCGCGCGCCTCGGGCAGCAGGCGCTGCAGCAGGGCCAGCATGTTGTCGGTGCTGCGGATGAAGCGCGCCTGGTCGGCGCGCGGCGGCTTGCCGCCGAAGCCGCTGGTCTGGTAGAGCACGGGCAGCAGGGTGATGCCCATGCCGGCCTTGCGCGCGGCGCGCAGCAGGGCCAGGGACAGCGTGGCGTCGTCGGCATAGGGCCGGCCATCCCGGTCGTGGTGCACGTAGTGGAATTCGCAGACCGAGGTGTAGCCGGCCTCCAGCATCTCCACGTACAGCCAGGTGGCGATGGCCTCCAGCGACTCGGGCGTGATGCGCGCGGCAAAGCGGTACATGAGGTCGCGCCAGCTCCAGAAGCTGTCCTGGGCCTCGGCGCGGTATTCGGTCAGGCCCGCAAAGGCGCGCTGGAAGGCATGCGAGTGCAGGTTGGGCATGCCGGGCAGCACGGGGCCGGGCGCGCGCGGCGCGCTGCCGGGCGGGGCGTCGGCCTGTACGGCCTGCAGGCGCCCTGCGCCATCCCAGCGCAGCAGTACATTGCGCGCCCAGCCCGTGGGCAGCAGCGCATGCTCGGCGAACAGCGTGCGGCTGTCGGGTGTCGGGTCGATGCCGCTCATTGCACGGCCTCCAGGATCTCGGCCAGCGCGCGCACGAAGCGTTCGTTGTCGGCCTCGGTGCCCACGGAGACGCGGATGAAGTGCTCGAAGCCCGGCTCCTTCCAGGGCTTGACGATCAGGCCCCGGGCCAGCAGCGCCTCGTTCACGGGGCCGTTGGGGCGGCCGATGTCGATGAACAGGAAGTTGGCGGCCGAAGGCGCTATCCGAAGTGCGGGCAGGGCAGGCAGGGCGGCCAGCCGCTGCGCCAGCACATCGCGCAGGCGCACGGTCTCGGCCACGCCGCGCTGCATGAAGTCCTCGTCGCCCCAGGCCGCCAGCGCCGCCGCCTGGGCGGCCTGGTTGACGTTGAAGGGCGTGCGTACGCGGTCCAGCAGTTGCACCAGGGCCGCGTCGCTGGCCAGGCCGTAGCCCACGCGCAGGCCTGCGAGGCCCCAGGCCTTGGAGAAGGTGCGCAGCACGATCCAGGGCATGGCGCGGCCGCGCAGCAGGGCCAGCACGTCGGGGTAACCGTCGGCGTGCAGGGCGTACTCGTAGTAGGCCTCGTCCACCACCAGCAGGGTCTGCGGCGGCGTGGCGTCCAGCAGGCGCGCGAAATCGCCGGCGCTGAACATGCAGCCCACGGGATTGGAGGGATTGGCCAGCATGGCGATCTTGGGGCCGCGCGCCAGCGCCTGGCACCAGGCATCGACGTCGAAGCCCAGCGCGGGCGTCAGCTCCAGCAGCTCGACGCGGGCGCCCATCATGCGCGGGTAGATCTCGTGCAGGCCGAAGGCCGGGCGCTGGGTGAGCACGCGGTCGCCGGGCGAGAGAAACGCCTGGCACAGCATCTGCAGGATGTCCTCGGAACCGTTGCCCACGGCAATGGCCTCGGCCGGCACGCCGGTACGCGCTGCGATGGCCGCGCGCAGCGCCGTGCATTGCGCATCGGGATAGGTGCCCACGTGCAGGGCCAGGTCGGCCAGGGCGCGGGCCACGGCAGGGCTGGCGCCAAAGGGGTTCTCGTTGCTCGCCAGCCGCGCGATCTCGGTGACGCCGTAGCGCGCCCGCACGGCCTCGGAGGACAGGCCTGCGTTGTAGGGCGGCAGCGGCGGCACTTCGGGGCGTGCCAGGGTGTGGATCGCGTGGATGGCGGGAGCGTTCATAGGTCGAATACCTTGCCGGGGTTGAACAGATGCAGGGGGTCCAGCGCCTGCTTGATGGCGCGCATCACGGCCAGTTCGGCCGGCGTGCGGCTGGCGCCGAGATAGGGCTTCTTGTGCAGGCCGATGCCGTGCTCGGCCGAGACGCTGCCGCCGAACTCGCCGACCAGGTGGTACAGCGCGGCCTCGACGCCTTCGCAGTCGCCGTTGGCGGTGGCACCGTCCACCGAGACATGCAGGTTGCCGTCGCCCACATGGCCGAAGAACAGCGAGTGGTGGCCGGGCCAGCGCGCGTCGAACGCGGCGCGGCAGGCATCGGCGAAGCGGCCGATGTCGGCCTGGGGCAGGCTGACGTCGAAGTTGACGGGCGGATGCATGTTCGTGTTGAGCTCGGCCGGCGCCTCGCGCAGCTTCCACAGCTGGCGCGCCTGTGCCACGGATTGGGCGATGACGGCATCGGCCACCTCGCCGGCCTCCATGGCCTCGCCCAGGGCCTCTTCCACGTCGGCGCGCAGCGTGGCCTCGTCCTTGCCGTCCACATCGATCAGGGCCAGCAGCGCATGCGCCTGGCCAAACGGCGGCTGCAGCTTCTGCCAGCGGATGGAGGCCTGGATGAAGCTGTCCCACATCAGCTCGAAGGCCGCCACGCCGTTGCCAAAGCGCGATTGCATGCGCGCGAGCACGGACAGCGCCGCATCGAAGTCCGGCACGGCCACCAGGGCCGTGGCGCGGGCCTGGGGCGCGGGGCGCAGGCGCAGCAGCACGCGCGTGACGATGCCCAGCGTGCCCTCCGAGCCGATGAAGAACTGCTTGAGGTCGTAGCCCGTGTTGTTCTTGAGCATGGGGCGCAGCATGGGCAGCACCGTGCCGTCGGCCAGCACCACCTCCAGGCCCAGCACCTGCTCGCGCATCATGCCGTGCTGCAGCACGCCGTTGCCGCCCGCATTGGTGGCCACGTTTCCGCCGATCTGGCAGCTGCCGCGCGCGCCCAGGTCCACGCCGAAGACCATGCCTGCGGCCACGGCCGCTTCCTGCACGGCCTGCAGCGTGGCGCCGGCCTGCACGGTCATCAGCGCGGTGCGCGCGTTCACGTCCTCGATGGCATTCATGCGCTCCATGGAGACGGCCACGGCACCCGGCACGGGCACGGCCGCACCGGCCAGGCCCGTGAGCCCGCCCTGGGGCACGACAGGCACGCGGTGGGCCGTGCACAGGCGCATGAGCGCGCTGACCTCGTCGGTGCTGCGCGGGCGCACCAGGGCCAGCGGGCGCTGGGGCGGCGTGCCGCTCCAGTCGGTGTGGTAGCGCGCGGGCACATCGTCGCCGCGCTGCGCCACTTCGGCGCCCAGGGTGGAAATCAATTCATCGAGAAACAGTGCATGGGACATGAGCAGGCTTTCAGTGGCTCCCCTGCCCGCGGGTCCGCACGATGCGGCCCTGTCGCACGATGGTGCAGTCAGGCTTGCGGCCGAACCAGTAGGCCAGTTCGGCCGCATGGCGCACGGGCCAGAGCACGAAGTGGGCGGGACGGCCGGCCGCGATCAGGCCATGCTCGTCCTGCAGGCCCAGAGCGCGCGCGGCATGGCGGGTGATGCCCGCCAGGGCCTCGGGCACGGTGAGCCGGAACAGGGTGCAGGCCATGTTGGCCATGAGCAAAAGGCTCAGGCAGGGGGAGGTGCCCGGATTGTGATCGGTAGAGACGGCCATGGGAACGCCCGCGGCGCGCAGGCCCGCGATGGGCGGCATGTGGGTGTCACGCAGCGTGTAGTAGGCGCCGGGCAGCAGCACGGCCACGGAACCCGCGTCGCGCATGGCGGCAATGCCGGATTCGGACAGGTGCTCGATGTGGTCGCACGACAGCGCGCCATAGCGGGCCGCGAGGGCCGCCCCCTCCATGTTCGACAGCTGCTCGGCATGCAGCTTGACGGGCAGGCCCAGGCCGCGTGCGGCCTGGAAGACCTGCTCGGTCTCGGCCAGCGAGAAGGCGATGCGCTCGCAGAACACATCGACCGCATCGACCAGGCCCTCGGCCGCCAGCGCGGGCAGCATGGTGCCGGCGACGAGGTCGATGTAGTCCTGGCTGCGCCCTGCGTACTCGGGCGGCAGCGCATGCGCGCCCAGGAAGGTGGTGCGCACGGTCACGCCCAGGGCCTGGCCCAGGCGCCGGGCCACGCGCAGCTGCTTGCGCTCGTGCTCCAGCGCCAGGCCGTAGCCCGACTTGATCTCGATGGCGCAGACGCCCTCGTCCAGCAGCTGCTGCAGGCGCGGCAGGGCCTGGGCGAACAGGTCGTCCTCGCTGGCCTCGCGCGTGGCACGCACGCTGGAGACGATGCCGCCGCCGGCGCGTGCCACTTCCTCGTAGCTGGCGCCGTCCAGGCGCATGGCGAATTCGTTGGCGCGCTCGCCGCCATAGACCAGGTGGGTGTGGCAATCGACCAGGCCCGGCGTGGCCAGCATGCCCTGGCCGTCATGGCGCGGCAGGGACGCATATGCGGGCGGCAGGGCCTGCTGCGGCCCCACCCAGGCCACGCGGCCCTGCTGCACCACGATGCAGGCATCCTCCCCGTCACCCACGGCCTGGCCGGCCTCGAACATGTCAGGCGCCAGGCGCAGGTTCTGCCAGCAGCCGTCGGCCGAAGAGGATGGAGCGAGTGCGGAAGCAGGTGCAGAAGCGGGTGCGTGGGGCTCGGTCATGGGGTGAGTCCTTGGATGTCGTGGGTCGTCAGCAGGCTTGCAGCAGCACCTGCACCAGCCGCGCGTCGTCGGTCTGCGGCACCAGCTGCTGCGGGTCGGGCTGCGGCGCGCTCCACCACAGGCCCTGGCCGGGGATGAGCGCAGCGCCATCCGCCTGCCAGTCGCCCTGCAGCACCATGCACAGGCCGGCGTCGGCGCGGCCGGCGTCGGCAGCGCTGTCCAGCACCTGGACCTGCGCCCGCCACCGGCCGCGCCGCGCCATCACGTTGAAGTCGGTGGAAGTGCCGCCCAGCAGCGAGCAGCCCAGCGCCACATCGCCGGAGAACGCAAACGGCTGCCAGCGCGCGTCCAGCACATGGTCGATGCCTTCGCCGCGCAGGTGCACGCCGTCGCCATCGAGCAGCATGATCTGCCGGTCCACGCCCGCAAAGGCCGAGAACGGGCCGGGCTGGTCAATGGTGGCCACGCTGATGCGCCAGCCAAAGGCCTCCATGCCGGCCCCGGGCGGCCAGCAGGCGATCTCGCGCGTGCTGCCGCCCCCGTTCTTCCAGGGGCTGGCGGCGATCTGGTTCAGGTCGAAACGCTGCATGGCCGTGGTGTCCTGCAAGCGGCTCACTTGACCATGGGCAGGTTCAGCTGATGGCGCTTGGCGGCCGCCACGGCAATGTCGTAGCCCGCATCCGCATGGCGCATCACGCCGGTGGCCGGATCGTTCCAGAGCACGCGGCCCAGGCGGGCGGCGGCCTCGTCCGTACCGTCGGCCACGATGACCACGCCCGCATGCTGGGAGTAGCCCATGCCCACGCCGCCGCCGTGGTGCAGGCTGACCCAGGTGGCGCCGCCTGCGGTGTTGAGCAGGGCGTTGAGCAGCGGCCAGTCGCTGACGGCGTCCGTGCCGTCCTTCATGGATTCGGTCTCGCGGTTGGGGCTGGCCACCGAGCCGCAGTCCAGGTGGTCGCGGCCGATCACGATGGGGGCCTTGAGTTCGCCGTTCTTCACCATCTCGTTGAAGGCCAGGGCCGCCTTGTGGCGCTCGCCCAGGCCCAGCCAGCAGATGCGCGCGGGCAGGCCCTGGAAGCTGATGCGCTCGCGCGCCATGTCCAGCCAGCGGTGGGTGTGCTTGTTGTCGGGGAACAGTTCCTTGATCTTGGCGTCGGTCTTGTAGATGTCCTCGGGGTCGCCTGACAGGGCCACCCAGCGGAACGGGCCCTTGCCCTCGCAAAACAGCGGCCGGATGTAGGCGGGCACGAAGCCGGGGAAGTCGAAGGCGTTCTTCACGCCCTGGTCCAGGGCCACCTGGCGGATGTTGTTGCCGTAGTCCACCGTGGGAATGCCCATGGCCTGGAAGTCCAGCATGGCCTGCACGTGCTGGGCGCAGCCCTGGGCGGCGGCGGCCTTGAGCTGGGCATGGCGCGACGGGTCTGCCGCGGCGGCACGCCACTCGTCCACGGTCCAGCCCACGGGCAGGTAGCCGTTGATCAGGTCATGGGCGGAGGTCTGGTCGGTCACGATGTCGGGGCGGGCGCCGCCGGCCTTTGCGCGGCGCACCAGCTCGGGCAGGATTTCGGCGGCATTGCCCAGCAGGCCGATGGAGATGGCCTCGCCCGCGGCCGTGTGCTGGGCGATGAGCTCCAGCGCGTGGTCGATGTCGCGCGCCTGCTTGTCCAGGTAGCGCGTGCGCAGGCGGAAGTCGATGCTGCTTTGCTGGCATTCGATGGCCAGCACGCAGGCACCGGCCAGCACGCCGGCCAGGGGCTGGGCACCGCCCATGCCGCCCAGGCCCGCCGTGAGGATCCACTTGCCCGTGAGGTCGTTGTTGTAGTGCTGGCGGCCGGCCTCGACGAAGGTCTCGAACGTGCCCTGCACGATGCCCTGGGCGCCGATGTAGATCCAGCTGCCGGCCGTCATCTGGCCGTACATGAACAGGCCATTCTGGTCCAGCTCGTTGAAGTGCTCCCAGTTGGCCCACTGGGGCACGAGGTTGGAGTTGGCCAGCAGCACGCGCGGTGCGTTCTCGTGCGTCTTGAACACGCCCACGGGCTTGCCCGACTGGATCAGCAGGGACTCGTCGGCCTCCAGCTTTTTCAGCGACTCCAGGATCTGGTCATAGCACTCCCAGTTGCGCGCCGCGCGGCCGATGCCGCCGTAGACCACCAGGGCCTTGGGGTTCTCGGCCACGTCGGGGTCCAGGTTGTTCTGCAGCATGCGGTAGGCAGCCTCGGCCAGCCAGTTCTTGCAGTGCAGTTCGCTACCGCGCGGGGCGCGGATGACGCGGCTGGCGTCATAGCGGGGATTGGTGGCAGCCGTGGCAGCGTTGGCGTTGAGGATGGCGTCGTTGGCGTTCATGGCGATCTCCTGGATGCGAGGGGTGAGCGGTTGCGGGGTTCAGGCAGCCTGGTGGCTGGGCAGGTGGCGGACGATGGCCTGGGGCCAGTCCGTGGCAAGCGCCCACTGGCGCATGGTTTCGATGTCGGGTGCCAGGTAGCGGTCACGGTCGAGATGGGGAACCTGGCTGCGGATCAGCGCGTACTGCGCCTCGATCAGCTCGGAGCTGCTCAGGCTGCGGTCGAAGTCCATGCCCTGGGCGGCGGCCATGGCTTCCACGCCCACGATGACGGCGGTGTTGCGCGCCATCTCGCCCAGGCGCCGCGCGCCGTAGGTGGCCATGGAGACATGGTCTTCCTGGTTGGCCGAGGTGGGCAGGCTGGTGACGCTGCTGGGGTGGGCCAGGCACTGGTTCTCGGCAGCCAGGGCGGCGGCCGTGACCTGGGCGATCATGAAGCCCGAGTTCACGCCGCTGTCGGCGATCAGGAAGGCCGGCAGGCCCGACAGGCCGGTGTCCAGCAGCAGGGCCATGCGGCGCTCGGAGATGGCGCCGATCTCGGCCAGGGCCAGGGCGATGATGTCGGCCGCGAAGGCCACGGGCTCGGCGTGGAAGTTGCCGCCCGAGATCACGTCGCCGTTGTCGAAGACCAGCGGGTTGTCCGAGGCGGCATTGGCCTCGATCACCAGCACGCGGGCCGCATGGCTGAGGTTGTCCAGGCAGGCGCCCATGACCTGGGGCACGCAGCGGATGGAGTACGGGTCCTGCACGCGGCCGCAATGGGGGTGGGAGGTGTCGATGGCGCTGCCGTCCAGCAGTTCGCGCACGGCGGCGGCCACGGCGATCTGGCCAAGCTGGCCGCGCGCCTCGTGGATGCGGGCGTCAAACGGCTTGACCGAGCCCTTGATGGCCTCCAGCGTCAGGCAGCCCGCCACCAGGCCGGCCGCGAACACGCTCTCGCCCTGGAACAGGCCCACCAGGGCCAGGGCCGTGGACACCTGGGTGCCGTTGAGCAGGGCCAGCCCTTCCTTGGGGCCGAGCACGAAGGGCTCCAGGCCCACGTGGCGCATGGCCTCGGCGCCGGACACCACCTGTCCGTCGATCTTGGCCTGGCCTTCGCCGATCAGCACGCAGGCCAGGTGCGACAGCGGCGCCAGGTCGCCCGAGGCGCCCACCGAGCCCTTGCCGGGGATCACGGGCAGCACGTCGGCATTGGCCAGGGCCAGCAGCGCATCGACCAGCTCGGGGCGCACGCCCGAGTGGCCGCGCGCCAGGCTCACGGCCTTGGTGGCCAGCACCAGGCGCACCACGGCGTCGGGC
Organism: Delftia lacustris; assembly: GCF_040267515.1. Taxonomy (NCBI): domain Bacteria; kingdom Pseudomonadati; phylum Pseudomonadota; class Betaproteobacteria; order Burkholderiales; family Comamonadaceae; genus Delftia; species Delftia lacustris. Next base: position 243,474 of record NZ_CP141274.1, on the reverse strand, counting down.
AGCGGCTCGCCCGTGCCCACGCTGTGCGACAGCACCAGGTTGCGCTGCAGCTCGGCCAGGCGGTCATGGGCGATCTTGGTGGAGGCCAGCTTGCCGAAGCCGGTGTTGATGCCATAGACGACCTGGTCCTCATCCACGATGTGCTGCACATGGGCCTGGGCGGCGCGCATGCGCTCGTAGGCGGGCGCCGCCATGGACAGGCGCACGCCGCGCTGCTGGATGGCCCGCAGCTGGGCCAGGGTGACCTGGCCGGGCTGCAGCGTCAGCGCGGTGCCGGGACGGGAGGTGAGGCCGGGAGTCGTGATGGTGTTCATGGTGATGCCCTGTCGGTGTCTGGAAGGATGTGCCAGGATGGATGTCTATGCCTGTCTATACAATATCAATCGAAGCGGAACAGCGCAAGAGCGGGAACCCCGCCTTTCCGGCCTCAGCCGTCGTGCGATCCGCCGTCTGTGCGAAAGCGGCTGCCCAGCCGGTAGCGCATGCCCGGATGCACGCAGTGCACCCAGGTCACGGGCGTGCCCAGGTACCAGGTGCGGCGCGTCAGCGTCAGGCAGGGCTGGTCGGCGTCCATCTGCAGCCAGCGCGCCTGCTCGGGCGTGGGCAGCATGGCGTCCACCACATGCTCGATCTGGTCGAAGGGCACGTTGCGCACCAGATACACCGAAGGCTGGATCAGCGAGAAGTCCTGCTCCATGAAGTCCGGCGCCATGCGCGGGTTCACATGGCGGTCTTCCAGCTGCACGGGCACGTCGTTCTCGAAATGCACGCCCTGCAGGTGGAACACCGAGCTGCCGGCGGACAGCTGCAGCGAAGCCGCCGCCTCGGGCGAGGCCGACTCGCGGCGCACGCTGATCAGCTCGAAGCGGTGGTCATGGCCGCGCTGGCGGATTTCCTCGGCGATGTTGGCGATGCGCAGCAGCGTGGACTGCGGCTTTTCCTCGGCCACGAACGAGCCCACGCCCGCCACCCGCACGATCACGCCCTGCTCGGCCAGCTCGCGCAGCGCGCGGTTGGCCGTCATGCGGGCCACGCCGAACTCCTGCACCAGCTCCTGCTCGGACGGCACGCGCTCGCCGGCCGACAGCGAGCCATCGGCGATCTTGCGCATCACATGGTCCTTGACCTGCTGGTACAGGGCCATGGGCACCTCCGCCGTCGTTGCGGAAAGACGAGAAGCCGTGGAGCGGGAAGACATGGTGTGGGCAGTGGTCATGAAAAGCGTCAGTGTGCAGCAGCAGCCAGCGACTCTGCGCGAATCTCTTCGGTCAGCCGGGCTTTCAGCTCCATGAACTCGGGCGATGTCTTGACCGTGTAGTGGCGCGGATGCGGCAGGTTCACGGGAATGTCGGCCTTGATGCGGCCCGGCCGCGCGCTGAACACGGCCACGCGGTTGGCCATGAAGATGGCCTCGTCGATGTCGTGGGTGACGAACATCACGGTCTTGCGCTCGGCCTCCCAGATGCCCAGCAGCAGCTCCTGCATGAGCACGCGGGTCTGGTTGTCGAGTGCGCCGAAGGGCTCGTCCATGAGCAGGATCTTGGGATCGTTGGCCAGCGCGCGCGCAATGGCCGTGCGCTGCTGCATGCCGCCCGACAGCTGCTTGGGAAAGTGGTTCTCGAAGCCGCGCAGCCCCACCTTGGCGATGAAGTAGTCGCTGCGCTCCTTTTGCAGCGCCTCGCTCACGCCCTTCTCGCGCAGGCCGAAGCGGATGTTCTGGGCCACCGTCAGCCACGGGAACAACGTGTAGCTCTGGAACACCATGCCCCGGTCGGCGCCCGGCCCGTCCACGGCGCGGCCGTCCAGCAGCACCTGGCCCGTGGTCGGGAAATCCAGCCCCGCCGCAATGCGCAGCATGGTGGACTTGCCGCAGCCCGAGGGGCCGAGGATGGTGACGAAGTCGTTCTCGCGGACCTCGAAATCCACAGGCAGCAAGGCCTGCGTGCTCGTGCCCTTGTGGCTGGTGAAGGTGCGCGAAACACCTTGAATGGACAGCAGATTCATCACAGGGTGCTCCACTCGAACATGCGACGGTTCAGCGATTTGAAGATGAAATCGGACACCAGGCCGATGAGGCCGATCACGATGATGCCGAAGATGATCTGGCCCGTGTTCAGCAGCGCCTGGCTGTCGGTGATCATGTGGCCGATGCCCGAGGACGAGCCGATCAGCTCGGCCACGATCACATAGGTCCAGGCCCAGCCCAGCACCAGGCGCAGCGTCTCGGCAATGCCGGGCGCGGCGCCCGGAATCAGCACGCGGCGCACCACGCCGGTGTTGGAGGCGCCCAGCGTGTAGGCGGCCTCCACCAGGTCCTTGCGTGCGCCGCCCACGGTGACGGCCACCATCAGCGTGATCTGGAACACCGAGCCGATGAAGATGACCAGCAGCTTCTGCGTCTCGCCCACGCCGGCCCACAGGATCAGCAGCGGGATGAAGGCCGAGGCCGGCAGGTAGCGGCAGAACGAGACAAAGGGCTCGAAGAAGGCCTCGACCGGCTTCCAGGCGCCCATGGCGATGCCCAGGGGCACGGCCACGACCGAGGCCAGGATGAAGCCGCCCATCACGCGCCAGACCGTCATGCCGATGTCGTGCAGGAAGCCGTACTCGGTGAACAGCAGCACGCCCTCGCGCGCCATGGTCATGGGGCTGGCCAGGAAGGTCGGGGAGACGAAGCCGCCCAGCGTCACAGCCGCCCAGACGAGAAAGAACAGCACGAAGAAGGCCACACCCAGCACCCACTTGGCCGTGGGGCTGACGGGCTCCAGCGGCGCCATGCGGCGGCGGCGGACGGGGGCTGGCGCCGCGGCGGGCGCGGGAGCGTGCGGTGTGGCGTGGGTCATGGGCTTGTTAGCCGGCTGGACTGCGGAAGTGGATGCGGCTTGCATGGTCATCCCCTGGCGGGCTTACTGGATGAAGCTGGCGTCGTACATCACGCCATAGTTCTCGGGGATGGAGCGGATGATGCCGGCCTCCTTGAGGATCACGGCCGATTCCTTCATGAACGGCACCAGCTCGTTGGCGAAGAATTTCTGGTTGGCTTCCTTGTCGGACCACTTGAGGTAGGAGGCCGACTTGCCGAACTGCTCGCCGCTTTGCTTGACGGCCGTGCCCATGATCTCGAAGGACTTGGTCTTGTCGGCCTCGATCATGGCCACCGCATCGAAATACGACTGGGCCAGGGCCTTGGCGGCGGCGGCGTTGGCCTTGAGCCACTTGGGATCGCAGCCCACGGTGTCCATGACCATGGGGTAGTCGATGGTGGTGGCCAGGATCTTGCCCGCCGCCGGGTTGGCGCGGATGGTGGACAGGTAGGGCTCGTAGCTCATGGCCGCATCGTTCTGGCCGGCCACGAAGGCCTGGGCCGCAGGCTGGGGCTCCAGGGAGACGGTCTTCACATCCTTCATGGTCATGCCGTTCTTGTGCAGCATCCAGGCCAGGCCGAAGTACGGCGCCGTGCCCGGCGCGCTCACGGCCACGGTCTTGCCCTTGAGGTCGGCAAAGCCCTTGACGTCATTGCGCACGGCGATGCCGTCGGCGCCATAGGACTTGTCCATCTGGAAGATCTGCACGATGGGCACGCCGTTGGTGTTCCAGGCCACATGCGTCTCGATGGTGGTGGCCGCGCACTGGATGGCGCCCGAGGCCAGGGCCAGGTGGCGGTCCTTCTGTGGAATCATCTTCAGGTCCACCGCCAGGCCGTTCTTCTTGAAGATGCCGGCCTTGTCGGCCAGGGTCAGCGGCGCGAAGCCTGTCCAGCCCGACATGCCCAGGGTGATCTTGGTCTCCTGCGCGGCAGCGGGCTGCAGTGCGGCGGCAAGGCAGAGGGCGGCGGCCAGCGGCCCCAGGGGCAGGCGGCGGAACGTGGGGATCGAACTCATGTGGCACTCCTCGGTCGGGAAAGCAAGTTGGCAATGGCAGTTTCGGGGTCCGCGGGCAGACCGGTGCGGAAGCCCGAAGTGTGTTTTTGCCGACCAAACATGTATATACAGGATTACCCGGCAAACCTGGCAAGGGCGGAAACCTGCATCCATCTGCGGTCAACACAGAGAGCGAGAGCAAGCACCGTGCCAACCCATCTTGTCCATACAAGCTGGGGAAAGTCCCTGGTCGCGATTCACCACCGTGGTGCAGGCCACCGCACGGCGCGCCGCTACGGTGCAATCACAGCCCGCGCCACCTTCAAAAAAGGTGCAATCAGCGGCGAGGCATTGCCCGCCGGCACAGCCAGCACCACGGGCTGGGGGGCCACGCGGCCCCGGATGCGGCGGCAGGCCAGGCGCTGGCCATCGTGGGCGCGGTCCACCATCGGTCGCGTGGTCAGCACGCTCAGGCCGTGGCCATTGGCCACCATGGAACGCAGCATCTCGATGGAGGCGAACTCATGGGCCACCAGCGGCGTCACGCCGGCCTCGCGGAACAGCGACAGGAAATACTCGCGGCTGTGCGGCAGGTTGATCAGCACCAGCGGGTGGTCCGCCACTTCGGCCAGGCTCACGCTGGTCCTGGCCGCCAGCGCATGGCGATGCGGCAGCAGCACATAGGGCGGCAACGCCGCCACGGGCAGCAGCTCCATGCGGGGACGCGCCAGGCCCGTGTTGTACTGCAGGGCCGCATCGAGCTCGCCGCGCTCCACCTGCTGCGTGAGCGAGGCGATATCGCCCTCCACCAGCTCCAGTGCAATGCCGGGATGGCGGCGCTGCATCTGCGCCAGCAGGGCCGGCACCCAGCGCGCGCCCAGCGTGCTCAGAAAACCCAGGCGCAGCACACCCGCCATCGCCGCCGTGCGCGGCCCCTGCAGGCTGCGTGCGCCGTCCAGCAGCGCCTGGGCCTCGCGGCTGCGCACCGCGCCGGCCGCCGTGAGATCCAGCCCCCTGGCATGGCGGCGCACGAACAGCGCCTCGCCCCACAGCGCCTCCAGGTCGGCAATCGCCTTGGAGATGGACGGCTGGGACACGCCGATGGCTTCTGCCGCGCGCGCCGCACTGCCATGGCGTGCAGCGGCCACGAAGTACTCAAGCTGCCGGAGGTTGATATGGATCATCTTTTTGAATGCATTGCATCAGGATTGAATATTTTCCATTGATTCAATTGCGGGCCAGCATGCAGCCATCCACCACCTGTCCATGGCTGCATCAATGACCGAATCCGCCTCGCCCCCCGCCCCTGCCAGTACCGCCCGCCCGCTGGACGGCGTGCGCATTCTCGACTTCACGCGCGTGCTGGCCGGGCCGCTGTCCACGGCCCTGCTGGCCGACCTGGGCGCCGAGGTCGTCAAGATCGAGCCGCCGCAGGGCGACGACTACCGCGCCATCGGCCCCATGAACAACGGCGAAAGCGCGCTGTTCACGGTGATGAACCGCAACAAGCAAAGCCTGGTGCTGGACCTCAAGCACCCCGAGGCCGTGGCCCTGGTCCACGAGATGGCGGCCCAGGCCGACGTGGTGGTGGAGAACTTCCGGCCCGGCGTGGCCGAGCGCCTGGGCATCGGGGCAAGCCAGTTGCGGGCGCTCAATCCGCGCCTGGTCTATGTCAGCGTCTCGGGCTTCGGCCAGACCGGGCCGCTGGCCCACCGGCCGGCCTACGACATCATCGTGCAGGCCATGAGCGGCCTCATGGAGGCCACGGGCGAGCCCGATGGCGCGCCCACCGTCGTGGGCGAGGCCGTCAGCGACGTGGTGGCCGGCCTGTTCGCCTCCTGGGCCACGCTGGCCGCGCTGCTGCAGGCCCGCGCCACCGGGCAGGGCCAGCAGGTGGACGTGGCCATGTTCGACACCACGCTGAGCTTTCTGGCCACCTCGGTGGCGCGCTACCTGTTCACGGGCCGGCCCGCGCGCCGCGTGGGCAACCGCCATCCGCTGTCGGCCCCCTTCGGCGTGTACCGCGCAGGCGATGGCCACTTCGCGCTGGCCGTGCTCAACAACAAGCTGTTCGCTGCCGCCCTGCAGGCCATGGAGCTGGGCAGCCTGGCCGGCGACCCGCGCTTTGCCAGCGACGAATCACGCTCGGCCCACGAACCCGCGCTGCGCGAGGCCATCGAGGCCTGGGCCGGCCGGCATGAAGTGGCGCAGGTGGTGGCCGCGCTGGATGCGGCCGGCGTGCCCGCCGCCCCCATCTGGAACATTGCCCAGGCGCTGGAGTCGCCCCAGAGCCAGGCGCGCGGCCTGCTCGGCGCGGTGCAGGACCCGCGCCTGCCCGGCCTGCGCCTGCCCACCCAGCCCGTGCATTTCAGCGGCGCCGCACCCAACCGCGCCGAGCGCGCACCGGCCCTGGGCGAGCACACCGAGGCCCTGCTCTCGCAGTGGCTGGGCCGGGGTGCCGAAGCGATTGCCGCGCTGCGCGCATCCGGTGCCCTGGGCACCGCAGGCGCAGCCCCCTCTTCCCCATCACATTGAGCAACCGACATGAACTTCCAACGACTGGGCACCACCGCCGACGACCACGCCATTGCCGATGCCGTGGCCCGCTTTGCCGACGACGCACTCGCCCCGCTGGCGCAGCGCATGGACGAAGAGGCGCTGTCCGCCACCTGCCATGTGCCGGGCCTGTCGGCCCTGGGCGTGATGGGCATGAATCTGCCCGAGGCCCTGGGCGGCCCCGGCGTCACGCCCACGGCCATGCTGCTGTCCCTGGTGGCCATCTCGCGCGCCTGCGCGGCCACCTCGTCCATGATCGGCGCCCACTACCTGGGCACGGACGCCGTGCTCATCGGCGGCGACGACGCCCAGCGCCAGCAGTGGCTGCCGCGCTGCGCCAGCGGCCAATGGCTGGCGGCCTTTGCGCTGAGCGAGCCGCGCGGCGGCTCCCACCCGGCCGACATGCGCACGCGCGCCGTGCGCGATGGGGACGACTATCTGATCACGGGCGTCAAGCACTTCATCTCCAACGCCGCCGAGGCGCGCTTCATGGTGGTCTTCGCCAAGACCGACATGGAGGCCGGTGCACGCGGCGTCAGCGCCTTCATCGTGCCGCGTGACCTGCCCGGCATCCAGGTCTCGGCGCCCGAAAAACTCATGGGCATCCGCGGCGGCCATGCCTTCGAGGTCTCGCTGGACGGCGTGCGCGTGCCTGCCAGCCACCGGCTGGGCGCCGAGGGCACGGGCTTCAAGACGGCCATGAAGGTGCTGGACAACAGCCGCCTGGACGTGGCGGCCACCGCCCTGGGCGTGGCCGAGGCCGCCCTGGCCGCCGCCGCGCAATGGGCCAATCAGCGCCTGGTCGGCGGCGAGCCGCTGGCCACGAAACAGGGCATCCAGTGGAAGCTGGCAGACATGAAGCTGCGGCTGGAGTCCTCATGGGCGCTGACCATGCAGGCCCTGGCCTTGCGCCAGGCAGGCCAGCCCTTCACCCAGCACTCGGCCATGGCCAAGCTGCATGCCTCGGAAATGGTGGGCTTCGTCACCGACGAGGCCCTGCAGATCCACGGCGGCTACGGCTACACGCGCGAAATGCCGCTGGAGCGCCTGGTGCGCGATGCGCGCATCCTGCGCATCTACGAGGGCTCGTCCGAAGTGCAGCGCAGCATCATTGCGCGCGGGGTGCTGGCCGGCAGCTGAATGCAGCAGCGGGTGGCTAGGAGAAATCTGAAAATGGCACCCTCGCGCCCGGAAAAGGCCGTTGATGCAGAGCGGTTCAAACCCCAGGTCTTCCCTGGACCTTGCGAGGGGGCGCAAAATGGCGGCTGTTGCGGCCTTCGGGCCGCAGCGCATTTGTTGCGGGAAGCGCCCGCATCCCGCCCCCTCCCGCGCCAGCCGCCCCTGCCGAAAGAAGCCTCCGTTGTCCGCCGCGCATTCCGTCCTGCAAGCCGTGTTCGGCTACGAACAATTCCGCGGTCCGCAGGAGGCCATCGTCTCGCACGTGGTCGCCGGCGGCGATGCGCTGGTGCTCATGCCCACGGGCGGCGGCAAGAGCCTGTGCTACCAGGTGCCGGCCATCGTGCGCCAGCAGCAGGGCCACGGCGTGGCGGTGGTGGTGTCGCCGCTGATCGCGCTCATGCACGACCAGGTGGGCGCGCTGCACGAGGCCGGTGTCAGCGCCGCCTACCTGAACTCCACGCTGTCCTATGACGAGACGCAGGAAGTCGAATGGCGCCTGCAAAGCGGCGACATCACCTTGCTGTATGCCGCGCCCGAGCGCCTGAACACGCCGCGCTTCCTGGGCCTGCTCGACGACCTGCATGCCCAGGGCAAGCTGTCGCTGTTCGCCATCGACGAGGCGCACTGCGTGAGCCAGTGGGGCCATGACTTCCGGCCCGAGTACCGCGCGCTGAGCGTGCTGCACGAACGCTATGCGGGCGTGCCGCGCATTGCGCTCACGGCCACGGCCGACGCGCTGACGCGCGCCGACATCGTCGAGCGGCTGCAGCTGGAGAGCGCGCGGCACTTCGTCAGCAGCTTCGACCGCCCCAACATCCGCTACCGCATCGCCGAGAAGAAGGACGTCAGCAACCAGCTGCTGCGCTTCATCGAGCGCGAGCACGAGGGCGAGGCCGGCGTGGTCTATTGCCAGTCGCGCAAGCGCGTGGAGGAGCTGGCCCAGACGCTGAGCCAGGCCGGCGTGCCCGCCCTGCCCTATCACGCGGGCCTGCCCTTCGAGACGCGCCAGCTGCACCAGGACCGCTTCCTGCGCGAGGACGGCATCGTCATCGTCGCCACCATCGCCTTCGGCATGGGCATCAACAAGCCCGATGTGCGCTTCGTGGCGCACGTGGACATGCCCAAGAACATCGAGGGCTACTACCAGGAAACCGGCCGCGCAGGCCGCGACGGGCTGCCCGCCGACGCCTGGATGGCCTACGGCCTGTCCGACGTGGTCAACCAGCGCCGCATGATCGACGAAAGCCCGGCCGAGGACACCTTCAAGCAGGTCATGCGCGGCAAGCTCGATGCCCTGCTGGGCCTGGCCGAGGCCACGGACTGCCGCCGCGTGCGGCTGCTGGCCTACTTCGGCGAGCAGTACGGCCTGGGCGCACCGGGAGAAGACGCAGAGACGGACATTGAAGGCCGGCCGCTGCAGCGCGTGGCAAAGACCGCCTGCGGCAACTGCGACAACTGCCTGGAGCCCCCGGCCCTGTGGGATGGAACGGACGCCGCGCGCAAGCTGCTGTCCACCATCTACCGCGTGCACGAGGCCAGCCAGCTGACCTTTGGCGCGGGCCACATCATGGACGTGCTGCGCGGCAAGGACACCGAGAAGGTGCGCCAGTACGGGCACGAGAAGATCTCCACCTTCGGCCTGGGCAAGGACTACAGCGAGCCCCAGCTGCGCGGCGTGATGCGCCAGCTGCTGGCCACCGGCGCCCTGGGCCTGCACAAGATCACCAGCGAGAACAGCGGCCACAGCTTCGACACCCTGTGCCTGGCCGAAGGCTCGCGCGAAGTGCTGCGCGGCAATGTCCAGGTACAGCTGCGCGAGGCCGTCGCAGCGCCGCGCACGCGCACCTCCAAGCGCGCCACCCAGCCCAACGCGGCCGCCGCCAGCCTGGGGCCTGATGCCCAGGTGCGCTTCATCAACCTCAAGGCCTGGCGCGCCGAAGTCGCGCGCGAGCACAACCTGCCGGCCTACGTGATCTTCCACGACGCCACGCTGGCCGCCATTGCCGAGCGCAACCCGGCCTCGCTGGACGACCTGCAGGGCATCAGCGGCATGGGCGCCAAGAAGCTGGACGCCTATGGCGCCGAGGTGCTGCGGGTGGTGGCCACGGGTTGAGGCGCATAGCCCTCATGCACATCGCCTGGGGCTGGGCTTCACCATGAGAAAAGGCCTGCACCTCCATGGCGGCAGGCCTTTCTCGTGAAGCCGGAACCCCTTACTGCGCCAGCACCCTGAACGTCAGCGTGTAGTTGTTGCCGTACTGCGGCGCGGCGGCGCCGGCGGGGGCGTCGGCGCGGTAGCGCACCAGGGCCAGGTAGATGCCGGACTTGGGCAGGGCGTAGGAGATGCGGCCCTCGCCATCGGTGGTCAGCGCGTCCACGCTGTGCTGGCTGGCCAGGTCCATGGCCGAGCGGAAGATTTCCACCTTCTGCGCGGCCAGCGGCCTGCCGTCGTATTGCACGGTGAAGTCGAACTTCTCGCCCGCGAACAGGTCGGCGGGATGCGTGACGGGCACGATCTCCAGGCCCTTGCCTGAGGGCGCGAGCGCAGCCCGGCTGGGCTTGCCCACCGTGATGTAGGTCTCGGAGACCGACAGCGACTGGTAGTGGCTCAGCAGCCTGGCATCGGCCGGCGTGGGCGTGGCGGGATCACGCGCGGTCTCGACCTTGCCGTTGCGCTCCCACGAACGGAAGATGGCGCCCAGGCGCGGGCCGGTGCTCACGCGGTAGGTGCCTTTCTCGTCGGGCAATTGGTGCTCGGCCACGGTGCGGGTCTTGAACTGGCGCACATCGGCCATGGGCGTGACCGAGCCGTCGGGCGCCGTCACGGTGAAGCGCGTTTCACCAAAAGCCACTTCGGGGATGAAGAACTTGTCGGCAAAGCTGGCGTCCACGCTGATGACGGCCCGGGGCTGGGCCTCGAAGCTGGTGGGCAGCAGGTAGGGCGTGTGGGCCTGGGCCGAAAGGCAGACTGCCGACAGCAGCGGCAGCCACCAGGCCAATCGCTTGGATGGGGTTCCAGCCATGTCCGCTCAGGGCTTCTTGACGTCGTTCTTGTCCACGACGCCGTCGGCATTGACGTCGGCTTCCTTGAAGCTGCGATCGGCGATGGCCATGTCTTCTTCCACGGTGTATTTGCCGTCGCGGTTCCTGTCCACGATGCCGAAGCGCACATGGGCCTGCTTCATGGACTGGGCATAGCGCTCGTCGGGCTGGCGGCCCGCGTACTGCTGCTTGAGGCGGGCCTCGAACTCGTCCACGTACTCCTTCTCGCTGAGCCAGCCGTCGCCATTGGTGTCGCCGGCCAGGAAGCGCTGCTTGCGCACGGTGTCGTACTCCTGGCGCGTGACCACGCCATCACGGTTGGCGTCGTAGCTGCCCATGAAGGCAGACTGGCCATGCCCGCCCGCAGGCTGGGCAGGGCCGCTGGCGGACGGTGCCGTGGGCGATGCGCAGGCGGTGAGCAGGGCCGCCAGGCCGGCAGCGGCCAGCATGCGGTGGGACAGAGAGAACTCGATCATGAAACGACTCCTGAAGTAGGCAGATACAGCGGCGGCTGCGATGGTGGTGGAGGCTTTCCGGCCGACACCGCCGCTGTAGGGAAGGCCGGCCGGCCCCTGGAGAAACTCCTCGGATCCGCGCCACGCGGCAAGTGAAGGTGGCGTGGATGCAATGGCATGGTGCGCAGGGTGCTCAGAACGCAACGTTCATGGACACGGCGAAGGTGCGGCCCGGGTTGCTCAGCAGCTCGATGTCGCGGCGGTCGCGCGCCACGCCGGGCTGCAGGCTGCGGGTACTGGAATAGTCCCAGTAGCGCTTGTCGCCCAGGTTGTAGATGCCGGCGTTCAGGCGCACGTTCTTTGCGACCTGCCAGTAGCCGGCCAGGTCGAAGATGGCATAGCCGGGCACGCGGAACAGCTCGGTGGTCGAGTCGGTCAGGCCGGTGCCCGCGTTCTGGTAGCTGTCGCGGTTGGTGGCCACGGCCTGCTTGCCCGCGACGAAGGTGCCGGTCAGGTTCAGGCCCCATTGCCGGGCCGGTGCGTCATAGCCCACGCCGACGATGGCCTTGCGCGGCAGCACGCTGTCCAGCGGCACATCCTTGTCGCCTGCGTAGTAGGACTTGGAGGTGCCGCGGCTGATGCCCAGCGCCCAGGTGGAGTACAGGCCCCTGGCGGCGGGCATCCACTGGCCGTGGTCCAGGCGCGCGCTGGCCTCGAAGCCGTAGATCTTTGCGCTGTCGCGGTTCTCGGCCTGGTAGATGGTGCCGATGTGGGCGGGCACGTTGACGAACAGGTCGGGACGGCCCGCGCGCAGGTAGCGCGTGTAGGCGATGAAGTCGGAGTACCTGGTATAGAAGACCGAGCTGTTGAAGGTCACGCCCGGCGTAGGCGAACCCTTGAGGCCGAAGTCGAAGGCATTGCTGCTTTCCTCCTTCAGGTTGGGGTTGCCCACCAGGGCGTACTGGCCTGCCGCATTGTAGTTGCTGGCCATGTTCCACGAGCCGAAGATCTCGCCGGCCGAGGGCGCTCGCCCGCTGCGCTTGAACTGGGCATAGGCGCTGAACGTGGGCGTGAGGTCATAGACCAGGGCCAGGCTGGGGCTGAGGATGGTGTTGCCGCGCGTGCCGCCGTAAATCTTTTCCACATCGGCGGCCGTGAGCACGCCCGAGACGAAGTTGTCCAGGTCGCGTGTCTTGATCTCCACGCGGTCCACGCGCAGCGCGGGAATCAGCGCCAGGCGGCGGCCACCGGCCTGGAAGCTGATCTCGTCCTGCAGGAAGGCGCCGTAGCGGCGGGTGGTGGTGTCGGGCTGGGGCTTCATGCTGCCGGACACGGCCCAGGGGCGCTCCGTGTCCTGGGTCGAGGCATTGACGCCAAAGCTCAGGCGGTGGCGGTCGATGCGCTTGTCGCCCGTGCTCGAGAAACCCCAGGTGCGCGTCTCGTTGCCCGAGACGTTGTGCACCTTGGCGCCCGTGGCCAGCGTGGTGGTGTCGGTGACGTCGTTGGTGTCCGTGTTCTGGAAGTACAGCCGCGTGTCCAGCTGGTCCACCCAGGCGCCGGCCGGTGTCCACAGGTGCTGCAGCTGCAGCGTGTTGCGGCTGGTGTCGCTGTTCTGGCGCGAGCTTTCGGTGATGCTGGTGTTGGTGGTGTCCCAGCCGTGGAAGGAGGTGTCGTTCTTGCGGCGGTACAGGTCGGCCGACAGCACCAGGCGGTGGGCCGGGTTGATGCGCAGGCCGCCCTTGAGCAGCAGCGCGTTGGAGTTCCAGTCGTCGGGATAGCTGTTGACGATGGCGCTGTGGTTGCGCGTCTCGTGGCCGTCGCGGCGCGAATAGGCGATCAGGCCGTCGAGGTCGCCCGAGCGGCCAGCGGCCGTGAAGCTCTCGTTCCAGGAGCGGTCGGCCGTGTCGTGGCCGATCTTGCCGCCCAGGTAGGAGGTCTTGCCGCCCACCAGGTAGTCCTCGGCGGACTTGGTGCGAAAGCCCACCGAGCCGCCGATGCCACCGGCCGCGCGCCGCGCCGTGGTGGTGCCGGAGTGGATGTCCACGGCCGAGAACATTTCCGGATCGATGAAGTCACGGCCCACGCCGAAGGTGTTGGCGCCGACACGGCTCACATAGGGGCGCGTGGTGGCATCGGGCATCTCGACGCCGTCCACATCCATGCCGATGCGGTTGCCCTCGATGCCGCGGATGTTGTAGCCCGTGGTGCCCGAGCGGTCGAAGCTGCTGCGGTTGCGGCTGGTGCCCGAGGCCGTGCCCGGCGCGGAGACCAGGGGCTGGTAGCGCACCACGTCGGCCATGCTGCCGGCCTGCTCCAGCGCCGGGCCGCTGACGGTGGTGGAGGTGCCCGGGGTGCGCTGCGCGGGCTCGGCCGTGTCGACCACGTCGACCTGGGCCAGTGCCTTGGTGGGTGCCTGCGCCATCAGCCGGGCCTCATCGTCCAGGGCCTGAGGCCGGGGCTGGGCCCAGGCGCCGGACGTGGCCAGGCCGATCACGGCGGCCTGCACGGCCACGGCCAGCAGGCTGGGCCGCAAGGCCGGCGCAGCGCAGGGATTCCAGAAAAGGGAGACAGGGGCGCAGGAGCGTGAAGATGGAGCCATGGCAGGAATCGGGGAACGAGGGTTGCTGGCTAGCTGCCGACCTCTTCGCGGAGTGCTCTTGCGAGACCATTGATTCCCCCCGGGTGTGATTTCTTCCTGCTGGCTTTCCGCGATTCTCCCACCAATTGATAATGATTATCATTTGTTTTGTATCATTTACGTCACAGGGACAGATCACGGTCCCGCGCGGACCTCCTCCACAAACCCCACACAAAGACTCGACAGCGCAGCAAGATTGCCCGCTCACACTGCGGCGGCTGAATATCTGGAGCCCTTTGCTGTGACCAATAACGCCCAACTCCTGGCCGACGAAGCCAAGTACTGCTCGTTCGGGGATACCGTCCACTACGTCAATCCCCCCAAGATCTTTTCGGGCTGCGAAGGCAGCTACATGTACGACGAGGCCGGCACGCCCTACCTCGATCTGCAGATGTGGTATTCGGCCGTGAACTTCGGCTACAAGAACAAGCGCCTCGAGCAGAAGATGATCGAGCAGCTGCAGACCCTGCCCCAGGTCGCCAGCCAGTACCTGCACCCCACCAAGATCGAGCTGGCCAAGTTCATCGCCCAGGATGCGGAGCGCAAGTGGGGCCATGCCGGCCGCGTGCACTTCAACGTGGGCGGCGCCCAGGCCATCGAGGACTCGCTCAAGGTCGTGCGCAATGCCAGCGGTGGCAAGAGCCTGATGTTCGCCTTCGAGGGCGGCTACCATGGCCGCACGCTGGGCGCCTCCAGCATCACCTCCAGCTACCGCTACCGCTACCGCCGCCGCTACGGCCACTTCGGCGACCGCGCGCAGTTCATCCCCTTCCCCTACCCGTTCCGCCGCCCCAAGGGCATGACGTCCGAGGAATACGCGGACTCCATCGTCCGGGAATTCGCGCGCAAGTTCGAGAACGAATACCACGCCATCTGGGACCCCAAGACCAACCAGTGCGAGTACGCAGCCTTCTACGTGGAGCCCATCCAGGGCACGGGCGGCTACGTCGTGCCGCCGCCCAATTTCTTCAAGGGCCTCAAGAAGGTGCTGGACGACCACGGCGTGCTGATGGTGGTCGATGAAATCCAGATGGGCTTCTGGCGCACCGGCACGCTGTGGTCGGTGGAGAACTTCGGCGTCAAGCCCGACGTGCTGGTCTTTGCCAAGGCGCTGACCAACGGCCTCAACGCCCTGTCGGGCCTGTGGGCGCGCGAGGAGCTGATCAACCCCACCATCTTCCCGCCGGGATCGACCCACTCCACCTTCGCCTCCAACCCGCTGGGCACGGCCCTGGGCCTGGAAGTCATGAAGATGACCCACGAGATGGACTTCGGCCGCCAGGTGCGCGAATCGGGCGCCTACTTCCTCGAAGGCCTCAAGGAGCTGCAAAAGCGCCACAAGGAAATCGGCGACGTGGACGGCCTGGGCCTGGCGCTGCGCGCCGAGATCTGCACCGAAGACGGCTTCACGCCCAACAAGGCGCTGCTGGACAAGATGGTGGACATCGGCCTCGAAGGCGGCCTGGAATACCAGGGCCAGAAACGCGGCCTGGTGCTGGACGTGGGCGGCTACTACAAGAACGTGATCACCTTCGCGCCCTCGCTGATGATCTCGCGCCCCGAGATCGACGAAGCCATGGTCCTGCTGGACCAGTTGCTCACGAAAGCCAAGGCGGCCTGAAGGCGCGATGCCCGCAGAGCGCCTGCACAACCAGCTCGAACCCCCAGGCCTGCTCGCGCAGTTCGCGGCCCATCCTCCCGAGGGCTTCGCACTGCTGCAGGACTGGCCGGCGCCGGCCTTCACGGCGCCCTTCGATCTTCTGACCACGGCGGACGACGCGCTCAAGGCGCGTCTTTTGTCGTTGCCCGGTGGCGGCTGGCTGTCGCGCCGGCTGCGCCTGTCCACCGACTTCGTGGGCACCACGGTCAGCGAGTACGCCGTGCTGCCCATGGGCACCCCTGCCGCCCAGCAGGCTGCCGCGCTGCGTGCGCGCGCAGGCCGGCGCATGCTGACCATCGTCAAGGACCTGCCCCAGGATTCCCCGCTGCTGCCGGACGCCGACAACGCCCATGCACGGGCGCTGGCGCAGGCCCTGGCCGATGCGGGCTTCATCCTGGTCGAAGGCCAGGCCCTGGCCCATGTGCCCATCGACTTTTCCAGCCTGGACGAGTACCTTGCGCGCCTGTCCAGGAGCCGCCGCCAGAACCTGCGCCGCAAGCTCAAAAGCCGCGCGCAGCTGCAGGTGCAGCGCATTCCCACGGGCGCGGCCTTTGCCGATGACGCCTGCGTCGATGCCTACTACGCGCTGTTCGATGCGGTGTATGCGCAAAGCGAGATCCACTTCGACAGGCTCACGCGCGATTTCTTCGCGGCCGTGCTGCGCGATGCAGGCAACGGCGGCCTCGTCTTCGAGTACCGCGCGCTGCAGGACGACGGCGCGCCCGGCGCGCTGCTGGGCTGGAACCTGTGCTTCGAGCACGGCGGCAAGCTGATCGACAAGTACATCGGCCTGTCCTACCCGGCCGCACGCGAGGCCAACCTCTACTTCGTGAGCTGGATGGTCAACCTCGAATACGCCATCGAACGCGGCCTGAGCCACTACGTGGCCGGCTGGACCGATCCCGAGGTCAAGGCCCAGCTGGGCGCCAGCTTCACCTTCACGCAGCATGCGGTCTTCATCCGCAACCCGCTGCTGCGCGCACTGGGCCGGCGCTTTGCCGGCCACTTCGAAAGCGATCGCCAATGGAGCGAACAGAACTGAATGCCCAGCCGGTCGTGCTGGATGTGGATGGCTCGGTGGGGTCCTTGCCCGGCGAGCTGCGCCTGCCGCTGCAGCACTGGCAGGAGCAGGTGCGCTTCGGCTGCGGCCTGCGGCGCTTCGCGCGGTTCCGCGCGGCGCTCGATGCGCAACTGCCCGCCGCGCATGGCACGGCCCTCATGGGCAGCGGCGACTTCCACCATCTGAGCTGGCCGCTGATCGAGCGCTGCATCGCGGCGCGGGCCCTGTCCTCAGGCCGGCCGCTGCGCGTGGTCGTGCTGGACAACCACCCCGACAACATGCGCTTTCCCTGGGGCGTGCACTGCGGCTCCTGGGTGCGCCGCGTGGCCCTGCATCCGGCCGTCTCGCATGTGCACGTGGCCGGCATCACCTCCGGCGACATCGGCCGCGCGCACGCCTGGGAGAACTACCTCACGCCGCTGCGCGCCGGCCGCCTGAGCTACTGGAGCGCGGGCGTGGACACGGGCTGGGCGCGCCGCCTGGGCGTGGACTCGGCCTTTCGCAGCTTTGCCAGCGTGGCCGAGCTGTCGCGCACGCTGGCGCGCATGCTGCGCGAGCAGGCCCAGCCCACCTACCTGAGCATCGACAAGGACGTGTTCGCGCCCGAGGTGGTGCGCACCAACTGGGACCAGGGCCGCATGCTGGAGAGCGAAGCCATGGACATCATTGGCGCGCTGTCCGGCCAGATCGTGGGCAGCGACATCACGGGCGATGTGTCTTCCTGGCGCTACGCGACCTGGTGGAAGCGCTGGATGAGCGCGGGTGACGGCCAGGACACGCAGATCGGCGCGCAGACGCTGGCCACCTGGCAACTGGGCCAGCATGCGTTCAACGAGCGCCTGGTGGAGCGTCTGCAGCAGGCCGGCTGAGGCCCCACCGGAGCTGCGGCGACCGGTGCTGCGAGGTCAGGCGGCGGCCTGCTTCATGGCGCTTTCCAGCACCTGGACCAGATCGCCAAAGCGCGCGTCGTCGAACCACAGGCTGTTGCCCACCGCCACCAGGCGCTGCGCCCAGTCGCGCCCCTGGTCCACCCCGTCCTGGCGTGCCAGGCCCAGCA
This sequence comes from Delftia lacustris, assembly GCF_040267515.1. NCBI lineage: Bacteria > Pseudomonadati > Pseudomonadota > Betaproteobacteria > Burkholderiales > Comamonadaceae > Delftia > Delftia lacustris. Next base: position 225,967 of record NZ_CP141274.1, on the reverse strand, counting down.
CATGGTCGTAGCGGCCATAGTCGGGCAGCACATGGACGAAGGGCAGCGACAAACCCCAGCCCCGCCCCCATTGCGCGCGCAGCAGCGCATCGCGCGTGGCAGCATCGCGCAGGCGCAGCAGCAGCACGGGCCAGACGCCTTGCGCACCCGGCACGGTGTCGCCCACCACCTCGATGCCATCGATGGCCGACAGCCAGGCGCCGCGCTCACGCGCCTGACGCAGCAGTTGCTGCTGGAAGTCCGCCAGCCGCGCCAGTGCGCGCCGGCCCACGCGGCGGCGCCAGGCGCCCAGTTCATGGCGGGCAATGGCGTCGTCGAAATCATCGCCGGCGGCCTGCACCCAGTCGCTGCGCGACAGCGCATCGCGCAGGGGGCGGCCATAGGCCAGGTCCAGCCCGGCGGGGCGGTACAGCGCCGCATAGCCCAGCAGCTCCAGGCTGCGGCGCAACTCCCAGCCCCGGTCCTGGCGCACGCTGGCCGCATGTGTCTCGCGCAGTGCCTGGCGCAGCGCGGGGTCGCGCGCCAGCAGCACGCCGCCCTCGAAGGTGGTCAGGCCCTTGCCCACGGCCAGGCTGTAGAAGCCCACATCGCCCTGCCAGCCCACGGGCTCGCCGCGCAGGCGTGCGCCCAGGGCCTGGGCCGCGTCCTCCACCACCCAGGCGCCCACGGCGCGCGCGCAGTCCAGGGCCGTGTCCACGTCGACCACGCGGCCGCACAGATGCGTGGGCAGCACGGCCAGCGTGCGTTCGCTGCACAGCGCTCGCAGATGGTGGCGGCTCATGTCCAGCGTGTCGGGGCGCAGGTCGCACAGGCGCAGCTGCAGGCCGCAGTGCGCCACGGCCAGGGCCACCAGCGGGCAGGTATAGGCGGGGGCGATGACTTCGCTGCGGCCCGGCGCCAGGCGGCGCAGGGTCTGCAGCGCCACCATCAGCGCCGAGGTGCCAGAGCATTCAAGCTGCACGGCGGGCACGCCCAGCCACTGCGCCAGCGCCGTCGCCAGGTCTGCATCGCCCCAGGGCAGCAGGTCGGCCGCGCGCAGCGGCAGGCCTGCCGTGGGCGGCAGCACGCGTTCAGCCATGGCGCGTGCCGTGCTCGGCCGATGCCGCCAGATGCGCGGCGCCCGCGCTGGCCGAGCCCGCGCCCGGATTGCCGCCCGCATGGCCCGGCGTGTCGTCGTCTGCGCCGGGCCCCTCGGCCTCCTGCGTCTCGCTGACCGCCAGGCAGGCGATGCCGGCCACGATGAACAGGCAGCCGATGATCTGGGGCATGCCTATGCGCTCGTCGAACAGCCAGTACGACAGCGCCAGCACGGAAAGAATCTCCAGGTGCGATGCCGCAAAGGCCGGGCCGATGGGCGCGCGCTTGAGCAAGGTCATCCACGAGAAAAAGGCGCCGATGTAGCCCACGAAGGCGCCATAGATCCAGGGCTGGCCGAACACGCGCGCCAGCCAGTCCACCGAGAACTCCAGCGGCAGCGCCGCATTGCCGGCCTGCTTGAAGCTCAGCTGGGCCAGCGTGTCGAAGGCCATGAGCACCAGAAAGCCGATGAAATAAAAGCGCTTCATTTCAATGCAGGCCCACGATGGCGACGCCTATGGACACCAGAACGATGCCTGCCACGCGCATGGGTGCCAGCTTCTCGGCAAACAGCAGCCGGCCCGCGATCATGATGGCCACGATGTTGATGGAGCCCAGCAGCACGCCCTCGGACAGCGGCACCAGCGAGAGAAAGGCCAGCCACAGCACGAACTCGGCCACATAGCAGCCCACGCCCAGCCACAGCCAGGGCCTGGAGGCCATGAAGCGCCAGCGCGCCAGTCCGTCCAGATCACCGGGCTGGCTGGCAGCGGCCTTGAAGGCCAGCTGGCCGCCGCTGTCCACCAGCACGTTCAGCACCCACAGCGTGATGACCAGCGGCGAGAGATCACTGCCCATGCGGCGCAGCCTCCACAGCCCGGCCTTCGCGGGGGGCGGCGCCGCTGGCGATGCGCGCCACGAACTCGGTGGTGCGCGCGATCACGGTGCGGCGGTCGCGGTCGATGGTGACCATGTGGTAGCTGTTGTCCAGCAGCACCAGCTCGACATGGGCCTGGCTGGCGCCGTGCACGATGTCGTGGGCGTTGGCCACCGACGAGATGTCGTCGTTGCGCGCATGGATGACCAGGCAGGGCGAGCGCAGCTGGGGCAGGCGCGCCAGCACGTGGGCCGAGAGGCGGCGCAGCTCGATGATGGACCACCAGGGATTGCCCGGCAGGCCGGCCGCCGCGCTGTCGCCCGAATGCATTTGCTCGACCACGCGTGCGCGCAGCGCCTCGTCCTTGATGCCGTAGGGCGGCTGCTCCATGAACACGCTGCGGCGGCCAATGCCCAGCGCGCGGAACAGCGGCAGCAAAAAGGCCAGGCGCGTGTAGAAGGGGATGCTCCAGCCGTCGTAGCGGAAGGTGGTGGACAGGGCGCAGACGCCGTCCACCTTGTCGGGATGACGCTGGGCCACGGCCAGCGAGAGCACGGCGCCCATGGACAGGCCGCCGACCACCACATGGTCCACATGCTGCGACAGCCGCTGCAGGCCGCCTTCCACGCTGGCCAGCCAGTCGGTCCAGCGCGTGTCCACGAGATCTTCCATGCTGCCGCAATGGCCGGCCAGCTGGACCGCATAGACGGTGAAGCCCTGCTTGTTCAGCCCCTTGGCCAGCAGGCGCATCTCGGCCGGCGTGCCCGTGAGCCCGTGCACCAGCAGCACGCCGGTGCGCGCGGCAGCGCCCGTGCCGGGCATGACGAATTCATGCTCGGTCACGCAGACGCTGTCCAGCCCCGTGGCAGGCTCGCTGCGCTGAACCAAGGAGAGCCCATCACTCAAATTCATGTCAATTTTCCATGACGCTGCGCGTCGCCCTCTGTCCATGAAACTGGCGTGCCCTGAAGCCAGAGACACCGTGGAAGGGCCTTGGCCGGCCGCGCCGCCCCGCACCGAAGGTATCGTCCCCCTTGGGGGGCGCCGTGCAACGGGAAGGCGCGAAGCGACTCAGGGGGTGGTATGTCATGCCAGCGCCTCCAGGCCCAGGACCACCTTGTCGAGCAAGGCCGTGGCCTGCTCGAAATGCTCGAAGGGCGCATGGGCGATGCCCCGGCTTTCGCAGTGGGCGATGAGCTTGTACTTGGCCAGCACGAAGTCGGCCCGGCCCGAGACGCAGAAGTCCGAGGTGCTGTCGCCCACATAGAGCACGCGGCCATGCTGGGCCTGCTGCTCGGCCAGGCGCTCGCACTTGCAGTTGCCGCTGGCGCGCGCGCACTGCGCACTGGCCCAGGGCGAGTCCAGGCGCCAGCTGCGCTCGCCGGTCGGCACCAGACGGTTGGCGATGACCTGCAGATGGCCCAGGCCATGGCGCTCCAGCACATGGCGTATGGCGTAGTCGATGCCGTCGCTGACCACCTGCACCACCATGCCGTGGGCCTGGGCGGCCGCCACGAAGCCGGCGAAGCCGGGATCGATCTCGATGGTGTCCAGGTGGGCGCGCAGCTCGGCCTCGTCCATGTCCAGCAGCGCGACCTGGCCCTTCATGCATTCGCGCGAGCCGATCTCGCCGCGCTCCCAGGCGTCTTCCAGCTCCTGCCAGCCGGGCTTGCCGAAGCGGTTGAGCAGGGTGTCGGTCACGTCCAGCAGGCTGATCGTGCCGTCGAAATCGCTTTGCACCATCCAGCCGGGCGCGGCGGTGTCCAGATACAGGGGAATGCGCTTATTCATGGAACTGCACCCTTACGTTTTGGCCCACGCGCACGGCGGCGGCGGGAGCTTGCTCGAAGACCAGCACACATTCGATGACACGCACCGGCCCGCGCTGCTGGTCGTCCTGCAGCCGCGCCGTGCCATAGACGGGGCTGATGCGCAGCACGCGTGCCGAAGGCAGCTGCTGCTGTGCGGAGCCATCGGCATCCAGCGTCACCGTGGCCCGCATGCCTTCGCGCACGGCGGCGGCGAAGCTTTCGTTGATTTCGGCGCGCACCTGCAGCGGGCGCTGCGGCAGCAGCACCACGGCCGGCGTGCCGGGCACGGCCTGGCTGCCCGCGTGGGTGGCCAGGCGCACCACGGTGCCGGCCTCGGGCGCGCGCAGTTCCTGGCGCTTGTGCTGGGCACGCAATTGTTCGAGCTTGCGCTGTGCCACCTGGGCCTCGGCCGCGGCCACGTCTATCTCGGCCTGGGCATCGCGCAGTGCCTGCGCGGCCTCGTCCACGTTCTGCGCGTCGGCCGCGCCCTCGCGGGCCGCTGCCTGCCAGCGCGCCAGGGTCTGCTTGAGCTGGGGCAGGCGCGCGGCGCGTGCCTTCTGGCGGGCCCTGGCCAGCTGGGCCTCGGACTCGGCCACGGCCAGGTCGGCCTGGCCCGTCTCGTCGGCCAGCCTCAGCAGCAGCTGGCCGCGCTGCACGGACTGGCCTTCCTTGACGGACAGCTGCTGCACCACGCCGGCCACGGCGGGCGACAGGTCCAGCAGCCCGCCTTCCACCTCGATCTTGCCGCGCGCCACGGCCACGGCCGCCGGGCCGCTTTGCTGCGCCCTGGAGCTGGCCTGGCCCGCATTGGCGGGCGCATCGTGCGAAGGACCGCAACCCGCCAGCAGCGCGGCGGCGGCCAGCGCCGCAGCCAGTCCGGCAGTGGAAGCGGCAAGGCCGCTCAGGGGGTGCTTCATTGTTTTTCCTTCAACGGGGAAGTCTGGCGCCAGTCGCTGCGGATGGCGCCGTCCTCCATGCCGAGCACGCGGTCGGCATGGCGCACCAGGCGCGGGTCATGGCTCACGCACAGCACGGTCGTGCCATGGTTGCGCGCCGCGCGGTGCAGGATGTCGATGACGCGCTGGCCGCTTTCGGCATCCAGCGCACTCGTGGGTTCGTCGGCGAACAGCAGCTGCGGCGCCTTGGCCATGGCGCGCGCAATGGCCACGCGCTGCTTTTCGCCGCCCGACAGTTCGGCCGGGCGCATGTGGGCGCGGTGGGACAGGCCGACCTCGTCCAGCGCCTGCTGCGCGCGGCGCAGGGCCTCGTCGCTGCGCAGGCCCATGTAGCCCAGGGGCAGCTGCACCTGCTCGATGGCCGTCAGTGCCGGGAACAGGTTGAAGCCCTGGAAGACGAAGCCCGTGTGGCGCAGGCGAAACTTCTCCAGCGCCCGCGTGCCCAGCTTGCCCAGGTCCTCGCCCAGCGCCATGGCGTAGCCGCTGTCCGGCGCCTGCAGGCCCGACATCAGCGACAGAAGGGTGCTCTTGCCGCAGCCCGAAGGGCCAGAGATCAGGCTCAGTTCGCCCGCGTACAGCGATACCGACAGGCCCTGCAGCACCTGCACGCTGACCATGCCCGACAGGAAGGACTTGCACAGCCGCACGGCTTCCAGGCTGGGCGCCGTGCGGGGCACCGCCGTGGGCGCGGGGGAAGAGGCATTCATCACGTTCATGGTGTCTGGAAGTCTTCAGCGCAGCAGCGTGGCCGGGTCGGCGCGCAGCAGGCTGCGCATGGCGCCCAGGCCCGACAGCAGGGACAGCACGGCCACCAGCACGGCACAGGCCAGCACGGCAGATGCGTTCAGCGCCACGGGCACGCGGTAGGCCGTGGCCACGGCCAGCAGCACGGCGCTGGCCAGCGCGGCCATCACGAAGCCCAGGCCCCCGATCCAGCAGGCCTGCTCCACCACCACGCGGCCCAGGGCCGCGCGGCTCACGCCCAGCGCGTTGAGCACGGCGTACTCGCGCGACGAGGCAGCCACCACGGCCTTGAGCGACTGGCTGGTGACCACCGAGCCCACCAGGCAGACGATGACGGCCATGAACAGCACGCCCGCGCCGGCGCCCGTGTCGAACATCCAGTAGCGCTGCGAGCGCCGCGCGAATTCCTTGGCTGTCCATGCCTCGTAGGGGCCGAAGCTGGGCGTGGACTGGTTCAGGCGCTGCTGGACGGCCTTGGCCGAGGCGCCGGGGCGCACGCGCGCCACGAAGTAGGTGCTGCCCTGGCCCGGGTCACCGGCAATCTCGCGCGCCGTGGCCAGCGAGGCCAGCACGTTCACGCCGCCCAGGCCGCGCAGCCCGTCCACGGCGGCCACCACCTGCACGCGGTGGTTGTTGACCCAGGCCACGCCGCCCTCGCTGGCGCCCAGCGTCTGCAGGTCGGCCCGGTCCACGATCACGGCGCCGGGTTCGCGCAGGCGCTGCCGCTGCCAGGGCTGGAGCACGCGGGAAAACAGCATGGAGGCATCATCGGTGGCAATGCCGGACAGGTAGACCGACACGCCGCCGCCGTGTTCGCTGGCCGCGCCGCCGGCCGGCGTGCTGGAGCGCCAGTCGCCATCGACCCAGACGTAGGGCTCGACGGCAGTGATGTCCGGGTCCATGCGCAGGCGCATGTCCACGTCGCGGCCGATGGTGCGGCCGAAATTCACGCTCTGCGTGCCCGGGTAGCCGATCCACAGATCGGCCGAGGACGCCGTCACATACAGCGCGGCCGATCCGAAGATGCCCAGCACCAGCGCGGCCTGCATGGCCAGCAGCACGCCGGAGAAGCCCACCGCGAAGACGGAGGGAATGAACCGGCGCCACTCGTGCACCAGCGTCTTGCGCGCCAGCGCGATCATGAGGATGCCCCTTGAGCCACGGGCGCAGGGCCGTTGCCGGAATCGTCCTCCGGCCTGTCCTCGGCAGGCAGCGGCGCGCCGCCCAGGGCCTTGTACAGCGCCACATAGGCCAGGGCATGGGCGGCCAGGGCGGTGGTCTGCTCGCTGCGCGCCTGCAATGCGGCGCGCCGGGACGCCAGACCACCGAACTCGCTGTCCAGGCCCAGCTTCTGGCGCTGGTGCTGCACGCGTTCGCGCTCGGCCAGCACCTGCTGCGAGTCCTGCAGCGCGGCAATGCGCTGGCGCTGGGCACCGATGGCGGCCAGGGCGGATTCGACCTCGGCCACGCCGTCCAGCACGCTCTGGCGGTAGCCCTGGATGGCAGCCTGCAGCGCCAGCTCGCTGGCATCGGCCTGCGAGCGGCGGCGGCCCCAGTCGAACAGGGGAATGTCGATCTGCGGCCCGAAGGTGGGCGCGTTGTCCTGCGTCGTGCGCAGGTTCTGGGTGATGTTGAACGAATACAGCAGCGAGCCGCCGATCACGAAGCGCGGGTACAGCGCCGCTTGCGCAATGCCCTGCTCGGCTGCGGCGCGTTCCACGCCGGCCTGCGCCACCTGGATGTCGGGGCGCGTGCGCAGCAGGTCGGCCGGAAGGACCGCCACGCCCAGCGCCTGCGGGCCAGGCAGCGGCGCTGTCGCATCGGCCTGCAGCCATTGCGCATCGGGCCGTGTGCGGCCCAGCAGTGCGGCCAGCATGTGGGCGCTGCGGGCCTGGGTTTCACGCAGGCCCGCACGCAGGGCAGCGCTCTGGCCGGCCTGCAGCTGCAGCTGGCGCACGGCCTCGGCCGTGCCCAGGCGCTGCTGCTGGCGCACCTGGGCCAGTTGCAGGGCACGCGCATCCAGCTGCGCCTGCTCGTCGATCAGGGCCAGCTGGCGCTGGGCCATGCGGATGTCCAGGTAGCGGTGCACCACGTCGGCCACCAGGGCCACGCGCGCTGCCTGCAGGCGGCCCCGTGCATCGAGCACGGCAGCTGCGGCATTGCGCTCGCCGGCCTCGCGGGCGCCGAACAGGCCCAGGTCCCAGCTCACGTCGATGCTGGCGTGGAAATACGAGTCGATGGCTGCGATGTCCTGCAGCGTGCGCGCACCGGCCGTGAACACGGGCCGGAAGGCAGCGCCGGCCGTGCCCGCCAGCAGCCGCTGCTGGCGCAGGCGCGACTGGGCCTGGGACAGATCGAGGTTGGCGGCCAGCGCCTCCTCGACCAGGGTGTTGAGGGATTCATCGCCCCAGGCCTTCCACCAGCCCTGCAGGTCGGGTGCGGCGGCCGAGCCAGGTGCACCCGGCGCGGCGGCGGGCAGGGGCTGTGTCCACTGCGCAGGCACCGAGCCGTCGAGCTGTGCCGGGGGCGGCGATGAGCAGCCGGCCAGCGCCAGGGCGGCGCCCAGGCACAGGCTGGAGAGGCGTTGCGTCGCGGCGGCGTGGTTCACGGGATGGACAGGCGGGAGGGGATGATCGAGGGGGAGGACCGGGAAAACGAGGCCAGGGAACCATGTCCCCGGATAGCCATTGGACGCGGCCAAGCTTGCGCGAGGTTGCAGGCTTTATGGAGGAAACATGGAGAACGCGGCGCCGTGCGCAAGCCTCTCTTGCCCATCCCGGGCGGGAGCCAGTCGCGGACCGCGCCAGATTACCGCGGACTCGGATGATTCCGAGTTTATTTTCAGAACACTCCGATTCCAATGCCGCATACAGGTCGGTATATTGACCGGATATCGCGCCCGGTGCCGCCTGTCCCAAGGACATTGATCCATATCTTCCTGGCTGGAGTCCACAGCATGCCTTTCACAGCCATCTTGCGCCATGCATTGGCCATGCCGCTCCTCTTGATTTTCTTCATGGCCCCTATTTCATCCTGGGCCCGTTGTTCCTCCCAGGGCTGGAATGCCCAGTTTCCGGGTTCGGCCAACACCCCCACCATCGTCAACGAAAATTATCCGATTGGCAGCGTTGTCTATTCCAGGACAATGGCTTTGCAAAATACCGGGGCCGGCAGCTACCACATTTCTTGCGACAATGATTTTTATTACATAGAAGGCATTGGAACGGAAAGCGGTGGAATATATTCCACCTCCATTCCCAACCTGGGCATGAGAATCACGTGGGAAAGAGCCGCGCCTTATTCCGGGTCCATGCTGAAACAGGGCATATTCCATTCACTGCCAAGCAACAACATGACCATCGAGCTCGTGAAAACCGGGGAACTCACATCTGGCGGTTTCCTGAATGGCAGCTTCGCACGAATCTACTCTGGGACCAGCTATGCCCGTGACTTGCTGGCCACGGTATTCTTTTCGAGTGGCATCACCGTCAACGTCAGCAGCCGCCCCAGGCCGCCGACCTGCCGGGTGTCCACGGGCAAGATCGACGTGGCCATGGCCCCCGCCCCGTTCGCCGATTTCAAGGGAATCGGGACCGTCACGGCAGCCAAGGACTTCAGCATCGAGTTGACCTGCGCGGGAGGCGAAGCCAATACACGCCTGACCGCCTTCATCACGCTGACGGACGCCACCCAGGCGACCAACCGATCGAGCACGCTGACGCTGGCCCAAAACTCCAAGGCCCGGGGTGTCGGCATACAGGTACTGAGAAACAACGTGCCCGTGAGCTTCGGCCCCGACTCCGGCAGCCTGGGCAATGCCAACCAATGGAATGCGGGCCAGGTCGCACAGGGGCAGAACAGCCTGAAGATTCCGCTGAGCGCGCGCCTGGTGCAGACAGCCGGCAGCGTGACACCTGGCGTGGCCTATGGCAGGGCGACCTTCACGATGAGCTACCAATAGCCGCTGATGGGACTGCAGGAAATGAACAGCGCCAGCCTTGCGCGCGATTGCAGACTTCGTGGAGCCAATATGGAGGGCTACGGCTCGCAGGGCATCGCACCATAATGTGCGCTTGGCCCTGCCAGCTTTCCCATGAACTCCACAGCACAGCCAACGGCAACCACCCCCCTCGTGCTCGTCGTCGAAGACGAGCCCGCCATCGCCAGCATCCTGACGGCCTATCTCGAGCGGGACGGGCTGCGTTCGCGCATGGCCTCGGACGGGCAGGAGGCGCTGCAGCTGTTCCGCCAGCTGCGGCCCGACCTGGTGCTGCTGGACATCCACCTGCCCGGCATGGATGGCATCGACGTGCTGCGCGCCATCCGCGATGACAGCCAGACGCCCGTGATCATGGTCACGGCCCTGGCCGATGATGTGGACAAGCTGCTGGCCCTGCGCCTGGGCGCCGACGACTACGTGGTCAAGCCCTTCAATCCGCCCGAGGTCGTGGCCCGCGTGCGCGCCGTGCTGCGCCGCACCCAGGCACGCAAGAACCCGGCGCCCGCGCCCATCCGCGTGGGCCCCATCGAGATCGATACCGAGGCGCACAGCGCCGTGGTCTACGACAACGAGGGCCGCGCCCTGCCGCTGCCCCTGACGCTGACCGAGTTCCGCCTGCTGGCCTGCCTGGCGGCCCAGCCCCGGCGCTGCTTCTCGCGCTCCCACCTGATCGAGCACTGCCTGCCCGAGAGCGATGCGCTGGAGCGCGTCATCGACTCGCACCTGTCCAAGCTGCGCCGCAAGCTGCAGCTGGCCGGCCAGGAAGGCCTGATCGAAACCGTGCGTGGCATCGGCTACCGGCTATGGCCCTGGGACTGAGGCCCAACCGCATCTGGGTGCGCTTCGGCCTGTGGATCACGGCCACCGTGCTCAGCACCATCGCCCTGCTGGCCATCGGCGTGCTGGTGTTCTCCGAGATCCAGTACCGCGACTTCTACAACAGCCTGCCGCCGGCCGTGCAGATCGAGCTGGACGAACTCAACGCCCAGTCGCTGGAGGACAGCCCGCGCGCCATGCAGATCTATGGCCAGTACTGGACGGGCGATCTGCTGTTCGGCGAGAAATGGTCGCTGGTCATCGGCCTGCTGGTGTGCCTGCCCTTCGGACTGGCCGTGGGCTTTTGGGTGTCTCGCCTGGTGACGCGGCCCCTGGCGTCCATGGTCGAGGTGGCCAAGCGCGTGGAGCTGGGCGACTTCAGCGCGCGCGCCCTGCCCGGCAAGGCCCACGGCGAGATGGCCGAGATGGTGGTGGCCTTCAACCGCATGATCGATTCGCTGGAGACGCTGGAGACCGAGCGCCGCGCCACGGCGGCCTCGATCTCGCATGAGCTGCGCACGCCGCTGACGGTGCTGCAGGCGCGACTGCATGCCATCTGCGATGGCGTCATCGCGGCGGACGACACCGAATTGAACACCCTGCTGTCCCAGGTCGAGCACCTGGGCCGGCTGGTGGACGACCTGCACACGCTGTCCATGGCCGATGCAGGCCAGCTCTCGCTGCAAAAGCAGCGCATGGACCTGACCCTGCTGGTGGCCGAGACGCTGGACCAGCTCCACCCCCAGCTGCAGCAGCACGGCATGCAGCTGGACCTGTCCCTGCCCGGCCCCACCGACGAAGGCATGACCGACATCCGCGCCGATGCCGACCGCATGCGCCAGATCCTCTCCAACCTGGTCAGCAACGCCATGCGCCATGCGGCCAGCGGCGCCTGGCTGGGCGTGGCGCTCACGGTGGAGTCCGATATCGAAGGCCGCGCCTGGACCGTGCTGCGCATCAGCGATGCAGGCCCCGGCCTGCCCAGCGAGCTGCGCGCCCATCCCTTCCAGCGCTTTGCCCAGGTGCCCGGCAAGCGCCGCCGCGAGGGTTCTGGCCTGGGCCTGTCCATCGTCAAGGCGCTGACCCTGTCCCAGGGCGGCAGCGTGGAGGCCGACGATTCCGAGCGGGGCGGCGCCCGCTTCACGCTGCGCTTTCCGCGCATCTGAGTCTCGGGCCCCTGGGCCCTGAGGGACTACGCAGCCTGCGCCTTGCGCAGCAGCGCATGAATGGCCCAGCCCAGCGGCTCGCGCAGTTGCTGCGGCGTCTGCTGCGGCCCCAGCGCCAGCAGCGACTGCGACACCCAGCCATAGGTCATCGTGTGCAGCAGCCGCGCCAGGGGCTGGGCCGGCTCGGGCAGCGGCGGATCGCAGTCCTGCAGCGCCATGGCCCACAGCTGCACATAGGCCTGGTAGTGGCGCCGGAAGGGCTCGGGCGCGGACACCTTGCGCTCGAGCATGAACAGCGCAGCCCACATCGGCGCCTCGCGCGCAATGCCGTCCACCAAGGTGTCCAGCAGCCGGTCCACGCGCGTGGCCGGCGCCATGCCGGCGCATCCCTGCAGCGTCTGCAGTCCCTGGGCATGCAGGGCCTGCACCTGGCGGTGGATGCACATGGCCGCCAGTGTGTCCATGTTGCCGAAGTATTCGTAGAAGGTGCCCAGGCCCACGCCGGCCACGGCCGCCACCTCGCGCACCGTGGTGCGCTCGTAGCCCTGCTCGATCACAAGCCGAACAAAGGCGTCCTGCAGCGCCTGCGAGGTGGCCTGCGCGCGCGATTGCAGGGGGCGGCGCCGCACTTTGGGCAGCTGCGGCTGCTGCCTTGAAACCCGAACACCTTTGCTGGGCATTTTTCCTAGACTTTTGCGTTGAGACCCACGATCACGGAGACACGCATGAGCACCGGCCAGACTTTGCAGACAGGGCACACCTGGAACACGCACGACGTCCTGAACCAGGTCGACGAACTCACCGACTTCAACCTGCTGGAGGCCGACCCCGCCCTGGCCGAGGCCCTGCAGCGCAGCGGCGCTGCGCGCCACATCCCTTCGTTGTCGCGCTATGCGCAGCAGCTGGGCGAGCGCGCCACCTGGGAGCTGGCCGAGCAGGCCAACCGCCACACGCCCGAGCTGCACCGCTTCGACGCACGCGGCCGCATCATCGACGCCGTGGAGTTCCACCCGAGCTGGCATGCGCTGCTGGGACTATACCGGCAGCAGGGGCTGATCTCCCTGCCCTTCGAGGACAGCAGCGCGGGCCGCTGGAGCGCCTGGGCCGCAGGTTTTTACCTGCACGGCCAGGTCGAACAGGGCACGCTGTGCCCGGCCACCATGACCACGGCCGCCATCCCGCTGCTGCAAAAGGAACCGGCGCTGTGGCAGCAGCTGCAGGGCAAGCTGTTCAGCCACGAATACGATCCGCGTGACCTGCCCGTGGCCGACAAGGCATCGATGTGGCTGGGCATGGGCATGACCGAGAAGCAGGGCGGCTCCGACGTGCGCGCCAACACCACGGTGGCCATGCCGGTGCACGCCGGCGGGCGCGGCGGCGAGTACCTGCTGCGCGGCCACAAGTGGTTCTTCTCGGCCCCCATGTGCGATGCCCACCTGGTGGTGGCGCGCATGGGGGAAGGCGGTGGGCAGGCCTGCTTCTACGTACCGCGCTGGCGCCCCGACGGCACAAAGAATGCGGTGCGCGTGCAGCGCCTGAAGGACAAGGTCGGCAACCGCAGCAACTCCAGCAGCGAGGTGGAGTTCGAGGACGCCTGGGGCATCCTGATGGGCGAGGAAGGCCGGGGCATTCCCACCATCATCGAGATGGCCACCTACACGCGCCTGAACTGCGTGCTGGGCAGCGCCGCCATCCTGCGCTCGGCCACGGTGCAGGCCCTGGCCTATGCGCGCCGGCGCAGCGTCTTCGGCAAGCAGCTGGCCGAGCAGCCGCTGATGCGCAGCGTGCTGGCCGATCTGGCGCTGGAAAGCGAGGCCGCGCTGCAGATCGCCATGCGCCTGGCCCAGGCCTATGAGCGTGGAGGCGACGAGGGTGATCCGCTGGAACGCGCCTGGAAACGCATCATGACGCCGGCGGCCAAGTTCTGGGTCTGCAAGCGCGGCGTGGAGCTGACGGGCGAGGCCATGGAGGTGCTGGGGGGCAACGGCTATGTGGACACGGGCGTGATGGCGCGCCTGTTCCGCGAGGCACCCGTGAACTCGATCTGGGAAGGCTCGGGCAACGTCATGTGCCTGGACGTGCTGCGCGCCATCTCGCGCGAGCCCGACAGCGCGCAGCTGCTGCTGCAGGACCTGATCGACACGGCGGCGGGCGAGCCCGCGCTTCTGCAGCAGGCGCAGTCGCTGGCCCGGCGCCTGTCCGGCCCGCCTGACCAGCTCGAGGCCCAGGCACGCCGCCTGGTGCAGGACCTGGTGCTGCTGGCCCAGGCCTGCCTGCTGCGCCGCCATGCGCCGCCCGCCATGGCCGACGGCTTCATCGCCACGCGCCTGGGCGCGCAGCAGGGCGCCATGGTGGCGGGCGCCTTCGATCCCGCAGGCCTGGACATTGCCGCCATCCTGCAGCGTGCGCTGCCCGCCTGAAGCGGTGGCCGGCCCGCCACACAACAAAGCACAAGGAGACAAGACATGAACCTGCTCGACGCCTTCGACAGCGCCGTGCGCAAGACGCCTGCCAAGGCCTTTCTGCGCGACCGCGGCGCCTCCATCAGCTATGCCGACATGCAGCGGCGTTCGCAGCGCGCTGCCGCCGTCCTCCAGGCCCAGGGCGTGGGCCGGGGCGATACCGTGGCCCTGATGTGCCTGAACACGCCGGGCTTTGTCGAAGCCCTGTTCGGCGCCTGGCGCCTGGGCGCCGCGCTGGTGCCCGTCAACCACAAGCTGCAGGCGCCCGAGCTGCAGTACATCCTCGGCCACGCGCAGTGCAAGGCCCTGGTGTTTGACGCCGCACTCGCGCCCGTGGTCGCCGCCGCGCCACACCCCTGCGCCCGCCTTGTGACCGAGGCGCAAGAGGCCGTCCCGGGTGTCCAGGACTGGGACACGCTGGTGGCGGCCGCCAGGCCCCTGGAAGGCGCGCGGCCCGCCGATGGCGACATCGCCCAGGTGCTCTACACCTCCGGCACCACGGGCCGGCCCAAGGGCTGCCTGCTGAGCCACCGCGCCGTCACGCTGGCGGCGATCACGGCCGCGCTGGGCCTGTCCATCACGCGCGAGGAACGCACGCTGATGGCCATGCCCATCTGGCATTCCTCGCCGCTCAACAACTGGTTTGGCGGCACGCTGTACATGGGCGGCACCGTGGTGCTGCTGCGCGAGTACCACCCGCAGCATTTCCTGCAGGCCGTGCAGGACGAGGGCGTGACGCTGTACTTCGGCGCGCCGGTCTCCTACTTCGCGCCGCTGCAGATGCTGCCCGACTTTGCCCGCTACGACCTGAGCAGCGTGCGCGCCTGGGTCTACGGCGGCGGCCCCATCGGCGCCGACATGGCACGCAAGCTGGCCACGGCCTACCGCAGCGACCGCTTCTACCAGGTCTACGGCATGACCGAGACCGGCCCCACGGGCACCACGCTCTACCCCGAGGAGCAGGTGGAGCGGGCCGGCTCCATCGGCCGCGTGGCCCTGCCCGGCGTGGACATGCGCGTGGTGCGCGACGACGGCGAGGATGCCGGCCCGGGCGACACCGGCGAGATCTGGCTGCGCACCGGCAGCGTGATGGACGGCTACCTGCACGACGCCCAGGCCACGGCCGCCGCCTTCGCGCCCGGCGGCTGGTACCGCACGGGCGATCTTGCACGCCTGGACGATGCGGGCTATCTCTTCATCGTGGACCGGACCAAGGACATGGTCATCACAGGGGGCGAGAACGTTTATTCCAAGGAGGTGGAGGATGCGATCTCGGCCCATCCCCAGGTCGCCGACGTCGCCGTCGTGGGCCGGCCCCACCCCGAATGGGGCGAGACCGTCATCGCCCATGTGGTGCTGCGCGGCGAGACCGCGCCCGATACCGAGGCGCTGCAGCAATTCCTGGCCGACAGGCTGGCGCGCTACAAGATCCCGCGTGAATTCGTCTTTGCGGCCAGCCTGCCGCGCACGCCCACAGGCAAGCTGCAGAAATTCCTGCTGCGTCAGGAGCGCAGCGCCCCCTGAGGCGCCGGCCCCCTGCGTGGCCTGCTTCGCGACCTGCTTCGCGGCCTACTTCGCGGCCTTGAAATCCGACTCGCTCATGCCGCGCCGCCAATAGGCCACGACCAGCTGCTCGTGCTTTTCCAGCCCGCGCTCCTCGCGCGCCCACTGGCGCACGGCCTGGGCGGTGTCGAACTCGCCAGCGGCCCAGACGAAGCGGCTGGCGGGATGACCGGCCAACGCATCCGGCCAGCGCACGGCGCGCAGCGCGTCGATCAGCAGCGTGGTGGTCCCGGCCTCGGCAGCGCCGCGGTGCAGCCAGTGCCATTGCAGGCCTTCGGGCGCCTGCACGGGCTGCTCGTCCTGCGGGCCCTGGACTTCGGCGAAGACATGGCCGCGCGTATGCGCCGGCAGGGCGGCCGCAATGCGCAGCATGGCGGGCAGGCCGGTGTCGTCGCCGGCCAGCAGCATCCAGTCGGCCGGGGTGGCCGTGCGCCCGCCGGGGCCGGTCATGCCGATGCGCTGGCCCGGCTGGGCGCGCGCGGCCCAGGCCGACCCGGGGCCTGCATCCTCGTGCAGCACGAAGTCCACGTCGATCCATCCGTTGGCGCCGTCTTGGGCCATTCCCATCGCACGCATGGTGTACGTGCGCATGTCCAGGCGCATGTCACCCTCGGGCAGGCGCAGCAGGCCGCTGGCCGACAGCGTGGGCCATTGGGGCTCGGTCACGCCGGGCTGGGGGAACAGCAGCTTGACGTGGATGTGGGTGTCCTGCGCATAGCGCGCCATGTCGTCGCAGGCAAAGCGCACGCGGCGCATGTGCGGCGTGAGATCGCGCACGGCCAGCACCTGCAGCACGCGGAAGGCCGGCGGGCGCTGCAGCGCGGCGCCGTCACCCTCCCAGGCCAGGGAGCCGTCGGCGGCGCCCGTGGCCTCCAGCAGCAGGTGGGCCAGCATGAGCTTCATGTCCTGCAGCAGCTCCACGCCGGGCGCGGCCACCTCGGCATGCACCTGCCGGCCCTCCAGCCACAGCTGGCCCCGGCCGCCTTCGTAGTCGGCCACCCAGCGCGAGCCTTCGCGGCGCACGGTGATGTCGTGCTCCTGCATGTGCCCGACGATGGCGGCAATGGCTTCGTCGGGCCTGTCCATGTGCACCGAGGTGCGCGCCTGCAGCTGTGTCATTCGCGTATGTCCTTTCTTTTGCCAGATTGCAGCACCGCCTGGCGCAAGCAGGCTTTGCGGCAGGCCTGCCGATGTTTGCGCCACGCGCCAAAGACGCCCGCCGGGCGTCAGACCCGGGCACGCACCAGCTTGGGAGAGATGCCGAAGCGGCGCTTGAAGGCCGTGGAAAAGTTGGCCGCGCTGGAATAGCCGGCCCCATGTGCAACCTCGGCCACGCTGCAGCCCGTCTGCTCCAGCGCGGCCCAGGCGCGCGCCAGCCGCTGCTCGCGCCGGTACTCGTCGATGCTGGAGCCATAGGCCAGGCGGAACTGGCGCTGCAGCGCACTGGCGCTCAGGCCCACTTCGCGTGCGATCTCGGCCAGCGTGCGGCAGCCGTCGCCGCCGCCGTCCAGCAGGGCCTTGAGGCGCGCCATGCGCCGGTGCTCGCGTACGCCCAGCACGCCCGGCACGGTCTGCGCCGGATCGGGCTCGGGCGCCTCGAGGGACTGCACGGCCTCGTGCACCAGCTCCAGCGTGCGGCTGGCCAGCAGCAAGGGCGCCGAGCCCTCGCGTGCCAGCTGGATGATCTGCTCGGCCACCGCCACGGCGCGCGGCGAGGGCTGCCAGGGCCGTATGGCCAGCAATTGCTGCTCCATCCAGTGCTGCAGCAGCGGCGGCGCCGCCATGGGCAGGGTCTGTGCGGCAAACCACTGCGGCTGCATGGTGATGCTGAGCTTGCGCTCGAACTTGCCGCGCCGCCACTGCCGCATGAACATGTCGCCGGGCCGCGTGTGGATGACGGCCCCGCAGGCCTGCACATGGGCACCGGCGGCGCTGGCGGGCGCCACCTGCAGCTGCAGGCCCTGGTTGCCGAAGGCCACGTCCACGCACCCCTCCAGCAGCACGACCATGTGCAGGCCCGGCACGGCCGGCGAACGCGTGCTCATGGTGCGCAGGTCGCGGGCCTCCACGCCATGCAGCCACAGGCCGGGCTGGACCTGCCAGGCCTGCAGGTGACCGGCCAGCAGCGCATCCTGCGCCGTGACCTCGGCATCGAGGATGCGGTAGTCGGGCCCGCTGAAATCACAGGCACGCAGCGTGCCCCGCCCCAGCCAGCGCGGAGGGCGTGCAGGTGTTTGGACAGAGGAGAAAGCCATGGCCAGCCGGAGCGGTGCGCGCCCCACAGACAAGAATGATTCTTATTTTATGAAAGCCCCCTGCACCACGCTGGCTGCGGGGAATCCATTGCACGGCCTGGCGCGCGCAGGCCCGCGTGTGCGCCACAATGCGCCATGCTCAGCCTCCAAGACATCCAGAACGCCGCCGGCCGCCTGCGCGGCGCCGTGCTCGAAACGCCCTGCGTGGAATCGCGCACGCTGTCCCAGATCACGGGCGCGCAGGTGTATCTCAAGTTCGAGAACCTGCAGTTCACGGCCTCGTTCAAGGAACGCGGCGCCCTCAACAAGCTGGCCCAGCTCTCGCCCGAGGAGCGCGCACGCGGCGTGGTCGCCATGAGCGCCGGCAACCATGCCCAGGGCGTGGCCTACCACGCGCAGCGCCTGGGGGTGCGTGCCGTCATCGTCATGCCGCGCTTCACGCCGGGGGTGAAGGTGGAGCGCACGCGCGGCTTCGGCGCCGAGGTCGTGCTGCACGGCGACTCCCTGGCCGAGGCGCGCCAGCACGCCTACGCGCTGGCCGAGCAGCAGGGCCTGTGCTTTGTCCATCCCTATGACGACGAGCAGATCGCGGCGGGCCAGGGCACCCTGGCGCTGGAAATGCTGGCCGAACAGCCGGATCTGGACCTGCTGGTCGTGGCCATTGGCGGCGGCGGCCTGATCGCGGGCGTGGCCACGGCGGCCAAGGGGCTGAACCCGGACATCGAAATCATCGGCGTGCAGACCCAGCGCTTTCCGTCCATGTTCAATGCCGTGCGCCAGGCCGAGCTGCCGATGGGCACCTCGACCATCGCCGAAGGCATTGCCGTCACCCAGCCCGGCGCGATCACGCAGGAAGTCGTGGCACGCCTGGTGGACGACATGCTACTGGTCGATGAGGGCGACATCGAGCAGGCCGTGCTCATGCTGCTGGAGATCGAGAAGACCCTGGTCGAGGGCGCGGGCGCCGCAGGCCTGGCCGCGCTGCTGCGCCATCCGCAGCGCTTTGCGGGCAAGAAGGTGGGAATGATCCTGTCGGGCGGCAATATCGATCCGCTGCTGCTGGCGGCCATCATCGGGCGCGGAATGGTGCGCTCCGGGCGGCTGGCGCGCATCAAGGTCAGCGCGCGCGACGTGCCCGGCGTGCTGGCGCGCATCACGGCCACGGTGGCTGCAGCGGGCGCCAATATCGAGGAAGTCCACCACCAGCGCGCCTTCACCATGCTGGCCGCGCAGAGCGTGGAAATCGAGCTGGTGCTGCAGACGCGCAACAAGGCCCATATCGACGAGGTCATAGCCGCCCTTCAGGCCGAAGGCATGCAGGTCAATGCCGTCTAGCAGGCCCGGTGTCATGGCTTTCCCCGAAGGCGCCAGGGGACAGGCCTGCCTAGAATCAGGCATCCCCATTGGCAAGCCAGGAGCTTTTGCATGACGCACGATCCCGCAGCGCACCACGGCGAGCAGCCGGCCCCCGAAGACGCCACCGAGGCCGTCGTCCCCTACATGCCTGTCATCCTGCCCCTGGCAGGCGCCGTGCTGATGTTTCTGCTGGCCTTCATTGCCGTCAACATGGCCTGATTCCGGCCCTCCTGCCCCTGCACCAGGCCCCGCTTTGCGGGGCTTTTTGCTTGCCTTTTCAACAGGCAATTTCATCGTTCATATTGCATACTTCAATGCATAGAATGCATAGTTTTTGCCATTCGTTTGCTGACAAATTCGTGACCGCTCCCTAGAATCGAATCCCCAGCCGGTGCGCCGCCAGCTTCCGCCAGCGCCGCTTCGCCGCCCAGAGAAGAGCTTCCTTCGCGCGCCGACTGAACGAGAGCCCGTTTCTCAAAGTTGGCGCGGTGCAGCAGGCGCGTCCCCTTTGAAAAACTGGTTTTTTCAATTGAAGGAAGCTCCGCGATGAACGCACCCGTCATGCAAGGCCTGAACATCCAGGCCCCCGCCTATGTCAAGAACAGCCGCCTGATCGCCTGGGTGGCCGAGATGGCCGCACTGTGCAAGCCCGCCAAAATCCATTGGTGCGATGGCTCGCAGGAGGAATACGAGCAGCTGTGCCAGCAGCTCGTCGATGCCGGCACCTTCAAGAAGCTCGATCCCGTCAAGCGCCCCGGCAGCTACCTGGCCTGGTCCGATCCGTCCGATGTGGCGCGCGTCGAGGACCGCACCTACATCTGCTCGGCCAACAAGGAAGACGCAGGCCCGACCAACAACTGGATGGCCCCGAACGAGATGCGCGCCACGCTGCAGCCGCTGTTCGACGGCTGCATGGCCGGCCGCACCATGTATGTGGTGCCTTTCTCCATGGGCCCGCTGGGCTCGCCCATCGCCCACGTGGGCGTGGAGCTGTCCGACAGCGCCTATGTGGCCGTCAACATGAAGATCATGACCCGCATGGGCCGTGCCGTGTATGACGTGATCGGCGTGGAAGGCGAGTTCGTGCCCTGCGTGCACACCGTGGGCGCGCCCCTGGCCGAAGGCGAGAAGGACCAGACCAACTGGCCCTGCAACAAGACCAAGTACATCGTCCACTACCCCGAGACGCGCGAAATCTGGAGCTATGGCTCGGGCTACGGCGGCAACGCCCTGCTGGGCAAGAAGTGCTTTGCGCTGCGCATCGCCTCCACCATGGGCCGCGACCAGGGCTGGCTGGCCGAGCACATGCTCATCCTGGGCGTGACCAACCCCGAAGGCAAGAAGTACCACGTGGCTGCGGCCTTCCCCAGCGCCTGCGGCAAGACCAACTTCTCGATGCTGGTGCCGCCCAAGGTCTTCGAAGGCTGGAAGGTCACCACCATCGGCGACGACATCGCCTGGATCAAGCCCCAGGCCGACGGCTCGCTGCGCGCCATCAACCCCGAAGCCGGCTATTTCGGCGTGGCCCCGGGCACGAACTACCACACCAACCCCAACTGCATGGCCAGCCTCGACAAGAACGTGATCTTCACGAACGTCGCGCTGACCGACGACAACGACGTGTGGTGGGAAGGCATGGACAAGGACACCGGCAAGCTGCCCGATCACCTGATCGACTGGCAAGGCAAGGACTGGACGCCCCAGATCGCCCGCGAGACCGGCGCCAAGGCCGCCCACCCCAACGCCCGCTTCACCGTGGCCGCGACCAACAACCCCGCGCTGGATGAAGCCTGGGACGATCCCAAGGGCGTGAAGATCGACGCCATCATCTTCGGCGGCCGCCGCTCCACCACCGTGCCGCTGGTGACCGAGGCCCGCAACTGGACCGAAGGCGTCTACATGGCCGCCACCATGGGCTCGGAAACCACGGCCGCCGCCTTCGGCGCCCAGGGCGTGGTGCGCCGCGACCCCTTCGCCATGCTGCCGTTTGCCGGCTACAACATGAGCGACTACTTCCAGCACTGGCTCACGCTGGGCGCCAAGATCCAGGCCCAGGGCGCGGCCCTGCCCAAGATCTTCACCACCAACTGGTTCCGCAAGAACGCCGACGGCAAGTTCGTCTGGCCCGGCTACGGCGAGAACATGCGCGTGCTCAAGTGGATGATCGACCGCCTCGAAGGCCAGGCACAGGGCGAGCAGACCGCCTTCGGCATTGCGCCCCAGTACGCCGAGATCAACTGGACCGGCCTGGACTTCTCCGCCGACCAGTTCGCCAGCGTGACCAGCATCGACAAGGCCGCCTGGGCCGAGGAAATGCAGCTGCACACCGAGCACTTCGACAAGCTGGCCCACAAGCTGCCCCAGGAGCTGCTGGTGACCAAGGCCGAACTGGAAAAGCGCCTGGGCACATAAAGCTCCCCCTGAGCGGCTACGCCGCTTCCCCCTCTCGCTTCGCGGGGGGGGGGGGACGGCACCCTCGGTGCGGGGCGGCCCTTCCTCGGTGCCCCTTGCTTTGGGCAGCGCCCGTTTCATGGACTGTGGAAGATGCACAGAACAATGAATCCCTGAGTAGCTCTCGACCCATGGAAAAAGCCTCGCACTGCGAGGCCTTTTTTGTGGCGTTTCAACGACGCCCCCAGACAACAAAAAAGCCGCGCCTTGTGGGCAGCGGCTTTTTTTGGAGGAGCGCCGCAAGGCGCCCCAGGCAGAGATCAGCTACCTTGCCTATCCATGGCGCGGGCCAGGTCGGCCATCAGGCGGGCGTCCTGCAGGGCGGCGTTCCAGATGCGCTCGTCAGCGGCGGCCTGCTGGCGGCTCTCGGTCCAGGCGCGGTAGCCGGCACGGGCCATCATGGCGGCGCGGCGGGCGGGGGCGGAGAACAGGGCCAAGCCCATGAAGGCGGCAACCCACAGCACGACCCAGGCGCCCAGCATGTGGCCGTCGGTCCAGTTGTGGGCCACCTCGTTGACCACCACCATCAGCGCGGCCACCAGGGCAGCGAGCAGCAGGGCGCTGGCGCCGCGCTTGCCGGAGAAACGCTTGACGGCGCTCTTGCGGTCGTCGGCGGCTTGATAGACATGCACCACACCAGGGTGCTCGACACAGTAGGAGTTGTAAATGAAGTTGCTCATGGCAGATAAACCCAGTTAAATGGCCGCTTTTGACGGCGTGGCGGGCGACTAGGTGTAACTATAGGGTTTACCCTAGAGTTCTTCAAATTTATATCTTGAATCTGTAGCATTCACGTCAGTGATGACTCAGCGCTCGCTGCCACGGCCATGTCCGCCCTGAACTTCCGCACACTGGATCTGAACCTGCTGCGCGTCTTCGACGAGGTGATGGCGGAGCGCAGCCTCACGCGGGCGGCCCACAAGCTGGCCATCACCCAGCCGGCCGTGAGCAATGCGCTGCGCCGCCTGCGCGAGGCGCTGGGCGACGAGCTCCTGGTGCGCCAGGGCCAGGGCGTGGAGCCCACGCCGCGCGCGCTGGCGCTGTGGCCCGTGATCCGCGAGGCGCTGCAGCAGCTGCAGGACACGCTGACGCCAGGCGAATTCCACCCATCCACCGCCACCGCCACCTTTGTGCTGGCCATGGCCGACGCCACGGCCGCCACGCTGATTCCTCCCATGTTCAGCCTGCTGGAGCGCGAGGCGCCCGGCATCGGCATCCGCGTGCTGCCGCTGACCACGCGCGACCCGCGCAGCCTGCTGGAGGCCGGCGAGGCCGACATGGCCGTGGGCTACTTCCCCGCCGCGCTGGCCGACCTGACGGCGCGCGCGCAGTCGGGCGCCCTGGTGGCCTTCGACAGCCGGCGCCTGTATGAAGGCGAGTACCTGTGCGTGATGCGCCAGGGCCATCCGCTGGCCGATGTGCCGCTGACGCTGGACAACTACTGCGCGGCGCGCCACATGCTGGTGAGCTTCTCGGGCCGCTCCTTCGGCTTCATCGACGAGGCCCTGGCCTCGCTGGGCCGCACTCGCCAGGTGGTGCTTACCGTCAACCAGTTCTTCACGGCCGGGCGCGTGGTCATGACCTCCAACCTGCTGACCATATTGCCGCGCCACTTCGTGCCCGTGACCGGCATGGCCGACAAGCTGGTGCTGCGCGAGCTGCCCTTCGACGTGCAGCCCGTGCACGTGGACGCGCTGTGGCGCCGGCGCGGCCAGCATCCTCAGGCCTACGACTGGCTGCTGCGCACGCTCACGCGCTCTGCAGAGGCGACCTTCCCGCACACCTGAGCGCCGTTTGCGGGGCGCCCGCGCCAGCGCAGGTTCTACACTTGGCCGCATGAAGATCCAGCTGCTGTCCGACCTGCACCTCGAGGCCCATCCGCATTTCACCGCAGAGCCCGCACCCGATGCCGACGTGCTGGTGCTGGCCGGCGACATAGGCTCCTACCAGAGCGGCAGCCTGCTGCCGGGCCAGGATTTCGGGCTGGAGCGCTTCTCTCCCCTGCCCCAGTACGCGGGCTGGCCCTGCCCCGTGATCTTCGTGCCGGGCAACCATGAGTACGACATGCAGGACTTCGACGCCGCCCACGCCCGCCTGCGTGCCACCTGCGAGCGCATGGGCATGGTCTGGCTGGAGCGCGAGACGGCCGTGCTGGACGGCGTGCGCTTCGTGGGCACCACGCTGTGGAGCGACTACGACGCCATGTCCATGCATGAAGGCGTGACCGATCTGGCCCGGCTGCTCAAGCTGCGCGAGAAGGCCTTTCGCGCCGCCAATTTCTACCTGCAAAAGACCGGCGGCACGCGCGACGGCGAGCCCTTCCTGGCCGAGCCCATGCGCGAGCAGTCGCTGGTCTGCCAGCAATGGCTGCGCCAGGCGCTGGCCAGGCCCTTCGATGGCCCCACGGTGGCCGTCACGCATTTCGCGCCCAGCCTGCGCAGCGCCGACCCGCGCTACGGCCTGGTGCCGGGCACGGCCGGCTTTTGCAACGTGCTGGATGAACTGCTGCCCTTTGCCGATCTGTGGCTGCACGGCCACCTGCATTCGCCCAGCGACTATGTGGCCGAGGGCCTGCGCGGCGATGGCAGCGCCTGGCGCTGCCGCGTGGTGGCCAACCCGCTGGGCTACGCGCGCAAGGGCGAGCAGGAGGGGTTTTCGCCGCGCTCTACCATCGAGTTGCCGGTGCACGCGACCGCAGGGGCGGCAGAGGCACCGGCCCGTGCTTGACCTGGATCAAGCACTCCACCCCGGCTTGGGCTTAGTCTCGGGCCATACCCAAGGAGGACCTTCATGAACATCCTGCTCGCTGTCGATGGCAGCCCCTACACCCAGAAGATGCTGGCCTACCTGACCTCGCACCCGGAGATCCTGGGTTCGGCCCACAGCTACAGCGCCATCACCGTCCAGCCCCAGCTGCCGGCCCGCGCGCGCGCCGCCCTGGGCAAGGACGTGGTGGACGAGTACTACGCCGAGGAGTCGACCAAGGTGCTGGACCCCGTGTGCAGCTACCTGGCCGAGCACGGCGTGCAGGCAGCCCGCCTGAGCAAGGTCGGCCCGATTGCCGACTCCATCATCAAGGCGGCCGAAGAAGGCAAGTTCGACCTGCTGGTCATGGGCACGCATGGCCACGGCACGCTGGGCCGCCTGGTCATGGGCTCGGTCAGCACCCAGGTGCTGGCCGGCAGCCAGGTGCCTGTGCTGCTGATCCGCTGATCTACCGCTCGATACGCTGCCCCGTGCACACGCAGCGCCCATAACCAGAAAAAGCAAAGCGCGGGCATCACGGCGCAATGAGGCAAGGACGGCTCCCCTGAGGGAGCCGTCTTTTTTTTTGCATGGTGCCTTCCCACCATCCTGCGGGCCTGCCGTCACCGGGCTGTCACAGCCGCCTCTTACAGTCGCGCGATTTGTCACACAGGGGGATGGTGAGCATGCGCGCGAGTACTTTGGATTGGCGGCACAAGGCGATTGCAACGGCCTGCCTGGCCCTGTGTGGCGCTGCATGGTCCGCGCCCTTCACCCCGGGCAACCTGGTGGCCTACCGCGTGGGCACGGGCACAGGCGCGCTGCCCGTGTTCCTGGATGAGTACCGCGTGGACGGCACCCTGGTGCAATCGCTGCCGCTGTCAGGCGGAGCGACGCCGCTGACGGCCAGCAGCAAGGGCTCGGAAGGCCTGCTCAACCGCTCGGACAATGGCCTGTGCCTGGTGGTTCCCGGCTATGCCGTGGCCACCGGCGGCACCGAGCCCAACGGCGTCACTGCAGCGGCGGCCCCGCGCGCCGTGGCCGTGGTGGGGTTCGACTCCGACGTGAAAAGCCTGCGCGCGCTCGGCACCACGGCCTTCAGCAAGGACACCATCCGCGGTGCAGCCAGCAGCGACTGCGGCGCCGTCTGGGCCAGCGGCAAGGGTACGGCCGCGGCCAACAATGGCATCTGGCACGTGGCTGCCGATGGCACGGGCATCTCCCAACTGAACAGCAGCAATGTCCAGGGCCTGGCGGTCGCCGGCGGCCAGTTGATCGCCGCCATCAACGGAGGCTCGCTCAACCAGATCGGCACGAATTTGCCGACCACGGGCATCCAGACGGCCCTGCCCCTGGCGGGCCTGACGCCCTCCACCTACCGCGGCATCGCCTTCCTGCAACTCGATGGCGGCCCCGCCCTGGCGAACACCGTCTACGTGGCGGACAACGATGCCGGCGCCATCCGGAAATTCCGCCTCTCGATGGACGGCACCAGCTGGCAGCCCGCAGGCTCCATTGCCGGCCTGTCCAAGGTCCACGGCCTGGCCGCCTTCGATACCGGCGGCGGCAATGTGATGCTGATGGCCACCGACACCACGGGCCGCCTGTACCGCGCCTTCGATCACGGCGGCTACGCCGGCACGCTGTCGGGCACGGCCGAGTCCATCGCCGCGCCGCAGGACGGCGTGTTCTATGGCGTGGCCTGGGCCCCGCTGGAGACCGTGCCGGCGACCGTGCCCGCCGCCCCCTCCAACCTGGCGGCCACCCCAACCGGCAACCGCGTGACGGCCGCCTGGGACGCCGTGCCGGGCGCCGCCTACTACGTGGTGGAGCTGTCGCAGGACAGCTTTGCATCGGTAGCCTCCACGGCCGTGGCCCTGGGCAACAGCCAGGCGCTGGAAGGCCTGCAGCCCGGCAGCTATACGCTGCGCGTGCGCGCCGTCAACGGCCTCGGCGGGAGCACGGCTGCAGTGAGCGTGCCTTTCATGGCCTCGGCCCCGCCGACGGCCTCGCTGCCCGAACTGACCGCGTTTTCCGGCGTGGTCGGCGACGCCAACGACCCGCTGGCCTCGGCAGGCATCGGCTTCACGGTGCAGGATGCGGGGGGCGCTGGCGGCGTACAGGTCACTGCGCGTTCGAGCAACCAGGCCGTGGTGGCCGACGCAGGCCTGGCCGCGTCCAACCAGGCCGGCAACGCCGTGCTCAGGATCACGCCCACCGGCGTGGGCTATGCCGACATCACCGTCACGCTGACCAACGCGGGCGGCGCCTCCGTCAGCCGCACCATCAAGTACGCGGCCTCGGCCAACACCGCAGCCAACACCAGCCCGCGCTGGCTGGCCGGGCGCTCGGACGCATCGACGGCCATCGTCATCGATGCCGCCACCATGCTGGTGGGCGACGACGAGGCGCCCGCCCAGGATGCCTCGGGCAATGCGCTGCCGGCCGGCAACTCCTTCTCGGCCTATGGCCCGGCCGGCGGGCTGCCCATCAAGCCGCTGATGCTGGACAGGACCGCCCTGGGCCTGGCCGATGCCGCCGCCTGCACCGCCCCCGGCCTCACGGGCCTGGACAGCTGCAAGAGCGACGAGGAAATGGACATCGAGGCCAGCTTTGCCCTGGGCAGCCGCGTGTACGTGGCGGGCTCGCACTCCAACAACAAGAGCGGCAAGTCGCGCACCGACCGCTGGCGCCTGGCGGCGATGGATGTGACCGGCTCCGGCGCCTCCACGGCGCTGACCGCCAGTGGCTACTACCGCTGGCTGCGCGAGGACCTGCGCAGCTGGGACGCGGCCGCGCATGACGGCCTTGCCGCCAACTACCTGGGCCTGGTGGCCAGCTCGGACGGAGGTGCCACCAAGGCGCCCGAGGCCGAGACGATGAGCGGCTTTTCCATCGAAGGCATGTCCACCAGCCCCGACAACGGCGCCGCCTGGCTGGGCTTTCGCGCGCCGCTGGTGCCGGCACCGGGCGCGCCCGCCGTCACGGCGGACGACGCCACGGGCCGCACGCATGCGCTGATCGTGCCCGTGACCAACTTCGCGGCCCTGCCTGCGGCCGATGGCGGCAGCAAGGGCAGCGCGTCCATGGGCCAGCCGATCCGCCTGGACCTGGGCGGCCGCGGCATCCGCGAAATCCGCAAGAACGCGGCGGGCGAGTACCTGATCATTGCCGGCCCCTCGGCCAGCGCCACGGGCACCGCGCCGCGCAACTTCCAGCTCTATTCCTGGGACGGCCGCGTGAACGGCGCAGGCCTGGCCCTGAACCTGCGACCGCGCGCTGCCGACCTGGCCGCCATCACCGCACCCCACACCGCCTGCTCGGCCGAAGGCATAGGCGCCATGCCCGCCAGCCTGGACGCGGGCGGCAGCGTGGACATCATCAGCGACTGCGGCGATGCCGATTTCTACGGCGATGGCACCGTGGCCAAGGACCTGCCCTATGCCGCCTGGAAAAAGGCGCGCCTGGACAGCCTGGCGGTGCCGGCGCTGTCCACCGTGGCCCTGTCCGCCCAGGCAGTGGACCAGACATCGGCCGTGGTCCAGGCCACGCCCAGCGTGGGCGGCAGCCTGCGCGCCGTGGCCCTGCCCGCCAATGCGCCCGTCCCCAGCTGGGAACAGGTCATGGCCGGCCTGGATGCCGCCGGCCTGCCGGCCCCCGCCAGCAACACGGTCAGCACCGCAGCCGGCACGGCCGCCACGCTGTCCTTCACCGGCCTGGACCCCGCCGTGAGCTACCGCGTGCATGCGGTCAACCTGCCGGCCTCGGGCACGGCCAGCGCGCCGGCTGTGCTGGCCCTGAGCAAGCCCGTGCCCATCGGCACGCAGATCGGCACGGGCAGCAACACGGCGGGCGTGAGCAACGGCACCGGCAACGTGGGTGCAGACCAGTGGCAGTTCGCCTCGAACTCGGCAGGCTTTCAGCCTGCGCCCTCGCAAAGCCCGCTGCCGGGCGGCCTGCGCATGCCCTACGGCAGCCTGAGCTTCGTGCTCATGGGCGGCACGCCGGGCTCCATGGCCACCATCCGCATGGACCTGCCTGAAGCCGCACCCGCCCAGGCCACGCTCTGGAAGTACGGCCCCACGGCCGCCACGCCCACGGCGCACTGGTATGAGCTGGCCGCATCGGCCTACCGCTTCGCACCCGACCGCCGCTCGGTGAGCTTCGACATCACCGACGGGCAGACGGGAGACAGCGACCTGGCCGCCAACGGCGTCATCGTGGACCCCGTGGCGGTGGCCGCGCCTGCGGCCCTGCCGCCCGGCGCCACGGCCACCCCCGTCCCCGGCCTGTCCGCGCTGGCCCAGGCGCTGCTGGCGCTGGCCCTGGGCGGCCTGGCCGCACTGCGCCGCCGCCGCGGCTGACGCCAGCACCGGCCAGCCCCGCCAGCACCGGCAGCGCCCGGTGCCCCTTCAAGCCCCTGCACGGTTCGCCGCGCAGGGGCTTTTTGCTGCGGCCTGGGAAAACCCTGAATCCACCGTGTTGACGGGGCTTGTTGCACAAACAATAATTACCACGTTAACTAAATCCACACCATGCAGATTCAGCCCTTTCTCCTGGATGACGGCCTTGCGCTGGGCACGGTCTACGGCACGCTGCTCAACGAGCGCGCCACCGTGCAGCGCCTGTCGCCGCAGTTCGACAGCGCGCCCTACAAGGCCGCTCCGCGCGCCCCCGTGCTCTACCTCAAGCCGCGCAACACCTGGGCACGCGATGGCGCTGCGGTGGCCGTGCCGGCCGATCCCGGCGAGGTCCGCGTCGATGCCAGCATCGGCCTGGTGATCGGCCGCAGCGCCACGCGCGTCAGCGAAGCAACGGCCCTGGACCATGTGGCCGGCTGGCTGATCGCCAGCGACCTCACGCTGCCGCACGAGAACTACTACCGCCCCGCCATCCGCCAGCGCTGCCGCGACGGTTTCTGCCCGCTGGGCACGCTGGTGCGCGGCGCAGGCTTCGATGCGCAAGCGGCAGAACTCACGGTGTCCATCAATGGTGAACAGGTCTGGCAGCGCGGCTTTGCCGACCTGGTGCGCTCGCCCGCAAGGCTGCTGGCCGACGTGACCGAATTCATGACGCTGTCGCCCGGCGACGTGCTGCTGCTGGGCCCGGGCGAGGGCGCGCCGCTGGCGCGGCCCGGGGACCGCGTGGTCATCGAGGTGCCCGGCCTGGGCCGGCTCACGCATTCGGTGGCGGCAGAACAGGGGGCAGCAGCATGAAGCACGGACGCGTCATCTTCGAAGGACAGACCCTGCAGGTCACCGAAGGCCCGCACGGACAGGTGCAGTTGCCCGATGGCCGCCTGGTGGCGGAGACCGCCGTGCAGTGGCTGCCGCCGCTGCAGTTCGGCACGGTCTTCGCGCTGGGCCTGAACTATGCGGACCATGCCAAGGAAATCGCCTTCAACAAGGCGCCCGAGGAGCCGCTGGTCTTCCTCAAGGGACCGAACACGCTGAACGGCCACCACGGCCGCACGTACCGCCCAGCCGACGTGGCCTACATGCACTTCGAGTGCGAGCTGGGCGTGGTCATCGGCCAGACCTGCCGCAACGTGCGCCGCGAAGACGCCTACAACGTGGTCGCCGGCTACTGCACGGCCAACGACTACGCCATACGCGACTACCTGGAGAACTTCTACCGGCCCAACCTGCGCGTGAAGAACCGCGACGGCGCCACGCCCGTGGGCCCGTGGTTCGTCGATGCGGCCGATGTGCCCGACCCCATGAACCTGCGCCTGCGCAGCTGGGTCAACGGCGAGCTCAAGCAGGACGGCAGCACGCGCGACATGGTGCATGACATCCCCTCGCTGGTCGCCCACCTGTCGGGCTTCATGACGCTGAACCCCGGCGATCTCATCCTCACCGGCACGCCCGACGGCGTGGCCGACTCCCGCGTGGGCGACGAGATCGTCACCGAGATCGAAGGCCTGGGCCGCCTGGTCAACACCATCGTCGGCGACGCGCCGGCCGCCTCCTGAACCCACCGCACACGCCAAGGAATCCCCATGCGCATTGACCACCTGATCGACGGCAAGGCCGTCGCCGGCAAGGACTATTTCGAGACCGTCAACCCCGCCACCCAGGAGGTGCTGGCCGAGGTTGCCGCAGGCGGCGAGGCCGAGGTGCAGGCCGCCGTTGCCGCCGCGAAGAACGCCTTCCCGAAATGGGCCAACACGCCCGCCACCGAACGCGCCAAGCTCGTGCGCAAGCTGGGCGACCTGATCGCCCGCCATGTGCCCGAGATCGCGCAGACCGAGACCAACGACTGCGGCCAGGTCATCGCCCAGACCGGCAAGCAACTGGTGCCGCGCGCGGCCGACAACTTCTACTACTTTGCCGAGATGTGCACGCGCGTGGACGGCCACACCTATCCCACGCCCACGCACCTGAACTACACCCTGTTCCACCCCGTGGGCGTGTGCGCGCTGATCTCGCCCTGGAACGTGCCCTTCATGACGGCCACCTGGAAGGTGGCGCCCTGCCTGGCCTTCGGCAACACGGCCGTGCTCAAGATGAGCGAGCTGTCGCCCATGACGGCCGCGCGCCTGGGCGAGCTGGCGCTGGAGGCCGGCATTCCGCCCGGCGTGCTCAACCTGGTGCACGGCTACGGCAAGGACGCGGGCGAGCCCCTGGTGCGCCACCGCGATGTGCGCGCCGTCTCGTTCACGGGCTCGACCCAGACCGGCAACCGCATCGTGCAGGCCGCCGGCCTCAAGAAATTCAGCATGGAGCTGGGCGGCAAGAGCCCCTTCGTGATCTTTGACGACGCCGACTTCGAGCGCGCGCTGGATGCGGCCGTGTTCATGATCTTCTCCAACAACGGCGAGCGCTGCACGGCCGGCAGCCGCATCCTGGTGCAAAAGGGCATCTACGCGAAGTTCGTGGACCGCTTCGTGGAGCGCGCCAGGAAGATCACCGTGGGCGACCCGCTGGACGAATCCACCATCGTCGGCCCCATGATCAGCGCCAGCCACCTGGCCAAGGTGCGCCACTACATCGAACTGGGCCAGAAGGAAGGCGCCAGCATGCTGTGCGGCGGGCTCGATGCGCCCGTGCTGCCCGAGCGCGTGCGCAAGGGCAACTATGTGCTGCCCACGGTGTTTGCCGACGTGGACAACCGCATGCAGATCGCCCAGGACGAGATCTTCGGCCCCGTGGCCTGCATCATTCCCTTCAGCGACGAGGCCGAGGCCGTGCGCCTGGCCAACGACATCCAGTACGGCCTGTCCAGCTACGTCTGGACCGAGAGCGTGGGCCGCGCCCACCGCGTGGCCGCCGCCATCGAGGCCGGCATGTGCTTCGTCAACAGCCAGAACGTGCGCGACCTGCGCCAGCCCTTCGGCGGCACCAAGGCCTCGGGCACGGGCCGCGAGGGCGGCAGCTGGAGCTACGAGGTCTTCTGCGAGCCCAAGAACGTGGCCGTCTCGCTGGGCTCGCACCATATTCCGCACTGGGGCGTCTGAACGGGCGACCAGCGACAACGACAAAGAGAACCGAGGAGACAAGACATGCAACGCCGCCATTTCCTGCAATCCACCGCAGCCACCACGGCCGCAGCGCTGATGCTCCCGGGCCTTTCCCAGGCCCAGCCCGGTAGCCCGGCCGGCACCTGGCCCGCAAAGCCGCTGCGCATCATCGTGCCCTTCACGCCGGGCGGCACCACCGACCTGGTGGCGCGCCTGGTGGGCACCGAGCTGGGCAAGTCCCTGGGCCAGCCTGTGATCGTGGAGAACAAGCCCGGCGCGGGCACGGTGATCGGCGTGGACTATGTGTCCAAGCAGCCGGCCGACGGCTACACCCTGGTGTGCGTGGCCAACAGCTTCACGGCCAACAAGACGCTGGTGAAGAACCTGCCCTACGACACCACGCGCGACCTCAAGCCCGTGGCGCTGATGGGCCTGTCAGAGCATGTGCTGGCCACCCACCCGGGCAGCGGACTGAAGACGCTGGCGGACCTGCGCAACCGCGCCCGGGCCAGGCCCGGCGAGCTCAGCTATGCCTCGTTCGGCAACGGCACCTCGGCCCATCTGTCGGGCGCGCTGCTGTGCCAGGAGATGGGCATCGAGATGGTCCACATCCCCTACAAGGGACAGGGCCCGGCGCTGGCCGACCTGCTGGGCGGCCAGGTGGACGTGATGTTCGGCAACTGGCCCGAGTTCCGTGGCCATGTGCAAAGCGGCAAGCTGGTGGCACTGGGCATGGCCACGCGCCAGCGCTCGCAGTTCGCTCCCCAGGTGCCCACGCTGGCCGAGCAGGGCGTGGCGCTGGAATCCAACTCCTGGCAGGGTCTGCTGGCACCCGGCGCCACGCCCGATGCGCTGGTGCAGCGCATCAACGCCGCCGTGGTCAAGGCCCTGGCCGAGCCCGCCGTGGTGGACGCCTTCGCGCGCGGCGGCATCGTCTCGCAGGCCGGCACGGCGCAGCAGTTCGCGGCCTTCGTCACCAGCGAAATCGCCAAGTACGAAGCCATCATCCGCCGCGCCAACATCACGCTGGGTTGAGGCCGGATCACCGGGAGACGCCATGAGCCTGTACACCATGCAGAAATTCCTGTTCCAGCTCAACCGCGAGCCCGAGGTGCAGCGGCGCTTTGCCGAGGACCGCGCCGCGCTGCTGGCCGAGTACGCGCTGGAGCCCGAGGAGTACGAAGCCATGTTCCACGGCGACATCGGCAAGCTCTACGTGCTGGGCTGCAACGGCCAGCTGCTGATGCACTTCGCGCCGCTGCTGGGCATGCCCTGGGCCGACTACCTGCAGGCCATGCGCGACGGCGTGCAAAAGCACGGACCGGTGCGCGCGGGCGTCTACGCGATGACGACAGCCACCAACGAAAAGATCGCAGGAGTTTGAGATGAGTCTGGTATTTGCAGGCGTTTGCAGCCATGCGCCCGGCATCACGGGCCGCGCACACCTGGCCGATCCGGCCACCCGGGATGCCTTCCATGCCGCCTTCCGCGACATGGGCGCACGGCTGGAGGCGGCGCGGCCCGACGCCGTGATCGTCATCGCGGCCGAGCACTTCGCCAACTTCTTCATGAACAACATGCCGGCCTATGCCATCGGCATGGCAGACCACTACGAAGGGCCCATCGAGGACCCGGCCTGGCTGGGCATAGAGCGCCACCGCATCCCCGGCAATGCCGAGCTGTCGCGGCGCCTGATCGCCGAGGTCATGCAGACCGTGGACGTGGCCTTTGCCGAGGAGTGGAAGTTCGACCACGGCATCATGGTCCCGCTGCACTTTCTGACGCCGGCCTATGACAAGGACATCATCCCCGTCAACATCAACTGCCAGGGCCCGCCGCTGACGCCGCTGCACCGCGCCTGGGCCTTTGGCGAGGCCCTGCGCCGCGCCTGCGACAAGGCGCCCGAGCGCATCGCCATCGTGGGCACGGGCGGCATCTCGCACTGGCCGGCCACGCCCGACTCGGGCAAGGTCAACTGGGAATGGGACCAGCAGTTCATGGACCGCTGGTGCCGCAACGACCGGGACGCGCTGCTGTCGTACACCGACGCCGAAACCTACCGCGACGGCGGCCAGGGCGGCTTCGAGATCCGCAGCTTCATCGCCGTGGCCGCCGCCGCGCGCGGCGCGGGCCAGGTGCTGTACTGCCAGCCCATTCCCATCTTCGCCGTGAGCTGCACGGCCGCCACCATGGAGGTGGCCTGAATGCCGCACGTGGTCATCCTCTACACGGCCAGCCTGGACGCGCACACCGACATGACGCAGCTGTGCCGCGCCCTGGCCGACACCATGCTCACCGTGCGCGCCGAAGACGGCGCCCAGGTCTTTCCCACGGGCGGCACGCGCGTGCTGGCCTACCCCGCGCCGCACAGCGCCGTGGCCGATGGCGGGGCCGCGGGCCGCGCAGCGGGCGGCGATGGCGACTACGGCTTCATCTACATCAACCTGCGCATGGGCCGGGGCCGCACGGCCGCCGTGCAGCAGCAGGCCGGCGACGCCCTGCTGGCCTGCGCGCGCCGCCATCTGCAGCCGCTGTTCGCGCAGCGCCACCTGGGCCTGACCGTGCAGGTCGATGAAAGCCCGGGCCAGGTGTATGACGGCAAGCACAGCACCCTCCACCCTCTGTTCGGGTGAGCCACCCCCTGAGTCGCTTCGCGCCTTCCCCCGTTGCACGGCGCCCTCTCTCGCTTCGCGGGAGGGGGACGACACCCTCGGTGCGGGACGGCCCTTCCTCGGTGTCCCTCCTTTGGAGCGCGCCAGTATCAAACGCCTCAAGTGAAGCAACAACGTACTGAATAACTGAAAAAATGTTTACCCAAGAACTGTTGACCCAACTGGCCCAGGAGCTGGACCGCAGCGAGAAGACGCGCGTGCAGGTCGAGCATTTCTCCAAGCGCTTTCCCGGCATGACCGTGGAGGATGGCTACCGCGTCTCGCGCGAATGGGTGCGCCTGCAGATCGCGGCGGGCCGCAAGGTGATAGGCCACAAGATCGGCCTGACCTCGCGCGCCATGCAGATATCGAGCCAGATCGACGAGCCCGACTACGGCACCCTGCTCGACAGCATGCTCTACCGCTGCACGCCGGGCCAGGTGCTGGACATCCCGGCCGCCCACTTCATCGCGCCGCGCGTGGAGGTGGAGCTGGCCTTCGTGCTCAAGGCGCCGCTGCGCGGCCCGGGCCTGCCCGGCGGCAAGGAGATCACGCTGCAGGACGTGCTGGACGCCACCGACCATGTGACTCCGGCCATCGAGATCATCGACGCGCGCATCGAGCAATTCGACCGCCACACCAAGGCCATGCGCAAGGTCTACGACACCATCAGCGACAACGCGGCCAATGCGGGCATCGTCACCGGCGCCGGCCGCGCTGACCCCCAGGTGATAGACCTGCCCTGGTGCGGCGCCATACTGCGCTGCAACGGCGTGGTCGAGGAGACCGGCCTGGCTGCCGGCGTGCAGGGCCATCCCGCCATCGGCGTGGCCTGGCTGGCCAACAAGCTCTCGCCCTGGGGCGAAGCCCTGGAGGCCGGCCAGACCGTGCTGGCGGGCTCGTTCACGCGCCCCGTGGCCGCCAAGCCTGGCGACCTGTTCGATGCCGACTACGGCCCGCTGGGCCGGCTGCAGTTCCGTTTTGTCTAGGCGCCGTCGTCCCGACGCCTGCCCCGCCCTTATTGGAGATTTCCCATGCCGCTTGCACTGCGCGACCCCAGCCTGCTCAAGAACCTCTGCCTGATCGACGGCCAATGGCTGGCCGCCGACGATGGCAGCCGCATCGACGTCCACAACCCCGCCACGGGCGAAGCCGTCGGCCATGTGCCCCGCATGGGCGAGGCCGAGACGCAGCGCGCCATCGCCGCCGCCGAGCGCGCCTTCGCCCTCTGGAAGCAGCAGACCGCCGAGGCCCGCGCACGCCTGCTGCATCGCTGGTTCGAGCTGATGATGGAAAACCAGGAGGACCTGGCCCTGATCATGACCAGCGAGCAGGGCAAGCCCCTGGCCGAGTCGCGCGGCGAGATCGCCTATGCGGCCTCCTACGTGCAGTGGTTTGCCGAGGAAGCGCGCCGCATCTACGGCTCCACCGTGCCCGCGCCCTGGGCCGACAAGCGCATCATCGTGACCAAGGAGCCGGTGGGGGTCTGCGCCGCGATCACGCCCTGGAACTTCCCGGCCGCCATGATCACGCGCAAGGTCGCGCCCGCCCTGGCGGCGGGCTGCACCATCATCGTCAAGCCCGCGCAGCAGACACCGCTGTCGGCCCTGGCCATGGCCGAGCTGGCCCAGCGCGCGGGCATTCCCGAGGGCGTGTTCAGCGTGATCACGGGCTCCTCGCGCGCCATCGGCGGCGTGCTCACGGCCAGCATGGCCGTGCGCAAGCTGACCTTCACGGGCTCCACCGAAGTGGGCCGCGTGCTGGCCGAGCAATGCGCGCCCACGCTCAAGAAGATGTCGCTGGAGCTGGGCGGCAATGCGCCCTTCATCGTCTTCGACGACGCGGACCTGGATGCCGCCGTCGAAGGCGCCATGGCCTCCAAGTACCGCAACACCGGCCAGACCTGCGTGTGCGCCAACCGCCTGCTGGTGCAGGACGGCGTGTACGACGCCTTCATGGCCAGGCTCAAGGTCGCCGTGCAGGCCCTCAAGGTGGGCAACGGCCTGGAGGCCGGCGTGGGCCAGGGCCCGCTGATCGACCGGGCCGCCGTGGACAAGGTCGAGGAACTGGTGGCCGATGCCGTGAAGAACGGCGCCGAGGTCGTGCTGGGCGGCAAGCGCCACGCGCTGGGCGGCACCTTCTACGAGCCCACCATCCTGGCCAACGCCACGGACCGCATGCGCATCGCCAGGGAAGAGGTCTTCGGCCCCGTGGCGCCCGTGTTCCGCTTCAAGACCGAGGAAGAGGCCATCCGCATGGCCAACGACACCGAGTACGGCCTGGCCGCCTACTTCTACGCCCGCGACGTGGGCCGCGTGTGGCGCGTGGGCGAGGCGCTGGAGTACGGCATGGTGGGCATCAACAGCGGCATCATCAGCACGGCCGTGGCGCCGTTTGGCGGCGTCAAGCAGTCGGGCATGGGCCGCGAGGGCGGCGCCGCCGGCATAGAGGAATACCTGAGCACCAAGTACCTGTGCATGGGCCACTGAGGCCCGGACAATCACACCATGCAGACACCTGTGAACCGCTTCAAGGCCGCCATTGCGGCCGACCAACCCCAGATCGGCCTGTGGCTGGGCCTGGCCGACGCCTATTCGGCGGAAATCTGCGCGGGCGCCGGCTTCGACTGGCTCCTGATCGACGGCGAGCATTCGCCCAACGACACGCGCACCCTGCTGGCGCAGCTGCAGGCCATCGCGGCCTATCCCGACAGCCATGCCATTGCCCGCGTGCCCATGGGACACGGCGAGGTCGGCGAGATGCTGATCAAGCAGTACCTGGACATCGGCGTGCAGACCCTGCTCGTGCCCATGGTGGACACGGCCGAGCAGGCCGCACGCATCGTGCGCGCCGCGCGCTATCCGCAGGCCGACGGCCAGGGCGGCATCCGCGGCATGGGCGGCGCACGCGCCTCGGCCTGGGGCCGGCGCGCCAACTACGCCCATGAAGCCAACGCCCAGGTCTGCGTGCTGGTGCAGGTGGAGACGCGCCAGGCGCTGGCCCACCTGGACGCCATTGCCGCCACCGAGGGCGTGGACGGCGTCTTCATCGGCCCGGCCGACCTGTCGGCCTCCATGGGCCACATCGGCAACCCCGGCCATCCCGAGGTGCAGGAGGCGATTGCCGACGCCATCGCGCGCATACGCCGCGCCGGCAAGGCGCCCGGCATCCTCACGCCCAACGAGGCCCTGGCGCGCAAGTACCTGGAGCTAGGCTGCACCTTCACGGCCGTGGGCCTGGACACCAGCGTGCTGGTGCAGGCCACCAGCGCGCTGGCTGCGCGCTTCAAGCAGGCAGCGGCCCCCGCGCCGAAAAGCCAGACCTATTGAGGCCCCGGCCTGACAAGGCGCGCGCAACGCCGCTCCGGGGAGGGAGCGGCGGCTGCATAGAATCCAGCCGACAGATGCTGCCGAACATGCCCCAGACCACGACCTCTTTTGCCCCCGAGCCGCTGCGCGCCTTCTCGCGCTCCCTGCCCATGGCGCTGCTGCGCGCCCGCGAATCGGTCATGGTGCGCTTTCGGCCCATGCTGCGCGCCCATGGCCTGACCGAACAGCAGTGGCGCGTGCTGCGCGCCATGGCGGCGGTCACGCACAGGCTGCGGCCCATGGAGCTGTCGCAGGCCACCTACATCAGCATGCCCAGCCTCTCGCGCCTGCTCAAGACGCTGGAAGGCCGGCAGCTGGTGGAGCGCTCGCGCCACGCCAGCGACATGCGCGGCGCCGAGTTCGAGCTCACGGCGGCCGGCCACGCCATCGTGGCCGAGATCGCGCCGCATTCCTCCGAGACCTATGCCGAGATCGAGCGCCTGGTGGGCCATGAAGAGATCGAGCAGCTCTACGCCCTGCTCGACCAGGTCGTGCAGCGCCTGGGCGCGGCCGACGGCAGCCAGGCCGAGGAATAGCCGCCCCGGCACGCCGGTCGGGCACTGCCGGGCACAATCGCCCCATGCCGCAGCCGATTGCCGTCATCGACTTTGAAACCACGGGCATGGCGCCCGCCCAGGGCGCGCGTGCCACCGAGGTCGCCATCGTGCTGATCGAGGGCGGCCAGGTCGTGGACCGCTTCCAGAGCCTGATGCGCACGGGCGCCTGGATACCGCCCTTCATCACGCGGCTGACCGGCATCACCAATGCCATGGTCGCAGCCGCGCCGCCCGCCGAGGACGTGATGCGCGATGCCGCCCGCTTCGTGGGCAGCGCGCCCATGGTGGCGCACAACGCGGCCTTCGACAGCAAGTTCTGGCAGTCCGAACTGGCCCTGGCCGGCGAGGCCGCGCCCCAGCCCTTTGCCTGCACCGTGCTGCTGTCGCGCCGCATCTACCCGGAGGCGCCCAGCCACAGCCTGAGCCGGCTCACCGCCCACCTGGGCCTGCCCGTGGCCGAGCGTGCCCACCGGGCGCTGGCCGATGCCGAAATGGCCGCCGCCCTGCTGGCGCGCATGCAGCAGGACCTGTGCCGGCGCTATGCGCTGGCCTGGCCCGAGCATGCACTGCTGATGCGGCTGCAGCGCTGCGCGCGCGCCCGCATGTCAGGCTGGCTGCAGGAGAACGCCGCGCCCGCCCAGATGCGCATGGCGCTGTGAGCCGGCACGGCGCACGCAAGGCAAAGACCTCCCTGGCCAAATCCCCATCGGCCGCATCTGCCGGCATCCGCACCCATAATGCACGGTTGCTGCCCGGCTACGGGCGCCCGTCCCAAACGCGGCAGCCCTGCTGCCGCCTTGCTGCCGCCTGGTTCTTGCACCCGTGAATTCCGCCCTGCCTCCTGCCGCCATGGCCAACCTGGCCCCTCAGGCCCCGTTCTCGTCGCGCGAGTTCCGCGACGCGCTGGGCCAGTTCGCCACGGGCGTGACCATCGTCACCGCGCGCAGCCCGCAGGGCCATCCGGTGGGCGTCACCGTGAGCTCGTTCAACTCGGTCTCGCTCACACCGCCGCTGGTGCTGTGGAGCATGGCGCTGTCGGCGGCCTCGCTGCCCGTGTTCCAGCATTGCTCGCACTACGCCATCCATGTGCTGTCGGCCTCGCAAAAGCCCCTGGCCGAGCTGTTCGCGCGCAAGGGCGTGGACCGCTTCGCCAACACCGCCTGGCGCAGCTCGGCCCAGGGCGTGCCGCTGCTGACCGAAGCCACCACCGTCTTCGAGTGCCGCAACCGCCATCGCCATGAAGAGGGCGACCATGTGATCTTCATCGGCGAGGTCGAGCAGTGCAGCCACCAGGCCGGCCACACGCCGCTGCTGTACCACGCAGGCCGCATGCACACGGGCGGCCTGGGCTGAGCCCGGGCCCGCGGCAGCACTCCCGTCGTCTCTCTCGGCCACTCCCCCATTCCCGTTCCTTCCCGCCTCCGGGTAATCCCCGGTCCGGGAAATCGGTGTCTGCGCATATTGTATATACAGGCTTATACATCTGAGCACAGACCCATCCGCAGGCCGATGAAGCCCGTGGATGCGGCGGCCATTTCACCAATGACGGGGGGAGACAGCGCATGAGTTCACCATCTGCAGGCAGCCTGCACCGAGGGCTGTCGGCCCGCCACATACGCTTCATGGCGCTGGGCTCGGCCATAGGCACGGGGCTGTTCTACGGCTCGGCCAAGGCCATACAGCAGGCGGGGCCCTCGGTGCTGATCGCCTACCTGCTGGCGGGCGCGGCGGTCTACATGGTGATGCGCGCGCTGGGCGAGATGGCCGTGCACAACCCCGTGCCCGGCTCCTTCGGCCAGTACGCCAGCGACTACCTGGGCCCGTTCGCCGGCTTCGTCACGGGCTGGACCTATACCTTCGAGATGGTCATCGTCTGCCTGGCCGACGTGACGGCCTTCGGCATCTACATGGGGTTCTGGTTTCCCGAGGTGCCGCGCTGGATCTGGGTGCTGTCCATCGTCTGCTTCATCGGCGCGCTCAACCTGTGCTCGGTCAAGGTGTTCGGCGAGATGGAGTTCTGGCTGTCCCTGCTCAAGGTGGCGGCCATCATCGCCATGATTGGCGGCGGCCTGGGCATCATGGTGTTCGGCTTCGGCATGGCGGCCGACCAGGCGCCGACCGGCGTGCAGAACCTGTGGGTGCACGGCGGCTTCATGCCCCATGGCGTCTCGGGCCTGATCGCCTCGCTGGCGGTGGTGGTGTTCGCCTTCGGAGGCATCGAGATCATCGGCATCTCGGCCGGCGAGGCCAAGGACCCGGCGCGCGTGATCCCACGCGCCATCAACGCCGTGCCGCTGCGCATCCTGCTGTTCTACGTGCTCACGCTGTTCGTGCTGATGAGCATCTTCCCCTGGCCGCAGATCGGCAGCCAGGGCAGCCCCTTCGTGCAGATCTTCAGCGGCCTGGGCATTTCCTCGGCCGCCACCATTCTCAACATCGTGGTGATCTCGGCGGCCGTGTCGGCCATCAACAGCGACATCTTCGGCGCCGGCCGCATGCTCTACGGCATGGCGCACCAGGGCCAGGCCCCCGCCGGCTTCGGCCGCGTCTCGCGCCATGGCGTGCCCTGGATGACGGTGGTGGTGATGGCCGTGGCGCTGCTGGCCGGCGTGGTGCTGAACTACCTGATTCCCGAGGACGTGTTCCTGCTGATCGCCTCCATCGCCACCTTCGCCACGGTCTGGGTCTGGCTGATGATCCTGCTGTCGCAGTTCGCGGCGCGCCGCCGCATGAGCCCGCGGCAGGTGGCCGCGCTGAAGTTCCCGGTCCCGCTGTGGCCCACCGCGCCGCTGGCCGCTATCGGCTTCATGCTGCTGGTGCTGGGCGTGCTCGGCTACTTCCCCCACACCCGTGCCGCGCTGGTCGTGGGCGGCCTGTGGATCGTGCTGCTGGGCGCCGCCTACCTGCTGTGGGTGCGCCCCGCCGCCGCGCGTGCGCAGAGCGAGGCGATGCGGCCTGCGGCGAACGCGAACCCTTAGTCGAACTCGACCTCGGTGGCCACCACCATCGCGCCATCGACCGAGAGCCGGCCCTTGACCTCGACCACGCGCCCCACGGCAATTTGGGCAGCGCTGCCATCCTCGAAGCGCGCATTGCGATAGTCCACGCGCACGCCGCGCAGCTCGAAGATGCCGGCCAGGCTGTCGACAGCGGTGATGCGGCCCTCGATCTCGAAGCCATCGTCACTGTCCAGCCGCAGCTTGCGCTCGACCTCGGAGGCGCGAAGCACCCCGTCCTGGAACATGCCTTCGACCTCGACCAGGTCGCCCACGGCCAGGCCTGCGGGCAGGCGTGCGGCGCTGCCCGCGTCCACGCTCAGGCCGTCCACGACGAAGCGGGTCGGCGAGTCCATGCGGGTGATATGGCCGGTGACGTCGGCCTCCACGCCCGCCTGTTCGGGCAGCGTGGGACGCTGCACCGACAGTGCGGTGGCCACCCACAGGCCGGCGGCATCGGGCTGGCGCGCCAGGCGCAGGCTGACCACGTCGCCGGCAGCCAGCGCGGCGGCAACCTGCACGCCGCTCCAGTTGACGACGGCCTCGCCGATGCGCAGGGTGCGGCGCGACGCGTCAACGGCATCCACAGGCGCGCGCAGGCGCCAGGGCTCGTCGGCGTCATCCTCGATCTCGATGCGGCTGGCAAGAATGCGGCCCTGCGCATCGCGCAGGCCGTGGACTTCCAGCACACGGCCGACCTGCAGCGCCGCCGCGCGGCCGTCCTCGAACACCGTGGCCGCATCGACGATCACGGTCTGGCCCAGTACGGTCAGCCGGTCGCCCACGACCGCGCTCAACGGACCTTCCAGATCGCTGCGCACAAGAATCTGGCGGGCCATGGCGCGCGCCACACCATCGCTGCCGGTGGTCACGGGGTCGGCCGTGACATGGACCGCCATGCCCAGCTTGAGCGCATCGCTGGCCAGCAGGACGCCATCGCCATCGGTGATCCGGGCCTGGCGCTCGTCATACCGCACCCCATTGACCAGGATGGAGCCGAAGCCGTCAATGGTGCCCGACGCATAGCTGGCGCTGGGAGTGACCGGCGTGGGGGCGGGCTTGTCAGCCCCGCCGCCGCCACCGCCGCAGGCGGCCAGCAGCACGGACAGCGAGAGCGCGCCAGCGCCCAGGACCCGAGGCAATGGCGGGGCGGAGCGGGAAAAGCGAAGAAAATGCATGGTGTTCGATGCCAGAAAGAAACAGATGAAAAGGCACCGCGGCGGGGCCATCGGTGCAACCGCCTGCAGTGTCGGCAAAGGCGCCTAAACCGCGCATGAATGGCGCGTTCATGCACTGTTTAAGAACGTGCACATAAGATGCGTGGCCGTGAAACTCCGCCTCGCACTTGCTGCCTTGCTGGCCTTGCCGCTGGCGCCCGCCTCTGCCACCACGCCAGCGGAGCATGAAAGCGTGCGCCGCGAGGTGCAGTCGAAGCGCCTGCGGCCCTTGGCGGAAATCCTCCAGGACGTGCAGCAGCGCCACAAAGGGCGCGTCATCGACATCGAACTCGAGCGCGGCGCCGACGGCCGGCGCTGGTACGAAATCAAGCTCGCCAATGGCCAGCGCACGGAGATCTATATCGATGCAGTCACGGGACAGGACATCCCCCGGCCGGGCGCGACCACCGCCGTGCTGATACCCATGTCCGCCGTGGCGGCAGCCGTCACCCGCTTGCATCCCGGCACCGTGCTGCAGATCGAGCTGGAGGAAACGCGCAGCCCCAGGCCCTACTACGAGATCCAGCTGCTCACGCGCGAAGGCCGTGAGCAGCTGCTGCGCGCCGACGCCCAGACGGGCCGCATCCTGGCGGAGCCTGTCCTGAGCCGGGAGCAGGCCGCCACGCTGCAACCGCTGCCGCGCATTCTTGAGGAACTGGAGCGCAAGTACCAGGCCCGCGCCACAGAGGCCGAGCTCAAGATCGACGTCCGGCAGCGCGCCTACTACGAGGTCGAGTTGCAGCTGAGCGCCGGCCGCAGCATCGAAGTGCATGTGGATGCGTACAGCGGCCAGCCCATCGAAGAGGACGGACTGCGCTGATGCGGGTGCTCATCGTCGAAGACGACGCCGATCTTGCTGCAGGCCTGCAGGCCATCCTGCAGGAGGCCGGCATGCTGGCCGAGTGCTGCGCGGACGGCCGCCTCGCCCAGGAACTGGGCAGCGTCGAACACTATGACGCCGCCTTGCTGGACCTGGGGCTGCCAGGACAGGACGGCGTCTCGGTGCTGCGCCATTGGCGCGAGCAGGGCCGCTCCTTTCCCGTGCTGGTGCTCACGGCCCGCAACCGCTGGAGCGACAAGCTCACGGCTTTCCAGGCCGGCGCGGACGACTACCTGACCAAGCCCTTTCTGCACGAGGAGGTCGTCACGCGGCTGCGCGTGCTGCACCGGCGCGCAGCAGGCGGCAGCCGGCCCCTGGTGCAGATAGGCCCGCTGGCCTACGACACCATGGCAGACCGCTTCACGCTCGAAGGACGGCCGCTTGCGCTGACCGCGCAGGAGCAACGCATCCTGAGCTTTCTGACCAACCGGCATGGACAGCTCGTCAGCCGCGCCGACATCAGCGAGCATGTCTACGCACGCGACCTGGACCCGGACTCCAACACCGTGGACGTGCTGGTCGGCCGCATCCGCCGCAAACTGTCCCCGCATGGCCTGATCCATACCGAGCGCGGACGGGGCTTTCGCCTGCAGCAGGCCAGCGGCGACCATGCGTCCTAGACACTGGGGCCTGTCGGAGCGCCTGCTGGCACTGAGCCTGGTGGCCACGCTGGCCTGCGGCACGGCCGCCAGCTGGCTGCTGCGCGAGCAGTTGCACGATGCGGTGCTGCGCAGCTTCAAGGCCGGCCTGCAGGACCGCGCCGAGCGGCTGCAGGCCGAGCTGCAGTCCCCTGGGCCCCTGACCGGACAGGGCACGCGGCTCAATCGCGGCGAGTTCGGCCGCATTTTCTCGGGCTGGTACTGGACACTGGAGCAGGACGGGCGGCTGCAGCAGTCGCGCTCGGTCTGGGACGACAGCCTGGAGCTGGACGACGCCCGTCCCTGGCCCCGGCACAAGGGCAGCGAGACGCTGCTGTCGCTGCGCGGGCCGCAGGGGCGCGAACTGCTGGGACTGCGCCGCAGCTTCGATGTCGCGGGCCGGCGCGTGCAGCTGCATGTCTTCGGCCCGCTGGACGGTACGCGCCAGGAATGGCGCCGAATCGACCGCATCCTGCTGGTCACCGAGCTGGGCCTGGTCGCCGCGCTGCTGCTGTGCACGGTGGCGCTGGTGCGCCTGGGATTG
Source organism: Delftia lacustris (assembly GCF_040267515.1). Lineage (NCBI taxonomy): Bacteria > Pseudomonadati > Pseudomonadota > Betaproteobacteria > Burkholderiales > Comamonadaceae > Delftia > Delftia lacustris. Next base: position 181,375 of record NZ_CP141274.1, on the reverse strand, counting down.
CAGCCGCTGCGCAGCCTGCAGCAGGCGCTGCAGGACATGGAAGACGGCACACGCACGCAGCTGGGGCGGCACTTCGGCCCCGACCTGGACCCGATTGCCGAGGCCGTGGACCAGGTGCTGCAGCGCAATGCCCAGGTCGTGGAGCGCGCGCGCCACCAGGCGGCCGACCTGAGCCATGCGCTCAAGAAGCCGCTGGCCGTGCTCGGCATCCAGGCACGCGGCCATCAGGTCGATGGCCCGTGGCTGCGTGACCAGGTACAGGCCATGTCCCACACCATCGACCGCCATCTGGCGCGCTTCGCCAGCGGCGCCGGCAGCGCCGGCAGCGTGGCGCTGGATGAGGTGCTGGCCCGGCTGCTGGATGCCATGCGCCAGATCCACGCCCAGCGGCACCTGTCCTGGTCCATCCAGACCTCCACGCCGCTGCCCGGCCATGGGCGGCGCTGGCGCGGCGCGGCCTCGGACCTGGAGGAGATGGCGGGAAACCTGCTGGACAACGCCGGCAAGTGGGCGCGCAGCCGCGTCACGCTGGCCGTGTGCCAGGATGGCACGACGACGCTGCTGCAGATCGATGACGACGGCCCAGGCCTGGCACCGGAGCATCTCGCGCAGGCCATGGAGCGCGGTGTCCGCTTCGACGAACAGGCCCAGGGCCACGGCCTGGGCCTGGCCATCGTGCGCGACATCGCCGAGACCTATGGTGGATCGCTGGAGATGGGGCCGAGCCCGCTGGGCGGGTTGCGCTGCACGCTGCGCCTGGGCTGAGCACGGCGCCGGGCGGCGCTCAGCGCGAGGCGTCGGGCAGCTCGATCTTGACTTCGAGCACTTCCAGGTTTTCCTGGCGCTCCAGGTGCACCTTGATGTCGTTGACGTCGATGTCCACGTACTTGGAGATCACCGCCATCAGCTCCTTTTGCAGCGCAGGCAGGTAGTCGGGACCGCCGCCATTGCCGCCCACGCGCTCGCGCGCGAGGATGATCTGCAGGCGCTCCTTGGCCACCGAGGCCGTCTTCTTCTTTTCTCCGAGCAGGAAAGAGAGCATGGACATGGCCGCTTACCTCCCCCCGAACATGCGTTTGAAGAAGCCGGGCTTTTGCGCTTCGGTGAAGCGCATGGGCTTTTCCTCGCCCAGGAAGCGCGCGACCACGTCCTGGTAGGCCTCGGCCACGTCCGAGCCCTGCATGTGCACGGCGGGAATGCCCTGGTTGGAGGCCTGCAGCACGGTTTCGGACTCGGGCACGACGCCGATCAGCTCGATGCGCAGGATGTCCTGGATGTCTTCCAGCGACAGCATCTGGCCGTCCTGCACGCGGTTGGGGTTGTAGCGCGTGATCAGCAGGTGTTCCTTGACGGTCTCGCCCGCGATGGCGCGCGCGGTCTTGGAGCTGAGCATGCCCAGGATGCGGTCGGAGTCGCGCACGGAGGAGACTTCGGGGTTGGTCACGACCAGGGCCTCGTCGGCGAAGTGCATGGCGATCAGCGCGCCGCTTTCGATGCCGGCCGGCGAGTCGCAGACGATGTACTCGAAGTCCATGCCCGCCAGGTCGTCCAGGATCTTCTTGACGCCGTCCTGCGTGAGCGCATCCTTGTCACGCGTCTGGGAGGCGGCCAGCACGAAGAGGTTGTCGCACTGCTTGTCCTTGATCAGGGCCTGGTTGAGGTTGGCCTCGCCCTGGATGACGTTGATCAGGTCGTAGACCACGCGGCGCTCGCAGCCCATGATCAGGTCCAGGTTGCGCAGGCCCACGTCGAAATCGATGACGGCGGTCTTGTGCCCGCGCAATGCGAGGCCCGATGCGAAGCTGGCGCTGGTGGTGGTCTTGCCCACGCCACCCTTGCCGGAGGTCACGACGACTATTTTGGCCATGTTTGCACGGTTCCTTAAAGACTGGAGAGCAAAGAAGAAGGGTCCGGTGTCATACCGGCTCGATGAGGATTTTCTCGCCGTCGAGACGCACCTTGGCGGGCCTGGCAGCTACGTCCGCCGGGAGATCGGTCTCGATTGTGCGATAGATGCCGGCAATCGACAGCAGCTGTGCTTCCATGCAGGTGCTGAAGATGCGCGCCTCGGTGTTGCCGCGCGCCCCGGCGATGGCCCTGCCGCGCAGCGGCGCGTAGACATGGACGTTGCCGTCGGCGATGACTTCGGCGCCATAGCTGACCATGGCCAGCACCACGATGTCGGTGCCGCGCGCATAGACGCGCTGGCCCGAGCGCAGCGGCTTGTCCACGATGAGGGCGTCGGCCTGGGGAGCAGGCACCTCGCGCACCACCTCGATCTCGCGCACGACTTCCTGGATCTCGATCTCGGGCACCGTGGGCCGCACGGGTGCGGCCTCGGGCGCGGGCGCCAGGCCTGCGGCGCGCGCCGCCTCCATCTGGGCGGGGCTGCCGCCGCGCACGGCCACGGGCACGGTGCGGTGAAAGCGCAGCGCCTCCACGAGCACGGCGAAGTCGATGGCCTCCTCGGCCTCGCGCACATGGGCCAGGTCGATCAGCACGGGGTCGTTGTCGAAGAAATCCGGGTCGTCGGCCAGGCGCTGGGCCAGGTCGGCCACGAGCGCACGTACGTCGGTATCCCGCAGGGTCACGGCCACCACGGGCAGCTGCGCGCTCTTGAGGTCGAAGCTGGGGCGGGCAGTACTCGTCGTTTCAACGGCCATGGGACTGGGAGTGCGGTGGATGGGAGAGTTGCCTCTCGACGCGCAAAGTGTACTGTGTGTGCAGTACATGGGCGCCCACTCCCGCCGGGAGGCCGGCACCGGGGAGTGTCCATTTGTGTTGTGTCACACACGGCCCATGCCCCCGTGGCGGGGGCCGGGCGGGCCCGGTCACTGAAACCGGGGCTTACGCTTCTCCACGAAGGCCATCACGGCCTCGCGGTGGTCGGCGGTCTTGTGGGCCAGGGCCTGGTAGCCGGCGGACAGCTCCAGCAGCGATTCCAGCGTGCTGTGCTCGCCCTCGCGCAGCAGGCGCTTGGTCATGCGCATCACGGCGCCGGGGTTGGCGGCGATCTTGTCGGCCAGTGCGCGTGCCGTGGGCAGCAGCTGGTCCGCCGGCACGACGCGGCTGACCAGGCCGCAGGCCAGGGCCTCCTGCGCGTCGATGGCCTCGCCCGTGAACGCCATCTCGGCCGCCTTGGCGCGGCCCACGGCGCGCGGCAGCAGCCAGGCGCCGCCGTCCCCGGGGACGATGCCCACGCGCACGAAGCTCTCGGCAAAGGTGGCCGTCTCGCTGGCGATGCGGATGTCGCACATGCAGGTCAGGTCCAGCCCCGCGCCGATGGCCGGGCCGTTGATGGCGCAGATCACGGGCACGTCCAGCTGGGTCAGGGCACGCGGAATGCGCTGTATGCCCTGGCGGTACTCCTCGCGGATGGCGTCGGGCGTGAGCGCGTCGTCGAAGAAGCGCTGCATGTCCTTGACGTTGCCGCCCGAGCTGAAGATGGGGCCGGCGCCCGTGAGGATGGCGGCCTTGACCGAGGCGTCGCGCCGGATCTCGTCGCAGACCTGCACGAATTCCTCCACGGCCGTGTTGCCCGTGAGCGCATTGCGCGTCTCGGGCTGGTTCATGGTGAGGGTCCAGATGGCGCCGTCGCGGGCGATGTTCAGAAAGGACATGGAGAAGACTCCTTGAGCAAGGGTTTATGCGGTGATGTCGGTGGTCGAACGGATCAGGTCCAGCGTGCTGCCCGCGTGGCCATGGACCAGCGCGGCGCCTGCCACACCGTGCCAGTACGACTCGGAGCCGGCCGTCTGGCGCCAGGCATGCAGGCGGCGCGTGAACAGTTGCAGGTCGTATTCCTCGGTGAAGCCCATGGCGCCGTGGATGGCGTGGGCCGCCTCGGCCACGGCCAGCGCGGCCTGGCTGCAGCGCGCCTTGGCCACGGCCACGCGCAGCCGATCGGGGAAGATGCCCTGCCCCGAGCAGCCCAGCCGGGCCGCCATGCGCGCGGCGAAGACATGCTCACTCATCACCGCCAGCTGGTGCTGAATGGCCTGGAACTTGCCGATGGGGCGGCCGAACTGCTGGCGGTCATTCGCATACTGCAGCGTGCGCTGGAACACCTCCATGAGCGCGCCCGCCAGCTGCGCCGCCACCAGGCCGGCCTGCAGCGTGCGCAGGTCCAGCCCATCCGGCAGGGCGATATCGGGAGCAGGTGCTGCGCGGACCTGATCGGCGCTCCAGCGCAGGTTCACGTCCAGGCAGAAGGCCGCCGGCTCGGACTGCGCCTGCGCCACGGGCAGCAGGCTCCAGCCCTGCGCATGCTGCACCAGCGCGCTGTCCGCCACCGCGCCCAGGCGCACGGGTGCACAGTGCAGGCTGCCATCCGGCTGGAGCAGGCCTTGCGCCAACGCGATGGCGCCTGGTGGACGCTCCGCCCCCGCGCCAGCCAGCAGCGCGCGCGCCAGCATGGTCTCGCCCAGCGGCACGGGCAGCGCATGGGCGCCGGCCAGCGACCACACATCGAACAGCTGCGCCAGCGCCAGCCCCGCGCCGCCCGCGTGCTCAGGCACCAGGGCATCGGCAAAGCCGGCCTGCTCCAGCGATTGCCACAGCGCCCGGGGCGAGCCCCCGGCCTCGATGGCGCGCACCCGCGCGGGCGTGCACTCGCCCTGCAGCAGCTGGCGTGCGGCATCGGCAAACAAATCGTCTTCCATGTCTCTCTCCATTCATGACACATGACGCCAGGCCTTGGGCGTTCCGTTTGAAACTGGCGCGCCCCAACTCAGGGGGAACCTTATTCAACGCAGGCCGAGGCCACGCGCGATCATTCCGCGCAGGATGTCGCGCGTGCCGCCGCGCAGCGAGTACGAAGGTGCCACCTCCGTCACGTAGTTGAGGGTGCGCAGCAGCTCCAGCGGAACCTCGGACGCCTCGCGTGCGAACAGGTCGTCGGCGATGGCGGCGGGAATGGACTGTTCCAGCGTCGTGCCCAGCTCCTTGACCAGGGCCGCCTCGACGATGGGGCTTTCGCCGCGCACCAGCTTGTCCTGCACGGCAACCGACATGGCGCGCAGCGGGGCCAGCTCGGTGAACACGCGGCCGGCCAGGCGCAGCGCGCCTTCGCTGCGCTCGCCCGTTGCACGCAACCAGGCCAGCCATTCGTCGAACAGCACGATGCTGGAGAACAGCCGCTCGGGCCCGCTGCGTTCGAAGGCCAGCTCGGCCGTGACCTGCTCCCAGCCCTGGCCTTCCTGGCCGATCAGGGCGTCGGGCGGCAGCTGCACGTTGTCGAAGAAGACTTCGCAGAAATGGCTGTCGCCCGAGAGGTCGGTGATGGGCCGCACGGTCACGCCCGGCAGCGACAGGTCCACGATGACCTGGGACAGCCCCTTGTGCCGGTCACCCGCCTCGCCCGAGGTGCGCACCAGGGCGATCATGTAGTGGCAGTGGTGGGCGTTGCTGGTCCAGATCTTCTGGCCGTTGAGCACGAAGCCCTTGCCGTTCGGCGCGGCGCGCGTCTTCACGCTGGCCAGGTCCGAGCCCGCGCCGGGCTCGCTCATGCCGATGCAAAAGAAGGCCTCGCCCCGGCAGATGCGCGGCAGGTAGAACTGCTTTTGCGCCTCGGTGCCGTACTTGAGGATCAGCGGGCCGCTCTGGCGGTCGGCAATCCAGTGCGAGCCCACGGGCGCGCCGCAGGCCAGGTATTCCTCCACCAGCACGTAGCGCGTGAAGGCGCTGCGCCCGCCACCGCCGTACTCGCGCGGCAGGGTGACGCCTATCCAGCCCTTTTCGCCCAGTTGCCGGCTCAATTCGGCGCTGTAGCCGCCCCAGGAGCGCGCACGCACATGGGGCGGCAGGCCGCTTATGGCCTGGGCGAGGAAGGCGCGCACCTCGGCGCGCAGGGCTTCGTCCTCGGCGGGGATGCGGGTCAGGGCAAGGGAATCAAGCACGCTCATTGCAGGGCTCCATGGTTGGACCCCACTCTAGGCAGCCGGTCTGTCGCAGTCCAATATTAAAAACCGAGCCACTGATACCGTTTGAATATCAGGCAGCCTGTGCCTTGGCATGCTGCGCCGCAAAGCCCACGTACCAGTCCAGGCAGCCCGGGTTGGCCATGGCCTCCTTGTTGACCACCTTGTCCAGCGGCTGGCCCAGCATCAGCTTCTTGATGGGCAGCTCCTGCTTCTTGCCGCTGAGCGTGCGCGGGATCTCAGCCACCTGCACGATCTCGTCGGGCACGAAGCGCGGCGACAGGGCCTGGCGGATGGCGCCCTGCAGGCGCGCGCGCAGGGCGTCGTCCAGATCCACGCCCGGGCGCAGCACCACGAACAGCGGCATGTAGCTTTCGCGGCCCAGGTATTCGAGGTCCACGACCATGGAGTCCAGCACTTCGGGCAGGGCCTCGACGGCGCTGTAGATCTCGCTGGTGCCCATGCGCAGGCCGTGGCGGTTGATGGTGGCGTCGCTGCGGCCGTAGATGATGCAGCCGCCCTCCGGGAGGATGCGTATCCAGTCGCCGTGGCGCCAGACCGGGCCCATGGCGGCGGGGCCGTCACCGCCACCGGGCGCGCGGCCATGGCCGGCCGGGTACATGTCGAAGTAGCTGGACAGGTAGCGCTTGCCGTCCGCATCGCCCCACAGGTACAGCGGCATGGAGGGGATGGGCTGGGTGCAGACCAGCTCGCCCACCTCGTCGATGACGGGCTGGCCCTGCTCGTTCCAGGCCTCCACGGCCGCGCCCAGCTGGCGGCACTGCATGATGCCCGGCTGCTGGGGCAGTTCGCGGTGGCCGCCGATGAAGGCGCCCGCGAAGTCGGTGCCACCCGAGATGTTGTTCCACCAGATGTCAGGCCGCCCCATGCCTGCGAACTGCGCCGTGCCCCAGCTTTGCACCTCGGGCGACAGCGGCGAGCCCGTGGTGCCCAGGCTGCGGATGCGCGACAGGTCGCCGCACTGGGCCAGGTCCACGCCGGCCTTCATGCAGTTGGCGTAGAAGGCCGCGCCCGAGCCGAAGCTGGTCACGCCGGTCTCGGCCGCGAAGCGCCACAGCACGCCCCAGTCGGGCCTGTCCTTGCTGCCGCCGGGGCTGCCGTCGAAGATCACGCAGGTGGTGCCGCCCAGCAGGCCCGAGACCTGGGCATTCCACATCACCCAGCCCGTGGAGCTGTACCAGTGGTAGCGCTCGCCCCAGCTGTTGGGGTGGTAGCTGCAGCCCACGTCGTTGTGCAGGGCCTTGAGCTGCAGGGCCACCAGCACCATGCCGCCATGGCCGTGGACGATGGGCTTGGGCAGGCCGGTGGTGCCGCTGGAGTAGACGATCCACAGCGGGTGGTCGAAGGGCAGCCATTCGGGCTCGAAGGCCGCCGTGGCCGCGTCGTCGCGGGCCGTGACCTGGCCGTAGTCGGCGGCATCGGCCAGCCTGGCCTGCAGGTCCAGGTTGGGCACAAGGACCACATGCTCCACGCTGGGCAGGCCTGCGCGCAGCTCCGCCAGCACGGCCATGCGGTCGATATCGCGCCCGGCGTAGTGCACGCCATCGACGGCGATCAGCGCCTTGGGCGCGATCTGGCGAAAGCGGTCCAGCACCGCGTTGGTGCCCATGTCGGGCGCGCAGATGCTCCAGACGGCGCCCAGGCTGGCCGTGGCCAGCAGGGCGACCATGGCCTCGGGGATGTTGGGCAGGTAGGCGGCCACGCGGTCGCCGCGGCCCACGCCCTGGGCCTTCAGGTGCAGGGCCAGGGCGGCGACCTGGCGGCGCAGCTCGGGCCAGGACAGTTCGCGGTGGCGGCCCGTCTCGTTGCGGCTGACCACGGCGGGCATGCCGGCCGCATGGGCGGCATCCACATGGCGCAGCGCCTGGCGCGTGTAGTTGATCTGGGCGCCCGGAAACCACTGGGCGCCGGGCATGGTGTTGCGCTCCAGCACGGCCGTGTGCGGCGTAGGCGATTGCAGCGCGTTGTAGTCCCAGATGCTTTGCCAGAAGGCGTCCAGGTCGGTCACCGACCAGCGCCACAGCGCGTCGTAGCTGTCGAACTGCAGGCCGTGGCGCTCGCGCAGCCAGTCCTGGTACAGGCGGATCTGGGGGATGAAGGCAGGGGTGTGGCTCATGACCGGCCACGGTACGCGCGCGCTGCCCGCGAGCCCAGACGGGAAAGCCACTAGCCTGGCACCTGGGCGACAAAGTCTGCGGGCCGGATCGCGTATCTGCGCACAAACACTGGGAAAAAATTTCCGCTCGCCCCCTCCTGCCAGAAAACAAATGCCTCTAATATCGCGCCAATTTTTTACAAGGAGCGATGCCACATGGGCCTTTTCCAATGGACGGAGAAATCCGCCGACCAGCTGCAACGGGGAGGCGTGATCGGCCCCGATGAGCGCCTGCCCTGGCCCCAGACCGGGCTGATGGGCATACAGCACGTGATCGCCATGTTCGGCTCCACCGTGCTGGCGCCCATCCTCATGGGGTTCGACCCCAACGTGGCCGTGCTCATGAGCGGCATCGGCACGCTGATCTTCTTCCTGATCACGGGCGGCAAGGTGCCCAGCTACCTGGGTTCGTCCTTTGCTTTCATCGGCGTGGTGATCGCAGCCACGGCCTATGGCGGCAAGGGCGCCAACGGCAACATCGGCGTGGCGCTGGGCGGCATCATTGCCTGCGGCGCGGTCTATGCGCTGATCGGCCTGGTGGTGCAGCTGGTGGGCACGCGCTGGATCGAGCGCTTCATGCCGCCCGTGGTCACGGGCGCCGTGGTGGCCGTGATCGGGCTGAATCTGGCGGCCATCCCCGTCAAGAACATGGCGGCCAACAACTTCGAGTCGTGGATGCAGGCCCTGACCTTCGTCTGCGTGGGCCTGGTGGCCGTGTTCACGCGCGGCATGGTGCAGCGCCTGCTGATCCTGGTGGGCCTGATCGCCGCCAGCCTGCTGTACGGCCTGTTCACCAATGTGCTGGGCATGGGCAAGCCCGTGGACCTGTCGGGCGTGGCCAACGCCGCCTGGTTCGGCCTGCCCCAGTTCCACGCGCCCGTGTTCAGCGGCCCGGCCATGGTGCTCATCGTGCCCGTGGTCATCATCCTGGTGGCCGAGAACCTGGGCCACATCAAGGCCGTGACCGCCATGACCGGCAAGAACCTGGACCAGTACATGGGCCGGGCCTTCATCGGCGACGGCGTGGCCACCATGGTCAGCGGCGCGGCCGGCGGCACCGGCGTGACCACCTATGCCGAGAACATCGGCGTGATGGCCGCCACGCGCATCTACTCGACGGCCGTGTTCTTCGTGGCCGCCGTCCTGGCCGTGCTGCTGGGCTTCTCGCCCAAGTTCGGCGCGCTGATCCAGGCGATCCCGCTGCCCGTGATGGGCGGCGTGTCCATCGTGGTGTTCGGCCTGATCGCCGTGGCCGGCGCCAAGATCTGGGTGGACAACCGCGTGGACTTCTCGCAGAACAAGAACCTGATCGTGGCGGCCATTACCCTGATCCTGGGCACGGGCGACTTCACGCTCAAGTTCGGCGACTTCGCGCTGGGCGGCATCGGGACCGCGACTTTCGGCGCCATCATCCTGTACGCGCTGCTGGATCACGCACGCGACGATCAGCCGCTGATTCATTGAATGTGAGCGCGCACAAACAATCTTTGAGCCTTTGACTGCGCGGCAGGGCCTTTACGGGGAAACCCGAGGGCCGCTGCCAGCGCTGCTACCATCGGTTTCCGGAGATATACCGCCCTTGCGTTCTTGCATGGGGCGGTTTTTTTTTAGGCTTGCAAGCCAGCGCTGCGGCACCCTGCCGGCTGGCGCGAGCCGTCAGCCGGAGCCATAGATGTCCCTCGCAGACCGCGTACGTTTCCCAGAATTCCTTTCGCGCACCATGACGGCCGAGCAGGCCGCCGCCCTGATCCCCCACGGCGTCAACGTCGGCATGAGCGGGTTCACGGGCGCGGGCTACCCCAAGGCCCTGCCCCAGGCCATCGCCCAGCACGCCAAGAGCGAACACGCGGCCGGCCGGCCCTACAAGATCAATGTCTGGACCGGCGCCTCCACGGCCGCCGAGATGGACGGCGCCCTGGCCGAGGCCGGCGCACTGGGCCAGCGCCTGCCCTTCAACACCGACCCCACTTGCCGCGCCAGGATCAATGCCGGCGAGATCGACTTCATCGACATGCACCTGTCCCACGTGGCCCAGCATGCGTGGTTCGGCTTCCTGGGCCCCATGAGCGTGGCCGTGGTCGAGGTGCTGGGCGTGACCGAGGACGGGCGCCTCATCCCCTCCACCGCCGTGGGCAACAACAAGACCTGGCTGGAGATCGCCGACAAGGTGATCCTGGAGGTCAACACCAAGCCGCCGGCCAAGATGGAAGGCATGCACGACATCTACTACGGCACGGCCATCCCGCCGCGCCGCGTGCCCATTGCCCTGACCCATGCCGATGACCGCATCGGCGAGCCCTACCTGCGCGTGGACCCGGCCAAGGTGGTCGCCGTGGTCGAGACCCACAAGGGCGACCGCGACAACGTCTTCGCCCAGCCCGACGCCAACTCCAACCTGATCGCCGCGTCCATCATCGACTTCCTCGCGCACGAGATGAAGATGGGCCGCCTGCCCAAGGAGATGCTGCCCATCCAGTCGGGCGTGGGCAACGTGGCCAACGCCGTGCTGGCCGGCCTGCTGACGGGGCCGTTCGAGAACCTGCTGGGCTTCACCGAGGTCCTGCAGGACGGCATGCTGGACCTGCTGCGCGCAGGCAAGATGAGCCGCGCCTCGGCCACCTCGATCTCGCTGTCCGGCAGCGCCTACAGGGACTTCGAGGAGAACATCGATTTCTACCGCGAGCGCATCATCCTGCGCCCCCAGGAGATCAGCAACCACCCCGAGCTGGTGCGCCGGCTGGGCGTGATCGCCATGAACTCCATGATCGAGGCCGACATCTACGGCAACATCAACTCCACCCACGTCATGGGCACGGGGATGATGAACGGCATCGGCGGCTCGGGCGACTTCGCGCGCAACGGCTACCTGTCCTTCTTCGTCACGCCCTCGGTGGCCAAGGGCGGCAAGATCAGCTGCATCGTGCCCATGTGCTCGCATGTGGACCATACCGAGCACGACACGCAGATCATCGTCACCGAGCAGGGCCTGGCCGACCTGCGCGGCCTGTCGCCGCGCAAGCGCGCCCAGGTCATCATCGACCGCTGCGCCCATCCCGACTTCCGCCCCCAGCTGCAGGACTACTTCGACCGCGCCCAGCGCCAGGGCGCGCTGCACACGCCGCACATCCTGGGCGAAGCGCTGAGCTGGCACCAGCGCTTTGTCGAAACGGGCGACATGCGCGCCTGACCCGCGCAAGCGCGCCAGCGCGCAGTCTCCTGGGCTACAGGCGGCCATCGGCATGGCTGCCCGGACTGGCGTAGCATGCAAGGACGGCCCACGGGGCCGTCTTTTTCGTTGCACCCACAGGACTTCTCCCATGCCGATCTGGAAGCGCAGCTTCACCCTTGAAGACATCACCTCGCTGAGCGCCGACACGGCCGTCTCGCACCTGGGCATCGAGTTCACCGAGATCGGTGACGACTTCCTGCGCGGCCGCGTGCACGTGGACCAGCGCACCTGCCAGCCCTACGGCATCCTGCACGGCGGCGTGAACGTGGTGCTGGCCGAGACCCTGGGCTCGGTGGCCGCGGCCTGCTCCATCCCCGAAGGTTGGCGCAGCGTGGGCCTGAACGTCTCGGCCAACCATGTGCGCGCCGCGCGCCAGGGCTGGGTCACGGGCACGGCCCGCCCCGTGCACCTGGGCCAGACCACCCATGTCTGGGCAATCGAACTGCACGACGAAACCGGCCGCCTGACCTGCACCTGCAGCCTGACCATGGCGCTGCTGCCGCCCACGCATGCGCAGAACGTCAAGCTCGCGGCGCAGCCGCCGGTGGCGGCCCAGCCCTGATCAAACCCCCAGCAACTCCGACAGGCGCTCCGGCTGCGCCAGCAGCTCCCGCGAGTCGGCCTGCAGCGCCAGCCGGCCCTTGGCCATGACGACGGCGCGGTCGGTGTGGGCCAGGACCTTTTTGTAGTCGCGGTCCACGATCAGGGTGGAGATGCCGGTGCTGCGGATGGCGGCGATCACGCGCCAGATTTCGGCGACGACCAGGGGGGCCAGTCCTTCGGTGGCTTCGTCGAGGATGAGCAGGCGCGGGTGCGTCATCAGCGCGCGGCCTATGGACAGCATCTGCTGCTCGCCGCCAGAGAGCTGGTCGCCGCCGTTGGCCAGGCGCTCCGCGAGCCGGGGGAAGGTGTCGAGCACGCGCTCCAGCGTCCAGTGGCGCTCTCCCTGCAGGCCGGGGCGGGCGCTCATGACCAGGTTCTCGCGCACGCTGAGGTTGGGGAAGATGCCGCGCCCCTCTGGCACATAGCCAATGCCCAGCCGCGCCATGCGCTCGGGCGGCGCGCCCGTGCAGTCGCGGCCATCGGCGCGCAGGCGGCCGGAGCGTGCCGGCACATAGCCCATGAGTGTGCGGATCAGCGTGGTCTTGCCCATGCCGTTGCGCCCCAGCAGGCCCACGGCCTGGCCCGCGCCCAGCGCCAGGCTCACGCCCTGCAGGATGTGGCTGTCGCCGTAGTAGGTATGCAGCTCGTCGATGGCGAACATGGGCTCAGTCATCGTCTTCTCCGAGATAGGCAGTACGGACCACGGGATCGACACGGATCTGCGCTGGCGTGCCCGTGGCCACCACGCTGCCGTTGACCATCACGGTGATGCGGTTGGCGATGCGGAACACGGCGTCCATGTCGTGCTCGACCAGCAGTACCGCATGGCCGCGCTTGAGCTCCTGCAGCAGGGCCAGCATGCGCTCGGTCTCCTCGGCGCCCATGCCGGCCAGCGGTTCGTCCAGCAGCAGCACGCGCGGGCCGGTGGCAAGGCACATGGCCACTTCCAGCTGGCGCTTGGCGCCATGGCTCAGCGTGCCGGCCACGGCCTGGGCATGCCCGGCCAGGCCCGCACGCTCCAGGGCCGCATGGGCCTGGCGCAGGCTGTCCGCGCAGCGCTGTGCGGACAGGCCCAGCTGCCAGGGCCTGAGCGCCATTTGCGCCTGGGCCGCGAGCCGGCAGTTCTCCAGCGCCGAGAACTCGGGAAAGATGGTGGTGCGCTGGTAGCTGCGGCCCACGCCGGCACGCGCGCGCCGGGGCTGGGGCATGCGCGTGACGTCCTGGCCCGCGAGCGCGATGCGCCCCGCGCTGGCCGCCAGCTCGCCCGAGAGCATGTTGACCAGGGTGGACTTGCCCGCGCCGTTGGTGCCGATCACGGCGTGGACCTCACCCTCGTGCAGGTCCAGGTCCACGCCGCCCACGGCCGTGAGCCCGCCGAAGCGGCGCGTGAGGCCGCGCACCGAAAGCAGTGCCGCATCAGCCATGTCCGGCCTCCTTGTGGTGGACCTCGTTGTGTACTCCGGCGCGTTGCCGTGCAAGGCCCGCCAGCCCGATCAGCCCCATCAGTCCTTTCGGCAGCAGGGCCACGAGCACGATGATGGCCAGGCCCAGGCTCAGCTGCCAGTGGTCGGCCATGGGGCCGACGATGGCATGCGTGGACAGCACCTCCTTGAGCGCGACGAAGGCCACCGTGCCCAGCACGGCGCCGCGCAGCGAGCCCAGGCCGCCGAGGATGACCATCAGCAGCACCTCGCCCGAGTGGTGCCAGGACAGCAGCTCGGGGTTGACCACGGCATCGCGCACCGCCAGCAGAAAGCCTGCCACGCCGGCCAGCATGCCGGCCAGCACGAAGGCCGCGAGCTTGTACCCGTAGGTGGTGAAGCCGGCCGCGCGCATGCGCTGTTCGTTGACGCGTATGCCCGCCAGCGCCGCGCCGAAGCGCGACTGGCGCAGCCCGGCCAGGAAGGCATAGACCAGCACCAGGGCGGCCAGCACCACGTAGTACTGCACGCGCGGGATTTCCATGTCGATGGCGCCCAGCGCGGGCCGGGCCATCAGGTAGATGCCATCGCTGCCGCCGCCGATGCCCGTGTCGTGGACCACGAAGTAGGCCATCTGTGCGAAGGCCAGCGTCACCATGATGAAGTAGATGCCGCGCGTGCGCAGGCTCAGCAGGCCCACCAGCAGCGCATAACCGCCCGAGGCCAGCAGCGCCCAGCCCAGCATGGCCGGCAGGCTGCCGCCCTCGTTGCCTGCGGACAGCACGGCGGCATAGGCGCCCAGGCCCATGAAGGCCGCATGCCCCAGGCTCACCAGGCCCGTGCCGCCCACCAGCAGCTGCAGGCTGAGCGCGAAGATGGCCAGGATCATGGTCTTGACCACCAGGTCCGACAGATAGTCCGACCACCAGGGGCCGGCCAGCGCCAGCAGCGCCACGCAGGCCAGCGGCACGGCGCAGGCCTGCCATCGGCAGGCGCGCTGCGGCATCTCTACGGGCTGCACAGGCTGCACAGGCTGCAGGGGCTGCACGGCGGCCGCCAGCAGGGCCGGAGAAGGATTGGATACGGCCATTGTTCAGCTCCTTTGCCCCATCAGGCCCTGGGGCCGCCACACCAGCACCACCGCCATCAGCAGGTAGACGCTCATGCCGCTGAGCTCCTGGAAGAACAGCTTGCCGAAGGTATCGACAAAGCCCACCAGCAGCGAGGCCAGCAGCGCGCCCGTGATCGAGCCGATGCCGCCGATCACCACCACCACGAAGCAGATGATGAGCACGTTGCCGCCCATGCCCGGATAGACCGAACTCATGGGCGCGGCGATCATGCCCGCCAGTGCCGCCAGCGCCACGCCGATGGCGAAGACGATGCGGTACAGGCGCTTCACGTCGATGCCCAGGCCGCGCACCATGTCGCGGTTGCTGGCGCCCGCGCGCACCATCATTCCCAGGCGCGTGCGGTTGACCACCCAGTACAGCGCCAGCGCCACCAGCAGGCACACGCACGAGGCGAACAGCCGGTACCACGGATAGCTCATGAGCCCGCCCAGCGAGAAGCTGCCCGACAGCCAGCCGGGCAGCGGCACGCCATGCACGTCGTTGCCCGCCAGCAGCGAGCGCAGCTCCTCGAACACCAGGATCAGCCCGAAGGTCATCAGCACCTGCTGCAGGTGCTCGCGCTCGTAGAGGTAGCTGAAGAAGGCCCACTCCAGCGCATAGCCCAGCACCACGGTCAGCGCCACGCCGGCCAGCAGCATGGTGATGAAGTGCTGGCCCAGCAGCGGGGACAGCGCAAAGGCCATGTAGGCGCCGATCATGTAGAAGCTGCCATGGGCCAGGTTGATCACGCCCATGATCCCGAAGATCAGCGTCAGGCCGGAGGCCAGCAGGAACAGCAGCAGCCCGTACTGGACGGCGTTCAGGCACTGCACGAGAAAGGTGGCAAGGTCCATGGCGATGTCCGTATGCGTCCGTATATGAGTGCGCCCCGCGCCTCACATGCGGCAGCCGCGGCCGGTATCGCCCAGGGCCTTGATGGCCACGCCCATGCGCTGGTTCTCCTTGCCCACGACCTTGCGCAGGTACATGTCCTGCACGGGGTTGTGCGACTTGCTGATGGTGAAGTCACCGCGCGGGCTGGGGATGGTGGCCTTCTCGATGGCCTGGCGGAACTCGGCCTTTTTCGCGATGTCGCCGCCCGCCGCCTTCAGGCCCACGCCCAGCATCTGGGCGGCGTCGTAGCCCTGCACGGCATACACATCGGGCATCAGCTTGTAGGCCTGGGCATAGGCGGAGCGAAAGCGCCGGTCGCGCTCCGTGCCCAGCTCGTCGGCGTAGTGCAGCGTGGTCAGCACCCCCTGGGCGGCCTCGCCCTGGGCCTCCAGCGTGCCGTCGGTCAGAAAGCCCGAGCCGTACAGCGGGATGGTTTTGTGCAGGCCGGCCGCGTGGTAGTCCTTGACGAACTTGACGGCGCCCGCGCCCGCGAAGAAGGCAAACACCGCATCGGGCCTGGCGGCCGCGATCTCGGTCAGCAGGGCCTGGAACTCCACGTTGGGAAAGGGCACGGTGAGCTGCTTGCTGACCTTGCCGCCCTCCTTCTCGAAGCCTTCCTTGAAGGCATTGGTCATCTCCTCGCCGGCCGCGTATTTCCAGGTGATGGTCATGGCGGTTTTCCTGCCTTCCTGCCTGGCCGCCACCACGCCCATGGGATAGGAGGACTGCCAGTTGGAGAAGGACGAACGGAAGATGTTGGGCGCGCACATGGCGCCCGTGACCGCATCGGCGCCCGCATTGGGCACGATGAGCACGGTGCCGCTTTCCTTGGCCGCGCGCGCCATGGCCATGGCCACGCCCGAATGCACGGTGCCCACCAGCACATCGACCTTGTCGCGCTTGATCAGGCGGTTGACGTTGTCCGTGGCCTTGGCCGGATCGGACTCGTCATCGACCTTGAAGAACTCGATCTCGCGCCCGCCCAGCCTGCCGCCCTGCTCGTTCACGAACATGCGAAAGCCGTTCTCTATGGCCGAGCCCAGCGCCGCGTAGGTGCCGCTGTAGGGCAGCATGAAGCCGACCTTGATCCTGTCCTGCGCATATGCGCCGCAGGACAGGGAGGCCGTCAGGGCGAGGGCGGCCCAGTGTTTGCGATCGATGTTCATGCGTGTCTCCTTGTGGTGGATGGGTCTTGCTTTGCGGGTTTTGCTCACACAATTCATTTCGGTTCTCCATGGCACTGCCACGCCCCTTGAAACTGGCGCGTCCCAAAGCGAGGGACACCGAGGAAGGGCCGCCCCGCACCGAGGGTGTCGTCCCCCTCCCTCGCTCAGCGAGTAGAGAGGGGGAAGCCGCGTAGCGGCTCAGGGGGTGTACTGGCTTCGCGCTCTCGGAGCCTGAAACGCTGGATCTTTCCGGTGGCGGTCTTGGGAAGTTCGTCCACGAATTCGATGAAGCGCGGGTACTTGTAGGCGGCCAGGCGCTGCTTCACGAAGGCCTTGAGCTCGGCCTCGGTGGCGCTGCAGCCGTCCTTGAGCACGACGAAGGACTTGGTCTTGAGCAGGCCGTCGGCGTCGGTCTTGCCGATCACGGCGGCCTCCAGCACGGCCGGGTGCTGCATCAGCGTGGCCTCGACCTCGAAGGGCGAGACATAGATGCCGCTGACCTTGAGCATGTCGTCGCTGCGCCCGGCATAGGTGTAGTAGCCATCGGCGTCGCGCACGTACTTGTCGCCGCTCTTGAGCCAGCCGCCCTGGAAGGTCTCGCGCGTCTTGTCCCGGTTGCCCCAGTACATGAGGGCGGCGCTGGGGCCCTGGATGAACAGGTCGCCCACCTCGCCATCGGCCACGGGGCGGCCGTCCTCGCCGCGCAGCTCCACGCGATAGCCGTCCACGGGCTTGCCCGTGGTGCCGTAGCGGATGTCGCCGGGCCGGTTGGACAGGAAGATGTGCAGCATCTCGGTGGAGCCGATGCCGTCCACGATGTCGGCGCCGAAATGCGCCTTGAAGCGCTGGGCGATCTCGGCCGGCAGCGCCTCGCCGGCCGAGGAACACATGCGCAGGCTGACCTGCTCGCGTGCGGGCAGCAGCGGCGAGGCCAGCATGCCCGCAAAACCCGTGGGCGCGCCGAAGAATACCGTGGGCCGGTGCTGCACCCAGCGCGCGAAGGTGGCCTCGGGCGTGGGCCGCTCGGCCATCAGCAGCACGGTGGCGCCCACGCTCAGCGGAAAGCTCAGGGCATTGCCCAGGCCGTAGGCGAAGTAGAGCTTGGCGGCGGAAAAGCAGATGTCGCCCTCGCCCAGGCCCAGCACCGGGCCGCCATAGAGTTCGGCCGTCCAGTACGGATTGGCATGCGTGTGGACCGCGCCCTTGGGCTTGCCCGTGGAGCCCGAGGAATACAGCCAGAAGCCCGGGTCATCGCCCAGCGTGGGCGCCGGTGCGGGCAGCGGCGGCTGCGCCGCCAGCCAGGGCTGCAGGGGCGCGAAGCCTGCGGCGCGCGCGGCCGCTTCGTCGCCGGCCACCCAGACATGGCGCACCTCGTTGGGCGACCGATCCAGCGCCTGGCGCAGCAGGGGCAGCAGCGCATCGCAGGTCAGCACGGCCTGGGCGCGGCTGTGGCCCAGCATGTAGGCGTAGTCGTCGGCCGTGAGCAAGGTGTTCACCGCCACCGGCACCACGCCCGCATACAGCGCGCCCAGAAAGGCCACGGCCCATTCATGGCGGTCGTGCATGAGAAGCAGCACGCGCTCCTCGCGGTGGATGCCCGCCGCCATCAGGCCGCTGGCCATGCGCTGCGCCTGCTGCTGCAGCTGGCCGTAGCTCAGCGTGCCGTGGTCGTCGATGTAGGCGATCTTGCCGGGCCGCCCCTCATTGAGCGCGAACAGGTGCGCGGCGAAATTGAAGGGCTGGGTGAAGTCGATCATCGGGGTCTCCTTCGACATCGGGCATCCGGCCCGACTTGTGATCTTCCGCACAACATGCAATATTGTGCGTGCACCGAAAAGATAGTTAGAACATCACCGAGCGTCAAGCACTATATTGCATGGCTGGTGTTAACCCCGACTGTTTATCATTCACGCCCTCTTCAAGGAAACTCTATGGACCAGTTCGAGACGGCAGCCCAGTCCGCCGGGGCGGCGGATTCCCTCTCAGAAGCCCCCAGGAACCAGGTGCTGCAGGCGCTGGGCGAGCGTGTGCGCAGCCTGCGCTCGCGCCGGGGCATGACGCGGCGCGCCCTGGCGGCGGCGGCCGATGTCTCGGAGCGCCACCTGGCCAACCTCGAATACGGCACGGGCAATGTGTCGGTGCTGGTCCTGCACCATATTGCACAGGCCCTGCAATGCTCCATGGCCGAGCTGCTGGGCGACGTGACCACCACCAGCGCCGAATGGCTGCTGATCCGCGAACTGCTGGAAGGCCGCGATGAAGAGGACCTGCGCCGCGTGCGCCTGGCCGCAGGCGAGCTGCTGGGCACGGCGCCCAGCGACCGCCAGCGCCACACGCGCATCGCCCTGATCGGACTGCGCGGCGCGGGCAAGTCCACACTGGGCCGCATGCTGGCCGAGCAGCTGGGCGTGCCCTTCCTCGAACTCAACCAGGAAATCGAGCGCATTGCGGGCTGCAGCGTGCGCGCCATCCACGACCTGTACGGTGCCAACGCCTACCGCCGCTACGAGCGCCGCGCGCTGGAGGAAGCCGTGCAGATCTACAGCGACGTGGTCATCGCCACGCCGGGCGGCATCGTCTCCGACCCGGCCACCTTCAACGAGCTGCTGTCGCACTGCACCACGGTCTGGCTCAAGGCCCAGCCCGAGGAGCACATGGCCCGCGTCGTGGCCCAGGGCGACACCCGCCCCATGGCCGCCAATCCCGAGGCCATGGACGATCTGCGCAGCATCCTCGAAGGCCGCGCCGGCTTCTACGCCAAGGCCGACCACGTGGTGGATACCAGCGGCCAGACGCTGGAGCAGAGCTTCGATCAGTTGAAGGCACTGTTCCTGCCCGCACGCTGAGACGGCGGCAGCAACCCACGGCATCCAGGCCCCAGGCCTGGATTTTTTTCGCCTGTGCTGGCTGGTGTTTACCCTGGATATGGTCCAAACACGCACTATCGTGCGTGTTGCTGCGTGCATTTTCTGAGCGAATCTGCATAATTGTGCCTGCACCGTATCTGCAACTGCACTATTTTTCATCCAAGAGGCCGTCCATGCACCCGTCCAGCCCCACTGTCGATTACCGCACCGAGCCCGTCCAGTACCGCCACTGGTCGTTCACCGTCGAGGGCGCCATCGCCCGCATGCAGCTGAACATTGCCGAGGACGGCGGCATACGGCCCGGCTACAAGCTCAAGCTCAACAGCTACGACCTGGGCGTGGACATCGAGCTGCACGACGCGCTCAACCGCATCCGCTTCGAGCATCCGCAGGTGCGCACCGTCATCGTCACCAGCGGGCGCGACCGCATCTTCTGCTCGGGCGCCAACATCTTCATGCTGGGCGTGTCCAGCCATGCCTGGAAGGTGAACTTCTGCAAGTTCACGAACGAGACGCGCAACGGCATCGAGGACAGCTCGCGCCACTCGGGCCTGAAGTTCCTGGCCGCCGTCAATGGCGCCTGCGCGGGCGGCGGCTACGAGCTGGCCCTGGCCTGCGACGACATCGTGCTGATCGACGACCGCTCCTCCTCCGTCTCCCTGCCCGAGGTGCCGCTGCTGGGCGTGCTGCCCGGCACGGGCGGCCTCACGCGCGTGACCGACAAGCGCCATGTGCGCCATGACCTGGCCGACATCTTCTGCACCAGCGTGGAAGGCGTGCGCGGCCAGCGCGCCGTGGACTGGCGCCTGGTGGATGCCGTGGCCAAGCCCGCGCAGTTCGAGGCCGTGGTGGCCCAGCGCGCGCAGCGCCTGGCCGAGGGCAGCACGCGCCCCGCCAACGCGCAGGGCATCACGCTCACGCGCCTGGAACGCGAAGCCACGGACGACGCGCTGCACTACCGCCATATCAGCGTGCAGATCGACCGCGCGCGCCGCTGCGCCACGCTGACCGTGAAGGCGCCCACGCTTGGGCAAGGCCCGCAGCCGGCCACCATCGAAGCCATCGAGCAGGCCGGGGACGCCTGGTGGCCGCTGGCCATGGGCCGCGAGCTGGACGACGCCATCCTGCACCTGCGCACCAACGAGCTGGACGTGGGCACCTGGCTGCTCAAGACCGAAGGCGATGCCGCCGCCGTGCTGGCCGCAGACGCAGCCCTGCTCGCCCACCAGGACCACTGGCTGGCGCGCGAGACGCTGGGCCTGCTGCGCCGCAGCTTTGCGCGGCTGGATGTGTCCTCGCGCACGCTGTTCGCGCTGATCGAGCCCGGCTCCTGCTTCGTGGGCATGCTGGCCGAGCTGGCCTTCGCGGCCGACCGCGCCTACATGCTGGTGCTGCCCGATGACACCGAGCGCGCCCCGCGCATCCAGCTGGACGAATTCAATTTCGGCCTGCTGCCCCTGGTCAACGACCAGTCGCGCCTGCAGCGCCGCTTCTACGAGGAGGCCGCGCCGCTGGAGGCCGCGCGCGCCGCCACGGGCCGCGCGCTGGACGGCGACCAGGCCCTGGCCCTGGGCCTGGTCACGGCCGCGCCCGACGACATCGACTGGGACGACGAGATCCGCATCGCCATGGAAGAGCGCGCCGCCATGTCGCCCGATGCGCTCACGGGCCTGGAGGCCAACCTGCGCTTTGCCAGCCGCGAGAACATGGTCACGCGCATCTTCGGGCGCCTGTCGGCCTGGCAGAACTGGATCTTCAACCGCCCCAATGCCGTGGGCGACAAGGGCGCTCTCAAGCTCTACGGCACGGGCCAGAAGGCCGGCTTCGACTTCAACCGCGTCTGACCGCAGGCACGCCCCGAAACATCCCCGGAGACCCCACCATGAGCGCCATCAACTACAGCGAGAAGATCCCCAACAACGTCAACCTCGGCGAAGACCGCACCCTGCAGCGCGCGCTGGAGAGCTGGCAGCCCAACTTCCTGAACTGGTGGGGCGACGTGGGCCCCGAAGGCTCCACCGACTACGACGTCTACCTGCGCACCGCCATCAGCGTGGACCCGCAGGGCTGGGCCCAGTTCGGCCACGTGAAGATGCGCGACTACCGCTGGGGCATCTTCCTGAACCCGGCCGAGGCCGACCGCAAGGTGCACTTCGGCGACCACGCGGGCGAGAAGGCCTGGCAGGACGTGCCCGGCGAGCACCGCGCCAACCTGCGCCGCATCATCGTCACCCAGGGCGATACCGAGCCCGCCTCGGTGGAGCAGCAGCGCCACCTGGGCCTGACCGCGCCGTCCATGTACGACCTGCGCAACCTGTTCCAGGTCAACGTCGAGGAAGGCCGCCACCTGTGGGCCATGGTCTACCTGCTGCACAAGCATTTCGGCCGCGACGGCCGCGAGGAGGCCGAGGCCCTGCTGGAGCGCCAGTCGGGCGACGAGAACAACCCGCGCATCCTGGGCGCCTTCAACGAGAAGACACCCGACTGGCTGTCCTTCTTCATGTTCACCTACTTCACCGACCGCGACGGCAAGTTCCAGCTGGCCGCGCTGGCCGAAAGCGCCTTCGACCCGCTGGCGCGCACCACCAAGTTCATGCTGACCGAGGAGGCCCACCACATGTTCGTGGGCGAGTCCGGCGTCTCGCGCGTGCTGCAGCGCACCTGCCAGGTCATGAACGAGCTGCGCACCGACGACGTGGGCCGCCTGCGCGCGGCCGGCGTGATCGACCTGCCCACGCTGCAGCGCTACCTGAACTTCCACTACAGCGTGACCATCGACCTGTTCGGCGCCGACCAGTCCAGCAATGCCGCCACCTTCTACAGCAGCGGCCTCAAGGGCCGCTACGAGGAAGGCAAGCGCGCGGACGACCACCGCCTGCACGACCAGCACTACAAGGTGCTGGAGGTCGTGGACGGCAGGCTGCAGGAAAAGGAAGTACCCATGCTCAACGCGCTCAACGAGGTGCTGCGCGACGACTACATCAAAGACTCCAACGCGGGCGTGGGCCGCTGGAACAAGGTCATGGAAAAGGCCGGCATCGATTTCCGCCTCACCGTGCCGCACAAGGCCTTCAACCGCCAGATCGGCGCGCTGGCGGGCGTGCGCATGAGCCCCGACGGCCGCGTGGTCAGCGAGCAGGAATGGCGCATGCGCGAGGACGAATGGCTGCCCTCGGACGCCGACCGCGCCTTCGTCGCCTCGCTCATGGGCCGCTGCGTGGAGCCGGGCCAGTTCGCGGGCTGGATCGCGCCGCCGGTCATGGGCATCAACCGCCAGCCCGTGGATTTCGAATACGTGCGCTTCAACTGAAGCGCCGCGCCAGCAGGGAGTCGCCCATGACAGTCGCCTTGGTAGAACACGGCATCCTCACGCAGCACCTGATCGACCCGGAGATCTGCATCCGCTGCAACACCTGCGAGGCCACCTGCCCCGTGGGCGCCATCACGCACGATGACCGCAACTACGTGGTCCTGGCCGAGCAATGCAACGGCTGCATGGACTGCGTCTCGCCCTGCCCCACGGGCGCCATCGACAACTGGCGCAAGGTGCCGCTGGCAAGCGCCTATCCCGTGGCCGAGCAGTTGCTCTGGGACGAGCTGCCCGAGGAGCTGCCGCCTGAGGCGCTGGTCCAGGCACTGGTTCAGGCACGGACCCAGGCACAGGACGCAGCGGACGCGCCTGCCGGCGAGGACCTGAGCCAGGCCCAGGCCGTGATCGCGGCGGCCGCCACGCGCGGTGCGGATGCGGCCCGGCCCGATGACCAGGCCGATACCCAGGTGTTGCGCAGCGCCAGCTACGGCGCCACCGTGCCGCCCTGGTCGGCCGCCCATCCGTACACCAACCTGCATGGCCCCAGGAGCCCCGTCACGGCCACCGTGGTCGGCAACCTCAACTGCACGGAGGCGGGCTTCGACAGCGAGACCCACCACATCGTGCTGGACTTCGGCAGCCAGCCGTTCCCCGTGCTCGAAGGCCAGTCCATCGCCGTCATCGCACCCGGCACCGACGCCCAGGGCCGCCCGCATGTGGCGCGCCAGTACTCGGTGGCCAGTGCGCGCAATGGCGAGCGGCCCGGCTACAACAACCTGGCGCTGACCGTGAAACGCGTCACCCAGGACCACCAGGGCCGCCCCGTGCGCGGCGTGGCCAGCAACTACCTGTGCGACGCACGCATCGGCGACAGGGTCCAGGTCATAGGCCCGTTCGGCCAGTCGTTCCTGATGCCCAACCATCCCCGCTCGCACATCGTGATGATCTGCACGGGCACGGGCAGCGCCCCCATGCGCGCCATGACCGAATGGCGCAGGCGGCTGCGCAAGAGCGGCAGGTTCGAGGGCGGCAAGCTCATGCTGTTCTTCGGCGCACGCACGCCGCAGGAGCTGCCCTACTTCGGCCCGCTGCAAAGCCTGCCGCGCGACTTCATCGACAACAACCTGGCCTTCTCGCGCGTGGCCGGCCAGCCCCGGCGCTACGTGCAGGACCTGCTGCGCGAACGTGCGGCCGACCTGGCGGCCCTGCTGCGCGACGACAACGCGCACTTCTACGTCTGCGGGCTCAAGAGCATGGAGGAAGGCGTGGTGCTGGCACTGCGCGACGTGGCGCAGCAAGCCGGGCTGGACTGGGAACAGGTCGGCGCGCGCCTCAAGCGCGAAGGCCGGCTGCATCTGGAGACTTATTGAACCGCCACAGGCCCATACGCATCGCCGGCCAGGGCCTGGGCCAGGATCCAGGCAGGGTCCACCAGCTCGGCGCCGCGCGCCAGCGGCGACTGCGGCAGGGCCAGCGGGATCTCGGTGCAGCCCATGATCACGGGCACATCGCCATGGCGCTGCAGCAGCGGCGCCAGCACCTCGCCGAAGCAGCGCGCGGCCAGGTCCATGTCGCCCTGCTTGACGCCGTCGTAGATGCCCTGCATGAGCCGCGCGCGGCCCTGCGCATCGGGCTGCAGCGCGGTGATGCCGCACTCGGCCAGTGCCGCGTCGTACAGGCCGCTGTCATAGGTGCCCTGCGTGGCCAGCACGATGGCCTGCTGCGCGCCGCCGGCCTGCAGGTGCAGGGCGGCCTGGCGCGCGATGTGCAGCACATGCAGCTGCGGAAACAGCGCCTGCAGCTGCCCATGCCAGGCATGGGCCGTGTTGCAGGCCAGGGCCACGCTGCGCACGCCCAGCGCCGCCATGCGGCCCACGCCCTGCAGCAGGTGCTGGGCCGGCCCCGTGGGCGACTGCGGGTCCGCGCGCAGCGCCGCGCTGCGGTCGGGCATGGGCAGTTGCACCAGCCAGTGCTCAGGATAGGCCTGGTCATGCACGGGCAGGCCCTGCTGCTGCAGGTGCGCCGTGCAGGCCTGCACGAACAGGCGCACGAAATCCGCGCCTGCGGCCGGACCCATGCCCCCGAGAATGCCCACCGCGCGCGGGGGCTGAAGCTGCTGCTGCATGCTGCGATCCGAAATCAAAAAGCGGGTTTGTCGCTGAGGTCCTGCAGGTTTTTCTGCAATTGCTCGCTCATCGGCAGGCCCAGGGCCACGTTCCTCGGGGCAATGGGCTGCATGAACCACTTGTCATAGAGCCTGGCGAACGCGCCCGACTTCATCATGTCGCCGATCACGCCATCGACCAGCTGCTTGAACTGGGCATCGTCCTTGCGCAGCATGCAGGCATAGGGCTCGACCTGCAGCGAGTCGGCCACCACCTCGAAGTCCCCGGGGTTCTTGGCCGTGGGGATCAGGCCGAAGAGCAGGATGTCGTCCATGCCGAAGGCCGCGGCGCGGTCGTTCTCCACCAGCAGGAAGCCGTCCGCATGGTCCTTGGCCATGACGATGTTCATGCCCCAGGCCTTGTCGGCATTGGCCTTGCGCAGCACCTGCAGATTGGTGGTTCCCGTGGTGATGGCCACGGTCTTGTCCTTGAGGTCGGCGTAGTTTTTGATGCCCGAACTCTTCTTCACCAGCAGCCGCGTGCCCGTGTAGAAATGGTTGATGGCAAAGGCCACCTCCTTGCCGCGCACCGTGTTGTTGGTGGTCGAGCCGCATTCCAGGTCGATGGTGCCGTTGGCCAGCAGCGGCATGCGGTTCTGCGAGGTCACGGCCTGCCACTGCACCTTGAGATCGGGTCGGTTCACCGCTTTCTTCACGGCCTCGGCCACGGCCTGGGACATCTCCACCGTCATGCCGATGGGCTTGCCGTTGTCCAGGTAGCTGAAGGGCACGGAGGACTCGCGGTAGGCCAGCGTGATGCGGCCGCTGTCGCGCACCTTGGCCAGCGTGTCGGCATGGGCCGCAGCCAGGCCGCCCAGGGCCAGGGCCGCGCACAGCGCGGTGGTGTGAAGTTGCATGCTTGTCTCCTCGTCTTTGGTGGATGTGCGGCCAGTGTAGGAAGGGCGGCGGCCTTTGCGGAATGACAATATCGGGCCGGTCCATGCCCGCCGGTTATGGGTGGTCCCCCTGCACTGGGCAGCGGCCCGCAGCCATAACCTGCATGCATACCCCCTGTGCCAAATGCCATGGCCCGGCCTGCCGCGCGCGGCCTACAGTGCGGCTGCATGGAGAAACGATCAATGCATGTCTGCATCGTGGGCGCCGGCATCGTCGGCCTGGCAACGGCCTGGGCGCTGCGGCAGGCCGGCCACCGCATCACCGTGCTGGACCGCGCACCGGGCCCCGCCCAGGGCGCCAGCGGCGGCAATGGCGCGCAGCTGAGCTATTCCTACGTGCAGCCGCTGGCCGATCCCGGCATCTGGAAGATGCTGCCCCGCCTGCTGCTGCAAAAGGATTCGCCGCTGGCCTTCCGCCTGCGCGCCGACCCCGCGCAATGGGCCTGGGGACTGCGCTTTCTGGGCGCCTGCAATGCCCATGCCTCGGCCGAAGGCACGCGCGCCCTGCTGGCCCTGGCCGCCGAAAGCCGCCAGGCCTTCGAGTCGCTCCAGGCCGACGAAGCACTGGCCTGCGACCTGCACACGCCGGGCAAGCTGGTGCTCTACCCCACCCAGCAGGCGCTGGATGCCGCCGCGCAGCAGGTGGCACTGCAGGCGGGCCTGGGCGGCGCGCCGCAGCGCATCGTCAACGCCGCCGAAGTGGCGCGCATCGAACCCGCGCTCGCCCGCTACGCGCAACGTATTGCAGGCGCCGTGCACACGCCCAGCGAGGCCGCAGCCGACTGCCGCCTGCTGTGCGAGCAACTGGCCGCCCGGCTCACCGCACGCGGCGCCGAACTGCGCTACGGCGTGGAGCTGCAGGGCTTCGAGCGCGAGGGCGACGCCATCACCGGCCTGCGCACCGCCGCAGGCCCACTGCCGCTGCGCGCCGACCACTACGTGCTGGCCAGCGGCTGGGAAAGCGCGGTCCACGCGCGCCAGCTGGGCCTGCGCATTCCCGTCTACCCGCTCAAGGGCTACAGCATCACCGCCGATGCCGCCGCGCAGCTGCCGCACGCCGCGCCCCGGGTCAGCGTCACCGACACCGCACGCAAGGTCGTCTTCGCACGCATCGGCGAACGCCTGCGCGTGGCCGGCATGGTGGAAATCGTGGGCCACGACACAGGCACCGACCCGCGCCGCATCGCCAGCCTGCGCCGCTCCACGCAGGAGGTCTTCGCCGACCTGCCGCTGGACGGCGACCTCCACCCCTGGACCGGCATGCGCCCCGCCACACCCACCGGCCTGCCCCTCACCGGCCGCCAGCGCGGCGGTCCGCGCAACCTGTGGCTGCAGACGGGGCACGGCGCGCTGGGGCTGACGCTGGCGTTCGGTTCGGCGCAGAGGCTGGTGGGGCAGATGGAGGCGGGCGATCTGTAGGACCCGGTCCCGCAGCCACCTATGTCATGTCGCCGCTCAATCTCCGTACGAGTTGCCAGTCGTCCTTGGACCAGCCAAGTCGAGCATCCACCGACATGGCTGCGGCGCCAATCAAGGCAAGCCAACCGCTGGCCTCCACACGTCGCAACGGCTCCCATGTCGGCCGCTGGGCTATTTGCTGCCAATCCGAACCATGGCAACCAGTGCACTTTGTCAGCGTGTCATCAGGCCGGAGTGGTTCGACCGTGACCGTCCCGGGTGGCACTTCGCCCCAATCAGCGATGAGGGTCTCCAAGGAACCTGTTGGAGGCATACCTCCTCGACCCAGAATCCACTTGATCAAGCGCTCCCATAGCGAGACATCGGGAGGTTGATTGCGTGAATCGACATTTTTTGCTTTGGCCCAGGCATCGTGAGACATCGGATTGATGTAGGCCACCAAAATGCATCTACTGGATCCTGCTTGACAGATGGTCACTGTATCTCCGGGCTTCCACTGTCCAATCGACAAGGACGAGTTGACCGTCTCCAGGATGAATCGAGCAATCTCGGTGTTGTTCCACCCGCGCGGATCTTCCTGGGTGTCGGAGACGCCACGCCAACTCGCTGCGATGAGTAACGCGGCAAGCGCGATGATGATCACAGAGCGCCACGTTTGGGGCAGGCGCGGTGACAACGAAGTTATTTGGCTAGCCACCACAGCATCTCCTCAGCAACTCCTGGGCCATATCCCTCGCGCGTTGACGGCCCTCAGGCGGCACTCGTTGGTCGATGCTCTGAAGCAGGTTTGCTTGCGATGACACATTGCCTTTGGCCTTGGCGTCGGCATAGACATATGCCCACACCTCGGCAGGCTGCGGCTCCCCCCATGTGGGGTTACTTCTGATGGAGGCCATCGAGATCAGCGCATCGACATAGCCTTGGTCGATCAAGGCGTTGAGGTATATCAGGGTGGTGCGCCGATACTCGGCGAGGCGCTCTGGATCCGTTCTCGCATGCTCCAGACCCCGGGTCCAGTAGGCGCCGCCATAGTCCATCATGCTCTGAGGATCTCCCTGCACCGCGAGCCGGGCAGTCCACTCATCGGCCCTTGTGTATGCGTCCATCGGGAGTTGTCCGCAGCCAGGGCGCGCACTGGCCCTCTGCTCCCGGGCCAGCCGTTGCGCCATTGCGTGCCCCTTGGGGTCGGAATCCGGCGGAACCAGCAGCGCCATGCGCTCATAGAGGGACGCCATCCAGCAAGGCTCCAATGCCTTGTGGAGTTTGGCGACTTCGCCGGCCTGGTCCAGCGTGACCTCGCTGCTGGCAAGCCGGTTGTACAGAATCTCCGCCGATGCATCCACGACAACGGCAGGAAACGCCTTGGCTCTAGGTGCCGTGGGGGGCGCCACCGGCACGGGCGCCGGTACGGAAGCGATCGCCGGTGGAGCGGGAGTTTCAGGTGCTGGCGCAGCAGGCTCGGAAGCTTGCGCAGGTGGCTTGGTTGCGCTCACCTGTGCATGCCTGACCTCAGACGCTGGTTCGGCAAAAAAGATGAGCGCCAGCCCACCGGCAAAGGCAAGAGCAGCACATGCCCAGGCAACGACCTGCCAGCGCGGACGCAAAGCTCCTGAATTTCTCATGACCCTCCTTCATGACGATGCAGTTGTCAGATCCCGGGTAATGATTGTGAATAATTCTCATTAGCAAATCAATCGATCATGAGAATTCAGTTGAATTTGACAATCGATCGTGCCAATGACCACGGCGCATCAGCCGCAGTCCAGCAGGCATGCTTGTATGAACGGCCTCAACCAGCCAGCAACTCGCGCAAGGCCTTGCGCATTTCCTCGGTCATTGCCCGTGCCAGCACCGACCCTGGCCGCTGGGGCAGGCTCAGGGCATTCACACCCACCGTGATGCGCGGCAGCAGGGGGACGACATGGACCTTGCGGCGGTCGGCGGCCAGGGCGGTGCAGCCGTCCATGATGGCGGCGCCCAGGCCGTACTCGGCCATGGACAGGGCCGCGTGGTAGGTCTGCACGGTGACCACGGGCGACAGGCCCACGCCGTGCTCGCGGCAGGCCTGGCCCAGGCGCATGCCCAGCGGGTCGCGCGCATCAAGCGCGACCACGGGCAGCTCGGCCAGGTCCTTGAGCTCCATCCCCTCTTCGCGCACGCGCGAGGGCGGCAGCAGGCCCTTGGGCAGCACGCAGAACATGTCCACCTCGGCCAGCAGCTCATGCTCCAGCGCGGGCTGGCCCACGGAGCTGATGACGAAGCCCACGTCGGCCTCCTGCAGCAGCAGGGCCGAGACCACCTGGGGCGTGTGCAGTGCCTGCACATGGACCTGCACCTGCGGGTGGCGGCGCCGAAAGCCGGCCACGGCGCGCGGCAGCACCTCGCGGCTGAGCGCGAAGACGGTGAGCACGGTGAGCCGGTCCGCTGCCCGGCCATGGCGCAGGTTGTCGGCCAGGCGCTGGACCTCGTCGAGCTGCTCGAACAGCTTCTCGATGTGGGGGAACAGCGCCAGCGCCTCATTGGTCGGCGTGAGCCGCCCGCGTGCGCGCTGGAACAGCGCAAAGCCCAGCTGCAGCTCAGCGTGCTGCAGGGTGCGGCTGACGGCCGGCTGGGTGATGTTGATCAGCCGTGCTGCAGCGCTGACGCTGCCGGTCTGCATGACGGCATTGAAGACCTCGATGTGGCGCAGGCGCATGGGCCGTCCTCAGCACGGTCACTCTTGAGCGGACTGCGCGCGCGCCAGCCGCTCGCTTTTCCAGTACACGTCGTCGCCGCCATCCATGCGGTTGAGCACGCGCGCCAGCACGAACAGCAGGTCGGACAGGCGGTTCAGGTACTGGCGCGGCGCGGGCCGCATGGCCTCGCCCTGCTCCAGCGCCACCACCATGCGCTCGGCACGGCGCGCCACGGTGCGGCAGACATGGGCCTGGGCCGCTGCGCGGCTGCCGGCCGGCAGGATGAATTCCTGCAGCCGGGGCAGCTGCGCGTTGTAGTGGGCCAGCGCTTCATCGAGCTGCAGCAGGGCCTCGTCCTTGAGCAGTTCATAGCCGGGAATGGACAGCTCGCCGCCGAGGTTGAACAGCTGGTGCTGCACATCGACCAGCAGCTCGCGCACGTCCTCGGGCAGGGCCTCGCACAGCAGCAGGCCGATGTGGGAATTGAGCTCGTCCACATCGCCCATGGCGTGCGGGCGGCCGCTGTTCTTGGAGACGCGCGTGTTGTCGCCCAGGCCCGTGCTGCCGTCGTCTCCGGTGCGCGTGGCGATCTGTGTCAAACGGTTGCCCATGGGCGTTCTCCTTGGCGGTGCGGGGGTGGAAAGCCGGACCCGTAACGGCCCAACACCCAATTGTGCGTTACAGGCGGCACGCAAATGTTGTAGCAGGCAACAGCCGGCAAAAGTGCTGGCCCTGCTGCGCTGCAACAGGTGGAATGCAGTCATGTTCCACGTTCGACAAGGAGTTCGACACATGACCTCTCAACTGCGCAAAGTCTCTGGTTTTGAAATCCGCAGCGTGATGTTGTTCGCGGCCATTTCGCTGGGCAGCGTTGCTGCCATGGCGCAGACATCTACTCCCGCTGCGCCTCCTTCGCAGGCCTCCTTTGGAGCCGGTAGCGGTCCTGCCACCGGCGTACAAGCAGCGCCGGCCCCTTCGTCGGCCGGCGCCAACGAGGTGCAGGCCGCATTCGACCGCGCCGACACCAACCGGGACGGCAAGCTGAGCAAGAAGGAGGCCGAGGCCCTGCCCGCCGTGAGCAGCAATTTCGCCCAGATCGATGCCGACAAGAACGGATCGCTGTCGCGCGATGAATTCAGCAAGGCTGTCCAGCCGCGCTGACACCCGGATGCCTGGCGGCTGACCCACACGGTTGGGCGACAGGGCCGGTGGTATTCTTTCCAGTTCCCCCTGGAGAACACCGATGAACGCCCCTGTCGCCCCCGTCCGCCTGCAGCCTGACTTCGCTCAGCGCCCCATTCCCGAAGCCTTCCTCCAAGCCCTGGCCCAGCGTTTCGGCGCCCAGTGCTCCACGGCTTTGGCGGTGCGCGAACAGCACGGCCGCGACGAGGGCGCCATCCAGGCGCCCCCGCCTGCGGCCGTGGTCTTTGCCGAAAGCACGCAGGACGTGCAGGACGCGCTGAAGCTGGCCGACCAGCATGCCGTGCCGGTCATCCCCTACGGCGCTGGCTCCTCGCTCGAAGGCCATCTGCTGGCCGTCGAGGGCGGCATCAGCCTGGACCTGAGCCGCATGAACCGCATTCTCTCGGTCAACACCGAGGACCTGACGGTCACCGTGCAGCCCGGCATCACGCGCAAGCAGCTCAACGATGCCATCAAGGACACGGGCTTCTTCTTTCCCATCGATCCCGGCGCCGATGCCTCCATCGGCGGCATGACCGCCACGCGCGCCAGCGGCACCAATGCCGTGCGCTACGGCACCATGCGCGAGAACGTGCTGGCGCTGGAACTGGTCACGGCCAGCGGTGAGCTGATGCGCACCGGCACGCGCGCCAAGAAAAGCAGCGCGGGCTACGACCTCACGCGCCTGATCGTGGGCAGCGAGGGCACGCTGGGCGTGGTCACCGAGATCACGGTGCGCCTGTACCCGCTGCCCGAGGCCGTGAGCGCGGCCATCTGCTCCTTCCCCAGCATCGAGGCCGCCGTGCGCACGGTGATCCAGACCATCCAGATGGGCGTGCCGATTGCCCGCGTGGAGCTGGTGGACGTGAACTCGGTGCGCATGGTCAACGCCTACAGCAAGCTCACGCTGCGCGAGGAGCCCATGCTGCTGATGGAGTTCCACGGCTCGCCCACGGGCGTGAAGGAGCAGGCCGAGATGGTGCAGGACATTGCGGGCGAGTTCGGCGGCAATGCCTTCGAATGGGCCGAGCGCCCCGAGGACCGCACGCGATTGTTCACGGCCCGCCACAACGCCTATTTCGCGGCCGTCTCCAGCCGCCCCGGCTGCCGCTGCATCACCACCGACGCCTGCGTGCCCATCAGCCGCCTGGCCGATGCGCTGCTGGACTCGGTGCGCGAGGCCGACGACAGCGGCATTCCCTACTTCCTCGTCGGCCACGTGGGCGACGGCAACTTCCACTTCGGCTACCTGATCGACCCGGACAACGAGGATGAGCGCTCGCGCGCCGAGCAGCTCAACCACCAGCTGGTGTCGCGCTCCATTGCGCTGGGCGGCACCTGCACGGGCGAGCACGGCGTGGGCATCCACAAGATGGATTTCCTGCGCGAGGAAGCCGGCGACGGCGCGGTGCAGATGATGCGTTCCATCAAGCAGGCGCTGGACCCGAAGAACATCCTGAACCCCGGCAAGATCTTCAGCCTCTGAGTCCCTCCGCCGCAGCTTTCTCGCGCAGGAAGTCGATCAGCGTGGTGATGGCCCGCGTCTGGTAGTGGGACGGCATGTACAGCAGGTACTGGCGCGTGGCCAGAAAGTCCAGGCTGCCCGGCGGCAGCGGCAGGCGCTCAAGCGCGCCGCTGGCCAGTTCGGCCGCCACCATGTAGCGCGGCACCACGGCCACGCCCAGGCCCTGCAGCACGGCATCGCGCAGGAAGTGGAAGTTGGGCGACATCAGGCGCGGGCGTATGCGCAGCTCGGTGGGCCGGGCGCCGTTCATGCCGGCCGTGCGCAGCTTCTGGCCCGTGAGCGCCGAGGTGATCAGCGGCACGCGCTTGAGCGCCAGCAGCGAGTCGGGGTGGCCATGCTGCGCCAGGAACTGCGGCGTGGCGCAGGCCTCGTAGAGCACGTCGCCAAGCTTGCAGGCCACCAGGCTTTCGGGCGGCTCGGTCATCACGCGCACGGCGAAGTCCACCGCGCCCTGCATCAGGTCCTCGATGTCGTTGTCGAAGATCACCTCCAGCGTGATGCCCGGGTGCATGCGCATGAACTCCGTCAGCCAGCCCGACATCTGCAGCTGGCCGTAGCCGCTGGGCACGCTCAGCCGCACGGTGCCCTGCAGGCTCTGGCCCAGGCTGTCCACCGACTCGGCCGCCGCCATGACCTCCTGGCGTATCGCGCGGCCATGCGCGTACAGGCGCAGGCCCAGCTCGGTGGGCTCGACCTGGCGCGTGGTGCGGCGCAGCAGCTGCTGGCCGATCTGGCGCTCGAACTGGTTGAGCCGGTGGCTGACGTTGGCGCGGCTCATGCCCAGGCGCACGGCGGCGCGGCTCAGGTTGCCGGCTTCGATGATGTCCACCAGCAGGGACAGTCCGCCCAGATCCATTGTCAAACCTCAGTACACACAATGTCCATTTTTTAGCACGATTGTCAAAGTCAATAAACGAATGAAGAATGCGGGCCTGCCCGGGCATCACCGGCCCGTTGCGGTTTTCGTGGTTCGACAAGGTTTCGCATGAGTGCTCTCCCCTCTTCCCTGCCGCTGGACGGCGTGCGCGTCCTGGATCTTTCGCGCGTGCTGGCCGGCCCCATGTGTGCCATGGCGCTGGCCGACCTGGGTGCCGATGTCGTCAAGGTCGAGCACCCGGGCCGCGGCGACGACACGCGCGACTGGGGCGTGCGCGTGGGCCAGCGCAACACCTCCTACTTCAACAGCGCCAACCGCAACAAGCGCTCGGTCACGCTGGACCTGCAGGCCGAAGAGGGCCTGCGCATCGCACGCGAGCTGGCGGCCGACAGCGATGTGGTCATCCAGAACTTCAAGGTCGGCGGCGCCGAGAAGCTGGGCCTGGGCTACGAGCAGCTGTCGCAGCTGAACCCGCGCCTGGTGTACTGCTCCATCTCGGGCTACTCGCGCAGCGGCCCCGAGGCCACGCGGCCCGGCTACGACCTGGTGGTGCAGGGCGAGTCCGGCATCATGGCCATGAACGGCGAGCAGGGCCAGGGCCCGCTGAAGTTCGGCGTGGCCGCCGTGGACATGTTCACGGGCATGTACTCGGCCCAGGCCATCCTGGCCGCGCTCTACGAGCGCGAGCGCAGCGGGCGCGGTCGCCATGTGCAGATGGCCCTGTACGACTGCGGCCTGATGATCACCAGCTACTACGGCATGGAGGCCCTGCTCAAGGCCGGCGACCCGCCCAAGTTCGGCAACGCCCATCCGTCCATCGTGCCCTACGGCGTGTTCGAGGCGGCCGACGGCCCTCTGGTCATCACCGTGGGCAACAACGGCCAGTTCCAGCGCTTTTGCACCGACGTCATCGCCAAGCCCGAGTGGGCCGCCGACGAGCGCTTTGCCACCAATACCGCACGCTCGGCAAACCGCGATCTGCTGATGCCGCTGGTGCAGGCCGAGCTGCTGCGCTTCACGCGCGCCCAACTGCTCGAATGCCTGACGGCCGCGCAGATTCCCTGCGGCGAGGTGCTGGGCCTGTTCGAGGCCCTGAACTCGCAGCGCACGGCCGACGCCGGCCTGCTGCACCGCTTCGAGGACAGCGAAGCCGGCAGCCAGTCCGTGCTGGCCCCGCCCTATGCGCTGGACGGCCAGCGCCTGCCCGTACGCCGCCCGCCGCCGCACCAGGGCGAACACACCGACGAGGTGCTGCAGCAGCGCCTGGGCCTGGACGAACAGGCCCGCGCCGCGCTGCGCGCCAAAAACATCATCTGAGAGCGCGCAGACGTTCCCACCCAGACCGCTCCACGGCTCTCATTTCCACCCCTTCCCGCTTGAGGAGACATATGACTTCCACCCCCTTCCAGGCCTCGCGCCGCCAGATCCTTTCCGCCGCCTGCGCCACCGCCATCGCCACGCTGGCCCCCGCCGCACGGGCCCAGAGCCAGTGGCCCGACAAGCTGATCAAGCTGACCGTGGCCTTCCCGCCCGGCGGCCCCACCGACACGGCCGCGCGCATCGTCGCGCAGCGCCTGACCGAGCGCCTGGGCCAGACCATCGTCATCGACAACCGCCCCGGCGCCTCGGGCTCGGTGGGTACGGCGGCTTTCATCAAGTCGCAGCCCGACGGCTACTCGCTGTCCATGTTCGGCATGCCGGCGCTGCTGGCGCCCATGCTGTTCAACAACAACCTGTACGACGTGCGCAAGGACTTCCTGCCCGTGGCCACGGTCTATGACCTGCCCATGGCCATCGTCATCAACCCGCGCGAGCTGCCTGACGTGACCAACCTGCAGCAGCTGATCGAGCACGCAAAGAAGGCCAAGCCGGCGCTGAACTACACCAGCTCGGGCACGGGCAGCTTCGGCCACCTGTCCATGGAGCAGCTCAAGGACCTGGGCGGCTTCGACATGCAGCACGTGCCCTACCGCGGCAGCGCGCCGGCCGTGACCGACCTGATCGGCGGCCAGATCGCCGTGATGTTCGCCGACGTGGTCGCGGCCCTGCCCCACATCCAGGCCGGCAAGCTGCGCGCCATTGCCGTCAGCTCGCAAAAGGCCAAGCAGCTGCTGCCCAATGTGAAGTCGGTGGCCGAGCAGGGCTTCCCCGGCTTCGACGCCGACACCTGGGGCGGCCTGATCGCCCCGCTGAACACGCCGCCCGCCGTGGTCCAGCGCCTGAACCAGGAGCTCAAGCTCATCCTGGCCGAGCCCGAGCTGCAAAAGAAGATGCTGGCCGCAGGCGCCATCGCCACCTACCAGGACGGCGCGGCCATGAAGGCGCGGCTGAACGCCGACTTCACGCGCTGGAGCAAGATCGCGAAAGACAAGAACATCTCTTCGCAGTAAAGAACACAGAGCGCCCCACGATGCGCCTTCAGGGCATGCCGCAAGGCATGCCCTTTTTTGCTTTTTGACCCCGCCATCCGCAGCGTGCGCCAGGTTTCGCTGCCGGGCCGCCCCAAGGCGAACCGCGGCCCCCTCGGGGGGCGCCCGGCCAGGGGCAGCGGACCATGCGAAGCATGGGGAGCGTGGGGGCTACTTCGACAGATCCATGATCATGCGCGTGGCCAGGTACAGGCGCGGCACGATGGTGTTCAGCTGCACATACTCCGCATCATTGGAGTGCGCGCCGTAGCCGCTCAGGCCAAAGCCCTCGATGACGGCACCCTTGGCCTTGAGCGCCGCAAACGCCGCGTCGGTGCCGCCGCCCGTGGCCTTTTCCATCACGCTCATCTTCAGGCCCAGCTCATCGCTGTAGATGGTCTGCGCCTGTTTGGCCAGGCTGCGCGAGGCATCGTTGGCCTCCAGCGGCGGGCGGCGCACTTCAAACTTGAGCTGCACCTTGCTTGCGTCCAGCAGCTTGTGGCCCACCTTGGCCTGCATGGCCTGCTCCAGCGCCGTGAAGTCGGCCACGCGCAGCGCGCGGGCGTCGGCCTGGGCCGTGGCCTCGGCGGGAATGACGTTGCGGTTGGTGCCGGCCTTGGCCACGGTCCAGTTGAGCTTGAGGCCGGTCTCGGGCTTGGACAGGTCCTTCATCTGCAGCAGCTGGTGCGACAGCTCGTACAGCGCGTTCACGCCGTCCTCGGGCTTGGCGCCCGCGTGCGAGGCCTTGCCCTCGACCTTGAGGTAGGCCGCGCCGATGCCGCTGGTGGCCAGGCGCACGCCGCCGTCGGTGCCGCCGCCTTCGAACGAGAAGACCGCATCCTGCTCGGCGCCCAGGCGCGTGATGGTGCTGCGCGCGCCGGGCGAGCTGATTTCCTCGTCGCTGTTCATCAGCACGGTCAGCGTGCCGTAGTTGTCGAAGCCCAGCTGGCGCAGCATGGCCACGGTGTGCAGGATCAGGGCCACGCCCTGCTTGTCGTCGGCAATGCCCAGGCCGTAGGCGCGCTCGCCGTCGATGCGAAACGGCTGGTCCTTGAGCATGCCGCGCAGGTAGACCGTGTCCATGTGGGCGATCAGCATGATGCGGCTGCTGCCCTTGCCCTTGAACTCGGCATGCACCATGGGGCCGATCTTCTCGGGCGTGTCACCCAGCCGGTAGACGTCGGTGGGCTGCAGGATCTCGACCTTGCCGCCCTGCTCGCGCAGCTTGCCGGCCACGTAGTTGGCGATCTGCTCCACGCCCTCCATGTCCTTGCTGCCCGACTCGATGTGCACCAGCTCGCGCAGCGTGTCCAGCAGGGGCTGCTGGTGCTTTTGCGCCAGCGCCTGGATATCGGCCTTGGGCGCAGCCAGGGCACTGCCGGACAGGCCGGCCATGGCGAGGGCCAGCGCCAGCGGGGCGCTGCGGAACATGAGGGAAAGCGGTGCGAAGGCGGAACGCATGGACAGGTCTCCTGTGTTGAAAAGTTGTGCCTGCACGATAGCAGGCGCCGCGCAGGGCGCACGCAATTGGCATGCCTGTTTTGTCCATCTCTGCGCCCAAAGCAAAGGCCCCGCAAGCCTGGGCCTGCGGGGCCTTGTGGGGAGCGAGACCCGGGATCAGCCCGCGCTCAGCGCCATGCCACCCTTCTTGCTCACGCCATCGCCCACGACCACGGCCGACACCACGCTCAGCACCAGGGCAATGGCCGATCCGTAGAACACGCCGTGGCTCATGCCGTGGTCCAGCATGTAGCCGAACACCGGCGCGGCCAGGCAAAAGCCCAGGTCCAGGCCCGAATACACCGTGCCGTAGACGCGGCCCGTGGCGCCGGGGGGCGCGGCGCGCTTGATCAGCATGTCGCGCGAGGGGCCGGCCAGGCCCGTGCCCAGGCCCGCGATGGAGGCCACGGCCACGGCCGCCATGGCCGGCAGCCAGCCCGTGCCGACCAGGAACAGCGCAACACCCGAGCCCAGCATGCAGATGGAGATCACCTTCTCCAGCCGCTGCACGCGGCCCACGAGGAAGCCACCGGCCAGCATGCCTGCCGCGCCGCAGAGCATGTAGCCCGTGACGATCAGCGCCGTCACGCTCAGCGGCAGTCCGTACATGGACTGCATGGCGGGGCTGGCAAAGCTCTGGATGGCGCTGAGCGCGCAGGTGCTCCAGAAGAAGAACGAGAAGCACAGCCAGACCGAGGGCAGCTTCAGGAAGGCCATGGGATGCTCCTGCGGCACGGCGGCCGCAGCGGCACGCGCCGCCGGGGCCTGGGCATCGGCCGCACGGTCGTCCAGCGCCTCGCGGTTGAGCACCATGATGGTGAGGATGACGGCGGCCAGGGCCGCGCCGCACAGGCAGGCCAGGCGCCACGAGCCCGTGGCCGTGGTGATGCCCGCCATGAACAGCGGCGCCAGCGCCCAGCCGATATTGCCCGACAGGCCGTGCACCGAGAACGCATGGCCGATGCGCTTGGCCGACACGCGCTTGTTGAGGATGGTGAAGTCCACCGGGTGAAAGGGCGCATTGCCCAGG
Source organism: Delftia lacustris (assembly GCF_040267515.1). Classification (NCBI taxonomy): domain Bacteria; kingdom Pseudomonadati; phylum Pseudomonadota; class Betaproteobacteria; order Burkholderiales; family Comamonadaceae; genus Delftia; species Delftia lacustris. Next base: position 143,003 of record NZ_CP141274.1, on the reverse strand, counting down.
CCCGCGAAGAAGGCCGCCAGCAGCAGCATTCCATAGCCCTGCGCCAGGCTGGCGACCACGCCCGCCACGGTGAAGCTGCCCAGCGCCGCAAACAGAATGGGGCGCGCGCCGAAGCGGTCCACGGCAAAGCCGGCCATGGCCTGTCCCACGCCGGAGACCACGAAGAACAGCGACACCATCACGCTGAGCTCGGCATAGCTGTAGCCGAACTCGGCGATCAGCCACGGAAACAGCGGCGGCAGCAGCAGGTGGAAGAAATGCGAGGAACCATGCGCCAGGCCGATCAGGCCGATGGTGCGCACATCGCTGCGCAGCGGGTCCGGCGCCACGGCGTCCGGCATGGAAGAGGAAGAGGCGGTCATGGGCCGCATCTTAGGCAGCAGCGTTTCGTCTTGTATGCGATAGTCTGCCAACTTCTATCGCAAACATGCCAAAGCCTGTCTCCACGCCCGGCACCCCTGCCCACACCCCTGCTGACACTCTTGCCGACACCCTGCCCAGCACCTGCCCCGCAGCCGCACTGCGGTCGGTGCGCAGGGCCCGGCCGATGGAGCCGGTGGAGGCCCTGCATCCGCACCTGTTCGTGCCCACGCCCCAGCGCCCCGTGCGCGCCAAGCAGCACCGCCTGTCGGCACGCACGCGCGTCATACCGCACAGCCACAGCTGGGCACAGATCGCCATCTCGCTGGACGGCGTGCTGCACCTGTCGGCCCCCCAGGGCACGCTGATCGCCCCACCCTCCAAGGCCGTGTGGATTCCGCCCGGCCTGGTCCACGCCGTGGCCATGGTCGAGGAAGCCGATCTCGTCTCCATCTACGTGCTGCAGGACGATCCGGCCCAGGGCCCCGTACTGCCGGACCTCCCGCCCTGCGGCGTGGCCTGCAACCCGCAGGACTGGGCACGCTGCCGCGTGCTGGAGGTTTCGCCGCTGATGCGCGAGCTGATCACGGCCCTGCCCAAGCAAAGCGATGACCAGCCCGCCCCGGACGCCGCCACGCTGCAGCGCGAGCACCATCTGAGCGCCCTGCTGCTGGAAGAACTGCGCCGCGCCAGCGAAGTCCACCTTGGCGTGAACATGCCCCAGGACAAGCGGCTGCGCATGCTCTGCGAGGCCGTGGTGGCCGACCCCACCCAGCACGAGAGCCTGGCCGACTGGGCGGCAGACACCGGCGCCAGCCCGCGCACCGTGGCCCGGCTGTTCCAGCAGCAGCTGGGCTGCAGCTTCACCGCCTGGCGCCAGCAAGTCGTGCTGGCCCACGGCCTGAGCCTGGCCGCGCGCGGCCTTCCCATACAGCAGATCGCGGCCGAGCTGGGCTACAGCCCCAGCGCCTTCAGCGCCATGGTGCACCGCACGGTGGGCATGCCTCCGGCACGGTTCTTCGGGCAGCAGGCCGGCTCCGCTGCCCACAGGGTCGGATCAGGCGCTGTATCGCGGCCGATCAGGGAATGACAGGGAGCCATCGTCTCTTCGCGATAGCTGATCCGATATAGGGTTTGCCTAAGGCCAGCCCATGGAATAGGGCGGCGCCCTGCGTGCTCTTATGCCGCATGATCTCCACCGCCGAGTCGCGCTACAACCAGTGGGTGCGCGAGCACTACCGATTCCTGCTGCGCAGCGCCTGGGCGCTGACCGGCTCGCGCGCGCTGGCCGAGGACGTGGTGCAGGACTGCTTCACCAGCGCCTGGCGCTTTCGCCACCAGCTGCGCGAGGCCGCAATGGCGCGGGCCTGGCTGTTCCAGATCATGCGCCGCCATGCCTTCCGGCACCTTGCGCCATCGGCCCATCTGGTCAGCGATGACGAGGCACTGGACCAGCATCCCGCCCCCTCCCCCTCGCCTTCGGCGCTGGATGACCGGCTCGACGTGGTCAAGGCGCTGTCGCGCATCGCCCCCATCCACCGCGAGGTGCTGGTGCTCTACTACTTCGACGACATGCCCACGGCCCAGATGGCCGAGGCCCTGGACATTGCGCCGGGCACGGTGCTGTCGCGCCTGTCACGCGCCCGCGATGCGCTGAAGGCGGCCCTGGAGCAGGCCGCCCCGGCGCCTGCTCCAGAGACTGCCAGCGTGATCCCGCTGCGCCCCACCCCGCTGCGCGCCACCCGATAGCAAGGCTTGAAATGACTGCCCCGGACACGACCGACGAATCGGCCTTCGACCTGCGCGCACGCGCCGAACTGGCCCTGGCCTTCGACCCCGGGCCGCACGGCGAGCCGCCCGCCCATCTGCTGCGCCACACGCCCTGGCATGCGCGCAGCGGCGTGCGCCGGCTGATCGCCGCGCTGCTGGTGGGCAGCTCGGCCGCCACCGCCGTGTTCGCCATGCGCCCGCCCGAGCTGGTGCGCGCCGCCATCGAGCATGAGTACTACGAGCGCACGCTGCGCGGCAGCTTCATGCCCGAGGCCGAGGTGGCGCGCCGCCTGGACCTGCCGGCCGGCGAGAAGCTGCCCGGCTACACCCAGCTGATGCGGCCCTGCGATATCGACGGCACGCGCGCCTACCACCTGACCACCTTCTTCGAGAAGGGCGGCATCGTCACCGTGCTGGCCTTCGACCAGCCCCAGCGCCTGGCCGATGGCCAGGGCTGGTGGGCCAACATGCACTGGCAGGTCGTTCGCTCGCGCGAAGGCCGGCCGCTGGTGCTGGTGGCCCAGAAGAAACAGGCCCTGGCCGTGGCCAGCAAGGCCCTGGGCACCCCTGCCCCATGAGATGCCCCATGAGACGCCACGACACGCCCCCTGACAACCACCACGAGGAGACACCCATGAACCACTTGCCGACATCGCCCACCTCCCCCGCGCGCCGCAGCCTGCTGGCCGGCAGCGCCAGCGCACTGGCCGCCGCAGGCCTGGCCGGCCTGCACCAGGGCGCACTGGCCCAAGCCCAAGCCCAAGCCCAGGCACCCGCAGCTGCGGCAGCACCGGCGGCCAAGCCCCTGCCCGGCTACGCGGGCTGGAAGAAGGCCGATGCCCTCATCGTCCACAGCTCCACCACCATAGAGACGCGGCGCGGCGCCTTCGGCACCAGCGTGATCACGCCCAGCGACCAGCTCTATGTGCGCAACAACCTGCCCACACCGCCCGAATCCATCGTGGCCGACCGCGATGCCTGGCAGTTGCAGGTGGGGGGCGTGCGCCAGCCCCGCAGCCTCAGCGTGCGCGAGCTCAAGTCCCTGGGCCTGGAGACCGTGGCCATGGTGCTGCAGTGCTCGGGCAATGGCCGCGCCTTCTTTCCCAGCAAGCCCAGCGGCACGGCCTGGACCGTGGGTGCGGCCGGCTGCGTGGTCTGGAGCGGCGTGCCCGTGCGCGAGGTGGTCAAGGCCCTGGGCGGCGTGGCCGACGGCGGCCTCTACATGACCGGCACGGGCGGCGAGGTGCTGCCTGCAGGGCTGGACCCCAAGAGCGTCATCGTCGAGCGCTCGGTGCCGCTGTCGGCCATGGAAGACGCGCTGCTGGCCTGGGAGATGAACGGCGAGCCCATCCCGCTGGCCCATGGCGGGCCGCTGCGCCTGATCGTGCCCGGCTACACCGGCGTGAACAACATCAAGTACATCAAGCAGCTGGCCTTCACGCCGCGCGAGAGCGAGGCCCACATCATGTCCCACGGCTACCGCATCTCGCCGCCCGGCAGCAAGGGTGACCCGAGCCAGCCCTCGGTGCAGGAGATGAGCGTCAAGTCCTGGATCAACTCGCCCCTGCCCGAGGACGGCGGGCAGGCCGCCGGCCTGGTGCAGATCCACGGCGTGGCCTTTGGCGGCATGGACGCCGTCAAGGGCGTGGAGGTGTCCACGGACGGCGGCAAGAGCTGGCAGGCCGCGCGCCTGGTTGGCCCCGACCTGGGCAAGTACGCCTGGCGCCAGTTCGTGCTGCAGGCGCGCCTGCCCAAGGGCACGCATGTGCTGGCCAGCCGCGCCACCGACGCGCGCGGCCGGGTCCAGCCCGAGACGCGCGGCGAAAACCAGAGTGGCTACAACAACACCAGCTGGGCCGACCACGCCGTGACCGTCACCGTGGCCTGAACACGGCCCGCGCGCTCATCCCGCCCCCCCTTCTCTTCACTCCCGTCACCTCCCGCACACGGCGCCAGACCGTGGCGGGCCCGTACCCCCATTGCCATGTTCACGATGAAACACCTGATCCACACCGCCCTGCTGGGCAGCACTTTGCTCGGCAGCGCCCTGCTGTGCGCCCCCGCCTTTGCCGATGAAGCGGCCCAGATGGCCCTGGGCAAGAAGCTGTTCGCCACGGCCACGCCCGCCTGCGCGCTGTGCCACACGCTCAAGGACGCGGGTGCCGAGGGCGCCATCGGCCCCGTGCTCGACGAGCTGCAGCCCGATGCCGCGCGCGTGGCCCGTGCCCTGCGCGACGGCATAGGCGCCATGCCCTCATTCAAGGCCACGCTCAGCGAGGCCGAGATCGCCGCGCTGTCGCTCTACGTGAGCAAGGCCAGCGCGAAGAAGTAGGCGCCACGCACATCCGTCACCGGCGTTCCTGCAGCTCCCGCAGGGCCTTTTCGTAGGGCGTTTCCTCGGGCTCGGGAACATGCACCACGGCCTCGCCGGCACCGCCCAGCGGCATGCGGTAGACCCAGAGGCTGTGCCGGCCCGGTCCCTGGCGCTGCCAGGAGGGCTCCACGCCGGGCAGCGCAAAGTCCAGGCTGACCAGCCAGGCGCCCTCAGGCAGTTCCGTGGCGGCCTTGACGGCTGCACGGCCCATGCTTTCAGGGCGCTGGAACAGGTAGACCATCTGATAGCCGCTCCAGTCGGCCAGCCAGATATCGGCGCGGCGCACGCGGGCCCAGGGGCAGCGCAGCGCGCAAAGCCAGCGCAGCGGCCAGCTCCACTCCATGCCGTTGAGCCGCGCCTGCGGGTACTGCCCGCGCAGCGCGCGCAGGCCGTCGCCCAGGCCGCAGCCGGCATCGAGCACGGCCGCGCCGTCCGGCAGCGGCGCGGCATCGGCCAGGCCTTGCAGCGCATCGGTCGGCGTGGGAAACAGCGGCGCATCGCGCCAGGCGTTGAGCGGGTAGACCAGGGCGAGCAGGCCCAGCGCCGCCAGCCACAGCCAGGGGCTGATGGCGGCCAGGCCGCCCGGCCCCCACAGCATCAGGCAGGACAGCGGAAAGCCCGCCGCCACGGCCAGGCGCCGCCACCAGGGCGTGGCCAGCAGGCTGGCGAGCACGCCCAAAAAACAGGCCGCCAGCCAGGCGGCCAGCGGCCCTAGGGTCGATTGCAGCGCGGCGTACACAAGCCAGGCGCCTGCCCAGGCAAGAAGGGCCGGGGCCGGCCAGGGAAGGCGCCGCATCATGCGCGCCCTCCGGCCGGGAGCCGCTTATTGCTGTTGCAGTGCTTGCGAGGTGGCACGGTCGAGGCGGCCGGTCTGCGGCAGGCTCTGGTCGCGCTGGAATTCGCGCAGGGCGTTCTGGGTGTTCTTGCCCATGGCGCCGTCAGGCGTGCCTGCGGTGTAGCCCAGGGCATTGAGCTTTTGCTGGGCAGCGCGCAGCGACATGCCGGCGGCATTGGCGCCCGGAGCCGATGTCTGCGACGGTGCGGCACCGCCGTCCACGCCCAGGCGTCCACCGCCGCCCAGGCCCTGGCCCTTGACGGTCTGCGCCTTGTAGTTGCGCAGCGAGCGCACCATCTGGTTGTAGGCGTCCATGAAGGCGGCGGCGATCACCTTGCCTTCGGCCGTGCGCGTGTAGCCGCCCAGCGAGGCGCCGGCGGAGCCGCCGAACAGCGCGCCCATGCCGCCCCAGTCGGTCTTGGAGGACGAGCCTTCGGAAGCCGACACCTGCACGCCCGAACGGTTGTCCACCAGGGCCAGCATGACCGAGGCCTCGCGGGTCTTGGTGGCTGCAGCCAGCGCGCCGAAGATGCCGCCGGCGCGGCCGCCGATGGCGCCGCCCATGCCGCCGGCATCGCTCTGGTTGAAGATCACTTCGGGGGACAGGCCGTAGTCGGAGGCCACCATCTGGCCCTTGCCCAGGTTGCTGCCGCCGCGCATTTCACCCGAGTCCATCAGCGCGCGTTCACGCGCCATGGCGCCCATGCCGGCCGCGCCGCGTTCCACGACGATGAAGCAGTTGGACTGCTGGATCATCAGGCGCAGCAGCTGCGAGGTGGGCGGCAGGCGGTACTGCTGGGTGAGGATGGTGTACCAGCCGGCGGTCTGGTTCTCGACCAGGGAGATGGTGCCCAGCGAGGAATCGCAGCGCTCCAGCTCGGTGTTGGCGTTCTCGGCGCTGGCACCGCCCGCGGCGCCCGTGGCCACGGTCTTGGCTTCCGGCGAACCCATGCGCATGTCGGTGGTCACGCAGCCGGTCAGCGCCACGGCGGCGATGGCAGTCAGGGCAAGATACTTCTTCACGTTGTAATCCTCTTGGTCTGGTCTAGGTGAATCAGCGCCAGGGCAATGGCGTCCACGCACTGGCAGCGTCGCCAGTCAGCGATTACACACAATTACCCCGCATAACAGCGCGCAAATATACCGGGATTCACCCTCGCGAAAAAGCGCTGCTTTGCTGGAGAACGACAGATCACAGACGGTTACAAGCTGTTGTCATCACTCGGGTGCGTCGCCGCGCAAACGTTCGATCAGCCCGTTGAGCGCATCGAGCGAGCCGAACTGGATCGCCACTTCGCCCATTTCCTGCAGCTTGCCGCCACGGCGCACGGACTTCTTGATGCGCACTTCGACATCGGCCATGAGCAGGTCGGACAGCTCTTCCTCCACGCGCTTGATGTCGCGCGTCTTGCCTTCCTTCTTGGACTTCTGGCGCACCAGGCTGAAGTCGGCGCCGATCTTCTTGACCAGGGCCTCGGCCTCGCGCACCGACAGCTTCTTGGCCGCGATCTGGTTGCCGGCCGTGATCTGGGCCGCGCGGTCCAGCGACAGCAGGGCGCGCGCATGGCCCATGTCGATGTCGCCGGCCATGAGCATGGTCTGCACCGGGTCGGCCAGGTTCAGCAGGCGCAGGATGTTGGTGGCCGCGCTGCGCGAGCGTCCCACGGCCTGGGCCGCCTGCTCGTGCGTGAGGCCGAATTCCTTGACCAGGCGCGACAGGCCCTGGGCCTCTTCCAGCGGGTTGAGGTCCTCGCGCTGGATGTTCTCGATCAGCGCCATGGCGGCGGCGGCCTCGTCGGGCACCTCGCGCACCAGCACCGGCACCTCGGCCAGGCCGGCGATGCGGGCTGCGCGAAAGCGCCGCTCGCCCGCGATGATTTCGTACTTGCCGGCGTGCTCGCCCTTGGCCAGGCGGCGCACCAGGATGGGCTGCATGATGCCCTGGGCCTTGATGCTTTCGGCCAGCTCGTAGAGCGCGCCCTCGTCCATGTGGGTGCGCGGCTGGTACTGGCCGGGCACCATCACGTCCAGCTGCAGGATGCTGGGCAGCCCGGTCTCGGCCACGGGGCCGCCGGCCTCTTCCTTGTCGTGGACCTTGGGGCCGAGCAGGGCTTCGAGTCCGCGTCCCAGTCCCTTGGGTTTCTTGGTCACCATGGTGTTGTCCTTGTCAAAGCGACGCCAGCAGCGCGTGTCCGCTGTCCCAGTCGCCCAGCCCGCTGGCCGTGTTGAGATGGCCCGAAGGCCCTGCATCGACAAAGCGCGCGCCCCAGGCATCGGCCAGGGTCTGCACGCGCTGCGCGCTGCAATAGATATCGTTGTTGCTGCCGACCACGATGGAGGCAAACGGCAGGCGCTGCATCATCACGGGCGACCAGCCAGGCAATTGCTCGCGCAGCTGGGGCTGCTCGGTATCGCCGGGGGCGACCAGCAGCGCGCCACGCACCTTGCGGGCGGCCAGCGGCGAATGCGCCGCCCACCACGCCACAAGGATGCAGCCCAGACTGTGGGCCACCAGCACCACCGGGCGCGGCGCGTCGAGCACCGTCTCCTGCAGCCTGGCGCTCCAGTCGCCGCGCAGCGGACGGTCCCAGTCGTTTTGCTCCAGGCGGCGGTAGCCGTGGCGCTGCTCCCAGCGGCTTTGCCAGTGGCCGGCGTCCGAGTTCTGCCAGCCGGGCAGCAGCCAGACGTCCTCGGCAGCCCACCCGGTCGGCACGCCCTGCCCTGCCGTTTCATGTGAACCTTGCATGGCTACATCTTCTTGATGCGGCGCACCATCTCGTGCGCGAAATCGATGAAGGCCTTGCTGCCCTTGGCGCCCGGGTCGAAGACCACGCCAGGTACGCCATAGCTGGGCGCCTCGGCCAGGCGCACGTTGCGCGGGATCACGGTGTCGAAGACCTTGTCGCCGAAGTGCTCCTTGAGCTGGTCGCTGACCTGCTGCTGCAGCGTGGTGCGCGGGTCGAACATCACGCGCAGCAGGCCGATGATCTGCAGGTCGGGGTTCATGTTGGCATGCACCTGCTTGATGGTGTTGACCAGGTCGGTCAGGCCTTCGAGCGCGAAGTACTCGCACTGCATGGGCACGACCACGCCATGGGCCGCGCACAGGCCGTTCAGGGTGAGCATGGACAGGCTGGGCGGGCAGTCCACGAGCACGAAGTCGTAGTCGGCATCGGCCGCCCTGAGGGCGCCCTTCAGGCGCTCGTTGCGGCGCTCCAGCGTGACCAGCTCGATCTCGGCGCCGCTGAGTTCGCGGTTGGCGCCCAGCACGTCATAGCCCACGGCCTCGGAGCGCACGGCGGCTTCCTTGACGCTGGCGTTCTCCAGCAGCACGTCGTAGACCGACAGCTCCAGCGCGCGCTTGTCCACGCCCGAGCCCATGGTGGCATTGCCCTGGGGGTCCAGGTCGATCATCAGCACGCGCTGGCCGATCTTGGCCAGGCCCGCAGCAAGGTTGACGGCGGTGGTGGTCTTGCCGACCCCACCCTTTTGATTGGCGACACAGAAGATTTTGGCCATGGTATTTACACGCTTATTTGGCGATGGCCAGCTTGAGGCCAAAACCGATCAGAAACACGCCCGCAGTCTTTTCGAGAACCCGGGAAACCGCAGGATTGGCGCGCATGCGCTCGGCCAGATGCGCGGTCAGCAGCACCACGATCAGGCAATAGAGAAAGGTCAGAGCAGCCACCGTGGCCGCCATCACCGCGAACGTGAGCAGGCCCTGGTGGCTTGCGGGATCCACGAACAGCGGGAAGAAGGCCATGTAGAACACGATGGACTTGGGGTTCATCAGGGTGATCAGGCCGGCCTGGCGAAAGTAGTGGCGCGGCTCGATGTGCAGCACGGGCTTGTCGCCGGGCCTGGCCGTGAGCATCCTGAAACCCAGCCAGCCCAGGTAGGCGGCGCCCAGCCACTGCACGGCATGGAAGGCCGCGGGATAGGAAGCCAGCAACGCGGCCACGCCCGCCACCGCCATCCAGATCAGCACCTGGTCGGCCGCCAGCACGCCGGCGCAGGCCGCCATTCCGGCCCGTATGCCGCCCTTGCCGGTGGAGGTGATCAGCGCCAGATTGCCCGGCCCCGGAATCAGCAAAAACAGAAGAATGGCAACAACGAATGCGCTGAAATCGGAGATGCCGAACATGCTGACCCCTGAGCGATGAAAGCTGGGAGTTTATGCGAGGGCCATGGCCAGCGCATGGGGAACATGGCCCCGCCGCAACGCGGCAGTGTGCTATTCGGTAAAAAAATCAGGCTGCAGCAGTGCGCAGCCAGAGGATGCAGCGCTCGGCATCCAGGCCCGGCACCTTCAATGGTTCCACGTGAAACACCTGCACGTCGGCAGGCAGCGCGGCGATTTCCTCGTCGGGGTGCTTGCCCTTCATGGCCAGCCAGGTGCCACCCTCCTCCAGCGACTGGCGCGACCAGCTGGTGAAGTCCGCCAGCGAGGCAAAGGCCCGGCAGCTGATCAGCGGATAGCGCGTGGTCAACTGCTCCACGCGGCTGTGGATGCCGCGCAGGTTGGGCAGGCGCAGAGTGGCCGCCGCCTGCTGGATGAAGGCCGCCTTCTTGCCCACCGTGTCCACGCAGTGCACGTCGATCTGCGGGCAGCAGACGGCAAAGACCACGCCGGGCAGGCCGCCGCCCGATCCCACGTCCAGCATGGCGGTGCGCCCTGCGCGCGCAGGCATCTGGGCCAGGTGGCGCTGCAGGGGCGGCACGGCGGCCAGGCTGTCGAGCAGGTGGTGGGTCAGCATTTCCTGCGGATCACGCACTGCCGTGAGGTTGTAGACCTTGTTCCACTTGCCCAGCAGGGCCTGGAATTCCATCAGCGTATCGACCTGGGCAGGGGAAAGCTCCAGACCCAGCGCCCGCAGGCCGGCCTCGAGAGGAGCGCGCAGTTCCTGGCTCATGCGGATGCCTCCTCGCCCTTCGCGTCTGTCACATCAGGGGCAAAGCCGCGGAAGCCCCCCTTCTTCAGGTGCACCATGAGCAGGGAGATCGCCGCTGGCGTCACGCCCGACATGCGCGATGCCTGGCCCAGCGTCTCGGGCCTGTGCTTTTGCAGCGACTGGCGCACCTCGAAGGACAGGGCCGGCACCTGCATATAGTCCAGCTCGGCCGGCAGGCGCAGGTTCTCGAAGTGGGCGGCGCGCTGCACCTCGTCCTTCTGGCGGTCGATGTAGCCTGCGTACTTGGCCGCGATCTCCACCTGCTCGACGACGGAGGCGCTGAGATCGCCCAGCACATCGGGCTGCACATCGGCCGAGGCATAGCGGCCCTCGTTCAGGCTCATCAGCTTGCCGTAGCCCACATCGGGGCGGCGCAGCAGGTCGAACAGGTTGTATTCACGCTCGATGGACTTGCCCAGCACCCGCTCCGATTCCTCGGGCGCGACGATGCGCGGATTGACCCAGGTGGACTTCAGGCGCTCTGTTTCACGTGAAACAGCATCGCGCTTGCGGCTGAAGGCATCCCAGCGCGCATCGTCCACCAGGCCCATGGCGCGGCCGGCCTCGGTCAGGCGCATGTCGGCGTTGTCCTCGCGCAGCTGCAGACGGAACTCGGCGCGGCTGGTGAACATGCGGTACGGCTCGGTCACGCCCTTGGTGATCAGGTCATCGACCAGCACGCCCAGGTAGGCCTCGTCGCGGCGCGGCAGCCAGGCTTCCTGGCCGCGGCACTGCAGCGCGGCGTTGAGGCCTGCGAACAGGCCCTGGGCCGCCGCTTCCTCGTAGCCGGTCGTGCCGTTGATCTGGCCCGCGAAGAACAGGCCCTGGATCTGGCGCGTCTCGAAGCTGCTCTTGAGCGAGCGCGGATCGAAGTAGTCGTACTCGATGGCGTAGCCGGGACGCAGGATGTGCGCGTTCTCCAGCCCCTTCATGCTGCGCACCAATTCGTACTGGATGTCGAAGGGCAGGCTGGTGGAGATGCCGTTGGGATAGAACTCGTTGGTGGTCAGGCCTTCGGGCTCCAGGAAGATCTGGTGGCTTTCCTTGTCGGCAAAGCGGTTGATCTTGTCCTCGACGCTGGGGCAGTAGCGCGGGCCCACGCCCTCGATCTTGCCCGTGAACATGGGGCTGCGGTCAAAGCCGCTGCGGATGATGTCGTGCGTGCGCTCGTTGGTGTGGGTGATCCAGCAGGGCATCTGGCGCGGGTGCATGGCCGCATTGCCGATGAAGCTGAACACGGGCAGCACGCCTTCGTTGACACCACCGGGCATGCCGTCGCCGGGCTGCTCCTCGCACTGCGAGAAGTCGATGCTGCGGCCATCCAGGCGCGGCGGCGTGCCGGTCTTCAGGCGGCCCTGGGGCAGCTGCAGTTCCTTGAGCCGCGACGACAGGCTGACGGCCGGCGGATCGCCCGCGCGGCCTGCCGCGTAGTTGTTCAGGCCCACGTGGATCTTGCCGTCCAGGAAGGTGCCCGCCGTGAGCACCACGGTGCGGCTGCGAAAGCGCACGCCCACTTGGGTGACGGCGCCCACCACGCGGTCGCCCTCGACCATGAGGTCGTCCACCGCCTGCTGGAACAGCCACAGGTTGGGCTGGTTCTCCAGCATGTCGCGGATGGCGGCCTTGTAGAGAATGCGGTCGGCCTGGGCGCGCGTGGCACGCACGGCCGGGCCCTTGGAGCTGTTGAGGATGCGGAACTGTATGCCGCCGATATCGGTGGCCAGCGCCATGGCGCCGCCCAGCGCATCCACTTCCTTGACCAGATGGCCCTTGCCGATCCCGCCGATGCTGGGATTGCAGCTCATCTGGCCCAGGGTCTCGATGTTGTGGCTCAGCAGCAGCGTCCTGCAGCCCATGCGCGCAGCGGCCAGCGCGGCCTCGGTGCCGGCGTGGCCGCCACCGACCACGATCACATCAAATTCCTGTGGGTACAACATGCTTATCACTCCGGGGGCCTGCCCGGCCCAAGCCCCCGACACGGAGCACTCACGCTCCGGCGCTCATGGCAGGTGGCCCTCGTTCATGTAGCGAGGGGAACCCAGCGGGGAACCCGCGATTTTCCCACCTTTGCCGCACCAGTGCCTTGCAAGGGGTCGGCCGGCCCTGCCACCGGGCCGGCACTGTGCCGGTGTTCCACGTGAAACAGGGCGGCGGGCGACGGCATTTTCCGCAGGATGCTGCGCGCCGCCGCCCGCAACGCGGCCCGCTTGCAAGAAACATGTGCAGGGCCTGTGATGCAATGGCGGCCATGCAGATCCTCATCTTCGCGGGCAGTACCCGCCAACAATCGCACAACCGGCGCCTGGCCGCCGCCGCCGCCGACATGGCGCGCGAACTGGGCGCCCAGCCCACGCTGCTGGAGCTGTCGGATTTCGACATCCCCATGTACAACGCCGACCTGGAGGCCAGCGGCACGCCGCCCGACGTGCTGCGCTTCAAGGCCGCGCTGCACAGCCACCCGGCCTGGCTGATCTGCTCGCCCGAGTACAACGGCAGCTACCCCGCCCTGCTCAAGAACGCCATCGACTGGGCTTCCAGCCCCGTGGCCGGTGATCCGGTCTGGTCCGATGGCACCCTGCCCTTTCGCGGCAAGGTCGTGGGCATGGCCAGCGCCTCGCCCGGCGGCCTGGGCGGCCTGCGCGCCCAGTCGCACCTGGCGCCGCTGCTGCTGAACCTGCAGTGCTGGCTGGCACCCGTGAGCCACGCCGTGGGCCAGGCAGGCCAGGCATTCGACGACGCCGGCCGCCTGCAGCGCCCCCAGGACCAGCAGGGCATGAAGGCCGTGCTGGAACAGGTGCTCTGGGCTGCACAGCGCCTGTCGGCCTGAACCCTGGCGCCAGCGCGGTCCCATCATGCGCAGCCCCGCCACATGGGGTTAGCATGGGCGCTTGTCTTTCTTACCCTGATCGGAAGCCATCCACCATGAAGCTCTACTACAGCCCTGGCGCCTGCTCTCTGTCTCCCCACATCGTCCTGCACGAGGCAGGCCTGGCCTACGAGCCGGTCCTGGCCAGCACCAAGACGCACAAGCTGCAGGACGGCACGGACTACTACGGCATCAACCCGCTGGGCTATGTTCCCTTCCTCGTGCTCGACGACGGCGACACGCTGCATGAAGGCCCGGCCATCGTCCAGTACCTGGCCGATCTGGTCCCCGAGAAGAAGCTGGCCCCGGCCAACGGCACCATGGCCCGCTACCACCTGCAGGAGTGGCTGAACTTCATCGGCACCGAGCTGCACAAGGGCTTCGGTCCCCTGTTCAACCCCGCCACACCCGACGACTACAAGCCCGTGGTGCGCCAGCGCGTGCTGGACCGCCTCAAGTGGGTGGACGGCGAGCTCAATGGCCGCGACTACCTGATGGGCGAGCAGTTCACCGTGGCCGACGCCTACCTGTTCACCGTGACGGGCTGGGCCCAGTTCGTGGGCGTGGACATCTCCGAGCTGACCAACCTCCTGGCCTACCGCGAGCGCGTGCTGGCCCGCCCTGCCGTGCAGGCCGCGATGAAGGCCGAAGGCCTGCTCAAGTAAGCAGCGCCGAGCCCGGGCTCGGCGGCACAAGGGGCCGACAAGGGGCCGGCTGGTGTAGACCAGCCGGCCCCTTATCTTTTGCGCGTGCGGATGCGCTGCTCTATCTGGGCCGCCGCAGCGCGCACCTGCTGGGCGATGCGCCGCACGCGCGCCGCCGTCATGCGCTGGGTCAGCGCGGCCACGCTGACCGCCCCCATGGCCTGGCCCATGCTGTCGCAAAAATGCGCGCCCACGGCCGTCACGCCCAGGCTCACGCGGTTCTGTATCACGGCCACGCCTGCGCGGGCCGTTTCCTCGCAGGCCAGGCGCAGTCCCGCATCGGTGAGCTTGCCAAAGGCCGGCAGGGCGGGCGCCACGCGCTCGATGATGGCCTCGCGCTCCTCGGGCGCAATGGCGGCCAGCACGGCCAGCCCACCGGCGCCCACGCCCAGCGGGCGCCGGCTGCCGACCTGCAGCACCAGCGTGCGTATGGGGAAGTCGCCTTCGAGCCGGTGCAGGCACACGGCCTCGAATCCGCTGCGCACCACCAGGTAGGCCGTGTCCTCGGTTTCACGTGACAGCGCCGCCATGGCCGGCTCGCACAGGTCGCGTATGTCATGCAGCATCGACCCGGCCAGGCCCAGCTCGAAGGCCAGCGGCCCCAGCCGGTAGCGGTGGGTCTGGGCGTCGTGCACCACCAGGCGCTCGGCAATCAGCTGCTTGAGGATGCGGTGGGCCGAAGGGTGGGGCACGCCGGATTTTTCGGCCAGTTCGCTGAGCGGGCAACCGCGCACGCCCCCGGTCGCCAGCAGCTTGAGAAAGGCCACGCCCCGCTTGAGGGAGCCGGCATCGGACGATGAGGTCATGTTCGTTTATCGGACAACTGAGTGGCGCCGCCGGGCGATTTAAAAACAATCGGAATGGCCGATCAACCACGGCCCGGCCAGGGCACGGCAAGGCCGGGCGCCACGGATTTCCGAATGATGCAACTCTCCCATCCGCCATTGCAAGACAGAATCGCCGTCGTCACCGGCGCCAGCAGCGGCATAGGCGCCGCCACGGCGCGGGCCCTGGCCAGCGAAGGCGCCACCGTCGTGATCGGCTACCACCAGGGCCGCGACCGCGCCCAGGCGCTGCGCGAGGAACTGCCGGGCAGCCACCACACGCTGCAGCTGTCGCTGCAAGACGAGGCAAGCCACGCCACCGCCGCCCAGTGGCTGCAGCAGCACCTGGGCCGGGTGGACCTGCTGGTCAACTGCGCGGGCTTCACCGAGCGCATCGCGCACGCGCAGATCGATGCGCTGGAGCCCGCGCTGTTCAACCGCATCCTGTGCGCCAACGTGGGCGGCACCTATGCCGTGACGCGGGCCCTGCTGCCGCTGCTGCGCGCCTCGCAGGATGCCGCCGTGGTCAACGTGTCCTCGGTCTCCGCCTTCACGGGCCTGGGCAGCAACATGGCCTATTGCGCCGCCAAGGCCGCGCTGGACACGCTGACGGTGTCCATGGCGCGCGCCTTCGGCCCGGTGCGCTTTCTCTGCGTCTCGCCCGCCGCCGTGGACACGGGCTTCGTGGGGGGCCGCAGCCGCCAGGAGCTGGAGAAAAAGGCCGCGCACACGCCGCTGGGCCGCGTGGTCGAGCCCGGCGATGTGGCGCAGGCCATCCTCGCCTGCGCCACGCATCTGCGCACGGCCACGGGCACGCGCATCGTGATCGACGGCGGCCACAGCCTCGGTTGAAAAAAGGCACGGCATGCTCGTCGAACAACGCACCTACACCGCCCACCCCGGCAAGTGGCGGGACTACCTGGCGCTCTACCAGGCCGAGGGCCTGGAGCTGCAGCAACATTCTGGGCCGCATGGTCGGCTACTACACCAGCGACTCGGGGCCACTCAACCAGATCGTCCACCTGTGGGCCTATACGGACCTGAACGAGCGCGCCGAGCGCCGCGCCCGCCTGCTGGCCGAGCCACGCTGGCAGGCCTATGTGGCGCGCATGCTGCCGCTGCTGCAAAGCCAGGAATCGAAGCTCCTGGTCCCGGCCCCCTTCTTCCAGCCCCAGTGGAGCGGCTGCCAGGAGCCGCTCCACGGCGCCACAGGCCCCGCGTCCACTTCCGGCCCCTTTTCCACCGACTGACAGGAGACATCCATGCTGTGCAAAAAGCTTCACCACGCCGCCTACCGCTGCAAGGACGCGGCCGAGACCGTGCGCTTCTATACCGAGGTGCTGGGCCTGCGCTTCACCCACGCCATGGGCGAGGACCATGTGCCCTCCACGGGCCAGTACAGCCCGCACATCCACATCTTTTTCGAGATGGAGGACGGCAGCTCCATCGCCTTCTTCGAGTGCCCCAGGGACCCGGGCCAGATGAAGGACATGGAGTCGCCGGGCTGGATACAGCACTTCGCCTTCGAGGTCGCCGACGTGGACACCGTGCTGCGCGCCCGGCAGGACCTGCTGGACCGGGGCATTGACGTGGTGGGCCCCACCAACCACGACGACTTCATCACCTCCATCTACTTCTTCGACCCTTCGGGCCACCGCCTGGAGCTGACCGCGCGCACGGCCGACGCGGCGCGCCACCAGGTCTTCGAGCAGGAGGCCATGCAGGTGCTGGCCCTGTGGAACGAGACCCACGACTGGTCGCAGCGCGAAAAGCTCTACGGCGCCCAGACCGGCTACGCGCGCGCGGACCGCTAGCCGCAACACCAGCCAGGCCTGCCAGGCCACTGGACACGTCCGCCGCGCGCAATACAAAAAAAGGAGACACGACATGAATGCCATCACCCGACGCGCGGCCCTGCTTGCAGGCGCCGCCTCACTCGCCCTGCCCACGGCCCGGGCCCAGGGCGGTTTTCCCAACCGGCCCATTCAATTGATCCACGGCTTTGGCGCGGGCGGCAATGCCGACGTGGTGGCCCGGCTCGTGGCCCAGAAGCTGCAGGAATCGCTCAGGCAGCCCGTGGTGGTGGAGATCAAGAGCGGCGCGGGCGGCTCCATTGCCAGCAACTTCGTGGCCAAGGCGGTGCCGGACGGCTACAGCCTGGTCATGCTCACGGGCGCGCACACCGTGTCGGCCGCGCTGCGCAAATCGCTGCCCTACGACGCGGTCAAGGACTTCGCCTTTGTCTCCACCGTCTCGTCCTTTCCCTTCGTGGTGGCCGTGCGCGCCGAGCATCCCGCCAGGACCCTCGCCGATCTGCTGGCCATGGCCCGCAAGGAGCCGGGACGCATCACCTTCACCTCGGTGGGCGTGGGCTCCACCCAGCACATGGCCGGCGAGCTGCTGGGCTCCACGGCCAAGGTGCAGCTGCTGCACGTGCCCTACCGGGGCGGCGGCGCACCCGTGCAGGCCGTGATAGCGGGCGATGTGGACGTGCTCAGCGACACGCTGACCGTGGCCATGCCGCACATCAAGTCGGGCCGGCTGCGCGCCCTGGCTGTCACCAGCGCCCAGGCCTGGCCCACCCTGCCCGAGGTGCCGCCGGCCTCGGCCGTGCTGCCCGGCTTCGAGGTGCGCTCCTGGCTGGGCCTGGCCGCGCCCGCAGGCACGCCCGCCGACGTGGTGCAAAGGCTGGCCGCCGAAACCCACAAGGCCCTGAAGGAGCCCGACCTGCTCCAGGCCCTGGCCAGCGCAGGCAGCGCGGCCACGCCCTGCAGCCCCGAGGAGATGCGTGCCATGGTGGGCGCCGAGATCGCGCGCTGGCGCGGCGTCATCCAGCAGGTCGGCATCGCGCTGCAGGCCTGACGCCATGGACATCATCGGACTGTGCGGCAGCCTGCGCCGCCATTCCCTGAACCGCCTGCTGCTGGAGCTGGCGGGCGAATGCCTGCCACCCCAGGCCACGATGCAGGTCTGCGACTGGCGCGCGCTGCCGCCGCTGGATGCCGACCTGCTGGCCACGGGCATGCCGGAACCCGTGCACCAGTTGCGCGAGCGCATCCGCCGTGCCGACGCCGTGGTGCTGGCCACGCCCGAGTACAACTTCTCCATTCCAGGCATGTTCAAGAATGCGCTGGACTGGATCTCGCGTGGCGAAGACCAACCATTTCGGCACAAGCCCGTGGCCCTTGTCTCGGCCTCGCCGGGCCCGCTGGGCGGGGCGCGGGTGCAGTACGAACTGCGCAAGGTATTGCAGTGCATGGAAGCCGACGTGCTGGCCCGGCCCGAGGTCTTCGTGGGCCAGGCGGCGCAGAAATTCGACAGCCAGGGCCTGTGCACCGATGCCGCCACGCGCAGCTTCGTGACGGCGCAGATGCAGGCGCTGGGCCGACTCGTGGCGCAGCACCGTCGCCTGCACGACAGCGCGCAAATCCCTGGCCTGCACGATTGATTCCATGGGCGTAATCTGTGCCGTACGCCGCGCCGCCCGCACGGGCGGCGCTTTTGCTTCACGCACAGAAAGCCCCGTTGCATGACCTCTCTGTTCGAACCCATACAGGCTGGCGAACTGCGCCTGCCCAACCGCATCGCCATGGCGCCGCTGACGCGCAACCGCGCACCCCAGGCCCTGCCCAACGACATCATGGTCACCTACTACGCCCAGCGCGCCAGCGCCGGCCTGCTGATCAGCGAAGGCACGGCCATCAGCCACCAGGGCCAGGGCTATGCCCATGTGCCGGGCCTGTACGGCAGCGAGCAGCTCGACGGCTGGAAGCGCGTGACCGACGCCGTGCACAAGGAGGGCGGGCGCATCGTCACCCAGCTGTGGCATGTGGGCCGGGTCTCGCACACCTCGCTGCAGCCCGAAGGCCAGGCGCCCGTGGGACCGTCCCCGGTGGCGGCCAGATCCAAGACCTATGTGATCGACGAGGACTCGGGCAAGGGCCAGTTCGTGCCCACCTCCGCGCCGCGCGCGCTCGCCCAGCAGGAGCTTCCCGCCATCGTCCACAGCTTCGCCGTGGCCGCGCGCAATGCCGTGGAGACGGCCGGTTTCGACGGCGTGGAGCTGCACGGCGCCAACGGCTACCTGCTGGACCAGTTCCTCAAGACCGGAGCCAACCGGCGCGATGACGACTACGGCGGCAGCATCGAGAACCGCGCCCGCCTGCTGCTCGAATGCACGCGCGCGGCCGCCGATGCCGTGGGCGGCGGCCGCGTGGGCATCCGCCTGTCGCCCGTGACGCCGGCCAACGACATCGCAGATGCCGATCCCCAGCCACTGTTCGAATACGTGGTGCGCCAGCTGGCGCCGCTGGGCCTGGCCTACATCCACATCATCGAAGGCTCCACCGGCGGCCCGCGTGAATTGCCGGACCGGCCCTTCGACTACGCGGCCCTCAAATCCGCCTACCGCCAGGCCGGCGGCCAGGGCGCCTGGATGGTCAACAACGGCTATGACCGCGACATGGCCCTGCGCGCCGTGGAAAGCGGCCACGCCGATATCGTGGCCTTCGGCAAGGCCTTCATCTCCAATCCCGACCTGGTCCACCGCCTGCACGACGACCTGCCGCTGACCCCCTGGAACTCCAGCCTGTTCTACGGCGGCGGCGCAGAGGGCTATATCGACTACCCGTTCGCGCGCCAGGCCTGATTGGCGGCCGCACAAACAAAAAGCGGAGTGCATCGCACTCCGCTTTTTTTATCCAGACGATTCACGTGGAACAGGGTCCGGGCCCCTGTCCCTGCGTCCGCTATCTCAGGCGTGTTCCAGCAGCTGGGTCTCGCGCGTGTCACGGCCAGAGGCCAGCGAGGCGCGGCCTGCGGCCGGTGCCAGGCTGGGCTGGCCCTGGGAGGGACGGCCGTAGGAAGCATGCGAGCCCATGGATGCCACGGCCGCACCGGCAATGCGGAACTGGCCCACCACCTGCGCCAGGCGCGCGGCCTGCTCGCGCAGCGACTCGGCAGCGGCGGCTGATTCCTCGACCAGGGCTGCGTTCTGCTGCGTCATGCGGTCGATGTCGCCCACGGCCTGGTTGACCTGGCCGATGCCGCCCGACTGCTCGCTGGAAGCCGCCGTGATCTCGCCAATGATGTCGCCCACGCGCTGCACGCTGTCCACGATCTCCTTCATGGTCTTGCCAGCATCCTCCACCTGGCGCACGCCCACGTCCACGGCCTGCACGCTGGTCTGGATCAGCGCCTTGATCTCGCTGGCCGCCTGGGCCGAGCGCTGGGCCAGGGATCGCACCTCGGCCGCCACCACGGCAAAGCCGCGGCCCTGCTCGCCGGCGCGCGCCGCTTCCACGGCGGCGTTCAGCGCCAGGATGTTGGTCTGGAAGGCGATGGAGTCGATCAGGCCGATGATGTCGCCGATCTTGCGGCTGGAGGTCGTGATCTCCTGCATGCTCACCACGGCCTGGGCCACCACGTCGCCACCGCGCGTGGCCGTGGTCGAGGCAGAGGCCGCCAGCTGGTTGGCCAGCTGCGAGGACGATGCCGTCTGCTGCACCGTGGCCGTGAGCTGGGACAGCGAGGCCACGGTCTCCTGCACATTGCTGGCCGTCTGCTCTGTGCGCGAGGACAGGTCCTGGTTGCCCGTGGCGATCTCCTGGCTGGCCGTGGCGATGTTGCCGCTGGCGTCGCGCACCTGGGTCACCATGGAGCCCAGGCTCTGCTGCATCTGGTCCAGCGCGCGCTGCAGGTCGGCCACCTCGTCCTTGCCCTCCACCTTCACGCTCTGCGACAGGTCGCCCTGGGCGATGGTCAGCGCCGTCTGGCGCGCCTGCACCAGGGGGCGGCAGATGGACAGCATGTTCATCAGCGTCAGCGGCACCACCACCAGCACCGTGAGCACCACGGCGGCAACGAAGATCCACTGCGTCTGCTCGGCCACGCCCTGCTCCTCGGCGGCCATGGCATCGACCTGCTGGCGCAGCAGCTGGTCGAGCTGGGCGATGAGCTTTTCGACCTCGGCCACCTCGGCCATGGCCTTGCCGCTCATGCGGTTGGCCGTGGTGGCCGTGTCGTAGCCACCGGCCTCCAGCTGGCGCGCAATGTGCTCGAACTGCTGGCGGTAGCGGTCCACACGGTCGGAGATGCCGCTGACGATGGCATCGTCGGCAGGGTCCTCGTCCTTCAGAAAACGCCCCGCCACGGCCTTGACGCGCTCGATGGCCGCCAGCCACTGCCCGTGGGCCTTGCGCACCTCGTCGGCACGCTCGTACTGGATGATCATGTCCTTTTCATGGGCGCGCACCGCGCCCAGCTCGGCGCGCAACTCCACCATGTAGCCCATCTTGGCGTACGAGGTATGCATGAACTGCTGACTCATGCCATGGATGCGGAACATGCCCAGCATCCCGGCTCCGCCCAGCAGACCCAGCAGCACCAGCACCATGGCGATGGCACCCAGCATCCGCGTGCGGATCGTGAAAGCCCGCATCATTCCCAACAAGTTCATGACCGTTTTCCTCTCTGTCAGTCAGGGCGCACGCACGGTCTCCAAATGCATAGCGCCAACGTAAATACAAATTGTTGCAGTTTGTCAGATGATCGCCAATGGTCTATGACGGTTTTTGCATATTCACGGCTCTTTTCGATCTATCGGCCATTGCAGCGGATCATTGAGCCGGCCGACTCACATCGAGTTGGGCCAAATCAACCCTTGCCCAGCCAGGCGCTTGACCTTGCCATGGTGTCAGGGTTCAACATGCCGTCCATGGCTTGCGCCACTTCGGCGCGCCCCAACCAGGAGCTAGAAATGCAACATGTTTTCACCGTGCAGGGCATGACCTGCGGCCACTGCGAACGCGCCGTCACCCAGGCCGTGCAGGGCGTGGATGACCAGGCCCAGGTAAAAATCGATCGCGCCGCCCAGCGCGTGGAAGTCGACAGCAGCGCCAGCCGCGAGGCGCTGGGCGCGGCCATCGCCGAAGAAGGCTACAAGGTCGCCTGAGTCCCCGGAGTGACACGCACCATGTCCGCCCAAGCACAGCACTGGCCCGTCTCCATCGGCGAGGCCGCGCGCCGCGCCGGTGTCTCGGCGCGCATGGTGCGCCACTACGAAGCCCAGGGCCTGCTGCCGCCCATGCACCGCACGGACGGCGGCTACCGCCAGTACGCCGAGTCCGACGTGCACGCCCTGCGCTTCATCCGCCGCGCCCGCGACCTCGGTTTCTCCATGGACGAGATCGCCACCTTGCTGGGCCTGTGGCAGGACAAGAGCCGTGCCAGCAGCCAGGTCAAGGACATCGCCCAGCGCCACATCGACGCACTGACCGAGCGCATCGCCGCCATGCAGGCCATGCAGCGCACGCTCAAGACATTGGTGCACTGCTGCCACGGCGACGACCGGCCGGACTGCCCGATCTTGGATGATCTGGCGGCGCCCGACACAGTGGGAAGTGGCGCTTAATTTAAGCTGTGGGCATGCTTATCACCCCACCCAGCTTCACCAATGGTTGCTTGAGCCTGAAGGTCAGCGGCTTGAGTTCAAGGAAGCCAAGCAGCGCTATGACTTTGAAAAACTGCTCAAGTACTGCGTAGCCCTGGCCAACGAAGGCGGCGGCGCCATCGTGCTGGGCGTGACCGACAGACGACCTCGCCTCATCGTGGGTACGCAGGCGCTCGAAGACCCGGGCCGCACCGAGGCCGGATTGCACCAGAGACTGGGCCACCGTATCCCTGTTGAGGAACTGCGCCTGCCGCAAGGCCGTGTGCTGGTTGTGCGTGTGCCCTCCCGGCTGCCGGGCACGGCATGGCAGATCGACGGCAGCTTTCTCAAACGGGCCGGCGATGATCTGGCGGCAATGAGCGCGCAAGAACTGCGGGCCATCTTCGATGAAACCGGCCCCGACTTCTCGGCACAGCCATGCCCAGGGGCCACGCTGGAGGATCTGGAGCCGTCATCCATTGCATTGTTCCGGGAGCGCTGGGCTCGCAAAGGCAATACCGCTCGCAGACGCGAACTGAGCGACGAACAGACCCTGCGGGATGCAGAGTTGCTCGTAGAAGGCAATCAGGTGAGCTATGCCGCGCTCATCCTGTTCGGCAAAAGAGCGGCTCTGACAAGATGGTTGGCCCAGGCGGAGCTGGTCTTTGAATACCGGTCGTCCGAAGCGGCAGGACCGGCTGCCGATCGCGAAGAGTTTCGAGAGGGCTTTTTTGCGTGGCAGGACGCGCTCTGGAAAAAGATCAACTTGCGCAATGACCGCCAAAGCTACCAGGACGACTTTTTCCGCATGGACCTGCCGACATTTGCCGAGGTTCCGGTCCGGGAAGCGCTCCTGAATGCGGTTGCCCATAGGGACTATCGCCTGGGTGGTTCGATTTTCGTCAGGCAATTTTCCAAGCGGCTGGAGGTGATCAGCCCGGGAGGGCTGCCGCCCGGAATCACGCCCGAGAACATCATTGACCAACAGAATCCGCGCAATCGCAGACTCGCCGAAGCCCTCGCCCGCTGCGGCTTGATCGAGCGCTCTGGTCAAGGCCTGAATCTCATGGTGGAAAGCGCGGTGCGACAAGGCAAGCCCCTGCCCAGCCTTGCAGGAACATCCGCCCACGAAGTACGGCTGACCCTGGAAGGCGGAGTTCGCAACCCGGCCTTCGTACGCTTCATGGAGCACCTCGGCGAAGAGAAGCTGAGCAGCTTCTCGACATTGGACTACCTCGCGCTGGAATGCCTGCAACAGGAAAAGCCGCTGTCTGCCCCTTTGAGGGAACGCCTTGCAGGCCTGCTGGCGGCGGGAGCGGTGGAATCCATAGGTCGGGGCAAAGGGACGCGCTACATCCTGTCCGAGGCCTTGTATGCGTCTTTGGGCGCCAAAGGAACGCATACCCGGCAACGCGGCCTGGACAGAGAGACCAACAAGGCGCTGCTGCTCAAACACCTCACAAAGCACAGAGAGCATGGTGCTGCGCTGGCCGAACTGCGGCAGGTGCTGCCGTCCTTGCCAATGAGTGCCGTTCAGGATCTGCTGAAAGAGCTGCGCAATGAGGGGCGCCTCCAGCTGATGGGTGCGCGCCGTTGGGCACGATGGCATTTGTCGGATTGATATCTGCAGCGTTTGGGCCGTGGCATCAAGACCGGTCTATGAGTCCAAAAGATGCCAAGTTCTTTAGCCTCTTTTAGAGAGTGCGAAAAACTGTTTCCCCACAACGACTTATAAAGCGCCCCAAAGTTGCCGGAGGCTCTTTTAGGCTCTTGGAAACACCTCTATAGAACCAAAGCTCTGCGGGCATGTGCGGCTTCGGCTCAATCCTTGGAAGGGTTTGCCGCGCGCTTTGCGGAGGCCGCGCGCCGAGCAGGCTCCGCCCTGCGCAACACCCCCCCCATCAAGGTATCAATGCACTGCTGCGCCACTTCCTCGGCCGAGTACTGGCCGCCGGGCTGGTACCAGCGGCCTATCCAGCTGAGCGCGCCGGCAATCACGAAGGCGGTCATCTTGGGGTCGCAGGGGGCCAGGGAGCCCTCCTGCACGCCAGCGGCCACCAGGCGCCGGAAGGCCTGGTCTATGGCGGCCTTCTGGCGGCGCAGTTCGCGGCGGCTGTCGGGGGGGACCTGTTCGTCGCCGACACGGATCAGGCACATGCCGAAGTCCATGGTGACGATGCGCGCATAGACCTGCATGCAGGCGCGCAGCTGGTCCACGGCCTGGCCACCTGCGCGGCGCGAGGCCTCGATGCCTTCCAGCGTCATGGCCAGGCCCTGGTTCACGCACTGCAGCAGGATCTCGTCCTTGTTCTTGACGTAGTAGTACAGCGTGGGCTTGCTCACGCCCAGCCGCGCGGCGATGTCGTCCAGCGAGGTGGCGGAGAAGCCGCGCTCGTTGAACAGCTGCGCGGCGGCCTGCAGCACGGCCTGGCGCTTGGCCTCGCGCTGCTGCTCGCGGTCGGGCGTGCCGCTCCAGGGCGAGTCCACGGCGGGCGCCGCACGGCCTTTGCGGGCGCGGGTTCCGGGGCTGGGTCGGGTCTTGGTTTCAGGGCTCGATGGCTTCATGGCGGCGGGTGCACCGGGGAAATCACCGATGCTGCATGCGGTGGGCGACAACCAGAATCTACTCCAAAGTAAACAGCCTACGCATCAGTAGGCTCCTGCCCGGCTCGACGAACCAACGCACGAGACAGCCATGGAGACACACCCCGACGGCGGCCCGCCCGCCCCCTTGCTGCAGGTCGATGGCATCACGCTCGCCTTTGGCGGCGTGAAGGCGCTGTCGGGCGTGGGCTTCGATGTGCAGCCCGGCTCGATCACGGCGGTGATCGGCCCCAACGGCGCGGGCAAGACGTCGCTGTTCAACACCATCTCGGGCTTTTACCGGCCCACGGGCGGCTCCATCCGCTTCCAGGGCGAAGACATCACGCGCATGCCGGCGCCGCGCCGTGCGCGGCTGGGCCTGGGGCGCAGCTTCCAGAACATTGCGCTGTTCCGGGGCATGACGGTGCTGGACAACATCAAGCTGGGCCGCCACGCCCACCTGCGCACCAACGTGCTCGACGCCCTGCTCTACCTGGGCCGCGCTCGCCGCGAAGAGGCCGAGCTGCGCCGCGACATCGAGGAGCGCATCATCGATTTCCTGGAGATAGACCACATCCGTCATGCGCCCGTGGCCGCCCTGTCGTACGGGCTGCAAAAGCGCGTGGAGATGGCGCGCGCCCTGGCCATGCAGCCGCGCATCCTGATGCTGGACGAGCCCGTGGCCGGCATGAACCGCGAGGAGACCGAGGACATGGCGCGCTTCATCCTGGACGTGCGCGCCGAATGGGGCGTGACCGTGCTCATGGTGGAGCACGACATGGGCATGGTCATGGACCTGTCCGACCATGTGGTGGTGCTCAACTTCGGCCAGGTCATCGCCCAGGGCACGCCCGCCCTTGTGCAGGCCGATCCCGAGGTGAACCGGGCCTACCTGGGCGCGGGCGACGTGGGCGAGCTGCGCCAGCGGCTGCGCGGCGCAGCCGAACGGCCAGCGTCCACCGAGCACCTGCCCGCCATGGCACAGAGGGCCGCATGATGGACTGGGCCTACCTGTTCGAGATCGCCCTCACGGGCCTGGCCGGCGGCGGCCTGTATGCGCTGGCCGCGCTGGCCTTCGTGGTGGTCTACAAGGCCACGCGCGTGGTCAACATCGCCATCGGCGAGCTGCTGATGGTGGGCGCCTACCTGTTCTTCACCTTCGCGGCCATGTTCGCGCTGCCGCTGTGGCTGGCCATTCCCGCCGCCGTGCTGGGCACGGGGCTGCTGGGCGCGCTGATCGAGCGCACCATGATCCGGCCGCTGCTGGGCGAGCCGCCGATCTCGGTGTTCATGGTCACCGTGGGCCTGGCCTCGGTGCTGGTGGGCCTGGTGGAGCTGATCTGGACGGCCGACCAGCGCCGCCTGCCCGAGTTCATGCCCACGCAGCCCGTGATGATCGGCGAGGCCTTTCTCGCGCCCAAGGTGGCCTGGGGCGCAGCCGTGGCCGTGGTCTTCATCGCGGCCGTGCTGCTGGTGTTCCGCTACTGGCGCGGCGGCGTGGCCCTGCGTGCGACGGCCAGCGACCAGGCAGCGGCCTATTCGGTGGGCATCAATGTGCCGCGCGTGTTCTCGCTGGCGTGGGCGGTGTCGGCCATGATCGCCGCCGTGTCGGGAATCATCGTCGGCTCCATCGGCGGCATCTCGTCGAGCATGGGCGTGTTCGGCCTGTCGGTGCTGGTGGTCGTCATCGTGGGCGGGCTGGACAGCGTGCTGGGCGCCCTGGTCGGCGGCCTGTTCATCGGCCTGGTGGAGGCGCTGGCCGGCGCCTACCTGGGCGGCGAATACAAGCTGCTGGCCACCTTCATCGTGCTGGTCGTGGTGCTGATGCTCAGGCCCTACGGCCTGTTCGGCACACACGAGATCGAGCGGCTCTAGACAGCTTCAGAAAGACGGCAGCATGCGCATAGGCACCCTCAAGGAAAGCTACATCGCCGATGCGGCGCTGTTCGACTCCCGCACGCAACGCATCTGGCTGGCCGTGGCCGGCGCGCTGCTGGTGCTGTTCCCCTTCATGGCCAGCGACTACTGGCTGTACCTGGCCTGCCTGGTCAGCATCAACGTGGCCAGCGCCACGGGGCTGAACATCCTCACGGGCTACACGGGCCTGGTGAGCCTGGGCCAGGCCGCCTTCATGGGCCTGGGCGCCTATACGGTGGCCATCGTGCAGGCGCGCTGGGGCACGCCCGTGCTGTTCAACCTGCTGGCGGGCGGCTTCGTGGCCATGCTGGGCGGCATCGTGGTGGGCCTGCCCTCGCTGCGCGTCAAGGGCCTGTACCTGGCGATTGCCACCATCGCGGCCTCGTTCATCGCGCACTTCCTGTTCGCCAACCTCAGGCTCACGGGCGGCACGGCCGGCCTGACGCTGCAGCCGGCCACGGTGTTCGGCGTGGCGCTGGATACGTCGTTCCGGCTGTACTGGGTGATCGTGCCGGTCACGCTGCTGATGCTGCTGGGCGCGGCCAACCTGTTTCGCACACGCACAGGCCGCGCCTTCATCGCCATCCGCGACCGCGACATCTCGGCCGAGGTGCTGGGCATACCGCTGCTGCGCTACAAGCTGCTGTCGTTCGGGCTGTCCTCGTTCTACGCGGGCGTGGCGGGCGGGCTGTGGGCGTACTTCTTCCGTGTGGTCACGCCTGAGAGCTTTCCGCTCTTGATGTCCATCTTCTTTCTCGCGGCCATCATCGTCGGCGGCATGGGCTCCATCCTGGGCTCCATCCTGGGCGCGGTCTTCATGACCATGGTGCCGGAGCTGCTCAAGCTCATCGTGGACCTGCTGCCCGGCGGCTCCGAGCTCACCGTCTTCCTGTCGCCCGTGCGCACCATGGTGTTCGGGCTGCTGATCATCGTCTTTCTGGTCTTCGAGCCGCAGGGGCTCGCACAAATGTGGCGGCGCCTGCGCCGCTTCTTCCACCTGTGGCCCTTCCGCAATTGAGGCGGCGCCGCGCACGACAAGCAAAAGGAGACAAGCATGCAGCAACACCCGACTTCCTCGCGCCGCCGCAGCCTGCTGCTGGCGGCCGGCGCCAGCCTGGCCGCGCCGCTGGCCGCCCGCGCCCAGGCCGGTGGCGAAGACATCGTGATCGGCGGCTCCATCCCCATGACGGGCGTGTTCGCCTTCGCGGGCGTGGGCATCAATGCCGGCATGGGCGACTACGTGAAGATCGTCAACGAGGCCGGCGGCATCAAGGGCCGCAAGGTCCGCTACGTGCCCGAGGACACGGGCTACAAGGTCGATGTCTCGGTGGCCGCGTTCAAGAAGATCACCAGCCAGAACAAGGTCAACCTCTACTACGGCGACTCCACGGGCTTTTCCAAGACCATCAACCCCGAGTTGGACCGCAACGGCGCCATCCTCATGGCGGGCGCCTCCTTCGCCACCGAACTCAACAACCCGGCCAAGTACCCGAACCAGTTCCTCGTGGGGCCCGACTACACGGAGATGTTCGGCATCCTGCTCAAGCACATCGCCAAGGAAAAGCCGGGTGCCAAGGTGGCCTTCGTCTACTCCGACTCCGAATTCGGCCGCGACCCCATCGAGGCCAGCGAAGCGGCCGCCAAGAAGCTGGGCCTGAACATGGTGGCCAAGCTGATGACGCCGCCCGGCAGCGTGGACGTGTCCACCGAAGTCATCAAGCTGCGCCGCGCCGCGCCCGACTACACCATCTTCCACGGCTACATCCTCGCGCCCATTCCCGAGTTCATCCAGCAGGGCAAGCAGATGGGCATGACCAGCCGATGGATGGGCACCTTCTGGACCATGGACAGCTCCACCGTCATGAAGATGGGCGAGGCCGGCGACGGCTTCATGGGCGTCATGCCCTACCGCTACTACTACGACACCTCGGCCAAGGCGCCCATGCTGGACAAGATCCGCGCGCTGCGCCCCGAGTACCAGAGCACGGCCTATATCCAGGGCTTTCTGGCGGCCATGCTGTTCGTGGAATCGGCCAGGCGCTGCCTGGACGCGGGCAAGCCGCTCACCGGCCCCAACCTCAAGGCAGCGCTCAACTCCATCAAGGACTTCGATACGGGCGGACTGATCGGCGTGCCCATCACCATCAAGGGCAATTCCATCCCCGTGGGCCGCGTCTACAAGGCAGATATGAAGGCGCAGAAGATGCTGCCCGCCTCTGACTGGATCGCACTTTGACTGTCGTCCGAACAGACGCCCGCACATGACCGAGCAGCCCACGGACAAGGTCCTCGAAATCAACAACATCGAGGTCATCTACAACAAGGTCGTGCAGGCCCTGCGGGGCCTGTCGCTGGCCGTTCCGCGCGGCCAGATCGTGGCCCTGCTGGGCAGCAACGGCGCGGGCAAGAGCACCACGCTCAAGGCCGTCTCCGGACTGCTGGCGCTGGAGGACGGCCTGCTGGCCAGCGGCAGCGTGCGCTACAACGGCCAGTCCACCGCGCAGTACGCGCCCCAGCAGCTGGTGCGCCTGGGGCTGTCGCATGTGATGGAGGGCCGGCGCGTGTTCGAGGACCTCACGGTGGAGGAAAACCTCGTGGCCGCGACCTACGCGCTCACGGGCCGCCATCAAGTCAAGCCCGACTTCGACCTGGTCTACAGCTACTTCCCGCGCCTGCATGAGCGACGCAAAGGCCTGGCCGGCTACCTGTCGGGCGGCGAGCAGCAGATGCTGGCCATTGGCCGCGCGCTGATCGCCGAGCCCCAGCTCATGCTGCTGGACGAGCCCTCGCTGGGCCTGGCGCCCAAGCTGGTGGAGGACATCTTCACCATCATCGCGCGCATCAATGCCGAGCGCGGCACCTCCATGCTGCTGGTCGAGCAGAACGCCACCGTGGCCCTGGCCGTGGCGCACAGCGGCTACATCATGGAGAACGGAAAGATCGTCATCGACGGCCCGGCCGAACGCCTGGCCCAGGATGCCGACGTGCGCGAGTTCTACCTGGGCATGGGTGGTGGCGGCGAGGCAAAAAGTTTTCGCGACCTGAAGCACTACAAGCGCCGCAAGCGCTGGTTGTCATGAAGCACCCCCTGAGTCGCTTCGCGCCTTCCCCCTCTCTCCCGCTTCGCGAGGGAGGGGGACAGCACCCTCGGTGCGGGGCGGCCCTTCCTCGGTGCTCCCGTGTGGGGGCACGCCAGTGTCACAGGCAGCGCGATGGGTCATTGATATGAAGAACCTTCCCGAACTCACCCTGCCCCAGATGCTGGCCGAACGCGCGCGCAGCGATGCCCAGCGCGTGGCCATACGGCAAAAGGACTTCGGCATCTGGAAGCCCACCAGCTGGGCGCGCTACCACGAGCGTGCCAGCCACTTCGGGCTGGGCCTGGCGCAGCTGGGCCTGCCGCCAGGCGGCCACATGGGCGTGATCTCCGAGAACCGCATCGAGTGGGTGCTGGCCCAGATGGGCGCGGGCCTGATCGGCGCCATCACCGTGGGCGTCTACCCCACCAGTCCCACGCCCGAGGTCGCCTACGTGGCCGGACACGCGGACATCGCCATCATGGTGTGCGAGGACCAGGAGCAGACCGACAAGCTGCTGGCCGCCCTGCCCGAGCTGCCGCAGCTGCAGAAAATCATCGTCATGGAGACCAAGGGCCTGCGCAGCCTTGCGCCCGAGCTGCGCGCACTGATCACCACCTTCGACGAGGTCGAGCGCCTGGGTGCCCAGGCCGCCAGCCGCGCCCCCATCGAACAGGCGCTGGCACGCCAGACGCTGGATGACGTGGGGCTGATGATCTACACCTCGGGCTCCACCGGCAAGCCCAAGGGCGCCATGATCACCTACCGCAACATCCGCGGCGTGGTGCCCGGCATTGCCGAGCGGCTGGGGCTGGATGGCGGCACGCGCCACCTGTCCTACCTGCCGCTGTGCCACGTGGCCGAGCAGATGCTGACCAGCTTCGTGCCGGTCTACCTGGGCTCGCAGGTGCACTTCGGCGAGTCCATCCGCACGGTGCAGGAAGACCTGCGCGAAGTCGCGCCCAACATGTTCCTGGGCGTGCCACGCATCTGGGAAAAGCTGCATGCGGCCATCAGCATCAAGATGCAGGAGACCGGGCCGCTGCGCCGCACGCTCTACCGGCGCGCCATGGCCGCCTGCGCGCCGCTGGCCGAAAAGCCCCGCAGGCAATGGAGCCTGGCCGAACACCTCACCTGGGCCGCCAGCTACTGGAGCGTGCTGCGCGCACTGCAGAACTTCATCGGCCTGCGCGAGGCGCGCGTGGCACTCACGGGCGCCGCGCCCATACCACCCGACGTGGTGCGCTTTTTCCGCACGCTGGGCGTGCCGCTGATCGAGGTCTACGGGCTGACCGAATCCACGGGAATGGTTACCGGCCACCGCCTGGATGACGTGGCCGTGGGCAGCGTGGGCGTGGCCACCGAAGGCGTGCAATGGCGCATTGCCAGCCTCGGCAGCAGCGCGGGCCACGAGGGTGACGACAGCGGCGAACTGCAGATCAAGGGCGACATGGTCTTCGCGGGCTACTACAAGAACCCCGAGGCCACGGCGCAAAGCATCCAGGACGGCTGGCTGCACACGGGCGACGTGGTGCGCGTGCAGGGCGGCCAGCTGCGCATCGTGGACCGCCTCAAGGACATCATGATCACCGCCGGCGGCAAGAACCTCACGCCCTCGGAGATCGAGAACACCATGAAGGCCAGCCCCTTCATCAAGGAGTGCATCGTCGTGGCCGAGGGCCGCAAGTTCGTGGGCGCGCTGGTGCAGATCGACTACGAGACCGTGGGCCAATGGGCCCAGGCGCGGCGCATTGCCTTCACGCATTTCCGCTCCCTGGCCGAGATGCCCGAGGTGCGCGCGCTCATCGAGGCCGAGATCGCGCAGGGCAATGCGCGCCTGGCCCAGGTCTCGCATGTGCGGCGCTTCCATCTGCTGACCAAGGAGCTGGACCACGACGATGGCGAAGTCACGGCCACGATGAAGGTGCGCCGCTCGTCCATCTACAAGACCTACGCCGCCGAAATCGACGCCCTGTACCACTGAGCCTCCCATGACCGATACGCAAGACACCCCGCTGCAGCTGCAGCGCGAAGGCGCCATCGCCACGCTGACCTTCCACCGCCCCGCCGCCCTCAACGCCATCGACGTGCCCATGGCACTGGCGCTGCGCGACGCCGTGCGCGCCCTGGCCCAGGACCGCGCGCTGCGCTGCGTGGTGCTGGAAGGCGCAGGCCGCGCCTTCATGGCGGGCGGCGACTTGGACACGCTGGCCGCCGACCCCGTGCGCGGCGCGGCCGAGCTGCTGGCGCCGCTCAACGAGGCCGTGGCGCTGCTGGGCCAGCTAGATGCGCCCGTCATCGCCAAGGTGCATGGCGCGGCGGCAGGCGCAGGCCTGTCGCTGATGCTGCAGGCCGACTTCGTCTGCGCGGCCGAGGGCACGCGCTTCAACCTGGCCTACATCAACCTGGGCGCCAGCTGCGACGTGGGCGCCTCCTGGGCGCTGCCGCGCATCGTGGGCCTGCGCAACGCGCTGGAGATCGCCATGCTGGGCGAGACCCTGGACTGCGCCCAAGCGCAGCGCCTGAGCCTCATCAACCGTGTCCTGCCGCCCGCCGAACTCGACGCCGCCGTGCAGCAGCTGGCCCAGCGCCTGGCCGCCGGCCCCACGGTGGCGCTGGGCCATATGCGCCGCCTCATGCGCGCCGGTCTGGACCGCAGCCTGCGCGAGCAGCTGGCGGCCGAGGCCTGCGCCTTCGATGCCTGTGCGCGCACGGCCGACCTGCCGCGCGGCATTGCGGCGTTCCACGCCAGGCAGACGCCGCAATTCGAGGGACGTTGACCTGCGCCCGGAACTGACGCCGAGGCGGCTGCGCTGCCTGCCGCCTGCCCGGCACAATGCACTCCATCCCCCGTGTTCATCGCTTCGAGGAGCTTCACCATGACCCCACGCGACGTCTTCGTCGTCGGCACTGCGCGCACCGCCATCGGCACCTTCGGCGGCAGCCTCAAGGACGTACCCAACACCCAGCTGGCCACCACGGCCGTCAAGGCCGCCATGGAGCGCGCGGGCCTGGCGCCCGACGCCGTCGGCCACGTGGTCATGGGCAATGTGATCCCCACCGATACCAAGGACGCCTACCTCTCGCGCGTGGCCGCCATCGATGCGGGCTGCCCCATCGAGACGCCGGCCTTCAACGTCAACCGGCTGTGCGGCTCCGGCCTGCAGGCCATCGTCTCTGCCGCCCAGGCCATTGCGCTGGGCGATTGCGACGTGGCCATCGGCGGCGGCAGCGAGTCCATGAGCCGCGGCCCCTACTTCGACCAGGCCGCGCGCTGGGGCGCGCGCATGGGCGACGCCAAGAGCATCGACTACATGCTGGGCATCCTGCACGATCCCTGGCAGAAGATGCACATGGGCATCACGGCCGAGAACGTGGCCGAGCGCTACCACATCAGCCGCGAAATGCAGGATGAATTGGCAGCGGCCAGCCACCAGCGCGCCGTCGCAGCCATCGCGGCCGGCCACTTCAAGGAGCAGATCGTTCCCGTGGAAATCGCCACGCGCAAGGGCGTCGTGGTCTTCGACACCGACGAGCATGTGCGCGCGGCCACCACCATCGAAGTGCTCAGCGCCATGAAGCCGGCCTTCCGCAAGGAAGGCGGCACCGTGACGGCCGGCAATGCCTCGGGCATCAACGACGGCGCGGCCGCCGTGGCGCTGGCCGCAGGCGAT
This sequence comes from Delftia lacustris, assembly GCF_040267515.1. NCBI lineage: Bacteria > Pseudomonadati > Pseudomonadota > Betaproteobacteria > Burkholderiales > Comamonadaceae > Delftia > Delftia lacustris. The sequence goes on along the minus strand of NZ_CP141274.1, from coordinate 109,635 downwards.
CGCGTGGCTGCCCTGGGACTGAAGCCGCTGGCGCGCCTGGTCGGCTACGCCCATGCCGGCGTGGACCCCGCCTACATGGGCATAGGCCCCGTGCCGGCCACGCAGAAGGTGCTGCAGCGCACGGGCCTGAAGATTGCAGACATGGACGTCATCGAGGCCAACGAGGCCTTTGCGGCCCAGGCCTGCGCCGTGATCCAGCAACTGGCGCTGGACCCGGCCAAGGTCAATCCCAACGGCTCGGGCATCTCGCTGGGCCACCCGGTCGGCGCCACGGGCGCCATCATCACCACCAAGGCCATCGCCGAACTGCAGCGCACGGGCGGCCGCTATGCGCTGGTGACCATGTGCATAGGCGGCGGCCAGGGCATCGCAGCCATCTTCGAAAGGGTCTGAGCGCCCTGGGGGCGCGGCGATGTTTCACATGAAACATTGCCGGCCCGGGTGCCCGGCTGCTGGCTCAGAACGGCGCTTCTTCAGGCGCCGTGTCCACGGGTGCCGTGGCCGGCCCCGTCAGCGCACCACGGCCCGATGCCGCTGCGCGCGGTGCCGTCGCGGGAGCGTGGGCAGCAGGCGTCTGCAGCGATGCGGGAAGATCCTGGCCCAGGCCCGTGCGCCCTTCCCCGCCCAACGCCTCGATCAGATCGGGGATGAGCCTGGACAGCTCGCCCGTGGCAATCGCCACGTCGGCATCGAAGCCGCCGTCGTCCTGCGACTGGCCTTCCATCACGGCATCGAGCAGCGCGATCTTGCGGATCTGCAGACCCTCGGTCAGCACAAAGCTCACGCGGTCGTCCCAGGTCAGCGCCAGGCGCGTGGGCAGCTTGCCGTGCTCGATGTGCTGGCGCACCTCGTCGATGTCCAGCGGATGGCGCGCATAGCGCACCACGGCCTTGGATTCGTCGGCGGCCTTGAGCTCGCATTCACGGTCAATCGAAAAGCCGGCCGGGCTTTCCTGCGTGGTCAGCCAGTGCGCCATGGCGGCCTGTGCGCTGGTCTGCGTATCGACCAGGGCCAGCGCAAAGCCTGTGAGGCCCTCCACCAGCGAGCTGACCACCTCGTCGGCGCGCGCCTGGCTGCCGGTGTCCAGCACCAGGGTGCGGGCCTGCGGGTCCAGCCACACCCACATGGAGCCCTGCTTGGTGAAGGCCATGGGCAGCAGGTCCAGCTTGGCCTCGTCCTTGAGTTCCTTCTTTTCCTTCTTGCCGGGCTTGCGGCCTTCGGTGGCCTCGATGTGGGCGGCCTTCTCGTTGACGCGGCGGTTGAGCACGCTGGCCGGCAGCATCTTGGCCTCGGTCATGAAGCGCATCACCCACTGATTGGCCACGGACTCGGCCAGCGGGCCATGGGGCTCGCCGCGCGGCGGCACCCAGCCGGCGCTGCGCTCCTGCGTGGCGCCGCACTCGGCAAACGGGCTCTTGCCCAGGGCTTCTTCAAGCTGCTGCAAATCGCCCTGCCAGCTCTCGGCAATGCGATAGACGATCATGTTTTTGAACATAGCGAACCTTTGCTCGGACGGACTGCGGCCGTGCCGCAAGAGGGTGTGCAACACCGGGCTGCGCCGCCTCCATCCAGAGGGAGAAAACTGAAAAAACAGCAGGGGCGCCATGCCTTGGCGCCCCGCCCGGCCATTGTGCATGCCTGGCGCCGGACAGCGCTGCACAAGCTTGTCAATTCTTTACAAGCCCTGCGCAAAACCACACGGCCCCGATACATCGGACGACCACACTTCAACCATCCGCTGCACAGGGCCCGCCAAGTGCCTTGACGGCGGCCTTCAGTCACCCTCTCCAGAAAGGATTTTGGAATGACCACCACCTTCCGCCGCACCCTCGCCAGCGCCGCAGCTGCCACCGCCTTGCTGGCATCGTTCGCCCTGCCCTCGTACGCCCAGACCGCCGCGCCGGCAGCACCGGCTGCAGCCACCACGCCCAAGCCCGAACGTCCCATGCACAAGCCCGGCGAGCGCCGCGAACACATGCAGCAGCGCATCGCCAAGCTCAAGGCCGACCTCAAGCTCACGCCGGCCCAGGAGACCGCATGGAACACCTATGCGGCCACCTTCAAGCCCGGCGAGCGTCCCCAGCGCATGGAGCGCGAGGACTTCGCCAAGCTGACCACGCCCCAGCGCATCGACAAGATGCGTGAAATGCGCGCCCAGCGCGCGGCCGATGCCGATCGCCGCGGCGAAGCCACCAAGGCCTTCTACGCCCAGCTGGACGCCAACCAGCAAAAGACCTTCGATGCCGCCACGCTGCACAAGGGACACCCTGGCCACCACGGCATGGGCCACGGCCCGCGCCATGACCACAAGAGCGGCCAGGCCCGCCCTGCCCCGGCACCTGCCCAGTAAGCGCCAGCCTGGCCTGCCTGCCACCGGCGGGCAGCCGGATTGCTTGAGCCAGCCCTTGCACGGACGCCTTGTCGGGCGACCGACAGTGCAAGGGCTTTTTTGCTGACGCCCCGGTCTTCACCAGCCTCCCTAGAGTGTTACAGGCACAGCAACGTGTGCCGCCCCCGGAGAAGATCATGGCCCTCAAAATCATTCAAACGACGCCATCCAGCTACCAGAGCCTCGCCAAGGCACGCATCCATCCGCCAGCACGCCTGGCAGCGACCGTGATGCTGGCCTGCGCAGGCGCTGTCCTGCCGATGGCGACCCAGGCGCAATCCTTGGCGCCGGAATCCACCCCTTCCCTGTACCTGCAATATGGCGCGGCCGAGCGCAGCGCCGACAGCTGGACCCTGGGCGTTACCGTGCCCTGGCGCAACTGGCGCCATGCGCTGTGGGGCGGCCAGCTCAGCGGCTATTGGGATATCTGGGGCGCGCGATGGTCCGCCCCCCTGGAAGGCAGCCACCGCAGCACCTGGGTGGTGGGCATCAATCCCACGCTGCGCTGGCGTGGCAGCAACGGACAGTCGCCCTGGTTTGCAGAAACCGGCGTGGGTCTGAGCTGGGCACTGAACCGGCGCTACGTCACGGACGAGAAGGAATTCCCGACCCGCTACAACTTCGCCACCCATATCGGCGTGGGCTACCTGTTTGGCAACCAAGGCCAGCATGAACTGGTGCTGAGGCTGGAGCACCATTCCAACGCTGGCATCAAGAAGCCCAACCCCGGCGAAAACTTCCTGCAGCTGCGCTACGCCCACCATTTCTGATCACGGTTGCAGATCCCGGCAAGACCACCTTCGAGGTGGTCTTTTTTTGTCCTCAACCACCCTGTGGAAAAACCTGGGCATAAAAAACTCGTAAATCCATGCTTATCCACAAGGAGGATGCGCCATGGAAAGTTGTGCCCAAAACGGGTGCAGCAGCGAAGCAGCATCCACCACAGGGTTTGAAATGTCTTAAGTTGTTGATTTTTATAAGATAAATTCAGTTATCAACAATTAAGCACTTCACTTACTACTACTACTAATTAAAAAATAAGAGAGATAGGAATAACAGCCAAGGACGGTTTTTCACAGCGGCAAGACCGTTCTGGATAAAAAAAGGCAGCCGGTCCATCAGGAAAAACGGCCTGTCAACAGGTCACAGCACTGCCAGACCATGTGCTCATCCATGTCTGGCAAGTCTTGTTTTCACCTTGGTAAACAAAAAAATCCTTTTAGATCAACAACTTGAAGTTCAATAAAGGAAAAAATTCACCTCGCACAAAACTGTGGATAGATGAAGACCAACTCAACAGTTATCCACAGAAAAAATCGAAACAGGCAAACTATCCCCGTTCGGGAGACACCGGGAACAGGGCTTTGATCACATGTTTTTCAATCGGGCAAGACATTGTTTTTTTTGAGGAATAGAGAGTTATCCACAGAGATGTCATGCCTTTACTACTACGACTATTCTTTATAAGAAGATCAAAGAACAACCGAAGGCGAAGTCACGCGGGAAGCGAAGGCCGAACGGTTTTTCAAAAAAACAGACGTGCCAGGTTGTCTGGAGCCTGGGCATGTCCAGACGAGGGACTGCTCCAGCGAAATTGGCGCGCCTGTGTTCAAAAAATTCCGGAACGGCTCGCGCGCCATGGCCGTATGCACGAAGACGCACGAAGACAAGACTTCCTCGCGGACACGCAGGAACGCTGTGGAACGGCCGCTTTTCCACAACGGGCTGTGCACTGGACGTGGAAGACTTCAGGAAAAAGCGGCCTGCCAGGCGGACGCAAGCGGATGCGCCAGAGGCAGTGTTCGGCCATTCAAAAAAATTCAACCCCTTGTTGCCGGCCTGCAAGAGGACTGCGCATCCAGATCAGGAGCAGCAGATCCAGTCCAGGCAAGGGCAATCACGAAAAGTGATGGCTGCTGGCGCACCAGGGCAAGAGGATGTGAATCAGCCCGAGCGCTTCAGCGGCCTGCAGAGGACCGTGGAGGCTTGGCAGCTGTCAGGCCCTGGGTTGCCCGCGCAAGCGCGTCCTGGGCGTTCCACAGGCCTGTTGGAGGGGTCTGTTGGCGGGTATGGCGGGGCCGGGGAGCAGGCACGGTCTGCGAGATCCAGCGGGATCAGGGGAACGTGCTGCACAGGCATGCAGGGAGATGCGGGAGCCGGGAAATACGGTTGCCCACAGGCTGTGTGCAAGTGGCCTGTGGGCAATCGGCAAGCTCGCTGATTGAAAAAACCAGCCGTGATCAATGACTTGCGTATGCAAAGGAATGCAGTGGCGACAGGGCGCGGCCTGTTTTTCGCATGCTTTCCACAGGGTCGGGCTCAGCGTGCCGGGCGGCGCTGCAAGGCAAAGGGCGGCAGGCCCTTGAGCAGCTGCTGGCCATAGCTGGTGTTCACCAGGCGCCGGTCATAGCAATACACATGGGCCTGGTCTTCCTCGGTGCGTATGGCGCGGCCCACCCACTGGGCCAGGCGGATCGCCGTGGCCGGCACCACGAGTTCGTTGAAGGGGTTGCGGCCGCTGCTGCGCAGCCATTCGGCGCGGGCCTCGCCCACGGGGTCGTCGGGCGGGGCAAAGGGCAGCTTGGTGATGAACAGGGACTCGCACAGTGCGCCGGGCAGGTCCAGTCCCTCCCCGAAGGACTGCATGCCGAAGATGATGGAGGGCTCGCCCATCTCCACGGCATCGCGGTGGCGTGCCAGCAGCAGGGCGCGGGGCATGGCCGTCTGCACCAGCACCTGCGAGCGCATGGCCGTGGACAGCGCATCCACCGCCAGGCGCATCTGCTCGCGCGAGGTGAACAGCACCAGGGCGCCGGCCTGCACACGGGACAGGTCGCCCAGCAGGGCGTCCACCATCTCCTGGGTGAAGCGGGCGGCCTCCTTGGGATCGGCCACGGTTTCGCGCGCCACCAGGGTGCCCTGGCGCGCGTAGTCGAAGGGGCTGGGCACTTCCAGCGTGGTCACGGCCGCATCGTCGTGCAGGCCGGCCTCGCGCAGGAAGAAGTCGAATTGTCCACAGCTGGTCAAGGTGGCCGACGTGAGCACCGCGCCGCGCACCTGGGACCACAGGTGATGGCGCAGCGTGGCGCCGGGCAGGATGGGGCTGGCATGGGCCTTGACCACGATGTACTCGCCATCTGTCTCCAACGTGAACCATTTGGCATTGGGTACGCGGCTACTGTCGTCATCCTGCGCCGGCTGCTGCATCAGCAACTGGGCCGTGTCATAGACGGATTCCAGGCGGGGTGCCAGTGCGCCAACCTGTGCATAAGCTGTAGACAGCCTGCGTGCTTCCTCTGGATTTTCCTTGATGGCGGCGCGCAGCGCCTTGGAGATGGCGCGCAGCGCGTCCAGAAAGCTGTTGGCATGGTGGGCCGCCCTGCCCAGGGGCTCCAGCAGGGGCTCGGGCAGCATGCCGCGCGGCACGCGCACCCGGGCCGGCCCCCAGCTGTCCTTTTGTGACTTGAGCGTATCGCCGTACAGCTCCATCACCAGGCGCGCCAGTTCCTGCAGCTGCTGGCGCAGCTGGCTTGCATGGCTGGGCAGGTCGGCCAGTTCCTCCACTTCGACCAGGGTATTCACGCGCAGGGCGCGGCTGGTCAGCTTGTCTATCCAGCCCAGGCGGCTCAGGTCCATCTCGCCGGCGAACTGGCCCAGCGCCGTGGCGGGCAGATGGTGGGCTTCGTCCAGCACCAGAAGGCAGTTGTCCAGCTCGGGCAGCAGCCGCGCGCCCAGGGAGGATAGCAGCAGATCGTGGTTGGCCACGATGACCTGGGCGGCCACCAGGTCCTTGCGGCGCTCGTAGTAGACGCAGTTGCTGAAGGCCGGGCAGTGCTTGCCCGTGCAGGACGAGGATTCGGCCGCCACGGGGCTCCAGGCCTCGGCCTCGGGCGGGGTTTCCAGCGAGTCGCGGTCGCCGTCCCAGGCCTGGCTGGCCAGCGCGTTGGCCATGCTTTTGTAGAACTGCATGCGCGCCTCCAGCTCCAGGGCCGGGCGTGCCACGCGGCTTTGGGCCTGGGCCTTTTCCTCGGCGAACAGATCGTCCAGATCCTCGTCCTGGGCCTCGCCAGTGCTGGCCAGCCGCTCCAGCTTCAGTTTGCAGACAAAGCGGCCCCGGCCCTTGGCCAGCGCGAACTTGAAAGGCTGCTCCAGCTGCTGGGCCAGCGCGGGCAGATCCTTGTTCACCAGCTGTTCCTGCAGCGCCACGGTGGCCGTGGAAATCAGCACCCGGGTGCCGCGCGCCAGCGCCATCGAAATGGCGGGAATGCTGTACGCCAGCGATTTGCCCACCCCCGTTCCGGCCTGCACCACGGCAATGGACCGGGTGGGCTCCGGCGCGCCCTCATCGATTTTTCCCAGCTGGGCCTGGCTCAAGGTCTGCGCGACCTGGGCTGCCATTTTTCGCTGCCCCTCACGATTTCGGAACCCCGGGATGGCTCCGACCACGTCATCGAAGGATTTCAGGGCTTGGTCAGCCCATTTTTTTTCATGCATTTCGGCGTATTTCGACCAGATGGATCATTTTGGTCCGTATGTTTATAAGGATTCGTACAGTGATATGTATTAAATAAGATGCGAAATCTTATGGAATACAGCGCACAAAGCGCGTTTTTCGTATGCCGTACAGCCTACAAGCTGCACGTCATATGGATCACTGCACCCGCCAATCGCATGTGCGTACAGGTGGGTATCGGTGGCCGGGATGGACATCTGTCCACCGGCTGTTCCTGGATTGTTCCCATGGCCGTTGATGGCTGTGCGCGTGGCTGCATCCACAGTCTTGCCCACAGCTGCCAGGGTGTGCGGCCTGTGGTCAATCTTGTGTGCATGCTGTTGGCATGCCTGTGGATTGATGGAATGATTGTCGCGATTCATCGTTGATTTGCAACGAATTTTTCGAGGATTCAGGTTTGCTGCAATTTGCAGAAGGTGATGGAAGTTGTCACCACTGTGGAAAACAGGGCCTGTGCAGATCTCTGGCTTTGCAGGGTGCATTTTTCCCCGGGATATCCACAGGTCTGCCGCCGCTGCGGCCTGGCCTGGGTCCCACGCCAGGCGGCAGGTCCGGGGCCGCGCAGGCTGTGCGCCGCGGACCGCGCCGGATCTCGCAAAAGTCCGCCAAAGGCACAGACCATCCCCGCCGGGGACGGTCCCGGGGGCGAGCCCAGGGCATGCGAGTGCCTTACCAAACGGTAATGAAGGCTTCACGCACGCCGGAAGATGCGTTTTCTAGCATCTGTTTCATCTCAGGAGACAAGGGTCGGCTCGCTGCAGTCCCTGCGCTCCAGGCATGGATTGAAGGGGCAAGAATGATCAAGACACTTGCGGGCCTGCCCACGGCAGCCCGGTTTCCGGCGGCCTCGGCATGCGCCGTCATCGCCGTGGCCTGCCTTGTGGCGGGCTGCGATGCATCCAAGGCATCGGCACAGAACGAGCCTGCCGCGCAGGCGCCCGCGCCCGCCGGCGTGGTGCGGGTCAAGCCCGAGTCGCTGAAGATGCTGGACATCGCCGCGGTGGCCGATCCGCAGGGCACGCAGATGGCCTGGGCGCCGGCGCGCGTGACCTTTGCCGAGGACCGCGTGGCCACCGTCTCGGTGCCGCTGGCCGCGCGCGTGGTGTCCGTGCGTGCCCACGTGGGCGACATCGTCAAGGCCGGCGACGAGCTGGCCACCCTGGTCAGCCCCGAGGCGCTGCGCGTGCGCTACGAGGTGGAAGCTGCCCGCAGCGCGCATGACGTGGCCACCGTGGAGGTGCGGCGCCAGCAGACCATGGTGGACAAGGGCGTGGGCGTGGAGGTGGATCTGCGCGCGGCCCAGGCAAAGCTGCGCGAGTCGGCCCAGGAGCTCGCGCGTGCCCAGGGCACGTCGGCGCTGCTGGGGCAAGGCGGCGGCGACCGGCTGGTGCTGCGTGCGCCGCGCGCCGGCGTGGTGGCCGAGCGCAAGGCCGTGGTCGGCGCCTCGGTCGAGCCCAGCGGCGAGCTGTTCCTGATCGGCGATCCCGCCGCCATGAACGTGGTGGCCGATGTCTTCGAAAGCGATCTGCCCGGCATCCGCCTGGGCAGTGCCGTGCAGGTCGATGTGCCGCAGCTGCCCAAGCCCCTGACCGGCACGGTGCGCCACCTGGGCGCCACGCTGGACAAGGAATCGCTCCGCGCCTCCGTCATCGTGCAGCTCGATGCGCAAAACCCCGTGCTGCGTTCCGGCATGCAGGCGCGCGTGGGCCTGCAGGTCTCCAACGAGCACGAGATGCTGATCCCCGTGACGGCCGTGCTCATCAAGGATGAAAGCCGCAGCATCGTCTTCGTGCAGACCGGCGAGCTGCAGTTCGAGGCCCGCACCGTGGTGCTGGGCCGGCCCTCGCGCGGCATGGTGCCCGTGGTGTCGGGCCTGAAGTCGGGTGAGAAGATCGTCGTGCGCGGTGGTCTGCTGCTCGACGGCGCAGCCAGCCAGCTGCTCTGATCGCGGCAAGGAGTCCCATCAATGCTGCGTTCCCTGATAGCGTTTGTGGTGCACCGGCGGCTCGTCGCCCTGTGCGCCACCCTGATCATCGCCATCTATGGCGTGTATTCGTACCTGCACACGGCCATCGAGGCCTATCCCGATGTGACCAATGTGCAGGTGGGCGTGATTGCCCAGGCGCCGGGCCTGGCCCCCGAGGAGGTGGAGCGCCAGATCACCCAGCCGCTGGAGCGCGAGCTCAACGGCACGCCGGGCCTGGTGTCGCTGCGCTCGGAGAGCTACTTCGGCCTGGCCATGATCAACCTCGTCTTCAATGACGAGGCCGACAGCTTCCATGCGCGCGCCGAGGTGTCGCAGCGCCTGCCCCAGGCCAATCTGCCCGACGGCGTCACGCCCGAGATGGCGCCCGACTACACGCCGCTGGGCAAGATCTTCTACTACCGCCTGAAGAGCGACCGCCACACGCTGGCGCAGCTGCGCACCGAGCAGGAATGGCGCGTGGTGCGCGTGCTCAAGCAGGTGCAGGGCGTGGCCGACGTGGTCAGCATCGGCGGCTTCGTCAAGGAGTACCACGTCGAGGTCGATCCCGAGAAGCTGTATGCGCTGGGCCTGTCGCTGGAAGACGTGAGCGATGCCCTGTCCAAGTCCAACCGCAACGTGGGCGGCGGCCTGATGCGCCGCGGCGAGCAGTCGCTGATCATCCGCGGCATCGGCCTGCTGCGCACGCCGCAGGAGATCCAGGGCGTGGTCGTGGCCATGCGCGGCAGCGCGCCCGTGACCATTGGCGACGTGGCGCGCGTGGTGCAGTCGCACACGCCGCGCCAGGGTTCGGTGGGCATGGACGATGCCGACGACGTGGTCCAGGGCATCGTGCTGCTCAAGCGCGGCGAGAACCCCTCGGTGGTGCTGGACCAGATCCATGCCAAGGTGGCCGCGCTCAATGACGGCGGCCTGCCCGAGGGCATGCACATGGAGACCAACTACGACCGCTCCGACCTGGTCGGCCACACGCTGGGCACGGTGCAGCACAACCTGCTGTTCGGCGCCACGCTGATCGTGGGCGTGCTGTGGCTGTTCCTGCGCAGCCTGCGCGGCTCGCTGATCGTGGCCACGGTGATCCCGCTGTCGCTGCTGGTGGCCTTCATCGGCCTGCACCTGCTGGGCATGCCGGCCAACCTGATCTCCATGGGCGCCATCGACTTCGGCATCATGGTGGACGGCGCCGTGGTGCTGGCCGAGAACATCATCCGCAACGCCCGCCTGCGCAAGCCGCAGACGCAGGCGGACATGCGCCACATCATCATCGACTCGGCCGTGGCCGTGGCCAAGCCCACGCTGTTCGCCATGGCCATCGTGATCGCGGCGCTGATCCCCGTGTTCTCGCTGGAAAGCATCGAGGGCCGCATCTTCCGTCCGCTGGCCATGACCTACAGCTTCGCGCTGCTGGGTGCCCTGGTCTTCGCCATGGGCCTGGTGCCGGCGCTGTGCGCGCTGTTCCTCAAGCCCCAGCACGTGATGGTGGAAGAGCCCAAGATCTTCGACCGCGCGCACCACGGCTACCAGCACTGGATCGGCAGCCTGCTGGGCGCCGGGCGGCGCCGTGTCATGGTGGTGGTCGCCTCGCTGGCCATCCTGGTGGCGGCCGGCCTGTCGGCCGCCTGGCTGGGCACGGAATTCCTGCCCGAGCTCGATGAAGGCGACGCCTACGTGCTGGTGCAGATGCCGGCATCGATCTCGCTGGAAAAGGGCCAGGAAGTACTGCGCGACGTGCGCCTGCGCCTGAAGACCTTCCCCGAGGTCATCACCGTCACCACCGAGCAGGGCCGTCCCGAGTCCGGCACCGACAACGAGACGCTGAACCTGGCCAAGGTGCTGGTGCGCCTGAAGGGCCACGGCGAATGGCGCAAGGGCCTGACCAAGCCCCAGCTCATCGAGCAGATGCGCGCCACGCTCAGCGAGATTCCGGGCGTGTCGTTCAACTTCGCCCAGCCCATCCGCGACAGCGTGGAGGAATCGACGTCCGGCGCGCGCGGCCAGGTGGTGCTCAAGGTCTTCGGCCCCGACATTCCGCAGCTGCGCTCCATCCTGCAGCAGACCGTGGACCTGGTGAAGGACATCGACGGCGTGGTCGACCTGGGCCTGTACCGCGACGCGCCTGCGCCCCAGGTGCACGTGGAGTTCGACCGCCAGGCGCTGGCGCGCCAGGGCATTGCCATGGAGACCGCGCAAAAGACGCTGGAGGCGGCGCTGGCCGGCAACATCTCCACCACGCTGTGGGAAGGCGAGTACCCCGTGCCCGTGCGCGTGCGCCTGCCCTACGTGGACCGCATGGATGAGGAACGCATCCGCAACATCGCCATCCCCCTGCCCAATGGCGCTGCGGGCAGCTCGGTGCCGCTGCACTCCGTGGGCCAGGTGGCCATCAAGATCGGCAACTCCTCCATCTTCCGCGAAGGCAATGCGCGCTACATGGCGCTCAAGTTCAACGTGGAAGGCCGCGACATCGGCTCCGTGGTCAAGGACACGCTGGCCACGTTCAAGAAGAACGTGAAGATCCCCGAGGGCTACCAGGCCGTCTGGGGCGGCGAGTGGGAGAACCAGCAGCGCGCGGCCGCACGCCTGAAGATCGTGGTGCCGCTGTCGCTGATCATCGTCTACGCCCTGCTGTTCGGCGCGCTGGGCCAGGCGCGCAGCGCCGGCATCATCTTGCTGTGCGCGCCCTTCACCATGGTGGGCGGCATCGCGGCCCTGCACTTGGCGGGCATCGAGCTGTCCATCAGCGCGGCCATCGGCTTCATCGCGCTGCTGGGACAGGTGGCGCTGGCCGGCCTGCTGGTGATCTCGGCCGTGGAGGAATTGCGACGGCAGGGCATGCCCATGATGCAGGCCCTGGTCGAGGGCGCTGCCGAACGCATGCGCTCCATCGTGCTCGTGGCGCTGCTGGCGCTGCTGGGCCTGCTGCCCATGGCGCTGTCCACGGGCGTGGGCAGCGAGACGCAAAAGCCCTTCGCCTCCGTGATCGTGGGCGGCATGGTGGTGCTGCCCCTGGTGGCCCTGGTGCTGCTGCCCGTGCTCTATGCGCTGCTGGGCCCCAAGAACATGTTGACGCAGGAAGAACTCGATGAAAAAGAGTAAGCACCCCCTGAGCGGCTGCGCCGCTTCCCCCTCTCTCGCTTCGCGGGAGGGGGACGACGCCATCGCCGCGAGGCGGCTCTTGCTTGGCGTCTCTGATTTGGGCCGTGCCGGTTTTGTGGGTCGTTCACCTTATCGGGCCCTGTTTGTGGCTGTGGCGCTGTGCTGCGGGGCGGGTTCTGCGCTTGCGCAGCAGGCTGTACCCGCTGTACCCGCTGTACCCGCTGTACCGGGCGGGGCGGCTGTGCCGGCCATCACTGCGGCGCCTGCTTCCGAGGTGGCTCCGGCGGCTGCGCCGCAGCAGCCGGTGGGGATGCAGGAGTATCTGCAGATGGTGGTGCGCAACCAGCCCCAGCTGGCGGCGCAGCGGCTGCAGATCGGGATTGCGCAGGCGGACAGCCGCACGGCGGCGGCGTTTCCCAATCCTTCGGCGTCGTACAGCAGCAAGCCGGGCGAGAAGCAGTGGGGCATAGAGCAGCCGCTGCCCATCTTCGGCCAGCGGCGTTTGCGCATGGAGAACGCGCGCAAGGGCGAGACGGCGGCGCGCGCCAATGTCGAGGTGGCCGTGGCCACCACGCTCAACGATGCAGCCACGGCCTTCATTGATCTGCTGATGACGCAGCAGCGCCTGAAGGTCTGGCAAGAGGCGCAGGAGGCCCTGAACAGCGCGGGCAATATCGTGCGCGGACAGATCGAGGCCGGTGCGCGCAGCCGCTATGACGGCGCGCGCCTGAGCCTGCAGCAGGCCCAGATGGCCATGCAGGTCAGCCAGGCCCAGTCGGACTGGCAGGATGCCGCCTCGCACGCCGCCGCCCTGGCCGCCCTGCCCCAGTGGGCACCGCGCGCCACGGGCAGCCTGCAGGCCGTTCCCGTGGCCCAGCTGCTGCACGAGCAGGAACTTTGGGAGGCCGCGCGCCTGCGCCTGCCGGCCCTGGTGGCCGCCCAGGCCGAGCTGGACCAGCTGCGCCACAAGGTCGAGCTGGAACGCCGCGAAGCCCTGCCCACGCCCAGCATCAGCGTGGCGCGGGTGCGCAACCGGCTGGACGGCAACTACAACCAGATCGGCGTGTCGGTGGAGCTGCCGCTGTTCGATCGCCGCGAAGGCCCCATCGCGCGTGCCCAGGTGGAGGCCGAGCAGGCCCAGCTGCGCTACGACGCCGCGCTGATCGAGGCGCGTACCGAGCTGCAGCGCGCCATCAGGCAGCTGAAGCTGCGCCGCGATGCCGTGCGCGCCTACGAAAAGCAGGGCCTGGCGCAGATCGCGCCGCTCAACCAGATGGCCCAGGACGCCTACAAGCTGGGCCAGGGCTCCATCCTGGAGCTGATCGATTCGCTGGGCTCCATCAACGAGCACCGCCTGGAGCACCTGGACCTGGTCAAGGAAATGATGCTGGCCGAGTGGCAGGTGCGCGTGGCCAGCGGCGATCTGCCGATGTGGGCTGCGCCCTGACGGTTTCATGCGGCGCGGTGCTCTGGGATGCCGCGCGGCCCTGCCCCTAGCTGGAAAGAGGTGGTCAACATGCCGGCACCCCCACCGATCTCGGCGGAGTCTGGCGCGCCGTATAGTGTCTGCCTCAGTTTCGAGTCAGGCCCTGCCGCCCGCATGTACCGCTATCTCATCATCGAAGACGACGCGCTGAACGCGCGCTACATCGCCGAAGGCCTGCGCCAGCAGGGCGCGCAGGTGGCGGTGTGCAGCGATGGTGTGCAGGGCATCGCCATGGCCGTGGGCGAGAGCTGGGATGTGATCATCCTCGACCGCATGCTGCCCAACGGCTTCGACGGCCTGCAGATCCTGCAGACGCTGCGCTCCATGGGCAAGCAGACGCCGGTGCTGGTGCTCAGCGCCCTGTCGGCCACGGACGAGCGCGTGCGCGGCCTCAAGGCCGGCTGCGACGACTACCTGACCAAGCCCTTTGCCTTCTCCGAACTCTCGGCGCGCCTGGAGGCCCTGGTGCGCCGCGCCCAGATCCCGGCCCCCGCGCGCGAGATGCGCCTAGCCGACCTGCGGTTGAATCTGCTCACGCGCAGCGCCGAGCGCGCGGGCCAGCCGCTGGCGCTGCAGCCGCGCGAGTTCCGCCTGCTGGCCTTTCTGATGCAGCACGCGCACCAGATCGTCACGCGCACCATGCTGCTGGAGTCGGTGTGGGACTACCGGTTCGACCCGCAGACCAATGTCATCGACGTGCACATCAGCCGCCTGCGCGGCAAGGTGGACAAGGGCTTCGAGCCCGCGCTGATCCACACCGTGCGTGGTGTGGGCTACAGCCTGTCGGACCGGCCGCAGGACCTGCCGCAGGTGGCCTGATCCCATGTCGCTGGCCAAGCCCTGGAGCTCCACGGCCTTCCGGCTGGCGCTGACCTACGGCGTGCTGCTGGTGCTGACCATGTCCATCGTGCTGTCGGTGTTCTACGTGCAGACCGTGGGCGTGCTGCGCATGCGCATGGACCGGCAGGCCGAGAACCACATGCGCCGCCTGGTCGAGCACCGCGACAAGTACGGCGAGCCCGCGCTGGAGGCCGAGATCCAGCAGACCCTGCTGGACGGCGTCAACACCGATACCGAAATCCTCATCCTCATGGATGGCGACGGCAATCCCATCATCGGCAACGCCGACGTGGTGCCCGCACGCCGCCTGACGGAGATGGGCGTGCGCGATCTCAAGGTGCGGCGCAACGGCCGCATCATCGCGGGCCGCGTGGCCGTGGCCCAGCTGTCCGACGGCAAGCTGCTGGCCGTGGGCAGCGACATGCAGGTGCAAAGCGATGTGGAGGAGCTGTTCGGCCGCGCCAGCCTGCTGGCCGGCCTGGTGGCCCTGGGCATGGCCGTACTGGGCGCCGGGGCCTTCCGGCGCGTGGTGGAAGAGCGGGCCGCCGACATCCGCAGCACCATGGCGCGCGTGGCCACGGGCGACCTGCGCCAGCGCATTCCGGTCACGCGCCGCGACGATGAGTTCACGCTGCTCAACCGCGACATCAACACCATGCTGGACCGGCTGGAACTGCTGATGGACGGCATACGCCATGTCTCCAACACCATCGCCCACAACCTGCGCACGCCGCTGACGCGCATCCTGCTGCGCCTGCGCAATGCCCAGCAGGCCACGCCCGAGGAAAAGAACGAGACGCTGGCGCTGGTGGCCCAGGAAGTGGCCGAGCTGGGCGTGGTCTTCGACAAGCTGCTGCAGATTGCCGAAGTGGAAAGCGGCGCCAGCCGCAAGAACTTCGCGCCCGTGGACCTGCGCGCCCTGCTGGTCGACGTGGTGGAGTTCTACGAACCGCTGGTCGAGGACGCGGGCGGCGTGCTGCGCCTGGAGGTCGAGGGCACGCCCATGGCGCTGGGCGACGGCGACCTGCTGGCCAGCGCCGTGGCCAACCTCGTGGACAACGCCATCAAGTACGGATCACTGCCCGACAGCGACCACGGCGCCGACATGCTGCTGCGCGCGGGCGTGGCCCACGAACACGGCATGGACGGCGGCGCCTGGGGCGTGGAAATCATCGTGCAGGACCGCGGCCCTGGCGTGGACGCGCAGACGCGCGAGAAGATGAGCACCCGCTTTTACCGCGCCGAATCGGACCGCGAAGGCTACGGCCTGGGCCTGGCCAGCGTGCTGGCCATCGTGCAGCTGCATGGCGGCAAGCTGGGCTTCGAGAACATGCATCCGGGCCTGCAGGCGAGGATCTGGCTGCCCGGGTTGCCCACGGCCTGAAGCCGTTTCAGCGGTCCTTGTGACCGTAGGCGCAAAAGCCGGGCTTGGGCCCCTTCTTGGGGTGCAGGCGACAGGTTTCGGGCCGCTTGTCGTAGACCGTGCAGCGCCGCGACTTGGCATCCAGAAAATTGCAGTCCCCGCTGGCGCGCCGCGCCATGGTGAAGATGTTGTGCTTGGGGTTGTAGTGGTCGATCAAGCGCATCTTCATCAGCCGCTTGGCGATGAGCTTGGGCTCCACGTTGTCCACCTCGAACGGATCCACCAGCTCCAGCCGTACCAGATCGGGCAGCTGCACCTCCAGCGGCATGGTGCAGCAGTTGGCCGCACAGCTGTCGCACATGCCGGGCTTGTATTTGCTCCAGGAGTCGAGGCGGTCGACGTCGACGATGCTGATGGGGGATCTCATGGTGGGCGATGGGCGTGTGCAGGGCCGCTATTTTTCGCCAGAAAGCCCGGCGGCGGTTGCCGCGCCGGCGTAGCCAAGCGACGGGGCGGGTCTTTGGGGGACGCCGCCCCTGCATCCATCCCCTGGCCCTCAGGCCGGCCGCTTCCTCAACAGGTATTTCTGAAACCCGTCGGACACCCGCTCGGCGCGCTGGTTCAGCACCTCGGTGGCCAGGGTCAGCACGCCCGTGGTGTTGCCGGGCTTGAGCTCGGACACCGTCAGCGTGCAGTACAGCGTGTCGCCCACATAAACGGGGGCCAGGAAGCGGCTGCCCTGCTCCAGAAAGCCCTTGAGCGATTCCTCGACCATGTGCGGGAACAGGCCGGCGCCTGCCGCCGTCTGTATGGCCACCTGGTAGCCGTGGGCCAGCATATGGGGCATGCCGCGCGCGCGGCAGTACTCCACGTCGTAGTGCACGGGATGGTTGTCGCCGCTGGCCAGCTGGAAGGCGGCGAACAGGGCGTCGGTCATGGTGCGCGATGGCAGGGCGAAGACCTCGCCCAGCGCGAAGTCTTCAAAGTAGCGCTGGGCGCACAGGGATGGGTGGCGTGGCATGGCGACTCTCCTCAGTTCGCGCTCATGTGGGCGGCCCGGGCGACCTTGCCCCATTTGTCCAGCTCCTGCTTGAGGAAGGCGGCCAGCGCCTGGGGGCGCGGCTGCTTTTCCAGCACCAGGCCCATGTCGTAGGCCTTTTTCTGCAGCCCGGCATCGTCCACCGTGGCCTGCAGGCTGGACTGCAGGCGGGCAATCAGCGCTGGCGGCGTGCCTGCGGGGGCGAACACGGCGTTCCAGGTATAGGCCTCGTAGCCGGGCACCTGCTCGGCAATGGCAGGCGTGTCGGGCGTCTGCGGCAGGCGCTGGGCCATGGTGGTGGCCAGCAGGCGCACCGTGCCCGCCTTGACCTGGGCCAGGCCTGTGGGCGCGCTGTCCAGCATGAAGGCCAGGTGCCCGCCGATGAGGTCCTGTATGGCTGGCGCACTGCCCCGGTAGGGCACATGCTGGGCCCGGGTGCCCGCCATCAGGTTCAGCAGCTCCGCGCCCAGGTGCGGAGCGCTGCCCACGCCCGCCGATGCATAGCTGACCTGGCCGGGCCGCGCCCGCAGATAGGCCAGGAAATCCGGCAGGCTCTGCACGGGCAGCCGCTTGTCCACCACCAGCACCAGCGGCGCCCTGGCGAGCAGTCCCACGGGCGCGAAGTCTTCCTCCGTGCGGTAGCCCAGCTTGTCGTGGATGTAGGGATTGACGGCATGCGCCACCGTGGTCAGCAGCAGGGTGTAGCCGTCAGGGGCTGCCTTGGCAACCGCCTCCGTGCCCACCAGGGTGCCGGCACCCGTGCGGTTCTCGATCACCACGGGCGTGCCCAGCTTCTGGCTCCAGACATCGGCCATGGCGCGGCCGAAGGTGTCGGTGGGGCCGCCTGCCGCGTAGGGAATCACCAGCTTGATGGGGCGCGCCGGATAGTCCTGCGCTGCGGCCGCGCCGGCGGCCAGAAGCAGGGCGGTGAGAAGGGTTTGGCGTCTTGCCGTCTTGAAGTCCATAATTTTCTCCGTTGTCTCCTGGCGCCGACTATAGAAATGCGCTGCCAATGCGGCCAGTCGAATCATTGATAGGGCGGTTAGAAACCGTCTAACACCAAGGAAATGCCCAAGGCGGGCATGCAACGGATGCGATATGAATTGACGGATCTCAGGGTTTTCCTTGCGATTGCCCAGGCCAAAAGCCTCAGCGCAGGCGCGGCTGAAATGCATTTGACGGCGCCATCGGCCAGCTACCGGCTCAAGAATCTGGAGCAGGCCATGGGCGCATCGCTGTTTGAAAGAACGTCCAAAGGCATGGTGCTGACCCCGGCGGGAATGACGGTCAAGAAATACGCCGATTCCATTTTCGGCAGCGTGGACCGCTTGCACGGAGAAATGCAAAGACACATCAACGGAATATCGGGCCATATCCGCGTCTTTGCCAACAGCAGCACGCTGACGGGAATTGCGCCCGTGCTCAGCCGCTATCTGGCCCATTATCCGAACGTCAATGTGGACCTGGAGGAGCGCCTGAGCGAAGACACGGTGCGCGCCTTGCTCGACGGCAGTGCCGATGTGGGCCTGGTGGCCGGCCAGATCGATCTGCATGGCCTGCACGCCATCACCTATGGCCACGATGAACTGGTGTTTGTGGTGCCCGCTGGCCACCCCTTGGCCGCCAGCAGCAGGGTGCCGCTGGAAACCGCGCTGACCTACGACCTGGTCTCGATCGGCCGCAAGACCAGCAACTTCCTCTACCTCCAAGGCATGGCTTCCAGGCTGGGCATGAATCCAAGGGTACGTGTGCACGCACCAACATTCGAGGCCGTGCTGCAGTGCGTGCAGGAAGGCGTGGGCATTGCGCTGGTGCCACGCTCCATTGCCCGGCCGGCGCTGCAGGCGCGCCGGCTGGCTGCCGTAGGCCTGGACGAGGCCTGGGCGCAGCGCGAGCAGAAGGTGGTCACGCGCGAACCCGAAACCCTGCCCGCCTATGCCCGCGATTTCGTGGCCTATGTGGCGGCCCAGCCTTTGCCCGAGGAAGGCGCCGTGCAGGAATCCCTGTCTTAGAAGATTTGAAATTCCGCTTAGAAAATGCCGACTGGCTGGGTGATGGTCGCACTTCTAGAATGCGGCGAATCGAATATTCGCCTCGTTCAAGAAAATGCAGACACGCCCATTGGATGGTTTGACGGTATTGGCCATGGAACACGCCGTGGCAGGGCCTTTTGCCAGCCGGCAGCTGGCGGACCTGGGCGCCAGGGTCATCAAGCTGGAGCGATTGCCCGATGGGGATTTTGCACGGGGCTATGACGACAAGGTCCATGGTGAATCATCCTTTTTTGTCTGGGCCAATCGGGGAAAGCAAAGCCTGGCCGCAGATATCAAGACCGCCGAAGGGCAGCATATCGTCGGGAAAATACTGGAAAACGCAGATATCCTGATCCAGAACCTGGCCCCCGGTGCCATGCAGAGAATGGGCATGGATTTCGACAGCCTGCATGAGAAATATCCGCGTCTCATCGTCTGCGATATATCGGGCTATGGCGAAGGCGGACCGCTCAGCGACAAAAAGGCCTATGACCTGCTGATCCAGGCGGCAGCCGGCCTGATCTCGGTCACGGGCACGCCCGACCAGCCCGCGCGCGTGGGCATTTCCATCGCCGACATCGCGGCCGGCATGTATGCCTACTCGGGCATGCTGTCTGCCCTGCTGCAGCGCGCCCGCACCGGCCGGGGCCTGCGCGTGGAGGTATCCATGCTGGAGGCGCTGGCCGAATGGATGTCCTACCCGCTGAATTTCGCCCACTACGGCGGCGCGGCGCCTGCGCGCAGCGGGCTGACCCACCCTTCCATCGCGCCCTATGGCCAGTACACGGCCGGTGACGGCCAGAGCCTGATCTTCGGCCTGCAGAACGACCGCGAATGGCACAGCTTCTGCGCCCATGTGCTGCAGCAGCCCGCGCTGGCGCAGGACGCGCGCTTTGCCACCAACCTGCAGCGCGTGGCGCACCGCAAGGAACTCGATGCGGTGATCGCCTCCGCGCTGGCCCCCCTGAGCCGCGAACAGGCCATGCAGCGCCTGGATGCAGGCGGCATCGCCAACGCGCCGCTCAACGGCATGCACGAGGTCTGGAACCATCCGCAATTGCAGGCGCGCGAACGCTGGCGCGAGGTGGCCACGCCCGCCGGCAGCATCCAGGCCCTGCTGCCCCCGGCCACGCTATCGGATGCCGAAGCCGCCATGGGCGCCGTGCCCGCGCTGGGCGAGCACACGCAGGCGCTGTGGGAGGAGTTTGGCGGGCGGTAAACATGGCCAGGGGGGCCAAGGTCCGGCCATGAAAAAAGCGCTCCTTGCAGAGCGCTTTTTGCAGTGTGCCGTTCGGCTGGATCAGACGTCGATATTGCCCGCCCGCAGCGCATTCGTCTCGATGAAGTCCCGGCGCGGCTCCACCTCGTCGCCCATGAGCATGGTGAACACGCGGTCGGCCTCGATGGCGTCGCCGATCTGCACCTGCAGCAGGCTGCGCACGGTGGGGTCCATGGTGGTCTCCCACAGCTGCTCGGGGTTCATTTCGCCCAGGCCCTTGTAGCGCTGGCGGGCCGTGGTGCGTTCGGCCTCGTGCAGCAGCCATTGCATGGCCTGGCGGAAGTCGGTGGCCTTGTCGCTCTTGGCCTTCTCGCCTTCGCCGCGCGTGACCTTGGCGCCTTCGCCCAGCAGGCCGTTGAAGTTCTGGGCTTCGTCGGCCAGTGCGGCGTAGTCGTGGCTGCGCACGAACTCCTGGGTGAGGATGGAGCTCTTGATGTTGCCGTGGTGGTGGCGGCTGATGCGCAGCACGGGCTTTTCGGAGACCGGATCGATTTCGGCCGTGACCTCGGCGGGCACGCCTGTGGTGGTCAACTCGCGCAGCTTGGCCTCCAGGATGGGGGCGCAGGCCTGTGCCGCCTCGATGCTGTCCAGCGTGATCTGCACGCCGTCGGCGATGGCGCGCAGGGCCTCGGCATCCATGAAGTTGGACAGGCGGTCGATGACGGTCTCGGCAGCCAGGTGCATGTTGGCCAGCTTGGCCAGTTCCTCGCCGTCCAGCGTGCGCGGGTTGGCGCCGCCGGTGCTGACGCTGGCGTTCATCAGCGCGATGCGCAGCAGGTACTGGTTGAGCGCGGGGCCGTCCTTGATGTACAGCTCTTCCTTGCCGTTCTTGACCTTGTACAGCGGCGGCTGGGCGATGTAGATGTGGCCGCGCTCGACCAGGTCCGGCATCTGGCGGTAGAAGAAGGTCAGCAGCAGGGTGCGGATGTGGGCGCCGTCCACGTCCGCGTCGGTCATGATGATGATGCGGTGGTAGCGCAGCTTGTTGGGGTCGAAGTCGTCGCTGCCGCTCTTGCCCGATTCGGCCGTGGCCTTGCCGATGCCGGTGCCCAGGGCCGTGATCAGGGTGACGATTTCGTTGCTGGACAGCAGCTTCTCGTAGCGGGCCTTTTCCACGTTCAGGATCTTGCCGCGCAGCGGCAGGATGGCCTGGAACTTGCGGTCGCGACCTTGCTTGGCGGAGCCGCCGGCGGAGTCACCCTCGACGATGTAGATCTCGCACAGCGCCGGGTCCTTTTCCTGGCAGTCGGCCAGCTTGCCGGGCAGGCCCATGCCGTCGAGCACGCCCTTGCGGCGCGTCATCTCGCGGGCCTTGCGCGCGGCCTCGCGGGCACGCGCGGCATCGACGATCTTGCTGCACAGGATCTTGGCGTCGTTGGGCTTTTCCTCCAGGTAGTCGGTCAGCGCCTTGGCGACGATGTCCTCCACGGGCGCGCGCACTTCGCTGGAGACCAGCTTGTCCTTGGTCTGGCTGCTGAACTTGGGCTCGGGCACCTTCACGGACAGCACGCAGCACAGGCCTTCGCGCATGTCGTCGCCGCTGACCTCGACCTTGGCCTTCTTGGCCAGCTCGTTCTGCTCGATGTACTTGCCGATCACGCGCGTCATGGCGGCGCGCAGGCCCGTCAGGTGGGTGCCGCCGTCGCGCTGCGGGATGTTGTTGGTGAAGCACAGCACCTGCTCGGCGTAGCTGTCGTTCCACTGCATGGCGACTTCGACGCCGATCTCGGTGCCGGGGATGCCGCCGTAGCTTTCCGCAGGACGCGTGCCGTTGGCGTGGAAGGCGGTGGGGTGCAGCACCTTCTTGTTGGCGTTGATGAACTGCACGAAGCCCATGACGCCGCCGGCGCCGGAGAAGTCGTCCTCGCGGCCGTCGCGCTCGTCCTTGAGGCGGATGCGCACGCCGTTGTTCAGGAAGGACAGTTCGCGCAGGCGCTTGGCCAGGATCTCGTAGCGGAACTCATGGTTCTGCGTGAAGATTTCCGTGTCGGGCAGGAAGTGGACCTTGGTGCCGCGCTTGTCGCTCTTGCCGACCACGCGCATGGGCGAGACCTCGACGCCGTCCACGATCTCGATGGGGCGGTTCTGCACCTGGCCGCGCGAGAAGTCGATCTCGTAGACTTCGCCGTCGCGGCGCACGCTGAGCTTGAGCCAGATGGACAGTGCGTTCACGCAGGACACGCCCACGCCGTGCAGGCCGCCCGAGACCTTGTAGCTGTTCTGGTTGAACTTGCCGCCCGCGTGCAGTTCGGTGAGGGCGATTTCGGCCGCCGAGCGCTTGGGCTCGTGCTTGTCGTCCATCTTCACGCGCGTGGGGATGCCGCGGCCGTTGTCGATGACGGACAGGGAGCCATCGGCATGGATGGTGACCAGGATGTCGTCGCAGTAGCCGGCCAGGGCTTCGTCGATGGAGTTGTCCACCACTTCGAAGACCAGGTGGTGCAGGCCCGTGCCATCGGAGGTGTCGCCGATGTACATGCCGGGGCGCTTGCGCACGGCCTCCAGGCCTTCGAGGATCTGGATCGCGCCTTCGCCATAGCCGCTGGAGTCTGAGCCTTCGGGGGCAATGGTCTGGTTTTCTGGCTTGTTCTCGTCGGTCATGGAAGGCCCTGGGGTAGTTCCGTCGGAAGCTGTCGCTTCGCTTGAAAATGTTCGATTCGGCCGCTGGCGCGGTGCGTAGGGACGCGCGCTGCGGGCTACGAGTCGGATAGGGTGGTTGCGCGCCTTGCACCGGCTTGTGCCACCGGGCGGCGGGTGCAGGGGCTGCGCAATGTGTCAGGCATCGGGTAGGTGTGGCGCGCGCTCAGATGCGCATCGGCATCACGACGTACTTGAAGCTGTCGTTCTCGGGGATGGTCAGCAGCGCCGAGCTGTTGCCGTCCTGCAGGTCGATCCTGATCATGTCCTGGCCCATGTTGGACAGGGCGTCGATCAGGTAGGTGACGTTGAAGCCGATCTCGATGGTGTCGCCACCGTAGTCGATGTCCAGCTCGTCCATGGCCTCTTCCTGCTCGGCGTTGTTGGAGGCCACGCGCAAGGTGCCGGGCTCCACCGTCAGGCGCACGCCCTTGAACTTGTCGCTGGTCATGATGGCCGTGCGCTGCAGGCTGGCCAGCAGCGGGGCGCGGCCCAGGGTCACGCTGTTGGTGTGGTTGCGCGGGATGACGCGGTTGTAGTCGGGGAACTTGCCCTCGACCAGCTTGGTCACGAACTCCATGCCGCCAAAGGTGAACTTGGCCTGGTTGTTGGCGAACTGCATCTCGATGTGGGGCTGGTTCTCGCCGCCGGCATCCGACAGCAGGCGCTGCAGCTCCAGCACGGTCTTGCGCGGCAGGATCACTTCCTGCTTGGGCACTTCCACGTCCAGCTGGCTGCTTGCAAAGGCCAGGCGGTGGCCGTCGGTGGCCACCAGGGACAGCTGCTTGCCCTCGGCCACGAACAGGATGCCGTTGAGGTAGTAGCGGATGTCCTGCACGGCCATGGCGAAGGAGACCTGGCCCAGCAGGTCCTTGAGCACCTTCTGCGGCACGCTGAACGACGGGCCGAAGGCCGCAGCCTCCTGCACCAGCGGGAAGTCCTCGGCCGGCAGGGTCTGCAGCGTGAAGCGGCTCTTGCCGCCCTTGAGCACCATCTTGGCCTGCTGGGTCTCCAGGCTCACGGTCTGGTCGCCGGGCATGGTCTTGAGGATGTCGATCAGCTTGCGCGCGCCCACGGTGGTGGTGAAGTCGCCGGTGTCGCCGCCGAGTTCGGCGGTGGTGCGGATCTGGATTTCCAGGTCGCTGGTGGTCAGCTGCAATGCGTTGCCGGTCTTCTTGATCAGCACGTTGGCCAGGATGGGCAGCGTGTGGCGGCGTTCGACGATGCCGGACACCGATTGCAGGACCGCGAGAACTTTGTCTTGTGTGGCTTTCAGGACGATCATGTCAACCTCTGATTTAAGGATGCGGGTCTCGGTGGGAGCGGCGGCTCACACATGAGCCCCCTCTTGCCGCTCGAATCCCCCATTTTGCCGCGTACGCAGGGCCTGAACGGGGGAGTTTTCATCAACCTTTGAGAGTTTGCTCCAGCACGTGCAGCTGCTGGTTCAGCTCGGTCAGCTGCTGGCGTTCGCCGGCGATCTTGCGCACCGCGTGCAGTACGGTGGTGTGGTCGCGTCCGCCGAACAGCTCGCCGATCTCGGGCAGGCTCTTCTGAGTCAATTCCTTGGCCAGGTACATGGCAATCTGGCGCGGCCGGGCAATGCTGGCCGGGCGCTTCTTGCTGTACATGTCGGCCACCTTGATCTTGTAGTAGTCGGCCACCGTCTTCTGGATGTTTTCCACGCTGATCTGGCGGTTCTGGATGGACAGCAGATCACGCAGGGCCTCGCGGGCCAGCTGGATGGAGACTTCCTTCTGGTTGAAGCGCGAATAGGCCAGGATCTTGCGCAGCGCGCCTTCGAGCTCGCGCACGTTGGAGCGCACGTTCTTGGCCACGAAGAAGGCGACTTCCTCGGGCATCTCGGCGTTCTCGGCGCGGGCCTTGTTGATCAGGATGGCCACGCGCATCTCCAGCTCGGGCGGCTCGATGGCCACCGTCAGCCCGGAGTCGAAGCGCGAGACCAGCCGCTCGTGGATGTTGGCCAGGCCCTTGGGATAGGTGTCCGAGGTCATCACGATGTGGCTCTTCTTGGCCAGCAGGGCCTCGAAGGCGTTGAAGAACTCCTCCTGCGTGCGGTCCTTGTTGGCGAAGAACTGCACATCGTCGATCAGCAGCAGATCCAGCGAGTGGTAGCGCTCCTTGAATTCGTCAAAAGTGCGGCGCTGGTAGGCCTTGACCACATCCGAGACGAACTGCTCGGCGTGGATGTAGAGAACTTTCGCGTCGGGCTTGTCGGCCAGCAGCTTGTTGCCCACGGCATGCACCAGGTGGGTCTTGCCCAGGCCCACGCCGCCGTAGATGAACAGCGGGTTGTACAGGTGGCCGGGCGAGCCCGCCACATGCATGGCGGCCGAGCGTGCCATGCGGTTGGCCGTGCCTTCCACCAGGGTTTCAAAGGTCAGCGCGGCGTTCAGGCGCGTACGGAAGACCGGCGCTGCCGCGTCTTCGCCAGTGACCGTGGGCACCGAGGTGACAATGGTTTCCGGTGGGGCCGAGCGCTCGCTGGAAGATGGGCGAACATAAGTACGCACAACGCTTTCCCGTTGAGCGAGCGCTAACTCAAGTGTCACCGGCTGGCCATAGAGCGACTCCAGCATGGCCGAGATGCGGCCTGCATATTGGGCGCGGATCCAGTCGAGCTTGAAGCGGTTGGCCACGTAGACGGTGACTTTGGAGAAGTCTTCGGCGACGTGCGCGGTCAGGGGCTTGATCCAGGTGTTGAACTGCTGCTCAGGCATTTCCTGCCCCAGTTGCTCAACGCAGACTTGCCACAGGCCCTGGCCTGCATCGTTCGTAGGTTCCTCTGTCATTGTCGAAGTCTAGTTGTGGATAGGAGGAACTGTTGCGAGGCTGCCATTGTAGCTTTTGCGGAAGTTATCCACAAAATATCAGGAGCTTGTCCTCTGCCCTGTCGCAAAATGGGCAGGCATCCTTCGGGTTCGAAGGGCATTGCATCAAGTGGGCAACGCTGTGATAATCGCGGGTTTCCCTGAATGTGTTCAGGGTGATATGTCCCGCCCGTCTGCATCGGGTCTGCATGCTGCTGCTGGTTGCCTTGGGCGAAACCTTCCCGGTTCGCGCTCCTGGCCGCACATGGCAAGTGCATCGTGCAGATTTTTGGCAGGTGGCCTGGCGGTTTGCCTTTGTGGCGGCTGCTGGCTGCACTGCGTGTAGCGTGCCGGATACGGGACCGGTGCAAAACTGAACCTTCTCTAGGAACCAACATGAAACGTACTTACCAACCCTCCAAGACCCGTCGCGCCCGCACCCACGGCTTTCTGGTCCGCATGAAGACCAAGGGCGGCCGCGCCGTGATCAACGCTCGCCGGGCCAAGGGCCGCAAGCGTCTGGCCGTCTAAGGCCAGCCATTGCTGGGCGGTTTGCTCGCTGCACTGAACCCCTGAAAGGGGTGCTGGAATGCAACGGCTGAAAACACGTCCGCAGTTTCAGGCCGCCATGGCTGCCGGTACGGTTTCGCGTACCGCGCACTTCGCCCTGCACCGTCTCGTTCTGACGGAGCAGGTCGCTGCCATGCCGCCACCGACAGGGCCCGGATCGCAAGATCCGCAGGCCCTGTTCGGCGTTGGCGCGGTGCGCCGGGATGCCTGGCTGGGTGCCATGGTGCCCAAGCGCTGGGCGCGCCGATCGGTGACACGCCACACCATCAAGCGGCAGATCTATGCCGTGGGCGGCGAGCACGAGGCCTTGATGCTCCATGGCGCGCATGTGGTGCGATTGCGCTCGGGCTTTGACCGGCGCCAGTTCGTGAGCGCCACGTCCGATGTGCTCAAGCAGGCGGTTCGTGCCGAGCTGCAGCAGCTGTTCGCCCATGCCGCGAAACGCCTGTCGCAGCCGGCACCCGGGTTGCCTCAGCCAGCGCAGGAGCCGGCCGCTGCCGCTGGCGAGCCTGCCGGAGCCACGCCATGATGCAGCGGCTGCTGATGGCGCTGGTGCGTGGCTATCGGCTGATGCTCAGTCCCTGGCTGGGCTCGGCCTGCCGCTTCACGCCGACCTGCTCTGCCTATTCCCTTGAAGCGCTGGAGCAACACGGCGCTGCGGTAGGCTCCTACCTGACACTGCGCCGACTGGCGCGCTGTCATCCGTGGTGTGACGGGGGGCATGACCCTGTGCCAGAGCACAAGCCCAGGCTGTTCACCAGCCTGACGGCTGCGCCCGAAAACACCCAACCTTCCTCACCTAAGAAGTCTTCATGAACGATATTCGCCGCACCATCCTGTGGGTGATATTTGGCTTTTCGCTGGTCTTGCTATGGGACAAATGGCAAGTGCACAACGGCAAGAAGGCCACTTTCTTCCCCGCGCCGGCCGTGGCCACGGCCCCGGCACCTGAAACGGGCAAGGCGCCCGGCGACGCCAGCGTGCCCTCGGCAGCGACTGCGGCAACGGCCGGTGCCGGCGAAGTGCCTGGCGGCGCTGCCGCGCCCGAGGCTGCTCCGCGCCAGAACGTGACCATCAGCACCGACGTGCTGCGCCTGACCTTCGACAGCCAGGGCGGCACGCTGCGACATGCCGAGCTGCTCAAGTACGCCGATTCCGCCCACAAGGACAAGCCGGTCGTGCTGTTCGACGAGAGCGTGCACCGTGTGTACCTGGGCCAGTCGGGCCTGATCGGCGGCGGTTTCCCCACGCACAAGACGACCATGACCGCGCTGCCCGGCGCACGCGAGCTCAAGGACGGCGAGGACCAGATGGAGCTTCGCTTCGAGTCGCCCGACATGGGTGGCGTGAAGCTGGTCAAGATCTGGACGCTCAAGCGCGGTGCCTACGACATCGGCGTGCGCCATGAAGTGGTGAACACCGGCACGACTGCCGTGAACCCGCAGCTGTACCTGCAGCTGGTGCGCGACGGCAACAAGCCCGAAGGCGAAGAGTCCACCATGTACTCCACCTTCACGGGCCCGGCCGTCTACACCGACGAGAAGAAGTACCAGAAGGTCGAGTTCAAGGACATCGAAAACGGCAAGGCCAGCGTCGAGAAGTCGTCCTCGGGCGGCTACGTGGCCATGGTCCAGCATTACTTCGCCAGCGCCTGGCTGCTGGCCGAAGGCGTGCAGCGCGAGAACTTCCTGCGCAAGGTGGACAGCAACCTCTACGCCGTCGGCATGATCACGCCCGTGGGCACCATCGAGCCCGGCCAGAGCAAGAGCGTGGAAGCGCGCCTGTTTGCCGGACCCCAGATCGAAAAGCGCCTGGAGGCTCTGGCCCCCGGCCTGGAACTGGTCAAGGACTATGGCTGGCTGACCATCCTGGCCAAGCCGCTGTACTGGCTGCTGGACAAGCTGCACGGTTTCCTGGGCAACTGGGGCTGGTCCATCGTGGCCCTGGTGCTGCTGCTGAAGATCGCCTTCTACTGGCTCAATGCCAAGGCCTACTCCTCGATGGCCAAGATGAAGGCCATCAACCCGCGCATCATGGAAATGCGCGAGCGCCTCAAGGACAAGCCCCAGCAGATGCAGCAGGAGATGATGCGCATCTACCGCGAGGAAAAGGTCAACCCCATGGGCGGCTGCCTGCCCATCATCATCCAGATCCCGGTGTTCATCGCGCTGTACTGGGTGCTGCTGTCCAGCGTGGAAATCCGCAACGCGCCCTGGATCGGCTGGATCACCGACCTGTCGGCCAAGGACCCGCTGTTCATCCTGCCCGTGCTGATGACCCTGTCGTCGCTGCTGCAGACCGCGCTGAACCCCGCTCCGCCGGATCCGATGCAGGCCAAGATGATGTGGATCATGCCCCTGGTCTTCAGCGTGATGTTCTTCTTCTTCCCGGCCGGCCTGGTGCTGTACTGGCTGACGAACAACATCCTGTCCATTGCCCAGCAGTGGATCATCAACACCCGCATGGGCGTGCCGCCGCAGTTCAATCTGCCCAACTTCGGCAAGACCAAGCCTGCCAAGTAAGCCTGCGAAGGCCCTGGCTCCAAAGCCCGCTTCGGCGGGCTTTTTTCATGGGCGGCCTATCATCGGCGGCCTGAAATCCCTTCCCAAGAAAGCTCCATCCATGCTGCCCCGCCACAACGATCCCATTGCCGCCATCGCCACCGCTCCGGGGCGCGGCGCCGTGGGCATCGTGCGCGTCTCCGGCAAGGGGGTGGCGCCGCTGGTGCGGGTGCTGTGCGGGCGCGACCTCAAGCCGCGCGAGGCCACCTACCTGCCGTTGCGCGATGCCGCAGGCGGTCCCATAGACCACGGCCTGGCCCTGTTCTTCCCGGCGCCGCACAGCTACACCGGCGAGGACGTGCTGGAGCTGCAGGCCCACGGCGGCCCGGTCGTGCTGCAGCTGCTGCTGGCACGCTGCCTGGAGGCGGCGCAAGAGCCTCTCGAAGGCCATCGCAGCGTACTGCCTGGCCTGCGCCTGGCCCAGCCTGGGGAATTCACCGAACGTGCCTTTCTCAACGACAAGATCGATCTGGCCCAGGCCGAAGCCATTGCCGACCTGATCGACGCCAGCACCGAGGCCGCCGCGCGCAGCGCGAGCCGCTCGCTGTCGGGAGCCTTCTCCGAGGAGATTCATGGCCTGCGCGATGCGCTGGTGCACCTGCGCATGCTGGTCGAGGCCACGCTGGACTTTCCCGAGGAAGAGATCGACTTCCTGCAAAAGGCCGATGCCAGCGGCCAGCTCGCGCGGCTGCGCGGCAAGCTGGACCAGGTGCTGTCGCGCGCCCACCAGGGTGCGCTGCTGCGCGAAGGCATCAAGGTCGTGATCGCAGGGCAGCCCAATGCGGGCAAGAGCTCGCTGCTCAATGCGCTGGCCGGTGCCGAGCTGGCCATCGTCACGCCCATCGCCGGCACCACGCGCGACAAGGTGCAGCAGACCATTCAGATCGAGGGCGTGCCCCTGCATGTGATCGACACGGCAGGCCTGCGCGAGAGCAGCGACGAGGTCGAGCGCATCGGCATCGCGCGCGCCTGGGACGAGATCGCCGCGGCCGATGCCGTGCTCTTCCTGCACGACCTCACGCGCATGGGCGACAACGACTATCTGGCCGCAGACGCGGCCATCGCCGAAACCCTGGCCCAGAAGCTGCCGGGCCAGGTGCCCGTGATCGATGTCTGGAACAAGACCGATCGCGCCGAGCCGGCCCAGCTGCAGGCGCATGGCGGGCGCGAAGGCAGCGTGGCGCTGTCGGCACGCACTGGCGACGGCCTGGATGCGCTGCGCCGGCGCCTGCTGGATGTGGCCGGATGGCAGTCCGCTCCCGAAGGCCTGTACCTGGCGCGCGCACGCCATGTGGAGGCGCTGCAGGCCGTGGCCGCGCACCTGGAAGAGGCCGAGCTGCAGCTGGCGGCCCAGGCCGCCCATCTGGACCTGCTGGCCGAGGAACTGCGCCTGGCCCAGGTCTCGCTGAACTCCATCACCGGGGAATTCAGCTCGGATGACCTGCTGGGTGTGATCTTCTCGAGCTTTTGCATTGGCAAGTGACAGAGGGGATGCGGGCTGAGCGCGGCATGCCCAGCACGGCTGATGGGATGGCGGCAATATTTATCTTTTGCTACAAAATTTGCCGTCGAAAACCCACGCGCCGGCATTGGCGTGCACGCTGCCGTCGCTTAGCATGCGGCGTGCCGCAGCGGCCCTTGCCGCTGCCTGTCGCCGGGTGCCGTCCCGGAGCGGGTACGCGGCCCACTTCGAACCGGATCCGCCATGTCTTCTTCCTCCCACAATGATTTGCGGCCCTTGGCCCAGGCCATGTCGTCGGCCGTGGCTGTCGACGGTGTGCAGAACGCGCTGACCTCGGAGCAGTGGGATCTGCTGGCACCTTACCTGGTGCCCGTCACTCTGGCCGCGGGCGAGCTGCTGTTTGCCGAAGGTTCGCTGGACCGCAATCTGTACTTCGTGGAGTCCGGCAGCCTCAGCGTGCACTACCAGGATGCCAAGGAGCGCATCCGCCTGGCCATCGTCGGTCCGGGCTCCATCCTGGGCGAGGGCGCCTTCTTCGCGCACCGCGCGCGCCACGCCACCGTGCAGGCTGCCGCGCCGGGGCGCCTGTGGTGCCTGACGGCCATGCGCTTCGCCGAACTCAGCAACCGCCAGCCCGGGGTGGCGCTGGCCCTGGTCATGGCCGCCGGCCAGGTCCTGGCGCGACGCGCGGTGGACAGCCGCCGCCGGGTGGCGAGCACCTGAGCAGCACCTGAACGGCACTTGGGCGAAGGCTCTCCGGGGGCCGGGTGGGATTACAGACCGGGCTTTGCTCTGCGACAAATTGATACAGCGGTTTTTGCAACACCTGTGCTCAAAATGTCGCCAAGTTGCAGGCACAATGCCGCGAGTTTGTGACTATTCGTGACAATGAGAGCCCCCATGTCTGTGTTCAACTGGTTTTCCCGCAAGCCTTTGCCCGAACAGGGCCGTGGTTCGCCTGGAAACGATGGCCAGGCCAACCCCGCGGCACGCCGTGATGCCGTCGCGGCCGGGCGCCGCAGCGAGCGGTCCGAGCGCCGTGAGCAGCTCTATGGCGTGGTGCGCGATGTCATGGTGCGTGCCGGGGTGTTGTCGGCCAGCTACAAGTTCAAGGTGCTCTCGCTGGACAGCGTGGGCCAGCGCTTCGTGGTGATGATGGACCTGGCACGGGCCTATGCCAGCGAAACCGCTCGGCTCAGCGAGATCGAGGCCATGCTGGCCCAGGCGGCCAAGGCCCGCATGGGCGCGGTCGTGACAGCCGTGTACTGGCGGGTCAGCGACCAGAACGCTGCCGCCCAGGCCCAGGTGCATTCCGTGGCCGTGCGCACACCGCGTCCCGTCCAGCCCGTGGCCGTCCCCGCCGTGGCTGCGATGGAGGCCGTGGCGCCCCAGCGCCGCAGGCAGGACACGGCGCCGTTCGAGCCCATAGACGATCAGGAAATGGCCGCCTTCAAGATGGCCGTGGCGGCCATGCCCGCTGCAGCCCGTGGTGTGGGCTCTGCAGCTGCGGCGCCCGCCGGCGTGCGCCGCTCGGGCCCCTTGCTCGGGCCAGGCGCAGGCGAACGCGGCGCGGACTTTCACCACAGCACGCTGGACCATCTGGACCTGGGTGTCACCCAGTACGGCGAACTGCGCTGACCGGGCGCCGGCCTGATTCAGTGGCCGGCGAAATCCACCAGCGTGAACAGCGGCAGGCCGCCATCGCGCAGCAGGGTGGAGCCGCCCAGTTCGGGCAGATCCACGATGGCCGCGCCCTCGATCACCGTGGCGCCCAGCTTTTCCAGCAATCTCTTGCCGGCCATCATGGTGCCGCCGGTGGCGATCAGGTCGTCGATCAGCAGTACGCGATCGCCGGTCTTGACGGCATCTGTGTGCAGCTCCACCGTGGCGCTGCCGTATTCGAGCTCATAGGTTTCCTCCACCGTGGTGAACGGCAGCTTGCCCTTCTTGCGGATGGGCACAAAGCCAACGCCCAGCTCGTGGGCCACCACGGCACCCAGGATGAAGCCGCGTGCATCGAGCCCTGCCACCACGTCGGGGCGCATGCCGCGCTGCATGTAGCGGTGCACGAAGGCGTCGGTCATCACGCGAAAGACCTGGGGGTCCTGCAGCAGCGGCGTGATGTCGCGGAACTGCACGCCGGGCGCCGGCCAGTCGGGCACGGTGCGTATGTGCGATCGCAGGTAGTCGTTGACGCTGAGGGTGGTGTGCATGGCGCTGGATCGGGGGCTGGAAAGAACGGGCCAGTGTACCCAGACGCCCGATGGGGGCCGCCGCCGCCGGGTAGCCAGACCGCCTAAAATCTTCCAGATGAATTCTGATGCTGCCACCTTGAATGCGCTGGATACGTCCAGGGTCCTGCGCCTGGCCCGCGACACCCTGGGCATCGAGGCCGATGCCCTTCTTGCCATGTCGCAGCGCCTGGATGGCGTGTTCGGTGAAGTGGTGCAGCGCATCCTGAGCCTGTCCGGCCGCGTCGTCGTGATGGGCATGGGCAAGAGTGGCCACGTCGGGCGCAAGGTGGCGGCCACCCTGGCATCCACGGGCACTCCCGCCTTCTTCGTGCATCCGGGCGAGGCCAGCCATGGCGACCTGGGCATGGTGACCGGCATCGATCTGGTACTGGCGCTGTCCAACAGCGGCGAGGCCGATGAACTCACCGTGCTGCTGCCTGCCATCAAGCGCCAGGGCATACCCCTGGTGGCCATGACCGGCGGCGCGCAGTCCACGCTGGCCCGCCATGCCGACTGGGTGCTGGACACCCGTGTGGAGCGCGAGGCCTGCCCTTTGAACCTGGCACCCACGGCCAGCACCACCGCGCAGATGGCCATGGGCGACGCCCTTGCCGTGGCACTGCTCGATGCACGCGGCTTTGGCGCCGAGGACTTTGCGCGCTCCCATCCGGGCGGCGCGCTGGGCCGCAAGCTGCTGACCCATGTGCGCGATGTCATGCGCAGCGGCAAAGAGCTGCCCAAGGTCGGGGCCGATGCCAGCTTTGTCGAGTTGATGCGCGAGATGAGCGCCAAGGGCCTGGGCTGCTCGGCCATCGTCGATGCGGCAGGCGTGCTGCAAGGCATCTTCACCGACGGAGACCTGCGCCGCCGTGTCGAGGCCGGCACCGACCTGCGCGCGCTGCAGGCCGGCGATGTCATGCACAAGGGCCCCCGCACCATCGCCGAAGACGCGCTGGCCGTCGACGCCGCCAGCATGATGGAGGAGCACGGCATCACCGCCGTGCTGGTGGCCGATGCGCAGCACCAGCTGCGCGGCGTGGTCCATATCCGCGACCTGATGCGCGCCAAGGTAATCTGATGGCACGCGCTCCCTTGACGCCCGTGCAGAACTGGGACGCACCGCTGCTGCTGCTGGCGCAGGACGTGCGGGTGGCATTCTTCGATGTCGATGGCGTGCTGACCGATGGCGGCCTGCTGTTCTCTGGCGAAGGCGAAGTGCTCAAGCGCTTCAACACGCTGGACGGCCATGGTCTGAAACTGCTGCAAAAGGCTGGCATCACGCCCGCCGTGGTGACGGGCCGCGATTCGCCCGCGCTTCGCCTGCGGCTGAGCAATCTGGGCGTCACGCATGCGCGCTTTGGCACGGAAGACAAGGTGCCTGCCGCCGAGGCCATCCTGAAGGAGCTGGGCCTGCAATGGCACCAGGCGGCAGCCATGGGCGACGACTGGCCGGACCTGCCCGTGATGCGGCGCTCCGCCTTCGCCTGCGCACCGGCCAACGCCCATGACGAAGTGCTGGCCGTGGCCGATTGGGTCACGCCGCGCAGCGGCGGTGAAGGAGCGGTGCGCCAGCTGTGCGACCTGCTGCTGGCCGCGCGTGGCGCCTATGCCGGGCTGCTGGCGGAATACGCATCATGACCCAGGCCTGGCGCCGCGTCGGTGACCGGCTTTCCCTGTACCTGCCCGTGCTGCTGATGGGCCTGCTGGCGCTGGGCACCTGGTGGCTGGTGCGCAATGCGCCGCAGCCCCTGGCCAGCGGCACCGAAAAGGCCGTGGCGCACGAGCCCGACTATTTCATGAAGGATTTCTCGATCAAGAGCTTCGATGCCACGGGGCGTCTGAAGAGCCAGATCGAGGGCAGCATGGGCCGCCACTATCCCGATACCGACACGCTTGAAATCGACAACGTCCGCATGTTCGCGGTCTCGCCCGAAGGCCGCATCACGCGCGGCAGTGCGAACCGGGCGCTGAGCAATGCCGATGGTTCCGAGGTGCAGATGTTCGGCAATGCCATCGTCACGCGCGAGCCATTTGTGACAGCAGGTAAACAGCCGCAGCCGCAGTTGCAATTCCAGGGCGAATTCCTGCACGCCTGGCCCAACGAGGAGCGCGTGAGTTCCAACCAGCCCGTGGTGCTGACCCGTGGCAAGGACCGCTTCACGGCCGACAGCATGCAGTACAGCAACCTGGATCTGGTCATGAAACTGCAGGGCCGCGTGCGCGGCACCCTGCAGCCTTCCAGGACCAAGTAAGGCGCCAGCGCAAGCGCAGGCATGCCGATGGAGGACAAGCCATGACGACATCCTCGCGCAGCCCGGCACCCCTGGCCTTCATCACCGGCGCATCCAGCGGCATAGGCCAGGCCCTGGCCTGGCACGCCTACCAGCAAGGCTGGTCGCTGGCGCTGGTGGCTCGGCGCGGCGACGTGATGGCGCAATGGGCTGCGCAACAGGGCCTGGACTCCTCGCGTTTCGCCCTCTACGAGGCTGATGTGGGCGTGCCTGACAGCATCATCGCCGCCGCCCGGCGCTGCGAGCAGCAGCAGGGCCTGCCCGATGTCGTGATCGCCAATGCTGGCGTCAGCTGGGGCGTGGACACCTCGATGCGCGAGGACATCGACACCATGCAGCAGGTGCTGGCCGTCAACACGATGGGGGTTGTGGCCAGCTTCCACCCCTTCATCGCACCCATGGTGCAGCGTGGAAGCGGGCAACTGGTCGGAATTTCCAGTGTGGCCGGGCTGCGCGGCCTGCCAGGACACGGCGCTTATTGCGCCAGCAAGGCTGCAGTCATTGCCTATTGCGAAAGCCTTCGCGGTGAATTGCGCAGTAGTGGCGTAAAAGTCACGACATTGCTTCCTGGCTATGTGGATACACCCCTCACGCGTGGTAACCGCTATGGCATGCCATTCCTATTGGAGCCGCAGGAGTTTTCCGCAAGGGCCTGGCGTGCCATTGAAGATCGCCGCAGTCTGGTCATCATTCCATGGCAAATGGCCTGGGTGGGGCGGTTGATGAAAATTCTCCCCAACGCGATATTCGACAGGCTGCTTGTAGGACGGAAGCGCAAACATCGGCATTTGGAAAATCCCTGATGCCCATTGCCGTTCGGAATATGCTCATGCACGCATCTTGTGCGTAAAAAAGGCTCCATGAAGGAGCCTTTTTGATTCGGGGTAACACTGAGAACCGTGGATCTCATTCCCCGTTGTTATTGTTGTTTCCCCAGCCGCCGCCACGGCCACCATTGCGGGGGCCGGAGCCATAAGGGCTGCGGAATCCGCCGTCGCCACGACCGCCGTAGCCGCCGCCACCGCCGCCGTCGCCACGGCCATAGCCGCCACGGTCGCCACCGTCACCGCGTCCGTAGCCACCGCCATCACCGCGGCCACCGCCACCGTAACCGCCGCCGCCGCCACCATCACCACGGCCATAGCCGCCGCCACCGCCGCCAAAGCCGCCCGAACGCGGGGGACGAGGCTCCATGGGACGTGCTTCGTTCACCACGAGGCTGCGTCCGCCCAATGGCTGGCCATTCATGCCCTGAACGGCAGCCTGAGCCTCGGCATCACTGCCCATCTCGACAAACCCGAATCCCTTGGAACGGCCTGTGTCGCGCTCCATCATGACCCGGGCGCTGGTGACAGCGCCGAACTGGCTGAATGCCTGCTCCAAGTCGTTGTCACGCACACCATAGGGAAGGTTGCCGACGTAAAGCTTATTGCCCATCAAAAACTCCTCAACTCCTCAATGCTCACTGGTTTGCGCTCGGCTTCAGGATGCACAGACATCAGGTTCCTTGTATACAAGAGCCTGGCCAACCTTCCTAAACACATAGCGTTCGAACGGGTCTGCCCGAAACTAAATTATGAAGCACAAAAATCAAAAAGATAAATGCTCGAAAACACAAGCTGATAACGTTTGGCAACAAAAAAGGGGCCCAGAGGGCCCCTTTTTTTGCTAACGCATGCTCTAAGCGAGAGCTTAGTAGCTGTTGCGACGGCCACCGCCGTAGCCGCCGTCGCGGTTGCCACCGCCGAAGCCGCCACCGCCGCCACCACCGAAGCCGCCGCCGAAGCCGCCGCTACGGGGAGCGCGGGGCTCCATCGGGCGGGCTTCGTTGACCACCAGGTCACGGCCGCCGCGGTTTTGGCCGTGCAGGCCTTGGATAGCAGCTTGTGCTTCGGCATCGCTGCCCATTTCGACGAAGCCGAAACCCTTGGAACGGCCGGTGTCGCGCTCCATCATTACCTTGGCGCTGTTAACGGCGCCGAATTCGCTGAAGGCTTGCTCCAGATCGCTGTCACGGAAGGTGTACGGCAGGTTGCCGACGTAAAGCTTGTTGCCCATGGAGGACTCCTGAAAAAACTGGAAAACGCGATGGAGCCCTAGGGAGTCAACACGGGATGACAACGTTAGAGACGCAAACGCACTAGCACTCATTGAGCCGAAGCCCGAACGAAAGCTCGCCCATTATGTGGCAGAAGTTTTCGCACGTTATTACTGTTTCGCAAAAATTCGTCGTGCCCGCCACAGAATGCCCCTGGGAGTTACCCTGAAATTGCGGCAGCGCATAAGCAAGTGCCTTGGCGGCAGTGGGGGCCGGCATGCAGATCCGAGGGCTGCTATGATCGCCGGCTCAGTCTTTGGGGAGTAGATCGTTCGGCTCAGCAGCCGGATGCATGCGTCAACAAACTTGGGCCTTCGCTGGCCTATGGCGTATGCGGCGCGCAGTGCAATGCTGCGTGTGACCGATCGAGACCATTGACCGCGCACCGATCCAAAGGCCGGAGTCGGAGCGTGGTCAATGCGTGCTCTATCCGGCCGGATAAATCCCCACACCATGGAAGCCTTCCTGATTTCAACCTCCGTCGTCGCGCTTGCCGAGATGGGGGACAAGACCCAGCTGCTGTCGCTGGTGCTCGCCGCGCGTTTTCGCAAACCCTGGCCCATCGTGGCGGGCATTTTCGTGGCCACGCTGGTCAACCATGCGCTGGCCGGTGCCGTGGGCGCCTGGATCACCAGCTATCTTGGCGAGAACGCCATGCGCTGGATTCTTGGCCTGTCCTTCATCGCCATGGCGGTCTGGATGCTGATCCCCGACAAGCTCGACGAGGACGAGGTGTCCGGACACTCGCGCTGGGGCGTCTTCGGCACGACGCTGGTGGCCTTCTTTCTGGCCGAGATGGGCGACAAGACGCAGATTGCCACCGTGATGCTGGCGGCCAAGTACAACGCCTACCTGTGGGTGGTGGCGGGCACCACGCTGGGCATGATGCTGGCCAACGCTCCCGTGGTGTGGCTGGGCGACAAGCTGGTCAAGCGCGTGCCCATCCGGCTGGTGCATGTGATCTCGGCCGTGATCTTCCTGGTGCTGGGCGTGCTGGCCCTGTTCCTTCCGGGGGCAGGCGTTTTGGCATAATGATTCTTCATGCGCCGATTTGCTTCTGCTTGCGGGCGCTTTATAAATCCAGCTAAAGACGACACCAGAGAACCCGGCCTCGTTTTTAGCGATGCCGGGTTTTTTCATGTCCTTCATCGCCACACCACAATCCATGCACTTCGACGAGCCGCTGCCGCTGCAGGGCGGCGGCTCGATCCGTGACTACGACCTCGCCTACGAGACCTACGGGCAGCTCAACGCCGACCGCAGCAATGCCGTGCTGGTCTGCCATGCGCTCAACGCCTCCCACCATGTGGCCGGCGTGTACGAGGGCCAGCCCAAGAGCGAGGGCTGGTGGGACAACATGATCGGCCCCGGCAAGCCCGTGGACACGAACCGGTTCTTCGTGATCGGCGTGAACAACCTGGGCTCGTGCTTTGGCTCCACGGGCCCCATGCACGCGCATCCGGACACCGGCAGGATCTATGGCGCCGACTTTCCCGTGGTCACCGTGGAGGATTGGGTGGACGCCCAGGCCCGGCTGCTGGACCGGCTGGGCATAGCGCAGCTGGCCGCGGTGCTGGGCGGCAGCCTGGGTGGCATGCAGGCGCTGTCCTGGTCACTGCGCCATCCGGACCGCATGCGCCATGCCGTGGTCGTGGCCAGCGCGCCCAACCTCAATGCGGAGAATATCGCCTTCAACGAGGTGGCGCGGCGCGCCATCGTCACCGATCCGGATTTCCATGGCGGGCATTTCTACGAGCATGGCGTGGTGCCGGCGCGCGGCCTGCGCATCGCCCGCATGATCGGCCACATCACCTACCTGAGCGACGACGTGATGAACCAGAAGTTCGGCCGCCAGTTGAGGGAGGGCCTGGACCTGAAGTACAGCACGCAGGACGTGGAGTTCCAGATCGAGAGCTACCTGCGCTACCAGGGCGAGAAGTTCAGCAGCTACTTCGACGCCAATACCTACCTGCTGATCACGCGCGCGCTCGACTACTTCGACCCGGCGCGCACGCATGGCGGCGACCTGACCCAGGCGCTGTCGGTGGCCAAGGCCGGCTTTTTGCTGGTCAGCTTCACCACCGACTGGCGCTTCGCGCCCGCACGCAGCCGCGAGATCGTGAAGTCGCTGCTGGAGAACAACCGCGACGTCAGCTATGCCGAGATCGACGCGCCCCACGGCCATGACGCCTTCCTGCTCGACGACCCCCGCTACATGAACGTGATGCGCTCCTACTTCGACGGCATCGCCCAGGAAACCACGACAGCCGCCAAGGAGGCCGCATGACCGAGCTGAACACCATGCAGGCGATTGCGCGCCTGATCCCCAAGGGCTCGCGCGTGCTCGACCTGGGCTGCGGCGATGGCGCCCTGCTGTCGCACCTTCAGCGCGAGCGTGGCTGCACCGGCTACGGCGTGGAGCTGGATGACGCCAACGTGCTGGCTTGCGTGCGCCGGGGCGTGAACGTGCTGCAGCTGAACCTGGAGGACGGCCTGGCCATCTTCCAGGACAACAGCTTCGACGTGGTGCTGCAGATCGATACGCTGCAGCATCTGCGCAATGCCGAGACCATGCTGCAGGAGACGGCGCGCATAGGCCGCGCGGGCATCGTCGCCTTCCCCAACTTCGCGCACTGGCCCAACCGCCTGTCCGTGCTGCGCGGGCGCATGCCGGTGACGCGGCGCCTGCCCTACCAGTGGTATGACACGCCCAACATCCGCGTGGGCACCTACAAGGACTTCGAGGTGCTGGCCACCCGGAACCGGCTGCGCATACTGGACTCCTTCGGCCTGCAGGATGGCCGCAGCGTGCGTACCCTGCCCAATCTCATGGCGGGCACGGCGGTCTTCCATTTCGAGCACGCCTGAGCGCAGGCGGGCCATGTCCGTGTCATCCCCGGCGCGCACAATCGAATGCCCCGAGACCCCGGAGACAGACATGGACAACCTCCCACGCCGCCGCGCGCTGGCCCTGGCCGGCGCGGCCGCCGGCCTGCTGGTGGCCGGCTGCGCCGCACCGCAGGCGCCCGCCCGAAGCGATGCCGCTGCCGACTGGCCGCCCCGGCCCGCGCTGATTGCCCATCGCGGCGCATCGGCGCTGCGGCCAGAGCACACGCTGGAGGCATACCGCGAGGCCATACGCGCGGGCGCCGACTTCATCGAGCCCGACTTGGTCATCACGCGCGATGGCGTGCTGGTGGCGCGGCATGAGAACGCCATCGCCATCATCGCGGCCGACGGCAGCCTCAAGGAGGCCACGACCAATGTGGCCGACCGCCCCGAGTTCGCGGCGCGCAAGACTACCAAAACCATCGACGGGCAGGCGATCACGGGCTGGTTCGTGGAGGATTTCACGCTGGCCGAGTTGAAGACGCTGCGTGCGCGCGAACGCATCCCGGCGATCCGCCCGGCGAATGCGCAGTTCAATGACCGTTTCGAGGTGCCCACGCTGCAGGAGGTCATCGACCTGGCCCGAGCCGAGAGCGTACGCACGAACCGCACCATCGGCATCTATCCCGAGACCAAGCACCCGAGCTACTTCCAGTCCATCGGCCTGCCGCTGGAGCCCGCGCTGCTCAAGCTGCTCGCGGACAACGGCTGGAACCATGCGCAGGCGCCAGTCTTCGTGCAGTCCTTCGAGGTCGAGAACCTGCGCTGGATCCGTGCGCGCAGCAACCTGCGCCTGGTGCAGTTGCTGGCGCCCAAGGGCAAGCCCTATGACAGCGTGGCACGCGGCACGGGCCCCGGCTATGCCGACATGGTCACGCCCGCAGGCCTGGCCGAGATTGCGCGCTACGCCAACGGCATAGGGCCGAGCAAAAGCATGGTGATCCCTGTGGTGCAGGGTGCGAATGCCGCGCCCACTGCGCTGGTGGCCGATGCCCATCGCGCGGGGCTGCTGGTCCATCCCTGGACGCTGCGGCCCGAGAACGCCTTCCTTCCCCTGAGCCTGAAATCGCCGCCCGCACAGGACGGCGCCCGGCGTGGCAATGCGCGCGCCGACATGGACGATTTCCTGCGCACGGGCATCGATGGCATCTTCACCGACGACCCGTCTGTGGGGCGAGCCGCCATTGACGCTTTGCTCAAGTCGCGGCCTTGACCGGACGTGCTGCCGTGCGCCGGCCCGCTGCCTGCGCCTGCTCCAGCCACTGCTGGCGGCGTGCGGCATCGGCGCCGAGCACGGGTCCGAAACTGTGTATGCGCACGGGCCGGATGCCGCTGAACTCCAGGATGGCACGGCGCATCTGGTGATGGCCCGGCATGTGCGCCAGCCAGCGGTAATACCAGGGCGGGGAATCCATGCTCACCAGCAGATCGGCGGTGCGGCCGGCCAGCAGCCGGTCCCACAGCATCGAGCCCTTGCGGTACTTGAAGGCGAAGCCCGGCAGAAAGATGCGGTCGATGAAGCCCTTGAGCAAGGCCGGCAGGCCGCCCCACCAGGTCGGATAGACCCAGGCCAGGTGGCTGGCCCACAGGATGTCGGCCTGGGCCTGCTGCAGGTCAGGCTCCAGGGGCTGATCCTGGCGATAGCCGGCGCGCAGCAGCGGGTCGAATTCCAGTTCGCCCAGGCGCAGCGTGCGCACTTGGGCACCGCTGTCGCGTGCGCCCTGGGCATAGGCATCGGCCAGGCCGGCGCACAGGCTGCCGGCCGACGGGTGGCCGAGGATGATCAGGATGCGCTGGGGATGATGGGGGTGCGTGGTGCTTGGAGACATGGCGGCCATGTTCGCCTTGCCCCAAGGGGCAGGGTCAAGACCCTGGATCAAGCCATGGCGGTCTCGCAGGCGCGTTCTCTGGAATCCGCCGGCTCCAGGCGGCATTCGAGCAGCTCACGCTCCAGTGCGGCCAGCTGCGTCTGCAGTCCCTGAAGGTGCTGCATCTGCGCCTGCACCTGCTCGCGGCGGCCGCGCAGCAGCCGGGCCAGCGCGTCCCAGCTGTCGGCGTGGTCCAGGCGCTGCAGGCCATGCAGCTCGTCGAGTCGAAAGCCCAGCCCCAGCGCCTGGCGGATGCGCTGCACCAGCACCAGATCCTGCTGTCCATACACGCGGTAGCTGCCTGCCCGCGCCACGGCACCGAGCAGGCCCCGTGATTCATAGAGCCTGACGGCCTTGGGCGAGCAGCCGGCGCGTCGGGCGAGTTCTCCGATATACATGGGGCGTGATCGTAGTCGCTGGCGCCGGGCTCTCATGGTCTGCATGGCGTTGGCGCACAATGACCGGATCGCGGCGCTGGCTTCGCTCGAACGGTGCGCCCATCCCTGACACGAGGACCCACCATGAATGCACGCACTCCTTCACAACTGCTGCAGCCTGCAGCCGCGCTGGACCGGATCAGCCGCTCCTGGGACGAGCGCATCGTCCCGGCGCTGACCGAGTACATCGCCATTCCCGCCAAGTCGCCCATGTTCGCGCCCGACTGGGAGCAGCAGGGCCACCTGGAGACCGTGCTGCGCAATGCGGCCGACTGGGTGCAGGCGCAGAAGGTGGCGGGCCTGACGCTGGAGATCGTGCGCCAGCCGGGCCGCACGCCAGTGCTGTTCTTCGAGGTGGAAGGCACGCAGGACAAGGCGGCCTCCAGCCCCACGGTGCTGATGTACGGCCATCTGGACAAGCAGCCCGAGTTCGACGGCTGGCGCAGCGATCTGGGTCCGTGGACGCCCAAGTACGAGAACGGCAAGCTCTATGGCCGTGGCGGCGCCGACGACGGCTATGCGGTCTACGCCAGCATTGCCGCCGTGCAGGAGCTCAAGCGCCAGGGCGTGCCGCACCCGCGCATCCTGGGCCTGATCGAGACCTGCGAGGAAAGCGGCTCGCGCGACCTGTTGCCCTATGTCGATGCCCTGCGTCCGCGCCTGGGCGATGTGGGCCTGGTGATCTGCCTGGACAGCGGCGCCGGCAACTACGACCAGCTGTGGCTGACCACCAGCCTGCGCGGCATGGCCAGCGGCACGCTGAAGGTGGAGATCCTCACCGAGGGCGTGCACTCGGGCGATGCCTCGGGCGTCGTGCCGTCGTCCTTCCGCATCCTGCGCCAGGTGCTGGACCGTCTGGAGGACAGCAAGACCGGGCGCCTGCTGCCCGCCAGCTTCCACTGCGAGGTCCCGGCCGACCGCATGGCCCAGATGCGCGCCACGGCGGCCATCCTCGGCGAGGAGACCTATGCGCGCTTTCCCTGGGCGCACTACGACTGCGGCGGCTCCACGCTGTTTGCCCTGCCCACCACCACCGACCCGGTGCAGGCGCTGGTCAAGCGCACCTGGGAGCCCACGCTGAGTGTCACAGGCGCAGAGGGCCTGCCCGCGCTGCAGGATGCCGGCAACGTGCTGCGGCCCTACACGGCCTTCAAGCTCAGCCTGCGCCTGCCGCCCCTGGTCGATGCCGCCGCCTGCGTGCAGGAGATGAAGGCGCTGCTGGAGGACAACGCGCCCTACCAGGCCCGTGTGACCTGGCAAGGGCTGTCGGGTGCCAGCGGCTGGAATGCGCCAGCCATGGACGGCTGGTTCGAGGACGCGCTCAACGCCGCCAGTCAGGCGCATTTCGGCGCTTCCTGCGGCTACATCGGGCAGGGCGGCACGATTCCGCTGATGAACATGCTCAGCCAGGGCTTTCCCAAGGCCCAGATGATGGTCTGCGGCGTGCTCGGCCCCAAGAGCAACGCCCACGGTCCCAATGAATTCCTGCACGTGCCCTATGCCAAGAAGCTCACGGCCGCCGTGGCCCAGGTGATCGCCGCCATGGCCGGGACGCAGGCAGCTTCCGAAGCCGGTGCCGGCACTGCCGGCGTGGCGTGATGGCAGCGTCTGCCCCCGCGCCGGAAGGTCAGGTCGCACGCCTGGCATCCGGCGACGGCGCCGAGCTGTCACTGCGCGATTGGCCAGCCGGCGAGGGCCCGGCGCGCGCCACCGTGCTGCTGGTGCACGGCCTGGGCGAGCACATCGGCCGCTATGCGGCACTGGCCCAGCGGCTCAATGCCTGGGGCTATGCCGTACGCGGCTACGACCAATATGGCCACGGACGCTCGGCAGGGCCGCGCGGTGGCCTGACGGGCGACAACCGACTTCTGGACGACCTGTCGGCCGTGGTGGACGACACGCGCGCCCGGCAACCGGCCGGCCAGCCGCTGGTGCTGTTGGGCCACAGCCTGGGCGGTCTGGTGGCGGCGCTGTTCGTGGCCCGGGCCATCCGGCCTGTCGATGCGCTGGTGCTGTCCTCGCCAGCCCTCGATGTGGGTCTGTCGCCGATCCAGAAATTGCTCGTTGGCACGCTGCCGCACCTGCTGCCCGATCTGCGCGTGTCCAACGGCCTGCAGATTCCGTATCTCTCGCACGACGTGGCGGTCTGCGATGCCTACCGCGCCGATCCGCTGTGCCACGACCGCATCAGCGCACGGCTGGCGCGCTTTCTGGCGCAGGGCGGCCCGCAGGTGCTGGCCCGTGCGGGCAGCTGGAGTGTGCCCAGCCTGTTGCTGTGGGCAGGGGACGACAGGCTGGTGGCGCCGGCCGGCAGCCAGGCCTTTTCCGACCGTGCGCCGCCGGCCGTGGTGCAGGCGCAGTGCTTTGACGGCGCCTACCACGAGCTGTTCAACGAAAGCGATGCCTTCGCCGCGCCCGTGTTCGCAAGGCTGCGGCAGTGGCTGGGCCGGTTCAGTCCAGCGTGAGCGCCGCCAGCGCTGCCAAGGGCGCGGTTTCCGCGCGCAGAACGCGTGGACCCAGCGTGACGGGCACGAAACCCTGGGCGCGGGCCAGGGCCTCTTCGGCCGGAGAGAGGCCCCCTTCGGGGCCCG
This sequence comes from Delftia lacustris, assembly GCF_040267515.1. NCBI lineage: Bacteria > Pseudomonadati > Pseudomonadota > Betaproteobacteria > Burkholderiales > Comamonadaceae > Delftia > Delftia lacustris. The sequence continues at coordinate 65,144 of NZ_CP141274.1, read as the reverse complement.
ATAGAAAGACCACGGGCGCATCCTCGGCCGTGGCGTCCACGATCTCGCCCAGCGGCCGGGTTCCCTCGCCCAGCGACAGCAGCAGCCGCAGCGTGCCGGGCGGCAGCTGTTTCGCGCCGCCCTCCAGCCAGTCTTGCAGGTCGGTGGGCGCATGCAGCGGCGGCACGCGGTTGCGTGTGCACTGCTCGCAGGCCGACACGGCCACGGCCTGCCAGTGCGCCAGCTTTTTCTCGGCGCGCTCGCCCTTGAGCTTGAGCACGCTGCGCTCGGCCACCAGCGGCGTGATGCTGGCGGCGCCCAGCTCGGTGGCCTTCTCCACCAGCCAGTCCATGCGTTCGTTGGCCGTGATGCCTGCCAGCAGGTGCACGGGGCGCAGCGGTTCGCGTTCCACGGCGTGGTGCGCGCCTATGCGCACGGCCACGTCGCTGCGGCCCATGCGCAGCACGGTGGCCTCGAACTCGCCGCCGCTGAAGCCTTCGCCGGCACGGCCCTGAAAGAGGGTGATGCCGTCGCCGGGCTGCAGGCGCAGCACCTGCACATGGCGGGCCGCGCCGGGCGGCAGTTCGATGTCGTCGCCGCTGTGCAGCGCGATGGGGCAGTGAAAGCGTGGCATGGCGTACCTGTCCTCAAACGCGCCCGTAGGCCCAGCCCACCTGGGGCTGGATGTTCTCGATCTGGTCCACCAGGCGCAGCAGCGGCGTCAGCTCGCGGTAGCGGCTGCAGGTGGCGCGGATGTAGTGGATGAAGCGCGGCGTATCCGCCAGGTAGCGTGGCTTGCCGTCTCGCAGTGTCAGCCGTGCAAAGATGCCGGCCACCTTGAGGTGGCGCTGCAGCCCCATCCATTCCACGCCACGGTAGAACTCGCCGAAATCGTCGCCCCAGCCGCTTTGGCTGCGCGCGCCCACCAATCCCGACTTGCGTGCCTTTTCCCAGTAACGCACGGTAATGTCGATGACAAAGTCCTCTTCCCAACTGATGAAGGCATCGCGCAGCAGGCTGGCGATGTCATAGGTCACCGGGCCGTAGACCGCATCCTGGAAGTCCAGCACGCCCAGCGGGCCGCTGGCGGTCACGGGCTGCATGAGATTGCGCGTCATGAAGTCGCGGTGCACGAAGACGCTGGGTGCCGCCAGGTTGTGGGCCACGATCTGGTCGAAGGCCTTGGCCAGCGTGGCCTGCTGCCTGTCGTCGAGCACGGTCTCGCGGTGGCGCGCGATGTACCAGTCGGGGAACAGTTGCAGTTCGCGGCGCAGCAGGGCGCCGTCATAGGCGGGCAGCACGTCGGGGCGCGAGGCGGTCTGCCAGGCCAGCAGCACCTCCAGCGCCGAGCGGTACCAGGCTTCCGCGTCCTGGGGCTTTTCCGGGTCCAGCGCCTCGATGACGGTGTGGCCGCCCAGGTCGGACAGCAGCATGAAGCCGTGCACGGCGTCCCAGTCCAGGATCTGCGGCACGGCCAGGCCGGCCGAGGCCATCAGCGCCTGCACCTTGGCGAAGGGCGCGCAGTCTTCCTTGTCCGGCGGTGCATCCATGACGATGAGGCTGGCGCCGGCGGCGGTGTCCAGGCGCAGATAGCGGCGAAAGCTGGCATCGGCCGAGGCAGGGCGCAGGGTTTCGGGGCGCAGCGCGTGGCGGGCGGACAGCGGGGCCAGCCAGGCGTCGAAGGCGGCATGGCGGGCGGGGTCGGCCCAGACAACGCCGGCCGTGGGGGTGTTTGGATGGCTCATGGATAATCGCGATTCTACAAACCGCCACCCCGGCGAATGCCCGGCGGTGATGCTAGGCTTGCGCCTTTGTCCACCCGCCGCTGTTGACCACCGTGTACCTCCGACCGCCGCTCCCCGATCCGCTGGCTGCCCGCGCGCCCGCGCGCCCCGCTGTACGCCCGCTGGCCTGGCTTGTGGCTCTCGCATGGGCCGGTGGCTCGACGCTGGCCCAGGCCCAGCCCGCTGCGGCCGATGAAGGCCGGCTGCAGCAGGTGCGCCCGCTGCGCCCCAGCACGCTGATGCAGGAAACCTACCCTGAGGCGGTCCGCTCCCAGCAGCCCGTCTACGTGCGTGGCGACGCGCTCAGCGGCCAGCCGGACATCAATGCGGTGATCGAGGGCAATGCCGAACTGCGCCGCGGCGACACCATGATCCGCGCCGACCGGCTCGAATACCAGGTGCCCGACGACCGCGTTAATGCCTCGGGCGCCGTGCACATCAACCAGGCCGGCAATGTCTACGAAGGCTCGCAGCTGGACTTGCAGGTCGATGCCTTCAAGGGCTTTTTCGACAACGCCGGCTACCGCTTCCTGGCCAACGGGGCCTACGGCAAATCCTCGCGCGTGGACTTCATCGACCGCGACCATGCCGTGGTCCATGACGCGACCTACACCACCTGCCAGCGCGATGACGAAGCCACCTGGCAGCCGGCCTGGATGCTGCGCGCCCGGACCTTGCACATCGACATGGCCGAGGAAGTCGGCGTGGCCGAAGGCGCGGCCCTGCAGTTCAAGGGCGTGACCGTGCTGCCCGTGCCGCGCATGAGCTTTCCGCTGTCGGACAAGCGCAAGTCGGGCCTGCTGCCCCCCACCATGGGCCTGGACAAGCTCAGCGGCATCGAATACACGCAGCCCTACTACTGGAACCTCGCGCCCAACCGCGACATGACCCTGTATCCCTCGGTCATGAGCAAGCGCGGCGTCAACCTGGGCGCCCAGTTCCGCTATCTGGAGCCCACCTATTCGGGCGAGGCCTACGCGGCCTACATGCCGGGCGACCGCCAGCGCGACCGTGACCGCTGGGCCTACTCGCTGCAGCACCGGGGCGTCATCAGCTCGCCCATCGGCGGCCTGGGGTTGAACATGAACCTCAACCGCGTCAGCGACGACAACTACTGGCGTGATTTCCCGCTGGCCGCCCGTTCCTTGCGCGAGCGCCTGCTGCCCAACGACGTGAACCTGTCCTGGGCGCGTGGCGACGGGGTGCTGACCCTGCGCACCCTGTACTGGCAGACCATGCAGGACGCATCGGCGCCCATTGCCCCGCCCTACGGCATGAAGCCGCAGCTGCAATGGCGCTACACGCCGCTGGACCTGCCGCACGGCCTGGACTTCAGCTTCGTGGCCGACACCACGCGCTTCGAGATCGACAAGCCCCTGGCCGGCATGACCTACAACAACGGCCAGCGCAGCTACATGCAGGCGCAGCTGAGCCGTCCCTTCCTGTCGCCGGGCGCCTTCATCACGCCCAGGATCCAGTTGCACACCAGCAACTACCAGGTGGACCGCCTGATGAGCAACGGCAGCCGCAATGCCTCGCGCACGCTGCCCACGGTCAGTGTGGACAGCGGCCTGGTGTTCGAGCGCGACACCACGCTGTTCGGCCGCCAGCTGCTGCAGACCTTCGAGCCGCGCGCCTTCTACACCTACACGCCCTACCGCGACCAGAGCTTTCTGCCGCTGTACGACACGGCGCGCAACGACTTCAACTTCGCGAGCATCTACTCCGAAAACGACTACAACGGCCAGGACCGCATTGCCGACAACCACCTGCTGACCCTGGGCGCGACCACACGCCTGATCGACGGGGCCACGGGCGCGGAGAAGGCGCGCTTCGGCATTGCGCAGCGCGTGCGTTTCTCCGACCAGAAGGTCATCCTGCCCGGCGAGGTGCCTGCCACCAGCCGGCTGTCCGACGTGCTGCTGGGTGCGGCCATCAACTGGACCGATGCCTGGTCCACCGAAGGCACGACCCAGTACAACCGCGACCTGAACCGCCCGGTGCGCACCACCTTCGGCGCGCGCTACAGCCCCAGCTCCTACCGCACGGTGAACGTGGCCTACCGTACCCAGTACGACACCGTGGCACGCACCGATGCCAGCAAGCTGGTCGATGTGGGCTGGCAATGGCCCATCAACGACCTCTGGGGCGACAAGGGCCGTGACCTGGGGGCCGGCCGTGGCCAGGGCGGCGGCCGCTGGTACACGGTGGGCCGGCTGAACTACAGCCTGAAGGACCGCAAGCTCGTCGATACCGTGGTCGGGCTGGAGTACGACGGCTGCTGCTGGATTGGCCGCGTGGTGCTGGAGCGCCTGCAAAGCTCCATCACCCAGTCCAACACCCGGCTGCTGTTCCAGATCGAGTTCGTAGGCTTCTCGCGGCTGAGCCTGGGTGCCGACCCGCAGCGCAGCCTCAAGCAGAATGTGCCGCGCTACCAGTACCTGCGCGAGTCGGTGACGCCGCCCAGCCGCTTCACCAATTACGATTAGAGCCAAGGCTCCAAACACGCTTTTTGCAAGGCATCTCTCCCATGCGTTTTCTTTCCCAGACCCATTGCTGCGCAGCGGCCGCTGTGGCGCTGGCCTTGCTGGCCACCACAGCCCAGGCGCAAGGCCTGCGTGTTCCGGGCCAGTCCAGGGCGCCCCAGGCCGGCGATGCCTCCGTCTCGCGCGCGCTGGACGCCACCAACCAGCCCTTGTCGCGTGATCGCGGCAGCAATGCCGGCGTGCGCTCGGCCGACTACATCGTGGCCGTGGTCAACTCCGAGCCCGTGACCAACAACGAGGTGCGGGCCCGCATGGCGCGCGTGGCGCAGAACATTGCCGAGCAGGGCGGCCAGATGCCGCCCGAGGCGCTGCTGGCCCGCGAGGTGCTGGAGCGGCTGATCGTGGAAAAGGCCCAACTGCAGGAAGCCAAGGACACGGGCCTGCGCGTGGATGACTACGCCGTGGACCAGGCGCTGACCAATGTGGCGCGGCAAAACGGCCTGGACAAGGCCGGCCTGCAGTCACGCCTGCGGGCCGAGGGCGTGAACGAAAAGCAGTTCCGCGAAGAACTGCGCCGCCAGATCACGCTGCAGCGCCTGCGCGAGCGCGATGTGGACGGCCGCGTGCGCGTGACCGAAGCCGACATCGACCGCTACCTGGCCGAGCAGCGCAGCGGCGGCGCCGACAAGGCGCCGGCGGCCGTGAACCTGGGCCACATCCTGATCGCCGTGCGCGAGGATGCCAGCCCCGCCGAAGTGGCCGAGCGCGAAGCCCGCGCCAAGCAGGCTGCCGAGGCGGCCCGCACGCAAGGCGACTTCCTGGCCGTGGTCAAGGAGTTCTCCGATGTGCCCGACGGCCAGGGCGGCGGCGCCATGGGCATGCGCCCGCTGGACCGCTACCCCGAACTGTTCACCAAGGCCGTGGGCCAGACGCCGCAGGGCGGCATCGTCGGCCCCTTCCGTTCGGGCGCGGGCTTTCACGTGCTCAAGGTGCTGGAGAAGTCGCAGGCCGGCATGCCTTCCGTGGTCACGCAAAACCATGCGCGCCACATCCTGCTGCGCATCGGCGACCAGATGACCGAGGCCGATGCCGCCAAGCGCCTGGCCGACTACAAGCGCCGCGTGGACAGCGGCCAGGCCAGCTTCGAATCGCTGGCCCGCGAGTTCTCGCAGGACGGCAGCGCGCGCAACGGCGGCGATCTGGGCTGGGCCTCGCCCGGCCAGTTCGTGCCCGAGTTCGAGCAGGTGCTCAATGCGCTGCAGCCCGGGCAGGTCAGCGACCCGCTGGTCTCGCGCTTCGGTGTGCACCTGATCCAGCTCATCGAGCGCCGCCAGGCCGCGCTGACGCCGCGCGAGCAGCGCGACATGGTGCGCAACGTGGTGCGCGAGCGCAAGCTCGAAACCGACTACCAGACCTGGCTGCAGGAGCTGCGTGGCCGCGCCTACGTCGAGTACCGCGAGCCCCCGCAATAAGACACCCCCCAAGCAGCCATGGCTGCGGCAGTCCACAATGGAAGGCGGTGCCATGGCGCACCGCCTTGCTTTTTCTATGAAACACATTCCTCGCAAACGCTTCGGCCAGAACTTCCTGACCGATGGCGGCATCATCGACGGCATCGTGCGTGCCATCGATCCCCGGCCGGGCCAGTCCATGGTCGAGATCGGTCCGGGCCTGATGGCCCTGACCCAGCCCCTGGTCGAGCGCCTGGGCCGGCTCACCGTGATCGAACTGGACCGCGACCTGGCCGTGCGCCTGCGCCTGCACGAGCAGCTCGACGTGGTCGAGTCCGACGTGCTCAAGGTGGACTTTCGCGCCATCGCTGCGCGCCTGGGCGTGCCCAAGCTGCGCATTGCGGGCAACCTGCCCTACAACATCTCCAGCCCCATCCTCTTTCACCTGCTCGAGCAGGTGGACGTGGTCGAGGACCAGCACTTCATGCTGCAAAAGGAGGTCATCAACCGCATGGTGGCCTCTCCGGCCACGGCGGCCTATGGGCGGCTGACGGTCATGCTGCAGTGGCGCTATGCGATGGAGAGCGTGCTGTACGTGCCGCCCGAGAGCTTCAATCCGCCGCCCAAGGTGGACAGCGCCGTCGTGCGCATGGTCCCGCGCGAGGCGCCGGCGGCCCTGGACGCGAAGCTGCTGGAGGAGATGGTGCAGGTGGCCTTCAGCCAGCGGCGCAAGATCCTGCGCAACACGCTGGGGCGCTGGCTGGAAGCCAAGGGCTTTGACGGGGAGTTCGACCTGCAGCGCCGCGCCGAGGAAGTGCCGGTGTCCGAGTACGAGGCACTTGCAGCCCGGTTCACGCGCAGCTAGACGCAGGTGGCGCACGGCGCCAGCGCCCGCATGGGACGCTGGCGCCGTGCAATCAATGTGCGGCTCTTACAGGAAAGAGTAGAAGCAGCGGAACGGGATCTTGCGCTCGGCCCAGTACTCGGCCGCGTCGCGGAAGCTGTCCAGCAGCTGCTCGCGCACTTCCTTGTCGAACTTGGGCGTGGTCGGGATCTGGTCGAGCACGAGCACAAAGCCCGGCTGCGGGCCGGCCTTGTGGATGGGGTCGGTCAGGCAGTCGTAGAGCGCGTCGAAGTTCTTGCCGAAATGCGCGGGGAAGAAGAACTGCGTGGCCAGCAGTTCCAGGATGTCGGCCTTGGTCTGCGCATGGGCCAGGTTGGCATACAGGAAATGGCACCCCAGCGTCTCGGCCGCCTGTTGCAGATCCTCCACCCTGTAGGCGCGGATGGACTGCACGATGTTGGCGCGCACGTTCCGCAAAGGGGTGTCCGGGATCTTACGAAGTGGTGCATCCATCTCCGTGGCTCTTTCTCTAACGTGGATGTGGCCTGCGGGTACGGGCACGTGGCCTGCGGCGTCCCCGGGCTGTGGATGAAATGCAGACCCCTGCCAGCGCACTGCGTCGGACGCGGAGGGTCGAACTGGCTGCAAAGACTGGGTCGAGGTCATTCGATGATCTTGCGAAAGCTGCTGTAGTGGTCGCTGGTGTAGTAGCAGGCATCGGGCTGCTGTGGCTCTCCGCCGCAGACGATGCGGCGGGCTCCGCGGTCACGCGAGCCGGGCGTGCGCACCGTGTACTCACGGTAGTAGCCGCGCGACTGGCGCGGCAGGATGCGCTCGCGGTTGCCGAACACCGTGCCGTCCTTGTCGTGGGCAAAAGGCCCGCCGCGCAGGATCAGCGTATAGGTGGAACGGCCTTCGCGCGGCAGCTCTGACAGGGTGACGGTGGCCATGGCCGCCGTCGAATCCACGCTCTCGGGCGCCGAGCGGCGCGCATCAGCGAGCGAGGGCGACAGCACAAAGGCGGCCCCGACGATGAGCGCTAGACCGGACTGGTACGCCTTGGCGGCGGCTGCCTTCAGCATCAACTACACCTTTCAGAAATCCAGGGAAGCCCTGAAATCTCGACCCGCTAGTGTGACGGAACACCCCTCAAAATGCAAGTTCTGCCTAAAAAACAGGCAGCTTGACCGAGGAAATGTCTGGGGATTGAACAGTGAGAAGGCAACTCTGCGCCTGAGTTGCCTTCCATTCAATGCAAATGCCGCCCGTTGTCTCAAAAACGCGCGCGGCCAAAACGAGGGACACCGAGCAAGGGCCGCCCCGCAGCGAGGGTGTCGTCCCCCTCCCGCGAAGCGAGAGAGGGCGCCGTGCACACGGGGGAAGCGGCGAAGCCGCTCAGGGGGTGCTTAACGGTTAGCGTTAGCGTCCGCCACCGTCAGCGCCGTCATGTTGACGATGCGGCGCACCGTCGTGCTCGGCGTGAGGATGTGCACGGGACGGGCGGCGCCCAGCAGCACGGGGCCGATGGCAATGCCGCCGCCAGCGGCCTGCTTGAGCAGGTTGTAGCTGATGTTGGCCGCGTCGATGTTGGGCATGACCAGCAGGTTGGCATTGCCCAGCAGCGTGCTGTTGGGCATGAGCTGGGCGCGGGCCTTGCCGTCCAGGGCCACGTCGCCGTGCATCTCGCCGTCCACTTCCAGCCAGGGGGCCTGCTCGCGCAGCAGCTCCAGGGTCTGGCGCATCTTGACGGCGCTGGGCTGGTTGCTGGAGCCGTAGTTGGAGTGCGACAGCAGGGCGGCCTTGGGCTTGACGCCGAAGCGCATCATTTCCTCGGCGGCCATGATGGTGATCTCGGCCAGCTGCTCGGCCGTGGGGTCGTAGTTGACGTGGGTGTCCACCAGGAAGACCTGGCGGTCGGGCAGCAGCAGGCCGTTCATGCAGGCATAGGTCTGCACGCCGGCGCGGCGGCCGATCACCTGGTCCACGTACTGCAGGTGGTGCGATGTCTGGCCCCAGGTGCCGGTGATCAGGCCGTCCACTTCGCCCTTGTGCAGCAGCATGGAGCCGATCAGGGTCAGGCGGCGGCGCATCTCGATCCTGGCGATGGGAACGGTGATGCCCTTGCGCTCGGTCATGCGGTGGTAGGTCTGCCAGAAGTCGCGGTAGCGCTCGTCGTGCTCGACGTTGACCACGTCGTAGTCCTGGCCCTCCTTCAGGCGCAGGCCGAACTTCTCGATGCGCTGGGCAATGATGGCCGGGCGGCCGATCAGCGTGGGGCGCGCAATGCGCTCGTCCACCACGATCTGCGCGGCGCGCAGGATGCGCTCTTCCTCGCCTTCGGCATAGGCCACGCGCTTCTTGGTGGCCTTCTTGGCCGTGGCGAACAGCGGCTTCATCATCGTGCCCGAGGCGTAGACGAAGGTCTGCAGATGGGCGCGGTAGGCGTCCATGTCCTGGATCGGGCGCTGGGCCACGCCGCATTCGGCGGCAGCCTGGGCCACGGCCGAGGCGATCTTCATCATCAGGCGCGGATCGAAGGGCTTGGGGATCAGGTACTCAGGACCGAAGCTCAGCTGCTCGCCCACGTAGGCTGCCGCCACTTCCTCGCTCTGCTCGGCCTGGGCCAGTTCGGCGATGGCGTGGACGGTGGCGATTTCCATCTCGGTGGTGATGGTGGTCGCGCCGCAGTCCAGCGCACCGCGGAAGATGTACGGGAAGCACAGGACGTTGTTGACCTGGTTGGGATAGTCCGAGCGGCCCGTGGCGATGATGGCGTCGCTGCGCACGGCCTTGACGTCTTCGGGAACGATTTCGGGGTTGGGATTGGCCAGCGCGAAGATCACCGGGCGCGCGGCCATCTTGACCACCATGTCCTGCTTGAGCACGCCGCCAGCGGACAGGCCCAGGAAGACGTCGGCGCCTTCGATGACCTGGCCCAGGGTGCGCAGCTCGGTGGCGCGTGCGAACTGGGCCTTGTCCTCGTCCATCAGTTCGGTGCGGCCTTCGTAGACCACGCCGGCCAGGTCGGTGACGAACACGTTCTCCCGGCGCAGGCCGACCTTGAGCAGCAGGTTCAGGCAGGCCAGGGCAGCGGCGCCCGCGCCCGAGGCGACGAGCCGGACCTCCTCGATCTTCTTGCCCGCGACCTTGAGCGCGTTGACCATGGCCGCAGCCACGGTGATGGCCGTGCCGTGCTGGTCATCGTGGAAGACGGGGATCTTCAGGCGGCGGCGCAGTTCGCGCTCCACGAAGAAGCACTCGGGCGCCTTGATGTCTTCCAGGTTGATGGCGCCGAAGGTGGGCTCCAGCGCGGCGATCACGTCGACCAGCTTTTGCGGGTCCTTCTCGTTGATCTCGATGTCGAAGACGTCCACGCCCGCGAACTTCTTGAACAGGACGGCCTTGCCTTCCATCACCGGCTTGGAGGCCAGCGCGCCGATGTCGCCCAGTCCCAGCACGGCCGTGCCGTTGGAGATCACGGCCACCAGGTTGCCGCGCGCCGTGTACTTGAAGGCGGCGGCCGGGTCCTTGACGATCTCTTCGCAGGGCGCTGCCACGCCGGGCGAGTAGGCCAGGGCCAGGTCATGCTGGTTGGCCATGGGCTTGGTCGGCACGATGGTCAGCTTGCCGGGCTTGGGAAACTCGTGGTATTCGAGTGCGGCACGGCGCAGCTGGGCACGTTTATCGGAAGGGGTCGGGGCCGTGTTGTCGGACATCAAGCGTCTCCAGCGAAGGCATGGCCAACGCACGCGCGGATCAGCCCGCGTGCCGTCGGCCGAGGTAGGGGGGAACCGATTGTAGGCCGACAGGCAATAGCCGGGCCCTGCTGTGAAACTGTTGTGATGCCTGGTTGCCCAATGTCCCGCGGCGGCGGCGGTCTTTGCTTGCGCGGCGCCGCAAAGCCGGGCAATCACATGGCGTCCATCAGATGGCGTCCAGCGGAAACACCGGGCGGCTGACCTGGGCGAACGGAAAGCGCGAATAGTCCGAGGTGGTCACGCCGGGGCTGTCGCACTCGACCAGGCCGGCGGACAGCGGCACGAAGACGGGCCGGCAGTACATGCGCGACTTGAGCAGCACGAAGCGAAAGCGCGTCGGGTCCATGCCCACGCAGTGGAACACGCCCAGGTCCCAGGGCTCGTGCGTCTGCTCGGTGATCACGATCTGCGCTGCGCCCGTGTCCAGGCAGACCGTGCGGCCCATGTGGCAGCGCTGGCCGGTGTAGATGGGGCCGCTGACCGTGTAGGCGCCGTCGCTGACGGCGCGCACCGTGCCGCGCAGCCGCAGCGGCTGCTTGTGCAGGCCGATGCGTTCCAGCGAGACCTTGTTGCCCAGCGCGATCTCCACCTCGGCGCCTTCGCCGGCTGCCGTGAGCGAGGCAACCGCTTCGGGGTCGCACAGCGGGCCCACGGCAATGCCTGACAGGCCCAGCTCCAGCGCGGTCTGCAGCACGTCCATGGTGTCGCAGGTGCCGCCGGACATGCAGTTGTCGCCATGGTCGAGCAGCAGCACGGGGCGGTCGGCGCCGTCGGCCAGGGCCTGGGCGCGGCGCAGCGAATCGGCCAGCGGCTCGCTGCGGTAGACGAAGTCGGCGCGGCGCTGCCAGATCCGGGCGGCCAGCGCGTCCACGCTCGCCTGGGTGGCCGCGCGTTCGTCGGTCCTGCAGGTGGCGACCACGCTCACGCAGGGCGCGGCGATGTCGGCCAGCGAGAAGCCGCCGAACACCGAGACCGCCGGCAGGCCCTCCGCTTCCAGGGCGCGCGCAGCGTTCACGGCGTCCAGCATGGGGCCGTCCAGCGTGGTGCTGCGCAGCGTGTGGCTCATCAGCGGCAGGCGGTGCCAGCACACGGCGTAGCGCGCGCGGCCGGCCAGCATGTCCAGCAGCAGCCGGCCCGCGTGCTCGCCGGTCTCGTACATGTCGATGTGCGGATAGGTCTTGAAGCCCACCATCACATCGGCATTGCCCACCATTTTTTCGGTGATGTTGCCGTGCAGGTCCAGCGCCACGCCAACGGGCACGCCGGGCGCGGCGGCGCGCACGCGTTCGAGCAGGTCACCTTCGCCGTCGGCACTGTTCTCGGCCACCATGGCGCCGTGCAGGTCCAGCAAGATGGCATCGCAGCCCGGCGCGGCCGCCACGATGCGGTGCGTGAGTTCGTCATAGGCGGCCGCATGCACGGGGCCGCTGGGATTGGAGGTGGCCGACACGGGCGTGACCAGGGTGGCGCCCGCCGCCTCGGCCAGGTCGATGAAGGCGGCCATGGCCGTGCGCATGCCCTTGTTGGCCGAATAGGCGGCCTCGCCATAGGTGGGCGCAAACGCCTCGATGGGCGTGGGCACGGGCGAGAAGGTATTGGTCTCGTGGTTGAGCCGGGCGATCAGGATCTTCATGCCGGCACCCCGCCGTCCGCTGCCTGCACCACGCCCGCGGCCGCCAGCATGGCGCGCAGCAGCACGTTGCAGCCGGCCTCCAGGTGGGCGGGCTCGGCATCCTCGATCTCGTTGTGGCTGATGCCGTCGGCGCAGGGCACGAAGATCATGGCGGCAGGCGCCACGCGCGCCAGGTAGACGGCATCGTGGCCCGCGCCGCTGACCACGTCCATGGCGCTGTAGCCCAGGTCGGCGGCATTGGCGCGCACGGCCTCCACCAGGTGTGGCGTGAACGGCTGGGGCGGGAAGTAGACGACCTGCTCCACGCCAACGGTCACGCCATGCGCGGCCGCAATGCGCTCGCAGGCCGCGCGCAGTGCGGCGTCCATGTCCAGCAACTGGCCGTCGTCCGGCGCGCGCAGGTCCACGCTGAGCTTGACGCCGCCCGGGATCACGTTGCGCGAGTTGGGAAACACCTCCAGCGATCCCACGGTGCCGCGCGCATGCGGCAGGCGGTCCAGGGCGATGCGGTTGACCTCGGCCACGAGGTCGCTGGCGGCCAGCAGGGCGTCGCGGCGCAGCTCCATGGGCGTGGGGCCGGCATGGGCCTCCATGCCCTGCACGCTGACGTCGTACCAGCGCTGGCCCAGCGCGGCGCTGACCACGCCGATCACGCGTTCATGGTTTTCCAGCACCGGGCCCTGTTCGATATGGGCCTCGAAATACGCGCCCACCGCAGGCGCCGGGCCGGCCGGCCCGGCATAGCCGATGGCGCGCAGCGCCTCGTCCACGCTCACGCCCTGGGCATCGCGCTGGGCCAGCGCATGCTCCAGCGTGAAGGCATTGACGAACACGCCCGAGCCCATCATCACGGGCACGAAGCGCGAGCCTTCCTCGTTGGTCCACACGGCCACTTCCACCGGGGCACGCGTGCGCACCCCGCCATCGTTGAGCGTGCGCAGCACCTCCAGCCCGGCCAGCACGCCGTAGTTGCCGTCGAACTTGCCGCCCGTGGGCTGGGTGTCGATGTGGCTGCCCGTCATCACGGGCGGCAGCGCATCGTCCAGGCCCGCGCGCCGCGCGAAGATGTTGCCGATGGCATCGACGCGGATGCTGCAGCCGGCCTCGCGCGCCCACTGCACGAAGAGATCGCGCCCCTGGCGGTCCAGGTCCGTCAGCGCCAGGCGGCACACGCCGCCCTTGGGTGTGGCGCCTATGCGCGCCAGGTCCATCAGCGATTGCCACAGGCGGGCGCCGTCGGTGCGCAGCCCGGCCGCAACGGCGGCGGCTGCAAGAGGGGTACTGAGATCCATGAATGACTCCTGGGAATGCGAAAGGCGGTGGATCAGGCGATCCCTACACCGAGATACCGGTCCTTGATGGCGTCATCGGCCAGGAAAGCGGCATTGCCTGCCTCGTGCGCAATCGCACCCTGTTCGATGATGTAGTGGCGGTCGGCCAGCTGGGTGCAGACCTCCAGGTTCTGCTCCACCAGCAAGATCGCCACGCCAGCGGCCTTGATGGTCTTGAGCTGGGCCACGATCTCCTCCACGATCACGGGCGCCAGGCCCTCGACGGGCTCGTCCAGCATGAGCAGGCGCGGCGCGTTCATCAGGGCGCGGCCTATGGCCAGCATCTGCTGCTCGCCACCCGACAGCTGCCCGCCGCCGTTGCCGCGCCGCTCCTTGAGGCGCGGGAAGATGCGGTAGATGTCGGCCAGCTGCCAGGGCGAGCGTTTGCGCTGGCCCAGCATCAGGTTCTCCTCCACCGTGAGCAGCTTGAAGATGCCGCGGTGCTCGGGCACCAGGCAGATGCCGCGCTGGGCCACCTGGTGCGTGGCCAGCCGGTGCACGGGCTCGCCGCCGAAGCGGATCTGCCCCTGCGAGGGCTGCATCACGCCTGCGATGGACTTGAGCGTGGTGGTCTTGCCCGCGCCGTTGCGGCCCAGCAGCGTGACCAGCTCGCCGTCCTGCACCTGCAGCGACACGCCCTGCAGCACATGGCTCTTGCCGTAGTGGGCGTGTATGCCCTCGACCGAAAGCAGGGGACCGCTCATGCCTTTCCTCCCGTGATCATGTTGCCCAGATAGGCGCTGCGCACACGCTCGTCGGCGCGGATCTCGTGGGGCAGGCCTTCGGCCAGCACACGGCCCTGCTGCATGACGGTGATGGTGTCGGAGATGTCCATGACGATGTTCATGTTGTGCTCGATGAGCACCACGGTGTGCTCGTCCCTGAGGCCCTGGATCAGGCGCTTCATCTCGTCCAGGTCATCGATGCCCATGCCCGAGGTCGGCTCGTCCAGGAAGATGGCCTTGGGCCGCGCGGCCAGGGCCATGCCCACCTCCAGCCGCCGCTGCTGGCCGTGCGAGAGGTTGCCGGCCGGCGTGTCCGCATGGCGCTCCAGGCCCAGGCGCGAGAGCACGCTGGCCACGGTGTCGGCCAGGGCGCGAGCACCCACGGGCGCGTTCCAGCAGTCCAGCGCCCTGGCGGGCGCCACGCCCTGGGCGGCCAGGCGCAGGTTCTCGCGCACGGGCAGGGTCAGGAACAGGCTGGTGACCTGAAAGGACCGTGCCATGCCACGCCGCACGCGGCGGTGGTCGGGCTCGCGCGTCACGTCGTGGCCGTCGAAGACGATGCGCCCGCCGCTCACGCTCTTGGTGCCCGTGAGCATGTGGAACAGCGTGGTCTTGCCCGCGCCGTTGGGGCCGATCACCGAGTGCACGGTATGGGCGCGCACCTTGAGGTCCACGCCGCCCAGGGCGACGAACTTGTCATAGCGCTTCTCGACGCCCACGGCCTCGAGCAGGATGGGAGATGCTGCGGCGCTCATGCCTGGCCTCCTTTGGTTTCTGCAGCGGCCGCCGCGGCATCTGCCGGCCCTTTGCGGCGCACCAGGGCCCACAGGCTCTCGCCCAGGCCCCACAGGCCGCGCTGCAGGCCCAGGCTCACGATCATCAGCACCACGCCCAGCAGCAGCAGCCAGCGCGGCCACAGCGTGGACAGCCAGTCGCCCAGCAGCACGTAGAAGGCCGCGCCCAGCACCGAGGCCAGCAGGTTGCCCGTGCCGCCGATCACGGTCATCACCAGGATCATTTCGCTGGTGTGGTACTCGGCATTGGACAGCGGGGCGATGCCCGTCATCATGGCGTGCAGCGCGCCGGCCAAGCCCGTGACCGCGCCCGAGATCACGAAGGCCTGCAGCTTCAGCAGCCTCAGGTCGTAGCCCACGGCGGCGGCGCGCTCCTCGTTGTCGCGCACGGCCAGCAGGGTGCGGCCGAACATGGAGTCGCAGACGCGGCGCAGCAGCCAGAACACCACCAGAAAGAGCACGGCGACAAAGCCGTAGTACTGCCAGGGCGTGGCCAGCGGCCACAGCGTCTGGCCGGCCACCGCGAGGGCGGGGCGGGGCACATCGAGCAGGCCGTTGTCGCCGCCGGTGATGTCCGTGGCCGAGTAGGCGATGAAGTAGAACATCTGCGCAAACGCCAGGGTGAGCATCACGAAATAGGTGCCGCGCTGGCGTATGGCCACCCAGCCGACGATGGCCGCGCCCACGGCGCCCATGGCGGTGGCGGCCAGCAGGGCCAGCGGCATGGGCAGGGGCCAGCGTGTCAGCAGCAGGGCGATGGTGTAGCTGCCCAGCCCGAAGAAGATGCCCTGCCCGAAGGACAGCAGCCCCGTGTAGCCCAGCAGCAGATTGCAGCCCATGGCCGCGAGGCCGAAGATCAGCACTTCGCTGGCCAGCGAGCCCGACTGCATGCTCAGCGGCATGGCCACCACGATGGCCAGCGCGAGAAGGAGATGGGAATGCCTGGTCATGGTCTTCATCCTTTGCGGCCCAGCAGGCCATGGGGTCGCAGCAGCAGCACGGCGGCCATGGCCACGTAGATCATCAGGCGCGCGCCCTCGGGCCACAGCGTGCTCATCACGCTTTGCACGATGCCGATCAGCAGGCCGCCGACCAGTGCGCCGCCGAAGCTGCCCAGCCCGCCCACGACCACGATCACGAAGGCCACGCCCAGTGCCTCCACGCCCATGAAGGGCTCTGCGCCGCGTATGGGCGCGGCCAGCACGCCGGCCAGCGCCGCCGTGGCGGCGCCCAGCGCGAACACCAGGCTGAAGATGCGCAGCACGTTCACGCCCAGCAGGGACACCATTTCGGTCGATTCGCTGCCCGCGCGCACCGCGCTGCCCAGCCGCGTGCCTTCCAGCAGCCACCACAGCAGCACGGCCAGCACGGCGGTGAAGCCGATCACGAACAGCCGGTACTTGGGATAGACGAAGCTGCCCCACATCACCACGCCCTGCAGCAGATCGGGCACGGCCACGCTGTCGCCCAGCGGGCCCCATTGCACGATCACCAGCTCCTGCACCACCAGGGCCAGGCCCACGGTGACGATGATGTGGAACTCATGCGCCTTGGCATACACATGGCGCAGCATGAGCTTTTCCACCAGCCAGCCCAGCGCGCCCACGGCCAGCGGCACCACGATCAGGGACAGCCAGAAGCTCATGCCCCAGCGCGTCATCTGGTAGCAGAAATAGGCGCCCAGCAGGTAGAAGGCACCGTGCGCGAAATTCACGAAACGCAGCAGGCCGAAAACGATGGACAGGCCCACGGCCAACAGGAAATACAGCATGCCTATGCCGATCCCGTTGATGGTCTGAAGCAGATAGATGCTCATACATGGTCCGAAACGATGGACGAAGGAGGCGCCGTGGCGGCCTTGATGCGCGGTTCGCCATGAAACTGGCGAGGCCCAGGCGAGGGGCACCGAGCAAGGGCCGCCCCGCCGCGAGGGTGCCGTCCCCCCCGCGACGCGAGAGGGGGAAGCGGCGTAGCCGCTCAGGGGGCTTTCAAGCCAATTTGCAGCCGGTCTGGTCTACGGGCAGGAAGGACTTGCCGGAGCTGACCACATCCACGTAGTCGTCCTTGTTCTTCATCTTGGACTTGGCCTTGCCCTTGAGCAGGTAGTAGTTCTTGAGCACCTGGTGGTCTGCCTTGCGCACCTCTTCCTCGCCCGTCAGGCCCTGGTACTTCATGCCTTCCAGCGCGGCGACCACGGCCTTGGGGTCGACCGTGCCGGCCTTGACGATGGCATCGATCATCAGCTTGGTGCAGATGTAGTGGCCGGCCAGGCTGTAGTTGGGATTGGCCTTGAACTTGTCGTTGCAGCGCTGCACCAGATCACGGTTGAGCGGCGTGTCCACCGTGTGCCAGTACTGGGCGCCGAAGTACACGCCGTCGCACAGGTCGGCGCCCAGCGACTCGAACTGCTCCAGCCCCGAGGCCCAGGCGATCAGGATGGTCATGTTCTTGTTCATGCCGAAGCTGATGGCCTGGCGCAGCGTGTCCGAGGACTGGGCGCCGAAGTTCAGCAGCAGCAGCACGTCGGGCTTGGCGGCCACGGCATTGGTCAGGTAGCCGCTGAACTCCTTTTCGGTCAGCGAGTGGTAGCTGTTGCCCACATGCTCGATGCCCTTTTCCTTGAAGATGTTCTTGGCCGCCGTAAGCAGGCCGTCGCCGAACACGTACTGCGGCGTGATGGTGTACCAGCGCTTGGCCTTGGGCAGGGATTCGATCAGCGGGCGCACGGTCTGCTCGATGGCGCCGAAGGTGGGTGCCGACCAGCGGAAGGTGGCGCTGTTGCAGTCCTTGCCCGTGATCTCGTCGGCGCCTGCGGTGGTGATGAAGATGCCGCCGGCCTTCTCGGCCTCCTTGCCCATGGCCAGCGCCTCCGACGACAGGATGCCGCCTGCGAAAAAGCGCGTGCCCTGCTGCTGCGAAGACTCCTGCAGCTTGCGCACGGCCGTGGCGGGCTTGCCCTCGGTGTCCAGCACGGTGTAGGCCAGCGGGCGGCCCAGCGCCTTGCCGTATTGCTCTATGGCCAGCTTCATGCCCAGGTCCGCGTACTTGCCGTTGGCCGCGAAGGCGCCCGACATGGGCACGGGGCAGGCGAACTGGATGCTGTCCTTGGACTGCGCCCAGACGCTGCGGCCCAGGCCCAGCGATGCGGGCAATGCGCCCAGTGCCGAGAGTTGCAGGAGGTGACGACGTTGCATGGGATCTCCGTGATGGGGACTGAAGGCGCTGCGGCCCGGGTACGCTTTTCAGAGCAAGTTGCATGCCAGTCGAAACGGGTGCGTGCAGGCTCCTTGATTCATATTTATAGTGATAAATAGAAGGAATAGGGCGCGTGCTAACCCTAGGCGCAAACGCCCACGCGCCATGGCGGTGCATACTGCACCAAACCCGTATGCAGACTGGGCGCGGACACGATCCGGTGCCCTTCCGGAGAACACAACAATGGCTACACCCAAGTCGGCCCCCCTGGCGATCCGGCAGCTCAAGCGCCCGGATCTGGTGGCCCAGGAGATCAAGCGCCTGATCACCGAAAAGAACCTCAGCCCCGGCGACCGCCTGCCGCGCGAAAGCGAGCTGCAGGCCCAGTTCCAGGTCAGCAAGGGAACGATCCGCGAGGCCCTCAAGTCGCTGGAAGTGCAGGGGCTGATCACCATCTCCACGGGCCCTTCGGGCGGGGGCATGGTCGTGGAGGTGCCGCTGGACCGCACGCTGCAGTTCATGCAGAACTACCTGTTCTTCCAGGAGGTGACCATCGACGACATCTACACGGTGCGCCAGATGCTGGAGCCCGAGCTGGCGGCAGGCGCCGTGCCCCATCTGACCGAGGCCGATTTCGAGGCCCTGGAGCACAGCATCGCCTGCTGCGATCCCACGCAAAGCAGCGACGACCTGGTGAGCCAGCGGCGCGAGGACGTGAACTTCCACGACATCCTGGCGGCCGCCAACCCCAACCCGTTCCTGCGCTTCACCTGCGAGCTGATCAACGAGATGATCCGCCAGCTCATCGTCTTCGCCAACCGTACTCCGCAGGCCGAGCACCGGCGCTTCGGCGAGGCCAATGCGCAGTTCCACCGCAGCATCGTGCAGGCCGCGCGCGAGCGCGATGCTGCGAAGGTGCGCGCATTGATGCAGGAGCACATGCGCGATGCGGCCAGCAGCGTCAAGCGCATGAAGGGCCGCATCCAGGGCCGGCTCATCCTCGATGCCGACAGCCTGCGCAGCCCGCGTCCGCGACGCGCCGTGCAGCCGGTGGAAAAGGCCGCAGCGACAGCGCCAGGGACTGCGTCAAAAACAACGGCAAGGGCGAGCGCAAGGACCACCGCAAAGGCCCCCGTAAAAACCATCCCAAAGGCCTCCGCAAAGACGGCTGCGAAGGCTCCGGCAAAGTCGCCTGCAAAGGCCACGTCCGCGCGTCCTGCTGCCGCACGCAAGCGCGCGGCCTCCTGAGCTGTCCCGCACCGGTCATCGGCGCCCCACGCCACGCGTTTCGCGCTGCCCGCTGCTGGTATGCTGCCGCGCGCTTGGCCTTCACGCATTCCCCTCACGAGACAACAGCATGAGACAAACCCCTTTCGCATCCTCCCGCACCCCGGTGCGCCGCGCAGCCCTGTGGCACGCCCTGGCCGGCGGCCTTGCGCTGGCGGCCACGCTGGCGGCGCCCCTTGCCCATGCCCAGGGCGCAGGCAGCTATCCGTCCAAGACCATTCGCCTGGTCGTGCCCTTCGCACCCGGTGGCTCCACCGACATCCTGGGCCGCCTGCTGGCGCAAAAGCTGGGCGAGAGCATGCACACCACGGTGGTGGTGGACAACAAGCCCGGTGCCAACGGCACCATCGGCTGCGACCTGGTGGCCAAGGCGCCGGCCGACGGCTACACCGTGGTGCTGGGCGACGTGGGCTGCATGGCCATGGCCAAGGGCCTGTATACCAAGCTGCCCTATGACCCGCTGCGCGACTTCGCGCCCATCAGCCTGGTGGCGCGCAGCCCGCTGGTGCTCACCGTGGGCGCGCAAAGCCCGTTCCACTCGCTCAAGGAGCTGACGGCGGCGGCCCAGGCCCAGCCCGGCAAGCTCAACTACCCCTCGTCGGGCACGGGCGGACCCAACCATCTGGGCGCCGAGCTGTATGCCATGCAGGCCAAGGTCAAGATCGGCCACGTGCCCTACAAGGGCAGCGCGCCTTCGGTGGTGTCGCTGGCCGCCGGCGAGACCGACTTCGGCTTTCTCACGGCCGTGACCATTGCCGCGCAGCTCAAGGCCGGCAAGGTGCGCGCGCTGGCCGTGGCCCACAACGAACGCCTGCAGTCCATGCCCGACGTGCCCACCATGTCGGAGGCCGGCCTCAAGGACTTCACGGCCGATGCCTGGTTCCTCGCGGCCGTGCCCGCAGGCACGCCCAAGCCCATCGTGGACCGGCTCTACGCCGAGATCGCCAAGGCCCTGCCCGCGCCCGAGGTCAAGGAAAAGCTGGACGCCATGGGCGTGCTGCCCTCGGGCCTCAAGCCCGATGCCTCGGCCCAGTTCCTGCGCGTGGAAGTGGACAAGTGGCGCGATGTGATCAAGAACGCGGGCATCACGCTGGACTGATTTCGCAGCCTTGCCGTTGCCATGCAAAAAGCCCCTGCGGCCTCACGGCCCAGGGGCTTTTCTCATGTGCCGGAGATGCTCAGTTCGTTTCGGTCAGGGCATCGCCCAGGGCGCTGACCAGCCGCTCGATCTCGGCCTTCTCGCTGATGAAGGGCGGCGCGATCTGGATGGTGTCGCCGCCGTAGCGCACGTAAAAGCCCTTGTCCCAGCACTTCATGGCGATCTCGTAGGGACGGCGGGCCGGCTCGCCGGGCAGCGACTCGATGGTGAAGCCCGCAGCCAGGCCGAAGTTGCGGATGTCGGCCACATGCTTTGCTCCCTTGAGGCTGTGCACGGCCTGCTCGAAGAACGGGGCCAGCGCGCGCACGCGGCCCGGGCCGTCCTCGCGCTGCAGCAGGTCCAGCGCGGCCACGCCCGCTGCGCAGGCAATGGGGTGGGCCGAGTAGGTATAGCCGTGCGGGAACTCCAGCATGTACTCGGGGCCGCCCGCTGCCATGAAGGTGTCGTAGATCTCCTTGCTGGCCACCACGGCGCCCAGGGGCTGGGCGCCATTGGTCACCTGCTTGGCGATGTTCATGATGTCGGGCGTGACGCCGAAGGCCTCCGCTCCCGTCATGGCGCCGCAGCGGCCGAAGCCCGTGATGACCTCGTCGAAGATCAGCAGGATGTTGTTCTGCGTGCAGATCTCGCGCAGGCGCTGCAGGTAGCCGGCCGGCGGAATCACCACGCCGGCCGAGCCCGAGAAGGGCTCGACGATGACGGCCGCGATGTTGCTGGCGTCATGCAGGGCGATCAGGTCCAGCAGCCGGTCGGCCAGCGCGCGGCCATCGGTGGCAGGCATGCCTTTGTGGAAAGACCCCAGCGCCGGCTGCGTGTGCGGCAGGTGGTCGGCCTCCACGCCCTGGCCGAAGGTCTTGCGGTTGCCCACCATGCCGCCGACGGAGATGCCGCCGAAGTTCACGCCGTGGTAGCCCTTCTCGCGCCCGATCAGCCGGGTCTTGCCGCCCTGGCCCTTGGCGCGCCAGTAGGCGCGTGCCATCTTCAGCGCCGTGTCGGCGGCTTCCGAGCCCGAGCCCGTGAAGAACACATGGTCCAGGCCTGCGGGCGTCAGCTCCTTGATCTTGTTGGCCAGCGCGAACGAGGCCGGGTGGCCGAACTGGAAGGCCGGCGCATAGTCCAGCTGCTGGGCCGCGCGGCCGATGGCTTCGGCGATCTCGCGGCGGCCATGGCCCAGGCCCGAGCACCACAGGCCCGACAGGCCGTCGAAGATCTTGCGGCCGTCGGCATCGGTGTAGTACGCGCCCTGGGCGCTGGTGATCATGCGCGGGCGCGCCTTGAACTCGCGGTTGCCGGTGAAGGGCATCCAGTGGGCCTCGAGCCAGGCGGCATCGGTGCGCGTGGCGGGGGCGGCGCTTTGTTCGGTGGGAACCAGGGTCATGGCGATCTCCTCGAGCCTAGGGAAGAAATGTGGATCGGCCCATTGTGAGCGCGCTGTTTGATTTCGCGAAGAGCACGATATCGAGGTTTACTTGCATATTTCTGCAAGTGACCAAGCGCCTGCCGGTCGCGGCATGGCGTGCGCGCATTGGGGGAATCCGTCGCCACTGCCGCCCCGTGGCTCCCCTATAGTGGCTCCCCTGTAGCGGTGGCCATGTCCGGCAAGCACACCGGGAGGCGAATGGCGATGGCGGAATTTTCTCTGGAGACCCCTGCGAGCCGCCGGGCACGCGATGGCCGTGCGCGCGCGGCGCTGGGCCAGCTGGGCGACATGGATCTGCGCCTGCTGCGCGTGTTCAAGGCCGTGGTCGAGTGCGGCGGCATGTCGGCTGCCGAGCTGGAGCTGAACATCGGCAGCTCCACGCTGAGCCGCCACATGAAGGACCTGGAAGAGCGCCTGGGCCTGACGCTGTGCCGGCGCGGGCGCGCCGGCTTCGCGCTCACGCCCGAAGGCCACCGCATCTACGAGGCCACGCTGCAGCTGCTGGGTGGCGTGGAGGGGTTTCTGGGCCAGGTGGACGACATCCATGGCCGGCTGGCCGGTACGCTGGACGTGGCGCTGTTCGACAAGACCGTGGGCAATCCGCAGTCACGCATTCCCGAGGCGATAGGCCTGCTGCACGATCAGGCGCCGCAACTGCACCTGCGGCTGCACGTGGCCTCGATACAGGCCATCGAGCGCGGACTGATGGAGGGGCGCTGGCAGGTGGGCGTGCTGCCCTCTGCACCCAGTTCGAGCGCGCTGGACAGTGCCCGGTTGTTCGGCGAGCGCATGCAGCTGTACTGCGCTCCCGGCCATCCGCTGCATGGCGCCGACCATGGCGGGCTGGACTGGGACAGCCTGGGCGCACATGCCTTTGCAGGCCTGGGCTACCAGTCACCCAATATGGCGCTCAGCCACCAGGCCGGCCTGCAGCGCCAGGCCACGGGTTTTGACCAGGAGGCCATTGCCATGCTGGTGCGCTCGGGCCGCTACCTGGGATTTCTGCCCGACCACTACGCACAGGCCATGGAGGGCCAGGGTCTGCTGCAGGCCGTGGCCCCCCACCGGTTCTTCTATCTCTGTGATTTCTTCGCGGTCTGGCGCAGTGCCGTGGTGCCTGGCCGTGCAGCCCGTGTGTTCATCGACGCGCTGCTGGGCGTGCACCGTGAATGAACGGCTTTGCCACAGCCTTGGCAAGAGGAAAATCACAGGTTTGCGAAGAGGCTATGCACAGCTTTTCACACAGCTTGTGCACATATTTTCCAGCGTATGCGCTTGACAATGTTTGGCATTGTGACCGGCGCCGGGGCTTCAGTCCGCCCCGATGCGGTCGAAAGGCATGTATGGATTCCGTGCCGGCCATGGGCCGCACGGGCAGCGCCTTGATACCAACGATTTCGCATTTCCCGGGTTCTTGCCACCATGCGCCGCCATGTCCACCTCTCTTGCCGCCACGGCAGGGCCGGGTTTCAGCCCGTGCCGCCATCGACCATCCTTGCCAGGGTTTCGGTCAGCCAATTGCCGAATGAGGCGTCCGCGCTGAAGGACCGCAGGGGCGTGGGCATGTTCGTGCTCCTGGCGGGTTCAGGCCGCAGCCGCAGTGGCTGCTGCGGGCGGCGCCATGCCGGCGCCCGCGTCGGCACGGCGGCGCAGGCCGCGCTCCCACAGCTTTTCATGGAAGAAGAAGGCCACGGCCTGCACCGTGGGCTCCAACAGGCTGAGCGTCAGCGCGGCCCAGAGATTGCGGGTCACGGCATAGGCCACGGCCGCTGCCACGGTGACATGGATGACGTAGTAGCTGGCGGTCTTCAACAGCGTGCGTCGGTGGTGGTGAAGGGTCTGGCGGATGCGGCTCATGGGGCTCTCCTCGGGATGAGACTCCATGCTAGGTGCGATGAATAGTTATGGCCAATCGAAAATGATCATCAAAGTTATAAATACTATCGATGGCCGGCGGTTGCGTGCTGCGGCCTTGTGCCATGCGGGGGGCGCGCCATGAGCTGGGACCAGATTTTCGTGCTCGGCTGGGCGCCGCATCCGCAGTGGTTCCAGTGGCTGCATCCGGGCCTGGTGACGCTGTCGGTGCTGGTGGCCGTGGCCACGTCGGTGATGGCCATGCAGATTGCCGGGCTGGCGCGCGATGCCGCGTCGCCGCGCATACGCCGCGTGGGCGTGCTCACGGGCGCCTTCTGCCTGGGCGCGGGCATCTGGGCCATGCACTTCATCGGCATGCTGGCCTTCGTGCCCTGCACCTTTGGCGACTACGACCCCTGGATCACCACGCTGTCCATGCTGCCCAGCATGCTGGCGTCCTGGCTGGCGCTGACGCTGATGGTGCGGCCGCAGCTGTCCACGCAGGCGCTGGTGGGCGGCGGCGTGCTCATGGGGCTGGGCATTGGCTCCATGCACTACATCGGCATGGCGGCGGCCCAGACCTGGACCTCGATGCTCTACGACCCCTGGGGCGTGCTGCTGTCGGTGATCGTGGCGGCAGGCATGGCCATGCTGTCGCTGTGGGTGCGCTTCAGGCTGGGCAACACGGGCCGGCTGTGGCCCACGCTGGTGGCCGGCATCGTCATGGGCCTGGCCATTTCCTGCATGCACTATGCGGGCCTGTATGCACTGCGCCTCAAGCCCGAGATCGATGTGCTGGCGCAGGTGGAGTCGCCCACACATGCGCTGCTGGTGTTCTCCATCGTCGGCATGGTGGTGCTGATCTTCGGTCTGGTGTTCGCGGTCAACATGACGCTGCGCTACCGCCAGATCTACCGCCAGGTGCAGCGCAGCGAATCGCGCCTGCGCGCCGTGGTGGAGACGGCGGTGGACGGCATCGTGATGATCAACGGGCGCGGCAGCATCGTGTCGTTCAACGGCGCGGCCGAGCGGCTGCTGGGCTGGACGGCGCAGGAGGTGGTGGGCCGCAGCGCAAGCCTGCTCATGCCCGCGTCGGGCTGCGATGGCGATGGCGGCTCGCTGCAAAAGCATCTGGCCACGGGCTTTGCGGGCCTGCTGGGCTCCAGCCGCGATATCAACGCCATGCACAAGGACGGCACGCAGATCGCCGTGCGCCTGGCCGTGGGGCGGGTGGCGATTGCCGGCGATCCGCTGTACGTGGGCTTTGTGACCGATATCCGCGAGCGCCGCCAGATGCTGCAGTCGCTGCGCCGCAGCGAGGAGCAGTACCGCACCCTGATCAACAACGTGCCCGGCACCACGTTCCGCTGCCTGTACGACGGCAAATGGACGCCGCTGCTGCTCAGCCGCTCCATCGAGGAGTTGACGGGCTGGACCGAGCAGGATTTCACCGATGGCCTCACGGGCTGGGACCGGCTCATCCACGCCGAGGACCGCGACCGGCTGGAGGCTGCGGTGGCGCATTCTCTGGCGCGGCGCCAGACCTACAACGCCGACTACCGCCTGCTGCACCGCGACGGCAGCACGCGCTGGGTGTCCGAGACCGGGCGCGGCGTCTTCAACGAACAGGACGAACTGACCTGGATCGACGGCGTGATCATGGACCAGACGGCGGCGCGCGCGCGCAATGCCGAGTTCGAGGGCACGGTGCGCGCCATCGACCTGTCGCTGGCCACCATCGAGTACGACCTGCGCGGCCATGTGCTGCGCGCCAACCGCAATTTCCTGGACCTGTTCGGCTACCGGCTCGACGAGGTCGCGGGCCGCCACCACGGCATGTTCTGCGAGCCCGGCTATGCGCATTCGCCCGAGCATGTGCAGTTCTGGCGCCGCCTGGCCGAGGGCGAGTTCCAGGCCGGCGAGTTCCTGCGCTGCGGGCACGAGGGGCGGCGCATCTGGGTGCAGGCCACCTACAACCCCATACGCGGTGCCGACGGCCGGCCCTACAAGATCGTCAAGCTGCTCACCGACATCAGCGCCCAGCGCAAGCTGGCCCAGGAGCTGGTGCTGGCCAAGGAGCATGCCGAAGCCGCGGCCGCCGCGCGCAGCACCTTCCTGGCCAACATGAGCCACGAGATCCGCACGCCCATGAACGCCATCATCGGCTTCACCGAGGCGTTGCGCGAAACGGCGCTGCAGCCCACGCAGGCGCGCTACCTGGACACGGTGCACTATGCGGCGCGCTCCATGCTGCGCCTGCTCAACGACATCCTGGACACGGCCAAGCTCGACAAGGGCGCGGTGGAGCTGGAGATAGAGGACTTCTCGGTGCGCGAGCTGTGCCAGCAGATCCTGGCATCGCTGCGCATCACGGCCGATCGCAAGGGCCTGGACCTGCGCCTGGACTACGACCCGCACACGCCGGCCGCGCTGCGCGGCGACGGCATGCGTGTGCAGCAGATCCTGGTGAACCTGCTGGGCAATGCCGTGAAGTTCACCGAACGCGGCCATGTGCTGCTGCGCGTGCGCTACGAGCAGGGCGTGCTCCAGCTCGATGTGCATGACACGGGCATAGGCATCGCGGCCGAGAAGATCCACCGCATCTTCGACCCCTTTGCCCAGGCCGACGCCTCGACCACGCGGCGTTTCGGCGGCACGGGCCTGGGCACGACCATCTCGCGCCAGCTGGCCGAACTCATGGGCGGCAGCATCCAGCTGCACAGCACGGTGGGCGTGGGCACGGTGTTCGAGGTGCGCTTGCCCCTGCCGGTCGGCGAGAGCCCGCTGTCCGAGCGCGGGGCGGCCAGCCGCGGCCTGCCGCCGCTGCACATCCTGGCCGTGGACGATGTGCCCGAGAACCTGGAGCTGCTGCAGATCAACTTCTCCAGCCAGAACCACCAGATGGTGCTGGCCCACGACGGTGCCGAGGCGCTGCGCTGCGTGCAGGCGCAGGAGCCGCCTTTCGACGTGGTGCTGATGGACCTGCAGATGCCGGGCATGGACGGCCTGGCGGCGGCGCGCGCCATCCGTGTCTGGGAGCGGCAGCTGCAGCGCCGGCCCGTGCCCATCGTCGCGCTGTCGGCCAGCGTGCTGGAGAAGGACCGCAGCGACGCCACCGCCGCCGGCATGGACGGCTTTGCCTCCAAGCCGCTGGACATGGCGCGGCTGCAGGCCGAGATCGCACGCCTGCTGTCGCTGCAGGTGGCGCTCAAGGAGGCCAGGCCGCCCGCGCCCGCCAGCGCCCAGCCGGGGCTGCCTGATGTCACGGTGGACTGGGCCTCGGGCATTGCGCTGTGGGGCCGGGTCGATCCGCTGGTGGCCGCCATTCGGCGTTTCCTCAATGAACAGCTGGACCTGGCCGACCGCCTGCGCCGTGCCCTGCAGCGCCCCGGACCCGAGGCCTTGATCGGCCTGGCGCACCGCGTGCGCGGCGCGGCCGGCAACCTGGGCCTGCAGGCCGTGTACCGGCTGGCATCGCGCCTGGAAGGCCTGGCGCAGGAGGGCGCCGGGCAGCCGCAGCTGCTTGCCCTCATCGACCAGCTGCACCAGGCGCTGGATGCCGTAGCGCGCGAGCTGCGCCAGCGCCACCCGGCCGCCATGCCGATGGCCGAGGCACAGGGGGCGGCATCGGGCGAGGCGCCGGGCCAGGCGCAGGGCCATGCGTGGGCGCAGGCCGAGGGCGATGCGGCGCCCCAGGCGGGCGCACCCGCCCTGCCTGCCGATGCCCGGCCCTGGCTGGAGCGCATCGTGGCCGCCTTGCACAGCGGGGAGCTGGACGGGCAGGCCATGCAGGCCCTCGTGCGCATGCTGACGGCCGAACAGCTTCAGCCGCTGCAGCAGGCACTGGATAATTTCGACTTCGAGCGCGCGCAGGAATGCGCCCAGCAGTTGCAGCAGCAACTGCCCTCGAACGATGGAGACAGAGCATGAATGCGCCCAATCTATTGGCAACGGACAAGCGCCCGCGCCTGCTGCTGGTCGATGACGACCCGACCAACCTGCATGTGCTGCGCCAGATCCTGGGCGAGGATTACCGGCTCTCGTTCGCCACGGACGGGCGCAAGGCTCTGCAGCTGGCCCAGCACCAGCCGGACCTGATCCTGCTGGACATCATGATGCCCGAGCTGGACGGCTACGCCGTGTGCCGCCAGCTCAAGGCGCAGGCCGACACGGCCCGCATCCCGGTGATCTTCATCACCGCCCTGTCGGACGGCCAGGACGAGGCCCTGGGTTTTGCCTCGGGCGCGGTGGACTACATCGTCAAGCCCGTGCGCGCGCCCGTGGTGCGGGCGCGGGTGCGCAACCACCTGTCGCTGGTCAAGCTCGACGAGCTGCGCAGCACGCGGCTGCAGATCGTGCAGCGCCTGGGCCGCGCGGCCGAGTACCGCGACAACGAAACCGGCATGCACGTGATCCGCATGAGCCACTACGCCAAGACACTGGCCTTGGCGGCCGGCTGCACCGACGAATGGGCGGACGACCTGCTCAACGCCGCGCCCATGCACGATGTGGGCAAGATCGGCATCCCCGATGCCATCCTGCTCAAGAACGGCCCGCTGACGGCCGAGGAATGGACGGTCATGCGCCGCCATCCGCAGATCGGCGCCGAGATCATCGGCGAGCACGATTCCCAGGTGCTGCAGATGGCCTACAGCATCGCGCTGACCCACCACGAGAAATGGGACGGCACGGGCTATCCGCAGGGCCTGGCGGGCGAGGACATCCCGCTGGCCTCGCGCATCGTGGCCGTGGCCGACGTGTTCGATGCCCTCACCACGGAACGCCCCTACAAACACGCGTGGACGGTGGACGACGCCATGGATCACATAGAGCAGCAGGCCGGCGCCCACTTCGACCCGCGCCTGGTGCCGCTGTTCATCGGCCTGCGCCCGCAGCTGGAAGACATACGCGAGCGCTGGAAGGATTGACGGGGAACCGATTCCTGCAGGGTGCGCCGGGGCTTGGGCAATCGCTTACCCTGGGCGGCCTGTCTCCGGCACCTGCCTGTCCTGCCCATGTCTTGTTCGCCTTCTCCCTCCTCTTCCTTGCCTGCCGCTGACCGCTTCCATGTCCGCGCACTGACCGCCGCCGACCTGCCCGGTCTGCTGGACATCCAGCGGGCCTGCTATGGCGAGGACTATGCCGAGAGCGGCGAGGTCTTTGCGCGGCGCCTGGCCGGCACGGCCCATTGCTCGCTGGCACTGGAGCAGGACGGCCGTGTGTGCGCCTATCTCGCGGCCTACCGCAGCCTCATGGCCAAGATCACGCCGCTGCACGGTGACTTCGAGGCCGTCGAGCAGGCCGACACCCTGTACCTGCACGACATGGCCGTGCACCCCGAGGCCGCAGGCCAGGGCCTGGCCCGTGCGCTGCTGGCGCCGCTGTGGGAGCGGGCGCGCGCCGAGGGCCTGCGCCACACGGCCCTGGTGTCGGTGCAGGGCTCGCGCGGCTACTGGGAGCGCCATGGCTATGCCGTGCAGGCGTTGACCGATCCGCTGCAGCAGCAGCGCCTGGTGAGCTACGGCGACGGTGCGCTGTACATGGCCCGGCCGCTGTAGGGCGGTGCTACGGGGCGCTACAGGGTGCTACAGGGCGCCGTGTCGCGTGGTGGTCTGCAAGGCGCGGTGATGGGGTTTTTGGCCGGGGACGGGCCGGCCGCCTCTGGTCATAATGCGCGCCATGCCCGATCGCTGGAAACCCAATGTCACTGTGGCGGCCATCATTGAGCGCGATGGCCGTTTTCTGCTGGTGGAAGAAGACACGGCCGATGGCGTGCGCTACAACACCCCCGCCGGCCATCTCGACCCTGCCGAGTCGCCCATCACCGCCTGTGTGCGCGAGGTCGATGAGGAGACGGCGCACGACTTCGTGCCCACGGCCCTGGTCGGCGTCTACCTGAACCGCTTCGTGCGCACGCGCACCGGCTCCGACATCACCTATCTGCGCTTTGCCTTCACGGGCGAGCTGGGTGACTTCCGGGCCGGCCAGCCGCTGGACGACGGCATCATCCGCACGGTCTGGATGACGCTGGACGAACTCAAGGCCTGCACCGCCCAGCACCGCAGTCCGCTGGTGATGCAAAGCATAGAGGACTACCTGGCCGGCCGCCGCTACCCGCTGGAGCTGATCCACACCGATCCCAGCGTGCTGCAGGCTCCGCAGCCCCACTGAGTCACCAAGGCACCGAGCACCATGCCGGCCCTGTCTGTCACACAACGCCACGCTCCCGCGTCTTGATGGCATGCAGACCTCCTCCGCCACCGACGATCCCCTGGCCCTGTTCGAGCGCCACCGCCCGCGCCTGTTCGGCCTGGCCTACCGCATGCTCGGCCAGCGCGCCGATGCCGAAGACCTGGTCCAGGAGGCCTGGCTGCGCTGGCATGGCGCCGAGCGCGCCGGCATAGAGCAGCCCGAGGCCTGGCTGGTCTCCGTGACCACGCGCCTGGCCATAGACCGGCTGCGCCGCCTGCGCGCCGAGCGCGAGCACTACCAGGGCTTCTGGCTGCCCGAGCCCCTGGTCCAGCCCTGGGCCGAGGAGTCCGCCCCCTCGGCCGAAGACCTGCTGGAGCGTGCCCACGACGTGTCCACGGCGCTGATGTTCGTGCTCGAGCAGCTCACGCCCGACGAGCGCGCCGCCTTTTTGCTGCGCGAGGTCTTCGATGCCGACTATGCCGAGGTGGCCCAGGCCCTGGGCCGCAGCGAGGCCGCCTGCCGCCAGCTCGTGCACCGCGCCCGCAGCCATGTGCAGGCCGGCCGCCCGCGCTTTGCGGCGCCGCCCGAGGCCCATGCCGCGCTGCTGCAGCGCTTTGCGCAGGCCGTGCAGGGTGGGGACTTTGCGCAGATCCAGGCGCTGTTCGCGCCCGATGCCGAACTCATCAGCGACGGCGGCGGCAAGGTGCCCTCGTTCGGCCGCGTGCTGGAGACCGGCCGGCGCCTGGCCCTGCTGTACTTCGCCACCACGCGCCGCATGCGGCGCAACGGCCAGCGCCAGACCCTGCACCTGGCGCGCATCAACGGCCTGCCGGGCCTGCTGCGCTGCATCGACGGCGAGCTGGAATCCGTGCAGACGCTGCTGGTCGAAGACGGCCTGATCCGCCGCATCTACACGCTGCGCAATCCCGACAAGCTGTCCGGCGTGCCAGTGCCGCCGCAGGCGCTGCCGTAGTCAGACGAGTTGCAGGTCGCGGGGCGTCGCGCCTTCGAAGACACGCTGCAGCTGGGCCGGGCTCAATCCATACATGCGCTGGAACAGGCCGCCCAGCACGGCGCGGTACTCGTTGAGCACGGGATGGTCGCGGTTCTGGAACAGGTTTTTCTGGTTGACCTCGACCTGCTCTCCCACGATGCGACCGCCCGCGCGCGCGGACAGCCCGCCGCCCAGCAGCCAGTAGGTCGTGCCGTGGCCGTGGTCCGTGCCCTTGTTGCCGTTCTCGCGGAAGGTGCGGCCGAATTCGCTGATCACCACCACCACCGTATGGCGCCAGGCCTCGGGACCTATCTCCTGGGCAAAACCGGCCAGGCCCCGGCCCAGCTCGTCCAGCCGTCCGGCCAGCGCGCCTGTGGCGCCGCCCTGGGCCACATGCGTGTCCCAGCCGCCCACATCCACAAAGCCCAGGTCGAAGCGATCGCGCATCAGGGCCGCCATGCGCTGCGCCACCAGCGCAAAGCCCCGCGCGCTGATGGCGTCGCGCCCGGCCTGGTCCATCTCTTCCTGCACGCTGCGCTGCACTGCATCGCGCACGGCAAAGCCCTCCTGCACGGCCGTGGCCAGGGCAGTGCCTGCGTACATGGCGGCAATGGCCTGGCTGCGTCTATCGTCCAGCCCGCCCTTGCCCACGGACGCCAGGGCCATGTTGGCGGACGGCAGGCTGCCACGCAGCAGCAGTGGCAACTGGGGCGTGAACGACATGGGCGACACCGGGCCCCGCCCGTCCTGCCCCAGCACCTGGGCCAGCCGGTTCAGAAAGCCCGACTGGTAGCTGCGGCGCCCGTCCAGGCCCTGGCCCAGTTCGATGGAGTCCTGTGTCTCGAAATGGCTGCGCGACAGGTCGTGCGTGCCTGCAAAGGGCACGAAGCAGGCCTGGCCGGCCTGGAACAGCGGATGGATGCTGTCCTCCAGCATCGGGTGCAGGCCCCAGCGGCCATCCAGCGCCAGCGCGCCGCCGGCCTCGCCGGGACGGGGGATGGCAATGCTGGGACGGGCCTCGTAGTAGAAGTCGCTGTGCGTGGGCACCAGCAGACTGTTGCAGTCATAGGCACCGCGCAGAAACACCAGCAGCAGGCGCGGCGTGGCTGGCTGGAGGGCGGCCGCCTGCAGCCGGCCCAGGTGGGCGGCAAAGGGCAGGGCCGATGCCATGGTCAGGAAGTGGCGTCGCTGCATGGAAAGTCTCCGGGGTTCAGCGGAACATCATCTCGGGTGCGGACAGGAAGTAGGTATTCCAGTCCGCCGGATTGCGCGCCTGGGCCAGTGCCGCCTGCGTGGCCTGGCTCCACTGGGGCAGGCGCTGGCGCACGCTGGCCCGTTCAGACAGCATGGGGTAGGGCGGCTTCTCCAGCGCCTCCTTGGGGTCGGCGCGAAACAGCACGGCGCTGCGCGTGGCGATCTGGCGCGCCACCTCGAAGCGTGCCGCCATCTGGCCCGAACTGGCCCAGTCGGACTGCATCTGCGGATAGCCGTCCGGCGTCTCATGCGCGTAGAGGTTCTGGCCCAGCCGGTTGATCCAGCCCAGCACGGGCGCCACGTCGGCCGCCACGCGCTGGTCCACCGACAGCCGCGTGGCGGCCAGCACGTAGTGCAGCGGATCGCGGAACTTGCGGCCAAAGCGCGCGGCCTCCGGATCGGTCAGCAGCGCCGCCACGGTGGCTGCGATGTCGCCCCGGCTGCGCGTGAAGGCCTGTGCCGTGCGCTGCACCAGGGCCGGCGGCGGATCGTCGGCAATGAAGAACACCGCCAGCTTGTGCGCGATGAACTGCGCGGTGGCCGGCGCGGCGACGATGCGGTCCAGCGCCTCCTGGACCTCGGCCATGCCGCGTGCCTGCAGGGGCTGGCCCAGGAAGGTCTTGGCTCCGTAGTCGTGCCGGTTGGGATTGAACTCGAAGAATCCCGAGCGCAGGTAGTCGCCCTGGCGCCCGCCGCGCATGCGCGGCGGCGCCGTGCCGGCCGGCTGCAGATTGATGCCCACGCCTGTCAGGATGCGCGCCATCTCCTGCACGTCGGCCTGGGTGTAGCCGCTGCCCACGCCCATGGTGTGCAGCTCCAGCAGCTCGCGCGCGTAGTTTTCGTTGATGCGGCCCGCCGCATTGCTGGCGTTGTCCAGGTAGCGCAGCATGGCCGGGTGGCGCAGCGAGGCCTCCAGCAGGCTGCGGAAACTGCCCAGCGCATGCGGGCGTATGGCCTGCTCCTCGTAGTCGCCCACCCAGGCGCGGATATCGGCCTTGCGCAGGCTGACGCTGAAATGGTTCATCCAGAACCAGGTCATCTGCTCTTGCAGCTGTGCCGGCGAGTACAGCGCGCGGATCACGAAGCGCTTCTGGGCATCGCTGCCCAGCTGGTTCAGCGTGCGCTGGTAGGCCTGCTGCCGCGCGGCCTTTTCATCGGCCGATGCGGCTTCCTGCACGGCCTTGCGCTGGTCGCCCAGCTCCAGCAGCACCTGGTCCATGGGGCGCTGGCTGATGCCCAGCCCATCAATGCGCTGCTGCGCCTGCGCAGGCAGCGGCTGAGGCCCCGGCTGCAGTTGCCGTGCCAGCCAGGCCTTGAGGCCCAGGCGCTGCAGCTGCGCATCCTCGCTGTCGGTGGCGCCCCAGGTGACGCGGTCCAGCCATTGCTGGCGCTGCGCGGCGGTGAGCGGTGCCTCGGCCACTCCCTGCAGCGCGGCCGCTGCGGACGAAGGCGGGGCCTGCAAGGGCGCACAGCCTGTGGCCAGGACGATGGCGGAGAAAGTGAGAGCGATGGCGAACGGCGAAGTGCGGCGCATGGTGTCTCGGTGGGTAGGGGGCATCCATTGGACGCCAGCATCCTCCACCCATGTGCTTCGCCCTGTAAAGCGCCGGTAGCAAAAAGTAAAAGGCAAAAAAAAGCGGAGTGTGAAGCACTCCGCTTTTTCTGAGGGACCCTGCCTTATTTGCTGGGCCGGCTCGCGCATTCAGCGCACTGTCCGTACAGGGCCATCGAATGGTCCTGGATCACCCAGCCCTTGGCCTTGGCGATCAGGTTCTGGCGCTTTTCGATATCGGGATCGTAGAACTCTTCGACCTTGCCGCAGCTGGTGCAGACAAAGTGGTCGTGGTGCTGGCCTTCATTGAGCTCGTAGACGGCCTTGCCGCTCTCGAAATTGCTGCGGATGAGGATGCCTGCCTGCTCGAACTGCGTGAGCACGCGGTAGACCGTGGCCAGGCCGATGTCCGAACGCTCGTCCAGCAGCACGCGGAACACGTCTTCGGCCGTCATGTGGCGTTGCGCACCCGTCTGGAAGATCTCCAGGATCTTCAGGCGGGGCAGCGTGGCCTTCAGGCCGGTACTCTTGAGTTCGTCGATGTTCTTCATGTCTGGGTCTTTGGCAGAGACTGCCCGCTGGGCTGCCACCACGGCAGGTGCGGGACGGCGAACAAAATGGCCCTGGTGCCAGGGGCGTCGCATGATCGCAAGCCCCGGGGACCAGCCGCTACAATGATCCACGATCATATCCCTATGCTGATACCAATGCATGTTCAAGCCCGTTGCCGCGCCAGTGCGGCCCTGATGCTGTTGATCGGGGTGGCGCTGGCAGGCTGCAGCAGCCTCGATGGCGCCGCGCACCGAGTCGCCAATGTCGTCACTCCCTACAAGGTCGAGGTCGTCCAAGGCAACTTCGTCTCCCGCGAACAGGTCGAGGCCCTGCAGCCCGGCATGAGCCGCCAGCAGGTGCGTGACATCCTCGGCACGCCGCTGGTCACCAGCGTATTCCACGCCGACCGCTGGGAATATGTGTTCACCATCAAGCGTCCCGGCGTCGATTCCCAGGTGCGCAAGCTGACCGTCTTCTTCAACGGCGACCTGTTCGCGCGCTCCGAAGGCGACGAAATGCCCACCGAGGCCGAATTCGTCGCCAGCCTGGGCTCCAAGAAGAAGCTGGGCAAGATTCCTCAGCTGGAAGCCAGCGAGGAGCAGCTGTCCAAGTTCCCCGCTGCCAAGCCGGTCGAAGAGCCCGTGGCCGCCGAGCCGCCGCCCGCGGCGGCCAGCTATCCGCCACTGGAGCCCGGCGCCCGCTGATATCGCCGCCCGCGCGCCGCAAGGCATGCGGGCGTTTTTCCGTGGATGGCGGCTGCCGCGGTGCCTGCCGTGCGCCCGGGCAGTCCACTTTCCACGCATTGAGCCTTTGCATCTCTTTCCCGACATGAACGCCACGACCGCCACTTCCTCCAGCAACAACCAGCGCCTGCGCGTGGCCGTGGCCGGCGCCTCCGGCCGCATGGGCCGTATGCTGATCGAGGCCATCGCGCAAAGCGATGACCTTGCGCTGACCGCCGCGCTGGACCGTCCCGACAGCCCTGCGCTGGGCACCGATCCCTCGGCCTTCCTGGGCCTGGCCAGCGGCATCGTCATCGAAAGCGATGTGCGCGCCGCGCTGTCCAAGGCCGACTGCCTGATCGACTTCACGCGCCCCGAGGGCACGTTGGAGCACCTGGCCATCTGCGCCGAACTGGGCGTCAGGCTGGTCATCGGCACCACGGGCTTCAGCGACGAGCAAAAGGCGCGCATCGCCGAGTACGCCCAGCGCACGGCCGTGGTGCTGTCGCCCAACATGAGCGTGGGCGTGAACGTGACCTTCAAGCTGCTGGAGATGGCGGCCAAGGCCCTGTCCAGCGGCTACGACATCGAGATCGTCGAGGCCCACCACCGCCACAAGGTGGATGCGCCTTCGGGCACCGCCCTCAAGATGGGCGAGGTCATCGCCGAAGCCCAGGGCACGAAGCTGGCCGACCGCGCCGTCTACGAGCGCTTCGGCCACACCGGTGCGCGCGAGGACAACACCATCGGCTTTGCCACCGTGCGCGGTGGCGACATCATCGGCGACCACACGGTGCTGTTTGCGGGCACGGGCGAGCGCATCGAGATCTCGCACAAGTCCAGCAGCCGTGCCGGCTATGCCCAGGGCAGCCTGCGTGCCGCGCGCTTCCTGGCGGGCAAGACCAGCGGCCAGTACGACATGTACGCCGTATTGGGCCTGTGACGAGGCTCGCAGCACGGGCAAGGTAAGACCATGAGCGGCCCACTCTGGCTCTGGTGGCAGCAAGGCGATGCCGTCGCGCGCGGCACGGCGCTGCTGCTGCTGGCGCTGTCGGTGGCCAGCTGGGTGGTCATCGTCTGGAAGGTCTGGTTCATGGCCGCCAGCCGGCGCCGCGTTCCCCAGGCCATTGCGGCCTTCTGGAGCGCGCCGGACCTGGCCTCGGGCCAGGCCCGCATGGGCGAGGGGGATCGCCAGCAACTGGTGGCACCCATGGCCGAGGCCGTGACACAGGCGCTGGCACCCATGGGCAGCGGCCTGGCGCTTGCGGGACGCGCGGCGCATTCCGTCCGCCTGACGCGGGGGCTTCGCCAGGCGCTGCAATCGGCCAGCCACCAGCTGCAATGGGGCCAGACCCTGTTGGCCACGGTGGGCGCCACGGCACCTTTTGTCGGCCTGCTGGGCACCGTCTGGGGCATTCACCACGCGCTGGCCACGCTGGCGGGCAGCGGGCAGATCGGCATCGAACAACTGGCCGGCCCGGTGGGCGAGGCCCTGGTGATGACGGCGGCCGGACTGGCCGTGGCCCTGCCGGCCGTGCTGGCCTACAACCTGCTGGGCCGGGCTGCGGCCCAGATGGAGGCCCTGCTGGAAGGCTTTGCCCATGACCTGCAGGCCATGTTCGGCACCCAGCCGGCCGAGCAGGCGCCGCACGATGACGGCATGGCCGTCGCCGGCCTGCCTGCCGGCCCCATGGAAGCGCCCTGACGGGGCGGCTCGCCAGGAGCGCACATGGCCTTTGGACGACTGAGCGGCAAGGAAAGCTCCTCCCAGCCCATGCACGCCATCAACGTCACCCCGCTGGTGGATGTGATGCTGGTGCTCGTCGTCATCTTCATCCTCGCGGCACCCATGCTGGCCGCCTCGCTGCGCGTGCAATTGCCCCAGGCCCAGGGCACCCAGCCCATGGCCGCCGCGGGCGAGGACGATGCGCTGCTGCTGGAGGTCGATGCGAAGGGCGCGCTCTGGATGCAGGGCCAGCCCGCCACGGCGGATGCGCTGCGTGAGCGCCTCGCTCAGCTCGGCGCGCGCAACCCCCAGGCAGAACTGCAACTGCGTGCCGACCAGGCCGTGCCCTATGGCCGCGTGGCCGAACTCATGGGCTGGGCCCACGCGGCAGGGCTGACGCGCATAGGCTTCGTGGCCGAGCCGGTGCGAAACCAGGATGGAAAACCCGCAGCCGTCCTGGGTCCCACCGGCGCCGGGCGCTGAAGCGATCAGGCGCTCAAGCGCCGCCGGGCCTGCGCCCGCGAACCTAGTCCTGTCCTTCGGGCCAGCGCTCGTTGCCCGCCAGCCGCAGATGCTGGCCATGGTCCGAGGAGCGCTGGTACAGACTGAGCCCGAACAGCGGCAGCATGCCGATCAGGTGATCGAAGATCGCGCCCTGTATGG
Source organism: Delftia lacustris (assembly GCF_040267515.1). Taxonomy (NCBI): domain Bacteria; kingdom Pseudomonadati; phylum Pseudomonadota; class Betaproteobacteria; order Burkholderiales; family Comamonadaceae; genus Delftia; species Delftia lacustris. The sequence continues at coordinate 27,789 of NZ_CP141274.1, read as the reverse complement.
CCTCGTACTCCACCCAGACCGTGGTGCTGGTGTAGCAAAACAGCTCCAGCGGCACCCCCATGGGAGAAGGCTCCATGGTGCGCACCAGCAGGAACATGTTCGGTGTCTTGTGGATGTGCGGATGGCGCAGCAGGTAGGCGTATGCATAGGCCTTGAACGCGGCCAGATTGCTCAGATGCTGCGCTGCCATCTCGCTGCCCGCCGGCGCATCGGCCATGCGCAGGCCGCCATCACTGCTCCAATAGTCCTTGAGGGGCTCGAGCAAAGACAATTTCTGCCGCTGCTCTGCCGTCAGCAGGCGGATGGTGTGGGCGTCTATGTGCAGCGAGCGGCGGATGCGGCGCCCGCCCGACTCGAACATGCCGCGCCAGTTCTTGTAGCTGTCGCTCATCAGCCGCCAGGTCGGAATGGTGGTGATGGTCTTGTCCCAGTTCTGCACCTTGACCGTGTGCAGCGCGATGTCGATCACGAAGCCGTCGGCGCCGACCTGGGGCATCTCGATCCAGTCGCCCACGCGCAGCATGTCGTTGGAGCCCAGCTGCACGCCGGCCACGAAGGACATGATGGTGTCCTTGAAGATCAGCATCAGCACGGCCGAGGCCGCGCCCAGGCCGGACAGCAGCAGCAGCGGCGAGCGGTCCACCAGGGTGGCGACGATGAGCACGATGGCGATCAGGAACACCAGCAGCTTGCCCAGCTGCACATAGCTCTTGATCGAGTGCGCCTGCGTGGCCTTGCGCTCTTCCTTGAGGTCGTGCGCCTCGTTCATGGCATTGAGCAGGGCGCTGATCACGCGGGCCACGTGGTAGATGGTGCAGGCGATGGCCAGGTTCAGGATCAGGGTGGCCCACTGCGGCTGCAGCTGCGGTATGGCCTGCACGCCGGACTGCATGACCAGCGAAGGCACGGCCTTGGCCAGCCGCTGCAGCACGCTGTCGTGCAGCAGCACCTGGGCCCACTCCATCTCCACCAGCGTGCTGCGCATGCGCGGCAGCACGCGCAACAGCAGCCATTGCACGACAAAACCCGCGGAGCGGGCCAGCAGCACCAGCGCGCACAGCGCAGCCAGGGCCTGCATGACGGGATCCCAGCCGGAAATCAAAGACCAGTTCAGCAAGAGAAAACTCCAGGGCGCGGAAAAACCTGCCGCGCGATAGCGGCATGCCCGGGATGTCCGTATCCGTTCCTGCGCAAGTCCGGGCTGGCGATGGCGGAACGTCTGCGGCGCACTGCCACAGAGGGTACCAAGCATACGCAGCGCGGCTTTTCCCCGCGCGGCGGCCGGGCAACCGGGTGCCGATGGCGCAGTACCGCCTGCGGGCTTGTGGGCTGCTTGCGGCACCGGCGGGCCGGGGCCCTAAAATCGTCGGTTGATTCCGGCCATCCGGCTCGTCCGGCCACCTTGTCCGGCCCTTGGGGCCGCAGCACCATGCAAGAGAAATACAACCACATCGACGTTGAGCGCGCAGCGCAAGACCACTGGTCCGCCCGCGACGCCTACCGCGTGACCGAAGACCAGGCCAAGCCCAAGTTCTACGCCTGCTCCATGCTGCCCTACCCCAGCGGCAAGCTGCACATGGGCCATGTGCGCAACTACACCATCAACGACATGCTGGCGCGCCAGCTGCGCATGAAGGGCTACAACGTCCTCATGCCCATGGGCTGGGATGCCTTCGGCCTGCCGGCCGAGAACGCGGCGCTCAAGAACAAGGTGCCGCCTGCGCAGTGGACCTACGACAACATCGCCTACATGAAAAAGCAGATGCAGGCGATGGGTCTGGCCATCGACTGGAGCCGCGAAGTGGCCACCTGCGATCCCGACTACTACAAGTGGAACCAGTGGCTGTTCCTGCAGATGCTGGAAAAGGGCATTGCCTACCGCAAGACCCAGATCGTGAACTGGGACCCGGTGGACCAGACCGTGCTGGCCAACGAGCAGGTCATCGACGGCCGCGGCTGGCGCACGGGCGCGCCGGTCGAAAAGCGCGAAATCCCCGGCTACTACCTGAAGATCACCGACTACGCCCAGGAGCTGCTGGACCATGTCCAGGTGGGCGGCGACAAGGCCACGCTGACCGGTTGGCCTGAAAAAGTGCGCCTGATGCAGGAAAACTGGATCGGCAAGAGCGCGGGCGTGCGCTTCGCCTTCACCCACGACATCCGTGGCACCGACGGCCAGCCCATCCAGGACGGGCGCCTGTATGTGTTCACCACGCGCGCCGACACCATCATGGGCGTGACCTTCTGCGCCGTGGCGCCCGAGCACCCGCTGGCCCAGCATGCCGCGGCATCGCAGCCCAAGCTCGCGGCCTTCATCGAAGAATGCAAGAAGGGCGGTACCACCGAGGCCGAACTCGCGCTCAAGGAAAAGGAAGGCCTGCCCACGGGCCTGTTCGTCACCCATCCGCTGACGGGTGCCCAGGTCGAGGTCTGGGTCGGCAACTACGTGCTCATGAGCTACGGCGACGGCGCCGTCATGGGCGTGCCCGCGCATGACGAGCGCGACTTCGCCTTTGCGAAGAAGTACGGCATCGCCATCCGCCAGGTCATCGCGGTCGAGGGCGAGACCTTCAGCACCGAGGCATGGGCCGACTGGTACGGCGACAAGCAGCGCGCTGTCTGCATCGAATCCGGCGAACTCGACGGCCTGCCCCATGGGGCTGCCGTGGACAAGGTGGCCGAACTGCTGGCCGCCAAGGGCCTTGGCGAGAAGAAAACCACCTGGCGCCTGCGCGACTGGGGCGTGAGCCGCCAGCGCTACTGGGGCACGCCGATTCCCATCATCCACTGCGAGGACTGCGGCGCCCAGCCCGTGCCTGCCAAGGACCTGCCCGTGGTCCTGCCCCAGGACCTGGTGCCCGATGGCTCGGGCAACCCCCTGGTCAAGAGCGAAGCCTTCCACGCCGGCGTGGTCTGCCCCTGCTGCGGCAAGAGCGCGCGCCGCGAGACCGACACCATGGACACCTTCGTGGACTCGTCCTGGTACTTCATGCGCTATTGCGACGCCAGGAACAGCGAGCAGATGGTGGGCAAGGGCACGGACTACTGGATGCGGGACCAGCATGCCGCCACCGGCGGCAGCGGCATGGACCAGTACATCGGCGGCATCGAGCACGCCATCCTGCACCTGCTGTACGCGCGCTTCTGGACCAAGGTCATGCGCGACCTGGGCCTGGTCAAGGTCGATGAGCCCTTCACCAAGCTGCTGACCCAGGGCATGGTGCTCAACCACATCTACAGCCGCCGCACGGCCAAGGGTGCCAAGGAGTACTTCTGGCCCAAGGATGTCGAGCATGTGTTCGACGAGACCGGCAAGATCGTGGGCGCCAGGCTCAAGGCCGAGGTGGACAGCGCCGACGGCCTGCTGCCCGTGGGCACGGACATCGACTACGAGGGCGTGGGCACCATGTCCAAGTCCAAGAACAACGGCATCGATCCGCAGGAGCTGATCGAGAAGTACGGCGCCGACACCGCGCGCCTGTACACCATGTTCACCGCGCCGCCCGAGCTGACGCTGGAGTGGAACGATGCCGCCGTCGAAGGCAGCTACCGCTTCCTGCGCCGCGTCTACAACTTCGGCGCCAAACTGTCGCAGATGGACATGGCCGGCGCCGTGCAGAGCGTGGCCGGCGCCAAGTCGCTGGACGACGTGGCATTCGGCAAGGCCGCCAAGGCGCTGCGCCTGGAGATCCACACCGTGCTCAAGCAGGTGGAGTACGACTACCAGCGCATGCAGTACAACACCGTGGTCTCGGGCGCCATGAAGATGATCAACGCGCTGGAGGACTTCAAGTCCCACGACGACGCGGGCGCCCAGGTGGCGCTGATCGAAGGCTTCGGCATCCTGCTGCGCGTGCTCTACCCGGCAACGCCCCACCTGGCCCATGTGCTGTGGAGCGAACTGGGCTACGCCGCCCACCTGGGCGATGTGCTGGACGCGCCCTGGCCCCAGGTCGATCCCCTGGCCCTGGTGCAGGACGAGATCTCTCTGGTGCTGCAGGTCAATGGCAAGCTGCGCGGGGCCATCCTCGTGTCCTCGACGGCCGACAAGGCCGAGATCGAGCGCATTGCCCTGGCCAACGAGGAATGCCAGAAGTTCACCAATGGCGCGGCGCCCAAGAAGGTGATCGTGGTGCCGGGCCGCCTGGTCAACGTCGTGGTCTAGGCCATGGCATGCCCCCTGAGGCGCTGCGCGCCTTCCCCCTCTCGCTTCGCGGGGGGGACGACACCCTCGCTGCGGGGCGGCCCTTGCTCGGTGTCCCTCGCTTTGGGCGCGACCGTTGCAAGGGCTGTGAGTGGCGCAAGCGCCTTGGAGAACTGATATGCAAAAACGTACCCTGCTCACCGCCCTGGCCCTGGCTCCGCTGCTGGGGGCCTGCGGCTTTCGCCTGCGGGGGGTGCCGACCTTCGTGTTCCGCTCGCTCTACATCCAGGCGGGCCGGGGCTCTCCGGTGGCGCGGGAGCTGTCGCGCAACCTGGCCAGTGCCAGCGACAAGCTGACCGTGCTGCGCGATCCGGCATCGCCCGACGATGCGGATGCGATCTTCCAGATCATCAGCGAGCGGCAGGAGCGGGTCATCGTCGGCATGAACGCGCTGGGCCAGGTGCGCGAGTTGCAGCTGCGCCTGCGCGTGCGCTTCAAGCTGCGCACGCCCAATGGAGACGAGCCGATCCCCGAGACCGAGATCCTGCAGCAGCGCGACGTGACGTACAACGAAACCAATGCGCTGTCCAAGGAGGCCGAGGAGGCCATGCTCTACAAGGACATGCGTACCGACATCGTCCAGCAGTTGCTGCGCCGCCTGTCGGCCGTCAAGAGCCTGACCTGAGCCCCATGCAGCTTGCCCTGAACCAGCTCGGCGGCCATCTGGCCAAGGGATTGCGCTCGCTCTACGTGCTGCACGGCGACGAGCCGCTGCAGCAGCAGGAGGCTGCCGACGCCATCCGTGCCGCCGCGCGCGCCGCGGGCTACACCGAGCGCAGCAGCTACACCGTGGCCGGCGCCCATTTCGACTGGAGCGCCGTGCTGGCGGCCGGTGGCTCGCTGTCGCTGTTTGCCGATCGGCAGATCATCGAGATCCGCATTCCCTCAGGCAAGCCCGGCAAGGACGGCGGCGCCGCGCTGCAGCAGATCGCCGAGGCGGCGCGCGGCAATGACAGCACGCTCACCCTGGTCATGCTGCCGCGCCTGGACAAGGCCACCAGGACCGGCGCCTGGTTCAGCGCGCTGGAAGCCCAGGGCATGACGCTGCAGATCGATCCCATAGAGCGCGGCCAGCTGCCGGCCTGGATTGCCCAGCGCCTGGCAGCCCAGGGCCAGCGCGTGGCACCCGGCGAGGAAGGCCAGCGCACGCTGCAGTTCTTTGCCGACCGCGTCGAGGGCAACCTGCTGGCCGCACACCAGGAGATCCAGAAACTGGCCCTGCTGCACCCCGCCGGCGAGCTGAGCCAGGCGCAGGTGGAGCAGGCAGTGCTCAATGTGGCGCGCTACGACGTGTTCAAGCTGTCCGAGGCCGTGCTGTCCGGCCAGTTGGCGCGCGTCTCGCGCATGCTCGACGGCCTGCAGGCCGAGGGCACGGCCGAGGTGCTGGTGCATTGGACCCTGGCCGAGGACATCCGCTCCATCTGCCGCGTCAAGGACGCCATGGCCGCAGGTCAGCCCCTGCCCATGGCCCTGCGCGCCCAGCGCGTCTGGGGCGTCAAGGAGCGTTTGTTCGAGCGCCTGCTGCCGCGCATCACCGACGCCCAGGCCGCGCGCCTGCTGCAATCGGCCCACGCGGTGGACGGCATCGTCAAGGGCCTGGCCTTCGAGGGCTGGCCCCGCGACGGCTGGCAGGCCCTGCGCCGCCTGGCCATGGACCTGGCCCAGGCCGGCGCCAAGGGCTGACGTACCGTTCCTAGCTCGTCTTTTCCAGCTGCGCCTGGGCCTTGGTGGCCCAGGTCTCGAGGTTGTCCAGCAGGTCCTTCTGGCTGAAGGAGCAGCTTTCCTCGCTGAACAGCGCGCTGGATTCCAATCGGTCCAGCAGATTGAGCAGCACTTCGCCGTAGCGCGGCGGCAGGGCCTGCAGCAACTCCGAGGAAGCCCTGGCCTGCTGCCCGAGCACGGCGGCCGGCAGCTGCTGCTGTGCCAGTTGGGCGAAGCCCGCGCGCAACTGTGCGAGCTGCTGGGCGGCGAGAAGAGTGTCGTGGCTGGTGGACATGGCGGGAAAACCTCTGCGTACTGGGCAGCAGTGTAGGGTGGCCGCGACATCCTGCCGGCCGCCGGAACGCGGGGTTTGCCCTCTGGTGGCCGTGCGAGGACGCATCCCAGCCGCATCCCAGCCGCATGTTGGCGCGGGGCATGCCCGCTCTCGGTGCGCAAATGGGCGCAACTCGGCGAGAATCTCGGAATGAACGCGCTCAATATCGTCGAATACACCCACAACCTGGGCGTTCAGGCCAAAGTGGCCTCCGCCCAGATGGCCCGAGCCTCGGCTGCCGTCAAAAGCCGCGCCCTGCTGGCGCTGGCGCGCCTGCTGCGGGAGAACGTGGAGCCGTTGCAGACCGACAACGCCCGTGACCTCGAACGCGCCGTGGCCAACGGCCTGTCCGCTCCCATGGTGGACCGCCTGCGCCTGACGCCCAAGGTGCTGGAAACCTGTGCCCAGGGATGTGAGCAGCTGGCCTCCATGGCCGATGTGATCGGCGAGATCATCGGCATGAAGCAAATGCCCAGCGGCATCCGCGTAGGCCAGATGCGTGTGCCGATCGGCGTGTTCGGCATGATCTACGAAAGCCGCCCCAACGTGACCATCGAGGCGGCCAGCCTCAGCATCAAGAGCGGCAACGCCTGCATCCTGCGCGGCGGCTCCGAGGCCATCGACTCCAACAAGGCGCTGGCTGCCCTCGTCGCCAGGGCGCTGGCCGAAGCCGGCCTGCCCGAGCACGGCGTGCAGCTGGTGCAGACCACGGACCGCGAGGCCGTGGGCCAGCTCATCGCCATGCCCGACTACGTGGACGTCATCATCCCGCGCGGCGGCAAGGGCCTGATCGAGCGCATCAGCCGCGAGGCCAAGGTGCCCGTCATCAAGCACCTGGACGGCAATTGCCACACCTATGTCGATGATCCCTGCGACATCGCCATGGCCGTCAAGGTGGCCGACAACGCCAAGACCAACAAGTACAGCCCCTGCAATGCCAGTGAAAGCCTGCTGGTGGCGCGCGGCGTGGCCGCCGAATTCCTGCCGAAGATCGGCGCCATCTACGCCGCCAAGGGCGTGGAGATGCGCGGCTGCCCCGAATCGCTGGCCATCCTGAAGTCTGTGGCCGGTGCTCAACTGGCCGAGGCCACCGAGCAGGACTGGAGCGAGGAATATCTGGCGCCCATCATCAGCGTCAAGATCGTGTCCGGCGTGGACGAGGCCATCGCCCACATCAACCGCTACTCCAGCCACCACACGGACGCCATCCTGACGCGCGACCATATGCACGCCCAGCGCTTTCTGCGCGAAGTGGACTCGGCCAGCGTCATGGTCAATGCCAGCACGCGCTTTGCCGATGGCTTCGAGTACGGCCTGGGCGCGGAAATCGGCATCAGCACCGACAAGTTCCATGCGCGCGGTCCTGTGGGCATCGAAGGCCTGACCTCGCTCAAATACGTGGTGCTGGGTGAAGGCGAAGTCCGCACCTGACCGAGCCGTGCTGCGCGCCGGAATGCCCCGCGCCGGCACCGCAGCACTGCAATGAATCCATGAAAATCATCATTCTTGGCGCCGGCCGTGTGGGCTACAGCGTGGCAGAAAGCCTGGTGTCCGAACGCAACGACATCACGGTGATCGACACCGACGCACGGCGCCTGCGCGAGCTGGAGTCGCGCTTCGACCTGCGTGGCGTCGTGGGCAGCGGCATCGATCCCCATGTGCTGGCCGAGGCCGGTGCCAAGGACACGGACCTGCTGATCGCCTGCGCCGCGCTCGACGAAACCAACCTTGTGTGCTGCAAGCTGGCCCAGGTCCTGTTCGAGATTCCCACACGCATCGCGCGCGTGCGCTCCTCGGGCTTTGGCGAGGACGAGGCGCTGCTGGGCAAGGAAGGCTTTGGCGTCGACCGCATCATCTGCCCCGAGGAATCGCTGACCAACTACATCAGCAAGCTCATCGAGTTTCCCGAAGCCATGCAGGTGCGTGCCTTCGCGGGCGGGCGGGCCGCACTGGCCTCGGTGCGCGCGCGCGACGGCGCCCCCGCCGTCGGCAAGCGCATCGGCGAGCTGCGCGACTGCATGCCCGAGCTGGCCATGCGCATCGTGGCCATCTACCGGCGTTTCCTGGACGAGCCCGACCGCTTCGTCCGCTGCGACGGCAACACGCGCATCGAGCCCGGCGACGAGGTCTTCATCCTGGCCGCGCGCGAGCATGTGGCCGAGGTGCTGCGTGCCATCCACCAGCCTGCCGGCCGGCCTTCGCGCCCGGTCTACCGCATCATGGTCGCCGGCGGTGACCAGGTCAGCCAGCGCCTGGCGCTGCAGCTGTCGCGCGTGCCGGGCCGCTTCCACATCAAGATCATCGAGCCCGACGAGCAGCGCTGCCAGGACCTGGCCTCGCTGCTGCCGGCCGAGGTGCTGGTGCTGCACGGCGATGCCACCGACGAGGACCTGCTGGCCGATGAAAGCGTGGAGGACGTGGACCTGTTCCTGGCCCTGACCGACGACGATGAGAACAACATCATGGCCAGCCTGCTGGGCAAACGCATGGGCGCGCGGCGCGTGCTGTCGCTGATCACTCGGCGTGCCTACGCCGACCTGATGCACGGCACGCAGATCGACATTGCGCTGTCGCCGGCCCAGGCCATGCTTGGCGAACTGCTGGCCTATGTGCGCCGCGGCGACGTGCAGGCCGTGCACAGCCTGCGCCGGGGCGTGGCCGAGGCGCTGGAGATCGTGGCGCGTGGCGACCGCAAAAGCTCGCGCGTGGTCGGCCGCAAGGTCGAGGACCTGCGCGTGCCCGAGGATGCCCACATCGGCCTCATCGTGCGCGGCATACCCGAAGGCGTGCCGGCCGACGAAATCGCGGCCGGTGCCGAGCCCGAGGTCATCATCCCGCGCAGCACCACCGTGATCGAGAGCGGCGACCACGTGATCTTCTTCCTGCCCCACAAGCGGCTGGTACGGGACGTGGAGAACCTGTTTCGCGTCAGCGCCACCTTCTTCTGAGCCGACACCATGCGCGACCTGTTACCCGTCCTGCGCGTGCTTGGCATGCTCATGGTCATGTTTGCGCTGTCCATGCTGCTGCCCTTTGCAGTGTCCTGGTTCACTGACGACGGCATCTGGCGCATCTACCCCTGGGCCATCGGCATCACGGCGGCGGCGGGGCTGTCGCTGTGGATAGGCCTGGACCACTTCCGGCGCGAGCTGCAGCCGCGCCACGGCGTCATCCTCGTCACCCTGGTCTGGGTGGTTTTGCCGCTGTGCGCCATGCTGCCCCTGGTGCTGGGCATGGGTCATGTGGGGCTGAGCATCAGCTTCACCCATGCCTATTTCGAGGCCGTCTCGGGCCTGACGACCACCGGCGCCACCGTGCTCACGGGGCTGGATGCGCTGCCCGTGTCCATCAATGTCTGGCGCACCTTCCTGCAATGGTTGGGCGGCATGGGCATCCTGATCCTGGCCGTGGCCATCCTGCCCCTGCTGGGCGTGGGGGGCGCCCAGCTGTTCCGTGCCGAAGCCGCTGGTCCCATCAAGGACACCAAGCTGACGCCGCGCGTGACCGAGACCGCCAAGGGCCTGTGGGGCGTGTACGGCGTGTTCTCGCTGGCCTGTCTGCTGGCCTTCTGGGCGGCAGGCATGTCGCCGCTGGATGCGCTGATGCACATGTTCGCCACCGTCAGCCTCGGTGGCCTGTCCTCGCATGACACCAGCTTTGCGTATTTCGACTCGCCGTTGATCGAACTGACCGCCCTGGTCTTCATGCTGCTGGCCAGCTGCAACTTCGCGCTGTACTTCGTGGCCATGCGCAAGGGCCGCTGGGACGGCTTCTGGCGCGATCCTGAAATGCGCGCCACGCTGGCCGTGCTGCTGGGGGGCGGGCTGATCGTGGCGCTGCTGCTGTGGGCCAAGGGCGTGTACGGGCCCGTGGAGGCCATGCGCTACGGTCTCTTCCATGTGGTCTCGGTGGCCACGACGACCGGCTTCACCACGGTGGACTACCTGACCTGGCCCGTCTTTGCGCCCGTGCTCATGCTGCTGATGTCGGGTGTGGCCACCAGTGCGGGCTCCACGGGCGGCGGCATCAAGATGGTGCGCATGCTCATCCTGCTCAAGCAGGCGCGGCGTGAACTCACGCGGCTCGCGCATCCGCGCGCCTTGCAGCCCGTGCGGCTGGGCACCGGCGTGGTGGACAACCGCATGATCTTCTCGGTGCTGGCCTTCATGCTGGTCTATGGCGCCACCGTGATCACACTCAGCATGGTGCTGCTGCTCACCGACCTGGACCCGGTGACCGCCTTCTCCGCCGTGCTGGCCAGCGTGCACTGCATGGGGCCGGGCCTGGGCGCGGTGGGCCCGTCCTCCAACTATGCTGTGCTCACCGAATTCCAGACCTGGGTCTGCACCCTGGCCATGCTGCTGGGACGCCTGGAAATCCTCAGCTTCATGGCCTTGCTTTCGCCGGCTTTCTGGCGCCGCTGACGCTGCAAAGACTGGGGAAAACACCTAGACCATGGTCCAATCTCTACAATTGCCCCCCACCGTCGTACCCAGAGGGTCTTTATGGTTCCACATCTCATCACGGCCCTGACCGGCCCGATCAACGAGCTTGAGCAGCGCATCCTCGACTCCATGCCGGCGATCGAGCGCTGGTTCCGGCTCGAATGGATGGAACACACGCCGCCTTTCTATTGCTCGGTGGACATCCGCAACGCCGGTTTCAAGCTCGCACCCGTGGACACCAACCTCTTCCCCGGGGGCTGGAACAACCTGACCGACGAAATGCTGCCGCTGGCCGTACAGGCGGCCATGGCGGCGATCGAGAAGATCTGCCCCGAAGCGCGCAATCTGCTCATCATTCCCGAGAACCACACGCGCAACACGCACTACCTGGCCAACGTGGTGCAGCTCAAGCGCATCTTCAACATGGCCGGTCTGAACGTGCGCATCGGCTCCATCAGCCCCGATGTCAAGAAGACCACCACCGTCACCCTGCCGCATGGCGACACGGTGACGCTGGAGCCGGTGATCCGCAGCAAGCGCCGCATCGGTCTCAAGGATTTCGATCCCTGCACCATCTTGCTCAACAACGACCTGTCGTCCGGCGTCCCGGGCATCGTCGAGGAGCTGTACGAGCAATACCTGCTGCCCCCCCTGCATGCAGGCTGGAGCGTGCGCCGCAAGAGCCGCCATTTCCAGAGCTATGAGGAAGTGGCCAAGCGCTTCGGCAAGCTGCTGGGCATCGATCCCTGGCTGATCAACCCGCTGTTCGGGCGCAGCGAAGGCATCGACTTCGCCAATGGCGTGGGCATGGAAGGCCTGGCCGAACAGGTCGATGTGCTGTTGGCCAAGGTGCGCCGCAAGTACAAGGAGTACGGCATCAAGGAAAAGCCGTTTGCCATCGTCAAGGCCGACAACGGCACCTATGGCATGGGCGTGATGACCGTGCGCGATGCCAAGGAGCTGGCCGAGCTGCCGCGCAAGAGCCGCAACAAGATGGGCATGATCAAGGACGGCCAGACCGTGCACGACGTGATCATCCAGGAAGGCGTGCTCACCCAGGAGCGCATGAACAACGCCGTGGCCGAGCCCGTGGTCTACATGATGGACCGCTACGTGGTCGGCGGCTTCTACCGCATGCATCCCGAACGCGATGTGGACGAAAACCTCAACGCGCCCGGCGCCGGCTTCGTGCCGCTGGCCTTCCAGCACAGCACCCAGCTGCCCCAGATCGGCGCGCGCCCGGGTGCCAGCATGCCCAACCGCTTCTACATGTATGGCGTGGTGGCCCGGGTCGCCATGCTGGCGGCCAGCTATGAGCTGGAGGCGACCAACCCCAACGCGGAAATCTACGACTGATCGGGGTGCTGTCCGATGCGCTCGTCATCAGGACAGCGGACAATGCCGGCATTTCAATTGACTGAAGCCATCTCCCCACGGGATGGCGCATAGACCTGTGCAGAAAACCAAATCTTCGTTGGCCGCGCTCACCCTGGGCGCCATCGGCGTGGTCTATGGCGATATCGGCACCAGCGTGCTGTATTCGGTCAAGGAGGTCTTCGGCTCGGGCCATGTGCCGTTCACCCAGGAGAACATCTACGGCGTCCTGTCGCTGCTGTTCTGGACCCTGACGGTCATCGTCTCGCTCAAGTACGTGGTCCTGGTGCTGCGTGCCGACAACAACGGCGAAGGCGGCTTGGTCGCCATGCTGGCCCTGGCCTCGCAGACCGTCAAGGACAAGCCCCGCCTGCGCAACGTGCTGCTGCTCATCGGCATCTTCGGCACTTCGCTGTTCTATGGTGATGGCGTGATCACGCCGGCCATCTCCGTGCTCTCGGCCGTCGAAGGCCTGGAAGTGGTCTCTCCGCACTTCACCAAGGCCGTGATCCCGCTGACCCTGGTGATCCTCTTCCTGCTTTTCTGGTTCCAGAAGCACGGCACGGCGGGGATCGGTCGGTTTTTCGGCCCCATCACCCTGGTCTGGTTTGCCACCATCGCAGCGCTGGGCGTGCACCAGATCGCGGGCCATCCCGAAATCCTGGCGGCCATCAGCCCGCACTTCGCGGTGCGCTTCATCTGGGACAACCCCGGCACCAGCTTCATCATCCTGGGCGCCGTCGTGCTGTGCGTGACCGGGGCGGAGGCGCTCTATGCCGACCTGGGCCACTTCGGCAAGAAGCCCATCCGCCTGGCCTGGTTCTCGGTCGCCATGCCGGCGCTGACGCTGAATTATTTCGGCCAGGGGGCGCTGCTGCTGGCCAACCCGGCCGCCGTCAAAAATCCCTTCTACATGATGGCCCCGGCCTGGGCGCTGCTGCCCCTGGTGCTGATGGCCACCATGGCCACGGTCATCGCTTCGCAGGCCCTGATCACGGGTGCCTTCAGCGTCACGCGCCAGGTCATACAGCTGGGCTATCTGCCGCGCCTGGAAGTGCGCCACACCAGCGTGCGCGAGACCGGCCAGATCTACATGCCCCTGGTCAACTGGAGCCTGTTCGTAGCGATTGCGCTGGCCGTGGTGCTGTTCCGCTCCAGCGGCAACCTGGCGGCCGCCTACGGCATTGCGGTCACGCTGGACATGCTGATCACCACCACGCTGACCTTCTTCGTGATCCGCTACCGCTGGAACTACCCGCTGGCCCTGTGCATCGCGGCCACCGGATTCTTTTTCCTGGTGGACCTGGCCTTCTTCTCGTCCAACCTGCTCAAGCTGTTCGACGGCGGCTGGTTCCCGCTGCTGATCGGCGGCACGGTGTTCTCGCTGATGATGACCTGGCGCAAGGGCCGCGAGCTGCTGCACGAAAAGCTGCAGGCCGATGCCATCGACCTCAAGAGCTTCCTCGAATCGGTCTGGCGCCATCCGCCGGCGCGCGTGACGGGCACGGCCGTCTTTCTTTCCGGCGAACCGGGCACCGTACCCAACGCCCTGCTGCACAACCTCAAGCACAACAAGGTGCTGCACAACCAGAACATCTTCGTCACGGTGCGCAACCATGAAATTCCCTGGGTGGGTCTGGACAAGCGCACCGAGATCGAGGCGTTGGGCAGCGACTGCTGGCAGGTCATCATCAACTACGGCTTCAAGAACGAACCGGACGTGCCGGCGGCACTGTCCCTGCTGCGTCCCCGGGGTTGCCAGCTAGACGCCATGGAGACCAGCTACTTCCTGTCGCGCGATGTCATCATCCCGCGCATCAGCCACCGCATGGCGCCCTGGCGCGAAAAGCTGTTTGCCCAGATGCACCGCAACGCCAGCCGTGTCTCCGACTTCCTGCACCTGCCCAGCAACTCCGTGGTGGAGCTGGGCTCCAAGATCGAACTGTAGGCGTCGCCAGCGCATCGCACGGTCGGCGGCTGTGGTGACAGAATCGCGCGATGCGCTTTTTCCGTGACTTGAGTCCCTCTGCCTTCGCAGCCGGCTTCGTGGCCGTGCTCGTGGGCTTCACCAGCTCGGTGGCCCTGGTCTTTCAGGCCGCCCAGGCCTTCCATGCCACGCCCGAGCAGATCACGTCCTGGATCTGGGCGCTGGGACTGGGCATGGGCCTGTGCTCTCTGCTGCCCTCGCTGATACTTCGCATGCCGGTCATGGTCGCCTGGTCTACGCCAGGCGCAGCCGTCCTTGCCACGGCAGGGCTTGCCGGGGGCTTTTCCATGGGCGAGGCCGTTGGCGCCTTCATCATCAGCGCGGGGCTGATCATCCTGGTGGGAGCCACAGGCTGGTTCGAGCGCGTCATGAACCGCATCCCCATGGAAATCGCTGCCGCCCTCCTGGCGGGCGTACTGGCCAACTTCGGCATGCAGGCCTTTGCCGCCGCCAGGGATGCGCTGCCCCTGGTGCTGGTCATGCTGCTGACCTATCTGCTGTCGCGCCGCCTGGCACCGCGCTATGCGGTCATCGCCACGCTGGTGGCCTCCATCGCCTGGGTGGCGCTCAACGGGCAAATGCAATGGTCCGCCGTGCATGCAGGCCTTGCCTGGCCAGTCTTCACCATGCCGCAGTTCTCGGTGCCCGCCCTGGTGAGCCTGGCCTTGCCCCTGTTCGTCGTCACCATGGCCTCGCAGAACCTGCCCGGCGTGGCCGTCATCCGTGCCACGGGCTACGACCTGCCCATCTCCCGCATCATCAGCATGACGGGCATCGCCACCCTGGTGCTGGCCCCCTTCGGCGGCTACGCGCTCAACCTCAGTGCCATCACCGCTGCCATCTGCATGGGGCCCGAGGCCCATGAGGACAAATCCCGCCGCTACACGGCGGCGGCCATCTGTGGCCTCTTCTATATAGTCATCGGCATCTTCGGCGCCGTGGTCACGGGACTGCTCACCGCCTTCCCCAAGGAACTGGTGGTCTGCATAGCGGGACTGGCCCTGCTGGGCTCCATAGGCAGCGGCCTGGCGACAGCTCTCAAGGGGGAGGAACACAGGGAGGCTGCGTTGATCACCTTTCTGGTGACGCTCAGCGGCGTGGTGATAGCCGGAGTCGGCTCGGCGTTTTGGGGCGTGGTCGCGGGCAGCCTGGCGCTATTTGTGCAACATTACCGACGTGCACGGGCTGACTGATACGCGGCCCAGGCCCGGGCACCCCACTTCCGCCTCCCATACAGGCGAGGC
>NZ_CP141274.1:0-2500 GCF_040267515.1 Delftia lacustris | reverse complement strand
GGATGAGCTGTGGATAGGGGTGAAAGGCTAAACAAACTTGGAAATAGCTGGTTCTCTCCGAAAACTATTTAGGTAGTGCCTCAAGTATTACCTGCGGGGGTAGAGCACTGTTTAGGCTAGGGGGTCATGGCGACTTACCAAACCTATGCAAACTCCGAATACCGCAGAGTACAGCTTGGGAGACAGAGCACCGGGTGCTAACGTCCGGACTCAAGAGGGAAACAACCCAGACCGCCAGCTAAGGTCCCTAAAATTGGCTAAGTGGGAAACGAAGTGGGAAGGCTAAAACAGTCAGGATGTTGGCTTAGAAGCAGCCATCATTTAAAGAAAGCGTAATAGCTCACTGATCGAGTCGTCCTGCGCGGAAGATGTAACGGGGCTAAGCCAGTTACCGAAGCTGCGGATTTGCAATTTATTGCAAGTGGTAGGAGAGCGTTCTGTAAGCCTGTGAAGGTGCCTGGTAACGGGTGCTGGAGGTATCAGAAGTGCGAATGCTGACATGAGTAGCGTTAAAGGGGGTGAAAAGCCCCCTCGCCGTAAGCGCAAGGTTTCCTACGCAACGTTCATCGGCGTAGGGTGAGTCGGCCCCTAAGGCGAGGCAGAGATGCGTAGCTGATGGGAAACAGGTCAATATTCCTGTACCGATGTGTAGTGCGATGTGGGGACGGAGAAGGTTAGCTCAGCCAACTGTTGGATATGTTGGTTCAAGCCTGTAGTCGTGCCTGGTAGGCAAATCCGCCGGGCTTAGATGAGGGGTGATAACGAGTCTGCTTGCAGACGAAGTGAGTGATACCCTGCTTCCAGGAAAAGCCACTAAGCTTCAGCTACACACGACCGTACCGCAAACCGACACTGGTGCGCGAGATGAGTATTCTAAGGCGCTTGAGAGAACTCTGGAGAAGGAACTCGGCAAATTGATACCGTAACTTCGGGAGAAGGTATGCCGCAAGTAGGTGAACTTGAACAAAGGGAGCCCAAAGCGGTTGCAAAAAATCGGTGGCTGCGACTGTTTAATAAAAACACAGCACTCTGCAAACACGAAAGTGGACGTATAGGGTGTGACGCCTGCCCGGTGCTGGAAGATTAAATGATGGGGTGCAAGCTCTTGATTGAAGTCCCAGTAAACGGCGGCCGTAACTATAACGGTCCTAAGGTAGCGAAATTCCTTGTCGGGTAAGTTCCGACCTGCACGAATGGCGTAACGATGGCCACACTGTCTCCTCCAGAGA
Source organism: Delftia lacustris (assembly GCF_040267515.1). NCBI lineage: Bacteria > Pseudomonadati > Pseudomonadota > Betaproteobacteria > Burkholderiales > Comamonadaceae > Delftia > Delftia lacustris. Next base: position 1,271 of record NZ_CP141274.1, on the reverse strand, counting down.
CTCAGCGAAGTTGAAATGTTTGTGATGATGCAATCTCCCCGCGGAAAGACGGAAAGACCCCATGAACCTTTACTGTAGCTTTGTATTGGATTTTGAACGGATCTGTGTAGGATAGGTGGGAGGCTTTGAAGTGAGGACGCTAGTTCTCATGGAGCCGACGTTGAAATACCACCCTGGTGCGTTTGAGGTTCTAACCCAGGTCCCTTATCGGGATCGGGGACAGTGCATGGTAGGCAGTTTGACTGGGGCGGTCTCCTCCCAAAGCGTAACGGAGGAGTTCGAAGGTACGCTAGTTACGGTCGGACATCGTGACGATAGTGCAATGGCATAAGCGTGCTTAACTGCGAGACTGACAAGTCGAGCAGATGCGAAAGCAGGACATAGTGATCCGGTGGTTCTGTATGGAAGGGCCATCGCTCAACGGATAAAAGGTACTCTGGGGATAACAGGCTGATACCGCCCAAGAGTTCATATCGACGGCGGTGTTTGGCACCTCGATGTCGGCTCATCTCATCCTGGGGCTGTAGTCGGTCCCAAGGGTATGGCTGTTCGCCATTTAAAGAGGTACGTGAGCTGGGTTTAAAACGTCGTGAGACAGTTTGGTCCCTATCTTCCGTGGGCGCTGCAGATTTGAGGAAGCCTGCTCCTAGTACGAGAGGACCGGAGTGGACACACCTCTGGTGTATCGGTTGTCACGCCAGTGGCATTGCCGAGTAGCTAAGTGTGGAAGAGATAACCGCTGAAAGCATCTAAGCGGGAAACTCGTTTCAAGATGAGATCTGCCGGGGCCTTGAGCCCCCTGAAGAGTCGTTCAAGACCAGGACGTTGATAGGCTGGGTGTGGAAGCGCAGTAATGCGTTAAGCTAACCAGTACTAATTGCTCGTGAGGCTTGACCCTATAACTTTGATGACGTGATCATCAAGGTGGTTATGCCAAGTAAGGCGCAGTCAAAATACAAAGCTGATTACAGACTCTATGAATTCGTTGTGTTGCTCGCAAGAGCAGCATGACAACAAGTTATGCCTGATGACCATAGCAAGTTGGTACCACTCCTTCCCATCCCGAACAGGACAGTGAAACGACTTTGCGCCGATGATAGTGCGGGTTCCCGTGTGAAAGTAGGTCATCGTCAGGCTCTTACAGCCCAAGAAACCCCGTAGCCCAAAGCTACGGGGTTTTTTGCATTGGGGTGCAGGAAACGGGGAAACAGGCTGAACCGCCAAAACGGACAACCCAAAAAAAGAGAGCGCTGACGCGCTCTCTTTTTATT